>NZ_CM151182.1:4730000-4789612 GCF_056482105.1 Stenotrophomonas sp. 78350_Sma | reverse complement strand
CAGCAATAATCGTCCGGTGGCCGGGGCATGGACGCGACAAGGCGCCCAAACACAGGCCGGAAAGGGGGGAAATGGATGGCTCAGACTACCACCGAGCGCCCGCCTTCGGAATGCTTGTCCCCTACTTATTCACAAAAACATCCACAGCTATTGCACAGCCCAGTGAATTCGCGTAGCTGCCAGGGGTTGACTTGGGCCGGGGTACCTCTCTAGAATTTCCGGTTCTTTCCGTCCCATTCATACGAGAGGCCCCCAATGGCCACGAAGCGCACCTACCAGCCCAGCAACCTCAAGCGTAAGCGCGACCACGGCTTCCGTGCCCGTATGAAGACCGCTGACGGCCGCAAGATCCTGTCGCGTCGCCGCGCCAAGGGCCGCAAAGTCCTGAGCGCCTGATTGCCATGCCGCACAGCGCGGCAGACGCAATCCCTTCGACAGTGAATACTGCAGACCCGCGCAAGCGATTCCCTCGCTCTGCGCGGGTTCGCACGCGTGCCGAATATTCAACGGTCTTCAACGGCGCCCGCCGTGTGTCCGATCCGCTGATGACCCTGCACTGGCTGCCGGCTGACCGGCCGGCCAGGCTGGGTCTGGCGGTTTCCCGCAAGGTTGATCCGAACGCCGTCGGGCGTAACCGGATCAAGCGCGTCCTGCGCGACATCCTGCGTCAGACACGTACCGACATCCAGCCAGGCGACTTTGTCGTCGTGGCTCGTAGTGCTGCGCGTTCCGCCAGCAACGACGAGATCCGCCAGGCCTTCCTGCGCCTGCTGCGTCGCCTGCGTGCATTGCCCACGCCGGGCGTGGACGGCACAATGCCGCCGCCTGATGGCATCGCAACTCCCTCTTTGACCGAGCCGGCATCGCGTCCCGGCCCCGCCGAGCCTGTCCGCTGATGAACCAGACCCGCGTATTCCTCATTTTTGCCTGGCTGATGGTGGCCGTGCTGCTGTGGATGGAGTGGAGCCGTGAAAAGGCTGCTCCGACCCCGGCACCGACGACCACGTCGGCCCCGGCCGCCGCACAGAGTGTTCCGGGCGCGACCCCGGGCGCCATCCCCAGTGCCCAGGTGCCGGGCGCCCCGGGCCAGGCTGCCGTGCAGGCCCAGGCCAGCGCCACCCCGGCCAGCCAGCGCGTGACCGTCACCACCGACGTGCTGCGCCTGGTGCTCGACGGCGGCCGCGTGCTGGACGCCGAGCTGCTGCAGTTCCCGCAGACCAAGGACGAAGGCAGCCCGCCGGTCCGCCTGCTGACCGAAGACCCCGCGCACCCGTACAGCGCGATCAGCGGCTGGGCCAGCGAAGACAAGAACACCCCGGTGCCGGGTGCCGACGGCTTCAAGCTGGTCGGCGACACCAAGGACTTCGTGCTGGCCAAGGGCCAGAACGAGCTGCAGATCCCGTTCGTGTGGACCGCCGACAACGGCGTGACCATCAAGCGCACCCTGACCGTCTCGCGCAACGAGTACGCCGTGCGCTTCAAGGACGAAGTCAGCAACGCTGGCGCCGCCCCGTGGAACGGCTACGTCTACCGCACCCTGGACCGCACCCCGACCATCCTGTCGCGGAGCATGACCAACCCGGATTCGTTCAGTTTCAACGGTGCCACCTGGTACGACAACGACAAGAAGTACCAGCGTCGTGCGTTCAAGGACTACCTGGAAGACGGCACGCTGAACCAGAACATCACCGGCGGCTGGCTGGCGATGCTGCAGCACCACTTCTTCACCGCCTGGATCCCGCAGAAGGACCAGACCGCGCACTACGTGCTGTCGCAGGTGGCCGGTCGTGACCTGATCGAAGCGCGTGGCCCCGCCTTCACCGTGGCCCCGGGCCAGTCGACCAGCACCGAAGCCCGCCTGTGGGTCGGCCCGAAGCTGGTCAACCTGATCGCCAAGGAAGACGTGCCGGGCCTGGACCGCGTGGTCGACTACAGCCGCTTCTCGATGATGGCGGTGATCGGCCAGGGCCTGTTCTGGGTGCTGAACCAGGTGCACAAGCTGGTCGGCAACTGGGGCTGGGCGATTGTCGGCCTGGTGGTGCTGCTGAAGCTGGTGCTGTACCCGCTGTCGGCCGTGCAGTACAAGAGCGGCGCCAAGATGCGTCGCTTCCAGCCGCGCATCGCGCAGTTGAAGGAACGCTACGGCGATGACCGCCAGAAGTTCCAGACCGCGATGATGGAGCTGTACAAGAAGGAAAAGATCAATCCGATGGGCGGCTGCCTGCCGATCCTCATCCAGATGCCGATCTTCTTCGCCCTGTACTGGGTGCTGGTCGAGTCGGTCGAACTGCGCCAGGCGCCGTGGCTGGGCTGGATCCAGGACCTGACCGCACGCGACCCGTACTTCATCCTGCCGGTGATCAACGTGGCGGTGATGTGGTTCACCCAGAAGCTCACCCCGGCGCCGGGCATGGACCCGATGCAGCAGAAGATGATGCAGTTCATGCCGCTGGTGTTCGGCGTCATGATGGCCTTCATGCCGTCCGGCCTGGTCCTGTACTGGGTGGTCAACGGCGGCCTGGGCCTGCTGCAGCAGTGGTGGATGACCAAGCGCCATGGCGGCGAGCCGGTCCCGGCCACCACCGCCCCGGCTCCGGTCAAGAAGAAATAATCCCGACCGACCCGCAAAAGCCCGCCGCAAGGCGGGCTTTTCGCATGCGGCGTTAGAATTCCCCGGACACCGTTCCTCCCACTTCCGAGTCCGCCATGCCGCGTGCGTCGTCGTTCCGCCTGTTCCTGCCTTCGCTTCTGCTCACCCTGGTCGTTGCCGGCTGTGGTGACAAGGACGCGAAGGCACCGGCGACCACCGTCACCCAGCCCAGCGCGCAGGCGGCTGCTGCTGCCGATCCGGCCGCTGCACCGTTGCTGGCTGCGTTGCAGAAGCAGCTCGACGGCTACCGCCGGATCATCGTGCTGCTGGCCGACGAGGAACAGCAGTCGGCCGCCGACCGTGGTACCTCCACGCGCGTGGGCCAGCAGCTGTTCCACGATGGGCTGGAACAGCGCACGGCGATCGCCGCACAGTTCGATACGCTGCTGCGTGGTTCCAGCCCCCAGCGCTTCGCCACCCTCGGCACCGTGCTGGACTACATCGAGTCGGCGCCGGAACTGTTCGACGCCGACCGCCTGGCTTTCCGCGAAGTGCTGCGCGATCTGCATGAGCGCGTCGGCACCGACTCTTCGCTGCCGGCGGTGAAGCTGCACCAGCGCATCGGCGAGGACCTGGAAGCGCTCGATGAGATCGAACGCAACTACAACCAGGAACTGACCCGCATCTTCAGCCGCTTCGAACGCACCCGTGCCATCGAGCTCAAGCGCGAGAAGTGGGAGGACTACATCGCCCACCTGCACAAGGACTACAACCGCGAAGCGATCCTGCGCGACTACGGCGTGATCGAGCCGTACCCGATGTCGATGAAGGACAGTGACCGCGAGATCTTCGGCCGCGACCTGCCGGCCAAGACCGTGGTGCTGACCTTCGACGATGGCCCGCACAAGGCCTATACCGATGAAGTGGTGGCCATCCTCAAGCGCTACGACGTGCCGGGCGTGTTCTTCGAAGTGGGCCGCAACCTGGGCAAGGTGGAAGCCGATGGCAAGGTCAGTCTCGGCCCGATGGCGAAGATCAGTCGCAATCTGATGGAGGAGGGCTATGCGGTGGGCAACCACAGCCTGACCCACGCCCAGCTCTCGCGCACCACCGGTGATGCGCTGCGCCAGCAGGTGCTGGACACCGACACGCTGCTGAAGGATGTCGACAGCAAGCGTGCACCGCTGTTCCGCTTCCCCTATGGCGCGCGCAACGCCGAAGGCCTGCAGCTGCTCAACGAGGCCGGGCTGAAATCGATCATGTGGAACATCGACTCGATGGACTGGGCCGACCCGGTCCCGGAGTCGATCGTGCAGCGCGTGCTCGACCAGGTGAACAAGGAACAGCGCGGCATCATCCTGTTCCACGACATCCACGATCGTGCGGTGAAGGCGCTGCCGCAGATCCTCGACCGCCTGATTGCCGATGGCTACCAGTTCGCAGGCTGGAACGGCCGCGACTTCACCGTTGCCCGCGCGCGCAAGGGCGACACCGGTGCCGCCACCGTCACCACTGGCTACGAGAAGTCGTGGGCGATCGTGGTCGGCATCGACAACTACGCCAAGTGGCCGAAGCTGGAATACGCCAGCCATGACGCGCAGGCGGTGGCCGACACGCTGACCGGGCAGTTTGGTTTCCCGTCCTCGCAGGTGATCGTGCTGAAGAACGAGCAGGCCACCCGCAACAACATCCTGGCCGCCTTCCACGACCGCCTGGCCGATGACCGCACCGGAAAGAACGACCGCGTGTTCGTGTTCTTCGCCGGCCATGGTGCCACCCGCCAGCTCGCCTCCGGACGCGACCTTGGCTACATCATTCCGGTCGATTCGGACCCGAAGGAATTTGCCACCGACGCCATTGCGATGACCGACATCCAGAACATCGCCGAGAGCATGCAGGCCAAGCACGTGATGTTCGTGATGGATGCCTGCTACAGCGGCCTGGGCCTGACCCGTGGCGGCCCGGCGTCGTCGTCGTTCCTGCGCGAGAACGCACGCCGCAGCGCACGCCAGATGCTGACAGCCGGCGGCGCCGACCAGCAGGTCGCCGACGCCGGTCCCAATGGCCATTCGGTGTTTACGTGGGTGCTGCTGCAGGCGCTGGCCGGCAAGGGCGACCTCAACGGCGATGGCCTGATCACGGGTACCGAACTGGCCGCCTACGTGGCGCCCGCCGTCTCGGCCGTTTCGCACCAGACGCCGGCCTTCGGCAGCCTGCCCGGTTCGCAGGGCGGGGAGTTCGTGTTCCAGGTGCCGGACAGCCAGGAGTTCCTCAATGCCGATACGCGCCAGCTGACCGCCGATGCGATCGCACTGAACAACAAGGTCGAAGCCGCCAGCGAAGCCAAGGGCAGCCAGGCGCCGGTGACGGTGGCCGACCTGCAGGGTGGCAAGGCCAAGCTTGTGGTGCCCACTGCCGGCCCGGCATCGGATCGCCAGCGCGCGCAGCAGGCCAATGACCGTGGCCTGCAGCTGTACCGCGAAAAGCAGTACGACGAGGCGGTGGCGCAGTTCACCGAGGCGCTGAAGCTGCGCCCGGACTTCGCCCAGGCTGCCAACAACCTCGGATTCGTCTACTACCGCCAGCAGCGTTACGCTGAAGCCGCACGCTGGCTGGAGAACACGCTGAAGATCGACCCCTCGCGTGCCGTGGCCTATCTCAACCTGGGCGACGCCTACTTCAACGCGGGCGACAGGGCCAAGGCGAAGCAGGCCTACACCACCTACCTGGCGCTGCAGCCGCAGGGCAGCGGTGCTGCACAGGCGCGCGCGCAGCTGGAGAAACTCTGAGCGATGGACGATACCTTTCGCACTGACACCATCGTCGCCATCGCCAGCGCACCCGGTGCCGGTGGCGTCGGCCTGCTGCGCCTGTCCGGCCCGCGCGCTGCGGCCATCGCCAACGCGCTGGGTGCGCCCGCGCTGCGCCCGCGCCATGCGCACTACGCACGCCTGCGCGATGCCGACGATGAGGTGATCGACGATGGCATCGTGCTGTGGTTCCCGGCGCCGAACAGCTTCACCGGCGAAGAGGTGGTGGAACTGCAGGGCCATGGCAGTCCGGTGCTGCTGCAGCAACTGGTTGCGCGCTGCATCGCGCTGGGCGCGCGCCAGGCACGGCCGGGCGAGTTCAGCGAACGCGCGTTCCTCAACGGCAAGCTCGACCTGGCCCAGGCCGAGGCCATCGCCGACCTGATCGCCGCCGGCGACAACCGCGCCGCACGCGCCGCTCGCCGTTCGCTGGATGGCGTGTTCTCACGGCGCATCGACGCCGTGGCCGAGCAGCTGGTGCTGCTTCGCATCCATGTGGAAGCGGCCATCGACTTTGCCGACGAACCGCTGGATACGCTCGGTGGTGCGCAGGTGCGCCTCGGGCTGGAACAGGCGCGCAGCGATCTGGCCCTGCTGCGCCGCGACGCCGAACGTGGCCGTCGCCTGCGCGATGGCCTGCACGCGGTGCTTATCGGTCCGCCCAATGCAGGCAAGAGCTCACTGCTGAACGCGCTGGCCGGCAGCGAACGCGCCATCGTCACCGATATCGCGGGCACCACCCGCGACACCCTGCGCGAGACCATCCGCCTGGATGGCCTGGAACTGACCCTGGTCGACACCGCGGGACTGCGCGACGGCGGCGACGCCATCGAACGTGAAGGCATGCGCCGCGCCCACGTGGAAATCGAGCGCACCGACCTCGCGCTGATCGTGCTGGACGCGTGCGATCCGGCGGCCGGTGAGGCTGCGCTGGGGCAGGCCGTGGCGGCGGTGCCGCACAAGGTCTACATCCACAACAAGTCGGACCTGCTGGATACGTTGCCCGCGCTGGATGACCCGGACCGTGTGTTCGTTTCGGCCGCCACCGGCGCCGGGCTGGACGACCTGCACGCGCGCCTGCGCAGCATCGCCTCGGCCGGGGCAGGGGAGCAGGTGGATGGCGAGTTCTCCGCGCGCACCCGCCACGTGGATGCGATCGAACGCGCACAGGAACACGCACAGTGCGCCGATGGCGAGCTTGCGCACGAGCACCTGGAACTGGCCGCCGAAGAACTGCGGCTGGCACATGACGCGCTGGGCGAGATCACCGGCCAGATGAGTGCCGATGATCTGCTGGGCAGGATCTTCTCCAGTTTCTGCATCGGGAAGTAAGCCTTGGTAGTGCCGGCCGCTGGCCGGCATCCCAGCCGAACGAGCTGCTCGGGATCAGATCTCCGAAGGGGCTCTGACCCCGTCATCGATCAACCGCGCGGCTCACGCTCGGGTAGGTGCCAACCCTCGCTCAGGTAGGTGCCAACCTTGGTTGGCACAGTGCGTCCGGGGCCATGGACGCCGGCTGGCAGAGCGCCGACCAAGGTCGGCGACTACCGAATCCATGGGGTCCCCCACCTGTCACATTCCCGCCGCATACTGACGCCCATCACATACCGCTTGGGGAAGTCGCAGTGAAGTCGTGGGGTTGTGCGTTGCTGTTGTCGCTGGCCGTGGCACCATCGGTGGCCATGAGTGCTGAATCCTCCACCCCGGCCGCACCCAAGGTGTCGGTCTACGGCCATCGCGGGGCAAGCGCACTGTTGCCCGAGCACACCCTGGCGGCCTATGCACAGGCCATCGCCGATGGCGCCGACTACATCGAACCGGACCTGGTGATGACCAGGGACGGGGTGATGGTGGCCCGCCACGAGAACGAGATCGGCGGTACCACCGACGTCGCCTCGCATCCGGAGTTCGCCAGCCGCCGCACCAGCAAGGTGATCGACGGTCAGAAGGTCGACGGCTGGTTCACCGAAGACTTCACCCTGGCAGAGCTGAAGACCCTGTACGCCCGTGAGCGCCTGCCGGAACTGCGCAGCACCGCCTACGACGGCCAGTTCCGTATCGCCAGCCTGGACGAGATCCTGGCCTTCCTGGTGCAGCAGGCCGGCCGCGCCAACCGTGGCATCGGCCTGGTCCCGGAGATCAAGCACCCGACCTACTTCCAGTCCATCGGCCTGCCGATGGAAGACAAGCTGCTGGCCGCACTGCGTGGCAATGCCTATACCAACGTTGGCCCGGTCACCATCCAGTCGTTCGAGACCGCCAATCTGCGCTACCTGCGCGGCAAGATTCCGCGCGGCAGCAACATCCGCTTGCTGCAGCTGCTGTGGAAGGGCGACACCCAGCCAGCCGACATCGCCAAAGCCGGTGGCAAGCTGACCTACGCGCAGATGATGACCCCGGCCAGCTTGAAGGACATCGCCAGCTACGCCGACAGCATCGGCCCGGAACTGCGTTCGATCATTCCGCTGGATGACAAGGGCGCGCTGGGCACGCCGACCACGCTGGTGCGCGATGCGCATGCGGCTGGCCTGATGGTGATTCCGTACACCTTCCGCCCGGAGAACCACTTCCAGGCCAGCAACCTGCGCAAGGGCGCCGACAACGCGCGCAATGCCGAGGGCTCGATTGCCGAGATGCGTGCCTATCTGGCCACCGGCATCGATGCGTTCTTCACCGATGACCCGGCGCTGGGCCGGCAGGCGGTGGATGGAATGGGCGCGGCGGGCAACGCGGCGGACTGACGGACTCTGGTAGATGCCAACCTTGGTTGGCACACGGCAGGAGTGCCGACCAAGGTCGGCCACTACCGGGTCATGAGGTTGCCGGCCAGCGGGCGGCACTACCGTCACCTCAACTGCGCGGGTCGTCCGGGCGGCGGAACGGGATCACCACGTAGTCCTGGCCTTCGCGCGGCTGCCACAGCACCGGCACGCGCTGCGGAGATGGCGGCTCCAGCTCGTCGTCGGCCAGCGGCTCGACCTCGTCCTCTTCGTCTTCCCAGCTGTAGCGTTGGCGCGGCGGCAGCGGGTCGGCGTTGCGGAACAGCAGCGCAGCGATGATGCCGGCGAAGGCGCCGCCCATGTGTGACTGCCAGGACACGCCGTCGGCGTGCGGCAGGATGGTCATCAGCATGCCGCCGTAGAACAGCATGCCGATCAGGCCGGTGGCAATCGCTGCACGGTCGCGGCGCAGCAGGCCCAGGCTGGCCAGCAGGAACATCAGGCCATGGGTCACGCCGCTGGCGCCCAGGTGCACGCTGCCCGGATTGCCCAGCATCCACGCGCCGATGCCCGAGCCCAGCCACAGCAGGGGCAGGGCGCGCACGGTGGCTTTCGGGTAGACGCTGCCGGCCAGCGTGCCGAGGATCAGGATCGCGATGCTGTTGGCGACGATGTGCTCGACCGAGGCATGCAGCATCGGGCCGCCGATCAGGCCAAGCAGGCCCTTGGCTTCCAGCGGCGCGACCGCCCACGGTCGCCAGTCGAACGTGCCCTGCAGGGCGAACACGGCCACCAGCGCCAGCACGGCGGCCAGGCTGACATTAAACGCCCGCAGGATGCGCGAGCGGTCATTGCGGGGGGCCGGCACGTCGCCGGTGGGCAGGGGCGCGTTGTTGTCCATACCTCAGCAATGGCGGTGACTGGCACGAAACCAAGGCCACCGCTGCGGGAGAGTGGAATCGGCCGGTGGGACAATCCCACCGGCCGCGCCGTTCAACGGTCAGGCTCAGGCCTGGCCTTCGCCTTCCTTCGGCGGGTACTTCAGGCTCAGCACCACGGTGGCGGCGATGATCACTGCGACCACGCCCAGCGACACCGGGGTCGGGATCTTGAACAGGTCGATGATCATCATCTTGATGCCGATGAAGCCCAGCACCAGCGCCAGGCCGTACGGCAGCAGGTGGAAGCGGTCGGCCATGCCGGCCAGCAGGAAGAACATCGCACGCAGGCCCAGCACCGCGAACACGTTGGAGGTGAGCACGATGAACGGGTCGGTGGTGATTGCGAAGATTGCCGGGATGCTGTCCACCGCGAAGATCACGTCGGTGACCGCGATCAGGATCAGCACCGCGAACAGCGGGGTGAACCAGCGCACGCCGTCGCGCTTCACGCTCAACGCGTTGCCGGCGTAATCCGGCAGCAGGCGCAGGTGCTTGCGCATCCAGCGCAGCGCCGGGTTGGTTTCCAGATCAGGCTCCTGGCCAGCGGCGAACCACATCTTCCAGCCGGTGAAGAGCAGGAAGGCGCCGAACACGTAGAGCAGCCAATGGAACTGGCTGATCAGCACGCTGCCAGCGAAGATCATGATCGTACGCAGCACGATCGCACCCAGGATGCCGATGATCAGCACCTTCTGGCGCTGTTCCTCGGGCACCGCGAAGTAGCTCATGATCATCAGGAAGACAAAGATGTTGTCGACCGCCAGCGCCTTCTCGACCAGGTAGCCGGTCAGGAACTCGAGGCCGACCTTGTTGGCCACCACCTGGCCCGCGGTCTCATTCAGGTAGTACCAGAGGCCCGCATTGAACAGCAGGGCCAGCGCGACCCAGCCGATGGACCACCACAGGGCCTCCTTGAAGGTGACCTTGTGCGGTCCACCATGGCGCATCAACACGAGGTCGACCAGCAGGGCGATGACCACCACCGCTGCGAAGCCGCCCCACAACCACACGTTACCGATCGTCTGCATTGGGAATGTCCGTTGGAAAGATGAATGCCAGGCCGGACGGCGAGGATCTGCAACGGAGGATCGGGAGGGGGATCCAGGGACAGAGCTTCGCCAGTACGGCGAAGGTCTCGCTCGCAGTTCCAGTCGGCTGGAACTGCCGTTGCACCGGAGCCTGCGGGCTCGAAATGACGGCGACAACGTCTGGGAGCTACTCCCCTTCTGGCGCCGATTCTGCCGTCTGGCCGGGCCGCCGTCAAATGGGCGGCGGCGGGGTCGGATCCCCGCAGGGGCTCCGACCCCTCGTCGTCGCCATACCGGGGTCAGAGCCCCTTCGGGGATCTGACCCCGGTGCCCGGTTTACAATAGGTGGATGAATACCCCCCTTCCGATTGTCCGCCTCAAGAATGCGTGGCGTTCCAGCCACCCGTGGATCTTCCAGAAACTGGTCGAGAAGCCGACCGTCCGGCCCAAGCCCGGTTCCATCGTCGACGTGGTCGGCATCGATGGCGAGTTCATTGGCCGCGGGTTCTACAACGGGCACTCGCGCATTGCCGTGCGCATCCTCGAAACCGACCAGAACGTACCGGTCGATGCCGGCTGGTTCTCGCGCAAGATCGCCCAGGCGGTGTCGCTGCGCCGTGAGGTGCTGAAGCTGGACGCGGTGTCCGACGCCTGGCGCGTGGTGCACAGCGAAGGCGACGGCCTGTCCGGGCTGGTGGTCGACCGCTACGGCGACCTGGTGGTGGTCGAGTTCTTCGCCGCCGGCATGTTCCGCCATCGCGAGTGGATCTATGACGCCCTGCGCGAGCAGTTCCCGGGTTGCCGCTTCCACAGCTTCGCCGACGAGCACGTGCAGAAGCAGGAAAGTTTCGACTTCCACGGCAACACCACCACCGAAGCGTCGGTGATCACCGAGTACGGCATCAAGTTCCGCGCCGACCCGGCCGGTGCGCACAAGACCGGCTTCTTCGCCGACCAGCGCGAGAACCGCGAGTGGCTGAGCCAGCAGGTGGAAGGCAAGAGCGTGCTGGACCTGTGCTGCAACACCGGCGGTTTCGCCGTGTATGCGGCTGCGCGTGGTGCTTCGGAAGTGGTCGGCATCGACATCGATGAAGACGTCATCCAGATCGCCAAGGGCAATTCGCGCCTGAACAACGTGCGTCCGAAGTTCGTCCAGTCCGACATCTTCCCGTGGCTGCGTGATGCCGCCAACCGCGGCGAGCAGTACGACGTGGTGATCCTGGATCCGGCGAAGATGACCCGCGACCGCGACCAGGTGATCACCGCGCTGAAGAAGTACCTGGACATGAACAAGCTGGCGCTGGGCGTGGTCAAGCCCGGTGGCCTGTTCGCCACCTTCTCCTGCACCGGCCTGGTGGCCGAGGACCAGTTCCTCGACATGCTGCGCCGCGCGGCCTATTTCTCCGGCCGCACGATCCAGATCCTGAAGGTGGCCGGCGCTGGTCCGGACCATCCGTTCATGGCCCACGTGCAGGAATCGCGTTACCTGAAGGCCGTGTTCTGCCGCGTGGTGGATTGATCCAAGGCTTCGGTGTTGCCGGTCGCTGGCCGGCAGCACCTCACGGTTGTGCGCTGGCCTGCGGGGGCGGTGGCTGAAGTTGCTGCAGCAGGCCGTTGATCACCCGGGCCCGGCCGCGCACGTGGTAGCCCAGGGTGGTCAGGCCGATGCCGGCGATGACAAGCAGCAGCAGTGACCAGGCGATCGCCATGCCGATGACGTGCAACACGTCCATGCGCAGCCAATGGGCATGCAGCCACGCCTGGCTGCGCTCCGAATAGGGAACCTTGGCTTTGGCTTCAAGGCGCGCACGGATGACATCGGGCACCGCGATACCGATGTCCTCGCCGCGGGCGATGGCCAGGCCGGTGTCGTTCAAGGGGGTGCTGGTCCTTGCAAGCGAGTGCTGCGCCTGCAGGTAACCCTGCCATTGCGGGCTCAGCGCGGTGAATCCGGGGCTGTCGATGAGCTTGCCAAGCTGCGTGCTGTCGAGCTTCGTGCCATCGCCGACGTCGGCCCGGCTGAAGTCGGGACTGACGATTCCGTTGCCAGCCATCAGGACGACCAGCATGGAGCCGCCGATCACGAACGAGAAGGTGAAGTGGCGTACACCGCGATTGAGCAGCACCCTGCGCAGGCCGAACCCCATCCAGACCAGCATGCCGCCAGCGAAGCACAGGCTGGCAGACAGCAGCAGGGCGATTGTGGACGGGTCATTGCCGTAGCCGGCCGGAACGTGCGCCGAGGGCGGGCTGCCGGTCAGGCCCTGCAGGAAGATCATGGACAACAGCGCAGCGGCCGGCAGCACCGCGAAACAGGCCAGGCCCACGGTGCGTGCGAACGAACCCCGGCGATACAGCGCGCGCAGGCCGGAAACCGCTTCGACCCGCTGCTGCAGCTCTGCTGGCACCTTCAGTGGATCGGGCCGGGACGTGATCATGCGGGTTCTCCGGAAGCACGAAGCAGCTGCTGCAGGGCCTGTTTCAGCTGGTCCTGGGCCTGTGCCGCACGCGCGACCATCTGCGGGCTAGCGTTGTCGCTGTTCTGCAGCGCCTGGATGGTCTGGCGCCAGATCGGCACAAGGATCTGCACGGTCTCGCAGTAGCGGTCGAGCAGTTCAATGGCGTGGTTGCGTGCCAGCTGCACCTGGATGCGGCTGATCGAGTGGCTGGCCAGCAGCGCGGTCAGATTGGCCACGCGCCGCTGCAGGCGTTCCACGGGGCGGTCCAGCACCAGCGGATCGTCCACGGCGCCATTGTCCGCTGGCAGTTCCTGCAGGAACTGCACCCCCGCATCGATGTAGATCTGCAGGCGTGCACCCTGCGCATCATGCTCATCGAGTTGCGCATTCAAGCGGTCGACGCTGCTGCGCACCGCTGCGGCCTGGTGCTCGACCTCGGACAGCACGTCGCCGTTGCCGCCCAGCGCGATGCGCCGGCGAAGCCGCCGCTCGATATCGGCGCCGGTGAACCGATCCCACCAGCTGGCACGTTCCAGCAGAGCATTGGGGTCGTGTTCGGCAAGGCGGCTGACCAGACCGGCCAATGCTCTGGCCAGCGCGTGGGCGCTGCCATCCTGCCAGGCAGGCTCCGCGCTGGCGTTGGCCAGTTCGGCGGGGCCATAGCGACCGATGTCGATGCGCCCGGCGAACAGGACCGGCAGTACATCGCGCTTGAGCTGTTCGACGCTGAGCGGCGCACCCTCAGGTGCAGGGTGAGCGGTAGGAAGGGGGGGCGGGGCGGAATGGGACATCGGAATTCCGTTTCAGGGGCGACGCAGCCGGTGGGTTGCCGTCATCGATAGCGGCTGCCGCCGAGTGTAATGGAGTGCGCAGGGTCACCCGGCACTACCGGAGGTTGCCAACACAGCGCTATGGTCGGGTTCTTCTCCTTGCCGGTGAGCGTCCATGCCATCGCTGTGTCGCCTGTCTCTGTTGCTTACCCTGGCGCTGTGCGCGCCGTTGTCCGCCCATGCCATCGAGTTCAGCGCGCAGGAACTGGCCCGCGCCAAGGCACTGCAGCAGCGCCTGGTCACCCTCGACAGCCATCTGGATACGCCGGCCAATTTCGGCCGCACCGGTTTCGACATCGAACAGCGTCATGACCGCAACGCGCTTTCGCAGGTCGATTACCCGCGCATGGTCGAAGGCGCGCTGGACGGCGGTTTCTGGGCGATCTACACCGACCAGGGCGACCGCACCGCCGCCGCCCATCTTGCTGAACGCGACCACGGCCTGCAGCGCCTGATGGAAATCCGCGAAATGCTGGCCGCCAATCCCGAGCGCTTCGCACTGGCGCTGACCGCCGATGATGCCGCGCGGATCAAGGCCGCCGGCAAGCGCGTGGTCTACATCAGCATGGAAAACGCCAGCCCGCTGGTGGCCGACCCGAGCCTGTTGTCGTTCTACCACCGCGCCGGCCTGCGCCTGCTCAGCACCGTGCACTTCGCGAACAACGAGTTCGCCGATTCGGCCACCGACCCCAAGGGCGCGGAATGGAAGGGCCTGAGCCCGGCCGGCAAGGACCTGGTGCGGCAGGCGGTGAGGCTGGGCATCGTGATAGACCAGTCGCACGCGTCGGACGCGGTGTTCGACGACCTGTTGGCGATGATGCCGGTGCCCTTCGTGCTCTCGCACAGCTCGGCCAAGGCCGTCTACGACCACCCGCGCAACCTGGATGATGGGCGGTTGCGCAAGCTGGCCAAGGCCGGTGGCGTGATCCAGGTGAACGCCTATGGCGGCTACCTGATCGACACTGCCAAGACGCCCGAGCGCAAGCAGGCCGAGGAAGCGCTGAGCAAGCAGCTGGGCGGCTGGGAAGGCATGGGCATCGAGCAGGGGGTTGCCCTGCTGGAAGCCGAGCAGGCGCTGGACCACGAGCACCCGGTGCGCCACGCCAGCCTGGACGACTTCTTCGCCCACTTCGAGCACATCCTCAAGGTGGTCGGCCCGGACCATGTGGGCATCGGCCTGGACTGGGATGGCGGCGGTGGCCTGAGTGACCTGCCCGATGTCAGCCAGCTGCCGAAGATCACCGCGTGGCTTCTGCGCAAGGGTTACACCGAGCAGCAGATCGCCGGCATCTGGGGCGGCAACCTGTTGCGGGTGATGCGCAAGGTGCAGGATTACGCCGCAAAGCAGGGCGGTTGACCGCCCTGCGGTCGTGCCGGCCTCTGGCCGGCATTGCCCGTATCAACAGAATGCAAGTTGCCGGCCAGCGGCCGGCACCACCGATGAACCGGTTATTTCGCGATCAACGCGTGGCGGCGGCTGTACAGGAAGTACAGCACCAGGCCGACCACGTTCCACAGCAGGAAGTACAGCTGGGTGCTGTGCGGCAGGCTGAGGAACAGGTAGATGCAGCCCAGCGCGGCCAGCGGGCCGACCACGAAGGCCAGCGGCGTGCGGAACGTGCGCTCGCGGTTCGGCTCGCGCAGGCGCAGCACCACCAGGCAGATGCCCACGGCAGTGAACGCGGCCAGGGTACCGGCATTGGCCAGCGCCGCGATCTCGTCCAGGCGCGCCACACCGGCCAGCGCCGACACCACCACCGCGGTGAACAGCGTGGTCGCCACCGGCGTGCCGGTGCGTGCGTTGACCTTGGACAGGCCACGCGGCAGCAGGCCATCGCGGCTCATCACGAAGAAGATGCGGCTCTGCCCGTACAGGAAGGCCAGCAGCACCGTCGGCAGGGCGATGATCGCGATCACGCCGATCACCATCGCCGCGGTCGGATGGCCCAGCTGGCGCATGATCAGGGCCAGCGGCTCAGCGCTGTGGCCGAACACGGCGTAGCTCATCGCACCCACGGCGGCCAGCGCCACCAGCACGTAGACGATGGTGCAGCCGATCATCGAACCGATGATGCCGATCGACAGGTCGCGGCCCGGGTTCTTGGTTTCCTCGGCGGCGGTGGAGATCGCATCGAAGCCGTAGAAGGCGAAGAAGATGATCGCCGCTGCCGCCATCACGCCGTGCTCGACGCCGTCAGGGCCCATCGACTTGGCGAAGCCATACGGCATGAACGGCTGCAGGTTGTTGCTGTCGAAGGCGGGCAGGGCCACGGCCACGAAGATGGCCAGCGCGATCAGCTTGAACACCACCAGGATGGCGTTGAGGGTGGCGCTTTCCTTGGTGCCGGCCATCAGCATGCCTGCCACCAGCCAGGTGATGATGATCGCCGGCAGGTTGATCATGCCGCCTTCCACGTGCGGGCCGGCGGCAAGCCAGGCCGGCAGGTGCACGTTCCAGCCGAACTGGGTGTGGACCCATTCGAGGAAGCCGACGAAGTAGCCGGACCAGCCCACCGCCACCGTACTCACCACCAGCGAGTACTCCAGGATCAGGCTCCAGCCCACCACCCAGGCGAATACTTCGCCCAGCGCACTGTAGCTGTAAGTGTAGGCACTGCCGGCGGCCGGCATCATCGTCGACAGCTCGGCGTAGGACAGTGCCGCGCAGGCGCAGACCGCACCGGCAATGGCGAAGGAGATCAGTACGGCCGGGCCGGCCAGGTTGGCACCGACGCCGATCAGTGTGTAGATGCCGGTACCGACGATGGCGCCAATACCCAGCGCGATCAGGTGCGGCCAGCTGAGCGTCGGGATCAGACGCCTGCCGGCTTCGTGGACGGTGACGGAATCTAGGGACTTGCGCCGGAACAGGGACATGCAGGCCTCGGAAGGGGTGACTAAGAACGACAAGTTCCCGAGTGTGACCGAACGCAGCGCAGCATTACCACTGACGGGGGTCATGCATGGCGGGGCGCGCGCTGCCCCCCGGCCAGGCTGCCGGAATCGGCACAAACGCTGGCAGGATTCGAAATGATTCGATCCCTCAAGGCGAGCCCGGAGGCGATTGAAGTACGAGAGCAGGGGCCAGATCGATGCTGACCCGCTGCGGATCGACCACCGGCGCCGCACCTTGGGTTCTCAACTGGGCCACCAGCACTTCGAAGCCATGCGCGCGGCCGAACGCGTGCTCGTCCAGGGTCAACGGCAGCAGCTGCAGGAAGTCGAATCGTCCCGATGGCAATTGCTGGGGTCCCGGAAAATGCAATGACGGCACGAAGACGGCCGCCTGCAGCATGCTCCCTGCGTGATCCACCGGCCCCCCCAGCTTCAGCCGGTCCCATGGCGTCAACGGATTGCCGGGCATGCGTGAGTGGCACAGCAGCAGGTGGTACGCGGTGAACCAGCGCAAGGTGGTCAGCGCCCACGTCGCTTCTTCCTGCGTCTCAAGCATCAGTTCGATGCCCCACCCCGAATCTCCATCTTCGTGCCGCCCTTCCCAGGGGTTGGACAGGCCGGTGCTGACATAGATCCAGTGCCGTCGATCACCGTGCGGAGGGCACGCATTGACGCCGACATGCAGCCAGCGCGGGTCGATCTGCTCCTGCTTGAAGACGTTGCGCAGCAGATCCATGTCGAGGGGGTAGATCCCCGGTCCGGTATCGCCGAACAACCGCCGGTACAGCGTCTCCTCCCGATACTCCCAGCTGCGCTCCAGCAGGGTGTCGTCGTCGATGGTGCTCACTCAGCCACCCTGCCGGGCCAGCGACAGCCGTCTTCCTGCCAGGCTTCGGGGTCGTCGTGGAAGGTGGTGCGACGGCCATCACGAGCGCGTTCGTAGCTCAGATCCAGCACCAGCGCGCCCTGCGTGCTCAGCAGGTAGCGGCCGTTGAGGCGCCCGTCGATGCGTTCTTCCCAGACGCTGTCGAACTGGTACGGGCGATCTTCGGCCAGCACCGTGGTCTCCATCGAGATCCGGTGCAGGGGCAGGCGCTCGCGCTGCCCGGCGTAGCGCACATCGGCCCGGCCGTCCTCCAGCCAGCGCCATTCCAGGTGGATGCTGTCATTGCGACCGCCGCTCAGGCAGCGATGGTCCTGCACGGTGGTGCCAGAGGCGGTGCCGGCGAGCAGGAGTGCGACCGCGGCTGCCAGCCAGGCCTTCATCCGTTCAACCCCAACCGGATGCCGAATCCCACCAGGAACAGGCCGGCCACCCGGCGCAGCGCATCGCTGATGCGCGGATGCTGGATCAACCGGCGGCGGGCCAGGTTGCCCACGCCGATCAGCATCGAGCAGTACGCAATGCTGACCACCAGGATGATCCCGGCCAGCGCCGCGAAGGTGGCAATGCCCTGGTGTGCCTTGGGATCGATGAACAGCGGCAGGAAGGCCATGTAGAACAGGATCGCCTTCGGATTGAGCAGGCTGACCAGGATTGCCTGCTGGAAATAGCGGCCCGGCTGCATGCGGATCGGGCCAGCATCACCGCCCTCGTGCTTCGGCGTACGCAGCAGGCTGATGCCCACCCACACCAGGTAGGCCGCACCCAGGTACTGCACGGCGTGGAACACCAGCGGGTTGGCTTTCAGCAGCGCAGCCACGCCGGCCAGCGCCAGCCACATCAGGATCTGGTCACCGACCAGCAGGCCGGCCAGTGCCGTGTAGCCACCGCGCACGCCGCCTCGGCCGGTGGCGGTCAGCAGGGTGAAGGTGCCGGGACCGGGCAGGGCGAGAAACACCAACACGGCGACCAGAAAGGTCCACAGGTCCTGGATGCCCATCCACGGCATGGCGGTGTTCTCTCTTACGGGGGGCCGCCATTGTCGGCCAGCACCGGGGCGGGCGACAGGGGGCCGGCGAGTCCATCGGGCATGCCAGACAGCAGCGGTTGCAGGTGCTGGCGCAGCTGCGCGTGCAGCTGCCGCACCGCCGGCGAGAACTGCTTGCGATGCGGGCACACCAGCTGCAGTGGAATGTGGCTGCCGACGCCGTCGAGCAGCAGCTGCAGGCGCCCGGCCAGCACGTCTTCGCGCAGGTCCAGCCAGGATTTGTAGGTGATGCCCTCGCCCGCCACCGCCCAGCGGCGCACCACGTCGGCGTCGTCGCAGACCAGCGGGCCGCGCACCGGGATCACGGTGCGGCGCCCGTCGACCTCGAACGACCAGCGATCATAGGCGCGGCCACTGAGCTGGTAGACCAGGCAATCGTGCTCGCGCAGTTCGTCCAGGCGCACCGGCGTGCCCCGTCGCTGCAGGTAATCGGGCGAGGCCGCGAGTACACGGCGGTTGCCTTCGAGCAGG
This sequence comes from Stenotrophomonas sp. 78350_Sma, assembly GCF_056482105.1. Taxonomy (NCBI): domain Bacteria; kingdom Pseudomonadati; phylum Pseudomonadota; class Gammaproteobacteria; order Lysobacterales; family Lysobacteraceae; genus Stenotrophomonas; species Stenotrophomonas sp. 78350_Sma. The sequence goes on along the minus strand of NZ_CM151182.1, from coordinate 4,770,937 downwards.
GGCAGGGCCACGTAGTTGGCGTCGTCGAAGTGGCCGATGCGGATCGCCACATCGACCGGATCGCGGAACACGTCGGCCACTTCATCGGACAGCCGCAGGTGCAGGCGCAGCCGTGGATGGGCGGCTCGGAACGCAGTCAGCCACGGCAGCAGCAGGTTGCGACCGAAGTCCGACGGCGCCGACAGCTGCAGCGTGCCATGCAGTTCGGCGTCCTCGCCCTGCACGCGGGCCCGCCCTTCGCGCAGGGTAGCCAGCACCTCCTGCGCATACGGCAGGTACAGCGCGCCCTCGCCGGTCATGCGCAGGCTGCGGGTGGTACGCACGAACAGGCGCAGGTCCAGCTCGCGTTCCAGCCGCGCCACGGCAGCAGCGACCTGGCCGGGTAACAGATCGGCCTCGCGGGCCGCCTGCGAGAAGCTGCCCAGTGCGGCCGTGCGGACGAACAACTGCAGGTCATCGAAGCGGATCATCTTCATTGCCGGAGTGAAAGTGCTGCCCGATTCTGCGCCTTTCTGAGCGACCGTGCGCGGCGCAACCTGTGCACTCCTTCCCCACTGGACCGCTGCCATGCGCGCCATTGCCTACACCCACGCCGGCCTGCCGATCGACGACACCCGGGCCCTGATCGATATCGAACTGGAACTGCCGCAGCCCGGCCCACGCGACCTGCGGGTGGCGGTGCGTGCGGTGGCGGTGAACCCGGTCGACACCAAGGTCCGTCGTGGCGTGGCCACCGATGGACCGCGCGTGCTGGGCTGGGACGCGGTCGGCATCGTCGACGCCGTGGGTAGCGAAGTGACCCTGTTCCAGCCCGGCGATGCGGTCTACTACGCCGGCGTGATCGACCGGCCGGGCAGCAATGCCGAATACCAGCTGGTGGACGAGCGCAGCGTCGGCCGCAAGCCGGCCAGCCTTGATGATGCGGCTGCCGCCGCGCTGCCGCTGACCGCGATCACCGCCTGGGAGCTGCTGTTCGACCGCCTGCGTATTCCCGAAGGCGGTGGCGAGGGCCAGACCCTGCTGGTGATCGGGGCCGCCGGTGGCGTCGGCTCGATCCTGGTGCAGCTGGCGCGGAAGCTGACGAAACTGACGGTGATCGGCACCGCATCGCGCCCGGACACCCAGGACTGGGTGTATGCGATGGGCGCGCACCACGTGATCGACCACAGCCAGCCGCTGGCCGAAGGCCTGGCACGGCTGGGCATCAGCGAGGTGCAGCATGTGGCCAGCCTGACCCATTCCGACCAGCACTACGCGCAGATCGTCGAGCTGCTGGCGCCGCAGGGCCAGTTCGGCCTGATCGACGATCCGGGCCAGGTGGATGTGATGGCGCTCAAGCGCAAGGCGCTGTCGCTGCACTGGGAATCGATGTTCACCCGCCCGCTGTACAAGACCGCGGACATGCAGCGCCAGCACGACCTGCTGGGCCGGGTGGCCGAGCTGATCGACGCCGGCGTGCTGCAGACCACCCTGGGCGAGCACTTCGGGCGCATCGACGCGGCCAACCTGCGGCGCGCGCATGCGCTGCTGGAGAGCCACCGCGCCAAGGGCAAGATCGTGCTGGAAGGCTGGTAAGGCTGGTTGTTCCCGCGCCCTTGGGGTCAGATCCCTTTCCCAAAGGGATCTGACCCCTGCTTCAGGCCACGCCGTTGTCGACGTGGTCGGCGAAACCCGGCTGCTGGCGCAAGCGCTCGAACCAGGCCTCTACGTGTGCCAGTGCGGGCCTGCGCCCCGGTGTGCTGCGCCAGCGTTGGGTCGACAGGCCAAGCACGATGTCGGCGAGGGTGAAGGTGCTGCCCGCCGCGTAGGCATCGGTGGCGGAAAGCTGTGCATCAAGCACACCCATCAGCCGGTTCCACTGCGCCAGGCTGGCCTCGGCGCGGGCATCGTCCGGGTAGTCCGGATGCTGGCGCACGCGCGCCATGAACACGTGCCGCCAGGCGCTGTTGAGGTCGCTGGCCTGCCAGTCCATCCACTGCTCGACCGGGGCGCGGCCTTGCGCCGTACCGGGCAGCAGGTCATCACGGCCAGCGCGTACGGCCAGGTAGCGGCAGATGCTGTTGGACTCCCACAGCACGAAGTCGCCATCACGCAGCACCGGCACCTGCCGGTTGGGGTTCAGTGCGGCCAGCAGGTCCGCCGGTGGCGCAGGCTCATGGTGCAGGGACAGATCCAGCCCTGCGCACAGCCACAGCACCTTGCGCACATTGATGGAGGTGGGCTTTCCGTAAAGAGAGAGCATGGTTCCGGCGCAGCAGCTGAGACTCTGCCAGCCTACACTTGCCCCATGCAAACCGAATATCTGCTCATTGGCGGCCTTCTATTGGCCGTGCTCATCCTGCAGCTTGTGGCCCTGCTGCGCCGCCCGCCGCACGACCGCCTGGAACAGGCGGTGCGTGAGGAGGCGCGCGCCGGGCGCAGTGAGCTGCGCGAACAGCTCGATGGCTTCGCCCGCGCGCTGACCGATCTGTCCACCCGCACCGACCAGCGCCTGGACCTGCTGCGCGAAGCACTGGGCGAAGATGCCCGCAAGGCGCGCGCCGAAGCGGCCGAGAGCCAGCAGCGGGGCGCGGCGTTGATGGGACAGCGGCTGCAGGAACTGCGCAGCCAGCTGGAGACCTTCGGCCAGCAGCAGGAAGCGCGCATCCATGCGTTTGGCCAGCAGCTGCAGGAGCTCACCGGGCGTACCGATACCCAGCTCGGCGCGCTGCGCCAGACCCTGGTGGACGATGCACGCAAGGGCCGCGAGGAGGGCGCGCAGTCGCAGCAGCGGCTGACCGAAAGCCTTGGCCTGCGCCTGCAGGAACTGACGCAGCGCAACGAGCAGCGCATCGCCGAGATGCGCACGACGCTGGAAGAACAGCTGCGCGCGCTGCAGAGCGACAATGCGCAGAAGCTGGAACAGATGCGCGTGACGGTGGATGAAAAGCTGCAGTCCACTCTGGAAACACGCCTGGGCCAGTCCTTCAAGTTGGTCTCGGAGCGTCTGGAACAGGTGCAGCGTGGCCTCGGCGAGATGCAGCAGCTGGCCACCGGCGTGGGTGACCTCAAGCGCGTGCTGACCAACGTCAAGACGCGCGGCAGCTGGGGTGAAGTACAGCTGGAGAACATCCTCGAGCAGACCCTGATCCAGGAGCAGTACGCGCGCGGGGTGAAGGTACGCCCGGATAGTGGCGAGATGGTCGATATCGCCGTGCGCCTGCCGGGCCGCAGCAGCGATGACACGCCGGTGTGGCTGCCGATCGACTCCAAGTTCCCACGCGAAGACTACGAGCGCCTGCTGGACGCGCAGGAACAGGGCGACGCCGAACTGGTACGCGTGCAGGGTACGCAGCTGGAACGTGCGGTGAAGGTGCAGGCCAAGTCGATCTGCGAGAAGTACATCGTGCCGCCGCACACCACCGACTTCGCGGTGATGTTCCTGCCCACCGAAGGCCTGTATGCCGAGGTGATCCGGCGCCCCGGCCTGGTCGATCTGCTGCAGCGTGACCACCGCGTGGTGGTCGCTGGGCCAACCACGATCACCGCACTGCTCAACAGCCTGCAGATGGGTTTCCGCACACTGGCCATCGAGAAGCGGTCCAGCGAGGTGTGGAGCCTGCTGGGTGCGGTGAAGACCGAGTTCGGCAAGTTTGGCGATGTGCTGGACAACGTGAAGGCCAAGCTGGACCAGGCCAGCAAGCAGATCGACCAGACCGGGGTGCGCACCCGCGCGATCGCCCGCAAGCTGAGGGATGTCGAGTCGCTGCCGGTTGAGCAGAGCCGCCAGTTGCTGCCGGACGCGCTGCCAGCAGAGGAAGGCAGTGACGGCGACGAGGCCTGAGCCACGCTGACACGCCGCCTGCATCGCCGATGCGTATGCTGGCGGCCTGTCCTCCTGGATCAGGTACCACCATGCGCCTGCGCCTCTGCACCAGTCTCATCCTGACCGTGCTGCTTGCCGCCTGCAGCAGCGCACCCCCGGCTGCCGACACGGCGCCGGCCGCAGCCACCAGCCCCGAAGCGGCCGAAGCCTACCGCGAAGCACGTGACGTCGACTGCCAGGCCGCGGGCGGCACCCTGCAGCGGCTGGGCCGGCTGCAGCGCGTGCAGTGCGTGATTCCGTATGCCGACGCCGGCAAGACCTGCAGCCGCAAAAGCGACTGCACGGGCCAGTGCCTTGCCAGCGGCGAAGTGGCGGCTGGCAGTGCCGCCACCGGTACCTGCCAGCGCGACGTGCGCCAGAATTTCGGCTGCCGCCAGCGCATTGATGACGGCAAGGCACAGGGCACGATCTGCGTGGATTGATCGTCGTGCCGACATCGCGCGGCGCTATGCTGGTGGGCCATTCCCCGCCGTAGCCGGAGCCCCCGCGTGAGCACCCCGATCCAGGACATTTCCCTCACCACCATCGACGGCCAGCCGTCCTCGCTTGCCGATTACCAGGGCAAGGTACTGCTGCTGGTCAACGTCGCCTCCAAGTGCGGCCTGACCCCGCAGTACGAAGGCCTGCAGGCGCTGTATGCGGAAAAGCACGCGCAAGGCCTGGAAGTGCTGGGCTTCCCCGCCAACAACTTCCTCGGCCAGGAGCCGGGCAGCGAAGCGGAGATCCAGCAGTTCTGCCAGCTCACCTACGATGTCAGCTTCCCGATGTTCTCCAAGATCAGCGTGGCCGGCGACGACACCCACCCGCTGTACCAGCAGCTGACCGCGGCCCAGCCGCAGTCGATCGGCGAAGGCCCGCTGCGCGAGCGCCTGGCCAGCAAGGACATTCCGATCCATGCCGCGCCGGCAGTGCTGTGGAACTTCGAGAAGTTCCTGGTCGGCCGCGACGGCAAGGTCATCGCCCGCTTCGCCCCGGACGTGGCGGCTGATGATGCGCGCCTGCGCGAGGCCATCGAGGCCGCACTGGCGGCCTGAGGAAAGCGTGCCAACCGAGGTTGGCACCTACCGGAAAAGAAAAACCCCGCCGAGGCGGGGTTTTTCATGCGTCGCTGAAAGGGCTCAGTGGGTCCACTGCGGCATCGGCATCGCATCGACCGGAATCGGCGAGTTGGCATCGTCGTGGCCACGCTCGCGCTTGCTGCGCAGATCGTTCTCGATCTGGTAGTTGCGACGCTGCATCCACGCATCGCGCACCAGCGAGTACTCGTCCACCGCAGTGTCGCGCAGGTCGTCGATCGCCAGCAGCTGCGCGCGGGTATCGACCAGCTGCAGGCCCTGCAGGCCGATGCGGATCTTGTCCTCTTCGATGCGGCGGATCGGCGACAGCGGGATGTCGCCGGCCAGGCCGAACACGTCGCGTACGGTACGCGGGCCGAAGAACGGCAGTTCCACGTAGCGCGAACGACGCCAGCCCCAGGCACCCAGGGTCTGGCCGAAGTCTTCATTGCGGCGCGGCACCATCGCCTTGCTGGCCGGATCGAACAGGCCGCCGATGCCCAGCGTGCTGTTCATCAGGAAGCGGCCGAGGCTGTCCCATGCATCGGCACCGCGGCCCTGCAGCAGCTGGTTGGTGATGGTCACCGGCGCGCGCAGGTTGCTGAAGAAGTTGCTGACGCCGGTGCGGGCGAAGCGCGGCACCACGTGGGTGTAGGCGGTGGCCAGCGGACGTGCGACGCCGCGGTCGACCGCATTGTTGAACTTGTGCACCTTGCGGTTGAACGGTTCCCACGGGTCGTAGGCCGCCGCGTTGGTGGTGTTGCCGGCACCGCCATAGAGGGCATCGAAGTCGTCATCGCCACCGGGTGCGGTGGCCGCTGCGGTCTTCGCTGCACTGCTGTCGCCGCTGTCGGTCGGCGTAGCCGGCGACGATGCGGCAGCCGCCGGCGGATTGACCACGGATGCGACCGGTGCAGTGTCAGCCGTGCTGGCATCGGTGGCCGCGGCAGCGGGCGAGGTGGTGGTACTGGCCGGAACCAGGGTGCTGGCCGCGGGTGCATCGCTGCGCGCGGGCTTGCCGGCACAGGCAGTGAGGGCGGTGGCCAGGACGATCAGGGGGAGGGTGCGCACGACGTTCATGTCAGCTCGCAGCAGAAGTAGCGTTGAAATCCAGGTTGGGCGACAGCCGATAGGCTGCGCTCAGTTCGTTGTAGCCAGCCGGCGCGCCGGTGATCACCAGCGGATGGCCGGCCTTGCGGGCACGTGCTGCCAGCTCGGCCAGCAGGGCCAGGCCGGCGCTGTCCACGCGCTCGACCTCACCCAGCTCCAGCCGTGCCAGCTTTGCCGGCAGGGCCTGCAGCTGCGGCCACAGCGCGATCACCGCGGCGCGGTCGAGCACCCCGCGCAGGCGCAGGGTGTCGCCTTCCAGCAGCGCCAGTGCGTTACTTGCCATTGCCCGCGGGCCCGGCCTGCATGCTGCCGCTGTGCAGTTCGCTGGCCACCTGCTTGATGCCCTTCTGGCGCAGCGGGGTATCGAACTGGTTGCGGAAGGTCTGCACGTAGGAGATGCCTTCGATGTTGACGTCGAAGATCTTCCACTGGCCGTTCACGTTGCGCATCCAGTACTCGACCGGGGTCGGCTCGCTGCCGGCACGTACCAGCTCGGTGCTCACGCGCACGCCGCGGTTGCCCGGCAGCGGGCTTTCACCCTTCAGGCGGAAGCTCGGCTTGCCCTGGATGTTGAGCAGGGTCGAACCGTAGCGCTGCATCAGGCTGTCGGCCATGGCATCGGCGAACAGCTTGATGTCGGCATCCGAGGCGCCGCGGGCATGCGGGCCCAGCACCAGGCGTGCCGCATAGTCGCGGTCGAAGGTGCGGTTCAGTTCGCTGTCGATGTAGCTGCGCAGGCTGGCCGGGTTGCTGCCGAACTCGCTCCTGCGCTGCTGCAGGGTGGTGAGGATGCGCGTGCTGGCATCGATCACCACCTTGCCGGCCTGGCCCTGCGTCGCGGCAGCGGCGGGAGCGGCGGCCTGGGCCTGGGCGAGGAACGGAGTAGCTGCCAGCAGCGCCGAGGCGAGCAGGGCCGGGATCAGTTTCATCTTCATGGTTGCGGTTCCGTTGCAGGCGCCTGCGCGCCATCGTTGGGCTTCTGAGCAGCGCCACCACCGGCGCCACCACTGAACATGTACTTGCCGACCAGCTGGATCAGGTCAACCGCCGGCTGGGTGAAGACAATTTCGTCGCCGGCCTTCAGCACGTCCGGATCACCGCCCGGCTGCAGACCGATATAGCTCTCGCCGAGCAAACCACTGGTGAAGATGCCGGCCGAGGTGTCCGCCGGCAGGTCCTTGACCTTGCTGTCCATGCGCAGGGTCACGATCGATTCGAACTTCACCGGGTCCAGGTCGATCGAGGCGACCTGGCCGACGGTGACGCCGCCGATCTTCACTGGCGCCTGCTTGCGCAGCTGGCCGACCTGGGAGAAGCGCGCCTTCAGCTCGTAGCCCTGGCTGCCCCAGCTCCAGCGCTGGTTGGTCGAGGCCACGGCCAGCACCATCAGCGAGGCCAGGGCCAGCAGCAGAAAAGCGCCGACGGAGAATTCGAGTCTGGGACCGCGGATGGCCATGTGGATTACCTGATCGAGTCGTGGTGGCCGCGCGCGCCTGCGCACCGCCGGTGGAGGGGTTAGGTGAACAACATTGCCGACAGAACGAAGTTGAACATCAGCACCAGCAGCGAGGCGTTGACCACCGCACGGGTGGTCGCCACCGAGGTGCCCTCGATGGTCGGCTCGGCATGGAAGCCAACGTAGGCGGCAACCAGCGCGGCGGTGCCGCCGAAGATCGCCGACTTCAGCATCGCCACGCCGAAGTCATCCCAGAAATCGACGCTGTTGCGCAGCGCCGACCAGAACACGCCATTGTCCAGGCCCAGCACGTGCACGGCCTCGAAGTAGCTGGCACTGATCGCCAGCGAGCAGAAGATGCCGGTCAGCAGCGGCACGGTCAGCACCGCCGCCCAGAAGCGCGGTGCCACGGCTTTGGCCACCGGGTCGATGGCCATCAGCTCCAGCGCCTTGATCTGGTCGGTGGCGCGCATCAGGCCCAGCTCGGCGGCGATCGAACTGCCGGCGCGACCGATGAACAGCAGTGCGGTCAGCACCGGCGCCAGCTCGCGGTACAGCGACAGGCCGAGCAGGGTCGACAGCGCGTCGGCGGCACCGAAGGTGGTCAGCGTGCGGTAGCCCTGCAGGGTCAGCACCAGGCCGACGAAGGCGCCACCGACGGCGATGATCGGCAGCGAGCGCGCGCCGATCTTGTAGATCTCGCGGGTCAGTTCGGCCAGGAAATCACGGGTCGGCAGCGAACCGCGCAGCACGGTCAGCGAGAACAGGCCGGCGCGGCCCAGCGAGCGGGTGGCTTGGACGAACGGCATCAGGCAACCCTCGCGCGTGGCGCGGCATCGAACGGAATCGGACCATCGGGCTGGCCATGCAGGAACTGCCGCAGCAGCGGATCCTGGCTGGACTGCAGTGCCTCGGGCGTGCCCTGGAACACGATGCCACCATTGGCGATGGCGATGACCTGGTCGCAGATCGGCAGGGTCTCGTGCACGTGGTGGCTGACGATGATGCTGGTCAGGCCCAGGCTGTGGTTGAGGCGCTGGATCAGGCTCATGATCACCCCGGAGGCGATCGGGTCCAGCCCGGTCAGCGGCTCGTCGTAGATCATCAGCGGCGGATCCAGCGCCAGCGCACGGGCCAGCGCCACGCGGCGCGCCATGCCGCCGGACAGTTCGCGCGGCCAGGCATCGGCGGCGGCCAGCAGGCCCACCGCATGCAGCTTCATCTCCACCAGCCGGCGCAGCACGGCGGCCGGCAGGCGGGTATGCGTACGCAGCGGCAGTGCGACGTTTTCGGCCACGGTGAGGTCGGTCAGCAGGCCATTGCCCTGCAGCAGCACGCCCACGCTCTTGCGCATCTCCAGCAGCGCGCTGCTGTCGTGCGGGATCGGCTTGCCGAACAGGGTGACGTCGCCGGCGACCGGTCGCAGCTCGCCGGTCAGTGCCGCCAGCAGGGTCGACTTGCCGCTGCCGGACGGGCCGAGCACGGCGGTGATGCTGCCCTGCGGCACCTGCAGCGACACGTCGCGCAGGATCGTGCGCCCGCTCCGGTCGATGCGGACGTTGGACAACTGCACCAGACTGGAGGTGGAAGCCGACATGGGCACCATTAACGTTTTTTAGACATCGAAGGATCGGGCCAGCCGGCTGAACATAAGCAGACTGGACGGTCCAGTATTGTTGCACGGCAGGGCTTGGCGCAGGCCGGGACAATCGGCCGGCAGCCCGGAACAATCCGTACCGTCGATGGGCCGACCATTGAATACTGCCTGCCGTCCTGCACACTGTGCATGATGAGTGACCCAGGCAGCGATTTCCGCCTCTACCATTCCAACTCCCTGGACGTGCTGGCCGCGCTGCTGGCGCGCAACGTGCGTGCGCCGGTAACGGGCCAGCCGCTGCTGGCGCCGGAAGTGGTGCTGATCCCGCAGGTGGCGATGCGCCGCTGGCTGCAAGCGACACTGGCCGCCGAATTCGGCGTCGCTGCCAACCTCGAATTCCTCACCCCGGGCGAGTTCGTGGCGCGCGCGCTGAAGGCCAATGTCAGCGGTGAGCAGGACGATCTGGACGCGGCTGGCCTGCACTGGAAGCTGTACCAGGCACTGCGCGACCCGGCGTTGCTGGCGCAGCCACCGATGCGCGCGCTGCAGTCCTATCTTGCCGGCGGTGACGCATTGAAGCCGTGGGCGCTGGCCGGCGAGCTGGCCTCGGTATTCGAGAAGTACCAGGCATGGCGCCGTGACTGGCTGCTGCGCTGGGCAGCCGGTGCCGATCCGGCCGATCCGCAGGCGATCCTGTGGCGCACCATCACCCGCGGCCACGACTACCGCGCGCGTCGCATCCAGGAGTATCTGGACCGTTTTGAAGGCGCCGGCCAGCCGCTGCCGCGGGGGCTGCCGCCGCGCATGTCTGCGTTCGCGACGCTCAACATTTCGCCCGATGTGCTGCGGGTGATGGCCACCCAGGCGCGGGTGGGCGAACTGCACTTCTACATGCCCACCCCGGTGCAGTCGTACTGGGGCGACCTGCAGACGCTGGCCGAGCGCCTGCGCAGCGGCGCGCCCGATCCCTTCGGTGAAGCGGCCGGCGAGAACCGCCTGCTGGAAGCCTGGGGCGCGGCCGGGCGCGATTTCATGGCGGTGCTGGGCAGCTATGAGGTGGTGCACCCGGCCGGCGAGATCGCCGCCTATTCCGATCCGGAGGAGGACACCCGGCCGACCCTGGACGAAGGTGGCCTGTCCGACAGCCTGCTGCATCGCCTGCAGCGCGATCTGTTCCACCGCCGCGCGCTGCCCTCGGGCGAGCTGCGCGGGGCTCTGCGCAGCGACGATCCCAGCCTGCAGGTGCATGCCTGCCATACCCGCCTGCGCGAGCTGCAGGTGCTGCACGACCAGCTGCGCAGCCTGCTGCAGGACCCGCGCTTCGACCCGCCGTTGCAGGCGCGCGAGGTCGCGGTGCTGGCGCCGGATATCGATCCCTATGTGCCCTACCTGGAGGCGGTATTCGGTGGCCGGGGAGGCGACGAGGAGCACATTCCGTATGCGCTGGCCGACAGCAGCCCTCTGGCCGGCGAGCCGTTGGCCGATGTGTTCGTGCACCTGCTGGGCCTGCCGGTCTCGCGTTTCGGCCTGAACGAAGTGCTGGACCTGCTGGCCAGCGCGCCGCTGGCCGAAGCGGCCGGCCTGGAAGCGGTGGACTTCGACCGCCTGCACGGCTGGCTGCAACAGGCCGGCGCGCGCTGGGGGCTGGATGCGAAGCATCGCGACCAGCATCAGGCGCCAGCCGACGATGCCTATACCTGGCAGTTCGCACTGGATCGCTTGGTACTCGGCCATGCCACCGGCAGCGAGGCCGACCTGGCCGGCGTGGCGCCGTGGATCGAACTGGAAGGTGGCGCGTTGGACGCCTTGGACCGGCTGCTGCGCCTGCTGCGCGTGCTGGCGGTGTATCAGCGGCGCCTCGGCGAGCTGCTGACCCCCGCGCAGTGGCGGCAGCGCCTGCTGTCGCTGCTGGATGCACTGCTGCCAACCGCTCCCAGCTCGCCAAACAGCCAGCGTGCCCTTGAGCGCCTGCGCAAGCTGCTCAACCAGTTCGCTGAAGACGCGGCCAAGGCCGGTTTCGTGGACGGCGTGCCCCCGGAGGTGGTGCGCGCGCACTTCGCTGGCGCGCTGGGCGAGGCCGATACGCGTGCGCCGTTGCTGACCGGTGGCATCAGCTTCGGCCGCATGGTACCGATGCGCCTGCTGCCATTCCGGGTGATCTGCGTGCTGGGCCTGAATGATGGTGACTTCCCGCGCCGTGACCCGGCCGCTGGCCTGAACCAGCTGACCGCCGAGCTGGATACGCCGCGCCGCCGCCCGGGCGACCGCTCCACCCGCGAGGACGATCGCTTCCTGTTCCTGCAGCTGTTCGCCGCCGCGCAGGAGGTGTTCTATCTCAGCTATCTCGGCGCTGATCCGCGCGATGGCAGCGTGCGTGAGCCGTCAGTGCTGGTCAGCGAACTGATCGATGCTGCTGCCGCGTATCACCTCGATCCGGCTGCGGCGGTCCGTGACTTCATCGTCCGTCATGCCTTGCAGCCGTTCTCGCCAGCCGCGTTTGGTGATGGCGACCCGCGTCGCTTCAGCTATCGCCGCCAGTGGCATCCGGCCGCCGGTCGCCTCACCGGCCGCCGCGGTGGCCTGCAGCCGTGGTTCGACGCACCGTTGCCGCCGCCGGCCGACGATGCGGTGGAAGACGAGGTCGCGCTCGATACCCTGCGCCGCTTCCTGTGCGACCCGGCCGGGCAGTTTCTCGCACAGTCGCTGGGCCTGCGCCTGGCCGACGAGGTCGAGGAGGTGGATGACCTGGAACCGCTGGTGCTGTCTTCGCGGGGGCCGGAAAAGCGCAGCGTGCAGGCCGCGGTGGTGCGCGCCACGCTCAGCGGCGATACCGAGCCGTTGTACCCGCGGCTGCGCGCGCGCGGCCTGCTGCCCTCGGGTCCATTGGGCGAGCGTCAGTTCGAGGTGGAGCAGTTGAAGACGCGTCCGTATGCCAGTGCGCTGCTGGGCTGGGTGCAGGGCGAACCGCTGGAGAGCCGTCGCTACGAAGTGGACATCGACGGTGTGCGCCTGCATGGCCGCGTGGCCGATCGGCATCCCGAAGGGCTGGTGCGCCTGCGTGCCGGCACGCTCAATGGCAATGCAGTGATCCGCCAGGGCCTGGACTGGCTGCTGGCCAACGCCGCCGGCGACGCATTGCCGCTGGTGCAGTTCCACGATGGCGGTGACGCCGGTCCCGGCCCGCATGTGCTGCCGGCGCTGAGTGTTCCCGCTGCGCGCGCGGCACTGCGTGCGCTGCTGCAGCTGCGCCAACGCGGCCTGCGCGAGCCGCTGCGCTTCGCCCCGTATACCGGTTGGGTGCTATACAACGCACCGACAGAAAAACAGCGAAGCGAAGGCTGGAAGCAGTGGCACGGCAGCGACCGCACCTGGGGTGAATCCAGCAGCGACGCCTGGCAACTGCTGCTGCGCGGTGCCGACCCGTTCGCTACCGATGCCAGCTATGCCGACCTGCTGCGCAACAGCCAGGTGGTCTTCAGTGCGGTGCGCGAAGGCCGCACTCTTGGCACCGAAGCGCGCCAGGAGGGCAACGCATGAACACCGCCATCGCCGAAGACGGCATCGAATCCCTCAGCCGCGATCCCTATCTGGCGCTGCCGCTGGAGGGCATCCGGCTGATCGAAGCCAGCGCCGGCACCGGCAAGACCTTCACCCTGGCCACGTTGTTCACCCGCCTGGTGGTGGAGCAGGGCCTGCGCATCGGCCAGATCCTGGCGGTGACCTTCACCGATGCCGCCACCCAGGAACTGCGCAAGCGCATCCGCGAGCGGCTGGCGCTGGCCGCGCGCCTGGTCGATCTGGAACCGGCCGAGGGCGAAGCACCGGACGTGCGATTGACCCGCGACGTGCTGCAGCGCCATCTGCACGGCGGCTCCGAGAACTCCACCGCACTGAAGCGCCGCCTGCAGGTGGCCGCCGACGAGATCGACCTGGCGTCCATCTTCACCATCCACGGCTTCTGCACCCGCGTGCTGCGCGAGCATGCGCTGGAAAGCGGCCACACCTTTGATCCGCCGGAACTGCTGGGTAGCGATCGTGAACTGCTGGAGGAGCTCGCGGCCGATCTGTGGCGCGTGCATGCCAACGACCCGGCCACGCTGGAGCCGCTGACCTGGCTGTGGTCCAACCCGGACGCGCTGGCCGCCGATCTGCGCGCGCTGCTGGGCACGCCGCCGCTGCACCCGTTGCCACGGCCGGTGGCGCTGGCCGATCCACACCCGGCATTGCAGAGCGCGGCGGAAGCCCTGTCCGCAAGCGTGCGCGAGCATGGCGAGCAGTTCTTCATCGACCTCTGCGATGCAGTCGACAACAAGTGGCTCAACGGCGTGTCGTACAAGCTTGGCTGGCTGCACCCACTGGGCCGGCAGCTGCTGGGTTGGGCCGGGCGCGGCGACCCGCGCGAGCTGCTGGCCAGCGATCGCCTGCCGGCACTGCTGCCGGAGGTGCTGGCCGACAAGACCAACAAGAAGTTCCCGGATCGCACGCCGTCGTCGCCGCTACAGGCGCCGTTGGCGCGCTATGTCGCGCTGCTGGCTGAACGCGATGCTTGGTTGCGTGCCACAGCGCTGAATTTCCTGCACGCGCTTCGCGCCGAAGCCGCGCAGCGCCTGCAGGCGCTGAAGCGCACGCGCCGGGTGCAGACCTACGACGATCTGATCGATGGCGTAGCGCTCGCCCTGGAAGGCCCGCAGCGGCTGACGCTGGTCAAGCAGCTGCGCGCGCAGTACCGAATCGCGCTGGTCGATGAGTTCCAGGATACCGACGACCGCCAGTGGGGCATCTTCCACACCGTGTTCGGCGATTCGCCGGAGGTGCGCGAGCTGGGCCTGGCGCCGGCGCTGTTCCTGATCGGCGACCCCAAGCAGGCGATCTACGGTTTCCGCGGCGGTGATATCCACACCTACCTGAAGGCCAAGCAGGTGGCGCAGCAGGCGCCGGTGCTGGACCAGAACTTCCGCTCGCGACCGTCTGTGCTGCGCGCGTTGCAGGCGCTGTACGACAACGGTGGCGAAGACGCCTTCCTCGAACGCGACATCCGGTTCGAGCCGGTGCGTTCCGGTGGCGTGCGTACCGACGAGGACTACCAGCGCGACGGCCATGCCGCCGCGGCGCTCACCCTGCGCGTGCTGCGCAGTGGCGGCGACAAGGCGATGAGCGCCGATGCCTCGCGTGATGCGGCGACCCAGGCCTGCGTGGCCGCGATTCACCAGATCCTGGTCGAGGCGCGTGCGGGCAATGCCATGTTGCGTGGGCGACCGGTGCAGCCCGGTGATATCGCGGTGCTGGTGCGCTCGCATCGCGAGGCCACCCTGGTACAGCGCGCGTTGGCTGCGGTCGGTATCCCGGCGGTGGCGGCCGGCAAGCAGAGCCTGTTCGCCACTGCTGAAGCGCGCGATCTTCGCGCGCTGATGCTGGCGCTGCTGCAACCGGCCGACGAAGGCCGCCTGCGTGCGGTGCTGGCCACCGTGCTGCTTGGCCAGCGCGCAAGCGCGATCGCGGCGATGGAGCGCGAGGGCGACCTGCAACGCGGGTTCCAGGCGCAGCTGCTGCACTGGCGGGAGCGCTGGCAGCGCGGCGGACCGTTCGCAGTGATTGCCGATGTCTGTGCCGCACAGGGTGAACGCTTGCTGGCGCTGATCGATGGCGAGCGCCGCCTGACCAACTACCTGCAGCTGGGCGAACTGCTGCAGGAAGCTTCGGCGCAGGCGCTGGGCATGCACGGGCTGCTGGACTGGCTGCAGGGGCAGATGGCCAGCGCCGACCAGGATGACGAGCAGCAGCTGCTGCGCCTGGAATCGGATGCGCGCCGCGTGCAGATCATCACCCTGCACAAGAGCAAGGGCCTGGAGTATCCACTGGTGTTCCTGCCGTTTGTCGGCATCGACGGCGGCGCACCGAACACCGCCTCGCACTGCATCGTGCACGTCGGCGGCCAGCGCCAGCTGCACTGGAAGCTGGACAAGGACGAGGCCTGGGAAGCGGCCAGCACGCAGCGTGAGCGCGAGCAGCGCGCCGAGGATGCTCGCCTGCTTTATGTAGGACTGACCCGTGCCGAGCATGCGCTGTGGATCGCAGTGGGTGATCTGGCCGGGCTCGGCAGGACGCGTCTGGCGCCGCTGCTGGGTGACCTGCAGGCGCTGCGCGCGCACGCCGATGTGCACATCGATGACAGTGAGGCACCAGCCGCGCTGCCGCAGCTGGCGGCTGAAGTGGAAGGTGACCTTCCGGCAGTGCGTGCTCTGACCCGGCGCGTGCCGCACGACTGGTGGGTGTACAGCTTCACCCAGTTGGCCCACGCCGATGCCGGTGCGGGCAGCGATATCGAAGCGGCGGCCACCGAGCTGCCGGCACCGGCCGCCGACGAACCGGCCGGCCCGGAGCTGCCGCTGGAACCGGCGCTGCCGGAACCCGCCGCAGCCGTCGAAGACAGCGTGCCGATCGATCCGCGTTTCATGGGCAGCCGTTTCGGCAATGTGCTGCATGAGGCGATGGAGAACGTCGACTTCGCCGCATGGGCGGATTGGCAGCCGGGCCGGGAAGCGCCCGAGGGGCAGGCCGAGGTGCTGCGCAAGGCGCTGCACGACGAAGGCTATGCCGATGTCGATCTGGACGATGGCGTGGCGGTGCTGGTGCCATTGGTTGGCCACACGCTTACCGTACCGCTGCCCGAAGGCGGCGCCCTGTACAGCCTGGCCGAAGGCGAGCGCCGCGCGGAAATCGACTTCCACTTCGCCATCGAACCGACCACGGTGCCGGCGCTGCTGCAGGTGCTGCACGCGCACGGCGTTTCCAGCGCGCGCCGGGGCTTCGGCCAGCGCCGCCGCCTGGAAGGGCTGATGACCGGCATGATCGACCTGACCTACGTGCGTGATGGCCGCTGGTACGTGCTCGACTACAAATCCAACCGCCTGCCCGGTTACAGCCCGGACCTGCTGGCCATTGCCATGCGCCATAGCGAGTACGACCTGCAGGCGCTGATCTACACCGTGGCGCTGCATCGCTGGCTGCGCTTCCGCCTGGGTGTGGCCTACGACTACGAGCGCGACATGGGTGGTATCCGCTACCTGTTCTGCCGCGGCCTGGATGCTGCCGGCAACGGCGTGCATGTGGACCGCTTCCCGCTGGCGCTGGTGGATGCACTCGATGCGCTGTTCGCTGGTGGCGAACAGGCCCAGGCCGAGCTGGCCGCACGTGCGCGTGGAGCCAGCGCATGAGCCTGCTGAAGGAACTGCACCAGAAGGGCCAGCTGCGTACCCTCGATCACGCGTTGGCGACCAGCCTGCAGCGGCTGCGCGACGACACCCCGGACAGCGTGGCGCTGGGGGCCGCGTTGGCCTCGCTGGCGGTGTCGCAGGGCCACGCCGCGTTCGATCCGGCACAACCGCAGCGGTTGCTGGAAGGCGTGCCCGAGTGGCCTGCCGCGCAGGACTGGTTGGCACAGTTGCGTGCATCACCGTGGGTGGCGACGCCGGAGCAGGCCGAAGCAATCGCCGAGGACGCGCCGCTGGTGCTGGAGAACGGCCTGCTCTACCTGCGCCGCTATCGCGAGTACGAACGGCAGTTGGCCGCCGGGCTGCAGCGCATCGGCCGGTATCCGCTGCCGGCACCGGACATGGCCGCGCTGGCACCGTTGTTCGCGCAGCTGTTCCCGCAGGCATCGGGCACTGAAGATCACCAGGCACGCGCCGCCGGCGTGACCCTGCGCCATCCGCTGGCACTGGTCACCGGCGGCCCAGGCACCGGCAAGACCACCACCATCGCGCGCCTGTTGCTGCTGCTGGCCGCACAGGCCCGGCACGCTGGCCAGCCGCTGCCCGAGGTGGCGCTGGCCGCGCCTACCGGGCGCGCCGCCGAGCGCATGGCCGAGAGCCTTCGCGTCGCCGTGCAACGCCTGCAGGAACAAGGACTGGACCCGACGCTGTGCGCGGCATTGCCCAGTACCGGCACCACCCTGCATCGCCTGCTTGGCGTGATTCCCGATTCGCCGCGCTTCCGCCACCACGCCGACAACCCGCTGCCGGTGGATGTGGTGGTGGTGGACGAAGCGTCGATGATCGATCTGCCGCTGATGGCCAAGCTGGTCGATGCGATCGCCAGCGGTACCCGGCTGATCCTGCTCGGCGATCCCGATCAGCTGCCGTCGGTCGAGGCTGGTGATGTGCTCAGCGCGATCCTGCGTGCCAGCGGCGATGGCATCGGTACCCGCGCCGACGACGCGCAGGCGCTGCATGGCCTGTTGGCACCGGCCACGCTGCAGCCACAGGCGGCACCACGCGCCTTCGCTGGCCGCCGGGTGCAGTTGCAGCGGGGTTACCGGCAGAGCGATGCGCTGGACCTGGCACCGCTGGCGCATGCCGTGCGCGAAGGCGACGGCAGTACCGCATTGCAGCTGCTGCGCGGTGGGTCGCTGGCTGGCGTGCATTTCCACGAAGGCGAAGCCGATCCACTGCGTGGCGAGCGCGAGCACCTGCTGGGCCACTGGCGCGCGCTGGCCGGCGCGGTCGATCCAGTGCTTGCCCTGCAGCAGGCTGGGCGCCTGCGCGTGCTGACCGCGTTGCGCGAAGGCCCGCAGGGTGCGCGCGGGCTCAACAGCCGCATCGAACAGCTGCTGGCCGGCAACACCCCGGGCTACTTCCAGGGCCGCCTGCTGCTGGTCACCGAGAACAGCTACCGGCACCGCCTGTTCAACGGCGATATCGGCATCTGCCTGCGCGATGGCAGCGGCGCGATGGTGGCCTGGTTCCCCGGCGACACCGTCGACCAGCCGCGCGCCTTCCACCCGGCCGCGCTACCTGCGCATGAAAGCGCCTTTGCGATGACCGTGCACAAGGCACAGGGCTCGGAGTTCGATGAAGTGTGGCTGCAGCTGCCACGCCAGGACAGCCGCGTGCTGTCGCGCGAACTGGTCTATACCGGCCTGACCCGCGCCCGCCAGGTGCTGCATGTGGCGGGCAGCGCAGAGGTGCTGCAGGCCGCGTTGAAACGCCACGCCAGCCGGTTGGGTGGCCTGGCCTGGCGGCTGGGTGCGGAAGCGGTGGCCGAACAACCAGTGCGCATCGAACAGCCCACGGTGCAGGGCCAGTTGTTCTGAATCGGGGTCGGATCCCGTTCCCATCGGGAACGGGCTCTGGCCCCTTCACCTGATCGCCAGGCAGAACCAGTCGAGCATGGCTCGACTCTACAACAGCGTACTTCGATCATTCCGACGTTCATCCACGCATGCCGTGGATCTACCGTGTCGACCAAGGTCGACACCCACCAGAGCAGAACGCCGTGCCGACAGATCGCAGGAAACTGTCGAAGGCGGGGTGGGTCCGGTTGAGGGGGCGTGAGCCGCATGGATGCGGCGACCGAGCTTACATGGACGTACTTGCAGCGTCCCCCTCAACCGGACCCACCCCGCCATCCCACGGATAGCCTGCTTTTGAATTTGACGTTGCCTCGGCAGGTGCAGGGCGCAGCCCTGCCGCCCCCGTCATTCAGCGATCAGTACCAGCCCATCCGGGAACACGATCGCCGCTTCATCAGCACTCACGTCGAAGAAGCCCACGCCGTGCTTCTCGGCCAGGTCCTGCACGAGGCCATGCGCACGTTCGGCTACCGAATAGGAAAACGCGCCGTAGATCACTTGCTGGCCGATGCTGTACTCGGTCACCTCGGCACGGTCGTCATCATCGTTGCTCAACGGCCCGTTCAACGGCGGGAATTCCTGCGCCATCTCCGCGAACCACGCCTGCAGCGCCGGGCTGCTGACCGCCGGGTCGTCGTACTCGTGGCGCTCGTTCCACTGCGTCTGCTTCTCGAACCAGGCGATGAAAGCCGCCGCCTCACGTGGGGCGGCGCTGGCCTCGAACACCATCATGTCGTAACTCATTGGAGCTTCCTGTGCAGAGCGGGGGGGGGGGCAGAGCCTTCGCCCGCGGCGAAGGGTCCGACCCCGGCAATGGGTCCTGTGGACGCACAGGGTATCGCGCTAGAGCTGTTCGGCTGCACTCATGGCCAGGCCCGGCGCCAGCGCCTTCGCCTCCGGGAACAGCGCGAAGCGCAGGCCGATCAGGCCCATCAGGGCTTCATCGCGGGCCTTGCAGGCCGCAACGCTGCCGACCCGTCCCAGCGAGGTATCCAGCCGCTCGCGCAGCGCCTCGGCCGCCACAATCGGCTTGCGTGCGGTGATCTGCCGGCGGTAGTGCGCCGCGATTTCCTCCAGGATGTGCTCGACCGCCTCGCGGCTGCGCTCGGGCAGTTCCAGCCGGGCGCGGCGCAGCTGCAGGATGTTCAGGCCAATGCGCGCTTCATTGAGCATGTCCACCGAAGCGATGTCGCTGCCCTCCGGCGTCGCCGCCAGGCGCGGTGCGAGCAGGCCCAGCAGGTCGAGCATGCGTGCGGCGAAGCGCTGCCGGTCCTGCTGGCCACGACCTTCGGCGGCTTCGGCCAGCGTGGTCCAGCCCTGCCGCACCAGCCGGCGCGCGGTCCACTCGGCACCCACCGAACGGAACAGGCGCGTCATCACCACCGCAAAGCCAATGCCGATGAACATCGCGATCGACGAATTGAGGAAGGTCTGGATATTGGCGCTGTAGGTGTTCTGCAGGCTCAACAGTGCGGCCAGGTTCACCGTCAGCGGCAGCGCGAACAGCGCGCTCTTGGGGTGGTGCAGCATCAGCCCCAGCGGCAGGAACGCCACCGCCAACACCAGTGCCAGCAGGCCGAAGTCGTGCACCGCCGGGAACACGCCGAACAGGTACACGCCGGCCACCACCGAGGCGACCATCGCCCACACCAGGAACGACACCATGCTCGGTGCCGGATCGTCCTGTGCGGCGAAGAACGCGGCGGTCACCGCGGCCATCATCGCGCCGTTGCCACCGCCTTCCCAACCCAGCGCGATCCACAGCACGCAGTAGCTCATCAGTGCCACGCCGGCACTGAGCGCGGAGAACAGCGCCATGCCGTAGTCGACGTGCTTGTCGGCAGCCACGCGCTCGGTGCGGATGCGGTAGTGCGCGCGGTCCAGCGGCGCGGTGCCATGGTCGATCGCGTGCTGCAGGGTGCGGCAGTCCTGCCACAGGTCGACCAGTTCCTCCAGGCGCAGCAGCAGGCTGGCCAGCTGCAGGTGCTGCAGGTCGCGATCCACCTGCGGCTTCAGTGCGCTGATGCGCGCGCGCAGGCGGGCGTACTCGCTGGCGTTGGTCGGGCCATCCAGCCAGTCATGGATATCGTCGACCAGTGCCGGCAGCCCTTCGGGCAGGGCCTGGCCGTCGCTGCGCAGCGCACTCAGGCGATCGGCAATCGAGGACAGCACCGGCAACAGCAGCAGCATGCGCTCGCGCAGGCGCTCCATCGACACCGCCGAACCGGCATGGCGCGGATCATCGCGGCGCAGGAACTCGATCAGCGCCTCGAACTGCACCAGGTCGGCGGCGAGCCGGTTGCGCGGCGCATGCGCGCGGCCACGTTCAAGGATCTGCCGGCACCACTGCGCGGCGTCCTCCATCCAGTTGCCGATGCGGGCGCGCAGCATCGGGCGTACCGAGGCCGGGAACAGCAGCGAAGCAAACAGCACGGCCACCACCGTGCCGAGGATGATCTCCTCGCTGCGTGCCACCACCGTGTCGAAGATGGTTTCCGGCGAGGTTACCGCCGGGAAGCCGATGAAGGCGGTGGTGTAGCCGGCCAGCAGGAACGCGTAGCCGCGCGGCCCGCGGTTGAGCAGGGCCATGAACAGGCAGCCGGCCAGCCAGATCGACATCGCCGCGCTCAGCACCAGCGGCGTTTCCACCAGCGCCGGCAGCACCAGCAGGGTGGCCAGGCCGGCCACCAGGGTGCCAACGATGCGGTACACGCCCTTGGCCCGGGTTGGGCCCAGCAGCGGCTGGCTGACGATGTACACCGTGCCCATCGCCCAGTACGGGCGCGACAGGTTGCCGGCCATGGCGATGTACAGCGCGGCCACCGCGGCCAGGTAGGTCTTGATCGAGAACAGCCAGGCCTGGCGGTCGGTCAGCGCGTTCATGGCTTACTTCGCTGCGGTCGGGGTGCCGGTCGCGGCGGCGCTGGTCTGCCAGCCGCCACCCAGCACCAGGAACAGGTGGATCTGGTCGCGCGAGACCTGCGCTTCGGCGGCGGCCAGGGTGGCGTCGCTGGTGGCCAGGCTGCGGTCGGCATCCAGGCTCGACAGGTACGGCGTGCGGCCGCCCTGATACAGCCGGCGGTTCTGCTCGGCGGCCAGCGCGGCCTGCTCCTGCGCGATGCGCAGCGACTGCAGCCGGCGCAGGTCCTGCGCATAGCGGTCCAGCGCGGTCTGGGTCTCACGCAGCGCCTGCAGCACGGTGTGGTCGAACTCGGCCAAGGCGGCGTCGGCACCGGCTTCGGCGGCGTGGATGCGTGCGTGGGTGCCGGACGACGGCAGCGTCCACGAGATCAGCGGGCCGATCGACCACTGCTGGGTCATTGGCGTGCCGAAGTCCTCCAGCAGGCCGGCGGCACCGAGCGAGGCCCCCAGGCGGATGTCCGGGTACAGCTCGGCGGTGGCCACACCAATCCGCGCCGTGGCCGAGGCCAGCTTGCGCTCGGCCTGGCGCACGTCCGGGCGGCGCTGCAGCAGTGCGCGGCCATCACCGACCGGCAACGGCTGCGCCAGGTGGGGGGCATGTGCACAGTCGATCACGCCGACCGGCAGCTGGCCCGGTGTCTGGCCCAGCAGTGCGGCCAGCGAATACGCCGCTGCAGAACGCTGCGCGTGCAGCGGCGGCAGTGCAGCTTCCAGCAGCGCCACCTGGGCATTGGCGCGGGCCAGTTCCGGTGGCGTGCCGCGACCGGCCGCGATCAGGCGCTCGGTGACCGTGCGGCTGCGCTGCTGCAGTTGCAGCGAATGCTCGGCCACGTGCAGTTCGTGGTTGGCATGGCAGATCTCCAGGTAGCTGTCGGCCACCTGTGCCACCACGCTGACCTGGGCCAGGTCGCGCGCCGCAGCGACCGACTGCTCGTCGGCACGCGCTGCTTCGGCGCCGCGCTTGAGCTTGCCGAACAGGTCGAACTGGTAGCTGACCGCGAACTTGCCATCGGCCAGGTTGATCACCGGCAGCTCGTGCTCCTGCAGGAACGATTCGGCCGACAGCTGCGCGCGGCTGACGCCGGCCTCGGCCTCGTACTCGAAGCCACCGGCGTCCAGCGCCTGTTCGTACACCGCTGCGGCACGGCGCAGGTGCGCATCGGCGGCCTTCAGTTCCACGTTGTCGCGCAGCGCCTGGGTGATCAGGCCATCCAGCACCGGGTCGTTGTACAGCGACCACCAGCGGTCGGGCAGCGCCTGGTTGGCGGCGATCTGCGGGTTCTGGGTATCGATGAAGGCCGCATTGGCCTGCGGGCGCTTGAACGCCGAGCCTTCCGGCAATGCATAGTCCGGGCCGACGGTCCTGCACGCGGCCAGGCTGGCCAGCGCGACGATCAGGCCGAGACGGGGCAGGGCGGCGTTCACAGGCCCGCCTGTGTCGGCGCGGTGCCGGCCTTGTCGTTGTGCGGATGGCGGCCGGTGTCCACGGTCACCGTGGCGGTGCGACCGGCGATCAGTTCCACGCCCTTGGGTACTTCGTCGATGGCGATGCGCACCGGAATGCGCTGCGCCAGCCGCACCCAGTCAAAGGCCGGGGTCACGTTCGGCAGCAGGGTGCTGCCGTTGCTGCGGTAGCGGTCCTCGATGCCGGCGGCGATGCTCTCGACATGGCCGCGCAGCGGGGCCGATTCGCCCATCAGGCGGATGTCCACGCTCTGCCCCGGGGCCACGCCGCGCAGGCGGGTTTCCTCGAAGTAGCCATCGATGCGGAACGAGCCGGTATCCAGCAGCGCCAGCACCGGCTTGCCGGCCACCACGTAGTCGCCTACGCGCATGGTGCGGTCGTTGACCCGGCCGTCGGCCGGTGCGCGCACCTCGGTGCGGCCCAGGTTGAGCTCGGCCAGGTCGACCGCCGCCTGTGCGGTGGCCAGCGCGGCCTGTGCGGCCTGCAGCTTGGCGCGGCGCACTTCGGCGTCCTCGGCGGCGACCAGGTCCTGCAGGCTGCGGTCACGGCCGATCTCGCGGCGCAGCTGTGCCACCGAGGCCTGGCGCTCGCCCAGGCTGGCGCGGGCCTGCTCCAGCGCGATGCGGTAGCGGGCGCGGTCGACCACGAACAGCAGGTCGCCCTTCTTCACCGCCTGGTTGTCGGCCACCTGCACCGTTTCCACCAGCCCGGACACGTCCGGCGCCACCTGCACCACGTCGGCGCCAACATGCGCATCGCGGGTCCACGGCTCATCCATGTAATAGACCCACAGCTGGCGCAGCACCAGCAGGGCGACGATCACCGCCGCGCTGGTCAGCAGTATGGGAAGGGTCTTCTTCACGATCTTGTTCACGATTGCATCCAACGCAGGAGGTGGAACAGCAGGCCAAGCACGATCCCGTACAGCGCCAGGTTGAACAGTGGCGGGTGCCAGATATGGCGATAGGCACCGGCACGCTGCAGCAGCGCGTGCAGGCCGCTGTTGACCAGATAGGCCAACAACATCAACCCGAGCAGGGTCGGGACAAACACTCCGTGGAGACTGAATTCACCAGGCATCGGTAGGGGCGGGGGCGAGGAGGGGGAGGGGAGGGACAACAGAACAACGGCAACGGGCAAAAGCCGCTGGCGTGTGCACGGCAGCGGCGGTGTTCGGGGGCAGCGGTCTTACGTGATGCGGTCGGCGGCCTCGGCCAGCAGGCGCCATGCCTTCAGCACGGCGTGCAGTTCATCCATGGAAAGCTCGCCGAACACGTCCTGGCGCAAGCCGATCAACTGGTCTTCAAGTTCGCTGACCAGCGCATGGCCTGCGTCGGTCAGCCACAGCAGGTTGGCGCGGCGGTCGCTGGCGTCGCTCTCGCGGCGGACCAGGTCGCTGGCGCACAGCTTGTCCAGCAGGCGCACCAGGGAAGGGCCTTCCATGCCCAGCTGCTGGGCCAGCGCCACCTGGCGGATGCCACCGCCGGAGCGGCCGATCATCAGCAGCGGCATGGTGCAGGCGGTGGAGATGCCGTAGCTGCCGAGCCGGCTGTCGGCCAGGCGCTGCCACTGCCGCCCTGCGTACAGCAGGCCGGAGCTGAGCTGCATCTGCAGCACGGTGCGCTCGTCGAGGGGTCGGTCCATAAGAGATAGATAGGATACTACTAATTTCATTCCTATCAATAGGTTTTTATGAATGGGTGGGGTGTAGTGAGGAAAGCGTTGCGCCTGTTGGCTATCGGTTGGGGTGGCGGAGGGCCGGACGGGGCAGGGCACGCTGCAAGTACGTCCATGTAAGCTCGATCGGCGCATCCATGCGCCTCACGGCCCTGTCCCGCCCGGCCCTCCGCCACCCACCCCACATCCCCCGAGCGCGGTGGGTTGGCTCTTAGAAGCAAGAGCAGAAGCAGTGCGGACCAACGGTCCGCACCCACCAAGGCAGAAGAGACCACAGCAGCGGCGCGCTGCTTCCGAAGCCATGAACCCCCGCTTTTGACCCCGCTTTCGGGCGGTCCGGCCGCGCCCGCGGGAAACCGTCAGGGAGGGGGAGAGGGGGCTGCGCAGGACCGTTGGCGCCATGGATGGCGCCATCGAGCCCTCAGGGGGGAGGGCGCTTTGCTTGCGAGGCATGCCTCGCAAGCGACCGAACGCACAGCCGCCAGCGGCTGGGCCGGACCCCGGAGGGGGGTTCACGGCGTGTCCTGCGCAGCCCCCTCTCCCCCTCCAAACCGATAGCAACGAGGCGCCGCAAGAACCCCCCGATGAACCGTCCCAACAGGACGACCCACCCCCCGGTCGGGTACGATGCTCGCCCCCCGTTCGGGACGCTGTACGCAATGAGCAAGAACAACGAAAAGGCCGCCCCGCAGGGCGACGTGACCCAGGACCAGGCCGAGGATGCCGTGCGCACCCTGCTGCGCTGGGCCGGTGAGGACCCGTCCCGTGAAGGCCTGCTGGATACCCCCCGCCGTGTCGCCGAAGCCTATGGCGACTGGTTCAGCGGCTACCGCGATGACCCGCGCGCCTACATGGAGCGGACCTTCGAGGAAGTGGCCGGCTATGACGAACTGATCGTCCTGCGCGACATCGAGTACGAAAGCCACTGCGAACACCACATGGCGCCGATCATCGGCCGCGTGCACGTCGGCTACCTGCCGGCCGGCAAGGTGGTGGGCATCAGCAAGCTGGCCCGCGTCGTCGAAGCCTATGCCCGCCGTTTCCAGGTGCAGGAGAAGATGACCGCGCAGATCGCCCAGTGCATCCAGGATGTGCTGCAGCCGATCGGCGTCGGCGTGGTCGTCGAAGGCGCCCACGAATGCATGACCACCCGCGGCATCCACAAGCGCGGCGTCAGCATGGTCACCTCCAAGATGCTGGGCAGCTTCCGCGACGACGCGCGTACCCGCGCCGAGTTCCTGCGCTTCATCGAAGTGGGCGGCAAGCGCTGAGCCGCTTGCCCGCACCCCGCCGGCCCCTGGTGGCCGGCATGCCCACGGCTGCCTGCGCGGCCGCCGTGGGCGGCTGCTCGTCCCCGCCAGCCCTCATGACTCCTTTCGCTGCATGAAGCACCGCGAACGCATCTCCCGTTACCGCCATCTGCGCGAACAGCCCCAGTGGAAGCTGCTCGCCGCCGACCACGCTCCGGAAATCATCGGCCTGCTGCAGGGCCTGCTGATGGACGGCGAGCGCACGTTGCCTTCGTCGGTGCTCAACGAGCGCCTGCAGCGTGCGCTGGACCAGCTCAACGGCGACGAACTGTCGCGCGACCTGCCGCGTACCGCGCAGGCCTACATCGCGCACTGGTTGGCCCAGGGCTGGCTGGAACGCCGTCTGCCCGATGGTGCCGACCAGGAACAGTACGAGCTGTCGACCGCGGCGCTGCAGGCCATCCGCTTCGCCGACGGCCTCGAGCAGGCCCGCGTGGCGGCCACCGAAAGCCGGCTGGCACTGGTCATCGAGCAGCTCTCGCAGCTGGCCGCGCAGACCGAGTCCGATCCGGACGCACGCCTGTCGGCACTGCGCGACGAGCGTGACCGCATCGACGCCGAGATCGCCCGCGTCGGTGCCGGCCGCGTGATCGCGCTGGATGGCAAGCGCGCGCTGGAACGTGCGCGCCAGATCATCGGCCTGGCCGACGAGCTGACCGAGGACTTCCGCCGCGTGCGTGATGACTTCGAGCAGCTCAACCGCGATTTCCGCGAACGCATCATTGACGACGAGGGCGAACGTGGCGACGTGCTGTCGCAGCTGTTCGAAGGCGTGGACGTGATCGGCGAGAGCGATGCCGGCCGCAGCTTCCAGGCCTTCTGGCGGCTGCTCAACGACGCCGAGCAGAGTGCCCAGCTCGATGCCGCGCTGGAAGCGGTGCTGGCGCGTGGCTTTGCCCGCCGCCTGGACCGCAACGAACGCAACTTCCTGCGCGGCTTCACCAGCACCATGCTCGAACGCGGTGGCCAGGTGCACGATGTGCTGCAGAACTTCGCACGCAGCCTGCGCGGCTTCGTGCAGAGCCGTGGCTATCTTGAACAGCGCCGCCTCAACCAGCTGCTGAAGCAGGCACAGTCCGAAGCGCTGGCCCTGCGCGACGAGTTCCCCGCACAGCGTGGCATCGGCCGTGACCTGCAGCTGACCACCAGCCGCCTGCGCTCGTGGTCGCAGTGGAGGCTGCACGATCCGCGCAGCGCCCAGGTCGATGGCAACGTCGAGTACAACGATGCGGCCGCGATCAGCCTGGAAAGCGTCGGCGATCTGGTCGCTTCGTCCGAAATCGACTTCCGCACCCTGCGCCGCGACCTGCACGACCTGCTTGATGCACAGCCGCGGCTCAGCATCGCCCAGGCCCTGTCGCAGCGCGAGGCGCCGCAGGGTCTTGGCAGCGTCATCGGCTACCTGTCGCTGGGCACGCGCTTCGGCAACGTGGTCGCCGGCGAGCAGGAGCTTGCGCAATGGCGTGGTGGCGACGGCCAGATCCGTCGCGCCCGCATCCCGCTGGTTTGGTTCACCCAGGAGAGACGCCATGAGCTGGCATGAAGATCCCATCGACGCACCGCAGGCCGACGTGGCGGAAGACGCCTACGAGGCCGAGCCGGTGGCGACCGTGGCGCAGCCCCGCCGTGGCAACGACGTGTACTACCTCGGCGATACCGGTCGCCTGCCGCTGGATGCGCGCCGTGCGCTGTGCCAGCTGCTGATCGGCCCCAGCATCGACCAGCTGCGCCACGCCAAGCTGTGGCCGGCGCTGATCCGCAGCGAAGCGGCCATCCGCTCGTCGCTGGCGGACCTGTTCCTGGAACTGGTGCTCGACCGTGACAGCGGCGTGGCCTTCACCCGCCAGGCCGATACCGAAGACGTCGATGCGCCGGTGCTGCTGCGCACCTCGCCGCTGACCTTCATCGATTCGGTGCTGTTGCTGTACCTGCGCCAGCAGCTGGCCGAGGCCGATGCGCGCGGCAACCGCGCGGTGGTGGCTGACGCCGAGATGGCCGAAGCGCTGGCCATCTACGAAAAGAACCTGTCCACCGACCGCGCCGGCTTCAACCGCCGTGTCGCCTCGGCGGTGCAGAAGATGAAGGACAACCACATCCTGACCCGCCTCAGCGGCCAGGAAGACCGCCACGAAGTCTCGCCGGCGCTGAAGCTGCTGTTCTCCGCCGAAGACGTGTCCCAGCTTTCGGCGGTCTACCGCCAGCTGCGCGAAACCCCGGCCGCCGAGGCCTGAGAGACCCGACCATCGCATGGCTATCTCCAAGCACACCCCCGCCCTGTTCAACGAAGGCCTGCCGGACCCGCGCCTGCAGCAGTTCCGCATGCGCCGCCTGCAGGTGCACAACTGGGGCACCTTCAACGGCCTGACCGAAGTGCCGATCGCCGAGCGCGGTTTCCTGTTCGTCGGCCGTTCCGGCTCGGGCAAGTCGACCCTGCTCGATGCCATGTCCGCGCTGCTGACGCCGCCGGCCATCGTCGACTTCAACGCCGCCGCGCGTGAAGCCGAGCGCAGTGGCCGCGACCGCAACCTGGTGTCCTATGTGCGTGGCGCCTGGGCTGACCAGCAGGACAGCGGCACTGGCGAAATCGCCACCCAGTACCTGCGCAAGGGCGCGACCTGGACCGCACTGGTGCTGGAATACCGCGCCGGCGACGGCCGCGTGGTCAGCCTGGTGCGCCTGCTGTGGATCTCCGGCAACGGCACTTCGGCCGGTGACGTGCGCAAGCACTACATGATCGCCGAGCGTCCGTTCGACATCGCCAAGGATCTCGGCGGCTTCGACCTGGACCTGCGCAAGCTCAAGCAGAAGCTGTCCGATCTGCACCACTTCGACGCTTTCTCCGGCTACGCCGAGCGCTTCCGCGACCTGCTCGGCATCGACAACGAGATGGCGCTGCGCCTGCTGCACAAGACGCAGTCGGCGAAGAACCTGGGCGACCTCAACGTCTTCCTGCGCGACTTCATGCTCGACACGCCGAAGACCTTCGACGCCGCCGAGCGCCTGGTCAGCGACTTCGCCGAGCTTGATGGCGCGCACCAGGCGGTGGTCACTGCCCGCCGCCAGGTGGAAACCCTGCTGCCGGCACGCGCCTACTACAACGACCTGAAGGAAATGCACCGCCAGCGCGGTGACGACGAAGCACTGAAGCTCGGCGTCGACAGCTTCCGCGAAAGCCGCCGCCAGGCGCTGATCGAAGCGCGCCTGCGCGAGATGGACGTGCGTGACCGTGGCCTGCTTGGCGAAGAAGCCCAGCGCCGTGCCGCACTGGACAATCACACCGAGCGCCTGGCCGAACTGGAACTGCAGCGCCGCCAGCAGGGCGGTGAGCGCATCGAGGAACTGGAACGCGAGCAGGGCCGCGCCGAAGCCGAGCGCGACCGGCGCCAGGCCAAGCGCGAGCAGGCAAGCCTGGCCGCGCAGCAGCTGGGGGCCGAACTGCCGGACGACGCACACGGCTTCGCCGAACTGGTTGAGCGCGCACAGAACGAGCTGCAGGACCGCCAGCGCGCCTCTTCGGCGCTGGACGATGCGATCAGCGATCGCCTGGGTGGCAAGCGCGATGACGAGCGCCGCTTCGGCGAAGTCCGTGCGGAACTCGAAGCGATGCAGCGCACGCCCTCCAACATCCCGGCGCCGATGCAGAAGCTGCGCGCGCGCCTGGCCGAGGAAACCGGCATCGCCGAAGCGGCGCTGCCGTTCGTCGGCGAGCTGATCCAGGTCCGCTCGGAAGAGCAGGGCTGGCAAGGCGCCATCGAGCGTGTGCTGGGTGGCTTCGCGCTGTCACTGCTGGTCGACGACAAGCATTACAACGACGTCGCCGAGTGGGTGAACCGTACCCACCTGGGCATGCGCTTCACCTACTACCGCGTGCGCCGCAACGATGATGCATTCGCCCGTGAGCCGTCGGCGAAGTCGCTGCTGCACAAGCTGGAACTTCGCGAGCATGTGTTCGAAAGCTGGCTGCGGCGCGAGCTCGGCAAGCGCTTCGACTACGAGTGCGTGGACGCCAAGCAGCTGCGCAACGTCGACCGTGGCATCACCCGCGAAGGCCAGGTCAAGCATCCGGGCGACCGTTTCGAGAAGGACGACCGCAGTGCGGTGGGCGACCGCCGTCGCTGGATCCTCGGCTTCAACAACCACGACAAGGTGGGCGCCTTCGAGCGTGAAGCACAGGAGCTGGCCAAGCGCATCGCCGGCTGCGAGACCGATATCGCGCGCCTACGCGGCCAGCGTGATCGCGACAACGAACGCCGCCTGGCCTGCCATGAGCTGGTCAGCATCAGCTGGAACGAGATCGACATCGCCGCCCCGCAGCAGCGCCTGGGCGATATCGAGGCCACCCTGCGCGATCTGCGCGA
Source organism: Stenotrophomonas sp. 78350_Sma (assembly GCF_056482105.1). Classification (NCBI taxonomy): domain Bacteria; kingdom Pseudomonadati; phylum Pseudomonadota; class Gammaproteobacteria; order Lysobacterales; family Lysobacteraceae; genus Stenotrophomonas; species Stenotrophomonas sp. 78350_Sma. Next base: position 4,740,992 of record NZ_CM151182.1, on the reverse strand, counting down.
AGGCAATGCCGACCTGGCCAAGCTGGCCAAGCAGATCGACGCCGTGCGCGCCGACATCGAGCAGTCGCGCCGCACCTATGAAGACGTCCGCGTCGAGCGTGGCCAGCTGGTCAAGGAACGTGATCGCCTCGACCGCGCACGCCAGCAGAGCCGTGCGCTGGTGCTGCCGAGCCTGGCCCAGGAGCAGGAAGCCGGTCTTGCCGAGCGCCTGCAGGAGCAGGGCCCGCTCAGCCTGGAAACGCTGGAAGCGCACATGCGCCAGGTCAGCAACGCGTTGAACGAGCAGCTGTCGTCCTCGCAGCAGGACCTCAACCGCATCGAAAACCAGCTGATCGGTTGCTTCCGTCGCTTCATCCAGCAGTGGCCAGAGGAATCGGGCGACTTCACCGTCTCGGTGGCCTCGGCCGAGGACTTCCTCGCTCGCCTCGAACGCCTGGAGCGCGATGGCCTGCCGCAGCACGAAGAGCGCTTCTTCGATCTGCTGCAGAACCAGAGCAAGAACAACCTGCTGGCCCTGCAGCGCCACAGCGCCGAGGCCCGCAAGTCGATCGGCCAGCGCCTGGACGAAGTGAACGCCAGCCTGGAACAGGTGCCGTTCAACCGCGGCACGTTGCTGACCATCGAACTGAACGACCGACGCCTGCCGGAAGTCGGCGAGTTCCACCTGCAGCTGCGCGAAGTGCTGTCGCAGCAGCAGACCGAGCAGCGTGAGCTGGCTGAATCGCAATTCACTGTGCTGCGGCAGCTGGTCAACCGCCTGGGCTCGCAGGAAGGCGAGGACAAGCGCTGGCGCGAGCTGGTGCTGGACGTGCGCATGCACGTGGAGTTCATCGGCGTCGAGCTGGATGCGGAAACGCGCCAGCAGGTCGAGATCTACCGCAGCGGCGCCGGCAAGTCCGGTGGCCAGCGCCAGAAGCTGGCCACCACCTGCCTGGCGGCCGCGCTGCGCTACCAGCTCGGCGGTGCCGACAGCCAGCTGCCCAGCTACGCCGCGGTTGTGCTCGACGAAGCCTTCGACAAGGCCGACAACGAGTTCACCGCACTGGCGATGAACATCTTCGACAACTTCGGCTTCCAGATGGTGGTTGCCACCCCGCTGAAGTCGGTGATGACGCTGGAACCGTTCATCGGCGGCGCCTGCTTCGTCGAGATCAGCGGCCGCCACGACTCGGGCGTGCTGCTGATCGAGTACGACGAAGAGGGCAAGCGCCTGAAGCTGCCGGAGCGCAGCCGTCAGCAGGCCAACGAACCGGAAGAAGCCGAGGCCTGAGCGCCTCGGTCCATCTACCTGTAGAGCCGAGCCATGCTCGGCTGCTCTTCGCGGCCGGACTCAGCGTGCCAACCAAGGTTGGCACCTACCTGGTCATCAAGCTCATTCACGCACCGCGGAACGTATCCCACGCCATCCGCGCGATCAGCACCACCACCAGCCCCACGAACAGCTTGCGGATGAACGGCGTACCGCCCTTCAGCGCCAACCGCGTGCCCACCACCGAGCCGATGATGTTGGCCGCCGCCATCGGCAGCGCGAACAGCCACAGGAGGTTGCCGGTCGGCACGAAGAACGAGATCGCCGCTACGTTGGTGGCCAGGTTCACCACCTTCGATGCCGCCGAGGCGCGCAGGAAATCCAGGCCGAAGAAGCGCACGAACAGGAAGATCAGGAAGCTGCCGGTGCCCGGCCCGAAGAAGCCGTCGTAGAAGCCGATCGCCGCACCGATGGCCAGCGCGATCGCCAGCTCACGCCGGCCGATGTCCTGCGGCCGGTGCAGCGCGCCGAAATCCTTCTTCCACAGCGTGTAGGCCAGCATCGCGATCAGCAGCACCAGCACCAGTGGGCGTACCGCGTCCTTGGGCAGCAGGCTTACCGCGGTGGCGCCGGCGAAGGAGAAGATGAAGGCCGTGCCTGCCGCGAACAGCACCGGCTTCCACGGGAAGCGCACGTTGCGCGCATAGCGCCAGGCGGCTGCTCCGGTGCCGAACATCGAGCTGAATTTGTTGGTACCGAACAGCATTGCCGGCGTCTGCTGCGGCAGCACGGTGAACAGGCCGGGTAACTGCACCAGCCCACCGCCACCGACGGCGGCATCGACCAGGCCGGCGATGAAGGCGATCACCACCAGCCACCACAACTCAGGGGGAACCAGTTCCAGCACGGCGATCAATCGATGTGGGGGCGCGACAGCATACGCCTGTCCTGCACCGGCTGACCCGTGCCCCGCGTGGATCAATCCGCACAACCCGGCGACAATGCCTGCATGAGCCGAAAATCCACCGACCCCTGCCCCTGCGGCCTTCCCGCCGATTACGCCGCCTGCTGTGGCCGTTTCCATGCCGGTGAGGCAGCACCCGATGCCGAGCGCCTGATGCGATCGCGCTACAGCGCCTATGTGCGGGGGCTGGCGGACTACCTGCGCCAGAGCTGGCACCCGGACACCCGTCCGGCCGAGCTGGCGTTGGATGATGCGCCGGGCCAGCGTACGCACTGGCTGGGCCTGACCGTGCACGAACACACGGCCACCGGTGCCGACAGCGCCGAAGTGCGCTTCACCGCCCGCTACCGCGTGGGTGGCGGCAGCGCGGTGAAGATGACAGAGCACAGCCGCTTCCTGCGTGTCGACGGCCGCTGGTACTACCTCGACGCCGTGTGAGCCTCAGCCGCCGCGCACCGCCAGCACGCGCTGGCCGGCATGCGCGCGGACCTGGTTGCGGCCGCCGTCCTTGGCTGCATACAGCGCCTGGTCGGCAGCCTTGATCACCGCTGCTGGCCGCTCATCCACGCGGCTGTCCGCCAGGCCGATGCTCACCGTCACCTGCACCGTCTGCCCGCTCCCGCCGCGTCCGCGTTGCTGGCGTCCCGTTTCATCGTCGCGGCTGCGGGTGCTGCGGTCGCGCAGCTGCATGCGGGTGTCCTCGATGGTCTGCCGCAGCGCCTCGACCGCATCCACGCAGGCCGCTGCGGGACGATCCAGGAACACCACCGCGAACTCCTCGCCGCCATAGCGGAACGCACGGCCACCATCTCCCACCCTCGCCAGCCGCGAGGCCACCAGGCGCAGCACATCGTCGCCGGTGTCGTGGCCGTGGGTGTCGTTGAACGATTTGAAGTGGTCCACGTCCACCATCGCGATGCTGTAGGTGCCGCGCGCCCGTTGCAGGGTCTCATTGAAGGCGCGGCGCCCCGGCAGGCCGGTCAGTTCATCGCGGAAGGCCATATGGAAGGACTCCTGCAGCATCGCGCCCAGCATCAGCAGCAAGGCCGCGCTGGCCAGCGCCGGCAGCAGCACCGGCTGCAGGAACACCCGCGGCAGCATCCACCACAGGCACAGCAGGGCCAGCAGCATTGCCGTGTGCAGCGGCCGCGGATGCCGCCAGGCCTGCCAGCCCAGCGCGGCGGTTGCCAGGAGGAACAGCAGGGCTGGCAGCTGTGCCAGCGCGTTCCAGTCGGCCGGAATCCAGCTCCAGTGGCGGTTGGACAGCAGATCGTGCATGCCCCGCGGTTGCTGCGTGGCCAGCAGCAGGAAGATCATCAGCGCGGTGCCACTGGCAACACCCCGCAGCAGCAGGTCGCGGCGGCGGCGGCCGCGCTCGGGCCACAACGCCAGGCCCGCGAACAGCAAGGGCAGCCAGGCCGAAATGGCATGGAAGCGCAGCGGTGTCAGCGTCGTGACATGGCCGTTGCGCAAATAGCCACCCACGTCCAGGTGCAGCAGGGCGAACATCACGGCCACCACCAGCATCAGGCAGAGCGTACGCACCTGGTGGTAGAGCAGCGCAAGGCCGGCGCCGAGGCAGGCCAGCAGCCAGGGCAGGATGCGTTGGGCCGGATTGGCCACGTCTTCGTTGCCCAGTGCCGCCCACAGCACCACGGCAACCAGCACGGCGGGCAGCACGAACAGGTAATGCGCAGGCTGGCGGAGCGGATGCAGGGGCAAGCAGGAATTCCAGCGCGGTGACGACGCGGCCGCAGCATTGCCGTTAGCGGCCTCTGCACCGGCTTCTTGAATGCGGGATGGTCACGCATGTGAACGGGTTGACGTCGAACCATGACATCGCACTCACCCTGTTGCGCAGATGCTGCCCGGATGGACAGCGCAGCCACCGCCGTCGCTGCCCCGCAGCGCGATCTCGCCCGCCAGTACGCACGTGTGCGGGACCGCAGCATGCAGTTGGCGGCCCCCCTCAGCGCCGAAGACGCCATGCTGCAGAGCATGGCCGATGCCAGCCCGAGTAAATGGCACCTGGCCCACACCACCTGGTTCTTCGAACGCTTCGTGCTGGCCGGCTTCCCACCTGCACCGGCGCATGACCCTGCCTGGGACTACCTGTTCAACAGCTACTACAAGAGCCTCGGCCCGGCCCATGCGCGGCCGCAGCGCGGGCTGCTGTCACGGCCCTCGCTGCAGCAGGTGCAGGACTACCGCCGCCAGATCGATGCGCAGGTACAGTCACGGCTGGACGCGGGTGATCTCGACGATCAGGCGCTGCAGCACCTGCAGCTGGGCCTGCAGCACGAACAGCAGCACCAGGAGCTGCTGCTCACCGACATCAAGCACGCGTTCTGGTGCAATCCATTGCAGCCGGCCTACCGCGACGACCTGCCAACCGTCCCCGGCACTGCCAGTGCACAGGGCTGGATCGAATCGCCCGAACGCATCATCACCATCGGTGCCGCAGCCTGGCCACGGCATGCCGCGTTCGCCTATGACAACGAATCGCCGCCGCATCGCGTGCTGCTGCCCTCCCATGCCCTGGCCGAGCGCCCGCTCAGCAACGCCGAGTACCGCGCCTTCATCGAGGCCGGAGGCTACCGCGAGCCACGCTGGTGGCTCAGCGAAGGCTGGGCACTGCGTGAAACCGAAGACTGGCAGCACCCGCTGTACTGGGACGACAGCCTGCAGCGCGAATACACCCTGGGCGGTTGGCGCGAGCTGGACCCGCATGCGCCGGTCTGCCATCTCAGCTACTTCGAGGCCGACGCCTGTGCCCGCTGGGCCGGGGCGCGCCTGCCCAGCGAGTTCGAGTGGGAGGCTGCGGCCGCGTCTCAGCCGGTGCGGGGCCACTTCGCCGATGACGATCACCTGCACCCACAGGCCGGGCAGGGCGGTGGACTGCGCCAGCTGTTCGGCGATGTATGGGAATGGACCCACAGCGCCTATGGCGCCTATCCGGGCTTCCAGCCCTTTGCCGGCAACCTCGGCGAATACAACGGCAAATTCATGTGTGGCCAATGGGTGCTGCGCGGCGGTAGCTGCGCCACGCCCCGTGGCCATGTGCGCGCCAGCTACCGCAACTTCTTCATGCCACCGGCGCGTTGGCAGTTCTCCGGCCTGCGCCTGGCCAGGGACCTCGCATGAGTACGGTGCACGACGCGCTGCAGGCATTGACCGATCTCACCCCCGGCCGCCAGCAGATCCTCACCGACGTGGTGGCCGGGTTGTCGCGCACACCGCGCCAGCTGCCGTCCAAGTACTTCTACGATGCACGTGGCTCGCGCCTGTTCGAACAGATCACCCAGACCCGCGAGTACTACCCCACGCGTACCGAGCTGGCCCTGCTTTCGCGGGTACTGCCAGACATCGCCCGCAGCGTCGGCCCGCACCTGCACGTGGTGGAACTGGGGAGTGGCAGCGGCCGCAAGACCGCGCTGCTGCTGGCCGCGCTGCGTGAACCGGTGGCCTATACACCCATCGAGATCTCGCGCGCCGCGCTGCTGTCCAGCATCGACCATCTCGCCCCGGCGCTGCCGGAGGTCGAGATGCTGCCGGTCTGTGCAGACTTCACCCGTCCCGTTGCCGTGCCCATGCCCGAACGCGAACCCGCGCGGCGGTTGCTGTTCTTCCCCGGGTCTACGTTGGGCAACTTTGAAGGCGAGGACGCGGTCGCCCTGCTGCGCGCGATGCGCCAGACCATGGGCCGTGATGGCCTGGCCCTGGTCGGCATCGACCTGCACAAGGAGCCAGCGTTGATCGAGGCGGCCTACAACGATGCACAGGGTGTCACCGCCGCCTTTACCCTCAATCTGCTGGCCCGCCTCAACCGCGAGATCGGCAGCGATTTCGATCTGGATGGCTTCCGCCATCGTGCCCGCTACAGCGTCGCGCGGCTGCGCATCGAGACCGATCTGGTCAGCCAGCGGGCACAGGACGTCCATCTGGATGGCCGCACCTTCCATTTCGAGGCCGACGAACCGATCCGCGTCGAATACAGCCACAAGTACACCGACGACAGCTTCGAAGCACTGCTGCAGCCGGCTGGCCTGCAGGTCATGCAGCGCTGGGATGCTGAAGGCCCGGCCTATGGCCTGCGCCTGTTGCGCGGCATATAGCCGCCGGCAGCCGGCGCCGCTTCAGGTTCGACGGCGACGCTGCGCCTAAGATGACCCTGCAACGGCAACACGGAGGACGCCATGCCCATTCTGACCACGCTCGGCCTGGCGGCCGCTCTTGCCTCGGCACCGACAGCGCCTGCCGTTCCTGCCGCCGGCATCGATCCGGCCTTCAGCCGCTGCCTGTCGGGCCTGCAGGCCACCGCTGCGACACAAGGCATCAGTCCCGACCGTTTCAACGAGATCACCGTCGGCCTCACACCCGACCCCAGCGTGCTCGGCCTGCTTGATGCACAGCCCGAATTCACTACGCCGATCTGGGACTACCTCGCCGCGCTGGTCGATCGCCAGCGCGTTGACGATGGGCGCGCCCTGCTGCTGCTGCACCGCGCCCTGCTCGATCGGGTGTCGGCGCAGTACGGCGTCGATCCGGCCACCATCGTCTCGGTCTGGGGCGTGGAGAGCGACTACGGCCGCGTGTTCGGCAAGCGCCCGTTGTTGCAGTCACTGGCCACGCTGTCCTGCGCCGGCCGTCGCCAACCCTTCTTCCGCGGTGAACTGCTGGCCCTGCTCAAGCTGATCGACCGCGGGGACCTGCAGGCCCAGGGGCTCACCGGTTCCTGGGCCGGTGCCTTCGGGCATACGCAGTTCATGCCCAGCACCTATGCACGCATCGCCGTGGACGGTGATGGCGATGGCCGCCGCGATCTGGTCGGCAGCATTCCCGATGCGCTGGCGTCCACCGCCAACTACCTCAAGCGCGCCGGCTGGCGCAGCGGCGAGCCGTGGGGCATGGAAGTGCGGATCCCGGCGGGTTTCAATGCCAGCCAGGCGGGGCGTACCCAGCGTCGCTCCCTGGCCGACTGGCGTGCGCAGGGCGTGACCGCGCTGGATGGCAGCGTGTTGGCTCCGGCCAACCTGCCGGCGGATGCGCGCGCCGCCCTGCTGCTGCCGGCCGGCAACAAGGGCCCGGCATTGCTGGTGTTCCGCAACTACGACGCGATCTACAGCTACAACGCCGCCGAAAGCTATGCGCTGGCGATCGCGACGCTGGCCGACCAGCTGCGTGGCGGCAACGGGTTGGCCACCGCCTGGCCGACCGATGACCCGGGCCTGGGCCGCGATGAGCGCCGCCAGCTGCAGACCCTGCTGCTGGCCCGTGGTCACGACATCGGTGCCGCCGACGGCATGATCGGCACCGCCACGCGTCGCGCGATCCAGGCCGAGCAGCAACGCCTTGGATGGGCCAATACGGATGGGCGCGCCGGACAACGCATCCTGCGCGCGCTGCAGGAAGAGGCGGCCGCTATCGCACCCGCTGGGCAGAAGGCCTTGCCGGCGGCACGTTGACCGCGACATCATCGCCGCGGTCTTGAAGGAGCGTCATCGCATGCAGTCGAATCCGGACATCAGCACCGGCCTGTATCACGGCCTGGAGGCCTGGCAGGTGCGAACCGCCAACGCCACGGCGGTCGTCAGTGTGTTTGGTGGCCAGCTGCTGTCGTTCATTCCCGATGGGCAGCCCGATCTGCTGTGGCTTTCGCCCACGCGCGCCGAGCTGCCCACGCCCATCCGCGGTGGCGTCCCGGTGTGCTGGCCGTGGTTCGGTCGGCAGGGCCAGAGCGCCGATGTACCGGCGCATGGCCTGGTGCGTACCGCGCGCTGGGAGCTTCTGCAGGCCAGCCAGCGCGATGATGGCGAGGTCGAGCTGCAGTTGGCGCCTGCGCCCAGCGCCGATCCCGGCCTGCGCCTGCAGATGCAGCTGCGCATCGGCCGCCAGCTGTGCCAGCAGCTGGTCACCGAGAACACCGGAACCTCGCCGGTGACCTTCACCCAGGCCCTGCACAGCTATTTCCGGGTGGGCGATGCCAAGCGGGTCGAGGTCGAGGGCCTTGATGGCCTGCAGTACCTGGACAAGTACGAGGACCCTGCGCAGCTGCGCCTGCAACAGGGACCGTGGTCATTGCGCGATCCACGTGATCCCGGTCGCAGCGATCGAATCTATACCGGTGCCGGCGGCCATTACGTGCTGCGTGATCCTGTCCTGCAGCGACGCATCGAGATCCGTAGTGAAGGCAGCCAGACCCTGGTTGTCTGGAATCCGGGCGCCGAAGCCGCGGCGGAAATGGCCGATGTGGGTGAAGGCTGGCGTGACTATGTGTGCCTGGAAGTGGCCAACGCCGGGCCAGAGCAGATTACCCTTGTGCCAGGCGCGCGCCATCAGCTGGTGCAGACCCTGGCCAGTTCCATGCTGTAAGCGCTGGCAGCAGTTCCAGTTTGTCGATGTGGATAGCAAGGATGGAAAACATGCAGGAAGCACAGTGGTGGTATGCCAACGGCAGGCAGAGCGAAGGACCGGTGGACCTGGCCGGTTTGCGTCGCCTGCAGCAGGACGGGACGGTGACTGCACGCACGCTGCTGTGGTGCGAAGGCATGCCCTCGTGGCGGCCGTTGGCGGAACTGGAACAGGCTTCCACCCCCCATCGAGGTGGCTCCGCTCCCGGATATCGACGCGGTCCCGGCGGTTGAGAGCATCGCGCCAAGTGCCGGCGACCCGTCCGATCCGTATCGTGCGCCTGCCGCTGCACCGGAGATGGCTGCGGCTGCCGGGCTGGAGGGTGAGATGGCCTTGTACGCCAGCGTGGTCGGCGGCAACTTCCCGATCTATCGCCAGCGCTGGCGGCTGGATCAGGGCATTGCCACGGGCAGTGGCACCTGGCATTGGCCGGCATTCCTGCTCGGCCTGATCTGGATGATGTACCGCAAGATGTACCGCCTGGCGGCGATGTGGGCCGGCCTGCTGCTGCTGATCAGCGTGGTGGAGACCTTGCTGGATGTGCCGGATGGCCTGTCGCTGGTCATCACCTTCGCGCTCGGCATCACCACCGGCATCTTTGGCAACAGCTGGTACCTGGCACACTGCCAGCGCCTGATTGCCCAGGCCCGTGCCGTCACCGGCGACGATGATGCACGGCTGCGCAGCGAGCTGGCCGCGCGTGGCGGCACCAGCGTGGTTGCCACACTGATCGCCATCGTCATCGCGGTGGTGCTGAGTACCGTTGGCGCCACACTGGCGGGGTAGGGCAGGTCAGCGGCTCTGACGGGGCCGCAGCACCAGCAGGCACACCGCACCGGCCACCAGGCCCCAGAACGCCGAGCCGATGCCGGCCAGCGTGACACCGGAGGCGGTGACCAGGAAGGTGACCAGTGCCGCCTCGCGGTCCCCTTCTACTGCCAGCGCACTGGCCAGGCTGTTGGCGATGGTGCCGAACAGCGCGATACCGGCCACGCAGGCCACCAGCTCCTTCGGGAAGGCGGCGAACAGTGCGGCCACGGTGGCACCGAACAGCCCGATGACAATGTAGAAGGCCCCGGCGGCCATGGCGGCGGTATAGCGCCGTGCCGGATCTTCGTGCGCATCACGGCCCATGCAGATCGCGGCGGTGATTGCCGCCAGGTTCAGCGCGTACGCACCGAACGGCGCCAGTAGTGTATTGACCACGCCGATCCAGCCGATCAGCGGCGACACCGGGGCGTCGTAGCCGGATGCCCGCATCACCGCCACGCCCGGAATGTTCTGCGAGGCCATGGTGACCACGAACAGGGGCAGGGCGATGCCGGCCACCGCAGTCCAGGACAGGGATGGGGTCACCCATTGCGGTACCGCCAGTTGCAGCTGCACCTGCTGTGCGTGCAGCAGGCCGCGGCTGGCCGCGACCGCGATGCCGACCAGCAGGGTGGCGATGACCGCATAGCGCGGGAACAGGCGGCGTCCAGCCAGCCAGGTGGCGAACATCGCCAGCGCCAGCACCAGCTGGGTGTTCATGGCCACGAACACGTCCAGACCGAAGCGCAGCAGCACCCCGGCCAGCATGCCGGCGGCCAGTGCCATCGGCACCCGCTGCATCAACCGGGCGAAGATGCCGGAGAACCCGGCCAACATGCCCAGCACCGCAGCAAGCAGGAAGGCGCCGGTCGCTTCAGAGAGCGAGGCACCGCCGGCACCGACCACCAGCATCGCCGCGCCCGGCGTCGACCACGCAGTCACCACCGGCACGCGGTAGCGCAGCGACAACCCGATGCAGGTGACGCCCATGCCCAGTCCCAATGCCCACATCCAGGAGGCGATCTGCGCCTGGCTGGCACCGACGGCTTGCGCGGCCTGGAACACGATCACTGCGGAACTGGCGAAGCCGACCAGCACGGTAATGAAGCCGGCAACGAGGGCCGGCACCGAAAGGTCGCGCCACCATGCTTGCCGCACCTGCGTGTTCATTGCCGTCTCTCCTGTGTGCATCCATGCATTGATAGCGGTTGCGGCGTTGACCGCGCAATGCGCGGGCAACGCCGCAGCGATCTTCGAGCGTACGCCATGCCTGATGTCGTGGTGCTTCTGTCATCAGCATGCAAAAAAGCGCTTGACGAAATCTGCAGGATCTCTAGAATTCGCTCCCTTGCTGCAGCGCATCGCTTCTTCGGAAACGGCACGCGAACAGCGACGCCATCACCGACGAACGAGATGATCGAACGAAGGTGTTGACGGACTCGAAAAGTCCGGCATAATAGGCGGCTCGCAACGACGAAAGACCTTCGGGTCCAACGACGAAGCAGCATCGGCAACAACGTCCACTCCGGTGAGACGGCCTTGAAAAAAGGTGTTGACG
>NZ_CM151182.1:357500-4725000 GCF_056482105.1 Stenotrophomonas sp. 78350_Sma | reverse complement strand
TATGTTCGGAAGCGATAACCGCTGAAAGCATCTAAGCGGGAAGCGCGCCTCAAGATGAGATCTCCCGGGGCACAAGCCCCCTGAAGGAACCATGTAGACTACGTGGTTGATAGGTCAGGTGTGTAAGTACAGCAATGTATTGAGCTAACTGATACTAATGATCCGAGAGGCTTGACCATATAACCTCAAGTTGCCTTGGCTTTACGACAACGTCGTAAGAGCATCCAAGTGCACGCTACGTCACAAGAACTATGCGAGGCTGGCGCCTTGTCCCACAGGGACGAGTGCGACTCTCCAAAAGCCTCCCTGGTGAAATTAGCGCTGTGGAACCACCCGATCCCATCCCGAACTCGGAAGTGAAACGCAGCTGCGCCGATGGTAGTGTGGCTCAAGCCATGCGAGAGTAGGTCATCGCCAGGGTTTACACCCAAAACCCCGCTGCATGCGCAGCGGGGTTTTCCTTTTTTTGCAGGCACCCGGTTTCGACCTGGACTTGCGGCAACAACTTCACGAAGAGCTTCAAGTTCCTCAAACAAGTTGTTGACAAAGCTGAAAGGCCTGCCATAATAGGCGGCTCGCGACGACGAAAGGCCTTCGGGTCCAACGACGAAGCAGCATCGGCAACAACGTCCACCCCGGTGAGGCGACCTTGAAAAAAGGTGTTGACGAAGCGGAAAAGCCGGCTATAATGGGCGGCTCGCTACGAAGGAAACTTCGCAGCACACGGGAGCGGCGCTGAGGCCACTTCCCCTGATCTTTGAAAGTATGCGCAGGTATCTTGTGAAGGCGCCTGCAGGAAGGATGATTGTCCATCTTGCAGACGTTTGATCAAGCAACTATTAATTGTTTTAAAGCAAGCGATACGTTGCCAGCATCAATCATCTGCAGCTTTAAATTTTGATCTTCGGATCATGTAGTTTTAAGTGAAGAGTTTGATCCTGGCTCAGAGTGAACGCTGGCGGTAGGCCTAACACATGCAAGTCGAACGGCAGCACAGTAAGAGCTTGCTCTTACGGGTGGCGAGTGGCGGACGGGTGAGGAATACATCGGAATCTACTTTTTCGTGGGGGATAACGTAGGGAAACTTACGCTAATACCGCATACGACCTACGGGTGAAAGCAGGGGATCTTCGGACCTTGCGCGATTGAATGAGCCGATGTCGGATTAGCTAGTTGGCGGGGTAAAGGCCCACCAAGGCGACGATCCGTAGCTGGTCTGAGAGGATGATCAGCCACACTGGAACTGAGACACGGTCCAGACTCCTACGGGAGGCAGCAGTGGGGAATATTGGACAATGGGCGCAAGCCTGATCCAGCCATACCGCGTGGGTGAAGAAGGCCTTCGGGTTGTAAAGCCCTTTTGTTGGGAAAGAAATCCAGCCGGCTAATACCTGGTTGGGATGACGGTACCCAAAGAATAAGCACCGGCTAACTTCGTGCCAGCAGCCGCGGTAATACGAAGGGTGCAAGCGTTACTCGGAATTACTGGGCGTAAAGCGTGCGTAGGTGGTCGTTTAAGTCCGTTGTGAAAGCCCTGGGCTCAACCTGGGAACTGCAGTGGATACTGGACGACTAGAGTGTGGTAGAGGGTAGCGGAATTCCTGGTGTAGCAGTGAAATGCGTAGAGATCAGGAGGAACATCCATGGCGAAGGCAGCTACCTGGACCAACACTGACACTGAGGCACGAAAGCGTGGGGAGCAAACAGGATTAGATACCCTGTTAGTTCACGCCCTAAACGATGCGAACTGGATGTTGGGTGCAATTTGGCACGCAGTATCGAAGCTAACGCGTTAAGTTCGCCGCCTGGGGAGTACGGTCGCAAGACTGAAACTCAAAGGAATTGACGGGGGCCCGCACAAGCGGTGGAGTATGTGGTTTAATTCGATGCAACGCGAAGAACCTTACCTGGCCTTGACATGTCGAGAACTTTCCAGAGATGGATTGGTGCCTTCGGGAACTCGAACACAGGTGCTGCATGGCTGTCGTCAGCTCGTGTCGTGAGATGTTGGGTTAAGTCCCGCAACGAGCGCAACCCTTGTCCTTAGTTGCCAGCACGTAATGGTGGGAACTCTAAGGAGACCGCCGGTGACAAACCGGAGGAAGGTGGGGATGACGTCAAGTCATCATGGCCCTTACGGCCAGGGCTACACACGTACTACAATGGTAGGGACAGAGGGCTGCAAGCCGGCGACGGTAAGCCAATCCCAGAAACCCTATCTCAGTCCGGATTGGAGTCTGCAACTCGACTCCATGAAGTCGGAATCGCTAGTAATCGCAGATCAGCATTGCTGCGGTGAATACGTTCCCGGGCCTTGTACACACCGCCCGTCACACCATGGGAGTTTGTTGCACCAGAAGCAGGTAGCTTAACCTTCGGGAGGGCGCTTGCCACGGTGTGGCCGATGACTGGGGTGAAGTCGTAACAAGGTAGCCGTATCGGAAGGTGCGGCTGGATCACCTCCTTTTGAGCAAAGACAGCATCGTCCTGTCGGGCGTCTTCACAAAGTACCTGCATTCAGAGAATCACAACGGCCAGGCCGATGTGAGAGTCCCTTTTGGGGCCTTAGCTCAGCTGGGAGAGCACCTGCTTTGCAAGCAGGGGGTCGTCGGTTCGATCCCGACAGGCTCCACCATGTTTGAGCTTCCTCCGGAGTAACTTCCGGGTCTGTAGCTCAGGTGGTTAGAGCGCACCCCTGATAAGGGTGAGGTCGGTAGTTCGAGTCTACCCAGACCCACCATTCTCTGAATGACGCATACAATCGATCTTTATACGCATCAGCACTGTGGCTGGTACGTGTTCTTTTAAAACTTGTGACGTAGCGAGCGTTTGAGATGTTCTATCAGACGTGTCGTGAGGCTAAGGCGAGAGACGCAAGTCTCTTTATTGATTGAGTCGTTATATTCGTATCCGGGCTTTGTACCCCCGGGTCATATATATAACCCAAGGCAACTTGCGGTTATATGGTCAAGCGAATAAGCGCACACGGTGGATGCCTTGGCGGTCAGAGGCGATGAAGGACGTGGCAGCCTGCGAAAAGTATCGGGGAGCTGGCAACAAGCTTTGATCCGGTAATGTCCGAATGGGGAAACCCACCCGCTTGCGGGTATCCTGCAGTGAATACATAGCTGCTGGAAGCGAACCTGGTGAACTGAAATATCTAAGTAACCAGAGGAAAAGAAATCAACCGAGATTCCGTAAGTAGCGACGAGCGAACGCGGACTAGCCCTTAAGCTGATTTGGTTCTAGGAAAACGCTCTGGAAAGAGCGGCCATAGAAGGTGATAGCCCTGTATCTGAAAGGGCCATTTCAGTGAAGACGAGTAGGGCGGGGCACGTGAAACCCTGTCTGAACATGGGGGGACCATCCTCCAAGGCTAAATACTACTGACCGACCGATAGTGAACCAGTACCGTGAGGGAAAGGCGAAAAGAACCCCGGAGAGGGGAGTGAAATAGAACCTGAAACCGTGTGCGTACAAGCAGTAGGAGCTCCGCAAGGAGTGACTGCGTACCTTTTGTATAATGGGTCAGCGACTTACTGTTCGTGGCAAGCTTAACCGTATAGGGGAGGCGAAGGGAAACCGAGTCTGATAAGGGCGCATAGTCGCGGGCAGTAGACCCGAAACCGGGTGATCTAGTCATGCTGAGGGTGAAGGTGCGGTAACACGCACTGGAGGCCCGAACCCACTCCCGTTGCAAAGGTAGGGGATGAGGTGTGATTAGGAGTGAAAAGCTAATCGAACCCGGAGATAGCTGGTTCTCCTCGAAAGCTATTTAGGTAGCGCCTCATATGTATCCTCTCGGGGGTAGAGCACTGTTATGGCTAGGGGGTCATCGCGACTTACCAAACCATTGCAAACTCCGAATACCGAGACGGACTGTATGGGAGACACACGGCGGGTGCTAACGTCCGTCGTGAAAAGGGAAACAACCCAGACCCACAGCTAAGGTCCCAAATTTTGTGCTAAGTGGAAAACCATGTGGAAAGGCACAGACAACCAGGAGGTTGGCTTAGAAGCAGCCACCCTTTAAAGAAAGCGTAATAGCTCACTGGTCGAGTCGGTCTGCGGGGAAGATTTAACGGGGCTAAGCACAGAACCGAAGCTTGGGGTGCATACTTTGTATGCGCGGTAGAGGAGCGTTCCGTAAGCCGTTGAAGGTGGATTGAGAAGTCTGCTGGAGGTATCGGAAGTGCGAATGCTGACATGAGTAACGATAATGCGGGTGAAAAACCCGCACGCCGAAAGCCCAAGGTTTCCTTGCGCAACGTTAATCGGCGCAGGGTGAGTCGGCCCCTAAGGCGAGGACGAAAGTCGTAGTCGATGGGAAGCAGGTTAATATTCCTGCACCTCGCGTAAGTGCGATGGAGGGACGGAGAAGGTTAGGTGTACCAGGCGTTGGTTGTCCCTGGGAAAGGCGGTAGGTTTGGATCTTTGGCAAATCCGGGATCCTCTAAGACCGAGCACCGAGACGAGCCTTTATGGCGAAGTCACTGATACCACGCTTCCAGGAAAAGCTCCTAAGCTTCAGCTTACGCAGACCGTACCGTAAACCGACACAGGTGGGTAGGATGAGAATTCTCAGGCGCTTGAGAGAACTCGGGTGAAGGAACTAGGCAACATGGCACCGTAACTTCGGGAGAAGGTGCACCCTTTTTGGTGGCTCGTGCGAGCTATAGCTGAAGAGGGTCGCAGTAACCAGGCCGCTGCGACTGTTTATCAAAAACACAGCACTCTGCAAACACGAAAGTGGACGTATAGGGTGTGACGCCTGCCCGGTGCTGGAAGGTTAATTGATGGGGTCAGCCGCAAGGCGAAGCTCTTGATCGAAGCCCCAGTAAACGGCGGCCGTAACTATAACGGTCCTAAGGTAGCGAAATTCCTTGTCGGGTAAGTTCCGACCTGCACGAATGGCGTAACGACAGCGGCGCTGTCTCCACCCGAGACTCAGTGAAATTGAAATCGCTGTGAAGATGCAGCGTTCCCGTGGCAAGACGGAAAGACCCCGTGAACCTTTACTATAGCTTTACACTGAACGTTGAGTTCGTCTGTGTAGGATAGGTGGGAGGCTATGAAACTGTGGCGCTAGCTGCAGTGGAGCCATCCTTGAAATACCACCCTGTCGTGCTTGACGTTCTAACCTGGGCCCATTATCTGGGTCGGGGACCGTGTATGGTGGGTAGTTTGACTGGGGCGGTCTCCTCCTAAAGAGTAACGGAGGAGCTCGAAGGTACGCTCAGCGCGGTCGGACATCGCGCACTGTGTGCAAAGGCATAAGCGTGCTTGACTGCAAGATCGACGGATCAAGCAGGTAGGAAACTAGGACTTAGTGATCCGGTGGTTCTGTATGGAAGGGCCATCGCTCAACGGATAAAAGGTACTCCGGGGATAACAGGCTGATACCGCCCAAGAGTTCATATCGACGGCGGTGTTTGGCACCTCGATGTCGGCTCATCACATCCTGGGGCTGTAGTCGGTCCCAAGGGTATGGCTGTTCGCCATTTAAAGTGGTACGCGAGCTGGGTTCAGAACGTCGTGAGACAGTTCGGTCCCTATCTGCCATGGGCGTTGGAGATTTGAGAGGGGCTGCTCCTAGTACGAGAGGACCGGAGTGGACGAACCTCTGGTGTTCCGGTTGTCACGCCAGTGGCATTGCCGGGTAGCTATGTTCGGAAGCGATAACCGCTGAAAGCATCTAAGCGGGAAGCGCGCCTCAAGATGAGATCTCCCGGGGCACAAGCCCCCTGAAGGAACCATGTAGACTACGTGGTTGATAGGTCAGGTGTGTAAGTACAGCAATGTATTGAGCTAACTGATACTAATGATCCGTGCGGCTTGACCATATAACCTCAAGTTGCCTTGGCTTTGCGACAACGTCGTAAGAGCATCCAAGTGCACGCTACGTCACAAGAACTATGCGAGGCTGGCGCCTTGTCCCACGGGACGAGTGCGACTCTCCAAAAGCCTCCCTGGTGAAATTAGCGCTGTGGAACCACCCGATCCCATCCCGAACTCGGAAGTGAAACGCAGCTGCGCCGATGGTAGTGTGGCTCAAGCCATGCGAGAGTAGGTCATCGCCAGGGTTTACACCCAAAACCCCGCTGCTCACGCAGCGGGGTTTTTCTTTGTGCGCAGTAAATGCGGGTAGTGCCGGCCGTCGGCCGGCAACCCGATGGTGTTACATCGCCCGGTAGATCCACGCCATCCGTGAATACCCCCTGCGAGGAACAGCGGCGCCAACCAAGGTTGGCCGCTACCAACAGCAGGCGCACACAGCGATCGTTTGCCGGCCAGCGGCCGGCACTACCAGGTAGATCCACGCCATGCGTGGATGCTCTCTGCGAGGCGCTACAGCGGTAACCAAGAGGTCGGCAGCTGTATCGCGTGACCCATCACGCAGAACACGCAAAAAAAGACGGCGCCCTGCGGGCGCCGTCTTCACATGGATCGTGTTGAAGGCCGAGATCAGGCGACCAGCGCCACGTCCTGCGACTCCTGCCGACGGAACACCGAAACTGCATCGTCCAGCGTTCCCGCCTGCGACTGCAGCTCGCGTGCTGCGGCAGTCGCTTCCTCCACCAGCGCAGCATTCTGCTGCGTGGCCTGGTCCATCTGCACCACGGTCTGGTTGATCTGCTCGATACCGATCGACTGTTCCTGCGACGCCGCGGATATCTCGCGCATCAGATGGCTGACGTTCTCCACCCCGCCGACGATCCCCTGCATGCGTTGGCCGGCATCCGCCACCAGCTGGGCACCTTCGCCCACCTGCCGGCCGGCCTCGTCGATCAGCTTCTTGATCTCCTGGGCTGCCGCCGCCGAACGCTGTGCCAGCACTCGCACTTCACTGGCCACCACGGCGAAGCCACGGCCCTGCTCGCCGGCGCGCGCCGCTTCCACTGCTGCGTTGAGCGCAAGGATGTTGGTCTGGAAGGCGATGCCGTCGATGACGCCGGTGATGTCGCCGATCCGCTTCGACGCGCCCTCGATGGCCTGCATGGTGTCGACGACCCGCTGCATGGCCGTATTGCCATCACTGGCGGCATTCTGCGTGGAGGCCGCCAGCGCGCTGGCCTCACGCGCATGGGCGGCGTTCTGGCGCACGGTGGCGGTCAGCTCCTCCATTGATGCCGCGGTTTCCTGGAGGTGCGCGGCCTGGCGTTCGCTACGCTCGGACAGGGCACCGTTGCCAGCAGCAATTTCGTTGGCCGCCGTACTGATCGAAGAAGCGCACTGCTGGATGCGGCCCACCATGCGCGCCAACTGGCCTGCCGTGGCGTTTGCATCGCGCTGGATGGCCGCGAAGGCGCCGTGATACTCGCCGCGCATGCGCCGGTCCAGATCGCCGTTGGCCAGCGCCGAGAGCATCTGCCGCACTTCATCGACAGTGCTGCCCAGCGTATCGAGCAGCTGGTTGATGCCTCCCGTGAGGCCGTCGAGGAAGCTGGCGCCTTCGGTCGCCTGCAGGCGCTGCTCGAGATCACCGGCGGCGGCCGCAGCGACGATGCCGGCCACGGCGTTCTCCAGGGTGAGTTCGTGGGTCCGGTCATGCCACTCCACGGCAAAGCCCAGGCGCACGCCCTGGGCGTCGAACACCGGCGTGACCACCTGCGCGAAGTGCACCGGGCCGATCTGTACCTTGCCGTTGTGCGTGACCTGCAGGCCATTGAGGATGGCGCGGATGCGGTCCGGGTTGGCGTGGAAGCGATGGATGCTGCTGCCGACCAGGCGCTCGGCGTCGAAATCGGGGAAAGCCTGTCGCAACGTTGCCTGCTGGTTGCGCAGCAAGGCCACCACCGAGCGGTTTACATAGCGGATCACATGGTCGTTGTCGGCGATCATCATCGCGGTGCGCGAGGCATCCAGCGCCTGGCGGATCTGTGCGTTCTCGGCATGCGCCGCCGCCTCGCGTCCACGCTGGGCCTGCACGTGGCGTGCAGTGTCGGCCAGGGCGTGGGCCAGTGAACCCGGTGCATAGGCGCTGGTGTCGGCATGTGCACCAAGATCGGCACCGGTGGCGATATCGCGTGCCAGCGCGGCAAGGCGACGCGGGCCATGGCCAAGTGTCTCCGTCTGCTGGCGAAGCCGCAGTGCGACCTGGCCGAGGGACAGGGTCAGGCCCGCGAACATGCCGGCCTGCAGCAGCGTGGGCCACACTGTGGCACCGCTCAGCAACGGGGCCAGCAGTGCGAGCGTGCCGACCCCACCGGCCAGCCACACCGGAAGACGATCGCGGTGACCCAGCAGCACGCCCAGCAGCAGGGCGATCGGCAACGCCGGTGACAGGCCGGTGATCGCGCACAGCAGGGCCAGCTGCAGCGACAACAGGATCGCCAGACCGCCGCTGGCGATACCGCGGCCCGCCAGCGGACCTGCCAGCCACAACGCGGGCGGCACCGCCGCAGCGACCAACGCAGCGGCCACGACCTGCGGGCCACGCAGGGCCAGCACCAGGCCGGCCAGGCCCAGTGCTGCGCTGCAGATCAGCAGGCGGCGATCAGCGCGGCGGGCGAGCTGCTGCAGTTGCGGCAGGCGAGCGGTATCGGGGGGGCGGGAGAATGCAACGGACATCGGCGACTCCTGGATCAGCAGACGACAACGGCCACGCGGAGACGCACGCAGGAGTGCGTGGCCAGGGCATGGACCGGGAATTCGGGGAATGCGACGCAATCAACGTCGCGCAGACGGGGCGCCGTGACCACATCCTGTGGGTGACGGTGCAATGGAGCGGGCATGCGGACTTCCTTGCAGAACCAGACACACGCCGCAGGCCCGACCGGACCTGCGTGCTGCAGGCGCAGAGGCCCGCAACTGATGTATCGGCCGCAACTGCGCAGAGTGAAGTGCGCGGACGCCGCGACTCAGCCGGCGTTGTCGTTGTTGAAGAAGTGCAGGATCACTTCTGCGATCTGTTCCGGATCTTCCATGTGCAGGTGATGGTTGCCGGGAAACACCGCCAATCGCCCATCGCGCAGGTGCTGCAGGCGATCGCTGCGCATCGGCTCGGGATAGTAGGACTGTGCCGGCGTGGCATAGATCACCTGCGTCGGGCAGGCGATGGCCTGCAGCAGGTTGTCGATCTGCCCTTCGCTCAGGCGGATCGCGGTGGGAAGCATCAGGCGCGGATCGCTGCACCAGCGGTAGCCACCCTCGACCGGTTCCACACCGCGCTCGACCAGCAGCCGTGCACAGCGTTCGCTGAGCTGGTTGGTCATCATCCGCGCGCGGATCGGCGCGGAGAGGTCGGGGAACACGCGCAGCTGCTTGCGTGACAGCCCACGCGTGGCATTCACATGCTCGCGCAGGCGATGCGCGGTTTCTTCCTCCGGACCGCGCAGGCCGCCGAGCGCTTCGATCGCCACCAGCCGCTCCACGCGATCACTGACCGAGGCGGTAAGGCTGGCGATGCCGGCGCCCATCGAATGGCCGAGCAGGTTGAAGCGGTCCCAGCCCAGTGCATCAGCAACATCGAGCACGTGGCAGATCGCGGCTGCGGTCGTGTAGCTGGCACCCGCCGGCAGATGCGCACTGTGGCCATGGCCGGGCAGGTCGATGGCAACCAGCTGCAACGACGACAGATGCGGCGCCAGCGGCACGAAGCTGGCCGCGTTGTCGAGCCAGCCGTGCAGGGCCAGTACGCGCGGGCCGTCGCCGTGGTTGCGCAGGCCGGCGACGCGCGCGCCACCGACCTCCAGTTCAAACGGTTGCAGACTCATGCCAGCGAGGCCACGGCCAGCCGCGCAAGCGCACGTGCGTGCTCCGGTTCGGCGTTGAGGCAGGGGATGTAGCGCATCGTCGCGCCGCGCTCGGCCAGCGTTTCGGTGAAGCCCATCGCGACCTCTTCCAGCGTCTCCAGGCAATCGGTGGCGAAGCCGGGGCAGACCACATCGATCTGCTTCACGCCGGATTCGGCCAGCGCCCACAGGCTGGGCTCGGCATAGGGCTGCAGCCAGCGCTCGCGGCCGAAACGCGACTGGTAACCCATCTGCCACTCGTCCCTGCCCAGGCCCAGAGCCTTGGCGATGGCCTGCGCACTGGCCTCGCAGCGCTGCGGATACGGATCGCCTGCATCGGCCAGGCGCTGCGGGATGCCGTGGAAGGAGAACATCAGTTTCTGGCCGCGACCGTGCTGTTCCCAGTAGCGGCGGATCGAGCCGGCAACGGCGTCGACCCAGCCCGGATCGACCGAATAGTCGCGCACCAGGCTCACGGTCATGCCCGGATTGCGGCGCTGCCAGGCATCGACGCGGTCTTCGACCGAGGCGGTGGTGGTGGTGGAGTACTGCGGGTACAGCGGCAGCACCACGATGCGGCGCGCACCGTCGGCCGCCAGGCGGTCGAGCTCGCTGGCCAGCGCCGGTTCGCCATAGCGCATTGCATGGCGAACCTTCAGGGTCGGCAACAGCGCTTGCATGGCCTGCGCCAGCTGGCGCGTATGCACCATCAGTGGAGAGCCCTCCGGCAGCCAGACCTGGGCGTACTTGGCCGCTGAACGGCTGCTGCGCAGCGGCAGGATCAGTCCACGCAGCAGCGGCTGCCAGAGCAATGCCGGGATCGAGACCACGCGGGGGTCGGACAGGAATTCAGCCAGGTAACGGCGTACGGCGGGGGCCGTCGGCGTCTCGGGCGTGCCTAGGTTGACCGCCAGCACGGCGGTATCGGGTGCGTCGAGCATGAGCGGTATTGTCGCCGATCCGGTGCCGCGCCGGGATGCAGGGTTCGGATTGCAGGCATAGCGCGCATCAATGTGAGCAGGGAACGCTCATTGGGGATTCATGACAACACTACTAATTTCAGTCACTTGCTATATCTTCCTATGGACTGA
Source organism: Stenotrophomonas sp. 78350_Sma (assembly GCF_056482105.1). Lineage (NCBI taxonomy): Bacteria > Pseudomonadati > Pseudomonadota > Gammaproteobacteria > Lysobacterales > Lysobacteraceae > Stenotrophomonas > Stenotrophomonas sp. 78350_Sma. The sequence goes on along the minus strand of NZ_CM151182.1, from coordinate 4,714,175 downwards.
CTTCTGGAGCCTGCCATGCGTCGCCCGATCCAAGCCCTGCTGATCGCCGCCAGCCTGCTGTCCAGCCAGGCCATGGCCGGACCGCAGGAAGACCAGCGTGCCCGCAATGCCGTGCGCGTGCTGGCTGAAATCCAGGAAATCCCTGAACAGGGCATTCCGGACAAATTGCTCGACGAAGGCCGTGCGGTCATCGTCATTCCCGACACGATCAAGGCCGGTCTGGTCATTGGCGGTCGTCGTGGCCACGGCCTGATGTCGGTGCGCATGCCCAATGGTGCCTGGTCCAATCCGGTGTTCGTGAAGCTTACTGGCGGCAGCATCGGCTTCCAGGCCGGCGTGCAGTCCTCCGATGTGGTGCTGGTGTTCCGCAACGACCGCAGCCTGGACAACCTGGTCAACGGCAAGTTCACGCTGGGCGCCGATGCCGGTGTCGCCGCCGGCCCGGTCGGCCGCAATGCCGCCGCTGCCACCGACGGCCAGCTGAAGGCCGAGATCTGGTCCTGGTCGCGCGCCCGCGGTCTGTTTGCTGGCGTTGCCCTGGATGGTGCGGTGCTGCAGATCGATGATGCCGCCAATCTGGACGCCTACGGCAGCAACACCACGCCGCGCATGATCTTCGAAGGCCGCGCCGCCGGTTCGCCGTCGATGGATGTGGTCACGTTCCGCGACCGTCTGGAAGAGGCCACCTACGCCGCGCGCAACAACCGCAGCGGTAACGGCGGCAGCGCCCCGCGTCCGGCAGCGGCCCCGTCGGTTGCTCCGGCGCCTGTTCAGGCAGCGCCGGCCGCCCCAGCCGAAGCCACCACCGCGCCGCTGCAGAACGTGCCGCAGACCCCGCCGCCGCCGCAGCAGGGCTTCCAGCCGGTCAACGACGGCGAAATCCGCACGGAAACGCTGGGCGGAAACTGACTTTCGTCACGCGCGCCGGCTAACACCCGGTGCGCTATGCTCGACAGCCTGATCACTAACGTAACGAGCGTCTTTATGGGCAGTTTCAGCATCTGGCATTGGTTGGTCGTGCTGGCCATCGTCCTGCTGGTGTTCGGCACCAAGCGCCTGACCAGCGGCGCCAAGGATCTCGGTTCGGCGGTCAAGGAATTCAAGAAGGGCATGCGCGACGAGGACAAGCCGAACGCGCAGCTGGGCGATGAGTCGCGCAGCCAGGACGCCTCGCGCACCGCGCAGGACGAGCACGACCGTAACGCTCGCTGATCCGGAGCGGTTGCGGTGTTCGATATCGGCTTCAGCGAACTGCTGGTGATTGCAGTGGTCGCCCTGGTGGTGCTCGGTCCCGAGCGCCTGCCCAAGGCGGCCCGCTTCGCCGGCCTGTGGGTGCGTCGTGCCCGCAATCAGTGGGATTCGGTGAAACAGGAACTGGAGCGCGAACTGCAGGCCGAGGACATCAAGCGGCAGATGCAGGACGTGCGCCAGGGCATGCAGGACACCGAGAACCAGCTGCGCGCTAGCGGTGAAGCGATCCGTCGCGAAGCGCAGGAGGCCCAGCAGCAGGGTGATGATCTGGTGCAGGAAGTCCGTGCACCGGCACCAGCGGATCTACCGCCGCACATGAGTGCCGCGCCCGATGCCGTTGAACCGACGCAAGAGAGCGTTGCTCCCGAGCCGACCCCGGCGACACCCCCTGAAGCCGGTGCGCCGCCGGCGCAGAGCACGGAGCGCCAGCCATGAGTGAACAGGATTTCGGCGAGAGCTCGCTGGTCGAACACCTGGTGGAACTGCGCGGCCGTCTGGTGCGCGCACTGTTGGGCCTGGGCGTGGTGCTGCTGGCGCTGCTGCCGTTCACCCAGAAGCTGTACAACGCACTGGCCGAACCACTGGTCTCGCAGCTGCCCAACGGGCAGACGATGATCGCCACCAATCCGGCAGGTGCCTTCTTCGCGCCGCTGAAGCTGACGTTCTTCGTCGCGTTGTTCGTGGCGGTGCCGTGGCTGCTGTACCAGCTGTGGGCGTTCGTCGCGCCGGGCCTGTATGCGCGTGAGAAGCGCCTGGCGGTGCCGCTGCTGGTGTCGTCGGTGCTGCTGTTCTACGCCGGCTGTGCCTTCGCCTACTTCCTGGTGCTGCCGGCGGTATTCCACTTCCTCACCACCTTCAGCCCGGACGTGATCGCGATCACCCCGGATGCGAACGCCTACCTGGACTTCGTGCTGGCGATCTTCTTCGCCTTCGGCGGCAGCTTTGAACTGCCGGTGGCGATGGTGATCCTGGTGCTGCTGGGCTGGGTGACGCCGCAGCAGTTCAAGGAAGGTCGTGGTTACGCGATCGTCGGCATCTTCGTGGTCGCGGCGGTGCTGACCCCGCCGGACGTGGTCTCGCAGCTGATGCTGGCGATCCCGATGTGCCTGCTCTACGAGCTGGGCATCCACGCCGCACGCTGGCTGGTGCCGTCGTCGGTAGTAAAGAAGCCCGCTGCCTGAAAAAAAGGGACGGAGGGGATTAAGTCGTTTGTGCCACTGTGCGGCTAACGACTTAATCTCCTCCGTCCCCTTTTCTATCCACGCATGGCGTGGATCTACCTGAGTTCCGTCAGGCGTGGAACACGTCGCTCGAGGTCGGCGTGGTCGGAATCGGCGGCGCCGCGCGGCTGCCGCGGTGCACGAACATCTGCTTCCATGCGGCGTAGACCGCGCCGACATACAGCGGCATCAGCACCGTGGTCAGCACCAGCTGGGCGATGAAGGCGGCGGCCAGCGGGCCACCGATCAGCATCGCGATCTGGATCACGATCACGAACAGGATGTACATGCAGAACGCGGCGATCAGGCCGAGTGCGGCGAACACGATCATCGCGCCGATGTTCTCGATGCAGCCCTGCAGGCTCAGGCGCAGCGCGTGCATGCCGCTCTGCTTGTCGAACACCACCAGCGCCGGCTGGGTGAACATCGCCAGCGACAGCGCGACCGCACTCAGGAACACCAGCAGCATCCACAGCGCGATGCGCTTGGCCGGCAGGTTGGCGACCAGCGCGGCGGCATCGTCCGGCTTGATCTGCTGGCCACTGCGGCTGATCTCTTCCATCTTGGTCATGACCTCGCTGAAGGCGGTGAAGCCCTCGCGGCCGATCATCAGGAACAGCAGCGCGCCCAGCAGCAGCACCGCCAGCACCTGGATCGCCAGCGGCACCAGCAGGTGGCTGACGCGGTGGTCGCGGATCGGCTGCAGCAGGTGCGAGGCCAGGCCCGGGCGGCCTTCATCGATTTCGCCCACGGCATACAGCATGCCGCCGAACATGATCGGTGAGATGGCCAGCGTCATCAGCTGCACGGCCATGCCGGCGGCGCCGGGAATCAGCGTCGACAACAGCGTGACCACCCAGCTCACCAGCAGCCAGGTCAGGCCGATCCGGGCCAGCTGCAGCGGCGCACGCCGGTACAGCGAGAACGTATCCAGCAACCACTGGGCGCCCGCCGAAGCCGGCAGTTTGCGAATCTCTTTCATGGACATCCGGGAAGGACAGGAGGGGGCCGGGCGGCTGCCCGTGCCGCTGATTATCCCTGTTTTGCCGCCGGCTGGGCTGAAGACAGCCGTGCCTGGCGGACGAAGCGCCGCAACAGCTGGCGGGCCAGCGGCGCGGCACTGACCGCGCGCTCGATGCTGCGGGCGCAGCCGCCATGGCGGCCGATGCAGTCGGCGCGGGCGCGCACGTAGCCGCGCATGTGGTGGGTGGCGAATTCCGGATGGAACTGCACGCCCCAGGCCTGGCGGCCCCAGCGGAAGGCGTGGCAGCCGTCCAGCGGTGAGCGTGCCAGCACCTCGGCGCCGTCGGGTGCACGCAGCACGGTCTGCAGGTGGGTGGCATGGGCGGCGAAATGCTGCGGCAGGCCCTGGAACAGCGGGTCCTGCGCGGCCTGCGGCTGCAGTTCCAGTTCGATCGTGCCGGACTCACGGCCGGCCGGGTTGTAGGCCACCTCGCCCCCCAGCGCGTGCGCCAGCAGCTGATGGCCGTAGCAGATGCCGAACACTGGCAGGTCGTCGTGGGCGGTCTGGCGCAGCCACGCGGCGCTGCGCTCGCTCCAGTCGGCATGGTCGGTGACGAAGGCGGCCGAGCCGGTCACCAGCACGCCGGCGAAGGCGTGCGGATCGGGCAGAGCGCCACCGTGCTCGACATCGACCACCACGGTCTCGTGTTCTTCCAGCCCGGCGGCGACGCGGATCCAGTGCGGAAAGCGCCCGTAGCGGCGCAGCGACGGTACCGGGCGGCCGGTTTCAAGGATCAGGAACGGGGCTGGGTTCATCCGGGGGCGGCAGGACTGACAGGACTTCCTCGATTGTAGTCAGCCCCTGCGCCACCTTTTCAAGCCCGGCCTGGCGCAGGGTTCGCAGCCCTTCAGCCCGTGCGGCACGGCTGAAACCGGCCAGATCCATGTCGGCGCGGATCTGCCCGCGCAGCCGCGAGCCCAATGGCAGCAACTCATACAGCCCGATGCGGCCGAGGAATCCGGTGCGCCGGCACTCCAGGCAACCGACCGGCCGACAGGGCGTGGCGGCATCTGGATATGCGGCATGGCTATCAGCCAGCACCGCCCAGTCGGCAGCACCGAGGCTATGCGGCTGCTTGCAGTGCGGGCACAGCGTGCGGACCAGGCGCTGGGCGAGGATGCCATTGAGGGTGCTGGCCAGCAGGTAGTGCGGCACGCCCAGGTCGAGCAGTCGGGTGACCGCCGAGGGAGCGTCGTTGGTATGCAGGGTGGACAGCACCAGATGGCCGGTCAGCGAGGCCTGTACCGCCATCTGCGCGGTTTCCAGGTCGCGGATCTCGCCGATCATGATGATGTCCGGGTCCTGCCGCAGCAGGGTGCGCACGCCGCTGGCGAAGTCCAGGTCGATGTTGGTCTGCACCTGCATCTGGTTGAACTCGGGCGCGATCATTTCGATCGGGTCCTCCACCGTGCACACGTTCACGTCCGGCGTGGCCAGCCGCTTCAGCGTGGAATACAGGGTGGTGGTCTTGCCCGAGCCGGTCGGGCCGGTGACCAGCACGATGCCGTGCGGGCGCTCGACCAGCGCATTCCAGCCAGCGGCCTCCTGTGGGCTGAAACCGAGCTGGTCGATGCTCTTGAACGCGGCATCCGGGTCGAAGATGCGCATCACGCACTTCTCGCCGAAGGCGGTGGGCATGGTCGACAGGCGCATTTCGACCTCGCGGCCACCCGGCGAGCGGGTCTTGATGCGGCCGTCCTGCGGGCGCCGACGTTCGGCCAGGTCCATGCGGCCGAGCACCTTGATGCGGCTGACCACCGCGGTCATCACTGCCGGCGGTACCTCGAACACCTTGTGCAGCACGCCGTCGATGCGGAAGCGCATGCGCCCCATCTCGCGGCGCGGCTCCAGGTGGATGTCCGAGGCGCGCTGTTCGTAGGCGTACTGCAGCAGCCAGTCGACGATGTGCACGATGTGCTGGTCGTCGGCATTGACGTCGCCGGTGCGGCCCAGCTCCACCAGCTGCTCGAAGCTGGGCAGGGTGGTGCTGGCCTCGCCGCGCACGTCGCCACGGGCGCCGCGCACCGAACGGGTCACCCCGTAGAACTCCATGGTGTAGCGGTGCAGGTCCAGCGGATTGACCACCGCCAGCTCGATGCGGCGGCGGGTCAGGTGCTGCAGGTCACGACGCCATTCCTGCACCAGCGGCTCGCTGGTGGCTACCAGCACGCGCTCGGCATCCACCGCCAATGGCAGGAAGCGGTGGCGGCGGGCGTAGGCATGCGACACCAGCGCGGTGACCGCAGCGACGTCCACCCGGGTCGGGTCGATGCGCAGGTAGCGGCTGCCGGTACGCTGGGCCAGCCACTCGGTGAGGCGTTCCAGGGTCAGCTCGCCACCGCCGGTGGCGGCCAGCTTGAGGTTGGACAGCAGCACCAGCGGGTGCACTTCACTGGCATTGCGCGCGCCCTGTGCGGAAAACCGCATGCGCTCGCGGTCCTGCTCGGCCACCAGGTCATCGGCGACCAGGGCTGCGGCAATCTGCTCGAACTGCAGGCGGCCCCACGGCAGCGTGGTGCCGCCTCGCTCGCCGGGCGTGCCCACCGGCAGCCGATGTTCCATCTGCCTGCTCCTCCCGGGTACGGAATGCCCCGCAGGTCGGCCGTTATACTAACGCACCCCCTTGCCGGCCAAGACTCGTACGCATGTCCGCGACCCCGACCGTTCCGATCACCTTCCAGGGCCTGATCCAGACCCTGAACCAGTTCTGGGCCCAGCAGGGCTGCGTGCTCATCCAGCCGCTCGACCTGGAGGTGGGCGCCGGTACCTTCCACCCGGCCACCTTCCTGCGCGCGATCGGTCCGGAAAGCTGGAACGCGGCCTACGTGCAGCCCTCGCGCCGCCCGACCGACGGCCGCTACGGCGAGAACCCGAACCGCCTGCAGCGCTACTACCAGTACCAGGTGGCGATGAAGCCGGCGCCGGACAACATCCAGCAGCTGTACCTGGATTCGCTGAAGGCGCTGGGCATCGATCCGCTGGTGCACGACCTGCGCTTCGTCGAGGACAACTGGGAGTCGCCGACGCTGGGCGCCTGGGGCCTGGGCTGGGAAGTCTGGCTCAACGGCATGGAGGTGACCCAGTTCACCTACTTCCAGCAGGCCGGTGGCCTGGAGTGCCGCCCGGTGCTGGGCGAGATCACCTATGGTCTCGAGCGCCTGTGCATGTACCTGCAGAACTGCGACAACGTCTACGACCTGGTCTGGACCTATGGCCCGGACGGCCAGCCGGTGACCTACGGTGACGTCTACCACCAGAACGAGGTGGAGCAGAGCACCTACAACTTCGAATACGCCGACGTGGAAGAAATGTTCCACCGTTTCGACGCCTGCGAGCGTGAAGCGCAGAAGCTGGTGGAAGTGAACCTGCCGCTGCCGGCCTACGAGCAGGTGATGAAGGCCAGCCACACCTTCAACCTGCTCGATGCGCGCCGCGCGATCAGCGTGACCGAGCGCCAGCGCTACATCCTGCGCGTGCGCGCGCTGGCCCAGGCGGTGGCCAAGGCCTACTACGAGCAGCGCGAGAAGCTGGGCTTCCCGGGTGCGAAGAAGGCCTGACGGCCCTCCCGCACCGACCCGCTTTTCATCAACTACCCGGGGCGCCGGACGCGTTGCGCGCTGCGCCCCCACCACAGGATCGAACCGATGAGCCAACTGTCCCCCCTGCTGATCGAACTGGGCACCGAGGAGCTGCCGGTCAAGGCGCTGCCGGGCCTGGCCCAGGCGTTCTTCGACGGTGTTGTCGAAGGCCTGCGCAAGCGCGGTGTCGCGCTGGAACTGGGCGATGCGCGCCCGCTGTCGACCCCGCGCCGCCTGGCCGTGCTGCTGCCGGGCGTCGGCCTGGAACAGCCGGAACAGCACAGCGAAGTGCTGGGCCCGTACCTGAACATCGCGCTGGACGCCGAAGGCCAGCCGACCAAAGCCCTGCAGGGCTTCGCCGCCAAGGCCGGGATCGACTGGACCGCACTGGAGAAGACCACCGACAACAAGGGTGAGCGCTTCGTGCACCGTGCGGTGACCCCGGGCGCGAGCACCGCCAGCCTGCTGCCGGAGATCCTGCGCGAGGCGATTGCGGCGATGCCGATTCCCAAGCCGATGCGCTGGGGTGACCACGCCTGGGGCTTTGCGCGCCCGGCGCACTGGCTGGTGCTGCTGCACGGCGCCAACGTGGTCGAAGCCGAGCTGTTCGGCCTGCAGGCCGGCCGCGTCAGCCGTGGCCATCGCTTCCACCACGACCAGGCCGTGTCGCTGGCACAGCCGCAGGACTACGTTGAAGCCCTGCGCGCTGCGTTCGTGCTGGTCGACCCGAGCGAGCGCCGCGCGCGCATCGTCGCCGAGGTCGAGGCCGCTGCGGCCAAGGTCGGCGGCAGCGCCCGCATCACCGAGGACAACCTGGAGCAGGTGGTCAACCTGGTCGAGTGGCCGTCGGCGGTGCTGTGCAGCTTCGAGCGTGCGTTCCTGGCCGTGCCGCAGGAAGCGCTGATCGAGACGATGGAGATCAACCAGAAATTCTTCCCGGTGCTGGATGACAGCGGCAAGCTGACCGAGCAGTTCATCGGCATCGCCAACATCGAATCGAAGGACGTGGCCGAAGTGGCCAAGGGCTACGAGCGCGTGATCCGCCCGCGCTTCGCCGATGCCAAGTTCTTCTTCGACGAGGACCTGAAGCAGGGCCTGGTATCGATGGGCGAGGGCCTGAAGACGGTGACCTACCAGGCCAAGCTGGGCAGCGTGGCCGACAAGGTGGCACGCGTGGCCGCCCTGGCCGAAGTGATCGCACCCCAGGTCGGCGCCGACGCCGCACAGGCCAAGCGTGCTGCCGAGCTGGCCAAGAACGACCTGCAGTCGCGCATGGTCAACGAATTCCCGGAACTGCAGGGCATCGCCGGCCGCCACTACGCCGTGACCGGTGGTGAATCGCAGGAGGTGGCGCTGGCCATCGACGAGGCCTACCAGCCGCGCTTCGGCGGTGACGACATCGCGCTGTCGCCGCTGGGCAAGGTGCTGGCGATTGCTGAACGCGTGGATACCCTCGCCGGTGGCTTCGCCGCAGGCCTGAAGCCGACCGGCAACAAGGACCCGTTCGCCCTGCGCCGCAACGCGCTGGGCCTGGCCCGCACGATCATCGAAAGCGGCTTCGAGCTGGACCTGCGCGCGTTGCTGGCCAGTGCCAACGCCGGCCTGGCCGCGCGCAACGTGCAGGCCGACGTCGGTGAACTGTACGACTTCATCCTCGACCGCCTGAAGGGCTACTACGCTGACAAGGCCGTGCCGGCCACGCACTTCAACGCGGTGGCCGAGCTGAAGCCGGCTTCGCTGTACGACTTCGACCGCCGCCTGGATGCGATCGGCACCTTCGCCGCGCTGCCGGAAGCCGAGGCACTGGCAGCGGCCAACAAGCGCATCCGCAATATCCTGCGCAAGGCCGAGGGCGACATTCCGGCCCAGATCGACCCGGCACTGCTGCAGGAAGATGCCGAGCGCGCGCTGGCTGAGGCGGTCACTGCGGCCATCGACGACACCGGCGCCAGCCTGCACCAGAAGGATTACGTGGCCGTGCTGGCGCGCCTGGCCCGCCTGCGCCCGCAGGTGGACGCCTTCTTCGATGGCGTGATGGTCAATGCCGAGGATCCGGCGCTGCGTGGCAACCGCCTGGCGCTGCTGACGATGCTGGGCGAGCGCCTGGGCAAGGTGGCAGCGATCGAGCATCTGTCGAGCTGATTGGTGGCCCATCCACGCATGGCGTGGATCTACTGGCATTGCCACCGCGTATCGACCTGTGGATTGCCGGCCAGCGGCCGGCACTACCGGATCACCGTCGGCGGATGTCCATCGGGGTCATTGCCGGCATCGCGGACGATGCCGGCATCCTCGGCTGCGATCACGACGATCGCCACAAAGGCGCGTATTTTGACCGCCACTTAACAACCGATCCCCAATGACGTGATGCATTTCGCATCGTCACCTCCGGTCGGTATGCTGTGCCGCATGCAGCCAAAGAAATACGCCCTGCCGCTGATGGTCCTGTCGCTGGCCGCCACCTCCGTGGCCCACGCGCGCGGCACCATCGACAAGGTGGACATCAAGGGATTGGACAAGGGCGACGACGCCGCAATCATCGAGAACATCCAGGAATCGCTGTCGTTGTACGACACGATCGGCAAGGAACAGGGCGAATCGCGCCTGGAGTACCTGCTGTCACAGGCCGAGCGGCAGACCCGCCAGGCACTGGAACCGTTCGGGTACTACAACCCGGTGATCAAGGTCGAGGCGCCGCGCGAGGACGAGCACGTGCGCGTGCTGATCCATGTCGACAAGGGCACCCCGGTCACCGTCCGCCGCGAGCACATCGACATCACCGGGCCGGCGATGTACGACCAGTACCTGCAGGACGACCTGGCCGCGTTCAAGCCGCGCAAGGGCCAGCGTTTCGAGCACACGCAGTACGAAGCCAGCAAGATCACCGTCACCCGTCGCCTGGCCGAACGTGGCTATTTCGATGCCGACTACACCCAGCGCCAGGTGCAGATCACCCGTGCCGACAACGCGGCCGACATCGACCTGACCTGGGACAGCGGCCGCCGCTACAACATGGGGCCGGTGCGTTTCGAGCAGGATTACTTCGTCGACAAGCTGTTCGACCCGCTGGTGTACTGGGAACAGGGCAGCTACTTCCACGAGGGCAAGCTGGACCGGCTGCGCGAGTCGCTGACCAAGCTGGACTACTTCAGCGTGATCGACATCCAGCCACGGCCCGACCAGGCCGATGCGAACGGCGAAGTGCCGGTGGATGTGAAGCTGACCCGTGCCAAGCGCACCATCTATACCGCGGGTCTGAGCTACGGCAGCGAGAGTGGCCCGGGTGTGCGCGGTGGCATCGAACGGCGGTGGCTGAACAACCGCGGCCACAAGATGAACACGCAGCTGGACTATGCGCAGAAGCGCAAGAGCCTGGTCACCAGCTACCGCATTCCGGCCTTCAACTGGCTTGATGGCTGGTACACCTTCGCTGCCAGCGCCTACGACGAGCAGACCGACTACATCGACCTGCGGAACTTCAAGCTGATCGCCAGCCGCAGCGGCGAGATCAACGAACACTGGACCGCGATCGCCTCCATCAACGCGCTGCGCGAGCGCTGGCGCTATGCCTCCGGCACCGAATTCACCGACGCGGTCTACAACACCTCGACACTGGTCTACCCGCAGCTGGTCGCCGACTACGTCAACGTCGATGACGAACTGTTCCCGCGCAAGGGCATCAGCGGTACCGCGACGATGCGCGCCGGTGTCGAAGGCGCCGGTTCGGACACCAGCTTCGTGCAGGCCAATGCCGTGCTGCGCTGGTACATCCCGGTGGGTGAAAGCAACCGCCTGATCCTGCGTGGTGAGGGCGGCACCACCTGGACCAGCGACCTGGTGGCGATGCCACCGAGCCTGCGCTACTTCGCCGGTGGTGACCGCAGCATCCGCGGCTATGCCTATCGCGAGGTGGGCCCGCGGACCCCGGCACCGGACAAGTACGCGCTGGGCGCCAAGAACCTGGTGATCGGCTCGGCCGAGTACGAGCACTACTTCAATGGCGGCCCCTGGGGTGCGGCGGTGTTCGTCGATACCGGCAGCGCCTTCGACAACACCATTGATCTGCACACCGGCGTCGGCTTCGGCGTGCGTTGGAAATCGCCGGTGGGCCCGGTGCGCGTGGATATCGCGCATGGCCTGAACAACCCGGATTCGCAGTTCCAGCTGTACCTCAACATCGGAGCGGACCTGTGAGTACGCCCGCACCCGCTCCGAACCCGACCACGCCGCCGCGCGTGCGCTTCTACCGCCGCCGCCGCTTCTGGGCCTGGTCCGGTGTGGGCGTGCTGGGCCTGGTGCTGCTGGCCCTGCTGGCGGTGTATTGGCTGCTGCAGACCGTGGCCGGCCGTGACGTGCTGCTGGCACAGGTGGTGGCACGGCTGCCGGTGGGCGCCAGCTTCACCTGGGACAAGGTGGAAGGCCCGGTGGCCGGCCCGCTGACCCTGTACAACGTCGACTTCCGCTACGACGACATCCATTTCCATGCAGAACGCGCGCACTTGGAGCCGGACCTGCGTCCGCTGCTGGGCCGCAAGCTGCTGCTGGACAAGCTGGAGCTGACCAACGCGACGCTGAACCTGGCCAAGAGTGACGAGCCGTTCAAGCTGCCGTCGTGGCCGGATTCGCTGCCGCAGATCGAAATGCCGTTGGCGATCCAGGCCGATGCCATCGCCATCGATGGCTTCCGCATCAGCCAGGCCAACGAGCCAGTGATCGACATCAGCCGTGTGCGCGGTGGCATCGAGATCGCCAACGGCGAGTTCCAGGCGCACAAACTGGTGGTGGACAGCGACATGGGCAATTTCACCGCCCAGGGCCGCTACATCCCGGCCAAGGACTACGACACCGACGTGACCGTCACTGCCGTGCTGCCGGCGCCGCGTGGCCGCACGGCCGCCACCGTCGGTCTGGTCGCCCGTGGTGACCTGTCGCACATGGAAGTGGCCGTAGCCGGGCGCGCGCCGAAGCCACTGCACGCGATGCTGGTGTTCGATGGCCGCACCGATCCGAGCTGGAGCGCCAGCATCCGCAGTGAAGAGCTGGATCTGGCGCTGCTGTCGCCGGCACTGGCCAGCTCGGCGATCGCGCCGCTGGCACTGGACTTCACCGCCGCCGGCAAGGGCGGCAACGCCAACCTGCGTGGCAAGGTGAAGCAGGGCGATCAGGAACTGGAACTGGCACCGTCGGTGGTGTCGCTGAAGGACCAGGTGCTGAACGTCTCACCGCTGCTGGTGAAGGGCCTTGGCGGTGAGGCGCGACTGGAAGGTACCGCCGATTTCAGCCAGGAAGACCAGCAGAAGCTCAACTTCTCGGTGGTCGCACATGATCTGACCTACGTGCCAGCGGCGGACCCGAACACCGCCGGCAGTGCACCGGTGCCGGTCACCGTGAAGGAAGCGCGCTTCGGCCTGGCCGGTACCCTGAAGGCCTGGGCCGCGATCGGCCGTGCCGAGGTCGAGCGCGATGCGCAGAAGGCGCAGCTGCACTTCGACGTGCGCGGCAACGATCAGGCCGCGTCGATCCACCAGCTGCAGGCGCAGACGCCGGGTGGCCAGCTGCAGGTGGAAGGCCAGGTGGCGTGGGCACCGCAGCTGGACTGGGATGCCAAGGCCACGCTGAAGGACTTCGACCCCGGCTATTTCGTGCCGGGCTGGAATGGCCGCCTGTCCGGCAACCTGGCCTCCAAGGGCCGCCAGCTGCCGCCGCCGGCAAACGCGCCGCCGGGCACCGCCGGCACGCTGGAAGCCACCGTCGATCTGCCGTCGCTGAAGGGCGTGCTGCGCCAGCGCAATCTCGATGCGCAGGGCAAGTTCGCGCTGCAGGGCGCGCAGGGCCAGGGTGACCTGAAGCTGTCGCTGGGCAGCAGCCGGGTGACCGCTTCGGGCAAGGTCGGTGATCGCCTCGACATCGATGCGCGCTTCGAGCCACTGCAGCTGAGCGATCTGCTGCCGGGCGCCGATGGCGGCCTGCGTGGGCAGGTACAGGTGAAGGGCCCGCGCGATGCGCCGGACATCACCGCCGACCTGGTCGGCAACAACCTCAACTGGGACGGCTACGGCGCCGAGAGCGTGAGCATCAAGGGCCACCTGCCGTGGCGCGGCGACAGCGGCACGCTGGCGATCCAGGGCCAGCAGGTCAATGCCGGCATGCTGCTGGAACGCTTGAACGTGGATGCGCAGGGCAGTGTCTCCAACCTGCGCCTGGCCGCGCAGACCCGCAACGAGATGGGCGCGATCGAGCTGCAGGGCAGCGTCCGCCAGCAGGGCGCGCAGTGGCGCGGCGAGCTGGCCGCGCTGCGCATCGCACCTGTGAAGGGCGATGCCTGGTCGTTGCGTGCACCGGCGGCGTTCGCGATCAACGGCAGCAACTACACGCTGGGCGAAGCCTGCCTGGCTGCCGCCAGCAGCGGCACACTGTGCGCACAGGCCAACTGGCCGCGCGAGGGCCTGGTGGTGCGCAGTGATGCACTGCCGCTTGCGCTGGTGCAGCCGTGGTTGCCGCCGCAGTCCGGCCGCCGCATCTACCTGCGTGGTGATGTCAGCCTGGACGCGCAGATCCGCCCGCGCGGCAATGCCTGGGAAGGCCATGTGGAAGTACGCTCGAAGGAAGGCGGCGTACGCCTGGGTGAGAACCGCAACACCGTGGGGGACACCACCCGCGGCGAGCTGGTGCGCTATGACCAGTTCTCGCTCAAGCTCGACATGACCCCGGCCAGCATCAAGGGCTATCTGGGCATGGGCTTCCAGGGCAACGGCTTCGTCGATGCCAGGATGCAGACCGGCTGGGAAGCCAGCGCGCCATTGAACGGCGAGCTCTATCTCAACATGTCGCGGCTGTACTGGCTGGAGCTGTTCTCGCCGGACATCGTGCGCCCGACCGGCCTGATCGAAGGCCACGTCAGCCTGCGCGGCACGCGCGGCCAGCCGTCGCTGGGCGGCGACGCGCAGTTGAGCAACTTCAAGGGCGAATTCCCCGCGCTGGGCCTGACCTTCGACCAGGGCAAGGGCAGCTTCGTGGCCCAGCCCGACGGTTCGGCCAAGATCACCGCGCAGGCCAACTCGGGCCAGGGCACGCTGTATGTCGATGGTGGCCTGTCCTGGTTCGGTGATGCACAGCCGCTGCAGTTGAAGATCCACGGCGACAACGTGCTGCTGTCCAACACCAGCGAGCTGCGCATCGTCGCCAACCCCAACCTCGACTTCACCCTGGCCAAGGCGGCGATGGAACTGCGCGGTACCGTGCACGTGCCCGAGGCCGACATCGATCTGGAGCGCCTGGACCGTGGCACCTCGGTGTCCGAAGACGTGGTGGTGCTGGACCCGGCTGATCCGGAAGAGTCGCGTACCTCGCCGTTGGACATGGAGCTGGTTGTCAGCCTTGGTGACAAGGTGAAGATGACCGGCTTCGGCCTGAAGGGCGCGCTGACCGGCAAGATGCAGGTCTGGGCCAAGCCCGGCCGCGAGATGACCGCCAATGGCGGCCTGGAAGTGAGTGGCCGCTACAAGGCGTATGGGCAGGACCTGACCATCACCCGCGGCAACCTCACCTGGAACTACAACGCGGTGTCCGACCCGCGCATCAACATCCGTGCCGAGCGCCGGATCGGTGATGTCACCGCCGGCATCGACGTGACCGGGCGTGCGCAGCAGCCGCGTGCGGACGTGTGGTCCGATCCGGCGATGTCGCAGTCCGAAGCACTGGCCTACCTGGTGCTGGGCCGCAGCCTGACCGGGGCCAGCAGCGACCAGACCCAGCAGGTCAACGCGGCCTCGGCGGCACTGTCGGCCGGCAGCGGCCTGCTGGCCTCGCAGCTGGGTGCCAAGCTGGGCCTGGACGACGCCGGCGTGAGCCAGTCGCGCGCGCTGGGTGGTTCGGTGATCGGCGTCGGCAAGTACATCTCGCCGAAGCTGTACGTCGGCTACGGCGTGTCGCTGGTCGGTGCCGGTTCGGTGATCACGCTGAAGTACCTGCTGCGTCGTGGCTTCGACGTGGAAGTGGAGTCGAGCACGGTGGAAAACCGTGGGTCGATCAACTGGCGGCGGGAGAAGTAACCCGCCGCCACTCAACCGCCCTCTGTGCCGGGGTCCATCTGGCTGACGACGGCGAAGGAGGGGGCTGGCCTGCGCGGACGAGGCCCGTGCGTGAGCATGCCGAGTGCATCGGACGGCGACGATGGTTCGACGGGGGCTGGCGCGGACGCCGTTCGCGATGGAGTCCATCCCACGAAGGTCGCCAGCATGACGACGCCGGCCACGATGACCACCGAGGCATGGATCGCCACGCGTTTCATGCCGGACGTGCTGAGCGCAAGCGGTCGCGCGGCATCACCCAGCAGTGCCAGAACTGCCAGAACCGCCAGCACGATCATTGCACCCAGCAGGCAGCGAACAATCGCCACCTGCATCTTCAGGAGACTGAAGTGCCTGGGCTGCGATATCGCCATCCAGAAGGCGATCTGATCTGCGTCCAGTGGCGCCAGCGTGTCGCGGACGGTGTGCACCCCCAGATGCTGCATCGTGCGCCGCATGGTGCCTGCGCGCCCGGGCACGCAGGCCGACAGCGTCGATTCCAGCCAGTGCCACGGTCGGGTCAAGCGTTCCATGCGGGCATGGGCTTCCTGTGCGGACACGCGGTCCTGCGGTCGATCCAGTGCTTCGGTGAGGGCCGCGTGGTTGCGCGGCTGCAGCAGCCAGTGGCGATGCAGCTGGCTGCGTCGTGCACGCACCCGGTAGGGATCGATATCACCCCGGATCTCATCCCAGCAGAAATACCGGCTGAGCAGATCGAAGTTGGACTCGCACAGGGGCCCGCCCTGGTGCAGCAGCTGCTGCAGTACCACGTCGCCGATGCGTGGCCTGTCAGCCAATGACCACAGCTCCGGACGATGGGCCAGCCAGCGCTCGAAGCTGGCCGGGTCGGCGTCGGCCGCGGTATTGATCAGCAGGCGCGCAAACCGGGGCAGGTTCAATGACTGCTCCACCACATCGTCCGGCATGTCGGTGTCGAGCGTGCATGGATGATGCAGCACCGGCATGTGGTCCATCGGCGAATGGCTGTCGTACGGCGCCGGTGGCTCGGGTGGGCTGTTGTCTGCAGGCGTGGTCGTCAGCGCTTCTGCACTGCTTTCCTCCTGCCATTGCGCGCGGTTGCGTACCCACCGCAGCGCTTCCTGGTAAGCCTCGTGCAGCGCCTGGAATGCCACCGGGTCTTCGTCCGGGCGTGCCGCACGCAGTCTCTGCGCGTAGACGCGCTTGATCGCCCGTTCGTCGGCGCTGGCGTCGAGCCCGAGAGCGTCCAGCGCCTGTTTCACGCAGTGTTTCCAGAGGCCGGCGGGAGCCGGTCAATCGGCACGTGACGACGCGCGCGCTGCAGGAACTCGGCGCCCCACTGCAGCAGGGTGAGAACGATGCCTGCTTCGGCGATCAGCATGGCAAGCACCATGAACACGGCGTGGCGGATTCCGAACCGCATCCGGGCCCCGACGCGTCGCCACAGGCGCGCAGTCGCCAAGGGCAGTGCCATGAAGATCAGCAGCGTACCTTCCATGCGGTGGCCCAGGCCATGGACAAGAACCAGGCTGCCGATCGCCATCAACGGCGCCGGTAGGGCCAGCAGCAGCCCTGCACGCTGATGAGTGAGGTCAAGCGTAAGTTGGCGCAGCGCCCAGCGAACAGGCACCCACAGTACTCCCATCACCGCCAGCAGCAGGCCCAAGAGCGCCCCCAGCTGGACGAACATCGCGGCTTCGCCCGCCTTTCCCTGGACCAACGAGACACCTGCGATTCCACCAAAGAACAACAGGCTGCAGACGCCCAGCAGCACGCCACGCAGCGCGTTCACCTGCCAGCGCCACCGGTTGGGCCGGGAGACGTCGGCAAGACTTCGCCAGAACAGGATCTGCTGCGGATGCCATGCCTCGGGTACCTGTTCCCTTCCCCCCGACTCGATGGCATCCAGCAGTGCGTTGACTTCATTGATGTGCTCGGGCAGCTGCGCCTGCCAGAGGGATCGTCGCAGGTTCCATGGCTGCGACAGGTAGCTCAGGCAACGGCTGACCGTGATCTTTCCCAGCCGCAGGCTGCCCTCTCGTTCAAGCAGTGCCGACAGCTCCGCCGCATTCCCGGTCTCGGCGGCCCAGCGTCGATGACCGCGCGACTGGATCGATGCCAGCCTGTCCGGATCCACGCCATCGTGTACATCATCCCAGCCAAAGCAGCGTGCGAGCAGACCCATGTTGGCTGCGCTGATGCCGTTGTGACTTCGTGCCAGTTCATCCAGTAGCGCATCACCCACCAATGGCTTGTAGCGCAGCGACCACAGCACCGGCGTGGCCTCCAGCCAGGGGCCGAAGTCGTCGACCGGCAACAGATAGGCCTGGCGCAGGATCAACTGCGCGTGGCCTGGTACATCGACCACCCCCTCCAGCTCCACCACCGGTGCCGTGCGCAGCAGCACAGGCGTGCCGCGGGGTGGCAACGGAGGTGAGTACGAACGCGTTTCCGGCGGCGCCCATGCCACGTCGACGTCGTACGGCCAGGGGACGATATCGGCTGCATGCTCCGCCGGTTCGGCCTCGTCCGCGGTATCGGCCAGCGGTTCCTGGCGGACCCAGTCCAATGCCGCCTGATAGGCCTCATGCAGGTGCTGGAAGGCGACGGGATCCTCGTCGGGACGCGTCACCCGCAGGCACTTTGCGTAGGCGCGCTTGATCGCGCGCTCGTCAGCGGTTTCGTCCAGCTCCAGGACGTGAAAGGCCCAGCTCATGCATCGCGCTCGAGAGTGTCGAGTGCCTCGTCCAGCTGATGGCGATGGCGCTCGACGGCAACGGCATCCTGGCTTTCCAGCACATGGCGGAAGCTGCTCAGCCACGACTGCAACAGTTCGCGGTGATGGATGCGTTCCTCGTACAGGCGCTCGGTGCGGGCGATCACCGCGAGGTTGGGCTGGGCGTCACGCGGGTGAATCTTCAGCGCTTCCAGTGCGCGCAGGCGCTGCTGGATCTCTTCGGGTGACAGCAACCCGGGATTCTGTTCCAGGATGAGCTCGTGGCGCTTGCCGGTGGTGTCCTCGGTGACTTCGACCTGCAGCAGCCCGTTCACGTCGTAGGTAAAGCGGGCGGTGACGCTGCGCTCCTGCATCGGGACAGAATGGGTCAGCGGTACGGTCAGCTCACCGAGCTTGATGTTGCGATCCACCGTCGGGCTCTCGCCTTGGAACACGTCGATACGGATGGCACTTTGCCGCTCGTGCAGCGGGTAGAAGCGATCCTCGCGGCTGACCGGCACGACGCTGTTGCGCTGGATGATCGGGTGGAAATAGCCGCTGCGCTCGCCACCGGAAACATCCTGGCGGGACACCTGCGTGCCCAGTGTGTAGGGGCAGACATCGGTCAGCACGACCTCGCGCAGCGATTCGTCGCGCGCCTTCAGTCCTGCGGCAACGGCGGCACCCAATGCAATCGCCTGGTCCGGATGGACGTGGCGCAGCGGTAGCCGGCCGAACATGCGGGTCGCCAGCTTGCTGACCATCGGCATGCGTACCGCACCGCCGACCAGGATGATGTCGTCCAGCGCCTCGGGCTTGAGCCGGGCGTCGCGGATCGCGCGCTCGATGGGCGTGCGCATGCGCAGCAGCAGTGGCTCGCAGAGCTGGGTATAGCGTGCTTCATCCAGCTGCCAATGGCGTTCACTGCCGGCCAGGGGCAACTGCAGACTGGCAGTGCTGTTCTGGCTGAGTTCGCGCTTGAACAGTTCCAGCCGACGCAGCAGCTGCGCCTGCTCGGCAGCGGACAGGTCGCTGGCGGACGTGCGCTGGTCGGCATGGAAGGCCTGCACGAGCACCTGCAGGAAGTCCTCGCCGCCCAGGAAATTGTCGCCAGCGCTTGCATGCACTTCGACCACGCCGTCGAACAGTTCCAGGATGGAGACGTCGAAGGTGCCACCGCCCAGGTCCAGCACCAGCACGCGGCCTTCGCCGTCACGCTCCTGCAGGCCGTAGGCCAGCGCGGCGGCCGTGGGTTCATTGATCAGGCGCTCGACGCGGATGCCGGCAAGCTCGCCGGCGGCGCGGGTGGCCTTGCGCTGGGCGTCGGAGAAATAGGCCGGCACGCTGATCACCGCCTCCTCCACCTTGCGGCCCAGGGCGGCTTCGGCGTCGGCCAGCAGCGAGCGCAGGACCATGGCCGAGAGCTCCTCGGGACGGAAGCTGCGCTCACCCAGCCGGGTCTCACGGTCGCTGCCCATCCAGCGCTTGAAATGGGCCACGGTCTGCTGAGGATGGCTGACCAGGCGGTCACGGGCCGGCTGGCCGACCAGTACGGCACCATCGACGAGGCTGACCACCGAAGGGGTCAACAGCTCGCCATGGGCATTGGGGAACAGCTGCGGCCCCGCTGCCGTGTGCATGCCGATGAGGGAATGGGTGGTACCAAGATCGATGCCGACGATCATCTGCGAACGTCCGATGTGCAGAAAACGGCAATTCTAGGAGCGCGGCGCAAGCCTGACTATCGGGCGTTGCCCGACAGCGCCCCACGGGCTATGGTCCCGGGCTGTTCTGTCGTACCGGATTGCCTCATGTCACCACGCAAAGCCCTTCCCACCGCCCTGGCCCTGGGCCTGACCCTCGCCGCCGGCGCCCACGCCGATGAAGGCATGTGGATGCCGACCCAGCTGCCGGAACTGGCCAAGCCGCTGCAGGCCGCAGGTTTCAAGGGCAATCCGGCCGACCTGGCCAATGTCACTGCGCCGCCGCTGAGCGCCGTGGTGCGTGCCGGCGGCGGCACCGGCTCGTTCGTGTCCGCCGATGGCCTGCTGCTGACCAACCACCACGTGGCGATGGGCGTGATCCAGTACAACAGCTCGCCCGAGCACGACCTGATCAACGGTGGCTTCATCGCCAAGGACCGTGCCGACGAGCGCCCGGCCAACCCGGACTTCCGCGTGCTGGTCACCGTCGGCTTCGACAAGGTGACCGACCAGGTGCTGGCGCAGGCGCGTGGCAAGACCGGCCGCGCCTACTTCGATGCCGTCGATGCGGCCAGCAAGCAGATCGTGGCCGAGTGCGAGAAGGACGGCAGCGTGCGCTGCTCGGTGGCCAACATGTACTACGGCACCGACTTCTACCGCATCGCCCAGCTGGAACTGAGCGACGTGCGCCTGGTGTACGCGCCGCCGCGTGCGATCGGCAACTACGGCGACGAGATCGACAACTTCATGTGGCCGCGCCACACCGGCGACTTCACCCTGCTGCGCGCCTACGTGGGCAAGGACGGCAAGCCGGCCGCCTACAGCAAGGACAACGTGCCCTACCAGGCGCCGGCGCACCTGCAGATGTCGGTGGAAGGCCCGAAGGAAGGCGACTACGCGATGCTGGCCGGTTAC
The DNA here is from genome assembly GCF_056482105.1 of Stenotrophomonas sp. 78350_Sma. NCBI lineage: Bacteria > Pseudomonadati > Pseudomonadota > Gammaproteobacteria > Lysobacterales > Lysobacteraceae > Stenotrophomonas > Stenotrophomonas sp. 78350_Sma. Next base: position 4,693,720 of record NZ_CM151182.1, on the reverse strand, counting down.
CCGGGCATCACCTACCGCCACCGCACCGCGGCCGAATTCGCCGGCCAGATCGATGCTGTGCTGCCGCGCCGCGTGTCGGTGTTCCAGCAGATGATCGACACCATCGAGGCCGCCAGCGCCAAGGATGCGCAGGCGCGCACCCGCTATGCCTCGCAGCTGCAGTCGCTGAAGAACAACCGCAAGCGCGCTGCCGGTGAACTGGAAGGCCTGCTGCGCAGCGATGCCAAGGCCCAGCGTGCCGCCGACGAGACGGCGATGCTGGCCGCGACCGACCGCAAATATCAGGCCGACATCAAGGCGCTGCTGGCCAACCTGTCGCAGGGCGCGGCGGTGGGCGAGCGTGACCTGCTGCTGGACCAGATGGCCGCGCAGAGCCAGCTGCTGCGCTCTGCGCTGCTGCTGGAGCGCCTGCGCATCGAATCGGCCAAGCCGGACGCGCAGCGCGAGAGCGGTTTCCAGCAGCGCGACCAGGCGATGATCGAAGGCGTGCTCAAGCAGGTCCAGCGCCGTTACGCACCGGAGGTCGAGAAGGCGCTGCTGACGACTTTGCTGACCCGCTACCAGAAGCTGCCGGACGCGCAGCGCGTGGCCGAGTTCGACGCGGCGTTCGGCCGTACCCCGGAGCAGCTGGCCAAGGCGCTGGACACCCTGTACGCCGCCACCCAGCTGGGTGACGAGGCGCAGCGCCTGTCGCGCTTCGCTGCTGCGCGCGAAGGCAAGGCGCTGGCCGCCGATCCGCTGATCGCCGTGGCCGGCCCGCTGGTGGCCGCGCAGCTGCGCATCGAGAACGAGAGCAAGACCCGCGAAGGCGAGCAGCTGCGCCTGCGCCCGGCCTACATGCAGGCGCTGTTCGCCTGGCGTGCCAAGCAGGGCCGCGCCGTATACCCGGATGCCAACCGCACCCTGCGCATCAGCTACGGCAAGGTCGAGGCGCTGCACCCGCGCGATGGCGTGACCTACTCGCCGGTGACCACCGTGGCCGGCATCGTCGAGAAGAACACCAACGCCTATCCGTTCGATGCACCCAAGCCGCTGCTGGCCGCGATCGCCAAGGGTGACTTCGGCAGCACCGCCGACCCGGCACTGAAGACCCAGACGGTCAATTTCCTGACCAACCTGGATACCACCGGCGGCAACTCCGGCTCGCCGGTGCTCAACGCCAAGGGCGAACTGATCGGCCTGAACTTCGACAGCAACTGGGAGTCGGTCAGTGCCAGCTGGTGGTTCGACCCGCGCTACAAGCGTGCCGTGCACGTGGACATGCGCTACCTGCGCTGGCTGCTGGCCAAGGTCTACCCGGCGCCCGAACTGCTGAAGGAAATGGGCGTGCCGGCCCAGTAAGAAGCCGGCCACGACCAACGGTCGTGGCCCGCACCGCGTAGGCCCCCACCTTGGTGGGGGTGGTTGCCCCCAACGAGCCCGCACCCCCGGCCACGCCTGGCCTACACTGCGGGTTCTCCCGACGGAAACGCGCGCGTGGTCTCCAGCTGGATCCTGCTGCTGGTCTCGGTTGCCTATGCTGCGCTGCTGTTCGGCGTGGCGTGGTGGGGCGACCGTCGGCCGATGTACCCCGACCGGCCGTGGCTGCGGCCGGTGGTCTACAGCCTGGCGCTGGCCGTGTACTGCTCGTCGTGGACCTTCTACGGCGCGGTCGGCACCGCCGTGCGCAACGGCGTGGGCTATCTGCCGATCTACATCGGCCCGCTGCTGCTGCTGCTGTTCGGCTGGCGCATCATCGAGCGCCTGGCGCTGATCGCACGCAGCCAGAACGTGGTCTCCATCGCCGATTTCATCTCCTCGCGCTTTGGCCGCTCGCGGCGGTTGGCGGCACTGGTGGCGATCATCGCGCTGATCGGCATCATTCCGTACCTCGCCCTGCAGTACAAAGCGGTGGCGATGAGCCTGCAGGTGCTGACCGGCAACACCGGCCCCACCGGCTTCTTCACCGACCCGGCGCTGTACGTGGCGCTGCTGATGGCGTTGTTCGCCACCCTGTTCGGCACCCGCCAGGTCGATGCCACCGAGCACCACCACGGCATGATGCTGGCGATCGCCTTCGAATCGGTGATCAAGCTGCTGGCGATGGTGGCGGTGGGCGTGTTCGCCTACCTGTGGCTGAGCAACCGCACCGACGCGGTGGTCGAGTCGGTGCATACGCTGTTCACCGGCCTGCCGCCGGTGGGATTCATCTCGCAGACACTGCTCAGTTTTCTCGCCATCATCTGCCTGCCGCGCCAGTTCCACGTGGCCGTGGTCGAGTGCGGAGACGTGCGCGACGTGCGCCGCGCGCGCTGGATGTTCGGCGGCTACCTGGTGGTGATCTCGGGCATGGTGCTGCCGATCGCCACCGCTGGCGTCACCCTGTTCGGCACCGGTGGCAGCGTCGCCGACGATTCGATGGTGCTGGCGCTGCCGCTGGCCGAGGGCCGCAACGCGCTGGCGCTGATCGCCTATGTCGGCGGTTTTTCGGCGGCGACCGGCATGGTCATCGTCTCGTCCATCGCGCTGGCCACCATGGTCAGCAACGACCTGGTGATGCCGGTGCTGCTGCGCCGCAGTGGCGACCACCAGGAAGCGGCCGACGTTGCTTCGCGCGTGCTGTGGATCCGTCGCCTGGCGATCCTGTTGCTGGCGCTGATGGCCTACAGCTACTACCGCACCAGCAGCAACGACAGCACGCTGGCCTCGTACGGCCTGATGGCGTTCGCTGCGGTGGCGCAGTTCGCGCCGGGCCTGATCGGCGGCCTGTACTGGCGCGGCGCCAGCCGCCGTGGCGTCGAGACGGGCATGCTGCTCGGCTTCGCGACGTGGCTGTACACCCTGCTGCTGCCGGCGATGACCATGGCCGGCTGGGTCGATGCCGCCTGGGTGCAGCACGGACCGTTCGGCATCGAGTGGCTGCGCCCGCAGCAGCTGTTCGGCATGACCGGCTGGGATCCGCTCACCCACGGCACCTTCTGGTCGCTGCTGGTCAACGCGGCGACGATGATGCTGGTGTCTGCGCGCTGGCGCCCCGGTGTGGACGAACGGCTGCGTGCGGCGCCGTTCCTCGACCCCTATGCCGAGCGCCCGTCGGTGGCCGGTGGCTGGCCCGGCCATGTGCATGTGGGCGACCTGCTGGCACTGGCCTCGCGCGTGGTCGGTGAACGTCACGCAAGGCGCTCGTTCTTCGAGCAGGCGCAGTCGCTGGGCCGTGAGTTGCAATCCTCGGCGCCTGCGGACCGGCCGTGGGTGCAGTTCACCGAACGCCTGCTGGCCGCGTCGATTGGTGCGGCGTCGGCACGCCTGCTGCTGACCAGCCTGCTGCGTGGTTCGGGCATGGACCTGGGCGAAGTGGTAGCAGTGCTGGACGAAGCCGGGCAGGAGCTGCGCTTCAACCGGGAAATCCTGTCGACGACTCTGGAGAACATCAGCGCCGGGGTCAGCGTGGTCGATCCGGACATGCGCCTGACTGCATGGAACCGCCGCTACCAGGACATGTTCGGCTACCCCGACGGCATGCTCTACGTGGGCCGCCCGGTGGCCGACCTGATCCGCTACAACGCCGAGCGCGGCGAGTTGGGCGAAGGTGATATCGAGGTGCAGATCAACCGTCGCATCGGCTACATGCGAGCCGGTTCGCCGCATGTGTTCGAACGCACCCGCAGCGATGGCAAGGTGATCGAGATGCGTGGCCAGGCACTGCCCGGTGGTGGCTACGTGACCAGCTACAACGACATCACTGACTACAAGCACGCGGAAAAGGCGTTGCTGGAGGCCAACGAGACGCTGGAGCAGCGCGTGGCCGAGCGCTCGCACGAGGCCGAGGTCGCGCAGCAGTCGAAGACCCGTTTCCTGGCGGCGATCAGTCACGACGTGCTGCAGCCATTGAACGCTGCACGATTGTTCGCATCGGCGTTGCGTGACAGCGACCATGTGAGCGATGAGCAGAAGCACCTGGCCGAGCGTGTGGATGCCTCGCTGCGTGCGGCCGAGGAACTGCTCGATGGCCTGCTGGACGTGTCGCGCCTGGATGCAGGTGGCCTGCACCCGGTCATCGGGGAGTTCGACGTGAGCGCGCTGATGCGCGAACTGGCCGCGCAGTACACCCCGGTTGCTGCGGGTCGTGGCCTGCGCCTGGACCTGTTCGCGCGGCCGGCCTGGGTACGCAGCGATCGCCGCCTGCTGCGCCGCGTGCTGCAGAACTTCCTGGCCAACGCGCTGCGCTACACACGGCAGGGGCGCATCGTGCTGGCGGTACGCCATCGCGGCGATGAAGTGGAACTGCAGGTGTGGGATACCGGCCCCGGCATTCCCGAACACCACATGCGGCAGATCTTCGACGAGTTCCATCGTTACCAGCAGCCGTTCGACTGGGGCGAGCAGGGATTGGGCCTGGGCCTGTCGATCTGCCAGCGCATCTCGCGACTGCTGGACCATCGCCTCAATGCCCGCAGCCGCGTCGGCAGCGGGTCGATGTTCTCGATCATCCTGCCGCGGGTGGCGCCGCTGCCGGGCTACACCGAGCTGGCCACGCCGGTACAGGCCGTGACTGCGCCGGTGCGCAGCGATTCGCTGGCCGGCCTGCGCGTGCTGTGCGTGGACAATGACGAGGAGATCCTCGACGGCATGCGCGCGCTGCTCGGCCGCTGGCAGGTGCAGGTGATCACCGCTGCCACCGTCGACCAGGCGCTGGAGAAGATTGCCGAGCGCCCGCAGGTGATGCTGGTGGATTACCACCTGCATGACCGCATGGATGGCCTGGACGCGCTGGTGGCGTTGCGCGAAGCAGCCGGCTACGTGCTGCCGGGCGCATTGCTGACCGCCGACGGCCGCGACGAGCTGAAGCGGATGGCACGCGAACGTGGCTATCGCGTGCTGACCAAGCCGATCAAGCCGGCCTCGCTGCGCGCCTTCCTGGGCGCGCTGCGCGACGCGCAGTAGTGCCGGCCGCTGGCCGGCAACCACGCAATCGCTCGCTCTCGACGCGTTACCCCACGCCGTGCAGGTGTTCGTACAGGATCGTCGCGCCGATGATCACCAGGATCACGCCACCGATGATCTCGGCACGCTTGCCGACCATGCTGCCGAGCACACGGCCGAGCATGATGCCGGCGGTGACCATGGTCAGCGTGCACAGGCCGATGACCGCGGCCATCACGCCGATATGCACATCCATGAAGGCCAGGCCGATACCCACTGCCATCGCATCGATGCTGGTGGCGAAACCGGTCAGCGCCAGCTTCCAGAAGCCGTGGTGCTGCGAGGGGTCCTCGTCTTCCTCGGCACTGTCCGGGCGCAGGCCGTTGTAGATCATGTGGATGCCCAGCGCGCCGAGCAGGCCGAAGGCGATCCAGTGGTCGAAGGCTTCGACGTACTGCAGCGCGGCGCGGCCGAGCAGCCAGCCGATGATGGGCGTGATCGCTTCGATGACGCCGAAGATGATGCCGGCACGCAGTGCATCGCGGAACACCGGCTTGCGCATGGCTGCACCCTTGCCGATTGCAGCGGCGAAGGCATCGGTGGACATGGCAAAGCCGATCAGGAGGATCGAAATGGGGGACATGGGCGGCTGCTGAGGTCGGGCTGGGACGGACGCACGGCCTGCGCTCGCGCCCAACCTGACGTTGCGCGCGCGGGCCGCTGGTCTCGCCAACCATCATGGTTGTCCACGCCACGGCGCACTGGCCGAGTATGTTGACGTGGACGATTCCTGCGAAGGAATCCGGCTACTCCCCAAGGGGACGCGAAGCTTAGCACCGCGATTCGCGCGTGGCGCATTTCCAGCGAAACGCGCAGGCAGGGCTGGTTTGTATAGCGATGGCTATACCGCGAGTGCAGCAGCGCCTGGTAGTGCCGGCCGCTGGCCGGCAAGAATGCGGACGCGACCGGCTACATCACATGGATGCTGTACAGCGTGGGGCCGCCGAACACCACGCTTTCACGATCAAGGTCGAAGGTGGCGGTCAGATCACACATCTCGCCATCGGCGAACAGGTCCAGTTCCACCTGGGCACCCGATGGGCGCTTGTATATTCGCGCCTGGGTGCGGATGTACTCATCGCTGGGAACATCAATCCGAAAGTGATTGGCAGGATCGGGCGGATCGGAGAAGTACTCGAGCGCCGCACGCCGAAAATCCTCCTTGCGATCATTGGGGAAGCCTGGCGGGCTCGGGCCATCCGGACAGCCTTCGCGGACGAAGGCAATCAGCATGCGGATGGCGTCCCGTTCTTCCGGTCGAAGCTGCGACGCATCTCTGGGTGTGTCGAGCAGAGTGTTCATTTTCGAGCCCAAGTCGCCATGCAGCGACAGTATGCAATTGCAGTAGTGGCAGCCATAGAGCCAAATGCGTCGTCTTGGATAGCAGAGAGATGCGAAACACATCGGTCGCATCGCCATACGCTTGGAACCAATTGCCGGGCATTGGCGATAATTCATGCGCCGGCGGGTGCCGCGGATACACCTAGCCAAGCAAGCTTGGCAGCTACCAGAGCAGTTCCAGTGGTTCCAGGTGAATGCCGGCCAGCGGCCGGCACTACCTCAGTCTTCTTCCGGCGGCAGCACGATGGCGTCGTCGTCGATCGCCAGCTTGCCGGCCATCAGCACGGCCTGGGTCCGATTGGTCACGCCCAGCTTGCGCAGGATGGCGGTGACGTGGGCCTTGATCGTCGCTTCGGAGACGTTGAGGTCGTAGGCGATCTGCTTGTTCAAGCGCCCTGCGCCCAGCATCTGCAGCACCCGGAACTGCTGCGGGGTCAGCTCACGCAGGCGCTGGCCGACTTCGCGTTCTTCGCTGCCGGTGGGCGGCACGTTGTGCGCTTCCGGCGGTGCCCAGGTCTCGCCATCGAGGATGGTGCCCAGTGCATGGCCGATGGTGTCCGAATCCGCAGACTTCGGAATGAAGCCCAGCGCACCGTGGTCGAGCGCGCGGCGCATCACCGTGGCTTCTTCGCGCGCGGACACCACCACCACCGGCAGGTGCGGGTGCAGCGAGCGCATGTGCACCAGCGCGTTGAAACCCTGTGCGCCAGGCATGTTGAGGTCCATCAGGACCAGGTCGGCGTCGTTGTGCTGATCGGCCAGCGCGTACAGCGCTTCCACGCTGTCGGCCTCGAACAGCTGCACGCCGGGGATGACCCGCTGCACGGCGCCGCGCAGGGCTTCGCGGAACAGCGGGTGGTCATCGGCAATCAGGAGGGTGGTCATGGTCGGGGGGAACCGTGGGGGAAAGCAGATGGGGTCGGAGCCCTTTCCTTGCGGAAAGGGATCCGACCCCGGGTCGTACGTCAGCGCACCTTGCGCTCGTCCACCAGCGACGCCACCACCGACGGATCGGCCAGGGTCGAGGTGTCGCCGAGCTGGTCCGGCGCGTTCTCGGCGATCTTGCGCAGGATGCGGCGCATGATCTTGCCCGAGCGGGTCTTCGGCAGGCCCGGCGCCCACTGCAGGTGATCCGGCGTGGCGATCGGGCCGATCTCCTTGCGCACCCAGGCAACCAGCTCCTTCTGCAACTCGTCGCTCGGTGCCTCTTCGGCCACCAGGGTGACGTAGGCGTAGATGCCCTGGCCCTTCACGTCGTGCGGGAAGCCGACCACGGCCGCTTCGGCCACCTTCGGGTGCGAGACCAGCGCGCTTTCCACTTCGGCGGTGCCGATGCGGTGGCCGGACACATTGATCACGTCATCGACGCGGCCGGTGATCCAGTAGTAGCCGTCTTCGTCGCGGCGGCAACCGTCGCCGGTGAAGTAGCTGCCCGGGTAGGTGCGGAAATACGTATCGATGAAACGCTGGTGGTCGCCGTACACCGTGCGCATCTGGCCCGGCCAGGAATCACGGATGATCAGGTTGCCCTCGGTCGGGCCGTCCTGGATCTCGCCATCGGCATTGACCAGCGCCGGCTGCACGCCGAAGAAGGGCAGGGTGGCCGAACCCGGCTTCAGATCCATCGCACCGGCCAGTGGCGAGATCAGGATGCCGCCGGTTTCGGTCTGCCACCAGGTATCGACGATCGGGCAGCGGCTATCGCCGACCACTTCGTAGTACCAGCGCCAGGCTTCCGGATTGATCGGCTCGCCGACACTGCCGAGCAGGCGCAGCGACGCGCGCGAGGTCTTCTTCACCGGTTCCTCGCCTTCGCGCATCAGTGCACGGATGGCGGTCGGGGCGGTGTAGAAGATGCTCACCTTGTGCTTGTCGATGACGTTCCAGAAGCGCGAGGTGTCCGGGTAGTTCGGCACGCCTTCGAACATCAGCGAGGTCGCGCCGTTGGCCAGCGGCCCGTACACGATGTAGCTGTGGCCGGTGACCCAGCCGACGTCGGCGGTGCACCAGTAGATGTCGTCCTCGCGCAGGTCGAACACCGCTTCATGGGTGTAGGCCGCGTACAGCAGGTAACCGCCGGTGGTGTGCAGCACGCCCTTCGGCTTGCCGGTGGAACCGGAGGTGTAGAGGATGAACAGCGGGTCTTCCGCATTCATGCGTTCCGGCTCGCAGCTGGCCGGCTGGCTGTCCACCACGTCGTGGAACCAGCGGTCGCGCGGGGCCTGCATGTCCACCGCGCCGCCGGTGTGGCGCACCACCAGCACGGTTTCAACCGTGTTGGTGCCCGGCAGCTTCAGCGCGGCATCGACGTTGGCCTTCAGCGGAATCCTGCGGCCACCGCGCAGGCCCTCGTCGGCGGTGATGATCAGCTTGCTCTGGCAGTCGCTGACGCGGTCGGCGATCGAGTTCGGTGCGAAGCCACCGAACACCACCGAGTGGATTGCACCGATGCGCGCACAGGCCAGCATGGCCACGGCGGCGTCGACGATCATCGGCAGGTAGATGGTGACGCGGTCGCCCTTCTTGACCCCGAGGTTGCGCAGTGCGTTGCCGAGGCGGCAGGTGCGCTCGTACAGCTCGCGATAGGTCACGTGCTGGGCCGGCGCATCCGGGCTGTCCGGCTCGAACAGCAGCGCGGTCTTGTCGCCGCGCTTCTCGAGCTGGCGATCCAGGCAGTTCACGCTGGCATTGAGCTCGCCATCTTCGAACCACTTGATGTGGAAATCGGACAGGTCGTAGCTGACGTTCCTGATCTTCGTCGGCTTGCGCATCCATTCCAGGCGCTCGGCGGCCTTGCTCCAGAAACCATCCGGGTCGGTCAGCGAAGCCTGGTACTGCTGTTCGTAGGACGTCTTGTCGATGCGTGCCTTGGCGGCGAACTGCGGATCGACGGGGTAGATATCAGCCATGGCACCCTCACTTGCACGTTGACTTTGTGTGTGCGGTCGCAGCATTGCGGCGACCGATCCCCCTCAGTTTGCCCCATCCACCCCCGGTCGCGTCACCACCTTGGTTAGACCATGGTCGAAAGTGAGCGCCCTGCAGGGCCGGGTTCGACCAATGGCGAATAGCCGCTATACATAATCGCCCCGCAGTCTCGGCTCGACCGTGCCCCACGCGCGGCATCACCTTGCCACTTGGGAGAGAGGGCAACATGAGCCACCGTACGTTGAAAGCCGTGCGCACACCTTTGGCGGCCTGCCTGTTGGTCGCCCTGGTCGCACCGGGCATGGCGTTCGCAGAGACCGCCAAAGAGAAGGCGCTGGAAGCACGCGTTGCCGAACTGGAACGCCAGGTCCAGCTGCTGCTGTCTTCGCAGCAACAACAACAGACCCAGATCAGCCAGACCCAGCAGGCAGTGACCGAAGTCCGCACGGTGCAGGCCGAGCAGAAGCCGGTCGCCTCGGTGCCGGCCGGCAAGCAGCCGATCCAGGTCACCACCATCACCCCGGGCGCGGCGCCGGGCACCACAGTCAAGATCGGCGGCTTCATCAAGGCCGACTTCCTCGCCACCCAGACCAGTGACGGCCAGCTGGCCGACGACGCCACCGGCCGCTCGCTGTACCTGCCGGGCCAGACCCCGGTGGAAGGCGCCGGCGGCAGCGGCAAGCGTTCGGGCACCGACTTCAATGCCCACGCCAAGTTCTCGCGCTTCAACCTGGGCATCGACAACGTGAGCGAATCGGGCAACAAGGCCGGTGCGTTCTTCGAGATGGACTTCTTCGGCAACTCGCTGGGCAACCAGACCGCCACCAATACCTACGGTGTGACCCTGCGCCACGCCTACATGTACTGGAACAACTGGATGGCCGGCCAGACCTGGTCCAACTTCATGGACGCGGCCGCACTGCCCGAAGCGGTCGACTTCGTCGGCCCCACCGACGGCGTGATCTTCGTGCGCCAGGCCCAGGTGCGCTACACCCAGGGCGGCTTCAGCGTCGCGCTGGAAAACCCGGAAACCACCACCCTCACCGGTACCCGCAATCCGGTCACCGGCGCCTGGACCAATGCCAGCGCCAACTCCGACCGCGGCAGCCTGCCCGATCTGACCATGCGCTATGGCTGGAAGGGCGACTGGGGCACCTTCGGTGTCGGCGGCATCGTCCGTCAGCTGAAGGTCGACAACCAGGCCACCGGCGCCAAGGCCGACAAGGTGGCCGGCGGCCTGACCCTGGGCGGCAAGTGGGTGATGGGTGCCAGCGATTCGCTGCACTACCAGCTGACCGGTGGCGAAGGCATCGCCCGCTACATCGGCCTGGGCATCACCGCCGACAGTGCCTACGACGTGGCCCGCGACGAGCTCAACCCGACCGGCGTGCTTGCCGGCTACGTGGGCTGGCGGCATGCGTTCTCGTCGAAGCTGCGCACCAACCTGATCTACGCGCGCAGCGACTACGACAACGACAGCATCCTCGGCCCGCTGGTGACCAAGAGCGTGCAGAGCATCCGCGGCAACATCTTCTACTCGCCGTTGCCCAAGGTCGATATCGGCGCCGAGCTGATGTACGGCCGTCGCGAAGTGGAGAACGGAAACAAGGGTGACATCACCCGGTTGCAGTTCACCACCAAGTACAGCTTCTAAGAGCGTGCCGGCCAGCGGCCGGCACCTACCGAATTGAGTACCGACCAACGGTCGGTGTCTACCGGATTGAGTGCCGACCCAGGTCGGCACCTACAGAGGGAAAACGTCCCATGTCCAGCACACCCAGCACCGCACACAAAGCGGGCACCCTGACCCAGGGCCACAAGAAAGTCATTTTCGCCTCGAGCCTCGGCACGGTGTTCGAGTGGTATGACTTCTTCCTGTACGGCTCGCTCGCCGCCATCATCGCCAAGCAGTTCTTCAGTGGCGTCAACGAAACCACGGGCATGATCTTCGCCCTGCTGGCGTTTGCCGCCGGCTTCTTCGTGCGTCCGTTCGGCGCGGCCTTCTTCGGCAGCCTCGGCGACCGCATCGGCCGCAAGTACACCTTCCTGGTCACCATCCTGATCATGGGCATCTCGACCTTCCTGGTCGGCGTGCTGCCCAACTATGCATCGATCGGTTTCGCCGCACCGGTGATCCTGATCATCCTGCGCCTGGCCCAGGGCCTGGCGATGGGCGGAGAGTACGGCGGTGCCGCCACCTACGTGGCCGAGCACGCGCCGGACGACAAGCGTGGCCTGTACACCAGTTTCATCCAGTGCACCGCCACGCTCGGCCTGTTCATGTCGCTGCTGATCATCCTGGCCTGCCGCTACTTCCTGGGCAATGAAGCCTTTGAAGCCTGGGGCTGGCGCATCCCGTTCCTGGTCTCGATCCTGCTGCTGGGCATCTCGGTGTGGATCCGCCTGCAGCTGAGCGAATCGCCGCTGTTCCAGCAGATGAAGTCGGAAGGCAAGGGTTCCAAGACCCCGTTCCGCGACAGCCTGAAGGGCGGCAACCTGAAGCTGATGCTGCTGGTCCTACTCGGCGCTGCAGCCGGCCAGGCCGTGGTCTGGTACGGCGGCCAGTTCTATGCGCTGTTCTTCCTCAGCAGCATGCTGAAGGTCGATGCCACCACCTCCTACCTGCTGATCGCCGCCGCGCTGGCGCTGGGCGTGCCGTTCTTCATCTTCTTCGGCTGGCTGTCCGACCGTATCGGCCGCAAGAAGATCATCCTGGCCGGCTGCCTGCTGGCTGCCGTCACCTACATCCCGATCTTCAAGGGCCTGACCCACTTCGCCAACCCGGCCATTGAAGAAGCCCGCAGCAGCTCGCCGGCCCTGGTTGTGGCCGATCCGAACACCTGCTCGTTCCAGTTCGATCCGGTCGGCCTGCGCAAGTTCACCAGCTCCTGCGACGTGGCCACCGCCGCGCTGACCAAGGCCGGTGTGCCGTACGACGTGCAGCCCGCCGCCGCCGGTTCGCTGGCGATGGTGAACGTGGGCAGCGCCAGCGTCACCTCGTATGAAGCCGCTGGCCTGACCAAGGAAGACGGCAAGGCCAAGGCCGATGCGTTCGGTGCGGAACTGAAGACCGCCCTGACCACCGCCGGTTATCCGGCCAAGGCCGATGGCGCCCGCATCAACATCGCCGGCACCATCTTCATGCTGTGGCTGCTGGTGCTGTACGTGACCATGGTCTACGGCCCGATCGCCGCCTACCTGGTCGAACTGTTCCCGACCCGCATCCGCTACACCTCGATGTCGCTGCCGTACCACATCGGCAACGGCTGGTTCGGTGGCTTCCTGCCGGCAATCTCGTTCGCGCTGGTGGCCGGTACCGGCAACCTGTACTACGGCCTGTGGTACCCCATCATCATCGCGCTGATGTCGGTGGTGATCGGCGGCCTGTTCCTGCGCGAGACCAAGGACGTGGATATCACCAAATAGCCGGCGTGCCGACCAACGGTCGGCACCCACCGGGTTTCATGGGCCGCGGTGCAGACCGCGGCCTTTTTTGTTTCCCTGTTTTTGGCGTCAGATCCCTTTCGCTTGCGAAAGGGATCTGACCCCATCGAGACGACCATCGTGTTGCGCAGCACGCCGTATAGTCGGCCCATGACCATCACCACGCCGGCAGACCTCCCCGCCATCCTGCACACCCTGCGCAGCGCCTGGCTGGCCCAGCGGCCCACGCTCGACCAGCGCGAAGCCGACCTGCGCCGCCTCCGCGAAGCGCTGAAGCCACGCCTGGACGAAATGGCCCAGGCCATCGCCGAGGACTTCGGGCATCGCGCCCACGTTGAATCGAAACTGGCCGATGGCATGAGTGTGCTGTCGGCCATCGACCACCTGCGCCGCCACCTGCGGCGCTGGTCGAAGCCGCAGCGGGTAGGTGCCGGCTGGCGACTGTGGCCGGCGCGCGCGCAGCTGCGGCCGACGCCGCTGGGCGTGGTCGGGGTGATCTCACCGTGGAATTACCCGGTCACCCTTGCCCTGGTGCCGCTGGCCACCGCGATTGCTGCCGGCAACCACGTGCTGCTGAAGCCGTCTGAGCACACGCCGCGCACCAGCGCGTTCCTGGCCGACCTGCTGGCCGGTGTGTTCCCGCCCGATCGGGTGGCGGTGGTGCAGGGCGGGGCGGACGTGGCTGCAGCGGTATCCTCGCTGCCACTGGACCATCTGCTGTTCACCGGCTCGACGGCGGTGGGCCGCAAGGTGATGGCGGCCGCCGCCGAGCATCTGGTGCCGGTCACGCTGGAACTGGGTGGCAAGTCGCCGGCGATTGTCTGTCGCGACTTCCCGCTGGACACCGCCGCTGCGCGGCTGGCCACCGGCAAATGGTTCAACGCCGGTCAGACCTGCATCGCGCCGGATTACGTGCTGATCGACACCGCGCGCCAGCGCGAGTTCGTGCAGGCGCTGCAGCAGCAGGTGCGCGAGCGCTACGGCGATTTCAGTGATGCCGCGGATTACACCCGCATCATCAACGAAGGCCAGTACCAGCGCCTGCAGGGCTATCTGGCGCAGGCGCGCGAACGCGGCGTGCCGGTGATTCCGCTGGCGCAGGTGAATGAGGCGCGTGCCGACCGTGAACGCCTGCTGGTGCCGACCGTGGTGCTGGACCCGCCGGACGACCTGGACCTGATGCGCGAGGAGATCTTCGGGCCGATCCTGCCGGTGCGGGCCTATCCGGACCTGGAAGCGGCGCTGGCCGATGTGCTGTCCCGCGACCGCCCGCTGGCACTGTATCCCTTCAGCCACGACACGGCGACGGTGGAGCGCATCCTCGGCCAGGTGGTGGCCGGCGGGGTGACAGTGAATGACACGCTGCTGCACTTCGCCGCCGACGGATTGCCGTTCGGCGGCGTGGGGGCCAGCGGCATGGGCGCGTACCACGGGCGCGCCGGCTTCGATGCGATGAGCAAGCGGCTGCCGGTGCTGTGGCAGTCGCGCTGGGCGGCCAGCGACCGGTTGCGGCCGCCGTATTCGAAGATTGCGGGGTTGTTGAAGCTGCTGCTTCGGTAGTGCCGGCCGCTGGCCGGCAACTGCAGGGTCTCGCCGAGGGTTCATCGGGTTGCCCGCCAGCGGCCGGCACTTCCGGTGGGTGCCAACCCGCGCGGCCCATTCTGGTAGGTGCCAACCTTGGTTGGCACAGGGTGACTGCCGGCGCCAACCAAGGTTGGCGTCTACCGGGGTATATGGGCGCCCATCAAGGCCCACCCGGGTAGAATGCCCCCATGAAGATCGCCTCGTGGAACGTCAATTCGCTCAATGTCCGCCTGCCGCACCTGGAGCAGTGGCTCAAGGAGTTCGGCCCGGACATCGTCGGTATCCAGGAAACCAAGCTGGAGGACCACAAGTTCCCCGATTCGGCACTGATCGCCGCGGGCTACCGCAGCGTGTTCGCCGGCCAGAAGACCTACAACGGCGTGGCGCTGCTGTCGCGTGAGCCGGCGCAGGACGTGCAGATCGGCATTCCCGGCTTCGAGGACGAGCAGAAGCGTGTCATCGCCGGTACCTTCGGCGACCTACGGGTGATCAACCTGTACGTGGTCAACGGCCAGGACATCGGCACCGACAAGTACGACTACAAGCTGCGCTGGCTCGAGGCGGTGCACGCCTGGATCGCCGAAGAGCTGCAGCGCCACCCGAAGCTGATCGTGATGGGCGACTTCAACATCGCCCCGGACGCGCGCGATGTGCACGACCCGGAGGTGTGGAACGAAAACCACATCCTGACCTCCACCGCCGAGCGCGGCGCGTTGAACAAGCTGCTGCAGCTGGGCCTGCACGATGGCTTCCGCCTGCACAACGACGAGGCCGGTGTGTTCAGCTGGTGGGATTACCGTGCCGCTGGCTTCCGCCGCAACCTGGGCCTGCGCATCGACCTGACCCTGGTCTCCGAGGCGCTGAAGGGCAGTGCGGTGGCCTCGGGCATCGACCGCGAGCCGCGTACCTGGGAACGCCCGAGCGACCATGCGCCGGCGTGGGTGCAGATCGGTTGAACGAACAGGGCCCGACGATTGCCGGGCCCGTTGTGATGCATCAGCCGGCCAGCGGCCGGCACGACGGCTGCGTCAGCGTATGCTCTTGCGGGTGAACAGGTTGACGATCGCCAGCAGGATCACCGCACCGATCAGCGAGAACAGGAAGGTGCGGATGGTGATCGCTTCGTTGATGCCGCCGCCGAACAGCCAGCCGGAAATCAGCGCGCCGACGATGCCGACCACGATGTTGAGGATGATGCCCTGCTGGGCATCGCGCTTCATGATGATGCTGGCCAGCCAGCCTACGATGCCGCCGACGATCAGCCAGATGATGATGCCCATGATCGAACCTCCGGTGGGGAACTGTGACCAGTTGACGCGCATGGCCGTGAACCCGTCGTGGAATTGCGTGATGGGCGTGTGCGGATGAGCCTGCCAGCCACCCTCGATGGCCCGTGGCGCTTCGGTCCGGTGACGGTCTGGCGGTGCCCGCATGTGCCGGGCCAGCGTGGTGAACCGCAGGCGCGACAGGTGCTGGCGCAGGCATTGGGCGCCGACCCGCAGACGCTGCCGCTGGTTCGCGATGACAAGGGCCGGCCGGAACTGAGCGGCGCACTGGCCCATTACGGCACCGGCTGGAGCCACAGCGGCGAGGTGCTGCTGGTGGCGCTGGGCGAAGGTGTGCGGCTGGGTGTCGACCTGGAGCTGCTGCGGCCGCGGCCGCGTCTTCTGGAAATCGTACGGCGCTTCTTCCACCCCGAGGAGGTGATCTGGCTGGAAAGCCTGGACGAGGCCGGGCGCGAGCACTGGTTCTTCCGCGTGTGGTGCGTCAAGGAAGCCATCCTGAAGGCGCACGGGCAGGGCATCTCGTTCGGCCTGCACCGGCTGCAGCTGGCGCCGGGGGCCGATGGTGCCCTGCACCTGCGCTGGTGCGACCCGGAACTGGGCGAGGCCGCGCGCTGGCACCTGCACGAATGGCAGGCCACCGGCCAGTTCCGTGCGGCATTGGCCTGGTATCCACACTGAAGCGGGGAATCAGCGTGCAAAACCGGCGATAATGTCGGCATGAGCGAACACCCACTTCCCGCCAGCGTGGCTGCCACGCTGGAACAGGGCCTGGCCAGCATGGGCCTGGACGCCGCGCTGGCGCCGCCGCTGCTGCGCTACCTGGCCCTGCTGCACCGCTGGAACGGCACCTACAACCTCACCGCCATCCGCGATCCGCAGGAGATGGTCACCCGCCACCTGCTCGACTCGCTGGCGATGCAGCCGTTCGTGGCCGATGGCAGCCTGGCCGACCTCGGCACCGGCCCCGGGTTGCCTGGCATCCCGCTGGCGATCGCCTGCCCAGGCCTGCAGGTCACCCTGGTCGAGAGCAACGGCAAGAAGGCGCGCTTCATGCGCGAGGCCGTGCGCCAGCTCGGCCTGGACAATGCCCGCGTGGCCGAATCGCGCGCCGAGGCGCTGGACGAGGCCGGCCGCTACGACCAGCTGACCGCGCGCGCGATGGACACCCTGGCCGGCATCGTCCGCGTCGGCGGCCACCTGCTGCGCCCTGGCGGCGTGCTGCTGGCCATGAAGGGCGTCTACCCGCATGAGGAGATCGCGGACCTGCCGGCTGGCTGGCAGGTGCGTGAGGTGACCCCGTTGAGCGTGCCCGGCCTGGCCGGCGAACGCCATCTGGTCACCGTTACAGGCCCCTGATTCCCGCCGCCAGCCCTTTGTGGAACAACGGGTTGGCGATCCACGATTTCCGCAAGGGGCCGGTTGTACGCATAATGACCGGTCCCAGCACACGTCGACGAGGCACACCCGCATGGCCCGCATCATCGCCATCGCCAACCAGAAGGGTGGCGTCGGCAAGACCACGACCGCCGTCAACCTGGCCGCTTCCCTGGCCAACGCACCCAAGCGCGTGCTGTTGGTCGACCTGGATTCGCAGGGCAACGCGACCATGGGCAGTGGCGTGGACAAGCGTGAGCTGGTCTCCTCCACCTACGATCTGCTGCTGGGCGAGTCCAGCGCCGCCGATGTGCGCGTGCAGACCGCCGAAGGCTACGACCTGCTGCCAGGCAACATCGACCTGACCGCCGCCGAGATCCAGCTGATGGCGCAGAGCGAGCGCGAGCAGCGCCTGAAGCGCGCGCTGGCACCGATCCGCGACGAGTACGACTACATCCTGATCGACTGCCCGCCGGCGCTGTCGCTGCTGACGCTCAACGCGCTGGCCGCCGCCGATTCGGTGATCGTGCCGATGCAGTGCGAGTACTACGCGCTGGAAGGCCTGAGCGCGCTGGTGGAAACCATCGAAGCGCTGCGTGCCAACCTCAACCCGGCGCTGGAGATCGAAGGCGTGCTGCGCACCATGTTCGATGTGCGCAACAACCTGGCCAACGCGGTCTCGGCCGAGCTCACCGAGCACTTCGGCGACCGCGTGTTCCGCACCATCGTGCCGCGCAACGTGCGCCTGGCCGAGGCGCCGAGCCATGGCCAGAGCATCGTCGGCTACGACCGCGCTTCGCGCGGTGGCGTGGCCTACCTGGGCCTGGCCGGCGAGATCATCCGCCGCAACAACGAACGCAACAAGGCCGCCAAGGCCGTGGAGACCGTCTGATGACCAGCAGCAAGCCGGCAGCCAAGAAGCGAGGCCTCGGCCGTGGCCTGGATGCGCTGCTGGGTCCCAAGGGGGCGGTCAGCCAGGTGCAGGCCACCACCGCGGTGATCGAGCCGCTGCCGGGTGAAGTGCTGCGCAAGCTGGCCGTGGGCCAGCTGCAGCCGGGCAAGTACCAGCCGCGCCGCGAGATGGACGAGGGCAAGCTGTCCGAGCTGGCCGACTCGATCAAGTCGCAGGGCGTGATCCAGCCGATCCTGGTGCGCCAGCTGCCGGCGGGCAACTACGAAATCGTCGCCGGTGAGCGCCGCTGGCGCGCATCGCAGCTGGCCGGCCTGGACGAAGTGCCGGTGGTGGTGCGCGAGCTGGAAGACCGCACCGTCATCGCGATGGCGCTGATCGAGAACATCCAGCGCGAAGACCTCAACCCGCTGGAAGAAGCCGAGGCGCTGCAGCGCCTGATCAGCGAATTCACCCTGACCCATGCCGAGGCCGCCGAGGCCGTCGGCCGCTCGCGCGCGGCGGTGTCCAACCTGCTGCGCCTGCTGGAGCTGCCGGTGGCCATCCGCCTGCTGCTGGAAACCCGCCGCCTGGAAATGGGCCACGCCCGTGCGCTGCTGACCCTGGCCCCCGAGCTGGCCGGCAAGCTGGCGCAGGAAGCGGCCGATGAAGGCTGGTCGGTGCGCGAGGTCGAGCGCCGTGCGCAGGCCTTCGCCGCCGGCAAGGTACCCAGCAACCGCCCGGTGGCCACGCCGAAGGTGCAGCAGGCCGACATCGCCTCGCTGGAAACCGAGCTGTCCGAAGCGCTGGGTGCCAAGGTGGCGATCAACCATGGCCGCGGCGGCAAGGGCAAGCTGATCATCCATTACACCGACCTGGATACCCTGGACGGCGTGCTGGAAAAACTGCGTACGCGCCAGGGCTGAGCCCGGCGCAGCGCCAGGGGATGCGGCCTGTTCCTGCCGCGTCCTGCAGATGACAGGGAACGCACCGCCGCGCGCGCCGGGGGATGCACTGCTCTCCGGTCCGTGGCCTCATCCAGGGAGCAGGACATGAGCAACACATTCGACGACGTCAGCCCGGGCGGCAGCCCGATCATGGTGCACAGCCGCCAGAAGGACTTCACCCCGCCGCAGGGCGAAGAACACATCGAGGCGATCGGCGCGCACATAGAGCGCCATCTGGGTCCGGTGTCCGGTGTCTTCCACGAGATCATCTCCGACCTGGTGCACATCGACGTGCACGTGGTGCCGGCCAATGACCAGTTCCCGTACCTGCGCCTGGTCACCTCCGGCATGAGCGACCTGCCGATGACCGTGCCCGCCGAGGTGGACGCGGACGTGCCGCGCTACATGGAGCTGATGGTGACCCTGCCGGCCGACTGGCCGATGTCCCAGGATGCCTTCGAGGACGAACGCAACTACTGGCCGGTGCGCCTGCTGAAGGGCATGGCGCGGCTGCCGCACGAGTACGACACCTGGCTGGGTTTCGGCCACACCATTCCCAACGGCCATCCCAGCGAGCCCTACGCGCCGGGCGTGGGCTTCGACGGTGCCATCGTGCTGCCGCCGGTGACTACCCCGGAGGACTTCGCCACGCTGGAACTGGACGACGGCAAGCTCATCAGCTTCATGAGCCTGGTTCCGCTGTATCCGGAAGAGATGGACCTGAAGCTGAAGAAGGGTGCCGAGGCGCTGCTCGACCGCTTCGATGCGAAGAAGATCCAGGATGTGATCGAACCCGGCCGCACCAATGTGGCCAAGAAGCGTTTCGGGCTGTTCTGAGCCCGCAGCGTATCCTCTGCACCTGTACTCATTGATTTCCAGGCAACTGCAATGACCATCCTGCTCACCGGCGCTGCCGGCTTCATTGGTGCCTACACCGCCCGCGCGCTGCTGGAGGCGGGCCAGCCGGTGGTCGGCCTGGACAACTTCAACGACTACTACGACCCGCAGATCAAGCGCGACCGCGTGGCCGCACTGTGCCCGACCCTGGACCTGCGCACCCTGGACCTGACCGACCAGCAGGGTCTGGCCGCGCTGTTCGACGAAGTGCAGCCGACCGCGGTGATCCACCTGGCCGCGCAGGCCGGCGTGCGCTATTCGCTGGAGAACCCGCAGGCCTACGTCGACAGCAACCTGGTCGGCTTCGTCAACATGCTGGAGCTGTGTCGCCATCGTGGCGTGCAGCACCTGGTGTATGCCTCCAGCAGCTCGGTCTACGGTGATTCGGCCACGCCGCCGTTCTCCGAGGACCAGCGCGTGGACCAGCCGCGCTCGCTGTACGCGGCGACCAAGGCGGCCAACGAGCTGATGGCCTACACCTACGCGCAGCTGTACGGCCTGCATGCCACCGGCCTGCGCTTCTTCACCGTGTATGGCCCGTGGGGCCGGCCGGACATGGCACCGCTGCTGTTCTCGCGCGCGGTGCTGGCCGGGCGGCCGATCGACGTGTTCAACGAAGGCCGCATGCAGCGCGATTTCACACATGTCTCCGACATCGTGTCGGGTATTCTCGGCGCGCTCGCGCATCCGGCCGATGGTCCGGTACCGCACCGGGTGTTCAACCTCGGCAACCATACGCCGGTCGAGCTGGAGCGCTTCATCAGCGTGATCGAGCAGGCCGCCGGCCGCCCGGCGCAGAAGGTCTACAAGCCGATGCAGCCGGGCGACATGGTGCGCACGATGGCCGATACCCGGCGCGCCCATGACGCATTCGGCTTCGACGCGGTGACCCCGATCGAAGAAGGGTTGCCCCCTGTCGTGCAGTGGTGCCGCGAGTATTTTAGCGACCGCGCCTGAGGACGGACCCTCACACAGCCGGATTCATCTTCGGATAACCTCGGCTTCGGAGAATGCGCGGTCTTTGTCCCCCTTTGGCCGAGTGCCTTATGAGCCAACCCGAGCTTTCCGTTGTCGTCCCGGTGTTCAACGAGCGCGACAATGTTGCCCCGCTGGTCGCCGAAATCACCGCTGCACTGCGCGGCCGGCTGCCGTTCGAGATCGTCTACATCGACGACCACTCGCGCGATGACACCCTGGCGGTGCTGCAGGGCCTGAAGGCGACCACGCCGGAACTGCGGGTGCTGCACCACGTGAACCAGAGCGGGCAGAGCACCGCGGTGCGCACCGGCGTCAAGCACGCACGTGCGCCGTGGATCGCGACCCTGGATGGCGACGGGCAGAATGATCCGGCCGACATTCCCAAGCTGCTGGCCGCGCGCGATGCGGCCGAGGCGCAGGTCAAGCTGTTCGCCGGCTGGCGGGTCAACCGCCAGGACAGCGGCAGCAAGCGCTGGGCCAGCAAGTGGGCCAATGCCATCCGTGCACGCATGCTGCGCGATGACACGCCCGATACCGGCTGCGGCATCAAGCTGTTCGAGCGCAGCGCGTTCCTCGACCTGCCGTACTTCGACCACATGCACCGCTACCTGCCGGCGCTGATGCAGCGTGCCGGCTGGAAGACCACCAGCGTGCCGGTCAACCACCGCCACCGCACCGCCGGCGTGTCCAAGTACAACAACCTGGGCCGGGCACTGGTCGGCATCCGTGACCTGCGCGGCGTGGCCTGGCTGATCACCCGCAGCAAGCGCACCACGGTGGAAGAACGGTGATGGGCCTGGAACTGCACTGGCTGGACCAGCCGCTGACCTGGCTGTACTGGACCGGCCTGCATGTGACCGGCTGGAAGTTGATCGGCTACACCGGCGCGCTGATGTTCGGTGGCCGCTGGCTGGTCCAGTTCGTCGCCTCCAAGCGTGCCGGCAAGCCGGTCATCCCGCGCCTGTTCTGGTACATGAGCGTGGTCGGCAGCCTGATGACGCTGAGCTACTTCCTGTTCTCGGCCAAGCAGGACTCGGTGGGCGTGCTGCAGAACCTGTTCCCGGCGTTCACCGCGCTGTACAGCCTGCAGCTGGACATCAAGCACCGGGGCTGGAAGCGGGAAAAGGCGAGCCACTGAGGCCTGCGGGGCCCATCCTGTAGGTGCCGACCTTGGTCGGCACAGGTGTATCCGGGCCCGGCGCATCCACGCATGGCGTGGATCTACTGCGTGCCTGGTAGCTGCCAACCTTGGTTGGCACACGGGGAAATCCAGCGCCAACCAAGGTTGGCCGCTACCGGGGCCCCGGTCTGCTGCGCAGGCAGGACCTTCGTCCCATGCCACGGGCCGTGGGCGGTGCCATCATCGGGGCCTGCCTTCCCGGGAACCTGTGCTCGTGAAAACCCGTCTCGCCGTTGCCCTGCTGATCGCCCTGTCCGCCCCTGCCGTGGCCTTGGCCGCGCCGCCCGCCACCGCCGCACCGGCCAGCGTGGCCACCGAATCGCCCGCCGATGCCGCCTTCCGCACGCTGTACGAGAAGGAGTGGAAGTGGCGCCAGCAAGGCGGCGGTGAGGCCAGTGAGGACGAGGACGCCCCGGCCAATGCCACCCGCATGCCCGACGTCGGCCCGGCCGCGCAGCAGGCGCGCCTGAAGGTCTGGGACGAGACCCTGGCTGCACTGAAGAAGATCGACCCGAAGACGCTCTCGCCCGACAACCAGGTCAACTACGCGATCTACCGCGACCAGGTGTTCAACCTGGCTGAAGAGACGCGTCTGCGCGGTTACGAGATGCCGTTCAACGCCGACTCCTCGTTCTGGTCCAACCTGTCCTTCATGGCCCGGCGCGAGATGAAGACCGTGCAGGACTACCAGAACTACATCGCGCGCTTGAACGATGTGCCGCGCTACTTCGGGCAGCAGACCGAGAACATGCGCGCCGGCCTGAAGCGTGGCTTCAGCGTGCCGCGTGCCGTGCTCGATGGCCGCGAGGTCTCCATCGCTACCGTCGCCGAGCTGATGGATCCCACCGAGTCGCCGCTGTACGCGCCGTTCAAGAAACTGCCCAACAGCATTCCGGCCGCCGAACAGGCCAAGCTGCAGGCACAGGCGCGTGAAGCGATCAGCGGCAAGGTGGTGCCGGCGTTCCAGCAGCTGCGCACCTTCTTCGTCAACGAGTACGTGCCGCAGGCGCGTACCACCCTGGCCGCCGAAGCGATGCCAAATGGCAAGGCGTACTACAAGCAGCAGATCCACGAATACACCACGCTGGACCTGTCGCCGGACGAGATCCACCGCATCGGCCTGGATGAAGTCGCACGCATCCAGAAGGAAATGAACGACATCATCAAGCAGGTGAAGTTCAAGGGCAGCTTCGCCGAGTTCCTGACCTTCCTGCGTACCGATCCGCAGTTCTACGCCAAGACGCCGGAAGAGCTGCTGTCGCGTGCCGCGTGGATCTCCAAGCGCGCCGATGGCCAGCTTGGCAAGTACATGACGCTGCCGCGCGCGCGCTTCACCATCGTGCCGGTGCCGCCGGATATCGCGCCGTTCTGGACCGCCGGCCGTGGCGGCATGGGCACCTACTGGCTCAACACCTACAACCTGCCGTCGCGCCCGCTGTACAACCTGCCGGCGCTGACCCTGCATGAATCCGATCCGGGCCACGCGCTGCAGGGCGCCATTGCCGCCGAGCAGAAGAACCTGCCCGAGTTCCGCCGCAACGCCTACATCTCCGCCTATGGCGAAGGCTGGGCGCTGTACTGCGAGAAGCTGGGCGTGGAGATGGGCATCTACGAAACCCCCTACGAGGATTTCGGCCGCCTGACCTACGAGATGTGGCGCGCCACGCGCCTGGTGATCGACACCGGCGTGCACAGCAAGGGCTGGACCCGTGAGCAGGCGCTGGCCTACCTGCGAGACCACACCGCGCTGAGCGAGCATGAAGTGACCACCGAAGTGGACCGCTACATTTCCTGGCCGGGCCAGGCGCTGAGCTACAAGCTGGGCGAGATCGCCATCGTGCGCCTGCGTGCGCAGGCCGAGAAGGAGCTGGGCGACAAGTTCGACATCAAGGGCTTCCACGACACCCTGCTCAAGCAGGGCTCGGTGCCGCTGCCGGTGCTGGAACAGCAGATCCAGGCCTACATCGCCGAACGCAAGAAGGCCTGACCGCTACCGGGTAGTGCCGGCCGCTGGCCGGCCACCTGCACGCACCGCGATCGTTCGACATTGCCGGCCAGCGGCCGGCACTACCTCGGACCGGGAAACGGGGTCGGATCACAGGATCCGACCCCGTGGTCTTTCAGCCCACCGCCCGCGGCTTGGCCACTCGCGCGGCAAACGTCGGCAGCACCAGCAGGGTCAGCACGGTCGCGGTGATCAAGCCACCGATCACCACCGTCGCCAACGGCTTCTGCACTTCCGCACCGGAACCGCTGGCGATCGCCATCGGAATGAAGCCGACGATCGCCACCAGCGCCGTGGTCAGCACCGCGCGGATGCGGCTGGAGGCACCGTTGATCGCTGCCTGCAGCGGCAGGTCACCGGCGTCCAGGCGTTCGCGGATCGCCTGCATCAGCACCAGGCCGTTCAAGGTGGCCACGCCGGAGACGGCGATGAAGCCGACCGCCGCTGACACCGAGAACGGCATGCCACGCAGCAGCAGCGCGAGGATGCCGCCGACCAGCGCCAGCGGCACGCAGCTGAACACCAGAATGGCTTCCTTGCCGCTGCGCAGGGCCATGAACAGCAGGCTGCCGATCAGCAGGAACACCACCGGCACCACCGTCGCCAGCCGCTTCTCCGCGCGCTGCAGGTTCTCGAACTGGCCACCCCAGGTCAGGTAGGCACCCGGCGGCAGCGCCACGTCGGCCACCGCTGCCTGTGCCTCGCCGACGAAGCCACCCAGGTCACGCCCACGCACGTTGGCCTGCACCACCACGCGGCGGCTGCCGTTGTTGCGGCTGATCTGGTTCGGCCCTTCGCTCACGGTAATGCGCGCCACCGACGACAGCGGAATCACCAGCCCCGACGGCGTGGCGATCGGCAGTGAGGCCAGCTGGTCCGGATCGTTGCGCGAGGCATCGTCCAGCCGCACCACCACGTTGAAGCGTCGATCACCTTCGAAGATCTTGCCCGCTGCGGTACCGCCGATGCCGGTGGACAGTGCATCACTCACGTCCGCGGCGGTCAGCCCGTACTGCGCCGCCGCCACGTGGTCGATCGCCACGTTCAGCGTGGGCAGGCCGGAGATCTGTTCCACCCGCACGTCGGCCGCGCCGTTCACCGCACGCAGCTTCAGCGCCACCTGGTCGGCCACCTTCTGCAGCTGGCTGAAGTCATCGCCGAAGATCATCACCGCCAGGTCGGTACGCACGCCGGAAATCAGTTCGTTGAAGCGCAGTTCGATCGGCTGGCTGAACTCGAAGCTGTTGCCCAGCTGCTGCCCGGCCAGTTTTTCGAAGCGCGCCACCAGCGCCTCCTTGTCCAGCTTCGGATCAGGCCAGTCCTTGCGCGGCTTCAGCACGATCACGCTGTCGGAGATGTTGGTCGGCATCGGATCGATCGCCGCCTCGGCGGTACCGGTACGCGAGAACACTGTCTCTACTTCAGGCTGTTTGGCGATCGCTTTTTCCAGCGCCAGCTGCATCGCCAATGACTGCTCCAGCGAGGTCGACGGCACGCGCAGGGCCTGCATCGCCACGTTGCCTTCGTCCAGGGTCGGCATGAACTCGCGGCCCAGCAGCGAGAACGAGCCGATGCCCACCACCACCATCATCACCGCACCGGCCAGCACCGTGCGCGGATGTGCCACGGCCTTGCGCACCACCGGCTCGATGCGCGCGCGCAGCACGCGGATCAACTTCGTTTCGTGCTCGCCATCATCCGCATGGGCATCGCCGTCCTTCACCTTGGGCTCGCGCACCAGCAGCGCGGCCATCGCCGGCACGAAGGTGAAGGAGAAGATGAAGGCACCGACCAGGGCCAGCATGAAGGTGGCCGCCATCGGGTGGAACGTCTTGCCCTCCACGCCTTCCAGGGTGAGGATCGGCGCGAACACCAGCAGGATGATCAGTTGGCCGAACGCCGCCGGCCTCGCCATCTTCAGCGCCGAATCGGCGGCTACACGCAGGCGTTCCATCGCGGTCAGCGCACGGCCCAGTTCGGCGCGGCGCTGGCCCAGCATCAGCAGCGTCGACTCAACCACGATCACCGCACCGTCCACCAGGATGCCGAAGTCCAGCGCACCCAGGCTCATCAGGTTGCCGCTGATGCCGAAGCGGTTCATGCCGATTACTGCGAACAGGAACGACAGCGGAATCACCAGCGCGGTGATCGTCGCTGCGCGCAGGTTGCCCAGCAGCAGGAACAGCACCACCACCACCAGCAGCGCGCCCTCGGTGAGGTTCTTGGCCACGGTCTTGATGGTGGAATTGACCAGTACGCTGCGGTCCAGCACCGGTGCCGCCACGATGTCGGCCGGCAGCGACTTGTTCACCTGTTCAAGGCGCGCCGCGGCAGCCTGCGCCACGGTGCGGCTGTTGCCACCGGCAATCATCAGCGCGGTGCCGAGCACGGCTTCGTGACCGTTGCGGCTGGCCGCGCCCAGGCGCGGCGCGCGGCTCAGTTCCACCGTGGCCACATCGGCCACGCGCACCACCACGCCATTGCGGGTGGCCACCGGAGCCTGTGCCAGGTCATCGGTGGTCAGCGCCAGGCCGTCTGCACGTACCACCAGGCCTTCGCCGGCACGCTGCACGAAACCGGCACCGGCCTGTACGTTGGAACGCTGCAGGGCAGTGACCAGGTCGGCCAGGCCGAGGCCATGCGCGGCCAGCCTGGCGCTGTCCGGATGCACGCCGTATTCCTTGACGTAGCCGCCGACCGTATCGACGCCGGCCAGCCCCGGGCTGGAACGCATCTGCGGCGCGATGATCCAGTCCTGCACGGTGCGCAGGTAGGTCGCACGTTCTTCGGGTGTCCGCAGCAGGTTGCCTTCCGGCGTGCGGTAGACCTCGCCGGCCTGCCAGCCGGCTTCACCGGGCTTGGCCAGCTTGGCTGGATCGAACGCGGTGAAGTCCACCGTCCACATCAGCACTTCGCCGAGACCGGTGGTGACCGGCGACAGCATCGGCGATGCGCCATCGGGCAGGTCTTCCGATGCCTCGCGCATGCGTTCGGCCACCTGCTGGCGGGCGAAGTAGATGTCGGTGGCATCGGTGAAGATCGCGGTCACCTGCGAGAAGCCATTGCGCGACAGCGAACGCGTGGTGGTCAGGCCGGGAATGCCGGCCAGCGCGGTTTCCAGCGGGTAGGTCACCTGCCGCTCGATCTGCTCCGGTGTCAGCGCCGGTGCCACCGTGTTGATCTGCACCTGGCGGTTGGTGATGTCCGGCACCGCGTCGATCGGCAGCTTGCCCAGCTGGAACAGGCCCACCGCGGCGATCAGCGCCGCCATGAACACCACCAGCCAGCGGTGGCGCACCGCTGTTTCAATGATCAGCTTGAACATGGTCGCCTCCTCAGTGGCCGTGCTCGGCTTCGCCCTTGGCCAGTTCGGCCTTGAGCAGGAAGGCGTTGCTGCCAACGATGCGCTCGCTGCCGCTCAGGCCACCGAGGATCTCGATGCGATCACCGGCACGACGGCCAGCCAGCACCGGCTGCACCTTGAAGCCGCCTTCGACGGCCACGAACACCGCACTGCTGCCATCGACGTTCTGCACCGCATCGGCCGGGACGCTGAGCGAGCCGTCCTGGCCTTCGGTGACCACCACGGCCGATACCGGCGAACCTGCCGGTGGCAACGAGGCGTCCACCGGCGTGGCGCGGATCACCGCGACGCCGCCCTGCTGGCGGACATCGGCGGCCGAACCGGTGACGGTGGCGGTGAAGCTGCCACCCGGTACGCTCACTTCCAGCTTCATGCCCGGCGTGACCTGCGCGGCCAGCGCCGGCGGTGCGGTGAACACCAGCTCATTCATCGTCGGGTCGGCGACGTCGGCCACCGCGCTGCCGGCGGCGACCACGCCGCCCGGGGTGACCTGCACGTTGCCGACGATGCCGGCCACCGGGCTGGTGATGCGCACGCGGCCGCTGGCATCGGGCGCACCGTTGGCGGCGGCCTGGGCCTGAGCGGCAGCGGCCTGGGCCTGTGCTGCCAGCGAACGTGCACGCGAGGCTTCCATTTCCTGGCGGGCGACCACGCCCTGGTCGACCAGGGCCTTGTCGCGGCCATAGGCCAGGCGCGCGGCTTCGGCCTCGGCCGATGCGGCCAGCGCGTTGGCACGGAACACCGCGGCTTCGCCGCTGACCACGATGGCCAGTGCCTGGTTCTGCTTCACCGCCGTGCCCGGCGCGACCAGCACGCGCTCGACGCGGCCGGTCACGGTCGAAGCCACCGAGGCGCGAGCGCCCACCGACGGTTCGACCCGGCCGGCGAGGCGGGTTGAACCGCCACCGCCGCGACCGATCGCGACCACCTCGATACCGGAGGCCTTGATCTGCTCTGGCGTCAGCTGCACCACGCCTTCGTCGGCGTCAGCCGGCGACTTCGCGGTTTCTGCCTTGGCTTCCTTGCTGTCGGCGGCGTGGCCATGGCCATCGTCGGCGCCCGCCTTGGCCGCGGCGGGGTCGTCATTTGCAGGTGTCTGCGCGTTGCCAGCGCAGCCGGCCAGGAACACGGTCAGCAGGAGGCCGCCGATCAGGGGGAAGGAACGGGAGAGAGTCATGGGGCCTCCACAAAAGGTGCGCGCCCTTCCAGGCGGGCAAGATCGATTTCCGCGCCGACGCGCGACAGGCGCGCATCCACGGCGGTGCCACGGGCGGCGATGAGGGCGCTGCGCGTGCTGCGCAGTTCCAGCTGCGAGATGCGCCCGGCGTCGAAGCCAACGCGTGCGAGGCGATAGGCTTCTTCGGCGGCGACCACACTTTCATCGGCGGCACGGGTACGGCTGCTGGCCGCCTTCAGCCCGGCCACGGCTGACAGGCGTGCGGCCTCACTGTCGCGGCGCTGCTGGTCCAGGCGTGCCTCGGCCGCGCGCTGGTCGGCATTGGCGGCGCGGATGCCGCCACGGTTGCGGTCGAACAGCGGGATGCTGAGGCTGACCCCGAGGTTGTAGGCACGCTCGCCGCCTTCGCGGAAGCGGGTCTGCGCGGCGGTGACACTGAGATCAGGCAGGGCGCGCTTGCGCTCCACGTCGACCAGCTTGCCCGCCGCATCGGCCTCTGCTTCGGCGATGCGCACCGCCAGTGCGGTATCGGTGGCACCGCGCGGCAGCGGTGGCGCGCGGTCGAGCAGGCTGTCGTTGATCGATTGCACCGGCGCATCCAGCAGCGCGGCACCGGCCAGGCGGGCCAGCGCGGCATCACGGAAGGCCTGCGCCTCATCCAGTGAAGCACTGGCGTTGGCCACCTCGCTCTGTGCCTGCACCGCGCGCAGCTGCGGTTCGCGGCCCTGCTTGACCATGGCGTTGACGGCGTTGGCGTCATCGCGGGTCAGTGACAGTGCTTCTTCGGCCAGCGTGTAACGGCGCAGTGCACTTTCCGCCTGTGCATAGACCACCGCCAGCTGGCTGGCCACGTCACTGCGGCTCTGCGCGCCACGCAGGTTGGCGGCCTGGGCCTCGGCGCGGGCGGCGCGGACGCGCGCGCCACGCTGGCCCCAGACCTCCAGCGGCTGGGACAGGGTGAGCACGGTATCGGCCTTGCCCATGCCGCCATAGGAGCCGGTGCCCCAGGCGTTTTCGGCGGAGTAGGAAAGGGAAGGGTTGGGCAACGCACGGGCCTGGTCGGCGCGCGCATCGGCGGCCTCGGCCAGCGCCGTACCCACACGGGTGCCGGGCAGCTGGTCCAGGCGTTCAAGCAGGGTGTCGTAGGAGGGGGCGGCTTGTGCCGACGCCTGCATTGCCGGGGCCAGGCCCAGCAACACGGCGACGACCAGCCCGGCCGCGCGCGGCGACCGAGGTGTCAGGATCGACATAGGGGGATTCCGGTTGTGAGTGAAACGGGAGCCCGCGATTGCGGGACGCGCTCAACTCACGCCCGGGGGGGACGCGTCAATTCATCCTGGGCGACCGCATAGGTCGCCACGTCGCCGGCATTCATCCAGCGCGCCGGCAGCGGCGTACCGAAGGCGGCGAAATCATTCGCTGGCAGGCTCAGCGTGGAGTGATGGCAGTGGTTATGCGTGCAGGCACCCGTGTGCTTGCTGTCGCTGTCGCCGCCTGCATCGTCCGCAAGGGACTCGACATGGGCGCTGCTGGCATGCGGTTCCACCGCACACACCAGTGCGTCGGCCACCGGCACGACCACGAATGCCGCCATCAGCAGCATCATCAGGTACGTACGCAGTTGGCGGGTGATCCGGCGCATGGAAGGGAGGCTAGCAAGCGGTTTTCGCCGGATACAATATCAATGGTCACCTCGGGAATTCGTCGGAACCTCCCGTTCAGGTGGGTGGCCTGGGGGCCTCCTGTCCCGGTAGGGGCCGACCTCCTGCCCTGGTGGGTGCCGACCTTGGTCGGCACGCCTTTCGGCCCGTGGGGTGGGACACCGGGATGCGCTTCTGTAGCCCACGCTCGGCTGCTTTCGCGCGACCAGCCGTCCCGGTAGGTGTCGACCTTGGTCGACACGCTTTTCGACCCCACCACGCTGCCGGCCAGCGGCCGGCACTACCCGTGTCACGGCAGCTTCGCGATCACCTTGATCTCGAACTGGAACCCGTACAGCCAGGTCACGCCGATACCGGTCAGGGTCGGGTGCGGCGCCTCGCCCCAGTACTCGGGCACGATCGCCCAGGCCTTCTCGAAGTTCGTTTCCGGGTCGACCAGGAACACGGTCACGTCGACCACGTCATCGAACGTGCAGCCGGCGGCGGCAAGCACCGCATTGAGATTCTCGAAGGCGCGGCGCACCTGCGCCTCGAAGTCCGGCTCGGGCGAGCCGTCCTCGCGGCTGCCGACCTGGCCGGAGACGAACAGGAAGCCATTGGATCGGATCGCCGGCGAGTAGCGGTTGCGCTCGTACAGGGCCTGTCGGCCGGCGGGGAAAACGACATCACGCTGTGACATGGGGAAGATCCCGTGGGAGAGAACACCATCCTCCCTGCCAGCGCTGTCTGGATAAACCGCGATGATCGGCCTAGATTGGTTGCTAATCCCAAACAATCACGGCCGGCCATGGACCGTTTCGAGGCGATGCGGGCGTTTGCCCGGGTGGTGGAAACGGGCAGCTTCACCCGCGCCGCGCACACCCTGCAGGTCAGCCGCACCACGGTTACGCAGCTGGTGCAGCAGCTGGAGGCGCACCTGCGGTTGCGCCTGCTCAACCGCACCACCCGGCGGGTCAGCGTCACCGCCGATGGCGCGGCCTATTACCCGCGCATCGCCCGCCTGCTGGCCGAGCTGGACGAGGTAGAGGGCGGGCTGGGCGATGCGGCCGCCCAGCCGCGCGGACGCCTGCGCGTGGATGTGCCCGGGCCGTATGCGCGGTTGCGGCTGGTACCGGCGCTGCCGGATTTCCAGGCGCGTTACCCGGAGATCCAGCTGGATATCGGCGTCAGCGACCGCGAGGTCGATGTCATCGCCGACAACGTCGATTGCGTGATCCGCGGTGGCACCCCGGCCGACCCGGCGCTGGTGGCACGGCCGTTGGCTGCGCTGCAGATTGGTTTCCACGCCAGCCCGGCGTACGTGCAACGTTTCGGCGTGCCGTCCGACCCGCGCGCGCTGGAAGGGCCGGACCACCACATGGTCGGCTTCCTCAGCCCGCGTAGCGGCCGTGCCCGAGTGTTCAATGCGAAGCGCGGCGATGAGCGCATCGAGGTGCAGGGCCGCTATACAGTCGGCTTCGACGACGGCAACGCGTATCTGGCGGCTGCGCTGGCGGGGCTCGGCGTGGTCGCGCTGCCCAGCTATATGGCCGAGCCGCACGTGGCGCGCGGCGAGCTGATGCCGGTGTTGCAGGACTGGCAGCTGCCGCCAATGCCGATGCACGTGATGTTTCCGCCGAACCGGCACATGAGCCAGCGGCTGCGGGTGTTCATCGATTGGGTGGTGGAGGTGTTGGGGTGACACGCACCGGGCGTGCGAAAATCACCACAACACGCAACAGGAAACAGCCTCACGCATGAGTCGCATCGTCGCACTGGATACCGAAACCACCGGCATCTCCCACCGCCTGGGCCATCGCGTGATCGAAATCGGTGCCGTCGAACTGGTCGATGGTCAGCTCACCGGCCGCCAGTTCCACACCTACCTGCAGCCGCAGCGCAAGGTCGATTGGGGCGCGCAGCGGGTACATGGCATCAGCGACGCGATGCTGGTGGGCAAGCCACTGTTTTCCAGCAAGGCCGCCGAACTGCTCGACTTCCTGCGCGGCAGCGAGATGATCGCGCACAACGCCACCTTCGATGTGGGTTTCCTCGACAATGAGCTGCGCCTGGCCGGCATCCCCGTCACGCTGGCCCAGCATTGCCGCATCACCTGCAGCCTGAAGCTGGCGCGCGGGCGCTGGCCGGGCCAGGGCAACAAGCTGGATGATGTGCTGCAGCGCCTGCGCATTCCCGGCACCCGGGGACTGCACGGTGCGCTGAAGGATGCCCATCTGCTGGCCCAGGTGATCCCGCACCTGCGCTGAGCCGGGTCGGTCATTGTTGTAGAGCCGAGCCCATGCTCGGCTCAGGCGTTCCGGGACGCAGCAGCCGAGCATAGCTCGGCTCTACAGGGGGCGGCCGTCGCGTTCAGCCCCAGCCTGTGGGTAACTTGCGCAAGTGCTTGAACACGTGCATAATGCGCGGCTCGCTGTGTCCGGTTTTCTACCGGGCGGCGCCCCCGGGAGCACGTCCCCGGCCGCCCAACGCCAGCGTAACCCTTTGATTCTCTTGACGTGTGGTGGGCAACCATCGAGGCCGCCGTCTCCCGGGCTACGGGCTGACAACTACTACTATCGAGGTGCGCAATGTCCCGCGTATGCCAGGTTTCCGGCAAGCGAGTGCAGACGGGTAACAACGTCTCGCACGCCAACAACAAGACCCGTCGTCGTTTCCTGCCGAATCTGCACGAGCGCCGTTTCTGGGTGGCCAGCGAAAACCGCTGGGTCAAGCTTCGTGTTTCCGCGCATGCACTGCGCACCATCGACAAGAACGGCATTGATTCCGTTCTGGCTGAGCTGCGTGCGCGCGGCGAAAAGGTCTGAGGAGTAAAGCATCATGGCAGGCAAGCGCGATAAGGTCCGTATGATTTCCTCGGCCGGTACCGGCCACTTCTACACGACCGACAAGAACAAGAAGAACACCCCGGGGAAGATGGAATTCCTGAAGTACGATCCGGTCGTGCGCAAGCACGTCCTGTACAAGGAAGGCAAGATCAAGTAATCCGCAAGGATTGCTGGTCCCCGCGAAGAAACCCGCCCTTGTGGCGGGTTTTTTCATGCCCGGCATTCCAGGGCGGCTGCCGGCTGCTCCGCCATTGCCGTGGTGGGTGCTGACCGTTGGTCGGCACGCTGTCCGCCCGGTACGTATCGACCTTGGTCGACACGCTGGTTCAAGGCAGTCGAGCGCGGCTCGACTCTACACACCCCGCTGGGCAGAATGGCCCATCACCTCCCGACGGGCGACACGATGCTGTTCGAGTGGTTGCTGGGTTCCTACCTGCTGCTGATCGACTGGCTGATCCGGCTGGTCGCGCTGTGCTGGATCCCCACCCGCACCACGCCGGGTGCGGCGCGCAGCTGGCTGCTGCTGGTCGGCTTCGTGCCCCTGCTGGGCCTGCCGCTGTACCTGCTGTTCGGCCACCCGTGGCTGTCGCGCGAGCGTATTCGCCGCCAGGCCGAGGCCTCGCAGGTCATCCGCGAGGAACAGGCGCTGCAGCATCGCCTGCGCTGGACCCCGCAGCCGGACACCGCCAGCGCCGAGATCGTGCCGCTGGTGCAGCGCCAGGGCGACTTCATGCCGGTGCACGGCAACGCGGTGGACCTGCTGACCGACTACGACGAATCGCTGCACACGCTGATCGCCGACATCGACCAGGCCGAAGACCGCGTGCATCTGCTGTACTACCTGATGTTCGACGACGCGGTGGGCGAGGCGGTGGTCGAGGCGCTGCAGCGTGCAGCGGCGCGTGGCGTGCAATGCCGCGTGCTGCTCGATGCGGTGGGTGCCAAGCGCGGCCTGCGCGCCTATCGCAAGCGCCTGGAAGCGCGCGACATCGAAGTGCGCGCGATGCTGCCCGGCGGCCTGCGCTGGCGCCGCAGCGGGCGCATGGACCTGCGCAACCACCGCAAGATCGCGGTGATCGACAACGAAGTGGCCTACGTCGGTTCGCAGAACCTGGCGGGCCCGCAGTTCGTGCCCGGCCACCCGAACCGAGAGCTGGTGGCGCGCGTGCGCGGCCCGGCGGTGGCGCATCTGGAAGCGGTGTTCGCCAGCGACTGGTACATGGAAACCGGCCAGCGCCTGGACGTGATCGCCGATGTGCCCGAGTGCAGCGACGACATCGCCACCCAGCTGCTGCCCAGCGGCCCGGCCTATCCCTATAGCAACGCACGTGATGCGGTGGCGGCGCTGATCCACCTGGCGCGGCGCCGGCTGGTGTTGGTCACCCCGTACTTCGTGCCTGACGAAGCCACGCTCAGCGCGCTGCGCATCGCGGCGTTGTCCGGCGTGGAAGTGCAGCTGATCCTGTCGGCCAGCAACAACCAGCGGCTGACCTCGTGGGCACAGGAGGCCTACTACGACGAGCTGCTGCGCTGTGGCGTGCGCATCGCGCTGTACGAGCCGCAGTTCCTGCACGCCAAGCACATGAGCGTGGATGAGGACATCGCTGTGCTCGGCTCGATCAACATGGATATCCGCTCGTTCGCACTGAATGCCGAAATCGGCCTGATCTGCTACGACCGCGCGCTGGTGCAGCAGCTGTGCGCGATCGAGGATGGCTACCTGCGCGAGTCGCGGCAGCTGGATCTGCAGCAGTGGCGCAGCCGCCCCACGTGGCGGCGCAGCCGCGAGGGCATCGCACGGCTGGCCGACGCGTTGATGTAAGGCAATGCCGGCCGCCCATTTCGGCAATCCGGCCTGTCATCGCCGATGGCCTACAATCGGCACATGACTGATTCACCGCGTAATGGCGAACTGGACCTGGCAATCATCGGTGGTGGTGCGGCCGGGGTGCTGGTGGCGATCCAGGTATTGCGCCAGGCGAAGGCGCCGCTGGCGCTGGCCATTTTCGAACCGGCCTCGCAGCTGGCCCAGGGCATCGCCTATGCCACGCCGTGGCCGGAGCATCTGCTGAACGTGCCGGCGGCGAAGATGAGTGCGTTTGCCGACCAGCCTGGCGATTTCCTCGACTACCTGATGGCCGCCGACGCCTACCCGGGCGAGGCGCGCGAGGTGCTGGGCGAGCGTTACGTGTGCCGCCACTACTTTGCGGCTTATCTGCAGCAGCGCCTGCAGGAGGCCGCCGCCGCCAGCCCGGCGCAGCTGCAGGTGATCGCACAGCCGGTGCTGGGCCTGCAGCCGGACGACCACGGCTACCAGCTGGCACTCGGCGATGGCCACACGCTGCACGCCGCGCAGGCGGTGCTGGCCACTGGCAACAGCATGCGCCCGCTGCCGGTGGCCGGCGCCGATGCGCTGCCCGCCGATGACGTGATCGAGGCCTGGGACTACGACGGTGTGCGCACCCTTGCCGGCGAACAGGCCGTGGCCATCGTCGGCTCCGGCCTGAGCATGGCCGACACCGTGCTGGCGCTGGTTGCCGCCGGCCACACCGGCCCGCTGCATGTGATCTCGCGCCACGGCCTGCTGCCGCTGCCGCACGCACATGGGGGCCTACCCACGTTCGACCCGGCCACGCTGCTGCCGATGAACCTGCGTCAGCGCCTGCGCGCGTTGCGCGGGTTCGCTCGCCAGGCACAGGCCGACGGCCTGCCATGGCAGGGCGTGATGGACCGCATCCGCCCGCACGGGCAGGCGCTGTGGTGCAGCCTCGATGAGGCCGACCAGCGCCGCTTCCTGCGCCATGCGGTGCGCTACTGGGATGTGCATCGCCACCGCATCGCCGAAGAGGTGGATGTTCAGCTGCAGGCGTTGATCGACAGCGGCCAGCTGCGCGTCCACCGCGCCCGCCTGCAACGCACCTGGCGTGATGGCGATGCCGTGCAGTTGTCCGGCCGGGATGCCTCGGGCGAGGAACAGCAGTGGATGATCGGCGGCGTGATCAACGCCACCGGCGTCGAAACCCGCGCCAGTGCGCTGCGCAATCCGTTGCTGCAACAGCTGCAGGCCGATGGGCTGGCGCGCCCCGGCCCGCATGGGCTGGGCCTGGACAGCTCGGTGCCGGGCGATCGCCTGTGTGCCTCCGGTGGCCAGCCGCAGGCACGGCTGGGCGTGCTGGGCAGCCTGCGCATCGGCAGCCTGTGGGAAAGCCTGGCGGTGCCTGAACTGCGTCAGCAGGCGCACGCACTGGCCACCCAGGTGGTCGCAGGAGCCGCGACGGCGATGCCGTAAAATGGGGGCATGGATGTCTCCCACCTGCTTGATGGCCTGAACCCGGCCCAGCGCGAAGCCGTCTCCGCTCCCCCCGGCCACCACCTGGTGCTGGCCGGTGCCGGTTCCGGCAAGACCCGCGTACTTACCCACCGCATTGCCTGGCTGCATGAAGTCGATGGCGTGCCGACCCACGGCATTTTCGCGGTGACCTTCACCAACAAGGCGGCCGGCGAGATGCGCCACCGCATCGACGCACAGCTGCCCAATGGCAGCCGTGGCATGTGGATCGGTACCTTCCACGGCCTGGCCAACCGCCTGCTGCGCCTGCACTGGCAGGACGCGAAGCTGCCCGAAGGCTTCCAGGTGATGGACTCGGACGATCAACTGCGGCTGGTCAAGCGCGTGGTGCAGGCGCTGGAACTGGACGACGGCAAATACCCGGCCAAGCAGATCGCGTGGTGGATCAACGCGCAGAAGGACGAAGGCCGCCGCCCGCAGCACATCCAGCCCGAACCGCACGACGCGTGGCTGGAAACCATGCGCCAGGCCTACATCGAGTACCAGGCGCGCTGCGACCGCGCCGGCCTGGTCGACTTCGCCGAACTGCTGCTGCGCGCGCACGAACTGCTGCGTGACAACCCGGCCCTGCTGGCGCACTACCGCGCGCGCTTCCGCGAAATCCTGGTGGACGAGTTCCAGGACACCAATGCCATCCAGTACGCCTTCGTGCGCGTGCTGGCCGGCGATTCCGGCCACGTGTTCGTGGTTGGCGACGATGACCAGGCCATCTACGGTTGGCGCGGTGCCAAGGTCGAGAACGTGCAGGGCTTCCTGCGCGACTTCCCGGGCGCGCAGACCATCCGCCTGGAACAGAACTACCGCTCCACCGCCAACATCCTCGGTGCCGCCAATGCGGTGATCGCGCACAACCCGGATCGCATCGGCAAGCAGCTGTGGACCGACAGCGGCGACGGCGAGCCGATCGACCTGTACGCCGCGTACAACGAGATGGACGAGGCGCGCTACATCGTCGAGCGTGCCCGCCAATGGGTGCGCGATGGTGGCAGCTACACCGAAGTGGCCGTGCTCTACCGCAGCAACGCGCAGTCGCGCGCGCTGGAAGAAGCGCTGCTGAGCGAACAGGTGCCGTACCGCGTGTACGGTGGCATGCGCTTCTTCGAGCGTGCCGAAATCAAGGACGCACTGGCCTACCTGCGCCTGCTGTCCAACCGCAACGATGACGCCGCCTTCGAGCGCGCGGTCAACACGCCCACCCGTGGCATCGGCGACCGCACGCTGGACGAAGTGCGCCGCGAGGCACGCGCGCAGGGCATCTCGCTGTGGGAAGCGACCATGCTGGTCACCCAGGGCAGCGCGCTGGCCGCACGTGCGCGCAATGCACTGGCCGGCTTCCTGGTGCTGGTCAACGAGCTGCAGGCGCAGACCCTGCACATGACCCTGGCCGAGCGCGTGGACCACGTGCTGGCGCGCTCGCAGCTGCGCGAGCACTGGAGCAAGGAAAGCCGCAACGCGCTGGATTCGGAATCGCGTACCGACAACCTCGACGAACTGGTCTCGGTGGCATCGCGCTTCGTGCGCCGCGCCGACGACATCGAGGAAGTGGGCGAGGACATGGACGAGCTGGTCGCATTCCTGGCCTACGCCGCGCTGGAGGCCGGCGAGGGCCAGGCGCAGGCGGGCGAGGACGGCGTGCAGCTGATGACCCTGCACTCGGCCAAGGGCCTGGAGTTTCCGCTGGTGTTCCTGGCCGGCCTGGAAGAAGGCCTGTTCCCCAGTGCGCGCTCGCTGGAGGAAAGCGGGCGGCTTGAAGAAGAGCGCCGCCTGGCCTACGTCGGCATCACCCGCGCGCGCCAGAAGCTGGTGCTGAGCTATGCCGAGTCGCGCCGCATCCACGGCCAGGACAACTACAGCCTGCCGTCGCGCTTCCTGCGCGAAATCCCGCGCGAACTGCTGCACGAAGTGCGCCCGAAGGTGCAGGTCTCGCGGCCGGCATCGCTGGGCAGCAGCCGGGTGATGGGCCATGCCTCCATCGAGGCACCGCCGCTGAAGCTGGGCGCGCTGGTCACCCATCCCAAGTTCGGCGAAGGCATGGTGACCGACTACGAAGGCAGCGGCGCCCATGCCCGCGTGCAGGTCGAGTTCGCCGACGCCGGCAGCAAGTGGCTGGTGATGGCGTACGCCAACCTGACGGTGATCTGATCACCGTTCAGGGGTCGGATCCCTTTTCCGTTGGAAAAGGGATCCGACCCCGATTAGGCTGCGCTCATGACCCGCAACGTGCTCTTCCTCTGCAGTCAGAACCGCCTGCGCAGCCCGACGGCCGAGCAGGTGTTCGCCGAGTGGCCGGGCATCGAAACCGCATCGGCCGGGTTGCTGGCCGACGCGGATGAAGTGCTCAGCCCGGAGCTGCTGCAGTGGGCGGACCTGGTGTTCGTGATGGAGAAGGCGCACCGCAACCGGTTATCCAGCCGCTACAAGGCATGGCTGAACGGCAAGCGGGTGATCTGCCTGGATATCCCCGATGACTACGACTACATGGACCCGGTGCTGGTGGAGCTGCTGAAGCGCAAGGTCACGCCATTCCTGCGTTGACAGGCTGTTGTAGAGCCGAGGGCAGCGGCTCCTGCCGCTACCTTCGACTCTACAATGGGGCCTGACTTCTTCCAGGAACGCCCCATGACCGAACCCACGCTGCACGTCACCGTGAAGTTGAACGCCCGGCTGCAGCCGGAGCATCGCCACGAACTGTTCGAGGATCCGCTCGACGCATTGATGCAGGCCGCCGAGATCGGCGAGATCGTCGGCGGCGGTACCGCGATCTCCGATCTGGGCGAGGTCGAATACGGCGATATCGAAGTGGCGCTGGTCGATGCCGATGGCGTGCCGAAGCTGATCGACCTGCTGGAACAGCTGGGTGCGCCGAAGGGTTCGCAGTTGCAGGGGGCGGGCGAGGCCGACCGCAGCTTCGGCGTCACCGAGGGCCTGGGCATCTACCTGGATGGCCTGACCCTGCCGGACGAAGTCTACGAGCAGTGCGATTCCAACCACGTGTTCGAGCAGCTGTCCGAGAACATCGACGGCCTGGGCGAGATCTGCAGCTGGTGGCAGGGCCCGACCGAAACCGCGCTGTACATGTATGGCGAATCGTTCGAGGCGATGCGCGATGCGATCGCCGGGTTCGTGGCCAGTTATCCGCTGTGCCAGAACGCACGCGTGGTGCAGATCGCCTGAGCGACATTGTTGTAGAGCCGAGCCCATGCTCGGCTGCTTTTCCCGCCAGAAGCAGCCGAGCATGGGCTCGGCTCTACAGGAGCAGGTTATCGGCCGGCTGACTGCCGGGCGTTGTCGCGCTGGGCAAGATCCTTGCCCAGGTAATAGCCGCCGCAGAGCAGGACGAAGGTGGCGGCGAGGCTCCACAGGATGATCCTGAGGGGGCTTCGTGGTGTTGGCTTGCTGTCCTGCATCAACGTTCTCCCGGGGCGGCCCGATACCGCTTGGTCAGCATGCGCCGCGGTCAGTGGGTACGCAAGCCGACGGTGCGCACACGCCGCTGCGCGGCGCCGGATTGATCCTGCTCAAGGCGCGGCCTGCACATCCGGTGTGCAATGGTGTCGTTCCCATCTGGCAGATCGCTACGGAGCCCCACCATGTACAAGCGCATCCTGATTGCCACCGACGGGTCCGAGCTGGCCGACAAGGGCCTGGCCAAGGGCCTGGAGCTGGCCAAGGACCTCAATGCCGAGGTTGATATCGTGACCGTTTCCGAGCCGTGGGCCGTCGGCATGTACGACGCCATGGGCTGGAGCGTGGGCTACATGAACAGCCCGGAGTACAAGGCAGACCGCGAGGAAGGCGCGCAGAAGGTCCTTCAGCCCGCGCTGGCCAAGGCCGCCGAGCAGGGCATTACCGCCAATCCGGTGCATGTGCTGGACCGCTATGCGGCCGATGGCATCATCGAGACGGCGGGCGAGCGCAACAGCGACCTGATCGTGATGACCTCGCATGGCCGCCGTGGCGTGACCCGCGTGCTGCTGGGCAGCCAGACCGCGGAAGTGCTGGCGCGCAGCACCCTGCCGGTGCTGGTCATCCGCTGATCCACACCCACTGATTCAAGCGTTCCCGGGGAGGGGACCCGACGCCGGCCGCAGGATGCGCGCCGGCGTCATCTTTTGTGGGCCCTGAGCGGCGCACATGCATTCAGATCGATCCATGTGCCGAAGCCATCGGCCATGCACAGATACGTCCGACGAACGGTTACGAACGGCACGCGTGGCCGTTCATTCTTTGTGGCATCCTCCGCGCGGGGTTGTTGAGGTGCACGCATGTCTGGGCAGTGGGCGAATCGCCTGCTGGATGCCAGCGCGTCCTGCTGCGCCTGTCTCTTTCATGCGCTCCGCCCGGGGACTGGCGGGTGCTGTCCATTGTCTTGGACATCCGTCGTCATTGGAGGACACATTCGTGCCATTGAATCGATCGTCGTTCGCACTGCTGCTGTCTGCGGCCCTGCCAGTAGTCGCTGCCGCGCAGCAGGCCGATGCGCCATCCACGGTTGACCTGCCCGGCATGGCCGCGCGCACCGGCAGCCAAACCCTGCAGGTACGCGGTTTCCGCGCCAGTGACGTCGGGGACCATCCGCAACGTGGTATCACGCCTGCACAGGTACAGGCAGTGCTGGATGCCTACTTCGCCAGTCTGGCGCACGGCGCGGACGTGATCTCGCTGGACTTCGCCCAGTTGCAGGGGGCGGCGGATGCAGTGACGGCGGCCTATCGCAAGGCAGGCTTCCTGGTCAGCGTTGCCTATCTGCCTCCGCAGAAACTCGATGCCGAAGGACGCATCGAAGTGCGCGTGCTGGAAGGTCGCATCGGCAAGGTGGTGGTGCAAGGGAACCAGCGCTATCGCACGCATGTGCTCAGCAACGTCGCCGAGCGCCTGCGCGGGCACCCGCTGCGCCAGGCCGACATCGACAGCGCGTTGCTGTATGCACGTGACCTGCCCGGTGTATCCGTGTCCTCGGTGCTGCAGCCTGGCGAGAACGTAGGGGAAACCGATCTTGTACTGGTCGCACGCGAAAGCGGCCGGCCGTACGAAATCAGTACGAGCGTGGACAACCACGGCACCGAGCTGACCGGTCGCGGGCGCGCCCAGTTGGGCGTCACCTGGAACAGTCCGCTGGGACTGGGCGATGTATTTGCGGCCAGTGGCACGTATGCGTTCGATCCGCAGGCCAGTCGCGCTGGCGCGCTGTCCTACAGCGTGCCGTTGCAGGTGGTGCAGGGGCTGTCGGTGCTGGCCGGTGCCAACCGCAGTGAACTGGAGGTGGACGACGGCATCCTGCGTGGCTTCAAGCTCAAGGGCCCCGCCTCGCAGGCCTATGCCGGTGCCGACTGGAAGTTCATCAACCGTCCCGACCTGCAGATGACCAGCTCGATGCGCTACATCCGCGAGAGCTCACGCTTTGAAGCGCTGGGCCTGGTGCTGTCCAAACAGAAGTACGACGTGGCCGAAGTGGGCGCGAGCCTGCGCCACAACGATGCGCGCCTGCATGGCATCAACCTGGCGCAGTTGAGCGTGCGCCAGTCGCTGCATGATCGCTCGGCCGACTTCGATGCGATCAACCCGACCCGCGACAGCCGCTTCACCGTAGTGCGCCTGGGCCTGCTGCGGCTGCAGTATCTCAGCCGCAGCCAGCGCCTGCTGTTCAAGTTCAATGGCCAGTACAGCAACAACTCGCTGCCGGCGCTGGAGCAGTTCCAGGTGGGTGGCAACGACAGCGTGCGGGGTTATGCGCAGGGCGAGACGCTGGGCGATCGTGGCTGGTACGGAGCGCTGGAGTACCACGTCGATGCGCCGGGTTTCGGCGACGTGGTCTCGCCGTTCCGCGGGGTGCCGTGGCGCGAAGTGCTGGAGCTGGACGTGTTCGCTGACCAGGCGCGCGTGTTCGATATCGATGGTGTGGAGGCACCGGCCGATCTGGCATCGGTGGGCATGGGCGCGACTTTCCGCCTGCGCCAGTGGAAGAACCTCGAACTGCGTGTGGCGGCGGCCAAGCCGACCAGCGCCCTGCGACCGGGTGACGGCCGCGATGTCCGCGTGTATGCGCGGCTTGGCCTGACCTTCTGAGGAGCGACCATGAACCGTATCTACCGACTCGTCTTCAATCCTTCGCTGGGCCAGGTGCAGGTCGCCGCAGAATTCGCACGCGGGCCGCGCCGCTGTGCGCCACAACGCACGTGCCGCACGCTGTGGCTGGCGCCGCTGACGGCGGCGCTGCTGCTGACCGGCAGCCTGCCTGCCATGGCGCAGGTTGTCCTGCCACAGAACGGCAGCATCATCGCAGGCTCCGGGGCGATCAACACCAACGGCAACGTGATGACCGTCACCCAGGCCAGCCAGTCCGCGCTCATCCAGTGGAGCAGCTTCAGCATCGGCACCGGCGATGTAGTGCAGTTCAACATGCAACAGGGCTCGCAATCGACGGCCATCAACCTGGTCACCGGCAGTTCGGCCAGCATCATCAGTGGCCAGCTGCTGTCATCCGGCCAGGTGTTCCTGATCAACCCGGCGGGCATCACCTTCACCGGCACTGCCAGCGTCAATGTTGGCGGACTGCTGGCCAGTACCCTGATGCCGGGTACGCCGGGACTGCCGATGGATGGTGGTCCGCTGCCGGCCGCCTTCCAGCTGGCTGGCGGTGGCAGTACTGGCGTGGTCAGCAATCTGGGTGGCACGCTGCGCGCTGCGGCCGGTGGCATCAGCCTGATTGGTGGCGCGGTCTCCAACAGCGGGTCCATCTACGCGGCCAACGGCAATATCGATCTGGTGGCCGCCGGTGCAGCCACGGTGGTGAGCGGCGTGTCCCCGGACGGCATGTCGCGCCTGGCATTTGCCGCCACTGCACCCAGCACCGTGGCCGGTACCGGCGTCAGCAATGTCGGCGTCCTCGATGCACGCAGCATCAGCATGACCGCGTTGATGGGCCCGGGTTTGTCCAGCACAGGCATCAATGCTGGCGGTACGATCACCGCCAATGCGATCGACGCCGGTGATGGCAGTCTCACCATCCACAGCACGGCCCCGGTGGTGACCAGCAATGCCGCCATCACCGCCGATACGGTGGCGGTGGTCGGCAACGCAGTCGGCGGCCCCGTTGCGATCCAGATCGATGGTGGCCGTCTCCAGGCCGGCTCCGTCGCGCTCAATGGCGGAGCCAACGGTGACGTCATGCTGAACGGTGACGTCAAGGCCGACTCGATCAACGTTGCAGCGAACAATGTCGTGCAGGCCAGCGGCGCGCTGGAGGGGGCACTGACCCTGGCCCTCCAGGGCGGCGCAACCCTGGGGCAGAGCAGCAACCGCATCGGAAGCATCGGCGGCAGCGTGGGCTCCGACCTGACGCTGGCCACGTCCATCGGTCTGTCCAACGGCGATGCCTTGTCGGTCGGCGGCTTCACCGCGCTTGACGCCGGCACCGGCAACATCACCTTGACCCATTCCGGAAACAGCTTCGGCAACCGGGTCAGTGCCAATGGCGGTGGTATCGCGCTGGTCAGCAGCGGCACACTCGGGTTGGGCAACATCAACGCCCGCAGCCTGGCCGCGCAGGGCAGCACCATCGACCTGAGCGGCACGATCATCACCACCGGTGATCAGACCTATCAGTCACCGGTGATACTGCGGGGCAACTCGACGCTGCAGGGCAGTACGGTCCAGTTCGATGGCAGTGTCGATGGCAGCTACCATCTGGCGGTTGAATCCAGCGGGCTGACGACCTTCTCCCGTGCCATCGGTGGCAACACCGCTCTGCAGAGCCTGTC
This sequence comes from Stenotrophomonas sp. 78350_Sma, assembly GCF_056482105.1. Classification (NCBI taxonomy): domain Bacteria; kingdom Pseudomonadati; phylum Pseudomonadota; class Gammaproteobacteria; order Lysobacterales; family Lysobacteraceae; genus Stenotrophomonas; species Stenotrophomonas sp. 78350_Sma. The sequence continues at coordinate 4,649,769 of NZ_CM151182.1, read as the reverse complement.
CGTCACCACCGGTACCGGCGCTCGCCTGTTCGGCGATGTCAGTGCCACCGGCATGCTCGCTTTCGATGGTCCGGTGCAGGTGTTCGGTTCGCGCAACCTGTCATCCGTGGGTGGCAGCCTGCGCTTCGGTGGCACACTCGATGGCGATGGCGGCTCGCTGAACCTGAGCGCTCGCCAGCTCACGCTGGGTGGCGCAGTGGGGACCCGCGGCGCATTCGATCGCATCTACGGCGGTGCCGACACCCTCACACTGGGCAGCCGCATCGTCGCCAATGGTGAAATCCTGCTGCAGGGTGACGTGCGCCTGGCCGGCGCTACCCAACTGGTCAGCACCGGTGGCGGCACCATCACCACCGACGGCATCTCCAGCAATGTCAGCGGCGGCTACAACCTGGCGCTGAGTACCTCCGGCCGGGTCCAGGTCAACGGCAACATCAGTGCCGCCGATGTCAGCATCACCGGACAGCTCTTCAACGGTCGCGGCATCATCAGCAAGGGCAATCTCGACATCGATTCCGTGGCGAGCCTGGTCCAGCTGGGCAGCTACCAGGTCGATGGCCGCGCGCGGTTCAAGAGCCTGGGCGACATCAACCTGGTTGACGGAGGAAACCGCTTCAGCGGCGAGGTCAGCCTCCTGGGCAGGAAAGCCGAACTGCGTGCGGGCAATCTGCAGCTGGGCAACACCATCCTGTCGGACAACCTGCGGCTGAATCTGGGTGGATCGCTCCAGCAGACCGCCGGTAGTGCGCTGGATATCGGTGGGACCACCCACATCGACGCCAGTGGTTCGGTCCTTCTGAACCAGGTGGACAGCATGGGCAGGCCGGTCAACCAGTTTGCCGGCGCGGTGTCGCTGAAGGGCGATACCAGCTACCTCTATGCCAAAGGCACGCTGGCAATTTCCGGTTTCGACGTGGCCAGCCTGTGGACGATCGCCGATGTCGTGCAGCTTCCCGCCAGTGGCAGGAGCATCGGCCTGCAGTACTTCCAGGGCGATGCCGTGCTCACCGGCGACAGCACGCTGAACAGCCAGCTCGGCCAGATCAACTTCCGCGGCCGTATCGATGGGTCGCATGCGTTGACGCTCACGAGCGGACTCGACGTGGTGTTTGCCGGTGACGTGGGCAGTCGCCAGGCGCTTGCCAGCCTGGGCATCAACAGTGCCGGTCCGCTCCAGCTCGGCGGCAGCATCACGACCGACGGCGCGATCCAACTGGGCAACGTCAACCTGGCCGCGAGCACGCCGCGCTGGCTCAGCATCCGCAGCAACAATGGCAATGTGGTGGTCGGTCGCGTCGACGGCAGCGGTGACGGGCTGAGCAGCCTGGCGCTCAACGCGCACGGCACGCTTGAACTGCAATCGGGAGCAGGGACCACCGCTGGCGCCTGGTTGACCGATCTGGAGCTGAAGGGCTCGAGCGTAACCACCAAGGCGATCCGGACGACAGGTCGGCTTGACGTCACCAGCAGCTCCGGCTTCACCCAGGGCGGTGCGTTCACCGTTGGTGGCGACGCCAGCTTCAGCGCAGGCCCCGCCGGCAATCTGGTACTCGATGCCTATCCCAACATCTTCGGCGGCAAGGTTTCCCTGAAGGGCAACCAGGCGCGCATCCAGGCGCTGTCGGGGCTGGCGTTGGACGGCATCGATACCACCACGCTGGACGCCTACAGTGGCGGTGCGATGTCGCTGGCCAATGCCAATGTCGCTGCAGCTGCCAGTCTCAACGCTACATCGCTGCTGTTCGACGGCGCATCCATGGGGGGGCTGCTGCAGGCCACCGCGCGCACTGGTGACATCCGCCAGGGCAGCGGCACCCTGACCTTCGGCAGTAACAGCGATTTGCGGGCCAGCACCGATATCTTGCTGGGCAATACCGGCAACCGGCTGGGCAGTGCACTGCAGGTACAGGGCCGTGACATCACACTGACCAGCAGTACGGCGCTGGACCTGCAGAACCTGCAGGCCATGCGTGACGTGCAGCTCGGTGGCAACGGCGTGCGGTTGGGTGCCACCTCGGTGCTGGGTGCGCTGCAGGTGAACAGCAGCGGTGCGATCACCCAGTCCGATGCGCTGCAGGTCGCAGGCAACAGCCGCTTCCAGGCAGGTTCGGCCATCACCCTGGACCAGTCCGGCAACCGCTTCGACGGCGCGCTCGACCTGGCTGGCGGCGATATCGACGTGGTGGCTGCTTCGCTGTTGCTGGGCAGCGTGAGTGCAGGGGGCAGACTGGCGCTGGCCAGCGCAGGAGGCATCCGCCAGCAGGGCGGCGTGCAGGTGGCAGGCACCACTCGCCTGAATGCCGGCGGTGCCATTGATCTGCAGGCAGGTGGCAACCGTTTCGGCGACGCTGTCACGGTGCAGGGGCGGCAGGTGGCACTGGCCGCCGATGGCACCCTGCAGCTTCAACGCGTGACAGCAGACAGCCTGGTTGCGCGAAGTGGTGGGCGTTTGGCCCTGGGCACGGTGGACATCGTTGGCAACGTGGTGCTGGACGGACAGCAGCTGCATCTGGGTACGACCCACGTCGGTGGCAACCTGCAGGCCGAGGGCCGCGACGGCATCGATCAGAGTGGCGCACTGCGTGTGGATGGAAGCGCTGACCTGCGCAGCGACGCGGGCATCGCATTGGCACGTTCGGACAATGACCTGCGTGGTGCGGTTGCACTGACCGGCGTCGGCATCGACCTGGCCGCCGCGGGTGACCTGCGCGTGGCCTCACTCGACAACCGCAATGCGACGGTACGCCTGCAGGCGGGTGGAGCACTGCAGCTGCCCGGCACCCGGATCGATACCGGCAGCGGTGACCTGCAATTGCTCGCGGTCGGTGCCCTGCAGCTTCCGGCGGCACTGCGCGGCAACAACATCACGCTGCACAGCGGCCAGGACCTGCAGCTCGCCCACGATGTGCTGGCGACAGGCGTACTGCAGCTTGGCAGCGCGGGTGCGCTGACCCAGAGCGGTGGCGTGCTGGCCGCACAACGCCTGCAGGGCAGCGCGGGTGGCAACGCCCGCCTGCGCGGCGACAACCGCATTGCGACGCTCGGCGATTTCAGCAGCCAGGGCCTGGAACTGCAGACCCAGCAGGGGCTGCAGGTGACCGGCACTGTGCAGGCCGGCGCACAGGGCCTGCTCGACGTGCGTGGCGGGGATCTGCAGATCGATGGCAGCCTGCAGGCGGGCAGACTCCGGCTGCAGTCGGCCGGTGCGATCCGTTCCAGCGCCAGTGGCCGCCTGTTCGCCGACCAGCTCAGCGGTCGCGCGGTCGGTCCAACGACGCTGGGCAATGCGTCATTGTTCGTGGCCAATGCCATCGGCAACCTGGGCGATTTCCAGTCGCCTGCGGGCTTCAGCCTGACCAACACCGGCAACCTGACCCTGGCCACCGTCAACGGCAGCGCATTCAGCGTCGACGCCGGCAGCAGTGCGTTCTACCTGAAGGTCCAGGAGGGTGACATCCGCCAGCTGGGCACCACGCCGGTGCTGGCCGGCAGCAGTCGTTGGTGGTCCAGCGGCGGTATCGGCACCCAGCCTGCGCCGATCCATCTGACCAGCACGAGCAGTACTTACGAGGTCGATTTCGTCGGCCGGCCGCCGGCCTATTTCCATGCCGTGGGCGCAGATGGCCGCCCTCTGACAATGGGCGGTGGACCTGATCCTGGCCCTGATCCTGCTGCGATGGGCCCCGGCGTGCGTGCGCAGGGCGCGGTGCTGCCGCGGGCGGTCTACGTCGATGCGGCTGCGGCCACCATCGAGCCGCGTGCGATCGGCATCACGCACCCCGGGATCCGGTTGCCGACGGGGCTGGCGCGAGCCTGTGACGGTGACGCGGCGGGTTGCGTGCAATGACCCGTTGAACCGGGCGGAGTGTGGCCACTCCGCCCGGTTCGATGCCGGTCACCTCACCAGCTGTACAGCTTCCAGTACACCGGCGACACGCCGTCCTTGTCGTTGTCGAAACGGCCATCGCCGTTCTTGTCGTACATGTAGAACGGGGCGCCGCGCGACGGGGTCACCTTGACCATGCGCAGCTGGCCGGACACGCGGTATTCCTCGATGACATCGCCGTTGTCCATGGTGCGCTTGGACACATCCGCGCCCTTGACGTCCACCGGGGGAGCGCCCGCGCCACCCATGCTGGCGCAGCCAGCGAGCAGGAGCAGGGAAGCCAGCATCAGGGTCTTCATCGGCGGGGGCCTTTGCCTGGAATGAGCCTTGATTATGCCCCATCGCCGGGCACCTGCCGTGTCGCCGCGGTGCAGGCACGGGCGCGTAGAATCGACCCATGAGCAGATTAGTCCTGATCGACGGGTCCAGTTACCTGTACCGCGCGTTCCACGCGCTGCCGCCCCTGTCCAATGCACAGGGCGAACCCACCGGCGCGCTGTTCGGCGTGGTCAACATGCTGCGCTCGACACTGAAGGAGCGCCCGGCCTACGTGGCGTTCGTGGTCGATGCACCAGGCAAGACCTTCCGCGATGACCTGTACGACCAGTACAAGGCCAACCGCCCGCCGATGCCCGATGAACTGCGCAGCCAGGTCGAGCCGATGTGCCGCATCGTCGAAGCACTGGGCATCAGCATCCTGCGCATTCCCGGCGTGGAAGCCGACGATGTGATCGGCACGCTGGCCCTGCAGGGCGTGGCGCAGGACCTGAAGGTGACCATTTCCACCGGCGACAAGGACTTCGCCCAGCTGGTGCGCCCGGGCATCGAGCTGGTCAACACCATGACTGGCAGTCGCATGGATTCGGACGCGGCGGTGATGGAGAAGTTCGGCGTGCGCGCCGACCAGATCATCGACCTGCTGGCGCTGATGGGCGACACCGTCGACAACGTGCCGGGCGTGGAGAAGTGCGGGCCGAAGACCGCCGCCAAGTGGCTGGCCGAGTACCAGCACCTGGACGGCGTGATGGCCGCTGCGCCGACCATGAAGGGCAAGATCGGCGAGAACCTGCGCGCGGCGCTGGAGCGCCTGCCGCTGAACCGCGAACTGGTGACCATCCGCACCGATGTGGAGCTGGATGCCAGCCCGACCACGCTGGCCCTGCGCGAGCAGGACGTGCCGGAGCTGACCGAGCTGTATGCGCGCTACGGCTTCACCCAGGCGCTGAAGGAGCTGGGTGCGCCGCTGCCGGCGCCGACGGCCGCCAGCGAAGCGACGCCGAGCCTGCGCGGTACCGCGGCTGGCTTTGCCCGCGGCAGCGCCGAGGCGCCGGCCGCCGGCACGCTGGATCCGGCGCTGGCGGTACCGGGTGACTACGAGACCGTGTTGACCACCGAACAGCTGCAGGCCTGGGTTGAGCACCTGCAGCAGGCGGACCTGATCAGTTTCGATACCGAGACAGACGCGCTGGACGCGATGCGCGCGCGCCTGGTCGGTGTCAGCCTGGCGGTCGAGCCGGGCAAGGCCGCCTACATCCCGGTTGGCCACGACTATCCTGGCGCACCGGCGCAGCTGCCGCTGCAGCAGGTGCTGGATGCACTGCGCCCGGCGCTGCAGGACCCAGCGAAGAAGAAGCTGGGCCAGCACGGCAAGTACGACCTGCACGTGCTGCGCCGCCATGGCGTGGAGGTGCAGGGCTACCACGACGACACCATGCTTGAGAGCTTCGTGCTCAACTCCACCGCCACCCGCCACGACATGGATTCACTGGCCCTGCGTTACCTGGGCTACAACACCATCAAGTTCGAGGACGTGGCCGGCAAGGGCGCCAAGCAGATTCCGTTCTCGCAGGTGGGCATCGACGAAGCCAGCCGCTATGCGGCCGAGGACGCCGACATCACCCTGCGCCTGCACCACGCGCTGCAGCCGCAGCTGCTGGCCGAGCCGGCGCTGGACAGCGTGTACCGCGACATCGAGATGCCGCTGGTGCCGGTGCTGACCACGATCGAAGCCAACGGCGTGCGGATCGACACCGACGAACTGCGCCGGCAGAGCCAGGACCTGTCCTCGCGCATGCTGGCCGCGCAGCAGAAGGCCACCGAACTGGCCGGGCGCAGCTTCAACCTGGATTCGCCCAAGCAGCTGCAGGCGGTGCTGTTCGATGAGTTGAAGCTGCCGGCGGTGGTGAAGACCCCCAAAGGCCAGCCCAGCACCAATGAAGAGGCGCTGGAGGCGATTGCCGACCAGCACGAGCTGCCGCGGGTGATCCTCGACTACCGCGGCCTGGCCAAGCTGCGCAGCACCTACACCGACAAGCTGCCGGAGATGGTCAACCCGGACACCGGCCGCGTGCATACCAGCTACCACCAGTCCGGTGCCGCCACCGGGCGCCTGTCCTCGTCGGACCCGAACCTGCAGAACATCCCGATCCGCACCGAGGATGGCCGTCGCATCCGCCGCGCGTTCATCGCCCCGGACGGCTTCCAGCTGCTGGCCGCCGACTACTCCCAGATCGAGCTGCGGATCATGGCCCACCTGTCCGGGGACCCGGGCCTGGTGCGTGCCTTCGAGCAGGGCGCCGACGTGCACCGTGCCACCGCCGCCGAGGTGTTCGGGCGTACGCTGGAGGAAGTGACCCCGAACGAGCGCCGCGCTGCCAAGGCGATCAACTTCGGCCTGATGTACGGCATGAGCGCCTTCGGCCTGGCCCGCAACCTGGGCATCGACCGGGGCCAGGCGCAGGACTACGTGGCGCTGTACTTCAGCCGCTACCCGGGCGTGCGCGACTTCATGGAGCGGATGCGCCAGCAGGCCCGCGACCAGGGCTATGTGGAAACCCTGTTCGGCCGCCGCCTGTACCTGAACGACATTCATGCACGTAACCAGGGCCTGCGCGCCGGTGCCGAACGTGCCGCGATCAACGCACCGATGCAGGGGACGGCGGCGGACATCATCAAGCGGGCGATGGTGGACGTGGATCAGTGGCTGCGTGACAGCGGCGCACCGGCGCGGATGATCCTGCAGGTGCACGATGAACTGGTGTTCGAAACCGAAAGCAGTTTCGTCGAGGAGTTGCGTTTGCAGGTGGTCGAGCGCATGTCGCAAGCGGCCAAACTGCGGGTGCCGCTGGTGGTCGATACCGGCATCGGCAACAACTGGGACGAAGCGCACTGAGGGGGGTTCAGGCCGAAAACGACGTGAATTCGTTCATTCGCCAAAGGTTTCTGACTCGATCATGAATGTTGCCCTGAGCGAGGTTCATTAAATTGGGTCCCTTCACGAACCGTTAGTGTTCGGAGTGCTTCTATAACTCTCGACAGGCGCAACGCCTGTTGTGGATCTCTCCCATCCCCTGGAGCAGATCTCGGAACGGGGACTCCTCCCCAAGTGCCCGTTCCCCGGCCCCGTTGACCTCCCCCTGGTCAGCGGGGCTTTTTATTTGTGCCGTTGCCAGACGCCATGGCCTGCGCCACGCTGGGCCACCGCTCCGCAGGGGAAGACAATGCCCGACCTGTTCGCACTGGCAATGCCGTGGTGGGAGTTCATCCTGCGCGCGGTGGTGGTCTACGTGGTGGTGCTGGGCATGGTCCGGCTCAGCGGAAAACGTCCGCTGGGGCAGATCACGCCCTTCGACGTGCTGCTGGTGGTGTTGCTGGGCAACGCGGTACAGAACGCGCTACTGGGTACCGACACCTCCCTGGGGGGCGGCCTGTTGCTGGCGGCGACCCTGATCCTGCTCAACTACGGGGTGGGCTGGGTGAGTACCCGCAGCCGGCGGATCGAGCGTCTGGTGGAAGGAGAACCCGTGGTGATCGCGCGTGATGGGCGCCTGTTCGATGCCGTTCTGCGCCGGGAGCAGGTCACCCGTGCTGATTTCGAGGCCGCCATGCGCCAGCAGGGCTGCCTGGGCGTGGGGGATGTCGAGCTGGCCCTGCTGGAGATCAACGGGCACATCACGATCATCCCCAGGAAGAGCACCTGACCCTGTAGCCGAGCCCATGCTCGGCTGCCTTGCGCCCGGCTCCATGGGTGCCGGGCGTCAGGGGGTGGCTTCGGCCTTCAGCGCCGGCCAGTTGCGGGTGGCGTCCACATCACAGGCCACGTGCGTGCCCTTGCCATCCTTCGCGCAGATCGCCGCCATGGCCTGCGGGATCTTCGGGTCTGCGGTGTGCGAATACACCGCTGCCAATGCCAGGCACCCTTCGCGCACGCCCGCGCCGCACAGCGTCTCGAAGTAGGGCAGCGACGCGGCCCATTTTTCGGACTCGAACAGCGCTTCGCCGGCGACCTTGCAGCCCAGCAGCTTGCCATCGGTGCAGCAGGCCTTTGCGCCGTCCTTGCGGGCCAGGGTCGGGCAATCCAGCGGCAGCGGGATCTCCACGAAGGCCACCGGCGGTGTGCAGGTGGCATTGCCTGTGGCGGGCTTGCGCTCGTAATAGGCAAAGCGGTTGCCGCCGTCGACGCTGGCCAGGTTTCCGTTCTTCAGCGGCTGCAGTACGAAGTCGCTGCCGACATCGCGACGGATGAAGATGCGGCCGTCCTGCAGGCGCGCGCGCAGGCGCTGGTCGCGGCCCTCGGCCTCAACCAGGCCGCCATCGAGGAAGCGCAGCTGCGAGAGCACGCTGTACCCGGCTTCAAAGCTGCCACAGGGCAGCGCGGTGGCCGGCACCGGGGCCAGTGCAGCGGCCGGTGCAGCGGCCAGGCTGGCAAGTGCCTGGCCGCGGCCGCAGGCCACGCCGTCCACGCGCTGCGCGCACGACAGCTGCAGCGCTTCGTGGGCCTGCGAAAGGCGCCCGCCGCTCCACAGCACCTCGGCAACGTCGGCGCAGAAGGTCTCGCCGTGCTGCTGCCGGCACAGTGCGGCCAGCTCATCGAGCTGCGCGGGCAGTAACGCAGGCTCGACCGAATGCTGCAGCCCGAGCAGCGACTTGCCGATCATCTCCAGGCCGATCACCTCGGCGATCGCCCGGCAGCCCTCGGCGTTGAAGGACGCGGAATCCTCCTTGCAGATCTCCGGCTTCGGCGGCTCGGCCCGTGCAGGCGCCGGGGCTGCGTCCTTGGCCTGCTGCTGGTAGGTCTCCAGCAGTCGCATGCAGGCTGCGCCCACGCCCTCGGCACACCAGGCGTGCAGTTTCACGGGTGCGGCCTCGGGCAGCGCCTCCAGGCACTCGGAGGTGTTCATCACGCAACCGTCCTCGACGGGCTCCGGCATCGTCTTGCAGGCGGCGGCGTGCTCGCGGGTGAACTCGCGATAGGGCGTGCTGATCGTGCGGTCGTTGTCCGAGAAGTACCAGTTTTCCAGCTGGCCCGTGGACAGGTTGCCGGTACCGAGCACGTCTTCCTGGCGGGCGATGCGCAGCTCCTCGGTGGCCTGGTAGGGGCCGGACAGGAAGCCGTGGCCGTCGCTCTCCAGGGTCAGCGTGGTGTTGCCGCTGCTGTCATTGTAGGTGCCGCAGGCCATCGACTGCGCGGCGGCCGGCAGGCTGGCCGAGGCCAATGCAAGCAACAGCAGGGCGCGCCAGCCCGCAGCGCGGGGGCGGAGGGAAACAGCAGCAGACATGGGGTCATCCTTGAGGAAAGTGGGGCAGGGCCTGTCCGGCGCGGGGCGCACCACAGGCAGGAGAAAGTGCCACGGGTCAGGCGTGGCGCCGGAAGATCAGAGCCAGTCGCGCGGCACCAGATAGTCGGCCAGGCGCGCCTCGGCGCTGCCCGCTTCCGGACTGAAGCCGTACTCCCAGCGCACCCGCGGCGGCAGGCTCATGAGGATGCTTTCGCTGCGGCCACCGCTCTGCAGACCGAACAGCGTGCCGCGGTCATAGACCAGGTTGAACTCCACATAGCGGCCGCGACGGTACAGCTGGAACTCGCGTTCGCGCTCTCCATAGGCGGCGTTCTTGCGCTGCTGCACGATCGGCAGGTAGGCATCGAGGAAGCCATCACCGACCGCGCGCAGATAATCGAAATCGCGCTCGAAGTCGCCGTGCAGGTCGTCGAAGAACAGACCGCCGACACCGCGCGTTTCATTGCGGTGGCGCAGGAAGAAGTACTCGTCGCACCAGCGCTTGTGTGCGGCATAGCGTTCTTCGCCGAACGGCGTGCACAGGTCGCGCGCAACCCGGTGCCAGTGCTGCACGTCCTCGTCGAACGGATAGAACGGGGTCAGGTCGAAGCCGCCGCCGAACCAGCTGGCCACCACTTCGCCGTCGCGCTGTGCCTGGAAGAAGCGCACGTTGGCATGGGTGGTCGGCACGTAGGGGTTGAGCGGGTGGAACACCAGCGACACGCCGGTGGCGCGCCAGGAGGCGCCGGCCAGTTCCGGGCGGTTGGCCGAAGCCGACGGCGGCAGGCGGCTGCCGGACACATCGGAAAAGCCGATACCGGCCTGCTCGAACACTGCACCATCGCGCAGCACGCGGGTGCGCCCGCCACCGCCCTCGGCCCGCTGCCACAGGTCTTCCTGGAAGCGGGCATGGCCATCGACGGCCTCGATCGCCGCACAGATGCGGTCCTGCAGGTCGGTGAGGTAGGCGCGCACGCGCTCGAATTCGTTCATGGCGCGTACTTTACCGCAACGGCCACGCACCGCCGGAAGGCCCCGTCCCTTGGAGACGTGGCCATCAGCCCCTCCTACTCGGTCGCCCTGAAGTAGTCGAATCCAACGTGCTGTCCGATGCCGAGCAGATCTCCGTTGAGCAGCGGCTGGAAGATCAGCTCTCCAACCCTTGCATGCTTGAGATGGATCCGGTCATTTTCCAGCCGGGCCTGCAGCTGGCCGAAGGGCGCGGAGACACTGCCGTCTTCCGTGAAGGTCAGGAAGCTTATGATCCCGCCCGACGAGACGAACGTTCCTTGCGGAAGCTCCACGCCCTTGGCTGGCTGCAGGTCCGGGCCCAGTCCCCGGAGTGGTTTCAGCAATGCGCAGTCGAGGCTCCGACCACCGGTGCATGCCAGTTCCAGGGCCTCTGTTGCCCGTCCAAGGTCGCCTGCCGAAGCATGCAGATCGGCAACTTTGTGGCAGAACGCACCATCAGGCGTCTTCGTGCAGAAGTCATGCAACGTTTCCCTGTGATCCTTTGGAAGGGTGGCGGTGGCCACAGTGGCTGCATGCAGCCCCAAAGAAGCGGCGACAATCGCGTTCCTGAATGAACTCAATAGCTCGGGTTCTTCCTCGAGCTGAGCCAGACACGCTTGCCCTGAGGTGGTGCTGTCGGGATCCAGGCACTCGGCGGGCAGCGGCATCGCGGCCAGCTGCCTCTCCAGCGTCGCCCGCATTCTGGTGGCCAGTTCCCCCGGCGGAGCAATGGTGCCGGTATCGATCAGACGCTCGATGTACTTCTCCGGCAATGCCATGCACATGTAGGGCACGCCTTCCGCACATGCACTCTCAAGAGCGGTGGTTTCCATGGAATGCCGCATGTCCAAGCATCGCTTGGGATCTGCGAGACAGCTGTCTGCGGGATGCCTAAGTGCGGCCGAGCACTGCGACGGTTCGATCAGCGAGTAGTGCGTTCCATCGTCGTGAAGAGCCTGTCCGCTCTGATCTGCACCCACGGAGCGGGCATAGCCGGTGCTGAGGTTGACGATGATCATGTCGTCCCCGGATTGTTGCAGCGCGAATCGGGAATGACTTCCATCGTGGGAGATTGCATGTCCTCTATCCGGTGCCTCGACAACAAGCTTCGAGCTTCCGTACTCGTTACTGAAGACGCCGCACGCGACCCCGGATGCCAAGGTTGGAAAGGAAAGGAACAGCAGAAGGGCGCCGGTCAGGGGCGACCAGGCAAGCAAGCGCGGAGCAACTAGCGGCATTTCGCCTTCTCGGTACGAATGGAGATGCTGGAGTGCGCATTGGGCGATGACCTGAGCACGCCCGCCAGTTCCAGTGAAATCCATGATAGGGAGCCGCTCGGACGCAGCAGTGATTTCCGTCGGAAACCCTTGCAGGCTGGTGGGAGCAAGTGGACCCGGGTATGTCGATCACGACAATCAGGGCCCGCCCGAAGCTGCGGACAGGCCCTGGCGGGCTCAGCGCTTGCGGTTGGAATTGCGTGGCGCCGGAGCGTCGTCCACGGTCGCCCCGTCAACCGCCTTCTGCAGGGCACCGCCCAGTGTGATCAGCTCCCAGTTCTGGGTTCCGAGCACGTCGCAGGCCACATGCAGGCCGCTGCGGTCGGCCTTGCACAGCTGCTCCAGGAGTGCTCGTGCGCTCACTTCGGCACCGTTGCCCTGCGCGGTGACCAGGTTCTCGCACCCTTCGCGGACGCCGGCACGGCAGACCGTGGTGTAGTGCTCGACGGCCTGCATCCAGTTTCCGGACAGCGCGAGACGGTTGCCAAGAATGTTGCAGCCCTGCAGCTTGCCCTGCGCGCAGCAGGCTTCGGCTCCGTCCTCGTTGGCCAGCGCCAGCGGGCAGTCCTGTGGCAGTGGCAGCACCTTGAACTGCTTCGGTGCACTGCACCGGGTCGGGCCCTCCCCGGTCGGGGCGAACACCTGGAAGCGGGTCCAGTTATCCAGGCCCAGCAACTGGCCGCCGGGCAGCGGGCGCAGCACGAAGTCGCCGTCCCGGTCGTGGCGGATGCGGATGTCGCCTTTTTCGACGCGCGCGCGAAGATGGCTGCTCCAGCCCACACCGACCAGACCGGCGTCACCGAAATCCAGCGTGTCCATCAGGCCGCCGTCGGACCGGTAATTGCCGCAGGGCAGGACCGTTGCCGGCAGCGGTTGCAGCGATGCACCCACCGCCTGCAGCGCCGGAAGGCGGCCGCAGGTGGCGGTGTCATTGCCGGGGGGGCAGGCCGCAGCCAGGGCCTGCACCGCCTGCTGGGGGTCTCCCGCCTCCCAGGACAGCTCAGCCACGCGGGTGCAGAAGCCGCCGTGCGGTACTTCGCGGCACAGCCGCAACAGCTGTTGCCGCCGCTCAGCCGGAATGATCACCGGCACGGTCGGCGCCGTCATCGTCACCATGGCTTCGGTCATGGCTGCCGTCATCGCCGCCTTGACCAGCTGCTCCTGCACTGCGGGATCGGCCTCGAGTGCGGCGGCACACGCCGGGGTTCCCTGTTCGAAGCCACCGTCGTCACAGGCGGCGGGGAGCTTGATGCCGGACAGAGCGGCGTCCAGCGCTGCCTTTGCCAGGGCGGGATCGGCCTCGACCGTGGGTTTGGCCTCCTCGTGCCAACGATCAGCCAGTTGCAGGCACATACCGGGCACGCCTTCCCGGCACCCTGCTTCCAGCGCGGCCGGGCTCGTTTCACGACGGTTGTCCAGGCACGCCGCCGCGTCGGCCAGGCAGCTGCCTTCAGCCGGCGTGGCTGCTGCGGCGCACTGTGCGGGGGCCTGCAAGATGTAGACCGTGCCATCCACCTCGACCGTGCGGCCACGATCGCGCACCTGCAGTGCGCTGGGCAGGCCGTACTCCAGGTTCACCAGTTGCAGCTTTCCGTCGATCTGCTGGAACGCGACCGGAGACGGCGCACTGCCGAAGTGCTTCTGCTCGCCGCGGTTCGGTGAGCTGATGCGCAGCGTGCCGCTGCCTTCGTCGGCCTTGAACAGGCCGCATTGCGGTGACTGTGCGGCGGCCATCGGCGCGGCCAGCAGCAGCGCCCAGGCCAGCCAGGGGCGGCGCGGTGCGGGTGAATGCATGTCGTCTCCTTGACGATCGAACGGGAAACTCCAGGCGCTACGGCGAACCATCGCCCTCGCGCGGGGGCGTGCATTGTGCCGTGCCGGGCACGGGCTGGTAACGCTGATAGCCGGTCTGCGCATCCATGCCAAGCAGGTCGCCATTGCCGAGCCGGCGCAGCACACGGGTTTCGCTGTTCTGCTGCAGATGGATGGCACCGTCATGCAGGCGGGCCCGGCCGCCATCGCCGAAGTCGAGCATGTCGATCACGCCATCGGCGGCCTGGTAGCGGCCGCACGGCACCTGTTGGGCCGGAACCAGGCGCAGGTCAGCACCGAGTGCCTGCAACGGCGCGGTACGTTGGCAGGCACTGATGCGGCCTGAGTCGCAGACCACCTGCAGCGCCTGCACCGCCAACGCAGGGTCCCGTGCGATCAACTGCTGTTCGGCCACTTCGGTGCAGAAGCGGCCATTGCGATGCTGCAGGCACAGCTGCTGCAGATGATTGCGTGCAGCGGCCGGAAGCGACGATTCCAGCGTGTCTTCGTCTTCCCTTTGCAGGCGTTCATCCACCAACTGCATCGCGGCGCCCAGCGCATCGTCAGTCAGCGCTTCGCAGGCCTGCAGGTCATGCCCGGGTGTGTGTTCGCGGCAGACAGGCGGGCGTTCGAAGCGCACGGCGTCGGTGTCATCGCTTCCGCCCGCAGCTACGCCATCGCGCAGTTGCCGCAGCAGTGAAGAGCAGCCCGCGCCGACGCCTTCGCTGCACGCGCGCTGGGCGTGGCCGGGTGAGGCCGTGGGCAGCCGCGCAATGCAGTGGCTGCCGGCGGCGCGACAGCTGCCGTCCATCGCGCTGGGCTCGACGGCGCAGGCACGGGATTGGCGCAGGGTGTAGACCACGACGCCCTCGTCCTCGATGCGCTGGCCATCGGCACTGATCCGGATCGGCTCCGCCACGCCATCGTCGAGCATGACCAGGCGCGTCTGCGCCGCACTGCGATCAACCCACAGCGGCTGCGGCTCGCTGCCGTCGTCGTGGCGGTAGCCGGTGCTGGGGGTGGTGAACACCAGCGCCATGTCGCCATCGGTGCTGCGGTATTCGCCGCAGTGCAACGCGCCGGCGGCAACAGGCAGCGCGGCGAACAGCAGCAGTGCGGGGAGAAGGCTCAGCAAGCGCATGCGACGGTCCTTGTCGTGCGGAAAATGGATGTTGCTCAGTGGAAGCGCAAGCGGATGTCCGGCCGCAGCAGGCGCCAGGCCAGCCAGCCCTGCAGGCCGAGGAACAGGACCGACGTGCCGAGCAGGGTGAAGGTCATCATCCAGCGCCGCGGCTGCAGCGATTGCTCCATGCCCGGATCGTCGGCGAGCAGCACGATCACGTCGCGCATGAACACGTCCAGCCACCAGGTGATCGCGAAATTGGCAAGCGCGCTCAACAGCAGCATCACCACAAAGCTCCACAGGCCCCAGCGGCGCTCGCGCAGCAGGCCCCAGCTGGCCACGGCCGAGGCCAGGCAGAGCAATGCAGCGATCATCGAGGCACCCACCGGGTGCGCCAGCAGCCAGGTCAGGCTGTGCACCTGCCGATGCTGTGCTTCATCGGCCAGCAGTTGCCAGAGTGGAACGTCGTGCAGCGGCCACACCAGCAGCCCCTGCAGTACGAAGTAGCCGGTCAGCAGCGCGGACAGCCAGAAGGAGGCCTGGACCAGTGGTCGAATCCACGCATGGTAGGGCGAGGGCTGCAATGAGGGCGGCGGGAGCGGCACTGACATCCGGTGTCCTTGCATTCGGTGCCCGCGCGGTCAGCGGGCCGTCACCCGTGTGGCGACGGCCGGCAGGATATGGTGTTCGCTCAACGGTGCCAAGGGCTGGCCGTGCGGCGGCTGCAGCGGCACCCAGGCCAGTTCGGCGATCTCGGCACGCGCCTGTGGCGCGCCGTCCACCCGCACCCACCACGCCTGTGCCTGCACGCGATGGCCGGGCTCGTTCACCGCCCAGTCCTCGAACGTGCCCAGCGCGATGGCGGTTTCGGCGCACAGCTGCACACCGAGTTCTTCGTCCAGTTCGCGGGTCAGCGCCTGCAGCGGCGCTTCACCGGGTTCGGGCTTGCCGCCCGGCTGGATGAAGCGGCTGGCGCCGTGCTTGCGCACCACCAGCGCCCGGCCGCGGTCATCCAGGATGACCGCAGCCACGATGCGGATCGTGGCTGCGGCGTTGCTCACTTCAGGTTCTGCTCGAACAGCTTGAGGATGCGCTTGTACTGGTCCAGCCAGGAATCGGCGCGCACATAGCCGTGGCGCTCCAGCGGGTACGGTGCGATCGACCAGTTGTCCTTGTGCAGTTCGATCAGGCGCTGGGTCAGGTTCACCGAGTCCTGGAAGAACACGTTGTCATCCATCATGCCGTGGGCGATCAGCAGGTTGTCCTGCAGGTTCTGCGCGTACTCGATCGGCGAGGACACGCGGTACGCCTCCGGATCGATGTCCGGGGTGTTGAGGATGTTGCTGGTGTAGCCGTGGTTGTACTGGTGCCAGTCGACCACCGGGCGCAGCGCGGCGCCGGCCTTGAACGTGCCCGGCGAGCGGAACAGCGCCATGAAGGTCATGAAGCCGCCGTAGGAACCGCCGTAGATGCCGGCGTGGTCGCGGTCACCCTGCTGGGTGTCGACCAGCCAGTCCAGGCCGTCCTTGTAGTCTTCCAGTTCCGGGTGGCCCATGTTGCGGTAGATCGCCGTACGCCAGTCGCGGCCGTAGCCCTCGCTGCCGCGGTAATCCATGTCCAGCACGATGTAGCCCTTCTGCACCAGCAGGTTGTGGAACATCTGCTCGCGGAAGTAGGCCGGGTAGCGCTGGTGCACGTTCTGCAGGTAGCCGGCGCCGTGCACGAACATCACGATCGGGTACTTCTTCCCCGGTTCCTTGTTTTCCGGCTCGTAGTACTTGGCCCAGACCACGCCGGCACCGTGCTTGGACGGTACCGCCACCAGCTTCGGCTGGATCCACTGGCGTGCCTTGTAGTCGGCGGTGCGGGTGTCGGTCAGTACGCGCGCCTGGCCACCGGCACTGGGCAGCACGGCCAGCTGCGGCGGCAGGTAGGCACCGGAGTAGCGCACCAGCAGCTGCTGGCCGTCCGGCGACAGTGAGAAGTCTTCCACGCCGTTGAGGCTGGTCAGCTCGCGCACCTGGCGGCTGCCGGTATCGACCGCGCAGACTTCATAGTCATGCGGGGCCTGCTGGTTGCACAGGAAATAGAAGCCCTTGCCATCGGCCGACGGCACCGGCGCCGAGGTTTCCCACTTGCCGCTGGTCAGCGCCTGCGGCTTGGCAGTGCCGGCCTGGGTGTACAGGTGCGAGAAGCCCGATTCCTCGGACAGCAGCCACAGCGTGCGGCCATCGGCCATCCAGCCGAAATCGTTGAAGCCCCAGTTGATCCAGGCGTTGTCGGTCAGGCGATGGCGGTTCTGCACGCGGCCGTCGGCGGCGTTGACGCTGATGATCCAGCGGTCCTTGTTGTCGTTGGCACGCAGCATCACTGCGGCCTGCTGGCCGTCGGCGCTCCAGCGGATGCCGCCGCCCATGAAGTCGCTCATCACCTGCACGCTGCGTTCGCCCTTCAGCGCGTCCTTGCCGGCCTTGCGGCGCAGTTCGGCCAGCGGGTCGGTGCTGATGCCCGGCAGGCCAGCCAGCGAGACCTTCTCGGCCTTGCCGGTGCGCACGTCCACGTACCACAGGGTGTGCGGTTCGAAGCCGTTGCGGCCGACGCGGGTGCGGGTGTCCTCGGTTTCCTCGTAGCCCGACTCGGTCACGTACAGCGGCATCTTGCCGCCGCGGCCATCATCGAAGTCCTTCGGCTTGGTCACCACGATCAGGTGGGTCAGGTCGGGCGACAGCACGCTGTCGGCGATCTCCACGTCGGCGCCCAGGTACACCGGGCCCGGTGCGCGGGTCGGGTCGGCCTGGCGCCAGCGCTGGTCCTGGTCCTTCAGTGCTTCGCGCTGGTCGCGGTCGCGGCGCAGGGTTTCCAGCGTGCGCAGCTGCTGGTCGCGCAGCACGTCGGCCTTCGGCGCCGTGCGCGGGTCCTTCTCGGCCTTGAGGCTGGCCACCTGCTGCACGCCGCTGGCGGCGGTCCAGTGGAACCAGTTCTGGCCGACGCGCCAGATCACGCCGTTGTCGGCGGCGAAGTTCACGTTGCCCGCGCGCTCGTTGCTGCGGGTCAGCTGGGTCAGCGCGCCACTGCGCAGGTCGCGCACGAACACATCGCCATTGCGGACGAAGGCGCTGCGGCTGCGGCTGCGGTCGTAGACCGGCTCGGCCACGTCCAGGGTGCCGCGCTGGTCATCGGCCACCTGCGCGGCCACGCCACCGGCCACCGGCTGGCGGAAGGTATCGCGCACCGGGCTGCCGTTGCGCTTGAGCTGGTACTCCACCTGCTGGCTGTTCCACGACCACCAGGCCTTCTCGACCGGCGGGCCGATCCAGTCCGGGTCGGCCATGGCCTGTTCGATGGTGATCGGCGTGGGCGCAGCATGCGCGGCCGGTGCGGCCAGCACGGCCGACAGCAGGAGGGACAGGGGCAGCACTCGGGACATGGGCGGACGGCACCGGAAGGGGAAACCGGGCAAGGGTAGCAGCCGTCCGGGCCCGGAGCAGGGGCCACAGGTCATGGCAGTGGAATCGGCAAAATGCTGCAACCGGTTGCCGTGGCCACGCATCCATTCTCCTGAACCCGCATCATCCACCGAACAGGAGCCCGACCATGCAGGAACTGATCCCGATCACCCTCTTCATCTGCATCGCCTACGCGATCCATGCCATTGCCGATGCCCGCGCGCGCAGCAAGCTGGTGGCCCCGCACGTGCCGGAGGAGGTGATCCGCTCGCTGGCGGTGCTGGAAGAGGAGCGCCGCCGCCAGGGCGCGCTGCGCTGGGGCATCAGCCTGGTCTGCCTGGCCTTGGCCATGGCCCTGCTGGAAGCCATCGGTGCCCGTGACCTGACCTTTGGTGCCGCTGCCGCGCTGGTCGGCAGTGCCGGCCTCGGCCAGCTGCTGGCTTGGCACCTCACCCGTCCTGCCGCACGCAAGGGCTGAGTCAGGACATGCCACGGGCACAGGGGGCGCCCCGCGGATGAGCCTGCTCGGCGAAGCGTTGTCGGCACTGCGGGGCCGTCGCCGCCACGATGCAGCGGCGACGGCAGCACCCGCCGAACCGCTGGACGCGGACCAGGCCCTGGTGCGGGCCATCATCGATGGCTCGCAGTCGGCCTTCGCGCAGCTGGTGGAGACCCACCAGCGCACCTGCGCGCATGTGATCGGACGCATGGTGGGCGACCGCGACCAGGTCGCCGACCTGCTGCAGGAAACCTTCCTGGCCGTGTTCCGCCAGCTGCACCGGTTCCGTTTTGAATCCTCGCTGCGCACTTGGGTTTCCCGGGTCGCCTACACCACTGCACTGCAGCACCTGCGCCGGCGGCGGCTGGAGGCGCAATGGATGGTGGCGGTGGAGGTGCCGGAGGAACTGGGGATCGGCGATGAAGGCCCCGGACCGGCCGAGTTGAGCGAGGCGCTGCAGGCCGGTCGTCAGCTCGGCGCGGCACTGGAACGGCTGAGTGCACCGCAGCGCCTGATCGTCGGCCTGCACTACCTGGAGGATTTCGATCTGGCCGAGATCGAACAGGTGACCGGGCTGGCACGCGGTACCATCAAGAGCCACCTGCACCGCGCGCGCCAGGTCCTGAAGCAGGAACTGACGCGGCATGCCACCGCCGGAGAGCTGCTGTGAACCCACCGACCGACCCTCGCGATGCGGAAAAGCGCGCGCTGGTGCAGGCGTTGCGTGAGCAGGCGCAGCAGAAAGAAACGCCGGATGTGAGCGAGGCGCTGCAGAAGCGCATTACCGCTGAGTCGAGCGACAGTGGCGTGGGCTATGTGGTGGTGCAGGTGGTGTTGCTGGGAGCGTTGGTGGCGGGGGCTGTCTGGTACTTCTGGGTCTAGGAGAACATTGACGTCTGCACCTGCTTTGGGACGCTTCTTCCTCCAACTCCCGATCAGATCTCCAGGCATCGGGCGTTGTCTCCACGTCGGTAGTTGGCCTTTTCCGTCAGATTCCGTCACGTCGATCTGGTCATCAGTGGCGGTCGCTCTATCCAGGACCCAGGAGCTACGTGTGCTTCCTGAGGAAAGTTGCAAATTCCATGTCTCCGCTTGAGGCGGAGTTTCACAATCAGAGACTCTCAGCTTCCACGGATATGGAGTGAGAATCACATGGACAGGTGCGACAGTAAGCCAACGCCGGATGCAGTTGGATGATGCTCTACTACATCCAGCTTTCGCTTGCCCGATTCAAGCAACGAATCGGCACTCATCTGACAATCGCTCTCATGCTGGGTGCAGGGGTAGGGATCACGACCGTGATGCTCTCCATTGTTCTCCAGGCATCGTCGGATCCCGCGCCAGGCCGGAGCTCGGCATTGTTCCGCCCGTACCTTGACGCGCGTCCAGATGCACTGCGCAGGGGTTCGCCGGATCCGGGCCAGGCACTGACCTGGCCAGACGCGAAGGTACTTCTGAACCAGGGCCGGACGTGGAAGCAGGCAGCAATGGCGGGGGGGGCAGTGACGCTCTCCCGGCCGGGAGAGTTCAGCGCAAGGCTGCGTGCGAGGTTCGCCACGTCTGAAGTCTTCAGTGTCCTTGGCATTGCCGTTGTTCAAGGGCGGGCATGGACCGCTGAGGAGGGGCATGCTGCGAGTCGGATAGTGGTCCTGTCGCGTGCGCTCGCCGAGCGCGAGTGTGCGCAGGACTGCGTTGGCCATCCGTTGGAACTGGGCAGACGTACCTATACCGTTGTGGGTGTCGCGGAGGATTGGCATCCGGTGCCGATGTTTCAGGGAGATCTCACACGCCGGCCGTTTGTGGAACCTGACGAGATCTACCTGCCGGTTGAAACCGCAATCGCAGACAAGCTGACTGTTGTGGACGGGACGGCGATCTGGGGGGGTGACCAGGACACCGATCTTGCAGGGGCCAACGTTTCATGGCTTCAACTTTGGGCGTGGCTGCCCACCGCAGATGATGTCGCCGCCTACCGCGCGAGTCTGAATGCCTATGCGCAGGCAAAGGGCCTTCGGATCGAACCAGGCACCCAGCAGGTGGCACTCTGGCCGTTGATGGATTGGCTGGACAGGCTGGGATTGGTTCCGGAGCGGGCCAGGATGCAGCTTCGGCTGTCACTGATCCTTCTCGGTGTGTGCATCGTCAACGCGGCGGCGCTGCTGAGCTTCAGCCTGGGGCGCCGTCGGCGGGAGCTCGCGATACGACGTGCACTGGGTGCGCGACGCCGGGACGTGTTCATCCAGCTCATGTGGGAATCCATCGCGGCAGGAGCCGCAAGCAGTGCGCTCGCTGTCGTCACCTATACGCTGGGAATCCGGTTGGTTGCTGCGGGAGACGTTCTGCCCAGCGCGATAACGGCGATGCATGCTGGGGCAATGCTGATGGCCGCTGGCCTGGGAGTCGTCACGACGTTGCTCTGTTCATTGGTCCCATCGTTTGAAATCTGCAGGGTCAGCTCCCTGTCGAGTGCCTTCGCGAAGGGGGCTGCCTGAAATGTTCGACTCGATGAGGGAGACCCGACGACACTTGGGAAGTGCCGCACTGCTTGCAGTCCAGGCAGCGCTTGCAGGCCTGGCATGTGCGTTCGCACTGCAATCCGCGCTGGACAGCTTCGCCAGATTGAACACCGGAAGCATCCGGGAGGCAGGGTCGATTGGTGTGGTCAGGGTCTCGGATGTCGAAGACGGCGCGGATGCAGCAGTGCTGCGGGCAGACCTGTCTGCGATCCGGCTGCCCGGTGTTCAGGACACGGTTGTGAGCGACGCTGTTCCGTTCGGGGGAAGAGCCCATCGATACGGCGTATGCACCAGTGAGTCGGCCATGGCGTACTCGATGAACTCGGGCACGACAGACGTAGCTGGATGTGATCGCATTCCCGTGGCAACTGCAAGCTCTGGCTTGCTGGCGATGCTGGGCGCGGGAATCGTCCTGGGACGGGATGCCACAGAGGACGACATGGCTGAAGGCGTTCCGGTAGTGCTGATCAGTGAAGCGCTGGCTGCTCGTCTGTTCGGAACGGAGAGTGCTGTTGGCCGGCACCTGTATTTCGGCCCCGGCAGCAGCCGGGTCATCGTGGGCGTATTTGCGTCTGTTGCTGGACCGGCACCAGGAGGCAATGAGCGGGACTCGCAGTGGGCGCTGCTTCCAGGCCTTCCCATGGGCGCCAGTCGCTATTATCTGGTGAAGTGGAGGTCGGAGGTCGATCGTTCTTCGCTTGATCGCATTGGCGATGCGCTGCAGCGCCCTTATCGGATCGTGAGTCCAGCCGGTGTCGAGACGCTGGCGGGATATCGCGACGCCTACGTCAAAGCTGATCGCTTCGCTACGACCGTGCTCGCGGTCATGACGGCCGTTGTTCTCGGTGTGCTGATGGCCGGAGTTTCCGGAGTTGTAGGTGCATGGCTTGATCAGCGCCGGCACTCCATTGGGGTTCGACGGACATTGGGTGCTCGCGGATCAGTGATCTTTGCCGAGATCATGTTCGAGGTTTCAGTGTTCACCACGCTGGGTACCCTGCTCGGCGCGTTTTCGTTGCAATGGGTAGGGTCGCCGCAGGACGGCATCACAGGTTCACCGTGGTTCTCGATATCGAGCGCTGTCGTGCTGGTGATGGCGGCCTGCTTGACCGCACTGGTACCCCGGGCCCTGCGAATCGCCAGGGAGCCGCCCTTGACCTTGCTGAAGCCCCTGTAGCCCATTCATCCTGTCACCCTGCCTCACCTGCGACAAAGTGAAGCAGCGCGTCACCCGGTCGCATCCCACCTTAACGAAATCCTCCTAAAGTGGTCCGGTATCCCACCGGTCACAGGCAGGAGGCGTCCCTTGGACGCGTTGTTGTTGTCCCGGATCCAGTTCGGATTCGTCATCAGTTTCCACGTGTTGTTCCCTGCCTTCACCATCGGTACGGCCAGCTGGCTGGCCTTCATCGAATGGCGCTGGCTGCGCACGAAGCTGCCCGTGTGGCGCGAGCTGTATTTCTTCTGGCAGAAGATCTTCGCGGTGTCGTTCGGCATGGGCGTGGTCAGCGGCATCGTCATGGCCTTCCAGTTCGGAACCAACTGGCCACGGCTGAGCGAGGTGGCCGGCACGGTCATCGGCCCGCTGCTGACCTATGAGGTGCTGACCGCGTTCTTCCTGGAAGCCAGTTTCCTCGGCGTGATGATGTTCGGCTGGGGCCGGGTCTCGCCGCGCCTGCACTTCTTCTCCACCTGCATGGTGGCGCTGGGCACGCTGTTCTCCACGTTCTGGATCCTGTCGTCCAACAGCTGGCTGCATACACCGGCCGGCTACGAGATGGTCAACGGCATCGTGCATCCGGTGGACTGGTGGCAGGTGGTGTTCAACCCTTCGTTCCCCTATCGCCTGGCGCACATGGCGCTGGGCTCGTTCATCACCACCTGTTTCGTGATCGGTGGCGTGGGCGCGTGGTACCTGCGCAAGGGCACGCACGTGGAAGCGGGGCGTCGCATGCTGGTCGCGGCGGTGGCGTTCGCCGCACTGACCGTGCCGGTGCAGATCTTCGTCGGCGACATGCACGGCCTGAACACGCTCAAGCATCAGCCGATGAAGATCGCGGCGATGGAAGCGCATTGGCATGAAACCAGGGAAGGCGAGGGCGTGCCGCTGGTGGTGTTCGCGCTGCCGAACGAGAAGGAAGAGCGCAACGATTTCGAAGTTGCCATCCCGAAGCTGGGCAGCGTGATTCTCACCCACAGCCTGGACGGCACCTTCGATCCTCTTACCTCGGTGCCCGCCAGCGAGCGGCCGCCGGTGACGCCGGTGTTCTTCGCCTTCCGCATCATGGTCGGGCTGGGCACGCTGATGCTGCTGCTGGCCTGGGTGTCGGCCTTCCAGTTGTGGCGGAGGAAGCTGCTGGATTCGCCGTGGCTGCTGCGTGGCTGGAACTGGATGCTGCCCAGCGGTTTCATCGCGCTGCTGTCGGGTTGGTTCGTTACCGAAATGGGGCGCCAGCCGTGGGTGGTGTACGGCGTGCTGCGCACCGCTGATGCGGTGGGCCCGCAGAGCGCGTGGATGACGGCGCTGTCGCTGGGCGTCTATGTGGTCGGCTACGCGTTCGTGTTCGGCTGGGGTATCTGGTACCTGGTGAAGATCCTGCGCCATGGACCGCAGCCGTATGCCGAAGGGCCATCGCTGGACCACGGCAGCCACACCCCGGCACGCCCGCTGTCGGCCGCCGACGAACCGCTGGAGGAGCGCTGACATGGACCTGATGACCTGGCTGCCGGTGGCATGGTTCGCGGTGATCGGCTTCGGCGTGCTGATGTACGTGGTGCTGGACGGCTTCGTGCTCGGCATCGGCATCCTCGCCCCGTTTGCCGAGGACGAGGAACAGCTGGACCTGATGATGAACACCGCCGCGCCGATCTGGGACGGCAACGAGACCTGGCTGGTGCTCGGTGGCGCCGGCCTGCTGGCGGCGTTCCCGAAGGCCTATGCGGTGCTGCTGTCGGCGCTGTACCTGCCGGTGCTGCTGCTGGTGGTGGCGCTGGTGTTCCGCGGCGTGGCGTTCGAGTTCCGCTTCAAGGCGCATCGTTCGCGCCGGTTGTGGAGCGTGGCGTTCGGCCTCGGTTCGCTGCTGGCGACCTTCGCCCAGGGCGTGATCCTCGGCACCCTGGTGCAGGGCATCCCGCTGGTGGACGGTGTCTATCAGGGGGGCCCGTTCGCCTGGTTCAGCCCGTTCGCGATGTTGACCGGTGCCGCGCTGGTGGCCGGCTATGCGCTGCTGGGCAGCACCTGGCTGATCCTGAAGACCGAAGGGCGCGTGCAGGCGCTGGCGCGGCAGATGACCCGCCCGCTGGTGGTGGCGGTGATCGCGGCGATGGGCCTAGTCAGCAGCTGGCTGCCGTTCCTCGATTCGCGGCTGATGGCGCGCTGGTTCAGCGACGGCAACTTCTGGTGGCTCTCGCCGGTGCCGCTGCTGACCCTGGCGGTGGCGGCTGCGCTGTGGCGCAGTGCCACCCACCCGCGCCGTGACCTGCCGCCGTTCCTGCTCAGCCTGGCCCTGTTCGTGCTCGGCTTCCTCGGCCTGGTGCTGGGCATGTGGCCTTATCTGCTGCCACCGTCGATGACCCTGTGGCAGGCCGCCGCGCCTGCGTCGTCGCTGGGCTTCACGCTGGTTGGGCTGGTCATTCTGTTGCCGGTCATCCTCGGCTATACGGCCTGGTCCTATCGGGTATTCCGCGGCAAGGTGCACGCCGACACCGGTTACCACTGATCGATTGAAGACGGGGCCGGCTGTTGCCAGGCCCCGCGTTGGGGAATGTGAAACCTGCACACCCTGCGCGGGACGTGCTAGCGTGCGCTCCTTTCCGGCGGCCAGGGGGGCAGCCGGCGACGTCCTGGACGGACGCACGGCTGCAGGAATGGGGGCCGCCGCGCGTCGCCGTAATGGCTCGTGCCTATCGTTCTCCCGTTGAAGCACCAACGCTAAATGATTGAATTCTCCATCGTCGACTGGGCTGCGTGGGCGCCCGGCCTGAGCGAGCGTAGCCAGTGGCTGGGCTGGGCCGATGCGCCGTACCTGCCGCATGGCGGGGATACGCCGGCACTGGCGGAGGTTCCGGCAATGCAGCGACGGCGCATCGAGCGGTTGGGCCGCATGGCGATCCAGGCCGCGTGCTGGTGCGAGGACGGGAAGGGTGCCGACAGTGACGTGCCGCTGGTGTTCGCCAGCCGCCACGGCGACGTGGCCCGTTCGATGGACCTGCTGGGCGCGCTGGTCAGCGACCAGCCGTTGTCGCCGACCGGATTCGGCCTGTCCGTGCACAACGCGATCGCCGCGCTGTACTCCATCGCCCGCGGCCACCGCGGCAACTACCTGGCATTGGCTGCCGGCCAGGCCACGGTCGAGGCCGCGTGCCTGGAGGCTGTCGGCCTGCTGGCCGATGGCGCCCGCGAGGTGCGGGTGGTGGTCTACGAATCTCCGCTTCCTGAAATTTACGCGACGTTCGCCGACGAACCCGACCCGTTCTTTGCATGGTGCTGGCGCATGACCGCCCCGGCAGAGGGCCGGCCGACGCTGTCGCTGCAGTGGCAGCCGGCCACCGGCCAGGCCAGCACGCCGCCCGGCCTGCTGCCGCATGCGCTGGACCTGCACCGGTTCCTGTTGTCCGGCGCGCCGGCAGTGGAACACGTGGCCCACGGCCAGCGCTGGTGCTGGAGACGCCGTGGCTGAGCTGCTGCGCCGCCTCGACCATGCCTGGCGGGTGTTTGGCACCGGTCTCAGTTTCGTCGCATTTGGCCTGGGCGGGCTGCTGCTCGGCGTTCTGGTGATGCCGGTACTGCTGCTGATGCGCGACCCGGTGGCGCGTCGCCGGCGCGCCCGGCGCGTGGTCCAGGCCGCCTTTGCCAGCCATGTCCGGCTGATGTGCCGGCTGGGGGTGATGACCCTGCAGATCGAAGGCCGGGAACGCCTGCAGCGCGACGGTTTGCTGGTTCTGGCCAATCACCCCACCCTGATCGACGTGGTCTGCCTGATTTCGTTGCTGCCCAACGCCGATTGCGTGGTCAAGCGGGCCGTGGCCTGCAACCCGTTCATGCGTGGTCCGGTGCGGGCGGCCGGCTACATCTCCAACGATGATGGCGCTGGCCTGGTGGACGACTGCGTAGCAGCGGTGCAGGCCGGCGGCACCCTGGTCATCTTCCCGGAAGGCACCCGCAGCGTGCCCGGACAGCCGCCGCGCCTGCAGCGGGGCGCGGCCAACATCGCCGTGCGCGGCCGCCTGGACATCACCCCGGTGCGGATCACCTGCACCCCGCCAACCCTGACCAAGGGGCAGAAGTGGTATCGTGTCCCCTCACGTCGCTTTCACGTTCGGCTGCAGATCGGCGAAGATATCCCGATCGCGCCTTTCTTGGCCGAAGACGACTCGCCAAGGGGGGATGCCTTGGCGGCACGCCGCGTTACCGAGCACCTTTCTCGTTATTTCGACCTGTCTGGAGAGCCGCCCCGTGCAAGCACTTGAGCACGAGATCAAGGAATTGATCATTTCCTCCCTTTCGCTGGAGGACATCACGCCGGAGGACATCGATCCGACCGCGCCGCTGTTCGTCGAGGGCCTCGGCCTGGATTCGATCGACGCGCTGGAGCTGGGCCTGGCGCTGCAGAAGAAGTACGGTGTCAGCCTCTCGGCCGATTCGGAAGAAACCCGTCGCCATTTCTCCAGCGTGCGCGCGCTCGGCGAGTTCGTCGCCGCCCGCCAGTCGTAACGGCGCCAGGAATTGCCATGACCAAGAATGAACTGTTCGAACGCATCGTCAGCATCCTGACCGACAGCTTCGAGATCGAAACCGCCCGGATCACCCCCGAGGCCCGCCTGTACGACGACCTGGACATCGACAGCATCGATGCGGTCGACCTGATCGTGCAGCTCAAGCCGCTGCTTGGCCGCAACCTGCAGCCGGAAGCGTTCAAGGCCGTGCGCACCGTACAGGACATCGTCGATGTCGTGCACGGGCTGCTGCCGGACCAGGCAGCCGCCTGACCGCAGCGCCGGCGGCTCCGCCATGGCACGCGCACGCACGTTCGTGGTGGCTGCGATCTCGCTGGCCTACCCGGTGCTGGTGTACCTGGCGATGGGCCGTTTCGAGCCACGCTGGCTGTCGCTGCTGCTGTTCACCCTGGCCCTGCTGCGTGCGCTGAGTACGCGCCAGCCGCTGTGGTGGGCCGCCGCCGCGGGTACCGGCCTGCTGGCCGTGCTGGCCACCGTGCTCAACCAGGCCCTGCCGCTGAAGCTGTACCCGGCGTTGGTCAACGTGGTGATGCTGGCGGTGTTCGGTACCAGCCTGCGCTTCGGCCCGCCGCTGGTGGAACGCCTGGCGCGGTTGCAGGAGCCGGACCTGCCAGCGTTCGCGGTGGCCTATACCCGCCGCGTCACCCAGGTGTGGTGTGGCTTCTTCGTTCTCAACGGCAGCCTGGCCCTGCTGACCGCGCTTTACGCGTCGGACCGGGTCTGGATGCTCTACAACGGATTGTTGGCGTACGTGATGATGGGCGTGTTGTTTGCAGGTGAGTGGCTGGTGCGGCGTCGGGTCAAGGCAGCGCACGCCCATGGCTGAGTGGATTGCCCTGGACCGGCTGCTGGTGGACCCGCAGCCGCAGCGCAGCATCGGCCTCTGCGATGGCGAGCTGATCGATCATGCCCGCTTCCGCCAGTGGGTGCTGGCCTGGCGTGCGGCCTTTGCTGCTGCCGATGGCCGCGACTGGGCCCTGTACTTCGATGACGCCGTGGCCTTCGCTGCGGCACTGTTCGGCGCCTGGCATGCCGGTAAGCGGGTGTTCCTGGCTGCCGACAACCTGCCGGCCACACTGCAGGCACTGCAGCCACAGGTGAGCGGTTTCGCCGGTGATGTTTCCGCCGACTACCGCCCGCTGGTTGCCCCCACTGTTGGCGTGGACGGCGAACTGCAGGTGCTGGACGAGCGTGCCTGCGAGCTGTGCGTGTTCACCTCCGGCAGCACCGGCCAACCCAGTGCGATCAACAAGCGCATGGACCAGCTGGCGCGCGAGGTGGATGCGCTGCAGGCTGCGTTCGGCGCGCAGCTGGAGGGCGTGCAGGTGCATGGCACGGTGTCCCACCAGCACATCTACGGCCTGCTGTTCCGCGTGCTGTGGCCACTGGCCGCCGGCCGCCTGATCCATCCGCGCCGGTTCTTCCACGAAGACCTGGTGGGCGCGCTGGCCGGTACCGATACGGTGCTGGTGGCGACGCCAGCCCACCTCAAGCGCCTGCCTGAACAGCTCGACTGGGCCAGCCTGCACGGCCGCCTGCGCGCGGTGTTCTCCTCCGGTGGCCCACTGCCCGAAGAAGCCGCACGCCAGGTACGGCAGTGGCTGGGCGTGGCACCTACCGAGGTTTACGGCAGCAGCGAGACCGGTGGTATCGCCTGGCGCCGCTGGGACACCGACCTGCCGCCGTGGCAGCCGCTGCCGGGTGTGCGGTGGCGCATCGAGGATGGCTGCCTGGCCGTCGCCTCGGCGCATCTGGAAACCCTCGACTGGTGGCGCACCCAGGACCGCGTGGAAGCGTTGGCCGACGGCCGCTTCCGCCTGTTGGGCCGCGCCGACCGCATCGTCAAGATCGAAGAGCGCCGCGTTTCGCTGGATGCGCTGGAACGCGCGCTGCGCGAAGACGCCGAAGTGGACGACGTGCGCGTGCTGGTCCTGTCCGGCCAGCGCGAGCAGCTGGCAGCCGTGGTGGTACCGGCCGACCTGGCACTGCTGGAGGGCGGTGACGCCGCGCGCCGCGCGCTGGGCCAGCGCCTTGGTGCGCGCCTGGCACAGGCACATGACGCGGTCACCCGGCCGCGCCGCTGGCGCCTGGTGCCGGCGCTGCCGATCAACGCACAGGGCAAGGTCACCCAGGCGGCGCTGGCGGCGCTGTTCCAGCCGCTGATGCCGGTGCCAGCATGGGAGCACCGCGACGCTGCAAGCGCCACCCTGCGCATGACCCTCGACCCGGCGCTGCGGCCGTTCCAGGGCCATTTCCCGCAGGCGGCGATCCTGCCCGGCGTGGCGCAGCTGGACTGGGCCGTGCGTTTTGGCCGCCAGGCGTTCAGCATGCCGGCCCGATTCCTGCGCATGGATGCGGTGAAGTTCCAGCACGTGGCCCGCCCGGGTGATGAGCTGACACTGCAGCTGAACTGGGATGCCACGCGCAATGTGCTGGCCTTCCGCTACACCTCCAGCCACGGTGTGCACGCCAGCGGCAAGGTGGTTTTCGCCGATGCGGACTGACCCGGCCGTTGCCGGTGCCGCGTTCGCGCCACTGGTGGTGATCCCCGTCTACGACCACGAGCACGCCATCGCGGCGGTGGTCGACGGCGTGCAGGCCGCCGGCCTTCCGTGCCTGCTGGTCGATGATGGTTCGCATGAGGCGTGCGCGGCGGTGCTGCGCTCGCTGGCGCAGCGCCACGGCGTCGACCTGCTGCGCCTGGACGTCAACCAGGGCAAGGGTGGGGCGATGCTGGCCGGTTTCGCCGAAGCCGCTGCGCGTGGCTACAGCCACGTGCTGCAGATCGACGCCGACGGCCAGCACGATACCGCCGACCTGCCGCGCTTCATCGAGGCGGCGCGCGTGCACCCGGGTGCGGTGATCTGTGGCATTCCGGCCTACGACGCCAGTGTTCCGAAGGCGCGCCTGTACGGCCGCTACGCCACCCACATCTGGGTCTGGATCAACACGCTGTCGCTGCACCTGCGCGACACCATGTGCGGCTTCCGCGTGTATCCGCTGCCGCCGGTGCTGCGCCTGATCGGTGAAGAGACCATCGGCCGCCGCATGGATTTCGATACCGAAGTGATGGTGCGCCTGTACTGGCGACAGCTGCCGGTCGAGCACCTGGCCACGCGCGTGACCTATCCCGCCGATGGCGTGTCGCACTTCGATGTGTGGCGCGACAACGTGCGCATCAGCCGCATGCATACCCGCCTGTTCTTCGGCATGCTCTGGCGCGCACCGCGCCTGTTGTGGCGCCGCCTGCGGGGGCAGTGCTGAGATGGCGGCCGCGCAGGGCGCCCCACACTGGGCCGACATCGGCGAATCCACGTCGGTGGCCGGCGTGCTGTTCCTGTGCTGGGTGCACCGCTGGTTCGGGCGCTGGCCGTTCCGCCTGTGCGTGTGGCCGGTGGTGGCCTGCCATTGGCTGGGCAACCGCGTCGGTCGCCAGGCCTCGATACAGTACCTGCAGCGGTTGCAGGCACACAGCGGCGCGCTCGGCCGTGCGCCGACCCGGCGCGACAGCCTGCGCCACTTCTTCGCCTTCGCCGACACGATGCTGGACAAGATCCTCGGCCTGGGCGGGCGCTATCCGGCCGAGCGCATCCACCTGCATCGCGACCTGGTGCTTGAAAAGATCGCGCGCCGCGAAGGCGGGCTGATCCTGACCGCGCACATCGGCTGCCTGGAACTGTGCCAGGTGCTGGCCGAACAGGTGCCGGGGTTCCGCATCACCGTGCTGGTGCACACCGCGCATGCGCAGCGCTTCAACCGCCTGCTGCAGCGGTTGGACCCGCTGGCGGCGGTGGAACTGGTGCAGGTAACCGAAATGGGCCCGGCCACGGCGATGATGCTGGCCGAGCGCGTGGCGGCGGGTGGCTTCGTCGCCATCGTCGGCGACCGCACGCCGGTGCAGGGCGGCCGCAGCGTCACCGCCGATTTCCTTGGCCACCGCGCGCCGTTCCCGATCGGCGCCTATGTACTCGCTGCCGCGCTGGGTTGCCCGGTCTACACCATGGCCTGCCTGCACCAGGGCGAGGGCTATCGCGTGGCGTTTGAACAGTTCGCCGAACGCATCGTGCTGCCGCGTGGCTCACGCGACGCGGCACTGGCCGAACAGGCACAGCGCTTCGCGCGCTGGCTGGAACTCCAGGTCATCCAGTCCCCGTTGGACTGGTTCAATTTCTTCCCCTTCTGGGATCAGGCTCCGCATGACGACTGACGCCGTACCCGTGTGCCGCTTTGGCGATGCACCGTTGACCATCGAAGACGTGGTTGCCCTGGCCCAGCGCCAGTGCGAGGCCGCACTGAGCGACGCGCCGGCGTTCCGCGCGCACATCCAGCGCGGTGCCGACTTCCTCGACCGCCTGCTGCGCGAGGACGGCGTGATCTACGGTGTAACCACCGGCTATGGCGACTCGTGCACGGTGAATATTCCGCCGGCGCTGGTGGCCGAGCTGCCGCACCACCTGTACACCTACCACGGCTGCGGCCTGGGCCGTTACCTGGACCCGGTCGAGACCCGTGCGGTGCTGGCGGCGCGCCTGGCGTCGCTGGTGCGCGGCATGTCCGGCGTCAGCGTGCCGCTGCTGGAAGGCCTGGCCACGCTGCTGCAGCACGACGTGCTGCCGATGATTCCGGCCGAAGGCTCGGTGGGCGCCAGTGGCGACCTGACCCCGCTGTCGTACGTGGCCGCGGTGCTGTGCGGTGAGCGCGAGGTACTGTTCGAAGGCCAGGTGCAACCGGCCGGCCCGGTGCTGGCGAAGATCGGCATGACCCCGCTGAAGCTGCGGCCAAAGGAAGGCCTGGCGATCATGAACGGCACCGCGGTGATGACCGGCCTGGCCTGCCTGGCCTGGCAGCGCGCCGATTACCTGGCGCGCATGGCCACCCGCCTGACCGCCTTCAACGTGCTGTCCAGCGATGGCAACGCGCACCACTTCGACGAAACCCTGTTCGCGGCCAAGCCGCACCCGGGCCAGGGCCGCATCGCCGCGCGCCTGCGCAGCGACCTGCACAGCGAACGCCCGCCGCGCAACGAACAGCGCCTGCAGGACCGTTATTCGCTGCGCTGCGCACCGCACGTGATCGGCGTGCTGGAAGACAGCCTGCCGTTCCTGCGCCAGCTGATCGAGACCGAGCTGAACAGCGCCAACGACAATCCGCTGATCGACGCTGACGGCGAGCGCATCCTGCATGGTGGCCACTTCTACGGCGGCCACATCGCGTTGGCGATGGACACCCTGAAGAACACCGTGGCCAACGTCGCCGATCTGCTCGACCGCCAGCTGGCGCTGGTGGTCGATGCCCGCTACAACCACGGCCTGCCGGCCAACCTGTCGGCGGCCACCGGCCCGCGCGCGGCCATCAACCATGGCCTGAAGGCGCTGCAGATCAGCGTGTCGGCCTGGACCGCCGAAGCGCTGAAGCAGACCATGCCGGCCAGCGTGTTCTCGCGTTCCACCGAATGCCACAACCAGGACAAGGTCAGCATGGGCACCATCGCCGCGCGCGACTGCCTGCGCGTGATCGAGCTGACCGAACAGGTGGTGGCGGCGATGCTGATCGCCGCGCGCCAGGGCCTGGCCCTGCGCGAGCGGGTTGGCATGAACGCGCAGCTGCATGGCAGTCTGGCCGACATGTACGCCGACCTGGGGCAGCGCATCGCCCTGGTTGAAGAAGACCGCGCGCTGGATCGCGAACTGCGGGAACTGCTGGTGGAGATCCGCGCGCAACGTTGGGAGCTGTATGCCGGTGAATGAGGCTATCGAACGGGTTGGCGAGATTGCGTTGACCCCCGCCTTCCATGACTGCGATCCGATGAACGTGGTCTGGCATGGCAACTACTTCAAGTACTTCGAGATCGCGCGCTGCGCGCTGCTCGGCCGCTACGACTACGACTACCCGCAGATGCTCGAATCGGGCTACCTGTGGCCGGTGGTCGATGCGCGGGTGAAGTATGTGCGCCCGCTGCTGTTCAACCAGGCGCTGCGCGTGATCGCGCGCATCGTGGAATGGGAGAACCGGCTGAAGATCGAGTACGAAATCCTTGATGCGGAAAGCGGCCAG
Source organism: Stenotrophomonas sp. 78350_Sma (assembly GCF_056482105.1). Taxonomy (NCBI): domain Bacteria; kingdom Pseudomonadati; phylum Pseudomonadota; class Gammaproteobacteria; order Lysobacterales; family Lysobacteraceae; genus Stenotrophomonas; species Stenotrophomonas sp. 78350_Sma. Next base: position 4,616,851 of record NZ_CM151182.1, on the reverse strand, counting down.
GTGCTGACCCGTGCGATGACCATCCAGGTTGCGGTGGACGCGACCAGCAAGGAAATGCTGTACCAGTGCCCGCCGGTACTGTGGGAACGCCTGGGAGTGCCTGCGCCGTGACTATGCTTGCCCGTCTTCCGAGCGTGCTGCTGTGCGCGCTGATGCTTGTTGCCGCACCGCGCGTGCAGGCCGCCGACCCCGCCGTGGATGCGATCACCCAGACGGTGGCGCGGCCGGAGGTGCTGCGTGGCCAGTTCAGCCAGGAAAAGCAGGTCAGCGGCTTCAAGAATCCGCTGCGCTCGCAGGGCCGGTTCGTGGTCGCGCGCCAGCACGGCGTGATCTGGACCACGCTCAAGCCGTTCCCTTCCGAAGTGGTGGTCACCGCCGACCGCATCCTCAGCCGCCAGCGTGATGGCAGCACCCGCGTCGAACTGGACGCGCGGCAGCAGCCGGCGATGCGTTCGGTGAACGCGATCATGTTCGCGCTGATGAGTGGCGACGTGCAGGCGCTGTCCAGCCAGTTCAACGTGGCGGCCAGCCGTGAAGGACAGGGCTGGCGGCTGCGCCTGACGCCGAAGTCGGCGATGCTGGCCAAGGCTTTCGAATCACTGACCCTGCAGGGCGACCGCTACGTGCGCCAGGTCGAGATCGTCGAGGCCAACAAGGACCGCACGCAGATCCAGTTCAGCGCGTTGAGCGAAGCCCCGGCCACGCTCAATGCCGACGAGGCGCGCCGCTTTGAGTGAGGCCGTGGCATCGAACGCACCGGACCGGTTGCGGCGCTGGTGGCACTGGCTGGGCATCGCCTGGCTGCTGGTGCTGCTGGTGATGGGCGCGCAGCAGTGGCGCCTGTGGAGCCAGCAATCGCGGATCGACACCGACATCCTCGCCTTGCTCCCGCAGGATGCGCATGACCGCCTGTTGAGTGACGTCACCCGGCGCATTGCCGACGGCAGTTCGCGGCAGGTGGTGGTGCTGCTCGGTAGCCAGGACGGCGCCGCCGCCAAGCGGGCGCAGGCCGCGTTCGCTGCGGCCATGGCTGCCGATGCCGACAGTGCATTGCTGGTGCCCAGCGGGTCCATCGAAGGCTGGTTCGACGAGGCGCGCGCGTTCTACGCGCCGTACCGCGACCGCCTGTTGACGCCGGCCCAGCGTGACCAGCTGCAGAGTACTGAAACCGGTGCGCTGGCCGAGCAGGCGCTGGCCGCGCTGTACGGCCCGATGGGTGCGCCGCGCCTGACCGACTGGCGGCAGGACCCGTTGTCGCTGTGGCCGCAATGGTGGCAGCAGCAGGCGCAGGGTTCGGGCCTGCGGTTGGGCGATGACGGCCTGCTGGAAGCCGAAGGCAAGCATTGGGCGGTGCTGCAGTTCGATACGCCGGGTTCGGCGTTCCAGCTCGATGGCGAGCGCCATCTTGATGGCCTGCTGGAACGTGCCGGGCAGGCCGCCACGGCGGCGGCGCCGGAGCTTGAAATCCTGCATGCGGGCGTGCCGCTGCATGCTGAAGCGGCGGCGGTGCAGGCCAACCAGGAAATCAACACGATCGGTTGGGGTTCACTGGCCGCGGTACTGTTGCTGGTGTGGCTGGCGTTCCGTTCGCTGCGCCCGATCCTGCTGGTGGCCGCCTCGCTGCTGATCGGCTGCGGCGTGGCACTGGCGGTGACCGTGCTGGTATTCGGCAAGGTGCACGTGCTGACCCTCGTGTTCGGCGCATCGCTGGTGGGCGTAGCGGAGGACTACGGCATCCACTGGTTTGCGTCGCGCCAGGCCGAACCGGCCGACCGTCGCTGGAAGCTGCTGCGGCATCTGCTGCCCGGCCTGTGGCTGGCCCTGCTGACCAGTGCGCTGGCCTACCTCGCGTTGGGCCTGGCCCCGTTCCCCGGCCTGCGCCAGATGGCGCTGTTCTCGGTGGTAGGCCTGGCCGCGGCGTTCCTCACGGTCATCTTCTGGTTCCCGTGGCTGGATGGCGGCGAGATCCGCCAGACCCGCTTCTCGCAGTGGCTGGGCAACACGCTGGAGCGCTTCCCGCGCCTGCATGGCCGCCGCGCGGTGACGATGTTCGTGGTGATCACGCTGGCACTGTCTGCCATCGGCATCGCGCGCCTGCAGAGCAACGACGACCTGCGCAGCCTGCAGTCCTCGCCACCGGCATTGATGGCGCAGCAGATCCGCCTGAGCCAGCTGCTGGGCATGCCCAGCCCGGCGCAGTTCTACCTGGTGCAGGGTGCCGATGCCGCGCAGCTGCTGCAGCGTGAAGAGGCATTGACCGAACGCCTGCGTGCACTGGCCGATGACAAACGCATCGGCGGCTACCGCGCCATCAGCGATTGGCTGCCGTCACCGGCACGCCAGCAGGCCGATGCTGCGCTGACCGCGAAGGTGGAACCCGGCGTGCTGTCGGCTGTGTCCGAGGCCGTGGGCGAACCGCTGCAGCGACCGCAGTTCGCCGCAGCGCCGCTCACCGCCGAAGCCTTCCTGGCCTCGCCGGCCTCGCAGCCGTTCCGCCACCTGTGGGTGGGTGAGGTCGGTGGACAGATGATCAGCGTGGTGATGGTCGATGACCTGTCGCGCGCCGATGCCCTGGCCACGCTGGAAGGTGCCGCCGAAGGCCTGCCCGGCGTGCGCTGGGTCGACCGCACGTCAGATTTCTCCAAGCTGCTGGGCCACTACCGCAAGCTGATGGGCGGGCTGCTGCTGGTCGGCATCGCGCTGGTATTTGGTGCGCTGTGGCTGCGCTACCGCCGCCAGGCCTGGCGCGTGTTCGCCCCGACCCTGATCGCCGGCGCGCTCACCCTGGGCCTGCTGGGCCTGTTCGGCCAGCCGCTGCAGCTGTTCAACGTGCTGGCGTTGATGCTGCTGCTGGGCATGGGCATCGACTACGGCATCTTCCTGATCGAGCACCGCGGCGATGCCAGCGCCTGGCTGGCGGTGTGCGTGGGCGCGGCCAGCACCTGGCTGTCGTTCGGCCTGCTGGGCCTGTCGCAGACCCCGGCGCTGCGCGCGTTCGGCCTGACCCTGCTGTTCGGCATCGGCCTGGTCTGGCTGATCTCGCCGTTGTTCCGGCCGCCGCCGCACGATCTGCCGCCAGCCTGAGCCTGTTTTCCGACTTCCTTCTTTCCACCTGATCGAGCAACAAGGACGCACCGATGAACACTGCTGTGGATGCTGTCGAACGTACTGAAATCCTGATCATCGGCGCCGGCCCGGCCGGTTCCGTGGCCGCGGCGATGCTGCGCCGGCAGGGCCGCCAGGTGCTGATGCTGGAGCGCCAGCAGTTCCCGCGCTTCTCCATCGGCGAAAGCCTGCTGCCGCAGAGCATGGAGTACATCGAGGCCGCCGGGCTGCTGCAGGACGTGGTCGAAGCAGGCTTCCAGCACAAGAACGGCGCTGCCTTCGTGCATGGCGAGGCGCGCACCGCGTTCGACTTCAGGAAGAAGTTCTCGCCGGGCTGGGGCACCACCTACCAGGTGCAGCGCGCCGACTTCGACAACGTGCTGGCGCGGGGTGCCGAGCGCATGGGCACCACGCTGCGCTTTGGCGACGAAGTGCTGTCGGTCGAAGCGGGCGAGCAGCCGGCGGTGACCGTGCGGCGCCCGGATGGCAGCGAATACCGCATCGAGGCCGATTTCATCCTCGACGCATCGGGCTTCGCGCGCCTGCTGCCGCGCCTGCTGCAGCTGGAATCGCCGTCCAACTTCCCGGTGCGCGGTGCGATCTTCTGCCACGTGCGCGACAACATTCCGGCCGAAGCGGACTTCGACCGCAACAAGATCCTGATCACCACCCACCCCGAACACATCGACGTCTGGTACTGGACGATCCCGTTCTCCAACGGCTGCTGCTCGCTGGGCGTGGTCGCCGAGCCGTCGTTCTTCGAACGCTACGAGGGCGACGACCTGCAGAAGCTGCAGGCCATCGTCGGCGAGGACCCCAACCTGACCCGCCTGCTGGCCAACGCCGAATGGGCAGTGCTGCCGGTGCGGCGCATCACCGGCTACTCGGCCAACGTCAGCTCTTTGTGGGGCCCGGGCTACGCGCTGCTGGGCAATGCCGGCGAGTTCCTCGACCCGGTGTTCTCCTCCGGCGTCACCATCGCCTTCAAGTCCGCGCAGCTGGCCAGCGAATGCCTGGCGCGCCGCTATGCCGGTGAAACCGTCGACTGGGAAGCCGAGTTCTCGATCCCGCTGCGCGCCGGCGTGAAGACTTTCCGCCGCTTTGTCGAAAGCTGGTACGAGGGCGGCTTCCAGAAGATCATTTACCACCCGCAGCAGCAGCCCGAAGTGCGCGACATGATCAGTTCCATCCTGGCCGGCTACGCCTGGGACACCAACAACCCGTATGTGGCCGACGAAAGCGGCCGCCGCATGCGCGTACTGGAGCAGCTGTGCAGCGCCTGATCGCCCGTACCACCGCACTGCTGCTGTGCCTGCTGCTGGCCGCCTGTGCCGGCCGCATGCCCAAGCCATTGGTGGAACTGCCGCCGCTGCGCCTGTCGCCGGCCAGCCTGCCGGCGACGTTGGCGCTGCAGCAGCAGCTGCATTTCCGCTTCGGCACGCATGAGCGCGACCTCGACGCTCTGCTGGAAGCCGATGCGCAGCAGGTGCAGCTGGCGGTGCAGGCGATGGGCCAGACCGGCGTGCGCCTGCAATGGGACGGCCAGCAGCTGACCCAGCAGCGCGCGCCGTGGCTGCCGCCGCAGGTACGTGCCGAGCGTGTGCTGGATGACCTGCAGTTCGCGCTGTGGCCGACCGCGGCCATCGCCGCCGCGCTGCCGGCCGGCTGGGAGGTCAGCGACGACGGCCACCAGCGCCGCCTGTCGCGTGACGGCACGGTGTGGCTGCAGCTGCAGCGCCTGGACGATGGCAGCGTGCAGCTGGACAACCGTGCCGAAGGCTATGCGCTGCGCATCGAATCGATCGATATGGCCGGGCAGGACCGATGAGTGCACCGATCTACCTGAACGACCTGGGCGTGGTCTGCGCGCTCGGCGATGGCCGCGCCGCGGTCGCATCGGCGATGTTCGCCGATGTGCCGGGCGGGCTCAGCGACAACGACAGCCTGTTGCCGGGGCGCACCCTGGCGTTGGGAGAGGTACGCACGCCGTTGCCGGCGCTGGATGACCTGCCGGTGGCCCTGCGCGGGCGCAACAACGCCCTGCTGGAGGTGGCGCTGGCGCAGATCGCACCGGCGGTGGCCGCGGCGATCGCCCGCCATGGTGCAGAGCGCGTGGCGGTGGTGCTGGGCACCAGCACCTCGGGCATTGGTGAATCCGAGCAGGCCCTGCGCAGCCACGCCGAACAGGGCCAGTGGCCGCAGGGCTTCGATTACGCCCAGCAGGAAATGGGCACCGCCGCGCAGTTCGTGCGCCAGCGCAGCGGCGCGCAAGGGCCGGCATGGACCCTGTCCACGGCGTGTTCGTCCAGTGCCAAGGCACTGATGTCGGCCGCGCGCATGCTGCGCGCCGGCATCGTCGACGCCGTGATCGCAGGCGGCGCCGATTCGCTGTGCCGCTTCACCGTGGCCGGCTTCAGCGCGCTGGAATCGGTGTCGGCCCTGCGCTGCAACCCGTTCTCGCAGCACCGCGCCGGCATCAACATCGGCGAGGGTGCCGCGCTGTTCCTGCTTACCCGCGAGCCGGGCCCGGTGTGCCTGGCCGGGTGGGGCGAATCGGCCGACGCCCACCACATGTCCGCGCCGGACCCGCAGGGCCTGGGCGCCATCGATGCCCTGCAGCAGGCGCTGCAGCGCGCCGGCTGGGCTGCCGATGAAGTGGACTACGTGAACCTGCATGGCACCGCCACCGGGCACAACGATGCGATGGAAAGCCTGGCGGTGTCGCAGGTGCTGGGCAATGACGTTCCGGCCAGTTCGACCAAGCCGCTGACCGGCCATACGCTGGGCGCGTCAGGCGCGATCGAAGCCGCACTGTGCTGGATCCTGCTGGCCGAGAACCCGCAGCAGCAGCTGCCGCCCCACTGGTGGGATGGCGTGGCTGACCCCGCGCTGCCGATGCTGCCACTGGTCGCGCCCGCCACCCGCCTGGCAGAGCCACCGCGGCGGGTGCTGAGCAACTCGTTCGCCTTCGGCGGCAGCAATGCCGTGCTGGCGCTGGAGCGCCGATGAACATGCTGTATGCGATTGAAGAGGTGGTGCCGCACCGCCAGGACATGTGCCTGCTGGAGCGCATCACGCACTGGGACCAGGACGCCATCGAGGCCGAACTGGTAGTGCCGGAGGCCGGCCTGTTCGTGGAAAACCACCAGGTGCCGGCCTGGGTGGGCATCGAATACATGGCACAGGCCATCGCGGCCTGGGCCGGCTGCCGCGCGCGCGCGGCCGGCAAGCCGCCGCAGCTCGGTTTCCTGCTCGGCAGCCGCCGCTACAACAGCGCGCGCAGCAGCTTCCCCAGCGGCTCGCGGCTGCGCGTGCAGGCGCGCTGCGAGTTGTTGGGTGACAATGGATTGGGGATGTTCGCCTGCCGCATCCTGGCGGGCGAAGACGAATGGGCGACAGCCAACGTGTCGGTGTTCGAACCGGCCGATGCGATGGCCTATCTGGAGAGTGGACAGGCATGACAGGGAATCGAAGTGTGCTGGTGACCGGCGCCAGCCGGGGCATCGGCCGGGCCATTGCGCTGCGCATCGCGCGCGATGGCTTCGACGTGGTGGTGCATTGCCGCAGTCGCGTGGAAGAAGCGCAGGCCGTGGTGGCCGAGATCCAGGCACTGGGCCAGCAGGCCCGCGTGCTGGCGTTTGACGTGGCCGACCGCGAGGCCGCGCGCGCCGCGCTGGAGGCCGATGTCGAGGCACATGGCGCGTACTACGGTGTGGTATGCAATGCCGGCATCGCCCGTGATGGTGCTTTCCCGGCACTGTCGGCGGACGATTGGGACCAGGTGATCCACACCAATCTGGATGGCTTCTACAACGTGCTGCATCCGCTGATCATGCCGATGGTGCGGCGGCGCAAACCCGGCCGCATCGTCACCCTGTCGTCGGTGTCCGGCCTGGCCGGCAACCGCGGGCAGGTCAACTACAGCGCTGCCAAGGCCGGCATCATTGGCGCCACCAAGGCCCTTGCGCTGGAACTGGCCAGCCGCCAGATCACCGTCAACTGCGTGGCCCCGGGCCTGATCGAGACCGAAATGCTCAACGACGAAGTGGTTGAACACGCGCTCAAGCTGATTCCCGCCGGCCGCGTCGGCCGTCCCGACGAAGTGGCGGCCACGGTGGCGTTCCTGCTGTCCGAACCGGCCGGCTACATCACCCGCCAGGTGATCTCGGTGAACGGAGGCATGCTCTGATGGCCGCCGATCGTCGCGTAGTGGTGACCGGCGCGTCCGCGATCAGTCCGCTCGGCCATGACTGGCCGACCATCGAGGCGCACCTGCGCAGCTGCCGCAACGCGGTGCGCGCGATGCCCGAGTGGAATGTCTATGCCGGGCTGAACACCAAGCTGGCCGCGCCGGCCCAGGACTTCGAGCTGCCGCCGAACTACAACCGCAAGACCACCCGCTCGATGGGCAAGGTCGCGATCATGTCGGTGCGCGCCACCGAAGTGGCGCTGCGCGAGGCGGGCCTGCACGAGCACCCGGTGCTGCGCAGCGGCCGCACCGGCGTGGCCTACGGTTCCTCGTCGGGCAGCCACGAAGCCACCGGCGAGTTCGGGCGCATGCTCAACGAGTTCACCACCGATGGCATCAGCGCCACCACCTACCTGAAGATGATGAGCCACACCGCGCCGGTCAACATCGGCGTGTTCTTCGGCCTGTCGGGGCGTGTCTACACCACCTCCAGTGCCTGCACCTCGGGCAGCCAGGGCGTGGGCGCGGCCTATGAAGCGATCCGCAGCGGCAAGCAGACGGTGATGGTTGCCGGTGGTGCCGAGCAGCTCGACGCCACCGCTGCGGCGGTGTTCGACACCCTGTTCGCCACCAGCGTGCGCAACGACGCGCCGCAGACCACGCCGCGCCCGTTCGATGCCGGCCGCGATGGCCTGGTGCTGGGCGAGGGTGCCTGCACGCTGATCCTGGAAGACCTGGAGCACGCGCAGGCACGCGGCGCCACCATCCTTGCCGAGGTGGTCGGCTACGGCACCAACAGCGATGGCCAGCACGTCACCCAGCCCAGTGCCGACACCATGGCCACCGCCATGCGCCTGGCGCTGGAAGATGCGGGCCTGGAGCCAGCGCAGATCGACTACGTCAATGCCCACGGCACCGCCACCGATCACGGCGACATCGCCGAGACCCAGGCCACAGCGCAGGTATTCGGCAGCCGCGTGCCGATCAGCTCGCTGAAGAGCTACGTCGGCCATATGCTCGGTGCCTGTGGTGCGTTCGAGGCCTGGCTGAGCATCGAGATGATGCGCGCCGGCTGGTTCGCCCCCACGCTGAACCTGGCCGAGGTTGACCCGCGCTGCGGCCAGCTCGACTTCATCACCGGGCAGGGCCGCGAACTGCAGGCCGAGTACGTGATGAGCAACAACTTCGCCTTCGGCGGCATCAACACCTCGCTGGTGTTCCGCCGCTGGAGCGAATGATCCGCCGTCCCATCCCGCCTTTTTCCGCAACCCACCCGCACCCTAGACAAGGAGATGTTCCGATGCGCCGCACCCTGATGATCGCCACGGCCACCGCACTGCTGGCCCTGACCTCCACCGCTTCCGCCCGCGATACCCGCCTCGAGCAGTCCCTGCAGGAACTGGTCAGCTCGCAGGCTGCCAGGGACGCCGGCATTGACGGCAGCGTGCGCTTCTACCTGGCTGGCCAGCCGGTCGGCGTGCAGCAGCGCCTGGGCGAAGACGTGACCAACAAGAAGACCAATGCCGCCAACAAGAGCGACGCCGAAGCCTGCCGCTGGGTTGCGCTGTCGGCGCTGCGCGCGCTGCAGGATGGCGCCAAGTCGCGCGGTGCCAACGCGGTGGTCGACATCGTCAGCTACTACAAGAAGAACGAGTTCAAGAGCAGCACCAACTACGAGTGCTGGGCCGGCACCTTCGTCGCCGGCGTGGCGCTGAAGGGCACCTACGCCAAGGTCAAGTAAGCCACCGTCATCCCCGCCCGCGGGCTGGGGATGCCGTCCACAGGCCGTCCACAGGGGGACTCCATGAAATCGATGCATGCTACGGCCCTGGCCGTGGCTTTCTGCTGCGTGCCCGCGCTGTCGGCGCACGCGACCGATGCAGCACCCATCCGCATTGCCGCCGAGGTACCGTACCGGGCCGAGGTCGGCGGTGAGCTGATCCGCCAGGAGTGCGCGTTCGGCCGCGATCTGAGCAGCAGCATCGTGCGCCATGCCGGTGGCAGGGTGGTGGTTGCCGCAGCCGGCGAAGACGCGGGACGCCGCCTGGACATCGTCGTGACCAAGGCCCACGCCGCAGGGGGGGGGCCATTTCAGGACCGAAGTGGGGGCGCATCTATGGCGAACTGAAGGAAGACGGCCGCGTGGTCGGCAATTTCAGTTTCAAGCGCACCACCAGCCGTCCCTTCACCTTCCGCGCCTGCACCACCCTGAAGCTGGTGGCCGAGGCGCTGGGCGGCGATGTGGCCCGCTGGCTGGACAACCCCACGCTCGATCCGCTGATGACCGAAGAGATCGCGGCCAACTGAGCACGTGGCGTTGCCTGAACGCCGCCGCCACATTACTGAACCCTGCCGGGGAAACACCGTCGATCGCGCCGCCATCGTCGGCTGACGGCTTTCCCCGGTGTCGGCTTTCCGACACAATCACGGCTCTTCCCGGGTTATCGTCCCGTGGACATGCACGCCTACGTCTATAAAAGCCAACTCAAGCCGGACACCTACGTCTACGTTCCCCGACGCGATGATTTCAGCGCGCTGCCTGCGCCGCTGCTCACCTCGCTGGGTGCGCTCACCTTCGTCCTGGACGTGGCACTGGATGCCCAGCGCCGCCTGGCCCAGGCCGACCCGGACAAGGTTCGCAGTGAAATGAGCGAGCGCGGGTTCTACCTGCAGGTGCCGCCGTCGGTGGCCAGCCTGATGCCGCGCCACTATGACTGATACGTCCCGTCCGCGCGCCCTGTCGATCGCCTTCGCCGTGGGCGCCGTGCTGGCGCTGGGCGCTGCCGTGGGCGGCGTTCCAGGTGCCATCCTTGCTGCGCTGGCACAGCCGGCGTTCGCGCTGGGCGTGTCGTGGTGGCGGCGCAGCCGCGCGCTGCTGCCGCTGAAGGTGGTTGCGCGCCAGGACCTGCCGGCATTGCTGGCGTTGTGGTCGGCCGCGCCGTTGTTGCTGGCGCTGCTGCTGGCCTGGCCACTGGCCGCACTGCGTGACAGCGGCAGCCTTGCGGCGGTGCTGGGCCTGAGCGTGCTGGTCAGTGCCGGCCTGCTCGCTGCCTGGCGCACCTGGCCGTTGTGGAACGATGTCGAACGGCTTGATGGCAGCCTGGCCCACCATTGGCAGGCGCTGGCCGGTCGCGACCTGACCGCCTGGCGCGGTCTCGGCGTGGCCGCGCTGGTGATCGCGCTGGCCGCGCTGGTGGTGCTGCCAGCCTGGCCGGGCCTGCTGCCGGAAAGTGCACGCTGGCCCGCCGCGCTGGCGGTGGTGCTGCTGTCACCACTGCTGCATCTGCTGCTGCAGCGGGTCAAGCCGGCGCCGCTGGTGGCGTTGCGCTCCAGCCCATTGGCGACGGCCAGCCACGAACACGAACCGATGTTCGCCGCCGCAGCCGAGACCGCGCCGCTGGAGGCGATGGCACCGCAGGAGCTGACCCCGGCACTGTATGAAGCCGCCCGCCATGGCCGCATCGACCGCGGCCTGCAGCTGCTGCAGGCCGGCGCCGATCCGTATGCGCTGCCCGACCCGAACTGGCGCGACCAGCGCAGCCTGGCGGTGCTGGCCGCGGTGCTGCCGGACCTGCGCCTGCTGCGCGAACTGATCGCCCGCGGCGTTGACGTGAACGCGCCGCACCGCGGCATGACGCCATTGCTGGCCGCCACGCGTGACAGCTGGCATGGCCGCCCCGAAGCGGTGATGACCCTGCTCGCCAATGGTGCCGACTCGCGTGCTACCGACAGCGATGGCAATACGCCGCTGCACCATGCCGCGCGCAGTTCCGACCCGGGCGTGGCCGCGCTGTTGCGCGATGCCGCCGCCGAAGTCGATGCATTGAACAACGAGGGCTGGTCGCCGCTGGCGGTGGCCTGCCAAGTCGGCAACTGGCGCCTGGCCCGCTTCCTGCTCGAACGCGGTGCGCGCAGCGAACCGGCCGAGGGCACGCCGGTGCTGTTGGCCGCTGCTGCCACCGAAGATGACGACCCGGCCGGGGTGCAGCTGCTGCTCAAGCACAAGGCGCGCGCCGACGCCCGCGATCGCCAGCGCCGCAGCGCGCTGCACGAGGCGGCGCTGGCCGGCCACGTGGAGATCATCGGCGTGCTGCTCGGCGCCGGAGCCAATCTGGAAGCGCGCGATGCCCTGGGCCGCACGCCATGGCTGGAAGCGGCCCGTGCCGGGCGCGCCGCGGTGGTCGAACACCTGCTGCCGCACAAGCCGGACCTGGTTGCCGTTGACGGCGAAGGCCGCAACGCGGTGCAGCTGGCGGCGATGGCCGAGGATGTCTCGCCGTTGCTGGTCAAGCGCCTGGTGGAGCTGGGCATCGCCGCCGACGCGACCGATCCGGTCGGTCGTCGCGCGGTGGATTACGCTGCCGAAGCCGGCCGCTGGGCGATCGTGGCCCTGCTGGACCCCTCCTACCCGTTGCCCGCCGCCGTCAGTGATGGCCTGGCCGAGCGTGGCGAGGCCGCCAGTGCCAGCGGCCTGCTGCCGGACCGCCCGCCGCTGACCCTGCTGCGCGAAGCGCTGGGCTTCGGCAACACCGAGGGCATGGCCGCGCTGGCCAAGCTGTGCCAGCCGGAAGAACTGGGTGGCCTGCTGCTCGACCCGGAGCTGGCGCTGGAGCCGCGTGCGGTTGATTGGCTGCTGGGCCACGGCGCCGATCCCTACGTGCGCGACGCCTGTTCCGACACGCCGATGTTCGCCCTGCTGTCGCGCGGCATCGATGCGGTGCCGGCGCTGCAGGTGATGCTGCAGCGTGGCCTGTCGCCGGCCGGCCGTGGCGGCCTCGCGCGCTTCCTTGCTGCCTGCGCCCAGCACGACCAGGCGGCGCGCGGCCTGGAACAGCTGGCGCTGGAACTGCTGGAGCGTGGCGCCGATCCGTTCGCAGCTTCGCCAGCCGGTGATCCGCCGCTGTCGCTGGCGGTGCGCCTGGGCTGGTTGCGCCTGCAGCAGGCCCTGCTGAAGGCAGGCGTCGATCGCGAAGCCCGCGACAGCCACGGCATGACCGCATTGCATCTGGCCACCGCGCTGGCCCGCGAAGGTGCGCTGAAGCTGCTGGTGCAGCATGGCGCCTCGCCGGAAGCACGCGCCGCCGATGGCCAGACGCCGCTGGGCGTGGCGCTGTCGATTGGTCGCCGCGATCTGGCCGACTGGCTGGACTGGCGGGTGTGGCCGTTGCCGCGCCGCACCCTGCGCGAAGCCGATCTGCCGGCGGCCGCAATGGCCGGTGACGTCGATGCGGTGCGCCGCCTGATCGATCTGGGCTTCGCCGTTGATGCGGTCGATGCGCAGGGCTGCACCGCACTGCTGCGCGCCGCCGGTGGTGGCCATCTGGCGGTGACCGACCTGCTGCTGGCGCGCGGCGCTGATCCGCAGCACGCGGCGGCAAGTGGTGCCACGCCGCTGTCGGCGGCGGTCAGCATGCGCCAGGTGGACATCGTCTCGGCCCTGCTCGACGCCGGCGCCAAGCTGGAACACCGCCTGCCGGGCGGCGTGACCGTGCTGATGCTCGCTTCGGCGCTGGGCCTGCCGGACATCGTCGCGCGCCTGCTCACCGCAGGTGCCGACGTGCATGCCGGTGATGCGCAACAGCTGGGCCCGCTGCACTGTGCCGCGCTTTACGGTTTCAGCGCCCGCGACCGTTCGCGCCTGCTCGCCCTGCTCGACACCCTGCTGCTGGCCGGTGCCGAACCGGACCAGGCCGCCGCCGGTTCGGTCACGCCGCTGCTGCTGCTGCTGGGTGCACGCGCCGAGCCCGGCACCGCTTGCGACGAACAGGTGGTGATGGCCGCGGTGGAACGCCTGCTGGACGAAGACGTGAGCCTTGAGGTGCGCGATCCGCGCGGCTTCGGTCCGCTGCACCTGGCCGCCCTGCATGGCCTGCCGCTGCTGGTGCAGCGCCTGTTGCGTGCCGGTGCCGATCCGGAAGTACGCGACGGCCTCAACCGCAGCCCGCGCGAGATCGCGGTGATGCGTGGCTTCATCGACGTTGCCGGCGAGTTCGAACCGCGCGTGCCGGGTGTTTCGTCGATGGCGCGGTTCCTGCGCGACAACGGCTGAGCACCGGGGTCGGATCCCTTTCCAACGGAAAGGGCTCTGACCCCGGCATCGCGTCATCCACGCATGGCGTGGATCTACGGAATCCCTAGGCTGCCGGCCAGCGGCCGGCACTACCGCAATCTGTGGTGGGTGCCGACCGTTGGTCGTCACGCCTACTTGTCGTCGCTTTCCGCGTCGGCCTCGAACAGGTGCATCAGGTCGTTGCGTGCATCGCGCGAGGTCTGGATCACGGCGGCCTCGTCGTCGTAGACCAGGTACTGGTCACGCAGCAGCTGCTCATCGTGCTCGCGGAAACGCTGCACGTGGCGCTCGGCCACAGTGGGGGCAACGCCCAGTGCAGTCAGCACGCGGCCACTCATCTCCAGGCTGGTGCCGAACACCTCGCGGAACGGCTCAGCCGACATGTCCATCAACCGCCACGCATGCTGGCGGTTGCGCGCACGCGCCAGCACCGTGGCATCCGGGTACAGCCGGCGCACCATGCGCACTGCGCGCAGATTGGTTTCCGGGTCATCCACGGTGATCACGAACACATCGATGTGCTCGCCGCCGGCCGCGCGCAGCATCTCCGGCCGGGTCGGGTCGCCGTAATACAGCTGGTTGCCGAATCGGCGCAGGTCGGCCACGGTGTCCGGGTTCGCCTCCAGCGCGACGAACGGCACTTTCTGGGCGGTCAGCAGGCGCGCGATCACCTGGCCGAAGCGGCCCATGCCGGCGATCAGTACCTTCGGTCGGTTGTCCGGCGCCACCTTGTCGGCGTCCGCCGGCTCGCGCGGAGCGGCTTTCTCCTGGCCGAGCAGTTTCAGCAGCGCGATCATCAACAGCGGCGTGATCGCCATCGACAGGCCGACGATCGCCACCAGCCGGTCGTGGTTGGCGTTGCCCAGCAGGTGCGCGCGCTGTGCCTCGTTGAACACCACGAAAGCGAACTCACCGCCCAGCCACAGCACGCTGCCCAGCAGCAGCGACTGCCGCGGGCTGAGCCGGGCGACACGGCCAACCGCGTACAGCAGGCTGAACTTGACCACCAGCAGGATGCCCACACCCGCGGCGATCAGCCACGGCTCGGCGGCGATGCGGTCCAGGTCGATGCCCATGCCCACCGCGATGAAGAACAGGCCGAGCAGCAGGCCCTTGAATGGTTCGATCTGCGATTCCAGCTCGTGGCGGAACTCCGAGTCGGACAGCAGCACGCCGGCCAGGAAGGCGCCGAGGCTGGGGCTGAGGCCGGCTTCCTGCATGAACCAGGCGGTGCCCAGCACCACCAGCAACGCGGTGGCGGTGAATACTTCCGGGCTGCGGGTCCGGGCAATGGTGCTGAACACCCGGCGCAGCACCGGTCGCCCGCACAGGATCACTACCGCCAGCGCACCCAGGGCCACGGCCGCATCTTCCCAGCGCAGGGTTTCATTCTTGACCCCGCCCAGCAACGGAATGGCCGCCAGCAGCGGGATCGCGATCAGGTCCTGGAACAGCAGGATGGCAAAGCCCAACCGGCCGTGGTCGCTGTTGATCGCTTTGTGCTCGGACAGCAGCTGCAGGCCCACCGCCGTGGATGACAGCGCCAGCGCCACGCCCACCACCAGCGCGCTCTTCCACTGGAAGTGGTCGAGCAGCAGCAGGCCGCCCAGCACCAGCCCGGACAGTGCCACCTGCGCCGCACCGGCACCGAACACCGAGCGCCGCATCACCTTCAGGCGTGCCGGCGACAGCTCCAGTCCGATCACGAACAGCAGCATCACCACGCCGATCTCGGCGGCGCCGAGGATGCGGTCGGCGTCCTGCACGAAGCCCAGTCCGTCCGGGCCCAGCACCACGCCGGCCGCCAGATAGCCCAGTACCGCGCCGAAGCCGAATTTCTTGAACACCGGCACGGCGATGACCGCCGCCAGCAGCAGCACCAGGGCCAGTTCCAGACCACCGCTATGCATGGGAATACCTGGTCATCGGGGAAGCCCGCTGTGCGTCCGTTCGGGTGGGGAAAGCGTGGCGAACACCACCGCGCCATTATGCGCGCCGGTCCGTGTACGCACGAGAACAACCTGCGGGGCGGGGTGCTGCCGCGGCGGGAGCGGGTTGACCTGCATGGCCCACGGGTCCAGACTGCCCGCCGCTGGCGGCGCGTCCTCCAGCACACGCATCCCGGAGTCCCCAACCCATGTCCAGCGACAGTAGAAGTCGACCTCGTTCGACGCCAGCGATGGCCACCGCCTGACATCGGGACGGTTTGCCTGCGTTGGCGTTGCGCGAGGTCGCACCCCCACAAGGCAAACCCGATGAACCAGAAGCAATTGCTGCGCCCGGTGGCCGATGCCGCCGCCCTGGCCGCACCGCTGGCGAACTACAACACCGCTGACGCGGTGGAATTCCTCAACACGCTGGAACTCGTGCGCGCCGCGGAAACGCTGGCTGCGCTGCCGTTGCCGCGTGCGGTGAAGATGCTGGAAGCGCCGGAGCTGCACCGCAGCGGCGAGCTGGTGGCCGCATTGCCACCGGCCCGCGCCGCTGCCCTGCTCGGGCTGATGGCTGATGACCGGGCCACCGACATCGTCCACGAGCTGGACGAGGAAGAACGCGCACGGCTGATCCCGCTGCTCGGTACCGATGCCCGCCAGGCCATCCAGAAGCTGCTCAGCTACCCGCCGAACACCGCCGGTGCGCTGATGACCACCGAATACGTGGCGGTGCCCGCCAGCTGGACCGTGGCGCAGACCCTGCAGCACATCCGCCAGGTCGAGCGCACCCGCGAGACGGTGTACGCGATCTACGTGCTGGATCCGGCCAGCCAGCAGCTGCAGCAGGTGGTGACCATGCGCCGGTTGATCACCGGCCTGCCGGAGGAGTCGATCCTGGACGTGGCCCAGGTCAACCCACCGGTAACGGTGGACGCACTGATGGACCAGGAAGAAGTGGCACGGCTGATCCGTCGCCACGACCTGCTGGCGATCCCGGTGGTCGATGCGCAGCAGCAGATGCTCGGCATTGTCACCGTCGATGACGTACTGGATGCGTTGATCGAGGAATCCACCGAGGACGCGCACAAGTTCGGCGGCATGGAAGCGCTGGACAAGCCGTACATGCAGATCGGCTTCTTCGAGATGCTGCGCAAGCGCGCCGGCTGGCTGAGCGTGCTGTTTCTGGGCGAGATGCTGACTGCCAGCGCGATGCAGCACTACGAGGACGAACTGGCGCGCGCTGTGGTGCTGACCCTGTTCATTCCGCTGATCATGAGTTCGGGCGGCAACTCTGGCTCGCAGGCCACCTCGCTGCTGATCCGCAGCCTGGCGCTGCGTGAACTGCGCCTGCGCGACTGGTGGAAGGTGGCCATCCGCGAGATCCCCACCGGCATGGTGCTGGGCGCCATCCTCGGTTGCCTTGCCATCGTGCGCATCGTGATCTGGCAGCTGGGCGGCCTGCATGACTACGGCGAGCACTGGATCCTGCTGGCGATCACCATCGGTGCGGCGCTGGTCGGCATCGTCACCTTCGGCTCGCTGTCCGGCTCGATGCTGCCGTTCATCCTCAAGCGCCTGGGCTTCGACCCGGCCAGTGCCTCGGCCCCGTTCGTGGCCACCCTGGTGGACGTGACCGGGCTGGTGATCTATTTCAGCATCGCCGCGATGATCCTGCACGGCACGCTGCTGTAAGAGAAATGGGGACGGAGGGGATTAAGTCGTTTGTGGCACAAACGACTTAATCCCCTCCGTCCCCTTTTTTGGGTACCGTAGGCGTATGAGTACCTACCACCTGCAGTCCGTGTTCCGTCCGCAGTCAGTCGCGGTGATCGGCGGCAGCCCGCGTGAGCGTTCGGCTGGCCGCGCAGTGATGCGCAACCTGCGCGGCACGGGCTTCCCCGGCAAGGTAGCGTGGATCAACCCGCGGCACGCCGAGATCGATGGCATCCGCACTGTGAAGCGGCTGAAGGACCTGGACTGGGTACCGGACCTGGTGGTGATCACCGCCCCCGCAGCCATCGTGCCGCAGGTGGTGCGCACCGCTGCCGAGCGCGGCGTGCAGGCCGCAATCATCCTCACCGCGCACCTGGGCGAAGGTCCGGGCTCGTTGTCGGAACAGGTGGAAACGGTGGCGCGCAAGCATGGCCTGCGCATTCTCGGCCCACACTGCCTGGGCGTCATTGCGCCGCACGCGCGGCTCAACGCCAGCATCGCCGCGCACTTCCCGCAGGCTGGCGACCTCGCGCTGATCTCCGAATCCTCCGCCATTGCCGCCGCGCTGGTGGAGTGGGGCGTGGCCCGTTCGGTCGGTTTCTCCGCCGTGGTGTCGCTGGGCGACACGATGGACGTCGACTTCGGCGACCTGCTCGACTACTTCGCCACCGACTACCGCACCCGTGCCATCCTGCTCTATGTTGAGCAGATCAAGGATGCGCGCAAGTTCATGTCGGCCGCGCGTGCCGCCGCCCGTGCCAAGCCGGTGGTGGTGGTGAAGTCCGGTCGCGCCGAGCGGGTGCAGCCAGGCAGCCGCGATACCCACGTGCAGGCGTTGGCCCGCGCCGACGATGTGTATGGCGCAGCGTTCAACCGCGCCGGCCTGCTGCGCGTCGGCGCGCTGGATGAACTGTTCACCGCTGCCGAATCGCTGGGGCGGCTGGGCACCTTCCCCGGTCGCCGGCTGGCCATCCTCAGCAATGGCGGTGGTGTCGGCCGCCTTGCCGTGGACCAGCTCATCGCATTGCGTGGCACGCTGGCCAACCTGTCCGACAGCACGGTCGAGAAGCTCGACGCGGTGCTGCCGCAGGGCTGGTCACGCAGCAATCCGGTGGACATCGTGGTCGATGCCGACGGTGACCGCTACGCCGCGGCCATCGAAGCGCTGCTGGCCGACAACGAGAATGATGCGGTGATGGTGGTCAACGTGCCGACCGCATTCACGTCGTCCGCAGACGCCGCACAGGCGCTTACCCGCACGCTCGGACTGCGCCCGCGCCATCACCGCGACAAACCGGTATTCGCGGTGTGGCTGGGCAACGACGACCAGGCCACAGCCACGCTCAACGCGGCACGGGTGCCGACCTATCCGACCGAGGCCGAAGCGGTGCGCGGCTTCCAGCACCTGGTGCGCTACCGCGAGGCGCAGAACGCCCTGATGGAAACGCCACCCAGCCTGCCGCAGGATTTCAGTGTCGACGCGGCGGCCGCACGCGCGCTGGTCGATGCGGCGCTGGCCAACGGCCAGCAGTGGCTGGACCCACTGGCCACGCATGAGCTGCTGAAGGCCTACGGCATTCCCTCCGCGCCGGTGATGCATGCGCGCGATGCGCACGAGGCGATGGACCTGGCGCAACCGCTGCTGGAACGTGGCGCCAGCGTGGCACTGAAGATCCTGTCACCCGATATTCCGCACAAGTCGGAAGTCGATGGCGTACGCCTGAACCTGACGACGCTGCCGGCGGTGCAGAGCGCGGCCAATGCGATCCTGTTACGTGCCCGCCAGCTGCGGCCGGATGCGCGCATTGACGGTCTGCTGGTGCAGCCGACCATCGTCCGCCCGAAGGCGCGTGAGTTGATCGTCGGCATTGCCGATGACGCAACGTTCGGCCCTGTGATCGTGGTCGGTCGTGGCGGTACTGCGGTCGAAGTGATCAACGACAAGGCGCTGGCACTGCCGCCGCTCGACCTGCGCCTGGCCCATGAACTGATCGGCCAGACCCGCGCCTCGCGCATCCTCAAGGCCTACGGCGACGTGCCCGCCGCCGACGAGCGCGCATTGGCGCTGGCGCTGGTCAAGCTGGCACAACTGGCCGCCGACATTCCTGAAGTGCGCACGCTGGACATCAATCCGTTGCTGGTCGATGGCAAGGGCATCCTTGCCCTCGACGCACGCGTGGCGGTGGCGCCGTCGCGCATCCTGCACAAGGGCCGCGGCCATCCACGCTTCTCAGTGTTCCCGTACCCGAAGGAGTGGGAGCGCACCATTGAGCTGTCCGATGGCGGCCGTGCCTTCGTGCGCCCGGTGCGGCCGGAGGACGACGCGCTGTTCCGTGCGTTCTTCGCCCGCGTCAGCGACGAGGACCTGCGCCTGCGCTTCTTCCAGTCGGTGAAGCACTTCAGCCACGAGTTCATCGCGCGCCTGACCCAGCTCGATTACGCACGCTCGATCGCGCTGGTGGCGATCGAACCGCGCAGTGGCGAGATGCTGGGCGCGGTGCGCCTGCACGCCGATGCGGATTACCATCGCGGTGAGTACGGCATCCTGATCCGCTCGGACCTGAAGGGCCACGGCATCGGCTGGCGGCTGATGGCGATCATGATCGAGTACGCCAAGTGGCTGGGCCTGGACGTGGTCGAAGGCCAGGTGCTGCGCGAGAACAGCACCATGCTGGCGATGTGCCAGAGCCTGGGCTTCAAGACCAGACTCGACCCGGACGACCCGACAGTGATGATGGTGACCCTGCCGGTACAGCAGGTCGAAGTGCCCGCAGTGCCGCCGGTGGCCTGACCGCCACCTCGTCGGCAGCGCCGGGCCATGCCCGGCGGTCCTCTCAGCGCACCGGCTCCACCACCACTGCCGTGCCGTAGCACAGCACTTCGGTCAGCCCGGTCATCACATCGGTGGCGTCGTAGCGCATGCCGATGATCGCGTTGGCGCCCAGCTGCCGCGCGTGCTTGACCATGTCGCGGTAGGTTTCCTCACGGGCCTGTTCGCACAGCTCGGTGTAGATGGTGATGTTGCCACCGAACAGGGTCTGGATGCCGCCGAGGAAATTGCCGACGATCGAGCGCGAGCGCACGGTGATGCCGCGCACCACGCCCAGGTTGCGTACCACGCGATGGCCGGGCAACTCGAAGGCGGTGGTGACCAGTGAATCGTCGAAACGTGCCAGCGAGGTCGTCGGGTTGCCGCTGTTGTAGGGGTCTGCCATGGCCGCATCCTTGGAACGGGTAGGGTCGAGGGCTGCATCCTAGCGTGTCGTCGCGCTGCTGGGCCGGTTCTGCAACGCACAGGGCCAGCCACGGCATGTCCTTGTCACCGCACCGGCGCGACAATACCCCCATGACCGACCGTATCCCCCTGTTGCTGCTGCCCGGCCTGCTCAACGACGCCGAGCTGTGGCGCTCACAGTTGGCTGACCTGGCCGACATCGCCGATTGCACGGTGGGCGACCAGACCCGCGGCGAAACCCTGCAGGCCGTGGCCGAGGATGTGCTGGCGCAGGCGCCGGAGCGCTTCGCGCTGGCCGGTTTCTCGCTGGGCGGTTTCGTCGCCCAGCAGATTCTGCGCATCGCGCCGGAACGCGTGCTGCAGCTGGCGCTGGTCGATACCTCGATCCACGCCGACTCGCCGGAGCGCGCCGAGCAGCGCCGCAGCCAGCGCGCCAGCGTGCGCCTGCCGGGGAAGTTCCACGGCTTCGGCGATGCGCTGATGCGCAGCTATATCGACGCCTCGCGGCTGGATGACTACGTGCTGGTGCAGCGCGTGCGCGACATGACCGCTCGCCTGGGCGCGGACGTGTTCCTGCGCCAGAGCGCGCTGGAACGCCGTGACGGCCATGACGTGCTGGCTGGCTACCGCAATCCGCTGTTGATCATCTGCGGGGCCAACGATCGCATCACGCCGCTGGCAGTGAGCGAGGAAATGCACGCCCTGGTGCCGCACTCGCAGCTGGTGGTGGTGCCCGATTGCGGGCACCTTGCCCCGATGGAGAAGCCGGACGAGGTCAGTGCGGCGATGCGTGGGTGGTTGTCTGCGGATTGAGGTGGGTTGGGAGGGCAGGCGGTTCGTTCCACCCCAGTTTGTTGTAGGCGTGGTAGCGGAGAATACCGATGCGTTCGCGCAACGCGTACTCCGCCAGCATCATGTTGAAAGAGGTTGGAAGGAGTCCTGGCATTGCGTCGGCATGATCGCTCGCAAGGCCTTCGGCGGCGATGCCGGCATGACGGAAGTACTGCAGGCTGCGCCGCATGTGCAGGCCCGAGGTGACGAGCACTATCTGGGTCGGCTGCATCTGTCGTGTCAGTTCAGCGCTACGGTGAGCGTTCTGCCAGGTGTTCAGGCTGGCATCCTCCAGCACCAACGACTGCGGAGGAATGGCCAGCGCATGGAGCTCGCGCGCGTAGACTTCGGCTTCCGAGGGAAGCCCTGTCCTGGTATGGCCACCGCTCACCAGGATCCTGCAGGTTGCCCCGGTGTCGTTGCAGGCGTGAAACGCCTGCGCGGCGACCAGCAGGCGGCTGTACCCCGGTACGCTTGGCCGCGAGTTGCCGGGTGAGCCCTGGAGTCCGGCGCCCAGCACGATGATGGTGGCCGAGGGCTGCCACTGGGGAGTCTGCACGTGGGGCGGCGTCCCTTGGATGCCATCCAGCCACCATTGGGCAACCGGGCCGATACCCATCAGCAGCGGCAGTGATGTCAGCGCCATGACGATGGCGAGCGCGCGGCGGCGTCGCCACAACGCCAGCATTGCGCACGCCCACAGGAGGAGCAGCAGAAGGGTCAGCATCGCGGTGGTCCGCAGGAATTCAACGAATCCGATAGCATGATCCGCGCACTCTTCGCATCATGGACATGCAAAGTGCGGAGCCAATCTCACGATGGCACCACCTCGCGCCGGTGTTGGCATCGTCATTGGCCTATCTGGCCGTGGCGCGCGTCCGTGGCAATGATCCTGCGCTTTTTCAATCGGTTCCGTTGGCCTGACGCTGCAGGCTCCCGGCTGGAAACTGTCGTTTCCAGCCGGCGGTTCCGTCGCCCAACTTGTGTCAGTTGCGACACTTTTACCCGACGCATCACGTGCGTATCGCGTTACTCAGTCCCACGCCGGCGCAATGCCTTCCGGGTTGGCCAGGCGGTGCCCACGGTCCAGCTTGGCGATCTGCGCCATGTCTTCCTCGGTCAGGCGGATCGCTGCTGCCTCCAGGTTGCCCGACAGGTTCTCGCGCTTGGTCGACGACGGGATCACCGAGAAGCCCTGCTGCAGCGCCCACGCCAGCGCGATCTGCGCCGGAGTGGCCTGGTGACGGCCGGCAATGGCCTGGATCACCGGGTCCTTGATCACCTCGCCATAGGCCAGGCTCATGTAGGCGGTGATGTGGATGCCGTTGTCCTGCAGGAACTTCACCAGCAGGCGGTTCTGCAGGTACGGATGGATCTCGATCTGGTTGGTGGCGATGGCGCCTGCACCGAGGATGCCGATCGCCTTGCGGGTCTGTGCGATGGTGAAGTTGGAGATGCCTATCTGCTTCGTCAGGCCCTGTGCCTTGGCCTCGGCCAGTGCGGTCAGGTACTCCTCCATCGGCACGTCGACCTTGTCGTTCGGCGACGGCCAGTGGATCAGCGTCAGGTCCACATGATCGGTACGCAGCTTCTCCAGACTGGTACGCAGGCTGGCCAGCAGCGCTTCGCGCTTGAACTCGGTGATCCAGACCTTGGTGGTCAGGTAGATCTCTTCGCGCGGCACGCCGGAATCGGCGATGGCCTGGCCGACCTCGGCCTCATTGCCGTAGATCTGCGCGGTATCGATGGCGCGGTAGCCGACATCCAGCGCGTTGCGCACGGAATCGATCACGGTCTGGTCCTTGAGGCGGAAGGTGCCGAGACCGAAGGCGGGGACAGTCATGGGGAGCTCCAGCAGAGGGGAGGGATGCGAATATCCGGCAAAGGGTAGGCCAGTGGCCGCATGCGTGCCGGCAACGGTGCATTGCACCACCGTACCGGCAGGGCGCCGGCACGGCATGACTTATCTCAATGCGCGCCCACGGCGATGCCATCGGCGCGGTCATCGATGCCGTCGCGGCGGTCCAGGCGGCCGCTGAGCACTGTCAATGCATACGCACCCACCACCACCAGCGCGCCCAGCCACGGCGTGTGCATCAGGCCGATGTGCTCCACCACCAGGCCGCCGAGCGAGGCGCCCAGCGCGATGCCGATGTTGAAGGCGGCGATGTTCAGCCCCGAGGCCACGTCGGTGGCCTGCGGCGCATAGCGCTGCGCCTGCTTGACCACGTAGACCTGCAGGCCGGGCACGTTGCCGAACGCCACCGCACCCAGTGCCAGCACCGTCAGCAGCATCAGCCAGGTGTTGCAGGCGGTGAAGGTGAGCACGAACAGCACGACGGCCAACAGGGCGAAGATGCGCTTCAGTGCGGGCACCGGACCCATGCGGTCGGCCATGCGCCCGCCCCACAGGTTGCCGATTGCCACCGACACGCCGTACACCAGCAGCACCAGGCTGACCGCATTGGCGGAGAAACCGGTGACGTCCTGCAGGATCGGCGCCAGATAGGTGAAGGTCAGGAAGGTGCCGCCGTAGCCCAGCGCGGTCATCGCATAGACCAGCAGCAGGCGGGGTTGGGCGAGTACGGCCAGCTGCTGGCGGAAGCTGGCCGGCGCACTCTGCGGCACGCTGCGCGGCACGAACAGCAGCGCGCCGAGCAGGGCGATCACGCCCAGAGCGGCCACCGCCAGGAAGGTGGCGCGCCAGCCTAGGTGCTGGCCGATGAAGGTGCCCAGCGGCACCCCGGTCACCAGCGCCACGGTCAGGCCGGTGAACATGATGGCGATCGCGCTGGCGGCCTTCTCCTTCGGCACCACCGCGGTGGCGATGATCGAACCGATCGAGAAGAACACGCCGTGGGCGAGGCCGGTAAGGATGCGTGCAGCGATCAGTGAGGTGTAGCCCGGTGCCATGAACGCGATGATGTTGCCGACGGTGAACAGCACCATCAGCGCCACCAGCAGGGTCTTGCGCGGCACGCGGCCGGTCAGCGCGGTCAGCACCGGCGCGCCGATCGCTACGCCCAGCGCGTACAGCGAGACCAGCAGGCCGGCGGAGGGCAGGCTGACCTGCAGGTCGGCGGCGATGGTCGGAATCAGGCCGACGATGACGAACTCGGTGGTGCCGATGGCGAAGGCACCGAGGGTCAGGGCCAGCAGGGCGAGGGGAATGCCACGGATCATGGCAGGCTCCAGAGGGAAGGAAGGCGCGCAGTGTGCGCGGCGCACCTTTGCCTAAAAACCCATCGTCACACCAATCACTCTTGCCTCGTGGTCAATAATGGCGCCATGAAAACCACCCTCGATGAAATGCAGGCGTTCCTGGCGGTGATCGACAGCGGTTCGATCAGCGCCGCGGCCGAGCAGCTGGGGCAGACGCCCTCCGGCGTCAGCCGTGCGCTGGGGCGGCTGGAGGACAAGCTGGGCACCACCCTGCTGACCCGCACCACGCGCCGCCTGCACCTGACCGCCGAGGGCGAGGCCTACCTGCGCCATGCACGGGCGATCATCGATGCGGTGGAGTCCGCTGAGGAACAGATGGCCGCCCGCCGCGAGCGCCCGGCCGGGCGCCTGCGCGTGGATGCGGCGATGCCGTTCGTGCTGCACGTGATCGCGCCGCTGGTGGCCGGGTACCGCGCGCGCTACCCGGAGGTGCAGCTGGAGTTGAACAGCTCCGAACGCTACATCGACCTGCTGGAACGGCGCACCGACCTGGCGATCCGGATCGGTCCGCTGGCCGATTCCACCCTGCATGCGCGACCGTTGGGCCGCTGCCAGCTGCGGCTGGTGGCCAGTCCGGCCTACCTGGCGGCGCACGGCGAGCCGACCAGCGCCGCCGCGCTGGGCCAGCACACGCTGCTCAGCTTCAACGAACCGGAATCGCTGAATCACTGGCCGCTGCCGGGCGATGCCGATGGCCTGCTGCGGGTGCGCCCGGACATCGCGGTATCCAGCGGCGAGACGTTGCGCCGGTTGGCGGTGGAAGGGGTGGGCATCACCTGCCTGTCCGACTTCGTGACCGACCGCGACCGCGCCGCCGGCACCCTGGTGCCGGTGCTGGCCGCGCAGACGCTGGACGTGTACCAGCCCATCCATGCGGTGTATTACCGCAACACCGCAGTGTCGGCGCGGATCAGTTCGTTCCTGGATTACCTGGGTGAAGCGATGGCGCAGAGCGGTTACCTGCGCTGAGGTCGTGGTGGGGTTGCCGGCCAGCGGCCGGCACTACCGTTCATCACGAGGGTAGTGCCGGCCGCTGGCCGGCAACCAAATCCGTCAGGCCGCGCGCGCCAGCGCGTCCTTTGCTGCTGCCGTGGTCGACAGATCAAATACATCCACTGCATCGATCAACCGGTTCGCCTGCAGTTCCAGGCTGCGTGCGGCGGCACTGGCTTCTTCCACCAGCGCGGCGTTCTGCTGGGTGGTGCCGTCCATCTGGATCACCGTCTGGCTGACCTGTTCGATGCCCGCGCTCTGTTCCTGCGAGGCCGCGGAGATCTCGGCCATGATGTCGGTCACGCGCTGCACCGACGCCACGATCTCGGCCATGGTGTCGCCGGCCTCGCGCACGCGCTGCGCGCCGTGGCCGACCTGTTCCACCGAGGCTTCGATCAGTGCCTTGATCTCCTTGGCGGCACCGGCCGAGCGCTGTGCCAGGGTGCGCACTTCGCTGGCAACCACCGCGAAGCCGCGGCCCTGCTCACCGGCGCGTGCCGCTTCCACCGCGGCATTCAACGCCAGAATGTTGGTCTGGAACGCGATGCCATCGATCACGCTGATGATCTCGGCGATCTGCCGCGACGAGGTCTCGATCGCGCCCATTGTCGCCACCACCTGGCCGACCACGCTGCCGCCCTGCGAGGCGACCGTGTGCGCGCCGATGGCCAGCTGGTTGGCCTGGCGTGCGTGCTCGGCGTTCTGGCGCACGGTGGAGGTCAGTTCCTCCATCGATGCCGCGGTCTCCTCCAGATTGGCCGCCTGTTGTTCGGTTCGGCGTGACAGGTCGTTGTTGCCGGCGGCGATTTCCGCCGCCGCGGTGTGGATGTTGCCGGAGGCGTGCTTGATGTCGGTGACGATGGTCGCCAGCTGTGCAGCCGTGGTGTTGGCGTTGCCTGCAATGCGTGCGAACACGCCCTGGAAATCACCGTGCATGCGAGCGCCGAGGCGGCCGTCGGCAATCGCGCGCAGCATGCTGGAAACTTCGCCCAGGTTCAGCTCGGTGGTCTGCATCAGGCGGTTGAGGCCATCGACCATCGCGCGGAAATCATGCTCGAAGCGTGCGCTGTCGCCGCGCTGGCTGAAGTCACCGGCGGCAGCGGCTTCGGCCAGGCGGCGGATCTCGCCGTTGATCACACCGAGGTTGGCCTTGGCCGTATCCAATGCGTTGGTGATCACGGCCTTTTCGCCGGGCAGGCGTTCCATGTCCTGGCTGAGGTCACCGATGGCGTAGCGGCCCATGATTGCAATCGCACGCAGCTTTACCTGGATATGTGCATCGACCAGTGCATTGCTGTCGGCGACCATTTCGCCGAATGCGCCCGGGAACGCACTGGCATCCATGCGATGGCTGATGGTGCCGGCGTCATGCGCCTGCGCCATCGTCGCCTGTGCGTCCAGTACGCCGCGCAACGTGGACTGCACCGCCTGCATCGCTTGGGCGAGGCGACCGATCTCGTCGCGGCTGCGCACCTGCACCACGTGCTGCAGATCACCAGCGGCCACGGCACGTGCAGCGGCTTCCACCGCCAGCACCGGCTGCACCACCGCACGCCGCAGCCACCAGGCCAGGCCCATCAGCAACAGCACGGCGGCCAGCACGGTCAGCGCTGCGCACAGCAGCAGTGTCTGCCGCGCCTGCTGCGAGCGTGCCGCCACGGCCGCCTCCGCCACCTGCGTGGCATGCGTGCTCAATGCATCCAGTGCCGTAGCCACCGGGCGATCCTTGCCGCGCACGAGGTTGTCGCCGACGGCGGGATCGTAGCCGGCCTCCGCAAACGCCTGCAGGGCAGCGTGGTAGTCCTTCTGCAGCTGCGTGTGCAGGCCGATGAAGGCCTGTGCCAGTTCACGCGTGCGCGCGTCCGGGCTGGCCAGCAGGCCCTTGGCCAGCTGCTCGACCAGGCGGCCCTCGCTGTCGAAGGCGTCCAGATGGCGCTGGCGCAGCGCGTCGTCGTGGCCGCGCAGCAGCACGTTCTTCCATTCCTGCACCTGGCCGCGGAACTCGCGCTGCAGGCGTTCGGCGTCGCGGTTGTGCGCGACTTCGGGCGGAACCTCGGTGGAAAGCTTCAACCAGGCGGAGGCCAGGCCCGCCAGAGCGCACAGCAGGACCACGGCAAGACCAACGGAAACCGCGCCGAGCAGCTTGGACTGCAGGCGCGGAGCACGGACAGACGCATTCATGGGGAGGGACTCTCGGGAAGGGGCGATTCGGTATCGACCGCTGCCACCTCCCTCTGAAGTGGGACTTGTATCACATTCCCGTTTCGTTTAGCGATGTGAAGGAGATATTTCATAGGACATATGTGTCCATATGGAACGAAAGCAGACCCTCGACAGGGGATTTAAATGTAACTATGGTTGTTACATGAAATCCGCGAATCCCCTTTCCGACGCCCTGCACGTGATGGCGCATCTGGTCGGCCATGCCACCCCGCGCACCTCCGAGCAGCTGGCGGCGTGCCTGCCGACCCATCCGGTGGTGATCCGCCGCCTGCTGGCACAGCTGCACAAGGCCGGCCTGGTGCGCAGCACCCGTGGCCACGGCGGCGGCAGCCAGCTGGCCCGCGATGCGGCAGCCATCACGCTGCATGACATCTACCTGGCGGTGGGGGCACCTCCGCTGGTGCAGGTCGGCGCCCGCGATTCCGGCGGCGGCTGTCCGATCCAGCAGCTGGTCAACAGCGCCCTGCTGGAGGGCGCACGCGAGGCACAACGGATGCTTGAACAGCGATTGCAGGCGACCACGCTGGACCAGCTTGGCGCCGACTTCGCCCGCCATCTTGCCCATCACCGTTCCCTGGAAGGTCACCATGAATCCTGATGTGCTCATCGTCGGCGGCAGCTATGCCGGCATTGCCGCCGGCCTGATCCTGGCCCGTGCCCGTCGCCCGGTTACGGTCATCGACGCCGGATTGCCGCGCAACCGCTTCGCCAGCCATTCGCATGGCGTGCTGGGGCTGGATGGCATCAGCGGCGCCGAGCTGCTGAAGACCGCGCGCCAACAACTGCTGGATTACCCCAGCGTGCGCTGGCTGCACGCCGAGGCGGTGCAGGCCACCGCCAGCGCAGGGGGCGTGGAAGTGCATACTGTTGACGGCCAGGTGCTGGCCGCACGCAAGCTTTTGCTGGCCAGTGGCATTGCCGACCAGCTGCCGGAACTGCCGGGGCTGGTCGAACGCTGGGGCAGCACCGTGCTGCACTGCCCCTACTGCCATGGCTATGAAGTGGGCGGAGGTGCCATCGGCCTGCTCGGTGGCCATCCGATGTCCGCCAGCAAGGCGCCACTGTTCGCCGATTGGGGAAATGTTACCTTCTTCAGCCAGGGCCTGCCGATCACCGATGAGGAGCTGGCCGCCATGCAGCAGCGCGGCGTGCAGATCGAGACGTCGCCCGTGCTGGGCGTGCAGGGCGACCAGCCGACCTGGCTGGAAGTGGAGCTGGCCGACGGCCGCCGCATCGCCCAGCGTGCGCTGTTCGTGCCGGCCACCCAGGCAATGGCCACGCCATTGGTGCAGCAGCTGGGCTGCACATTGGTCGAGAGCCCGCTGGGCGTGCTGATCGAGGTGGATGCGATGAAGCAGACGTCGGTGCCGAACGTGTATGCGGCAGGCGATGCGACGACGGTCGGCAACATCACGCTGGCCACCGCCGAGGGCGTGCGCGCCGGCATCGGCGTGCATCACGCGCTGGTGGCCGAGGACAGCGTGCCGCGCTGATAGATGCCGGCCTTGGTCGGCGCCGTTTCATCCATGCATGGCATGGATCTACTGCAATCGGGAGCGGTGGGTGCCGACCTAGGTCGGCACCGATTCGTTACCCCTTCACGCACAGCACCTGGCGCAGGGTATGCACCACGTCGACCAGGTCCAGCTGGGCGGCCATCACATCATCGATCGACTTGTACGCCGCCGGTGACTCGTCCAGCACGCCGCTGTCCTTGCGGCATTCCACATGCGCGGTGGCCTCGCGGTGCTGGGCCAGCGTGATCTGCTGGCGCGCCGTGCCACGGCTCATCACCCGGCCGGCACCGTGGCTGCAGCTGTGGAAGCTGTCCGCGTTGCCCTTGCCGCGCACGATGTAGCTGCGCGTGCCCATGCTGCCGGGGATGATGCCCAGCTCGCCCTCGCGGGCACTGACCGCGCCCTTGCGCGTCACCAGCAGCTCCTGGCCGTGGTGCGTTTCCTTCTGCACGTAGTTGTGGTGGCAGTTCACCGCCATCGCCGCCAGCTGGAACTTCGGCAACCGGTGGCGCATCTCGGCCAGCACGCGCGACATCATCGCCTCGCGGTTCTGCCGGGCGTAGTCCTGCGCCCACGACACGGCTTCGACGTAGTCATCGAACAGCGGCTCGCCTTCCATGAAGAACGCCAGGTCCTTGTCCGGCAGGTGGAAGCCCAGCACGCGCCGCGCCAGTTCCTCGCGCGCCTTCTCGATGAAGTAGGTGCCGATCAGGTTGCCGGTGCCGCGCGAGCCGCTGTGCAGCATCACCCACACCGTATCCGTCTCGTCCAGGCACAGTTCGATGAAGTGGTTGCCACCGCCCAGCGTGCCCAGCTGACGGTCCAGCTTGTCGGTGCGGATCTTCCGGTGCCTGTCCTTGATCTTCTCCAGCCCGGCGGCCAGCCCGGACTGCACCAGCCGGGTGTGGATGCTGTCGGGCATGCGGTGATGCTCGCCGCCACGGCCATTGCCGACCGGGATGCTGCGCTCGATGCTGTTGCGCAGCTGCCGCAGGTCATCGGGCAGGTCATTGGCGCGCAGCGTGGTGCGCACCGCCGCCATGCCACAGCCGATGTCGACGCCGACCGCAGCCGGGATGATCGCACCACGGGTCGGGATCACCGAGCCCACGGTCGCGCCTTTGCCCAGGTGCACGTCCGGCATCACGGCCACCCACGGTCCGACGAACGGGATCGCGGCGATGTTGCGCAGCTGCTCGTGGGCCTGCGCTTCCAGCGGCACCCCGTTGACCCAGCCCTTGATCGGCGTGGTGCCATCGGCATGCAGCCATTGATAGTTGTGTTGAGTGTCCATGTCTTCGTGTTTGTCCTTGATGGGCCGGCGGCGCGTCCCTGCGCCGCCGCTACCCCCTACCTGATCGTCACCAGCTGCTTCAGCACGCCATCCAGGCCGCCGAACACGGTGAGCTTGTCGATCTTCTCGGTGACCTTCTCCAGTGCCTCCAGCTCCTTCAAGCGCATCAGCACCGGGTTGTCCTCGATCAGCTTTGCGGTGTTGAGCTGCGAACGCGTGGCGTTGGCCTCCTCGCGGCGGCGGATCACGCTGGCCTGGGCCTGCTTCTCGGCCAGCACCACGCCGTTGAGGATCTCCTTCATCTCGCCCGGCAGGATCACGTCCTTGATGCCCACGCCAAGCAGCCGCACGCCGTGGCCCTCGATCGTCGCCTGCACATGGGCAGCGATCTCGCCGTCCAGTGCCGCCTTGTCGCCCAGCAACTCGTCCAGGCTGCGCGCCGCGATCGCCTGGCGCAGGCCGAACTGCAGCTGACGGTAGACGAACTCATCGGCGTTGCTGAGCGTGCGGTGCGCACGCACCGGGTCGACCACCTGCACGGTCGCGGCCAGGTTCACCCGCAGGGTCACCTTGTCGCGGCTGAGCAGCTCCTGGCCGGACACGTCCAGCGAACGTGCACGCAGTTCCACACGCTCCACCGACACGTTGCCGTTGAAGTTCCAGAACGCGTGCAGGCCGGCGTCCAGCGTCTGCCGCAGCGTGCCATCGATGAACAGCAGGCCCACCGACTCGCTCGGCACGGTGCTGATCACCGCCACACGCGGCAGCACGCCCAGCTGGCCCAGGCGCTGCTGCACGTCCGCCGGAATGCGCGGCTCGTCGCCCAGCGCCATCACGCGTACCTGGGTGTCGACAGAACCGCGCCAGTACAGGCGGCGGCTGCCCGGCGGCAGCACTTCGTCGATGCGGCCGTTGCGCAGCAACAGGCCGACCTCGCTGGCGCCGACGTTGGCCAGCACGAAGTGCGTGTCCAACCGCGCGCCCAGTGCCTCGATCAGGCTGTCCTGGTCGCTGCCGGTATAGGCCGCGCCCTTCGATGCAGTGTGGATGTCCACGTGCGGCCGGCCGCCGAACGGCGACAGGCGGTGCACGCCCGGCAGCAGGATCTGCTGGAAACGACGGTTGCGATACACCAGGCCGCGCTCGCCGTCGCCGATCACGACCTTGATGGTCCAGAACATGGGAGTCTCTCCTTGTATGGCTCTGGTGGTTCGACCCGTTGCGGATGAATCGCCATGACCCGGGTCGATCCGGTCGTGGCGAGGCCGCCTGCACATCACGTGCAGGCGGCGGAAGAGGGCGGCCATCGGCGGACGGTCCGCGCGCGGAGCCTTCGGTGCACCGGCAGTGCTGCCATCGTCGTTCCCGGCAGGCAGCACCGGTGCGGAACGTGGCTGGCAGTGGCGGCGGGCCGGGGCCCGGCGTGCGGTCCGTTGCCTTCCACGTTCCTGCCCGAAGGCGATGACGGTGGAAGGCGACGATGGCCGCTGGGGCTTGCGCCCCGGGTGTTGCTTCAAGTCATGACGTGAGAGGTCATGTGGTTTGGAGTGGGAATCGAACCCACGACAGACGGATTACGGATCCGTTGCTCTGACCAAGCTGAGCTATCCAGTTGGGGACCGCGCGGAATCGAACCGCGTACCGGCGAACCGGTGCCTGCCTCCAGCAGGCGATCCAGGCGATGGCATGTCCGCGACCTCCGGCATACGCCACGGCAATGCCGCGCGCACCAGCCCGTGGTTGAAACGGGACCGTTGGAGAATCGAGGGTGCAGGCCACCGACATTATCGGCGAGCGATAATGTTTGGGTGCAATGCAGATAATGTCCAGGCGTTGCCGGTCGCGCGAAGTAAATCCTTCGGCGGGGCAGAAAAACCTGGGTCAGTGAGCGGCGGGTCGCCGCGCGGGGTGCAGTTCTGGCATCGCGGGTCCTTGTGCCGACGCAAACGAAAACGCCCCCGGGACTTGCGTTCCGAGGGCGTCGTCAGGCCTCGGAGATCGGGGTGGCCGATCTCCGCAGGGCGGGTATCAGGCCGTTGTCAGCTGGTCTTCCTTGCCGAACGCGCGCGCCGGCCCGTCCATGCGCAGGCATGGCAGCTGTTTGGCGATGGCGACGGAATGCGCGTTCAAGGGAAGTTTCCAGTGGTTGTTGAAACGAGGTGCGCACGATAAACCACGATTTAGTCGCGTGCAACCATTTTGTTCAATTATTTTCTTCGCTGTTGTGCAATGCCGGCCAGCGGCCGGCACTACAACTCAGGCTTCTGCGCTGGCGGCATCCAGCTGCGCGACATCCTGCACGCTCAGCGCTACGTTGGCCGCTGCCAGCAGATCGTGCAGCTGTTCGACGCTGGTCGCGCTGACGATCGGTGCGGTGATCGACGGCCGCGCGATCTGCCACGCCAGTGCGATCTGTGCAGCGCTGGCACTGTGCTTGCTGGCCACGTCATCCAGCGCCTGCAGGATGCGCAGGCCGCGCGGGTTCAGATAGCGCTTCACCACTGTTTCGCCACGCGCCGGGCTCTTTGCCGCATCAGCCGGCGTGCGGTACTTGCCGCTGAGGAAGCCACTGGCCAGCGCGTAGTAGCCGATCACGCCGATCTGTTCGCGCTGCACCAGCGGTTCCAGTTCCTTTTCGTAGCCGGCGCGGTCGTAGAGGTTGTACTCCGGCTGCAGGGTTTCGTAACGCGGCAGCTTGTAGTCGGTGGACACCTTCAGCGCATCGGCCAGGCGCGTGGCGCTGTAGTTGGAAGCACCGATCGCACGCACCTTGCCGGCTTCGATCAACCGGCCGAACGCGGCCAGGGTCGCTTCCAGCGGTGTCGACTCGTCATCCTCGTGGGCCTGGTACAGATCGATCACGTCGGTCTGCAGGCGGCGCAGCGAATCCTCGACCGCGGCATTGATGTTGTCCGGGGTCAGGCCGGGGCGCTCGGCCCACTTGGCCACCTTGGTCGCCAGCACCACCTTGTCGCGCTTGCCGCTGCGGGCAAACCACTTGCCGATCAGCGTTTCCGATTCGCCGCCGGCATTGCCCGGCACCCACGCCGAATACACATCGGCGGTGTCGACCAGGTTGAAGCCGGCATCGACGAAGGCATCGAGCAGGGCGAAGCTGGCCTTCTCATCGGCGCTCCAGCCGAACACGTTGCCACCGAAGGCGAGCGGACGTACATGCAGGCCGGAACGGCCCAGTTCGCGGGTTGCCGTCATGGGCACGGACTCCTTGGGGGAAGTGCTCCAGAATAAAACGCGTTGTGTGACCGTGCTGCGGCGGTGACCACAAAACAGTGTTCCGCGACGGGCATGCGGCTAACGTTTTGTGAACACCTGGGACGCTGCGGCTGCTAGTCTCGCCGCATCTTCCGCTGGAGTCGTTCCGATGATGCCTGCTTCGTCCCTGCGTGGTTGCCGACTGCTGCTTGCTTCGGCCCTGCTCGCTGCTGTTCCTGCGTTCGCCGCACCGGCCACGGTAGCGCCGGCGAAGATCCAGGTCTCGCCGGCCATCGACGCGGCGGTGAAGGCGCCGACCCGCGATGCCAGCAACGCCAAGCGCGATGGCTTCCGTCATCCGGCGCAGACGCTGTCGTTCTTCAAGGTGGCACCGGAAAAGACCGTCATCGAGATCACCCCCGGCAACGGCTGGTACTCGGAGATCCTGGCGCCGCTGCTGCATGACAAGGGTCGCTACGTCGCCGCCGTGGTCGATCCGATGGCCGTGCCCGAAGGCCGCGGCCGTGACTACCAGCAGCGTAGCCGCGACAGCCTGGAAAAGAAGTATGCCGGTGCGCCGGCACAGTTCGGCAAGACCGCCGTGGTCGCCTACGATCCGGCCAAGCCGGTGTTCGGCCCGGCCAATTCTGCCGACGTGGTGCTGACCTTCCGCAACGTGCACAACTGGCGCAAGGCCGGTCAGGCGCAGGGCATGTTCCAGGGCTTCTTCAACGTGCTCAAGCCGGGCGGCGTGCTGGGCGTGGTCGAGCACCGCGCCAAGGCCGATGTGGCCGACGACGATGACACCGGCTATGTCGGCCAGCAGCAGGTGATCGCGATGGCCGAGGCCGCCGGCTTCAAGCTGGACGCGCGCAGCGAGGTCAACGCCAACCCGCGCGACACCAAGGACCACCCGAACGGTGTGTGGACGCTGCCGCCGACCAACCAGCACGACAAGGCCGATGATGCGAAGTACCAGGCGATCGGCGAAAGCGACCGCATGACATTGCGCTTCATCAAGCCGTAAGAGGGGTGCCGGGCTGGCGCATGCTGACTCTGTAGAGCCGAGCCCATGCTCGGCTCATCGCGCGTAGCGCGGCGCATGGCTGGTCCCAAGGCCGGCCATGCGCCGGAATTCGATCGTATGCAAGGACATGGATAGTTGAAGAAGATTTTTTACATCGCTGCCGCGGTGCTGGTGCTGGGGCGGTTGATCGATTTCGTGTTCTACGGTGGTCATGCCCACGATCTGATGGCGACGGTAGGGTTTGCCGTGCTGTTTGCGGGTGCCCTTCTGGAGGAACGTTCGCGCAAGGCCGACCCGCCGGCGGCAGACCTGCGGCGCCGGGCCAATGTCATCGCCGCGTGCGGCATCGCATTGGTCCTGGGTTCGTTCCTGCTGGAATGGAAGGTTTTCGGCTGAGCCCGCCGTGATCGCGGCGGCAACGCGGGAATGGGACAATGCCCTACCCGCCGCCTGCCGTGCCCGCAATGCTGATCGCCTTCAACAAGCCCTTCAACGTGCTCTGCCAGTTCACCGACCGCAGCGTGCCGCCGCGGCCGACCCTGGCCGGGTTCGGCCTGCCGCCGCGCGTGTATGCCGCCGGCCGGCTGGACCATGACAGCGAGGGGCTGCTGCTGCTGACCGACAACGGCACGCTGGCGCACAAGCTGACCGACCCGAAGCACAAGGCCGACAAGACCTACTGGGTGCAGGTGGAAGGCACGCCCAGCGACGAGCAGCTGCAACAGCTGCGCGACGGCGTGGTGCTCAACGACGGGCCGACCCTGCCGGCGAAGATCGAACGCCTCGATCCGGCGCCGTCGCTGTGGACGCGCGATCCGCCGGTGCGTTTCCGCAAGACCGTGCCTGACAGCTGGCTGGCGATCACCATCCGCGAGGGCCGCAACCGCCAGGTGCGGCGGATGACCGCGGCCGTGAACCTGCCGACGCTGCGGCTGGTCCGCGTGTCGATGGGGCCCTACCGGCTGGACGACCTGCAGCCGGGGCAGTGGCGGCAGATTGGCTGAAACAGAAAGGGCCGGAGGCCTTGCGGCGTCCGGCCCTCGTGCGGTGCTTTGAGGTCGGAGCCCTTCCTGCGGAAGGGCTCCGACCCCAGATGATTCACGCGTCGCTGCCGATATCGCTGTGCTCGTCCACCACGGTGTCGTTGCGGCGGTCACGTGCGTTGATACGCTGCGCCTGCCCATTCACCACGTGGCCATTGGCGGCCTTCTTCTTCTGCTGCTTGCGGTACAGCGCATAGCCGAGCAGGCCTACACCGACCGCAGCGGCGGCCACGGCCACTGCCGGATTGCGGCGCACGAACTTGGTCGCGGCCTTGCCGCCGGTCTTCACTGCGCCGATGGCGGCGCCGGTCTTGATCCAGTCCGCATTGCGCAGGCTGCCACCGGCGCTCTTCAGGCCATCGCCGGCGGTGTGGGCCAGCTCCAGGGCGCGCTCCAGAGCGCGGTCGGTGATTACGGTCAGCTTGCTCATGCGGGGGTCCTTTGCCTCGGGTCGAAGTCCAGTGTCGCGTGTTGCCCGTAAACGGTATGTCAGTCGAGGCCGCACGTGGCGTGACTTTACCGCAGCCATTCAGGATCAGGCAGGGTGGGGTCAGAGCCCTTTGCGTTGCAAAGGGATCCGACCCCGCCAATCAGGTCCCGCGCGGCTTGGCCCGGTGGGTGGCCGTGGCCGTCCACGGATCATCCGGCCATGGATGGCGCGGGTAGCGGCCCTTCATCTCCTTTTTCACCTCGGCGTAGGTGTTTTCCCAGAAGTTGCGCAGGTCCTGGGTGACCTGCAGCGGGCGGCCGCCGGGGGAGAGCAGGTGCAGGGTCAGCGGCACGCGGCCATCGGCGATGCGCGGCGTATCCGCCAGGCCGAACAGTTCCTGCAGCTTCACCGCCAGCACCGGTGGCAGCGGATCGCCGCTCTCGCCGTCCAGCGCATAGCTGATCGGCCGCTCCAGCCCGGACGGCACGGTGATGCGGATTGGCGCATGGCGTTCGACCAGCTGCCGTTGTGACCACTCCAGGGGGGACTTCAACGCTTCGCCGAAGCCGGATTCATCCAGCGCATCCAGTCGCGTCTTACCGGCGAACGCAGGCTGCAGCCACTGCGCGCGGTTGGCCAGCAGGGCGTCGTCGCTGCAGTCGGGCAGGTCCAGCTCCGGCATCCAGCGCCGCAGCGATTCCACCCGTGCCTGCCACTGGCGCAGGCCTTCGGTCCACGGCAAGGCCTGCAGGCCGAGCTCGGCGACCGCGTCGGTCAGGGCCTGCGCGGCGTGCTGCGGATCGACCCGGCCGGCCGAGCGGCTGTCCAGCACGATGCGGTCGAAACGGGTCTCGCGCAGTGCCACCAGGGCGCGGCGCTCGCTGTCCCAGCGCACCACGTCTTCAGTGACGAAGCGCTCCGGCCACGCCTTGCGCAGTTGGCCTTCATCCACCGGTGCGGCACGCAGCAGCAGCGCATCGCGTGCCTCAAAGCGAAGCTCGCTGGCCACCAGCCACGGTTCGCCACGCAGGTCGCTCAGTTCGTGCAGGCGCGCGCTGCGACCATTGGCCAGCAGGTAGCGCAGTGGATCGCCGGGATGCTGGACACCGATCCGGTCGGGGAAGGCATGTGCGAGCAGGTCACCCAGCTCGTGCGCCTCGATGCTGGCCGGTGGCGCGGCATCGCAGCGCAGGCGACGTCGCCATTGTTTGGCGGCGGCATCGATGGCGGCCAGCCCGCTGCGATTGGCGTCGCCCGGCGCGCGGCCGTTGCGGAACGCGGCCAGTGCGCGCCAGCGGGCCGCCAGCGCGTCACCGCCCTGGCGCAACGGGTCGCGGGCTTCCAGCAGGGCGGCCAGATCGGCGGCCAGCGCCTGCGCGCGGGCATCAGGTGCTGCCAGCAGCATCGCCGCCATCCGTGGATGCGTGCCCAGCGCCAGTACGCGGCGGCCGAGTGCGGTGATCGCACCACGGCTGGACAACGCGCCCAACCGCTGCAGCAGTTCGCGCGCGGCGCCCATCGGGCCGGCAGGTGGCGGATCGAGGAAGCGCAGGTCGCTGCTGCCCCAGGCGGCCAGTTCCAGCGCCAGTCCGGCCAGTTCCACCTGGTCGATCTCGGCGCGGCGCTGCGGCTCCAGCCGCTGCGACTGCGGCCACAGCCGCCAGGCCACGCCCTCGGCCACGCGACCGGCGCGTCCGGCGCGCTGGTCGGCCGACGCCTGGGCGATGGCCACCACGTCCAGCCGGGTGAAACCGCTGTTGGGGTCGTAGCGCGGCTCGCGTGCCTGGCCGCTGTCGATCACCACGCGCACGCCGGGCAGCGTCACCGACGACTCGGCCACATTGGTGGCCAGCACCACGCGGCGGCGGCCATCGCTGGCGGCCTGCAGCACGCGTGCCTGCTGTTCCACCGGCAGCTCGCCGTGCAGCGCCAGCACCTCCACGCCGCTGTCTAGGGATTCCTGCAGGCCGGCCTGCACCCGCGCGATCTCACGCTGGCCGGGCAGGAACACCAGCAGGTCGCCGGGATGTTCGGCCAGGGCCTGTTGCACCGCGCGGCGCACCTGCAGTTCCAGCGCCTCATCGCGGCGCGCCGGGAAATGGCTGACCGCCACCGGGTAGCTGCGGCCCTCGCTGCTCAGCCGCGGCGCATCAAGGAAGCGTGCCAGGCGCTCGCCGTCCAGCGTGGCCGACATCACCACCAGGCGCAGGTCGTCGCGCAGCTGCGCCTGCACGTCCAGCGCCAGCGCCAGGCCGAGGTCGCCGCTGAGATGGCGCTCGTGGAATTCGTCGAACAGGATCGCACCGACCTCTTCCAGCATCGGGTCGTCCTGCAGCATGCGGGTCAGGATGCCTTCGGTGACGACTTCAATGCGCGTGCGCGCCGAGACTTTGTTCTCGAAACGGATGCGGTAGCCGATGGTGCCGCCCACATCCTCGCCCAGCTGCCGCGCCATGAACAGCGCGGCGCTGCGTGCGGCCACCCGGCGCGGCTCCAGCAGGATGATCTTCCGGCCTTGCAGCCACGGTGCATCGAGCAGCGCCAGCGGCACCTGGGTGGTCTTGCCGGCGCCGGGCGGGGCTTCCAGCACCAGCCGTGGCTGCATGGCCAGGTGCTGCTGGATCTGCGGCAGCAGCGGGGAAATCGGGAAGAGCGGGGCGTTCATGTGCAAAGGATAAGGGGCCGCGGCGGGCGCAGGTACAATGCGCGGGCACTTTTCCCCCGCGATGACCATGCACCTGATCGATATCGGCGCCAACCTGACCCACGATTCCTTCGACCGCGACCGTGACGCCGTGCTGGACCGTGCGCGCCAGGCCGGCGTGGTGCAGATGGTCATCACCGGTGCCAGCCGCGAGCACTCGCCGCTGGCCGTGCGGCTGGCGCAGCAGCACCCCGGCTTCCTGTACGCCACCGCCGGCGTGCACCCGCACCACGCGGTGGAATACACCGAGGAATGCGATGCGGAGATGCGCGCGCTGCATGCCCAACCGCAAGTGGTGGCGGTGGGGGAGTGTGGGCTGGACTACTTCCGTGATTTCTCGCCGCGCCCGGCCCAGCACCGTGCGTTCGAGCGACAGCTGCAGCTGGCCGCGGACAATGGCAAGCCCCTGTTCCTGCACCAGCGCGACGCGCATGCCGATTTCATGGCACAGATGAAGAACTTCGAAGGCCGCATCGGCCCGGCGGTGGTGCATTGCTTCACCGGCGAACGCGATGAGCTGTTCGATTACCTCGACCAGGACTGGTACATCGGCATCACTGGCTGGCTGTGTGACGAGCGCCGCGGCGCGCACCTGCGCGAACTGGTGAAGAACATCCCGGCCAACCGCCTGATGATCGAGACCGACGCGCCGTACCTGCTGCCGCGCACGCTGAAGCCGATGCCGAAGGATCGCCGCAATGAACCGATGTTCCTCTCGCACATCGTGGAAGAGCTGGCACGTGACCGTGGCGAGGACGTTGCGGTGACCGCGGCCAATGCCACTGCTGCCACGCGCGCGTTCTTCCGCCTGCCTGACGCCGGTTGATCGGGTAGTGCCGGCCGCTGGCCGGCAACACGATTGATTGCCGGCCAGCGGCCGGCACTACCCGATCAGGTCGCGCAGGCCTTCACGGTAACTCGGAAACCGTGGTTCCCATCCCAATGCTTCACGCGTGCCACGACTGTCGATGCGCTTGTTGCTCTCGTAGAAGCGCCGCAGCGTCGGGCTCAGCGCCGGATCGTCCCAGGCCACGGCAGGCGGCAGCGCGAACCCACCCAGCTGCGCGGCGAAGGCCAGTATGTCCTGCGGTGGCGCCGGCTCGTCGTCACTGGGCAGGTACAACCCTTGTGCGGTGGGGCGCTGCATCGCGGCGATGATGACCGCCGCCAGGTCCTGCACATGCAGGCGGTTGAACACCAGCCCGGGCCGCACCACGTGGCGTGCACGCCCCTGCGCCAACTGCATCAGCGCATTGCGGCCCGGCCCGTACAGGCCGGGCAGGCGGAACACCGCCGAGGCGATGCCGTGTTGTCCGGCCAGTGCGCGCCATTGTGCTTCCGCGAGCAAGCGCTGCACGCCGGCCGCTTCAGTGGCATCGGCCGCGCTGCGCTCGTCGATCCAACCGCCGGCGCGGTCGGCATACACCGAGGTCGACGACAGGTAGCCGACCCAGCGCAATGCCGGGCTGGCCTGCAGCGCGGGCAACAGCAGGCGCAGTGCCGGGTCACCCCTGATATCTGGTGGCACGCTGCACAACACGGCGTTGGCCTGCGCGATTTCCTCGAGCAGGGACGGCGAAGGCGAGGCGTCGGCATGCAGCCGGTGTCGATGCAGGCCATCGTTGGGCGCCGCTGCCGGATCACGCACCGTCCCCGCAACCTGCACGCCGCGCGCCTGCAGCTGCGTAGCCAGCACGCACCCACTCCAGCCCAGGCCGAGGATCAGCACCCGCGCCGGCAGTGCGTTGGCCTGCAACGCGAAGCTCACGCGCTGCGCAGTGCCTGGTAGGCCTGCAGGCTGCTATAGGCGACCTGCAGCAGCAGGGCTTCCTGGTCGGCCTTGCGGGCACGCGCCAGCATGTCGCCGACGATCTGCTCGGCTTCGACCTGCTGGCCTGCTTCCAGGTCGCGCAGCATCGAGGCCTTCAGCGCAGAGCCGGACTGGGTCAAGGTGCCGCGTGCGGTGTCCTGTGCGGCTTCGGGAATCGGCTCACCGGCGGCCTCGGCCACGGCCAGGCACTCGTCGTACAGGCCACGCACGATCGCCTCGCCATCGCGGGTAGCGACGATGGTGCCGATGTCGGCGCGCAGCAGGCAGGTGGCAGCGGCCAGCGCGGTCAGGAAGGTGTACTTGACCCACTGTTCCTGGCCGATGCGTTCGCTGGCCAGGTGATCAAGACTGGCCTGTGCGCAGGCGGCGGCGAAGGCACGGACGCGCGCGGAGATCGCGCCGCCATCGCGCTCGCCGAAGGTGAGCTTGGCTGGCTTGCCCAGATGCAGCACGGCGCCGTCAGTGGCCTTGGTGGCGCTGATGAAGCACAGGCCACCCAGCACCGCCTCGCGGCCGAAGCGCAGGTCCAGTGCGTTGTAGTGGTGCAGGCCGTTGAGGATTGGCAGCACGGTGGTGTTCACACCGACTGCCGGCGCGATGGCATCGATCGAACTGTCCAGGTCATAGGCCTTGCAGCTGAGAATGACCAGATCGAACGGCTTCTGCGCGGCGAGCGCTGGCAGCGCGTCGGCAGTGACGTGCTGCACCGGGAAGCGGGCATCGCCGATGGGGCTGCGGATGACCAGGCCATCGCGATCCAGCTGCGCTGCGCGGGCGGGGCGCACGAGGAAGGTCACGTCCACGCCGGCCTGGG
Organism: Stenotrophomonas sp. 78350_Sma; assembly: GCF_056482105.1. Lineage (NCBI taxonomy): Bacteria > Pseudomonadati > Pseudomonadota > Gammaproteobacteria > Lysobacterales > Lysobacteraceae > Stenotrophomonas > Stenotrophomonas sp. 78350_Sma. Next base: position 4,575,463 of record NZ_CM151182.1, on the reverse strand, counting down.
CCAGGCGACCACCGAAGTAACCGCCGGTACCGCCGGCGCCGAGGATCAGGATGCGCATTGCAGGTTCACCGTGTTCTGGGGGAATCAGAACTGCGATTGTGCCGGAGATTGCGGCCAACGGCGGAGCACCTCGTGGTGGTTCGCGGAAAGCACTGTTCATTGGGGTAGGCCGGGCGGGTAGGCCGCGCAGGGGGCGCTGCAAGTACGTCCCCGTAAGCTCGGTCGCCGCTTGCTCGCGTGCGCTTTCCTGCGCACACGGCAAGACCGGGGTTGGGCGTCCTGCCCAACCCGCCCGAGGCATGCCTCGGGCCCATGCGGCTCACGCCCCTGCGCAACCTACCCGCCGGCCACGGACATGTTCCGGGTGCGGCCACCACGGGAAGCAGATCAAGAGCGGAAGCGGGTCGCTCGCTGCGCCCGCTCGTGTGGGGCGGTGCTCAGGGCAGCCGTTCGCTGAAGTCTTCGGTGTATCCCAACAGCAGTGTGGTGCGGGTGGCCAGGGTTGCAGCCAGTTGTGACCAGGTGTCATCCGTTCCTGCGGCATAGGTGTGCTGCAGATCCGCGACCAGAGCACTCGCTTCTGCAGGCAACGGCGCGCTGTCGCGCTGGAAGCCCAGCCACGACGCGCCAAGCCCGAACAGACGGTAGTCGTATCGCTCCTGCAGGTGCCGGATCAGGGCGTGATTCTGGAAGGGGTCCCAGTCCGCGCTGAAGTAACCGTTGGGCAGGGCGGCGATCAGCAGGTCATCGCGGTCCACGGGCACCTGCTGCACGCAGACCACATCGTCGACGATGTGGCCCGGTGTGGCATTGGCCGCGACCAGTGCCTCGATGTCTGCGTCATTGCACATCAGCGTGCCCGCCAGCGCGCTCCATTCCAGTCGATGAGAGGAATGCTCGAGTTGCGCGACGACATGCGCCAGCAACCGCCCGCGTGCCGCCAACGCATCTTCGGGGGTTGCCGGGTCCTCGTCCTCGTACAGCGCGATGCGTGCGTCGTCTGACGCGTGCATGCTGGTGTAGCGGCACTGGCCGGCGTCATCGAGCGTGCATAGATAGCGATACCGAGGATCAGCCGCGTGCTGTGAGGCCAGGTATTCCAGCACCTCCTCCAACGTGGGCGAATCGCCCAGCAACGCATGGCTGAAGGCATCGATGGGGCCGTCCGACACGGCCTTGTCCAGCGGAATGGAAGTGATGTTCATCGCCACAGCCTAGCCGCAATCCCGAACGAGAAGAGCGGAGCGTCGACCTTACCGTGAACGCTCCATCCACGCATGGCGTGGATCTACAGTGTCGACCAAGGTCGACACCCACCAACAGCAGCGGCAATCTGTCGAAGGCGGGGTGGGTCCGGTTGCGGGGGTGTGAGCCGCAACCGGACCCACCCCGCCATCCCCCGGATAGTCAGCTTTTGCCGTTGAAGTTGACGTTGACGTTGATTCGGCGGGTGCAGGGCCGCAGGCCCTGCACGCAGAACTCAGCTGCGCATGCCCACGCCACGGCGCAGCAGCCACAGCGCCAGCGCCGTCAGCACCACCACGAAGCCGATCATCAGGCCGTATGCCACCGGCAGCGGTACGTCGCTGCTGCCCAGCAGGCCATAGCGGAACGCGTTGACCATGTAGAAGATCGGGTTGGCGTGCGTGGCCGCCTCGGCCCAGGTCGGCAGCAGCTTCACCGAATAGAACACGCCACCCAGGTAGGTCAGCGGGGTCAGGATGAAGGTCGGCACGATCGCCACGTCGTCGAACTTCTTGGCGTACACCGCGTTGATGAAGCCGGCCAGCGAGAAGATCGTCGCGCCCAGGATCACCGTGGTCAGCATCACGATGGGGTGCGGAATGCGCACCGGGGTGAAGAACATCGCGATGATCAGCACGATCACGCCCACCATCAGGCCGCGCAGCACAGCACCGGCCACGTAGCCCCACAGGATCACCCAGTTCGGCATCGGGCTGACCAGCAGTTCTTCCACGTGGCGGCCGAACTTGGCGCCGAAGAACGAGGAGCTGATGTTGCCGTAGCTGTTCTGGATCACGCTCATCATCACCAGGCCCGGCACGATGAACTGCATGTAGCTGTAGCCGCCCATGTCACCCACGCGCGACCCGATCAGGTTGCCGAAGATCAGGAAGTACAGGGTCATGGTGATCGCCGGCGGCACCAGGGTCTGGCCCCAGATGCGCATGATGCGGGCGACTTCGCGGCGCACGATGGTCATCAGCGCGACGCGGTTGCGCTGGCCGTCGGTCAGCTCGGTGGTGCTCATGCGGAAGTCTCCAGGTTGCCGGTGAGGCGCACGAACAGCTCCTCCAGGCGGTTGCTCTTGGTACGCATCGAACGCACGCGGATGCCAGCCTCGTTCAGCGTGGCGAACACGCGGTTGAGGTCCATCGCGCGCGGCATGTCGATGTCCAGCGTGTGCGGATCGGGGGCGGTCAACGTCGCGCCTTCAATCACCGGCAGCTGCGCCGGCAGTTCGCCATCGATGTCCAGCAGGAAGCCTTCCACGTCCAGCTTGGCCAGCAGGGCGCGCATCGGGCCCTGCTCGACGATCTGGCCGTGGTTGATGATTGCCAGGTGGCGGCACAGGTACTCGGCCTCTTCCAGGTAGTGCGTGGTGAGGATGATCGTGGTGCCGGCGGCATTGATCTCCTTCAGCACGCGCCACATGTCGCGGCGGATCTCGATGTCCACGCCGGCAGTCGGCTCGTCCAGGATCAGCAGGCGCGGGCGGGTCATCATCGCGCGCGCGATCATCAGCCGACGCTTCATGCCGCCGGACAGGGTGCGGCTCATCACCTGCGCCTTTTCCCACAGATGCGCACGCTTCAGTTCCTCTTCGGCACGCTTTTCGGCTTCCTCGCGCGGCACGCCGTAGAAACCGGCGTAGTTCACCAGGATGTCGAAAGGTTTCTCGAACAGGTTGAAGTTGATTTCCTGCGGCACCAGGCCGATCAGGCGCATGGTGGCGCTGCGGTTGCGCACCAGGTCGCTGCCGAACACTTCCACCTGGCCCTCGCTGAGGTTGACCAGGGAGCTGATGATGCCGATCAGGGTCGACTTGCCGGCACCGTTGGGGCCGAGCAGGGCGAAGAAGTCGCCCGGGGCCACTTCCAGGGAAACCCCCTTCAGGGCCTGGGTGCCGTTGTCGTAGGTCTTGCGCAGGTCGCGCACGCGCAGGGCGGGCGCCGTATCGTTCTGGGATGCCAAGCTCGAAGCCTTCGCGCCCATGGGCTGGCGCTGGAGAGGGGGCGGGGAGGGGCTATTATAGAAGACCCCGAGGGCTTGCCCCGGCTACACACTGTCCCGAAAAGTCGTGCCTGTTCAATTCCCCCTCAAGCTGGTCGGCTGCCGCATGCTGGCCCCGACCGTCGGCCACTACCAGTTCGTGCGTGACGATGGACAGCCGCTGGATTTCCAGCCCGGCCAGTTCATCCAGGTCCATTTCAGCTACGCCGACGGCACCGAAACCAAGCGCAGCTACTCGCTGGCGACCATCCACGACCACGCGCTGGGCCCGGGCGAGGCAGTGGATATCGCGGTCAGTTTCGTGCCCGGCGGCGCCGCCACGGCGCTGTTCGAGGCGCTGGAGCAGGGCGGCCAGATCAGTGCGTCCGGCCCCTATGGCCGGTTCTGCCTGAATCCCGGTGATCACAACGCCCGTTACCTGCTGATCGCCACTGGTACCGGCGTTACCCCGTACCGCTCGATGCTGCCGCTGCTGGAAAAGGCCATGGCCGAGCGCGGCGTGCAGATCGTGCTGCTGCAGGGCGCGCGCAGCCCGGGTGAGCTGCTGTACAGCGAAGATTTCTACAGCTTCGCCGAAAAACATCCGAACTTCCGTTATGTGCCGTGCCTGTCGCGCGAACTGCCGGCCGATCCGCACCCGGACGTGCAGCACGGCTACGTGCAGCAGGCCCTGGCTGGTTTCTCGCCGGACCCGGCCACCGACATCGCTTACCTGTGCGGCAACCCGGACATGGTCGATGCCTGCGCCGAGCTGCTCAAGGCGGCTGGCCTGGGCAACCCGCAGATCCGCCGCGAGAAGTACGTCAGCAGCAAATAGGTCCGGCTGGTGCCGGCCGCTGGCCGGCAACCCCACGACGCCTGGAAATACCCACCGGAGGCGGCGTCATGCCGCCCCCGGTGCCTGCCTCAGTACGCGATCCAGGCATCCCGCCAGGCGAACCCGGTGCCCGGGCGGTAGGCATCGGCATTGATGTTGCACCAGGCGCCTTCCGGGAACGGGCGGCAGGCGTACAGCGTGCCATCGGTGCCCTTCACCACGGTCTCGCCAGGCTTGTAGCTGCCGATACCGGCCGGGTACACGAAATCGTAGTCGCCGCCCGGCGGATCGATCGGGCCCGGCCCCGGAATCCGGGTTTCCAGTTCGAAGCGGTTGCCCGGCTTGAGATAGACACGGTTCCCGGTCGCCGACGCCACCGGCGTGATGACGCCGTTCCTCATTACACCCACCCGGGCGTGCTGGGCGCTGCCGTTGACCTTGCGCGCCAGCGCCAGCGGCCACTGGTCTGCAGCAGTCTGGCCGGCGGCCAGGGTGATTTCCGGACGTTCCAGATCGTTGCCGTTGGCGTTGAACACGCGCAGGGTCACCTTGGTGCCTGCTTCCAGTGCACCGCGCGCGGTGACCGGGCCGGCATCCTGCCATTGCGGCGGCGGGGTGACGCCATCACCGTCTTCGAAGCGCACGTCCACACAGGTGTAGAAGGCTTCACCCGAATCCGAGCGCTGCCAGGTGTTGTAGATGATGTGCTGGCCGCTGCGCTTGGGCAGCGGGCAGTCCAGCTTGTAGACACCGCCCTCGGACAGCGGCACGTTGCCCAGCGTGCAGAACGCTTCCAGGTCCGACCAGCGCAGACCGGCGCTGGCCTTCCAGCCGTCACGGGTGACGTAGAACTTCCACTCGCGGGTGGCGTGCGGTGCCGGTGCAAGGAATTCAAAGGTGTACCGGCCGCGTGCATCGGCGCGGATCGGCGAGGTCGGCCAGTCGCTGCGGTTCAGGTCGAGGCCGCGGAACTTGCTGTTGCCACCACTGCACAACTGGCCATCCGGAACGACGGCCTGATGGTTGCCGTGCGCGGCCGCCTGGTTGACGCCGTTCCAGTCATAGAACGGCTGCGCGCCACCAATGGCCTTGGCCGCAGCGCAGGCCGGGTTGGTCGGGTTCTCCGGGTTGCCCTCGTAGCACTGCTTCACGCGGCTGAGCGGCTTGGACATGGTGCCGTGGGCGAAGGCGCCGCCGGACAGGGCCAGGCCAGCGATGGCGGACAGCGCGAGCGCGGCCCGATGGGACAGATGCATGGAGATCTCCTCTGGAAGGGTGGAACTGCCGGGAGGAGTCTTCACATGCGAACTGACGATCACCATAGGAACAGTACGAAACTCGCGGCCGCGAAATTGCTTCTGCGCAGTCGTACCCACTTCCTGCAGGCGAGAGGCGATGCAGTGGCACCGCCTCTCGACCGTATGATCAGTACGCGATCCACGCATCCCGCCAGGCGGCACCCACGCCCGGCCGGTATGCCTCGGCATTGACGTTGCACCAGGCACCCTCCGGGAACGGGCGGCAGGCGTACAGCTTGCCGTCGGTGCCCTTCACCACGGTCTGGCCCGGCACGTAGCTGCCGATACCGGCGGGGTACACATGGTCGAAATCACCGCCCGGCGACGGCGTGCCCGGGTCCGGCACCTTCGTGTCGAGCTGGAAGCGGTTGCCATCCTTCAGGTACACGCGGTTGTCGGTGGCCGAGGCGGTCGGCGTGATCACGCCATTGGCGAGCACGCCCACGCGCGCGTGCTGGGCACTGCCATTGACCTTGCGGGCAAGCACCAACGGCCACTGCGCGGCCGCCGTCTGGCCGCCGGCCAGCGTGGCCTCAACGCGTTCCACGTCATTGCCGTTTGCATTGAACACGCGCAGCGCCAGTGTAGTTCCCACCGGCAACTCGCCGCGCGCGGTGACCGGGCCGGCATCCTGCCACTGCGGTGCCGGCGTGGTGCCACCGCCCTGGAAGCGCACGTCCATGCAGGTGTAGAACGCTTCGGTCGAATCCGAGCGCTGCCAGGTGTTGTAGATCACGTGCTGGCCGCTGCGCTGCGGCAGCGTGCACTGCAGCTTGTAGGTGCCATCGGCCGACAGCGGCGTATTGCCCAGTGTGCAGAATTCCTGCAGGTCGGCCCAGCGCAAGGGGCTGCCCGGTTGCCAACCTTCGCGGGTGACGAAGAAGCGCCAGTCACGCGTGGCATGCGGCGCGGTGGCCTTGAACACGAAAGTGAACCTGCCATTCGCGTCGGGCTGGATCGGCGTGGTCTGCCAGTCACTGCGGTCCACGTCCAGGCCGCGGAAGGTCGGGTTGTTGCCGCTGCACAGCTTGCCATCGGGCACCACCGCCTGGTGGTTGCCATTGGCGTTGGCCTGGTTGATGCCATTCCAGTCGTAGAACGCCTGCGAGCCGCCGATCGCCTTGGCGGCGGCACAGGCCGGATTGGTCGGGTTCTCGGGATTGCCCTGGAAGCAGGCGTAGACGCGGCTGACCGGCGTGGTCATGGTGCCGTGGGCGGCCGCAGTGCCGGCCAGGCTCAGGCCTGCGGCGGCGAACGTGGTGGCCAGCAGCAACGGTGTGGATCGGAATGACATGGCGCATCCTTGTGGTCGTCGAAAGGGAACGGTGACCGCAGGAGTTGCGCTGCGCAGCGGACTTGCGGCGGCACCACAGCGAGTATCGAGTCGTGGTGCGGGCGGCGGAACCATGGAAGTGCCGATCCGTGACTGTGCATGTGAAGCCCTTCCCGCAGGCTTCACGTGGTGCTGAACGGATGCGCCAATGGTCACGTGATCGGCGTGCCGTCGATCACGTCATGGAGGTGGCATTACGTGGCGTTGATGCCAACCCGATCTGCCTGGCATGAGAAACAGCCGTGTGCCGCGTTGTGCAGCTGGACAAAGGCCACCGCTGGATCGGCGAAGATCGTGTCCAGCTGCGTGGCGACCTCGGTGCCGGCGCAGACCTGCGCACTGCGCATCAGCGCCGCTGCGTCATAGGCGCGCAGCGAGATCAGGCGGCGCTGCACATAAGGTGGCACCTGCCCGGCGGGCAGTACGCAACGGATCACGCCGCGCTGCACGAAGATCGGGCCGGAGGCGCGATAGGGCGAGTGCAGCGGCAGGTGCACATGGGACAGCAGGAGCAGTTCGCTGCCGCGGGGAGGATCGCTCAGGCTGATCCGGCAGGGGTGTCCTCCCGAATCACCTGCCCAGCGACGCTGGATTCCCAGCGCAGCGAGCGCGATGTCACTCATCTCGAACAGGGGCAGGAAGGGGCGGTGGTCGATGCCACCGAGGTACCACGCATGCATGGGCGTCTCCTTGGTTTCCCGCGGATTCTGCGCATGCGCCGGCCGCCATGCTCGCCGTTTTCAGACCCCGCATCACCCTCGAGCCGAGGAACGCCGCGGGAATCGCGCTGCAAGGCGCTAAGATGCGCGCGCCGCCCCGGCCGACGAGCGCTGCATGTCACTGGATTTCCGCACCATCACCGTGCTTGGCTTCCTGCTCTGCATCGGCATTGCCGTGGGGTTCTCGCTGCTGCTGGTCGTGCTGCGCGGGCAGCCGGTGCTGCGCCAGTGGACCGCCAGCCTGTGGCTGCTCACCCTGGGCGTGACCCTGCTGGCGCTGCGTCCCTATCTGCCACTGGCGCCGGCGGTGCTGGCCGGCAATGCAGCGATGGCCGGGTGCGCGCTGATGATGCTGCGCGGCGTGGCGCTGCACCTGGAGCAGCCGTTGCCGCTGTGGCGGCCGTTGTTGATGGCGGCCGCGTTCATGGCCTGCATCTTTGCCTTCCTGGTGCCATGGCCAAACCTGGGCGTGCGCCTGCAGGTGTTCAGCGTGTTCGCGCTGGTTGTCGATGGCTGGATCGCCTGGCTGCTGCTGCGGCATGCCCCCGTGCAGCAGCGCACCAGCTGCCGCCTGGCGGCGGCAGTGTTCCTGGCCGAGGCGGCCCTGTACGCGGTGCGCCTGTTCCTGCCAGTGGCACCCGATGCCGGTGAGGACATCATGCGCACCGGTTCGCCGATGTTCGTCACCTACATTGCCGGTGTGATGCTGGAACTGGCGCGGTGCTTTGCGATGGTGCTGCTGCTGGTCGAACGCATGCTGGTCGATCTGCGGCGTGCGGCGCGCACCGATGGCCTGACCGGGCTGCTCAACCGCAGCGCGGTGCTGGCCGATGGTCAGGCGCAGTTGCAGCGGCTGCGCCGGCAGGGCCGGCCGCTGGCGCTGCTGCTGGTGGATGTCGATCACTTCAAGCAGATCAATGACCGCTGGGGCCATCTGGCAGGTGACCAGGTACTGCGCCATTTCGCAGCGCTGCTGCAGCGCTGTGCACCGGGCCACGACGCCCTGCTGGGCCGTTACGGTGGTGAGGAGTTCGTGCTGGTGATGGCCGGCAGCACGCAGGGCGATGCAATGGCAGGGGCCGCAGCGATCCGTGCCGCTCTGCAGCGGTGCCCGGCGCGCCTGGCCACCGGACCGGTGACGGTCACCGCCAGCATCGGTCTGGCGATGGACGAAGGCCAAGGCGACCTGTCCACGCTGCTGGCGGCGGCCGATGCGGCGCTGTACCGGGCCAAGGCCGAGGGCCGCGATCGCCTGGCCTGCGCCGTCCCGGCCGGGAATCCGCCTCTGCCCATCGCCGCCGACGCGCTGCCCGTGTAAGTTGGGTCACATCTTCCGCGGCAGCCCGTCGTGGTTGCCAGGAACGTCCTCCAGGGGAAACGAGCACGATGCAAAGACACCACCTCGCGCTGGCCGGAATGCTGGCCAGCCTGATGCTTGCCGGTTGCAGCCAGTCACCGTCACCCGGCGCCGAAGGCGCCAGTGATGGTCCCAGTCGCCGCTTCGGCACGATCGACTTCCAGCCCTGCACGCTGTCCACTGAGGGCGCCAGCGCCAACGTGGAAGCGCAGTGCGCCACCCTGCAGGTACCGGAGGACCGGGCCCAGCCCGAAGGCCGACGCATCGGCCTGCGCATCGCCTGGCTGGAATCGGGCAGCAGCGGCTCCAGCCAGCCCGACCCGGTGTTCTTCCTGGCCGGTGGCCCCGGCCAGGCCGCCAGCGAAGTGGCGGTCATCGTCGATACCGCGCTGCGCCAGGTGCGCAAGCAGCGCGACATCTTCCTCGTCGACCAGCGCGGTACCGGCGGCTCCAACCCCCTCAACTGCCTTGGCGCGGATGGCAAGGAGCTGGCCATGGACGAGGATGCCGCACCCACGGAAGCCTCGCTGCGCGATTACGCCGAGCGCTGCGCCGCCTCGCTGCAGGGGCGTGCCGATGCGCGCTTCTACACCACCAGCGAGGCGATTGCTGATCTGGATGCGGTGCGTCAGGCGCTGGGCGTCGAGCGCATCAACCTGGTCGGCGGCTCCTACGGTACCCGCGTGGCCCAACGCTATGCCGGTGCCTATCCACAGCACACGCGCAGCATCGTCATCGATGGCGTGGTGCCGAACGAGCTGGTGGTGGGCGGCGATTTCGCCACCACGTTCGAGGATGCGATCGCCCTGCAGTCGGCGCAGTGCCGCAAGGATGCCGCCTGCAGCAAGCGCTTCCCGACCGACACCCGTGCGCAGCTGCGCAGCGTGGTCGAGACCCTGCGCCGCGCCCCGGTCTCAGTGGAGTATCGCGACCCCGGCACCAACCAGACCCGGCAGGATGTGCTGAGTCCGGACAGCGTGATCGGCCTGGCGTTCGCCTTCTCCTATGTGCCGCAGTATTCCTCGCTGCTGCCGCTGGTTCTCGATGAAGCCGCGCACGGCCGCTACGCACCGCTGGCGTCGCTGGCACGCGGTGCGAACCGCAGCATGGATTTCCAGATCAACCGTGGCATGCAGTGGTCGGTGATCTGCAGCGAAGATGCGCCGCGCTACCAGGCGCCGGCCGAGGATCCCGAGCGCCTGTTCGGCAACGACGTGGCCAGTGCCTTCTTCGCCGCCTGCCCGGTTTGGCCGCACCGGCCGGCACCGGCAGCCAATGCCGTGCCGCTGCGCAGTGACGTACCGGCGCTGCTGCTGTCCGGTGAGCTGGACCCGGTGACGCCGCCGCGCTATGCCGAGCAGGTCCTCAAGGGCCTGCCCAATGGACGCACGCTGGTCGCACGCGGCCAGGGCCACGGCACGCTGGCGGCTGGTTGCATGCCGCGCCTGCTTGGCCAGTTCATCGACACGACCGATGCCAAGGCGCTGGATGCCGGCTGCCTGGACACGCTGAGCTATGTGCCGGCGTTCACCTCGTTCAACGGATGGGAACCATGATCGTCGCCGACAACCTGCACAAGGCTTTCGACACCCGTACGGGCCGCATTCAGGCGGTCGCCAACGTCGGCTTCCGCGCCGAGGATGGCCGCATCACCGGCCTGCTGGGCCCCAATGGTGCCGGCAAGACCACCACCATGCGCATGCTGTACACGCTGATGACGCCCGACCAGGGCAGCATCAGCGTCGATGGCATCGATGCAGCGCGCAACCCGGTGGAGGTACGCCGCCACCTGGGGGTGCTGCCCGATGCGCGTGGCGTGTACAAGCGCCTGACCGCGCGCGAGAACATCGCCTACTTCGGCGAACTGCATGGCCTCTCGGCCCAGCACATCCGCGAACGCATCGAGGTGCTGTCGCATGCCCTGGACATGGGCGACATCCTTGATCGCCAGACCGATGGCTTCTCGCAGGGCCAGCGCACCAAGACCGCGATTGCCCGCGCGCTGGTACACGACCCGCGCAACGTCATCCTCGATGAACCCACCAACGGCCTGGACGTGATGACCACCCGCGCGCTGCGCCGGTTCCTGCTGGGGCTGCGCGAGGAAGGCCGCTGCGTGATCCTGTCCAGTCACATCATGCAGGAGGTGGGTGCGCTGTGCGATCACATCGTGATCATCGCCAAGGGCACGGTGATGGCCGCCGGCAGCGCCGATGAACTGCGTACGCAGGCCGGCGAATCCAACCTGGAAGATGCGTTCGTGAAACTGATCGGCAGCGAAGAGGGCCTGCACGCATGAGCATGATGTCGACCCTGATGACGGTGATGCGCAAGGAGCTGCGTGATCTTTCCCGTGATCGCCGCACGCTGCTGTTGACCCTGCTGTTCGGGCCGCTGCTGTACCCGGTGCTGCTGCTGGGCATGGGAAAGCTGGCTGAGAGCCGGGTGCGCACCCAGATCGAACAACCGCTGCAGATTCCGACCATCGGTGCGGACAACGCCCCCAATCTGGTGCGTTTCCTCGCCGCGCAGGGGCTGAACACCGCTCCGGCACCGAAGGACCTGGCCGAGGCCATCCGCAGCCAGGAGATCGACGTGGCGCTGCGCATCAGCGATGACTTCGGCAAGGACTGGGCCGATGGCAAGCCGGCGCTGGTGGAGGTGATCAAGGACAGTACCCGTCGCGCCGCAGAAGTACCCAGCGCGCGCCTGGAGGCGGCACTGGCGACCTACAACGGCCAGGTCGGTGCGCTGCGCCTGATGGCGCGTGGCATCGACGCGCAGGTCGCACGGCCGCTGGACGTGGCGCGCCAGGACCTGGCCAGTGCCGAGGCCAAGCGCGGCATGATCCTGTCGATGCTGCTGCCGGTACTGCTCACGCTGACCTCGTTCATCGGCGGTGCCTATCTGGTGATGGACGCCACCGCCGGCGAGCGTGAGCGACAGTCACTGGAGCCGTTGCTGGCCACACCGGGCTCGCGCAGCGCCATTGTCAGCGGCAAGATCGCGGCCGCCTGCGTGGTCGGGTTCGTGTCGCTGCTGCTGACCCTGGTGGCGTTCAAGGTGAGCGCACAGATCGCGCCCGGCAACATCGGCCGCCAGTTCAACATGAACGTCAGTTCGATGCTGCAGATGCTGCTGGTGATGTTGCCGATGCTGATGATCGGCACCTCGCTGCTGACCTTCCTGTCGGCCGCGGCCAAGAGCATGAAGGAAGCGCAGAGCCACATGACCTGGCTGATGCTGCTGCCGATGCTGCCCGGCTATGCGCTGATCGCCTACCCGGTGAAGAGCCAACCGTGGCAGTACGCGGTGCCGTTCCTGTCGCAGAACCAGATGCTGCTGAAGGTGATCCGCCACGAGACCATCACCCCCTCGGTGTGGACGATCTACCTTGGCGCCAGCCTCGGCCTGGCCGCCGTGCTGTGGTTCGCCGCCGTGCGTCGTTACCACAACGAGCGCCTGGCCATCTCCGGCTGACCAGAAAAAGGGGACGGAGGGGATTAAGTCGTTTCTGCCTCTCCTGTCCCCTTCTTTCGAGGCTGCCCCGGCCTGCGCAGCTCCACGGAACGCCCCAGCGTTTCTTCCACCATCCGCAGGAATGCGGTGTCTCCCAGAGGCCGCTGTCTGGCGCTGTGGGCGCGGATCACTGGCACGTCTGCCGAGGCATCTGCGTCCTTGAGGAACTCCGCATACAGCGTTGCCCTGCGGTGTTGGGTTGGCGCCAGTGACTGGAATGCAGGATGCGGCGTCAGCAATGGATCATCGCGGCGCTGCAGGTTGCCGTGCACGCTGGACCATGGATGGTCTTCGGCGGCAACGGCAATTCCGGCACGAACGGGATTGCGTTCAATGTAGCGGTATACGCTGAGAAGGTAGGCATCGCTGTCGACCATCGATGAATGAAAACGCCCTTGCCAGAGGGGGCCGCTGCGTTCATGGCGCTGGTTGAACGCCTGCACGTAATTGTTCCCCTGCATGCGCATGGCGTCTGCCAAGCCCTGGTGGGTGGAAGGTGTCGCCAAAAGATGGATGTGATTGCCCATCAGTACGTACGCGTGCAGCGCGACGCGATGCTTCATGAAGGCGCCGTGCAACAAACGAAGGAAGAGCTGACGGTCGATGTCGTCAACGAAGATGGCCCCCTTGTTCACACCGCGCTGGGTTACGTGATAAGGCTGGCCTGCCAGCATCAGGCGCGCTTGTCGAGGCATGGGCACTCTGGTCTGTAGCGGGTCTCCAGCGTGCAGCTACCACCACCGCAGAAGACATCAGGCGAAGCCGTCAGCGTGTGTAGGGCGGGGCAGAAGCGACTTAATCCCCTCCGTCCCCTTTTCCGTAGCGCGCAGGCGTCACGCCCATCTCGCGCTTGAACACTGCGATGAAGGCACTGGGCGTGTCGTAGCCCATCGACAGCGCGACGCTGATCACCGGCTCGCCGGACAGCAGGCGTGGCAGCGCCAGCAGCACGCGCAGTCGTTGCCGCCATTGGCCCAGCGTCATGCCGGTCTCGGCCAGCCAGTGGCGGGCCAGGCTGCGGCTGGACAGGCCGCTGCTCGCGGCCCAGTCGTCGACGCTGCGGTTGTCGTGCGGCGCGCGAGCCAGCGCGGCGGCGATCCGGCGCAGGCGGCGGTCGCGCGGTTGTGGCAGGGCCAATGGCAATGGCGTACTGCTGGCGATCTCATCGGCGATCACACCGGCCAGTCGTGCCTGTGCAGCATCCAGCGGCCGATGGGGCCATTGCAGCGCACGTGCTGCCGCCGCCTGCAGCAGCGCATCTGGCTGGAAGATGCGTGGTGTGGCGGGCAGACCCAGGCAGGCCTCGGCGTTGAAGTACAGGCTCCAGCCATTGAACCCGTCTGCGCCCAGCAGCGCGTGGGGCAGCAAGGGCGGTATCCAGGCGACGTGACCTGCAGGCAGCAGCCAGTGCAGGTCGTCGGCGGCGATCCGCAGCAGCCCCTGGTGCGCACCCAGTAGCTGCCCACGCGCATGCCGGTGGCGGCCCGTGCGACGCACACCGCGCTGGCGCAGCCGGGCCGCCAGCACCACCGGTCCGTCGGAGGCATCGGCCAACGCGGGGTCGAGCAATGCGGTGGTTGTCTGATCTGTCATATCGATTGGCAGTTATACGGCAGAAACGTCGCGTCCGGGCCCCGACACTGGAGCCCACTTCAACGGAGCGCTTCCCCATGCAGCCACAGGACATTCTTCCCGACCATCAGAACGACGTGCAGGTGAACGGTCTCACCGTGCGCAAGGGCAGCGTGGGTGCTTTCCTGGCCAGCGTCCGCGACTGGCAGGATCCGGCCAGCGATCCTGCCACACGCGCCACTGCTGAAGCCGACCTGCGTGCGTTGCTGCCGGGCCTGCGCGCGCTGGGCCTGTTCCAGGTGCTGGCGGCGCGCGATCCGGCACTGCAACGCCTGATCGATGGAGTGGCCTGAAACGGACAAGGCCCGGACATGCCGGGCCTTGGCGTCATTGCAGGGGCAGAAACGACTTAATCCCCTCCGTCCCCTTTTTCGTTCAGTTGTTGCCCGGCGCGAACACCAGAGTACGGCGGGTGGTCACCGGCGCGCTGACCGGCTCGAAGCGCCAGCGCTTCACGGCGTTCAGGGCTTCACGATCGAACACGCGCCCCGGCGTCGCGCGCAGCACGCGAGCGTTCACCACCGAGCCGTCGGTGCCGACGGTGATCTCCACCAGCACTTCGCCGGAGGTTCCCGAGCGCAGCGCTTCGCCTGGATAGCGCGGCGCCGGTGTGCTGACCGGGCGCAGGGTGGGCGCTGCGGGTGCGGCGGCCTGGCGTGCGGCGCTGGCCTGCTGGGCGGCGGCCTGCTGCTGCTTCTGCTCGGCTTCGCGGCGGGCGGCGGCCTGGCGCTCGGCTTCCTGGCGCTCATTGTCGCGGCGGGCGGCATCCTGCTGCGCGGCGATCTGCTTGGCGGCGTCGGCTTCCTTGGCGCGCTGCTCGCTCAGGCGCTGCTGCTCGGTCTGCTGCTTGCTGCGGTCCTCGGCGTCCTTCTTGGCCTTCTCGGCTTCCGCTTCGGTGCGCTTGGCTGCGTTCTGCACGCCCTTGGCCAGGCCGTCCTTCAGGCGCGGCAGCGCCGGCGCGGACGCATCCACCTTCTCGATCAGTGCCACCAGGCGCTGCGCCTCGGTGTAGTCCTCGCGACCCAGGTGCTGTTCGGCGGCGATCAGGGTGTAGGGCAGCAGGTCGGTCAGCGCGCTCTTCACCGAGGCGTCGTCCGGGGTCTTGTCACGCAGGGCGAGGTAGTACTCGATGGCGTTGTCGCCGGCCGGCGCGTACATGCGGTTCTCGCGCAGGGCCTGGCTGGCCGACTCACGCAGCTGCTCGGTGCCCATCGACTGCACCTTGGCGGCGACCACCGGGGCGGCCGGAGCAGCGGACGTGGGTGCGGCGGCGGGGGCCGGTGCGGGCGTTTCTTCCTTGCCCGAGCAGGCGGCCAGCGCCAGTGCCAGGGCAATCGGCAGCCACCGGCGCGCGGCGGTGATCGTTGAGACGTGCGACATCCTGCTCCCCTCTAGAAGACGACGTGACGTAAATCATTGATACGCATGGCCGGGACCTGTGGTCCGGGCGCGGCAGGGTGACGTTTCCCGACGCCACCGCCGGCAACGGCGAGGGTGCAATCTAGCATCCCCGCCACCGCCACGTACAAGGGCGGTGGCAGGGAAGGGCAACGGCGACCAGGCCGTTGCCGGCGCCGACCTCAGTGGTCGTGCGCCTTGTCGTGCGACTTGCTGTGGCTGTTGGACATCAGCTTGTCGGTCCAGGCGATGCCGATCGCCGACAGGATGAACACGCAGTGGATGATGGTCTGCCACAGCACGCCTTCCTGGGTCAGCATCGAGCAGCGGGCGACACCGATGTTGGCGGCGGCCACAGTCATCTGCTCCGGCGTGCACAGCGGGATGCCATTCAGCGCGCCACTGGCGATGAAGGTCTTCAGCAGGTGGATCGAGGAAATGCCGATGATCGCCATCGCCAGCTTCACCTTCAGCACGCTGGCGTTGACGTGGCTCAGCCATTCCGGCTGGTCCGGGTGGCCTTCCAGGCGCAGGCGCGAGACGAAGGTCTCATAGCCGCCGACGATCACCATCACCAGCAGGTTGGAGATCATCACCACGTCGATCAGGCCCAGCACGATCAGCATGATCTGCTGTTCACCCATCGAGGCGGAATGCGAGATCAGGTGCCACAGTTCTTTGCCGAACAGGAACACGTAGACGCACTGCGCCACGATCAGGCCCAGGTACAGCGGCAGCTGCAGCCAGCGCGAGGCGAAGATCAGCGTGGACAACGGGGAGAGCGGCGGGCGGTTTGCACTCATGCGGGGGATGCTGCGTTTCGGGGGAGAGGCGAGGTTACCGGCCCGCCATGACGGTGCCAACCCAACTCACGCACTAGACTTCAGGTTCCTTTCCGCACCCCGAGCCGACGCCATGATCGACCTGTATTACTGGCCCACCCCGAACGGCCACAAAGTGACCCTGCTGCTGGAAGAGGCAGGCCTGGAATACCGCATCCACCCGGTCAACATCGGTTCGGGCGACCAGTTCAAGCCGGAATTCCTCGCCATTTCGCCGAACAACAAGATGCCGGCGATCGTCGACCAGGCCCCGGCCGATGGCGGCGCCCCGCAGAGCGTGTTCGAGTCCGGCGCGATCCTGCTGTACCTGGCCGAGAAGACCGGCCGCTTCCTGCCCAGCGACCCCCGCGGCCGCGTCACCACCCTGGAATGGCTGTTCTGGCAGATGGCCGGCCTGGGCCCGATGAGCGGCCAGATGGGCCACTTCAATGTGTATGCGCCGGACAAGATCCCGTATGCCATCGAGCGCTACGACAACGAGGTGCGCCGCTTGCACGGGGTGATGGACAAGCGCCTGGCCGAGCATGCCTTCCTGGCCGGCGACGAGTACACCATCGCCGACATGGCCAGCTACCCGTGGATCGGCGCCTACGACAAGCTGCCGGTGGACTTCGCCGCCTTCCCGAACCTCAAGCGCTGGCACGAGGCCATCGCCGCGCGCCCGGCCACCCAGCGCGCCTATGCCCTGCGCCAGCAGGTGAACCCGAACGCCGGCAAGCCGCTCAGCGACGAGGAGCGCAAGCACCTGTTCGGCCAGCGCTGACCCAGAACGGCGTCATCCACGCATAGCGTGGATCTACCGGTGGTGGGTGCCGACCCTTGTCGGCACGCTTCATGGGCAGAAGGTCATGCTGCCTTCCCGCACGGGCTTGGTTAGGATGGGGGCAACCGCCCGGCGCCCGCCGCAGGGCGGACCTGCCGTTTGCCGGGATCCTCCATGCGCCACCTGTTCGCTTCGCTCGCCCTCATGCTCGCCACCACAACCGCCGCCCACGCTGAAAAGCTGACCCTGGAAGCCATCACCGGCCCGTTGCCGTTGTCCGGCCCGACCCTGATGAAGCCGAAGGTCGCCCCCGATGGTTCGCAGGTCAGTTTCCTGCGCGGCAAGGACAGCGACCGCAACCAGCTGGACCTGTGGACCTACGACATCGGCAGCGGCCAGACCCGCCTGCTGGTCGATTCCAAGGTGGTGCTGCCCGGCACCGAGACCCTCAGCGATGAGGAAAAGGCCCGCCGCGAGCGCCAGCGCATCGCTGCGATGACCGGCATCGTCGATTACCAGTGGTCGCCGGACGCGCAGCGCCTGCTGTTCCCGTTGGGCGGCGAACTCTACCTGTACGACCTCAAGCAGCAGGGGGCGGCGGCCGTGCGCCAGCTGACCCACGGTGAAGGCTTCGCCACCGACGCCAAGCTGTCGCCCAAGGGCGGCTTCGTCAGCTTCATCCGCGGCCGCAACCTGTGGGTGATCGACCTGGCCAGCGGCAGGCAGCTGCAGCTGACCCGCGACGGCAGCACCACCATCGGCAACGGCGTGGCCGAGTTCGTCGCCGACGAGGAAATGGACCGCCACACCGGCTACTGGTGGGCGCCGGATGATTCGGCGATTGCCTTTGCCCGCATCGACGAATCCCCGGTACCGGTGCAGAAGCGCTACGAGGTCTATGCCGACCGCACTGACGTGATCGAACAGCGTTACCCGGCCGCCGGCGATGCCAACGTGCGCGTGCAGCTGGGCGTGATCGCACCGGTTGCCGATGCGCAGCCGCGCTGGGTCGATCTTGGCAAGGAACAGGACATCTACCTGGCCCGCGTGGACTGGCGCGATGCTCAGCACCTGAGCTTCCAGCGCCAGTCGCGTGACCAGAAGCAGCTGGACCTGGTGGAAGTGGCACTCGACTCCAACCGCCAGCGCGTGCTCGCCCACGAAACCAGCCCGACCTGGGTGCCGCTGCACAACAGCCTGCGTTTCCTCGATGATGGCAGCGTGCTGTGGTCGTCCGAACGCACCGGTTTCCAGCACCTGTACCGCATCGACAGCAAGGGCAAAGCCACTGCGCTGACCCACGGCAACTGGCCGGTGGACGAACTGCTGGCGGTCGACGAGAAGGCCGGCAAGGCCTACTTCCGTGCCGGCATCGAGAGCTCGCGCGAAAGCCAGATCTACGCGGTTTCGCTGCAGGGCGGCGAGCCGCAGCGCCTGTCGAAGGCGCCGGGCATGCACAGCGCCAGCTTTGCGCGCAACGCCAGCGTCTACGTCGACAGCTGGTCCAACAGCAGCACGCCGCCGCAGATCGAACTGTTCCGCGCCAATGGCGAGAAGATCGCCACCCTGCTCGAGAACGACCTGGCCGATCCCAAGCATCCGTATGCGCGCTACCGCGATGCGCAGCGCCCGGTCGAGTTCGGCACGTTGATGGCTGCCGATGGCAAGACCCCGCTGAACTACAGCCTGATCAAGCCGGCCGGTTTCGATCCGTCCAGGCGCTACCCGGTGGCGGTGTACGTCTACGGTGGCCCGGCCAGCCAGACCGTTACCAACAGCTGGCCCGGCCGTGGCGATCATCTGTTCAACCAGTACCTGGCCCAGCAGGGCTACGTGGTGTTCTCGCTGGACAACCGTGGCACCCCGCGTCGCGGTCGTGATTTCGGCGGTGCGCTGTACGGCAAGCAGGGCACGGTGGAAGTGACCGACCAGCTGCGTGGCGTGACCTGGCTGAAACAGCAACCGTGGGTGGATCCGGCGCGCATCGGCGTCCAGGGCTGGTCCAACGGCGGTTACATGACCCTGATGCTGCTGGCCAAGGCGTCGAACCAGTACGCCTGTGGCGTGGCCGGTGCGCCGGTGACCGATTGGGGCCTGTACGACAGCCACTACACCGAACGCTACATGGACCTGCCGGCGCGCAATGAAGCGGGCTACCGCGAAGCGCGCGTGCTGACCCATATCGACGGCCTGCGTTCGCCGCTGCTGCTGATCCACGGCATGGCCGACGACAACGTGCTGTTCACCAACTCGACCAGCCTGATGAGCGCGTTGCAGAAGCGTGCCCAGCCGTTTGAGCTGATGACCTACCCGGGTGCCAAGCATGGCCTGTCCGGCGCCGATGCCCTGCATCGCTACCGCGTGGCCGAAGCCTTCCTGGGGCGTTGCCTGAAGCCTTGATCCAGCAACGGGAAGGAGCCCGCCGATGACCCTGCCACCGCCGATTCCCGCCCATGACCCGGCATCCGCCGGTTGGTGGTGCCGCCACTGGCGCTGGGCGATGCCGTTGATGGTGGTGCTGGTGCTGGGTGGGGCCGGTGGCGTGGTGACCTGGAGCGTGCTGCGCTGGAGCGAGGCCGCACGCGAGAGCCCGCCGATGCGCGAGGCGCTGCGGCGCGCGGGTTGCAGTATCGACCTGGTGGGAGCGTTCGGTGAGCCGCTGAATATCGAGTCGATGCCGCTGGGCAGCATGCAGACTGCGATCAACGGCCAGCGTGATGTCGGCCTGACCGTGGCCCTGGAAGGACCGCATGCGCATGGCCGGTTGTTCGTGCAGGGCACCCGTCGCGATGACGTGTGGGACTACCCGGTGATGTACGTGCTGGGCGAGGACAAGCAGACCTTCGACCTGACGGCGCTGGATGATGATGAGGCTGCACACGAATGCGAACTGCAGGCCTGCCGTGATCGCGGCGAATGCCCGCTGACCGCCGCGTTGTGACCTCCGAGGGCAGGCGACTGCGGGACGTCGACTGGGTCTACACAGTTGGTCGACCGCTCTTCGATCAGATGGCGAAAACCCCCGCGCTGCGCGCGATGGTCGACTGGCAGTCGACTCTACCCCCGGCAGGTTTCCGCGGAGCCCGTCCGCACAACCCGGTCGCCGTGACCTCCAGCCGATTGTCGCCATCGCTGTGAGCGCGTAGGGTGCGGGCAACCCTTTGCTGGAGTGTCCCATGAAGCCGATTGCATTGGCCGTTGCCCTGGCCCTGACCGCCGCACCGCTGCTGTCCGCACCGCCGGCGCTGGCGGCACCCGCCACCAAGGCCGCTACCCCGGCCAGCCCGGCCTGGGTCGCCCGCAGCAATGCGCTGGCGCAGATCCTGCTGGATGCGCAGGGCCCGTTCCAGCCGGAGGAAACCGGCTTCTTCGGCGTGCCCGGCTATGACGACAAGGTGGCCGACCTCGGCCCGGACAACGGCAAGCGCTACCGCGCTGCCATGGCCAAGGCCCGCGACGAACTGAAGGCGAAGCTGGCCGCCGAAAAGGATCCCAATGTCCGCCAGGACCTGGAGATCATGATCCACGCCGCCAGCCAGAACATCGAGGGCAGCGAGCTCAACGAGAAGTACCTGCTGCCGTGGAGCGACGCACCGCAGACCGTGTTCAGCGGCCTCAACCTGCTGCTGTCCGACCAGGTGCCGGCCGAGCGCCGGGCCAAGGCGCTCGATCGCCTCAAGGCGTATGCCGGCCTGCAGCCGGGCGGCACCGCCTTCACCACGCTGGCGCGCCAGCGTTACGAGGAACGACTGAAGGACAGCAGCCTGCTGCAGCCGACGAAGATCGAAGTGCAGCAGTCGCTGGACAACGTCGAGACCTACGTCACCGGCATCGAGTCGCTGCTGAAGAAGTACCAGATCACCGGCGCCGATGAGGCGATGAAGGCCTTGGCCGGGCAGATGAAGGACTACGCCGCCTGGACCCGCAGGGAGGTGCTGCCGAAGGCACGTGCCGACGCACGCCTGCCGGCGCCGCTGTATGCCTACCAGCTCAAGCAGGTCGGCATCGACATCGATCCGAAGCTGCTGATGCAGCGTGCGCAGCTGGAGTTCATGGAAACCCGCTCGGCGATGCAGCAGCTGGCACCGCTGGTGGTGAAGGACAAGGGCCTGAAGGTGGCTGATCCGAGCGACCCGGTGGCGGTGATCCGCGCGCTGAAGGCCGACAAGATCGCCGACGATCAGCTGGAAGGCCACTACCGCAAGGTGATCGATGCGATCGATCCGCTGATCCGCGAGCACGCCATCGTCGACGTGCCCAAGCGCGCCATGCAGATGCGCCTGGGCTCGGCCGCCGAGAGCGCGGCCAGCCCGGCCCCGCACTTCCTGCCGGCACCGCTGGTCAACAACACCGGGCAGCAGGGCACCTTCGTGCTGCCGCTGGGCAACCCGGCCGCGGGCCCGGGCGCGCAGTACGACGACTTCAACTTCGGTGCGGCAGCATGGACGCTGAGCGCGCATGAAGGTCGCCCCGGCCACGAGCTGCAGTTCACCGCAATGGTCGAGCGCGGCGTGTCGCTGGCGCGCACCATGTTCGCGTTCAATTCGGTGAACGTGGAAGGCTGGGCGTTGTACGCCGAAGCCGAGATGGTGCCGTACGAGCCGCTGGACGGGCAGATGATTGCCCTGCAGTTCCGCCTGCTGCGCGCCGCGCGCGCGATGCTTGACCCGATGCTCAACCTCGGCCTGACCGACCGTGCCAACGGCGAGCGCGTGCTGATGGAGCAGGTCGGCCTGTCCAAGGCGATGGCCACCCAGGAACTGGACCGCTACATGGTGCGCATGCCGGGTCAGGCCGGCAGCTACTTCTACGGCTATACCCGCATCCTGGAACTGCGCATGCAGACCGAACTGGCGCTGGGCGCGAAGTTCGACCGCCTGGCGTTCAACAACTTCCTGCTCGACCAGGGCCTGCTGCCGCCGGACCAGCTGGCTGACGCAGTGAACAAGGTGTTCGTGCCGAAGTACAAGCGCTGAGCATCTCCGGTAGTGCCGGCCGCTGGCCGGCAATCGCCGTTGGTAGATGCCGACCTTGGTCGGCGCCGCGGGTTTCGTGCCAACCAAGGTTGGCACCTGCCAGAGCGATGCGTCGGTTGTTGCAGGGGTAGTGCCGGCCGCTGGCCGGCATTCCCCTGGCGTAGAGGGGATTCCTGAGGTTGCCGGCCAGCGGCCGGCACTACCCGCGGTGACGCAGCTGCGTCACCGCTGCGGGGTGATCACCTGTGTCGGCAACCGCGCCGGGGGGGCCGGATTCGGCACCCAGATGGCGACGCCGGCGGCGCGCTTCTGTGTGGTCGGAATCCCGATGCCGACGCCGCCACCAACGTGCGAGCCGAAGGTGCCGGCGCCCACCGACATGCCTACCGGCGAACCGCTGCTGCCCACGCCCATCAGCACCACGCCGTTGGCGCCCAGTGCCGCCGCTTCACGCTTCAGGCGTGCCACCGCGGCATCGGTCTGCCCCTGGGTGCCGAAGCCGACGGCGGAAGCCGATTCCAGCTGGGCGATTTCCTGGGAGCCGGCCGGTGGCGTCGAATAGATCTGCACCAGCGCCGGGTCGATCGGTGCGCGGGCGCGGCCCAGCATCACCTTGGAGGTGCTGGCACAGCCGGCGGCGACCAGCAGCATGGCCGCCAACGCGGCCCAACGGATGTTCATGGCACTACCCCTGCAGGACTGGTTGCGATGATCGGCGGGCCACTCTGAATCGGCGCCAACACCCGGGCCAGGGCACGCACGACTGCACGCTAGCACGGGTCGGGTGACAACCCCGCCAATGGCAGTAGGCGGCAGCAATGGGAACGATTATGGTGGGGCCAGGAACCAACTGCGGGAGAGCGGCATGGGTGTGATCAGTCTGTTGTGGGGCGTATTGGCGCTGTTGTGGATGATCCTGGCGTTGATTCCGCTGCTGGGCTGGGGCAACTGGTTCCTGATCCCGTTCGCCGCGGTCGGCGCGGTGATCGCCGCGCTGGGCATCCTGTTCACCCACCCGAGCAAGCGTGGCCGGGCGTGGGCCGGGTTGGTCCTGAACGGCATCGTGGTGGTGGTCGGCATCCTGCGTCTTGGCCTGGGCGGCGGCGTGGTCTGAGCCCGGTCCCGGGTGCGACAGGGCGTCGCAGGCACACGGCCGACGGCCGGGCGGGGGCGTACAATGAATGGCTGCGCGAGCCCCCCGCGTGCCTGTGAATCCGCGCCCGGCGCGGCTGCCCCATGATCATCCGACCCCGTCCCCACGGCTGGCAACTGCTGTACATCCTGCGTGGTTCGATCGTCAAAGCGATCGCGCCCAAGGTGCTGGCCATCCTGATCCTGTCCATCGCCGTGGCCGCGGTGGTCGAACTGGCGCCACCCACCGGCATCGAACGCGTTTCGGTCACGCCGTTCACCCTGCTGGGCCTGGTGCTGTCGATCTTCCTCAGCTTCCGCAACAGCGCCTGCTACGAGCGTTGGTGGGAAGGCCGCAAGCTGTGGGGCCAGCTGGTCTACGAATCGCGCTCGCTGGCGCGCCAGGTGAATCTGCTGCTGGCCGATGACGCCGGCCGCCGCCGCCGCATCGCCTACCTCACCACCGCGTTCGCCCATGCCCTGGCCGGACGCCTGCGCGGGCGCATCGTGGCGCTGATGGCCCTGCCGTGGCTGGACAAGCGCCAGCGCGAACAACTCGGTCAGCGCGAGAACGTACCCGACGCGCTGCTGTCGATGATCGCGGCCGAACTGGCGCAGGCCCTGCGCGCCGGTGACCTCGATCCGATCCTCTACACCCAGCTGGAAGAACGCCTGCACGCGATGTCGTCGATCCAGGCCGGCTGTGAGCGCATCCTCACCACCCCGCTGCCGTTCGCCTACACCCTGCTGCTGCACCGCTGCGCGTGGATGTTCTGCGTGCTGCTGCCGTTCGGCCTGGCCAGTTCGCTGGGCTGGGGCACGCCGGTGCTGTCGGCGGTGCTGGCCTATGCCTTCTTCGGCCTGGACCAGCTGGGCGAAGAAATGGAAGACCCGTTCGGCCTGGAGCCGAACGACCTGCCGCTGGACGCGCTGGTGCGCACGATCGAGATCGACCAGCTCGACGCGCTCGGCGAACGCCCATTGCCCGAACCCCTGCTGCCGCAGGGTTACCTGTTGCAATAGCCACTCCTCGGAGCCTGCCATGTCCCACCCGCTTTACCGCCCGCGCCGCATGCGCCATGACGAGTTCTCACGCCGCCTGATGCGCGAGAACACGCTGACCACCGACGACCTGATCTACCCGGTGTTCGTGCACGAACTGGCCGGCCGCACCGCAGTACCGTCGATGCCGGGCGTGGAGCGGCTGTCGATCGAAGAACTGCTGAAGGTGGCCGAAGAGGCGCTGGAGCTGGGCATTCCGGTGATCGACCTGTTCCCGGTGATCGACCCGTCGCTGAAGTCGCTGGATGCGTCGGCGGCGTGGGCCGAAGATGGCCTGGCGCAGCGTGCGATCCGCGCGCTGAAGTCGCGCTTCCCGGAACTGGGGGTGATGACCGACGTGGCGCTGGACCCGTACACCACCCACGGCCAGGACGGCATCATCGACGACAAGGGCTATGTACTGAACGACATCACTGTCGAAGCGCTGGTCAAGCAGTCGGTATCGCACGCTGAGGCCGGTGTGGACATCGTCTCGCCGTCGGACATGATGGACGGCCGCATCGGCGCGATCCGCCGTGCGCTGGATGCCGACAACCACATCAACGTGCGCATCATGGCGTACTCGGCCAAGTACGCCTCGGCGTTCTACGGCCCGTTCCGTGACGCGGTGGGCAGCGCGGCCAGCCTCGGCAAGGCCGACAAGAAGACCTACCAGATGGATCCGGCCAACGGCGACGAGGCCCTGCGCGAGATCGCGCTGGACCTGGAAGAGGGCGCCGACATGGTGATGGTCAAGCCGGGCATGCCGTACCTGGATCTGGTGCGCCGGGTGAAGGAGACCTTCGGCGTGCCGACCTTTGCCTATCAGGTGAGCGGCGAGTACGCGATGATGAAGGCCGCCTTCGCCAACGGCTGGCTGGACGAGCGCGCCTGCGTGCTGGAATCGCTGCTGGGCTTCAAGCGGGCCGGTGCCGATGGCGTGCTGACCTATTTCGCGCCGCAGGTGGCGCGATGGCTGCGCGAGCGCTGACAATAGCGCCACGATAGACGGAGGACTACGCGATGGGACCCGAACTGGGATGGATGCAATGGTTGATCTGGGGCATCGGTACGCTGGTGTTCGGCGCCATCATCGTCGGTGTCTTCATCGCCGCCTGGCGGGCCGGCAAGCGCCCGCCGGAGCAGCTCTCGGCCGCCCGCCACGTGGCCCGTGAGCAGGCCCTGCCGGAGAGCGTGCAGGCCGAGCTGGCGGCGCTGAACCAGCGCAAGGACAACGGCCAGCTGAGCGAAGTGGAGTACGAGCAGTTGCGCGCCAAGGTGTTGTCGCGCTGACCGCGCGTTCCGGGCGTTCCATCCACGCATGGCGTGGATCTACTGGTAGCCGCCAACCTTGGTTGGCGCTTTCACACAGGCCACCAAGGTTGGCATCTACCGAGCGCCCTGCACGCACCCGGCCACCGCCGCCACCTTCGGTACCGCCAACCGGTACACATCCACGCCACCGGCACGCGGTGCCTTGGCCGCGCTGCTGGCCACCATCATCTCGCCCGGCTTGGCGTTGTCGATCACCGGCGCGCCGGTCCAGCCGCTGGTCTGGTTGAACGACAGCCCCAATGGCTGCAGCGACACGCCGGTCCACGCACAACCGCTGCTCCACACCTGTGCGGTCGTGCCGTTGCCGCGGCTGAACACCACGGCGCCGTCATGGCCCAGCCAGTCGCCGTCGGTCTCGTCGCCGGCGCTGTTCAACGCGGTCAGTGCGGTGGCCGGTCCGCGCTGGCCCTGCGCATCCAGCGTTGCCACGAACAGGTCCCAGCCGGCGCCACGGCCCTGCTGGCGGGCAAACAACAGCCGTTGGCCGTCCGCGCTCAGGGCCGGCCCGCGCTCTTCCCGGCGACCGCCATCACCGGACAGCGCCTGCGCATGACCCAGCTGGCCGTCGACGGCCAATGCGGCGCGGTACAGCGCCAGCGCGCCCTCGCGGCCGGCCGCGAACAGCAGCCAGCGGCCGTCACGGCTGAAGTAGGGATCGCGGGCCTCGCCAGCCACGCCCACCGGCAGCGCCTGTGCCTGCTGCCAGCGGCCATCGACCACGCGTGCCTCCCACAGGCCCCAGCCGGCCTCGCCGCGGCGGGCGAAGACGATGCGCTGGCCATCGGCGCTGATCGTGGCGCGGCCCTCGTCGGCACGGGTCGAGACCACGCCCATGCCTTCGATGCCGTACTCGTTCAACGCCATCGCCACGGGGGCAGAGAGTAGACTGGCGGCAAGCACCAGCAGGGGCAGGGTGATGCGCATCATCCGGTTCCGTGCACGAAAGAGCATCAGTCTAGCCAGCTTGAGGATTCCATGACCGACCGTTACGCCGTCTTCGGACACCCCGTTGCCCACTCGAAGTCGCCGCAGATCCATGCGACGTTCGGTCGCCAGGAAGGCATCGCCATCGACTATCGCGCGATCGACCTGGCCCCGGATGCGTTCCTGGCCGGCCTGGAGGCCTTCGCTGCCGAGGGCGGTGTCGGTGCCAACGTCACCCTGCCGCACAAGGAAACCGCTTTCTCGGTATGCACCACGCTGACCGCACGGGCGCGCCGCGCCGGGTCGGTCAACACGCTGCTGCGCAAGGGCGACCGCTGGCACGGTGACACCACCGATGGCATCGGCCTGGTGCGTGACCTGACCGATCGCCATGGCCTGGACCTGCGCGGCCGTCGCGTGCTGATGATCGGTGCCGGTGGCTCGGCGCGCAGTGTCGCCCCGGCGCTGCTTGATGCCGGCATCACCGAGCTGGTGGTGGTCAACCGCACGCCGGAGCGTGCCGACGAACTGATCGACGCCATGGGTGAACCGGGCCGCGCGATCAGCCGCTACTGGGAAGACCTGCGCGACCTGGGTGACTTCGAACTGATCGTCAACGCCACCTCGGCCGGCCGCGACCGTGACGTCGAGTTCAAGCTGCCGCTGTCGCTGGTCAACTCGATGACCACCGCCGTCGACCTGAACTACGGCGAGGCGGCCATCGCCTTCCTGGCCTGGGCCCGTGCGGCGCAGTGCCGCAATACCGTCGACGGCCTGGGCATGCTGGTCGAGCAGGCCGCCGAGAGCTTCCTGCAGTGGCACGGTGTGCGCCCGCAGACCGACGAGGTCTACCAGTCGCTGCGCCAGGGCTCGGCCGTGCTGGCCGGCGAGGATTGATCGATGGACAGCACAACGTTGATGGTGACCGTGCTGAGCATGGTCGGCGTGCGCCTGCCGGTGCTGATCGCGCTGTGCATCGGCCTGGTCTGGGTGGTCGGCGCACCGCGCGATGCCACCCGCACCGGCGCCCTGGTCGGCCTGGTGCTGTTGCTGCTGTCCAGCCTGGGCGGCCTGGCGGCGGGTGTCCTGCCGATGTGGCTGGTCAGCAGTGGCAACTTCAGCGCCATCTCGGGCATGGGCGCCATCCTCGGCGTGCTGCATTTCGCGCTGGCGATGGTCGAGGCCATCGGCGTGGTGCTGCTGGTGTGGGCACTGGTACGCCTGCTGCGTAGCCGTACGATTCCGGCGGCCTGAGCGGCAGCGCCGGGCCATGCCCTGCGCATCTGGCCCTTGGGCGATCCGGCCACCGGACCGTGACCGCCGCCAGGCGTCGTCGCTGGCCCGTTCAGGGTGCCAGCGGCGGTGAACGTGGCCAGCCATGCGACAATGACCGGCCTGATCCAGCTACGGTAATTCCCGGCGTGACCGAAACCGTCGCCGCTCCGCGCACGCTCGATGACCCCTTGAAGGACGCGATCCGCAAGGCGTACACGACGCTGCAGGCCAATACGCCCGGCTTCTCCACCCGCCGCTCGCAGAGCCAGATGATCGGCGTGGTGTCGCGCGCGCTGTCGAAAAGTGGGGGTGTCGGCGTCGTCGAGGCACCCACCGGCGTCGGCAAGAGCCTGGGCTACCTGACCGCGGGTGTGCCGATCGCATTGGCCAGCAAGAAGAAGCTGGTGATCAGCACCGGCACCGTCGCGCTGCAGTCGCAGCTGGTCGAACGCGATATTCCCAACTTCCTCAAGGCCACCGGCCTGGAAGCGACCGTGGCGCTGGCCAAGGGTCGTACCCGCTACCTGTGCACGCGCAACGCCGCCGAGGCGCAGGGCGAGGGCTCGCAGGGCGGCATGTTCGAGGATGACGCGCCCCTGTTTGATCGGCCGCTGGCGCCGATCGAGATGGACATCGCCAAGCGCCTGACCGATGCCTTCACCGGCGGTACCTGGGATGGCGACATCGACAACGCGCCGGAGACCATCAGCCCCGGCCTGCGCAGCCGCATCACCACGCCGGCCTCGGGTTGTGCCGGCCGCCGCTGTGCGTACTCGGCGCAGTGCGCGGTGCTGCGCTCACGCAACACGGTGCGCGATGCGCAGATCGTGGTCACCAACCACGCGCTGCTGCTGTCGGCACTGTCGATCGGCGACAGCGACAACGGCCAGCCGTTGATCGCACCGCCGTCGGACATGCTGCTGGTGCTGGACGAAGGCCATCACATCGGCAACGTGGCGATCGACCAGGGCGCGGCAAGCCTGGCGCTGGATGAAATGGCCAAGCGCACCGGACGCCTGCAGATCCTGATCGCGGGTGCCTACCGCGCGGTCGACAAGGATCGTCTCGGCAACCTGCTGCCGAACGAAGCGATCGAGGTGGCCAGCAACGTGGCCAAGCAGCTGCGCGCGTTCCGCGATCACATCGAGCGCGTGTGGATGCCTGCGCCGGCGGACGAAGAGCCGATGTGGCGCGCCGCCAACGGGCGACTGCCCGAGGCCTGGCGCGAGCCGATCGAAGCACTGGCCGACGATACCCGCAGCCTCTACAACTGGGCGCATGCCGCCACCGCGCAGGTGGCCAAGGGCAAGCCGGACGATGCCGCGCGCGAGCGCCTGCAGCGCAACCTGGGCATGGCGCTGGAGATGATCGAGCAGCAGTACAACCTGTGGCAGGCCTGGCGCCGCGAGGACAAGGACGGCGCGCCGCCGATGGCGCGCTGGGTCACCGCCACCCGCGACGGCGACCTGGTGCTGCACGGCTCACCGGTGTCGGCCGCGCACGTGCTGCGCAAGCTGCTGTGGGATGAAGTGGACTCGGTGGTGATGACCTCGGCGACGCTGACCGGTGGCGGCGATTTCCAGTCGCTGGCGATCGACAACGGCATCCCTGAAGAGGCCGAGATGGTCTCGCTGTCCTCGCCGTTCGACCTGCCCAACCAGGCCGAGCTGATCGTGCCGAAGTTCCCGGTCACCCCGGACGACCGCGAAGGCCACCCGCGCGAAGTAGCGCGCTACCTGGATACCGAACTGGACTGGGCCAAAGGCTCGATGGTGCTGTTCACCTCGCGCTGGAAGATGGAGAAGGTGGCCGGGCTGATGTCGGCCGCGCGCCGCAAGCAGGTGCTGGTGCAGGGCGAGATGTCCAAGACCCGGTTGATCGACGAGCACCTGCGCCGCGTGGCGGCGGGCGAGGGCTCGGTGCTGTTCGGGCTGAATTCGTTCGGCGAGGGCCTCGACCTGCCGGGTGAGGCCTGCACCACGGTGGTGATCACCCAGGTGCCGTTCGCGGTGCCGACCGACCCGCAGACCGCCACCCTCAGCGAGTGGTTCGAGGGTCGTGGGCTGAATGCCTTCAACCTGATCGCGATTCCGCATGCGCTGCGCACGCTGACCCAGTTCGCCGGCCGCCTGATCCGCACCTCCACCGATACCGGCCGCGTGGTCATCCTCGATTCGCGGCTGCTGACCCGCCGCTACGGCAAGCGCATCATCGACGCGTTGCCGCCGTTCAAGCGCGTGATCGGCTGAAAAAAGGGGACGGAGGGGATTAAGTCGCAAATGGCACAAACGACCTGATCCCTTGCGTCTCCGGTGGCTACCGCCGCAACGGCAGCCATTGTCCTTCGCTGGCGCTGCGCCACAGCCATTCGACCGGCCCGAAACGATGGCCGCGCAGCCACCATGCACTCGCCCACAGTTGCAGTGGGAACACTACTGCAGCCACCAGCAGCACCGGCCACAGCCCGTGCAGCGGACCGATGCCCAGCCCGAAGCCGGCAAACAGCGGTACGCAGATCGCGCTTTGCAGCAGGTAGTTGCTCAGTGCCATGCGCCCGGCCGGAACGAACACGCGCAGCACGCGTCCGGCCCATGGGCGCAGATAGAGCAGGGCGAAGATCGCTGCCGCAGCGATGCCCAATGCCAGCGGCGCAACGCGGTACGACACGCGCAGCAGGTAGCCGGGCACGCCCCCTCGCAGCGCTGGCCATGCCTGCTTCAGTGCATCGGCATTGGCATCGATCCACAGGAACGCTGCCGTCAGCAGCAGGCCGCCCAGAGCGATTGAACGCAGCAGCGGCAGATGTGCCTGCGGCTGCAGCAGCAGGCCGCGACGGCCTGCCCAGTAGCCCAGCAGGAAGCGACCGAGTACGAAGAGCAACAACGCCCAGTTGCTCAGCTTCAGCCACGCCGCCAGCTGCAGGTTGTGCCACCACGCCTGCGCCAGGCTTCCGTGCTCCAGCGCATCGAGTGCTACGGCGTTCATCTGCGCGCGCGGTGTGAGCAGGGCCACCCATTCGCGTATCCACGGCGCCAGCAGCGGAGGCAGCAACAGGGCAATGAACAGGCCGCTGAACAGCAGGGCGCGATCACCCAGGTGCCGGAACAGCGGCAGCAGCAGGCCGACCACGGCATACACCAGCAGGATGTCACCCCACCACAGCAGCACCGAATGCAGCAGGCCGATCACCAGCAGCACCGCCATCCGCCGCAGGTGCGCGGCCATGCTGCCCTGCGCATTGCCGTCCATCTGCATCGCCACGCCCATGCCGAACAGCAGCGAGAACAGCGTGATTGCCTTCATGTCCACCAGCCATTCCATGCCGGTGCGGATGGCCTGGTCGAGCGCCGCGCTGGGCAGTGCCTGCTGCGCGGCCTCGGTCATCAGCGCGTCGAGCGAGAAGAAGCGCAGGTTGACCAGGAACACGCCGAGCAGCGCGAACCCACGCAGGGCATCGATGAGGGGCTGGCGAGATGGACGTTGGGTCATGCCGCGCAGCGTAGCGGATCGGTAGTGCCGGCCGCTGGCCGGCAACCGTTGTTGGTAGATGCCGACCTTGGTCGGCGCTGTGGGTACCGTGCCAACCAAGGTTGGCACCCACCAGAGCGATGTGGCGGTTGTTGCAGGGGTAGTGCCGGCCGCTGGCCGGCACCTGCACCGCGATGGCCCACATCGATGAGGCTGCCGGCCAGCGGCCGGCACTACCGTATGGCGATCAATCGCCCAGCAGGGCGGTGTTGCGCACGGCGCCCTTGTCGGCGCTGGTGGCGAGCAGGGCGTAGGCCTTCAACGCGCTGGTGACCTTGCGCGGGCGCGGCGCGCGCGGCTTCCAGCCACGCGCATCGGCGTCGGCGCGGCGCTGGGCCAGCACGGCCTCGTCCAGCAGCAGATCGATGCGGCGGGCCGGAATGTCGATGCGGATGCGATCGCCATCTTCCACCAGGCCGATGACACCGCCGCTGGCCGCTTCCGGCGAGACGTGGCCGATCGACAGGCCCGAGGTGCCACCGGAGAAGCGGCCGTCGGTGAGCAGCGCGCACTGCTTGCCCAGCCCCTTCGATTTCAGGTAGCTGGTCGGGTACAGCATTTCCTGCATGCCGGGGCCGCCCTTCGGCCCTTCGTAGCGGATCACCACCACTTCGCCTGGCTGCACCTCGTCGGCGAGGATGCCGGCGACGGCGGCGTCCTGGCTTTCATAGACGCGCGCGCGGCCTTCGAACACATGGATCGACTCGTCCACGCCGGCGGTCTTCACCACGCAGCCATCGACGGCCAGATTGCCGCGCAGCACGGCGAGGCCACCTTCCAGTGAGTACGCATGCTGCAGTGAGCGGATGCAGCCCTCGGCGCGGTCCACGTCCAGCGTCGGCCAGCGCGTGGCCTGGCTGAAGGCCTCCTGGGTGGGGATGCCGGCCGGGCCGGCCTTGAAGAAGGTATGCAGGGTGTCGTTGTCACTGCGCAGCACGTCCCAGCGTTCCAGCGCGTCGGCCAGGCTGGCGCTGTGTACGGTCGGCACCCTGGTTTCGAGCAGGCCGGCGCGGTCCAGTTCACCGAGGATGCCGAACACGCCGCCGGCGCGGTGCACGTCCTCGATGTGGTACTTCGGCGTGTTCGGCGCCACCTTGCACAGCTGCGGCACGCGCCGCGACAGCGCATCGATATGGGTCAGGTCGAAGTCGACCTCGGCTTCCTGCGCCGCGGCCAGCAGATGCAGGATGGTGTTGGTGGAACCGCCCATGGCGATATCCAGGGTCATTGCATTGGCGAACGCGGCCTGGGTGGCGATGCCGCGCGGCAGCGCGCTCGGGTCTTCGCCGCCATACCAGCGGTGGCAGAGTTCGACGATCAGGCGGCCGGCGCGGCGGAACAGCGCTTCGCGGTCGGCATGGGTGGCCAGCGTGGTGCCGTTGCCGGGCAGCGACAGGCCCAGTGCTTCGGTCAGGCAGTTCATCGAGTTGGCGGTGAACATGCCCGAGCAGGAGCCGCAGGTAGGGCAGGCACTGCGCTCGAACGCGGCCACCTTCTCGTCGGAGGCGCTGTCATCGGCGGCCACCACCATCGCATCGACCAGGTCCAGCTTGTGCTCGGACAGTTTGGTCTTGCCCGCTTCCATCGGCCCGCCGGAAACGAACACCACCGGTATGTTCAGGCGCAGCGCGGCCATCAGCATGCCGGGGGTGATCTTGTCGCAGTTGCTGATGCACACCAGCGCGTCGGCGCAGTGCGCGTTGACCATGTACTCCACGGCGTCGGCGATGATCTCGCGGCTGGGCAGCGAATACAGCATGCCGTCGTGGCCCATCGCGATGCCATCGTCCACGGCGATGGTGTTGAATTCCTTGGCGACGCCGCCGACCTGCTCGATCTCGCGCGCGACCAGCTGGCCGAGGTCCTTCAGGTGCACGTGGCCGGGCACGAACTGGGTGAAGGAGTTGGCGATGGCGATGATCGGCTTGTGGAAGTCGCCGTCCTTCATGCCGGTGGCACGCCACAGGGCGCGGGCGCCGGCCATGTTGCGGCCGGCGGTGGAGGTGCGGGAACGGTATTCGGGCATGGCTGGCGGAACGGGCGGGCCGTACGACGTGGGGGTCAGCCGATCATGGCCAATTTTTTCGGTTGCTGCTGCAACCACCGGGGAGAGAGCGGCAGGGCTGCGCCCTGCACCCGGGGTAGTGCCGGCCGCTGGCCGGCAACCTCAACAGCAACAGCTGGGCTATCCGTGGGATGGCGGGGTGGGTCCGGCTGCGGGGGACGGCGCAAGTACGTCCATGTAGCCTCGGTCGCGCCATCCATGGCGCTCACGCCCCCGCAACCGAACCCACCCCGCCTTCGACAGTTTCCTGCGGTCTGTCGGGGCCGGCGCTCTGCGTTGCTCTTGGTAGGTGTCGACCTTGGTCGACACGGCAATCCACGCCATGCGTGGATGATGGGGAACGACGAAAATGAAAGTCCGTTCATCTTTCGGACTTTGCCGATTCCGGTTGTTGGCCAGGATTTGGCATCATTGGGGCATTGATCCGTCGACAGGGCATGAGGCCATGAAACGTTCCCGCACCACCGCGCTGCTGCTGATGAGCGCTGCGCCGCTGCTGTTCACCGCCTGCCAGAAGGAGCCGGAGGTGAAGGTGCAGGAAGGCCTGTACACCTCGGTGGAGGCCTGCACCGAGGCCACCGGCGATCCGTCGTCGTGCCGCAATGCCTTCGCCGAAGCGCAGAAGCAGGCCGCCGATGCGGCACCGAAGTACGCCAGCAAGGAAGCCTGCGAGAAGGATTACAAGCCGGAGCAGTGCGTGCAGCAGCACACCTCGGCCGGTACCTCGTTCATCGGCCCGATGATGATGGGCTTCTTCATGTCGCAGATGCTGAGCAACCGCGGCGGCCTCGCCCCGCAGGCGCCGGCGGCGTCGCCGGCTTACCAGGACAAGAGCGCCGGCTGGGCGCGCCCGGCACCGGGCGGCAGCGGTGGCCTGAACACCGCCAGTGGCATCGGCGCCGGCAAGGCTGGCCTGGCCCCGGTCACCAGCGAACCGAACCGTGCGGTCACCGCCAGCCGTGGTGGCTTCGGCAACACCAGCGCGCGCCGCAGCACCAGCGGCAGCTACGGCGGCTGATCGACCCATGCAGCGCATCCGGATTGCCGAGCGTGCCCAGTGGCGGGCACGCGCGGAAGAGGCGGGTTTCCGCTTCCACACCATCGACGGCCAGCCGTACTGGGATGAAAGCGCGTACTACGCGTTCACCCTGCGCCAGATCGAACAGGACATCGAAGACCCCAGCGCCGAGCTGCACCAGATGGCGCTGGATCTGGTCGGCGATGTCATCGCCAGCGAACGCTTGATGGACCAGCTGGCGATTCCGTCGCACTACCGCGACTGGATCGCTGACAGCTGGCGCCAGCGCCAGCCGCACCTCTACGGCCGCCTGGACCTGGCCTACGACGGCACCGGTCCGGCCAAGCTGTACGAACTGAACTACGACACGCCGACCTCGCTGTTCGAGGCCAGCTTCTTCCAGTGGCAGTGGCTGGAAGACCAGCGCAACGCCGGTCGCCTGCCGCAGCATGCCGACCAGTTCAATGCCATCCACGAAGCGCTGGTCGAGCGTTTCGGCGAACTGGCCACGCAGCTGCCGCCGCCGCTGTACTTCAGCGCGGTGGGCAGTTCCGAAGAAGACCGTGGCACCGTCGATTACCTGCGCGACTGCGCTTCGCAGGCCGGCCTGCATGGCCAGGCCATCGCCGTCGAGGATATCGGGTTGTCCGAGGACGGCCGCTTCACCGCGCTGGATGATTCGGTGATCGGTACGTTGTTCAAGCTGTACCCGCTGGAAGACCTGATGGCCGAGGAATTCGGTCGCGCGCTTCCCGGCTCGGGCGTGCAGCTGCTGGAGCCGGCCTGGAAGGCGGTGCTGAGCAACAAGGGCATCCTGCCGTTGCTGTGGCAGCGCAACGTGGGCCATCCCAACCTGCTGGAAGCGCACTTCGATGACGGCAGCACGCTGGCGTCGGGCTGGGTGCGCAAGCCGCTGTTCTCGCGCGAAGGCGCGAACATCGAGATGCACCTGGCCGATGGCAGTACCCAGCGCAGCGACGGTCCCTACGATGGCCCGGCGATCATCCAGCGCGCGCATCCGCTCACCCGCTTCGAAGGCGGCTACCCGCTGATCGGCAGCTGGGTGATCGGTGACCACGCCTGCGGCATCGGCATCCGCGAGGACGACAGCGCGATTACCCGTGACAGTGCGCGCTTCGTGCCGCACGCGATCGTTGATGAGGCGCCGACGCGGATCTACGTCTGATGACGGTGCGGCGTTGGCCTGGCCGGCATGGGCGTCCCACGCCCGTGCCGGGCCGGCATTTCGATGACGGGCGCAGCCTGCAGGCCTTCGCGGACCGCGTCGCTGTGCGTTGCCATCGCTGCGACACCCCCGGCTGGGTGATCGCCAGCTGGAAACCTTATCGGTGGACGGCGCGATTCCGCTGCACCGGCTGCAGTTCTGCGTTGGACAGTGGTGACTGGGTCGGCGCGGTCTACATGCTGGGCCGCCAACCTTGTGGATTCTGTGGGCATCAGTGGCTGCATGTGCGTCGCCGGGTTCCCGCTGGCATCCCTGCACCGGCGTCCTTCGCTGCTCGATGTGCGCAATGTGATCGTAGTACCGATGTTTCGGTCTCGGTGCGTCCGTTGCGTGATGCCGAGCCTGCCGATCCGCACTTCGGATTGCCGCTGCGCCTGGTTGAACCGACCCGCGCGGGCCTGCTCTGGGCCTACAACGCTGAGCATCTGCAGGCACTGCACGAGTACGCGAGCGCGACACTGCGGGAAAGCCGCGGCCATCACCGATCCATGTTCTCGCGCCTGCCGCAGTGGATGAAGCTGGCCCGCAACCGGGTGCTGCTGCAGCGTGCGGTGGAGCGGTTGCAGCGGCGGTTGTTGCAGGGGTAGTGCCGGCCGCTGGCCGGCAACCGGTGTTGGTAGGTGCCGACCTTGGTCGGCGCTGTGGGTTTCGTGCCAACCAAGGTTGGCACCCACCAGAGCGATCGCTGGTATCAGAGCAGCCCTTCGCGCTTCACTGCCAGATAGCGCTCCACCAGCGCAGCAGGCAGCGCATCGGCGGTCACGTCCAGCACCATCACCTTCTCGCTGCGCAGTGCCTCGTGCGCCTTCGCGCGCTGCTGCAGGTACAGCGCCGCAGCGCCAGCCTGGGCGGCGTCCTCCAGCGACTGCACCTCATCATCGAGGACAGCATCCAGTTCGCGCTCGCGCAGGCTGGCCACGCACACCAGGTGGCGTTTCTGCAGCAGGCGCACTGCCGCCAGCAGATCCTCGATGTCTTCGTCGCGCACGTTGCTGACCAGCATCACCAGCGCGCGTCGGCGCTGGCGCAGCGACACCTCGGTGGCGGCGGCCAGGTAATCGGTGGCCACCGCGCGCGGCTGCAGGTCGTAGCTGGCACGCAGCAGGTGCTCGACCGTACCCATGCCACGCTGCGGCGCCACCCAGCGGCGCTCGCCACCGGCAGCGAACAGGCCGGCGGCATCGCCCTGGCGCAATGCCAGGTACGCCACCACCAGTGAGGCGTTCAAGGCGTGGTCGAAATGCGAGAGGCCGCCTTCGCTGGCCAGCATGCGTCGCCCACTGTCGAGCATCAGCAGCAGCTGCTGGTTCTTCTCGTCCTGGTACTCGCGCGAGACCAGCTTGCGCGCCCGTGCGGTGGCCTTCCAGTCGAGCTGGCGCAGGCTGTCGCCCACGCGGTATTCGCGCATCTGGTGGAAGTCGGTGCCTTCACCGCGGCGACGCTTCACGTGCGCACCCACCAGGCGCGAGGCCTGGTCGGCGCTGAACAGGGCGAAGCGGGTGAGCGGCACGAAGTTCGGATAGACCCGCACGTCCAGCGCGGGGGGCAGGGTGCGTTGCTGCCACCACAGCCGCCATGGCGAGCGCATGCGCAGATGCACGCCGTCGAAGCGGAAGCGCCCACGCTGGAGCGGCTGCAGGTGATAGTGAAGTGTGGAGGCGCTACCGGGCTGCAGGCGCACGCGCTGCGGCAGCGATTCCAGCGGCCATCCGCCGGGCACCAGGTCGAACACCTGCACCGTCATCGCTGCGTCTGCCTGCAATCGCAGTGCAGCCTCGCGGCGCACGCCCAGTGCCAGTGCTTCGGGCAGTTCGCGCTGGATCTGCGGCGATGGACGCCGCGTCTGCCGCCACAGGTCGAACAGCGCAGGCAGTGCGATGGCCACCGCGGCCAGCGCCCAGCTCCAGCGTGGCAGCAGGTCGCCCAGCACCAGGCCGCCCAGCGCGGCCCAGGCCAGCAGCAGCGCCAGCAGCAGCGGGGCCGGCCTCATCGGCGCGGCGCTTCCACCTTGACCAACAGCGCGCCCAGCACATCGTCGGCGTCCTGGCCCTCGATCTGCAGTTCCGGGGCCAGCGCGATGCGGTGGCGCAGTGCCGGGCGGGCGATGTCGCGCACATCATCCGGAGTGACGAAATCACGACCGGCCAGTACCGCCTGCGCGCGCGCGGCACGCACCAGCGCGATGCTGCCGCGCGGACCGGCGCCGACCGCGATTCCCGGCCACTGCCGGGTGGCGGCAACGATGCGTACCGCGTAGTCAATCACTTCGTCATCGACGGTGATTGCCGCCGTGGCCTGCTGCAGCGCCAGCAGTTCGCCGGCGCCGAGCACGCGCGGTACCTGGCTCAGGTCGAAATCGCTGGCGGCGCGGCCGCTGGTGATCGCGGTCACCATGCGCTTCTCGTCCTCCAGCTGCGGGTAGTCGATCAGCACTTTCAGCAGGAAGCGGTCCAACTGGGCTTCCGGCAGCGGGTAGGTACCTTCCTGTTCCAGCGGGTTCTGCGTGGCCAGCGCCATGAACGGTGGCGCCAGGGCGAAGGCCTTGCCTTCGATGGTCACCTGGCCTTCCTGCATCACTTCCAGCAGCGCCGACTGGGTCTTGGCCGGCGCGCGGTTGATCTCATCGGCCAGCAGCAGGTTGGTGAACACCGGGCCACGACGGATCTTGAAGCTCTCGCTCTTCGGGTCGTACACGGCGTGGCCGCTGACGTCGCTGGGCATCAGGTCGGGGGTGAACTGCACGCGCCCATAGTCCAGATCCATCGCCTGCGCCAGCGCGCGCACCAGCAGGGTCTTGCCCAGCCCCGGCACGCCCTCGATCAGCACGTGGCCACCTGCCAGCAGGGCCACCAGAATCTGGTCCAGCACATCGGCCTGGCCGATGAAGGCATGTCCGACGGCGGTGCGGATGGCATCGACGCGTTCGATCAGGCGGGCATCGGCGGCCGCCGGCAGCTCGGGGACTTCGGTCATAGCAGGGATCTCATCTGGAGCAGCAAGCGGATGCGCTCGCGCAGGGCGGAGGAATCGTGCGGCGGAGGCGGTGTGAGCGCGCTGGCAACGCGGCCCTGCGGCCACTTCAGCAGCTCGGCGATGGCCTGATCGCGTGGCGCACCGTCCAGTGCGGCGGCAATCGGTGCGCGCAGGCGCAGGCGGTGCAGGAACAGGGCGAGGACGGCCTCGTACAGGCGCGCGCCGTGGCCGAAACGCAGCAGCAGTTCACCACTGGCGCGCACGTGCTCCAGCAGCGAACGGCGTTCCAGTACCGGTGACGGCAGCAGGCTGCCGAAGCGCTGCGAGCGGCCCCACAGCCAACCCAGCAGGGCCAGCAGAAGTGGCGCCCACAGCGGCCAGCCCTGGTAGAAGACGCGTGCCCACAGCGATGGCGGACGGCTGGCGTAGATCAGCCAGACCGTACCGTTGCCGTAGTTCGGGTCCAGCAGATGGCGGGTCAGGTCGCGGTGCGAAGCATCGTGCAGGCCATCGCTGGCCCTGCCGCCCGCCGAGGCCAGGCGCGCTGCCGGTGAATCCACCTCGCTGCGCATGAACTCCATGTCAGCCAGCACGCTCACCTTGCCCTGGCCATGGCGGAGGCGTGCGAACACGAGATCGCGATCACCGCCCCAACGGCGCTCGGCCTGCGCACTGGCCGCAAAGCCCAGGGTGAAACGGCGGCCACCGCAGAATTCAACGTGGCCCGGATCATCGTCGACATGGAAGGGTTGGCAGTCGCTGCGCTGGAACAGGCTGTCCACGCCCAGCCGGTCCAGCAGCGGCCCCTGCGTGCTGCCGGCATCGTCCTCGGCCGGCGGCGGTGTGCGTACCAGCAGGTGGCCGCCATCCTCGACCCAATCCAGCAGGGCGTTGGCGACGGGCGGCGGCAGCTCGCTGCTGTCCTGCAGCAGCACCACCGTGTCGTGCGGCCCCAGCGTCATCTGCTGCAGTTCCAGCCGGGGCAGCGAATGCACGTCGATGCCGTCGGCACGCAGGGCCTGGCCAAGCACGTACAGCGGGTTGTAGCCGGCTTCGCCCTGCGGCGGCAGCCGGATGGTCTCGGTCACGCGCTCATGCGTGCGCAGGTAGAGGATGGTCAGCGGCACGCCGAACAGAACCAGCACGCCCAGAAGCAACGACCAGAACAGGCGCGGGCTCATGCCTGCCACCCGTACTGCTGGCGCAGCGCTGCGGCCAGTGCGTCGAAATCGCTGCGGCTGGGCAGGCGGCCACCGTAGGCCGCGTACTGCCACATGCGGACGATGCGCGCGAACAGGTCACGGTCGGTGGCGTCAGGCATGCGTCGCGATGCGCGCAGGCACTGTGCTTCGGTGGCGCCGGGGGGCAGCGCGATGCCACTGCGCTCCCCCACGGTACCCACGCTGGCACGGTAGAGCAGGGCCAGCGCCTGGCGGGGTCGGCCCTGGTCCCAGAGCAGGCCGGCCTGCGTGGCCACGTCCGGCGGCAGCACCACGGGCAGTTCCACCTGTTCCTCCATCACCTGCGGTGGTGCATCGGCCTTGCGCCGGCCGCTGCCGCGCAGCCAGGGCAACCACATCCGCGCCGTCAGCAGCAGCACCAGCAGCAGGACGCCGAGCAGGCCCCACAAGCCCCACTCGGCCAACCGTGCCAGCCAGGCGATGCCATCCTTGCGCGCCTTGCGTTCGCCCCGGGCGCTGCTGTCACTCTGCAGCTGCTTGTCTTCCTTCTTTTTTTCCTCGGCCTGTTCGATCGGCTTCCAGTGGGTGACCTGGCGGGTCGGGCGCTGCAGCGGATCCTCGTAGGCGCGATTCACCGCCTGGCGGAAACCGGCAGTGTCCACCGGCGTGCCACCGAAGATGGTGGCCGGCGTGTTGGCCGGGTCGATGGTCGGTTCTTCGTCGTCCTCTTCGGCGGCAATGCCGCTGGCGCTGGGTTTGCCCATTGCGCGTTCGGGCTCGGCATCTGCGTCCTGCGCGTGCACCGGTGCGGAGGCCAGCGGCAATGCCAGGCACAGCAGCAGGGCCAGCGTCGATGCCGCCGGCAGCAGGCGATCGCGCAGGCGGCGCAGGGCGATCTCGACGTCCCAGGCTTCCATCTGCGTACGCCGGTTCAAGTACAGGCCAAAGCCCGCACCGACGAAGAACGGGCCGATCAGCGCCGAGGCCAGCCAGCAGGCCAGATTGAAACCGAAGCGTGCCCATGCGGGCGTGTCCTTGCCGATCATGTCCCACGCCGCGCGCCAGGATTCGGACATCAGGTCCAGCGGCATGAACATGAACACTGCACCGATGGCACCGGACACCAGCACCGCTTCGAACGCCATGCAGGTCACGGTCAGCACTGTCGCCGCACCTGCGGCGCCGGCCGCCACCGCACGGCGGCGTGGACCGCGCTGGCCCGGTGCGTTGCCTTCCAGCAGGTTCACCGGCAGGCACAGGCTGCGCAGCACGCTGAAGCGACGCCAGCCAAGGTAGCCCCAGAAACCGGTGTTGCCCCAGTGGCGCTGCGCACGCAGGGCCGAAAGCGTGCTGACCGGTTCGCCGAAGATGCCGCGCGACAGCACATACAGCGGCGCACGCTCGAACAGCGGCTTGCACCACCACATCGCCAGCCAGGCCCAGCCGAAGGCATCCAGCCACCCTCCCAGCACGTTGAAGATCACGAACAAGGGGGCACTGGCCAGCAGCCAGCTGCCCCACACTGCGCGCGCATGGCGGCGGGAGAGGGCAGTGCCCAGCTCCATCGCTTCCCAGCCGCTGCGTGCACGCAGCACCACGTCCAGGCGGTCAATGCGCATGGCCGTCTCCACGCCCGCCACGCCACAGCCACAGCAGCACGCCGGCCCAGAGCACTCCGGCGACGCTGAACTTGATCCATGCGGGGACTTCGGCGATCGACGACCAGAACGCTTCGATGAAGGCCGCGACCAGCAGCATGAACGCCACGCCCAGGCACAGCCGGGCACCGATGC
Source organism: Stenotrophomonas sp. 78350_Sma (assembly GCF_056482105.1). Classification (NCBI taxonomy): domain Bacteria; kingdom Pseudomonadati; phylum Pseudomonadota; class Gammaproteobacteria; order Lysobacterales; family Lysobacteraceae; genus Stenotrophomonas; species Stenotrophomonas sp. 78350_Sma. Next base: position 4,534,044 of record NZ_CM151182.1, on the reverse strand, counting down.
GGCCACCGTCGACCAGCGCATCCAGGCGGCTGCGCCGGCCCGGTGCCAGCAGTTTCATGCCCAGCTGCAGGCCGGCACCGCCGGCGATCACGATCGCGGTCAGCTCGAATGCGCCATGGCCGACCACGAAGCGCCAGAACGGTCCACCGTGCCCGATGTGCTGCAGGTGGCCGGCCACCGCACCGATGGTTACGCCGTTGAACAGCAGCACCAGCAGCGTGCCCAGCCCGGCCAGCAGGCCGCTGGCGAAGGTGCGCAGGGCAATGCTGATGTTGTTGAGGATGTAGTGGCCGAACATCATCCAGTCGGTGCCGCTGTCGCGGCCCAGTCGTTCGGCAGCAGGGTCGTACATGCGCTCCATCGCGGCGATCTGGCGGTTGTCCATCAGCGTGTGGATCAGGTCCGGATGGACCTGTGCAAGCACGAAGCAGGCGATCGCCGGCAGCGCGAACATCGCCAGCGCTACCCACATGCTGCGTGCCTGGCTGCGCACGAGCAGCGGGAAGTCGGCCACCAGGAATTCCAGCGCGGCGCGCCAGCGCGTCGGCCGTGTGCGGTACAGCACGCTGTGGCCCTGCTGCATCAGCTGCTGCAGGCGCTGGACCAGCTGCGGGCTGTAGCCGCGCTCGCGGGCCAGCGCCAGCTGCTGGCACAGGCGTCGATAGCGTTGCGGGACGGCGGTATCGTCCAGTGCCAGGCCGCTGGCCTTGCGGCGCGCGCGGCGTGAGGCGCCGGCACGCAGCAGCAGCCACTGTTCCAGCTCCTCCCATTCCTGGTGGTAGCGGGCGACGAACTGTTCCTGTTTCATCGCCGCCCCAGCAGCCAGTTGGCCATTGCATACAGGCGCAGCACACCGATCTGGCCCAGGCTGCCGGTCAGGGGTTCGGCAATGCCGGCCAACTCCTGCTGGCGGGGCGCGGACAGACGTGGGGCGCGCTCGGCGAAGGCCATCAGCGCGGCCTGTTCCTCCAGCCGCAGCGGCTGCGGTGGGGCCAGCACGCTGTCGATGGTGGGGGGGGGCGGCAGGTACGGTACAGGCGCGTGTACCACCACGGTGCCGGCAACCAGATCGCCGAGGCGGCGGCCGTGCGGATCGAACAGGCTGCTGACCAGGCCCAGTGCATAGCCAAACGGCAGCATGTCCACCGTACGCAGCAGGTTGCGGGTGATCGCCGCCATCCAGCCCACGGGCGCGCCATCGCGGGACAGCACGCGCAGGCCCAGCGCGCGCTTGCCCAGCGTGCGGCCCCACAGCGCCTCGCACACGATCGGGTAGACCCAGTAGACCAGGAACATCAGCACCAGGTTGAGGCCGGAGCCGAATTCGTCCAGCACCGCCAGCGGGATTGCCATGAGCACCAGTACCGCGATGCGCACGCCAAGATCGACCAGCCACGCCATGGCCCGCGGCAGCGGCCCGGCTACCGGCAATTGAAGCAGCACGCCCTCCGGCGTCACCACCTCACGGTAGGTATCGAGCATCGGTGCGGCCATCAGCGCGATGGCCTTCGTTGTGGGCGCCGGAGTCCTCTTCGGCGGGCAACCACAGGCATGGGGGGGTCTCGACAGGTCCTGGTCGGGCCCAGACTTTAGCAGAGCCGCGTGGCGGCGTTGGCTGCTCAGCCCCGGTACTCGTCCTTCAGGCGCACGTAGTGGTCGGCCGAATAGTGCAGCGACTCGATCTCCTTGTCGCTCAGCGTCCGCGCCGGCCGGGCCGGGTTGCCGACCCACAGCTCGCCTTCGCCCACCACCTTGCCGGGGCCGATCACCGCGCCGGCACCGACGAAGCCGTGGCGTTCAACGCGGGCACCGTCGAGGATGCAGGCGCCCATGCCGATCAGGCTGTAATCGCCGATGGTGCAGGCATGGATGATGCAGCCGTGGCCGACGGTCACGCCCTCGCCGATCAGGGTCGGGTAACCGGCCTTGTTGTACGGGCTGTGGTGGCTGACATGGATGATGGTGCCGTCCTGCACGTTGGTGCGCGCACCGATGCGCACGTAATTGACATCACCGCGGATGACCGTGCCCGGCCACACCGACACGTCGTCGGCCAGGTCCACGTCGCCGATGACGGTGCAGGCCGGGTCGATGTACACGCGCTCGCCGAGGACGGGCATCTTGTCGCGGAAGGGGCGCAGCGGGTTCATCGGTGTCTCCGGAAATCAGGGCATTCGCGACGATGATACGCGTGCGTCCGCTGGGGGAGGTACCGCCCTGGGGCCGCGCGGATACGCAGTAGATCCACGCCATGCGTGGATGGTGATCTCGGTGCCGACCAAGGTCGGCAGCTACCAGAAACGGGTGCAACCGCTCAGGCCGGCGCGTGCTCGGCCAGCATCTGCCGGAACAGCGCGTCCAGCCGGGTGCTGTCGCCCTGCCCAGCGGGCAGATGCGGGGCCTGCTCGACGCGGGCGGCCAGCTCACGATCGATGAAATCGCTGATCGCCGCGATGCGCGGTCCGGCACTGACCTCGGCACTGGCGCGTTTCACCACCAGCAGGGCATCGATGGCTTCACGCACCGGGCCATGTGGCAGCAGCCGGTCCAGCAGATCCTCGAAGGCCATCGGCTGGGGTGTCTGCTCGTGTTCGATCCACTGGCAGGCCAGCAGTGGGCGCAGCACGTACAGGTACTTCTTGGTGCGTACCGTTTCGCCACGCAGGTAGCCGCGATGGTTCGAGCGCGCCATGTTGAAGTAGTGCCACCACGTGCCCAGTGGTGAATGGAACGACTCAGCTGCCTTCCACAGCTGCGACACCGCGGTGTGATCCTGCTGGTAGATGATCGGCGAGCGCAGCCACTCGATCAGTGTCGGATTGGATTTTGAAACCAGGCGCAGCGCTTTGCGCAGGTCCCAGCCGCTGACGTCGAGTTCATCGTCGATCGGCAGTTCGATCACATCGCGCTGTGCTTCACCGGGGCCGGTGCTCTCGTTGACGGTGAGATACCACGGCTGGCGATGCACGTAGATGAAGCGCGCGTCGTAGTCGCTGTCCGGCGAGGAAAAACCCCAGCCGCGGCTGCCGGATTCGCAGGCCAGCAGCACACGCACATCGTGGCGCTGTTCGATGTCGGCGAGGGTGGAAAGAATGGCGGCGCGCTTGTCCGGCGCGATCGGGTGGATGTCGTCCATGCAGTCGTGATTCGTTGATGTCGAGCGTTCTCGAATGTAGCGCAGATCGAACACACTGCGCCTGCCGGGCCAAGCCAGGCGAACGCGATCACGGCTCGTAGCTGTAGCCCATGCCGTACACCGAACGGATCGGTTCGCCTTCCATGCCGGCGTCGGCCAGCTTGCGGCGCAGGTTGCGCACATGGCTGTCGACGGTGCGGTCGACCACCACGCGATGGTCCAGGTACAGCCGGTCGAGCAGTTCATCGCGCGCCCAGATCCGGCCCGGCGTGGCCAGCAGCGTGCGCAGCAGGCGGTATTCCACCGGGGTCAGGTCCAGGCCCTTGCCGTTCCAGGTGGCGCGTGCGGCCGGCTCGTCGATGTGCAGGCCGCCGTTGGCGCGCGCACCGGGGTCCGGGCGGTAGCGGCGCAGCACCGCCATCACCCGAGCGACCACTTCACGCGGACTGAACGGCTTGCAGATGTAGTCGTCGGCACCGATCTCCAGGCCCAGCAGGCGGTCGATCTCTTCCACCCGTGCGGTGACCATGATGACCGGCACATCGCTGCCGGCGCGCAGTTCGCGGCACAGGTCCACGCCGTCGCGCTGCGGCAGCATCAGGTCCAGCAGCACCAGGTCGGGCTGGTAGCGCGCGAACGCCTCGATCACCTGGCCACCGTCGTCCACCCACTCGCTGGCCATGCCGGCAGCGGCCAGGTAGTCGCGCAGTACCGAGGCCAGGCGTGGCTCGTCCTCGACGATCAGGATCTTCGCGGACGTGGCGGGCGACGTGCTCATGCAGGCTCCGGCAGGGTGATGACCACGCGCAGCCCGCCCAGTGGCGAGGGCTCGGCGTGGATGACGCCGTGGTGGGCCAGGATGATGTTGTGGCTGATGGCCAGGCCCAGCCCGCTGCCGCCACTGGCGCGGTTGCGCGAACTTTCCACGCGGTAGAAGCGTTCGAACAGCAGCGCGCACTTGTCGGCCGGCACGCCCGGCGCGGTGTCTTCCACGATCAGCTGCAGGCCGGCAGGCACGCGCGCTGCCTGCACGAGTACGCGGCCACCGGCGTGGGTGTAGCGCAGTGCATTTTCCAGCAGGTTGGCCAGCACCTGCTGCAGGCGCCGTTCGTCACCGGACACCTGCAACGGCGTGGCGGGCAGATCTTCTTCCAGCGCCAGGCCTGCATTGGCAAAGCGCACGCGCATGCCATTGAGTTCGCTGCGAAGCAGCGCCACCAGGTCCAGTGGCGCGAAGCGGTACGCCAGGCCGCCGGACTGGGTCATCGACAGGTCGTGCAGGTCGTCGATCAGCTTGCCCAGCTGGCGGATCTCGCCCTGCAGGCCCACCAGGTTGGCGCGGTCCAGCGGACGGATGCCATCTTCGATCGCCTCCAGCTCGGCGCGCACCACCGCCAGCGGCGTGCGCAGTTCATGCGAGATGTCGGCAATGAAGGCGCGGCGGTTGCGCTCGGTATCGTCCAGCGCCTGCGCCATCCGGTTGAAGTCGTTGACCAGTGCGTCCAGCTCATCGTCGCTGGTGCGCTCGATGCGGGTGGCGTAGTCACCGGCGGCCAGCCGGTGCGTGGCCGCGGCCAGCTTGGCCAGGCGCTTGCGCAGCGCACGCGATACCAGCCAGGCCAGCAGTACCGTCACCAGCAGTAGTGCGATGCCGATCACCCACCAGGCACGCACCTGGGTGTTGTAGAAATTCAGGTCGTTGGTGGCGATGACGGTCTGGAAGGGGACCATGCCCAGCCAACCTACGGTCTGCCCGTCCACCTGCACCGCGTGCGGCTCGTCATCGCTGGTGGCGTCGGGGTTGCCGGCCACGAAGCGGTGCTGCGCATCGAACAGGCCCAGACGCGAGGGCACGCCGGTCTGGTCGGACAGCGGCGGCACCGGTCCTTCGTGCCCATGGGCCAGATCCGGGCGCAGCAACCGCGCCCAGCGGTCGCCATCACCGTGCAGATGTTCCCAGCCAGCGTGCTCGCGGTACTCGCGCTGCAGGTGCGGCATCAACCGCTGCATGCGCAGATCGCCCTGGTCGTTGAGGTAGTCCAGGAATCCGGTCTGGAAGGCCACGCGGCTGGCAATACCGTTCACTGCCAGCACCAGCAGGCAGGCGGTGAAGATCGCGAGGAAGGTCTTCGCGGTCAGGCCGAATTTGAGTCGAATCTTCGCCATCGCGGAGGCCATTAGCGGCGCATGCGGCGCCGAAAGCAAGCGCCAGCTGAGCCGGTCGCACAATCTCCATATTCTCTGCACAGTTCCACGGCAGCGTGCACGGGTCCACGCAAGGCCCCCACGCCCCCCATGTCCCTCCTGCGCCCGCTGTCCCGTTCCCCGCGTCCCCTGCTGCTGCCCCTGCTGCTGGCCCTGGCGGCCTGTTCGGCGGGCAGGACTGAAGCCCCGGCCATGCCCGAAGTGGGCGTCATCACCGCCAGAGCGCAGCCGCTGGCACTGCAGCAGACCTTGCCCGGCCGCGCCGTGCCGTTCGAGATCTCCGAGGTGCGGCCGCAGATCGGCGGCCTGATCCGCCAGCGTCTGTTCACCGAAGGCCAGCAGGTCGAGGCAGGGCAGCTGCTGTACCAGGTCGACCCGGCGCCGTACCAGGCTGCTTTCGATACCGCGCGCGGGCAGCTGGCGCAGGCCGAGGCCACTGTGTTGTCGGCACAGCCGAAGGCCGAGCGCACCCGCGCGCTGGTGAGCATGGATGCGGCCAGCAAGCAGGATGCCGACGACGCCACCTCGGCGCTGAAGCAGGCGCAGGCCAACGTGATCGCCGCGCGCGCTGCATTGCAGGCCGCCCGCATCAACCTTGACTACACGCGGGTGACCGCGCCCATCGACGGTCGCATTGGCACTTCCAGCGTGACCGCTGGTGCGCTGGTCGCGGCCGGGCAGGATGCCGCGCTGACCACCATCCAGCGGCTGGACCCGGTGTACCTGGATGTCACCCAGTCCAGCACGCAGATGCTGGCGCTGCGCAAGCAGCTCGATGCCGGCCTGGTGAAGGCCATCGATGGCAAGGCACAGGTGAAGGTGCTGCTGGAGGACGGCAGCACCTATGCGCATGAGGGCACCCTGGAGTTCGTTGGCAGCGCGGTTGATCCGGGCACCGGCAACGTGGTGCTGCGCGCGGTCATCCCGAACCCGGACGGTCTGTTGCTGCCCGGCATGTACCTGAAGGCGGTGCTGCCGATGGCCACCGACGCGCGCGCGCTGCTGGTGCCGCAGAAGGCGGTGATGCGCAACGAGCGCGGCGAGCCGCTGCTGCGCCTGCTCGACGCCAGGGATCATGTGGTCGAGCGCCGGGTCAGCACCGGCCAGGTGGTCGGCAACCAGTGGCAGATCACCGATGGCCTCAAGGCCGGCGAACGGGTGATCGTCAGCAACGGCAGTGCGGTATCACTGGGCCAGCAGGTGAAGGCGGTGGCGGCCACGACGGCGCAGCTGGCCGCGATGCCAGCGATCGACCCGAACGGCAACACCGACGAAAAGTCGCACTGAGGCCTGCCGCGCATGGTTCGTTTCTTCATCGACCGGCCGATCTTCGCCTGGGTGATCGCCATTGCGGTCAGCCTGCTCGGCCTGCTTGCGATCCTGATCCTGCCGGTGGACCGCTATCCGCAGATCGCCCCGCCCACCATCACCATCCGCGCCACCTACACCGGCGCCTCGTCGCAGACCGTGGAAAACGCGGTCACCCAGGTCATCGAGCAGTCCCAGCAGAGCCTGGACCACCTGATGTACATGACCTCCACCAGCGCCTCCGACGGCTCGGCGCAGGTCAACCTGGTGTTCGCCACCGGTACCAACCCGGACACCGCGCAGGTGCAGGTGCAGAACCAGCTGCAGGCCGCCATGGCCACGCTGCCGCAGGCGGTGCAGCAGAACGGCCTGACCATCACCAAGTCCAGTGGTTCGATCTTCGAGGTGCTGTCGTTCACCAGCGAAGACGGCAGCATGGACAACTTCGATGTCGCCAACTTCATGGAAGCGCGCATCGACGACCAGATCAGCCGCGTCAGCGGTGTCGGCAACATCCAGCCGATCGGCCAGGAGTACGCCATGCGGATCTGGCTGGATCCGGAGAAGATGCGCCAGTACGCACTGATGCCGTCGGACATCGAGACCGCACTGCAGGCGCAGAACACCGACGTGTCGGCCGGTGAACTCGGCGGCCAGCCGGCGCTGAAGGGCCAGCAGCTCGACGCCACGGTGACCGCGCGCAGCCGCCTGCACACGCCCGAGCAGTTCGCGCAGGTGGTGCTGAAGGCCGATGCCAACGGCAGCGTGGTGCACCTGGGCGACGTGGCGACGATCGGCCTGGGGCCGGAGAGCTACGACAGCATCAGCACCTTCAACGGCAAGCCGTCGGCCTCGCTGGGCATTGAACTCAATGCCGGTGCGAACGCGATCGCCGTCTCCAGGGCCATCGATGCACGGCTTCAGCAGCTGCAGAAGTACTGGCCGCATGGCTACACCGCCCACGTGGCCTTCACCACCACGCCGTTCGTGACCATCTCGCTGAAGGAAGTGGTGATCACCCTGATCGAGGCGATCATCCTGGTGGTGCTGGTGATGTACCTGTTCCTGCAGAACTGGCGCGCCACCCTGATCCCGACCATCGCGGTGCCGGTGGTGCTGCTGGGCACGTTCGGCGTGCTGGCCGCGTTCGGCTATTCGATCAACACGCTGACCATGTTCGCACTGGTGCTGGCCATCGGCCTGCTGGTGGACGATGCCATCGTGGTGGTGGAGAACGTGGAACGGGTGATGACCTTCGAAGGGCTGGCGCCGAAGCCGGCCACACTCAAGGCGATGGGCCAGATCACCGGCGCGCTGGTCGGCATCGTGCTGGTGCTGACCGCGGTGTTCCTGCCGATGGCGTTCTTCAGCGGTGTCACCGGCGTGATCTACCGCCAGTTCTCGGTGACGATTGCTGCAGCGATGATCCTGTCGGTGCTGGTGGCGATGACCATCACCCCCGCGCTGTGCGGCAGCATCCTGCATCAGATCCCCAAGGGCGGCCACCCGCATGGAGACCACGGCGGCGAACCGAGCCTGCTGGGCAAGTTCTTCATCTGGTTCAATCACCGCTTCGAACGCACCTCCAACGGCCTGCGTCGTCGGGTGGATGGATTCCTCGGCCGGCGCACGCTGGGCGTGGTGTTCTACCTGGTGCTGAGCGTGGCCACCGGCCTGCTGCTATGGCACCTGCCGGGTGCATTCCTGCCTGATGAGGACCAGGGCATGCTCAACGCGCTGGTGAAGCTGCCGGCCGGTTCCACGCTGGAGCAGACGCGGGCGGTGATGGATCGCCTGAGTGCCGCCGCGGTGAAGGACGACAGCGTGCTGTCGATCCAGGCCACCGCCGGTTTCAGCGTGACCGGCAGCGGCCAGAACGTCGGTCAGGCCTTCATCCGCCTGAAGGATTGGGATGACCGCAAGGATGATGCCGATACCATCGCCGCGCGCTTGACTACAGCCATGGCCAGCGTGCCCGATGCACAGGTGTTCATCACCTCGCCACCGGCCATCCTCGGCCTGGGTGATGCGGGCGGATTCACCCTGGAACTGCAGGACGAAGGCGGTGCCGGCCATGCGGCCGCGGTGGCCGCGCGCAACACCCTGCTGAAGGAAGCTGCCAAGGATCCGAGGCTGGTCAACGTGCGCTATGCCAGCCTGGAAGATGCACCGGTGTATGCGGTGAAGGTGGACGACGCCAAGGCGCAGGCGATGGGCGTGAGCCCGCAGGACATCAATGACACCTTGAACGCGGCGCTGGGCGGCGACTTCGTCAACAACTTCATCTACAAGGGCCGCATCAAGAAGGTGTTCATCCAGGGCACTGCCGAAGCACGCATGCAGCCGCAGGACATCGAGCGCTGGAGCGTGCGCAACCAGGCCGAGCAGATGGTGCCGCTGTCGTCGCTGGTCAGCACCCACTGGACCAGCGCACCGGCCGCGCTGCAGCGCTACAACGGCATCTCGGCGATGGAAATCACCGGCCAACCAGCGCCGGGTGTCAGCTCCGGCGAGGCGATGGCCGAGATCGCGCGCCTGGCCGACACACTGCCGGAAGGCTTCAGCCACGCCTGGTCGGACATGGCCTACCAGGAACAGCTGTCGGGCAACCAGGCGCCGATGCTGTATGCCATCTCGCTGCTGTTCGTGTTCCTGTGCCTGGCCGCGCTGTATGAAAGCTGGGCGGTGCCGTTCGCGGTGATGCTGGCCGTGCCGGTAGGCGTGTTCGGTGCCGTGCTGATGATGAACCTGCGTGGCCTCAACAACGATGTGTACTTCCAGGTCGGCCTGTTGACCACGATTGGTCTGGCAGCGAAGAACGGCATCCTGATCGTCGAGTTCGCGCGCATCCTCGAACAGCAGGGCAAGAGCACCCGCGAAGCGATCCTGCAGGCCGTCTATCTGCGGCTGCGGCCGATCGTAATGACCTCGCTGGCGTTCCTGATGGGCGTACTGCCGCTGGTGTTTGCCACCGGCGCCGGTTCGGCTGCGCGCCGTTCGCTGGGTACCGGCGTGGCCGGTGGTACGGTTGCCTCGATGGTGCTGGGCATGTTCTTCGTGCCGTTGTTCTACCTGCTGGTGCGCCGCATGTTCCCGGGCCGCGCCGCAAGCCAAGCCACTGCCCCGGAGGCAAGCCCATGAAGCCGTTGCTGCTGCGCGCCCTGACGGCCGCGACGATGACCACCGTGCTCGGTGGCTGCGTGAGCATGGCGCCGCGTTACCAGCGGCCCGAGGCGCCGGTGCCGATGCAGTTCGGCAATGCAGCGACCGGCGAAGCTGATCCTGCGCTGGCGATGCCGGCATGGCGTGAGGTGTTCCTCGAACCGCGCCTGCAGCAGGTGATCGCGCTGGCCCTGCAGAACAACCGCGACCTGCGCGTGGCCGTGCTGCAGGTGGAGAAGGAGCGGGCGCAGTACCGCATCCAGCGTGCAGCGCTGCTGCCGTCGGTGGATGCCAGCGGCAGTGTCACCCGCTCGCGGGTCAGCGATGCCAACAGTGAGACCGGGGCCACCCAGGTGACCGAGTCCGATGCGGTGCAGGTGGGCATCAGCAGCTGGGAGCTGGACCTGTTCGGTCGCATCCGCAGCCTGAAGAACGAGGCCATGCAGAACTGGCTGGCCAGTGCCGAGAACCAGCGCGCGGCGCGCACCAGCCTGGTCGCCGAAGTGGCGACGGCGTGGCTGGCGCTGGCCGCCGATGGGCAGTCGCTGGCATTCACGCAACAGACCCTGGACAGCCAGCAGCAGACCCTGCAGCGCACCGAGGCCCGCCATGCGCAGGGGGTGGCCTCGGGCCTGGACCTGTCGCAGGTGCAGACCAGCGTGGAAGCCGCGCGCGGCGCGCTCGCCAAGCTGCAGACGCAGCAGGCGCAGGATCGTGATGCATTGCAGCTGTTGGCGGGGGCGCCGCTGGATCCGGCCCTGCTGCCGACAACGCAGGTGCTGGAAGGCAGCGTCGCGCTGGCACCGCTGCCCGCCAACCTGCCCTCCAGCGTGTTGCTGCAGCGCCCGGACGTGCTGTCCGCTGAGCATGCGTTGCAGGCAGCCAACGCCGATATCGGTGCCGCGCGCGCTGCATTCTTCCCGACGCTGACGTTGACTGCCAACTACGGGCACAGCTCCACCGCGTTGTCGACGCTGTTCTCGGCCGGCACCCGTGGCTGGTCGTTCGTGCCCAGCATCACCGCGCCGATCTTCCATGCCGGCGCACTGAAGGCGTCGCTGGATGCCTCGAAGATCGGCAAGGACATCGGCATCGCGCAGTACGAGAAGGCGATCCAGCAGGCCTTCAGCGAAGTGGCCGATGCGCTGGCCACGCGTGATCACCTGGCCGCGCAGATCGATGCGCAACGCGCGTTGGTGGCCGCCAGCCAGCGCAGCTACACGCTGGCCGAGGCACGCTACCGCACCGGACTGGATGGCTATCTGCAGTCGTTGGACGCGCAGCGCAGCCTGTATGCCGCGCAGCAGGACCTGATCGCCCTGCAGCAGCAGGAAGCGGGCAACCGGGTGACGTTGTTCAAGGTGCTGGGCGGAGGCGCGGACGCACGGTAACGCGCCCGCCAATGTGGGTGTGTCTTCCGCTCCGGTAGGTGCCGACCTTGGTCGGCACAAATGCATGCAGCATCGCGATCTGCTGATTCGTGCCGACCAAGGTCGGCACCCACCAGAAGCAGGTGTGACTGCTTACGCCACGCGTCCGCGCCGCGCCCGCTCCAGGTGCACCAGCAGCAGCGAGATCGCCGCCGGGGTCATGCCCGGGATACGTTGCGCCTGGCCGATGGTCTGCGGGCGCACACGTTCCAGTTTCTGCAGTGCCTCAGCCGACAGCCCGCGCACGGTCGCATAGTCGAACGCCTCGGCGATCGGCGTGGCCTCATGCCGCTGCTGCCGCTCGATTTCCTCGCGCTGGCGATCCAGGTAGCCGGCGTACTTCACCCCGATCTCCACCTGTTCGGCGACTTTGGCGTCGGCCACGGCCGGGCCCAGCGACGGCACCTGCATCAGCTGCGCGTAATCCAGCTCGGGGCGCTTGATCAGGTCCAGCACATTGGTTTCGCGGCTGACCGCCACGCCCAGCGTTTCCTGCACTTCGCGGCCCAGCGCATTGGCCGGGGTCGCCCACAGTGCACCCAATCGCACGCGCTCGGCGGCCACGGCAGCCTGCTTGGTCTCGAACGCGTTCCAGCGGCGGTCATCGACCAGGCCCATCTCGCGACCGGCCGGGGTCAGGCGCTGGTCGGCATTGTCCTCGCGCAGCTGCAGGCGGTATTCGGCGCGGCTGGTGAACATGCGGTACGGCTCGTTGGTGCCGTGGGTGATCAGGTCATCCACCAGCACGCCCAGGTACGCCTCATCGCGGCGCGGGCACCAGCCGTCCAGCCCGCGCACCTGGCGCGCGGCGTTGAGGCCGGCCAGCAGTCCCTGCGCGGCGGCTTCTTCATAACCGGTGGTGCCGTTGATCTGGCCAGCGAAGAACAGGCCGTTGACCAGCTTGGTTTCCAGCGAAGCCTTCAGCCCGCGCGGGTCGAAGAAGTCGTACTCGATCGCATAGCCGGGGCGGGTGATATGCGCGTTTTCGAAGCCGCGGATGCTGCGCACCATCTCCAGCTGCACGTCGAAGGGCAGCGAGGTGGAAATGCCGTTGGGGTAGATCTCGACGATGCCCAGGCCTTCGGGTTCGACGAAGATCTGGTGGCTGGCCTTTTCGGCGAAGCGCACCACCTTGTCCTCGATGGACGGGCAGTAGCGCGGGCCGATGCCCTCGATCTGGCCGCTGTACAGCGGCGAGCGATGCAGCGCGTCGCGGATGATCTGGTGGGTCTGCTCGGTGGTGTGGGTGATCCAGCAGCTGACCTGCTGCGGATGCTCGTCCACCGAGCCGAGGAAGGACATCACCGGACGCGGCGTGTCGCCGGGCTGCTCGTCCATCGCGCTGTAATCCAGCGAACGGCCATCGATGCGCGGCGGCGTGCCGGTCTTCAAGCGGTCCACCTGGAACGGACGCTCGCGCAGGCGCGCGGCCAGCGTGGTGGCCGGCGGGTCGCCCATGCGGCCGGCGGCGTACTGGGTCGGGCCGACGTGGATCTTGCCGGCCAGGAAGGTGCCGGCGGTCAGCACCACGGCTTCGGCGTCGAAGCGCAGGCCGGTCTGGGTGATGACCCCGCGCACGGCGTCGCCTTCGATGACCAGGTCATCGACGGCGGCCTGGAACACGGTCAGGTTGGCCTGGCCTTCGACGATGGCGCGGATCGCCATGCGGTACAGGTTGCGGTCGGCCTGGCAGCGGGTCGCGCGCACGGCCGGGCCCTTGGAGGCGTTGAGCGTGCGCCACTGGATGCCGGCGCGGTCGGCGGCATGCGCCATCGCACCGCCCAGGGCGTCGATTTCCTTGACCAGATGGCCCTTGCCGATGCCGCCGATGGCCGGGTTGCAACTCATCGCGCCCACGGTTTCGATGTTGTGGGTCAGCAGCAGGGTGCGCACGCCGGTGCGGGCTGCGGCCAGCGCGGCTTCGGTGCCTGCGTGGCCACCGCCGATGACGATGACGTCGTAACGATGGAAGGACGGGTTCATGGGAGGCTGTTCAGCTGGGGGCGGGCGCGGCCGGGGGGCGGCGCCGGGGTGGCGATTTTAGCGCCATTCGGGGCCAGGACGCCGGCGCCGGCCAGTTGGCGTCGAAATCAACCCTAAAGTTGGCAGGATTTTTGCAGATAACCCAATAGCACCCATCGTGGCTGGCGCCGTAGGCGCCCGTGACCGGAATTGGAACAGGGGCCGGTACAGGTGCACGATGGGGGAGCAGAGGGCCGGCAGTCGGGGGACTGTCCGGCCCTGTTTTTTGGGGCGCCGGGAAAGGCCCCATCCACGCATGGCGTGGATCTACTGAAGCAGGGGCCTCGCCGGTCGGCGTCCCGCCAAAACAAACGGCCCCGCATTGCGGGGCCGTCTGCCTTCAGAGGTGCCGACATCCGACAGGGCCGGAACAGGGGGGATCCAGATGTTCCTGTCGGATATCGACGTAGAGCTTTCTGCGGCGGCCCGTGTCGTTTTTGTCACTTTGTGACGCGGGCCGTCACTGTCCGCGTAGATTGCGGCTTAGACCGTGTGAAATGCAAGACGGTTCAGCGCTCAACTGTGCGCTGCGTCGCACGATCCATGTTGCGCCAGGGGGAACCGTTCATCCTCGGCGCACTCGGTGCCGGGGCCGGGCGGGCCTGCGGTGCGGGCGCCGGCGGCTGCATGTTCGACTGCGGCGGGCGACGCATCGAATCCATGTTCCGCCACGGGGAACCGCCGTTGTACGACGGCCTCGGCGGCGGCGGACGGTTCTCGCCACCGTTGCCGGGCGGGCGCGGCGGCGGGCGGTGGTTGTGCGGCGGGCGGTAGATCGGGCGCGAGTAGTACGGGTTGCCATAGCCGCCGTAATAGCCGCCATAGCCACCGTAGTACGGGTAGCCGTAGTTGTAGGGATAGCCGGCCGGGTAGCGGTACTCCACCGACGGCGCGCCGTGGTAGTAGCCGCCACCGCGGCCACCGCCTACATAGTCGTAGGTGGTGCAGCCAGTCAGGCCCAGCAACAGGCCACCGGCAAGCAACAGGCGCATTTTCATGGTGGGTCCCCCCAGAGGACGGGTGTGCAGTCAGCTTCGTGCGCGGGCATTGAATCGGCCCTTAATCCGGCTGGCCAGGATGAATGGAGGCGTAGGCCCGCATGCTGGCATGACCTGTGCCCCGGTCGCCAGCGCAGGGGCATACGTTAATCTTGCGTCATGAGCGATTCACTGTTGCCCCGCGCCGATGACGTCCTGCTTGCTGCTGCGAGGATCGCCCCGCATGCCAGCGTGACCCCGGTGCTGCGCTCGCGCACGCTCGATGCGATGACCGGCGCACAGCTGGCGTTCAAGGCCGAGCACCTGCAGCGCGGTGGCGCATTCAAGTTCCGTGGTGCCTGCAATGCGGTGTGGTCGCTCGATGCCGATCGTGCCAGTACCGGCGTGGTGACCCATTCCTCCGGCAACCACGGTGCCGCGCTGGCCCTGGCCGCACGCACCCGGGGCATCCCCTGCCATGTGGTGGTGCCGGAAGGGGCGGTGGCCGCCAAGCTGGCCAACATCGCCCGCCACGGCGCCACGCTCTGGCGCTGCCCGCCGACCATCGCCGACCGCGAGGCCACCTGTGCCAGGGTGCAGGCCGATACGGGCGCGACCCTGGTCCATCCGTACGCGGACCCGGCGGTGATGGCCGGTCAGGGCACTGCGGCCCTGGAACTGCTGCACAGCGACGGCCCGTTCGATGCGCTGTTGGTGCCGGTAGGCGGCGGTGGCCTGGCCAGCGGTACCGCGCTCGCCCTGCAGCACGCCAGTCCGCAGACCCGGCTGATTCTGGCCGAGCCGGCCGGTGCCGATGACACCGCGCGCTCGCTGGCCACCGGCGAGCGCCAGGGCGCGTTCACCCCGGACACCATCTGCGATGGCCTGCGTACCCTGATCGGCGCGCCCAATTTCGACTTGCTGCGCGCCGCCGGTGCCGAGGTCATCGTGGTCGATGACGCCGCAACGCTGGCGGCGATGCGCCTGCTGTGGGACGTGCTCAAGCAGGTAGTGGAACCCTCATCGGCCACCGTGCTGGCTGCGGTGCTGGCGCAGCCACAGCGCTTCGCCGGCCTGCGCGTGGGCCTGGTGTTGTCTGGCGGCAACGTCGACCTGCCAGCGCTGCGCTGGGGGGCTGCGTGAGCCGCGGGCGGCACCGCGAACGCACCGGCCTGCTGGGCTGGTTGTGGCGGCTGTTCGTGCTGCTGGTGATCTGGCTGCTGGGCGTGACCGCCTGGATCGTCTGGGTGGGGGAACGTGACCAGGCCGCCAAGGCCGACGCCATCATCGTGCTGGGTGCCGCCGCCTATGACGCCAAGCCGTCACCCGTGTTTGAAGAACGCATCCGCCATGGGCTGGACCTGTATGAAGCGCGCTATGCGCCGCTGCTGATCTTCACCGGTGGCTATGGCGGTACCGGTGCCCGCTTCTCCGAATCGCAGGTCGCGCGGCGCTATGCGCTCAAGCACGGCGTGCCGGACGACGCGATCCTGATCGAGACCGCCTCGCGCAATACCGTGCAGAACCTGGTGGAAGCCAAGCGGCTGATGGACCAGCGCAGCCTGCACCGGGTGATCATTGTCAGCGACCCGCTGCACATGGCGCGCGCGCTGCGCCTGAGCAAGGCGCTGGGCATCGATGCGCTGGCCTCGTCCACGCCCAGCACGCGTTTCCGCAGCTTCCATACCAGCTGGCGCTTCCTGGTGCAGGAAATCTATTTCTTCCACCGCGACCTGGTGCGCCCGCCGTTGAGTTCGCCGGCCAACACCTGAGCAGCTGCCGCTACGATCGCCCGGGTTGTCGTGCTGGCCCATACCTGCCTTTGGTAGGTGCCGACCTTGGTCGGCACGATGCTGGCGGCACCGCGATCTGATGGATTGTGCCAACCAAGGTTGGCACCTACCAAAAGCAGACCCGCGATCGTTCGATCAGGTCTGCTTGCGACGGATCGGAATCGCCGACACCGGCACCGCGGCCACGTCATGCCCGCCCTCGCGGATCGGCGCGCCCGGGTCCGGTGCCCAGGCGTGGGCGTAGATCACTTCCCAGCTGCTGGGCAGCTTGCCGTCGGCGCGGCGCATCGGTTCGTACGCCGCCGCCGCCGCCGCGAAACGTCCGCGCCCGGTCAGGGTATGACGGCGGTCTACCCGTGCATTGGTCGCGCCCATCGCGCGCAGCTCGCGCATCAGCGAGGGCAGGTCGTCGTAGGTCAGGGTGAACAGATCGCGGTCCAGCACCGGGTCGCGGAAGCCAGCCATCATCAGTGCATCGCCGAACTGCGCGATCTGCGCGAAGCGGCTCACGTGCGGGCGGTCGTCGGCGGCGGCGAAGGCTTCATTGAGTTCCACCAGGGTTTCCGGGCCGAAGGTCGAGCACAGCAGCAGGCCACCCGGCTTGAGCACGCGGCGGAACCCGGCGAACACCGCCGGCAGGTCGTCCACCCACTGCAGGCACAGGTTGCTGAAGATCACGTCGACGCTGTTGTCGGCCAGCGGCAGCGCAGCGGCGTCACCGCACAGGCGCTGGAACGGCTTCCACCAGCCGGCCTGGCGCTTGGCCTGGTCCAGCATCGGCAAGGCCACGTCCAGCGCGATCACCTGTGCCTTGGGCCAGCGCTTCTTCATCAGCGCACTGGCGTGGCCGGTGCCGGAACCAATGTCCAGCACCACCTCGGGCTTGCGTGCCTCCAGGTAGTCCAGCGATTCGATCAGCCGCGACTGCACCTCGCGCTGCAGGGCGGCAGCAGCGTCGTAACTGGTGGCGGCACGCGCGAACGCGCGGCGGACATGGCGGGCATCGAAGTGGGACGGCATTGCGAAAGTCTCTTAGAACGTACCGGGGTAGGCGCCGCCGTCGATCAGCAGGTTCTGCCCGGTGAGGTAACCGGCCTGTGCACTGCACAGGAAGGCGCAGGCGGCGCCGAATTCGTCCGGCGTGCCGAAGCGGCCGGCGGGAATCTGCTGGCGCCGGCGTTCAGCCACGTCGCCGGCGTCGCCGTCCTTGCCCGCACTGTGGGCGAAGTTGGCGCGCAGGCGATCGGTGTCGAACTGGCCGGGAAGCAGGTTGTTGATCGTGACGTTGTGGGCCACGGTGCGGCGCGACAGGCCGGCGACGAAGCCGGTCAGGCCACTGCGCGCGCCGTTGGACAGTGCCAGGATGTCGATCGGTGCCTTCACCGCCGACGAGGTGATGTTGACGATGCGGCCGAAGCCGCGCTCGATCATCGCGTCGACGGTGGCGCGGATCAGCGCGATCGGCGCCAGCATGTTGGCGTCCAGCGCGGCAATCCAGTCGTCGCGCTCGAAATTGCGGAAATCACCGGGCGGCGGGCCACCGGCGTTGTTGACCAGGATGTCCACCTGCGGGCAGGCGGCCAGTACCGCCTTGCGGCCGGCCTCGGTGGTGACGTCGGCGACGACGGTGCGTACCTCACCGGCACCGGGCAGTGCACGCAGTTCGTCGGCAGCGATCTGCAGTGCAGCCTCGCCACGAGCCACGATCACTACGTTCACGCCCTCGCGCACCAGTGCACGCGCGCAGCCCAGGCCCAACCCCTTGCTTGCGCCGCAGACCAGTGCCCAGCGACCAGTGATACCCAGATCCATGCGTCAGTCCTGCGGAATTCGGTAGGCGCTCATTGTCCGCCATCGGCCGGTGACAGGCCGGCAACGAAGTGTTGCAGGGCGGCTGCCACCTCATCGGCATGGCCGAGGAAGGGTGCATGGCCGCCGTGGGCGATGGTCAGCGCCTGCGCGCCCGGGGCCAGCGCCGCAGCGGCCTGCATGGCGACCGGTGACACCAGGCGGTCGCGCTGGCCGGCGATCCACAGGCTGGGCTTCCCCAGCGCTGGCAGGGCGCCGCGCAGGTCGGTGCTTTCGAGCAGGCGCAGGCCTTCCAGCAGGGCGCGTTCAGTGGGGGCGCCGCGCTCGACCAGGCGCTGGCGCAGCGTGCGCAGCTCCTCGCGGGCGTGCGCCGAGCCCATCACGTCCAGTGCCAGGAAGCGCTCCAGGGTGCCGCCGAAATCGTTGGCCAGCTCGCGCCCGAACTGCTCGAACACCGCCGGTTCCACCGCGTGCGGCCAATCCTCGCCACGCACGAAACGCGGCGTGGCGGCGATCATTGCCAGGCCGCGTACCTTCGGCAGCGTTGCCGCCGCGTGCAATGCGAACAGGCCGCCCAGCGACCAGCCGCACCACACCGCCGGCGGCGTGGCCGCGGCAATGGCACTGACCACGAACGGCAGGCGCAGCGACGTGGTGTCCTCGCGGCTGTGCCCGTGGCCGGGCAGGTCGACAAGATGCAGGGTGAACTGGTCCGTAAGCCGCTGTACCAGCGGCGCGAACACGCCGCCCTGCAGGGCCCAACCGTGGATCAACACCAGGTCCGGCCCACGGCCGGTGACTTCAATATGCATGGGCAACTACACGGAACTCAGGCAAAAGCGGGCAGCGGCGGTGGGGCGGCTTCGCGTACGGCCAGGTCGACGCGATCGCGCGCGTTGGCGATGGCCTCGACCAGACCCCGCACCTGTTCCGGTGCATGCAGTGCGGACAGCGTGACGCGCAGGCGCGCCTTGCCTTCCGGCACCGTCGGCGGGCGGATCGCCCCGACCAGCCAGCCGGCCTGTTCCAGCGCCTTGGACATCGCCATGGCGCTGTGGTCATCGCCGCACAGCAGCGGCTGGATCGGCGTTTCCGAGGCCATCAGGTCCAGCCCGTGGCGGCGTGCTTCGCTGCGGAACAGCGCGATCAGGTCGGCCAGCTTGGAGCGGCGCCAGTTGTCCCTGCGCGCCAGACGCACCGCTTCGAGTGCAGCGGCGGCCATCGCCGGTGGCACGGCGGTGGTGTAGATGTACGGGCGCGCGGTTTCGGCCAGATGCTCGATCAGGTCGTCGCGGCCCAGCACCAGTGCACCGGAACCACCCAGCGCCTTGCCCAGTGTGACCAGCTGCAGCGGCACATCGTCCACGCCCAGTCCTGCGGCGGCCACGGCACCACGGCCATCACCGACCACGCCTACACCGTGCGCATCATCCACATAGAACAGCGCCTGCTGCAGGCGTGCCACAAGCGACAATGCACGCAGCGGTGCGATGTCGCCATCCATGCTGAAGACACCATCGGTGGCCAGCATTGCCGCGCCATCGGGCGCGTGCTTGAGCTGACGCATCGCGCCTTCCGCATCCAGATGCGGATAACGACGCAGACGTGCGCCGGCCAACCGGGTGGCATCGAGCAGGCTGGCGTGGTTGAGCTTGTCCTGTACGCAGACATCGTTCTCTTCACTCAGCAGTGCCTGCTGCACCGCCAGATTGGCGGCGAAGCCACTGCCGAACAGCAATGCACGCGGGTAACCCAGCCACTCGGCCACCTCGCGTTCGAGTGCGTCGTGCATCGCGTGGTGGCCGCAGACCAGGTGCGAGGCACCAGCGCCAGCGCCTTCGCGTGCGGCGGCGTCCTGCAGCGCGTTGACCACGCTGAACTGCTGGGCAAGGCCCAGGTAGTCGTTGCTGCAGAAGCCGGTCAGCCATTGGCCGTCCACTTCCAGGCGCACGCCATCACGACGGGTGACCGTGCGTCGCGGGCGGCGACGGCCTTGGGCATCGCGCAGAGCGCGCTGGGCGTGGAGGCGGGCGGTCAGGTCGGGGCGGGCCATGGTGGCTGAATGCGTCGACGGGGCGGCTAGGGTAGCGCGTTGCCGCTGCGCCTGCTTGCGGCCCGTCTCAGGCCGCGTGAGCGCAGCCGCAGCCGGGCGTATCGGCGCTGATATCGGCGTGCACGGTGCCGCCGTGGTCGTGGCCTTCGGCATCCACCTGTACTGCCATTGGCTGCAGACCCAGCCGCGCGAACAGGGCCAGGTCGCGTTCGCTTTCCGGGTTGCCGGTGGTCAGCAGCTTGTCGCCGTAGAAGATCGAATTGGCACCGGCCAGGAAGCACAGCGCCTGCAGTTCGTCGCTCATCGCCTCGCGGCCGGCCGACAGCCGCACCATCGAGCGCGGCATGGCGATGCGGGCCACCGCGATCATGCGCACGAACTCGAACGGGTCCAGTTCGGCGCTGCCATGCAGCGGCGTGCCCGCCACCTGCACCAGCTTGTTGATCGGCACCGAATCGGGGTGTGCCGGCAACGTGGCCAGCGCCAGCAGCAGGCCAACGCGCTGCGCGCGCGTCTCGCCCATGCCGACAATACCGCCGCAGCAGGTCTTCAGGCCGGCATCGCGCACATGCTCCAGCGTGTCCAGGCGGTCCTGGTACTGGCGCGTGTGGATGATCGAATCGTAGTAATCCGGCGCGGTGTCGAGGTTGTGGTTGTAGTAGTCCAGGCCCGCATCCTTCAGCGCACGCGCCTGCTCGCCGCTGAGCATGCCCAGCGTGGCGCAGGTCTCCAGCCCCAGTGCCTTCACCCCGGCGATCATCGCCGCCACCTTCGGGATGTCGCGGTCCTTCGGCGAACGCCACGCCGCGCCCATGCAGAAGCGCGATGCGCCGGCGGCCTTGGCCTGGCGTGCCTTGGCCAGCACCGCATCGGTCTCCATCAGCTTCTGCGCGTTCACCCCGGTGCTGTAGCGCTGCGCCTGCGGGCAGTACGCGCAGTCTTCCGGGCAGCCACCGGTCTTCACCGACAGCAGCGTGGACACCTGCACCTGCGCTGGGTCGAAGTGCTCGCGATGGACCGCGGCGGCGCGGAACAGCAGCTCGGGGAACGGCAGATCGAACAGCGCCTGCAGTTCGTCGTGTTGCCAGTCGTGGCGGATGGCAGCAGCCATGGCGGGACCTTGGGTACGAATGGAGCGAGGGCGGCAGTGTGGGTGGGTAGATGAAGGCTGTCAACAATATTATTCGAACAATGGTTTACAGTGCGCGCATCCAGTCAGGTGCGGTGGAAATGCGGTGTTTCACCGTATCCAGCAAGGCCTTCGGCCACAGTGGCCGCTGCCCAACCGGTACGACAGCGCGCAGACTCCTGCCCATGTTTGATCTTTACAGCCTCCGCGGCCGCATCACCGCGCTGGTTCTCAGCGAGGCCTGGCGCCGCCGTGCTGCGCTCTGGGGCGGCGCCGT
This sequence comes from Stenotrophomonas sp. 78350_Sma, assembly GCF_056482105.1. Classification (NCBI taxonomy): domain Bacteria; kingdom Pseudomonadati; phylum Pseudomonadota; class Gammaproteobacteria; order Lysobacterales; family Lysobacteraceae; genus Stenotrophomonas; species Stenotrophomonas sp. 78350_Sma. Next base: position 4,512,743 of record NZ_CM151182.1, on the reverse strand, counting down.
GGCCGTGGCGCTGGTGGCCATCCTGTTCGCCAAGGCCAGCGACGCGGCCTTCCATCTATTCCAGCGGATCACAACGCACTCGCCGTGGTGGGCCCTGCTGCTCACGCCCGGCATCTTCGCGCTGTTGGCCTGGTTGACCGCCGGTGTGCTGAAACCCACGCGGGGCAGCGGTATTCCGCAGGTCATCGCTGCGCTGGACAAGCCCGATGAGCCATTCCGGAAGACCAATCTTTCGCCTGCGGTCTCAGCCGGCAAGCTGCTGCTGACGTCGTTGTCGCTGCTCGGCGGCGCGTCGGTCGGGCGCGAAGGTCCCACGGTGCATGTGGGCGCCAGCCTGATGTATCTGTTCGGTCGCTGGTTCGGTTTCAAGGATCCCCGCGAGCTCTCGCACTTCCTGCTGGCCGGTGGTGCGGCGGGTATCGCGGCGGCGTTCAACACGCCGTTGGCCGGAATCGTCTTCGCCATCGAGGAGCTCAGCGGCCGTTTCGAGCATCGTTTCTCCGGCACCCTGCTGACCGCGGTGATCGTCGGTGGCGTGGTGTCGCTGGGCCTGCTGGGCAACTACACCTACTTCGGCCATGTGAGCGCACGCCTGCCGCTCGGCCAGGGCTGGCTGGCCATCCTGCTATGCGGCGTGGTGGCTGGGTTGCTGGGCGGATTGTTCGCGCGCGCGGTGCTGGCCAGTGCGGCGGGCCGCCCGAGTTGGCTCGGGCAACTGCGGCAGCGGCATCCGGTTCTGTTGGCCGCAGGCTGCGGCCTGGTGGTGGTACTGCTCGCCCTGGTCTTCGGTGAAGGCGCGTTCGGCACCGGCTACGAGCAGGCGCGCAGCCTGGTGCAGGGGCAGGCGATGGTCGGCCACGAGTTCGGACTGATGAAGCTGCTGGCCAACCTCGCATCGTACGTGGCCGGCATTCCCGGCGGCCTGTTCTCGCCGGCGCTGGCGGTCGGCGCGGGACTGGGCCACAACCTGGCGGTACTGATGCCGGGCGTGGACCCGCGCGCGTTCGTGCTGCTGGGCATGTGCGCCTACCTGACCGGCGTCACCCAGGCACCACTGACCTCGGCGGTGATCTCGCTGGAGCTGACCGACAGCGGCGATCTGCTGCTGCCGATCCTGGCCACGGTGCTGATCGCGCGCGGCGTGTCCGGGCTGGTCTGCCGCGTGCCGATCTACCGCGGGTTGGCGGAGGTGTTGATGGCGCCGCAAGCAGAGCCAGCTGATAGGCATCGCTGATTACCTTGATCAACAGGATCAATCAGGTCGCAATCTTCACTCCTGCAGTGAAGCTGATTCCCCGTTGCACCGTCTACTCGATGCCAGGTGCGCCGCTGAAGATGCACCCACGCCGGGGCTGCACCCGGACCTGCATCGAGAGCGACCATGATCAACTGCCGTATCCGCAGCCTGGCGGCTGCCGTCCTGGCCCTGGCCAGTTCCCCCATGCTGGCGATCGCCGGTACCCCATTGCTGCCCAGCGAGCGCAGCATCGGCACCCTCGAACCGGTGGCGCGTTTCGAAGGCGCCATGCCCACCAGCGTGGCGGTATCTGAAACCGGGCGCATCTTCGTCAACTTCCCGCGCTGGGGCGATGAGGTGGCCTACAGCGTGGCCGAATGGCGCGACGGCCGCGCCGTGCCCTATCCGGATGCGCGCATCAACAGCGCGGAAGGAGCGGACCCGGCTGCACACTTCATCAGCGTGCAGAGCGTGGTGGCCGATGGCCAGGGCCGGTTGTGGGTGCTGGACACCGCCGCGCCCGGGTTCTCTGCGCCACAGGCCGGAGGTGCCAAACTGGTGGCGATCGACCTTGCCACCAACACCGTGGTCAAGACGCTGGTGTTCCCGGCCAACGTCATCGACGCGCGCACCTATGTCAACGATGTGCGCTTCGATTTCCGGGTTGGCCGCGAGGGCGTGGCCTACGTGACCGACTCGTCGCTGAGCGGTATCGGCGGCATCATCGTGATCGACCTCGCCACTGGCGTCGCGTCCAAGCGACTGGTCGGCCACGTATCCACCTCGGCCGATGCCGCCTTCGTGCCGATCGTGGAAGGGCAGCAGATGCAGCTGCGTAACGCCGATGGTTCATCGGCGCCGTTTACCGTGGCCGCCGATGGCATCGCCCTGTCGCCCGATGGCGGCACGCTGTTCTACACGCCCTTGTCCAGTCGTCATCTGTACAGCGTGCCGACCGCGCTGCTGCGCGACCCGAAGGTGAGTGAGGCGGCACTGGCGGCAGCTGTGGTCGACCTGGGCGACAAGGGCGCCTCCGATGGCATGGAGATGGACGCCAACGGGCGGTTGTATGCCAGCGATTACGAGCACAACGCCATCCATGCCCGCGACGCGCAGGGGCGATGGACGACGGTGGTGCACGACCCGCGCATCCTGTGGCCGGATACGCTGTCGATGGGGCCGGACGGCTATCTGTACTTCACCGCCAACCAGCTGCATCGACAGGCTGGCTTCAATGGTGGCGTGGATCGCCGGCAGACGCCGTACATGGTGTATCGCACCCGGGTGGATGCGAAGCCTGCGCCGACGCGGTGAAGTGCTCCGTAAACTGGTAAGGATGCCTACGGGCTGAAGAGCGTGCGCCTGATGGCCTCGGGACCGCGGCGCGTTCAGGCTGTAGCGCATGCCAGCCCTGTCCACGCCCACTCGTCTTCTGCAGGCAGCACTTCGCGTGCTGCTGCCACTGCGCTGCCTGGTCTGTGGCGAGCCGGGCCACGATGAACTTGACCTGTGCCGCGCCTGCCTTGCCGAACTGCCCTGGGCCGGTCGTGCCTGCCTGCGCTGCGCACTCCCGCTACCCGGGAACGCCCTGATTGTCTGCGGCATATGCCGCGACGAGGTGCCGCCGCAGGCCGCCACGCATGCCAGCCTGCTGTACCTTCCACCCGTCGATCAGCTGCTGGTGCGTTACAAGTTCCATCAGGACCTGGCGGCCGGGCGCCTGCTCGCACAGCTGATGCAGCGCGCGCCACCACCCTGGTCGTGCGCGCCGCTGGTGCCGGTGCCGCTGCATGCGCGACGCCTGCGCCAGCGTGGCTACAACCAGGCCGCCGAACTGTGCCGCCTGTTGCCGATGCCGGTCTGGCAGGGGCTTTACCGGCGCCGCCACACCGCGCCGCAATCCGAGCGCAGCGCAGAACAGCGCCGGGACAATCTCTTTGACGCATTCGGCACGCGCTTGTCGCCACCCACACGGCTGACCGTCGTGGACGACGTGATGACCACCGGCAGCACCGTGATGGAAATCGCCGAGACGTTGCGGCTGGCGGGCGCCAAGGACGTGCGGGTCTGGGTGTGCGCACGGGTGCCGTGACGGCCGGAGCGATTGACACCATATGACGGCTGCTGAAGGATGCCCATCCTTCAGCGCGCGGTGCTCGACTGCGTCGCCGCAATGGGTGCGCGGATGCAAAGACCCTAAAGTTCCGCGCACTCCCGCCGATAGCGGTTGGCGGTCGAGTCGGTGTTGGCCGCACGTTCTATCTGCACGATGTCTGTTCACAGCTTCAGGTCTGTACCAATGCTGGACAAGGAAGTCGTTGATGGGTAACAGGAAAGCAGGATGCAGCATGCGTGCCGTTCTGGGCACCGCGGGGCTGTTGTGGATCGGCGTCGTGCATGCGCAGTCGGCCAGTCCTTCGTTCGTCGAGCAGCAGGAACTGCGCGAACGCGCCGAGCGCGAGGCACGCGAGCGTGAGCAGCGGCAGGCATTGCCGGATGTATCGCGCGAACAACCGGCCGCTGCCACCGATATGCATTCGCTGGAACTGCCGGACGAAGAACCGTGCTTCACCTTGCAACAGCTGCAGCTTGACGGCGCGCATCTGGGGCGGTTCGCGTTCCTGCAGCGCTATCTCGACCGCTACCGTGGCCGCTGCGTGGGCCAGCAGGGCATTGCGCTGATCGTCCGGCGTGCGTCGGATCTGGCGCTGGCCAAGGGCTACGTGACCACCCGCATCGGCCTGCCCGAGCAGAGCCTGGGCAGCGGAACCCTGCGCCTGCAGCTGGTGCCAGGCGTGATCCGGCAGATCCGCTTCAACGTGGAAGAGGTACCCGATTCGATGTGGAAGAGCGCGTTTCCCGCGCGGCCGGGGGACGTGCTCAATCTGCGCGCGTTGGAACAGGGCCTGGAACAGCTCAAGCGCGTTCCGTCGCAGGACGTAAGCATGGAGCTGGTGCCGGGCGAGGCGCCCGGCGAATCGGACGTGGTCATCAGCATCCGCCACGGCAAGCGCTGGCGTGCCTCGGTGTCGCTGGACGATGCCGGCAGCCGTGCGACCGGAAAGCAGCAGGTCGGCGCGACCGCCTGGGTAGACAACCTTGCTCGCGTCAACGACCTGCTCAGCATTGGCGTCAGCAGCGACGGCAGTGCCGACAAGGGCCGGGGTACCCACGGCTTCAATGCATCGTGGTCGGTTCCGCTGGGCAACTGGCGTTTCAGCACCAGTACCTACAGCTCGCGCTACAAGCAGACCATCGCCAGCAACGCCGACACGTTCGCCAGCACCGGCACCTCCAGCAACGTCGATCTGGCCGTGGAACGGCTGCTGGTGCGTGGCCAGAGCTATCGCAGCGGCATTGAACTGCGCGTGGCGCAACGGTCGTCGCACAGCTACGTGGAAGGCGTGGAGATCGAAGGCCAGCGCCGCCGTACCACCTCGGTCGAGCTGGCGCTGCTGCACCGCCAGTACCTGGGGCGGGTCCAGGCCGATGTCCGCCTGGCGCACCGCCGCGGCGTGCCCTGGCTGGGAGGCGATGATGACGCCGTGGGCCGCGATGACCTGGCGCCGACGTTCCGCTATGGGCTGACTACGCTGGATATCGGCGCCGGTGGCGCACTGACCTCCGGGCCGCGCCCGCTGGCATGGAACACCGCGCTCCGCTACCAGTGGAGCGAGGACACGCTGTATGGCTCGGAGTTCATCAGCGTCGGTGGCCGCTATACCGTCAACGGCTTCGACGGCGAGGTGCCACTCGGCGGCAGCCGCGGTGGCTATTGGCGCAACAGCATCAGCTGGATGGCACATCGCGCCATCGCGCCCTACGCGGGCATCGATATCGGCCACATCGAGCGCGACGACCGCCAGGGTATCGGCGGCGGAACCCTCAGCGGTGCGCACCTGGGTGCACGTGGCGAGCTGGGCGGATTGGCGTGGGATGGCTTCGTCGGCGTACCGATGAGCCGCCCGGCGTGGCTCAAGCATGAGGCACGCGGGCACGTGATCGGATTCCGCGCGTCCTGGCAGTTCTGATCCGGCTGGAAGCACCGTCGCCGGGTGGCGACGTGACCGGGTTGTTGTGTGTGTGCAGTTCCCCCTGGGTTGATGGAAGTACCTGGCATGAAGAACGTATTCCGCAGTTTGTCCCTGTCCGCTTCGGGCGCTGTCTGGGCCACGCGCCTGCGCATCACGATGGCGAGCGCCACCCTGGCAATGGCGTTCCTGGCCCCGGGCAGCTCATTTGCCCAGGTGCAGGTGCAGGCCGGCGAGCAGGCGCGGGCCGACCAGTCGGCGAACGGCGTGCCGGTCATCCAGATCAACCGCCCCAACGCCGGCGGTGTCTCGCATAACCGCTTCCAGGACTACAACGTCGGGCGCGAGGGACAGATCCTCAACAACAGCGCGAGCACCGTACAGACCCAGCTGGGTGGCTACATCCAGGGCAACGGCAACCTGCAGCCGGGCCAGTCGGCACGCTTGATCCTCAACGAGGTGACGTCCACCAACGCCTCGCGCCTGCAGGGCCATATCGAGGTGGCCGGCCACTCGGCGGCGGTGATCGTCGCCAACCCCAATGGCATCACCTGCGATGGCTGCGGCTTCATCAACACCACCCGGGGCACGCTGACCACCGGCACCCCGGTGTTCGGCAACGATGGCAGCCTGTCGGCGTTCCGGGTGTCCCGTGGAACGATCCGCCTGGAAGGCAACGGCCTGGATGCCGGCAACCTGGAAGGCGTCGACCTGCTGGCCCGCGCGGTGCAGCTCAACGCCGGCCTGTGGGCACGCCAGGTGAACGTGGTCACCGGCGCCAACCAGATCGATGCCCAGACGCTGGCGACGCAGGCGATCAGCGGAGAAGGCGAACGCCCGCAGTTCGGCCTGGACGTTGCCGCTCTCGGTGGCATGTATGCAGGCAAGATCCGCCTGGTCGGCACCGAGGCCGGTGTGGGCGTGCGCAGCGCCGGCCAGATGGTGGCCGATGCAGGCGACTTCATCCTGACCCAGGCCGGCGATGTCCGTCTGAATGGACGCACGGCGGCCGCGGGCCGCCTGCAGATCGAGACCGACGGCGACCTGAAGGCCGACGGCACGCAGTACGCGCAGGGCGATCTTCAGATCCGTGCCCGGCAGGCGTCGCTTGCCGGTTCCACGTCGGCAGGCGGTGCGATGGCGGTACGCGCCATCCAGAATCTGGACCTGGCTGGCAGCGCGCAGGCCGCGCAGATGCAGCTGGACGCCGGTGGCATGCTGACCCTGGCTGACACGGTGAAGAGCGCGGGCAGCATCGCGCTGGCTGCCGCACAGGTGCAGAACCGTGCACAGGTGACCGCAGGCGCCGGGCTTGCCGTGCGCGCCGACACGCTGGTGCAGGACAAGGGCGCGCGCCTGGGCGCGCAGGCGCTGGACGTGCAGGCCCGCCAGGTGGACAACGCCGGCCTGCTGCTGGGCAACCAGAGCGTACGGATTCAGGCCGCGCAGCTGCACAACGCAGGGCAGCTGTACAGCGACGCCGACGTCGATCTCGACGCGGTCAGCATCGACAACGAGGGCATCATCGGTGCCGGTGCCAACCTGCGTGCAGCGGCCGACCGCATCACCCAGGTGAAGGGTGCCGAGCTGTCTGCGGGCGCACTGCTGAAGGCCGAGGCGCGCCAGCAGCTGGACAACGCCGGGCATATCCTCTCCGAGCAGGCGCTGGAACTGTCTGCCGGCGGCGTGGACAACCAAGGCACCCTTGAGGCCCGCCAGGCCTCGCTGACGGTCGACCGTCTGCGCAACGGCGGCACGCTGCAGGCGGTGGATCTGCTGGCGCTGAAGGCCAACGCACGCATTGACAATGACGCCACCGGCAGCATCCAGGGTGGCAAGGGCCTGCAGGTCGACGCGGATGTGCTGGACAACGCCGGCATCATCGGCAGTGCAGCCGATGCCCGTCTGTCCGCTGCCACGCTCGACAACCGCAACCGGCTTGAAGCAGGCGGCACCCTGACCCTGCAGGGCGGCACCCTGCGCCAGCAGGCGGCCGCCACGGCGCTGGCACGCGTGCTGGCCGTGGACATGCAGAAGGTGACCAATGATGGTCGCCTGCACGGCCAGCAGACCCTGGATCTGCACGCCTCCGGACTGGCCAACAGCGGCGTGATCTATGGTGGTGATCGCACCCGGCTGCGTACCACCACGCTGGACAACGCGGGTGTAGTCGCCAGCGATGGCGCGCTTGACGCGCGTACCGACGCGCTGCACAACCGCGCCGGCGGCAACCTGTCCAGTGCGCAGTCGCTGCAGCTGGATGCGGTGACGCTGGACAACGCAGGCAACGTGTTCGCCAAGGGGGCACTGACGGCTACGGCCGATGTGATCGACAACCGTGGCGACCTCTACGGCGCCGGTGATGTCGATGTCACCGCGCGCGATTCGCTGGACAACCAGGGCAGCCTGGTAGCCGGCCAGGCGTTGCAGGTGCGGGGCCGGACCCTGCACAGCCAGGGTGAACTGGGCAGCGAGCGTGGCAACGTGCAGCTCAGCAGTGACCAGACACTGGTGCTGGGCGGGCGCACGTTGGCCGCCGGCACGCTCACCGCCCACGCGGGCGGCAGCCTGGAGCAGTCGGGCAAGGTCTTTGCGCAGCAGGGCGTCGTGCTGTCCGCCGATGCCGACGTGACGCTGAAGGGAACGATCGACAGCGCTGCCGATCTGCAGGTGCGCAGCGGTGGCGACCTGGACAACCAGGCCGCGTTGTTCGCCAGCGGCGCGCTTTCGCTGCAGGCCGCGCAGGCACTGCGCACGACGGCAGACGTGCAGGCGCGCACCGTCACGCTGCAGGCCGCCCAGGCCAGCAACCGCGGACGCATGCTGGCCTCGGGTGACATCGAGGTACGGGCAGGGCAGATCGACAACAGCGGCGTGATCGTGGCGGGCCTGCTGGCCGACGGCAAGGTCGGCAGCACCGGCAGCGTCACCCTTGATGCGCGCCAGCAGCTGCGCAATGCCGGCCAGATCAACGCCGGCCAGCAGGTTCACCTGCTGGGCGACAGCCTGCTGCTGGAGGGTGGCCAGGTCTGGTCGGGTGGCACCCTGCTGGCGCAGGCGCGCAGCGGTGAGTGGCGCAATACCGGCGGCAGCCTGACCGCGATCGGGCTGCTCGACCTGCGTGCCACCGACCTGCTGCGCAATGCGGGCAGCCTGCAGGGCACGCGCATCGGCCTGCTCGCAGCCGCGCTGGACAACAGCGCCGGCGAACTGCTGCAGACCGGTACGGACCCCTTTGAACTGAGCCTGACAGGTGCTCTGCGCAACACCGGCGGGCGCATCGCCGCCAATGCTGGCAGTGTCCACCTGAAAGCTGCGCAGCTGCTGAACCAGGGCGGCCGCATCGAGCACGCGGGCACGGGTGTGCTGAAGATCGAGACCGGTACGCTGGACAACAGCGGTGCTGGCCTGATCGTCGGCAACGGCGAGGCGGACGTGGCCGTTGCTGGTCGCCTCGACAACAGCGGCGGTACGCTGACCGCGGGCACCGGTGCGCGCGTGACCGGTACGGAGATCGTCAACGCCGGTGGCCGCCTTGATGCCGGCGGCACCCTTACCGTGGACGCCACGGGGGCATTGGACAACCGCACTGGCACCATCGTGCAGCGTGGTGTCGGCCAGCTGCAGGTGCTGGCCTCCCAGCTGGACAACAGCAATGGCCTGCTGGGCGCCGAGGGCAGTGCGCGCGTGACCAGCCGCACGGGCGACCTGCGCAACGTGGATGGCAACCTGTACGCTCGCCAGGAACTCGGGCTCGACGTTGCGGGTGCGCTGGCCAACCAGCGTGGCCTGGTCCACGGCGGCACCTCGCTGGATCTGCAGATCCGCCAGGCACTGGACAACAGCCAGGGCAACATCGAAGCACAGGGCGCTGCGAACATCCGCGCTGCTTCGGTGGGCAACCGTGGCGGCCGCATCGTGGCCAACGGCATCGGGCAGCTGTCGCTGGAATCGGCCGGTGCGCTGGACAACCGTGGCGGCACCCTGGGCAGCACCGGTGGTGCGCTGACGCTGACCGCAGGCAGCGTGGACAACCGCGCCGAAGGCGGCCAGGCCAAGCTGGTGGCTGGAACCGACCTGCGCCTGCAGACCGCTTCGCTGGACAACGCCGGCAGCATGGTCCATGCCGCCAATACCCTGTACCTGGAGCGCGCCGGCGCACAGGTATTCAACGTAGGTGGCCAGCTCAGCGCAGGCAATCTGCTGCGCCTGGATCTTGCCGCGCTGGACAACAGCAACGGCCGGCTGCTCAGTCGCCAGAGCCAGCTGACGCTGGGCAGCCTGGCCAATGGTGGTGGCGAAATCAGCGCCTATGAAGCACTCGGCGCACGCCTGCAGGCCTTCAGCGGCATCGGCCGCCTGTTCGGCGGCAGCGAGCTGCGCCTGACGCTGGCCGGTGACTACGTGCATGGCAACGGCCAGCGCCTGGAGAGCAACGGGCTGCTGAAGCTGGACGTGGCCGGTGCACTGGTCAACCAGGGGCGCCTGGAGAGCAAGGGCACCCTTGAAGTCTCGGCGGCCCGGATCGAGAACAGCGCTGGCGGGCAGATCAACGCCACGGCAGGCAATGGCAGTGGTCGTGTCGCGCTGAGTACGGCGGGCGATTTCAGCAATGCCGGTCGCGTGGACGGCGATACGGTGGAGGTGTCGGCTGCCACCATCACCAACACCGGCACCCTGATGGGCAACGCGTTGGAACTGCGCGCCTCGCGCATCACCAACGGCCGCGACCTAGGCGACACGCTGGTCGCTCGCGATTACAACGAAGGGCTGATGGCGGCCACCGGCCGCATCAACCTGTATGCCAACTACATCGACAACCTCGACGGCGAGCTCTTCAGCCTGGGCGACATCCGCCTGCAGGGCTGGAACGGCGGCAATGCCCAGCAGATCCGCAACCGTTCCGGGCGCATCCAGGCCGAGAACGACCTGATCCTTGCTGCACTGGGCGTGGCCAACGAACGTCGTGTGCTGGTCACCCAGCACAAGGTCTACAGCGGCAACGAAGGCGCTGCCGATCCGGACAGCGGGACGTTCAGGGTCGATGGCATCGACGGCCCGGCACCGCCGGGCAAGCTGTGCCCGGGCGACTGTGCCGTGCTGGAGGTCTGGACCGAGCACAAGGACCTGGTGCTGGAAGGCACCACCGTCATCGCCGCCAGCGCGGCGTCGCAGCTGATTTCCGGTCGCGACATGCAGATGTCCGGCGGCTCGGTCGACAACCGGAACTCGGCCATCGCCGCCGGTCGCAACCTCTCGATCAACGGCCGCGGCTCGTCCAACAGCGAAGACCCCAATGACTGGGCCGGCGTGGTCAACAACGAGGCGCTGGCCGGCTACAAGGTGGTCCAGCGTACGTCGACCATCGACTACACCTACCGCCCCTGCCCCAGCCGCTGCGACTTCGAGATCTATGGCGGCAGCCGTGCGCTGGGCACCAGCACGGTCACCAAGCAGGTCACGCTGGCTGGTGGCAATGCCAGCATCACCGCCGGCCGCAAGGTGCAGATCGAAGCGCGCGAGGTCAACAACGCCGTGGTCACCGCGCACAGCGGTGGCACGCCGCTGGACGTTGCCGGTTGGCAGGGCAACAACGCCTACGCACCCGAACTGGGCCAGCAGCAGGGCGCCGGCGCGGTCGGCGGCAACGCTGGCGCACCGGATGCACAGCAGGGCGTGGCCACCGGTCCGGCCAGCGCGCAGGCGCAGGGCGCCGGCACGGCCGGTGATACCGGCACACCGGGACCGGGCCGTGTCACCACGGTGCCGCCGCCGCAGGTGGTGGGCAGCCCGCAGAATCCGCTGCCGGGCCTGTCGCTGCCCAGTGGCGGCCTGTACACGGTCAATCCGGGCAACCAGCGCTGGCTGGTGGAAACCGATCCGCGCTTCGCCAACTTCGGGCAGTGGATCGGCTCGGACTACATGTTCCAGCGCCTGAACCTGGACCCCGACAAGCAGCTGCGTCGGATGGGTGACGACTTCTACGAGCAGCGCCTGGTGATGGAACAGATCACCGGCCTGACCGGGCGTCGCTACCTGGATGCCGACCAGGGCGATGGCATGGGCCAATACCGCGCCATGATGGATGCCGGCGTGAGCGAAGCCGCGCGCCAGCAGCTGAGCGTGGGCGTGGCACTGTCGGCCGAACAGGTGGCCGCGCTCAACGAAGATATCGTGTGGATGGTCGCCCAGGAAGTGGACGGGCAGAAGGTGCTGGTGCCGGTGGTGTACCTGTCCCAGGCCACCGCCAGCCGCCTGCATCTGGGGGGCGCCGCCATCGCTGGCGAGTCGGTGGAGATCCGCGCCGGCAATGTGTCCAACCAGGGCATGATCCGCGCCGATGATCGATTGACCATCGACACCGGCAGCCTGCTCAACGATCGCGGTGGCATTTCCGCGGGTGGCAATGCCCGCATCACCGCCGTGGAGGACATCCTCAACAACAGCGGCCTGATCCAGGGCGGCAACGTGGCCCTGGTGGCCGGCCGCGACCTGAAGAGTGTCAGCGGCATCGACGTGGCCAGCATCCGCAGCGGCGGCAGCCTGGCGCTGGAAGCCGGGCGTGACCTGGCACTGGTCGGTTCGCAGGCCAGTGCCCGCGGCAACGCGGCGCTGGAGGCCGGCCGCGACCTCAACCTCACCACGCAGATGCAGGGTGATGGCAGCCTGCGCCGCACCACGCTTGATGTCGGCGGCAGCCTGTCGCTGGACGCTGGCCACGATCTGAACCTGACGGCAGTGACCGCCAAGGCCAGTGGCAGCGTCCATGCCACGGCCGGCAACGACATCAACCTCAACGCACTGACCACCACCGAACAGGGCGGCTGGGGCAGTAACCGCTACACGCGCGAAACCCTCAACGCCAGTGGCATCGAGGCCGGTGGCTCGCTGGGCATGCAGGCCGGGCAGGACGTGAACCTGCAGGCCGCGCAGCTGAAGGCCGGCGACGGCCTGGCCGTGGTGGCCGGGCGCGATCTCAACCTGCAGGCCGAAACCACCACCAACACCAGCCAGCAGCAGAGCCGTGGCAAGCGTTTCTCGCAGACCACGCAGAGCATGGACGAGACCGTGCACGGCACTTCGCTGCAGGCCGGCGGTGACATTGCGCTGGTGGCCGGGCGCGATGCCAACCTCACTGCCACGCAGGTCGGCAGCACCGATGGCGGCATCAGCATTGCCGCTACGCGCGACGTGAATCTGCTGGCGGCACAGGAGGACCACAGCTGGGAGCAGGAAACCACGCGCAGGAAGAAGGGCCTGCTGTCGAGCAAGACCACCACCACTTACGACGCGACCCGGGACAGCCTGGTGGTGGGCACTACGCTCAGCGGCGAGACGGTCACCATCGGCGCCGGCCGTGACGTCGTCGCGCAGGCGGCGCAGGTGGCTGCCACCGGTGATGTGGTGGTGGCCGCCACCCGTGACCTGACCATCGGCACGGCCACCTCCACGCACAGCGAAGAGCATGACAAGACCGTCAAGCGCTCGGGCGTGTTCGGCGGTGGTGGCTTCAATCTGACCATCGGCCAGAGCAAGCTGGAAAAGGGCCTGGAGATCGAGCAGAGCGCGCCACAGGGCAGCCTGATCGGCTCAACCGATGGCCGGGTCAACCTGAGCGCCGGCAACACGCTGCACATCACCGGTTCGGACGTGCTGTCGAAGACCGGTACGCAGCTGGTGGGCGGGCAGGTGGTGATCGACGCGGCACAGGGCACCACCGACGTACACCAGAGCACCAAGCAGAAGAGTGCCGGCATCAACGTGGGCCTGACCGGCGGCGTGGTGGATGCCGCGCTGGCGGCATATGGTGCGGCCAAGGCGGCCGGCAACGCGCAGGATGACCGCCTGAAGGCGCTGTACGCGGTGCAGGCGGCCAATGCCGCCGCTGGCGTGGGCGGCGCCATGCAGCAGGGTGCTTCCGGCGCTACTGACGGCGTAAGCCTGCGCATCGGCATCGGCGCCTCCAGCTCCAGTGCCAGCCAGACCAGCCACGACCAGTCGGCGGTGGGCAGCACCATCCGCAGCCAGGGCGACGTCAGCATCGTCGCCACCGCCGGTGACCTGAACATCATCGGCAGCCAGGTGAAGGGTGACAACGTGGCGCTGGCCGCGCGGGACAACATCACCCTGCGCAGCGAAGCGGAAGACCACACGCAGTCGTCGAAGAACAAGAGCGGCAGCGGTGAGATCGGCTTCAGCATCGGCGCGCAGACCGGTTGGTACGTGTCGGCCAGCACCGCCAAGGGCAAGGGCAGCGGCAACGGCACCATGCACGTCGAAACCGTGGTGGACGCCGACCGCAACCTGACCGTCATCAGCGGCAAGGACACCACGCTGCAGGGGGCCCAGCTGAGCGGCGACAAGGTGGTGGCCAGCATCGGCGGCAACCTGTCCATCATCAGCGAGCAGGACACCGACGACTACGCCAGCAAGCAGACCCAGGCTGGCGGCACCTTCGTGTATGGCAGCGGCGGCACCGTCAACATCGGCCAGCAGAAGGTCGAGAGCCACCTGCGCAGCGTGCAGGAACAGAGTGGCATCGTTGCCGGCAACGGTGGCTTCAACATCACCGTGGGCGGCAACACGCACCTGGAAGGCGGCGTGATCGGCAGTACTGCCGATGCGTCGAAGAACCGCCTGGATACCGGCAGCCTGACCGTTGTCGACATCGAGAACGAATCCCGCGCCAAGACCAGTGGCGGTGGCATCGGCACCGGTATGAGCAGCGGTGGTGGCATCAGCAACCCGCTGGGGAGCGCGGCCGGCGCAGGGCTGAGCCTGCTGGGCGGTACGAAGAAGAACGACAGCAGCACCACGCACTCGGACATCGCCGCCGGCACCGTGGTGGTGCGCGATGGCAATGAGAGTGCCTTGGCCGGTCTTGATCGGACCGCGACCGGCTTTGATACCGACAGTGCGCTGTCGGCCGTTGACCTGCGCAAGATGCAGGAGCGCGCCGAGGTGATGCAGCTGGGCGGGCAGCTGTTGTTCAAGGGCGTGGGCGACCTGGGCGGCTACCTGAGCCAGAAGGCGGACACCGAAGAAGGCAAGGCGTTCTGGGCCGACGGCGGCAACGGCCGCGCGCTGCTGCACGGCATGGCCGGTGCGGCGATGGCCGCATTGGGTGGTGCGGATGCGCTGAAGGGCGCAGTGAGTGCTGCCGGTGCGGAGAAGGCCAAGAAGGCGATCTCGGATTACCTCACCGCCAATCAGAGCGAGATCAGCCCCGAGCAGTTCCGGTCCTTGATGGAGGTCAGTAGTGCGATGGTGGGTGGGCTGGCGGGTGGCAGCACCGGCGCCAACATTGCCCTTACAGGAGATCGATTCAATCGGCAGCTGCACCTTGACGAAGCAAAGAAGCTGGATGCGTTGAAGCAGGGCAAGACTGCTGATGAGCAGCAGCGCTTGAACGACGCAATGTGTGCCCTGGTTCATTGTTCCGCCGGCGTACCGGATAGCGATCCGAACAAGGCCCAACTGGAGGCCTCGGAGAAACGCGGACGTGGATACGCGGCAGAGCAGCAGCTTATCAAGGGCGCCAATGCTTTCCTTGGCTACTCAACGATCGATCAAGTGAATGACCAGATCCTTCGGTTCGATGAGTCATTCATGCGAATCAAGGGAGGGGTGCAGGCAGTCGGTGGTGCGGCTGGAGCAGTAGGTGCAACCGCCGGCGCGGTGGCAACTACGCCCGGTTGTGGGACTGTCGTGTTGTGCGCGGCACCGATTGGGCTGGCTGGCGTGGCCGTCCTGTCGGCCAAATCCGGTATGGATGGTCTGGACTCCGCCCTGGGGTCCTACAACTCGGTGCAGGGAAAGAGGGTTCTGGATTCCTTCAACGCTTCAACCTATCAAGGTGATCAGAATCCCTTGGCGGGTGCTGCTGTTTCACTCGTGCGGATGGCTGCCGAGCAGGCGATCAGCCGAGTGGGCGGAAGGGTGCTTGCGCAGAAGGAGCTTCCTGGAGCGGATCGCGTTGCAACTAACACCAATTTGGGGCGAGAGGGAAAGATTGATCCGTCGCTCGCGCAAAAGGGGACGAGGGAGTACGAGATTCTAAATAATCCACCGCCGAATTCTAAAGTTGAACTCACAAATGGAACGGTCTTCAAGACCAATGGAAGCGGGTTTGTGGAGGAAATAACCTATCGCCCAAACAATATCCCTGGGACTCGCGATGGGCGTCAGACTGCAGTTGGAAAAGAAGGGATTGCAGGTGATGTTGGAGGGCACATTCAAGCTTGCCGCCATGGTGGAACTTGCGATCGTTACAATATTTTCCCTCAGAATTCGAACTTCAATTCGAGCGCATACAAAAGGTTTGAGAATGAAATAACTTCCGCTCTGAAGGAGGGAAGGAGTGTCGGAGATGTAACTGTGAAATTTGCAAGATCATCGCAGGGTAATGCGAGGCCAGATACGGTTACTGTTGTATATAGCATTGATGGTAAGATGTCCTCGAGAACTTTTAAGAATGAGTACGGTGGTGGTCTATGAGTTACGTCGAAAAGCAGGTTGAGATAATTGATTCTCTGTATAGGGCGATGGATGCAAGTGCTGAGGATGGTTACACGGATGCTGTGTGTAGATTCCGCTATCTTCCGGAGGAGGATGGATCTCTTGGCGTTGATTCCTCATTTTTTTACACGATCGGTGGAATCTCCGTATCTGCATTGTTGAATGATTTTGGTGGTAGGGGTTGTGTTGATTTGGTGTGTGATCTCCATGATGTAATGAAGGAGCATACGGGGGGGGATTGGAGGGAGTTTGATATTATGATCAATTCCGATAAGACTGTGACCACTCAGTTTAGATATTCTCAGTAGTTTTTCGCGCCGTCAGTCTCAAATGTCCAGGATCCTTTGACTCGATGAAGAATCCTTGAGAATCAGAGTGGCAGGCGCTGAAATGAAAAATTTAGAATGATGGCGGAACTGGTACTTTCAGTTGAGGGCTAGTCCGTCCTATCTGCATCGGTTGCCTCCAGCTCCAGTGCCAGCCAGACCAGCCACGACCAGTCGGCGGTGGGCAGCAGCATCCGCAGCCAGGGCGACGTCAGCATCGTCGCCACCGCGGGTGACCTGAACAGCGCGATGTCGGCCGTTGACCTGCGCAAGATGCGGGAGCGTGCCGAGGTGATGCAGCTGGGCGGGCAGCTGTTGTTCAAGGGGGGGGGGGGGGGGACCTGGGTGGCTACCTGAGCCAGAAGGCGGAGACCGAAGAAGGCAAGGCGTTCTGGGCCGATGGCGGCAACGGACGCGCACTGCTGCACGGCATGGCCGGTGCAGCGATGGCCGCATTGGGTGGGGCCGATGCGCTGAAGGGCGCGGTGAGTGCTGCCGGTGCGGAGAAGGCCAAGAAGGCGATCTCGGATTACCTGGAGAACAACAAGGACAGCCTGAGCTGGGAGGACTACCAGTCGCTGATGGAAGTCGGCAGCGCGATGGTGGGTGGTGCTCTGGGTGGAAGCAGGGGCGCCAACATTGCGGTGGCCGGGGACCGGTTCAATCGGCAGCTGCACCCGGATAAGGTCAGGTGGATCCTACCCTCACAGAAACGATGGTTCTATATTCCAAAATCGTGCAGGAGATTTGCCGGTTAAGCCGGCTGGCTATTATACGGAGTATGTACACCCTACCCCGGGAGTCACAGGGCCTGGAGCTCAGCGTATAGTTGTCGGAAAGGGGGGTGAGATGTACTACACTGCAGATCACTATAAGACATTTATTCCGATCAATAATTGAGGGTTAATTAATTGTCGATAAAGTATTATGAGTCGATGCCGTCATACAGTTCTGCGGAAGTGTTTTATGTGAGGGTTGATCCTCATATATCTGTTCCGGACGAGTTGTTGAGGGCTCTGTATTATTTGCTGTGGTTTCCAGGGTATTTTGGGTTTAATTGGGATGCTCTGTATGATTGTTTGAATGATTTTGAGTGGATTCCCTGCAAAAAAATTGTTGTTGTACATGAGCGGCTTCCAAATTTTGTGGACGAAGATTTGAAGATTTACTTGGAAATCTTGCGTGATGCAGTTGCCAGTTGGTCAGGAAGTGAAGTTCATGAGTTCGAAGTTTTCTTTAGAGAAGGCGATCAATGTAGAGTGGAATGTATTTTAGCTAGCTAGTTTGGGTAAATGTATCGAAATTGCTCCGGGTAACTTCGACCGGATCTAACTGATAAGCTTGGTAACTTGAGGGCTACTCTGGGGGGATTAAATGAAGCTGATTGGAAGCCTTACGGAACAATCTTTTCGTGAGGAGCTATCTGCGTCATGGGCTGGGCTTAGAGAGCCGGGAAATCAGTTGTTCTCTATCATGGTGGGCAGGCTCGGCTTGATTGATAGCGCTTTTGTGTTGAATTGGACGCCTGAACAATCTGAGGATCTATACACGGTCCTGGTCAATGGGGTGGAAGTGATTCAGCTTGAAGTTTCAAGGCTTGGTGGGAAAGTTGTGGATTTTCAGATTGCTGGCGTGAAGGACTACGAGAGATCGCTTCGTTCGCAGTGGGGGAGGATTAGGCTGGCGGTTGCTCTTGATTTGGCAGGTAAGCGTTGAAAGCAGCCCCGGCCCAGTCGGGGATATTTAGTTCAATCGCCGAATTCACCAGGCGCCCTGCATTACCCGATTCCGTATCTTCTCGTCGGACTCGAATCCTGCCTGTTGCAGCCAAAGGCAAAGTAGCTTGGACTGATGCCGGGGGCGATGCGACCCGCTGGGGAGCATGGCTGATGCAGGGCTGAGCCCGCCGGGCGACACGAAGAAGAACGACGATAGCGCCACGCGTTCGGACATCGCTGCCGGCAGCGCGATAGTGGAGGTCTTCAGCTCGATACCTAGGGGCTGAGTGCTTGCTTGTTCAGCATATTCTGTACTGCTGACGTGCACGCTCCGGAAGGATTAAGCGGGGCTTGATATTCACGATGACGTGCCGCGAAAAGAGGTTTTTCGTTTAGTGAGGAAAACTGTGAATCATTAGTTGACTTCGGGCCTGTGCCAAGCCGATCCAGAACCACAGTGATCCCCCTCTTCATCACAACGGGCTACGATGAACCCGATTACGGATCGAAGGAGTGGCCATGAATTCCCCCTTGTCTCCCCTGTTGTCGGCAATCGGCCGTAGCTGGTGGATCCTGCTGCTGTATGGCCTGGTCGCTCTCGGCTTTGGCATCATCGCCATCGGTTGGCCCTTGTCGGCGGCCATGGCATTGGCCTGGACGCTGGGCGTGATGGCCATCGTCGAGGGTGTCATCAGCCTGTTCGCTTTGATCAGCGGCGGTAGCGGCGCTTCGCGCGGCTGGCTTGCGCTGTATGTCATTGCTTCGCTGGGCTTCGGCATCCTGGCGGTGATCAATCCGCTGGCAACGGCCAGCGTGCTGGTGCTGTTCCTGGCGGCGTGGCTGCTGGTGGCCGGCATCTATCGCATCGTGTTCGCGATCCGCGTGCGCAAGCAGATCCAGGGCGAATGGTTGCTGATCCTCAGCGGCGTGCTGGCGGTGGTGCTGGGCCTGCTGTTTGCGGCCAATCCATATGCCGGCGTGGCGGTAACCACGCTGTGGATCGGCATCGGCAGCCTGCTGTACGGCCTGCTGCAGGTGCTGGTGGCATTCAAGCTGCGGAAGCTGAAGTGAGAACGGCGCTTCTGCTGCTGCTGGGCGCGGCACTGGCCATCACCGGATGCACGCCGGGTGCCACACCCGGTGTCCTGGCAGGCAAGGAGCATGCGCCGCGGCCCGGTGTGGATGTGCGCCTGAGCGCGGTTGATGCGGACGGCAAAGGCACGCAAGCGCAGTGGCAGGGCGAGACCCTTGCGCTGCGCGAGCCGCCGATTGCCGGCAGCGCCGACATTGCCGATGTGCGCTATGTGCAGGACGCAGGCCAGCAGCCCGGCCTGCAGATCCGCTATCGGCCGGAAGCGCATCAGCGCATCCACGATGGCACGGCAGCACTGGTGGGCCAGCGAGCAGCGATCAGTGTGGATGGCCGCGTGCTGATGGTGGCGACGGTGAAAGGCCCGTTCGGTGAATCGATGATGCTGAGCGGGCTGCCGAGCATTGCCGAGGCACAGGCGTTGGCGAAGCACATCACCGGTCAGTGACGGGCGCGCCAACACCGCCGCGCCATGCGCGGGGGTCGATCAAGGTCGACCGCTACCGGGCGAACCGTGCCTCGATCTCCTCCAGCGACTTGCCCTTGGTCTCCGGCAGCCAGAACGCGGCTACCAGGAAGAACACGAAGGTGCAGGCCGCCCAGAACACAAACATGCTAGCGTAGCCGTAGTGGCCCACCGTGGGCAGGAAGATGGCGGCAATGGTGGTCGACACGAACTGGTTGATCAGCAGTGCGATGCTCATGCCGTTGGAGCGGATGCGGTTCGGCATCAGCTCCGACAGCGCCAGCCACACGCACACGCCGGGGCCGACCGCGAAGAACGCGACGAATACCAGGATGCAGGCGGCCACCGCCCAGCCATGTGCCGGCGGCGGCACCGGGCCGATGCGGGCCTGTTCGATGCGCAGCGGCGCCTGCGCGGCACTGGCCGGGTCGGCGAACGGGTTCAGATGCAGCTTGCGGAAGAACGCACCAATCACACTGTCGGGCTGCACGGTGCCGGCGCGCTCGATGCGCAGCTCGCGATCGGTCAGGTTGTCGCTGCGCAGGGCGCGCACGTTGGTGAAGTCACCATAGGCGTACGACACGGTCAGCTGCATCGGTCGGCCCTGGCTGTCGATGCCATTGCCCAGGCGCTGCCACTGCGCGTCATCAAGCACCAGCTGCAGGCCGTCGCCGCTGACCGCCGCCTGCAGCTGCGGCTGCACATCGGCACGGCCGCGCTCGGCCTGGAAGAACAGCGTGGCGGCCGCCAGCAGGGCCACGCAGATGCCGCCGCTGCCGAGCATCAGCAGGAACTTGCGACCCTTGCGGTCGACCAGCAGCAACGCGACCACCGTCATCACCGCATTGAGCAGCTTGATCGCCACGTCGGCGCCATTGGCGACCGAGCCGGACAGGCCGGCCTGGTTGAGGATGTTGACCGCGTAGGCCAGCACCGAGTTGATGCCGGTGGCCTGGGTGCAGGCCAGCACCACGCAGGCGAGCAGGAACGGCACCACGTAGCGGCGGCTGAGCAGCGGGTCACGCTTGCCATCGCTGCTGCTCGATTCCGGCGCCTGGATCTGCGCCAGCGTGGGCTCGACGTCTGCGGCGGGAAGGACGCGCTGAAGGCTGCGGCGGGCTTCATCGATGCGGCCGCGGCGTACCAGCCAGCGTGGCGATTCGGACAGCCAGAAGATGCCGGCGCAGAACAGCAGGCCTGGCGCCAGGCAGGTCCAGAAGATGGTGCGCCAGGCATGGTCCTTCACCGTGAACAGTTCCTGCGCCTGTTGCGCGACCGGCAGCGAACGCACGGCTTCGGCGGCGGCATCCACGGCGTGGGCGTGGTACAGGCCGATCAGGGCTGCCAGCACCAGGCCAACGGTCAGCAGCAGCTGGAACATGGCCGCGCCGCGCCCACGTCGTTCGGGGCTGAGCACTTCGGCCAAGTACAACGGAATGACCACGCCGATCAGGCCGCCACTGATGCCCTGCAGCAGGCGTCCCAGCAGCAGCGGCGTGTAGCCGGAGGCCAGTGCCATGATCGGAATCGAGGCAGTGAACAACAGGCCGGCCAGCAGCATCGCGCCGCGGCGGCCGATCAGGTCGGCGACCATGCCGGCGAACAGCGACGACAACACGCTGCCCAGCAGCACCGCTGCCACCACGAAGCCAAGCTGCTGGCTGCTGAGCTGCCACGCGTGGCTGGCCGTTGCCTCCAGGTAGGGCAGGGCACCGGCGATGATGCCGATGTCGATGCCGTACAACAGGCCACCGAGGCCGCCGATGAAGAGCAGGTAACGTACGGGCCAGCGCGGAGCGGTGGAAGCGGGTACGGCAGGTGCGGCGGCGGCGGTCATCGGCGTATTCCTGGAATAACGGGGATGGTGCGTGGCTGAGGCGTTGCGCTTGCGCGCTTCATGAAGGGCCGAGCCATACTCGGCTTGCCGTGCGAAGCGCGGCACGGACGTCATCGATGTCGGTATGAAAAGCAGCCGAGCATGGCTCGGCTCTACAGAAACGCAGATATCAGGCGTTTGCGGCGTTCAAATTGACCACGCGCCCACCCACCACCACCTGCTGCAGGCGCAGTTCGGCGTCCATCACCACCAGGTCGGCGCGGGCGTCGGGCGCGATGCGGCCGCGATCATCCAGCCCCAGGTAGTCGGCCGGGAAGGTGGACACACGCTGCGAGGCATCGGCCAGCTCCAGGCCCACCTGCACCAGGTTGCGCAGCGCCTGGTCCATGGTCAGTGCACTACCCGCCAGAGAACCGGTCGCCAGGCGCACGCAGCCGCCGCACTTGTGCACGCGCTGCTCGCCCAGCGCGTATTCGCCATCGGGCATGCCGGTGGCGGCCGTGGCATCGGTCACCGCGTACAGGCGCGGGATCGCGCGCGCGGCCAGGCGGATCACGCCGGGGTGGATGTGCTGCAGGTCGGGAATGATTTCGGCGTACTGCGCATGTGCCAGTGCCGCCGCCGCAATGCCCGGGCGATAGTGATCGACGCCGGTCATGCCGTTGAACAGATGGGTGAAACCGGAGGCGCCGGCCTGCAGTGCGGCCACGCCTTCCTCGTAGGTGCCGGCACTATGGCCGAGCTGCACGCGGATTCCCATCGCGGAAAGCGCAGGAATCAGCGCGGTGTGCTCGCCGATCTCCGGTGCCAGCGTCATCACCCGGATCGGCGCCAGCGCATGCAGCTGCTGCACCAGCGCCAGCGTCGCCTCGATGGTGCGGTTGGGCTGCGCGCCCAGCCGCTGCGGGCTGATGAACGGCCCTTCCAGATGTACGCCGACGATGCTGGCGGCGTCTGCATCGGGTGCGGCCATGGTCGCGGCCACGCCGTGCAGCGCGTGCTCGATCTCATCCAGGCCGGCGGTCATGGTGGTCGCCAGCAGCGTGGTGGTGCCGAAGCGCAGATGGGTACGGGCGATGGTG
Organism: Stenotrophomonas sp. 78350_Sma; assembly: GCF_056482105.1. NCBI lineage: Bacteria > Pseudomonadati > Pseudomonadota > Gammaproteobacteria > Lysobacterales > Lysobacteraceae > Stenotrophomonas > Stenotrophomonas sp. 78350_Sma. Next base: position 4,490,438 of record NZ_CM151182.1, on the reverse strand, counting down.
CGCGCCACGTCGCCGCCCTGCATCAGGTCCACGCCGGCCGCACCGTGCACGTGCAGGTCGATGAAGCCGGGCAGGATCACCGGCAACTGCAGGTCGTCGGCACCGCTGTGGTCATCCACCTGCAGCTGGCGCACGTGGGAATCGAAGTGGACCTGGCCACGCCGCCAGCCCAGCGGGGTGAGGATGCGGCCATGCAGGGAACGGGTGTCGGTCATGCGGCGGGCTCGGCGATGATCACTTCGATGCCCAGCCGCTGCAGGCCCTCGCGGGAGACGTCGTCGATGCCGGCATCGGTGATGATGGTGTGGATCTGATCCAGCAGGGCGATGCGGTGCAGGCTGACGCGCCCGAACTTGGAGGCGTCGGTCAGCACCACGATGCGGCGTGCACGCTCGACCATGCGATGGTTGAGGCGGGCTTCGGCTTCGTCGTGGGTGGTCAGGCCGAACTGCAGGTCCAGGCCGTCCACGCCCAGGAACAGCGTGTCGAAGCTGTACGAATTGAGGCTGGCTTCGGCCTGGCTGCCCTGCAGCGACAACGACTGCTGGCGCAGCAGGCCACCGGTCAGCAGCACGTTGATGCCGGGCGCGTTGGCCAGTTCCCAGGCGATGTTCAGGCCGTTGGTCATCACCGTCACGTCGCGCTGGCTGCGCAGGTGGCGGGCCAGGGTCATCGTGGTCGAGCCGGAGTCGATGATGATGTTGTCACCAGGCCGTACCAGGCGCGCGGCGCACGCGCCGATCGATTCCTTCAGCGGCAGGTTCAGTGCGTCCTTTTCGTGGATGTCCTGTTCCTGCGGCGGCGTGCGCACCAGTGTGGCGCCACCGTGGGTACGGTTGGCCAGGCCCTGCGATTCGAAGTGGGTCAGGTCGGCACGGATGGTCACCGCCGACACGCCGAAGCGCTCGACCAGATCGGCTACCTGCACCGAGCCGTGCTCGATCAGCAGCTGCAGGATCTGTTGCCGGCGGGAGCGGGTGTTGCGCATGGCCATTCTCGGTGTCGCGGGGAAAGGTAGAGATTAGCCGTTCGCAGCAGCGGCGGCAGCCGCGCCTGCGTGGTGCGTGCGGGTTCCGGCCTGGTTGGCGCTGCAGGCACGGGCGTACTCGCCCAGGCACAGGCCGATGCGGTGCTGCACCAGCGCGGTAGGCGTATTGGCCAGGGTGCCCTCGCGCACGGCGCGGTACTGCTCCGGCAGGTACTGGCTGAGCAGCACCAGCGGCGGCGCGTGCTGTTCCAGGTTGGCGAACAGGGTCTGCACCGCCTGCACCAGCGCGGGCTCGCCCCAGTAGTAGCGGCAGCGATCGCTGAAGGAGTAGCTGCGCAGCAGGCGCAGCGCGGCATCATCGCCCTGGTAGTAGGACTGCCAGTACTTCGGCTGCGCCACCATCACTTCGTCCAGCACCTGCGGCAGGCGCGAGCACTGCGCGGCCGGCAGCAGTTCGGCCTCGATCGCGGCCAGCGCGAACAGCGCTTCGCGGTAGGCGAAGGTGGCCGCCGGGCCGACCTTGAGGATCGCGAAGTGGTCGCGCACCAGCGCGTGCAGGCCGCTTTCGCGCTGGTAGTCGGTGGAATGCGCCTCGAACACGATGCGCGGCTGCTGTTCGAGGAAGTCGGCCAGCGTGCTGGCAGCGGCCGCGTCGTACTCGTGCACGCTGCTGTGGTCGAAGTCCACGCCCGGCTGCACCACCATCGCGATCACGCGCTGCCACGCATCGCGCAGCTGCGGCGTGTCGAACGCCTGCTGGTGGATGGCCAGGGTCTGCGCGGCAGCAGCGGGCGTGGTCACCTGCAGGCCTTCGGCCAGCGAGGCTTCGCCACCGGGAATCGGCACTTCGGTACCGATCACGTAGACCGGCGGTGGCAGGCCATGATCCGCAGCGGTGCGCTCGGCGATTTCGGCCAGCTCGGCCGAACGCGCGGCGACGATCGCGTCCGGCAGCGGCACCGGGTCATCGGCGCAGGACATGCTGCAATCCAGGTGGATCTTGTGGAAACCCGCGGCGACGTAGGCTTCGATCAGTACGCGCGCGTGGGTCATCGCCTCGACGGCCGGGCGCTTCTGCCAGGCATTCGGGCCAAGGTGGTCACCGCCCAGGATCAGCCGCTCGCGCGGGAAGCCTTCCTCATCGGCCAGCGTGCCCACGTAGTCGCGGTACTGCGGCGGGGTCATGCCGGTGTAGCCGCCGAACTGGTCGACCTGGTTGGAGGTGGCCTCGATCAGCAGCACGGTACCGTGCGCAAGCGCCACGTGCATGGCCGCGCGCAGCACCTGTTCGTTGCTGCAGCAGACGCTGTACAGGCCGACGTTGGCACCGGCGCGGTGGGAGGCAAGCAGGGTCTGCAACGGGGACATGGTCAGGCTCCGGTCGATCAGGAAAACGAGGGTTGGCAGGCGAGCAGGGCGGCACCGCGTGCACCCCCGGCATCGCCGAAGCGCGGCGGTACGATGGGCGGTACCTGCACGCCATTGAACAGATGGGCGGCGATGGCCGCCGGCAGCTGCTGGTACAGCGGTGCGTACTGCGAGAGGCCACCGCCGAGCACGATCACGTGCGGGTCCAGCGCCAGCACCAGCGCGGCCAAGCTGTGGCCGAGCAGGTCCCGGTGGATGTCCAGCGCCTGGCGTGCACGGGCATCACCGGCCTCGGCCAGGGCGATCACCGCGCTGGCATCCACCGCACCGCCACCCAGATGGCGTTCGATCATCGCCAGCCCGCTGCCGGACACGTAGCGCTCCACGCAGCCCTGCAGGCCACAGGCGCAGTCGATCAGTGGCAGGCCATGGCGCTGCAGCAGGTGGCCGGGCACGCTCCAGTGGCCCCATTCGCCGGCCAGGCCATTGAAGCCGGACAGCAGCCGGCCCTGCAGGCAGAAGCCGCCGCCGGCGCCGGTGCCGAGGATGGCGCCGAACATGCTGGGGTAGCCGTCAGCCGCACCGCCGTGTGCTTCAGACAGGGCAAAGCACTGCAGATCGTTGCCGAAGTGCAGCGGGCGCCGCAGCCGTGTCTGCAGATCCTGCGCCACGCATTGGCCGGTCAGTGCAGGCACATTCGCGCTGAGCTGGCGGCCGGTGCGGCGATCGCGCACGCCGGGCAGGGCGATGCCGATGGCCGCATCGCTGCGGCCAAGTGCAGCATCTGCCTCTGCCGCCAGCGCCACCACCGCCTGGAGGAAGCCGTCGTAGTCACCCTGTGGGGTGCTGACCCGGCGGCGCCAGGTGACCTGCATCGCCGCATCGCACGCCACCAGCTCGATCTTGGTGCCGCCGATGTCGATGCCGTAGCAGGCGTGGGCGATCAGCTCAGCCATGGTGGATGGTGACGCCCTTGACGACGCGGTTGACGGTGCCGTCCGGGAACGGGTTGTCCGGGGTCAGGCCGAGCGCGGTCGAGCGCTGCAGCGCGAACAGCTGCGCGAAGCCCAGCCACACCGGCGCCAGCCACGGGTCGTCGAATGTAGTGTGAAGCGGCGGCACCACAAGGGTGTACTCGTCATCGACGCCGATATCCGAGTGCGGGCCGATCGCCAGCACCTGGCCGGCCACGCCATCGCGGCGCAGTTCTTCCAGCAGGTCCTGTTCGTAGCGCCGCGCCAGTGGCTGCACGCTGCGCAGCAGCACCACCAGGGTGTTGCCATCCAGCGTCGACTTCGGGCCATGACGGAAGCCCAGCGGCGTGTTGGCCAGCGCCAGCACGCGGCCAGCGGTCAGCTCCAGCACCTTCAGCGCGCACTCGCGTGCCAGTGCTTCCAGCGGGCCGCTGCCGAGGTAGATGATGCGGTTGAACGGGCGCTGCGCCAGCGCCGCCACCGGTGCATCCCACTGCGTCAGGCCTTCGCGGGCCAGCGCGGCGATCTGCTTCAGGCGCGCCACGCGCGCATCCCACGGCGAACGATCGAACACGGTCAGCGCGGCCAGCAGCATGCAGGTCAGGCTGCTGGTCATGGCGAAGGCGCGGTCGCAGCTGGCCGACGGCATCAGCAGGGTGCAGGTATCGGCACGGCCGGCGCCACGGCGGGCCAGTTCGCCATCGGCGTTGCAGGTGATGTCGAGGAAGCGCGCGTCATCCACATCGCTGCGCACGCGGTCCACCGCGGCCACGCTTTCCGGGCTGGAACCGCTGCGGCCGAACGACACCAGCAGGGTCGGGCGGTCGCGCTGCAGGTACAGCGCCGGGTGGGTCAGCAGGCTGGTGGTGTGCACCACGCGCACCTCGGCCGGCCACTGCGCATTGATCGCGTCGGCCACCATTTCGGCGATGAAGCCGGAGCTGCCGGCGCCGGTGAACAGCACGCGCTGGTTGGGATCGTTGAGGCTGTCGCCGAGGAAGGCCTGCAGGCGGTCGCGCGCACGCGACAGGTCCTGTGCGAGGGCGTCCCACAGCACTGGCTGCTGGGCGATTTCGGTAGCGGTATCGGCTCCGCCAAGGCGCTGCCAGGCGGACACATCGGAAAGCAGGGTGACGTCCATTCGGAGGTTCCAGTTGGGCCAGCGCACCATCTGTGTTTTCTTTCGAAATGTCAAATAGCGAAAGTAAAAAGAAAGAAAATGTGATGCCGACTTCGCTCTACCTAGTGCATCCCGGAAAACGCAAGAAACCGGCGAATGCCGTATCGCACAATGCTTAACAGGCGACTGCAAGCGCTTACACAAAGTATTGCGACGCAACAACTTTCGTTTCAACGGAATATATCTTCCTTTTTCCTTTCAATTTGTTGACATCTTTCGAATCGCTGCCCTAGAGTCGGCCCAACCGCTTTCGAAACGCCCGGTGAACGGGTTGGGAGTCCGCGTGGAAAACTGCGTTCGTCGCTCGCCGCTGCTGCTGGCCCTGCTGCCAGCATTGCTGCTGGTTGCGACATCGGCCCAGGCCGAGCCGGTCGGCAACCTGCGTTCGGTCAGCGCCAGCGCCAGCCGTGACGGCGTGCAGCGCTGGGACCTGCAGACCGACAGCGGCGCGCGCATCCGCATCGAACTGCCCGCCACCGACATCATCCGCGTGCAGGCGGGCCGCAACGGCACGCTGACCGGTGCCGGCGACAAGGCCGCACCGATCGTGCTGCCGCAGCCCAAGGCGAACGTACAGGCGCAGCTGGAAGAAGACGCACAGGAAATCCGCGTGCGCACCGATGCACTGGTGCTGCATGTACAGCGGCAGCCGCTGCGCCTGCGCCTGGAACGCCTGGACAACGGCCAGCCCACCGCGCTGTGGCAGGAACTGCAACCGCTGGACCTGGATGCCACGCAGAGCGTGCAGGTGCTGTCCTCGCAGGCTGATGAAGGCTACTTCGGTGGCGGCCAGCAGAACGGCCGCTACCAGTTCAAGGGCCGCGAGCTGGAGGTGTCCTACTCCGGCGGCTGGGAAGAGGGCGACCGCCCCAGCCCCGCACCGATGCTGCTGAGCAGCCGTGGCTGGGGCATGCTCCGCAATACCTGGAGCGATGGCAGCTACGATCTGCGCGAGGCCGACCAGGCCACGCTGCTGCATCGCGAAGACCGCTTCGATGCGTACTACTTCGTGGGCGCCGACCTGCCGAAACTGATCGAGCGCTACACCCAGCTGACCGGCCGCCCGAACATGGTCGCGCGCTGGGCGCTGTCCTACGGCGATGCCGATTGCTACAACGACGGCGACAACAGCAAGAAGCCCGGCACCGTACCTGAGGGCTGGAGCGACGGCCCGACCGGCACCACGCCCGATGTGATCGACTCCGTGGCCAAGCAGTACCGCGCCAACGACATGCCCGGTGGCTGGATCCTGCCCAACGATGGTTACGGCTGCGGTTACAAGAAGCTGCCGGAAACCGTGCAGGGCTTGGCCAAGTACGGTTTCCGCACCGGCCTGTGGACCGAGAACGGCGTCGACAAGATCGCCTGGGAAGTGGGCAAGGCGGGCAGCCGCGTGCAGAAGCTGGACGTGGCCTGGACCGGCAAGGGCTACCAGTTCGCGATGGACGCCAACCGCCAGGCGTTCAACGGCATCCTCGACAATTCCGATTCGCGCCCGTTCCTGTGGACGGTGATGGGCTGGGCCGGCATCCAGCGCTATGCCGTGGCCTGGACCGGCGACCAGAGCAGCAGCTGGGATTACATCCGCTGGCACGTGCCGACCCTGGTCGGTTCGGGCCTGTCCGGCATGGCCTACGCCAGTGGCGATGTCGATGCGATCTTCGGCGGCAGCGCCGAAACCTTCACCCGCGACCTGCAGTGGAAGGCGTTCACGCCGGTGCTGATGGGCATGAGCGGCTGGTCGTCGAACGCACGCAAGCACCCCTGGTGGTACGACGAACCCTATCGCAGCATCAACCGCGATTACCTGAAGTTGAAGATGCGCCTGACCCCGTACATGTACGGGCTGGTGCACGAGGCAGCGCAGACCGGCGCGCCGCCGGTGCGTGGCCTGATGTGGGACAACCCGCGCGATCCGCATGCGCAGGATGAAACCTACAAGTACCAGTTCCTGCTCGGCCGCGATCTGCTGGTCGCGCCGGTATACCGCAGCCAGGCCGCCAGCCGTGGCTGGCGCCGCGACATCCATCTGCCGGCCGGCGGCTGGATCGACTACTGGGACGGCCGCCGCGTGCAGGCCGCCGCCGATGGCCGCCAGCTTGACCGCCAGGTGGACCTGGCCACGCTGCCGGTGTTCGTGCGTGCCGGTGCGATCCTGCCGATGTACCCGTCGATGCTGTTCGACGGCGAGAAGCCGCTGGATGAAGTGACGTTCGACCTGTACCCGCAGGGCGATTCGCAGTACACGCTGTACGAAGACGATGGCAACACGCGCCGCTACCAGCAGGGCGAGTCGAGCACGCAGCAGATCCGCGTGCAGGCCCCGGCGCAGGGCAGTGGCCCGGTGCAGGTGCAGATCGATGCGGTGCAGGGCCAGTACAACGGCCAGCTGGCGCAGCGTCGTTATGGCCTGCGCGTGCTCAGCCGCCAGGCGCCGCGTGCGGTGCAGGCCGGTGGCCGCGCGCTGCCGGCGCTGGCTGATGCCGCTGCGTTCAACGGTGCGGCTGAAGGCTGGTACTTCGATGCCGCAGAACGCCGCGGCACGCTGCACGTGCGTACCGCCACCCAGGACATCCGTCAGCCGCTGCAGTTGGCTCTGGACTTTGCGGTGGCCGCCGCGGCCGCCGACGATGCCTATCCGGCCGCGCCGGTGCTGGGCCGTGAACTGCCGGCCGACAGCCTGCTGGTGGTGAATCGCCCGGCCGAAGAGCCTGGCCATGCGCTGGAGAACGCCTTCGATGATGATCCGGCCACCTGGTTCCGCAGCGTGCGCAACCAGGCCGTGCGTACCGGTGCCCACGAATGGGTGGTGGGCTTCGGCGAGCGCAGGATGATCGATGGCATCGACATCGCACCGCGCAACGACAAGAACTGGAAGCACGGCCAGGTACGCGACTATGAGGTCTACCTGGGCGACAGCAACGGCGAGTGGGGCGAGCCGATCGCACGTGGCCGCCTGCAGTTGAAGGAAGGCGTGCAGCGCATCGACTTCCCGGCACATGCCGGACGCCTGCTGCGCTTCCGCGTGCTGAGCGTGCAGAACCCGGAAGGCGGCGGCGCCAGCAGCACCGACCCGATGGTCACGGCCGCACAGGGCAGCGCCCGCGCGTTCGATGCACTGCAGCCGCGCGACGTCGGCCCGATCGCCCTGTCTACCTTCCACATCCTCGAACACCAGGAACCGGAGCGACCGGCCCGGCAGCGCTATCTCTCCGAGCTGCCGGTGCCGGCCGCGCTGGCCAGCCAGGTGCGCACCGACCAGTCCTTCCGTGGCGACGCCGGCATGCGCATGAACGGCCTGCAGTTCCGCCGTGGCCTGGGCGTCGGCGCCACCAGCCGCATCGACCTGCGCCTGCAGGGTGGCTGGCACCTGCTGCGTGCCGACCTCGGCATCGACGACGCCTGCCGCACCGCCGGTGGCCTGCAGTTCCAGGTCTGGGGTGACAACCGCCTGTTGTATGACAGCGGCCTGGTGAAGGCACCCGGCGTGGTCAAGCCGGAGCTGGACATCCGTGGCCTTTCCACCCTGAGCCTGCGCACGCTGGGTGCGCAGGGCAGCCAACCCGCCCAGGTCTGTGCCAACTGGGCCAACGCCGTGCTGATCGGCCAGGAGGGCGACTCCGCCAGCATCGTCGCCCCATGACTCCCTCGTAACACCGCTCCTCCCCCCGCCCATTCCGACTACGGCCCTCATGGCCGTGGCCCGGGAGCGTTTTGCCCGCCGAACGCCCACGCGCTCACTTATTGCGCTGCACCCCTGCCAGGAGAGAACCCCGATGTTGCCCGCACGCCACCACCGCCCCCCCTGTCGTTCGATCGCTCCGCTGTCGCTGGCCATCGCCGGCGTGCTGCTGTCGGTCGCCGTTCCTGCCTTCGCCCAGGAGAGCAAGGACAAGGCCACCGACCTGGCCCGCATCGAGGTCACCGGCTCCAACATCCGCCGCACCGACGTGGAAACCGCGTCCCCGGTGCAGGTGATCAGCAAGCAGGACATCCAGAACATGGGCGCGCGCACGCTGCTGCAGGTGCTCGACAACCTGCCCGCCGCACGCCCGGCGCAGCAGGATGCGCGCTCGCTGTTCACCGGTTCCGATGGTGCCTCGCAGGCCAACCTGCGTGGCTTGGGCGCGCAGGGCACGCTGGTGCTGCTGAACGGCCGTCGCCTGTCGTACTACGGTGCACCGGCCGGCTTCCAGACCCAGTTCGTCAACATCGATGCGATCCCGGCCGCGGCCATCGAGCGCATGGAAGTGCTGACCGACGGCGCCTCGGCGGTGTACGGCACCGACGCGGTGGCCGGCGTGATCAACGTGATCACCAAGCGCAACTTCCAGGGTGCCGAGGTCAGCTTCACCAACGACACCTCCTCGCGCATCGACTCCTACGGCGAGCGCCAGGCCAGCATCACCGCCGGCTTCGGTGACCTGGCCGAAAACCGCTTCAACATCTACGGCGCGGTGAACATGTACCGCCGCGACGCGATCCCGCTGAGCGACTTCTACGACAAGCGGCCCGACCAGTACTACGTCAACAACCCGAACTACCTCAACAACCTGCGCCTGGGCGTGGGCAGCAAGCCGGGCGAGTTCAACCCGGGCAGCTACTTCGCCTTCGATCCGGTCACCGGCCGTCGTGTGCAGGAAGCTGCACCGGGCTGCAAGAACGTGCTGACCAGTGAAGCGGCCGGCCCGCGTTGCGTCTGGGAAACCTGGATGAACAACGAGATCGATGCCGGCGCCAAGTCCGAGCGCAACACCGCCTACCTCAACGGCACCTTCCTGGTGGGCGACAGCACCGAGATCTTTGCCGAGGCCACCTACACCGATATCGACCTGCGCGCCAACGGCGGTACGCCGCGCACCTACGGCACCACCACCGGCAACCCGACCAGCTGGTTCTCGCGCAATACCGGCAACACCGTCAACCAGTTCCTGTACCCGTTCCTGGGCCCGAACAACGAGTACAACCACGCCAGCCCGGAAATGAAGGCGATGATGGGTGGCGTGGTCGGCCTGAACTACCTGCTGCAGGATGCCGGCCCGAACTACTTCGGCCAGCGCAACACCGACAAGAGCTACCGCGTGCTGGCCGGTGCGCGTGGCAACCGGGGTGACTGGAACTGGGAGACCGCGTTCGCCAGCGCCGGTACGCACTCCACCACGTACCAGACGATCAACGTCAACATCAAGGGCTTCGAGAAGGCGTTCGGCCCGTACTCGATCGATCCGGGCACCGGCCGCGTGATCATCTCCGACCACCCGGCGTACAAGTTCGGCGAGATCAGTGAAGCCAACGCCGCATTGATCCGTGAAGCGTTCCCGACCTTCGACATCCAGTCGTGGACCCGCCTGCACACCCTCGACGGCAAGATCGAAGGCCCGCTGTTCCAGCTGCCGGCCGGCGAGATGCGCGCCGCGTTCGGCTTCAACGCCAGCCGCGAAACCTTCTACACCCCGGGCAATGCCGATGCGGCCAACGGCCTGATCTCCCAGCAGGGCGGCTCCTGGTTCGACGGCAAGCGCAACACCTACGCGCTGTTCGCCGAAACCGTGGCGCCGATCACCGACAAGCTGGAACTGGATGCGGCGGTGCGCGTGGACAAGTACCCGAACTTCAGCGCCAACGTGGCGCCGAAGATCGGCTTCAAGTACCAGGCGTTCGACCAGCTGATGCTGCGCGGTACCTACTCGACCGGTTTCCGTGCACCGAGCCTGGCCGAATCCGGCAACGGTGGCGTGTTCGCCCAGCTGGGTGGCTACCGTGACGAGCTGCGCTGCAACGAGACCAACGCCATCGCCAACCTGCTGCTGAAGTCGCAGCGCCCGGGCGATGTCGATCTGGGCAAGAACCTGTTGAACGTGGATTGCAGCCGCACCGTGGCACGCATGACCCAGCCGAACAAGAACCTGAAGCCGGAGAAGGCGAAGATCGCCACCCTCGGCTTCGTCTACGAGCCGGCGACCTGGCTGTCGGTGTCGGCCGACTACTGGTTCATCTATCGCGACAATGAGATCGTCGCGCCGGACTACCGCCGCATGGAAGACATCATCTCCTCGTCGCGCTCGCCGATCACCGACAGTGACCGCGCCAACCTGGCGCAGCTGGCGGCGATGTGTGCCGACCCGGCCAGTGGCGTGAGCTGCCCGTCGGTGCTGCCGGGCTACTCCGCCGGCAACGTGGCCAGCGTGGTGGGCCAGTACAAGAACCGTGGCAAGACCCTGATCGACGGTTTCGACATCGATGCGCGCAGCCGCTTCTCGCTGGGTGACTGGGGCAACCTGAACATCGGCCTGGCTGCCACCATCGCCAACCGCAACCGTTTCTACATGGATGAAGCCAACGGCTGGTACTACGGCGACGTGGTGGGCTACTACAACAACCCACGCCTGCGCGCCACGCTCAATGCCGACTGGACCTACAAGCAGGTGACCACCAGCATGTTCGTCAACTACGTGGGCGGCACCAAGTGGGCCACCGACCAGGTTGATGAGGTGAGCAACAACAAGGAAACCTGCACCGGCGGCTACCTGGCCCTGCAGAAGAGCAAGTGCGATGGTGCGCCGTCGTGGTGGACCGCCAACATGAGCGTCACCTGGCGCCCGGATGATGCCTGGAACCTGAGCTTCACCGTCAAGAACCTGTTCGATCGCCTGCCGTTCTACGATCCGAACAGCTTCCTGGGTGACTCCAGTGACTACGCAACCATCTTCGGCCGTGGTTACAGTGTGACCATCGGCTACCGTTTCAAGTAATTCCGTTTGCGTGACCTGGCGTGCCGGCTGCGGCCGGCACGCTGCCAAGAGGAGAGATGTTTGCCATGAAGCGTAGGGAATTCATCGCGGCCAGTGCCGCTGTCGCCGCCAGCAGCCTGCTGCCGCAGACCCCGGCATGGGCACGCGGACGCAAGGTGCGCCTGGCCATGATCGGTACCGGCATGCGTGGCCTGGTGCTGCTGAAGGAACTGGTGCGCCGCGACGACGTCGAGGTGGTCGCCGTCTGCGATATCGAGCCGATCATGCTCGGCCGCGCCGTGGAGATGGTCAGCAAGGCCGGCAAGCCGGCGCCGAAGACCTATGGCCAGGATCGCGATACCAATGCCTGGAAGCGCCTGCTGGATCAGAAGGGCATCGATGGCGTGATCATCGCCACGCCGTGGGAATACCACGCACCGATGGCGATTGCCGCGATGCAGGCCGGCGTAGCCGTGGGCTGCGAAGTGGTGGCCGGCATCACCCTGCAGGACCACTGGGACGTGCTGAAGACCCAGCTGAGCACCGGCACCCCGTACATGCTGCTGGAGAACGTCTGCTACCGCCGCGACGTGATGGCCGCGCTGCAGATGGTGCGCCAGGGCCTGTTCGGCGAGCTGGTGCACCTGCAGGCCGGCTACCAGCACGACCTGCGCGGCGTGAAGTTCAATTCCGGCGACCCGAACCAGCCCTACGACAGTGGCGTGGAGTTCGGGCCAAAGGGCTGGAGCGAGGCCCGCTGGCGCACCGAGCATTCGGTGGAACGCAATGGCGAGCTGTACCCCAGCCACGGCATCGGTCCCTGCGCGATGTACACCGGCATCAACCGCGGCAACCGCTTCACCCATATCAACGCCTTCGCGACCAAGGCGCGTGGCCTGCACGAATACACCGTGGCCAAGAGTGGCGGCACCACGCATCCCAGCACCAAGGTGAAGTTCAAGCTGGGCGACATCGTGACCACCACGCTGGCCTGCGAGAACGGCGAGACCATCCTGCTGCAGCACGACACCTCGCTGCCGCGCCCATACTCGATGGGTTTCCGCGTGCAGGGAACCAAGGGCCTGTGGATGGATGTGAACCATTCGATCCACATCGAAGGCCGCAGCCCGCCGCATCAGTGGGAAGAGTTCAAGAAGTACCAGGACGAGTACGAACACCCGCTGTGGAAGCAGAATGCCGACACCGCTGCCAGTGCCGGCCATGGTGGCATGGACTGGTTCGTCATCCATGCGTTCGTCGAGGCGCTGAAGGCCAAGGCGCCGATGCCGATCGACATCTACGACGCAGTGACCTGGAGCGCGATCACGCCGCTGAGCGAGCAGTCGATCGCCAACAGCTTCCAGACGCTGGAATTCCCGGACTTCACCGCCGGTGCATGGAAGCAGCGCAAGCCGATTTTTGCGTTCGACGGCAGGTACTGAGGTTTACCCCTTCCATGCGGTGACGGAAACGCCGGGCCATGCCCGGCGTTTCTGTTTCTGGGGCATTCGCCTTGTAGAGCCGAGCCCACGCTCGGCTGCATTTCCGACACGCCCCCCTGCATCAGAAATTCTGAAACTCGACTCATTCCACAGTTTTTGACTTGAATGTGTAAACCACATCGGAGATAACGTCCCCCATGCGGCCACGCCGCATTCCGGACCAGGGACGATCCGAAGCATGACGTGAGGCTGCTGCTGCCCCACGTTCTCGTTCCCGCCGGCGCTGTGTCCGTCCAGGAAGGAGAACAGGGATGTTGAAGGCAGACTCTGGCACTTCGCTCATCAGTCTGGCGCTGTTCGTGCTGGCGTGCTCGACGTCTAGCGTGCAGGCGCAGGAGATCGAGAAGAAATGGGAAAGCTACTTCTCGATGGGAGAGCCCCGTTCCACAGAGGCGGCTGTCCAGAAAGACATACGGGCCTTCTTCGCCGAATATGAGGTCGATAAGCCTTTCGTTTGGGAGGTCAAGCGCCAGAGGGCCCTTCCTAACAAGACGATCTATGACTATCGCGTCAAGCCCGAGAAGATCGTCACCACGGATTGGGTGTATGAGCAGAACCATCAGAAGTACACCACGGAGGATGCCGTCCGCAGCATGTTCTTGTCGAAGAATGCGAGCGATCCGCGGTGCGCTGCCACCGTCATGACTGAAGAAGCCTGGGAGGAGGTTGGCGGGCTTGGAGTGGGAGATGACGGTAGCGTCATCAACGAAAGCAAGCGCTACAAATTCGTCAAGAACATTTACTACGAGGGGACCAAGTCCTGCTCGGAGCTGGTCTTTTGGGACAACGCATATCGGAGTAGAACCGCAAAATGCATGAATCACCCCACGATGATGTGGGACGAGAACCTGGGCATGTGTGCCCTGATCCAGCAGGACGACCCAAACATGGCAATGCTGCTGGCCTACTGGACTTCTCCGCTGCCGCCGCAGCAGTGCAAAGTCGGTAATCCATGCGACCCCACCACCGGCGACAAGTCTCAGCCGGAAGCGGACCTTGATCTCGGGTGGGTCCGCTTCGATCGCCAGTATCATTCCTTGACCAGCACCAGCGGCGGAGCCATTGGCCAAGGATGGACGCACTCGCACAATATTCACTTGACGCTAGGCGTCGACGACACGAGTTTTCCGCCGAGTTCGGAAGTCCAGGTGGGTCTGATTGACGCTGAGGGTGGCCAGCTTGCCTTCAGGAAGGTGGGAGCGGCGTATGAGGCAATGGATGGCAGTGGCGACCGCATCGCTCAGCAGGGGAGCCAATGGCTGCTGTCGCGAGCTCAGGAACGCATTCGGTTTGATGCCACGGGCCTGGTACAGCGCCACGAGTTCCAGGACGGAACCTCGCTGACCTATGCACACGACAGCCGTGGTCGCCTGCTCAGCATCACCCATTCAACCGGTCGACGTGTGGATGTCCAGTATCTCGCGCCAGCCGACGATTCACTGATCTCGGCCCTGGTGGTTGCAGGCCAGCCTGTGGTGAGCTACGCCTATTCCCCGGCCGGCGAACTGATCAGTGCGACCTACGCGGACGGCGCCAACCGCACCTATCACTATGAGGACACCCGTTTCCCGGGATACCTGACCGGCGTTACCGCCGAAGACGCCCGGCGCTACAGCTGGTTTGGCTATGACGCCAAGGGGCGGGTCACCTGCAGCCGCCATTCCGGTGATTGCAGCCAGGCCGACGTGGGCATTGATGGCGTGCGCCTGGAGTACACCCCGGCAGGAACCACCATCGTCACCGACGCACTGGGCAAGCAGAGCACCTACGCCTTGACCGCCATCGGGTCCAGTGGCCTTCCGCGCAAGGTCAATGGCATCACCGAGAGCAACGGCAGCATAAGCCGCGCCTATCTGCCCGAGGGCACCGATTTCCGGCGTCGGCTGCAGTCGGTGACCGATCGCCGTGGTGTCGTCACCAGCTACGCCTATGCCGAGGCCAGCGATGCTGCCGTAGGCGCCGTCAGCGTGACCACCACCACCGAAGCGGCCGGCACTCCGGATCAGCGCATCAGCGAAACGCGCGTTGCCATGGACAGCAATCGGCTGGTGCAGCAGACCGTCGGTAACCGTGAGATCCGCATCACACGCAATGCGCGCCTTCAGCCGACCACCATCACCGTGCGCGACATGGTGACCGGTGACACCCGCGTCACCACGCAGGTCTACTGTGAGGCAGAGGGCCCGGAGTGCCCGCTGGTGGGACTGCTGCGTAGCGTGGATGGCCCGCGAAGCGATGTGGTTGACGCCGTTACCTATGCCTACTACACCGCGGACGACGCGGGATGCGCGGCCAATGGTACCTGCAGCTATCGCAAGGGTGACCTGCGCAGCGTGACCAATGCGCTCGGCCAGACGGTTGAGACCCTGGCCTACGACGCGTTGGGACGGCCGTTGTCGGTGAAGGACGCCAACGGCGTGGTCACTGACTACACCTACCATGCCCGCGGCTGGCCAACCTCGGTCACCGTGCGCGGCGCAACTACTGTCGAGAATCGGGTCACCCAGATCAGCTACTGGCCGACCGGCCAGGTGCAACAGGTCACCGAGCCTGACGGCAGCAGCGTCACCTATGTCTACGACGCAGCGCAGCGCCTGACCGACATTGCGGACAGCAGCGGCAATACGATCCACTACGCGTTGGACAACGCCGGTAACCGCCTCAAGGAAGACACGCTGGATGCCAGCGGCACCCTGCGCCGTACCCTTGCACGGACGTTCAACACGCTCGGCCAGCTGACCGCGCTGAAGGATGCGGGCAATCACGCTACGGGCTTTGCCTACGATGCCAACGGCAACCCGCAGACGGTGACCGACGCACTGCAGCGCGTGACCAGCCAGCAGTACGACCCGCTGAACCGCCTGGCCCAGACCCTGCAGGACGTGGGCGGCGTGGCGGCGGAGATCCGCAGCCAGTACAACGCGCTGGACCAGGTCACCCAGGTCACCGACCCGAAAGGCCTGCATACGACCTATACCTACAACGGGTTCGGTGACCTGACCGGCCAGGTCAGCCCGGACAGTGGCGCCAGCAGCTTCACCTCAGATGCAGCCGGCAACCGCAAGACGGCCACCGATGCGCGTGGCGTCACCGCCACCTATCACTACGATGTACTCAACCGTCTGATCGGCATTGCCTATCCGGATCCCAATCTGGATGTGGGCTACAGCTATGACGTGGCGCCAGCGGTCTGCACCGCCGACGAGCGCTTTGCCAAGGGACGACTGGGGCAGGTGCTGCACGTCAATGGCAGCACCCAGTACTGCCATGACCGCTTCGGTCAGGTCACCCGCAAGGTGCAGACGCTCAATGGGGTGGCCAGTACCCTGCGCTATGCCTACAGCAAGTCGGGCCGCCTGACGGCGTTGACGTACCCCGATGGCAGTGTGGTCGACTACGTGCGCGATACCCAGGGGCGCATCAGTCAGATCGGCCTGACCCGGCCCGGCCAAGCCCGCCAGATCGTGGTGAACAACGTGACCTACGCAGCCTTCGGCCCGGCGACCGGTTGGACCTATGGCAACGGCCGCCAGCTGCAGCGTCCGCTGGATCTGGACTACCGCCCGCAAGCGGTGCACGACCCGGCCGCAGGCGGCCTGTCGCTGGGCTATGGCTATGACCCGGTCGGTTCAATCACCGAACTGAAGAACGGCGCGGGCTCGGCGGTGCTCGCCAAGTACGCCTACGACACGCTGGGCCGCCTGACCCAGACCCAGGACGGCACGACCGGCACTCCGATTGAAACCTATGCGTATGACGCCACCGGCAATCGCATCGCATTGACCACCTCGGCAGGCACCGCCAGCTACACCTATCCAGCAACCAGTCATCGCCTGACTGCAGTGGATGGTGAAACGCGCAACCATGACGCGGTGGGCAATACCACCAGTATCGGCAGCAAGGCGTTCACCTACAACGATGCCAACCGCATGAACGCGGTGAAACAGGGCAGTACCGTCCTGGAAAGCTACGCCTACAACCATCGTGGAGAGCGCGTGCTACGTACCCCGGCCGGTGGCGCAGCTCAGATCACGCTGTACGACGAGACAGGGCAGTGGCTGGGTAACTACTCGGCCACGGGCCAAGCTCAGCAGCAGGCGATCTGGCTGGACAACTACCCGGTGGCGCTGATCAACGTGCCGGCTACCGGCGTACCGGAACTGGCCTACGTGCAGCCGGATCATCTGGGCACACCGCGCGTGGTGGTCGACCCAGTGCGGAATGTCGCGATCTGGGAGTGGAGCAACAAGAGCGAGGTGTTCGGCAACCAGATTCCGAGTGCTGATCCGGATGGCGATGGTGTGGCGTTCGAGCTGGCGCTGCGATTCCCGGGCCAACAGGCGACGAATGCGAGTGGGTTGTTCTACAACTACCAGCGGGAGTATGACCCGGCAGCGGGGCGCTATTCGCAGAGTGATCCGATTGGATTGGAGGGTGGAATATCCGCTTTTCTTTACGCGCATGGGAATCCGTCGGGTAATGGTGATCCCTATGGTTTGAAGACAACAGTTATTGTCACTTCAAAATTGGGCATAGGCACCCATGCTGCCGTGCGTGTCGATGGCAAGGATGGGGAGGGAGTTTTGTATGATCCGGCCGGAGGCTATCCAGGTGCCAACCCGAATGCGCCCACGCGCGGAACCGGCGACATATTTTCAGGTGTTGACGCCAATCTCACGAGTTTCGTGAATCATCATTTGGCTGAAGGGTCAACGGTATACACGCTCAGCTTTGATACGACTGAATATAGCGAGCTTCAGATTCAAGACTATGCCGAGCAGCTGGGGACAGCGACCGGAGGGCTTTGCGCCATCCAAACATCCTCCGCAATCAATGGAGTTGGACCATTTAAGAGTCTCGGTGTTAAATTTACGCCTGCAACATTGGGTAAGTCTTTGTCAAAGCTTCCCGGAATTAAGGTCAGGGTCTATTCTCCAAAGAGGTGATTCAATGGGGGGGCGGAATTTACTCTATTCTGGGATTTCACTGGTCATCTCGATGGTGATGTATGTTGGAATTCCGGAGCCTCTATGGGATATGTATCAGTTTGATACTGATAGGTTGTTTCCTTGGTTGTATCTGGCAGGCTTGGTTCTATTTGGTGTATTGCTCAGGCCCTATGGAAAGGGGAGTTTTTGGAAATGCGCGGCCTGGGGCGGGGGTGTTGGCATGGTGGCTGGAGTTTTTGCTCAGGCGATAGTAATTTTCGTTGAGCGTGAAAGATTTTCTTCGTTCAATGCAGATTTCATGTGGCAGGCGTTGGTGTCGTTCGGAATTATAAGTGCTGTTTTAATGACGCCGGTTTGGGGTGCAATTTCAAGTGCTGTGTCCTTCTTGCTTTTAAACCGAAAGGCGGGTGCGAGTACGAAGAAATAGCATTGCGCTCAGCTGGTTAATGAAAGGGGGTCTGGAGTCGTTTGGAAAATCGGGTATTTCACCCCGATCCGTCTCCGGCAAGCGAAGGAATCTGTGGATTCAGTGCTGGCGCGCAACGCCTTCAGTCCTGCTCCAGGCCGGTTTCGGTTTGCAGCGATAAGAGGTAGTCCTTGAAGACCTGACCACCGGCGCTGGCAGCGACACGTTCACCTACAACGATGCCAACCGCATGAACTCGGTGAAGCAGCGCAGTAGCGTTCTGGAAAGCCAGAGTTACAACCACCGCGGCGAGCGCGTGCTGCGCGTCCCGACCGGTAGCGCGGCTCAGATCACCTTGTATGACGAAGCAGGGCAGTGGATGGGTAACTACGCGGCCACGGGGCAGGCGCAGCAGCAGGGCCATCTGGCTGGATAATTGCCCGGTGGCGCTGATCAATGTGCCGGCTACCTGCGTGCCGGAACTGGTCTACGTGCAGCCGGATCATCTGGGCACACCGCGCGTGGTGATCGACCCGGCGCGGAATGTCGCGATCTGGGAGTGGAGCAACAAGAGTGAGGTGTTCGGCAACCAGATTCCGAGTGCGCTCCGTTGTCAATGCCGGGTAGATCACCTGTTAGGCCGGTGACCTCGAGGCTGCCCCATGCGCAGCACACCGAGCCGGGTCGGTCGCGCGCGGCCCGGGCCACCGAAGCCCCATCCAAGCACCCCTCCCCCTGACGTGGTATTTCTCTAACAGACCATGGGTACGCACGAACGGGCTGCTCAGGCTCAGCGGGTTGCGTGAGCCGGTGTCCAGCCACAGGCGAAGGGGGATGCCGTCAAGCTCGCCATTCAGTACCGGCGCACGGTCATCTAGTTCGAACGGCGGCGCCACCCCGATGGAGGGTGGCGGATAGTGGCCTGGCCGGGTGAAGCTGAGCGCGCGCGCCATAGTCGAGGGTGGTGACGAAGCGCAGGAAGTGGCGTCATGCGCGCAGTGTTGATGAAGCACGTGGCAACGTCCCGCGCGGGCTGGCGACGTGCAGGCAACACAGGGGAAGATGGCGCGCCCGGAGGGATTCGAACCCCCGACCAATGGCTTCGGAAGCCACTACTCTATCCGGCTGAGCTACGGGCGCGTTGTAGAACCGCCGCGCCATCGACCAGTGCCGGGGCGGGCATCGCAGCGCCATGAAGCGGTGCGGGACCGGCATTCTATCCAGTTTCGCCGAACAAATCTCCCCCCACGGGCAAAGCCCTGCCAGAGGGGCAGGAGTATCCTATCGCCATGGCTGATACCCCCCTCACTTCGCCGCAGTCGCCGGCGACGCCGCGTTGGCGGCATTACTGGAGTCTGATGCGCGCTGATCGCCCGATCGGCACGCTGCTGCTGCTGTGGCCCACCTGGTGGGCGTTGTGGCTGGCCGCGGGCGGCCTGCCGCCGCTGTGGACGCTGTTCGTGTTCACCGCCGGCGTGTGGCTGACCCGCTCGGCCGGATGCGTCATCAACGACTACGCCGACCGCTGGCTTGACCCGCATGTGGAACGCACCAAGGCGCGTCCGCTGGCCACCGGCGCAATCAGCGGCCGTGCCGCGCTCGCCTTGTTCGCCGTATTGATGCTGGTGGCGTTCGGCCTGGTGCTGACCCTGAACGGGCTGACCATCGGCCTGAGCTTCATCGGCGTGTTCCTGGCGGCCAGCTACCCGTACCTGAAGCGCTACACCCATCTGCCGCAGGTCTATCTGGGCATGTCGTTCGGCTGGGGCATCCCGATGGCGTTCGCCGCGGTGCAGGGCGAGGTGCCGATGCTGGGCTGGCTGCTGTATGCCGGCAACATCCTGTGGTCCACCGCCTACGACACCTGGTACGCCATGGTCGACCGCGAGGACGACCTGAAGATGGGCTCGCACTCCACTGCGATCCTGTTCGGTGACCTGGATCTGGTCATCCAGGGCGTGCTGTACGCGCTGTTCCTGGCCACCATGGCGTTGGTTGGCGTGCGCGGCGGGCTGGGCGGCTACTACCTGGCCGGCGTGGCCGTGGCTACGGTGCTGGTGGTCTACGAGTTCTGGATCTGCCGCAACCGCGAGCGCGGCCCCTGCTTCAAGGCGTTCCTGCACAACAACTGGGTGGGTGCCGCGCTGTTCGCCGGCATCGCCGTGGATCTGGCGCTGCGTTGAGCCCAAGGTGAGGTAGAGCCGGCCGCTGGCCGGCTGCAGCCGTGCGCGATCCCGAGGTTGCCGGCCAGCGGCCGGCACGACCATCCTCCGCTACCTACGACCAATAGGTGGCTGACAGCCCGCACCCCACCGCCCAGAATCGAACCATCGAACCTGGGAGGGTAGGCGATGGCCTCGACGGCAGCAGTACAGGACGGCTGGATGGCGCGCGCAGCGCTGCGCTCGGCCGCCTGGGCGGAAAGGTGGTTCCCCGATGCGTACGTGTTCGCGGTGCTCGGCGTGGTCATCGTCGCGCTGGCTGCGATGAGCTTCGGCTCGACCCCGCAGGCCACCGCCAGTGCCTTCGGCGACGGCTTCTGGAGCCTGATTCCCTTCACCATGCAGATGGCCTTCGTGGTCATCGGTGGCTACGCCGTGGCGACCGCGCCGGTGGTCGCACGCTTCATCGATTTCCTCGCCCGGGTGCCGCGCACCGGCCGCGGTGCGGTGGTGTACGTGGGCCTGGTCAGCATGCTGGCCTCGCTGCTCAGCTGGGGCTTCTCGCTGGTGTTCGGCGGCCTGCTGGTGCGCGCGCTGGCGCGCCGTACCGAACTGCGCATGGACTACCGCGCGGCCGGTGCTTCGGCCTATCTCGGCCTGGGTGCGGTGTGGGCAATGGGGCTGAGTTCGTCTGCCGCACAGCTGCAGGCCAACCCGGCCAGCATGCCGCCAGGGCTGGTCGAGATCACTGGCGTCCTGCCGTTCACCGAAACCATCTTCCTGTGGCAGTCGATCGCGCTGACCGCAGTGCTGATCCTGGTCTCGCTGCTGATCGCCTGGTTGACCGCACCGGCCGCCGGCAGTGCCCGCACCGCAGAAGACTTCCCCGGCGCCGCGCAGGCCGAGCCGGAGCCGCTGCAGCGTCGCACGCGCCCGGGCGAGTGGCTGGAGTACAGTCCGTTGCTGACCGTACTGCTCTCGCTGCTGGCGTTCGGCTGGCTGTTCAACGAGTTCGCCAACAAGCCGGTGGTCACCGCCATCGCCAACCTCAACACCTACAACTTCCTGTTCATTTCGCTGGGCCTGCTGCTGCACTGGCGCCCGCGCAGCTTCCTCAACGCGGTGGCCAAGGCGGTACCGAGCACCACCGGTGTGCTGATCCAGTTCCCGCTGTACGGTGGCATCGCGATGATCCTCACCCACGCTGCCGGCGGTGACGGTCAGACCCTGGCGCACCGGCTGTCGAGCCTGTTCGTGCACGTGGCCAGCACCGATACCTTCGCGCTGGTGATGGGCGTCTATTCGGCGGTGCTCGGCTTCTTCGTGCCCTCCGGTGGCGGCAAGTGGATCATCGAGGCGCCGTACGTGATGCAGGCCGCCAACGAACTGAAGGCGCACCTGGGCTGGGCGGTGCAGGTCTACAACGCGGCCGAAGCGCTGCCGAACCTGATCAATCCGTTCTGGATGCTGCCGCTGCTGGGCGTGCTGGGCCTGAAGGCGCGGGACATCGTCGGCTTCACCTTCATCCAGCTGCTGGTGCATATCCCGCTGGTGCTGGGCCTGCTGTGGCTGCTGGGGATGACCCTGGCGTATGTGCCGCCGGTGATGCCCTGAATGCAGGGTTGGCTTCCCTGCGTGAGCCGGGAAGCCAGCCTCGTTCAGCGCGTGTTTCCGGCGGCGAACGCCATGAATGCGTGCAGGCTGACGAAGGCATGAGCACATGCCGAACCCGCATGAATTCTTCAGCTGCTTGTGCCGCAAGGGCTTCTGCGCGTTCATTCACAGGCGTACACACAGATGTAGCCGCCCACCCACGCCTGATTAACCATTCGCTGCAGACGATGGCCACGTCCACCGCATTCCGCGAGTGGCTTTGGAGATCGGACATGGCACAGCAGAACCAGAACCCGAACCAGAAGCAGCAGGGCCAGCAGAACCAGCAGGATCAGCAGCAGGGCCGTGGCCGCGACCAGCAGCAGCAACAGCAGCAGGAACAGCAGAAGCGCAACCAGAACCAGCAGCAGGGCGGCCACGACGAAGAAGAATGACCGCGTTGCGCATGCAACGTGACCGGCAAGGCCCCGCCCCGTGCGGGGCTTTGCTTATTCCAGCACGCCGATACGCTGCAGCACCGGCGCTGCCGACATGTCGTTCGGATTGGTACCGGGCTGATCCTGCGGCACGTCCATGCCCATGCCGCGATACAGATCCACCCAGTGCTGGGCGATCTCCCCGGTCTGCGGGTTGCGGAAGTTCATCGGCTGCAATGCGAACACGTGGTGCGCACGGAAGGCGCGTTCGATGAAGTCCGAGCAGTAGTAGCTGTCCTCGCTCAACACATACGACGTGTTGTACGGCTTTCCCAGCATCGTGCGCGCGGTGGCGACCGCATCCCTGATGGCCGCCTGCTGCGGCGCGCGCAGGCGATAGACCACGATCTGCCGTTGCTTGGCGCGCGCCTCCTGGCGGAACTCGACCAGCGATTGCCGGCGCGATCCTTTCTCGTCCGCATGCAAAACCTCCCAGCCCTTCGGCGTGGAAGCGACCAGGGCAACGTGATCGAAGCTGAGCGCGCCCTGCTTGCCGGTGGCATCGTCGATGGCCGCACTGAGGCCGCTGCGGCCGGCGGTGACGAACAGCAGATCGCCTTCATGGACATCGACGGCCAACGCCACAGTCGGCCACAGGGCGGGCAGCAGCAGGCCGATCAGGAGCAGGAGGCGATGCATGAGGACTCTCGGACAGGCGGAATGCCGGAATTGTAGGGTGCGCGGTAGCATGGAGCGACCGGACCGGATTCAGGATGAGCCCATGTGTCGATACCGTTCTGCCGTTCTGCTGACGCTTGCCTGCGGCGTGGTTCTGGCTGCCTGCACACCAGCGCCGCAGACAGCGGCCGAGGCGGCGCCTGCTCCAGCCGTGCCTGCTCCAGCCGCGCCAGCGACCGCCGCCGAGCCCACACCTGCGGCTGCACCCAGTGAATGCCCCTACCCGGAATTCGATACGTTCCTGAAGCATTTCGGCAACGAGATCGCGCTGCAGGAAAAGACCACTGCCGATCCGCTGCTGGACAGCTACATCGATGCGGAGGCTGAGCCGGAACCGCGCAAGGTGGAAAGCCGGCTGGCGCTGGCCGATGTCGAGTGGCCGGTGATGCCCGATCCTGCCGCATTGGCCGGGCAGGGCCGCGAAATGCAGGTCAGTGCCCTGGCCGATGGGCAGCGGCAGGTGCAGGTCCGCACGCCGGACAGCAGCGACCAGCAGACCTATACCTTCGCGCAGGCGCCGTGCTGGACACTGGTCAAGCGTGAGGATGAGTCGATCTGAGGCCTGACTCGGCACAGGCGAGCCGGGCGGCTGGCTGCTAGGCTCGAAGCCTGGTCCAGGCAGGGAGACGCCGATGCAGGCTTTCAGGAAGCGCACTACCACCGCCGCCGTCGCCGCCGTATTGGCGATAGCCCCCTTCAGCGGCGCCCAGGCACAGTCGGTGCATGCCGATGACCGCGCCTACTTCGCCAATGCCACCGCCGAACAAGCCGCGCGCGACGCGCTGGGCAAGCGCGTCGAGGCCCTGCAGCAGGCGTCCACCCTTGCACCGGCGGAACGCTTCCAGCAGGCCGAGGCACTGGAGGCGCAGTGCCTGCGGCATCTCGGCTACCTGCACCTGCAGTCCGCCCGCAACGCCCGCGATCATCGCCCGGCCCAGGCGATGGACCAGGCAATGGGGCTGTGCAGCCGCATCGCCCGCAGCGGTCGCGCTGCACTGCGCGAGGCGCCCGCAGATGCGACGTGGGCAGCACCATATGGCTTCCTGCGCGCACGTGCGTTGAAGGAAGCCGCCACCCCGGCCAACGCTGTGCTGGACGAGGCCGTGGAGGCATTGGCCGATCCGGCGCTG
The DNA here is from genome assembly GCF_056482105.1 of Stenotrophomonas sp. 78350_Sma. Classification (NCBI taxonomy): domain Bacteria; kingdom Pseudomonadati; phylum Pseudomonadota; class Gammaproteobacteria; order Lysobacterales; family Lysobacteraceae; genus Stenotrophomonas; species Stenotrophomonas sp. 78350_Sma. Next base: position 4,466,280 of record NZ_CM151182.1, on the reverse strand, counting down.
GACAGTTTCGCGCGCCTGCGCGGGCAGATCCTGCGCAGCGCCGAGTACCCGCAGCTCGAGCACGGCGGTCGGCACTGGGACACGGGGCGCGACAAGCAGGCGCTGGCCCAGCAGCCCGACCGCGCTCTGCGCGAGGCCGGCTGGAAGGGCTACTGGCAGGGGCTGCACTCGCGTCGTGAGCCGATGGCGTCGGTGCTGCTGGGGCTGGTGCAGGTGAATGACGCCGCCGCACGCCTGCAGGGCGATGGCTCGGCGCCGGCACACGGCTACCAGCGCATGGGTCTGGATACAGCGGCAGTGGATGCGACGCTGATTGCAATCGAACAGCACGCGGGGGACCGCCGCGCCTACCAGGACATGCTGCTGCACCACGCTGCGCGATCCGGCATCGACGCGCCGCAGATCTGGGATACCACGGTGCCCGATGCCGGCTACACGCCACCGGTGCTGACGCTGGCGCAGCTGCGCGACAGCGCCGCCGATGCCATGCAGCACCTGGGGCCGGCGTACGTCGCCGAACTGCGCGCGCTGCTCGATCCGGCCAACCAGCGTATGGATCTGGCCTCCGAACGCGGTGACCGCAGCCAGGACGCGTTCTCGGTGAGTGCTCCCGGTGTGCCGGCAATGCTGTTCGTTGGCGTGCGCCGTGGCGATCTGGAAAGCGATGTCGAAATCGCGCATGAAGCTGGCCATGCCGTGCATGGCGAGTGGATGCAGCGCGGTCATGCGTCGCCGCTGCAGCGCAATGGCAGCCAGTGGCTGACCGAGGCGTTCGCGATCTACAACGAGCTGCGCTTCCGCGACCAGCTGTACCAGCAGGCACAGGACCCGCGTGCCAAGGCCTACTACCTGAAATCGCTGCTGGACGACATGGTGCTGCAGCTGTTCACCTCTTCCGAGGAAGCGCAGCTGGAGCAGTCGATCTACCAGGGCGTTGCCGCCGGCACGCTGGGCACCGCCGATGACCTGGACGCGCTGACCGGGCAGGTGCTGGCGCGCTTCGGCCAGCAACCGGAGCGCTACCCGCAGCTGCGCAACACCTGGATCGGCAAGCGCCTGATGTATGAAGACCCGAACTATCTGGTGAACTACCTGTATGCAGGGCTGCTGGCCGTGCAGCTGTATGTGCAGGACCAGCGCGACCCCGAAGGGTTCCGTGCGCGCTATCTTGCCGTGCTTGGCGAGGGCTTCGATCGCGCGCCGAACGAGCAGGTGGCGCAGCTGTTGGGGCACGCGCCTGACTGGGCGGCCCTGGTGGATGCCGATCTGCAGGTGTTCAACCAGGAGGTCGCGCAACTGCAGGCGCTGCATGCGCGGATCGAGGCAGGGCAGGGTACGTGAGCCTGCTGCGCGCAGGACGGCAGACCGCAGCCATGACGTGGCTGTTGTTGCTGCTGTGCCTGCTGCCGATGGCGGCGCTGGCGGCGATCCCGGTCCCGGCGCTGGACGATCCCGTGGTGGACACCTCCAACGCGCTGTCCGCTGAAACCCGCGCCACCCTGCGCAGGCAGGCGCTGCAGCTGCAGGTGCAGAAAGGTGCACAGCTGCAGGTGCTGGTGGTCCCCAGCGTGGGCAACGAGGGCATCGAGGCCTACGCACAGCGGGTGTTCGATCAGTGGCAGCTGGGTCGCACCGGTGTCGACGACGGTGTGCTGTTGCTGGTGGCGGTGCAGGACCGCCGCGTACGCATCCAGACCGGCTATGGCCTGGAAGGTGCGTTACCGGACGCGTACGCCGCTCGCATCATCGACAACGCGATCGTGCCGCGCTTCCGTGAGGGTGATTTCGACCAGGGCGTGCTCGATGGCACGACGATCATGGTGGCGCTGATCGAAGGCGAGGACCTGCCTGCATGGGAAGAACCGTCGGCCAGCAATGTGCTGCCTGCGGACTGGCGACGCGCAGACTCGGTGGTGGCGTTGACCCTGCTGGCCGGCTTCCTGGCCGGGCTGTGGCGCTCGCCGCCGCCCCTCCCGCCGGCGAAGACCGAGGACGATTTCAGCGGCAGCCGTCGGGAGCGGCGGCGCAAGGCGCTGGCCGCCAATGCGTCGGCACCGAGGCCGAGCTGGCCGACCTTGCCGGCCTGGGGGCGTCCGATGCTGCTGACAGCGGTGGTTGCCGCAGGCGCGCTGTCCGTGGCGTTGCTGCTGCCACGCCACCTGCTGCCGGGCCTGTGCTTCGTGATGGCGCTGGGCGTGCCGGTGGCGGCCCTGCTCGGCTGGTGCTGGCGTCGCAGCCGTGGGGTGCGCATCGTCCTGTGTGGCATGCTGGTAACCGGCGCGGTCTTCCTGGTGCAGGCGCTGCTTCGTGGCCAGCTGCCACCGAGCCTGGCCCGGCACCTGCTGCTGCAGGCCGCCGCGGGCGTTGTCACCCTGATGGTGTTCCTGCTGGTGCAGGCCTGTCGCACACGCTGGAAGAAGAACCGCAGCAGCTTCGTCGTGCGCATGACGGTGCTGGTGCTGTTGACCCTCGGCTACGCCGCGGGTGCGTTGCTGGCGATCCATCGTGCCGAAGGGCACGATCCACGTCTGCTGGCAATGATCGTGTCCGGTGTGTGTGGCGTGTTGCTGTACTTCGTATGGTTGTTCACCATGCTGCCGGGCGAGCGCGCGCATGGCCGGGTTTCGTCACGCCGTGAGCGCAGCGCGTCCAGTTCGTCATCCAGCAGTTCGTCGTCGAGCGGCTCCAGCAGCTGGTCCGGAGGCGGTGGCCGCAGCGGCGGAGGTGGTGCGTCGGGCAGCTGGTAGATCAGGTCGCCTGCACCCGCCAGCCGAGTGCAGTGTCCTCCACAACACCCGGGCCGGCCACGTCGCCGACCTGCAGCAACAGGCCCTGCGCATTGGGCAGGTCCTTCTGCTCGGGGAACCAGCGCCGGTCCGCAGCGACCACGATCAGCAGCCCTTCGTCGTCGCCCATCGGCGCGAACTGCGGCGAAGGCGGGCTGATCGGTTGCAGGCCAAACCGCAGGCTGGACTGCTCGCGCACAGCATCGACATCGTGGCTGGGCAGGCCGACCTCGCTCAGGCAGGTCAGTTCGCTGCCGTGGAAAGCGCCCTGATGCGTACTGTCCGGCAAGCGGCGGCGGCCGATCAGTTCAAGGATCAAACCATCGGGGCCGGTGAAGTACACCGACTGCGACTGCCAGCTGCTTTCCAGGGCGAAATAATCCAACCCTGCCGGATTGCGCTGCAGTGGCGTGCGTTCGCGCAACCAGGTCATTGCCTCGCCAAAGCGGTTGTCCGGTACGTTGAAGGCCAGGTGCACGCCTCCGACCGGACGTCCTTCAGCGGGCTGCAACTCGATCGTGCTCCAGCCGATGTGCACATGATTGCCGATCACGCGCTGCTGCAGCACATCGCGGAAGTAGCTGGCCACGGTACCAACATCGGATACCGGCAGCGTGAGGTGCAACAGGCGCATGATCGATCCTCCGTGGAGCGCACGCACCGAGTGTAGACCTGGCGGGATTGCGTGGGTGTCACCGCGGGCGCAACGATTCGTTACGGTGGGTGCCGCGCTCGAAGATCACTCCACTGGCAGCCAGATTTCCACGCCGCCGTTGCCGCTGTGCTCATCGAAATGCATGTCGTAGCGTTCCAGATCGGGTGCATCGGCCAGGCTGAGACCGGAGCCGGGCAGGTAGTGATCCAGCAGCCAGAACCAGGTCGAGCGGATGGTCGAGATATGCCCGCCGTGCCAGGCCACCAGGTAGCGACGCGGCGGAATGTCCACGCGTTGCCAGTGCGCAGGTACGCTCGGCACCGCGCTGGCCGGCAGTGCGGCGATGTAGTCCAAGCCGCCATCGTCATCACTGTTGCAGCACACGCCAAAGCTGACCGGTGCAGGCGTCGGCCATTCGCGGTTGAGCTGCGCCCACTGTCCGGGTATCGCACCACCGCTGCCGCGGGTATGCCGCATGCCGATACCCACCAGCTGGAAGGCGGGCGTGTCGAGCAGGCGCGGTGCCTCATCGCAGGGTACAGGCGCCTCGTCCACGCGGATCGCCTGCACCAGTACCAGGCCGTCGGTGCCCTGTTCGCGTACCCGCTCCGGTGTCTGCCCGAACTGGTCGCTGAAGGCACGGGTGAACGCCGCATGGGTGGTATAGCCGGCCCCAAGCGCAACCTGCAGGATGTCGCCTGCGCCGTCGGCCAGCCGCTGCGCGGCCGCGGTCAGGCGCCGTCCGCGCAGGTAGCGCACCACCGAGGTACCGGTGCGGGCCTGGAACAGGCGCGACAGATGAAACGGCGACAGCCCCGCCGCAGCAGCGACGTCGGCCAGTGCCAGCGGTCGATCCGCATGGGTTTCGATGTACCACAACGCCTTGCCTGCCGCACTCATCCTGCCGTTCCCCGAATCCAGTGCCCGGCACAGTAGCGGATCGGCAGGTTTGGCGTTTAGCAGTTCTTGCGGTGCCGGGGCTTTGCGTGTGCCTGCATACCGGCAACAATGCCCGCATCATGGATGAAGGGGGAGGTAAGGGGCGTGCGATCGACGACGTGGGATGCCAGCCCAATGGAGCCGGTCCAATGATGGACATGGTGGTTAACCAGTGGCTGTTGCCCTGGCTGTTGACCCTGGCATTGCTGCTGCTGATGTGGCGCTGCGCGCCGTACTGGAAGGGCAATCCCTGGGTGTACCGCGCCGGCTTCGCGCTCCTGGCCGGGCTGCTGACACCGACGTTGCTGCTGGCCGGTCATGGCGTTCTGCCGGTTCCGACCATTGGGGGACTGGTGACGGTGTTGCAGCGGTTGGAGTGCATCGGCGATCTGGACTTCAACATCCTGGCGGTCGGCACCGACAACATCTGGTTCCTGTTCACGCCGTTCCAGATGGTGTCCATTGGCATGCTGTTCTTTCCACTGCGGACGGCCCGGCCGGCCCGTCTTGGCTTCGGCGGCAAGACTACGGACTAGCCCCGGCACACCGCTGGTGGACTCTGGTAGGTGCCAACCCTGGTTGGCACATTCCGACCGTGCCGGGAAATCTTCCGCCGGGCATGGCCCGGCGCTACTGCATCCTGGGCGCCGCGTATCCACGCATGGCGTGGATCTACTGCTCTGGTAGGTGCCAACCTTGGTTGGCACTTCCTTGCACCTACCGCTCGATCGCCGGTAACGCGTCCGATAACAACAGCCGGTCGATCCGGCGCAACGCGCTTTCCAGTTGCCTGCGGTCCGCTGCCAGCCCCAGCGACAGCCGCACGCCATTCGGATGCGACACGCCTGGCGGGCAGAATGCCGATGATGGTGCGATCGCCAGCCCCTGCAGCTGCGCGGTACGCACCACGGCCGCATCGGTCCACGGCGCCGGTATCCGGCACCAGGCATGCAGGCCTTCGGCACGCTGCAGCAGCGATGGCGCCAGCAGGTGCCTCGCCATCCATATGCGCTCACATGCCTCGCTGCGTACCTGCGCCAGCAGTGACTGTGCCGAGCCATCCAGCAGCAGCTGGCTGGCCAGCGCTGACACCAGTGGATGGCCCATCAACCGCGTTGCCCGCAGCGCGGCCGTCATCGCCTCGGCGTGTGCGGCACTTGGGCAGTGCACGAAGGCGGTGCGCAGGCCGGGGCTGATCACCTTCGACAGCGTCGCCACATAGAACACGTGGCGCGGTGCCAGCGTTGCCAACGGTATCGGTGCATCTTCGGCGAGGTGCCAGTAAGGATCGTCCTCGATCGCCAGCAGGCCTTCCCTCTCCAGAGCACGCGCCAGCGCCTCGCGCCGCTGCAGCGGCAGGGTCAGCGCGGTCGGGTTCTGGCAGGTGGGGTTGAGATAGACCAGCCGTGCACCGCTACTACGTGCCTGTCGCAGCAGCGCTTCGGGGCACATACCGTGTTCGTCGCTGTCCACCGGCAGCAGCCGCCGGCCCAGTGCGGCGGCGGCCTGCAGCAGGCCCGGATAGACCAGCGCATCGCAGAGGATCGCATCGTCGTCGCGGCCCTGGCTGACCAGGATCGCTGCAAGCGCCACCTGCGCCCCTTCAGTCAGCAGCAGGCAGGCGTCGTCCACCTTTCCCAGCATCGGCTGCAGCCAACGCGCCGCAGCATGGCGATCAGTGGGGTTGCCACCACCCAGGTGATAGGTCATCAGGTTCGGCGCGTTGCTGCGTGCAAGCACGGCGGCGGCACCGCGGCGCAGGGTCTCGGCCAGCGCATCGGCGTCGGGCACCGGCGGCACGTTCATGCTCAGGTCCACCACCTGGTCGAAGCCGGCCTTGGGCGGTGCGATGAAACTGCCCTGTGGCCCGCGTGCTTCGATCAGGCCGCGCTTGCGTGCTTCATCGAAGGCGCGGGTGACCGTGGTCAGGTCGATACCGAGCTGCTGCGCCAACGCGCGCTGCGAGGGCAGGCGCTGGCCCGGCGCGAGGCCACCGCGGCGCACTGTACGCTCCAGTGAATTGACGATGCGCAGGTAGATCGGCCCGTTGTGCGCGAGCACGTCCTGCACCCATTCGCGGGCTGCGACATCCGGTCGCGGCATGTACGGAGCATGTCGGGGCGTATCGTTGCTTCCAACGGCGGGAGCCTGTCCATAACCATCGGTCGGTTCGGACAGGTGACCGCCGTTGTTGTTTGCGGCGGCCGCACCGGCCAGCGTCAGTGATGTCATTGCGCGTCCTCAGCGCTTGGCCTGCCAGGGGCAGTAGCAGCCCACGGCAAGCAGTCCCTTCGGGCGCACGGTCTCGCCGCGCACCAGTCTGTCCAGCAGCGGTTCGACAAAGCTGTTGGCCGAGTTGCAGACCATGCCGATGCTGTACGGGCCGGCATAGGCGAGGTGGCCCCGGCGGTCCCAGATCGCCACTGCAGGGCTGGCCGGAATGTGCTCGATGCCGTCGATGGTCGGCAGGTTGATCACCTTGTTGCGCAGAGGCTCGGGCAGCTCACCCTGCGTACCCGGGCGGCGGATCGCATAGAAGTCGATGCCGGCGCGGCGGTACATGCTGATCAGGTAGCTCAGGTGCGCGCCGGTCTCGCGGTTGCACACGCCGCAGGCCGGGTCCCAGAAATGCACCACGCGGATGCGGCTGGTATCACCGGCCAGATCGGCCGGCAGGCGCAGCTGCGAATCATCGAAGACGATGGCCTGTTCGGTGAACGTGGACTGTGCGCTGTAGCCGAAGTACTGCCACAGCGCAGCCGCCACGCCGGCCATGAACAGGCAGGCGAGGGCGATCATCGTCGGCAGCAGCCAGCGGCGACGCGGCGCGGCTGCGCCCATCAGGACGCTTCCCCGCCGAACTTGTGCACGTACTGCTTGCGCATCTCGCGGCAGGAGTCGGCCTGCGCGCGACGCTGGATCTCGCTACGCGAGGGATCCTCGCTGCGCTGCACGCACTGCTCGATGGCGTGGCGTTCGGCGGCCTGCACGTCCACGGTCTGCGGCTGCAGGCAGACCCAGGCCAGCGCGGCCAGCATCAACACCACAAAGCCACCGCACCCGGCCATCACCAGGTGGAACTTCAGTTTCTCGGCGCGCATCGATGCACGTCCCTTCATCCATACATTGCATACAAAATATCATCTTGTATGGATGCAGCGCTATGCGTCCGGTTCAGACGATGGCGTTGTGCCGGGCCTCGGGGGCTTCGGACAGGATCTCGTTCAGCTTGGCCAGCGCCCCGGCCAGCGCGCCCTGGTCGACTGCGCCTCCCAGCGACAGGCGGATCGCGTTGCCCGGCGGCGGCTCTTCCACGCTGAAGGCATCCGAGCTGGCGATGCCCAGGCCCTGTTCCTGGGCGGCCTGGATCAGCCGGTACTGGTCCAGCCGTGGCGGCAGCGGCAGCCACACATGCAGGCCGGCCGGATGCGCCTGGGCGCGGGACGGCAGGTACTGCGCGGCAATCGCCTGGCGCTCGCGCAGTTCCTGCTGGAAGCGCTGCACCATGTCCTGGGCCTGGCCACTGCGGATCCACTGCGACGCCACCGCCACCATCGACTGGGTCGGCATCAGCGCGATTGCGCGCAGCGCATCCAGCACCGGTTCCATCGGCTCGCCGGCCGGCACCACCAGGTAGGCGGTGCGCAGGCCCGGCGCCAGGCACTTGGACAAAGTGGAGATGTAGTAGACCGGGCAGCCGGCGTCGCGGTGGGCGGCCAGCGGCGGTGCGGCGTCTCCGGCCAGCAACCAGTAGGGATCGTCTTCGATCACGGTCAGATCGTGGCGCTTCGCAACCGCCAGCAGGGCCTGCCGACGCTGCGCCGACATCGTCGCCGTGGTCGGGTTCTGGATGGTCGGCACCAGGTACAGCAGGCGTGGGCGACGCAGCTGGCAGGCCTCCTCGAGCGCCTCCGGCAGCATGCCCTCGGCGTCCATCGCCACCGGCACCACGCCCCGCTGCAGCACGCGCGCGGCGGCCAGCAGGCCCGGGTAGGTCAGCTGCTCGGCGGCGATCAGCTCGCCCGGCTGGGTGCGGGCCAGGATCAGCGCGCACAGCGCGGTCTGCGCGCCGGGACAGATCACCACCTGGTCGGCACCGACCGTGCCCAGCATCGGCGCCAGCCACTGCACCGCGGCGGCGCGGTCCTCACGGGTGCCGGCGCCGACGTGGTAGCTCATCAGTTCGCCCTGGCCCAGCTGCTGGCCCACGTGCTGGAAGCCCGCCTCCATGCCCTGTGCGAACGGCGCGCTGCCCAGCAGCGGCGGGATGTTCATGCTCAGGTCCACCGAGGTGCTGCGGTTGCCGGCCGACAGCGCGATGAAGGTGCCACCGGCGCCCTGCGCATCGAGCAGGCCGGCCTGGCGCAGCTCGGCGAAGGCACGGGTGACGGTGGTCAGGTCCACGCCCACCTGCTGGGCCAGGTCGCGCTGCGGCGGCAGCCGGTCGCCGGGACGCAGCACGCCGTCATCCACCGCCTCGCGCACCTGCTGGGCAATCTGCAGGTACAGCGGGCCGGCGCCCTCGCGAAAGGGGCGAACCCAGGTGCGATTGGGGTGTTTCAGGCGGCGGCCGGCGGCAGGTGGCGTCATCGGTCAGTTTTTTCCATACGTGCAGATGCACAAGTCCATACAATGCTGTATCTTGTATGGGCTTGATTGGAGTGGTTCGCCTGCTTGTAGGCGACCTCGTACCCACAGTGTAGCCGCTCCACGCCCGGGCGCTGCGCGCAGGCGAGCCGGTCAAGCGCGCTTCTTCAACAGGGTTGACCTCCAATGAATATCTGCTGGAACCGCATCCGCCTGGCGCTGGTCGCCCTGGCCTGCGTCGGCCTGTCGGGCTGTGACTGGGTGCTGCTGGATTCGAAGGGCATGGTCGGGCTCGCCCAGCGCGACCTGATCCTGATCTGCATCGGCCTGATGCTGATCGTGGTGATACCGGCCATCGTGCTGACCTTCGTGTTCGCGTGGCGCTACCGCGCCGGCAACACCAAAGCGAAATACATGCCTGACTGGTCGCACTCCACCAAGGTGGAGATCGTGGTCTGGGGCGTGCCGCTGATCATCATCGCGGTGCTGGCGGTGATCGTGTGGAAGTCGACCCACGAGCTGGACCCGTACAAGCCGCTGGACGTGGCCGGTGAGCCGCTGCACGTGGACGTGATCGCCACCGACTGGAAGTGGGTGTTCGTGTACCCGGACCTGGGCATCGCCACCGTCAACCAGCTCAACTTCCCGGCCAACCGCCCGCTGGCATTCAACATCACCTCCAACTCGACGATGAATACCTTCTTCATCCCGCAGCTGGGGGGGCAGATCTACGCGATGGCCGGCATGCGCACGCAGCTGCACCTGATCGCCAACGAGCCCGGCCAGTTCCGTGGCATGTCCGGCAACTACAGCGGGCATGGCTTCTCGAACATGAAGTTCATCGCCACCGCCAGCAGCAACGAAGACTTCGAGCGCTGGGTGGCCGAGGTGCGCAGCGCGCCGGACGCGCTCAGCTTCACGCAGTTCAAGGCGCTGGCCGCACCGTCGAAGAACGCACCGGTGCAGCACTTCTCCAGTGTTGAACCGCTGCTGTTCAAGAAGGTCATCGACCAGTTCATCGGCGTCGGTGAGAACACCGCTGCTGCTACCCCGGCGGGCGCTGCCGGCGGTGCCCAGGTTTCCCAGGAGTAACGAACATGTTGGGTAAATTGACGTGGGAGGCCGTGCCGCTGCACGAGCCGATCGTCGTGGTCACATTGGCGGCCATGGTGCTGGGCGGCCTCGCGCTGCTTGGCGCGGTGACGTACTTCAAGCTGTGGGGGCCGCTGTGGCGCGACTGGTTCACCACCGTGGACCACAAGAAGATCGGCATCATGTACGTGGTGGTGGCGCTGGTCATGCTGGTGCGTGGCTTCGCCGATGCGCTGATGATGCGCGCGCAGCTGGCGGCAGCCGGGCCGGGCAGTGATGGCTTCCTGCCGCCCGAGCACTACGACCAGATCTTCACCGCGCACGGCGTGATCATGATCTTCTTCGTGGCCACCCCGTTCGTGGTCGGCCTGATGAACATCATCGTGCCGCTGCAGATCGGCGCGCGCGACATGGCGTTCCCGTTCCTCAACGCCTTCAGCTTCTGGATCTTCGTGGTCGGCGCAGCGCTGATGATGATCTCGCTGGGCGTTGGCGAATTCGCCATGACCGGTTGGGTCGCCTATCCGCCGCTGTCGGGCATCGAGTTCAGCCCAGGCGTGGGTGTCGATTACTACATCTGGGCACTGCAGGCGTCCGGCGTCGGCACATTGCTGACTGGCGTCAACCTGTTCATCACCATCCTGCGCATGCGTGCGCCGGGCATGACCCTGATGAAGATGCCGGTGTTCACCTGGACCGTGCTGGTCACCAGCGTGATCATCATCGCCGCCTTCCCGATCCTGACCGTGGCGCTGGGTGCGCTCACCCTGGACCGCTACCTGGACTTCAACTTCTACACCAACACGTTGGGCGGCAACCCGATGATGTACGTGAACCTGGTGTGGGCCTGGGGCCATCCGGAGGTGTACATCCTGGTGTTGCCGGCGTTCGGCATCTTCTCCGAAGTGACCGCCACATTCGCGCGCAAGAAGCTGTTCGGTTACAAGTCGATGGTGGGTGCCACGCTGGCGATCGGCATCCTGTCGTTCATCGTGTGGTTGCACCACTTCTTCACCATGGGCTCGGGTGCCAGCGTCAATGCCTTCTTCGGCATCATGACGATGATCATCGCCATCCCCACCGGCGTGAAGATCTTCACCTGGCTGTTCACCATGTATGGCGGTCGCGTCGAGTTCAGCGTCCCGATGCTGTGGACGATCGCCTTCCTGGTCACCTTCACCATCGGTGGCATGACCGGCGTGCTGCTGGCCATCCCGGGCGCGGACTTCCTGCTGCACAACAGCCTGTTCCTGGTCGCGCACTTCCACAACACCATCATCGGTGGCGCGCTGTTCGGCTACCTGGCCGGCTTCGCCTACTGGTTCCCGAAGGTGTTCGGCTTCACTCTCAACGAGCGCCTCGGCAAGTGGTCGTTCGCCTGCTGGGTGATCGGCTTCTACCTGGCCTTCATGCCGCTGTACATGCTGGGCTTCATGGGCATGACCCGCCGCATGAACCAGTACGACAACCCGGCGTGGACGCCGTACCTGATCGCCGCCTTCATCGGTGCGCTGTTCGTGTTCGCGGGCATCATCCTGATGCTGGTGCAGATCTACGTGAGCGTGCGCGACCGCAAGCGCAACCTGGACCTGACCGGCGACCCGTGGAATGCACGCACGCTGGAATGGGCCACGCCGTCGCCGCCACCGTTCTACAACTTCGCCGTGGTGCCCAAGGCCGATGAGCTGGACGCCTTCCACGAAGCGAAGAAGCGCGGCCTGCCGCCGCCGCCGAAGAAGTACGCACCGATCCACATGCCGAAGAACACCGGCGTGCCGCTGATCCTCAACATCTGGATCCTGGTGCTGTGCTTCGCCCTGGTCTGGCACATCTGGTGGATGGCCGCAGCCAGCTTCATCGCGATGATCGTCACCCTGATCGTGCGGTCCTATGACGAGGACGTGGACTACTACGTCAGTTCCGAAGAGGTGGCGCGCACCGAAGCAGCCAACCTTGCCAAGCTGAAGGAGGTACGCGCATGAACCTGTTGACCCGCCCCGAGCTGGCCAGCGACACGCAGGCGCACGAGGACCACCACGAACACGACCATGGCCACGAACAGGGCGGCATGAAGGTGTTCGGCATGTGGGTCTACCTCATGTCCGACCTGGTGCTGTTCGGTTCGCTGTTCGCCTCATACGCGGTGCTCAGCACCGCCTATGCCGGCGGCCCCACCGGCAAGGAGCTGTTCTCGCTGCCGTTCGTGATGGCCGAGACCTTCCTGCTGCTGGTCTCCAGCATCACCTACGGCCAGGCCGTGCTGGCGATGCATCGCCACGACACCTCGGCGGTGCTGCGCTGGCTGGGCGTGACCTTCGTGCTCGGTGCCTCGTTCATCGGCATGGAGATCTACGAGTTCTCGCACCTGATCCACGAAGGCGCGGGCCCGAGCACCAGTGCCTACCTGTCGGCGTTCTTCGCCCTGGTCGCCACCCACGGCCTGCACGTCGCCAGCGGCCTGATCTGGATGGCGGTGGTCATGCACCAGGTCTACCGCCGTGGCCTGACCCCGACCAACATCACCCGCGTGTCGTGCCTGAGCCTGTTCTGGCACTTCCTGGACCTGGTGTGGATCTGCGTCTTCACCTTCGTCTATCTGATCGGAGCCTTCTGACATGGCCCACGTCGAAACCTCGCGCGCCGGCAATGCGCACGGCTCCACCAAGTCCTACCTGATCGGCTTCGTGCTGTGCGCGCTGCTGACCGTGGTGCCGTTCGCACTGGTGATGAGCCCGGTGCTGTCGCGGCCGCTCACGCTGTTCCTGCTGGTCGGCTTCGCGGTGGCGCAGATCCTGGTGCAGCTGGTCTATTTCCTGCACATGGACCGCAAGTCCGAAGGTGGCTGGAACCTGGCCAGCTTCGTGTTCACCCTGTTGATCCTGTTCATCATCGTCGCGTTGTCGGTGTGGATCATCTGGAGCATGCACTACCACATGATGATCAACTGACCGTGGCCGGGGTGATCGGCATGGACCGCACGATCATCCCGGCACCTCAGCCTTCTTTTCCCCAAGGGCAGGCCTGACCGAGACCCCGCCCGCGCCTGCGTTGGTGGTACCCGTGAAGCGTGTTGCTGCTGTTGCCCGTTTGTTGTTCCTTCCCCGATTCCGCCTGCCGCTGCTGGCCGGCCTGGCCATCGGCCTGCTGGCCGGCTGCAGTGCGCAGTCGCGCATGGACTTCTACTCCAAGGACATCGCCTGCGAAGAGCTCGGCCAGCAGTGGTCGATGCCCGACAGCCACGGCACCGTGCGCGGCCCGAAGGACCTGCAGGGGCAGGTGACCTATCTGTTCTTCGGTTTCACCAGCTGCCCGGACGTGTGCCCGACCACGATGGTCGAGCTGAGCCAGGTCAAGCACCTGATGGGCAAGGATGCCGACCAGCTGCAGGTGGTGTTCGTCAGCGTCGACCCGGCGCGCGACACGCCGGAGGTTGCGCGCACCTACGTGGAAGCGTTCGACCCCAAGGCCATCGCACTGGTCGGCAACGAAGCACAACTGGCCGCGATGGCCAGCGACTTCAAGGCGTTCTACGAGAAGGAACCCGGCCAGGTGCCGGAGACCTACACCATGAGCCACATCGCGGGCGGTTACGTGTTCGACCGCCAAGGCCGTCTGCGCCTGTTCGCGCCCTATGGCATGCCGGTGGAGAAGCTGTTCTCCGACGTGCAGCGCCTGCTGCTGGAGCCCGCTCATCCAGCCGCCGGCAACGACGCACTGGCCAGCTGCAACCGCAAGCACAGCGACACGCTCGCTGCCCGGTAATGCCGGGCCATGCGCGGCTGATGCCGCCTGTTCGTCGCGCCCGCTGCCCCGGTAGATGTCGACCTTGGTCGACACGTGGGTGCCGACCGTTGGTCGGCACATCCCCCCACACCAATCCCCCGGCCGGCCAGGAGAGCCAACCGGCCGGGGGCACCACTCAACGCTTTACTTGGATTCTTCCCACTGCACCACGTCCGGCTCGGCCGCCTTGATGCCGGCGGTCGACAGCAGCTTGGTGGTCGCATCCAGCGCCGCATTCACCGACGGGTACTCCACAATCGCGCGGCCCGAGGCCTTGGATACCTTCACCACGGTGCCGCCGGTGGCGGTGGCTGCACGCTGGGCCGAGGCCGCATCGGTGAAGAACACCTTGACCCGCGAGGTCGCCACTACCGGTGCGCCATCGTTGGAGACGGCGGCGGCGAACTTGCTGGCTCCGGCATCCAGGCGTGCGGCCGCGCCCGACGCGGCATCGGTAGAGCGCTTGCTGCGGGTGCCCGCTGCAGGTGCGCTGGCAGCGCTGCCCTGGGTGATCTTGAACTGACCCCCGCTGGCCTGCTGCACGGTCGCCGAAGGCGCCAGCTGGAAGCGTGAGCCGCCCACATCGAACGAACGGCCGGTGGCTGCCGCTTTCAGCGCCTGTGCATCCACGGTCGAAAGGGTCTTGTCTGGCGGCGTCTGGCCCGAACTCTGGGCCCAGGTGGTGGTGGTCATCGCCGCGAGGGCGAGGGTGCTCAACAGAATGGTCGTCTTCATCATCAGTGCCCCAGAACGCGGATCTTGAAGAATTCGAGGTTGCCACGCGATGCAGCGTTCGCGGCCTGCCCCAGGTCGGTCACTTCCAGTGTCCAGGTGCCGCTGGCGTTCTCATCCAGGAAGGCATTGCTGGACAACAGGTCCCAGCTGGTGAAGTTGCGCTGCACGCCACCGGTACCCGAGCCGATCGCAGTGAAAGCCGGCTGCACCACGCTGCGGGTGCCACTGGGCGAGATCAGCACGAACTGCAGCTGGCGGGTGTTGGTGTGGCTGACGCGGAAGCCCAGCTGCACGCTTTCGATGTTGCGCGCGCCGTTGGCTAGCTGGAAGGTGAGGCGTGCGGCGGCCGCCGAGGTATTGCCGATGGCCACGGTGCGCGTCGTATTGCGCCAGCCGCTGTCTACCAGCGCACCCAGCGACTGGAAGTTCTCCGCCACCTGCACTGCACGCGCGGCATTGACCACGCCGAAGCCGTACCAGTTGCTGTAGGCGCGGCCGGCGGCGTTCACTGTCCACCCGGGCACCAGCACGCGGCCGTCGGAATGGGTCACTGCCGCCTGGTTCGGGTCGTTGCGGGTGGCCGTGGTGGCCAGGATGTACTTCACATCGCGGTAGGACAGGTTCGGGTTGGTTTCCAGCACCAGTGCCGCGACACCCGACACCATCGGCGTGGCGGCCGAGGTGCCGTTCATCTTGCCGGTGTAGTTGCAGGTGCTGTCGATGGCCGACTGGTCGCCGTCCAGGGTGTTCCGCAGGCTGCTGTTCTTGTTGCTGCCTTGAGCGCAGCCGGTGACGTCGGTGGTGAGGATGGCGGGATCGTAGCGGATCGCCAGCTGCCCCGGCACGACCTGCCGCTGCCAGCCGTTCTCACCGCCGAAGCCGGACACCCACAGTGCCGAGCCGGTGGACGAGTACGAGGAGCGGACACCGTCGGCACGCACCGCAGCCACGGTGATCACGTTGAACAGGTTGTTGCGTGGATCGCGGCCAGCCGGAACACAGCCGGTCCTGCGGTTCTTGGTGTCGTTGGTGCAGACGTCCTGGAACTGGTTGATCGCAGCATTGTCGAAGTTGTTGCCCGCTGCCTTCACATAGATGCCGCCGCGGCCACCGCGGGTGCCTGACAAGGCCTGCTCGTAGGCGGTGATGTCATTCTGGCTGTATGCGAACGGCAGGTTTGGATTGCCAGGGCCTGCGCCCCAGCTGTTGTTGAAGACCTGTACATCCGCCGATTCGGCACCGTCCCACCAGGCATATTCGATGTTGCTCTGCTGGTTGCCCTGGGCAGCCCTCGAAATCGGGTTGAACCCTTTCAGCGTCGCTGCCGGAGCCACGCCGCGCACGCCCAGATTGTTGGCCCCGACCGCGCCGGCGATGCCACCGACCATGGTGCCGTGGTTGTCGACGTCGGGATCAGGCGGCGTCGGATTGTTGGAACCGTTGGCGAAGTTCTTGCCTGCGACTGCCGCGATGTTGGCAGCCAGGTCCGGGTGTGCGATCTGCAGGCCATCATCGACGATGGCGATGGTGACGCCCTGGCCGCGGATGCCGTTGCGGAACAGCCCGTCCACGTTCAGATCGTTGCCGGCCACAGGCCGGGTATCGCCCAGCACGGCTTGTCCGGTGTTGAGCAGGTGCCACTGGCGACCGGCCAGCGGGTCAGCCTGCTGGGCCTGGGCGGTGACGGCCAGGCTGCCCAGCACCAGGGCAGTGGCAAGGGCCAGGCGCGCGGAGCGCGGTGGCGCGGAGCGTTGCGTGTGTCGCTTCATACACGAATCCTTCTGTTGTGAATCGGCATGGCAGGACGGCGGGGCGGAACTGCCCCATCGCAACGAGCCAAACGCGACACAACGAAGAACCCCCTACCTCTTCACACACTCAATCTGCAGATGTGCCAATTACGTCACAAACGCTTAGTGCGTCTGGTTATGACAGTGCACACAAATATCTTCACGCCATCTTCGCGCGGTTGAATTTGAGTCGTGGGAAACAGGGAGAACTACTTGCAGATGACCACACACATGAAGAACGAACGGCAGCGCGGCCGTGCGCGCGCAGACCAGACCCCGCTCTCGGTCGCCGCCATCCGCAAGGTGGTGCTGGCCGTGCATACGCGCAGCCACGACTATGGCGACGATGCCGATATCGCTGAGTTGCTGCCCGAGCTGGCAGCATTCGGCATCACCACGGTGAAACCGCTGCGCCTGTTGATGAAGAAGCACCGTCGCGCGCTGCTACAGGAGGAGCGGATCGTCATGCGACGCGTAGAGACGCTGCATCTGCGCACCGAGTGGCGGCCCGGTGGCATCGACGTGCATGCCAACACCAGCCGCTACGCCATTGGCGGCCTGGTCCGCACCAGCATGGAACACGAATTCGGCTTCGAGACGATGCTGCCCTTCCACGAGGTGCGCGAGGACGAATCCGCGTAGCGCGGTGCCTGTTCGGCGGGAGTGGCAATCCCATCCCGGCGTCATCGCGCGCCCTCACATCCCGCTGTGCTACTACACCCCGTGCACCCTTCCGCATCGGAGCACGATGATGGTCAATCCGCTCGCCCAGGCCCATCGCGGCCTTGGCACTACGCTGTTCAGCCTGTTGAACCCCATACCCTTCGGCTTCTTCGTCGGCGCCCTGATCTTCGATGCGATCTACCTCAACAGCGCCGAGGTGATGTGGGGCAAGGCTGCGGCCTGGCTGATCACCTTCGGCCTGCTGATCGCCATCCTGCCGCGCCTGATCAACCTGTTCGCGGTCTGGCGCCGCAACGGCACCGCTACCCGCATCGACCGCATCGACTTCTTCCTCAACCTGGTCGCGGTCGTGCTGGCCATCTGGAATGCCTTCGTGCACAGCCGCGATGCCTATGCCGTCGCGGTGCCCGGTACGATCCTGTCGGCGCTGACCGTGGCCCTGATCGCCCTGGGCCTGATCCTGCTGTCACTGCAGCCGCCGGTGCTGCGGGGAGGTCGTCATGGCTAAGCACATCCCGCCCACCCTGGCTGCGCTGGCACTGGCCGTCACCCTGTCGGCTTGCGCCGGCAAGGCCGAATACCACCCCACCGACCAGTCCGGTGCGAAGCCGCCGCTGCCGGCACCGAAGAACTTCCTGATGCCACCGATGCAGGTGCCGCGGGGCGTGGGCTGGGCTGATGGCCAGTCACCCACGGTGGCCGAAGGCCTGCAGATCGAACGCATCGCCGCCAACCTGCAGCATCCGCGGCGGCTGTTGACCCTGCCCAATGGCGATGTGCTGGTGGTGGAGGGCAATGGCCCCGGCGAAGAGCCGGTCACCACGCCCAAGCAGTGGATCGCCGGCAAGGTGAAGGCGCGCTCGGGCAAGGCCGGCAAGGGCGGCAACCGGGTCACCCTGCTGCGGCGCACGCCCGGCTCCAACGCCTGGACCCAACACGTCTATATCGAAGGCCTGCATTCGCCGTTCGGCATCCAGCTGATCGGCGACACGCTGTACGTGGCCAACACCGGCAACATCATGCAGTACCACTACGTACCCGGCGAAACCCGCATGTCCGACAAGGGCCGCGAGTTCACCGACCTGCCCAGCACCATCAACCACCACTGGACCAAGGAACTGCTGGCCAGCCGCGATGGCAGCAAGCTGTACGTGGGCGTGGGCTCCAACAGCAACATCACCGAGAACGGCCTGGCCGTTGAATACCGGCGCGCAGTGGTACTGGAGGTGGACGTGGCCACCCGTGGCAGCCGCATCTACGCCTCGGGCATCCGCAACCCCACCGGGCTGGATTGGGAGCCGAGCACCGGCCAACTGTGGGCAGTCGCGAACGAGCGCGATGAGATCGGTGCCGATCTGGTGCCGGACTACCTCACCTCGGTGAAGGAAGATGGCTTCTATGGCTGGCCCTACAGCTACTACGGCCAGCACGTGGACGAGCGCGTGCAGCCGCAGCGGCCCGATCTGGTGGCCAAGGCGATCGTGCCGGACTATGCCATTGGCTCGCACGTGGCACCGCTGGGCCTGCTGTTCTACACCGGGCAGGCGCTGCCGGCGCAGTACCACGGCGGCGCCTTCATCGGCGAGCACGGCAGCTGGGACCGCTCGCCGTTGAGCGGCTACGAAGTGGTCTACGTGTCATTCAAGGACGGCAAGCCGACCGGACGGCCGCAGACCGTGGTCAGCGGCTTTGCCTCGAAGGATGAAAAGACCCTGATGGGCGCACCGGTGGGCATGGCGATGGATGCCGAAGGTGCACTGCTGGTGGCCGACGACGTGGGCGACGTGGTGTGGCGGGTGTCGGCCAAGTAATTCTGTAGAGCCGAGCCCATGCTCGGCTTGCGCGCGCAGCGCGCGGGTTTCCGTGCACCGAACGAAGAGCAGCCGAGCGTGGGCTCGGCTCTACAGTTCCGCGGTACTGCTGCGGAACCCGCTGAACACCGACTCGGCGGCAAACCCGACGCCGCCCAGCAGCACGCCGAAATACACCATCGTGGCCACCACGAACGCGTAGCCCGCCGCCACCGCCGCGCCATCGCGCTGGATGAAGCCGATCGCAAAGGACATCAGCGCCAGGGCCGGCAGCGTGTTGCTGAAGGGAATCGGCCCGGCCGGCGCCATCAGCAGCAGGGTGGCCACGACCAGCGCCAGGTTGTTCAGGCGCATCATCTTCTTCGAGCGCACCATCACCGCCAGCCGCATCGGCCGCGACAGCCGCTCCATGCGGTGCACCCACTTCAGCGCACGGCCGAGGTTGGCCTTCAGCTTGTCGGTGGCGATCTCGCGGCGGGCGAGCTTCTGCGGCACCCATAGCGGGCGGTTGCGCACCCGGCTCAGGCCGATCAGCAGGATCGAAGCGCCAAACACCGTACTCAGGCCGGGAATCGATACGGGAATGATGAAGATGGCCGAGAGCAGGATCACGATCAGCAGCAGGCCTTCATCGCCCAGCGCACTGAGCAGGGTGCCGACGCTGACCTGTTCGCCGGGCAGCTCGTCGATCATCTGCTCGATCTGCTGGGCCAGGGGGGCGCTGTCGTTGGTTTCGGGGGCACGGTAGGTCATGCGTCGCAAGGTTCTCCAGGGAAGGGCGGTCAATGGGCCGTCCTGCGGTGGGGGACGCACAGGCTCCCGCAGTATCCCGGCCAGCGTGGGCAAAGAGGTGAACCGGGCATGAGGGGGTAAACTGGCGTGCCCCGCACGAGTTGAACGCAATGGACATGGGCCGCAGGCAATCGACCATCGAACTGGTCGCCATCGACATGGATGGCACCCTGCTGGACCCTACCCACACGCTCACCGCGCGGGTCAAACAGGCCATCGCGCAGGCGCGCGCGCTGGGCGTGCACATCGTGCTGACCAGTGGCCGCCCGGTGCCGGGACTGGCACCGTTCCTGCACGAGCTGGGCATCACCGGCGACGACGACTACTGCATCGCCTGCAACGGCGGCCTGGTGCAGCGCATCGGCACCCGTGAAACCGTGGTCGAGTACCCGCTCAGTTTCGACGACTTCCTGTTCTGCGAGCAGGTGGCCCGCGAACTGGGCGTGCACTTCCAGGCGCTGGACAGCCAGCGCATGTACACGCCCAACCAGGACATCAGCTACTACACCGTGGCCGACTCGCATCTTTCGCGGATGCCGCTGTCCTACCGCCGCGTGGAAGACATGGACCCGTCCATGTCCTTCATCAAGCTGATGATGATCGACGCGCCCGACGTGCTGGATGCCGCCATCGCGCGCCTGCCCAGCGCGCTGACCGAGCGCTTCGCGGTGCTGAAGAGTGCACCGTTCTTCCTGGAAGTGTTCGACCACCGCGCCGGCAAGGGGCCGAGCCTGCAGAAGCTGGCCGAGTACCTGGGCATCGACCGCGCCAACGTCATGGCCATCGGCGACCAGGAAAACGACCTCACCATGCTGCAGTACGCCGGCACCAGCGTGGCGATGGGAAATGCCATCGATGCGGTGAAGGCGGTGGCGCGATTTGAAACCACCAGCAACGCCGATGAAGGCGTGGCGCGCGCGATTGAGCGCTTCGTTCTGCAGTGATCCGGAGCACATCATGAGCTGGACGTTGATGATGTTTGCTCAGTCCTTTGCCAACGAGCGGATGTCGGCGCAGGTCTTCTCCGAGTCCTACATCGAGCTGTGGAGGATCGAGCGGGATCTTGACGTGCTGGCTTTGGATGACGCAGCGCTTTCAACGTGCCTGTCCAACATCTTCTGTGCTGCCGACATGTATTGCGGCGAAGAGATGGATCGCCATGCGTATGAGCTTGATGCCGCCCAGCTGCATGCTGCCGTTGTGGCTTTGATCGATGAGTGGAAGCAGTCCACGACTGCTCGCTAGCCTGGCTTGGATCTATACCTGCGTATAGCCCACCCATCCCCACCGCCATCGACGCTGTACCACGGTGCAATGGCGGATGCGGCAGTGCGATGCAAGAATTTCGCACGTCGAAATCACGCCATCGAATGCCACGGCCGATGATCGTCCTCGTCTGCCACTGACCGGCGCGCACCGCGCGGTCATCCCTTCAACGCAATCGCATCGCCAGCCAGGGCGCCGACACCGGCGCTGCATCGCGCTGGGCGTGCGCCTGCGCCGCTCTCCCCCTGCACCCTGGATCTGCCCATGAACACCCCACCCACGACGTGCCTCGCCCTGGCCATCATCGCGGCCATCACCGCACCTGCGTACGCCGCAGAAACGCACGATGCCGCGCACGACTCGCCCACCACGCTCAACGCCCTGCAGGTCATCGCAACGCCGCGCGGCGCCGCCGTTGCACCGACCCAGGTGGTTGGCCCGAACCGCTACATCATCAAGGCCGAAGACCTCGACGCGATGGTCACCGGCAACAACGGCCTGGCCATGCTCAAGCAGGTACCCGGCGCCAGCTACACCGCCACCGACGGGCTGGGCCTGGACATCTCGGCCACCAGCCTGTTCGTGCGCGGCTTCCGCATGAATGAAATGGGCATCACCTTCGAAGGCGTGCCGCTGAACGACAACGGCTTCCTCTCGCTTACCGGCACCAGCGTGGTGAACGTGGGCGTGCCCGATGGCATCGGCGCGATCACGGTCAGCCCGGGTGGCGCACCGGTCAGCGTGTTCTCCAGCAGCGTCAACGGCGGCAGCCTGGAATACCGCCTGCGCGAGCTGCAGGACACGCCCAGTCTGCGCGTGAAGCAGGGCGTGGGCAGCAACAACACGTTGGTCACCACCGTATCCGGGCAGAGCGGCCAGCTGGGCGAGCATGGCCCGAAGGTGCTGGTCGACCTGCAGCGTGTGTCGGCCGACAAGTACCAGGGCGAGGGCACGCAGAACTTCCTGCGCGGCGACCTGAAGCTGCAGCAGGACGTCGCCTGGGGTGACTTCACCGTGTTCCTGTCCGACAGCAAGGCCAAGGTGTGGGGCTACAACAACATCTCCTTCGACATGATCCGCAAGCTGGGCTGGAAGGCCGACATCTTCTATCCGGACTACGCCTGGGCCTGGTACGTGGCCTCGCCGGAGAACGCGGACAAATCCTGCGGTGCCTATACCTGTGGCGAGCTTTCCGAACTGATTCCGTACGACACCGGCCAGACCACCCGCGACCGCGTGTCCTCGATCAACCATCGTTTCCAGATCACCCCGGCACTGAACGGCAACGTGCAGCTGTACAACGCCAACAGCCACACGCAGGCCACGCTGACCGACCCCTCCGTGCCGTCACCCAACGGCGCACCGTTCTCCGAACAGGTGCAGACGCCGCGCCTCAACCGCCTGGGGGGCATGCTCAACCTGCAGTTCGAGACCGGCGCGCACACCTTCACTGCCGGTTTCTGGCAGGAGAAGAGCAAGGCCGCGGCCAAGACCGAGTGGTACCAGCAGCCGCTGCTGGGCGAAGGCCCGCCATTGAAGGCCACCGGCCCGTTCGACGTGTACGGTCCAGCGTTCAAGACCGACAACGCATCGAGCTGGGTGACCCGCTCGCGCCAGTTCTACCTGCAGGACGACATCGTGTTGAACGACACACTGAAGCTGGGTGTCGGCTTCAAGGCCGTGGACTTCCGCACCAGCGGCGGCGGCCTCGGTGACGCCAAGGATCGACCGGTGAACGGCACGCTGCGCGCGAAGAGCAGCTTCCTGCCGCATGTCTCGCTGTTCTGGAGCCCGACCGAATCCACTGATGCCTTCATCGACCTGGCCAACACCATGAACGGCTATCGCGTCGCCCAGCGCGGCAACATCGGCTACACCGCCTCGGCGTGGACCATCACCGACCAGGAAGAGTTCGACCGCGTGGCGGGCACGCTGCGCCCGGAGAAGAACTGGAACCTCACCGTGGGCGCATCGCATCGCTTCGACCGGCTGACGATCACCGGCGATGTGTTCTACAACGACATCCGCAACCGACTGCTGTCGGCCGCCATCGGCACCCAGTTCGCGCAGATCAACACGGTGCGGCTGATGCCGAAGATGCACGTGATCGGCGCTGACCTCGGCATCACCGCGGACCTCACCGACCACCTGCAGTTCTACCAGGGTGTGGCCGTGGCCCGTTCGTACTACGACAGCGATTTCGTGGTGGGCGACACGGTGTACCCGATCAAGGGCAACGCCCAGCCGGGCTACCCGCAGATCTCGCTGGTCAGCGACCTGTCGGCGCATTTCGGTGACTGGCGTTTTGGTGCCACCAGCACCTCCTACCTGCGCCAGCCCTTTACCTACGAGAACGACATCCGCGTGCCGACCTTCTGGCAGGTCAACACCTATGCCGCCTACCGCTTCGGTGCGGATAGCGCCGTGCCCGGCCTGGAGCTGCGGCTGGACGTGAGCAACCTGTTCAACCGCCACAACATCGGCACTGCCACCATCGCCGGCTCGTCGTTCTCGGGCGATTACCAGACCCTGCAGCGCAGCGCGCCCCGGCAGCTGATGTTCAGCACCTCGATGGCCTTCTAGGTAGATCCACGCCATGCGTGGATGCACTTGGCGGCCCCCCCCAATCCACCTGGCCCCCCCTTGGGCAATCAACAGGGATTTTCTGGCGGCGGCGCAAGGTTCCCACAATGTTGCTGGGTCATCCTGTCGGCATGGCTCAGTACAACCCGCGATCACCGTTGTTTGACATCCGGAGCCCGGGACGGCTCAGGCAGGCGCCCTCCGTGACGCCTGTGATCGACCTGCAGGCCGAGTACCAGTTCTGGCACGTCTACGAGCGCGTGGTCCGTCCGTTGCCCGGTGGGGGGCTGCGTCTGGCCTGGCTGGTGTGCCAGAAGGTGTACCGGGACCGCTGGCAGCACCCGAACGACAGCGACGCGGCGGGACTGTCGCGGGTGCTGTTCGGCGACAACATGACGGCTGACCGGGCGTCGGAGCTGGCGGAGCTGCACGCGCTGGTCAGCCGTCGGGTGGCGTTGCTGGCGAAGCGGGGGCGGGTGGATTCCGCAGCGTGATGCACGCCCTTGGTGGGGACGACTGTTGGTCGACCGCTCTTCGCACCCAACTGTAGGTAGAAGGCCGTGCGTGGTAGATGCACCTTCCGCATTCACTGCGGCTGATCGCAATGCTTGTCTCCCGTGCGGTAGCGTGGTCAGGTACACCCCGCTACCGTCTCTGTCCTTCTGGGCATGCGGCCGGGGTATTTTTTTGATTGTTGCTGCTCCCGTGCGGATGAGGGCTCCCGGCAATCAGGCTCATGCATTTCCCCGATCCAACTGCCGATACCCGATCGCCTCAGCCAGATGCGCGGTCTGGATCACCTCGCAACCCGCAAGATCCGCAATCGTGCGCGCCACGCGCAGAATCCGGTGCATCGCCCGTGCCGAAAGCTGCAGACGCTCGATGGCCTGCTCCAACAGAACCTGATCGGCCTCGCTCAGTTTCGTGCAGGCACGCAGTGCCGCCGGCAACAGATGCGCATTGAGCCCACCACGCGCCTGCTGCCGGCCATGCGCGGCTTCCACCCGCTCACGCACCGATGCGCTGGGCTCACCCAGCGGCGTGCTCTCCCGCAGCTCCACCGCGTCCATCCGGGTCACGCCGATATGCAGGTCGATACGGTCCAGCAGTGGGCCGGACACCCGCGCACGGTAACGGTTGATACGTTCGTCGCTGCACAGGCAGCGGTTGCTGCGGTCACCGGCCCAGCCGCACGGGCAGGGATTCATCGCGGCCACCAGTTGGAACCGCGCGGGGTACTGCACGCTGCGTGCCGCGCGGGCGATGCGGATGTGGCCGGACTCCAGTGGCTCGCGCAGGGTCTCCAGCGCGCTGCGGTTCCACTCTGGAAGCTCATCAAGGAAGAGGACTCCTTGGTGGGCCAGCGAGATTTCACCGGGGCAGGGCGGGTTGCCCCCACCCACCAGCGCCGCCGCACTGGCACTGTGATGCGGTGCCCGAAAGGGCCGTTGCCGCCATCGTCTTGGGTCCAGCCCCTCACCGCTCACCGATGCAATCGCAGCCAGCTGCAAAGCCTCGGCTTCCTCGGTATCCGGCAACAGGCTGGGCAGGCGCGAGGCCAGCAGCGTCTTGCCGCAGCCGGGACTGCCGATCAGAAGCAAATGGTGTCCACCCGCTGCGGCCACTTCCAACGCTCGCCGCGCATGCGCCTGCCCGCGCACGTCGGCCAGATCCGGCAGCGGCAACGGTGTCGCGTCCACACGCTCCACGGGTGGCAACAGACGCGGATTGCCTAACCCGGCGCAGCACTCCAGCAACGTGCGGGCCACGCGCACATCGGCATGCTCGGCCAACGCCGCCTCGGCCGCATTCCCCGGCGGCACCACCAGGATGCGCCCGGCTTCAGCGGCGGCGATTGCGGCGGGCAGTGCACCCGCCACCGGGCGCAGTTCACCGGTCAGGCCCAGCTCGCCCAGGAACTCGTACTGCAGCAGCGACTGCGGATCGACTTGACCACTCGCGGCAAGAATGCCCAGCGCAATTGCCAGGTCGTAACGCCCACCTTCCTTGGGCAGGTCGGCGGGCGCCAGGTTCAAGGTGATGCGCCGCTGCGGAAAGTCGAAGCGCGCGCAGAGCAGGGCGGCACGCACGCGCTCGCGGGATTCGCGCACGCTGGCTTCGGCCAAGCCCACGATCTGAGTGACAGGCAGGCCGCCAGAGAGGTGCACTTCCACCCGCACCAGCGGGGCATTGACCCCGGCGCGGGCACGGCTGTGGACCAGTGCCAGGCTCATGTGTGGTTTCCTGCGGAGGGGCGTTTGATGGTGCGGCAGGTGGTCTGCGGGGGCTATCAGGGATTGTTGGCGAATTGGCTAGGAGGATTCTGGCCGGTGTTCGCCTGGTCCACACTCGCCAGAGCACCCAGAGCACGCCTCGACCAACAGTGGCTCTGCGTCTTCCTAGAGTAACCGTCCCAGTTTCCGCTGAGAGTTCATCCAGCGCTCGAGGCGGATGCGCACGCGTTCGATATCCGGCGCCCGCCATCGTGCATCGGCAGGCATCCGGATCAGCACGCGCGAGGGTGCGTTCTCCACGTCCATCACCAGCACGCCCTTGCACCGGATCTCGAAGGACGTCGCCCCGGCATGGCGCGCGTGCAGTTCAAAGCCCTCGTGGGCTTTCGCAGTGACGAAGCCCAGCGCATCACTGTGCAGCAGGCGGTAATCGGCCGGCTGCAGCTTCTGGTAGGCCCACACCTGATCGCCCGCTGGCTCGGGCCAGCCCATCCACACCGCCGCCATGATCGAGGCGCACACCGCCGCAGCGGCCAGGCCGTGCTTCTTCATTCGTCACCCCCGTACACAGGCAGAAAACCCAGCGCCATAAGTGCGCTCAGTCCTTGGGTCGCATCCGCTCGTGGATGAAGGCGGTCAGCGCCAGATCGGCCATCACCAGCCCCTCCATCACCCGGTCACCCACGTACTGCTCTCGCTCGCCGTTCTGGCGCGTGCGCTCGGCCGCCAGCAGGATCTCCTGCATGATGCGCTGGCCGGTGAGCGCGCAGTCGGCATCGGACAACGCCATCTGCCGGCTGCGTAGATGGTGCCGCTCGGGCCAGGGTTGGCCGTCGGCCGCAGCGCCCGCGCCGATGGCGTGCAGGATGGCGATGAGGCTGTTGGGGTCCAGCGCAGGTTTGGGTGACGGCGCTTCGTGGATGGGGCGCGGGGGCGGGGAGTGCGGTGTGGTCATGGCGGGCTCCGTGCATGCAGGCAGAAGCCGCCACCGATAAAGGTGGCGGACAGGGCGTGGCTCGAAAACCGGTTGCTAGACAAAGCCGGCGGGCACGAGGCCCCCACGCCCCGCCCGCCATAGCCGGCAGACGGATTGCCAGCCGGCACCACGCGCGGTGGTGCCGGCTGGCAAGCGCAAACTTACGTCTAGCAATCCGGGTTTTCGAGTCCCGACCACCGATGCACGGTGGCGCAGTAACGATTACCTGCTGTTGTGCGGAATGCCAACGGGTAGGGGTCAATGCCGCCAAAACCCGAGACGCTTTTGGCATTGTCGCATAGCGTGGAAAGGGGCGAGAGCCTTGGCGTGCCAGGCGCAGCGGCACTTCTGGAACGGAGTCGTCAGAACCTTCCGCCAGAGACGCAGGGCGCGGCAAATGCGACAGCACTCGCTCATCGGGCATGTGTGATCGCTCATGCAACCGAACCGCTGCGACACCCGCGAGATGGTTTAAATGACTTCTTGCCTATTGAACCTACCGAGTGCCGCGCGCAACCTGACTACTGATGTAGTCACTCAAGATCGCCCTGGCCGCAGTAGGAAGGTTCTGCAGCGTTCGACTGGATTCCACCCACTGGCGCAGGCCAAACAAGGACCACTGTACATGTCACGCCGCAGCCGACTGCTTCTCTGCGCGGGTCTGGTCCCGCTTCCGTGGTTCCTGTTCTGGACCAGTGTTGCCGCCGTGTTCGCACCGGGCTACAACCCGCTTGCGCAGCACGCCAGCGAGCTGCTGCAGGCGCCAACGCTCGCAAGCATCTGCGGCAGGATCGCCGCCCTCGGCTCCGGCGTGGGCTTCGTGGCGTTTGCCATCGGGGTGTGGCGGGAGTCCGGTCGGCGGATTGCCGTAGGCGCGATCTGCTGGTTGGTCTTCGGCATTTCCATGCTGACCAACGGGCTCTGGCCCATGGGCCATCCGATGCACGGCTTCTACACCATCGGCATCGCAAACATCATTGCACCGGCGATGTCGCACATCGAATTGAGCGCGTGGTCTGCCAACCGAAGGGCGTACGCCGTGACCGCGATGGTGAGCATCGCGAGCATCGTCTATCTCTGGTTGAACGTGGTGGGCGCGGATCCGGAGGGCTATAGGGGGCTGACCCAGCGTTTGTTCTCGTCGATCAACTCGCTGTGGCCGTTCCTGGTGGCACTGTATCTGCTGCGAAGGGGTTCAAGCGCGCTGAAGGTGCAGCCTGCGCATTGATGGTGGCGTGCGACAGGAACATAGAGGACCGATCAAGAACTTCTCGATTCTCCGGCCCCAGCTCAAGTTGATCTTCTCGGGATTCATGCCAGGGTGCTCGCTGTTCAAGCCGTGGGCGCTCTTCAACCATCTGTTCCTTGGTGCTGGCACCTCGGGTGGCAAGAGGGGAAAGGTCGTGCGCGCCTTCTGCTATAAGTAGCGCAACCGCGCCCGGAGGGCCTTCAGGAAGATAGTGGACTCATGGAGTTGTACTGGCGCTTGTTCACCAATTGCACATCGCAGCAGGCGGCTCTCAAGGTCGCGGCGCGGATGTTTGAGCAAGCAGGTCTTGAAGTCAGCAATCTCCACGCCGAGCCATATCACAAGGGCGGCTTCGTGGTGAGTGCTTGCTCCCGTCATGCCGCGCAATCGTGGCCTGAATTTGTGGTTCTTGCCCTGGCTTCGGCTCAGTGCACCGGCCGCGGATGGCTCCTGAGTGGCTCAATTGCAGAAGAGCTGGATGCTTGGTCCAGCCATTCCTTGGTTTCTGGTGTTTCGTCTATCCATATCCAGGCGGAAAGGCGGGAGTGACGAATCGCTGGGGTAGATGCCTAGTTCTGGCATGAAGCAGCCCATAGACCGAGGTCGCTAGCCGGTAATCATCTTGCAGTGGCGCGGTAAGAGTCGAGCTTGAGAAGCGCGTAGCCAGCTGGCCTGGCGGGGCCCAGACTCTCGCGCCACTGTTCCTCGATCTGGAAGGCTCCTGCTCTTGCGATTGATGTCCGCTCTTGGCCGGAAGTGGACATAGAGCATGGCCGACATGCCGATGCGGCACCTGAAGTACACTCCCACCATTGGGCCGAATGCCGGGAAGCAGCTCTCTGAATGGCAGGCGTCCTTAGAAGTCAAGAATTAGGAACGGCGTGATGGTGCTCTTCAGATCATGAGGAAGAGGCCCGATATGAAGCGAATTGCAGCAGGCTGAGGACTACTGGGATGTCCGGGAAAGCACCAAGAGGCTCGATAGGATTGTCTACCAGGGTGCTGCGAATTTTGCGGGCTCCATACTCATATGCATTTCTCGTTGCGAGCAACCTGGAGATGTGGGCCGAGTTCGACGCAGGTTGGCGTCGCTTCGGCGGTTCGGTTCTTGTCGCAATCTTTATGGTCCTTCAGACGATCTTCGTGATCATGCTGCTGAGATACTTAGGAGCTGACTTCCTGGAGGGTCGAAGTAATCCGCCATTCTGGATCATGCTTGTCTCGGCGTTTGCGCTGGCTTGGTTCATCTCCGGATCAGGCGCCAAGAATGGCGAATCTCTAGCTGTCGGGCATGACGGAAAGTGGGCAACTATTCTTGCGATCTACCTTATACCAGGGGTGGGCTTGGCGCTGACTCTTCTCTGGAAGCAGTACATACCATTTGCAGTCGTGCACGCGCTGATTATCGGATTCCTCTATTTTTCGTATGGGAAGTATGTTGTACGGCGACTCGGTTGATGGACGTCCGGCGCGAAATCGGGAGTGCGTCAGTTCACCACTGGGGGCTTGCCCTGGCAGTTTCGTGAGCTTGTAAGCACGCCGGTAGAAAAATTGCTGCATGTGCGCCTCCATCTCGGTTGAGTTGGATTCAACGACAGTCTCCACATGCTACGAACAAGAGCGACCATTACGGGTCATTCCAATGTCCTCGCACGAGGAACAGCTGGATGCAGATTTCAAGACCATTTTCCCGAAGCTCAACGTATCGAGCTGGCGTATGCGGATCATGGAAAAGCTGGCCGCCGATGCGCACCTAGTGGCATGGCGGGCGGCGCTGTGGCAATTGGCGAGCGACGGTGCTGATGTCACTAAGATCGAGTGTTTCATCACCGATGCGGATGGCGACAGCCCGAGATCCAAAGCGAGCGCCACTTTGGCGATCACGGCCCCCGTTGCTCCTGAGTGGCTGGCACTATTCGGATGCTTCGTCCGCATTGCGCGACCGTCGCCCTCCTCCAGCTCTTCAAGAGATCTGCTCATTTTTCAAGGATCGGCGAGTTTGGAGCGGCATGAGGACGATGCTCTGCACCATCGGTGGATGGCTAGGGCCAGTCCGCAGCTGACGCCTGCCCTATCCGCGGGCCCTTGCAACCAAAGGTTTTGAGACCTCGCGCAACATAGGAAAAACGTGCACCTATGGTTGCCCGTCTACGAGATCGTCGCCATCGAACTGCTCAACCGCGAACAGATGCCGGACAACAGCGCGTTGCCCCGTCTCAATCTGGTGGTCTCGCAAGCCTGGCTGGCGAACAGTTCGCGGCAAGCTGGAGCGATGTGCTGAACCGCACGATCGCCTACGAGCCCACTCAGACTTGTGTACGGGGCGTCCGCTTTTGGCCGAAATCAGACAAAGCCCGATATCCAGCTCTATTGCTCTTCCGTCAGCCGCAGTGGGCGCCCTTCACCCCATCAATTGATGATCTCCCCACTCCCCGAAGCAACAAACGCCTTCAACTGCCGAACGAATTCCGGGTCGTAGAGCTCCCACTCCACAATCTCCCCAACCACCCGCAACGGCTGCGCACTCCGGTACGACCGCGTCGGGTTCCCGGGAAACTTCTTGTTGGTCACGTTCGGGTCGTCCTCAAACGGCCCGGTCGGCTCCACCACATACACGCGCGGCCGCCCCTCGCCCCGGGCCATCTCGGCAGCCAACCCGGCGCCCTTGGCAATCGTGGTGAAGTAGATGTGGTTCATCACCACACTGTCGCGATAGTTGGAGCGGTAGCCCGCGCTCAGCAACTCGCCCACCGCCAGATCAGCGCGGGTGCCGTGATAGAACGGCCCGGCGACCTGGTCGCAGGTGTCATGCGAAACGGGTGTCCATTCGGTGTCCTGCGCCATCGGCACTGCCCCTGCGTGTCCTGCCGGATCGACAGGCCGGCGAGTCTAGGGCGCCCGGTGGGCCTTGCTGCAAGGCCCCATCCGGGAAATAATCTGTAAACGGGAGGCGCGGTGCGCCTCCTTTTTTCATTCTGCGGCGCCGCGCCCTTCCAGCTCGCGCACGGCGGTTTCCAGTGCGTCCAGCTTCTGGCGGGTCTTCAGCAGCACGGCACGTTGCACTTCGAACTCCTCGCGGGTGACCAGGTCGAGCTTGGCCAGGCCGGCCTGCAGCGCGCTCTTGAAGGTGGCCTGCAGCTCCTCGCGCGATTCGCGCAGGCCCGGCGGCACCAGGTCGCTGAGGCGACGGGCGAGGTCATCGATTTGATTCAGGTCGATCATGGGGTGCTCCGTGGGGGTGGGCCCGTGCATCCGGCGCGGGCAGGCCATTCGGGCACAAGGATACTGCTGGCGCCCACTGCCCGGACAGGCATTCGCGGCTTCGCACGGGCCGCGTTCAGGCGCTATCCTCCACGCCGGAAGACAGGAGATAGACGATGAAGATGGTCATGGCGGTGATCAAGCCGTTCAAGCTCGATGACGTGCGCGAAGCGCTGGCCGAGCGAGGGGTCACTGGTATCACGGTGACGGAAGTGAAGGGCTTTGGTCGCCAGAAGGGCCACACCGAGCTGTACCGTGGCGCGGAGTATGTGGTCGATTTCCTGCCGAAGGTGAAGCTGGAAGTGGCGGTGACCGATGACCAGGTGGAGGCGGTGGTTGAGGCCATCGTGAAGGCCGCCGGCACCGGCAAGATTGGTGACGGCAAGGTGTTCGTGTACGACCTGGGCAGCGTTGTGCGTATTCGTACCGGCGAGTTGGACGCGGACGCGTTGTAAGTGGGGGTGTGGGCGGCCAACTACAGCGGGGGGGGGGGGGGGGCTGGACCGCTGCGCAGTCTGGGCGCCGGGATGCTTGACCCCTTTGTCGTAGAGTCGAGCAGGCTCGACTCTACAGACGGGATCGGGCGGCGCGAACACCCGTATGCGATGACGAGCCCTCCCGGTGTGATCAGCCCGGCGGAATGAGGGGGGACGACCGCCACTCCGGCAGACCGAGCGCACGACGGGTGCGCGTCACAGTGGCGGCGATCTCTGCCTCGAAGCCGCCATCAGGTTGCAGCAGCGGCATGAGTTCGGCACAGCGTTGCTTCAGCACATCGACCCATGGCGCTGGGTGGGTTTCCGTAGCGGCCAGTGCCAAGTGCCTGCGACCCTCGTCGTAAGCGCCCGCGAGCCCGGCAGTGATGCCCGCATGAATGTGTTCGCGGATGCCCGGTTTGGGGTGGCGGCTCATCAATGCACGCACATGCCCCGGGGTGGGGAAACGGTCACGCAGGGCCAGTACCTCGGCGGCGGCCTGCTCGGCCAGTGCCTGTGCGGCCGAGGCAAACTCGGCGCTTTCGGTGAAGCGTTCGAATCCGGCAACGCGGCCGCCCACGTCGAAGGACAGATAGTCCTTTTCTTCCCAGAGCCAGCAGGCGCCGACATTGAGGTAGCTGCCCCTGTCCCATGCCGAAGGCTGGAACTCGACCACCCCGACCCACCAGCCCTGGTCGTCAAGCCAGGTGCGCGAACGGCCCTTTTGCACGCAGCCCAAGGGGCGCAGTATGGATCTTGCGGCTAAAGTCAGCAGGCGGGTGTGTTCAGGTGTCGGCATCCCCAGCGTCCTTGCGAGTGGCGTGCCGACGAGTATCGCAGAGCAAATCGGGCGTGTGACCCCGGGCAAATGCAGGGGCATACGGCAGTCGCGCAAGCAATGCAGGGGCGAACAGCGCTTAACGCCGCTTCGCCCACTTGTAGAACCGCTTCCAGCCCTGCCGCACGGCGGCAACCCAGCCCGGGTCGGCCACCAGTGCGGCCTGCGCGGCGCTCGGGGCCTGGCCGGTCACACGCTGGCGGATTTTCAGCAGGTTCTTCATGTCGCTGCGGCGCATCTGCCGGCTCAGTGGGCCGCGGCGCAGCCAGCGGGGTACGCGCCAGGCGGAGGTGAAATCCAGCAGCACCGGCACGCCGCCACTGACCACCACATTGGTGCCATGCAGGTCGTTGTGGGTGATGCCGGCGGCGTGCAGGCGGCTGAGCGCGTGTTGCAGCTGCTCGAACACGTCATTGCCGACGGCCTGCGCGGTGCTCAGGGTCTGGCCGGGGATGAACTCCATGCCCAGCGCCAGGCCGCCCAGGGTGCCGAGCAGCGCGGGGGCATGCTTCCAGCCGCCGAGGCGCTGCAGCATGCGTGCTTCACGGCGCACCATCAGCCGCGCGATCAGCGAAACGGGGGTGCCGCGGTAGCGGGAGTAGTCCTTGACGACCGCCTCGCGCCCGTCCAGGCAGGTGCGGTAGACGTCGGGGGCCAGGAAACGCTCGCCGCGCTTGAGCAGCAGCGGCGCCGCGGCGTTATCGCCGCAGGAGGAGGGGGGAGTAGCAGGGAAGTACATATCGGGGTCTCGGACGACCCGGTGGGTGGCGCAAAGCGTCAAGCGAACCGGTGTTACAGGGAGTTACTAAGTTTTCGTTAATTTTAGTACTCGCCAGTTCGCTATTCCACGATTTGTCGGAGAAATGTCGGGGTCGTGGCTGGAACAGTTCGTCACGCGGAATCGGACAATATTGTCTCACTTGCTGCTGGGCCCTTTCATGCCAAGGGCCGTGCCGTCTTCATCCAGCATGGGCGCGCGCCAGGAACGGCAGCAGCGCCGCACGAAGTTGATCCAACCCCGGTTGCTCAACAGGGAAATGGCCGCATCCGTCCAGCAGCACCCGCTGCTTCGGGGCGGCCAGCCGCTGGTAGAAGCGGTCGCTGATCGCTACGGGTGTCCAGTCGTCACATGCGGGGTGCAGCATCAGCACTGGGCAGCGGTTGAACTGTTCTGGTTCAAGTGCCGGTGCGGTATGGAACAGCGAGGCCAAGAGACCAAGCGGTACGCGGTTGCCGCCGCCCAACGGATCGGCGCAGACCAGTGCCGTCAGCCCAGGATTGCGTGACATCCGCTGCATGTGGGTGAACCAGCGAACGGGCACGCGCAGGCCGCGGCTGACCTTGCTGAGCGGGCGCAACCCTGGAAGCAGCCTGCGCATCCAGCGCTGCCGCACCAGCGCCGCCTGGACCACCGGGTCGCGTGGGTCCGCCAGGGTCGTGGCCGCCAAGCCCTGCACCCACGGCGATTCAGTCGCTACCAGATAGGCCAGATAGCCGCCGATGCTGGCACCGAGCAGGACAAATGGGCGCGGTCGGCGCCGATGCTCGGCATCGATCAGCGACAGCAGGGCCCGCTTCCAAGCGGCGTAGTCCACTTGCTGCCACGGTGCGGGGCTGAGCCCGTAGCCGGGCAGGTCCGGTGCCAGTACTTCATATCCGGCGGCTGCCAATTCCGCCGCCAACGGTGCAAACATGCGGCCATAGCCCCCAGCGCCGTGCACCAGCAGTACGGTCAGGCCAGCGTCGGTAGGTCCGTGTCGATCCATCCTCAGGCGACCCTGGGCCCAGGCAACGACCTCGCTGCGTGGGGCGGCGGCCTCTACCGGAAGGTCGAAAAAGTCGCTGTAGCGGCCGCTGAGGGGGGGATAGGGAGCAGTCTGCGAGTCGGGCATCGCGGAAGTGTAGGCCACCTGTTCAGCAACACCGCGCTGAATGCCCTGTTTCCCTGACTTGACCCCGACGCACGGCCTGCCGACCATAAGCTGTTAACCCGCGACATCGGCGGCCGCCCCTTCCTGGCACGTCCCCGTCCCTGCCGCGGTCCCCACCGGTGCTGGCCGCCTGGCCGTGCATCGCCCCGTTTCCCGTTCCGGCTGCGGCTGGAGGAAAGTGTTTTGATCATCAAAATCGTACTTGCAGCGCTGTTCGTCGCCTGCGTGCTGTACATCCACTTCCGTGGCAAGGTCCGCGCGCGCTGGTCGCGCCAGCTGCTGGACCATTCCAGTTTCATGGCCCCGATCAACGTGGTCATGTACATGTTCTCGAAGGTGCCGACCACGCCGTTCCTGGACCCGGCCAAGGAGTTCCCGCAGCTGGAGCCGCTGCGCCAGAACTGGCAGATGATCCGCGACGAGGCGCTGGCGCTGCGCGATGCGCAGGCGATCGCGGCCTCCAGCACGTTCAATGATGCCGGCTTCAATTCGTTCTTCCGCCGTGGCTGGAAGCGCTTCTACCTGAAGTGGTATGGCCCTTCGCACCCGTCGGCCAAGGCGATGTGCCCGAAGACCACCGCGCTGCTGGAGTCGCTGCCGGACGTGCGTGCGGCGATGTTCGCGCAGCTGCCGTCGGGCAGCGAACTGCGCCCGCACCGCGACCCGTTCGCCGGTTCGCTGCGTCTGCACCTGGGCCTGGCTACGCCCAACAATGACGGCTGCTACATCGAAGTGGACGGCATCAAGAAGAGCTGGCGCGATGGCGAGTGGATGATGTTCGATGAGACCTACATCCACCACGCGCACAACGAGACGCCCGATGACCGCGTGATCCTGTTCTGCGACATCGCCCGCCCGCTGCGCTTCGGCCTGCCGAGCCTGTTCAATCGTGCGGTGGCAGCCACGCTGCTGGCCGGTGGTGCGTCGCCAAACCTGCCGGGTGACCCGACCGGTGGCGTCAACAAGGCGTTCGGCAGCGTCTACAAGGTGCGCCTGAAGGCCAAGGCGCTGCGCGAGCGCAGCGTGGTCGCGTATCAGGTCATCAAGTGGGGCCTGGTGGTGGCGGTGATTGCCGGTATCTGGGCGCTTTGATCGTTACATGAGGTTGCCGGCCAGCGGCCGGCACTACCGGAGCATGAAAAAACCCGCGCTGTTGCCAGCGCGGGTTTTTCTTTTGCATGGGTGGGTGCCAACCCTGGTTGGCACGCCTTACTTCAGTGCAGCCTGCACGAACGGCGGGGTCACCAGCACGCCGGTGTGCAGCGCGGCGGTGTAGTACAGGGTGTTGAAGGTCTTGGCGGCCGAGTCGGCCTGGCGGAAGTCGAAGCTGCTGTCGCCCTTGCGCGCCATGGTCACGCTCCACCAGCCGGTGGGGTAGCACGGCTGCGGGAACGGCAGGGTCTTGAACGAACCGAAGCCGGCCTTGCCCATCTCAGCGCGCATTTCGTTGATCAGGTCCAGCTGCATCAGCGGCGACTCGGACTGCTGCACCAGGATGCCGTCGTCCTTCAGGGCCTTGAAGCAGCTCTCGTAGAAGGCCTTGTTGAACAGGCCTTCACCCGGGCCGACCGGGTCGGTCGAATCGACGATCACCACGTCCACGCTGCCGGCCGGGCAGTTGGCCATGTAGGCCACGCCGTCGTCGAACAGCAGCTCGGCGCGGGCGTCATCGTTGGAATCGCACAGTTCCGGGAAGTGCTTGCGCGCCATCACCGTGACCTGCTCGTCGATATCGCACTGGGTCACGCTCTCCACGCCGCTGTGCTTGAGCACCTCGCGCAGGGTGCCGCAGTCGCCGCCACCGATGATCACCACGCGCTTGGGCGCGGCGTGGGTGAACAGCACCGGGTGGCTGATCATCTCGTGGTAGAAGAAGTTGTCCTTGCTGGTCAGCATGATGGCCCCGTCGATGGTCATCAGGTTGCCCCAGTCGGTGGTCTGGAAGATCTCGATCTTCTGGAACGGCGACTGCACCTCGTCCAGCTTGCCGGTGATGCGGTAGCCGATGGCCGAGCCGGTGCGCTCGAAGTGTTCGATGTACCAGTTGTTGCTGTCAGTCATTGAAAACAGTCCTGTTCGGAGGGGTGAAGCCGGGCTGGCGGGCGGGGCCGCGTGGCACAGATGCCACATCCGGACGGATCGGCCCGTTCAGGTTGAAACCTGTCACGGGCGCGGGCGCGCATGATAACGAACCTGTGGGCATATAGGCGTTATCATGCCCCCCCTTTTATTGCCAACAAGGCCGACTGAAATGACCGATTGGTCCCTCGACCAAGCCCGCAAGACCTACTCGATCCCGCATTGGGCGGACGGTTACTTCGACGTGGATCAGGCCGGGCACATGGTGGTGAGACCGACCGGGGCGGACGGCCCGGTGGTGTCGCTGCCCAAGGTGGTCGATGCTGCGCGCGCGGCGGGTGCCAAGCTGCCGCTGCTGGTGCGCTTCCCGGACATCCTCGGCCAGCGCCTGGGCAAGCTGCAGGCGGCCTTCGGCCAGGCCCAGCAGGACTGGGAGTACAGCGGCGGCTACACCGCCGTGTACCCGATCAAGGTCAACCAGACCCGCGGCGTGGCCGGCACCCTGGCCAGCCACCACGGCGAAGGCTTCGGCCTGGAAGCGGGCAGCAAGCCCGAGCTGATGGCCGTGCTGGCGCTGTCGCGCCCGGGTGGCCTGATCGTCTGCAACGGCTACAAGGACCGCGAGTACATCCGCCTGGCCCTGATTGGCCGCAAGCTGGGCCTGCAGACCTTCATCGTCATCGAGAAGCCGTCCGAGCTGAAGCTGGTGCTGGAAGAGTCCAAGGCGCTGGACGTGAAGCCGGGCCTGGGCGTGCGCATGCGCCTGGCCTCGCTGGGCGCCGGCAAGTGGCAGAACAGCGGTGGCGACAAGGCCAAGTTCGGCCTGTCGCCGCGCCAGCTGCTGGACCTGTGGAAGTCGCTGCGTGACACCGAGTACGCCGACTGCCTGAACCTGCTGCACTTCCACATGGGTTCGCAGATCTCCAACGTGCGCGACATCGCCAACGGCATGCGCGAAGCCACCCGCTACTTCGTGGAGCTGTCGCGCCTGGGCGCGAAGATCACCCACGTCGACGTGGGCGGTGGCCTGGGCGTGGACTATGAAGGCACCCGTTCGCGCAGCTTCTGCTCGATCAACTACGGCCTTCATTCCTACGCCAGCAACATCGTGCAGCCGCTGGCCAATGCCTGCGAAGAGTTCGGCCTGACTCCGCCGCGCATCGTTACTGAGTGCGGCCGCGCGATGACCGCGCACCACGCGGTACTGATCGCCAATGTCTCGGAAGTGGAAGAGGCGCAGGAAGGCCGCGTGCCGGACCAGCACGACGACGAGCCGGCGGCGATCCGCCACCTGCGCGAGATCCACGACGAGCTGGACGTGCGCCCGGCGGTGGAGCTGTTCCAGGAAGCGCAGCATTTCCATGCCGAAGGCCTGGCCAGCTACGCGCTGGGCCAGATCGACCTGCCGCAGCGTGCGCGCATCGACGATCTGTTCTACGCCATCGCCCACGGCGTGCGTGCGCGCCTGAGCTATGACGAGAAGAGCCATCGCCCGGTGCTGGACGAACTGAACGAGCGCCTGGTCGACAAGTATTTCGTCAACTTCAGCGTGTTCGAATCGATCCCGGACGTATGGGCGATCGACCAGGTGTTCCCGATCGTGCCGATCGAGCGCCTGGACGAAACCCCGGACCGCCGCGGCATCATCGCCGACATGACCTGCGACTCGGACGGCATGGTGGAAACCTATGTCGAGAACGAGAGCCTGGACAGCTCGCTGCCGCTGCACAAGATGAAGCCGGGCGAGAGCTACCGCATCGGCTTCTTCATGGTCGGCGCCTACCAGGAAATCCTGGGCGACATCCACAACCTGTTCGGCGATACCGACGCGGTGGAAGTGCTGGCCGATGCCGATGGCTACGCCATCACCCAGCAGCGCCGTGGCGACACCACCGATGTGATGCTGGATTACGTGGGTTACCGCCTGGACGAACTGCGTGCGACCTATGCGCAGCGCGTGGCCGAGGCCCAGCTGTCGCCGGAACGCGCGCAGGAGCTGTCGGAGGCGCTGGAAGCCGGCCTGACCGGTTACACCTACCTGTCCGACGAACCGCTGGTCTGATGGACGGCGCCGGGCCTGCCCGGCGCTACCGTTGCCGATGAGCGCACGCGCGATCTTCCACCTGTTCCTGCATGCTGCCGTGCCAGCGCTGCTGGCATGGCTGTTCTGGCGCAAGCGCTTTGCCTCGGCCTGGTTGTTGATGTTGCTGGGTTGGATCATCGATCTGGATCACCTGCTGGCCGATCCGATCTACGCGCCCAACCGCTGCAGCATCGGTTTTCATCCGCTGCATACTGCCCCGGCGATTGCGGTCTATGCCGGGCTGTGCGTGCCGAAGAAGACGCGGCTGGTGGGCATCGGCTTGATGATCCACATCGTGCTGGACGCGATTGACTGCTGGTGGATGCATCACCGTTGATGCTTGGTGCGTGTCGACCAAGGTCGACACCTACCGGGTGCACGATGGCCGACGGAACTGACGGACTGCTTTGGTAGATGCCGACCTTGGTCGGCGCTGTTGATGTGTGTCGACCAAGGTCGACACCTACCGGGTGCACGAGGGCCGACGGAACTGACGGACTGCTTTGGTAGATGCCGACCTTGGTCGGCGCTGTTGATGCGTGTCGACCAAGGTCGACACCTGCCGGGTGCACGATGGCGGACGGAACTGACGGACTGCTCTGGTGGATGCCGACCTTGGTCGGCGCTTTTGATGCGTGTCGACCAAGGTCGACACCTACCGGGTGCACGAGGGCCGACGGAACTGACGGACTGCTTTGGTAGATGCCGACCTTGGTCGGCGCTGTTGATGCGTGTCGACCAAGGTCGACACCTGCCGGGTGCACGATGGCGGACGGAACTGACGGACTGCTCTGGTGGATGCCGACCTTGGTCGGCGCTGTTGATGCGTGTCGACCAAGGTCGACACCTACCGAGGGCGGGTGAACCGGTAGCGCCGGGCGGCGCCCGGCGAGCGCAGCGGTGCGTCACCCCACCGGCAACCACAACGTTGCACGCAGGCCCGGCTGCGCATTCTCCAGCGCCACGCGCCCGCCATAACTGGCGGCGATGTCCCCTACGATCGCCAGGCCCAACCCGCTGCTGCCTTCGCGCTCATCCAGCCGCACGCCGCGCTGTGTGACCCGTTCCAGGGCGTCTGCAGCCAGGCCAGGGCCGTCGTCACGTACTTCGATGCGCAACTGGCCGCCGGCGGCGCCCGCGCTGACGTGGACCTGCTGCTGTGCCCAGCGCCCGGCGTTGTCCAACAGGTTGCCCAGCATCTCTTCCAGATCCGCACTGGCACCGGCGAACTGCAGCGCCGGATCGATGCCTGCCGCCGTGAACGTGATGCCACGTTCACCATGCACGCGCGCCATCAGCCGGCACATCGCCTGTGCGACAGCCGCCACGTCGGTGCGCTGGCGATGGTCTGCGGCCAACCCTGCGGCCAGGTAGCGGTCGACACTGGCCTGCATGCGCGCACTCTGCTCGCGCACGGTGGCACGCCAGTGCGCGCCGTCGCCGTCAGCCTCGGTGGCCAATACGCTCAGTGGGGTCTTCAGCGCATGCGCCAGATCCTGTGCACTGGTGCGCGCGCGCGCGACCATGCGTTGCTGGTGGTCCAGCAGTGCGTTGAGTTCTTCACCCAAAGGTGCGACCTCCGCGCCCAGACCGCGCGTCTCGATGCGCTGCGCATCACCGCGCCGCACCCGTTCCAGCTGTGCACCGAGGCGATGCAACGGGCGCAGGCCGAAGTGCACCTGGCTGGCCAGCGCCGCCAGCCACGCTGCGACCAGCACACCCAAAGCGATGGCGGTGCGCTGCCGGAACGCGGCCACATCGGCATCCAGCGCGCTGCGGTCGGTGGCGACCACGGCCACGAACGGTTCACTGGCCCGCGGCAGGCGCACCTGCTGCACACGTGCGCGCAGCGATTGCTGCAACGGGCCGGTCAGGTTGCGCGTAGCCGGGCCAGTGGCCGTGGCGGGAAGCGTTTCATCCCACAACGAGCGTGACTGCAGCAGTACGCGGCCGTCGGCACCGGCGATCTGCCAGTACGCACCGGAGAACACCCGCTGGAAGCGCGCATCGTTCGGTTCCTGGCGCAGGCGCAGCTGCCCTTCCGCATCCACCTCGGCCTGTGCCAGCAATGTCAGCATGTCCTGCTGCAGTTCGTGGTCCAGCCGATCACGCGCGCTGCGCTTGAACAGTTCGCCCAGCAGTGCACTGGCCAGCAACGAGACCAGCAGCAGGCCGACGCCACCGGCCAGCAGCAGGCGCCGCCGCAGCGAGGGTTGCCGGCTCACGGCGCGGCCAGCCGCCAGCCCTGGCCGCGCACGGTCTGGATCAGCTCGGTACCGAGCTTGCGACGCACCCGCCCCAGCAGCACATCCAGCGCGTTGGAGTCGGGATCCAAACCGCCTTCGAACACCTGTTCGCCGAGTCGATCACGGCCGATCACCTGGCCGCTGTGGTGGATGAAGTAGCTGAGCAGGCGGAACTCCTGCGGGCTGAGCGCCAGCGGCTGTCCGTCCAGTTCGAAGCGACCGGCGTTGACGTCCAGCTGCAGCGGCCCGCAGTGCAGGCGCGGGCTGGCGTGGCCATGGCTGCGGCGGATCAGTGCGCGCAGCCGCAGCACCAGCTCGTCGGCCTGGAACGGTTTGGTCAGGTAATCGTCGGCGCCGGCATCGAAGCCGGCCAGCTTGTCGTGCCAGCGCCCGCGCGCGGTCAGCACCAGAACCGGGAAGGTGCGGCCGTTGCCACGCCAGCGCTCGATCACGCTCAGTCCGTCCAGGCCGGGCAGGCCCAGGTCGACGATGGCCGCCTGCAGATCCTCGATCTGGCCGATCTCCTCGGCCTCGCGCCCGTCGGCGACCACGTGCACCACGTAGCCGGCCTGTTCCAGCAGGGGCACCAGGCGCTGCGCCAGTGCGGCGTCGTCTTCGGCCAACAGGATGCGCATCAGTCGTCCAGCTCCGTCTTCAGCAGCTTTCCGCTGCGCGCATCATAGTCCAGCTCGGCCACCACACCGTCGTCGCGCAGGATCTCCACTTCGTAGACGCCGTCGTCCAGCTCCACTTCCAGCAGCTGCCCCGGGTAACGCTTGAGTGCATCGCGCACCACGCTTTCCAGCGGCACGTAACGGCCCTGCTGCACAGCGCGACGCGCGACCTGCTGCGCCGGATCCTGCACGGGCGCAGCGGCGGTCGGGGCGTTGGCCAGGGCCAGTAGCAGGGGCAGGGTGGCGAGCATCGCGGGCGTATGAGGGAAGGGAACCAGGCGTGAGTGTGCAGCGGCCGACTAACAGCGGGCTAACAGGGTCGGCTAAGGGGCTGTTAACCACCCCGTGCATCGTGGCGTTGCCGGGATGGTCCGGCCATGAACACGAACAGGAGAAACCCAATGTTGAAGTCGCTTGCCCTCGCAACCGTCGCTGCCCTGGCCATCGTGCCGGCCGCTCAGGCCGCACCGCTGGGCATGGCCCAGGTTGAACAGACCCTGCGCAAGGCCGGTTACACCCAGATCCACGAGATCGAGCGTGATGACAGCCTGTGGGAAGCGGACGTGAG
This sequence comes from Stenotrophomonas sp. 78350_Sma, assembly GCF_056482105.1. Lineage (NCBI taxonomy): Bacteria > Pseudomonadati > Pseudomonadota > Gammaproteobacteria > Lysobacterales > Lysobacteraceae > Stenotrophomonas > Stenotrophomonas sp. 78350_Sma. The sequence goes on along the minus strand of NZ_CM151182.1, from coordinate 4,424,162 downwards.
CCGCGCCGATGGCCGCTTCAGCGAGGTCTACGTGGACCCGAAGACCGGCGAGATCTTCGACGAGCACAACGGCCGCGCGCTGCTGACCACCGAGCAGGTGCTGGCACGGGCACAGGCACATGGCCTGCGCGAGATCCATTCGTTGGAACGTGATGGTGCGACCTGGTCGCTGGAAGCGCGCAATGCCCGCAACCAGAAGGTGGAGGTGCGCCTGAGCGGTTACGACGGCCGCATCCTGCACAGCGAGCGCGATGGCTGGCTGGACTGATTCGCGTGCCGGTAGGCGCCGACCTTGGTCGGCACACGGGGAGGAAGCGTGTCGACCAAGGTCGACACCCACCGGCACATGCGAGGCCGACACCTGCAGGACACGTGCACTGGTAGTGGCCGACCTTGGTCGGCCCAGGCCCGGCGCGGGGCGCTACCAGCCGTACGGCGGCGGGTAGTCCCAGTAGCCCGGGCCACGGCCGTAGTAGCCGCCATACGGGCCGAAGAAGCCCGGGCCCTTGCCTTCGCTCACGTGGATGTTGACGTTGACCCCGTGGGTCTTGCCCTCATCGGTGGTGTAGTTCTTGCTCAGATTCAGCGTGGCGGCGTTGTAGTGGCTGTTGCCGCCGTTCTTGGAATAGCCGATGCCGGTGGTGAAGCTGCCGGACACCTTGACCTTGTCGTCGGTCACGTCAGCGACCTTCGCGTCGTCGTGCACGCGCGGACCGCTCTTGTCACCGTAGTACGTGCCCGGCGGATCCTGTTTCAGGCTCGCATCGTTGAGGTAGCGCATCGGCGCCTGCGGCAGCGTCAGGTCCAGGCCGGCGGCCTGCGGCGCGGTGGCGCCGGCGGCAGACTGGGCCAGTACGGTTCCCGGCAGGGCCAGGCACAGCAGCAGGGTCAGGGGGCGGATCATGACGGCGCTCCAGCGGACAGGTGGCCACGCAACACGCGGCGGTACAGGCCGACGCTAGCAGGGGCTGCTTGAATGATGCCTGTCGGCACCCGCTAGCGGTAGAGCCAGGCCATGCCTGGCTGCACGCTACAACCGCCCGAACCCGAACAGTCCTTCCAGCGCATGCCTGCGCCGCTCGATCCGGGCCCGCAGCAGCTGGGCGCCGATCATCGAATAGGTGATGCCGTTGCCGCCGTAGGCCATGGCGAAATGCACCCGTGGGCCCCACTGAGCGTGCGGGCCGAAGAACGGCAGGCCGTCGGCGGTCTCGGCGAAGGTGCCGCCCCAGGAGAACGCCGCGACCGGGTCCAGCCGTGGGAACCAGTGCTGCAGCTGCTTCATCAGCTTGTCGGCTTTGCGCTGCACGCGCCGGTCGCGGCGGGCCGGGATGTCGATGGCGTCGTCCAGCCCACCCACCAGCAGGCGCCGGTCGCCGGTGGCGCGCAGGTACAGGTACGGGCGTGCGCTCTCCCAGACCATTGTATTGCGCAGCCGGCCCAGTACGTCCGCATCAATGGGGTCGGTAATGAAGGCATAGCTGCTGCGGTTGCGGGCGACGCGCTGATCGAGCCAGCGCTGGTTGGCATAGCCCATGGCCAGCACGACATGGCGGGCGCGGATCGTGGCGCCGGCCTCGGTGCGCGCGGTCACCCCGCGCGCGCTGGCGTCGAGGCTGTGCAGCACCGTGCGGTCATGCACGTGGCCGCCGCGCTGGCGCACGCGCCGCAGCAGTGCATGGGTCAGCCGATACGGATCGACCCGGGCTGCCTGCCGGGTCAGCAGGGCGCCGCCGGCGTCCACGTCGAAGCGCGCCTGCAGTGCCCCAGGGCCCAGCCAGCGGGCATCCAGGCCGATGCCGCGCCGCGCCTCTCCCTCGGCCATCAGGCGCGGCACGTCGCGATGGCGGCTGGCCAGATAGAGGCTGTCCATGCGCTGGAAATCCACGTCCTTCAGGCCGCGCGCCACATTGCCCAGCGCCGGAATGGCCTCGGCACAGGCGAGGTAGGCCGCTGCGGCGGCGTCGTGGCCGTAGCGCTGGGCCAGTTCCAGCAGATGGGTATCGATCTCGTACTGCAGCAGCGCGGTGCTGGCAGCCGTGCTCCCCCAGCCGATGTCGCGCTGCTCGATCACCGCGACATCGTGCCCATGCCGGGACAGCTCGTCGGCGATCAGCGCGCCGGTGATGCCGCCGCCGACCACCAGCACGGCGCAGCGCAGGTCCTTCTCCAGCGGCGGGAACGCCTGGATCAGTCCGTTGCGCACCGCCCACCACGGGTAGCCACTCTTCAGGTCCATGGGCGCATGCGGCTCAGGCTGTGGGGCGACCGGTATGCGGGGTGTGGATCAGTTCGGACAGATCGAAGCCCTGCAGGCGCGCGGTCGCCAGATAATGGTCCTGCACGGTGGCGTCCAGACGCGGCTCGCGGGCCAGCAGCCACAGGTACTTGCGGTCCGGGCTGCCGACCAGCGCCACGCTGTAGTCCGGGGCGACCTGGATCACCCAGTAGTCGCCCTTGGCGAACGGCAGCCAGCGCAGGCCCTTGGGCAGGAAGCTGACCTCCAGGCGCGCGCTGTCGTTGTCCACGGCGCAGGCCTCGCCGGTGGCTTCCTCGATCTCGCCGTCCATGCGGCAGCGGTTGGTGACGCCGACGTTGCCGTTGTCGAGCAGGGTGTAGTGCGCCGAGACGTCGGTGCAGCCTTCCGGTTCGTGGCGCATCGGCAGGCGCGCGATCTCGTACCAGGTGCCCAGGTAGCGGGGCAGCTTGAGGTCGGCGACGGTCTTCAGCGGCGGGTGGTCGGTCATCGGCGGTCGTGGCGGGGGGGGAGTCTCCACGATGCCGATGGCCTTGCCATGGGCGGGTGAAGCCGGGGCGATGGCCGTGTCCAGAACGTTCCGTCGCCGCTGCGGCGTGCCCGTTGTCACCGGTGCAGCGGTATGCTGCCGCCAGCGCCGTGTTTTCCTGATCCAACCGAAGTGGAGGTGCCGATGTACCAGGTGATCCTGTTGAAGAGTGAATCCGCGTTCGCACGCGAGCAGTGGCCGCAGGTTGACGACCTGGTCGACTACGAGGGTGTGGCCTACAGCCTGCGTGCCGGCCCGCGCCAGCCGCTGCCGACCGACCACGACTGGCACCCGGTGGCGGTGTATGCGCCCGATGAGATCACCGAGGAAGAGTTCCAGGACTGGTACGCCCTGCAGCAGCCGACCGTGGAAGAGCTGCGCCTGAAGTACTGATACTGCTGCGCGTCCCCCATCCGCCCTTTACCGGCTCTGCCGTATAGTCGCGCGCAGGCGCGGTGGTCCGCGCGAAACGGTGTGGCTGGCGTGTCTTCTTTCCTGCGATCGATCCGTGCACGGGGGCCCTGGCTGGCCCTGCTGCTGTGCGCTGCCTTCCTGCTGTCCGCACCGGTGCTGGCACAGGATGAGGACCCCACGCCGAAGCAGCAGCTGGCGGATATCGATGCGAAGCTGAAGGAAGTCGACCGCAAGCGTGGCGATGCCGCGGCCATCGAAACATTGGCCATGCTGTCCGAGGATGCTTCGAAGGCACGGCGTGATGCAGAGGCGCTGGAGAAGGCGCTGCAGCCGCAGCTGGACCGCCTCGACGAACAGCTGGCGCAGCTGGGCACGCCTGCCGAGGGCGCCACAGAGCCGCCGGAACTGGCGGCGCAACGGCGCACCCTCAACAAGCAGCGCGACGGACTGGCCGCATCGGTGGCCCAGGCCAGGACCAGTGCCGTGCGTGCCCAGCAGCTGGCGACCGACATCGACCAGCAGCGCACCGCACAACGCACGGAAGAACTGGGGCAGAAGGTCGCCTCGCCGCTGTCGCCTGCGTTGTGGAGCAAGGTGGCCGAGCGCCTGCCGATCGATATCGCGCGCGTTGCGCCGCTGGCCGAGCAGGGGCGTGACACGCTGATCACCGGAATCCGCACCAATGGCTGGGGCACGCCCTTGCTGGGCCTGCTGGCCGCGCTGGTGATGATGTTCCCGCTGCGGTTGTGGCTGCGCCGCCTGGGGCGGCAGTTCGCCGCGTCCGACCAAGCGCCCGATGGTCGCCTGCGCCGGTCTGGCCTGGCCATGTGGCTGCTGCTGGTGGGGACGCTGCTGCCCGGTTATGCGGTAGTGGTGCTGATGGCAGCATTGGATGCCGTTGATGCGATCGCGCCGCGCCTGCAGGTGGTGGCCGACGGTCTGGAAACCGCGACCTTCCGCGCTGCCTTCATCGCTGCGCTCAGCGCCTGCCTGCTGGTGCCCAAGCGCCCGTCATGGCGATTGTTGAACCTGGACGACACCGCCGCGCTCAAGTTGCGCAAGTACGCCTGGGGCGCGGCGGCACTGGCCTGGCTGAGCACGGTGCTTGTGGCGATCGATCAGGCCACGCGCACCAGCGATGTGACCACCGTGGCGCTGGATGGCCTGATTGCACTGACCTACCTCGGCCTGATCATGGCCATGCTGGTGACGCTGGCGCGCCTGCACCGCCGGCAGACCGCCGAGGCCGAGGCCAAGCTGGAAGCACAGGCCGATGGCCTTGGCGTGAGTACGCCAGTGCGCCGCAGCAGCTGGCTGGTACTGGCCCGGGTAGCGGGCAATATCGCCGTGGTGGCCGCCATCATTGCCACGTTGCTGGGCTACCTGAATTTCGCCAAGTTCGTGAACCAGCAGCTGATCGGCGGCAGCATCGTAGTGCTGGCCGCGACCCTGCTGTTCAAGTTCGTCGATGACCTGAGCACCTGGATGCTCAACGCCGACAGCAAGGTCGGCCAGACCATCCTGCTCAGCACCGGCCTGAGCGTGTCGCGGCTGGAGCAGGCCGGCGTGCTGCTGTCGGCAGCGCTGCGTACGGTGGTCGTGCTGCTTGCACTGCTGGCGCTGGTGGCGCCGTTCGGCAACATCGGCGCGGTGGTGGAGCGCTTTTCTTCGCTGTTCACCTCTGGATTCGATATTGGCGGAACCAAGTTGGAGCCGGTGCGCATCGTGCTGGCGGTGCTGGTGCTGCTGGCTGGCCTGGCCGTTACCCAGCTGGTACAGCGCTGGCTGACCGACACCTATCTGCCCAAGACCGAGCTGGACCTGGGCGCACGCAATTCGGTGAGTACCGTTGCTCGCTACGTGGGCATCATCATCGCGGTGATCTGGGCGTTGAGCGCGATGGGCCTGCAGCTGAGCAAGCTGGCATTGCTGGTCAGCGCGCTGTCGGTGGGTATTGGCTTCGGCCTGCAGGTGATCACCCAGAACTTCGTCTCCGGCCTGATCCTGCTGGCCGAGCGCCCGGTGAAGATCGGCGACTGGGTGAAGCTGGGCGACCAGGAGGGTGACATCCGCCGCATCAGCCTGCGTTCGACCGAGATCCAGGTGGGCGACAAGTCGACGTTGATCGTGCCCAACTCCGAGCTGGTCACCAAGACTGTGCGCAACATGACGATGGGCAACAACCAGGGCCGCATCCAGATCCAGTTCGCGGTGCCACCCAGCACCGATGTCAGCAACCTGCGCCAGGCGCTGCTGGATGCGTACACCGCGCACACCAACGTACTGGAGCAGCCGGCACCGACGGTCTACATCGACAGCATCGCCGGTGGCCAGATCACCATCAACAGCTTTGCGTACGTGGCCAGTCCGCGGCAGGTCTACGCCACCCGCAGCGATCTGTACTTCAGCCTGCTGCAGATCCTGGCCGAGCGGAACATTCCGCTGTCCACCCCGACCGATATCCACATCACCCGCGATTCGCAGGAGTAGGGGGTGTTCTGCAGGGCTGCGCCCTGCACCTGCTACGAGCCGGAGCAACGGCAACAGCCGAAGCAAAAGCTGGATTCCTGTGGGATGGCGGGGCGGGTCCGGTTGCGGGGGACGCTGCAAGTACGTCCATGTAAGCTCGGTCGCCGCTTGCTCGTGTGCGCTGTCCTGCGCACACGGCAAGACCGGGGTTGGGCGTCCTGCCCAACCCGCCCGAGGCATGCCTCGGGCCCATGCGGCTGACACCCCCGCAACCGGACCCGCCCCGCCTTCGACAGATTTCTGCGACCTGTTGGAGTTGCTTTTGGGGTCAGATCCGTTTTCCGGAGGAAAACGGATCTGACCCCATTTTGATTTTCGATATCTGACAGATTGTGTCGACCAAGGTCGACACCCACCAACAGCACACGAAATCTGTCAGAGGTGGGGCGGTGTCGGAGTGCGGGGTGTCAGCCGCATGGATGCGGCTGCCAAGCCTCCAGGGACGGATTTACGGCGTCCCCGCACTCCGACACCGCCCCGCCAATCCACGGAATGCACGCTGTTGCGGTTGCTTCTGAGGTTGCCGGCCAGCGGCCGGCACTACCACGGGTGCAGGGCGCAGCCCTGCAAAGAACCCTATCCCCGTGGTCGGCCGCGCGAGGGCACCAGTGCGAACGTATCCACCGCCAGCTTCTCGGCATGGTTCAACCACGCGCGGATCTCCAGGTCATCCACTTCGTGGTCAAGCCCGAACGACACGTTGATCTTGCCGTCGGCATCGGGTTGCACCCACTGCTGGGCCAGCACCACCTTGCGCTGCGAGGACACCGCCTCGATCCAGAAACCGCGATCCGGGCGCGTGCTCGCCACCAGCTGCAGCATGTACTGGCCGGCGCGGGTACGGCGACCCTTCTGCGTGATCATGTGCGCCTGGCGCACGCTCGGGCGCGGGCCCTGGAATGCGTCCAGCGGTGCATCCACGGCGATGCCGCCACGCAGGTCGTTGTCGCGGTAGAGCTTGATGCCGTTGTCGCGGTTGACCAGCAGGGCACACCAGTCACCGTCGGCCGAGCCGTCCTCGAATGCGGTGCAACGGTCGACGTAGGCCAGGGTGTTGTCCGGGTTGGCATCATCGAACTGGCGCGAGGTATTTTCCAGGTACACCGACTTCAACCCCCAGTCCTTGTCGTATTCCAGCAGCACCGGTGGCCGTACGTGCTGCAGGCCCACCACCACCTGGTCATCGCCATCGATCTTCAGCTCGCGGGTCGGTTCACCCAGCCACAGCGAACGCGCGAAAGCCAGGTACTGCGGGTAATCGCGGCCGCCATCGCGCTGGGTGGCCACGCTGGCGCTGGGCGCACGCTGGGTATCGATCAGCGAACGGCCAAAGCCCATCGTCTTCAGGTTCGGGTCCAGCAGGCTGAGCAGGGTCGCGCCCGAATCCAGAGTGGTGCCGGCGTCGGCGCTGAGCTGCTGGGGGGCAATGCCATCGCCCAGGAACAGCAGCAGGTTCTCGCGCTTCTGCCGGGTCAGGATGTGGGTCAGATCGTTGGGCATCGCCAGGTGGTCGGAGGCGATCACGATCAGCGTGTCCTTGCCGTACGGGCTGGCCTGGATGCGCTGCACCAGCTGCGAGATCAGCCGGTCGCTGCACTTGAGCGCGTTGAGCATGTTGATGTTGCCGTACTGGCTCTGGTAGCGCTCGCCCTTGCACGATACCGGCAGGTGGCCAGCCGGATGATGGGTGTCCATGGTCAGCGTGGTCAGCATGAACGGCGAACCGGCACGCGAGAGCTGCTCGAAGCGCTGGTAGGCGGTATCCAGCAGCACGTCGTCGTGCACGCCCCAGGCCGAGTAGTGGATGCGGCCGATCTTCTTCTGCTGCTTGAACCAGGCCAGGTCATGCACTTCGTCGAAGCCGTGGCTGGCCAGGAACTGGCCCTTGCCGGCGAACTGGCCGTTCGCACCGCCAAGATAATGGTTGGTGTAGCCCTGCTGCTTCAGGTAATCGCCCAGGCACACCGCCTTGGGCAGGAAGCTGCCCATGCGGTCCATGCTGTTCTCATCGCCCTGCGAGGTGGTCAGCGGCACGCCGCACATCGACGACACCAGTCCGGCGATGGTCCAGCCGCTGCCCTCGGCCGAGGCCAGCCCGCGCACGTCCAGCGACTTCGCGGCCAGGCGGTTGAGATGGGGCATCAGGCCCGGGAACACGTTCTCGTCCAGGTAGGTGCGCTCCAGGCTCTCGCCGTAGATCCAGACGATGTTGCGCGGACGCTGCAGGGGCTGCGTCGGTACCTGGTACTCGGGGGCGATGCGGGCGAAGTCGACCGGACGCAGCTGCTGGTAGAGGCGTTGGCCGTCGCGGGCCAGTGGGCTGATCATGATCGTGGCCACCCACACGGCCGCGAACCCGGCGAACAACGCGCCACCGTGGCCGGGCCGGCGCCAGCGCTTCACCCGCGTGGCGAACAGCGGCAGCAGCGAGACCAGCGCCAGCACGATGAAGCCGGCGATGTAGCCCTTGAAGTCGGAGACACCGGCGCCTTCCATGTCGGCGCCGAGGTGGTACAGCGTGGCGGCGTTGAGCCCATCACCGGACAGTTTGTCGATCAGCCACCACGCACTGAGCGCGAGCAGCAGCAGCGAGAACGCACCGGCCTTCCACCACACCCACTTGTCGGACGCGAGGAACAACCAGCACAGCAGCAACAACGACAGCAGCAGTATCCAGAGCATAGGCAGCTTCGGCAGTGACGGGGTGGTGGTGATGGACGTCGTACCGACGCGTGTCCATCCGACCGACGCTGCCGCAAGCACATTCACATGACAGGCCGATGACCCGATAGTGCATGCACGAACCTGACTGAAATGTTTGTTGAAATGACGCGCGCGCAATCGCGCTCAGAAGGTAAAACGAGCGTGAAAGGCTTCATTGGATTGCATTAAAAACCGCATGAATACGGGTGTTTTCGCAGATTCGCTAGCGATGCCCGCGTTCTTCCCGTGCCCGTGCACGACGGTCGAACAGCAATGCACTGGTCACGATGCCAAGGCCGAGCACCACGCCGATGAACAGCAGAATCAGGGCGATGAGCGGGTAGCCGAACAGGTGCCAACCGGTGTCGATCTTCATCATCATTGCCGCCGCCATGATCAGTGCCGCGCTGATGATGCCGGCCGCTACGCGGTTGGCGATCTTCTGCAGGTTTTCCATCAACCGCGATTCTTCCAGCCCGGTCACCTTCATCTGCAGGCGGTTCTCGGCCAGCAGCGCCATGATGTCCGACAGCTTGCGCGGCCCATCGCGCAGCAGCTGCTGCAGCTCCATCGCCTCGCTGGCGAGGTTGGCCGCAGACAGGGATTTTTTCAGGCGCGCACGCATCACGTGCTGCAGCTGGCGTTCGACGATGCGGCGGGTATCCAGGTCCGGTGCCAGCAAGCGGCATACGGTTTCCAGGTTGAGCAGCGCTTTGCCGAGCAGGCTGAGCTCCGGCGGTGTACGCAGGCCGCAGGCGGTGGCGATGCGCACCATGTCCAGTACCACGCGGCCTTCGGAGAAACTGCCACTGGCCGCATAGCGTGCGATCAGCTGGCCGGTCTCGCGCAGGTAGCGCTCTTCGTCGAACGCCTCCAACCGCGTGCTGATGCTGATCAGGTCGTCGGCCACTTCCTCGCCGCGACCATCGACGGCGGCGAACAGGATCTTCAGCAGCCGCTCGCGCAGGCGTGGTGGCATGTGCGCGACCATGCCCAGGTCGAAGATCGCCAGCCGGCCATCGGGCATCACCCGCAGGTTGCCGGGATGCGGGTCGGCGTGGATCTCGCCATGCACGAAGATCTGGTCCAGGTAGCCGCGGATCAGCGCCGCCGCCAGCGGGTCCATCGATTGTTCGGTGCGGCGCACATCGGGAATCGCGTCCACGCGCACGCCGGTGGCCAGCTCCATGGTCAGTACGCGCTGGCTGCTGTAGTCCCACAGCGGCTGCGGAATCCACAGGCGGCGGAACGGCTTCAGGTGTCGGCCGAAACGGGCCAGGTTCTCAGCCTCGGCGTGATAGTCCAGCTCCTGCATCAGGGTCTTGGCGAACTCGTTGAGCCAGTCGCGCAGGCGCACGCGGCGGCCGACCTGGGTCAGGTGGTCGGCGGCCAGCGCGAAGCTGCGCAGCGCCTCCAGGTCCGAGCGCAGTTGTGCAGCCACTTCAGGCTTCTGCACCTTCACCGCCACCTGGCGGCCATCGTGCAGCACCGCGCGATGCACCTGCGCGATCGACGCACAGCCCAGCGGCTCGGGATCGAACGCGGCGAACAGCTTGTTCACCGGTGCGCCCAGTTCCTGCTCGACGATGGCATGGATGCGCTCGACCGGAATCTCGGCCACCTTCTCCTGCATGCGCTCCAGTGCGGTGGCGAACTCCACCGGCACCATGTCCGGGCGGGTGGACAGCATCTGGCCCAGTTTGACGAAGGTCGGCCCCAATGCTTCCAGATCGCTGACGAACTGCTCCGGGTTGCCGTCGGCCGGCACGTCGGCCTGGTTGCTGGCGGCGTCCAGGTTCATGCCCGAGAACACGCCCGAATGACGGTAGCGCATCAGCAGGCGCAGGATCTGGCTGCGCCGGTTCATGCCTTTGACCAGCGGGGGATTGCCATTGGCGGTGGGCGGATTGCTCAAGCGGAACTCCCATGCGGCAAAGACGGTCCTGCCGGCCGCTGGCCGGCAATGTCCGGATTCCGCAGTGTCGCCGGGGGGCGGTAGGCACGCGGTGAATCCGACCGCTTCCGCAGCCGCCCCGGTATCGGTCAGAATCCGCTCATTCCCTCTCTGGACTTCCCATGGCCGGTGCCAGCCTGTTCGCCCTGCTCGACGATATCGCCACCCTCCTCGACGATGTCTCGGTCCTGACCAAGGTCGCGGCGAAGAAGACCGCCGGCGTGCTGGGCGACGACCTGGCGCTGAACGCGCAGCAGGTTACCGGGGTCAACGCCAACCGTGAGCTGCCGGTGGTGTGGGCGGTGGCCAAGGGCTCGCTGGTCAACAAGGTGATCCTGGTCCCGGCGGCCCTGGCGATCAGCGCGCTGGAGGCCTGGCTGCACAGCCGAGGCTGGAACGTGCCGCTGATCGTGCCGCTGATGATGATCGGTGGTGCCTTCCTCTGTTTCGAAGGCGTGGAGAAGCTGGCGCACCGCTTCCTGCACTCAGCCGAGGACGACGCCGAGCATCAGGCCGAACGGCGCAAGGCACTGTCCGATACCCAGGTGGACATGGTGGCGTGGGAGAAGGACAAGGTAAAAGGCGCGATCCGCACCGACTTCATCCTCTCCGCCGAGATCATCGTATTGACCCTGGGCGTGGTCGCTACCGCATCGTTCACCAACCAGGTGGTCACCCTGGCCGTGGTTGCACTGGCGATGACGGTCTTCGTCTATGGGCTGGTGGCGGGCATCGTCAAGCTCGACGACGTCGGCCTGTACCTGTCGCGCAAGGGCGGTGCCATCGCTGCCTTCGGCCGTGGCCTGGTGGCCTCGGCGCCGTGGCTGATGAAGTTCCTGTCGGTGGCCGGCACCATCGCCATGTTCCTGGTCGGCGGCGGCATCCTGGTGCACAACGTGCCGGCGCTGCACCATGCGGTGCAGGCGCTGGGCGGCGAAGGGCAGTGGGGCTGGCTGATCAGTGCTGCGGCCAACATGGTGGTCGGCATCATCGCCGGCGCCATCGTGCTGGCGGCGGTGACCGGGTTCCAGAAGCTGCGCGGGAAGTAATCACCGGCGGGTCGCAAGGTAGAGGCCGACCTTGGTCGGCGCTTTGTTTCCCGCGCATGCCAACCAAGGTTGGCACCTACCGAAGCCGTTTAGGGTGGTCGGGATCATCGCCGGCGGGTCGCAAGGTAGAGGCCGACCTTGGTCGGCGCTTTGTTTCCCGCGTGTGCCAACCAAGGTTGGCACCTACCAAAGCGGTTTGCGGCGGGCCGGACGGTCAGCCCGCCTGCACCCGGTTCTTGCCCTGCCGCTTGGCCGCATACAGCGCGTCATCGGCCCGGCGCAGCAGGGTTTCGGTATCGTCGCCCGGCTGCCATTGCGCCAACCCGGCACTGAAATGCACCGGCACGCGCCGGTCCTGCACGGTCAGCACGCGGTGCGCCAGTGAACGCTGCAGGCGCTGCACGGTGGCCATGCTGTCGGCACCCTGGGTTTCTGGCAGCACCAGCACGAACTCGTCGCCACCCAGCCGTGCGATGCCGTCGGTGGCGCGCAGCAGCAGCTTGCACACGGCCACCAGGTGCTGCAGCAATGCATCGCCACCGGCGTGGCCGTGCGCCTCGTTGGTCAGGTGGAAATCATCCAGGTCGATCACCGCCACGCCCAGCGGTGAATTGTTGCGTGCGGCACGCGCCAGTTCACGCTGCAGCAGTTCGTCCAGGCCACGGCGGTTCAGCGCCTGGGTCAGCGGATCGATGCGTGCCAGGTCGCCGGCGGCACGCAGTTCCTGCTCCAGTTCGGCAATGCGCTGCTCGGCACGTTCCACTTCCTGCCGTGCGTTGGCCAGGTGATCGCGGGCCTGCGCGGCCTGCTGCTGTACCTTGCCGGTGTCGCGCATCACGTCCTGCAGAAGCTGGTTGAGGTCGGCGATGCTGCGTGCCTCGCGCAGCTGCAACGCGTAGCTGCCGATGCGGTCGTGGTATTCGCCGGTGCTGGTGGCCATGCCATCCATGCGCTCGATGAACTCGCCCATCAACCCGCGCATCGCCGCCTTCGAATCGTCGATGCCTTGGCGCAGCAGACCCTGCTTGTAGATCACTTCGCGCAGTTCAGCGCGGGTACGCTCGACCGCTTCAGCTTCCAGCGGCCCGTCCAGCAGCTGGCGTACCGCAGCGATCTGGCCCTGCAGCCAGCTGCGGTCGTCCAGCAGTTCGCTCACGTTTTCCAACAGCAGCGCGAACAGCTCCAGCAGCAGCGCCTGCTGCTCCTGCCAGCTCTCGGCGCGCACGCCGACCTGGTGGCCGAGTTCGCGCACGCCCTGTTCGATCGGCTCCAGTGCGGTACCCGGCTGCCACTGGCGCAGGCGCGTGGCCAGGGCCTGCGCCTGCTCGCGCAGGTCCGGGTCGTGCTGCAGCAGGGCTACCACCGCGCCTCCCAGCAGCAGGCGCAGCTGCTCGGACAGGCGCAGGCTTTCCGGCTGCCCGTCCGGCGAATGCTGCTCGATGGTGCGGATGTACTTGTCGATCAACTGCCGCATCGCGCGCCCATAGCGCGGCCAATCGGCGCTGGCCTGCGCCGACTGCAGGCGGTCGCCCATGTCGCCCAGTTCGCCGGGCAGGGTGGCCATGCCGTTGGCGAACGCGGCCAGCAGCGGCTCCGGCGCGTCGGCGCCGGCGAACAGCTGCTGCAGCGCCACGCCACCGCCGCCCTGCAGCACCACGCGGTCGCCCAGCCCATCGTCCACCACCGCGCGCACGCGTGCCGGCGGCCCAAGGGCGGTACCGGGGGCAGGGCGGTGGTCGGGCTGGTCCGTCATGGAGCGAATCCTGGGGCTGGCAGGGACTGGTTCCAGCATATCGGCGCGGCCGCCGACGGCTTGAACGGCTAGGATGGGCGACAGGATGCCGCAGTGGAGGTGGTGATGCGCGTGATGTTGCTGGGGGCGACCGGCCTGGTCGGTGGGCTGGCCCTGTCCCGGCTGCTGGACGACCCGCGCTGCAGCGCCGTGGTTGCCCCGACCCGCCGACCGCTGGCGCTGGCCCACGGGAAGCTGGAGAACCCGGTACTGGCCTTCGATGCGCTGCCTGCCGCCGCCGAGTGGGCGCGCGTGGACGCGGTCATCTGCGCGCTGGGCAGCACCATTGCCCAGGCCGGCAGCCGCGAGGCTTTCCATCGCATCGACCATGATTACCCGCTGGCGTTCGCCCGGCTGGCACAGGCACAGGGTGCACAGACCTATGTGCTGAATTCCGCCGCCGGTGCCAACCCGCAGTCGTCGATCTTCTACAGCCGGGTGAAGGGTGAGCTGGAGCGCGATCTGCGCGCGCTGCCCTTCGCATCGTTGACCCTGGTTCGCCCAGGGTTGATCGGTGGCGAGCGCAACGAGGTGCGCCGTGGCGAGCGTTTCGCACTGACGGTGTTGGGTGCATTGGGGCCGGTGTTGCCACGGGCGTGGCGGATCAACCCGGCCAGTGAGATCGCCAAGGCACTGGTCGAGGCCGCGCTGGCCCCGCAACCGGGTGAGCACGTGGCGGCATCGAGCGCACTGGTCGGCTGATGTCGCGTGCGCTGCGCCTGACACAGTTGCTGCAGCTGCTGCGACGTCATCGACGGCCGGTGGCCGGGCAGGCGCTGGCCGGAGCGCTGGGCATCAGCCTGCGCACGCTGTACCGCGATATCGAAACCCTGCGCGAGCAGGGCGCTGACCTGCGTGGCGCGGCCGGCGTGGGCTACCTGCTGGCGCCGAGCGATACGCTGCCACCGATGACCCTGCCGCCCGCCGAGATCGATGCACTGGTGCTGGGCCTGCGCTGGGTTGCAGCGCGCACTGAGCCGGCGCTGGCCGAGGCCGCACGCGACGCCCTGGCGCGCATCGCGCATGTGTTGCCTGCTGCCCGCCGTGAGGCGCTGCGTGACAGTGGCCTGCGCGTGGGCCCTTCGCGCGCCGCGGCGAAGGTTCCCGCCGCGCGCCTGCAGGCCGTGCGTGAGGCGGTGGGTTCGCAGCAGCGCCTGACGTTCGGCTACCAGGACGCGCACGGCCAGCGCAGCGAGCGCATCGTCTGGCCGTTCGCGCTGGGGTATTTTGATGAAGTGCCGATGCTGGCGGCGTGGTGTGAGAGCCGCGAGGATTTCCGCCATTTCCGGCTGGATCGCATCCGCGAGGTACGCGCGCTGGAGGATCATTACCTTGTGCCGCGCGCCACCCTGCTGCGACGCTGGCAGAAGGCGCAGGGCATCGCCCCGGACTGGCTGGACCGTTCGTAGCGTCGAGCTTGCTCGACTGCTTCCGCACTTCGCTTCCTGCTGCTGGGGAGGGCGGCCTTCGCTCTTTGCTCCTGGTAGGGGTCGAGCTTGCTCGACTGCCCTTGATCTTCGCGAACAGCAGTCGAGCAAGCTCGACATCTACCAGAGCAACGGCAGCAACCGTCGAGCACGCTCGACGCTACTGACAGAATCTGTCAGCAGGGCCGTACCACCATGAAGGCTCCCAACAACGGAGCTTCCCCATGTTCACGCCCAGCACCCTGCTGCAGTACGTGCGCGACGTCGCCGCCAGCGCGACTTTCTACAGCGGCATCCTCGGCAAGCCGCCGGTCGAGCAGTCGCCCGGCTTTGCCCTGTTCCTGCTCGGCGATGGCGCCGCACTGGGCCTATGGCAGCGCGATGACGTGCAGCCGCCGGTGTCCGCGCAGGCCGGCGCCGCGGAACTGGCGATGGTGGTCGCCAACCCGGAGGCTGTGCAGCAGATGCACGATGCGTGGCGCGCACTCGGCGTGCAGATCCTGCAGGCGCCGGTGACGCTGGAGTTCGGCCACACCTTCGTCGGCGCCGATCCGGATGGTCATCGCCTGCGTGTCTACAGCCGTGCCGAGGGCATGGTGGCGCGCGATTGATCGCCCGCATTGTGTAGACCCACGCCATGCGTGGATGCAGGCACAAAAAAACGCCGGGCAATGCCCGGCGTTTTTTCCAAGTCATGTGCCAACCAACGGTTGGCACCCACCGGTCAGGTGGTCGATCAGCTGGCCAGTGCCAGGTCGTCCATCATCGCGCGCAGGAAGCGGGCGGCTTCGCCGCCGGTCGCCGCGCGGTGGTCGAAGGTGACCGACAGCGGGATCACCTTGTGTGCTTCCACGCCGCCCATCACCGGGGTCATCTGGTGACGGGCACGGCCGGCACCGACGATGGCCACGCACGGTGGCACCACGACCGGGGTCGCGTAGCGGCCGGCGAACATGCCGAAGTTGGACAGCGAGATGGTGTAGCCGCTCAGTTCCGAGGCGGCGATCGAACGCGATTCCACCTGCTCGCGCAGGCGGTTGACGCCTTCGCGGATGCCACGTGCATCGAGCATGTCGGCATTGCGCAGGGCCGGCACGAACAGGCCGTCGTCGGTGTCCACGGCGATGCCGATGTCCACCTGCGCATGCAGGGTACGGGTCAGCGCTTCACCGTCGAACCAGGCGTTCATCGCCGGCACCTTCTGTGCGGCGACCACGATCGAACGCACCAGGCGGGCGGTGACGTCGTTGCCGGGCAGCCAGGCATGGATGTCGGCGTCGTCGTTCAGCGTGGTCGGCACCACCTTGCTGTGCGCATCGGCCATCACGCGGGCCATGTTGCGGCGCACGCCCTTGAGCGGTTCCGGCTGGCCCTTGGCGACCACGCCCGGCGGCTGGGTGCGCATCGGCTTGCCGGCAGCAGACAGCGGGGTGCGGGCTTCGCTCTGCACCGGGGCAGACACCTGCGCCGGGGCTGGCGCGGCATACGCGGCGGCAGCGACCGGCGCCGGAGCAGCGCCGAGCTTGGCGGTGCCGTTGGCGGCGGCCTGCTTGACGTCGGCCATGGTCACCGCGCCATCGGTGCCGGTAGCGGCCACGCGGCTCAGGTCCACGCCCAGCTTGCGCGCCATCGCACGCACGGCCGGCACGGCCTTGACGCCACCGACGGCCAGCGCCTGTTCGGCATGCACGGCATTGGAGCTCTGCATGGCGCCGACCACGGTACCGGCGTCATCACGTTCGGCCGCGGCGGGCTTGGCTTCCTCCGCGGCGACCGGTGCAGCCGGCAGCGGCGGCGGGGTCGGTGCGGCGGCCGGTGCGGCCGGTGCTGCGTGGCCATGGCTGTGGCCGGTGTCCTGGCCATCGGCACGCTGCGGCAGGTTCGGGTCCAGTTCGAAGCTGGCCAGCACCGATCCGGTCGGGATGATGTCGCCGGCGCCGCCGGACAGCTTCAGCACCTTGCCGGAGAACGGCGAGGGCACTTCCACCACGGCCTTGGCGGTCTCCATCGAGACCAGCGGCTCGTCCAGCTTGATCACATCGCCCTCCTTGACGAACCACTCGACGATGGTCGCGTCCGGCAGGCCTTCGCCCAGGTCGGGCAGGTTGAAGTTCTTGGTCTGGCTCATTTGCAGTTCTCTTCCAGCAGTTCCAGTTCGCGGGCCGGCAGCCAACCCGTCGCGCCATTGGCGCGCTCGGACCACCACCACCCGCCGTGTTCGTGATGAAGCTTCACCATCTCGCCGCTTTCCACATCCAGCTCGCGGGCGTCGTAGTCGCACAGGGCTTCGGCGCGACCCTCGTCCAGCAGCTGCAACCAGGCGATGGGCGCCCATCCAGCGCGCCCATCGTTGGTGCGTACCCAGGCAAACGCCGGCCATTCCTCGTCACGGACACCTACTTCGACGATCTGGCCGGTGCGGAACCGGAGCGGGTTGGGATACTGGCTGCGGTAAGCCCCCAGAAGGCGGGCCCGCATGTCAGCCGGCCGCCACCGCGCGCTTGGCCGCAGCCACGATCCGCTCAACGCTCGGCAGGTACTTCATTTCCAGGCGGAACAGCGGAATGTGGGTGTCGTAGCCAGTAACGCGCTCGACCGGGGCCAGCAGGTCGTAGATCGATTCCTCGGCCAGGCGCGCGGCGATCTCGGCGCCGAAGCCCGCGGTCTTCGGGGCCTCCTGCACGATCACGCAGCGGCCGGTCTTGGCCACCGATTCGGCGATGGTGGCGAAGTCCAGCGGGCGCAGCGTGGCCACGTCGATGACTTCGGCACTGATGCCTTCACCGGCCAGCTTGTCGGCCGCTTCCAGCGCTTCCTTCACCTGCGCGCCCCAGGTCACCAGGGTCACGTCGGTGCCGTCGCGCAGCACGAAGCACACGTCCAGCGGCAAGGCTTCGCCGTCGTTGACGACCACTTCCTTGTACTGGCGGTAGATGCGCTTGGGCTCCATGTAGATCACCGGATCCGGTTCGCGGATCGCGGCCAGCAGCAGGCCGTAGGCACGCTGCGGCGACGACGGCAGCACCACGCGCAAGCCCGGCACGTTGGTGAAGATCGCCTCGTTGGCTTCGCTGTGGTGTTCCGGCGCGCGGATGCCACCGCCCCACGGCACGCGCAGCACCATCGGGCAGTGCAGGCGGCCACGGGTGCGGTAACGCAGGCGTGCGGCGTGGCAGACGATATGGTCGACCATCGGGTACATGAAGCCGTCGAACTGGGCTTCGGCCACCGGCTTCATGCCCTGTGCGGCCAGGCCGATGGTCAGGCCGGCGATGGTGGTTTCATCCAGCGGGGTGTCGAGGATGCGGTCCGAGCCGAAGCGCTGCTGCAGACCGGCAGTGGCGCGGAACACGCCGCCGTTGACGCCCACGTCTTCGCCCAGCACCAGCACCGACGGGTCGTGTTCCAGCTCCCAGGCCAGCGCCTGGGTGATGGCTTCGATGAGGGTGATCGGGGTGGTGGTCATGCTGTCATCTCCGCGCGCGACAGCAGCGCTGTCGGCGGCGTTGGTGTGCGCGCCGGGCGCGCCGTTCTTGATCTCATCCATGGCGCTTCTCCAGGGCGATCGCCTGGGCACGCTGGGCCAGCAGGTCCGGCGGCGGATCGGCATACAGGAAGTCGAACATCGCCTCGACCGGCTGCACCGGCGTGTTGAGGTACAGGTTCACTTCCTCGTCCACGCGCTTGCCGCACTCGGCAACCCAGGCGGTCTCTTCGTCTTCGCTCCACACACCGGCGTTGATCAGGTACTTGCGCAGGCGCAGCATCGGCTCGCGTTGCCAGGCATCCTTCACTTCGGCGTCGTCGCGGTAACGGCGCGCGTCATCGGCGGTGGTGTGGTCGGACAGGCGGTAGGTCATCAGTTCCAGCACGGTGCCGCCGTCGCCGGCCAGCGCACGTTCGCGCGCCTGCTCCATTGCCGCCAGCACTGCGATCAGGTCGTTGCCGTCCACCTGCAGGCAGTGCAGGCCGCCGGCCAGGCCTTTCTGCGCCAGCGTTTCGGCACCGGTCTGGGCCGAACGCGGGACCGAGATGGCCCAACCGTTGTTGACGATGCACAGGATCAGCGGGAGCTTGTAGGCGCCGGCCGAATTCAGTGCTGCGTAGAAGTCGGTCTTGGAGCTGCCGCCGTCGCCGCACACGGCCACCGCGATCTGCGCTTCCTTGTTGAGCTTGAACTTCAGCGCCGCGCCGGCGGCGTGCAGGCACTGGGTGGAAATCGGCACACAGAACGGGAAGTCCTTGGCCGCGTTGCCGCCGTAATCGTTGCCGCGTTCGTCGCCGCCCCAGTACATCAGCACGTCGTGCGGGCGCACGCCACGCATGAACATCGCGCCATACTCGCGGTACGAAGGTGCGAACACGTCGTCCTTCTGCATCGCAGCGCCGATACCCACGTGCGCGGCTTCGTGGCCCAGGCAGGCGGCATAGGTGCCGAGCTTGCCGGTGCGCTGCAGCGCGATGGATTTGCTGTCGAACGTACGTACGAACAGCATCTGCTTGAACAGCGGTACCAGGACCTTGGGGTCGCGCAGCGACGCGGGCAGGTCATCGCGGACGAGCGTGCCGTCCGTATCCAGGTACTGCAGGTATTCGATCTTGAATTCAGCGGCAACCGTCATTGCGTACTGCACCTTCGACAGAGAAGTTACAAATGATATGAATCGCCATGTTAAGGAACGCGTACGGAATAGCCTTCCTGCGCCGCAACACGGCGATTCCCCGTTTTACCCCTGCCGGCGGGTGGGGGGGCAATAACAACAACGTATTCAGTCGTTGCTGCAAAGCATCAGAATACGCCTCTGGCTGACCGCCAGTACAACGCCCTGGACGGTTCCACGCGCAGGCCCGGGATCGGCCGATGCTCCACGGCCAACCGCACGCCCGGGTATGGACCCGGCGGCTGCCAGCATGGCGGCAACGCGCTACCCTTGCCGCCCCCGATCTGGTCCCGCCCATGTCCGTCGACAACAACCAACGCGATCTCGAAGCCGGCATCCACACCGACCTGCAGGGACGCCTGACCTACGGCGGCTACCTGCGGCTGGACCAGCTGCTCAGCGCGCAGCAGCCGCTGTCCAACCCGCCGCACCATGACGAGATGCTCTTCATCATCCAGCACCAGACCTCGGAGCTGTGGCTGAAGCTGCTGGGTCATGAGCTGCGTGCCGCAATCGGCTTCCTGCAGCGCGATGAAGTCTGGCAGTGCCGCAAGGTGCTGGCGCGCAGCAAGCAGGTGCTGCGCCAGCTGACCGAGCAGTGGTCGGTGCTGGAAACGCTGACGCCGTCCGAGTACATGGGCTTCCGCGACGTGCTGGGCCCGTCGTCGGGCTTCCAGTCGCTGCAGTACCGCTACATCGAGTTCCTGCTGGGCAACAAGAACGCGCAGATGCTGCAGGTGTTCGAGCACGATGCGGCCGGGCAGGCGCAGCTGCGCACCGTGCTGGAGGCGCCCAGCCTGTACGAGGAATTCCTGAAGTACCTGGCCCGCTTCGGCCATGCGGTCCCGGCGGTCTACGAGGCCCATGACTGGACCCAGCCGCATGTGGCCGACGACGCACTGCAGCCGGTCTTCGAACGCATCTACCAGGACACCGACCGCTACTGGCGCGAGTACTCGCTGTGCGAGGACCTGGTGGACCTGGAGACCGCCTTCCAGCTGTGGCGATTCCGACACATGCGCACCGTGATGCGGGTGATCGGCTTCAAGCGCGGAACTGGCGGCTCGTCCGGCGTGGGCTTCCTGGCCAAGGCGCTGGAACTGACCTTCTTCCCCGAACTGTTCCAGGTGCGCACCAGCCTGCAGGCCGCGCCCCCGGCAGAGCAGGGCTGATCCGTATTCAGCTTGGATCCCGGCCGGCGGCTGGATCGTTTCAGATGCAAGTTCAGGGAGCAGGCTGGCACCTGCCTCAAACGGCGTGTATTTGACGTGAACGCCAGAAGTCGGTGATCCTCGCGCGTTGCTCCAACTGCACATCGGACGTGCTCGTCATCCACCGAACCAGGAAATCCGCATGAGCCTAAACGCCACTGCGAACACCCCAGAGCCGGCGCTGCCGGACTTCAAGACCACGCTGGGCCACCCGCGCCCGTTGTGGATGCTGTTCATGACCGAGTTCTGGGAGCGCTTTGCGTTCTATGGCATCCGTTGGGCCTTGGTGCTGTACATCGTCGCCCAGTTCTACAACGGCAGCGCTGCCGGTGAAGGCGACGCCAGCCGCATCTACGGCGCCTACCTGGCCCTGGTGTATGCCGCAGCGATCTTCGGTGGCTACGTGGCCGACCGGGTACTGGGCTATCAGCGATCGATCCTGACCGGCGCGATCATCATGGCCGCCGGCCTGTTCATGATCTCGCTGCCGCAGGAGCACATCTTCAAGCTCGGCCTGGCCACGATCATCGTCGGCAACGGCCTGTTCAAGCCGAACATCTCGACCATGGTCGGCAAGCTGTACGGCCTGAAGGACGAGCGTCGCGATTCGGGCTTCACCATCTTCTACATGGGCATCAACATCGGCGCGATGATCGCCCCGGTGCTGACCGAGTACCTGGCCCGCAAGGTCTTCGGTACCGACGCGATGCCGTCCTACAAGGTCGTGTTCATCGCCTCGGGCGTGGGCATGCTGATCTCGCTGGTGTGGTTCTACATCGGCCGTGCCGGCCTGAAGGGCATCGGTGCACCGCCGGCCGGCGCTGAAGGTTTCGGCCGCATCATCATGGTGCTGGTCGGTGCCCTGGTCGCCATCCCGGTCGCCTACTTCCTGCTGGCCACCGGCGCCACCGCACTGGCCTGGATCCTGGGTGCGATGTTCACCGCGCTGGCCATCCTGCTGCTGGTCGAGGGCATCCGCGAGGGCAAGGTGCAGCGCGACCGCGTGATCGCCATGCTGATCATCTTCGCCTTCAACGTGATGTTCTGGATGTTCTTCGAACAGGCAGGCAGCTCGTTCACCTTCCTGGCCGAGAACATCGTCAACCGCCAGATGGGTGACTGGACCTTCCCGACCGCGTGGTTCCAGTCGGTCAACTCGGTGGCCATCATCACCCTGGCGCCGATCATCGCCTGGATCTGGGTGGCCCTGGGCCGCGCCAATCCGTCCATTCCGCGCAAGTTCGGCCTGGGCCTGCTGTTCAACGGCGCCGCCTTCGCCCTGCTGATGTACGCGCTGTCGCAGATGGTCGTGGACGGCAAGATCCCGTTCTGGACCCTGTTCATGGTCTACGTCATCCAGTCGGTGGGTGAGCTGTGCCTGTCGCCGATCGGCCTGTCGATGGTGACCAAGCTGGCCCCGGTGCGCCTGGTTGGCTTCGGCATGGGTGGCTGGTTCCTGTCCACCGGCATCGGCAACAACCTGTCGGGCATCTTCGCTGGCGTGGTCAGTGGTGAAGGCGGCATGACGGTCGAGTCGGCCCTGAAGGGGTATACCTTCGGGTTCTGGGCCCTGATCGGCTCCGGCGTGGTGCTGTTCCTGGTCGCCCCGCTGATCAACAAACTGATGCACGGCGTCAAGTAATGATGAGAGGGTAGAAGGCATGCGCAGCAAGCTCGGTGGTGCAATGGTGGTGGTCTGTGCGGCGCTGATCGGCGCCTGTTCCCAACCGCAACCGCCTGCAGCCGCCGAGCCCACGCAGCCTCTGGATACCCGACCCACCGAGCCACCGGTCGCTGACCCCAGCGAACCGGTGGCCTCGGGCAACACCCCGGTGGCGGCGGACATCGCCGCCATCGCCGGGCTCGGCGCACAGTTCGACCCGGCCCGCGACCCCGCCGATGATCTGGCCACCGCCAAGGTGGAAGCCCAGCGCGGCAAGAAGCGCATCCTGCTGGAGGTCGGCAATGCCGCCTGCGACCGATGCCATGCGCTGGACGAGATCGTGGAAGGCAACGGCGACCTGCGCCGCTTCCGCGATGCCCACTACGTGTGGGTGAAGGTCAACGCCAGCGACGAGCAGCCCAACACCGCCTTCTTCGCTCAGTTCCCGGTGATGGAGTGGGACTATCCGCGGCTGCTGGTGCTGGATGCTGATGGAAGCCTGCTGGTCTCGCAGGCCACCGATGAGCTGCGCCGTGGCGAAGCGTTCCAGCCTGCGCGGGTGAGCGCCTTCCTGAAACAATGGGCACCTGACCGGTAGTGCCGGCCGCTGGCCGGCAGGGTTGGTGGGTGCCGACCGTTGGTCGGCACTGATGTCGGGTCGCATCCACGCATGGCGTGGATCTACTGTGGTTGCGGTCACATTCCCGGAATCGGCATCTCAATATCGCACCGCGTTCGCCGTTACCGGCAAGGACCTCAGTCGACGCCCCGTCGACGCAACCTACCGGAACGCCCATGCACAGCGACCACGCCGAACGATTACCCGAACCTGCCAGCGACCTGGCCGAGGGCGGGGCAGGCGAGGGCGTGACGCTGCCACCGCGGGAGGCGCTGCTGGATGACGCGGGCATCGGCGAGGACGCTGTTGAACTGGCACCGCCGCGCCACCGCCTACCGCAGATCGCGTTGCCAGACAACGTGGTGCTGAAGGGTGCGGTGCAGAAACTGGTCGAGCAGAAATCACGGCTCGATGCATTGGCCGCCGACGGCCAGCTGGCCGGACTGTTGCCGCCGGAATGGCAGGGCCATGGCGTGCGCGCGATCGAACTGTCCACCTTCATCCAGGGCGTGCTGCCGTTCCTGCAGCCAGGCGAGCGTGGTGAGACCGCGCCTGCCCGCCTGCCGGTGCGCCATGTGCTGGGGGACGACAGCCGCTGGGGCCTGGACGATGTCGCCGAACCGAAATCGCTGGCCTGGTACCTGGCCAGCGACGAACGCGCCACCGCCGGCAGCAAGGACGTGGCCGAGGCGTATCTGGTGGGTGCACTGGGCCTGGCGTGGATGCAGGAAGGGCGCAGCCGACCCGGCTTCCTGCGCGCGATGGGCCAGGACAGCCTGGCGGCGCGGGTGACCATGCTCGGCTATCCGCCGGCCAACGAACTGGCGCTGTACAGCGTCACTGCGCATGGCCAGCCGCAGATCTGGTGCGTGCATGGCCGCCGCCGCATGCGCCCGCTGGTGGCGCCCTGGCTGAGTGTTCCGCTGCTGACCGCCTACGGCGTGCCGGCACCGGTGGCGTGGCCGTCCAGCTTCCCGCCGGTGGAGGCCGTGGCCGAACTGCTGGCCACCGCCCGCCTGGGACGCGCGCTGCCGGAAGTGGACCTGGCCAAGGCCGTGGCGAAGATTGCCGAGGACGCCGCCTCGGAAGCCTGGCAACCGGTCAGCCTGCTGCAGCTCAACACCTGGTCGCCGCGTTGGCATTTCTTCCTGGGCACCTTCGTCGGCCTGCCGTCGCTGCTGTTGGTGGCTGCGGCGCTGGCGTTGCCGGGGGCGGTCGAAGCAGCCACCGTCGCCGCCTCGCTCGGCTTCGCCGGCGGTGCCATTGCCGCACTGGCCGTGCCGTGGATCCATGCACGGCGCAAGCATCTGAGCTGAAAAAGGGGACGGAGGGGATTAAGCCGCAATCAGCACAGGTGTGCCTGAAACGACTTAATCCCCTCCGTCCCTTTTTCTTTCAGACCCCTTCGCCCATCCGCTCCAGGCCGTCGCCGGCCAGGCGCAGGATCAGCTTTTCAAGCACCTGCTCCTCCTCCTCGCTCAGCACCGACATCAGCTTGCGGGTGATCTCGATCACCATCGGTGCGATGGTCTCGTACACCTCGAAGCCAGCTGCCGACAGCGCCAGTACCGAGCGGCGGCGGTCATCGCCGTGGGTCTCGCGCTTGATGAAGCCGCGCTCCAGCAGGCGGGCCACGGCGCGGCTGACCGCCACCTTGTCCATCGCCGTGCGGTCGGAGACCTCGCTGGCCGAGGAGCCCGGGTACAGCGCCAGGATGGTGATGACCCGCCATTCGGGAATCGCCAGACCGTAACGATCGCCGTATAGCTTGGCGATGTTGCCGCTGACCCGGTTGGACAGCACGCTCAGCCGGTACGGCAGGAACTGTTCCAGGTCGAGCAGGACGTGCGAGGCACGCAGGCGGGTCGAGGCAGGATCGGCGGGGCTCATGTTGCGGTGCACCTTGCTGGTGGTTTCAAGTGTAACTATAAGGGGTAGGTCCAGACCCTGCATTCTCGCCGGGTCCCTACCTGCCCGCACCTGGTTTGTACCGATGCGGTACCGATTCGGAGCCACGCCATGAATACCGCAGTCCCGACCGCCTCGCACCCCAACCCCGGCATGCAGGTCACCACCTTCGAGAACCCGATGGGCATCGACGGCTTCGAGTTCGTCGAATTCGCCGCCCCGGCCGGCCGTGGCCAGGAGCTGCACGAGTACTTCCGGAAGATGGGCTTCAGCGCGGTGCTCAAGCACAAGCAGCGTCCGATTACCGTCTATCGCCAGGGCGACGTCAACTTCCTGGTCAATGAAGACCCCGATTCGTTCGCCGCCGACTTCGCCGAAAAGCACGGTCCGTGCGCCTGTGGCTTCGCCATCCGCTTCAAGAAGCCGGGCCAGGAGGTCTACCAGACCGCCCTGGGCAACGGCGCCGAAGCCATCGCCTTCAAGCCGGACAGCAAGGCGGTCAGCGCGCCGGTCATCAAGGGCATCGGCGACTGCATGCTGTACCTGGTCGACCGCTACGGCAGCGCCGGCAGCATCTTCGACGGCGACTACGAGCCGATCGCCGGTGCCGACCTGCATCCGTTCGGCTTCGGCCTGACCTTCATCGACCACCTGACCCACAACCTGTACTTCGGCAACATGCAGCAGTGGTCGGACTACTACGAGCGCCTGTTCAACTTCCGCGAGATCCGCTACTTCGACATCAAGGGCCTGAAGACCGGTCTGGTGTCCAAGGCGATGACCGCGCCGGACGGCATCGTGCGCATCCCGCTGAACGAATCGTCCGACTCGAAGAGCCAGATCAACGAGTACCTGGACGCGTACAAGGGCGAGGGCATCCAGCACATCGCCTGTTTCACCGAGAACATCTACGAGACCGTCGAAGCGATGCGCGCGCAGGGCGTGGACTTCCTCGACACGCCGGAGACCTACTTCGACGTGATCGACCAGCGCGTGCCGAACCACGGTGAAGACGTGGCGCGCCTGGCGAAGAACAAGATCCTGATCGATGCCGATCCGGAAACCCACCAGCGCAAGCTGCTGCAGATCTTCACCCAGAACTGCATTGGCCCGATCTTCTTCGAGATCATCCAGCGCAAGGGCAACGAAGGCTTCGGCGAAGGCAACTTCACCGCACTGTTCGAGAGCATCGAGCGCGACCAGATCCGCCGCGGCGTGCTGTAAGGTCTGCAGGCAATGTCGGCTTCCCGCCGACATTGCCTGTCCGAATGGTCGTGCCGGCCGCTGGCCGGCAATCTCTGGAGTTCCCATGTCCCCCGCCATCACCGCCCGCGGCTACCAGTCCGGCTTCGGCAACGAGTTCGCCACCGAGGCCGTCGCCGGCGCGCTGCCGGTCGGGCAGAACTCGCCGCAGAAGGTGGCCCACGGCCTGTACGCCGAACAGCTGACCGGCACCGCCTTCACCGCGCCGCGTGGCAGCAACCGCCGCAGCTGGCTGTACCGGATCCGCCCGGCGGTGACCCATGGCGAGTTCACCCCGTTCGCGCAGGCGCAGCTGCAGTGTGATTTCGGCGCGCAGCCGGCCTCGCCGAACCAGCTGCGCTGGAGCCCGCTGCCACTGCCGGAGCTGCCGACCGACTTCGTCGAAGGCCTGTACACGATGGGTGGCAACGGCTCGCCCGATGCGCATGCCGGCGTGGGCATCCACCTTTACGCTGCCAACCGCGACATGGTCGGCCGCTATTTCTACAACGCTGACGGCGAACTGCTGATCGTGCCGCAGCTGGGCGCGCTGCGCCTGCTGACCGAGCTGGGCGTGATCGAGATCGAGCCGCAGCAGATCGCGGTGATCCCGCGCGGCGTGCGTTTCCGCGTCGAACTGCCCGACGGCCCGAGCCGCGGCTACATCTGCGAGAACTACGGTGCGCTGCTGAAGCTGCCCGACCTCGGCCCGATCGGTTCCAACGGCCTGGCCAATCCGCGCGACTTCGAAACCCCGCACGCAGCGTTCGAGGATGTGGATGGCGATTTCGAGCTGATCGCCAAGTTCGAGGGCCGCCTGTGGCGTGCACCGATCGACCATTCGCCGCTGGACGTGGTGGCCTGGCACGGCAACTACGCGCCGTACCGCTACGACCTGCGTCGCTTCAACACCATCGGTTCGATCAGCTACGACCACCCGGATCCGTCGATCTTCCTGGTGCTGCATTCGCCCAGTGACACGCCGGGGACCAGCAACATGGACTTCGCGATTTTCCCGCCGCGCTGGCTGGTGGCGCAGAACACGTTCCGCCCGCCGTGGTTCCATCGCAACATCGCCAGCGAGTTCATGGGCCTGGTGCATGGCGCCTACGACGCCAAGGCCGAAGGCTTCGTGCCGGGTGGCGCGTCGCTGCACAACTGCATGAGCGGCCACGGCCCGGATGCGCCGACCTTCGACAAGGCCTCCAATGCGGACCTGTCCAAGGCGGACGTGATCAAGGACACGATGGCCTTCATGTTCGAAACCCGCGCAGTGATCCGCCCCACCGCGCAGGCGCTGGTCGCCGGCCACCGGCAGGGCGACTACCAGCAGTGCTGGAACGGCCTGCGCAACAACTTCCGCTGACACGGAAAAGGGGACGGAGGGGATTAAGTCGCAAACAGCACACGTGTGCTTGAAACGACTTAATCCCCTCCGTCCCCTTTTTCTTTAGGCGGCCTCGGCGAACGCGTCGCAATGCTCCAGCGGCAGCGCCTCCAGCAGGCGTTGGCGCACGCGCTGGCAATAGCCGTCCGAGGTCAGCCCGGGCAGCAGCTGCATTGCCGACTGCAGCCGCTGCAGCACCTCATTTTCCTTACGCGCCTGCTGCAGGTCGCGGAACAGCGCCGCTGCCTGTGGATGCCGCTGCATCTCCAGGATGCCCAGCACATAGATGCGCGCCGCCACCAGCGAACGGCGTCGTTCGACCGGCGGGGCGGTGACGGTCGTTTGCGCCTTCACCGGCGCCGCATCGGCCGGTTCGGCAACGGCGTGAGGAGGCGCCGCCACCGTTGCCGTGCCGGTCGCCAGATAGCCCGCCTGCACCAGTTGGATCACCATCGCCGGGGCCTCCTGGCCGAGCAGGCCGGTCAGGTCGGCAACGGTGCGCTGGCCATCGCACAGGATCAGCAGCCGTCGCTGGCGCATGTCCAGTGGCGCGCGGTGGGCCTGCAGCGCGGTTCGGGCGAGATCGGTCTTGCGCGGTTGCATGGAAGGGACAGCCAAGTCGGTGCACGCCGAGCCTGAACGAGGGCGATGAAACCGAGATGACAATGCAGCGCCTGCACACAGGATGGGCTAGCGTGCAGCCATCTTCGTGCCAGGGAACCGCACCGATGAAGCACCTTCCGCTTGCTGGTCTGTTGCTCCTTTCGCTCACCGCCTGCAACCGCACTGCCGAGGCACCCGCCGCGGTTGATGCGACTCCCGCACCCGCCGCTGCTGCTCCTGCTGTGCCTGCACCGGCAGCAGAACAGGGCCCGGCACGCCTGAACGGCTTCGCCGGCGCAAAGCTGGGCGCTGGCATCGCCGAGGTCCGCGCCGGCTTCGGCACGCCGTTGCAGGGGCTGGGCACCGATGCCAGTGGCAAGCCCCTGCCGGCCGACGACGGCAATGACGGCTGCTACTTCCTGCGCCCGCAGGATGCCGAGGATCCGCGCCTGATGATCGAGGCGCGCAAGCTGGTGCGTTACGACGTGCGCAGCGCTGCCATCACCGCGCCGGGCGGCGGCAAGGTCGGCATGACCCTGGGCGAGCTGCAGGTGCTGTACCCGGAGCGGGCTGACGTCGGCCCCGACAAGTACGACGAGAAGGCCCAGCACCTGCGCGTTCGCCCGGCGCAGGAGGGTGCTGCGGTGATCGACTTCGCGCTCGGTGCCGATGGCCGGGTCGGCGCTTGGCGGGTCGGTCGCACCCCACAGGTCGATTATGCGGAAGGCTGTGGCTGATTCTTGATCGAGGGCCCAGCCATGTACGCGGGCCAAGCGTAGAATCGCGCCACGACCGCTGGGGGAGTGCTCGATGATCGCCATTGCCATTGCCTGGTTCCTGCTCGGCCTGCTGCTGCTGGCGCTGGGTGGGGACTCCATCGTCAAGGCCGTGTCCGGCCTGGCCCAGCGCTTCGGGGCCAGCCCGTTCACCGCCGGCCTGCTGCTGCTTGGGGTGACCACCTCGTTGCCGGAACTGGCGGTCAACGCGCGCGCGCTGGCTGTCGGCCAGCCAGAGTTGGCACTCGGCAATGCGGTGGGCAGCAGCATCGTCAACCTGGGCCTGACCCTGGCCGTGGCGGCCATGGCTGCGCCCCTGCTGCTGCGCGCGCGCCTGCAGACGGTGTTGTGGTGGTCGCTGCTGGCGGCCGGCGTGTTGCTGATCCTGTTCGGTCTTGATGGCGGCCTGGCACGCTGGGAGGGCGGCGTACTGCTGGCCGGCTTCATCGTGGTGCAGGTGCTGCTGCTGCGCCGTGGTCGTAGCGAGAGCACCGAGGTGCAGGCGGCCATCGCCGAGTCCGCACTGAGCCGCACCAGTCTGCCGTTGAACGTGCTGCGGGTGCTGATCGCGGCGCTGGCCCTGTACTGGGGCGCACGCCTGGTGGTGGGGGCCGCGGCGGACTTCGGCGCAGCCCTGGGTTGGACGCCGCTGCTGGTCGGCCTGCTGCCGGTAGCGATCGGCACCGCGTTGCCGGAGGTGGCCACCGCCATTGCGGCCGCGCGCCGTGGTCATGGCGACATGGTGCTGGGTCACGTACTGGGTTCCAGCGTGGTCAACCTGTTGCTGGTGATCGGTGCGATGGCGGTGCTGCAGCCGCTGGCGCTACCGGCCTCGTTCGTGCGCCTGGAACTGCCGGCGCTGCTGGCCTTCGCGCTGGTGCTGTACCCGATGCTGCGTGGCGACCTGAAGATCAGCCGGGGCGAAGGCGTGATCCTGCTGGTCGCGTTTGTTGGCTGGTTCGTGCTGGAGCTGCTGCTGGTCGGCGCGGCATGAGGTAGTGCCGGCCGCTGGCCGGCAACCGCATTGCCTCTGACGGAACCCTTGCGATTGCCGGCCAGCGGCCGGCACTACCGGTTCTGCGTGGCCTCTTCTTCCCGCACCGGTTCCGGCGGAGGCATCTGTTCTTCGGCAACCGGCTCGTTGCCGGGCAGGCTGGGGCGCTTCTCCATCAGCAGCGACAGCGCGGCCTTGGCCATCATGTGCGCGCTGATCGGTGCGGTGATGAACAGGAACACGGTGATCAGCAGCTCGCGCGGCTGCGGGTCCTGGCCCAGGAAGATGTGGTAGCACACCGAACACACCAGTACGCAGCCCACGCCCAGCGTGCTGGCCTTGGTCGGTGCGTGCAGGCGCTTGAAGAAGGTGGACAGCTTCACCAGGCCCAGTGCGCCGACCAGGATGAAGAAGCAGCCGAACAGCAGCAGGATCGACAGGCCGATCTGGATCGCGGTGATCATTCGACGATGTCCCGGCGCAGCACGAACTTGCTCAGCACCACGGTGCTGCCGAAGCCGAGCATGGCGATGATCAGCGCCGCCTCGAAGTAGATCGGCGAGTTGAGGTACATGCCGAACAGCATCAGCTCGGCGATCGCGGTCACCGACAGGGTGTCCAGCGCGAGGATGCGGTCGGGCACGGTCGGCCCGCGCAGCAGGCGCCAGGTGGCCAGCAGCATGGCCAGGCCGACCACGTGCATGCACACCACCAGGGTGGTCTGGATGACTTCAAAACCGGTCATGGGAAGATCTCCATCAACGGCGCCTCGTAACGGCGCTTGATCGTATCGATCAGGTCCTGTGGGTCCTCCAGGTGCAGCACATGCACCAGCAGGAACTTGCGGTCGTCGCTGAGCGCGGCCGAGACCGTGCCCGGGGTCAGGGTGATCATGCTGGTCAGCGCGGCGATGCCGTGGATGTTGGCGATGTCCAGCGGCAACCAGATGAAACCGGGGTGGATGTTCTTCTCCGGGCCGAGCACCTGGATGGCGACGCGGATGTTGGACATCAGGATGTCCCACAGGGTCACGCACAGCAGCTTGGGCAGCGGGCGCAGGGTGCCGATGCGGGCAAACTCGCGGTCCAGGCGCGCGGCAAACAGTGGCACCACCACGCCCAGTACCAGCCCCAGCACGATCTGGCCGAGGGTGAAGCTGTCGGACATCAGCAGCCAGAACGCCACCACCATGATGCTGAGCATCGGCGAGGGAATGGCGCGGCGGAACAGGGAACGCTGGGCGGTCATGGCTGGCGGATCTCCGGCGTGGTCGCGCGCAACTGCTGCACGTACTCGCTGGGGTGCAGCAGCTGTGCGGCGGTGGCGTCGGTGTAGCGCATCAGCGGTGCAGCGGCCAGGGTCATGCCGATGCCGTAGGCCAGCAGGATGCAGGCAGCGTACAGCTCGACCCGGCGCAGGCGTGCCTTGCGCGGCTTCGGTGCATCGGCCTCGACAGGCGGCACGCGCCAGAACAGGCGGATACCGCCGCGGGTCAGGCCCATGATCACCAGCAGGCTGCTGACCAGTACCGCAGTCCAGACCGGGGCGGTGTACTGCGCCGGCATGCCGGCCAGCAGCGCGGCCTTGGCCAGGAAGCCGGAGAGCGGCGGCAGGCCGGCCACCGACACCGCGCCGATCAGGAACAGCACCGCCGGCGTTTCCTTGCCCGGCATCGGCGCCACCACTTCCTTGCGGTCGCTGGCACCACCACGGCGGCGGCGGATCAGGTCGGCAATCAGGAACAGCGCGGCGGCGACGAAGCTGCTGTGTGGCAGGTAGTACAGGCCGGCCGACAGCACCTGTGGCGTGCCCACCGAGAAGGCGATGAACAGCGTGGCTGCCGACACGATCACCAGGTAGGAGATCAGCACGCGCAGGCGGGTTGCGGCCAGTGCGCCGAGGCCGCCCAGCACCAGCGTTGCCACGCCCGCCCACAGCAGCCAGTCTCGACCATAGCCGGCCATCGCACCGGCATCGTCGCCGAACCACAGCATCTGGATGCGCAGCACCGAATACAGGCCGACCTTGGTCATGATCGCGAACAGCGCGGCCACGGCGGCCGGCGCGCGCGAATAGGCTTCCGGCAACCACAGGTACAGCGGCATCAGTGCGGCCTTGGCGCAGAACACCAGCAGCAACAGGCCCATCGTCGCCTTCACCAGCGTCAGCTGTGCCGGCGGCACCTCGGCGATTCGCTGCGACAGCTCGGCCATGTTCAGCGAACCCAGCGAGGCGTACAGCAGGCCCAGTGCGATCAGGAACAGGGTCGAAGCGGTGACGTTGAACACCACGTAGTGCAGGCCGATGCGCATGCGCAGGCCACGGCCACCACTGAGCAGCAGGCCGTAGGAGGCGATCAGCATCACCTCGAAGAACACAAACAGGTTGAAGATGTCGCCGGTCAGGAACGCGCCGTTGAGGCCGACCAGCTGGAACTGGAACAGCGCGTGGAAGTGCGGTGCGCGGCGGTCCCAGCCCGAGCAGGCGTGCAGCAGGCAGGGAATGGCCAGCAGCAGGGTGGTCAGCAGCATCCACGCCGACAGCCGGTCGGCCACCAGCGCGATACCCAGCCGCGACGGCCAGTCGCCGAGCAGGTAGACGTTGATCTCACCACTGGCGGTGGTGGCAAACAGCAGGCCCACCGCCAGCGCCAGCGCCGACAGCGCGGTCCAGGCCACCGCGCGCTGCACCTTGGGGCCATAGCGACGGTGTTCGACGAACAGCGACAGTGCAGCACCCAGCAGCGGAATCAGGATCGGCAGGATCACCAGGTGGTTCATGCGCGGTCCTCGCCCTGGCGTGGCGGCACGCGCTCATCCTGCAGGTCGTCATCCGGCTCGTGGGCGTCCACATGGTCGCTGTGGTTGTCGCTGCGGCTGCGCATGGCCAGCACGATGCTCACCGCGGTCATCGCGAAGGCGATCACGATCGCGGTCAGTACCAGCGCCTGCGGCAGCGGGTCGGTGTAGTTGCCGAGGTGGCTGTCCACGCCCTCCTGCAGCACCGGCGCCTTGCCCAGCACCACGCGGCCACCGGCGAAGATCAGCAGGTTGGTGGCGTAGGACAGGAAGGTCATGCCGAGGATCACATCGAAGCTGCGCGCGCGCAGCAGCAGGTAGATGCCGATGGCGGTCAGCACGCCGATTGCGGTAGCCAGGGCCAGTTCCATCAGTGCATCTCCCCGGTGCGGGCCGAACGGCGTTGCAGGTCGATCTCACCCTTGCGGGCAGTGCGGGTACGCGACGGCTTGATCGTGCCCATCATCGACAGCATCAGCATGGCGCCGCCGAACACCACCAGATACACGCCGATGTCAAAACCAATCGCGCTGGCCAGCGGCACGTCGCCGATCAGCGGCAGGTGCAGGTCCAGGTGACCACTGGTCAGGAACGGTACGCCGAACAGCATCGAGGCACTGCCGCTGAGCAGGGCGATCAGCAGGCCCATGCCGATGCAGCGGATGTAGTCGAAGCCGAAGCGCGACTCCACCGAGGCGGTGCCCTGGATCACGTACTGGATCAGCAGCGGCACCGCCAGCACCAGGCCGGCGATGAAGCCACCACCGGGCGCGTTGTGGCCGCGCAGGAACAGGAAGATCGACACGGTCAGCGTCAGCGGGAACATGATCTGCGCCAGGTCAGCCGGTACCGGCAGCTTGATCGGCGGGCCGGG
Source organism: Stenotrophomonas sp. 78350_Sma (assembly GCF_056482105.1). Classification (NCBI taxonomy): domain Bacteria; kingdom Pseudomonadati; phylum Pseudomonadota; class Gammaproteobacteria; order Lysobacterales; family Lysobacteraceae; genus Stenotrophomonas; species Stenotrophomonas sp. 78350_Sma. The sequence continues at coordinate 4,390,772 of NZ_CM151182.1, read as the reverse complement.
CATGATCTGTTCCGGCGCCATCCGCGTGCGCCGCAGCAGCGCATGCACCACCAGCGCGGCGATGCCGAACACGGTGATCTCGCCGAAGGTATCGAAGCCGCGGAAGTCGACCAGGATCACGTTGACCACGTTCTGGCCGTAGGCCTCGGGCAACGCACGGGCGAGCAGTTCGCCGGCCATGGTGTTCGGCGGCAGCGTCATTGCCGAATAGGCCAGCGCGCCGAGGCCGGCGCCGGCGATGATCGCGATCACCGCGTCGCGCCGCTTGCGCCAGCGCGGCCGCTCCGGCCCGGACTGCGCGGGCAGGTAGTTCATGCCCAGCAGCATCAGCACCAGGGTGACCATCTCTACCAGCAGCTGGGTCAGCGCCAGGTCGGGCGCGGACAGGAACACGAAGGTCAGTGCCACCATCAGGCCGACGCCACCGACCAGCAGCACTGCCAGCAGGCGCTGCTTGTAGACGCGCAGGGTGGCGACCGCACAGGCCATCATCACCAGCCACAGCGCCCAGCCCAGCAGCGGGATCGGCTGCGGCGCGGTCCAGTTCGGCGAGGCCGGGTTGGCCACGAACGGCGCGGCGGCAACTGCGATCGCCACCAGCACCAGGCCCAGCAGCATGCGCTGCAGGCTGCCATTGGCGATGCCATTGGTCAGGCGCATGGCCAGCGCGGAAAGGGCATCCAGCTGCGCATGGAACACGTTGCGGCCGGTGGTGCGGGTTTCCACGCCGTGCAGGTTGATCAGCTTGCGCAGGCCGAAGTACAGCGCCACGCCGCCGACCACGCCGATCGCGCTCATCGCCAGCGGCAGATTGAAGCCGTGCCACACCGCCAGGCTGTACTCGGGCATGGCGTTGCCGAGGATCGAGGCGGCAGCGGCATGCAGCACCGGAGCTACCGTCAGTGCCGGTGCCACGCCCACTGCGATACAGATCACCACCAGCAGTTCCACCGGCACCTTCATCCAGCGCGGCGGCTCGTGCGGCACGCGGTCCAGGTCGTGCGGGCCAGGGCCGAAGAAGGTGTCGTGCACGAAGCGCAGGCTGTAGGCCACGCCGAACACGCCGGCCAGCAGCGCGGCGATCGACACCGCGGTGCGCATCGCGCCCGGGCCGCCACCGGCGGTCAGCGCCTCGGCGAACAGCATTTCCTTGGACAGGAAGCCGTTGAGCAGCGGGATGCCGGCCATTGCCAGCGAGGCGATGATCGCCAGCGCACTGGTGAACGGCATCAGCCTGCGCAGGCCACCCAGCTTGCGCATGTCACGGGTGCCGGTCTCGTGGTCGATGATGCCGGCCGCCATGAACAGCGAGGCCTTGAAGGTGGCGTGGTTGAGAATGTGGAACACGCCCGCCACCACCGCCATCGGCGTGGACAGGCCGAACAGCAGGGTGATCAGGCCCAGGTGAGAAATGGTCGAGTAGGCCAGCAGGCCTTTCAGGTCGTGCTGGAAGATCGCATTCCAGGCACCGATCAGCAGGGTCAGCGCGCCGATGCCGCTGACCGTATAGAAGAACAGGTCGCTGCCGGCCAGCGCCGGGTGCAGCCGCGCCAGCAGGAATACGCCGGCCTTCACCATGGTGGCCGAGTGCAGGTAGGCCGAGACCGGGGTCGGCGCTGCCATCGCGTGCGGCAGCCAGAAGTGGAACGGGAACTGCGCGCTCTTGGTGAAGATGCCGGCCAGCACCAGGAACAGTGCGTAGGGGTACAGCGCGCTGGCGCGGATCTGCTCACCGGCGGCCAGCACCACGTCCAGGTCGAAGCTGCCGACGATGCGGCCGATCAGCAGCACGCCACCGAGCAGGGCCAGGCCGCCGCCGCCGGTGATCACCAGCGCCATGCGTGCGCCTTCGCGGGCGTCCTGGCGGTGCGACCAGAAGCCGATCAGCAGGAACGAGCTGATGCTGGTCATTTCCCAGAAGATCATCAGCAACAGCAGGTTGCCCGACAGCACCATGCCCAGCATGGCGCCCATGAACAGCAGCAGGTAGCAGTAGAAGCGGTGCGCGTTGTCCTGCTGGCTCAGGTAGTAGCGCGCGTACAGCACCACCAGCGCGCCGATGCCCAGCACCAGCCCGGCGAACATCCACGCCAGCCCGTCCAGGCGCAGGGTGAAGTCCAGGCCGATCTGCGGCAGCCAGGGCACCAGGGTGCGGACCACCTGGCCATCGAGTACGGACGGGGTCAGCCAGCCGAGGATGGCCAGTCCGCCCAACGGCGCCAGCGCCGCCAGCCAGGCAGCAGTCGAGCGCGAACTACGGGGGAAGGCCGCAACAGCCGCTGCCATCAGGAACGGCAGGGCCAGCAGCAGGGGCAGGCTGGGGAGCATGCAGGGAATCCATGATTCACGAGCAGGTCAGGGAGAATAACAGGCCGCGAAATGTCGCCGAAACCCATCGAACAGCGATCAATTGCATGTAACGTTCGCTGATTCATCTTTTCTGCGGTGCAGCATCGCGTTCCTGCAGTCCCTCCCCGGTTGCCCTCGGGGGACACCCTACGCCCACGCAGGGAGACCGCAGGCCCTGTCGCACAGGGGCTGCCGTCGACGGGCGGGACGTGGGGAGCGAGTCACCGGCGCAGGCTGGCAGGGCCGTCGTGGAGTGCGGGTGACGGAATCTGCCCGTTCAGGAAACGATGGGCGCCGCCGGGCATGGGCAGGTCAGTAGCGCCAGTCGAGCTTTCGGTAGAACTTGGCCATCACCCAGGCCGGGCCGATCAGCAGGTAGGTCAGGTCGGTCAGGAAGCTGGGCTTGCGGCCCTCGAACTTGTGGCCGATGAACTGTGCGATCCAGGCCACCACGAACACGCCCACCGCCAGCCAGAACAGGTTGTGCAGGCCGATCTCGGCCTCCAGCAGGCGGCACAGGCAGCCGAACACGAAGAACTGGATGAGCATGCCGATGCCCAGCGGGCGCGACAGCTTGTTGTAGAAGCACCAGGCGCTGAACATCGCGAACGCCGACCAGATGCCGTACTGGAACCAGGTGATCAGCGGCGGCAGGCACCACAGCAGGGCCACCACCGACCACAGGATCGCCGGCACCGCCACCACGTGGATGCGCTGGTTGATCACATTGCGGTGGTCGTCGGAGTAACTGGCGAAATAGCGGTCGATCGGCCGCGCAAGCTCGGTGGATGTCTGCATGCTGCGTCGCTTCCTCGGACAACGGTAGTGCCGGCCGCTGGCCGGCAATCCAGAGCATAGCCGAGTTCGCGAGGTTGCCGGCCAGCGGCCGGCACGCCCCTTTCAGAACGCCCCCGGCCTTTCCGGCGGGGGGCGCAGGGGGATCAGTCGACGCTGATCCCGGCCAGGCGCTGCAGCGCCTCGGCGTACTTGGCGCGGGTGCGCTCGATGATTTCGGCCGGAATGGTTGGGCCCGGGGCGGTCTTGCCCCAGTCCAGCGTCTCCAGGTAATCGCGCACGAACTGCTTGTCATAGCTCGGCGGACTGGTGCCCACTTCGTACTCGTCGGCCGGCCAGTAACGCGAGGAATCCGGCGTCAGCATCTCGTCCATGATGTACAGGCGGCCATCGGCGTCGGTACCGAACTCGAACTTGGTATCAGCCAGGATGATGCCGCGCTCGCGCGCGTAATCGGCGGCGAACTTGTAGATGCGCAGGGTGGCGTCGCGCACGCGCTCGGCCAGGTCGGCGCCGACCTGCTTCACCATCGCATCGAAATCGATGTTCTCGTCATGGTCGCCCACGGCGGCCTTGGTCGAGGGGGTGAAGATCGGTTCGGGCAGCTGCTCGGCCTGGCGCAGGCCATCGGGCAGGTCGATGCCGCTGACCTTGCCGGTGCGCTGGTAGTCCTTCCACCCGCTGCCGATCAGGTAGCCGCGGGCGATCGCTTCCACCGGCACCGGCTTCAGCTTGCGGGTGACCACCGCGCGCTTGGCGTACAGGGCCGGGTCCACGCCCTCGGGCAGCACGCTGGCCACGTCGATGCCGGTCAGGTGGTTGGGCATCAGGTGCGCGGTCTTGGCGAACCAGAAGTTGGAGACCTGGCAGAGCATCTCGCCCTTGCCCGGAATCGGGTCGGGCAGCACCACATCGAACGCCGACAGGCGATCGGTGGCGACCATCAACAGGTAGTCGCCCGGCGGGGTCCCTGCGGGCAGCCGCTCGCGCGGGATATCGAACACATCACGCACCTTGCCGCGATGGCGCAAGGGCAGGCCGGGGAGATCGGATTGCAACAGCGTGGTTGGCACGGGCACTCCTGGGGCGTTGTCGATACGGCTGCCCAACGGACCCGGCGGGCCCGCTGACCAGCGGGCGGCCTAGTGTAAAGCCGTCCGGGCCCGCTGTGACGTAAAATGAGCGTCCATTTCGTCGGTCGACCCCGGAGCGCCATGCGCTGGTACGGAAAACTGCTCGGATTCATCGCCGGCGCCCTGCTGTTCCGGCCCAATCCGCTGTTTGGCGCGGTGGTCGGCCTGTTGATCGGCCATGCCTTCGACTCGGACTGGTTCCGCCTGAACAAGGAGAACCCGTACCGGGAGCTGGGGCTGACCTCCGAGGCCACCGATGCCGAGGTCGAGCGCGCCTACCGCAAGCTGATCTCGCAGTACCACCCCGACAAGCTGGGCGGCGCCGCCCCCGAGCTGCAGCAGCAGGCCGAACAGAAGTCGCGGCGGATCAACGCCGCCTACGACCGCATCAAGACCCTGCGCAAGCGCTGACCCCACCGTCCCGCCTGCGGGCGGGAAACCCCTTTCCCCGTTCCGAAGGCCCCGGCCATGTCCAACTGCCTCATCGCCCCCTCCATCCTGTCCGCCAACTTTGCCCGCCTCGGCGAGGAAGTCGACAACGTCCTCGCTGCCGGTGCGGACTGGGTCCACTTCGACGTGATGGACAACCACTACGTGCCGAACCTGACCATCGGCCCGATGGTCTGCCAGGCGCTGCGCAAGCACGGCGTGACCGCGCCGATCGACGTGCACCTGATGGTCGAGCCGGTGGACCGCATCATTCCGGATTTCGCCGAGGCTGGTGCCACCTACATCAGCTTCCACCCGGAGGCCAGCCGCCACGTGCATCGCACCATCCAGCTGATCCGCTCGCTGGGCTGCAAGCCGGGCATCGTGCTCAATCCGGCCACCCCGGTGGATATCCTCGACTGGGTGCTGGATGACCTGGACCTGGTGCTGCTGATGTCGGTCAACCCGGGCTTCGGCGGCCAGGCCTTCATCCCCTCGGCGCTGGACAAGCTGCGCGTGGTGCGCAAGATGATCGACGCCAGCGGCAAGGACATCCGTCTGGAGATCGATGGCGGCGTGAAGGCCGACAACATCGGTGAGATCGCTGCCGCCGGCGCCGATACATTCGTCGCCGGTTCGGCCATCTTCAATGCCAAGACCAGCTACCAGGACGTGATCGCGCAGATGCGCGCGAACGTCGCTGCGGCGCGGGGCTGAGCCATGAGCACGGTGGCCGTGTTGAACATCCGCCCGGCCACCGTCGCCGATGCGGGACTGATCCTGCATTTCATCCGCGAACTGGCCATCTACGAGAAGGCCGAGCATTCGGTGCAGACCGACGAGATCGGCATTGCCGAAAGCCTGTTCGGTGCCGATGCCACCGCCCGCGCGCTGATCTGCGAAGCCGACGGCGAGGCCATCGGCTACGCCGTGTATTTCTACAACTACTCCACGTGGCTGGGCCGCAAGGGCATCTACCTGGAAGATCTGTACGTCAGCCAGGAAAAGCGTGGGGCAGGCGCCGGCAAGGCGCTGCTGAAGTACATCGCACGCCAGGCCGTGGCCGAGGGCTGCGGCAGGTTCGAATGGTCGGTGCTGGACTGGAATACCCCGGCCATCGAGTTCTATACCGCCGCCGGTGCCAAGCCGCAGGACGAGTGGACCGTGTACCGGCTGCAGGGCCAGGCGCTGCACGATTTTGCCAACGGTTGAGGCGTAGGGTGGGTGCGAACCTTGGTTCGCACTCCAGCGAACTCCCCAAAAAAAAGCCACGCCAATCACTGGCGTGGCCTCGCTGCATGCGTGGGAGGCTGATCCTGCCTCCATCCATCGTCCCTGCTATGGCCTTCCATTCTCCAGCAGCTGAATGACACCTGCGTGACATTCACTGCGGACAAACGGCGCATTGCTAGCCTGTGCCACCCTGTCTCGGAAGTACCGCATGGCCACACCGCGCTGGCGCCTGATCCTCAACGGCAAATCCGCAGGCAATGACGAACTGCGCGATGCGGTCGGCCATTGGCGCGGGCAGGGCGTGCAGCTGGAAGTGCGGGTGACCTGGGAAGACGGCGACGCGGAACGCTATGTGGCCGAGGCGATCGAGCATGGCGTGGAGGTGATCGTCGCCGCAGGCGGCGATGGCACGCTCAGCGCGGTCGCGGAAACGCTGGCGCATCGCGAGGAACCGGCCGATGCGCTGCCCTCGCTGGCGCTGATCCCGATGGGGACCGCCAACGATTTCGCCACGTCGGCAGGCATTCCGACTGGACCGAAGGATGCCTTCGCGTTGATCGGGCAGACCGCGCCGCGTGCCATCGATCTGCTGCGCGTGGACGCCGATGGCACGCCGTGGTGGTGCGCCAATCTCGCCAGCGGTGGCTTCGGCACGCAGGTGACGGTGGAGACCGATGCTGGCCTGAAAAAGATGCTGGGCGGGCTGGCCTATGTGATCACCGGCATTGCCAAGCTCGGCCGCATCGAGCCGATCAACGCGCGCCTGTCCGGCCCGGATTTCGCCTGGGAAGGCGACTTCATCGCGCTCGGCATCGGCAACGGTCGCCAGGCCGGTGGCGGCCAGCAACTGTGTCCGCAGGCACTCATCGATGATGGACTGCTGGATGTGACGGTGCTTCCGGAGCTGGAAGGCGAAGTCACCGCCACCCTTGGCCAGATGCTGAAGTCCGGCACCCAGGCTGCGCTGGAACAACTGGCCACGCGTGCACGGCTGCCGTGGTTGCAGATCGAATCGCAGCGACCGCTGACGCTCAACCTGGACGGTGAACCGGTGCAGGCCCAGCTGTTCCGCATCGAGTGCGTGCCGGGCCGGGTACGCATGCACCTGCCGGCCGGTTGCCCGCTGCTGGGCGGGCAGGGGTAGAGCCATCGGTCCCCGCGGCCAGCCCGGCCGTGCCGTGGTTCAGTTTCCCAGGGTTCCCCTCCCGCCGATCCTGCGATACAGTCAAGGGGTGTCCAGCCTGACGACCCCGCATACCCTTTCTTCCGCACGCCGTTGGTGGCGATGGTGGCCCGTTGCCGTCGTCCGCCCCCATAACGCTGTGTCCCGGAAGGAAAGTCGTCTTGAACTCGCACGCTCAGTTTCAGCAGCAGGCCGCTGAAGGCCACACCCATATTCCCGTCGTCCGCGAAGTGCTGTCCGACCTGGACACGCCGCTTTCGGTCTATCTGAAGCTCGCCGACGGCCCCAATACCTACCTGTTTGAATCCGTCGAAGGCGGCGAGCGCTTTGGTCGTTACTCGATCATCGGCCTGCCGGCGCGCCGCGTGTACGCCTTCCACGGCCACACGCTGACCGTGCGCGAAGACGGCCAGGTGGTGGAAACCCGCGAGGTGGCCGACCCGTTCGCCGAGGTCGAGGCGCTGCGCAGCGCCCACTCGGTGCCGAAGCTGGATGGCCTGCCGGGCTTCACCGGTGGCCTGGTCGGTTGGTTCGGCTTCGAGTGCATCGGCTACATCGAACCGCGCCTGGCCCCGCCGGCCGGACGCGATGAGCTGGGCACGCCGGACATCCTGCTGCTGGACTCCAACGAGCTGGCGGTGTTCGACAACCTCAAGGGCCGGCTGTACCTGATCGTGCACGCCGACCCGCGCGTCGAAGGCGCGTTCGAGCAGGCCCAGGCGCGCCTGGATGCACTGACCGCGAAGCTGCGTGCACCGGGCGCCGGCTATCCGGCGCCGCTCAACAGCGACGTGCTGGATGAATCCGATTTCGTCTCCGGTTTCACCCGCGAAGGCTTCGTCGATGCGGTCCAGCGCAGCAAGGAATACATCCGCGCCGGCGACATCTTCCAGGTGGTCCTCAGCCAGCGCCTGAGCGTGCCGTTCAAGGCGCGTCCGGTGGATGTGTACCGTGCGCTGCGTGCATTGAATCCGTCGCCTTACATGTATTTCCTCGATGTCGGCGACCTGCAGGTGGTCGGCTCGTCGCCGGAAATCCTGGTGCGTCTGCAGGATGGCGAAGTCACGGTGCGCCCGATCGCCGGCACCCGCCCACGCGGCGCCACCGTCGAGCAGGACCTGGCGCTGGAAGCCGAGCTGCTGGCAGACCCGAAGGAACGCGCCGAGCACCTGATGCTGATCGACCTTGGCCGCAACGACGCCGGCCGCGTGTCCAGGGCCGGCACCGTGGAAGTGGGCGAGCAGTTCGTGATCGAGCGCTACAGCCACGTCATGCACATCGTCAGCGAAGTGACCGGGCAGCTGCAGCCGGGCCTGAGCTATGCCGACGTGCTGCGTGCCACGTTCCCGGCCGGCACGGTCAGCGGTGCGCCGAAGATCCGCGCGCTGGAAGTGATCCGCGAGCTGGAACCGATCAAGCGCAATGTCTACGCCGGCAGCATCGGTTACATCGGCTGGCATGGCGATGCCGATACCGCGATCGCGATCCGCACCGCGGTGATCAAGGACGGCCGCCTGTACGTGCAGGCCGGCGCCGGCATCGTCTACGACTCGGACCCGGACAAGGAATGGGACGAGACGATGAACAAGGGCCGCGCGCTGTTCCGCGCCGTCGCCCAGGCCGCCAAGGGCCTGTAAGCCTGCCTCGCCACGGCCGCTGCGCCGTGGTCGTTCCGCTGTTCCCGTTCAAGACAAGGAGTACCGCATGAAGCTGCTGAGCGCATTGCTGTGGTCGTCACTGCTGGCCACGATGGCCCCGTCTGCGTGGGCGCAGGCAAATACCATTCCTTCGCAGCCGCACCTGCTGGTGAAGGGCGAGGCGCGCCGCGTGGTGATGCCGGACCGGTTCGGCCTGCAGTTGAACATCGAAGAGACCGACATGGATGCCGACGCTGCGCGCCGCCGCGTGCAGGACAACGTTGCCCGCGTACTGGCACTGTTCAAGCAGCACAAGGCGGTGGAAGGCAGCGTGCGCGCGGACAACCTGCGGATTGGTCCTGCGACGCGCTATGAGCAGAACCGGCAGGTCTTCATCGGCACCCGCGTGTCACGCCAACTGCGCGCCAGCTTCGCCAGCGTCCAGCAGATGCAGGACGTGCTGGGGGCGCTGAAGGCCAATGAGAACGTGCAGGTCAGCAGCGTGGCTCCGACGTACTCGGGTGAAGTGGCACTGCGCCGCGAGCTCAAGGGCGAGGCGGCAGCCCAGACCCGCGACTCCGCGCAGGGCCTGGCCAAGGCCTACGGCACCCAGCTGCGCGGTCTGTACAGCATTTCCGACGTGGCGCCGAACTTCGCCTATGGCATCCAGGCGGGCAGTTGGCCCAGCAGTGGGGACCTGGTGACGCCGCCCTCGCCGCCCGCGCCCGAGGCACCGATGAACAGCATCGAGACCACGGGCTCCCGCCTGCGCGAGTCGGTGGAAGCCGGCCCCATCACCTACACCGAAAACGTATACGCCATTTTCCTGATAAGCGACGGGACCTGACCATGTTGTGGATGATCGACAACTACGACAGCTTCACCTACAACCTCGTGCAGTACCTGCAGACGCTGGGCGCCGAGGTCAAGGTGGTGCGCAACGATGCGATGAGCGTGGACGAGATAGCCGCGCAGAAGCCCGAGCGCATCGTCATCTCGCCCGGCCCGTGCACGCCCAACGAAGCGGGCGTGTCGCTGGAGCTGATCGAGCGCCTGGGCCCGACCACGCCGATCCTCGGCGTGTGCCTGGGCCACCAGGGCATCGGCCAGGTCTACGGCGGCACCGTGATCCGTGCTGGCAACATCATGCACGGCAAGACCTCGCCCATCCGGCATGAAGGCAAGGGCGTGTTCGCCGGCCTGCCGGACCGTTACCAGGCCACCCGCTACCACTCGCTGGTGGTGGACAAGCACAGCCTGCCCGATGTGCTGGAAGTGACCGCCTGGACCGAGAACGAGGACGGCTCGATCGAAGAGATCATGGGCCTGCGCCATCGCCAGTTCCCGGTGGAAGGCGTGCAGTTCCATCCCGAATCCATCCTCACCGAACACGGCCACGCCCTGCTGCGCAATTTCCTGCAGCGTCCGGCGGCCTGATCCAAGGAGCATTCCCATGAGCTTCTCCCCCCAGGAAGCCCTGCAGCGCACCATCGAACACCGCGAAATCTTCTTCGACGAAATGGTCGACCTGATGCGGCAGATCATGCGTGGCGATGTGTCGCCGATGATGACCGCCGCCATCCTCACCGGCCTGCGTGTGAAGAAGGAAACCATCGACGAGATCGCCGCTGCGGCCACGGTCATGCGTGAATTCGCGCTGGCCGTGCCGGTGGCCGATACCACCCACCTGGTCGACATCGTCGGCACCGGGGGCGATGGCTCGCACACCTTCAACATCTCCACCTGTGCGATGTTCGTCGCCGCTGCGGCCGGTGCGCGCGTGGCCAAGCACGGCAACCGCAGCGTGTCGTCCAAGTCCGGCAGCGCCGATGCGGTGGAAGCGCTGGGCGCGGCCATCGAACTGCAGCCGGCCCAGGTGGCCGCCGCGATCGAACAAACCGGTATCGGCTTCATGTTCGCGCCCATCCACCATCCGTCGATGAAGGTGGTCGCGCCGGTCCGCCGCGAGATGGGCGTACGCACCATCTTCAACATCCTTGGCCCGCTGACCAACCCGGCCAGCGCGCCGTCGGTGCTGATGGGCGTGTTCCACCCCGATTTAGTGGGTATCCAGGCACGCGTGCTGCGCGAGCTGGGCACCGAGCGCGCCATGGTGGTCTGGGGCCGCGACAACATGGACGAGATCTCGCTGGGCGCCGGCACCCTGGTCGGCGAACTGCGCGACGGCAAGGTGCGTGAGTACGAGATCCACCCGGAAGACTTCGGCATCGCCATGTCGGCCAGCCGCAACCTGCGCGTGGACGGACCGGAGCAGTCCATCCAGATGCTGCGTGCCGTGCTGGACAACGAGCCCGGCCCGGCGCTGGACATCGTGGCGCTGAATGCCGGCGCCGCGCTGTACGTGGCCGGGGTGGCCAGCGACATCGGCGACGGCCTGGCCCGTGCCCGTGCCGCCATCGCCAACGGCAGTGCCCGCCAGCGCCTGCAGCAGTATGTTGAGACCACCCGCGCGCTGGTTGCCTGAGCGCGCGGTTCAGCCTGATCCCCTTGATGGCCGATAATGGCCGTCCTCACCGCCCCCGCACCGAACCGAAGACGATGAGCGACATCCTGCAGACGATCCTGGCCCGCAAGGCCGAAGAAGTGGCCCAGCGCCGCGCCCAGCGCCCGCTCGAGGAGCTGCAGGCCGCCCTGGCCAGTGCCCCGCCGGTACGTGGCTTCGTGCGCGCGCTGCAGGCGGCGGTGGCCAACGGCGACCCGGCGGTGATTGCCGAGGTGAAGAAGGCCAGCCCCTCCAAGGGTGTGATCCGCCCGGATTTCCGCCCCGCCGACATCGCCGTCAGCTATGAGTTCGGCGGCGCCAGCTGCCTGTCGGTGCTGACCGACGTGGACTTCTTCCAGGGCGCCGACGCCTACCTGCAGCAGGCCCGCGAGGCCTGCACGCTGCCGGTGCTGCGCAAGGACTTCGTGATCGACGCCTACCAGGTGTACGAGGCGCGCGTGCTGGGCGCCGACTGCATCCTGCTGATCGTCGCTGCACTGGACGACACCCAGCTGGCCACGCTGTCCGAACTGGCGCTGTCGCTGGGCATGGACGTGCTGGTGGAGGTGCATGACATCGACGAACTGGAGCGTGCGCTGCAGGTGCCGGCGCCGATGATCGGCATCAACAACCGCAACCTGCGCACCTTCGAGGTGTCGCTGCAGACCACGCTGGACATGCAGAAGGCGGTGCCGCGTGATCGCCTGCTGGTCACCGAGAGCGGCATCCTCGGCCCGCAGGACGTGGCGCTGATGCGCGATGCCGGCATCCATGCGTTCCTGGTCGGCGAGGCCTTCATGCGCGTGGAAGAGCCGGGCGAGGGCCTGCGTCAGCTATTCTTCGCGGCATGACAACGCACTATCCGACGCCGCGCGACGATGCGCCGCTGGTGGTCTTCGATTTCGACCACACCCTCTACGACGGCGATTCGGGCACCCATCTGTTCGCCTCGCTGATCAAGCGCAACCCGTTGCGCATGCTGGCCGCGCTGCTGGTCACGCCGATCGCCGGTCCGATGGTGGCGCTGCTGCCGACCCGTCGTGCCGGTATTTCGGTCTATGTGTGGATCGGCAGCTTCGGCCTGCACCGTGCGCGTGATTTCAACAAGGTCATCGACGCCTATGTGCTGCGCAACGAGGCACAGATGCGCGCCAAGCTGCTGCCGCAGGCGCTGGAGGTGTTCGCCGCGCACCGGGCCAAGGGGGACCGCGTGGTGGTGGCCACCGGCGCGCCGCCGGAGCTGGCACGGGCGATCCTGGCCTTCGTGGCCCACCAGGACGTACCGGTGATCGGCACCGAGGTTGGTCCGCGGCTGGGCGGCGTCGGCCCGACCCGCCACTGCCACAACGAAGAGAAGATGCGCATGCTGCGCGAGCGCGGCTACGGCGACATCGACATCGCCTACTCCGACAGCACCGCCGACCTGCCGCTGCTGCTGGCAGCCAAGGCGCCAGTGGTGGTGAACCCGAAGCGCTCCAAGGTGGATTTCTTCCGCAGCGTGCTGCCGCCCGGCACCCGCATCCTCAACTGGGGCTGCGTGGACCGCGGTGGCGACAAGGCCTGATCCCGCCGCACGGTGATGGATCTGCCGGCCAGCGGCCGGCACTACCCCTTCTCCGTCCCGGTAGTGCCGGCCGCTGGCCGGCAAACGCTCAGCGGTACAGGTGCCCGTACACCGCATGGCCGATCTGGAACAGGCTGATCCCCAGTACCAGCACGCCAACGGCCACCAGCACCCAGCGCTCCTTCACCCGCTTGACCAGAATTGCCGCCACCGGCGCGGCCATCATGCCGCCGATCAGCAGGCCGGCGACGATCTGCAGGTGCTGCACGCCCATCGACAGCAGGAACGTGGCCGAGATGGTCAGGGTGACGATGAACTCGGCCGCGTTGACCGTACCGATGGTGGTGCGTGCCTGGCCGCCGCGGGCGAGCAGAGTGGAGGTGGCCACCGGCCCCCAGCCGCCGCCGCCGCTGGCGTCCAGCAGGCCGGCAAAGAAGCCCAGCACCGGTACCCGGCGGATTTCGCCCTTGGGCATCCAGCGCCCCGCAGCGCGGGCCAGGATGATGATCGCCAGTACCAGCAGGTACAGGTAGATCAGTGGCCGGATGATGTCGCCGGGGATCTGGGTGAGCACGTAGGCGCCCACGGCGCCGCCCACCGCACCGGGCAGGGCCAGGCGCAGGAACAGGCGTTTATCGACATTTCCGGCGGCAAGGTGCGACACGCCCGACGCGCCCGTGGTGAACACTTCAGCGGTGTGGATGCTGGCGCTGACCTGCGCCGGGGGCAGCCCCATGCTCAACATCACCGACGAGGACACCAGGCCGAAGGCCATGCCCAAAGCGCCGTCCACCAGCTGTGCGCCCAGGCCGATGAGGATGAACCACCAGAATTCGCTGCTCAGTTCCATGCAACGAGCCTAGCGCGCGAAGGAGTGCGGACCAAGGTCCGCACCCACCGGGTGCTCAACGGTCAACGGGTGCCGTACAGCACCACGGTCTTGCCACGTGCATGCAGCAGGCCGTCGGTCTGCAGCTTCTTCAGCACGCGGCCAGCCATTTCGCGCGAGCAGCCGACCAGGCGGGCCAGTTCCTGGCGCGACACGCGCAGCTGGCTGCCCTGCGGATGGCTCATCGCTTCCGGTTCCTGTGCCAGATCGTGCAGTGTGCGCACGATTCGATCGGTAACGTCCAGGAATGCCAGGCGACTGGCCTTGCGGCTGGTATCGAGCAGGCGCTTGGAGATCTGCTGGCCCAGCGCATACAGCAGGCGCGGGGCGTCGGCCGACAGCGGGCCGAGGAACAGCTGGTGCAGGCGCTCGTAGCTGATTTCAGCCAGTTCGCAGGCTGTACGTGTCCGCAGGATCACCTCGCGGCGGTCCGATTCGACGAACAGGCCCATTTCGCCAACGAACTCGCCGGCACCGAAGTAGCCCAGCACAAGCTCGCGATCGTCATCTTCCTCGGCCATGATCGAAACCGAGCCGCTGACAACGTAATACAGGGTTCCCGCCGGGTCACCGGGTCGGAAGACGTCGGTACGGGTGGGATATCGCCGCCGGTGGCTGTGCGCCAGGAAACGATCGATGGTGGCGATATCCAAGGCCAGTGGACTGCTAGCTAGGCGCACGGTTGACACGATAGGGGCGCTCCCTCTGCGCATGAACGGATTCACGGGGTCGATAGCGGAGCTTAACCAGCGCAATTGTTAAGGGCAAACAGTGTGCCAGAACTCTTGCGTCTTCACGTTCCCCCCGGGGGCAGTTTGCCCCATAATTCCCCCTTTCCCTTCTTACACAGGAATCGACCGCCGTGGTCAAGCCGTTGCCTCGCCTGAGGCTGCAGGGTTTCAACAACCTCACCAAGGCGCTGAGCTTCAACATCTATGACGTGTGTTACGCGCGCACCGAAGAGGAGCGTCAGCGTTACATTGAATACATCGATGAAGAGTACAACGCCGACAGGCTGACTCAAATCTTGACCGATGTCGCCGAGATCATCGGCGCCAACATCCTGAACGTGGCCCGCCAGGACTACGACCCGCAGGGTGCCTCGGTGACCATCCTGATCTCCGAAGAGCCGGTGATCGACAAGAAGCTGGCCGGCAAGGAGCTGATCTCCGACGCCGTGGTCGCGCACATGGACAAGAGCCACATCACTGTCCACACCTACCCGGAAACCCATCCGCAGGAAGGTATCGCGACGTTCCGCGCGGATATCGACGTGGCCACCTGTGGCGTCATTTCCCCGCTGAAGGCCCTGAACTACCTGATCGAGAGCCTTGAGTCGGACATCGTGATCATGGACTACCGCGTCCGTGGCTTCACCCGCGATGTGAAGGGCAAGAAGCACTTCATCGACCACAAGATCAACTCGATCCAGAACTTCCTGGCCAAGAACATCAAGTCGCGTTACGAGATGTTCGACGTCAACGTCTACCAGGAAAACATCTTCCACACGAAGATGCACCTGAAGGACTTCGACCTGGACCAGTACCTGTTCGAGGAAAAGGCCAAGAACCTGTCGTTCAAGGAACGCATGAAGATCGAAGCGCTGCTCAAGCGCGAGATCGAAGAGCTGTTCCACGGCCGGAACCTGTCCGAGTAAGACCCATGTGCGATGCCCGCAGGCATCGCCACCCAGGCGGGACGACCCGCCCCGTGGAACCAGTGCCTGGCACGCGTTACAGTTCCACGGTGATGTACCGACCCACGGCCCGGTGTGAAAACACCGGGCCGTTTCGTTTTTCTCAAAAAAGGTAAGGAGCCCCCACCCATGCCCTGGATCTACCTGCTGCTGGCCGGCCTGTTCGAGATCGGTTTCGCCCTCGGAATGAAGTACTCCGAAGGTTTCAGCAAACCCCTGCCCACCGCTGCTACGGTGGTATCCGCGCTGATCAGCCTGTACCTGATGAGCCAGGCGATGAAGAGCATCCCGGTCGGTACGGCCTACGCGATCTGGACCGGTATCGGCGCCATGGGCGTTGCGGTGCTGGGCATCTACCTGTTCAACGACAGCGCGTCACCGGCCCGCCTGGCCTGCGTGGGCCTGATCGTGGCCGGCGTGATCGGCCTGAAGCTGGTCTCGCCGAACTAAGGTGGCCCGGCCAACGGTCGGGCCCCACCGTCTGATTCGGTAGTGCCGGCCGCTGGCCGGCAACCTCCTGATCTTCAGCAGTACCTGCGTGGTTGCCGGCCAGCGGCCGGCACTACCTGGCGGTCACAGCCGGTAGGCGATGGTCTTCATGACCTTGGAAGCCAGCGCCATCGCCCCCGGGATCGGGAACGGCAGGCGGCGTGCGCCGGCCTGCTCGGCGTGGTCCGCATGGCGGGCTTCGTCTTCCTTCATCACCGCGATGACCGCGCGGCTGCGCAGGTCGCCGGGCGGCAGGTCGACCAGGTGCTCGTCCAGGTGGGCTTCCACCTGACGCTCGGTTTCCACCACGAAGCCCAGGTTCCAGCCGTCGCCGCGCAGCCCGGCCAGGGTGCCGATGGTGTAGCTGCCGGCGTACCACAGCGGGTTGAACAGGCTCGGACGGCTGTCCAGCTCACCCAGCCGGGTGGCACACCAGGCCAGATGGTCGGTTTCTTCCTGCGCCGCTTCCAGCAGGTGTTCGCGCGTGGCGGGGTCGCGGGCCACGGCGGCCTGGCCGAAATACAGGCCCTGCGCGCAGACCTCGCCGACGTGGTTGATCCGCATCAGGCCTGCGGCATGGCGCCGCTCGGCGCTGTCCATGCCCGGTTCGTCGGTGCCCGTGGCGGGGTAGGGGCGGGCCGCCGGCGGATTGCCGAACACTGTGTCCAGGGCGCGCTGCGCCTCGGTCAGCAGGTGGTCCAGCGGAGTGGTCTGGCGGAGCACGGTCATGGCAGTACGCGGTGGGGCGGAAGACCCCCGATTCTCGCCCGGCCCCGCGCCCCTGCCAACCCGGCGCAGGGCGCGGGTTGCGCATCCCGGGCAAGGTGAGTACAATCCCGCCTCTTACGCTTCACCTTTTCACAACGCGTGGCAGAGTTCCGGCGAGCCTTTCGCCGCAATGAGCCCGACCTAACCTAGAGTTCTTCATGAGCACTTTCACTGCCAAGAACGAGACCGTCCAGCGCGACTGGTACCTCGTCGACGCCGAGGGCAAGACCCTGGGCCGTCTCGCCACCGAGCTGGCCCGCCGTCTGCGCGGCAAGCACAAGCCGGTCTACACCCCGCACGTTGATACCGGCGACTACCTGGTCGTCATCAATGCAGAAAAGATTGCCGTCACCGGCAAGAAGCTGCAGGACAAGATGTATCACCGTTTCACCGGCTACATCGGCAACCTGAAGACCGAGTCCCTGGCCCAGGCGCTGGAGCGCCACCCGGAGCGCGTGATCGAGATCGCCGTGAAGGGCATGCTGCCGAAGGGCCCGCTGGGTCGCCAGATGTACCGCAAGCTCAAGGTCTACGCCGGCACTGAGCATCCGCACGCCGCACAGCAGCCGCAGGTTCTGGATATCTAATCATGGCTATCACTCAAAACTACGGCACTGGCCGCCGCAAGTCCTCCACCGCTCGCGTGTTCCTGCGCAAGGGTTCGGGCAACATCACCGTCAATGGCCGTCCGCTGGACGAGTTCTTCGGTCGTGAGACCGCGCGCATGATCGTGCGCCAGCCGCTCGAGCTGACCAAGAACACCGAAAGCTTCGACATCCTGGTCACCGCCGCTGGCGGCGGCACCACCGGCCAGGCCGGTGCGATCCGTCTGGGCATCGCCCGTGCTCTGGTCGAGTACGACGAAACCCTGAAGTCCGAGCTGCGCAAGGCTGGCTTCATGACCCGTGACGCCCGTGAAGTCGAGCGTAAGAAGGTCGGTCTGCACAAGGCCCGCCGCGCCACCCAGTTCTCCAAGCGCTGATTTACCGCGCCTGGTTGGGCTCCTTCGGGAGCCCGCTGGTTGGAAAAGCAAAAGCCCGGCTTCGGCCGGGCTTTTGTCGTTTCGGGGTCGTGCATGTCCTGGTTGCCGGCCAGCGGCCGGCACTCCCCGTCTTTCTGCATGTCCGACCCCGGGGTTCTCTCTGGAGAGGAGCCCCCTTGATGTTCAAGGGCGCGCGCCGACAGGCGCGGGGATAAGGTGGAATGCGTGACCAAATTAAAAGCAAAAGGCCAGATCTTTCGATCTGGCCTTTTGCTTTTAAATTTGGCTGCCCCGGATGGATTCGAACCACCGAATGCCTGAGTCAGAGTCAGGTGCCTTACCGCTTGGCGACGGGGCAAAACGTGCAACGATTTTCTCACTTTTCACACTGAAAGACAACTTGATTTTCAGTGTGGTGGCTATGGGTGGACTCGAACCACCGACCCCAGCATTATGAGTGCTGTGCTCTAACCGGCTGAGCTACATAGCCTTGGTGAGCCCGCTATTCTGCGGATGTGTATCGCCCCTGTCAACACTTTTGTGTCGTGCTTGTGGGCCGACAGAGGGCATGGGATAGTCCCGGCCAGTAGATTTTCTTAGGAGTCCGCATCGTGATCGATCCGGACGGCTATCGACCGAACGTCGGCATCGTGCTGATGCGGCAGGACGGCCAGGTGTTCTGGGCACGACGTGTGCGCCGGGATGGCTGGCAGTTCCCGCAGGGTGGCATGAACACCGACGAGACGCCTGTCGAGGCCATGTATCGTGAACTGCAGGAAGAGACTGGCCTGCTGCCTGAGCATGTGGAAGTGCTCGGGGCGACGCCCGGCTGGCTGCGCTACAAGCTGCCGGCGCGGGCCATCCGCCGCAACGAGCGGCAGGTCTGCATCGGCCAGAAGCAGGTCTGGTTCCTGCTGCGCCTGACCGGCGACGAATCCCACGTGAAGCTGGACCACACCGACTCGCCCGAGTTCGACCACTGGCGCTGGGTGGACTTCTGGTACCCGGTGGAGCACGTGGTGATGTTCAAGCGTGGCGTCTATGCGCGTGCGTTGCGACATCTGGCGCCGCTGGCGCGCGGGGTGGCCGGGCAGGGGGTTACCGCCATGCCCAAGAGCGCCGCCGAGGCCTGGATGCCGGGCCATACCGCCGGGCACGAGCGCCCGCGCAAGCGCCCGCGGACCCGCGGCTACTGGCCGAAGAAGGCCACCGGCGATGGCCCGGCCAGCTGACGGGCTGAACGGTATCGAGAATGGTTCAGGTCTCTGATTGACAACCATTCTCGTTTCCATTGGAATAGCCAACAGGCCGCCTCTGGCCTGTCAGCCCGGTCCACGCCTGTGTACGTCTGCATCTGCAACGGAGTCACCGACCACCAGATCCGCGAAGCCGCCAGCAATGGCGTCAGCACGGTGGCCGAACTGACCATGCGTACCGGCTGTGGTGCCACCTGCGGTTCCTGCCTGGACATGGCAGGCGACCTGCTGGCCAAGGCGCGTGCCACCCACGATCTGCCGCTGCCGGTATTGGGCCTGGCCCAGGTCGCCTGATCGTCTCTTCGCGGCGTATTGACGCCGCGCTTTCGCATCCTTCACATGTGGCCGCACAGGCCAATGCGCACGATTCGCGTTCCTTCACGACCGCACGCAAGGCGTTAAAGTGCCTGCGTTTTCAGCGTGCAGGAGCATCCCCATGAAGGGCGACACCAAGGTCATCGAATTCCTCAACAAGGTCCTCTACAACGAGCTGACCGCGATCAACCAGTACTTCCTGCACGCCAAGATGCTGAAGAACTGGGGCATCAAGGAACTGGCCGAACACGAGTACAAGGAATCGATCGACGAGATGAAGCATGCCGACATGCTCGCCGACCGTATTCTGTTCCTCGAAGGCCTGCCGAACTTCCAGGCGCTGGGCAAGCTGCGCATCGGTGAGAACCCGACCGAGATCCTGCAGTGCGACCTGTCGCTGGAACGCGATGGCGTGGTTACCCTGCGCGAGGCCGTGGCCTATTCCGATTCGGTCGGCGACTACGTCAGCCGCCAGCTGTTCGTGAAGATCCTCGATTCGGAAGAAGAGCACATCGACTGGCTGGAAACCCAGCTGGACCTGATCGAGCGCATCGGCGAACCGAAGTACCTGCTGAGCAAGCTGGAAGAGTGAGTCAGCCGCCCTGGCCGGCGCGATGCTGTGCCAGGTAGCCCGTCAGTGCCACGCGCGCACGGGCGAATTCCGCAACCAGCAGCGCCACCGCCACTGCGGGGCGCTGCAGGCTGCCGCTGCGGGCTTCATGCTCGATGCGCTGCGCGACTGCCGACAGCGACAGTGCGCCCACGTTCGCGCTGGATGACTTGAGGCTGTGCGCGAGGGCCTGCAGGCGGGGCTCGTCGCCGGCCTGCGCGGCCTGCTGCAGCTGCTGCACCATCGCCGGCGCATCCTCCAGGAACACCGAGATGATCTGGAGGGCGGTGTCGCCGATCACCGCGTGCAGCTCGTCCAGCACGTCGCGGTCCAGCACCGGTTGCGTCACCGCTTGGCTTTTCGTGCCTTGTAGAGCCGAGCCATGCTCGGCTGCCGGTGCTCGATCGGGTGCGAGGGCTTCGCCATCGAGCAAGCTCGACGCTCCGACATCGCGTGATCGTTGCCCCCAGCGCTGCAGCAGCGCATGCAGGGTGGTACGTGCAATCGGCTTGGACAGATAGTCGTCCATGCCGGCCTGCAGGCAGCGCTCACGGTCACCGGCCATGGCATTGGCGGTCATTGCGATGATCGGAAGGCGCGGACGCCCGTTCTCCACTTCCTCGGCGCGCCAGCGGTGGGTGGCGGCATAACCGTCCAGCACCGGCATCTGGCAGTCCATCAGCACCACATCTACATCGCCTTCGCGCAGGGCAAGCAACGCCTGCTCGCCATCGGCGGCGTTGCGCACCTCGCACTGGAACACGCGCAGCAGCTGCTCGGCCACCATGCGGTTGACCGTGTTGTCCTCCACCAGCAGCACGCGCAGGTGCAACGGCGGCAGCGGGGGCGCGGGCTGCCCCTGTCCTGCATTGACCAGCAGCGCGGCGGGGCGCGCATGCGCGACCGGTGCCGCCAGCAGTGCATGCAGCGCCGCGTCGTCGAAATGCGAGGGCAGCTGCCGCTGGCGCGGGCGTGCCGGAAGGGCATCGTCCTGCAGCCACAGCACCTGCAGCGCGTCGTCCTCGCCACGTTCGGCCAACGCCTGTTGCAGCGTTGCTTCACCGATGCGGCGCGCACGTGCATCGACCAGCAGCCAGGCCGGTGCCGGTTGCCCCGGCCTCGGCACTGCGCGCAGGCGCTCGACCACGGCATCGAACTGCGCCATGGCGTGCACCAGCAGCCCATGATGGGCCGCGATGCGCTCGATGCGTGCCTGCAGGATGGCATCGCCACTGAACAGCAGCAGCGAGTCTGGCGTGCGCGCCATGGCAGGCAGGTCGCCGGGCACCTTCAACAACGGGATCTCGAACCAGAACGTGGCGCCCTGGCCGGGCGTGGACTGCACGCCGATGCGCCCGTGCATCAGGTCGATGATGCGCTTGCAGATCGCCAGGCCCAGGCCGGTGCCACCGTAGATGCGGGTCGTTGAGGCATCGGCCTGGCTGAAGGACTGGAACAGGCGCGCCTGCAGCGCCTCGTCGATGCCGATGCCGGTGTCGATGACCTCAAAGCGCAGCTGGTGCTGTGCTGCACCTTCGCCCAGGCGCTGCACGCGCAGCTGCACCTGGCCGCGTGCGGTGAACTTGATCGCGTTGGCCAGCAGGTTGCTCAACACCTGGCGCAGTCGTACCGGGTCGCCACGCACCGGCAGGCGCACCGACGGGTCCAGCAGCAGCCCCAGCGACAGGCCCTTGGCGTCGGCGGCGCGCTGCATCAGCTGCACCACGCCATCAAGCAGGTCGCGCAGGTTGAAACTGGTGATCTCCAGTTCCAGTGCCTGCGCTTCCAGCCGCGAGTAGTCGAGAATGTCATCGACGATGCGCAGCAACTGCTGCGAGCTGGCCGAGGCGGTGGCCAGCATCTGCCGCTGGTCCTCGCCCAGCGGGCCGCGCGCGATCAGCTCCAGCATCGGCAGGATGCCGTTGAGCGGCGTACGGATCTCGTGGCTCATCGTGGCCAGGAACTCGCCCTTGGCCAGCACCGCCGCCTCGGCGGCCTGCTTGGCCTGCAGCAGCTGCTGCTCCAGCTGCCCCTGGCGTTCGGTGGTGCGGCGCAGCTGGTCACGTTCGCTGGCCAACGCGCTGCGCTCACGCTGCAGGAGGGCCAGTGCATGGCTGCGCGCGCGCAGCCGCAGGCCCAACAGCAGCGCCGTGATGGAGGCCGCGGCAAGGGCAACCAGCAGCGCGACCCACATCGGCACGTCAGAGCACCGCGTTGTGGAAGTCGAAGTTCAGATCGCTGCCGGCAGACTGCACCATGTTGCCCTGGATGTAGTCGACACCGCCCACCCACATCGCGGCGGCGGCCTGCGGATCTTCGATCTGCTGGCCGATGATCTGCTGCCCGGCGGCGTGCGCCCGTTCGATTGCCCGGCGCAGCTCTTCGCGCGTGGCCGGATTGGCGTGGCTGCTGGAGAAGCGCGCGGCCATGCGCACGAACGACAACGGCAGCTGGGTCAGCAGTGCATCGGCTTCGCCACCGGGTTCGAACTGGCTCAGGCAGAAACGCACGCCGGCCCCTGCCATGCGTTCGCAGAACTGCTGCAGCGGCACGGCGTGGATCAGCGCGTCCGGCAGGCGCACGTCGATCACCAGTGCGCTGCCGGGCAGGCCGCGTTGCTGCAGTGATTCCAGCAGCCAGTCGGCGAAGGCATCGCGCTGCAGCGTGCGCAGTGACTGCGAGACGAACAGGTTCAGCGGCTGCGTCGCGTGCCGGTACAGGTCGAGAAGGCCCAGTGCATGGTCCATCACCTGCTGGTCGAGATCGGCGATGCGCCCGGCAGCCTCTGCGGCCGGAATCACCTGGCCTGCCGCCAGCAGCGTACCGTCGGCCTGGCGAAGGCGCAGCAGCAGCTGGTACTGCGCGGTATTGCCGCCGGCGACGGCGACGATCGGCTGGTAGGCCAGTTCAAGCTGGCCTTCCAGCAGTGCCAGGTGTTCCTGCTCGCTGATCACGTCGCGGTGCACGTGGCCAGCCACGCCGGCGCTGAGCAGGCGTGCCTGCAGGGTGGTGCGCTCGACCGCTTCGAGCGCGCTGCTGGCATCGTCGAAGCCCGGCGACAGCGGTGCATAGCCGACCACGCCGCGCAGGTGCACGGATTCGTCGTCGCGGATCACGAAGGCCCGCGCCGACAACTGCTCGCGCAGTGCAGCGGCAATGCCTTCCAGGCTGTCCTCGCTGACATTGCGCGCAAGCAGCAGGAAGCTGTTGTCGTTCAGGCGCGCCAGCAGGTGCGGGTGGCCGGCTTCTGCCAAGCGTTGCCCGGCCTGCACCATCAGGCGCTCGAAGGCCGCATAGCCATAGCGCTCGCGCAGGCCCAGTGCACTGGATATCTCGACGAACAGCACGCCGCCCTGGTCGCGGTGGGCAAGCGCGGCGTTGAGCTGCTGCAGTACGTGATGCCGCGTCGGCAGCCCGGTTTCCGGGTTGCTGGTGGCCGGGGTGCCGGATACGCCGGGGAGGGTTGCGGCCTGCGCCCGCGCGCGTCGGATGCGGTTGGCCACGGCGGCGATCAGGTGGCGCGGGCGGATCGGCTTGCTCAGGTAGTCGTCGGCGCCACTGTCGAGTACCTCGAACTGGCGTTCCGGGTCCGGGTCGCCGCTGAGGAACACGATGGGCAGCAGCTGCAGGCCGGGCTGCTGGCGGATCAGCGCGGTCAGGCGCATGCCGTCCAGGCCGGGCAGGTGCAGGTCCATCAGGATCAGGTCGGGGCGATGTTCCTTGATCGCCTGCAGTGCGTCATCGGCATCGCTGTGCACGATCGCCTGCATGCCGGCGCCGTGCAGCACGCTCTGTGCGAACAGCGCCTGGGCGCGATCATCCTCGACGATCAGCACGCGGTAGGGCGAATCGGAGGGCGGCGGCGCCTGATCGTTGTTGCCAGCCTCGGCCAGCATGGCCGGGCCCGGTAACGGCGGCGGTGCGCTGCCGATCGATGCGGGCGCATCGGAGGCGGCCAGCGGCGGAACCGCTGCCGGTGCTGCGGCGACGGCGCCCGCCGGTTCAGCGGTCCAGCGTTGCCAATGATCGGCCGGAGGGGTTTCAGCGCGTCCCGGGCGGGCGCCCGCGGGGGATTCGTTTGCGGCCATCGGTGCTCCTGGTGTTCGCGTCCATTATGCGACAAGCCCGGCGATCAACCGGTACCGGTCTGGCGTGGACTGTCGGGCGCTGCGGTGCGTGCCAGCCAGCGCACGCCCTTCCAGAGGGCGCGCCAGACCAGCCACACCAGCAGTGCGCCGGCCAGGCTGCAGGCCAGCACCACGATCAGCGCGATCCACGGGTGTGCCAGAGCCAGGGCCAGGCCGCCGATCACCACGGTGTCCTCGGCGGCGGAGGCGACCCAGTTGCTGGCCGGCTCCGGCGACGTGTTGAGCAGGGCACGGGTGCCGGCTTTCAAGCCATGGCTGGCCAGCGCAACACCTGCACCGGCAGCGAGTGCTCCGGTGCCCAGCTGCCCGTCCGGCGACAGTGTGGCCGCGGCGAGGAAGGCACCCGCAGGCACGCGTGCCAGGGTCTGCACCAGATCCCACGCCGAGTCGACGCCGGGAATCTTGTCGGCGAAGAATTCGGTCACCGCCAGCGCCGCCGAGGTGCCCAGTACCCACCACGACTCAGTGGCCTGCAGGGCCGGTGGCAGGTCGACCCAGCCGAGCAGGCCGGCCAGGCCGACGCCGAACACCGTGAGGTAGACGCGGATGCCGGCCAGCCAGGCCAGCAGGATGCCGATCACGAACAGGTGGGCTTCGGTCATGGCGATGCTCCGGCGACGGAACTGTGCAGGGGGCCACACTATCGACGATGGCGTGCCTGAACGCCACAGACCGCGGTCGGTCACTGCGCAGGAAACCCACCCGTCCTGTCATACACTAGCCCGTCGTTTGCCACAGGGGCCGTACCGGTGTCGCCCTCGCGATGCCCCGGAAACCACCCATGACCAACCGTCCTCCCATGCGTGTGCAGGTCCGCCTGCCCGGTGCGCCGCAACCGCCGGCCGACCGTCGCCGCCTGCTGGTGATCGGCGGCATCTGGCTGCTCAGCCTGGTGCTGGCCGTGCTGGGTGGCTGCTGGATGGCCACGCCGCGCGATGCACAGGGCCAGCGCCTGCAGGCCGCCGAGAAGCGCGCCGAGACGCTGCAGGTGCAGCTGACCGAACTGCGCCAGAAGCAGGCCACGCTGGAAGCCTCCGACCGCATCAGCCGCGCCGCCAACACCGAGGTGCAGTCCTCGCTGGCCGAGCGCGATGAGGAAATCGCCGGCCTGCGTGCCGACGTTGCCTTCTATGAGCGCCTGGTGGGTTCGACCAGCCAGCGCAAGGGCCTGAACACCCATTCGATCGAGTTCAGCCCGGAAGCGGCCGGCACCTGGCAGTACACCGCCGTGCTGACCCAGAACCTCAACCGCGGCGCCATCAGCCAGGGGCAGATGCGTTTCACCGTGGAAGGCGTGAAGAACGGCAAGCTGGCCACGATCAGCTGGGATGATCTGCACCAGCGCAGCAAGGTACCGGGACAGGATTACTCGTTCCGGTACTTCCAGCAGATCACCGGCAGCGTGATGCTGCCGGCTGACTTCACCCCGCAACGCGTGCGGGTGACATTGGGGAGTGGTACGGGGGGTACCACCCAGGTATTCGACTGGAAACAGGCCGGTGCGCCGGCCAGCAAAGGGGAGTAGGCAGATGTTCGGAAGCAGCAAATCCAACCGTGAAGGCCAGCTGGTGGTGGATGCCCTGATCGGCAACCAGGTGGTGATCCGCGGCGATGTGGAATTCAGTGGTGGCCTGTATGTGGAAGGCCGCATCCACGGCAAGGTGATCGCCGCCGAAGGCGCCAGCGGCGCGACCCTGACGGTCGCCGAGCATGGCGTGATCGAGGGCGAGATCCGCGCCCAGGTGGTGGTCATCAGCGGTCGCCTCGATGGCGACGTGCATGCCACCGAAAAGGTCGAGCTGACCCCGAGCGCGCGGGTCAACGGTAACGTCCATTACCAGGTGGTGGAGATGAATGCGGGTGCCCAGCTGAACGGCCGCCTGATCCATGCCAGCGCGCCGATGGCGGCCCTGCCGGCCCCGGAAGGCGACGACGCCAATGGTGGCAAGGGTGATACTGCTGCACGCCGCAAGCTGGCCGAGGCGATGGCTTGAAAGCCGTCGTCGGCGCCCCCATGCTGACGGCATGAGCACGCTAGTCTCCCTGCCCGGCGCCACCCCGGCCGCCGCGCCCGATTACCAGTCGCTGGAGCGCCCGCTGAACTTCACCGAGTCGGCGGCCGCCAAGGTCAAATCCCTGATCCAGGAAGAGGGCAACCCCGACCTGGCCCTGCGTGTGTACATCGAAGGTGGTGGCTGTTCGGGCTTCCAGTACGGGTTCGAGTTCGACGAGAACCGTGCCGAGGACGACCTGGCGGTACAGACCAGCGGGGTGACCCTGCTGGTCGACCCGCTGAGCCTGCAGTACCTGATGGGCGCCGAGGTGGACTACACCGAGAGCCTGACCGGTGCGCAGTTCGTGATCCGCAACCCGAACGCCAAGACCACCTGCGGCTGCGGCAGCAGCTTCAGCATGTAGGCGGGGCGCGGGGCCTGCGTCCCGCGCGACAAGGTGTGTGGAGCAAGCTCCACACCCACTGACGGCTTCGGCAAAGCCCGCAGCTTGCCACCTGCATCGATTGGCGGCACGCTTGCCGGATGCCCAATACTCCTTCGCCGCTTTCCGGTTTCGCCTTCGTGGGCGAACCGCTGGAGCGCGCCGATGCCCTGCGCGAAGATGCCGATGCACTGGCGCGCCTGTGGCCAGGCGCGCGCATTCTGGTGCTCGACAAGGACGGCAGCGCCTTCACCAGTGATGACGACCAGCCGCTGGCGCTGACCGGCGCCGACATCGGCGGCGGGCCCGGCTCCGCGATCTTCCTCGGCCTGCGCGGGGAACAAGCGTGGTTCTCGGTTGAAGCCGCCAGCGTCACCGTCACCGCACCACGTCGCCTCGATCTGCGTCAGGCCGCCCTGCTGTGGTCGGTGGCTGATGCGACCGCTTTCAGCTACGCACGTGGCATGTCCTACTGGCACTCACGTACCCGTTTCTGCGGTGTATGTGGTGGTGCCGTGGCGTTCGCCCGCGGCGGCTTCGTGGGGCGTTGCGCGCAGTGTTCCACCGAGCACTACCCGCGTGTCGACCCCGCTGTGATCGTGGCGGTTGAAAACCAGGGCCGCCTGTTGCTCGGCCGCCAGTCGAACTGGGCGCCACGTCGCTACTCGGTGCTGGCCGGCTTTGTCGAGCCGGGCGAGACCTTCGAGCAGACCGTGGTGCGCGAAGTCCACGAGGAGAGCAAGGTGCGGGTGACCGCCTGCCAGTACCTCGGTTCGCAGCCCTGGCCATTCCCGGGTGCGCTGATGGTTGGCTTCCGCGCACAGGCGCACGCCGATCTGCCGGCCGTGGATGGTGAACTGGAGGACGCACGCTGGTTCAGTGCCGAGGAGGTCGGTGCCGCGCTGGCACGTGATGACGAAGACGATGGCAAGGGTATCCGCCTGTCACCGCCGATCTCGATTTCGCGAGGGCTGATCGAGCACTGGTACCGGCAGCAGAAGGGCTGAGCCAGGCCGGCGGGGGCGCCTGTATTGCCGCCACCTGAACACGGCACGGGTTACAGTCCGGTTCACCGCTGAGGGCGCCGCTGCGACAGGTAAGGTAGCGACGCCGAGCGATCTGTTTCGTAGGGAGACCCGCCATGTTCACCACTCTGGCCGCCGTGCTGGTCGCATTGGCCCTGGGCCATGTCGCTCCGGCCGCTGCTGCCTCGCTGCGCCGTTTCGACGGCTTCCGGCGCTGGTTGGGCTGGCTGGATGCGCGTGGTGGAAAGGCCTGGCAGGGGCCGGCGGGTGTTGCCCTGGCACTGCTGCCGCCGCTGCTGCTGATGGGCCTTCTGGCCTGGCTGCTGCGCGGGGTACTGTTCGGTCTGCCATCGTTGTTGCTGGGCGTCGCGGTGCTGGCCTGGTGTTGGGGCCCGCGTGACCTGGACCGCGATATCGAGGCCATCATCGATGCCGACGATGCAGCGACGCGGCAGGCCGCAGTGCGCAACCTGCAGTCGGCCGGCGGCAGCCTGCGCGAGGACATCCCGTCGCTGGTCGAGGCGACGGTGCTCAACGCACTGCGACGCTGGTTCGCGGTGTTGTTCTGGTTCCTGTTGCTGGGCCCGGCCGGCGCGCTGGGTTACCGGCTGCTGGCGCTGATGGCGGAGAGCCCGATGCGCGCACGCGTGCCGGTGGAGCCGCTGGCGCTGGCGCAGCGCCTGCTGGGCTGGATCGAGTGGCCGGTGGCACAGTTGATGGCGTTCTCGATGGCGCTGGTCGGCAATTTCGATACGGCGTGGAAGGCCTGGCGCCAGGCGCACGGTGAGCGCCTGGCAGGCAACATCGGGTTCCTGGGCGCGGTGGCGCGGGCCAGCGTCAATGCCGAACTGCGCGAGGATGCACACGACTACACCGAAGCGGGGCTGTTGCCGGTGTGGCAGCGGTTGCCGGACCTGCGGGATGCGATGAGCCTGGTGTGGCGGATGCTGCTGCTGTGGTTGGCGATCCTCGCCCTGCTGGTGATTGCAGGCTGGGTGACGTAGTTGCTTTGCAGGGCTTGCAGCCCTGCACCTGCAGAGGCAACAGCAACAGCAACAGCGGCTCTGGGTTGCTGAGGGTTGGGCGGGGCGGTGTGGGGCTGCAGGACACGCCGTAAACCCCCAGGCCGGCCCAGCCGCTAGCGGCTGGGCGTTCGGGCGCTTACGAAGCAGTGCTTCGCAAGCAAAGCGCCCTCACCCCTGGGGGCTCGATGGCGCCTTGCTCGTGTGCGCTGTCCTGCGCACACGGCAAGGCCGGGGTTGGGCGTCCTGCCCAACCCGCCCGAGGCGTGCCTCGGGCCCATGGCGCCAACGGTCCTGCAGCCCCACACCGCCCCACCCCCGACAGATTCCGGCGGCTGTTGGTAGGTGTCGACCTTGGTCGACACGGTAGATCCACGCCATGCGTGGATGCAGAGCGAAGCGATCCGCTTCCGCTTTTGATCTTCTCTTTCTTTTCCGTGGTGGACGCACACGGAAACTGTCCGTGGCCGGGTGGGTGGGCTGCGCAGGGGCGTGAGCCGCATGGATGCGGCGACCGAGCTTACATGGACGTACTTGCAGCGGCCCCTGCGCAGCCTACCCGCCCGGCCAACCCCATGATCGACGAACGCCGCCCACCACGAGGGGCTGCGCCGTTGGCTGGAAACCTAGATCGGTGCCAGTGCAGTGAACGGTGCCCACGGCAGATTGCGCAGCAGTGCATACCCGGGCAGCACCCAGAGCCAGAACGTGGGATTGGCCAGTACCCGCATCAGCGGGTCGAGCACACGCGGCCGGATGCCGGCGATGTTCAGCAGCATCAGCAGCAGGAACGGCAGGCTGATGACCAGCAACGGGTTCATCGCCATCGCGCCGGGCAGGTCGAAGTGGACCAGGGAATACAGGCAGCGCGTGCTGCCACAGCCCGGGCAGTACAGGCCGGTCAGGGCGTACAGCGGGCAGCTCGGCAGGGGATTGCCGGCGACATACGGATTGACGTTGCGCAGCACCACCGTGGCACCTGCGGCCAGGCCGGCGGAAACCAGCAGCGGCGCCCAGCGGGCGAGTCGGGAACGGATGGGAAGCGCAGACATGCAACAACGGATCCGGCGCAGGCGCCGGATCCGTCCAGGCGTATCAGTAGCCGCTGTTGCTCATCGCGCCCATGCCGCCGAGCACAACGAAGAACAGCACGTACAGCACGACCAGCACGGCCCAGGCGATGGCCGACCAGATGGCCCACTTCTTGGCCTTGGCAGCCGAATCCTGGGCGCCGGCGATGTCGCCAGCGGCCAGCTTGCCGTTGACCTGTGCAGCGTAGACGATCGACACGATGCCGGCCGGCAGGCAGCAGAACAGGGTGGTCAGGATGGCCCAGACCAGATTGTTCGGGACCTGCGGAGTAGCGGTATTCATGGGTTCAAGCTCCTTGATGGGTGGTGGTGGTGAATCATTGGTCGGAAAGAGCGCCCAGTACGGCCAAGCCGCCGAACAGCCCGAGCCACAACAGCAACAGGACCGGCAGGGCCACGGCCGAAGCCACTGCCCACCAGCCCGCCTTGCGCGACGCGCTGTAAGCCCCCGGCAGGTCGCCGGCCGCGCGACGGCCATCGACCTGGGAGGCATAGACGATCGACACCACGCCCAACGGCAGGCAGCAGAACAGCGTCGTCAGGATCGCCCAGACCAGATGGTTGGGGATGTAGACCGGACGGCTGAGCGGTGGTGGTTGATTCAAAGCGAGACTCCATTCCTTGGTGGCCGGCCTTGGTGAATCGGCCGGACCTCCCCCCTGTGGGTGCGTAATCTACCGCAACCGGCGTTGCATGTATGCGTTTACAGTCACGACATGTCGCGTACGCCACTGGACGGTGACGTATGCGGGGGAGGTTGCCGGGCCCGCCTGGCGGGCCGGTTGCGTCAGGCGTGATCGCCGCGCAGGGCCCGCACCTGGGCTTCCAACGCCTGGGCGTTGGCGGTGTGGCCATCCACGGCCGGTGCCGCCACCACTTCGACGGTGGCGCGGAAACGGCGCGGCACGCGCATGCGGCCGAGGCGGCTGTCGCGCCGGCTCCACATGCTCGACCACATGCCGCGCAGGGCCATCGGCACCACCGGCACCGGACGCCGCTCGAGGATCTTCTCGACGCCGGATTTGAACGGTGCCATCGCACCATCCTTGGTCAGTGCACCTTCCGGGAAGATGCAGACCAGCTCGCCCTCGGCCAGTGCTGCGTCGATGTCATCGAACGCGCGCTGCATCAACGCCGGGTCTTCGCGCGCACCGGCGATCGGGATCGCCTTGGCGGTACGGAAGATCCAGCGCATCACCGGGATGTTGAAGATCCTGTAGTACATGACGAAGCGCACCGGGCGCGGAATCGTCGCCGACAGGATCAGTGCGTCCATGTAGCTGACATGGTTGCAGACCAGCAGCGCGGCGCCCTCGTCGGGAACGTTCGCTTCGATGCCGTGCGGACGCAGGCGGTACAGGGTGCGCACCATCAGCCAGCTGAGGAAGCGCATCAGGAATTCGGGGACGATGGTGAAGATGTAGATCGCCACCAGTGCGTTGGCGATGGCCAGCGCCAGGAACTGCTGCGGAATGGTCCAGTGCAGCAGCTTGTGCGCGGCCAGCGACAGCAGGGCCGCGCCCACGATGAAGCCGGAATTCTGGATGTTCAGCGCGGCGAACACGCGCGACATCTGCGCCTTCGGCGTGCGGCTCTGGATCAGCGCGAACAGCGGCACCACGAAGATGCCGGTGAACAGGCCGATCCCGATCAGGTCGATGACGATGCGGATGCTGCCGGGTTGCTGCAGGAACGTGCCGACGGTCAGTCCGTGCGCGGTCGCCTCGCCGCTGCGGGCGAAGTACAGGTCAAGCAGGAAGGCGGTCATGCCGAACGCACCCAGCGGCACCAGGCCGATTTCCACCGTGCGTGCCGACAGCTTCTCGCACAGCAGCGAGCCGACGCCGGTGCCGACCGAGAACAGGGCCAGCGCGAAGATGTACAGGGTCGGCTCGCCCCCCAGGTTGGTGACGGCGTAGGCCGGCAGCTGCGAGGTCAGCACCGTACCGACGAACCAGAACCAGGACACGCCGAGGATCGAGTTGCGCACGGCTTTCTGCTGGCGCGCCATGCGCAGCACCGCCAACGATTCCGGCAGCGGGTTCCAGTTGATCTTCAGGTTGGGATCACCGGCATCGACCTTGGGAATCAGCCGTGCGGCGATGTTGCCGCAGACCGCCAGCGCGATGATCGCGCACGCGGCCACCACCGTGCCATGACTGCCGGCCACGGTGAACACCAGGCCGCCGACGATCATGCCGGACAGGATCGACATCGAGGTGCCCATCTCGACCAGGCCGTTGCCGCCGGTCAGTTCCTCGGGCTTGAGCACCGACGGCAGCACCGAATACTTCACCGGGCCGAACAGGGTCGATTGCATGCCGGTGCAGAACAACGCCACCAGCAACACCGGCAGGCTCTGGGTGAGGAAGCCGGTGGCGGCCAGCGACATGATCACGATCTCCATGGTGGTGGTGATCACGATCAGCCGCGATTTTTCCAGCTTGTCGGCAATCTGCCCGGCCAGTGCCGAGAACAGGAAGTACGGCAGGATGAAGATGGCCGGCGCCAGCGTGGCATACAACCCCAGTTCTTCCTCCGGCACGGCCATGAACAGCAACATGCTGATGATCGCCTGCCGGTACACGTTGTCGTTGAACGCTCCGAGCGCCTGGACGACGAAGAACGGCAGGAAACGGCGCTGGCGCAGCAGGGCGAACTGGTTGTGACCGGACATGGAACCTCCTTGACCGGCGCAGCCTAGCATTCCTGCCCGTGTGTCGGGACTGCGGTGGGGCGCATCCACGCATGGCGTGGATCTGCCCAGACCCCATGGCGGTGGGTGCGGACCGTTGGTCCGCACTCGGCCTGAAGGTCTCAGACGATATCGTCGACCACGCCGCCATCCACGCGCAGTGCCGCACCGGACGTGGCCGAAGCCTGCGGCGAGGCCAGGTACACCACCATGTTGGCCACTTCCTCGACCGTGGCAGTGCGCTGGATCACCGAAGACGGCCGGTGTGCCATCACAAACTCGCGGCCGATCTGCTCCAGCGGCTTGCCACTGCGCTGGCGTTCATCTTCGAACATCGCCGCGAAGCCGTCGGACAGGGTCGGGCCGGGCAGCACCGCGTTGACGGTGACGCCACTGCCGGCCACGCGCTTGGCCAGGCCGCGCGACAGCGACAGCTGCGCGGTCTTGCTGACGCCGTAATGGATCATGTCGGCAGGAATGTTGCGTGCCGATTCGGAGGAAATGAACAGCACGCGGCCCCAACCAGCTGCCACCATCGCCGGCAGCAGCGCACGCGACAGGCGCACGCCGGACATCACGTTGGTCTGCCAGTAACGCTCCCAGGTGGCGTCTTCAGTCTCGAAGAAGTCCTCGGGGCCGAAGATGCCGGCGTTGTTGACCAGGATGTCGACCGTGGGCAGGCCGGCCAGCAGCGTGTCGACGCCGGCCGCATCGGAGAGGTCGGCGGCGACGCCGGTCACCTCGGCACCCGGAACGGAGGCGAGCAGGCGCAGGCGGGCACGTTCGACGCTGTCGGTGCTGCGGCCATTGAGAATGACCCGCGCGCCCGCTGCGGCAAGGCCCTGCGCGATCGCCAGGCCGATGCCGGCGGTGGAAGCGGTGACCAGCGCGGTGCGGCCGGCGAGTTCGATCTTCATGGGGGAGTCCAGGAGCAGGGGATCACCCAGTATCCGCGCGGAAACGTGATCGGGATGCAGCGCCAGGCGCAACGCGCTGTTGCGCACGGCACAGTAGATCCACGCCATGCGTGGATGCAGCACCGGTAGCGCCGGGCCATGCCCAGCGGCACGTTGTCAGGTGAGCGTACGCACCGCCTCATTCGCCGCCGCCCGCACCTTCGGCAGCATCCGCAGCACCAGCGCCATCTGCGTGCGGATCAGCTGCAGCTTCGGTGGCATCGCCTCATCGATCTGTTCCAGCTCAGCGGCCACTGCGCGGTCGGCGTCGTTGTCATCTTCCGCGACCTGCTGTCGTGCGGTCAGCGCCGCCGCCAGCTGCTGCAGTGCCTTTCGCACGCGATCACCGGCGGCCAAGGCCAGTGGATCGCCGGCGTAGCTGTCCACCTGGTCGCGGTGCGCACCCAGCGCCGACAAGTGCCCAAGCAGCGTGTTGGAGAGGGCCAGGAAGTGGAAGCCGGCATCCAGGTTGCGGCGCACGTGGCCGGGTTCGCGCAGCATGTTCGACAGTGCGGTGGACAGCGCGGCGTCGGCGTTGTGCATGTCGCGGCGGGCGATGCGATAGGCCAGGTCATCGCGCATGCCGCTGCGGTACTGGCCCAGCACCGAATCGAGGTAGCGCGCGGCGGTATCCAGCACCCGCGCCAGCACCAAGTGCAGCTGTCGGCCCTGCCAATCGGGCAGGATCAGGAACGCAGCAGCGGCGGCGATCGCGCAGCCCAGCAGCGTATCGACCATGCGCGGCACGATCAGCACGAAGCCATCGCCGATCAGGTTGAAGCAGGTCAGGGCCATCACCGTGATCGCCGCCGATGCCACCAGGTAGCGATCGGTACGGGTGAAGAAGAACAGCAGCGCCGACAGCAGCGCGATCAGCAGCTGCACGTGCAGTTGCGGGAACAGCTGCAGCAGCGCCCAGGTGAGCACGAGGCCGGCCACGGTACCGGCGATGCGCTGCGCCAGGCGCTGGCGGGTGGCGCCGAAGTTGGGGCGGCACACGAATACGATGGTCAGCAGCACCCAGGAGCCGTTCTGTGCGTTGAACAGCCGGATGGCCGCGAAACCGGCGATCAGCGCCAGCGCCATGCGCAGGCCATGGCGGAACAGCACCGAACCGGGCGTGAGCTGCTGGCGCAGGCGCACGCCCATCTCGCGCAGGGTGTGCGGATTGCTGTCGCGCAGGCGCGTATCGACATTGTCGAGGCTGGCCTCGGAGCGTTCGGCGTCCAGCAGCCGGCGCTCGATGCTGCGCAGGTTGTGCACCAGCAGGTCCAGCGAACCAAGCAGGCGCTGCCACTGCGGGCGCCGCTGGTCGCGCAGGTAGGCCAGCGCATCGGCCAGGTCGCGCCCGGCCTGCTGGTTGTTTTCGCCATACACGAACGGGCGGCGCAGGCGGATTGCCTCGCCCAGCCGCGCGCACGCCTGGCCCTGCAGATCGAGCAGGCGCTGGCAGCGGTACAGCACGTCGCTGTGGAAGAAGGCATCGACCAGGGCGCCGTACGGGTAGTGCGAGGAACTGGCGCGCTCGTGGAAGTCCTGTGCCATGTAGTACAGGCGCAGGTACAGGCCGGAGTTCACGCCGGGCCGGCCGGAGCGGCCGAAGCGGGCCAGGATCGCCGTCTTGGCCTCGTTCAACGCGCCGACCACGCGCCGGTTCTGCTCGGCCAGATCGAGCTGGCGGCGTTGCAGGTCGGCCTCACGTACCGGCTCGAACAGGGCGGCCTTCAGCTGCAGGTAGCGGCCCAGTTCGATGTAGAGCCGCGCCACGCGTTCGCGCACCGGGCGGTTGGCGAACAGTGCGGTCCACAGGATCGACAGCAGTCCGTACCAGACCGCACCCGCCAGCAGGTGGCTGACGGCGTCCAGCGCGCTGTGCAGATCGCTGGCGCCATGCTGCTCCAGGCCGATCATGGTGTAGATGGCCAGCGTTACCGTGGCCTGGGCGATGGATGCGTAGCGCTCGCCGAGCGCGCCGAGCAGGGTCAGGCAGAAGGTGGACAGTGCCAGCGCGCCGATGAAGATCCACGGCCAGGGGAACAGCCAGATCACCGACGCCGCGGCGATGCAGAAGCACAGCAGTGACAGCGCCACGGCCTTGGTCCGGCCCCACCAGTTGTCGTCGGTCTCGGCGATGGCGCTGGCGATGATGCCGAGGAAAACGCCGGGCAGGGCGCTCAGCGCATCCAGCTGCCAGCACACGGCAAGCGCTGCGGTCAGTGCGATGAACACGCGCAGGCCATAACTGGCCTTCTCATGGGCCCACAGGCGGCTGAGGCGGGATTGGCGGGCGGGCATGCAGGCTCGGTGGAAGGGTCTTCCACCATTATTGCGGGGGTCGGGGTGAAGGGGACAGCCCGCGAAGGAATACCCGGTAGTGCCGGCCGCTGGCCGGCTCCCATGCGGCCGGACGAAGGTGCGGGGAGCCGGCCGGCGGCCGGCACTGCCGGATTGCCGGGCCTTACATGTCGAACCGCACGCTCAGTGCGATCGTGCGCGGCAGGCCGGCGCCGGCGTTGGACCAGTATTTCCGGTTGGCCAGGTTCTCGACGCTGGCACGCAGGGTCACCGGGTGGCCCGAGGCAAGCAGCCGGTAGCCGACGCCGGCATTCACCAGCGTGTAGCCGGGTAGCTTCAGCGTATTGTCGGCGTCGTACCAGACATCGCCGTAGTAGCGCACGGCCGCATACGTTTCCAGGCCGTCCACCCACGGCAGCTGGTAGGTGGCGTGCAGGACCCCGCTCCAGCGCGCAGCACCGGCGGTACGGTTGCCTTCCTGTGCGGCGCTGGCCGGCGACAACCTGTCATAGGTCGGGTCCAGCCAGGTGACGCCACCGCCGACCGTCAGGGCATCGTTGAGGTGCAGGTCGGCACTGGCTTCGATGCCTTCGTACACCGTGATGCCGTCCTGCACCAGGCGCTTGCCGGCGGGCGTGAGCTCATCGATGTTGGCGCCACGCTCCAGCCGGAACGCCGCCAGGTTCGCGTTCCAGCGCGCCGCCTCGACCTTCGCGCCGATCTCGTACTGCTTGCTGATGGTCGGGTCGAGCACGTCGCCCGCGTTGATGTAGCTGTTGCCTACGCGGCTGCCGGCTTCCAGCGATTCGATGTAGCTGGCATACAGCGTGACCGCCTCGCTGGGCTTGAACATCACGGCGTAGGTCGGCGTGACCGGGTAGGTGCGGTAACGCCCCTTGGTTTCGAAGTCGTTGTAGCGCCAGCCCGCCAGCACAGACCAGCCACCGCCGAGGTTCACCGTATCGCTTGCGAACACCGCCTGCTGCACGGTCTCGTCGCCGCGGGTCATCACCCGTGAACCGACGGCATCGTGGCGGATGGCGTGGCGCTGGTACAGGTTGGCGCGGCCGATCAGGCTCCATTCGTAGGGACGGTCCCAGCCCAGCCCGGTCTGGTGGCTGATGCCCGCCACCACCTCATGCTGCAGGGGGCCGGTGCGGAAGCTGCCCTGCAGCATCGCCTGCGCCAGCTTCCACTCGCTCTTGCCGCCCAGTTCGTAGACGTTGACGTCGTAATCGCCGTTGGGATCGTCGATGTAGGCGAAGATCTTGTTGACGTCGTTCCACGAGGTGGTGACGCCGTAACTCAGGCTGGCTTTCCAGTCGCTGTTGATCTGCCAGTTCAAGCCGGTCGACAGCAGGCTCGATCGGGTGTCGTAGTAGGTGCCGGGCACGCCATTGTCGACGTCGCCGGCAATCGGGTGCGGCGACGAGGTCAGGCCGCGGAAGTAGTACTGCGGCGCTTCGCCGCTGAGATCGCGCGACTGGAAGACGCCATCCAGGGTCCATGTCAGGCGATCAGTCAGCCGTGCGTCCAAGGCGAGTGCACCGACCTTGCGATCCACGCGGCCCCCGTTGAAGGTCTCGCCCTTTTCCCGGTAGGCGTTGAAACGGTAGCCGAACATCTGTTCGTTGCCGAAGCGGCCGCCGGCATCGATGCCGCCACTGACGATGCCCTGCTCGCGCCAGCCCAGCTGGGCGGAGAAGGTGGGCGTGTCGGTCGGCTTCTTGGTGATGTAGTTGACGATGCCGCCGGGCGCACCGAACCCGTACAGGAATCCGCCCGGGCCTTTCAGCAGATCGACCTGTTCCATCACTTCCAGCGGCCATTCGGTGCCCCAGGAAGAGACCTGCAGGCCATTGACCCGATAGCTGTCGAAATTCAGTTCGATACCGCGATTGCGGATGGGCGAGCTCCAGCCACTGGCATAGGCGCTGACCTGGGTGGTGACCGAAGGGTCGAGCAGGAAGGCTTCGCCCAGTGAGACCACCTGGCGCTGCTCGATCTGCTCGCGGCCCACGGCGGTGATCGCAAACGGGGTATCGCGCAGGGCGCGGTCGCCCAGGGCGCCAGTGTCGGCGTGGGTGCGTTCGGCGGTGACCTTGACCGCATCCAGTTCGGTGGCACTGCGGTTACCGCGGTCCGGTGCGGATTGAGCATGCGCGGCACATGCCACGGACAGGGAAATGGCAAGCAGGGCCGGGCGGCACAGCAGGTGCGATGGCATGGTTCGGTGATCCTCGGCGGGCGGCCACGGGCCATCCGCCCACGGGTGGGGGGAGGGGCAGTGGCTGGGATCACGCAGGCTGGCCGGAGATGGCAGCGGGGCGCCGCGGAGGGGCGCAGGACCATGGCTGGATGAGAATTGTTCTCTTTTCGTTACGGCGCGTCAAATCCGGCGACATGCGGACCAACGGTCCGCATCCACCATCCGCGCCCACGGTCCGTACCCACCATTCGCACCCACGGTAGTGCCGGCCGCTGGCCGGCAGATTCGCCGTACGGAGAAAGCCGGCCAGCGGCCGGCACCACCCGTAGATCCACGCCATGCGTGGATGGGCCCTTCTAGGCCCGCTGCGCGCGCTTGAGCAGCTTCGCTTCGCGCTTGCGTGCGCGCCGTGCCCGCCAGCGTTCGGCCAGGCAGGAGAAGATCACGTACAGCGCCGGCGTGCTGAGCAGGGTCAGGCTCTGCGAGAACAGCAGGCCGCCGATCATCGCGATGCCCAGCGGGCGCCGCAGCTCGGACCCTTCGCCCAGGCCGATCGCCAGTGGCACCGCCGCCAGGATCGCCACCATCGTGGTCATCATGATCGGGCGGAAGCGCACGATGCTGGCCTCGCGCGCAGCATCGCGCGGTGCCAGGCCATGCTCGCGCTGCGCGACCAGCGCGAAGTCGATCATCATGATCGCGTTCTTCTTGACGATGCCGATCAGCAGCACCAGCGCGATCATCGAGATCACCGACAGCTCGGTGTTGGTACCGAACAGCGCCAGCAGCGCACCCACGCCTGCCGCCGGCAGCGTGGACAGGATGGTGACCGGATGGATCAGGCTCTCGTAGAGCATGCCCAGCACCAGGTACACGGTCAGGATCGCAGCAAACACCAGGATCAGCATGTCGCTGGGGTCGGAGTTGAAGCCGAAGCCGGCGTCATCGGCCAGGCGGATGTCGCCCGGCATGCGCATGCCGGCCACGGTGGCATCGATGATCGCCTTGGCCTCTCCCATGCTCACGTCCGGCGCCAGGTTGTAGCTCAGGTCCATCGTGGTGTACTGGTTTTCATGGGTGATCTGCGATGGCGCCAGGCCCGGCACCTGGGTCGCCACCGCGGTGATCGGCACCATGTCGCCGTTGCGCGCACGCACGTACACCTCGTCCAGCGCCGCTGGCGTGGCCGTCTGCGAGGGCAGGGCGTTGACCACCACGCTGTACTGGTTGATGTCGGAGTAGATGGTGGAGATCTGGCGCTGGCCGAACGCACCGTACAGCGCGCCATCGATGGCGCCGACGGTGATGCCAAGGCGCGCGGCCTTGGCGCGGTCGATCTCGATGTTCTGGCGCAGGCCGGCGTTGTCCACGTCGGTGCCGACGTCGCGCAGCTTCGGGTTCTTCTTCAATTCCGCTTGCAGCTTTGGCAGCCATTCCTGGAGCGATGCCAGGTCGTTGCCCTGCAGTGAGATGCGGTACTGGGCGCCCTGGCTGGAACCGCCGCCATCGTTGCTGGGAAGATCCTGGATCGCACGCAGGCGCAGCTGCAGGTCGGGGTAGCGGTCGGCCTTGGCACTCAACCGTGCCAGTGCGTGCGCGGTGGTTTCGCGACGGCCGTCGCTGCGCGACTTCAGCTCGATGTTGAACTGTGCGCTGGAGCCCTGGCGGCCACTGCCCAGGCGCACGCCCACGGTCTTCACCGCGGGGTCGGCCATCAGCATGTCGGTGATGCGGCGCTGGCGGGCCACCATGTCCTCGAAGGACACGGTGGCGCTGGAGTTGGCGCGACCCCAGATCAGGCCGGTGTCCTGCGGCGGGAACGCGCCCTTCTTCACCGCGCCGAACAGGAAGACGGTGACGCCGATCAGGATCAGCGGAGTCAGTGACATCAGCAGCGCGTGGCGCAGCGAGAAGTCGAGGAACACCGTGTAGACGCGCAGCATGCGTTCATGGCCGGCATCGAGCCAGCGGCCGAAGCGCGACGGCGGCGCAGCGTGATCGTGGGCACTGAGGAAGCGGCTGCACAGCGCCGGGGTCAGCGTCAGCGAGACGATCATCGACACCACGATCGCCGCCACCAGGGTGACGGTGAACTCGCGGAAGAACGCGCCCATCATGCCGCTGGCGAACAGCAGCGGGATGAACACCGCCACCAGCGAGGCGGTGATCGAGACGATGGTGAAGCCGATCTCGCGCGCGCCGGTCAGTGCCGCCTGCATGCGCGGCATGCCCTCGTCGAGGTGGCGCATGATGTTCTCGATCACCACGATCGCATCGTCGACCACGAAGCCGATCGCGATCACCAGCGCCAGCAGGCTCAGGTTGTTCAGGGTGAAGCCCATCACGTACATCACCAGCGCGGCACCGGCCAGCGACAGCGGAACGGTCACCGCAGCGATCAGCGTCGGTGCCAGCCGGCGCAGGAACAGCGCCATGGTCAGCACCACCATGGCCAGGCTGATCAGCAGGGTGATCTGCACTTCATGCAGCGAGGAACGGATGGTCGGCGTACGGTCGAAGTACGGCGTCATCGTGGTGCCCGGCTGCAGGTAGTCGCGCAGGGTCGGGATCTGTGCCTTGACCCGGTCCACGGTCTCCACGATGTTGGCGCCGGCACGAGTGAACACGTACATCACCACCGCCGGCTTGTGGTCGAACCACGCGGCCTGGTAGGCGTCCTGCTGGCCGTCGTAGACGTTGGCGATGTCCTTCAGGCGGATCACCCGGCCATCGCCCTGGGTCTTGACCACCAGGTCGGCGAAGTCGGCGGCGCGTGCCACCGAATCGTTGGCGATGATCGCGGTGGTGGTGTTGCCATCGCTGAGGAAGCCGGTGGGCGAGGTCACGTTGGCCGCGCGCACTGCGTTGCGCAGGTCATCGGCGGTCAGGCCGAGCGCGTTCATCAGGCGCAGGTTGACGTCCACGCGTACCGCCGGCGTCGAGGCACCGGCGATGTCGACCGAGGCGACGCCGCTGATCTGGCGGATGCGCTGCGCCAGCAGCGAGTCGGCGACGTTGTACAGCTCATCGGCCGACTGCGTCTGCGAGGTGAGCGCGATGGCGATCACCGGGTCGTCGTTCGGGTTCGCCTTCTGGTACATCGGCGAGCCCATGCCCGAAGGCAGGTCGGCCTGCGCCGAATTGATCGCGGTCTGCACGTCCAGCGCGGCCGAATCGATGTTGTGGCCGCTCTGGAAGATCATGAACACCAGCGAGCTGCCTTCCGAACTCGACGAGCGCATGCGGTCGATGCCCGGCAGCTGGCCGAGGTGGCGTTCCAGCGGCGCGGTGACCGTGGACGCCATGGTCGCCGCATCGGCGCCGGACTGGCTGGCATGCACGAAGATCACCGGGATCTCGATGTTCGGCAGCGCCGATACGCCCAGGCGCAGGTAGCAGATCAGGCCGACCATGAACAGGCCGATGGCCAGCAGGGCGGTGCCGATCGGGCGGCGGATGAAGGGGCCGGACAGGTTCATCGTGCGGTCCCCCGCAGCAGCGGGGCGTGGATCATGCCTGCGGCTCCTGCAGCGAACCATTGCGCAGCGCGCGCTGTTCGCGGCGGCGCGCCAGCCATTCGGAGAAGCGCTCCATGTACAGGTAGATCACTGGCGTGGTGTACAGCGTGACCAGCTGCGACAGCAGCAGGCCGCCGACGATGGCGATGCCCAGCGGACGGCGCAGTTCCGAGCCGATGCCGGTACCCAGCGCCAGCGGCAGCGCGCCGAGCATGGCCGCGGCGGTGGTCATCATGATCGGGCGGAAGCGGAGCAGGCAGGCGCGGCGGATCGCTTCGTGCGCGTTGGCGCCGGCGCGGCGGGCCTCGATCGCGAAGTCCACCATCATGATGCCGTTCTTCTTGACGATGCCGATCAGCAGCACGATGCCGACGATGCCATCCACCGACAGGCTCAGGCCGCACAGCATCAGCGCCAGCAGCGCGCCGACACCGGCCGGTGGCAGCGTGGAGATGATCGTGATCGGGTGGATGTAGCTCTCGTAGAGCACGCCCAGCACGATGTAGATCACGACCAGCGAGGCCAGCAGCAACCACACCACATCGGTCTGGCTGCCGGTGAACTCGGCGGCCTTGCCGATGAACTCGGCATGCAGGTGGGTCGGCATGTCCAGGCTGTCCTTGGTCTCCTGGATCGCACGCACGGCTTCGGACAGCGAATAGCCCGGCGCCACGTTGAACGAGACCGTTACCGCCGGCAGCTGCTGCTGGTGGCTGACCACCAGCGGCGCGCTGCTGACCTTGCCTTCGGCCAGCGCCGACAGCGGAATGATGTTGCCGGCGCCGACGGTGATGCCGGTGTTCTGCGCGCCGATGCCGGTGGCGGTCGACGAGTTGGACGAGGTGACCTGGCCGAAGCTGGTGGCGTTGGTGCCGGTCAGTGCGCCGGCACCGTTGGAGGCGACCGCGAGCTGTTCCATCAGCGCCGTGCTGGTGCGGAACTCCGGCGCCACTTCCAGCACCACGCGGTACTGGTTGAGCTCGGTGAAGATGGTCGAGATCTGGCGCTGGCCGAACGCATCGTAGAGCGTGTCGTCGATGGTCTGCATCGGCACGCCCAGCACGCTGGCCTTGTCGCGGTCGATGTTCAGTTCAAGCGCGCGGCCCTGGTTGGACAGGTTGTTGTCGACGTCGGCCAGTTCCGGGCGCTTGCGCAGCGCTTCGGTCAAGCGCATGGCCTGGGTCGCCACCGTCGCCGAATCCACGTCCGACAGCGAGTACTGGTACTCGGTGGCCGCCACGCGGGTGTCCAGGGTCACGTCCTGTACCGGCTTCAGGTACAGCGCCACGCCGGGAATACCGGCCACCGCCTTCTGCAGGCGCGGCAGGATCTCGTCCAGGCCATCGCGCTCGCCGCGTTCCTTCAGCACGATCGACAGCTGGCCCTGGTTGAGCGTGGGGTTCATGCTGCCGGCACCGATGAATGCCGACACGCCGGTCACATCCGGATCGTGGCGCAGCGCTTCGGCGACCTGCTTGGTGCGCTGCTCCATCTGCGGGAAGGCGATGTTCTGGTCGGCCTGCACCACGCCGGTGATCAGGCCGGTGTCCTGCTCGGGCAGCAGGCCCTTGGGAATCAATACATACAGCAGCACGGTCAGCACCAGTGCGGCGCCGGCCACGGCCAGGGTCAGGCGCTGGTGGCCCAGCACCCAGTCCAGGCTGTGCTCGTACAGGCCCACGGTGCGTGTCCACAGGTTCTGCTTGCCGGCCGCCGCCGCACGCTCATGCGCGTCCTCGCCCTCGGGCAGGGCGTCGGGCTTGAGCAGGTAGGCGCACATCATCGGGGTCAGCGTCAGCGAGATCAGCATCGACAGCACGACAGCGATGCTCAGCACCCACGCGAACTCGTGGAACAGGCGGCCGGTGACACCGGGCATCAGCAGCAGCGGCAGGAACACCGCCACCAGCGAGACGGTCAGCGACAGCACGGTAAAGCCGATCTGGCGTGCGCCGATCTCGGCCGCTTCCTTGCCACTCTTGCCCTGCTCGATGTAACGCACGATGTTCTCGATCATCACGATCGCATCGTCGACCACGAAGCCGGTGGCCACCACCAGCGCCATCAGTGACAGGTTGTCCAGCGACATGCCGGCAAAGGCCATCACCGCGAAGGTGCCGGCCAGCGACAGCGGTACTGCCACCGACGGGATGATGGTGGCCCACAGCCGGCGCAGGAACACGAAGATCACCGCCACCACCAGGCCGATGGTGAGGATCAGGGTGAACTGCACTTCATGCACCGAGGCGCGGATGGTCTCGGTGCGATCGTTGAAGATCTCCAGGTGCACGTCGGCCGGCAGCACGCCCTGCAGCTGCGGCAGGATCGCGCGGATGCGCTCGACAGTCTGCACGATGTTGGCACCGGGCTGGCGACGCACTTCCAGCAGCACCGCCGGCTTGCCATCGGCCCAGGCCGCCAGCTGGTCGTTCTCCACGCCATCGACCACCTCGGCCACGTCGGACAACCGCACCGGGCGGCCGTTCTTGTAGCTGATGATGGTGTCGCGGTACTCGGCAGCGCTGGCCAGCTGGTCGTTGGTACCGATGCTGTAGGACTGGGTCTTGCCGTTCAACGAACCCTTCGGCGCATTGACGTTGGCCTGCGTGAGCGCGCTGCGCAGCTGTTCGAGGGTCAGGCCCATGTTCGACAGCTGCGCCGGGTTGACCTGGATGCGCACGGCCGGGCGCACGTTGCCGGCAATCGAGACCAGGCCCACGCCCTGCACCTGCGACAGGCGCTGGGCCAGGATCGAGTCGGCGTAGTTGTTGACGTCGCGTAGCGGCCGCGTGTCAGAGGTCAGCTTCAGGGTGACGATGGCCGCGTCGGCCGGATTCACCCGGTTGTAGACCGGCTGGTAGGGCAGCGACGAGGGCAGGGTGGCCTGGCGGATCGCCGCCTGCACGTCCTGTGCGGCGATGTCGATGTCGCGGTCCATCGAGAACTGCAGGATGATCGTCGACAACCCGGCCGACGAGTCCGACGTCATCAGCTCCAGCCCGGAAATCTGCCCGAACTGGCGCTCCAGTGGCGTGGTGACCAGCGAGGCCATGGTGGTGGCGTTGGCGCCGGGGTACTGGGTGGTGACCACCAGGCTGGGCGCATCGATTTCCGGCAGCGCCGATACCGGCAGCTTGCGGTAACCGAGGATGCCCAGCAGCAACAGGCCCGCCATCAACAGCGAGGTGGCGATCGGGCGGCGGATGAAGATCGTCGAAAAGCCCACGGACTGATCCTTGCTGGCACTTCAATGTCGGCGCCGGCAGGTCCGCCAGCGCGAGGGAGAACCGTGGCCTGCGC
Source organism: Stenotrophomonas sp. 78350_Sma (assembly GCF_056482105.1). Taxonomy (NCBI): domain Bacteria; kingdom Pseudomonadati; phylum Pseudomonadota; class Gammaproteobacteria; order Lysobacterales; family Lysobacteraceae; genus Stenotrophomonas; species Stenotrophomonas sp. 78350_Sma. Next base: position 4,346,246 of record NZ_CM151182.1, on the reverse strand, counting down.
TCAGCGCGGGCCACCACCGCGACGGCCACCGCCGCCGTTCTTCTGTTCGGCGGCCTTCAGTTCGGCTTCGGTCGGTGCGGCCGGGGTCTCGCCCGGCTTCAGCGCGGTGACCTTGCTGCCCGGCTTCAGGCGGAACTGGCCTTCGCTGACCACGCGCTCCCCGCCTTTCAGGCCTTCTGCGATCTGCACCTGGCTGTCGCCCACTTCCACGCCGCTGCGCACGGTCTGCATCTTCACCGTGTTGTCGCCCTGCACGACATAGACGTACTCGCCATCCGGCCCGCGCAGCACGGCCTGGGTCGGAATGACCACACCACCGCCGATGGTGCGCAGCTGCATGCGCACGTTGACGAACTGACCCGGCCACAGGCCGTTGTCGGTGTTGTCGAACAGCGCGCGCGCCTTGAACGTGCCGCTGTCGGCACTGATCAGGTTGTCGACCACATCCAGCTTGCCGTCACCGGACAGCACGTGCGAATCGGCGCGGTCCAGCGCGGCCACCGGCACCGCACCGGCGGCCTGCGCCTGGCGCACGTCGCCGAGCTGGCGTTCGGGCAGGTTGAACAGCACGTGGATCGGATGGACCTGGGTCAGCGTGACCAGCGCGGTGCCGGCGTTGACCACGTTGCCGGCATCGACCGCACGGATGCCGGCGATGCCGGTGATGGGTGCGGTGACCTTGGTGTACTGCAGCTGCACCTGCGCCGAGCGCATGCTGGCATCGTTCGCCGCGACCGCGCTCTCGTACTGTGCCACTTGGTTTCGTTGTGTATCCAGATCGGTCTTGGCGACGAACTGGCGATACTCCGGCGCGTTCGAGCGCTGGTAGTTGGAGCGGGCGGTAGCCAGCAGCGCTTCGTTCTGGCGCTTGGCCGCCGCTGCCTGGTCGAAGCTGGCCTGGGCGGTGCGAGGATCGATCACTGCCAGCACGTCGCCCTTCTTCACTTCCTGGCCTTCGCGGAAGTTCAGGCTCATCAGCTGGCCACCGACCTGCGGGCTGACGGTGACGGTGTTCATTGCCGTCACCGTACCCAGTGCGCTGGCATACACCGGTACGTCCTGGCGCGTGGCCTCGACCACGGTCACCGGCACCGGGCCGGCATCCGGGTCTTCACCGCCCTGGCGCGCTCCCGCCGCCGGCTTTCCAGCCTTGTCCTTGCCCCCGCCGATGACGCGCAGGCCGACCACGGCCAGCACCAGAACCGCCACGACCAGCAGCACGATCTTCCAAACACGTGACATTACGAGGACTCCAAGAGGGCTGGACGGGGCGCGGCCCCGGTTGGCAATGCGCAAAGCATACCTGTGCCACATCACGTTTCCTGCATGACGGATGGGACGGGCGCTAAGACCGGATCCCGCGCGGGAGGTTCCCGTGGCGGCGGTGTTGCCCTACATTCAGCTGGAACCCTCTTGCTGTGGAGATTGCGATGCGCCGTTCGCTGCTGCTGTCCGCCCTGCTGCTGGCCCTGCCGGCCCTTGCCCACGCCCAGGACGGGCAGCGCCCGGAAGTGACCGCCGCCGCACAGCGATTGCAGGCCCGGGTGGTCGAATGGCGCCGTGACTTCCACCAGCACCCGGAACTGTCCAACCGCGAGGTGCGTACCTCGGCCGAGGTCGCCAAGCGCCTGCGTGCGATGGGCCTGAAGCCGAAGACCGGTATCGCCCACCACGGCGTGGTGGCGATCATCGAAGGCGGCAAGCCCGGCCCCAAGATCGCGCTGCGCGCGGACATGGACGCGCTGCCGGTGACCGAGCAGACCGGCCTGCCGTTCGCCTCCAAGGCCACCGACCAGTACCGCGGCCAGACCGTGGGCGTGATGCATGCCTGTGGCCATGACGCGCATACCGCCACCCTGCTGGGCGTGGCTGAAGCGCTGGTGTCGATGAAGAAGGACCTGCCGGGCCAGGTGATGCTGATCTTCCAGCCGGCCGAGGAAGGCGCACCGCCGCCGGAAGAGGGTGGCGCCGCGCTGATGCTGAAGGAAGGCCTGTTCGCCGACTTCAAGCCGGAAGCCGTGTTCGGCCTGCATGTGTTCTCCAGTGTGCAGGCCGGGCAGATCGCGGTGCGCGGTGGCCCGTTGATGGCTGCCTCGGACCGCTTCGGGATCAAGGTGATCGGTCGCCAGACGCACGGTTCGGCGCCGTGGAACGGCGTTGACCCGATCGTGGCCACCGCCGATCTGGTCGGCACCGCGCAGACCATCGTCAGCCGCCGCGCCAACCTGTCCAAGCAACCGGCGGTGCTGACCTTCGGCGCGATCAACGGCGGCATCCGTTACAACATCATTCCCGATGAAGTGGAGATGGTTGGCACCATCCGCACCTTCGACGAGGGCATGCGCCAGCAGATCTTCGCCGACCTGCGCAACGTGGCCGAGCACACCGCTGCCGCGCACGGTGCGAAGGCGGTGACCGACATCTACGAATCGGAAGGCAACCCCGCCACGGTGAACGACCCGGCGCTGACCGCGAAGATGCTGCCGAGCCTGCAGGCGGTGGTGGGCAAGGACAACGTGTACGAGCCGCCGCTGCAGATGGGCGCGGAGGACTTCTCGCTGTACGCGAAGGAAGTGCCGGGCATGTTCTTCTTCGTCGGTTCGACCAGCGTGGGCATCGACCCGGCGACGGCGCCGGCGAATCATTCGCCGAAGTTCCTGCTGGATGAGAAGGCGCTGGATGTGGGACTGCGCGCGCTGCTGCAGGTGAGCCTGGATTACCTGCACGGTGCCGGCACTCCGGCGGGATGAGGGTTTCCGGCAGGGCTGCGCCCTGCACCCGCTGAGGCCAAAGCCACGTCAACGTCCAAAGCTGGTTTCCTGAGGGATGGCGGGGTGGGTCCGGTGGCAGGGGACGCTGCAAGTACGTCCATGTAAGCTCGGTCGCCGCATCCATGCGGCTCACGCCCCTGCCACCGGACCCACCCCGCCTTCGACGGTTTCCCGCGAGCTGTCGGAACGACTTTCCGCTTCTGGTGGGTGTCGACCTTGGTCGACACGGCAGGCGTCAGGAACTTCTGAAGGATCGGTTTTTGATTTTGATTTTTCTGATCTTTCCCGTGGTGGCGGCCGCGTGCAGGGAACTGTCAGGGGCCGGGTGGGTAGGCGGGGCGGGGGTGTCCGCGGCATGGATGCCGCGGCCAAGCCCCCAAGGACGGGTTTACGGCGTCCCCCGACCCGCCTACCCACCCGGCCCAGCCGATAGACCGCCTTTCACGACGAACCAACAAAACCACCACGGAGGGGCTCCGCCGTTGGCCGGCCCGGCCGAAGGCCCGCTTCTGGCGCGATACAATGACGCCCATGAACACCCCACAGGATTCCAGCCTCGGTCGCGAGGTCAGTTACCCGTCGCAGTACGATCCCGGCCTGCTGTTTCCCATTCCGCGCAGCGGCGCCCGCGCCGAGATCGGCCTCGATGACGCCGCGCTGCCGTTCGTCGGCCACGACCGCTGGCATGCCTTCGAGCTGAGCTGGCTAGACCCGCGTGGCAAGCCGCAGGTCGCCGTCGCCACCGTGCAGGTGCCGTGCACCTCGCCGCGGTTGATCGAATCGAAGTCGTTCAAGCTGTACCTCAACTCCCTCAACAGCACCCGCGTCGACAGCGCCGAGGCGCTGCGCGAGCGCCTGGTGGCTGATCTGTCGGCCTGCGCCGGTGCGCCGGTCCAGGTCGAATTCGGCCTGCCGGGCCTGCGTGAGACGCCGCTCGGCGAATCCATCGATGGGCTGGACGTGGCGATCGACTGCTACGGCCCGCCGCAGGCGGACTTCCTTTCGGCCAATGCTGGTGAGGTGGTGGAGGAGACCCTGGTCTCGGCACTGCTGAAGTCCAACTGCCCGGTCACCGGCCAGCCGGACTGGGCGACGGTCAGCCTGCGCTACCGCGGGCCGAAGATGGATCGTGCCGGCCTGCTGCGCTATCTGGTCAGCTACCGCGAACACGCCGAGTTCCACGAGCAGTGCGTTGAGCGGATCTTCAGCGAGGTGTCTGCGCGCTGCCAGCCGCAATGGCTGGAAGTGGAAGCCCGCTACACCCGCCGTGGTGGCCTGGACATCAACCCGTGGCGCGCCAGCCCCGGCATCGCGGCTCCGGCTGCGACCTACCGAGAACTGCGGCAGTAACCGCCGGCCAGCGGCCGGCGCTACCTTTGGATCGCAGGCGGTTACGGGTAGTGCCGGCCGCTGGCCGGCAATCGGCCAAGGCCGGATCCCCCTGGCACAGCCGACCAGCGGCCGACACCACCAGGCACCTTATCTCCCGATTGTTCAGCCGCCCCCCGGGGCGGCTTCACATCTGCACCATCCCCATTTTACAACCGCCATGGCACCGTGCGAGCCATGTAGTCATGCAGACGGGAGTTGTGGATGAGTACCGAGAAGAAAGCCGATTTCTCCGGCGTCAGTGCCAGCGTCGACAGTACCGCCGAGCAGGTGCCGAAGGCGGACTTCTCCGGCGTCAGCGCTTCGGTGGACAGCACCGCCGAGATCGTCAGCGGCGGCACCTACACCGTGCAGAAGGGCGACTCGCTGTCGAAGATCGCCAAGCAGCATCTGGGCGACGCCAACGCCTGGAAGAAGATCTTCGAAGCCAACCGCGATGTGCTTGACGACCCGGACAAGATTTTCCCGGGCCAGACCCTGAAGCTGCCGCCGAAGTAAGCCGGCGATCGAACGCCGTCCGACAATCCCTGGGAGGAACCCCGAATGATCAAGACCACCCCGCTCCAGACCGCCCTGATCGCCGCCCTGCTGGGCAGCGTCGCCCTGGTCGGTTGCAAGAAGAAAGAGGAGTCGACCGACACCAACGCCGCTCCGGCGGCCACGGCTCCGGCCGAGCCGGCAGCGCCGGCGCCGATGACCGGTGCACCGCCGCCGATGGCGGAAGCTGCTGCGGTCAGTGTTTCCACTGTCACCGTGGGCAAGACCGCTGCCGCCGACAAGTCGGTCGCCCCGGCTGCACTGTTCTCGCCGAAGGATGACGTCATCGTCTCGGTCAAGACCGATGGCGCTGCCAACAACGTCAATGTCGGCGCCAAGCTGACCTTCCAGGACGGCCAGGTGGCCGGCGAACAGACCGCGACCCTGAATGCCAGCGGCGCGGAGACCACCAACGTCACATTCAAGAATGCAAAGGGCTGGCCGGCCGGCAAGTACCGCGCCGAGGTCATGGTCGATGGCAAGGCGGCCGGAACGCCGCAGGAGTTCGAGGTCAAGTAAGTCCTGCCGACTCTCTCCCGGCAGGACTCACGATGGACGCAGCCGCGAGGCTGCGTCCTTTTTTTATTGGGCGATGGTTGGCTTCATCCACGCACGGCGCGGATCTACTGGCGGCGGCGTTTGCGTGGATCCACGCCATGCGTGGATGGATCACAGCGTTGCCACCGTGCAGTACCGCCGCGTATGGCGCGGCTTTGCCCCGCGCGGCTGAAAACGCGACAATGCAGGGGTTTCCCCGCCGCGCGCCCACCCTGACGGCGACGGGGGAAAGCGACACGGTTGCACGTGGCCCGGCGCTGGCGCCGGCCTTCCCCTGAGCATTGCTACAGAGTCCAAGTCCCCCATGTCCAAGATCCTCTACACGCTGACCGACGAAGCACCGTTCCTGGCGACCCAGTCGCTGCTGCCGATCGTCGACGCCTACACCGCCACTGCCGGCATCGTGGTGGAAACCCGTGACATCTCGCTGTCCGGCCGCATCCTGTCGCAGTTCCCGGAACTGCTCAGCGACGCGCAGAAGGTCAGCGACGACCTGGCCGAGCTGGGCCAGCTGGCGACCACCCCGGACGCCAACATCATCAAGCTGCCGAACATCTCCGCTTCGGTGCCGCAGCTGAAGGCGGCCATCAAGGAACTGCAGGACCAGGGTTACCCGCTGCCGGATTACCCGGAAACCCCGGCTGACGACCAGCAGCGCGACTACAAGGCGCGCTACGACAAGGTCAAGGGCAGTGCGGTGAACCCGGTGCTGCGCGAGGGCAACTCCGACCGCCGTGCACCGCTGTCGGTGAAGAACTACGCGCGCAAGCACCCGCATCGCATGGGTGCCTGGGCGTCGGATTCGAAGTCGCACGTCGCGCACATGGCCGCCGGCGATTTCTACGGCAGCGAGAAGTCGGCCACCCTGGCCAACGCCGGTGCGCTGAAGATCACCTTCCACGGCAAGGACGGCAGCGCCGTCGTGCTGAAGGAAAAGACCGCGGTCAAGGCCGGCGAGATCGTCGATGCCGCCGTCATGAGCCGCAAGGCACTGGCCGCGTTCATCGGTGAGCAGATCGCCGATGCCAAGGCCCAGGGCGTGCTGTTCTCGCTGCACCTGAAGGCGACCATGATGAAGGTCTCCGACCCGATCATGTTCGGCGTGGCGGTCAACGAGTTCTACAAGGACGTGCTGGCCAAGCACGCCGACGTGCTCAAGCAGGCCGGTTTCGACGCCAACAACGGCATCGGTGACCTGGCCGCGCGCCTGCCGTCGCTGCCCGAAGCCACCCGCGCTGCGATCGAAGCCGACCTGGCTGCCGAGTACGCACAGCGTCCGGGCGTGGCCATGGTCAATTCGGACAAGGGCATCACCAACCTGCACGTGCCGAGCGACGTGATCGTCGACGCCTCGATGCCGGCGATGATCCGCGACTCCGGCAAGATGTGGAACGTCGAAGGCAAGCTGCAGGACACCAAGGCGGTCATTCCGGACCGCTGCTACGCCGGCGTGTACCAGGCCGTCATCGACGACTGCAAGGCGCACGGCGCCTTCGACCCGGCCACCATGGGCTCGGTGCCGAACGTCGGCCTGATGGCGCAGAAGGCCGAAGAGTACGGCTCGCACGACAAGACCTTCCAGATCGCCGCCGACGGCGTGGTCAAGGTCACCGACGATGCTGGCACCGTGGTGTTCGAGCACGCCGTGGAAGCCGGTGACATCTGGCGCATGTGCCAGACCAAGGACGCGCCGATCCAGGACTGGGTCAAGCTGGCCGTCGAGCGCGCCCGCCTGAGCAGCACCCCGGCCGTGTTCTGGCTCGATGCCGCCCGCGCCCACGACGCGCAGGTCATCGCCAAGGTTGAGCAGTACCTGAAGAACCACGACACCGCCGGCCTGGACATCCGCATCCTGCCGCCGGTGGAAGCCACCGCGTTCTCGCTGGACCGCATCCGCAAGGGCGAGGACACCATCTCGGTGACCGGCAACGTGCTGCGCGACTACCTGACCGACCTGTTCCCGATCATGGAGCTGGGCACCAGCGCCAAGATGCTGTCGATCGTGCCGCTGATGGCCGGTGGCGGCCTGTTCGAGACCGGCGCCGGTGGTTCGGCCCCGAAGCACGTTCAGCAGTTCGTGGAAGAGGACTACCTGCGCTGGGATTCGCTGGGTGAGTTCCTGGCCCTGGCTGCGTCGCTGGAGCACCTGGGCAACCGCTACGAGAATGCCGCCGCCCGCGTGCTGGCCAAGGCGCTGGACGAAGCCAACGGCCAGTTCCTGGACAACGACAAGTCGCCGTCGCGCAAGCTGGGTGGCATCGACAACCGTGGCAGCCACTTCTACATCGCGCTGTACTGGGCCCAGGCCCTGGCCGCGCAGGACGAAGATGCTGCACTGAAGGCACGCTTCGCCCCGCTGGCCAAGGCACTGACCGACAACGAGCAGAAGATCGTTGAAGAGCTGATCGCGGTGCAGGGCAAGGCCGTGGACATCGGCGGCTACTACCGCCCGGACGTGGCCAAGGCCAGCAAGGCGATGCGCCCGAGCGCGACCTTCAACGCCGCGCTGGAGCAGCTGCGCGGCTGATCCATCGCCGCTCGGTCGTGACACCGGAACCCGCGCTTCGGCGCGGGTTTCTTTTTGGCTCTGGGGTCAGATCCCTTTTGCCATGCAAAAGGGATCTGACCCCATTCGACCCGCGTCCAGAACCGTGACTTCCGTTGGCTGTCGGAATGCCGTCAAAGGGGCATGAAACTTGCCCGCGATGGCCGTCGCAGAACGGATATGAGTGGATCTGCAGCGGCCCTCGATCTGAGCAGTCGATCACGACGGCTGCCGTTGGCGATGCCCTAGCCTTGGCGACGCGAGGCCACCGGGGAGGTGGCCGCACGGGGAACACGGATGGCACGCGTGCTGGTAGTGGGAACCGACATCCAGGGCGAGCAGGCCCTGCTGCAACGGCTGCGCGTGGCATCGGCCCTGCCGGACGGCCAGATCCGCCGCAGCCAGGACCTGGATGATTGCGACCTGCTGGTCATCCGCGATACGCCGGCGCTGCGCAACGCGGCCCAGCGCATGCGCCAGCAACGCCCGCGACTGCAGTGCTGGATCGAGGATCTGGGGGGCCAGCTGCGCGACGGCGATGGCCACCAGGACATACTTGATGACGGTGCCATCGGCCGTGCATTGCGCGGCATGCAGTTGGCAGCGGAACCCCTGGCAATGCATGCACCCGCACCGATCCGCCTGGCCGATGGTGCGCATGCCATCACCCGCCTGTTGCGCGAGCGGCTGCCGTTGCGACAGGGCCAGGCACTGTTGAGTGATGCGGGCGAGCCTCTGCTGCTGATGGATCTGGAGCACGACCAGGCCGTGCTGCTGCAGGAACCGGCTGCGGCGCTGGTGGAGCGTTTGGCCGATGCCTTCGAACGCCTGCAACTGGATGCGCTGACGCCGGCACGCCTGCAGGCGCTGGCCGGCGAGCGGCCACGCCAACCACTGCGGCCGCTGCTGTGGCAGTGGGCACAGCGCAGCCGCCATTGGCAGGCATTGGACGAACGCCTGCGTGGCGCCTCAGTGAAGCTGCTGCGCTGGCCCGACTTCCGCGTACTGGGCCATGACCACGATGGCTTCCGGCTATGCTCGCTGCTGCTCAAGCGCGCGTGCACGGTTGACGAGTGCGCGATGCTGCTTGAGTTGCCGGCTGCGGCGGTGCGCGATTTCATCCATGCCGCCTACCTGTGCGGCTACGCGCAATTGCAGAGCGCCCCGGTGGCACCGATGCCGACAGTACGTGGCAGCGGCACTGGCACCGACAACGGCCTGCTTGCGCGCCTGTGGCGGCACCTGCGCGGGAGCGAGCGCAATGCGTGAGCACAAGGTGGTCGTGCTGGGCGGCATGGGCAGTGGCAAGTCGACCCTGGTGCGCAGCATCGCGGCCGGGGCGGTGATCGATACCGATGTGGCCAACAGTGACCGCATCGGTGCCGACAAGGCGTCCACCACCGTCGCGCTGGACTATGCCGATATCGATCTGCCCAATGGCGAGCGCCTGCGGCTGTACGGCACGCCGGGCCAGCAGCGTTTCGATTTCCTCTGGCCGATCCTGCTGCAGGGCGCCCGCGGCGCCGTGCTGCTGCTGGATGCGCGGCGCGCGGGCGCGGTTGCCGAACTGGAGGATTACCTGCAGGTACTGCGACCGTTCGCATCGTCATTGGCGCTGGTGGTGGCCGTCACCCATCTGGACCAGGCACCGCACGCCGCGCTGGACGACTGGGCCGCACGCGCCAGTCTCGATGATCAACCGCTGCCATTGCTGGCAGTGGATGCCCGCGACCGCGAACAGGGACTGCTGCTGATGGATGTACTGATGAGCGAAATGGAAGCGCATGCACTGGTGGCCGCGCATGGTTGATGGGCAGGTGGCGGTACTGCCCGATGCCGGCCAGCGTGAGCGCCTGCAGCCGCTGCTGCAGGACCTGCGGCAGCGGGTGGAAGGCGTGCGCACGGTGGTGCTGGCCAGTGTCGATGGCTTCGCCCTGGTCAGTGCCGGTGCCGAAGGGCGCGGTGAACGCCTGGCAGCGATGACCAGCGCGATGCTGGCGCTGGCCGCAGCAGTGGGGCGCGAACTGGTGCTGGGTGATCTGCAGACGCTGATGCTGGAGGCCGCGGGTGGCAAGGTGCTGATGCTGGCCATCCAGGCCGAAGGGCGCGCACCGCTGCTGCTGATGGCAGCCTGCGACCAGCGCAGCGTGATCGGCCAGGTGCTGTGGCAGAGCAGGGAATGTGGCCAGGCGATCCTGGCCGAACTCGGCGGATCGTGAGCCCGGCCGCAGGGGAACGAGGGGCTCGAACCAACATCGACAAGGGGTGCGACGTGGCTGGATTGAATGAATCGTTGAACGCACTGATGGGCATCGACGGCGCGCAGGCAGTGGCGCTGGTCGACTACGAAAGCGGCATGCTGCTGGGTGAGGCCGGTGCCGGCATGGACATGGAAGTGGCCGCCGCAGGCAACACCGAAGTGATCCGCGCCAAGATGAAGACCGCCGCATCGCTGAATCTCAACGACAGCATCGAGGACATCCTGATCTCGCTGGGCAAGGCGTACCACATCATGCGCCCGGTGGCGAAGAAGAAGGGGCTGTTCTTCTACATCGTGCTCGACCGTACCAAGTCCAACCTGGCCCTGGCCCGGCGCAAGGTACAGGACGTGGAGGCCGATCTGGCGATCTGAACCGCCGGCTCCTGTGGAGCCGAGCATGGGCTCGGCTCCACAGGAGAACGAAACGTCATGCTCGTCTGTTTCCAGCCGCAGTCACGGTACCGGAAGCAGCAGCGCGGTCACGAACGAAAGCGCCTTGCTGTCCCGCGCTGCAAAGTATGCCGGTGCTTTCTCGGGGAGCCATACTTCATTGAAGTGGCGGCGGAAGTCCTCGTAGAACTCGTTGGGGTACAGCTTGGCCGGCACCGTGCGTCCATCCGGATAGGTGTGGTCATACATGGGCAGTGCATCGGTGTCGACGCCCCGGTGGTCCCTCAGCCACTTGCAGAACAGGCGCCCTTCGGAAATATCCGGCACCAGCGCCTGCGGCAGGGTGTAACCGGCGTCTTCAAGCGGCGCGATCAGGTTCAACGTCAGCTCGTTGAGCATCGAGAAATGGGTGTACGGTACCTTGGCCCGGTTCTGCAGGTAGCGCTCGATATGCGCGGGCATTACCGCGTTGGCGTGGCCCTGCTGCCATTCCACCACCCACTGCGCGACCTTCACCGCGAACTTGCGCGACAGCCACTGGCCCAGGTTGATGGCCAGATAGGGATGGATCCAGGTGCCCTGCATGGTCGGGATGCCGCCGGAGACCACGTGGATGAGTTCGTGCTCGGCCAGCCCGGTCTGGAGGGTGAGCTCCTGCAGGAACTCCTCCGTCGATTTCAGTGCCCGGTAGTCGGACCAGCGCTTGTTCACGGACTGGCACAGCGCGGTGGCGCTGATGTAGCCGTCCCGCGCCCGCTGCGGGATTACATTGCCTTCCTCCATGCGCGGGATCAGGGTCATTTGCTGCATGCGTCACCTCGTGCCGTTGTGAGCCTGGAAGGGTAGGCAACACGGTGGACCGGGGTCTGTAGGAATCGTTGCGTTTTCGTGGGACGCAATGGACCTGCCCCTGCAGAGCCGGACCGGCGCTCGGCTGTGCTTCGGGCAGATTGCGGTGAACCAAGCCGGGCATCGGCCCGGCTCTACACAAGCCGCCCCACGCCAGCGTATGGTGAAGCCGGTCCTACCGGGTAAGCCCTGAATGTCCGAGCCTCACATTGCTGCCGAGCTGGCACCGCGCATCGCGGTGGCCATCCGCGATGGCTTCGAGGATTACCATGCTCGATTCGCGGGCGTGACCGCCCGTGCGCGGCAGCGCTTCGAGCAGCGCGACTGGGCCGGTGCCCGGCAGGATGCGGTCGAGCGCATTGTGCTGTACGACCTGTGCATCGCCGAGCAGATGGATGCACTGCGCCGCCTTGCCGGCGAGGCGATCGGCCAACGTGCGCTCTGGCTGCAGGTGCATGCGCAGTACAGCGCGCTGCTGCTGGGGCTGATCGACGCCGAGCTGTACAAGACCTTCTACAACACGTTGTCGCGGCGCATGTTCGCCACCCGCGGCGTGGATCCGGCGCTGGAGTTCATCGCCTTCGATGTCGAACCCTCCGATGCCATCACCCATCCGGTCGCACGGCATACCTACGCGGTTTCGCCGACGCGGCCGGTGGAGGCGCTGCAGCGGGTGCTCGCCGACTACCGCTTCGGCATTCCCTACGTGCATCAGCTGCGCTGTGCGGCAGCCATTGCGGTGCGACTTCAGGATGACCTCGCCCATTGGGGGGACACGCCGGTGCGCAGCATCGAGCTGCTCGACACCGTGTTCTACCGCGAGCGCCGCGCCTATCTGGTGGGCCGCGTGTTCGGCGAGCATCGGTTCTCGCCGTGCGTGATTGCGCTGGTCAACGACGAGCGTGGCCTGCGCGCCGATGCAGTGCTGACCCGGCGCCGGGACGTGGCCCACCTGTTCGGCGTGTCACGCAGCTATTTCCAGGCCAACCTGGCCACGGTCGGTGATGCAGTGGTGTTCCTGCGCAGTCTGCTGCCGGGCAAGCCCATCGATGAGATCTACACCGTGCTGGGCCGCGCCAAGCAGGGCAAGACCGAGCGCTACCGCACCTTCTTCCGCCACTTCAACGAGCATCCGCAGGAGCGGCTGGTGCATGCCGAAGGCACGCCGGGCATGGTCATGGCGGTGTTCACCCTGCCCAGCTATCCGCTGGTGTTCAAACTGATCCGCGACCGTTTCGCGTGGCCCAAGGCGATGTCGCGGCAGCAGGTGGAAGAGAAGTACGCACTGGTGTTCAACCTCGATCGTGTCGGCCGCCTGCTCGACGCACAGCCCTATCGCCACCTGCGCTTTCCGCGCGACCGCTTCGCTCCGGCACTGCTGGAGGAACTGCTGCAGCAATGTGCACAGAGCGTGCGCGTCGATGGCGACGAGGTGGAGATCGCACTGTGCTACGTGCAGCGTCGTTTCCGTCCATTGAACCTGTACCTGCGCGAGCAGGGCGGGGAGGCGGTACGTGCAGCGGTGCTCGACTACGCGCAGGCGATCACCGACATGGCGCGCAACAACATCTTCCCCGGTGACATGCTGCCGAAGAACTTCGGCGTGTCGCGGCACGGCCGGGCCGTGTTCTACGACTATGACGAACTGTGCCTGGTCAGCGACTGCGAGTTCCGCGCCTGGCCGCAGCCGCGCACGCCGGAAGAAGCGCTGGCTGACGAACCCTGGTTCCATGTGGGGCCGCGCGATGTGTTTCCCGAGCGCTTCGGCCCATTCATGGGCCTGCCGGCGCGCGAACTGGCCGCGGTACGCGAGCACTACCGGCATCTGTTCGATCCGGCGTGGTGGCAGGGCCTGCAGGAGCGCTTCGCCCGCGGTGACTATCCGGATACACCGCCCTATGCTGGCGCGCATCGGTTGGCGTAGCCCGGCCGAACTGTCCCGGAGGTGAAGACTGCGCTACGCTCGGCATTCATCACCAAGGATCCGGCAATGATGCGTCCCCCCCTGTTCCTCGCTCTCGCGTTGGCCGTCGGCGCCGGCGCTCCCCTGCTTGCCGGCGATGCCAGCGCACAGACCACGCGTGCGGTGCGTGCCACCGCGGAGATGAGCATGGTGCTCACTGGCCATATCGAGGTCACGCCCGAGGGCGCGGTCAGTTCGCTGGTGCTGGACCAGAAGTCGATGCTGTCTCCGAGCATCGCGTCTTTCGTGGAGGGCACCATCGGTGGCTGGCGCTTCGAACCCACCCTGCGCGATGGCAAGGCGGTGGCCGCACGTGCGCCATTGCGGGTGCGCCTGCGGGGCAAGGCCATGGCCGATGGTGGCTACGAAGTCAGCATGACCAGCGTCAATTTCAGCGAGTACGATGAGAAGGCCACCGATTCGGTGACCCGAGGGCGCATGGCACCCCCGCGTTATCCGGAAGAAGTCTATCGGAGCGGTGGGCAGGGTGAAGTGCTGCTGGTGGTCCGGATCGCGCGTGACGGCACGGTGGCCGATGTCGTTGCCGAGCAGGTGAACATGACCGTGGTCGGACGCGAGCGCACCCTTGCCAAGATGCGCGAGATCCTGGCCAAGGCCGCCGTCAGCAGTGCCCGCAAGTGGACGTTCAAGCCACCGACCACCGGCGAGGCCAGCACCCGCGACAGCTGGACGGTACGCATACCGGTGAATTTCGGCCTGAACGATGATCCCAATGGAGCGGAGCGCTATGGCCGCTGGCGTGCCTTCATTCCCGGCCCGCGGCAGGCCGTGCCGTGGCGGAAGGCAGATGCGATCGAGCAGGCCGGCGGCGACCTGCTGCCCGAGGGCGGCATCTACATGGTGGACGGCGCCAAGCGCGGCCTGCGCCTGCTGACGCCGCTGGAGCAGGGCTGACGATCACTGCGGAGCCGGCCAGCCCGGCTTCGCGTCAATCGGCGTAGGGGTAGACCACCACCCGGTTGCGGCCCTGTTCCTTGGCCAGGTACAGCGCCTTGTCGGCCAGCCGCAGTGCCTGCTCGGCATCGACATGGAAGCTGGGGAAGTGGGCCACGCCCAGCGAGACGGTGATGGTGCCGACCGGTTCAAACGGATGGTCGGCAATGTGCTGGCGCAGGCGCTCGCCGGCCTGGCGTGCCGACTCGGTGCTGATGCCCGGCAACAGCAGCAGGAACTCCTCGCCACCGGCGCGGCAGAGGATGTCGCTGTCGCGTGAGTAGCGGCGCATCTGGTCGGCGATATGGACGATGGCGGCGTCGCCGACATCATGGCCGTGGCTGTCATTGATCGATTTGAAGCGATCGATGTCCAGCGCCAGGATCGCGAACGGAATGCCCTGTACCTGCAGGGCATCCAGTGCCTGCTGCAGGCCGCGGCGGTTGAGCAGGCCGGTCAGCGGATCGGTGCGGCTGGCGCGGTTGAGCGTGCCGATGCGGTCCTGCAGCGCATTGAAGCTGTGTAGTACCGCCTGCTTCAGCTGGGCGACCTCGAAGTACCACGCGCGGATGCCGCTGACGTGGTTGATCGCGTTGCCGGTGTCTTCGCCGCCCTGCACGTTGCGTGCGAGCTGCCACAGCGGCATCGAGATGCGACGGGCGAACCACCAGGTGATCAGCAGCGACAGCAGGCCCAGCGGGATCGCGTTCCAGATTACCGCGGTCATCAACCGCGACAGCGGCTGCAGCGTGGCCTCGGTCGGGCGCTGGGCGATGATGCCCCAGCCGGTGGCCGCCACCGGCGCGTAGCCGGCCAGCATCGACACGCCCAGATTGTTACGCACCTGCTGCGCGCCGCGCTCGCCACGTACCACGGCCTTCACTGCGGGGTTGCCGACCACGTAGTCGCCCACCCGCTTGCCATCGGCGTGGTACAGCAGGCGGCCATGACGGTCGACCACGTACAGGTAGGAACCATCACGGTAGTAGTGCTTGCCCAGCAGCGTGTGCAGTGCGCTGCGCTGGCGCAGGTACAGGGTGCCGCTGACGTAACCACGGTAGTGGCCCTGGCGATCGAAGATCGGGTGCGACAGCGAGACCAGCAGCTTGCCGGTGGCCGACTGGTACGGGTCGCTGATCATCGGCTGGCGCGCGGCCAGCGCGGCGTTGTTGCCGACGCTGTGCAGCACTTCGCCCTGCAGCTGCAGGGTCTGCGGTGAGGTGGCGATCACCAGGCCGTCGGCGTCCACCACCAGCGAAGAGTTGAAGCTGTTGGTCTGCAGCTGCAGGCGGCTGGCTTCGTCCTGGGCCTGAGCCGGATCGAGGTTGCCCTGGCCGAGCCGGGTGGCGGCGTAGGCCAGTTCCTGCTGGGCAGCCAGCAGGAAGTTCTGGGTCGTCTCGGCCAGCTTGGTGGCGTAGACGCGGTTGGCTTCCAGGGTGTTGCCGACCAGCTGGTCGCGCTGCACCCGGTAGCTGGCCAGCAGGGTGTTGGCCAGCGCGATGATGGCACTGAGCAGGGCCAGGGCGAGGATCAGCTTGCCCAGGTTGAGGCGGGGAGACAGCGTTCGCATGCGTCGACGGATCCGGCAGGAGGCTGGACCCGACCGGTTCTCCGGAAGGGGCGACAGCGGGAATCGGTGGCCACGCCCTCGGGGCCGGGCAGGGCATCGGGCGGATTATCGCCAAAACCGGACGGCGGTGAAGTGAAGTGGGTCGCCCTGCAGGCAAAAAAAAACCTGCCGCAGGCGGCGGCAGGTTTCTTCAAGCGCAGCGTTGGGCTCAGCGCTTCATCGAACCGAAGAACTCGTCGTTGGACTTGGTGTTCTTCATCTTGTCCAGCAGGAACTCCATCGCGGCCATTTCATCCATCGGATGCAGCAGCTTGCGCAGGATCCAGATCTTCTGCAGCAGTTCCGGTTCGATCAGCAGGTCTTCGCGGCGGGTGCCCGAACGGTTGATGTCGATGGCCGGGAACACGCGCTTTTCAGCGATACGGCGGCTCAGGTGCACTTCGCTGTTGCCGGTGCCCTTGAACTCTTCGTAGATCACCTCGTCCATCTTCGAGCCGGTGTCGACCAGCGCGGTGGCGATGATGGTCAGGCTGCCGCCTTCTTCCACGTTGCGCGCAGCACCGAAGAAGCGCTTCGGGCGGTGCAGGGCGTTGGCGTCCACGCCACCGGTCAGCACCTTGCCCGAGCTCGGCACCACGTTGTTGTAGGCGCGGGCCAGGCGGGTGATCGAATCGAGCAGGATCACCACGTCCTTCTTGTGCTCGACCAGGCGCTTGGCGCGCTCGATGACCATTTCGGCCACCTGCACGTGGCGCGCGGCCGGCTCGTCGAAGGTCGAGCTGATGACCTCGCCGCGCACGGTGCGCTGCATTTCGGTCACTTCTTCCGGGCGCTCGTCGATCAGCAGCACGATCAGGTGCACGTCCGGGTGGTTGGTGGTGATGGCCGTGGCGACCTGCTGCATCATCATGGTCTTGCCGGCCTTCGGCTGCGACACGATGAGCGAGCGCTGGCCCTTGCCCTGCGGGGCCATCAGGTCGAGGATGCGGCCGGTGATGTCTTCCGACGAACCGTTGCCACGCTCCAGGGTGAAGCGGCGGCGCGGGAACAGGGCGGTGAGGTTCTCGAACAGCACCTTGTTCTTCGACGCTTCGATCGGCTCACCGTTGATGGTGTCGACGATGTTCAGCGCGAAGTAGCGCTCGCCGTCCTTCGGGAAGCGGATGCGGCCGGAGATGTGGTCGCCGGTGCGCAGGTTGAAGCGGCGGATCTGGCTGGGCGAGATGTAGGTGTCGTCCGGGCCGGCCAGGTAGCTGGCTTCGGCCGCGCGCAGGAAGCCGAAGCCGTCCGGCAGGATTTCCAGCACACCGTCGGCGGCGACGCCGTCACCGTGGCGGGTCAGCACCTTCAGCAGGGCGAAGATCACATCCTGCTTGCGGGCGCGGGCCACGCCTTCGGAGATCTGCAGCTGCTCGGCGATCTCCAGCAGCTTCTGCGCCGGCATGCGCTTGAGGTCGCTCAGCGAATAGACCGGGAAGCCTTCCGGAACGTTGGCATGCGGGCGCGGCACGAAGGGCTGCTGCTCGCCGCCGTCGTTGGGCATACCGTCGTCGCGGAAGCGGTTGTTGTTGTTGCGGTCGCGGTCGCGGCGGTTGCGGAAGCGGTCACGGCGGTTGCCCTGGCCTTGCTGGCCGTTCTGGTTGTACGGGTTCTGGCCCTGGTTCTGGCCACCCCCCTGGTGGTTCTGCTGCCGCGGCTGGCCGGATTCGCGACCCTCACCACCTTCGCCACCGCCACTGCTGGCAGGGGCCTCGGCGGCGGGCGCGCTCGGTGCGGGGGCGGGGGCCGGGGCCTCGGGCGCGGCGGCCAGCGGCAGGGTCGGCTGCGCCGGAGCGGCGCTGGTTTCGGCGGCTGCCGGGGCGGCGGCCTTGCTCACGCGGGGCTTGCGCACGCGCTTTTCGGCGGGCGCATCGGCGCTGCCGGTTTCGGAAGTGTTATCGGACAAGAGCGTTATTCCTCGCTTGAAGGTGCGAGCGCCCGGCTGGGGCGGCGAACGTTGGGAATGGGTCTGGAAGAAACTGCGTCCAGAGGGTGCGGCACGCGAACGCGGCCGGATGTGCCGACACTATCATCGGCCTGCGGCGCCGTGCAAGGGCCGCCGGGAACAGCATTCATCATGGACGCGGGGCGCCCGCCGGCAGCCGCGGGCGGCGGCTGCCGGAAAACAGCAGGATCAGGCCAGGGCCTTGTCCAGCAGGCCGGCCAGCTGGGCCTTGCCCACCGCACCGATCTGCTCGCCGACCTTCTCGCCGTCCTTGAACACGACCAGGTACGGGATCGAACGCACGTGGTACTTGGCGGCCAGCGCACGGTTGTGGTCGACGTTGACCTTGGCGATCTTGGCGCGGCCCTGGTAGGCGTCGGCCAGTTCGTCCAGCGCCGGGGCGATCATCTTGCACGGGCCACACCATTCGGCCCAGAAATCGACCAGCACCGGTTCCTTGGAATTCAGCACTGCGCTATCAAAGTCGGCGTCGCCGACATGTACAACCTTGTCGCTCATCTTGGTTTCTCGTCTTGGATTGCACCCGGCCATGCCGGAGGTGGGTGAACTGGGCCATGCCCGGTGGCGCGACCCTCGTCGTTGCCTCGCGGCGCACTGCCGCGGTGCGTTCGGCGGGATGCCTGGACGCTCACGGCCGGCAGTGTACCCCTATCGCAGGGCGGGGACAGGCGCCGGCTGGAACCCAGCGTATCGTGATCGCTTCGAAGCTCGGTATGTGTCGGATTTCACTGTCTTCCCGAAGATGGGGGTGGCAGCGGGCGACACCAGCGGGCCCGGCCGGGTCGTTCAAGTCCCGTGTGGCTGGATGAAGATCGAGCGTCTCTTCGGTTCCTGAGACAGGGCATTCCGGTTTGCTGGCCCGAGTGCGTTAAACTGGGCCATTGTGCGGCGCGCGGACCGGGTGGTCCCAGCCGGCCAACCCGCCGCAGGGGCCGCAGTTTGCGACGGTGCCCCTAGACGATGAAGTGCCAGCCGCCCCACGGGCCGGCGGCCATACCAAGACGGACTCATGAGCGACAAACCGCTGACCGATTTGACCTTCTCCTCCTTCGAGCTGCATCCGGCCCTGCAGGCCGGCCTTGAAGGAGCCGGATTCACCCGCTGCACCCCGATCCAGGCGCTGACCCTGCCGGTCGCGCTGCCCGGCGGTGATGTTGCCGGCCAGGCCCAGACCGGCACCGGCAAGACCCTGGCCTTCCTGGTTGCTGTCGTGAACCGCCTGCTGACGCGTCCGGCGCTGGCCGACCGCAAGCCGGAAGATCCGCGCGCCCTGATCCTCGCCCCGACCCGCGAACTGGCCATCCAGATCCACAAGGATGCGGTGAAGTTCGGTTCCGACCTGGGCTTGCGCTTCGCCCTGGTCTACGGCGGCGTGGATTACGACAAGCAGCGCGAACTGCTGCAGCAGGGCGTGGACGTGATCATCGCCACCCCGGGCCGCCTGATCGATTACGTCAAGCAGCACAAGGTGGTCTCGCTGCACGCCTGCGAGATCTGCGTGCTGGACGAAGCCGACCGCATGTTCGACCTGGGCTTCATCAAGGACATCCGCTTCCTGCTGCGCCGCATGCCGGAGCGCACCACCCGCCAGACCCTGCTGTTCAGTGCCACCCTCAGCCATCGCGTGCTGGAGCTGGCCTACGAGCACATGAACGAGCCGCAGAAGCTGGTGGTCGAAGCCGAGACCATCACCGCTGCCCGCGTGCGCCAGCGCATCTACTTCCCGGCCGACGACGAGAAGATCCCGCTGCTGCTGGGCCTGCTGTCGCGCAGCGAAGGCGCGCGCACCATGGTCTTCGTCAATACCAAGGTGTTCGTCGAGCGCGTCGCCCGATCGCTGGAGAAGGCCGGCTACCGTGTCGGCGTGCTGTCCGGCGATGTGCCGCAGAAGAAGCGCGAGAGCCTGCTCAACCGCTTCCAGAAGGGCCAGCTGGAAATCCTGGTGGCCACCGACGTGGCTGCGCGCGGCCTGCACATCGACGGCATCAAGTACGTCTACAACTACGACCTGCCGTTCGATGCCGAAGATTACGTGCACCGCATCGGTCGCACCGCGCGCCTGGGTGAAGAGGGCGACGCGATCAGCTTCGCCTGCGAGCGCTACGCCATGGGCCTGCCGGACATCGAGGCCTACATCGAGCAGAAGATTCCGTCCGAGCCGGTCACCAAGGAACTGCTGACGCCGCTGCCGCGCCCGGAACGCCCGGCACCGGCTGCAGGCGAGGAAGGCGAGGA
This sequence comes from Stenotrophomonas sp. 78350_Sma, assembly GCF_056482105.1. Classification (NCBI taxonomy): domain Bacteria; kingdom Pseudomonadati; phylum Pseudomonadota; class Gammaproteobacteria; order Lysobacterales; family Lysobacteraceae; genus Stenotrophomonas; species Stenotrophomonas sp. 78350_Sma. The sequence continues at coordinate 4,326,220 of NZ_CM151182.1, read as the reverse complement.
CAACGAAAGCGTCGGCCAGATCTTCCGCGAAGCGCGCGAAGCCCGTGCCGCCGAGGAAGAGCGTCGGGGCGGTGGCCGTAGTGGCGGCCGTTCCGGCGGTGGTGGTGGCCGTGGTGGCCGTGACGGTGAGCGCAGCGGCGAACGCCGTTCGCGTGGCCCGCGCAAGCCGCGCGTGGAAGGCGAGCAGGGCGCTGCCGCCCCGGCCGCCGGCGCCGAAGGCGCCACCGCCCAGGCTCCGCGCCCGCCGCGCCCGCCGCGTGCCGAAGGCGCACCGGAAGGTGCGGTGGACGGCGAGCACAAGCCGCGCAAGCGCCGTCGTCGTCGCCACGGCCGTCCGGTCGAGGGTGCCGAGGGCGTGCAGGCCAATGCCGGCAATGGCGCCAGCCCGGTCACCCCGGTGCAGGTGGTGGCCAAGCCGGTGCGTACCGCCGCAGATACCGGCGATTCGTTCCTGACCCGCATCGGCCGCAAGATCCGCCGGATGCTGTCGGGCAACTAAGCCGGCGGCACCCGACCGTTGGTCGGGTGGCCTTGAGGTGTGCCGACCAACGGTCGGCACCCACCAGGCCGGACGGTTTTCGCCGGGCATGGCCCGGCGCTACCGATCCGTCGCGCCGGTCCTGCATAATCAGGGCATGAGTGTCCTGCGCTTCGACAATGTCAGCAAACAGTACGCCGGTGGCCACGAGGCGCTGACCGATGTCAGCTTCGAGGTCGCGCCGGGCGAAATGCTGTTCGTCACCGGCCATTCCGGTGCGGGCAAAAGCACCCTGCTCAAGTTGATCCACCTGGACGAGCGGCCCAGCCGTGGCGCGGTGGTGTTCGACGAGCGCAACCTGCTGAAGGTGCGTGGGGGCGACATTCCCCGCCACCGCCGCGCGGTCGGTGCGGTCTACCAGGACCACCGACTGCTGATGGACCGCTCGATCGCCGAGAACGTAGCGCTGCCGCTGATCCTGCGCGGCACCCGCCGTGGCGACATCGGCAAGCGCGTGCGCTCGGTGCTGGAACGGATGGGCCTTGGCCATCGCGAGAAGGCACTGCCCTCGCAGCTGTCCGCCGGCGAGCAGCAGCGCGTCGGCATCGCCCGCGCCATCGTCGGCGAACCCAAGCTGCTGGTGGCCGACGAGCCGACCGGCAACCTCGACCCGACCCTGGCGGCGGAGATCATGGCCCTGTTCGCCGAGCTGCCCGCGCGCGGCACCAGCGTGCTGGTGGTCAGCCACGACCTGCCGCTGCTGCGCCGCATGCGCAAGCGCGTGCTGATCCTCGACCACGGCCGGCTGGTGGATGACATCTCGCCGCAGGACCTGGCGGAGTAACGCATGGCGAAGAACGAAAACAGCGAAGCCGCCGCCCCCTCGCGCGTGGGCGTCTGGTTCCAGCACCACGCGCACAGCGTGGTGTTCAGCCTCGGCCGTGCCTTCCGCAAGCCGTGGGCGACCCTGCTGACGGTGATGGTCATGGCGCTGGCGCTGGCCCTGCCGCTGGGCCTGTCGATCGCGCTGGACAACCTCAAGCAGTTCGCCGGCAGCGTGCAGCAGTCGCGCGACATCAACGTGTTCCTGAAGGGCAATGTCGATGGCCCCGGCGCGCTGCGCCTGGCCGGCCAGCTGCGCGACCGCGATGACGTGGCCGAAGTGAACGTGCGCACGCCCGAACAGGGCCTGCAGGAACTGCGCGATGCCGGCCTTGGCGAGGCGATCGACGCACTCAATGACAACCCGCTGCCCTCGCTGCTGGTGATCACCCCCGGCCAGGGCAAGGACGATGCACGCCTGGCACGCGCGCTGGAGAGCCTGCCCGAGGCCGACCTGGTGCAGCACGATGCACTGTGGCGCCAGCGCCTGGATGCCTGGCTGGCGTTCGGTGCACGGCTGGTGCAGGTGCTGTCGGTGCTGCTCGGCGTCGGTGCCGCGCTGGTGGTCGGCAACACCGTGCGCCTGGACATCCAGGCCCGCCGCGAAGAGATCGGCGTGCTGCAGCTGCTCGGCGCCAGTGATGGCTTCATCCGCCGCCCGTTCCTGTACCTGGGCGCGTGGTACGGCCTGGGGGCCGGTGCGGTGGCGCTGGCCCTGATCGGTGCCGCCGGTGCCGCGCTGCGCGTGCCGCTGGCCGAACTCTCCCGCAGCTATGGCAGCCCGTTCGTGCTGCACGGTCTGGACCTGCTGCATGGCGGACTGGTCCTGCTTGGCACGCTGCTGCTCGGCTGGCTGGGCGCGTGGCTGGTGACCGGCCACTTCCTGCGCCAGACCCGCCCGACCGACACCTGAGACCGGCATGCAACCGCAAGCGCTGAAGCACCTTGATGGGCCCGCCACGCGGGTGATGGTGGTCGATGGCTCGAAGCTGGTGCGCAAGCTGATCGCCGATGTCCTGAAGCGCGACCTGCCGGGCGTGGAGGTGATCGGCTGCGACAGCATCGAGGATGCGCAGCAGGCGCTGGCGCAGGGCCCGGTGGATCTGGTGACCACCTCGCTGACCCTGCGCGATGGCGACGGCCTGGCACTGGCACGGATGGTGCGCGAAGCGGCCGGACAGGCCTACGTGCCGGTCATCGTGGTATCCGGCGATGCCCAGCAGCATCTGGAACAGCGCCGCTTCACCGAGTACGTCACCGACTATTTCGACAAGGCGCTGGGCCACGAGGCGCTTGCGACCTTCATTCGCGGCTACGTGCAGCCACAGACCATTCCCGGCGCGACCATCCTCTACATCGAGGACAGCCGCGTGGTGGCCGAGGCCACCAAGCGCATGCTGGAACGCCAGCAGTTGAATGTGCTGCACGTGGTCAGCGCCGAAGAGGCGTTCACCCTGCTCACCGCCGAGTCGCTGGGCCGCAGCCGCCACCGCATCGACCTGGTGCTGACCGACGTCACCCTGAAGGGCGAGCTGAGCGGCCGCGACGTGGTGCAGCGCGTGCGCGTGGACTTCGGCTACGGCAAGCGCCGCCTGCCGGTGCTGGTGATGACCGGCGACGGCAACCCGCACAACCAGACCGGGCTGCTGCAGTCCGGTGCCAACGACCTGGTGCTGAAGCCGATCGAAGAGCGGCTGCTGGTCACCAAGGTGCTGTTCCAGCTGCGTCTGGCCCGGTTGAACGATGGACCCCTGATTCGATGAAGTGGCGCAATGATTGATGAAGTAGCGGACACCCCGACGATCCAGCTGGAACCGAGCTGGAAGCAGCATGTCGGCGATTACCTGTTGCAGCCGCAGATGCGCGAGCTGTCCAGCTTCCTGCGCCAGCGCAAGGCCGGTGGCGCGGCGGTGTTCCCGCCGGGCCCGCAGATCTTCTCCGCGTTCGATGCCACGCCGTTCGAGCAGGTGAAGGTGGTGATCCTCGGCCAGGACCCGTACCACGGCCGCGGCCAGGCGCATGGCCTGAGTTTCTCGGTGGCGCCGGGCGTACCTGTGCCACCGTCGCTGCTGAACATCTACAAGGAGATCGAGAGCGATCTCGGTCTCCCGCGCCCGGACCACGGCTGCCTGATCCCGTGGGCGCAGCGCGGCGTGCTGCTGCTCAATGCCGTGCTGACGGTGGAAGAGGGCAAGGCCGGCGCACACCAGGGGCGTGGCTGGGAAGGTTTCACCGACCACGTGGTGGATGTGCTCAACCGCGAACGCGACGGCCTGGTGTTCATGCTCTGGGGCGCGTACGCGCAGAAGAAGGGCAAGGTCATCGACACCCGCCGCCACCGTGTGCTGAAGTCGCCGCACCCGTCGCCGCTGTCGGCCCACCGTGGCTTCCTCGGCTGCCAGCATTTCTCGATGGCCAATGAGTACCTGCAGCGCCGCGGCCAGGCTCCGATCGACTGGTCACTGCCGCCGCGTTCGGCGCTCTGAGCGGGCCGGGCAGGAGCCCGGCGCCGCCAGCGATGGCTCAGTGGCCCGCTGCTGGCGCGCTATCCGCACGCCGATAGTAGGCACGCGCGCCTTCGGCGATCACGCTCAACGCCTGCACGCTGCCATCGCCGCCGCGATGGAACAGCAGTTCCGTCCCCGCGCTGCCTGCCAGGAAACGGACGGGTGTCAGCGCCTGCAGCGCGACCGGTGTATCACGCCCGGGCAGGCGCAACTGCAGTCCAGCATCGACCGCCTGCACGTCCAGGGTGGTGATGTCGAACCAATCGGCCAGGCCACTGCGCAGATCCATGGGCAGGGTGTCATCGAGTACGAAGCGGCCGCTGAAGCGTGGATAGCCATCCACCAGCAATGCGGGATCCAGCGTGCGGATGACCGGCTTGGCGTTGTGGCCGAGTGCATCGGACAGGGCATTGCGGATCTCCCCACGCAGTGCGGGGCCGTTGTCGCCATTGGTCAGGATGACGAATCCATCGCCGCTCTCCGGGTAGCCTTCGATGCCGGCGTGATAGCTGTCATTGCTGCCATTGTGGAAGAAGCGGCGACCGGCACCGGTGCCGGCCAGCTCCGGTCCCAGGCCACGACCGGCCGGCGCCACTTCGCTGACCATCTGCAGGGCCAATGGCTGCGGCAGCCATCCATCCTCCGTGCGGATGCTGCGCAGCAGGGCCGCGACGAACAGGCCCATGTCGTTGGCGCTGGTCCACAGCCCGGACGCCGCCTGTTCCGGAAAGCTCTGCCAGCCGCGTGGCAGGGCCTCCGGCAGGCCCTTGTTGTCGTGCGCATGGGCAACGTTGCCGTAGCTGGAAGGCAAGGGGTTCCGGTACGTGCTGCGGGACATGCCCAGTGGCGCGAACACCTCGCGACGTGCGACGTCGGCGAATGCTCTGCCGGTCAGGTCTTCGATCGCCAGCTGCACCACCGTGTAGCCGCCACCGGAATAGTCGACCTGCTGGCCGGGTGTGTGGATCAGGCGTATCGGTTCATTCTTTGCAGGCGCCAGTCCATCCAGTGTCTGCAGCAAGGTCGGCAAGCGTTCGGCGGGCTGGTAGTCCTGGAAGCCATGCACATTGAAGCCGGCGGTGTGCGAGAGCAGCATGCGCAGGGTGATCGGCGGGTGCAGTCCCTGCGCATCGGCAGGTACATGCCAGCGGCGCAGGCGGGGATCGATGTTCTCCTCCAGCGAGACCTTGCCGGCAGCAACCAGCTTCAGGGTGGTCGCCGCAGCGCCCATCTTGCTGACCGAGCCCACCGAGAACACGGTATCGGCATCCACCGCGTCGCGCGTGCCCGCCTGGCGCAGGCCGTATCCGGCGGCGTACACCACCCGTCCATCGCGGATCACCGCAACGGCGGCACCCGGCACCTTGTAATGGGCAAGGCGTTCCTCGATCGACCATCGCGGCAGCGCCGCACCCAGCGGGGCCGTGCCGGGGCGCAGGCCATGGGCCATTGCCTGGGCAAAACGCGCAGCGTCTCCAGCGCCGGCGTCGGTGGCCATCACACGGAACGGGGTCAGGCAGACCAGCAGCGAACACAGCAACAGGCGGTTCATCATCGACATCCTTGCAGGAGTGGAAGGGGGTTGGAATCGGCGCAGGCGTTGCCGCGCACGCCTGCCGCGTCCGGTCGTTGCGGGTGGAACGGGTCAGCGCCGCAGTGCAGGAGGCGATGCGGCGGCGACGTCAGCGTCGTTCGCGGCGGGCGCCCTGCGCCAGCAGGTAGTCGCGCACGGCGGTAGTGCCGGCCTGGTTCAGCGGTGTCCGCCAACGCCCCAGCCAGCCATCGGCTTCCACGCCCAGGTTGATGTCGGCGCCGTGCGCAAGCAGGTACTGCACGGTGACCAGGTGGCCTTCGCGCGAGGCATTGATCAGCGGTGTCTCGTCATAGGTGACGACCCGGTTGACGTCGGCACCGGCCTGCACCAGTTGCTCGACGATGGGTTGCAGGCCCAGGGCGGAGGCAACGATCAACGGATTGCCTTCGCCCAGTGCGGCGCGATCAGGGTCGGCCCCCAGCTGCAGCAGGGCGTTGACCATCGCCGGGTCGCGTGCGCGGATGGCCTGGATCAGCGCCGTGCCATCGCCGAGCACGCGCGCATCGAGATCGACGCCCGCTGTCGCCAACGCGCGGACCTGCACGAGGTCATGCGTGCTGGCAGCGCGCAGAAGATCGTGGATGCGCGTTTCGGAGGACGCGGGCGCCGACGGTGGCGCCAGCCGTGGTGAGACGGCCACCGCGGTGGCCGTGCAGCCCAGCAGAAGCGTCAGCCCCAGCATCAGCAGGCTGCGGCGCCGCGGTGCCGGTGGTGCAGTCTCGACGAGCTGGTCGATGCGCTGTGCCAACTGGCTGCGCGCGCCGAACATGCCCAGCGCCAGCGTCGGCGCCTCCTCGCGCAGGGCCTGCAGCTGCTCGACACTGGCCAGCAGCGAACCTGCATAGTCCAGGGGTTCGCGTGCCTGCAGCGCGGCACGTGCATCGCAGGCCATTTCGCGCAGTAGCGCCAGGCGTACCTGGGCAACGTGCAGGAGCGGATTCCACCAGAACAGTGCTGTTCCCGCCCGCAGCAGCGTGCTTGTCCACAGGTCGCGTCGCTGCAGGTGTGCAACCTCGTGGCGGACGATGTCGCGCAGCACGCTGTTGTCCAGGCGGGCCAGCAGCGGGCGCGGCAGCAGGATCGTGGGGCGCCACAGGCCGACGACCATCGGCCCGTCGACGGCGCAGGTGGCGATCGTCACGTGGGCGGGCACGATGTCGGCCAGGACCGCGCGCAGTCCGGCGGTTGCCGGTTGCGCCAACCGCCGCAGCCGGCGTGCGTGCAGCATCGCGTCCAGCAGGCGCATGCCCAGCCACAGGGTGCCAAGCAGCCACAGCATTGCAAGCAGTGTCGGCAGGGTCTTCGGCAGCTCAACATAGTAGATGTCGGGCTGTCGTCCGGCTTCGAAGATGGCTTCATCCGCCGTTGCCCCTTCGCCGGGCATGGGGTGGAACGCGGCTGCGGGCGGTGCCGGTGCGGGCAGGGTGGTCGACCATCCCGGCAGGAAGGCGCTGAGCGGTAGCAGCAGGGCAACTGCCATCGCGGCGGTCAGCAGCCAGGAACGTTGTTCGGCACTGAGGGCCCGCCGCCGTGCGAGCCACAGCGCGGGCAGCAGCACAACTGCAGACAACAGCAACTGTCGAACGCCCAGTGCCATCGCCAGGTCGATGAGGTTCATTCCTTCCTCCCGGCCCTGGCATCGCTGATGCGCTGCTGCAGTGCCTGCAGTTCGTTGCGGTCGATTTCGCGTTCGTCCACCAGGTGCTGCGCAAGCACGTTCGGCGAGCCCTCGAAGAACTGATGCAGCAGATGGTCGAGCGCTTGCCGGCGGGCCTGCTCGCGGCTGAGCGTGGCGTGATAGATGTAGGCGCGACCTTCCTGGCGATGACTGACAAAGCCCTTCCTCGCCAGCACGTTGAACATGGTCAGCACTGTGGTGTACGCGACCGGTTTGTGTTCGCCGAGTACATCGGCCACTTCGCGCACGGACGCTTCGCCCTTGTCCCAGAGGATGTCCAGGATGGCCTGCTCGGCCGGGGTGGGAGTCTGGGAGACGGGGCGGGCCATGCGCATCTACGTATGAATTAGTTGATGCATCGGAGCATGCGGTTGCAGGGCTGTCAACGGGTTTTTTAGTAGTAAAGCATCGGGCCTGCGGCGCTCGGGCCTGAACACTTGGCAACATCCCTTGCCCTGAATGGGGCTCCGGGCCTACCCGTTCAGCTCCGCTTGACCGGAATCGGCCGGATTTCAGTGCGTAATTGATTGAATTCCAAGGGATTGTGAATCCCGAAAAGCGTGCTCGCCACTGTCATCAAATCGCGCTACGGTAGGGCTCTGTTTGGGACCAGTGTTGCATCAATAGGATGCTGGAACTTTTTCCTCCTTTAGCAGTCCAAATCCCGGACTGCTAAGATGGGTGCCTATGAGCCAGAACACCTCTACTGCCCTTGTGGCAAACAATCTCCCGATTCCCAGTGCGCTCGGTTCGCTGGACGCCTACATCGGTGCCGTGCACCAGATCCCGGTGCTGTCGGTCGATGACGAACAGGACCTGGCCCGTCGCTTCCGCGACGGCAACGATCTGGACGCCGCCCGCGAGCTGGTGCATTCGCACCTGCGCTTCGTGGTGCACGTGGCCCGCGGTTACAACGGCTACGGCCTTGCGCTGGGTGACCTGATCCAGGAAGGCAACATCGGCCTGATGAAGGCGGTCAAGCGCTTCGACCCCGAAATGGGCGTGCGCCTGGTGTCCTTCGCCGTGCACTGGATCCGTGCCGAGATGCACGAGTTCATCCTGAAGAACTGGCGCATCGTGAAGGTCGCCACCACCAAGGCGCAGCGCAAGCTGTTCTTCAACCTGCGCAAGTCGAAGACGCGCCTGGGCTGGATGAACGCGGCCGAAGTCAGCGCGGTGGCCAAGGACCTGAACGTGTCCGAGCGCGAGGTCATGGAAATGGAGTCGCGCCTGTCCGGTCGCGATATCGGTTTCGATGCGCCGACCGACGAGGACAACGAGCATGCGCCGCCGTCGCCGGCTGCGTTCCTGGTCGCCAACGACGAAGATCCGTCGATGGCCTACGAACGTGCCGACAGCGAAGACAACCAGATGCAGCTGCTGCGCGAAGGCCTGGCCGAGCTGGATGCCCGTTCGCGCGACATCATCCGTCGCCGCTGGCTGGATGCCGACAGCAAGGTGACGCTGCAGGAGCTGGCTGACGAGTACGGCGTGTCGGCCGAACGCATCCGCCAGGTGGAAGCGAACGCGCTGAAGAAGATGAAGGCGCTGTTCACCGCGTAAGGCGGGGTGGCGTCGCAATTGTGAAAGGCCCGGCAGCAGTGCCGGGCCTTCTTCGTTTGCGGGGCTTGGCCACGCATGGCGTGGTTCTACTCTGACGCCAGAGCGGTGATTGTGCCGACCGGGTCATGTGCTGGATGCTGGTGTTCACGCCGTACCACGCAGTGGCACGGTATGATCATGCCACGCATCTTCCGCACACGAAGTTTCAATCGCAGTATGCGTAGGACCACCCTGTCCGACGCTGCGCTGTACCGGTCGGTACGTGAAATGGAAGCGGGTCTGGTGGATGCTGATCTTGGCGGCGGAATCTTCAAGAAGCGCGTTGCGCTGCCGGGGCGAGGAAAGCGTGGGAGCGTTCGAATCATCGTCGCCACACAGCGAGGCGGGCATTGGTTCTTCCTTTTCGGCTACGAGAAGAATGAACGTGCTGCGATCACGAATGCGGAACGGGACGCGCTGCAGTTGTACGCATCGGAGTTCCTGAGAATGAGTACGGCGCAGCTGAATCGTGCCGTGGAGTACGGGGATCTACAGGAGATCGGCCATGACGAAGACCCCTGAGCGACGGCGCGCGAAAAGTGCGCTTCTTGAAGCGGTGCATGATGCTGCTGTGAGTCTGCACGCGCATGGCTTCATCGATAAACGTCGGTTGAGCAGCTACGAAGCGCTTTGCCTTGAGCCGGTCCCTGAGTACAGCAGTGCCCAGATCCGTGCCCTGCGTACGTCATTGCAGCTCAGTCAGCCGGTCTTTGCGGGGGTTCTCAATACCAGCGTTTCCACCGTACGCAGCTGGGAGCAGGGCGAAAAGAAACCCAGTGGACCGTCACTGAAGTTGCTTAACCTGATTGATCGGAAGGGTCTCGAAGCAGTCCTGTAAAGCAAAGACCCGGGCATTGCCGGGCCTTTCTGTTTTTCGCGGCGCTCTCATCCACGCATGGCGTGGATCTACCTCACCCCTCGCGTGCGATCGCGCGCCAGCCGATGTCGGTACGGTGGAACTCGTTGGCCCAGCTCACCTTGGCCACGCCCGCGTAGGCATTGGCCTGCGCATCGCGCACGCTGTCGCCGAGCGCGGCCACGCACAGCACGCGGCCGCCGGCACTGACCACCTGGCCCTGTGCATCCAGTGCCGTACCGGCATGGAACACCTTGGCGCTGGCCGGCACATCACCCAGGCCGGAAATCACGTCACCGGTGATCGGCGCTTCCGGGTAGGGCTTGGCGGCCAGCACCACGCCCAGCGACGGGCGCGCGTCCCACTGCGCCTGAACCTGGTCCAGGCGGCCGTCGATGGCCGCTTCCACCAGCTCGATCAGGTCCGACTGCAGGCGCAGCATTACCGGCTGGGTTTCCGGATCGCCGAAGCGCACGTTGAACTCGATCACCTTCGGCGCGCCACTGGCATCGATCATCAGGCCGGCATAGAGGAAGCCGGTGAAGGGGATCCCATCGGCGATCATGCCCTGCACGGTCGGGTTCACCACCTCGCGCATCACGCGGGCGTGCACTTCCGGCGTCACCACCGGCGCCGGCGAGTACGCGCCCATGCCGCCGGTGTTCGGACCGGTGTCGCCGTCGCCGACGCGCTTGTGGTCCTGCGAGGTGGCCATCGGCAGCGCATGCACGCCGTCCACCATCGAAATGAAGCTGGCTTCCTCGCCGTCGAGGAATTCCTCGATCACCACGCGCGCACCGGCATCGCCGAAGGCGTTGCCCGAGAGCATGTCACGCACGGCGTCTTCGGCTTCGGCCTGGGTCATCGCCACGATCACGCCCTTGCCGGCGGCCAGGCCATCGGCCTTGACCACGATCGGTGCACCCTTCTCGCGGATGTAGGCCAGGGCGGCGTCCACGTCGGTGTGCACGGCGTAGAACGCGGTAGGGATGTTGTGGCGGGCCAGGAAGTCCTTGGCGTAAGCCTTGCTGCCTTCCAGCTGCGCGGCGGCGGCGGTCGGCCCGAAGATGCGCAGGCCGGCGGCGCGGAAGCGGTCGACCACGCCGGCCACCAGCGGTACTTCCGGGCCGACCACGGTCAGCGCCACGCCTTCGGCCTGGGCCAGCGCCAGCAGGCCGTCGATGTCGGTGACCTTCACCGCTACGTTGCGGCACTTGTCTTCGCTGGCGGTGCCGGCGTTGCCGGGCGCCACGATCACTTCGGTGACACGGGAGGACTGGGCCAGCTTCCATGCCAGGGCGTGTTCGCGGCCGCCAGAGCCGATGACAAGTACGTTCATCACGAGATTCCAGATTGCGTGGGAAGGGAAGGTCGATGTCCCCGGCGGCGCAGGTGCTTCATTCGCAGCCTTCGCGTCGCAGCGATTCGGGGAAGGAATAGGCCCAGGTCTTCGGGTCCAGGGTAAAGCGGTGTTCCTGCTGGACCTGCTTGCTGCCACAGGTGGTGCCGGATTCCTCGATCAGCAGCGGCCAGATGCGCGCGCTGCGGTCGCTGTCGTCGAAACGCAGGGCGAAATCGATGCTGAAGCGGCGGGTGCGGCAGTCCTCGGCGGTGTCCGGGTCGGTGCCGGCGTCCAGGTTGTCGCACTCGTACTGGGCGTCATTGTCGATATGGCTGCGCACGCTGCCACTGGCCACCAGGCCGTTCGGGCCCGGCAGGATCAGCGACTGCGAGAGCAGCGAGAAGCCCTGCCCGAACCAGCCGTCCTCGACACGGAAGCCATAGAAGTCGCTGCCGGCGCGGATGACGTTGACGGTGCCGGGCTGGCCGCCGCTGCCGAGGCGCTCGCCGCTCAGTTCGCTGGTTACATCGAAGCCATCGCCCTTGGGGCGCAGCACGAAGAAGTCGATCGTGCCCGGGTCGATGTGCGCCCCTTCGGACAGTGCGCCGCAGACCGCCAGCAACTGCTGCCAGCTGTCGCCGCTCACCACCGGTTGCTCGGCGCAGACGTGCCAGTCCATCGCGCGGGTTTCGCCGTCGTCGTTCCAGCTGCCGCGCCATTCACCAGAAAGCTTGGCGTTGCTGCCGTAACGCTGGACCAGGAAGGCCTGCAGTCGCGCGGTACGGCTCACGTGCGCCGTCGGCTCGGCAGGGGCCGGCGTGGCGGCCTCCGACGCCGGCGCAGGCGCCGCTGCAGGCTTGCAGCCGGCCAGCGCGGCCGCGCCCGCGAGGGCAAGCACGGCCAGCGATTTCATCGAAACTGTGGACATCCGTGTCGCTCCAGGATCAGTGGCGGAAGTGGCGCACGCCGGTGAACACCATGGCCAGGCCATGTTCGTCAGCGGCGGCGATCACTTCGGCATCGCGCATCGAACCGCCCGGCTGGATCACCGCCTTGATGCCGGCGGCAGCGGCGGCATCGATGCCATCGCGGAACGGGAAGAACGCATCGGAGGCCATCACCGAGCCCTGGACCACCAGGTTCGCATCGGCGGCCTTGATGCCGGCGATACGGGCTGAGTAGACACGGCTCATCTGGCCGGCGCCGACACCGATGGTGCGGTTGTCCTTGGCATAGACGATCGCATTGGACTTCACGAACTTGGCCACCTTCCAGGCGAACAGCAGGTCGGTGAACTGCTTGTCGGTCGGCGCCAGCTTGCTGACCACCTTCAGTTCGTCGCGGGTCATGCCGCGGTTGTCCGAGGACTGCAGCAACAGGCCCGAGCCGACGCGCTTGCTGTCGAAATTGTTCAGGCCATCACCATGCGGAATGCGCAGCACGCGCACGTTGGCCTTCTTCTGCGCGTACTCCAGCGCGGCCGGCTCGTAGTCCGGGGCGATCAGCACTTCCACGAACTGGCGGTCCAGGATCACCTTGGCAGTGGCAGCGTCGAGCGGCTTGTTGAAGGCGATGATGCCGCCGAAGGCGCTGGTCGGGTCGGTGGCGTAGGCCAGCTCGTAGGCATCGCCGTTGCCGGCACCCACCGCCACGCCGCACGGATTGGCGTGCTTGACGATCACGCAGGCCGGCGCGTCGAACTGGCGCACGCATTCCCACGCCGCATCGGCGTCGGCCAGGTTGTTGTAGCTCAGTTCCTTGCCCTGCAGCTGCTGGAACGTGGCCAGCGTGCCCGGCACCGGGTACAGGTCGCGGTAGAAGGCGCCGCTCTGGTGCGGGTTCTCGCCGTAGCGCAGGTCCATCACCTTCACGAAGGTGGAGTTCATCTGCGCCGGGTACTCGGCGCGGGCCGGCACGGCGGCGTCGGTGGCGGTGACCGCCGACAGGTAGTTGCTGATCGCGGCGTCGTACTGGGCAACGCGGTTGAACGCGGCCACCGAGAACGCGAAGCGGGTGGCGGCCGACAGCTGGCCGTCGTTGGCGTCCAGCGAGGCCAGCAGTTCGGCGTACTGCGACGGGTCGGTGGCCACCGCCACGCGGGCGAAGTTCTTGGCTGCCGAACGCAGCATGGCCGGGCCGCCGATGTCGATGTTCTCGACCGCGTCGGCCAGGGTGCAGTCGGCCTTGGCGGTGACCGATTCGAACGGGTACAGGTTCAGCACCAGCAGGTCGATGGCACCGATGCCGTGCTCAGCCATCACCGCATCATCCAGGCCCGAACGGCCCAGCAGGCCGCCGTGCACCATCGGGTGCAGGGTCTTGACCCGGCCGTCCATCATTTCCGGGAAACCGGTGACGTCGGCCACGTCCTTCACGGCCAGGCCCGCATCGCGGATCGCCTTGGCGGTGCCGCCGGTGGACAGCAGCTCCACGCCGCGTGCCGCCAGCGCAGTGGCCAGCTCGACCAGACCGGTCTTGTCGGAAACGGAGAGGAGGGCCCGGCGGACGGGCAACAGATCAGCAGTCATGGGACAGAATCGGCAGCGGAGCGGGGCCGATATTGTAGGCGGTGGGGGCCGGTGGCGGGCGCTGGAAGGGGTAATTTGCCGTGGCAATCGGCGTAAGGCCGGGTCGGGCACACCGGTCCGGCCCGATCCGGGGGCTGGGCTGCGGACCAGAGCCGGGTTGTCGGAATCTGCCAGCGATGGGGTAGGCTGTGCCCGCACTGCCAAGGATCAGCGGGTACGGATCATGTCGATCTATGCATTGAAAGGACGTTTCCAGGACCTGTTGCGTCCAGTCGTACGCGGTCTGTTCCGCATGGGGATCACTGCCAATTCGGTGACCGTGGCCGCTGCCGTGGTCTCGCTGCTGGTGGCTGTCGCGGTCTGGTGCTGCGCGCCGGCCAAGCCCCTTCTGTACCTGCTGCTGCCACTGTGGATGCTGCTGCGCATGGCGCTCAACGCCGTGGACGGCATGCTGGCCCGCGAGTTCGGCCAGCAGTCGCGGCTGGGCGCCTATCTGAACGAGGTGTGCGATGTGATCGCCGACGCGGCGCTGTACCTGAGCCTGCTCAGTGTGCCGGGCGTGCGCCCGGAAGCGCTGTGGCTGCTGGCCTGGACCGCGGCGCTGAGCGAGTACGCCGGCGTGCTGGGGCTGATGGTCGGGGCCAGCCGTCGCTATGACGGCCCGATGGGCAAGAGCGATCGCGCGTTCGTGATCGGCGTGCTGGGCCTGCTGCTGGCGTTCGGCTGGGGCGGTGCGATGACGGTCAGCGGTGTGGCCGCTGCGATGGCAGTGCTGTGCGGGGTGACGATGGTCAACCGCGTACGTCGGGGATTGCAGGAAGCGGCGGTTTCGCCGAATTAATCAAGCAGATACAAAAAGACAATCAGGAGATTGCATGCGTCAGGCGCAGGAACGGGAATTCCACAGCTTCGACCAGGTACCGCTGTTCTACCGGTACTGGGCGAGCACCACGGCAACCCCGGCCACCAAGGCCATCGTGCTGCTGCACCGTGGCCACGAGCACTCCGGCCGGGTCACTCACCTGGTTGACGAGCTGGACCTGCCCGACACCGCCTTCTTCGCCTGGGATGCGCGCGGCAATGGCCGTTCGCCGGGCGCACGTGGCGATGCACCGGGCTTCCCGGCGCTGGTGCGTGACCTGGACAGCTTCATCGCCCACATCGGTGCCGCGCATGGCATCGCGGTGGAAGACATCGTGGTGATCGCGCAGAGCGTGGGCGCGGTGGTTGCTGCCACGTGGGTGCACGATTACGCACCGCGCCTGCGTGCACTGGTGATGGCCTCGCCCGCGTTCAAGGTGAAGCTGTACGTGCCGTTCGCACGCCCGGGCCTGGCATTGATGCAGAAGCTGCGCGGCAACTTCTTCGTCAACAGCTACGTCAAGCCGCAGTGGCTGACCCATGACCCGGCGCGCGTGGAGAGCTACCGCACCGATCCTCTGATCACCCGGCCGATCTCGGTGCGCGTGCTGCTGGGCCTGTACGAGGCCGCCGACCGCATCGTTGCCGATGCGCAGGCGATCAGCGTGCCGGTGCAGCTGCTGGTGTCCGGTTCGGATTTCGTCGTGCATCGTGGCCCTCAGGACCGCTTCTACGAGCGCCTGTCCAGCCCGATCAAGGAGCGCGTGCACCTCCCGGGCTTCTTCCACGACACGCTGGGCGAGCGTGATCGCGCGCCGGCACTGGCGCGTATCCGCAGCTTCATCCAGGCACGTTTCGCCGAGCCGCTGCGTGAGCTGTCCCGTCGCGATGCGCACCGCCACGGGCCGACCTTCGAAGAATCGGAGATCCTGGCGTGGCCACCGGAACGCAACAGCCTGGCCGACCTGCGCTGGCGCGTGGTGCGTGGCGGCCTGCGTTTCGGCGGGACCTTGTCCGAGGGCATCGCGCTGGGCCTGCAGACCGGTTTCGATTCCGGCAGCACGCTCGACTACATCTATCGCGACCAAGCGCGTGGCAAGGGCCCGCTGGGCCGCATGGTCGACCGCAACTATCTGGATGCAATCGGCTGGCGCGGCATCCGCGTGCGCGGCCAGCACCTGCAGGAACTGCTGCGCGATGCCGCCCAGCGCCTGCGCAGGCAGGGCACGCCGGTGCGCGTGCTGGACGTGGCCGCTGGCCATGGCCGGTATGTGCTGGAAGCGCTGGGCCAGGGCGAACAGCGCGCCGACCGCATCGTGCTGCGTGATTTCAGCGATCTGAACGTGACCCAGGGCCAGGCATTGATCGAGCACCTCGGTGCGGCCGACATCGCGCGCTTCGAGCAGGGCGATGCGTTCGATCCGGCGCAACTGGCCAAGGTCGATCCAGCACCGACACTGGCGGTGGTGTCGGGCCTGTACGAACTGTTCCCCGACAACGATGCGGTGCTGCGCTCGCTGCAGGGCATCGCCGCAACGGTGCCGGTGGGCGGCTACCTGGCCTACACCGGCCAGCCCTGGCACCCGCAGCTGGAATTCATCGCCCGTGCGCTGACCAGCCACCGCGGTGGCGCGGCCTGGGTGATGCGGCGCCGGACCCAGCAGGAAATGGATGAGCTGGTGCGCCTGGCCGGGTTCGAGAAGGTGGCGCAGCGCATCGACGAATTCGGCATCTTCACCGTGTCGCTGGCGCGCCGGACCGCGTGATGGCGACGCTGGCCGCACCCCCCCTGGCCGTGGAAGGGCGCCCCTGGCGGCGCGCCCTGCTGTGGCTGGCCCTGCTGGGACCGTTCTTCTTCGCCAGCTATGGCTTCGCCAATTGGATGGCCGGCCGCCACGCCGCGCTGCCGGTGATGGCGTTCGCCTGGGAAACCCGCATTCCGTTCGTGCCGTGGACGATCGTGCCGTACTGGTCGATCGATCTGTTCTATGCCATCTCGTTCTTCCTGTGCCGGCAGCGCCTCGAACTGGACCGGCATGCATTGCGGCTGTTCAGTGCACAGCTGATCGCGGTGACCTGCTTCCTGCTGTGGCCGCTGCGCTTCAGCTTCGAGCGGCCGGAGATCGGCGGCGTGTTCGGTTGGTTGTTCGATGTGCTGCTGGGCTTCGACAAGCCGTTCAACCAGGCACCATCGCTGCACATCGTGCTGCTGATCGTGCTGTGGGTGAAGTTCGCGCAGTACCTGCACGGCGTGTGGCGCTGGGTGCTGCATGCATGGGCATTGCTGATAGGCGTCTCGGTGCTGACCACGTTCCAGCATCATTTCATCGATATCCCGACCGGCCTGCTGGCGGGGTGGCTGTGCGTCTGGCTGTGGCCGGAGCAGGGCACGCCGCCGCTGCGCGCCTGGCGCACCGCGCGTGATGCCAAGCGCTGGCGATTGGCGGCGTTTTACCTGCTGGGGGCGGTGCTGCTGCTGGCGCCGGCGGTGATGCTGCGCGGTGCGGCGTTGTGGCTGCTGTGGCCGGTGGTGTCGTTGCTGCTGGTGGCGCTGGCGTATGCCGGGCTGTGTACGGCGGTGTTCCAGAAGCGCGCCGATGGTCGCCTGACCATGGCGGCACGCTGGCTGCTGGCGCCGTACCTGGGCGCAGCCTGGATCAATTCGCGGCTGTGGACGCGGCGTGCGCCGCAGCCGGTTCCCGTGATGGATGGCGTGTGGCTGGGGCGCATTCCCTGCGCGGCGTTGCCGCCACCCTTGGTGGGCGTGGTCGATGCCTGTGCCGAGCTGTCCTGCCGCGCGCCGGGCGCCGCGTATGCCAGCGTGCCGATGCTGGACCTGGTGGTCCCTGCACCGGAACAGCTGCGCGAGGCGGCCGAGGCCATCGAGCGGCTGCATGCGCAGGGGCCGTTGCTGGTGTGCTGTGCGCTGGGCTATTCGCGCAGCGCCGCCAGCGTCGCCACCTGGCTGCTGCGCAGTGGTCGTGCGGCCGATGCGAACGCGGCAGTGGCGATCGTGCGGGCTGCACGCCCCGGCATCGTGCTGGGCGCGGCGCATCTGCATGCCATGACTGCTGCGGCCGGAGCGCGCGCATGAGCACGGTTCCCGATCTGGTAACCATGCAGGTGCTGCTGCGCCAGGGGCGTTGGCCGGCGCTGCTGTCGCTGGGCCTGTTGCTGGTGGCACTGCTGCTGCTCGGCATCGAGCCGGGGCTGGCGATGATCGCTGCCGGCCTGTTGCTGCTCAGTGTTGCCGCGGGCATCGCACAGGCCTATCTCGCGTGGAGGGTGGCGCTGGACGCCAGCCTGCTGCAGCTGCTGCGCGATGAGGGCCTGGACGGCGATGCTGCCGCGCGCCGCACCGATCAGCTGCTGCAGGACAGTGGCCTGCGCCGCGCGTCGCCCGATGCGCAACTGCGGGGCTGGGACGCGCGCTGGGCCGGCATGCGCCGCCTGCTGCTGCGCCAGTACCTGCTGACCGCGGTGCAGTTCGCACTGCTGGTGCTGGCCGTGTTGTGGCCGCAGACGTGAACGGGAGGGGCCAATGTTCGCCGAACTGATTGCCCGCGCCTGCAGTGGCGCGATCCATGTGGTGACAGGCGCACGCGCGCTGTGGATCGGTTGCGCGCCGTCCAGCGAGCGCCGCGTGTACTACGGCAACCACGCCAGCCATGGTGACTTCGTGCTGATCTGGTCGTCGATGCCGCCTGCGTTGCGGCGCCAGGTGCGGCCGGTTGCCGCCGCCGAGTACTGGCAGCGCGACGGCCTGCGTCGCTACCTGATCGATGCAGTGTTCAACGGCGTACTGGTCGAGCGCGAGGCCGGCCATCGCCAGCAGGATCCTCTACAGGTGCTGCGTGACGCGGTGGACGAAGACTGCTCGCTGATCCTGTTCCCGGAAGGCACCCGCAACGTGGGCGATGAGCCGTTGCTGCCGTTCAAGAGCGGCATCTATCACCTGGCACGGCAACGCCCGGAGCTGGAATTCGTGCCGGTGTGGATCGACAACCTGAAGCGGGTGATGCCCAAGGGCCGCTTCCTGCCGCTGCCCTTGCTGTGCACGGCCACCTTCGGCACGCCGCTGCGGTTGCAGGCCGACGAGGACAAGGCCGCATTCCTGGCCCGCAGCCGGCAGGCGTTGCTGGACCTGGCGCCGAACGGAGGGCGCGCATGAGTTTCCTGATCGATGTGTCCGGCGACCTGGCAACGCAGAGCGTGGGCCAGCAGACCGGCCTGCTGTTCGCTGGCGTCGGCGCGGTGCTGGTACTGGCCACGCTGGTGGCCGAAACGCTGCGATGGCGCCAGCGCGGCCGGCCCAGCGCGGTGATCGCCAACCTGGTGTCGCGCATCCGCGCGTGGTGGGTGATGGCGATCGTGGTCGGGCTGGCGCTGTTCTTCGGCCGTGCCGGGGTGATCGTGCTGTTCGCGATCATCTCGCTGTTCGCACTGCGCGAGTTCATCACGCTCGCACCGACCCGCTCGGGTGACTACTACGCGCTGCTGGCCGCGTTCTACATCGTGCTGCCGTGGCAGTACTACCTGGTGTGGATCGACTGGTACGGCATGTACACGCTGCTGATTCCGGTCTATGCGTTCCTGTTCCTGCCGATCCTGTCGACCATCGGCGGCGATACCACGCACTACCTGGAGCGCACGGCGAAGGTGCAGTGGGGACTGATGATCTGCGTGTTCTGCATCTCGCACGTACCGCTGCTGCTGAACCTGCACGTGCCGGGCCATGACCCGTCGCGCAACGTGCTGCTGTTTGCTTTCCTGGTGATCGTGGTGCAGTCCTCGGACGTGCTGCAGTACATCTGGGGCAAACTGCTGGGCAAGCATCTGATCGCACCAAAGCTGTCGCCGTCGAAGACGGTGGAAGGCTTCGTCGGCGGCGTGCTGAGTGCCAGCGCGCTGGGCGCGGCGCTGTGGTGGATCACCCCGTTCACGCCGCTGCAGGCGTTTGGCCTGTCGTTGCTGATCAACCTGATGGGGTTCTGGGGCGGCCTGGTGATGTCGGCGATCAAGCGTGACCGAGGCATCAAGGACTGGGGCCACATGATCGAGGGCCATGGCGGCATGCTCGACCGGCTGGATTCGGTGTGCTTCGCCGCGCCGGTGTTCTTCCACGTGGTGCGGTATTACTGGAAGGCGGGCGGGGGCGGCTGATCCCGCCGGGCGTCCATCCACGCATGGCGTGGATCTACTGGCGGGCGGGGGCGGTTGATTCTGCCGGGCTTCCATCCACGCATGGCGTGGATCTACGGGTAGTGCCGGCCGCTGGCCGGCAACTGCAACATCCTGCCATCGTTCATGGGGTTGCCGGCCAGCGGCCGGCACTACCCACGCGGGCTCACGCGCTGATGCCGTATTCCTTCAGCTTCTTGCGCAGGGTGGCGCGGTGGATGCCGAGCATCGCCGCAGCGCGGCTCTGGTTGCCTTCGCAGTGGTTGAGCACTTCCACGAACAGCGGGATCTCCATCTCGCGCAGCACGATCTCGTAGACATCGTCCGCATCGCAGCCATCAAGGTCACGCAGGTAGCGGCGCACGGACTGGGCGACGTGTTCACGCAGCGGTGGCCGGGGAGCGCCACGACTGTTGTCAGGACGAGAAAGGACAGCGTTCAAGGGGGTTCCCGATTCGGTTGGCCCGTGCGCGCGGAGCGCGCGGCCGGACGAGGTGGTGGCGGCCAGTCTAGCGCGAGCGTGCCCGGCCTGCCACGGCCGGTCGCCTTTTCACGGTCAGAGGAAGTCGAAGGTGAATGCGACGGTGGATGCGGCGGGCTCCTGCACACGGAAGGCGACGCGCGCGCTCTGGCCCGGTTCCAGCAGGGCCGCGCCGGGGTTCTCTCCCAGGTACTGCGCAGGCGTGAACACACCACTGCCGATCACCCGGCCATCGGCATCGGACAGTGACAGGCGGAGGTCCGGCCACGCCTGTGCCCAGCGTGCGTCGTTGCGGATGCTGGCCTGGACCTGCAGCACACCGGCCTGCCCGGGCAGCGGCCGGATCTCGCGGCTGGTCATGGTGAAGGCGGTGGGTTCGTGCCAGGCCGGCAGGCTGCAGTGCAGGACGCCGCAGAGCGTGCCCAGCCATGCACGATTGCCGGCGTCGGCGGCCAGCCGCGCACGGTCGGCAAGCACGCTCTGCAGCAGCAGCAGCAGCGCCAGCCCCGCAACCAGCAGCCAGTGCCAGCGGGGTGCCGGCAGGTTGCGGGGGCGCGCGCTGCCAAGGAAACTCGGCGCATCAGCGGCAGCCACCGTTGCCGGCACTGCAACCGGTGCCGGCGCGATGGCCGCAGTTTCATCAACGATGACAGGCGCATCGTCGTGCTGCATCCCTGCCGCCGCCACATGCGCCGCTTCGGCAGGCCCGGTTGGCACCTGCATGGCAGGCAGCGCGTGTTCGTCCGGGTCCTGCGTGCGCGCATCGGTCGCAGGCACGGGCCCACCTTCCGGCGCGGTGTGCAGGAAGGTCGCCAGGGGGCGTCGCGGTGGGTTCGGCTCGGACATGCTCAGGGTGCGGGCTCGGATCCAGCAGTCATTCAACCACGATCAGGCGCGGCGCATGCCGGTGATGCGCATCCAGTCGCCATCCTGGGTGGCCTGCAGGTCATCGAACCATGCGGCATAGCGCTGCAGCAGTTCACCTTCCTGGCCGTGAAGGATGCCGGACAGGGCAATGCGGCCACCGGCAGCGACGCGCGCAGCCAGCAGCTCGGCCAACGCGTCCAGTGCCGAGGCAAGGATGTTGGCGACCACGATCGGGTAGGTGGCGACGGGTTCGTCCTGCGGCAGGTAGACGAGCATGCGCGCCTGCTCGCCGTTGCGCTCGGCATTGTCGGCGGTGGCGACCAGCGCCTGCGGATCGTTGTCCACGCCGATGGCCTCAGCGGCGCCCAGCTTCAGCGCGGCAAGCGCGAGGATGCCGGAGCCGCAGCCGAAGTCGAGCACGCGCTGGCCCTGCAGCAGGCCGTCCACGGCCAGCTGGTCCAGCCAGCGCAGGCAGAGCGCGGTGGTCGGATGGGTGCCCGAGCCGAACGCCAGGCCCGGGTCCAGCCGCACCACGGCGGCGTCGGCAGCCTGTGCCGCCTCCGGCAGTTCATGGTTCCACGGCACGATCCAGGTACGGCTGCCGAAATCCATCGGCTGGAACTGGTCCAGCCAGGCGCGTTCCCAGTCTTCGTCTTCGACCGCGCGGAAGCTGCCGCTGCTCCAGTCCAGCTCCGGGTCGAAGGACTCCAGTGCGGCCAACAGCAGCAGCGCATTGCTGTCGGCCGGGAACAGCGCGCTCAGCACCAGGGTGTCCCACAGCGGGGTCTCACCCACGCCCGGCTCGAGGATGGCCTGTTCGTTGCTGGTATCGGCCTCGGCATCAAGCAGCGTGACGGCCAGTGCGCCGACGTCCTCCAGCGCATTCTCATAGCGGGGCTGGGTAGCTTCGGTGCAACGCAGGGTCAGTTCCAGGAACGGCATGGCGGTGGGGGCAATCGCGGGAAAGGGGGCCATGCTAGACCATCGGAGCGTCTCCGTATTGCCTGAGATGCGGCTCGGAGATGAACGGAACCGATTCAGACAGGGGTGTCGGGCCTTGTTAAACTTGGTGCTTTCCTGTGCGCCGTGAACGCTCACTGCCGCCAATGGCCTTTGCTCCGCCCCTGAAAACCTGGTTGCTCGTGCTGCCGGCGGTGGCCGTGCTGGGCGTGGCCGGGTATCGGGCCAGCGGCCATGCCGGATCGGTACCGGTGGCCGCAGGCGAGCTGCCGACGGCGCAGGTTGCGGCGGACGATGCCGCGCCCCTGCCGGTCGTGCCGGAAGCGCTGGCGCGTCGCCTGGCGGCGTTCGAGCGCGGCAACGCGCTGCCTTCGGGCCTGCCGCTGGACCTGCGCGCGGACATCGAGGATGCGACCGATCTGTACGCCTATGCGCAGCGCCTGCGCGTGCAGGCCGACGAAGGCAACCACGAAGCCCGCTGGATGCTCAGCCGGGTCTACGACTACTGCGCGCAGTACGCCATCGATCCGGGCGGTTATCGGTTGGACAACAATGTGCTGGCCGGGCTGGGCCTGACCGCTGCACCGGCGATGGTGCAGGCACGCGAGCGTGTGGCGCAGCGCTGTGGCGGCTTCGTGCCGGGCGACAGGCTGGGGTCTGCGCTGGTGCTGGCGGAGCGTCGCAAGGCGGCCACGCAGGGCAACCTCGCAGCGGAAGCATCGCTGTTTGCCGAAGGCGAACCGCTGCATGACAGCCCCGAGTACCGCCGTGACCTGGTCGAGCGGGTGCGCACATCGCGCGATCCGGAGGCCTTCATGGCCATTGCACCCGGCATGGGCGTGCGCGCGGCGGGGGACCAGGCGCTCACTGGCCTGGTGGCGGGAGAACAGCTCAGTGAACTGGCATGGCGGGTTGCGGCCTGCGAGCTCGGTCTACCGTGTGGTGCCGACAGTGTGCTGGTCAACAGTTTTTGTGCGAATGGAGGGATCTGTTCGCAGGATGGGACGCAGGATTTCCGGGATTTCGTGTATGACGCTGCGGTTTCGCGGCAAGGTGCGGGGAAAATGAAGCAGTGGATCAAGCGATTGGTTGGAAAGAGGGGCGGGCAATGAACTACCGTCGATTCCTGCATGGAGCCAAGTTCTGGTTCTGGGTGGCGCTGTTCGTGGCCTATTCGGCCGGCGCGGTCGGGCTGTTGATGATCGACACCTATGAAGATCGTTACCGGCATCTGTCAAAAGTGGAACTGACCACGGTGAAGGCGCAGGAAGATGTGCGCCGCGTGGGTGCCAGCCAGGTCGCTGCGGTCTATCGCGCGCAGAGCGGCATGCCGTTTGCTTCGTTGCCGGCAGGCAGTACCTTCCAGGTGGTGTGGCCCGATGGGTCCACCGAGACGATGGTGATCGTCGACCCGAGCTCGCCCAATGGTGTTCGCCCGCTGGCGAACTCGCAGATCCCGGCCGAAGTGGCCGGCAAGCGCTGATGCCACACCGGTAGCGCCGGGCCATGCCCGGCGGGTGGATGGTGGCAATGGAAAGCCGCCTGGCATGGCCCGGCGCTACCGCAAGAACGCGAAAAGGGCGGGGATATCCCCGCCCTTTTCATGTCCAGCACCTGCTGCCGATCAGGTCAGTGCGATCGGCTTGTTCTTGCGCTCGGCAAGACGCTTTTCCAGGTAATGGATGTTCTGGCCACCGGCCTGGAAGCCCTTGTCGCGCATGATCCGCTGCTGCAGGGCGATGTTGGTCTTGATGCCGTCGACCACCATCTCGCTCAGCGCCACCCGCATGCGGGCGATGGCGGTTTCGCGGTCCGGGCCGTGCACGATCAGCTTGCCGATCATCGAGTCGTAGTTCGACGGCACGCGGTAGCCACTGTAGATGTGGGTATCCACGCGCACGCCGGGGCCGCCCGGCGGATGGAAGCCGGTGATGGTGCCCGGGCTCGGCACGAAGGTCTCGGCGTCTTCGGCGTTGATGCGGCACTCGATCGCGTGGCCGGTCAGCACCACGTCGCTCTGCTTGATCGACAGCTTCTGGCCGGCGGCGATCTTCAGCTGCTCGGCCACCAGGTCGATGCCGGTGACCATTTCGGTGACCGGATGCTCCACCTGGATGCGGGTGTTCATCTCGATGAAGTAGAAGCGGCCGTCCTCGTACAGGAACTCGAAGGTGCCAGCGCCGCGGTAGCCGATGCGCACGCAGGCTTCGGTGCAGACCTTGCCGATCTGTTCGCGCTGTTCGGCGGTGATGCCCGGTGCCGGGGCTTCTTCCACCACCTTCTGGTGGCGGCGCTGCATCGAGCAGTCACGTTCGCCGAGGTGGATGGCGTTGCCCTGGCCGTCGGCCAGCACCTGGATTTCCACGTGGCGCGGGTTCTCCAGGAACTTCTCCATGTAGACCTCGCCATTGCCGAACGCTGCCTTGGCCTCGCTCTTGGTGGTTTCGATCGAGGTCTTCAACGAGGCTTCGGCATGCACCACGCGCATGCCGCGACCGCCACCGCCACCGGCCGCCTTGATGATGACCGGGTAGCCGATCTCACGGGCGATCTTGGTGTTGGCGACGATGTCATCGCCCAGCGGGCCGCCTGAACCGGGCACGCACGGCACGCCGGCCGACTTCATCGCGCGGATGGCTTCGACCTTGTCGCCCATCATGCGGATGGTGTCGGCCTTGGGGCCGATGAAGATGAAGCCGGACTCTTCCACGCGTTCGGCGAAGTCGGCGTTCTCCGACAGGAAGCCGTAACCCGGATGGATCGCCTGCGCGTCGGTGACTTCAGCCGCGGCGATCAGCGCCGGAATGTTGAGGTAGCTCTGCGGCGACGGCGCCGGGCCGATGCAGACCGACTCGTCGGCCATGGCCACGTGCTTGAGGTTGCGGTCGACCGTGGAGTGCACGGCCACCGTGCGGATGCCGAGGGTGTGGCACGCGCGCAGGATGCGCAGCGCGATTTCCCCTCGGTTGGCGATGACGACTTTGTCGAGCATGGCGTGCCCCTCAGCCGATCACGAACAGCGGCTGGTCGAATTCCACCGGCTGGCCGTTCTCGCCGAGGATGGCGACGATGGTGCCGGACTTGTCGGCCTCGATCGGGTTGAACATCTTCATTGCTTCGATGATGGCCAGGGTCTCGCCTTCCTTGACCTGCTGGCCGACGGTGACGAAGGCCGGCTTGTCCGGGGCGGACGACGCGTAGAAGGTGCCGACCATCGGCGAGCGCAGCACGTGGCCTTCCGGCAGCGCCGGGCCCGGCTTGGCGGTGCCGCCGGTCGAGGCTTCGGTCGGCGACTGCATCGGCATCGCCTGCGGCGCCGGAGCGGCCGGAGCGGCGTACACCGGGGCGGCGACCGGGGCGGCATAGCCGGCCACCGGGGCGCGCGACAGGCGCACCGACTCTTCGCCTTCCTTGATTTCGATTTCAGCCAGGTTCGACTCTTCCAGCAGGTCGATCAGCTTCTTGATTTTGCGGAGATCCATGGTGGCCTCTTTGCTCTTGATGTCAGTGTGGTGGGGAGCGCAGCGCGCTCGGGTCAAAGCAGTTCGTAGAATTCGCGCAGCTGACGCGTACGATCGCGCGCGAGGGTGGTCAGGCAGCGCATCTGTGCGCCGTTGCGTGCCGTGCCATCGGAATTGAGGGCATAGACCGCGTTGCAGTCGTGGTCGCGCAGCTGCACCCAGGCGCGCTGCGCCAGCACCAGCTGCTGCTCGGCATCGCCGCAGTAGCTGCAGCTGCCGCCTTTGGCCGGCGTGCGCAGTTGCTTGCGCGCCAGGGCGTACACGGTATTGAGTTCGGCGTCAGCGGCCGCGGCCATGTCCGAGGCGCACAGGTCGCTCTCCATGGTGGTGGTCGGATGCGCGCAGTCGATGCCTTCGTCCTTGCGGTCGAATGCCGCGGCGGTACCGCACAGGCCGGCCCACAGCAGGATGCTGGCAAGCACGTGCGGCAGCACCTTCACGCGACGGCCGCCTGTACGCGCACCAGCGCCGCATCCATCGCATAGCGATAGCTGTCGGCACCGAAACCACACACCACACCCACCGCCTTGTCACTGAAGTAGCTGTGCTGGCGGAACGGTTCGCGGGTATGCGGGTTGGACAGGTGGATCTCGATGAACGGCAGCGCCACCGCCGCCAGCGCGTCACGCAGGGCGACCGAGGTGTGGGTGAAGGCGGCGGGGTTGATCAGGATGAAAGCGGTTCCGTCGTTGCGCGCAGCCTGCACGCGATCTACCAGCACATGCTCGGCATTGGACTGCAGGCTCTCCACGGCGTGCCCGGCGGCGGCTGCCTGCGCGGCCAGCGCCTGGTCGATGTCGGCCAGCGTGGTGTGGCCGTAGACCTCCGGCTCGCGGGTGCCGAGCAGGTTGAGGTTGGGGCCGTGCAGGACCAGCAGCTTCGCCATGGGATCCGGAAGACGGGAAAGGGCGGCAGTCTGGCGGAACCGGCGGATGCTGTCCAGTTCGGCGAAGTTTGCTGCGTTTCAATCGTATGTTTGAAATCTGCCGAAGCGCTTGCGGCCCTATGCGGGGCGGCGGATCAAGGCGCGCTGAACGCCGTGCGGGCGGGGGATGCGTGCACGTAGGCCGACGATGGCGGCAGGCAGGGGCAGGGGCAGGGCTGATGCTGCCATGGGCGGTGATGCGGTAGACCCACGCCATGCGTGGATGAAGGAAGTTCGGTGCGCAGCAAGCTGCGCACCCACCGAAGGGCAGCGCGAAGTGCGCAGCACGCCACGCACCATCCCCGCCACCCACCCGCTCACGTCTCCAGCGGCACCGTCGGCACCACGTTCGGGAAGACCTCTTCCAATGCCTCCCGCTCGCCCGGCTTGGGTACCGGCCAGTTGTAGGCGTTCACCGGCTGCGCGCGGTTTACCCACAGGGCGTAGTACAGATGGTCGGCGCGGCCATCGCCGGTGTTGGGGTGGATCAGGATGGTCAGCCCCAGGCTGTTGAGCTGCAGCCAGGGCACCAGCACCGGCAGCAGGTCGTTGTTGAAGCCGAAGTAGAACGACGGCGTTACATGCGGGCCGCGCGGCTCCAGGTTCCAGTTGCCCAGTTCCACCGGGAAGCGTTCGGCCGCCCAGCGCCGCAGCAGGGCGGCCTTCTCGAAGCTGTCTTCATCGAAGTAGATATGTGCGTGATAGCTCTTGATGTCGGTATAGGCGCGCGGGCTGGTGGGCAGCGTGGCCTCGCCGGGACGGACGCTGGCTGGCCGCGGGGTGGGTTCGCTGGCCGTGGCCTGGCCCCAGGGACTGCGCCCCTTGGGCGCCGGCGGCACGATGGCACGGAAGCCGGGACGGCCAGGCTCGGTGGTGTTCGCCACAACGTCGCCATGGGGCGATGCCGAGGCTGTCGAGGCGCTGGCCAGGCCTCCGGCGGCCAGCCCGGCCGAGGCGATCAGGCGCCGCCGTGCCGGCGAGAGCAGGTCGGCCCAGTGGGCGTCATCGTCGCCGTCAGCGATGAAGATATGCGGGTCAGGTTGCATGAAAGGCTCCGTGGCGGCATTGGCGTGGGCAAGCAGGCACGCTCGGGCAGTGCGGCCGGTGGCGTCCAATAAGCAGGCAGCATCACCTCATGCATGGCCGGCTTCGACGCCATTGAGTGCGACCGCACGGCGGGCTACGGTGCAGGTCCACCGCCCTGGAGCCCTGCCATGACCTCGCCCGATGCCGACACACAGCACAAGCGTGCGTCTTTCCGCCAGCTGCACGCGCAGGGATGCTTCGTGCTGCCCAATCCGTGGGACGTGGGCAGTGCGCGCTACCTGCAGCGGCAGGGCTTCCTGGCGTTGGCCACCACCAGTGCCGGCTGCGCCTGGAGCGAAGGGCGACCGGATGGCGCGGTGTCGCTGCAGGCCACCCTGGAGCACCTGCGGCTGATGGCGGCGGCGACAGCACTTCCACTGAATGCCGATTTCGGTGATGGCTTCGGCGCCACGCCGCAGGCGGTGGGGGAGGCGGTGGCCGCAGCGATCGATACCGGCATCGCGGCGCTGTCGATCGAGGACGCCAGTGGCGTGGCCGATGCACCGCTGCGCCCGATCGACCAGGCGGTCGAACGCCTGCGTGCGGCGCGTGCGGCCATCGACCGTGCAGGCGGCGAGGTGCTTCTGGTCGGGCGTGCCGAGAACTTCTTCGTGGGCGTGCCCGACCTGCAGGACACGCTGCAGCGCCTGCACGCCTATGCCGAGGCCGGTGCCGATGTGCTGTACGCACCCGGCATCACGACCCCCGAGCAGATCCGTGCGGTGGTTGCCGCAGCAGGAACGAAGCCGGTGAACCTGCTGGTCGGTGGGCCGACGCCGCTGAGCCTGCAGGACATCGCCGCACTCGGCGTGCGCCGGGTCAGCCTGGGGGGGGCGCTGGCGCGCGCCGCGTGGGGAGGTTTGATGCAGGCGACACAGCCGATCGTGCAGGACGGTCGTTTCGATGGCCTGCAGCAGGCGGCCTCGGGCGCGGCGTTGAACGCGTTGTTCCGCTAGCGGACAGCCAGCAGAGCGACGCCATGCGTGGATGGATGCGCCGGAGCGTACCGACGCCCTGCAATTGCGCTACAGGGTTTCCACTCCGCCCTTGGGCAGGATCACGCCCGGATCCAGTGCCGGCAAAAGCTGCCGGAGCATCGCTGGATTGTCGATCAGCCCGGCGCCATCAAGGTAGCGCCACTGCGAAGTGCCGACGTGGCGCACGGAAACCATGAACGAGGTGCTGCGGATAGCGGTTTCGCGCACACGCAGCAGTGACTGCCGCGGTACGAAGCAGACTTCCTCGTCACCGGCGGCATAGGTGCGGCCGGGTACACCCGCTTCGTCGCTGATGACGACGACGCCCGCCTTGTGCAATGCCTTGACGGTATCGCGGGTCGACTGGGCGTAGGTCTCATCGCCACCGGCCAGACGTTTCAGGCTGGGATGCGTGCGGGCGATGATCAGCTCGGCATCGCCCTGGGCGAATGCGGTCAACATCGCCTGTACGTCCTGGCGCAGGCCGGCCGATTCGGCCGGGGTGAGCTCGCCGGCCAGGGCAGGCGGTGCCGGGGTGGCCAGCAACAGGTACATCAATGAAGCAAGCAGGTATCGGCGCATCGTCGGGTATCTCACAGGCAACCTCGGCACTATACGGGGTGCGAAAACAGCGTCCCACCGGTGGTGCTGGTGTGCCGGACATTGATACTTACCATTGGTAGGTAATGAATTCTGGAGCGCCCCTGCATGCGTAGCCTCATCGTCACCGCCCATCCCGAACCCGGTTCGCTCACCCATGCCATCGCCCGGCGCATCGGCGAGGCCATCGCTGCGAGCGATGCCGGCAACACGGTGGCCCACGCCGACCTGATGGCCGAGGGTTTCGACCCGCGCTTCACCGCGCAGGACCAGGCGCTGTTCCGTGGCACCGGCGTGGTGCCGGCCGATGTGGCCGCCGAGCATGCACGGCTGGACGCCACCGACACGCTGGTGCTGGTCTATCCGCTGTACTGGTGGTCGTTCCCCGCGCTGCTGAAGGGATGGATCGATCGCGTGTTCACCCAGGGCTGGGCCTACCAGGATGGCGCCGATGGCAAGGTGCAGAAGAAGCTGCAGCGCCTGCGCGTGCACCTGGTCGGCGTCGGTGGTGCGGGCGCTGAGATGATCGAACGGCGCGGCTATGGTGCCGCAATGAAGACCCAGATCGACATGGGCATCTTCGACTACTGCGGTGCACGCATGCTGTCATCGCAACTGCTGCTCGACGCCGACAGTGGCGCTGCGCAGGCTCACCTGCAGACCGCGGTGGAAATCGGCCGTAAAATCGGTACTCCAATGGACTGATCGCCGTGTTCCGCCGATGCCTGCCAACGTCGCTCCCACGCGCCGCCGCCTGACCCGAGAGCAACGCGCCCGCCAGCTGCTGGAGGTGGCGTGGACGCTGGTCGGCGAGGAGGGCACCGATGCGTTGACGCTGGGGCGGCTGGCCGAAGCGGCGGGCGTGACCAAGCCGGTGGCCTACGACCACTTCGTGACCCGCAACGGGCTGCTGGCCGCGCTCTACGATGACTACGACGGACGGCAGACGGTGGTCTTCCACGAGCGTATCGGCCGCGCCAGGGCACAGCTGGCTGATCGTGCGGCCGCCATCGCCTCCGGTTACATCGACTGCATCCTCAGCCAGGGCAGTGAAGTGCAGGGCATCCTCGCCGCGCTGGTCGGCGCGCCGGAGCTGCATGAGGTGCGCCGGCGTTACCAGCAGGATTTCATCGACAACTGCGACGCCTGGCTGGGCACGTTCGCCGCTGACGGCTCGGTGCCGCTGGCGGGGCGTTGGGCGATTCTCGGTGCGGCCGAAGCCCTGTCCGAAGCCGTGGTTGCCGGGGCGCTGGACAAGCGCGACGCCGAAGCCGAACTGCAGCGCCTGATCGTGGCTACGGTCAAGCGCCGCTGATCGGCCTCAGGCGTCGATGGTGGTGCCGGCCAGCGCAGCGAAACCGTCAGCCAGCAAATCACGTACCCGTGCATCGCGTGCCTCGCGGCTTTCAGAACCCAGGGCCACGGTGATCAGCCGCACCGGCTGCGCACGCCCGGTTACCGGCCGGCACGCGGTCGCCGCCAGGCAGAAGCCTGCAGCCCGGGTATAGCCGGTCTTCAATCCATCCACGCCGTCATCGCCCAGCAGGGCGTTCTGGTTGTTGCGGCTGAAGCTGCCATGTTCGAACGCGCGCTGCGCGGTGATCGCCAGGATCTGCGGATGATCGTTCAACAGGCAGGCGGCCAGCACCGCCATGTCACGCGCACTGGACGCATGGTGCGGCGTGGTGATGCCGGAGACGCTGGCGAACCAGGTACTGCGCAGGCCGAGCTGGCGTGCGTGTCGGTTCATGCGCTCCAGGAACGCAGTCTGCGATCCGTCCAGGTGGCGCGCGATCGCCAGCGCCGCGTCATTGCCGGAGACGATCATCAACCCTTCCAGCAGGCGCGCGAGCGTGACCGTTTCGCCGGGTACCAGGCCCATGCGCGTTTCATCGTCGGCGACCGCATGCACGTCGTCGCCGGCAATGGTGACTTCGTCGCCCCACGAGCGCCCGCGCTCCTCGACACATTCGTAAGCCGCGTAGGCGGTCATCAGCTTGGTCAGTGAGGCCGGTTGCCTGGTGATGTCCGCGTTGTGCTGGTGAATCACCGCAAAGGTTGCCGCATCGAGGGTGATGGACGACAGCGGTGCACGCGCAGGAGCAGGAGACGGCATGGAAGCGACGATGGCAGTGGGGACTCTGGAGGATAGTGCGCGGCGGCTGCACGAAGCTGAAATATTGCAACGATATAACGTATCGTCATTGGGGGCCGCCGATGGCCCGACGCGACATCCGATGACTGCACGCATTCCATGCCGCTGGCTCCACTCCTCGCTGCTGCTTGTGCTGGCCGGGCTTGGCGGCTGCCAGCCCGCTCTGCGCGCCGAGGCCGTTCCCTCCGGTCAAGTCCGTCCGTACAACGTGATCGTGATGATCAATGACGGCGCGGGTTGGGGTACCTGGGATGCCGCTGCCTACTGGCAGTACGGCAGCCGCGAAGGCGCCCCCTATGCGGATTTCCCGCAGCGCCTGGCGGTGACCACCTTCCCGCTGAACGCCAGCAGCCAGCCGACCGGCGACACCGCGCAGACGCTTGGCTACGACGCCGGCAAGGCATGGGATGCCGAGCCGGTGCCGGCGCAGGACCTCCCCTTCGTCGGCTACCAGTACCTGGCGGCGGTGGCGACCGACAGCGCGGCGGCAGGCACCGCGTTGTCCTCGGGTATCAAGACCTACAACAACGCCATCAACTTCAACAACGATGGCCAACCCGTGGAGTTCAATACGCTGCGCGCCAAGCGCCTGGGCATGGCCACCGGCGTGGTCACCTCGGTGCCGTTCGCGCACGCCACACCCGCCGCATTCGCGGCGCAGAACGTATCGCGCAACAACTACCACGCCATCGCCCACCAGATGCTGGCGCAGGGTCACATGGACCTGGTGATGGGCACCGGCGGCCCGGGCTACAGTGTCGACGGCCGCGCCTGCAACGAAGGCACGGACGCCGCCAAGGCAGAGGGCTGCGCGAATCCATGGGAGTGGGTGTCGCAGCAGGATTGGCAGCAGCTGGAAGCGGGCAGCATCATCG
Organism: Stenotrophomonas sp. 78350_Sma; assembly: GCF_056482105.1. NCBI lineage: Bacteria > Pseudomonadati > Pseudomonadota > Gammaproteobacteria > Lysobacterales > Lysobacteraceae > Stenotrophomonas > Stenotrophomonas sp. 78350_Sma. The sequence continues at coordinate 4,294,264 of NZ_CM151182.1, read as the reverse complement.
GCGGCAATCCGTCCGGGCCGTGGCGCCTGATCCGCAGCAAGGAAGCGTTCGCCGCGCTCGCGCAGGGACGGCTGCCGGCCGACAGGCCGCTGATCGGTGTACCGCGCGTGGCCAACACACTGCAGCAGGCGCGCCAGCTGCAGGTGCTGGGCAAGGATGCAGCCACGCCTTCGGGAGTGAGGAAGATCGACAGCGTGCCCGATCTGGCGACCATGACCCGCGGCGCGCTGCAGTTCCTGCAGCAGCGCTCGCCCAAGGGGCTGTTCCTGATGGTGGAAGGCGGCGCCACCGACTGGGCGGCGCATACCAGCGCCTGTGGCACCGAATGGCATTACGGCCAGTGCAGTGAGCAGCCGCAGTACGGCCGGCTGATCGAGGAAACCGTGGAGTTCAATGACGCGGTGGCGGCGGTGGTCGACTGGATCGAGCGCAACGGTGGCTGGGAGCGCAACCTGTTGATCGTCACCACCGACCACGACAACAGCATGCCGATGGGCCCGGATGCACAGAACGTCGCTTTCGCGCCGGTACGCAACAACGGCCGTGGCCACATGCCCGGGATCAGCTTCCGTCCCACCGGCAACCATTCCAATGCACTGGTGCCGTTGTGGGCCAAGGGCGCCGGCGCGGAGCTGCTTGGAAAGCGCGTGCGGGGTGTCGATGCTGGTTATCGCCAGCATGTGCGCTGGAACGACGGCAGCTACATCGACAACACCGACGTGGCTGCCGCGGTGCAGGAAGCGCTGCAGCGTTAGGGGCGCGCCGGTTGCTGGCCGGCAGCTGCAGGCTTCCCGGTCGGCGAGGTTGCCGGCCAGCGGCCGGCACTACCGGGAATGCTGCCGGGCGGCGGTTTCGGGGACGGGCTGGCCAGCTGACGTGCCAGCTCGGCGCTGGCCACGTGGCCCTGCAGGAACAACAAGCCGCCGAAGATGTTCATGAGCGTGCCTCCACTTGAGTGGATTGCACGATACGGGCAGCATGGACGGGCAAAAAGCGACATTTCCGCAAGCCTGCCTTGAGAGGAATTCAAGTCTGATGTCCCGCCCACCGCTCCATGCCCTGCAGGGCTTCGTGGCCGCCGCCCGGCTCGGCAACCTGTCGCGCGCGGCGGCGTCGATGAACCTGACCGTCAGCGCGCTCAGCCACCAGATGCGGCAGCTGGAAGAACGGCTCGGGCAGCCACTGCTCATCCGCCAGCCGCGTGGTGTCACCCTCACCCTTGAGGGGCAGCGCCTGCTCGACCAGGTGGGGCCGCACCTGGATGCGATCAATGAAGCCTTCCAGCCCTATGCCGCACGCGCCGAGCACGTGCTGACGATCAGCGCGGTGCCGTCGATGGCGTCGGCGTGGCTGGTGCCGCGCCTGGGTCACTTCGTGGCTGAGCACCCACAGATCGAAATCAACCTGCAGTCGAGTGAACGCCTGATTGATTTCGAGCGGCAGCGCCAGTTCGACGCCGCGCTGCGTCTGGGCAGCGGGCAATGGCCGGGCCTGGTGGTGGAGCCGCTGTTCGACGAGTGGCTGGTGCCGATGGCGAGCCCGGCACTGATCGAACGCATGGGAGGCGTCGACCGTGTGCCGTTGACCCGGTGGCCGCTGCTGGGTGATCCGGACGGGGCATGGGGCGCCTGGTTCGCGTTGAGCGGGCAGAGCCCGCCGTCGCGCTTCGTGGCGGTGCTGGATGATTCGGAGGCGCACCATCGCGCGGCTCTGGATGGCGTGGGCGTGGCCCTCGGCCGGGTGACGCGGGCGCGGCTGCTGCTGGATTCCGGCCAGCTGGTCGCACTGTCCAGCCAGCGCCTGAAGACCGACTGGCCGCATTGGCTGGTGTACCCGCAGCGCTCGGCCCGCCATCGGGGCTTCCTCGCGTTCCGCGACTGGCTGCATGCTCAGGCCGCCGAACACGTACGGCACATGGCCGAAGCGAATCTGTAGCGTCGAGCCAAGCCCGGCCATCGCATCTGTAGAGTCGAGCCATGCTCGACTGCTCCTGCGAAAGAGCAGTCGAGCATGGCTCGACTCTACAGTTACTGCACCAGGGTGACCGCCTGCCCGGCACGCGCGAACGCTTCCTCCAGCAACGGGCCTGCCTTGATCGCTTCCACTTCCTCGAACAGCGCCTGCAGCCCCTCGGCGGGGCGTGAGGCTGGCGCCGCCACGGCCTGCTGGATCGCGGTGAAACGGTCGGCCAGCACGCGATGGCCGGGATGCGTCTGCGCCCAGGCCACCAGCGGCTGGCGTACGCCGGCGGCGGCATCCAGGCGCTGCTGATCGAACAGGGTGATGGCCGCTGCCGAGGTATCCGCCCGCTCGATCGTGGCGTTGCGCAGTTCACGGCTCAGGAACAGGTCATAGGCCGCGCCACGCCCCACCGCGATGCGCAGCCCCTCGCGGTCGAGGTCGGCCACCTGCTGCGCGGGGCTGTCCTCGCGCACCAGATAGGTGCCTTCGATCTCCACATACGGAGCACTGAAGGCGATGCGGTCGGCGCGTGCCGGATCGATGGCCAGGAAGGCCAGATCCCAGCTGTCTTCGCCTGCTGCGGCGACCACCGAGGCTGCGGCCTCGTGGCAGGTGAAGCGTGCCTGCACCCCCATCCGTTGCGCCAATGCGGTAGCCAGTTCCAGTGAGGGGCCGCGCGGTGAGCGCGCATCGCCCTGTGCCAGCACCGGGTTGCCCAGGTTGATCGCCACGCGCAGGAAACCGTGCGGTGCCAGCGTACTTCGATGGTCGGCCAGGGACATGCAGGACTCCACGGGGCAGGGGAGACCCAGCTTGCCAACAACGGTGTCCGCGTGGCGTGGAGTCAGCCGCGCGCGGCAAAGGTGCCGTGGAAGCCCAGTGGCACCGCATACGGCAGCCAGGCCTGTGCCAGCGGGCCGTCATCCACATGGCGTGCATCCAGCACGGCCAGGCCGCTGCGCTTGTTCACCGGGTCGAGCAGGGTGCCGATCAGCCAGCCGTCATCGGCGTTGCGGCTGCCAGGGCGCGGTACGAAGACGTGCTCCTCTGCCATGATGTCCGGCCCGTAGTGCCACAGCTGGCGACGCCCGCGCGCGATGTCGAACGCGGCCACGGCGTTGAAGTACGGCGCAGTGGCCGTGCCGTCGATGGTCGGCGCATACAGCCGTGCGCCACGTGTGTTCGTCGAGCGCGGGTCGAACAATGGGAACTCCACCGCGCTGATGCCCAACGTCTCCCAGCGGGCCTGTCCACGACGCAGGTCCAGATGCAGCTCGACCAGGCTGGCGCCACTGTTGGCCGCATGTGCGCCGTCACCGGCCATCGCTTCCTTCATCGGCGAGCGTGCTTCGTTGATGTCGTCATGGCGTACTGCGCGCAGCACGATGCTGCCATCGTGGGTGAACGCGTCGCCGAAGTGGTAGATCGCCGCGAACGAGGCCTCGAACCATTGCGCCTTGTCCGGCGCATCCTTGGCGACCACCGCGATGCGCGCGGGCCGCTGCGGTGCGAACTGCATGCGCTCGAAGAAGCTGCCGCCGGTACCGGTGAAATCGAATGGCATCATCACGAACACCAGGTGCTGGTCGGTCATCGCGAAGGCATGCAGGTAGCCATGCTCGGGTGTTTCGATCACATTGGCGCTGCGCAGCTGGCCGTCCGCACCGATGTGCCAGACCAGCAGGCCATGGCCCCCCATCAGGCTGATCGAGCCGAAGTTCCAGAGGCTGCCGTCGCGGTCGCGCAGCGGGTGCGCCGAGAACGGCAGCGCCGCCAGGTCCGGACGCCAGGTGACCGGGCCAAGCGTCTGCAGCGAATCGGGGTCCACTTCGAACGCCGAACCGGATTCGCACAGGGCGAACAGGCGGCCATTGATCATCGTCACCGAGGTGTTGGCCACGTTGGCATCATCGTTGTTGCGTACCGCCAGCGCACCGGGAACGCTGGTGCCGGCAGCCGGATACTGGAAGCGGCCGGCCTTCTGTTCACGGGTGAATTTCGGCGTGGCGACCATGCGCCCGTGATGGGTCAGGCTGCCATCACCATTGAAGCGCCAGCCATGCACCATGCCGTCGCCATCGAACCAGTGGTCGTAGCGGAAGCCATCGCGCTCGGCCCAGGCCGGGCCATTGCGGTACAGCGTTCCAGCGAGGCCGACCGGCAGCCGGCCCTGCAGCTGCACGGTGGCCGGGCCCAGGCTCTCGCTGGTAACGCTGCGCCAGCCGAGCAGCCACGGGTGCTCCTGCAGGCCCTGCGCGAAACGGGCCGGGTCACCGGCGAAGGCGGGCGCGCTGCGCAGTGCGGTGGCGCCCAGGGCCAGGCAGGCGCTGCTGCTGAGCAGGGTACGGAGGAAGCGGCGACGGTCCATGCTGGCCTCGGGTCTGGATGCGGGAATCAGCGCAGGGTGATGTCGATGGCGGTGCCAGCGGCCGGCACGTCGACGCGCGCCTCGTCGAAGGTCGGCTTGCGCATCACCTGTGGGTTGTTGCTGAAGCCGTAGCCTTCCACCGGCATGCCGACCAGGTTGGTGTCGAGCTTGCCGTTGTCGTTCTCGTCGTGGGTGAGCAGCACGGCGTAACTGCCGGCCGGCATGCCCTTGAACGTGAAGTGGGCGCTGTCGCCGTTAGGCGCCGCCTGCTGGGCCTGCACGGGCTTGGCCTTGCCGTCCCAGGCGGCAGCGCTGTCGACCAGCGCAACGCGCAGGGTGCCGGTCTGTACGCGGATGTCGTGCACGGTCACGGCCAGATCGGCGGCGTGGGCATTGCCGGCCAAGGCCAGGGCAGTCAGGGCGGTGCTGAGCAGGGCGGTGCGGATCATGGCGGTGGCTCCGGAAGTGGGTGGTGTGCTGCGGTGTGGAGCCAGTCTGCGCGGGGCGCGGTGCTGGGTTCAGGGCCAGTGGTCATCGATCCGACGTGCCAGAAGTCACTTTCTGCGCCGGACCCATTGCCGCCGGCGTGCGCGGCGGTCAGCATCTGGCCATGCCCAGCCTGTTCCGCCACCTGTTGCGTCCGCTCAGCCTCGCCGGGCTGGTTACCGTGCTGGTGGTGGGCCTGTCGTTCGGCGTGCACGGCGCCGGTGCCGGCCTCAGCCAGGCGTTGCTTGGCACGTTCCTGCTGCTGTTCGTGGTGCACGGATGGGCGGCAATGCCGACCCGCGTGCGTGCATTCGCTGCGGTGCTGCAGACCGTGCTGGCGATCGCGCTGGTTGCCCTGCAGCCGCGCACCGGTACTGCCCCGGTGCTGCTGGTGGTGCTGGTCGCGCAGCTGGCCGAGCATTGGCCACCGCGCTTCGTGCTGGGTATTGCACTGCTGGCCAACCTCGCCATGTATCTCGTGCTGCGCCACAGTGGTTTCACCCAGCCGTTGCTGGTGGTGCTGCTGTATGGCGGTTTCCAGGCATTTGCTGCACTGACCGCACACTACGCGCGCAGCACTGCGTTGGCCCGCGATGATCTGGCCCGCGTCAATGCCGATCTCCTGGCGACACGTGCACTGCTGGCCGACAGTGCACGCGACGCCGAGCGCCTGCGCCTGGCCCGCGAACTGCACGATGTAGCCGGGCACAAGCTCACCGCGATGCGCTTGAACCTGCGCGCCCTTGCGGCCGACCCTGTGCTGGCCGGGCGCGAAGGGTTGGTGCTGGCGGAACAGTTGTCCGGCGAGTTGCTGGCCGACATCCGCCAGGTGGTGCAATCAATGCGCGATGATCGCGGCCTCGATCTGGCTACTGCGCTGCACGCGCTGGCCGCGCCGTTCCCGCGGCCGAAGCTGCAGCTGCAGATCGGCCAGAGCGTGCGCGTGGTTGACCCGCTGATGGCAGAGACCGTGCTGCGGCTGGTGCAGGAAGCCCTGACCAACGCCGCCCGCCACGGCAATGCAGACACCGTGTGGCTGACGATCAGTGAAGAGGATTCCCAATTGCGTATCGATATCCGCGATGACGGCCAACGCGCCGAACGCATCCGTGAAGGCAATGGCATCGCCGGCATGCGCGAGCGCTTGGCGGCCGTACAGGGGCGTTTGGAGCTGGCGCGAACCGCGCAGGGCGGCATGCATCTGACCGCGCGGTTGCCGGCATGAGTGCCGCCATGATCCGGGTGGCGCTGGCCGATGACCAGGCGCTGGTCCGCGCCGGCCTGCGCGCGCTGCTGCAGGGGCTGGGCGTGGACGTGGTGCTGGAGGCCGAGGAGGGCCAGACGCTGCTGGACGCGTTGGCTGCCCAGCGCGTGGATGTGGTGCTCAGTGACATCCGCATGCCCGGAATGGACGGCATCGAGGCAGTGCGACAGCTGCGCGCACGCGGTGACGCAACGCCATGGCTGCTGCTGACCACCTTCGATGAAAGTGATCTGCTGCTGCGGGCCAGCGAGGCCGGCGCACAGGGCTTCCTGCTCAAGGATGCGGCACCCGCAGACCTGCGCGAAGCGATCGAGCGCGTCGCCGCGGGTGAAACCCTGCTGCTGCCGGTCAGCACCGAGCCGGTGCGCGCCCGCTACCGCTTCCACGATGAAGCGCCGCCCACCGATACCTTCGGGGAACGCGAGGTGGCGATCCTGCGCCTGTTGGCTGGGGGATACAGCAACAAGGAGATCGCGCGCAGCCTGTTCCTGGCCGAGGGCACGGTGAAGAACTACGTGTCCGCCATACTCGACAAGCTGGGCACCCGTGATCGCACCCGTGCGGTGCTGAAGGCGATTACCCTGCGCATCATCTGAGTGGACCGAGCAAGGAGTGCCAGTGAACCCGATCCTGCATGTGGAAATCCCGGCCAGTGACCTGGACCGTGCCATCGCGTTCTACCAGCATTGGCTGCAGGTGGTCATGGATGAGCCGATCCTGCTGCACGATTGCCGGATGGCGTACCTGCCGTTCTCCGATGAGGCCGAGGGTGCCAGCATGGCGCTGGTGCACGGCGCGGACTACTGGCCTTCCGAACAGGGGGCGCGCGTCTACATCGGCGTCGATGACCTGGATGCGAGCCTGGAGCGAGCACTGCAAGCGGGCGCCGAGCTGCGCTTCGGACCCGCCGATGCGGGCGACTGGCGCGTGGCCGAGATCCGCGACAGCGAAGGAAACCGCATTGCGCTGCAGGCGCGCGCAGCTCTGTAGAGCCGAGCCCACGCTCGGCTGCCGTTGGCCCAGCCGCTCCAGCTCAGCCGAGCATGGGCTCGGCTCTACAAGAGCGCGGCGCGGGAGCGCTGCAGCCAGTCATTGATGGCCGGGTCCAGCCGCGGGTCGTCCGGCAGCTGCATGCCGAAGCGCTGCTGCAGCACGTCACGCACATCACCCACATCATGCAGCGGGCGCTTGTCCGGGGCCTGCCCGGGGCGGTACTCGGTGTAATTGCCGCTGCCGATGGTACGGCGCCAGTCCGGCCCGGTCAGCGATGCGCGCAGCTGGCCGGGGAAACTGGAATCGGGATGGGTGCACACGTACCAGTTGCCCACCACGTTGTCGATCGGTGCCGGCGCCTGCAGGTCGAACCGATACATCGCCCGCCAGCCATCGTTGGACTCGGCCGACAGCACGAAATCACCCTCGTCGGGCAGGCGCTGCAGCAGATAGCGTTCGTGCGGCGTGGCCTGCGGCTGCGGATCATGCAGGCGCAGCGGCACGGTCGGGGTCAGGCTGCCGAAACCGGCATCCACCAGCCAGTCATCGCCTTCCACCTGCACGCGTAGCAGCAGGTGGGTACGCGCGGTCAGTTCGCCGTCCTGTGCGGCCAGCAGCACACGTGCACTCAGTGGCTGCGCATCGAAGCCCAATGCCTGCAGCAGCGCCAGCAATCCGCCATTGAGTTCGAAGCAGTACCCGCCACGCCGGTCGTCAAGCAGCTTGCGTTGCACGCTGTCCAGGTCGATCGGCACCGCATCGCGCAGCAGGCAGCTGAGTGTCTCGAAGGGCAGCAGTGCGTTGTGGCGCTGCTGCAGCAGGGTCAGGCCGGCCAGAGTCCGCGGTGGCGGTGCTTCCAGCTGCAGGCGCTGCAGGTAGCGGGGGACATCGAGCGTCGTCATGGAGGCACCGGGCGGGGGAGGGGCGTCCACTGTGCTCCCCAAACCGGGGTTGAGGTCAAGCGCGGCGGCCGTGTCATGCCTCCGTCGCCTGCACCCGGTACAAAGGCCGCGTCCACCAGCAACGGGGGGACGCAGGCGAAGAAAGCTCTAAAGTTGTCCTGAAGCCGGCCGATACAGGTGTGTCCTTCCGCCTGGAGTCTGTCATGTCGGCCGTTGTTCCCCACCTCCGGTCCCTGCGCACGCGCCTTGCCACGTTGCGCTCGGCGTCCCCCGGCCTGCTGCTGTGGCTGCAGCCACACCGGCTCAGCGTGGCCAACAAGCTCAAGGCGACCCTGTGGGTCTGTGGCCTGGGCCTGGTGGCGATCGCCGCTGTCTACGCATGGACTGGCCATGCCAACGCCCTGGCTGCGCGCAGCCAGGCCAGCTACCAGCGCGGCAGCGATCTGGCTGCCAGCCTGTCCACGCGGGTGGCCGAAGCGCGTCGCCTGCAGACCCAGTATGCACGCAGTTTCGATGATGCCGACCGCGCGCAGCTGTTGGCCACGCAGAAGGCGTTGCAGACTGATCTGCAGGCGCTGCGCGCGACGCCGATGGATGCTGGCCGGCGCAAGGCCCTGCAGGCGCTGACCGAAGCTGCCGACGCGTTCTCGCAGGGTGTGGCCGCCCTGTTCGAACGGGTCGACGAGATGGGCCGTGGTGATGCCGGCCTCGCCGCGCAGCTGCAGCAGGCCGCTGACACCCTCCAGGCGCAGGTGGATGTGCAGCAGCGGCCCGCGCTGGCGCTGTCCCTGCAGAAGATGCGAAGGCAGGAGGCGCTGCTGCTGCTCGACGGTGATTCCACCCACGCCGACCGCGCCAGCGAGGAAAAGCTGCCGTTCGATCTCGCGCTGGCGGGCCTGCCCGCGGATGAGCAGGACACCCTGCGCACCGGTATGGAGGTGTATCAGGCCGCATTGCTGGGGTATACCGCTGCCCGCGTCGGCCTGGATGTGGAAGCGCAGTCGCTGCTGGATACCGCTGCGGGCGTAGCGCCGGCGCTGGCCGCATTCCAGCAGGCACAGGTGGCGGCGCTGGCCAGGGCGCAGGCGCGGCAGCAGGCCGGCGCGCGCACGATGAGCGTGCTGTTCGCACTGACCCTGCTGCTGGTGGCAGGCGTGCTGATCACCAGCCTGGTGCTGGTGCTGCGTGCGGTGCGCCAGCCGATCCAGGACACCCTGCGTTTCGCCAGCGATATCGCCGACGACCGCCTCGACACCACTCTGCGCGTCTACAACGCCAACGATGAGATCGGCCAGCTGGCCCAGCGCCTGGTCGACATGCAGCAGCGCCTGCGCGCGCGCATCGAGACCGAGCGTGCCGTGGCCCGCGGCAACACCCGCGTGCGCCAGGCACTGGACAGCGCGCAGACCGGGCTGATGGTGATCGATGCGGAAGGGCAGGTCGCCTACGCCAATCCGGCGCTGTTGGAGCAGCTTGAACTCCGGCTTGAAGATCTGGTGGGGAACGATGCGGTACGCCTGCATCCGGCACTGGCCAACCTGGCCGGCGTGCGCCAGCGCGAGGAGCGCGAGATCGGTCATGCCGGCGTCCGCTACCAGCTGATCGCCAATGCCATCACCGACGAAGGGCATTTCCTCGGCGTGGCAGTGGAGTGGCGCAGCCGCGCGCTGGAAACGCTGCTGGAAACCGAAGTGGCAGCACTGGTCGACGCCGCCGCACATGGAGACCTGCACGGTCGCATCGCGCTGGAGGGAAAACAGGGCTTTGTGCGTACGTTGTCGACCAGCATCAATCGCCTGCTGGCCACGTTCGAGACCAACCTCGGCGATCTGCAGGCACTTCTGGCGGCGCTGGCCCGCGGCGACCTCAGCGTGCGCATGGAAGGCGAGCTGCAGGGCGTGTTCGCACGCATGCGCGACGATGCCAACGCCACCGTCGCGCAACTGGGCCGCATCGTCACCCGCATCCAGCAGGCGACGTCCAGCCTCGATACCGGTGTCGGTGAGATCGTTGCCGGTCACCATGATCTGTCGCAGCGCACCGAACAGCAGGCGGCCAACCTGGAAGAGACGGCAGCGTCGATGCACGAGCTGACCGACACCGTTGGCCGCAATGCCGATGCCGCGGGCCGTGCCGACGTGCTGGTCAAGGGCGCGGCGGCAGTGGCCCAGCGCGGTGGCGAGGCCGTTGGCCAGGTGGTCGCGACCATGCATGGCATCAGCGAGGCCTCGCGGCGGATCGGCGACATCACCCAGCTGATCGATGGCATCGCCTTCCAGACCAACATCCTCGCGCTGAATGCTGCGGTGGAAGCGGCGCGTGCGGGTGAGCAGGGTCGCAGCTTCGCTGTGGTGGCCGCGGAAGTGCGCCTGCTGGCACAACGCAGCGCGGAGGCGGCCAAGCAGATCAAGGGCCTGATCGAGGATTCGGTGGCGCGTGTGGGCCAGGGCAACCAGCAGGCCGAACAGGCCGGCACCACGATGGGCGAGATTGTCGGCAGCGTGCAGCAGCTTGCGGATCTGCTGACAGGTATCCGCAGCGCGTCGCAGGACCAGCATGCCGGCATCGCCCAGGTGAACCAGACCATCGTGCAGATGGAGGCCAGTACCCAGCGCAACGCCAGCCTGGTGGAAGAGGCTGGTGCTTCTACGGCGCAGATGCAGGCGCAGGTGCATGCCCTGGCCGAAGCGGTGGGCGCGTTCCGGTTGCAGCCGGTGCCGCTGGCGCGCGCTGCGGCCTGATCCTGCTCCGGTAGTGCCGGCCGCTGGCCGGCACGCCTCTGATCATGCCGGCCAGCGGCCGGCACTACCCTTGTGGCTCAATACACGTCGCGGCGGTAGCGCCCGTTTTCCAGCAGCGTTTCCACAACCTCATCGCCCAGCGCAGCGCGCAGCACCTGGTCCACGCCTTCGGCCATGCCCTGCAGCGAGCCGCAGACATGAATCACCGCGCCACGCTGCATCCATCCGCGCAGCGCGTCTGCGGCTGCATGCAGGCGATCCTGCACGTAACCACCTTCGCCATCGCGCGAGAACGCCAGGTCCACCCGCGCGAGATGGCCATCGGCCTGCCACGCTTCGATCTCATCGGCGAACAGGAAGTCGTGCGCGCGCTGGCGTTCGCCGAACAGCAGCCAGTGCCCGTGCTCACCTGCATGCGCGGCTTCGCGCAACAGGCTGCGCAGGCCCGCGATGCCGGTGCCGTTGCCGATCAGCACCATCGGCACACCGCCAGTGCGATGGAAACCTGGGTTGCGGTGCACGCGGGCCACGATGCTGGCACCGACTGGGGCGTGCAGTGACAGCCAGCCCGAGCCCAGGCCGGTGCGTCCGGCTTCGTCATGGACCAGCCGTACCACCAGTTCCACCACTTCATCATTCGTGGAGGAGGCGATGGAGTATTCGCGCCCGGGCAGCGTTGGCAATCCGGACAACCACAGGCAGGCATCCTGCACCGCCAGCGCGGCGTCGGCCTCGGGCAGCTCGCGTTCACTGGCCAGCGCCAGCAGGGTGCGTGGGTGACCGTCCACCAGCAGCGGCTGCAGCGGATCCAACCCCTGTGCTTTCAGCACCGCGCTGGCGTGCCGCGCGTTGTGCCGGGGCGCGATATGCAGGATGTCGCCCGCCTGCCACTGCACATCGGCCGGTGGCGCAAGACGGATGCGCCAGATGGCACCGCCCATGCTGCCCGGGTTGAGCCGGTCGCGGCCGAGCAGTCGCCATTCATGCATCCGCGTGGCCGCCGGCAGCACGCTGTCATCGGTGACGATGCCGGTCAGCGCGCCCAGCTGCAGCTGCCATTGGCGCAGGGCCGCTACCGAGGCGGCATCGACTTCGATGCGCTCGAACAGCGCACGCGCACCGTTGCTCAGCAGCCAGCCATCGAATTGGCGGCCAAAGCCGCAGTAATGCGGGTATTGGCGGTCACCGAGGGCCAGCAGGCCGAACTGCAGCCCCGACAGATCGGACGCTTGTGCCAGCAGCCGTCGCGCAGCGCCCCGCGCCGCATCCGGAGGTTCGCCATCGCCAAAGGTGCTCAGCACGAACAATGCCTGGGCAGTACGCGCGAGCTGCGTGGCATCGACCCGGGCCAATGGCAGTACCTGCACAGCATGGCCCGCGGCCTGCAGCTGCGCGGCAGCACGCCAGGCCAGCTGTTCGCCCAGCCCGCTCTGGCTGGCATGCACCACCAGCCACGGCGTGCCACCGCCATCGGCAGGCGTTGCTGGCAGCGACTGGCGCAGGCCACGCGCGGCGCGCTGACTACGGCGGCGGTCCAGGTAGAGCATCCAGCCGGTGATGAAGAACAGGCTCATGCCCAAACTGCTGAGCATCACCACGACACGCCCGGGCACGCCGAAGTAGCTGCCCGAGTGCAGCGCGAACACGCTGGTGGCCAGCTGCGCGCCGGCGCCCTGGCGCGCGTAGGGGCGGGCATCGAGCGTGGCACCCGTGCCCGGGTCGAGCTGCAGCAGATCATGCGCGCGGTCATGCTGGCCGCCGCGCTGCGACGGATCACCGGCCATCACGCGTACATTCAGTGCCTGCCCGGGCTTCTCCGGCAGGCGCAGGTCGATGTAGCCGGTGCGCACGCCGGGCAGTGCATACAGCGTGGCTTCGATGCGCTCCAGGTTCAGGGCGGTGTCGGTGGCGACCTTGTGCTTGGCGGCTGGTGCGACGCCCAACAGGGTGTTGGCGGCACTGCGATACCAGTCGAAGGACCACCACAGGCCGGTCAGTGCACTCATCAGGTAGATCAGCAGCACCCAGGTGCCGACCACCGAGTGCAGGCTCCACAGGAAGCCACGGCCGCTACGTTTCCATTCCACCGCCAGCCAGCTGCGCCAGTGCCACCAGCGTCGCGGCCAGCGCAGATAGAGCCCGGACAGGGTGAAGAACAGCAGGGCGATGGCGCAGCTGCCGGTGATCCATTTGCCGCGCTCGCCGGCGGCGAGGTGGCGATGCAGGTCCTCGACGAAATCGAAGAACGCCTGCCCACGCAGGGCGCTGAATCGCTCGCCGCTGTACGGATCGAAGTAGACCCAGTGTTCCTTGCCGCCGGCGAAGCGTGCCACCGAGGGCCGCTGCCCGGTGGCATCCACGCGCAGGCGCTGCAGGGGGCGATCACTGCCGGCCTGGAGCAGCGGCACCAGTTCGCTGAGTTCAAGCGGAAGCTGGCCGTCGGCATGGTGCTCGGCGATCTCGGCGAAGCCGGGATTGGCCGCGCGCAGCAGTTCATCCTCGAAGGACAGCATGGCGCCGCTGAGGCCCATCACGGCCAGTACGGCACCGGCGGTGATGCCCAGCAGCCAGTGCAGTTGGAACAGGACGTTCTTGAACATCGAAGGAGGAGGGCCCGGAAGGCTGCCGCCCGCATCCTGCGCAACAGCAAATGAGAATTAGTCGCGGAATTCTCCGTGGCGCCCCGGCTGCGGTCAAGCAGGGGGTATCGGCCGGGCGGCGCCCGGCACCCGCGGTAGTGCCGGCCGCTGGCCGGCAACCTCAGAAGTAATAGCGTGCATTCCGTGGGATGGCGGGGTGGGTCCGGTTGCGGGGGACGGCGCAAGTACGTCCCTGTAGCCTTGGCCGCGGCATCCATGCCGCGGACACCCCCGCAACCGGACCCACCCCGCCTTCGACAGATTTCCGCGATCTGTAGATCCACGCCATGCGTGGATGCTCCTCGTTCAATTGCCGAAGTATTCGATTTCGATGGAGATTCATCCACGCATGGCGTGGATCTACCGTGTCGACCAAGGTCGACACCTACCAACAGCGCCTTGAACTTGTCGAAGGCGGGGCACTGTGGGCGTGCGGGGTGTGAGCCGCATGGATGCGGCGACCAAGCCCCCATGGATGGGTTCACGGCGGCCCCGCACGCCCACAGTGCCTCGCCATCTCACAGGAAGCCCGCTGTAGCTGTTGCTTCGGCTGTTGCTCTGGCCTGAAGCGGGTGCAGGGTGCAACCCTGCCGAACCCTCACTTCACCCAGCCGTCGATCTCGCCGTGGGCGAACGGCCCCAGCTTTGCCTTCACCAGCCGCCCCTGTGCATCGAACAGCACGCTGTAGGGCAGCAGGCCCTGTGTATTGCCCAGCTGCACGCTGGCATCGCGCGGTCCCGGGGTCTCGATCACGATCGGGTAATCCACCGGCACCCGTTGCAGGAAACCGCGCACGTCTTCCGGCGTATCCAGCGCCAGGCCCAGCACCTGCACGCCTGGGTCGCCCTGTGCTGCGGCAAAGCGCGCCAGTTCGGGCATTTCTTCAACGCAGGGCGCGCACCAGCTGGCCCAGACATTGATCAACAGCGGGCGACCGCCAGCGTGCTGGCGCAGGTCCAGCGGCCGGCCTTCAAGATCGGGCAGCGACAGCGCGGGCAGGCTGTCGCCGACCTGCAGGACGGGTGCCGCAGCCGCCACAGCAGGTGCCGCTGGCATGGCCTCAGGCGCAGCGGGCGCGGGAGCCAATCGATGCCCGGCCCACAGGCCAAGGCCGGCGGCCAGCACCGCTGTCCACAGCAGCGCTGGCCGTTGCCACTTCATCGTGCGGTGCGCAGCAGCGCTTCCTCCACCACTGCCTGGGTCAGCAGGGTCGGCAGCACGGTCGGCGGCGCGCCGGGGCCGTACACCACGTACAGCGGCACGCCGACGGCCTTGTGCTCTTCCAGGAACGTGGTGATCTGCGGATCGACGTTGGTGTAATCACCGCGCATGTACACCGCGTTGGTGCGCTTGAGCAGTTCCTTGAACTCCGGCCGCGACAGCACGGCGCGCTCGTTGGCCTTGCAGCTCACGCACCAGTCGGCGGTCATGTTCACGAACACCACGCGGTTGTCGGCGCGCAGGCGGTCCAGCAGCTGCGGCGAGTACTCCACCACGTTGTCGCTGGCGGCCTGTGCGGCGCGTGCCGGCGGTGCCAGCTGGGTCACACCCCAGGCGGGAACCAGTGCACCGATTGCCAGCAGCACGCCGAGCAGGGTGACGGCGCGCGAGCCAGTCCAGCGGTTGCGTTCGAACAGCCACAGGCCGAAGGCGAACAGCAGCAGGCCACCCAGCACCAGCGCCATGCCGTCCACGCCACGCTGCTTGCCCAGCACCCACAGCAGCCACAGCGCGGTGGCATACATCGGGAAGGCCAGCACGTGCTTGAGCGTTTCCATCCATGGGCCCGGCTTGGGCAGGCGGCGCGCCAGCGCCGGCACGAAGCCGATCAGCAGGAACGGCAGCGCCAGGCCCAGGCCGAGGAACAGGAACACGGTCATCGCCTTCAGCGGCGGGGCAATGAACGCGTAGGCAATCGCGCCACCCATGAACGGGCCGACGCAGGCACTGCCGACCACGCAGGCCAGCGCACCGGTGAAGAAGTCACCGGCCGGGCCACTGCGGCTGGCCAGCGACTGGCCCAGGTTGCCGATGCCACCGCCGAGGGTGAATACGCCGGACAGGCTCAGGCCCACCGCGAACATGATGTAGGCCAGCGCCGCCACCACACCCGGGTGCTGCAGCTGGAAGCCGATGCCGACGGCGTTGCCGATCGCACGCAGGCCGACCATCAACGCACCGATCACCGCGAACGCGACCAGCACGCCCAGCGTGTACCAGAGGGCGTGGCTGCGCGCGCGCTGCGGGCTTTCGCCGCTTTGCGCCAGGCTCAGTACCTTCAGCGAGAGGATCGGCAGCACGCAGGGCATCAGGTTCAGCACCAGGCCACCGGCCAGGGCCAGCAACAACACCCATACGAACGAACGGTCCGGATTCGGCGTGGTCGCCGGCGGACGCGTACGGAGCGCGTTGTCACCGCGCGCATCGGCAGCGAACTCATTACCGCTTCTGGCGCCTGCAACGGCCGGGGGGGCGGCATCCGTATTGGGCACCGTCGGCAGCAGGCGCAGGGGGGCGCCGTTGGCGCCTTCGCGTGGCGCCGCAGCCGATGGGCTGATCACCTCGTTGCGCGGCGGTGCCTGGTCGGTGCTGGCGCTGACCTTGCCGGCCGGGATCGACAGCTTCACCCGGCGGGTCATCGGCGGGTAGCAGATGCCATCGGTCTGGCAGCCCTGGAAGGTCACCACCAGGGTACTGTCGACTGCATCGGCGACGGAGCGGCGCAGCGGCAGCGGCACTTCCACCTGGTTGAAGTAGACCGCGACATCGCCGAAGTGTTCGTCGCGATGCGACTGCGCGGCAGGCCAGCGCAGCTTGTCGGCCAGCACCCCGGTGCTGCCGTCCAGCTTCACCGAAGTGCGGTCGCGATACAGGTAGTAGCCCGGCGCCGGGCTGAAGCGCAGCAGCAGGGTGTTGCCGTCACTGGCGATGGCGTCGAAGCCGAACGCCTGTTCCGACGGCAGCGGCAGCGCCTGGCTGTTGCTGGCCGCACTCGGCAGGCGCAGGCCGCCGCTGTTGCCGGCACCGGCCAGCGGGTTGTTGAACGGGCTGGCGGCCCCGGCACGCGGGGCCGGGGCGGTGGCCTGTGCACCGGCACCGGGCAGGGTGACCTGCACCACGCGCTTCTGCGGCGGGTAGCAGACACCGGCATCGGCGCAGCCCTGGTAGCGTACTTCCAGGCTGATGGTGCCCGCTGCATCGGTCGGCGTGCCGGGCAGGGTGGCCTGCAGGCGCTCGCGATAGGTTTCGACCTCGCCGAAGAAATCGTCGTGGTGCTTGTCGCCCTTGGGCATCTGCAGCGCGCCGGCATTGAAGGCCGGGTCGGCCTTGACGCTGGTGCGATGGCGATACAGGTAATAGCCGGGCGCGATCTTGAACTGCAGTTGTACCTGGCCACGTTCGGGGGCGGTGGCGGTCAGCGCGAACGCCTGGTCCACCGGCAGCAGGTCCTTCTCATCCAGCGCGAACGCTGGCAGCGAGAGCCACAACAGGGCGCACAGGGCGGCGCCACGCGCAAACAGAGTCTTCAATCAGTGTCCTCCCGGGTCTGTGCCCGGATCCAGTCCAGATACGCCGGCAGGCCGGCCCGGGTTTCGACCGCGATGCACTCCGGGAGTTCATACGGATGCAGTTCGACGATCCGGGCAATCGCGTGATCGACGCGGCTTGCGGTGGTCTTCACCAGCAGCTGCAGCTCGGCGTCGGTGGTCACCTCGCCCTGCCAGCGGTAGGTCGACTGCGCGCCATCGAGGCGGGTCACGCACGCGGCCAGGCGCTCTCCGACCAGCGCGTGCGCGATGCGCTCGGCACTGGCCCGGTCCGGGCAGGTGGTCAACAGCAGCAGGACGGGATCGACGGTCGACATGACCGTCGAGTATAGGGCCGCCGCCGGGTCAGGGCCCGGCGGCGGCGATGGACCGCTGCGTTGCGCGGTCAGTTGGCCAGCTGGCAGGTGGCCGGCTTGGCCGAGGTGAACAGGCCAGGGGTTGCCCACTCGGGGTGGTCGATGAACGGGTTGCGGTTGCCCTGGAAGCTGTAGATCACGTCATTGCGCGCACGCTCGGCATCATCCGGCGGATCGGACAGGTGCCAGTCGATCAGGGTCGACAGCAGGCCCATGTAGGCCGGCGAGCTGCTGGTCTTGACGATCCTGCTGCGATCGTCGGTCAGCTCCAGGTCCGGCTCGGACTGGCCGGTGGCCGCATCCTTGCCGCCCTCGTAGCGGATGGCCATGTACATGACCGCACGCGCCATGTCGCCCTTGCGCTTGCCCCACACCTCGAACGTGCCGGTGTTGCCGTCCGGCGTGCGCACCCAGTTGGAATTGCCCGGATAGCCACCGCTGCCGCCGCCCTGGCCGTTGTTGGCCTCGGTGGCGCGCTCGCCGCAGTTGGCGTCGCACTTGGCGAACGGCTTGTTGCCACGGTCGGCGTTCCACTGTGCATCGGTCAGGTACAGCATGTGGGTGTCGGTGTACGGCGCGTACGGCAGGCCCTTGTCACCGGTGGTGCTGGCGAAGCCCAGCGAGTTCGGCCAGGTGTGTTCGCGGTTGTACTTCAGGCCACTGCCGCTGCCGGCGCGATCGGTCACCTTGGCGTAGCTGCGGTTGCGATACGCGTCGAGGATGCGGTTCGGGTTGTTCGGGTCCTCGTCGGCAATCTCCAGGATGGTCCAGGTGCTGGTGCCCGAGCCGCTGTACGGGTAGGCGGTGTGGCCCTTGATGGTGGCGTGCAGCGAGCAGCGCAGCTGGCTCGGGCTGGACGTGTTCACCTTCGAGTAGTAGCCGGCCGGCACGCCCGGATTGCCCGGGTCGGGATTGCCGCCGGTGCTGGCCACGGTGAAGGCGATGCGGCTGTCGGCGGCCGGGTGCGCGCCCTGCAGGTCGGTGATGCGCGCGGCGCGGATGTCGAAGCGGCAGGCTTCACCGGCCACCAGCGCGGTATTGGTGGACAGCTTCACGCTGCGCCCGCTGGCGGGGAAGGTCAGCGGCACGCTGCCGGAAGTGCCGCAGCTCAGCGCGAAGGCGCCACTGGCCAGGTTCACCGTCTCGCTGAACACCACTTCCAGATCGGCCGCGGCCGGGAAGGTGCTGCTGCCCTGTGCCGGGGTGGTGGTGGACACCGACGGCGGCGTGTTCGGGCCCGGGGTGCCGCCACCACTGAAGGTCTGGCCGTTGTTGCAGCTGCCGAAGGTCTGCCTGGCCGACTCGGCCCAGGTGAAGTGTGCGTACTGGCTGCCGCTGCCGGTCAGCTGCAGCGAGGTGCCCGGCGCCGTGCTGTTGGTCTCGGCCACCGGAATGTTCTGGCTGGTCATGCCGGCGGCAGGTCCACCGGAGGCGGTGATGGCGCCCTCGTAGCTGAGGAACTGGACCACCTTGCCGCTGGCATCGACCAGGGCGATGCCATCGTTCGGGCCGTTCTGGAGGCCGTTGGTCGGGTAGCTGACCACGGCGATGCTGGCGCTGCCGCAGCCCGCGGCGGTACCGGCCGGGACCGGGTTGTTGGCGTAGACCGTGGCGGCCGAAGGATTGCTGCCGTTGTAGAGGTAAAGCCGATAGCCGGACAGGTCCTCTCCGGCGGTGGCGACGACCTCGATCGCTTCGCCGACGTCACCGGCGGCGGTGCTGTCGTCGTAATGCAGTTCGTTGATGAAGACCTCGGCCTGGGCCGGCGCGGCGGCCAGCGCCAGCAGGCAGGCGGCGGCAAGCGGGGACAGCAATCGCATCGACAACTCCTTGTGATTGGGAATGCGCGGCCGAGCCTAAGGCCGATCCAGTGACACTTTGTCGTAAATGAACGTCAGATATCTGACAGTGCGACGCGGATCACCAAAAGTCGAGGGCGCCGAGGACCGAATGGATGCGTTTCACCGGGCTGAACGTCTTCATGCAGGGACGCGCTGTGCGGGCCTGGCCGCACCGAAATTTTTTCCGGGGACGGCCTTGAAAGGCCCGGGGGCAGCTCCATCTCTGTCCTGCTCCCGATTCGTCGGGCTTTTTCGCGAGCGATGCTGGCAGTCACCTGAGGTGAGTGCTAACATCGCCAGACTTTTTCAGACCAATCAATAACTTAAGAGGTCTCTCATGAGCATCAAGCCGCTGCACGACCGCGTTGTGGTCAAGCCGATCGAAGCCGACGAAATCTCCGCCGGTGGCATCGTCATTCCGGATTCGGCCAAGGAAAAGTCCACCAAGGGTGAAGTCGTGGCCGTCGGCCCGGGCAAGCCGCTGGACAACGGCAGCGTGCGTGCGCCGTCGCTGAAGGTTGGCGACAAGGTCATCTACGGCCAGTACGCCGGCAGCTCGTACAAGAGCGAAGGCGTCGAGTACAAGGTCCTGCGCGAAGACGACGTGCTCGCCGTCATCGGCTGAGCCTCGGCGCGACCTGCTTCATCCCCTGATTCCAAACACCCAGCCGCCGGGCATGGCCCGGCGCTACCAATGAGGTAACTGCAATGGCTGCCAAGGATATTCGTTTCGGTGAAGACGCCCGTTCGCGCATGGTGCGCGGCGTCAACGTTCTCGCCAATGCCGTCAAGGCCACCCTGGGCCCGAAGGGCCGCAACGTCGTGCTGGAAAAGAGCTTCGGCGCCCCGACCATCACCAAGGACGGCGTCTCCGTCGCCAAGGAAATCGAACTGGCTGACAAGTTCGAGAACATGGGCGCACAGATGGTGAAGGAAGTCGCTTCGCGCACCAACGACGACGCCGGCGACGGCACCACCACCGCCACCGTGCTGGCCCAGGCCCTGATCCGCGAAGGCGCCAAGGCTGTTGCCGCCGGCATGAACCCGATGGATCTGAAGCGCGGTATCGACAAGGCCGTCGTGGCCGCCGTTGCCGAGCTGAAGACCATCTCCAAGCCGACCGCTGACGACAAGGCGATTGCCCAGGTCGGTACCATCTCGGCCAACTCGGACGAGTCGATCGGCCAGATCATCGCCGACGCGATGAAGGAAGTCGGCAAGGAAGGCGTGATCACCGTTGAAGAAGGCTCGGGCCTGGACAACGAGCTGGACGTGGTCAAGGGCATGCAGTTCGACCGCGGCTACCTGTCCCCGTACTTCATCAACAACCAGCAGTCGCAGACCGCTGACCTGGATGACCCGTTCATCCTGCTGCACGACAAGAAGATCTCCAACGTCCGTGACCTGCTGCCGGTGCTGGAAGGCGTCGCCAAGGCCGGCAAGCCGCTGCTGATCGTTGCCGAAGAAGTCGAAGGCGAAGCGCTGGCCACCCTGGTGGTCAACACCATCCGTGGCATCGTCAAGGTCGTGGCCGTCAAGGCTCCGGGCTTCGGCGACCGTCGCAAGGCGATGCTGGAAGACATGGCCGTGCTGACCGGTGGCACCGTGATCTCCGAAGAAGTTGGCCTGTCGCTGGAAAAGGCCACCATCAAGGACCTGGGCCGCGCCAAGAAGGTGCAGGTTTCCAAGGAAAACACCACCATCATCGATGGCGTGGGTGACAAGGCTGCCGTCGACGCACGCGTCGGCCAGATCAAGACCCAGATCCAGGACACCTCCTCCGATTACGACCGCGAGAAGCTGCAGGAACGCGTGGCCAAGCTGGCCGGCGGCGTTGCCGTGATCAAGGTCGGTGCTTCGACCGAAATCGAAATGAAGGAAAAGAAGGACCGCGTCGACGACGCCCTGCACGCGACCCGTGCAGCCGTTGAAGAAGGCGTGGTCCCGGGCGGCGGCGTTGCCCTGGTCCGTGCGGTCACCGCACTGGCCGGCCTGAAGGGTGCCAACGAAGACCAGAACCACGGCATCCAGATCGCCCTGCGCGCGATGGAAGCCCCGCTGCGCGAAATCGTTGCCAACGCCGGTGAAGAGCCGTCGGTCATCATCAACAAGGTCAAGGAAGGCACCGGCAGCTTCGGCTACAACGCCGCCACCGGCGAGTTCGGCGACATGCTGCAGTTCGGCATCCTGGACCCGACCAAGGTGACCCGTTCGGCCCTGCAGAACGCGGCCTCGATCGCTGGCCTGATGATCACCACCGAAGCCATGGTTGCCGAAGCTCCGAAGAAGGACGAGCCGGCCATGGGCGGCGCCGGTGGCATGGGCGGCATGGGTGGCATGGGCGGCATGGACTTCTAAGGTCCACGCCCGCGTCGGACGTTGCCGGCCCTGGTCGGCGCGTCTTCCCGATGCAAAGAAGAACCCCGCCGCGAGGCGGGGTTTTTTGTTTCACGATGACTCCAGCCCGGTAGTTCGCTGGACTGCGACGTAGCCCGATACAGCAGGTTTATCAATAGCTTACGCGCTTCCATCATATGCCGGTGCTTTCTGAAACTTGACCCGGTTCTCCCTCGCGCCGCTCCTATCTGGCTCCTGGAATCCGGGTCGTTCCAAGGAGTCATCATGGCAAAGATCAAGCTCACCAAGACCGCCGTAGAGTCGGCGCAACCCCAGGCGAAGGACATCGAACTACGGGATACCGTCGTGCCCGGCTTCCTTTGCAAGATTACCTCGACGGGACGCCGGGTGTTCATGCTCCAGTACCGCACGAACTCTGGCCAGCCCCGCAAGCCCTCGCTGGGACTCTACGGGGAGCTAACCGTCGAACAGGCGCGGGTCAAAGCGCAGGACTGGCTGGCCGAGGTTCGCCGGGGTGGTGATCCCGGCGGTGCCAAGGCCGAGGCGCGCAAGGCGCCCACGATGGCCGAGTTGTGCAAAAAGTTCATGGAGGACTACTCCAAGAAGCGCAACAAGGTCAGCACGCAGGACGGCTACCAGGGCGTCATCGACCGCAACATCATCCCGCTGCTGGGCCGCAAGAAGGTGCATGACGTGAAGCGGCCCGACATTGCGGGGCTCATGGAAAAGCTGGCCTACAAGCCGACCGAGGCCAACAAGACCTTCGGCGTGCTGCGCAAGATGTTCAACTTGGCCGAAGTCTGGGGCTTCCGCCCGGACGGCACGAATCCGTGCCGCCACGTCCCGATGTACCCGCCGGGCAAGGAAACCCGGCTCATCGTGGACGAGGAAATGGTGCGGATCTTCCGCCAGTTGGAGAAACTGGAGGCGGAGGGGCTGGAGAACTACGTCATCCCGTTGGCGATCCGGCTGCAATTCGAGTTTGCGGCGCGGCGCTCCGAAATCTGCCCGCTCGAATGGAGCTGGCTGGACTTCGAGAACCGGCGCGTGGTGTGGCCCGACAGCAAGGTTGGCGGCATTTCCAAGCCCATGAGCGAGGAAGCCTATCGGCTGCTTTCGACGGCGCCGCGTCTGGAAGGCTGCCCTTACGTCCTGCCGTCGCCGAACGACCCGGCCAAGCACCTGACCTTTGGCGAGCACTATGGCGGCTGGTGCCGGACGCTCAAGGCCGCCAGCGTGCCGCACGTAGGCACGCACGGCATCCGTCATCGCTCGACCACCGACATTGCCAATTCCGGTGTGCCGACCAAAGTGGGAATGAAGCTGACGGGCCACAAGACCGTGGCGATGTTCATGCACTACGTCCACACCGAGGACAAGCCGGTGCGCGAGGCGGCCGAGCTGGTGGCCAGCCGCCGCCAAGCCATCACGGGCGCGCGGCAGCTTGCGGAGGCGGTGGCATGAACGGGCGCCGGCCATCAGCAGCATCGCTCGCAGCGCCCGCGGCGCTGCTGGGCGACATTCGGGCACTGATCGAGGCGGCGCGCTTGCGCGCCGCCTCGACGGTGAATAGCGAGCTTACGATGCTCTACTGGCGCATCGGCCAACGCATCCACACGCAGGTCTTGGACAGGCGCCGGGGCGCCTACGGCAAGGAAGTTCTGCCCACCTTGGCTGCGCAGTTGGTGGAGGAGTACGGCAGCAGCTTTGCAGAGCAGAACTTGCGCCGCATGGTGCAGTTCGCCGCCACCTTCCCCGACGAGCGAATTCTCGTATCACTGATACGAGAATTGAGCTGGACGCACTTCATCGCCCTGATGCCGCTGAAAGACCCGCTCCAGCGGGACTACTACGCACAGATGGCCAGCACCCAACGCTGGAGCGTGCGGACGCTGCGCGAGCGTATCGACTCGATGCTGTACGAGCGCACGGCGCTTTCCCAAAAGCCGGAAGAAACCATAGCGCAGGAGTTGGCGACCCTGCGCGATGCGCAGCGCATGTCGCCGGCCCTGGTCATGCGCGACCCGTACATCCTCGACTTCCTGGGCCTGCGGGACACTTGGCAGGAAGGCGACTTGGAAGCGGCGATCATCCGTGAAATGGAGTCCTTCCTGCTGGAGCTGGGCGCGGGCTTCTCATTCGTCGCCCGGCAGAAGCGCATTCCGATCGACGACGAGGATTTCCACCTTGACCTTCTGTTCTACAACCGCAAGCTGCGGCGGCTGGTTGCGGTGGAGTTGAAGGTAGGTGACTTCAAGGCGGCCTACAAAGGGCAGATGGAGCTTTACCTTCGGTGGCTAGACAAGCACGAACGGGAGCCGGAGGAAGCCTCGCCGCTCGGGATCATCCTTTGCACCGGCAAGAAGCGCGAGCAGATCGAATTGCTGGAGCTGGACAAGTCCGGCATCCACGTTGCCGAGTATCTGACCGCCTTGCCGCCGAGGGGCGTGCTGGTGGAGCGGCTGCAACAGGCAACGCAACGGGCGCAGTTGCAAATCGAGCAGCGCAAGACGGACAACGAGTAGTCCTGTCCCAAGCAGTCGGGCGTCCCGGCGTGCCGCCGTCGCGCTGTCGTGCTGCGCATCGAGCTTCGCTGCGCGAGTCTCGCCCCTGTCGGGCTTCCATCACTGACGCCTCCGTCCCGGCTCGTTGATCCGGGCCTGCGCGCTCCGCTTGCCAAAAATCGACTCTGTGCAGTGGGCGGGTGTGGGCGGTCTTGCTGTTCCCTTCACCGTATCACGGCGTTCTCGCCGTCAAGGGCGGCGCGCGCCATGCGCGCTTGCGTCCTGGCGGCCGTCTGCGACCCCTGACTGCTTGCGCTGCGCCGTGCTGCCGCCGGTTCCGGGCAATTCCGCCCGAGCAACCGGAGCACGATCATGTCGCAACTGTCCTTTCCCTCGTTCGATTCCTGTCTGCTGGTGCGCGACGCGCACGGGCGCTATCTACCGGCATCGGCCGACGACATTCTGGAAGCTGCGCGCCAGGTCATTGACCGGAAAATGCGGCGCGGAGCAGAGTTCACTTCGCCGGCGGCGGTCAAGGAATACTTGCGTACAAAGTTGGCCAGCTTCGAGCATGAGGTGTTCGTAGTGCTGTTCATGGATACGCGCCATCGTCTGATCGAATACAGGGAGATGTTCCACGGCACTATTGACGGTGCGTCGGTGTATCCGCGCGAAGTGGTCAAGGAGGCGCTGCGGCTCAATGCGGCGGCGGTCGTCGTTTCGCACAACCATCCGAGCGGAAACCCCGAGCCGAGCGCGGCTGACCGGGCGCTGACCCAGCGGCTCAAGGAAGCGTTGGGTCTGGTGGACGTGCGCGTGCTCGATCACATCATCGTTGCGGGCAACGAAACGGCATCGTTCGCCGAGCATGGGCTGATCTAGCCCAAGGGGCTTCGGCCCCTTTTTGCTGCGCCTGGTGGCATAGCTATGGCCCTCGCGGCCTGATGCTCAGGCCGTCGCAACCTGAATCATCTCGTCGTAATGTTTCTTGTCCACCTCTTCCAGCCACTGGAAGATGTTCCCGATGACGCTGTGGCTTTCGCCTGCCAAGTTTTCTGCGGATTCCTCTGTTATCTCAATAACGTCGCTATGTGAATACTTATTGATAAAGCGGTAGATTTTTTCTTTAAGCTCTGGTGTCGTGATGGTGCAATCTTTTAGGCCAGCCTCCATCAATTGACTAATGTCGCTTCGACGCCTTGGATATTTGAAGGTGAAAAACGATTCAACAAGCTTTCGGGCGAGGTTGGCGGTCAAGAACGCCTCATCTCGATTGAGTGTTGTGTGCGCCCTATATTCGTAGAGCTTCTTGAAGATATAGTGGTACTCGGAACCGTAGTTCTTGAGTGAGTCGTCGGCATCCACAAGTAGGGAGTGACGAGGGGAGCCAGGTGGCGCATCCAGGCGATAAAAGAAGCAATTCTCGGCGTTGCCTTTTTTGACTCGATTCCTATTGGTGCCAGTGAACCAGTCTCTCACTAGCTTAAAGTAAGTGAAGTTGTGAGTCAGCACAAAAAGTTGCTTGGCTTCAGTGCATTGCGTTCTCAAAAACGAGTAGGCGTGAAACAAGTGATTAGAATCAAAGCTTGAGACCGGATCGTCAACGACGACGATCGTATCCTTGATGTTATTTCCATTTTCTTTGAGCTTCGTGATGAAATAGACAAATGCAATCGCAGTTTTCTCACCTTCGCTCAAATTCCCATCGTGCTCACCAACCCCGTTTCTGATGATCTCATAGCCTTTCTTCTTCTGATTGAAGTTCAGGCAAAGCTCAGAGCGGCCAATGAAGCGATGCAGGATGTCATTGAACTCCTTTGCCCCGACCGTTTCATTCGAGAGCGCCGCTTCTATGGCTCCGACCTCTAGACTAATTTTTTCAATTTCCTTATGGTCGTTCTTTGCTTCTGACTCAAGGTCATTGCACTTCTTCTCACTTCCAGCATAGTCAAACTCTTGCACCTCAGCCGCAGCAAAGTGAAGCTCCAGTGCCACCTTGCTTTTTGAGGTCTCAGATTTGAAATTTGAAGTCTTATTGTTGTGCTTTCCAACGAGAGCAACAATCGATTTCAGGATGTCATTGAAATTGGTGACATCGTCTTCAACCACATCCGAGATCTGAATGTCTGTCTTCCCAGGGTCTGTGATCTTGGCCTTCAGGGCTTCCCGCCAGGCGTCGATTTGCTGGTCGATCTTTTCAGCAGCAGTTGCGTAGTCCTTTTGAAGCTTCTCTGCCTCGGCCGATAGTTCTTTATAAAACTCGGTCGATGCGGGAAACTGATTAGCTGGAGCGCCTTGAGATTCAATCCATGTCGCCGCGTTCTGAAGTCGGCTCTGAAACTCCGTGAACTCCTTGCTGAAGTGGGCAGCAAGCGCCTCGGCACGAAGCTGGGCGAACGGAGAGCCGCAGAACTCGCAGGATTGCGAGTCGTGGTTTTTATGGATTTCCAAGCCTGCTTGAACCCATTCGCGGATTTCCGGGTTATCGGTCAGCCGCTGGATTGCTTGATTGACCGCCGTAGTCCCAATCAAATCTCTGATGCGGCCCGCCGCTTTCTTAAAGTAGTCCGGCTCAATGGCCGTTGAGGCGAAAGCAATGCTTGGAAGCTGATCTGGCTTGGCGGCATTCGTAAGGTCGATAACCCTCTCATCTGGAAGAACCGACTCCGCCTTGATAATTGTCTCGCCGTTATTCTGTATGAAGTTGAAGAGCTTGCGGCGGTCGTAATTCAAGTAATAACTGTCGCTCGTATCAATCGCCTGAAGTCCAAGCTTCATTTTCTTGGCAGCATTGGTCAGGAACTTCTCTAATGCCTCACGCTGCTTCTTGATATCGCTTTGCTTGTCGTCGTGAGCCTTCTTTTTCGACTGAAGCTCGCTCTTCAGCTTCTCCAGCTTCTGCAAGTCATCAATCTTCTCTTTCGCAATAAGAAGGATGCTCTTTACGGATTTGTCCCAATCAATGTTCTCATGCACGAAGCGTTGATTGAAAACATGAATATTCAATTGGGATGAGTGGAGTGTGGATTCCGTGATCGTTGAGCCATCCTCCAGAACTACTGAAAATTGGCCCGTGCTGAAGCGGGGAACCATCGAGCGAAGCTCAAAGCAAGAGAATAGATTCGATAACGTTGACTTGCCTGTTCCATTCCAACCATAGACCAGGTTGTACCGGCCGAACTTTTGGATCTTCGTTCCATTGAAGTCGCTGAAGATTCCGAACTGTTTGAGGCGGTTGATGCAGACAATCATCTCTATATCTCCGTGTTCTTGCTTTCCCATCATTTGCTTGCGAAACAAATGGTAAACGAAGAGTCCTCTTGCGTCTCCGCTTCGCGGATCGCGCTGCTCCAGGTTCGCTAGTCGCTCATCCCTGGCGGGACTGGCTTCGCCAGCCTTCCGCATCGCTGACGCCTACGGCCCGGCTTCCAGCTTCGGGCCTGCGCGCTTCGCTTGCGTGCGGTCAGCACAAAGGGATGGCCGTTGCCTTGTCCAGCCGTCTCCCCTGACTTCATCACCTTACCCGCGACCGTAGCCCGCGACCGTGTGCCGTCAAGGCGCGCAGGGCCGTGTCCTCGGCTGCGCCTGCGGGCCGCACCAACCCTGCGCTTGGCTCCTTGACGGCCCCCGTCCGCGCGCTCCTTTGGGCGCGGGCGATGAACTCAGGAAAGACGGTGGCAACAGGGCCAACCGGGTTCCTCGTGCCGACCGCACCAAACAGCCGAAAGGCTGGGCTCCGAATCTAGAAATCCGGTGTGCGGTGTGAACAGCAAACCTCTTTTGTCAGGAGAAAGACCATGCAACTCGCATCCCGTTTCGCTTTCCGCTCCCCCTCGCTGCGCAGCGATTACCCGCTGTCCGACGACCAGATTCACCGCGTGGCCCCGTCCATCTTCGCGGATGCCCCGCACGAGAGCCGTTCGCAGCGGTACGCCTATATCCCCACCGCCGCCGTGCTGACCGAGCTTCGCAAAGAAGGCTTCCAGCCTTTCATGGTGACGCAAACCCGCGTGCGCGACGAAGGCAAGCGCGAGCACACCAAACACATGATTCGCTTGCGCCATGCCAGCCAGATCAACGGCGCGGAGGCCAACGAAATCGTGCTGCTGAACTCGCACGACGGCACCAGCAGCTATCAGATGCTGGCCGGAATGTTCCGGTTCGTGTGCAGCAATGGCCTTGTCTGCGGCAACACCGTGGCCGATGTGCGAGTGCCCCATAAAGGCGACGTGGCCGGTCTGGTCATTGAGGGGGCTTACGAAGTCTTGAGCGGTTTCGATCGGGTGAAGGAATCGCGCGATGCCATGCGCGGCATCACCTTGGACGATGGCGAATCCGAAGTGTTCGCCCGCGCCGCGCTCGCCCTCAAGTACGACGACCCCGACAAGCCCGCGCCCATCACGGAATCGCAAATCCTGATGCCGCGCCGCTTCGACGACCGCCGCCCCGACCTGTGGAGCGTGTTCAACCGCACCCAAGAAAACCTGACCCAAGGCGGGCTGCGTGGCCGCAGCGCCAACGGGCGCCGACAGCAAACCCGCCCGGTGCAGGGCATCGACCAAAACATCCGACTAAATCGCGCCCTCTGGCTGCTGGCCGATGGCATGCGCCAGTTGAAAGCCTGAATCCCCACGCGGCAGGGGCAGGCAGCAGCCCTTGTCGCTTTCTTCGCTGCTGCATCCCTGAACCGATAGGAGTTATCACCATGAACGCCGTTACCCAAACCGAAGCCCGCGCCATCAACACCGCCGCCGCTATCCCGCTGGAAGCCGCTGATCCGACCAAGAACCTGATTCTGGTTCCGCTGTCGCGGCTGGTGTCGCGTCCCACTGGCCGCAACGTGCGCAAGACCCCGCGCATGTCCATTCCCGAACTCGCCGCCAGCATCCAGCGTGTCGGCCTGCTGCAAAACCTCATCGTGATTGCCGCCGCCGATGGCGAGCATTACGAGGTCGTGGCCGGTGACCGTCGCCTCGCAGCGTTGAAGCTGCTGGCGAAAAAGCACCGCATTAGCAAGGAATGGGAGGTGCCTTGCCTGCTGGTGGCCGATGGCACCGCCCGCACGGCCAGCCTCACCGAGAACGTGCAGCGCGAAGCCATGCACCCCGCCGACCAGTTCGAGGCGTTCGCCGCGCTCGTGGCCGAAGGCCGCAGCATCGAGGACATTGCAGCGGATTTCAGCGTCACGCCGCTGGTGGTGCAGCGCCGTCTGAAACTCGCCAACGTGTCGCCGCGCCTGCTGGCCGACTACCGGGCCGAGGCCGTGAGCCTTGACCAGTTGATGGCCCTCGCCATCACCGACGACCATGCTGCGCAGGAAGCCGCGTTCTACGATGCGCCCACATGGCAGCGCGGCCCGCACAACCTGCGCGACCGCCTGACCGAACGCGAAATCGACGCCTACCGGCATCCGCTGGTGCGCTTTGTCGGGCTGGACGGCTACGAGCAGGAAGGCGGTGGCATCCGCCGCGACCTGTTCGCGGAGGGCGACAAAGGCGTGTATCTGACCGATGCCGCACTGCTGGAACGGCTGGCGCAGGACAAGCTGGCAGGTATCGCCGCCAAGGTGCAGGCCGAGGGCTGGGCGTGGGTGGATGCCACGCCGGGCATGACCCATGCCGATCTGCAAGCCTTCCAGCGTGCGCCAAGGGAACGCCGCAGTCCGAACAAGCGCGACGCGCAGCGCATCGAGAAGCTGCAAACCAAGCTGCACGAACTGGCCGAGGCGGTGGATGCCGCGCTGGACGACGAGGACGAGGAAAAGGCCGATGCCTTGCAGGAAGAAGGCGAACGCCTGGGCGAGCAGTTGCAGGCGCTGGAAGATGGCTTGCTGGACTATGCGGCCAACGTGAAGGCCGCAGCCGGTGCCATTGTCACCATCGACCGCGACGGGCAGGCCGCGATTCATCGCGGGCTGCTGCGCGAAGCGGAGGCCAAGGCACTGCGCACGCTGGAGCGGCTGCGGCAGGGTTTCGGCAGCGAAGGCGAAGCCGCGAACGAGGACGCAGGCGAGGACGACGAGCAGCCCAAGACCGCCGCCATGTCTGACCGACTGGCGCAGCGGTTGAGCGCGCACCGTACCGCTGCGCTGCAAATCGAAGTTGCACGGCATCCGCAAGCAGCGCTGGCCGCCGTGGTGCATGGCATGGTGCAGACCGTCTTGCAGGAAAGGCACTACGGGCACGACCTGCCGCTGGGTGTGCGCCTCACGGTGCAAGACCGGCTGGAAGGCATGGCCCCGGACTGGCCGGAATCACCCGCCGCCGTGGCGCTGCGCGAACTGCAACAGGTGGCAGGCGAAACCTTGCCGGAGGACAGCGCCGAACTGTTCGCCGCGCTGCTGGCGAAATCACAGGATGAACTGGTGCGGCTGTTGGCCGTGTGCTTAGCTTCCACGGTGGACGTGGTGACGCCTCGCGCCACGCCGCACCAGCCCGGCGCGGAACTGGCGCAGGCCGTGGGGCTGGATATGGCCGCGTGGTGGCAGCCCACCAATGAGGGTTACTTCCGGCATGTGCCGAAGGCCGCGATTCTGGAAGCCGTTGGCGGGTTCGCGCCCTCGCACGTCACCCGACTGGCGAAGTTGAAGAAGGGCGACATTGCCAGCGAAGCCGAACGGCTGGCCGCTGGCACCGGCTGGATGCCCGCCATCTTCCGCTCCGAAGGCCCGCAGCAGACCGGGCAGGACGCGCCGGCGGATGGCGAAGCCGAAGCACAGGAAGAAGTGGCCGCCGTGGCGGATGACCAGCCGCAGGCCGAGGCTTTGGCCGCGTGACTTCGCACCGTAGATAGCGCCCCGGTTCCGGCCGGGGCGCTTCATGTTGAGGATGCCTGCCATGACCCACCAACCCGCAAACCGCCCCCGCATAGCTGCGACCTATGCCTCCGGCACGGTGCGCGCCCGCCGCTGGCACGGCGACGGCGACGTGCGCGGCTACCGTCCGCCGCGTGGCTGGACGGCCCGCGCCGACCTGACCGATCTGCATCCCCTCACGGGCCGCGCCTTGCCGCGCGCCGTGTGGTGGATCATCGAAACCAAGGAATAACGAGCCGCACCGGCCCCAAGCCGTGCCGCCTTGGGGCCGGTGGTCGAAAACTCCGGGCGCGGCGGTGGCCGCGCCCGGTTTCACTGCTCAAAGCCAAAACGCCCCATCGCCGCCTTCGGACAGGCGGCGATGGGGCCACGCACAAGGGCGCTCGTGCGCGAAATCCACGAAGCCAGCAAGTGTGGCGGCGCATCGCGCCGCCAACGATTCGACCGAGCCCCGCCGCAATGGGCGGGGCTGGTGTGGCTACGCCCCGGCTTGCTGCGGCAGGTTGCACGAAAGCGTGCCGTCCCCGACGCTGGCGGTTCGTTGTCTGTACGTCACGAAAGACGGTTCACCGACACGCCGCCCAGCCTCGCTTCTATGGAGCTTCCACACCACGCCTCAGTATGTGGCCGTGAGCTGCGGCAGGGGCGCTCTGGCCTTGTCGTCGGGGCATTGACCTGGCCCGCGTCAGGGCGCAAGCCGGTGCAGCCGTCACGCGGGGATGCCGAGTTGGCCACGTCTCCATTCGGGAGCGGGCGGCCTGTGCGTCCTTGTCTTGTTGTGAATCCTGGCGGTGGCGCGGCTGCGCCTTGTGCTTGATGGCCGCAACCTTGCAGCGAAAACAATTTCCCCTGCGCTGCGCGCATTCCTCGCGGGACAAATTCTTTTCGCTTCCAGGTTCTCCACGTTGTTGCGACCGCTGTGCGGTGCGACCAGCCCATCCCCCGCCGGCCGGATCACAACAAGGACGCACTGGCGCGACCTTGTTCAACCCGAAAGGAGAAACATCATGGCTAACATCGGCACCTTCACCGCAGAGAAAGACGGCTTCACCGGCACGCTTCGCACCCTGACGCTCAACGTCAAGGTCAAGCTGGTTCCCAACGACAAGGGCGACACCGAGAACGCCCCCGACTTCCACCTGCAAGCGGCTGGCCACGAAGTCGGCGCAGCGTGGAAGAAGACCAGCGAGGCCGGGCGGGAATACCTGTCCGTATCCATCGACGACCCTTCGTTCCCGGCGACGGTCTATGCCCGCCTGATCGAGAACGAGGACGGCACGCACGACCTGATCTGGTCGCGCAACAAGCCGAAGGCGGCCTGACAGCCGCTTACCGCGTCCCGCCCACTGCGGCGGGGCGCGATGCTGCTGATCGCAGCACCGCACGCGCAGGATTTCTGCTGCTGCCGCGTGCTGGATACGCCCGTCACGGCGGGCCTGCATGCGTGCCTTGTGGCTCGCAATCCGTGTCAACGAGCGGTGTGTGGCGTGTCGGCGCTGTAAGCGCCGCCGGGCTTTCGGGCTTCGCCCCGTGCCGGCAAGCCGTCACGGCCATCCGGCTTCAATCCCTCACGCCTTCGCGCCTGCGGCGCTGCGCGCTCCGCTTGCTGCAATTCAGTACCACACGCCAACGCGCTAAGGCGTGTCGGGCTCTTCCAATATCGCCCTGAGTTCCTGGCGCACCTGTGCCAGCAATTCATCAGCTTCGCGGGTGCTGTCACCGGCATAAGCCAATGTGAGCAGCGTGAGCGGATGCACTTCCATGACCTCGCACAGATCGGCCAGCTTCTGGATGGTTGGGCTTTTCAGGTCGCGCTCCAGCGTGCTCATGTAGGTGCGACTGGACACGTTGGAGAACGCTTCCTGGCTCAAACCACGCGCCTTCCTTACCGTCCGAATCGCCGCTGCCAATGAGTTCTTCGCTGCCACCTATGGTTTCCCCAAAAAACCAAGATGACAGCCCATTGCGCCCTATAGGACTACAATCTATAGTGTTCATTTGGTGGTGATGTTTTCCTTTTCCGTGCTTTTACGGAGATCCGCATCTGCGGATTTCCTCAGACCCAGGGAACCGCATCCGTGTCTTTCCTGACTTCCACCAATACGCCTTCGTGCCTCTCCGCTTTTGCGGCTTCGTGCGCTTGCGCATACGTGCATCCGTCCGCAGGCACAGATGCGCCTCGGCGATTGCGTGTGTTCGTGGAAGGGGCGCGGCCTTGACCACGCTTGTCACCGAGGAAGACCGGGTGCACCTACTGGCCCACGGCCTCACCCGCGCCGCAGGCCAGGAATGTGACCCGCTGCCCGTGGTGCGCCTGTTCACACCGGACGCACATGCGACCTGGCTATTGGCCGCGCTCGATCCGACCGATGGCGATACGGCCTACGGCCTGATCGACCTCGGGATCGGGATGCCTGCCCTGGCGACGGTGAAGCTGTCCGATCTGGCGTCCATCGTCGGGCCGCTCAAGCAGCCCGTGATACGAGATCGGTATTTCCAGCCGACGCGGCCGCTGTCGGAATACGTTCGACTGGCTCAGGAAAACGGTTCGATCACCGATTGACGCATTCCAGCGCGACCAGGCAAAAAGTATCGCATTGTGACTATTTCGGTCTTAGCCAAGACCTGGCAAGTCTTGATCCGCATGCTTGCACCAGGGTGGTGCGCTCCTGACCAAAACAGTCATGATGCCAGGCGCGAGATTCGGCACGGTGTTCAATGCTGCACCCCATTTCCGGGCGGTGCAGTCGTCGCATTTAGACGATTTCGGCAATGCACTGGAGCGAATCTGTCTTGACACCAGCAGTTAAAGCGTAACCCGAGTTTGATGACCACTTGATGGCGATTCGATAGCTCCCGCACAGCGGAATTGTGGCGACGTTCCCAGAAACAGGGAGGTTTCGCCATGACTGACCGCAGCAGCCAACACTGGTATCCCACGGCCGCGTATCTCTACACGCTGCACCTCGATGGCCCAGCGCTGGCTTGGGAGTATTTGCGCAGGAATCCAAGCTACCGGCGCGACTGGCTACGCCGGCGTCGCAAGCCTGATGCGGCGCAGGCCTGGGGCCTGCGCCTGCTGGAAGATCCCGGCCTGGATGCGCGCGACGCACATCCTGCTTGGTTCCCCGATCACGATGCCGTGGTGCAGCTATACCCCGACGCCGACCCACCACCCGATGCGCATACCTTCGAGTTCTGGCGCATTCCTGGGCGCAAGCAACTGACCCACGACGGCAAGCGCCTGGTGCTCGTATCGCATTGGCCAGGCTGCTGCGTTCGGCTGGCACTCGCACCCGACCTGGAAGATGGTTCGGCCTATCTCTACGCCACACGCGCCTGCGCCACGCCCTGTGCGCGCTACCGCACGCTCGCTGCGAAGCTGGATGCGCTATCTGCCGCAACCGTGGCCACGCCTGTGGCAACAGCCCGCTCCCGCCCCACGCCCGCCGCGCTGCTGGAACTGCATACCTTGCAAGCGCTCGACGCGACCCTCGCGGGAGCCTCCTTGCGCGAGGTGGGCGAAGGTCTGTTCGGCGCGGATGCCGTCGCGGCCGACTGGCACAAAGACAGTGCATTGCGTGCCCGCGTACGGCGGCTGGTACGCCGCGGCGATGAGCTGATGCACGGCGGCTACCGCCGACTAGCGCAGCTTCCAATGTTCCCGTCGCATTAGGGGGGACGTTTCTCGACCCGTGCGAATCGTCCCTTAGCAAGAAGCCTTGCTTTCTTGAGAGTGCCTCTATCCGGCCGCGTGGTGTGGCCGGGCTTGATGGAGGTACATCCCATGCGACCTGCTCCCTCGCGGCCTGCCGCCGCTGCCGTCACTGCGACCTCGCAGCCTCAACGCTACCTGACAAACGACGAAGCCGCCGACTACCTGCGGCTGTCGCCGCGCACGCTGGAGAAGCAGCGGGTGATCGGCGGCGGCCCCAAGTTCCGCAAGTTCGGCCGCCGCGTCATGTACGCGGTGTCCGACCTCGATGCCTGGGCCGACCAGCGCAGCTACGAGGCCACGTCCGATCCCGAATACGCCGAGCGCCACGCGGGCGACTACCGTGATGGCCGCTGATCGTCGGCGCGTGGGTGGCCTTCGCCATGTCCAGCCCGCCAGGGCAAGCCTTGCCGCAGCGCGAACAGCTCGATCTGTTCCGCGCGCTGCCGGGCGACATGGCGCCACGCGATTCCCAGGACTTGATGGCCTTTCCGTTCTTCTCGCTTGCCAAGTCGCGGCGCACGGCGCCGATCGACTTCCGCAGCGGGAACGTCACCATTCGCGTGGAAGGCACGCAGGAGCACGGCATCGCAACGATATGGGATGCCGACGTGCTGATATGGGCCGCCTCGCAGATCGTGGAGGCGCGCGACGCGGGCCTGCGCCCGTCGCGCTGGATACGCGCCACGCCTTACGAGATTTTGCGCTTCATCGGGCGCGGCACGTCCCTCAACGACTACCAGCGCCTGAAGGCCGCCCTCGACCGGCTGCAATCGACCACGGTGGCCACGTCCATCCGCGAAACCACGGGAAGGCGCTTGCATCGCTTCTCGTGGATCAACGAGTGGAAGGAACTCGCCGACGCCAGCGGCACCCCGCTGGGCATCGAGCTGATCTTGCCGGACTGGTTCTATGCCGGCGTGCTCGACGCCGCCCTGGTGCTGACCATCGACCCGGCCTATTTCCGCTTGAAGGGCGGTATCGAACGCTGGCTGTACCGCCTGGTGCGCAAGCATGGCGGGCGGCAGGAGCACGGCTGGCAATTCGACTTCCGACACCTGTACCGCAAATCCGGCAGCGCGGCCCGCTTCTCGGACTTCGCCTACGACGTGCGCGCCCTGGTGGCGCGGCAGTCGTTGCCCGGCTACGTCCTCGGCATCGAGCGGATGCCGGACGACAACACCGAGCTGCTGACCTTCCGGCCCGTGCCGCACGCGGCACGGGGATAACTGCGGGAGAACCTGTGGACGGCCTCGTGCTATCAGGAGTACCGGGTATCGTGCTATCAGGAGTACGACCCTCGTGCTATCAGGAGTACGAAAACGCCGGAAAGCCAACAACGGCGCGGGTTTGCGTTCCCTCTAACTTACCTAACAAGAAATACATAACTTTTAGTAGAAGCGCGCCGTTTCGGTGGACAACCACGAAACGGCACGGCCAGGCCGGCTTTCCAGCTCGGAGGGCCGCGCCATGATCTTCGCGTTTCTCAACCAGAAAGGCGGCGTCGGCAAGACCACGCTCGCCACGCACATCGCCGGCGAACTGGCGATGCGCGGCCTGCATGTCATCCTGCTGGATGCCGACCCGCAGGGGTCATCGCTCGACTGGACGCAGCGGCGTAGCCAGCAGGGCCTGCCCCGTCTGTTCAGCGCCGTGGGCCTTGCCCGCGAAACGCTGCATCAGGAAGCGCCAGAACTCGCCAGGCGGGCCGATCACATCATCATCGACGGCCCGCCGCGCATCGCCGCCCTCGCGCGTTCCGCGCTGCTGGCGGCCGAGCGCGTGCTGATCCCCGTGCAGCCCAGCCCCTACGACGTATGGGCTTCTGCCGAGATGGTCGCACTGATCCGCGAAGCACAGGTGTTCCGGCCAGCGCTGCGCGCGGCCTTCGTCATCAACCGGCGCGTCAGCACCACCATCATCGGCAGGGAGGCACGGCAATCGCTGGCCGAACAGCCGCTGCCCGCGCTGCGCTCGGAGATCCACCAGCGCATCGTCTTTGCCGACAGCGTAGCCGCTGGCCGGCTCGCCCGCGAAACCGCGCCCGACAGCGCCGCTGCCCGCGAGATCGCCGCGCTCACCGACGAACTGCTGCGGTGGCCGACATGACTGGGAAGCCACCACCACGCAGCAAGCGCGTCGGCATCGGTGCGCGTCCCCCAGCGAATCCGCACGCCGAAGCGTGGATTCGCCAGGGCGACGCAGATGCCGTGCAGAAAGGCGACCTCTACACCGCTCGACTGACGCTCGACATCACGCCCGCCATGCGGGCGCGCATCAAGGTGTCGGCCTTCACGCGAGGCGTGACCGTAGCCGAACTGCTGCGCGACCTGCTGGAGCGGGAGTTTCCCCCGGAGGGCACGCCGTGAACGCATCCGCTTCGACCGCCCACACCCCCAAAGCAAGTGCGCCCACGGCTGCGCCGCCGCCGGCGCCTTCGACACTCGCCGGCCAGGCCGGCAACGTGCCGCTGACGCGCGTGGCGCTGGCCTACATCGAACCGCGCTTCAAGCTCTACCTGCGCTTCGGCGAACCGGCGCGCACGCTCCAGCTCGACCGCTGGCGGCGCTGCGCCGTGTTCCTGCCGAACGCGGTTCTGTGCCGCATCCGTTGGCAGGCCAACGACTACGGCACGATCCGCTGGCAGCTCATGGTGATGCAGACCGCCACGCCGCTGGACGCCGTGCAGCGCATCCCCGGCGTGCAGCCGGGCGCGCGTCTGCTGCTGCACGCCGAAGGCGATGCCAACGTGCGCGCCGTGCTGGAACGCATCGACGGCATCGAGGCGCTGGGCATCGCAGCCGCAGACACATCGCCCGCGTACTGGCGCACGCTCGCGAACCGGCTCGCAGCGCGCTCGGCGCTACCCACATACACCGCAGAACGGCACGCCGCCTGGCTGGCCGGGAGGGCATTGCCATGACCACGATTTCCACGACCGGCCCCGTGCCGCATCCTCGCTCGCGCCTGCGCGCTCGCCTCGTGCTGGCAGGCTTCGCCACCGTCGGCCTCGCTGCGCTGGCCTGGGCGGCGTTCGTGCAGCCCCTGCCGCGAATGGCCTACAACCCGTCCGACAGCGTGGCGGTCGGTTGGTATCGCATCGAACCGTTCGACCCGCGCACCGCCTCGCGGCCACGTCCGCTGTCCGTGGACAGCATCGTGCTGATGCCGCTGCCCGACAGGGCCGCCATGCTGGCTGCGCAGCGCGGCTACCTGCCGACCCGCGTTCCGCTGCTCAAACGTGTGGGCGCAGTCGCGCCACAACACGTTTGCATCGTCGCCGGCCAGGTTCGCATCGACGGCGTGCCGGTGGCCGCCGCCCTGCCTGCCGACCGGCTGGGCCGGCCGCTGCCATCCTTGCAGCTTTGCCGCCGTCTCCAACCGGGCGAACTGTTCCTGTTGAGCGCGACCAACCCGGCGTCGTTCGACAGCCGCTATTTCGGGCCGGTCAGCGCGTTCGCCGTGATCGGCGTTGCGCATCCGATCTGGCTGGAGACACGTCCATGATGGCCGCCGATTCGCTGCACTTTGCCGCGCCTCTCATCGTGCCATCGGGCATGTCGTTCTACTGTTCGTCGCCGTGTCGTCGCGCGTGCAGTGCGGGTGCATTCGCACCGCACTTCGCGCTGCCTTCGGCGCAGCCGCCCAACGTGCAGGCGTCTTGCCTCGAACGCGCCTGGCCTGCGGCCATTGGCGTGTTCGCCGGCGGGCTGGCTGCTCGTGCAGCAGCGCCGCCGGGCCGCCGATGCCCGGAGCGGGAGCGAGGGGCAAAGGCGGAAGGCAAGACAAAAGGGTTCGGCACTCTGCCGCCCGCAAAGCCAGTCTGCACGTGGGGGTGGCGCGGCACGGCGCGGCTTCGCCGCCGTGCCGCGTGGGGCGCGAGGCACGCGCCGATGCAGGCATGTCCGCGTGCTTCGCACGCTCGGACACGCCGGAGCTTGCAGGGAGCACAGCCATGACCGACCGCGGCGACCATGATTTCTGGGTGCGCCCTGGCGCGCCGAAGAACCGAGGCAAAGGCCAGGGCCAGAGCTTCGTTTCCAAGGTGCTCAAGCAGGCTGGCAAGGCCAGCGGCGGCAAGTCGGCGGTGCGCCGTCCTACCGCTGGCGGGAGCGGCCAGCACGCCGGCCAGCGGCCCGGCTCACGGCTTGGACGCGGCCATACGGCGGCGCGCTTCGCAGGCGCAAAGCTGACCCCTATGTCACGGCGCGTGACCATCAAGACGCTGCTGGTCAACCAGCGCAACGCCAGTCCGCAGTCGCTCGCCAAGCACCTGCGCTACATCGAGCGCGACGGTGCCGGCCGGAACGGCGAGCCGGGCCGTGCCTACGGGCCGCAGACCGACGAAGCCGACCTCGATGCCTTCAAGGAACGCTGCCAGGACGACCGACATCATTTCCGCTTCATCGTCTCACCTGAAGACAGTGCGGAGCTGGACGACCTGCGCACCTACACCCGGCACCTGATGAACCGGATGGAGGCCGACCTGGGGACGCGGCTGGATTGGGTGGCGGTCGATCACTGGAACACCGACAACCCGCACACGCACCTGATCGTGCGCGGACGCGACGATACCGGCAAAGACCTCATCATCGCGGGCGACTACATCGCCCACGGCTTCCGCCATCGCGCCGCCGAGCTGGCGACGGAATGGCTGGGGCCGCGCACCGAACTGGAGATCCAGCAGACCTTGCAGCGCGAGGTGGAGCAAGAGCGGTGGACGAGCCTCGACCGCACGTTGCAGCGCGAGGCCGGCGAGGATGGCCGGGTGCAGATCGAACGCTTCAACGAACCCCGGCTGCAACGCCAGCGCCTGCTGCTGATCGGCCGCCTGCAACACTTGCAGCGCCTGGGCCTGGCCGACGAGGTGCAGCCCGGCACCTGGGCCGTCCATGCGGACGCGGAGAAGACCTTGCGTGCCCTGGGCGAGCGTGGCGACATCATCCGAACGATGCAGCGGGCCATGAGCGGCAAGCCTCGCGAGCTGGCGGTGTTCGAGCCGGGCGACGACGGCCGCACTATCGTCGGTCGCGTGGCTGCTAAGGGTCTGGCCGACGAGCTGCACGACCGCGGCTATCTGGTCATCGACGGGTTGGACGGCAAAGCCCACTACGTCGCGTTGGACGCCCGCGACGAGCTGGCGAACTATCCCATCGGCGCGGTGGTGGAGGTACGCGGTTCCGCCGAGGTGCGGGCGGCCGACAAGAACATCGCCACGCTGGCGAGCAATGGCCTGTACCGCACCGATCACCACCTGGCGATCGAGCAAGGCCGAGCCAAGCCCGGCCGCGACCCGCAAGAGGCTGTGGCGGCCCATATCCGCCGGCTGGAAGCCCTACGGCGGGCCGGCATCGTGGAGCGCGTGGCCGAGGGGTTATGGAAGGTGCCGGACGACTTGGCCGAGCGTGGCCGCCAGTACGACGCGCAGCGGCTGGGCGGCGTGGCGGTCGAACTGAAATCGCATCTGCCGATTGAACGGCAGGCCCGCGTCATCGGCGCGACCTGGCTGGATCAGCAGTTGATCGGCGGCGGCAAGGGACTGGGCGACCTGGGCTTTGGCGGCGATGCTAGGCAAGCCTTGCAGCAGCGCGCCGACTTCCTCGAAGAACAGGGGCTGGCCCAGCGGCGCGGGCAGCGGCTGATTCTCTCCCGGAATCTGCTGGAAACGCTGCGCAATCGGGAGCTGGCGCAGGCCGCCCAGCACATTGCCGCCGATAGCGGATTGGAGCATCGGCACGTCACAGACGGGCAGCGCGTAGCCGGCATCTACCGGCGCTCGGTCATGCTCGCCAGCGGTCGCTATGCGCTGCTCGATGACGGCATGGGATTCAGTCTGGTGCCTTGGCGGCCGATAATCGAGCCACGACTGGGGCAGCAGATCGCCGCGACTGTACGCGGCGGCGGTGTGTCATGGGAGGTTGGACGGCAAAGAGGTCCTGGGATTGGATCGGGGCCGTAGGCTGTCGTACCGAGTTAAGGTGTCGAGCAGCGTTTTGGCCCTAGCTTCTGTGCTCCGTTAAGACGACTAGTCTGTGCTTATCGACGACGCTGTGGGTGCATGGTTGCTTGCCAATTCCGGTGCAACTCGCAAACGCGCTGCCCCGACCTGAACTGCCCATTCAACGATCTGCCCGGCCAATATATCCGTGGCGACACCGAACGCGCTCACCACATCGGCCTCTCGCTTGCTGCCTGTGGCTTGGATTGCTTCGAAGCGTCTACTGGCAATAGCAGTCCGTTTGGCCGGATCGACCAGTTGCACATCGAGCCGAACCGCGGCGATCGCTTCAGTGCCGCGGTATTCGAGCTGGAACGCCCGCAGCGTACTGCGCAACTCCATATCGGCGCTCATTGGGGTGCTATCGGTAATCACGGAAGTCGACCGCCCATCGCGCATGAAGGCTTCGACGATTCGGTCACGCAGCAGCACCGGTGCGGGGTCGGCCCAACGCACTCCTTGCCAAGCCGACAAGCGACCATCGGGCTGCGCAATGAACAGCCGCTCCGAATCCAGGACGCGACTACTCTCAGGGGCGTAGACGCGCAGCGCCCCGGGTCCCGGAACGGCGCGCGGCGTACTCTCCGCCTGGGCGATGTGATAGTCGGGCAATTTGTAGGTGACCATTGGAGCTGCTTTGGGAAGCACACTGCACGCGGACAAGCCGAGTACTAGCGTCATAGTCACGGCAGCGACGGGAATCATCCTGGCGGAAGTGTTCACGGCTTGGTTTCCTCAATGTTCTCTCCACCGAGCAGGTATTGCGCCGGATTGCGATCCAGTCGGCGCAGCACGGTGTTTAGATTGGCCAGCGCCTGCTGGAGTTCGTGCATGGCAGGACCTGTGGCGGCCAAGCCCTGGTTCAGCGATTCCTGATTGTTTTGCAGTAGCGTCTCAACCCTGAAAGCGGCGCGTTCGAGGGATGCCGTTGCATCACGCGTGTTCACCATGATTTGCTTACCATCGTTATTTAGTAGCAGGTTGGCATCGCGAAGAGTGCTATTTGCTTGGCGCACGGCAGCTGTCGATTCTCTGCTTGCTTCGGTCAGATTGCTGATTAACGTCGCGATCTCGGCCCTCTGGTCAGCGACCGCGCCCGTGGTCTGTTCAAGATTCACCAGACTGCGGTGCACAAGAGCCAAATTCTCCTTCGACAGTAACTCCTGCGTGCGCAGCAAGATGCCGTTGAGTGTCGTCATGCTGTTCCCCTCACCGGAGACCAGGGATGCCATCGCCGAACGTGGTGCGAGGATCAACGGTTCCTCGTCCTCTCTCCGATCCAGCAATGGCACGTTTGGCCCACCGTCGCTCAACTCGATCACCGCGTTGCCGGTAATTCCCGTGATGACCAATTCAGCGCGGGTATCCTGCCGGACCGGGATGGTGGCATTGATGCGTACGCGCGCTATCGCCCGCCTTGGGTCTCGCGGTGAAAGAGAAAGTGCAACGACTTCGCCAATCGTGATTCCGCTGTACTGAACCTGGCTGCCGGGCGTAAGCCCGGTCACTGGCTCATCGAACATAATCCGGTAATACTGGTAATCGTGGTCGGAACGTGTGTCGCTGAGCCAAAGCGCGAAGCCAATACCAATCGCACCGAGCAGCACGACGAACAGACCAATGAATACATGATGGGCACGTGGTTCCATGATCAGACCACCTCGTTCTCAGAGTTTAAATATTGCGTGCGCCCAGCCCAATGCGTGCGCGACGGAAGAATGATGCAGATGCGGAGGGGTTTCATGGCTGCGTCTCTTGGCTGGAAGCGCCAGTGGCCTGTGCGGCCGCACGGCCACGGGGGCCGTGAAAGTATTCCTGTATCCACGGGTGCTTGAAGCGCTCGACTGCCTCGATGCCGTCGTTGATGAGTACCTTCTGGTTCGCCAGGACCGCGACACGGTCGCATATGGTGTACAGCGTATCGAGGTCGTGGGTTACCAGAAACACCGTGAGGCCCAGTGCATTGCGCAGGGTCAGAATCAATTGGTCGAAAGATGCAGCCCCGATTGGATCCAGTCCTGCGGTGGGTTCGTCAAGAAACAGGATGTTCGCATCAAGCGCCAAGGCTCTCGCCAGTGCTGCTCGTTTCACCATGCCTCCGGACAACGAGGCCGGATACTTGTCTCCCGCTCCGGCAGGCAACCCCACCAAGCCCAGCTTGCTTCTTGCCAAACGCTCGGCAAGAGG
The DNA here is from genome assembly GCF_056482105.1 of Stenotrophomonas sp. 78350_Sma. Lineage (NCBI taxonomy): Bacteria > Pseudomonadati > Pseudomonadota > Gammaproteobacteria > Lysobacterales > Lysobacteraceae > Stenotrophomonas > Stenotrophomonas sp. 78350_Sma. The sequence continues at coordinate 4,251,587 of NZ_CM151182.1, read as the reverse complement.
CCGCGCCAGACCGACATGCTCGATCAAAGGAAGAGCGACGTTCTCCAAGACGGTCAGCGATGAATACAACGCGCCCTTCTGGAACAGAATGCCGAACCTTCGCTCCATACGCGCGCGCGCAAGCCATTGGGCTCGCAGTAGGTCGCGCCCCCCGATACGGACCACGCCCGAATGCGGCTTCTGCAGCCCGACGACGCTACGCAAGAGCACGGATTTCCCGGTGCCTGACCCTCCCACCACGCCAAGGATTTCCCCGCGCCGCACGTCCAGGTCTAGGTCCTGATGGACCTGCTGGGTTCCAAACCTGTTGTCCAGGCCGCGCACTTCAATAGCGTGTCGCACACCGTTGTCGGTGTCTTGCTTCACCGCGCTCACCAGCCCATCTCCATGAAGAACAGTGCAGCGATGGCGTCTATCAGGATCACCATGAAGATTGATTGCACGACACTAGACGTCGTGTGGTCGCCTACCGACTCAGCGCTACCGGCGACCTTGAACCCTTCATGGCAGCCGATAGCGGCGATCATCACCGCGAAGAGCGGGGACTTGCTCATTCCGACAAGAAAATGGCGCACCTCGATTTTTTCCTGCACGATGGCAAGGAACTGTGCGGGAGGAATTTCCAAGCTCAGTGCGCATACGGTGGCGCCGCCCGCAATGCCAGCCAAGATGCCTACTAAGGTGAGCAGTGGCAAGGACACAAGAAGCGCCAGCACGCGTGGCAGCACCAGTAACTCGATGGGGTCGAGCGCGTTGGAGCGAAGCGCATCGATCTCTTCATTTGCCTTCATCGAACCGATTTGGGCGGTGTACGCGCTTGCGGTACGGCCTGCAATCAATATGGCCGGGAGCAGCACTCCGAACTCGCGCATGAACGAGAAGGCGACCAGATGCACCGAGAAGATGCTCGCACCGAAGTTGGCCAGCACCGTTGCTCCCAGGAACGCCACCACCATTCCTACCATGAAGCTCAGTAGCGCCACGATGGGAATGGCGTCCACCGCTGATCGCTGGATTTGAGCGATCACCGAGGTCGCGCGCCAGCGACGCGGGTGACGAACGGTACGGCTCCATGTTTCGATGATCTGGCCCACGAACCCGGCCAGACCAAGACACGCACGACAGCCCTGTTCCAAGGTCAGGCCTATGCGTCCCAGACCGCGGAGCAGAGGATTCCCGCTCACCGCTGCTTTCTCCGTCTTCTGCTGATCGGTAGCAGCGGCGGCCAGCGCTCTCATTAGGGCGAGGCGATCCGAGGACAGATTTGGAGCTGCCTCCGGCCGGTCGAGTATCGAGTCTGGCCCGAGAATTTCCACCAGCAGAGCCGCGCCGGCGGTGTCCAGTCTCTGGACTTGCGTCCAGTCGAGTAAGGGAGTGGCGTACCCCTCGGCATGACTGATGCGGGCGGCGGACACGGATTTTGCCAGACTGGCGTAGTGCTCTATCGTCCAGTCGCCACCCGCCAGCCATTTGTGATCACCGCCGACCATGGCATCCTGCCGGAGCCAAGCCTGTGAAGCGTTGCTCATGGCTGCGTGTCCCGCCAAGCGCTGTCGATGCGCTCGATGCAGTTCGTGATCGCCGCTTTGGCATGACCCAGCAATGTGTACGAACCGGCGAACTCTTTAATGACGTTGCCGCGCTCGAAGCAACTGGCGGCAGCAACCCGGCGTCCCGTCCTTAAATCGACTGCTTCGAACTCTAGGCTGGCACCACCCGTCGTCACGGGTCCAACCAGCAGGGTCGTCATTGCATTGACTGCCCGATTCGGTGTCTGCAGTTCGGTGACCGCTACACGCACCCGAACCTGTCCCGCGCCACCTGGGGGGGCGGGACTTTTGCCTTCCTGGCGTTTCAGTTCGCTCGTCACATGGTCTAGCACTTCGCGCTGCTGCGCGTCATCGAGCCCATCGATGCGACCCGAGGCGGTCTTGATCTGCGCTTCTTCCACCACGACAGCGGCATAACGCTTGGGCTCGAATCCCGCTGCGCGGTACATCAGTACGTTCTCGTATCGTGTCGGCGATAACTTCTCGTAGTCGCCGAGAAATCCGGAGCGCGTCATGCTGTTGGTCGCGCATCCAGAGAGCGCGCCTGCTACGCAAAAAAAGATGCCGCCGCGGATCAATGCAGTTTTGCTCTTCATAATGGGTCTCCTTGATCAAACGAAACTAAGACAGGCAATGCCTGCTGCGATGAGGGCGGTGCCAGACCAGCGCGTTACCGATGCGACATCGCCTAGTAGGAGGGCGCCGACGCCCAAGTTTCCAAGTAGCCCGATTCCTGCCCAGGCTGCAGAGGCCGCGCTGATCGGAATCCGCTTGAGCGCGAACCACAAAAGTGCGCCGCTGGCCGCCATGCACGTCACTGCCACACAGAGGCCGACCCAGCGCATCGGACCGCCCGCCGTGATGGCCCGCAGGCCCAGTGGATAGCCCGCTCCTAGAACCCCTGCGGCAATGACAATCGACCAGGATTTCCAGATCAGCGGATGGGTGCTGAATCGCATAAGCCTAGCGAGACATACGCATGAAGCGTGGGTGCATACGAATTCTGAGAATGCGCAGCACGCGGCGGCTCGCAAGAGACTCATGAGCGATCTCCATGCGCGGTGGCGACACTCAGGTTCCACGGCCCAATTCGCTTGATTCCAAACAGGACTTCGTAAAGCAGCGGAATCAAGCCCAACGTCACCAGCGTTCCGAGTGCCAGCCCACCGATCATCGCGATCGCCATCCCTTTCCATAATGGTCCGGAGAAGAGCATGAGTGGCACCAGTCCCGAAATGCAGGTGACCTTGGTCATCACGATTGGACGAAGCCGTTGTATCGCGGCCCCAACCAAGGCTTCATGGCGTGGCAGGCCTTCCGCTAGCCCCTGGTCGATGCGTTCCAGCAAGAGCACGGCGTTGTTGACAATGATCCCGAACAGGGCCAGTACGCCGAAGGTCGCCATGAAGCTGAAAGGTGTGCCGGTCAGCTTCAGAGCCAATACCACGCCGATAAGCGTGAAAGGGATCGTCGCGAGGATCACACCGAGCTTGCGGAAAGAATTGAACTGCCATACGAACAGCATCAGCATCGCCAGAAATGCGAGGGGCATGTAGGTCGACAGCGCGGCGTTCGATTCGGCGGCTTCCTCGATCTCGCCGCCAAGTTCAACCGAGTAGCCCGCGGGCAGGTCCAGGGCAGCGACGCTAGGCGCCAGGCGGTTGATGATCTCCTGGGCGGTGTAAGAGGTGTTCTGTCCTTGCACGGTGATCGTGCGGATGAGATTGCGCCGTTGGATGACCGAGGGCTCGCTCGCGAGCGATACGTCTGCGACCTGAGCCAGCGTCACCGCTGGACCGCCGTTGGTGGGATAGATGAGCGTCGCGCCTACGTCTGCCGTGCTGCGACGCTCGCTTACGATACTGCGCAGGACGATCGGGACGGAGGTGTCACCGTCGCGAATAACCGAGATCGATCTGCCGCTGTAGCGGACATCCAGCCCGCCAGCGATGTCTTCAGTCGTCACGCCCGCCCGACGCGCGCGGTCCTGGTCGACCCGTACGTCGATGCGGCCAACGCGCGTATCCCAATCGTTCTTGACGTTGATGGTGCCGGGCAGCTTGCGCAGCGCTGCTTCGATTTTGGACGCGGCCCCCAACAATACCTCCTCATCCGGACCGCTGACGCGATAAATGGCAGTCCCTGACTCGGTCGCACCGAGCGAGAAACGCTTGGGCTCGGCGCGCACGTCGCCATGTGCTTGCGCAAAGTAGCTGCGGGTGCGGGCGAGGACGGCGTCGATGTCGCTCTTCGGCTTCAATGTGACAACGAAGTACGCGATGTTCGATGCCGGCAGTGGTGGATTCAGGCTAAGGATGAAGCGCGGGCCACCATCGGCGACGTAGCCGATGTGATCGGAGACTTCTGGATTGATGTTCGTGTCGCCCAGCCAACCACTGATCTGCTTCACGCGGGCGAGCGTTTCGCGCGAGTCGGTACCGGGGGCGAGCTGCACCGGAATCTGGAACTGAAGCCGGTCGGACTTGGGCATGAAATCGTACGGCAGGGTGGTGAAGCCATACAGCGCAATGGCAAGCGCCGCGATCATCGACGCTACATAGACCGCCTTATGGTGGAGCACCCACTCCAGTACGCGCCGGTAGCCACGGTAGAAGCGGGTGTCATAGGCGTCGCCCTGCTCCTGCTTGTGATGGGGTTTGGCGAAGTGGTAGCACAATAGGGGCGTGACAGTCAGGCACAGCAGCCACGAAGCGAACAACGTCAGTGCCAGCACGACCACGAGATTGTGCAGATACTCGCTCGTGGCGTTCTGGCCAAAAAAGAACGGCGAGAACACGATCACGATCACGAGCGAGGACGTGAGCAGCGGAATGGCGAGCGTGCGGCCCGCCTCGAGGCAGGCATGCTTACGATCTTCGCCACCGGCCAGGCGGCGTTCGATGTCTTCGGCAATCACAATGCCGTTGTCCACCAACAAGCCGAGCGCAATGATGATGGCGCCCATCGAGACGTTCTGAAGCTCGATGTTCATCGCGCGCATGACGATGAGTGCACTGAGGATCGTCAACGGCACGATCATGCCCACGATGATCCCGGTGCGCCAACCGAGAAATAGCACGACGACACCGAGGACGACGATGATCGTCTCCATCATGACGTGGTTCATTTTGCCCATCTCGTGCTTGACGACATCGGCCTGGAAAGTGACGTATGACAGATCGAAACCCGCCGGCAGCAGCTTCTCCTGGTCTGCAACCCGTGCTTTGAGCGCTTTTCCGAACTGCTCCACGTTCTGACCGGAGGCCATCGAAACCGCCATGACGACAGCGGGCTGGCCTTTGTAGATGGCAGCAGATTCCGGCGGATCGGCTGGCCGCACACTCACCTGCGCCAGTTCACCCAATGCGATCGTCGGCACGGGCGCCGTACTACTTTGCGGTCGTGGCAGCGCGATCGGCATTGCTCGCAGGGAGGGAGCGTCACGCACTTCGCCACTGACCGCCAAGGTTGCATTGATGCCGCCGACAACAATTTGTCCACCCGAAGCGACGACGTTCTGTTTGACGAGTTGGTCGATCACCCCCTGTGGTGTCAGCTCCAATCGCGCGAGCCTAGGCCGATCGAATTCGAGATAGACGCGCTCTTCCTGCAGGCCGTAGAAAGTGATGCGCTCAATACCAGGCGCGGTGTACAGGCGGTCGCGCATCTGCTTGAGCGCGACGCGCATCTCGCTCATGGAGTAACCTGGTGCAGTGACCGCAATCGAGGCAACCGCGACGCGGCCGAAGTCTTCGTCGACGAAAGGCCCCATCGTGCTCTGTGGTAAGGCATCCTTCGAATCGGCGACCTTGGCCCGGACGCGCTGCCAGATCGGTGCCAAGTCGGTGTAGCGGTCCCAGATCGTGACCTGGATCATGGCGCTGCCTGCGCGCACGGTGCTCGTCACGCGCTTGACCTCTGCCAGTTCGCGCAAGCGCTCCTCGATCGGCCGGGCAATGAGTTGCTCAACGCGTTCGGCGGGCAGCCCCGGGTTCAACGCCGTGACCATCGCATCGCGGACCGTGACAGTCGGCTCCTCCTGAGAAGGAAAATTCAGGAAGGTCGCGATGCCGGCGACGAAAATGATGAGCGCTACAAAGTAGGTAAGTCGACTGGCGCGCAGCGCCATCTCGGTGATCTTCATGATGAAGTAACCTGGTGGATCGCGTTAGCGCTTGGTCAATTGAGTGGTGGCTTCCAGTGGTGTCACTGGCTGTCCATCGGTGAGCCATCCTCCTCCGGCGGCAACCACCGTCTCGCCGGGCTTGAGTCCAGCGAGGACGCGCGCGCTGTCTCCTTCCTGTACCGGCGTGAAGCGCACCGCGCGACGGTGCACCTTCTTATCTTCAGGGGTGTAGACGAAGACGGAAGCCTCGCCCGGCTTCGTGCCGAGCACCAGCGAGGCATAAGGTATGGATACAGTCTCGGGCCGAGAGGTCTTGGAGGTTGCCGCAGGTGCGTCGAGCACGACCTGTACGGGAATACCTGGCCGAAGTGCGCGCGCTTGCGCGTTATCTTCAGGCACTAGCACCACGGGTAGGAGCGAGCCATTTTCGGCGCGCAGACCGACACGACGTACCACCGCTCGGATTGGTTGTTCGGCTCCGCTCCAGCTCAGTTCTGCGCGTTGGCCGACATCTATGTGAGGTGCCTGTGTAGTAGACGCGTTCGCGATGATCTCAGTGCCACTGCGCACGCCGTCGACCTGAAATACCGGCGCACCAGCAGCAATGTCGGTGAACGCCAAAGCCAGCTTTTCCGCCACGACACCATCGAAAGGAGCGACGATCATCGTGCCACGTTGTGCTCGTTCGGCCAGGCCAAGCGCCGCCTTGGCAGTGCGCGCTTGACCCTCTGCGACCGCTAGCTGCGCCTTCGCGCTCTCGAACGCAGCAGGGGAGATGACTTCGCTTTCGAGCAACCGGCGCTGTTGATCTGTCTGTACACGTCGATCCATCAGGCCGGCTTCGGCGGCCGCCAGGGATGCTTGCGCTTGTGTCACGCGAAGCCGGTCAGGTTGCGCATCAAGTTCTGCCAGGACTTGGCCGCGGGAGAACCGTTCACCCACGTCGACGTTCAACTTGGCGATCCGTCCTCCTGTTTCAAATCCTAGGATGCTGCGCTCGGTTGCTCGCGCCGAGCCAGTCAATTCGATGCGAGAGCTATGCGGGAGATCCGACTGCGCGGCGGCGAGCTTCACTGCGCGCGGAGGCTCGGATACGGTGGATTGCGAGTTTCCGCACCCTGAGAGCAGAGTCGAAATGGATAGTGTGCAAGCAACCGCCAAGGAGCGCGGTGCGCACGCGGTCATGACACCGCTACGGACGCGACTCATGTGCGTCCTTTTGCCGGGACAAGTTCGAGATGGCCCGAGGCGAGATCCTGGAGCGCCCGAAAGAAATGCCGCCGCTCTGCGGGTGCGAGTATTGGCAAACCCAGAAGATCGGCGAACAGGGCGCCATCCAATGCCAGCATGATGAGTGCCGCGGTCTCGGTGCCACGCGGGGATCGACGCACGCGTTCGTACTGCACGCGGTACCACTCGCGCAGTGGGTCGAGAAGTGTTGGATCTTCCGCAGCTGCCGCGAGCAGCGCTGCGCCCATCTTCTGCATCTCGTCGTCGGGCATCGCTTCCACCTGGCTCGACAGCCAGGGGTCCGGATCTCCGGCAAACCTGCGCTCGTGATTGGCTTGTACCGCGTCGAACGCCCGGATCATCTCGTCGATCAGTGTCACGAACAAATCGCGTTTGGTCTTGAAGTGATAGAGAAACGCCCCTTTGCTCAACCCGGCCCGCACAACGACGGCGTCCAGTGTCAAGCGACTGGCACCTTCCTCCAGCACCAGTTCGCGGGCGGCCTGCAGGATGCGGTCGCGAGTTCGCTGGGCTCCTTGCTGGAGGCCGGGCTGCGCATCGGCGCTGCTATGGGCAGTGGACGGGGGGGGCAACTTTGTTTTCGCGCGGGGCGGCATGGTCGTGCTCCAAAAAAGCTTGAGTCATATACAGTCCAGACGGTATAGTAGAAGCCATACAACAGTCCGTCAAGACTTTTTCGGAACGCAAGGAGCTGCCATGTCTCAAATTCTTGAACGCTATCGCCTCATTGCCATGATTTCTCCGCTACTGCTTCTTGCGGCCTGCAGCCATGCCCCGCACTCTGCCGATCCACCTCGCCTGGATGTACCGGCCCATTTCTCAAATGAAGAGGGAGGTGAAGGCATCTTGGACAAATCGTCCCGCCGTACTCTTCCCGTCGATTGGTGGACGGCCTACGGCGATCCGCACCTCAATGCCTTGGTCCGGGCGGCGCTGGAGCGCAATACCGAACTGACGATTGCGCGAGCGCGCGTGGACGAGGCATCGGCCGCCACGCGGCGAGCACGGGCCTCCCTGCTCCCCTCGTTGTCCGCGGGCACGCAGGCAACTCGAGGACGCGACTATTCAGAGAACGTTGCAATCGGCAATGATGGCCGCGCCACGTTGTCCGCATCGTGGGAGGCAGACCTGTCGGGACGGCTTTCGCAGGCAGCAGAAGGTGCGCGCCTGGATGCGGTGGCAGCCGAACAAGCGTGGGTTGCCACGCGGTGGCAGGTCGCGTTTGAAACAGTGTCGGCGGCTGTGCAGCAGCGCCAAGCCAGTGAGCTCGAAGCGCTAGCCGCGGCGCGGCTGGCATCCGCAGAACGACTCGTCTTGCTGATGCAACGGAAGTTCGAGGCCGGACAAGCTACCGGCTTCGACATCGAGCGTACCCGCGCCGGCGTCGTCGCACTGCGCGTGGAGCAAGAGCAACTGCGGCGTGCGCGCGGCGAGGCGACGCATGCACTCGATGTACTAGTGGGACAAACGCCCGGAGCGCCTGCAGCTTCCCCAACTCTTGCGTCGCTCGCCGTCCCGGACTGGACACCGACACGCATACCTGCGGACCTGCTGAGTGAGCGGCCCGACGTGCGCGCCGCCGAAGCGAAGTTCGCCGCCGAAACCGCGCGCTGGAACGCAGCCGAAGGCGAACGCTTCCCCAGGCTGGTGTTGGACCTGAGCGGCGGACGGCAGCGCGTAGAGAGTGTGGGAACCCGCATCACTGGAAACATTTTTTCACTTGGGGCCGGGGTGTCGTTGCCGATCTTCGATGGTGGCGCGATCCGTGCCGGCATCGAGACCGGAGAGGCGCGCAGCCGAGCTGCCCGTGCGGAGTTCGAGCGCACTTTGTTGAGTGCTTTGCAGGACGTAGAGAACGCATATCTCGGTTGGCATACGCAGCACGCAGCACTGGAGCATCAGGCCGAGGGTGTCGCAGTCGCGGAGCGTCAGCTCGATCGCAGCCGACGTCTGTTCGAGGCGGGACAAGTGGACGCCACGGTGGTGGCCGAGGCTGAGGCCGGGGTGCTGTCAGCGCAGGCTTCGCTGATCCGCACGCGGGCCGAGACAGCCATGCAATGGGGCGTCCTGGCAAAAGCATTATCCGGCTCTCCTGTTTGATCGCAGAAACATGCTGGAGCAGCTTGCGAAGGCTAGCTAAATAGCGTGACGCAAGGCGAAGGTGGTGAGGCCTGAGTGATGAGGAATGCGAACATGGAAATTCGACACCTGCGCTACTTTCTGGCGGTGGCAGAGGAGCTGCACTTTGCCCGAGCCGCAGAGCGCCTCCACATAGAGACATCGCCGCTGTCGCGCGCCATCAAGGAACTTGAGGAAGAGTTGGGCGTAGCGCTATTTGCGAGAACCACTCGGAGCACCCGCTTGACTCGTGCGGGCAGGCTCTTCTTTGAGAGCGTGCCGCGTGTCTTCGCAGCTTTGCAGCAGGCGCGCGACAGTGTGAACGCCGCAGCCAATGGCTTTCATTGCCAGCTCCGTATTGCATTGTCTGATGGAATCACGCCATCGCGCCTGCCTGCGTTGTTGGCGCTCTGCCGGCAGGAAGAGCCGGAAGTGGAAGTTCGCTTCTTCGAGGTGCCTTTGGCACAGCAAATCAAGGGATTGTGTGGCGAACTGTACGATCTCGGCTTCGCTCAATCGGATGAAGTCGGCGAAGGCATCATCGCCGTGCCGGTGTGGAGTGACCCTCTGATGGTAGCTGTGCCCGCACGGCACCCCTTGCTATCCCACAAACAGATTCCCCTAGAAGAGCTGTTGCGGTATCCGCTGGTGCTCTGCGACGCGGTGGCGTGTGAGGGCCATGCTCGGCAAGTTGAACGGGTGCTACGTCGCGTGGACATAGAGCCACTGATTGCCGAACGCGTGACTTCCAGCGATCTAATGATGGTCCTGGTTTCGGCGGGACTTGCACTAGGCCTCACAGGAGGCGCGCATATCACAGCCAGCAGGGAACAGGGGGTGGTCGCACGGCCGCTGACTGGACGTTCGCCAATGCTCACGACCTATCTACTACGGCCGGCCAGCGAGCCGTCAGAAATGCTGACTCGCTTCATGGAACGCGTTCATTCGATCAAATCTCCAGATGCCAAAGGTCGGCGGTAAACCATCACACAATCTCCCAAAGAAAATTAACCATGAAGAAGATTGCTCTCATATTGCTTTCCTCGACATTGGCAGCCTGCAGCCCATCTGGGAAACCAGATAAAGCCAACCTTCCGACAGTCGATGAATTAGCGCTCAATCCTGAGCGTCTGAAAGAGTTGCGCAAGCAATGCAAGTTGGATCGACCAATGCTGGGCGACCAACTATGTAACCGGGTTGCCGAGGCTACGCGAAAGCGCTTTTACGAAGATGGCGATGTGCCCCACACCACGCCTAAAGAGCCGCCGAAGTTCTAAGCTGGTGGTCATGCCGGAGTATGTATGCCGGATATGAAAAATTTGAAGGAGAATCGCAATGGGTTGGATCTATCTTGTTTTGGCTGGATTGTTTGAAATCGGATGGCCGGTCGGGCTGAAAATGGCGCAAGAGCCAACATCGCGTTGGAGTGGGGTCGCAGTAGCCGTCTCTTTCATGACAATTAGCGGCGCCTTCCTATGGCTTGCTCAGCGTCAGATACCGATTGGGACTGCTTATGCGGTGTGGACGGGTATCGGAGCGGCGGGAACTTTCTTAGTCGGAATTCATTTCTATGGCGACCCAACCTCCCTGATGCGATACCTTGGCGTGGCGTTGATCATCCTGGGCGTTATCACGCTCAAGTTATCGAGTTGATCGCTAGCTCCATTGGTAGCGTAGTCGCTAGGCGACCCAGCTCCCAGAGTGGATCGGGCGCTGGGAACTCGTACGGTCACCTCCTCTCTCTAGTCGCTATGTGACGAGCTTGCCGGCGCCTCGGGAGAGTTCGAGCCAGTGCGCGTAAGGCGGTGGGAGCACCCATTCCGGGTGGCTCCACCTTCAGTGCCTGCGCCAAGGTGACCTGAGTACGAACTTTGTAGCCAGTCAGGCAGTGAGTTCGGAGGGGATGCTATCGGATTGGATCCAGTTGCGCCGGATCGTCGCCGGCGGTTTGTAAGCATGCGCGCTATGCGGCCGCTGCTCGTTGTAGAACTGTCGCCAACGTTCGATCAGCACCTTCGCTTCGGTCCGACTGCGGAACCATTCGCGGTTGAGCAGTTCGTCGCCCATCGTTGCCTGCGAAGTCAGGACCAGCAGAATCCTGAGGGGAGTTCTCATCATGGTTTTCTCCGTTCAGACGCTTGGGATCAAGCGGCCGGAGACCACTACGCCTGCTTGGCTTTGCGCGCTGCCTCGACCAAGCTGTCGAGCCAGTCCTGATGGCCGTTGATCATCGGGTTGGGTTTGGCGTTGTGCAGCTCCTCGGCCGGTTTGCCCTTCTGAGTTTCCTGCGTGAGGATGCGCACGCGCCTGCCGTCCAGGTTCTCAACCAGCCAGGCGTGATGCACATCCAGGCGCGTATCTGTGCCTTCCTCGCCGGACCAGCCGTGCCAGGCCACGCGGCCGGGTTGCCCATCCGCAGGTGGCACGTATTCGTTGCACTGCCCCTCTACCGGGAAGCCGAAGGTCTCGAAGTAAAACCGATCGCCGTCGGCCAGTACCGGGCCTTTGCCGTCATGAAAGCACACGTTAGCCGAGTTGGCGTAGTAGCTTGGCCACAGCGATGGTGTGACGAGTAGAGGCCATACGTCGGCCGCGCTCAAGCCGGCGGCGATGATCTCATTGGAGGCGAAATTCTCAGTAAAGCCCGGCGTGTAGCCTTCGGGCCAGAGGATGGCGTTCTGTTGCTTGCTCATATCGAAGCTCCTTCACAAAATGTCGATGACGCAACAGGGGTGGCTGCGTCATTCAAGTGGTCATGGAGCAAATCATGAGCCTCCATCTGCAATAAGTGAAATCCTAAGTTTCTATTTTTGATATCATAAAATATGATATCAAGGCCTAGGTTCTGCCATCCACCGACTAGGCTATCTCGCAGCGGCGCTACGAAAGGGCGCGTCTCCAATTGAGCCGACTGATTGCTTATTTGTAGTGCGAGGTAGAGTTGTGCTGAGCATGACGATAGGAGCGATCTTGCCTACTTGTTGTTAGCACAGGAAGTGAACAGCAGTGCTCGTATCCAGCGATGTGCTGGATCGTGATGGGTGCGTTCGTGCCAAGCAGCCGTCTTGGTGAACCCCGGTATCTTCACCGGCGGCAGGGAGATAGCCAGCTTGTCCATACCGGCGACCAAGCGGCTCGGCAAGATCGCAACCATGTCACTGGCACGCAGGATGTCTGGCAAGATCAGAAAGCTCTTGACCGACAGTGTGACGCTGCGTCGTTTGCCCAACTGTTCTAGCGCATCGTCGGTGACGCCGCGGAAACCTCCACCATCGTAGGAAACAAGCGCATGGTCGAGAGCACAGAACTGTTTAACGGTCAGCTTGCGCCCCATAGCCGCAGGATGGTCTTCCCGCAGGACACACACATAGTGTTCCTTGAACAGCTCTCGGGCATGCAGATTTGGCGGAGTGATCTCTGGCGTCAGGAGGGCTAAATCGATCTGACCGCGCTCAAGCTGGTTCTGTAGCTGCCCGCTCTCGACTGGCACTAATGAGACTCGTACACGCGGTGCGTGCCGTTTAAGTGCCGATAGAAATGGGACAGCAACGGCACGCAGCGCATAGTCCGTCGCGGCGATGGAGAAGGTCAGTTGTGCGGTGGCCGGATTGAAGGAAGGTGGCTGGAGCAGCGCGTCGATTTCGGCGAGCACCTGCTTGACAGGCATCCCTAGATCCAGCGCCCGCTGCGTTGGAACGATACCCCGCTGCGAGCGCGCGAAAAGCGGGTCACCGAAGCTCTCGCGCAACCGCGTCAGCATGCCACTCAAGGCCGGCTGGGTTAGTCCCAGACGGGCCGCCGCCCGTGTCACATTGCGTTCGTCTAACAATGCGTCCAGCGCCTTGAGCAAGTTGAGATCCATACTCTTGATATTTTTCATTTTTATTCCAATCTTAAATATCATCGTTTTTCATGATATCTAAATATTGCCTATGAGTGGAAGCAAGGCCCATTGACGGCTTTTTTTGGGTAACTTGCTTGGAACTCTGTATGCGCCGCAGTGCGCTTTCGCTTGCGGCGCTTTTCTTTGACTCGCCACCGCGCTCATTCTTTCTTTTCCCTCGACCATTGTGCTGCGAACGGTCTTTGACCGGCACTAGCCCAGAACCGATCCTGACGCCTGCGACACCCCCTGTGCAACGCTTTCAATGAGACACCAGCGCAGGAGAAATCGGAGGACAGGTCATGCAAGGGACGAACGTTCTGTTCGGCCAGATCGCTGTGGTAATCGGCATCGTGATCGCCGGCGTCTGGGGCGCCACACAATGGACAGCAGCGACCCTTGGCTATCAAGTACGCCTCGGATCGCCCTGGTTCGATCTTCTAGGTGTACCGGTTTATCACCCGTGGCGCTTGTTCGAATGGTGGTTCTTCTTTGATGCCTACGCGCCGCACGTCTTCGACACAGGCGGTGCGATTGCGGGTGGTAGCGGTTTGTTCGCTTTACTCGTCGCCATCGCCATGTCGGTATGGCGTTCTCGGCAGTCGCGGCTGGTTACGACTTATGGTTCGGCACGCTGGGCCGATGCCGTCGACATCCGCAAAGCTGGACTGACCCTCCCGGCGGGCGTCTTCCTCGGCCAACACGACGACCAATACCTCCGACATGAGGGGCCGGAACATGTCCTGAGCTTCGCACCCACGCGCTCGGGCAAGGGCGTGGGCTTGGTGGTGCCTACGTTGCTTTCGTGGCCGGCGTCCGCCGTCATTCACGACATTAAGGGAGAGAACTGGAAGATCACGGCGGGCTGGCGTTCGCGCTTTTCGCACTGCCTGCTTTTCAACCCCACCGATAGGCAGTCGGCCGCCTACAACCCGCTGCTTGAAGTCCGGCGCGGCGCACATGAAGTGCGCGACGTGCAGAACATCGCCGACATTCTGGTTGACCCTGAAGGTGCGTTAGAGAAGCGCAATCATTGGGAGAAGACCAGCCACGCGCTACTGGTCGGTGCAATCTTGCATGTTCTGTACGCAGGCGAGGACAAGACGCTGCGCGGCGTCGCCAACTTCCTCAGCGACCCGGCGTGTCCGTTCGAGCTGACGCTGCACCGGATGATGACGACGAAGCACCTGGGCGATGCGCCTCACCCGGTTGTCGCATCCGCTGCCCGCGAAGTGCTCAACAAGTCGGACAACGAGCGATCGGGCGTGCTCTCCACCGCCATGTCGTTTCTCGGCCTGTACCGCGACCCGACCGTGGCCGAAGTCACATCGCGCTGCGATTGGCGCATCGCCGACCTGATTTCCGCCGAGCACCCGGTATCGCTCTATCTGGTGGTGCCGCCCTCCGACATAAGCCGCACCAAGCCGCTGATCCGGCTCATCTTGAACCAGATCGGGCGGCGGCTGACCGAATCGCTCGACGGCAGCGATGGCATCGCGCGCCGGCACAAGCTGCTGCTGATGCTGGACGAGTTTCCGGCGCTGGGTCGCCTCGATTTTTTCGAGTCCGCGCTTGCCTTCATGGCCGGCTACGGCATCCGCAGCTTTCTCATCGCTCAAAGCCTGAACCAGATCGACAAGGCGTATGGGCAGAACCATTCCATCCTCGACAACTGCCATGTCCGGGTGACTTTCGCCACCAACGACGAAAGGACGGCGAAAAGGATTTCCGAAACCCTCGGCACCGCCACCGAGCTTCGCGCGCAGCGCAACTACGCGGGCCACCGCCTCGCTCCGTGGCTGGGGCACCTGATGGTGTCGCGTCAGGAAACTGCACGTCCGCTGCTGACGCCCGGCGAGGTGATGCAGCTTCCACCTGAGGACGCCGTAGTCATGGTGTCCAGCGTTGCCCCGATCCGCGCGAAGAAGCTGCGTTACTACGTCGACGCCAATTTCAAGGATCGCGTCCTGCCACCGCCCGTGCTCGCAGTCGGGAGGTACGCCGACGCGCCGCCAGCCCGCCCCGACGACTGGAGCGGCTTGGCGATCCCGGCCGTACCTACGGCGCCGACCTCGGTATCCGCCGATGGTCCGGGCGGCACCGATGACGGCGGCCCGCGCCGCCAGCTCGAACTCTCCGAAACCGTCGCCTACGAGCCCGAGTTGGACGCGTGTGCGAACGACCTGGAGCTGCTCGATGACGACGACCTGGCGCTCCCGCTTCCCGGCCAGCTCGACCCGGCCATGCAGCGCACGGCCCGGCTGGCTTCTCTCGACCCCAACGACGGAATCGACCTATGAGCCAATACCGCCTCAATCTTTTCATCCAGCCCGAGCACGCCAAGCGCCTGGATGAACTTGCCGCCAAGAAAGGCGTGTCCAAGTCCTCCATCGTCGCAGCGGCCTTGGCGTCCTGGCTGTCACCCGATGCGGGCGACCAGCGTGAGGCCGCCATTGCCAAGCGGCTGGATCGACTGTCGCGGCAGACCGAACGCATGGAGCGCGACCAGAACATCCAGATCGAAACGCTGGCGCTGTTCATCCGCTATTTCTTGACCATCAGCACGCCGGTGCCAGAAGCCCACAAGGACGCGGCCCGCGCCCAGGGCAAAGCGCGCTTCGAGCAGTTCGTCGAGCAGTTGGGTCGCCACCTGCTGCGTGGCCGCAGTCTGGTGCGCGACGTGGTGGAGGAACTGCACCCCGATCCGATGCGGATGGATGACGCAGCAGCGATGGCGTCCGCCGATGAGCGAGCTGCAGAGCGTGCGTCATGAGTGCCGTTCCGCAGATTCCGCCTGAATCTCGCTCATCCGCCGCGGCGTCCCAGGATCGCCGCATCCAGATGCTGCGCACGGCGATGGGGCCGCTGATCGCCGCTGCGCTCGAAGATCCGGATGTTGTGGAAATCATGCTCAACCCCGATCGCACCCTGTGGGTGGATCGGCTGTCGTCGGGTCGCTCGCCGCTGGGCGTGGAGATGCCCGAGGCCGATGGTGAACGCATCATCCGCCTGGTCGCCGCGCATGTCGGCGCGGAGGTGCATCGCGGCCAGCCGCTCTTGACCGCCGAGTTGCCGGAAACCGGCGAGCGTTTCGAGGGCATCCTGCCTCCGGCCGCCCCGGGGCCAGCCTTCGCGCTACGCAAGCGGGCCGTGAGCATCATCGGCCTGGATCGCTACGTGGCCGACGGCATCCTGACCGCCGGGCAGGCCGAGTTCCTGCGCCGCGCCGTGCGCGAGCGGCAGAACATCCTGATCGCCGGCGGCACCAGCACCGGCAAGACCACGCTGGCGAACGCGCTGCTGGCCGAGATCGCCGCCACAGGCGACCGCGTGCTGGTGCTCGAAGACACCATCGAGCTGCAATGCGCGGCCCGCGACCATGTGCCGCTGCGCACCCGCGCCGGCGTCGTCACAATGACCGAGCTGGTGCGGGCCACGATGCGCCTGCGGCCTGACCGCGTGATCGTCGGCGAAGTGCGTGGCGGCGAAGCCCTGGACTTGGTGAAGGTCTGGGGCACCGGCCACCCCGGCGGCATTGCCACCATCCATGCCGGCTCCGCCTTGGGCGCACTGCTGCGTCTGGAGCAACTGATCCTCGAAGTGGCAGTGAATCCGCCCCGCGCCCTGATCGCCGAGGCGGTCAACGTGGTGATTCACATCGCAGGCCGTGGCCGCAAACGTCACGTCGAAACCATCTCCCGTGTCGTCGGCTTCGACGGTGCGGGCTATCGCCTGACAGATGCGCTGGAAACGCCGTTTCCCGAGCTGCCGCCGGTTCCTCTTGCAGCCGCTGCCGCTGCGCCTTCCTCGACCCCTGACCAACCTGGAGAACTGCCATGACGCACGTTGATGCTTTCCGTCTTTCCGTAAATCCTATTTCTCGCCTGTCCAGCATGGCGCGGCTGCGCCACCTGGCCCGTCCCGCAGGGCAAGGGCTGCTGCTGGCCGCGCTGATGCTGTTGCTGGCGGGCACGGCGCAGGCCGCCGGTTCCTCGATGCCGTGGGAAGGGCCGCTGACCTCCATCCTCGAATCCATCCAAGGGCCAGTCGCCCGGATCGTGGCGGTGATCATCATCATCTCGACGGGGCTTGCGCTGGCGTTCGGTGATACCAGCGGCGGCTTTCGCAAGCTGATCCAGATCGTGTTCGGCCTGTCCATCGCGTTCGCCGCGTCCTCGTTCTTCCTGTCGTTCTTCAGCTTCTCCGGAGGGGCCGTCGTATGAGTAAGGCCACCGATCTTCCGGGCTTTGAAGTGCCGCTGCATCGCTCGCTGACCGAGCCGATCCTGCTGGGCGGTGCGCCGCGCACCGTGGCGATTGCCAACGGCACGCTAGCCGCCGCCGTCGGGCTGGGCCTGCAACTGTGGATTCCCGGCGTGGTGCTCTGGATCGTCGGCCACTCGCTGGCCGTATGGGGTGCGCGCGTCGATCCGCAGTTCATGCAGGTCTTCGCGCGGCATATCAAACACCGCCCGCTTCTGGACGTGTGAGGGGAGGACGCCATGCTGAACCTTGCCGAATATCGTCAGCGCCCGGCCTTGCTTGCCGACTGGCTGCCCTGGGCCGGGCTGGTCGCGCCGGGCGTTGTGCTGAACAAAGATGGTTCGTTTCAACGCACGTTCCAGTTTCGCGGCCCCGACTTGGACAGTGCGACACAGGGCGAGCTGATTGCCACGTCGGCGCGGCAGAACAACGCGCTTCGCCGTACCGGGTCTGGCTGGGCCTTCTATATCGAGGCCGAGCGGATGCGGGCATCGAGCTATCCGCAATCCTCCTTTCCCGAACCACTGTCCTGGCTGGTGGATGAGGAGCGACGCGCGGCGTTCGAGGAGTCGGATGGCCATTTCGAGAGCGTCTATCACTTCACGTTGCAACACCTACCGCCGCAAGAGTCTCGCGCCCGTGCGGCTGGGATGCTGTACGAGAACCGGCCCACTGAGGGTGTGGACTGGCGTGGTCGGCTTGATTCCTTCGTGGCAGAGACCGATCGCGTGTTCGACCTGCTCGATGGTGTGATGCCGGAGATTGCCTGGCTGGACGATAGCCAGACGCTGACCTACCTGCATGCCACAGTCTCCACGCGGCGCTATCGCGTCGGCGTGCCCGACGTGCCGTTCCATATCGACGCACTGCTGGCCGATGCCGCGCTGGTCGGCGGCCTGGCGCCCATGCTGGGCGATCAGCACCTGCGCGTGGTGTCGGTACGAGGCTTCCCGACCTCGACCTGGCCGGGGATCTTGGACGACCTCAACCGCCTGGGCTTTGCGTATCGCTGGAGTACGCGCTTCCTGTGCCTGGACAAAGCCGAGGCGGAACGGGAATTGGGGCGCTTGCGGCGCCAATGGTTCGCCAAGCGCAAGAACGTCATCGCGCTGCTGCGCGAAACGATCTTTCAGCAGGAAAGCCCGCTGGTCGATACCGATGCCAGCAACAAGGCCGCCGACGCCGATGCCGCCTTGCAGGAGCTGGGCAGCGATCAAGTCGCCTTCGGCTACCTCACCGCCACGGTGACGGTGCTCGACGCCGACCCGGCCGTGGCCGACGAGAAGCTGCGCATGGTGGAGCGCGTCATCCAGGGCCGGGGTTTCGTGACCATCCCCGAAACCCTCAACGCAGTCGATGCCTGGCTGTCGTCCGTCCCCGGCAACGCATACGCGAACGTGCGTCAGCCCATCGTTTCGACGCTGAACCTGGCGCACATGATGCCGATGTCAGCGGTATGGGCTGGGCCGGAGAAGAACGAACACCTCGATGGCCCGCCGCTGATCGTCACCCGCACCGATGGCGCGACGCCGTTCCGGCTGGTGACGCACATCGGCGACGTGGGGCACACCCTTGTCGCCGGGCCGACCGGCATGGGCAAGTCGGTGCTGCTCGCCATATTGGCCATGCAGTTCCGGCGCTACTTCGGCTCGCGGATCTTCGCCTTCGACATGGGGCGCTCGATGCGCGCCACCATCCTCGGCCTTGGCGGTGAGCACTACGACCTCGGTGCCGATGGCGGCATCGCCTTCCAGCCACTCGCGCGAATAGCCCACGAGGGCTACCGCACCTGGGCCGCCGAATGGGTGGAGGGCCGGCTGCTGCACGAAGGCGTGACGGTCGGCCCGGACGAGAAGGCTGCCATTTGGTCGGCGCTGCGAAGCCTTGCCGGTGCGCCAGTGGAGCAGCGCACCATGACCGGCTTGTCGGTGTTATTGCAGTCCAACGCGCTGCGCCAAGCGCTCGCGCCCTATGTGTTGGGCGGCGCCCACGGCAAGCTGCTGGACGCTGACCACGACCGGCTGGGCATGGCCGACGTGCAGGGCTTTGAGATGGAAGAACTGATGCACAGCCCCGCCGCCGTGCAAGCAGTGCTGCGCTACCTGTTCGCCCGCTTCGACGAACGTTTTGACGGCGCGCCCACGCTGCTGATCCTCGATGAAGCGTGGCTGTTCCTCGATGAGCCGTCCTTCGCGGCCCGCATCCGGCAATGGCTCAAGACGCTCAGAAAAAAGAACGTCAGCGTCATCTTTGCCACGCAGTCGCTGGCCGACATCAAGGACTCGACCATCGCGCCAGCCATCATCGAAAGCTGCGCGAGCAGGATCTTCTTACCTAACCCGCAGGCCACCGAGCCGCAGATTCGCACGATCTACGAAGGCTTCGGCTTGAACAGCCGCCAGATTGAGATCGTGGCGACCGCACAGCCCAAGCGCGATTACTACTACCAGTCGCGCCTCGGCAATCGCCTGTTCGACCTCGACCTGGGGCCTGTCGCGCTCGCATTCGCGGGCGCATCCACCCCTCAAGACCAACGCGATATTGACCGCGTGCTGACGCAGGCCGGCGCTCCCGGCTTCGCCGGCGCGTGGCTGCGCCATCGCGGCCTCGGCTGGGCCGCCGACCTGCTGCCGTCCGCTCCGGCGGCAGCTTCCTTTCTCGCTTCTCAACCGCTGGAGGTTTCACCATGAAGACCAAGCCCCGTTTGCTCTCTGTCTCACTCGCTGCCGTGCTGTCGGTATCGCTGCTGGCCGTGCAGCCCGCATCCGCGCTGACGGTGTTCGACCCGTCCAACTTCGTGCAGAACACGCTGACCGCCGTGCGCACGCTGGAACAGATCAACAACCAGATCAACCAGCTTCAGAACGAGGCGCAGATGTTGATGAACCAGGCCAGGAACCTGGCAAATCTCGACTTCAACATCGTCAACCGCCTGCGCTCGACGCTCGCCACCACCGAGCGCCTGATCGCCGAGGCGCGCGGCTTGGCCTACGACGTGCAGAGCATGGATGCCACGTTCGCCCGCCTGTACCCGGAACAGTACGCCGCCACCATCAGCGGCGACCGCATGGCACAGGACGCCCGCGAACGCTGGCAGAACACCTTGAACGGCTTGCACACCGCGATGCGGATGCAGGCGCAGGTGTCGCAGAACCTCGCCCAAGACGAAAGCGCGCTGGCCGATCTCGTGAGCCAGAGCCAGTCGGCCACCGGCGCGCTGCAAGCGATGCAGGCGACGAACCAGCTCCTGGCTTTGCAGGCCAAGCAGTCGATCCAGGCGCAGCAGCTCCAGATCACGCAAGACCGGGCCGCTTCACTGGAACTGGCGCGGCAAGCGGCGGCTATGGAGCGCGCCCGCGAAGTGCGGCGGCGCTTTCTGGGCACCGGCACGCCGTACACGCCGCAGTCCGTCAACTTCTATAACAACTGACCGGAGGCGGCCATGCGATGCGCTTCCGTCCTGATGGCCGTGCTGCTGACCGCGTGCGGCCAGCAGCCGGCCGAGAACCTGGCCGACGCCCTGGCCGCAGATCCGGTGCGGCTCAAGGCGTTGCGCGGGCAATGCGCGGCCGACCGGCAGGCCGTGGGCGAGGATGCCTGCCGCGCCGCCGCTGAAGCCTTCCGGCGGCGCTTCTTCGCCGGCCATACCGGGCCGGATGAATACAACTCGCTGGCTGAACTCCCGCCGATTCCGCCGAGCTTCGATACGCCCGCAGATGAATTGCCAGAGGGCGCCGTTCCGCTCACTCCGCCCGAGGATTCGCCATGAACGACGTGACCATCATCGACCGTTTCCTCGATACGTTCTCGCGCTACATCGACTCGGGCTTCGGCTTATTGCAGGGCGAAGTGGCATTTCTCACCGCCACGCTCATCGTCATCGACATGACGATCGCTGGCCTGTATTGGGCCATGAGCCACGCCACCGGCCAGGGCGACGACGTGATCGCCAAGCTGCTGCGCAAGGTGCTCTGTGTCGGCGCGTTCGCCTACATCATCGGCAACTTCAACTGGCTGGCGAGCATCGTGTTCCGCTCGTTCGCCGGCTTGGGAATTACCGCTACCGGCTCGGCCATCACGATGGAGAACTTCCTTCAGCCGGGCCGGCTGGCGAAGACCGGCATCGACGCAGCCGCGCCGATTCTGGAACAGATCGGGGACATGGCTGGGTTCCCCGAGGTGTTCGTGAACATCGACCCTATCGTGGTTCTGTTCATCGCCTGGCTGGTGGTGATCCTCTGCTTCTTCGTGCTGGCCGTACAGCTTTTCATCACGCTGATCGAGTTCAAACTGACTACGCTCGCCGGCTTCGTCTTGATCCCGTTTGCACTCTGGAACAAGACCTCGTTCCTCGCGGAAAAGGTGCTAGGCAACGTGGTGTCGTCAGGCATCAAGGTCTTGGTGCTGGCCGTCATCGTCGGCATCGGTTCAGGCCTGTTCGCCGAGTTCCAGGTGCATCCCGACGAACCATCCATCGACCACGCGCTGGTCGTGATGCTGGCCTCGCTCGCGCTGCTGGCGCTGGGCATTTTCGGCCCCGGTATCGCCACCGGCCTGGTGTCCGGTGCGCCACAGCTTGGTGCGGGCGCGATGGCTGGTGCTGCGGTCGGGGCTGTCGGCACCGGCGTTGCCATCGGCGCCGCCGTAACGGGCGTGGGCGGCGCCGTCATGGCCGGGGCACGAATGGCCCCGGCGGCCGCAAAGCTGGCCGGTGCCGGTGCGCGTGCCGCGACTTCGGCGGCCGGCAGTGCCCGATCGGCGTTCCAGGCCGGTTCCGCTGCGGCCGGCGGCGGTGCCAAGGGCGCGGCGGCTGGCCTCGGCAATGTCGCCAAGACTGGCGCACAAGCCGCAGGCCGCAGCGTCACCTCTGGTGCTTCCGCTGTTGGGCAGAAGGTGGCCGACTCCTTCCGCGCTGGCTGGAACGGCACAGAAGCCGGCAGCGACGGTGCTGGCCCCGGCCAGACCGCAGACGGCACCGCAGGCTCGCAGAAGCAAGAGCAACCGGCCTGGGCCAAGCGGATGCACCGCCGCCAGCAGGCTACCCATGCCGCGACCACTGCCGCCCACACGCTGCGCGGCGGCGACGGCGGCGGCTCCGGGCAAGGCCCGAGCCTGCGGGATTCCGATACCTAACCTTCAAGGAGAACACCCATGCGATTCAAACGACCGCAGGTGCGCTACGCCGATACGCCGCAGCCTGCCACCCCGTATCAAGCCGCCGCCCAGGTGTGGGACGACCGTATCGGCTCCGCCCGCGTGCAGGCGAAGAATTGGCGCCTGATGGCCTTCGGCTGCCTAGTGCTCGCGCTGTTGATGGCCGGCGGCCTGGTGTGGCGCTCGGCGCAGTCCATCGTGACGCCCTATGTCATCGAGGTCGATCAAGCCGGGCAGGTGCGCGCCGTGGGAGAGGCCGCCACGCCGTACCGGCCCGGCGACGCGCAGATCGCGCACCACCTGGCGCGCTTCGTGACGCTGGTTCGCTCGCTGTCCATCGACCCCATCGTGGTGCGGCAGAACTGGCTCGATGCCTACGACTACACCACCGACAAGGGCGCGGCGGTGCTCAACGACTACGCCCGCACCAATGACCCATTCGCCCGCATCGGCAAGGAATCGGTAACGGTGCAAATCACCAGCGTGGTTCGCGCGAGCGACACGTCTTTCAACGTGCGCTGGACAGAGCAGCGCTATGTCAACGGTGCGCCCGCCGGCACCGAACGCTGGAACGCCGTGCTTTCGACCGTCCTGCAAACCCCGCGTACTGAACAGCGCCTGCTCAAGAACCCATTGGGTATCTACGTCAACGGCCTGTCATGGAGCCGCGAACTGGATTCTTCCGAAGGAGCCAAACCATGAAACTTCGTTTCCGCCTTTACGTTGTTCCTTTGACGCTGCTGGCCCTCGCGGGCTGCGCCTCGCAGGGGAAGCCGCCGCCATCCATCTCGCTCGACGAGACGGTGCTGGCCCAGCCGTTGCCCGAACCGCCCAAGCCCGTCGAAGTCGTCGCCGTCCCTGAACCGCTGGCGCTGCCGGCGCAGTTGAAGCCCCTGCCGGAACTCGATGAGGCCCCCGTTGCGCCGGAGCCGGCCGACGAAAAGGTGCGCGTTTCCCGTGCCAATGCAGAAGCGCGTATCGCGCCTACCCGTGAGGGCTACGTCAACGCGATTCAGGTGTGGCCGTTCACCGATGGCGCGCTTTATCAGGTCTATGCGTCGCCGGGGCGCGTGACGGTGGTTTCGCTTCAACCGGGCGAGGAACTGGTAACGGTCGCCGCCGGCGATACCGTGCGCTGGATCGTGGGCGACACGTCCAGCGGCGGCGGGGCCGATCTGCGCGTCAATGTGCTGGTCAAGCCTATCCGCTCCGGTCTGAAAACCAATCTCGTCATCACCACCAGTCGGCGCACCTACCTGCTGGAGCTGACCTCGACCGAGAGGGCATGGATGGCGTCGGTGTCCTGGGACTATCCGAAAGACCGAATGCTCGCGTTGCAGCGCCAGGCGCAGGCAGCGCAGGCAACAACGCCTGTCGATACGGGCCTGTCGCTGGACAAGATCCGCTTCCGCTACGCGGTATCGGGCAGCAACCCGCCGTGGAAGCCTCTGCGCGCCTTCGATGATGGAGAGAAGGTCTATATCCAGTTCCCGCCGGGCATCGCCCAGGGCGAGCTGCCGCCGCTGTTTGTCATCGGCGCGCAGGGCGACGGGCAACTGGTGAACTACCGTTTTCGCTCGCCGTACTACGTCGTGGATCGCCTGTTCGGCGCGGCCGAACTGCGGCTGGGCGGCGATGGCGGCGACGTGGTGCGGATCGAGCGCACCGATGGTGTTGCACGGAGGAACTGACCATGAGCCAGGATGACACTCCCGACCTTGCCGCGCCGCAGGCGGACAAGGTGGCGCCGGAGGCAGTGGCGCTGCGCGCCCAGCCGCGTCCAGTCACACGCCTGAACCGGCGCTCGCTGGCCATCCTTGCCGGCGTCCTAGCGGTCGCCGTGCTCGGCGCGCTGATGTGGTCGCTGCAACCTCATCGACGCAGCACAGGCGAGCAGACCGAGCTTTACAACGTCGATCGCGTGTCAAAGTCGGAAGGACTGGATGCGCTGCCGACGGACTATTCCAAGCTGCCGCCGGCGTTGCTGCCTGCCGTTCCCGAACTAGGGCCACCGCTGCCGGGCGATCTTGGCCCGGCTATCGTGAAGTCGCAGCAACCGGCGACGGCTGCCTACGCGGCCCCCGGTCACGACCCGAACGATGCCCTGCGAAAAGAAGCCGAGGCGGCCGCGGCCTCGTCCGTGTTCTTCCGCTCGGGTGGGCAGAATGCGGCGCCGGTAGCGCAGACACAGGTGGCCGCTGCGCCGGGCTTCGCCGCCAATGCGGCGTTTGACCCGCTGGCGGCCGGGCCGGCCTCCACGGCGGCCCAACCTGCTGACCCGACAGCGGTGCAAAACCGGCAAGACCAGAAAGAGGCTTTCATGAAAGCTGGCCCCACTGAAACCCGTAATTCCGGCAATCTGACTCTGCCAATTTCGCCGTATCAGGTTATGGCCGGAACAGTGGTCGCAGGTGCCTTGGTGACGGGCATCAAGTCGGACTTGCCCGGCGACGTGATCGCCACGGTGACGGAGCCGGTCTATGACACAGCCACCGGGCGCTTCCTGCTGATTCCGCAGGGTTCGCGCATCCTGGGCAAATACAACAGCCAGGTCAGCTACGGGCAGAGCCGCGTTCAAGTCGTCTGGAACCGGATCATCCTGCCGGACACGTCTTCGCTCACGCTCGACAACCTGGCCGGCACCGACCCAGCCGGCTATGCCGGGCTGGAGGACGATGTGGACTACCACTGGGGCCGCATCTTTGCCGGTGCGGCACTCACCACGCTGCTGGGCGTCGGTGCCGAGCTGGCCGCGCCGGAGAACCGGCAGGATGGTGATCGCGTCATCATCGCTGGGCGCGACAGCGCGCAGGACAGCATCAATCAGGTCGGCCAGGAGATGACCCGGCGCAACCTCAACATCCAGCCGACCTTAACGCAACGGCCGGGCCTGCCGGTTCGCATCATCGTCAACCGGGATCTGGTGCTGCGGCCGTACCAGCCGCTGTTCTTCAACCGGGGGACTTCACGATGAGCACGACCAAGAAGCTGCGGCTCGGCCCGCTGCCGAAGACCGAGAGCACCAAGCTGACTTTCGTTTGCCCGACCAGCTTGAAAGTCGACCTCGACCGCTACGCCGCGCTACACGCGCAGGCGTATGGCGAGGCCGTTGATGCGGCGACGCTGATCCCGCATATGCTGGAAGCGTTCATGGCGGGGGATCGAGGATTCAGGAAGGGCACGGCGACCCGCAGCACACCACCGAAGCCGCCATGATTGCACCGCATGCTATTCAACGGCATCCATCGAACGCGCAGCCCAGGCTGCGCGTTCTTCATTCTGGATGCCGCCGAGCCTGTTGGGCTATGATGATGCGACAGGCCCGCCGTTCCTCGGCAATCCAGCACTACACAGTGCGATGCGGCTTTCTCTCCCAACGCTCCTATGTCGCTCCTAGCCGACAACGCCGCTCTTCTTCTAAGCGGCCCCGAAAGGAGCTAACCTACTGTCCCATATACGGTTTCAAGTCCTTCTTGATTTGCGCGAAAGAATTGACACCGGCACTTTTTTGTTGCCCGGTTGCCGCCATGGCGCCGCGTCGCTACGCTCGGCGACCATGCCTACCTCGTTCATCGTCGTCGACGACTTCCTCTCTCCGGCCGATGCGCACGGCC
Organism: Stenotrophomonas sp. 78350_Sma; assembly: GCF_056482105.1. NCBI lineage: Bacteria > Pseudomonadati > Pseudomonadota > Gammaproteobacteria > Lysobacterales > Lysobacteraceae > Stenotrophomonas > Stenotrophomonas sp. 78350_Sma. Next base: position 4,225,629 of record NZ_CM151182.1, on the reverse strand, counting down.
TGCGCCAGGCCGGCCTGGGCCTGACCTACCCGGCGCAGGAGGGCGCGTTCCCCGGCCGCAATTCGCTCGAACGGCTGGAGCTGGACGGCCTGTCCGAGGCCGCATCGCGGCTGGTCAACGAACCCCTGCGGCCGGTCGATCCGCTGCAGTCGCACGGCAAGTTCCGGCTGACCCTGGCCAGCGATGTCGGTCGCGCCAAGGTGCACACCGATCATTCGCACTGGTCCGGCATCCTCTACCTCAGCGCTCCGGAGCAATGCGAAGGCGGTACCGAGTTCTTCCGCCACCGCCGCACCAATACCGAGCGCATGGCGTTGAACGCCCACGAGCTGGCTGCGCTGGGCTACGCCAATGGCGGCGACATGCATCGCGACATCATCGAGCGCGACAGCGTCGACGACAGCCAGTGGGAGCTGACCATGCGCATCCCGATGCGCTTCAACCGCCTGGTGCTGCTGCGCCCGTGGTTCTGGCATACCGCTGGCCCGGCCTTCGGCGACCGGCCGGAGAATGGGCGGCTGGTCTACCTGATGTTCTTCGAGCAGGCGCGTTGAGGAATGCCATCCACGCATGGCGTGGATCTACCGAGGTAGCCGCGCAGGCGTCATTGCCCCCTCATTCGACGAATGCCTTCGCCGCGCCGTACTCCCACTGCCACGGCACGCCGGTGTCGCCCAGCACGAAGGCCACCAGCGCCGGGAAGGTCGCTTCGGCGCGCACATCGTTGCCCAGGATCACCACGCAGCGCTGCTGCCGCTCCACGCACACCAGCGTGTTGCCCACCGCATCATCGTGGCCGCCCTTGTAGAAGCCCGCGCCTTGCGGGCCACGGAACGTCACCACGCCCAGGCCCGCCGCCAGGTCCTTGCGCTGCTGCGCCTTCGGCAGCTCCGGCTGCAGGGTAGGGAACTGGCTGGCGGTGGTGATCGCCAGCTGCGGCCGCACCAGCTCCTTGCGCATCGCCGCTGACAGCCCATCGCCGCGCACGTAGCCAGCGGCGAAACGGGCCATGTCGGCGATGGTGGTATCCATCGAACCGGCCGCACGCACGCGGCTGCGCTCATCGTGCGGCTCGGCGGTGCCCTCCACGGTCCAGCCGTCTGCCAGGTTGGTGGCGAAGTCCTCGCGCCACATCATGCTGGTGCGGGTCATGCCGAAGCGGTCGAACACCCGCTGCTGCATCAACGTGCCCACATCCTCGCCCAGCCGCCCGCGTTCGATCACGAACTGCAGCAGGATCAACCCTTCGCCGGAATAGCCGTAGCGGCTGCCCGGATCGAAGTGGAACTTCAGCCGGCCGTCCGGTTCGAGGAACCCGAAGTTGGCAAAGCCACTGGCGTGGTTGAGCAGCAGGCGAGGGGTGAGCTGGCGCCAGCGTGCATCATCGGCCAGCACGCTGTAGTCGGCGTACTTCTTCGTTTCGGGCGGATAGTCCGGCAGCGGCTTGTCCAGGGCGGTAGCGATGCTGGCATCGAGATCGATACGCGCGTCCTGCGCCAGCTGTGCGACCAGGTGGCCGAAGGCCATCTTGGTCAGTGACGCAGCGTACATCACGGTGTCGGTGCGCAGCGGCTCGCCTGCGGCGTTGCGTTCACCGTAGGCGGCCACATGCACCACCTTGCCGTCATCGATCACCGCCAGCGCCATCCCGCGCGCATGGGCCGCCTGCATCAGCCGCTGTGCTTCGGCATCGATGCGAGTGGGCGAGGGCACGGGTGGCGGCGCGGCCAGCACCGCCAGCGGGAGCAGCGTCAGCAACATCAGGGTGGCACGGCACATGCGTGGAACTCCTGGTGGGGCGCACGGCGATGCTACGCCAGGCTGCCGCTGGCGTCATTGCCAGATGTCAGCTGGCCTGCGGCCGGCGCAGGCAGATCCGGGCCGCGCCGGCACCGATGTCCACCTGGCCGCCGCGCATTGCATCGGCACCGAGGATCAGCGCCGGCCGGGCCTCCAGTCCGATCGCCTTGAACACCGGCAGTTCGCTGATGCGGACCTCCATCGACGGGTGCTGCCAGCCGCTGCCGGTCATGCCGGCCAGGGTGTACAGCCAGGTCGCCTGCTTTCCGCCGCCCAGGCCTGCGGTGCCCTTTTCACGCACCCGCACCCGTGCGTCGCTGCCGTCCGTGCGCAGCCCCAGTGCGCGGGCCGCTTCAGCGTTGAGGACGGTCTGCGCGGCACCGGTGTCGACCACGGCGATGGCGTCCACAGCGGGCGCGCCCAGTGCAAGCGTGATGAAGCCGAACTGCCGCAGGCCGTCAGTACGGCCGGGCAGCGCATTGGGCTGGCAACCCGGTCCTTCCAGGTTCAATCCGCCGGGTGTCCACAGCGCCAGTTGATTGCGGCCGAAGTCCCAACGGGTGTCCCAGCGCCCGGTCAGATCGTTGCCGATCAAGCCGTCAATGGCCGGATCATCGTCCTTCGGCAACGACGACAGATCGACCTTCATGGCTTGGGCCTGCAGCTGCCAACTGCCCAGCTGCCAGGACGTGCTGCGCATGCGCTGCAGCCGTGCGGAAGCTGCACTCGCCCCCTGGGCCTGTGATACCTCTGCATCCGCATCCTCCAGGCCATAGCGCCGCACGACGCGGTCATCGACCAGGGTTGCGCCTGCAGCGCTGTCGACCACGAAGCGCAGCGGTTCGGCACGCCCGTCCAGCGACACGGCCACGGCCGGATGACCGCCCTGCATCCACATCGGCAGGATGTGTTCGGGGGCATCGGACGCCAGCGCAGGCAGCGGGGCAGCAAGCAGGAGGAATGGGATGAGGCGCAAGGCAAGTCTCCGCAGTGATCATGGGTGACCATTGGCGCGCAGCGGCGTATCGCGGGAATATCGGCGTTGATACCGTCCTGATACAGACCTGCCTGATACTGCCCGCATGCCTACTCCCGCCCGTGTCATCGTTGTCGATGACGACGCCAGCATCCGTGATGCCATCGCCGATTGCCTGTTGCTGCATGGCTACCAGGTGCGGGTGGCCGCGGACGCGACGGCGCTGGACGTGCTGCTGCAGGTCGATCGCCCGGACGTGATCATCCTCGACTGGATGATGCCCGGTGAGGATGGCCTGTCGGTGTGCCGCCGGCTGCATGCACGGGCCATTCCGATCCTGATGCTGTCGGCGATGGGCAGCGCACCGGACAGGGTGATCGGCCTGGAGATGGGCGCGGACGATTACCTGGCCAAGCCGTTCGACCCGCGCGAGCTGCTGGCGCGGGTACGCGCGCTGCTGCGCCGGCAGGACAAGCTGCGCAGGCAGGTAGCCAGTGAACTGCGCTTTTCTGGTTGGCGGTTGCTGCCGGAACAACGTCGCCTGCTGGCACCGGATGGGAATGAGCTGGTGCTCAGCCGTGGTGAATTCAGCCTGTTGCTGGCGCTGGCCGAACGCCCCGGGCGGGTGCTGGGGCGCGAGCAGCTGCTGCAGCTGAGCCGTGGCGAGCCCAGTGACAGCGTCGACCGCGCGGTCGACCTGGCGATCAGCCGGCTGCGCCGCAAGCTCGGGCAGGCATCACCCGGTGCGGAAGCCCTGGTGCAGACATCGCGTGGCGAAGGCTATCGCTTCGACGCTGAGGTACAGGTGTTGTGAGCAGCCGGTGGCCGACTGCGCGTTGGATCGCAATGCTGGCCCTGGCCAGCCTGCTGCTGGCGACACTGGTCAGCGTAGCCGTGGTTGGCTGGATGCCTCGGCCCGCGCCGCCGCCGATGCGCTTGGACCAGGCCGTGCAGGTGCTGCGAGGGGAGCAGGCGGCAGCGCCACTGGGCCTGCATCTGGCGATGCAGGATTCGCCGCCACAGGGCAGTGCCAGCGACTGGCTCACGCAACTGGCTGCGATGCAGATGGGCGTGCCGGCGGAAAAGGTACGCCTGGTCTGGAGCGGACAGCGCAAGGCGCCCGATGTGCAGGTCATCGAAGGCGGTGCGGTGCTCGATGCCACGGCGCGGGCCGGTGTATTGAAGGCGCAGGCTGCGGTACTGACCGCCATGCAATGGCCGCCGTTTGAACTGGGCGTACGCCAGGCCGATGGCCGCTGGCGGGTGGTCGGTAGCGACCACAGTGATCTGGCGACCTGGCGCCGCCAGGTGGTGCTCGCCCTGCTGGGCGGTGCAGTCCTGCTGGCGCCGCTGGCGGCGTGGGCCTCGATCCGCCTGGGACGCCCGCTGCGGCGCTTGGCCGAGGCCGGCGCACGGGTTGACCTGCAGGCCGATACGCCGTTGCCGGATGACGGCCCACGCGAAGTACAGATGCTGGCTTCCGCGATCAGCACCGGTCGCGATCGCTTGCGCGCGCAGGCACAGGACATGACCCACATGCTGGCCGCCGTAGCGCACGACCTGCGCACGCCGTTGACCGGCCTGCGCCTGCGCGCCGAATTCGCACCTGCGCCACAGGCGGCGCGGATGGTGGCGGACATCGAACGCATGGATACGATGATCGAGCAGGTGCTCGATTACGCACGCGGCGAACTGCAACCACTGCAGTTGCGGCCGCTGGACCTGGCCGCGTTGCTGGAGGAATGCGTGCACAGTGCCCTGCTGCGCGGCGTCTCGATCTCCATCGAGGGCCCGGACACACTGCCGTGGCGGGGCGACGGGCTCCTGCTGCGGCGGGCAATCGACAACCTCATCGACAACGCAGACCGCTACGCCGGTGCCGTAGACCTGCACGCCGCCATGGCAGGCAATCGCATGCAGCTGGATGTGATGGACCGCGGCCCAGGCATCGCCGAGGACGATCGTGAACGCCTGCTGCAACCTTTCCAGCGCAGCGAGAGCTCACGCAGCCGCGCCACGGGTGGGACCGGCCTGGGCCTGGCGGTGGCGGCCAACGTCGCACGACGGCATGGGGGCGAGCTTCTGCTGCTGCAGCGTGATGGCGGCGGACTGATCGCACGCCTGCTGCTGGGGCCGGCTTCCTGAAATCACCTGGACAGTGGCGTAATGCCTATTTTTTGAAATATGATTAGGCGCCTAATCATATTGGATGAAGCCATGCTGGAAGCCAAGCACAGTGCCCTGCTGGATGAGGCGCAACGACGCGGCCATACCGGTGTCGCGCAGCTGCGCCTGTGCTTCCAGCTGCTGTCGCTGTCATCGGCCATCGACCGCGACTGCGCCACGCGCCTGGCGCCGCACGGGCTCAGTGAAGGGCGTTTCATCGTGCTTTTCCTGCTGCACGGTGCCGGTGGCACGCTGCCACCGCATGAATTGGCCGAGCGTGCAGGTGTCACCCGCGCCACGGTCAGTGGCCTGATCGATGGCCTGCAGCGCGAAGGGCTGCTGCAGCGACGCAGTGACGCCGAAGACGGCAGGCGCCTTCAGATCGTGCTGACCACACAGGGGAGGCGCCTGGCCGAGACGCTGTTCAACCAGCACACGCAATGGATAGGGGGCTTGTTCAGCGGATTGGGCGCAGAAGAACAGCAGCAGTTGTCACAGCTGCTGCACAAGGTCTGGCAGCACACCGATACAGGTCGTGGGGCATGAGCAGGATCCTGACGGCTGAGCGATTGAATGCGCTCAACACTGGCAGCGTCGCCGCCAGCCATCTGGCCGAATGCCTGGCGGTGGATTTTGGTGCGCTGCTGCAGGCGGTGGTACCCGCAGTTGAACATGACGCGCTGCACCGTATGCGCGATGCTGAAGGCAAGGGCATCACCCAACGCATGGCCCTGGCTGCCCGGTTGCTGCGCGAAAGCGGGCAGGGCGATCCCGCGCAATGGCAGGATCATGCGTCCGATACCGTGCGCGGCTGGGCCTGCTATCTGATCGGCAGCAATGCCCGCGCAACGTTGGCAGGGAAGCTGCAGCAGATGCGCGCGCTGGCCGATGACCCACACTTCGGTGTGCGCGAATGGGCGTGGCTGGCGCTACGCACGGACATCGTTGCCGCGCCGATGCAGGCGCTTGAGTACCTGCAACCGTGGACACAGGAAGCATCGCCGTACCTGCGCCGCTTCGCCTGCGAGGCGCTGCGCCCGCGCGGCGTCTGGGCCACGCATATCGCGCTGTTCAAGCGGCACCCGGAACATGCATTGCCGCTGCTGGAAGCACTGGCCAACGACCCGGAGCGCTACGTGCAGGACTCCGTGGGCAACTGGCTCAACGACGCCGGCAAGACCCGGCCGCACTGGTTGCGCGATCTGTGCGCGCGCTGGCAGCGCGAACACGATGGCGGCGCCAACGCCTACATCCGCAAGCGCGCACTGCGCTCGCTCCGGTAGTGCCGGCCGCTGGCCGGCAAGCCCCGAACCCTCAAGGAAGAACCACCATGTCGCACACCTTCATCGAGCTCTATACCGCCACGCCTGCCTGGACGACACTCCCGCCCGAGCAGCGGAATGCCTTCTTTGCCCGGATCGGAGCTGGCATGCAGCAGTTCGATCCAGCCCACATCACACCGCTGGCGATGGGCCGCATTGCCACGGGCGTACAGCACGGCAGCGATGAGCAGTTCTATGCGGTCTGGCGCTGTGCAAGCCGCGCGGATGCCGATGCGCTGGTGGCCGGCATTGCCGCCACCGGTTGGCATCAGTACTTCACCACCACCAACGCCCTGGGCGTGGACGAGGGGATGGTCCAGCACCTGGCCGATCTGGCTGCCTTGTAGCGGCACCCCGGACGCGCATGGCACATGCGCCTGTCACCCAGACGCGGTAAACAGGACATTGCCATGTCCATCCGCAGGGAAGTCGATCATGCAGAGCACGCTCCAGGTCACGCTGTTCGGCCCTCTTGGCGACAGCCCGGCGTTGCAGTTGCCGGGTCTGGAGGGGCCGTCAGTGGCCATCCAGGAATCGGCCCTGCGGCGGTTGGTTTCCGACCTCTACACCGCGCGTTCCCTGCTCAACCCCGAGCAGCTGGACGAGGCCCGGCAGGAACTGGACCGCGTGCTGGAGCGCTGGGCCGACATCCACGAGGGCCTGCTGCTGGACGTGGAAGTGCATGGCAAATGAGCGATTTGGCGTGGCTGCCGCCGCGTAGACGACGCAGGCAGGCGCATCGCTGAACCGCGCCCCCAGTTGCGGATGAAACATTTTGCACTGCGCAAAAGCTGTGCTATCAATAGAACCCATGAACGCAGCCCCCACCAGCTTTTACTGGTATTACTTTCCGAAGCCACTGGCGGAGGAAGGACTGCGCTCACCCTGAAGAAAGCTTCAGACGCATTCCCGAAAGCCGCCAGCGAACCTGGCGGCTTTTTTCATGCCGCCACGCTGGGGACCCCCAACGTTCCGGAGACCTCCCCCAATGCCCCCGCACACCGACGACCTGCGTATCCGCACCATCGAACCGCTGACACCGCCTGCCCAGCTGCTGGCGATGCTGCCCTGTGACGATGAAGCCTCCGACACCGTCAGCGCCTCGCGCGCGGCCCTGCACCAGATCCTGCACGGCCGTGACGACCGCCTGGCAGTGGTGGTGGGCCCGTGCTCGATCCACGACCCGAAGGCCGCCATCGAGTACGCCCAGCGCCTGAAGCCGCTGCGCGATGCGCTGGCCGGCGAACTGGAAATCGTCATGCGCGTGTACTTCGAGAAGCCGCGCACCACGGTGGGCTGGAAGGGCCTGATCAACGATCCGGACCTGGACGGCAGCTTCAAGATCGACAAGGGCCTGCGCATCGCCCGTGGCCTGCTGCGCGACATCAACAAGCTCGGCCTGCCGGCCGGTGTCGAGTTCCTCGACGTGATCTCGCCGCAGTACATCGCCGACCTGGTGGCGTGGGGCGCGATCGGTGCACGCACCACCGAAAGCCAGGTGCATCGCGAGCTGGCCTCGGGGCTGTCGTGCCCGGTCGGCTTCAAGAACGGCACCGATGGCAACGTGAAGATCGCTGCTGACGCGGTGGGCGCGGCGTCCAATCCGCATCACTTCCTGTCGGTCACCAAGCAGGGCGGCACCGCCATCGTGTCGACCACCGGCAATCCGGATTGCCATGTGATCCTGCGGGGCGGCAAGCAGCCGAACTACGACGCAGGCAGTGTTGCCGAGGCCTGCCAGGTGCTGGCCAAGGCCAAGCTGCCGGCGCGCCTGATGATCGACGCCAGCCACGCCAACAGCCTGAAGAACCCGGAGAACCAGCCGAAGGTGATCGACGACATCGCCGTTCAGCTGGAAGACGGCGAACAGCGCATCGTTGGCGTGATGATCGAGAGCCATCTGGTCGGTGGCCGCCAGGAACTGGTGGAAGGCCAGCCGCTGGTCTACGGGCAGAGCATCACCGATGGCTGCATCGACTGGGACACCACCGTGACTGTGCTGGAGCGACTGGCCGCGGCCGTGCGCGCCCGTCGCGACGTGAAGGTGTCCGAAGCCGCTTGAGTGCGGCACGTGTGTGGATGGCGGCCAGCGCCTGCGGGGGTGCGGCCGCGATCGGGGTCGGTCGGAGTTGGAGGCCGATCCGTCCGCACCGGCGATGCGCCTGGCGCTGCGTATGTGCGACAGCGCCAGGTACATCGCCGGGGTGGTGACGCGGCTCTCCGGTAGATCCACGCCATGCGTGGATGGCGCTGACCCGTTCACCGTCTCGTGCGCAAGCTTGCCAGCGCCAGGTACATCGCCGGGGTCGTATACAGCGTCAGCCACTGGCTGACCAGCAACCCGCCCACAATGGCGATACCCAGCGGTTGCCGGAGTTCCCAGCCCTCGCCGTTGGCCAGCATCAGCGGCAGCGTGCCAAGCAGTGCCGCCAGCGAGGTCATCAGGATCGGCCGCAGGCGCAACCGCGCGGCTTCCATTACTGAATCCTGCGCGCTCAGCCCGCGCCGCTCGCCGGCCAGCGCGAAGTCCACCAGCAGGATGGTGTTCTTCATCACCACGCCCACCAGCAGGAACAAGCCGAGCAGGGCGATCAGGTTCAACTCGTTGCCAAACACCCACAACGCCAGCAGCGCGCCGACACCGGCCGAGGGCAGGGTGGACAGGATCACCAGCGGCTGCAGGAAGCTCTCGTAGAGGATGCCCAGCACCAGGTAGACCGCCAGCGTGGCGCCCAGCACCAGCCATAGCTGGCGCGCGCGCAGCTGATCCAGGCCGCCGGCCTCACCGGACAGCTTGCCCTGCACCGAACGTGGCAGCATCAGTTTCGACATCGCACCATCGATCGCCTGCGTGGCCTGTTCCAGCCCCACGCCAGGTGCCAGCGCGAACTCGATCCAGATCGAGGCGAACTGTTCGCTGTGATACACCCGGTCCGGTGCCATGCCATAGCGCCAGCTGGCGATGCTCGACAGCGGAATGCGCTGGCCGTTGCCGTCGATCACCTGCAGCTGCGCCAGCGTGCCGGGGTGCTGGGTGTGCTTCGGGTCCAGCTCCATCACCACGCGGTACTGGTTGAGGCTGTCGTACAGCGTGGCCACCTGGCGCTGGCTGAAGGAGTTGTTGAGCATGCTGGCGACGGTGCGCAGGTCCACGCCATGCCGCGCGGCCGCCTCGCGATCGATGTCCAGCACCACCTGGCGCATGCCTGCTTCGCCCTGTGCTTCCACGTCCACCAGTTCGGGCAGGCCACGCAGGGCGGCAGCCACCTTCGGTGCCCATTCGCGCAGGGGCGTGGTATCGGCTGAAAGCAACTGGAACTCGTACTTGCCGCTGCTGCCGGCGCCTTCCAGGCGGATGTCCTGGTCCACCCACAGATAGAGATTGCCGCCGGGCAGCTTGGGCAGCCGCGCGCGCAGGCGGTCGATCACCTGCTGGCTGGAGACTTTGCGCTCGGCCAGCGGCTTCATCTTGATCATGATGAAGGCGTTGTTCACGCCGTTGCTGCCGCCGATGTAGCCGATGATGTCCTCGATGGCCGGGTCGGACAGCAGCAGTTTCCGGTACGCGTCGATCTTCGGCTGCATGGCCTGGAATGACAGGCCGTCGTCACCGCGGGCGAAACCACGCAGCTGTGCAGTGTCCTGCTTGGGCACGATGCCCTTGGGCACCTGCTGGAACAGCCAGGCGTTGAGCGCGATGACCGCAACGAAGGCCAGCAACGGCCAGCGCAACCGGCGCAGGCTGGCCTGCAGGGTGCGCAGGTAAGCGCCGCGCACACGTTCGAACAGCGCATTGCTGCCGCGCTGCCAGCGTGATGGCTGCTGCCCGGGATCGATAAACAATCGCGCGCACAGCATCGGTACCAGGCTCAACGCGACCAGCACGGAGACCGCCATCGCCGCTACCAGGGTCAGCGAGAATTCGCGGAACAGGCGTTCGACGAAGTCATCCAGGAACAGGATGGAGACGAACACCACGGCCAGTGCAATGTTCATCGACAGAAGCGTGGCACCGACTTCCGACGCACCCCGTACCGCAGCCTGCCAGCGGTCCGCCCCGAGTTCGCGATGGCGGGCGATGTTCTCCAGCACCACGATGGCATCGTCCACCACCAGCACGGCGGCCACGATCAGGGCCATCAGCGAGAGCGTGTTGAGCGAGAATCCCATCAGCGCGATCAGCGCCAGCGTACCGAACAGCACCACCGGTATCGCCACGCTGGGCACCAGCGCCGCACGCCAGTGGCCGAGGAAGCCCAGCACCACCAGCACCACCAGTACGATGGCCAGAACCAGCGTCATCTCCGCTTCCTGCAGCGTGGCGCGGATCACCGGCGAGCGGTCCATCACCAGGCGCATGTCAACGCTGGAGGGCAGCAGTGCATGCAACTGTGGCAGCTGCGCCTGGATGGCATCGACGGTGGCGATGATGTTGGCATTGGGCTGGCGGCTGACGATCAGCAGCACGGCGGGGCGGTCGTTGTGGAAGCCGCTGGCGTAGCGGTCCTCCACGCCATCGGCGACGGCGGCGACATCGCCCAGTCGCAGCGTGCGGTCGTCGCTGACCTTCAACGCCAGTTCGCGGTACTGGGTGGCTTGGCGCAGCTGCAGCGGTGCCTCCAGCTGCCATTGCTGGCGCGCGTCCCCCACCGCGCCCAGCGGGCGCACCGCATTGGCACGTGCGATGGCCCGCGCCACGTCCTCCAGTGCCAATCCAGCATGGTTCAGCGCGTTTGGATCCAATGACACGCGTACCGCCGGCAGTGCGCTGCCACCGACCTGGACTTCGCCCACGCCCGGTACCTGCGACAGTTTCTGCGCCAGCACGGTGGAGGCCAGGTCGTACAGCTGCCCGGGCGACAAGGTGTCCGAGGTCAGTGCCAATGCCAGGATCGGTGCCTGCGAAGGGTTCACCTTACGGTACTGCGGCATGCCCGGCATGCCACTGGGCAGCTGCCCACGTGCAAGGTTGATCGCGGCCTGCACTTCACGTGCGGCTTCATCGATATCGCGGCCGAGCACGAACTTCAGTTCGATCTGGGTCTGGCCCTGGGTGCTGGCCGAGTCGATGCGCGAGATGCCGGGCAGGCTGCCGAGCGCACGTTCGAGCGGCGTGGCCACGGTGGCCGCCATCGACTCGGGCGAGGCACCGGGCAGGCTGGCACTGACTTCGATGGCCGGGTAGTCCACCTGTGGCAGCGGTGCCACGGGCAGCAGCCGCAGCGCCAGCAGGCCTGCCAGCACCAGCGCAACCGCCAACAGGATCGTGGCCACCGGCCGCTGCACGCAGGCCTGCGCCAGGCGCTCCACAGGGGTCACGCGCTGGCCTCTTCAGCGACGGTGGTTGCTGCCGCGTGGCCGCGCTGCAGGCGGTCGAAGGCGAGGTAGATCACCGGCGTGGTGAACAGGGTCAGTACCTGGCTGACCAGCAATCCGCCCACCATCACCCAGCCCAACGGTTGCCGCAGTTCGGCACCGGAACCACTGGCCAGCATCAGCGGCACCGCGCCAAACAGTGCGGCCAGCGTGGTCATCAGGATCGGCCGGAAGCGCAGCAGTGCCGCCTGGTGGATTGCCTCGCGTGGCGTCATGCCGCGTGTGCGCTGCGCGTCCAGCGCGAAGTCGATCATCATGATCGCGTTCTTCTTCACCAGGCCGATCAGCAGCACGATGCCGATCACCGCGATCAGGTCCAGGCTGCGTCCGCTCACCCACAACGCGGCCAGCGCGCCGACCGTTGCCGAAGGCAGGGTGGAGAGGATGGTGACCGGATGGATGAAGCTCTCGTAGAGCACGCCCAGCACGATGTACATCACCACCACTGCAGCCAGGATCAGCCACAGTGTGGACGACAGCGAACTGCTGAACGCCGCTGCGGCACCCTGCAGGCGCAGCTCGATGCTCTGCGGCAGATCCACGTGTGCGCGTGCGGCGTGCACAGCCTCCACCGCTTCGCCCAGCGATGCGCCCGGGGCCAGATTGAATGACAGCGTGGCCGCCGGGAACTGGCCGACATGGTTGCGCAGCAGGGCGGTCGGGCCCAGATCCACGCGTGCCACCGCACCCAGCGGCACGGTCTGCCCGCTGCTGCTGCGCACACGCAGGCCACTGATGGCTTCCGGTCCCGGCTGCCGCGATGGGTCGGCCTCCAACACCACGCGGTACTGGCTGGCCTGGGTGAAGATGGTGGAGATCTGACGCTGCCCGTAGGCGTCGTACAGCGCATCGGCCACGGCTTCGACGCTTACGCCCAGACGCGCCGCGGCATCACGGTCGATGTTCACCCGTGCCTGCCGTCCCTGCATCTGCAGATCGCTGGCGACATCACGCAGCGCCGGTTGCTGGCGCAGCGCCTGCAGCAGCTCCGGGGTCCAGCGCTCCAGTGCTTCAAGATCCGGCGTGGTCAGGGTGAACTGGTACTGGGTGCGGCTGATGCGGTCTTCGATGCCCAGCTCCTGCACCGGCTGCAGGTACAGGGTGATGCCGGGAATCTTCGATACGCGCTGCTGCAGCCGTTCCATCACCACGGCGGCGCCATCGCGGTCGCCATGCGGTTTCAGTTCGATCAGCAGGCGTCCGGTATTGAGCGTGGCGTTGTTGCCGTCCACGCCGATGTACGAGGACACGCTGGCCACCGCCGGGTCCGCTTCGATGGTGGCGGCCAGCGCCTGCTGGCGCTCGCGCATGGCCTGGAACGAGATGGCCTGCGGCGCTTCGCTGATGCCCTGCACCAGGCCGGCATCCTGCACCGGGAAGAAGCCCTTGGGCACGGCGAAGTACAGCGCCACGGTGAGTGCCAGCGTGGCAACGGTGGCCAGCAGCATCAGCGGCTGGCGCTGCAGCACCCAGCGCAGTTGTCGGTCGTAGAGGGCGATGATGCGGTCGAACACATCGGGCGCATGCGCGGTCTTCGCGTGCGGCTTCAGGAACCGCGCGCACAGCATCGGCGTCAGCGTCAGCGAGACCAGCAGCGAGATGCCGATGGCTACCGCCAGTGTCACCGCGAATTCATGGAACAGCGCGCCCACCAGGTCGGCCATGAACAGCAGCGGGATCAGCACCGCGATCAGTGAAACGGTCAGCGACACCAGGGTGAAGCCGATCTCGGCCGCCCCCTTCAGCGCGGCTTCGCGCGGGCTTTCACCTTCTTCCAGATGGCGGGCAATGTTCTCCAGCATCACGATGGCGTCGTCCACCACGAAGCCGGTAGCGATGGTCAGCGCCATCAGCGTGAGGTTGTTGAGTGAATAGCCGGCCAGCAGCATCACTGCGAAGGTACCGATCAGCGACAGCGGTACCGCGACGCTGGGAATGAGTGTGGCCGGCAGGTTGCGCAGGAATACCCACGTGACCAACACCACCAGGCCGATGGCCAGCACCAGTTCCTTCTGCACGCCGCGCACCGACGCGCGGATCGATTCGGTGCGGTCGCTCAGCACGTTCATCTGCACGCCGGCCGGCAGCGTGGCCTGCAGCTGTGGCAGCAACGCGCGCACCTGCTCGACCACGGCGATCACGTTTGCACCGGGCTGGCGCTGGATGTTCACCAGCACTGCCGGCATGGTGCCGCTCCAGGCGGCCAACTGGCGGTTCTCGGCGCCATCGGTGATGGTGGCCACGTCGCCCAGCCGCAGCGGCGCACCGTCGCGCCAGGCCAGTACCAGGGCACGGTACTCATCCACGCTGCGCATCTGGTCGTTGGCATCGAGCATCACCGCGCGGATCGGGCCATCGAAACTGCCTTTGGGCAGGTTGACGTTGGCCGCGGCGATGGCGGTGCGGATGTGGTCCATGCCCAGGCCGTTGGCGGCCAGTGCCGCCGGATTGACCTGGATACGCACGGCAGGGCGCTGGCCACCGGCCAGGCTGACCAGGCCGACACCGGGCAGCTGCGCCAGGCGCTGCGCGATGCGCGTATCCACCAGGTCATGCACCTGCGGCAGCGACAGGCCCTGCGAGGTCACCGCCAGGGTCAGGATCGGCGTATCGGCCGGATTGACCTTGCGGTAGACCGGCGGCACGGGCAGGTCGCCGGGCAGGAAGCTACCGGCGGCGTTGATCGCGGCCTGCACGTCCTGTTCGGCTACGCCCAGCGACACCTTCAGTCCGAACTGCAGGGTGATCACCGACGCACCGCCGGAACTGGTCGACGACAACTGCTTCAGGCCGGGAATCTGCCCGAGCTGGCGCTCCAGTGGCGCAGTGATCGTGCGTGTGGTCAGTTCCGGGCTGGCACCGGGGTACAGCGTGGTGATCTGGATGATCGGGTAGTCGACCTGTGGCAGTGCAGCCACCGGCAGCAGGCGATAGGCCAGCACGCCGGACAGCAGCAGCGCCACCATCAGCAGCGTGGTGGCGACAGGCCTGAGGATGAACGGACGCGAGAGGTTCATGCGCCGGCCTTGGTCGCGGCCTCCCCGGCGATGATCTCCACCGCCGTGCCGTCTTCCAGTCCGTCGATGCCTTCGATCACCACCTGGTCACCTGCGGCCAAGCCCGAACGCACGGCCACGCGGCCGTCATCGGCAGGGCCGAGCACTACCACGCGCCGCTGCGCCGTGTTGTCCTTGCCGACGACATGCACGTAGTTGCCCTGGCTGCCGAACTGTACGGCGGCATCGGGAATCAGCAGGGCGGGCTGCTCGCCCAGCTGCAGGCGTACGTTGACGAACTGGTTGGGGAACAGCGCCAGATCGTGGTTGTCGAAGTGCGCACGCAGCTTCAGCGTGCCGGTGGTGGTATCGATGCGGTTGTCGAGGCTGGACAGCGAGCCGCGCGCCAGCTGCCGGCGTTCTTCGCGGTCCCAGGTTTCCACCGCCAGCGACGGTTGCGCCTGCACGGCATCGAGCAGTGCAGGCAGCTCGGGTTCGGGCACGGTGAACAGCACGCTGATCGGCGCAGTCTGCGCCAGCGTCACCAGGCCTTCGGCATCGCTGGCGCGTACCAGGTTGCCCACGTCCAACCGCCGCAGCCCGACGCGGCCACTGACCGGCGCGGTGATGCGGGTGTACTGCAGCTGCAGGCGTGCTTCATCAACAGACGCCTGGTCGCTGAGCCGGCGGCCCTGCAGCTGGCGCACCTTGCTCTGCTGGTCGCTCAGTTCCTGCCCGGACACGTAGTTCTGCTTCTGCAGTTCGCGGTAGCGCTGCAGCTGCCGTTCGGCGTTTTCCAGCTCGGCCAGGTTCTGCTGCTGGGTGCCCTGGGCCTGCGCCAGCTTCACTTCATACGGGCGTGGGTCGATCTGCGCCAGCAGGTCGCCGGCGTTCACCTGCTGCCCTTCCTGGAAGTGCAGGCGCAGCAGTTCGCCATCCACGCGGCTGCGCACCACCACGCTGTGCAGCGGGGTGACCGTACCGACCGCCTTCAGGCGCAGCACCAGCGGCTCGGCACTGGCGCGCGCCACGCGTACCGGCACCGTCTTGCCCGGTGCATCGTCGCGGCTGCCGGCGTCGTTCCGGGGCCACAGCCACCACGCCAGAACGGCGACGAGGGCAAGGGCCAGCACCGCCCACAACGAGCGGGCACGGCGGAAGCGGGAATTTTCGGCGACAGACATGGGGCATCCTGCGCCCTGCGCGCGCAGGGACATGCGGGCCCGTCGGCGCGTTCACGGGCACCACGGGCAGCGGGGAGGGAGTGTCTGGCGGGGCCGCGGGCGCGGCGTGGCTGGATGCCGTCGCGCGTGCGACGGGGTGTCAATGGTAGCGGTTTACGCGAACCGTCGCCGCGTGACCTTGGTCATGCAACGCAATCGGTGGTGCCGGCCGCTGGCCGGCAACCTGCTGGAATCTGCGGGCGTATGCAGTGTTGCCGGCCAGCGGCCGGCACGACCGTCAAACCATCAATGCACTTCGTCGTGATAGACGAACTTCGGCATTTCCCAGCGGTAGTGGATCGCCAGCAGGCGCAGGGCGAAGCCGCCGCCGAGGCAGCACAGGATCGCGGTGGCGTCGGCCACGCCCCAGTGCAGCAGCAACAGGTACGCCGCGCCGGTCAGCAGCGCGATGATCGCGTACAGCTCCTTCTGGAAGATCAGCGGTACTTCGTTGCAGAGGATGTCGCGGAGCACGCCACCGAACGCACCGGTCAGCATGCCGGCAATCAGTACGATGGGCGTGGCATGGCCGGCCTCGCGTGCGATCGAGCAGCCGATCAGGGTGAAGGCGATCAGGCCCAGCCCGTCCAGCACCAGGAAGGTGCGGCGGAAGTGGTGCATCCAGCGCGCCACCCAGGTAGCGATCAGCGCCGCGCACACGGTGAAGCCCAGGTACTCGGGATGCTTCACCCAGCCCAGCGGGTAGTGGCCGAGCAGGATGTCGCGCAGCGAACCACCACCAAGGGCGGTGACGCAGGCGATCATGACCACGCCGAAAAGGTCCATGCGGCGGCGGCCGGCGGACAGCGCGCCGGTCATGGCTTCAGCGGAAATGGCGATCAGGTAGATGATGGACAGCAGCATGGGGCAGGCTCCGGGCGCGGTGGGGCCGGCCATGCGCGACTACCGCCACTGCCTGCGCAATGACGGGATGACGATGACCGGTGCCGCTCCCGCTGTCCTTTTGCCTGAGAGTTCAGCGGCGTGGGCCGCGTGCCCCTTCGGCGGATCGTCCCGGGCATGCCCGGTGACCTCTCTCCAGCTCGGCGAGTCGAATGCATGGTTGGTGGGATTCCAGCCCACCGGCCTGAGCGATCATGGGAGCCTGCGCCTTCGGCGGGCGCCAGCGCGGCGCCTCTCTCCTGCATTCGGCCGCCAGTATATCCGCTGCAGTGCAGCACGGCATAATCCCGGCATGGCCCCGTCCCCCCGCCCGTGGTTCCTGTACCTGCTCGAATGCCGCGATGGCAGCTATTACGCAGGTATCAGCACCGACGTGGACGCACGCTTCGCCGCCCACCAGGCGGGCAAGGGCGCGCGCTACACACGGTCGCGGCCGCCACTGCGCGTGCTGGCCGTGCGCGAATACCCGGACCGTTCCGCCGCCTCGCGCGCCGAATGGCAACTCAAGCAGCAGCCGCGCGAACGCAAGCTGGCGTGGCTGCAGGCCCTGGACGCTGGACTTCTGTAGCCGAGCCCGCGCTCGGCTGCTGTTCCGTCTGCCCGTTGCAGGACCCGGGCATGGGCTCGGCTCTACGGTAGGTCCACGCCATGCCTGAATGCGGCTTGCACGTGCCATGATCGCCACACCCATCGACACATGGATCCGTCCGATGAAGAACCGCGGGATACTGCTGTTGACTGCCTGCGTGGCCCTTCTGGCCTGCACCCAGGCACCGTCGCCACCGCCACTGCAGCATGGGCAGATCGGCACCGCCGCTGAGCTGGCCGCGTACGGCCCGAGCACACCCGAACCGATCCACCTGCGTCGTGACCGGGTCCCTCCCGATCTGGTCGATCTGATCCCGTTCGCGGAAAAGTGGGGGATCGGCGATGACATGCTTCGCAACGAAATGCAGGAGCGTGCCACTGACGCGGAAAAGCAGGCATTGGCGGATGCGCTGGCGGGGCGCCATGCGCGCATCACCGTCTGGTTGGACAGCTTCCCGCAGGGGCAGCCCATGTCTGAAGAAGCCGCTGCGTTCATGTACATGCAGCTGGGCACCGACGAAATGCGCCTGATGCCGTAGATCCACGCCATGCCTGGATGCGGCTTGCACGTGCCATGATCGCCCAGCCCTCAGCGCCGGAGACCCGGATGTCCACGATCGCCCTGCTGTTCGCCCTTTCCGCAGCCACAAGCCCCGCCGCCGACCCGGCCACCATCGCGGCCATCGAAGCCACCTGCCATGACTACGTCGACGGCCAGCTGGAGGCGGACCCACAGCGCGTCGCCCGGTCCCTGCACCCGGACCTGGCCAAGCGCGCGGTCCTCGGTGATACACCCGATGAGCGCCTTGGACTGCGCCGGATGTCCAAGGAAGAACTGGTCTCACTGACGAAGCAGGGCGCGCTGAAGACCCCGAAGGAGCAATGGGACCGCCGCTGCACCGTACTGGATGTGACCGGCAACGCTGCCTCGGTGCGGCTGGAAACACCGTGGTTCGTCGACTACTTCCACATGGGGCGCTTCGAGCAGCGCTGGGTCATCGTCAACGCGTTGTGGTACCCGAAGCCGAAGGCGCAGTGACCGATGCGTGCGGCGGGCCGGGCGTGGATCGCGCTGTTTCTGCTGTTGACCTTCCTGGCCCTGCTGCCGGGCCTGCTGTATCCGCTGGGATTGGTCGCGACCGGGGGCCGGCCGCAACCCGTCGATTCCGCGCGGAGCGGCGGCGCGTGTGGTGCTGCGACCTATGCCCACCACGTACCGATGGATCCATGGCGATTCACGGCGCGCCACGTGGGGGTGAATACGAAGGTGAACGTGCCGGATGTCGAGCTCGAAGCCTCCTGGATCGCACGCGTCCACCTCGGCCACCATCCACGCCACAGCATGCTGCGCTGGCACCTGAGCTCGGCAGCACTGACCATCTGGATCACCCGGCACTGGTCGTCACGGCAGATCGCCGGCACGGCGCGAGCCGAAGGGTACTGCCCGCCCCGACCGTTGCATGGGCGCGGATCAGACTGACCGGGCCTGCTGGGACAGGGTGCTCTGGTGATCCAGCTCCTCCTGCCGGGAGCGCGCATCGGTCTGTCGGTGTGCGTCATTCATCGTCTGCAACTGCGCCAATGACGTGTCCACGGGGGTGGCAAATGCCTGCGCGGCCGGCATCTGTGCCCTGAGATGGGCCGGGTCGGACGGATCGCCCTGCACGACGAAGAGCGTTTCCGCCCTGCCATCCTGCGAAGGCGAGGCGCCCAGCACGACATGGTCGATGCGTGTCAGCCCGGCCTCGCGGGCCAGGCAGGTCGAGCTGGCTGCAAGGCGTTGCGCGTTTTCGCCGAAAGGCTGGGCCCGGCTGTCTTCCAGGCGCCGCACCGCCTCCTCGGCCTGTTGCAGCAGCGGGTCGGAAAGCGCGGCACGCCGTCGCTCCTGTTGTGCGGGTTCGACGTGCAGCAGCTGTTCGGGCATCCCGTTGCGCGGGGCGCGGTTGAGGTCGATGGAGCCGTCGGCATTCTGCTGGCGATGCAGTTCCGCACGCGGCACGGTGGACCACTGGCCATCGATGAAAGCGTGGCCGCGACCGTCCCGGTTCCAGATCACCAGATCATCGCCGGAGGCGTACAGGCCGGCGGTGGCCGGCGAGTTGCCGGCCGCCTGCGGGCGGCCCCAGGCATGTGAGCGCCCGTGCTGCAGGGCATCGAGGTAGGCCGGTGCCTCGGTGTTCTGCAGGAACAGGGTCTTGACCACTTCGTAGCGATGCAGGGCCTCGGGGTGTGCGCGATCGGCAGCCAGCGCCACCGGGCTGGCCAGCGGGTCGGCGGAGACACCGGCGAACACATCGCGCATCGGATTGCCTGGCCCTGCGGCTCGCAACCGGTTGAAGACCTCGGTGCCCTTCAGGGCGTGCTCCACGCCGCTTTCCAGGTAGTCCGGCTGTTCCCTGCCGCGTACGACGCGGTTGGGAAGCATGCCGTCGATCCGTGTCTTGACGTCATCCACGCTGGCCAGATCGCCGCTGGCAATCGACCGCAGAACGCCAGGATAGCGGCTCAACCCTGCCTGGTTCTCCAGCTTCATCAGCATGGTGGCAAGCTTGGCCTGGTCATCCAGCGACGCATGCTGGTACAGGTCCGTGCCGCGCAGCTGCTGCATCGCGCCGCCAGGATCCCGGCGGCCATCGCCGTGGCGGAGCAGTCGGTCGACCTGGCTGACATCGTGTGCATGCACGAACGCAACGCCGTCGCTGGATGCAAGGAAGGTGTTCAGATGTCCGCGGACGGTCCCATCCAATGCGCGCCCATTCTGTGCCCTGATGCCGTCGCCATCGCGCTGCAGGTCGGAAACCGTCTGCTGCCGCTGGCGTGCATCAAGCTCCAGCGAGGGCTGCTGCTGGCGCGCCCAGCGCTGATAGGCGTCCACCAGCTGGGTCGCCACCTCCGGGTGCTGGCCCAGATCGGTCTGCAGCGTGCCGATGGAAAAACCACTGTTGCCCACCGGCGTCATGACATTGCCGCTGATGTTGCCGGCAAAGGACAGCTGGTAGGCCACGTTGCGGCCGGCGTTGCTGCCCTCGGAGGCCACGCCGATGGCGAAGTAGGCCAGTGTGCGCAGCTGCGCATCGCTGAGCTGCGGACGATCCTGCGGTGCGGTGCTCATGGGCTGTTCTCCTTGCCGTTGGCGGTGCGTCCACACATCTTCAGCGCTTCGCGCACGGATGCGATGAGGCCGACGTACTCGTCCGCTGCAGCCGGTGACATCCCGTCTGCAAGTTCGTCATCGCTGCGCGCGGCGTCTTCGGCATAGGGCGACAGTGCGGCCTGGCAGGCCGCGTTGTTTCCCGCGTCATGCTGGGCCGAAGCGATCGCCAGCCTGATGTCGGCGATCGTGCTCAATGGAAGCGTATCCGCGCAGGATGCCTGGAGCGCTTCCAGCGTGCTGGCGGTGCCGGCGGCGGAATACGGCGCGGTCTTTGCAGCCGCCTGGCGCAACGCGGCGGCAACGTTGTCCGTCATGCAACGGTCGCTCACCGCAAGGTAGTGGCCCTTGAACCCACCGTTGCTGCCGCAGTAGGCGGCGCAGGCATCGGCCGTGCGCGTACCGACCTCGATGCCCTGGGCGGTAGGTTGCATCGTGAGCAGGCATTGCGCTGCGCCGGGTGCGGGATCCACCGCGACGGACTGCAGATCGTCGCCGAGCGTGCCCGCCAGGCTGCATCCGGCGCCGGAGGATTCAGTCTCCAGATGGAACTGCAGCGACGTGCTGCCAGGGCGTGCCTGCAGCAGCAGCTGTCCCCATCCTCGCTCGGTCGAGTAGGTACCGGGTGACAGGCGCGGAGAGGGCGCTGGCGAGGGGGCGGAGACTTCCGCCTGCGACTGCCCCGCAGGACAGCCCGAGAGCAGGGCGGCTGCGACCAGGGCGGGCAACCATTTCAGCAGATCCATGCGGCTTCATTCCATGAGCGACCGGCTTACGCTAGCAGCCCGTGCGTGAAGGCCACCGGGGCCCGGGACCTAGCGCCTCGGCCGCCGGTCGTCCTGGTCATCGCCGAAGATGATGCGCGCACTGCGCTGGTAGCTCCAGTACGCCACGGCCCAGTTCAGCAGTACCACGATGCGGTTGCGGAAACCGATCAGGAAGAACACGTGCGCGGCCAGCCAGAACCACCAGGCCAGGATGCCCGACAGCTGCAGTCTGCCCAGGTGCACGATGGCGGCCATGCGGCCGATGGTGGCCAGATTGCCGTAGTCGGCGTACTTGAACGGACCGGGTTCGGGCTTGCCGTGCAGGCGTGCGCGGATGACCTCGGCCACGTACTTGCCCATCTGCTTGGCCGCGGGCGCCACACCGGGTACCGGCTTGCCGTTGGCCTGGTTCAGCGCGGCCAGGTCGCCGGCCACGAACAGCTCGGGATGACCGGGCAGGGTCAGGTCCGGTTGCACCTGCACGCGTCCGGCGCGGTCCAGCGGCACCTCCAGCGTGCGCGCCAGCGGTGAAGCGGCAACGCCGGCGGCCCAGACCACGGTGCGTGCCGGCACGAACTGATCGCCGAGCTTGAAACCCTGGCTGTCGATGTCGCTCACCGGGGTACCGGTCAGCACTTCCACGCCGAGCTTTTCCAGCTGCCGGCGCGCCTTCAACGAAAGTACTTCCGGGAACGAGGACAGCACGCGTGGGCCTGCTTCGACCAGCCGCACCTTGGCGCTGGCCGGGTCGATGTGGCGGAATTCATTGCGCAGCGTATGCCGCGCGATTTCGGCCAGGGTGCCGGCCAGTTCGACGCCGGTGGGTCCACCGCCAACGATGGCAAAGCTCAGCCACGCCGCTTTCTTTGCCGGGTCCGGTTCGGCCTCGGCACGTTCGAAGGCCAGCAGCAGCTTGCGGCGCAGCGCGATGGCATCGTCCAGCGTCTTCAGGCCGGGCGCATCATCGGCCCATTGGTCGTTGCCGAAGTAGGCGTGGGTGGCGCCGGTGGCCAGCAGCAGGCTGTCGTAGTCCAGCGTGCTGCCATCGGCCATGCGGATCTGCCGGGCCTGCTTGTCGATGGCCACCACTTCGCCCAGGCGGACTTCCACATTGCGCTGGTGGCCGAGGATGTGGCGCAGCGGTGCGGCGATATCCGGCGCGGACAGGCCCGCGGTGGCCACCTGGTACAACAGCGGCTGGAACAGATGATGGTTGCGGCGGTCGACCAGGGTGATGCGCATGCGCTCGCGGGCCAGGGCACGGGTGGCCCAGAGTCCGGCAAAACCGCCGCCGACAACGACCAGGTGGGGAACGCGCTCACGACTCATCGACTCACTCCAGTGGGGGCATTGGGGGAAGCGCCTGGCATCTTCTCACGGCGACCGCCTGTCACGTCAGCGCCCGCGTGGATCGGCGATACTCGGGTTCAGGCAACCGCCCGCGAGGAGTCCATGAGCGAACCGGAAAAGCGCATCGCCCTGTTGATCGACGCCGACAACGCGCCGGCCTCGAAGATCGACGAGGTCCTGGCCGAAGTCGCCCGCTACGGCGTGGCCAACGTGCGCCGCGCCTATGGCAACTGGAAAAGCCCGCGGTTGAAAGGCTGGGAAGCGGTGCTGCACGAATATGCGATCCGCCCGATCCAGCAGTTCGCCTACAGCAAGGGCAAGAATGCCTCGGACATGGCGATGGTGATCGATGCCATGGACCTGCTGTACGCGCGCAACCTCGATGGTTTCGCCATCGTGTCCAGCGATGCCGACTTCACCCCGATGGTGATGCGCCTGCTGACCGATGGCGTGAAGGTCTATGGCTTCGGCGAGAAGAAGACGCCGGAACCCTTCGTCAATGCGTGCTCGAAATTCACCTACCTGGAAGCGCTGGGCCAGACCCATGCCAGCGTGCCGGATACCGAACAGGCATCGAGCGAACAGGCATCGAGCGAGCCGGTGGCCAACGACGATGCGCGCCCGCGCAAGAGCGGTGCGGAAATGCGCAGCGACACGCGGCTGGTGAAGATGCTGCGCCGCGCGGTGTCCGCGGCCGAGGGCGAGGATGGCTGGTCGCACCTCGGCCCGGTCGGCAGCCAGATCGGCAACCAGGCGTCGTTCGACCCGCGCAACTACGGCTACGGCAAACTCAGCGATCTGCTGGCAGCGATCGGCCTGTTCGAGCTGAAGAAGGATGGCAAGTCCTCCTACGTGCGCGCGCTGCCAAAAAAGAACCGGTAGTGCCGGCCGCTGGCCGGCAGTGCCCGGGTGCCAGATCCAGCATCCGGCACGCACACACCCCACCTGATCAGGCGTATCGTTGCCGCTCGCATTGCCAGCAAGGAAAACCCGCATGTTGAAGATCTGGGGCCGTCGCAATTCCAGCAACGTCCGCAAGGTGTTGTGGTGTGCCGAGGAGATCGGCCTGCCGTACGAGTCCATCGAAGTCGGTGGCAGCCACGGCGGCACGCAGACGCCGGAATACCAGGCGATGAATCCCAACAGCCTGGTGCCGGTGATCGAAGACCACGGCCTGCCGTTGTGGGAGTCCAATGCCATCGTGCGCTACCTGAGCGCGCGCTATGCGCTGGGCACGCTGTACGCTGAAGACCCGATGGAACGCGCCCAGGCCGAGAAGTGGATGGACTGGAGCACCTCGCGGATGGCGCCGCTGTACAGCGACCTGGTCTGGGGCATCATGCGCACCGCGCCAGCCGACCGCGACGAATCGCGGATCAATGCCGCCATCGTGCGTGCCGGGGACTACCTTGCGATGGCTGATGCAACCCTGGCCAGGCAGCCGTGGCTGTCGGGCGATACGTTCGCGATGGGCGACATCCCGCTGGGCTCGCAGATCTACGCGTGGTTCGAACTGCCGATCCAGCGCCCGGAGCTGCCGCACCTGGCTGAATGGTACGCCCGCCTTCGCGAGCGCCCCGCCTACCAGCGCGGCGTGATGTCGCCTCTGACGTAGCGAAAGTGTTCGGGGTCAGAGCCCTTTTCTGCAAAAGGGATCCGACCCCGATAGCCAAAGGGTCGGATCCCACCCGACGGGTGGGCTCTGACCCCTCAGTACAGATCCGTCGGATCCACATCCAGCGACCAGCGCACCTTGCGTGCTTCCGGCAGCGCATACAGCTGCGGAACCAGCTGCGAAAGCACCCCATGCAGTGGTGGCCGCTGCACGGCAGACAGCAGCAGCTGGGTGCGTTGGTAACCGGCGCGCCGCGGCATCGGCGCCGGCATCGGCCCATAGGCTTCGACCACATTCTGTTCGCCCAGCAGTTGCCGCGCCGCCAGCAGGAACGCGTTGGCATGCTCTACCTGCTGCGCTTCGGCGCGCATCAGCGCCAGGTGTGCGAAGGGGGGGAATCCGGCAGCCTGGCGCTGGTTCAGTTCGGCCTGCGCGAACGGGTGGTAGCCGCCGCTCACCAGGGTTTCCAGCAGTGGGTGCCCCGGGTGATGGGTCTGCAGCCAGACCTCGCCGGGATCACGTGCGCGGCCCGCACGGCCCGCCACCTGGATCAGCTGCTGCGCCAGCTTCTCGCTGGCGCGGAAGTCAGCCGAGAACAGGCCCTCGTCGATGCCGACCACCACCACCAGGGTCAGCTTCGGCAGGTCGTGGCCCTTGGCCAGGATCTGCGTGCCGACCAGGATGCCGGGTTGGTCGCCCAGTTTCGCCAGTTGCTGTTCCAGCGCGTCACGTCGCGACGTGGTGCCGCGGTCGATGCGCACCACCGGGAAATCGGCGAAGGCGGCGGTGAGATGCTCTTCCAGGCGTTCGGTACCGATGCCCTGCGGTTGCAGCGCCAGGCTGCCGCAGGCCGGGCATGCCAGCGGCGCCGGTTGCCGCGCGCCGCAGTGATGGCACTGCAGGCGACGGCCGCCGCCGTGCACGGTCATGGGTGCATCGCAGCGGTTGCACGGTGCGGTCCAGCCGCAGTCGTGGCACAGCAGCACCGGCGCGTAGCCACGGCGGTTCTTGAACACCAGCACCTGCTGGCCACGCTGCAGGTGTTCGCCGATGCCGGCCAGCACATCGGCCGAGAGGCCGTCATGCAATGGCCGCTTGCGCACATCAAGGATGCGCACGCGCGGTGGCCGCGCATCACCGGCGCGCTGCTTCAGGCGCAGGTGGGTGTAGCGCCCGGCATAGGCGTTGTGCAGTGTTTCCAATGAAGGCGTAGCGCTGCCCAGCAGCACCGGGATGCCCAGCGCCTTGGCCCGCACCAGGGCGAAATCGCGGGCGTGGTAGCGGATGCCGTCCTGCTGCTTGTAGCTGCCGTCATGTTCCTCGTCGACGATCAGCAGGCCGGCCTGCGGCAACGGCGTGAACACCGCTGAGCGGGTGCCGACGATGACCCGCGCTTCGCCGCGGGAGGCCGCTGCCCAGACGCGCGCGCGCTCGTTGTCGTTCAATCCCGAATGCAGTGCATGCACGGCGATGCCGAGGCGGCCGCGGAAGCGTGCCAGGGTCTGCGGGGTCAGGCCGATTTCCGGCACCAGCACCAGCGCCTGCTTGCCTTGCGCCAGGCAGTGGATGATGGCCTGCAGGTAGACCTCGGTCTTGCCGCTGCCAGTTACGCCATCCAGCAGGAACGGCTGGAAACCTTCGGCGGCGTTGATCGACGCCACGGCCTCGGCCTGGTCCGGATTGAGGGTGGGGCCGGGCAGCGGCTGCGCGTGCTGCGGCGCCACGCTCAGCGCCACGCGCTCGGCCAGTTCCCGCTTGGCGAGGCTGCGCGCGGCGGTGCGCCAGTCGTCCATGCGTTCGCCCAGCACGTCTTCATCGACGATGGCGTCGGCCAGCAACTCGGCCAGCTGCCGGGGACGGCTGCCGGCGCGCAGTTTTTCGCGCTGGGCGCGGCCTTCGGCGGTCAGCTGCCACCCCCAGTGATGGGTGTCGGGCAGGGTGTCGCCATGGCGCAGCGGGCCCGGCAGGGCGGTGCTCAGCACCTCGCCCAGTGGTGCATGGGTGTAGCGCGCCAGCCACTGCAGGCTCTGCCAGAGCTCGCCCTGCAGCAGCGGTTGCGGGTCGCACCAGGCCAGGGCCTGGCGCAGTCCCTGGCCGTCATCGGTCTGGCCGTGGCCGACCACCACGCCGACCAGTTCGCGGTTGCCGAACGGCACCTTGAGGCGACAGCCGACCGCGACCGTGGGGCCATCGCCCTCCGGCGACAGGTAGTCGAACAGGCGTGGCAGCGGGACGGGCAGGGCGACCTGCAGGGTCGGAATGGGTGAAAGCATCGGGCCAGTGTAACGGGCCATGCGCGCGCGAATGGCAGGGGGCAGAGGCGGCCGGGGAGCCCCCGTTGAATCATAAATGTCACCTAAATATCGGTGTCCATTGGAGATTCAGTCTTATCCACATGTTCTGTGGATAACGTTGTGCGTTACCGGTCGACGGGAACGCAGGAAGCCGATGGCGACGAGCTCACGCTTGGGTTGGTCAAAAAATCGCCACACTTCAAAGTCATTCAAAATCAACAGCTTGAGTGTGAAACATTGCTGAAACAGAGTGAATTCAGCTGGATGCCGCAGTTTTCCCCGAGGCGGGCGTGGTGCTGTGCACAACCTGCAGCACGAAGTGCCTTTACGCGCAAGTCCTACGGGTGCCGATGGGCTGCCGCTATCATGCCGGCAGACCTTTGGAGTGACCGATGACGGCTGTGCCCGCCCCTGTTTCCTCGACCGCGGCCGGCGCGCTGTCGGCGTTCCTGCGCGGCGTCGAGCGCCGCGCCCTGGTGGTGGCTGAGCTGCAGTGCGGCGATGCCGCGCGTGCCGAGCAGACCCTGGTGGCGGTGATGCGCGCCTTTGCCGCAGTCGCCAGCGACCTGCCGATGGCGCAGTGGCCGACCCGCTTCTGGACCCTGCTGGGCCAGCGCCAGGCGTTGCGCGAGCCGGTGGGCGGCCAGTGGCTGCCGCCGTTGGCTGCGCTGGGCGAGATGGGGCCGCTGCCGCGCTTGGCACTCCTGCTGCGGGTGGGCGGCAGTCTGGACGAGGGCATCGCCATGCGCGTGCTCGACCAGGACGAAGCGGGCTACCAGCACCTGCTGGCTGATGCCTGCCCCCGCGATGCACACGGCCAGCCCGATGCGTCGGCCTGGCGCCAGCTGGCCGAACAGGTGCAACTGCGCATCCGCGACCTGCCGGCCAAGCGTCTGCAGCAGCTGCAGCAGCCGGCTGCACCAGCGGCCAGCAATGAAGCTCCCTCGACCAGTTGGCGCGCACCGCAGCGCGATGATCGTGCAGCCGCCCACGGCA
Source organism: Stenotrophomonas sp. 78350_Sma (assembly GCF_056482105.1). Classification (NCBI taxonomy): domain Bacteria; kingdom Pseudomonadati; phylum Pseudomonadota; class Gammaproteobacteria; order Lysobacterales; family Lysobacteraceae; genus Stenotrophomonas; species Stenotrophomonas sp. 78350_Sma. The sequence continues at coordinate 4,198,106 of NZ_CM151182.1, read as the reverse complement.
AGCGGCGGCGCCCCAACGCCAGGCCGCGCTGGCGCGGTCCAGTGATCCTGCTGGTGACGGTGGCGGTGCTGTTGGCCGCGGCGCTGGGCTGGCGCTACTGGCAAGGGCATTCATCCGGTAGCGATGCTCCACTGCCGGAAGGTGTCGTGGGTGAAGCCGGCCCGGTCACGGTGGAAGCTCTTCCGCCGAGCAAGGTCAACGCCACGCCGGATGCGGCCCCGGCCCAGGCCTCCGACGACGCCACGATGCTGGCCGACCGCGACTATCCGCTGGTGGCCGATGCCGATCTGTATGCCTGGACCGCCGCCGGCGGCCCGTTGCCGGTGGATGAATCGCAATCAAGGCCGAGCCGGCCGGAGCCAGCCAGCGCTACGCTGGAAACGGCTGCCGCCGATGAATAAGACCCTGTTCGCCAGCCTGCTGCTGGCCCTGCCGTTGTCGCTGTCCGCCGCGCCGCAGACCTTGAACGTGCCGTTGCCGCCGGCGGTGCCGGCCACGTCATCTGCCGCGCCAGCCCCGGCCGCCGCACCTGCTGCGCCCGCATCGTTTGCCGAGCTCGATGCTCCGCAGCAGCGTCAGCGCCGTGCCGACTACGCAGCCTGGCGCGCCCTGCCGGAGAGCGAGCGGGAGCGCATCCGGCAGGCTGCGGCGCGGTTCAACGCGCTGCCGGCGGACCAGCAGCAGCGTCTGCGCCAGCAGTTCCAGGCGCAGGACCAGGCGTTCCGTGAAGGCTGGCGGCTGGGCCCGCAGCTGGGACTGGAGTTCCCCAAGCTGCACGGCCTGTTCGGCTTCGTGCCACCGGAACAGCGCGAAGCCGCGCTGGCCGTGCTGCGCCAGCTCAGCCCGGCGCAGCTGGCCCAGCTGACCCTGGTCGCGCAGCGCACGCCACCGCAGGAACGCGACAAGGTGCGTGGTGCGTTCCTCGCCGTGCCCGCCGCCGAGCGCGACACCTGGCTCAAGCGCCAGGCCGGCCAGTAAACAAAGGGGACGGAGGGGATTAAGTCGTGTTCGGCACAGTCGGGCTTGAAACGACTTAATCCCCTCCGTCCCCTTTTTCTGTTCGTAACGCGATCGCAACGCGTGATGCCGGGGCCTGCCGGAACCCAGCATTCACGCCATGTCATGGGAATGCGCGCGCTGCGCGCGTAAGATGACCGCCCGCAACCCGGTGCCTGTGCCCTTCGCGCGCAACCGTAGTTCGCGTCAAGCACCTTATGTCTACTGCAACCTCCACGCCGCGCTTCAGCAAGGAAGTCGGCGCCACCGGTCTGCTCGCCCTGCCGCTTGTGCTCGGGCATGTGTCCACCGGTCTGATCTCCTTCGTTGACAACGTGATTGCCGGCCACCATGCCACCGCGACCCTGGCCGCGGTGACCATCGGCACGGCGCTGCTGTGGCTGCCGATGCTGATCCCGATCGGTACCCTGATCTCGCTTACCGCCTCGGTGTCGCAGCTGCATGGCGCCGGCCGCGAGCGCGAGATCGGCCCGCTGTTCCGCCAGGCACTGTGGCTGGCATTGGGCCTGGGCCTGATCATGTTCACCTTCCTCACGGTGGTGCCGCCGCTGCTGCCGGCCTTCGGCATCGCGCCGGACATCGTGCCGGGTGCCACCGCGTTCCTGCATGCGGTGCGCTGGGGTGGCCCGGCGCTGACCCTGTACTTCTGCATGCGCTACCTCAGTGAAGGCATGCATTGGACGCTGCCGACCATGCTGCTCGGCTTCGGCGGCCTGCTGGTGCTGGCGCCGATGGGCTACGTGCTGGCCAACGGCAAGCTGGGCTTCCCGGAAATGGGTGCCGAGGGCCTGGGCATCGCCTCGGCGGTGATGATGTGGCTGCAGGCGATCGCCTTCGCCACCTACCTGTGGTTCACCAAGCGCTTCGCCCACCTGCAGCTGTTCTCGCACTTCGAAGGACCGCGCTGGTCGGCGATCTGGGATCTGCTGCGCACCGGCCTGCCGATCGGCATCACCGTGCTGATGGAGGGCGGCCTGTTCATCGTCACCGCGCTGCTGATCGGCCGCCTCGGTGCCAATGAAGCGGCCGCGCACCAGATCGCGATCAATGTCGCGCAGCTGTGCTTCATGATTCCGATGGGCGTGGCCGAGGCCACCACCGTGCGCGTCGGCCATGCGGTCGGCCGTGGCGATGGCTTCGGCGTACGGCGTGCGGCCTGGGCCGGCTACGCGATCATCATGGGCACGCAGACGTTGTCGGCGGCAGTACTGCTGTTCGGCCACGATGCCATCGTCGGTGTCTACACCAACGACCTGGCGGTGGCCGGCCTGGCCTCGACGCTGCTGCTGTACGCGGCCACCTTCCAGTTCCCGGATGGCATCCAGGTACTGTCGGCCGGCGCACTGCGCGGCCTGAAGGACACCCGCGTGCCGATGTTCATCGCCATGTTCGCGTACTGGGGCCTGGGCATGCCGCTCGGCGCCGGGCTCGGCCTGGGCCTGGGCATGGGCCCGCAGGGCATGTGGATCGGCCTGATCGTTGGCCTGACCGCCGCCGCCATCCTGATGGGCTGGCGCCTGCGCCGCAGCAGCCTGCGCATCGGCCAGTCCGTACTGTCCTGATCCGCCCCACCCGCCGCGATGACCCGTGGCGGGCGATCCCCTGACTTGTGTCCGATGCCGCATCACGCGGCACCGGCTATGCTGGTACCACGGCAAGAAGCCATCCGGAGCGTTCCATGAATCAACCCGTGCCCCCGCTGCCCCCGGCGCGTCGCAACCCCGTCGCCAGTTTCTTCATCGGGCTGTGGGACGTCATGAACTTCACCCGCCGGTTGATCCTCAACCTGGTGTTCTTCGGCCTGCTGTTCCTGCTGCTGGTGATGTTCGTCATCGCCGCCGGCATGGGCGCCGGTGCCAGCAAGTCGCTGCAGGACCGCACCACCCTGGTGATCGCGCCGGAAGGCCGCCTGGTCGAGCAGTTCAGCGCTGATCCGGTCAGCCGCGCGCTGGCCAAGGCGGTGGGCGACAACGGCGCCGAAGAGATCCAGCTGCGCGACCTGCTGCGGGTGATCGAGTCGGCCAAGGAAGACAAGAAGATCGAGCGCGTGGTGCTGGAACTGGACAAGCTGCAGCCGTCGGGCTTCGCCTCGCTGCGTGAAGTCGCCGCCGCGCTGCAGGACCTGCGCGCGTCCGGCAAGCAGCTGGTGGCCTACAGCGAGAGCATGGGCCAGTCGCAGTACCTGCTGGCCGCACAGGCCGACGAGGTCTACCTGGACCCGATGGGTTCGGTCGTGCTCGAAGGCCTCGGCCGCTACCGCCAGTACTTCCGCACCGGCCTGCAGGACAAGCTGGGCGTGGACGTGCACCTGTTCAAGGTGGGCGAGTACAAGTCCGCCGCCGAGCCGTACGTGCTAGATGCGGCGTCGCCGGCCTCCAAGGAAGCCGACCTGTTCTGGATGAACGATGTGTGGCAGCGCTACCTGGCCGACATCGCCAAGGCCCGTCGCCTGGATCCGGCACAGCTGGCCGCCGGCATCGACACGCTGCCGGAAGGCATCGCCGCCGCCGGTGGCGACCTGGCCAAGTTCGCCCTGCAGCAGAAGCTGGTGACCGCGCTGAAGACCCGCGAGGAGTTCGAGGATCTGATGATCGAGCGCGGCGTGGCCGACGACGATGCCGACGGCGGTTTCCGCAACGTCGACTTCGGTCGTTACCTGGCCCTGCTCGATGCGCGCCGCAACCCGGTGGACTCGCGTCCGCAGGTGGCGGTGGTGGTGGCCGAAGGCGAGATCAGCGGTGGTGACCTGCCAGCCGGCCGCATCGGCGGCGAGTCGACCTCGGCGCTGCTGCGTGCCGCGCGTGACGACGAGAACGTGAAGGCCGTGGTGCTGCGCGTGGATTCGCCGGGCGGTGAAGTGTTCGCCTCCGAGCAGATCCGCCGCGAAGTGGTGGCGCTGCAGGCCGCCGGCAAGCCGGTGGTGGTGTCGATGGGTGACCTGGCCGCCTCCGGTGGCTACTGGATCAGCATGAACGCCGATCGCATCTACGCCGATCCGTCGACCATCACCGGTTCGATCGGCATCTTCGGCATGGTCCCGAACTTCAGCCGTGCGCTGGACAAGATCGGCGTGCATACCGACGGCGTGGGCACCACCCGCTTCGCCGGTGCCTTCGACGTCACCCGCCCGATGGACCCGGCCGTGGGCCAGGTCATCCAGACGGTGATCAACAAGGGCTATGCCGACTTCACCGGTCGCGTCGCCGATGCCCGCAAGAAGCCGGTCGAGGCGGTCGATGAAGTGGCCCGTGGCCGCGTGTGGAGCGGTGCGCAGGCCAAGGAACGTGGCCTGGTCGATGCCTTCGGTGGCCTGAAGGACGCCGTGGCCGATGCCGCCAGCCGTGCCAAGCTGGGCAAGGCTGATGCCTACCGCGTGCGCTACATCGAGAAGGCGGCGACGCCGTTCGCGCAGTTCGTCAGCGGTTTCGCCGGCAGCCGCGCCGGCGCCTGGATGCTGTCCGACTCGGGCATGGCGCGGATGATGCTGGCCCGCGCGATGCCGGAGGTGGATACGCAGCTGCGCTTTGTCGAGAACGCGGCCCGCGAGAAGGGTAATGGCGCGCCGGTGAAGGCGCTGGCGTACTGCTTCTGCGGGTTCTGATCGGAAAGCATCCACGCACGGCGTGGATCTACTGGAAACGCCCGGCTTCGGCCGGGCGTTTTCGTTCATGGGGTCGGACCCCTTTGCATGGCAAAGGGCTCTGACCCCACAGGCCACCCATCATTGCGTCGCGTCGGCCTCGGCCTTGCGTTCGCGTGCGGCGGCCTCTTCCACGGCCTTCCGTGCGTCCTTCGCACGGTCCAGGGGCTCCTGCATTGCACGCGACATCGCTTTGGGCACCGGTGGCTTCTCCGGGTTCGGCGTCGGCGGCCGCTGGCAGGCCACCAGCAGCACGCTGGCCAGCAGGGACGAGGACAGGATCAGGATGCGCATGGCGGCTCTCCGCGGTGGGCGTACGTGCAGTGTCGCATCCTCGGCAGAGGGCCGCCGTGAGCGCGTATCCTTGCCGCATCGAAATGCAGCGGGCGCGGCCCCGGGAGGACACATGACCCAGCAACGGTGGCGCCTGGACGGGCAGACCGCCCTGATCACCGGTGCCAGCGCCGGTATCGGCCTGGCCATCGCGCACGAACTGGCCGGCTTCGGCGCCGACCTGATGATCGTCGGGCGCGATATCGACATGCTGGAGACCGCGCGCGACGAGCTGCTGGACGTATATCCGCAGATGCAGGTGCACGCGCTGGCCGCCGATGTCTCCGACGACGAGGACCGCCGGCAGATCCTGGACTGGGTGGAAGACCACAGTGATGGCCTGCACATCCTGGTCAACAACGCAGGAGGCAATGTCACCAAGGCGGCCACGGAATACTCCGAGGATGAATGGCGGAAGATCTTCGAGACCAACCTGTTCTCGGCGTTCGAGCTGTCGCGCTACGCGCACCCGCTGCTGGCACGCCACGCATCGTCATCCATCGTCAACGTCGGCAGCGTGTCCGGCCTGACCCATGTGCGCAGCGGCGTGGTCTACGGCATGACCAAGGCCGCGATGCACCAGATGACCCGCAATCTGGCCGTCGAGTGGGCCGAGGATGGCATCCGGGTCAATGCCGTGGCGCCGTGGTACATCCGCACGCGGCGGACCTCCGGTCCGTTGTCGGACCCGGATTACTACGAGGAGGTGATCAACCGCACGCCGATGCGCCGCATTGGCGAGCCGGAGGAAGTGGCTGCCGCGGTAGGCTTCCTGTGCCTGCCGGCAGCCAGCTATGTCACCGGCGAGTGCATCGCGGTGGATGGTGGCTTCCTGCGCTACGGGTTCTGATCATGAGGTGGTAGTGCCGGCCGCTGGCCGGCAACCGCAGGATCTTCAGATGATTGCAGTTGCCGGCCAGCGGCCGGCACTACCGCGTGGCCGTCACCCCGGTACCGGGCAGTTGCTGGCCTCCAGTACACCCTGCAGCCGTTCCCGCTCGCCTCGTGCGGCGTCGCGGTTCTCCGGCGTGGCGAATCGTTCGCGGCCGCGTGCATCGCGGAAGCGCTGCTGCCAACTGCCGCAGCGCTGTACCTCGGGCAGCTCCTCGCATCGGTCGCGCACGACTTCACAACCTGCGGCATTCATTGGTGTGACCCCGCCCAGGCCCTGTACCGCCATCGGTTCGCAGCGACCGGGTGATGCCTCGTACTCGTACAGATAGCCACCGCCCTGTCCGTCGGTGCACTGGAAGATCGGGGGAAGTGGTGGCTTCGGTGGTCCGTTGGCTGCTTCGGCACGGGTGTCGGCATCACGGCGCAGGGTCGCACTGTCGAGAATCTGGTTGCCACCTTCGCGTTCAACCATTCCCGCTTCCATGATGGTGCGCCCTTCGTCCGCGCGCCTTGGTGCCGCTGCGGCCGCAGGCACTGCAGCGGACCTGGTCGGCACTGCGGCGGGCGTCTCGGTGACAGCAGGTGCTGGCGCCGGGGGCGGCGCGACCACCGCCGGCTGAGCGCTGGCCGGCTCGGGCACGCGCAGCACCTGTTGCTTGCTGCCGGACGGGCAGGGCGTACGCTGCAGGGTCGGTATGTCGCTGTTGCTGGACGTGCAGCGGTACACCACGCCCGCTTCGGCCAGTGCCGTGCCGGGCAACAACGCCAGGGCCAACCAGATCAGTCTGTTCATGCACACAGCGTACAGGCTGCGATGCGGGGCTGCGCTCAGCGCTGGCAGTCGCGTGACAGGCGCGCGTCGATGCCACGCTGTTCGTTGCTGATGGCGGTGCGCTCGCTCTGCAGTGCGCTGTTGTAGCGACGGTCCAGTTCCCAGCGGCGGTCGCGCAGGCGCGCGCAGACCTCCTGTGGTGGCAGCGCGTGGCAGCTGTCGCGCACCAGCACGCTGCCGGCCGGGACCTGCACGCCTACGCCGACTGCGGGCGGCCGGTAACCTGCACCCTCGCTCACGGGCGAACCGATCGGTGTGCCGATGGCCGGGCGCGGACCCGGGTAGGCCGGGCCCCGATGCCCGTGTGGCAGCCAGACGCTGGTCCACAACGGCACCCAACGCGGATTGCCCTCGTTGCTGTCGCTGGTATAGCGCTGGCCGTCGTCGCGCACGCATTCGTACAGCGGCTGCGGCGGTTGGATGTAGACGTGGCGGACCTCGCGGTCACGCATCACCGGAGCGTGGTCCGGTGGCGCGGGCGTCGCATCGCTGCGTGCCACCCGCGGCGCTGGATCGCGCGGGCGTTGCAGGTCGCGGACTTCCTGGCGACCGCTGTTGCAGGGTGTGTCCTGCAGGGTCACCGCGCCGTTGCTGGCGACGCAGCGGTAGACCCGCACGTCTTCGGCCGCCGGTGCCGTCGATGGCAGCAGCAGGCACAGGCCCAAGGCGGTGCGCAGCAGGTTCATGACGGCAGGGTGCGCGATTGTGCTGGGCAGCGCAATCGGTCGCTCAGGAGCGCAGCACGTTGCCGCTCAGCGCGTCGCGGATCGGGGTGGGCTGGGCCAGGCCGCCGGTTTGGCCATCCAGGATGCCGTCGAGCAGGCGCAGCAGGCGTGGATCCAGTTCTTCGCGGCTGCGCGCCGGCGGCTCGCCTGCCAGGTTGGCGCTGGTGGAGACCAGCGGGCCTCCCCAGGCACGGCAGAGTTCGGCCACCAGCGGGTGGGCGCTGATGCGCACGGCGATGCCGCTGTGCTCCCCGGTGACCCACGGCTGGGCACGGGGTCCGGCCGGCAGGATCCAGGTGTTGGCGCCGGGCCAGCTGGCCAGCACCGCGCGTTGGCGTGCGTCCGGCAGCGCCTGCAGGCGCACCCAGCCTTCCAGCTGAGGCAGTTCGGCGGCAACGAGGATCATGCCCTTCTCGATCGGCCGCTGTTTCAAGCGCAGCACCATGTGCACTGCCGCCTCATGCGAAGGGTCACAGCCCAAGCCCCAGACCGCTTCTGTCGGGTAGGCGATCACGCCGCCCGCGCGGAGCGTGGCGACAGCAGAGTCCAGGGTGAGTTCTTTCATGGCGGCGACCGGCCCGGCGTGGGGCTTCATTATCCCCCTGCCGCGTGCAGATGGGGTGGTGGCACCCGGTGGTAGTGCCGGCCGCTGGCCGGCACGATCCTCATCCACGCATGGCGTGGATCTACTTCTTGGCTGCGGCCTTCTTCACTACTTTCTTCGCCGCTTTCTTCACCGCCTTCTTGGCGGCCTTCTTCGCCGGCGCCTTCTTGGCCGCTGCCTTCTTCGGCGCGGCTTCCTTCTTCACTGCCGCCTTCTTGGCCGGAGCCTTCTTCGCAGCAGCCTTCTTGGCGCCGAAGCCCTTTCGTACCGGCTTGCCGGTTTCTTCCATCAGCTGCTGCACTTCAGCCAGGGTCAGCGATGCCGGCTCGCGATCCTTGGGGATCTTGCCGTTCATCTTGCCGTCGCTGATGTACGGGCCGAAGCGGCCGTTCAGCACCTGGATATCGCTGCCCTCGAACTCCTTGATGATCCGGTTGCGCGCGATCTCTTCCTTCTCTTCGATCAGGAACACGGCGCGGGCCAGGTCGATGGTGTACGGGTCGTCTTCCTTCTTCAGCGAAGCATAGGTACTGCCGCGCTTGGCGAACGGGCCGAAGCGGCCGATGCCGACGCTGACCGGCTCGCCATTGTCCTCACCCAGTGCGCGCGGCATCAGGAACAGCTCCAGCGCGTCTTCCAGGGAGATGGTGTGCATCGACTGGCCGGGGCGCAGCGAAGCGAACTTCGGCTTCTCCTCGGCATCCTCGGCGGTGCTGCCGATGGCGGCATACGGCCCGAAGCGGCCCAGCCGCACGCTGACCGGCTTGCCGGTCTTGGGGTCAGTGCCCAGCTCGCGCGCGCCACTGGCCTCGGCACGATCGACCGATTCCTTCTTGTCTTCGACCAGTTCCTTGAACGGTTCCCAGAAGCGCGACATCAGCGGGATCCACTCTTCTTCGCCACGCGAGACGGCATCGAGCTCGTCTTCAAGCTTGGCGGTGAAGTCGTAATCCACGTACCGGGTGAAGTGGCTGGACAGGAACTTGGACACCGCACGGCCGACGTCGGACGGGCGGAAGCTGCGACCTTCCATTTCCACGTACTTGCGGAACAACAGGGTCTGGATGATCGAGGCGTAGGTCGAGGGACGGCCGATGCCGTACTCTTCCAGGGCCTTCACCAGTGCCGCTTCGGTGTAGCGCGGCGGCGGCTGGGTGAAATGCTGTTCGGCCTGGATGCGTTCCAGCGGCACGCGGTCGCCAGGCTTCATCGCCGGCAGCTTGCGGCCTTCGTCTTCGTCCTCGGCGCTCTTGTTGTCCTTGCCTTCCTCGTACACGGCCAGGAAGCCGGGCACGACCACGGTGGTGCCGCTGGCACGGAACACGTGTTCGCTGCCGGCCGACAGGTCGACGCTGACCGTGTTGAGCGTAGCCGGAATCATCTGGCAGGCCACTGCACGCTTCCAGATCAGTTCGTACAGGCGGCGCTCGTCGTCGGTGAGGAAGCGTGCGACCTGGGCCGGGGTGCGCAGGGCCGAGGTCGGGCGCACCGCTTCGTGCGCTTCCTGGGCGTTCTTCGACTTGGTCTGGTAGGTGTTGGGCTGGTCCGGCAGCGAGGCGATGCCGTAATCACGGGCGATCACATCGCGGATCTCGGCCAGCGCATCCTGCGACAGGTTCACCGAGTCGGTACGCATGTACGAGATCAGGCCGACGGTGCCTTCGTCGCCAATCGCCACGCCTTCATACAGCTTCTGCGCGACCTGCATGGTCTTGCGAGTGGTGAAGCCCAGCTTGCGCGAGGCTTCCTGCTGCAGGGTGGAGGTGGTGAACGGCGGCGCCGGGCGGCGCTTGCGTTCCTTGCTGGCCACGTCGGTGACGTGCAGCGAACCCTGCGCGGCCTGCTGGATGCGCAGGCGCGCCGCTTCAGCGGTGTCGCCATCGGTGATGGTGAACTGCTCGAACTTCTGCCCATCCAGCTTGATCAGCTTGGCGTTGAAGTGCTGCGACGGGTGCGCGCACTCGGCGGCGATCGACCAGTATTCGCGGGCGATGAAGGCTTCGATCTCTTCCTCGCGCTCGACGATCATGCGCAGCGCCGGGCTCTGCACGCGGCCGGCGGACAGGCCACGCTGGACCTTGCGCCACAGCACCGGTGACAGGTTGAAGCCGACCAGGTAGTCCAGCGCGCGGCGCGCCTGCTGGGCATCAACCAGGTCGCTGGCGATCGCGCGCGGCTGGCTGATGGCTTCCTTGATGGCGCGCGGGGTGATCTCGGTGAACACCACGCGCTGCATCGGCTTGTCCTTGACCAGCCCGCGTTCCTTCAGGATCTCGGCGATATGCCAGCTGATCGCCTCACCCTCGCGATCCGGGTCGGTCGCCAGCAGGATGTCGTCGGCGCCCTTGGCGGCCTTGGCGATCGCATCGACGTGCTTCTCGTTCTTGTCGATCACGTCGTAGTGCATGGCGAACCCGTTGTCCGGGTCGACCGCGCCTTCCTTCGGAATCAGGTCACGCACATGCCCATACGAGGCCAGGACGGTGTAATCCTTGCCGAGGTATTTGTTGATCGTCTTGGCCTTGGCCGGCGATTCGACGATGAGCAGGTGCTTGGGCATGGCAGCAGGGTCTGTGGGGCGAACCGTGGGGAAGGGGCCGCTAGGGTGGAGCAAATGGCCGCATTAGTGAAGCGGCCACGCGCAAATCCATAAACTGAACGCCCGGTAATGTGCCGGGCGTTCAGGTTCACCTTATTAGAGGAATCACGCCCGGCCAGCCCGTGTCAAGCAGCCAGGCGTGAGGATGGCCGTTCAGGAGGCCATCTTGGCGATGAAGCCGACCGCGAACACCAGCAGCGCCAGGCCCACCAGCGACAGCAGGCCGGTCAACACCAGCACCAGCACGGTCACGGTGCCCAGCTCGCGGCGCTGCAGGTGGGGCTGGTCGGTGTAGGCCCAGCGGTCGACCACCAGGGTGTCGCAGATCATGTCATGCAGGCCCTGCTTGCGCTCGGTGAAGGCCGCCATCAGGAAACCGATGCCGAGGGTGAAGCTGCTCAGCAGCATGGCCCAGTAACGACCGAACGCGCGGGCCTTGGTCAGGCGCTCGCCGTTGCCGCGCACGACCTTGATGCCGACCGCCATCTTGCCCAGCGTGGCGCCGCCCTTCGAGGCATGGAACCAGGTGTAGTACGCCATGCCGATGGCGAAGTTGATCAGTGCACTGGCCAGCTGCGCCACGATCTCGATGGCCGACTCGTCACTGCCCACCGCACCCATGCCGGCGCCGAGGATCACGCCGAGGATGACGCCGATGATGCTGCCGGGGATGACCAGCACGAAGTAGTCGATCACGTAGGCTGCCACGCGCTTCCAGAAGCCCGCATAGACGACTTCGCCGCCGACCACCGGCTGCGCATGGGCGCCGGCACCAAGCGCTGCCGGGGCGCTGTAGGGCGAGCTGCTGAGGGCACCGGTGCCGGGCAGCGGCGCGGTACCGTTGTCGATGGCCGCATAGTCGTTGCGCAGATCGAAACCGCCACTGCCTGCGGTGGTACTTGCATCGGCCAGGGTCTGCAGCCCGAGCTCGTCGACCACCTGGCGCAGCGCCGCCCACTGGTCCATGCCTTCGCGCCAGACCAGGGTGTCCAGGTTCAACTGGCCGCGCTGGAAGCGCTGGCGGATCTCCTGCACCGGCAGCGGGCCCTGGCGCTGCTGTCCCTCGGCGTAATACCACTCATCAGTCATTGCATGTTCCCTGTTGGATCGTCCATGGAGGTGCTGGCATGCGCGCGGCTCAGCCGCGGCACGACTGCGGCAGGTACTTGTCGTCGCTTTCGCCGCTGCATTCCCAGCGGCCACTGTCACGGTCGTATTCCAGCCACAGCAGGTCGCCGTCGATGCCCTTGCCGGGTACCGCCAGTGTTGCTTCGATGCCGCAGTGGCCGTTGTTGAAGCGGCCGATGTTCACGGCTGACAGGCCCGCGTGGGCGAAGTCGCCCGGGGCCGGGAAGCCGGCGTCATTGGCGCCCGGGCAGCGGCCTTCGTCATCGGCGAAATGCTGCACCTGGTCTTTCAGCGGCTGCAGCGCGGCCACGGCGCCGGCGACTTTGCTGCGCACGGTGTAATCCTTGTAGGCCGGCAGCGCGATCGCGGCAAGGATGGCCAGGATCGGCACCAGCACCAGCAGCAGGCCACCACCGATGATGGCGGTCAGCGCACAGCCGGACAGTTTCTTTTTCGGTGCAGGCAGGATGGTGGCCGATGCACTGGTGGCGTAGGGCGTGGACGCCGGCAGTACCGGCGGCTGCGGCGGAGGCGGTGCGACAGGTTCCGGTTCCGGCTCGGGTTCGACCGGCGGTGCGGCGGCGTCCAGCGCCGGCACGATCAGGCCGAGTTCGTCCACGACGGTGCGCAACGGCTGCCATTGCGGCAGGCCGTCGCGCCAGACCAGGGTGTCCAGGGTGATCTGGTTGTTGCGGAACAACTCGACCAACTGTTCCGCCGGCAGCGGACCTTGCTGCCGGTTGCCTTCTGCATGGAACCACTCGCTCACGGGGACGCTCCTGAATGCGCTATGCCCCCAAGTGTACGGTCAGTGCAGGGGTTCTGGCTCGTCCATGAACATCTGCGTCTCCATCCAGGCATAGGCTGCTTCGGAGCCAGGCTGGTTGAACAGCACCATCAGCACGACCCATTTCAGGTCGTCCAGGTCCAGTTCGTCCTGGTCCAGGGCCATCGCCCGGTCCAGCACCAGTTCGCGCTGGTCGGCGTCGAGGATGCCGTGCTGTTCCAGGTACAGCAGGAAGCCGCGGCATTCCACGTCCAGCTTGTCCAGCTCGGGGCCGTGGTAGACGCGCACGGGGCCATCGACCCGTGCCTGGGCCACGCTCGGCCGCTGCGCGGCCAGGGCGTCGAGCCAGTCGAACGCCTTGTTGATCTCGGTTGGGCTGAAACCGGCCTGGATCAGGCCGTTCTGGAGCGAATCGCGGTCACGGATCAGGTCCGCGTCTTCGCTGAAATAGTGTTCAAACAGGTACAGCAGTACGTCCAGGATGCTCTCTTTCATTGCCCCTCGGCCTGCGTCGCGCGACGCTGTGGAGGTGAAGAAACTAGGGAGTTCGACAGTAGCGGCCGTGTACGCACACCACGATTCCCGCCAGTTCCATGGCCAGCAGCATGGAGGACACCTGGGGCGCCGTCAATCCACAGCGCGTGATCAGTGAATCCATACTGCTTGGGTTGTGGTCCAGGGCCCGCCACAAGCACTGGTAGTCAGGGTCGTCGGCCCAGCGCGCCGGCAGGAGCGCCGGCGGTGCCTGTTCAGTGGGGGTGCCCAGCCGTGATTGCAAGCCCGGCAGCTGTTGGCGAAGGGCAGGGGCCAGCAGTTCCAGCACTTCCTCGGGGCGCTCGACCAGTGCGGCTCCTTCACGGATCAGCCGGTGGCAGCCCGCTGCGCGTGGGTTGAGTACCGAGCCGGGCAGGGCACAGACTTCGCGGCCCGCCTCGGCAGCCAGGCGCGCAGTGATCAGGGCGCCGGAGCGCTGCGCGGCCTCGACCACCACCGTCGCCAGCGCCAGCCCGGCCACCAGCCGGTTGCGCGCAGGGAAGTGGCCCGGGCGTGCCGGTGTTCCCGGCAGGTACTCGCTGAGCACCGCGCCCTCGGCGGCGATCCGCCCCTGCAACCGTTGGTGGCTGTCCGGATAGGCCCGGTCAGGGCCGGTCCCGATCACCGCCACTGTGCAGCCGCCAGCCTCCAATGTGGCCAGGTGGGCGGCCGCGTCGATGCCGGCCGCCAGGCCACTGGTTACGGCCAGTCCGGCCTCGACGAAGCAGCTGGCAAAGCGTGCGGCCAGCGCGCGTCCTCCCGGGGTTGGCGAGCGGCTGCCGACCAGTGCCACCGAAGGGCGCCAGGCCAGGCTGGGATCGCCCGCCACGAACAGCGCCAGCGGCGGGTTCGGGACGTCCAGCAGGGGCGGCGGAAAGGCCGTGTCGGCGAAGGACAGCAGATGGTGGTCGTCGCCTTCCAGCCAGTGCCGTGCCACGGTCCAGGCGCGGCCGTCGGGGCGTTCCAGTGCAGCGCACTGTTCTGGCGTGCAACCGTGCGCGCGCCAGTTCGCAGCCCCCTGCGCGATCGCAATCTCCGCGTTGCCCGCGGCCTGCAGCAGGGCCCGCCGTGACGCCAGCGCGCCGCCTGCCATCACCAGGCGCAGCAGCGCCTCATCCACCTGTCTGGTCATTCCCCCACTATCGGCCGGATACAACGAAGGCGCCCTAGGGCGCCTTCGCATGTGACCGTCAGGGTTTGCCGGAGACCGCCCCTGCAGGGGCGGCTGCCAGTCGAACATCGCGCGCAGCGCGGGCGTTTTCGAGCATCTGGACGAAGCGCAGTCGACCAACAGTCGACTCTACTTCGCATCCGGGTGCAGGGCGTTGTACCCCACGCGCACCGGCTTGACGCCCTGCATCACCAGCGCGTAGCTGACATTGTCGAAGGTGCGGAACACCATGGCATGCGCCGCGTACTCGTCCGGCAGCGAGACCCGGCCGGCGCCGGTGCTGAGCGAATCGTCCGAGCGCGACGAGTTCGGGTACTTCATGCGGTGCGCCACATGGCGGCCCGGGCGCCACAGCGAGAACACGGTTCCATTGTCCACGCCCTGCGTGCGACCAGCCGAAATCGCGATCACGTCGCGGGGGCCGCCGGCGGTGAACATGTCGGTGACGGCCAGCACGCGTACGTCGACGCCCTCGACACCGGCGGCGGGGACATGGGGTACGAACTGCAGGTCGTACGGCTTGGCCTCGATCGGCACCAGGCGGTCGCCGGCACGCACCTCGCGGCCACCCTCGTTCTTGTCCAGTACCAGGGTGGACGCCTCGACCTTGCCGCCGGCGACATGGGTGATGGTGCCGGTGGCGACCTGGGACAGCTCATAGCCGAGCACGCCGCGGCGGTGGTTCGGTGCGCTGTAGGCGCGCCACAGGTTGCCGCTGCCCGGGGTGACGTCGCCGTTGGCGGTCAGGTCCTCGGTCGGCTTGGGCTGGGCGTAGCGAACGGTCGGGCGGACGACCGCCCAGCGCTGGCCCATCTGGGCGTCGGCCAGGCGCACATAGACGGCGTGGCCGCTGGTGGCACGCAGGCGTTCTTCTTCCAGACCGGCCACGTAGGGCAGCTGCTCGATGCTGTCGACCACGCTCAGCTGCTTCAGGAACGGCTCGACCTGGGCCAGCGGAATGGCATCGATCGGGGCCTCCTGGCGCGGGCCGGGCTGGGCTGCCATGGTCACCCGGTCCAGATAGGCCAGGCTCAGGACGTCACCGGGATAGATCAGGTGCGGGTTGGCGATCTGCGGATTGGCCTGCCAGATCTCCGGCCACAGCCACGGCTTCTGCAGGAAACGTGCGGCGATATCCCACAACGTATCCCCTTTTCGGACCACATAGGTGTCCGGGTGCCCGCCATTCACTTCCACGGCGGTAGCATAGGCAGCCACGGTCAGCATCGCCGCGGCGACGACCGTACGAAAACGAAGCAACATAGGTGTGAAGCCCTGATTCCCCAACAGGTCCGCGCACTATAGTCCAGAAACCGGGGCGCAAGGCAAGCGTTGGAGCTAGAATCTGCGACGTATGCCGGCGTGCCGGCCCCCTATCCGGAAACAGCCATGGCCCTTCTCCCCATTCTCGAGTTCCCCGATCCGCGCCTGCGTACCAAGGCCGCGTTGATCGAAGCCGCCGAAGTCACCTCGCCGGCCTTCCAGGAACTGATCGACAACATGTTCCTGACCATGTACGACGCCCCGGGCATCGGCCTGGCCGCCACCCAGGTGGACGTGCACAAGCGCTTCATGGTCATCGACGTCAGCGAAGAAAAGAATGAACCGCACGTGTTCATCAATCCGGAAATCGTCGCCAAGGACGGGGGCCGGGTGTACCAGGAAGGCTGCCTGTCGGTTCCGGGCATCTTCGCCGACGTCACCCGTGCCGACACCATCACCGTGAAGTACCTGGACCGCAACGGCCAGGAACAGCAGATGGAAGCCGGCGAAGTGCTGGCCACCTGCATCCAGCACGAGATGGATCACCTGGACGGCAAGCTGTTCATCGACTATCTGTCGCCGCTCAAGCGCGAGATGGTGCGCAAGAAGCTGGCCAAGCAGCGCAAGCACGTGGCGTGATCGCCAATCCGGGCCACCCTTCGGGTGGCCCGTGCCTGCGCGGCTCGCGCGGGCTGTACGGCGCCGGCCGACGGCGCCGTTTTCTTTCCTGCACGAATCCATCCTGCAAGTGGGGTAGCCATGAGGATTGTCTTTGCCGGTACGCCGGAATTCGCGGTGTCGTCGCTGCGCGCGGCTGCGCGTCACCATGAGGTCGTGGCGGTCTATACCCAGCCTGATCGCCCGGCCGGCCGTGGCCGTGGCCTGGCGCCTTCGCCGGTCAAGCTCGAAGCCGTGGCCCGTGGCATTCCGGTCTACCAGCCGGAGTCGCTGAAGGACGCGGCCGCCCAGCAGCAGCTGCGTGACCTGCAGCCGGACCTGATGGTGGTGGTGGCCTATGGCCTGATCCTGCCCAAGGCAGTGCTGGCCATTCCGACCCATGGTTGCTGGAACGTGCATGCCTCGCTGCTGCCGCGCTGGCGCGGCGCAGCGCCGATCCAGCGTGCGATCCAGGCCGGTGACGCGAAGACCGGGGTGTGCCTGATGCAGATGGAAGCTGGCCTGGATACCGGCCCGGTGCTGCTGCACCAGGAACTGCCGATCGCCGCCACCGATACCGGCGGCCAGCTGCACGACAAGCTGGCCGAGCTGGGCGCACAGGTGCTGTCCGACGGCCTGGGCCTGCTGCGCGCGGGCATCAAGCCGATCGCGCGGCCGCAGCCGGAACAGGGCGTGACCTACGCGCACAAGCTGGACAAGGCCGAAGCCAGACTGGACTGGGCGCAGGGTGCCGGTGCGCTGGCGCGTACCGTGCGCGCGTTCAATCCGTGGCCGATCGCCGAGGCGACGCTGGCCGGTGAACGGGTGCGCATCCATGGCGCGGTGGCGCTGGAGGCGGACCACGGCCAGGCACCGGGCACCGTGCTGGCCGCCGGCCGCGACGGCATCGACATTGCCTGTGGCCAGGGCACGCTGCGCCTGCGCGTGCTGCAGCGTGAAGGCGGCAAGGCGATCACCGCTGCCGACTACCTCAACGCTCGCCGCGATCTGCGCGTGGGGGCATAAGCGGTGTCCAAGCAGAACGATTTCTCCGTCGCCAAGGCGGCACCGGGCGCGGCCACGCGCATGCTGGCCGCGCGCGTACTGGCACAGGTGTTCACCCGCGGCCGTTCGCTGAAGGCCGAACTGGCCTGGGCACTGCCGAAGCTGGCCGACAGCCGCGACCGCGCGCTGCTGGAAGCCCTGTGTTTTGCTGTGCTGCGCCGTCGCAGCACCTATGACGCGGCCTTGCAGGCCTGGATGCAGAAGCCGCTGTCGGCGCGCGATGCCGACCTGCGCACGTTGCTGATGGTCGGCTTCGCCCAACTGGACGTGCTCGAACTGCCTGCTCACGCGGCGCTGTCGGCCACGGTCGATGCCGCGCGTGCACTGGGCCGTGAGCGCCAGGCTGGCCTGGTCAACGCGATCCTGCGCCGCGCCCAGCGCGAGGGGTTCCCTGAACAGCCTGCGCGCGATGCCTTCCCGGAATGGTTGGCTGATGCGATCGAACGCGATTGGCCGGCGCAGGCCGAAGCGATCTTCAGCGCCAGCCTGCAACCCGCGCCGTTGTGGCTGCGTGCCAACCGCCAGCACGGTGGTCGCGACAAGGCCCTGGCGACGCTGGCCGAGGCCGGCATAGCTGCTGAAGCCACTGCACTGTGCGCCGATGCGCTGCGCCTGGCGGCCCCCGTTGCCGTGAACCAGCTGCCGGGCTTCGGCGAGGGCGCGCTGTCGGTGCAGGATCTGTCGGCGCAATGCGCGGCCGATGCGCTGGCGCCCGCGACCGGTGCCCGCGTGCTGGATGCCTGCGCGGCCCCCGGCGGCAAGTCGGCGCACCTGCTGGAGCGTGACCCCAGCCTGCGCCTGCTGGCGCTGGACATCGACGCGCGCCGGCTCGCGCGTGCGCGTGACACCTACACCCGCACCGGTGTGGGCGAACATGCGCAGACCCTGGTCGCCGATGCCAGCGATCCCGGCTCGTGGTGGGACGGCGTGCCGTTCGACGCGATCCTGCTGGATGCGCCGTGTTCGGCCACGGGCGTGATCCGCCGCCAGCCGGATGTGATGTTCCACCGTCGCGCCGAGGACATCGATGCACTGGTGGGCGTGCAGGCGCGCCTGCTGGAAGCCTGCTGGTCGATGCTGCGCCCGGGCGGCGTGCTGCTGTATGCCACCTGCTCGATCCTGCGCGCCGAGAACATCGATCAGGTGCGTGCGTTCCTGAAGTGGCATCCGGACGCCGTGGCGCAGCCGCTGGGCGATGCATTCGGCGTGGATTGCGAAGGCGTGGCACGCCAGCGACTGCCCGGTGACAACGATGCTGACGGTTTCTTCTACGCGCGTCTGATAAAAGCAGCCTGACCCCCGCTGCCGTTTCGAGTCCCATGCTGAAAACCCACGCGTCGCGCCAGACGTGGTTGTTCGTGGTGGTGGCCCTGCTGGTGCTGGGGGCCGGTCTCGGTCTCCGCGATCCGTGGCCCTCTGACGAACCACGCTTCGCGCTGGTGGCCAGGCAGATGGTCGACAGCGGTTACTGGTTGTTCCCGCATCGCGGTACCGAGCTGTATTCGGACAAGCCGCCGATGCTGATGTGGTGGCAGGCCTCGCTGTACGGCCTGGTTGGCCACTGGCGCGTGGCCTTCCTGCTGCCCTCGCTGCTGGCCGCACTGGGCACGCTGTGGTGCGTGGTCGACCTGGGGCGCCGGCTGTGGACGCGGCAGGCAGGGCTGTACGCGGGATGGGCACTGCTGTTCGCGCTGCAGTTCACCTTCCAGGCGAAGAAGGCGCAGATCGATCCGCTGCTGGTGCTGTTCATCACCCTGGCCAACTATGGCCTGCTGCGCCACCTGCTGCTGGGCCCGGCCTGGCGCTGGTGGTGGCTGGGCTGGTTCTTTGCCGGTATCGGGGTGATCACCAAGGGCGTGGGCATGCTGGCGCTGCTGATGATCGTGCCGGCAGCCATCGCTGCAGCCCTGCAGTGGCCCCGTGTTTCCCTGCACGCGCGCGATGGCCGCTTCTGGCTGGCACCGCTGGCCTTCCTGCTGGCGGTATCGCTGTGGCTGGCGCCGATGCTGCTGGCCGCGCTGGGCACCGGGTCGGACGAGTACCGCGCCTACATCAACGACATCCTGGTGCGGCAGACGGCCCGCCGCTACACGCAGTCCTGGGACCATCACCAGCCGTGGTGGTACTTCTTCGGCGTGATGCCGTCGATGTGGATCCCGGCGTTCCTGGCGCTGCCATGGGCGATTCCCGCATGGCGCAGGCGCCTGCGCCGACGTGACCCTCGCTACCTGCTGCCGCTGGCCTGGTGGGTACTGGTCGTGCTGTTCTTCTCGATTCCCCAGGGCAAGCGCGATGTCTACATCCTGCCGGCGCTGCCGATGTTCTGCCTGGCGCTGGCACCGCTGCTGCCCGGGCTGCTGAAGCGACGGGATGTGCAGGCGGTACTGGGAGGGTTTGCCGCGTTGCTGGCACTGGGATTGAGCCTGGTCGGGGCGCTCGCCTTGCTGGGTGATCCGCGCTTCGAAGTGAACCTTGCCCATGGACGCGGATTGGCGCCCGGCGCCACCGATGCATTGGCGTGGACGATCCTGGCGATGGGGCTATGGGGTGGCTTGAGCCTGGTGGTGGCTGGCTGGCGTCGAAGCCATCTGGCGCTGGTATCGACCCTGGCCGTGGCCTGGGTGCTTTACGGCCTGTTCGGCTACCCGTTGCTGAATGATTCAAGTTCTGCGCGTGGTCTGATGCGTGACGTCGGCATGCGTCTCGGGCCAGACGCAGAGCTGGGGCTGGTGGCCTGGAAGGAACAGAATCTGCTGATGGCGGACCGCCGCGCGGCGACCTTTGGATTCGAAAACCGCTGGCATGAACAGCTGCAGGCGGCCGTGCGCTGGCAGCGCTTGTCCCCCCGGCATCGCTGGTTGCTGGTGAATGACGATGCCATGCAGGGGTGCATTGATCGTTCGCAGGCGGAGATGGCCGGCATTTCCAACCGCCGTCGCTGGTGGCTGGTGCCCGCCGGGGCGGTGTCCGGAGCCTGCATGCCTGACCTGAAGGAGCTGGAGCGCGAGTACCGGCTGCAGGGGCCACCGGATGCGGACTGAACGAATGAGCGACGAACATGGCCGGCCTGCGTCAACCCGCGGCCTGCTCTGGCCTAGAATGAGGGCCGCTCCCGGCACCGTGCCGGTCTATCGCCATCGACCTGCCGACCGCACCACGTGACTCCGCTTTCCCCGCCTACCTCCCGCACGACCGGCCTCCTGGCCGGCGCCTACGCCGTGGTGCTGGGGGCGTTGCCGACCCTGCTGATGATCACCATGGAGGGCGGCAGTGCGGGGTTCTACCTGGCGATCCTGCTGTCGATCATCCTGCTGGTGATGCCCTCGGCTGCTCCGCGCCTGCTGCCCGGTTCCGCCCGGCGCTATGCGTGGATGGGCATCGGCATGGGCGTGATGCTGGTCGGCGTGCTGATCAGCCTGGGCGTGCATGGCATCTGGAAGGGATCGGAGGTCGAAAAGGCCGCGCGCCTGTTGTCGATGCTGCTGATCCTGTTCGCCGCGTTGCGGGTGCCGCGCAGCATCCTTGCGCGGGCGATGCTTGGCACCCTGCCCGCGGTGTGGGCGGCAGCGGCCATCATTGGCTGGTTGGCGCTGGAGACCGGCGTGCGGCCTGCCACCCAGCAGTTCAATGCGGTGACCTACGGCGACCTGACCCTGTTGTTCGGCGTGCTGAGCCTGATGTCGCTGGGCCTGCCGGTGACCCGTTTCACCCGCATCGAAGCCACGCTGAAGCTGCTGACCGGCATCCTTGGCCTGGTCGCATTCCTGTGGACGCAGACCCGCGGTGGCCTGCTGGCGATTCCCTGCTTCCTGCTGATCGGCCTGCTGGTGATGGGGCGCCGGCTTGGCCGGATGAAGATCCTGCTGGGCCTGGTGCTGGCGGCCGGCGTCGGCATTGTCGCCACCCATGATGGTGCGTTGCGCGATCGCATCGATGCTGGCGTGAGCGAGTATGGCGATTGCAGTGCCGACCACCTGGCCGATACCTCGGTCTGCATCCGCCTTCAGTTGTGGACCGCGGCTGGCTACATGATCCGCGAGCAGCCGGTGTTCGGTGTCGGTGGTGGCGACCGCTTCCGCCAGGAACTTGAACGGCTTGCCGGAGAGGGAAAGGTGTCGGCGATGGTCGCGCGTGATTTTGGCGAGACCCACAACGACCTGCTGTATTTCCTGGCCACCTACGGCGTGCTGGGGGGGCTTGGCCTTGTGCTGGTGTACGTGGCCCCTGCGCTGGTGTTCGTGCCACGCCTGTGGCGTGGCGACGAACGGTCGCGGTTGCATGCCGCGGCAGGGTTGAGCATCTGCGTTGCATTCGCCGTCTTCGGGGTCACCGAAATGATGCTGCGTGACATGCGAACCGCCTCGTTCTATGCCGCCTGGGTTGCCCTGCTGCTGGCCCTGTCCGAGCCGCGCCGGGCAGATCAGGCCGAGGCCAGCGCCGCTTCGTAACTGGCCAGGGTCGCCCCGGCGAAGGTCTGCAGGCCGAACTCGCGCTCTGCATGGCGGCGGGCGGCCATGCCCATCGCCGGCAGCACCTGGCGTTGTTCATACATCGCCTGCACCTGTGCGGCGATGGCGGCCACGTCTCGGGTGGGCACGACCCAGCCATCGACACCCTGCTCGATGTTCTCCGGCAGCCCCGCGTAGTCGCTGACCAGCATCGGCCTGGCGCTGGCCATCATTTCGCGGCAGGCGAAGGAGATCGTTTCGATGTCGTTGGACAGCACGAAGCCGACGTCGCCGGCGGCGATCAGTGGGCGCGTATCGGCCAGCAGGCCGGTGAAATGGACCTGTGCGGCGACGTCACCGAGGGCCTGCACCTGCGCGCGTTGCTGCGCGTTGGGCAGGTGACCGGCGACCGCCATGTGCACATGCGGGCGGATCGCGCCGGGGAGCAGGGCAATGGCCTGCGCCAGGTCGATCCAGCCCTTGTAGTCATCGGTGCCGGCGTTGCTGACCAGCAGCAGTGCATCCGGGTCCTGCGTCCATTGCTGTCGCATCGCCTGGCCGGCGTCGGCCGGCAGCGGTGCGAAGCGGTCCAGGTCGACGCCATTGCGCACCACATCGATCGGGCAGCGTCGGTAGGGCCCCTGCTCCAGCAGGCGCCCGGTGTGCGCAGAAACCGCAATCACGCGGTCGGTGGCCCAGCGTGCCCTGAAGGCATTGCCCAGCGTACGGGTGGGCTTGCTGTTGTGCTTGGTCAGGATGATCGGCGGGCGGCGCATGCCGAGCAGTCCCTGCATCACGAAGCGGTGGTCACGAGCCCCGTTGACGTGGACCAGGTCAATGCCCTTGTCCTGCACCAGCCGGCGCAACGCGCGCTGTTCGGCCAGTTGTTGCGGCAGGGTCGGCAGGCCGCTGCCAAAGGCCATGGGCAGCGGGGTGGCGATTCCTTCCTCGGCCACCGTACGCAGCAGGCGGCTGTCGGCGGGGGCTGCGACATGGAGCGTGTGCTGGCCATGCAGGGCTCGCGCCAGGGACACGATGTACGTGGTGTGGCCACCACCGTCGCCGTAGTGGAAGTTGGTGTACAGGATTTTCATGGGGGATCTTCAGGCAACGCGCGACAAGTGTGACACAGCAGGCTCAGGGCCGTTCCATGGGGGCCGGAGGATCGGCCACCGCCTGGCCGTTGCCCAGCATCCACAGCATGATGGTCTTCTGCCGTACGTAGTTGGCACGCACATAGGCATAGACCAGGCCGTGCCAGCCGTCGCGGAAGCCGCCGCGGAACAGGAAGCCGCGCCAGAACCGCCAGGCCGGGGCCAGCACCAGCTTGCCCAGCGTGGCGCGCTTGCCACGCGCGAACTCGTGCTCGGCCATCATCCGCGCATATTTCTCGGTCTTGGCCAGCTGTTGCTGCAATGATCGGTAGGGGTAGTGGATGAGATCGCCGCGCAGGGTGCCGACGTTGCCGTCGACGCTGGCCGCCTCGTGGATCTCGCGCCTGCCGCGCCAGCCACCCTGGCGGCGGTCGAACAGGCGCATCACCCGGTCCGGGTAAGCATTGCCGTGGCGCAGGAACCTGCCAAAGTATTCGGACAGGCGGGCGAAACGGTAGCCGGCGTGGCCGGCGAAGCCGCCGTCACGGGCCTGTTCGATGGCCGTACGCAGCTCGGGGCTGATGCGCTCGTCGGCGTCCAGGCACAGTACCCAGTCGTGGCTGGCCTGCTCGACGCAGAACGCCTTCTGGCTGCGGAAGCCCTCGAACACGTGCTGCAGCACGCGGGCACCGGCCGCCTCGGCGATGGCCACGGTGGCATCGGTGGACTGCGAGTCCACCACCACGATCTCGTCGCAGAAGGCCAGCGAGGCCAGGCAGTCGCCGATGCGCCCGGCCTCGTTGAACGCGATAATGCACGCCGAGATGCGAGGCCGTTCGATGGGAGCGGTCGTGGAGGACATGATGGCCGGGTACCTGTTGTTTGCGACGGAGCGCTATGCGCTGCCTATTCTCGCCCCGTTGGCGCAGGCGTTGCACGCGTCCGGGCAGGAGGTTGCGGCCTGGTTCGAAGGCGGCGCGGCCGGCAGCAGCCTGCCGGGGGTGGCCAACGTCGGCCTGAAGCAGGCCCTGGCAATGCGCCCGCGGGCGGTGTTCAGCGCGGCCAACTGGGTGCCGACCTTCCTTTCGGGGGCCAAGGTGCAGCTGTTCCATGGCTTCAATGTGGAAAAGCGCGACAGCGCGCGCGGCCACTTCCGGGTGCGCGGCATGTTCGACCTGTACTGCACGCAGGGGCCGGCCACCACGACGCCGTTCCGCGAGATCGCGGCCCAGCAGGGCCACTTCGCGGTGGCCGAGACCGGCTGGCCGAAGCTGGACCCGCTGTTCCGCGATGACGGTGGCGAGAGCGCCGCACTGCGCGCGCCGGCCGGCGATCGCCCGGTGATCCTGTTTGGTTCCACCTTCACCGAGCGGCTGAGTGCGGCACCGCACCTGCATGCGAAGATCGCCGCCGATATCGCTGCCGGTGGGCGCTACTGGCTGCTGACCCTGCATCCCAAATGTCCGCCGGAACTGTTCGAGCGCTATCGCCCGCTGGCCGGTGCCAATGCCCGCTTCATCGAGCCGGAGCAGGTGATGGCCGCGCAGCGCGCCGCCGATGTGCTGGTGTCGGACACCTCGTCGATCGTTTCGGAGTTCATCGTCCAGCACAAGCCGGTGGTGACCTTCCGCAACCGCGTGCCGAAGCCGCACATGATTGATTTCGACGACCCGGCACAGCTGCCGGCGATGCTGCAGCACGCGCTGCATCCGGACGCCGCGCTGCAGGCGGAAATCGTGCGTTACGCCGATGCCATCCATCCGTACCGCGACGGCCTGTCCAGCGAGCGGGTAATCGCGGCCACCGAGGATTTCCTGTCCGGTGAAATGGGTGCGCTGCGCCGCAAGCCTCTCGGCAGCTGGGTGCGCGATCTGCAGATCCGCAAGGACCTCGGCTACTGGGGCCCGTCGCAGAGGTAAGCCGAGCATCGGCTCGGCTGTACAGGAGATCCACGCCATGCGTGGATGCACGGCCCCGCACGCGGTAGTGCCGGCCGCTGGCCGGCAACCTTGGAATTTCTGCGGTTGCCGGCCAGAGGCCGGCACCACCTGTATGGCTTACCAGCGCAGCTTGCGCCGCGCCAATGCCACCGCCAGCTGCTCCATCGCCTGCTGTGCCTGTGCCTGCGGCAGATGGTGCAGGGTGAGTGCCACGTCGCCATGCGCACCGGCGGTATCCAGTTGCAGGCTGCTGGTGCCCAGCAGCTTGTCCAGCGGTGAACGCTGCAGGCGCAGGCCCTGCACCTTGTCCAGCTCGGCCCAGCGCCACCAGCGTTTCCACCAGCCGCCGCGCACGGCCACATAATGCTCGTCCAGATACCAGCCCATGCGTGCCATCTGCCGGTGTGCGACCAACAGTGCGACCGGCAGCCAGGCCAGGACGACCAGGCCCCAGGGGCCCCAACGCCAGTGCGCAGCGATTGCCAGCAGCGGTACCAGCAGCAACGCGCCCAGGCACAGCCGCCACCAGCCGCGCTGCGGAATGGACTGCCATTGCGTCGGCGGCCAGTGCAGCTGTGGCAGCAGGTGCTGCACCAGCCGTGTGCAGTGTTCGCGGGTTGCCAGCGGCGCCAGTTCGCGCAGGGCGCGGTCCTCATCACGCGAAGGGCCACCGGCGGCACTGTCGATGCGCAGCTGGCGCAGCCCGAACCAGCGCTGCAGGGTGCCTTCGCGCAGGGTCCAGGCCTGGATGCGCCGACGTGCGACGCTGCTGCGGGTGCGGCTGAGCATCCCGGCCGACACGGTCAGGCGGCGGTCCTGCTCGACGAGGGTGAAGCCGTGGTAACGCAACAGGGTCAGCACCACTGACAGCACGCGCAGCGCCAGCCAGCCCAGCAGCAGGGCTGCAGCCACCAGCAGGAAGGCGCCGGTCACGCCGGGATGCAGGTGGCTGGCATAGCCGAAGGCCTCGCGGCCGCCGCGCTGGATGGCATCGTCCATCACCGGCCGCGGCACCGTCTGGAACAGCACGCCGAACGCGGCCACCGCCAGTGCCCAGCCGCGGTTGGAGAGCAGTCCCATGCGCACCACGTCCCAGCTGGACAGTCGCAGCAGCACGTGTTCGCTGTCGACGTCGGCAATGGGCGGCGCGTCGACGGCGTCGTTGGCCTGCGGTGCCTGCCCGCGCTGGCGCACCAGTCGTTCCAGCGCCAGTGCCTGGTCCAGCTTCAGTACCCGCATCTCCGCTTCAGGGCGCACACCGCCGGCCGACTCCAGGCGCAGCTCGGCCACGCCGAACAGGCGATGCAGCGGGTTCTGCCGTACTTCCACGTTGTGGATGCGGGCGAACGGGATCTCGCGGCGGTTGCGCGACAGCAGGCCACTGCGCACGGTGATGGCATCGCTGCCGATGTGGTAGCGGTAGCTGAGGTACTGCAGCACCGACACCAGGACCAGCGCGGCAATTGCCGTCAGCGGAATCAGCTGCGCCCACATCGGATCGCGGTCGCCGCGCTGGCCGAATACGAGCAGCGCGACCAGCGGCAGGAAGTAGTGGCGCAGCTGCATCAGCAGCACGAACAGCCACGACCACGGGTGCAGCCGGTGGTCCTCGGTACCGGCGGGCAACGGTGCAGGCAGGGGGGGCGGCAGGCTCACAGGGCGTCGGCGTCCTGGTCGAGCTGGTGGGACAGGGTGTCGCGCAGGCGTTCGGCGTCGGCTTCGTCCAGGCCGCTCACGGTCACCGCGCTCATGCGGGTGCCGGCGGTGTGCACGATCAGCGTGGCCAGGCCGGCACGGCGCTCCAGCGGGCCCCGGCGCAGATCGAGATGCTGCACCCGCGAGAGCGGGATGCGCGTTTCCAGCTGCCACATGAGGTCGCGGCGCAGGCCCAGGCCCTGTGCGTCCAGCCGCCAACGGGTGCGGACCAGACGTCGATGGCCCAGCCATGCACCAAAGGCCACACCCATCAGCAGCCCGGCTGCAGCGGTCCACAGGCTGCCGGGCAGATCGAAGAACCACGCCGCCGCCGCCAGTGGCAGGCCCGGGACGAACAGGCCGCCAAAGGCTCCTTCCAGTGCGGCCAGGCGGGCTGCGCGTTGCGGCAGTACCTGCCAATCAGTGGCGGGTGGTACAGGAATCGAGGCGTCGGTCACGCGGGCTCCGTCAGGCAGCAGGGCGGGCGGTAGCGGCCGTGGCCGCACCGCGCAGACGGTAGCAGGTCGGCTGCGTTACTGGGCAGCCTGGATCAGTGCATCGACATCCAGCAGGTGGCCGGCACGGTCGGCCTTGGTACGCAGGTAGTTCTCGTTCTCGGCAGTGATCTCGCCGGTGACCGGAATGCAGTCCAGCACTTCGATGCCGGCATTGCGCAGGCGCTGTGCCTTGGTCGGGTTGTTGCTGAGCAGCGCCACGCGCGAAATGCCCAGGCCACGCAGCATCGCCACCGCGCTGCCATAGCGGCGTTCGTCGGCACCGAAGCCGAGCTGTGCATCGGCGTCGATGGTGTCCAGGCCATCGTGCTGGTAGCCGTAGGCGCGCATCTTGGCGGCAATGCCGGTGCCGCGCCCTTCCTGGTCCAGGTACAGCAGCACGCCGCCGCCCAGTTCCTTCAGCTTGTGCAGGCCGCGCCGCAGCTGGTCGCCACAGTCGCACTTGAGCGAACCGAACAGGTCACCGGTCAAGCAGGACGAATGCACGCGCACCGGCACTACGGCCGTCAGGTCCGGTTCGCCGACGATGATCGCCACCTGGTCGCGCTGGGCCACACCGCCGCGGAACACCGCGAAGGTGGTCATGCCGACGTCGCGCAGCGGCACCGGCGAACGCGCTACCAGTTCGTAGTCGTGGGCCGCATGTGCTGCGCCTTCGGCCAGGTCGCACAGGGCCACCTCGGCAGCACCGTCGAAGGTGTGGTCATCGGCGTCCAGGCGCACGGCCACCATCGCTGGCAGCAGCAGGCCCAGGCGGGCCAGCTCCACCGCGCCGGCATCGAAGGCGTCTCCCGCGCTCCAGCCTTCCGGCATTGGACCGGGCTCGCGCAGGTAGCCCAGCGAGGGCAGGGCATCGAAGGCCACACCGCTCAGCGGCAGGCGCGCGCCCTGCGGTGCGTCCACGCCGAGCACGCGGGCACGGGTGGCGGTCAGGAACAGATAGTGGCGTTCGCGGGCGGCAGTGGCGAAGGCGGCGAAGCTGCTGGCCGTGGCGCTGTCCAGTGCGATCACCGCCAGGCGCTGGCCCTGGCCATCGTGGAGCAGCACCGGGCGACCGGCACGCAGTTCGGCAACCGCGCGCTCGCAGCGGATCGCGGCCGGATCGCCGAACAGGGAAGAAGCAGCAGACATGGCAGGACCGGGGGAGGCGGACATCGCAGTCTCTATGGGGGCGATGGCGTTGAATTCAACGCGGTGCGGCCGCCGGTCGCAGGGACCGGGAGCCCTGGGCGGGGGGCCGTCAGTGGGGATGCTCTTCGGTCGCGTAGGGGTCTTCCTCGTCGCTGCCCGGTGGCCGCAGCGTATAGCGCTTGTAGGTCCACTGGTACTGCGCCGGGTCTCGGCGGGCGATGCGTTCGATGCCGGCATTGAGTGCGGTGGCGGCCACCTGCGGGTCCGGATCGGCCACGGCCGGGTCGGTCGGCTCGATGTGCAGGGCGAATTCCATGTCCGGCCCGATGCGTTCGCACCAGCCATAGAGCACGGTGGCGCCCGTGCGCTCGGCCAGCCGGTTGACCAGGGTCATGGTCAGCGCCTGCACGCCAAAGAACGGCACGAACACGCCATCGCCGGCCTTGGGCTGCTGGTCGGGCAGGATGCCGGTGGCGCCGCCGTCCTTGAGCACCTTGAACAGCTGGCGCACGGCCGGGCCTTCGGCGCGCACCTGCTGCACGTTCTGCCCGCCGCGCACCAGCTGCAGGAAGGCATCACTGGCCTCGTCCTCCGGCGGCTTGTAGACGATGGCGATCTGCCCGCGCGAGGCCAGCCACTGGTTCAGCAGCTCCCAGTTGCCGAAGTGCGGGGCCGCCACGATCACACCCTTGCCGCTGGCCAGCGCCGCGTCGTACAGGGCCTCGCCATGGCGCTGCTTCAGGTGCAGTCGCAGGTTGTCGGCCGGCGTCTGGCTCCACAGGCGCAGGGTTTCGATGGCCTGCAGGGCGGTGGAGCGCAGCAGCTCCCGGTGCAGCCGGTCGCGGGCAGCGCCGTCCAGCTCGGGGTAGGCCAGCTCCAGGTTGCGCCGGGTGACACGGCTTTCCCGGGCATTGAGGGCGATCCACGCCCACGCCAGGGCGCGCGCGAACGCCCGCAGCAGCGGCCAGGGCAGGCGGGCGAACAGGGTGGTGGCGCGGTAGACCAGCCGGGCTTTGCGTTGCGGATTCATCGGCGCCAGTTTAGCCAAGGGCGCTGCTATCGTGGCCGGCCCTGTTCATTGGAAGCCCACGATGCTCGTCCTGATCCAGCGTGTCAGCCAGGCCGCCGTCCATGTCGACGATGAGGCCGTGGGCCAGATCGGGCCCGGCCTGCTGGCCCTGGTCGGCATGGAGCCGGGCGATACCGAGGCCCAGCTGCGGCGGATGGCCGAGCGCCTGCTGGGTTACCGGGTATTCGCCGACGAGGCCGGGAAGATGAACCGCTCGCTGCGCGATACCGGCGGCGGCCTGCTGCTGGTCAGCCAGTTCACCCTGGCCGCCGACACCCGTTCGGGCATGCGGCCGAGCTTCACCACGGCCGCGCCGCCGGACGAGGCTGAACGCGGGTTCAATCGTTTTGTCGAGATCTGTCGTGAAAATCACGCGCCAGGGGTGGAAACGGGCCGATTTGGTGCCCATATGGTCGTCAGCCTGGTCAATGACGGTCCCGTGACCTTCCTTCTCCGGCCCTGAGCCTGCGGGACCACCGCCCGGCAGGCGGGGCCCCGGGCTGGTATAATGCTACGTTCCCTATTTCTCCCTAGCCGGTGGCGCGAGCACTACATGGCCAACGAACGTCCTGCCCAATCCGAAATCAAGCAACTGATCAGCAAGGGCCTGGAACAGGGCTACCTGACCTACGCCGAAGTCAATGACCATCTGCCGGACGACATGGTCGACCCGGAACAGATCGAAGACATCATCGGCATGATCAACGGCATGGGCATCGATGTCCATGAAGTTGCGCCGGATGTGGAAACCCTGCTTCTCAATGACGGCAACACCGGCAACCGCGAAGTCGATGACACCGCGGCCGAAGAAGCTGCCGCCGCGCTGAGCGCGCTCGACACCGAAGGTGGCCGTACCACCGACCCGGTGCGTATGTACATGCGCGAAATGGGCACCGTCGAGCTGCTGACCCGCGAAGGCGAAATCGCCATCGCCAAGCGTATCGAGGAAGGCCTTTCGCAGGTCCAGGCTGCACTGGGCCAGTTCCCGGTGTCGGTCGAGTCGCTGCTGACCGACTATGAAGCCCACAAGGAAGGCAAGAAGCGCCTGGCCGAAGTGATCGTCGGCTTCAATGACCTGGCCGACGAAGAACCGGCACCGCCGGCGGCCGCTGCCGATGACAGCGCCGATGCGGACGCCGAGGGCGACGAGGACGAGGACGATGATGTCGAGGGTGGCGAGGAAGAAGCCGCACCGACCGGTCCGGATCCGGAGGAAGTCGCTGCGCGCATGCAGGCGCTGAGCGATGCCTTCAACGCCTTCAAGAAGGCCGCGACCAAGGGCGACAAGAAGAACCTGCCGCGCCTGCGCGAGGAAATGTCGGCGGTGTTCGTCACCCTGAAGCTGCCGCTGCCGCTGACCGATGTGCTGACCAAGCAGCTGCGCGACACCATGGCGTCGATCAAGGCCCATGAGCGTCGCGTGCTGAACCTGGCCACCGTCACTGCGCGCATGCCGCGCAAGGACTTCATCCGTTCCTGGGAAGGCAACCAGACCAACCTGGAGTGGGTGGAAGACGCACTGAAGCGCAAGCAGAAGTGGTCCTCGGCCCTGCGCGAAGTGAAGGACCAGATCATTGCCGAACAGCAGGCGACGATCGACATCGAGACGCTGACCCAGCTGGACCTGGAAGAGCTGAAGGAAATCAGCCGTGCCATGGCCTACGGTGAAGCCAAGGCGCGCAAGGCCAAGAAGGAAATGGTCGAGGCCAACCTGCGCCTGGTGATCTCGATTGCCAAGAAGTACACCAACCGTGGCCTGCAGTTCCTCGACCTGATCCAGGAAGGCAACATCGGCCTGATGAAGGCCGTGGACAAGTTCGAATACCGCCGCGGTTACAAGTTCTCGACCTACGCCACCTGGTGGATCCGCCAGGCGATCACCCGCTCGATCGCCGACCAGGCACGCACCATCCGTATTCCGGTGCACATGATCGAGACGATCAACAAGTTGAACCGCATTTCCCGCCAGATGCTCCAGCAGTACGGCCGCGAGGCTACGCCGGAGGAGCTGGCCAAGGAAATGGACATGCCGGAAGACAAGATCCGCAAGGTGATGAAGATCGCCAAGGAGCCGATCTCGATGGAAACCCCGATCGGCGACGACGAGGATTCCCATCTGGGCGACTTCATCGAGGACACCAACGTGGAGTCCCCGATCGAGAACACCACCAACATCAACTTGTCTGAAACCGTGCGCGACGTGCTGGCCGGCCTCACCCCGAGGGAAGCCAAGGTGCTGCGCATGCGCTTCGGCATCGACATGAACACCGACCACACGCTGGAAGAGGTCGGCAAGCAGTTCGACGTGACCCGCGAGCGCATCCGCCAGATCGAAGCGAAGGCCCTGCGCAAGCTGCGTCACCCGAGCCGCTCGGAGCAGCTGCGCAGCTTCCTGGATATCGATTGACGGGTATCCGCTGCATATGAAGCACCCGACAGACCCCGCGCAAGCGGGGTCTGTTTTTTTTGCCTGCGGTCTTCCGCGCTGCGCGCGACGGGATAGGATGCGTGTCCTGTTTTTGCACTGGTCAATGGAATGCCGATGAAACTGCCGATCCTGCTGCTCTCGCTGTCACCACTGGTTGCCTGGGCGGATACTCCGAAACCACCGGCGTGCAATGCAGAGAGTTTCTTCAGCAGCCAGTTCGACTATGCCGTGGGTCGCGTGGTCGATACCGGGCAGGTGCTGCTGCTGGGCGAGGCAGAGGGCTGCTTGGACGAGGAACGGGATGGGTGCCGCAGTGGCGAGGAGATGGAACCGGGCACTGGCCTGGTGATCGGTGACCGCTGGAACAGCTACTACTGCGTAAAAGCACGTTCGCCGAGCAAGGAAGTGGTGAGCTGGGCGCCGGAGTCGCGCGTGATGAAAACGAGCAACTACGTCGCGACCAGCCTGACCGACTGGGTCGCCCATTGGGAACGCAGTGAAGGAAATGCCATCGACATCGCAGCCAAGGGGGACGCATTCGAGCTGAGCACGCAGGAGGGCGGTGAGGGAACGGCACCGCAGGTTCTGGGGCGCGCTGCACCAGAGGAGGGCGAAGATGTGCTGTACCTGCGCCAGGGGCGTTGCACGACACGTGTACTGCTGCGCGGCACCGACCTGGTGGTGGCCGACAACGGACAGTGTGGCGAGCGCGAGCGCCGCCTGCACGGTGAGTACCACAACCGTGCGCCGTTGGAGCGGTTGATGCAGCGCTTGGGGCAGTAGTGGCGTGAGGGGGTAGGGGGCGCGCAGTGGAAACCCATTGCCGGCCTCACTACACTGTGATGCTGCGCAGGGCCTATAGCTCAACGGTTAGAGCAGGGGACTCATAATCCGTCCCCACCCCGTTTCGCCACGTCACCGTCTCACTCATGGATCCTCAAAAATGAGCATTTTCCGTGTGCTTTCAGCGCGCCGCTGTTGCCGCCGATTGCAACGGATACCGCGAATTCCCCGGCACGATTACACCGGAATTACACGGCTGACCATTCGCTGCATGGTTCCATCGTCACGGTGTAATCGTGGCCCAACTGTTCCGTGAGTCGCGCCATCAGGATCTCGGGGGCCACTTCATGCTCTAGCAGAAGCTCCCAGCCGCAACACTCAAGGATGCGGCCGTGTAGATTCAAAAAATGGCGAAACGCGATGCCTTCGGACGTTGCACATGGGGGCTTGCCGCAGAATTTCGTAATCATTGAGTGCCCTAGCTGACGTATCTAGGACACCTATTGAATACACAGTCCGAGCCCATGCAAGCAATTTCGTAAAACTTAACAATCGGACATGCGAGTTCGCCATAAGTGCTTGAAATATAGCGTTATAACGCCCCCGTAGCAGGTTCGTAACGCCCGCAAAAGTGCGCAAACCTGACCCATCAACGAGCGTTGAGCGACCTTCGCAGAGCATTGCTGCTGGTGGTCGCCGCCGTCTTGCTGCTGGCCTGTTAGCCGAGTGCCAACGGTTCGACAAGAGGAGACCCGATGTCTGAGCCAGGGCAGCTCAGCCAAGGAGCTGGTCGATCGACTTCATTCCATCCCTATGCTCACGGCTCTCGCGTTTTCTTCGGAGACTTTCCAGTCTAGCCCTGCCGTCTTCCGTGAGTCCTGGAGGATAGCCCTCCACGGTCACGTACATGCAAGCCCTCAGGTAGTAGAGGGATGGCGATCCCTGCAGCTTCTGGCCTGCGTCTATCGTTTCGAGCGCCTGGAGCAGAAGCTTCTCATCAGTAAACAGGTCCATTAGCGCCGCCGAGAAGTCCTAAGTCCATAGAGAATTGCCGGCCTGAGGCCTTGTGGCAAGGGTGTGGCGCTTTTCTGGCCTCCGACCAAGAACTTACCAAGTAGCTGGCATGGTTGGAAAGTCAATACTTTCCCCTAAGGATTCTCACAGGTTATCCACAGTATTGTCCATGGCTGGCCGCCGTGCGCGCCTTTAGACTGCTGCCATCAGCCAAGGGACCCGCCAGTGCACGCTTTCAACGTCTACATCGATGAGTCAGGAGACGAAGGTTTCCAGTTCAGAGACAACAACCGAGGTAGCTCTCGCTGGTTTGTGTTGTCTGCCGCCATCACAAGGACGGATGCCGATCTTGAAACCGTGAAGCTTGTAGACCGTGTTAGGACTCAGCTGGGTAAGCCAGCGCGCGCAGATCTCCACTTCCGAAAACTAAACCACGGGCAGCGGCTCCCTTATCTCGCGGAGATATCGGGCGCCCCGTTACGCACGGTGAGTGTGCTTGTTCACAAGCCATCCCTACAGAGTGATGCGTACTCGGAAAAAGGGCTGCTCTACAACTATGCGACCAGGCTGTTGCTAGAGCGCGTGTCCTGGCTTTGCCGAGATGCGAGGCGTGATGCCCAACACAAGGCGAAGCTGGTTTTCTCGAATCGTAGCAACATGTCCTACGCGGAGCTGTGCGCCTACCTCGCTAGGCTGCAGCAGAGGCGGGACGTCCGAATTGATTGGTCAGCGGTTGATTGCCAAAACGTCGCAATCTTTGAGCACAGCAAAAGAATGGGTCTTCAAATTGCGGATGCGGTTGCATCGGCAGTTTGGAGTAGCGTCAACCCGAATGGATATGGATTCACCGAGCCGCGCTATGCCGAGATGCTGCGGAGAACGATGTATCGCCACAAGGGCGCACGATTCGGCTACGGATTAAAAGTCCTGCCGGCGGAGATCATTGCAAACAATCCGCCCCCGGGAGCGGAGTGGCTCCGAGGGGCGGATTGGGATTGAATAGGGCAGGCCCCGAGAATCAGGATCCCACGTCTTAGACGCTGCCGCCCGAAAGCGACCTGATTGAGGTCTCGCGCATGCCTGCGCTGTGAACTATACAACACGCCATTCTCATGTTCGATGAGATTCCGCAGGCGCTTGCGGACGGCCAATGGCCCTCATTCATCAGGAGTCGCTGCATGACGAAAGCGCCGCCGTGGCAGCCAGGCCTTCACTCGATCCAGAAGCGATCTGCCCATGATGGAGTCGAGCAGATGCGCCATTTCAAGCGTGTCTATCGAGATCTCATTGACCATCGCGTCGATGAGGCGCCTCCTCCCGAGGATCCTTGCTCCAGTGATGACGGCGTCCGGGCTCGGGGCAGCAGTCAGCTCAGAATGAAGCCTTGCGAGTCTGCGCGCGGAACGGTTGATGATGGTCATCAATCGCAGGTCAGGGACAGCTTCCATGGGCACGGAGCGGAGCTGTTCGAGCACTGTGCCAACAAGCATTTTCGTCTCGTCGGAATTGGGGTTCTCTAGTGCCATGAACAGGGTTTGCTCCGTGTGCGACATGAGGCCGATGCAGGCATCAGCCTTGCGACGGAACGCAAGCTTCTCTTGTTTAGCTGCGATTCGGGCTGCGGCGTAGATCGCCAGCGCGGAGAGGAGAGCCTGTGCCCAGGCAGCCCAGACCTCCGGCTTGAGACACGGAAATCCCAAAACCCACGGGCAGTACAACGGGTCAGCCATCTGGAGTTCCCTTCCTTAGAGGAGGAGCAAGCATGAAGGTCGGCCGCTTGACCAGCAAGCAGAGCATTACCCATCTAAGTTGGCTGATCCTTGATGGCTACGTTTACTGCTGGTCCTCTGCGTAGATGCCGCCGCTGATCACCACGGACCCTGCCACCATTCCCTTCGTGTCGTGGCCACCGTAGGCGACGGGCACGGGGTTGCCGGCGATTCCTGCCACTACGATAAGGACGACGTCGATGATGGTCTGCAGCACGCCGCCGCGTTTGGAGCCGACCAGCACTGGCGCGATGCGGATATCGTCCGCACCTGGTGGGTCCTTCAGCTGTTCTTTGGACAGGTTCTGCCGGCCAATGAACACCGCGAACTCGATGCCCTGGTCCTTGCAGCCGGTCAGGAACTGCCGGAAGCCGGGTAGCAGGATGCTGAGCGCGAAGATGGCCTCGGCCGGGCTGTTCACTGCCAACTGGAACTTGCGCCCGAACCGCGCGCCGAGGCGGCCGTACAGGCGGATTGTGCGTAGATGCTCGGTCAGCGTCAGTTCCACAGGTCGGAAGGGGGGAATAGGCCGATTGCGGCGATCTGCGTGACGCGCTGCTCTGAATCGACCACGAGCAGCCGCACCTGGGGATCCGGCGTGTCGGCGTCGGTCGCGAGCATCAGCCGGTGGCCCGCGAGCGAGGCTTCGGCCAACCGTTCGACAGCCTCGGGACTGGTCTCCACCAAGTGGTCGACCAACAAGTTGCGCAAGGGCTGACTTGCTTCCCCGAAGGAGGCGGCAGCTGCGAGCAGGGCGGAGGAAATGGGTGATGTGGACATTTGATTCCTCAGTTGAGGCGGCTGCCAGGCGGTCCGCCTAAGAACTCGCTCCCGCCTTCTTCGTCGCCCGGATCGTGGTTGACCTTCGACTCATCGACAGGAGTGGCGCCCAGCTTGGAGAGCATCGCGCTGAGCGCGTGCGTGGATGACACGCTGAGATCCTAGCCTGTCTCCATGCGAGCGGCCAGGATGCACACCTGGCGCAACAGCAGGCGGTGAGCGGCCTTGAGCCAAGGCATGTTGGTGGCGCACTCCTTCCAGACCCGTGCCTGTGCGGCGGTCATGCCCTTGCAGGGGGGGGCGATGGGGTCGGGATTGGCCGGCTCGGAACGATTCTTGTATCGGCCTGAAATTCAAATTCTGTGGAAGCGCGAAGAAAAGGGGGGGCGCGTATCGAGGGGGGAGGCCCTTCAAGTTTCGACCTCCCCCCTCCCGTTGCCTGGTCACGACGCTGAGGACGCTGCCCGCGCTGGCGCCGCCCACGCTGCCGGTGTTGTCAGGGGCACCGCCGGCTGGCCCCGCCCTCTACTCGGTGTCCGTCACGCCTTCGATGACGGTGAACGCCTTGGGGTAGGCCGATGCCACGTCCAGACGGGTGTGGCAGATGAAGCCAACCTCGCCAGTCTCGGCATACAGCTCCTTCAGCAGCTGGATCGACACGGACTCGCGCATGTAGATGGTGAACATCTGGAAGCCGCCCACGTAGATGGCGGCCGCGTTGGTGGCGGTGCCCACATCCTCGTTGGTCGGGATCTGGCTGGTGGTGAGGAACTTCCAGTTGCTCAGGGCCTCGGGCCGGCGCAGCGGCTGGCCAGTGGTGTCCACCAGCAGGCTCATGGTCTCGTCTTCGCGCGGCGACAGAATGGCCACGTCCGGCACCGGGGCATTGGCCTCGGTGATGAGGCGACGGGCGCGGATGAACTGGCGCCAGTCGGTGATCGGCGCCCCGTTGGTGCCCATCGGCAACTTGTTGATACCCGGGATGTTGCGCAGGCCGCGAATCTCCGGCTCGGTGCCGCTGCCCATCAGCGATGCGCGGTCGATCTCCTTGGCGAACGCTTGGGCAATGGCCGTGCGCAGTGCAGCGTCCAGGCCGCCCAGCGAATCGGCCAGCAGCTCGCGGGAAATCTTGAAGCGGAACGCCAGGCTGCGCGGGGTGACCTTGACCGCGCGGAACGCCGGCTCGCTCTCAGCCACCTGGCCGTGTTCCTGGCGCCAGGCCGGAGTGGGGATGGTGTCCACTGCCGCGATGCTGAAGGAGCTGGCCGAGGTATCCAGCACGGCGACGTTGGCGCCTGCGCTGAGAACAGACGACGCGGGCACCAGGGCGTTGAGGATGCCCGGCATCAGCACGGTCGGCACGGTGTAGCCGCCTGCGGTGTTCGTGCCTTCGCTCAGAGCCGCGCGTACACCATCGCTGGTGCGCATGTTGGCGACGCCCCGAATGAAGTCCGACAGGCTCACCTGCTCATCGCCGTTATTGAAGCCGCCGCCGTCCGCGCGCATCGCGTTCAGGCGGCGCGCAATCGTTGCCTGGTTCTGCAGGTCGGATGCGGTGAGCAGCGTGCCGATCTGGCGACCGTCGGTGTCCCGCAGGCGCTCGCCCTCGCTCATGGTTCCCATGGCATTGGCCGCGGTCAGATCCATCTGTTCCTGGTGATCCATGCCCGCGCTGATCAAGCTGATCGCGTTGTTGATGTACTCCAACGCATCCATCACGCCGTCGGTGAGGTTTTCGTCCTTCTCCCTGGCGTGGGTCGTCAGCGCATTGGACGCACGGCGCAAGCTGTTGCGATAGGCCAGTGCTTCAGCGCGCGGCAACTGGTCCAGCGGCTTGTCGGTGGTCGGATCTTCGATGGTGACGCCGAGTTTGCCGAGCTCCGCGCGTGCCGAGAATGCGGCTTTGCGGTTGGCGTGGCGGTCGCGCATCTGCTGGAAATCGTTGTGGTGAGGCATTGGGTGGTCCCTATTTGGGGTCCAGAAACGCACAAGCGCGCCCGGACCATGGTGAAGTGGTCTCAGAGCGCGCTTTGGCGTTGCCTCTGCCGCAGTGTCGGCCCAGTGTCAGGTTTGCCCGTGGGGCAGTCTGTCTTGGACGCGCTCAGTTTATCGCTGTTGTTGCTTGGCGCTGCCTGTTTCGTTACGCGGGCTTCAGCGCGCGCCGAATTCGATGTGCCTTCTGTCTGCACGCATCGGTGCAGTAGCGCCGTGGTCGGCCGGTCGCCTGGTCGCGGAGTGGTCCACCACAGACCTCGCACCGAAATTCAAATTCTGCGGAAGCGCGAAGAAAGGGGGGCGCGCGTGTCGGGCTGGCAGACGCTTCAACTTTCCGCCTCCCCCTACGGTCCATGTTGATCACCGTATGGCTGGTGGTGAACCTGGTGCATGGGGTGCATGGGGTGCATGGGGTGCATGGGGTGCATCGGGCGCATGGGGTGCGCCCCGTTCCCTTTCGCTGGGTGGTGCAGTGAGGCGGAGAGCGGGCAAATCAACAGCGCAGGAGCAACAGCGCCAAGCGTCCGCTGCGCTCCCGCTTGGTAGATATCTATAAGGGGGGCCCCTGAGGGGTGTAAAAAACCCGCGATTTGCCTGTATTTGCACCCCTCAGGGGTGTTTATCGACTGGCTCATGCTGCTTTTGCACCCCTCAGGGGTGTTGCGTGGTCCCCTGAGGGGTGTTGAGATTGCGATTCTGTTTGCACCCCTGAGGGGTGTTGAAGATGCGTTTTGCGCCAGTCGTTGCGTGGTGGGCCCGCAGCGATCTCCAGGTTCTTGCCGGGGCAGCGATCAATACCTACCCAGGTGAGCGCGTACAGATGGCATTGCTTCTTGATGCCGTGTCGCGTCTGCACGATGAACCCCGCCTCCTCCAGCTGGGCCAGCAGCTCCTTGCTCTTACTCGCAGCACAGACGCCAGCGCCTTCTACCATCGCCTTTGTGGCGCTGAGGTCGCCGTTGTTGCGCCCGTTGTACTGCGCGGCCAAGAACAGGAGCATCTTCATTGCTGCCCCGCTGAGCGCGAAGAAGGCCGGATGCCGCATCATCGAGTGGGGCAACCGAACGAACGTGTCGCTCGACTGCCGGCCTGTGATCTTGCGGCGGTTCCTCTCAGCTGCCATGAGGCGTGACCACGTTGGTGACCGCGCGCAACCAGTCCGCCCCAGCGCGCGCCGCGCGCGTCATGATCCACTCGCGCACGCGGGCCTCAGACGGGTTGCCCCTGTGCTGCAGGGCGCAGTCACCGCACAGCACGTAGGGCAGGGAAGCCCAGCCGAACTCCCGCTCCACACGATGGAACGTGCCGAACACCGGCAGCAGCGGCTTGCCGCAGCAGTCGCATGCGATGGGCTCAACCACAGGACGGCGGCTCATGGCGCGCGCTCCTGTCGGCGGGGTGGGGCGCGATCGATGGCAGCTGCCAGGCGCTCGGCGAGTGCCTGTAGGCGAGCCTCAGACAGTGCCGACAGCGGCGGAGTCCGCACGATGCGGTGCGCAAGGAAGGGGATGATGATGGCGTTCATCGCCCCCCCCCGCTGCGCAGAGGTTCCAAGTTATCGATGGCCATGTGCAGGAGCATTTGCACCGCTTCGCACATCGATTCCATCTCTGGCTCGTTCAGACCGTCATGGAACAGTTGGTCAGGTGCGCCGGCCTGCAGCGCGCGGCCGCGTTGTTCTCGGATCAGGATTCCCTGCAGGCCACTGGCGGCATACAGCGCGCGGTCTACCGTCTCCAGCCGGAAGCGATCGGCGTGCTTGCTCCCCCGCCATTCGACACTCAGCCAGTCGTAACGCGTGTCGGCTGGCTCGCGAGTGTCGGGAATTTCTGAATGCGCATCGGGGGTTTGCCCGATTGATTCGGGCGCTGGTTGCTGTACAGTCTTCTTCATGGTCAAGTCGTTCCTCGCAAGGGTCCGATGGCTTTCACGGCTCACTCCGGCGGCAACCGGGTGGGCCGTTTCTCTTTCAGCGTGGCAGCGCACGGCTGTCCGCCGTCTCCACAACCGCGGCCTCCAGGTAGGCGTCCAGGTCGGCAGGCCGGTAAAAGCAGCGCTTGCCCACCCGCAGGTATCGGGGACCGCGCCCCTCACATCGCATCTTGTCCAGCGTGCTCTTGCTCAACCCCAGCCATTCCGCTGCGGAGGTCGCGTCGAGTCTTGCGGCTGGCGGAGCGATTGCAGTTTCTTTTGTGGTCATTTGGCGTCTCATGGTTGGATGGTCCACTGAGGGACCATTGTTGTCCCTCTGGCGCAGTGGACCATTGTTGTCCGTTGCCGTCAAGGACAATTTTGGTCCATCATTCGCCCATGGCACCCGAATTTCACCAATTCAAACTGCGGCTTCCGGTCGATCTCATGCGGAAGGTCGAAGAGGAAGCTGAGCGCTCCGGCCGTTCGTTGTCGGCAGAGATTGTTTTTCGACTCACCGAGGCGTACTCAGCCGGCGAGGCTGCGGACGGCGGTCTCGCGCAGGACATTGCGGTCAACTTGGTGGCTTATCGGAAAGCTGTTGAGCGCAACGCGCGCCAAGTCCAAGAGAACATGGAGAAGGTGCAAAAGAGCATGCAAGAACTGGAAACGCTTAAGGCGTTGCTCGAATTGCGCTTGGCTGAAACCACTCAAGAACTGGACGTGAAGAAGGCTAAGTAGTGGCTGCCTACGTCAAGCTCACTAGGTCGGCACAGCGCGCGCTGAAGCCCGGCCAGTCGATCAGCGAACACGGGATCACCTACACGCGCACCGCGAACGGCGATGGGCGATGGTCTGTCAACGTGATGGTGGCCAGGCGCCGGCATCACCAGGTGGTGGGCTTGGAGTCGGAGGGGTACACCCGTACGCAGGCGGAGGACGTGGTGGCCGCGCTCAAGGCCGCCAAGCGCAGCGCGTCCCACGGGGTACAGGGGAGCAAGGGCAACGCCTCGCAGACGGTCGCGCAGGCGGCTGACGACTACCTGGACTATCTCCGCCGGCATGACGGAAAGGACATCGACACCAAGGAGCGGCGGTTCCGCGATCACATCAAGCCCCACCTCGGGCGCCGGCCGGTGGCCAGGCTGACCGATGATGACTGGCTCGCCTACGTGGCCACGCGGAAGGGCGAGGGCGCCAGCCCGGGCACGATCAACCGTGAGCGCTCTGCGCTGCTGCACATGCTCAACACGATGCGGCGCCGGAAGATCCTCAACGCTGCGCCGCTGCTGGCCCGCCAGCGCGAGCCGCAGGGAAAGTTGGTGTATCTGACGCCGGAAGAGTCGCAGCGGCTGCTGCTGGCCGCGCAGGAGGACGTGTCGCCATTGGCACATCGGTTCGTGATGGTGACGCTCTACACCGGCCTGCGGCACAGCGCAGCGCTCAACCTGCGCGCTGGCGACGTGGATGTGCAGCGCAGGATTCTGTGGATCGGCAAGGACAAGGCCGGTCGGCGCGAGCAGCCCATGCCGCAAGTGCTGGCGCAGTACCTTGGCAAGGTCATCAAAGGAATGGAGGCTGAGGCTTACCTATTCCCATCGCAGCGCGCGGGCAGTGGCCGGGCCTACCAGATGAACGCCGTATTCGGTCGGTGCGTGCAGCGCGCGGGCATCGCCAAGCATGTGACCCCGCACACGATGCGGCACACCGCCGCGACCAACGCTGCGCATGCTGGGCTCGATGCGGCCACCATCCAAGCAATGGGCGGCTGGAAGACAAGAGCTATGGCCGAAAGGTACACTCACGCGGCTTCGATGCAGGACGCTATGGCGGCCCTACAGAAACAGCTTTCCGGCGACGCGATTACACCGAAATTACAACGGCGACCGCGCAAAACCGCCTGAAACCCTTACAGGGCCTATAGCTCAACGGTTAGAGCAGGGGACTCATAATCCCTTGGTTCCAGGTTCGAATCCTGGTGGGCCCACCAATTCACGATTCAATGGCTTCCGAATCAGTCCAAAATTGACCGGGAATTGTTTGATAGCAAGGGTTTGGAGTCTCTCTGTGTATCGGCCCTTCCCGTTGCATCCAGCAGAAAAGTGAGTCAGCTTGTGAGTCGCGAAGCAGGTCCGTTTCGCCTGACTCCCACTGATCTGACTCACATGCTTACAGACACCAAAATTCGCGCTCTAAAGCCCCGTTCTACCGCATACCGAGTTGCAGACACCAACGGGCTGGTGATTGAAGTGCGTCCTGCCGGCAGCAAAGCTTGGCGATACAGATACCGCTTCCTAGGCAAGGCGAGCATCGTCACTCTGGATGAATACCCCACGATGAGCCTGCAGGCAGCGCGCTTGGAGCGCGACCGACTGCGGGCGATGCTTCGCGGTGGCGCCAATCCGGCGCAAGTAGCGAAGGCGGAGAAGGCGGCTCATGGCGAGCGAGTGAGCACCACCTTTGTCGCAATTGGACTGGAGTTTCTTGCCAAGCGAGCCAAGGAGGGTCTTGTTCCTGGCTCAGTGGCTCGTGAGCGACGGTTGCTTGAGAAGGACCTGGCTTCTATCGCCGAGCTGCCCATAACCGATATCACGGCTCCGATCCTGCTGGCTGCTCTTCGTAAGCTTGAGCAAAGGGGTGTTGTCGAGACGGCACACCGTGCAAGAGCCCATGCGGGTCGGATCTTTCGCTATGCCATCGCCACGGGCCGTGCTGAGCGAAATCCAGCACAAGACCTGGCTGGTGCGCTAGAGCAGCCACGAACCAAGCATTTCGCCAGTCTGACCGAGCCATCTGAAATCGCTACGCTGCTTCGCGCGCTGTGGGGCTACGAAGGCTCGCCAGTTACAAGAGCAGCGCTAAAGCTGGCGCCAATGCTGTTCGTTCGTCCAGGTGAGCTTAGGGCGGCCAGGTGGGTGGACATCGACCTCGGGGCGGCAGAGTGGCGCTACGTGGCCAGCAAGACGAATACACCGCACATCGTGCCTCTCTCAACCCAGGCTGTGAGCGTGCTGCGGGACCTCGAGCCGCTTCGCAGGGGGAGCGAGTTCGTCTTCCCGGGAGTTCGCAGCCCGCTGAAGCCGATGAGCGAGAACACCATCAATGCGGCCCTGCGTTACTTGGGCTTTGACTCTAAAACCATTGTAGGGCACGGCTTCCGGGCAATGGCCAGAACGGTGCTAGATGAGGTGCTGGGCTTCCGACCAGACTACATCGAGCACCAGCTTGCGCATGCAGTCAGAGATCCGCTGGGGCGTGCTTACAATCGCGCCACCCACCTGCCGGAGCGCAGGAAGATGATGCAGGCCTGGGCTGACTACCTTGACGGCCTTCGCGCAGGGGAGGTTCGGGGGCGAGGGAACACACCACGATAAGTAATGGTGGAGTTCGGTCACTGGACTCGTCTGCTGGTCTCGATTCGCCCGATCTTCTTCGCACCAGGCTCTGTGTCCCCACACCTG
The DNA here is from genome assembly GCF_056482105.1 of Stenotrophomonas sp. 78350_Sma. NCBI lineage: Bacteria > Pseudomonadati > Pseudomonadota > Gammaproteobacteria > Lysobacterales > Lysobacteraceae > Stenotrophomonas > Stenotrophomonas sp. 78350_Sma. The sequence goes on along the minus strand of NZ_CM151182.1, from coordinate 4,154,824 downwards.
CCCCCAAATCGGTAGTGGGAGGAAAATTGGCCGAGGCCCGGCATTCCTACCTACTTGCTGCGATGGACCGGCCGTCGTTGACCAGATGGAGCGATAGAAGTGGCTAGAATGCCTGCATAATGAGGGGGGATTCATGAGCCTGTTGAGCAAGATCTGGAAGGATCCGGTTTGGAGCGGCGTGATAGGCGGGGGAATAGTCGCCGCCATCGGGGCTGTTGCCACGACGGTGCAAGGGGGCTGGACCACCCTCGGCGGATACCTGATAAGAGCCTGGCATTGGCTTGGTGAATCATCGAGCTCTCCAAACTGGCTATTGCTCGTTCTCTGGCTTTCGCTTCTGGTTGTTGTCGTAGCGCTGCTTGCAGTTGGTGTTGCTCATCTTCGTCAAAATCAGAGTGGCGTGAGCGCCTGGAGCTATACACACGACACCTTTCTGGGCGTCGATTGGCAGTGGCGATTCGGAAAGGACTCCGGGAAGGTTTATGCCATTGTGGCTCTCTGTCCCGTATGCAGGTGCCAACTGGCGCCGAGATACACCTACGGTGCGGGCATTCAGCTGCACTGTGAGTTTTGTGCTCGAAGTGTTGCAAGCTTCAATGAAGATTTCGACGATGTATGCAAACGAGTTGAGCTTCTGGTCCATCGGAAGCTGCGTACAGGAGATTGGAAGGCGGTCGAATCCTCAGTAGCCGGCGGCGCATCTCGATGATCGAGCCAAGCGCCGCCTGACGAGGATCCCCAATTAGTGGCGATGCTTCTAAGGAGAGTCTGGTCATCTGATGCATCACTTGTGCCGGAAATACCAGTTCGGGACTTCGCCCCAACGTCTGGGATGGGGGAGGGCAACGATTCCGATCTAATCTGTTGACGATCTCACGCCAAGCAGGTGTACACGTCGGAACTTGTAGCAGATCTAGGGACGAGAGACGGCTGATCTGCCGTCTCCCGTGCTTGATGCAGACGAACTATTAGTTTGATGGTTCCTCAACAGGCTCAACGCGTTCGACAGCTGCCTTCTTGAACGAGCTCATAGTTGCGTTTCGAATGTCACCTTCAAGCTGCAGTTCCGCACACCGAAGCTCTTTTGCATCAGCTCGCGGCTTGAAGGAGAACTCAGGAACTCGGCCATACTGATCGTGTTCAACCCACTTCGCTGGCCTTACCTCGAATACCGGGTTCCAGTTCTCAATGCTCTCTGCTTCAGAAGTGCGGCGATAGTTCCCCGCCATCGCATAGATGCGCGGACCGCGGGGCATGCGATACTTCTCAGAGATGAGCTCGACAGCGTGTGATTCATGGCACATTGCCATATGCAGATGATGCATCGCTCCGGGGAGCCATTTCACTCCGCGCTCAAGCAGGTCAGCAATTTCCTCCAGCCCGTGAGTTGCGTCGTTTCTGAGGCGATTGAATCCCTTCCATTCAGATATCCTCTGGGGATCTGCAGAGCTAAGCGCCTCTCCATCAAGAATGAAAGCGCGCACGCCTACCAATGCGGTCTTGTTGAAGGTGTAGGTATGCTTGCATGCAGAGCACTCTCCGGTCACCTCCTCACTGCCTGGCTTAAGCCCGAAGCGCGGCGCAAGGACCGTTTCTAGTGTTTCCAAGCCTGTGTATGCGCTCTGGAAGGCCGTTAGTGCGTCAGCTTCGCCGATCGCCCGTCCATACAGTCTCGCCGCACGACGCAATCGATGACCCTTCTCAAGTCCATCCCAATGAGCGACGAGCTTGCTTGCCTGTCCGAGAGACTTCTTCGAGACCTTCTTCTGCCAATGGTTCGCCGAGAGATCAAGGAACTGCAAAAAATCGCGTGTCCCATCTTCCTCAAGTCGCTCAGCATACCGCAACTGAATCGGCTGGAAATCTACGCCATCCACCAGAGATAGTGCGCAGAGAACGTCTTCCAGAAGCTCAATGCCAACATTGGCCGCTTCCATGAGATCGATGTTCGGGAATCCGAACTCGATGCTAAGGAGTGCGCCACCGTGGTTCAGCTGATCCCCAGCGTCTGAGTGCTCAGGTCGAATAAGAACCGCACATTCAACTCCCTGCGCGGTGAGCTTGAAGGCGGCTGGATCCTCAAGCTCAACCGATCGTCGCTGCCACGCTAGTACTCGAAAGACCACTTCTTCATCCTGAAGTTGTACGGCAATACTCATTTCTTGAATTCCTTGAATTGATCATCTGAAGCTTATGCGGGGGAACATAGAAAATTCTCATGAATCACCGCTATGTGATATCTGATAGTGGTGCGATGCAGGGCCGGGGTGATCACTCTGGTGTCCTGTGGTGCTGGCTGCGACCGAAGGACTTAGGCGATAGCGGCCGATCCTGCCTGAATCTTGAGGCACAAAATGTCGTATTTGGCCAAAATAGATTTCTAACGTAACCATTTGCAGAATGACTCTTTTTGTAGGAATTGTTCGAAAATCTGAAATTCATGGAGGGCCAGAGTCCATTCCGAACAATGACTTGTGAGGAATCTGGCACTCAATTGAAGGAAACGAAAGGTCCATGGCATGGGACATTTCATTTCTCGTTGACGTGAAATCTCCAGAGTGGCGCCCTCAGAAGCTCTTGCATCACGCAGAAGCAGGGGTGCACGCCAGTGCACAGCCGTTCCACAGGGATTGTTCTCATGTCGTCGTACGAACGCATCGTCAAGGAGGTCGCCACTGACCTCCAGCTGGGTCATCGATCACGCTGGGTAGCCGAAGTCATCGCAAGCTGGATCAGCAGCCATCCGTTGGGGTTGGATGGTCTGGAGCAACAGTTCGAGCAGGTCGGGCTATTTGAGCGATTCCGCTCTTGGCAAGATCCTCGGCGCCAGACGCTGCCTATCATTGCAAGCGAGCTTGAACTGGCATTGGGGTCGCATGCGATTGGGACGATGGCACGCCGAAGCGGGATGGGAGCGGGCGAGTTCCGTGTGGTGGCTTGCGACCTCTTTCCCGCTCTCATCGCTGTGATTTCGCTGCCCATCGAGCGCATCCGTCTTGATCGTCGAACGGCTCGGCATTTCCTTCGCCTTCATCGATCTCGCGTGGCCGGCGGCTTGCCGTCTGCGTCGATGCACGGAATGGCGCTGCGGGCTGCTATTGGGTTGCTCTGGGTGCTGTCCGTAGTGAGTGTCAGCTCCTGGCTTCACCTCAGAATGCACACTCCCCTGTGGGTAGCCCAGGAGATTGTGCCTGATCGAGACCCTCGCCTCTCTCTAGTTCAGCGCGGAGATCAGATCGCTGTGCACGGTAGCCTGCCGACAGAGGCCGCTCGACGTCGCATCTGGAGCTCTTTGGTCTCGCTCTATGGCGGACGCAACGTTCACTGTCACATTGTGTTGGATCCAGGCGTGCGCGAAGCGCGTTGGCTGCCTGCCTTGATCAAGTTGCTGCCGAAACTGCGGAAGAATGGCTTGGTGCTTGGCTTTGAGGGAACGAGGCTGCGGATCGACTCTTCCGCCCTGAGTGAGTCAGAACGGTTCTCGGTATCTCAAGTTCTTCGCCAGAACTTCAGTTCCTTGTCCATCATGGATGGCCTTTGGGGGCCAGGTCTGTCGGCGCTGTCGGCTTTGCCAAAGGATGCACCGCTTTCGGATCGCATCGCTGCTATGAATTTGACGACGCTTAGGTTCAGGCCTGGGACCAGTGAACTCACGCAAGATTCTGGACAAACGGTGGCGGCGGTTGCGGACGCGCTACGGTCCGTCTCTCGTGATACTCGTGTACAGGTCGGCGCGCATACCGATAGCAGTGTCGGCCCGGCGGAGAGTCTGGGACTTAGCCAGCAACGTGCGGAGCAGGTGGTGCTTGCGCTGCAGCGTCAAGGTGTTCCGCGAACTCTGCTCGTGGCAAAGGGACACGGGCAGGATCAGCTGGTGGCTGACAATCGCAGCGAAGTGGGGCGGGCGCCGAATCAGAGGATTGCCTATCGCTGATGGATGGATCGTTGTAGCAAGGTGTTCGCTCCTCAGGTCGCAGGTTCTCTGCAAGAAGGCTGCTCATATGGGGCGACGGCCTGAGGTGCTTACCAATTCGAGTAGAAGCCTGGGCCAGCTCTGAATGCGGACAACCTTGGAGCGCCTCTGGCATGGCGCCGACTCATCAGCAACGAGTGCTGATGAGTCGATAGTGCATCGCGCCAGGCAGAGCGCGATCAAGATAAGCTTACGGAGACGCCATCCATTTGACCGAACGCAAAGGTTGCTTCCACGTCGAGATCTTCAAAAATGGCTGTAAGGCGTTTTATAGAAGAGGGAGCGCCAGAGCCTTTAGCGACAAGCTTCGCTGCGCCAAACTCGAGCTTGTCAATCCTAATTCCTGGAGTCCCCAGTAGATATTTCTCTACAGTGGATGCTACAGGAGAGCCAGGATTGAAACGGACACTCAACTCAAAATTCCGGAAGGAATGGCCGCTGGGAGTCTGTAGCTTTAGTGATTCAATCGCCCGCTGGGAGCTACTTGATTCGATGCGTGCTGAAAGCTCATCAAACCTCTTTTCAAAGTACTCAATCGTACTCACCTCCGTGGTTGGAAGAGAGGTTGCCTTTATATCTCCGTAGTGCTTGAGGAAGGGAGAGTAGCCGGCATTACGTGCTGCTGCTGCCGTTGATTTCAGCTTGCTCGTAAGGAGTGCTTGAAAGTCAAGGATCTCCCAGTAGGAAAGAGATCTTGGATACGTAAGATGTTCGATGCTGCCGGTGTCAAAGGGGTATGGCGTCATCTCGTCTTTGACGATCACAACTGGCTTGTCGAACGCCAGCCTGAGGCCTAGTTCGAACATGACGTTCGCATTGCGGCAACTTATGTCGCAGACAATGATTTCGTCGTTGTAGATGTTCTGGACGATCGTCTTCTGAATGATGGCAACGGCATCAGAGTCGCTTACGATTCTGGGCTTGTAGCCAGCACCGGAAATTGCTTCATCGAGAATTCTACCAACTCGCTTCCAGTGCGCGGGTTCGCATCCATCAATGGTCGAGATCGGCATGATGATGCCGCAATGGGGCACCGATTCTCCGCCAGGCACAGGATCCTGTCCCTGCTCACCTGTGCTGTTGCCGTTCATTGTGTTGGCCGACGACTTCTGCCGTGTCGTTGGGTTGCCCATTTCAAACCTATCCCCTGATTTCAATTGGTATGAGTAACGCGGTCACTGAGTTGCATAGCGTAGCATCTCGGTCAGCGGGGTCGATCCTTTCGGTTTGCTGGTCACCGAGCTGGCTGGATCTGGCCTTGATACGAGAGGCTCCGCCGCTCGATTCTCTGTGTAAGGGGATGGACGCGATTGCGTTGCTCTGGAATGCTCTTGACATTGCATTCCTATGAAGTTATTCGAGGGCGGCATGCCCGGAGGTGCGCTTTGCTGACGTGATTTTTATTAGATGTCTGACAGTTCAAGTCAATCTAGGCGATCCGTCCATCGCCTGGTCTGGAGAGTCCATGGAGGAAGCATCAATGAGGTTTGATTCGACACTGTACGACCCGCGCTATCCCGATGACTGTCCGGACACGTTTGCCGCGTGCTTGAACGCGCGCGGACTGTATGAAAGTCAGCGGTTTGCCCTGCGGCTAAGTCCTGTAGTTCATGGGCTTGTCGAAAGCTTGCTTGCAAAGTCCGAAGCTGGACGAGCGGACTACACTGGCGATGAACTGCAGGCGTACTCGACATTCGTGCATGAGACAGTCCACTGGTGGCAGCACAAGGGATCCACCAGCGGGTTCATTCGAAGCATCCTCTATCCGGTTCAGACTCATTCAAATCTGAACGGCCTCAAAAGTGTATTGAGGAACTTCGGAGCAAAGAAGTGTGTCAAGGATCTGGCCGTTAGTGGGGAGTTGGGCTTGCTCTCTCCAGACAAGGCCAAGGCTTGCTTGACTGCCAATCATGTCGTCAATGGATTCATGGACACCGAGTTCTACCTGGCGTTGACCTTTGATCCAAAGAAGGACGTCGAGATATACGAGAACGGCTACTTCCAGGCGGCGGGTCACTCGTTTCTGCTTACCTACGCACAGGTTATCGGTGCGGTGGGGGAATTGGTTGATCCGTCTTGGGAGTTCTTGACCAAGCCTCAGGTGATGGCCAACCACCTAAAGGCGTTGGGCGAGCAGAAGATCAAAGGCTACTACTACGGGACCCCAATTACGCGTGCTCCCGTAGGTCTTTATGAAATTTACGAAGGCCAGGCGCGCTTCATTCAGCTTCAGTTTCTTGCGAGGTCGGAGGGTGGGATGACCATCGACGACGCTAGGAGGGCTGGCATGCTAAAGGGCGTCTATGGAGCCGCATTTGATGTTTTTCTGAAGATGTCAGGCACGGATGAGCCTTTGGCAATCATCGATCCTGTAGTGGCTCTCTTCTTGTTCATCTGTGACGCTGCCATAAATCCCACGACTGGATTTCCGTCGGTGGTTGAAAGCTATGAGTTCTTCTATCTCGATGCAGATCCTGGTATTCGGTTCGCAAAAATGTGCTATGCAGTAACGGAAGATCCGTCGTTGAGAGGGCTTGTGAAGGACTACTCTGCGACTGAGTACAGAGAACTTGCTGATCGACTGAGCGATCTGTCGGAGATGAAGAATCATCTTTCTGAGCTGGAGATCTTCAAGAATCACGTCGATGGCAATGATCAGGCCATGAAGCTTGTGTCTGAGCACGCGGCGTTCAAGTTCGACCCCGACAGTGTGCCTCTGAGACTTCTGACGGGCGAGTTCCTTTCATTCTTGAAAGACCGCTTGGATAGCCCCGAATTTTTCTGTTGGGCGGGATACTGGCTCAACAGGGACGATGGTGGTTCTCCGCGGCGCCTCTGGCTCGCACATCAGTCGCTCTTCTCTGACAGGGCCGACAGTGATGCGTTGTTCCCACGGATGCATCCAGATCGAGAGGAAAGCCAAGTTCACGAGACTTTCAACAACTTCTACATCGGGATGATTCTGTACAGCTTGACTAAGCAGTGGGTGCTGAACAACGGTGAATTTGATCGAGACTTCTTCTGGCTTACGGATCAGAGTGGTGATGCTAGCTTTCAGGATCGAGTGAACGATATATTCCGTGGTCAGTTTGGTGTGAGCCTGGATGAGTTCGAGATCCTTGATCACGAGGCCATATGGAAGCAGGTGGAACAGTTCAGTGGAAGTCTGCCGTAGACGCCGAGCTGCACTGCGACCAGTTGTGGGTGACCTCCACGGAGTTCTGCGCGGCCTGTCGTAATCGGCCGCGCCTCGATGCTGCCAGGCCCGGCTTGTTCGCTTCTGAAGGGAGCCGGTTGTCTGGGAGTCGCATGCGTGCTTCCCTGCCGGCATCCTCGGTATCGCGGACGTCGCCGTGTGAAGATGACTCCTTCACTTCGGACCTTGCGATGGAGTGGTCCGCTTGACGGATAGTTAAGCGGTGGCTGATGTGTTTCGATGCTCCAACTTTCGTCTCTTGAAGATTGGGCATGCTAAAGCTCTCCCGCCTCGTCTGTTCCCTTGCTTTGTTGGTTGCGTCTCTGGTGGTGGAGGCAATTACCTTACCCTCGGCATCTGCGGGGCCGGTTGATCGTTCTCAACTGAACTCTCCCTACGACGGTCATCCATTTGCTGCGTTGGTTGGAGCAGACGTGGAGGCGCGATATCTTCCTGCGGAGCTAAGCTCGGACGACGCCATCCTCAATGCCTACGCTGAAGGGCGCTTGCGTGAGGCTAGGTATCCGAGCATTCAGTTGTCCGGCAATGACGCCTACGTTAGTTTTGAGCTGTTCACTCGAGCGGATCTGGCATTTGCACAGATGACGATGCCGCGATGTGATGTTGGAAATGGCTTCAGGCTCTTGCTGAGGCACGCAGCCCAGGGGCTGCGCTGAAATAGGTGGGGGCAGTCTGAGCTTCGAGCGCCAAGGAGATGGAGCTCTCATTTGCCTAGAGTGCGCCGGGATTGGGCTACCCACCCGCTGGGTTCGTTCGGATTCGGCATCGCGGTGAGAACCGACTGAGTCAGTAGATGGGGGCATAGCTAATGAAGGTTGGCAGGAATGCCGATGGTGCGACTCTAAACCGGAGGGGGGCTGAAGAAGACCGGACCGCACGGCGGGTGCCTCGCAGTGCGAAGGTGAGCGAAGTCGTACTCAATCATCGGCAAAGGGCATTGCTGGCAAGCGCGCTGAAGGATCCAGATCGTGCATACACGGTGGCGAGCTATCAGGCTGCACACACCATCACGTACCCAACCGCATTGGGTGATCTGAATGCACTGGTAGGCGCTGGTCTTCTACTCAAGCAACGGGTGGGGAAGGCAAATGAATTCCTGGTGGCCCCTGATCTGGGTCGGAGGCTCGCTCTTTGATGGCGGCCTGGCCTGGACCAAGGTCGTGGGTGGGGCGTCTGAATCAACAGATGGGCGAACAGTAGGGTCGAATTCTGCCCTTCAAGCAACCTATGACGTTGATCAACCGGAGCTAGGGGCAGATGTCTCTATCCACTATGTGCCAAGTGCGCAGGTCCCCACTTCTAGTCATGGGGGCGGTGCCCAGATAGCGCCGGAACTCTTCGCGCCTGATCGACCTGGAGTGGTGGTTGTCTACGATCAGTAGCTCGAAGTAGCCGTCAACCAGGTCGATGATCGGTCTGCCGTGCGAAATGTAGCTGGCAACGATGACTTCATCGTACGGTGCTGCGAGAAATTCAGTGGTCTTGATGCTTGAGTTGAGGGTGTTCAGAGTGCTCACCTGCAAGTTGCGATCGCAAACGTTCGTGATGAACACACGATGATAAATTGCAACCTGAGTACTGCATGCGCTGAGGGAGAAGCACAGCAAAAACAGCATAAGGGGCCATACCTCGCGGTACGGCCCCTGTAAGGGCTGGGCTGGAGACAAGGCTTGATCAGGAATTGGGTTTGGAGGAGGGAGTGAAGTTCATCCCTACATGGAGCTGAACTTCATCCCGCTGAGGGAGCTGATGAGCTCCCCGTCTGATCAGGCGCAGGCGTTGGCTGCCTACCAGGTCAACCACATTGACCTCGTACTTCATTGGCACCGCAGCTTCCGTCATGCGTCCCAGCGCGCCGATCATTGCGCCGCGACGATGTAGATCTGGCGGAAGGATCATGTTCGGGATATCGACGCGCCCCGGGGAAAACTTCAGAATCAGAATAGGCATGGGGGTACCCCCGGCCACGGGGTGGGCATACAGGGTCAGCTTGAAGTATGAGGAGTTCGTTGCACCCTCAGGCTGAGCGGTCAGGTGAGAGTGGCCCTCAAAGTGAGGTTGAAGAGACTCCATCGCCTCAACGGCCAATTGGATATAGGGCTGTTGATGGACGAACTGCTTCAGCAGCGGAAGGTCGACGCTCATTGGTGATCGGTCCTTGGTTGGGTAACGAGGCCATCAAAATTTGACTCTTCAGCTCACAGCCTGGCAGCTGTAGAGGTCAAACCAACGTACGAATCTCTTCACTTGCTCCACTAAGGTCAAGGGGCAGCGCGTGCAGGAGACCGCTGGCCGGCCTGAACCGGGCAAGTCCATTGACTGGCTGACGTACGTTGGGGACGGCAGGGATGAGCCAGATGGCCAAATACGACACCGTCGACGCTTACGCGGATCACGCTTCCGTCGGTTGATCTTCCTCTTCAGGGCTTCCGACCTGATGCGGAAAGGGTGGGGTAGTATCGCGGTTGCCTTCCTATCGATTTGGCCGTAGCTGAAGATGGATTCGGAATTGGACCTATCTGGAATCGAGATCTATGTAGGCGCTCCAGTTGAGGTGGCCTCGGAGCGCGAGATCTTCCTTGCCTTGGTGAAGATGATTGGTGAAGCACGCATGCAGGCCATCGTCTTCGCGAATTTCAACGTAGGACGCCGTCAGCTAGACTTCCTGGTGGCAACGGATTCTCAGACTCTGGTGATCGAGGCGAAGCACTTCGCCAGGCGTGTCCGGGGTGGAGTGAACGGAACCTGGGAGATGGATTTGCCGGGTGGGGCGTCCAAGGGAGTGGGAAATCCATACCTGCAGGCCCTGGAAGCAAAGAACGCCCTTAGAGATGCTCTGAGAGAGCGTGGCTTCGAGCTGGAAGGCTACCCAAACGCCTGCGTCGCAATCGCTCCCGGTATCCCGAAGAACTCCCTTCTGCCGCCCTCTGACTTCAAGGTTGCAATCACCGATACGCAAGGGCTACTTCCAGTCCTCGGACACGCTTCCAGTCTGGTGCTCTCCCAGCAGCTATGGCGGAGATTCGCACAGACGATTCAGCTACGACGCGTCGCAACACTGGACGAGGCATTGGACCCGGCTCTGACACGGTGGGAAGACCTCGTCAGAGGCTACCGCGCGGAGTTCGATCGACTGTACGCGACAGATGCCGCGTTACTGAAGAACGACACCTACCTGCTTGGAGATGATCGTGTCGGCGCGCGCGAGGTTGCCATGCGCGCCGGTGTGAACGGTGATGATTTATTGATAGTCGGGCCATCGGGTTGCGGCAAGTCACTGTTAGCTAAGAGCATCGCAGTTCAAGGGCTGTGTCAGGGCCAGGTGCCTGTCTTCCTGCAGGCCAAGTACTTCACTGGAAGGCTTCAGGAACTGATCCAGCGGGAGGTTGGATTGCTTGGGGACTGCTCCGCAAAGGATCTAATCAGAGGAGCACAAGCGACTGGCCTACAGTTGCTTCTCATACTTGACGGATACAACGAATGCAGCGTCGATGCACAGCTGGCCCTTACTCGAAGCCTCGCTGCGGCTGCCCGGCGGCTGGGCTGTCGCCTGGCTATCACCACTCAACTGGGGATTAAGAGACCAGACCTTATCACCGTTGTTCCCGTTACCGTGAGCAGGCCAAGTGAAGAGCTGAAAGCTGCGATCTCAGGGGCCAGTTGCGGGGAAGGAACGGAGCACCTGAGGGACCTTCTCGCTTCGGTGTCGAGTGGATTCGAAGCGGACCTCGTCGGGCAGGTTGGTGAGTCACTTGCTGAGGGAGCTGGCCGCTTTGCATTGTTCGACGCGTATGCCAGGCAACGGTTGGGTGCCGACGAGTTCGACGGAGTACGCCTGCTGGCAGCTGTCGCAAAGCATCTGATTGATCGGGTCTCGTTTAGCCTCTCGGTTCGCGAACTGGATCGATTGGCGGCGACGGAGGGGCTCTCAGGAGAAGTGCTCCGTAGAGTCCTTGCCACGGACATGATGGTGAGGCGGACCGACAGGGTCAGTTTCCGGCATGAACTGATCCAATGCGCATTCGTCGCAGAGTTCGTTGCTAGAAGCAGCTATGACGATGTGGACAAGGCGCTTGGACTCCTCGATGCGCCGATTTACAGGAATGCTCGCTCTCTGATCCTGGGCGCCTATGACAATGACGAGTTTGTTGAGCGCATCCTGTCGGCGACAGCTGATGCGGATCTTCTAGAGAGGGCCGCAGCGGGCGAGTGTGGGCGTGCAGCACGAGCTTGGGTAAGCAGTCGGTGCGGAGAGATAGTCGAGAAGTTGGCCGTAGAGGCGTCGAAGCTGGAGTTCTCAATAGGGGAAGGCAGGTGGGGACCGGCAGGAGCGTGCGAGGAAAGCGCCCTTCACTGGGCGCCCTCTGAGAGAGCCACGATGCCATCGATCTGTGACGAGTTGCGGCGAGGAGCTCGCATCGACGATGTTCTGAAGGCTGTAGCGGCGATGGACTGCTCTCTCGAGCGGGCGTTCAGAGCGCTGGAGGTTGTTCCCGGGATTAGCAGAGGTAGGCTTCGTGACGGACTGTTCGCGGACGCTTACGTATTCGGACGCAACATCGGGATGGCTCATCTGTTTCGGTCCGTGTCCAACGGCATCCGAACATTCAGAGGGAGCGATGTAGAGCCTGATGAGGATGCGGCATGCAGATGGGCGTCAGCGAAGACGCCAGGTCAGTTGTACCTCATGCTGACGCTAGCCCGGTTCTCTGGCGACAGCGCGGCATTTGTTCCTCTCGTCCTCCCTCTAATGGCAGAAGGGTGGTCAAGTCTTCCCTACCACCTGCAGCTGGAAGTACTGAACTTCGCAAGCTTGGTTAGACCAAGCAGCGAGGTTGAGCGACAGGAACTTGCTTGCGCTCTGGACGCCTTGTTGCCCAGCCTGAATCCAGTTTTCTCGGGGATGGTGCTGGAGGCACTTGAGCGCTTGGGGCTGCTCGAGGAGCAGTCGTTCCAGCATGCGGAAGCGGTGAAGGCGGAAGTTCAAGCTCTTCTATGCGCACCCGAAAGCGCTGAGAATTGCCAGCTTGCCTGGAGTGTCTATCTGGGGCAGTTCGATCACCCGTTCTCCTCCAGGTACTGCGAGGTTGTTGGCGACTTGAGTCGCGATGACAGTAAGAGGCTTCTGGAGATGGCCTGCCTTGGAGCCGGCAGAGCAGACCTCTTTCTTGCGCCTTTGATCCAGGAACTAGCGAAGTTCAATGATCGTTCGGTTGCTCCGGCCATAGCCAAGTGGCTGGGGCTTCCTGAGATCGATAGCCTAATGCCTCAGGAGGCGGTTTCGGCGTTCGTCTGGTCGCATGCAGCCATGGGAATGCTTGGCGTCGAGAGACCTGAAAACCCAACGACCGCGCATTCAAACGCGGGCATTGCGCTGGCGTCCTTGGGAGACCTGTACTACTGGATTCATCGCGAGGATCTGGGGCCCCAGGAGATCGAAGACAAATGCAGGCCAGCGCTTGAGGCGCTTTTGGATCTGAATCAGACCGGCGCGGCCTCTGCCTTGTGCATGGTGGTTCACTCCATGTCGTACGAGGCTGATACGAGAGAGTCGGTTCTACGCCGATTCCCTCGAGAAATGGCGGCTATATGTCGGAGATGTCTGCTAAGGCCCGCTCAGCAGGTTGGCTACTTTCCGCACTTCCAGCATGACAGACTTGGTGTCTTGCGATTCTCGATCAATCTTCTTGGATACGGTGGTGATGTGCAGGACTTGCGCCTCCTGCGTGAGCTGAGCCGAGATGTGGAGCTTGGGGAATCGGCGATCAGCGCTATCAGGTTGATCGAGAGCGGGGCGGTGCAGTGACTCACTGCGGGACGATCGTGTTTAGCTGATGAACTTGGATCAATGATGAGTCAACGAGTAGATGTCGAAATCGCGAGATACGCCCGCGACTTTGCGTAGGTTTCGAAGGCATCCTTCGTGCGCGAAGCCAGACTTGAGCAATACACGGGTCGAAGCGATGTTTGTGTCCAGGACAGTTGCCTGAAGCCGCTGCCATCCAAATTGTCGGAGAGCCCAGGAAGTCACTTGCCTGGAGACGGCAGTGGCGATGCCCCGGCCCCATACCGATGGTGACAGCTCGTAGGCCACTTCGGCGGAGGAGTGTCGTGCACTGATCGTGTGAAATTCGATCGTTCCGAGGAGCTGATCGTCCGGCCCCGCAACGGCAATGCGGAGCTCGGAGCCCATGGCTTCGTTCGACAAGGAATCAAAGATAGGCTTGAGGTCTGCTGGGCTTGCGACGGTCCAGCTTGTCTGGGCCAGGATCTCCGGCTGACTGATGATCTTGAACCAGGCATAGGCATCTTCCCGGGTCAGCCAGCGCAGGCTCACCTCGTCGTGCCCTGAGGGCGGCAAAAGGATGCTTGGATCATTCATGCTGATCTCCTTGCTGACGAAGTCCGATCAACGGCCGGTGTTCTTGCCGGCCGTTTGTAGATCCTAGGCGGTCTCTGAGAATTTGCACTGATCCGAGGCCTTGGGCTTGGCTTAGGGTGTTTTCCCGCTGGGAGTCTTTGCCGGGGTCGATCGCTTGGCGCGGGTGTTGAGGTCTGCTACGACCACGCGTTCGAACTCGCTGCGGATCTCCTTGTCACTATTGGTCCAGCGGCGGATGAGCTGTTCAGGATTCTGGCTCCTGCCGGCAGCGCTCTTCCCCGATGCAGCAGCGCTCGCAGTTGAGTTGCTGCCCTGCCCAGCCTCTTTCCTGTGAGCAGCTGACGTCGTGTTGATATCTTCGGAAGTGGGAGCTCGGAAGGAGGCCATCAGCGGAACCAGCTCTTTCCAGACCTCCTGTTTCGTGGCTCGGGATTTGTCCTCCATCCCCTTCAAACGCTCCAGCAGCATGCTGCGCAGATAGGGGACGTACTGGGAGGACTTCTTCCCACCTCGGGATGCACGCTCGATATGCGTCTCATGGGAGTAGCACATGCCAATGTAGTAGTTGCAGCGAACCAGGGCGGCCCATGATCTATCCCTGTCTCCCGTATCGAAGGCACGCTTTGCTTCGAGCCAGAGGACAATCGGCACTCGTATAAGGATGTGGACTTCAGGAAGTGCCCCATGAATCCGCATGTCATTGGCGATGAGGTCAAGCCTGCTGGCGGTGTCCTTGCCGCCAATGATGTCCTCGCACAGGAGGTTCCATTCGTCAACGAATGAGCACAAGGGGTTCGCCTGCTTGGCCCTGACGTTGTAGGCGATTCTGATGTCCTCTTGAGCGCGCTGCAGACACTCATCCAGCTCTGGCGTTTCATCGTAGGAGCGGTATATGCCTTGTCCGAACATGATCTTCCTTGGTTGTGGCTTTGGTGGAGTCTTGTTCAGAACTGCCCGATTTGCCAAGTGCATCTGGTGTTCCCGGAGCGCTAGCTCCCCGGGAGAGTTTGGCCGGGACAGTTGAGGTGTCGTAATCGGCCCGCTTCCGAGCGGAAAAGGAGCGATCTTTTGGCCAGATGAACTGGCCATTCTTCTGCTTCTTGGTCCCGCTCGAGCTAACGACTTCAGTGTTGATCCCATAGCCCGATGGGCCTGACCGGATTCAAAGGAATTTCAGACACGTACTACATCCATGAGGCCGGCGCAGATCGGCTTTGCGTTAGGCACTCCGCCGCGAAGTGCCATCAGAGGGGGCGTCTGATGACGAAAAGCAAGATGGAACTGATCTACTGCGTGATGGTGGTCGCCACCGCCGTGGTAGCCGGGATAGTCAAGTACTCAGGGGGCGCAGTCTGCATCAGCTGCGGTGATCACCTCGATCCGTAGTCATCCAATTTCGACGGCACCAAGCGCAAGGCCCGGCATGTCCGGGCCTTGCGCTTTTCTGCTGTCAACCAGTAGGGAAAGAACGAATGAGCTTGACTAAGACGGTAGATGCGGAAGGGCCGGTTGTCCTGGCGGAGCTGGGAGCTAGTGCGGACAGTTTGGGGCGATCGCGCCAATGCGAGCCGCAGGAAAAGGGCGGGAGCCATGTCACTGCAGCAGGCGCAGCGAAAGGCCAGCCTGCCCTGAACTCGGAAGCGATGTCTTTGGGGGGGATCGAACCTGGTGGTCAGCCTGATGAGGCGCTCAAGAGAAGGGAAGATCGGGCAATTGAGCGTGCGTTGAGCATTCTTGAGGCACGGGCGAAGAAGCCTGGCCGGAAGATGAGCAGTGTCTCGCTGTCTGGCGCATTCTTCCGTCTGCGGCTAGGTAGTGAGATCCGGGAGCACTTTGAAGTGGCATTTCTGGATTCCCAGTACACGCTGCTCACTGTGGAGCGATTGTTCTCAGGAACGATCAATGGCGCGTATGTCTCTCCGAGGATCGTGGTTCAGCGTGCTCTAGCGCTGAACGCGGCCGCGATTATCCTGGCCCACAATCACCCGAGCGGGAATGTCGAGGCATCTTCGGCGGATCTGGCGATCACGTCCCAGATCAAGAGCGTTCTCGACATGGTGGATGTGAAGCTATTGGACCACTTCGTGGTAACTGCGGATCAGGCTCTGTCGATGGCGGGTAAGGGACTGCTTTAGCGGGTCGAGAAGCTGACGACTCTATGGTGTTGGCAAGCGACTGTTGAGGCACAGAGTGATCAGTCGCCAGTAGATGCTCTGCTGGCGACCAGTTTTAGAGCTTCAAGCGCTTCCTTCTGCTGGTCGGGCGACAACCCCGCAAACATCAAGATGGCCTCCGCCAAAGCATCGTTGTCGCTGTAGAAGTAAGCCAGCGGCATGCCCAGTCGATCGGCAAGCTGCTGAGCGGTGGCACTGTCGGGGTCGTGGACACCACGTTCGTAACGGTTGATGCGTGTGGCCGCCACATCTATCTCCAAGCCGATCTCGATCCCAAGCTGCTGTTGGGTGAGCCCCGCAGTTTTGCGCGCGCTTCGTAGGCGTGTGCCGAATCGCCCGCGAGCGTCGGGCTGGGTAGATGGGAAGGGCATGGAGATCTGGCTGTCGGAACACACCGACGATGCCAGCAACGTTGCCCGAATTCATTTACGATAAACGTAAATTGAGCCGTAGTGAAGTAGTGGGCTCCTCGGTGGTCTGCGCCTATCGGCTGTCGGGGTCTGCCCCAGCTACGCGATGCCCATCGTGGCGAACTCCTCGCGTCACTGAGCGAACCGACCGTGAACAATCGAATTCTTTTGGAGGTCAGGTCTGGATAATGCTTAAAAATCAGCATGTTAGCGGTTTGTCGCGGCTTCATTGGCCGAGATCGACCGCTGTTCTGAAGTCGGGCCTGGCATCTCGAAAGCAGGCTTTCTCTGATGTCATGGCGTGCCAAGCGTGGCGACGGCTGACAGCTCGAGAACAAGTTCCATCCGATCAGCGATAGCTGGCGGAGACCCTTCGACAATTAAGGAGAAATAAGAATGGGAGTCATTCTCTACAACCTCGTAATGACCTTCTTCCTCATCCCTCTGACGATCAGGGCCTACCTGAGTCTGAAGAAGGGCCGGCTACCGCTGCCTCACTTCCAGAACAACGTGGTGGTCAACCGCATTAAGCTGCAGAAGGCGATCGGGATCTGGTCCCCAATCATCTTCTGGGTGTTCCACGTCGGATGGGTGATGTGGAATGCATCGATCGATGCTTGGCTGGGAGTAGCGGCAACGATCGCCTACATGGTTTCCAGTGCGATGCTCTCGGGCCAGGTCAAGGCCAAGCGAATTGGTGTCATGTCAGAGCGTGCGGCGGAATCGAAAGAAACCGAAAGCTGAAAGTGAATCTGGAAATGGTCCTTCGTGGTCAGAGGAAGACAACTTCTGACTGCGATGCAAATGAAGAACTAGCGTCAGGGGAAGCGCTTGCGTTTGGACGCACGGCGCTGCTCGGGGGCCAGTGGACCATCAGGCTATCGCGATTAGCCAAGGCACATGCCTTGCAGTGGAGATTGCTCCTGCAGCCAAGCTCCCTAGCTGCTGATCCAAAGCTAGCAAACTGCATACGGGTGAGATGCTGGCCATCTCGCTACAGCGATTGTTCGTCAATCGCCGTCCTGGTTGGGCCCCCTAGATACCTGCGCTAGCCCTGAGGGCGGCGTGTGGGACCTGGCTCTGTACCGTCGTGCTGTATGGGGGGGCATCTACGCGTCGTTGATGGGGATATTCCGCATGCCTGTCCCAGGCAGATTGGTGTCACCAAGCAGGACTGGTATACGGGACAAACCAGCTTATGGATGCTTCTGCGAGTGGGCTCAGTCCCGCTTGAGCCATCTCCAAGCAGAATCTGACTATTAATGAGATTACACGTCGAGACCACTGTAGCCATCGCCTCAATGAGGCATGTAATGACTGAAAAAAACGTTCCATAGCGGAACAGCGTGCGGACTGGGCTCGAAGCAGAGCAGAGGAGCTCTGGATTCGAGTGAGAGCGCTTGAGGAGACGTCGGGTGGGGACTGGCGTAAACGCGCAGCCCGTCGTCGCCAGGCAGATCGACTTGTCAGCGAGGCGGCTTACTTCGAGCGGATGGTTGCCAAACTGGATGGGCCGGACTATCTAGAGGAGTGCATGCCGTTCTAGACGGGCGCTCCCGTCTTGTTTGTGGCCTTCCTACGGCGGATGGGTCCTAGGCCTATGACCCTCCACGCTTCAATGCTGGAAGCAGTATTTGGACCGAGCCCTGTCCGCTGAACAAGAGGCCAATTGCTCATTCAGCGGCCGTCTCAGCGGTATCCGTGTCACGGTCGTGAGAATCGGAGACACCGCGCAGGGGCCGTAGGTTGTAGACATCAACGATGGCATCAGTCCGATGACGCACTGAGTGCTAGTGCGGCTTGATCGTATTACGGATGGAGCCACGCTGGTCCCATTGAAGGGGCGCTATCTCGAGACTGGCGACGGTCATGCGCCGACACCAGCCACGCCAGTACCTGTGGCTGCTTTACGGTGATCTATCGCTGAGGCTGGACAGGCCGGAACAATTCCGGATTCTATTGGATTGGTGGAGTTTGCGGTGCTGCGGGCAGCGCGGTACCTTGAAGCCGAGCCGCCGCTTGATAGATTCACCGCCTCGTTCGCCGGGCATTCGGATCTCGCCTCCGCTCTGATCGCCTGCTGTTGGGCCAACGACGGAGACCTTCTTACTACATATAGGGGAACTATGATGGCGCAGGTTCAAATGGACGAGATCGTTGATCATTTGAGCTCAGAGATGCGGAAGGCACTTGCAGACGCGGTGCGTGAGGTTGCCCCTGAGGCTAAGATCGACTCCTACCAGCTCTTCCGGGCATTCAAGCGCGCAGTGCGGCGTAAGTGCGGCACCTGGGAGACGGTTCCGGACGGAGCCGTTCAGGCAAAGTAGCCGCTGGCCACGTCTTGGCCTCTCGAGGTCGAGGCGTAGCCTCGAAGCAATTTCTCTTTAGACCGGTCGCCGTTGGGTTCCTGCAACCAGCAATTGAGTGTGGTCCGCCCGTCCTGTGGGATGTCGCAATAGCCTCTTGACGCATTGCGCTATACCCTTGGCTGCCCTGTCCTTGGAATGGCCCAGTGGCCCTGACCACCCTCAAATCGCTCGACGCAGAAATCAAGCTGCTTGAAGCCCAGAAGAAGCTGGTAGAAAAACGTGATGGCGAGGTGCCTAAGGCACTCGCGGTGATCCAGAAGTACGCCAAGGTGCTAACTGCGGCTCAGCGCCGGCAGCTGGCAAAGCTTGTTGGAGAAGATGCTTCCATCGTCCCGGCTGCAGGACCCAAGGCTGCAAGGACCTCATTGAAGGGCCGCAAGCTTGGTAAGGTTGCCCCCAAGTACCGCCTGCCCAGTGGTGAGACCTGGACGGGCAGAGGGCTGATGCCTAAGGTCTTCGCTGCCTGGCTGAAGTCCCCTGAGGGTAAAGCCTGGGCCGGGAATGGCTCCGGCGAGCGCTTCCCGCCCGCATCGGCGGGTCAGGCTCAGGCCAAGACTCTCAAGAGAGTTAAGGGCAAAGTCGGAGATAAGCCGACGAAGACGGCCCGGAAGAAGGCCGCTGGCGAAGTCGCCAAAAAGGTGGTTAAGAAGGCCGCTCGAAAGCCAGCTGGTCGGACGAAGAAGGCCTGAAGGCTTCTCGGCGTTAGATCTGCACGGGAGCAATGAGGATGCGGCGACCGATATGGCCCCCGTCTTCCTCTCAATAAAGGACAGCCCTCGGGCTGTCTTTTTTTTTTTCAAAGGAGGGCAGGTAACCCAAGTTCACTGTCCTCGACGCCTGTCCAGAACCGTCCAGATCGCCGACGGAACCAACTTTCGAGCTGAAAGGAACCAACTTTTGGACTGTCCGGTCGTGGCCGGGCCAGCCTCCATCCAGTTAACGTACGCGAACTGGTTGAAGTAAGTGACTGTCGATCGCCCCGTGACTACCGTTGTGGCCTCATCCACACGAGTCAGCAACATGGACACAATCAGTACTGCCGCACCTCGCCTCATTCGTCGCCAGGAATTGGAGCGTCGCACTGGCTACCGGCGATCGACAATCTATGCCGCCCTCAAGAGAGGGACTAAGCGCTTTGATCCAACATTTCCACGGCCGGTGAAGCTCGGCGGCATGGTGGCATGGGTGGAGAGTGAGGTGGACGAATGGATCAATTCTCGAATCGCTGATCGCGCTGGTTGCACGTAGTTGGGCGCATTAACTTTAACGCGTTCAAATGCTGGGGGCATCGCTAGATCCGTGGGCAGATCATTGCGCGCGTTGACATCATGAGTGGGCCGTAATTCTGTCCACTTTCGGATTATATATCTTGTCTTAGGCTCGTTCAGTAAACGCTCAAGTCGAGCGGCTTGAGTCGTTGCTGTCTGGTGTTCTGGAGATTGACGACGCCTTGACTCCACTCGCCATGCGCAATGAAAAGGAAGGCCAATGCTGAAGCTTCAAGAGAACATCCTGGATCAGTGGTCCGACCGGGCCGTCGAGTGCGACGATGACAGCTACCGGATTCATCTGAGCACTGACCATCCCAAGGAGATCGTTCAGATCGACCAGGCTATGCGAGCCCTGGTGAAGTCACAGGGCGAGCTGTTCAAAGAGCGAAAGGATGGTCGCAGACGTTCTGTGGATATTGACCCCGTTGCAGAAGCGGTGCGGAGATGTGCATCAATCGACTACCGAGCGATTGAGAAGTTCTACTGCAAGCACAAGCTCAGCCCTTACTTCAGAATGCTGGCGGATGAGTTCAGGACAACCCGGGCCAGCGCCATTACTGCGCGATACATCGATGTCGAGCAGGCTAATGCATGGGTTGAGGCCATGCGTGAGAGGGCCCGGGCCAGCGACTTCACTGATCTTCTTGCTGCGCAGGAGCGAAGCGCCCGCAAGAACGCGGTCTCCGCGCTGGGTTACATCCGTGGACTTCATCGGCTCGTCGCGAGGCTATGCGTCGTGCGAGTCGATCTGGCGTATAGCTCTGATTTCCGTGTCGGTTTGAACGGAACCGACGTTGATTCTGCGCGAATCAAGCAGGATCTGAACAGGCTTCTTCGGGTCCTGCGAGCTAGGTACCCTGCACTGGTAGGCTACGTCTGGAAGCTGGAGTATGGGCAAAGCAAGTCGTATCACATCCATTTGATGACTATCTTCAACGGAAGTTTGATACGCCAGGACGTGGCTGTAGGTAAGGCGATCGGCGAGATCTGGCGCTACGAGATCACACGAGGCGATGGTGGCTACTGGAACTGCAATGCACACAAGGACTTCTACGAACGGCGCAATGGTGTCGGCATTGGAACGGTGGCTTACTATGATGCCGAGAAGCGAAAGCGACTGGAGCAGGCACTGCTTTATCTCACCAAGGTGGACTACTACGTTCGTTTGAATGATCCTGAGGTGGGTCGGACTTTTGGCAAGGGGCAGCTTCCAGCTGCATCTGCCCGCGTATCAGGCCGCCCAAGAGCTCGCAGTAAGAAAAATGCGGGAGCTTGGGGGACTGGGGAGCAGGCAGTCTCCTCATGTGGCGATCTACGCCTGATTCTCTAAGGATCGCGATGTTCTAGCACAATCCCGGCAAGCTCAGTGGACCAACCGTAGGCCTCAAGATCGGCGGTAGTGAGGCGATCCCGATTGCGTCGGGCAACTACCAGCATCAAGAGAAAGCTGGCAGTGGCCTTGTAGGGCACTCTTGATTCGCCAACTCCATTCAAGCGGTGCAGTGTCGACTGGTCAGATTCGCAGAACTCTTGGCAGAGCCGATCAAGCTCGCACACCGAGATCGACAGGTCAGTGCACATTCTTGCCAGCAGGGGCAGCGTATCGATAAACACACTCGGGAATTCCCTGTGAACCTCCACGTAGAGTTCCACTCCCAGCCTGTTGGCCGAACTGAGCAGGATCGCCAAGTTCATTGAATTGCTTGCGATGTAGGAGCGAAGTTCGTTCTGCATGGCTCTTCCTTGTGCGGTTCGGTAATTCTAGCCGAGCTGAGTCGACCCAGTTACAACGGTGGCTGTTCGAAAGTGGGCATGGGAGCGGCGGCTCCCAATGCCCGTAGAGACGAATGCCACCGCCAGTACAGGAAGTTGTCGATGAGCTTTACTGATTGGCGCGTGGCGGCACTAGTACTACAAGAGCATTGAGTCGTCGTGTCGCCTATGATGATGTGGAGAGCGCCGCGTCCCGTGGTGTGTTGGCCCACAAGGTTTCTTCCGCATGTCAAAGATCTGGCAACCTTCACGTTGGGGTAGATTGCTCACCCGTTCCGCTGATTGGTCCATTCGTCTTGATGACGATAGGGTCGAAGTGATTGTTGGCGGTCAACCGTACAAGGGCTTCTTGAGATCTGAGCGCCAGTTTATTGTCACCCCGGGGGTCATCTGGTCAAGGGTCGAGATTGCGGTGAAGGGGGGGGGGCTCAAGACGGTTGGTGATGGACTGCCAAACGATGAGGGTAATCGGTTGGTCTCCCTTATTCGGGAGTTTATCACTGAGCGACGGAAGCGTGAGCGTAGAGAACTGTTCAACTCAACTCATGCTTTGATCTCTGCCTGGCTACGGAAGGCGCGGAGGCTGATCGATGATGGCAGGGACGGTCGACGTTGGATTACCCATGAGCAGCAGATGGGCGTCTTGGCGGATCGGCCCGCGTTGGCGATTGAGGGGAAGGAATTACATGCCCTCTACAATGATCGTGATGTCCACGGAGAACTTGAGTCTCCAAATCCCGTGCTTGCATTGAGTGAGCTCAGCGTCTGGGAGCAGGATTGGCTTGGTCTCTGGGCCGATGCGAACAGGCTTATGGCCACCCGGGAGATGGCTACTTCCCGAAGCTTCTTGGACCGCGTCGAGAGCGATCCGCTGACGGAAGAGCAGGCAATGGCCGTGTTCTGCTTCGACAACCGTGTTCAGGTAGTTGCGTCAGCAGGTTCCGGGAAGACATCGACCATGGTTGCGAAGGCGGCGTACGCTATCGAGCGGGGCTTCATGGCACCTGAGCGCATTGTAATGCTTGCGTTCAATGCCGACGCTGCAAAGGAGTTGCGCGAGCGAGCGGAAGAGTCTCTTGACCGGCTTGGAATGCCAGAGATCACCATCGATGCCTGCACCTTCCATTCGTTAGGTTTGTCCATCATTCGAAAGGCCAGTGGTCGCAAGCTGGACGTCCCTGAATGGGCAAGAGAGTCCGACAAGAGCTTCGCGAAGCTGGTGGAACTGGTCGATCAGCTTAAGGATCGTTCCACTCACTTCCGGAGCCAGTGGGACATCTTTCGCCTTGTGTTCGGTCGAGACCTTCCGCGCTCGGCGCCCGAGGGACTCGCCGATGGGTATGATTCCAACGGCAGGCCCTACTTCAATGCCCTGAATGGATCTCGGGTGCAGACCATGGAGGAGCGGGTCATTGCTGACTGGCTCTTTTACAACGGGGTAGTTTTTGAGTACAAGCTCTTCTACGAGTTTGATGCCGTGCGGGACGTTCATCGTCAGAGCCAGCCGCACTTCTATTACCCAGATATCGATGCTCACCATGAGCACACAGGTTGCCGCGCCGGCCTGACGGGTTCCGGGCGCCAGGCAAGCCATGCCGAGGACCTGGCATGGCGGCGTGGCCAGCATGTCCACACTGGTCGAGTTTTCATCGAGACGACGTCGATCGAGCTTCGAAGTGGACAGGCTCTGATGGATCTTGCTCAGCGTCTGACTGAGCTAGGGATCGAACTTGATCCGAACCCCGATCGTCGTTTGCCGGAGAGGTCGACTCCGCCTATGTCCGAGAAGGATCTGGTGGGGCTTATGCGCACATTCATTGCACACGCGAAGAGCAACTGCATGTCCTTGGATCAGATCTCTGATCGTCTGCGGCGTCTGCCAGATGATCACTACAAGGAGCGCCTGCGTCGATTCCTGGAGCTTGCAACGTACGTCTACCAGGCATGGGATGAGGCCCTTTCCGCGGAAGGGGGAATTGACTATGAGGATATGCTCAACATGGCATCCGTCTTCATTGAGCAAGGGCGGTTCGAGCCGCAGTATGACCTGGTCATGGCGGACGAGTTCCAAGACTCCTCGCGGGCGCGCGCCCGGCTCTGTGCCGCCCTGGCTAGGGGACCCGGGAAGCATCTCTACGCGGTTGGCGATGACTGGCAGGCCATCAACCGATTTGCTGGTGCGGACATCTCGGTGATGACTGAGTTCTGCAAGTGGAATGGGCAAGGGCAGGTGTTGAAGTTGGAGCAGACCTTCCGCTTCCCACAGGAGCTGTGTGATGTATCGGGACGCTTCGTCACTCGGAACCCGAACCAGATCAAGAAGACGGTCCGTTCTTCAACGGAACCGGTAGGCCCTGTGCTTCAGGCGTTCCAAGTCAATAGCAGGGATTCTGTGGTGGATGGTGTGCGGCAATACTTGGCACAGCTCCATGAGCAACTTCTCTCCGGCTCGCTTCCCAGGGGGAAGGATGGGCATGTCTCCGTCTTGGTACTTGGTCGCTATCGATCGGAGCGCGACAAGGTGCCTGCGGATTGGGAGGAGCTCTTCGGTAAGACCATCAAGGTGGAGTACCTCACCATTCATAGATCCAAGGGGAAATCCGCCGATTACGTCGTCCTGCCCGGGATGGTTCGGCGGAGCTTCCCGAGTGTCAAACAGGATGATTCAGTGCTATCGCTGGTGATGCCAGAAGGAGACACCTATCCCGATAGCGAGGAGCGTCGACTGTTCTACGTGGCAATGACCCGCGCGCGCCGTTCGGTGGTCATGTTTACCGTACGCGGTAGGGTGTCGCCCTTTCTGGGAGAACTCCTACAGGAGCGTGCGGTCGAGCTCAGGACCCTTGGGGGTGTGCCAATTCAGGATGAGCAATGCCCGGTCTGTAAGGTTGGTGTCTTCGTCGACAGGATGGGCAGCAAGGGTCCATTTAGGTCGTGCTCAAGCTATCCGGATTGTGAGAACAAGCCAAAGCGGCGACGGTCCTAGGCGAGCGCTGCACAGGTCTGTTGAAGGTAACCGGGCCTGCTGCAGCCTTCTTTAGCGCACAGACATGGCTCCGCGTCAGTGCCGGTAGCGTGGGGCTGTGCGGAGGGCGGTCCTGGTCATGTGCTGTGATGTGTAAAAAGTGGATAGCAGAGGCGTCGGCGAACAGCCTAGATGAAGCGCCAAGAACCAAGTTGGGGGACATCTGATATGTGTGAGGACAAGTCCAGTGCGGAAGAGCTGGCGACCGAGGCTTTGGAGCAAGGAGCAGCGCTCGAGTCGCCCGTAGCAGTCGTCCGGGGGCTGGCGCGACGTCTGGCGGTCTTTTGCGACAGTGCTAGAGATCTGAGTAGGTCGACGACCACTCCTCATACGGCCCGGGAGGCGCTTACACGTGCCTTCGGAACGTCCCTGCTGGACATGAGTTGGACCCTCGCAACAATGCTTGTCGTAAGTCCGGCACGAACGCACGTCACATGCCTGACGATGTGGAGGCCCCTATATGAGCGGTGGCTTCGCATGGGGTACTTTGTGGCCTGCGCAAGCGATTCTGAGATTGCTGATTTTTCCCTGACGGGTGCCTTGCCCAAGAGTCGAACAGAGAGGAACAAGAAGGGTGAGCCGCGCCCAATGTCTGCCAGAGAGTTGAGTTCCGCGGTTTCCGCTGAGATCCCGCTACTTCGACAGAAGTTTGAAGAACTTGAGGGTGAGTTCAACAAGATCTGGAGTGACATGGTCCATGGTGGGATCCATCTCGTGCGATTGCATGACGCAGAGCGGGAATACGAATCAACCGCGGGCTCTGGCATCGTGATCGAACTGATCTATCGGGTGGCGATGGTGACCACCATCACCACGTCCTACATCGCTATGCAGGCCTCGAATGAGGAGAACTCAGCGAGAGCGGCGGCGTTCAAGGCGCTTGACGCTGAGGTGACAGAACTGCTTAGGGACTGTCATAAGCGGGCTGCAGACCCGAACCTCTTGCTGCGGGCCGCATCTGCATAGTCCATTCTGGAAGCGTCGATGGCCAGAGTCTTGGTGCGACTCTGACTCGCTGTGTGTCGAGATTGGAGCCGCATCAGCTTGCGGCGGGCCGAGGCCCCGACACGCATGGCGAGGCTCTGAGGTGGCTCGGCTCAGCCACTCATGAAGAAGCTCATGATCGGAGCGAGCATCTTCTTCTGATACTGAACAAGGACATTGCCGTCGCTTTGATCGGTGTCGACTCTGTAGGAGAAGTCCGCTGATTGCTCGCGGCCCTTGAGTTGGTAGGTGACCCGTGCGTCGCATTGGTAGCTGTCGACGGTCTTGTCATGTTCGAGTGTGCGGATGCTCGAGATCTTGTAGCTCTCTCCGATCTCCAGGAACTGCTGTTGCGTGCTCAGGCGGGTGTGGGCCGCGTACTTGGCTACTTCGTTCTTGATGGCCTCATCGATGACCGCCAGGGTGTCTGAGTCCGCGCAGCCTGGTGTGCCGCTCGAACAGCCGGTCAAGAGGCCGGAGATCGCTAGGATGCTTGTGAACCTACCTATTTTCATGCTGCCTCTCTCGATTGGATCATCCTGGGTGGACCGGGCTCTGTAATAGGCCTGGGGAGCGAAAGCCTGCCCATCAGCGAAAGTCGCTTTGGGAGAGTCATTGCAGACTATAGTCCGTCGCACTATAGTCATACCGGCCGTAACGTCGCTCGTCAATGGCGACCGACGGAAAAGCTGTTCAAAAGGTCTTCGGGGAGGTTCTTCGCGCGGCTCGGACCGAGCGGGAGATCTCTCAGCAAGACCTTGCCCTGGAAGCTGATCTGGACCGGACCTACATCTCGCTGATGGAGAGAGGGTTGCGACAACCCACGCTCTCCACTCTCATCGCTTTGGCGGACGCCATGGGAATTGAAGCGGCCTCTCTGGTGCAGAGAGCTGCAGAACGTCTTAGAAGCCGTCCTTGACGTAGAGTGCCTAGCCTGACGGGCGGCGCGAAGGTAAGTTCAAGGAGGCAAATGGATCTGGGCCCTGTCTGAGCCCTTCCGGTTCGGGATCTGGCTCTGGTGGGTGCGCCATCTGAATGCCGATCGGGCTCCGCCGATGCTTATGATCGGGGCCTTGGTTGAGAAAGCTAAGCTGGACGGGTCGATAGCCCGGGGCATTTGACCAGAGCGGTACTTCTGGGCACTTCCTCCTCGCTAATCGGATGCATGGCGAGGCGGAGGGCAACAGGCGCCGACGGCGCAAGCTTGCCACGGAGTGGACCATACGAAATCGGTAGAATGAGACCATGATCGAACAGCTCTCACTGCGCAATGTTGGCCCCTCTCCATCGATGGAGCTCAATTTTGGTCGCCGCCTGAACCTATTGACTGGCGACAATGGCTTGGGCAAGAGCTTCCTGCTGGACATCGCCTGGTGGTCGCTGACGCGCAAATGGCCCGGTGAGCTCAATCGTCGTCTGCCGATGGGGCTGCCGGCCAAGCCTCACGCTGATAAGCCCGCGTCAATCACGTTCTCGGTAACCGGACAGTCCAAGTCCGTTACGTACGAAAGCAAGTTTGACCGCAAAGCCCAAGCATGGACCGGAGCGGCGGGGCGACCGGTCAATCCGGGCTTGGTGCTGTATGCGCAGGCTGACGGTAGCTTTGCTGCCTGGGACCCGGCGCGCAACTATTGGCGTAAGAAGGGGAATGTGGACGTGCAGGATCGTCCACCCGCTTACGTCTTCTCCACTCAGGAGATCTGGGATGGCTTGAGGGACTCTGAAGGCCGAGTCCTGTGCAATGGGCTGATCGCCGATTGGGCGAGTTGGCAGAAGGAGCGCGGAGATGCCTTCGCGCGCCTTGAGGCTGTGCTTTCTTCTCTGTCGCCAGCGGAAACGGATCGCATTCAGCCGGGCAATCTTGCGCGTATCAGTCTGGATGACGCCCGGGACATCCCGACGGTAAGAATGCCCTATGGCCAAGATGTGCCGGTGCTGCATGCTTCTGCTGGACTTCGCCGAATCCTGGCCCTTGCCTATCTGTTGGTCTGGACCTGGGAAGAGCATCTGAAGGCGACGGCGCTGATCGGTGGAAAGCCTGCCCATCAAGTGACCTTCCTCGTCGACGAAATCGAATCCCATCTGCACCCTAAGTGGCAGAGGCGAATCGTTGCTGCGCTTCTGAAGGTAACGAAGTCACTGGCTGAGAATGCCAGTGTCCAGGTCATCGCCGCGACGCACTCTCCATTGGTCATGGCATCGGTGGAGCCTATCTTCGATGCAGATGAGGATGCTTGGTTTGATCTGGACTTTGAGGCAACTGGAAAACACCAGTCCGTAGTCGTGCGGCAGCGCAAGTTCGTGATGCGCGGTGAGGCTGGGAACTGGCTGACCAGTGAGGCCTTTGATCTTCGCTCCTCTCGTTCAATTGAAGCCGAGCAGGCCATCGAACGTGCTGCATTAGCAATGAGGAGCCCGAACTTCAGCAACTTAGACGCGAAAGCGATTCACCTTGATCTGCAGAAGGTACTTGGTGACACCGACCCATTCTGGGTGCGCTGGCGCTTTGTAGGTGAGAAGAAGGGATGGTGGCCATGATTCCTGTGGGGGCGCAGCCAGAGCCGGCTGACTTTGACGCGAAGGTCCGGGTGCGCGGTGCAAGGTCGATGAGAACTAAGGGCATCGACCCAGATCAGCCACTGCCAGTGGATAAGAAGCTCAGTCCGTTCTGGCGTGACTGCCTGGATGATCTTTATCGCGAGTACAGCCAGACGTGCGCATACCTAGCTGTCTACATCGAGCGGGCTGTTGGTGGTGTGACAGCCGACCACTTTGTGGCTAAGTCGAAGATGCCGGGGCAGGCCTATGAATGGGCAAATTTTCGGCTGGCAAGCTCCATTGTAAATGCGCGGAAATGTGATTTTGATGACGTCCTGGACCCATTTGTCCTGCTGCCAGAGTGGTTCCGGCTGGATTTGGTTACTGGACAAATCTATCCAAATTCGGACCTCGATCCGGCTGACATAGAACGGGTCGCCGACACGATTGAACGAGTGGGTCTCGATAATGAGACGAATCGGAAGATGCGGGCTCGGCACTTTCAGTACTACTGTGAGGGAGATATCACCGAGAAGTTCTTGCGAGGATATTCGCCTTTCGTATGCTATGAAGCAGAGCGACAGGGACTGCTGTAGCGGGCCTTGTTGCTGCAGAGAATAGCAGTCGGTTCGCTAGGCTCTGGTACCTAGATTGGAGGCGCGAACATTGATCGATGATTGCGAGGCGCAGAGGCCGTTCATGCGTTCCTACGAGGTTTCCTGAGCCGAGGTAGGCGTTGTGATAGCTGGCAACACCTCTTGCTAGGTTCCGTCGGTTCATCTTGCGAGATTGTCCAACTATCTGTTGGGTAGCCGTCTTGTTCGCTAGTCTTTTTTGGCAGTGCGCGGAGATGTGCGCATAACGGGCGAAATGGCCTGCTACGCGCACATCTCCGCACATTGGGGCTCCATTGCGATCATGCCCCGCTGCCGTATGGAACCTGATGCCAATTACGGGGAGCCGCAAGACGATTTCAACCCCGCCGTGCATGGATCGTTGGCGCTACTTGCCAAGTCCCCAGGGTAAGACCCGATTCGGCTTCACAATTGACCTGAAGGTCAGCCGTACGCGCCCTGGAGTACGTCAAGTGAGGAGGACAAAGTGACGTTGTACTTCTTGTCCAGTCTTGCCTGCCGCGCACGCGACACAGATGCCTTTTCTGCGATCACGTGTTGTGAGTAGGGAATGGCGGTGTACATGGCTTGCATATCAAACAGATCATGAGAGTCTAGTTCTCTGGTCTCCGCCCCAATGCGAGCGCTTAGTTCGGCCTCGATATCTAGTGTGGGCACCTCCCACACAAGTGCTCGTAGAGCTTCATCTCCGAGCGAAACCAGCTCTTCGAAAGACCTCTCTAGTTCGCTCAGTAGCTCTAGGTATAGCGGTCTGTGTGCCAAAAACAGTTGGGCCGCATAAGCGCGGCGCTGAAGGTCGACAGAACTCCCTTTGAGAAGGTTTCTTTGTCGCTGGATGTCCGAGATGGCAGTTCCAGCCATGGCCTCAAGCAGAAGGTGGGTAGATCTCCTTCGATCATCATCCTGGTTTGCCATGAAATCCCAGTACTGCCCGGCAGGCGCGAAATTTCGATTGATTCGTTCAAGAAGAAGGAGTGCCTCAGGTGAGGCGATGGAAGAGTCGAAGGGGGGGAATGCTTGCAGAAAGCCAGGAACTATGGCCAATTCCTCCGCCTGCGATGGTCGCGTCAGGCCAAATAGGCGACGCAGAGCAGTGCGCACCTCGGCCTTGAGTCGTCCGGGTCGGCTACGGTAGACGTATCCCCTGCTCAGCTTCACCTGCGTCGCAGCTAGATTCGATCTGCTCGCTTGGTCATTGCGCTTGGAGGTCTCTAGGATGTGAGAGGCCGAAAGCGGGAACAAGGCCGCGCCGCGCTCCACGGCCGCCAGGAGCTCGTCATAAAGGTCCGCTCGCGGTCCTTTGGTGACTTTGCCGGCATGAACCCTTGAAAGATCGATCCAATGATTCTGATCAAGATAGATGATGTCCATAGGGTGTCTACGCTTCAAAGCCCCAAGTTGGCCGGTGCGGCTTGGCATGTGCTGCTCATTGCTTGAGAGAATAGTGGATAAAGCAGAGATCGTCTCTTCGAGCGCGAAGCAACAAAGTCTAGGTGAGTTGCAGGGACTGTTGGCATACGTAGTGGTGGTGCGAGCAGTAAATTCGCGCTCGTCTGGTTAAGCAAGGGGCACCTGTTGAGTCCTGCCTGACAACTGGTCAATACGGACCAATTAGCATGGATGCTACCCGTGTCAGAATATTCCTACGCTGCGACATCGAAACACTGGTGGAGGTTTCCGTTGTCGCGCGGCATGATAGGGCAGGGGAAAGCAGGCTCGGCCAAGCCGAGATCTGAGCGTCTATCCCCATAACTTCCAGATTGCAGGGGATATCTATGGCTTACACCGCTGAGATCAGTAGAACCAGCCCGACCGCGTTCCTTTTCCTTGTTGATCAGTCCGGTTCCATGCAGGACACCATGGAAAACGGAAAGTCCAAGGCGCAATTCGTTGCTGACGTGCTTAACCGAACCTTGGCAACCCTGATCACTCGCTGCACTAAGTCCGAAGGTACCAGAGACTACTTCGAGGTCGGCGTTCTTGGCTACTCGGGTTCTTCGGCCAGCAATGGCTTGGGTGGTGGTCTTTCCTCGATGGTTCTTCATCCCATTTCCCAGATTGAGGCTAATCCGCTCAGGGTTGAGGACCGCACCAAGCGGGTGGATGATGGAGCCGGTGGCCTTGTCGATCAGTCCATCAAGTTCCCTGTGTGGTTTGAGGCCCAGGCGTCAGGTGGAACGCCGATGTGCACTGCTATTACCGCGGCAGCTGTGGAACTTGTTGCCTGGTGCGATGCTCATCCGGACAGCTACCCGCCAACCGTGCTTCACGTTACGGACGGCGAGTCTACCGATGGGGATCCCGAGTCGCTGGCCAGGCAGCTGCAGCAGATTAGTACCAGTGACGGCAATGTGCTGTTGTTCAATCTGCACGTAAGCACCAGCGGCGGAGATTCGATCAAGTTCCCAAGCACGGACGCGGGCCTGAGCGATCCCTATGCCAAGTTGCTTTTCCGGATGTCCAGCGCGCTGCCGCCTCATCTTCAGAAGGTTGCAGAGGAGAAGGGACTCAGGGCGACAATGGAGTCCAAGGGCTTCGTATTCAATGGCGAAATTACGGAGATTGTGGACTTCTTCGACATTGGGACGAGGGCCGCGCAGCTGCGCTGACTATGGCATTGTCCGTTCTATTCGAAGGGACGGTGGCAAAGCACGCTGAGTCACCCGATGACAATGAGGATGCGTACCGACTTGCCCCTGAGAAGGGCCGGCTGGTGCTCTCCGATGGAGCTTCCGAGTCTTTCGACGCGCGCAACTGGGCGCGTCTTCTAGTTGACCGGATGATCGATGAGGACCTTTCAGTTGGCGCTGTGTTGGCATGCGCTCAGGCCTATGAAGAGCTGCATGACCCAAGTGAACTCTCTTGGTCCAAGGCGGCCGCATACCAGAGAGGTAGCTTCGCCACGCTTCTGATGGTTCAGGATCTCCCAAACTCCAACTCGATCCGGATTTCTTCTGTAGGGGACAGCTTGGCGATATGGGTGGATGGCGATGATCTGGTGGCTTCAGCACCCTATGAGAACTCGACTCAGTTCCAAGAGAAGCCGTCATTGCTGTCGACTCGATTGGATCTGAACGACTTCGACGAGCCGCCTCGGATGGTTCGAGAATGGGGATATGAGGCTCTGGGGCACCGGTTCTTGCTCTGCATGACAGACGCACTTGGTGCCTGGCTTCTGTCTCACCAGGAACGGGGCGATAGGTCCGCGTTGGAAGCCCTGCTAAGCATACGAGAGCCTCGGGAGCTAATCGACCTCGTGGCTGGGGAGCGCGCAGCTGGTCGCATGCGTCGAGATGACTCCACGCTGATCATTGTGTCGGTCACTAAGTCTTAAGGCATGACGATGGCCTATCCGTCCTTGGAGCAGTACAACGAGGCGTTACAGTCGCCGCAGCTCGTGCTTCTGGATCCCGAGCTCAAGCGCGGAACATTGAAGACCTCTGGTTTGGGATTGCCCTTGGCATTGTGCGGAGGGTTTGCTCTTACCTATGCGGTGACAGTGGGAGCCAAGAAGTACGCGCTGCGCTGCTTCCACAAGGAATCGCGTGAGCTGGAGCGCCGGTATCAGGCGATATCTGCCCGCCTGAGGCAGCTCAATAGTCCATATTTCCTGCACTTTGAGTTCAATCCTGCAGGCATCCGAATTCAGGGCAGTGTGTATCCCACTGTCAAGATGGCATGGGCCAACGGAAGCACCTTGGCCGAGTTCCTTGAGGCCAAACACGCCGACAATGTGGCACTTCAAAGGCTCCGGGGGGCTTTGACGAAGTTGGCCGCCTACCTAGAGCAGAACAATCTTGCCCATGGAGATATCCAGCCTGAGAACCTGATGGTCAGTCCTGACGGGGGCACGGTGCAGCTGATCGATTACGATGGTCTTTATGTGGAGTCGCTCAAGGGCGCCAGCGCGACCGAGCTGGGGCAGCTCAACTTCCAACATCCTCTGCGCTCGGCTAGTGATTTCGGTCCCACATTGGATCGCTTCTCGTTCCTTACGCTGGACGTTGCGCTCCAGGTCCTTATCGCATCCCCGCGAATGTGGGCCTCGTCCCGCTCCGAACCCAGTGCCGTAGTATTTCGGCGTAATGACTTTCTGGATCCTACTCAGTCCACGTCTTTCCAAGGTGCTGTTGCCATTCCTGGCGTCAAAGCGCACGTGGAGAATCTGGCTAAGGTAGCAGCGGGCCCGTTCACAGCAGTCCCCTCACTGGCAGAGTTCCTGCTGGGTAAAGGTATTCCCCCGGGGCCGCTCAGCATTCCGGCGCCCCCCAAGGTACTGGTATATCAAGGCCCCTATGCTGTCGCGGATGCTTCCAACTACGGGCAAGTACTTCAGATGGTTGGCAGTCGTGTTGAGCTTGTGGGTTGCATCCATGAGGTCACACGTCGCCGTGCTAAGAATGGCAAGCCCTACATCTTCGTGAACTTTGCCGATTGGCGTGGGTTGGCGGTAAAACTCTCGATTTGGTCAGACGGAATGGACGCCATCCGCCCCAATCTCCCGGATGAGTCGTGGGTTGGGCGTTGGGTATCGGTGATGGGGTTGGTCGATCCGCCCTATAGCAACCGCATTCGGTCGATAAGCTATACACACCTTGCGATTACCATCTCTTCTTCCGGACAAATACAGACGTTGACCGAGACGGATGCTGCATTCCGCCTTCAGCGGGCCGGCCAGCTCCCGGGCACTGCCCCAGTCCAGAGAGGTAGTCGGAACGCGAGTATCCTCGTGGGCATGGGGGGCGGTGCATCTAAGCCAGGTGGGCCCTTCGCTCCATTGCCTCCATCAGCGCCGCCGCAGACCCGAAACCAGTCCATCTTGGGCGGCATGCAACGGCAGTCTCCGGGTCGGTACTCTATGCCGCCTAAGCAGCATATGCCGAATAGCGCGCCTCCCGCAGCAGTCTCATCCAACAAAGGATGTTGGCCGATTGTTCTGGTCGGGTTCTTCCTTTTGCTGGCTTTGAGGGCCTGTGCTGGGTAGGGCATTAGCCGAGGTTGCATGGGTCTGACCGATCAGATTGCCTTGGGGGAGATGGCAAGAAAGCTCCCGGGCGAAGATTCCCGTTTTTTCATTAGGAGCATTTATGTCCAGCTTGGTGCAGGAAATCCAGCGCGATGCGCTTGATCCAAAGGTCGGTGTAAGTGACCTTCTTCGGAAGGCTTTGGTTGTTTCCACCAAGCTTAAAATTGGCGAGGACACTGCTTGGATCAAGGCCGAGCTGTCGGGGTACAGTGGCGAAGCAACGCTCCCTGACTACAGAGAATTGCGAGGACTACCTCAGGTCCATAATCCGCGTAATGGCTATATTCCCTTCCGCATGCCCGCGGAAATGGAGTTGGAGTTCTGCCGGCTGCCGATGGGGTTCAGCGTGGCTGAGGTGGAGGCGCTCCTGCGGAAGGAGGATGAAGGGCTCCGCTTCAGCTTTCCGCCAGTGGTCACAGCTCACTTCCTGAAGCATATGGAGGTGCAGATGCAGCCTTCACTATTCATTTCTGGAAGTGTCTTCCATGGTGTTCTCGACGCGATTCGAAACCGAGTTCTTCAGTGGGCGCTTGATCTTGAGATGGCAGGGGTGGTCGGTGACGGCATGAGCTTTAGCCCTACCGACGTGAAGGCGGCGCAGCATGTAACGAACATCACGAACAACATCGGATCGATGCACAATTCGCAGCTTCAACAGCTCTCTGCGGGACAGCAGTCCTACCAGATGATGGAGAGGCGTGATGAGCTTGTAGCTCTGTTGAAGGAGATCAAGAACGTTGCCAATTCGCAAGGCGGCCCCGGCCAAGTGACCGTGGACGTGGACACAGTACTGGTCCAGCTTCAGTCCGAAGCTCCAAAGCGCGGAATTGTGGAAGAGTCCCTTAAGTCGCTGCGAACCGTGCTGGAAGGCGCGACGGGTGGCGCACTTTCTAGCTATGTTCCGCAGCTTGTTGCACTCATGGGGGCAATAGGAGTTGGCTGACGTACCTGAGGGGGGATATTTGGTGTTTCATCTGGCGCGAAGGTTGATCTAGTCCTATCGCGCCAAACTGAAGTCGTCGGTGGTAGCCCTGCTGTCAAGTTGTGACAGGCTCCTCCGCGGAGCCAGGTGAAGTGGCTTTCTTCGCTTGTGTTTTAGCGTTCTTGGATACAGCCCTTCGAATTCGCTGCTGGGCATCCTTTACCTTGTCGCCATCCAGAACTTCACGTTTCAGGATTTCATTGTTGAGAAGTTCCGCGATTGCCTCTGACTCGATCTTCAGTTCCGGGAACAGGCGGCGAAGCTCCCTTCGAATGACGGAGACGACAGGTTCGCCAAGCACAACTTGAGCAACCGTGAACTTGTTAAGAACGGAGATGTGCTGGTGATAAAGGCCCATTGCATCTGAAGTGATGCCTTCCCTGCAGAGAAGGAATAGCCGCCGCTGGTCTTCTTCGTTCTTGAGGTTGACGTCTGCAATGCACAGTGATGACACCAGTTCATACTCGATAGGCTGGCCGAACTTGATTCTGTAAAGGCGCCACTCAAGTGCGTTGGTGAGAACGATCCACTCGATGCCCTCATGGGCGCCATAGTTGATCGCTTGACGCAGGTGGGTCTCATTTAGCGCCAGTGCTGCAGCTTTCACTTCAATCAGCACGCGGATCTTGCCGTCAATCTTCACGGCAAGGTCGCAGAAGGTTCCCCTGATCTGCTGCTCACCAGTCAGCTCGTTGTATTTGTCGTAGCCGAAGATCTCGGCAAGCATGTCCTTGACCAGGGTTACAGTGTCGGCTTCGGAAACATCTCTGGTCTTGTGGGATACGGCGACTGTAACCAGTGACCTGACTGCCGCGGGCCACCTGTCCATTACCTTCTTAGGGATCTTCAGCACGTCCTAGCTCCTTGCTTGGGTGATTGCGGCATATTGGCTTCTCGTTTAGATCCGCGCAATGAGGCCCTACAGCCAAGGCTGGCAGCGCCTGATTAAGCGAGCCTACTGATGCCGTTTACGTCACTGGCATGCTCGCAGAGCGGCTAAGTGAGTTGTCGATCCCGTGGGGGGCGAGAGGACTTGTCAGCTGTTGCATGGAGAAGAGCGTCTGCATTTGTCGAGCTGACGATCACCCCGTCATTGGAGTGGTCCAACCAAGGCGGGGCGATTGGACCGAAAGATGCCTTGGCAGCTCAGTCGCCGGTTTGAAGGGGACGGCTGCCGCTCCGTAGCTGAATGGGGTGGGGCGCGTCGGTCCACCTGACGAGGCGGCTGGAGGTGGGCTCCAATCTTTGGGTTCGGGGTGTCTGGGGCGCAACGATTTATGGTGATTTTGATACGCGTATTGATCATTTCGTTTCGCGGATCTCCGAATTTGCGACGCAAATGACGTATATTGGCGCCATCCGGGACGGCTTGGCGCGCAAGTGGAATACCTATCTGAAGTACTGAAGATCCTTGACGGCGCACTGAAAGCTAACGCCACGATGGCTACTAGCTATGCGGGGCTTCTGGCTGAGAAGCTGGAGTCCGCCGGCGAGCGGGAGCAGGCCAGCTTGGTTCGCCAGCGCCTCATCCGGGCTCCCAGGGCCTTGGCTAGTGCGCAGGATGCGTCTTCACCCAATGGCACAGGGCAATTGCCCGTGGATGGTGAGAGTCGCCTCCACACGGTCGATTACAGCAGGCCTTCCCTCTCAGATATCTTCTTGGCATTACCAAGTGGTGTTGAACGCCGGGTCGAGGACCTGTTGGATGCTGCGCGGCACTACGACCTCCTCGCAAAGGCGGGGGCTGCAGTGCCGCCCCGTATGTTGATCTACGGTCCGCCTGGAACCGGGAAGACTCAAACCGCGCACTGGGTGGCTGCCAAGCTGGGACTGCCTTTGCTCACTGTGCGTTGCGATACGCTGATCAGCAGCTTGCTCGGACAGACCAGCAAGAATCTGCGTCGTGTGTTTGAGTATGCACAGAGTGGTCCGGCCGTGCTTTTCCTTGACGAGGTGGACGCCCTAGCATCTGCGCGTGGAAATGAGCGAGATGTGGGCGAACTGCAGCGAGTGGTGGTCTCGCTACTGCAGAACATTGATGCACTGGAGCCAAGCACGGTGGTGGTTGCGGCCACCAATCATGATGGTTTGCTTGACCCGGCCGTCTGGAGACGATTCGCATTTCAACTTCCGATGCCGTTGCCAGATTCCTCGCTGCGTGAAGAGTTGTGGCGGCGATACTTGGCCAACTTCAGTGCTTCTACACTTGATTACCCTGGATTGGCAGAACGATCCGCCGGTGCTACGGGCTCATTGATTGAACAAGTGAGCCAGGACGCGAAGCGGCATGCGGTGCTTGCTCGCCAGTCCGTGGTAGATGAAGGAGAAACCCATCGCCGGCTGGCATTGGCCATGGCGTTGATGCAAGGTAAAAGCCTGACATCAGTAGATGATGAGGTGCGTTGGCTTCGCCTCTGGGATGCCCGTCGGTTCTCAGTGCGCGAACTGGCTCGCCTCTATGGCGTAACTACTCGCAAAATCAACAATATGATCAAGGAGCTCAAGGAAGATGCCGC
The DNA here is from genome assembly GCF_056482105.1 of Stenotrophomonas sp. 78350_Sma. Lineage (NCBI taxonomy): Bacteria > Pseudomonadati > Pseudomonadota > Gammaproteobacteria > Lysobacterales > Lysobacteraceae > Stenotrophomonas > Stenotrophomonas sp. 78350_Sma. Next base: position 4,117,549 of record NZ_CM151182.1, on the reverse strand, counting down.
GCGAGACGAAGACGACGAGGCTGCCCAAGCCCCAAGCAAATAACCCGTTCTTCCATGTGGCCTTCTCGCCAAGTGACGTTTTTGGCGTGGAGGTGACGGGTGGGGGGTCCCGGGAGTTCTGCGAAGTCGATGGGCCCTATCGAGCACGACTAAACCAGACAGTTCGTGCTGCGGGCGAGCTCGTTGCCGCCAATGCCCGCAACTATCCGGGAATTCCCACGGTCTTGGCGGTTCGACTCCGACCAGAGGCGATTGCCAAGAGCCATCGGCCACTGGCTTTGGCTGCGGTCGCCGACTTGAGTGTGATCGGCCATGCAGAAATCCACGAGATGCTTGTGGAGGCGACTCCACGCGAGATCGAGCTTCTCAGCGAAGCCATCTTCACCCGCGACACCAAGGCTATCCGCGCCAATCTAAGTGCGATTAGCGAGGTCGCTGCGTGGACCGCTCAAGCTAAGCTGCCTGGCGTTCTGAGAGAGGCGCCGCAGCCAATGGTCCGGTCCGCTCTTCGTGCGACCGGCCGAATCTGGATCAAGCTCTTCAAGTACAGGGATGCCCAGGTTCAATCCGCGGCGATTGGGGCACTTGAGGCAGTTCTTGCGGCAGGTAGTGCCACGGGTTTTGTGCTGCCTCAGTTCAAGGGGCCGCCGGTGTATGTGGTCGATGCGGGTGCGACTCTATCTGATGGAACTCTCGATGCTGTAATCGCGTTTCCCGGAGTTCGGTCCGTTCAGCCTGAACCTCAGGCGTCGGTAGCCCCGGGTGAATCAGTAGTTGTGCCCCCATCCGGTAGCACGTTCGAGCGGCAGCCACCTGCAGATGCTCCAATCGTCGCGGTCTTCGATACTGGCGTGCATCCTGGTGCAACGCTTCTGACCCCCTGGGTCAGCTCCACCGAAACCTTTGTCACCAATGTAGACACAAACTACGAGCACGGCACGATGGTCGCATCGTTGATAGCCGACGCCAAGGGGCTCAACGAACAGCATGCTCATATTCCGTCTACTGGCTGTCGCGTGCATGACGTCTGCGGCCTAGAGTCCACGACCGCCAATGTCGGTGATCTGATTCAGCGACTGAGACAAGCGCTGATCAATCAACCTGACATCCGGGTGTGGAACCTGTCGCTGGGCGGAAGGGTGGGTGTTGGCGACACCGGTTTCAGCGAGTTTGCCCAAGAGCTTGACGCCCTGAGCGACAAGCACAACGTTCTATTCGTCGTTGCTGCAGGCAACTACCTTGACATGCCCCGGCGTGGTTGGCCTTGTCCTGGCGGTCTGGCCGATCGTATCTCAAGTCCGGCAGATTCAATCCGATCCCTTACCGTTGGTGCAGTGACGCATCTTGATAGTCCGTCATCGTTTGTTGCTATCGGGGAGCCAGCCAACTACAGCCGCCGCGGGCCGGGGCCAGTGTTCACGCCAAAGCCGGATCTCGTCCACGTCGGGGGAGGGCTGGAACATCCCTGGGAAGCAAGCGCGTTGGGCATCAAGGTTCTGGCGCCAAACAACGGTGTACTGCGAAATGTAGGGACAAGCTTTGCGGCCCCGATCGTTTCAGCAATGGCGGCGCAAACCTGGCGCGCCCTGGGTCATGGTGGTCGCCAGCACGGACTTGTACCGTCCCCCGCGATGGTCAAAGCACTTCTGATTCATAGCGCAGAGCTGGCCTCGCCAGTTCGCCCTCCAGAGCATCGTCGATACTTTGGTGCAGGACTGCCCAGCGATCCGATGGCAGTCCTCTATGACAGTTCAAACAGCTTTACGCTTGTGTTTGAAGTCGACCTGGTGACTGGGACGAAGTGGCGGAAGGCTCAGTATCCGATTCCGGCGTCAATGCTGGTTGGGGGAAAGCTGCGCGGCGAGGTGATCCTCACGGCTGTGTACTCACCACCAGTTGATGGCGCTGCAGGTGCTGAGTACGTCAGGGCAAACCTTGAGGTTGGCTTCGGCAAGTTGGAGCCGGATAGCAACGGAGTAATGCAGTTCCATGGGCGGGCCCCGATGAAGTGGGAGCAGGGCAGCGATGGACTTGAGAGCGCCCAGGTGGAACATGGTGGTAAATGGTCTCCAGTGAAGATCCATCGAAAGGTCTTCTCGGGGACGGCTGGTTCAGACTGGGCACTTCAAGCCAGCATGATGCGACGTGCAAATGAGCCACCAGCACAGGAACCGATGCGTGCGGTGATCATCGTCACTCTTCGTTCGCTCGATGAGGATGGGGACATCTACAACGAAGGTGCTCGCGCGCTCGCATCAGCCAACTGGGTGGCTCAGACGCTGCCCCTCACCGTACCGATCAATGTTTCGACCTGATGGACATTGGCCGGCCTGCCCATTGCGCGGGATCGGCCCTACTCGCCTTTCCTTGCCAGCAGAGGCTCTTGGGGAAGGAGGGAGCCTCCTGCTAGAACTGCGAGAGGTGATCGCATTCGTGCGAATGGCGGGGGAGGTTCGCTGAGAATGCCTGCAAGGGGTGGAGAGGCTACGGTAAGTAGGTCGCTGCAAATTTGGAAAGCGGCAAGACTAGGTCTTCATCCTTTGCATGTCCATTGACGAAGACGGCGCTCTTCCAGCGCTTTACAGCTTCGTTCCAGACCTCGAGGTCACCAATCTCGTAAGTTCCGAGGGCTCGCCGGATTCGGTGTACGTAGATGCCCTTTGTCTTTGGATCCATTGACTCTTTTGGATCATTGGGGCTTTGGTAGATCCCCTCGAAGGAAATCTTGCCCGAACGACGGTCAAAATAGAACGAAAGGAGTTCTGCTGCCGACGGCATGTCAGTCCAATCCTCCCATGCATCAATGTCGTGCCCTAAGCCGTTATTGAGTTCCTCCACCCTCTTGGTGACGCATGCACTGTAGGGTTGATAGTCCAAAGTAATGAAGAGGCTCTTGCTCTTGAAGGCGTTCGGGTTCTCCTTCAGTGCGCTGAGCAGATCGAATGGGTCAACGCGAAGGGCTGGTGGGGCCCGATCGGCTCGCTCGAGCAGGATCCGGGCGATCTCAGGCGAAGATAGGTCTGCTGCCTTCTCCCATAGCGAATCGAACCATCTATTCAGTTTTTTGATCGAATCGGGATCGGCGATCCGTGTGCAAGCCTCGTTCCAGCCGGAATCATCGTCATTCAGGCCGAGGCCGTCGACGGAGGCATTGGCGGACCCCAGGACCGCAGCGGTCGCACCCATGTACACCTTTGCATGGAGGGAGGAAAGGGCGCGCACCGGAAATCCGAGCTTTAACAGCTCACGGATTACGTCTGGGTTGCAGCCGCCAGCTGACAGGTTGCAAAGGATCTTGGCCGAGGATGGATTGAGCTTGTCCAGCCCCAGAGAGCTCGGTGCGCGTTGACCCCAGAACGGGACAGCGATGCGGGCAGGGGACTTGGCGATGGCTCGTCTGATCGCGGTGAGGATTTCGGCTGGAGAAGTAAGTATCGATGCGGCCATGCTCTCCTCGGGGCCATTGAGATGACTCAGCCTAGCAGTGCAAGTACCTGAAATGGAGCCGGGTGAAAGAGCTTGTCGCCTTGCTTGAGGAGGCTAAGCGGGTAGCTCTTATAATTGTCTCTTCGTTTGCCCAATGAACCTGGGGACTCGGAGAAGGATGTGATCAATCAGCATTGGGTAGCTCTTGCGACATCGCCCAGTTGGTTCTGGCTTTGCTGATGATTGATGGACAGCCGTTCGATGGCCGGGGGGGCGATCACTCAGTCTGCGCTGGCCACGAGATGCCGGATGCGTGCCGAAGGTGCTGCCGCTGCGAGACGAAGTCAGCGTTTGAGGTGGCAGCCTGGCGACGAGCGATGGACAAAACTGCGCAATTGAGTGCTTTGTGGTGTCCTCGAGGCAGCTTTTCGCTCAAAAATTTGCTGAAGAAATGGACTAATTTGGATCCAGAAAAATGGGCTTGGATTGGGTTCGAATCCAAAGCCAAGTACTGGATAAAGTGAGTCACATTGTGAGTCGTTTTTTGGCAAGATTCGGGGCAAAGCACAGTAAAATCAATGCTTGTATTGCCTTTGTGAGTCCTGGTGGGCCCACCATATTGACGTTCAATGGCATTCCTGAAGCCATCGGGTGCTTGATTCATGGCCGCATCCAGCGGTATTCAGCGGCGTCCACTTGCATCCACAGGAAAGTGAGTCAGGCTGTGTGCCGGCGGGCGAGAGGCCCCGGACGACTCACAGCAATCTCACCTTTGCCTGGACAGGCAAGGGTGAGCCATCCGGTGCGAAGGGCGCGATCCCAAGGGTGTAGCGCGGCGCTATCGTGCTCGCTCCCGCTGCGGCGGGATGTACGTGCTCTAGCCGAAGGAGACTATCCGAATGACGCCTCTGGTGCAGACTCCATCGCCAAACAGAATCGATGCGGATTGGTGAAAGATCACTCCGGCGTCTTCATGGTTAACAAATGAAATTGCGCAGCTTACGGTCTGTCCTGGCGATATCTTCTTTACGATTCTGTCGTTGATAACAAAGGTGTACCAAGTCGGTTTTCGGTCCAGCGATAGCGCCATGGGCCGAGCAGTTGAAGCCTCCATGGCGACCACGGGGCGTCCTCGGGAGTCCACTAGATCAAGGTGGAGTTCTGCGCGAAATGGGGGGAGGTTGGGGTAGGGGATAGTCATCTTCAGCAACTTGTTTGTTTGATATGAGATCCAGTGCAGATCACCTTGTTCACCTGCGAGCTGGGAATTGCAATGCTCTCCATAGCTTTGCCCGTGTCATTGAATTCGGTGCGTTCGGCCGACTTGACGAGGCTGGCGGGTGCACGCCCTTCGACGACGGTATGAGTGGAGCCAAACCCCCTCGTGTAGGCTTTGGCGAGCGCTTCCGCGTCTGGCCTGTTGTTGACGAATCGCTTGACGCTATCCCCATTCGGCGCTGCAGCAAAATGCCCCAACTTGTTCAAACTAGCGAGTTCTGCTGCGTCGACTGCCCGATACAAGGCTACTGATCCGGCAGAGAGAGATGCGCCACCTAGAGCATCGCCCATTCCAATATCCGCAACAGCAGACCCAATTGAGCTCGCGGTGCTTGGATTGGCTAGTGCCCAAGAGCCAGCGAATCCAGCTGCGGGAAGTGCAAGCACGCCTGCTAAAGAGTATCCGATGGCAGGCCCCATCCAATCGCTGGAGTTGCGAGGCGGGGGCAGAACGGCTCCACCATTGGTGATGTTGTTGACTACTCGAAACGCAGCACCGCTCTCACGTCCATCAGGGTCTATGAATCGATAGGGGTTGCTATTCGCGTACCTGTATCGGTTGAACTGGCCCACTGGACTACCATACGCAGAGACTGGGTCGCTTGAGAGGAATACTCCCAGCTGCGGATCCATGTACCGCTGTTGCATGTAGCTCAGGCCAGTTACCGAATCGCTGACGTGCCCGGTGTAGCCCGGCCCATCCGTGACTTGCTCCCCCACCACCGCCCCATAGGGTTCGTAGTCATAGCGTTTGACCACGGTGCCATTGGCATCGGTCTCGGCCACAACCGAGCCTAAGGCATCGGTGTGGATGTAGGTAACCGTTTGGGCAATGGCTGGCCCGACAACAAGCATGGATGCGACCAGTACCAGTTTGCGGATTACCACGGCAAATGATCTATCGCACATCCTAGCGCTTCTCCCAGACTGCAATCGCCCAATCCGAACAAGTGGATTCGTTGCAAGCTCTGACATAAATGTCTCCCAGGAAGAATCCATCCCACACTTTCTCCAGCACCAGTCCAACGCTGTAGACATTGTTCCACTCCGGGATGTTCTCCCAAGCGGGTTCATACTCCCTTATCTCATAGTACTTTGCACCAACCGACGGAAGCCAGGAGGCCTCAGATCCTGAATTCCAGTCCAGATTTACCGTACGTATTCTTACATTAGTCGGAACAGGTGGCGGAGGCAGCCGCACATCATGGGTAATTGTTTCGCTCCACGGCCCGCACCCACCTTCGCTGCAACCCGCGACACGGTACTGATAACGATTGGGTAGACGCCTGCCAAACGAATGAGAGGCCGTTGCACCGTCGCTGATCACCGACCAGCTGCTACCTTGAACCTGCTCCTGCAGGCGATAGAACGTTGCATCCGGCACTTCATTCCAGCTCAAAAGGTAGCTCCCCGTCGATACGGCAGGCCCAGACATCGTTGGAGCAACACTTGGAACAGGAATAGGGAGATGCCGCACGAATGTGGAGACGCTCCAAGCACCGCACCCCTTCGCATCACAAGCACGAATCTGGTACTGCCTCGCGCCCTTGGGGACACCCGTGAGCGCATAGGACAGAACACTCCCCGTATACAGGGTGCTCCAACTCAGCCCACCATTGGCCGTCATACGAAGTTCATAGCGTGAGGCCTGTCCAACGGCACTCCATGACAGGGTGTAGCTGCCGGTTTCCACGGTCGCCGGTCCCGAGAGGCGCGGCACGGCAAGACCGGTGCTCTTCTCGATCTGGGCTATCAAGTGAGTTCCCAGGCTGATGTACTCGATCTCCTTCATCGTGCGCTTGTTGTCCTGCCTGCGCAGTACTCCGTCATTGCCGTAGAACGACAGAATGTCGCCCTCCTGGTTGCTGTAGCTGCCCACACGACGACCGAGCGCGTCATAGGCGTAGGTCTCCCGCCCGGCCGCATCGCGCAGACGGTTGCCCAGATCAAACCGGAATGCCTCACCATTCTTCTTGGTCAGATTTCCCTGAACGTCGTAGTCCAGGCCAACGATCGCACTGCCATCATCGCGGTTCACGTTGGTCATCCGATTACGGGCGTCATACCAGTAGTTGTGCTGCTTCACGCCACCCAGTTTGGCACTGCGCAGGTTGTCCAGCACGTCGTAGGTATATCGGTAGATCGTGTCGCCGCCAAAGGATGCTGACGTCGCCTGTGTCAGGCGATCCAGCGCGTCATACTGCATCTGCTTTGACCTGGCCGGAGTAATCGCATCGGTAATGCTGGCTACGTTGCCGTTCCTGTCGTAGACAATGCTGCTATCGAGGACGCCAGCATCCACTGCCCTTGCCGGCAGGCCCCGGCCATTCTGGGCCATGCTGTGTGCAATGCCGTTGCCGTAATTGAATGCCCGCAGAGCACCATTCGGGTAGTAGCCGACGCCCGTGGCATAGGATCCGATGCGAGTGGGCTGTCCCAATGCGTTGGGGGCCAGCGCGAGTTGCAAGCCGCTGGGATACTGCAGACTGGCAAGTGCTCCATTGGCGTCGTATCCATATCCCATGGACCAGCTGACGCCGCCTGGCTGCTGCATCGTCTCCCCGATGATCAGACCCCGCTTGCTGTAGGCATAGGTGTTGGTGACCGCCTTGCCAGACGGATTGTTGGTGATCACCTGGGTGGGCAACCCTGAGCTGTTGTACTGCCACGCCTGATCGCCGCTGGCATCAGCAAAAGCCAATTGCTTCAGACGGTTCCTGGCATCGTACGTCCGATCCACCCGGCGCCCTGATGCCTGTGCCGCAGAAGTGTCGCAGCTATCGACCGTTCCCTGCGTAAGCCCCGCCGCCGACCAAGCGAGATTTCCGGCAGCATCGTAGCCCATGGCCATCGCTCCGGTTTCCGGTTCGATGCTTTTGCACAGCTCCTGCTGCGGGTTGTACACATAGGATCGCGTGAGGGCGACACCGCCACTGGCGTCGCGCCGCTTGATTGAGGTGATCTTGCCGAACACATCACGGCCAATGTCCGTGAACGCGCCGCCCGGATGTTCGATGGCAACCGGCATATCGTAGGCCGGAGTGTCATACACCCGGTGCAGGGTCGTACTCGATTGCCCACGGGCATCAGTTGTCCTCACACGCATTCCGGGAAGATAGCTGGTGACTGTCGTCAGCAGGCCCAACTCACTGTCAGACGAACTGGAGGTGGCACGACCCAGTGCGTCAAACTCTGACCACTGTCCCGCGCTCGGGTTGCTGGCCGAATCCGGGTACGATTGGAACGTCGTACGGCCGGCATGATCGTAAGTAAATCGCTGGTAGCGCTGGGTCGCTGCTGGATTGCTTGCATCCTGCTCACGGGTTAAAGCTGGCCGCCACATCGCGTCGAACCAGGTCACCTTGTTCCGATTGCCAGTATTGGTCGTCAGCCGCCAATGGCCTGCACCCAACCCATATTCCACGGCATCCACGCGTTCGAAAATCTGCGTCGTCGGGTTCCAGGCCACCGTGTCGCCTTGAGCAAATGCCTTGCGGGTCTGCCGGCCCATCGCGTCATAGTCAAAGCTTGTCTGGTAACCCAGCTCATTGGTCACCGAGCGGATCCAGCCATTGTCGTCCACGCTGGCCGACATCGATGAACCATCCGCAAAGCCTATCGATTGCGGGATGCCCCTCTTCCAGTTGTTGAGTGTCGTGCTGTTGCCGCGACCATCGGCAAAGCTGGCGACGTTGCCGTCTGCATGGTAGCTCAACGTCTGCAGCAGCTTGCCGAAGTGCCGCTGCTCTGCCGGCATTGCCTTGGCGTTGTAGGAGGTCTGTAGTTCGATCAGACCAGTGTTGTTGTTGGTCTGACTGGAAACCTGACCGAGGAGCCACGCATTGGTATCGTTATAGTAACCAGTGGTATCGGTACGACTGGCACCTTGCGAGCTGCTGCGGGTCACACTTACTGGGCGGCCATAGCTGTCAAAGGAGTTGGCCTGCCAGGTCATCGCCACACCATCCCGCGTGACCTGACGTCGCTGCAGCGGCCTAAGCAGTGCCGAGCTGCCGTCGTTACCTCCCCACGTCCAGCCATAGCGATCCGGGAAGGGCATCGAAGGCATCTGTGCATCTGAAACATACGTCAGGTCTTCAGACTCGAGTACCGTTCCTGCGGCGTTGCCCACACGCCGACCGAGAAGCTTCCCTTCATTGAACCGGAAGACAATTCCGTAGATCTCTTCGATCCAGCTTCCGTCAGGCTGCGTGATTCTCACCGCCTTGGATTGGGTGCAGGTGCTGCAGTAGGAGCCGTTCCCCGCCCAATAATCCTGGTAATCCCCCTTGTCCGTATATGTCCAGCGCATGGGAGCAATGCCCGGACCCTCAATGGTCTTCTCCACCAGGCCAAAATTATCAAAGTAATTGGCAACGGCGAGATACTGAATCATCTGGCCATCACGCGCCTCGTTGATGCAGTAACTCGCAGGAACTCCTGCCCGATAGCCTCGCCCGTTCCGGAAGGAGAATGTGCCGATCGCGCCAGATGGATGCTTCATCTGAAGTGTATAGATCTTATCCCGGAGAGGCGGACTTCCACATCCCTGAGAGGGGTCTTCCGGCCAGTTCTCATAGACGATACGCATGTCGGAGAGATGGTTGATCTCCCACCAGGCGGCGTCCGGCTGGGTAACCCGCTGCAGCGAGTTGCCTGCATACCCGTAAGTCCAAGTTCTGCCATTTGCCGAGGCGCTTTGCAGGCGATTCCCTGCATAGTTCAACGTGATCGAACGCCCATCACTGGACGTGATGCTGGTCGGATGGCCGTTCCCGTTGTAACTGATGCTGACGCTGTTGCCGAAACGATCCTCGATACGACTGGCCAGCAGATAGATCTCCAAGCGTGCCTGGGCAGCGTTGGCGCCGATAGATCCCATCAGCCCCACAACGCGCTCGGTGCCAACGTTGAAGGTGTACTTGATGCCCGATGTGGTCTGCAGGATGAAGCCTTCTCCCTCCAACCCGGCAATCATCGGTGTGCAGCTGACGGTATCCATTGCACTGGTAGTCCAACTCCAGTTCTCGCTCTGACGACTGGCTGGCCTGAGGCCTGCAGGCGGATCACCCATCAGCGATCGCGCCCCCTCCCCGGGAAGGTTGACCGTATAGCCAGACCAGATGTCTTCAATCCGGAATGGTGGCGGCGTATAGGGAATGAAGTTGGCGCTGCAGCGAGGAACTTTCCGAGAACCTCGATAGGTCCACCCATACTGGGAATCGAACACGCCGGAGATGAAGGGAACATCGATGTTCCAGTCACCCGCGCCACCATAGATCAACGGCGACAAACCGTACTCGGGAATGGGCCTAACATTCAATCGGCGTTCAAGACGGACCGGTAGTGCGTTGTTACCTGCCAGGTCGATATCGGTCTGCCTGAAGTATCCGCTCTGGTCATATACATTGACCGCGTCGCCGAACAGCTCTGATGTCAGTGCAGCAACCTGCTCTGCCGAGCGGAGCTTCTTGTCATATTCCTGATAGGGCTGCTGCACGGCCTGTTGTGCTTGCGCGGCGGAGATGATCCCCGCCGCGAGCGCAATCGTTGCGACTGCGCGCCAGCATGAGTTGATCGCAACTTCCGTGGTATCGATTCGCATCCCTGCCCCCTGGTTGTTATGTGAGACTCTTCCACGGCGAGCCGGGAACCGTCAATTTTGAAGTTGTTTCATCCCAGACACATTTGACAGATCGCTGCACCTGGTCAGTGCCGTGCAAGGATCACCTCACAACACAGCTCAGTTCCTGGCTGGCTACCTCGCTTAGGCTGCTCCGGGAATGAGCAGCCTGCCACTCTGGACCCTTCATGATCGAAGCAAGCAGAAGGACCTGAGCAGAAGCATCGAAGATTGAGCAACTCTGCCATGTGCGTTCTGCGCATTCGCCCACAGCTAACGGGCCCGGGAGGAGAACACCCCCAGTCCCTGTTGGTGAATCGCGATCAGCAGACGGCCACCGCCCCCCTCCGACCCATCTTCTCTTTGAGGTAGCTGGCTTGGAGCCGTCCGTGCAGCACGCTGGGTGCCACGACCTTGAGTGGGTATCCATGGGCAAAGGCCCCGATCGCGACTCTTCGCAATCGGGGCAGATGGTTCAGCGGATCCCTGTATGCAAGCGCCAGCCGGGGTTGTAGCGGGTTGCGGAAGCCGGTGAGAACAGCAGGCCATCCGTTGCCTGCCCGTACCGGATTTCCACGTCATCATTTGCCGACTGTATGAGCACGTCGGTGCGCCCATCACCATCGAAGTCGTTGGTCAGCAAGTGATGCCCGGGGCTCCAGCTGGAGACGCTCTGCGCGGAGAACCGAAGACCATCACTGGCTTGGCCGTAGCGGATCTCCGAGTGTCCGTTCACTGCGTAGATCAGAACGTCGTCTCTGCCGTCGCCATTGAAATCACCCGTCAACAGCGTGTGCCCGGTGGACCATAGATCGGCCGTGCTCGGTGCAAAGCGCAAACCGCCGTTCATCTGCCCATAGCGGATCTCAGTGGCTCCGTCGGCGGCATAGATCAGCACATCGCTGTATCCATCGCCGTTGAAATCCGCAATCTTCAATGTATGGCCAGCCCGCCATTGATCATGCTGACCGGGTTCTGCGCGCAGTCCGTCGGTGGCCCGTCCGTAGAAGAGGTCGACCTCACCGTTGGGTCCATACAGCAACAGGTCATCAAGGCCGTCGCCATTGAAGTCGCCAACATGCGGGCGGCTGCCCAGGGCGACCTGCCGTTGCGATTGTGGGGCGAAGCGCAACCCGCGATCACTGCCTCCGTAGCGGATCTCGAAAGCGCCGCTGTCCTGCAGGATGAGTACGTCGCTCCGTCCATCACCGTTGAAATCTCCTGCCATCAGTTGACTGCCCACATTCCATGCAGTGCGTGATGGAAGATGTTCGGTGAATCGAGCGTCAGGACGTCCATAGTGGAGCCGTACGCTACCGTCGCCGCCGTGCACCAGCAGATCGGAGAAACCATCGGCGTCGAAGTCGCCACTGACCAGTTTGGCCGAGGTTGCCCATGGCGCCGAGGGAGCATCCGTCAGGGAATGGGTCACCAGGCCCGCATGGGGGGCCAGCTGTCCGGTCGCCACCGAAGCGCTGCCAGAGGATGGGTTGTATAGGATGACGTCGCCGCCACCATCACCGTTGTAGTCCACCGAGCGCACCGCGGCGCAACTGCCATTGGCGCGGCGGAGACTTCCTGCATGATCGCCACGGGCGGGGCATGCGCGAGGAGCGAACTGCTCGACCTTGACCCAATCCACGACGAAATCGGCAGGGAACACGGTGGCCGCATTGATGCGGTTCTCGACGTAGCTGTCGACCGGTGGTGTTCCCATATTGGTATTCACGTTCACCAGCATCGGCAGGCTGGGAATGTTGCGGGTTGCGCGGAAAGCCTCTACGCCATCGACGAAGTAGGCGACGTGCTCGGGCGTCCATTCCGCTGAGAAAACGTGGAATCCGGCAGAATAGTCATCTCCATACCATTCCAGCGCTGTCTCTCCGTAAATGGTCGTGGAACTGGGATTGCCGCAATTGGTTGGGTCCAGGAACCAGTAGTGCTGCGAATTGATCGCCCGTGGATTGGACTTTTTCAGGCCAGTTGCCTCGAAAATGTCGATCTCCGCGCAGCGGGGAGCGTGCGACTGCAACCAGAATGCGGGAATGACGCCGGGCGTATTGGTCATCTTCACGCGGGCGGAGAACCGTCCGTAGGCAAAATAGCGCGGATAGTAGATACCTCCGGTCTGCAGTTTTCCGTTTGTGAGCCGCTCTGCACGAAGAATGACATTGCCTTGCGATACGAACGCGTTGCCAGGCGTGTAGCTGTAGGGCTGGCCTCCATTCTGATGGAGAATGTCCCCTTCCCAGGGAATCCAGTTCGTCAATCCCAGCTCGTCGAAATGTTCTTCCATCACGGTGATCCACTCGTGCTGGGCGGTCTGGGCCTGCGCAGCTGGCACGACCATGATCGCAGTCGATGCGGCGAGCAAAAGCTTCCTTAACATTGCCAATTCCCTGGTGTAGGGCCGCGAGATGCGGCCGCCTTTGAGTTTGCCAGTTTGGCTGCGACTTCTCAGTGACCAAGGTCGGGGATGAGCAATGCCCGCGGATTGAAGTAAATTGAATATCAATCAAATCAATCATTTGATTTCTTGTTGCGGTTGCTCGCGGCCACCAATCGACCTCGCACGACCGACTGCGGATTGTTGCTTCCCTGCGCATTCCGCCGCTCCGGCTATAGTTGATCCGCACACAAGGATCGAACATGCCTGACACCAACGCAGAGGTGGAAGACTTCACCACCGAGATCGAAGACAGCCGGCATCTGTTCGCCTGGTGCCTGGTGCGCTACGGTCAGATTCCCGAAGCGCTGGCAATCGAACACGCACGCCAACGCTATCCCGACCAGTCCCCCGGCCGCGAGTACGAGCACGCACTGCTCTTCCACGACGAGCCCTGGCACTGGGCGATGCTGCATGTGTTGGGCGAAGGGTACTGGCAGCAGAACCCGGAACTGGCGCAGCCGTCGCTGGCGTACGACACCGAGTCGGATGCGTTGTGCCTGGCCCGCGGTGAGGCGGTTCCCTTGCTGGATGAGGATGAGTATCTCGGTGCGCTTGCGCACGCGCGTCACATGCATGCCTGGACGCTGATCCATCAGGCAGGCATTGCCGAAGAGCAGGCGCAGCAGCAGGCGCTCGAACACTACGCCTACTTTCCGCCGCATCACCGCTGGCGCATGCGTGTCCACGATGCGCGCGCTGCATGGGCCGATGTGATGAGCGTACTGCACATCGAGGAGTACTGGTCACTGCCGGGGCTGCAGACACCGCCACAGGCCTATTGGCATGCGTCGCGTGCGTTCATTGCCGCCAATGGAATCCGCCTGCCGGATGGTCCGGGAAGTGCCTGAAGCACTTCCCGGGCCCTTCATGATCAACTTTCCAGGAACGCCAGCAGGTCGGCGTTGATCCGGTCGGCATGCGTGGTCGGAATACCGTGCGGTGCACCTTCGTAGGTGATCAGCGTGCCGTTCTTCACCAGCTTCGCGGAAAGGACGCCGGAGTCGGCATACGGCACCACCTGGTCGTCATCGCCGTGGATCACCAGCACCGGAATGGAAATACCCTTCAGGTCTTCAGTGAAATCGGTCTGCGAGAAGGCAACGATGCCATCGTAGTGCGCCTTGGCCGAGCCCTGCATGCCCTGCCGCCACCAGTTCCAGATCACCGCGTCCGAGGGCTTCGCACCGGGTCGGTTGTAGCCGTAGAAGGGGCCCGCCGGTACGTCGTGGTAGAACTGCGCACGGTTGGCCGCCAGCTGCGCCTGGAAGTCGTCGAAGACCTCCTTGGGCGTGCCCTGTGGGTTGGCTGTGGTCTTGACCATCAATGGCGGCACCGAGCTGATCAACACCGCCTTGGACACGTTCTTCTCGCCATGGCGGGCGATGTAGCGCACCACCTGGCCGCCGCCGGTGGAATGGCCCACATGCATGGCGCCCTGGGTGCCCAGCTTCTCGACCACGGCGGCAACATCGTCGGCATAGTGGTCCATGTCATGCCCGTCCCATACCTGGCTGGAGCGGCCGTGACCGCGGCGATCATGCGCGACCACGCGATAGCCCTTGTTGACGAAGAACAGCATCTGCGCGTCCCAATCGTCGGCGGTGAGCGGCCAGCCATGATGGAAATGGATGACCTTGGCGTCGCGCGGACCCCAGTCCTTGTAGAAGATCTCGACGCCGTCTTTGGTGGTAACCGTAGCCATTTCAAGGTTCCTCGCTGTTGGGTTTGGAGAACGTCCTGCGTCGCGGCGACCTGCATCGGTGCAGGAGCAGGGACGCTGACGGTGCGTGTCGCGGGAGTGGCCCCAGGCATGCGATTCCTTCTATGCTGGGGCGGCCATCACTCCGCCCGAATCCATTCTTGGGTAGCGCTGTATCAATTGAAATTGGTGGAGGTGACATTCATGGGTATCGAAACTGACAAGCGGATCGAAGTCGCTCTGCTGATCTACCCGGATTGCCAGATGGCGGCCGTCCACGGCCTGACCGATCTGTTCCGGATCGCGAATGAATGGGCGGCGTATCCTCACGAGGATGACCGGCGGTCCTTCATCCGGGTGACGCATTGGCAATGGAACCCGCAATCGGGCCGCATGGAATGTTGCTGGGACAGCGATCCCGGCGATGTGAATGCCCCCGCCTTCGTGATCTCGCCGCCGAGTGTGGCGATGCCTGAGCGCATGTCCGCGATGCCACACGAGGCGCAGTGGCTCAAGGCGCTCCATTCCGGCGGCACGATCATGTGCTCCGTCTGCGCGGGTGCTTTCGTGCTTGCCCAGACCGGCCTGCTTGCACGGCGACGGGTCACGACGCACTGGGCGTTCGCGGGCCTGCTTGCCAGCACCTACACCGACGTCCAGGTGACCACCGAGAATGTCGTCATCGATGATGGCGACGTCGTTACGTCAGGCGCGATCCTTGCGTGGAATGATCTGGGCCTGTTGATCGTCGATCGCACGATGGGCTCCAGCGTGATGCTGGCAACAGCCCGCTTCATGCTCAGTGACGGGATCCGGCAGGACCAGCGGCCGTTGCAGGGATTCCTGCCAAAGCTGGATCACGATGACGCAGCGCTGCTGGCTGTCCAGCGATCCATCCTCGCTGAGCCTGGGCTGCGTCATACGGTGAGTACCCTGGCCGAGCGTGCCCACCTGACCGAAAGAACATTCATCCGGCGATTCCAGAAGGCCACCGGACTCAATCCTGCCGACTACATCCGGCAGGTCAGGATGGCCAAGGCCAGGGACGCGCTGCAGCTCGGCGATATCCCTGTTGCACAACTGGCCTCGACATTGGGATACGACGATGTGAGCGCATTCCGCAAGGCATTCCAGAGCATCGTTGGCATGTCCCCTTCGGCCTACCGGAATCATTTCCGGATCAGGCGGCGCGCACAGCAATGAACATCACCCACGCCGCCCGCGCCCATCAAGGCTGTATCGCCCAGCCCCGGTGCAGGCCAGCAGCAGGAACCCACCGGCCAACCCCATATTCTTCAGGAACATGATCTGCTGGGTCGGGTCGGCAACGTTGTGGTGGAAGATGAAGGCGGTGACCAGGCTGAAGCCCGCAAGCACGATCGATACCAGTCGGGTCTGGAAGCCCAGCAGGATGCACAGGCCGCTGCCGATCTCGAAGGCGATGGTCGGCCACAGCAGGATGCCGGGTACCCCCATGGCTTCCATGTAGCCCTGGGTACCGTTGAGGTCGCCGAGCTTGCCGATGCCGGATACCAGGAACAGCGCCATCAGCAGGATGCGCGCAAGCAGGTAGGCGAGCGAATGCGGTGAGTTGCTCACGTCGGGTTCCTCGGAGATGGCTGGCGAAGGCGATCGGAGCCCACCGGCAGTGAAGCCCGTGTCTACGCAGCGGGCAAGGCGCCTTGACAGCTGGCCGCCCGCAGGAGACCTTTCCACCATGACGATCGATATTGAATCGCTCAGCCTTCGGGAGCTGGGCGCCTTGGTGGTTGCCGCTGAACAGCGGAAACAGCTCATTTCCAGCCGCCGTCCGGCCAGCGCGGTGCGGCGGATGTTGAAGGCCGCCGCGGCCGAAGCCGGTTACACCCTCGAAGAACTCTTCGGTGGCGAAGCCTCGGAAACACCTGCGCCCGCCCGCAAACCCGCCCGCCGTAAATCCGGCAAAATCGCGCCCAAGTATCGCGACCCGGAATACAAGCGCCTGACCTGGACCGGTCGCGGGCGCATGCCGCGCTGGTTGGCGTCCAAGGTGTCGATGGGCCACAAGGCCACCGATTTCCTGATTCCTGGCCTGGCCAGACCGACCGCCGGCAAGACCAGCACCATCGGCAAGCGGACCGTCATCAAGAAGGGATGAGGCTGCGGCACTGTTACCCTGCCCGGGTCTTTGAACGAAGGAGTGCGGGATGGCACACGAGGGTGGCATGACGATCACGCCGAAAGTCCTGTACACAGCGGCAGGCGCGGCCGTGCTGGTCAGCCTGTTGGCCTGGGCGGTGGAGTGGAGCGGGATGGCCTATGTCTGCCCGTACTGCCGCGTACAACGCACGGTGATCGGTGTGCTGGGCGTGCTGACATTGTTCGCGCGGCCGGGTGGCATCGTCGTACCCTGGCTTGCATTCGCCAGTGGCGGCTTCGCGTTCGTGGTCGCGGCGATGCAGCACTTCAACGGCTGGAAGCGCATTTCCGCCGGTGATTTCAGTTTCAACGCGCAGTGGTACATCGATCCATGGCTGCTGTCAGGCTGCGCGATGCTGATCCTGGTGGCGCAGCTGATGCTGGTGCAGGCCGCCTGCCGGCCCAGGTTGCGCTGAGTGTTTCCACGCATGGCGTGGAACTACCCGTTCTGGAATACCGCCAGCTGCGCCGCGAACGCGCGCTGGTAGGCGGGACGCTGCGTCGCCCGTGCCACATAGGCCAGCAGCAGCGGGTACTCGTCGAGCAGGCCACTGCTCTTCAGGCGCAGCAGCACCGAGACCATCATCAGGTCGCCCACGCTGAACCCGCCGTCCAGCCACGCCGCCGCGCCCAACCACGCGGACAGCTGTGAGAGACGCGTCCGCACGCGCTCGTCCAGCATCACCAACCGCTGTGCATACCAGGGCTGCTCGCGCTCCAGCACCCACGCCATGGAGCGCTCGACGATGGGCGGCTCCACCGTGTTCAGCGCGGCGAACACCCACATGACTGCGCGCATGCGCGCGTCCGGATCGAGGGGCAGCAGGCCAGAGTGCAGCTCGGCCAGGTGCAGGACGATTGCGCCGGATTCGAACAGGACCTGATTGTCCTCCTGCCAGGTGGGAATCTGCCCGAACGGGTTCCGTGCCAGGTGCGCGGGCTGCTTCATCTCGGCGAAGGTCAGCAGCTGCACGTCATAGGGCACGCCCAGCTCCTCCAGCGCCCAGCGTACGCGCATGTCGCGGGCCAGGCCCTGGCCGCGGTCGGGTGAGGTGGCAAAGGCGGTGAGAATGGGGGACATCGCGGTGCTCCTGCAGGCCGGAAGGCCTGCCTCTCCTGTTTCGACGTACCAAGGGGGCGGAAATCGACAGCACCCGATGCTCTCTTCACCTCGCCGAAGCAGTTGCGGTCATGCGTCGATGGATGGGCATTCGAGGATCGAGAGGCCCCCGGCACCCCGTACACATCTGAGCCGGGTCACGGGCGTGTCATCTCCACGCATGGGCGGATGTCCTGCACGAGGAATGCACGTCACGTCGACGTTGTGCAATGTCGTTTCGCTTCAGTCTGGCAGCTCCTTTCCCGGCATATACAGGAGGCCACCGATGAATACGCCTGGCAAGCCGAAACCGACCTGGAAGCAATGGCATGTGCTGCTGGTGATTCTGGCGATAGCGCTGCTGATCAGCCTGATCATCGTCATCGCGCCATGGTGAGGCATGCATTGCACGCTCATTTTCCGTGAACATCGATGATGCCGGCAATGAAGAAGTCAGCACGTGTTCCGGATGGTGACGTGCACATCAATCCGCACTCACCCAGCCGGCACGTGCAGCTGTCCAGAGTGGTGTCCGAAGGCAGCGTGATCGCGCTGCCATTCTCCACCGACTTTCGAGCACACAGGAGCGACGCCATGAGCACCCAGTCCACCATCGAACATCGCCTCAACGACCTGATCGAGATCGCCCGCGATGGCAAGTCCTTCTATGAAGAAGCCGCAACAAAGGTAAAGGATGCCGAACTGTCGGCACTGTTCACCCGCATCGCCGGGGTCAAGGCGCGGATCGTCGCGGCACTGAGTGGTTCGGTTGCCGCCAGCGGTGGCAAGCCGGCCGAGCACGGCACCATGGTCGGCTCGATGCAGCAGTTCTACGGCAAGGTGCGCGCCGCGTTTGGTGATACCAACTACGGTTACGTGGCCGAACTGGAAGAATCCGAAGACCGACTGCTGGGCGCGTTCAAGGATGTGCTGCAGGACAACGATCTGCCGCCGGCGGTGCGCCAGGAAGTGACCCAGCTGCTGCCGGATGTGCAGGAGTGCCACAACGTCATGCGGGCACGCAAGCACGCCATGAAGGCCGCCTGACGCCCAGCGCCGGGCGGCCCATCGCGGCCGTCGAGTTCCGCAGGCGCATCATTGTCCGGGAACCTTCGCAGCCCACCAGGGCTGCGAAGGGCCGGGCGTTCCGCCCCGTTTTCATGGTTATACTTGGCCGAGTCCAGGGAACAGGCACGGCATGACGAAGGGGGCTTCGTCCATCATCAGCGTCAACCGCCAACCGGATGCAGCCGCGTCCGGTTTTCTGCGTGTGCGCGGTTTGCCGTGATGTGTGCCTCGCCGGTCCTTCCGGTGCCTGGTCCTGGTTGTCCCATCGCCATCCATTGCGAACAGGCCCACTGATGATGCGTCGAGTTAATGCACTTTCCGCAATGATGTTCCTGGGCACGTTCGTTGGAAGCGCCGGGGCGCAGTCTTACAGCAAGACCAACGTCATCACCTATCACGATGATCTGTCGAAGTGGGTGCTTGGCCAGGTCCGGACGTCGGTCAACCAGGACACGGGCCGGATCGAGTCCCAGGTGGATTATGACCCGGCCACCGCGAAGCCCCAGCGGATCTATGCCTTCGGCCAGCTCCAGCAGACCATTCACTACAATGGTGATGGTACCGTTCGCGCCGTGGTGGATGGGCGTGGCAATACGGTGAGCCTGTCCGGCTGGAAGCGAGGCATCCCCGGAACCATCCAGTACGCGGATGGTTCGTCCCAGTCTGCCGGCGTGGATGACAATGGCTGGATACGGTGGATCACCGACGGCCGGGGCAACACCACGCGTTACGACTACGACGCGATGGGGCGCATGTCGCTTGTCGACCATCCCGACGGCGATACGGTGGACTGGGCGTCCACCACGACACAGTTTGCCCAGGTGGGCGGCGCCGAGTACGGCATTCCTGCCGGCCATTGGCGGCAGACGGTCAGCACCGGCAATGCGCGCAAGGTCACCTACTACGATGCGCTGTGGCGCCCATTGCTGGTGCGCGAGTACGACGCGGGCAACGAGGCCGGCACGCAGCGGGCCTCGGTGACCGCCTATGACACGGAGGGGCGGGTCACCTTCCAGTCCTATCCTGTCGCGGGGGTCGGTGCGGTCCAGGACGCCGGAACTGGCGTCCGTACCACGTACGACGCGTTGGGGCGGGTGGTCCAGGTCAGCCAGGATTCGGAGATCGGCGCGCTGGTCACCAGAACCGAGTACCTGCCGGGGCGGCGCGTGCGCACGACCAATGCCAGGGGTATCCCGACTGTCGTGACCTACACCGGTGCAGATGCCGCGAAGCTTGACTGGCCGGTACGTATCGAACTGGCAGAGGGAGCCGTGCTGGACATCCCGCGGGACGTCTTCGGCAAGCCGACGTCGATCACCCGCAGGGCCGGCAATGGCTCGGTGACGTCGACCCGGCGCTATGTCTACGATGCGGCGCAGCGGCTGTGCAAGACGATCGAGCCGGAAACCGGCGCAACCGTATTTGACTACGACGCCGCATCGAACCCGGTTGGAAGCGCGCAGGGCTTGGACCTGTCCGATGCAGGCAACTGCAACCAGGACATTGCCGCGGCGAGCGGGCGCCGGGTGGTGCGTTCCTATGACGCACGCAACCGGCTCGCATCGCTGCAGTTCCCTGACGGCAATGGCAACCAGCGCTGGAGCTACTGGCCCGATGGCAAGGTCAAGCAGGTCACCACGTTGAACGCCGGGGTGGAGACGCACAACAGCTATGCGTACAACCGTCGCGGGCTGCTCATCGGTGAGGTGCAGAGCCCCGCCGATGGCGAAGCGCTGGCGATGGGGTATGCCTACGACGCATTGGGCAACCTTTCCGCGCATCGCTATCCCTCCGGCAACGTGGTCGCGTATGCGCCCAACGCGCTGGGACAGGCCGGGCAGGCGGGTTCCTACGCCGTTGGCGTGGGCTATTACCCCAACGGGGCGATCCGTCAGTTCACCTATGGCAACGGTATTGTCCACACGATGGTGCAGAACGCGCGCCAGTTGCCGGATGTAAGCCAGGACGCGCTTGGTGCAACCCGGATCCTCAGCGATGGCTACGACTACGATGCGGTCGGCAATGTGATGGCAATCACTGACGGTGCCACGGGCCGCAACCAGCGTGGCAACCGTAATCTGGGCTATGACGCGCTGGATCGGCTCGTTTCGGCGTCCTCACCCATGTTCGGCTCGGCGAGCTACAGCTACGACGCCTTGGACAACCTCACGCGCGTGACGATTCTCGGCCGTGACCATCACTACTGCTATGACAACGCCTGGCGTCTGACCAACGTGAAGATCAACGGTTGCGGAGGGGCGACCGTGGTCGGCCTGGCCTACGATGCGCAGGGCAACCTGCGGGCGAAGAACGGACAGCAGTTCGCCTTCGACTTCGGCAACCGGCTGCGTACGGCGGCAGGTTCCGAGAGCTACCGTTACGACGCTGACGGACGCCGCACGCAGACGGATTCGTCGCTCGGACGGATCACCTCGATGTACGACCACGCCGGCGTCCTCCGCTACCAGGCGAGCGAGCGCGAGGACAAGCGGACCGATTACATCACGCTGGGCGGGAGCCTGGTCGCCAAGGCGGCGATGCCGATGCGGCATTCGCCGGCGGCGAAGGACTTCGTTGGCTGGTCACCTGTGGCCTCTGCCGTCCGCTACGTCGTCGAGGAAAGCGTGGACGGGGTGACCTGGACCACGGTCTACGAAGGCAACGCGGCGAACTGGACGTCTGCGGCACGCCCTGCCACCAGCTATGCGTATCGCGTGCTTGCCTGTGGCGCCACGGGGAGCTGCACGCCGGTGTCCGATGTCTCGCATGTCCAGCGTCCGCAGGGCGACATCGTGCCCCTGCTGTACCAGCTGCTGCTGGGCTGAGCGTAGCGGACCGCACGTGCCGCAGCGCAGCGGAAACCGGTTATTCATGACAGGGGAACGAGCAACATGGATGGAGTACGTGCTGTATCGCGCCTGCGTGGCGCCATCGGCGGCAAGGTGTTGTTGGCGCTGATGGCAGTGCTGGGAACTGTCCTGGCCTCAACGGCAAATGCAGAGCCTTACAATCTGGAAGGCCATCGGATCGTATCCGTCGCAACGGGCTGGGGCGGGGAAGGGTTCTACCTCGTGACGCAGGGTGTGCTTCCTGCGGGCTCGGATTGTGGTGGTGGCAATCGCCTCATTCTTCTCAATGATCATCCGATGCAGAGGGAGATGGTGTCGATGCTGCTCATCGCCTGGCAGAACAAGCTGCGTGTCGGGTTGCGTGTCGACGGCTGCATCTCGGGGACAATGCAGCTGAGGGCCGTGACGCTGCCTGATGTCTGAATCCACAGGGGAACTACATGATGATGAATGACGCGACGCCGGGTCTCCGCAGGAGATTGGGAGCGGGGTTGGCCTTGACGTTGGCCTTGTGCCTGTCTGCACCACTGAAGGCGGAGCCCACCAGCGATCAGATGACGATTCTGTCGCTGCGGCCGTACATGGACGGCCCGGCGGGAATTGTGTACGTGCATGTTTCGAGTACGGCTTTCTGCAATACCGATACTTTTGCAATCGACATGTCCCGGCCCGGTGCAAAGGAAGCCTACGCGGCGGCGTTGGCAGCGCTGACATCGGGGAAGAATGTCCGGCTCGAGGCCTTCAACTCCACCGGGTGCAATGGTTGGGCGACCCGGCTCCAGTCGATCTTCATCCACGCGTGATGCTCCACGGATGGATGCAGGACGCGATGATCCAGGGGTATCGCGCATGGTCCTGGGGCGTGGATAAAAAGGGGGCGGCCCTGAGGCCGCCCCAAACCGTCAAGAGAACACGCGTCTAGAAACGAACCGACCAGCGCACGTTGGCGCTGTGGTCGCGGCTTTCACTGCCGTACTGGCCGCTGTAACCCAGCTCCAGCTGCTGGCGCGGAGTCAGCCACGCCGACAGGCCCAGCTCGGCCACCACGGCACTGTCGGCAATCGGGGCGCCTTCGACCGAGAAGGTGGTGCCGCTGTTGGCGAAGGCGAGGTTGCCCACTTGGCTGCGGTCGCCCGAGGCGCGGCGATAGCCCACGCCACCACGCAGGTGCAGCCAGCTGTCCTGCTGGAACGATGCCTTCAGGCCCTTGTCGAAGCGCAGGCCAGCGGTGGCGACCGTGGTGCCGGTGTCATCTACCTTGCCGTGCAGGGCGGCTGCACCACCGCGCTCATTGATCTGCTTCAGGTCCACCTCCACGCGTGCGACCTGCAGGTAGGGTTCCAGCCCGGCCTCCGGGCTGCCAAAGCGGTAGCCGGCTTCGATGAAGGCCTGGCGGGTATGCGCGTTGTAGCGTGCGCTCAGGCTGTCGCTGAACCCTGCGAAGTCGACATCGCGGGTGCTCTTCACCTTGTGCTTGCTCCAGGCGACGCCGCCACGGAGGCCGAAGCCGCCCCAGTTGTGACTGGCATATGCACCGAAGTGGGTGTTGTCGATCTTCGACTTGGCACGACGCGCCTGCTGCTTGACGTCGGTGCGGCCGGTGCCAGCCAGCACGCCGACCTGCCAGCCGGAGAACTCGCGGTCGATACCGACCAGCAGGCCATTGCTGTTGGCGTCGGTGCGGGCGGTGTTGCTGTTGCCGTCCAGCTTGCTGTTGCCGCCCAGAGCCTGCACCCAGGCGCCGGTGGCGTCGCCCGCATCGGCTCCCGGCGCGACTGCACCTGCACGGCGGGACATCGCGGCATCGCGTACGTAGCGGCTGCCTTCCACCAGTGCGAGCGGCGTGGCTGCGTGCAGTTCGCCGCTGAGGCCGTCGAGTACGCCGCCGACCTGCTGCGGGAACAGCTGGGTCAGCGGCTTGGGCAAGCCCTGGTTGATTGCCAGCAGGTCCGCCGCAGCGGCCACAGCGCGCTGGTTCGGTGTAGTGGCGGCGCTGGCCAGCGAGGCACCGCGTGCCACGTCGATGCGGGTGCCATTGGCCCCGTAGGCGAGGCTGAACTGCAGGAACGGCGAGAACGCGCTGAAGTCGGTTTTCGCGAACTGGCCGTTGATGCCACCGTCGGCGCGGATGAAGTTGAACTGCTCGCCGAGATAATAGATGCCCGGTTCCGGCAACGCGACCAGGGTACCGCCGAGGGTGGCGGTACCGGTCACGTGCAATTGGTCGCTGCGCCCGCCAGGCGCGAGTTCGGCGGCGTAGACGCCGGTCGCGCCCTGCACGTAGTTGCCGTTGATGGTCAGCGTGCCGATCGAATTGCCGGGGGCGATGGTGCCGTCCACTCGGGTGCTGCCCAACGTGCCGATACCCTTCAGCAGGCCGTTGCCACCGACCGTGGTGGTGCCGCCGGTCTGCATGCCATTGAAGGACACCACGCCGCCGTTGATGGTCATGTTGCTGTCCTTCAGCACGCCGTTGGCGCTGACCGTGCTGACGCCACCCGTGGTGGTGAGTGCGGTGGAGACCAGGCTGCCGTTGAGCAGGAACTGGCCGCCTTGCACATCGACCGCGGAGGTGAGGGTGTTGCTGCCGTTCAACTCCAGCGTACCCTCACGCAGCACCGCGCCGTTGAAGCTGTTGTCGCCGCTCAGGCGCAGCCAGCCGATGCCGGACTTGGTCAGTTTGCCAGGGCCGCCGATGTCATTGGTCCAGTCGTCCCAGGCATCGCCTTCCCACACCTTCAGGCCGCCGGCCTTCTGGTTCATCTCTACGTTGGTATCCACGCGCAGCGAGCCATAGCCCTCGATGGCCCTGCGCAGGTCAACCATGCCCCAGCCATAGATCGGGTCGACGCCAGCGGCACCGAGATCGCGCGCGGTAGTCAGCAGGACGTCGCGCACCTGGGCGTTGTCCAGATAGGGGAAGCGCTCGATCAACAGGCCGAGTGCGCCGGTGATATGGGGGGCAGCCATGGAAGTGCCGGTCTTCCGGCCGTAGTCGTACGTGGGATTCTGGCTGTCGATGAGAAGGCGGACGTAGTCTGCGGTCTTCTCCAGCCGTCCCTGGATGTCACCGGAAACGATGGTGCTGAGGATTGCCGTTCCCGGTGCGGAAATACACCAGTTGGCGGCAGCGCCGCAGATGCTCGAGCCTGCGTTGATCACGTAGTCGGTTTCGCCATTGGCTGCATTGGGCTGGCGAACGTTGGCGACGGCCAGCCAGTAAGGCTCGATCTCCGGCTTCCAGCGCGGCAAGGCCGCGGTGATACCCGCGACGGCGCCGCTGCCATTGCCGGCCGACCAGACCTGGATCAACTGCGAAGCAGGGGCGTTCGCACTGTCTTTGTAGATGCTTCCGTATACGTCGTAGCCGGCACCGATGCGTGCGTACTGGGCATCCAGTGCGGCCACGGTCATGTTCCGGGTGGAGATGCCCCAGCTGTGATTGATGGCACGCACGCCTTGCGCCTGCAGCTGCGCGTACATGTCCAGCCTTGCAGCACCATCGGGGTCCGTCCGTTCCACAGCTTCAGGCAGGTAGCCTCCGCCCGTCTGAGGCTTCCACTCGTAGTAAGTGTCACCAAACACGCGAGCGGTCGTCAGATCGGCACCGAAGGCGACGCCGTGCATCCCTGTGCCATTGCGGTTGGCGCCAATGGTTCCGAGCACATGCGTGCCGTGGTCGGCATAGCGGAAACCCCATTCACGGCCTGCGGCAATGATGGTGGCCTGCAGGGAAGCCGGCACGCCCGCGCCGAGCGTGTAGTAGTTGATTCCCGGTCGATCACCCTGTGTCTGGCTGCACGCACCGGTACCGCCGACGGTTCCCGGTGACGCACAGTTCGGGCCGATGGTGATGCTGGAGGTGTTGCGGCCGGCGAATTCGGGGTGAGCCAGTGCCGAGCCGGTGTCGAACAGCGCCAGGCGCACGCCCTTGCCGGTCAGGCCGCGGGCATACGCGTAGTCGGCGCCCATCGCACCCAGTCCCCAGTCGGCGTTGAATTCATCGCTGCGCCAGCTGGCGGCATCGCCCGGATTGCCGAGCAGGGCGGGCGATGCCGCTGGCGTGGTGGCCGTAGGTGCTGCAGGCGCGCTGACGTCGGGCTGTGCCCAGGCCGCCTGCAGCTGGCGCTGTTGCTGCCATGCGTCGAGCGCTTCGCTGGCCATGGCGGGCGATGCAGCGGCAAGCAACAGGGCGCTGGACACGGCCAGGGCGAGGCGGCTGTGCAGCGGGGAGCGGGAGTGGGACGAACGGCCGTGCAGCGGGTGATTCATCGGGCAACTTCCTTGATGGACGG
This sequence comes from Stenotrophomonas sp. 78350_Sma, assembly GCF_056482105.1. NCBI lineage: Bacteria > Pseudomonadati > Pseudomonadota > Gammaproteobacteria > Lysobacterales > Lysobacteraceae > Stenotrophomonas > Stenotrophomonas sp. 78350_Sma. Next base: position 4,091,585 of record NZ_CM151182.1, on the reverse strand, counting down.
ACAACAAGGCCGTTAACGCCAATCCGTGGCGATATCCCCCATGAATGTGAAAGGAAAATTGTGAACGGGTTAAGTGTGCGTGACAGTGGGCTTCACTTCGTCTCCCCATGTCCTCGCTAACGTGGGCCGGCCTGGGCTCACCAGGCTTATCAAGGAGTGATGGCGATGCGTGTTATCAGGAAGGTGATTGCAGTGGCGGTATTCGCGTTGGCGTGTACCGGTTCGGTGGCGGTGGCTGGGCCAGTCGAGCCCTGTGACCAGCCCTGCTGGCGGGCTTATCAGATGTGCCTGGCCAGTGGCACCGATGCCGGTGAATGCCAACAGGCGTACAACACCTGCGTGGTCGATCTGTGCATGGGCGTGTGAGTCGCGCCGTTTGAGCCGTACGTGGAGCCCCGTCATCGACGGGGCTCTTCTGTTTCAGCGATCGCCTCAGATGGCGATGCGGGCGTCTGGTGGGCTGAGCCCGCTTGCGGGCCATGCACGCAGCAGCGAGGATGGGAAATCGCACCGGAGCCGCTGCACATGGCCGTCAAACGTATTGTCGCCAACATCGCCACGCCTGACCCGGCGCGTGCCGCAGCGTTCTATGGCGGACTGCTGGGCATGCCGGTGGTGATGGATCATGGCTGGATCGTCACCCATGGCGGGCAGGGCAGTGCGCTGGCGCAGGTGAGCTTTGCCAGCGAAGGGGGTTCCGGCACCGCGGTGCCCGACCTGTCGATTGAAGTGGACGACCTGCAGCAGGTGCTGGACCGCATGCACGCGGCCGGCATCCCGCTGGAGTATGGCCCGGCCGACGAGCCCTGGGGCGTGCGTCGCTTCTTCGTCCGCGACCCGTTCGGGCGGCTGTTGAACATTCTCGCCCACACCTGAGCGGGGAGCGTTGCTTCAGCGGCGTCTGCCGCCGCGCGCCGGAGCTGCGGGAACACCGACCATGCGCAGGCAATCCGCTTCCACGGCTTCGATGAACGCATCGGCATCCTGTGCCGGCGTGGCGATCAGGTCGTCGGTGGCGCCGTGCACGCCGGCATAGATCAGCGAGGCGGTGACCTGCGGCGCTGGAAGCTGCCACAGTCCAGCGGCGTTGCCCGCCTCGAGGATGCCCAGCAATTGCTGCTGGATCGCATTGCGCTCGGCGTTGCCGCGCTGGTGGTGGTGATGGTTGGCGTACACCACGTCATGCAACGCGTGGGTGCGCACGTAGATCTCGATGTTGGCGCGGATCCAGGCGCGCAGGCGCGCTGCGCCATCACCGGCAGGGTGCTGCTGCACGGCCCGCTCGACCTCTTCCATGAACTGCCGCGTGTAGCGCTGCGCCAGCGCCTGCAGGATCTCGGTGCGTGAGGCGAAATAGGTATAGAAGGTGCCCTTGGCCACGTCGGCCGCTGCGACGATGTCGCTGATGGTGGTGGCGTCCACACCCTGCGACAGGAACAACGCCTGGGCGGCGTCCATCAGTTCCTCCTGGCGGGTTTCGGCGGGCTTGGTGCGAGGCCTGGCGACAGCTGGGGTCTGCATGGTGGGCGGTATCCGGGTGTGACGGCCGCCATTCTAGCTGCCTCTTCACACTGACTGACCGTCGGTCATTGACCGACGGTCAGTCAATCGCTAGGATGCGCGCACATCCTCCCCCCGGGATCCACGCATGAAACGCCTCCAACGGCCCGCCCTGGTGCTGGCGGCCTACCTCGGTACGTTCCTCGCTTCGCTGGACATCAGCATCGTCAACGTGGCACTGCCAACCCTGCAGCAGGCGCTGCAGACCGACATGGCAGGCCTGCAGTGGGTGATCAACGCCTACGCGATCGCACTATCGGCGCTGATGCTGTCAGCCGGTCCGTTGGGGGATCGCTACGGTCATCGGCGGATGTGGCTGCTGAGCGTCGCCACCTTCATCATGGGCTCGCTGCTGTGCGCCTGCGCCAAGGATCTTTCGACCCTGGTCGCCGGACGCGCGGTGCAGGGCGTGGCAGGTGCGCTGTTGATTCCCAGTGCGATGCCGATCCTGAGTCACGCATTTCCCGATCCAGGCCAGCGCGCGCGCGTGATCGGTGGCTGGTCCGCCTTCAGCGCGCTGGCGTTGGTGCTCGGCCCGTTGCTGGGCGGTGCGCTGGTGCAGCGCGCCGGTTGGCCCAGCATCTTCCTGATCAACCTGCCTTTGGGGCTGCTGGCGCTTGCGCTTGGCGCCTGGGGCATTGCCGAACGACGCCACCCGCAGCACGCCGCACTGGATCCGGCCGGGCAGCTGCTCAGCATCGTTGCGCTGGGCGCGCTGTGCTATGGCCTGATCGCGATCGGCGAGCATGGCCTGCTGGCCCCGGTGACGCTTCTGGCGCTGGGCGCCGCAACTGCCGGGCTGATCCTGTTCGGCATCGTCGAGCGGCGGGTGGCACGCCCACTGCTGCCGCTGGACCTGTTTGCCGACCGCCGCTTCGGCATGCTCAACCTGGCCTCGTTCGTGCTGGGCTTCACTGCCTATGCGAGCCTGTTTTTCCTGTCGCTGTTCTTCCAGCAGGCGCAGGGACATGGTGCCGCGCTGGCGGGCTCACAGCTGGCTCCCCAGTTCCTGTTGATGGGTGTTGTCTCGCTGTTGTTCGGTCGTCTGGTCGCCCACCTCGGCCTGCACGCCGCGCTGGTGCTGGGCTACACCCTGGCCGGGGTGGCGCTGTGCGTGATGGCCACGTTCGAACCGGCTACTTCGCGCGCTTATGCCAGCGCCGTGCTGATGCTGCTTGGCATTGGAATGGGGCTGGCAGTGCCGGCGACCGGCATGGCAGTCATGGCCAACGCACCGGCCGAACGCGCAGGTATTGCCTCAGCCACGATGAACGCGCTGCGCCAGGCAGGCATGAGCCTGGGCATCGCGTTGCTGGGCAGCCTGATGGGCCAGCGTGCCGTACAGCAGTTCACCGCTTGCGCGCAGGCCGCAGGGCAGCAGCGGCTTGTTGCGCAGGCGCGTGAACTCGTCCTGCACCCAGGCTCGATGCATGCCACGCCGCAGGTGCTGACGTGGTACCGCAATGCGATGGCCAGCGGGTTCGGTTGGGCGATGGCGGCGGCGGGTGCGCTGGCCCTGCTTGTGGCGCTTGGGCTGTATCGGCAGCGCGCCCCGGCCTGACCGCGCGGGGTCACCGCTGCTGGGGGTGTGGATCCTCTGCACCGTGCTCGATCTGCTGCTGTTGCTGGCGTGCATTGGCGTGGCGTGCGTGCCCACCTTCGCGTCCGATCGCGGCCATGTGCTGCCGGTCGCGGCTGATCGCTTCGCCGCCCTTGCGGCCTGCAGCACGCGCTTCGTCAGGGCTGAATTCGTGCGCATTGCCGGAGGCATGTGCCGCGCGCCCGCCCTTGGCGGCGATCGCGCGCTGTTTGTCCTGGTCCATCGAGGCGAAGCCCCGGTTGGAGCGGTGATTCTGGTCGGTCATGGGACGTCTCCTGCTGCAGGGTCGGCGCCGTCGTCAACGGCAGCGCCCATGCTTGGCCAACGCGTGCTAAGTCCAGGTCGCCATCCTCGCCGTGGCCTTCACGCCATGTGCGCACGCGGTCGATGACGTGGCCATTCAGGCGAACGCAGCGGGAGTTGCCGTCCTCGAAGAGGCGACACATCGGCGACGGCGCAGTGTCAGCGCCGGCGGGCGTCGCGCAGTCGTTGCGCGAATGGCCGCTGCTCCAGAACCTGCAGAGCCTCGCGCAGCACCTGTTCCAGCGACTGGCCGAGATCCGCATCGAGGCTGCGTGCGGCGCGTGCGGTGGCCTGCCATTGCGCCTGCAGCACCGGCAGTGCCTGCAGTGCGTGCGGGCTCAGCTGCAGGATGCGCTCGCGGCTGTCTTCGCCGATGACGGCGTGCAGCCAGCCGTCGCGCACCATCGCGGCCACCGTCTGGCTGAGTGCCGAATGGCTGAGTCCGCAGGCCAGCGCCAGATCCTTGATGCGGCAGGGGCCCTGCGCCATCAGCGTGTGCAGCACGGGGGTGTAGCGCGGCCGGAAGTCCAGCTGCAGGTCGCGATAGGCCTGCTCGACCGCCGGGTCGAGCTGATCGAGCAGGGCGCGCAGCAGGGTGCCCAGGCTGGCAAGTTGGAGATCCATGCCCACAATGATATATAAGCGCTTACATATCATCAATGCGGGGGCAGTCATGGTGGTTTCGTGGATGCTGGGCACGCTGCTGGCAGCGTCCTGCCCGGGCCAGGACACAGTGCTGCAGGCGGCGGCTGCGGCAATAGAGGCGCACTACCTGGACGTGGCCGAAGGCGCACGCATCGCCGATGCGGTGCGTGGCTGGTCCACCCAGCAGCGCTATGTGGACAGCTGCACGGACCCGAAGGGCTTCAGTGCGCGCCTGAACCAGGATCTGGACGTGTTCGACGGCCACTTCCATGTGGAACGGGTGGAGGCCGGCGCCGGCCAGGACGATTGGCTGATGGCCTGGCGTGCGGATGCACGCAGCAATGGTGCGGGCGTGCGCGAGGTGCGGGTGCTGGAAGGCAATCTCGGTTACCTGCGCCTGAGCACCTTCTATCCGCTCGATCTGGCAAGGCCCAGGCTGGCGGCAGCGTTCACCCTGCTGGCCGACACCCAGGGTCTGGTGCTGGATCTGCGCCAGAACGGGGGCGGTGATGATGGCAGCGCCGACCTGCTGGTGCGGACCCTGCTGGAGCCAGGTGTCACTGCAGTGCAGGCGCTGGAGCAACGTGGCCGGCGTACCCCGGTGCCGCTGCCGCCAGCGAGCCTTCCGCTGTACCTGAAGCCGCTGGTGATACTGATCGACCGCCGCACCGGCTCGGCGGCCGAGTTCGTCGCGTATTCGCTGCAGGCCCTGGGACGTGCGCGCATCGTCGGCGGCCGCAGTGGTGGTGCCGCACATATGTTCGATGATCCTGTGCTGCTGCCCGATGGCTATCAGATCAGCATTCCGGATCGGCAACCGATCAATCTGCGCACCGGTGAAAACTGGGAACGGACCGGTGTCGCGCCTGACGTGGCAGGCGGCGACGACCCGCTGTTCATCGCGCGCCAACTGCTGGCTCCGCCGAAGTCGTCAAGATGAACGCACGGTTGCGCGGTTGTCCTATCGCAGATGCGCCGTTGCATGCCTAGAATCGAAGCATCCCGGTAGTTCCCGGGCGCTTCGAGTGAATGGACTCAATGAAGATTCTGTTGACCGGCAGTTCCGGGCGGATCGGGCGCGCGATCTTCGGCGCGTTGGCGGCTGCCCATGAAGTGGTTGGTCTGGACCGCAGCCCGTTCGCCACCACGCGCATCATTGCCGATGTCACCGATCATCAAGCCGTCGTGCGCGCGGTGCAGGGCGTCGACGCGGTCATCCATACCGCAGCCCTGCATGCGCCGCACGTTGGCCTGGTACCGGACGCGGTGTTCCAGCAGATCAATGTGGACGCGACTGCGCACCTGCTGCAGGCGGCGCGGGAGGCAGGTGCACGGCGGTTCGTGTTGACCAGTACCACCGCGCTGTACGGCCACGCAGTGGTGGCAGGAGGATGCCGCTGGATCGATGAGGATACCGAGCCGTTGCCGCGAACGATCTATCACCGCAGCAAGCTGCAGGCCGAGGCCCTGGCTGAAGCTGCGGCCGCACCGGACTTCGGCGTGCGCGTGCTGCGGATGGGGCGCTGCTTCCCGGAGCCGCCGGAACGGATGGCGATGTTCCGGTTGCATCGTGGGATCGACGCCCGTGACGTGGCCAGTGCCCATGCCGCGCTGCTGCTGGATGAGGGGCCGGCCTTCGCCCGCTACATCGCCTGCGCAGCGACCCCGTTCCGGCGCGAGGATTGCCTGGAACTGGCCACCCAGCCACGCAACGTACTGGCCCGGCGCGTACCGCAGCTGCTGGCCGAGTTCGAGCGCCGTGGCTGGCCGTTGCCGCTGAGCGTCGACCGCGTCTATGACAGCGCCCGCATTCGCAGGGAGCTGGGATGGCAGCCGCGTTTCGGGCCGGACGCTGTGCTGCAGCAGTACGCCGCAGGCAGCATCGAGGTGTTGCCGCGCGCGGAGTGGATCAAGGATCGGGTGGCCGAATAGGGGGCGCCGGGGCGGGTTCCTGTCCCGTCCCTGAGTGCATTCAGGAATGTGTCGTGCGGTCGCCTCAACCTCGTTGGCAGGCGGCCGCTAACCCGGTGCGCTTCCTGCGCCGGGCGGGTCCCGGCGGCCGGTGGCCTGCGCGATGGATCGCGCGCCTGCGCGGTGCCCTCGCGGTGCCGGTCGTCCTGAACTGCCTTGCGGACCCCTCCATGCCTTCTTCCCGTTCCGCCGCTGCCCGCCGTCCGGGCAGCATCGCCCACAAGCTGATGCTGGGCACCGCCGTCATCGCGCTGCTGTGCTTCGGCCTGACGGCGTTCCTGATCTATCGCCAGGCCAGTGCCAGCCTGATCGATGCCTCGCGCCAGACCATGACCAGCGAGGCCAACGCCGAAGCGCGCCAGGTCGCCGCCGACCTGGGCACGGCGTTCGCCAGCAACGATGCCATGGTCGAAGCCGTGCTCGCCCAGCGTGCGCGGGGGGACGTGCCTGATCGCGCCAGCCTGGCGGCCGTGCTCGGTGAGCAGCTGCGTACCCACCCGGAATGGCTGGGCAAGAGCACCATGTGGGAGGCCGATACCTTCGATGGCAAGGATGCCGAATTCGCCAATACCGAGATGCACGATGCCAGCGGCCGCTACATGAGCTACTGGGCCTGGCATGACGGCAAGCCACAGCAGTCGACCATGACCGACTACACCGAAGCCGCCGACGGTTCGGCCGACTGGTACGTGGTGCCCAGCCGCGACAAGCTGCCCAAGGTCAGTGAACCCTATGCCTACGACATCGCCGGCCAGCAGGTGCTGATGAGCACGTTGAGCTCGCCGATCATCGAAAACGGCACGTTCCTCGGTGTATTCACCGTCGACTTCTCGCTGGCGGCGCTGCAGAAGCACCTTGCCACGCTGAAGCCGATGGGCGCAGGTCGCGTCGAACTGCTCTCACCGAACGGCGTGGTGCTCGCCTCGGCGAACGCTGCCGAGATCGGCAAGCCGCGCAGCGATGCATTGACCCGCAGCATGCTGGCCGACATCGCCGCCGACCGCAGGTTCGAGGCTTTCACCCCGGACGCGGCCGGCAATGTGCGCGTGTACGTGCCGCTGCGCGTAGGCAATGCCCCGCAGCGCTTCGCACTGGGCGTGGTGATGCCGCATGCGGTGATCGTCGCCGAGGCGCGCCAGCTGCTGTGGCTGACGTTGCTGGTTGGCGTGGTGGCCGCGCTGACCCTCAGCGCAGGCGTCTACGTGCTGCTGCGCCGCCTGGCGATCCGCCCGTTGGCCGAAGCGGTGCGAGTGGCGGGTGACGTTGCCGCCGGCAAGCTCGACAGCACCTTGCCTGCGCGCAGCAACGATGAAGTGGGCCGCCTGCTGGAGGCGATGCAGGGCATGCGCGGACAGCTGCAGGCGGTGATGGCCGCGCAGGCGGAAATGGCGCGCCGCCACGATGCCGGCGAGCTGAGCTACCGCATGGACGCTACTGCCTTCCCCGGCGAGTACGGCCGCATGGTGGCCGACAGCAACCAGCTGGTGGCCTCCAGCAATGCGGTCACCCAGCGCCTGGTCGAGGTGATGCAGCGTTACGCGGTGGGTGACCTCAGCGTGGACATGGAAGCGCTGCCGGGCGAGAAGGCGGTGTTCACCGCTGCAATGGCCACCACCAAGATCAACCTGGCCGCGATCAACGAGCAGATCCAGCAGCTGGCTGCCGCCGCGGCGGCCGGCGACTTCGCCGTACGCGGCGATGCCGAGCGCTTCGACCACGATTTCCGCCGCATGGTGGAGACCCTCAACATCATGATGCAGGTCAGCGATCACAACCTGGCCGAGCTGTCGACGCTGCTTCGCGCGATTGCCGCCGGCGACCTCAGCGCACGCATGCGTGGTGATTTCCATGGCGTGTTCGCGGTGATGCGCGACGATGCCAACAGCACCGTGCAGCAGTTGACCCAGATTGTCGGGCAGATCCAGCAGTCGGCCGCCAGCATCCGCCTGGCGGCGGGAGAGATCGCTGCGGGCAACAGCGATCTCTCGCGTCGTACCGAGCAGCAGGCCGCCAACCTGGAAGAGACTGCCGCTTCGATGGAGGAGCTGACCTCCACCGTGCGCCAGAACGCCGACCACGCGCTGCAGGCCAATACCCTCGCCGGTTCCGCCGCTGGCGTTGCCAGCGAGGGCGGGGAGGTGGTCAACCAGGTGGTGCAGACCATGGAGCAGATCGAGGCATCGTCGCAGCGCATCGCCGAGATCATTTCGGTGATCGACGGCATCGCCTTCCAGACCAACATCCTGGCGTTGAACGCGGCGGTGGAAGCGGCGCGGGCAGGTGAGCAGGGCCGTGGCTTCGCTGTGGTCGCCAGCGAGGTGCGCGCGCTGGCGCAACGCTCGGCGGGCGCAGCGAAGGAGATCAAGGAACTGATCGACGCATCGGTGGCGCAGGTCGGTGCCGGTGCGCAGCTGGTGCACGGTGCGGGCCGTACCATGCAGGCCATCGTCGGCCAGGTGGGACGGGTCAACGAGATCATGGCCGAGATCTCGGCCGCGTCGCGCGAACAGTCCGCCGGCATCGAACAGGTCAACCAGACCGTGGTGCAGATGGATGAGACCACCCAGCAGAATGCCGCACTGGTGGAAGAAGCCAGTGCCGCCGCGCGTGCGATGGAAGAACAGGCCGAGCAGCTGGCCGTGGCGGTCTCGCGCTTCCGCCTGCAGGCCGAGCCGATGGCCACGGCACGCCGCGCGGCCTGACGCTGGCCGGAGTGCACATGAAGACGCCCGGCCAAGGCCGGGCGTCGTCGTTTCTGCTCGTCGTTGTGCCGGTCGGGGCCGGCCGCTGCCGCGGTTCTAGAACATGCCTTCGAAGGGGTTCCAGCTGGCGCGGCCCTTCACCTGTTCCAGGTAGTAGCTGTAGTTGGTGCTGGAAGCGACCAGGAAGTTCATGGCGATGAACACGGCACGGGCCACGATGTCGGGCAGGAACAGGGTCACGGCGGCCAGCGCGATGTTGATGCCGATCACCACCAGCGCCTTGCGCCACATGCCCAGGATGAACAGGTAGATGGCGCCGAAGAAGAAGGCGAAGAAGTTGATGTTGACCTTCAGGCGGTCGCCGAAGGACAGCGCCTTCCAGGCCTGCTTGAAGCCTGGTTCCTTGGGCGCGCCGTGCTGCTGGAAGAAGTTGAAGCGGAACTGCCACTTCGGGCTGAAGCGGGAGAGGTCGACTGCGTTCATTGACGTACACGTCCTTGTGGGAAAACGATTACATGATACCGGCCGGCCGGTTCAGGTATCCACCCTGCAGCGTCAAAAATGTGACGCTCAGTGCGTTATGGCCCTGCGGCCAGGGGGCGCACCGTCACCCACCCGCCTTGTTTTTAGGATAGGGTGCGCAGTTCCGCTACCGCACCGGCTGAATCCGTGCGGTGGCGGGATGTCCATGGAGGTTGCATGACCACACCTGCTACACCGGAAAACGCACCGGGACCGGTGCTCCTGCCGACACCTGAAGTGGTGCAGGCACAACAGCTGCTCGCACGCCAGCAACTGGCGGTGGCGATGGACCGTGCACGCACGGCCGCTACGCAGAGCGCGGCGCCCGCCGCCGCACTGGAAAGCGAGTAACCCGCAACACCGCCGATCGCGCTGGCCCGTCGCCAGCGCGATCGTGGCGGACGCTCCTGGTCAGAACCGCGCGGTCATGCTGAAGAAGTAGCTGCGCCCGGCCACGAAATAGTCGGTGGAGCCTTCCGCATACAGCTTCTTGTCGGCCAGGTTGCTGACACCGCCACGCAGGGTCAGCACCTCGTTGACGTTCCAGGCCGCGGTCAGGTCATACAGCGTGTAGGCCTTGAGGAAGGTCGTCGCCGTGCCGGTCTGCTTGCCGGTGTACTGCGCCGACAGGCTGCTTGAGAACACCGTGTTGGGCGTCCAGTCCAGCGACGAGTAGCCCGAGAACTCCGGGGTATCGATCAGGTTGCGGCCGGTGGTCAGGTTCTTGGCTTCCTTCATCCAGGTCGCCGAGGTGCGCCAGCGCCAGTGCTCGCCGAAGCGGAAATTGAGGTTGCCTTCCATGCCGCTGGTGCGTGCGCGCTGCACGTTGCTCATGCGCGTCCACCAGATGCCGTTGAACCTGCCCAGCGGTGCGTACTCGATCTTGTTCCTGAAATCGGTATGGAAGTAGGTCAGGCCGGCATCGACCAGGTCGTTGTCGAAGCTGACGCCGATCTCGCGGTTGGTGCTGGTTTCCGGGTCGAGGTCCGGGTTGCCGGCCATGTAGCAGCCGCCGCGGGTATAGCCCAGCGGGATCAGCGAGGTGCAGCCACGGCCACCGGACTGGGTGGCGGCGGTGGCCGAATTCTCGGTCAGGCTGGGCGCGCGGAAGCCCTTGGAAACACCACCTCGGATGGTCCATTGCTCGGCCGGATGCCAGACCAGGTAGGCTCGCGGGCTGACGTGGCCGCCGAACTTCTCATGGTGGTCCAGGCGCGCGCCCAGGGTCAGCGCCAGGGTGCGGTGCAGCTTCAGCTCGTCTTCGACGAACAGGGCCCAGGTATCCACTTCCAGATCGGAGCCGCTGACGGCATTGCCGGCATAGTCGATCGGCGCGCGGCCGATGGTGTCGGTGTTGGTCAGCTCCTGGCGCTTCCATTGGCCACCCACGGCGAACTGGTGTTCAACACCGAGGGTGAATGGCGTGGTCAGGCTGCCTTCGATGATCGTATCGGTCGCCTCGGAGCGGCCGGTGGCGCCGATGTCGTTCTTGTATTCGGTCCAGTACGCGCTGATCTTCGAGTTACCGAAGCTCCACTTGCCATCGTGGTTGAGCGCCAGCGAGCTGCGCTTGAGTTCGCTGGCACCCCAGGCGCCTTCGTCCTGCTTTTCCAGCGAGGCGTCGATGAAGGCCTGCTGCACGCCATGGCCGGCTTCCAGCGACAGTTCCTGCGCGTCGCTCAGTTTCCACTGCAGCAGCGCGTCGACATTGCGGTCCTTCTCGCCGGCGTAGGCGTTGCCGTAGACACCACCGTTGGACTGGTCCGAGTCGCGGCGCATGCTGTTGGCACCGATGCGCAGGCCGAAGCGTTCGCCGAGCGGGCCGGAGAAGGTGGCGCCGATCTGCTGGGTGTCACCGCGCTTGTCATCGCCGGGGCGGGTATAGCTGTGCGTCGCGCTGCCGTTCCATTCATCGCCGATGCGCCGGGTGATGATGTTGATCACGCCGCCCATGGCGTCGGAGCCATACAGCGACGACATCGGCCCGCGCACCACTTCGATGCGCTCGATCTGGTCGGGCGAAATCCAGTTCAGATCCTGGCGGCCCAGGTCCGGCCGGTAGTTGGTCGATGCCGAGCTGCCCATGCGCTTGCCGTCCACCAGCACCAGCGTGTAGTTGGACGGCATGCCGCGCAGCTTGATCTTGGATTGCTCGCCGACGGCGCTGAGGCCGCCGGTCACGCCCGGCACGCGGCTGAGCAGGGTGGCCAGGTCGTGGACCGGCTGGCGCGCGATGTCCTCCCGGCTGATCACGCTGATGCTGGCCGGGGCATCCTTGATCCATTGCTGGTTGCCCGAGGCGGTGACCACCACGGTATCCAGATCCTTGGTGGAGGCATCGGCGCTGGCCTCTGCGGCGGCAAGGCAGGGCAGGGCCAGCAGGCAGGCGGTGGCCAGGGCACTGGCCAGGCGGGTGCGCGGCAGGCGCGCGGAACGGGAACGGAACAGCTGGGACATGACGGCTTCCATCGGATGAGGGGGGACCGGATGGAAGCAACGGGCGCACGCAGACAAGCAGGCAGGCCCCCCTTCCATGGGTCGTAAGGCGCGCGGTTCGGTCCGGCGCAGCTGGGTGGGTCTCGGCCGTACGGAAGACGGTGACCTGCCTGGTTAATGAAATGATAACCGTTCGCGTTTGTTACGATCCAGTACCAGGCGCCACGAAGCGACATCCCGCTGCACGGCCCGCCATCGCCTGCTGTTTGCTGAATGGGGATAAATCCCGGCGTAGACCTTCGCACCCGGCTTACATCCGGCGCCCTAGACTGGGCCGCATTTTCGATTCCGCCCCGTTGGAGATCGTGTGGGTTCCGGTAGTTATAGACAGCGACTGTGCGGCCAAGGGCCGGCACAGCCAGGACAAGTGCGGGCGCCGGGAAGGCGCGCCGGGAACCTTCGCGCATGCAGCCCGGCCGGGACGGCCGGCCATGCCGACCGTGGGGAGTAAGCGGTGATGGGGGGTCAAACCATCCACGCGGAAGCGGATGCGCCCCGGCTCGACGCCGGCTGGGCGCTGCTGCCCGCCGAATCACCGCTGCCGATGCCCGAACAGACCCTGCGCGAAGGCGCGCTGAAGGTCCGTCGGCACCGTACCTCGCCACGCCTGATCGGCCTGCGCCGGTTCTACATCTTCGGCGGCACCCTGGCCATGACCGCCATCGCCACCCGCATGATGTGGCGGGTGCTGTCGGCCAATGGCATCAGCGTGCTGGAAGCCTGCCTGCTGGTGCTGTTCGTCGGCCTGTTCGCCTGGATCGCGCTGTCCTTTGCCAGCGCCGTTGCTGGCTTCCTGACCGCCGTGTTCGACCGCGGCTATCGCCTCGGCATCGACCCGGACAAGCCGCTGCCGACCGTGCACAGCCGCACCGCGCTGCTGATGCCGACCTACAACGAGGATCCGCGCCGACTGCTGGCGGGCCTGCAGGCGATCTACGAATCGGTGGCCGCCACCGGCCAGCTCGAACGCTTCGACTTCTTCGTGCTCAGCGATACCCGGCGCGAGGACATCGCACGTGCCGAGGAGCAGGTATTCGCCGAACTGCGCGACCGCGTGCAGGACGGGCAGACGCGCCTGTTCTACCGCCGCCGTGGCGACAACAGCGGGCGCAAGGCCGGCAACATCGCCGACTGGGTGCGCCGCTTCGGCGGCGCCTACCCGCAGATGCTGATCCTGGACGCCGACAGCCTGATGACCGGCGACAGCATCGTGCGCCTGGTGGCCGGCATGGAACACAACGCCGATGTCGGCCTGATCCAGACCCTGCCATCGGTGATCGGTGGCCGCACCCTGTTCGCCCGCATGCAGCAGTTCGGCGGTCGCGTGTACGGCCCGGTGATCGCCCGTGGCGTGGCCTGGTGGCATGGCGCCGAGAGCAACTACTGGGGCCACAACGCGATCATCCGCACCCGTGCCTTCGCCGACCACGCCGGCCTGCCGGCGCTGCCGGGGCGCAAGCCGTTCGGCGGCCACGTTCTCAGCCACGACTTCGTCGAAGCGGCGCTGATGCGCCGTGGCGGATGGGCTGCGCACATGGTGCCGTACCTGGGCGGCAGCTATGAAGAAGGCCCGCCGACGCTGACCGACCTGCTGGTGCGCGACCGCCGCTGGTGCCAGGGCAACCTGCAGCATGGCAAGGTGGTCGGCAGCCGCGGCCTGCACTGGATCAGCCGCACGCACATGCTGATCGGCATCGGCCACTACTTCACCGCGCCGATGTGGGCGATGCTGATGCTGATCGGCATCGCCATTCCACTGTTCCAGGAAGGCATCGACTTCAACGCTTTGTTGCACCTGTCGCCCAGCGTGTACTGGCGTGCCCAGGATGAGGAGCAGGTGGTACGCCTGTTCGCCGCCACCATGGCGGTGCTGCTGCTGCCCAAGGTACTGGGCTACCTGGCGATGCTGCTGGACCCGGTCGACCGCCGCGGCTGCGGCGGCGCGATCCGTGCGTTCGTGTCGATGCTGGTGGAGACCGTGCTGGCCGCGCTGATGGCGCCGGTGGTGATGTACGTGCAGTCGCGCGGCGTGGCCGAAGTGCTTTCCGGCCGCGATTCCGGCTGGGACGCACAGCAGCGTGACGATGGTGGCATCTCGTGGATGGCCCTGATCCGCGGCTACGGCGGGCTGGGCGTGTTCGGTGCCTTCATGGGCCTGCTGGCCTGGGCGGTATCGCCGTCGCTGGCGGCGTGGATGGCACCGGTGGTGATCGGCATGGTGCTGGCGGTACCGGTGGTGGCGCTGACGTCTTCGCGCGGCCCGGGCGCCTTCCTGCATCGCCTCGGCCTGCTTGATATTCCCGAGGAGAACATCCCGCCGCCGGTACTGGTACGCGCCGCGCAGCTGCGCCGGGAAGCAGCCGAGCAACCGCCGCTGTACTGATGGCCCTGCACCAGCGGCATAATGCGGCTCGAACTTGAAGGAGCCGCATCATGCTGCAAACGGTGGAACAGGAGACCGGCGCCTCGCCGCAGTGGTCGGTGATCTGGCTGCACGGGCTTGGCGCCGACGGCCACGACTTCGCGCCGATCGTGCCGGAGCTGGTGCGTCCGCACTGGCCGGCGCTGCGCTTTGTGTTCCCGCACGCACCGGTGCGGCCGATCACGATCAACAACGGCGTGCCGATGCGCGGCTGGTACGACATCGTCGGCATGGACTTCCGCTCGCGCGCCGACATGGCCGGCGTGCAGGAGTCGGTGGTGCAGCTGGATGCACTGATCGCACGCGAGATCGAGCGCGGCATCGCACCGGAGAAGATCTTCCTGGCGGGCTTCTCGCAGGGTGGAGCGATCATCCTGACTGCTGCACTGTCGCGCACCGCGCCGCTGGCCGGCCTGATTGCACTGTCCACCTACCTGCCCGAAGCCGAGAGCGCCCAGCGCGTTGATGGTGCCGTGCAGGTGCCGCTGTTCATGGCCCATGGCAGCAGCGACCCGGTGATTCCGCAGGCGGTGGCCGCACACAGCGCGCAGGCCCTGCAGGCGCTGGGCCTGGAGGTGGAGTGGCACAGCTATCCGATGGCCCACCAGGTCTGCGCCGAAGAGATCCAGGCACTGGGTGACTGGCTGCAGGAACGGCTGGGCGCCGCCTGAGCCATGCCCCCGGCCAGCACATCGCCGTGGATGCCGGAACTGTGCCGCCTGCCGCGGCTGGCGGCGATGCTCGGCCTGGCCGAGCTGGTGGTGGTGGTGCTGGCGTTGGCGCCCGATGGCAGCCGCCACTGGACCTTCGGCGAGCTGCTGTCGGCCAGCGGCTTCGCGCTATGGCTGGCGCTGGCGGTCACCGCCAGCCTGTGCCTGCTGCGGCAGGCACTGTCGAGGCTGCCGCAGGCGCTGGGCGCTGTCGCGGCGCTCGTGCTGGCGACCCTGATCGCGGTGATCTGTGCCGGCATCGTGCATGCGCTGTACGCGGTACTGGGCGACAACTTCGCCCGCGGCATCAGCTTCTGGCGCTTTACCCTCGGCAGTGCGGCAACCACGGCACTGATCGCCGCGCTGGCCCTGCGCTACTTCTATGTGAGCGATCGCTGGGCCGCGCAGGTGCAGGCCAACGCGCGTGCCCAGGCCGACGCGCTGCAGGCGCGGATCCGGCCGCACTTCCTGTTCAACAGCATGAACCTGATCGCCAGCCTGCTGCATCGCGATCCGGCGGTGGCCGAACGCGCGGTGCTGGATCTGTCCGATCTGTTCCGTGCTGCCCTGGGCGCGGGCGAGGGTGACTCCACCCTGCGTGACGAATGCGAGCTGGCCGAGCGTTATCTGTCGATAGAGTCGCTGCGCCTCGGCGAGCGACTGCAGGTGCGCTGGCAACGCGATGAGCCGCTGCCGTGGGACCTGCCACTGCCGAGGCTGGTACTGCAGCCGCTGGTGGAAAACGCAGTGCTGCATGGCATTTCACGCCTGCCCGAGGGCGGCACCATCGAATTGCAGCTGGTGCGCGAAGGCAGTGAACTGCAGATCCGCGTGCGCAATCCCGCGCCCGATCCGCAGACGCCGGGGTTGGCGCTGGCGCGTGGTGCCGGCCATGCCCAGCACAGCATCGGTCATCGGCTTGCCTGGCGCTTCGGCAGCGCCGCGCGGATGACGGCTGGCTGGAGCGAGGGCTACTATGCCTGCCAGGTGACAGTGCCGATCCAGTGAGGGGATGATCGTGAGGGTAGTCATCGCCGATGACGAACCGCTGGCGCGCGAGCGCCTGCGCAGCCTGCTGGCGGCGCAGGACGGCGTGGATGTGGTGGCCGAGGCCGGCAACGGCGAGCAGGCCCTGCATGCGTGCGCGGAGCTGCAGCCGGACCTGGTCCTGCTGGACATCGCTATGCCCGGGCTGGACGGCCTGGAGGCGGCGCGCCATCTGGCCAGCTTCGAGCCGCGGCCTGCGGTGGTGTTCTGCACCGCTTACGACGCGCACGCCTTGTCGGCGTTCGAGGCGGCCGCCATCGATTACCTGATGAAGCCGGTCCGCGCCGAACGCCTGGCCGCAGCGATCGCACGTGCCCGCACCTTCCTGGCCGGCCGCGATGGCCAGCCGCAGGGCAGCGGCGGGCAGCAGGCCCGCAGCATGCTGTGCGCACGCCTGCGTGGCAGCCTGCGGCTGATCCCGCTGGATGACATCCACTACCTCCAGGCCGAAGAGAAGTACGTGGTGGTGCACCATGCGCGTGGCGAAGACCTGATCGAGGAGTCGCTGAAATCGCTGGAGGAGGAGTTCGCCAGCCGTTTCATCCGCATCCATCGCAACTGCCTGGTGGCACGCCACGAGCTGGTGGAGCTGCGCCGTGGTACTGGCGGGCAGGTGCAGGCGGTACTGCGGCATGGCAAGCAGCCGCTGGAAGTCAGCCGCCGTTGCGTGGCGACGCTGAAGCAGGAACTGCGGCATCTGTGAGTGTTTCGCGCGGCCTGCGGCCGCGACTGCTTGCGAGCAACGTCTGGAGCAACTGCAACGGCGGTTGGTCGGCTCGTTGGTGCTACGTGCTGGGTCGGGCCGAGGTGGGGTGGCGGGACACGCTGCAAGTACATCCCTGTAAGCTCGATGGCGCCTTGCTCGTGTGCGCTGTCCTGCGCACACGGCAAGACCGGGGTTGGGCGTCCTGCCCAACCCGCCCGAGGCATGCCTCGGGCCCATGGCGCCAACGGTCCCGCCACCCCACCCCGGCCCAACCCTCTCGTTTTTCCCGCGTCGGACGGCAAAGGCATTGTTGTTATCGGGTGGGGAAAGAGGGATCAGATCCCTTTTCCTGCGGAAAAGGGATCTGACCCCGGAAGCAATCGGCTTTTGATTTTTCCTTTTGATCTTCCGTGGCTGACGCACACGGAAACTGTCAGAGGTCGGGCGGGGTGGGTTCGCGGGGGTGTCCGCGGCATGGATGCCGCGGCCAAGCCCCCAGGGATGGGTTTACGGCGTCCCCCGCGAACCCACCCCGCCCGGCCTAGTGCAATGATCCAGCAGTTCGCTCCAGCCACGAGGGGCTCCGCCGTTGGCCGTATCCCCGCCGAAGGCGCGATAATGACTGGATGGAAACCGTCCGCATCGCCACCCGCAAGAGCCCGCTCGCCCTCTGGCAGAGCGAACACGTCGCCGACCGCCTGCGCCAGGCCCACCCCGGCCTGCATGTGGAACTGGTGCCGATGAGCACCCGCGGCGACGAAGTGCTCGACCGCTCGCTCGCCGCCATTGGTGGCAAGGGCCTGTTCCTGAAGGAACTGGAGCTGGCGATGCTGCGCGGTGACGCCGACTGCGCCGTGCATTCGCTCAAGGATGTGCCGATGGAACTGGATGCGCCGTTCGCGTTGCCGGCGATGCTGACCCGCCACGATCCGGCCGATGGCTTCGTTTCCAATCTTTATGCCTCGCTGGACGCGTTGCCGATCGGTGCGCGGGTGGGTACGTCGTCACTGCGCCGCCAGGCCCAGCTGCGCGCGCTGCGACCGGACCTGGAACTGCTGGACCTGCGCGGCAACGTCAACACCCGCCTGGCCAAGCTCGACAACGGTGGCTACGACGCCATCGTGCTGGCCGTGGCCGGCCTGGAGCGCCTGGGCCTGGGCGAGCGCGTCGTCGCGCGCCTGCAGCCGCCGCAGTGGTTGCCGGCCCCGGCACAGGGGGCGGTGGCGGTGGAGTGCGACGGTGGCAATACGCGCCTGATGGCGCTGTTCGCCCCGCTTGATGACGCGGCCACGCGTGCCTGCGTGGAGGCCGAGCGGGCAATGAACCGTGCGTTGCATGGCAGCTGCCACGTGCCGGTGGCGGCCATCGCGCAGTGGCAGGGCGACGACCTGCACCTGCAGGGGCTGGTTGGCAGCGCCAGCGACGGCCGTGCCGTGCGTGCTGAGGCGGTGGGCCCTGCCGGTGACCCGGAAGTGCTGGGCCAGCGCGTGGCGAAGCTGCTGCTGGATGATGGCGCCAGCGAACTGCTGAACGTCTGAGCCATCAGGTAGTGCCGGCCAGCGGCCGGCACTACCGGAAGAAGAACGGGCGCCCTTGGCGCCCGTTCCGCTTACTTGAATTTGTAGACCACGTTCATCGTGGTCAGCGTATCGGTCTTGCGCTTGTCCTCGGCCACGTCACTGTTGTAACGCGCCTGCCAGCCGGCCTTCAGCGCCAGATGTTCGTTCATGCTCACCGAAACACCGAAGTCGTTCTGGCCGAAGGTGTTGTAGGAACCCGATTCGACCAGCAGGGTGTTGACCAGGTCGGTGTTGTCGGTCAGCGAGTACTTCATGTCGAACAGGCCGCGTCCGATCATGCCGGTGCGGGTGCGGTCGTCCTCGGTGCTGTGGGTGCGGCGCACACCGGGGCCGATCTGCGCGTCGAACGAGAAACGCTCGGTGTTCCACAGGCGGGTGCCGTAACCCAGGCCGAACGAGCTTTGGCGGTCGTAGGTGGCGAAGTCATCGCGCTCGGTACGTACCGTGGCCGTCAGCTGGCGGTGCTCGCCCAGCTGCAGCGCGCTGCCGGCACTGCCGGTGTAGCGGTTGGCGGTGGTGTTGTTGCGGCGGCTGGTGGAGCCGTCGTCGCGGGTCTCGATCACCTTGGAGCTGGAACGCAGGCCGGCCAGGTCCATGCTGTGCACCCAGTCGCCATCGGTGTAGCGCAGGCGCAGGCGGCCGTTGAAGCTTTCGGTGCTGCTGTTGCCGCGTGCCGAAGCGAAGCCGAGCTCGCCGCCACTGCCGCTCCACGGCGAGGACATCGCCGCCAGTTCGGAGGCATCCTGCGCATACGCGAGCGGTGCGCACAGCAGCAGGGGGATCAGCAGGGACACGCGCAGGGACATCGGGGCTTCTCCGAAGCGGTTGACAGCCGGTGATGATACTGGAAGCGTGATGGCGGTCCGAATCGATCCAAACGGTTTCTTCAGCAGACGTTGCCGCGATCGCCTATTCAGGGCAGATCGACGCGCAATGCCGGGTCATTGAAGCGCGAATAGCGCAGTCGCAGCTGGAAGCTGCGGCCATTGCTGCTGCCGCTGCGGACGATCTGCCGCGGCAGGCCCTGCGCGTCCACCCAGTACTCCAGGCGTTCGCCGGGCTGCGCGCCACGCAGGCGGTAGTGACGCGTCTCGACCCCGTCCAGCGACTGGCTGCCCAGGTCTTCGGCCTGCAGGTCGGCGGGCAGGGCATCGGCCGGCAGCGGGTTGCGCCATTGCTCGAGCAGGCCCGGCGGGGTGGGAACCTGGCGGATCGCGTCGTCGGCCTGCAGGAACATGGTGTCGCCGATGATCGTCTGCGGACCGGCCGGGGTCTGCACCCGGAAGCGGTCGGGGGCGACGAAGTCCATGGCGCTGCGCACCGGCTGCGGTGCGCCCAGCACCTCCAGTTCGGCGTGGAAGCTGCGCAGGGCCGAGAAGCGCTGGCTGGCGCCCAGCACCGCCTGCGCCGGATCCGCTGCCGGCACGGGCGCTTCGGTGCTGGCCGGCGCGGGCGCGCGATCACAGGCGGCCAGCAGCAGGCAGGCCAGCAGGGACAGGGCAGGCAACCGGCGCATCGGGTGTTCCAGAGGGGTGGGGGCGACCACGATAGCCCAAACGTCCCACACAAGACCCGCGACTCGGACATAATCGGGGGTATGGACCGATACGAACGCATCACCGCCCTGCATCGTCTGCTCAAGTCCGCACGCTATCCGGTGACGGTGGCGACCCTGCAGGACAAGCTCGGTTGTTCCCGTGCCACCGTCTACCGCGACCTGGCCTTCCTGCGCGATGCGCTGATGGCACCGATCGAGGGCGACGGCGAGGCCGGCTTCCGCTACCAGGCCGACGAGAGTGACCGCTTCGAGCTGCCCGGCTTGTGGCTCAGCTCGGAGGAGCTGCATGCCCTGCTGGCCTCGCAGCACCTGCTGGCGCGGACCGGCGGAGGCGTGCTGTCCTCGGTGCTGGCGCCGCTGCAGCAGCGTATCGAGAGCCTGCTGGCTGCCCAGGCCGGTGTCTCCAACTGGCCGGTGGACCGTGTGCGGGTAATCCCGCACCGCGGCCGCAAGTTCGATGAAGGCAGCTTCCGCAGCGTAGCCTCGGCGGTGCTGGAGCGCCGCCAGCTGGCGTTCGAGTACCGTGCCCGTTCCACCGACGAGCCGACCAAGCGCACCGTCTCGCCGCAGCGCCTGACCCATTACCGCGACAACTGGTACCTGGATGCCTGGGACCATGATCGCGAAGCCCTGCGCAGCTTCGCCGTGGACCGCATCCACAAGGCGCGCGTGGTCGACAGCACTGCCCGCGACGTGGCCGACAGCGAGCTGGACGAGCAGCTGGGTGCCAGCTACGGCATCTTCTCCGGTGCGCCGAAGGGCTGGGCGACCATCCTGTTCAGTGCCAAGGCCGCGCGCTGGGTGGCCGACGAGCACTGGCACTCCAAGCAGCAGGGCCGCTTCCTGGCCGATGGCCGCTATGAACTGAAGGTGCCGTACAGCGTCTCCCGCGAGCTGCTGATGGACGTGCTGCACTACGGCTCGGATGCCGAGATCGTCGAGCCGGTGATGCTGCGCGAGCAGGCCAAGGCGCTGCTCGAGCTGGCCCTGAGCAACTACGAAAAATCCTGACACTCCCCCGAGAACCCCCCTGCCCATGAAGAAGACCCTGTTGCTGCCCCTGCTTGCCGCTGCGCTGGCCCTGACCGCCTGTGGCAAGTCCGGTGAACCCTCGCAGAAGCTGGTGGTGGCTGCCACGGCCGTGCCGCACGCCGAGATCCTCGAGGTGGTCAAGCCGATCCTCAAGCAGGAAGGCGTGGACCTGGACGTGCGCGTGTTCAACGACTATGTGCAGCCCAACGACCAGCTGGTGCAGAAGCAGGTGGACGCCAACTACTTCCAGACCGAACCGTACCTGGATGCCTACAACCGCGACCGCAAGACCGATCTGGTGAAGGTGATCGGGGTGCACATCGAACCGTTCGGTGCGTACTCGCGCAGGATCAAGTCGCTGGCCGAGCTGCGCGAAGGCGCCGACGTGGTGATCCCGAACGACCCGAGCAACAACAGCCGCGCGCTGATCCTGCTGCACAAGGCCGGCGTGATCGCGCTGAAGGACCCGACCAACGCCCTGTCGACCCAGCGCGACATCATCGCCAACCCGAAGAACCTGAAGTTCCGCGAGCTGGACTCGGCGATGCTGCCGCGTGTGCTGGACCAGGTCGATCTGGCCCTGATCAACACCAACTACGCGCTCGATGCCGGCCTCAACCCGACCCAGGACGCACTGGCGATCGAGAGCAAGGATTCGCCATACGTGAACTTCCTGGTCGCACGGCCGGACAACAAGGATGACGCCCGCGTGCAGAAGCTGGCCAAGGCCCTGACCAGCCCGCAGGTGAAGGCTTTCATCGAGACCAAGTACAAGGGCGCGGTGCTGCCGGCGTTCTGACCGGCGCTATGGGCGTTCTGGCCATGCGTTAGTGCCGGCCGCTGGCCGGCAATCTGCAAACGCCGCCAAGGATCATGGGGTTGCCGGCCCGCGGCCGGCACTACCTTCAATCGACGTGGAAGGCGAGGGTGGCCGCCACGGCCTGCTGCCACCCGGCATACAGCTTCTCGCGCCGGGCCACCTCCATCTGTGGCTCGAAGCGCCGGTCCAGGCCCCACTGCGCGGCGATCTGCTCGCGGCTGGACCAGAACCCCACTGCCAGACCGGCCAGGTAGGCCGCGCCCAGCGCAGTGGTCTCGGTCAACCGTGGCCGCAGCAGCGGCACGCCGAGAATGTCGGCCTGGAAGGCGGCCAGGAAGTCGTTGCCGATCGCGCCGCCGTCGGCGCGCAGTTCGGTCAGCGCGATGCCCGCATCGGACTGCATCGCGTCGAGCACATCACGGGTCTGGTACGCCATCGCCTCCAGCGCCGCGCGCACGAAGTGCGCCTTGCGGGTGCCGCGGGTCAGGCCGAACATTGCGCCGCGCACATCGCTGCGCCAATACGGCGCGCCCAGGCCGACGAAGGCGGGCACCAGATAGACGCCGCCGCTGTCGGGCACCTGCGCGGCCAGTGCCTGGCTGTCGCTGGCGCGCTCGATCATGCGCAGGCCGTCGCGCAGCCACTGCACCACCGAACCGGCGATGAAGATCGAACCTTCCAGCGCATATTCCACGCGCCCGTCCAGGCCCCAGGCGATGGTGGTCAGCAGTCCGTTGCGCGAACGCACCGCCTGCGT
The DNA here is from genome assembly GCF_056482105.1 of Stenotrophomonas sp. 78350_Sma. NCBI lineage: Bacteria > Pseudomonadati > Pseudomonadota > Gammaproteobacteria > Lysobacterales > Lysobacteraceae > Stenotrophomonas > Stenotrophomonas sp. 78350_Sma. Next base: position 4,069,154 of record NZ_CM151182.1, on the reverse strand, counting down.
GCCGGTGTGCATCAGCATGAAGCAGCCGGTGCCATAGGTGTTCTTGACCATGCCCGGCTGGAAGCAGGCCTGGCCGAACAGCGCCGCCTGCTGGTCTCCGGCGATGCCGGCGATCGGAATCGGGTGGTCGAAGAAGAACTGCGGCCGGGTGTGCGCATACACTGCGCTGGAATCGCGCACCTGCGGCAGCATCGCGCGGGGTATGTCCAGCAGCGCCAGCAGATCGTCATCCCAGTCCAGCGTGTGGATGTTGAACAGCAGAGTGCGCGCGGCGTTGCTGTAGTCGGTCACATGCGCCTGGCCGCCACTGAGGTTCCATACCAGCCAGCTGTCGATGGTGCCGAACAGCAGCTCGCCACGCTCGGCGCGTTGCTGCGCACCCTCCACGTGGTCGAGGATCCAGCGCACCTTGGTGGCGGAGAAATAGGCGTCGATCAGCAGGCCGGTGCGTTCGCGGACCAGTGCCTCATGCCCGTCGGACTTCAGCCGCTCGCAGATGGCGTGGCTCTGCCGCGATTGCCAGACGATGGCATTGTGGATCGGCTGGCCGGTGGCGCGGTCCCAGACCACGGTGGTCTCACGCTGGTTGGTGATGCCCAGTGCGGCGATATGACGCGGGTCGATCTGTTCGCGGCTGAGCAGTTCGGTCAGCGTGGCATAGACACTGGTGAGGATCTCCCGCGGGTCGTGCTCGACCCAGCCGGGTTGCGGGAAGATCTGCGCGAACTCGCGCTGCGCACTGCCGACGATGTCGCCAGCACGGTCGAACAGGATCGCGCGCGAACTGGTGGTGCCCTGGTCGATGGCCAGCACGTAGCGGGGCGTCATGCAGCGTCTCCGGTAGCGATGGGGAAATCCTAAAGCATCGGTAGCGCCGGGCCATGCCCGGCGTCTCCGCGAACCGCTGGGCATGGCCCGGCGCTACCGTTGCGACATCCACGCCTGCAGCCGTGCCACCTGCCTGGCGTCCAGCCGCAGGCCCAGCTTGCTGCGTCGCCACAGCACGTCTTCGGCGCTACGCGCCCATTCGTGGTCACGCAGGAAGGCGACCTCGCGCGCGTGCAGGCCCGCACCAAGGTCCTCGCCAAGATCCTCCAGGCTGTGCGCGCCCTGCAGCAGCGCAGCACTGCGGCTGCCGTAGGCCTCGGCCCAACGCTGTGCCGAATCGGAGGGCAGCCACGGTGCCAGTGCCTGCAGGCGGGAATGCGCCTGCGCTGCGTCGCCCCAGTCGCTGCCCGGCAGCGGGTGGCCCGCTGCCGTCCATGCCGGTCCCATCTGCGGCAGAGCCGGGCGCAGCAGGTCCAGCGCTTCTTCGGCCAGTACCCGGTACGTGGTCAGCTTGCCGCCCAGCACGTGCAGTGCAGGCGCCGGGCCGGACTGCAGTTGCAGGCGGTAGTCACGGCTCAGCTTCGCTGCACGCGGGTCCGGATCGGCCAGCAGCGGACGTACCCCTGCGAACTGCCAGACCACGTCCTGCGGGGCGATCGGATCGCGCAGGTAGCGGTTGGCGGCCTCGCACAGGTAAGCCACTTCGGAAGGCAGCACGCTGCACCGGGCCGGGTCGCCGCGGTAGTCGGTGTCGGTGGTGCCGACGAGCAAGTGGTCGTGGGCGAAGGGCAGCAGGAACACCACACGGCCATCGGGTTGCTGAAGCAGGCACGCACTGTCGTCGGGCCAGGGCCGGCGCAGTACGATGTGGCTGCCCTGTACCAGGCGCAGCGCGGGGCCGCCATCGCGCGCCTGCATGCGTTCCAGCAGGCCTCCTGCCCAGGGGCCGGCCGCATTGGCAACGGCGTGGGCGATCACCGTTTGCTGCCGGCCGTCGGTGGCTTCCAGCGTCGCCTGCCAACGGCCCTGCGCAGGGCGCAGTTCGATGCAGCGGCTGCGCACATGTACCCGTGCGCCACGTTGGGCGGCGTCCAGAGCATTGAGCAGCACCAGCCGCGCGTCATCGACCTGCGCATCGGCATAGCTGAAGGCCTGCCGCAGATCCGGGGAAAGCCAGGGGCCGAGTGGGTCGCGTTGCAGGTCCAGTGCGCGCGAGGCGGGGAAGGTCGGGCTGCGCCGGCCGAGATGGTCATACAGCCACAGGCCCGCGCGCAGCATCCAGCGCGGGCGCAGGTGGGGTTCCCATGGCAGTACGAAGCGCAACGGACGGACCAGGTGTGGTGCCTGCCGGCGCACCACCTCGCGCTCGCCCAGTGCCTTGCGCACCAGGCCGAACTCACCCTGTTCCAGATAGCGCAGTCCGCCGTGGATCAGCTTGCTGCTGGCGCTGGAGGTGTGTGCGGCCAGGTCGTGCTGCTCGCACAGCAGCACGCGCAGGCCGCGGCCGCTGGCGTCGCGGGCAATGCCGGCGCCGTTGATGCCGCCACCGATCACCAGCAGGTCGACTTCGTCCATCGCGCCTCCGCATCCTGATTATGTAGAGCCGAGCCGCGCCACCATTGACCGTGGGCGCCATTGAACGTAGCGCATCGCAATGCGCGCGGAGCCCGCCGCTCGACCCGCGATAGGGGGGGCATGGCTCGACTCTACAGACAGCGGGTGACGGAAACGACGACGGGCCCCGCAGGGCCCGTCGCGTTACATCAATGAAACCGGTGCTGCCTGGATCAGAAGCGGGCGCCGATGCCGAAGCCGACGGTCCACGGGTCCATCTTGGCTTCGCCGATCTTCTCGCCGCCGACCTTCACGTCCGGACGCGAACGCATGTAGCGGGCATCTGCACGGGCGAACCAGGTGGAGTTGATGTTCATGTCCACGCCGACGGTGCCGATCACGCCCTTGGCATCCTTGAGGCGGATGTCGGAGCTGCTGCCGTCAGCCAGCGTTTCATTGCTGAAGCTGGACTGGTAGTAGCCCACGCCCACGAACGGGCGGAACACGTTGTCAGCCTGGCCGAAGTGGTACTGGCCGCTCAGCGCTACCGGCTGCTGCTCGACGTTGCCCAGGCGGGCATTGTTCGGGCCCTTCACCTTGTGGTCGAACTTGTCGGCGGCGCCCCACAGTTCAACGGCCCAGTTGTCGTTGATGTAGTAGCTGAAGCTGACGGTCGGCGCCGGACCGCCATCGACCTTCTTGATGCCGTCGATCGGATCATTCTTCGGCTGCAGCAGCGCGACGCCGCCAACCACGGCAAAATGCTTGCCCGAAGCGGTATCGGTGGAGCTGCTGTCCTGGGCGAAAGCGGCCGGCGCGAAGGCGGCGGAGGTCAGCAGGGCGAGACTCAGGATACGGATGGAGCGCATGGGGGTATCTCCTAGTGTTTCTTGTTTTGGGCCCCCGGTTGCGGGGCGAGCACACCGTAGTCGCCTCAACATGAATCGAATCCGACGCGCGTTAAAAAATAGTTTTCCTTGTTCAGCGATCAGTGCGAAAAGCCTGTTTCCATGGGGTTTTCCGCGTGCGCCGACATTCATGCAGTTGGAGAAGATGTGAGCGAAGCAACGTTGTGCATCGGCCTGCAAGCGCAGGTGAACGTGCAGTGCCGGGTGCTGTTGCTGGGCTCGATGCCGGGCGCGGCGTCATTGCAGGAGCAGCGCTACTACGCCCATTCACGCAATCGCTTCTGGTCGCTGATGGCTGATATCTGCGGGTTTGACGCAGGCCTGCCGTACGCGCAGCGGTTGCAGGCGGTGCAGGCTGCAGGTGCCGGCCTGTGGGATGTGATCGGCCAATGCGAACGTCGCGGCAGCCTGGATGCGCACATCGTGCGCGGCACGGAAGTGCCCAATGCGCTGCCGGCATTGATCGCCTCCCTTCCTGAGCTGGAGCTGATCGGTTGCAATGGCGGTGCATCGATGCTGGCGTTCCAGCGCTGGGTGTTGCCACGGCTGGAGGCCCCACCCCGGCTGCTGGCGCTGCCTTCCACCAGCCCGGCCAATGCGGCCTGGTCGTTGCCGCGCCTGCGCGTGGCCTGGCAGCCGGTGGCCGACGCACTGGCGACATGAAGCGGACATCGTCCGGACAATACGCTACCGACTGGTCGCGGCCACACCCCATGGGCAACAGCCTGTCCCGGCTGCGTGCGTACTGAAAACACCTGTAACGGTTGGCGCTGGCCCCCGCTGGCCGCACAATAGACGTTTCCCTACACCAGATTGCCGGAGTTATCCCCATGGCCGAAATCAAGGAAGCACTTGTCCCCGATATCGGTGACTACAGCGATATCCCGGTAATCGAGGTGCTTGTCGCCGTCGGCGACACGGTCAAGAAGGACCAGGGCCTGGTGACGCTGGAAAGCGACAAGGCGACGATGGAAGTGCCGTCCTCGGTGGCGGGCGTGGTCAAGGAACTGAAGGTCAAGGTTGGCGACAGCCTGTCCGAAGGCAAGGTCGTGGCCCTGATCGAAGTGGCCGCAGGCGAAGCCGAAGCCGCCAGGCCGGCGGCTGCCGCGCCGGCCAAGGCCGCTGCCCCGGCTGCCGCCACCCAGAGTGCGCCGGCCCCGGCCGCTCCGGCTGCCCCGGCCGCCAGCGGCGGTGCGGTGGAAGCGCTGGTGCCTGATATCGGCGATTACTCCGGTATCCCGGTCATCGAAGTGCTGGTCGCCGTGGGCGACACCGTCAAGAAGGACCAGGGCCTGGTGACGCTGGAAAGCGACAAGGCCACCATGGAAGTGCCGTCTTCGGTGGCCGGTGTGGTCAAGGAGATCAAGGTCAAGGTTGGCGACAATCTGTCGCAGGGCAATGTGGTCGCCATCATCGAAGCCGAGGGCGCTGGTGCGCCGGCGCCGACCAAGGCTGCCGCTGCGGCCGCTCCGGCTGCCGCCGAGACCGCCACCAAGGTCGAGCCGGTCGCTGTGCCGGTGCAGCCGGACAAGCTAGCGGCCCGCGAGATTGCCTCGGCCGGTACCCCGAGCAGCCCGCCGGTGCAGTTCAACGCCGATGGCGTGCTGCCGGCCAAGGTGCCGTACGCCACCCCGGCGGTGCGTGTGTTCGCCCGCGAACTGGGCGTGGACCTGCTGCAGATCAACGGCACCGAGAAGGGCGGCCGCATCACCAAGGGTGACGTGCAGAAGTTCGTCAAGGCCGCACTCAGCGGTGGCGCGCCGGCTGCCGGCGGTGCTGCTGTCGCTGCCGGTGGTGGCCTGAACCTGCTGCCGTGGCCGAAGGTTGACTTCAGCAAGTTCGGCGAGACCGAAGTGCAGCCGCTGTCGCGCATCAAGAAGATCTCGGGTGCCAACCTGGCCCGCAACTGGGCGATGATCCCGCACGTCACCCAGTTCGAACAGGCCGACATCACCGACCTGGAAGGCCTGCGCGTGGCGCTGAACAAGGAGAACGAGAAGGCCGGCATCAAGCTGACCATGCTCGCCTTCCTGATCAAGGCCAGCGCCGCGGCACTGAAGAAGTTCCCGGAATTCAACGCTTCGCTCGATGCCAGCGGTGAAAACCTGACCCTGAAGAAGTACTTCCACATCGGCTTCGCCGCCGATACGCCGAACGGCCTGGTCGTGCCGGTCATCCGCGACGTGGACAAGAAGGGCGTGGTGCAGATCGCGCAGGAAACCGGCGAACTGGCCAAGAAGGCACGTGACGGCAAGCTGGGCCCGGCCGACATGAGCGGCGGCTGCTTCTCGATCAGCTCGCTGGGTGGCATCGGTGGCACCGCGTTCACCCCGATCGTCAATGCACCGGAAGTGGCCATCCTCGGCGTCTCCAAGTCGTCCATCCAGCCGGTCTGGAACGGCAAGGAATTCGCACCGAAGCTGATGCTGCCGCTGTCGCTGAGCTACGACCACCGCGTCATCGACGGCGCCCTGGCCGCACGCTTCACCACGTACCTGTCGCAGGTACTGGCCGACATGCGCCGCGTGCTGCTGTAAGGCACTCGCTTCGCCCCCACCGTGCGGCCGCAGCCCCTGGCGCGGCCGCGTGAACAGATGCAGTGACAGCCCGCCGGCCATGCCGGGCGGGCACGAGGAAAACCCACCATGGCCACGATTGAAGTCAAGGTTCCCGACATCGGCGATTACAGCGATGTGCCGGTGATTGAAGTGTTGGTCGCCGTCGGCGACACAGTGAAGAAGGACCAGGGCCTGGTGACCCTGGAATCGGACAAGGCCACCCTGGAAGTGCCGTCCTCGGCTGCTGGCGTGGTCAAGGAAATCAAGGTCAAGCTGGGCGACACCCTGTCCGAAGGTGCCGTGGTCGTGGTGCTGGACGCTGAAGGCGCCGCCGAAGCCCCGGCCAAGGCCGCCGCGCCGGCTCCCGCTGCTGCCGCCCCGGCCAGCAAGCCGCCGGTGACCCCGTCGCACCGCGCCCCGGCTGAACCGGCGGCACCGAAGCCGGCGCTGTCCAGCGGCAAGCCGGCCGACATCGAATGCGAAATGGTCGTGCTGGGCTCGGGCCCGGGCGGCTACACCGCCGCCTTCCGCGCCGCCGATGTCGGCCTGGACACGGTGCTGGTCGAGCGCTACGCCAGCCTCGGCGGCGTCTGCCTCAACGTCGGCTGCATTCCGTCCAAGGCGCTGCTGCATGCCGCAGCGGTCATCGACGAAGTGGCCCACGCCGGTGATTTCGGCGTCGAGTTCGGCAAGCCGACCATCACCCTGGACAAGCTGCGCGAGTACAAGGAAAAGGTCGTCAACCAGCTGACCAAGGGCCTGGCCGGCATGGCCAAGCAGCGCAAGGTGCGCAGCGTGCAGGGCGTCGGCAAGTTCATCTCGGCCAACGAGCTGGAAATCACCGCTGCTGACGGCAGCACCCAGCTGCTGCGCTTCCAGAAGTGCATCATCGCCGCCGGTTCGCAGGCAGTGAAGCTGCCGAACTTCCCGTGGGACGACAAGCGCGTGATGGATTCCACCGACGCGCTGGAGCTGGCCGAAGTGCCGGGCTCGCTGCTGGTTGTCGGTGGCGGCATCATCGGCCTGGAAATGGCCACCGTGTATGGCGCGCTGGGCAGCAAGGTCACCGTGGTCGAGTTCATGGACCAGCTGATGCCGGGCGCCGACAAGGACCTGGTCAAGCCGCTGGCCGACCGCCTGAAGAAGCAGGGCATCGACGTGCACCTGAAGACCAAGGCCTCGGGCGTCACCGCCGATGCCAAGGGCATCACCGTCACCTTCGAAGCCGCCGAGGAAGGCCAGGCGCCGGCGCTGGCGCAGGGCACCTTCGACCGCGTGCTGGTGGCCGTGGGCCGCTCGCCGAACGGCAAGAAGATCGATGCCGAAAAGGCCGGCGTGCAGGTCACCGACCGTGGCTTCATCCCGGTTGACCGCCAGATGCGTACCAACGTGCCGCACATCTTTGCCATCGGCGACATCGTCGGCAACCCGATGCTGGCCCACAAGGCCACGCACGAAGGCAAGCTGGCCGCCGAAGTGGCTGCCGGCCACAAGAAGGAGTGGGTTGCCCGCGTGATTCCGTCGGTGGCCTACACCAACCCGGAAATCGCCTGGGTCGGCGTGACCGAAACCGAAGCCAAGGCCAAGGGCCTGAAGGTCGGCGTGGCCAAGTTCCCGTGGGCCGCCAGTGGCCGTGCGATCGGCATCGGCCGCACCGAGGGCTTCACCAAGCTGATCTTCGACGAAGAGACCCACCGCATCATTGGTGGCGCGATCGTTGGCGTGCATGCCGGTGACCTGCTGGCCGAGATCGGCCTGGCCATCGAGATGGGTGCGGAAGCCGAAGACATCGGCCACACCATCCATGCGCACCCGACGCTGAGCGAGTCGGTGGCGATGGCGTCGGAAATCTACGACGGCACGATCACCGATCTGTACATGCCGAAGAAGAAGTAAGGCGCCCGCGCCGTTCCAAACGAAAAGCCCTGGCATCTGCCGGGGCTTTTTGTTGGCTGCGGGGATGCCTTCGGCAGCACATCGCGAGGGTCTGGGCCGCTGCGCGGGTGGCAGGCGTCTGGACAAATGTCCTCCGTCGCCCGCCGCAGGCCGGCGCCGGGGGACATTCGCACACGGCCCCCGCTCCCTCCAGCGCTCGACCAACCCGCTTCTGCTCTTCTGACAGGAACCCACAAAAAAGCGCGGCCCCGATGTTCCGGAGGCCGCGCCAGGAGAGAGAGTGCCGTGGAAGGGGCGGGGGATCAGAACACGAAGCTGACGCCGGCCACCGGGCCCTTGAACTCCTGCTTCAGGCCGATGGTGCCGTCGCTGCCCTTCTTGTCCGCATCGAGCTTGAACCAGTCGTAGCCGGCGAACACACCGAAGTTCTTGGTGAAGCGGTAATCGACGATGGCGTTGGCGCGGCTCAGGTCACCCTTGTAGTCGTCGAAGCTGCCCCAGCGCGTGTTGAGGTACTGGCCCTGCAGCGTGATCATCCACTTCTCCGACGGAGTGAAGCTCAGGCGCGCGCCGACCACCGGTGCCACACCGTCGGTCTTCTCGTTGAGGAACTGGCCCTCGTAGACGGTGCCCAGGTCGGCGTAGGCCTTGCTGCTCACCTTGGCGTACTCGGCACCGATCTGCAGGCCGAGGTCGAAGGTGTCGGTGTCCACCACCGAGTAGTCATAGACCAGGCTGGCTACCTGGTACTTCAGCTCGCCCTTGACGAAGCTGCCGGACGGCACGTTGACGTCACCGAAGGAAATGTCCTGGCCGAGGGTCTCGCGGCGATCCTTGTCGTACTTGAAGTAGTTGAACAGCAGGCGCTGGCGGTTGCTGATGCGGAACATGCCGTCGATGCGCGGTTCCCACTCCTTGCCGCCCAGCTTGAAGTCCTCGGAGAAGCCGATGTCCTGGCCAGCCACGTTGGTCTTGCCGCGGATCGTATTGTCCGAGTCGATGTTCATCGCACCCAGGCGCAGGGCGAAGCGATCGTCGCCTTCGGCGGCGTGGGCGGCAGAGGCGAACGAGGCGCCGGCGGCGAGCAGGGAGAGGGCGAGCAGGGTGGGTACGGAGCGCATCGAAGAGTCCTTGCAGTGGTTCATCAGAATGAAAGCCACTGTGCCGGACATCGCCGTCCACCATCCGTGAACGTATGGTCCACGCGATGTGCACGGTTCAGCGCTGTCGCCACGATGCAAAAAAGATGGCCCCGGAGCCGGGCTTCGGGGCCATCGTGGGACCTGCGGGGCGAAGCGTCGACGAGGTTGCTGCAGGCAGGTCGAAAGATCGGACCGGCACATTCGGCGAAAGTTCCGCGGCCTGCGACCAAAGTTCAATACTGCGCTGCAACATCATACGGACGTCATTGTCCCCCGGGTGGCACGCAAAAATGTAACCGTTACCGCAACTTGCGGCTTCCCGGGATGAACAGGGAGCGGTTGTCTCGCAAATTGTCCCATTGCTATAATTTGGCGGCTCGATGAGGCCCCCCTGCTGTAGCCGCCTCAGCCCTCCACTTGCAACCACGCGGGACGTCCTGTGCTGAACTCCGTTGATGCGGGTCGGCGACTGATGCTGCGCGCCGCGGTCTACCCGCTGGCCGCAGTGGCTGTCCTGGCCCTGGCCTTCCTGCTGGTAGGTCCGAAATACGCCCTCGGCGCGCTGGCGTCCGGTGTGGCCATTTCGGCCGGTGGCTGGGTGGCGGCACGGATGGCACTGGGCGGCGGGGCACTGGCCGCAGGATCGGCGATGGCTCGCCTGATCATTGCGATCGTGGCCAAGTGGGTCGTGGTTTTCGGCGTCCTGCTGGTGGGGTTCCTGGTCTTCAAGCTGCCTGCATTGGCGCTGTTGGCCGGTATCGCCGTCGGCTTGATGTTCCAGGTCCTGGCGATGGCCAGGCGTTGACAGAATTCAATTAACTGAAGGTTCCGGACACATGGCGGGCGAGGCTCTAACCCCTACCAGCTACATCCAGCATCACCTGCACAACCTGACCGCGCCGGTCGGCAAGGGTGAGGGTATGTTCTGGCATATCCACGTCGATACCTTCCTCACCGCGGTCCTGATGGGCCTGGTGATCGTTGTCGCGTTCTGGCTGGGCACCCGCAAGGCCACCGCCGGCGTGCCGGGCAAGTGGCAGGCCTTCGTGGAAATCTGCCTGGAGTTCGTCGACCGCCAGGCCAAGGACACCTACCACGGCAAGAGCAAGCTGGTCACGCCGATCGCCATCACCATCTTCTTCTGGATTCTGCTGATGAATCTGCTGAAGATGATCCCGGCCGATTTCATCGCCAAGCCGCTGGAATGGGTGGGCGTGCACTACTGGAAGCCGGTGCCGACTGCTGACGTCAATGCCACCCTGGGCATGGCCATCAGCGTGTTCTTCCTGATGCTGTTCTTCGCACTGAAGTCGAAGGGCCTGGGCGGCTTCATCAAGGAATTCCTGACGGCGCCGTTCGGCAAGTGGATGATGCCGTTCAACCTGATCCTCAACATCGTCGAGTGGCTGAGCAAGCCGATCTCGCTGGCGATGCGACTGTTCGGCAACATGTTCGGCGGCGAAATCGTGTTCCTGCTGATCTGGGTGCTGGGTGGTGCCGGTTTCTTCGGTGCCATTGCCGGTGGTGTGTTCGGCCTCGGCTGGATGCTGTTCCACCTGCTGGTGATCCCGCTGCAGGCCTTCATCTTCATGATGCTGTCGATCGTGTACCTGAGCCTGTCGGAAGACGCTCACTGAGTTTCAAGCTTCAACGCGTTTCAACCTTCATCCGTTTCATCACCCTTAGCAACTTAAGTTCCTGGAGATAACCATGTACTTCGCCGTCCTGACCAACTTCGCGCAGATTCAGAGCTCCACCGCCCTTGCCGTCGGCATCATGATCGGCCTGGCCGCGCTGGGCGCCGGTCTGGGTCTGGCCATCATGGCTGGTAAGTTCCTGGAGTCGGCCGCCCGCCAGCCGGAACTGATCCCGGTCCTGCAGGTCCGCATGTTCATCACCGCCGGCCTGATCGACGCCGCGTTCATCATCTCGGTCGCGGTCGGCCTGCTGCTGGCCTTCGCCAACCCGCTGTCGGCTGCCTTCGCTGGCGCCGTCACCAAGGCTCTGGCCGGCTGATACAGCGGTTTGAGACGACCGGGTGCTGATGCACCCGGTTTCGGATGAAGGCCGGATGTGCCGCTTCGGCGGCACGTCCACCCCGAAACCAGCGATCGAGCTAACCATGAATATCAATTTCACCCTTCTTGCGCAGGCGCTCGCCTTCGCTGGTCTGATCTGGATCATCGCGACCAAGATCTGGCCGCCGCTGATGAACGCGATCGAAGAGCGCCAGCAGAAGATTGCTGAAGGCCTCGCTGCTGCCGACCGCAGCCAGAAAGATCTGGCCCAGGCGCAGGAGAAGGTCAACGAAGCGCTGAAGGAAGCACGCACCAAGGCCAATGAGATCATCGATCAGGCCCACGCACGTGCCAACCAGATCGTTGATGCTGCCCGTAACGAAGCGATCACCGAAGCCACCCGTCAGAAGGAACTGGCCCAGGCTGAAATCGACGCCGCCGCCAACCGTGCCCGTGAAGATCTGCGCAAGCAGGTGTCCGCGCTGGCCGTGACCGGTGCCGAAAAGCTGCTCAAGCGCGAAATCGACGCCAACGCCCACAAGGCGCTGCTCGACGAGCTGGCCTCGGAGATCTAAGGATGAGCCAGGCCCTCACGCTTGCCCGCCCGTACGCCCGCGCCGCGTTCGCGACCGCGCGCGACGAAGGCGCGTTTGCGCCGTGGTCGGACGCCCTGGCGTTCTCCGCCCACGTCGCCGCCGATCCGCGCGTGGCGGCCCTGCTCGCCAACCCGGAGCTGGGTCGTGACGACGCCGTCGCCCTGCTGGCGCCGGTGTCCCACGGCGAGACCTACTCGCGCTTCCTGGCCATCCTGGCCGAATCGCATCGTCTGCCGCTGCTGCCGGAAATCTCCGGCATGTTCGACGCCCTGCGCGCCGAAGCCGAGCACGTGGTCAAGGCCACGGTGACCTCGGCTTCCGAGCTGTCGGCCGGAGAGCTGGACGCGATCAAGGTTGCGCTGCGCAAGCGCTTCAACCGCGAGGTCGACGTGACCACCGCGGTCGATGCCTCGCTGATCGGCGGCGCCGTGATCGACGCCGGCGACGTGGTCATCGATGGTTCGCTGAAGGGCAAGCTGGCCCGTCTGCAGACCGCGCTCGCTAACTGAATTCATTTAACGTCCGGCCCCGCTGCCGGCACTAGGACTTGACGATGGCAACCACGCTCAACCCCTCCGAAATCAGCGAACTGATCAAGAACCGCATCGAGAAGGTCAAGCTGGCCGCGGAATCGCGCAACGAAGGCACCGTGACCAGCGTGTCCGACGGCATCGTGCGCATCTTCGGTCTGGCCGACGTGATGCAGGGCGAAATGATCGAACTGCCGAACAACACCTTCGCCCTGGCCCTGAACCTGGAGCGCGACTCGGTCGGCGCCGTGGTCCTGGGTGACTACGAGCACCTGCGCGAAGGCGACGTCGCCAAGACCACCGGCCGCATCCTGGAAGTGCCGGTGGGTCCGGAACTGCTGGGCCGCGTCGTGAACGCGCTGGGCGAGCCGATCGACGGCAAGGGCCCGCTGGGCACCGACCTGACCGCTCCGGTGGAGCGCGTTGCTCCGGGCGTGATCTGGCGCAAGTCGGTCGACCAGCCGGTGCAGACCGGTTACAAGTCGGTCGACGCGATGATCCCGATCGGCCGTGGCCAGCGCGAGCTGATCATCGGTGACCGCCAGACCGGCAAGACCGCGATGGCGATCGATGCCGTGATCAACCAGAAGGGCACCGGCATCAAGTGCGTGTACGTTGCGATCGGCCAGAAGGCTTCGACCATCGCCAACATCGTGCGCAAGCTGGAAGAGAACGGCGCGCTGGCCCACACCATCGTGGTGGCCGCGACCGCCTCCGAATCGGCTGCCATGCAGTACATCAGCGCCTACTCGGGCTGCACCATGGGTGAGTACTTCATGGACCGCGGCGAAGACGCGCTGATCGTGTACGACGATCTGTCCAAGCAGGCCGTTGCCTACCGCCAGATCTCGCTGCTGCTGAAGCGCCCGCCGGGCCGTGAAGCCTACCCGGGTGACGTGTTCTACCTGCACTCCCGTCTGCTCGAGCGCGCTGCCCGCGTGTCCGAGGAATACGTCGAGAAGTTCACCGAAGGCAAGGTCACCGGCAAGACCGGTTCGCTGACCGCGCTGCCGATCATCGAAACCCAGGCCGGCGACGTGTCCGCCTTCGTTCCGACCAACGTGATCTCGATCACCGACGGCCAGATCTTCCTGGAAACCGACCTGTTCAACGCCGGCATCCGCCCGGCCGTGAACGCCGGTATCTCGGTGTCGCGCGTCGGTGGCTCGGCCCAGACCAAGATCATCAAGAAGCTGTCGGGCGGCATCCGTATCTCGCTGGCCCAGTACCGCGAGCTGGCTGCGTTCGCGCAGTTCGCCTCGGACCTGGACGAAGCGACCCGCAAGCAGCTGGAGCGTGGCCAGCGCGTCACCGAGCTGATGAAGCAGAAGCAGTACGCGCCGATGTCGATCGCCAACCAGGCGCTGTCGATCTACGCCGTCAACGAGGGTTACCTCGACGACGTGCCGGTCAACAAGCTGCTGGCGTTCGAAGAAGGCCTGCACGCCCACTTCGCCAACACCCAGGGCGAGCTGATCAGCAAGGTCAACGCCACCGGCGGTTGGGACAACGACATCGAAGGTGCCTTCAAGAAGGGCATCGCCGAGTTCAAGACCACCGGCAGCTGGTAATCGCGGTCCTGTAGAGCGGAGCCGCTGGCTCCGCTGGACCAGATGACAAACGGTTGAACAACGCGGGGCATCAGCCCCGCGCCACGGGAAACAAGAGATGGCAAGCGGACGCGAAATCAAAACCAAGATCAAGAGCGTGCAGAACACCCGCAAGGTGACGCGCGCCCTGGAAATGGTCTCGGCCTCCAAGATCCGCAAGGCGCAGGATCGGATGAAGACCTCGCGTCCGTACGCGCAGGCGATGAAGCAGGTGATCGGTCACCTGGCCCAGGCCAGCACCGACTACCAGCATCCGTTCCTGGTCGAGCGTGAGCAGGTCAAGCGGGTCGGTTTCATCGTGATCTCCTCCGATCGCGGCCTGGCCGGCGGCCTGAACAACAACCTGTTCCGCAAGATGCTGGGCGAAGCCAAGGCATGGCAGGACAAGGGTGCCGAAGTGGACCTGGTGACCATCGGCCAGAAGGCATCGACCTTCTTCCGCCGCGTGAAGGTCAACATGGTCGGCAGCGTGACCCACATCGGCGACGTGCCGAAGCTGGAATCGCTGATCGGTGTGATCAAGGTCATGCTCGACGCCTTCACCGAAGGCAAGGTCGACCGCGTGTACCTGGTCTACAACCGCTTCGTGAACACCATGACGCAGAAGGCCAGCTTCGATCAGCTGCTGCCACTGCCGCCGGCTGAGAAGCAGGTCGCTCACCACGACTGGGATTACCTGTACGAACCCGATGCCGCGACCGTGCTGGAGCACGTGATGACGCGTTACATCGAGTCGCTGGTGTACCAGGCACTGCTGGAAAACGTCGCCTCCGAGCATGCGGCACGCATGGTTGCGATGAAGGCGGCGAGCGACAACGCCAACAAGCTGATCGGCACCCTGCAGCTCGTCTACAACAAGGCGCGCCAGGCAGCGATCACCCAGGAAATCTCCGAAATCGTCGGCGGCGCGGCAGCAGTCTGACCGCGTTCGTTCAAAGCACACATTTAGAGGATGCAGCAATGAGTCAGGGCAAGATCGTTCAGATCATCGGCGCGGTCGTCGACGTCGAATTCCCGCGTGAGTCGGTGCCGAAGGTGTATGACGCACTGAAGGTCGACAACACCGAAATCACCCTCGAAGTCCAGCAGCAGCTGGGCGACGGCGTGGTGCGTACCATCGCCCTCGGTTCCACCGACGGCCTGAAGCGCAACCTGGTTGCCACCAACACCAACCGCGGCATCTCCGTGCCGGTCGGCGCTGGCACCCTGGGCCGCATCATGGACGTGCTCGGCCGTCCGATCGACGAAGCCGGCCCGGTGGCCGCCAGCGACAGCTGGGAAATCCACCGTGCGGCCCCGTCGTACGAAGACCAGTCCCCGGCCACCGAACTGCTGGAAACCGGCATCAAGGTCATCGACCTGATGTGCCCGTTTGCCAAGGGCGGCAAGGTCGGCCTGTTCGGCGGCGCCGGCGTCGGCAAGACCGTCAACATGATGGAACTGATCAACAACATCGCCAAGGCGCACAGCGGTCTGTCCGTGTTCGCCGGCGTGGGTGAGCGTACCCGTGAGGGCAACGACTTCTACCACGAAATGAAGGACTCCAACGTCCTCGACAAGGTGGCGATGGTGTACGGCCAGATGAACGAGCCGCCGGGCAACCGTCTGCGCGTCGCGCTGACCGGCCTGACCATGGCCGAGTACTTCCGCGACGAGAAGGACGAAAACGGCAAGGGCAAGGACGTCCTGCTGTTCGTCGACAACATCTACCGCTACACCCTGGCCGGTACCGAAGTGTCGGCACTGCTGGGCCGTATGCCGTCCGCCGTGGGTTACCAGCCGACCCTGGCCGAGGAAATGGGCGTCCTGCAGGAGCGCATCACCTCGACCAAGAACGGTTCGATCACCTCGATCCAGGCCGTCTACGTTCCCGCGGACGACCTGACCGACCCGTCGCCGGCGACCACCTTCGCCCACCTGGACTCGACCGTCACCCTGTCGCGTTCGATCGCCTCGCTGGGTATCTACCCGGCCGTCGATCCGCTGGACTCCACCAGCCGCCAGATGGACCCGCTGGTCATCGGCCACGAGCACTACGACACCGCCCAGCGCGTCCAGCAGACCCTGCAGAAGTACAAGGAACTGAAGGACATCATCGCGATCCTGGGCATGGACGAACTGTCCGAAGAGGACAAGCAGGCCGTGTCGCGCGCCCGTAAGATCGAGCGCTTCTTCAGCCAGCCGTTCCACGTGGCCGAAGTGTTCACCGGTTCGCCGGGCAAGTACGTGCCGCTGAAGGACACCATCCGTGGCTTCAAGGCCATCGTGGATGGCGAGTACGACCACCTGCCGGAGCAGGCGTTCTACATGGTCGGCGGCATCGAAGAAGCGGTCGAGAAGGCCAAGAAGATGGCCGAGAAGGCCTGATCCGGGACGGGCGGGAGCGATCCTGCCCGAACTGACGCCGGCGCCGGGCAACCGCCCGCGCCGGTGGACTCCCACGGTGGCATTGCGCCGCCGCGAACAGCGAAGAGATTTGCATGAGCACGATCCGTTGCGACATCGTCAGCGCCGAGCAGGAAATCTTCCGTGGCGAAGCGACCCTGGTCGTGGCCACCGGTGAGCTGGGCGAACTGGGCATCGCGCCCAAGCACGCGCCGCTGATCACCCGCCTGAAGCCGGGCAAGGTGGTGGTGACCACGCCGAACGGCGAGCAGCTGGATTTCGCCATTTCCGGCGGCATCCTGGAAGTGCAGCCGCAGGTGGTGACCGTGCTGGCCGACACCGCGATCCGCGCGCAGGACATCGACGAAGCCTCGGTCCGAAAGGCCAAGGAAGAAGCCGAGCGCATCCTGGCCAACCGCGGTGAAGCCATGGAAGTGGCCGAAGCCCAGCAGAAGCTGGCCGAAGCCGTTGTCCAGCTGCAGGCCCTGGAACGCCTGCGCAAGACCCTCAAGCACTGAGGTTCACGCGCTGCATCCACGAAAACGCCGGCCCTGTGCCGGCGTTTTTGTTTGGGTGGCTGGGTAGAGCCGATTGGGCAGAGCCGACTGGGTTTACACCGTTAGTCGACTATCGCGCGCAGCGCGGCATTCTCGCGACCTGATGGAAGAGCAGTCGACGAACAGTCGACTCTACCGATCCCGATCCCGATCCCGATCCCGATCCCGCCCCCAAATCCGGCATCCCGAATCCCGCCTCGCATCAGCGATACACCACGTAGCGCATCAGCAGGAACGACACGAAGGCCAGCACACCTTCCACCAGCGGCTTGGCCAGCCAGGTGTACTGCAGGCCGAGCGCGTGGTCCACCAGGCTCACCAGCAATGTGCTCGCCACGGTGAGCAGCAGCCACAGCCCGAAGAAGCGGGCAAAGCGCTTCCAGCCCAGCCTGTACGCGCCCGCCTCGGCAAAGGTGTAGCGGCCGTTGAGCCAGAAGCCCAGCAGCATGCCGGCCAGGCGCCCGGCGACGTTGGCCGGCGCCACTGGCATGCCCAGTGCGGTGGCGGCCACGAACACGAGCCAGTCGAGCAGCAGCTGCACGAGCCCGATGACGAGGTAGGCGCTTCCCTGGCGGATGAGGCTCATCGGCATGGCGAAGGGGGAGGGATGCCCATGTTAACGGCGCACGCTCTAGAATCACCGGCAACGAACCACGGACTGCCGTTCCCATGACCCAACCCCTGCACGTCATCATCCTCGCCGCCGGCGCTGGCAAGCGCATGAAGTCGGTGCTGCCGAAGGTGCTGCAGCCGATCGCGGGCCAGCCGATGCTGGCGCACGTGATCGATGCGGCCCGTGAGCTCCAGCCGGCGGCGATCCACGTGGTCCATGGCCACGGCGGCGAAGCCGTGCGCCAGTACTTCGCCGGCCAGCAGGACCTGCAATGGGCTGAACAGGCACAGCAGCTCGGCACCGGCCACGCCGTCGAGCAGGCGATGCCGCAGGTGCCCGATGCTGCACAGGTACTGGTGCTGTACGGCGACGTACCGCTGATCCGTGCGCAGACCCTGCGCGACCTGCTCGCGCAGCCGGGCCGGCTGGCGGTGCTGGTGGCCGAGGTGGATGACCCGACCGGCTATGGCCGCGTGCTGCGCGATGCCGAGGGCAAGGTGGGTGCGATCGTCGAGCAGAAGGATGCCAGCGACGAGCAGTTGCGCGTGCGCATCATCAACACCGGCATCATCGCCGCGGAATCGACCGCGCTGCGCCGCTGGCTGTCGCAGCTGTCGAACAGCAACGCGCAGGGCGAGTACTACCTGACCGACGTATTCGCGTTCGCCGCGCACGAGTACACCCCGGCTGAGATGGCGCTGGTGGCCGACGCACAGGAAGCCGAAGGGGCGAACGATCCGTGGCAGCTGTCGCAGCTGGAGCGTGCCTGGCAGCGTCGCGCGGTGCGTGCGCTGTGCGCGCAGGGCGCGCGCGTGCGCGACCCGGCACGGCTCGACATCCGCGGCACCATCACCGTTGGCAGCGACGTGCTGATCGACGTCGATGTCGTGCTCGAGGGCAACGTGGTGCTCGGCGACGGCGTCACCGTCGGTCCCTTCAACCGCCTGAAGGACGTCAACCTCGGGCCGGGCACCGAGGTGCGCGCGCATTGCGATCTGGAAGGCGTGGTCACCGAAGGCGCTGCGCAGATCGGCCCGTTCGCGCGCCTGCGCCCGGGCACTGTGCTGGCCGATGGCGTGCACGTCGGCAACTTCGTCGAGACCAAGAAGGTCACGCTGGGTGTGGGCAGCAAGGCCAATCACCTCACCTATCTGGGCGATGCGGTGATCGGCAGCAAGGTGAACATCGGCGCCGGCACCATCACCTGCAACTACGATGGCGTGAACAAGTCGACCACCACCATCGGCGACAACGCGTTCATCGGCTCCAACAGTTCGCTGGTAGCACCGGTGACCATTGGCGACGGCGCGACCATTGCCGCCGGTTCGGTCATCACCCGCAACGCGCCGGACGGCAAGCTGACACTGGCACGTGCACGACAGGAAACCATCGATGGCTGGAACCGTCCGCTCAAGAAGTCCTGAGCCCCGCCTTCCTCGCGCCGATGAACTCGGTGTGCTGCCCGGCATCGAGCAGCGCGCCGGCGAGGTGTTGAAGGGCCATGAGGCCTATCCGGTGTTCGCCGGGCATGGCCTGGACCTGCCGACACTACAGGACGGCCTTGAGCGCCGGCGGCTGTGGGTGGTGGATGCGGCTGACGGTGGCATCGCCGGCTATCTGCTTGCCGGCGAACTGGCGGGTGAGTTCCACGTTCTGCAGATGGACGTGGATCCTGCGCACGCGCGGCAGGGTCATGGGCGCGCGTTGTTGCGCCATGCATTGGTACAGGCCTGGGCGGAAGGCTATCGTTCGGCTGTGCTGACCACGTTGTCCGACGTGCCGTGGAATGCGGCCTTCTATGCCAGCGAAGGGTTCGTCACCGTGCCGGAGGCGGAGTGGGGTGCCGGACTGCAGTCGGTGATGGCCGAAGAGGCCGCGCTCGGGTTTCCGATGCATCTACGCGTGGCGATGCGGCGATCCATCTCTTCGCTGGATGGCTGAAGGTCGGCCACCGGTCATGGGCGTTACTTTTCCTTGTGCGCAAAGAAAAGTAACCAAAAGAAATGCTCCTCCGGTCGCGAGCCGATGCTGCGCATCGGTGCCCTGCGCTTCTCGGTGAATCAGGGGGCGGCGCCGAACTCGCTGCGCTCAGACATCGGCGCCTCTACGCGCCGGATTCCCCTGCGATGCTCGGCTCGCTCAGGGCGGAACCAACATCCAGAGCCACAGCTGCACCCAGTCGATTCAAACTACGCGCGGATGTCGTTGCCTTCGCTCTTGATGCTCCCGTTCCCCAGGAGCACAGGATGCCGATGCCGCAACTTGGGCAGGTGCCGACCTTGGTCGGCTTATCCACGCATGGCGTGGATCTACTGACTCGCCGACCAAGCTCGGCGAACAGTGGGAACCGCGTTGGCCCGGTCAACCCACCGGCAGCAGGATCGACACGCACAACCCGCCATCACCGCGATTCTGCAGTGACACGCGTCCGCCGTGCGCTTCCACGATCTCGCGCGTCAGCGCCAGCCCGAGCCCGGTGCCGTTGCGCTTGGTCGAATAGAACGGCATCAGCGCGTTCTGCAGCACCTGCTCGTTCATGCCCTTGCCACGATCCAGCACGTCCAGCCGCAGCCACTGCGGCAGCCGCGTCAGCTGTACCTGCACGTCATCGTTGGGCGGCTCGGCTTCGGCGCAGGCTTCGTGCGCGTTCTTCAGCAGGTTCAACAACGCCTGCCCGAACTGCGCGATGTCGATGCGACTGCTCAGCTCCTCGTCCGGTTCACGTTCCATGCCGAACGGAATCTGCTGACGCAGGCTGGACAGGAACGGTGCCCAGTGCACGGTCTGCAGCTGCGGCTGTGGCAGCTTGGCAAAGCGCGCGTAGCCGCGGATGAAGCCTTCCAGGTGGCGTGCGCGGTCTTCGATGGTGGTGAAGATCTCCGGCAGCCGGTCGAAGCGCTCGCGCTGCACCAGCACGCCGCCGGAATGGGCGAGCGAAGCGATCGGCGCCAGCGAGTTGTTGAGCTCGTGGCTGATCACCCGGATCACCTTCTTCCAGGTCTGCACTTCCTGGCGGCGCAGTTCGGCGGTCAGCAGCCGCACCAGCAGCAGGTCGTGCGGGCGGCCGTTGAGCTGGAACGCGCGGCGCGAGAGGTGGTAGACCTGCTCATCGTCCTCGTCGCCGTCCTCGCCATCGGCATGTACCGCGAACAGGCTGTCACCGCCACGGGCGATGGCATCGCGCAGTTCCACCGGCACCTGCTCCAGCACGTCTTCCAGGCGCTGGCCTTCCAGCTTCCAGCCGCCGTGCAGCAGCTTGCGCGCCGCCAGGTTGGAGAACACCACGCGGGCGACGCCATCTCCGCCGGAGGCGATCAGCAGCATCGCCACCGGCGTGTTCTGCACCATGGTGTCCAGCAGCAGCTCACGTTGCACCAGTCCCTGTCGCTGCGCGCGCAGCACGTCGCCCAGTTCGCGGTGGGCCTGCACCAGGTCGCCCAGCTCGTCATTCCCGGGCCAGTGCACACCGAAGTTGTACTCGCCGTCGCGGTAACTGCTGGTGGTGCCCGCCAGGGCACGCATCAGCGAGCGTACCGGCGCCGTGGCACGGCGCAGGGTCCACCACATCAGCGACAGCAGGATCAGCGCCGATACCGTGGTCACCACCCAACCATGGTCCATCCAGTAGGCCAGCAGCCACGGCAGTGCCGCAGCCAGTGCCAACACCGGCAGCAGGCGCAGGAACAGGCGGAAAGTGAAGGAGCGCCGCTTCATTCGCGTGGAATACCGTGGCGGTCCATGCGCCGGTACAGCGCCTGACGGCTCAGGCCGAGCTCGGCGGCAGCCTGGGCGATGACGCCATGGTTGCGGGCCAATACATCCTCGATGCGTGCGCGGTCGGGATCATTGCCTGCACTGGGTGCCGGTCGCGGTGCGACGGCTGCGCGCGGCAGGTTGAGATCGGCCACTTCGATGCGGTTGCCGGTGGCCAGCAGTTCGGCACGCTGGATCACGTTGCGCAGTTCGCGCACGTTGCCCGGCCACGGGTGCCGCTGCAGTGCTGCTGTGGCGCCGCTGGACAGCGGCTTGCCGGCAGTCAGGAAACGCTCGGCCAGCGGCACGATATCGCCCGGTCGTTCGGCCAGCGGCGGCAGCACCAGTTCCACCGTATTGAGGCGGTAATAGAGGTCTTCGCGAAAGGTACCGTCGCGGATCATCGCCGGCAGGTCGGCATTGGTTGCGCTGACCACGCGGACCTTGACCTGGCGTTCGCGGTTGGAGCCCAGGCGCTCGAAGCGGCCGGTTTCCAGTACACGCAGCAGCTTCATCTGCCCGCCCAGCGACAGGTTGCCGATCTCATCCAGGAAGAGGGTGCCACCATCGGCCGCTTCGAACTTCCCTTCGCGTGCCTTGTTGGCGCCGGTATACGCACCGGCTTCGGCACCAAACAGCTCGGCTTCGATCAGTTCCGAGGGCAGCGCGCCGCAGTTGACCGCCACGAACGGACCCTTGGCCACCAGTGAATTGGCCTGGATGATCTGCGCGATCTTTTCCTTGCCGGCGCCGTTGGGGCCGGTGATCAGCACCGGCAGTTCCGAGCGTGCGACCTGGCAGGCCAGGGTGACCACACGCTCGCTGGCCGGATCGGCGACTACCGCACCGCACAGATCGTACTTCGCTTCCAGCGCATTGCGCTGGCGCAGTTCACGCGTGCGCCGGCGGTCCAGCTCGCGGCGCGCCTCGGACAGTTCCAGCAGGTTGTTGACCGTGGTCAGCAGCTTGCGATCGTCCCACGGCTTGGCCAGATAGTCGGCGGCACCGGCCTTGACCAGGTCCACGGCGCTGCTCAGATGGGTCCACGCCGTGAGCAGGATCACCGGCAGGTCCGGATGACGCGCGCGGATCTGCGCGAACAGCGCCTCGCCCTCTTCACCGGAGGTGGTGTCCTCGCTGAAATTCATGTCCTGGATGACCAGGTCGACCGGCTGTGATTCGAGCAGCGCCAGCCCGTCGGCGGGCGTCTGCGCCTGCAGGGTATCGATGTCGTGCAGGGAGAACAGCACGTCCAGCGCAGTACCCACGCTGGCGTTGTCGTCGATGATCAGGATCGCAGGCATCAAGCGGTTCTGCAGAAAGGGATGGGCGGCGCCGATGGAGCCGTTCGTGTGCATGTACCGGGAGAGCCCGGCGCCACCCATCAAGCATAGCCAAACCTGCGGCCGTGCAGGAGCGGATGATGTTCAGCGCCCGGGCGGGGCTGGCGGGGGCGGCACGGGTGGTGGCGGGACCTCCAATGCCTGTCGCCATGCGGCGGCGTTGACCGCCACCGTCAGTTCGCGTCTGTCGCGGCGCAGCAACAGATAGGCGGTGGCTGCATTGGAATGGCGCAAGGCCACGGCGAGGTGCTCGACCTGGCGTACCGCCGTGTCGTCCACGCGCAGGATGCGGTCGCCGCTGCGCACGCCGAAGCGCGCTTCGGGGCTGGCGGCGTCCACATGCACCTGTCCCTCGGTCGAGTGCAGCGACAACCGCGCTCCATCCTGGCGCCATTCCAGCGTCTGCGCGCTGCCACCACCGGCCAGCGCCGGCAGTGGCAGGAGCAGCATCAGGCACATCGCGCAGGCACGCATCTCACGCGCCCCGCGTGGCGACCGCCGGTGGAACCGCCGCGGCACGCCGCGCCGGCCCGAACACGGCGATCTGGCCCAGCACCCACAGCAGCAGCGCACCCAGCGGCAGGTAGTACAACGGCATGCGCGGCAGCTCGTACAGGTTCATCAGGGCCAGGTTGATCGCGTAGGCGGCCAGCATGCCCAGCACGATGCCCAGCGTGGCCAGCAGGAAGTTCTCGGTCTGGAAGTAGCGCAGGATCTGCCCGCGGGTCGCGCCCAGCGCACGGCGGATGCCGATCTGCTTGCTGCGCTGCTGCACCCAGAAGCTGGCCAGGCCGATGATGCCCAGCGCGGTGACCACCAGCAGCGAGATGCTGACGGTGATCAGCAGGCCGACCATCGCGCGGTCGTTCTTGAAGAAGTCCTTGCGCTGGTCTTCATAGGTCAGCTTGTCGCGCATCAGGCGGTTCGGGTCGTTGCGCTCCAGCGCGGCAGCACCAGCATCGAGCACTTCCTGGCGGCGTTCGGGCGAGGTACGCAGGATGTAGGTGCCACCGTCGTCGAAGGTGCGGCGGATCGGCAGCAGCATCGAGTTGGTCCAGTTGTCATTCCAGCCATTGGGCGTGCTGAGCGTGTCGACGATGCCGACCACGTGCAGCGACTGCTTGCCCATGTAGTAGGTCTTGCCCAGGGCGCTGCCGTTGGGCTCCATCTTGGCGGCGGTGGCCTGGGTGAGGATGACCGGGATGGCCTTTTCCTTGGCGCCGCCCTTGCTGACGTCTTCGAAGTTCTGGTACTCGTCAGGCAGGAAATCGCGGCCGGCGATCAGGTTGATGCCCATCGTGGCCAGCCCGTTCTCGGACAGGGTGTACATCGAGGCGTTGGTGGTCGGCCGTTCCTGGTCGATCACGCGCGAGATGCTGCTGCTGGAGGAGCCGTTGCGGAAGGGGATCTGGTTGATGATGGTGACGTTGCTGACGCCGGGGATCGCACGCAGCGATGCCAGGTCCTCGCGGGTGCGGGCCATGGCGTCAGTCTGCTTGCCGATGCCGCTGACGCGCAGCATCGCCAGTTCGCTCTCGGCGATGCCGCTGGGCATGCTGATCTTTTCCACGCGCTGGCTGACCAGGAACAGCGCGTTGCAGACGATGGCGCAGGTCAGTGCGACTTCCAGCACGATCAGGGCGGCAGCGGTCTTGTGCCGGCGCAGCGTGCTGAGGATGGGGCGGATGTCCATGGGAGTCCTCGTTCGGGTGCTTACTGCGACTTGAGCTGGATGGCCGGGGTGACCTGCATGGCGCGCCAGGCGGGCAGGAAACCGGCGGCGAGGCTGGCGAACAGGGTCAGGCCCAGTGCGAGCAGCAGCATGTTGCCGTCCAGATGGGCCAGCTTGGCGTACTCCACCGGTTGCTGGCGCACCGCGAACAGGCCGAGCAGGGCCAGGCCGATGCCGAGCACGCCACCGACCACGCCGACCGCACCGGCTTCCACCAGGCACTGCAGGAAGATCTGGCCGCGGCTGGCACCGAGCGCACGGCGCACGCCGATCTCACCGCTGCGGCGCAGGAACTTGGCCAGCAGCAGGCCTACCGTGTTGACCAGGCAGACACCGAGGAAGCCCAGCGCCAGCCACAGCTGCAGGCGCACGTCGCTGGGGACTGCACCATTGAAGTCCAGCCATTCCATCACGGTGCGCAGGCGCACGTTCGGCGGATGCTTGAAGCGGCCGGCCTCGCGCTGCTGGGTCGAATAGTTCTCCAGGTAGCGGCGGTAGTCGCCGGCCTTGGCCGGGTCCATTTCCACCCAGTACTGCAGCCACGCGCACGGTGCATTGAGCGAGTAGCTGTTGCCGTCGGGGTTTTCGCCGAAGCAGTTCATGTTGCCGTTGTTGCCGAGCTTCAGGTCGAACGAGGTGGAGATCGGCAGCAGCAGGTCTTCGTTCTTGCCGTAGCTGCCGGTGGTCAGGTCGTAGAAGTGCGGCTCCGGGCTCCATTCCTTCATCACGCCAACGATGCGGTAACTCTGGCCTTCCATGCGCAGGTCGCGGCCCACGCTGTTGGCACCCTGGTACAGCTTGTCGTTGAGCGCCTTGGAGATGACCACCACGCGAGCGCGGCCTTCATCGTCCTCGCGCGTCCAGGGGCGGCCGTACTGCATGGGCACCTCGAACATCGGGAAGAAGTCGGCCGAGGTCCAGCGGGTGTCGATGCTGAAGGGCTTGAGGGTGCTGTTGTCCGGTTCGATGGTGCCACCGCCGCCGCTCATCAGCGCCTGGCGCTCGCCCTTGGCTTCGCGCAGCAGCGCTTCACCGTCGAAGCGGGTCAGCTGGGTTTCCGGCTCTTCGCCGGCGACATAGGCACCGGTCGCGGCATCGAGCTGCACATAGAACAGGCGGTCGCTCTTGCCGGGAATCGGGTCGCCGGACAACACGTGGAACACGGTCAACGTGGTCATGGAGGCGCCGATGCCGAGCGCGATGGCAACCACCATCAGTGCGGTCAGGACCTTGTTGCGGCGGAAGCTGCGCGCCGCCAATCGGGCGTAGTAGGCGAACATGGTTGGGCCCTCACTCGTTGACGGCGACGATGTGGCGCACCGGCGTGGCCAGCACCGGCTCACGCACCAGGTCGGTCACCTGGCCGTCGACGATGTGCACGTTGCGCTGCGCGCGCGCGGCCAGTTCCGGGTCGTGGGTGACCATCACGATGGTGGTGCCGGCGGCATTGATCTCTTCCAGCAGTTCCATCACGCCACGGGCCATCTGCGTATCCAGGTTGCCGGTCGGTTCGTCGGCCAGCAGCAGGCGCGGGCTGCCGGCCAGGGCGCGTGCAATCGCCGCGCGCTGCTGCTGGCCGCCAGAGAGTTCATTCGGGTAGTGCTTCATGCGCGAGCCCAGGCCGACCTGGGTCAGCGCCTTCTCGATGCGCTCGCGGCGCTCGTTGGCGCTCATCTTGCGATAGCGCAGCGGCACGTCGACGTTGTCGAACAGGTTGAGGTCCGGGATCAGGTTGAAGCCCTGGAAGATGAAGCCGATCTTCTGGTTGCGCAGGCGGCTGCGCGCATCATCGCCCAGCGTGCTCACGTCCTGGCCGTCCAGCATGTAGGTGCCGCTGGTGAAGGTTTCCAGCAGGCCAGCGATGTTGAGGAAGGTGGTCTTGCCGGAACCGGACGGGCCGGTGACGGCGACGAACTCGCCTTCCTTGACCTGCAGTTCCAGCGAGCGCAGTGCGTGGGTTTCCACCTGTTCGGTGCGGAAGACCTTGGCGACCGAACGCATTTCGAGCATGTACATGGGGTGTCCTCTCTCCAGGATTCAGGTATCAGGTATCAGTTGACGGAGACGCGTTCGGCGTCCTTGAACAGGTCGCTGCCGGAGACCACGATGCGGTCGCCCGGTTGCACACCCGATTTGATTTCCACTTCGCCCAGGCTGCTGACGCCCAGTTCCACTGGACGGCGCACGGCGGTGCGGCCATCCATCACGTAGGCCATGCCGTTGCCCTGTTCGACGAACGGGCCGCGCTCGACCTTCAGCACGTTCCTGCGGGTATCGAGCAGCACGCGCACCGACATCCGCTGGCTCTGGCGCAGGCCTTCCGGCTGCGCGCTGGCAAAGCGCACGCGGGCATTGACCTCGCCGTTGACCACTTCCGGCGACACCGCGCTGATCTCACCCGGGAACGGCTGGCCGTTGCCACCGGTCAGCTGTGCCGGCATGCCGATCGCCAGGTCGCGGGCGAAGCTCTCCGGCACCTTGATCTCGACTTCGAACTTGGACAGGTCGACCACGCCCAGCACCGGGGCGTTGGCGGCCAGGTTGGTGGACTGCACCGCCTGTACCTGGCCGACCTGGCCATCGAACGGGGCACGCAGCGTCAGCGCATCGACCTGGCGCTGCACTTCGGCCACCACCGCCTTCTGGCGATCGGCCAGCAGGCGCTTGTTGCGGGCATCCAGGTCGGCGCCCTGGCTCTGCAGGCGCGCATCGGTGGTGGCGTTGGCCAGGGTGATGTCGGCCTTCTTCAGCGAGTCCTTGGCCTTGGCCAGGTCGATCTGCGGCACCGCACCGCCGTCGTAGCCGCGCTGGTAGCGCTGCAGGTCGCGATCGGCGGCCTGCCGTTCGATGGTGGCCTGGTCGGTTTCCTTGCGCGACTTGGCGCGGGCCAGGGTGGCGTCCAGCGCGGCACGGCTGGCCTCGGCTTCCAGGCCGGCCAGGGTGGCCTGTTCCTGGGCCAGCTTGCTGCGCAGTTCGGGGCTGTCGATGATCGCCAGCTCCTGCCCCTTCTTCACCACATCGCCGGCGACCACCTTCAGGTCCACGGTGCCCGCGGAGATGGCATACAGGATCGGGCTGTTGGCGGCGATCACACGGCCATCGGCGGCGATGTCACGGACCAGATCGCCACGCTTCACTTCGGCGATGCGCACGCGGCTGCTGTCGAAGGAGCGGCTGGCGTTGGACCAGGCGTGCACGGCCCAGCCGATGCCGGCGAGCAGGGCGATCGTGCCCAGCGCCGGCCAACGGTAACGGAGCCAGTTGGCGCGCGGGGCGCTGGCCGGGGCGGAGGAAACGATCTGGTCCTGGGCGGAAGTGTCGCGGATCATCGGGTGCGTGCCTGACGGTGGTAGCCAGTACCAAGCATGTAGCGTGCCAACTTTATTTCCTTTTCCATCAATGAGTTGGGCGGGCGTCTGAAGTGTCCGGGTGTCCGCGGACACCTTTCCGGACACTTTCATTAAGCGGACAGGAGGGGGAAGCCGGACACGCAGGCTAGAATGCGACGATCGTCTTCAAGGAAACGCGTGACATGTGTGGAATCGTGGGTGCGATCGCTGATCGCGACGTAGTGCCGGTGCTGATCGAGGGTCTGAAGCGCCTTGAGTACCGTGGTTACGATTCCTCGGGTATCGCGGTGATCGACCATGCCGAGCGGTCGGAGGTGCGTCGCGTGCGTCGTACCGGCCGAGTGTCGGAAATGGCCACGGCGGCCGAGGCCGAGGGCTTCAACGCGGTGCTGGGCATCGGCCATACCCGCTGGGCCACCCACGGGGGTGTCACCGAGGCCAATGCGCATCCGCACATCAGCCAGGGCGTGGCGCTGGTGCACAACGGCATCATCGAGAACCACGAAGAGCAGCGCGAGAAGCTGCGCGCGCTGGGCTACACCTTCGAATCGCAGACCGATACCGAAGTCATCGCACACCTGATCCACCACCACCTGAAGGATGGCGACGACCTGCTGGTGGCGCTGCAGCACACGGTGAAGGAACTGACCGGCGCCTACGCGCTGGCCGTGGTCAGCCGTGCCGAGCCGGAGCGCTTCGTCTGCGCGCGCATGGGCTGCCCGCTGCTGATCGGCCTGGGCGAAGGCGAGAACTTCGTCGCTTCGGATGTCTCGGCGGTGATCTCGGCCACCCGCAAGGTGATCTTCCTGGAAGAGGGCGACACCGCCGAAATCCGCCGCGATGGCGTGCGCATCTTCGACGAGCATGACCAGCCGGTCGAGCGCGACGTGCATCTGTCGGATGTATCGCTGGCATCGCTGGAGCTGGGCCCGTACCGCCACTTCATGCAGAAGGAAATCCACGAGCAGCCGCGCGCCCTGGGCGACACCATCGAGGCGGCGATCGATGCCGGTGGTTTCCCGGCCGAGCTGTTCGGCAAGAACGCCGAAGCCGTGTTGTCGGGCATCGAGGGCGTGCAGATCATCGCCTGCGGTACCAGCTACTACGCCGGCCTGACTGCACGCTACTGGGTCGAGGCCATCGCCGGCCTGCCGTGCAGCGTGGAGATCGCCAGCGAGTACCGTTACCGCGCTGCCTACGCGAATCCGAAGCACCTGATCGTGACCATTTCCCAGTCCGGCGAAACGCTGGATACGATGGAAGCGCTGAAGTACGCCAAGTCGCTGGGCCACAAGCACACGCTGTCGATCTGCAACGTGCCGGAAAGCGCGATCCCGCGCGCCAGCGAACTGGTCTGCTACACCCGTGCCGGTGCCGAGATCGGCGTCGCTTCGACCAAGGCGTTCACCACCCAGCTGGCGGCGCTGTTCCAGCTGACCGTGGTGCTGGGCAAGCTGCATGGCCGCATCGACGCGGCACAGGAAGCGGACTACCTGGAGCAGCTGCGCTTCCTGCCGGGCAGCGTGCAGCATGCGCTGAACATGGAACCGCAGATCGCTGCCTGGGCCGAGCGGTTCGCGCGCAAGAGCAGCGCGCTGTTCCTGGGCCGCGGCCTGCACTACCCGATCGCGCTGGAAGGCGCGCTCAAGCTCAAGGAAATCTCCTACATCCACGCCGAGGCCTACCCGGCGGGCGAGCTGAAGCATGGCCCGCTGGCGCTGGTGGACGAGGACATGCCGGTGGTGGTGATCGCGCCGAACGACAGCCTGCTGGAAAAGGTGAAGTCGAACATGCAGGAAGTACGTGCGCGTGGCGGTGAACTGTTCGTGTTCGCCGACCAGGACAGCAACTTCAACGAGTCCGAAGGCGTGCACGTGATTCGTACGCCGCGCCATGCCGGCGTACTCAGCCCGATCGTGCACACCATTCCGGTGCAGTTGCTGGCGTACCACACCGCGCTGGCACGTGGCACCGACGTGGACAAGCCGCGCAACCTGGCCAAGAGCGTAACGGTGGAGTAAGGCCCACCGGCCGGGTTGAATGCTGCAAGCGAAGGGGGCCCCTGTGGCCCCCTTTCGTTTGTGCCGCTGGCAGCGGCAAGTGGGACAGCCACAGGGTGTTCTGTCCGCCGTCGGCAGCGATCAATCAATCTTTAACACGCGGCATCGCGTGTATTCAGCGGCGGTTTCAGCCGCGGTGCCATTCTCTGGATCGTCGGTTGGTTCCCACGACGAACTGTCCCATCGATGCCGGTAGTGACTGATGGTCGCAGTCGTAGAATCAAGTTGACCGAGGTCCAGGGTGAGCGGTTGAACCCACCTCGTTCGCGTTGCAGCACGATGCCTGCCGATCCATCTCCCAAGGCCGGCGTGTGCGCCAGACGTGCGCTGAAAGGTCTGTTCCCGGGGAGGGGGCGTATCGGAAGAGCACACTTTTTTGACTTCAGTGACCTGCACCAGGAAACAAGAATGAACGTCCGCGAACTCCTGCAATCCAAGAAAGAAGCTGTCATCACCATCGACGCCGAAGACACCATCGGTGCCGCCGCCCACAAGATGAGCGCGAACAAGATCGCTGCGCTGGTGGTGATGAAGGACGATGCCCCGGTCGGCATCATTTCCGAAAAGGACATCGTGCGTACCCTGGCCGACGACGGCCCGCAGGCCGGCCGCCGGGTGATTTCCAGCCTGCCGTCCACCGGCCTGGAAGGCATCGCCCCGGAGGCCACCCTGAAGCAGGCCATGTCGTTGATGACGTACTCGC
The DNA here is from genome assembly GCF_056482105.1 of Stenotrophomonas sp. 78350_Sma. Lineage (NCBI taxonomy): Bacteria > Pseudomonadati > Pseudomonadota > Gammaproteobacteria > Lysobacterales > Lysobacteraceae > Stenotrophomonas > Stenotrophomonas sp. 78350_Sma. The sequence continues at coordinate 4,039,018 of NZ_CM151182.1, read as the reverse complement.
GGCGCCGTCATCTGATGGTCACCGACGGCACCCGCCTGGTCGGCATCCTCAGCCTGGGCGACATCGTGAAGAACCTGCTGGGTGAGCTGGAGCTGGAAAAGGCCGTGCTGCAGGACATCTACATGGCCGCCCACTGAGGGCCGCACCATCGGAAGCAGAGAGGCCGGGCATTGCCCGGCTTCTTCGTTCACGGTATCGGTGAAATCAGAAAGTGACCTTCACCGAGTCGGCGCTGTAGTTGGCCGGGCCGTGGTAGACCACTTCAATGTTGTTGCCATCGGGATCGAGCACGAACGCGCCGTAGTAGCCCGGGTGGTAGGGGCGTTCGCCGGGCGCGCCGTTGTCGGTGCCGCCGGCGGCGATGGCTGCAGTGTGGAAGGCATCGACGGTGGCGCTGTCGCGGGCCTGGAAGGCCAGGTGATGGCGGCCGGTCAGCTGGCCGGCGGCAGCCTGGCTGCTGGCGCTGGAAATGAACAGTTCGTCGGCCCAGAAGAAGTCCGGCCCTTCGCCGCCCAGCGGCACGCCGATGGTGTCGAACACCGCCTGGTAGAAGCGGCGGCTGGCGGCCAGGTCACGCACCACCAGCTGCAGATGGTCGATCAAGCGGCCGCGGTGCAGTTCCATCGTTTCCATACGAACCTCGCAAAAAAGGGGACGGAGGGGATTAAGTCGCTTCCAGCCAATAGTGCCAGAAACGACTTAATCCCCTCCGTCCCCTTTTCGGGTCAGGCGTTGGCGATGATCTCGACCCAGTAGCCGTCCGGGTCCTTGATGAAGGCCAGGTTCTTCATGCGGCCGTCGGTCAGGCGCTTCTGGAAGGTCACGCCGAGATCCTCGAAGCGCTGGCAGGCGGCCTCGATGTCCGGCACCGACACGCAGATGTGGCCGAAGCCGCGCGGGTCGCTGTTGCCATCGTGGTAGACCGCGCCGTGCTGGTTCTCGGTGCCGTGGTTGTGGGTCAGTTCCAGCACGCCCGGCAGGCCGGCCATCCACAGGCGGCGCTGGCTGTCGTCTTCCGGTACCAGCGCGCCGGCCGGCACGTAGGCCAGGAAGTACAGGCTGAACTGGGCCTCCGGGAAGTCGCGCTTGTCGATCAGTTGGTAGCCGAGCACGCGGGTGTAGAAGTCCAGCGAGGCGGTGATGTCCTTCACCCGCAGCATGGTGTGGTTGAACACGAAGCCGGTGGTGTCGGCCGGGGCCTGGGCGGCGACGCCGGGAACATCGCGCAGGGCGGGAATGGTCATGGGGGAGGTCCTTCAGACAGGGCCGTTGCCGGCCGGATGGTGCCATTCTAGCGGCCAGCACCTGACGGCACTGCGACGTACAATGGCCGGATCGCACCGTTCCGTCCTGACAACGATTGCCCGCCATGTCGCAGCGTGAATGGGTGGCCGCCGCCATCCGCAAGATCGAAGCCGATTTCAACCGTTCCGCCGATACCCACCTGATCCCGTTGACGCTGCCAGGGTTCGAGGGCATCGACCTGTACCTGAAGGATGAATCGAGCCATCCTACCGGCAGCCTGAAGCACCGGCTGGCGCGCTCGCTGTTCCTGTATGCGTTGACCAATGGCTGGTTGCGCGAAGGGCGCCCGGTGATCGAAGCATCCAGCGGCTCGACCGCTGTCTCCGAAGCCTATTTCGCGCGGCTGCTCGGCCTGCCGTTCATTGCGGTGATCCCGGCCACGACCTCGCCGGAGAAGATCGCGGCGATCGAATTCCACGGTGGCCGTTGCCATCTGGTCGAGCGTGCCTGCGACCTCAACTGTGATTCGGAAAAGCTGGCCCGTGAAACAGGCGGCCACTTCATGGACCAGTTCACCTATGCGGAGCGCGCCACCGACTGGCGTGCCAACAACAACATCGCCGAATCCATCTTCAAGCAGATGGCCGAGGAGCCCAGCCCGGTTCCGGAATGGATCGTGTGCAGCCCTGGCACCGGCGGTACCGCCGCCACGCTGGGCCGCTATGTCAGCTACCGCCGGCATGACACCCGTATCCTGTGCGCGGACCCGGAAGTGTCGGTGTTCTTCGATGGCTACAAAGCGGCCGTGGCCGGTGAGCAGGATTGGCGCGGCCTGACCTGCAGCGGTGGCTCACGCGTGGAAGGCATCGGTCGGCCGCGGGTCGAGCCGAGCTTCATCCCGACCAGCGTCGATGCGATGGTGAAGGTGCCCGATGCGCTGAGCCTGGCCGCGATGCGCCATGTCAGCCGCCAGCTGGGGCGCCGCGTTGGTGGCTCCACCGGCACCAACTTCATCGGTGTGCTGCAGGCCGCGCAGTGGATGCGCGAGGCGGGCCACCAGGGCAGCATCGTCAGCATCCTGTGCGACAGCGGCGAGCGCTACGCGCAGAGCTATTACGACCCGTCGTGGTACGCGCGCCAGGGCATCGATGTCGACGGCGCCGATGCGCAACTGGCGGCGGCGGTGGCCGGGCAGGGGCTGCCGGCGTTGCCGTGGTGCAGCCTGGAAGCGTTGTAGCGCGGCAACGCGCGGCCGGATGTGCATCGGCTGGGTTTACACAACTAACTGTCGACTCTACCGGTCACCGGTCACCTCAGTATCCCGCCGCGGTGAACGCATCCAGCACCGCATCACGCAGCGCATCGGGCAGCGCCTCGATGTCCATCGCGCGGTCATCCAGGTGCAGGCCGGGATCGAGGGTACTGGCGCGGCCCTGGGCCAACGCCTGCAGCCACAGCAGTACGCAGATCACGAACTCGCGCTCATGGCCCAGCCGCAACTGGCTGGCGCCGCGTTCGATCACTTCGAACGGGTACCACTCCTGGGCATCGCTGAACGTGCCACCCTGCTGCAGCACCGTCTGCAACTGCTGCAGGTGGCGCGGGGCGTCGTCGCCGGCATCACACAGCGCGGCGATCCAGGTCAGTTCGGCCGTACTGGCGGACAGCGCCAGCGACCGTGCCGGTGAGGCGGATGCAATTGCAGCCAGACCTTCCATGTGGGGCCTCGTTCGATACGTACCGCTGCGGACTCCCCCGCAGCCAGAGCTTCGAGCCGTGACCGTAAGGCCGACGTGAATATCGGGCCGCGCCCCCTTGTCAGCCTCGCCTGGCAGCGCCATATCTAACGGGCTGCCCGCCTGCCGGGCCCGTATCCTGGAGACCTGCCGTGACCGTTGCCAACCCCCTGCTCGATTTTTCCGGCCTGCCGCGTTTCGAGGCGATCCGCCCGGAGCACGTGGCGCCGGCGCTGGATGTGCTGCTGGCCGAGGCGGAAGCCGCTGTCAGCGCCGCCGAGCAGGTGCAGCCGGTCACCTGGCAGACCTTCGTGGCCCCGCTGGACGATGCCACCGAGCGCCTGTGGCGCGCCTGGGGCCTGGTCGGCCACCTGCAGGGCGTGGTCAACACGCCGGAACTGCGCGAGGCCTACAACAGCAACCTGCCGCGGGTGACCCGCTTTGCCAGTGCACTGGGCCAGAACCTGGCGCTGTATCGCCAGTACCAGGCCCTGGCCGGCAGCCTCGAGGCGGCGACCTTCGATGAGGCCCAGCGCAAGGTGCTGGACAACACCCTGCGCGATTTCCGCCTGGGGGGCGCCGAACTGGAGCCCGAGGCCCAGCAGCGCTTCGCCGCGATCAAGGAGGAACTGTCGGCGCTGTCGGCGAAGTTCTCGCAGAACGTGCTGGACGCTACCGATGCGTGGTCGCTGATCGTCGAGGACGAAGCGCGCCTGGCCGGCCTGCCCGATGACGTGAAGGCCGCCGCGCACGCTGCGGCAGAAAAGGATGGGAAAACAGGCTGGAAACTGACCCTGCAGATGCCGTGTTACCTGCCGGTGCAGACCTGGGGCGAGGACCGTGACCTTCGCGAGATCCTGTACCGCGCCAGTGCGCAGCGCGCATCCGAATTCGGCGACGATGCGCTGGACAACGGCGGCAATATCGACCGCATCCTCGCCCTGCGCGCAGAGCTGGCCAACCTGCTCGGCTTCGGTTCGTATGGCGAGTATTCGGTGGCGACCAAGATGGCGCAGGACCCGGCCGAAGTACTCGGCTTCCTGCGTGACCTGGCCGCGCGCGCCAAACCGTTCGCGGCCAAGGACCGCGCCGAGCTGGAGCAGTTCGCGCGCGAGCAGCTGGGCATCGAGCCGTTGCAGGCCTGGGACCTGGCCTTCGCCGCCGATCGCCTGAAGCAGGCGCGCTACAGCTATTCCGAGCAGGAAGTGAAGCAGTACTTCACCGAACCGAAGGTACTGGGCGGCCTGTTCTCGGTGATCGAGCAGCTGTACGGCCTGCGTGTGCAGGAGGACAGTGCGCCGGTGTGGCATGACGACGTGCGCTTCTTCCGCCTGGTCGATGCGCAGGGCGCGCTGGTCGGCCAGTTCTATCTGGATCTGTATGCGCGTGAGGGCAAGCGCGGTGGTGCGTGGATGGATGACTGCCGCAACCGCCGCGTGCGCGCCGATGGCAGCGTGCAGACGCCGCTGGTCTACCTGGTGTGCAACTTCGGCCGCGGTGCCAATGGCAAGCCGGCCACCTTCAGCCACAATGAAGTGACCACCCTGTTCCATGAAATGGGCCATGGCCTGCACCAGCTGCTGACCCGCATTGGTGAACTGGGCGTAGCCGGCATCAATGGCGTGGAATGGGATGCAGTGGAACTGCCCAGTCAGTTCATGGAGAACTTCTGCTGGGAATGGGATCACCTTCAGGGCATGACCGCGCACGTGGACAGCGGCGAACCGCTGCCGCGCGCGCTGTACGAGCGCATGCTGGCAGCGCGCAACTTCCACAGCGGCATGGCCACCGTGCGTCAGTTGGAGTTCGGCCTGTTCGACATGCTGCTGCACAGCCAGTTCGAACCAGCGCAGGACAGCGTGCTGGCGCTGCTCGACCGTGTGCGCGCGGAAGTGGCGGTGAATCATCCGCCGGTCTGGAACCGCTTCCCGCATCAGTTCAGCCACATCTTTGCGGGCGGTTACGCCGCTGGTTACTACAGCTACAAGTGGGCCGAGGTACTCAGCGCCGATGCCTACGCCGCGTTCGAGGAGGCGCCGCAGGCGCTGGCGGAAACCGGTGCACGCTTCCGCGATGAGATCCTGTCGCGGGGTGGCAGCCGTCCGGCGGCGGAGAACTTCAAGGCCTTCCGCGGCCGCGCACCGCAGATCGACGCGCTGCTGCGCCATTCGGGCATGGCGTAAACCGCTGTGGTGGGTGCCAACCTTGGTTGGCACCTTCGCAGAAAAAGGGGACGGAGGGGATTAAGTCGTTTGTGCACAATCGACTTAATCCCCTCCGTCCCCTTTTTCTATTCGGCGTAGATCATCTTCCGGGTCATGCCACCGTCGACGATGAAGTCCTGTCCGGTGCTGAAGCCGGACAGCGACGACAGCAGGTACACCGCCAGCGCGCCGATGTCCTCGGGCTGGCCGACCCGGCCGACCGGGTGCTGGGCGTGGTCGGTGGCCGAGTAGTTGGGCTCGTGGCGGCGCGAAGGGGCCTGCCAGGCCATGGTGCCGATCCAGCCGGGACTGATGCTGTTCACCCGCACCGCCGGGCCGCTGCTGATCGCCAGCGCATGGGTGAAGGCCACCAGCCCGCCCTTGGCCGCGGCATAGGCTTCGCTATGTGCTTCGGATTGCCAGGCGCGGGTCGAGGCGATGTTGATGATCGCCCCGGCAGCGCTGGCCGACAGCGCCGGCAGCGCGTGCTTGCTGCACAGGAAGGCGCCATGCAGCGACGACAGGCGGCGTTGCCATTCGTCCCAGTCCATGTCCTGCAGCCGCGTGCCGTGCGGCCCGGCGATGCCGGCATTGTTGACCAGTCCGTCGATGTGGCCGAAGCGACGCAGCGCCTCGGCGATGAACGCGCGCACGCTGGCTTCGTCGGTGATGTCCAGGCGCTGGAACGCAGCGTCATCGCCGCGCTGCCATTCGTCCAGGCAGGCCTGCCCGGCCTCCATGTCCAGGTCGCCGATCAGCACGTGGCCACCGGCACCGAGCACGGCCTGGGCGATGCCGCGGCCGATGCCGTTGGCCCCCCCAGTGATCAGCACCACCTTGCCCGACAGCGGCGCGGCCGGCCATGCGGCAATCGGCGGAACGCGGCTCATGACAGGTCGTCGCCACGCAGGCGGCGATGCCAGCCGTCCACGCCGATGCGGTCCAGGGTCTGGATGTTGCGCTCGACGATCACGTCCGGGTCCGGATAGACGTCCACCGCGCGCGCCACGCTGTCCTCGCGCAGCAGGTGCAGGGTGGGGAAGGGCGCACGGTTGGTGTAGTTGCTGGCGTCGTCGGCAGCCACGCCCTCGAACTGGTAATCCGGATGGAAGCTGGCCACCTGCAGGATGCCCTGCAGGTCCAGTGCCTCGATCGCTGCATCGGCGTTGTCGAGGAAGTCGTTGTAGTCGAGGAAGTCGGTCAGCACCTGCGGATGCACGATCAGCGTGGTATCGATCTGCTCGGCCGGCGTATCGCGCAGCAGCACCAGCTCCTCGGCCAGCTGTTCAACCAGCGCTTCCGGCGTGGTCGCATCGCTGAGCACGAAACGGACCTGGTCCTTCACGTACACCGCCTTGGCGAACGGGCACAGGTTCAGGCCGATGACGATGCGCTCCAGCCACAGGCGGGTGGCAGCGATCGGGTCATCGGTGGGCAGGTGGGTGTCGGTCATGGCGGGCACGTCGGCTGGCGGGGCGGACATTGTAGGCAGTGTGCCGCCGCCGCGCTGTTCACTGTGCAGGAACTGGACAGTCGCCATGCTGGAAAATCCCGCCGATTCAAGCCCTTGCGGGCGACCGCTGGATGGCCGATTGCCTGCCGCGGACGGCGGGCGTGGAATGGACGCACGACACAGGAGGACACCCATGACTGCATCTTCCCCGTGGCTGCCGGACGCCCTTTGGGCCGGCGCCTTCTTCGATGGTCACTGGCATGCGGCCGCGCAACGGCAGCCGGTGATCGAGCCGGCCACCGGCAACACCCTCGGCGAAATCGGCCTGGCGGACCCCGTGCAGGTGGCGCGCTCGGCGGCGGCCGCTGCACAGGCGCAACAGGCGTGGGCGTCAGCGCCTTACGAGCAGCGCGCTGAGGTTATGCGCAAGGCGGCGCGCCTGGCCGAAGAGAACATCGACACCCTGATCGAGTGGCTGGTACGCGAAAGCGGTTCGACCCGCCTGAAGGCCGGCTTCGAAGCCAAGGTGACCATCAAGGCACTGCATGAAGCTGCGGCGCTGCCGTCGCGCAGCACGGGTGAGATCCTGCCATCCGAACCGGGCAAGCTGAACCTGGCGCGCCGACGCCCGCTGGGCGTGGTCGGGGTCATCTCGCCGTTCAATTTCCCGCTCTACCTGGCGATGCGCGCGGTGGCCCCGGCGATTGCGCTGGGCAACGCCGTGGTCCTCAAGCCGGACCCGCGTACGGCGGTGTGTGGCGGCGCGGTGATCGCACGCCTGTTCGAGCAGGCCGGCCTGCAGGCGGGGGTGCTGCACATGCTGCCCGGCGATGGCGCGGCCGGGGCCGCACTGACCAGTGATCCGCACGTGGCGATGATCCAGTTCACCGGTTCCACCGCCGCCGGGCGCAAGGTCGGCGAAGCGGCGGGCAAGCACCTGAAAAAGGTGTCGCTGGAGCTGGGTGGCAAGAATTCGCTGATCATCCTTGATGATGCCGACCTCGACCTGGCGGTGGCCAACACCGCGTGGGGCGTCTATCTGCATCAGGGACAGATCTGCATGGCGACCGGCCGCGTGCTGGTGCATCGGAAGATCCATGATGCATTCCTGCAGAAGCTGGTGGCCAAGGCCAATTCGCTGAAGGTGGGAGATCCGGCACGCGAAGAGGTGGCCATCGGCCCGCTGATCAATGCTGGCCAGCGCGACCACGCCGCACGCGTGGTCGAGCAGGCGGTGCAGGCCGGTGCCTCGCTGGAGGCAGGCGGTACGCACCGTGATCTGTTCTTCGCGCCGACCGTGCTTGGCAACGTCTCTGCCGACAATCCAGCCTTCAACGAAGAGATCTTCGCGCCGGTGGCGGTGGTCGTGCCGTTCGACGATGACGACCAGGCAGTGCAGCTGGCCAACGACAGCGAGTATGGACTGTCGATGGCCATCGTCTCCAGCAACGTCGGCCGCGCGCTGAAACTGGGCGAGCGCCTGCGCACCGGATTGCTGCACATCAACGACCAGACCGTGAACGACGAAGTGATCAATCCCTTCGGCGGCGTCGGTGCATCCGGCAACGGCACCAGTATCGGTGGCCCCGCCAACGGCGAAGAGTTCACCCAGTGGCAGTGGTTGACCGTCAAGGGCGAAGCGCCCGCTTACCCGATCTGATCGAAGGAGCCATCACGATGAACGACAACACCGCAACCCGTGAGATCACCGCTGCCGTGGTGCGCGGCAAGGAGCAGCCCTTCGTCATCGAGCAGGCGCGGTTGCGCGGCCCGCAGGATGACGAGGTGCTGGTGAAGGTGGTGGCGACCGGCCTGTGCCACACCGATCTGATCGTGCGCGATCAGTACTACCCGGTGCCGTTGCCTGCAGTGCTCGGCCACGAAGGTGCCGGCATCGTGGAAGCGGTTGGCCCCAACGTGCGCGACCTCAAGGTGGGCGACCATGTGGTGCTGACCTACGGCGCCTGTGGTCACTGCAATCCGTGCCGCGGCGGTCATGGTGCCTACTGCAAGGACTTCTTCGCGCTGAACTTCGGTGGCGATGATGGCCACGGCCATACCGCGATCACCGATGCGCACGGCCAGCCGCTGCACGACCATTTCTTCGCGCAGTCTTCGTTTGCCACCTTCGCCATCGCGCGCGAGATCAACGCGATCAAGGTGCCCGATGATGCGCCGCTGGAACTGCTGGGCCCGCTGGGCTGCGGCATCCAGACCGGTGCCGGTGCGGTCCTCAATTCGCTGCAGGTGCGTTCGGGCAGCAGCTTCGCCAGCTACGGCGCCGGTGCGGTGGGCCTGAGCGCGGTGATGGCGGCCAAGGTGGCCGGCGCCACCACCATCATCGCCATTGACGTGGTGTCCTCACGTCTGGAGCTGGCGCTGGAACTGGGCGCCACCCACGTGGTCAACAGCCGCGAGACCGATGTGGTCGAGGCCGTGCGCGCGATCGCTGGCGGTGGTGCTGATTTCGCACTGGAATCGACCGGTCGCCCGGAGGTACTGTCGGCCGGCATCGAGGCGCTGGGCGGGCTGGGCATGATGGGCGTGGTGGGCGCACCGAAGCTGGGCACCACCGCCAGTTTCGATGTGAACAACCTGCTGCTGGGCGGGCGCAGCATCCGCGGCATCGTCGAAGGTGACAGCGTGCCGCAGGTGTTCATTCCACAGCTGGTCACGCTGTTCCAGCAGGGACGGTTCCCGTTCGACAAGCTGGTGAAGTTCTACCCGCTGGAGCAGATCAACCAGGCGGCCGAGGACAGCACGCGTGGGATTACGTTGAAGCCGATCCTGCGGATTGCGGCGTAACGGCAGGGTGGGTTTTGCAGGGCTGCGCCCTGCACCTGCCGAAGCCGAAGCAACAGCAAAAGCGGGCTATCCGTGGGTTGGCGGGGTGGGTCCGGTTGAGGGGGACGCCGTGAACCCGTCCATGGGGGCTTGGTCGCGGCATCCATGCCGCTCACACCCCCTCAACCGGACCCACCCCGCCTTCGACAGTTTTCTGCAAGCTGTCGATACCGCACGGGGTCGGATCCGTTTTCCACGGGAAAACGGCTCTGACCCCTTGTTGGGTTTCTTGTCTGAATGTCCGATGGAAACGGGAACATTCCGTTGCCGGGACGTAACGCGGCCATGGCGTGCGTGGGTGTACTCTGCTTCCATGATGGCCACGACAGTCGGGCAACAACAGCTGGTCGCCGCGCGCGCTGCGTTCGCGGAAGGCGATACGCAGTCATTGGCGCTGTTGCCATTGCCGCTGCAGCATTCCTGGCAGCGTTCGCGCGCGGCCGGGGTGCAACCAGGGCAGGAGCCCTACTATCCGCCGCTGCAGGGCAATGGCCTGCGCCTGCGCGACCCCGAAGACCGCCGGCTCGCGCGCTGCGTGCAGCCCGAGCTGGAACAGCTGTGGGCGGCGTTTGGCGCGCGGGGCTGGACGATGTTCTGCGCCAACCGCCAGGGCATGGTGATCGCGCAGCAGGCGCACGGCCTGGAGGATGCGCCGCTGCTGCGGCCGATCCAGGTCGGGCGGCAGTTGGGTGAGGCGGAGATCGGCACCACGGCGCCGGCGGTCAGCCTGGCCGATGATGTGCCTGCCCTTGTGCGTGGCAACGAGCATTACCTGCAGCGCTTCGCGCCGGTGTTCTGCCTGAGCGAGCCGCTGCATGACCTGGACGGCCAGGTCTGCGGAGCGATCGATATCACCGGCCTGGGCGAGCGGGATCCGGCGCTGCTGCAGGGCTATTTCCGGCAGGCGGCGCTGGCCAGTGAAAACCGCCTGCTGCAGACGCTCACCGATGTGCACGTGCTGGCCGTGCAGCACGATCCGCGCTGGCTGGCCACGCCGTTGCAGGGTTTGCTGGCGGTGCAGGAAGACGGCCAGCTGCGCGCGGCCAACCGGGTGGCGCGGCGCCTGCTGGGCCTGCCGCGGCGCGGGCCCTTGCCGCTGCTGTCGGTGGAGACGGTGTTTGCCGATGCCAGTGCGGCACAGCGCCGCCGCCTGCTGCAGCCTGGGCCGGCGCATCGGGTGCGGCTGGGCGAGGGCAGTGCGGTCTACCTGCAGCATCTGCGTGCGCCGCGCGCGCTGCGGGTGCGCGCGGTGTCGCCTGCACCCGTGCCTGATGCGCCGCTGCGTGACCAGCAGCGGGAAGCGGCGCGGCGCGCGGCGCGGGCGGCGGAGGGTAATCTCAGCCTGGCCGCCCGCCAGTTGGGTATCTCGCGCACCACGCTGTACAAGCTGCTGCGCGATTAAGCGGGCAGTCCGCCGGGCATGGCCCGGCGCTACCGTTGCAGGCCGGGGGCGCGCCGGGTCATCAGTCGCGCGCCATCCCGGTAGCGCCGGGCCATGCCCGGCGGCGGGTCATCAATCGCGGAAATTGTTGAACTGCAGCGGCAGCTCGAACTTGCCGGCCTTCAGCACGGCGATGGCGTCCTGCAGGTCGTCGCGCTTCTTGCCCTGCACGCGCAGCTTGTCGCCGTTGATCTGGCTTTCCACCTTGAGCTTGGCGTCCTTCAGGGCGGCCGCGATCTTCTTGGCGATCTTCTGCTCGATACCCTGCTTGACGGTGATCTTCTGCCGGGCCTGGGCCAGGTTGGTCTCGATGTCGCCGAACTCCAGGCTGAGCACATCAATGCCGCGTGCGGCCAGGCGTGCGCGGAGGATGTCGTTCATCTGCTTGAGCTGGAATTCGGTCGGCGCGAACTGGTTGATGACATCGCCGTCGCGCTCGAACTTTGCGTCCACGCCCTTGAAGTCGAAGCGGGTGGCCAGTTCACGGTTGGCCTGGTCGATGGCGTTGGTCAGCTCGTGGGTGTCGACTTCGGACACGACGTCGAAGGAAGGCATGGGCGTGGCTCCGCGGAATTCAGTGGTCACCATTCTATCGCGGCGCCCATGCCCGGCGCCCAGCGGGGCGCGCGGTCGGCGATAATGGGCCATGAACGTGCAACGCTCCCCTTCGCGTGCGGTGGCCTGGATGGTCGCTGCGGTCGCCTGTTTCTCGCTGATGGACGCTGGCATGAAGCAGTTGTCAGCCAGCTATCCCACCCTGGAAGTGACCTTCCTGCGCGGCGCGGCCTCGTTGCCGTTCGTGCTGGTCTGGGTGCTGGTCAGTGCCGGCCCGCGCTCGCTGGTGCCGCGGCGTTGGGGCCTGCACCTGCTGCGCGGCGCGCTGGGCATGGCGATGATCGGCTGCTTCGTGTTCGCCCTGCGCGACCTGCCGCTGTCCACCGCCTACACCATCTATTTCGTTGCTCCGCTGTTGATCGCTGCACTCTCGGTGCCGCTGCTCGGTGAACGGGTCGGGCCGCGGCGCTGGGTCGCCATCGGCATCGGCCTGATCGGCGTGCTGGTGGTGCTGCGGCCCGGCGTGGATGGCTTCATCTCGGTGCCTGGGCTGATGGTGCTGGCCGCCGCCACCGCCTATGCCGTGGCCGCGATCACCGTCAGCCTGCTGACCCACACGGATACTTCGCAGTCGATGGTGGTCTGGTTCCTGGTGATCATGGCGATCGGCGCGGGCCTGCTGGCCCTTCCCGGCTGGGTACCGCTGCAGCTGGCGCATGCGCCGCTGATCGCCGGCATGGGCCTGGCCGGGGCACTGGGCCAGATCGCCCTGACCAAGGCCTTCCAGCTGGGCGAGGCGTCGATGATCGCGCCGTTGGAGTACAGCGGCCTGGTCTGGGTGATCGGTTGGGACCTGGCCTTCTGGGGCCAGCTGCCGGACGGCTACACCTGGGTGGGTGCGGCGATCATCGTGGCCTCAGGCCTGTATCTGCTGCATCGCGAGCGCCTGAACCGGGTACAGCCGCCGAAGCCGCTGGATCATCCCTGAGCCGGTTGGGTCAGGGAATGGGGCCAGAGCCCCTGCGGGGATCCGACCCCGGCCAATGCGTCGGTGCGGGCGTCTTAGAACCAAAAGGAATAACATTCTGGCCCATGGCGCGGGCGCGCGAGCGCCGGCGCTGGTAGGCTGCACGCCCCCTTCCGTCACCCAGCCGGTGAGCCACGCCCGTGATCGAGTTCCAGCGCCTGCACAAATCCTATGCCGTTGCCGGTCGCGAAGTCAGCGCGCTGCAACCGCTGGACCTGACCATCGAAGCCGGTGAGGTCTTCGGCATCATCGGCCATTCCGGCGCCGGCAAGTCGACCCTGATCCGCATGATCAACCGCCTGGAAGAGCCCAGCGGTGGCCGTCTTCTGATCGGCGGTGAGGATGTCACTGCACTGGACGCGGACGGCCTGCGCGCGCTGCGCAGGCGCATCGGCATGATCTTCCAGCACTTCAACCTGCTGTCTTCGCGCACGGTGGCGGGCAACGTCGCCTTCCCGCTGGAGCTGGCCGGCACGCCGAAAGCGGAGATCGATGCGCGTGTGGCCGAGCTGCTGCAGACCGTTGGCCTCGAAACGCACGCGCAGAAGTACCCGGCACAGCTGTCCGGTGGCCAGAAGCAGCGCGTCGGCATCGCCCGCGCGCTGGCAACGCGCCCGCAGATCCTGCTGTGCGACGAGGCGACCAGTGCACTCGACCCGCAGACCACCGCATCGGTGCTTTCGCTGCTGTCGAAGATCAATCGCGAGCTGGGCCTGACCATCGTGCTGATCACCCACGAGATGGATGTGATCCGCCGCGTCTGCGACCGCGTCGCGGTACTCGACGCCGGCCAGATGGTCGAGACCGGGCCGGTCACCCGGGTGTTCCTGCACCCGCAGCACCCGACCACACGCCGTTTCGTCAGTGAATCGGAGCATGTGGACGAGGGCACGCTGCACCGCGATTTCGATGCCGTCGGGGGCCGCATCGTGCGGCTGACCTTCCTGGGTGGCGACACCTACGAACCGCTGCTCGGCAGCGTCGCGCGCGAGACCGGGGTCGACTACAACATCCTGTCCGGCCGTATCGACCGGATCAAGGACACCCCGTATGGCCAGCTGGTGGTTGCCCTGGTGGGCGGCGACCAGTCCGCCGCGCAGGCCGCGTTCGTGGCCGCCGGCGTGCATGTTGAGGAACTGCGTCGATGATCATCGCTACTGCCGGCGGCTTCTTCCGCCACCTGGATGCGGGCAAGTGGGCGGACATCGGCCAGGCCACCATCGACACGCTGCTGATGCTGCTGGGTTCGCTGCCGCTGACCCTGGCCATCGGCCTGCCCTTGGGCGTGCTGCTGTACCTGTTTGGTGCACCGCAGATGAAGCGCCGTCCATTCGCCTATGGCGTGCTGGCGTTGGTGGTGAACCTGCTGCGTTCAGTGCCTTTCATCATTCTGATGATCGTGCTGATTCCGGTCACCCTGTTCCTGATGGGGACGTCGCTGGGCGTGCGTGGTGCGATCGTGCCGCTGGTGATCGGTGCCGCGCCGTTCTACGCGCGCCTGGTCGAGACCGCACTGCGTGAAGTCGACCGGGGCGTGATCGAGGCGACCCAGGCGATGGGCGCCACCACCTGGCAGCTGGTCACCCGCGTGCTGCTGCCCGAAGCGCGCCCCGGCCTGATTGCCGGTGCGACGGTCACCACCGTCGCGCTGATCGGTTTCACCGCCATGGGCGGCGCGATCGGTTCCGGTGGCCTCGGCGACCTGGCGTTCCGCGATGGCTACCAGCGCTCGCACACCGACGTGGCCTTGGTCACGGTGGTCCTGCTGCTGATCCTGGTACAACTGCTGCAGATGCTCGGCGACCGCCTGGTCGCGCATTACAGCCGCAGATAACAGAATGCCGGGCGGTGCCCGGCATCTCATTCGGGTAGTGCCGGCCGCTGGCCGGCAATCCCACGTGCGGTCAACGCACGTTCGGTACTTCGTAACCCAGCTTGCCGACCTGCTCCGGGTGCTGCGGCACGCGCTTGAGCTTGTCGGTGTTCACGCCGTACTCGTCGCGCAGGCGTTCGGCCAGCTCTTTGTACAGCGCCTTGTCCATGTCCGGCGTGCGCGAGAAGATCCAGGCCATCTCACGGCCGGGGTAGCCGATCAGCGCCCAGGAATAATCCGGCGCCACTTCCAGTACCCGCGAATGGGTCGGCACGACGCGGTAGAACCAGGTACGCCAGCCGTGGTTGCCGCTGTCCGGGTCGACGCTGGCTCGCGCGCGCACTTCCTGCAGTGGTTCGCCGAAGCCATCACGGTAGCGGTAGGTGATGCCGACCTTGTGCGCGTCGCGCAGCTCGTACTCGTTGACGCTGGCGACATGGCCACGTTCGATGAAGTTCGGCACGCGGCCGATCACATACCAGGTGCCCATGAAGCGCTTCAGGTCGATCGGTGCGTCCAGGGCAGCTGCACCAGAGGTGCTGGTATGGGGCGACGGCGGCTCACTGGCGGCCACTGCGGGGCCGGCCAGGGAAAGGGCCAGCAGCGCGGCGCAGAGCGGGCGGATCGAAGTCATGCGGGAGCGGGCTCCAGTGGGCTTGCACGCGCATGGTCGACTGTGTGCACGCGATCCGTCAATGGTGTCGCAACCTGTGAGAAGGCCCTTGCCCAAGCTGTGTTGCATTGTCCACCGGAGAAGCCCCATGAACGCACGTTCCGCTCGTCGCCCTGCAACTGAACGCGTCATCATTGAACGCGCCGATCCACGCCTGCTGCGCAGCGTGCGGCAGGTGGCGCTGGCCGGCCTGGCGCTGGTGCTGGTCTGGCCAGCCGCGCGCGGCAGCAGCGCCTGGCTGGGTTGGTTGCCGATGTGGCTGGTGGGCATGCCGCTGGTGGCCTGGTGGGCGCTGCTGCGCTTCCCGCTGCCGGGACTGTCGTGGCTGCGGCTGGCCCGGCGTACCGGTGGACAGGCCCGTCGTCGCGCCGGCGGGACACCCCGTCGCCGTCGTGGCGCTGCGGCCACGGCCTGACCTTCGACACGGGGGCGGCTGCAGCGATCCATGCTAGCGTTCCACGGCTTATGACTGCCTGGAGCTGCAATGTCTCGACTCGCTTCCGCCTGCCTGTTGGCCGGCATGATGACCGCTGCCTCGGTGGGGACCGCCGTGGCTGCTGAAGACACCGATCGCTACGCCTGGCTGGAGGACGTCACCGGCGACAAGCCGCTGTCCTGGGTCAAGGAACAGAACGCCAAGTCCGAAGCGCGCCTTGCGCAGACCCCGGCCTTCAAGCAGATGGAGACCAGCATCCGCGAGGTGCTCGACTCCGACGCCAAGATTCCCGCCGTGCAGAAGATCGGCGACTACTACTACAACTTCTGGAAGGACCAGCAGCACGAACGCGGCCTGTGGCGGCGCACTACGCTGGCCGAGTACCGCAAGGCCTCGCCGCAGTGGGAAACCGTGCTCGACCTGGATGCGCTGAACAAGGCCGAGGGCGAGAACTGGGTCTGGCACGGTGCCGACTGCCTGCGCCCGGACTACAGCCGCTGCCTGATCGCGCTGTCGCGCGGCGGTGCCGATGCCGACGTCACCCGCGAATTCGATCTGTCCAGCAAGAGCTGGATCAAGGACGGCTTCTTCCGTCCCGAGTCGAAGGGCGGCCTGAACTGGATCGATCGCGATACCGTGTTCGTCTACACCGACTTCGGTGCCGGCTCGATGACCACCTCCGGCTACCCGCGCGTGGCCAAACTGTGGAAGCGTGGTACGCCGATGGCCTCCGCCAGCGTGGTGTATGAAGGCAAGCCGGAAGACATGTACATCGCGGCGATGCACGATGACACCCCGGGCTTCGAACGCAACCTGGTCAGCCGCACGCTGGCGTTCTACAACAACGAGATCTACCTGCGTGGCGACGATGGCACGCTGACCAAGATCGACGCGCCGAACTCGGCCGAGAAGGGCCTGCACAAGCAGTGGCTGACCCTGGAACTGCGGGATCCGTGGACCGTGGGTGGCAAGACCTATGCGTCCGGTTCGCTGCTGGCGACCCGGCTGGATGACTTCCTGGCCGGCAAGCGCGAATTCGACGTGCTGTTCACCCCGACCGCGACCACCTCGCTGGCCGGAGCCACCTGGACCAAGAGCCATCTGGTGCTGAACGTGCTGGATGACGTCAAGAACCGCCTGTCGGTGCTGACTCCGGGCGCCAATGGCTGGCAGACCAGCCGCTTCGTCGGCGCGCCGGCCTTCGGCACGCTGGGCGTGGGCGCGGTCGACAGCAACGACAGCGACGCGGTGTGGCTGACCGCCACCGACTACCTGACCCCGACCACCCTGGCGCTGGCCGAGATCGGGCAGGCCCCGGAAACGCTGAAGACCATGCCGGCCTTCTTCGATGCCAAGGGCAAGGTGATCGAGCAGCACTTCGCCACCAGCAAGGACGGCACCCGCGTGCCGTACTTCGTGGTGCACGACAAGGCCATGAAGCTGGACGGCTCCAACCCGACCCTGCTGTACGGCTACGGTGGTTTCGAGATCTCGCTGACCCCGGGCTACTCCGGCGGCATGGGCCGCGCCTGGCTGGAGAAGGGCGGCGTGTACGTGGTTGCCAACATCCGTGGCGGCGGCGAGTACGGACCGCGCTGGCACCAGGCGGCGCTGAAGCAGAACCGCCACAAGGCCTATGAAGACATGGCCGCCGTGGCACGCGATCTGGTCAAGCGCAAGATCACCAGCGCCAAGCACCTGGGCGTGCAGGGCGGCAGCAACGGTGGCCTGCTGACCGGCAACATGCTGACCCAGTACCCGGAGCTGTTCGGTGCGGTGGTGGTGCAGGTGCCGCTGCTGGATATGAAGCGCTACAGCCACCTGCTGGCCGGTGCGTCGTGGATGGCCGAGTATGGCAACCCGGACACCAGCGACTGGGAGTTCATCAAGACCTTCTCGCCGTACCACCTGTTCGATGCGAAGAAGAGCTACCCGCCGGTGCTGTTCACCACCTCCACCCGCGATGACCGCGTGCACCCGGGCCATGCCCGCAAGATGGCGGCGAAGATGATCGATGCCGGCAAGGATGTGACCTACTACGAGAACATCGAAGGTGGCCACGGCGGCGCAGCCAACAACGCGCAGGCCGCACACATGTCGGCGCTGGCCTACAGCTTCCTGTGGGAGCGCCTGGGCGGCAAGTGATGGAATGAAAAACGCCGCCCTCGGGCGGCGTTTTTCATTATCGGGTAGTGCCGGCCGCTGGCCGGCAACCGCATCATTCATGGATTCCCAGGTTGCCGGCCAGCGGCCGGCACTACCGTCAACGTGATCCCTGCCAGCTCTTCAACCCACGCGCAATCCGCTCCACCGCCTCCTGCAATCGCGGCACTTCCTGCGTGTAGGCCAACCGCACGTGCTGGTTCGCACGGTGGAAGCCGAAATCCAGCCCCGGCGTGAATGCCACGTGCTCGGTTTCCAGGAAGTGGGCGCAGAACGCCTGCGCGTCATCGGTGAATGCGCTGACATCGGCGTAAAGGTAGAACGCGCCCTGCGGTTCAACCTCGATGCGGAAGCCCAGTTCACGCAATGCCGGCAACAGGAAGTCGCGGCGCTGGCGGAAGGCTTCGCGACGCTGCTCGAAGATCGCCATCGCTTCCTCGCTGAAACAGGCGAGGGCGGCATGCTGGGCGATGCTCGACGCGCTGATGTACAGGTTCTGCGCCAGCTTCTCCAGATCAGGTACCGCCGCCGGCGGTGCCACCAGCCAGCCCAACCGCCAGCCGGTCATGCCGAAGTACTTGGAGAAACTGTTCAGCACGAACGCGCTGTCATCCACCTGCAGCACGCTGGGCGCATCCAACCCGTAGGTGAGGCCGTGGTAGATCTCGTCCACCACCAGGTGGCCGCCGCGCGCATGCAGGGTCTTCGACAGTGCTGCCAGTTCCTCGGCGGACAACACGGTGCCGGTCGGGTTGGCCGGTGAGGCGACCAGCGCGCCGACGCTGTCGCCATTCCAATGCTGTTCCACCAGCGACGGTGTGAGCTGGTAGGCGGTGTCCGGGCCGACCGGCACCAGCTGTGCGCCGCCTTCAACGAGGCGCAGGAAATGGCGGTTGCACGGATAGCCGGGATCGGCCAGCAGCCAGTGGCGGCCGGGGTCGACCAGCAGGCTGCTGGCCAGCAGCAGCGCGCCGGAGCCGCCGGGGGTGACCAGGATGCGCTCGGGGTCGATATCCAGCCCGTAGTTGCTGCGATAGAAGCCGCTGATCGCCTGGCGCAGGGCCGGCAGGCCACGTGCAGCGGTGTAGCGGGTATGGCCGGCGGCCAGTGCGGCCTGTCCGGCACGCACGATCGGTTCGGCGGTGGTGAAGTCCGGTTCGCCGATCTCCAGATGGATCACGTCGTGGCCGGCCTGTTCCAGCGCCTGCGCGCGGGCCAGCAGGGACATCACGTGGAACGGGGCGATTTCATGGCTGCGCCGGCTGTAGCCCGGCGTGTGGGGCAGGGTACTCATGCGCCCATGGTACGCCGCGCGTCCAGGTCGTGCCGGCCGCTGGCCGGCACGACCCATGACGATCCGCAGGGTTGCCGGGTCGCCGGGATTGGGGTCAGATCCCTTTTCGGGGAAAGGGATCCGACCCCGTCGGAGACCATTGCATTGATGCGCCAGGAGCCTTATCTCATGAAGTCCACACTCTGCCTGTTGCTTGCCAGCCTGATGACCACCACCGCTACCGCCGCCACGCCGCCCGTTCCGCCGGATGCCGCCAAGCACCCGCATGTGGTCAAGGCGCCCTTTGGCGCCACCCGCAACGATGACTACTACTGGCTGCGCGACGACAAGCGCGAGAACAAGGACATGCTGGCCTACCTGCAGGCCGAGAATGCCTATGCCGACCAGCTGCTGGCGCCGCTGAAGCCGCTGGAGGACACCCTGTACAAGGAGATCGTCGGCCGCATCAAGCAGGACGATTCCAGCGTGCCGGCGCGTGAGCGCGGCTACTGGTACTACAGCCGCTTCGAGACCGGCCAGGACTACCCGATCCATGCGCGCCGCAAGGGCAGCATGGATGCCGCCGAGGAAGTCCTGCTGGACGTCAACACGATGGCGGCCGGCAAGGGCTACTTCAGTGTCGGCTCGATGGAGGTCAGCCAGGACAACCAGCTGCTGGCCTGGGCCGATGATGACGTCGGCCGCCGCCAGTACACGATCCGCTTCAAGGACCTGGCCACCGGGAAGGTGCTGCCCGATGTGATCACCGGCAGCTCCGGCGACCTGGTCTGGGCCGACGACAACCGCACCGTGCTGTATGTCGAGAACGATCCGGAAACCCTGCTGACCGTGCGCGTGAAGAAGCACGTGCTGGGCACCCCGGCCAGCGCCGATACCGTCGTCTACGAAGAGAAGGACGACAGCTTCTACATGGGCATCGGCCGCACCCGCGACGATCGCTTCATCACCATCGGCGTGCACAGCACGGTGTCTTCGGAAGAGCGCTACGCGCCGGCCAGCGACCCGACCACCTTCACCGTGCTGGCGCCGCGCCAGCGCGACGTCGAGTACGACGCCGACCACTACGATGGCCGCTGGGTGATCCGCACCAATGACGGTGCGAAGAACTTCAAGCTGGTCACCGCACCGACCGATGCCACCTCGCGCGCGCAGTGGAAGGACTGGATCGCGCATGACGATGCCGTGTTCATCGAAGGCTTCGAACTGTTCGACAGCTACACCGCCATCGCCGAACGCTCCGAGGGCCTGGAACGCATCCGCCTGCTGTTCAAGGACGGCCGCAGCGATTACGTGAAGGCCGACGAACCGGCGTATTCCATGGGCCTGGGCGACAACACCGAGGCCGACACGCCGTGGCTGCGCTACGTCTACACCTCGATGACCACCCCGACCACGGTGTTCGAACTGAATACCGCCACCGGCGAGCGGCGGCAGCTGAAGGTGCAGCCGGTGATCGGCTATGACGCGTCGAAGTACGAAACCGACCGTGTCTGGATCACCGCGCGCGATGGCGTGAAGGTGCCGGTGTCGCTGGTCTACCGCAAGGGCTACCAGAAGGATGGCAAGGGCGCGCTGTTCCAGTACGCCTATGGCAGCTACGGCATGTCGATGGACCCGTATTTCAACCAGACCGCGGTGAGCCTGCTCGACCGCGGCGTGGTGTATGCCATCGCCCACATCCGCGGTGGCCAGGAAATGGGCCGCGACTGGTACGAGAACGGCAAGCTGCTGCACAAGCAGAACACCTTCAACGACTTCATCGACGTCACCCGTGGACTGGTGGCGCAGGGCTGGGCGGCGAAGGATCGCGTCGCCGCGTCCGGTGGCAGCGCCGGTGGCCTGCTGATGGGCGCGGTGGCCAACCAGGCCCCGCAGGATTACCGCGTGATGGTGGCGCAGGTGCCGTTCGTCGACGTGGTCACCACCATGCTCGACCCGACCATTCCGCTGACCACCAACGAGTACGACGAGTGGGGCAACCCCGAGCAGAAGCAGTATTACGACTACATGCTGTCCTACTCGCCCTACGACAACGTGAAGCAGCAGGCGTACCCGGCGCTGTTCGTGGGTACCGGCCTGTGGGATTCGCAGGTGCAGTACTGGGAACCGGCCAAGTGGGTGGCCAAGCTGCGTGACGACAACACCGGCCACTACCCGATCCTGTTCCGCACCAACATGGAAGCCGGCCACGGTGGCAAGTCGGGGCGCTTCCAGCGCTACCGCGAGCTGTCCGAGTCGTACGCGTTCGTGCTGCAGCAGCTGGGCATCGTCCAGCCGTAATGACGCAGGGGTGCCGGGCGTTGCCGGGCACCCCGAACCGGTATCCTTGCGGCCATGAGCCAGCCCGAACCCCCTGCGCCCCGCGATACCGCCACGCCACCGCGCGTGGTGCGCTTCCGCTGGGCGTGGTGGCTGCTGGCCTACGTCAGTCTGGGCACCGGCATTGTCGGCATCTTCGTGCCGGGCCTTCCTACCACCGTATTCATCCTGATCTCGGCGTGGGCCGCCTCGCGCGGATCCGAACGCCTGCACACCTGGCTGCTGCAGCATCCGCGCTTCGGCCCGGCCATCGCCAACTGGCAGGCGCATGGTGCAGTCAGCCGCTACGGCAAGTGGATGGCCACGATCACCATGGCGGTATGCGCCGGCATCATGCTGTGGTGCGTGCCGATTGCCTGGGTGAAGTGGTTCTCGATCGGCAGCATGACCGTGGTGGCGATCTGGCTGTGGACCCGGCCGCTGCCGCCGCCTGCGGATTGACCGCCTGCGGTGGTGCCGGCCGCTGGCTGGCAACCCGATCCCCTGCACCAACCGCTCAGCCGCCAATGGCTATACTCGGGGCATGAAGATCCCCCATCGAAACGCCATCCTGATTCCGCTGGCAGCGGCTTCGCTGCTGTTCCTCGCCGCCTGCGGCAACAAGGGCCCGCTGGTGCTGCCGCAGAAGCCGGTGCCGGTGGAAGAAACCGTCGAACCGGTTGCCGAGCCCGCTACCGAAGCGACCCCGGTGGAGACCCAGGGCAGCGGCACCCCGGCCACGACCGTGGACCCGGCTGCACCGACCACCCAGCCGGCGCCTGTGCCTGCGAAGAAGGTGGGCGGCGGGAATGAGTAAGGCCGGTTCCAAGGCGCTGCGCTTCAGCAAGATGCATGGCGCAGGCAATGATTTCGTAGTGATCGACCTGCGTGACGGCACCGCGCCGCCCACGCCTGAACTGGCCGCGCGCCTGGCCGACCGCCACACCGGCGTCGGCTGCGATCAGATCCTGACCATCGAGGCACCGCGCGCGGAAGGCTCGGTGGCGTCGTACCGCATCTGGAATGCCGACGGTTCCAACTCCGAGCAGTGCGGCAACGGCGCGCGCTGCATCGCGGCCTGGCTGGTGCGCGAAGGCAGTGCGCAGGGTGATCAGTTCGTCATCGACAGCCCGCTGGCCAGCCATGAGGTGAAGGTGCTTGGCGATGGTCAATTCGCGGTGACCATGGGCGTGCCTGCGTTCGAGCCGGCCAACGTGCCGCTGATGGGCTTTGCCCATGCGCGCGAGGAGTACCTGCTGCCGCTGCAGGGCGAGAGCGTACGCTTCGCCGCGGTGTCGATGGGCAATCCGCACGCGGTGATCGAAGTGGGCCTGATCGATGCGGCTCCGGTCGAGCGCGTCGGTGCGCTGCTGCAGCAGCATGCGTCGTTCCCGCGCTCGGTGAACGTGGGCTTCGCCCAGGTGATGGGCCCGGCGCACGCACGTCTGCGTGTGAATGAACGTGGCGTCGGCGAAACCCTGGCCTGCGGCAGCGGCGCCTGTGCCGCAGCAGTGACCCTGATGCAGCGCGGTCGCCTGCAGCGCGATGCGCGCATCAGCCTGCCCGGGGGTGACCTGCGCATCCAGTGGCCGGGCGATGGCCAACCGGTGGTGATGGCCGGCCCGACCGCATTTGTCTTCGAAGGGGAGTGGATCGCATGACCGAAACCGTCGACAAGCTCGGAGCCCATGAAGTCGCTGCCTGGTTGCGGCGACATCCCGGCTTCCTCAAGCAGTTCCCGGACCTGGCCCTGACCCTGGTGGTACCGCGCGACGACGGCCCGACCGCGTCGCTGGCCAGCTACCAGCTGGAAGTGCTGCGCGAGAAGAACCGCGAGCTGGCGCGACGGTTGGCCGATCTGGGCGCCACCGCCCAGGTCAATGAACGCCTGGCAGTGCGCACGCACCAGCTGACCCTGGCGCTGATGAAGCAGGACAACGCGGCCGATACCCTGCGTGCGATGGCTGCCTCGCTGCAGGAAGACTTTGCCGGCGATCTGGTGCGACTGGTGGTGCATGCACCGGTGGCCGGGCTGGAACAGGCCGACTGGCTGCAGGTGATCGCTGCCGATGATGCGCAGCTGGGCCCGTTCCGCGACTGCCTTAAGGACGGCGAGCCGATCTGCGGCCGCCTGCAGCCGGAGAAGAATGCCGTGCTGTATGGCGTGCGCAGCGAAGAAGTGCAGACCACCGCACTGCTGCCGCTGCCGGGCGTGGGCCTGATCGCGGTCGGCAGCCACGACCCGAACCGCTTCTATCCGGGCATGGGCACGCTGTTCCTGCGCATGATGGGCGACGCTCTGGTCACCGGCCTGAAGCGCTTCGCGGGCTGAGCAGGACGCCACGACGATGAGCGCGGTACAGGCCTTCCTGCAGCATCTGCAGGTGGAGCGGCGGATGTCGGCGCATACGCTCGACGCCTACCGTCGCGACCTGGACGCGCTGTCGGCCTGGGCGGAGCCGCGTGGCGTGGCGGTGGAGGCGCTTGATGCCGACGCGTTGCGCCAGTTCGTCGCCGATGAGCACCGCCGTGGCCTGTCGGCCAAGAGCCTGCAGCGCCGCTTGTCCGCCTGCCGCAGCTTCTATGCCTGGCTGCTCAAGCACGGGCGCATCGAGGTCAGTCCGGCGGCGACGCTGAAGGCGCCGCGTGCGCCGCGCCGGTTGCCGCAGGTGCTTGATGCCGACGAAGCCGTGCAGCTGGTCGAGCTGGAGCCGGAAGGCGAGCTCGGCCGCCGTGACCGCGCGCTGCTGGAACTGTTCTATTCCTCCGGCCTGCGCCTGAGCGAAGTCTGCGCGCTGACCTGGCGTGATCTGGATTTCGACAGCGGCCTGGTCAACGTGCTGGGCAAGGGCAATCGCCAGCGCCGCGTGCCGTTCGGCCGGCCAGCGCGCGAAGCACTGCAGGCGTGGCGCACCGAAAGTGGCGGTGGACCGGCCTCGCCGGTGTTTCCCGGCCGCAACGGGCCGATCAGCCAACGCGCGGTGCAGATCCGCATCCGCCAGCTGGCGCAGCGCCAGGGCCTGTTCAAGCACGTGCATCCGCACATGCTGCGGCACAGCTTCGCCAGCCATATCCTGGAATCGTCCGGCGATCTGCGTGGCGTGCAGGAGCTGCTGGGCCATGCCGACATCGCCACCACCCAGATCTACACCCACCTCGATTTCCAGCACCTGGCCAAGGTCTACGACGCCGCGCATCCGCGCGCGAAGCGCCGCAGCAGGGACGACAAGGCTGAATAGACCGCCCTTGACCTGGATCAGGGCGGGGCAGGGCGCACCAGCGCATCGTGGCCGCAGGCCACGAGGAGCTGCCGACCATGGCAAAGCCCATTCCCCTGCATCCCAAGCATCCCGAGCGCATCTGCTGGGGCTGCGACCGCTACTGCGCCGCTGACGCACTGGCCTGCGGCAACGGCTCCGGCCGCACCCAGCACCCGATCGAGACGCAGGGCGAAGACTGGTACCTCGCCTGGGGGATCGAGCCGAATCCGGATCGGCCATCGCACGCCAAGCGCTGAACGGCAGCCATCCGCACAGGCTTGATCGCACCCGGCGCTGTCCCCATGTCCCGTGAACAGCTATCGGAGGCCGCATGGACCCCAGTCAGAATCCCAATGTTTTCCACGCCACCACCATCGTCTGCGTCCGTCGCGGCGAGCACGTGGCCATTGCCGGCGACGGCCAGGTCACGCTGGGCCACACCGTGATGAAGGGTAATGCGCGCAAGGTGCGCCGCCTTGGCCGTGATGGCCAGGTGCTGGCCGGCTTCGCCGGTGCCGCCGCCGACGCGTTCACCCTGTTCGAGCTGTTCGAGGCCAAGCTGGAAAAGCACGGCCAGCTGCAGCGCGCTGCGGTCGAGCTGGCCAAGGATTGGCGCACCGAGCGCCGCCTGGGCAAGCTCGAGGCCCTGCTGGCAGTGGCCGACAAGGAAACCTCGCTGATCATCAGCGGCACCGGCGATGTGATCGAACCGGAGGACGGCATCATCGCCATCGGCTCGGGTGGTTCCTATGCGCTGTCGGCCGCACGTGCGTTGATGGCGCACACCGAACTGGATGCGCGCACCATCGCCAGCGAAGCGATCGGCATTGCCGGCGATATCTGCATCTACACCAACCGCAACGTGGTGGTCGAGGAGCTGTGAGGGTCGTGCCGGCTGCTGGCCGGCAACCTCATGATCCCCCGCACGCGTGCCTGGTTGCCGGCCAGCGGCCGGCACTACCGACACTGAATCCGTGAGCACATCCATGTCGAAGATCGAAGTTTCCTCCGCCACCATGACCCCGCGCGAGATCGTGCAGGAACTGGACCGGCATATCGTGGGCCAGCACGACGCCAAGCGCGCGGTGGCCATTGCCCTGCGCAACCGCTGGCGCCGCATGCAGCTGGTGCCGGAGCTGCGCAATGAAGTGATGCCGAAGAACATCCTGATGATCGGCCCCACCGGCGTCGGCAAGACCGAGATCGCGCGCCGCCTGGCCACGCTGGCCAACGCGCCGTTCGTGAAGGTCGAAGCGACCCGTTTCACCGAAGTCGGCTACGTCGGCAAGGATGTCGAGCAGATCATCCGTGACCTGGCCGATACCGCAGTGAAGTTGTACCGCGAGCAGGCCAAGGTGCGCGTGCGCACCCAGGCCGAAGAGCGTGCCGAAGACCGCATCCTCGATGCGCTGCTGCCGCGCCGCAGCGGTGGCATCGGTTTCGATCCGGAAGTCGCCCGCAATGAACCGTCGGCACAGGACAACGAGACCCGCATCAAGTTCCGCAAGATGCTGCGCAACGGTGAGCTGGACGAGCGCGAGATCGAGCTCGACCTGGCCGCCAACGTCAGCATGGACATCATGACCCCGCCGGGCATGGAGGAAATGGGCCAGCAGCTGAAGTCGATGTTCGCCAACCTCGGCGGTGGTGCCAAGGCGCACAAGCGCACGCTGACCATCAAGGCTGCGCGTCCGCTGCTGGTGGAAGAAGAGGCCGGCAAGCTGGTCAACGAAGACGATATCCGCACCGCGGCCATCGAAGCCTGCGAGCAGCACGGCATCGTCTTCATCGACGAGATCGACAAGGTCGCCAAGCGCGGCGATAACGTGGGCGGAGGCGACGTCTCCCGCGAAGGCGTGCAGCGCGACCTGCTGCCGCTGGTGGAAGGCTCCAACGTGTCCACCAAGTACGGCACGATCAAGACCGACCACATCCTGTTCATCGCCTCTGGTGCGTTCCACCTGGCCAAGCCCAGCGATCTGATCCCGGAGCTGCAGGGCCGCTTCCCGATCCGCGTCGAGCTGGGCGCGCTGAGCAAGGGCGACTTCGTGCGCATCCTGACCGAGCCGAAGGCCGCGCTGACCAAGCAGTACGAAGCGCTGCTGGCTACCGAAGGCGTCAAGGTCAGCTTCACCGCCGACGCCATCGAGCGCCTGGCCGAGATCGCCTTCCAGGTGAACGAGCGGCAGGAGAACATCGGTGCCCGTCGCCTGCATACGGTGCTGGAGCGCCTGCTGGATTCGCTCAGCTACGAGGCACCGGACCGCGATGGCGAGACCCTGGCCATCGACAGTGCTTATGTCGATGCGCACCTGGGCGAGCTGGTGCAGGACCCGGACCTGAGCCGCTACATCCTGTAGTGCCGACGCTGCAAAGCATGAGGCCGCCGAAAGGCGGCCTTTTTGTTGGCGGTCAGTGCGGGTGTAGGGCGCGGTAGACCTGCAGCACCTGGTCGATCACCGCGCTGGTGCGCGCGGCGCTGATGCCGGTCGACGGTGAGCGCCCTTTGCCGCGCAGCTCGTCCACGAGGGTGGCGATCAATGGCTGCTGGACCGATGGCGGGTTCGGGATATCGAATGCCTGCACGCCCGCTTCGGTCTCCAGAACCACCGGAACGTCCTCGAACGTGGCAAAGCGCAGCTGCCCGTGGTCGCCGGTGATCTCGATCTCATCCTGGCGGCGGAAGGCGCAGAAACTCCATTGCGCGATGCCGTGCGCGCCCGCCCCGGTGCGGAAGCACATCGAGACGCTGTCCTCGGCGGGGTAGGCGCCGGTCAACGAACTGGCCAGGCCACGCACTTCGCTCAGTGGCCCCAGCAGATGGTCGAGCAGGTCCAGGGTATGCGAGCCCAGATCGACGAACAGGCCGCCGCCGGCGATCGCCGGGTTGGTCCGCCAGAAGTCCGGCGATGCGGCGTTCGCCGAATGCGGCCGATGCAGGGTGGCGCGCACGCTGCGCGGTGTGCCGATCGTGCCGTTGTCCAGCAGCTGCTTCACCTGCGCGAAGCGGGGCAGGGCGCGGCGGTAATAGGCCACGAACACCGGCACGCCGCTGCTGGCGCTGGCTTCAATGATGCGCTGGCACTCGCCGTGGTCCATGG
The DNA here is from genome assembly GCF_056482105.1 of Stenotrophomonas sp. 78350_Sma. Taxonomy (NCBI): domain Bacteria; kingdom Pseudomonadati; phylum Pseudomonadota; class Gammaproteobacteria; order Lysobacterales; family Lysobacteraceae; genus Stenotrophomonas; species Stenotrophomonas sp. 78350_Sma. The sequence continues at coordinate 4,011,415 of NZ_CM151182.1, read as the reverse complement.
CCATCGGCTTTTCGATGTAGACCGGCTTGCCTGCGGCTATCGCCTGCAGCGCGTACTGCTTGTGCGTCGAGGGTGGCGTGGCGACGTACACCGCGTTCACTTCCGGATCGGCGATGAGCGCATCGGCGTCCGCGTACCAGCGGGGAATGGCATGGCGCCGCGCGTAATCCTCGGCCAACGCCGCATTGCGGCGCATGACCGCTGCCACCCGTGAGCCGGGTGTGCTGGCCAGGGCGGGGCCGCTCTTCTTCTCGGTGACACTGCCGCAGCCGATGAAGCCCCACACCACGTTGTCCAGGATCATGGGTCTGTCCTCAGATGGGTGTGGTGGTGGCGGCAGCAGCGCCACTCACGCTTCCGGCAACGGCTCGGGCACCGTTCCGGGCACGAACACGCCGTCCTTCACGTAGGCGGCCAGGGTCATGTCCAGTGCGAGCATGCCGTCGCGCTTGAGATCCATCAGGTCCGGTTCGACCATCGCCCCGTGCAGCACGCCCAGCACGGTGGCATGCAGCATGCGGGCGGCGATCTTGGGGTCGGCGCCTTCGCGCAGCTGGCCCAGATCGCGGGCGCGGCGCAGGGCACGCTCCATCCGGTCCAGCGCATCGCGGAATCCGGCCTGCTGCATTTCGGTCAGCACCCTGGTGTCGGCCGAGGCATCGCTGCGCAGCATGATCTCCATGGTCTTGCGCAGGCGTTCGTCCTCGGACAGCTCGATGAACGAGTGGATCATCACCGCGCGCAGGTCGTGCACCGGCGTGTCGCGCTGGTCGGTGGAGGTGCGTTCCAGTTCCTGCATGAAGGGCAGGTGCACCCGTTCGACGATCGCGGCCAGCACCTCGCTCTTGTTCTTGAAGTGCCAGTACACCGCGCCACGGGTATAGCCGGCGCGGGCGCCGATCATCTCCAGCGTGGTACGGGCCACGCCGTGTTCATGGAAGCAGGCTTCGGCGGCGTCAAGGATGCCTTCCCGGGTTGCCTGGGTGTCCTCTTTGGTCTTGCGGGCCATGGGTAGGGTACGAGTGCGGGTGAAACGTGGCTGAATTGTACCGGTTTACAAACAAACAAGCATGTATGTATATTTCGTTCCCATCATTCCCGTCGTGTGCGTGGCAGGCCCGTCCGGCTCCCACTCCACCCGGGTGGGCGCTGTTCGCACGGTCTTCACCTTTGCTGGTGGAGGGTCCGCCGTATCAGCGCTGGCTGAGATCCTTTCCTCCAAGAGCCTTTCCGTCATGTTGCTGAGCCGAATCCGACCCTTTGCACTGTCGCTGGCAATCGCCGCGACCGTGGCTGCCTGCGGCGGCCAACCCCAGGCCCCCGAGCAGGGCCCGGGTGACGTCACCGTAGTCACGCTGAAGTCCGAGACCGTGGGCCTGACCCGCGAACTGCCGGGCCGTACCAATGCCTTCCTGGTTGCTGAAGTGCGTCCGCAGGTCAACGGCATCGTCGCCAAGCGCCTGTTCACCGAAGGCGGCATGGTCAAGGCCGGCGAGCCGCTGTACCAGATCGAAGACGCCAGCTACCGCGCCCAGGCCAACAGCGCCCGCGCCCAGCTGGCCCGTGCCGAAGCCACGGCCAACGCTGCACGCCTGAGCGCCAAGCGCATCACCGAGCTGGCCAAGGTTGATGCGGTAAGCCAGCAGGATCTGGAAAACGCCGTGGCCGCGCAGAAGCAGGCCGAGGCTGATGTCGGTGCTGCCAAGGCCTCGCTGGACGCGGCCAACGTCACCCTGGGCTATGCCCGCATCGTCGCGCCGATCAGCGGCCGCATCGGCAAGTCCAGCGTCACCCAGGGTGCGCTGGTCAGCGCCGGGCAGGCCAATGCCCTGGCCACCGTGCAGCAGCTGGACCCGATCTATGTGGACCTGACCCAGTCTTCGGCCGAGCTGCTGCAGCTGCGTCGTGAACTGGCCGCTGGCCGCCTGCAGGACAACCAGTCGCTGCCGGTCAGCATCCTCATGGAAGACGGCAGCACCTTCGAGCACAAGGGCACGCTGGAGTTCTCCGAAGTCAGCGTCGATCCGGCTACCGGCAGCTTCGGCCTGCGCGTGAAGGTGGACAACCCGGACGGCCTGCTGATGCCGGGCAGCTATGTGCGCGCGGTGATCGGTGGCGGCGTGCGCAGCGATGCGGTGCTTGTGCCGATGGCCGGCATCGCCCGCGATCCGAAGGGTGATACCACCGCGATGGTGGTCGACAAGGACAACAAGGTCGAAGTGCGCCCGGTCAAGGTCAGCCGCACGGTTGGCGACAAGTGGCTGGTCGAGGACGGCCTGAAGGCCGGCGACAAGGTCATCGTCGAAGGCCTGCAGAAGATCGGCCCCGGCATGCCGGTCAAGGCCACCGAGAAGGGCGCTGCTCCGGCCAAGCCGGCAGCGGCCGCCCAGCCTGCCGCGCCGGCCGGCGACGCGAAGTAAGCGGAGAACCCCATGGCACGCTTTTTCATCGATCGACCCATCTTTGCATGGGTCATCGCCATCATCATCATGCTCGCCGGCGGCCTGGCCCTGTTCAAGCTGCCGGTCTCGATGTACCCCAACGTCGCACCGCCGGCGGTGGAAATCAGCGCCACCTACCCGGGTGCATCGGCCAAGGTGGTCGAGGACTCGGTGACGCAGATCATCGAGCAGAACATGAAGGGCCTTGATGGCCTGATCTACTTCTCCTCCAACAGCTCGTCCAACGGCCAGGCCACCATCACCCTGACCTTCGAGAGCGGCACCAACCCGGATATCGCCCAGGTGCAGGTGCAGAACAAGCTGCAGCTGGCCATGCCGCTGCTGCCGCAGGAAGTGCAGCGGCAGGGCATCAACGTGGCCAAGTCCAGCTCGGGCTTCCTGAACGTCATCGCGTTCGTGTCCGAGAACGGCAGCATGGACGCCAACGACATCGCCGACTATGTCGGTTCCAATGTCGTCGACCGTCTGAGCCGCGTGCCGGGCGTGGGCAACATCCAGGTGTTTGGTGGCAAGTACGCCATGCGTATCTGGCTGGACCCCAACAAGCTGCATACCTATGGCCTGTCGGTCGCGGAAGTGACCGCGGCAATCAAGGCACAGAACGCCCAGGTGGCCATCGGCCAGCTCGGCGGTGCGCCGTCGATCAAGGGCCAGCAGCTCAACGCCACCATCAACGCGCAGTCGCGCCTGCAGACCCCGGAACAGTTCCGCAACATCATCGTGCGCGGTGCGCAGGACGGTGCCGAGCTGCGCCTGGGTGATGTCGCCCGCGTCGAGCTGGGTGCGGAATCGTACGACTTCGTCACCCGCTACAACGGCCAGCCGGCCAGCGGCCTGGCGGTCACCCTGGCCACCGGCGCCAACGCGCTGGATACCGCCGCCGGCGTCGATGCCGCGCTGGAGGACATGAAGAGCTTCTTCCCGGCCGGCCTGAAGGCCGAGATCCCGTACGACACGACCCCGTTCGTGCGCGTGTCGATCAAGGGCGTGGTGCAGACCCTGATCGAAGCGATCGTGCTGGTGTTCGTGGTGATGTACCTGTTCCTGCAGAACTTCCGCGCCACCCTGATCCCGACCATCGCGGTGCCGGTGGTGTTGCTGGGTACCTTCGGTGTGCTGGCGATGCTGGGCTTCTCGGTGAACATGCTGACCATGTTCGCGATGGTGCTGGCCATCGGCCTGCTGGTGGACGATGCCATCGTGGTGGTGGAGAACGTCGAGCGCATCATGTCCGAGGAAGGACTGTCACCGCTTGAAGCGACCCGCAAGTCGATGGGCCAGATCACCGGCGCGCTGGTGGGCATCGGCCTGGTGCTGTCGGCGGTGTTCGTGCCGATGGCCTTCATGAGCGGCTCCACCGGCGTTATCTACCGCCAGTTCTCGGCCACGATCGTTTCGGCGATGGCGCTGTCGGTGCTGGTCGCGATCGTGCTGACCCCGGCGCTGTGCGCGACCATGCTCAAGCCGCTGAAGAAGGGTGAGCACCACGTCGCACACAAGGGCTGGGCCGGTCGTTTCTTCAATGGTTTCAACCGTGGCTTCGACCGCACCAGCGAAAGCTACCAGCGCGGCGTGCGCGGCATCATCCACCGTCCGTGGCGTTTCATGGGCATCGTCGCGGCGCTGTTCGTGCTGATGGGCGTGCTGTTCGTGCGCCTGCCCAGCTCGTTCCTGCCCAACGAAGACCAGGGCGTGCTGATGGCGCTGGTGCAGGCGCCGGTGGGTGCCACCCAGGAACGCACGCTGGAATCGATCGCGGCACTGGAAAACCACTTCCTGCAGAACGAAAAGGATGCGGTGGACTCGGTGTTCTCGGTGCAGGGCTTCAGCTTCGCCGGCATGGGCCAGAACGCCGGCATGGCATTCGTCAAGCTGAAGGACTGGAGCGAGCGTGATGCCGACAACGGCGTGATGCCGATCACCGGGCGCGCGATGGCAGCCCTGGGCCAGATCAAGGATGCCTTCATCTTCGCCTTCCCGCCGCCGGCCATTCCGGAGCTGGGTACTGCCTCGGGTTACACCTTCTTCCTGAAGGACAACAGCGGCCAGGGCCACGAGGCACTGGTGGCCGCGCGCAACCAGCTGCTGGGCCTCGCTGCGGGCAGCAAGAAGCTGGCCAACGTGCGCCCCAACGGCCAGGAGGACACGCCGCAGTTCCGCATCGACATCGACGCGGCCAAGGCGACCTCGCTGGGGCTGTCGATCGACCAGATCAACGGAACGCTGGCTGCAGCATGGGGCAGCTCGTACATCGACGACTTCGTCGATCGTGGCCGCGTCAAGCGTGTGTTCGTGCAGGCCGACCAGCCGTTCCGCATGGTCCCGGAGGACTTCGATCTCTGGTCCGTGAAGAACGACAAGGGCGAGATGGTGCCGTTCAGCGCGTTCGCCACCAAGCACTGGGACTACGGTTCGCCGCGTCTTGAGCGCTACAACGGCGTGTCGGCAATGGAAATCCAGGGCGAGCCGGCCCCGGGTGTCGCCTCCGGTGATGCCATGGCCGAGATCGAACAGCTGGCCAAGCAGCTGCCGCAGGGCTTCGGCATCGAGTGGACGGCGATGTCCTACCAGGAACGCCAGGCCGGCTCGCAGACGCCGCTGCTGTACACGCTGTCGCTGATGATCGTGTTCCTGTGCCTGGCCGCGATGTACGAAAGCTGGAGCGTGCCGACCGCAGTGCTGCTGGCGGCCCCGCTGGGCATCCTCGGCGCGGTGCTGGCCAACACCTTCAAGGGCCTGGAGCGCGACATCTACTTCCAGGTGGCGATGCTGACCACGGTGGGCCTGACCAGCAAGAACGCGATCCTGATCGTCGAGTTCGCCAAGGAGAACCTGGAGAAGGGCGCAGGCCTGATCGAATCGATCATGCATGCCGTGCGCGATCGCCTGCGTCCGATCGTGATGACCTCGCTGGCCTTCGGCATGGGCGTGGTACCGCTGGCGATCTCCACCGGCGCCGGCTCCGGCGCCAAGCAGGCGATCGGCACCGGCGTGCTCGGCGGCATGATCGTCGGCACCGTGCTCGGCGTGTTCTTCGTGCCGCTGTTCTTCGTGGTGGTGCAGCGCGTGTTCAAGCGCAAATCCTCCACGTAAGCGAAACGGTAGTGCCGGCCGCTGGCCGGCATTGCCTCCTGCCATCTGGCAGTACCGATGGAAGTCATTCCCATGAAAAGTGCATCCCTGTTCCTTTCCATTGCCGCCGCGCTCGCGCTGGCTGGCTGCTCCACCCTGGTGCCGAAGAACACCGCTGTTGCTCCGGCGATTCCGGCGCAGTGGCCGGCCGAGGCCGCGCAGGGCGAGGTGGCCGATGTCGCCGCCGTCGGCTGGCGCGACTTCTTCACCGATGCGCGCCTGCAGCAGGTGATCGAGCAGTCGCTGCAGAACAACCGCGACCTGCGCGTGGCTGTACTCAACGTTGAACGCGCGCGCGGCCAGTACCGCGTACAGCGCGCCGACCGCGTGCCCGGCGTGGCCGTCACCGGCCAGATGGATCGCCGTGGCACCGACGCCGGCGTCACCGAGCAGTTCACCGCTGGTGTCGGCGTGGCCGAGTTCGAGCTGGACCTGTTCGGCCGCGTGCGCAACCTCAGCGAAGCGGCGCTGCAGCAGTACTTCGCCGTGGCCGCCAACCGCCGCAACGCGCAGTTGAGCCTGGTGGCCGAGACGGCCACCGCATGGTTGACCTACGGTGCTGATGCGCAGCGGCTGAAGATCGCCGATGCCACGCTGAAAACCTATGAGGATTCGCTGCGCCTGGCCGAAGCCCGCCACGAACGTGGTGGCAGTTCGGCGCTGGAGCTGACCCAGACCCGTACCCTGGTCGAGACCGCACGCACGGACGCTGCACGCCTGCGTGGCCAGCTGGCCCAGGACCGTAATGCGCTGGCGCTGCTGGCCGGTGGCCAGCTGGATCCGGCACTGCTCCCGGACAGCATCGCACCGCAATTGCTTGCACTGGCACCGCCGCCGGCCGGTCTGCCCAGCGACGTGCTGCTGCAGCGCCCGGACATCATGGCCGCCGAACACCAGCTGCTGGCCGCCAACGCCAACATCGGTGCGGCACGCGCAGCGTTCTTCCCGAGCATCTCGCTGACTGGCAGCATCGGCAGTGGCTCGAGCGAACTGTCCAACCTGTTCGACAGCGGAACGCGTGTGTGGAGTTTCCTGCCGAAGATCACCCTGCCGATCTTCCAGGGCGGCAAGCTGCGCGCCAACCTCGCCATCGCCAATGCGGATCGCGATATCGCGCTGGCGCAGTATGAGAAGTCGATCCAGGTGGGTTTCCGCGAAACCGCCGATGCGCTGGCATTGAATGTCAGCCTGGCTGAGCAGGTGAGTTCACAGCAGCGCCTGGTGGACGCGGCCGAACAGGCCAACCGCCTGTCGCAGGCCCGCTACGACGCGGGGCTGGACAGCTTCGTCACCCTGCTCGATGCGCGGCGTACCGCCTACAACGCGCAGCAGACCCGCCTGCAGGCCGAACTGGCCCAGCAGTCCAACCGCATCACCCTGTACAAGGTGCTGGGCGGCGGCTGGCACGAGCGCAGCTGAAGGACAGCCGGCCAGCGGCCGGCTCTACCTTGATGATCGATGGTAGTGCCGGCCGCTGGCCGGCATTGTCATTTCAGGATCTGCTACACCGCTTCATCGTCGCGCCGCGCTGCATGGCAGGCGCGCACCCGCGCCAGCGCGTCGCCGGCTTCGCGCGCCATCTGCTCGTACTCGCGACGGATCTCTTCCAGCCGCTCCTCGTCCAGTTCTTCCAGATCCAACAATTCGTTGTTGGCTTCGGCCGTCGCCCGGATCAGCTCGTCCAGCTTGATCTGCATGGCGGCGGTATCCGCGTTCTGCGTGTGCTGGATCAGGAACACCATCAGGAAGGTGATGATGGTGGTGCCGGTGTTGATCACCAGCTGCCAGGTGTCGTTGAAACCGAACACCGGGCCACTGATGCCCCAGATCACCACGATCGCTACGGCGGCCAGGAAGGTCCACGGCGAGCCGGTGGCGGCCGCGGCCTTCTTGGCGATCGTATTGAACAGGTTGCGTGCTTTCATCGTCGTCGTCCCACTCAGGTGACGAGGATGATCGGCAGTGGCTCGTGCAGGGGCCGTGCAGCCGTCAGGCGCGCAGGCGTGGCGCGTCCTGCAGGCGCACCGGGCTGGTCTGGTAGACGTGCTGCCAGCAACGATCAACGAATTCGCGGGCCTGGGCTTCGCTCAGGCGCGGCATGATCTGCAGGGCGTACTGGGTCTGGAACATCTCGTCGCGCTGCGCATTGCTGGCGCGCGGCTGGGTGATCAGCGAATCACAGGCGAACTTGATCCACGGTACGTAGGAGCCGAACGAGTTGTGCGGTAGTGCGCCGTCGGCATGCTGGCGGCGCCAGTGGTCAAGCTCGGCGTCAACGTTGATGACCGGGGGAATGGTGGGGACTTCGGCGTGCATGACAATCCAGTTCGGTTGAGTGGAAAGGGAGTGGGGGTTCATCCGAGTGTGGCCGATAAGGCAGTGGATGCCGCGTCAGCGCGATGTGCAGCTGGCGTTGCGATTGCCTACCAGTTGCGCGTGCTCGACCGCGCCGAGGTCTTCGGCCATGTCGGCCATCGCATTGCACAGGCGCTCATGGTCGAGCGGGTGGCCGCGTACCAGTTCCAGCTGCAGGCTCTGGTAGGCGGTCCAGAACAGCGCGCTACGCTGGTGCAGCGCGTACTGCTGCTGCAGGCGCTTGCGGATGGCGTCGAGGATCGGGTCGGGCGTGGGGCGTACGGCGTGCGCGCACATGGCTGGCTCCGCCGGGGAAAGGAGTCCCGGTAACCCCACCCTAGGCGCGGCGGCCGGGTGGGGTGTTACCGCAGCGTGTGCACGTTGCGCAGCTGACTGTGCACGGGTTCACGGCAATGGCCGCAAACGCTGCCGGCACTAGGGCGTGCCGGCACTGAAGCGTTCATTAAACGGGTTCAACAGGACACTGCACGGTGCTCATTCACCGATGTCTTCGTTCCAGATCTCCGGATGCTGCGCAATGAAACCGCCCAGCAGGTCCACGCATTCCTGGTTGTCCAGGTCGATCACGTTGACGCCGCTCTCGCGCAACCAGTCGATGCCGCCCTGGAAGGTGCGCGATTCGCCCACCACCACGGTGCCGATGTTGAACTGGCGCACCAGCCCCGAGCAGTACCAGCACGGGGCCAGGGTGGTGACCATGATGGTGTCCTGGTAACGGCGCTGGCGACCGGCCTTGCGGAACGCATCGGTTTCGCCGTGCACCGACGGATCGCCTTCCTGCACGCGGCGGTTGTGGCCGCAGCCGAGCAGGCGGCCGTCGTTGTGGTACAGCGCCGCGCCGATCGGCACGCCGCCTTCGGCCAGCCCCTGGCGGGCTTCGGCAATGGCGGTCTGCAGCAGGGCCTGGTAGTCGGGCGTGGTGATCATGCGGGGCTCCGGTAAGTCGTGGCCCGCCATGATACGGGCAGGGGGTGCCGCTGGCCCCCGGCGGTGCGATAATCGGGGCCATGAGCGAATCCCCCTACAAAGCCGGTACCACCCATTTCGGGTTCCGCGACGTCGCCGCCAAGGACAAGCAGAAGCTGGTCGGCCAGGTGTTCACCTCGGTCGCGCGCAACTACGACCTGATGAACGACCTGATGAGCCTGGGCGTGCACCGGGCGTGGAAGCGCTACTACGTGGCTACCGCGCAGGTGAAGCCGGGCGACCGCGTGCTCGATCTGGCAGGCGGCACCGGCGACATCGCCGCCCTGCTGAAGGAGCGCGTCGGCGCCGAGGGCTCGGTGGTGCTGGGCGACATCAACGCCGGCATGCTGTCGGTCGGCCGTGACCGCCTGACCAACCGCGGCCTGGTGCTCGGCCTGGACTACGTGCAGTGCAACGCCGAGGCCCTGCCGTTCCCGGACAACAGCTTCGACCTGGTCACCATCGCCTTCGGCCTGCGCAACGTCACCGACAAGGACGCTGGCCTGCGCGAGATGTACCGCGTGCTGAAAGTGGGCGGCCAGGCCCGCGTGCTGGAGTTCTCCGAAGTCACCGCGGACTGGTTCAAGCCGATCTACGACTTCCACTCGTTCAGGATCCTGCCCAAGCTGGGCAAGCTGTTCGCCAACGATTCGGACAGCTACCAGTACCTGGCCGAGAGCATCCGCAAGCACCCGCCGCAGGATGAACTGAAGGCGATGATGGGGCAGGCCGGCTTCGAGCGCTGCCACTACAAGAACCTGACCGGCGGCATCGTTTCGATCCACTCCGGCTACAAGCTGTAAGCCCTGCTCTGGTGGGTGCCAACCTTGGTTGGCACTCGCCCGCTGCGGGTATCTGCTCTGGTAGGTGCCAACCTTGGTTGGCACAGCGCAGGCCGCGAGCGATGAAAGATCCTTGCCAACCAAGGTTGGCACCTACCCAGGGTGCCGCCGCAGGATCGGCCTTGCCCGCCATTACCCCGCACCGCGCAACGCCTGCCGGGCCGGAGGGAGGTACCATTGGGGTTTGATCCCCGTAACGGTCCCGATTCATGCGTAATCCGCTGATGCTCCTTCCGCTGGCCGTGGCCCTGGCCGCCGGCTGCTCCCAGGAGGCGGCCGCGCCCGCCGCCGCCCCGACTGCCGAAAAGGCCCCTGCCGCTCCCGTGAACGCCGAGAACCGCAGCCACGACGAAAGCTCATACGCCGAGCCGGACAAGGTCGTCATCAAGGACATCGCGCTGGATCTGAAGCTGGACTTCGACCAGAAGCAGATCGGCGGTACCGCCACCTACACCCTGGAATGGAAGCAGAAGGACGCCAAGCAGCTGGTGCTCGACACCCGCGAGCTGAGCGTGTCCAAGGTAGAGGCCGTTGCCGCCGATGGCGCGCGCAGCCCGCTGAAGTTCGAGCTGGCCGCCGCTGACAAGGTGTTCGGCAGCAAGCTGACCATCGAGGCCCCGGAACAGCCGGCCAAGGTGGAAGTGACCTACCACACCGCGCCGACCGCCTCGGGCCTGCAGTGGCTGGCACCGTCGATGACCGAGGGCAAGAAGCTGCCCTTCATGTTCAGCCAGTCGCAGGCCATCCATGCCCGTTCCTGGGTGCCGCTGCAGGACACCCCGAGCGTGCGCTTCACCTACAGCGCGCACGTGGTCTCGCGCCCGGACGTGATGGTGCTGATGAGCGCCGACAACGATCCGAAGGCCGCGCGTGACGGTGACTACACCTTCAAGATGCCGCAGCCGATTCCGTCCTACCTGCTGGCCATCGCCGCCGGCGACCTGGTGTTCGAGCCGATCTCCGGCCGCTCCGGCGTCTGGGCCGAGCCGACCATGGTCAACAAGGCCGCCAAGGAATTCGAAGACACCGAGAAGATGATCGGTGCCGCCGAGAAGCTGTACGGCGAATACCGCTGGGGCCGCTACGACATGCTGGTGCTGCCGCCGTCGTTCCCGTTCGGCGGCATGGAAAACCCGCGCCTGACCTTCGCCACCCCGACCGTGATCGTCGGCGACAAGTCGCTGGTCTCGCTGGTTGCCCACGAACTGGCGCACAGCTGGTCGGGCAACCTGGTGACCAATGCCAGCTGGAAGGACATCTGGCTCAACGAAGGCTTCACCACCTACGTCCAGGGCCGCATCACCGAAGCCCTGTACGGTAAGGAGATGGCCGAGATGGAGAAGCAGATCGACCAGACCGACCTGCTGGCCGAAGTGAAGGACATGAGCCCGGCCGATCAGGCACTGGCGCTGCCGCCGCTGAACGAGCGCGACCCCGACGAAGCCCTCAGTCAGGTCGCCTACGTCAAGGGTTCGTGGTTCCTGGAGTTCCTGGAACAGCGCTTCGGCCGCGAGACCTTCGATCCGTTCCTGCGTGGCTGGTTCGATGACCATGCCTTCCAGAGCGCGAACACCGACCAGTTCGTCGAGTACCTGAAGAAGAACCTGCTGCCGAAGAATCCGTCGGCCGTGACCGAGGCCGAACTGAAGGCGTGGCTGGACGAGCCGGGCATCCCGGCGTTCGCGGCCAAGGCGCAGTCGCGCAACTTCAGCAGCGTCGATACCGCGCGCATTGCCTTCGCCAGCGCCGGCACCGTGCCCAGCAGCCAGGTCATCACCGACTGGAGCACGCAGGAATGGGTGCGCTTCATCGACGGCCTGGGCGCGACCCAGCCGCTGGACAAGCTGGCCACGCTGGACAAGGCCTTCCACTTCACCGGCACCCCGAATGGCGAGATCGCCATGCGCTGGTACCCGCTGGCGATCCGCAGCGGCTACGAGCAGGCCAATGAAGGTGCCGCTGCGTTCATCGAGCGTGTCGGCCGTCGCAAGCTGATCCTGCCGATCTACGCCGAACTGGTGAAGACCCCGAAGGGGCTGGAGCTGGCCAAGCAGGCCTTCGAAAAGGCCAAGCCGGGCTACCACCCGATCACCACCGCCTCGGTGCAGGACATGCTGGCCAAGGCTGAAGCCAAGTAAGCGGTAGTGCGGCCGCTGGCCGGCAACCGGTCACGGCTTCACCAGCAACGGCGGGGAAACCCGCCGTTGCTGTATCCGCTTTTCGCTGCCGATAGAATCGGGATGCACTCGCATAGGACCTCTGCCATGAAACGACTGATCCTGCTCACCGCCTGTACCCTGGCCCTGGCCGCCTGCAGCAATCCCGAGGAGGAGCGCAAGGCGCAGGAAGCCGCCGCGGCGGCCGTGCAGGCGCAGAAGGAGGCCAAGGCCGACGACGTGGCCAAGCAGTACGACATGGCCGTAGCTGCGCAGGACTGGGAGCGCGCGCGCCTGCATGGTGCCTCGCTGCTGGACCAGTACAAGGACACCGCCGCCGCTGAGCGCATCGCGGCCGGTTTCGATGAAGTAAAGGCTAAGGGCGACGCCGCGCGCGACCTGCGCCGCATGCAGGGGCTGTGGCAGTACAACCAGATTCCGGTCGGCAGCAAGGGCAACCAGGTCTCGGCGTCGATCTACAGCAAGGAACGGGTGGATGTGGACGGCAGTGGTGCCAAGCCGGTGCAGCTGGTGTTCCGCGATCACCCTGAGTGGAAGCGGCACGCCTACCTGGTGCTGCAGGCCGGTGATTTCCGCTGTCCGCAATGCACGGTGAAGGTGACCGTGGACGACGGCAAGCCCGTGTCGATGGCGGCCTGGCGCCCGAAGACCGATGAAGCCATTGCGATGTTCATCACCGACCAGAAGGCGCTGTGGAAGCTGGCGCGCAAGGGCAAGTCGATCAGCATCGAGTTCCCGGTCAAGGCCGGCGGCACGCGCACGGCCGTGTTCGAAACCGGCGGTGTCGACGCCAGCCGCATGCCGCAGTGGTGGCAGTGATGATCGCGACGGGCAGCGCAGTGCACGCGTTGTCCGCGATCCGGCACTGGGTGTTCGACATGGACGGCACGCTGACGGTAGCCGTGCATGATTTCGCCGCGATCCGCCGCGCGCTGCAGATCGCCGCCGAGGAAGACATCCTCGACCATATCGCGGCGCTGCCGGAGGCACCGGCGCAGGCCAAGCGCGCGTGGCTGCTGGATCACGAGCGCGCGCTGGCCGAGGACGCGCTGCCGGCGCCGGGCGCGGTGAAGCTGCTGCGCGCGCTGGCGGCGGCTGGCTGCCGGCTGGGCATCCTGACCCGCAACGACCACGCGCTGGCGAAGCTGACGCTGGAGGCGATCGGGGTCGGCGAGTTGTTCGACGATGCCGACATCATCGGCCGCGATGAAGCGGTGCCCAAGCCGTCACCGGATGGCCTGCAGCAGCACCAGCGGCGCTGGGGCGTGGCGGCCGCGGACATGGTGATGGTGGGTGACCACGCCTACGACCTGGAGTGCGGCCGCGCTGCGGGCACGCACACCGTGCTGGTCAGCCTGCCGGAGAACCCGTGGCCCGGCAGCGCCGACTGGCATTTCGCCGATTGCCGAGCGTTGCTGGCGGCCTGGCAGCAGAAGGGGTAGTGCCGGCCGCTGGCCGGCAGTGTCGACCAAGGTCGACACCTACCAACAGCATTCCCAGCAGCGCATCGGGTGGAAAGCCCCCTTGGTGTTCAAGGGGGCGCGCCGAAGGCGCGGGGATAAGGTGGAATGCGCGGGCAGTTCGGTTTACGCGCCCAGCGCGTAACCGAACTGCTGCTTGAACTGCTCGTTGAACTCATCGAAGGTGAAGCGCTGGTTCTGCGTGCCCGGGTGCTCGACCTTCAGCGCGCCCATCAGGTTGCCCATGCGGCCGATGGTCAGCCAGTCGTAGCCCTTCTGGATGCCGTAGATCAGGCCGGCGCGGAAGGCGTCGCCACAGCCGGTCGGGTCGACCACGCGGCGCTCGTGCGCCGGCGGGATGTCGTAGCTCTTTTCCGGGGTGTGGATGACCGCGCCCTTGGGGCCGCGGGTGGTGATGTAGGCCTTGACCCGGCTGACGATCTCCTTCTCGTCCCAGCCGGTGCGCTCCTGCAGCAGGTTCGACTCGTAGTCGTTGACCACCACGTAATCGGCCTGATCGATGAAGGCGCGCAGCTCCGGGCCGTTGAACAGCGGCATGGCCTGGCCCGGGTCGAAGATGAACGGAATGCCGTCTTCGTGGAATTCCTGCGCGTTCTGGATCATGCCTTCGCGGCCGTCCGGGCCGACCAGGCCCAGGGTCACGCCCGGTACGCCACGCACGTGGTTCTCGTAGGAACGCATCATCGCGCCCGGGTGGAAGGCGGTGATCTGGTTGTTGTCGTGGTCGGTGGTGATGAACGCCTGCGGGGTGAACAGCTCGTCGATCACGCGCACGCGCGACAGGTCGATGCCCAGGCCTTCGAAGTACTCGCGGTACGGGCCGAAGTCCGAACCCACGGTGCCCATCGGGATCGGCTGGCCGCCCAGCAGGTGCAGGTTGTAGGCGATGTTGCCGGCACAGCCGCCGAACTCGCGGCGCATGCGGGGGACCAGGAACGACACGTTCAGGATGTGCACCTTGTCCGGCAGGATGTGATTCTTGAACTGGTCCGGGAACACCATGATGGTGTCGAAGGCAAGAGAACCACAGATCAGAGCGGACATCGATGTAAGCCTATGCGGTGAATTTTTGGGATGGGCCGGCCCGGTTCGGCGGGCAAGCAAACGGCGCCCTTGGGCGCCCGACGGCGCAAAGGTTACCCGCTGGTGCCGCTCAGGGCCAGAACCGGGTGAGACCCGATCAGGCCGAAAGCCTGTGAAGACGCGGGTTCAGCTAGTTTTTTCCTTGCTCGGCGGCAGGCGGGTTGCTAGGCTTGTCGGCCTCGATTTCTGCCCATTTTTTCGCCATCCCGCGGCGGGCACGACACCCCTCAGGACTCCTTCCTCAGATGTTCAAGAAACTCCGTGGCATGTTCTCCAACGACCTGTCCATCGACCTGGGCACGGCCAACACCCTCATCTACGTGCGCGGGCAGGGGATCGTGCTGAACGAGCCATCGGTCGTGGCCGTGCGCCAGGATCGTGCCATCGGTGGCACCCGCTCGGTGGCAGCCGTAGGCGCCGAAGCCAAGCAGATGCTTGGCCGTACCCCGGGCCACATCACCACCATCCGCCCGATGAAGGACGGCGTCATCGCCGACTTCACCTATACCGAGGCGATGCTCAAGCACTTCATCAAGAAGGTGCACAAGTCGCGCGTGCTGCGCCCGAGCCCGCGCGTGCTGGTCTGCGTGCCGGCCGGTTCGACCCAGGTCGAGCGCCGCGCGATCAAGGAATCGGCCGAGGAAGCCGGTGCCCGTGACGTGTTCCTGATCGAAGAGCCGATGGCGGCCGCGATCGGCGCTGGCATGCCGGTCACCGAAGCGCGTGGTTCGATGGTCATCGACATCGGCGGCGGCACCACCGAAGTGGCGGTGATCTCGCTCAACGGTATCGTCTACTCGGCGTCGGTCCGCATCGGTGGCGACCGCTTCGACGAGTCGATCACCAACTACGTGCGCCGCAACCACGGCATGCTGATCGGTGAAGCCACCGCCGAGCGCATCAAGGTCGAGCTGGGCTGCGCCTACCCGCAGGCGGAAGTGATCGAGATGGAAATCTCCGGCCGCAACCTCGCCGAGGGTGTGCCGAAGATGATCAAGATCAGCTCCAACGAGGTGCTTGAAGCCCTGCATGAGCCGCTGTCGGGCATCGTCAGCGCGGTCAAGCTGGCGCTGGAGCAGACCCCGCCGGAACTCTGCGCCGACGTCGCCGAGCGCGGCATCGTGCTGACCGGTGGTGGCGCCCTGCTGCGTGACCTGGACCGCCTGATTTCCGAGGAAACCGGCCTGCACGTGCAGGTGGCGGACGATCCGCTGACCTGCGTGGCCCGCGGCGGTGGCCGTGCGCTGGAGCTGGTCGACATGCACGGCAACGAGTTCTTTGCGCCGGAATAAGCCGTCCCGGCCGTTCCTGCCCGCCGCGCCCTTCCGGGGTGCGGCCCGCCGCGATGGCGGGCCGGCACCGGCGGGGCGCCCGCGTGTTTCCCTTCCGCCTTCTGCCAGTTGAATCGTTGCCGTGCCGCCCTACGCCGGACCTCCCGTTGCTTCCCGATCCGGTGATGCCGCCAGCCCGCTGCGTCTGCTGGCTTATCTCGCACTGGCCATCACCCTGATCGTGCTTGACGACCAGGCCGGCTGGCTCGCGCAGCTGCGCGGGCAGGCCAACAGCCTGGTGCAGCCGGTATGGGCACTGGCGGGCCTGCCGGGCAAGCTCGGCAACCAGGTCAAGGACTCGGCGGCCAGCCACGGCCAGCTGGTCAACGAGAACCGTGAACTGCGCAACCAGCTGCTGCTGGCCAACGCGCGCCTGACCCGCCTGCAGACCGCCGCGCTGGACAACGCTCAGCTGCGCGAACTGCTGAACGTGGCCGAGCGCAGTGGTCTGGACGTGCAGCTGGCGCCGATCCTGGACATCGACCTGGATCCGGTGAAGCAGCGCCTGGTGCTCGACGCCGGCAGCCGCGAAGGCGTGCATGTCGGCCAGGCGGTGATCGATGCCGGCGGCCTGATGGGCCAGGTGATCAGCGTCACTGGCGGTACCTCCACCGTGCTGCTGCTGACCGACCCCGACCATGCCGTGCCGGTGACTGTGGCCCGCAACGGCGTGCGGCTGATCGTCTACGGTCGCGGCGACAAGCTGGAACTGCGCGACATCCCGCTCAGCGCCGGCGTGGAAGTGGGCGATGAGATCGTCACCTCCGGCCTCGGTGGCCGCTTCCCGGCCGGCTTCCCGGTCGGCAGCATCACCGGCCTGCGCCCGGACGATACCCATGCCTTCCTGGTCGGCGAACTGAAGCCGGCGGCCCAGCTGGACCGTGGTCGCGACGTGCTGCTGCTGCGCCCGGGTGCAGCAATTCGCTTGCCTGCGGCCAGCGAATTGCAGCCGACTGCACCTTCGGCGCAACCGGCCCGCGCACCCTCCCTTACCCCCGCGCCGTTGGCGCGCCCCCCTCAGCCGACTGCACCTTCGGCGCAACCGGCCCGCGCATCCTCCCTTACCCCCGCGCCTTCAGCGCGCCCCCCTCAACAAGAGGGGGGCTCTCCACCCGATGCTGGGTCGGCTACGGTAGTGCCGGCCGCTGGCCGGCAACCGACCACGCCGGAGGCCCAGCGATGAGCCGCCTGCGCGACAACCCGTGGGTATTGCCGGCCAGCCTGGTGGTGGCCCTGCTGCTGGGCCTGCTGCCGTTGCCGGCGCTGCTGCAGCCGCTGCGACCGTATTGGCTGGCGCTGGTACTGGCGTACTGGGTCATCGAAGCACCCGAGCGCGTCGGCCTGGGCATCGCTTTCGCCAGCGGCGTGGTCGCCGACCTGCTGTACGGCGGCGTGCTCGGCGAACAGGCGCTGCGGCTGGTGATGCTGGCCTTCATCCTGCAACGCTTCCGTGCGCGCATCCGCTTCTTCCCGATGTCACAGCAGATGCTGGCCATCGGCGGCCTGCTGTTCAACGACCGCATCGTCAGCGCGCTGGTGCACATGCTGGTGGGCGAGCCGACCCTGCCGTGGTCGTACTGGTGGGCGCCGCTGCTGGGCATGGGCCTGTGGCCGCTGGTGTTCGTGCTGCTGGACGCGGTGCGCTTCGGCAAGCGCGGGCGCTGAGCCATGATCCCGCGCCGCCAGGTCAAGAATCCGCACGCCGAAGCCGAACAGTTCCGCCGCCGTGCGGCGCTGGGTTTCCTGGGCGTGCTGGTCTGCCTGCTGGGCCTGGGCGGCTGGTACTTCAAGCTGCAGGTGCTGGACCACGACGTCTACGCCACGCGTTCGGAAGCCAACCGTATCAAGCCGCGGCCGGTGGTGCCCGGGCGCGGCATGATCTACGACCGCAACGGTCGCCTGCTGGCAGAGAACGTGCCAGCCTTCCGCCTGGATGTGACCCCGGACAAGGTCAAGGACATGGACGCCACCCTGGAAGGGCTGGCGAAGATCATCAGCATCAGCCCGGAAGAGCTGGAAGCGTTCAACAAGTCGCGCAAGGCGCGCCGCAAGTTCCTGCCGGTCACGCTGAAGCTGCGCATGAGCGACGAGGAGATGGCGCGCTTCGCCGTCGACCGTTGGCGCTTCCCCGGCGTCGAGCTGGAGCCTTACCTGACCCGGCGTTATCCGTACGGCGACCTGTTCGCGCACATCATCGGCTACGTCGGCCGCGTCGATGACAAGGATCTGGAGATCCTGGGCGAGGGCAATGCCGCGCTGACCCACATCGGCAAGTCCGGCCTGGAGCGCTATTACGAGCAGCAGCTGCGCGGCAAGGTCGGCTACGAACAGGTCGAGACCAACGTGCAGGGCCGTGCGATCCGCACCATCGGCCGCGTCGCCGCGCAGTCCGGCGCCGATCTGCGGCTGTCGATCGACGCCGACCTGCAGCGCGCGATGGTGGCCGCTTTCGGTGACCAGGAAGGTTCGGCGGTGGCGATGGACCCGCGCACCGGCGAAGTGCTGGCGATGGTCAGCCTGCCGTCCTACGACCCCAACCTGTTCGTCAACGGCATTTCCCATGCCGACTTCAAGGCACTGAACGACAACCCGTCGCGGCCACAGTTCAACCGCCTGGTACTCGGTGGCGTCGCGCCCGGTTCCACGTTGAAGCCGCTGATCGGCCTGGCCGGCCTGGATTCCGGCGTGCGCCGCCCGGAAGACAAGGTGTTGTCCACCGGCATGTTCTACCTGCCCGGCACCTCGCGTGGCTGGGGTGACTCGCACCGCGGCGGCCATGGCTGGACCGACCTGCGCAAATCCATCGCGCAGTCGGTCAACACCTACTACTACAAGCTGGCGCTGGACCTGGGCATCGAGCGCTTCGACCACTACATGGAGTACTACGGCTTTGGTCAGCCGACCGGTATCGACCTGACCGGCGAGATCGGCGGCATCCTGCCGTCGCCGGCCTACAAGCGGAAGACCCGCAAGGAAGCCTGGTACCCGGGCGATACAGTCAACATCAGCATCGGCCAGGGTGACTGGAAGGTCACCCCGCTGCAGCTGGCACGGGGTGTCAGTGGGCTGGCCAACGGGCAGCTGCGCACGCCCCATCTGGTGATCCAGCAGCGCGCGGGGTTCGACCATGACTGGATGGCGACCGACCCGGGTGAGAGCAAACCGGTCAGTCCGAACCCGAACAACCTGCAGGCGGTGCGCGAAGGCATGATGGCCACCATGTTGCCTGGCGGCAGTGCGGCACGCATGGCGGCCGGCGCGCCGTACACGATGGCCGGCAAGACCGGTACCGCGCAGGTCATCAGCCGCAAGGGCACCGCTGCGGTGAATCCGAAGAGCCTGCCGATGCACCTGCGCCACCGCGCGCTGTTCGTCGGTTTCGCGCCGGTCGACCAGCCGGTGATCGCGCTGGCGATCGCGGTGGAGGGCGGCGGCTACGGCGGTGCGGCGGCCGCGCCGATCGCACGCAAGGTGTTCGACGCCTATCTGCTGGGCAAGATGCCTGAAGGCATGCAGCCGCTGGACAGCGAGCGCGGTACCACCGCGATCGGTGCGACCGCATTCGACAATGAAGATGTGGGCGCACGCCAGGCCGGTGATCTTGCTGCGGCACAGTTGGGCGAACACCCGGTGCTGGTCGGCGTGCCCGCACCGGAACCGGCACCTGCACCCGCACCACAGCCGGGGACGCCGGCTGCGGCCGCGTTGCCGGCTACGCCGCGTCCGACCACCGCGGAGCCCGCACGATGAGAGTGTTCCTGCGTTGGGCCGGCGACATGCTGCGCCGCTTCTTCAGCACGCTGGACTGGGTGCTGTGCCTGGCCCTGGGCGCGCTGATGGTGATTGGCCTGGCCACCTTGAAGAGTGCCGGTGGCGATGGCCTGGTGATGGCCCAGGGCGCGCGTTTCGCGGTGGGCATGGCCGCACTGTGGGGCATCTCGCGCGTGCCCATCCTGCGCATCCGCTCGGCCACGCCGATGATCTATGCGATCTCGATGATCCCGCTGCTGGCGGTGTTCGTGCTCGGCACCGGCAAATATGGCCGGCAATGGCTGGACCTGAAGTTCTTCTACCTGCAGCCGGCCGAGTTGTTGAAGGTCAGCCTGCCGATGATGGTGGCCTGGTACCTGCACAAGATGCCGCTGCCGCCGCGCTTCAACACCGTGCTGGTGGCCTTGATCATCATCGGCGTGCCGACCGGCCTGGTGATGCTGCAGCCGGACTTCGGTACCGGCGTGCTGATCGCCGCCAGCGGCGTGTTCGTGCTGCTGCTGGCGGGCCTGCCGTGGTGGTGGGTCGGCCTGGGCGTGGGCGGCGTGGCCGCGGTTGCGCCGGTGGCCTGGTTCTGGCTGCTGCGGCCGTACCAGAAGGACCGCATCATGATGTTCCTGGACCCGGAGATGGATGCGCTGGGGGCCGGCTGGAACATCATCCAGTCGAAGATCGCGATCGGTTCCGGCGGCTTCGATGGCAAGGGCTGGGGCGAGGGCTCGCAGTCCCACCTGAACTTCATTCCCGAGCAGACCACCGACTTCGCCTTCTCGGTGCTGAGCGAGGAATTCGGCTGGATCGGCGTGGCCACCGTGCTGGCGCTGTACCTGGTGGTGATCGGGCGTTGCCTGTGGATCGCCAGCCAGTCGCGTGATTCGTACTCGCGCCTGCTGGCCGGCGCCACCGGCCTGGCGTTCTTCGTCTACGTGCTGGTGAACGGCGGGATGATTTCCGGCCTGCTGCCGGTGGTGGGCGTGCCCATGCCGCTGATCAGCTACGGCGGCACTTCGGCCGTATCGCTGCTGGCCGGCTTCGGCCTGGTGATGGCGGTGCGCAGTCACAACCCGGTGCACGGCGGCTACGGGTGAGTCCGGCTGTGGGGTCAGATCCCTTTTCCCACAGGAAAAAGGATCTGACCCCACAGCTCGGCTACGGAGAGCAGAAGCACCCTGACAGCTTCACGCAAGCGCCCGTTGCTACCGTGGCGCGCGTGGAATGGAAACGAATGCTTGGCCGCTGCCGTGAGGCGGTGCGCACGATCGACCTGCCGTTGCTCGTCGCGTTGTTGATCCTGATGGGCGCGGGCCTGGCGGTGCTGCACAGCGTGTCCGGCCCGGTGGCCGGGCAGGCGGCGCGTTTTGCCTGTGGCCTGGTGGCGATGTGGCTGCTGTCGCGCGTTTCGCTGCTGCGACTGCGCGCGTGGACCCCTGCGATCTACGCGCTGTCGATGCTGCCGCTGATGGCGGTGTACGTGATCGGCACCGGCAAGTACGGGCAGCGCTGGCTCAATCTCGGCGTGTTCTACCTGCAGCCGTCCGAGCTGCTCAAGCTCAGCCTGCCGCTGATGATGGCCTGGTACCTGCATCGGCAACCGCTGCCACCGTCGCCGCGCACCGTACTGACCGCCGCCGTGCTGATCGGCGTACCGGCGGTGCTGATCCTGATGCAGCCCAACCTCGGTACCGCCACGCTGGTCACCGCCAGCGGCGTGTTCGCGCTGCTGTTGGCCGGGCTGCACTGGGGCTGGGTGGCGACCGGCGCGACGGGCCTGGCAGTGGCCGCGCCGCTGGCCTGGCTCGGCCTGTTGCGGCAGTACCAGAAGGATCGCGTGCTGACCTTCCTCGACCCGGCGGCGGATCCGCTCGGCACCGGTTGGAACATCCTGCAGTCGCGCATCGCGATCGGCTCCGGTGGCTGGGACGGGCGTGGCTGGGGGCAGGGGACGCAGGCCACGCTGGATTTCCTGCCCGAGTACACCACGGACTTCGCGTTTTCAGTGCTGGCTGAGGAGTTCGGCTGGATCGGCGTGGCCAGCGTGTTCGCGCTGTACCTGTTCGTGGTCGGGCGCTGCCTGTGGATCGCGGTGCATGCGCGGGACACGCACGCGCGGTTGCTGGCCGGCAGTCTGGGGTTGGCGTTCTGCGTCTACGTGCTGGTCAATGGCGGAATGATTTCCGGCCTGCTGCCGGTGGTGGGCATTCCGATGCCCTTGATCAGTTATGGCGGGACATCGGCGGTCTCGCTGTTGGCCGGCATCGGACTGGTGATGGCGGTACGAGGGCACCGGCCCGTGCACGGGGGATAGGTTTCCAGCCAACGGCGCAGCCCCTCGTGGGTGGTGTCGGTCGCTGAAAGCCGGATTGCTGGGGGCTGGCCGGGTGGGTGGGCAGTGCGGGGACGCCGTGAACCCATCCATGGGGGCTTGGCAGCCGCTTGCTCGTGCGCGCAGTCCTGCACGCGCGGCAAGGCCAGGGTTGGGCGTCCTGCCCAACCCGCCCGAGGCATGCCTCGGGCCCATGCGGCTGACACCCCCGCGAACCCAACCCGACCGACCTCTGACAGATTTTGGCGGTCTGCCACCCACAGAGAAGAAAGAGAAGATCAAAAGCGGGTCGCGGCGCTGCGCTTGCTCGTGAGCCGAGCATGGCTATGCCGGTCGTCCTGACCGGCACCCTTCGGGCCGTCGCCATGGTCGACGTTGGCAGCGGCTCCTGCCGCTGCCTTCGGCTCCACACAAGGCAATGAAGCGACCCGCCAAGCCGTTTTTGCTTTTGATCTTCTCTTTCTTCTCCGTGGGTAGACGCGCACGGAACCTGTCCGTGGCCGGGTAGATGGGCTGCGCAGGGGCGTGAGCCGCATGGATGCGGCGACCGAGCTTACATGGACGTACTTGCAGCGGCCCCTGCGCAGCGCATCTACCTGGCCTCACCCGTGAACTGCTTTTCGCGGCGACCCACGAGGGGCTGCGCCGTTGGCTGGAAACTTCCTGACTCTGCGCAACGCCCGTTGTGGAAGCGTTCTCACAACGATGCACGACAGCACACCCGCTGACCAAAGTCCGGAAAAAGCGTTAGCTGGTTCACACTTTTACAGCGCGTTGATCCTGATCAATGGACTTGTCGTAATCGGCCTGCACAATGGCGGCCCGTTCGGCACGGCGCGCCGTCAATCGTTGCAGCGCGAGGGGCGTCGGGCGGGAAGCAGTACTGATCCAACGGGTACAGGGAGCGCGGAGCACTGCCACTGGGGAGCGGCAGCCGCGCGGGTACCGACCGGATCCGGTCGCCGGTTGCGTCTGCGGGGATGGGGACGCAACCGGCAACCTCTATCTGAATGGGGAAGTGCGATCACGACGTCTTCACATTTCCCGCTGAACGCGGGCAAATCGTTGTGATTCATGGTGTTAGGGGTTTTAATTCATCCATGACCTGCTAACCTGCGACGATGATTCGACGCACTCTGGCCTGCATGCTCACCCTCGGCCTGGTCGCCTGCGCGACCCAGCCGAAGTCCCCACCGTCTTCGCCCCAGGCCAGCAGTACGCCGCGCCAGCCCGCCGCCAAGGCCCATGGCCCGGCCGAGGCCGCGCCCGAAGCCGCCGCTGCCACCGCACCGCCGGTCGATCTCACACCGGTGCCGTTCGAGGTCGCGCGGGCCCGCTTCATTGCCGATACCGCCAAGCGCTATGGCCTGAAGCCGGAGCAGATCAGCAGCGTGCTCGACCAGGCGCAGGTGCGCCAGCCGATCATCGCCGCGATGTCGCGCCCGGCCGAACGGGTCAAGCCGTGGAACGAATACCGGCCGATGTTCATCAGCAAGGCCCGCATCGATGGCGGCCGCGCGTTCCTGGCCCAGCATCGCGCCGAACTGGATCGCGTGCAGCAGCGCACCGGCGTGCCGGCCGAAGTGATCGTGGCGATCATCGGCGTGGAAACCAGCTACGGAAAGAATGCCGGCAGCCATCGCGTGCTCGATGCGCTGTACACGCTGGCGTTCTACTACCCGCGCAGCGGCGACCCGGCCAAGCTGGAACGCGAAGTGCGCCGCGAGCTGTTCTTCCGCGACGAACTGGCCAAGCTGTTCGAGCTGGGCCGCGAAGAAAACCTGGACATCACCACGCTCAAGGGCAGTTATGCCGGTGCGATGGGCATGGGCCAGTTCATGCCGTCCAGCTATCTTGATTACGCGGTGGACGGCAACGGCGATGGCCGTCGCGACCTGTTCACCAGCTACGACGATGTGTTCTCGTCCATCGCCAACTACTTCGTGAAGAAGGGCGGCTGGGTGCGCGGCGGACAGGTGGCGGTGCCGGCCACGCTGGCGCCGGGGCGCGAGGAATTCAATCCGACCGAATGGATGCCGACCTGGTCGCTGGCCGACCTGGCGCAGCGCGGCTACCAGCCCAGCGCTGCAGTGCAGCCGGGCGCCACGGCTACGCCGATCACGCTTGAAGGCAGCACCGGCAAGCAGTACTGGCTGGGCTTCCAGAACTACTACGCGATCACCCGCTACAACCTCTCGAAGATGTACGCGATGGCCGTGTTCCAGTTGTCCCAGGCCATCGCCGGACAGGAGCTGCCCCCGGCATGAACATCAGATGGCTGGTCCCAGGCTTGATCGTCCTCGCGCTGGCTGCCTGCAGCAGCGCGCCGAAGAAGCCGGCCACGGCCGGCCATGGTGGCAAGTCGGGCGGCACCCTGGTGCAGGGGCGCGGCTCGCGGCCGGCACACTGTCCGGAAGGCTCGCCCTACGCGGCGGCCAAGGAAGACCTGAGTACCCGCGGCAACTACACCGCCGGTGGCCTGTACAAGCCGGGCGTGCGTGACAGCACGCCAGACTACATTCCGAACGTGGCCTGCATCCCCGAACCGGAAGTGACCGCCGAAGAACGCTCGGCGATCGGCAACAAGACGCCGTACGTGGTGCTGGGCAAGTCGTACAAAGTGCTTGACGACACCCGCAACTATGTCGAGCGCGGCACCGCGTCGTACTACGGCGCCAAGTTCCATGGCCGCCTGACCTCCAACCGCGAGGTCTACGACATGTATCAGTTCACCGCTGCGCACAAGACGCTGCCGCTGCCCAGCTTCGCCCGCGTGACCAACCTGGACAACGGCGAGTCGGTGATCGTGCGCGTCAACGATCGCGGTCCGTTCCATGATGGCCGCGTGGTCGATCTCAGCTATGCCGCCGCTGTGCGCCTGGGCATCACCCAGCGTGGCACCGGCAACGTGGAAGTACGCGCGCTGCAGCCGGGTGAGGGCAACCTGCTGGCGCAGAAGCCGTCGCGCCGCGAGCGTCGTGCCGCCGAAGCAGCAGCCGCAGCAGCCGTGGCCAGTGCGCGCCCGACGCCAGCCGCACGCGCCACCGCCGACAGCGACATCGATCGCCTGGTCAAGCGCCTGCCGGGCGACAGCATGCCTGCGCGTGGCCAGCCGGCCACCACCCAGGGCGTGGCCAGCACGCTGCCGGACGTGGCGGTCAGCAGCCTGCCACCGAGCGCGCCGCTGGCACGCAGCACGGTGCCCGCTCCGGTTGTCGTGGCCAGCACCACTCCGCGCGCGGTGGCGCCGGCACCGGTGCGCAGCGCATCGACCACGCCAGCCGCACCCAGCCTGTCGCAGCAGGTGGTGGGCGCGGTGATGGTGCAGGTCGCCAGCTTCTCCAACCGCGACAACGCCAACCGCGCGATGGGCCAGCTCAGTGCCGCCGGCATCGTCGGCGCGACCATCAGTGACATCGCCGCCGGTGGCCGTACCCTGTTCCGCCTGCGCGTTCCTGCCAGCGACCATGCCAGTGCTGCGGAACTTGTCGGTCGCATCGCCGGTCTTGGCCTGGGTTCGCCGCAGATCGTCAAGGATTGATCCGCCCGGGCCGGTGCTGCCGGCCCATGCTCCCCCGGCCTTACAATGGCCGTTACGTTCCACCCTCCATTCCCGGCCGTCCCCTGGAGCCTGCTGTCCAATGAATTTCCGTTCCGCCGCCACCGCCCTGGCCGCCACCCTGGTGGTGGGCCTGGCTTCCGCCCAGACGCCGCTGCCGACTCCGGCCACGCCGGCGCCCGCCGCCGCCGCTGCCGCCCCGGCCACCGTCGCCACTCCGCCGGCCCCGGCGCCGAGCGTGTCCAAGGCCTGGGTGCTGATGGATTACGCCACCGGCCAGGTGCTGGCCGGTGAAAACATCAACGAACAGCTGGCTCCGGCCAGCATCACCAAGGTGATGACGTCCTACGTGATCGCCGCCGAGGTCAAGAACGGCAAGGTCCGTGCGGATGACCAGGTGATGATGAGCGAGCGCGCCTGGCGCGAAGGCGGCGCGGGTACCGATGGCAGCTACAGCGGCTTCCCGGTCAACCAGACCGCGCGCCTGGAAGACATGGAAAAGGGCATGGCGATCCAGTCCGGCAATGACGCCGCGATCGCCCTGGCCGAACACGTGGCTGGCAGCGAGGAAGCCTTTGCTTCGCTGATGAACAGCTATGCCGCCAAGATCGGCATGAAGAATTCGCACTTCGTGAACGCCCATGGCCTGACCGCTCCGGGTCACCACAGCAGCGCCTACGATCTGGCACTGCTGGGCCGCGCGATGGTGCGCGATTACCCGGAAACCTACGCGTACAACAAGATCAAGGAATTCCAGGTCGGCAACATCAAGCAGCCGAACCGCAACCTGCTGCTGTGGCGCGATGGCAGCGTGGACGGCATCAAGACCGGTCACACCTCGGAAGCCGGTTACTGCCTGATGAGCTCGGCCCAGCGTGGTGACCAGCGTCTGGTGGCCGTGGTGCTGGGCGGCCAGTCGGAAAAGCAGCGTGCCGATGACAGCCTGGCCCTGCTGAACTGGGGCTTCCGCTTCTTCGAGACCCACCGCCTGTACGAGCCGGGCAAGGCCGTGGCCGAGCACAAGGTCTGGAAGGGCACCACCGACAAGGTGCAGCTGGGCGTGGCGCAGCCGATGCTGGTGAGCGTGCCGCGCGGCCGCTACAACGACCTGAAGCCGAGCATCGACGTGCCCAAGACCCTGGAAGCACCGTTCACCGCTGGCCAGCAGATCGGCACCGTGAAGGTCACCCTGGATGGCAAGGTCATCGCCGAGGCACCGCTGGTGGCGGTGGCTGCCGTTGAACAGGCCGGCTTCTTCAAGCGCCTGTGGGACAGCTTCTGGATGTGGTGGGAATCGGAATGATCCACGCCCCCGCGTGGTGAACGAAAAGGCCGGCGCATGCCGGCCTTTTTCGTTTCTGGATGCTGGCTCCGTGCGGATGCGGGTAGTGCCGACCGCTGGCCGGCTCCCCATCGACCCATACGGATGTGCCTGCAGCCGGCCAGCGGCCGGCACTACCCATCACCCCCTCGCTTACAGCGATCGGCTGATGGTGAAGCTGCCGAACACCGGTGCTTCGCGCTGGCCGTTGAACTCGCGCGTGCTGTGGTAACGCGCCGCGGCGAACTTCCAGCGTCCGTACATCACGGCCACGCCGTAGCCGCCGTAGGCCACCACATGGCGCTTGTCCACGCTGTGGCTGTTGCGGAACGTGTTGCCATCCAGCGTGATGTCGCGGATCACCCAGGCAGCGTCCGAGGTCGCGAACAGGTGCCAGGACCAGCCATTGGGACGGCCGCCGCGGGTCGGCGCAGTGTTCTCGCCGGCCGGGCGCAACGGCGTGCTGCCGAAGTCGTCCGGCAGCTTCCAGCCGAAGCGCACTTCACCGCCGAGGTTGGCCTTGGTTTCCAGGTTGCCGATCGATCCACCGTAGTGGCTGATCGCGTCCCAACCCCAACCATCGGCATTGACGCTGGCATCGCCCGGCCAGCGGCGCATGCGCTCATGGGTCAGCATGAACAGGGGCTCGTTGTGCAGCTGGTTGTCCCAGCCCTTGAATTTCTCGTCGCCCAGCACTTCGTGCACGGCATTCTGCACCTGCTTGCCCTGTGCCCACGGGCCAACCACGCCCAGCGTCAGCTGGGTGGTCTGCAGGCGGTCGCCGCTGCGCGCATTGAAACCGAAGTTTGCGATCAGTACGCCGGCGTAAGGACGATCGTCCTCGATCAGGTCCCTGCGGCTGAAATCGGTCGGGGTGAAGATGCCCTGGCCGATGCTGAAGATCATGTTCTGCTGTTCGAACTTGCCCGGATGCAGCCCTTCCAGGTACTGGTTCACCCAGCGCGCCATGCGTGGCAGGCAGGGGTCGTCGGTGTAATCGACCAGATTGGGCGAGACCAGGGTCAACAGTGCACCATTGGTGTAGCCCTGGTCCTGGTGGCGGCCGCCGAACAGGTCATTGTCGACGCGGAAATTGACCTGCGGCGGGTGGTCGCGCATCGCGTCCGGGCCACATTGTTCGGCCGCCTGGACGGCGAGGGGGAGGGCAGCAGCCAGCAGGCCGGACAGCCCGAGGGCTGCAAGGCGGCGTTGGGAGGGGGGGCTCATGGGAGAAGTTTTTTCTGTCTGTCGTTATATGCTGCGACACGGTACTCGCGCGAACGTGATGGAACGAGCGCGTTCGAATCACTTGTCTGTTCCGAAAACGACATTGTCTCGTGAAGACAATCCTGCACTGTCCTGCGGCGCCCCATGGGGTAACGGCCAATGCTGAACGGTCGTTCAGCTGCAACGCAGCGACTCACCGGTGCACTGTTTGACGTTGATGAATACTCTTGGGTTTGTTGCCCTGCGGCCCGATAATGGGTCCATGGAAATCAAGTCCGACAACCCCGACCACGGCTTCCAGTTCCCCGGCCAGTTCGAGCTCAGCGCCATGGGCCCGGCCAACCGCGGCCTGGAACATGAGCTCCCCCGCCTGCTGCTGGCTGCCGGCATCGATGTCGTCAATGAACGCATCAGCTGGAAGCATTCCTCCAACGGCAAGTACGTGTCCGTCCGCATCGTGTTCAAGGCCGAGAGCCGCGAACAGTACGACCTGGCGCATCAGGCGCTGCGCGACCACCCGGAAGTGAAGTGGACGCTGTAGCCGACAGCTGCCCGGCCGACGCCGCCCCGGAAGACCGTGCCCCGCGTCCGGCGGTGGTCCGTGACCTCGGCCGCCAGGCGTACGAGCCGGTGTGGCGCGCCATGCAGCGCTTCACCGACCAGCGCAGCGACACCGATGCCGACGAACTGTGGGTGGTCGAGCACGACCCGGTGTTCACCCTGGGCCAGGCCGGCAAGGACGAGCATGTGCTGGCGCCGGGCGATATCCCGGTGCTGCATGTGGACCGTGGCGGCCAGGTGACCTATCACGGTCCCGGCCAGATCGTGGTCTACCCGTTGCTGCGCCTGCCGCGGCTGGGCATCGGCGTGCGCGACTACGTGTGCCGCATCGAACAGGCCATCATCGATACGCTGGGCGAGTGGAACATCGGCGCCGAACGCCGCGAGGGCGCCCCGGGCGTCTACGTCGGTGGCGCCAAGATCGCTGCACTCGGCATCCGCGTGCGTCGCGGCTGCACCTTCCATGGCCTGGCCTTCAATGTGGCCATGGACCTGGAGCCCTTCCACCGCATCAACCCCTGTGGCTACCAGGGGTTGCAGGTGACCTCGGTGGTAGACTTGGGTGGCCCCTCCGGGATGGAGGCCGTCAAGCCGGTGCTGCTGGACCACCTGGCCCGTCAGTTCGGCCTGCTGCTGCAGCACACCCCCGAACTGCCCGATCTTTCTGCGGCCGCCTGACCGCCCCCCGGAACTGCCATGACTGAAACCACCGCCCGTTCCATTCCCCTGCAGATCGTGCAGGGCGACTCCCCGTCCGCCGCGCCCTTGCAGGCCGGGGTCAAGCAGCTGGGCGGTGACAAGATCAACCGCTCGCCGGTGCAGTTCGCCGACGGGCCGGTGCTGCGCAAGCCGTCCTGGATCCGCGTGCGCATTCCTTCGGGCAATGCCGTGCAGAACCTGAAGGCCAAGCTGCGCGAAAACCGCCTGGTGACCGTGTGCGAGGAAGCCAGCTGCCCGAACATCCACGAGTGCTTCGGCCACGGCACCGCCACCTTCATGATCCTGGGCGAGGTCTGCACCCGCCGCTGCTCGTTCTGCGACGTGGCCCACGGCCGCCCGAAGCCCCCGGATGCCAACGAGCCGGCCAGCCTCGGCCAGACCGTGGCCGACATGGGCCTGAAGTACGTGGTGGTGACCAGCGTCGACCGCGATGACCTGCGCGACGGTGGTGCCCAGCACTTCGTCGACTGCATCACTGCCATCCGCGAGAAATCGCCGGGCACCCGCATCGAGGTGCTGACCCCGGACTTCCGTGGCAAGGGCCGCATGGAGCGCGCGCTGGAGATCCTGGCCCAGAACCCGCCGGATGTGTTCAACCACAACATCGAGACCGTGCCGGACCTGTATCGCAATGTGCGCCCGGGTGCGGACTACCAGTGGTCGCTGAACCTGCTGAAGAACTTCAAGGCACAGCACCCGGACGTGCCGACCAAGAGCGGCATCATGCTGGGCCTGGGCGAAGAGTTCGAACAGATCAAGGCCACCATGCGCGACCTGCGCGCGCACGACGTGGACATGATCACCATCGGCCAGTACCTGCAGCCGACCGCGCACCACCACCCGGTACTGAAGTACTGGACCCCCGAGGACTACAAGGCGCTGGAAGACTACGGCTACGAGCTGGGCTTCAGCCACGTGGCCTCCGGCCCGATGGTGCGCTCGTCGTACCACGCCGACGTGCAGGCCAAGGGCGCCGGCGTCCGGTAAGCGGTTGCCGCCGGGCCACGGCCCGGCGCTGCCAATGGGTGCCACCACCAGCATGGTGGGTGCGGACCGTTGGTCCGCACGCCTTCGCCTGCATTCACAATTTGCTACACCGGCCCGGCTAGGCTGGTTTTCCACCGAGCGCGGCCGGGTGACAAACCCGGCAACTTTCGGCACTGTCGTGGTGTCTTAACACCCCGCAGTCTCCCCCTTGGCAAGGCGCCTTCGAGCACGTCAATGAAATTCAAAGCCCCCGCATTCCTGATGGCCCTGGCGCTGGTCGCGCCGCTGGCGCTGGCGGCCAAGGCCGACTCGCTGGCATTGCCCGCCGCGGCAACCGCCGATCAGGTGACCACCTCCAAGCTGGTCTACGGCCTGCTGTCCGACAGCCGCTACGCCTACCGCCCGCGCGCGTTGGACGAGGCCACCTCCAAGGACGTGTTCAAGCGCTACCTGGAGACGCTGGACGGCGGCAAGCAGTACTTCACCCAGGCCGACGTGGCGCGCTTCGCGCCGTTCGAAGCCAACATCTCCTCGGCCATCCGTGGCGGCGAGCTGGAGCCGGCGTTCCAGGTGTTCGCCGTCTACAAGCAGCGTGTTGGCGAACGTGTGGCCTATGCGCGCAAGCTGCTCAAGCAGGAGCCGGACTTCACCACCGACGAGCGCTTCGAATACGACCGCAAGAAGGTGCCGTGGGCGGCCAGCAGCGCCGAACTGGATGAGCTGTGGCGCAAGTCGGTGAAGAACGACTGGCTGCGCCTGAAGCTGGCTGGCAAAAAGCCGGACGACATCCGCAAGACGCTGGACAAGCGCTACGCGACGCTGGAGAAGTCGGTCAATGAACTGAAGGGCGAAGACGTCTTCCAGTTCTTCATGAATTCGTACACCAGTGCCGTCGATCCGCACACGGACTACTTCACCCCGCGCACCGCCGAGAACTTCAACCAGGCGATGTCGCTGTCGCTGGAAGGCATCGGCGCGCAGCTGCAGCGCCAGGACGACGTGGTGGTGATCCGCGAGATCATCGCCGGTGGTCCGGCCGCGGTGGATGGCACGCTGAAGCCGGGTGACCGCATCGTTGGCGTTGGCCAGGGCAAGTCCGGCCTGGTAGAGGACGTGATCGGCTGGCGCATCGACGATGTCGTGGCCAAGATCCGTGGCGCCAAGGACACCCAGGTCAAGCTGGAATTCATTCCGGCCGCCGAAGGTGCCGACGGCAAGCACCACACCCTGGTGCTGACCCGCCAGAAGGTGCGCCTGGCCGAGCAGGCCGCCAAGGGCGAGACCATGACCATTCCGGCCGCCAACGGCGAGTCGGCACGCAAGGTCGGCGTGATCAAGCTGCCGACCTTCTACCAGGACTTCGAAGGCCGTCGCCGCAATGCGGCCGACTACGCTTCGGCCACCCGCGACGTGGCCAAGCTGCTGGCTGGCTTCAAGAACGACAAGCTGGACGGCGTGGTGCTGGATCTGCGCAACAACGGCGGTGGTTCGCTGGATGAAGCCATTGAATTGACCGGCCTGTTCATCGAGCAGGGCCCGGTGGTGCAGGTGCGCGAGTCCGGTGGCCGCGTCACCGTCAACAGCGACCGCAACCAGGGCGTGGCATGGGATGGCCCGCTGGCGGTGCTGATCAACCGCGGTTCGGCTTCGGCTTCGGAGATCTTCGCCGGTGCCATCCAGGACTACGGTCGTGGCCTGGTGATCGGTGAGACCAGCTTCGGCAAGGGCACCGTGCAGAACATCGTCGATCTGGACCGCTGGCCGAGCGGCGAGACCCAGCGCTTCGGCCAGGTCAAGCTGACCATCGCCCAGTTCTTCCGCATCAGCGGCAGCAGCACCCAGCACAAGGGCGTGGTGCCGGACCTGGCCTTCCCGGCCAGCGTCGATGCCACCGAATTCGGTGAAAGCACCTACGACAACGCACTGCCGTGGACCCGCATCGCCGCCGTACCGCACACCCAGTACGGCAACTTCGCGCCGCTGCTGCCGAAGCTGGAAACCCGCCATGACGCGCGCATTGCCGCCGACAAGGAATTCCAGTGGTGGAACGAGGACGTGGAGCAGTTCCGCACCGAGGCCGCGAAGAAGTACATCTCGCTGAACGAGGCCACCCGCCGCGCCGAGCGTGAGCGCCAGGACACCCAGCGCAAGGAGCGCCAGGCGATGCGCAAGGAACTTGGCCTGGCCCTGGACCCGCTGGCCGATGACAGCAACGACGACGGCCTGACCGGCAACGAGCGCGACATCGTCAAGGATGCCGCCCGCGAGAAGGCTGCCGAGAAGCGTCCTGACCCGCTGCTGCGCGAGTCGGCCTCGATCCTGGCCGATGCGGTGAACCTGCTGGCCAATGACCGCCCGCTGTCGGCGCAGGTGCTGCCGCAGTCGACCGGCGCCGGTCGCTGGGCGGACTGAGCCGGCAAGCGCATGTGCAATGGAGGGGCCGGCATTGCCGGCCCCTTTCTGTTTGGGGACCTCGTTCACGGTAGCGCCGGGCCATGCCCGGCGAGCGAAGTGCCACAAACGACTTAATCCCCTCCGTCCCCTTTTACGTGCATGAACCGGCAGCAACGGGGTGGCCCGGTCATGCCGGTTTCGACCTGCCGCACACGATTGCGGGACTACCCTTGCCGGTACCGTCCTCGCAGGAGTACCCATGCGGGCCTCCCGTCTTTCCAGCGTTGCCGTGGCGCTCTCCGGCGCCCTGATCCTGTCGGCCTGTGGTGGCCGTGCCGCCGACAGTACCCTGCTGCGCGAATCCTTCGATTCCGGCGATACCTTCTCGCGCACCGTCGATGGTCGCCCGGGGGATGCGTGCGAGGCTGCGCGGCGCACCCTGCTCAGCCAGGGCTATGCCATCGCCCGTTCCGACGCGGCGCAGGTGGAAGGCAGCAAGAATTTCCAGCCGCGTGAAGACGATCACGAGCAGCTGGTGCTGCGTATTTCCTGCGCACCGCGGGGGAACCAGACACTGGTGTTCGTCAGTGCCGTGCAGGATCGCTATGCGTTGAAAAAGAGTCCGACCTCGGCCAGTGTCGGTGTCGGCGCGCTCGGATCTGTATCGCTGCCGTTCGGCAGCAATGACGACTCGCTGGTGAAGGTGGCCAGCAGCACGGTCACCGATGCCGAGTTCTATCGTCGCTTCTTCCAGCGCCTGCAACAGTACCTTCCGGCGGAGGCAGGCAAGCACGTGCCGCCCGCGGCCACACCCCCGGAGCCGGCACCGGCCAGCACGGACCAGGGTTGATCGTGCGCGGCAGATGGATGGGCGTGGCCCTGCTGCTGCCCGCGCTGGGCGTGACTGCCGCGCCGCTGGACTGTACGGAAGGCCTGCTGCAGCGGTTGGGATGGCGCTTCGAAGTGCGTGCGATGGGTGCACCGCAGGTGCACGGTGGCCCGGTATGCACGCGCGCGTCGCTGGCCGGGGCGCACGCGGCGGGCGATCTGCGCGTGCAATGGCCAGCGGACATGCCGGCTGCAGCGCGCAAGGCGTTGCTGCAGCAGGTGCTGGACGATCCGGCAACCGTCTGCGCCTACGCCTTCGAGCTGGGTGCAGCCACGCAACGTGCCGCTACTGCACTGCAGGGCAACCCAGGATTCCGTTTCTCTGGCCTGCAGCTCGGTTGGATCGGCTTCGGCCTGCACGGCGCACAGGCGCAAGGCTGGCAGCGCACGCGAAGCTTCGGCCGCGGTTTCGTGCCCACTGCGGGCAACAGCCAGGCGCTGCAGGCGTTCTACAGCGGCAATGTGCGCGCCGAATGCGGAGTCGGTCGTCAGGTCGCTCAATTGGCCACCCAGCGCGAACTGTATGGCGACACGGCATTCGATGCTGAATTTGCCGCAGGCGAACTGTCGATCGGCACCTTCCTTGCGTTGCACGTTACCGACAGCATCCTGCTCGGCGCGCATGCAGGTGATTTCCTTGCCGATGGCAAGGCAGTGCGCACGTCGGCGATGGGGCGCCAGGCCTTCGTCGGCGCGCCCGGCTTCATCGAGCACGTGTATGACAAGAGCACGCTGGATGATCTGAGCAACCAGGCCGAGAACTTCGTCGTGGTTTCAGTGGGCGGAGACGCTGCGCAGGCCCTGGCGCTGCACGGCGGCCTGGCCTGGTATGACCAGCGCAATGCCGAGTTGTGGAAACTTGCGCGGGACATCCCGCGTGTTGGCCAGCGCTACTTCGAGCGCCTGCTGTTCGAACGCGACCCGTACCTGCGCGCGCGGCTGGAACCGCGCTACCACGCCACGCTGGCACGCATGGACCAGCTGCTGGACGATCCGTTCTACCAGCAGTTCGTGATCTATGTGCACCCGCGCGGTATACGTCCCATCGGCTACCACATCGCCCGCCTGCTCGACCGCAACCCGCGAACCCCGTTTTCGATCGACCTGGCAGTGCACAATCTGCATACCACGCTCTACCGGCGTTGGCGCGAGGCGCAGCTGCGCCACTGCGCGGCTACCGGCAGGCCAGGCAGCCTGACCCTAGACCCCAACTGAAGGTGAAACAATGGATATTGCAATGATCGGCCTCGGCCGCATGGGCGCCAACATGGCCCAGCGCCTGCATCGCGGTGGCCACCGCGTGGTCGGCTACGACCCGGGCGAAGGTGCCCGCCAGCGCGCCGCCGAGGCCGGCCTGGAGGTGGTGGATTCGCTGGCCGCCGCAGTTGCCGCGCTGCCGGTGCCGCGCGTGGTGTGGCTGATGGTGCCGGCCGGCGAAACCGTCGACCAGACCCTGGGCCAGCTGACCCCGCACCTGGCCGAAGGTGACATCGTCATCGACGGCGGCAACTCCAACTACCAGGATTCGATCCGCCGCGCCAAGGCGCTGGCCGAGGATGACCTGGGCTACGTCGACTGCGGCACCAGCGGTGGCGTGTGGGGCCTGCAGGAAGGCTACAGCCTGATGGTCGGTGGCGAAGCATCGGTGGTGGAGCAGATCGCACCGCTGCTGCGCACGCTGGCACCGGCCGAAGACCGTGGCTGGGGGCGTGTCGGCCCGTCCGGCGCTGGCCACTTCACCAAGATGGTCCACAACGGCATCGAGTACGGAATGATGCAGGCCTACGCCGAAGGCTTCGCGCTGATGGAGCGCAAGCAGGAAATGGAACTGGACCTGGCCCAGGTGGCCGAAGTCTGGCGCCACGGCAGTGTGGTGCGTTCGTGGCTGCTGGACCTGAGCACCGAAGCGCTCAAGCGCAATCCGTCGCTGGATGGCATCGCCCCGTACGTGGAGGATTCCGGCGAAGGCCGCTGGACCGTGGCCGAAGCGATCGCACTGGACGTACCGGCGCCGGTGATCACCCTGTCGCTGCTGGAACGCCTGCGTTCGCGCGAATCGAATTCGTTCACCGACCGCCTGCTGTCGGCGATGCGCAACGAGTTCGGCGGCCACGCGATCAAGAAGTCGTAAGCACCGATTGGCGTAGATCCACGCATGGCGTGGATCTACGTGTCGACCAAGGTCGACACCCACCAGGACCCACTCTGCCATCCCGCGGATAGCCGGCTGTTGCTGTTGCCGGCCAGCGGCCGGCACTACCGGGGGGCAGGGCGCAGCCCTGCCGGTCAACCCAACTGCACTCGCCGCCCCTCGCGGGCACTGTCCATGCCTGCCTGCAGCAGCCGCATCAGCTGCAATGCCTGCACCGGACTGACCGTGGCTTCGCCGTCGCCATGCATGGCCGCTGCGAACTGCGCATACAACCGCCGGTAGTCACCGGGCAGATTGTCGACGGTGCTGCGCTGCACGTTGTCCTCGGCATCACAGCGCACCAGCTCGCCATGCCGCGGGTCGATGCCCCAGCCGGGCGCACCGGGTGCAGCACCACGGCGCAGCTGCGCTTCCTGCACATCCAGGCCATGTTTGATCCAGCTGGCCTTGCTGCCATGCACGCTGAAGTGCGGTGTGGGCGCTGCCACCAGGGAACCGGAATGCACGATCGCGCGATGCCGTGGGTAGTGCAGCACGGCGTGGAAGTAGTCGATGCCGCTGCCGCCATCGCGCTGCACGGCCAGATCGGCATCGATCGCCTCGGGCCAGCCGAACAGCACCAGCATCTGGTCCAGCAGGTGCGGGCCGAGGTCGTACCACAGGCCACTGCCGGGACCGTCCTGTTCGCGCCAGCGGTCGCGCACCTGTGGACGGTAGCGATCGAAGTGCGCATGGCACTCGGCAATGTCGCCCAGCGTCGCGTCCGCAAGCAGCGCCTGCAGTGTAAGGAAGTCGGCATCGAAGCGCCGGTTCTGGAACACGGTGGCGATGCGTCCGGCATCGCGTGCCGCAGCCAATACCGTTTCCGCTTCGGCCACGTCCAGCGCGAACGGCTTGTCGACCAGCACATGCTTGCCCGCAGCCAGTGCCGCGATTGCCAGCGGCGCATGCTGTTCATTCGGCGTGGCGATTACTACGGCATCCACGGCCGGATCGTCGAACACCTCCTGCGGCGTGGCACGCGCGTGCACGTCGCTGAACGCGCGCAGCAACGTGTCGCGCTGCGAACTGACGATGCTGTGCAGCGCCAGGCCGGGTGTGTGCTGGATCAGCGGTGCGTGGAAGACACGGCCGGCGAGGCCGTAGCCGATCAGGGCCAGTTGCAGGTCGGGGCGCATGACAGAGCTCCGGCAGTGGGAAGGGCAGGGTAAACGACGCGGGGTCACGAGCCAAAGCTGAACGGTTGTCGTTGCAGATGCCCCGATTCACAGCGGCATGACCGCAACGCCACGCCTGCTCTACGTCGGTCTGTCCAGACTGGCAGCACATTCCGAAGGAGTACGACACGATGAGCAATACGACCCGCACGCTGATTGCCTCCGCCCTCACGCTGGGCCTGGCGCTGTCCTCCTCGGCCGCATTCGCCAAGGATCCGGCTGCAAAGAGCCCGCCGACGAGTGCGCATCCGGCGACCCATGCTGATCGCCACGATTCCAACGAGCCGGTGACCGATACCTGGATCACCACCAAGGTGAAGGCCGACCTGCTCGCCAGCAGCAACGTTCCGGGTACCGAGATCAAGGTGGAAACCGTGAACGGCGTGGTCAGCCTGAGCGGTGCCGTGGCCACCCAGGCCGAGAAGGACAAGGCGGTCACCACCGCCAAGGGCATCAAGGGCGTGACCCGCGTCGATGCTGCCGCATTGAAGGTCAGCGCTGCGGCCAAGCGCTGAACCCGGTGGGCGCCCCGGCATGGGGCGCCCGCTGCCGTGTAGAGCCGAGCGCATGCTCGGCTGACTTTGGGTAACAGCCGAGCGTGGGCTCGGCTCTGCAGTGGGGTTTCCGTAACCCGTTCAGCCAACCAGTCTGGAAACCCCAGACTTGTGACCGCCTGCGCTATATTGCCGGTTCCGCCGCAGCCGGGCTCGTCCCGGACAACGCTACGCGGCCGTGCTGACGAGGAACTATGGCGCTGGTTTTCAGTGACGACATCTGGGACCGTTGGCGGTTGCCGGCCCTGGCGCTGGCCGCTGCCGCGATCATCGTGGTGCCGTGGTTGACTCTGCGCAAACTGCAGCAGGACAACGAACAGGCGATGGCCTGGGTCAACCATACCCAGGCCGTGGGTGTGGCCCTGCAACAGCTGCAGGCCGACGTACGCGATGTCGAGTCGGCGGCGCTGACGCTGTCCAAGGGTGTGGATGCGCCGGGGCTGCGCGAGCGCATGGCCAAGGCCAACGACATCCCTGGACGCCTGGCCGAACTGGGCCGGATGACCCGCGACAATCCTGACCAGCTGATCCGCATCGGTCGTATCGAGTCGATGCTGGAAGGCCGCATGGCACTTGCCCGTGAGCTCGCGAAATCCGAGCCCAACAGTGATCAGCGCGAGCTGGTGCAGGATCTGAGCACGCGCTATCCGATCCGTGGCCTGGTGGAAGAACTGCAGGCCAGCGAGCAGAAACTGCTGACATTGCGAGCCGACCAGGCTGCGCGCCAGCGCAGGCAGACCGAGCTGGTGTCGTGGAGTTCGCTGGTGGTGCAGCTGGCGCTGCTTGGCCTGGTGCTGTGGCTGCTGCAGCGACAGATCGGCCGCCGCCTGCATGCCGAACGACAATCGCTGCGTTCGGCCGCACGTGCGGCCTCGGTGCTGCAGACCGTGCGCGAGCCCATCGTGCTGCTCGACCGCGACCTGCGCGTGCAGCTGCACAACCCGGCCTTCGCCGAGCTGTACGGGCTGCAGGACGAACGTGCCGATGGCCTGCTGCTGGAAACAGTCGGCGACGGCGCCTGGAACGACGCCGTAGTGCGCCAGCGCCTGTCCGACGTGCTGCTGCGTGGCCGCGAGCTGTGGGATTTCGAGCACGAACAGCGCACCGCCGATGGCATGGCGCGTTACATGCTGCTCAATGCGCGGCGCATGCCGTTGCCGGATACCGATGACGAAGTCGTGCTTCTGACCATCAGCGATGTCACGGTGCAGCGTGCCGTGCAGATGCGCGTGGAAGAGCTGAACCGCCAGTTGGAGGGCAAGGTCGCGCAGGTATCCGAGGTCAACAGGGAACTGGAAGCCTTCAGCTATTCGGTCTCGCATGATCTGCGCGCGCCGCTGCGCCACGTGGCCGGATTCTCCGACAAGCTGTCGCGCCATCTGGGCGACGCCGCCGATGACAAGAGCCGCCATTACCTGGAGGTGATCTCCAGCTCAGCGCGGCGCATGGCGGCATTGATCGACGACCTGCTGGTCTACTCGCGGCTGGGCCGGGTGGCGATGCGCCAGCAGGCGGTGGACATGCAGTCACTTGTGGCTGATACCCGCGCCATGCTCGATTCCAACCTGCAGGCCGAGGCCGAGAACAGCGGCCATCTGCACCAGGTGGAGTGGAACATCGCCCCGCTGCCGATCGTGGTCGGCGACGAGAACATGATCCGCCAGGTCTGGCTGAACCTGCTCGGCAATGCGGTGAAGTATTCGGGCAACCGCGAGCCGGCGAAGATCCGCGTGGACTACCAGCCACAGCCTGACGGCGGTCATCAGTTCACGGTCAGCGACAATGGTGCAGGCTTTGACATGGCCTACGCCGGCAAGCTGTTCGGTGTGTTCCAGCGCCTGCACAAGGCCAGCGACTACCCGGGGACCGGCATCGGCCTGGCCAGCGTGCGCCGCGTGCTGACCCGCCATGGCGGCCGTATCTGGGCCGAGGCCGAACCGGACGTTGGCGCCACCTTCCACTTCTACCTGCCTCCCGCGATCGATGCGGACAAACAAGGGCCTTCTGCATGACCACTCTGCGCACCATTCTTCTCGCCGAAGACAGCCCGGCGGATGCCGAAATGGCGATCGACGCCCTGGAAGAGGCGCGTCTGGCCAACCCCATCGTGCACGTCGAGGATGGCGTGGAAGTGATGGACTACCTGTTGCGCCGTGGTGCCTTCGCCAACCGCGAGGAAGGCCTGCCGGCCGTGCTGCTGCTGGACATCAAGATGCCGCGCATGGATGGCCTGGAAGTACTGCGGCAGATCCGCGAGCACGAAGAGCTCAAGCGCCTGCCGGTGGTGATCCTGTCGTCCTCGCGGGAGGAAAGCGACCTGGCCCGCAGCTGGGACATGGGCGTGAACGCCTATGTGGTCAAGCCGGTGGACGTGGACCAGTTCTTCGGCGCGGTGCAGACCCTGGGCAAGTTCTGGGCGTTGATCAACCAGGCACCGGAACTCGAGTGAGCCCATGCCCCTGACCGGTCCCGCCCTGGGGGCGCTGCGCATCCTGCTGGTGGAGGACTCACCGGAAGATGCCGAGCTGATGTCCGAACAGATGCTCGATGCGGGCCTGGAGGCCCGTTTCGAGCGCGTCGAAAGCGAGGCCGAACTGCGCCAGGCACTGGTCGCGTTCCAGCCGGACATCGTGCTGTCCGACCTGAGCATGCCGGGATTCTCCGGTGACGACGCGCTGCGCATCGTGCGTGAGACCTCACCGGAGGTGCCCTTCATCTTCGTCTCCGGCACCATGGGTGAGGAGAACGCGGTGGCGGCGCTGCAGAAGGGCGCCAACGATTACATCATCAAGCACCTGCCGGCGCGCCTGCCGTCGGCGGTGGCACGTGCGATCCGCGATGCACGCAGCGCGATCGAGCGCGCACGGGTGGAAACCGAACTGATGCGCGCGCAGCGCCTGGAAAGCCTGTCGCTGCTCGCTGCCGGCCTCAGCCACGACCTGCGCAACATCCTGCAGCCGCTGCTGATCATGCCGGACCTGCTGAAGGCGCGCACCGACGATCCGCAGCTGCATCATCTGGCCGATGTCATCGCCGAGTGCGGCCGCCGTGGCCATGAGATGGCCGAATCGATGCTGTCGTTCGTGCGCGGTTCGCGCAAGCCGAGCGAGCGCATCGAGATCGATGGCCTGTTCGATGCCGTGGCGCTGCTGTTGCGCAGCAACGTGCCCGACGCCGTGCGCCTGGAACTGCAGGTGCAGGACGAAGGCCTGGTGGTCGATGCCAACTACACCGAACTCCAGCAGGTGATGCTGAACCTGGCGCTCAATGCGATCCAGGCGATGCCCAATGGCGGCCGCTTGAGCCTCACCGCCAGCCATGCCGGCCAGCGCGATGGCGTGGACTGGATGCATATCCGCGTGGCCGACGAAGGCATCGGCATGGATGCGGATACGTTGTCGCATCTGTTCAATCCGTTCTTCACCACCAAGGCAGATGGCACTGGCCTGGGGCTGATTTCCTGCAAGCGCATCGTTGAAGGCGCCGGCGGCAGCATCCACGTCAGCAGCCAGCCGGGGCAGGGCACCTGCTTCGAACTGCGCCTGCCGATGCACGACGCCATCGATGGCAGCGAGCCGATCGAACAGCTGGTGGCCTTGGGCAGCGGCCAGTCGATCCTGGTGGTCGATGGCGAAGCCACGCGCCTGTCGCTGCTGGGCAATGCGCTGTCCAGCCAGGGCTACCAGCTGCAGCTGGCGTCCGACGGCCCGGCCGCGCTGCGCTGGATGCAGCAGGAGGCGATGCCTGCGCTGGTGATCGCCGATGCAGGCTCCAAGCTGCTGCCGGCCAGCCAGCTGCTGGGCGAGATGGCCACGCTGGGCTATCGCGGCCCGGCACTGGTGCTGGAGGATCCGGCAGTGCCGGTTGCGGCCGATGCATTCCCGGACGGCGTGGAGGTGCATGTGCTGCACAAGCCACTGCAGATGCAGCAGGTGTTCCGTGCGGTGGCCGAAGCGCTGGGCTGACGTTCCGGTAGTGCCGGCCGCTGGCCGGCATTCATGTGTGGTGGAATCAACGCGGTTGCCGGCCAGCGGCCGGCACTACCGGTCCAAGGTTTCCCAGGGGAACCGCGGCAGGGCGTCCACCGCCTGTTCCAGCCGCCGCGACCAGTTCTGGTGGATGTCGGCATACAGCGCTGAATCCGCACCCAGCCGCAGCTGCTGGCCGATGCGCAGTTCACCATCGCGCAGCAGCGCCAGGTCGATCGGCAGGCCTACCGACAGGTTGGAGCGGATGGTCGAATCCAGCGACACGATTGCCGTCCGCGCCGCGTCCTCCAGGCGTGTGGCCGGGCTGAGGATGCGGTCGAGGATCGGCTTGCCGTACTTGGACTCACCGATCTGCAGATAGGGCGTCTCCGGCGAAGCAGCGATGGCGTTGCCGAGTGGATAGACCATGTACAGACCCGGCCGCTCGCCGGCGATCTGCCCGCCGAAGATCAGCGTGGCCTGGGTGTTGACCCCGTCATGGCCGTGCTCGCTGTGGCTGCTGTGCACCTGGCTGTCCACCAGCAGCTGGCCGACATACTCGGCGGCCTCGAACAGGTGGGTCATGTCGCGCAGGTTGGGCGTGCGCCGTTCACCGGCGTCGCGCCCCAGGCGTGACACCAGCAGCTGGGTGGTGGCCAGGTTGCCGGCCGCCATCAGCACGTAGGCTGCCTGGCCGGGGTACTCGAACACGTGCAGCTTGCGGTGCACGCGCACATCGTCCAGCGAGGCATTGGTCCGGGTGTCGGCAGCGAAGACCAGGCCTTCGTCCACCTCGATTCCAACGCAATAGGTCATGTCGGTGCCCTATCATGTGCGTCCCGGATTGTAGGCAGGCCGCCGTGACGACGGCATGTCCACGCCCCCATCGCTGCCACCTGAACCGCATGACGACCGTGCTCCTGAGCCTGGGCAGCAATGTCCAGCCCCGCCGCTACCTCCACGCCGCGGTGACGGCCCTGCGCGAGCGCTTCGGCGCGCTGCAGGTGTCGCCCGCCTACCGTACCGCCGCGGTCGGCTTCGATGGCCCGGCCTTCCTCAACAATGCGGTAGCGATCGAGACCGACCTGCCGCTGCAGGAGCTGGACGACTGGCTGCATGCGCTGGAAGACGCGCACGGCCGCGACCGCAGCGGGCCGCGCTTTTCCGACCGGACCCTGGACATCGACGTGGTGTTCTACGGCGACCTGGTGGTGGAAGGTCCCGGCCACCTGCGCATCCCGCGCCCGGAACTGAAGCATGCCTTCGTGCTGAAGCCGCTGGCCGACATCGCGCCGGACTTCATCGACCCGGTCAGTGGGCAGGACCTGGCCACGCTGTGGCGCGCGCACAAGCAGTTTGGCGAGGCGTTCGAGGTGGTGGACCTGGCATGAGGGAGGTTGCCGGCCAGCGGCCGGCACTACCTCAACTTACCGTGCGTCCACCATCCACGCGCAATGTGTGGCCGGTGACGAAGCTGGCCTCGGCCACCAGCCAATACACCGCTTCGGCGATTTCCTCCACGGTACCGATCCGCGCCAGCGGCGTGCGCGCCAGCAGCGCCTCGCGGGCGAAATCGTCCTTGCCCTGTTCCGGCCACAGGATCGCACCCGGCGCCACCGCATTGACCCGCACCTTCGGCGCCAGCTCCAGCGCCAGCGAGCGCGTGGCCATCTCCAGTGCGGCCTTGGCCATGGTGTAGGCGATGTGGTCGCGCATCGGGTCGGTGCCATGCAGGTCGGTCAGGTTGACGATGCAGCCCTGCTGGCGGCGCAGGTAGGGCGCCGCCGCCTGTGACAGCAGCAGTGGCGCGCGCGCATTGACCGCATACAGCTCGTCCATCGCCTCGGCGGTGACCTGGCCGAGCGGGGTGGGGAAGAAGTTGGACGCGTTGTTGACCAGCGCGTCCAGGCGGCCGAAATGGGTGACCGCTTGTTCCACCAGGTCGGACAGGGCGTCGGCGTCACGCAGGTCGGCCTGCAGCGCCAGCACGCTGCCGGGGCGCACGTTGTCGAAATCGAACGCGGCCTGCTGCAGCTCGGCGCTGGAGGTGTTGGCGTGCAGCACCACCGACCAGCCGCAGGCGTGGAACTGGCGGG
This sequence comes from Stenotrophomonas sp. 78350_Sma, assembly GCF_056482105.1. Lineage (NCBI taxonomy): Bacteria > Pseudomonadati > Pseudomonadota > Gammaproteobacteria > Lysobacterales > Lysobacteraceae > Stenotrophomonas > Stenotrophomonas sp. 78350_Sma. The sequence goes on along the minus strand of NZ_CM151182.1, from coordinate 3,967,827 downwards.
CAATGGCCGCACCGATCCGGCGCGCGCTGCCGGTGATCAGGACCACGGGGTGGGTATCGCTCATCGAGGGTCCTCCAAGGCTCGGCTATCCTGTGCACCATTGTCACCGCATTCGAAGACGCCATGCAGCCCACCTTCCCCTTGCCCGAAGCCGATGCCCTGGCCCACAGCGACCAGCTGGCCGCCGCCCTGCGCGCCGAAATCCTTGCGCAGGGCGGGGCGATGCCCTTCTCGCGCTTCATGGAGCTGTGCCTGTATACCCCTGGCTGGGGTTATTACAGCGCCGGCGCCAGCAAGTTCGGTGGCAGTGGCGACTTCACCACCGCGCCCGAGCTCGGCAGCCTGTTCGCCGGCAGCGTGGCCAATGCGCTGGCACCGGTGTTCGCCCAGCTGGGTGCGCAGGCGCGGATGCTGGAGCTGGGCGGCGGCACGGGCGCCTTCGCCGAGGCGGTGCTGCTGCGCCTGGCCGAGCTGGACGCGCTGCCGTCGCGCTACGCCATCCTTGAACCCAGTGCCGACCTGCGCGAGCGCCAGCAGCAGCGCCTGCAGCAGAGCCTGCCAGCAGAGCTGGCGGCGCGAGTGGACTGGGTCGATCGCCCGTTCGAGGAGGACTGGGAGGGCGTGGTGTTTGCCAACGAGGTGATTGACGCGCTGCCGACTCCACGCTTCCTGATCCGCGATGGCGAGGTCTACGAGGAAACCGTCGAGCTTGATGGCGAAGGCAATTTCATCCGCGGCGCGCAGCCGGCCGACATCCTGCTCAATGGCGCGGTGCGCCACATCGAGCGTTATCTGGAGAAGCCTTTCGCCGAGGGCTACCGTTCCGAAGTGCTGCCGCAGCTGCCGTACTGGCTGCAGGCGGTGGCCGGTGGCCTGCAGCGTGGCGCGATGCTGTTCGTCGACTACGGCTACAACCGCGGCGAGTTCTACCAGCACGATCGCGACGACGGTACCGTGCGTGCCTTCTACCGCCACCACGTGCACAACGACGTGCATCGCTGGCCGGGCCTGCAGGACATCACCGCATCGGTGGATTTCACCGCGATGGCCGAGGCGGGCATGCACGGTGGTTTCGAGCTGGCCGGTTACTGCAGCCAAGCCAGTTTCCTGCTCGGCAACGGCCTGGACCAGGTGCTGCTGCTGGCCGAGGAACGTACGGATGAGGTTGGCCGCATCCAGCTGCGCGACCAGGTGAAGAAGCTGACCCTGCCGACCGAAATGGGCGAGCGCTTCCAGGCCATCGGGCTGCAACGTGGCGTCGACTTCGAGCCGGCCTTCGAGCTGGGTGACCTGAGCTGGCGCCTGTGAGTGGAGCGCTGCCGCTGACCAAGCCGCTGCGGCGGCCGCGGCTGTGGACCGTGCTGTGGGTGCTGGCGGTGCTGCTGGTGGTCGTGGTCTGCCTGATTCCACCGCCGCCGATTCCGCTGCCGGAAAACAGCGACAAGGGCGAGCACTTCCTCGCCTATTTCATCCTGGCCGGCAGCGCGGTGCAGCTGTTCCGCCGCGGGCGTCCGCTGCTGTGGGTGGGCGTGGGGCTGGTATTGATGGGCATTGGCATCGAATTCGCCCAGGGCGCGTTGACCAGCAACCGTACCGCCGACCCGATGGATGCGATTGCCAACACCATTGGCGTGCTGGCCGGCATGGCCACGGCCCTGACACCGTTGCGCGACCTGCTGCTGCGCTGGCGCGGGTAGAGGCGTGCCAACCAAGGCTGGCACCCACCCGTAGATCCACGCCATGCGTGGATGGACTGCCCGAGGTGCCGACCAAGGTCGGCACCCACCAGGACAGACCTGTCGTCATTTCCCCAGCGTGACCTCATCCAGCACCCACATCGCCGGACGCGTGTCGCCGGTAAAGTTGATGCACAGGTCACCGGTGCCCTGCGTGCCCTTCGGCAGCGTGGCCTTCAGCGTCACGAAGCCATCGGCATCCGGCGTGGCCGGCAACGGCACTTCCGCCAGCACCCTGCCGCTGCAGTCGCCACGACGCACGAGCATCTCGCCGTGCGCCCGCTTGGCCTTCTCGAAGCGACGCTTGGGTTCGTCGTGGGCCAGCTGGAAGTAGTATGGAATGCGGCCGGCACGCACTTCCACACTGCCGATGCCGTCCAGCTGCGCCTGCGGCCAGCGCCAGCACGGCTGGAAGATGTCGACGTTGAACACCGCACGGTTGCCTTCGCGTGGGCCATCGTCTTCCAGGCGCAGCACCAGGCCCTTCTTGCCCACGCAGCTGAGCAGCTCATCGCTGCTGCGGCTCAGCAGCGACTGCGCGGTGAATGCGGCGATGGTCGGCTTCGCGGCCAGCATCTGCCCCTGGTAGAACGCGGCGGCCTGCACGGTAGTCGGCAGTTGCCCGGTCAGCGGCTGCTGGTACAGCGGCGACTGCGCGCTCACCGGTTGGCCATCGGTGCTGTAGCGCACTTCATAACCCAGCGGATTGGACAGCGACACCGTCACCGTGTTGTCCGCACGATTGTCGGTGTAGTCCACGCCCACTTCGAACGGCGTCTGCGCATAGGCCAGGCCCCAGGCACGGTAGCGCTGCAGCTGCGCCGGCAGGCGCGCGAGGAAATCGCGGAAGTCACGATGTTCCGTCGTGCTCCAGCCGGTCTCGGCCACGGCGGCCAGGCGCGGGAACAGGTTGTGCTGCAGGCGCGCATAGCTGCGCGTGTGCTCGGTGAACATGTTGGCCTGCAGGCCGAGGATGTGCCCACGCTTGTCGGCGGCCAGCTCGGCCGGCACCGGTTCGAAGTTGTACAGCTTGCCGAGATTGACCTGGGTCGGACGGCCCGGAGGCTCGTTCGGCGAGGCGGTCTGCAGGTAGTCCAGGTACAGGTAACCCACCGGCGACATGATCACGTCATGCCCGGCACTGGCCGCAGCCAGGCCGCCTTCGGTGCCCTGCCAGGACATCACCGTGGCCTGCGGCGGCAGGCCCCCTTCGAGGATTTCGTCCCAACCGATCAGGCGCCGGTCGTGCTCCTCCAGGAAGGTCTCCAGGCGCTTGATGATGTGGCTCTGCATGGCCATTTCATCCTTGATGCCCAGCGCACGCATGCGCTGCTGCACCTGCTTCGAGGCTTCCCACTGGTCCTTGACCGCCTCGTCGCCACCGACATGCACGTACCTGGCCGGGAACAGGTCGATCACTTCTTCCAGCACGTTTTCCAGGAAGGTGACGGTGCTGTCTTCCACGTTGAACAGGTTGGGGAACACGCCCCATTCGCTGATCGGCTTCAGCGGCGTATCGATGCTGCCCAGTTCCGGATACGCAGCAATCGCGGCAGTCGCATGGCCCGGCACATCGATTTCCGGGATCACCTGGATATGCAGCTTGGCGGCGTAGGCGATCACCTCGCGGATCTGGTCCTGCGTGTAGAAGCCGCAGTACGGATGTTCCTGGCCACTGACCGGATCGATGCCGCCGTCACCTGCAGGCAGGCGGCAGCTGCCCACTTCGGTCAGCTTCGGATAGCGCTTGATCTCCATGCGCCAGCCCTGGTCATCGGTCAGGTGCCAATGGAAGGTGTTGAGCTTGTGCGCCGCCATCGCATCGAGCACGCGCTTGATCTCGTCCAGGCTCTGGAAGTGACGGGCGGAGTCGAGCATGAAGCCGCGCCAGCTGAAACGCGGTGCGTCCTGGATCTGCACCGCAGGCAGCACGCCGTTGCTGCCGCCGGTGGCGAGCTGGGCGAGGGTGGTCGCGCCATAGAACAGGCCGGTTTCGTTGCCTGCCTGCACCACCACGCCCTGCGCGGTGCTTTCCAGCGTGTAGCCCTCACCGCTGTCGCGGAAGGTCGGGACGATCTCGAAACGGATGCCGCCGCTCCTGGGTGCGGCCTTGCCCTTGGCCAGTGCCAGGCGTGGCCCGCCGCTGCGGGCCAGCAGGTCGGCGAACTGGCTGGCGACGCGCTGCGCTGCTTCGCCTTCTGCGTACAGCACGGTGTCGGCGCGGACGGTGATGCCGCTGCCCTGGCCGCGCTGCACGGTGGCCGGGGCCGGAATCAGCATCAGGCTGCCGGCGCGCAGCTGCGGGCCGGGCGCTTCAGCGGCGGGAGTGGGATCGGCGGCGAGTGCCGGCAGTACCGGCAACAGGGCGAGCAGGCTGCCCAGCAGCACTGCGCTGCGCATCCGGGCGCGGGAAGGCTTGACCATCGGTACGACTCCTTGGAACGGTGCGATGAACGCTATACATGAAAAACGCCGGGCCCGGAATGACCCAGGCCCGGCGTGCGTGCACGACTTGGCGATGTTGCCGCCGCTGGATCAGTACTTGAAGCGGAAGTTGAGGTAGTACTGGCGACCGTTGCTGTAGAACGAGGTCGGGATGGCCGCGGTCTGGTAGTACTTGTAGGTCGGGTTGTTGAGGTTCAGTGCATCGAAGCTGACGCTCAGCCAGTCGGTGGCCTTGTAGCTCAGCGACGCCGACAGCGTGCCGAAGTCATCCTGGTAGTACGGGTTGGCACCGGACAGGCCGATCAGGAACGACGAGCGGCGGGTGTAGCTGAGGCGGGCACCGAAGGTGTCGTTCTCGAAGTAGGCACCCACGTTGTAGGTGTTCTTCGAGGTGCCCAGCAGGTTGTCGGTGCCGTCGGCCCAGGTGTGCGAGGTGCTGCCATCGGCGTAGGTGTAGTTGGCGTTGACGCCGAAGTACTCGCCGATCGGCTGCTCATACGCCACTTCGAAGCCGCGCACCTTGCCGTCGGCATTCTTCGGACGCGAGATGTTGTACTCCTCGAGGCGGTTGGTCAGCTCGCTGAACAGCATCTGCTTCTCGGTGCTGAAGGCCACATAGTCCTTCAGGCGCATCGAGTACGCACCCACCGACAGCATGCCGCGCGGCATGAAGTACCACTCCAGGTTGGCGTCGAAGTTGGTCGACACCACCGGCTTCAGCTTCGGGTTGCCGCCGCCACCGGTGCGGTTCAGGTCCGAACCGTAGGAGGACGCGCCCAGCGCCGAGAAGTCCGGCAGGGTCTGGGTCTGCGAGGCTGCCAGGCGCAGCACCAGGTCGTCACGCAGGTCGTACTTGAAGTTGGCGCTCGGCAGCACGCGGTTGTGCTTGTTCTCGAAGGCTTCGCGGGTCCAGGCACCGAACAGGCTCTTCACGTCCGGCACGGTCGAGCCGATGGCCGCCGCGTAGGTGTCGATGTCCTGCTTGATGTTGACATAGCGCAGGCCGACGTTGCCGCTCCAGCGATCACCGCTGAAGTTGCCCTGCACGTAGGCGGCGAAGTTCTTCTCGGATACCTTCCACTCGGCGCCGTAGTTGTGGCGTCCGGTCGGGCCGTCATTGCCGGCCAGCCAGGTGGAGTTGTTGGTCACCGCATCCTTCAGTGCACCCGGGGTGAAGTACCACAGGTCGCGCGGGAAGCTGCCACCGATGCCGTTGGCGAAGCCGCCCGGGAAGTTGGCGGTCGCACCGTTCTTCAGCGCATCCCAGATCGCGCCCGGGGTTGCGCCTTCCGGCGACTGGGCCTCGCGCTTGTGGTCACCGAAGCGGGCACCGAAGTCGATCGAGTTCAGCACGCCAGCGTCGGCGAAGTACTGGTTGAAATCGAGGGTGGCCCACTTTTCCTTGTCGATCGCGGTGACCTGCTGGTTGCCCCAGGTGCCGAAATCGGTCACACCGCTCGGGCCGATGTTGCCACCGACGTTCCAGTCGATCGGCGAGCCGTTGCCGTGGGTTGCCCAGGTGGCGCCGCCACCACGGGCCAGGTTGACTTCGGCGATGTACTGGCGCGGCGTTTCGCCGGTGCCCTTGGTGCTGCCAGCCTGGAACTTCATGCCCAGGTTGTCGCTGATCTGCCAGTCGGCATCGAAGGTGATGTAGTTGGTCTTGGCCTTCGACTCGCGGTAGATCATGTCGTACACCGCGTAGTCGCGGTCGGCCTGGCCGGCGAAGGTGGCGTTGGACAGCACGCCATCCTTGACGACGTAACCCGGATTCGGGGCCTGGCCCGGAATCAGGATCTTGTTGCCATTGGCATCTTCAACAGTGCGGTCGTTGAGGATGCGGCCGCCCCACAGCATGAAGTTGCGGTTGTAGTTGTTCGCCTTCAGTTCCGAGCTGAAGCCTTCCAGGCCCAGGGTCAGGTTGTCCATCGGCTTGAACTGCAGCGACACCAGGCCGCCCTTGCGCTCGCGGGTCTGTTCGAACAGGGTCGAGCCGAGCAGGCCCGGCGCGTACACGCCGGCCAGGTCCGGGTTGGACTTGGCCACGGTGCCATTCGGATCGATCTGGAAGAAGCCGCCCGGGATTTCCTGCGCTTCGCGGCGCAGCTCGCGCTTCTGGCTGAAGGCCTGCACCATCACGCCGAAGTTGCCTTCGTCGTTCTTGTAGTTGAACAGGGCCGACAGCTGCGGGTCATTCGACTTGGCCTGGTCCGAACGCACCATGCCGATCGAGCCTTCCGCGGTGAGCTGCTTGGAGAACTCCAGCGGCTTGCGGGTGAGGATGTTGACGGTACCGGTGGTGCCGCCGTCCTGCAGCTTGGCCTGCGAGGACTTGTTCACTTCCACCGAGCGCACCAGCTCCGACGGCAGCAGCGAGTAGCTGACGCTGCGGCCGACGTTGTTGCCCTGGCTGAGCACGAACCAGTCGGCCGAGCCGACGGTGTGGCCATTGATCAGGGTCTGGGTCAGGCTCGGGCTGGTACCGCGCAGGCTGACACGGTCGGCTTCGTCGAAGCCGCCTTCGTCGGCGCTGGACGAGCTGATGTTCACGCCCGGCAGGCGCTGCAGGGTGTCGGCGACGTTGTGCGCGGGCAGCTTGCCCACGTCTTCGGCGGTGACCACTTCCACGCGCGCATTGGCTTCGCGCTTGGTGTCCAGCGATTTTTCCATCGACCCACGGATGCCGGTGACCTGCACGGTATCCAGGTCGGTGGCGGTCTGGGCGGCCTGCTGCGCATGCGCACTGAAGGCGATGCAGCTGACGATGGCGGCCGAAAGCAGGGTCTTGCGGGTGTTCATGATGTCTCTCCTCATCACTCGATTGGATGCCGGCGGCGGTGTTCGGTTACGGTTGCGAAGACATGCGCGGGGCGGCGGCGAAGTCCCGTGCGTTGGCGTGCCACGTACTGCGTGCTGCGATTGCGTTGAAGCCTGTTGCGGTGTCAGGCGGCCGACTGCTGCTGCAGGTACCAGCTGGCAGCGCCGACCACGCCCAGCTGGCCGTGTTCGACGACCTTCACCGGGATGCGTGCCAGTGCTTCGCCCATCGGCCCCTTCTGCAGGTAGCGTTCGACGAAGGTGCTGGCGTGCAGGTATTCGCGGATCTGCGGCAGGATGCCGCCGGCCAGGTAGACGCCACCATGGGCGCCATAGAACAGGGCCATGTCGCCGATGGTGCTGCCGAGCAGCCCGCAGAACACATCCAGCGCCTGGCGCGCATGCGCATCGGTATCTGCCATGGCCGCGGCGGTGACTGCATCGGGGCTGGCCAGCGTCGGCACCTGACCCTGCAGCGCACACACCGCGCGGTACAGGTTCATCAGGCCGGGGCCGGAGATCGCATGCTCGATCGACACATGGGCGCGGTCGCGCTGCATGTGGCGGACGATGGCCATTTCCAGTTCGGTGCTTGCGGCGAGGGTCGGCTGGCCGGCTTCCGTGGGCAGTACCACCGGGCCGTGCGCGGTGGGGATCCACAGCGCGGCACCGAGGCCGGTGCCGGGGCCTACCACCAGGGTCGGGCCGCGCGCAGCGGTCTCCGGCCCGCACAGGTGCAGCACGCCACTGGCGTCCACCTGTGCGGCGGCGTAGGCCACTGCCTCGAAATCGTTGACGATGTAGACCCGCTGCAGGCCGACATCGGCTTCCACCTGGCGCGCGGACAGCGGCCACGGCAGGTTGGCGGTGATCACCGTGCCGTCCTCGCGGGCATAGCCGGCGCTTGCGACCACGCAATGCGTGGGCCGCGGGCCTTCACCCAGGAAGTCGGACAGGATCGCGCTGAGGCCGCCGTGGTCGGCGTTGCGGTACTTGCGGTATTCCAGCACCTGCACCGGATGGGCGGCATCACCGCTGGCCTGGACCCGGGCCACGCGCACATGGGTGCCACCGACGTCGGCGGCCAGGAATGTCGGCGCGACTCGGGACAGGACATGGGCCGGGGCGGGGTGGCTGGCGGTCACGCGGGCTCCTGCTGCAGGTGAGGCCGGCCCCGGGTTCGGGGGCGGCGATTGGGGCGGAGTCTGTAACCCCGCTGACAACGATGTCAACGAGTTCGTGACACTTTCGTTGCTGCGTCGCAACGAATGCGGCGTGCAGTAAACGTTTACATGACGTGAGCATGGGTTTCACGCGGGAACCATTGCTGCACGGGGCTCAAGGGCTGTGGCGCATTCAGCACGACGCGTTGCGATCGGGTTGCGCAGTGCAGCACGAGGCTCATGCGGCCTTGCATGGAAGTTGACAAACCGCCGTTGTCCACCGAAAGAATGTGACAACGTTGTTCCCAGCCACTCTCCGACGCCGCGTTCTGCGGCCGTCGCCGCAGGAGCCCTTCCCGATGTCCGCCGTCTCCGCTGCAAGCGCGCGCCCGAACGTGGCCACCTCCATCGCCATCGTCGGCGTGCTGTTCTTCCTGATCGGCTTCTTCACCTGGCTCAACGGCCCGCTGATCACCTTCGTCAAGCTCGCCTTCGAACTCAGCGAGGTTGGTGCCTTCCTGGTGCTGATGGTGTTCTACCTGTCCTACTTCTTCCTGGCCCTGCCGTCGTCGTGGATCCTGCGCCGCACCGGCATGAAGAAGGGCCTGAGCCTGAGCCTGCTGGTGATGGCCGGTGGCGCGGCACTGTTCGGCGAATTCGCCACCCAGCGCTGGTACCCCGGCGCACTGGGCGGCCTGTTCGTGATCGGCAGCGGCCTGGCCCTGCTGCAGACGGCCATCAACCCGTACATCTCCATCCTGGGGCCGATCGAAACGGCGGCGCGGCGCATCGCGCTGATGGGCATCTGCAACAAGATCGCCGGCATCCTGGCGCCGATCCTGATCGGCACGGTGGTGCTGCATGGCATTGGCGATCTGGACGTGCAGGTGCAGGCGGCCGATGCCGCGACCAAGGCCGTGCTGCTGAACCAGTTCGCCGCCAAGATCCACGCCCCGTACCTGGCCATGGCGGCGCTGCTGGTGGTGCTGGCGGTGGCGATCCTGTTCTCGCCGCTGCCGGAAATCAAATCGTCCGAAGCCAACGCCACGCCGGTGGCCGCCGGTGCGGTCGAGCGCCGCAGCATCTTCCAGTTCCCGCACCTGTGGCTGGGCGTGCTGTGCCTGTTCGTGTACGTGGGCGTGGAAGTGATGGCCGGTGATGCCATCGGCACCTATGGGCATGGCTTCAACCTGCCGCTGGACGAGACCAAGATGTTCACCGCCTTCACCCTGGGCGCGATGCTGGTCGGTTACGTGGTCGGCCTGCTGGTGATTCCGCGGGTGGTATCGCAGTCGCGCTACCTGACCCTGTCGGCGGTGCTGGGCGTGGTGTTCTGCCTGGGCGCGTGGGCAACGCACGGCTATGTGTCGGTGGCCTTCGTGGCCCTGCTGGGCTTTGCCAACGCCATGATGTGGCCGGCCATCTTCCCGCTGGCCATCCGCGGCCTGGGGCGCTTCACCGAAACCGGTTCGGCCCTGCTGGTGATGGGTATTGCCGGTGGCGCGATCATTCCGCAGCTGTTCGCCCTGTTCAAGCAGCACATCGATTTCCAGCTCACCTTCGTGCTGCTGATGGTGCCCTGCTACCTGTACATCCTGTTCTATTCGGTGATCGGCCATCGCGCCGGCCTGCCGCAGGACAAGGCCTGATCGGCGATGATGGACGGCAGCCAACCCCAGGGAAAACCCATGCGCAGAGCGACCATCAAGGACGTTGCGGAGAAGGCCAAGGTCTCGCTGAAGACGGTCTCGCGGGTGATCAACAACGAGCCCTCGGTGATGCAGGCCACCCGTGCGCGGGTGCTGCGTGCCATCGCCGAACTCGACTACGAGCCCGATCCGTCCGCGCGCAACCTGCGCAGCGGCACCACTTTCGTGATCGGGCTGGTCTACGACAACCCCAACCCGTACCACATCATCGGCGTGCAGAACGGCGTGCTGGCTGCGTGCCGCGAGACGGGTTTTGGCCTGCAGATCCATCCCTGCGATTCCAGTTCGCCACTGCTGGCCGATGAACTGGCCGACTGGGTGCAGCGCTCGCGTCTGGCCGGGCTGGTGCTGACCGCGCCGATGTCCGAACGCCGCGACCTGATCCAGGCGCTGACCGCGCGCGGCATCAAGCTGGTGCGCATCATTGCCGCCACCGAAGACCCGGCCGACGGTGCCTGTGTGTTCGTCGACGACCGCGAGGCCGCCTACGAGATCACCGAACACCTGATCCAGCTGGGTCATCAGCGCATCGGCTTCCTCTGGGGCGGCAGCTCGCACCGATCTTCGGGTGAACGCTACGCCGGTTACGAAGCCGCGCTGAAGGACTACGGCATGACCGTGGACAAGCACCTGGTAGTGCAGGGCGACTACACCTTCGACGATGGTTTCCGCGGCGCGCGCCGCCTGCTGGCGCTGCGCGAGCCGCCCACCGCCATCTTCGGTTCCAACGACGAGATCGCTGCCGGCGTACTGGCCGCTGCCAAGTCGGCCGGCATGAACGTGCCGTACGACCTGTCCATTGCCGGTTTCGAGGACAGCCCGTTCTCGCGCCAGTCGTGGCCGCCGCTGACCACCGCCAAGCAGGCCACCGAGGACATCGCCCGCCACGCCGCGCGCCTGCTGATCGCGCAGCTGCGCAGCGACGCCTACGACGATGCGCCGGCACCGCTGCACAACCAGGGCTTCGTGCCGCAGCTGGTGGTGCGCGGTTCGACCGCGCCGATGCGCCCGGCCGGCGCACGCCCCCTTCCTTCCGATCCTGCCTGAGCCTGCCATGTCGCTGTCAGACCCCACTGCCACCCTGATGTTCGCCGAGGCCGCTGAAGCGGCCGACGTGGTTGCCCGCCAGTTCTCGCGCAACCACGCCACCATGGAAACCCTTGCCGCCAGCCTGCGTGCTGCGCCGCCGCCGTTCGTGGTCACCTGCGCACGCGGCAGCTCCGACCACGCCGCCACCTACGGCAAGTACCTGCTGGAAACCCAGCTGGGCCTGGTGGTCGCGTCGGCCTCGCCGTCGGTGGGGTCGGTCTATGCCGCGCCACTGCAGCTGCGCGGCGCACTGTTCATCGTCATCTCGCAGTCGGGCAAGAGCCCGGACCTGCTGCGCAATGCCGAGGCGGCCAAGGCCGCCGGTGCGCGCGTGATCGCACTGGTCAACGTCGAGGACTCACCGCTGGCGCAGCTGGCCGACACGGTCATCCCGCTGCATGCCGGTGCCGAGAAGAGCGTGGCAGCGACCAAGAGCTACCTGGCCTCGCTGGCTGCGCTGCTGCAGCTGGCTGCGTACTGGAAGCAGGACAGCAGCCTGCGCAGCGCCCTGGACCTGCTGCCGGACGCGATGCGTGAGGCGTGGCAGTGCGACTGGAGCGCGGTGACCGAGGGCCTGGTCGAGGCCACCAACCTGTTCGTGCTCGGCCGTGGCCTGGGCCTGGGTGCGGCGCAGGAAGCGGCGCTGAAGTTCAAGGAAACCTGCAGCCTGCATGCAGAGGCCTACAGCTCGGCCGAAGTGAAGCACGGCCCGATGGCGCTGGTTGACCGTGGTTTCCCGGTGCTGGCCTTTGCCCAGCCCGATGAGACCGGCGCCGGCACCCGTGCGGTGGTGGAGGAATTCACCTCGCGTGGCGCGCAGGTTTGGCTGGCCGGTGCAGGTGGCAACCTGCCGGTGGCTGCTGCGCCGCACCCGCTGTGCGCACCGCTGCTGACCGTGCAGAGTTTCTACCGCGCGATCAACGCGCTGGCGCTGCGTCGTGGCTTCAACCCGGACCTGCCGCCGCACCTGAACAAGGTGACGGAGACCGTGTAATGGCGACCGTGCTGCGCAATGCCCGCATCCTGGCGGGCGACGACTTCCGCGATGATCTGGCGCTGGTGATCGAGAACGGGCAGATCACCGCCCTGTTGCCCGACGCTGCACCGCGGCTTGGCCAGGCTGATCAGCAGGTGGACCTGGAAGGCGGTTGGCTGCTGCCCGGCTTCATCGACGTGCAGGTCAATGGTGGCGGTGGCGCACTGTTCAACAACACGCCGGACGTAGCGGCACTGCGCACCATCGCGCAGGCCCACCGCCGCTTCGGCACCACCGCGATGCTGCCAACGCTGATCAGCGATGACGTGGCGGTGATGCGCGAAGCCATCGGTGCGATGCACGAAGCAATCGCGCAGGGCGTGCCCGGCGTGATCGGCATCCACCTGGAAGGCCCGTACATCGCGCCGGCGCGCAAGGGCACCCACGATCCCAGCAAGTTCCGCGTGCCGGATGAAGAAGAAATCGCGCTGGCGGCATCGCTGGACAACGGTGTGACCGTGCTGACGCTGGCGCCCGAACGCGTGCCGCTGGAGACCATCCGTGCGCTGGTCGAGCGTGGCGTGATTGTTGCTGCCGGGCACACCGCAGGTACCTACGAAGAGATCCGTGCCGGACTGGATGCTGGTGTGCGTGGCTTCACCCACCTGTACAACGCGATGTCGCCGCTGCAGGGGCGTGAGCCCGGCGCGGTGGGTGCCGCGCTGGAAGACCGCGACAGCTGGATCGGCATCATCGTCGATGGCGTGCACGTGCATCCGGCCAGCCTACGCGTGGCGTTGGCGGCCAAGCCGCGCGGCCGCCTGCTGCTGGTGACCGACGCAATGCCGCCGGTCGGCGCCGACGATCCCAGTTACGTGCTGTATGGCGAAACCATCACCGCCATCGACGGCGTGGTGCGCAATGCCGCCGGTTCGCTGGCGGGTTCGGCGCTGGACATGGCCACTGCGGTGCGCAACACCGTGCAGCTGCTTGGCCAGCCACTGGCCGAAGCCGCGCGCATGGCATCGACGTACCCGGCGCAGTTCCTCAACGTCGATGATCGCCTTGGCCACATCGCCGAGGGCTACCAGGCAGACCTGGTGCTGCTGGATGACGCCCTGCAGGTGCGCGGCACCTGGATTGCCGGGCAGTACGAGGCCGCCTGATGAACAGTTCGCCGCCACGCCGGCTGGGCTCGATCGATGCCCTGCGCGGCATCACCGTGGCGGCGATGCTGCTGGTCAACAATCCGGGCGACTGGAGCGCGGTGTTCGCGCCGCTGCGTCATTCGGACTGGCATGGCTGCACGCCCACCGATCTGGTGTTCCCGTTCTTCCTGTTCCTGGTCGGCGTGTCGATGGCCTTCAGCGTGGCGCCGCGCGCGCTGGACGCGGCGGCGCGACCTGCACTGGCGCGCGGCGTTCTGGAGCGCGCGCTGCGCATCCTGGTGGCCGGTGCGCTGCTGCACCTGCTGATCTGGTGGGCACTGGATACGCATCACTTCCGCATCTGGGGCGTGCTGCAGCGGATTGCGGTATGCGCGGCGCTGGTGGGTGTTCTGGCGGTGTGTGCGCGGCCGCGCGTGCAGGCGGGCGTGCTGGTCACGTTGCTGGTGGGGTACACGGTGCTGCTGCTGGGCATCGGTGAGCTGGCGCCGTGGACCAACCCGGCCAGCCGACTGGATACCGCGCTGTTCGCACCGTGGATCTATCAATGGCATGCCGATACCGGGCTCGGCCATGATCCCGAAGGGCTGCTGAGCACGCTGGGTGCGCTGGCCAGCACCGTGCTTGGCCTGCTGGCCGGTGGCCTGCTGCGCAGCGGACGTGCCGGGGCGCTGGCCGGGCTGGGTGTGGCGACCGCTGTGCTGGGCCTGCTGTTGACCGTGGTGCTGCCGTTGAACAAGCAGCTGTGGACGCCCAGTTACGTGCTGTGGACCGGGGGCCTTGCGGCGCTGGCGCTGTGGCTGGGCCACGTGCTGATCGACCAGAAGGGGTGGCCGGCACTCGGCAGGCGCTTCGGGGTCAATGCGATCACCGCGTACCTGGGGGCATCGGTGATGTCGGTGGTGCTGATGGCGACCGGTGTTTGGGGGTGGGTCTGGCAGCAGCTGGCCACCGCGATGCCGCAGGCGCTGGAGCTGGCGTCGATGCTGCAGGCGCTGGCGTTCGTCGCGCTGTGGTGGGGCGTGGCGTGGTGGCTGGATTGGCGGAAGATCTATCTGAAGATCTGACGGCGCCTCATCCACGCATGGCGTGGAACTACTGGTGATGCGCTTCATTGCCTCGTGACGTGGATCAATCGGGCGGGGTGCGATGGATCAGTAGATCCACGCCATGCGTGGATGCTTTGCGCGTGATTCCCGAATACCGGAAAAAATGAACGATTTCAGCCACATCACATCGGCGTGAGGGCTGGGCGATTTCACATCTGAACTGTGATTTCCCGCACGCAAGTTCACCTATCGAAACGGTTCACCACACGGCAGACTGCAAGCGCAGTGCCGCACATACGCAGTTCCTGATTTCCCGCCCAGGAGTGCCCGATGTCCCGTGCCGTTCCGCGTGCGTTCCGTCCGCGCCGCCTTGCCGTTTCCGTGCTGCAGGCCCTGACCGTCCCGTCCATCATGCTGCTGACCGCCGGCGCGGCCTGGGCTGGCTGTGACACCGTCGCTCCCGTTGCGGGCCAGACGGTCACCTGTGATGCCAACGCGCCGAATCCTCAGACGGTGCCGATCACCGCCACGAGTGCGGCCGGCATCACCGTCAACGTCGCCAGCGGCGCGCAGCTGCAGCAGAGCGGCGGCGCCGGTGCCATCGCCCTGGTCGGTGCCGGTGGGCACCTGCTGTCCAACCTGGGAGCGATCAGTTCGGTCGGCGGCGAGGCCGTGCAGCTCGGTGGCGGCAGCCGTGTCGAGAACACCGGCAGCATCAGTACCGGCAACAACATCGCCCTGCAGTTCGTGGGTGCGGGCGACAGCGTGCTGGTCAACCGCGGCACGATCAGCGGGCGCACCGGCGTGCAGTCCGGTGCCGGCAATGATCGCCTGGAGATGCAGGCCGGCAGCATCTCCGGCGGCGTATTGCAGGGCGATGGAAACGATGTGCTGCTGCTCAGTGATGGCACGATCGACAGTGTCGACCAGGGCGGCGGCGATGACCAGATGACCGTCACCGGCGGCACCGTCACCGGTGTGGTGGTGCAGGGCAGCGGTCGCGATGATTTCGTCATGAGTGGCGGCACGATCGGCGCGCTGCAGCAGGGCGACAACATCGATACGTTCCGCATGAGTGGCGGCCGCATCATCGGCGCGTTCGAGGATGGCGACCAGGCCTGGATGACCGCTGGCCGCATCGGCCGCGTCAACATGAAGCTGGACAAGAATCTGTGGGACCAGTCCGGTGGTACGGTTGACGGCAACGTGGTGACCGGCTTCGACACCGATACCATCATCATCTCGGGCACGGCCTACATCGGCGGCAACATCAGCGTCAGTGGGGGCAGCGACAGCGTGACCATCACCGATGGCACCGTGCGCGGGCAGGTACTGCTCAGTACCGGCAACGATACATTCAACTGGAGTGGCGGCGGCATCGTCTACGGCGCGATCGACATGGGGCCGGACAACGACGTGGCCAACCTCAGCAGCCTCAACCAGGGCAACCTCGGTGCCGTGCCGCTGTTCGACGGTGGCAGCGGCGTGGACCAGCTCAATCTCAACAACGTCAAAACCGCTGGCGTCAGCCGCTTCCAGAACTGGGAAACGATCAACCTGGCCAACAGCACCGAGCTGACCTTCGATGGCGATCTGGTGCTGGGTGACAGCGCATCCGGCGCCGGCATGCTTACCGTGGATGACACCAGTACCCTATACGCAGGCAGCGGTGGGCATGCGATCCGTCCTTTCAACAGCGTCGCACTGGTGGAGGTGGTCAACGCCGGGCGCATCGATCTGACCGGCACCGGCGCCGGCGACGTGTTCACCGTGCGTGGCAACTACCGCGGTGACGGGGGGGGCCTGTACCTGCGCACCGTTCTGGGTGCGGATAATTCCACCAGCGACCGCCTGGTGATCGATGGCGGTACCGCCACCGGCACCACCGGCATCGGCGTGCTCAATGCTGGCGGCAGCGGTGCTGCCACGCTGGTCGACGGCATCCTGGTGGTGCAGGCCTTGAACGGTGCGAGTACGGCACCCGGTGCGTTCTCGTTGTTCGCGCCGGTAGCAGCCGGCGCCTACGAGTACTTCCTGTTCAAGGGCGGTGTCAGTGCCGGCACCGGCGAGAACTGGTACCTGCGTTCGACTCTTGTGGCCGGACCGACGCCGGCGCCAAACGGAAGCGGTATCAATGGCGTGCCGCCGCCGCCGCCGCCGCCGACGCCCCCCGTCGCACCACCACCGCCGATCACCCCGGCACCGCCGCCGCCGCCTGAAGGCGCCACCGATCCAGACCTGACTGCCGGCGAGACCGCGCCACCGCCGCCTCCACCGGAGCCCGCCCCGGTGGCACCGCCCAGTGACCCTGCCGTGCCGGACGTGCCGGTGGCCGGCGGCGCACTGCCCGGCACCGGCACGCCGCCGACACCCGGTGCGCGTCCGGCCGAAGGCGCGGTGGTGCCGCTGTACCGCGTGGAGACTGCGGCGTACGCGGTGGTGCCACCGTTGCTGCGCGAGACCTCGCTGGCCAGCCTCGGCACGTTCCACGAACGCCAGGGCGAGCAGCGCCTGCTGTACAACCAGGGTGCATTCCGTACCGCCTGGGGTCGGCTGGTGGGGCAGAGCAGTGAGATCCACTGGAAGGGCGATGCACAGCCCGGCTTCGATGGCGATGTGATGGGCCTGCAGGCTGGCCTGGATGTGTGGGCAGCGGCCAACGACAGCCACCGCAACCAGATCGGCGTATTCGTCGGCCGCACCCGCGCGCAGGGCAGGACCACGGGCCTGGCGCTGGGCTGGGAGAACGTGCAGGTGGGCCAGAGCCGGCTGGATGACAAGCACGTGGGCCTGTATTGGACGTTCACCGACGGCCGCGGTGGCTACATCGACGCCGTGGCGATGCAGAGCCGTTACGACGGCCGCGTGCGTTCCTCGCGGGGGCTCGGCTTCGGGATCAAGGGCGATGGCACCAGCGTGTCGGTGGAGGCCGGCAAGCCGCTGCTGCGCTTCGGTCAGTCCGCATGGTGGCTGGAACCGCAGCTGCAGGTGATCTGGCAACGCACCTCGCTGGACGACCGCCGCGATGAGGTCTCGAGCGTGCGCTTCGACAATGACAACGCCTGGACCGGCCGCATCGGCCTGCGTCTGGCCGGTGATTATCAATTGGCCGACAACGGCTGGCAGCCGTATTTCAAGCTCAACTACTGGCATGGTCGTTCCGGCGAAGACCGCATCCGTTTCGACGACGACGTGATCATCAATTCGCAGCGTTCGCGCGCGCTGGAAGCCGGTGTGGGTGTGGTCGGCCGTTTCAACCGCACCATCAGTGCGTACGCGGTGGCTGACTACACCCGTGAACTGGGTGGCGACCGCAACGAGAAGCGACGCATCATCGAAGGCAACATCGGCCTGCGCGCGGACTGGTAGCGCGCGGTACGGGTGTCATGACCCGCTCTGGTAGGTGTCGACCTTGGTCGGCACGAATCTTCCCGTGGTCATGACCCTGTAGAGCCGAGCCATGCTCGGCTGCTTTGATCGTGTCCCATGCAGCCGAGCATGGGCTCGGCTCTACAACGGCTATCCGCGCAATGGCGGGCATGATTCGCCACGGTTATGCTGTGGACCTGACCCAACGACAAGGAAACGTCGCATGCGGATGTGCAAGGGAGTGTGTGGGATTGGTGCGCTGACGCTGTCCCTTCTGGCAGCCAATGCAACAGCCGCCACCGCGTCCACCACCGAAATACCTTCGCCGGAAGCGCAGGTACAGATCCTGGATCTGCTCGAGCATGAAGCCTTGTATCGGGACAAAGTGGACTGGCCTGGCACCCGCACACGACTGCAATCGGTGCAGGGTGACCCCGTGAAGCGGCTGGCGTTGCTGCGCGAAGCCATTGCGGTCAGCACGGGCAATCATGGCGTATGGACGACGACCCAGCGCCAGAGCGAATCCCTTGCGCGCGCGCAGCAGGTCGGCGCCGCTGCCGTGGAAAAGGCCAAGGCCGCCGATGCGGTGGATGCGCGCATCGGCTGGCTGGTCATCGAGGGATATGCCTCCACGCCCGGCGCGACGCCACAGGAAGCGTTCCGTCAGAACATCCAGCGCGCCGCGCGGTGGCAGCAGGTCATCCGCGGCAAGGACGACGGCATGCGCTGTGGCTGGATCGTCGACCTGCGTGACAACAGCGGTGGCAACATGTGGCCGATGCTGCTGGGCATGGCACCGCTGCTGCGCACCTCGGTGGTGAACAACGAAGATGTGGGGTCGTTCGAAACCGCACAGGGGCCGGAGCGCTGGACGTTGACCGCGACCGCCGTGCAGCGTGCAGGCAAGCCGGTGCTGGACTTCGGCCAGACCGGCTATGTGCTGCGGCAGCCTGGCGCGCCGGTGGCGGTGCTGTTCGGACCGCGTACCGGCAGTTCGGGCGAGGCCTCGGCACTGGCGTGGCGTGGCCGCGCGCAGACGCGCAGCTTCGGCCAGCCGACGGCAGGGGTCTCGACTGGCAACAACGTGCGCACACTGGCCGATGGCAGCCGCCTGTTGTTGACCACCACCGTGATGCGCGACCGCAATGATCGTGGTGATGGGTTGAAGATCGAGCCCGACCAGCGCATCGAGGGCGATGCCGCCACTTTGGCCGCCGCCCAGGCCTGGCTGCTGGCCCAACCCGCCTGCACGGGCAACTGATCCATGATCCTGATCGGCCAGCAGGAGCGGGTGGTGGTGGTCGGCCCAACCGAAGCCCACCACTGCCTGCACTGCCAGACGGAAACCGACTTCGCCCCCCAGCTGCGCTACAAGATGGCGCGCATCGACCTGCTGTTCGGCTTCACCCACCAGCGCCGCTACGAGCTGGCCTGCACCCAATGCGAACACGGCTGGGTGCTGGACACCGAGTCCATGGACCAGCAGCTGGGTGGGGTGCCGATTCCATGGCGGCACCGCTTCGGCCTGCCGCTGATGCTGATGGGGGTGGCGGGGCTGGCGTCCGCCGGGTGGATGTGGCGGCACGGATACATCGGTTGAGGACTGGGCCTGTTAAAGTCTGCCCTGCAATCACGTACCGGAACCGACCATGGACCACGACACCCCGTTCGACCCCCTCAACGACCTCGAGGTGCGCCTGCTGCAGGCACAGGACGGCACGCTGACCGCGTCGCAGTTCCTCGACGGCCTGCTGACCTCGACGGCGTTCGTGCTGCTGGACAAGGCCATCGGCGAAGACGGTGCCTGGGACGAGAGCATCTCGCCGCTGGTGCTGACCAGCGAAAGCGGCGAGCCGATGTTCGCGGTGTTCACCGCGCCCGAGCGCGCCGGCCTGTGGCACGAGCAGCTGCCGCAGTTCGCCCATGCCATGCCGATCGCGGTGCACGCGCTGCTGGCCGGTATCGGCGACGGCGTCGGCCTGGTGCTGAACCCGGGCCTGGACGTGGGCATGGAGATGATTCCCGATGCCGTGGCCCAGCTGAAGCAGCGTGCGGCGGCGATCACCCGCGGCATGGCGCACTGAGCCAGGAACCACGTTCGGCAAGGGGCGCATGAGGCTGCAATGCTCTGCACGAAACGGGCAGGGCAGGCGAGCGGCAGGGAAAGTGGGCACGTGCGGACCCAGGGGGCGTCCCCCGCTCATGGGGGAGGCAGTTCAGGATGGACCTGCTGGAGAACGGAATGGTGGCTTCGAAGCTGCGGCTGGCGTTGTTCGCATCGACTTCACTGATGTACAGCGCCATTGCCGGCGCACAGGTCGTCACCTACGTCCATACCGACGCCCTCGGGTCGGTTGTCGCTGAAACCAACGGGGCGGGCGCCGTCATCACACGCTATGACTACGAACCCTACGGAGCCGCGATCGGTGAAGGGGTGGCCGATGGTCCTGGCTATACAGGGCATGTAAGCGACGCGGCTACTGGGTTGAGCTACATGCAGCAGCGGTACATGGACCCACAGCTGGGAGTATTCCTGTCGGTGGACCCGGTGACGGCATATGGACAACCGGTCGGGCAGTTCAACCGCTACCACTACGCCAACGGAAATCCCTACCGGTTCACGGATCCGGATGGACGATGCCCGGAAGGGGCCGGCCGGTCCACGTGCATCGATGCCAGGCGTTTCGACCAGAGCCGATCAAGTGGCCTGGACATCCAGCTTTCGGCGCAGACGGAGAAGACCGCTCTGGCCAACACCGATTCGGTGAGAGTCGGTAGTGGCAACCGGGAGAAGGCTGTCACCATCGAGGCAAGCAGCAACGGTACCGAGTCGATCCGGGTGGATCCATCAATGGCGACGTCCTCGGATGCGTCCGGGTTCTATGCGGAACTGACGCCGACCGCCGATACCGTGGCTGTGATGCACGGCCATCTGGAGCAGAGTGGCCTGGTGGATCGGCTGACGCCAGGAGATTCCGGTCCCCTCGTGAGCCCGGGGGTTCCCAACATCACGGTGGACAGCACGGGTTCGCGGGTCGGTGTGCGTGAGCTGGTCGACGGCAAGGTGCAATTCCGGATGATTCAGGGCCGCATGACGCCGACCGAGCAGCGGCTCATCCAGCAGAACATCACCAAGCAGCAGGAGCTGTTCTACCTGCCAGGAAGTGGGCGATGAAGTGGTTCCTGCCTGGCGTCTTCCTGTTGTTCGCAACCGTGGCCGGGTGTGCAACTTCCGGGCAGGCACCTTCCTCCAACCCGGCGGCGCTGCTGCCAAGCAAGGCCATCAAGGGAAGTGCGGAGCTGGATGGGTCCCAGGTGGAGCTTCGCGGCTACCTGGTGGCACAGTTCGAGGATCGTGGCATCTGGGACAGCAAAGCGGAGTACCGCCGGTACAACAGTGAAGCAAGCTGTGTGTCGCTTTTGATCCCCAAGCGCATGATTGACCAGGTTGAACGACGCTCTGGTGCCTACGCGACCATCAGGGGGAAACTGATCGGGGACCTGCGATCCCGAGGGACCGTGCTGCTGGGTGGATGCAATGTTGTGGCAATTGAAGTCCAGGAGTTGGGTGAGAACTGACTCCTGTGGCGGCAACCTGGGGTTGCCGGCCAGCGGCCGGCACTACCCATGACGCTCCACGCGCGCCCGGTACGGCCGTTGAGAATCAGCGGGCGGCGGCAATCGCCTTCACCCGTGCCTTGGCCAGGGCTTCGCCGATGGCCGGGCCCTTCAGATGGGTGGTATCCAGATCCCGCGCCTGTACTGACAGTGCCGCCTGGTGCAGGCGCTTGAGCGTCTCGCCCTGCGGGTAGTCGGCGTCCTCGAAGCCGAGGCGGCCACGCTTGTCAGCCTCGCAGCAAAGCGCGATACGCGCCACGCGTTCGGGGCGGCGCAACGCATCGCAGCGGCCAAGCAGTTCCAGCACAGTGGTGTCGCGCAGTTCGTCGATGCGATGCACGTTCAAGTGCTCGCGACAGACCGCTTCGGCCAGCTGCTGGTGCTCGGTGGGAACCTTCAGCCGTGCGCATAGTGCCTTCAGCGGCTTCACGCCACGCTGCTCGTGCATGATGTGGCGCGGCCATTCTTCCGGCGGCGTCAGGCCCTTGCCAAGATCGTGGGTGAGCGCGGCGAAACCGACCAGGTCATCGCCCGGTGCGAGCTTCGCTGCGATGTCGCTGACCATTTCCTGATGGATGCCGGTGTCGATCTCCGGATGGAACTCGGCGCGCTGCGGCACGCCGTACAGCGCTTCCAGCTCGGGCAGGATCGGGCCCAGTGCCTGTGCATCATGCAGCGTGCGCAGGAATGCCGAAGGCTGCGCACTGACCAGCACCTTGCGCAGTTCCTGCCACACTCGCTCCGGCACCAGTGCATCCAGTTCGCCACTGGCGGCGATCTCGCGCATCAGGTCCATGGTTTCCGGCGCGACGGTGAAGCCCAGCGGCGCAAAGCACGCCATGAAGCGGGCCGCGCGCAGCACGCGCAGCGGGTCTTCGACGAAAGCGGGACCGACGTGGCGCAGCACACGCTGTTCAAGATCACGCACGCCGCCGTAGGGGTCCACCAGATGGCCGGTGTCTTCGTCGCAGGCAATGGCGTTGATGGTGAAGTCGCGGCGCTGCAGGTCGTCTTCCAGCGTTACTGCCGGATCGGCATCGACCACGAAGCCACGATAGCCGCGGCCGGACTTGCGCTCGGTGCGCGCCAGTGCGTATTCCTCACCGGTTTCCGGGTGCAGGAACACCGGGAAATCACGACCCACGGCGGTGTAGCCCAGCGCTTCCATCTGCGCGGGCGTGGCGCCGACCACGACCCAGTCGCGGTCACCGGCAGGGCGCTGCAGCAGGCGGTCGCGTACGGCGCCGCCGACAAGATAGATCTTCATGGGGGGGGATGATCGCACAGTAGTGCCGGCCGCTGGCCGGCAACCCCGGAACATTGGCCGATGCCGGCCAGCGGCCGGCACTACCGCAGTGTGATCAATCCCCGCCCTGGTCGGCATTGGCGGCGCAGCTGAAGCTCTTGCGCTTGTCGACCAGGCGGCCCATCAGGCGGTCGCTCAACGGCAGGGCATCACCATTGAGGCGCCAGTCGTAGATCACGCTGAAGGCCAGCACGCGGGCCACGTACTCGCGGGTTTCCTTGTAGCTGATGGTCTCGATCCACAGGTCCGGGTCAAAGCCCGGACGCTGGCCCTGCCAACGCGCGGTCGGGGTCGGGCCGGCGTTGTACGCGGCGATGGTCACGTACGGCAGGCCGTCGTACTTGTTCATCAGCTGGCGCAGGTAGGCGGTGCCGATGGCGATGTTGGTGTCCGGGTCGTACAGGCTGTCGGCGCCGCCGTAGCCGGTCAGGCCGATCGACCTGGCAACGCCGGCACCGGTGGCCGGCAGCACCTGCATCAAACCCATGGCATTGGCAGGCGAGCGCGCGCGCGGGGTGAAGGTGCTTTCAGCGCGGATCTCCGCGGCCACCCAGGCCGGGTCGATCGCATTGCGTGCTGATTCACGACGGATGGTGGCGTCGTGGTGCAGCGGGAAGCGCAGGTCGTACAGGCGTTGCTCCTGCGGTTGCTTGCCCAGTGCGAACACGGCGCGATCAAACCAGCCGTTGTCCTGCGCCACGCGCACGGCGAGGCGGCGCTGGGTGTCATCGAAGCGCGACAGCGCGCTGTTCCATTCGGCCACGGCCCAGCCGGTGCGGTCGATCTGGTAAAGCGCCATCGCGCGCTGGATGGCCGGGTCACGCGCGATCACCGCCTGTGCCTGCGCACTGTCGTTCGGCTTCCACGGACACAGCGTGTAGCCCTGCTGCAGTTTGTCGGCGGCCAGGAAGCCGTGGAAGGTGGGCGCACGCGCGGCGTCGCGGAACAACGGCTGTGCCTGCGATGCCTGACCGGTCTTCTCCAGCATGCGGCCTTCGAAATAGGCCCAGCGCGAATCGCTGCGCTGCTTGCTGCCCATCTTGCGGATCGCGGTCAGTGCCGCCGGCCAGTCGCCGCGCGACATTGCTTCGCGAACACGCCATTCGTGCAGGCGTTCGTCATAGGCCGATTCGGGCACCGCATTGAGACGGCGCGCCGAATCCGGCAGGTAGGAGGCCACGGTCCACAGGGCGATCTGGTACAGCACCTGGCCCTGCTGGGCGGCGCTCAGGCCGAGGGCCTGTGCGTACTGCGGCAGCTGTTGTTCGGTGGCGCCCGGATCGGCTTTGGCCAGTTTTTCCAGGCCATCGGTGGCGATGCGCCGGCTGCGCTCGTTGCGTGGCCAGTTCAATGCGCCGGTGTTGGGCTTGTCGACGAAGGCGGCGTAACTGTTGGCCTGCGCCAGGTCCGCGGCGGGCAGGCCGCGTGCAGCGCTGCGCATCACCGCCGGCTGCTGTGCGTCGGCGGCGGCATCGATGCGCTCCCAGCGCAGCGCATCGCTCAGGCCGCCCTGTGCCTGCAGCACGGCGAACACCGCGTCGCAGCCGTCCGGCAGCGACTTGCCGTTCTTGCGCCACAGGTCCTGTGCTTCGCTGATCCACTGCGGATCGACCTTGCCGGTGACCTGGCGTGCGGTCAGCTGCGCACAGCGCAGCCCGACGTTGTCGGTGGGGGCCCAGTTGGCCAGCAGGGTCGGCCAGTCCTGGCGGCGCGCAACCGAAGGCAGCCACACGCTGCGGAAGGTGATGGCCACGGCCTGGCCGTCGTAGCGCTTGAGGAAGGCCTGGGCCTGCGCGGTATCGACCGTGTCGATGTTGCGGCGCAGATTGGCGTACTCCAGCCAGCCATAGGCCGGGTGGCGACTGAGCGCACCGGCCTGGCCGGGATCGAACTGGCCGCGTTCGGCAGCAGCGATCGCGGCTTTCAGCTGCGCGTTCTGGGCGTCGAGGGACTGGGCGTTGGCGCAGCCGATCAGCAGCGTGGTGGCCAAGGGCAGCAGGGACAGGGCAGTGGGAGTGCGTCGGGTCATGGCGATCAGCATAGCGGGGGCTGGCTGAATTCAGTTTCGCATTGTGTGCACGCCCTGGGGGTGGCATTGGCGTGCCTGATCGACGTGGTCCGGGCGGGGCAGCGATACCTAGCCCGCACGACGTTCGTGCGATGATCCCGGCAATGTGCGGGCTGCCACTGACGGGCCGCTCTTCCTGCGATGGAGCGCGGTATGCGATACGAATCCAGTCCGGCGAATGTGCTGATCGCCAACATCAACCTGGCACCGTTGGTGGATGTACTGCTGGTGCTGCTGGCGCTGGTGATCACCACGCTGCCGATGGCCAGCACGGCTGTCATACAGCCGTTCCAGCAACGTACCGCCTGCCCACCCGGCCTGGGACAGTCGACGCCCGTCCCGATTGATCTGCGTATCGACGCCGTCGGTGGCCTGTTCTGGAGCGATCGGCCACTGGATGATGCAGCCCTGCGGCAGGTGCTTGCCCGGGCCCGGCAGCTGCCTGAGGCGCGGCAACCGTCGGTGCGCCTGGTTACCGCCGATGGCACCGATTACGGCGACCTGATCCGGGTGCTGCGGGTTGTCAATCAGCACGGCCTGCGTGTGGTTGCGCTGAACGACCCGCCGCGGTAACTGGATCCTCTCTGGCATTCGGCGAGCGCTGTCGTAGTCACCATGGTGCGCATGGTTTCGAACAGTACCGTCCGGTCTGAATATTCCGTTATCTGACGCAATCAGTCGTCAACTGCGTCAAATCCGCGTGAAAGAGTGTCGATCATCACGCCGTGGTTTTTACTGTTTGTTTACAAAGGAGACGCTGCCGCCATGCAGGGGGGAGCGCGGCAGTCCATGTCCCGACATTCCTTTGGAGAGAGAGCGAATGATTCACCTGCATCACCGCCCGTTGGCGGTTGCCGTCGCGCTGTGCGTGACGGCTCTGGCACCGTTGGGTGCCGCTGCGCAATCCACCACCAACCTCGATGCGGTGGAAGTCACCGGTACCCGCATCAAGCGCGCTGAAGTCGAAGGCCAGGTGCCGATCCAGACACTGACCCGTGGTGACATCGAGCGCACTGGCCTGACCTCGATCGGCGAGGTGCTGCAGCAGCTCACCGGTTCCGGCTCCGCGCTCAACGCCAAGTTCAACTCGTCCGGCAACTTCGGTTTCCCGCCCGATGGCAGCGGCGTGGGCGCCGGCTCGGCGCAGGTCGATCTGCGCCACCTGGGCGCCAAGCGCGTGCTGGTGCTGGTCGATGGCATCCGCTGGGTCAATGAGTCATCGGCGTCTGGTGTGGGCTCGGCTACCGACCTCAACACCATTCCGCTGGCCATCGTCGAGCGCATCGAGGTACTGGAGGACGGCGCGTCGTCGCTGTACGGCTCCGATGCCATCGCCGGTGTGGTCAACATCATCACCCGCCGCGATTTCGATGGCGGCCAGGTGACGCTGAACTACGGTGAGTACAGCAAGGGCGACGGCACGCAGAAGGGCGTGGACCTGGCCTGGGGCAAGAGCGGCGATCGCTTCAGCCTGTTCCTGGGCGCCAGCTGGACCAAGCAGGACCCGGTGTTCGCCAAGGACCGCGAGCAGTCGCGCTTCCCGATTCCCGGTACCGGCCTGGCGTTTGGCAGCGGTGGCATTCCGCAGGGCCGCTTCGCCTTCGTCGACCCGAACACCGGTGCGTCGCAGAACATCGTGCCCAACACCGGCGTGAGCAATCCGCGCTACGACGGCAGTGCCGGCTGCAACCGCACGGATGATTACCACTGCTTCAGCACCGCCGATCGCTTCAACTTCGCCGAATACAACATGGTGCTGACGCCGTCGGAGCGCAAAGGCCTGTTCGGCCAGTTCCGCTTCGACATCACTGACAACGTGCAGTGGTACATCAAGGCGCTGGGCAATCGCCGCGAGTCGACCAACCAGGCCGGCCCCGAACCGCTGTTCTTCGGCCCCGATGGCGCCACCGGCAATCCGCTGGCCGACAACATCGTGGTCTCGCGCCTGAACCCCTACAACCCGTTCGGCTTCGATCTGGTCTCCGGCGGCAACATGAGCCTGATCGGCCGGCGTCCGGTGGAAGGCGGTGCGCGCGTGTTCAAGCAGGAAGTGGACACCACCTACTTCGCCACCGGCCTGGTTGGTGACTTCCATGCCGCCGACCGCAGCTGGTACTGGGACGTCAACGGCATGTACAGCAAGAACAAGGCCGAACAGACCAACTACGGCAGCTATGACATCTACAAGGTGAACATGGCGCTGGGCGATCCGGCGGTGTGCGCCGCCACGGCCGGCTGCGTGCCATTGAACATCTTCGGTGGCGTCGGTTCGATCACCCCGGACATGCTGAAGTGGATCCAGCCGGTGGTGCGCGATCGCAGCCAGAACGAGCTGAGCCTGTTCACCGCCAACCTGTCCAGCGAGCTGTTCTCGCTGCCGGCCGGCCCGGTGTCCTTCGCCACCGGCTTCGAGTACCGCAAGTACAAGGGCTCCTACCAGCCCGATCCGTTGACGGTGATCGGCCACTACAACGGCGTGCCGTCACAGCCCACCTCCGGTTCCTACGACGTCAACGAGGCCTACCTGGAGTTGAGCGTGCCGATCTTCGCCGACTCCTCGTTCGGCAAGAAACTGGACCTGAGCCTGGCCGGTCGCTATTCGGACTACTCCACCTTCGGTGGCGAGTTCACGCCCAAGTACGGCCTGCGCTGGCAGGTGACCGATGACTTCGTGCTGCGCACCACCTACGCCGAGGGCTTCCGTGCACCGTCGATCGGTGAACTGTACGGCTCGGCCGCACGTGCCGACCTGCAGCTGTTCGATCCGTGCTCGGTGGGTCTGGGTGGTACGCCGCCACGTGGCAGCGCCGCCAACTGTGCCGCGCTGGGCGTGCCGGCCGGCTTCCAGCAGGCCAACTCGCAGATCTCGGTGACCACCGGCGGCAACCGCGAGCTGGACCCGGAACGTTCGCGCAGCTTCAGTGCTGGCTTCGTGTGGAGCCCGTGGTTCGGCAACAACGCCTCATGGTCGGAGCGCTTCGATGTGGAAGTGACCTTCTACCGCCACGCCATCGACGGTGCGATCCAGGCGATCAATGCACAGACCCAGCTGGACCTGTGCGTGGATACGCTGGACCCGATCTACTGCAACGGCATCACCCGCGCCAGCACCGGTGCGGTCAGCAGTTTCAACAACCGGCTGACCAACCTGGGCTCGATCAAGACCGATGGCTGGGACGTGGATCTGTTCTGGACGTTGCCGCAGACCTCCATCGGCCAGTTCAAGCTGGCGTGGAAGAACACCTTCGTCGGCCGTTACGAGGCTACGGGTGCGGCCGGGCAGAAGCAGCCGCAGAAGCCGGGCGTGGAAGTGGCCGACAGCTCGATTCCGGAGTGGACCAGCAACGCCAGCATCGGCTGGACGCTGGACCGCTGGAGCGCCAACTGGACGGTGCGGCATATCTCCGAGCTGACCGAGAACTGCGGCGATGCCGCGGCCTTCCCGGTGTGCAGCAACCAGGCCGCGGGCACCAACACGCTGTCGGCCACCACCTTCCATGACATGCAGGTGGGCTACAAGATCGACTGGATGAAGGGGCTGCAGCTGACGGCCGGCCTGAACAACGTGTTCGACAAGGATCCGCCGATCTGCCTGTCGTGCTCGTTGAACGGCTACGACGCTTCGACCTACGACATCCCGCGTGGCCGTTACTGGTACCTGCGCGCGGACCTGCGCTTCTGATAGGAAAAGTTGTAAACGTCATTTGCTGACGTGATATGCCAAATACGTCGCAGATGTCCCGGTGAGGGGCGGGAATACTTCCGCCCCTCATTCCACTGGTCTGCGATATGGATTTCGATACCTGGTTGTTGTTCGTCGCTTCCGCTCTGCTGCTGTCCGCCACGCCCGGTCCCAACCTGCTGCATGTACTGGACCGCAGCGTCAGCTTCGGGCTGCGCCGCTGTCTCTTCAGCATGGGAGGATGCCTGGCCGGGGTGATGGTACTGATGGGCGTCTCGGCGCTGGGCCTGGCCGCATTGCTGGAAGTCGTGCCATCGCTGCTGGGCATGCTGCGGGTGGGCGGTGCGCTCTACCTGGCTTGGCTGGGCATCGATGCCTGGCGGCGCCGGCAGGCCCCGCTGGACGTGGGTGATGGGGGCGGCTGGGTCACCTCATCGCGGCGGCTGCTGTTTCGCGATGGTTTCCTGATCGGGATCAGCAATCCCAAGATGCTGCTGTTCACGGTGGCTTTCCTGCCGCCGTTCATCGATGTGGCGCGCCCGCAGCTGCCGCAACTGCAGATCCTGCTGGCCACCTTTGCCGTCATCGAGGTGCTGTGCTACCTGGTGTTCGCACTGGCGGCCCGGTGCATCGCCGGCTACCTGCAGGTGCCACGCTGGCGCAGGTGCTTCGATCGTGGCGTGGGCAGCCTGTTCATCGGCCTCGGTGCGGCCCTGCTGGCCTCCGGCTGATGCCGGCCGACGGCAGGTGCAGCCTGCCGTCGTGCCGCACGGGGTGTCGCCGGTCAGAACGCCCAGGTGAACGTAAGCGAGCCGTTGCGGCCATCGCCGTACGCACCGTAGCCGGTGATCTGCGAGTAGTACTTCTTGTCCAGCAGGTTGTTGAGGTTGGCCTGCACGCTGAACTCCGGCGAGATGCGGTAGCGCACGAAGGCGCTGACCAGTGCGTAACCTTCCTGCTCGAAGCGGCCGACTACGGGTGCGGCGTAATAGATGCGGTTCTGCCAGTTGGCACCGCCACCGACAGTCAGTTCCTGCAGCGACTGCGGGGTGTAGCTGGTGAACAGCTTCAGTGCGGTCTGAGGCAGGTTGGTGTTGATGTCGGCGCCATTGATGTCCTTGGCCACATAGCGCGAAGCGCCGAAGGTCGCGTTCCAGCCGGGTGCCAGTTCGCCGTTCACTTCGAATTCGAAGCCACGGCTGACGGTGCCGCGTGCGGCGATCGAGGCGAACTCACCCGGGCGGCCGATGATCGGCTCGCTGGTGATCTGGGCGACATTGTCCTGCTCGATGCGGAACACCGCCAGCGAGGCATTCAGGCGGTTGTCGAACCAGGCGCCCTTGACGCCCACCTCGTAGCTCTTGCCGTCGACCGGGTCGAGATAGCGGTCGTTGCGGTCGCGGGCGGTCTGCGGCTGGAAGATCTCGGTGTAGCTGGCGTACGCGGAGTAGGTGTCGTTGATGTCATACACCAGGCCGGCGTATGGGGTGGTCACCTTGTGTTCGCGGTCGTCGTTCTCGCCTTCGCTCTTCCAGTTGGTGTAGCGCGCGCCGAGGATCAGCTTCAGCGGATCAGCCAGCGACAGACGGGTGGCTGCATAGCCGGCCTTCTGGGTGATGGTGCCCTGGCTGGCCAGCGCCAGCGGGTTCCAGTTCGGCTGGGCAATGTTGCCGGTCCAGTTGAGATAGGAGCTGAAGGGATTCCAGCCGGTGCCGGGGCCGCCCATCTGGAAATCACCGTAGTTGGCGAATTCGCGCTTGTTGTAGCTCAGGCCGGCCATGAACTGGTGCTCGCGGCCGAACAGCTGGAACGGGCCGTCGATGTAGCCATCGATGCCATCGACCTTGCGTTCGGTGTTGTAGAAGCCGGCCATCGGCGTGACGCCGGTGCCGGTGGCCTTGTCGAACGCGGTGTAGGACGGATAGAACAGCTTGTCATCGGCCTTGGTCTCATCGTGCGTGGCACCGACCTTGAACTTCCAGCCGTTGCTGAAGGCGTGCTGCAGGGTGGCGAACGCGCGCTTGCTGGTGGTGTCCCAGTAGGTCCAGTCCGGCGACGGATTGAACGAGGTCGGGTAGTTGGTCGGGCTGCCATCGGCGTACCACATCGGGAAGCCGCCCCAGGTCGCGCCATTGGCGCGCTTCTGCTGGTAGTCGTAGCCCACGCTCAGCTGGGTGTCCGGGGTCAGGTCGGCATCGATGACGGCGTAGCCCAGCGTCTTGCGCTGGTTGTAGCGGTCCATCTGGCCATCGGTATCCAGGTAGCTGCCGATCACGCGGCCACGCACGCTGCCGCTGGCGTTCAGTGCGCTGCCCACATCCACCGTGGTGCGGGTGCGGCCCCAGCTGCCGACGTTCACCGAGACGCTGCCGGTCAGCTCGGCGCTGTCGGCATGCTTGCGCACCAGGTTCACCGACGCCGACGGATTGCCGGCACCGCTGAGCAGGCCGGTGGCGCCGCGCACCACTTCCACGCGGTCATACAGCGCCAGGTCCAGGCCGGAATCGCCGTAGCTCCAGTTCTGCACCATCTGCGTGGGCAGGCCATCGAACTGGTAGGCATCGATGTAGAAGCCGCGCGCGTAGAACTCGGTGCGCTCGCTGTCGGACTGGGTGCTGGTCACGCCGGTGGTGTTGGCCAGCACGTCGATGATGTCGTCCAGCTTCTGATCTTCGATGCGCTGGTGGCTGATGATGCTGATCGACTGCGGGATCTCGCGCGGGGCCAGGTCGAAGCGGGTACCGGCCGAGGTGCGGCGCACCGAATAGCCTTCGGCGCGTTCACCCTTCACCACCACCTTGTCGAGGGTGGTCGGATCGGCGGCGGTTTCGGCGAAGGCGGCCGGGGCCACGGCGCAGAGAACGGCGAGCACGGCAACGGACAGCCGTTGCGGCTGCGGGGTACGGACGGCGGAACGGGTCATGGGGGTCCTGGGCGAGCACGCGCGATCAGCCGGCATCCAGGAGGCGAGGCGCTACGGGTAGGGAGAGGGCGGGCAGGCCGTCCTGGCGCTACCGGAAACGAAAGAAATGGTAATACGAACTATTCCTATTTACAAATCATGAACGAATCGACCCGGTGATCCGCCTGCGGGTTGGGTCAGCGCAGCAGCGGGAGTGGATCGCGCGCGCCGTCGGTGCCGTAGATGCCCCAGTGCAGGTGCGGCGGCGTGCCCTTGGCGTTGCCGCTGTCGCCGACGTGGCCGAGAAGGTCGCCAGCCTGGACCACCTGGCCACGCGCCAGGCCCTCGGCCCAGTCGTCCAGGTGGGCGTAGTAGTAGCGTTCGCGGGAGGGCCCGATCACCCAGACCTGGCGCCCGCCGAGCCCGCGTTCGCTGACATCCGCGATGACACCGGCCGTGGCGCTGCGCACCGGCGTGCCACGCCTAGCGAAGATGTCGATGCCAGCGTGCGAGCGGTCACGGCCGCGTGGTGCGCCGAAGGTATCGGCGATCTGCCTGGGCCTGATGCCTTCCACCGGCACCGGCAGCTCGGTGGCCGGCGGCATCCGCGAGAGTGCCCACAGCATCTTCGGTGCGGCCGCCCACGGGCTGTTCCACAGCGTCATCGCCGCAACGAGGGCAATGGCCAGCCACAGGCCGCGCAGCATCCAGCGGCGCAGGCGGTGGGCGGGGGACGGCGTTGTGCTCATGGTTTTCGATTGTAGGGTCGAGCCATGCTCGACTGCTGTCGCCTTGCGGTCCCACAGCCGTCGAGCATGGCTCGACGCTACAGCACCGGCAGCAGCGGCACCTCGAAACTCCGCTTCAACGTCCCCAGTGCCACCGATGTGCGGAAGCGCTCGATGTTGTCATCGCCACCGAACAAGCGCTCGGTGATCGCCTCGTACTCCTCCATCGACGCGGCCGAAAGCAGCAGCAGGAAATCGCCATCGCCGGTGATCGAGTAGCACTGCTGCACGGCGGGGTCCTCCTGCACGCGGCGCTTGAACGGCGCCACGCGTTCGCGCTGCTCGCTGACCACGCGCACCTCGACGATGATGGTCAGCGGTCGCCCGACCTTGGCGGCGGCGACCACTGCCACATTGGCCGCGATTACGCCGCTGTCCTGCAGTCGCTTGATGCGGCGTTGCACGGCCGGGGTGGACAAGTGCACGGCCTCGGCGATTTCGCGCTGCGGCAGGGTGTTGTCCCGCTGCAGCAGGTCGAGGATGGCGCGGTCGAAACTGTCGAGCACGGGAGCGATGGCCATGGCGAGCAGAAGTTGCACGAACAGGCTGTCAATTGAGCCAAGTGCTCGGCGCCGACGCAATAGACTTTGCCCATGCAGACCTCACGACTCGCGCCGATGTTGCCGGCGCTGGCGGTGCTTGGCTCGGTCACTTCGCTGGCCATCGGCACCTCCTACGCAAAACACCTGTTCCCGCTGATCGGCGCCCAGGGCACCAGCGCGCTGCGCGTGGGCTTTTCAGCGCTGTTGCTGCTGCTGTTCTGGCGGCCATGGCGCTGGAAGACCAGCCGCCCGGATGCCATCACCATCCTGCGCTACGGGCTCACCCTGGGCCTGATGAACCTGCTGTTCTACATGGCCCTGCGCACGATTCCCTTCGGCATCGCGGTGGCCATCGAGTTCACCGGGCCGCTGACGGTGGCGATGCTGTCATCACGACGTCCGATCGATTTCCTCTGGGTGGGCTGCGCGGCGGTGGGGCTGCTGTTGCTGCTGCCGATCGGCGGCGGGCCGGCACTGGACCCGGCCGGTGTGCTGTACGCGATGGGCGCGGCGGCCTGCTGGGGCCTGTACATCGTGTTCGGCAAGCGTGCCGGTCATCTGCATGCCGGGCACTCGGTCTCGCTGGGGTTGCTGGCGGCGTCACTGGTGGTGGTGCCGGTGGGCGTGGTGCATGCCGGTGCGGCGCTGCTCGACCCGAAGATCCTGGCCGCCGGGCTGCTGGTGGCGCTGGTGTCCAGCGCGATCCCGATGTCACTGGAGATGATGGCGCTCAAGCGCCTGCCGAAGGAGACCTTCGGCATCCTGATCAGCATGGAACCGGCAGTGGCCGCGCTGTGGGCGATGCTGCTGCTGCACGAACACCTGCACGGGCTGCAGTGGCTGGCGATCGGCTGCACGGTGCTGGCCTCGGTGGGCAGCACGATGACGGCAAGGCGGTTGAAGGTACCGGCCGCCGCCTGAAAAAGGGGACGGAGGGGATTAAGTCGTTTATGCATAAACGACTTAATCCCCTCCGTCCCCTTTTGGGTTCAGCGCAGGGCGTCGGCCGGGACGTCGATCTGCATCGCCAGGGCGAGGTGATCGGAGAACGCGGCCGGTACGGCTTCCACGGTGCGGGTCTGCAGCCCGCTGCTGACCAGGATGTGGTCGATGGCGCGGTCCGGGCGCCAGCTGGGGAAGGTCGGCACGATGCAACCGGGCGGCTGCAGCCGTGTCTTCTGGTACAGCACCTGCATTTCCGGGCGCTCGGCCAGGCAGTTGAAGTCGCCCATCAGCACCGCGTTGGGGTGGTCGGACAACAGCTCGGCGATGAAGCCCAGCTGCGACATCCGCGAGCCCGCGCCCAGCGACAGATGCGCCACTGCCACCGCCAGACCATCAGCACCATCGCCGAACTTGGCCAGCAGCACGCCGCGCCCGCCGATGCGGCCGGGCAGGGCGTGGTCCTGCACTTCCACCGGTTCCAGCTTGCTCAGCAGCCCGTTGGCGCTGGAGGCGACCCCGCCCATGCGCCGGTTCGGCTGGTGGCTCCAGTAATTGAAGCCGGCGCGCTGGGCCAGGTAGTGGGTCTGGTTGGTGAAGCCCGAGCGCAGGCTGCCGGGGTCGGCCTCCTGCAGGCCGACGATGTCATGTTCGCGCGCCAGGGTGGCGATCGCGTCCAGGCTGCTGCGCTTGCGACCCGCCGGCAGCGCATGTGACCAGCTGCGGGTCACATAGTCGCTGTAGCGGCGGGTACTTGAGCCAGCCTGGATGTTGGCCGTCAGCAAGCGCAGGGTCCGTGTACGGGGGGAATTCACGGCCGGGAAACGCTTCTCTTGGATCAGTGGGCCTGGGCCGCACCGCGTTCGCGGGCGATCAGGTGGTCGGCGATGCGCAGCATGTCCGGGAAGCTCTTGCCCTTCACCAGGTACTTGCCGTTGACGATGATCGACGGGGTGCCGCTGATCTGGCTGCGCTGCGCGAACTGCTTGGCCGAGTTGGTCTTGGCATTCACCGCGAAGCTGCCCATGGTGGCGGCGAACTGCTTCGGATCCACGCCGTAGGCACCGTAGAACTTGGCGATGTCGTCCACCGAGTCACGGCCACGCTCGCCCTTCAGGGTCTTCTGCGAGTGGATGGCGGCGTAGAGCGCTTCGTGGGTCTTCTCCTGCACGCCGAGCGTCTGTGCGGCGTAGAAAGCACGGGCGTAGTCATCCCAGGTGCCGCCGAACATGGCCGGCACGTAGACGAAGTTCACATCGCTCGGCAGGCCGGCCTTCCACGGGCCAACCAGCGGCTGGAACGCGGCGCAGGCCGGGCAGACGTAGCCGAAGATCTCGGTCACTTCGATCTTGCCGGCGGCTGGCTGGAACGGCTGGCCGTTCGGGATCACCTGGTAGTCGGCGCCTTCCACCGGGGCCGGGCCGGTCAGCGCGGCGGTGGTCGGAGCCGGTGCGGCGGCAGCCGGCGCCGCTTCGGCCGGGGCCTTCTCGCCTTCGGCAGCCGCCGGAGCGGTGCCTTCGGTACCCGCGGCCGGAGCGGCCGGCTCGGTGGTTGCCGGAGCTGCCGCCGGTTCAGCCGGGGCAGCGGTGGTGTTGGTGCTGCCGTCGTCGGCCTTGCAGGCGGCCAGGATCGGCAGCAGCGCTGCGAGGGCGAGGGCGTAACGGATCTTCATGGAAACGTCTCCAGCATCTGGAAAGGTGGGGCCGGCGTCAGGCGCCGGCCAAGGGGAAATGATGACACGCGGCGGCGACAGCGCCGTGTCGGTGGTGGGTGTTGGTTCAGCGGCCGCGCGCTGCGCGGGCCTGGGCGATCAGCGCCGAGGCGATGCGCAGCTGGTCGTCGAAGCTGTTGCCGCGCACCAGGTACTGGCCATTGATGATGATGGCCGGGGTACCCGGCACCTTGGTGCGCTGGGCAAAGGCGCGGGCGGCATCGACCTTCTTCTGCACGGCGTCGCCGCGCAGGGCCTGCAGATAGCGGTCCGGGGTCACGCCATAGGCCTTGTAGAAGGTGGCGAGCTCATCGGCCGAGACGTTCTGCATCGGCAGCGAGCCATCCTGGTGCAGTGCCTTGAAGACCGCCGCGTGGCTGCGCTTGGCCACGCCGACTTCGTCGGCGGCGTAGTACGCCAGTGCCCAGGCGTCCCATGCACCACCGAAGGCGGCCGGGACCGGGGTGAAGCGCACGTCGGCCGGCAGCTTGGCCGCCCACGCCGCCAGCTGTGGCTCGAAGTGGGCGCAGTGCGGGCAGGTGTAGCCGAAGACCTCGACCACCTCGATCTTGCCGGCCAGCGGCTGGAACGGGCCCGGTTGGGCGATGCGCTCGTAGTCTTTGCCCTCGACCAGCGGGGCATTGGCGGGGGTAGCGGCGCAGGCTGCCAGCGGCAGCAGCACCAGCACGGACAACAGCAGGCGGGAAATCAACCTCATCGACACGCATCTCCGTTGAAAAAAGCAACGCCGGCGCGGTCGCCGGCGTGAAGGAAACATACCGCAGGCGCGGGCCGTGGTGGCGGCCCGGGCCGACCAGTGGCGGTCAGGGGGCGGCAGCCGGTTGTGCCGACGGTGTGGTAGTGGCCACATCGTCGGCCTTGTTGTGCAGGCCCTGCAGGTAGCTCGACAGCGCCTGCACCTCCTGCTCGCTCAGCTTCTGCGCGACCGTCGCCATGATCTGGAAGTGGGCCTTGTCGGTCTCGTTGGTCTGCCCGGCCTGGTACTCCTGCAGGCGGCGCGCGACATAGCTCGCGTGCTGGCCGCCGATGTGCGGATAGGCCGGGCCCGGATTGCCGGCACCGCTGGGGCCGTGGCAGGCCATGCAGGCCGGCAGGCCGCGCTTGGCATCGCCGCCGCGGTACAACTGCTGGCCGATCTCGTAGAACTTCATGCCCTTGTACGGGCCGTCCGTGACCGCCGTGTCGTCGGCGATACCGGCGGTGGCCTTCTGCGTGGCGAAGAACGCGCCGATATCGCGCATGTCCTGCGGCGTGAGGTTCTGCACGAACGGCACCATCGCCACCGCCGCGCCGGAACTGCGCTGGCCGTTGGCGATCAGGGCCATCTGCTGGGCCACGTAGCGTTCGCTCTGGCCGGCGATGGACGGATACATCTCGACCGTGGAATTGCCGTCGGCGCCGTGGCATGCCGCACAGGCCGAAGCCTTGGTCTGGCCGGCCTTGGCATCGCCCCAATGGGTCTTGCTGAAGTCCACCTCCAGCGAGGCGGTGTTGATCGGCCCGTTGTCGGGCAGCGGGGTCAACGTGGTCTGCGCGAACGCAGCAGCGGCAACGACTACGGCAGTGGCAAGGGCGGATACGGCAAGAACGCGAGCGTGGCGCATGCTAAAGCTCCGTATGGACCGGGCCGGGCGGTGGCCGCCGGCATCGCCCGGATTATCAACGGCGTTTCCGCGCACGGTCAACGCAGCAGTGCAGCAAAATGCCCGCAACGGCCGCCGGCACGGGCGCGCGGCGCCGCAACATGCGATCCTAGGCACATGTCATTGCTCATCGAACGCGCCCGTTACCACCTTTCGGCCCACAACGTGCGGCAGCTGCCGCCCGATGAAGGGGCCGAAGTGGCCTTTGCCGGCCGCTCCAACGCCGGCAAGTCCAGTGCGCTCAACGCGCTGACCCGCCAGAACGCGCTGGCCCGTGTCTCCAAGACGCCCGGCCGCACCCAGCAGCTGGTGTTCTTCCAGATCACCCCGGAAGCCCATCTGGTCGACCTGCCCGGTTACGGCTACGCCAAGGTGCCGCTGGACCTGCAGGCGCACTGGCAGGCCTTCATCGACCGGTATTTCCGTACCCGCGAGGCCCTGAAGGGGCTGGTGGTGGTGATGGACATCCGCCACCCGCTGAAGGACTACGACCGGCAGATGCTGTCCTATGCCGTACAGCGCGGCATGCCGGCGCACGCCCTGCTGACCAAGGCCGACAAGCTCAGCCGCAGCCAGCAGATGCAGACCCTGCAGAAGGTACGCAAGGAACTGCATTCGGCCTATGGCGACAGCGTCAGCGTGCAGGTGTTCTCCGGCGAGGACCGCACCGGCGTGGACGAAGCCCGCGGCGTGATCGGCGGCTGGCTGGGCCTGGCGTAAGGCGTTTCCGGTCGCCCGGCTGGCAGCCGGGCGCTACCGACCCAATCGGGTGGGTGCCGACCTTGGTCGGCACACCCTCACAACGGCGAATACTCTGCCGGTACCCACGCATAGGCCTTGCCCTCGCCACGCACATGGCCCAGGCCGGGGAACGGCAGATGCGCACCGGCCACCCACCAGCCGTTGGCGGTGGCCTGCTGCAGCAGCCCGCGACGGCTGGCGATGGCCGCCCTGCGGTCCGAATCCGCCTCGAACGCCGCTTCCGGATGCGCGAACTGCACCGCATGGAAATGCAGCACATCACCCCACACCAGCAGTGACTGGCCCTGGCTGTCGAACCGGTAGGAGACATGGCCGGGGGTGTGGCCATGGGTGTCCATCGCCACCGCGCCACCGGGCAGGGCATCGCCGGGGTTGAAGGTGCGCAGGTGGCCGCTGGCCTGGTACGGCGCCACCGCGTTGCGTGCCAGCGGGAAGGCGAAGCGCACGCCCTTCGGCGCGGTGGCTTCGCTGGCCGGGTTGAGCCAGTAATCGGCATCGGCCTTGGACAGCCACACCGTGGCATTCGGATAGGCCGGTTTGCCCTGCGCGTCGAGTACGCCGCACAGATGGTCCGGATGGGCGTGGGTCAGCAGCACCTCGTCCACCTCGGCCGGGTCCACGCCGGAGGCGCGCAGATTGCCCAGCACCTGGCCCAGGCCGGGGCCGAAGCACTGCGCGGTACCGGTATCGACCAGGGTCAGATGGTTGCCCTGGCGCACCAGGAAGGCGTTGATCGCGGTCTGCAGGCCCTTCTTGTCTTCGGGCACGTAGCGGCCTTCCAGCAGGCGGCTGACCAGTGTCGGCGGCACGTCCACCACTTCCTGCCGGCCCAGCGCGACCACGCCGTCGAACAGGGCGGTGACCTGCAGTGCACCGATGCGCTGGTGATAGACACCAGGCACCTGCTGGGTGGGGGCGGGCGAAGTGGCCTCGGCCAGCGCGGCCAGTGGCAGGGACGACAGGGCCAGCAGCAGGGCGCCGCGCAGCAGCAGGTAACGCAGGGTCATGGTGGTTCTCGGTGGACGACGGGCGGTTCCGTTGCCGCATAGCGTGCCGTGGCCGATGTGCGCGCGGCGCTCAAACCACTACGCGGAATGCTCAGGGAAGGGGTGTTGTCTGCAGGGCTGCGCCCTGCACCCGCAGAGGCAACGGCAACAGCCGAAGCAACAGCAACAGCGGGAGCGGGCTGTCCGTGGGATGGCGGGGTGGGTCCGCTTGCGGGAGACGCCGTAAACCCCCCTCCGGGGTCCGGCCCAGCCGCTGGCGGCTGGGCGTTCGGGCGCTTGCGAAGCAGTGCTTCGCAAGCAAAGCGCCCTCACCCATGGGGGCTTGGCCGCGGCTTGCTCGTGTGCGCTGTCCTGCGCACACCGCAAGACCGGGGTTGGGCGTCCTGCCCAACCCGCCCGAGGCATGCCTCGGGCCCATGCCGCGGACACTCCCGCAACCGGACCCACCCCGCCTTCGACAGTTGGCCGCGATCTGTTGGAAATGCTCTTGGGGTCAGATCCGTTTTCCGCGGGAAAACGGATCTGACCCCAGATCGATTTCGATATCTGACAGATGTGTCGACCAAGGTCGACACCTACCAACAGTCGCGAAGATCTGTCAGAGGTGGGGCGGTGTGGGTGGGCAGGACCGTTGGCGCCATGGATGGCGCCATCGAGCCCCCAGGGAAGGGTTTACGGCGTGTCCTGCCCACCCACACCGCCCCGCCATCCCACGGATAGCCCGCTGTTGCTGTTGCTGTTGCTTCGGCTGTTGCCGTTGCCGTTGCCTCTGCGGGTGCAGGGCGCAGCCCTGCCGAACACCCTCAGATGTCTGTGGGAGCCAGTCCGTACTGCTCGGCGAAGCGCTTGCTGAAACTCGCCGCAGACCGGTAGCCTGCGCGCGCTGCCACGGTCTTCAGCGGCAGGTCGGTGGTGTAGAGCAGCTGCATGCCATGCGCCAGCCGCGCCTCGGTGAGCAGCTGGCGCAGGCTGGTGTCCTCGGCAGCGAGACGACGGCGCAGGGTTGCTCCGCTCAGTGCGAACTGCTCTTCCACATCGCGTGATTGCCAATCGCGGGCCGGTTCGGCGGCGATGCGGTCGCGGATCTGTTCGCCCAGGCTCGGCGCCTGCGGCAGCAGAAGATTGCCGTGGCCCTGCCGGCACAGGGTCAGCACCAGCGAGGCCAGGGCCAATCGTGCTTCGCTGTAACGGCCGTCCTGCAGCGATTGCCGCCACTGGCGCAGCACTGTGCCATGGTCGATCAACGGCAGTCGCGCCATCGCCTGGCCCGGGGCGGGAAGCTCCTCGCTCCACAGCGTGCGTGCGGCTGCCAGCACTTCGGCACACAGCGGCACGATGGCGCTCAGGTAACGGCCGCTGCGTGGGTCGGGGCTGTTGACCACATCGATGCGGCAACGCTGGGTCAGCAGCAGGATATCGCCGGGAACGAACTCCAGAGACTGGTGTGCGGTACGCACCTGCTTGCGGCCTTCCAGCAGGATCGCGAACTGCGGTTGCGGAATCTCCACCGAGCTGGCGCCATGCTCGCGACGGGCGGTGATGCACGCATAACCTTCGGCGCGTGCGCAGCCGGCCAGGCTGGCCATCTCGGCCAGCAGTGCGGTGGCCGGGGGCAGCATGGCGGTCATGTCACGTGTGCGCCGAGCAGGCGACCGACACCGGCGGCGGCGGCCATCGCCAACGCGCCCCAGAACATCACCCGGATCGCGCCGCGTACCGGCGGTGCGCCGCCGGCCTGGGCCGCCATCGCGCCGGTCAGGCACAGGCCGAGCAGGGTGCTGGCGGTGGTCATCATCGCGACCTTGTCGACCGGTGCGAGCAGCGCGGTCAGCACCGGCAGTGCCGCACCGCAGGTGAAGGCGCCGGCCGAGGCCAGCGCTGCCTGCAGAGGGCGGGCGCGCAGGGTATCGGTGATGCCCAGCTCGTCGCGGGCGTGGGCGCCCAGTGCGTCGTGGGCGGTGAGCTGTTCGGCCACCTGCCGTGCCAGCGCCGGCTCCAGGCCACGGTGGCGGTAGATCGCAGCCAGCTCTTCCAGCTCGCTGTGAGGATCTTCGTGCAGTTCGCGCTTTTCCATCGCCAGGTCGGCGTCTTCGGTGTCGGCCTGGGTCTGCACCGAGACATACTCGCCGGCAGCCATCGACATCGCGCCGGCCACGGTGCCCGCCACGCCGGTGGCCAGGATGGTCGCAGCCGAGGCGCCGCTGGCAGCCACGCCGACCACCAGGCCTGCCACCGAGACGATGCCGTCGTTGGCGCCCAGCACGGCGGCGCGCAGCCAGCCGACGCGCTCGGAGCGGTGCAGTTCGGGGTGTCGTGAATGGCGGCTCATGACCTTGAGTGTACGAGGGTCAAGAGGGCGTCGGTAGGATGCTGAAACCCGTCACCGTCGCATGACGCAACGGGGTGCCACGCTATAGTGCGCCCTTGCGATGGAAGGCCCCGGGCCCCACATCCCCTGCCACTGTCCAGCGAGCCTTCCCCTTGTCGAGCCCCAGTCACGTCGCCGATACCCCCATTACCGACCGCTCGCAGCTGGTGGAGGTGATCGCCTCCGGCGAAAAGCCCCGCGCGCAGTGGCGCATTGGTACCGAGCACGAGAAGTTCGGATTCCGCCTGGATGACCTGCGGCCGCCGACCTTCGAGGGCGAGCGTGGCATCGAAGCGCTGCTCAACGGCCTGGTCCGCTTCGGCTGGGAGCCGGTGCAGGAGAACGGCAACACCATCGCCCTGCTGCGCGATGGGGCCTCGGTGACGCTGGAACCGGCCGGTCAGTTGGAACTGTCCGGAGCGGCGCTGGAGACCATCCACCAGACCTGCGTGGAGACTGGCACCCACCTCAATGAAGTGGCGCAGGTGGCCGGCGAACTGCAGCTGGGTTTCCTCGGCATGGGCTTCCAGCCGAAGTGGAAGCGCGATGAGATGCCGTGGATGCCGAAGGGCCGCTACAAGATCATGCGCTCGTACATGCCCAAGGTCGGCTCGCTCGGCCTGGACATGATGACCCGCACCTGCACGGTGCAGGTGAACCTGGACTACGCCACCGAAGCGGACATGGTGAAGAAGTTCCGCGTATCGCTGGCACTGCAGCCGATCGCCACCGCGCTGTTCGCCGATTCGCCGTTCACCGAAGGCAAGCCGAACGGCTACCTGAGCTACCGCTCGCACATCTGGACCGACACCGATGCTGACCGCACCGGCATGCTCGACTTCGTGTTCGAGGATGGCTTCGGTTACGAGCGCTATGTCGATTACCTGCTCGATGTGCCGATGTATTTCTCCTACCGCGATGGCATCTACCACGATGCCAGCGGGCAGAGCTTCCGCGATTTCATGCAGGCCAGGCTGCCGGTGCTGCCGGGTGCGCTGCCGACGCTGCGCGACTGGTCGGACCACATGACCACCGCGTTCCCGGAAGTGCGTTTGAAGAAGTACCTGGAAATGCGCGGCGCCGACGGCGGCCCGTGGAGCCGCCTGTGTGCGCTGCCGGCGTTCTGGGTGGGCCTGCTGTACGACGACACCGCGCTGGATGCCGCCTGGGACCTGGTGCGTGATTTCACCCTGGCCGAGCGCCATGCACTGCGCGACGGCGTGCCGAAGCATGCGATGAATCTGCCGTTCCGCACTGGCAGCGTGCGCGACCTGGCCCGCGAGGCCGTGAAGATTTCCGTCGAAGGCCTCAAGCGCCGCGCGGCGCGCAATGCCGACGGCCAGGACGAGAGCAAGTTCCTGGACGTGCTGCAGGAGATCGTCGAGTCCGGCCTGACCCCGGCCGAGCGCAAGCTGGCGCTGTTCCATGGCCGCTGGCACGGCGACGTCGATCCGGTGTTCCGCGAGTTCGCGTACTGAGTGGATTGTTCTGGACGCCGGGCATGGCCCGGCGTTACCGATGAGGGCTGCGTGCCGGGTCATGCCCGGCGTTGATGTCAGCCCGGCTTGCCGTCGCGCCGAGGGCTCAGGTAGATCCAGCCCAGCCGCGCCACCCATGGGGCCAGTGCCAGCAGCCAACCGATGGCAGCGGCGAAATGCCAGGCGTAGGCGTCGGGCATCAGCTCGGCAACGATGCGCATGATCGCCACTGCCTGCAGCGCGACGAACGCGAACCAGGCCACGGCCGGCATCACCAGCGGTTGCCCGGAGTGGCCCTGGGTGACCCGGGTCACCATCGCCACCAGCAGGCTGCCGAACAGCCCCACGGCAAGAGCATGCAGCGGCGCGCGGCCGAGCAGCTGCGGATGGCCGAACAGATGACCGATGTCCTGCAGCAGAT
The DNA here is from genome assembly GCF_056482105.1 of Stenotrophomonas sp. 78350_Sma. Classification (NCBI taxonomy): domain Bacteria; kingdom Pseudomonadati; phylum Pseudomonadota; class Gammaproteobacteria; order Lysobacterales; family Lysobacteraceae; genus Stenotrophomonas; species Stenotrophomonas sp. 78350_Sma. The sequence continues at coordinate 3,925,049 of NZ_CM151182.1, read as the reverse complement.
ACAGCGCGAAGCTGATCGGCAGCCACGCCAGCGCCAGGAACAGGGTGGCAAGCAGGCCAGGCATCGGCCCGCGCGGCCACCAGTGCCATAGCGCCTGCAACGAAAGCACCAGCAGCGGTGCATCGGCAAGCCACAGCGCGTTATCGATCTGCAACGCGCTCAACAGCAGGCGCAACATCAGCAGGGCCCACATCGCGGCCAGCCAGCGCAGCGGCCGCCACGCCACATAGCCGTCCACCACGTTGTTGGCGAAGAACGGGATCATCCGATGCGCGACGGTGAGGTAGACCGGCAGCAGCAGGCCGAAGGTGCCGAGTGCCACAGTGACCGGCATCAGTGTGGCGCGGCCGCGCACCACCGCCATGAACAGCAGCAGCCCCAGCCAGCCCAGCAGCAGTGCCGCATAGCAGGCGCGCGCATGCCAGTTACGGTTGGGGCCGGCGGCCTGGAGCACGCGTCCCAGCACGATCAACCCGGCGCTCCAGCCGGCCATTGCCAGAAGCAGGCCAGGCCACAGCCCGGCTGTCCACCCGCAGGCGGCGGCAATCAGCAGCGCCTGCCCGCCAAACAGCCCGATACCGACCGGCGCATAACGGCTGCGTGGCAGCTCGGGTTGCCCCATCCAGCGCGGGAACACGGTAAGCAGGAAGCCGAAAATGAAACTGGGCAGTACCAGGTACTGCATCAGCAGCGCGTGCAGCCAGGCCGGTGGCAGCGGCGGTGGCTGCTGCGGCGTCCACAGCCCGCGCAATGCGCCCAGCCACAGGGCCCACCAGAGCATGGCCAGCAGCAGGTTGCTGGCGCCGATGAAGAACAGCAGCCGGTGCGGCGCACGCATCAGCATCGCAGGGGAGGGCAGGCGGGCCATGCGGCGAGTCTGCGCCAGGGCGATGGCCGCTTCCTTGACCTTCGTCATGCCCAATGCACGACCAGAAAAAACCCCGGCAGTGCCGGGGTTCTTCGTTCACCGTCGCCGATCGATCAGGCGGCGTTCTTCATCGTCGCCATGTCGATCACGAAGCGGTAGCGCACATCGTTCTTCGCCATGCGTTCCCAGGCTTCGTTGACGTTCTTGATGTCGATCATCTCGACGTCGCTGACGATGCCGTGCTCGGCACAGAAGTCCATCATTTCCTGGGTTTCGGCCATGCCGCCGATCGCCGAGCCGGTCAGGTGCTTGCGGCCGAAGATCACGCTGCCGCCGGTCAACGGCGGGTCCAGCTCGGTCAGCACGCCAACCAGGCACATGGTGGCCTCGCGCTTGAGCAGGCCCATGTACGGGTTGGTGTCATGGCCGACCGGGATGGTGTTGAGCAGGAAGTCGAAGCTGCCGGCGTGCGCCTTCATCTGCGCGGCATCGCGCGAGACCAGCACGTCATCGGCGCCCAGGCGCTTGGCGTCGGCACCCTTTTCCGGCGTGGTGGTGATCATCACCACGTGCGCGCCGAGCGCCTTGGCGAACTTCACGCCCATGTGGCCGAGGCCACCCAGGCCGATCACGCCGACCTTCTGGCCCGGGCCGACCTTCCAGTGGCGCAGCGGCGACCAGGTGGTGATGCCGGCGCACAGCAGCGGCGCGGCGGCCTTCAGGTCGAGGGTCTCGGATACCTTCACCACGAAGCGCTGTTCGACCACCACGTGGTCGGAATAGCCGCCGTAGGTCGGCGCGCCGCTTCCGCGTTCACGGCCGTTGTAGGTCCAGGTCGCGCCTTCGGCGCAGTACTGCTCCAGGTCGTGCTCGCAGGCGTCGCAGTGGCGGCACGAGTCGACCATGCAGCCCACGCCGGCGTGGTCGCCGACCTTGAAGCGGGTGACGTTGCTGCCGACCTCGGTCACGCGGCCGATGATCTCGTGGCCCGGCACCATCGGGTAGATCGAGCCACCCCAGTCGTCGCGGGCCTGGTGCAGGTCGGAGTGGCAGATGCCGCTGTAGAGGATCTCGATGCGCACATCGTCCGGGCCGACCGCGCGGCGTTCGAACTCGTACGGAATCAGCGGGTCGGTATGTGAATGGGCGGCGTAACCACGGGCGAGGGACATGGGGAATCCTTGGCAGGGTTTGTCGAAAGGCGCTTTACAATACGCCCCGTACCCAGCGGCAAAAAGCGCGGATATCGGCATGATTCATCAAGTGGAACTGCACAATCATGGCCACTGACAATCTTACCCACCTGGCCGCGTTCGCTGCGGTCGCCCGTCACCGCAGCTTCCGCCGTGCCGGCGCCGAGCTGGCGCTGTCGACCTCGGCGGTGAGCTATGCGATCCGCGCGCTGGAAGAACGGTTGGGCGTGGGCCTGTTCCATCGCACCACCCGCAGCGTGGCCCTGACCGAGGCCGGGCAGCGCCTGCTGGAACGCCTGCAGCCCGCGCTGGGCCAGGTGCATGACGCGCTGGAGGAGATGAACCAGTTCCGCGCCGCGCCGGCGGGCCTGCTGCGCATCAATGCCACCCGTGCGGCGGTAGCGACACAGCTGGGACCACGGCTGGCGCGCTTCCTGCACACCCATCCCGACGTGCGGGTGGAGCTGACCGAGAACGACGGCCTGGTCGACATCGTCGCCGAGGGTTACGACGCCGGCGTGCGCCTGCACGAGTTCGTGCCCGAGGACATGGTGGCAGTGCCGATGGGACCGCCGCTGCGCGGGCTGATTGTCGGATCGCCGGACTACCTGCGCCGACGTCCGGCCCCGCAGCATCCGCGTGACCTGGCTATGCATGAGTGCATCCGCTTCCGCTTCGCCAGCGGGCATCTGTACAAGTGGCAGTTCGAGCGCGCTGGGCAGGCGCTGGAAATCGACGTGCCGGGGCGGCTGACGCTGGGTGAGCAGGGCACCGTGGTCGGCGCGGTGCTCGATGGCATCGGCCTGGCCTATGTGCTGGAAGATACGGCGCGGCCGTACATCGAATCCGGGCAGATGGTGGCGGTGCTGGAAGACTGGAGCGAACCGTTCGCCGGGTTTGCACTGTACTACCCGAAGCAGCGGCAGATGCCGGGCGCGCTGCGCGCGTTCGTGGATATGCTGCGCGAGTGAGTTGCTGCAGGAGTGCCGATCAACGGTCGGCACCCACCGGGAGCAGGCCATTGCCGATCAACGAATCGGGATCGGCCGGTAGATCCACGCCATGCGTGGATGGAGCAACCCTACGCCCCCTGCAACACCGGCCCCAACAACACCAGGCAATCACGCAGGTGCACGTCCACCGGCGCATCCTCGGCCACCACGCCGATCACGCGTTCGCGCAGCGGTTCGGCCACGGCCATCGCCAGCAGCAGCCGCGCCAGGCGCACCGGGTCTCCCTCGCGCAGCAGCCCGCGCTGTTGCTGGCGCGCCAGCCAGTCGGTCAGCAGCGCACGGCCGCGTTCGATGCCGTTGTCCAGATAGGCCTGCAGCAGCGCCTGCTTGCCGGGGAAATCGGTGGCCAGCAGCCGGAACACCTGCACCGCCTGCGCCGACAGCGCCTGCGCACACACCGCGTGCAGGATGTCCTGCAGCAACGGCAGCACCTCGTCGGCATTGCGCGCATCGCGCTGCAACTGTGGCGCGAAGCCGTCGGTCCACTCGCGCACCGCCAACCCGACCAGTTCCTCGCGGTTGCTGGCGTGGCGGTACACGGTCTTCTTCGCCACCCCGGCGTGCGCCGCCACCGCTTCGATGGTGGTGGCCTCGTAACCCTGTGCCAGCAACAGCTCCAGCGCGGCCTGCAGCACGGCGTGGCGGACTTCGGCTTCCGGTCGCGCCGGGCGGCCGCGGCGGCGGGTTGGTGAGGGTGGCTCGGGCAGGGTGGTGCTGTTCATTGCGCCCATCTTACCGCATCCGGACAATTGCGAAACGAATAGCGTTTCCGTATTGTCGGGTCTCCCGACACCACAGGAGACCCCGATGGATACCGCTGTGAACGCCCGCGCCTGGCTGGACCACCACGATCTGCTCGACCCGGCACCGATGCGCCTGGAGACCGGTATCCAGCGCCGCGAAGACGGCACCCTGACGGTGGCGGTGCGCACCGATCTTCATGGCTGCAAGGGCCGCATGCTGGACTGGTGGTTCACCTTCTTCGAGACCACCCAGCACATCCGCTGGTGGCATCCGGTCGATCATGTCGAGCACCGCGGCTGGGACGCGGCCTGGCAGCGCGGACGCAGCTACCACGGTGCCAGCATCCATGCGGTGGAAGCGCTGGCCGACATTCCGCCGGTGGCGGCGCGTCTGAAGTTCCATGACCCGCGCACGTTGCTGGTGCCCGAGCGCCTGCAGGCGGCACAGGATGCAGGCGATGTATCGGCGGTGATCGCCGCGCGCATCGGCTTCGGCGACCATGTCCGCCTGGATGCAAACGCTGATCCCTGCGACGGGCAGATGCTGCACGTGGCGCGTGATACGCCGTTTGGCTGTGTGCTGCGCAGCCGCTTCGTGCTTGGCCTGGACAGCGTCGATCCACGCTGCGATGCCGGCGATGCGGTCGGCCTGGGCCTGCTCAAGCATTGCTACACGGAGTTCAGTTTCCTCTCGCGCCTGCTGCCGTCGCTGTACTACGGCGAGCGCGCCAACGGCGAAGCGGTGCCGTTGCCGTGGTGAACGTGGCGCCGGTCATTCGACCAGCGCGTCGTAGCCTTCAGCGCTGAACTGGATCAGGCAGAAGCCGTGGCCGAACGGATCGGCCAGCACGGCGATGTGCCCCCAGCGACGCTCGCGCACGGACTGCTCGAGCGTCGCCCCGGCCGCAACCGCTCGTACCAGCGCCGCTTCGATGTCATTCACCACCCAGTCCAGGTGCAGCGGCGTCCAATGGCGATCGTAGTCGCGCACGTCGCCGTCTTCGGTGGCGGCGCTGCCGCCCTCGTTCTGCAGCAGGTAAAGCGGCGCTGGCCCACCGAGCAGTTCCACCGCGCCCGGGCCGAGACGGCGGCCGATGCGCAGGCCGAAGGCTCGGATGTAGAAGTCTTCGGCAACGGCGAGATCGGGGACATCGAGGTTGACGATGAACGCTGCGGTGGGCGTATCCATGGTCAGATCCGGTGGATGCGGGTGGGCAGTGTACGCCCGCATCGGCGCACGGCGTGGCTCTACTGTGCGCTCGGGTAATCGAGGTAGCCCGCCTCGCCGCCACCGTAATAGGTGCTGCGGTCGGGCGTGGCCAGCGCGACGTCGCGCTGAAGGCGTTCGACCAGATCCGGGTTGGCGATGAACGGCTGGCCGAACGCGGCCAGGTCGATGGTGCCCGCCTCGACCAGCTGCAGGGCGCGTTCGCGGGTCATGCCACCGGCCAGGATCACGGTGCCACCGTAGGCCTGCTTGAACTGTTGCAGGAACGCCTCGCCCAGCACCGGCTGCCCCGCCTGCTGGTTGTCATTGAGGTGCACGTAGGCCAGCCCGCGCTTGCCCAGTTCCTCGGCAAGGTACAGATAGGTGGCTTCGTTGCCGGGATAGAACGGCATGTCAAAGGTGAGGTTGTTCGGTGCCAGGCGCACGCCGATGCGATGCGCACCGATGCGTTCGGCCATGGCATCGACCGTCTCCAGGATCAGCCGCGCGCGATTGGGCAGCGAGCCGCCGTAGCGATCATCGCGTTCGTTGATGAGCGGGTTGAGGAACTGCTCGAACAGGTAGCCGTTGGCCGCATGCAGCTCGATGCCGTCGAAGCCGGCGCTGATCGCGTTGTCGGCGCCCCGTGCGAAGTCGGCAATGATGCCGGGGATCTCGTCGGTGGCCAGTGCACGTGCCGGGGTGGGATCGGCGTGGCCGCGGCTGCCGTCTTCCAGATAGACGAACGAGGTGTTCTTCGGTGCGCTGGCCACCGGGCGCGTGCCGGCGCTGACCGGTTGCCCACCATCGGGCTGCAGTGAGGCATGCGACATGCGGCCGACGTGCCAGAGCTGGGCAAAGATCGTGCCCTGAGCGGCATGCACCGCCTCGGTGACCAGTGTCCACCCGGCCACCTGCTCGGCCGACCAGATACCCGGCACGTCGATGTAACCCTGGCCCTGCGGCGAGACCGGGGTGCCTTCGCTGATGATCAGGCCGGCGCTGGCACGCTGCCGGTAGTACTGGGCGGTCAGTTCGTTGGCCACGACGCCGGGGTTGCGGGCGCGGGTCATCGGGGCCATCGCGATGCGGTTGCGCAGGGCGGTTCCTGACAGGTCGAACGGGCGGAAGAGGGCGGCAGTCATATCGGTCATCTCGGTGCGGGGGAGGCGCCAGCGGCGCGATAGACACAGGATGGTGTTGACATGCGAATGCATAAAGCGCTTCGATTTCCCATCGGGCGGGACTATTTGTCCCTAATGGAGCGTGAAAGATGTTGCCACTGGAATCCTTGAACGGCCTGGTGACCTTCGTTACCACGGCCCGCTCGGGCAGCTTCACCGAAGCCGCCGACGCACTGGGCATCTCGCGTTCGGCGGTGGGCAAGGCCATCGCGCGGCTGGAAACGCGGCTGGGTGTGCGCCTGTTCCACCGCACCACGCGGCGCATCGCGCTGACCAGCGACGGCGAGGCGTACTACGCCTCCTGCGCTGCGGCGCTGGAAGAGATTTCCGCGGCCGAGGCCTGTCTGGGGTCGGCCGGACTGCCCAGCGGGCGGCTGCGCATCGACATGCCGTCCTCGTTCGGGCGGCTGGTGGTGCTGCCGGTGCTGCTGCGGCTGTGCCGGCAGTACCCGGACCTGCAGTTGACGATGACCTTCACCGATCACTTCATCGATCCCGTTGAGGAAGGCATCGACCTGCTGATCCGCTTCGGTGGGCTGCACCAGGCCGAGCATCTGGTGGCACGCCGGCTGGGGCGCCAGCGGCTGGTCACCTGTGCATCGCCGGCGTACCTGCACGCACATGGCACCCCGCACACCGTTGAGGAACTGGCACAGCACCGCAGCATCGTCGGCTTCCGCCACGGCCAGCCGGTGGCGTGGCGGATCGGCAGCGATGATGCGGAAGGAACCTTCATTCCGAATGCGGCCTACCAGCTCAACGACGGTGACGCGGTGATCGACGCGGCCATCGCCGGGCTGGGCATCTGCCAGATGCCCATCTCACTGGTGCGACGTCATCTGGAATCCGGCGCGCTGCAGTCGGTGCTGGACGCAGACATGCAGCGGCATATCGACATCCATGCGCTGTGGCCACCGACCCGCCACCTGCGGCCGAAGGTGCGCTATGTGGTGGATGAACTTGCGCGGCTGGCGGCTCAGGGCGTGTTCGACTGATGCCCCGGGATTGAGCCCGGAAATCGGGTGTGTATACTATCCCCCAGTATAGTTTCGAGGTGGCTTCGCCATGCCGCACTCCCCCGAAGAGAAAAAGAAGGTCCTGGCCCGCGTGCGCCGCATCCGCGGCCAGTGCGATGCGCTGGACCGCGCGCTGGAAGCCGGTGCCGACTGCGGGCCGGTGCTGCAGCAGATCGCGGCCATCCGTGGCGCGGTCAACGGCCTGATGTCCGAGGTGATGGAGGCTCATCTGCGCGAGGAGTTCGGGCAGCCCGCAGCCTCCGATGAACAACGCGCCGAACGCGTGCGCGACATGAGCGCGTTGATCCGCTCGTACCTGAAGTAAACGACGGCGCAACATGGCGCCGCCCATCCTGTCATTGCCTGTCTCTGGAGAGTCCACCCATGAAGTCCCGTGCCGCCGTCGCCTTTGGTCCCGGCCAGCCGCTGCAGATCGTCGAGATCGACGTCGCCCCGCCGAAGAAGGGCGAAGTGCTGGTCAAGATCACCCACACCGGTGTCTGCCACACCGATGCGTTCACCCTGTCCGGCGATGATCCGGAAGGTCTGTTCCCGGTGGTGCTGGGCCACGAAGGCGCCGGCATCGTGGTGGAGGTCGGCGAGGGCGTGACCAGCGTCAAGCCCGGCGACCACGTGATTCCGCTGTACACCGCCGAGTGCGGCGAGTGCCTGTTCTGCAAGAGCGGCAAGACCAACCTGTGCGTTTCGGTGCGCGCTACCCAGGGCAAGGGCGTGATGCCGGATGGCACCAGCCGCTTCAGCTACAACGGCGAGCCGCTGTACCACTACATGGGCTGCTCGACCTTCAGCGAGTACACCGTCGTTGCCGAGGTCTCGCTGGCGAAGATCAACCCGGACGCCAACCCGGAGCACGTCTGCCTGCTCGGCTGTGGCGTCACCACCGGCATTGGCGCGGTGCACAACACCGCCAAGGTGCAGGAAGGCGACAGCGTGGCCGTGTTCGGCCTCGGTGGCATCGGCCTGGCGGTGATCCAGGGTGCACGCCAGGCCAAGGCCGGCCGCATCATCGCGGTGGACACCAACCCGTCCAAGTTCGAGCTGGCGCGCGAATTCGGTGCCACCGACTGCATCAATCCGAAGGATTTCGACAAGCCGATCCAGCAGGTCATCGTTGAAATGACCACCTGGGGCGTGGACCACAGCTTCGAGTGCATCGGTAACGTCAACGTGATGCGCGCGGCGCTGGAATGCGCGCACCGTGGCTGGGGCCAGAGCGTGGTGATCGGCGTGGCCGGTTCGGGCCAGGAGATCTCCACCCGTCCGTTCCAGTTGGTGACCGGGCGCAAGTGGATGGGCACCGCCTTCGGCGGCGTGAAGGGCCGCAGCCAGCTGCCGGGCATGGTCGAGGATGCGATGAAGGGCGATATCGAACTGGCTCCGTTCGTCACCCACACCATGGACCTGGACAAGATCAACGACGCCTTCGACCTGATGCATGAAGGCAAGTCGATCCGTTCGGTGGTCCACTACTGAGCCGCGTCATGGGCTGGTTCGATGCCCTGCGCCGGCCGCGTGCGGAAGACCCGCGCGCGGCCCTGGTGGTGCCGATCGAGCAGGCGTTGCGTGCGCTGGGCTGGGTAGTGGGCGAGGTGGGGCCACCGCGTGCGGTGACCTCGGCCTTCGGCAGCGACGATGGCATGCCGTTCGAGCAGTGGCTTGCGCAGGTGTTCCTGCCGCGCCTCTACGAGGCGCGCGCGGTCGGGCAGTGGCCGCCGCGCAGCGATGTGGCCGTGGCGGCCTGGCGCAATCTTGATGGCCAGCCTGGCGTCGAGTCGTTGCTGCGCCTGCTGGCGCAGCTGGATGAACGGATCAACAAAGGCATCCACGCCGCGCGTGGATAAGCCGACCAAGGTCGGCATCTACCAGAAGCACGCGTGCGCTGACGCGCCGCGCAGGAGAGCACCATGGAACGCATTGAACACCGCGCCTGTTTCGGCGGCTGGCAGGACGTCTACCGCCATCATTCCACCACGCTGGGCTGCGACATGCAGTTCGCCGTGTACCTGCCGCCGCAGGCGGAAACGCAGACGTTGCCGGTGCTGTACTGGCTGAGCGGCCTGACCTGCACCGAGCAGAATTTCATCACCAAGGCCGGCGCGCAGCGCTATGCGGCCGAGCACGGCGTGATCATCGTTGCGCCTGATACCAGCCCGCGCGGCGATGACGTGGCTGATGCCGAGGGCTATGACCTGGGCAAGGGGGCGGGGTTCTACCTCAATGCCACCCGTGCACCGTGGGCGAAGCACTACCGCATGCACGACTACGTGGCACAGGAGCTGCCGGCACTGATCGAGGCGCATTTCCCGGTCACCGATGCGCGTGGCATCAGCGGCCACTCGATGGGCGGCCATGGTGCGCTGGTGATCGCACTGCGCAACCCGGGGCGCTACCGCAGCGTGTCGGCGTTCTCACCGATCGTCGCGCCCAGCCATGTACCGTGGGGGCAGAAGGCGTTCCACGCGTATCTGGGGGACAACCCGGTCGACTGGGCGCAGTGGGATGCCTGCGCGCTGCTGACGACCGCCAGCGAGCGCCTGCCGCTGCTGGTCGACCAGGGTGATGCCGATGAATTCCTGCAGGCCCAGCTGCAACCCGAGCGCCTGCAGCAGGCCTGCGATGCCGCCAACCACCCGCTGACCCTGCGCCTGCAGCCCGGCTACGACCACAGCTACTACTTCATCGCCAGTTTCATCGGCGAGCACATCGCCCACCACGCTCGCGCCCTGCACGGCTGAAGGCTTTCCGGTAGTGCCGGCCGCTGGCCGGCAACCTGCAGCCCTGTGATTCCCTGGGATTGCCGGCCAGCGGCCGGCGCTACCATGGCGGTGCACGCGGAGTGTCGTCTTGCAGCAGTGGATCACGCCGCTGTGGCGCGGGCGGGGCTATCGTGCGCCCATACGGCCTTGCTGATCGGGGGATGCATGCCGGTAGTGCTGGCGCTGCTGTATGTGCTGTGCCACGGCCTGGTCCTGGCCATGTGGCCGGGGCCCGTCGGTGCGGGTTCGTTCGTGTTCCTGACCGGCGCCCCGCTGCTGGCCGCTGCCGCCTGCCTGTGGCGGGCCCGCCGCGATGGCGCCGCGCTGGGGTGGCGCGCCACCGCGCTGGCCCTGCTGCTGTGGGGCGGAGGCATGGCCTTCAACATGGTCGATGCGCTGGGCGCGGGCCGTGCCGATGTCACGCCGCAGGTCAGTCTGTTCCTGTATGTGCTTTACGGTGTGCCGCTGGTGTTCATCCTGGCCCGCGCACGCCGCGAACGGCTGAGCATCAGCCTGATCGACGCGGCCATGGCCGCGCTGCTGGGTGTGCTGTTCTTCGTGCACGCGCAATCGTTCGCCGCCCGCATCGATGTTGATGACCACGCGATGGCCAACATGCAGCGCATGTTCGACATCCAGAACCTGTGCATTGCGGCGTTCGCTGTGGTGCGCTGGCTGGTCGGCGACGTTCCGGAGCGGCGCAACTTCTTCCGTGCGCTGGCGATGTACGCCGTCGTGTACCTGCTGGTGGCGTACTACATCAACCACTACACCGAGGAGCAGTCGTTCGGTGCCTACAACGACCTGCTGATCGACCTGCCGTTCCTGCTGCTGGCACTGCTGGCGCTGAGCCGGGCGCCTGCGCCGAGCTTCGTGCTGCATCCGCGGCTGGCACGCACGGTACAGGCGGCCGGCCCGATGATCCTGCCGCTGCTGCTGCTGGTGGTCGGGACGCTGGTGGTCGACCACGCGCGACCATTGGCGGTCACCGGCTTCGTGGTGGCAACGCTGGGCTTCGGCGTGCGCAGCATCCTGCTGCAGGTGGACCTGATGGAACGGCAGGCATCGCTGGACCAGCTGGCACGGCAGGATGGCCTGACCGGCGTGGCCAACCGGCGCGAGTTCGATGCGCTGCTGCTGGCGGAATGGAACCGTGCGCGGCGCAGCGGCAGCGAGCTGGGCCTGCTGTTGCTGGACATCGACCATTTCAAGGTCTTCAACGACCGCCACGGACATCCGGCCGGGGACCGCTGCCTGCAGGCCGTGGCCACGGTCCTGAAGATCAGTGCCGGCCGCGCTGGTGACAGTGTCGCCCGCTATGGCGGCGAGGAATTCGCAGTGATCGTGCCTGGAAGCCCGCTGTCGGGTGTGCTGGCGCTGGCCGAGCGCCTGCGCGAGGCGGTGGCGGCGCTGCCACTGCCGGAAGGGTCGGTCAGTATCAGCATCGGCGTCGGCTACCTGCATCCGCCGGCGCTGGCCAGTGCCGATCAGTTGCTGGCGGATGCCGATGCCGGCCTGTATGCCGCCAAGCGGGCTGGTCGCAACCAGGTGATCCTGCATGCACACGTGCTCGACGACGAGGGCAGTTCGCACGGCAGGATGGATTGCTGAGCGCGCCAGGTGCCCGGTCCCTGTGCGTGATTGCACATGGGCGGTGTGGCCGGGTCATCGTTGCCGCAGCCAGCCGGTGGGATCGAGCAGCCTCAGCCCGACAGGTGACAATGATCGCTGTCGCAACGGCAGTTTCGCTGCCTGCACAGCGACAGCACAGCGTGCCAGCTGCTGCCGCAGTGGTGCCAGCGTGTCGTCTTCGCGGGGCCGTGCATGCCGCCACTGGGCGATGCGCAGCAGGCAGACCAGCAGGTCCAGTTCGCTGGCGGCAATGAAGGGAGAGCCGGCGGGCAGCAGGTCGATCGGTGCCGCGGGCGCGGCCAGCAGTGGCAGCAGGTTGATGAACGCGTCGCAGCCTTCAGGATCAAGGCCGAGGCCGCTCAGCTGTGCGAGTCCATCGGCCACGAGATCGGGGTCACGCAGCTGGCGTATCGCCGCCAGCAGCGCCTGCTCGCCACGGCCGAACTGGCGGCCGAAGGCACGGTAGCTGACCCGGGTGGGAAACAAGGGGGAACGGGAGGCCATGGCAGCTAGGGTTGTGGGTCGCGGGTTTCCACCAGCACGGGGCAGGGGGCGTGATCGATGGTCCATTGCCCGATCGAGGGTTCGAACAGTCGTTCCAGCCGGGACAGGTGGCGGTGGCCGATCACGATCAGGTCGCACTTCAGCCGCCTGGCCTGGTCGCTGATGACTTCGCCGGGGTCGCCGGAGGGGATCTGCGCGATGGCATCGACGCCGCGCTCGCGCAGCTCGGCCAGGGCTTCGGCCAGCACCGCCTCGGCGCGGGAGCGCTGGCGGGCGGCTTCCGGGTACTCGATGCGGTCGGCTTCGCTGGCATCGGCGGCCAGCGCGAATTCGGGATCGAGCACGCACAGCAGGTGCAGGCGGCTGCGGGGGCCGGCAATGGCCGCGGCCAGGTCCAGCACGCGCGCGTGCTGGGGGCCACCATCCAGGGCGACCAGCAGGGTATTGAACATGGATGTCTCCTTGGCAGGCCGGGGATGGTCGCCGATGTCATCGCGCGCACCCATGCCGTGCGCGGCAGTCAATGAATGCGTCAGACGCAATCCATGGAGGCCAGGAGTGCCGTAGAGTCATCCGGCTTACTGGAGAATGCTCCACTGGAGACTGTCATGCCCCTGCCGGACCTGAACCTGTTGCTGGCACTGGATGTGCTGATCGACGAATGCAGCGTGGCTGCCGCCGCGCGGCGGATGAACCTGAGCGCGCCGGCGATGAGCCGTACCCTGGGCCGGATCCGCACCGCCCTGGGTGACCCGGTGCTGGTGCGTGCCGGCCGCGGGCTGGCGCCCACGCCCCGCGCCCTGCAGTTGCGTGAGCAGGTCCGCGACGTGATCGAGCAGGCCCACCGCGTCTTCAATGCCGGTCGCGAGATCGACCTGCGCACCCTGGAGCGTACCTTCAATGTCCGCGCCAATGATGTCTTCATCGGCGGATTCGGCGGACGCCTGCGTGAACTGTTCCGCCAGCAGGCGCCGCGCGCGGTGCTGCGCTTCGTGCCCGAAGGCGATACCGACGACGATGCGATGGCGCAGGGCCGGATCGACCTGTACATCAGCACCGCCGGCAAGCACGCGCCCGACACCAAGGTGCAGAACCTGTTCAGTACCTCGTTCATGGGCGCCGCGCGCGAGGACCATCCCCTGTTCGACGAGGAGATCAGTGCCGAGCGCTTTGCCGCGTGCGACCACATCGCGGTGTCGCGCCGTGGCCTGCCACGTGGGCCGATCGACGATGACCTGGCCACGCTCGGCCTGCAGCGCCGCGTGGCGCTGATCAGCCCGACCTTCCATGGTGCGATCTTCGCGGCGGCCGAATCGGACCTGATCCTGCCGCAGATGCCAAGCGTGATGCTGGAGCGGATCGTCAGCATGCGCCTGCCGTTGCGCCTGTTCCCGCTACCGATCCCGGTGCGTACCGCGGCCATCGTGCAGGCCTGGCATCCGCGGCTGGACAACGATGCCGCGCACCAGTGGCTGCGCCGCTCGATCAAGACCATGTGCGAGCGCGCCGAGGACGCTCACCGCTGACATCGGCAGGCGTGCGCCGGACGCACGCCTGGGATGCCGGCGACGCCATTTTTCACAGGGTACCGGCTCCCTAGACTGCGCTCCCCGGAGTTTCACTGAGCGCATTCCAATGACCCTCAATATGCCGTGCACTGCACGGATCGGTGCCCGGCGATGAGTACGCCGGCTGCCGCTGTCCCGGTCGCCGCAGCCCCCCGTCCTGCCGCCGCCCCCGGGCTCGACCGCCGCGTCCTGGTCGGCCTGTGTGGCGTGCTGCTGGCGGTGCTGGTGTCGGGCTTCAACGAGAACATCACCAAGGTCGCCCTGGCCGACATCCGTGGCGCGATGGGTTTCAGCGTCGATGACGGCAGCTGGATCGTCGCCCTCTACAGCGCGATGTCGGTCAGCGCGATGGCCTTCGCCCCGTGGTGCGCCGCCACCTTCTCGCTGCGCCGCTTCGCATTGGCGATGATCGGCGGCTTCATGGTGCTGGGCGTGCTGTGCCCGCTTGCCCCTAACCTGCAGGTGTTCCTGCTGCTGCGCGCATTGCAGGGCCTGTGCGGTGGTGCACTGCCGCCGCTGCTGATGAGCGTGGCCCTGCGCTTCCTGCCGCCCGGCATCAAGCTGTATGGCCTGGCGGGCTACGCGTTGACCGCTACCTTCGGCCCGAGCATGGGCACGCCACTGGCTGCATTCTGGGTCGAGCAGGTGGGCTGGCACTGGGCGTTCTGGCAGATCGTGCCGTATTGCCTGGCTGCCATGGCGATGGTCGGCTGGGGCCTGCCGCAGGACCCGCTGCGGCTCGAACGCTTCGCCCAGTTCGATACGGTTGGCCTGCTGCTGGGCCTGCCAGCGCTGGTGCTGCTGGTGCTGGGCCTGGTGCAGGGCCCACGCCTGAACTGGTTCGACTCGCCGATGATCATGATGATGATCGGTGGCGGTGCCGGCCTGATGGTGCTGTTCATGATCAATGAATGGTTCCACCCCTTGCCGTTCTTCAAGCTGCAGCTGCTGGCCAACCGCAACCTAAGCTACTCGCTGGTGACGCTGGGCGGCGTGCTGTTCGTGCTGCTGGCGGTGATCTCCATCCCGTCCGGCTTCCTTGCCAGCGTGCAGGGCTACCGGCCGCTGCAGACGGCTCCGATGCTGCTGTGGGTGGCACTGCCACAGGTGATCGCGCTGCCGATGGTGGCGGCCCTGTTGAACATCCGCGCGGTGGACTGCCGCTGGGTGCAGGCCACCGGCCTGGCGATGCTGGCGCTGGCCTGCTGGCTGGGCTCGCACCTGGACGTGGCCTGGATCCGCGACAACTTCCTGTGGGTGCAGCTGCTGCAGGTGTTTGCCCAGCCAATGGCGGTGCTGCCGCTGCTGATGCTGGCCACCGGCGGCCTGGCGCCACAGGACGGCCCGTTCGCCTCGGCGTGGTTCAACACGGTCAAGGGTTTCGCTGCGGTACTCGCCAGCGGCGTACTGGATGCCGTCGCTCAGGGCCGCCGTCATTTCCATTCCACCGTGCTGGTCGACCGCCTTGGCGAGCAACCGTGGCTGGCCGATGGCCCGCAGCTGGGCGCGCGCCTGCATGCACAGGTACAGGCGCTGACCTCGGCCGACCTGTACTGGGTGGTCGCACTGGTGGCGCTGGCCTTCATTCCCCTCATTGCCTGGATGCCCACCCGCATCCATCCGCCACGTGCCGTGGCCTGAACCTTTCGCAGGAATTCCCTCATGACGATCAATCGAACCACTCTCAACACCGGCCTGGGCCTGGGCGTGCTGGCCCTGGCCATCGGCGCCTGGCTGCTGCTGCGCGATGGCGGCCACCAGACCACCAACAATGCGTACGTGGTGGCTGACTACACCCTGGTGGCGCCGAAGATTCCCGGCTTCGTCAGTGCCGTGGAAGTAGAAGACAACCAGTCGGTGAAGGCCGGCGACGTGCTCGCCCGCATCGACGACCGCGACTACCAGGTCGCCCTGCAGGCGGCCCGTGCCGACCTCGGCAATGCCCGTGCACAGCTGGCCAATGCGCAGGCCGCACTGGCCCAGCAGGACTCGCTGATCGAGCAGGCCAGGGCCAGCGTCGATGTCAGCCGTTCCGAACTGACCCTGGCCAGTGCCGACCAGCAGCGCTACCGCGAACTGGCCCGTGACGGCGCCGGTACCGTGCAGAACGCGCAGCAGGCGCAGTCGAAGCAGGCCGTGGCCAGTGCGCATCTGCAGCAGGGCCAGGCCGCGCTGTCGACCGCACGCCAGCGCACCGACATCCTCAGCGCGGGCGTGCAGGCCGCGCAGGCGGCGGTGCAGCGTGCAGAAGCGGCGCAGGCGCGCGCCGAACTGGATCTGTCGCACACCGTGCTGCGCGCGCCGATCGATGGCATGGTCGGTCGCCGCGCAGTGCGCGTGGGTGCCTACCTGACCCCGGGCACCCCGGTGGCCGCGGTGGTGCCGCTGAAGCGTGCCTTCGTGGTCGCCAACTTCCAGGAAACGCAGATGACCCGCATGCAGGCCGGCCAGCAGGTCGAACTGAAGGTGGACGTGTTCCCGGGCAAGCCGCTGCGCGGGCACATCGACAGCATTGCACCGGCCACCGGCGTCACCTTTGCTGCCGTCGCACCGGAGAACGCCACCGGCAACTTCACCAAGGTGGTGCAGCGCATTCCGGTGAAGATCGTGCTGGAGCCGGGCCAGCCGCTGCTGGACCAGCTGCGTGCCGGCATGTCGGTGGAAGCCAGTGTCGATCTGGGCAGCCGCGCGCGCGCGCAGAGCGTGCAGCACAGTCCGGGTCACAAGAGCGGGGAGGGTGCATGAGCGCAGTCACCGTGTTCCGCACCTTCGTTGCGGCGACCCTGTGTACGGCCCTGGCTGCCTGCACGATGGGTCCGGACTTCGTACGCCCGCAGGCGGAACTGCCCAGCCATTGGCGGGGTGAGGCTGTCGCCGGCAACGCCATCGACCAGGACGCGGCCTGGTGGGCCGGTTTCGACGATCCGCTGCTGGGCCAGCTGGCCAGCCAGGTGCTGGCTGCCAACCTGGACCTGCAGCTGGCGGCCAACCGCGTGCAGCAGAGCCGCGCTGCACGCGGCATCACCGCCGCCGACCGTCTGCCCAGCGTCAGCGCAACCGCCAGCGGCGCACGCGCACGCAACAGCGAGGTGGGCTTGAACGATCCATCCGGCAACGGTGGTCGTGATGACTACGGGCTGTTCCAGGCCGGTATCGGCCTGAGCTGGGAGCTGGACCTGTGGGGCCGCGTGCGCCGGCAGGTGGAAGCGGCCGACGCGCGCGTGCAGATGGCCGAGGAGGATGCACATGCAGTGCGCATCGTGTTGCTGGCGGAAACCGCGCGTGATTACCTGCAGCTGCGTGCGACGCGGCAGCTGCTGGCGATCACCGAGGACAACCTCAGCATCGCCCTCGACATCAAGCGCCTGACCGAAGCGCGTCAGCGCCAAGGCGTGGCCAGCACGCTGCAGGTGTCCAGCGCGTCCGCGCAGGTGGCATCGCTGCAGGCACGCATCGCGCCACTGCGGCATCGTGAATCGCAGCTGCGCAATGCACTGGCGTTCCTGCTGGCGCAGCCTCCGCAGGCACTGGATGCGCAGCTGCAGAATGCACGCCGCGACTGGCCTGCACTGCCGGCCGTTGCGGTGGGGCTGCCCAGCGAACTGGCCGGGCGTCGCCCGGACATCCGTCGTGCCGAAGCGGCGTTGCATGCCGCAACGGCCGGCATCGGCGTGGCCAAGGCCAGTTTCCTGCCGCGCATCACCTTGAACGGCGACGCGGGCTTCCAGGCCAAGCAGCTCGATGATCTGGATGGTTGGAACGCACATCGCTTCAGCATCGGGCCGTCGATCAGCCTGCCGATCTTCCAGGGCGGCAGGCTGAAGGCAAACCTCGCGTTGAGCAAGCTGCAGCAGCAACAGTCGTCCCTGCAGTTCCAGCGCACGGTGCTGCAGGCATGGCATGAAGTGGACGATGCCATCGATGGCTACGCCGCCGAACAGCAGCGCACCGTGCAGCTGCACGTGGCGGTGGATGAGAGCGAGACCGCACTGGGGGCGGCGCGCCGGCAGTACCAGGCCGGCGTGGTCGACATGCTGGACGTGCTGACCACCCAGCGCATCGCGTTGGACAACCAGGCTGCGCTGGCCAACAGCCAGGCCACGGCTGCGATCGCTCGGGTGGAGCTGTACCGCGCGCTGGGCGGCGGCTGGTAGTGCCGGCCGCTGGCCAGCATTTTCATGGCGCGTGTGGATGCCGGCCAGCGGCCGGCACTACCTCGTGTCCCAGTAGTTGCCAACCTTGGTTGGCGGCCTTTTTTGAAGCGCCAACCAAGGTTGGCATCTACCAGAGCAGGGCCTCAACGCACGTCGCGCAGTTCCCAATGGTGGCCGGCCAGCAGGCGCAGGCGCTGCTTGAACACGTCACTGTCGATGCGGGTGGTGGCCACCAAATTGATGCGCAGGTCTTTCTGCTCGCCGGTCACGGTGGCGTCCGGATCGGTCACGCCCCACTGCGGTTCCACCGCATCCGGGTCGGGCTGCTTGGCCTTCCAGCGCTCGAACAGCGTGCCGCTGCGCAGAGCGTCCTGCAGCTCTTCGGCGAAGCCGGCGGCGCCCTGCGAATGGAAGGACAGGTCAGGGTCATTGCCACGGGCCTTGGACGGGTCGGGCAGGCTGATGTGGTACTGCGCAGGCATGGAGTTCTCCTTGAAGTGAGGCAAGACTGGCACAGCCGCGGTGGAATCGATGTGCAGATTCGCGCCGTGATGGGGCCTCACTCGAACCGATGCGGCCCATCGGCGAAGCCCACGGTGACCGCGCCTTTGCCGACGTTGACCATGCCGGTCAGGCTCATCACCGATTCGTACACGGTCACGCCATGGGTGGCGCAGACCTCTTTCAGCTGTGCGTAGCCGGGCAGGGTGCGCAGCTCTTCCAGCTCACCGCCGTAGCTGACGCACACCGTCGGTGTCATCAGCCCGGCACGCACGCGCTGGCCGACGACCGCGAACAGCTTCTGCACGGCATTGTCGAATCCCTTGATCTTGGCGACTGGCCCGGTCTCGCCGCGGTAGCCATGCAGCACCGGCTTGATGTCCAGCGCGCTGCCCAGGGCGGCGCTGAGCAGGCCGACACTGCGGTCGCCCTTGTGCCGCGCACGCGCGCGCATGTAGTACAGGTCACGGGTGACCATGTAGCCGTGCACGTTGCTGGCCAGTTCCTCCAGCCGCTCGCGGATCTGCTGCACGCTGGCATTGCTGTCGCGCAGGCGCACGGCTTCCACCGCGGTCACCGCCTGGGCAGCGAACAGGTTCTGGGTGTCGAGCACGCGCAGCGCGAACGGCGAGTTGTAGCCCGCTGCCTGACGCACCGGCTTGTAGTCGTTGAGGATGGCGAAGCTGGCCTGCAGCGCGTTGTCATGGATCGGGCTGCGGGTCTTGGTGATGGTCATGCAGAACACGTGGTCGTAATCGATCACCAGCTGCTGCAGGAACAGGTCGCGGATCTGGTTGACGCTGAACGGGATGGTTTCCGCTTCAGCACCATGCTCGGCCACGTGCGCGTGCAGGAAGCTCAGCGTGGCCTGCTCATCGCGGTGATCGGCCAGCACGGCTTCGCCGATGCGGACGGTGATCGGCAGCAGCACGATGTTGTGCTCGGCAATGAAGTCCTGCGGCAGGTCGCAGGCCGAGTCGACGACGATTCCGATGCGCATCCGCGGCTCCCCCTCCAGGGCGGTTGTAGGTTCGGAAATGTGAAAACTATCTCAAAACCTGGGCGGGCGCGCGAGGGAAACGCGCCCCGTCCTGTTCAGCGATTGCGCTGCACCGCCACCGGCAGGCTGTCCAGGCGTTGCCATTCGGGCTGCAGCAGCAGGGCCGGATCAGCCAGTACGGCCGCCATCAGGGGATGGGCGTCGTTGCCCCAGAACAGTTCCTGGTCGATGGCCAGGGTCGGGACCCCGAACACGCCCGCGCTGATGGCGGCCTCCGTGTTGCGCCGCAGCTGCTCCTTCACCGCCGGATCGGCAATGGCAGCCGCGACATCCGCGATGCCCAGCTGCGCCCCCGGTTCGCGCAGGGCCTCGGCGCTGTCACCGGCATGGCCATCGCGCCAGATCCAGTCGAACAGCAGGTCCACTGCCTGTGCGCTGGCCCCGGCGGCCAGGCACAGGCGCAGCGCCGATAACGGATTGAACGGATGGCCGGGCGGGAAGCGCATCGGGGTGCCCTCGGCCTGCGCGGTCCACTGCAGGTGGCGATACGCAAAGCGGCGTTTGGCGGGGATTTCCGCCGGCCCCAGGTTGCCCAGGTGATGCAGCACCGCACCGAAGGCGATCGGCACGGTCTGGATCTGCGCGAACTGCGGCAACTGCTTCAGCTTCTGCCAGTGGAGGTAGGAGTAGGGCGAGACGAAGTCGAAGTACCAGCGCAGTGTCGCCATCGGTGTGTCCTCGTGTGCGGTCAGGGCTGCGCGTTGCGCTGCAGGTAGCGGTCGCGCAGGTCGGTCTGGCGCGAGCGCATCGGCATCGCACGGCCGCCCAGCCAGACCTGTTCGGCATAGTGCGCCACGTCCAGCGGATCACCTTCCCACAGCACCAGATCGGCGCGCTTGCCCGGCTCGATGCTGCCGATCTGGTCGGCCACCCCGAATGCCTGTGCGGGCACCCGGGTCAGCCCGGCCAGGCCATCGGCCCACGGCAGGCCGTTGGCCACCGCGTTGCCGGCCAGCTGGCGCATCTTGCGCGCGTTGTGGGTGGCGTCGCCGCGCTGCACGAAGGAAACCGCCACGCCGGCACGCTGCAGGCGCGCGGCGTTTTCCAGGGTGGCACCGAGCTGGTCGAAGCTGGCCGGCAGGTTGGCCAGCACGTCAACGAACACCGGCACCTGTGCGGCGGCAAGCTCCGGCGCGACCTGCCAGGCTTCGCCGGCACCGGCAATCGCGATCTTCACCTTCTCGCGCGCGGCCCAGCGCAGCAGCTGGCGGATGTCCGATGCACGATCGACCTCCACCACGATGCGGCCCTGGCCGGCCAGGTAGCGGCTGAGCATGCGGCGCCCGGCCGGGGTCAACAGCGCGTGCGGCGAATCCGCAGCAACCTGGCCGCGTGCTTCGTCGACCATCTGCTGCAGCAGCATCCATTGCGCGGCGCGCGAATGCCCGGTCAGCTCCGATGCCGCCGAGCCCAGGCGCAGGAACAGTGCGCGCGGGCCGATCGGGTCGACGCTGCCGTCCAGCCGCATCACACCGCCCTGGCCGGCCACGAAGCCGCCACCGGTGGCGGCGCCCAGTGCGGTGAAGCCGAAGCCCTCCAGCCGCGTCACCGGAATCAGCACCGAGGCCGGGTTGTAGGCCAGGGTGACGTCGAACTCCGGGCGCAACGGCTGCTCGCCGAGCTTCAGCGAACTGTCCACCGTGCTCGATTCACCCGAGACCTCTTCGATGCCGGTCTCGGTGATGCCCCCGAACAGGGCCGGGGTCAGCGGCCGGCCGTTGGCTTCGACCACGGTCGCTCCGGCCGGTGCGGACAGGCCGGTGCCGACTGCGCGGATGACGCCGCCCTGGACCAGCACATCGGCGTTCTGCAGGCTGCCGCGCGTGCTGGCCGTATGCACCGTCGCGTTGCGTACCAGCAGGTCCTGCGCAGATGCCGTGGTTGCCAGCAACAACAATGCCACCACGGTAGCGCCGGGCCATGCCCGGCGACGCTCGTTCAACACGCTCATCAGCGCACCTCCTGGCCAAGCTGGAAATCGGAACGCGGCGTGCTCGCCGGCACGCCGCGGTCGTACAGCCTGCGGCCATCAATGAAGACCTGCTCGGCCAGCGCATAGGAACTGAAGGGGTTGCCGTTCCACACCACGACGTCGGCCATCTTGCCGGCCTCCAGGGTGCCTGTCTGGCCCTCGATGCCCAGCGCCCTGGCAGCGTTGGCGGTCATCCAGGTGATGGCATGCTCGGGCGTGATCTCCGGCATGCGCGCGCGGCGCGCCGAGGCCATCACCTTGGCCGCTTCCTGGTTGAGGCGCTGGATGCCCTCGGGGGAATCGGAATGGACGATGGCACAGCTGTTCTTTGGCCGGTCAACCAGCGCGATGTTCTCCTGGATGCCGTCGAAGGCTTCCATCTTGAAGCCCCACCAGTCGGCCCACAGCGCGCCGCAGACGCCGTCGGCGGCCAGCCGGTCGGCCAGCTTGTAGGCCTCCACGCCGTGGTGGAAGGCGGCTACCTTGAAGCCGAACTCCTTGGCCAGGTCGAGCATGGTGGCCATTTCGTCGGCGCGGTAGCAGTGGATGTGCACGCGGATGTCGCCTTCGATGGCGCCGGCCAGCGTGTCCAGCTTGAGATCGCGCTTGCCGCCGGCATCCCCGGCGCTGTCGCCCTTGTCGCTGCCGAACCAGCCCTTGCGCTTGGCCGGCTTGGGCTTGTTCTTGGCGATGTAGTCGGCGGCATCGATGAAGGCGGCACGGTAGCCGGCCACGTTGCCCATGCGCGTGGCCGGGGCCACGCCCTTGCCTTCGCCGTAGACCCGCTTGGGGTTCTCGCCGCAGGCCATCTTCAGGCCCCACGGTGCGCCGGGGAACTTCATCGCCTGGTAGGTGATGGCCGGAACGTTCTTCAGGGTCACGCCGCGGCCGCCTACCAGGTTGGCCGAGCCGGGCAGCACCTGCATGCTGGTCACGCCGCCGGCCAGCGCGGTGGCGAAGCCCGGGTCCTGCGGCCACACCGAGTGCTCGGCCCAGACATTGGCGGTGACCGGTGCGGTGACCTCGTTGCCGTCGCTGTGCGCGCCAACGCCCGGGCTGGGGTAGACACCCAGATGCGAATGCACGTCGATCAGACCGGGGGTGACCCACTTGCCCTGTGCATCAAGGCGGGTGACGCCGGCATCGGCCTGCAGCTGGCGGCCAACGGCGACGATGCGGCCGTCGCGCAGCAGCACGTCGGCGTTGTCCAGGCGCTGGCCGGTACCGGTCAGCACCGTGGCGTTCTGGATCAGCACCGGCGCATCAGGATGGGCCTGGTAGGTGCTGGGGTAGGGATCGGCGACGAAGCGCGAGGCGCCCACCGCCGGAGCCGTACTCAATGAAAGCAGTGCCAGGGCCACCCCGGCGCGCAACAACGTCGATGCCATGCAGTTCCCCTTGCAGCCTGGTCCAACCGCCGACGCTAGCCCGGTGGTGGCGCGCTTGCCAAGTGACCTTCTTCACAGGCCTGCCGACGGTGGCTCGACGGCACCGGCCGGGTGGCTGAAAATACCCGGTCCCCCCGCCGTACCGGACCGCCCATGAAGAGCAAGCAGGAAATCGTCGACAACTGGCTGCCCCGGTATACCGGCGTGCCCCTGGACCAGTTCGGCCAGCACATCCTGCTGACCAACTTCGGTGGCTACCTGCACACCTTTTCCGAACTGACCGGTGCGCCCGTCATCGGCCTGGACCGGCCGATGGCCAGCGCTACGATCGACGGCATCACCATGATCAACTTCGGCATGGGCAGCCCCAATGCCGCGAT
The DNA here is from genome assembly GCF_056482105.1 of Stenotrophomonas sp. 78350_Sma. NCBI lineage: Bacteria > Pseudomonadati > Pseudomonadota > Gammaproteobacteria > Lysobacterales > Lysobacteraceae > Stenotrophomonas > Stenotrophomonas sp. 78350_Sma. The sequence continues at coordinate 3,901,889 of NZ_CM151182.1, read as the reverse complement.
CATCATGGACCTGCTGTCGGCGGTGATGCCCAAGGCGGTGCTGTTCCTGGGCAAGTGCGGTGGCCTCAAGCGCAAGAACCAGCTGGGCGACCTGGTGCTGCCGATCGCTGCGATCCGGGGCGAGGGTACCTCGGGCGATTACCTGCCGCCGGAAGTCCCGGCGTTGCCGGCGTTCGCGCTGCAGCGTGCGGTCTCGACCATGATCCGCGACCTCGGCCACGACTACTGGACCGGCACCGTCTACACCACCAACCGCCGGGTCTGGGAACACGACGAGGCCTTCAAGGAGCGGCTGCGGGCGATGCGCTGCATGGCCATCGACATGGAAACGGCCACGGTGTTCGCCGCCGGCTTCGCCAACCACATCCCCAGTGGCGCGCTGCTGCTGGTCTCGGACCAGCCGATGATCCCCGATGGGGTCAAGACCGAGGCCTCCGATGCCAAGGTCAGCTCCCAGTTCGTGGAAAACCATATCCAGATCGGTATCGAGGCGCTTAAGCTTATCCGGCGCAACGGCAAGTCGGTCCGCCACCTGCGCTTCGACGAATGATGATGATGGCCTGGCGCGGCGCGCCGGCCCTGGGGAGTAGGTGATGGACGTTGCCGCGCAAGTGGTGGAATTCTGGAAAGAAGCGGGCCCTGCGAAGTGGTTCGCCCGCGACGATGCGTTCGACGCGCAGTTCCGCCAGTTGTTCCTGGACGAGCATTTCGCCGCGGCTTCGCGCGCGCGAGAGCATTGGCTGGGCAGCGCCGAAGGCGCGCTGGCGCTGATGCTGCTGCTGGACCAGTTCCCGCGCAACTGCTTCCGTGGGAGCGCCCATTCCTACGCCACCGATGGCCTGGCCCGGCACTACGCCATGCGCGCCATCGAGGAAGGCCTGGACCTGCAGCTGGTACCAAAGCTGCGCGCCTTCATCTACCTGCCGTTCGAGCACTCCGAGGATCCGATGGACCAGGACCGTTCGGTGGCGATGTTCGACGTGCTGGGTGACAAGGAGTACCTGCAGTACGCCGAACTGCACCGCGACATCATCCGCCGCTTCGGGCGTTTCCCGCATCGCAATGCCGTGCTCGGTCGTTTCCCCACGGCGGAAGAGCTGGATTACCTGGCTGAAGGCGGGTTCGCCGGCTAAGAAAAAGGGGACGGAGGGGATTAAGTCGTTTTGCCACAAACGACTTAATCCCCTCCGTCCCCTTTTTCAGGGCCGATCAGTACTTCGGCACGCCGTTGTCGACGTCTTCGGACCAGGCATTGATGCCGCCGGTGACGTTGAACACCTTGGTGAAGCCCAGAGCACGGAACTGCTCGGCAGCCTGTGCGCTGCGGCCGCCGTGGTGGCACATGAAGGCCAGAGCGGTGTCCTTCGGCAGGGCTTCCAGCTCAGCGCGGCCGTTGCCGTCGAAGCTCTTGAACGGCACGCCGACGGCGGCGATGGTGCGCTCGTCGGCCGGGCGCACGTCCACCAGGGTGATGTTGCCGGCACGTACCAGGTCGTCGGCATCACGCACGCTGATTTCCTGCACCGGCTTCGGCGCGTTCGGGTTGTCGATGGCCAGGCCCTTGCCGCGGATGTCGTCCACCCAGTCGATGGTGATGCCGTTGGCGCGACGAGCGCTGGACAGATCGAACTGCACGCGCAGGCCATTGGATTCGGCAGCGATCGCGCCTTCGTCATGCGGGGCCAGCTGGAAGTTCGGCTGGAAGCCGGCGTCGATGGTCAGCTGCAGAGCAGCGCCCGGAGCATCGGCCAGCGCGCCCTTGAGCATTTCCACGGCGGCGGGGGTGACGGTGATGCTCGGCGGGGTGCGGTCCGGTGCGGCCAGGCCCAGCACGCTGCTCAGCTCGCCGCTGGCGGCCATCTGCAGCACGATGTCGCTGCCGCCGACCAGTTCGCCGTCGATGTACAGCTGCGGGATGGTCGGCCAGTCGCCGTAGGCCTTGATGCCTTCACGGATTTCCTGGTCGGCCAGCACGTTGACGTGGGCGAACTCGACACCGAGGTCCTGCAGGGCGCCCACGGCCTTGGCCGAGAAACCACACTGCGGCATCGACGGCTGGCCCTTCATGAACAGCACGACGCGGTTGGCGTTGAGGATGGATTCGATGCGCGAACGCAGGGCGGGATCGAGGGACATGGACGTCGGGGTTCCGGGAATTCGAATCATCAATTCTAACCCCCATGGCATCATGGGGGATGAGCAACGCAGGAACATTGCATCGCATCCCGGCCCGCCCCTGGCGCTGGCTGCCCTGGCTGGTGGCGTCGCAGCTGGCCGTGATCCTGGTCTGGGTACAGGCTGGGTGGCACTGGGGGCTGCCGCTGATGGTGGCCAGCCATGCGCTGTTCATGGTGCCGGTGTTCCTGCCCAACAGCCGTTTCTACGCGCCGGTACTGAGCCGGGTGCCGGACGCTGGCAACAGTGTCTGGCTCACGATCGATGACGGCCCCGGCCCGGAAACCCGTGCCGTGCTCGACCTGCTGGACCGCCACCACGCGCGTGCGACCTTCTTCCTGGTGGGGGACCGTGCGCTGGCGCAGCCGGAACTGGTGGCCGAGATCCTGCGCCGTGGCCACGACCTGGGCAATCACAGTCTCAGCCATCCGCAGGCCCGCTTCTGGCGCCTGGGCCCAGCGGCGATGCGGGCCGAGATCGAAGGCTGCCAGCATGCATTGCAGGCCCTGAGCGGGCATCCGGTGCGCTGGTACCGCTCGGTGGTGGGCATGACCAACCCGTTCGTGGCGCCGGTGTTGAAGGCGCTGGGCCTGGTGCGCGTGGGCTGGAGTGCCCGCGGTTACGACGGCGTCGGCTGCACGCCGGAGGGCGTGCTGGCGCGGCTGTTGCCCGACCTGCAGCCAGGAGCCATCGTGCTGCTGCATGAGGGCGCCGCCCACGGCCACAATCTGGCGATCATCGAGCGCGTGCTGCAGGCGCTGGACGAGCGCGGCTTGAAGGCGCAGCTGCCTACCGGCTGACACGTATGGGGTAGCGTCGGGCCGTGCCCGGCGAATGCCACAGGCGGCGCTGTGCTCGCAGGGCATGGCCCGGTGCTACCGGTTCCGGTGCGCCACCAGCAGCCAGCTGTTGAAGGGGGTACGCCCGTGCAGCGGCCGAGGGGCGGTCACCTGCAATCCCGCTTCGGCAAGCGTCGTCTGCAGCACCTCCGGATCGGGGTAGTGGCGCGGCCGCGTGCCCATCCAGCCGACCAGCCAGGCCAGCCGGTCCGCCACCCGCGTGGTGCGGTCGCGGCCATCGCCGGTAGCCAGCGGCGTGCGCAGCAGCAGGCAGCCGCCGGGGGCCACCCGCGCACTGGCTGCCTGCAGCAGTGCCTGCTGCGGGCCCGCGTCCAGGTATTGCAGCACGTCCAGCAGCAGGACGTGCCCGGTCTGCGCCGGCAGTGGTGCCTGCACGTCCACGCAGTCGAAGCGCACGTCATGCAGCTCGACGGCGGCACGCTGCGCGCGGGCGATCTTGCCCGCATCCACGTCCACGCCCAGGTAGCGCTGGGTGCCGCCGCGCTGGCGCAGTACATGGGCGAACAGGCCCAGCCCGCAGCCGAGGTCCAGCACCGGCTGCCCGTCATCAGGCAGATGCTGCAGCACGCCGTCGTACAGCGGATCGCTGCCGAGCTTGCCGCGGGTGTAGTAGTAGTCGCGGCGGCTGCCCCAGGCCTGCGCGGGGCGGAACGCTTCGGCGATCAAGCGGGCCTGCGGGGCCGTCAGGGGAGTACAGGGCAGGGGCGGGCCGTTCCGTGGCGTGCCGTCCATCGCTTCAGTCCGTGCCGCCAAGCAGATGCGCGGCCACCGGAAGGGCGCGTGCGCTCCACAGCGCGTACATCCGCGCCGAAGGGTGCAGGCCATCCTCGGCAATCATCGTCGGGTCTTCGCCCTGCGCGCGGCTGATATCGGTGATGTCGACGAAGGCCACGCCGTGCCGGGTACTGATCAGCTCGGCGGCGGCATTGAACTCGTCGGTCTCGATCTCGATCGCGGCCAGGTCACGTCCACTGCCGGCACCGAACGGGGTGGCGCCCCAATCGGGGAAGGACAGCACCAGCACGCGGCCGGCATCACCGCCGGCGAAGCCGATCGCCCGCTGCAGAAGCGCCTGGAACTGGCTGCGGTACTCGTCCAGCGGACGCCCGCGGTACTGGTTGTTGACGCCGACCAGCAGGCTGACGAAATCGAACGGTCCCTGCGGCGCGGCTGTGTCGATGCCTGCATCGAGTTCGTCGGTGGTCCAGCCGGTGGTGGCGATGGTCTGCGGATCGGACAGCTCAATGCCCTGCGCACGCAGCGCGGCGGCCAGCTGGTGCGGCCAGCGGCCTTCGACTGCAACCGCTTCACCGATTGTGTATGAATCGCCCAGCGCCAGGTAGGACAACGCCACGGCTCAGGCCACCGAACGGCGCGGCTTCAGCGGCACGACCTTGGTCGCATCCTCGGCACGGCGCGCCAGCACACGGTCGATACGGGCGAACACATCGCGCATCACCGAGGCTTCCGGCATCAGGGTCACGCGGAAATGATGGCGGTAGGGCACGTTGAAGCTCGAGCCAGGCACCACCAGCACGCCTTCGTCGTTCATCAGGTCCAGCGCGAAATTGTGGTCGTCGAAGCCCTTGGCAGCAGCGCCGACCACGGCCGGGAACGCGTACAGCGCGCCGGCCGGCGCGACCAGCGACAGGTGCTCGCTGGCTTCGCAGGCCTCGATCACCGCGCGGCGGGTTTCATACAGGCGACCGCCTGGCGCGCACAGCTCGGAGATGGTGTCCGGGCCGTTCACCGCAGCCTCGATGGCGTACTGGCCCGGCACGTTGGCGCACAGGCGCAGCGCGCCCAACAGGTCCAGTGCGGCGCGGAAGTCACCCAGGCGGGCATCGTCGCCGCTGAGGTGGGCCCAGCCCACGCGCCAGCCGCAGGCGCGGTGCACCTTGCTCAGGCCGCTGAAGGTCAGGCACGGATGGTCGCCGGCCAGCGGCGCGACCGGCTGGAACACCGCGTCGTCGTACAGGATCTGGTCGTAGATCTCATCGACCAGCAGCAGCAGGTTGTGGCGGCGCGCGATCTCCACCACACGCTCCAGCAGCTCGCGCGGGTAGCTGGCGCCGCTGGGGTTGTTCGGATTGATCAGCACGATGGCGCGGGTGCGTGAGGACACCAGCGTCTCGATCTCGCTCGGGTCCGGCTGGAAGCCGTTCTCCGGTGCGCAGCGGTAGTACACCGGACGGCCATCGTTGAGGATGGTCGAGGCCGACCACAGCGGGTAGTCGGGCGAGGGCACCAGCACTTCGTCGCCGGGATTGAGCAGCGCACGCAGTGACAGGTCGATCAGCTCGCTGACGCCGTTGCCGAGGAAGACGCGGTCCGGGTGCGCATCGGGCGCGCCACGGCGGGCGTAGTAGCTGGCGATGGCTTCACGTGCCACCGGCAGGCCCTGCTGGTGCGTGTAGGGGTCGGTGCGGCCCATGTCGTCGGCGATTGCGCGCTGCAGGTGCTCGGGCGCGCGGAAACCGAAAGCGCCCGGATTGCCGATGTTGAGCTTGATCAGCTTGCGGCCCTGCGCCTCCAGCTCCCGGGCTCGCCGCGCCAGTTCTCCGCGGATTTCGTAGCGCACTTCGGAAAGGCGCTCGCGGATGGCCAGGGGCTTGGGCGAGTTGGTGGACATGAGGGCTGGGCCGTCAAAAGGCATGGGGCTTCCATCCTACCGGAATTGCTGCAATGCATGGCAAGGGCTCCGGGCCCGTCATTGCTGGGCTGGCAGGGCGCCGTCACAGGTAGAATGGCGGCGATGACCCAGACCCCCGATTTCATCGCCCTGCAGACCATCGGCTGGCCCTGGCCGGGCCCGGCGCAGCAGGCCGACTGGCAGGCCGCGATGGCCGCGCACCCGCAGGCCCGCCCGGCACGGGTGATCGAACAGCACCGTACCCACTACGTGGTGGCCGATGGCCCGGACGCCTCGATCAAGGCCGAGTCGCTGCCGGAATGGCAGCGCCCGCGCTTCCCCAGCCATGAACGGCCTGCGGTGGGTGACTGGGTGCTGCTCGATGGCATCCGCATCGTCGCGCTGCTGCCGCGGCGTACCGCGATCAAGCGTGGTGCGGCCGGCGAGCATTACCACCAGCAGGTGATCGCGGCCAACATCGATACGGTGTTCATCGTCTGTGGCCTGGATGCCGACTTCAATCCGCGCCGCATCGAGCGTTACCTGCTGCTGGTCGGCGGTGGCGGTGCCGAACCGGTGGTGGTGCTGACCAAGGCGGACCAGACCGAGTACAGCGAAGACGCGCTGGCGGTGCTGGAAGAGCTGGAGATGCAGGGCATTGCCCTGCATGCGATCAACGGCCTGGATGCCGACAGCGTGGCGGTGCTGCAACCGTGGCTGGGCCCGGGCCGCACGGTGGTGCTGGTCGGTTCCTCCGGTGCCGGCAAGTCCACGCTGACCAACACCCTGCTGGGCGAGCAGCGGATGAAGACCAACGCGGTGCGCGCCAACGATTCGCGCGGACGCCACACCACCACGCACCGCGCGCTGATGCCGCTGCCGACCGGCGCCTGCCTGATCGACACCCCCGGCATGCGCGAGCTGAAGCCGACCGGTGAAGAGACGCTGTCCGAAGGCGGCTTCGCCGATATCGAGGCTTTGGCCGCACAGTGCCGTTTCAACGACTGCAAGCACCAGCAGGAACCGGGCTGTGCCGTACGTGCGGCGATCGACGCAGGTGAGATCGAAGAGAGCCGGCTGCTGAACTACTTCAAGCTGAAGGAAGAAGTGGCCGCCGCCGCCGCCAAGCTGGCGGTCCGCCAGGCCGAGACCGCGCAGGAGCGTGGCGGCAAGAAGGGCAAGGGCCAGCAGTTCCGCCCGGCCGGAAAGCCGCGCCGGCGCTGATCGGTATCGCGGGGTCGGATCCCATTGCACCGCAATGGGCTCTGACCCTTGCAATGAACCCGCGTCTGCCTGCTTCGGGTGGGTGTCAACTGCCCGCTTCTGGTAGGTGCCAACCTTGGTTGGCACGAATCTGTCCGCAGCCGCCTTCGGCGGATGCCAACCCAGGTTGGCACCTACCAAAGCAAGGGCAGGGCGCTATAGTCCGCCCATGGAACCGACCGCGACGCTGGACCGTGACGTGGCCCACCATGCAGCGCTCGATGCGCGCCTGGTCGAGGCCGTGGGAGGCATCCGCCTGCTGGGCCTGACCAGCTGGCCGGCAACGCTGCAGGCGCCGTTCCTGGAAAGCGTGGCACGTGGGCAACCGGTGCTGCCGAAGGTGGACTACCCGAGGCTGGATTTCAGCGAAGAGCGCCGTGCGCTGGCCGCGATCGCCGCCGACTGCGATGACACTCATCCGCTGGGCCACTACGTGCGGCAGTCGGCGCAGAGCTGGGACCTGGCCGCGCAGCTGCTGGAAGGGCTGGGCACCGCGGCGGTCGATACCTGTTCGGTGCAGCTGTTCGGTGCTCCCGAGCAGCCGCTGCCGGGCAATGGCCCAAGCACGCGCGAAGCCGCGCGCCACTTCATCCAGATTGCCGCCGAACTGGACCACGAACTGCTGGCGCCGGAAGAGCAGGTGCCGGTCTCGGCCATTGCCCTGCAGCTGCAGTTGCAGAACGACCTGGACGCCTTCTTCGAATCGCGCATCATCCAGGTGCAGCTCGACCCGGACCTGGTTTCCAAAGCGGCTGCCGGCCCGACCCGCATCCGCCTGCGCACCAGTGCGCGCTTCAGTGCCTACGACCGTGCGCAGCTGTTCCACCATGAAGCGCTGGTGCATTCGCTGACCGCATTGAACGGCCGCGAACAGCCGGTGCTGCCCAGCCTGGCATTGTCCTCGCCGCGGGTGACCGCCACCCAGGAAGGATTGGCAACGTTTGCCGAGCAGATCACCGGCAGCATCGACATCGAGCGCCTCAAACGCATCAGCCTGCGTACCGAAGCGATTGCGATGGCACGCGAAGGCGCCGATTTCATCGAGGTGTTCCGCTACTTCTGCGACGCAGGGCAGAACGCCGAAGAGAGCTTCGCTTCGGCACAGCGCGTGTTCCGTGGGGTACCGCCGAGTGGTGGCCTCGCCTTCACCAAGGACACGGTGTACCTGCGCGGGCTGGTGTCGGTGCACACCTTCTTCCGCCACATGCTGGCCGAGGATCGGCTGCAGGTCTGCCGCTGGTTGTTTGCCGGCAAGATGAGCCTGACCGATGCGATCGCGTTCGCGCCACTGTTCGAAGCGGGTGTGCTGAAGCCGCCGCGCTGGCTGCCGCACTGGGTGAGCCGGGCGAACGGCCTGGCCGGGATGCTGGCGTTCTCGCTGTTCGCCAACCGGATACGGATGGACCAGCTGGCGCCGGAATGAAATGCGCTGGCGGATTGTGGCGTATTGATTGATATCGGGGAGAGCGGGAGGCTTGCGCTGGCCAGGACACGCCGCAAGTACGTCCCTGTAGGCTCGGCCACGGCATCCATGCCGTGGACGGTCCTGTCCAGCGCAAGCCCCCCGCTCCAGACAATTTCCCGCGAGACGGCCAGCAGTCCACCAGAGGGATTGCGCTTGAAGAGCTTGAAAAGCAAAGAGCCGGGCAATGCCCGGCTCTTTGCTTTTGCTCTTCTTTGCCTTCCGCACCGTGGCGCGGGAAACCGTCGAGCAGGGTCGGATGGGCCGGCGCAGGACCGTTGGCGCCATGGATGGCGCCATCGAGCCCCCATGGATGGGTTCACGGCGTGTCCTGCGCCGGCCCATCCGGCCCTGCCCCGCGACGATAATCAAGACGCCGCGGGGCAACGCTTTCGACTTAGAACTCCGCCGCCACCGTCATGAACAGCTGCCGCGGCGCGCTCGCATGGATCGCATACCGCGTGCCCTTCGGATCGGTCGGCGCAAACGAGCTCAACTGGCCGGCGTAGCGCTTGTTGGTCAGGTTGGTCGCGTTCAACGACACCCGCACGTTGCGCAGGCCCAGGCCCGGGCCGAAATCGTAGCCCGCACCGGCGTCGAAGGTGGTCACGCCCGGCACCGACTGGTCGTTGGTGTAGGTGTAGTAGCGCTTGCCGGTGTACTTGGCACGCAGGCTGGCGAAGAAGCCATCGCGGTTCCAGCTGATCTCACTGGAGGCCATGCGCTGCGGCGTATCCACCGTGATCTTGCCGGCCACCGGAACGATGGCGCCGCCCGAGGTGTAGTCATCCTCGTAGGTGGTCTTGTTCCAGGACAGCGCGTTGTACCACTGCAGGCCGTCGATCGGCTTGAGGATGAAGGTCAGCTCCGCACCGTGGCTCTTCACCGAACCGACGTTGATGAAGCGCGTCACGCACTCCGGGCGCGTACCGACTTCGATGCTGGAACAGGGGTTCAGCGACAGCAGGCGGTTGTCGAACTTCACGTTGTAGGCCGCGATCGACGCCTGGTACTTCTCGCCGAAGGTGCGGAAGCCGGCTTCCAGGCTCTTGGACTTCTCCGGCTCAAGACCGGCGCTGGCCGCGAACGATTCCGGCGACACCTGCAACGGGCCACCGCTGCCGCCACCGACGAAGGCAGCGATGTTCTCGGCGTAGGAGGCGAACAGCTCGTTGTTGGCGTTGAGCTTGAAGCCCAGGCCCACCTGCGGCAGCACCGACTTCTTGGCGGTCAGCGTGCCCGAGGCAATGCTGGTTTCCACGCCCGGCTGGGCGGTGGCGCGCATGCGGGTGTTGGGGCTCTTGATGCCCACATCCACGGTCAGGCGCTGGTCGAGGAAGCGCATGCGGTCCTGCACGTAGAACTGGCGCGTGCGGATGTCGAAGTCCTGGTTGAACAGCAGGCGGTCCGGGTTTTTCAGGTACAGGTCGTCCAGGAACGGGCCGCTGATGTAGTAGAAATTGCGCGACACGTTGTGGTCGTTCTGCTCGTACCACAGGCCGGCTTCCAGTTCGTGGATGCCCACCGTCCACGACAATGCGGCGGTCAGGCCATCGCGGTTGATCGTGTAGTTGGTGCTGCGGATCGAGATCGGCAGCATCTTGTCGGTGCCCGGGTAGGACGGCTGGCCCGGTGCCCACCAGTGGCCCTGGCCACGGTTGTCGTGATGGTAGGCCAGCAACTTCAGGCGGCCCTGCTCACCGAGGCGCAGGTCGGCATCGACCGAGTACAGGTTGTCGTCACGCAGTGCGCGGCTCTGGTAGTAGGCATCGTCGATGCTGCGGACATTGCCGCTGTACTTGCACTTCGAAGCATTGAAGGTGCCGGGCGCGCAGTACGCGGCGGCCACGGCGCGGTCCCAGTCCGGTGCGTAGATGTTCCAGTCATAGCCCATGCCACGTGCCAGCATGTCCTTGGACAGGTAGGCGTAGTTGGCCTGGCTGGCGCGCGAGGTGGCCACGAACGCACCGAAGCGGTGGTCGCCGACATTCCACACCGCCTTGGCATTGAACTGGCGGGTGGTCTGGTTCTGGTACGGCGCGGCCCACATGTCCTGGTCCTGGTGCACGCCGGACACATAGGCCGAGAAGCCGTTGATGTCGCCGGTGTCCACGCGCAGGTAGCCACGGCGCTGGCTGTTGTCGCCGACGGTGACGCTGGCGCGGCCACCGAATTCGGTGGACGGGTCCATCGAGAAGTACTGGATGGTGCCGCCCAGGTTGCTGGTCGAGGCCACGCCCAGCGAACCGATGCCCTGTGACAGCTCTGCACCGGCCAGGTTCTCGGCGATGATCGCGCGGGAGACGCTCAGGCCGTTGTAGTTGCCGTAGCTGTTGTCGCCCAGCGGGATGCCGTCCAGCGTGTAGCCCAGGCGGCTCTTGTCGAAGCCGCGCAGGCTGATGGTCTGCGATTCCTCGTTGGCGCCGAAGGCGTCGTTGGACTGCACCGACACGCCCGGCAGGCGGTCGAGGATCTTCTGGCCGCTGGTGCCCGGCGGCAGCACCTGCTTGTCGACGGTGGTGATGCGCTGCACCTGGCGGGTCTCGCCCTGGCCGATCACGGAGACGGTATCCAGCGTCTGCGCGCTCAGCGCGGCATCGGTGCTGGCGGTGGCACCGGTATCGGCGGCGGTGGCGGCGTGGGCGCTGGCGGCGGCGGAGAGCGCGATCGCCACGGCGATCGTCAGGTGTCGGGTCTGCATGGTGGTCCGTTGCATTGGGGGTGGTCACCGGCACGCGTGCGCGGTGCATGGCCACTATGCGAACGGAACATGAAACCTTCTTTACGAAAAACCAACGAACGGTGCAGGGCCGTGGTGCGTGTCCTGCAACATGTTCGTCATGGCGGTATGCGGGTGGGAATCAGAAGCGCTCCCCAGGCCAGCTCAATTTGAGCTGGTCCATGCAGTCACGGTCATGTTCGGAGAATGAGAATCCGATCTGGATGCCGTTCACTACTGTGCCGAACACCGTCGACTCGTCGAGGCTATGCCCTGACGGCACGGAAAGGACATTGAAGTCGGGATAGCGACGACCCATCTGCTTTCGCGAGATGCAGGCGCCGCCCAGCGACAGCGTAATGCCTTTGATGATTCGCCCCGACGCATCGGTGTAGATCTGGCCAGAAGGCCCCTTGATCCTCCCAGCGACCACGAAGGGCGCCAGATCGATGGTGGCGCTGTCGCCCCGGCCCATTCTTGCTTCCGAACGCGAGCCGGCCGGAGCCAGGGGTGATAGCTGCGCGACAAGGTCAGAGCGTGACAGCTGCAAGGACCAGCGCTCCACGAGCCGCCAGGTTGCATCCGCCTCTTCCGCAGTGGCAGCGGACGGGGCTGCTGTTGCAGAACCGGCAACCAACAGGCTCAGGATCAGAAGAAGTTCAGGGACGGGCTGCGATCGCTTCATCGTAGATTCTTCCGTAGAAGTCGTTGTAGTTCTCGCCGGTGGTTGAAGTTACGTTGTTGTCGCAGAACAGCTTACCTACCTGCCGGTCCAGGTCTTCACCGCCGGCATCGGCCTGTGCGATGAGGCCAGGACCGTTGGACGCAGCTACGCCGATGTCGTAGTACCCCAGGCTGGTCACCAGAAGCTCACTGCGCGCGGTGAGGTTGTTGAGTACCGCTTTCCCCTCCATGGTGCAGAAGTGCTGGATGAACGCACCTCGGGTGCTCAAGGTGATACCTTCGAAATACAGTGCGTGTCCCACTTCATGGGCAATGGCTGCGATCCGGAAGTAATAGCCTGCAATGTCGGAGGAATCGCAGTCGAAGGACTGGATGTAGATCCGGATGGGATCGCGATTGGTATAGGACGCGGGAGCCCAGGCGAAGGTCCACTCCGGATGGCCGGTGATCTGCGCGTCGAGCGTGGGGGCGCCTGGGATCAGCCAGTCGGGGCAGCCCAGGCCCGTGATCACCCGCATAGGCGGGGGTTCCGCGCGGGTCGGTGTCGCCAGCAGCGTAGTGGCGACCACGAGAAGCGCAATCAGCAATGCACGCATGCCAACCTCCTTGATCCGCGATTCCAGCCGTTCATCCATCGGGCTCGGCGAGCGCTGGCAGGTATAGCACCGGTTCTGCCGATGTATCGGGAAGTGCGTCTCAGAAATGCAGAAACAAAAAGGGGCCGGATCACCTTCACAACTGAAGGTGATCCGGCCCCGCGCACTCCGTGGGGGAGGCGGTCCACGCGTTGCGTGGAGACGGGCTCAACCCATGTACAGGCCACCGTTGACGGCGTAGTCGGCACCGGTCACATACGAGGCTTCATCCGACGCCAGCCACGCGCACAGGCCGGCCACTTCCTCGGGGCGGCCCAGGCGGCGCACCGGCACCGAGGCGGCCAGCCGGTCCAGCACATCCGGCGGGAAGCTGCTGATCGCCTGGCTGGCGATGTAGCCCGGCGACAGCGTGTTGACGGTGACCCCGCGCGACGCAACTTCGGCAGCCAACGCACGACTGAAGCCATGCATCGCGGCCTTGGCGGTGGCGTAGTTCACCTGGCCGATCTGGCCCTTGTGGGCGCTGACCGAACCGATGTTGATGATGCGGCCCCAGCCCCGCGTGGCCATGCCGTCGACCACCTGCTTGGTCAGGTTGAACAGCGCATTGAGGTTGGAGGCGATCACCGCGTTCCAGTCCTCCACCGTCATCTGCCGGAACAGCAGGTCGCGGCTGCCACCGGAGTTGTTGACCAGCACGTCCACTTCACCGACTTCGGCGCGCACCTTGGCGAACGCGGCGCTGGTCGAGGCCCAGTCGGTCGCGTTGCCTTCGGAGGCGATGAAGTCGAAGCCCTGTTCGCGCTGCTCGCGCAGCCAGTTGGCCTTGCGCGGCGAGTTCGGCGCGCAGCCGGCAACCACGGTGTGGCCGCTGCGGGCCAGGCTCTGGCAGATGGCAGTACCGACACTGCCCATGCCGCTGGTGACGTAAGCGATTCGAAGCGTCATTGCAGAAGGCTCCTTGGTAGAGGGTCAGGCGGCGAGCGGGTACAGGCCGAACAGCAGGCTGCCGACCATCAGCAGCATCGAGATGGCGATGGCCCACTTCAGGGTGAACTTCTGGTGGTCGGCGAATTCGACCTTGGCCAGGCCCACCAGCAGATAGGTGGACGGCACCAGCGGGCTGAGCAGGTGCACCGGCTGGCCGGCCAGCGAGGCGCGTGCCATTTCCACCGGGGTGATGCCGTAGTTGCCGGCAGCCTCGGACAGGATCGGCAGCACGCCGAAGTAGAACGCGTCGTTGGACATGAAGAAGGTGAACGGCATCGACGCCACCGCGGTGATCACCGCCAGGTACGGGCCCCACGATTCCGGAATGACGGCCAGGAAGCTGTGCGACATCGCTTCGACCATGCCGGTGTTGTTGAGGATGCCGGTGAAGATGCCTGCGGCGAAGATCAGCGACACCACCGACAGCACGTTGCCGGCATGGTTGACCACGCGGCGGCGCTGCTCGGCCAGGTTCGGGTAGTTGATCACCAGGGCGATGGCGAAGCCGACCATGAACAGCACCGGCATCGGCAGCACGCCGATGATCAGGGCGGTCATCAGTGCCACGGTCAGGGCCAGGTTCACCCACAGCAGCTTCGGGCGCTTGATGTCTTCGGCGTCTTCCACGGTCGGCAGCGGGTTGCTGTCATCGGACACGCTGTTGTCCATCCAGCTGCCGCCCTTGGGCAGGGTCACCACGCCCAGGCGACGGCGTTCCTTCAGGCCCAGGTACCAGGCCAGCAGCAGCACGCCGGCACAGGCGATCACCATCGAGGGGATCAGCGGCACGAACACGTCGGCCGGGTCCACGTGCAGCGCGGTGGCCGCGCGTGCGGTCGGGCCGCCCCACGGGGTCAGGTTCATCACGCCGCCGGCAAGGATGGTCACGCAGGTCATGTTCAGCGCGTTCATGCCCAGCCGCTGGTACAGCGGCAGCATCGCCGAGACAGTGATCATGTAGGTGGTCGAACCATCACCATCGAGCGAGATCAGCATTGCCAGGACGGCGGTGCCGAGCACGATCTTCATCGGATCGCCCTTGACGAAGCGCAGGATCACCCGCACCAGCGGATCGAACAGGCCGGCGTCGATCATCACCCCGAAGTAGAGGATGGCGAACATCAGCATCACGCCGGTGGGCGCGATCTTCTTGATGCCCTCCAGCATCATCTCGTCGATGTTGGCACCGAAGCCGCCGATCAGCGCGAACAGGATGGGGATGGTGATCAGGGCGACGAGCGGCGACAGGCGCTTGCTCATGATCAAGTACATGAACGTAATGACCATGCCAAAGCCGAGGATGCTCAGCATCATCTGCGGACTCCTTGCGAAAACAGGACGTGGGGAAGTGGAAGGGGCCCGGGCGGCATGCCCGGGATATCAGGCCTAGAAGTCGTACTGCAGGCGGCCGGTGACCGCGCGCGTGCGGTCCACCGTGACCCCGGCGAGGCGGTCGCGGTTGCGGCTTTCAATCACGTTGAGCATGAAGCGCAGGTTGTCGCGCAGGTACCAGTTGCCACCCAGCGTCCACGCCTCGGTGCTGCCGCGGCGCAGGTCCGGCGCGCCATCGAGGTGTTGTGCGCCCCACATCTGGTCGTAGCGCAGCGCCACTTCGAAGGCACCGGCCTTGTGCTGGATGTCCTTCACCCGTGCGAATCGGCCGGTCTTGCGGTCGTAGGCGCGGCTTTCGCCGGTCACGAACCAGCTGAGCATGCCGTAGGCGGCCATCACGTCGCCGCGCTGAGCGCCGTCATCGAAGGTGGCGCCACTGAACTCGCCCTGCCACGACAGCGGGCCGCGCACCTGCGCGTATTCCAGCGACCATTTGTTGACGTCGGTATCGCGGCCGGCGGAGAAGTCGACCAGGGTCAGGCGGCTCTCGTCGGACAGGTGGCCGGCCGGGCGCGGGCGGATGCGCAGGCCGGGCACGCCGTTGGCGCCGGGGTTGTCGTAGGCCTCGCGGGCCAGCGACAGGCCCAGGTGCAGCACGTCACCGTCGCTGGGCGAGGGCGCCCAGGTGACGCGGCCGCCGGCGGCGCGACCCTTCACCTGCCAGGCGTCGATGCTCTCCAGGCTGTAGAGGCTGGCCGCCCAGGTGAAGTCACCCGGGTTGGCCTGCCATGACGCACCCAGGCGGTACAGCGGCGCCAGCGTGGTGCCGGCGTTGCCGCGTTCCAGGAAGCTGCCGTAGTTGGAGCTGGTGCGGTCATCCAGCGAGAAGTACTGCTTGAACTGGCCGACGGTCAGCTTGCCGGCCTTGCCGAAGCTGCGTGCCAGGTACACGTCCTTGGCCTCGACGCGGTCGCCGGAGAAATCGGCTTCCAGCTTGTAGTCGACCACGAAGAACTTGCCCGACACGTCCAGCCAGGCGCGACGGATCTCGGTGTCGTCCTTGTTCGGCGTGCCGCGGTTGTCGTTGTCGAAGGTGGCGAAGTCCAGGTGCAGGCGGCCCCCGAGCGAGGCCGTGACCGGACGATCGTCTTCGGCGGCAAAGGCCGGCGCCGACAGGGCAGCCAGCGCCATCATGGCGGCAGGACGCCGCCAGGCAAACGTGAATTCCACAAACCCTCCCAGGTGCGCGCCAGGCGCGCGGCAATCGTGGGCACCGGACGGTGCGCGGCCGCAGTCTGGGTCGGGCAAGCTGTCATCGTCCTGTCAACGGATTGTGCGGTGCAGCGTAAATCGGCTCGCCGCTGCCTCCGGGCGGGGCCCGGCGAGCGCGGCAGCGGCATGCGGTAGCATTCGTTTCCCCTCCCAACCCCGTGCCCATGCGCCTGCTGCTGGTCGAAGACAACCCGGATCTGGCCGATGCGATCATCCGCCGCATGCGCCGCAGTGGGCACGCCGTGGACTGGCAGGCCGATGGTCTGGCGGCGGCCAGCGTGCTGCGCTACCAGAGCTTCGACCTGGTGGTGCTGGATATCGGCCTGCCCAAGCTCGATGGCCTGCGCGTGCTGGCGGGCATGCGCGAGCGCGGCGACAGCACACCGGTACTGATGCTCACCGCGCGCGATGGCATTGAAGACCGCGTGCAGGCGCTGGATGTCGGCGCCGACGACTACCTGGGCAAGCCCTTTGACTTCCGCGAGTTCGAAGCGCGCTGCCGCGTGCTGCTGCGGCGGACACGTGGCCAGGCGAGCGAGGTGGTGCAGGTCGGTGGTTTCCAGTTCGACAACGCGGCGCACCGGGTCACGCTCGACGGCGAACCGATCGAGCTGCCCAATCGTGAATACCGCCTTCTGGAGATCCTGGTCGGCCGTATGGGCCAGGTCGTGGGCAAGGACGAGATCGGCAACGGGCTGTTCGGCTTCGACGACGAAGCCGGTCCGAATGCCATCGAGCTGTACGTCGGTCGCCTGCGGAAGAAACTGGCGGGCGCACCGCTGCGCATCACCACCGTGCGCGGCGTCGGCTACCTGCTGGAAGCCAGTGATGGCAGTGCCGACGCCGATGGCTGACGCGCGTACCGCGAGTGCCGCGCCGGGCTCGCTGCGGCGCACGCTGCTGCTCTACCTTGGCGCGTTGCTGGCGGTGTTCGCGGTGGCCCTGCTGTTTGCGGCGCGCGGGTATGGCCAGCGCGCTGCAAACCGTTCCTATGACCACCTGCTGGTCTCCTCGGCGCTGTCCATTGCCGATTCGATCGCCCTGGTCGATGGCCAGTGGCAGGTTGACCTGCCTTATGCCGCGCTGGACCTGCTGGCGATGGCCCCGGAAGATCGCGTGTTCTACCGGGTGGCCGACAGTCGCGGCAACCTGATCACCGGTTATGGCGATCTGCCGCCGCCGCCGCGTCGGCCCGGCACGCAACCGCAGCTGTTTGATGCGGCGTACAGCGGCGAGACGGTGCGCTTCGTGGTGGTCGGCCGCAGTTTCGCCGCCGCCTCGGCGCAGGGGGAAGTACAGGTGCAGGTCG
Organism: Stenotrophomonas sp. 78350_Sma; assembly: GCF_056482105.1. Lineage (NCBI taxonomy): Bacteria > Pseudomonadati > Pseudomonadota > Gammaproteobacteria > Lysobacterales > Lysobacteraceae > Stenotrophomonas > Stenotrophomonas sp. 78350_Sma. The sequence goes on along the minus strand of NZ_CM151182.1, from coordinate 3,884,595 downwards.
GCCAGACCCGGCGTGCCCGCGAAGCGGTGGCGCAGGACATGGTCAACCGTGCGCTGCTGGCGATTGGCGTTCTGTCCGGCCTGCTGCTGGCGCTGGTGGCGTTCGGCGTGCACCGCGCGTTCCGCCCGCTGGTGCGGGTGGAGCGCGAGCTGTCGCGGCGCGAGCCGTCCGACCTGAAGCCGCTGGACGCCCGCGTGCCGCGCGAGATGGACCAGATGGTGGCGGCGTTGAACCGCTTCATGGAACGCCTGTCCAGCAGCAACGAGACCTTGCGCGCGTTCATGGCCGAGGCCGCCCACCAGATGCGTACGCCGTTGGCTGCCCTGCGCGCGCAGGCACAGCTGGCGCTGGATGATGACGATCCGGAAGACATGCGGCGCAGCCTGCAGGCGATCGAGCGCAATGCCACCCATATGAGCCGCCTGCTCAACCAGCTGCTCAGCGATGCCAGCGTGATCCATCGTTCGCACCTGCAGCGCTTTGCGGCGGTGGACCTGGCCGAAACCGTGCACCAGGCCTTGCATGAAGCCCTGCCGCAGGCCGGCCCGGCACCGCGCGTGCAGCTGGCGATGACCGCCGAGCCGGTGCAGGTGCACGGCGACGCGCTGCTGCTGCGCGAGGCGATCAAGAACTTGGTCGACAACGCATTGAAGTATGGCGGCGACGGCCCGTTGCAGATCGCGCTGACCGTGGAAGGCGGGCAGGCCGTGCTGACCATCGCCGACCATGGCGCTGGCATCGCGGCCGCCGATGCCGAGCGCGTCTTCGAACGCTTCGCACGTGGCGACGGTGCACCGTCTGGAGGCGCCGGGCTGGGGCTGGCCATCGTCAAGCGCGTGGTCGACAGCCACGGCGGCCGTATCGACCTGAGCAACCGCCCGCAGGGTGGGTTGATCGCCACCATCCGCCTGCCCCGGAGTACGCCATGATCCGCCTGTTCGCCGCTGCCGTTGCCCTGATTCTGGCCCTGCCGGTACTGGCCGCGCCCGGCGACGTGCGCCGTTTCCCTGCGAAGGGGGCCGTGACGGCGCAGCTGCGCATCCACGGCACCACCGATATCGAAGTATTCGCGGTGGTGATCGCCGATTACCAGCGCCTGCATCCCGGTACCGAAGTGGTGTACGAGGACATCATCACCCAGGATCTGTATGCGCGTTACCTGCATGACCGCGCCGGGCCGGCATCGCCGGACCTGCTGATCTCCAGTGGCATGGACCTGCAGACCAAGCTGGTCAACGATGGCCACGCGCTGCCGCATCGTTCGGCGCAGACCGCCGCGCTGCCGGCCTGGGCGCAGTGGCGCAACGAGGCCTTCGGCATCAGCTACGAGCCGGTGGTGATGGTCTATAACACCCGCGCGATGGCCGTGGCGAAGGTGCCGCACACGCGCCGCCAGCTGCTCGATCGCTTGCGCGCCGAAGGTGCGCCGCTGCGCGGGAGGGTTGGCACCTATGACATCGAACGCAGCAGCGTCGGCTACCTGCTGGCCACCCAGGACGCACAGCGCGGCAGTATCGCCGGTGCGTTGCTGGGTGCGCTCGGTGACAACGACGTGGTGCGCGAGGAACGCACCGGCGTACTGCTGGACAAGGTGGCCAGCGGCCAGCTGTCGCTGGTCTACAACGTGCTCGGCTCCTATGCGCAGGCACGCGTCGATGCCGGCGCGCCGCTGGCCATCGTCGAGCCCGAGGACTACACGCTGGTGGTGCTGCGTACAGCGATGATCCCGCGCACCGGCCCACACCCGGAAGAAGCCCGGCGCTTCCTCGATTACCTGCTGTCACCGCGTGGCCAGCAGGTGCTGTCGCGCGAGGCACGACTGATGCCGATCGTGACCGGCAACGCACGTGGCGAAGATGCACCGGGCCGCAGCCGCCGCCCGATCCAGCTGGGCCCGGGCCTGCTGGTGTACCTGGACGCGCTCAAGCGCCGCCAGTTCCTCGATGCCTGGCGCAGCAGCGTGGAGCCGGCGGGGCGCTGAGGCTCCGGCCTGCACGTACAATGGCCCCATGAGCGAATACACCATCCTGATCGCCGATGACCACCCGCTGTTGCGTTCGGCGGTGGTGCAGTCCTTGCGGCAGAGCCTGCCGCTGGCGCAGGTGCGCGAGGTCGCCAGCGCCGATGCGCTTGCCGCCGCGCTCGACGCGCATCCGGATGTGGACCTGGTGCTGCTCGACCTGACCATGCCCGGCGCGCACGGTTTTTCCGCGCTGCTGCACGTGCGCGGCTCGCATCCGGACATTCCGGTGGTGATTCTCTCCTCCAATGACCACCCGCGGGTGATCCGTCGAGCCCAGCAATTTGGCGCCGCTGGCTTCATCCCGAAGTCGGCCCCGGCCGAGACCATCGGCGAGGCGGTGCAGGCGGTGCTCGATGGTGGCCTGTGGTTCCCGGCGATGGCCGCCGAACGCTCCGAGGCCGACGCACTGCTGGCCAGCCGCCTGGCCCAGCTGACCCCGCAGCAGTTCCGCGTGCTGCTGTGCCTGGCCGATGGCCTGCTCAACAAGCAGATTGCCTACACGCTGGGGCTGGCCGAGAACACGGTGAAGGTGCATGTCACCGCGATCCTGAAAAAGCTCGAATGCCACAGCCGCACCCAGGCCGCAGTGCTGGTGAAGGCGCTGGAGCCTGAGGGCGACCCGCGCACAGGATTGGATGGCTGATGGAACTCGCGTACTGAAACGGCAATGCCTCGTTCCAGACGTTGTTCCGGTCAAGTGGCGATTTCTTCGGCGCAGATTGAAAGCTGGCACCCAGTTGAAACGTCACCGCTGAGCATATGGACTGCGTAGCGGATGGGAAGGCGATGCAGCGGCAGGTTGAAGTTGTCGATGTACTGGGCGTGACCCTCTCTTGAAAGGGCTTCCAACTCCGGTCCGGACAGCGTATAGGTGGCCTGTACCGCTTCGTCGATTGAGTGCGCAGTCACAAGCACCGATGTTGGAAATGAAGCAGGGTTACTTGTATGCGAGACGCGGACACGCACTGAACGGAAGTAGATGAGGTTCTGCTCCCATTCGGTAGCCTGAAGCGCCTCTGATGACCTGTCTGGTTGCTGGGGAGTAAGCGAATTCTTCTGAACCGCGCGGCGGTGAAAGCTGATCCCGCAGTGTCGTTCGTACTGGAGTAAAGTGCGCTGTGAGCCGAGACCGAACGTTCCCAGGTCATTTATGGCTGATTTCGTGGGGAGGCCCATCAATGCCAGTGTCTTCTGAAATGCCGCGTCGGAGCGATCTCCGATTGACATATCAGCATGAGCGTCAGCTGCAGGCGATTCCGGTTGGTCATCCCATATTTTTCGTGCATGGTTGTTGTACTGGTGCCAGAGTAGTGGCGCATATGGGTGGAAGAAGTCATATCCATATGTGAATGCTCTGGTAGATAGTGAAATTTCTTCCGTGCAGAAGAACTGATCAGGGTCACTCATTACGTCTTGGATGAAGCTTCCATCTGAGAAAATGAATCCGCCGGCCACAAATTTCCCTTTGAATGCGATTTCTCCGTGAGCAGGGGGCGGAAGGCGAACGGATCTCAAGCTGACCAGGCCGGTTGGTGAGAAGGAGTCAAAGACAATTGCGCTGGTGCTCTCCTGTCGGCCCGACGGATACGTGTCAGGGTCAAAGCTGGGTGGATGACCTGTCAGTAAAGGTTTGGGTGAGTCCGTTCTAAGAAGCTCGAGGAGATTCTTCATCTTTACGTCCCAGGCGCGAGCAAAACGATGATGTGAGTCGATCTGGAGGTTGTAGTTCTCGCCGCGATAGCGTTGCTGAGCCAGGTTTCTGGCCCAGCCGCATCCTTTGGCGTGCGCGTAATGAACATCGAGCAGTTCAATGGCTGCGCCATGCTTGCGAAGGTGGTGGATCGTGGCGCAACTTCCGCTTTCTGTCTGGATGAGCTCAAAACCCTGCGATCTGAAGTACTGGACGTCCTGCTCTGGGCCATGCTGCCAACAGACCACAATGCGCAGAAGATGCGGCGATGTGGCGCTGTCTATCATGTCCTCCATTGTTGGCACCAGCTGAGGGTCCCGATAGCTGGGTATCTGTACAAAGATGGTCTTTCTGGAGTTCATGCTGAGTGTGTTCCATTGGACATGACGTGCCGATTGGCGGCGTTCCGGCAATCTTGAGTGTCGATTCAGCGTCCACTGATCGAATTCATCGCAGGATCGGTTGAAAATATGAACCTGTTCTCGTATCCAATACCGATATTCTCGGTCGCTTCGGCGTAGCTGTATGTGGGGGAGGTGTTGTCTGATGCGAACCTGCGCCCCCACGCCTCATGATCGGCGCTGCTTCGAGCTTGAACGATGCCGATACATATGCTCAGGCCGCATGAAAGGCGCTCAAGCACGCCGTCCCGGCCTATTGCCCGGGCAAGGGATGAGCGATAGTGCTGCGTAAGATCTTGGGCTTCAGGGCTGGCTGCTGCATCCCGTGCCATGCGATCGATTGCGTTTGAGATGTTGTTTCTGGAGCGCAGGACGTCTTCAGAAGCCTGGTTTGATAGGCCATCGTTGAATACGAATCCCGATTCCGATGGGAGATTTCCTGATGGCAATGCGATGCGATTCAAGGCCGCTGTTGAAACGCGTGGATTACCAGGGCGGATATTTGGGGGAGGCGGATTGACCGCGTCTGGCTTGGTGCGAGTGACGGATTTATCGAGATCCGGCTTATTGGGTTTGATATCTACGTCTGGTACATCGTCACCGGTACATCCTGCACAGCACAGGCAGAAGATCGCCGTTGTAACCAGATGGCGGTAGCGGGCGACAGCTGTGGGGAGGTCGTAGAGGGGCACGCCGGATCCTCGGGTTTGGACTCTGATCATTAGCCTGCCGGGCAGTCAAAGGGGCCGTTGCAGTCCGGTGGCCGAGTGGTCTGATAGATGGTTTTGACGCGTCCGCCGCAGCAGTCAGTGACCCTCCAATGTCCGGACGTGTCGACGTTGACGACACAGCTGTTCGTACACCTGTATCTGACGCCATTGAAGATCGTGTCGCTTTCGGCTCTGGCTTCACCACTTGCCACTGCCAAGCCAGCGGCCAGAACAACGCCGCCAATGGAGTTCTTGTCCATTCTCTACCTCAGGTGTAATTGACCGGGCGGTCGGTGTACGGAGTGTTCCGCATTCCAGAGGCATTGGTCAGTCAGGAGACTGCCTGTTTTTTTCTAGGGCTATGCCCTCGCAACGTTCATGAGCATGCCTCGTGCCGCGCTTCTCCCACGGGGGATGATGCGCTCCTGGGTTCGGGGCTTTGCAGTACCAGGGAACCACCTCGAACTACCGAATCGAGCATCTGCTTCCCGCGTTTCGGACAGGTAGATGGGACGGTGTGCTGGCTGGGTAATGGCAGTGCAGGCGCTGTGCCCTCCCAGCGCCACCTTCTCCTCGATCACATGTCACGTTTTCACACTGTGCGGTGCTGCTGGAACGATGGGCGGTGAAAGCGGTTCGATGATGACCCAGAGGTGCAGGGGCTATCTCACCCGCGATGCCGGATCAACAACTGACTCATCAGTGCCCGCAGCGCCGGCGGCTTCACCGGCTTGGCCATCATCCCCCAGCCGCGTTCGGTGGCCATCTCGCGCAATCCCGCATCGCGCTCGGCGGTGACCAGCACCACAGGTGGGCGCGCCTGCCACAACTCGGCCAGCGTCTCGTACAGCACCGGACCATGGTGATCGCCCATGCGCACATCCAGCAGCACCAGCTCCGGCACGGTCGTGGTGCAGGCCAACAGCAACGCGGCCTGTGGGCCATCGGCCAGCATCACCTCGCAGCCCCAGCGTTCCAGCAGCGCGCGGCTGGCCGCGCAGACGTGCGGATCGTCGTCGATCACCCACACCCGGCGCCCGCGCAGCGGGTTGTCCGCCGCCGGTTCCTGCACCAGCACCGGCACAGGAGCAGTAGCGGGAATCGCGCTGGCTTCGCCGAACGGCACGCCCACCGCGAACACGCTGCCCTGGCCCAGCTGCGAGCGCAGGCGGATCGGGTGGCCGAGCAGGCGGCCGATGCGGTCGACGATCGCCAGGCCAAGGCCGGCGCCACGTTGCTGGCCGTCGTGCAGGCGGCGGAATTCCTCGAAAATCTCGCCCTGCAGCGCATCGGGAATGCCGGGGCCCTGGTCGTGCACTTCGATCCACAGCAGGCCTCCGCGGCGGCGGCAGCCGAGCAGCACGCGGCCACGTTCGCTGTAGCGCAGTGCGTTTGACAGGAAGTTCTGCAGGATGCGCCGCAGCAGCGCTTCATCGCTGACCACCACCGCAGCGGTATCGACCCAGTCGACCACCAGCCCGCGTGACTGTGCGGCGATGCCGAACTCGCGCGCCAGCGTCTGCAGCAGCGGGCCCAGCCGGAACGCCTGCACACGGGTCGGCAGGCTGCCCGATTCCAGGCGCGCGATATCCAGCAGGCTGTTGAGGATCGCGTCCTGCGCGGCCAGTGCAGCGTCGATGTGGTCGCTGGTCTGCTGCTGTGCCGGGTCGCTCAGCTTGCCGCGCAGTACCGAGACGAACATGCGCGCCGCATTGAGTGGCTGCAGCAGGTCGTGCACGGCCGAGGCAACGAAGCGGGTCTTGTAGCGGTTGGCCTGCTCGGCCTCGCGGCGGGCTTCGTCCAGGTCGCGGGTGCGTTCGGCGATGCGGTGTTCCAGCGCGTCGGCCAGCGAGCGTAGTTCGCGTGCCGCGTTCTTGTAGCTGGTGATGTCGGCATAGCTGGTGACGAAGCCGCCATCGGGCAGGGGATTGCCACGGATTTCCAGCACCGTGCCGTCGTCCTTCTCGCTCTCACGCATGTGCGGGCGGCCGCTGCGCAGGTGGTTCAGGCGGCGCTCGATGGCCTCGTCCACCGGGCCGGGACCGAGCAGGCCACGGCGTGCGTTGAAGCGGAACAGTTCCTCGATCGGCCGACCCACGCGGACCAGGTCCAGCGGGAAACGGAACAGCTCCAGGTAGCGCGAATTCCACGCGACCAGGCGCAGTTCCCGGTCAATCACCACCACGCCCTGCGGCAGGTGTTCGAGGCTGCGGCTGAGGCCGCTGTCGGCGTCGGTGGCGGCCTGCAGCAGGCCATCCTGTGCGGTGCGCAGTTCCTGGGCATGCTGCTTGAGCAGGGTTTCCAGTTCGCGGCGGCTGCGCAGGCGGTGCTTGGCCAGGCGCCGGCGCTGCTGCACGAACAGCACCAGGAAGCCTAGTGCCAGCCACGCGGCACCGCCGGTGAGTGCGGCCGCGCGACCCGCAGATGTGGCTGCACTGGCATCGTGCAGCAGATGCAGGTTCCAGCCTTCGGCAGGCAGCGCCAGGCTCTGCCACAGCATCGGCTGCGGCAACGCCGGGTCCAGCAGGCGCACCATGCGGCCGCCGTCGGCCAGCACGTCCTCGGTACGCGCACGCAGTGGCTGCAGCGCGCGGTCGGCGTACTGCCGGGCATCGAGCATCTCGCGGCGCTCGTCGGCGCCCAACGGGCGCAGCAGGCGGTAGCGCCAGTTGTCTCGGTTGGCCAGGAACACCACGTCGTGGTCGTCACTGGCCAGCACCACATCCGGGCTGCTCAGCCATTCCTGTTCCAGCGCCGACAGCTCGACCTTGATCACCACCACGCCCAGCCGCTGGCCACCTTCCTCGATGGCCTGCGACAGGTAATAGCCGGGCACGCCGGTGGTCATGCCGATGCCGTAGAAGCGACCACGGCCCTTGGCCAGCGCCTGCCGGTAATACGGGCGGTAGCTGTAGTTCTCGCCGACATTGGTGGTCGGCTGGTCCCAGTTGCTGGCCGCGACCGCCACACCGTCGTGGCCGACCAGGGTCAGGGTCGAGGCACGGGTGACTTCATTGGCGCGTTGCAGCTTGAGGTTCAGCCGCTGCCGTTCGGTGGGCGAGGGCGGTACGCGCAGCGCGTGCAGAAGATCCGGATCCAGCGCCAGTACCTGCGGCAACGTGCCGAAGCGGTCGATGCGCTGCTGCAGGCCCTGGCCATGCAACTGCAGCTGGCGTTGTACCTGGCTGCTTTCCTCGCCCAGGGCGCGCCGCCATGCGTAGTGGCCGGCGGCCACGGCACACAGCACAGTGCCACCGACCATCACCAGGATGGTCAGCAACAGCATCCGGTGGCGGCTGAGCCAGTACATGGCGGCAGTCTACGCAGGGCCGGCGGGCGTGGCGTGCACGCCCGCCGGGTTCTGACACGTGGAAGGGATCAGAAGTGCATCTGCGCGCGCAGTTCGAAGATCTCCGGCGTGCTGTGCACACCGCGACGGCTGGCGTCGACCTTGACGTAGTTGGCCTGGAACTTGAAGTGGCTGGTCAGGTACCAGTTCGCACCCAGGGTGAGGTCGTGCTGGCGGCCGCCGAGGATGCTGCCATCGTCGAGGTCCATGCGGCTGTAACGGGCCACCAGTTCCACCGCGCCGTAGTCGTGCGCTGGCTTGATGTTGGCCACGGCACCGGCGTTGTACGGGCGCGATTCGCCGGTCAGCACCCAGCTGGCCATCGCGTACTGGCCGCTGCCGGTGTAATCCGGCAGGCCCTTGCGGGTGACGGTGGCCTGCAGGGCTTCGGCCTGCAGCGAGAACGGCCCGCGGATCCAGATGCCTTCCAGGCCGGTACGGCGGATCTGGTCAGCGGTGACCAGCGCGCCGGAGTCGACGTAGCGGATGTCGGTCAGGCCGGCTTCCGGGCGTGCGCGCAGGCGTGCGCTGGCCTCGTGGTGCACGTCACGGCCATCGCTGTAACCGCGCGGATTTTCCTGCGAATAGGCCAGGCCCAGGTGGATCACGTCACCCGGCGCCTTTACCGGAGTCCACACCGCACGCACGGCCTGGGTGGTGCCGGGGTTGTCACCCTGCAGGTCCTTGCCGCCATAGGCGCCGGCCTGCAGCAGGTACTGCGGGCGCTCCAGCACCCATTCCACACCCGTGCGGCGGCCGGCGTAGAAGGCCTGCACGGGCAGCGCGGTTTCCAGGAAGCTGCCCGCGCGCGACGAGGTGTTGGCGTCCAGGCCGACCGGGGTCTTCATGTAGCCGAAGCGGAAGCGGCCGATGTCGCGGCCGAAGAAAGCCTTGCTCTCGAAGCGCACGAATACGTCCAGCCAGGTGTCGGACTGGAAGTCGTAGTAGACCATCGCGTCGTAGACGCCCTTCTTCTTCAACGTCGCGCCGAACTCCTTGCGGCGCACGGCGTCGTCGTCCTCAAGGCCGCTGCCCGAGGAGAAATCGTTGTAGTCGTAGGCGATGTTGGCGGTAGCGGCCAACTCGGTGCCGTCGCCGAAGGCGTACTTGGTCGGCCAGTTGTCGAAATCGGCAGCCGAAGCGAAGGCGGGAAGCACGGCCAGCGACAGGGCCAGCAAGGTGGGAATCGGGCGCATGTTGGGTGCGGCTCTCTCAGATTGCGTGTGGACAGGACAACAACGGCCGCAAGGGCCGGAACTTTCGCAATGACGCGCCCAGCCGTTCAGCTCGGGCCACCGGCCTCCCCGTGATCGGGCGGTGCGGCGCCAGTGTAGGCACCACGGCCACCTGAACCGGGGGGCTAGTACCAATAGGTTATCTGCGCCGGCGTGCCCGGCGCGTACAAAGGCGTCCATTGGTCGCACCCCCTGCGCGTGCAGCACAGGGCCTGCGAGCAGTTTCCACGGTAACGGTTCCCGCGCTGTCCCGGGGCCGTACGTGCCTGAAAACGCCCCTTCCGGAGTCCGCCATGCACATCCCGACCGCAGCCCCGGTGCCTGCAAAGCCGTTGCCGATCTATCGCCAGCTGTATTTCCAGGTGATCGTGGCGATCGTCCTGGGCGCCATCCTCGGCCACTACGAACCGCTGATCGGCGAGAAGATGAAGCCGCTCGGCGATGCCTTCATCAACCTGGTGAAGATGATCATCGCGCCGGTGATCTTCCTGACCATCGTCACCGGCATCGCTGGCATGACCCACCTGCGCACGGTGGGCCGCGTGTTTGCCAAGGCGATGGCGTACTTCCTGTTCTTCTCCACGCTGGCGCTGATCGTCGGCATGATCGTGGCGCACGTGGTGCAGCCCGGCGCCGGCATGAACATCAACCCGGCCGAGCTGGACCAGACCGCGGTGCACAGCTACGTCGAGAAGTCGCACGACCTGACCCTGGTCGGCTTCCTGATGGACATCATTCCGAAGACGCTGGTGAGCGCCTTCGTCGACGGCAACATCCTGCAGGTGCTGTTCATCGCGGTGCTGTTCGGCATCGCGCTGGCATCGGTGGGCGAGAAGGGCAAGCCGATCCTGAACTTCCTGGAGGCGCTGGTCGCCCCGGTGTTCAAGCTGGTGCACATCCTGATGAAGGCCGCCCCGATCGGTGCCTTCGGCGCGATCGCCTTCACCATCGGCAAGTACGGTGTCGGTTCGCTGGTCAACCTGGCCTGGCTGGTGGGCTCGTTCTACCTCACCGCGTTCCTGTTCGTGGCGGTGATCCTGGGCCTGGTCTGCCGACTGTGTGGCTTCTCGGTGTTCAAGCTGGCGCGCTACCTGAAGGCCGAGCTGCTGCTGGTGCTGGGCACGTCCTCGTCGGAGTCGGCGCTGCCGTCGCTGATGGAGAAGATGGAACGCGCCGGCTGCAGCAAGTCGGTGGTGGGCCTGGTGGTCCCGACCGGCTACTCGTTCAACCTGGACGGCACCAACATCTACATGACCCTGGCGGCACTGTTCATTGCCCAGGCCACCAACACCGAACTGACCCTGGGCCACCAGATCGCCCTGCTGCTGGTCGCCATGCTCAGCTCCAAGGGCGCGGCTGGCGTCACCGGCGCAGGCTTCATCACCCTGGCCGCCACCCTGGCCGTGGTGCCGGAGGTACCGGTGGCCGGCATGGCACTGATCCTGGGCGTGGACCGCTTCATGAGCGAATGCCGCTCGCTGACCAACTTCATCGGCAATGCGGTGGCCACCGTGGTGGTCTCGCGCTGGGAAGGCGCGCTGGACCGCAATCGCCTGCAGCTGGCGCTGGACGGCCGCGAAAGCGAACTGCCTCCGCCGGTGGACGTGCTGCCCGAGGCGCTGCCGGCCAAGGGCTGATCCAGGTGTGTGGTACCGCGGGGCCGATCACGATGGTGGTACGGCCCCGCGGCGTTTCAGGGCGTCCCATGGCTGTCATCGGGGGCGCCGATGCTGGTATCCCGATACCGTCGCATACGGCACGGAATTGTGCGGTCGCAGCATGCCTGCGACAGGATAGCGACAGGTCCAGACGCTCCAACGGGGGTATCATCCCCTGTCCCTTCTGCCCATTCATGTAACCCACATCGATGTCCAACGAAGATTTCAAACAGGCCGCCCTCGATTACCACCGGATGTCTCCGCCCGGCAAGATCAAGGTTTCCGCTACCAAGCCCATGCTGACCCAGCGCGACCTGTCGCTGGCGTATTCGCCGGGCGTGGCGTACGCCTGTGAAGCGATCAAGGCCGACCCGCAGCAGGCCAGCGAGCTGACCGCACGCGGCAACCTGGTGGCGGTGATCTCCAACGGCACCGCGGTGCTGGGCCTGGGCAACATCGGCGCACTGGCCGGCAAGCCGGTGATGGAAGGCAAGGGCGTGCTGTTCCAGAAGTTCGCCGGCATCGATGTGTTCGACATCGAAGTGGATGAGACCGACCCGGACAAGCTGGTCGACATCATCGCCTCGCTGGAGCCGACCTTCGGCGGCATCAACCTGGAAGACATCAAGGCCCCGGAGTGCTTCGTCGTCGAGCGCAAGCTGCGCGAGCGCATGAAGATCCCGGTGTTCCATGACGACCAGCACGGCACGGCGATCATCGTCGGCGCAGCGGTGCTCAACGCCATGGCGATCACCGGCAAGAAGATCGAAGAGGTGAAGCTGGCGACGACGGGCATGGGCGCGGCCGGTATTTCCTGTGTGAACATGCTGGTGCAGCTGGGCCTGAAGCCGGAGAACATCCTGGCCTTCGACCGCGAGGGCGTGATCCACACCGGTCGTACCGACCTGGATCCGGAAAAGCAGCGCTATGCGCGCGATACGGACAAGCGCACCCTGGCCGAGATCGTCGACGGCGCGGACATCTTCCTGGGCCTGTCGGCCCCGGGCATCCTGACCGCCGACATGGTCAAGACCATGGCGCCGGATCCGGTGATCTTCGCGCTGGCCAACCCGACCCCGGAAATCATGCCGGAGGTGGCGCGCGCCGCCCGTCCGGACGCGATCATCGGCACCGGCCGTTCGGACTACCCGAACCAGGTCAACAACGTGCTGTGCTTCCCGTACCTGTTCCGTGGTGCGCTGGACGTGGGCGCGACCGCGATCAACGAGGAAATGAAGATCGCCTGCGTGCGCGCCATCGCCGCGCTGGCGCGCCGTGCCGCCACCGACATGGGCTCGGCCTACGGCGGCGAGACCCCGAGCTTCGGCCGTGAATACCTGATCCCGCGCCCGTTCGACCGCCGCCTGCTGGTGGAGCTGTCGGCCGCCGTGGCCCAGGCCGCGATGGACTCGGGCGTGGCCTCGCGCCCGATCGAGGACATGGGCGCCTACCGCGACAAGCTGGCCCAGTTCGTCTACCGCACCAGCCTGATGATGAAGCCGGTCTACGACCGCGCGCGCAGCGACAAGCAACGCGTGGTGTACGCCGAAGGCGAAGAAGAAGTGGTGCTGCAGGCCGTGCAGAACGTGGTCGATGACGGCCTGGCGCACCCGATCCTGATCGGCCGCCCGGAAGTGATCGAGTCGCGCATCGAGCGCCTGGGCCTGCGCCTGAAGATCGGCGAGAACGTTGAAGTCACCAACATCAACGACGACCCGCGCTTCAACGAGTACTGGCAGTACTACCACGGCCTGACCGGCCGTCGTGGCGTGACCGTGGCCGCGGCGAAGAACCTGATGCGTTCGCGCCCGACCCTGATCGCGGCGGTGATGGTGGCCCGTGGCGAAGCTGATGCGATGCTGACCGGCATTGTCGGCCGCTTCCACAAGAAGCTGGGCTACGTGCGCAGCGTGCTGCCGCTGGAGCCGAAGGTCACCTCGACCTCGGCGATGACCGGCGTGATCAACCAGCAGGGCGTGTTCTTCTTCGTGGACACCCACGTGCAGGAAGACCCGACCGCCGAGCAGCTGTGCGAAGCGACCCTGCAGGCGGCCTACCGCATGAAGCTGTTCGGCATCGAGCCGAAGGTGGCCCTGCTGTCGCACTCCAACTTCGGCAGCCACGATTCCAAGGACGCGCTGAAGATGCGCCAGGTGCGCGAGTTGCTGCTCAAGCGCAACCCGCGTCTGAACGTGGATGGCGAAATGCAGGGCGACACCGCATGGGATGAAGCGCTGCGCCAGAAGCTGCTGCCGGGCTCGACCCTGCAGGGCCGCGCCAACCTGTTCGTGCTGCCGAACCTGGAAGCGGCCAACATCGCCTACAACCTGGTGCGCGTGTTCACCGATGGCGTGGCGATCGGCCCGATCCTGATGGGCGTGAACAAGCCGGTGCATATCCTGACCACCAGCGCGACCTCGCGCAGGATCCTGAACATGACCGCCATTGCGGCGGTGGATGCGCAGATCCGCAAGCAGCTGGAAGCGGAAAAGAAGGCATAAGCCTTCTTTCCAGCGACAGCTGCAGAAACGCGCCCCACGGGGCGCGTTTCTGTTTCCGCGCAGCGGAAACGGGTAGTGCCGGCCGCTGGCCGGCAACCCCAGTCATGTCCAGATACACACGGCGGCCGGCTCTACCGCCGGCCTGTGCCACACGCGCTACGCAACCCGGTCATGTCCCTGCAACGCCGTTGCGGCCCAATACGCCCACGCGGCCTGGCCGTGGGAAGGGACCGGACCGGCCTTCCCACCCTGGGCCCGACCAACTTTCCATGGGTGAGGGTGTCATGCGCAATCGAGTGACGCGGCGGTACTTCCAGCAGCTGTTCGCGCTCTACGCCGGCTTCGTGCGGTCGCGCTGAGGCGTAGAAGGCAGCGAGCTAGAGTCGACCGTTGGTCGACTATCGCGCGAAGCGCGGGGCTTTCGGTAGCTGTACGAACGTCAGTCGACCAACAGTCGACTCTACCCAGTCGCCCCAATACCCAGTTGACCACCCCGTCAGTGCCGCTTGCCACGCCTCGCCGGCGGCGGCGGTGCATCCGAACGTGGCTTGGCGTACTGTGTCCACAGTGCCGGCAATGCCTTGCCGGTGTGCTTCTGCCACAGCGCTGGCGTATAGCGGCCCTCGCGCAGGGCCTTGTCCAGCGCCAGCACCAGGCCGGGATGCTCGGCCTCGGCCCACTTCAGGAACGCACCGGTCACCCGGTAGCCGCTGTCGACGTTCTGGCCCTTCTCGACCTTGACCGGCAATGCCCAGCCGGCGGCGGTGTTGTCCATGCCGTAGCGGTCGCGCGCGTAGTCGGCGATGCCTTCCACCAGCCAGCCCGGCACCCGTGCATCGCCGTAGCCGGGATAGCCCTGCACGATGTGCATCGCCTCATGGGTGACCAGGTCGATGTCGTTCGGGTGTTGCGCCAGCCAACCTGGATTGATGGTGATCGTCGCTGCCTGGTCCTTGTCGCCGACGAAGGCGATGCCGGTGTAGGCCGGATCGATCACGATGCGCACCATCGACGGCGCGGCCGGATGGAAGTCCGCGCGTTCGCGCAGGTAGGCGAAGAAGAACGTATCGATCACGCGCTTGCGCTGCGGCGCGGCCAGCGCGCCACGCGCGTCCTGGTAATTCAGCGTCACGCCGTCGCGGGTCAGCTGCGTATCGAACGCCTGGGTCTGGCCGAAACTTGAGAAGGACAGGGCAACAAGGGCCAGAGGCAGAAGACGGAAGCGCATGCCGCTCATTGTACGGTGCCGGCCGCCAGCAGTTCGATCTCCGCCAGCGGCAGTCGTGCCGGTGCCGCCAGGCGCAGGCGGTACTCGCTGTAGCGACCGGGTTTGGCGATGCGGAACGGACGGGTCTGCCGGGCGGATTCGAAGTCTTCGCCGCTGCGCTGGTCGAGCACGGCCCAGCTGCCGCTGCCGTTGCGCGCCTCCAGCGTCCACTCCCCGCCCTGGATACGGCCGTCCCCGCTGGTCAGCGTGTACATCGTCGGGGTGCCCTCGGCCAGGCCGGTCAGCGCGATGGTTGCGCCGCCTCCCAGGCCCACCGTCGTGCCGGCGTCGTCATCAACCAGCGCGGGCAGGGCACGGCCATCGGCCAGCGCTGCCTTCGCGCCGCTGCCGAGCAGGTCGTGCAGCAGCTGCGGGCGCTGGCCGCGCGCGGTCAACGAGCGCGGCACATCATCCACGCCACTGCCCCAGCGCGAGGGACGGGGCCCCATCACGAAGTCGAGGGTCGCGCCCTTGGCGATCAGCTCGTGCGGCACCCAGGTCTTCGTCCACGGCGTACCGTTGATCTTCAGCGACTGCACGTAGACGTTCTCACGCGAGTTGTTGGCCGCATTCACGGTCAGCACGGCACCGCCCTGCAGTTCCACGCGCGCATGTTCGAAGGCCGGTGAACCGATCACGTACTCCGGTGCGCCCATGCGCAGCGGGTACAGGCCCAGCGAGGCCAGCACGTACCAGGCCGAGGTCTCGCCGTTGTCCTCGTCACCGGGATAGCCCTGGCCGATCTCACTGCCCACATACAGCCGCGACAGGATCTCGCGTACGTGCTGCTGGGTCTTCCATGGCTGCCCGGCGTACAGGTACATCCACGGGATGTGGTGCGCCGGCTGGTTGCTGTGCGCGTACATGCCCATGCGCACATCGCGTGCTTCGGTCATTTCATGGATGGTGCCGCCGTAGGAACCGGCCAGTGCCGGGTCCGCGGTTTCCGGCGTGGCGAAGAAGGTATCCAGCTTCGCCGCCAGCTTTTCGCGGCCACCGTACAGCGCCGCCAGGCCCTCGCCATCGTGGGCGGCGGTGAAGGCGAAAGTCCAGCCATTGGATTCGGTGTAGTCGTGGCCCCACACACGCGGGTCGTAGGCCTTGGCGTCCACGCGCCAGCGACCATCGGCGCGACGGCCCTGGAAGAAGCCGGCGACCGGATCGAACATCGTCGCGTAACTGGCGGCGCGATGGCGGAAGTAGTCGGCCTCGGTGCTGTAGCGCTCGCGTGCGGCCGGCGTGGCCGCGCGCTTGGCCAGCGCATCGGCCATGTTGGCGATGCCGAAGTCATTGAGTGCGCCTTCCATCGTCCACGACATGCCTTCGTGCACGTCGGCGCTGGCATAGCCACGGAAGGTCGAACGGTCCATGCCCTTGCGGCCGACGTGGCGGTCGGGCGGTACCACGGTCGCATTCTTCAGCGCGGCCGCGTAGGCCTCTGCCGGATCGAAGCCGCCGATGCCTTTCAGCCATGCATCTGCAAATGCCACGTCCGAGCTGGTACCGACCATCAGGTCAGCGTAACCCGGCGACGACCAGCGCGCGATCCAGCCGCCAGCGCGGTACTGCTCGATGAAGCCCTGCACCATCTGCCCGGCATCGTCGGGCGTGAACAGCGCATAGGCCGGCCAGGTGGTGCGGAAGGTGTCCCAGAAGCCATTGTTGACGAACACTTTGCCGTCGCGCACGGCGGCAAAGGTGCGGGTCGCGCTGCCATCGGTGTTGTCATCGCTGGCGCTGGCCTGGTTGGCGTAACGCCAGTCGGGTATGGCCGCGCTGCCCACGTTCTCGTGGCCGGAGTTGGGGTACAGGTACAGCCGGTACAGGCTGGAGTACAACGTGGTCTTCTGATCGTCGCTGGCATCGCCGATGTCGAAGCGGGCCAGGCGCGCATCCCACGCATCCTGTGCGCGGCCGGCCACGCTCTCCAGCGTATCGGTGGTGGCGATCTCCAGCGCAAGGTTGTGTCGTGCCTGCTCCACCGAGATCAGCGAGGTCGCGATGCGCATGGTCACCCGCCGGTCGCTGCCTGCATCGAACTTGATGTAACCGGTCGGGCGGCCGGTGTTGAGGCGCCCACTGCCGCGCCACGGCTTGTCGAAGCTGGCCACCACGTACATGCGGCTGGCGCCGTTGGACAGGCCGCTGCGCGTGTCGGTGTAGCCGGACAGCGTCTGCGTGGCGGCGTCCAGAGTCAGGCCACCGCGTGCATCGACATTGTCGAACAGCAGGTTGGCGTCGCCGCCCTCGGGGAAATCGAAGCGGAACAGCGCGGCATGGTCGGTCGGCGCGATCGATGCCGCGACGCCGTTGTCGAAGCGCACATCGTAGCGATACGGGCGGGCGCTCTCGTAGCTGCGGTCGAACGACAGCGCGCGCTTGCGGCGGTCGGCCTCCGGCACACCACGGCTGGCCGAGGGCATCACCTGGAAGGTCTGGCGGTCGCCCATCCACGGGCTGGGCTGGTGGCTCAACGCAAGCGCCTGCAGCTGCGGGCGGTTCTGTGCGTCGTTCTGTTCGTTCCAGCGGTAAAGCCAGTTCAGTGCGCCGGCATCGGTCACCGGGGTCCAGAAATTGAAGCCGTGCGGCACCGCCGTGGCCGGGAAATTGTTGCCGCGCGAGAAGGTGCCGTTGGCCTGGGTGCCACGGGTGGTCAGCACCCAGTCGGAGACGCGCTGCGGCTGCTGCCTCGGTTCTGTGCCCAGATGCACATCATCGATCCAGCCGGAGACCGGCGCACCGTCGGCACTGGCCACGTCCAGTTCGATCGCCACCACGCGGCGGCCCTTCAGCGCGGGCACGTCGCCCAGTCGCACCGCCTTGCGTGCCCACTGCTGCGGATACAGCGTCTTCGACTCGCCCTGTGCGTGTGCGCCAAGGGCCACGCCGTGCTGGTCACGTGCCGCACCGGCCGAAACGCGGCTGCCATCGTCCAGCCGCAGATCCAGTGAGACATAGGTCGAGGCCACGCTGTCCTTGCCGACGATTTCCGGCAGCACCAGCCACGACAGCGTGGTGTCGGCCTCGATCGGCAGGTCGGTCTTGAACAGTTCGCGCCGCGCGCTGCCGCCTTCGCTGCTGTAGCGCAGTGCATGCAGGCCGCTGTAGCCCGCATTGCGCTTGGCGGCGTAAGGCGCCGCGGGGCCGTTGCCGATCGTGACCTGCAGTGCACCTGCGGCCTGCGAAGGGGCGGGTTCGCCGGGCTCGAACGAGGTCTGCAGTCCCTGTGCCAGCACCGGCATCGCAGTAGTCGCACAGGCCAGGGCCAGGGCGAGTGGAAGCAGGGCGCGGCGTGGATCGGACAGGGTCATGCAGGAGTCTCCCGGAAGGGCAGGCGGCGGGCAGAACCCGCATCGGCGGACACCACGGGCAGCATCGCTCCGCCCGCCGCGATGGCAGTGGAAGAGGCGATGCTGGTCCGGTGGGGGCGGGCCATGCGATCGGGTCGGATTGGGGCAGGCCGGTTCACGACCTGGCCCGATCCTGCAACAGCCGTGGCAACCTGACAAGTGCCATTTAGTTCGATCCAAATGCGGCAAATATCGCGGTCGGCAGGATTCCGGTACAAACCCGCACGGGCGACCGGGGCTTCCACGCAGGCAGACCGCCCCGGGTGCCGTGCAACACCACGCGGAATCGGCCCGCGGCGCCCAAAGACCTGTTGCGGCGCCATGTCAGGGCAGCCCGGATGCTAGAATCACAGGCCTCGCAACCCGTTCATCGACATCCGCCATGAGCCATACCGCCACCGCGCCCGCCAACGCCGAGAAGCGCTACACCGTGCACCGCGGCGATCTTCCGCTGAGCTGCCCGACCCCGGAAATGGCGCTGTGGAACTCGCATCCGCGCGTGTACTTGCCGATCGAAGACGAGCCCAACGGCGAAGCGCAGTGCCCGTACTGCGGTTCCGTGTTCGTGCTGGCCGACTAAGCGGTCGCCCCCTCGATGCGCCGATTGACCGTGGTGCAGTTGCTGCCGGCGCTGCACTCCGGTGGTGTCGAGCGCTCGACCCTGGAAATCGCTGCGGCCCTGGTGGCCGCCGGCCATCGCGCGCTGGTGGTTTCCGCCGGTGGCCGCCTGGTGCAGCCGCTGCTCGATAGCGGTGCCGAGCACCTCACCCTGGACATCGGCCGCAAGTCGCTGCTGACCCTGCGCCATCTGCCGACCCTGCGCCGCTTGTTCGCCGAGGTTGGCGCGGACATCGTGCATGCCCGCTCGCGCCTGCCGGCATGGCTGGGCCTGTACGCGATCCGCGCCCTGCCTGCCACGCAGCGCCCGCACTGGGTGACCACCGTGCACGGGCTGAATTCGCCCAGCCGCTACAGCGCAGTGATGACCAGCGGCGAACGCGTGATCTGCGTGTCCAACACCGTGCGCGATTACGTGCAGCGGCACTACCCGACCGTGCCCGAACAGGCGCTGCAGGTGATTCCGCGAGGCGTCGATGTGGCCCAGTTCCCGCGCGTGGCGCGTGCCGATCGCCGTCCGCGGTTGGCGCTTGCGGCAGATTACCCGTGGCTGGCGCAGGTTGAAGGCCCATTGCTGCTGTTGCCGGGGCGGGGCACCCGCCTGAAGGGCCATGCCCACGCATTGCAGCTGCTGGCGGATGTGCGCGCCGCTGGCGTGCCGGCACAGTTGTGGATGCTGGGTACCGATGAACCCGGCCGTGAAGCCTACGTGGCCGACCTGCGCCGGCAGGCGGCCGCGCTCGGCGTGGCCGGGGTCGTGCACATCAGCACACCGACCGCGCGCATCGCCCAGGCCTACGCGGCCAGCGACCTGGTGCTGCAGCTGTCGGACAAGCCCGAAGCGTTCGGCCGCACCGTGGTCGAGGCGCTGTCGGTGGGCCGCCCGGTGCTGGGCTGGGACCATGGTGGCGTCGGTGAGCTGCTTCGGCAGCTGCAACCCGCAGGTGCCGTGCCGCTCGGCGACGCGCGCGCATTGGGTGAACGTGCGCTGGCCCTGCTGGCCCAGCCCCCGTCCTTGCCGACCCGCATCCCGTTTACCCTGCAGGCCATGCAGCGCGATACCCTCCGCCTCTATGCCGACCTCGCCGGCTGACCCTGCCGTCATCGCGCGTGACGACCGCGCCGGACGCTGGGCGCCCTGGTGGGTGCTGGCGTACGTGGCGATGTGGCCGTTGCCGGGCATCGCCGAAACCGTGTTGGGCCTGGGCGCGCTGTACGCCGCGGCGCGCATGGTGATGCGCCGCCTGCAACGCCGCCCGCATCTGTTGAGCACGGCGGCCTGGGCACTGACGTCGATCCTGTTCCTCGGGTACTGGCTGCCGCAGGCATTTTCCGCATTCGATGCGATCGATCCGGCGTCCTCGTGGACCAAAGCTGCTGCGGGCCTGCGCTATCTGCCCTTCATGTGGCTGGTGGCGATCGCGGTGGCCACGCCGGAGCGGCGGCGGCTGACCTTCGCAGGGCTGGCGCTGATCACCGGCGCATGGACCCTGGATGCGCTGGTGCAGGCCGTGGCCGGCACCAGCCCATGGTTCTGGTCACTGGAACACCTGAAGCTGGCGGTCAGTGGCCACGCGCTGTGCCCGGCCGATGAGGCCGCACTGGCCGACCGCCTCAGCGGCGCACTGGGACCGTGCAACCTGAAGTTCGGCCAGGTGCTGGCCAGCCTGTCGCCGTTCCTGCTGCTGCCTGTCGCGCGGCGCTTTGGCAATGTGGGCTGGCTGCTGGCTGCCGCAGCGCTGGGCAGCGTGTTGCTGCTGGCCGGTTCGCGCGCCTCGTGGATCACCTTCGCGCTGGTGCTGGCCTACAGCGGTGTGCGCCAGTTCGGCTGGAAACGGCTGGCCGCGCTGGCGCTGGTGGCGGTGCTCGGCGCCGGCGCGCTGACCGCCAGCGTGCCGCAGCTGCGCGAGCGCTTCGCGCGTACGGCCATGGCCCTGGATGGGGGCGAGCGTGGTGTCGACGAGGCCCTGTCGGGGCGCGCGCGGATCTGGGAAGCTGCCGCCTGCATGATTGAAGAGCACCCGATCAATGGCGTGGGTGCGCGTGGTTTCCGCGACGCTTATCCCGCTTGCGTGGCGGAGGATGGGCCGGCGGTGTGGGGCAATGCCCCGGCGTTGCATGCGCACCAGATCGTGCTGGAAATCCTCGCAGAGACCGGAGTGATTGGCCTGTTGCTGTGGCTGGCGGCCGTGGCCCAGGCCTGGCGTGCATGGCGCTACGCGCCGGCGATTGCCCGCGAACGCGCGCGTCCGGCGATGCTGGCGCTGGCGGTGACCGTGTTCCCGCTGAACACCCATCTGGCGTTCTATTCGGCCTTCTGGGGTGGCCTGACCGTATTGCTGGCCGCGCTGTTCGCCGGCAGCCTGTTGGCCCGCGATGCGGACGACACGCCTTCCGTGGCGTGATCGTCCATCCACGCATGGCGTGGCTCTACTGCACGTACCGAACAAGCGTCCCCATGGTGGATCCACGCCATGGCGTGCATGGGGCGGTCACCGAACGAACGTCGCCGTAGTAGATCCACGCCATGCGTGGATGGGGCTTTACCGACGCAAACACGCGCCAACCTCCACTAGTCGTGCCTCCGTGTGTATCGCAGGCTGAGGCCATGGCCAGCCCAAGACTCCGCTACGGTCGTTACTCCTGCACCGGTAACGTCTATTCATTGACTACGGTAACCCTCGATCGTGAACCCTTCTTTGCCGATGCTTCCAACGTAGCGAGTCTGGTTGATGCGCTGCGCTTCGTAGAGCGCAGGGGCTTCAGCCACAGTCTCGCCTGGGTGGTGATGCCCGACCATCTACACTGGCTGATGGAACTGCGCAGTGGAACCTTGGCCGAGTGCATGTCCCTTCTGAAGTCACGCAGCAGCAGGCTGCTGAACCGGCGGCAGGAGCGGCAGGGCGCGCTGTGGCAGCACGGCTATCACGACCATGCAGTGCGGACCGACGAATCACTTCACGAGAAGGCGATGTACATCCTGGCCAATCCGGTCCGTGCGGGCTTGGCGTGCGTGGTGGGGGAGTACCCGTACGCCTGGTGCCGCTGGCCGTTGTGAATCCCGGCACGGGATCGAAGAGCATCCACGCATGGCGTGGATCTACTTCAGAATGTCCCGCGCCATTAAATCCACGTCATACGCGGATGAAGCCGCACAGGGCAGTAAATCCACGCCAAGCGTGGATGAAGCCATCCCGCCCACCGTTACTTGTAAAAATCGCTCCGCCCGCCCGGTTGGCGCTTGAATCGGCGATGGATCCACAGGTACTGGTCGGGCGCTTCGCGCACCATCTCTTCGATGGCCTGGTTGACCCGCGTGGTATCGGCTTCCACGTCCTCGCTGGGGAAATTCTCCAGCGGCGCGCCGATCTTCAGGAAGTACGTCCCGCCTTCGCGGCGATGGAAATACGGGATCACTGCGCAGCCGGTCATCCGCGCCAGCTGGTGGGTAGCGGTGATGGTCGAGGCGGTATGGCCGAAGAACGGTACGAACACGGTGTCCTTGCCGCGCATGTCCTGGTCGGGTGCATACCAGAGGAAGCCCCCCTTTTTCAGGTGGCGCACGGTAGCGCGGATGTCCTCATTGGCGAACATGGCCTTGGCATAGCGCAGGCGGCCGAACTTCACCGCCCACTCGTACACCGGGTTCTTGTGCTTGCGGTACATGCCTGAGAGATCAACGTAGTCGCACAGCAGGCGCCCACACATTTCCAGGGTCATGAAGTGGCCGGACACCAGCAGCACGCCACGACCTTCCGCCTGCATCTGCCGCAGATGTTCCAGTCCTTCGATCTGCACCTGCGGGCGGATGCTGTCGATGCTTCCCCACCAGGCGCGGATGCACTCGAACACACCCACGCCCAGGGCATCGAAACTGTCGCGCACCAGGCGCTGGCGCCAGGCCTCGTCCTTCTCGGGGAAGCACAGCTGCAGGTTGACCTCGGCGGCGCGGCGACGGCTGCCCAGCAGGCGCCAGGTGATCCAGCCGACGCCCCGGCCCAGCGCACGCTGCAGCATCCACGGCAGGCGGGCGATGGCGAAGGCGCCCAGCATGGCGGCGAACATCGGCCAGTTGCGGGGATCGCGCAGCGACGGGCGGACGGCGGTGGTGGCATCGGACATTGGGCCATTCTACCAAGGCAGCCGCGTGTCTTTCCCGGGGGGCTCCCGTATCCTTGCCGAATGCGTAAAGACCCTGTCGAATGGATCCTGCGCGGCCTGTACTCGGTCGTGCTCTACATCCTGCTGCCGATCACCGTGTACCACCTGGTCTGGCGCGGCTTCCGGGTACGTGAATACTTCCGGCGCTGGGACGAGCGCTATGCCTCCTATCCGCAGCCCACCGGCCAACCGCGGGTCTGGCTGCACGCGGTCTCGGTGGGCGAAGTCAATGCCGCTGCGCCGCTGGTGAACGCGCTGCGCAAGGAGCGCCCGGACATCCGCTGGGTCATCACCACCATCACCCCGACCGGCTCCGAACGCGTGCGTGCGCTGTGGGGCGATGCACTGGACCACGTCTACCTGCCGTATGACGTGCCCGGCAGCGTCAACCGCTTCCTCGGCCACTTCCAGCCCAGCCTGGCGCTGATCCTGGAAACCGAACTGTGGCCGAACATGCTGTTCGGCTGCCGTGACCGTGGCATTCCGGTCTACATCCTCAACGCGCGCCTTTCGGCACGTTCGCTGCGGGGCTACCGGCTGCTGGCGGCGTTGATCCGCCGCGCGCTGCGCACGGTCACCTGCGTGGCCGCGCAGTCGCAGGACGATGCCGAGCGTTTCGTGCAGCTGGGCGCCGCGCCGGAGCAGGTGCAGGCGCTGGGCAACCTGAAGTTCGACATCACTACGCCGGACGTGCAGGGCTTCGTCGAGCAGTTCCATGCACGCGTGCCGGCCCGGCGGCCGGTGTGGATCGCCGCCAGTACCCATGATGGTGAAGAACAGGCGGTGATCGATCTGCACCGGCGCCTGCGCCAGCAGCACCCCGACCTGTTGTTGCTGTGGGCGCCGCGGCATCCCGAGCGCTTCCCGAAGGTGGAGGCACTGGCGCGGGAGCAGGGCTGGAACGTGGCAACCCGGCGCGCGAAGCAGTGGCCGGAGGTTGAAACCGATGTGTTCGTCATCGATACCCTGGGCGAGCTGATGCCGTTCTATGCCTGCGCGCAGGTGGCGTTTGTCGGTGGCAGCCTGCAGCCGATCGGTGGCCACAACCTGCTGGAGCCGGCGGCGATGGGCACCGCTGCGGTGACAGGCCCGCACCTGCACAACTTCTCGGAAATTTCCCGGCGCATGCGCGAGGCAGGCGCGCTGTTGATCGGCGAAGACGTGCAGGCGGTCGGCGAACTGCTGCAGCACCTGCTCGAAGACCCGCAGGCACGCGAGGACATGGCGCGGGCAGGCTGCACGCTGATCAGCAATGGACGCGGTGCCCTGCAGCGTACGCTGGCGCTGGTCGGACCGCACCTGCCGCCACCCTGCCGCTGAGTTCGAGGGGCCGGCGCGCGCGACGCGACTGTCGTGAAAGACCGCGTCAATTCTGCTTAGCGACCAGGATCCTGTCGTAGCGGGACCGGAGCTTCCTTGCCAACGTGCCTGCCGTCACATCGTGGTGCGCAGGGCGCGTATTCCGATACCGCCTCCCGGAACAGGGTGTCAGTCTGCTGTCGACCGCGCTTGGGCGGATATCAAGGGAACTTGCGATGGACAGCGACAGCAGCCCCGACGACATCGATGAGCCCGGGTACGGCGATCGCCTTGTGGTGGTGGCACTGACCCTGCTGCTGGGAGGCAGCGTGGTCGCGCTGGTTGGCCAGCACACTGCAGCCCAGGCAGGCCCGGCCATCGTCCTGAGCCTGCTGCTGGCCGCGCTGGGCACGGGGCCGCTGCTGTACTGCCTGCACGCCCTGAACCAGCAATGGCCCACCGCCGATGGCCTGCATGGCGTGTTGCGGGACCGTTGGGGAGGCGTGCCGGCCGTTCTGCTCGGTAGCGCGCTGCTGCTGGAACTGGCGGTGACTGCCGCTGGCGTGGCGCAGTCCATCGCCAGCCATCTGCATGCGCTGCTGGCCGGTTGTGGAATCGAGACCGGCAACGGGATGCCGGATCAACTGATGGCTGCTGCCAGCCTGCTGCTGCTTGCCGTGGTCGGATTGCTGCGGCCACACCGTGTGGTGCTGGTTGCCTGCGTGCTGCTGACGGTGAAGATCGGCATCGGCCTGCTGTTGCTGGTGCTTGCAGCCCGCCATGTGCACTACGCGTACTGGATTCCATGGCTGCCGCCGGCAACGGCACCCTATCGCTTCGGGATCGGCGGTGTACTGGCGGCGAGCGTGCCGCTGTTCGGTGTGTTCGCCACCGTTGGCCTGGCGCTGGGATTTCCTGGCATCGGCAGGCAGGCCAGGGCATGGCCGCCGCTGCTGCTGGCGTGCGTGCTGCTGGCCATGGTGCTGCTGATCGTACTGGCCGCGTTGCAGGCTGGCCTGGTTGAATTTCCGGCCTTGGCCAGCACGCGCCCTCTGTCGGTGGCGCTGCAGCATCACCCTCAGCTGGACTGGATGATGCCCTTGCTGCCGCTTGCGGGAGTGGCCGGGTTGGCGGCGCTCGTTCTGGTGTTGCTGATGTTGGCTGCGCGGCTGGCGATACAGCTGTGGCCGACGGCAGGTGACGAATCCCAGGGCTTCCGGGAGAGGCTGGTGCCGGTCGTCGTCGTCCTGTCGGCGGCACTGCTGGCGCTGTGGGCGCCAATGGGCAGCCTGCCGGTATTGCCTGGCCCGGCAAGCCTGTTGATGATGGGGGCCGTGTGCCTGGCCGTGCTGCGCGGAGGGGCGCCACGATCACGCGCCCTGCCGGTGCTGGCGCCCGTCGCCATCGCCCTGTGTCTGCTGGCCGCCGTCGAACGGATGCGGGTCTGGCCCGGCTGACGGTCGGTGGATGCATGCTTCCGTAGCGCGACCAACAAAAAAAGCCACCCTCGCGGGTGGCTTCTTCGTGACCGGCAGGCTGACGACTCAGTGCGTGGTCGTTGCCGGGTTGCCCGCGTCCTGGGTCAGCAGGCGGTTCACGTCCTGCAGTTCGGCCACGTCCAGCGCACCCAGCGACTGGCTCAGCAGCAGGCGGTTCTGCAGGAAGGTGTAGCGGGCCTGGGCGTAGTCCAGCTGCGCCGAGAACAGGATGCGCTGGTTCTGGATCACATCCAGCACGGTACGGGTACCGACTTCCAGGCCAACCTGTGACGCGTCGTACGCACTCTGCGCCGAGACCACCGCCAGGCGGCGGGCTTCCACTTCGCTGATGCCCTGCACCAGGGTCTGGTAGGCATTGCGGGTGTTCCGGTCCAGGGCACGCTTCTGCTGCTCGTAGCCGTCCTGGGCGATGTCACGCTGGGCCAGCGCCTGGCGCACGTTGGACTGGGTGGCACCGCCAGCGAAGATCGGCACGCTCAGGGTCAGGCCGATGCTGTTGGTGCGCGCGTCCGGCGACAGCGAGCCGGCACCGGTGCTGTCACCCCAGGTGGCGCTCTTGCCCCAGCTGCCGCCCAGCGACAGGGTGGGGTAGTGGCCGCCACGGGCGGCCTGCACACCGGCTTCGGCGGCACTGACCTTCAGTTCCTGGGCCTTCAGCGCGGGGTTGCCGGTCGTGGCCTGGTGTACCAGCTCATCGATGTTGCCGCGGTTGGCGGGCACTTCCGGGCGGAAGTCCGCCGGCAGGCCGCGCAGGTTCACCACCGGCTGGCCGGTCAGTTCGGTCAGGGCCTGGTAGTTATCGGCCAGGGTGTTCTGCGCAACGATGGTGTTGGCGCGCGCCTGGTCGTACTGGGCGCGGGCTTCGTGCACGTCGGTGATCGGCGCCAGGCCCACTTCCAGGCGCTTGTCGGCGAAGTCGAACTGCTTCTTCGCGGCCGCTTCATTGGTCTGTGCGGCGTTCAGCGATTCGATCGCCACCAACACGTTGAAGTAGGCCGCCGAGGTGCGCACGATCAGGCTGTCGTTGGCCGAATCGAGGGTGAAGTCCGCTGCCTTGCTCAGCTCGCGCTGCGAGCGCAGGTTGTTGATCTGGGTCCAGTTGAACAGCGTCTGGCTGCCCTCGATCGTGTAGTTGCGGCGCTTGCTGGTGACCGTGCCGGAATTGGCATCATGGTCCGCCTCGGCGCGGGTGCGGTTGAGCGTGGCCTGGCCGTTGATCTGCGGCAGCAGGGCGGCGCGCGCCTGCACGGCGCCTTCCTTGTCGACCAGCCGGGTCGATTCGGCGGCGGACAGCTGCGGGTCGCCGTTGCGCGCCATCTCGTAGACCTGCAGCAGGTCGGCGGCATGGGCGGACAACGGCAGCAGGGCAGTGGCCAGCGCAACAGCGAGGGATCGGCGGATCATTGCGGCTTCCTTGGACTCAGAGGTGGAACTGGGGTGCCGGGGCGGCACCGCGCAGGTAATCGATATCAGTCTCGAACAGGGACTCGGTGCTGCCGTCGGCCTTGACCAGCAGGGCCTCCATCGCCGGCGAGCGGCCGTGGATCACGAACAGGCGACCGCCCGGACGCAGCCACGAGGCGAACTGTGACGGCACCACGTCGACCGCACCAGTGACACAGATCACGTCAAAGCGGCGTTCGGTCTGCCAGGACAGGGCGTCAGCCACTTCCACGCGGACGTTGGTGCCCAGGCCGGAAGCGTCCAGGCGGGCACGCGCGGCGGCGGCCAGTTCCGGATCGATCTCCAGGCTCAGCACGTCGCGCGCCAGCGCGCCGATGCAGGCGGCCAGGAAGCCGCTGCCGGTGCCGATTTCCAGCACTTCGTCACCCGGCTGCAGATCCAGTGCCTGCAGGGTACGGCCCTCGATGACCGGCTTCATCATCTTCTGGCCATGGCCGATCGGCAGTTCGACATCGGCATAGGCCAGCGCCCGGTGTGCATCGGCGACAAAGGCCTCGCGCGGCAGGCGGGCCAGGACGTCGAGCACCTTGATGTCCAGCACGTCCCAGGGACGGATCTGCTGTTCCACCATCAGTTCGCGGGCGTGGGCGTAATCAATCGTCATGAGGTTCAAATCCAGCGCAGTGGGCCGGCCATTTTACCGGTGCCGGAGGCCGGCGGCGCGCCCAGAGCATCAGCTGCCGGGTGGCCGGGGTCGCAGTGCCGGAAGTCATCGCGACCTCCGGTTCGTTCAGTTTTGGTTATTCAGCCGTTTCGGCCCCTCGCGGCGCATAGGCGCGCAGGAAGAAGTCGATGCTGGCGGTCACATGGGCAAGAGGGTCGCACTCCACCGGTGACAGTGGCATGCCGCACATCATATGCATGTGCACCTCGCCCTTCACCAGGGTCAGGAACTGCTGGCCGGCCAGGTAATAGTCGGGGATGTGCAGCTCGCCGCGTTCGCCGCGCGCGCGCAGGAAATCGGCCAGGGCCTCGCAGGTGCGTTCCGGACCGGCCTGCCAGAACAGCTCGCGCAGGCGTTCGTCGGTCTCCGGCGCCATCATCATGCGCTGGATCGAGATCGCCGCATCGGAGGTGATCAGCTCGAAGAAGGCCAGGCCGATGCCGATCAGCTGGTCGCGCAGCGGGCCGTCCGCGTCGGCCACGAACAGGGCATCGGGCAGCATTTCAATGCATTTTGACTGCACGGCCTCGGAGAACAGGGTTTCCTTGTCGCCGAAGTGGCTGTACACGGTCAGTTTCGAGACGCCGGCCTGGGCGGCAATGGCGTCCATGCTCACGCCGGTATAGCCCTGTTCGATGAACAGTACCTTGGCTGCTTCAAGGATCGCCGCGCGCTTGCCGAGGTCCTTGGGACGCCCGGGTCCGGCGGCCTTGGCAGCGGGCTTGGCCGACGGCTTGCGGGAAGTGGGAGAACTCATCGCGACAATACTAGACCAAGCGGTTCGATATTTATACTATACCGGCCGGTTTATTAAATTGGGCCGGCAGTCGCGGCTCCCCCCTTAGTTGCAACCCTGCGTTTTCAGGACGTTGACCGATGAAGATCGTGCGCTGGATGGGCGGTATGGTGTGGGTGGCTGCGCTGGCAGCCTGTTCGGGACAGGAACAGGCGCCACAGGCGGCCGTACCGGTACTGGTGGTTCACCCTGGCGAACAGGCCGGGCAGGCCCCGGCGGCGTTCCCGGGCACGGTGCGTGCCCGCCAGGAAAGCCCGCTGTCGTTCCGCGTCGGTGGCAACCTGGTCAAGCGCCATGTCGATGCCGGTCAGCGGGTGAAGAAGGGCGACGTGCTGGCCGAACTGGATGCAGCCGACTTCGCACTGCAGGCCCGCGCTTCGCAGGCGCAGCTGGCCGCGGCGGAAGCCGACCTGGTGCGTGCCCGCGACGACCTCAAGCGCTACCAGGTGCTGGCCGACCAGCAACTGGTCAGCCGTTCGCAGCTGGACCAGCAGTCCGCCGCCTTCAAGGCGGCGCAGGGCCAGGCCAACGCCGCCCGCGCCAACCTCGATGTGCTGCGCAACCAGGCCGACTACGCGCAGCTGCGCGCACCGGCTGACGGCGTGATCGCCAGCCGCGAGGCCGAGGCCGGGCAGGTGGTGTCCGCCGGACAGACCATTTTCAACCTGGCCGCCGACGGTGGCCGCGAAGTGCTGATCGACCTGCCTGAAGCCACCATCCGCGACTACGCGGTCGGCCAGCCGGTGGAGGTGGAACTGTGGAACCGCCCTGGCCAGCGCCTGCCGGGCACGATCCGCGAGATCGCTGCCGCCGCCGATCCGCAGGCACGCACCTATGCCACCCGCGTCAGCCTGGCCGCCGATGCGCTGGCCGATGTCGAACTGGGCCAGAGCGCACGCGTCTACAGCAGTGCCGGCCGCCACGGCACCCTGCAGCTGCCGCTGGGCGCGCTGCAGCGCGGTGCCAACGGTACCGCCAGCGTGTGGCTGGTCGATCCGGCCAACAGCACGCTGAAGGCCGCAGCGGTCACCACTGGTGCGTTTGGCAGCGAGACCGTGCCGGTGCTGTCCGGCGTGAACGCGGGTGACTGGGTGGTTGCCGCCGGTGGCCACCTGCTGCGCGCCGGCCAGCCGGTGATCGCCGTGGACCGGCAGAACCGCCCGGTGCTGAAGCCGGCCGCGCCGGCGGCTGCCGCCAAGGCCAAGGAGTAAGCCGGTGCGCCGTTTCAATCTCTCCGAGTGGGCACTGGCCAACCGACCCCTGGTGCTGTTCGCGATGCTGGCGTTCGCGCTGATCGGTGCATGGTCGTACAAGCATCTGGGCCAGTCCGAGGACCCACCGTTCACCTTCAAGGCGATGGTGGTGCGCACGCTGTGGCCGGGTGCCACCGCCGAACAGGTCTCGCGGCAGGTGACCGAGCCGCTCGAGAAGGCGCTGATGAACACCGGCGAGTACGAGTTCATCCGCTCGTACTCGCGGCCGGGCGAGTCGCAGATCATCTTCATGGCGCGCGACAGCCTGCGGTCCAAGCAGATCCCCGACCTCTGGTACCAGGTGCGCAAGCGTGTGGGCGACATTCGCCCGACGCTGCCGCGCGAAATCGTCGGTCCGTTCTTCAACGACGAGTTCGGTGACACCTACGGCAACATCTATGCGTTGACCGGCAAGGGCTTCGACTATGCGGTGATGCGTGATTACGCCGACCGCATCCAGCTGGAACTGCAGCGCGTGCCCGACGTCGGCAAGATCGACCTGGTCGGCCTGCAGGACGAGAAGGTGTGGATCGAACTGTCCAACACGCGCCTGGCCACGCTGGGGGTGTCGATGCAGCAGGTGCAGCAGGCGCTGGCCGACCAGAACGCGGTGACCGGCACCAGCTTCTTCGAGACCGCCACCGATCGCGTGCAGCTGCGCGTGACCGGCCAGTTCAATGATATCGAAGCGATCCGCCAGTTCCCGATCCGCGCCGGTGACCGCACCGTGCACCTGGGCGACATCGCCGAGGTCAAGCGCGGTTTCGCCGATCCGGCGTCGCCGAAGATGCGCTTCATGGGCGAAGAGGCGATCGGCCTGGCTGTTGCCATGAAGGACGGCGGTGACATCCTCAAGCTGGGCGCCAACCTGGATGCCGAGTTCGAGCGCCTGCAGAAGACCCTGCCGGCGGGGATGCAGCTGCGCAAGGTGTCCGATCAGCCTCAGTCGGTGGAGGAATCGGTCGGCGAGTTCGTGCAGGTGCTGACCGAGGCAGTGGTGATCGTGCTGCTGGTCAGCTTCTTCTCGCTGGGCCTGCGCACCGGCCTGGTGGTGGGCGTGACCATCCCGCTGGTGCTGGCGATGACCTTCTTCGTCATGCACTACTTCGACATCGGCCTGCACAAGATTTCGCTGGGCGCGCTGGTGCTGGCGCTGGGCCTGCTGGTGGACGATGCGATCATCGCGGTGGAGATGATGGCCACCAAGATGGAGCAGGGTTACGACCGCCTGCGTGCGGCCAGCTTCGCCTGGGAGTCGACTGCGTTCCCGATGTTGACCGGTACGCTGATTACTGCGGCCGGCTTCCTGCCGATCGCTACCGCGGCATCGAGCACGGGTGAGTACACCCGCTCGCTGTTCCAGGTGGTGACCATCGCGCTGGTGGTGTCGTGGATCGCGGCGGTGCTGTTCATCCCGTACCTGGGCGACAAGATGCTGCCGGACCTGTTCAATCCGCAGCCGCCGAAGCCGGGCAGCCTGTCCGCGCGCTGGCACGCCAAGCGCCAGCAGTGGGCCGACCGTTATCCGGCGCTGGCCAACCTGATCGCACCGCCGCAGCACGGGCACGACCATGATCCGTACCAGCGCCCGTTCTACCGCAGCTTCCGGCGCTTCCTCGACACCTGCCTGCGTCATCGCTGGTGGGTGATTGCCGCGACCATCGCCCTGTTCGTGTTCTCGCTGATGATGTTCCGCTTCGTGCCGCAGCAGTTCTTCCCGGATTCGACCCGGCCGGAACTGATGGTGGACATCGAGTTGGCCGAGGGCGCGTCGCTGCGCTCGACCCAGGCCCAGGCCGAGAAGCTGGAGAAGCTGCTGTCCAGCCGCGAGGGCATCGCCAACTACGTGTCCTACGTGGGCACCGGTTCGCCGCGCTTCTACCTGCCGCTGGACCAGCAGCTGCCGGCGACCAACTTCGCCCAGTTCGTGGTGCTGGCCAAGGACATCAAATCGCGCGAAAGCACCCGTGACTGGCTGCTGCACGAAGTGATTCCGAAGTTCCCGGACGTGCAGATGCGCGTGACCCGCCTGGAGAACGGCCCGCCGGTCGGCTATCCGGTGCAGATGCGCATCTCCGGCGAGCACATCGAGAAGGTGCAGGCGATCGCGCGCCAGGTCGAGGCCAAAGTGCGCGGGAACCCGCACGTGATGAACGTCAACCTGGACTGGAGCGAGCCGAGCAAGGTGGTGCGGCTGGTGATCGACCAGGAGCGCGCCCGCGCGCTGGGCGTGAGCAGTGCCCAGGTCAGTCAGTTCCTGTCCAGTTCGCTGGCCGGGCAGTCGGTGAGCGTGTACCGCGAAGGCAACCGCCAGATCGAGATGCTGCTGCGCGGGCCGGCCGACGAGCGCAACCAGCTGGAGCTGCTGTCCAGCCTGTCGATGCCGACCGCCAATGGTGGCAGCATCACGCTGTCGCAGGTGGCGACGATGGAGTATGGCTTCGAGGACGGCATCATCTGGCACCGCAACCGCCTGCCGACGGTGACCGTGCGTGCCGACATCAGCGATGGCATGCAGCCGCTGGACGTGGTGCATCAGATCCTGCCGACGCTGGACGGCATCCGTGCCGAGCTGCCGAACGGTTACCTGCTGGAAACAGGCGGTACCGTGGAGGATTCGGCACGTGGCCAGAACTCGATCAAGGCCGGCATGCCGCTGTTCCTGGTGGTGGTGGCCACGCTGCTGATGCTGCAGCTGCGCAGCTTCTCGCGTGCGGCGATGGTGCTGGTGACCGCGCCGCTGGGCATCATCGGTGCGACCCTGTTCCTGCTGCTGTTCCGCGCGCCGTTCGGCTTCGTTGCGCTGCTGGGCACGATCGCACTGGCCGGCATGATCATGCGCAACTCGGTGATCCTGATCGACCAGATCCAGCAGGACATCGACGCCGGGCATGACCGCTGGCATTCGATCATCGATGCCACGGTGCGCCGTTTCCGCCCGATCGTTCTGACCGCGCTGGCGGCGGTGCTGGCGATGATTCCGCTGTCGCGCAGCGCGTTCTATGGCTCGATGGCGATCTCGATCATGGGCGGCCTGATCGTGGGCACGGTGCTGACCCTGGTGTTCCTGCCGGCGCTGTACGCGGCGTGGTTCCGGGTGAAGCCGGATGAATCCGGGGCGTGATGCCCCGGGTTCTGCGGCCACCGCCCTGGTAGGTGCCAACCTTGGTTGGCACTGCGGCATGCATCCACGCATGGCGTGGATCTACTGGAGCAGGTCTTTGCCCTGGTAGGTGCCAACCTTGGTTGGCACTGCGGCATGCATCCACGCATGGCGTGGATCTACTGGAGCAGGTCTTTGCCCTGGTAGGTGCCAACCTTGGTTGGCACTGACGCATGCATCCACGCACGGCGTGGATCTACTGCAGCTGGACTTTGACTTGCGCACGCATCCACGCATGGCGTGGATCTACTGCAGCTGCAGGCCGCTCCGCAGCACCGGCAGCAGCCATTCGATGAACACCTGCACGCGTTGTGCGCGGTGTTGCCGATGCGGTTGCAACAGAGTCACCGGCAAGCGCTGCGCTACATGCTGCGGCATCACCTCCACCAATGCGCCTGACTGCAGTTCGGCCTGCACGTCGTAGCGCGGAATCTGCAAAAGCCCCAGCCCGGCCACACAGCACGCGATCGACGCTTCTGCACTGTTCACCCGCACCCAGCCGGGCATCGGCAATGTGCGCAGCTGCGTGCCCTCCTGCCACTCCCACGGTTCAACCCGCGCCGTGGTCGGCGAGGCGTAGTTCACTGCGCGGTGCTGCTGCAGGTCGGCAGGCTGCTGCGGAGTGCCGTGTTCACGCAGGTACGCCGGCGCGGCGACGTTGACGAAGTCGAGCTGGCCCAGCGTGCGCGCCACCAGGCTGGAATCGCCCAGCTGGCCGACCCGCAACACCGCATCGCAACCGTCTTCGATCAGGTTCACCGCGCGGTCGGTCATGCCAAGGTCGACTTCCACCTGCGGATACTGCGCGAAGAACCCAGGCAGCGCCGGAGCGATGATGCGACGGCCGATGCGGCTGGGTACATCGATCTTCAGCAGGCCCATCGGCTGCGCGTCGTCCTGGCGGAACAGGGTTTCGGCGTCTTCGACTTCGGCGATCAGGCGCAGGCAGCGGGCATGGAACACGTCGCCATCATGGGTGGTGGACACCCGGCGGGTCGAGCGCTGCAGCAGGCGGGTGCCAAGCCGCTGTTCCAGCTCCGCGATCGCCGCCGAGACGGTGGAGCGGGGCAGGCCGAGCTGGTCGGCGGCGCGGGTGAAGCTGGCGCACTCCACGACCCGGGTGAAGATGCGGAAGCGATCGATCCGGTCCATTGTTCGCTGGCTCTGGAAAGTTAAGTTAATGTGGCGGGCTTTATCCGCATTTTCTGCACGATATCGTCGTCAGGGCAGGGTTGCCACCCCGGGCAGCCCCCTCCCGAGACCGAAGCCATGACCGACCATTCCCTCAAGGGCAAGACCGTACTGATCGCCGGTGGTGCCAAGAACCTGGGCGGACTGATCGCCCGCGACTTCGCCGCACAGGGTGCCAAGGCCATCGTCATCCACTACAACAGCGCCGCTACCCAGGCCGATGCAGAGGCGACCGTCGCCGCCGTGCAGGCTGCCGGCAGCAAGGCGGTGGCCCTGCAGGGCGACCTGACGTCGGCCGCAGCGATGGAGCGCTTGTTCGCCGATGCCGTGGCAGCGGTCGGCCGTCCCGACATCGCCATCAACACGGTGGGCAAGGTACTGAAGAAGCCGCTGCTGGACATCAGCGAAGCGGAGTACGACGAGATGAGCGCGGTCAACGCCAAGGCGGCGTTCTTCTTCCTCAAGGAAGCCGGCCGCCACGTCAACGACGGCGGCCGCATCTGCACCCTGGTCACCTCACTGCTGGGCGCGTTCACGCCGTTCTATTCCAGCTATGCCGGCACCAAGGCGCCGGTCGAGCATTTCACCCGCGCGGCATCGAAGGAGTTCGGTGAACGCGGCATCTCGGTGACTGCGATCGGGCCCGGCCCGATGGACACGCCGTTCTTCTATCCGGCCGAGAGTGCCGATGCGCAGGCGTATCACAAGACAGCAGCGGCGTTGTCGGCGTTCACCCGGACCGGCCTGACCGACATCGCCGACATCGTGCCGTGGATCCGCTTCCTGGTCACCGATGGTTGGTGGATGACCGGGCAGACCATTCTGGTCAATGGTGGGTACACCACCAAATAATCCAGCCACGCGTGGCGTAGCTCTACTGCGGTGGTGGGTGCCAACCCTGGTTGGCACGGATGGCTGCATCCACGCATGGCGTGGATCTACCGCGCGAGATTCGAACGATCCACGCATGGCGTGGATCTACAGTAGAGCCACCCCATGGGTGGCTGCGCGCAATGTCCGAAGGAAAGGCCGCCACGCATGGCGTGGCGCTATCGGATCAGTTGAGTTTGGCCAGCACCGCGTCGGTGGCGGCGGCGGTGCTGACGGCCTGGCCCTTGGCCGCGAGGTCGGCGGTGAACACCCCGTCATCCAGCACCGCATGCACAGCGGCTTCCACCGCGGCGGCCTCGTCTTCCAGGCCCAGCGAATGGCGCAGCAGCATGGCGGCGCTGAAGATCGTCGCGTAGGGGTTGGCGATGCCCTTGCCGGCGATGTCCGGGGCCGAACCGTGGATCGGCTCGTAGATGCCGACCGCGCCGGGTTCGCCCAGCGAGGCCGATGGCAGCAGGCCCAGCGAGCCGGCCAGCATCGAGGCTTCATCGGTGAGGATGTCGCCGAACATGTTCTCGGTCACGATCACATCGTACTCGCGCGGCTTGGCCAGCAGGTGCATGGCCATCGAATCAACCAGCTGATGCTCCAGCGCAACGTCCGGGAACTCCTCGCGGCCGATGCGCGCGGCCACGTCACGCCACAGGCGCGAGGTCTCCAGCACGTTGGCCTTGTCCACCGAGGTGACCTTGCCGCGGCGCTGCTGGGCCAGGCGGAAGGCACTGCGCAGCACGCGCTCGATCTCGGCCACGGTGTAGCGGCACAGGTCGCTGGCGCTGTCGGCGTCGCGGGTCTTGTCGCCGAAGTAGATGCCGCCGGTCAGTTCGCGCACCACCACGAAGTCCACGCCCTGCAGCAGCTCGGCCTTGATCGGCGAAGCGTGCAGTGCGGCTTCATGGGTACGCACCGGACGCAGGTTGGCGTACAGGCCCAGCGCCTTGCGGATCGCCAGCAGGCCCTGTTCCGGGCGCACCTTGGCATTGGGGTCGGACCACTTCGGGCCGCCAACCGCGCCCAGCAGTACGGCGTTGGCGGCCTGGCAGGCGGTCAACGTGGTGGTGGGCAGCGGATCGCCATGACGGTCGATGGCGACGCCACCAATGTCGTGCTCGCTGAAGGTGAAGGTGTGGTTGAAGCGTTCGGCGACGGCCTTCAGGACGGCCACTGCCGCGGCGGCCACTTCCGGGCCGATGCCATCACCGGGCAGGACAACAATTTCAGCGTGCATGCTCACTCTCGTAACGTTCGATTTCAGGGACACGGCCCAACAGATACCCCAACTGGTCGACACCTTCCAGCAGGCAGGTCTGCGAGAAGCCATCCAGCGGGAAGGAATAGACGCGGCCGTCCGGAGTTCGCAGTTCGCGCGTAGCCACGTCGATGGTCAGCTCGTCGTCCGGGCGTTGCATCAGCGCCTGTACGTCAGCCTCGTCCAGCACGATCGGCAGCAGGCCGTTCTTCAGCGAGTTGCCGCGGAAGATGTCGGCGATCTCGCTGCTGACGATGGCGCGCAGGCCCAGATCGGTCAGCGCCCACGGCGCATGTTCGCGCGAGGAGCCGCAGCCGAAGTTGCGGCCTGCCAGCAGGATGCTGCGGCCGGCGTTGTGCGGCTGGTTGAAGGCGAAGTCGGCCACCGGCGAACCGTCGGCCTGCCAGCGCCAGTCATTGAACGCGTTGCGGCCCAGGCCGGCGCGCTCGGTGGTGGACAGGAACCGCGCCGGGATGATCTGGTCGGTGTCGATGTTGGTCTGGCGCAGCACCACGCTGGCCGAGGTCAGGGTACGGAAACCGGCCATCACGCCACCTCCTGTGCGAACAGTTCGCGGGTATCGGCAACGTGCCCGTTCACGGCGGCCCACGCGGCGCTCATCGGCGAGGCCAGCAACGTGCGCGAACCGGGGCCCTGGCGGCCTTCAAAATTGCGGTTGCTGGTGCTGACGGCCAGCTGGCCGGGTGCAACCAGGTCACCGTTCATGGCGATGCACATCGAGCAGCCCGGCTCGCGCCACTCGGCACCGGCCGCGCGCACGATCTCGTGGATGCCTTCGGCCTCGGCCTCGCGCTTGACGATCTCCGAGCCCGGCACCACCAGCATGCGCACCCGCTCGGC
The DNA here is from genome assembly GCF_056482105.1 of Stenotrophomonas sp. 78350_Sma. Taxonomy (NCBI): domain Bacteria; kingdom Pseudomonadati; phylum Pseudomonadota; class Gammaproteobacteria; order Lysobacterales; family Lysobacteraceae; genus Stenotrophomonas; species Stenotrophomonas sp. 78350_Sma. The sequence goes on along the minus strand of NZ_CM151182.1, from coordinate 3,847,302 downwards.
GACGCGACGACCGCGCAGTACCTGCGCCACTTCGCGCATGTCGCTCAGGCGGCCGTTGGTGCACGAGCCGACGAACACCACGTCCACCGGGGTACCGGCCAGCGCTTTGCCCGACTGGAAGTGCATGTAGTCCAGGCCCTTCTGTGCGGCCGCATCGTTGGCGGCGGGGATCGGCGCATCCACCGCGATGGCGGTACCCGGATGCGTGCCCCAGGTCAGGGTCGGGCGGATGTCGGCGGCGTCGATGTGCACTTCGCTGTCGAAGCGTGCGCCGTCATCGCTGCGCAGCTGCTGCCAGCGTGCGACGGCGGCGTCGAAGTCGGCGCCCTTGGGGCCACGCGGCGTACGGGCAACGAAGTCGAAGGTGACCTGGTCCGGCGCCACCATGCCGGCACGTGCGCCGGCTTCGATCGACATGTTGCACAGGGTCATGCGCTGTTCCATGGTCATCGCTTCGATGGTGCTGCCACGGAACTCGATGACGTGGCCGGTGCCACCGTTGACGCCGATCACGCCGATGATGTGCAGCACCACGTCCTTGGCGCCGACGCCAGGCGCCAGCAGACCATCAACGGTGATCGCGAATGTCTTCGCCTTGCGCTGCAGCAGGCACTGCGTGGCCAGCACGTGGCCGACTTCGCTGGTGCCGATGCCGAAGGCCAGCGAACCGAACGCACCGTGGGTGGAGGTATGGCTGTCGCCGCAGACGATGGTCATGCCCGGCTGTGTGAAGCCCTGTTCCGGCGCGATCACGTGGACGATGCCGCGGTTGTCCGAAGCCATGTCGAACAGCTCGATGCCGTGCTCGGCGCAGTTGCGTGCCAGCGTGGCGACCTGTGCCTCGGAGGCGGCGCTGGCATAGGGCAGCGTGCCGTCGGCTGCGGCCGGCAGGGTCGGCGTGGAGTGATCCATCGTCGCCTTGGTGCGGTCCGGGCGGCGCGGCGACAGACCGCGTTCGCGCAGCTCGGTGAACGCCTGCGGCGAGGTGACCTCGTGGATCAGGTGCAGGTCGATGTACAGCACGGCGGGCGCGCTGTCGGATTCGGGAACCACCACGTGGGCGTCCCACAGTTTGTCGTACAGGGTGCGGGGTGCGGAAGTCATGCGTGTGCCTGGCAGAAGTACGAAGGTGCGGACATCAGGAAAGATAGCGAAAAGGTCATGTCAGCGACGGCGGGCGAGGACCCGCAGGCGCACGTAGTCGGCCAGCGGCTGACCCGCGGCATTGCGCGGCAGCTCGGCCAGCAGAGCAGCGGCGGCCTCGCGCACGGTGGCGCGTGCCTCGGCCGGCAGGTCGTCCAGCAGTGGTGCGGCGAATACCCGCAGCCAGCCGGCCACACCGGTCGGCAATGCGGTAGGGCGTGGCGTGCACTCGATCAGCTGCACCTGGAAGCCATGCTGGCGCAGGCGGTCGGCGTAGGCATCGGCCGTCGGGAAGTACCACTGGAACGCGCTGGCGCCGTGGCCATGAGCCACGCGTGCGGCCTGTACCGCCGCGATGATCGTGGCCACGTTGCCATGGCCGCCGAACTCGGCGACGAAACGGCCTCCGGGGCGCAGGGCACGGCGCACGCCTTCCAGCACGCGGTCCGGAGTCGTCATCCAATGCAATGCCGCATTGCTGAACACCGCATCGAACGTGCTGTCGAACGACAGCGCGTGGCCGTCCATCACCTGCGCGTCGACACCGCGCGCACGGGCGGCGATCACCAGTTCCGGCGAGGCATCCACACCGTGGATGCGTGCGCCGCTCAGCGCCAGCTCGGTGCTGAGTACGCCATCGCCACAACCCAGGTCGAGGATGCGCTCACCGGCGCGCGGATCGAGCAGGCGCGCCACCGCGCCGCCGAGCAGCGGCACGAAGCCGGCATCGATCGCATAGTCCTGGGCGTTCCACTGCTGGCCAGCGGCGCTGGCCGGGGTGGGGGTGTCGAAGGCGCTCATGGCAGGTTCCTCAGGCGGTGGCGGGGGTGGGAACGTCGGTGCTGCTGTGGGCGGCGGCCTGGCGCTGGCGCAGCAGGCGGTTGGCGACATCCAGCCAGGCCAGCGCGGACGCTTCGATGATGTCCTTGCTGGTGCCGGTGCCGTCGTACTCCACGCCCTCGTGGCGCACGCTCAGGTTGGCTTCGCCACGTGCATCGGCGCCGATGCCGACGCTGTGCACGTGGTAGCTGTCCAGCATCAGCTGCACGCCGGTGGCGGCCGACAGCGCGCCGAACAGCGCATCGACCGGGCCGTCGCCCTGCGCGGTCTCGGCCACGCGGTTGCCGTCCGGATCGGACAGTTCGACCAGCGCGTTGGCGCGGCTGCCAACATCACTGATGGTCATCGACGCCAGGCGGTAGCCCTGTGCGTTGGAGCCGCCCTGCATCAGCGTCTGCAGGTCGGCATCGGTGACCACGCGCTGCTGCTCGCACAGGCCCTTGAACTGCTCGAACACCAGCTTCAGTTCGTCTTCGTCCAGCCAGAAGCCCAGCGCACGCAGGCGCGCTTCAACAGCGGCGCGGCCACTGTGGCGGCCCAGCACCATCTGCGAGTCTTCCCAGCCCACGTCTTCCGGACGCATGATTTCGTAGGTGCCGCGATGACGCAGCATGCCGTGCTGGTGGATGCCCGATTCGTGGGCGAAGGCATTGGCGCCGACGATCGCCTTGTTGCGCTGTACCGGCATGCCGACCAGGCGCTGCAGCAGCTGCGAGGTGCCGACGATGCGCGGAGTGTTGATCGCGGTGTCCTGCTCGTAGAAGGCCTGGCGCACCTTCAGCACCATGGCGATTTCTTCCAGCGAGCAGTTGCCGGCGCGTTCACCGATGCCGTTGATGGTGCACTCGACCTGGCGCGCGCCGCCTTCGATGGCGGCCAGCGAGTTGGCCACGGCCAGGCCCAGGTCGTTGTGGCAGTGCGCGCTGAAGATCACGTTGGCGGCATTGGGCACGTCGGCGACGCCGGCGATGACCTGCTGGAACATCGCGCGGATTTCCTCCGGCGTCGTGAAGCCGACGGTATCGGGCAGGTTGATGGTGGTGGCGCCGGCGGCGATCGCCACGCGCGATACTTCGATCAGATAATCCAGCTCGGTGCGGGTGGCATCCTCGGCCGAGAATTCGACATCGTCGATGTAGGAACGGGCCAGCGCTACGTGCTTGCGTACCGACTCCAGCACCTGCTCGCGGGTCATCCGCAGCTTGTGCTCGCGGTGCAGCGGGCTGGTCGACAGGAACACGTGCAGACGCGGGTTGACCGCGGCTTCCAGAGCGCGTGCGGAAGTTTCGATGTCGGCCTGCAGGCAGCGTGACAGCACCGCCAGGCTCAGGCTCGGGCGGCGCAGTTCGCGGCCGATCAGTGCCATCGCCTCGCGGTCGGACTGCGAGCTGGCCGGGAAGCCGGTCTCGATGATGTCCACGCCCAGTTCGTCCAGCGCACGCGCCATCACCAGCTTCTGCGGCGGGCTCATGCTGCAGCCGGGGGACTGCTCGCCGTCACGCAGGGTGGTGTCGAAGATGCGGATGCGCGGGGTGGTAATTCGTTCGATGGTGGTCACAGGGAAATCTCCTCGACAGCGGGCGTTGCGGCTTGCAGGTGGGAAGGGGAAGAGGTGGGGGAGGGCGGCGCGCTGGCCTTGGCGGGCGAGCGGGGTGTTTCGCTGCGCCTTCGCCGTGGCTTGCGCGGCGGGCGCGGTCGGATGTCGGTCAGCAGGCCGGCCAGGACGCCGGCATCGATGTTTCCGCCGGAGACCACCGCGCACTTGCGGCGGCCCGCGACGCGGCGGCCAGCAGCCAGCGCCAGCGCACCGGCGCCCTCGGCGATGATGTGTTCTTCCAGTGCCAGCCGGACCAGGGTTTCGCGCAGTTCGGCTTCGCGCACGATCACCACATCGTCCAGCAGCGACGTGCACAGGCGGCGGGTCAGGAAGCCGGGAATCTTCACCCGCACGCCGTCGGCCAGCGAGGCGACGGGGGCGACCTCGCGCACGTCGCCGCGGATCGCGCGTGCCATCGAATCAACGCCTTCCACCTGCGCGCCGACTACGCGTACGCCCTGTGATTTCAGTGCCAGTGCAACGCCGGAGGCCAGGCCGCCGCCACCGATCGGCACGATCACCACGTCCGGCGCGTGCGCGGCCAGCTCGATGCCGACCGTGCCCTGGCCGGCAATCACATCGGCATCGTCGAACGCGGACAGGAAGCGGTAGCCATGGCGTTGCGCCAGTTCTACCGCGAAGGCGTAGGCCTCGTCATAGCTGGTGCCGTGCTGGCGCACGGTCGCGCCCCAATGGGCGACGCCGGCGATCTTGGTGGCCGGGGCACCGTGCGGCATCACGGTGATCGCGGGCACGTCCAGGCGATAGGCCGCCCACGCCACGCCCTGGGCGTGGTTGCCGGCCGAAGCGCAAATCACCGGACGGTTGTCACCGCGCTCACGACCGGCCAACAGCGCGTTCAATGCGCCGCGTACCTTGTAGGAACCGGTGCGCTGCAGGTTCTCCAGCTTCAGCCAGGTGCCGAAGCGCTCGGCATGGTGCAGCGGGGTGGGCGGCAGGAAGCGGCGCAGGCGGGCCTGCGCTGCCAGGACATCGGCAACGCTTACGTCACCGACATCGCTTTCCTGGCTGGTGTCAGCGGCCGGCATGGGCCACCCGCGGGGTGCGGGCGACCGCCGCATGCGGGCACGGGCGACGAAGAAGACGCCTCCGTACCGGCACCGTGGTCGCTACGGTACGGGTGTTCATGGGGCTACTCCTTCCACGGCGGTGACCTGCACGGACACGCAGTCGTAGATCTTCTCGATCTGCCGGCACAGCGTTTCCGCCGGGCGCTGGCCGTCCACCACCAGCTGCAGGTGCCAGCGGCCATCGTCGGCGGCCACCGGCGCGCCGCTGATCGCGCGCGGCGCGAAGCCGCGGCGTTCGGCCATGCCGATCACGCGCAGCAGCGCGCCTTCGGCCGGGTGCAGCACCAGGTCAAGCCGGTATTGCATTGGGGGTCTCCTGGCGGGCATGGGCGGGGTTGCTTTCCAGCATCGTGCTGTTGGCAGTGTTCGGCGGCACCAGCGGCCACACGTTGGCGCGTGCATCGATGGCCACGTGCAGCAGCGCCGGGCCCGGTTCGGCCAGCAGCGCGGCCAGGCCGCCTTCCACGTCGTCGCGGTTGTCGATGCGGGTGGCGGCGATGCCGAACACCTGCGCCAGTGCCACGAAGTCCGGGTTGTCGGACAGATCGATCTCGCTGTAGCGCTCGGCGAAGAACAGCTCCTGCCACTGCCGCACCATGCCCAGCGAACTGTTGTCCAGCAGCACGATCTTCACCGGCAGGCGGCAGCGGGCGATGGTGGCCAGCTCCTGCACGTTCATCATGAAGCTGCCGTCGCCGGACACCAGCACCACCGTGCGCTCCGGGCAGGCGAACTGCGCGCCCATCGCTGCCGGCAAGCCGAAGCCCATGGTGCCCAGCGCGCCACTGGTCAGGTGGTTGCGGGGGTGGTTGAAGCGGCAATGCTGCGCCACCCACATCTGGTGCTGGCCGACATCGCAGGCGATCACCGCATCGGCCGGGGCCAGCTCGCTCAGGCGCTTCAGCAGCGCCGGTGCGTAGATGTGCTGGCCTGGTGCGTCGTAGCGGGCGGCGAAGCGATCGCGGTGCTGCGCACAGCGCTTGCGCCATGCGTCCTGGTGGGCCTTGGGGGAGGGGAAGGCCGCACGCAGGGCGCGGATGGCGTGACCGACATTGCCGGGCACGGCGACATCGGCACTGCGCAGCTTGGAGATCTCGTACGCGTCCGCATCGATGTGGACGACGCGGGCGAACGGTGCGAACTCGGCCAGCTTGCCGGTGGCACGGTCATCGAAACGCGCACCCAGCACCAGCAGCAGGTCACTTTCCTGCACCGCCATGTTGGCCGCGCGGGTGCCGTGCATGCCCAGCATGCCCAGCGACTGCGGATGACTGGCCGGCAGTGCACCCAGGCCGCGCAGGGTCATCACGGTGGGAATCGCGCTGGCTTCGACGAAGTCGCGCAGGTCCTGCACGGCGTCACCCAGCGCGATGCCGCCACCGGCGTAGACCACCGGCTTCTCGGCTGCCGCCAGCGCGGCGATGGCCTCGGCGATGGCCGCGTCGGCCGGCGCCGGCGGCGGTTCGATGCTGCTCGGCACATGCACCGGCAGATGGCTGGCATCGGCCAGCTGCACGTCCTTGGGCAGGTCGATCAGCACCGGGCCGGGGCGGCCTTCGCGGGCAATACGGAAGGCATCGGCCACCACGCGCGGCAGGTCATCGACGCTGCGCACCAGCCAGCTGTGCTTGACGATCGGCATCGTCAGGCCGAACACATCCAGCTCCTGGAAGGCATCGGTGCCCAGCAGCGACGTGCCGACCTGGCCGGTGATGCAGACCATCGGCACCGAATCCAGCATCGCGTCGGCGATGCCGGTGACCAGGTTCGAAGCGCCCGGGCCGGAGGTGGCCACGCAGACACCGACCTGGCCGCTGGCGCGGGCGAAGCCATTGGCAGCCAACGCCGCACCCTGCTCATGGCGTACCAGAATGTGCTTCAGCGACGAGTCCACCAGCGCGTCGTAGAACGGCATGATGGTGCCGCCGGGATAGCCGAACAGCGTGCGGACGCCCTCGGCCTCCAGCGCCTGGGTCAGCCAGCGCGCGCCGTTGGGCGGCGTGCTGCGGTGTGTGGGAGAGTTCATGGGGGAACCTTGCAGAGCGGGTGGGGGTGCCGCGTTGTTACGCGGCTTGACCTTGCAACCAGACCATCTTGGCGCGCAGTTCCTTGCCTACCTTCTCGATCGGGTGTTCCAGGTCGGCCTGCTTGAACCTGTTGTAGTTCGGCAGGCCCGCTTCGTACTCGGCTACCCAGTTCTTGGTGAAGGTGCCGTCCTGGATGTCCTTCAGCACTTCCTTCATGCGCGCCTTGGTGCCGGCATCGATCACGCGCGGGCCGCTGACGTAGTCACCGTACTGCGCGGTCTCGGAGATGAACTCCAACATGCGCGAGATGCCGCCTTCATAGAACAGGTCGACGATCAGCTTCAGCTCGTGCAGTACTTCGTAGTAGGCGATCTCCGGCTGGTATCCGGCTTCGACCAGGGTCTCGAAACCGGCCTGCACCAGCGCCGAGGCACCGCCGCACAGCACGGCCTGCTCGCCGAACAGATCGGTCTCGGTCTCTTCCTTGAAGGTGGTCTGGATCAGGTTGGCGCGGGCACCGCCCAGGCCACCGGCATAGGCCAGCGCGTACTCGGCAGCCTTGCCGCTCTTGTCCTGGTACACGGCCCAGATGCACGGCACGCCACGGCCGATCTCGTACTCGCGGCGCACCAGCGCACCCGGGCCCTTGGGCGCGACCAGCACCACGTCCAGGTCTTCGCGCGGCTTGATCATGTCGAAGTGCACGTTCAGGCCGTGCGCGAACAACAGCACCGCCCCCTGTTTCATGTTTGCAGCCAGCACGTCGTCGTAGAGCTTCTTCTGCACCATGTCCGGGGTCAGCACGGCGACCAGGTCTGCATCCTTTACTGCATCGGCCGGCGCTTTCACGGTGAAGCCGTCGGCCTGTGCCTTGACCTCGGTCGGGCCGCCCGGACGCAGGCCTACCACCACGTCGAAGCCGGATTCGCGCAGGTTCAGTGCGTGGGCGCGGCCCTGGCTGCCGTAGCCGATGACGGCGATCTTGGTCTGGGGCAGGTCGTTGGTGCTCATGGGGGAGGTTCCTTGCGGTGGGAAGAAAAAAGAACGGCCGGTCGTCGAGGTGACGTGCCGGCCGGTCAGGGGAAAGCGGTGGGGGAGGTGCCATGCATCGCACGCGAACATCCGCCACGAGGCGTCGCGGTGGTGTGGGTCCGGGTTTTGAAGTTGGCGGTGTGCATGGTGGTTGCGTCTGAAACCAGGTCCTGAAATGAAAAAACCCGCACCGGGGCGGGTGCGGGTTTTTGATGAGTTCCGGTGTGTTTGTTGCTTACACGCTGGCTCGTCCCGCACCTGTTGGTTGGGTAATAAGTACGAGCACAAGAATCGAACGCAGCGAGGCGGCGCCGGTGTCGGCGGCTTCAATGTGGGTTCGCGGTGGCGTGTTGTGATGCAACATGTGATCGAGAGAAACACAGCCATTTCGGCGGTGTCAACCCTGGCGACGGATTTTTTATCGGTTTCCGCTGCATCCAGCGCAATCGCTTGCGGCACAAGGATGGTTGCCGCTGAAAGTGTTTTGGTGAACCGGAATTCAGTCTTTTCGGTGGGTCTTTTGCGCGGGAATGAGGGGCTGTTGTGTCCGCGCTCGCAGGAATCTGTCGACAGCCGCCCCCCGCCCGCTCCCGCCGGGATCTCAAGGCGCCCATGACCTCTGCCCGATACCGCGTGAAGGCCACAGCGGTGAAGATCGGGGAACCACCCTTCCATCGGAACCCGACCGTGTCCCGACGCCTTGCCCGTTCCCTGCTTGCCGCCGCCGTGCTGGCCACCGTGCCCGCGCTGTCCCTTGCCGCCGACCGCATCACCGGCCATACCTTCGCTACCCGTTCGGAGGTGATCGCTCCACATGCGATGGCCGCTACCTCGCAGCCACTGGCCACCCAGATAGCGCTGGACGTGATGAAGAGTGGTGGTTCGGCGGTGGACGCGGCCATTGCCGCCAACGCCGCGCTCGGTCTGATGGAGCCCACTGGCAACGGCATCGGCGGCGACCTGTTCGCCATCGTCTGGGACCCAAAGACACAGAAGCTCTATGGCTACAACGGCTCGGGCCGCTCGCCGAAATCGCTCACCCTGGCCGAGTTCCAGCGCCGTGGTCTGAAGGAGATCCCAGCCACCGGCCCGCTGCCGGTCTCCGTGCCAGGCGCGGTCGATGGCTGGTTCGCCCTGCATGATCGCTTCGGCCGCAAGCCGATGGCCGACAACCTGGCGCCGGCCATCCGCTACGCACGCGAGGGCCACCCGGTGGCCGAAGTGATCGCCTACTACTGGGACCGCTCGGTGCCGAAGCTGTCGCAGTACCCGGGCTTCAAGGAGCAGTTCACGATCAACGGCCACGCCCCGCGCAAGGGCGAGATGTGGAAGAACCCGAACCTGGCCAGCACCCTGCAGAAGATCGCCGACGGCGGCCGTGATGCTTTCTACAAGGGCGAGATCGCCCACACCATCGGCGACTACTTCAAGGCCAACGGCGGCTACCTGAGTTACCAGGACCTGGCCGACCACCGCGGTGAATGGGTCGAGCCGGTCAGCAGCAACTACCGTGGCTACGACGTGTGGGAACTGCCGCCGAACAGCCAGGGCATTGCCGCGCTGCAGATCCTCAACGTGCTGGAAGGCTACGACTTCTCGAAAATCCCGTTCGGTTCACCGGAGCATGTACACCTGTTCGTTGAAGCGAAGAAGCTGGCCTTCGCCGACCGCGCACGCTTCTACGCCGACATGGCGTTCCAGCCGGCGCCGGTGCAGAAGCTGATCTCCAAGGAGTACGCCGCGCAGCGCCGCGCGCTGATCTCGATGGACAAGGCGTTGAAGGAAGTGCAGCCGGGCACGCCGAAGCAGCTGGAAGAGGGCGACACGATCTACATGACCGTGGCCGACGCCGACGGCATGATGGTGTCGCTGATCCAGTCCAACTACCGCGGCATGGGTAGCGGCATGGCGCCGCCCGGGCTGGGCTTCATCCTGCAGGATCGTGGCGAGATGTTCGTGCTGCAGAAGAACCATCCCAACGGCTACGCGCCGGGCAAGCGCCCGTTCCAGACCATCATTCCGGCCTTCATCACCAAGGGCGGCAAGCCGTATGCCAGCTTCGGCGTGATGGGGGGCGCGATGCAGCCGCAGGGCCACGCGCAGATCGTGATGAACCTGGTGGACTTCGGGATGAACCTGCAGGAAGCCGGCGATGCACCGCGCATCCAGCATGAAGGCTCAACCGAACCGACCGGCCAGGCCACGGCGATGACCGACGGTGGTGAAGTGAATCTGGAAACCGGCTTCCCGTACGAGACGGTGCGCGCGCTGATGCGCAAGGGGCATCGCATCGTGTTTGCCGACGGCCCGTATGGCGGCTACCAGGCAATCATGCGTGATCCTGAGACCGGGGTGTATTACGGTGCTTCGGAGAGTCGCAAGGATGGGCAGGCAGCGGGGTATTGAGGTTTCCCGGCCACCGGGCTGAGCCCCCTCTGCGGTGATGGCAGTGATATGAGGCTTGGCCGGGCGGGTGGGCTGGTCGGGGGACGCCGTGAATCCGTCCCTGCAGGCTTGGCAGCCGCTTGCTCGTGTGCGCTGTCCTGCGCACACGGCAAGACCGGGGTTGGGCGTCCTGCCCAACCCGCCCGAGGCATGCCTCGGGCCCATGCGGCTGACACCCCCGCCCAGCCCACCCGCCCGGCCCCTGACAGTTTCCGTGGCCGCCACCGCAGGAAAAGAAAAAAGAAGAGCAAGAGCAAAGGCAACGGCAACAGTCGCGGGCTTTGGGGTGGGGTCGGATCCGTTTTCCGCAGGAAAACGGATCCGACCCCTTCTTGTTTTTCGATACACCTCATCCACGCATGGCGTGGATCTACTGCCGTCACCGGGAAATTGTCGGAGGCGGGGAGGGGACAGCTGGCGGGACCGTCCACGGCATGGATGCCGTGGCCGAGCCTACAGGGATGTACTTGCGGCGTGTCCCGCCAGCTGTCCCCTCCCCGCCAAACCAGCAGCAACCCAGAGCCGCTCCTGCTTCGGCCGTTGCCGTTGCATTGAGCAGGTGCAGGGCTGCAAGCCCTGCAAAACAAACTCAACCCTGATCCTGCGCCCGCGCCGCCTCCACCTGCGTCTCCTCCTGCGCCGCCATCTCGCGCGCGATCCACGCATCGATCATGTGCCGCTGGCGCTGCGCCTGACGTCGCTCACGCGTGTACTCCTGGTCCAGAACCCGGTACAGCGACACCATCACCAGCACCATCAGCAACGCGAACGGCAATGCTGCGATCGTGATCATGCCCTGCAGCGCGTCCAGTCCACCGGCCAGCAGCAACGCCGCTGCGATCAACGCCACCGCAATGCCCCAGGCCAGCTTGCGCTTCAGCGGTGGGTCGCCGGCCTCGTCGGTGGACATGCTGGCCAGCACCAGTACCGCCGAATCGGCCGAGGTTACGAAGAAGATCATCAGCAGTACCAGCGCGATGCACGACAGCAACAGCGGTAGCGGCATGCTGTCGAACAGTGTGAACAGCACCGTCTCGTAGCCATTGCCCAGCGCCTGCACCAGATCGGCATGGCCGAAGATCTGTGCCCACAGCGCGGTGCCGCCGAACACCGCGAACCAGAAGAAGCCCAGCAGCGTCGGCGCGAGCACTACGCCGATCACGAATTCGCGCACGCTGCGGCCACGCGAGATGCGCGCGATGAACGATCCCACGAACGGTGCCCACGAGATCCACCAGGCCCAGTAGAAGATCGTCCAGTCCGCCACCCAGGTGCTACCCGAAAAAGGCGACATGCGCAGGCTCATCGTCACCAGCTGGTTGAGGTAGGAGCCCAGCGTGGTGGTGAACGTATCGAAGATGAAGCCGGTCGGCCCAAGCACCAGCAGGATGGCTGCCAGCAACGCAGCCAATGCCAGGTTGAAGTTGGACAGCCATTTCACCCCGCGTTCCACGCCACTGGCGGTGGAGGCCATGTACAGCACGAAGGCGACGGCAATGATGGTCATCTGCACCGCGACGGTGGCCTGCACGCTGAAGACGCGTTCGATACCTGCCGCGATCTGGATGGTGCCGAAGCCGAGCGTGGTGGCGACACCAATCGCCGTGGCAACTACGGCAGCGATGTTGACTACCCGACCGATCCAGCCGCGATGGTGACGGCCGATGATCGGTTGCAGCATGTCGCTGACCAGGCCGCGCCCGTTGCGGTTGAACTGGAACCAGGCCATCGCCAGGCCGATCAGCGCATAGATCGCCCACGGATGCAGGCCCCAGTGGAAGAATGCATAGCGCATCGAGGCGCGCGCGGCGTCCATGCTTTGCGGCGCCAGGCCCTCGGGCGGCTTGCTGAAATGCGAGATCGGTTCGGCCGCACCCCAGAACACCAGGCCGATGCCCATGCCGGCAGCGAACAGCATCGACATCCAGCTGGCGCGGGAGAATTCCGGCTCGGCATCTTCACCACCGATGCGCAGGTTGCCGAAGCGACCGAATGCCAAGTACATCAGGAAAGTCAGCGCCAGGAACACGACCAGAAGATAGAGCCAGCCGACACTGCGGACGACATCGGCGAGTACCGACTGCACCACCGTATTGAAGGGGCCCGGTGCAACACCGGCAAGCAGCACCAGAAGCAGAACCAGTGCGATGGAAACGCGAAACACCATGAAGGAGCTTCTCCGATCAAGGGATTGAGGGGAGCGAGCAGAGCTTGCTGCGAGGGGCCGGCGACATGCAGCACAGACCGGGCAGGAGCCGCGAAGGCGGCGAGATAAGCATCGTTCGCGACGACACGATGCGCGTGCACGTTACTGAACGCGATGTCACGGTTCTGTTAACGAATAGCGATTGGGGTCAGATCCGCTTTCCGCAGGAAAGTGGATCTGACCCCGGGAGCAACTCCGGAGGCGGGCGGTCTATGCTCTAATGCACACCAAGAAGCGGGGGTACCGCGGCCATGTGGCCACGGTTGAGACAGTCCCTTGGAACCTGATCCGGCTCATACCGGCGTAGGGAAGCTTTGCAGTGCAGCCATGCCCGGACTCCGCCCAAGGACCGTCCGGGCGCGGCAGCAGTGCGCCGCCGCTTCGTCCCTGACCTTCCTGGACGATGCCCGATGAACGCACAGCTCTCCGCCCTGCAGCAACAGGCCCAGCAACTCTCCGAATCCGTGACCCGGCCCATTCCCGGCTCGCGCAAGATCCACGTGCCCGGTTCGCGTCCGGATCTGCAGGTGCCGATGCGCGAGATCGCGTTGACCCGCACGCCGACGCTGTTCGGTGGCGAAGAGAATGCACCGGTCACGGTCTATGACACATCAGGTCCGTACACCGATCCGGAGGTGCGCATCGATCTGTCCGCCGGTTTGCCGGAGCTGCGTCGCGGTTGGGTGGAGGAACGTGGCGATACCGAGCAGCTCGAAGGACTGAGCTCTTCGTTCGGCCGCGATCGCGAGCATGACCCGAAGCTCGATGCGGTGCGCTTCCCCGCGCGCAGCCTGCCACGCCGTGCGCGTGCAGGTGCCAACGTCACCCAGATGCATTACGCGCGCCGCGGCATCATCACGCCGGAAATGGAATTCGTCGCCATCCGCGAGAACCAGCGGCTGGACGCGATCCGCGATGCCGGCCTGCTGCAGCAGCACCCGGGCGAGGCGTTCGGCGCGTCGATCCAGAACATCATCACCCCGGAGTTCGTGCGCGACGAAATCGCCCGTGGCCGTGCGGTGCTGCCCAACAACATCAACCACCCGGAAAGCGAGCCGATGATCATCGGCCGCAATTTCCTGACCAAGATCAACGCCAACATCGGCAATAGCGCCGTCTCTTCGGGCATTGCCGAGGAAGTGGAGAAGCTGGTGTGGGCGATCCGCTGGGGCGGTGACACGGTGATGGACCTGTCCACCGGCAAGCACATCCACGAAACCCGCGAGTGGATCATCCGCAACTCGCCGGTGGCGATCGGCACCGTGCCGATCTACCAGGCGCTGGAAAAGGTCGACGGCCGTGCCGAGGCGCTCACCTGGGAGATCTTCCGCGACACGCTGATCGAGCAGGCCGAGCAGGGCGTGGACTACTTCACCATTCATGCCGGCGTGCTGTTGCGCTATGTGCCGCTCACTGCCAAGCGTGTTACCGGCATCGTCAGCCGTGGTGGCTCGATCATGGCCAAGTGGTGCCTGGCGCACCACAAGGAGAATTTCCTCTACACGCATTTCGAAGACATCTGCGAGATCATGAAGGCCTACGACGTGACCTTCTCGCTGGGTGACGGCCTGCGCCCGGGCTGCATCGCCGATGCCAACGACGCCGCGCAGTTCGGTGAGCTGGAAACGCTGGGTGAGCTGACGAAGATTGCCTGGAAGCACGATGTGCAGACCATGATCGAAGGCCCCGGCCATGTGCCGATGCAGCTGATCAAGGAGAACATGGACAAGCAGCTGCGTGAGTGCGGCGAAGCGCCGTTCTATACGCTGGGCCCGCTGACCACCGACATCGCACCCGGCTACGACCACATCACCAGTGCGATCGGCGCGGCAATGATCGGCTGGTTCGGTACGGCCATGCTCTGCTACGTGACGCCGAAGGAGCACCTCGGCCTGCCCAACCGCCAGGACGTGCGCGACGGCATCATGGCCTATCGCATCGCCGCGCATGCAGCCGACCTGGCCAAAGGCCATCCGGGCGCGCAGGTGCGTGACAACGCGCTGAGCAAGGCGCGCTTCGAGTTCCGCTGGGAAGACCAGTTCCATCTCGGCCTGGATCCGGAGAAGGCCAAGGAATTCCACGACGAGACGCTGCCGAAGGACGCGCACAAGCTGGCCCATTTCTGCTCGATGTGCGGCCCGCACTTCTGTTCGATGAAGATCACCCAGGACGTACGTGACTACGCAGAGGCCGGCATGAAGGAGAAGTCGCAGGAGTTCCGTGCTGCCGGTGCCGAGGTCTACCGCCAGGGATGATGCTGCACCGGTAGCGCCGGGCCATGCCTGGACGGCGCCGCGGTCCAGGAGAACCGCCGGGCGTGGCACGGCGCGACCCGTTATGCTCCGGCCACTGCCCAGCGGAAAGGACGCCATGCCTGTTGCCTTGACCACCCGCTGGCTGGCAATCGCCCGCCGCCACCCCTCGGCATGGCTGCTGGGGGCCCAGCTGCTGGCGGTCCTGCTGTATCCCGCGCTGGATGACACCGCCGCTGGCCGGGCGGCGCTGGGCATGTTCGGCATGGCGGTGCTCGGCCTGGCGCTGTGGGTGGTCCAGCGCAGCCCGTTGGGAACCTGGCTGGCATTGCTGCTGGCCATTCCCTCGGTGGTGTTCTCGCTGGCTGGGGCGCTTCTGGACCGCAGCGCGCTGCTGACCACGGCACAGCTGCTGGAAAGCCTGCTGTACTTCTATACGGCGGGGGCATTGATCGCCTACATGCTGCAGGACCATCGAGTGACCCGCGACGAGCTGTTCGCGGCCGGGGCAACCTTCACCCTGCTGGCCTGGGCGTTCGCCTTTGCGTTCGCGGTGTGCCAGCAGTGGTATCCAGGCAGTTTCCAGGGTACGACCGCGGGCCCCGAGCGCAGTTGGATGGAGCTGCTTTATCTGAGCTTCAGCTTGTTGTCCGGTGTTGGATTGAGCGACGTCGTGCCGCTGCACCCGCAGGCACGGGCCCTGGTGATGCTCGAACAGTTCGCAGGCGTCATGTATATCGGCCTGGTGGTGTCGCGTCTGGTCGGATTGACCATGCTTCGGCGCATGTGAAAATGAACGCCAGATAAAAATTTCGCGCCCAAAAGGGCGCGAATAGTGATGCAGATTATGTGAATGCGTCGGCGAGAGAGAGCCTGAGTGTCGACCCCGTCATAGGCGGGGTAACCGGCTTAGGCTAATATCCGGGGGCGTTATTGTTTTTGCGGTATGCGCCGATGCTTTGTGCGGAATCTGGCTTTTCGATGACCCTGTCCAGGGACGGTGGGGACGGTATTGCTGGTGAGCCCTGCCCAGGTCCCGTCCCTACTGTATAGCGGAAAATGAACAGCAGCGAACTCACGCCCATCGAGGCCGACCGCGTGCAGGTCGGCGACTGCGTCATTACCTTGTCCTCGCGTGAGGTCGAGGTCGAAGGCGCGCGCCGTCCGCGGCGGCTGACGCCGAAAGCGCTGGGCGTGCTGCGCGTGTTGATGCGGCAGCCGGGGCGCGTGGTTACCCGTGAAGAGCTGTTTGCCGAGGTCTGGCCCGATACGTTGCCGACCAATGACGTGCTGACCCAGGCCGTCACCCAGCTGCGCAAGGCGTTCGCCAACGACGACGACAACAGCCAGGCCTACATCGAGACCATCGCCAAGAGCGGTTATCGGCTGCTGGTGCCGGTGCAGGCGCTGGACGACTTCGAGCCGGTGGCGGAAGTGGAAGCGGTAGCCGTTGCGGACGTGATGCCGTCGCCGGACGGTACCGGCACGATTCCGGCGATGGCCGTGCCGGCAGCGCCTTCACGCCGGCGCGGCTGGCGCCAGCTGCGCCGCCAGCTGTTGTGGGTGCTGGGTGTGATGATGCTGGCCGCGCTGCTGGTCATGGCCACATTGCTGCTCCGGCGTGGGCCGGAGCCGAGCTCACCGGTGGATGCCGCGGTCGAGAACGGCGTGCGGGTGATCGGCAGCCCGCAGCGTCCCTACCGCCTGATCACCGCCACCAGTGGTTTTGAAACCTATCCCACGCTTTCGCCGGATGGCTCCCAGGTTGCCTACGAAGGCGCCAACGAGGACGGCGCCGGTGGTGGCGCGATCAAGGT
Source organism: Stenotrophomonas sp. 78350_Sma (assembly GCF_056482105.1). NCBI lineage: Bacteria > Pseudomonadati > Pseudomonadota > Gammaproteobacteria > Lysobacterales > Lysobacteraceae > Stenotrophomonas > Stenotrophomonas sp. 78350_Sma. The sequence continues at coordinate 3,830,852 of NZ_CM151182.1, read as the reverse complement.
GCAGACCTCGGGCAATGCGCCGGCCCGGCAGCTGGCGCTGCCGCCGAAGGGAGCCAGTGACCGCTTCCCGAGCTGGTCACCGGACGGGCGCGAGATCGCTTTTGCCCGCTTTGGAGCCGACGGCGGTTGCCAGGTGCTGATCGCCAGCGCGACCGGCGGCGGTGTGCGCCAGGCGACCCGCTGCGACGGAACCGAACTGCTCAGCTTCGACTGGACTCCGGATGGCCGCGGCCTGGTCTTTGGCAGCATGGTGGGCCGCTATGCCCATCGCGGCATCCGTGTGCTCGACCTGGCCAGCGGCCAGTGGCGGGCGTTGGACTATGCGGTCGACCAGGATGATTTTGACTACGCGCCACGCTACTCGCCCGACGGCAAGTGGCTGGTGTTCGTGCGCAATCCGCAGATGGGCGACCTGTGGCGGATGCCGGCCGGGGGCGGCGAGCTGGAGCAGTTGACCAACGAATCGGCCGAACAGCGTGGCTGGGCCTGGCTGGGCGATGGTCGCAGCATCGTGTTCGGCCGGCGCGTGGACAGCGAGGTGCGGCTGTACTACCTGGACGTCGAGCGCCGCACCCTGCGTGATGCCGGCCTCGACGACGCACAATGGCCTGCGGTGTCACGCCACGGCGACGTGCTGGCCTTCGTTCACCGCCGTGCCCAGTTCGGCGTGTTCAAGGTGCCGATGGCCGGCGGCAGCGCCGAGCGGCTGTTCGCGTCCAGCGGGCGTGACGGGCAGCCGATGGCGGCGCCCGACGGTCGCCAGCTGGTCTTCACATCCGATCGTTCCGGCAGTTTCGCGCTGTGGTGGGCGGACATGCAGCGGCCCGATTCACTGCGGCCGATCGAGGGCCTGCGTCCGGAGGGGCGGCAGGCGCCGGACTGGTCGGCCGACAGCCGCCAGTTGCTGGTGGTCGGGCGTGATGAGCATGGGCGCACCGTGGTCTACGAGATCGCGCCGCGCGACGAGCACCTGCAACCGTTGCCGGTTCCGGTCGATCAGCCCCTGCAGGCCCTGTACGGGGCAACCCCGGAACAGTTGCTGGTGGTCGAGCGCGATGCAGAGCAGCGCACCCGATTGAGCCTGTTCGATCGCAGCGTAACCCCCTGGCGCCGCCTGGCCAGCATCGATGGCGTCTCCCAGGCACGTTTCGATCGGGGTGATGGCCGCGTGCTGTTCACACGCCTGGCGTCCGGCGGTTTGTGGTCGGTGGATGCGGCACTGTCCCCGGCCAGCGTGCAGCAGGTCAGTGAAGACCGGCCCAGCCGATGGCGCTATCGCACCTGGACGGTGGCAGGCACCGGTGGCATCGGGTATCTCGGCAATTCGACCGCGTGCGGTACGACCTTGATCCATATCCAGGCCGGGACCGAAGCCCCCGAGCGCTGCCTGGACCGGCAGCGGCTCAGCGCGGGCAACGGCATCAGTGCCAGCGCCGATGGCCGGGATCTGTACGTCGCCCTGGCGGTCAGCGATGGCGCTGACATCGGCGTCATGCAGCTGCCCCGGTCGGCGCCAGCCCTGTTCCCGGCATTTCTCAAGTCGTTGATCCTTAAGAAAAATATCTCTTCGTGATTTCTTCGTGGAGTTCTCGCCGCGAATTCGTGGCGATCTCGGCGGATTTTCCTGACGGGCTGACACCTGATTAGGCAAAACGGAAGCCTGTATCAGGCAAACCCGTGGTGCCCCATGCGTCAACTCTCGCTGGCCGATCGTGGCCAAACCGTCTCCCTCGACAAGGCGCTCGATGATCTCGCGCCGACCTGCATGGGCGTGGCCCGGCTCGGCAGCCTGCAGACGGCAGGGTCAAGCTTCACGGTCTGGCTGCAGGTCCGGGGCAGCTCCTGGGTGGAAGCCAAGGAAGGGCGTTTCCGCCTGCGCCATGGCGAGTGGATCGCCTTCGAGAAGGAGTCGCGCCCGCTGGTGCAGGCCGGCCGTAACGGACTGTGCGTGGGCCTCAGCCTGAATGCGGAGGCGATGCGGGTGCTGTCCGAGATGGCCGATTGCGGCCTGTATGCCGGTCGTGGTCGCATGAGCCGCGGCGACGCCCGCGTTGCCCTGCGCCTGTGGCGCGATGCGCTCGACAGCGGCCTGCCCGCGCAGGCGCTGCGGCCGCTGCTGTTGCATCTGGCCGGCCTGCAGCGTGACCTAGCCGACAACGTACAGCGCTGCCCCGGTCGCTCACGCAGCCGCAAGCGCCAGGTGTTCGGCCGCATGCAGCGTGCCCGCCTCTATCTGGAGGGCAACAGCCACAGGGTGGTGCGGATCGGCGAACTCGCCGAACTGACCAACTTCTCCAGCTGGTACCTCTCCAAGACCTTCCAGAGCCTTTATGAAGAGAGCCCCCAGTCGCTTTCGGCACGGTTGCGCCTGGAGCGGGCCGCCGATCTGCTGCGCGACACCGACATGATGGTGGGCGAGGTCGCCGCAGCCAGCGGATTCGACAACTGCTGCAGCTTCGCCCGGGCCTTCCGTGCCCGTTATGGGCAGTCTGCTTCCCGGTTCAGGGAAAACGGCGGCTTGCTCCCGCCACACTCTGCAAAGTCTACGGTTGGGTCGCGCAAATACAGCATCGCAACGCAATCGTAACGTGCTGGAGCGTTTTAACACGCTACTAACACGTACCTTGGAGAGATTGATGAACGTTCGCACCCCTGCCGTGCGGCTGGGCCTGCTGCCCGCCGGCATCGCGCTGGCGCTGGCACCGGCATTTGCTTCCGCACAGGAAGCCAGTGCCCCGACCACCCTTGATCGCCTGGAAGTCACCGGCTCCCGCATCCGCTCGGTGGATGTGGAAACCTCCCAGCCGGTCCTCACCGTAAGCCATGAGGACATCCAGCGTTCGGGCCTGGTCAGCGTCGGCGACCTGCTGCAGAACCTGTCCGTGGCAGGCACCCAGACCTTCAGCAAGGCGGCCGTGCTGGCGTCCAACCCGGAACAGGGCGGCCAGTACGTCAGCCTGTACAACCTGGGTGAGCAGCGCACGCTGGTGCTGGTCAACGGCAAGCGCTGGAGCACCAGCCTGGCCGGCTTCACCGACATGTCGACCATCCCGACCTCGCTGATCGAGCGCATTGAAGTCCTGAAGGACGGCGCCTCGGCGATCTACGGTTCCGACGCCATCTCCGGCGTGGTCAACATCATCCTGCGCAAGAACTTCGACGGCGCCGAGGCCAGTGCCTATTACGGCCAGAACAGCCACGGCGACGGTTCCAAGACCCAGTACAGCCTGACCCTGGGTGCCACCGGCGAGCGCTCCTCGATCGTGTTCGGCGCGAACTACATCAAGGAAGATCCGGTGTGGGCCAAGGATCGTGGCCTGACCCAGTACTCCTATGGCCAGGGCCACAAGGAAGACGGTCTGAGCCCGGCGGGCCCGTGGGGCCGCTTCACCGATCCGCGTGCCGAAGGCACCGCCGGTGCTGGTGAATACAACAAGGCTGGCAAGTGGGTCCCGAACACCTGGGTGGTCAACCACACCGGTTCGTGGGACACCCCGGTCGGCGTTGGCCAGCCGTCGAACAACTTCAACAACTACCACCTGATTGGTCTGGACGACTACTACAACGCCTCGCAGCAGATGATGCTGAACCAGGGCGCTGAGTCGAAGACCATGTTCACCTCGGCCAGCTACGACATCAACGACAACCTGCGTCTGAAGTCGACGGCGATGTACTCCGAGCGTGACTCCAAGCGCCAGATCGCCGGCTACCCGCTGACCGGCACCTCGCAGCCGCAGTTCCCGGTGGCGATCAGCAAGGACAGCATCTACAACCCGCTGGGCAACTGGGCCAACCCGGGCGCCGGCGTTGACATCGGTGGCTGGGGCCGTCGTATCTTCGAACTGCCGCGCATCACCCAGAACAACGTCAAGTCGCTGCACTTCGACGCGGCCCTGGAAGGCAACTTCGACTTCAACAACCGTCCGTTCGACTGGGATGTGGGCATCAACTACAACCAGTTCGATGTGACCCAGACCAGCTCGGGCAACATCAACCTGCTGGCACTGAAGAACGCCCTCGGCCCGTCGTTCATCAACGCCAACGGCGTCGCCCAGTGCGGCACCGCTGCCAACCCGATCGCGCTGGGCACCAGCCCGGGCAGCTGCGTCCCGTTCGACCTGCTGGGCGGCGCCAGCGCCGCGACCCCGGATGCGCTGAAGTACATCAACACCCTGCTGAACTCGACCGGCCAGAGCAAGAGCAAGCAGTACTTCGCCAACATCACCGGTTCGCTGTTCGACATGCCGGGCAATGCGGGCGAGTTCGCCTTCGCTGCCGGTTACGAGCATCGTGAAGTGTCGGGCTACGACCACCCGGACGCGCTGTCCTCCTCGGGTTACACCACCGAGCTGGCCGCCCAGCCGACCGAAGGCAAGTACAAGACCAACGAGTTCTACCTGGAACTGATGGTGCCGCTGCTGCGTGACCTGCCGGGTGCCAAGGAGCTGTCGCTGGATATCGCCAGCCGCTACTCGGACTACGACAAGTTCGGCAACACGGTCAACAGCAAGTTCAGCGTGACCTGGAAGCCGATCGACGACCTGCTGGTGCGTGCGACCTACGGCGAGGGCTTCCGTGCCCCGACCCTGGACGACACCTTCGGCGGTGGTTCGCAGACCTTCGACAAGTTCACCGATCCGTGTGATGCCGTGTTCGGCCAGCGCAGCAACCCGGCCGTTGCCGCCCGTTGCGGTGCTGAAGGCCTGGCGTCCGACTTCCGTCAGACCGACGCTGCTGGTCGTCCGATCAGTGCCCGTGACACCCAGGGCAACAACCCGTTCAACTCGGGCGTGGGCAACGACAAGCTGCAGCCGGAAACCAGCAAGACCCGCACCGCGGGCCTGGTGTGGAGCCCGAGCTTCGTCAGCGGCCTGAACGTCTCGCTGGACTGGTACAAGATCACCGTGGACAACGTGATCACCGCGCTGTCGGCGAACTACGTGCTGAACCAGTGCTACCAGAACGGTGTGCAGGCCTTCTGTGACCAGTACAGCCGTGGCGACGTTGCCAATGGCCAGCAGGTCACCGGCCTGAGCCGCGGCAATGCCAACCTGGGTTCGCTGGAAACCGAAGGCTACAACTTCGGCGTCCGCTACCGTATGCCGGAATACAGCTTCGGTACCCTGTCGTTCAACCTGGACACCAACTACCTGACCAGCTTCCGTCAGCAGGCCACCAAGGGCGCTGCATGGGATGACTACGCAGGCTACTGGAACTACCCGCGTGTCCGCGGCACCCTGGCAACCACCTGGACCAAGGGCGACCTGTCGGCCACCTGGACCATGCGTTACTACGGCGGCTTCCGCGACTTCTGCTACGACCAGGAAAATGGCCTGGAGTGCAACCAGCCGGATTACTACACCGAGAACGGTGGCTGGACCGGCGGCCTGGGTGCCAACAAGAAGGGCGCGATCGTCTATCACGACATCTCGGCCACCTGGCAGGCTCCGTGGAACGGCAGCGTGACCGTCGGTGCCCGCAACGTGTTCGGCAAGACCCCGCCGATCACCTACGCGGTGACCAACGCCAGCGCCGTGCAGCTGGACCCGATGCTGGATTACGACCGCTTCCTGTTCATCCAGTACAACCAGCGCTTCTGATCCATCGAAGCCTGAAGGCAATACGAGGAGGGCGGGCCGCAAGGCCCGCCCTCTTTGCGTTTGGCAGGGCCGGGTCGGGAAACTCTGAATCGGGCGGTTCAGCGACAGAGGTCACGCTTGTCGCAACTGGACCGCTGGTACGTTCACAGAGGTCCATTCCGGACCAAGGAGAGCGCGAAATGAAGAACGCGATGCCACGGATGTTCGCTGCGGCGGTTCTCGCCGTCCTGAGCCTGGCCGGCAGTGTGTCGGCCGGTCCGCTGGTGTGTGCCAATGGCCGCTATTGCGCGGAGGTGCGCAGCAACTGCATCAAGGCCGGTGAGGATGCGGCGTACTGCCAGTTCCTGTTCGAGCGCTGCGTGTACGACCACTGCGCGCAGCCCTGATGCAACGAAGGCGCGTCCCTGCGGGCGCGCCTTCATCGCATGCATTGCCGGTGTGATCAGGCTTCGCTGGGCGTGAGCCCCATCAGGCTGTTGGCATGCTCGCGCCACTGCGGCAGTTTGTTGAGCACGCCCGCGCGCTGCAGGTAGTCCTCGTCCACCGGATCGCCATTGACCAGCGCCAGGGCCACGTGCACGGCGCCGGTCACCCAGAAGCTGCGCGTGTTCGCACGCTGCGGCTGCAGGTGGAACGCCACCGCCTCGATGATCGGCATCGGCAGGCCCCACAGGCCCAGCAGGTAGGCGCCGGCTTCGGCATGGCCCGGGCGGGCATCTCCGGCCAGCGACGGCTCGGTGCGTTCGTTGCGTACGCCGGGCAGCAGCAGGCCGATGTCGGCCAGCAGTGCCGCGGTTGCGCCCAGTTCGGCACTGGATTCGGGCAGCAGGCGTGCGGCCAGCCGCGAGGCGAGCAGGGCGCGCTGCTGCAGCGAGTTGCGTTCGGCGGTCGACAGCGTCGGTGCCGAGAACACTTCGCTGGCCAGGACCAGGTCGCGCAGTGTTGCCAGGCCCAATCGGGTCACCGCGGTGCGCAGGTCGGCGATGGTGCGACCCTGGCTGAAGAACGCCGAATTCGACAACTGCAGCACCTTGGCGGCGATGGCAGGATCGGCGGCCACCAGCTTGGCGACGTCGGCGCTGTCGGCATCGTCGTCATGCTCCAGCGCCTGGGTCAGGCTCAGGTACAGGTGCGGCGGCGACGGCAGTTTCTCGATGCGGCCGATGGCATCGCGCAGGCGCGGGCTGTCCAGCACTTCGCGCAGCTCTTCCAGGCTGGTCAGCGCTTCCAGCAGCACCTCCGGTGCCAGCGGCAACGGCAGGAAACGGTGGGCAACACCAATGAGGCGCGCCGGTGGTGGCCGGTTGCCATGCTGGGCGTCCACCAGCGCGATGCGGATGGTTTCCGGACGCAGCGTCCGGATCTGCCCCAGCAGCGTGGTGGCATTGAGGTCCGGCAGCTGCGGGCAGACAATCACCGCGTCCACGCCCTGCGTGGCCACCGCGGTCATCGCGGTCTGGCCATCGGTGGCGGTCAGCGGCTGCCAGTCTTCCCCAAGATCGGCAATGAATTCGGTCAGCTCAGCCGGCAGGCTGGCTGCATCCCCTACAAGCAGAATACGCACGACACATTCCCCTGGCTGTCTCGACGGTGGATGTCGATGACGTGTGAAGTGACGCAATTTACCTAATACCACGGCAAGAGTGATGTGCCGTCATCATGAAACGTGACCCGCATCGCTCCGGCAGGGCATGCCGGAGCGATCCGGTTCAGGCTCAGGCCTTGCTGTCGAGATGGCGCTGGTGCGCCTCGATCAGAATCTGCTTGGCCTCAGCGGCGCCGCCCCAACCGTCGAGCTTGACCCACTTGCCCTTCTCCAGGTCCTTGTAGTGCTCGAAGAAGTGGCCGATGCGCTCCAGCCAGTGGCTGGACACCTGGGCGATGTCTTCGACGTGGGCGTAGCCACTGAAGATCTTCGACACCGGCACGGCCAGGATCTTCTCGTCGCTGCCCGCTTCATCGCTCATCTTCAGCACGCCGACCGGACGGCAGCGCACGACCGAGCCCGGCACCAGCGGCAGCGGCAGCACCACCAGCACGTCGGCCGGATCGCCGTCGCCACACAGGGTGCTCGGCACGTAGCCGTAATTGCACGGGTAACGCATCGGGGTGGACAGGATGCGGTCGACGAAGATCGCGCCGGTTTCCTTGTCCACTTCGTACTTCACCGGCTCCGAGTCCTTCGGAATCTCGATGATGACGTTGATTTCTTCCGGCGGGTTCTTGCCGGGCGAGACGAGTTCCAGACCCATGGTCGTGCTCCAGGTGGGGGATATAGACGGATAGCCCCCCATTTTATGCCTTTGCCGGGCGCTGTGCAGGGGAGGGGGCTGACCGCAGGGCGAGGCAGGGGTTCATGGATGCGAACGTGACTGATTCTCATTAACGGAGTAGCATGCGCGGCGCCTTCCGCCTGTCGTCCCGGTTCCGCGCATGTCCTCCAATGCTGCCTCCCTCACTGAACTGCTGATCCGCGAGCGCCCTGCGCTGCTGCGTCGGGTACAGCGCATCCTTGGGGGCGACAACGGCGCCGAGGACGTGATCCAGGCCGTGTGGTTCAAGGCCCGCGGGGTTGACGACAGCCAGGCCATCGACAACCCGCGCGCCTATCTGTACCGGCTGGCCGCCAACCTGGCCACCGACCACGGCCGCGAATCGACCCGGCGCAACCGCCTGCTGGCTGACCATTACCTGTGGGGACCGGACGAGGTGATCTCGACCGAGGAACAGGCGATGGCCCAGGACGAGCTGCAGCGGGTGCTCGACGCGGCGGGACACCTGCCGGAGCCGACCCGCACCATCTTCCGGCTCAACCGCCTGCAGGGCCTGACCCAGGCCGAGATCGCACGCCGCCTGGGCGTGTCGGTGACCACCGTCGAGAACCACGTGCGCACCGCGTTGCAACGCCTGGCCTGGGCGCGCAGCGGCCGATGATCGCCCCGGCTTGGGGCTGGCCCGCGCTGAAACGTCTTGATCACTGGACCGTAGATGCGGTCTAGTTCCCCCGCCCGCGCTTGAATGCGCCTGTCTGCCAGCCGATGAGCCCGCCGAACATGCTGCCCGCCGCCAATGACGATGCCCTGGCCGAACAGGCCCGGGGCTGGATCGCGTGGCTGGCCGCAGGCGATATCAGCGATGTGCGCATGGATGAGTTCGAACACTGGCTGCAACAGCCTGGGCACCGTCGCGCCTTCGAGCACGAGCGCGCGCTGTGGCGCAGTGTCGGGCCGCGGCCGCAGTCTGCGCGCACCGAGCGACGGCGTCCGAAGCGGTTGCGATGGGCAATGGCCGCTGCGGCAGCACTGGTGATGCTGGTGGCATGGCCGGAAGCCTGGCTGCGCCTGCGAGCCGATCACCGTAGTACGCATGTGGTGCAGGACGTACGGCTGCCCGATGGCAGCCGGGCGGTGCTGGATGCGGACAGCGCGATCGCCGTGCGGTTCGATGCGGATGCACGCCAGATCGAGCTGCTGCGCGGGCGCGCCTGGTTCGATGTCAGCCCGGATGCTCAGCGGGGTTTCAGCGTGCGCGCGGGCAATGGCGTGGTCGAGGATATCTCGACCGCGTTCTCCGTCGCACGCGACAGCGACCAGGTGGAAACCGAGGTCGGACAGGGCAGGGTGCGCGTGGCCAGCCCGGTTGACGGTGGCTGGACGTACCTGCAGGCGGGCCAGCGTGCCCACTATGGCGAACACAGTGGCGTGACGCGCCTGCGGGATGTGGCCGCCGACAGCGTCGGCGCGTGGCGGCAGGGCGAACTGCTGCTGGAGCAGGCCAGTGTTGCCGATGCCGTGCGGTGGGTGGGGCGTTACCGCGCCGGCCCGACCTTTGTGCGCGGCGATCTGTCGCGGCTGCCGGCGGTCAGTGCGGCGCTGCGCATCGATCGCCCGGAACAGGCACTGGACGCGCTGGCGGCAACCGCAGGCCTTCAGGTCACCCGCCTGCCGCTCGGCGTCGCCATCGTCCAGTAGATCCACGCCATGCGTGGATGATCATTGCGGCGATCCCGATGTGCCGGCCAACGGGCGACACCCACCGCTACAACCAGGCGGCCAACGATCGGCAACTGCCGCGACTGGAAATCCACCTTGGGACTGTCGCGCGCCCAACCGTCTTACCCCGCGAACGTACCCGCCGCCGCCACGTACGTCGCCGTGTCCGCCTGTGTTGCGGATGACGCCGCGCCTGCGGCACCGATTACCTGACAGGTTCCCCATGTTCGACTCCCACCGCCCGGGCCGCGCGCTGCGCCCGTCCCGCCTGTGCATCGCCCTGCTGGCCGCCGGCCTGGCCGGCGCCGCCCCGTCCGTGCTGGCACAGAGCGCCACCGGCAACCACGCCGCCGTGCAGCGCTTCGACATTCCGGCACAGCCGCTGGACGAAGCGCTGCGCAGCTTCATGCGCCAGTCCGGCGTACAGGTCGTGTACCCGGCCACCCTCGCCCAGGGAGTAACCTCGCGCGCAGTCAACGGCAGCCTGTCGGCCAACGAGGCGCTGCAGCAGCTGCTGCAGGGCAGCGGGCTGGCGATGCGCCGGGTCAGTGCCGACGCGGTCACCCTGGAAGCGGCAACGCCGGTACAGGCCGACGGCGGCGTGATCGTCACCGATACGCTCAGCGTGGCCGGCGACCGTGTCGACGGCGGCGCAGGCAGCGACGAAGCGCGACTGCTCGACAGCTACCGCAGCGCGGGATCCACTACGATGCTCAACCGCACGCAGCTGGAGCGTTTCCGCGGCACCTCCAACGGCGACATCGTCAAGGGCGTGGCCGGTGTCACCGCCGGTGACCCGCGCGTGGGCAATGGGTTCGACGTCAATATCCGTGGTATCCAGGGCCAGGGCCGCGTGCCGGTGATCATCGATGGTGGCCAGTCCAGCATGGATACCTACCGTGGTTATGCCGGCCAGTCGCAGCGCACCTACCTCGATCCGGACCTGATCTCCAGCCTGACCATCACCAAGGGTCCGAGCCTGCAGGCCAATGCGTCCGGTGGCATCGGCGGCGTGGTCGAGATGGAGACGCTGAAGATCGGTGACGTGCTGCGCGAGGGGCGCGACTTCGGCGTGCGCGTGCGTGGTGGCCTGGCCAATGCCAGCGCCAACAACCTGCCGGCTTACAGTGCCGCGCCGCGCACCGATCGCAACGCCACCGGCAGCCAGTTCTTCAACGTGGCCGGCGCCGGTCACTGGGACCGCTTCGACCTGGTTGCCGCCTATGCCTACCGCGATAATGGCAACTACTTCTCCGGCAAGCACGGCTATGATGATTTCCCGCAGACCCGTCGTACGCTGGCACCGCTGAATCCGCCGCGCACTGAGGTGTTCAATACCTCGTCGCGTTCGAAGTCGGCGCTGCTCAAGGGCACCTGGCGCATCGATAACGCGCAGACGCTGGAAGCCGGCTACCGCCGCTACGAAGGCACCGCCGGCGAGATCATGGCCTCGCAGATCATCCGCGTCGAACGGGACCGCATTCCGCAATGGGATCCGGGCCACGTCGACATGGACAGCTACACCCTGCGCTATCGTTTCAATCCGGACAGCGAGCTGATCGACCTGCGCGTCAATGCCGCGTACACCGATACCGACAGCGTGATGTACAACAGCCTGACCGGCATCACCCCGTGGTACTTTGACCGCCGCACCGAGTGGTATGACGCCCCGAGCTTCAGCGGCGACCCCGGTTACAAGGATGCGTATCGCAACCCGCTGCGGCAGAAGCGCCTGAACCTGGATGCCAGCAACACGTCCAGGTTCGACACCCGTGCCGGCGCGTTCACGCTGGACTACGGCCTGTCCTACAGCGATGAAGACATTGCACCGGGCAGCTCCGGCCCGGTCATGCACGATGACCTGGTCAACAACCGCTTCCTGCGCAATGCCGAGCGCAAGGAATACAGTGCCGTGGCGTCGCTGAAGTGGCAGCCCGACGAACACTGGGAGCTGCTGGCCGGTGGCCGCTGGAACCGGGTGGATGTGCACGACCGCAACCGCCTGGCCACGCCGGATGCCTACGAGGTGCAGGGCCAGTACCGCTATACCGAGCTGCTCAACGGCAACCCGGCGCTGCCGTCGTGGCGAGCCAAGCGCATCGCGCTGCTGAACTGGTATCCGGACGCCAACGGCAATTTCACCCAGGCCTCGCTGCTGGCGTCGCCGTACAAGAAGGGCACGGTGGGCGACATCGCGGGCTGGAACTTCTACGACGCCGGCAAGCCGCAGGACCTGGAAGTGCCGGTCAGCTGGACCTGGTCGCAGCCGATCCGCCGTCGCGACACCGCGTTCTCGCCGACCGCCAGCGTCGCCTACCGCTTCAGCGAAGACACCATGGTCTACGTGAAGTACGCCGAAGGCACCAAGCTGCCGAGCCTGTTCGAGACCACGCTGGGCCTGTTCACTGCCGCCAAGCCGGTGGGCGAGCTGAAGCCGGAGCGTGCGCGCAGCTGGGAAATCGGTGCCAGCACCATCCGCTATGACCTGTTTACCGCCGGCGACCGCCTGGCGCTGAAGCTGGCGTACTTCGATACCCGCATCGACGACCTGATCACCCGTGACTACCGCACGCTGTCGGCGGGCCTGATCCGCAACGTCGACCAGTTCAAGGTCTCGGGCATGGAGTTCCAGTCCAGCTATGACAGCGGCAAGGTGTTCGCCGATCTGTCCGCGCACTACTACTTCAAGGCCAAGACCTGCGCGCCGGACATCGCCGCCGAGCGTCGCGCCTATGGTGCACAGCGCAGGAACGGCGAGCTGGCCAACACGCCCGACTGCGTGGACGGCGGCTTCGAGGGCTCGTACACCAATACCCAGAACCCACCGCGCTACATGGTCAACCTGACCCTGGGCTCGCGCCTGTTCGACGAGCGCCTGACCTTCGGCACCCGCGTGGTCCACAACGCCGGCCCGATCAGCAAGCTGGACAAGGACTGGAACGTGGGCCTGTCGGCGATCCAGCAGCTGTACCGGCCAACCACGCTGGTGGATCTCTTTGCCAGCTGGAGCTTCAACGACCAGTGGTCGGTGGAAGCGGGTGTGGACAACTTGACCGATCGCTACTATCTGGATCCGCTCGCCCTGGGCGTGATGCCGGCCCCGGGCCGCACCGCGCGCCTGGCGTTGACCTGGAAGTACTGATCGCGCATCCACGCGTGGCGTGGTTCTACCGGACAACGGGTAGCGCCGGGTCACGCCCGGCGGATCGCGCAGGTGAAACGACAGCGCCGGGCCATGCCCGGCGTCTGTTTACAGCCCGGTCGAAGCCTTCACCGCATCTTCGTGCAGCGACTCGTTCAGCTCGTCCACCACGGTGCTCCATGCCGCATCGGCCTGCAGCGATTCAGACAGGAACTGGCGCTGGGCATCGTTCCAGTAGGGCGCCTCGACCACTTCGACATCGGTGGCCAGCTGGTGCTCGCGGATGAAGCGGGCGATGCCCTCGGCGCTGGCGTCCAGGCCCAGCTGCAGGAACAGGTTGGTCATGCGCGGTTCGGTGGTGATCATCGTCGGTTCCGGGTGGAAAAAGGGGATGGCCCATTATCGGTGCACACGGGCTTGGGGAAAGCCCCGTGGCAGACGTCTACAGCAGGACGACCCCCTTGGCATTCCCCCATGAACGCACACATCGCTCCCGAAGACAGCCGCAGCCTGCGGCTCAAGGCCGCTACCCGCGACAGCCACGGTGCCCTGGACAAGCGCATCATGGCCGGCGATATCTTCGCCGACCGCAGCAATTTCGCCCGTTTCCTGCGCGTGCAGTATCGCTTCCACCGCAGCATCGATGCGCTGTATGCCAACCCTGCGCTGGACGCACTGCTGCCCGATCTCGGTGAGCGCCGGCGCCTTGGACAGGTCGCACGCGACCTGCAGGACCTGGAGCAGACCCTGCCAGGCGCGGACATCGACGCGCTGCCCTCGGACCTGGCACTGCCGGCTGCGTTGGGTTGGCTGTACGTGGCTGAAGGCTCCAACCTGGGCGGCACCATTCTGTACAAGATGGCTGCCAAGCTCGGCCTGGACCGTGATTTCGGCGCCCGCCACCTGGCCGCGCATCCGGATGGCGCGGCGCGCCACTGGCGTGAGTTCACCGCTGCGCTGGACGCGGTACCGCTGAGTACCGAGCAGGAGCAGCAGGTGATCGATGCGGCCGACGCCGCGTTCCGCAGCGTGCACGGCCACGTCGAAGTGGAATTCGCCTGATGCACGGCGCGCGCCTACAGGTGCAGCGCTGATGCGCTGGCTCTGGTTCGCGCTGGGTTGGCTGATGGTTGGCCTCGGGGTGATCGGCGCGTTGCTGCCGGTGATGCCGACCACCATCTTCCTGATCCTGGCCGTGGGCTGCTTCGCGCGCAGCTCGCCGAAGTTCGAGCAGCGCCTGCTGGCGCATCCGCGCTATGGCCCGTCGCTGCGGTTGTGGCGTGAGCAGGGTGCGGTGTCGCGCAAGGGCAAGGCGTTCGCCAGTGCCGGCATGGCGGTGGGCTTCGCGCTGTTCTGCTGGGGCGCGCATCCGTCGTGGCGCCTGCTGTTGGGCGTGGGCCTGTTCTTCGCGGTCAGCGCCGGCTATGTGCTCAGCCGTCCGGCTCCGCGCATGGAGCCCACGCCACTGGTGGAAGTGGACGACGCCAATGATCCGCGCGCGGCCCGTCGTCGCGCAGCGCCCCCTGATGCTGATGGAAACCGAGACGATGCTGCCTGCTGACCTGGCCCCTGTGGCCGCCCCCGCATTGACCCCGTGGGGCATGTACCTGGCCGCCGACGTGGTGGTGAAAGCCGTGATGATCGCGCTGGCACTGGCGTCGCTGGCCACCTGGACCGTGCTGCTGGCCAAGGGCTGGGAGCTGGCCCGACAGGCCCGGCAGCTGCGTGCGGCGCGCGCGCTGTTGCTGCAGTCCGCACAGTTGCCGGCGCAGAGCGAAGAGGCAAGCCTGCAGCAGGGCACCGCACGGGCGATGCTGGACGCCGCACGCACCGAACTGCGGCTGTCGCAGGCGTTGGACAGCGGCGAGGGCATCAAGGAGCGCGTGGCCTCCCGCCTTGACCGCATCGAACTGGAAACCGCACGCGTTCAGCGGCGCGGTATCGGCGTGCTCGCCAGCATCGGTGCGGTGGCGCCGTTCGTCGGGCTGTTCGGCACGGTGTGGGGCATCATGAACAGCTTCATTGGCATTGCCCACAGCAACACCACCAACCTGGCGGTGGTCGCACCCGGCATCGCCGAGGCCTTGCTGGCCACCGCGCTCGGCCTGGTCGCGGCGATTCCGGCGGTACTGGTCTACAACCACTTCAGCCGCGTGCTGGCTGGCCTGCGGGGGCTGCTCGGCGATCTGTCGGCGGCCGTGCAGCAGCTGGTCTCGCGCGATCTTGATCGTGCCGTGCCGCGTACCGCAGCGGCACCGCTGCGTGCGGTGCACTGAGGCGTAACGATGGCGATCAGGACCGCGTCCGACCGCGACGATGCGCCCGAAGAAGCGCACGAGATCAATGTCACGCCTTTCATCGACGTGATGCTGGTGCTGCTGATCATCTTCATGGTGGCCGCACCGTTGGCCACCGTATCAGTGCCAGTGCAGCTACCGGCCAGCAGCGCCAGCGCTACGCCGCCGGAACAGGCACCGGTGTATGTGACCGTGCAGGCCGATCTGTCGCTGCGCGTTGGCGAACAGTCCGTGGCGCGCGACGGACTGGCCGCTGCATTGCAGGCCGCCACCCGCAGTGACACCGCGCAGCGTATCTTCCTGCGCGCCGATGCCCGTGTGCCCTACGGCGAACTGATGGCCACGCTGGATGCATTGCGTGCGGCGGGTTACCTGAAGGTGGCGCTGGTCGGCCTGGAGCAGGGCGCACGATGAGTGGACTGCGGCGCTGGGCGACCAGCCTGGCGATCGTGCTGCTGGTGCACGCGCTGTTGATCGGCGCGGCCTGCTGGTGGGCGACGCGCGCACCGGTGCTGGCTGCGACGGCGCCGCCGGCCGCGCTGATGCTGGAACTTGCGCCGATGGCACAGGCACCGCCGGTGCCGCCGCGCGAGGTCGCCACCGGTCCGCTGCAGCAGCAACAGCAGCGGCAGGCGCCGAAGCCGGCCCTGCGCGAGCAACCGAAGGCGCCGGTGCAGCCGCAGGGTGACCTGCCACCGCCGCGTACACCGGAGCCGACGCCCTCGCCGGACACCGCCGACGCCAATGTCGCGCAGACCAGCGCACCGCCGCAGGTGGCCGCCGACGCGGCCGCGCGCTACACCGCACCGCAGACCACGGCGGGTGAGCGCAGTCGTGCCGAGGCAACCTGGGAAGGACGCCTGCTCGGGCATCTGCAGAAGCATCGGCGCTATCCGCGCCAGGCCGAGCGGCTGCGCCAGCAGGGCGTGGTCTACGTGCGCTTCGCAGTAGCCCGCGATGGCACGGTCTCGGGTTTGAAACTGGGCCGCAGCAGTGGCTTCGCGCTGCTCGACCAGGAGACGCTGGATACCGTGCAGCGTGCCAGCCCGGTCCCGGCGCCGCCGGCCGAAGTGGCCGGCGACCCGGTGGAAGTGATGGTGCCGGTGTCGTTCTTCCTGCGCGGGCGGTGACCGGGCCAGGCCCGTCATCCACGCATGGCGTGGATCTACAGCAGCGGCACCAGCAGCAGCGCCACGATGTTGATGATCTTGATCAGCGGATTGATCGCTGGGCCGGCGGTGTCCTTGTACGGGTCACCGACGGTATCGCCGGTCACCGCGGCCTTGTGCGCCTCGCTGCCCTTGCCGCCGAAGTGGCCGTCCTCGATGTACTTCTTGGCGTTGTCCCAGGCACCGCCGCCGGTGGTCATCGAGATGGCCACGAACAGGCCGGTCACGATGGTGCCGATCAGCAGCCCGCCGAGCGCGCGTGGCCCCAGCAGCAGACCGACCACCACCGGCACGGCGACCGGCAGCAGCGAAGGCACGATCATTTCGCGGATCGCCGAGCGGGTCAGCATGTCCACCGCCTTGTCGTACTGCGGCTTCCCTGTGCCTTGCATGATGCCGGGGATCTCGCGGAACTGGCGACGCACTTCTTCCACCACCGCACCGGCGGCGCGGCCGACCGCTTCCATCGCCATCGCACCGAACAGGTAGGGAATCAGGCCGCCGATCAGCAGGCCGATGATCACCGTGTGGTCACTGAGGTCGAAGCGGAATTCCTGGCCGGGGTTGGCGGCCTGCAGGTTGTGGGTGTAGTCGGCAAACAGCACCAGCGCCGCCAGCGCCGCCGAGCCGATCGCATAGCCCTTGGTCACCGCCTTGGTGGTGTTGCCCACCGCATCCAGTGGATCGGTGATGTCGCGGATCTCCGAGGGCAGCTCGGCCATTTCGGCGATGCCGCCGGCGTTGTCGGTGATCGGTCCATAGGCATCCAGGGCGACGATCATGCCGGCCATCGACAGCATCGCGGTGGCGGCGATGGCGATGCCGTACAGGCCGCCCAGCGCGAACGCCCCCCAGATCGCCGCACACACCGCCACCACCGGCAGCGCGGTGGATTTCATCGAGATGCCGAGGCCGGCGATGATGTTGGTGCCGTGGCCGGTGGTCGACGCCTGCGCCACGTGCTGCACCGGCTTGTACTGGGTGCCGGTGTAGTACTCGGTGATCCACACGATCAGGCCGGTCAGCACCAGGCCGATCAAGGCGCAGCCATACAGCGCCATCGGCCCGTGCACGTTGTCGGACATCAACCCGGTGGTGATCGGGTAGAAGGCAATGGCGGCCAGCACGCCGGAGACGATCACGCCCTTGTACAGCGCGCCCATGATCGAGCCGCCTGGCTTCACCTTGACGAACAGCGCACCGATGATCGAGGCGATGATCGAAACGCCGCCCAGCACCAGCGGATACAGCACGGCGTTGGCGCCTGCCTCGGCCAGCATCAGGCTGCCCAGCAGCATGGTGGCGATGACGGTGACTGCATAGGTCTCGAACAGGTCGGCGGCCATGCCGGCGCAGTCGCCGACGTTGTCACCGACGTTGTCGGCGATCACCGCCGGATTGCGCGGATCGTCTTCGGGAATGCCGGCTTCCACCTTGCCGACCAGATCGGCGCCGACGTCGGCACCCTTGGTGAAGATGCCGCCGCCCAACCGCGCGAAGATCGAGATCAGCGAGGAGCCGAAGGCCAGGCCGACCAGCGCGTGCAGCGCCTGTTCCATCGGCAGGCCCATCCGCAGCAGCAATGCGTAGTAACCGGCCACACCCAGCAGGCCCAGGCCGACCACCAGCATGCCGGTGATGGCGCCGCCGCGGAAGGCGACGTCCATTGCGGCGCTGATGCCGTGGCGTGCAGCTTCGGCAGTGCGTACGTTGGCGCGTACCGACACGTTCATGCCGATGTAGCCGGCCGCGCCGGACAGCACCGCGCCGACCGCGAAGCCGATCGCGGTGTACCAGCTGAGGAACACACCGACCAGCACGAACAGCACCACACCGGCCACGCCGATGGTCAGGTACTGGCGGTTGAGATAGGCACGCGCACCTTCCTGGATCGCGGTGGCGATCGCGATCATGCGTTCATTGCCGGTGGGTTGGCGCAGGATCCAGCGCGCCGAGACGATTCCGAACAGGATCGCGAGAATGGCGCAGCCCAGCGCCAATGACAGCCCGTGACGTTCCAGCATTAGACCCCTCCGCAGAATGGATGTAGGCATCCAGTGGCGATGAACGGCACCACGAGGGGGACGACGGGCTGCAGCCTGGAACCAACCCGTACCGACCTTGGTGGTCGTCCGACGTATGGCGGTGTTCAGCATTCCCTGGTACCCGCAGTATGCGTGCACCCGCGGCTGGATGGTAGCGCCGGGCCGCGCCCGCCGAGTGCCGCGGCTGCTCGACCCACGCGCCTTTGCACCCCGTTAAGCCAATCTCTGCAAGCCTGCGCGCAGTCCTGAAGGAGATTCCCCATGCGCTTGTCCCTGTTGATGCTCGCCGCCCTGGCCCCGGCGCTGCCGGCCTTCGCGGCGGAAACCCCCGAACTGCAGCGTGCCGTGGGTGCACCTCAGGCAGTAGGCGCGGTGCATACGCTGCGGCAGATCCCCGAGGCCTGTGCGCGCCTGGAAGGTGCATTCACCGGGCAGGCGGCCGAGCCGTATCGCTTCTCTGCGGTGCGTACGAGCGAACAATGCCAGCCGCGCGCGCGCTTCGTCGACTACGCCAAGGCGCAGCCAAGTGCCGGCAAGGGCTGGAAGCTCAATGATGTGATCCGCGTGCCCAGTGCTGCGTGCCCGGCACAGCAGGCGGTGGTGCGCGTGTGGCGGCTGCCGTCGAGCAACAAGGTCGAGCTGGACGGGCAGGGCCAGTCGCGCATCTACCTGGAAGAGGCGAAGAAGCAGGCCGCTGCCGGCCAGATTCCGCAGGTGACCATGTTCGCCGCGCAGTTGCAGATGGAAGGCAAGGCCTGCAATTGAGGCCGTCCAGCAGCGCGCATCCACGCATGGCGTGGATCTACTTCGCTGCGCATCGGTAGTGCCGGACCATGCCCGGCGGGCAACCTGGTAGTGCCGGCCGCTGGCCGACTCCCCTGCAATCACTCCGCCAGCGTCGCCCCACGCGCCACCAGCAGCTCGCGCAGGGCCTTGCGGTGGCAGTGCGCCTCATCCTCGCAATAGCACCCCACGCTGATGTCACTGTGCTGCGACATCGCAGCCAGCAGGTCCAGCGCGTGGGCGGCATCGGGCGCCTTCATCTCGGTCGTGTAGTGGCGGAAGAATGAATTCCAGTCGGCGGCCGTTCTCGCCTCGTGCGCCTGCTTCACCAGTGCCGCGCTGGGCGACAGTGTCGGGAACCAGACGTCATACCAGTCCTGCCGGGCGAACTCGGTGCGCGGCACACCGCGCGGTGGTCGCCGCACGGTACCGATGCGCAGGCCCTCGCCGGGAGCGCGCGGCGTACCCAGTCGAACAACACGCAGTGCCATGATGCTCCTCCACAAAAAGGGGACGGAGGGGATTAAGTCGTATCCGACCCACTACTGACGCTGTTGGAGATGACGGAGGGGCGTATGCGACTTAATCCCCTCCGTCCCTTTTTCCGGGTCAGCCCTCGAAGCGTGGCAGCTTCTGCTTCACCGCCACGTTCTTCAGCGTGACGTATTTCGGCAGGCCGTCGGCGCCGTAGGGCAGCGGCGCTTCACCCTTGATCAGCGGCGACAGGTAGGCGCGCGCCTTGGCGGTGATGCCGAAGCCATCGCGGCGGATGAAGCCGGCCGGCATCTTCTTCTCGTGGTTGGCGATCTTCGACAGCGGCGCCGCTTCGATCTTCCAGCGGTACGGTGCGTCGCTGCTGCGCACGATCACCGGCATCACGCCGTTCTGGCCCTTCAGCGCCAGCTGCACGGCAGCCTTGCCGACCGCCTGCGCCTGCTCCCAGTCGGTCTTGCTGGCCAGGTGGCGGGCCGAGCGCTGCAGGTAGTCGGGCAGTGCCCAGTGCACCTTCAGGCCCAGCTGGTCCTTGACCCGTCCGGCCAGGTGCGCGGCCACGCCACCCAGCTGCGAGTGGCCGAACGAGTCCTTGCCGCCGCCGGCGTCGGCAACGAAGCGGCCATCGGCGGTGGCGATGCCTTCCGACGCCACCACTACGCAGTAGCCGACGCGCTCGACCACCGCCTTCACCTTGGCCAGGAACGCGGCCTCGTCGTAGGCGCGCTCGGGCAGCAGGATGATGTGCGGCGCTTCGTCATCACCGTTGCCAGCCAGGCCAGCGGCGGCGGCCAGCCAGCCGGCGTGGCGGCCCATCGCCTCGTAGATGAAGACGCGGGTGGAGGTTTCGGCCATCGCCGCCACGTCCAGTGCTGCCTCGCGCACCGACACCGCGGTGTACTTGGCCGCCGAGCCGAAGCCGGGGCAGGTGTCGGTCACCGCCAGGTCGTTGTCGATGGTCTTGGGCACGCCGATGCAGGTCAGGTCGTAGCCGGAGGCCTTGGCCAGCTGCGAGACCTTCAGCGCGGTATCGGCCGAGTCGTTGCCGCCGTTGTAGAGGAACCAGCGCACGTCGTGGGCACGCAGCACTTCCAGCAGGCGGTCGTAGCGGGCACGGTCGGCGTCCAGCGATTTCAGCTTGACCCGGCACGAGCCGAAGGCGCCGCCCGGGGTATGGGCGAGGGCGCGGATCGCCGCAGCGCTCTCCTTGCTGGTGTCGATCAGCTCTTCGCGCAGCGCGCCGAGGATGCCGTTGCGCGCGGCCAGGACCTTGATGCCCTTGGCCCGGGCCTGCTCGATCACCGCCGCCGCCGTGGCGTTGATGACTGCGGTGACACCACCGGATTGGGCGTAGAGGAGAGTACCGTTGCGCATGCGTCTACCTGCTCGGGGGAAAGGACATTGCAGGGACATTACCCGGATGCGGTAAAGTGGCGCTATTGCGGTGCAGCGATACCGGTCCGTCCGGGACGCGAACCTTCTTTGTTTTCAACACGTTGGAGTCAGGTCAATGCGATTGGTTCTGTTGGGACCGCCCGGTTCGGGCAAGGGGACACAGGCGACGCGCCTGAAGGAAAAGCTGGGGATCGCCCACATTTCGACCGGTGACATGCTGCGCGCGGAAATCGCCGCGGGCACGGAGCTGGGCAAGCAGGCCAAGACGGTGATGGATGCCGGCAACCTGGTGTCGGACGACATCCTGCTGGGCATGCTGGAGTCGCGCCTGACCCAGGCCGATGTCGCCAAGGGCTTCATCCTCGATGGCTACCCGCGCAATGTGGCCCAGGCCAACGCGATGGACGGCCTGCTGGCCAAGATCGGCCAGCCGCTGGATGCCGTGGTGCAGCTGGACGTGGCCACCGAGCTGCTGGTCGACCGCATCGCCGGTCGCGCCAAGGAGCAGGGTCGTGCCGACGACAATCCGGAAGCGGTGCGCCAGCGCCTGCAGGTCTACAACGACCAGACCGCCCCGGTGGTCGACTTCTACGCTGGCCGTGGCACCCTGGCCCGCGTCGACGGCGTCGGTGAACTGGACGAGATCGAAGCCCGCATCCTGGCGGCGATCAAGGCCTGATCCGGTGGGGCCGGCCTGCTGCCGGCCCTTCAGGCGCAAAAAACACAGGCCTGGTCCGCGAGGATCAGGCCTGTGTCGTTTCATAGGCGCCAGCAGAGGGCTTGCTCAGGGCCCCGCAGCATGAGCTCCCTTGGGGATGGCCTCTTGGGGAGTAGGACCGGTTCGGGTACTGCGGCTGGCAGTTCGAATTGTGTCCGGGTTCACAGAACATCGCTATCGGGAATTCCCTGACAGAAGATTGGAGTTTTCTCACATCCGGTGTAGGACTTGTCTTACCCGGGGGCGGACATTGGCCCTATACAGCCGTCATCGGTCACAATCCCCGGTCATGAGCAGCGTACATATCCTTGCAATCGCCGGCACCTTCATGGGCGGCGTGGCCGCCCTGGCGCGGGAACTCGGCCATACGGTCAGTGGCAGCGACCAGGCCATCTACCCGCCGATGTCGACCCAGCTGGAACAGCTGGGCATCACCCTGGACCAGGGCTATCGCGCCGACAGCGTGCCGGCCGGAACCGATGAAGTGGTGATCGGCAACGCGCTCTCGCGCGGCAATGCGGCCGTGGAGGCCGTGCTCGACGCCGGCCAGCGCTACATTTCGGGTGCGCAGTGGCTGTCCGAACAGGTACTGCCGGGCCGCGACACCCTGGCCGTGGCCGGTACCCATGGCAAGACCACCACCACCACCATCCTCACCTGGCTGCTGGAAAGCGCCGGGCGCTCGCCGGGCTTCCTGATCGGCGGCGTGGCCGAGGATTTCGGCGTTTCCGCGCGCCTGGGCCAGGGCCGCGAATTCGTGGTCGAGGCCGATGAGTACGACACCGCCTTCTTCGACAAGCGCAGCAAGTTCGTGCACTACCGGCCGCTGGTGGCCATCCTCAACAACCTTGAATACGACCACGCCGACATTTTCCCGGACGTGGCCGCGATCCAGCGCCAGTTCCACCATCTGGTGCGCACCGTGCCGGCGCGTGGCCGCCTGATCGTCAACGGCGAGGATCAGCACCTGGCCGAGGTGCTGGCGATGGGCTGCTGGACCCCGGTCGAGCGCTTCGGTTTCGACCCGTCCCTGGAATGGCATGCGGAACTGCTGGCTGCCGATGGCAGCGCGTTCCGTGTGCACCATCGCGGGCAGGCGCTGGGCGATGTGCAGTGGTCATTGCTTGGCCGTCACAACGTGCTCAACGGCCTGGCCGCGCTGGCCGCTGCACATGCAGTGGGCGTGGCGCCGTCCGAGGTGATCCCGGCGCTGGCGCGCTTCCGCAGCGTCAAGCGCCGCATGGAAGTGATCGGCAGCCACGACGGCATCACCGTCTACGACGATTTCGCCCATCATCCGACCGCGATTGCCACCACGCTGGAAGGCCTGCGTGCCAAGGTGGGCGATGCGCGCATCGTGGTTGCAATGGAGCCGCGCAGCAATTCGATGCGTCTGGGCGCCCATGCGCAGGCGCTGGCGCCCTCGCTGGCGCTGGCCGACGAAGTGGTGTTCCTGCACCGCCCGGAACTGGCCTGGGATGCCGCCGCTGTGATCGCCGCGGTGCGTGGTGAAGCGCACGCGGTGCCGGATACCGCCGCGCTGCTGGCGCAGCTGCAGGCCAGCGCGCGCAGCGGCGACCACGTGGTGTTCATGTCCAATGGTGGCTTCGACGGCGCACCGCGCCGCTTCCTTGCCGCGCTGCAGGCCCGATGAGCAGCGATACGATACTGCCACTGTTTCCGCTGCACACCACGCTGGTGCCGGGTGCAGCGGTGGGCCTGCGCGTGTTCGAGCGGCGCTACCTTGATCTGGTGCGCGACAGCGGCCGTAGTGGCGAAGGCTTTGGTGTCTGCCTGATCCTCGACGGCCAGGAAGTGGGGGCACCGGCAACACCGGCGGCCTACGGCGTGCAGGTGCGCATCGAAGACTTCGATGTCGGCGCCGACGGCGTGCTGCAGCTGCGCCTGCGCGGCACCCGCCGCTTCCATGTCGAGCGCACCCGCGTGCGCGACAATGGCCTGGTGGTGGCCGATGTGCGCTGGTGCGAGGAAGACCCCGATGACGAACTGCGGCCGCAGCATGCACTGCTGGCCACGGTGCTGGGGCACATCATCGAGCAGGCCGGTGAGGCCTATGCGCCGGCCAATCCGGCGCTGCTGGACCAGGCCAGCTGGGTCGGCTGGCGGCTGGCCGAGCTGCTGCCGCTGAGCGAGCAGCAACGTTTGCAGCTGCTGCAGCTGGATGACCCGCACCAGCGGTTGCAGCAGTTGCTGGGCTGGATGCCGTAGAAGCCATCCACGCATGGCGTGGATCTACACCGCCGGGCATGGCCCGGCGCTACCCGTCCGCGTTCCGGTAGCGCCGGGCCATGCCCGGCGGATCCATCACGGCTGCGTCTTCAACCGAAGCACCGGCAGCCCGGTTTCGCTGTGCACGTCCTCGCGTTGCGGCAGGTCCTGCACGGCGTCCTTCACCGCGTTCAATGCCGGGTCGACACCGCGCAGCGGGTGCCACATGCCGATCCATTCGAAGTGGCGCTCGTAACGCAGGGTCTGTGCACTGCCCAGCCACAGCGGCGTGTTGCCCGGCTGCAGCTGTGCCGGTGCCGGCCACAGGCGCAGCACATAGCGCTCATCCGGCTTCGCACCCTGGCGCACCATCAGCAGCGCCTCCACGCGCGTTTCCAGCGTGGCCGGCAGCACCGGCAGTTCGTCGGCGCCGGTGTTCTTGTCCAGCATCAGCAGCGCCTGCTGCCAGCCGGCCTGTTCCTGCCGCTTCCAGCCGCGCGCTTCCAGCTGCGCCTGCAGCGGCGCCAGCGGTCCCGCCACCTGCACGTCCAGCGGCCAGCGCTGGTCGTCGTCGAACTCGTTGCGGCGCGCCGGCAGCGTCACCCAGTCGTGCTGCCACCAGGCCTGCATGTCCATCGCCTGCGGGGCCGGCAGGGTCGGTTCGAAGCGTTCCAGCTTCACCGGGATGTTACGTGGCGCATAGCACATGGCCGCCACGGCGAAGACGCCGTAGAACAGCCAGGCCACCGGCTTCACCCAGAACGAGCGGTTGAAGCGGCGGCGGTAGGCGATGCCCAGCACCAGCAGCCAGAACGTGCCGAACAGCATGCCGCCGATCACATCGCTCAGCCAATGCGCGCCCAGGTACAGGCGCGAGAAGCCGATCAGGCTGACCACGATGCCCGAGACCAGGTACGGCCAGACGCGGGTGCGGCCGGGCATCTCGCGTGCGATCAGCACCGCGAAGAAGCCGAAGGTGATGGTGGCCATGGTCACCGAAACCGACGGGAAGCCGAAGCCACTGCTGGCATCGACAGGCCGCACCACATCCACGGTGGCGCCGAGCAGCATGGTCAACGCCAGGCCGAAGGCCAGGGCTGCCAACCAGTGCGCGGCGGCCATCCAGCGCCGGCGCCAGATCAGGTAGCCCATCGCCGCGGCCGTGGCCGGCAACAGCACCTGCCAGGCGCCGAGCGAGGCCAGGGCCGCCATCGGGTAGTCGGCCAGAGGATTACGCAGCGCCAGCATGGCCTGGTGCACCAGCAGGTCGATGGCCAGCGGCTCACCGTGTGCGACTACCACGGTCAGCAGCGCGAACCAGCCCCAGCCCAGCAAGAGCAGCATCAACGCCAGCATCGCCAGCGGCACCGATTCGCGGCGCTTCGGGTCCAGCACGCCGACGGTGTAGCGGCCCAGCGTCGGGTGGCGGTTGGACCAGTCCAGCAGGCGTGCCAGCCAGTTGTCCATGCGCGCGGCCGACCAGCGGTAGCCGTACAGCACGATGGCCCAGACCAGGCCAAGGATCACCGCGAGCAGGCCGACCACCACCACCAGTCGACCGGCCACGGCAGCCACCGCGTCATACGCTTCGCCGAGGATCCAGCCGGGGGCCAGGAACAGCACTGCCCAGGAAATGCTGGCGATGCCGCTGGCCTGCACGTAGCGGCTGGCGGGCATCTTCATCATGCCGGCGATGGCCGGCACGAATGGGCGGATCGCGCCAACGTAGCGCGCCACCAGGATGCTCTTGAATGCATTGCGGCGGAACAGGTTCTCGCCACGGTCGAGCAGCTGCGGATAGCGGCTGAACGGCCAGATGCCGCGCAGTCGATCGCCCCAGCGACGGCCGATCCAGTAGCTGATGCCATCGCCGGCAAACGCACCCAATGCCGCAGCCGCCACCGCGTACGGCCCGGAGATCTGGCCCAGGCCAATGAACACGCCCACCGCGAACAGCAGCGGCAGGGCCGGCACGATGGCGCCGAGAATGATCACCGCATCGCAGAAGGCGATGAGGAAGATAACGGCACCCGCCAGCACGGGGTGAGCGGCAATCCACGCGAGGGTGGCGTCGATCCATGAAGAGTCCATTGCCCGATTATAGGGGCGTGAAGGTGACTGGTTCCCAGCCGCTTCGTGACCGTTTGCAACCGGCGCCATCGCCTAGAATGGGGGCATGCCGCATATGCCAGACGCTCCCCACCATGCTTTGAAGGCCGACAGTTTCGGTCAGATCCTTCTGGTTGAAGGGCCCGACGGCCGGTTCGTACGCCGCGATCTGGGCGCCACGCCGCTGTGGCTGCGGTTGCCCGCGTGGTGGCTTGCACGTCGCGAGGCGCGCGCGCTGCGCCATATCCATGGCATGGCCGATGTGCCGCAGCTGCTGGCCTGGGATGGCCGCCACCTCGACCGCAGCTTCATGGCCGGCGATGCCATGTACCAGCGTCCGCCGCGCGGCGACCTGGCCTGGTTCCGTTCCGCACGGCGCCTGCTGCAGCAGCTGCACCGCCGTGGCGTGGCCCACAACGATCTGGCCAAGGAGGCCAACTGGCTGGTCACCGAGGATGGCCGCCCGGCGCTGATCGACTTCCAGCTGGCGGTGATCGGCAACCCGCGCTCTCGCTGGATGCGGCTGCTGGCCCGCGAGGACCTGCGCCACCTGCTCAAGCACAAGCGCATGTACTGCCGTGAATCGCTCACTCCGGTGGAAAAGCGCGTGCTCAAGCGTACCTCGTGGGTGCGCGAGCTGTGGTTCGCCACCGGCAAGCCGGTCTACCGCTTCATCACCCGCCGCATCCTGCACTGGGAAGACAACGAGGGGCAGGGACCGAAGCCGTGAGTGCATCGCAGGTGATGAGCGCCCCGCCCAGCGCGGGTAGCGTGCTGCTTGCTCAGCTGCCCGGTGCGGAGTTCGTGCACGCCTGCCAGGCCACCACCCGGCGCGACGGGCGTACCGCACTGCAGGCCTACCGCGACATGGCGGCGACCATTCCCGGCTGGTTCGATGGCCTGATGGCACTGCGCAACCACGGCATGCGCCTGCTGGGCATGAAACATCTGGGTTCGTTGCGGGCGGTGCAGGACACTGTCGATCCGGCTCCCGGCCAGCGGCTGGGCATCTTCACCCTGCAGTCGCTGGATGACGATGCCATCGTGCTGGAAGACGATGATCGCCACCTGCGCGTACAGCTTGCCCTGCAATGGCAGGGCGACGTGCTGGAAGTGGCGACGGTGGTGCACACGCACAACGCGTTCGGGCGCCTCTACATGCTGCCGGTCGCGCCCGTGCACAGGTTGATCGTGCCGCATCTGCTGCAGAAGCAGGTGCAGGCGTACCGGTGACGCGACACTGCGTCCGCCGGGCGTGGCCCGGCGACACGCGGTGTTTCCGGGCTACGGCGTTGCCGGTACCACCTGCTGGCCGATGAAGTTGCGCTTGGCATCGAAGTCATAGGCGATCTGCAGCTGGCCCACGTCCGGGCAGGCGTGGCAGTCGCGCAGCGGTGTGCGGTACAGCAGGCGTATGCCGCCACCCTCCAGCGGTGTCGCTCCGGCCGACTGCGCAGGCGCGAACGGCGTGGCCTGCGGATTGGCTTTCAGCAGCTCCTGCACGACCGGGTCGGCACGCAGCGTGTCGTCCAGCTGCACGGCGTCCACATCGATGCGCTTGCCGCCGGCGTCGACCAGGCGGGTGCCTTCGTTCGTGTTGGCGCGGAAGGGATACTCGACCGTGGCAATGCCCAGCCCCTCGTTCTCATGCCAAGCGGTGACATACGCCAGTTCCCCGGCGCTGGACAGTTGCTCGGCGGCGGTGATCGCCTCGGCGCTTGCTCCCCCCGCACGCATCGCATCGCGCAGGCAGTCGCGGGTGGCGGCAGTCTCGCCCTGGCGGCATGCGTTCAGATCGCCATCCCAGACCACGGCTTCGCTCCAGCGCATCTTTCCGTCGGCGGCGGCCTTCTCCGCGCTGGGCGCGTCACCGGCGGGCGGCTCCTTGCCGGGTTCCGGCGAACGGCCCTGGCAGGCAGTCAGCAGAACAAGCCCCAGGGCAGGCAGCAACAGGCGGGAACGGCGCATGGCGTGGACCTTGTGCGTTGTCTGGAGGCCCGAGTATCGTCAAGGCCGGGTGAACTCCGCGTCGGCGCGGCATACTAGCGGCTCATTGCATACGCTGGAGTGTGGAACGTGGGCAGTCTGCAGGGCAAAACCCTTTTCATCACCGGTGCCTCGCGTGGCATCGGCCTGGCCATCGCACTGCGTGCTGCGCGCGACGGCGCCAACGTGGCCATCGCGGCCAAGTCGTCGGTGCCGAATCCGAAGCTGCCGGGCACCATCCACAGCGCTGCCGAGGCGGTAACGGCGGCCGGCGGCCAGGGCCTGGCGCTGAAGTGTGACATCCGCGAGGAAGAGCAGGTACAGGCCGCAGTTGCCGCCACGGTCGATACCTTCGGTGGCATCGACATCCTGATCAACAACGCCAGCGCGATCTGGTTGCGCGGCACGCTGGATACGCCGATGAAGCGTTTCGACCTGATGCAGCAGGTCAACTCACGCGGCAGCTTCCTGTGCGCGCAGGCCTGCCTGCCGTACCTGCTGCAGGCGCCGAACCCGCACATCCTCACCCTGGCACCACCACCGAGCCTGGAGCCGAAGTGGTGGGCACCGCACACCGGCTACACGCTGGCAAAGATGGGCATGAGCTTCGTCACCCTGGGCCTGGCTGCGGAGTTCGGTCCGCAGGGCGTGGCGGTGAACGCCCTGTGGCCGCGCACGGTGATCGCCACCGATGCGATCAACATGATTCCGGGCGTGGATGCGGCCGGTTGCCGCACGCCACAGATCATGGCCGACGCCGCGCATGCGGTGCTGGTGCGCGAAGCGGCCGGCTTCCATGGCCAGTTCCTGATCGATGATGAAGTGCTGGCGCAGGCCGGCGTCACCGATCTTTCGGGCTACGCGGTGGATCCGTCGCGGCCGTTGCTGCCGGACCTGTTCCTGGATTGAGGCGCGGGCATCCACGTGTGACCGCCCACGGGTAGCGCCGGGCCATGCCCGGCGAACCCCTCAATGGTTGAACGCATCCGGCAGTTCGCCGCCGCACTTGCGGCAGTGCCGTGCATCCGGCTCGTGGCCTTCCAGCCCGCAATGCGGGCAGCCGCGCGCATCACGGCGCGCGGCCAGCTCTGCTTCGCGCATGGTGCTGGCCAGTTCGGCGGTGTAGATGCCGGTGGGCACGGCGATGATGCTGTAGCCGATCAGGATCAGTACCGAGGTGACGAAGCGGCCGAGCACGGTCTGCGGCACGATGTCGCCGAAGCCGACCGTGGCCATGGTCACCACCGCCCAGTACATGCTGGCCGGGATATTGGTGAAGCCGTGTTCGGGGCCCTCGATCACGTACATCAGCGCACCGGCGATGATGGTGATGGTGATCACCGTGAACAGGAACACCAGCACCTTGCGCCGGCTGCGCCACAGCGACGTCATCAGGACGCCGCTTTCCTCGATGTAGCGGGTCAGCTTGAGGATGCGGAACACGCGCAGGATGCGCAGCGCGCGCACCACCAGCAGGCTCTGCGCGCCGGGGATGAACAACGACAGGTAGGCGGGCAGGATCGACAGCAGGTCGATGATGCCCCAGATGCTCACCGCGTAACGCAGCGGGCGCTTGACCACCGCCAGCCGCAACAGGTACTCGGCGGTGAAGATGATCGTGAAGCCCCATTCCAGGATGTACAGGCCGGTGGACCATTCGGCATGCAGGTGCTGCACGCTGTCGATCATCACCACCAGGATGCTGGCGACGATCGCCACCACCAGGAGCAGGTCGAAATTGCGCGAGGGTCGCGAGTCGTGGCGGTAGATGATGTCGAACCACCGACGGCGCCAGCCGGTCTCGGTGGCGGGGTTCAGCTGGGGGGCGGAAAACGGTCGCATGGGCGCATTGTGCCGCAGGGGTTCCGGCGCGAGAATGGGGATTCCTGAACCCTGCCGACTGCCATGACCGCCGCTACCGATCCGCTGATCTCCCTTTCGCACTATTACCTGCCGGTCTACAAGCCCCGCCAGGTGGTACTGGAGCGAGGCCAGGGCGCCCGCGTGTGGGACAGCCAGGGCCGTGAGTTCATCGACCTGGCCGCCGGCATCGCCGTGTGCGGGCTGGGCCACAACGATCCGGACCTGGTGGCCGCGCTGGTCGAGCAGGCCGGCAAGCTCTGGCACACCAGCAACGTGTTCTACAGCGCGCCGCCGCTGCACCTGGCCGAGGAGCTGGTGAAGGCCAGCCGCTTCGCCGAGCGCGTGTTCCTGTGCAACTCCGGCGCCGAAGCCAACGAAGTGGCGATCAAGATGGTCCGCAAGTGGGCCTCCAGCCAAGGGCGCCCGGCCGACAAGCGGGTGATCATCACCTTCCGTGGCAGCTTCCATGGCCGCACCATGGGTGCGGTGACCGCCACTGCCCAGCCGAAGTACCAGGAAGGCTACGAGCCGCTGCCCGGTGGCTTCCGCTACATCGATTTCAACGATGAGGTGCAGCTGGAAACCGCCATGGCCGCCGGCGACGTCGCCGCGGTGATGCTGGAGCCGATCCAGGGCGAGGGCGGCGTGATGCCGGCCAAGTCCGGTTTCCTCAAGCGCGTGCGTGAGCTGTGCGACCAGCACAACGCGCTGCTGGTGCTGGATGAGATCCAGGCCGGCATGGGCCGCACCGGCACCCTGTTCGCGCATTGGCAGGACGACGTGGTGCCGGACATGGTCACCCTGGCCAAGGCACTCGGCGGCGGCTTCCCGATCGGCGCGATGCTGGCCGGCCCGAAGGTGGCCGAGACCATGCAGTTCGGCGCGCATGGCACCACCTTCGGCGGCAACCCGCTGGCTGCTGCGGTGGCCCGCGTGGCACTGCGCAAGCTGGCCTCGGCGGAGATCGCCGCCAATGTCAGCCGCCAGTCGAAGGCGCTGCGCGATGGCTTCGCGCGCATCAACGAAGAATTCGGCGTGTTCAGCGACGTGCGTGGCCGTGGCCTGATGCTGGGCGCAGTGCTGAGCAAGGACTTTGCCGGCCAGGCTGGCGCGATCCTCGACCACGCTGCCGAGCAGGGCCTGCTGACCTTGCAGGCCGGCCCGGACGTGCTGCGTTTCGTGCCGTCGTTGAACATCACCGACGAAGAAGTGGCCGAAGGCCTCAAGCGCCTGCGTGCGGCGATTGCTGCGTTCATCGCAGCGCGCTGAAGCCATGGCAGTGGGGTCGGATCCCTCTCCTGCGGAGAGGGCTCTGACCCCGATCAGCTCACCGCGTAACGCTTCAACACCTTGCCCAGTCCACGGCCATCGCGCACGGTTTCCGCATGCAGGCCGGCGGCGCGTGCACCGCGCACGTTGGCGAACAGGTCATCGACGAACAGCGTGTGCGCAGGCGCTGCATCGAGCATCTCCAGCGTGCGCAGGAACACCTCCGGTGCCGGTTTGCGCAGGCCGAAATCGGCGCTGCAGAACACGCGACCCAGCAGGGCAGGGAACAGCTCCGGCAGCAGGGCAGGCAAGGCCTGCTTCATCAGTGCGCCATTGTTGGTCAGCACCGCCATCGGCAGCTGCAGGGCCTGCAGCCGTTGCAATACGGCTGGCTGCGGATGGCTGGCGGCCCGTCGCGCCGCGGTCCATGTAGCCACATCGACAGTCGTGCCCAGCAGCTCCCCCAATCGCGCCAGATAGGCCGGGCCATCCAGCGCGCCATTGTCATGCGCGGCTTCCAGCCCGCTGTCGTACAGCGCAGCCTGCACGGCCTGCGTCGGAACCCCCAGCGCCCGCGCCAGGTGCAGCACACGCTGCGCGCGCTGGTACTGCACCAGCACGCCATCCACATCCAGCAGCAACAGATCGATCCGCATCGGCCGAGCATGCCATCGTGGCCGATGTGCGGAAACCCTGGAGTACGCGTGCGACAGACGGTCGCAGACACGGCTGCAGGTGCCTGCCTAGAATGGCGCTTGAACCTGCAGGAGACGCAACGATGAAGGCTTGGATGGTGGCAGTGGGACTGGGCGCGCTGATGCTGGCGCCGTCGGCGATGGCACGGGTGTGCGCGGTGAGCATCGACAGCACCGACCAGATGAGCTTCAGCAGCCGCGAGATCAAGGTCGCCGCCGACTGCTCCGCCGTGGACCTGACCCTGCGTCACACCGGCAAGCTGGCCGCCACTGCCATGGGCCACAACTGGGTGCTGACCCGCACCGCCGA
Organism: Stenotrophomonas sp. 78350_Sma; assembly: GCF_056482105.1. Classification (NCBI taxonomy): domain Bacteria; kingdom Pseudomonadati; phylum Pseudomonadota; class Gammaproteobacteria; order Lysobacterales; family Lysobacteraceae; genus Stenotrophomonas; species Stenotrophomonas sp. 78350_Sma. Next base: position 3,798,758 of record NZ_CM151182.1, on the reverse strand, counting down.
TTACCAGCCGGTGGCGATGGCGGGCATGCGCATGACCCTGGCCGACAGCTACCTGCCGAAGGCTGACAAGCGCGTGCTGGCACACACCAAGGTGATCGGCGGTGGCGAGACCACGCGCGTGCGCTTCTCCACCCAGGGCCTGCAGAAGGGCGGCGACTACACCTTCTTCTGCTCGTTCCCTGGCCACTTCGCGATGATGAAGGGCAAGTTCGTCTTCGGTTGAAAAAAGGGGACGGAGGGGATTAAGTCGTTTGTGCACAAACGACTTAATCCCCTCCGTCCCCTTTTTGCGATCAGCCCTTGGCGGCCTTGAACGCCACGCGGGCGGCGGCCAGCGTCGCTTCGATCACCGCATCGTCGTGCGCGCTGGACAGGAAGCCGGCCTCGTACGCCGACGGTGCCAGGAACACGCCCTGGTCCAGCATGGCGTGGAAGAAGCGGTTGAATGCCGGGATGTCGCAGGCGGTGGCCTGCGCATAGGTCTCCACCTTCTCACTGGTGAAGAACAGCCCGAACATCGCACCCACGCAGGTGGTGGTCACGGCCACGCCGGCGTCGGCGGCGGCCGCTTCCAGGCCGGCGCACAAGCGCGCGGTGCGCTCGGCGAGGTCGGCATGGAAACCCGGCTGCTGGATCAGCTCCAGCATTGCCAGGCCGGCGGCCATCGCCACCGGATTGCCGCTCAGCGTGCCGGCCTGGTAGATCGGGCCGGCCGGTGCGATCTGCTGCATCAGCTCGCGGCGACCGCCGTAGGCACCCACCGGCATGCCGCCGCCGATGATCTTGCCGAAGGTGGTCAGGTCCGGGGTGATGCCGTAGTGCGCCTGTGCACCACCGAGGGCGACGCGGAAGCCGGTCATCACTTCGTCGAAGATCAGCAGCGCGCCATGCTTCGTGCACAGTTCGCGCAGATGCTGCAGATAACCGTCGCGCGGCGGAATGCAGTTGGCGTTGCCGACCACCGGTTCGATGATCAGGCCGGCGATGTCGTCACCCTGCTGCTCGAACAGCGCAGTGGCGGCTTCGAAGTCGTTGTAGGGCAGGGTCAGGGTCAGTTCGCTCAGGCCGGCGGGCACGCCCGGCGAGGTCGGTACGCCCAGGGTCAGCATGCCGCTGCCTGCCTTGACCAGGAACGAGTCACCGTGGCCGTGGTAGCAGCCCTCGAACTTGACGATGCGGTTGCGGCCGGTCGCACCGCGGGCCAGGCGGATCGCGGACAGCGTGGCCTCGGTGCCGGAGTTGACCATGCGCACCATCTCGCACGACGGCACCAGGCGGGTGATGGTTTCGGCCATGGTCACTTCCGCCGCGCACGGCGCACCGAACGACAGGCCATTGTCGATCGCCTTCTTCACCGCCTGGCGCACCGCCGTGTGGTTGTGGCCGACGATCATCGGGCCCCACGAACCGACGTAATCGATATAGCGGTTGCCGTCGACGTCGTACAGGTAGGCGCCGTCGGCGCGCTCGACGAAGAACGGTTCGCCGCCAACCGACTTGAACGCACGTACCGGCGAATTGACGCCGCCCGGCAGCAGCTGCTGGGCACGGGAGAACAGGGCGTGGGACTGGTCGTGGTTCATGGGGCTTTCCTGGGCATTACGCGAACTGGGCGAGGTAGGCGCGCTGGGTCGCGACCGGGTCTGGTGCGGCATAGATACCGCTGACCACGGCCACCAGATCGGCGCCGGCGTCGATGATGGGACCGACATTGTCCGGCGTCAGCCCGCCGATCGCCACCCGCGGCACGCCCAGTGCGGCGCTTTGCCGCAGCAGGTCGGTATGGGCGCGGCTGGTGGTGATCTTGGTGGTGGTCGGGAAGAACGCGCCGAAGGCCACATAGCTGGCGCCGGCCGCCACGGCCTTCTCGGCATTGGCCAGCTGGTCGTAGCAGGAGGCGCCGATGATGGCCTCGGTACCGAGCAGGGCGCGCGCGCTGGGGATGTCACCGTCGGTGCCGCCCAGGTGCACGCCGGCTGCGCCCACCGCATGGGCCAGCGCGGGGGCATCGTTGATGATCAGCGGTACGCCGTAGTGTGCGCACAGCGCCTGCAGCGCGATCGCCTGCTCCTGCCGCAGTGCATCGCTGGCGGTCTTGTTGCGGTACTGCAGCCAGGTGGCGCCGGCGGCCAGCAGCGGCGCGGTACGGGCCAGCAGGCGTGCGGTATCGGGCTCATCCGGGGTGATCAGGTAGACGCCGCGGGGCGCCGGGGAAGCAGAAGTCATCGATGGCTACCGGTGCGTGGGCCGCAATGGGACAATGGCGGCCCGTGAATCCAGCCCCGATTATCCGATGAGCGACGCCACCCCCACCACCCTGCGAACCTGGATGTGCGTGGTCTGCGGCTTTCTTTACAGCGAAGCGGAAGGCTTGCCGGAAGAGGGTATTGAGCCCGGGACGCGCTGGGAGGACATTCCCGAGACCTGGACCTGCCCCGACTGTGGCGTGACCAAGGCCGATTTCGAGATGGTCGAGGTCGATTGATTGGTGGGCCACCCGGCCCATCCGGTGGGTGTGGACCGTTGGTCCACACACCCACACCCTCAATGCAGCCGCGGTACCGGCCCGCCGAGGTCGATCAGCTTCTCACGCAGCCACTGCGCATCGCTGGCTTCCGGGTTGCGCTTCAGATACTGCCCCAGGTCGTGACGGGCACCGGCCAGGTACTCCAGCTGCAGGTACGCAAGGCCGCGGTCGCGCAGGGCGTCGTCCTGTTCGGGTGCCAGCTTCAACAGGCGGTCGGCGCTGCGCGCGGCACGGTCCCATTCACCGGCTTCGGCGTAGACACCATGCAGGTTGCGCAGCATGCGCATGAGGATGGCGCGTGCCGGGGCCGGGTCGAGGATCTGCGCCAGCACCTGGTCGTCGGGCATCTGCCCACCCAGGTGTGACTTGGCCCGCTCGCGCAGTTCGTCCACGTCCAACGGGCGGCCACCGTTGAACGGGTCCATCACCAGCACGCCGTCGTCCACTGGCAGGCGCACCAGGAAGTGGCCGGGGAAGGACACGCCATCCAGCGGGATCCCCAGCCGGCGCGCGACTTCCATCTGCACCAGCGCCAACGAGATCGGGTTGCCCAGGCGGCGCTCGAACACCTGGTTGAGGTAGCTGTTGCGCGGGTCGTAATACTCGTCGTGGTCGCCGCTGTAGCCCAGCTCGTCGAACAGGTGGCGGTTGATCGCCGCCATCTTCAATGGGCTGTTGTCGATGCTCTCCACTTCCGAGCGGAGGTGGTCCACATGGCTCTGGATCAGCGCGTCGTAGGTGGACGGCTGCAGATCGGGGTATTCATCGCGCGCGATCAGCAGCGCGGTCGGCAACAAGGGCAGCGCCTCGTCTTCGAGGTCGGCCAGTGCATCCCAGTCGGGGAGTGTGATCCGGTCCTGCATGACCACAGACTGGCGTCATTCGCAGGCGGTTTCAAGCAGTGTCGCGTGAAAAATTCAGGGGTCAGATCCCTTTCGCCTGCGAAAGGGATCTGACCCCGGTCGGGTTGGATTGCCGGCCAGCGGCCGGCACTACCCCTATTTTTCGATGCCCGGGCCGAAGGTCAGCGCGGTGCCGTCCTTCAGCTTGAGCTTCTCGGCCTGGCCTGGATTGAGCTCCAGCACGTACCGGGCCGGACCACCGCTGGGATACGGCGGGCACATGTCGCCGGCCGAGCACGGCGGAACGTCGCGCTGCTGGCTGACCAGCCTGCGCTCGCTGTCGAAGTACAGGATGTCCAGCGCGATCCTGGTGTTCTTCATCCAGTACGCCTGCATTTCCTCGCGGTCGTGGATGAACAGCATGCCGTGGTCGGCGGCCATCTGGTCGCGGAACATCAACCCGCGCGCGCGGGTTTCATCGTTGGTGGCCAGCTCGACCTGGTAGCGGGCGCCATCCAGTTCGACCCAGTGGCGGGCCGCATCGGTGGCGCAGCCGGCCAGGGCCAGCAGCGGGAGCATCAGCAGCGAACGCAACAGCGACATCGTCAGGATCCTTCGAAAGGGTCAGAGCACGACCGGCGGCTCGCCACCGACGATCACCACATCGGCACGGCGGCGCGCGAACAGGCCGACGCAGACCACGCCCGGCAGCTGGTTGAGCTCGCGCTCCAGCTTTTCCGGATCGGTGATCTGCAGGTTGTGGATGTCCAGGATCTGGTTGCCGTTGTCGGTGACCACGCCTTCGCGCCAGGTCGGCTGGCCGCCGGTCATGTCGCGGATCTGGCGGGCGACCAGGCTGCGTGCCATCGGGATCACTTCCACCGGCAGCGGGAATTTGCCCAGCACCGGCACCTGCTTGCTCGGGTCGACGATGCAGATGAAGCGCTCGCTGGCCTCGGCGATGATCTTCTCGCGGGTCAGCGCGGCGCCGCCGCCCTTGATCAGGCACTTGTTGGCGTCGCACTCATCGGCGCCGTCCACGTACAGCGACAGGTTGCCGCTGTGGTTCAGCTCGATCACTTCGATGCCGTGCTGCTTCAGGCGTGCGGTGCTCTGCTCGGAGCTGGACACGGCGCCCTTGATGCGGTGCTGGATGCGGGCCAGGGCATCGATGAAATAGGCCACGGTGGAACCGGTGCCGACACCGACGATCATGCCGTCTTCAACGTACTCGATGGCTTTCTCGGCGGCCAGGCGCTTGGCTTCGGACATGGGAGAACTCTCAGGCAGGGAATCAGGATTTCTTTTCCAGCGACAGCAGCAGCTTCCACTGCGCGGCGGTCACCGGGAACACCGACAGGCGGTTGCCCTTGGCAACCAGCGGGAAGCCCTCGCCGAGTTCTTCGGCGTGCAGCTTGATCTCGTCCAGCGCGATCACCTGCTTGAGCTTGCGGTCGAAGCCCACGTCCACCAGCATCCAGCGCGGGTTCTCGCGCGTGCTCTTGGGGTCGTGGTAGTCGGATGTCGGGTCGAACTGGGTGTCGTCGGGGTAGGCCGGGCTGGCCACGGTGGCCAGGCCAACGATGCCCGGCACCTTGGTATTGGAATGGTAGAACAGGATGCCGTCACCCACCTGCATGCCATCGCGCATGAAATTGCGCGCCTGGTAGTTGCGCACCCCGTTCCAGGGTTCGACCTTGACCTTGGCCAGGTCATCGATGGAGAAGGCGTCCGGTTCGGACTTCATCAGCCAGTAGCGCTTGCGGGCGGTCATGCGTTCACGGGGGCAGCGGAGGGGAACAAGGTGCCGTCTTCGGTGCAGATCGCATCCACCGGCACGTCCCACGACGCCACCGGCAAGGACTCGACCTGCTGCACCGCGAACGCAGCACCGACCAGCCAGGGCGGCGCCGGCCGGTCGTGGCGGAAGGCGAAGCTGCGATCATACCAGCCGCCCCCCATGCCCAGCCGCCGGCACTGCGTGTCGAAACCCACCAGCGGGGTCACCACCAGCGCCATCTGCGCCGGTTCCAGGGTGTCTTCCAGCGCCACGTCCGGCTCGGGAATGCCGTAGCGGTTGCTGGTCAGCGGCTGCCCGGGCCGCCACGGTGCGAAGCGCAGCACGTCGTCGGCCAGCACCGGCAGGCAGTAGGTGAGTCCTTCGGGCAGCTGCAGCTGCCAGCGGTGCAGGGCGATTTCGCCATCCAGCGCCCAGTAGCCGGCCACGGCGCCTTCGCGCGGGGCGAACGGCAGGGTCAGCAGGGCATCGGCAAGCGATTCGGCGGCGGCGATGCGCTCAGCGGCGGAAAGGTCGCGGCGGCGTTGCCGCAGGTCGTGGCGCAGGGCCTGGCGCGGGTCGGTCATGGCAGCGTGCGGCAAGGATCAGCCGTCATTGTGCCGGAAAGAACAAGGGCGACGCCCGAAGACGCCGCCCTTGCTGGAATATTGCATTCTCCGCAATGTCGATGCATGCGAAACGACCTTGAACCCGGGGGCTCAAGTGGGAACGCTGGAGAACCATCGGGCTTCCCGCTACAAGGCGGACCTGCACTCCCGGCGCTGTCGCGCTCCCGGTGTCGTTCTTAAGGGACAAGGCGAATGTTTGCACATGCCGTCGAGTACCGCAGAGAACGCGTGGCCATTATAGCCAGCGCGCAGGATCTGGATAGGCCGTTCGTCGGCAACAGTCCGTGCCAATTCAGATACGCGAAAAGGGGACGGAGGGAATCAAGGCGTTTCCAGCACGGAAGGGGCGAATGCGCCTTGATTCCCTCCGTCCCCTTTTTCTATGGGGTGCCGTCGATCGCGCGGTCCAGGCGCCGGTTCAGGTCGGCCAGCGTCTGCTGCAGCGCCACGGCCTGGCGGGCGTTCTCGTCGCGCAGCAGCTGCAGTTCGTGGGCCAGGTTCAGCGCGGCCAGCACGGCGACGCGGTCGACGGCGGCCATGCGGTTGCTGCCACGGATCTCGCGCATGCGCGCATCCAGCAGGCGCGCGGCGGCCATCAGGCTGTCGCGTTCGTCGCCGCCGACGCCCACCGTGTATTCACGATCGAGGATGCGGACACTGACCGGTTCGGCGCTCATGTGTGCTGCTCCAGGGATTTGAGCCGGCTGATCATTGCTTCCACCCGCGAGCGTGCCTGCTCATTCTTGGCCAGCAGCGTCGAGCGCTCGGCCACCAGCTGTTCCTGCTGGTGGCGCAGGCTGCGGTTCTCCTCGGCCAGGCGCTGGTTGCGTTCAAGCAACGCTTCCACGCGGGCGGCGAAGTCCTGCAGCTGGGCAAGGGGATCGGCGGGTTCCATGCGGGCACGATAGGCAAGCCGGGTAAGGGCGGTCAAGCGTTGTCGCAGCAAGGCTGGACGGCTGCGGAGAGGATGCCGTCGGGTTGCTACACTACCGGGTCTCACGGGCGCGCGCGTGCGCGTCCCGGGTTTCCTTATCCGAACGAGCCGCACGATGACCGAACTTCCCTCCGTCGACGACGTTACCCGCGCCAGCCACGAACTGGGCCTGGGCGCCACCGCTGCCGAGCTTCATGGCGCGCTGTGCGGCTGGCTGGCCGCTGGCGGCGCCGCCGGCAACGACTGGCCGGCGCGCGTGCTGGCCGACGACAACCTGCCGCCGGTGGCCGACGACAGCGTGCTGGCGCAGCTGCTGCAGGTCACCATCAAGCAGCTGGAAGACCGCGACTTCGCCTTCGAACTGCTGCTGACCGACACCGACGACGTGTCCGCGCAGGCCGACGCCATGTTCAGCTGGACCCGCTCGTTCCTGGGCGGCTTCGGCCTGGGCAGCGGCGGCCGCCGCCCGGCCCTGTCCGAGGAAGGCGAAGAAGCGCTGACCGACATGGCCAGCCTGGCCCGCGCCTCCAGCGACGATTTCGAGGCCGGTGGCGATGATGATGATGAAGCCCTGTCGGAGATCGAGGAATTCATCCGCGTGGCGGTGCTGCTGCTGCACGGCGACGTGGTGCTGGCCTCGCGCCATCGGCAGCGCCTGAACTGATGGACATCAAGCAGCGCACCGGCATTGCGGCCGGCGAGTACAAGCGTCGCCGCCGCCAGCTGATGGACATGGCCGGCGAGGACGCGATCCTGGTGCTGCCGGCCGCGGCCGAGAAGGTGCGCAGCCTCGATACCCATTATCCGTTCCGGCAGGATTCGGACTTCCAGTACCTCAGCGGCTTCCCGGAGCCGGAAGCGGTGCTGGTGCTGATCCCGGGCCGCCGCCACGGCGAGGCCATCCTGTTCTGCCGCGAGCGGGATGCCGAACGCGAGGCCTGGGACGGCAGCCGTGCCGGCCAGGAAGGCGCGGTAGCGCAGTTCGGCATGGACGATGCCTACCCCATCGACGATCTGGACGACATCCTGCCGGGCCTGCTGGAAGGGCGCTCGCGCGTCTACTACCACTTCGGCCGCGATGCCGACTTCGACCTGAAACTGATCGGCTGGGTCAACCGCGTGCGTTCGCAGGTGCGCCATGGTGCGCAGCCACCGCATGAGTTCCTGGAACTGGGCCACCTGCTGCACGAGCAGCGCCTGTTCAAGTCCGGCGCGGAAGTCGCGTTGATGCACCGCGCCGCACAGATCAGCGTGCGTGCGCACCTGGCCGCGATGCATGCAGCGAAGGCGGGCATCCACGAGTACGAACTGCAGGCCGAGCTGGAGCGCGTGTTCCGCGCCAACGATGCCGTGCCAGCGTACTGCAGCATCGTCGGCGCCGGCCGCAACGGCTGCATCCTGCATTACCGCGACAACAACGCGCGTTCGCGCGATGGCGAGCTGGTGCTGATCGATGCCGGTGCCGAGTTCCGCGGCTACGCCAGCGACATCACCCGCACCTTCCCGGTGAATGGCCGCTTCAGCGCCGAGCAGCGTGCGCTGCACGATCTGGTTGGCGACGCGCAGGCCGCTGCACTGGCCCAGGCCAGGCCGGGCGTGCCGTACGAGGCCGGTCACCTCGCGGCGGTGCAGACCCTGACCGAGGGCCTGCTGCGCCTGGGCCTGCTGAAGGGCACGCTGGAAAAGAACCTGGCCGAGGGCCTGTACCAGCGCTTCTACCGGCACAAGACCGGGCACTGGATCGGGCTGGACGTGCATGACGTGGGCGACTATCGCCTGGCGGGCGATTCGCGCCTGCTGGAGCCGGGCATGGCGTTCACCATCGAGCCGGGGCTGTACATCGCGGTGGACGACACGACGGTGGAACCGCGCTGGCGCGGTATCGGCATCCGTACCGAGGATGATGTGCTGATCACCGACGATGGGCATCGGGTGCTGACCGAAGGCCTGGCGCGCAGCGCCGACGAGATCGAAGCGGTGATGGCGGGGTAAGGGGGTTCGGCAGGGCTTGCAGCCCTGCACCTGCTTCAAGCCAGGGCAACAGCAACAGCGGGCATTCCGTGGGATGGCGGGGCACTGTGGGTTTGCGGGGACGCCGTAAACCCCCAGTCCGGCCCAGCCGCTGGCGGCTGTGCGTTCGGGCGCTTGCGAAGCAGTGCTTCGCAAGCAAAGCGCCCTCACCCATGGGGGCTTGGTCGCGGCATCCAAGCCGCTCACACCCCGCAAACCCACAGTGCCCAGCCTTCGACAGGTTCACGCGGCTGTTGGTGGGTGCCGACCGTTGGTCGGCACATCTGTGAGATATCGAATGAATCATCCACGCATGGCGTGGATCTACTGGCAATTGCGGCTGTTGGTAGGTGTCGACCTTGGTCGACACAGAGCGAGCGCAGCGAGCGACCCGCTTTTGATTTTCTTTTTCTTTTCCGTGGTTGGACGCGCGCAGGAAACTGTCAAAGGCCGGGCGGGGTGGGTTTGCAGGACCGTTGGCGCCATGGATGGCGCCATCGAGCCCCCATGGATGGGTTTACGGCGTGTCCTGCAAACCCACCCCGCCCGGCAAAGCGCGGCTTCTGAATTCAGCGGCCAACCACGAGGGGCTCAGCCGTTCGCCGCAGCAAACTCCGGCCGCGTCAGGTTGTCAGCCTCGCCATCAGTGCACAGCACTTCGTCTTCGATGCGGATGCCGCCATACGGGCGGAAGAAGTCCACGCGGTCCCAGTTGATCGCATCGCCATGGCCGGCATCCTTCACTTCGTTCAGCAGCATGTCGATGAAGTACAGGCCCGGCTCGATGGTCACCACCATGCCCGGTTCCAGCACGCGGGTCAGGCGCAGGTACGGGTGGCCGGCCGGGCGCTCGATGCGGCCGCCTTCGTCGCTGGCCGCGAAGCCGGCCACGTCGTGCACCTGCAGACCGATCAGGTGGCCGATGCCGTGCGGGAAGAACGCGGCGCTGACGCCGGTTTCCAGCGCGGTCTGCGGCGAGACCTTGATGACGCCGAAGTCCTTCAGAACGCCCATCAGCGACAGGTGCGCATCCACGTGCAGCTGCTTGTAGTCGAAGCCCGGGCGTACTGCGGCGCACATCTGCTGCTGGGCGGCATCGACGGCGGCGATCATCGCGGCGAATTCGTCGTGGCCGTGCGCAGCGTACGTGCGGGTGATGTCGCTGGCGTAGCCGTGCGCGCTGGCGCCGGCATCGATCAGGAAGCTGCGCAGCGGCTGCGGTGCCTTGCGGCCCAGCTCGGTGTAATGCAGCACGGCGGCATGTTCGTTCAGGGCCACGATGTTGCCGTAGGGCAGTTCGTTGGCATCCTGGCCGACGGCCTGGCAGTACGCCATGTGGATGCTGAATTCGTCGGCGCCATTGCGGAACGCGGCTTCGGCGGCGCGGTGGCCGCGCACGCCCAGCACCTGCGCCTGGCGCATCAGTGCGATTTCATACGGTGTCTTGCTGCCGCGGTGCCATTCCAGGTAGTTCACCACCGGCGCCGGGTTGTTCGGCACGTAGTTGCCCAGCGCGCTCTGCGGCTCGCCGAGGATGGCGCAGCGCGACGGGTCGGCCGGCAGCAGGGCCAGCGCCTCTTCGGGCTTGCGGATGATGTGGATGTCGAAGTGCTCCACCCACCAGCCGCTGGGCGCGTCCGGCACCACGTGCCAGTAATCGAAGGGCTGGTGGAAGATCACCGCCGGGCGCTTGCCCGGGGTGAACACGATCCAGCTGTTGGGCACGCGGGTGAGCGGCAGCCACGCCTTGAACTGAGGATTTACCGCGTACGGGTAGTCCCGATCGTCGAACACCTGGTAATGCAGGGTGCCGCTGGGCACCACCAGGTGGTCGAAGCCGCCGCGGGCCAGCGCCTGTTCGGCGCGTCGGCACAGCACGGCCAGGTGGTCGGAATACAGGACGCCGGGGTCTTGCTGGATCATTGCGGTGGCTCGACACGGAAAACGGCCCTAGATTCTGCCGCATACCGCAAGAAACCGCTGTGCTGGAACCGGCACTCAGGCCGTCGAAACCGGCCCCTCGTCGCTGTCCTCACCCACCCACTGCCGCAGCAGCTGCCGATGTTCGCGTGACAGGGTAAGGAAGCGGAAGCCGGTCCAGCTCTGCCCAGGGGCGTGCGCAGGCTCGCTCCACAGCAGGTGCACGCCCACGTCGATGGCCTCCTGACGGCCGTCGCCCATCGGCAATGGGAAACGCAGCTGGTACAGCGCGTCCTCGCGCAATGGCGTGCTGGCCAGCATCAGCATGCCGGTTTCGGACACGTTGCCAAGGCGACCCACCACGCAGTCGCGCATCTGGTCGGTGACCGGTACCAGGTCCGAGACCTGCCGGCGTGGTGCGCGACGGGTGTCCTGGGGCGGTTGGGTGTTCATGCGGATGTCTCCCCGGCGTGGCCGTCGGCCAGTGCGCGCAGTGCGTCGAGGCTGGCCTGCCAGGCGCGATCAACCAGTCGCCCCTTGTCTTCGGTGACCAGCTGCGCGCGGCCCGCGCTGAGCTGCCGGGCCAGCGTATCCAGGTCGGTATCGGCGATCTTCTGTCCGCGCGGATTGACGAACAGGGCATGGCCGGTCAGCAGGCTGTACCAGGACAGGCGCTGGCGGCGCAGCGTGCCATCGCCATTGTCGATGTCGAACCAGCTGCCGAACGGCAGCGCGGACAGCTGCTGGTAAGCGGCTTCCTCGGCGGCGTTGCGCGGGCTGGACGGTGCCGTGGTGGTGGGCCCGGCCTGTTCTCCCAGCCGTGCGCGCGCCTTCAGGCGCGCACTGAGTTCGGTACGCGAGGTGCTGTCATCCTCGCCGCCGGGCGTGGCCAGCCTGCGCGCGACCGCAGCGGCTTCCTCGGCGTGGTAGCCCACCTGCACCAGCGCGGCTTCCACATCGGCGGCCAGTGCGGCATCGGTGCCACCGGGGGCATCCACGGCCTGCGCGGTCACCGCTGCAATGCGCTGGGTCTGTTGCAGGCGTTCCTGCCATTGCGGTGAATCATCGCCGTGGCGCAGGCGGGTCAGGGTGAGGGCATCGGCCCATGCCTGGCGCAGCAGCGTCTGCACGAAGCGTGGCGGTGCCTGCGCATCACAGCACTGGTCGATCTGTGCATTGGCCTGGCGCCGGGCCAGTTCCAGGCGTTCCTTGCCGCGCGCGGCTTCGACGTGGCGGCGTTCGGCCAGCTCGGCGCGATGAACCGCCGCACGCTGGTGCTGCTGCACGTCCTCGCTGGCGGTGGCGAAGGCTTCCGGGGTACGGACGTCCTGGCCCAGCAGGCCCTGCACGCTCTGCGCCATGCGCTGCAGCAGCTGCGGATCGACATCATCATCGCCCAGCCAGCTGGCGCCGGCTTCGGCGACCTGGTTTAGCAGTTCGCGGGCGGGGTGCTCGTCACGCACGAAGAAGCCGGGATCAGCCATGGCGGCGCGCGCCAGTGGCACCTGCAGGCGTGCCAGCAGGGCCGCCGGCACCGGGTCTGGGCGTTGTTGCTGCTGCACCTGCTGCATCAGCAGGCGCAGCAGGTCGAGGTTGTCACGGTCATGGCTGCCGAGCTGTGCCTGTGCGCCATGTTCGCTGCGGAGCTGGGCGACAACGGCCGCCTGCAGATCGGCAACGCCGGTGGCGGCGCTGGACTGGGCCTGCAGTCGCGCGAGTACGGCATCCACGGCGGCGCTGGGCACGGCGACGCTCTGCGCGGGCGCTGCGCTGGCCTGCCGGGCCTGCTGCAGCAGTTCGTGCAGGGCGCTGCCGGCGGAAGTGGTCAGCCCAGGGATGGCCGAGCCGACGGTACCACTGTCGCTGACCGCATCCTGCAGCAGGTTCGACCACGAGCCGGAGGGGGCCGGCCCGTTCCAGCCGGTCAGCGGCGCTGCGGTACGTTTGGCGGGCTGCGTCGCGCGGCCACCACCCACCGACTGGGTGATGATGCGCCGCGTGCTCGCCGAACGTGCCAGGTAAGGGGTGTAGACCAGCCCGGGCAGGACGCCCTGCTGGGACAGCAGGGCATTGGCGCGGTCGAGTACATCGCCCAGGCGCTCCAGCACCTGGCGTTCGAAGCTGCGGTACAGCGCCAGCTGCACTTCGGTGCTGAGACTGTCCTGTTCGGCCAGCCTGCGCACCATTGCACACAAGGACTGCGGTGCAAGGGGCAGGGCGTCGGTCTCGAATGCCGGCGCAGCGGCGAGTACGCCCAACCGCTGGCCCAGCAGGTTCAGCGAGTTGGTTGAACGCAGGGTTTCGCGCCGCACCATCTCGGTCAGCAGCAGATCGCGGTCGACATCGTGTTCGGCGACCAGGGACAGGCCCAGCATGCCGGGCAGCGGTGGTGGCGTGGAAAGCGCCGGCGGCGCCGCCGCAGGGTCACGCAGGCGTGACAGGGATTCGGCGACTGCATCGAGCATGCGATCGGGGAAATGGCCGGCGAAGGCATGCAGCTGGCCGCGCTGGGCCATCAGGTCCGCCTGCTGCATGGGATTGCGCGCGCGATCCGCGTCGTGCAGCAGCGCTTGTTCCAGCGCTTCAACGGTCAGGATCAGAGGCGCGGCCAGGGTCTGCCGGCAGAGGCCGATCAACGCGCCCAGCAGTTCGCGTACCCGCGGCGGCAGGTCGGCCGCAGCCAGGCGGGCCTTGTCGGCAGGGGTTGGGGAAAAGACAGCTGACATCTGCGAGCGGTACCCGGATTCCCGCGGATCGATCTGGTGAATCTACCGTGTCGGCCGATGTCGGCGCTACTTTAGGCTGAACGTGAAATGCATCTGCAGGGCATGGCCCCGATGCGCGGTAGTGCCGGCCGCTGGCCGGCAACGCGATCCGCACCGGATTGCCGGCCAGCGGCCGGCACTACCCCTTGCGGCGGAAGGCTTATTCCTCCAGGAACAGGCTCACCACGTCGTTGGTGAAGCGGCGGCCCAGCTCGGTCGGCTGCACATGGCCATCGGCCAGCTGCAGCCAGCCGCGCTGGACGGCCTCGGCCAAGGGGGCGTCCAGCATGCTGCGCGGCAGCCCGGTACGCGACTCGAAATCGCGCAGGCTGAAACCTTCGTGCAGGCGCAGCAGGTTCAGCATGTACTCGAACGGCAGGCGTTCGGCTGCGATCACGTCGTCGCCACCGAACGAGGCCGGAGTGCCGGCGCTGTCCAGGTAGGCCTGCGGGTGCTTCAGCTTCCAGCGGCGCAGCACGTGTTCCTCGGCGCCCGAGCTGATCTTGCCGTGCGCGCCGGCACCGATGCCCAGGTAATCGCCGAAACGCCAGTAGTTCAGGTTGTGCGCGCTCTGCCGGCCGGGGCGCGCATAGGCGCTGACTTCGTACTGGCCGAAACCGGCCTGCGCCAGCAGGGCCTGGCAGTGTTCCTGCATGTCCCAGGCGTTGTCTTCATCGGGAATGCCCTGCGGCGGCCGCGCGAAGAACACCGTGTTCGGTTCCAGGGTCAGCTGGTAGTGCGAGATGTGCGCCGGCTGCAGCGCGAATGCACGTTCCAGGTCGGCCTCGGCACCGGCCAGAGTCTGTTCCGGCAGCGCGTACATCAGGTCGATGTTGAAGTTGTCGTAACCCGCGTCCTGCGCCATCTTCACCGCGCGCTCGGCTTCGCCACTGTCGTGGATGCGGCCCAGGCGCTTGAGCATCGCGTCGTCGAAGCTCTGGATGCCGAAGCTGAGGCGGTTCACGCCGGCCGCGCGATAGCGGTCGAAGCGGCCATGCTCGGCGGTGCCCGGGTTGGTTTCCAGGGTGATCTCGGCATTGGGCGCGAAACGCAGGCGCGCGCTGGCCTGCTGCAGGAAGCGGTCGATCGCTTCCGGCGGGAACAGGCTGGGCGTCCCGCCACCGAAGAACACGCTGTGCACCACCCGGCCCCAGACCAGCGGCAGGTCCTGGTCCAGGTCGCGCAGCAGTGCATCGATGTAGGCATCGAACGGCAGCTCGCCCTTGGCCTGGTGCGAATTGAAATCGCAGTACGGGCATTTGCGCACGCACCACGGCAGGTGCACGTACAACGACAGCGGTGGCGGCACCAGCCGCGGCGGGCTGTCGTGGTCGGCGGAGCAGGCTTCGCCGGGCAGGTGGTTGCAGTGGTCGTGGTCGTGGGCGTGCGGCATGGGCTTCTTCGGTAATGCCGGCCGCTGGCCGGCTTCCCTGGTTCGATCGGGTGGCGTCAGTACAGCGTCGCCAGCTGCTGCTTGAGCTGCTGCAGGGCAATGGCACGGTGGCTGATGGCGTTCTTCAGCGCCGGCTCCATTTCCGCGGCGGTCAGGCCGTGGGTGGTGTCCAGGAATACCGGGTTGTAGCCGAAACCATTGGTGCCACGCAGTTCGCGGATGATCTGTCCTTCCCAGCGGCCTTCACAGATCAGCGGCTGCGGGTCAGTGGCGTGGCGCAGCAGCACGATCACCGCATAGAAGCGGGCGCTGCGCTGGCCATCGGGAATGTCGGCCATCGCGTCCAGCAGCTTGGCATTGTTGGCCGCAGCATTGGTCGGATGGCCGGCGTAGCGCGCGCTGTACAGGCCGGGCGCGCCGCCAAGCGCATCAACGATCAGGCCCGAATCATCGGCCAGCGCCGGCAGGCCGGTCGCCTCGCAGGCCGCGCGTGCCTTCAGCAGCGCGTTCTCGACGAAGGTCAGGCCGGTCTCTTCCACGTCGCCCAGGCCCAGCTCGGCGGCCGAGGTGATCTGCAGCGGCAGATCGGCAAGGATCTCCTGCATCTCCACCAGCTTGCCGGCGTTGTGGCTGGCCAGTACCAGTTTCTTCATTGGCGGGGCTCCAGCAGGTCCCAGGTGTTGCCATACAGGTCGCGGAACACCGCGACCGTTGCATAGGGTTCTTCGCGTGGCGCTTCCAGGAACTCGACGCCGGCGGCCAGCATCGCCGCGTGGTCGCGGTGGAAGTCGTCGGTGTTGAGGAAGAAGCCGACGCGGCCACCGGTCTGGTTGCCGATACGGCTGCGCTGTTCCTCGTCGCTGGCGCGGGCCAGCAGCAGGGCGGCAGCGCTGCCATCGGTCGGCCCGACCACCACCCAGCGCTTGTGGCCCTGGTCGATGTCCTCCAACAGTGCGAAGCCGAGCTTACCGGTGTACCAGGCAATGGCTTCGTCATAGTCGGCCACCACCAGGGTGGTCAGGGCGATGCGGCGGTTCATGCCGACAGCGCCGCCTGCTGTGCGGCCAGCAGTTCGCTCACGCCCTTTTCGGCCAGGCCCAGCAGCGCGTCCAGCTCATCGCGACGGAAGGCGTGGCCTTCGGCGGTGCCCTGCAGCTCGATGAAGCCACCACCGTCGTTCATCACCACGTTCATGTCAGTGTCGCAGTCGCTGTCTTCGGCGTAGTCCAGGTCCAGTACCGGCGTGCCGCGGTACACGCCCACAGACACAGCGGCCACCGCGCCCAGGATCGGGTTGCGCTTGATGTCGCCACGCTTCATCAGCACGTTCACCGCATCGACCAGGGCCACGTAGGCGCCGGTGATGGCAGCGGTGCGGGTGCCGCCGTCGGCCTGCAGCACGTCGCAGTCGAGGGTGATGGTGCGCTCGCCCAGCGCGTTGCGGTCCACGCACGCGCGCAGGCTGCGGCCGATCAGGCGCTGGATCTCCAGTGTGCGGCCGCCCTGCTTGCCACGGGCCGCTTCACGGTCGCTGCGGGTGTGGGTGGCGCGCGGCAGCATGCCGTACTCGGCGGTGACCCAGCCTTCGCCCTTGCCGCGCAGGAAGCCCGGCACGCGGTTCTCGACGCTGGCGGTGCACAGCACACGGGTTTCACCGAAGCACACCAGCACCGAACCTTCGGCATGGCGGGTGAAGCCGCGTTGGATGACGACCGGGCGGAGCTGGTCGGGCTGGCGGCCGCTGGGGCGGGAATCGGACATGGTGCGGGTTCCGTAATGGCGAGGGAGTACGCCGCCACGCCCGCGACCTTCACGGGGCGGGCAAGGGGGCTCTGGTGAGGGCGCTAGGGTACCATTCCCCCTTTGCACGCACCGGACACAATCCATGATTCGAAGCATGACCGCCTACGCCGGCGGCGAGCGGGTCACCCCGTGGGGCACGCTGGGCTGCGAGCTGCGCTCGGTCAACCACCGCTTCCTGGAGGTCGGCACCCGCCTGCCCGAGGAACTGCGGGCGCTGGAACCGCAGCTGCGCGAGCGCATTGCCGTGCGCCTGAGCCGCGGCAAGCTGGATCTGGTGCTGCGCCTGCGTGCGCCGGAAGCGGCGGCCAACCTGCAGGTGGACGAGGCCCTGCTGGGCCAGCTGGGCCGCCTGGCGCACCGCCTGACCTCCGATTTCCCCAATCTGCAGGTCAGCTTCACCGACCTGCTGCAGCTGCCGGGCGTGACCCGTGGCGAGGCCACCGACGCCGCCGCCCTGCAGGTCGAGGCACTGGCCCTGCTGGACCAGGTGCTGGATGGCTTCGTCGAGGCCCGTGAGCGCGAAGGCGGCAAGTTGTCCGCGGCCATCAGCGAGCGCGTGGACGGCATCGAACGCATCGCCACTGAAGTCCGGACGCTGATTCCGGCCATTCGCGACGGTCAGCGCGCCAAGCTGGCCGCACGCCTGGCTGACCTGCCGCACCCGGTCGACCCGGGTCGTGCCGAGCAGGAACTGGTGTTGTGGCTGCAGAAGCTGGACGTGGATGAAGAACTGGACCGTCTTGGCAGCCACATCGTCGAGATCCGCCGCGTGCTCAAGCAGCGCGAGCCGGTCGGCCGCCGCCTGGACTTCCTGCTGCAGGAGTTCAACCGCGAAGCCAATACGCTGGGCTCGAAGTCGGTGGACAGCCGCACGTCCAATGCCGCGGTGGAGCTGAAGGTGCTGATCGACCAGATCCGCGAACAGGTGCAGAACATCGAGTGATGTTGCAGGGGGCGCCTTCGGGCGCCCTCATCGTTTCAGCGCACGCTGACGCCCGGCGTCGCGTCGTTCAGCCGCCCCACCACCGTGGCCTGGGTAAAGCCCGCATCGCGGAAGCAGGCCAGCACCGCGTCCACCGCCTCCGGTGTGCACGAGACCAGCAACCCACCGCTGGTCTGCGGGTCGGTCAGCAGTGGCTGCCAATGCGCAGCCAGGCCTTCGGCGAACTGCACCTCGGCACCATACGAGGACCAGTTGCGGTGGGAGGCACCGGTCACGCAGCCGCGCTGCAAAAGTTCCAGGGCCTGAGGCAGCAGCGGCACCCGTGCGCTCTCCACTTCGGCGGCAACGCCACTGGCGCGGCACACTTCCAGCAGGTGGCCGAGCAGGCCGAAGCCGGTGACGTCGGTCATCGCATGCACGCCGTCCAGCGTGGCCAGGGGCACGCCCACGGTGTTCAGGCGGGTGGTTGAATCCAGCATCTGCTGGTAGCCGTCGGCATCCAGCACTTCCTTCTTCAATGCCGACGAATACACGCCTACGCCTAATGGCTTGCCCAGCACCAGCACGTCGCCGGCGCGGGCATCGGCATTGCGCTTGAGCTGCTGCGGGTCGAGAACGCCGATCGCGGCAAGGCCATAGATCGGTTCCACAGAATCGATGCTGTGGCCACCGGCCACCACGATGCCTGCATCGGCGCAGGCACGCTCGCCGCCCTGCAGGATGCGGCGGATGGTGTCCTGCGGCAGCGTGTTGATCGGCATGCCGACGATGGCCAGCGCGAACAATGGCCGGGCGCCCATCGCGTACAGGTCCGACAACGCGTTGGTGGCGGCGATGCGGCCGAAGTCGAACGGATCGTCGACAATCGGCATGAAAAAATCAGTGGTGGCGACGATGGCCTGGCGATCATCGAGGCGGTACACCGCGGCGTCGTCGCTGGTCTCGCGGCCGACCAGCAGCTCAGCCGGTGCCGGAAGCGCTGGCACGCCGCGCAGCAGTTCGCTCAGCACGCCCGGCGCGATCTTGCAGCCGCAGCCGCCGCCATGCGCGAGAGACGTCAGTCGTTGCGGGGCATCGGCCGTTGAAGGAGCGGGGGACTGCGCGTGCGTGGCCATGCCGACATCTCCTGCGGAAACACGAATGGCGGAAGGCAGCAGGAGTCGAACCTACCAGGGAACGATCGACGCCCCCTACTGGGTTTGAAGCCCAGCCGCATGCCCGGATGCGCATGCCTTCCGAAAGTACGGCGGTGCCGGTGGGCTCAGTCGCGGGCTGCGTTCCACTGCAGGTCGCCACGCGGCCGATGCTGGTCACCGACGCGTCGAGTGTAGCCAACGCGATTGAAGAACTCCAAGATCTGGATGCTGCGTTTGCGGCCCAGGCCGATGGCATCGCGAAAGGCCGCCGCATCCACCGTGCCGCTGGCCTGTGACAGCTGCGCGACGATCGCGGCCAGCTCGGCAATGCGGGCCGGTGCATAGAACAGGTCCGGTACCACCTGGAACAGTTCACCGCGCGCCGCGGCGCGACGCAGGACGGCTCGGACCTCGTCTTCGGCCAGTCCGATGTCGGTGGCCAGAGTGCGCACCCACGGTGGATCGAAGCCACCGGCGTGCAGCTGCGGCAGCACGCGTTCCAGCAGCAGGCGTTCGCGTTCCGGCGGCGCATGGTCATGGCCGGGCAGGCGCCACCAGGCACCCACGCGTTGCACGCTGCCGTCGTCCAGCAGGTCCTGAAGAAGCGCGTTCCACAAACCCACTGCAAGCGAGGGCAGGGTGCTGCGCTGCAGGCGCCCGCTGTCGACACCGGGTTCGTCCGGGCGTCGCTCATGCCAGCTGCGCAGCGATGTGATCGCCTGTTCGCGCAGCGCCCGCCAGTGCGAGGCGAGGATGATCACCGTGTCTTCGCGAGTGACGATGCGCTGTGCGCCTGCAGGCAGATTGATCTGGTCGGCGCCGCGCCGGCAGTAGCGTTGCAGCGCGGCCATGGCAATGCCGAAGGACGCCTGCTGCAACAGCGGGCCGATTCCCGCACCCGCGGCCAGTTGCTCCAGTGCTCCCAGCCACGCGAGCCGTGCAGGGCTGCGCCGGCGCCGCTGTGGCGGGTCCGGATCGAGTACGAGGCCACCGCCCAGCGTGTGGGTCGCCGCTGAATCGCGGGCGATGAAGCGATCCCCACACATCGCACAGACCGGTGCATCGAACACCAGTTGCACCAACTGCCCATTGCCGTGATCGTCGTCTTCCAGCAGCACCACATGGGCCTGCTGGTGCATCGTTCCCCAGTGGATATGCAGCGGCGCCCAGTCGCGCAATGGTGCGGCCAACGCGGAAAGCCGCAGGCGCACATCAACGCGGGTGGTGGCCAGTAGTGCGCGAGGGTCGGCGATCCAGTCGCCGCGGTGAATGTCGTCGCGGGCGATTGCCGCCAGGTTCAACGCGCAGCGTTGCCCGGCCATTGCGTGGTCGCTGGCCTGGTTCTGCGCGTGGATGCTGCGTATTCGCACTTCCGTGGCGGCCGGCATCAGCTGCAGATGCTCACCCACCGCGGCGATGCCCCCGTGCACTGCGCCGGTCACCAGCGTGCCGTGGCCTGCCAATGAGAACACGCGGTCCACCGGCATGCGGAACAGTTCGCAGCGCAGTTCGGCCTGGCGCGTGCTGGCGTCATCCGCCGCCCACGCGTGCAGCTGGGTTCGCAGTGCGCTGATGCCGGCATCGCCGGGCGCGGTGCTGTTGCAGGCGAACAGAGGGGAATTCTGCAGCGGTGTCGCGGCCAGCAGCGCAGCGATCTCGATCTCGACCCGGGCGATGCGCGCCGCATCCACACGGTCGATCTTGGTCAGGGCCACCGCACCACGGTTCACGCCCAGCAGTTGCAGGATGGCCAGATGCTCGCGGGTCTGCGGCATCACACCGTCGTCGGCGGCGATTACCAGCAGGGCGACATCGATACCTGTGGCGCCGGCCACCATCGTGTGCACGAAGCGCTCATGGCCCGGCACGTCGACGAAGCCCAGTGTTGTCGCCGGACGGTCGTCGTGCGTGCTTTCCACCGGGACATAGGCATAGCCCAATTCGATGGAGATGCCGCGCGTACGCTCTTCCTGCAGGCGATCGGTTTCGATGCCGGTCAGTGCGCGCACCAGGCTTGTCTTGCCATGGTCGATATGCCCGGCGGTGCCGACGATCATGCCTGCAGCGCGCTCCATTGGGCGAGGAAGGCCGCTTCGTCCCCGGGTTCCAGGCAGCGCAGGTCCAGCCACAGTGCGTCATCGGCGATTCGGCCCAGCACTGGTCGGGGCAGCTGGCGCAGTCGCTTGGCCAGGCGGTCCAGCCCACCGCGCCGCGCGGCCGTGATGCGCAGTCCGGCGCTTGCCAGCTGCGCCTGTGGCTGCGCGCCGCTGCCGATCTGGCTATGCATCAATGCCCGTTCAAGGGTGTAGGCGGCTGCCAGCACGGACCGCATCGGTTGCAGCAGGCGCTCGGCCTGCGCATCGATGTCATCCTGCGTGCGCGACAGCGTGCGCAGGGTCGGCAGGCGTTGTGCCAGCAGCTCCGGTTCGCGGTACAGGGCCAGCACCGCTTCCAGTGCAGCCAGTCCCATCTTGTCCATGCGCAGTGCGCGCTTGAGCGGGTTGCGGTTGATCCGCGCGATCAGGTCGGCGCGGCCGGCGATGATGCCGGCCTGCGGGCCACCCAGCAGCTTGTCGCCGCTGAACGAAACCAGATCGGCGCCGGCCGTCAATGTTTCCTGCACGGTGGGCTCGTGCGGCAGGCCGAACGTGGCCAGATCGCACAGGCTGCCACTGCCCAGGTCCACCACCAGCGGCAGGCCATGCTCGTGCGCGATCGCGGCCATCGCCGTGGTGTCGACCTTGGCAGTGAATCCGGTGATCGCGTAGTTGCTGGCGTGCACCTCCATCAGCAGCGCTGTGCACGCGCCGATGGCGTTGGTGAAGTCGGCCGGATGGGTGCGGTTGGTGGTACCCACTTCCAGCAGCCGCGCGCCCGCGCTGCGCATCACATCCGGGATGCGGAAAGCGCCGCCGATCTCCACCAGCTCGCCGCGGGAGACGACCACCTCGCGGCGGTTGGCCAGGCTGTTGAGCAGCAGCAGGACCGCTGCCGCATTGTTGTTGACCACGGTTGCGGCTTCGGCACCGGTCAGCTCGCAGATCAGTGCCTGTACCCGCGCATCGCGGTCGCCGCGACGACCACGGGCGATGTCGAATTCCAGATCGACCGGCGCGGTCATCACGCGGGTGACTGCCTGCACCGCGGCCTCGGGCAACAGGGCACGGCCCAGGTTGGTGTGCAGCACGGTGCCGGTCAGGTTGAACATCGGCTGCAGGCCCAGCCGTGCATCGGCCGCCAGTGTGGCGTTGAGTGCCGCGACCAGTGCCGGGCCATCAATGGCTTCCTGCAGCTGCGCGGTCGACAGCTGCCCGGCGCTGATACGGTCACGCAGCACCTGCAGGTGCGAACGCAGCAGCTGGGTGATGCGGCTGCGGCCGTGGCCTTCGATCAGTGCCGCCAGTGCAGGCAGGCGCAGCAATCGGTCCAGCGAGGGCAGGGCGGCGGCCGATGCCGGGGTGGGGGGCGAGGCTGTCATCGCCTCAATCGCCGTCGGATTGCCACAGCAGCGGATTCTGGCTGGCACGCGCATAGCCTTCCTCGGCCAGCAGCAGATCCAGCGACAGCGTGCCGAGGTCATCGGCCACCGGTTCCAGTGACGGGTCCTTTTCCAGATACAGGATCTTGCGGTAGCTGTGGCAGTGGTCGCAGGTCTCGGCGCGTACCGCGCTCTCGCGCACCGCCTCGCCGCTGTCGCCGTCCACATCGGCCAGGGCGCGATAGGCGATATCCTTGCCGGCGGCACCACACTGGCTGCACTGCACGCGCACGTAGTGCCACTGGCAGGCGCACAGCGAGCACGACAGGTAGCGGTAGGAGGCATAGGGCGGACGCGCCTGCACCACGCTGGTCACCGGCAACGTGCCGCACAGCGGGCACAGCCCTGGCGCATCGGCCAGCGGCTTCAGGTCGGTGGGGCGGAAGCTGGCTGCGAGCACTGCCCAGTAAACCTGCAGTGCGTTCATCACCAGCAGCGCAGCGACCGCATCCACCGACGGCGCGTCATCGCGCTCCAGCACGGCATGGGCCTGTGCATCCAGCCAGGCATCGTCGGCCGCGGCGACGCGTTGCAGCTCCTGGCGGGTTTCCACCGGCAGCCCCGCTTCGTCGGCGCAGTGCTGGCACAGCGTGCGCAGCCAGTCGCGCCAACGCCCGTCCAACTGAAGCGTGTTGGCCGGCCGCAACGGCATGCCGGCACCGACCGCCGCACTCGACTGCTGCGCGCGCGCCTGCGACTGCAGTGCCTCGCGCTGTTGCGGTGTCAGCTCATCCAGCAGCGCCTGCTGTGCATCGGCCAACGCCGCCAGCAGCTGCAGGTAACCGCCGATGGCACTGTGCGCAGCCAGGCTGCGCAGGCGCGTGGCGCGCTCAGCGAACAGGGACGTGACATCGGGCAGGATGATGCGCGGAACATCGCGCGAGGCGAGCGTCTCGATCTCACCGGGTTCAAGGATGCGTTGCGCCATGCAGGGCCAGCCAGAAGAACCAGCCTCCATCCTCGCCGTTGTCGGCGCTGGCGTCCAGCCTGTTCAAGCAACGCGGTCGAGCATGGCTCGACTCTACAAAAACTGGTTTCTGTCGTTGCCGTGTTCATCGTGTCGACCAAGGTCGACACCCACCAACAGCAACGCAGAACCCCGTGCCGACAGATCGCAGGAAACTGTCGAAGGCGGGGTGGGTCCGGTTGCGGGGGTGTCCGCGGCATGGATGCCGCGGCCAAGCCCCCATGGATGGGTTTACGGCGTCCCCCGCAACCGGACCCACCCCGCAATCCCACGGATAGCCGCTGTTGCTGTTGCCTTGGCTTGAAGCGGGTGCAGGGCCGCAGGCCCTGCCGCTACCCCTCTTCCCGACGTCCGCGCAGGATGTCCCTGAACCACTGCCGGTGATGCTTGTACGCCCACCCATAGGTCACCTTGCCCTGGGTCATCGCCCGCACCGAGCCCTTGATCCAGATCGCTGCATAGATGTGCACCACGATCGCGCACACCAGCACCCAGCCGAACAGCGCATGGGCCAGCACCGAGAAGCGGATCACCCCGATCGGGAAGAAGTGGCTGAAGTACTGCCGCCAGATCACGAAGCCGGTCAGCAGCAGCGCCGACAGGCAACCGATGATGGCCCAGAACAGCAGCTTCTGGCCGGCATTGAAGCGGCCCACCGGCGGCAGCTTCTCATCCTCGTTGCGCAGCACATCGCGCATGCCACGCATCCACTTTCCATCGTCGGCGGTCGGCAGATTGTCACGCCACATGCGGAACGCCAGCAGCGCAAAGCCCACCACCATGGCCAGGCCGATGAACGGATGCAGGATGCGCGTCCACGGTCCACCACCGAACAGCTGCGTCAACGGGAACAGGGCAGGGTGGAACAATGCCAGCCCGGACAGCGCGGTCAGCACGAAGCAGATCGCCACGATCCAGTGATTGATGCGGGTCGGCGCGCGGTAGCGGATGATCTGGCGCGGGTGCGGGGCGTACTTCATGGCCGCTGCTCCTCTTCGATCTTCTTCGCCTCGTGTTCGGCTTCCTCTTCTTCCTCGTCATTGACCGTGTTGCGGCCGATGCCGATGTAGTGCAGGAAGCCGGCGAAGGCGGTGGCGGCGATGGCCAGCACGCCCAGCGGCTTGGCCACGCCCTTCCAGACTTCCACCATCGGGCTGATGCGCGGGTCCTTGGGCAGGTCGGCGTACAGCTCGGGCTTGTCCACGTGCTGCAGCACGTACATCACGTGGGTGCCACCCACGCCCTGCGGGTCGTACAGGCCGGCGTTCTCGTAGCCGCGCGATTTCAGGTCTTCCACCCGTCCGGCCGCGTGCTCGGTCATCGCCTGTTTGCTGCCGAAGGTGATCGCGCCGGTCGGGCAGGTCTTCACGCAGGCCGGTTCCTGGCCTACCGCCACCCGGTCCGAACACAGCGTGCACTTGTAGGCCTTGTGGTCCTTCTTGGAGATGCGCGGCACGTCGAACGGGCAACCGGTCACGCAGTAGCCGCAGCCGATGCAGTTCTCTTCCTGGAAGTCGACGATGCCGTTGGCGTACTGGATGATCGCGCCGGGCGAAGGGCAGGCCTTCAGGCAGCCCGGATCGCTGCAGTGCATGCAGCCTTCCTTGCGGATCAGCCACTCCAGCTTGCCCTTCTCGTCCTCGTACTCGCGGAACTTCATCACCGTCCACGACTGTTCGCTCAGGTCGGGCGGGTTGTCATAGCTGCCGACGCAGCTGCCCACTTCGTCGCGCAGGTCGTTCCACTCCATGCAGGCGACCTGGCAGGCCTTGCAGCCGATGCACTTGCTCACATCGATCAGCTTGGCGACCTGGCCGGTGTGCGCACCACGCGCCTCCGGCGAGGGCGTGGTGGTGGCCGAGCGGCGGATGATGTCCAGGGATTGCAGTGACATGGCGTGTCTCCTACACCTTCTCGACCTTGACCAGGATGCACTTCGATTCGGGCGTCTGCGAGTTGCCGTCACCGATGGCGTTGGTCAGCGTATTGGCGATGTATCCGGGCTTGGCCGCACCGAGGAAGCCCCAGTGGATCGGCACGCCCACCTGGTGCACGGTCCGGCCATCGATCTGCAGGGCCTTGATGCGCTTGGTCACCATGGCGACCGCTTCGATGTGGCCGCGCTTGGAACTGACCCGCACGCGGCTGCCGTTGTTGATGCCCAGCTCGTCGGCCAACGCCGCGCCGATCTCGACGAACTGCTCGGGCTGGATGATGGCGTTCAACTTGCCGTGCTTGGTCCAGAAGTGGAAATGCTCGGTCAGGCGGTAGGTGGTGGCCACATGCGGGAACTCGTCCGGCGAACCGATCTGTGCGCGATCGCTGGCGAATACGCGGGCGGCCGGGTTGTTCAGCGTCAGTGCCTGGCCGGGGCTGAGCGGGTTGCTGCGCAGCGGTGTATCGAACGGTTCGTAGTGCTCAGGGAACGGGCCTTCGGCCATGCCGGCCTTGGCGAAGAAGCGGGCGATGCCCTCCGGATTCATGATGAACGGGCCCATTCCGCCGGCGGGATCTTCGTCGGCCTTGAAGTCGGGCACGTCCACGCTGCCCCAGTTTTTCCCGTTCCACGCCAGCAGCGTGCGCCGCGGATCAAACGGCTTTCCGGCGACGTCGCACGAGGCGCGGTTGTACATCACGCGACGATTGGCCGGCCACGCCCAGGCCCAGCCCAGCGTGTTGCCGATGCCGGTGGGGTCGCTGTTGTCACGCCGCGCCATCATGTTGCCGGTCGGGCCCCAGGCACCGATGTAGATCCAGCAGCCGGAGGCGGTGCTGCCGTCGTCGCGCAGGTCGCCGAATGCGGCCAGCTGCTCGCCGGCCTTGCGCACCAGCTTGGTTGGGTCCTTCGGATCGAACACGTCGGCCAGCGCCTTGCCGTTGTATTCCATCGCCAGTTCTTCGGGCGTGGGTACCCCAGGGTTGGCGTAGTTCCAGGCCAGGTCGCGCACCGGCTCCCACCACGCACCGCCGTCCTTCTCGTACATCGCTTTGATGCGATGGAACAGCTCGGACATGATCTCGATGTCGCTGCGTGCCTCTCCCGGTGGGTTGGCACCCTTCCAGTGCCACTGCAGCCAGCGCGAGGAATTCACCACCGCGCCGTTCTCCTCGGCGAAGGAGGTGGTCGGCAGGCGGAATACTTCGGTCTGGATCGTGCTCGGGTCGACGTCGTTCAACGCACCGTGGTTCTGCCAGAAGGCGATGGTCTCGGTTTCCAGCGGGTCCATGCTGACCATGAACTTCAGCTTGGAGAACGCGCTGATCAGCTTGCCCTTGTTCGGCGCCGAGGCCAGTGGATTGAAGCCCTGGCAGATGTAGCCGTGGATCTTGCCTTCGTTCATCAGCTCGTACGCCTGCAGCATGTCGTACGGCTTGTCGAGCTTGGGCAGGTAATCGAAACACCAGTTGTTGTCGGCGGTGGCGGCGTCGCCCCACCACGATTTCATCAGGCTGACGTGGAACTTCGGGTAGTTCTGCCAGAACGACATCTGGTTGGCGCGCAGCGGCTTCTGCGTGCGCTTGGCGATGTAGGCCTCGTAGTCCTGCTCGTCCTGTTTCGGCAGGGTCAGGTAGCCGGGCAGCAGGTCGGACATCAGGCCGATGTCGGTCAGGCCCTGGATGTTGGAATGCCCGCGCAAGGCGTTCATGCCACCACCGGCCACGCCGATGTTGCCCAGCAGCAGCTGCACCATGGTGCCGGCACGCACGTTCTGCGCGCCGATCGAGTGCTGCGTCCAGCCCAGCGCGTACAGGATGGTCATCGCCTTGTCCTTGCCGGCGGTGGACGCGATCATGTCCCAGATCTGGCGGATGCTGTCGGCCGGCGTGCCACAGATGCGTTCGACCATCTCCACCGTGTAGCGCGCATAGTGCTGCTTGAGCAGGTTGTAGACGCAGCGCGGGTCCTTCAGCGTCGGGTCGCTGCGCACGAAGCCATCGTCACCGTAGGCGTAGTCCCAGCTGGAGCGGTCGTAGCTGCGCTTCTCTTCGTTGTAGCCCGAATACAGGCCGTCCTTGAAGGCGAATTCGTCCTTCACCAGGAACGACATGTCGGTGTAGTTCAGCACGTACTCGTGCTGGATGCGGTCCTCGGTCAACAGGTAGTTGATCAGGCCGCCCAGGAACACGATGTCGGTGCCGGTGCGGATCGGCGCGTACACGTCGGCCACCGCGGCCGAGCGGTTGAAGCGCGGATCGACCACGATCAGGCGTGCCTTGTTGTGTGCCTTGGCCTCGGTCACCCATTTGAACCCGCACGGGTGCGCCTCGGCGGCATTGCCACCCATGATCAGGATCAGGTCGGCATTCTTGATGTCGACCCAGTGATTCGTCATCGCACCACGGCCTAGCGTCGGGGCAAGACCTGCCACCGTCGGGCCGTGTCAGACACGTGCCTGGTTGTCGAATGCCAGCATGCCCAGGGAGCGCACGACCTTGTGGGTCAGCACCGCGGTTTCATTGCTGGTGGCCGAGGCCGCCAGCATGCCGGTGGTCAGCCAGCGGTTGACCGTCTGCCCGGCTTCGTTCTTCTGCACGAAGTTGGCGTCGCGGTCTTCCTTCATCAGCCGCGCGATGCGGTCCAGCGCATCGTCCCAGCTCAGCCGCTTCCACTCGTTCGAGCCCGGCGCGCGGTACTCAGGGTAGAGCAGGCGCGATTTGCTGTGGATGATGTCGGCCAGGCCGGCACCCTTCGGGCACAGCGTGCCGCGGTTGACCGGATGGTCCGGGTCGCCCTCGATATGGAAGATGCTCGGCTCGGCGTTCTTGGCGCCATCGCCGAGGCTGTACATCAGGATGCCGCAGGCCACCGAACAGTAGGTACAGGTGTTGCGGGTCTCGGTCGCGCGGGTCAGCTTGTACTGCCTGACCTCCGCGAGCGCGATGCCGGGCGCGAAGCCCATCAATGCCAGGCTGGAGCCGACCAGGGTTGTCCCGGTCACTTTCAGGAACTGGCGGCGGCTCATCGATGGCATGCCGTTCTCCTGGGATGGCGGGGAGGCGCAGGCCTCCGGGCTGTCGTTGGGTACGGCCCGGTTATAGCACAGGCCCCCGCACGTCCATGTGGCACAAGGCCCGGCGCCTGCCGGGCGGGCGCGCAACGGGGCCGCTCTGGTAAAGTTGCGTGCCCGTACCCCGGGGAAGCGTCTGCCGGGCCTGGTTCCAGGATGTTCCGCGCAGCCCCCGCCGTCCTGGCGCGATCCTCCGCGCCGGATCTGGAACACCGAGGAAAAATTTTGCGAAATCAAGCCGTTGGATCCGCCGTATGAGCGCCCCGTCGAAGCCGTCGGACGCCGTTGCGCGCGGCACGCTGTACATCGTTGCCGCCCCGTCCGGCGCCGGCAAGAGCAGCATCGTCAATGCCACCCTGGCGCGTGACCCGCAGATCGCCCTGTCGATCTCCTTCACCTCGCGCGCGATGCGCCCCGGTGAAGTGAACGGCCAGCACTACCATTTCGTCTCTGCGGAGAAGTTCGAGGAAATGATCGCCGCCGGCGACTTCTTCGAGCATGCCTGGGTGCACGGCGACTGGAAGGGCACCGCCCGCCAGTCGGTGGAGCCGCAGCTGGCCGCCGGCCAGGACGTGCTGCTGGAAATCGACTGGCAGGGGGCGCAGCAGGTGCGCCAGCTGGTGCCGGGCACGGTCACCGTGTTCATCCTGCCGCCGTCCAAGCAGGCCCTGCAGGACCGCATGCGCAAGCGCGGCCAGGACAGCGAGGCGGTCATCGCCCAGCGCCTGGGCGCGGCCCGCGATGAAATGCTGCACTTCAACGAGTT
The DNA here is from genome assembly GCF_056482105.1 of Stenotrophomonas sp. 78350_Sma. NCBI lineage: Bacteria > Pseudomonadati > Pseudomonadota > Gammaproteobacteria > Lysobacterales > Lysobacteraceae > Stenotrophomonas > Stenotrophomonas sp. 78350_Sma. The sequence continues at coordinate 3,769,799 of NZ_CM151182.1, read as the reverse complement.
CGACTACGTCATCGTCAACGAGGTGTTCGACACCGCCGTGGACGAGCTGTGCGCCATCTTCACCGCCAGCCGCCTGCGCCGGGAGGCCCAGAAGGTCCGCCATGCCGGCCTGATCCAGGCCCTGTTGACCCCCGATCCGGGCGCAACTGACTGATTCCAAAAGAATCGGGTGGGGGTTGGCTTGATTTTGTCCAGCCCCTGCCAGTACACTCCGTCCCCTTTCCCTCATTCGACTGAGCGGCCGACCGGTCGCCGGGAGCCCGTATGGCCCGCATCACCGTAGAAGATTGCCTGGAAGTCGTTAACAACCGTTTCGAACTGGTCATGATGGCTTCCAAGCGTGCCCGCCAGCTCGCCAACGGCGTGCAGGCCACGCTGGACAACAGCGAGACCGAGGACAAGCCGACCGTGCTGGCGCTGCGCGAAATCGCCGCCCGCAAGATCGACAACGCGCTGATCGACGAAGTCGAGAAGGCCGAGCGTGAGCGCGCCGAGCGCGAAGCGCTGGAGTGGGCCGCCGCCGAAGTGGTCGCCGACGAAGACATGTCCAAGAACGACGATTGATCGCATCGATCAACGTCATTGCTGGATCGCCGAACAGCCCGCCCCGTGCGGGCTGTTTCGCATTCAGGATTTGCCGTAAACGTCGCGCTGGAATAGGCTTCGGGCATGAACCCAGGCCCCACTGCCAAGGTCGCCGCAGCGCCCGCTGCCGCCGTACCCGACTACGTCCTCCAGCTTGAACGCGCTGCCCATTACCTGCCGCCGGAACAGCTGCCGCTGCTGCGCCGTGCCTGGGAAGTCGGAGCCTCCGCGCACGCTGGGCAGACGCGCAAGTCGGGCGAGCCCTATATCACCCATCCGGTGGCCGTGGCCCAGGTGCTGGCCGAGCTCGGCCTGGACGTGGAAGCGCTGATCGCCGCGATCCTGCACGACACCATCGAAGACACCCCGCTGACCCGTGAGGCGCTGGCCGCCGAGTTCGGCGAAGCCGTGGCCGAACTGGTCGACGGCGTGACCAAGCTGGACAAGCTGAAGTTCCGCGACCGCCAGGAAGCGGCGGCCGAGAGCTTCCGCAAGATGCTGCTGGCGATGTCGCGCGATCTGCGCGTGATCATGATCAAGCTGGCCGACCGCCTGCACAACATGCGCACGCTGGGCGCGCAGAGCCGCGAAGCACGCGGCCGCATCGCCCGCGAGACGCTGGAGATCTACGCGCCCATCGCCCAGCGCCTGGGCATGAGCCTGGTCAAGAGCGAGCTGCAGAACCTGGGGTTCAAGGCGCTGTACCCGTGGCGCCACGCCATCATTGAAAAGCACATCCGCAGCCAGCCGGTGGTGCGCCGCGAGGCGATGGCGCAGGTGGAAGTGCAGCTGTCGCAGCGCCTGGCCAAGGAGGGGATCGAGCATCGGCTGATCAGCCGCATCAAGACCCCGTGGAGCATCTACAACAAGATGCGCGACGAGAACAAATCCTTCGACCAGGTGATGGACGTGTTCGGCTTCCGCCTGGTCGTGCGCAGCGTGCCCAGCTGCTACCACGCGCTGGGCTCGGTGCACGCCACCTTCAAGCCGCTCGATGGCCGTTTCCGCGACTTCATCGCCATTCCCAAGGCCAACGGTTACCAGTCGCTGCACACGGTGCTGTTCGGGCCGTATGGTTCGCCGATCGAAGTGCAGATCCGTACCGAGGAAATGGACCTGATCGCCGAACGCGGCGTGGCCGCGCACTGGACCTACAAGTTCGGCGGCGATTCGCCCAACAGCGCGCAGAGCCGCGCGCACGCCTGGATCGTCGAGCTGATCGACTCGCAGCGCGCCGCCGGTTCCTCGCTGGAGTTCCTCGACAACGTCAAGGTCGACCTGTTCCCGGACGAGGTCTACCTGTTCACCCCGAAGGGCAAGATCCTGGCCCTGCCACGCAACTCCACTGCACTCGATTTCGCCTACGCCGTGCATACCGACGTGGGCAACATGGCCGTGGCCTCGCGCGTGGACAAGAAACTCGTGCCGCTGCGCACCAAGCTGGTGTCGGGGCAGTCGGTGGAGATCATCACCGCACGCTCGGCCACGCCGAAACCGCAGTGGCTGGAATTCGTGGTCACCAGCAAGGCGCGCACCGCCATCCGCCACCAGCTCAAGCAGCTGGAGCACGAAGATGCCGTGCAGCTGGGCCACCGCATGCTCGACCGTGCGCTGGAGGCGATGGATTCCTCGCTGGAGCGGCTGCCGAAGGGGCGCCTGGATGCATTCCTGGCCGAACACCGTTTCCCGCGCCTGGAGGCGCTGCTGGCCGAGGTCGCCCTGGGCAACTGGATGCCGACCCAGGCGGCGCAGGCGCTGATGGCCTACGCCGAACTGCGCGGCGGCCCGCATTCACGCCACCATTCGCAGGAAAAGATCCTGATCAACGGCAGCGAGCGCGGCGTGGTCACCTTCGCCGGCTGTTGCCAGCCGATTCCCGGCGACGAGATCATGGGCTACCACACCGCCGGCAAGGGCATCGTGGTGCACCGCATGGACTGCCCGAACCTGGCCGAGCTGCGCAAGTCGCCCGAGCGCTGGGTGCCGATCGGCTGGGACACCACCGTGTCCGGCGACTACGACACCTCGCTGGTGGTGGAAGTGGAGAACGGCACCGGCGTGCTGGCGCAGCTGGCTGCCGCCATCGCGCAGAGTCACTCCAACATCGAGCGCGTGGACTACCTGGACCGTGACTTCAACGCCGCCGTGCTGGCGTTCAACATCCAGGTGCGCGACCGCAACCACCTGGCCGAAGTGATGCGCCGCCTGCGCCGCCTGTCGGTCGTGCAGTCGGTACGCCGCCAGTAGGTCCACGCCATGCGTGGATGACGTTCCGCGCACACGACGCATGGGGTCGGATCCGTTTCCCGCCGGGAAACGGATCCGACCCCAGCCGATGCCGCGCCCAGCCGGTACAATCACCGCTCTGTTTTCCCCCAAGCACCGGAGCGACCCATGTCCCGCCAGATCATCAACACCGAAAAGGCTCCCGCCGCCATCGGCCCGTACTCGCAGGCCGTGCGCGCCGGCAACACCGTGTACTTCTCCGGCCAGATCCCGCTCGACCCGGCTACCGGCGATGTCGTCGGCGCTGGTGACGTCGAAGCGCAGGCCCGCCGCGCCTTCGACAACCTCAAGGCCGTGGCCGAAGCCGCTGGCGGTTCGCTGGACAAGGTCGTGCGCCTGGGCCTGTACCTGACCGACCTGGGCGAGTTCGCCAAGGTCAACGCGGTCATGCAGGACTACTTCCAGGCCCCGTACCCGGCCCGTTCCACCATCGAAGTCTCCGGCCTGCCGAAGGGCGCCAACTTCGAGGTCGACGCGGTGATGGTCATCGACTGACCGCCACGTGGCACGCAAGGCGGCGGTCACTCCGGTACTGTCACCGTCCGGCGAAGCATCCCTGGCGATGCTCGCGGGCGTCGGTCCGGCTGTGGCCGCCAAACTGCAGGCGCGTGGCCTGGCCACCCTGCAGGATCTCTGGCTTCACCTGCCGCTGCGCTATGAAGACCGGACCCGGCTGACCCGCATCGAAGACCTGCGCAACGGCGTGCCGGCGCAGGTGGAAGTGCGGGTGGTCGCGGTCGAACGCGGCATGCGCTACCGGCCGATGCTGAAAGTGGCGGTGGAGGACGAAGGGCAGGGCACCCTGGTGCTGCGCTTCTTCCATTTCCGCCAGCAGCAGGTCGGCCAGTTCGCGGTCGGCAACCGGTTGCGCTGCTTCGGCACGCCCAAGCCCGGCCACCTCGGCCTGGAGATCGTCCATCCCAGCTACCAGGTGCTGGGCCGCAACGACGACCCCGAACTCGGCGACCGCCTCGACCCGGTGTATCCCACCGTCGAAGGCGTCGGTCCGATGACCATGCGCAAGCTGATCGGCCAGGCCCTGGATCGCCTGCCCGAGGAAAGCACCCTGGAACTGCTGCCCAGCGGCTGGCTCGATGGCCTCGGCCTGCCGTCGCTGCGCAGCGCGCTGTTGACCGTGCATCGGCCACCGCCGGATGCCGATCTGGCCGCGCTGGCCACCGGCACCCACCCGGCGCAGCGCCGCCTGGCGATGGAAGAGCTGCTGGCCCACCACCTCAGCCTGCGTCGCCAGCGCATCGCGTTGCAGGCGCACCATGCGCCGCCGCTGGGCGGTCCTGGCAAGCTGGCCAAGGCGCTGCTGAAGCAGCTGCCATTCGCACTGACCGGTGCGCAGGCGCGCGTGTTCAAGCAGATCCGTGAGGATCTCGCACGGCCCAGCCCGATGCTGCGCCTGGTGCAGGGCGATGTCGGCTCGGGCAAGACCGTGGTCGCCGCGCTGGCGGCGATGCTGGCGGTGGAGCAGGGCAAGCAGGTCGCATTGGCCGCTCCCACCGAACTGCTGGCCGAGCAGCACCTCAACAACCTGCGCGGCTGGCTGGAACCGCTCGGTGTGCGCATCGCCTGGCTGGCCGGCAAGGTCACCGGCAAGGCGCGCGCCAAGGTGATGGAACAGGTCGCCAATGGCGAAGCGCAGGTGGTGGTCGGCACCCACGCGCTGATGCAGGAGGCGGTGGTGTTCCAGGACCTGGCCCTGGCCATCGTCGACGAGCAGCACCGCTTCGGCGTGCACCAGCGTCTGGCCCTGCGTGACAAGGGCGCGGGCGGCAACAGCGTCCCGCACCAGCTGGTGATGACCGCCACACCGATTCCACGCACGCTGGCGATGTCCGAATACGCGGACCTGGATGTCTCGGCCATCGACGAACTGCCGCCCGGCCGCACGCCGGTGCAGACCGTGGCCCTCAACAACGATCGCCGCCCGGAGCTGATCGAGCGCATCGCGCTGGCCTGCCAGGAGGGGCGGCAGGTGTACTGGGTGTGCACGCTCATCGAGGAAAGCGAAGAGCTGGATGCAACGCCCGCGCAGGCCACCTACGAATCGCTGCAGGCGCTGCTGCCCGGCGTTCGCGTGGGGTTGGTGCATGGCCGCCTGAAAGCCGCCGAGAAGCTGGCGACGATGGTGGCGTTCAAGGGCGGCGACATCGACCTGCTGGTGGCAACCACGGTGATTGAAGTGGGCGTGGATGTGCCGAACGCCTCGCTGATGGTGATCGAGAACGCCGAGCGCCTCGGATTGGCCCAGCTGCACCAGCTGCGCGGCCGCGTCGGCCGTGGTTCGGCGGTGTCGCGCTGCGTGCTGCTGTACCAGGCGCCGCTCTCGCAGATGGCACGCGAGCGGTTGCAGACCATGCGTGAAACCAACGATGGCTTCGTCATCGCCGAAAAGGATCTGGAGCTGCGTGGTCCCGGCGAACTGCTGGGTACGCGGCAGACCGGCCTGGCCGGTTTCCGCATCGCCGACCTGGCCCGCGACGCCGGCCTGCTGCCCGGCGTGCATGACCTCGCCGAGCGCCTGCTGGCCCAGCAACCCGCGCTGGCCGATCGTGTGGTGCAACGCTGGATCGGCACCGCCGTGCGTTACGCCTCGGCGTAAGTGCCGAAGGGCTCTGAGCCCATTCCTGACTCTACAGCGCTTTCGATCATCTCCATGTTCATCCACGCATTGCGTGGATGTGTCGACCAAGGTCGACACCTACCAACATCCGCCGTTCCGACAGACCGCGGAAATCTGTCGAAGGCGGGGTGGGTCCGGTTGCGGGGGTGTCCGCGGCATGGATGCCGCGGCCAAGCCCCCAAGGACGGGTTTACGGCGTCCCCCGCAATCGGACCCACCCCGCAGCCCCCAGGAAACCAGCTTTTGCCGTTGCTCTGGCGTTTGCCGTTGATTCTGCGGGTGCAGGGCGCAGCCCTGCCAGAACCCCCGTACTTGCAACGGTCATCATCCCGGTCCACACTTCGTTGCCGATCTGAAGACGGCAACGATGACCCACAAGATCCCCCTGTTGATCGACACCGACCCCGGTGTGGACGACGCCCTGGCCCTGCTGATGGCCTTTGCCGATGAACGGCATGACGTGGTCGCCCTGACCATCGCCGCCGGCAATGTCGGCCTGCAGTACACCGTCCGCAATGCCCTCAAGCTCTGCGACATCGTCGGCCGCGCCGACGTACCGGTGTTTGCCGGCAGCCCGGATCCGCTGCTGCATCCTTCCGTCGACGCTGCCCACGTGCATGGCCGTGACGGCTACGGCGACGTGGACCTGCCGCCGCCGAGCCGCCAGGCTGAAGCCGAGCACGCTGCACTGGCCATCCTGCGCCTGTCGCATGAGCACGCCGGCGAACTGATGCTGGTGATGCTCGGCCCGCTGACCAACCTGGCCCTGGCACTGAAGCTGGACCCGACCCTGCCCCAGCGCATCAAGCGCATCGTGGTGATGGGAGGCGCAGTCACCTGCCACGGCAACATCACCCCGGCGGCCGAGTTCAACATCGCCTTCGACCCTGAAGCGGCGCACGTGGTGTTCACCTCGTTCAAGCACCTGCTGGTGTCGGACTGGGAGGCAACCGTCGCCCATGGCCTGCCGCTGGAAGATGCCGAGACGTGGCTGCAGGCCGACTCCGATCGCGCCCGCTTCTACGAGCTGATTTCGCGCAAGACCCGCGCGCTGTCTGAAGACGCCAAAGGCGGCCGCTGGTACACCGCCGATGCGGTGGCCATGGCCTGGGCACTGAACCCGGAAGGGCAGCTGCAGGTCGAGTCGCGGCCGCTGAACGTGGAACTGAACGGCACGTTCAGCCGCGGTGCCACCATCGTCGACTGGAACCGCCAGACCGGCCAGCCGGACAACTGCGATCTGCTGATGGCCTACGACCAGCAGCGTTTCGAGGCCCTGGTACGCCAGGCCCTGGGCGCGGACTGAAGTCAATTGCCCGGCACCGGTTGCCCCGGGCGGCAACCGGTGCTTATAATGCCGCTCTTGACCACCAGCCCATTTACGGTGTGAGCCCATGAAGGCCGATATCCATCCGAACTACCGCGACGTCGTCTTCCATGACGTCACCTCCGATTTCAAGATCCTGACCCGCTCGACCATGGCGACGAAGGAAACCATCAAGTGGGAAGACGGCAACGACTACCCGCTGGTGAAGGTTGAAATTTCCTCGGCTTCGCACCCGTTCTACACGGGCAAGCACAAGGTCATCGACACCTCGGGCCGTATCGACAAGTTCCAGAAGCGCTACGCGCGCTGATCTGTCGATCCTGCTTCGAACCGACGGCCGCGCTCTGCGCGGCCGTTTGTTTTTCCCCAACGCCTGCCCAACGGGCGTTTGGATGGGCGGAACACTGCGTTCGTATGACAGCGCTTTTGCCGATCCGGGCCGCTCAACGGCCGGCGTCTGGCCGCCTGTCGTATACGACTTCCGTCTAGCACCCGACAAATGCTGCTGTGCGATAATGACCTGATCCCCGGCACAGGCCGAGGACGTCATTCACGTGCCTGACCAATGCGCTTGGGCAGGCGCCTTCCCATGAAGGAGCGCACACAGTGTCCGATCTTGATCAGGTCACGCTCAACGCCGGCGATAAGTCGGTCGTTCTGCCCGTCATCAAACCCACCCTTGGCAACGACTGCGTCGACATCGCGAAGCTGACCAAGGAAACGGGGTATTTCACCTACGATTCCGGCTTCACCGCGACGGCCAGCTGCAAGTCCGCCATCACCTACATCGACGGCGACAAGGGCGTGCTGCTGTACCGCGGCTACCCGATCGAACAGTTGTCGGAAAAGTCGAGCTACGTCGAAGTGGCCTACCTGCTGATCAACGGCGAGCGCCCGAGCGCCGAGCAGCTGAAGGCCTTCACCGATGAGCTGGCTGCCGAAGCCAACGTCGACGATTCGATCAACACCCTGATCGGCAGCTTCGCCAAGGACGCCCACCCGATGGCCATCCTGGCTGCTGCGATCGCGCAGCTGTCGGCCATCTACCACGACTCGCTGGACCTGTCCGACGCCGAACAGCGCCGCCAGGCCGCCGTGCGCCTGATCGCCAAGGTGCCGACCCTGTCGGCGCTGATCTACCGCCACGGCAAGGGCCTGCCGGCCAACAAGCCGGACACCTCGCTGGACTACGTCAGCCGCTTCCTGAAGCAGACCTTCGAGTCGGCGGACGGCCAGTACGACCTGAACCCGGACGTGGTCAAGGCGCTGGACCTGCTGTTCATCCTGCACGCCGACCACGAGCAGAACGCTTCGACCTCGACCGTGCGCCTGGTCGGTTCGACCGGTGCCAACCCGTACGCGTCGGTCGCCGCTGGCGTCACCGCGCTGTGGGGTCCGGCCCACGGCGGTGCCAACGAAGCCGTGCTGAAGATGCTGGAAGAGATCGGCAGCGCCGACAACGTCGAGTCCGCCGTGGTCAAGGCCAAGGACAAGACCTCGGGCTTCCGCCTGATGGGCTTCGGCCACCGCGTCTACAAGAACTTCGACCCGCGCGCCAAGGTCATCGGCGAGATGACCAGCAAGGTGCTCAAGCAGCTGGGCGTGCAGGATCCGCTGCTGGACGTGGCCGTGAAGCTGGAACAGGCCGCGCTGCAGGACGAGTACTTCGTCGCCCGCAAGCTGTACCCGAACGTCGATTTCTACAGCGGCATCATCTACAAGGCGCTGCAGATCCCGACCGAAATGTTCACCGTCATGTTCGCCCTGGGCCGTACCTCCGGTTGGGTGTCGCATTGGCTGGAACAGCAGGTCGATCCGGAAATGAAGATCGGCCGTCCGCGCCAGGTCTACACCGGCAGCGACGTGCGCGACTACCAGAGCTGATCGCCCGCGTAGGTTGTGCTGGGAACGCCCCGCATCCGCGGGGCGTTTTTTTTGCCGCCACCCTGGTGGGTGCCAACCTTGGTTGGCACGCTTCTGTAGAGTCGAGCCATGCTCGACTGCTCTTGCTACACCTCTGAATACTGGCTCGGCGAACTCCCCAGCACACGCCGGAATGCCGCAGAAAACGCACTCGGGCTTGCGTACCCCAGGTCCAGTGCCACGCGCGTCACCGCCTGCCCTTGCCCCAGTCGTTCGATGGCCACCAGCAGGCACACCTGCTGCCGCCACTCGGCAAAACTCACCCCGGTATCCGCGCGGAACATCCGCGTGAACGTGCGACGGCTCATGCCCGCTTCCGCAGCCACCTCATCAAGCCCAATGGCGAGCGAAGGCGCATCGAACAGCGCCCGGCAGATACGCGCGAGGCGTGCATCGGCAGGCAATGGCGCATGCAGGGAAAGCGTCGGCATCGACGCGATCTCCGCCACCAGTAGTTGCATCAGCTTGCCCGCACGCCCGTCCTCGTCGTAGAGCGGTGGCAGGTCCACTGCATCCTCCAGCAGCTGCCGCAGCAAGGGAGAGACCGCATACACGCTGCAGTGCATTGGCAGTGCCACGGCGGCGGCCGCCTCGATGGAAAGGAAGGCATTGAGCATCGTTACCGGCCCGCGCATCGTCATCTCGTGGGCCAGCCCCGCCGGTACCCAACAGGCGCGCTGCGGAGGCACCAGCCAGCGTCCCTGCGGTGTCGTCACGCTGATGGTGCCGCGCGCCGCAAACGCGAACTGACCGCGTCGGTGGGCATGCCGGGGAAACGTGGACGCGGCCGCGTAGTCGTTCGAGGTGACCACAACATCGCGCGGCAGGTCTTCGTAGGGATCGAGCAGCGAATTGCGCATGGCCCGGATTCTATAGCGGTTGACCCGCCATCGACGGCGGGCCGCACTTGCCCTGCCTAGCATCAGTGCTCCTTCTGACTGTGGCGATTCTTCATGGCCAACACTTTTCATCGCGTGGGGCGGGGGCCTCACTTCGTCCTGGTCCTGCATGGCTGGTTCGGCGACGCGCATGCGTTCGAGCCGATCGAGCCGTGGCTGTCGCGCGATCACTTCAGCTACGTCTTCATGGATTGCCGTGGCTACGGAGGCATGCGCGATGCGACGGGTCAGTTCAGCATCGACGAGATCGCGCATGATGCGTTGGCGCTCGCCGATGCGCTGCGGATCGGCACCTTCAGCCTGGTCGGGCATTCCATGGGAGGCATGGCGATCGAACGCATCGCCGTGCTCGCGCCACAGCGTGTGCGATCCATGCTCGCCATCGCACCCGTTCCCTGCGGTGGTATTGCCTATGACGCGGCCACGCGCCACCTGCTGGAGGGTGCCGCCGACAGCCTGGCCAACCGGCGGACCATCATCGACCGCAGCACCGGTGGGCGGCTGCCTGTCGCCTGGTTGGACTGGAAGGCCGACTACTCAATGGAGCACTCCACGCCCGGCGCATTTGCTGCCTATCTTTCCGCGTGGGCAGATACGGATTTCAGCGATGAGATCATCGGCGACCATCGGTTGAAGGTGGTGGTGGGCGGGAAGGATCCAACGTTCAACCGATCACTGATGGAGAAGACCTATCTGTGCCGCTATCGCCACGCAACGCTGGAGGTCATCGAAAGTGCAGGGCACTACCCGATGAATGAGACACCCTTGGCATTGGTGGCGGCCATGGAGTCGTTCCTGTTGTCATTGCCCGGGAGGTAGCGTCGACCGGCAGTTGAATCGCGCGCGCAATGCGAACAGCAGTCGAGCGCGAATCATGTTCTCCGCCCGGCGACAGGTTCCGCGCGCATGGCGATGCGTTCATCTGGAGCGCGTCCACGGATTCTTCGGCGCGGTTCGACCCTGCACAGGCAAGGCAATGAGGTTTATTGCATTTAATCAGTGAGGGAATTTGCATAACTCTCAAACATTGAGCGTCTTCAAGGTTTCTCCTTAGCGTTCAATGTTTTAGGAAAGCTTGAATGGTCTGCATGGCAATGGGTTCCTAACATTCTCTCCGTTGCCCGCAACCACCTCTGCGGGCGGCGCCGCTCTTCCTCTTTCCAGGGGGAGGGCGGCTTTCATTTTCCCTGTCCGAGAGAGACTCCCCATGAACGCCATTCTCAAGAAGGCCGCGCTCGCTGCTGCGCTGGCCACTGCTTCCCTGTCCGCCAACGCCGCCGAAGCGAACATCTCCGTCTGGGCCCAGGTTGATACGTCGCTGGCCCTGCTGAAGGACGATGGCACGGCGTTGCCGGATGTCGTCAACCTGGTGCACAACCCGGCCAGCGGCCTGTCGCCCTGGAGCCAGCAGGTGCGCATCTACACCAATGACATTGCCAAGGATGTCGAGGTGCGGCTGGTGAATGCCGCATCGCTGATCGCCACCGATGCCGCCGGCGCCGCGCCGTCCGTGCCGCTGACGGTCACCCTGAACCGCCAGGAGCTGACTCTGGTCAACACCAAGTTCCCGGCAGCGGACCTGTACAGCGGTGGCGTTCCGGGTGGTTCGGTCGCGATGCCGCTGGTCGTCGCCCAGGCGACCCGTGCGCCGATCACCGTGGCCGGCAAGTATGAAGGCATGGTCAGCATTGCAATGGCGCAGACGACCACTTCGCCGTAACACCCCGGGCCGGCCCGATCACCGGGCCGGCCGCTTCCGGCAGCATCCCCATGAAAACACCTGCACCCGCCGTCACCCGGCTGGCGATCGCGCTCGCCTTGTCATTGCCCACACCGTGGGTGATGGCGCGTGGCGTGCCACCCGGTTTCGAGGATCTGGTCGAAGGTCAGACCGAACAACTCGACATCAGCCTGTTCGGTCGTTCGACCGGGCTCATGCCGGTGCGCGTCACTTTGGAACACGTGCAGCTGGAAGACCCCACCGCGGTGCTGGCCGCTCTGCAGCTGTCCGCAGAAGCGCAGCAGGCGCTGCTGGCAGCAGCCTCGCAGCCACTCCCCCGCAACAGCCACCTGGCCTGCCGTTTCGGCGCGGGCAGCGCGGGTTGCGGCTATCTGGAGCCGCCGCAGGATCCTGCCGCCGTGCGGGCCCTGTATGACGAAGGCGAGGGCACGGTGCGGCTGTTCGTCGCGCGCCAGTGGATCAACGGTGAGCCGGCCGCATCCCGCTTCCACAGCGTCAGCGCCAATGCCGAAAACGCCTTCCTGCACCAGCAGTCCATCAACCTCAGCGGTGGTCGCGGCATGCAGGCGCTGTCGGCGCAGGGCATGGGCATGCTGGGCGTGTTCGAGCGTGGCCACCTGGCGGCAGAGTGGAACTACAGCCAGCAGCGCTATCGCAACCAGCGCATGCGCGATGACTTCCAGCTCGACAACGCCTATTACCGGCACGACCTGGGCCCGCAGCACTACCTGCAGCTGGGCCGCATGGACCGCCGCAATCTCTCCAGCCCGCTGGGCGGCACCTTCAGCTTCGGCATGCTGCCGCTGGACCGCTTCCAGGGCCTGCGCCTGGGCACCACCCAGGCCTATGTGGATGCCGATGCTGCCGTGCAGGCCACTCCGCTCACGGTGCTGCTGGCACGCGATGCGCGCGTGGATGCCTTCGACGGCAACCGTCTGCTGCAGACCTACTACCTGCGGGCCGGCATCAACCAGCTCGATACCCGCCGCTTCCCGTTCGGCAGCTATACCGTCAGCCTGCGCATCCATGAAGACGGCGTGCTGGTGCGCAGCGAGGAAGCACCGTTCGACAAGGGCGGCGACTGGACCGACAGCAGCGTGCAGTGGTTCCTGCAGGGCGGGCGCCGGCAGGAGCGCCGGTCAGCACGCCACAATGATGAACTGGCGGCGATGGCCGGCCTGCGCATTCCTCTGGGCCGCAACGTTGCGGCCACCGCCGGCGTGGCCGACATCGGCGGCTACAGCTATGGCGAACTGCGCGTGGACCTGCGCCACGTGTTCGCCACGCAGGAGGTCCGCGCCAGCTTCAGTGGCATGCAGGGCAGCGATGGCAGCAACGGGCAGCAGCACCAGCTGTCGTACCGGCGTGGCGCGTCCTGGAACGTCTACCACCAGCGCCTGCGCGGCAACGCCTGCAACTTCGAAGACGACGCGCGTGACCGGCTGGGCTGCGCCGATTCGCTCAGCGCGTCGGTAGCGCTGCCGCTGGCCGGTGGCAGCGCCTACGTTGGCTATACCCGCCGGCAGACCTGGCGGCCGGGGCTGGACCTGCCTGGCGCCGTGGATGATCCACTGGCCGGGCTGGATCCGCTGCTGCCACCGCTGCTGCCGGCGCCGACCCGGCAGCCGCAGCTCAGCCGCACCTGGCAGGCCAGCTACGGCCGCACCCAGCGCTGGAACGAATTCAGCGTGGCCGCGCGCGTGGGCCTGTGGCAGCAGGATACCGATGGCAGCCTGCGCAGCGGGCGCGACCGCGGTGTGTATCTCAACCTGAGCCTGACCCGCCTGCAGCGCAGCGAGCGCGGTTCGTCGCAGCGGCGCTACAGTGCCGACCTGCGCCAGCCTGAACACGCACGGCCGGATATCCCCCCCCCCCCCCGCCCCCCCCCCCGGCAAGCCCCCCCCCCCCCCCCCCACCCCCCCCCCCCCCCCCCGCCCACCACCGCCCGCCCCCCCCCCCCCCCCCCCCCCCCCCCCCGCCGAACCCCCCCCCCCCCCCCGGTCCCCCCGTGGGGGGGTACCACCAGGGGGGCCCCAAAAAAAAGGCCCCCCGCGCCCCCCCCCGGTCGGGCCTGGCGCTGGGCGCCCGTGGCCTCTACTGGGGCGGCGGCCTGGGGGCTGAATCCGGGCTGGCCGTGCAGGTGGATGACACCGACGATCTGGACCTGAGTGGGGTGGCCGCCGAACTGCAGGTTGGCGGCCTGCGCCGGCAGAAGCTGGCCCTGGGCGAGCGCCGCCTGCTGCCGCTGTCGGCCTACCAGTCGCACCGCGCCGAAGTGCAGGACGCCAGCACCATGGACAGCATTGCTGCGATCCGGGTGACCGGCGTGGGCGGTTCGCGCCCGCTGTTCCTGCCGCCGGGCAAGCTGCTGCGCATGCCGATTCCGATCGAGGTGACCTACACCTTCATCGGCAACGCACAGGACATTGCCGGGCTGCCGCTGGGCGGCGCCCGCATCCTCAACGCACCGGTGCCGGGCACCGGTAGCAACGGCGGCTTCGTCGCCGATTTCCCGCGTCGCGAACGCACGCTCTACCTGCTGCAGGACGACCGCCTGCTGCACTGCCCGCTGCAGGTGCGCGAGCGGCGCAGCGTGGTGCTGCTGGTCGGCACCGTGCAGTGCGAGCCGCTTGCCGTGGCCCAGCTGCCAGCAGAGATCCGCCAGCAGGCACGGGTGACCCGCCTGCTGCAGGAACAGGCACTGATTGCCGCGACGCCCCAGACCGCTGCTGCAGGAGGAACGCCATGAGGCGGGGTGTTGTGTGGGTGTGGGTGGTGCTGGCCAGCGTGCTGCTGGTGCCGGGCGCGTGGGCGCAAAGGCCGCCGGATCAAGTACCCATGGATTATTCAGAGACGATCATTATGAACTTTGACAGGTCGTTGCTGCCCGGTGGCATTCGCCTGCTTGCGGAAAGAACGCTGCTTGCATACGACGGTGACCCTGCGCAGGGATTTGGACAACTCCATTTCACCTGCAACTCCAGTCAGAACCCTGCTACGGGTCAGTGTCCGACGGCGGATACCGGCGAGAACGGCTCGTATGTGAGTCGCATCCAACTCCAGTTCACGGAGCTGCGTAGCGGCATGGTGACCTCACTCGCGGTAGAGGGATATCTGGAGCGTGCTGACTCGGGATTGGTGTGCCATAACTATTGGCAGTTTGACAGACGCCCTATTTGGACCAGCTACTCGACCCCGTGTCCAAGGACGCCGGCCAGTGGGACCGCCGCGTCATTGTTCATTTCAGATGCGGAACTGTCTCGCTTGGTCGCGGGTCGATGGGTCGGCCGCTTGGAGCTGACGCTTCGCAGTAGTGCTGCCTCTCGCGTTGCGAGCTTTGACTTCAATTTTCAGATAACCATCACCGACTACGACGCGGTCTCCATCTACTTCCCGGAGTTCCCGCAGACCACGCCCAACGTCGATCTGAATCTCAGCTACGACCCACTCGCCCAGACCGTGGGCGGGCGCAAGCCGTTGGACATGTGCCTCTACGACGGCCTCGGCTCACAGAGTGAGTACCTGGGCCTGACTGTCACCGACACCAGCGGGCGTCCCCCCGGGCCACTGGGGTACTCGCTGTGGCATGACGATGGCGGCAGCAGTGATGACCAGCGGCTGGACTACATGATCGAACTGGAACATGCCGGCGTGCGTCGCCGCATGGCCAACGGCGTGGAAGAACAACTGCGCGGCATCGACACCGCCAAGCTGCGGCTGGTGCTGCTGCCAGGCATGACCCAGCCGGTGTTCTGCGTCCCCACCCCGTTGCTGCTGACCACACCACGCGTGCCGATCACCGAACAGCGCGCCGGTGGCTACGAAGGCCAGTTGAAGGTCGAGCTGCGCCTGCCCACTACGCGTCCCTGATCCTGGAGACCCTGATGAAACCGATCACGTTCGGACTACTGTCGATCGCCCTTGCGGCGGCCGTTCCCGCCCATGCCAACCTCACCGTGCACCCCATGCGTGCATCGGTGGACGTGAAGAAGGGCACCAACATCCGTGTCTATTCGCAGTCCACCCAGCCGCAGTACGTGCAGGCATCCATCCGCCGCATCGACAACGCGGCGCAGGCCGACGAGAACGAGGTGGAGATCGAGCCGGCCGAGGCGGCCATCGCCATCACCCCGGGCAAGTTTGCCTTGGCCGGGGGCGGCAATCGCCTGATCCGCGTCATTCCGCTGCAACCGGTCACCCAGGAAACCGCCTACCGCGTCTACTTCGAGGGCGTGCGCGGGCCGGACGAAACACCACTCGAACCCAGCGGGCAGGGCGCGCAGGCCAACGTCGGCGTCAGCCTGGTGTGGGGCGCGCTGGTGAACGTACTGCCGGATGACGGCACCGTCGGCTTCCGCCTGGACGGCAACCAGCTGCGCAACACCGGAACGCTGCGCCTGGGCATCACCAGCATCGCCGAATGCCAGGGCAGCCGCTGCACTGCGCATGACGTGTCGCGAAGCCTGTACCCCGGCAGCGCATTGGAACTGCCGTTCGTTCCCGCTGCGGGAAGCACCGTGCAACTGCGCTATCGCCTCACCCGCGATGGCTATCGCGAACACCTGCAGACCTTCGCCCCCTGATCTCCGACACCCGCCGTGGCTGCAGCGCCACGGCGTTCCCTTCGTTTGTCCTGTTAAGGAGTTTCCATGAACAAGATCTATCGTAGATTGTGGTCGACTGCCCGTCAGTGCTGGGTAGTTGCGAGTGAGCTGAGTGCCACAAAAGGCAAGCGCAATGGAACGCAGCTCTGCCTGATGGCGGCTGTTCTCTGTGCGTCGTCGCCGGTTGCTGCGGCCGTCTTCAATGAGAGCTGTCTGCCCCTGATAGAGGACTATTATCCCTGTACGCCTTCCTATGGGCACGACGACAGTCGCATCTACACTCTGGTGGGAAGCAATACCCGCAACTCGATGATCACGGGTAATGGAACTGAAATCGACGGTCGCTTCTCAACTGGATTCGGACATCGCAGCAAGGTTCTGGGTGACCGCGCGACGGCACTGGGTTACTACGCAACTGCCTACCAGGGCTACAGTACCGCTTTGGGCGCCTGGGCAAGGGCGGACGGCATCGGGGCCACGGTGATCGGCAACGATGCATCAGGATCGGGGCGGAATGCCGTCGTCGTCGGTAGCGGTGCGAATGTTGACACGGGCGCAGGCCTGGGTGGCATCGCCATCGGCGGCAACGCGCGTGCCGGTACGGCAGGATGGAGTGGTGCGATCGCACTGGGGGCGAGTGCCGACGCAACGCACGACGGTGTCGCGTTGGGTCACCATGCGACTGCCAGCGCAAGCGGCGCCGTGGCGCTGGGCCGTGGCTCAGTCGCCAACGAAGGAAACAGCGTCTCCGTTGGCAGCGCATCCACCCAACGCCGCATCGTCAACGTCGCCGATGCGCGCTTGTCCGATACCAGTACCGATGCGGTCACCGGCAAGCAGCTGCACAAGACCAACGCCGATCTGGGCGTGGTGCGTACCACCGCCAACGCCGCCAAGACTGCCGCCGACCAGGCGCTGGCCAACACCCGTCTGCTGACACAGACCTCGGCCAGCAGCACCATCCGCATGGGCGCTGACAACACCGGCACCATGCTGGACGTGCGCAACAAGTCCAATGCGAATCGCAAGATCAGTGGCGTTGCCGACGCGGTGCTGAGTGCAACCAGCACCGAAGCTGTAACCGGCCGCCAGCTCAATACCACCAATACCAACGTCACCACTGCGCAGAGCACCGCAAACACCGCGAAGACCGCCGCTGATGCTGCCGCGGCCCGGGTGACGACGCTGTCGGGCCTGGTCGGGCAGGTGTCGGCGACCGGCAACGTGCGCCTGGGTGCCGAAAACACCGGTATCGTGCTGGACGTACGTAACAAGGCCAATGCCAACCGTAAGATCAGCGGGATTGCCGATGCGACCCTGAGCGGCACCAGCACCGAAGCCGTCACCGGCCGCCAGCTCACCGTCACCAACAGCAACGTTACCGCCGCACAGAACACCGCCAACACGGCGCAGACCACCGCCGGTGCCGCCAGGACTACCGCTGACAACGCGCTGGCACAGGCCACCACGCTGGGTGGGCTGGTGGGGCAGGTATCGGCTACCGGCAATGTGCGGCTGGGTGCCGAAAACAGCGGTACCGTGCTGGACGTACGTAACAAGGCCAATGCCAACCGTAAGATCAGCGGGATTGCCGATGCGACCCTGAGCGGCACCAGCACCGAAGCCGTGACCGGCCGCCAGCTCACCGCTACCAACAGCAACGTCACCACCGCGCAGACCACCGCCAACGCCGCGCAGACCACCGCCGGCACGGCGAAGACCACCGCTGATGACGCTCTGGCGCAGGCCACCACGCTGGGTGGCCTGGTGGGGCAGGTATCGGCTACCGGCAATGTGCGGCTGGGTGCCGAAAACACCGGTACCGTGCTGGACGTGCGCAACAAGACCAATGCCAACCGCAAGATCAGTGGCGTGGCCGACGCGGCCCTGAGCGGCACCAGCACCGAGGCCGTGACCGGCCGCCAGCTCAATACCACCAACAGCAACGTTACCGCCGCACAGAACACTGCCAACACGGCGCAGACCACCGCCGGTGCCGCCAGGACTGCCGCTGACAACGCGCTGGTACAGGCCACCACGCTGGGTGGCCTGGTGGGGCAGGTATCGGCTACCGGTAATGTGCGGCTGGGTGCCGAAAACAGCGGTACCGTGCTGGACGTACGTAACAAGGCCAATGCCAACCGTAAGATCAGCGGGATTGCCGATGCGACCCTGAGCGGCACCAGCACCGAAGCCGTGACCGGCCGCCAGCTCACCGCTACCAACAGCAACGTCACCACCGCGCAGAACACCGCCAACACGGCGCAGACCACCGCCGGTGCCGCCAGGACTGCCGCTGACAACGCGCTGGCACAGGCCACCACGCTGGGTGGGCTGGTGGGGCAGGTATCGGCTACCGGCAATGTGCGGCTGGGTGCCGAGAACAGCGGCACCGTGCTGGATGTCGCCAACAAGGCCGGTGCCAGGCGCCGTATCAGTAATGTCGCCGATGGCGTCCTCAGCGCCACCAGCTCCGATGCCGTGAGCGGCCAGCAGCTGTTTGCCGCCAACGAGACAGCGAAGGCGCAGGGTCTGGCGCTCTCGTCGCATGCCACGCAGCTCACTGCACATGCCGGCCGCATCGATGACAACCGTGATGGCCTGGATCGCCTTCGCGAAGAGTTTGAAGCCTTCAATCCGGACCTGGACAGCGTGGTGAAGTTCAGCGACGACCGCAGCCTGGTCGAGATGGGCGGTGCGCGGGTTACGGGGATTGCTGATGGGGATATCAGTTCTGCGGCTAGTACGGATGCAGTGAATGGTGGCCAGTTGTTTACCACCAATCAGCGGGTTTCGAAGATTGAGGAGCAAAGTATGCTCCTCAGTATCGATTCATCATCTGCCAGCCTGCCCGCAGAGTCAGGGTGGCTTGGCGTCGCTGTTGGTTCCGGCTCATCTGCAATGGGAGCGGGCTCGACCGCAATCGGAAGCTTCGCACTCGCAGAGGCCGAGAATTCAGTTGCAGTCGGGCGAGGATCTGCGGTTCTCATTGGAGCTACAGGCGGATTTGCGCTTGGTAGTGGAACCGAAGTGGCGGCCGAAAACGGCGTGTCGCTTGGTTCAGGCAGTCGCGTAATGGCTGGGGCGGCCCGAGCGGTTGCGATCGGCTCCGGCTCGGTGGCGCGTGAGGAAGCTTCGGTGTCCTTCGGAAACGACACTCTGAAACGTCGGCTGGTAAATGTCGGTCGAGGAGCTGAAGTCCATGATGCGACCACCATTGCACAGCTCAACGAATCCCTGGCTACTCTTGGCGGTGGTGCGGGCATGGACGCGAACGGCAACGTGATCGCTCCGACCTACACCATGCAGGGCAGTACCCAGCGCACGGTAGCGGATGCACTGAACGTACTGGATGGCACCACTACCAAGACCGGTACCCGAGTGGGCGTGATCGAGAACCAGCTTCGTTCGATGTTCGACGAGACGACATCTGCGCGTACGGGCGGCGTTGGTCAGCTGTCCCTTGCTGGCGCACAGGGTATGGTCCTGACCAACCTGGCTGATGGTCGATTGGCTCCGGGCAGCCGCGATGCCGTTACGGGCAACCAGCTGCATGCGGCCAAGCAGGAGATCGCCCGCAACAAGAGCGAGATCGATCAGATGAAGGAGCAGCAGGATGAGCCGCTAGGTTCCGCTCGCCAAGGCCCGATCGACTTTGCTGGCGCTCGCGTTACCGGATTAGCAGAGGGTGATATCAGTTCCGTTGCTAGTACGGATGCTGTCACTGGTGGGCAGCTGTTTGCCACGAATTCAGAGGTCGCTTCTCTGAAGGAACAGGCAAAGTACTTAGCTGTTGGAGTTGGTGGCGCGCAGGCTGCGGCGAAGGCGGGATTGGTAGCTGTTGCTCTTGGGGACTATGCAGAAGCATCTCTGGAATCTGAAGGTGCTGTGGCTGTAGGCAGCTTTTCTCAAGCGCACGCTCGAAACTCTGTCGCTCTCGGACGCGCGGCCTATATAGCTGCATCGGCGGATGCCGGTTTCGCGCTCGGAACCCAGGCCGAGGTCTTGGCTGAAGGTGGGATGGCACTGGGGGCCGCGTCGTCTGTTGCGCGCGGGGCGGCCAACTCTGTAGCTGTTGGCAATCAATCTGTCGCAAAGGAAGTAGGGACGGTGTCATTCGGCAACGACAACCTGAAGCGCCGCCTAGTGAACGTCGGGCGAGGCATTTCTGCGAACGACGCCACCACCGTAGCCCAGCTCAACGAAACCCTGCGCAGCATCGGCGGCGGCGCCCGCATCGACGCCAACGGCAACATCGTCGGCCCCAGCTTCAGCCTGCAGGGCCGCAGCCACGCCACCCTCGGCGATGCCCTGCAGTCGCTCGACGGCGCCGTCACGTCCACCGGTTCGCGCATGGATCGCGTGGAAGGCCAGTTGCGCTCGGTGTTCCAGGACACGCCCACCAGCCGCACCGACGGCATCGGTCAGCTGACGCTGGCCGGTGCACAGGGCATGGTCATTTCCAACGTGGCCAACGGTCTGATCGCGGCGGGCAGCCGTGATGCGGTCAATGGTGGCCAGCTGCATGCCATGCAGCAGCAGCTCAACGGCCGCGTGGACGGGCTGGAGAGCCGCCTGGATGGGCAGCCGCAGGGGCGTTCGCAGCGCCTGGCATCAGCCGAAGCGCCGGTGACCCCGCCGCCTGCCACCGAGGAATCGCCCATCGCTGACAGCGGAAATGTGCCGAAGGTTGCCTCCAACGAGGGTGGCGGCCAGCCGGCGGGTTCCCCGAAGAAGAAGGACGAGCCGGCACCGAAGGCGCAGGTTGATACCGCCGAGCTGGAGAAGATGCTGGCGCGTGCCAACGAGTACACCGATGGCGCCATCAGCAGCGTCGAACGCCGCCTGGACAAGATGGACAAGCGCTTCAACCGGATGGCGGCGATGGGCAGCGCGCAGAGCGCAATGGCGATGAACACCGCGGGCCTGAACACCTACAACCGCCTGGGCGCGGGCGTGGGCTACAGCGAGGGTGAATCGGCCATGGCGGTCGGCTACCAGCGTGTGCTCAATGACAAGGGCTCGGCCACCTTCAGCCTCAGCGGCGCGTTCACCAACAGTGGCGAACGCACCGTCGGCGTCGGTGTGGGTATCGGCTGGTAAGCAGTGCAGCCCCGGCGTGGTGCGCGTAAAGATCCCCGCCGCGCCGGGGCCCTTGCCGAGGAGATGGCAATGTACCGATGGGCAAGTCGATTCATCAGCTACCGCACGTTCTATCTGTGGCGTGCGCGGTATTACTACTACACCCGGCGCGTGGATGTCTTGCTGTTGTCCAACGTGCTGTGCTTTGCGGTTGTGGTGTTCGTGCTCTGGTACTACTGGAAGTTCAGTACGGTGCCACCCCCGCGGCTGCATCCGCAGGCGGCAGCCTTGCGGGTGGAAGGCATCACCAATGAGGCGATCCTCCGCATCGCGATGGTGCGCCGCGCCGGCAGCCCGCCGGGCCAGGACTTCACCACCGGGGAGGACATCCGCGCCAGTACACTGCGCACGATGCGGGTGCGGCAGGTACTGGATGGCGAGGTGGCATGGCGGTTGAAGGCCACGCTGCTGGCGGACATCGCCGATTACATCGAGGCGACCAATGGCTGTGCGCCGTATCAATGCGCGCGGGTGCAGGCGCACATCAGCCTGCTGCGCGAGGCCGCAGCGGAAAACAGGGGCATCAACCGCGCGCTGCAGCCCATCCTGGATGGCCCACCTGATCGGGTACCCAGTCTCGAAGGCGTCGAACGCCAGCGGGTGAAGAGCGGCTGGTCGGATGCGTTCAGCGACATCTACCACCAGGCATGGTTGTTGAACGATCTTCGGACCATGCACGCGCGGATGATGGCGGAGTATCCCAGGCGTGCGCCTGCCCCCTGGTTGCCGGAGTGGCTGTTGGGCGCCGGGCCCACAACCGGCAGCGGAATGCCGCTGTAGGGCATGGGCCATCGGAAGGGTGGGCGGCGGGTCCGCCTGGACGTGATGAGGGAAGGGCGAATCTGCAACTTGTTGCATGGCATTGGCCCCGGCCTGTACGGACACTGCGCACCCTCCTTTTTTCAACCGGGCTCCCCGCCATGCATGTCCCTGCCCGCCATTCAGCTTCACGGCCTCTTCCCCGCAATCTGCTGGCCATGGCGATCTTCGCCTGTGTGCTGCCTGCTCCCGCCTTTGCCAGCACGCCGCTGCCGCAGTTGATTGCCGATGGCAGCGCGCACGACGCTGCAGGCAGCTACGAGACGAGTGAGGCAGGGGCGGCGGGTCATGCGCTGTTCGCACTCAACGGCGGTCGCATCGACGCGGCCGCGCCGGTGTCGGTCATTACCCGCGGGCAGGGCGCCGCAGCCCTGCGCGCTGAATCCGATGGCCTGATCCGGCTGCACGGCGGAGCAGTCAGCACGCAGCACGGGCGCGTGTCCGACGCCATTTCGGTGGCGTCGGGCGGGCGGGTGGAGCTGCTGCGCGCCGCCGATGGAACCGGTGTGCGGGTGTCCACTCTCGGCCTTGGCAGTGCCGCTGCCCGGGTGGATGGCGGATCGCTGCTGATGCAGGGTGCGCACCTCAGCACCACGGGAAATTCGGCCATGGCGCTGATCGCTGCCGGCGGTGCACGGGTGCAGGTGGACGACAGTGAGCTCACCGTGGCCGCCGCCGGTTCCGAGGCCCTGCGTATCGAGCAGGGCGCCATTGCGGACGTGACCCGATCAGTGCTGCGCGCCAACGGTTGGGGCAGTGCGGCGGCCGCCGTGGCCAGCGGCGGCAGCCTGCGTCTGCAGGGCAGTTCGCTCGTGGCCGGACCCTCTGCAAAGGGCTTGCTGGTGGAGCGCGGTGGCGCAGCAGTGTTGGTTGACACTCATCTGGATGCGGAAGGGGACCCGACCGCCGCCATGCCGATGGCCGAAGTGGACGGCGGCACGCTGCACTGGCGCGGGGGGGAACTGATCGCGTCTTCGGAACGCAGTAGCGGCATCACGCTGCGGGGCGACAGCGTTGCCCAACTCGAGAACCTGCGTATCGAGACCGGTTTTTACGCGGTTTCCGCGACGGACGGCGACGAGGTCAGCCTGGATGGGGTGGACATCTACACCCATGGCGGCATTGCTGCAGCGGTTCACCTGGGCGCGGCCAGCTTCACGATGCACGGTGGCACTATTGGCACCTCGGCCGGCAGCGCGGTGGCGCTGGACAACCGTGCAGGTGATGCCCGCCTGTTCGATGTGCGATTGACTACGCTTGGGCAGTCCTCGCACGGCCTGTACGCATCGATGGATGCAGGCCGTGGCCAGCCGTCCATCCAGGCCGATGGTGTCACCATCCAGACCCGTGGCGCAGGTGGCATCGGTGCGGTGGCGCGGCTGGGTGGCCAGGTGGCGCTGTCCGGTGGCTCCATCGTCACGTCCGGCGAAAAGGGCTATGGCGTGCTGACCGGCGGTGCCGGCCGCATGTCCCTGTCTGGCACCGATGTGACTACGACCGGCCGTGGTGCCTGGGCGGCGGTGATCAATGCCAACGGCGTGCTGGACATTGACGGTGGGTCGTTGCTGGCCGAGCGCCATGGTGCACTGTGGGTGCGCAGCGCCCGCCAGTTCACCGCGCGCAACGGTGCACGACTGGCCGGCGGCAATGGTGTGCTGGCGCAGGTCGATGCCGCATTCGCTGCACCGTTCACCTTCGATTTCAGCGGCGATGTGGACGCGGTGGGTGACATCGTGATCACCCCGGAAGATCTTGCTGCGGGCATTCCGGTCGCCGTGGATCTACGGTTGAACCTTGCCGATCGATCACGGTGGCAGGGAAGCAGTACCGTGCTTGGGCAGGCGAGGTTGTCCGGGCAGAGCCAGTGGACGCTGACCGGTGATTCGCGGGTCGGATCGCTGTCGCTTGATCGCAGTATGGTGCAGCTTTCCCAGGGCTATGCCGGTCGCTTCCACCGCCTTGTCGTGGGCGGTGACCTGGATACGCATGGCAGTCTGCTGGTGTTCAATGCGGCGCTGGGCGGTGACGCGTCCGCGACCGACTTCCTGCACGTGCTGGGCAGCACCCGCGGCGATGCGGCGGTCCAGGTCAACAATGTCGGCGGGCTGGGCGCGCAGACGCAGAACGGTATCCAGCTGATCCAGGTGGAAGGCAGCTCGGACGCGCACTATTCGCTGTCCGGGCGTGCCGTTGCGGGCCGCTACGAGTATTTCCTGCACAAGGGCGGCATTGCCGACCCTGCCGACGGTGGCTGGTACCTGCGTTCGGCGCTGGCCACCGTGCCCGACCCCTGCGAGAGCGATCCGCAGGGCACAGGCTGCTCGGTGAAGCCGCCGCCGGAACTCTGCAGTGAAGGCCTGGATGGGCCGTCGTGCGAAGACGGCCCGGGTGTGACGCCTGATCCCTGCGAGGTGATTGAAGGCGATGGGTGCACTGGGTTGCAGCCACGCATCCTGCGTCCGGAGGCGGGTACCTATCTGGCCAACCGCTTCGCCATGGACCGGCTGTTGCAGCACGGCGCACAGGACCGAGGCGTTCGTACAGGCGACGGTGTGCAGGGCTGGATCCGCACGCAGGCCGCGCAGGTGCGGCTGCCTGGCGTGGACAACCAGTTGTCCCTGCGGTCGCAGCATTCCGTGCTGCAGCTGGGCGCCGACGTGGGTGTATTCGATGCAGCGCGCACCCGTGTGGGCGTGATGCTGACTGCTGCACGTGCCAGAACCCAGGCGCGGTCGGTGTTGACCGATTACCAGGCGCAGGGCGACGTGCAGGGCGCCGCCGTGGGTATCTACGCGAACTGGGCATCCGAGGCGGCCTATGTGGATGCGTGGACACAGCGCGGTCGGTTCCGCAACCGTGTCGATGGCGATGCACTGGCGCGTGAGCGCTATCGCAGCCATCTGTGGCAGTCCTCGCTGGAAGCGGGCTACCGCTTCGGTGTGGGCCGCGTGGGTGCCACCGCGGTAAGCCTGCAGCCCGAACTGCAGTTGGTCCACAGCCGTTCGCAGATGGGCACGCATGTGGAGCACACCGGTACCGAAGTGCGCCTGCTGCAGTCCAACCGGCTGTCTGGACGATTGGGGCTGCGCCTGCAGGCCGAATCGCGCATGGGGTCGGGTGCGACGGTCAACCCGTATCTGGCGACCAACTGGTACCGCCAGGGCACCGCACCGCAGGTTGCGTTCGATGGCGAAGCGATGGGCGCAGGCGTTGCGCGCGATCGCTATGAAGTCAGCGCCGGCGCGCGCATTGCCTTCCGCTCCGGACTGAACGCCTGGGGCGGGTTCGGCCTGATGCGGGGCGACCAGGGCTACAAGGAAGCCAATGCACAGCTTCGCTTGGCCTATGACTGGTAAGCGTGCACCAGGGGTCAGCCGCCGATGTAGGCGGTGATCTCGGCCTCGGCCAGCAGTTGCCGCAACTGGCTGATCGAGGCGCGCCGCATCGGTTTTTCATCCACCGGCGACAGCGGCGCCTGTCGCAACGCGTCGTAGGGCAGCACAGCCAGGTCGAAGGTCAGCTCCTCGGCACTGAATACCCAGACCGGTACGTCCAGGATGCGCTCGCGGTCCATCCGCAGGCGTCGCGTGCGCGACTCGGCCGGAATGCGGTGGTCTTCCAGGAAGCGGTGCACGGCTTCCGGGTCGTCGCTGTGCAGGTGCAGCTGCACGGGGCTGTTGGCATCGGCGGTGCCCTCCAGCACCGGGCCGGCCAGGCGCGGGGAGAAGCCGTGCAGGAACTCCAGCGCACGCGTTGCGGCCTCGCGGCGGCGCTGCAGTTCGTTGCCGTGCTGGGGCCCGGAGAACAGCCGCTGGTACTCGCGCAGTGCGTCTTCGATCTCGGTATTGCGGGGCAGGGAGGCATCGTCGTGGATGCCGAGCCGGCTGGCGGCCTTCAACTTGGCCTGGTGGTAGTCGCGGATGCCGCCTTCGGCCATCAGGCGGGCGGCTTCGTGGGCGAGGCGGTGGCGCCGCTCGCGGGTCTGGCTGGCAGCATGCTGACGGGCGCGATGCATGCGATGACTCCCTGTTGCGACCTGGCTACAGACTAGCGCACGGATGTGACATCTGCGTGGGTATTTCGGATGTTGCTGCTCTGGTAGGTGCCGACCTTGGTCGGCACAGAGCGCCAACCAAGGTTGGCCGCTACCACGGCAAAAGGGTGCCGTTGATCCTGTAGAGCCGAGCCCATGCTCGGCTGCTCTACCGAGGGCGCCCGGAGCCGAGCATGGCTCGGCTCTACAAAGGCGGCGCCAACCAAGGTTGGCCGCTACCAGAGTCGAATCGGTGCCAACCCACGGTTGGCACCCACCTGGCCCTTCCTCAGAAGATATCGAACGCGGCGGCGTCGGCCTGCGGCGTATTGAGGTTCAGGTCGTAGTCGGTCAGGCGGTCCATGTCTTCCACCTTCACCCACTCGGTCGCGCCGTTGAGGGTGGCCTGGACCATGCCGCTGGGCGGGTCGTTCTGCGCGATCGGGGTGTCCTTCAGCGCGGTACGCATGTAGTCGATCCAGATCGGCAGGGCGGCCTTGCCACCGTATTCGCGGTAACCCAGCGAGCGGAAGTCGTCGCGGCCCACCCACACGGTGGTCACGTACGGGCCGCCGAAGCCGGAGAACCAGGCGTCGCGGTGGTCGTTGGTGGAGCCGGTCTTGCCGCCCACGTCCTCGCGGCCGAGCACCTTGGCCTGGGCACCGGTACCGCGCTGGACCACGTCGCGCATCATCGACACCAGCTGGTAGGCGGTGCGGGCGTCGATCGCGCGCGGGGCGGTGCGGGCATCCGGGTTGACCGGCGTGGCCGGGGTCTCGGTCTTGGCTTCGGCCTTGGCCGCAGCAGCCGGGTCCACCTTCGGGGCCGGAGCGCCGAAATTGAAACCGTCCACCACCTGGTTGACGGGCTGGTCGCTGCTGCCGGCGCAGTCGCGGCAGGCCAGTGCCGGGTTCTCCTTGAACACCAGGTTGCCGTCGCGGTCATTGACCTGGTCGATCAGCCAGGTATCCACGCGCGAGCCGCCATTGGCGAACACGGCGTAGCCACGGGCCACCGACAGCGGGGTGAGCGAAGCGGTACCCAGCGACATCGACAGGTTGGGCGGCAGTTCCGATTCGGCGAAGCCAAACTCGCTGATGTACTTGCGCGCGTAGTCCACGCCCATGCCATCAAGCAGGCGCACCGAGACCAGATTGCGCGACTGCACCAGCGCTTCACGCAGGCGCATCGGGCCGCGGAAGCCACCGCCGTCGTTCTGCGGGGCCCAGGTCTTGCCGCGGCGGTCGCGGAACACGACCGGGGCGTCGAGCACGATCGACGCCGGGTTGTAGCCCTTGTCGAAGGCGGCCGCATAGACGAACGGCTTGAAGCTCGAACCCGGCTGGCGGCGAGCCTGGGTGGCGCGGTTGAACTTGTTGCCGGAGAAGCTGAAGCCACCGACCAGCGCCTTCAGCGCGCCGTTGTGGGCATCCAGCGAGACCAGCGCGGACTGGCCGCGCGGAATCTGGTCCAGCAGCCATTCGCCTTCCTTGGCACCGGCGCGCACGCGCACGATGTCGCCGCGCTGTACCAGCTTGCCCGGGGTCTTGTTGGTCCACTTGGCGGCACCGGCCGGCAGCACGATCTCGCTGCGGTTGGCCAGCACCACGGTGGCGCTGCCATCGGCGCCGGTGCTGGCGACGATCGCCGGCAGCAGGCCGGCCTGGCCGTACATGCCGCGCAGGTGCTCGGCCAGGGCGGCGGCGTCTTCGCCGGCACCCACCTGCACCTGCTTCTCCACGCCGTGCCAGCCGTGGCGGTGGTCGTACAGCAGCAGGCCGTCGCGCACCGACTGGTTGGCGGCGGTCTGCAGGGTGGAGTCGATCGTGGTGGTGACGTGGTAACCCTTATTGACCACATCCCCGCCGAAGCGGGCGATCATTTCCTGGCGCACCAGCTCGGCCACGTACGGGGCATCGACCTGCACCGGCGGCTCATGCGCGGTGGCATGCATCGGCACGGCCTTGGCCGCATCCGCCTCGGCCTGGCTGACGAACTTCAGGTCGGCCATGCGCTGCAGCACATAGTTGTCGCGGCGCTGGCGGGCACGTTCCGGGTTGGAGATCGGGTTGCCCGAGGACGGGAACTTGGGGATGCCGGCCAGCGAGGCCATCTCGTCCAGGTCCAGCTCGTTCAGCTTCTTGCCGTAGTAGAACTCGGCGGCGGCGGCCACGCCGTAGGCGCGGTTGCCGAAGAAACTCTTGTTCAGGTACAGCTCGAAGATCTCGTCCTTGCTCAGCTCGGACTCGATCTTGCGGGCCAGCAGGATCTCGGCCAGCTTGCGGGTGTAGCTGTACTCGGAGCTGAGGAAGAACTGGCGGGCCACCTGCTGGGTGATGGTGGAGCCACCCGGAACGCGCTTGTCGCTGGTGGTGGCCAGCAGCCACACCGCGCGGCCGATGCCCATGTAGTCCACGCCGCCATGCTCGTAGAAGCGGGCATCCTCGGTGGCCAGGAACGCCTGCTTCAGGCGCTCGGGCACATCCTTCATGGTGATCGGGGTGCGCCGGGTCTCGCCGAACACCGCCATCAGCTTGCCGTCGGCAGCATAGACGTACATCGGCTCCTGCATTTCCACGTCGCGCAGGGTCTGCACGTCGGGAAGCTTGGAGGACACAGCGTAGTACAGACCGCCCACGGCGGCCGCGCCGATCAGCGCCAGGACCAGGACAATCAGGAAGATCCAGCGCAGCCAGCGGCGGAGTCGAGTCATCGGGTTCAGATTCCGATTGCGAATTTCGTGGTCGCAGAGTATAGATTACGCAAGGTGGCGGCTGGGGTCGGCACCGGGGAGCGCAAGGGGAACAGTCAGGGGCTGCATCGTGAATCCGTGAGGAACTTCACAGCAGGGCCGTTGCCATTTGCTAAGAATACGTTATTAATGCTCGGGCGCAGGTCTTGCGTCCAAGTGCCCGTCGGCAGGGGAGAAACCGTGGGGCTCATCCCAAAAAGTCAGTCGCCGCTTGTAGGCGTCGACATCAGTTCGACTGCGGTAAAGCTTTTGCAGCTGTCCCGCAGCGGCAATCGTTTCCGTGTGGAACATTACGCTGTGGAACCTCTTCCGCCGAATGCGGTGGTGGAGAAGAACATCGTGGAAGTGGAGGCCGTGGGTGAGGCCATCCGCCGTGCGATGAACCGTTCAGGCAGCAAGGCCAAGCTGGCCGCTGCCGCCGTCGCCGGGTCCGCGGTGATCACCAAGGTGATCCCGATGCCGGCCGAGCTCGACGAGAACGACATGGAAGCCCAGATCGAGCTGGAAGCGGTCAATTACATTCCGTACCCGATCGAGGAAGTGAACCTGGACTTCGAGGTGATCGGGGCGATCCCGAACAACCCGGAGATGGTCCAGGTGCTGCTGGCCGCGTCGCGTTCGGAGAACGTGGAACTGCGCCAGTCCGCGCTGGAACTGGGTGGGCTGCAGGCCAAGGTGATGGACGTGGAGGCCTTCGCGGTCGAGAACGCCTACGCCCTGGTCGCCAGTGAACTGCCGGTGTCCAGCGATGGCGTGGTCGCGCTGGTCGACATCGGCGCCACCATGACCACCCTCAATGTCCTGCGCGGTGGCCGCAGCCTGTACAGCCGCGAACAGGTGTTCGGTGGCAAGCAGCTGACCGACGAGATCATGCGCCGCTACGGCCTGAGCTACGAGGAAGCCGGCCTGGCCAAGCGCCAGGGTGGCTTGCCGGAAAGCTACGAGATGGAAGTGCTGGAGCCGTTCAAGGAAGCCACGGTCCAGCAGATCAGCCGCCTGCTGCAGTTCTTCTATGCGGGCAGTGAGTTCAATCGCGTCGACCACATCGTGCTGGCCGGCGGTTGCGCCGTACTGGGTGGCCTGCCGGAGATGGTCGAAGAACAGCTGGGCGTGCCGACCGTGGTGGCCAACCCGCTGGCACAGATGACCCTGGGCCCGAAGGTGAACGCGCATGCGCTGGCCCAGGATGCCCCCGCGCTGATGATCGCCACCGGTCTGGCGCTGAGGAGCTTCGACTGATGGCACGCATCAATCTATTGCCCTGGCGCGCCGAGCGGCGCAAGCAACGCCAGCGCGAGTTCTACGCAATGCTGGGCATGGCCGCTGTCGGTGGCCTGCTGTTGTCGCTGATGATCTGGTTCTACTACGACCGCCAGGTGAGCGGCCAGATGGACCGCAACGCCTATCTGGAAGCCGAGATCGAGAAGGTCAAGGAACAGAACAAGGAGATCGATCGCCTCGATGCGCAGAAGGATCGCCTGCTGGCCCGCAAGAAGGTGATCGAGGAACTGCAGGCCAAGCGCTCGCAGATGGTCCACCTGTTCGATGCGTTGGTGCGCACGATTCCTGACGGCGTGGTGCTGACCGCCCTGCAGCAGGAAGGGGACATGCTCACCCTTGAGGGACGCACCCAGTCCAATGCACGTGTGTCGGCTTACATGCGCAACCTGGAA
This sequence comes from Stenotrophomonas sp. 78350_Sma, assembly GCF_056482105.1. Taxonomy (NCBI): domain Bacteria; kingdom Pseudomonadati; phylum Pseudomonadota; class Gammaproteobacteria; order Lysobacterales; family Lysobacteraceae; genus Stenotrophomonas; species Stenotrophomonas sp. 78350_Sma. The sequence continues at coordinate 3,739,380 of NZ_CM151182.1, read as the reverse complement.
ACCTCCGGCTGGATGACCAACCCGGAGCTGTCGATCATCCAGGCCAGTGCCGGGGACAAGAGTGCAGCCGGTCCGGTCTCGGACATCAAGGCGCTGCCGTACATGTTCAAGGTCACGGTGAAGCTGCCTGCACAGAGTGAAGAGACCGGCACCCCCGGTTTGAACGCCGATGGCAGCGTGGCGGCCGCGCCGGCTGCGACGCCCGCCGTGGCGCCGCTTGCCGCCGGCCCCGATGCGGCGGCCCCGGCCGCTGCTCCAGCACCGGCCACGGCCCCGGCCCAACCGGCGGCGGCCCCGGCAGCAGCGCCCGCCAGCGCTCCGGCCACCGCACCGGCGCCTGCACCGGCGCCTGCACCGGCCAAGCCGAACCAGCCCGCCGCACCGGCACCGGCCGCCAGGCCTGAGGGCAGCCGCCTGGCGCAGCCGCCGCAGGCCTCTTACGCCCCGCTGCAGGGGGATCGCGCATGAGCCAGAAAATCGATCTGAAGAACCTGGATTTCAACGACATCGGCAACTGGCCGCAGAAGGCCAAGATCGTCTTCTGTTCGTTGCTGGCCCTGGTCATCATGTTCGTTGCGTGGATGCTGCTGATCAGCGGCAAGCGCGATGAACTGGCCAGCCTGGAATCGAAGGAAAGCGATCTGCGCACCGAGTTCTCCAAGCAGCAGGAACGCGCGGTGAACCTGGGGCCGCTGAAGCAGCAGCTGGCGCAGATGGAGCAGGTCCTGCAGCAGATGCTGCGGCAGCTGCCCAGCAAGACCGAAATGCCGGACCTGATCATCGACATCTCGCAGACCGCGCTGTCCAGCGGCCTGACCAGCCAGCTGTTCGAACCGGAACAGGAGCAGGTCAAGGAGTTCTACGCCGAGAAGCCGATCAAGCTGAAGATGGTGGGCAGCTACCACCAGTTCGGTGCGTTCGTCAGTGGCGTGGCCTCGCTGCCGCGCGTGGTGATCCTGACCATGCACGACATCAACCTGAAGCCGGCGGACAAGGCTGGCGGTGGTTCGCGTGCCGGTGCGCTGGAGTTGTCCGGCACTGTCAAGACTTACCGGTATCTTGACGAGACCGAGGTGCAGGAACAGCAGAAGGCTGAAGCCGGCAAGGAGGGCAGCAAGTGATCCGTTCCTTCTTTGCACGTTGCGGGATGGTCGCTGCCGTGTTGCTGCTGGCTGCCTGCGGCCGTGGAGTGACCAGCACGCCGGGCGACGCGCCGAATCTCGAGAAGTGGGTGGAAGGTGAACGTGCCCGGCCGGCGCAGCCGCTGGAACCGTTGCCTGTGATGCAGCAGTTCGAGACCTTCGAGTACTCCGCGCAGGGCCTGCGTGATCCGTTCACCGATGCCTGGACCAATCCGCAGGGGAATGGCGGACTGCGGCCGGATCCGAACCGGCGCAAGGAGCCCCTGGAGGGCTTCCCGCTGGACGCACTGGACATGGTCGGTACCATCGGCACCGGCGGCGGCACCGTCGCGCTGGTGATGGGGCCGGACAAGGTGACCTACCGGGTGCGCCCGGGCGGTTACCTGGGGCAGAGCGACGGGCGGGTCACTGCGGTCTTCGAAGACCGTGTGGAGCTGATCGAACTGGTGCCGGATGGCGCGGGTGGCTGGCTGGAACGGCCAGCAACGCTCTCGCTTGAAGATCAATGATCGTTTACTGGGGATAGCACGATGACCTTTCACCAAGCCAAGGGGCTGCGTCCCATCCGGCGCTCTACCTTGAACCGTGTCAGCGCGTTGGGAGTCGCGCTGATGCTGGCCTGCGCTCCGGCGCTGGCCGCCGCACCGGCGGAGAAGCCGGTGGGCACCACCGTCGCACCGGCCGCGGCACCCGCCGGCCTGTCGGTGGCCAAGATCGATTTCAAGCGTGGCGATGATGGCGCGGGCCGCCTGATCGTGCAGTTTGACGGCCAGGGCGCGATCCCGGACCTGCGCACGCAGGGCAACAGCGTAGTGGTCGACGTCGGCAATGCCCGCCTGCCGGCCAACCTGCAGAAGCCGTTGAACGTCGTCGACTTCGCCACTCCGGTGCAGCGCATCGACGCCAAACCATCCGGCGCCGGCACCCAGCTGGTGCTGAGCACCGGTGGTGCGGTGGAGTCGCTGGCCTACCAGAGCGGCAACGAATACGTGGTCGAGATCAGCGCGCGGCAGGCTCCGGCCGCCGTCGGTGCGGTGACCGCCGGCAGCGTCACCCAGGCGGCAAAGGCCGTCGGCCAGCGCGGCTTCACCGGCAAGCCGGTGACCTTCAACTTCCAGGACGTGCCGGTGCGCACCGTGCTGCAGTTGATCGCCGAAGAGTCCAACCTCAACGTGGTGGCCTCCGACTCGGTGCAGGGCAATGTGACGCTGCGCCTGGTCAACGTGCCGTGGGACCAGGCACTGGACATCGTGCTGCGTGCCAAGGGCCTGGACAAGCGCCGCGACGGCAGCGTGATCTGGGTAGGCCCGCAGGCCGAACTGGCCAAGTTCGAGCAGGAGAAGGAAGACGCGCGCATCGCCATCGAGAACCGCGAAGACCTGGTGACCGATTACGTCCAGATCAACTACCACAGCGCCACTCAGATCTTCAAAGCCCTGACCGAAGCCAAGGGCATCGGCGGGGGTGGCGGTGGTGGCGCAGGTGGCGGTGGCGGTGGGTCGTCGCAGGAGGAAAGTGGCTTCCTGTCCGGCCGTGGCCGCATCGTCGCCGACGAGCGCACCAACACGCTGATGATCAGCGACATTCCGAAAAAGATCGCGCGCATGCGCGAGCTGATCAACGTGATCGACCGTCCGGTCGACCAGGTGCTGATCGAGAGCCGCATCGTCATCGCCACCGATACGTTCGCACGTGAGCTGGGTGCGCGGTTCGGCATCAGTGGCAGCCGCGACAACGCCTACTTCAGTGGCAATCTGGAGGCCAATCGCGATACCCGCAAGTCGCAGGTCGAAGCCGATGCGGCCAACGCCAAGGCCTACCGCGACTGGCTGGCCGGTGGCAGTACGGGCCCGGCGCCGGTGCCGGTCGGCTCGGCAATCACCCGCGGCCTGAACTGGGCCATGCCGGCGGCGTCCACCAACCCGGCGGGCTCGCTGGCGCTGTCGATCCTCAATGCCGGCTACCTGCTGGACGTCGAGTTGTCGGCCATGCAGGAGGAGTCGCGTGGTGAAGTGATCTCCAACCCGCGCGTGGTCACCACCAACCAGCGCGAGGCCCTGATCAAGCAGGGTAAGGAAATCGGCTACGTGACCATCAGTGCCGGTGCAGGTGGTGTCGCTACGCCGAACGTGCAGTTCAAGGAAGTGGTGCTGGAGCTGAAGGTCACCCCGACCATCACCAACGACAACCGCGTGTTCCTCAACATGCAGGTGAAGAAGGATGAAGTGGATCGGCTGATCCAGCTGGAAGGCTATGGCACCGTGCCGTCGATCAACCGCCGCGAAGTGAACACCGCGGTGCTGGTCGAGGACGGGCAGACCGTGGTCATCGGTGGTGTGTACGAGTTCACCGACCGCAACAGCATCAGCAAGGTTCCGTTCCTGGGCGATGTACCGTTCCTGGGCAACCTGTTCAAGAAGCGTGGCCGCAGCAAGGACAAGGCCGAGCTGCTGGTGTTCGTCACCCCGAAGGTGCTGCGCGTGGCCAAGCAGAACTGAGCCAGCACACCCGAGACTTGAAGAAGGGCCGCCATGTGCGGCCCTTCCTCGTTCATGCCGGACGCCATCCGTGAATGATCCGGTAGATCCGCGCCATGCGTGGATGAGATGCCCGTTCAGCCGTTCTTGATGCCAATCGCAAGGCACCCTGCGATGATGTCGGGAACCCGTGCCGTCCCGCGCCGGTCAAAGGCCCCCATGAACCTGCCACCGCCGATGCCCGAAACCGTCTCGCCGCCGCCCGCGCCGCCCACCTCCCGCCTGCATGGCGCCTTCAACCAGCTGCGCGACGCGCTGTCGGCCGAAATCGTCGGCCAGGCGGCCTTGGTCGAACGCCTGTTGATCGCATTGCTGGCCGACGGGCACCTGCTGGTGGAGGGCGCCCCGGGCCTGGCCAAGACCACGGCCATCCGCGCGCTGGCCTCGCGCCTGGAGGCGGATTTCGCCCGCGTGCAGTTCACCCCCGACCTGCTGCCGGCTGACCTGACCGGTACCGAAATCTGGCGCCCGCAGGAAGGCCGCTTCGAATTCGTACCCGGCCCGATCTTCCATCCGATCCTGCTGGCCGATGAAATCAACCGTGCGCCAGCCAAGGTGCAGTCGGCGCTGCTGGAAGCGATGGGCGAGCGCCAGGTCACCGTTGGCCGCCACACCTACGCTTTGCCGCCGCTGTTCCTGGTGATGGCCACGCAGAACCCGATCGAGCAGGAAGGTACCTTCCCGCTGCCGGAAGCGCAGCTGGACCGTTTCCTGATGCACGTACGCATCGGCTACCCTGACCAGGCGGCCGAATCGGAGATCCTGCGGCTCGCCCGCGAGCGTGCCCGTGGCGCACTGGGCGAGGCGGCACCGGCACCGGAGAAGCTGCCGATGCAGGATGTGTTCGACGCCCGCCGCGAAGTGCTGGACCTGCATATGGCACCGGCATTGGAGCGCTATCTGGTCGAACTTGTGCTGGCCTCGCGTGATCCGTCGCGCTATGACGCCGGCCTCGGGCGCCGCATCGCCTGGGGCGCAAGCCCGCGTGGCTCCATTGCGTTGGAACGCTGCGCACGTGCACGCGCCTGGTTGGCCGGCCGCGACTTCGTTACCCCCGACGATGTGCGTGCGGTCGCCGCCGACGTGCTGCGCCATCGCGTGCTGCCCAGCTACGAAGCCACCGCCGAAGGCTGGGATGGCGAGCGCCTGGTGCAGGAGCTGCTGGCCCGGGTGCCGGCACCCTGAGCCTGCGCATGACCGATCCATCCCTGGAAGCCGCATCCACCGTCAGTGATGGCGACGGACTGCGCCCGCACCTGTCCGAACTGGTGGCCCTGCGCCGGCTGGCACAGCGGCCGCCGCCGCCGCGCCGTGGCCGCGCCGGCAATGCCGGGCAGGCGCCGTCGCCGCTGCGTGGCCGTGGCATGGAGTACGCCGAGTCACGCGAGTACGTGGCCGGTGATGATGCCCGGCATATCGACTGGCGGGTGACCGCGCGGACCGGGCGTGCCCATACCAAGCTTTTCCAGGCCGAACGCGAGCGGGTCAGCCTGATCGTGGCCGATACTTCGCCAGCGCTGTACTTCGGCACCCGCGTCCGATTCAAGTCGGTGCAGGCGGCCCGCGCGGGCGCCGTCGCTGCGTGGTCGGCGCAGCGTCGCGGTGATCGCGTGGGTGCCCTGCGTGGCAGCGACCGCGAAGCGCCGATTGCACCTGCGGGTGGCCCGCGTGGCGTACTGCGCGTGCTCGACGCACTCACCCGCTGGTACGCGCAGCCGCCCGCCGACGATCTCGGCCTGGAACGCGCGCTGGACCATGCCGCCCGCGTGCTGCGCCCCGGGGCGCGCATGCTGGTGCTGGCCGATCCGCAGCAGGCCGCCCGGATTCCCGTCGTGCGCTGGAGCGCGCTGGCCCAGCACCATGACCTCAGCCTGGTGTTGCTGGTCGATCCCCTCGAGCTGCAACCGCCCTCGGCTGCCCTGCAGTTCCAGGCCGCGCAGCAGCGCATTGGCCTTGATCTGCGTCGCAGCGAAGTGCAGTCGCACTGGCACGCGCACTTCGTCGAACCGCTGCAGGAGCTGCGCCGCCAGCTTGGCGCACGCCGCGTTGACGTGCAGGTGTTGTCCACCGATGCGCCCAGCGACGCCTGGTTGGCACCGTCGATGACCGAGGTGCCGGCATGAGCGCCAACCTTCCGCTGCGCGATGTGCAGCTGCCGCCGGCACCATCGTGGTGGCCGCCGGCCCCCGGCTACCTGATGATCGGCGGCGCAGTGCTGCTGGTGATCCTGGCGCTGGCCCTGCTGTGGTGGAAACGCCGCCGCCGTCGCCAACGCTGGTTGCAGGCGTTCGACCAGGAGCTGGCCACCACCACCGATGCCACCGCGGAACTGGCGGTGATCGCCGGCCTGCTGCGTCGCGCTGCGCGTCAGGCACAGCCGGGCAGTGAATCCCTGCGCGACGATGCCTGGTGGCAGCGCGTGGATCCGAAGGGCACGCTGCCCGACGCGCGCCGCAGCCTGTTGGCCGAAGGTGCCTATCGTCCCCGCGTGGACGCCAGCGAAGTGGCGGCCGTGCGCAGCTGGGCCCGCGAGCGCTACCTGGCCATGCTGCTGGAGCGGCGCCGATGAGCCTGCTGGCAAGTTACTGGCCGTGGCCGGACCTGCAGCTGGCGTGGCCGCTGGCCCTGCTGGCGCTGCCGTTGCCGTTGCTGATGCGCTGGTGGAAGCGCCGCGCCGACCCGGGTGCGGCACTGCGCGTGCCGTACGCGGCGAGTGAACTGGAAGCGCTGTCCGGTGGTGGCCGCGTCGACGTGTCGTGGCTGCGCACGCTGCTGCTGTGGCTGGGCTGGTGCGCACTGTGCATTGCGCTCGCGCGCCCGCAACAGCTGGGTGAGGCCATCACGCCGCCGCAGCAGGGGCGGCAGATGATGCTGGCGATGGATGTATCCGGCAGCATGGGCGAGGGCGACATGGTACTGGGTGGGCAGGCAGTGGATCGCCTCACCGCGGCCAAGGCCGTGCTGGCCGATTTCCTGGATCGTCGCGCCGGTGATCGCATCGGCCTGCTGATCTTTGGCGACCGCGCCTATACGCTCACGCCGCTCACTGCGGACCTGGCCAGCGTGCGCGACCAGCTGCGCGACAGCGTGGTCGGCCTGGCCGGTCGCGAGACGGCCATCGGTGATGCCATCGGCCTGGCGGTGAAGCGCCTGCGCAGCCAGCCCGAAGGGCAGCGTGTACTGATCCTGCTCACCGACGGCGTCAGCAATGCCGGCGTGCTCGAACCGCTGCGTGCGGCCGAAGTCGCGCAGGCCGAAGGGGTACGCATCCACACCGTCGCGTTTGGTGGCGATGGCAGCATGCGCTTCCTCGGCATTCCGATTTCCGCTGACCAGGACCCGGTCGACGAGGCCACGTTGAAGAAGATTGCCAGCCTGACTGGTGGCCAGTTCTTCCGCGCACGCGATACCGCGCAGCTGGCCGGCATCTACGCCGAACTGGACCGGCTGGAGCCGATCGCCGCGAAGGGACCGAGCCTGCGCCCGCGCGAGGAACGCTATGCATGGCCGCTGGGCCTGGCGTTGCTGCTGGGCGCATTGGCCTGGGTGTGGCCGGAGCGTCGTCGATGATCGCGTTCGCTTCCCATCTTCCGGACTGGAGCGCGCTGCACTTCCTGCGCCCCGAATGGTTGTGGGCATTGCTGGCGCTGCCGGTGATTCTCGCCGTGGCGCTGTACCGGCAGCGGCGCAGCGATGCATGGCGGCAGGCGGTGGATGCACATCTGTTGCCGCATCTGCTGGCGGCTGGTACGCGCCGTCGCATGCGTCTGCCATTGGCGGTGCTGCTGGGCTGGACGCTCGCATCACTGGCAATGGCCGGACCGAGCTGGCGGCAGCAGGCACAACCGATGTTCCAGCCCAGCGCACCGCTGCTGGTCGTGCTGGATCTGTCCAGCCGCATCACTGCCACCGACCTGCCGCCGTCGCGCCTGCTGCAGGCACGGGCCAAGGTCGGCGAGCTCCTGCGCGCACGCAAGGGCGGGCAGGTCGGTCTGGTGGTGTACGCAGAAGATGCCTACACCGTGGCGCCGCTGACCGATGACGGCAGCAACGTCGCGCTGTATCTGGATGCCTTGTCGCCGGATGTGATGCCGCGTGATGGCCAGCGTGCCGACCGTGGCATCGACTGGGCCACGCGGCTGATGCGGCAGATCGCTGCACCGCAGGGACAGATCCTGCTGGTCACCGATCAAGCTGATGGTGAAGCTGCGTTGGCGGCCGCGCAGGCACGTGGTCTCGGCCTGCAGGTGTCGGTGCTGGGGCTCGGCACATCGGCGGGTGCGGCGTACCGTGACGGCAGTGGGCAGATCCGCAAGGCCGCACTGGATGAGGGCAGCCTGCGTGCCGTTGCCACGGCAGGTGGCGGTCGCTATGCGCGCATTGCCGCCGATGACAGTGACCTGCGTGCGCTGGGCGTGCTCGATGCACGCGAGGGTGCGGCCGCGCAACGGCCGGGTGAAGGCAAGCAATGGCGTGACGAGGGCTTCTGGCTGTTGCCGCCGCTGATGCTGCTGGCGCTGCTTGCCTTCCGCCGCCGCGCAGTGCTGGCAACGGTGCTGGCGGTGGGCCTGTTGCCGTGGATGAGTGATGTGCAGGCGCAGGCACCTGCCGCGCCCGCTTCGCCGCCGCCGCAGGGCACCCTGTGGAAGCGGGGCGACCAGCTGCAGCACCAGCGCCTGGACGACGGCGTGCAGGCCTATCGCAAGGGCGACTTCGCCACTGCGCGCAAGCAGTTCGAGGGCATCGACAGTGATGCCGGTTGGTACAACCTGGCCAACACGCTGGCGCGCCAGGGCAGCTACGATGAGGCCATCGCCGCCTACGACCGCGCGTTGGCGTTGCATCCCGGCATGCCCGATGCGGTGGCCAACCGCGCGGTGGTCGATTCCGCGCGCAAGCGCAGGCAGTCGGGGGGGCAGGGGCAGGACCAGCAGAAGCCGCGGCAGAACGGGCAGCAGAAGCAGCAGAACAATTCACAGGGCCAGCAGAACCCGCAGGGCCAGCAACCGCAGCAGGGCCAGAAGGATCCGGGGCAGGGCCAACCGCAGCAGGGCCAGCAGGGCCAGCCCAGGGCGGGTGACGACAACGCGCAGTCGACGCCTCGGTCCGGCGAGCGCGGCCGCGATGGACAGCAGGCGCCACCACAGGTGGAGGATGCCAAGGCGCAGGCCCAGGCTGATGAGCAGCAGCGCCAGCGCATGCAGCAGGCAATGCAGCAGGCACGCCAGGGCAAGGGCGAACAGGATGGCAAACCGGTGCCAGGTAGCGACGGCACCACTCCGCGCCAACGCGAGGAGCAACAGGCGGTGGAGGCCTGGATGCGGCGCGTGCCGGATGATCCGGGTGCATTGCTGCGGGCCAAGTTCCAGCTGGAAAACGAACGCAGGAAGAGGGAAGGGCGATGATGCGGGCGATCAACATGCACGGGCACTGGCCCCGACAGGTACTGGCGGCGCTGCTGCTGTGGCTGCCGCTGCTGGCCTGGGCGCAGCCGCGCGCGTGGCTGGACCGCGACCGCATCGCGATGGGTGACACGGTCACGCTCAATGTCGAGAGCGACCAGGGCGCCCCTGACTTCACACCGTTGCGCACCGACTTCGACCTCAGCGGGCAGACCAGCAGCCGCCAGGTGGAGTGGAGCAACGGCAGCATGCAGCAGCGCAATCTGTATGGCGTGGCACTCACGCCACGGCGTAGCGGTGCACTGGTGGTGCCGGGCCTGCAGGTGGGCAGCGTCCGTACCGCGCCGCTGACCCTGCAGGTGGATGCCGCCGCCGTGGCCGGCCCCGACAGCAATGCAATGGCCTTCATCGAAACCGTTGTCGATGACGAGACGCCGTACGTGCAGCAGAGCGTAGGCGTGGTGGTGCGGCTGTATTTCGCCTCGCAGCTGGCGTCCGGCGAGCTGGTGCTGGATACACCTGCCGGTGCGTCGCTGCAGCGTGTAGGCGATGACCGAACCGATGTTCGCCAGGTCAACGGCCGCCGTTACAACGTGGTCGAGCGCCGCTTCCTGCTGATCCCGGAGCGCAGCGGCACCCTGCGCCTCGCAGGTGCGCGCTTCAACGGGCGCAGCGCCGGTGGCTTCTTCGATGATTTCTTCGGTGGTGGGGATGGCCGCATGAATGCCACCGGTGCCGATCGCACGCTGCAGGTGCAGGCACAACCGGCACAGGCGCCGCAGCCATGGCTTCCGCTGCAGAGCCTTCTGCTGCGCTACACCAGTGCGCCGACCAGCGCCCGTACCGGTGAGGCCGCCAATGTGGTGGTCGAGGCGATTGCCGAAGGGGCAACCCGCGCACAGTTCACCGACCTGCCGGTGCCGGACCTGGGCACCCATGCGCAGGTATTCGCCGAACCTGCGCAGTACGAAGAATCGTTCAATGGCAGCACGCCGCGGCTGAAGATCACCCGCCGCTATTCGATCGTGCCGCGCCAGCCGGGTTCGCTGGTGGTGCCGGGGCCGCGCCTTCCGTGGTGGGACGTGCGCAATGGCAAGGCAGAGGAAGCGAAGCTGCCGGACCTGACGCTGACGGTTGCGGCGGGCAATGGCGCTGGCAACGGCTCGCCGGCACCGCTGCCGCCAATCGACACCGACGCCGCGCTGCCCGGCAGCGATGGAAAGGACAGCCGCATCGCCGCGACCGATCCGCGCGCCGGTGGCCTGGCCGAACGTCCGTGGCCGTGGATGGGCGCGGCCATCGGCCTGGCGCTGCTGTGGCTGTTGACCCTGTTGTGGGGCTGGCAGCGTGGCCGTCGCCCGCGCGTGGCGGCGCCTGAGGTGGGCAGGGGTGCTGTGCCGACCGTGGCGAGCGGACGTGCCGGTTTGGCCGAACTGCGCCGCACGCTGGATGGCGAAGGGTTCGAGCAGGTGGAGGCGCAGCTGTGCGCGATGGCCGGCGTCGAACGCATCGAGCAGGTCATTGCACGGTTGGATGACCCGGCCCAGCGCCAGGTGCTTCAGGATCTGCAGCAGGCCCGATGGGGCGGCCAGGGTGATCTGGCGCCGCTGCGCACGCGCCTGCGCGAGGTCTTCCGTGACGGACCGCACTGGTCGGCGGCGGCGATCACCGCTGACACTGGCCTGGCGCCGCTGTATCCGCCGCGGCGAACCTGAACCGGCGCCGCTTGCGCGCTTTGTTAGAGTGCATTCATTTTTCGAGGAAACCCGCGTATGACAGCAGCTGCTGCCGACAAGAAGAAGTTGCCCCTGCATTGGAAGATGGGCATCGGCTTTGCGATCGGCCTGGTCCTGGGACTGATCGTGCACGCCCTGGGTGGCAGCGTCGATGGTCTGCAGGCCGGTGCCAAGTGGGTAATGGACTACGTCACCACCCCGGCGTCGGGCCTGTTCCTCAATCTGATCTTCATGCTGATCGTGCCGCTGATCTTCTCGGCGCTGATCATGGGCGTGTCGGAAATGGGCGACATCCGCGCCCTCGGCCGCATCGGCTGGAAGACCTTGGCATATACCGTGCTGCTGTCCGGCATTGCCGTGGGCATCGGCCTGGTGCTGGTCAACCTGCTCAAGCCGGGCGCCGGCGTGGATCCGCAGGTCGCCGCGATGATGCTGTCGGAGAACGCCGAGCGCAGCAAGGAAATCGTTGCTGGCATCCACGGCACGCCGAAGGGCATGGACATGCTGCTGTCGATCGTGCCGAGCAACGTGCTGCAGGCCGCGTCTGACAATGGCGCGATCCTGTCGCTGATGTTCTTCGCGCTGATGTTCGGCATCGGCATGGTGCTGACCGACAACGAGAAGGTGGCCCCGCTGCGCCGCGCCATCGAGGGCGTGTTCGAAATCTCGATGACCCTGATCAACCTGGTCATCCGCCTGGCCCCGTATGCGGTGGCCTGCTTCATGTTCAACCTGGCGGCACTGTTCGGCTTCGAGCTGATCATCCGCCTGGGTGCCTACGTAGGCGTGGTGGTGCTGGCACTGGGCCTGCACATGGTCGTGACCTACGGTACCGCCGTGTGGCTGTCCGGCCGTTCGCCGCTGTCGTTCTTCCGCGATACCCAGGAAGCGACGGTGATGGCGTTCTCCACCGCCTCCAGCAACGCCACCCTGCCGACCGCGCTGCGCGTGGCCGACCAGATGGGCCTGCCGCAGCGGGTGTCGCGCTTCGTGCTGACCGTGGGCGCCACCGCCAACCAGAACGGCACCGCGCTGTTCGAGGGCGTGACGGTGATCTTCCTGGCCCAGTTCTTCGGCGTGGACCTGAGCATCGGCCAGCAGATCATGGTGATGGCGGTCTGCATCCTCGGTGGCATCGGTACCGCCGGCGTGCCGTCGGGCTCGCTGCCGGTGGTGGCGATGATCTGTGCGATGGTCGGCGTGAACCCGCTGGGCATCGGCCTGATCCTGGGCGTGAACCACTTCCTGGACATGTGCCGTACCGCGCTGAACGTGACCGGCGACCTGGCCCTGACCACCCTGGTGGCCAAGGGCGAGTCCCACGACGGCCCGGCGCTGACCCCGCACCAGGACTGAGTCCAACGCCACCGCTGGCGACCTGATCGGGGTCGGATTCCTTTCCGCAGGGAAAGGGCTCCGACCCCGTTTCACATGCGGAATCCGGCGGAGATCACGACGCTGCCGGCCAGCGGCCGGCACGAGCGGGCACGATGTACCGACCCCCGGCCCGGCGACTATGGGACAATAGGCCGCCCGCACGTCCGCGGCCGCCTCCCGATTCCGACAGAACCATGACGCAGCCTACCCGTCGCCAGTTGGCCAACGCCATCCGCTTCCTTGCCGCCGATGCGGTTGAAACCGCAAAGTCCGGCCACCCCGGCATGCCCATGGGCATGGCCGACATTGCCGAAGTCCTCTGGAACGACTATCTCCGCCATAACCCGAGCAATCCGCACTGGTTCAACCGCGACCGTTTCGTGCTGTCCAACGGCCACGGTTCGATGCTGCAGTACGCGCTGCTGCACCTGAGCGGTTACGACCTGCCGATCGAGCAGCTGAAGCTGTTCCGCCAGCTGGGCAGCCACACCGCTGGCCACCCGGAACGCCACGAGACTCCGGGCGTGGAAACCACCACCGGCCCGCTGGGCCAGGGTTTCGCCAATGCCGTGGGCTTCGCCCTGGCCGAGAAGCTGCTGGCACAGCGCTTCAACCGCCCGGAACTGGAAGTGGTCGATCACCGCACCTGGGTGTTCATGGGTGATGGCTGCCTGATGGAAGGCGTCTCGCATGAAGCGGCGTCGCTGGCCGGCACCTGGGGCCTGCACAAGCTGGTCTGCTTCTGGGACAACAACCACATCTCCATCGACGGCAACGTCGAGGGCTGGTTCACCGACAACACCCCGGAGCGTTTCGAGGCCTATGGCTGGAACGTGGTCCGTGACGTCGATGGCCACGACCCGGAAAGCATCAAGGCCGGCATCGAGGCCGCGCTGTCGCAGAGCGACAAGCCGACCCTGATCTGCTGTCGCACCACCATTGGTTTTGGTTCGCCGAACAAGGCGGGCAAGGAATCCAGCCACGGTGCCCCGCTGGGCAAGGACGAACTGGAAGCCACCCGCAAGCAGCTGGGCTGGGAATACGGTCCGTTCGAGATCCCGCAGGCGATCTACGACGGCTGGCGCGCCAATGGCGCCGGCACGCTGCGCCAGGCCGAGTGGGAACAGCTGTTCGACAAGTACGCCAGCCAGTACCCGGGCGAAGCCGCCGAACTGACCCGTCGCTCGCACGGCGAACTGCCGGCCGACTTCGTTGCCAAGGCCGATGCCTACATCGCCCAGGTGGCCGCTGAAGGCCCGACGATTGCCTCGCGCAAGGCCTCGCAGCTGGCCATCGAAGCCTACGCCCCGCTGCTGCCGGAAATCGTCGGTGGCTCGGCCGACCTGGCGCACTCCAACCTGACCCTGTGGAAGGGCAGCAAGTCGGTCGCCAGCGACGACGCCAACGCCAACTATGTGTATTACGGCGTGCGCGAGTTCGGCATGACCGCGATCGCCAATGGCCTGGCCCTGCACGGTGGCTTCATTCCGTTCGATGCCACCTTCCTGGTGTTCAGCGATTACGCCCGCAACGGCGTGCGCATGAGCGCGCTGATCCCGGCCCACGCCATCCACGTCTATACCCACGACTCGATCGGCCTGGGCGAAGACGGTCCGACCCACCAGCCGGTGGAGCACCTGGCCTCGCTGCGCTACATCCCGAACAACGACGTGTGGCGCCCGTGCGACGCCGTTGAATCGGCAGTGAGCTGGAAGGCCGCGATCACCCGCCAGGACGGCCCGAGCTGCCTGGTGTTCAGCCGCCAGAACCTGCCGCACCAGCCGCGCGACGCCGAGCAGATCGCCCAGATCGAGCGTGGCGGTTACGTGCTGGCCGATGCTGCCGGTACCCCGGACGTGATCCTGATCGCCACCGGTTCGGAAGTCTCGCTGGCTACCGAAGCCAAGGCCCAGCTGGATGCGGCCGGCCTCAAGACCCGCGTGGTCTCGATGCCGTCCACCGACGTCTTCCTGCGCCAGGATGCGGCCTACCGTGAGTCGGTGCTGCCGAACGCTGTGCGCAAGCGCGTGGCCGTGGAAGCCGGCGTCACCGGTTTCTGGCGCCAGTTCGTCGGCCTGGACGGTGCAGTGATCGGTATCGACACCTTCGGCGCCTCGGCCCCGGCCGACCAGCTGTACAAGCACTTCGGCATCACCACCGCCCACGTGGTGGAAGCTGCCAAGGCGCTGTAAGCCGCTTCGCGACGTAACGAAGGGGAGGCCGGCGCACGCCGGCCTTTTCTTTGCCGCAAGAAAAAGGGGACGGAGGGGATTAAGTCGTTTGTGCACAAACGACTTAATCCCCTCCGTCCCCTTTTCTCAGGCGGTGCGGGCCAGCGCCAGGCGCAGCAGTCGCGCGTCCAGGCGCTCGGCGAAATCCTTCGGCGCCTGCAGGCCCATGCGCTGCAGGTACACCGCATCGCCGTCGCCGGCCGGCTGGCGCAGCGCGGCCCAGACCGTGCTCAGCTTGTCGCTACGGGTCTGCGTGTTGGCCTTCAGCCAACCCAGCGCCTTCACCAGCACCTGTTCGATCTCGTTGAAGTCGCTGCCCAGCGGATAGTCGGGCAGGCTGCCATCGGCACGGAACGGTGCCAGTGCGGCGGCCAATGCCTGCGGGGTGTTCCGCTGCAGGCGCTGCGGGTCGGGCTGGGACGCCGCCAGCAGCTTGCGCGAGGCCTGTGCCTGCTGCAGCAGGCCGCCCTGGAACGGAGCCTCGGTGATTGCGGTCATCGCATGCACGCAGTCCTCGTCGGTCAGCCCACGCAGATCGGCGATGCCGTACTCGTTGAGGTAGATGTCGCGCAGGTGGCGCGGGATGGTGGTGTGGCCATAGTTCCAGCGTACGTTGGATTCGCGCTGGCCCTTGTCGTCGCGGGCGGCGCGGAACATCAACACGCTGCGCGCTTCCGGCAGGGCATGTGCCATCGCCACGAAGTTGTACTGGCCGCCCACACCGGACACCACGCGTCCGTCGTCCAGCGCATCCGAGACTGCCGCGCCCAGCGCGGTGGCCATCATGCAGGAGTTGAAGAAGCGCGCGTGCCGGCGCTGCAGGCGTTCCAGCGTCTCGTTGCCGCCGTACAGCTGGTTGATCTCGCTGATGCGGCGCATGCCGATCGCACGGCATTCGTCTTCCGGCAGCGTGCGCAGCCATTCGTAGAATTCCGGCGAACCCAGGTAGAACGCGCCGTGCAGGTACTCGCCTTCGGCAGCCAGCGTGGCGTGGTCGATGGACAGCGTGCTGCCGTTCTCGATGCGCTGCATCAGCGCCAGGTCGTCATGCACCTTGCGCTTGATCACTCCGGTCTGCACCAGCCGGCGGAAGCCTTCGTTGAGCATCTCGCTGCAGCCGTACAGGCCCACCTCGAACGGATCCACGCCACCGATTTCCTGCACCAGCGGATGGCTGGCCAGCTGCGGATCCAGCGCATGCAGCACGCGGCGGTAGCGTGCGTTGTCGGTGTGGCGCAGCACCAGCGCATGGCTGAGTGCATCGGCCAGCGTACCGATGCCGATCTGCAGGGTGCCGCCGTCGCGCACCAGCGTGCTGGCATACAGGCCGATGGCGTAGTCGGCATCGCCGACCGGCTGCCGCGGCAGCCCGAACAGCGCCGGATACGGCGGCGGCGGGGTGATCACCAGATCGAAGAACGACACATCGACCGTGGCCGAGCCCCCCATGTAAGGCAGCTGCGGATCGATCTCGGCGATCAGCAACGGGCGCGGCAGGCCGCGAGCGGTCATCGCATCCAGCGTGTCCTGGGTGATGTCGTTGTTGCACGACAGCGACAGCCGGCGATCATTCGGCCGCATCGCCACCTTCTGCACGATCACCTGCGGCGCGCGCTGCGCGACCGCATCGGCGGCGTGGGTGTAGTTCAGGCTGGTATAGCTGGATTGCGCCTGCCGCGAACCGAGCAGGGCGCCGGACTGCATGTAGAACTCTTCCACCTGCACATGTGCAGGCAGCGCGTCGCGCGCGATCGCATCGGCATAGGCCAGGCGCGGGAAATCATCGCCGAAGTGGCGCTGCGCGAACGGCGCCATGAAGCGCGCTTCCAGGCCGTTGCCGCGCGCCTTCGGCGGGTTCAGCGACAGCGCGGTATACAGCTGCAGCGGTCGCGACGGATCGTGCTCGACGCGTGCATAGAGGGCATTGAGCAGCCGATGCGGCTTGCCCAGTGCCAGCGGTGCCCCGATCCGCAGCGGCCCGTCCACGCGCGCAAACAACCAGTCGACGGCGGCGTCCAGGTCGGTGAGGTGTTCGGTCATGCGCGGCGGTCCTGCGTGTGGGGAGTGCTGGCATTACAGCATGTCGGGCTTGAACCGCCGTCGACGCGAGACTTCGGCGCCGGACACCATGAACTGTCCATCGCCCCGGTAATGCACCGTGCGCGGCAGCTTCGGTCGTGGCGCCACGTGTGCGCGCACGATTTCCCAGATGAACAGGCTGTTCGACGCCACCTGGCTGTCGTCGTACAAGCGGCATTCGAAGCACGAATGGCATTGCCCCACCAGCGGCGCGCCGACCTCGCGTGCGGGCAGCGCGTCGAGCCCGAACCGGGCGAACTTGTCGACCTCGCGACCGCTGCAGTTGCCGATGTCCACGACCGTATCGAGCAGCGCCACGCCGGGTACGTTGATCACGCACTCGCCACTGCCGACGGCCAGTGCATGGCTGTGGTTCTCGTTCCACAGGTAGGTGGCGACCAGTGAAGGCGAAAAGCCCATCACCATGTGCCAGCCCATCGTCATCAGGTTGCGCTGGCCACGCCAGGCGGTGCTGACCAGCACGATCGGACCGGGTTCGAGGAAGCGGCGGGCCTGCTCGATCGGGAAATCCTTCTTGGGCAGCGCTTTCATCCGGGGCCTGGGGCGGGAGGAATCGATGCTGGCGCAGCCGGGATGAACCTGGAGTCGAGGGGCTTGACAGACAATTCGATTACGCGCGTAATCGGGTTGTCGATTACGGATGTAAACCATGACCCCGATCAGCGAAGCCGAAGCCGTTGTGATGGAGGTGCTGTGGCAGCAGGCACCACGTAGTGCCGATGACGTGGTGGCCGCGCTGGCCCATCGCGACTGGGCCGAGCCGACCATCAAGACCCTGCTCAACCGTCTGCTGACCAAGGGTGCGATTGCCGCCGAGCGCGATGGACGGCGCTACCTGTATCGGCCGCTGCTGCAGCGGCAGGCCTGGGTGGAGGCGCAGAGCCAGGACTTCATCGGCCGCGTCTTCGAGGGCCGCGTCGCGCCACTGGTGGCGCACTTCAGCGAGCGTGGGCAGCTGAGCGCGCAGGACATTGCCGAACTGAAGAAGCTGATCCAGGAGCTGGACCATGACTGAGCTGCTCGACGGACTCTGGCGGGCCAGCCTGTGGCTGGCGGTAGGCGTGCTGCTGCTGGCGGCGCTGCGACCGCTGCTGGTGAGCCTGGGCGGCGCCGGGCTGGCCTATCGCAGCTGGTGGCTGCTGCCGTTGCTGCTGGTGACCTTGCTGCTGCCATTGCCACAGGCTGCACTGTTGCAGCACGTGCCGACAGTGCCGCTGAAAGTGGTGCCGGGGGCGGTGGATGGACTGACCGGGCAGTCGCTGCCGTGGGCCCTGCTGTTGCTGTTGGCCTGGGCGCTGGGCACGGGCATCTGCCTGCTGCGCGACCTGCGTGCGCAGCGCCGTTTCGAACGCAGCATGGGCTCACTGCGTGCGCGTGCCGATGGCAGCTGGCAGGCCAGCGGTGATCCCGGGCTGCCGGCGCTGGTCGGCCTGTGGCGGCCGCGCATCATTGTCGGCCCGGCATTCGATCAGCAGTTCACCGCACAGGAGCAGAACCTGATCCTGCAGCACGAGCGCAGTCATCGCCGCCATGGCGATCACTGGGCCAACGGCGCGTTGCTGCTGGTCCGCGCGGTGTTCTGGTTCCACCCGCTGTTGCCGTGGGCCGCACGCCGCTTCCTGCGCGACCAGGAGCTGGCCTGCGATGCCCGCACCATCGGCCCGCAGCCTGCGCTGCGCGGCCTCTACGCCAGCACGCTGCTGAAGGCGCAGCTGGTTCACCCGGTTGCGCCAGCGGTCTGCCATTGGCGCAGCCAACCCGTGTTGAAGGAGCGTATCGCCATGTTGAAGCAGTCCAAGCGGAAGGCATTGCCGTGGGTGTCCGGGCAGGTGCTGGTGGTCGGGTTGTGCGTGGGCATGGGCGCAGTGGCGTGGGCCAGCCAGGGCGGTGCGGCCGGTGGCACCCGGATCGGTGTCGAGCCGTTCGAACATGCGCAGGAAGACGCGGCCAAGGCGGGGCTGGACCGTCCCATCCAGGTGGACAAGATGCC
The DNA here is from genome assembly GCF_056482105.1 of Stenotrophomonas sp. 78350_Sma. Lineage (NCBI taxonomy): Bacteria > Pseudomonadati > Pseudomonadota > Gammaproteobacteria > Lysobacterales > Lysobacteraceae > Stenotrophomonas > Stenotrophomonas sp. 78350_Sma. Next base: position 3,720,865 of record NZ_CM151182.1, on the reverse strand, counting down.
GCCACCGTCCTATCCGAAGTCCGCCTTCGAGCAGCGCCAGGTAGGCGTGGTCAATCTGCGTATCGAAGTGGACGCACAGGGCCATCCGACCGATGTGCAGGTGCTCAGTGCGACCAATCCAGGGGTGTTCGACGCCGTCTCGATTGCTGCGGCGCGCAGCTGGACCTATCGGCCGGCGATGAAGAACGGCAAGCCGGTGGCCGGTGCTGTACGCATTCCGATCACCTACGCCATGGATGACACCGAGGACGCGAAGTGAAATCCGCGCCGCTGCTGATGATGGCGGCGCTGCTGGTGGGGTGTGCAACCCAGGGTCGCCTGACCACCGTCGATACCCGCAGCGAGAATGTCGGTCACCAGCGCCTGCGGTCCGATGCGGGAGGAGGCGCCGGGCAGATCCAGCCCTACACGCTGGCCGCCAGTGAAGGCTACCGCATGCCACAGCTGCATACGGCACCGGACCCGGTCGTGGGCGAGCGCGATCCACGCACCTCGCTGCCGCCGACCACGGTCTGCCTGCAGGTGGTGGTGGATGCGCAGGGGAGCGTTGAGCGCAGCATGCCGCTGACCGACCGCAGCGAATGCAGTGCGGGTGGGGCGCCGGAGAATGCGCCCTTGCTGCAGGCCGCGCAGGAGGCGGTTGCGATGTGGAAGTACTCGTCCGCCGCTGTCTGCCACTTCGCACCGGGCCAGGTACCGGCTGATCGCGGCGACTGCCGCAGTGCCGAACGGGTCGAACCGGTGGCCGTCACCCTGCAGTACGCCTTCACCTTCGAGGTCGTGAAGGGCCAGCATGTGGTGCGCACGCAGGGGCGCTAGCGCCGGGCCATACCCGGCCAGGCAGACGCCGTCGCCCGCACAGGCGTACAGTGCGGGCGACACGGCAACGGGCGCTGGGGATGAAGATCTGGACAACCATGCTGGCCGGGCTTTCCTGCGTATCGGCCGGTTGCACACCGCATGGGCGGGACAACCACGACCTGGACGCGTATCGAAATGGTCCACCGGCCTGCTCGGCCAGCGGCTACCTGGCAGCGCTGGCCGAGCCTGCTCGCTTGGCGTATCTGCGGGGGGCGCTGCAGGTCCGCCCGCGATCACCCTGCATCGCCGAACTGCTCGCCGCCCAGCCGCCGGCCTTCCTGAAGGTTGCACGGCAGGCGATCCTCGATGGGGGAGAGCGCAGTGATCTTCCGCTTCTGGTCGGCGCGGTGGCAATGAAGGTCGATCGCGGCGAAATCACCGCTGCACAGGTGGATGCGCTGCAGTTGCAGGTGGCCTGTACCGATTCCCCGGGAGCGCCGGTGCAATGCGTGGAACAGCTGCGGCACCTGCGGCAGGCCTTGCAGGAACTGGAAGACCCTTCCTCGCGTGTATTGACGCAGAAGTCGAAGGTATACCTGTCAGGCGCATCTGCCACCAGACGGGTGGAAGCCACGCTTGCCATGCGCACGGCCGACGCACCGGCCGCAAGCGGTGTTGTGTGCGGCGGGACCACCTCGCCATGCCGTGAGGTCACGCATCTGGAACTGCGCGTGGATGGCCGGCCGGTTCCCGTGGCGTACTCGGTGTACCGCGATCTCTTCGATCTGCACCGCGGAACCCTGAAGGCAGATGCGGGCGGCGGTGTGTTGGACCTGCAGGGCGGCGACGCGTCGGAGAGCTACACCGCGCGTATCCGCTTCGATGCGCAGCGCGTGCTGTCACGGCAGGTGTACGCGGGCACGGCGCAGGATGACCTGCTGCAGGAAACCGTCTATTGCGAGGTGATCTACGAATGATCAGAGCGTTCGTTACCATCATCCTGGCGTACCTCGGGCGCACATGACGCCTCGCCTGGCCATGGAGCGAGACCAGGGCGCCGATATGGTGGTTATCGCAACCCGGTTCATCGCCATCCACGACGCGCGTGCTGACACAGCGCGCAATGCAGACGAACCCTTCATCGAAGACCGTGTGATCCCTGCCGTACACGCGATGGTGGAACGCGATGGTGGTCGATTGACGCGGGCGCAGCTGCAGGCACTGATCGATTGCATGATCGTGGCCGATGGCATGGCCAGTGAAGAAGTCAGCGAGATGGCTGCGACGCTTTACCGCAAGCAGGGGCCTGCAGTGTGCCCCTTGCTGAAGAACACGCTGGGAACCCGGCGCAGCGTCGTCATTGCGCGCATTCGCAGTGGCATTGCACCCACTGCAGCACGGAACAGCCCTGCAGTGTGCGGGTGATGTCCGGCTCCGGGGCGAAGGCTCACGCCCCGCCCTGGATGTTGGCCTTCACTGCGGGCTGCATCAGCGCCGGTTCGGCCAGCGTGGCATCGCGCGCCTGGCGCACGCTGACGAACTCCGCCTCGGCCACGCCGTCATGTACGTGGATGTTGTGCGCGCGCTGTTTGCCGATGGTGGTTTCGTTGGCGAAATCACGACCGCCCGGACCGTAGTCGTGGCAGACGAACACGCGGGTCGCATCGGGCAGGGCCAGCAGGCGCTGGATCGAGCGATACAGTTGCGCGGCATCACCACCCGGGAAGTCGCAGCGGGCGGTGCCGCCGTCGGGCATGAACAGCGAGTCGCCGGTGAACAGCGCATCGCCGATCAGGTAGGCGACGCTGTCGCTGGTATGGCCGGGCACGGCGATCACCCGGCCATCCAGTCCACCAAGGGCGAAGGTTTCGCCATCGCTGAACAGGTGGTCGAAGATTTCATCCGCAGCAGGAAGCTGCAGGCCATAGCGCGGTGCAAACGTTGCCTGTACTGCTCGGATGCCTTCGCCGATGGCCAGCGTGGCCTGCGGGAAGCGCTGCTTGAGCCGACGCCCGGCCGACACATGGTCGGCATGGGCGTGGGTTTCCAGCAGCCAGCGCAGCTGCAGGCCCTGTTGTTCGATGGCCTGCAACGCGGCATGCAGCGGCGATTCACTGCTGGCGTCGGTATCCGGGTCGTAGTCCAGCACCGGGTCGATCAGCGCTGCCTCGCCGCTGGCCGGGTCGCTGACCAGATAGCTGAAGGTGTTGCTGTCACGGTGGAAGAACGACTGCACCTGGACTGACATTGGAACGCTCCTCAGCGCGTGCCGAGCACGCGGTTCAGCAACTGCGCCAGGTTTTCACCGGCCAGTCGCAGCTGCGCTTCGGCCAGCGGCCGATAGCGCTCGGTGTATTCATCACCGATCTTACGCGAGGCCGGATAAACGCCAGCCTGCATGGAAATGCGGCAGCTGGCCTCGGCCCACGTCTGCGGGTTGGACTGGCGCGCCAGCTTCGGCGCGCGCTGGCTCTGCAGCAGTGGCAGATAGCCGGCGTCGTCCAGTTTGCGGGTATTGAGCATGCCGCTGTCCCACAGCGAGTGCAGGTTGGTACCACGGTTGCCGAACTGCAGCTGGAAATCGTTGCCGCCCTTGTCGTGGGCATAGCCGGCATGCATCGGCTGGTGGATGTCGCCCACCAGGTGCACGACGAACTTCAGCGCCTGCAGGCGCTCGCCGTCGGTCAGGCTGCGGTCGCCGAGGATGGCGCTCTGTGCCTTCAGGGCCTCGACGATGCAGTTGCCGTTCCTGCAGTGCTTCGGTGCTTCGTAATGGCAGTTGTCTTCGGCGATGTTGACGTAGTGCCAGCCGGCCGAACGACGGCCGAGGCCCGGGTCCTTGGCACGCAGCTGGTCGGCCCACGGCGCGATGCTGGCCAGGGTGGCGTCCGGTTCGGTGGCCAGCAGGCGGTCCACTTCGGCACGGGCAGTGGGGTTGAGGCGGGCGTCGGCGACCTCGGCGACAAGGCGGTGGCCTTGCGCGCCCCAGGCGTGGGCGGGGACGGAGACGGACAGCAGGGCCGGCGCCAGGGCGGCGGCGAGGAACAGGGAGTGCAGGGCTTTCATGCACACATTCTAGCGGGGTAGGTGGATTGAAGAGCGGCGCGTTCCTGTTCCGAAGTGGGAGCGCAGTGGGAGGGGCGGCGGGACACGCCGTGAATCCGTCCCTGGAGGCTCGATGGCGCCATCCATGGCGCCAACGGTCCCGCCGCCCCTCCCACTGCGTTCCCCTCCAAACATGGCCGCGGAGACGGATGCAAACGTCAAAGGCAAGATCAAAAACAAATGCAGGATCAATGTCTGCATCCTGCAATTGCAGGCAACCTTTACGCTTCGGATGTACAGGTTCTGCTCTTGCCTCTGCTTGAGCTGGCACGCGCGCGCAGATAGGAAGGGTGGAGAGGGTGAGGTGATCGGGACCGTTCGCCGCATGGATGCGGCGATCGAGCCTACAGGGACGTATTTACGGCGTGTCCCGATCACCTCACCCTCTCCGCCCAATTCCAGAAGCCGGTGCTTCTCGCACAAAAAAAAAGCCCCGGCAATCACCGGGGCAACATGCTGCGAGGGTGTTGCGTGTAGCGGGGGAGCGGGGGCGAAGCCCCCGCGCTCAACACACCGCTTTAGAACTTGAAGACGTACGAAGCACCGTAGACCAGCGGATCGATGTTGACCGTGCCGATCTTCTCGCCGTTCAACTTCACCTTGCTGTCGATGTCGATCCAGCGCATGTCCACGCGCAGGGCGCCCTTCTCGCCGATCGCGAAGTCGATGCCCGCATGCGCGGCCAGGCCCCACGAGTCCTGCAGCTTCAGCTTGCTGCCGGCCAGCGCACCGGTGGTGTCTTCGCTGAAGAAGGTCGTGTAGTTCACGCCGGCGCCGACGAACGGCGAGACCTTGCCCTTGCTGTTGAAGTGGTACTGCAGGGTCACCACCGGCGGCAGCTGCTTGGTGCTGCCCACGCGGCCCAGGCCGTTGATGTTGATGTCGTGCTTGAACGGCAGCGCGGCCAGCACTTCAATGCCCAGGTTGTCGGCGATGAAGTACTCGCCGGTGATGGTCGGCTTGACGTCATTGTCGACGTCGACCTTCAGGGTGTGGCCCGCCAGCCAGCCGTTGTTCGACTTCGGCGCCACCTGGTGGATGCCGGCCGAGACGGTCCAGTCGCCCTTGGACTGGGCCATGGCCGGGGCGGCGGCGAGGGACAGGGCGGCGGCCAGGCCGGCCACGATCAGGGGGGAGGTCTTGCGCATGGGGGTGATCTCATTGCTGGGTGGATGGCGACAGTCTCGACCTCACGCCGCGCTAACGCTTTGATCCGGATCAAATCCTGTCCGCCGGCCCTCTGGCTGGGGGGCTGGCCCACGGTGGCCAGCCCCGGTTTGCTAGACTTGTGGGCCCTATCCATCCCGCCGCACCCGTCGCGGCCGCAGGAGCTTGAGAACATGGCAATCAAGGTTGGTATCAACGGTTTCGGTCGCATCGGGCGTAACGTCCTGCGCTCGGCGGTGCTGAACTTCGGCGACGACATCGAAATCGTGGCCATCAACGATCTGCTGGAGCCGGACTACCTGGCGTACATGCTCAAGTACGACTCCGTGCACGGTCGCTTCAAGGCCGACGTGGCGGTGCAGGGCAACGACCTGCTGGTCAACGGCAAGAAGATCCGCCTGACCCAGGAACGCGACCCGGCCAACCTGAAGTGGGACGAAGTCGGTGTCGACGTGGTGCTGGAAGCCACCGGCCTGTTCCTGACCAAGGAAACCGCGCAGAAGCACATCGATGCCGGCGCCAAGAAGGTCATCATGTCGGCCCCGTCGAAGGACGACACGCCGATGTTCGTGTACGGCGTGAACGACAAGACCTACGCCGGCCAGGCGATCATCTCCAACGCCTCGTGCACCACCAACTGCCTGGCTCCGCTGGCCAAGGTCATCAATGACAAGTGGGGCATCAAGCGCGGCCTGATGACCACCGTGCATGCGGCCACCGCCACCCAGAAGACCGTCGATGGCCCGTCCAACAAGGACTGGCGCGGTGGCCGCGGCATCCTGGAAAACATCATTCCGTCGTCCACCGGTGCGGCCAAGGCCGTCGGCGTGGTCATTCCGGAACTGAACAAGAAGCTGACCGGCATGAGCTTCCGCGTCCCGACCTCGGACGTGTCGGTGGTCGACCTGACCGTCGAGCTTGAAAAGGAAGCCACCTACGCCGAGATCTGCGCCGAAGTGAAGGCACAGAGCGAAGGCCCGCTGAAGGGCATCCTGGGCTACACCGAAGACAAGGTGGTGGCCACCGATTTCCGCGGCGAGACCTGCACTTCGGTGTTCGATGCCGACGCCGGCATCGCCCTGGACGGCACCTTCGTCAAGCTGGTGACCTGGTACGACAACGAGTGGGGCTACTCGAACAAGTGCCTGGAAATGGCCAAGGTCATCGCCGCCAAGTAAGGCTGGCGAAGATCGCACACGGACCCCGGCCTGGCCGGGGTTCGTCGTTTATGGGGCCAGCCCTGTCGTAGCATGGGGCGGTCGACCGCTGCCGCTGGGGCGCGGGATTGCAATGGAAGCATGCAATGGAAGCATTGATAGCCCTGGTGGTACTGGTCCTGCTGGCCATCCCGCTGCTGCTGGTGGTGGCGCTGGTGATGATCGCCGGCCTGCGCCGTCGTGTGGCCGCGCTGGAAAGCACGCTGGCGGCCGCACCTGTCTCCCGGCCGGCCACTGTGGACACCGCCACCGAAGCGGCGCCTGCTCGGCCAGTGGTGACACCTTCGGCCAGCGCCGATCCTCCGTTCCTGCGGCCGGTCGCGGCGGCGACACCACAACCGCCGCAGCCGCCGCAGCCGTCAGTGCCTGAAGCCCCGCCTGCCGAGACGCCTGCGCCCCGTCCGGTCACGCCGCCGCCGGTACCGTTGGCGCCACCGCTGCCGGCCGAACCGGCGCCGCCAAACGTGATCGAACGCGGCATCGGTGCGGTCAAGCGCTGGTTCACCGAGGGCAACGTGCCGGTCAAGATCGGCATGCTGGTGCTGCTGGCCGGTGTTGCCGCGCTGCTGAAGTACGTCAGTGACCAGGGCTGGCTGGTGCTGCCGATCGAGCTGCGCCTGGCCGGGGTCACCGTGGGCGCGCTGGGCCTGCTGGCCTTCGGCTGGCACCAGCGCGAACGCAGGCGCATGTTCGCGCTTGCGCTGCAGGGCGGTGCCATCGGCGTGCTGCTGCTGACCATCTTCGCCGCCTTCAAGCGATTCGAGCTGGTCACCCCGGGCTTTGCCTTCGTCAGCTCGATCGCGCTGGTGGCAGGCCTGTGCGTGCTGGCGGTGGTACAGAACTCGCGCACCCTGGCGGTGCTGGGCATCCTGGCCGGCTTCATGGCGCCGTTGTGGCTGTCCACCGGCAGCGGCAACCACGTGGGGTTGTTCAGCTACTACGCGGTCCTCAACGCCGGCATCTTCACCATCGCCTGGTTCCGCCCGTGGCGCGCGCTGAACCTGCTGGGTTTCGCCTTCACGTTCGGCATCGGTACGTTCTGGGGCGTGCTGCAGTACGCCCCGGACAAATTCAGCAGTACCGAGCCGTTCCTGCTGTTGTTCTTCGCTTTCTACCTGCTGATCCCGCTGCTGTACGCACGCCGGCAGCCGGCCGGCCGCCGCGACCTGGTCGATGGCAGCCTGGTGTTCGGTACGCCGCTGGTCGCGTTCTCGCTGCAGGCCGGCATGCTGCATGAGCAGCCGATGACGCTGGCCCTGTGTGCGCTGGGCCTGGCCGCGATCTACGCGGTGCTGGCGTGGGCGTTGATCCGACGTGCGTCGTACACCGTGCTGGCGCAGTCGCACGCGGTGCTGGCGGTGGGCTTTGCCACGCTGGCGGTGCCGCTGGCCCTGTCGGCACGCGCCACCGGCGCGGTGTTCGCGCTGGAAGGTGCCGGCCTGGCCTGGTTGGGCCTGCGCCAGAAGCGCTGGCTGCCGCAGGTGTCTGGCGCGTTGCTGCAGATGGGCGCCGCGTTCGCCTTCGTTGCCGGCGCCGATCATTGGCTTGAAGATGCCCGCTTCCTGCTCAACCCGACCGCCATCGGCGCGCTGCTGCTGGCGCTGGCAGGTTTCGCCTCCGCCTGGAGCTACCAGCGCCGGCCGCGCCATGAGGTCGCACTGGTCTACTACCTGTGGGGCCTGCTGTGGTGGCTGGGCGGCCTGGTGCACGAGATCACCCGCTTCTTCCCGTACCGCATCGAAGTGGACGCGCTGCTGGTACTGGCTGCGGTCACCGCGTGGCTGGCCGCCGAAATGCAGCGCCACCAGCCAGCGCGTGCACTGGGCGTGACCGCGCTGGCGATGCTGGCGCTGGGCTTCCCGCTGGCGCTGATGCAGAGCGACGCGCACCACCAGCCGTTTGCCGGCTACGGTGCGTTGGCCTGGGCGGTGTTCGCCGTGCTGGGTGTGCGCACGCTGCTGTGCCTGCGCCAGGGCGGTGACAGCGTGGCGCGCATCGCGCAGTTCCTGTGGTGGCTGTTGTGGCCGTCCCTGCTTTCGCTGCTGGCCCTCTGGGGCGGTGGCGAGGCCGGTCTGGCGCAGGGGTGGACGCTGCTGCTGGTCACATTGCCGTGGCTGCTGCTGGCGTCGCTGTCGCTGTGGCGCTGGAGTGCGCTGCGCTGGCCGCTGGGTGAAGCGTTCGACCGCGTGCGCACGCCGCTGCAGTGCGTGCTGTTCGGCCTGCTGTCGATCGGCTGGCTGCTGGGCCAGCTGTTGCCGGGCGATGCTTCCCCGCTGCTGTGGCTGCCGGTGCTGAACCCGGCCGAGCTTGGACAGTGGCTGAGCCTGTTGCTGCTCGCGCGCTGGCTGTACAGCGACCAGGCGCCGAAGGCACTGTTGGGTATCCGCATGCCACTGCTGTCACTGGCAACGTTCGTTGCGTTGACCAGCGTGGTGCTGCATGGCGTGCATCAGTGGGGCGGCCTGTCGTGGAACGCATCGATGATGCGCTTCAGCCTGGCGCAGACCAGCCTGACCGTGCTGTGGAGCGTGCTCGGCGTGATCGCCTGGGTCTGGGGTTCGCGCCGTGGCCAGCGCGTGTTGTGGATGGTCGGTGCCGTGCTGATGGGCGTGGTGCTGGCCAAACTGGTCATTGTCGATCGCCAGCACCTGGGCAACCTGCTGGGAATCGCATCGTTCATCGCCTACGGCCTGTTGTGCACCGTCGTGGGTTATCTGGCACCGGCACCGCCCAGCGCGGCGCCGAGCGTGGAGGAAAAGCAATGAAGACGTGGAGCAGGGCCATGCTGCCGGCGATGTTCGGCTTGCTGGCCGCCGTCGCGGCGCAGGCCGCCGATTACCGCACGCAGTACGCCGAACAGTGGCCGCTGACGTTGTCCAGCGCGCAGTCCGGTGCCTATCGCGTCGTGCTGGAGCCGGCGATCTACCGTCGCGCCGGTACCGCGGACCTGAGCGATCTGCAGGTGTTCAACGCGGCTGGCCAATCGTTGCCGTCTGCACTGCTGGCGCCCGATCAACCGCTGGCGCAGCCGCCGGTACAGCGTGAACTGCCCTGGTTCGCACTGCCGCCGCTGGCCGAAGCACAGCGCAACGATCTGCAATTGCTGACCGAGCGCGATACCGATGGCCGCGTGCGTCGCGTCGAGGCACGCGTGAGTGGCGGTGCCGTGGCGAACGGGCAGGGAGGCTGGCTGATCGACGCCAGCGTGCTCGGCCAGCAGCCATTGGCGGCCCTGGTGCTGGATTGGGCCGACAGTGGCCAGCCGCTGCAGGCACAGGTGCAGCTGGATGCCAGCGACGACCTGCAGCACTGGCGTCCGATCGGGCGTGATATCCCGCTGGTCGACCTGCAGCGCGCTGGCAAGCGCCTGCTGCAGCGCCGCCTGCAGGTGGACGGCGAGGCCCGCTACCTGCGCGTGCTGGCGCAGGGCGATGCACGCCTGCCGACGCTGCGCAGCGTACTGGCCGAGTTGCCGCCGGCGCCGGCGACGCTGCCGTGGGAGTGGCTGTCGCTGGAGCCGACCTCGAAGGGCAAGGGCGAATACACCTTCGAGATGGATGGCCGTTTCCCGGTGGCCCGCGCGGATGTGGCCAGCACCGACAACAGCCTGGTGCAGTGGACGTTGTTCAGCCGCGACGACGAAAGTGCGGAGTGGCAGCGCCGCAGTGCGCCGTGGATTGCTTACCAGCTGCAGCAGGGCGCACAGGGCCCGCGGCAGCAGTCGGCTGCGCAGACACTGGGCGGCGTGCATCGCGACCGCTACTGGAAGTTGGTCGCGAACCCTGCCGAAACCGCGACTGCGCCGTCCCTGCGCCTGGGCTACCAGCCGGAAGTACTGGTGTTCCTGAGCCAGGGCGCGGCGCCCTATGCACTGGCGGTGGGCAGCAGCACTGCACGCAGGATGGAGGCGCCGATCGGTGTGCTGATCGAGGAGCTGCGCCAGCGCAATGACCCGTCATGGCAACCCACGCTGGCGCGCCTGGAAGGCAGCCCGGAGCCGCTGGCGGGAGACGTGGCACTGCAACCGCAGCGCGACTGGAAGGCGTGGTTGCTGTGGGCACTGCTGGGGCTGGGGGTGCTGGTGGTGGGTGGCCTGGCGGTCAGCCTGCTTCGGCAGAAGCCTGCGCCTTCGGCGTAGTTTCCGGCGAACGGCGGAGCCCCTCGTGGGTGGGGTTGGTCGTGTAAAGCAACAGCCGCGCTTGGCCGGGCGGGGTGGGTTAGCGGGGGACGCCGCAAGTACGTCCTTGTAGGCTTGGCAGCCGCATCCATGCGGCTGACACCCCCGCGAACCCACCCCACCCGGCCTCTGACGGTTTCCGTGTGCGTCCACCCACGGAAGAGAAAGAAGAAGAGCAAGAGCGGAAGCGGGTCGCTTCGCTCGACGGCCCTCGGGGTCAGATCCGTTTTCCGCAGGAAAACGGATCTGACCCCTTCTTTCTTCATCCGACACCACACACTGCTTGAGCCTTTGCCATCCGCTCTACCTCATGAACCTGTCGAGGCCGGGGCGGTGTGGGCTGGCAGGGGTGTGAGCCGCATGGATGCGGCGACCAAGCCTCCAGGGACGGATTCACGGCGTCCCCTGCCAGCCCACACCACCCCGGCCCATCCACAGCACCACGAAGCGTCAGCGCTTTGGCTTTGGCTGTTGCTGTTGCTCTGCGCCTCTGCCTGCCGCAGGCATCGGCCCTCCCTCCACCCGCACCCGATACAATGGCCGCCTGCCGCATCCCGGCATCCCGTCCCTGAGCCAAAGAGTTGCCCATGTCCATCGTCCGCATGACCGACCTCGACCTCTCCGGCAAGCGCGTGCTGATCCGCCAGGATCTGAACGTGCCGATCGAGAATGGCCGCATCACTTCCGAACAGCGCATCACCGCTTCGCTGCCGACGCTCAAGCGCGCGCTGGAGCAGGGCGCGGCGGTGATGGTCACCTCGCACCTGGGTCGCCCGAAGGAAGGCGTGTGGACCGAAGCCGACTCACTCGCACCGGTGGCGGCGCGCCTGTCCGAGCTGCTCGGCCGCGAGGTTCCGCTGGTGCGCGACTGGATCGACGGCGTCGACGTGCAGCCGGGCCAGCTGGTGCTGCTGGAAAACTGCCGCATGAACGTCGGCGAGGGCAAGGACGATGAGGCCCTGTCGAAGAAGTACGCCGCGCTGTGCGACGTGTTCGTGATGGATGCGTTTGGTACCGCGCATCGCGCCCAGGCCTCCACCCACGGCGTCATCCGCTTCGCCCCGGTGGCTGCCGGTGGCCCGCTGCTGATGGCCGAGCTGGATGCACTGGCACAGGCGCTGGACGCACCGGCCAAGCCGTTGCTGGCCATTGTTGCCGGCAGCAAGGTCAGCACCAAGCTGGAACTGCTGGCCAACCTGGTCGTCAAGGTCGATCAGCTGATCGTCGGTGGCGGCATCGCCAACACCTTCATCGCTGCCGCTGGCTACAACGTCGGCAAGTCGCTGTGCGAGCCGGATCTGCTGGACACCGCCAGGAAGATCGTGGCCGATGCCAAGGCGCGTGGCGCCGACATTCCACTGCCGGTGGACGTGGTCACCGCCAAGCAGTTCCTGCCCGACGCCGTCGCCGAAGTGAAGGCGGTCGATGCCGTTGCCGAAGACGATCTGATCCTGGATATCGGCCCGCAGACCGCCGCGCAGTACGCGCAGCTGATCGAGAAGGCCGGCACCGTGGTCTGGAACGGCCCGGTCGGTGTGTTCGAGTTCGAAGCCTTCAGCAAGGGCACCGAAGCACTGGCCCGTGCGATTGCCAGCTCGCCGGCCTTCTCCATCGCGGGCGGCGGCGACACTCTGGCGGCGGTCGACAAGTTCGATATCGCCAAGGACGTCAGCTACATCTCCACCGGTGGCGGCGCGTTCCTGGAGTTCCTGGAAGGCAAGACCCTGCCTGCAGTGGCGGCACTCGACGCGCGCGGCGCATGAGTGCCGGCCACGGCAAGGATGTCCTGTTCTTCGACCTGGACGGCACGCTGATCGATTCGCAGGTGGGCATTACCGCCTGCATCGCCTACGCGCTGCAGAAGATGGACCATCCGGTGCCGGCGCAGGAAACGCTGCTGGGCTGGATCGGTCCGTCGCTGCGCACCACCTTCGCGCCGCTGTTCGGTGAACCGGCGCGGGTGGAGCAGGCGGTGGGCTATTACCGCGAGCGCTTCGACGCCGAAGGTTGGCGCGAGCACACGGTGTACCCGCAGATTGAAGACACGCTGCGTACGCTGCATGGTCGTGGCCACCGCCTGGCGGTGGTCACTGCCAAGAACGAGCCGCACGCGCGCCGCATCCTCGCCCACCTGCCTTTTGGTGGATTGTTCGAGGAGATCGTCGGTTCGACCCTGGACGGTTCGCGCAGCCACAAGCCGGAACTGGTCGGGGAGGCGCTGCGCCGCCTGCAGGTGCAGCCCGTGCAGTGCTGGATGATCGGCGACCGCCGCATGGACATCGAGGGCGCTCGCCACCATGGTCTGCGAAGCGTGGGCGTGCTGTGGGGCTTTGGTGGTGAAGCGGAACTCACTGAAGCCGGTGCGGGCCAGCTGGCACGCGAGCCGGCACAGCTGACGACGCTGTTGGCCTGACACACCTTTGACCGGTGGCGCCGGGCCATGCCCGGCGGCTTTGCCCAACGCCCGCCGGGCATGGCCCGGCGCTACCGGGGGGCCTGCGCCAGCGTATGTCCGGACCATGTCCGTTCCATGACCCGCGGAGTCAGGCAGCACAAGGCTGTAACCGTATACATGCGGCGTGAAGGATGTGCTAATTTCCGTTCTTTATCGGGAGAGGCCCATTCACCATGTTCGAGCGTCAGCGTCGCACCAAGATCCTTGCCACCCTCGGCCCGGCCACTGATCCGCCGGGCGTGCTGGAGGATCTGTTCCGCGCCGGCGTCAACGTGGTGCGCCTCAACTTCAGCCACGGTGACCCCTCCGGCCAGGCCAAACGTGCTGCCGAAGTGCGTGCCGCCGCCGCCCGCGTGGGTGTGGAAGTGGGCATCCTGGCCGACCTGCCAGGCCCGAAGATCCGCATCGAGCGCTTCGCCGAAGGCAAGGTGCAACTGAAGGCGGGCAACCGCTTCGACCTGATCGCCAGCACCAACGCCGGCCCGGGTGATGCCACCCAGGTCGGTGTCAGTTACCTCGGCCTGCCGCAGGACGTCGGCCCGGGTGATGTGCTGCTGCTCGACGATGGCCTGATGCAGCTGCAGGTGGTCGAGGTGCAGGGCGAACGCATCATCAACACCGTGCTCAACGACGGCGTACTGTCCGACCGCAAGGGCCTGAACAAGCAGGGCGGCGGCCTGTCGCTGGGCGCGCTGACCGAGCGTGACAAGGAGCTGATCGGCATCGTCGCCAAGATCGGCGTCGACTTCATCGCCGTGTCGTTCTGCCGCAACGCGCAGGACATGAACGACGCGCGTGATATCGCCCGCTCGCATGGCTGTGACGCTGCGCTGGTGTCGAAGATCGAGCGCACGGAGGCCATCGAGAACCTGGAAGAAATCGTCGAGGCCAGCGACGTGGTGATGGTGGCCCGTGGCGACCTCGGCGTGGAAATCGGCGATGCCGAACTGCCGGGCCTGCAGAAGAAGATCATCAAGGCCTCGCTGGCGCAGAACAAGGTGGTGATCACCGCCACGCAGATGCTGCAGTCGATGGTGGAAAGCCCGATCCCGACCCGTGCTGAAGTGCTGGACGTGGCCAACTCGGTCATCGATGGCACCGATGCGGTGATGCTGTCGGCCGAGACCGCTGCCGGTGCCTGGCCGGTCAAGGCCGTCGAAGCGATGGCGCGCATCTGCCTGGGGGCCGAGCGCCAGTTCCAGACCGAGACCGACTTCAACGCTTCGCCGCGCAACCTGGAACGTGCCGACCAGGCCATTGCCATGGCCACCATGTTCCTGTCCCAGCACGTGGGCGTGCGCGCGATCGTGGCGATGACCGAATCCGGTGGCACTGCGCGTTACCTGTCGCGTTTCCGTGCCAAGGCGCCGGTGTTCGCGGTCACCCGCCATGACGGCGCACGCCGGCAGATGGCGCTGATGCGCGATGTCTATCCGATCAATTTCGACAGCCGCGGCCTGACCCCGCGCGAAGCCGCGCGTGGCAGCATCCGCCTGCTGGTCGAAGCCGAATTGCTGCAGGCCGGCAACCGCGTCGTGTTCACCAGCGGCGAGCATATGGAAACCCTGGGCGCGACCAACACCCTGCGCCTGCTGGAAGTGGGCGACGACGGCCGCGCCATCGGCCTGGGCGATCTGTAAGCCTTGACGGTATCGGGTCGGCGCTGCCGATCCGGGGTCAGAGCCCCTGCAGGGATCTGACCCTCACGCCGGCCCAGAGGCAGATCCCCGCAGGGGCTCTGACCCCCAACGGCAGGACATTCTTTGTCCTGTGCAGACTTGGAATCGTTTCCATCCTGACCTCGACACCGGGGCAACGGGCAGCGGGGCTATACTTACGTTTTTCCCGCACCCGCCACAGGAAATACATGAGCATCGAACAGCTGGCCGAAACCGCCCAGGCCATGGTCGCCCCGGGCAAGGGCATCATCGCGATCGACGAATCCACCGCTACCATCGCCAAGCGTTTCGCCGGCGTCGGTATCGAGAACACCGAGGAGAACCGTCGTGCCTACCGCGAGCTGCTGCTGACCACGCCGAAGCTCAACGAGCACATTTCCGGCGCCATCCTGTACGACGAAACCATCCGCCAGTCGACCAGGGACGGCGTGCCGTTCGCCAAGTACATGGCCGACCACGGCATGATTCCGGGCATCAAGGTGGACAAGGGTGCGCACCCGCTGGCCGGCTGCCCGGGCGAACTGGTCACCGAAGGCCTGGACGGCCTGCGCGAGCGCCTGCAGGAGTACTACAAGCTGGGTGCGCGCTTCGCCAAGTGGCGTGCGGTCATCAACATCGGCGAGAGCATTCCGTCGGGCACCTGCATCGAGTCCAACGCTCACGCGCTGGCCCGTTATGCCGCCCTGTGCCAGGAATGCGGCCTGGTGCCGATGGTCGAGCCGGAAGTGATCATGGACGGCGACCACGACATCGAGACCTGCTACGAAGTCACCGAAGCCACCCTGCGTTCGCTGTTCGACGCGCTGTACCAGCAGAACGTGCTGCTGGAAGGCACCATCCTGAAGGCGTCGATGGTCATCTCCGGCAAGAACTGCGATGAGCAGGCCGACGTCGAGGAAGTGGCCGAGTCGACCGTGATGTGCCTGAAGAGCACCGTGCCGGCGATCCTGCCGGGCGTGGTGTTCCTGTCCGGTGGCCAGAGCGACGAACAGTCGACCGAGCACCTGAACGCGATGAACCAGCTGGGCAACCTGCCGTGGCCGCTGAGCTTCTCCTACGGCCGCGCCATGCAGCAGGCCGCGCTGAAGCTGTGGGCCAAGGACATGAAGGGCAACTACGCCGCTGCCCAGAAGACCGTGTACGAGCGCGCCAAGGACAACGGCCTGGCCGCGCTGGGCAAGTGGAACGGTTGATCCGTCCCATCGCTGGATGAACAGGGCAACGCCGGCATCACGCCGGCGTTTGCTTTTGCGGGTATCGTTTCCGGCCCCGCGCGCCCGGCCGGCACGCGGGAACTACATGGAAGGCCAAGGAGAAACAACATGCGTTTGGCAGCACTCACACTGACCGTAGCCGCGGTCCTGGTCGCCGGCGGTTGCAACCGCATCGGCAGCAGTGGTGACGCAGGCAAGGCCGCGTCGCTCGATTTCGACAAGCCGGTGTCCGGCGAGATCACCTCGCGCAGCGGCATCAACTTCAACGACGGCAGCCATCACCAGCTCTACCAGATCAAGCTGGAAGACAGGGAACTGGTTGGCCTGAAGCTGACCGGTGCCCTCAGCGGCTCGATCGCCGTGTTCAACAACGGCAGCCTTGTTTCCACCAGCAACACCGGTTACGAACGCGAAGGCGACGTCTCGCTGGCGTTCCGTGCCAATGGCGGCGGCACCTACCAGGTGGCGGTCAATGCCGATGGCCCGACCGCCTTTGGTCCGTATCGCCTGCGCGCCGAGAAGCTGAAACCCTACGACGGCAAGCCGTTGGCGGGCAGTGGCGAAATCGTGGACATGCTGGCCAGTGACTCGCAGGACTACACCCTGCAGGTGGACAAGGCCGGCCTGTACGAAATCCGCCTGGTGTCGGATGTCTTCGATCCGGTGCTGAAGCTGTCGGGCCAGGGCGTTGAAGCCGAGAACGACGATGGCAACGACAGCACCAACTCGCGGCTGACCCTGTCGCTGAAGCCGGGCAAGTACACCCTGACCGCGCGTGGCCTCGGCAGCGGCGTCAATGGCATGTTCACCCTGTCGGCCAACCGCATCGAACTGCCGGGGAATCTGGTCGAGCGCGATGGTACCGCCCTGCCGAAGTCGGGCAGCGTGTACACCATGCTGGACAACGACGGCCGTCGCCGCTTCCTGCTGACCCTGGATCGTCCCGCCGACGTGCGCCTGGATGCGATCTCCAGCCAGGTCGATACCGTGCTGCGCGTGGTCGGCGGGGATGTCGAGCTGACCAACGACGACGGTGGCAATGGCACCAATGCGCGGCTGGAAGAAACGCTGCCGGCCGGCCACTACACCGTCGACGTGTCCGGCCTGAACAATGGCGCAGGCATGGTGGAAGTGCGCGTGCAGGTTGAGGGCGCCAGTGCCGACGGTGCTGCCGCGTCGGCTGCACGCGCCGCAGCCGACGCGGCAGCCGCCGTGGCCGATGACGCTGCTGCGGTGGAAGCTGCCAGTCGTTGAGTGTGATCCACGCCATGCGTGGATGACATCGACGGTGCAACGGAAAAGGCCGGGCAATGCCCGGCCTTTTCCTTTCCATGCTGCGTCGCGTTTCAATGCGCGGCGGCAAGGCCTGCATCGCCGAGCGGCGGCAGCAGCGTGCCGCGTGGCTCGCTTTCCGTGCTCTGTCCGGCGGTGGCCAGCGCCTGCTGGTAGGCCTTGGCAGTGGCCGTGTTGAACGCGACCAGCACGATGCGCATCGGTTGCGCGTGGCTGCGCTGCCATGCCAGCGTTTCCGTCACCGCGATCTGTGCAGCCTGGTACAGCGGATAGCCATACACGCCGCAACTGATGGCCGGGAACGCGATCGACTGTACGCCCAGCGACTCGGCAAGCTGCAGCGATTTCCAGTAGCAGTTGGCCAGCAGTGCCGGTTCGTCGCGCTGGCCGTCATGCCAGACCGGACCGACCGTGTGCAGTACGTGGCGTGCCGGCAGCGCATGGGCACCGGTGGCGCGCACTTCGCCGGTCGGGCAACGCACGCCCGGGCGCAGCTCCGGCAACTGCTGGCATTCGGCCAGCAATGCGGGGCCGGCTGCACGATGGATCGCGCCGTCGACACCGCCGCCACCGAGCAGTGTTTCGTTGGCCGCGTTGACGATCGCATCCACCGCCAGGGTCGTGATGTCGCCCTGCCAAACTTCGATCTTCATGCGTCCGTCTCCTGCCTGTGAGGTGATCCGCGCAGCATCTGCGCCGGCTGTTCCCACGGTAGGGGACAGGGCATCGATACTGCGTCATGACCGTCTCACGCGCTGCGATCCGACGGCCTTCATGCACGATGGCGGGCGACGCCTTCACGCAGGCTGAAGCAGAAGGGGGTCAGAGCCCTTTCCCGACGGGAAAGGGATCCGACCCTGTGCATCACGGCAGGCCGGCCAGCCACTCGTCGTCGGAGCCTTCATTCACATCGGCAAACAGCGGCGTGGAGAAGTAGCGCTCACCGGTGTCCGGAAGCATGGCCAGAATCACTGAACCCGGTTCGGCGCGTGCGGCCACGTCCAGTGCGCTGGCCACAGTAGCGCCGGCGGAGATGCCGACGAAGATGCCTTCCTCCGCCGCCAGCCGGCGCGCGGTGGCGATGGCGCGGTCATCATCAACCGACACCAGTTCATCCACCACATCGCGGTTGAGTACGTCGGGCACGAAATCCGGGGTCCAGCCCTGGATCTTGTGCGGCTTCCAGTCATCGCCCTTCAGCAGTGCGGCGCCGGCCGGCTCGGTGGCGATGATGCGGGTCTGCGGGCGCGCGACCTTCAGTACTTCGCCCACGCCGGTGAGCGTGCCACCGGTGCCCCAGCCGCTGACGAAGTAGTCCAGCCGCTTGCCGGCAAAGTCGCGCAGGATTTCGGCGGCGGTGGTATTGCGGTGATACGCCGGATTGGCCGGATTGGCGAACTGGCTGGCCAGGAACCAGCCGTGCTGCTCGGCCAGTTCGCGCGCCTTGCGCACCATGCCGCTGCCGCGTTCGGCGGCTGGGGTCAGGATCACCTTCGCGCCATACGCGCGCATCAGCTTGCGACGCTCCACCGAGAAGGTCTCGACCATGGTCGCCACGAACTTGTAACCACGTGCCGCGGCGACCATCGCCAGCGCCACGCCGGTGTTGCCCGAGGTGGCCTCCACGATCGTGTCGCCGGGCTTGAGGAGGCCGCGCGCTTCGGCGTCGAGGATGATCGCCAGTGCCAGGCGGTCTTTCACCGAGCCGCCCGGGTTGAACGACTCGACCTTGGCGTAGAGGCTGACCTGCGGCGGCGCCAGGCGCTGCAGCTTGACGATGGGGGTGTTGCCGACGGTATCGAGGATGGAGTCGTACAGGGCCATGGAAGCGCTCCGGGAACGGGGCCGCGCCGGACGCCGGCGGGCGAAAGGGGAGGGCTGGCTGTTCAGGCCAGCGGCTGCCGGCTGACCGTAGCGCCGGCATATGACGCCCGGAAATGACCAGATACCTTTCTTAAACAACCTTTGGTTATAAGCTGGTGACGGCAATTGACCCTAGAGTGGACCTCCGCCCCACGCCGCCTGCCTCCCATGACGCTGACCCAGCTGCGCTACCTGGTTGCCATCGCCGACGCCGAGCTGAACATCACGCTGGCCGCCTCGCGCGTGCACGCCACCCAGCCCGGCCTGTCCAAGCAGCTCAAGCAGCTGGAGGACGAGCTCGGCTTCCTGCTGTTCGTGCGCAAGGGCCGCAGTCTGGAGTCGGTCACCCCGGCCGGCACCGAGGTCATCGCCCGCGCCCGCGCGGTGCTGGCCGAGGCCAACAACATCCGCACCTACGCGGCCAACCAGCGCCGCGAGAGCCAGGGCCAGCTGATCCTGACCACCACCCACACCCAGGCGCGCTTCGTGCTGCCGCCGGCGGTGGCGGCGATCAAGCAGGCCTACCCGCAGGTGAGCGTGCACCTGCAGCAGGCCGGTGAAGCCGACGCACTGGACCGCCTGAACCAGGGCGATGCCGATATCGCGATCATCAGTACCGCCGGTGGCGAACCCACCGATGGCATCGCGGTGCCGCTGTTCCGCTGGCGCCGGCTGGTGGTGGTGCCCAAGGGCCATCCACTGGATCGCGCCGGTCGTGCGCCGGACCTGGCCGCGCTGGCCCGCCAGCCGTTGATCAGCTATGAATCCTCGACACGGCCGAACTCGTCGCTGCAGCGCGCCTTTGCCGCAAATGGGCTGGTGCCGGACCTGGCACTGACCGCGCTCGATGCCGACCTGATCAAGACCTACGTGCGTACGGGTCTGGGCGTGGGGCTGCTGGCCGAGATGGCGGTCAGTTCCAACGACGAAGACCTGAGGTCGTGGCCTGCTCCGGATCCGATCAGCGAGTGCATCGCCTGGGCGGTGCTGCCGCGCGACCGCGTGCTGCGCGATTACGCGCTGGAGCTGGTGCACGTACTGGCACCGCAGATCGATCCGCGTGACCTGCGGCGGGTGCTGGATGGCAACCAGGCGGCCGCGTGGCCGGTGCCACCGACCTGGGAGTCACTGACCCAGACCATCACGGTGTGAGGGTGGGTCGGGCAGGGCTGCGCCCTGCACCCGCAGAATCAACGGCAACGTCAATGGCAAAAGCTTGCATTCCGTGGGATGGCGGGGCGGTGTCGGAGTGCGGGGACGCCGTGAACCCGTCCCTGGGGGCTTGGCAGCCGCATCCATGCGGCTGACACCCCGCACTCCGACACCGCCCCACCTCTGACAGATTCCGATGGCTGTTGGTAGGTGTCGACCTTGGTCGACACGGTAGATCCACGCCATGCGTGGATGCTTTTCGATTCCAATTCGAAATATTCGATTCCGATGGAGATTCATCCACGCATGGCGTGGATCTACTGCAGATCGCAGAGATCTGTCGAAGGCGGGGTGGGTCCGGTTGCGGGAGTGTCCGCGGCATGGATGCCGCGGCCAAGCCCCCAAGGACGGGTTTACGGCGTCTCCCGCAACCGGACCCACCCCGCCTACCCACAGGAAACCGCTTTTGCTTTTTGCTTCGGCTCTTGCCGTGGTCTCTGCGGGTGCAGGGCGCAGCCCTGCCGATAACCCCCCCTTCCTGCGACCGTTCGTCGCACGGGCAACCCTGGACCCGGCTCTACACTAGCGGGGTGACCCGCCTGTCCCGCCCGCAACGCCTTCTGCTCCGGCTCGCCATCCTGGCGACGCTGCTGATGGTGCTTGCGCCACTGGTCAGCCGCGCGCTGCAGGCGCACCCGATGGACCACGCTGCAATGGCGGGCATGGACCACGCCGCGATGGGCCATGACATGCACGGCATGGCCATGGCCGGGCACGATCTACACGGGGCCACGCCGGCAGCGCCTGACCGCCCGGCCGACCCCCACGCCATGCATGGCGAAGCCTGCGAGTACTGCGTACTGGCCATGCGCCTGCTGCCATGGCTGGCGGTGCTGGTGCTGCTGTTGCCGCTGCTGTGGCGGCCGCGCCTGGTGTTCCCGTGGTCACAGCAGGTGCTGCTGGCACTGCGCTGGCCGGCGCACGCCGCACGTGGGCCACCGCCCCCCTCCATCGTCCGCTGATATCCCCATGAATCTGCCGCACGACGCCTGCCCGGGCGCCGTGCGCGCGTGCGTACTTTGGAGCTGTTCCGATGAAAATGACTTCCCGCCCCGCGGGTGCCCGTGCGCGCCTGCCGGTTGCCCTTGGCCTGGCCGTGGCCGCGTCACTGGCCCACGCTGCGCCCGCCGACGAGGCGCGCACCCTCGACACGATGGTGGTCACCGCCGCCGCACCGTCCTCGCCGCTGCACTGGGTGACCGATCCGCGCCTGCCGCGGCAGCCGGTGCCGGCCAGCGACGGTGCCGATTACCTGAAGACCGTCCCCGGCTTCTCCGCCATCCGCAATGGCGGCACCAACGGCGACCCGGTGCTGCGCGGCATGTTCGGTTCGCGGCTGAACATCCTCAGCAACGATGGCAACCTGATCGGTGCCTGCCCGTCGCGCATGGACAATCCGTTGTCCTACATCGCGCCGGAGAGCTTCGATCGGTTGACCATCATCAAGGGCCCGCAGAGCGTGCGCTGGGGCGCAGGCGCCTCGGCCGGCACCGTGCGTTTCGAGCGCGATACGCCGCGCTTCGAGGAACCGGGCCTGCGTGCTGATGCCAGTGCGCTGGTTGGCTCGCGCAACCGCAACGACCAGGTGCTGGACCTGACCCTGGGCAACCCGACCGGCTATGTGCGCGCCAGCGGCAACCGGTCCGAAGCCGATGACTACAAGGACGGCCACGGCGATGTGGTGCCGTCGAAGTGGCGCAAGTGGAACGGTGACGTGGCCATTGGCTGGACGCCGGATGCCGACACGCTGCTGGAGATCTCCGCCGGGGCCGGTGATGCGATCGCGCGCTATGCCGGGCGTGGCATGGACGGCGCCGCGTTCGAACGCACCAGTTACGCGGCACGCTTCGAGAAGCGCAACCTGCCGGGCGCGTGGGACACGGTGCAGGCCAACGTGTACTACAACGAAGCCGACCACGTGATGGACAACTACACGCTGCGCACGCCGAATCCCAACAGCATGATGCCGATGCCGATGGCGTCGAACGTGGACCGCCGTACCCAGGGCGGCCGGGTCAGTTCCGAGTGGCGCTGGCAGGACGTGCAGCTGGTGGCGGGGGTGGATGGCGAAGACAGCCGCCATCGTGGACGCATGGGCATGGGGCGTGACACCTACAGGCAGGCCGACTGGCAGACCGATGCCAACTTCCGTCGCTATGGCGTGTTCACCGAACTGACCCTGGGCGCCGGCACCGACCAGCGCTGGATCAGTGGTCTGCGCATCGATCGCGCCAGCGTGCGCGATGAGCGGCAGTCGATCCGCGGGATGATGGGGAACATGCCCAATCCGACCGCAGGCCAGCGTCGCAAGGAGTGGCTCGGCAGTGGTTTCCTGCGTTACGAGCAGGACCTGGCCGACGGCCTGACCTGGTATGCCGGTCTCGGCCACAGCCAGCGCATGCCCGATTACTGGGAGCTGTTCTCGCCCGATCACGGTCCGGCCGGTGCATCGAACGCCTTCGCCGGCATCCAGCCCGAGCACACCACCCAGCTCGACGTCGGCCTGCAGTACAAGGGCCCACGCGTGCAGGCCTGGGTCTCGGCCTACGCCGGGCAGATCCAGGACTACATCCTGTTCACCTATCACGGCAGCGGCATGATGGGCATGAGCCAGGCCAGCAACATTGATGCGCGCATCGCCGGTGCCGAGGCGGGGCTGGAAGTAAGCCTGGCCGAACAGTGGAAGCTGGGGGGCACGCTGGCCTACGCGTGGGGCGAGAACCGCGACCAGCAGCGTCCGCTGCCGCAGATGCCGCCGCTGGAAGCGCGCCTGAGTGCGAACTGGGAAGGCCAGCGCTGGAGTGCCGGGGCACTGCTGCGTGCGGTCACCCACCAGCACCGCGTGGCCGACGGTCAAGGCAACGTGGTGGCCCAGGACCTCGGGCCGAGTGCCGGTTTCGCCACGTTCGCGCTCAACGCCGCGTACCGTTTCAGTTCGCAGCTGCAGCTCAGCGCGGGCGTCGACAACCTGTTCGACCGCGCCTACAGCGAGCACCTGAACCTGGCCGGCAGTGCCGATTTCGGCTTTCCGGCCGACCCGGTGCGCATCAATGAGCCCGGGCGCAGCCTGTGGATGAAGGTGAACTACCGGTATTGACCAACGTGCGGAACGGTAGCGCCGGGCCATGCCCGGCGTTGCTGCCGGACAAAAAAACGGGGCCGGATCCCCGCCAGGATCCGCCCCCTGCCCAACGCCCTCCGTCGGGCAGCTTCGACTCTACGATGGCGGCACCGGCGATGGGTAGCTGGATACACCCCGACACACGCCGACACTGCCAGGGGCAGCCTTGCACGGAACGGGTTCAAGGCGCTATCACGGCTTCGGTTCCACGCCGGTAAACGCTTGGCACATACCGCTTTTGCGGGCCCTTGCCTACACTCGGCGGCCGTGGATCAATCAGGACCGTTCATGTTGGCTCGTATCGCTTCGACCCTGGCCCTTGGCCTCAGCCTGGCTGTGCTGGCCGGGTGCGCAGGCAAACAGGAGGCCGCCGCACGTCGGCAGGGCGAAGCGGTGCCGGTCACTGCGCAGGTGGTGCAGCCCACGTTGTGGAATGACACCCTGCAGGCGCTGGGCACGGCCAAGGCGCGCGAGTCGATCAGCGTCACCGCCAAGGTCAGCGAAATCGTCGAGAAGGTGCATTTCGAAAGCGGCCAGCACATTGCCGCCGGTGCACCGATCGTGACCCTGCGCGGGCAGGCCCAGGAAGCGGCGCTGGTGCAGGCGCAGGCCACCTTCCACGAAGCCGACCAGCTGTACAAGCGGCAGCGCGAACTGGCCACGCAGCGGCTGGTGTCCAGCGCCACGCTGGATACGCAGAAGTCGATCCGCGATGCCGCCGAGGCGCGGGTGACGCAGATGCAGTCGGACATCGGTGACCGTCGTGTGCGCGCGCCGTTCGCCGGCGTGCTTGGCATCCGCCAGGTCAGCCCGGGCACGCTGCTGACGCCGACCACGGTGATCGCCACGCTCGACGACATCGAGCACATGCACATCGATTTCCAGGTGCCGGAAGTGGAACTGGCCGCACTGGGCGTCGGTGACAAGGTCAGCGCCACCAGCGTGGCGTGGCCGGGCCGCAGCTTCGAAGGCGTGGTCAGCACCATCGATGCACGTATCGATCCGGCCACCCGTGCGGTGACCGTGCGTGCCGACTTCGCCAACGGCGACCACGCACTGCGCCCGGGCATGCTGCTGGACGTGCGCCTGTTCCGTCCCGAGCGCCCGGCGCTGGTGGTGCCGGAAATCGCCGTGGTGCAGGTGGGCCGCGATACCTTCGTGTACCGCATCAAGAACGACGACAGCGTCGAGCGCGTGGACGTGGTGACCGGTGCTCGCCGTGCCGGCGTGGTCGAGATCAAGCAGGGCCTGGACGCCGGCCAGCGCATCGTGGTCGATGGTACCGGCAAGCTGCGCCCGGGCCTGAAGGTCGCGGCCAAGGATGCGGCACCGGCCAGCGGTGCGAAGCCGGCTGATGCGCCGGCTCCGGTCGCGGCCGAGGGCCACGGCGGATGAAGCTGTCCGACATCTCCATCCAGCGGCCGGTGTTCGCCGTGGTGATGAGCCTGCTGCTGCTGGTGCTGGGCGTGATGTCCTTTACCCGCCTGACCCTGCGCGAACTGCCCGCCATCGATCCACCGATCGTGTCGGTGTCGGTGGACTACACCGGCGCCTCGGCGGCCGTCATCGAAAGCCGCATCACCCAGGTGCTGGAAGATGCGCTGGCCGGCATCGAAGGCATCGATACCATCAACGCGCGCAGCACCAACGGCCGTTCGCAGGTCAGCATCGAGTTCACCTCCAACCGCGATATCGAAGCGGCGGCCAACGACGTGCGCGATGCGGTCAGCCGCGTCGCCGACCGCATGCCGGAAGAAGCGCGGCCGCCGGAAATCGCCAAGGTCGAGAGCGATGCCGACCCGATCATCTGGTTCAACATGGTCTCCTCGACCATGGACACGCTGGAACTGAGCGACTACGCCGACCGCTACGTGGTTGATCGCTTTTCCAGCCTCGATGGCGTGGCCCAGGTCCGCATCGGCGGCCGCCAGCGCTATGCGATGCGCATCTGGCTGGACCGTGACCAGCTGGCCGCGCGCGGGCTGACCACCGGCGATGTGGAAACCGCACTGCGCAACGAGAATGTGGAACTGCCGGCCGGCCGCATCGAGTCGACCGACCGCGATTTCACCCTGCGCGTGGAGCGCAACTACGTCAAGCCGGAAGACTTTGCGACCATCCCGCTGGGCAAGGGGCGCGACGGCTACGTGGTGCGCATGGGCGACGTGGCGAAGATCGAACTGGCCTCGGCCGAGCGTCGCGCGTACTACCGCAGCAACGGTGAGCCCGGCATCGGCCTGGGCATCGTCAAGACCTCCACCGCCAACTCGCTGGACGTGGCGCGCACCGCGCGTGCCGAAGCCGAACGCGTTGCGCTGTCGCTGCCCAAGGGCACGCAGATCTTCGTGGCGTTCGACAACACCACCTTCATCGAAGCTGCCGTGGACCGCGTCTACGCCACGCTGGTGGAGGCGATGATCCTGGTGCTGGCGGTGATCTGGCTGTTCCTCGGCAGCTTCCGCGCCGCACTGATTCCGGCGGTGACGGTGCCGGTCTGCCTGGTGGCTGCGTTCATCGCACTGTATGCGTTCGATTTTTCGATCAACCTGCTGACCCTGCTTGCCCTGGTGCTGTGCATCGGCCTGGTGGTGGACGACGCGATCGTGGTGGTGGAGAACGTGCAGCGCCGCATCGACCTGGGCGAGCCCCCGCTGGTGGCCTCCAAGCGTGGTACCACGCAGGTTGCCTTCGCGGTGATCGCCACCACCGCCGTGCTGGTGGCGGTGTTCCTGCCGGTCGGTTTCCTGGAAGGCAATACCGGCCGCCTGTTCCGCGAACTGGCGGTGGCGCTGGCGGCAGCGGTGGCGTTGTCCGCGTTCGTGGCGCTGACGCTGACGCCGATGATGGCCTCCAAGCTGCTCAAGCCACACACCGGGCAGGCACCGCGCGGCCTGCATGGCTTCATCAACCGCAACCTGGAACGCCTGGCCTCGGGCTATGGCCGCGTGCTCGACCACCATGTCGACCGCACCTGGATCTATCTGCTGGTGATGGTGGCCGCGCTGGCCGCCAGCTGGGGCCTGCTGAAACTGCTGCCATCGGAGCTGGCGCCAGCCGAAGACCGCGGTTCGTTCCAGATCATGATCGACGGCCCGGAAGGCGCCGGCTACGACTACACCGTGCAGCAGGTACAGCAGGTGGAAGCGCTGCTGGCCCCGCACGTCGGTCCGGACAAGCCGATTGTGCGCGCCAACCCGCGCGTACCCGGCGGGTGGGGCGCCAGCGAGGAAATGCATACCGGCCGCGTCAGCATCTTCCTGCAGCCGTGGCGCCAGCGCAGCGAGGGCACGCCGGAAGTGGCCAATGAGCTGCAGAAAGAACTGGACACCATGCGCGGCGTACGCGTTCGCACGCAGGTGGGCGGTGGCCTGGTGCGCAGCGGCGGCCAGCCGTTCCAGATCGTGCTGGGCGGCCCGGAATATGCCGAGATCGCGCAGTGGCGCGACCGCATCCTGCTGCGCATGGCCGACAATCCCGGCCTGGTCGGCCCGGATTCGGACTACAAGGAAACCCGGCCACAGATGCGGGTGAACATCGACCGCCAGCGTGCGGCCGATCTCGGCGTGCCGGTCACCGCGATCGGTTCGGCGCTGGAAACCATGATGGGCTCGCGCCGCGTCACTACATTCGTCGACAACGGCGAGGAGTACGACGTGCTGGTGCAGGCCGGTCGCGATGGCCGTGCCAGCCCGGCCGACCTGGCCGCGATCCGCGTGCGTGCCACCTCCGGCGAGCTGGTGCCGCTGTCCAACCTGGTCACGCTCAGTGAAGTGGCCGAGGCGGGCACGCTGAACCGCTTCAACCGCCTGCGCTCGATCACCATCACCGCCGGCCTGGCGCCGGGCTATCCGCTGGGCGAGGCCATCGCCTGGGCGCAGAACGTGGCCCGCGAAGAGCTGCCGCAGTACGCGCAGGTGAACTGGAAGGGCGAATCGCGCGAATACCAGAGTGCCGGTGGCGCAGTGCTGCTGACCTTCGCCATGGCCCTGCTGGTGGTGTACCTGGTGCTGGCCGCGCAGTTTGAAAGCTTCATCCACCCGCTCACCATCATGCTGACAGTGCCGCTGGGCGTGCTCGGCGCGCTGGTCGGCTTGTGGGTGAGCGGGGGCACGGTGAATCTTTTCAGCCAGATCGGCATCGTCATGCTGGTGGGCCTGGCGGCAAAGAACGGCATCCTCATCGTCGAATTCGCCAACCAGCTGCGCGATGACGGGCGCACGGTACGCGAGGCGATCATCGAATCGGCGATGGTGCGCCTGCGCCCGATCCTGATGACCTCGATCGCCACCGTGGTCGGCGCGATCCCGTTGGTGGTGGCCGGTGGCCCCGGCTCGGCCAGCCGTGGCACCATCGGCATCGTGATCATCTTCGGCGTGACTCTTTCGACCTTCCTGTCTCTGTTCGTGGTGCCGGCGTTCTACGCGCGGCTGGCCCCGTACACGCGTTCGCCGGAAGCGGTGAAGCGCGAGCTGGAGAAGCAGGAAGCGGAATCGCCCTCGGTGGGTGGTCATGCCTGACCGGCCCGCCGACGGGGTCGGATCCCTTTCCCAAAGGGAAAGGGCGCTGACCCCACTTCGAGGCGACGGCTTCCAGCTGCGCCCCTGGCGCCCGGATGATCTGGAATCCCTGTTGCGCCACGCCAACGACCCCGACGTGTCGCGCGGCCTGCGCGACCGCTTCCCGTACCCGTACACGCGCGCCGACGGCGAGGCCTTCCTCGCCGGTCGCGTGCTCACGCCGGGTACCCTGAATCTGGCCATCGAGATCGATGGCCAGGCCTGCGGCAGCGTCGGCGCCCAGCAGGGCAGTGCCGAGCGCGGTCATATGGCTGAACTCGGCTACTGGCTGGGCCAGGCCTACTGGGGCCAGGGCCTGATGACCCGCGTGGTCGGCCTGTTCGCGCCGTGGGTGATGGATGAGCTGCGCCTGTTCAGGCTGCAGGCCGGGGTAGTCGACTTCAACCTCGGCTCGGCGCGGGTGCTGGAGAAGAACGGCTTCCAGGAAGAGGGCGTGGACCGCTGCGCGGTCTACAAGCGCGGCGAACTGCACGACCTGCGCCGTTTCGCCCGGGTGCGCACCCAGCTGCCCTGAACACGCAGGCTGGCCGCTGTAGAGCCGAGCCCATGCTCGGCTGCCCTCGGGGGCCCAAGCCGAGCATGGGCTCGGCTCTACAAAACAGCGCTACCGCAGCGGCCTTCGATCAGGGAGAATCGACCGGTCCCCTCCAGCCGACGGGACGTCCTTACAACCCGCCGACTGGAGAGAGCGCGCGTGGAAGCTACCGTACATTTCATCAACAGCATCATCTGGAGCAAGGCACTGATCTTCATGTGCCTGGCCGCCGGCCTGTTCTTCAGCCTGCGCACCCGCTTCATGCAGATCCGCGGCTTCTTCGAGATGTGCCGCCTCACCGTCAAGGGTGAGAAATCCGACGCTGGCGTGTCCTCGTTCCAGGCCCTGGCCATGTCGATGGCCGGCCGCATGGGCATCGGCAACATCGCCGGCGTGGCCACCGCCATCGCCTTCGGCGGCCCGGGTGCCATCTTCTGGATGTGGGTGATGGGCTTCCTCGGCGCGTCCACCTCGTACGTGGAATGCACCCTGGCGCAGATCTACAAGACCAAGGACGCCGAAGGCCGCTACCGCGGTGGCCCGGCGTACTACATCGAAAAGGCCATGGGCCTGAAGTGGTACGCGCTGGCCTTCGCCATCGCCACGATCATCGCCGCCGGCTTCCTGATGCCGGGCGTGCAGGCCAACGCCATCGCCGACAGCATCATCAACGCCTGCCGTGGCACCGCACTGTGCGGCCCGCTCGATGGCCAGGCCTTCGGCATGGAGTCGGTGCAGGCGCTGAAGCTGGGCATCGGCATCGTCGTGGCCCTGCTGCTGGGCGTGGTGATCTTTGGTGGCGTCAAGCGCATCGCCAACTTCGCTGAAGTGGTGGTGCCGTTCATGGCCGCCGGTTTCATCCTGATGGCCATCGTCATCATGATCATCAACTACGATCGCGTGCCGGAAATGTTCGGCATCATCTTCAAGAGCGCCTTCGGCACCCACGCCGCATTCGGCGCGATGATGGGCCTGGCGGTGGAGTGGGGCATCAAGCGCGGCATCTACGCCAATGAAGCCGGGCAGGGTTCGGGCCCGCACGCGGCGGCCGCTTCGGAAGTCTCGCACCCGGCCAAGCAGGGCTACGTGCAGGCCTTCGCCATCTACTTCGACACCATGATGGTGTGCACCGCCACCGCGTTCCTGATCCTGGCCAGCGGCACCTACAACGTGTACTCGCCGGCAGGTGCCGGCGCCCCGCCGATCTTCCAGGGCCTGGCCGGCATCCCGGAAGGCGCGGGCTACGCCCAGGCCGGCGTGGAAGCGGTGCTGCCGGGCTGGGGCTCGGCGTTCGTCTCGATCGCCATCTTCTTCTTCGCTTTCACCACCATCATGGCGTACTACTACATGGCCGAGACCAACCTCAGCTATGTGAACCACAACAAGAAGCGCCCGCTGACCGTGCTGCTGCTGCGCCTGGGCATCATCGGCATGGTGGTGTTCGGTGCGTTCCACAATGCCACCCTGGCCTGGGCGCTGGGTGACATCGGCGTGGGCCTGATGGCCTGGCTGAACATCATTGCCATCCTCATCATCCAGAAGCCGGCCATGCTGGCCCTGCGTGATTACGAACGACAGAAGAAGCTCGGCCTCGATCCGATCTTCGACCCCGATGCCCTGGGCATCAAGAACGCCGATTTCTGGCGTCAACGCAAGCTGGAGTTGTCCCGTAGTGAATGATCCCTGGAAGAATGCCCGCCGCCCGTCGTCGCGACCGCCGCGGGCCACCCCGCTGCCTCCGCGTGAGGGCGGCACCCCGCCGCCGCCGGGGCGCGGCAACGACGAACTGCGCCTGTATGGCTGGAACGCCGTGCAGGCGCTGTTCGCCAAGCGCCCGCAGGCGCTGCGCAAGCTGTACCTGGTGGACGCGCTGATTCCGCGCATGCAGCCGGTGCTGAAGTGGTGCGTGGCCAACCGCGTGGGCTATCGCGTGGTGGAGGAGGGCGACCTCAACAAGCTGGCCGCTACCACGCACCACGAAGGCCTGGTGGCCGACGTGCTGCGCGCGCCGGTCGTGCCGCTGGCACAGTGGCTGGCCGATCTGGAGCAGGGCCCGGCGCTGGCGTTGTGGCTGGATGGTGTCGGCAACCCGCACAACTTCGGTGCGATCCTGCGCTCGGCCGCGCACTTCGGCGTCAAGGCGCTGCTGCTGCCGGCCGGCAGCACGCTGGCGCTGTCCGGTGCTGCCGCACGCGTGGCCGAAGGCGGTGCGGAATCGGTGCCGCTGGTGCAGTTGCCGGAGACTGCAGAGGCGATGGCGCAGCTGCGCAGTGCCGGTTTCGGTCTGGCCGCAACCCTGGTCGAGGGCGGTGATGACGTGTTCCGTGCGTCGCTGCCGTCGCGTCTTGTGTACGTGATGGGCGCTGAAGGCGAGGGCATGGACCGCAGCCTGGCCAGTCAGTGTGACCAGCAGCTGTCGATTCCCGGCAGCGGTGCGGTTGAAAGCCTGAATGTTGCTTCCGCCACGGCCGTGCTGCTGGCGCAGTGGGCAAGTCGCCGCGGCTGAGTGACGCCCGGTGGGTGCGAACCTCGGTTCGCACCGCTTTTCCCGTTGCGCTCGCCGGGCATGGCCCGGCACTACCGATGCAGGATCTGCGGTGGTGGATGCGAACCTTGGTTCGCACCGCTCCTGCCGCTGCGTTCGCCGGGCATGGCCCGGCGCTTACCGCATCATTCGTTCGGCGGCGTGGTCGCCTTGGCCTCGCTGCCGAAGCTGCCATCGGCTTCCGCCGCCAGGTACGCGAACACGGTGTATGCGGCCACGTTCTGCGCCAGCGCCTTCGGGTCGATCTTGTCCAGCGTGTCGTCGGCGGTGTGGTGCAGGTGGAAGTAGTCCGATCCGTCCTGCGCCAGCCACGCCCACGCACCGCCCTTGGCGGCCAGCGGGCCGACGTCCGGGCCCGGGCCCCCCTTGTCGGCCTGGTACTCGATCCCCAGCGGCTTCATCACTTCGGCAATCTGCCTGGTCGCTTCGCGCGAGCCTTCAGGGTTCGGCGAACCGGTATTGAAGGCATAGATGCGGCCGGCACCGAAGTCACTCTCGGCAGCCAGCTGGTGCAGGGCCACGTCCTTGGCATGCGCCTCGGCGTAGGCCTTGCCGCCGTACAGGCCCTGCTCCTCGTTGGCGAAGGCGATCACGCGGATGGTGCGCTTCGGTGCCTGCTTGAGCAGGCCGATCAGGTGGCCCGCAGCCATGGTGATGCCCACGCCCGCGCCGTCATCCACCGCGCCGGTGCCCAGGTCCCAGGAATCCAGGTGACCGCCGATCACCACCACTTCCTTCGGCAGGCTGCGGCCGGTGATCTCGCCGATCACGTTGTACGAGGTCGCCGTGCCATCCCAGCCGCAGTCCAGCGCCACCTTCACCGTGGTGCTGCCACGGGCCAGCAGGCGGGCCAGCTGGTCGGCATCGGGCACCGACAGCGCGGCTGACGGCACCGGGGTCAGGCCATCGTCAAAACGGGTGATGCCGGTGTGTGGCACGCGGTGCGAATCGGTACCGGCCGAGCGCATCAGGAAACCAACCGCGCCCTTGCGGATCGCCTCGGACGGGCCCTTGCTGCGGATCGCGCCGCCACGGCCATAGTCGCGGCCATCGCGGAACGGCAGCATCTGGTAATCGACGAAGGCGATCTTGCCCTTCAGCGAACCGGCGGGCGCGGCCTGCAGGGCGGCCAGGTCGGCGAAGCGCACCACCTCGGCTTCCACCGTGCCGCCCGGGCTGCCGCCCAGCGCCGTGATCTGCAGCGGCTGCGGGTTCCTGCCGGTCACGGCAGCATGTTCACTGCGGCGCTCCCACTTCGGGAAGGTCACCGGTTCCTTCCACACCTTGTCGAAGCCCAGTGCCTTGAACTTGGCCTCAGCCCAGGCCACGGCGCGGGCGTCGGCTTCGCTGCCGGCGATGCGCGGGCCGATCTCGGTGGTGAGCGACTCGACCACCTTCCAGCCGGTGTCGTCGGCCAGTGCCTGGTCGCGCAGCTGCGCAGCGGTGGCCAGAGACGTCGGGGGCAGGGTAGTGGTGTGCGGCGCCGCAAAGGCCGGAGCGGCCAGCAGGGCGAGGGAGGATGCGATGGCAAGGACGCGGCGACGCATGGGCAACTCCGGAAGGGACCAAGCCTTGGAGCTTAACAGTCGTTCAGCCCGGCGCATGGGCGGGAGGTCATGGCTGGCGCGAACGCTGTTTTCCGCCATGACCGGCAAAGCGAAAGCCCCGCCGGAGCGGGGCTTTCGTGTGCTTCTGTAGAGCCGAGCCTATGCTCGGCTGCCTTTTGCAGATCAGCCGAGCGTGGGCTCGGCTCTACAGATGGGAGGGACGCCAGTCGGCGCCCGATCCCCTTACTTCTTCAGGCTGTCGCGGATCTCGCGCAGCAGCACCACTTCCTCGGCCGGAGCGGCCGGAGCGGCTTCCTGCTTGCGCGACAGGCGGTTGATCGCCTTGACCACCAGGAAGATGGCGAAGGCCACGATCACGAACTGGATCAGCGTGTTGATGAAGTCGCCGTAGCCGATCACCACGGCCGGGATTTCCTTGCCGTCGGCACCGATGCTGGCCGGTGACAACGTCCACGCCAGCTGCGAGAAATCCACCTTGCCGATCAGCATGCCCAGCGGCGGCATGATGATTTTCTCGACCAGCGCGGTCACGATCTTGCCGAAGGCCGCGCCGATCACCACGCCGACGGCGAGGTCGATGACGTTGCCGCGCATCGCGAATTCCTTGAACTCGGTGAGCATTCCCATTGTTGTTTTTCTCCGGTGGGGGAAGTGGACAGCGCGCAGGGTAGCGCAGGTGGTGTCAGCCGGCGATCACGCCGTGGCGCTCGGCCACGTTCTCCAGGCGCGCGCTGAAGCGGTCGCCCGGCTTGAGTGCTGCCACGCCGGACGGGGTACCCATGAACACCAGGTCGCCGGCACGCAGCTGCCACAGCTTGGACAGCTCATGCAGGATCTCCGGCACGTTCCAGATCATCTGGTCGAGCAGCGCCTGCTGGCGCACTTCACCATTGACCTCCAGCGACAGGTTCAGCGCGGCCAGGTCGCCGACTTCCTCGGCGTGGACGATTTCGCTGATTGGCGCGGAGGCATCGAAACCCTTGGCAGCATCCCACGGGTGGCCCTTGTCCTTGGCCGCAGCCTGCAGGTCGCGGCGGGTCAGGTCCAAGCCGACGGCGTAGCCGTAGACCAGTGCTTCGGCATCGGCCACGGCCAGCTCGCCTGCGGGCGCATCACGGCCGATCGCCACCACCAGCTCCACTTCGTGGTGCAGATTGGCGGTCGCCGGCGGGTAGGGGATGGCGTCGTCATGGCCGACCACGATCGCATCGGCCGGCTTGCTGAAGAACATCGGGCGGCCACGGTCATCGGCCGCCGGCACCGCCGCGCCCATTTCGCGGGCGTGGTCGGCGAAATTGCGGCCGACGCAGTAGATGCGGTGCACGGGGAAACTGCCGCCACCGGCTACCGGTACACGCGGCAGGGCTACGGCAGGGATCACATCGGAGACATCGGACATGCGGGCATCCAGGAAGGGCGTGCCCGCAGTCTAGAACGCATGGCGCCCGCCGTCAGCGGGCGCGGAGCACGTGGATCAGCGCGAGGCCGGCAGCACCGGCTTGCGCACTACGCGGTACTCGCCTTCGACCACCGTCGGATCGACAGGACGGGCAACGCCCGGCTTGCGCGAGGCCAGCAGCTTCCACGCCAGGCCGACCAGGATCATCGCTGCACCGACGAACACGCCGATGAACACCATCGCCGCCAGGATCGCCAGGCCAAGCAGGCCCACGGCAACGCGCACCAACGGATGGCGCGGCTTGCGCGGCGCGAACAGGGTGCGGAACTGGTTGAAGGCGGATGCGCGATTGAACATGGCGGCTCGATAGGCTGGGATCAGCGAAACCAAAGTATCGGGACGTGCCACTGTCATTGAGTGAAAAACTCGTTAAATATAGCCTGTGCTTATTACGGATCAATGACTTGTGTTCATGTCGCAGCCAGTCACCTGAGCAGGCATGCGACAATTCCGGTTTACCGTCCGAGCCTTCGCCATGACTACCGCCGCTGCCCTGATCGCCCTTGAAGCCATTGCCGATGGCGCGTTTGCCGAGGTCGAAGCGGTGGTCGATGGCGATGCCGAGTCGCTGGTGCTGTACCGCGACGGCGGGCAGGTCCGTGCCTTCCTGAACATCTGCCCGCACGCCGGCCGCCGCCTGGACTGGGCCCCTGGCCAGTTCCTGAAGAGCCGCGAGGGCCACCTGGTGTGCGCCGCGCATGGCGCCTCGTTCGCACTGGACAGCGGCGACTGCATTGCCGGCCCGTGCAAGGGCGACCGCCTGCGCGCCGTGCCGGTGGACGTGCGTGACGGGCAGGTTTACCTGGCCTGATGTAACCGGTGTGCGAACCAAGGTTCGCACCCACAGGATCAATGGGTATCCAGAGATTCATCTATGCATGGCGTGGATCTACTGTGTCGACCAAGGTCGACACCTACCGAAGCGATGCACGACGCCGTTCTGGCAGATGGATGTGCGCGACGGGCAGGTCTATCTGGCTTGAGGCAACCGGCGTGCGAACCAAGGTTCGCACCCACAGGATCAATGGGTATCCATGGATTCATCCACGCATGGCGTGGATCTACTGTGTCGACCAAGGTCGACACCCACCAGCAGCACAGAATGCCGTTCCGGCAGATGGCAGAAATCTGTCGAAGGCGGGGTGGGTCCGGTTGCGGGGGTGTCCGCGGCATGGATGCCGCGGCCAAGCCCCCATGGACGGGTTCACGACGTCCCCCGCAACTGGACCCACCCCGCCATCCCACGGAATGCACGCTGTTGCTGTTGCTTCGGCTTCTGCGGGTGCAGGGCGCAGCCCTGCCAACAAACCCCAACCCTCAGAACATCAGGTTGATCATCAGCACCACCACGCAGGTGTAGATCAGCGACAGTGGGCCGCCGACCCGCCACATCTCGCGCGGGGTGTAGTTGGCCGGGCCGGTGATCATCGAGATCACTGGGTTGGAGGCCGTCATCAGGTTGTTGGATGCCGACAACGCCACGATCAGCGCGAACGCGGTCGGGTTGCCACCCGCCGCCAGTGCCAGGTTCACCGCAATGGGCACCATTACGATGGTCGCGCCCACATGGCTGATCACCAGCGAGAACGCCGTGGTCAGCAGTGCCAGCGCCACCTCCAGCACCCACACCGGAATGCCGGTGGGCAGCTTGTCGATGGTATGGCCGGCCACCCATGCCGCCGCACCACTGGAGTCCATTGCCCAGCCGAGCGGAATCAGCCCGGCCATCATGAATACCGTTTTCCAGTTGATCGAGGCATAGGCCTCGTCCATGCGCAGCACGCCGGTCAGCAGCATGCCGGCCACGCCGGTCATCAGCGTCAGCGCCACCGGCAGCTTGCTGGTCAGCGCGATCAGGATGGTCAACGCGAAGATCGCCATCGCGATCTTGAACTTGTGCGGTCGCTGCTCGCCGGTCGGGTAGTCAGTCACCACCACGAAGTCGCGGCTCTTGGCCGCCTGTGCCAGGTCGGTCCAGATGCTGTGGAAGACCAGCATGTCGCCGGCACGCAGCTGCACGTCGCGCACGTCCTCGCGGATCACCTGCTTGTCGCGGTTGATCGCCAGCAGGCTGATGCCGCGCTCCTTGCGCAGGCGCAGGTCGGCCGCGCTCTTGCCGATCACGTTCGAGGTCGGCGGCACCACCGCCTCGGAAATACCGGCACGGCTCGGGTTGAACAGGTCACCCAGGTGCTTCAGGCGCGAAGACATGCGCAGGAACTGGTTCTGCGCGAAGTCGTTGATCTGCTCGCGCGGGCCCATTGCACCGAGCACGCTGCCGACCCAGATGCGCATCTCCGCAGGCGGTGCCAGGCGGGTGTCATTGCCGGTCTTCAGCGCCAGCAGCAGCGGGGCATCGTGCAGGTTCTCGGCCTCGCCCAGGGTCATGCCGACCAGCGGGCTTTCAGCACTGACCACCAGCTCGAACACATCACCTTCGATGCCGTAGGTTTTGGCGAAGTAGCTCTCGGTGCGTGCCGGCGTGACGCCGTCGTTGACCAGGCTTTCTTCTTCAACCAGCTTGCGGTCGCCGTAGTAGCGGAAGTACAGCAGCGAGGCGATCAGCAGGGCCACACCGATCGGCAGCGGCGCGAACATGCGCAGCGGCTCGATGGTGGCCAGGCCCGAGGGCAGGTTGTTGTTGGCCGAGGCCAGCAGGTCGTTCAGCAGGATCAGCGGCGAGTTGCCGACCATGGTCAGCGCGCCGCCCATCACGATCGCTGCCGAGATCGGCAGCAGCAGGCGCTGCATCGTCAGGCCGGTGCGCGCCGCCAGTCGCGAGGCGACCGGCAGGTACAGCGCCATCACCGACGGGTTCTGCATGAAGGACGAGTTCAGGCCGGCGATGGCCGTGGTCATCATCAGCAGCCGCTGCTCGACACCATGGCCGCGCCGCAGCAGCCACGCGGCCAGCCGGTTCAGTGCCCCGGTGCGGTCCAGGCCGGCACCGAGGATGGTGGTGGCGATGATGCTCATCACCGCGTTGCCCGAGAAGCCGCCGAAGATTTCCTCCGGCGCGATCAGCCCGGTGACACCGAGCACCACCAGCACCACCAGCGCGACCACGTCGGCGCGGATGCGCTCGAACAGGAACATCGCCATCGTGAAGCCGACCAGCCCGAGCACGAGCTTCATGTCGTTGGTCAGCGTCAGCGCGGTATCCATGTGGGGCGCGGCGTCCTCAGGCGATCGTCAGGTGCGGTCGTACAACAGGTCCCAGACACCGTGGCCGAGCTTCTGGCCGCGGGTCTCGAAGTGCGTCTGCGGGCGCCAGTCGGGGCGCGGCACGCTGCCCCGCGGGCCGGCGCGGTTGACCAGTCCGGCAGTCGCGTCAAGCACGTCCCACATCTGCTCGGCGTAGTCTTCCCAGTCGGTGGCGCAGTGCAGGCGGCCACCCGGGCGCAGCTTGCGCACCAGCAGCTCGGCGAATGCAGGCTGCAGCAGGCGGCGCTTGTTGTGGCGCTTCTTGTGCCACGGGTCCGGGAAGTAGATGCGCACTTCATCCAGCGCGCCATCGGCGATCTCGTTCTGCAGCACTTCCACCGCATCGTGGTGGTACAGGCGCACGTGGTCGGCGTTGTCGTCGGCCAGCGCGTTCAGCAGGCGGCCCACGCCCGGGGCGTGCACCTCGATGCCGATGTAGTCGCGCGACGGATCGTGCTGGGCGGCGAAGCGCAGCGCGGCGCCGTTGCCGAAGCCGATTTCCAGCACCTTGTGCGCCGGGCGGCCGAAAGTGGCGTCCAGGTCACGCGGCTGGCCGTTGTAGTCGATGCCGAAGCGCGGCCAGCGTTCGTCGAACGCGCGCTGCTGGGCGGGAGTGAAACGGCCCTGGCGCAACACGAAGCTGCGCACCTCGCGGCGGCCCTCGCTGACGGTGAAGGGCTTGGGCGGGGCCTTGGAACCGGCGCTGTCAAATGGATTGGTCATCAGCCGATCAGCCCATCCACCGGAGAAGAGGCGCTGGCGTAGCGCTTGCGCGGGATGCGTCCGGCCAGGAAGGCTTCGCGGCCGGCCTCGACCGCCTTGCGCATGGCGCTGGCCATCAGCACCGGGTGGCGCGCACCGGCAATGGCGGTGTTCATCAGCACGCCGTCGCAGCCCAGCTCCATCGCAATCGCCGCATCCGACGCGGTGCCCACGCCGGCGTCGACGATGATCGGCACCTTGGCGTCTTCGATGATCTGCAGCAGGTTGTACTTGTTCTGGATGCCCAGGCCCGAGCCGATCGGCGCGGCCAGCGGCATCACCGCGGCGCAGCCGATCTCTTCCAGGCGCTTGGCCAGGATCGGGTCGTCGGAGGTGTAGACCATCACCTCGAAACCGTCCTTGACCAGCTGCTCGGCGGCCTTGAGGGTCTGCACCACGTCCGGGTACAGCGACTTCTGGTCGCCCAGCACTTCCAGCTTGGTCAGGTTGTGGCCGTCCAGCAGCTCACGGGCCAGGCGGCAGGTGCGCACGGCGTCTTCGGCGGTGTAGCAGCCGGCGGTGTTGGGCAGGATGGTGTAGCGCTCCGGCGGCAGCACGTCGAGCAGGTTCGGCTCGCCCGGGTTCTGCCCGATGTTGGTGCGGCGGATCGCCACGGTGACGATCTGGGCGCCTGCAGCCTCGGTGGCCAGGCGGGTTTCTTCCAGATCCTTGAACTTGCCGGTGCCGGTCAGCAGCCGCGAGCCATAGGTCTTGCCGGCGATCACCAGCGAATCGGGGGAGACATGAACGTTCATGGCGCGATTATCGCCTATCCGCCTGAAGATGGGATCACGCAGAGGGTGGGGAAGAGTGGGGTCAGATCCCTTTGCCATCGGCAAAGGGATCTGACCCCCTGGGTACACGGACAGCTTCAGCCCCCGCCCAGCGCGTGCACGATCTCGACCACATCACCCTCGGCCAGTACATGTTCGCCGTGGCGGCTGCGGCTGACGATCTCGCCGTTGACCTCCACTGCCACCCGGCGCTGCAGCAACTGCTCGGCCTCGAGCAGGTCGTGGAGGGTCGCCGAAGCGGGCAGGGTGCGGGGTTCGCCATTGAGCTGGATGTTCATCGCCGCATTGTCGCCGATGGCCTGCGCGGATCGGAACCCTTGCAAATTTCATTGATCGCCAGCCCCGGCACAGCATGGTCCAGCGCCCTCAGGCGACAATCCATGCGGCGGCGCAGCGTGAGCAAAACGCAGCGCAGTGAAACCATTCACCGTGCGCCGGCGTACGTCCGCCGGGTCCTCAACGATATCCCCACAGGAGTTTTTTACATGCTGCTCAGCAAACGCCCGATCCGCTCCCTGATGGCGGCCGCGATCGCGCTGGCCGCGCTTCCGGCCATGGCAGGCGAATCCCCGTATTCCAAGGCCGTGTTCTTCGGTGACAGCCTCACCGATGCCGGTTATTTCCGCCCGTTGCTCGATCCGGGCGTGCAGCCGGTCACCGGCCAGTTCACCACCAACCCGGGCTGGGTGTGGTCGCAGCAGGTCGCCAATTACTACGGCCTCAACGGCGGTGCCAACGGCAACGGCCAGAAGGGTGACAACTATGCTGTCGGTGGCGCCCGCGTATCGGTCGACGAAGCGGGTGGCCTGGGTGCCATTCCGTCGCTGAAGTCGCAGGCTGCTCGTTACCTTGCCGCAAATGGCGGCAAGGCTGACGCAAACGCCCTGTATACCGTCTGGGGCGGTGCCAACGACCTGTTCGCCGCCGCGGGTAATCCGGCGCAGGCACAGGCCATCATTGGCGCGGCCGTCACCGACCAGATCGCTCTGGTCGGCGCGCTGAAGCAGGCTGGTGCACAGTACGTGCTGGTGCCGAACCTGCCGAACGTCGGCCTGACCCCGGCCTTCCGCGGCCCGAACGCGGCCACCGCTACCGCGCTTTCGGCCGGCTACAACAAGGCCCTGTACGGTGGCCTGAAGCAGGCCGGCATCGAGTTCATCCCGCTCGATACCTTCACCGTGCTGGGCGAAGTGGCAGCCAACCCGGCGATGTACGGCTTCACCAACGTCACCAGCACCGCCTGCAGGATCGATCCGAACAACTCCACTGCAAGCATCATCGGCTGCAATCCGACCAGCTATGTCAGCCCGGATGCGGCCAACACCTATCTGTTCGCCGATGGCGTGCACCCGACCACGGCGGGCCACCAGCTGCTGGGCCAGTACGCGGTCTCGGTGCTGGAGGCCCCGCGCCTGCAGCAGGTGCTGAGCCACTCGGCGCAGACCATCGGTCGTTCGCGTGCCGATCAGGTCAGCATGCACCTGGGTGGTCGTCCGGCCGACGGCCTGTCCTGGTGGGGGGGCGTGCGCGGTGACCTGCAGCGCTACGACCACGCGGATCTGTACGACGGCCTGGCGCCGGCCGGCCTGTTCGGCATTGACTGGGCGCGCGACGGCATGGTGTTCGGCGGCTTCGCCGGCTTCGGCCGCCTCAACGCCGACTTCGGCAACAGCCGTGGCGACTTCACCCAGAAGGACACCACCGCCGGTCTGTTCGCCGGTTGGTACGGCGATCGCATCTGGGTGAATGGCCAGGTCAGCTACACCTGGCTGTCGTATGACGTGAACCGCAAGGTCCAGCTTGGCCCGGCCACCCGCGAGCACGGTGGTTCGCCGGACGGCAGCAACCTGACCGCCGCCCTGAACGCCGGTTACGAGTTCGGCACCGAAGGCGGCTTCCGCCACGGCCCGATCGCTTCGGTGATCTGGCAGAAGGTGAAGATCGATGGCTACACCGAAAGCGCTGCGGCCGGCACCCTGGCCACCGCGCTGGGTTACGACCGCCAGAACGTTGATTCGACCGTTGGCCGCATCGGCTGGCAGGCCCGCTTCGATGGCGGCACCCTCAAGCCGTACGCGCAGCTGACCTACGACCATGAGTTCGAAGACACCAAGCAGGCCAGCGCATGGCTGCAGACCCTGCCGGAACTGGGCAGCTACCGTGTGCCGGGCCTGAAGTTCGACAAGGACTACGCGACCGTCGTGCTGGGTGCCCGCACCGAACTGTTCGGGCTGCAGAGCAACTTCGGCCTGAGCGCTTCAGCCGGGCAGAAGCGTGCCCAGGACGCGACGCTGTTCGCCAACTTCAGCGGCACCTTCTAAGCAGCAACCGCCGGGCCGGAGCCCTTTCGGCAAGGAAAGGGCTCCGGCGCCGCGCGGATGCGGCGGTCACCATTGCGCTGCACCGGTCCCACCGCATAGACTTTCACCTCCAATGCGGGCGTAGCTCAATGGTAGAGCTGTAGCTTCCCAAGCTACTGACGTGGGTTCGATTCCCATCGCCCGCTCCATGTTTCCAGCGGTCTGCGCCAGGCAGACGCTCCGCGATATCCGAACCCCGCTTTTCCGCGCATGGATCCCGGTCGAGATGGTCGGTGAATGCCAGGGCTGGACGTTCGCTTCGCAAACACCCCTTGGCCGGATCGGCCGTGTCCTAACGCGCGCTGGCGCGGGGCCTGCATGACAGGAATTCCCCTGCTGCAGCCGCAGCTGCTGTGGCCTCCTCGGCTTGGTCGGGTCGCAGGGTTCAGTTGATGCTTGGCTTCGGAATGCTAAAAGATCGTTAGCTGTTGACGCCCATCATCCATTGCCCGGAGCGTGAATGATCGCTGCACTTGTGCCCATCAGGCGATGCTTTGATTTTTCCGGACGATCCGACCGGAGGGAGTTCTGGTCGTATTCGCTGCTTGCCGGGTTCGTGATGGCGGTGAGCTACAGCGTGATGGATCGCGGTTACTGGCTGGTCGGCTACCTGTCGTTCGATTGGGAAACGTCCGAGATCCTGTGGAAGCTGGGATGGGTCATGACCGTCTGCGCTGTCATCGTCTTCCTGCCTCCGATGCTGGCCCTGACCGTGCGGAGATTGCACGATATCGACGAGTCAGGCTGGTACACCGTGATCGCGTTCATTCCGTTGGGGGTGTTCGTCCTCTTTCCGGTCATGCTGCTTCCCGGGAGCGAGGAAGAGAATCGATTCGGTGCAGTTCCGGGGATGCAGGATGATTGAACCGGCATCGGCCGCAATCGATCAGAGCGGCCATGCAGACGTGGACGGTTCGCAGCTGCGCCCCTCTCATCCGCATGCCGGTTGATCGAAGCGCCGTCCGGCGCTACACCCAGTGGGTGCCGTTCCTGGCCTTGATCGCCGTCTGCGTGGCCTGGTGGTCACCTTTGGGCGTGATTGTCGGCCTTGCCGTGTGCCTTGCGCTGGGGGGCGCGCTGCAGCGAATCGATCTGGTCGGCGATGCCGTGGGCGGTTCACGCCTGCGCTCGCGATCGATGACGCCCTTTGCCGACCGGCCGCCCGCACATGATGTGCTGTTGGATTGGGGCGAGCTGGGCATGGGCGGGCCGGCGTACAGCACGCAGATGCTGCGCGATGGCGCCATCGTCGAAGGCGTATCCACCGGCGGCAGCCGTGATGCCAGCGGTGAATGGGAGGACCTTCCGGGAGGCGCGCTGCGCCTGGCCAGCGGATACGTTGATCGATGCGAAGCGGTGCTCGTCTACGACGAGCGCCGCAAGGCGGTGCACGTGCTTGCGGCTGCTCCCAGCCTGTTCCGGCAGCAGCTGAGCGAGCGCCGGCAGTCCGAGGGGGACGCCGGGGCGGAGTCGTGGCTGCGCAGCCAGTCCGGCGGCGTGACCCAGCTGCATCCCTGCCGCGGCCTATGGCTGGAGCATGGACATCCGGCGCTGGCCGCCGGAGTGCCGCAGGAGCTGAGGTACCTCCTGCCTGATGCCCGGGTCCTGCGCGCGGTCCCACTGCTTCCCGATGATCTGCGCGTGACCGCGCATCCGGCCCTGTTCGCGTGCATCTGCCCGTACTCCCTTTACCTTGACGAGGCCTGCAGTGGTCGCCACGTCTGTGATCTGGAGACGGTGATCGCGAGTCCGTCGGGACGCTGCGTGGTGGTGGCCGGCAGTGTGCTTGATGAAAACCTGCGACCCATCGAGGGCGTGTGGCTTGCCTGCTGGCAGGGGCGCTGGCAGGCCTTTGCCCGTCATGCCATGGGAGGCTTCGGCAAGGCCCGGAGCGTGGCCTGGATCAATGTGATCGACGTTGACGATGACGGCACACTCCAGTGCGAAGCCTACGAGGACCGCTGGGAGTTCGATGCCGTGCATCGGTACCCCACGCCCCACACAGCCTTGGAGTTGCCCGTGGAATGGCGTGAAACCGGGTTGGCGCTGCGCGCCCGTGATGGGCGTTTCAGGCTGCGCCTTCCCTCGCGCTGATCAGGCCTCGGCGGTGCGCGCGCTCGTTTCCCGCAGCGACAGCGCATATTCCTCGGTGAACAGCCCCGACAACGCCTGGCGCTGCTCCGCATCGATCTCGCGCGAGGCGTTGGTCGTGTAGTCGAAATGCACCATCACGCAGTGCCCGCTGGCCACCAGGGCCTCGAACTGGAACGCCTGCTGCACGATCGACAGCGACGAGCGGCCGATGCTCTCGATCCGGGTCTCGATGCGCACTTCGTGCCCCGCCTGTATCTGCCGCAGGAAGTCGATCTCGTAGCGGCGCAGGATCAGCGCCAGATCGCGCATGCTGGCCTCGCGGCTGAAATGCCGGAAGATCTCCTGGCGACCTTCCTCGAACCAGACGGGCAGGGCGGTGTTGGTGACGTGGCCGAGTACATCCACTTCGGAGAAGCGCGGAAGGATCGTCAGTGGCATGGAGTCTCCGGGGCATGGCGGGTGGAGTCTCCGGCGACGGCGCTGCCATCGCCGGAGACGGTACGGCGGCCAGCGGCTGTCAGTCAGAGTAGAAGCCGTTGCCGAGGGTGCCGGGCAGGCCGGGTTCCGGCCATGGCATCAGCGATGTGCAGGCGTCATACAGCGTGCAGAAATCCTGCCGCAGTTGCGCAGGCACCCAGCTGCCGTAGGAAACGTCGGTCGAGTCGCCCTGGCACGCGTAAGAGACATCGATCCAGCGGGTATTGGCATGAGAGGCAACGCCCTGGTGCTGGGTCCTGCCGGTGCAGTAGCGCAGGCCCTGGCCGATCAGGGTGTTGTTGGCATCGAAGTAGAGCCGGGAGACTGCATGGGTCGGCGCAGCCTGCACATCTGCGGCGCCTCCCATCAGGCCAAACAGCAACAACAGCGGAATTCCCATTCGCATCTGTGGTTCTCCTTGGTTTGCATGGGCCGGCAGTGTCTGTCCTGTAGCCGGCAGGGCATCCTCGCACAGCCCTGCCAGGCACGCAGAATCGCCTGCCCGCGCGGCATCATCCACCCGCCACACGCCCGCGCTATGCTGCGCGCCTGCCGCCCGATCCTGCCGCGATGAAGCTCG
Organism: Stenotrophomonas sp. 78350_Sma; assembly: GCF_056482105.1. Lineage (NCBI taxonomy): Bacteria > Pseudomonadati > Pseudomonadota > Gammaproteobacteria > Lysobacterales > Lysobacteraceae > Stenotrophomonas > Stenotrophomonas sp. 78350_Sma. The sequence goes on along the minus strand of NZ_CM151182.1, from coordinate 3,676,606 downwards.
CCATCCTGTCCCGCAACAGCTCCCTGTATTCCACCCGTCGGCTGGTCGAGGCGGCACGCGCGCGCGGCCATACTGTGCGCATCCTCGACCCGCTGCGCTGCTACATGCGCATCGCCGCCGATGGCTTCTCGATGCACTACAAGGGCCGGCCGATGACCGGCGTGGACATGGTCATCCCGCGCATCGGTGCCTCGATCACCCGCTACGGCACCGCCGTGCTGCGGCAGTTCGAGCTGATGGGCGCGCGCACGCCCAATCCCTCCGACGCGATCCTGCGTTCGCGCGACAAGCTGCGCGCGCACCAGCTGCTGGCGGCCAAGGGCATCGACATGCCGGTCACCGTGTTCGGCGACAACCCCGACGACACCGTCGACCTGCTGTCCATGCTCGGTCCGCCCCCGCACGTGGTGAAGCTCAACGAAGGCACCCAGGGCCGCGGCGTGATCCTCACCGAGAAGGCCAGCGCCTCGCGCGGCATTGTCGAGGCCCTGCGCGGGTTGTACGCCAACTTCCTGATGCAGGAGTTCATCGGCGAAGCCAAGGGAGCCGATCTGCGCTGCTTCGTGGTCGGTGATCAGGTGGTGGCCTCGATGCAGCGACAGGCGCCGGAAGGGGACTTCCGCTCCAACCTGCATGCCGGTGGCACCGCCGTGGCCGCCAAGGCCAGCCGCGCCGAGCAGCAGGTCGCTGTGCGTTCGGCCAAGGCGCTGGGCCTTTCGGTGTGCGGGGTGGACCTGATCCGCTCCGCACGTGGCCCGCTGGTGCTGGAGGTCAACTCCACGCCGGGGCTGGAAGGGATCGAGGCCGCCTGCGGGGTGGACGTGGCCACGCGCATCATCGAACACGTCGAGAAGCTTAAAAAGCCCTGAGTATTCAATGATTTGAAATTCTCATGGACGGATGAGGCGGGCTTTAACAAGCCTTTAATCGGCCCGCGCGTAGGCTTCAGCGAACCGCAGCTCTGCCTCTCAGCAGGATCGGTATCGGGATACAACTTCAGACCCAGGCGGGGGCACCGCCTGGGTCTTTTTTATGCCTGCCCGGTGTCCCTTGTGGAGGCAGCGTGACGGCCGTAGAGTGGCCCCCATCGTTCCTGGATGGATCGGAGGCTGGCGATGCACCGCATCACGATGATCGCGTTGTTGCTGGGCCTGGCCGGATCTGCTGCGGCCAAGCCGGAGACATCCGTTGTGCAGATGGACCGGCAGTCGCCGGTGGCCGAGCAGGTGCGCCAGGTCGAAAAGGCCCTGGATGATGGCGATTACAGCGAGATTTCCGCTGATGACCGCAGCGAGGTACGCCAGGCACTGGCCCGGATCACCGCGCGGATGGGCGCCCACCAGAGCCTGCAGGAACTGCCACCGCAGGTGCAGGGGGAGGTCTTCAACGACCAGGAGCGCATCAATACCCTGCTCACCCGCGCCCACGAGGACAGCCGGCAGATCTGCCAGCACACGCGCAGCACCGGCAGCAACATGCCCAAAAGCCGCTGCCTGACGGTGGCCGAGCGCCGCCGGATCGAGGAAAAGGGCAAGGCGCTGTTGAACGACCAGCGCACCTTCAACAACTTCAACCCTGCCAGCTCGCGGTAGAGCTTCCGCGGCCCCGACCATTGGCACTTGCTGGCGTGAAGGTGGTGCGAATAGAGTCGGGATTCGCCACAGACAAGGATTTGTTTGCCATGAAACAGGCTTTGATGTCGGCCGTCCTGTTGTCAGGACTCGCCCTGGTCAGTACCGCATCGGCATCCCGGGGCAAGGAGGTGTTCGTGCCCGGTCAGCCGCTGCAGCAGCAGATCGCGCGTATCGAGGTGGAGCTCAAGGACGGCGAAACCTATTCGGAACTCAAGCAGGACGAGCGCACCCGCGTCAACGACGCCCTGGCACGCATGCGGGCAGCGGTGGAGCAGTACCCGGCGCGCGATTCCATGCCTGAACCGGTGCAAACCCAGGTCTTCAACGATCAGCAGGTCGTGAACACGGTTTTGACACAGGCGCGTGAAGATAGTCGTCTAATATGCCAACGTGAAAAGCCCATCGGTTCCAATCGGACCACGACGCAGTGCATGACCGTTGCCGAGCGTGCTCGGCAGAAGGAACGGGCACAGCAGGACATGAGGCAGGTCATGCGCGCCGGCAGTACAGTCAATTAGAGGTGACAGTGAGAATCCTGGTAATCGAAGACAACAGCGACATTGCGGCCAACCTGGGCGACTATCTGGAGGACCGGGGGCATACGGTGGACTTCGCGGCTGACGGGGTCACCGGCCTGCATCTGGCCGTGGTGCACGAGTTCGACGCGATCGTGCTGGATCTCAACCTGCCAGGCATGGACGGCATCGAAGTCTGCCGCAAGCTGCGCAATGAAGCGCGCAAGCAGACCCCGGTGCTGATGCTGACGGCCCGCGATTCGCTGGACAACAAGCTGGCCGGCTTCGATTCCGGTGCCGATGACTACCTGATCAAGCCGTTCGCGCTGCAGGAAGTGGAAGTGCGTCTGAACGCCCTGTCGCGCCGCGGCAAGGGCGTGCAGACCCGCGTGCTGGAAACAGGGGATCTGGAGTACAACCTGGACACGCTGGAAGTGCGCCGCCAGGGCAAGCTGCTGCAGCTCAACCCGACCGCACTGAAGATCCTGCAGGCGCTGATGGAAGCGGCGCCGGCGGTGGTGACCCGCCAGGAACTGGAAACCCGCGTGTGGGGCGAGGAACTGCCCGACTCGGATTCGCTGCGCGTGCATATCCATGGCCTGCGTGCGGTGGTCGACAAGCCGTTTGAAGTGCCGCTGATCCAGACCCGCCATGGCATCGGATACCGCATCGCCACCCCGGAAGCCTGATTCCGTGGCAGCCAAGGGGGAGCGCCGGCGCACGCCATACAGGCGGCGCCTGCGCAGCCGCATCATCGTCTCGTTCGTGTTGTTGGGCTTCTGCCTGACAACACTGTTCGCGTTCGCCACCAACTGGGCCCGCCTGCGCGTGGAAAACCAGCTGGTGGAAGAGCTGATGAACCGCAACATCGACGAGTACGCGCGGCGCTACTACGAACACCCGGGCCACAACCCGGACGCGCCGGTGCTGCAGATCCGTGCGTATGCCTATTCCAAGGACAAGTTCGACCGGGTGCGCGAAGAACGCGCGCAGTGGGCGGGCTTCTCCGATGGCATCCACAGCGTCAGCGGCGACGAACACGGCGAACCCTATTCCTACAAGCTGGCCGTGCGGAAGACGCCCGACGCCTGGTTCTTCCTCGCCTATGACATGACCGACAGCGTGCGCGGTGGCAAGCAGCTCAACCGCGCGCTGGTGTTGTCGGTGCTGGTGTTCAGCGTGCTGTCGCTGGTGCTGGGCTGGTGGTCGGCATCGAAGGTGATGAAGCCAGTGTCGGACCTGGCCGCGCGGCTGCGTGCGTACCGTGGCGGTACCAGTGATCCCGAGCCCTTGGCGCCGCGCTTTCCCGATGACGAGGTGGGGCAGCTGGCACAGGCGCTGGACGACTATTCCTCGCGGCTGACCGAAGTGGTGCAGCGCGACCGAGAGTTCAATGCAGACGTCAGCCATGAACTGCGCACGCCGCTGGCGGTGATCCGCGGTGCCACCGAGCTGCTGCTGACCCGGCCCGGCCTGGACGAGAAGGTGCTGCAGCGCCTGCAGCGCATCCAGCGTGCCGAGCAGCAGTGCAGCGACCTGATCGGTGCGCTGCTGCTGCTGTCGCGCAACGAGCGAGGGCAGGGCACCAGCAACGTGGCCCGCGTGGCCGAGCAGCTGCTGGATGCGCACCGCGCGCAGCTGGGCGGCAAGCCGCTGGAGCTGCTGCTGGAAGGCGAGCGCAACCTGGTGATCGATGCGCCCGAGGCGGCGCTGTCGGTGGCGTTGGGCAACCTGATCGGCAACGCGGTGAAGTACTCGCAGGATGGCGAAGTGCGCGTCTTCGTGGGCACCAATTCGGTGTCGGTAACCGACAGCGGCCCGGGCCTGAGCGAGGAAGATGCGGCCAAGCTGTTCCAGCGCGGCTACCGCGGCACGCACGCCGGCCATTCGCAGGGTGGCGGCATCGGCCTGTCGATCGTCAGCCGTCTGTGCGACCTGTACGGCTGGCAGGTGAGCGTGCGCCCCGGTGGCGAGCGCGGCGTGATCGCCACCCTGACGTTCTCGCCGAAACCCCTGTAAGCGAAGCCGAGCCGAGCATGGCCCGGCTACAGTAGATCCACGCCATGCGTGGATGCGTTTCGGTGGCGCCGGCCGCGAGCCGGCAACCAGGCCTCAACCCCGGGCCAACCCCAGATACCGCGCATGCAGCTGTTCCACCTGCACCTGCAGGTCCTCCGGCTGCCCATCATTGACCACCACGTCATCGGCCAGTGCCAGCCGCTGCGCACGACTGGCCTGCGCAGCAATCATCTGGTCGGCCAGCGCGGCGTCGATGCCATCGCGCTGCATCAGCCGGGCGTGCTGCACGGCTTCCGGCGCATCCACCAGCAGTACCCGGTCCAGCCAGGGGTATGCCTTTCGGCCACCGACCTCGGTCAGCAGCGGAATGGCGGCAATCGCATAAGGGCTTTCAGCCTGCTCGCACTGCTGTTGCATCAGCAGACGGATGGCCGGGTGGGTGATGGCTTCCAGCGCCGTCCGCTCGGCCGGGTCGGCAAAGACGTGGGCGCGCAGGCGACCCCGGTCCAGGCTGCCATCGGCCAGCAGCATGCCGGCGCCGAAGCGCTCGGCGATGCGGGCCAGGGCCGGGCTGCCGGCGGCGACCACGGCCCGGGCGGCCAGGTCGGCGTCGGCCACCACGATGCCCAGCGCCTCGAAGCGCCGGGTCACCTCACTCTTGCCGGCGGCGATGCCGCCGGTCAGGCCAACCACGTAGCGGCTCATGGGGACTCCCCTCAGCGCAGCCCGCTCATCACCATGTACTGCTCCACCAGCGGCGCACCCCACATGAAGTACAGCCAGCCGGCAATGGCCAGGTAGGGGCCGAACGGAATCGGCGTGGCGCGGTCACGGCCCCGGCTGTACAGCCAGATCGAGCCGATGATGGCGCCCAGCACCGAGGACAGCAGGATGATCGGCAGGATGCCCTTCAGGCCACACCAGGCGCCCAGTGCCGCCAGCAGCTTGAAATCGCCGTGGCCCATGCCTTCCTTGCCGGTCAGCTGCTTGAACAGCCACCAGACCGTCCACAGCGACAGGTAGCCCACCGCTGCGCCCACCAGGGCGGGCTTGGCCGGCATGTAGAGGTTGTCGATGCTGCCTATCAGCCCCAGCCACATCAGTGGCAGGGTGAGCTGGTCGGGCAGCAGCTGGGTGCGCAGGTCGATGCCGGACAGCGCGATCAGGAAGCAGGTCAGCACGATGGCGCCGAAACCCTGCCAGCCGAAGCCGAACTGCCAGACGCAGGCCACCACCAGCAGCGAGGTCAGCGCCTCCACCAGCGGGTACTGCAGCGAGATCGGCGCCTTGCAGTGGCGGCACTTGCCGCCCTGGATGATCCAGCTGAACAGCGGGATGTTCTCGTACCAGCTCAGCTTGTGCTTGCAGTGCGGGCAGTGCGACGGCTCGACCACGATCCCCGGTGGGGGCGGCTCATAGAAGTCCGGTTCCTCCAGGACTTCGCGCGCATCGCGCTTCCACTGCCATTCCAGCCGCTTGGGCAGGCGCAGGATGACGACGTTCAGGAAACTGCCCAGCAGCAGTCCGAAGGCGGCCGCGGCGGGGTAGCCGAGGCCAGGATGCTGGTCGAGAAAAGCCATGTATGTGTTATCCGACGACGGCGCCGAGTTTGAAGATGGGAAGGTACATGGCAATCACCATGCCGCCCACAATGGTACCAATGAACACCATGATCATCGGTTCCAGCAGGCTGCTCAGGGCATCCACCGAATTGTTGACCTCCTGCTCATAGTACTCGGCCACCTTGAACAGCATGGCATCCAGCGCGCCGGCCTCTTCGCCGATGCCGGTCATCTGGATGACCATGTGCGGGAACAGGTTGGTCTGCTTCATCGACATGTTCACCGGGTAACCCACCGAGACGTCGTCGCGCATGCGCAGCACCGCTTCTTCGTACACGGTATTGCCGGTGGCACCGGCCACGATGCCCAGCGCCTCCACCAGCGGCACGCCGGCCTTGAAGGTCACCGCGGTGGTGCGCGAGAAGCGGGCGATGGCGCTGTTGTGCATGATCTGCCCGATCACCGGCACCTTCAGCACGAACCGGTCCATCGCGTGCTGCATCTTCGGCGAGCGCTTGTAGGACATAACCAGGCCGACCGCCGTACCGATCGCGACCAGCAGCATCAGCCACCACCACGACACCATGAATCTCGAGAGGTTCACCACCATCTGGGTGAAGGCGGGCAGCTCGGCACCGAAGCTCTTGAACACGTCCTCGAACTGCGGCACCACGAACACCAGCATGATGCCGCTGACCAGCATGGCCACCACCACCACCATGATCGGGTAGAACAGCGCCTTCTTGATCTTGCCCTTCAGCGCTTCGATGTTTTCCTTGTAGGTGGCCACCGTGTCCAGCACGGTTTCCAGCACGCCGGCGCCTTCACCGGCCCGTACCAGGTTGCGGTACAGCTCGTCGAACTGCACCGGGTGCTTGCTGATGGCCTCATGCATCGAAGAGCCGCCTTCGATGTCGGTGCGGATGGTGTCCACCAGCTTCTTCATCCGCGGGTTCTTGTGCCCGCTGGCGATGATGTCCAGCGACGACACGATCGGCACGCCGGATTTCATCATCGTGGCCATCTGCCGGCTGAAGAAGGCGATGTCCTTGGGCTTGATCGGGCTGCCGGCGGCGCCGAACAGCGGCTTCGACTTGGGCTTGACCTGGCCCGGGTTGATGCCCTGGCGGCGCAGCTCGGCGCGCAGCAGGTTGGCGTTCTTGGCCAGCTGCTCGCCTTTCATCTTCACGCCCCGCTTGTCGGTCCCCTCCCAGACAAACGGCTGCAGTTCCATGGTGGCGCGCGCCACCGGCTCTTTCTTGATCGCACTGCGACTGACAGACATGTTGGCTCCCCAAGACCCGCCATCCCCAGGCGGGTAACTAGCCATTGATGGTAGCGGGTTCAAGGCCGGATGGGCAGTTGGCAGGCGGCCCAGCGTGCGATTTCGTGCCAGGTGCCGACCAAAGGTGACGCACTGCGTCACATTGCCGCGTCCATCGCAGATTCGGATGCAGGGGGTTCCCATCCGCGAAATTGCTGCCATCATGGGCGCGGGGAAATCCAGGGGGAGGCGTGCCGGGGTTGGCACGCAACCTGCGTTGATCCACCCGCAGGGCGCGGGGCCCGCTCAACCGGCGCTGGCCGGTCCGATCCCGTGCACTGAACTCAACCACCACTATCTTGGGGATGTACCAATGAAGAACCAGAAGGGCTTCACCCTTATCGAACTGATGATCGTCGTCGCGATCATCGCCATCCTGGCCGCCATCGCGCTGCCGGCCTACCAGGACTACACCTCGAAGTCGAAGGTCACCGCTGCGCTGGCCGACCTGGCCTCGCACAAAACCCAGTTCGAGATGGAAGTCAGCAACGGCAACGTTCCCAAGCTGGAAACCGCTGGCTTCCAGAGCAAGGAAACCGGTAGCTGCAAGGAAATCGCTGTCGACAAGGATGGCATGACCTGCACCATTCGTGATCCGGGCCGCATTGGTGATGCTTCCAGCCTCAAGCTGGCATACGCTGAAGCTGCTGTGGATGACAAGGGCGCAATCACCAAGGCCGGTGGTTTCAGCTGCAAGGTCACGGACGTGAAGGAAAAGTATCGTCCGGCCGGTTGCACTGAGTAATTCATCTGCTTAGAAGAGCTGCGAAGGTCGAAGCCTTCGTACTTCTTGATAGTAGACACAAGGCCCGCTTCAGCGGGCCTTGTGCTGACCGGGACATGAAAGTCGGTCAGCACGCAGCAATGGGGATTGCTGGATCAAACAGGGGGAGTCATGAACACACAGAAGGGCTTCACGCTCATCGAACTGATGATCGTGGTGGCCATCATCGCCATCCTGGCAGCAATCGGGATAGTCGTATTTCAGCCATACATGGTCCGAGCGCAGCTCACTGCTGCACTGGCAGACATCAGTCCGGGCAAGATGCTGTTTGAAACGGTCATCTATGAGGGCCGTTCGGCCAGTCTGATCACCCCCGAATTCATCGGCGGCGCCCAGAACGCCCACTGCTCAACCGTCGAGGCCGAACTCAGCGACTCCGGTGTCGGCCACATCAGCTGCACGTTGAAGGGCCACAGCGCGCTGGAAGGCAAGGACCTGATCCTGCGCCGCTCGGCCGAGGGCATCTGGAGCTGCGATGGCAGCGCGTTCGAAGCGCGCTATCGCCCGACCGGCTGCTGATCACACTTCAGCGCTCCGATGGGATGCTGGCCGCCCCTTGACGGGGCTATCATCCCCGGGGGAGTCAGGATCGTGCCTGCCGGGCCGGGAGTGCCGGGCAAGGCAGTGTTGCTCATGGATTGGCGATGCCGGTGGCCGTTGGGTCGCGGCGGGTTCTGCTGCCCCGTGCGGTGTCCGTGCAAGGTGTACGGCATGGCATGACCCCATGAGCCAAGGATTCATATGAACGCTGTCACCACCGCCAATCTTGTCGGCATCACCGGCCTGGCCCGTCGCCTGGTGCAGGACGGGGCCCTGGACGAGGCCACCGCCCGCGACGCCATGGCCAAGGCCGCGGCCGCCCGCCAGCCACTGCCCACGTGGTTCGCGCAGAACAAGCTGGTCAATGCCTCGCAGCTGGCCGCCGCCAACGCGGTCGAGTTCGGCATGCCGCTGTTCGACGTGTCCACCTTCGATGCCGGCCAGAACGCGATGAGCCTGGTCAGCGAGGAGCTGCTGCGCAAGCACAACGTGCTGCCGCTGTTCAAGCGCGGTGGCAAGCTGTTCGTCGGCACCAGCAACCCGACCCACTCGCTGGACGAGATCAAGTTCCACACCAACCTGGTGGTCGAGCCGATCCTGGTCGACGAGGACCAGATCCGCCGTACGCTGGAACAGTGGCACGCCAGCCATGACACCCTCGGCGACGCCCTGGGCGGCGATGACGATGGCATGGGCAACCTGGACGTGGCGGCCGGCGACGAGGATCTCGGCGCCACCGGCAGCGATTCCGGCATCGATGCCAAGGGTGACGACACCCCGGTGGTGAAGTTCGTCAACAAGGTGCTGGTCGACGCGATCCGCAAGGGCGCCTCGGACATCCACTTCGAGCCCTACGAAGACGATTACCGCGTGCGCCTGCGCATCGACGGCCTGCTGAAGATGGTCGCGCGCGCACCGGTGAAGTTGAACCAGCGCATCGCCGCCCGCCTGAAGGTGATGGCACAGCTGGACATCGCCGAGAAGCGCGTGCCGCAGGACGGCCGCATCAAGCTCAACCTGTCCAAGACCAAGCAGATCGACTTCCGCGTCAGCACGCTGCCGACCCTGTTCGGCGAGAAGGTGGTGCTGCGTATCCTCGATGGCAGCGCGGCCAAGCTGGGCATCGACAAGCTGGGCTACGAGCCGGACCAGCAGAAGCTGTTCCTGGATGCCATCCACAAGCCCTACGGCATGGTGCTGGTGACCGGCCCGACCGGATCGGGCAAGACCGTGTCGCTGTATACCGCGCTGGGCATCCTCAACGACGAGACGCGCAACATCTCCACCGCCGAAGACCCGGTGGAAATCCGCCTGCCCGGCGTCAACCAGGTACAGCAGAACAACAAGCGCGGCATGACCTTCGCCGCGGCGCTGCGCTCGTTCCTGCGACAGGACCCGGACATCATCATGGTCGGCGAGATCCGCGACCTGGAAACGGCGGAGATCGCGATCAAGGCCGCGCAGACCGGCCACATGGTGCTGTCCACGCTGCATACCAACGACGCCCCGCAGACGATCGCGCGCCTGATGAACATGGGCATTGCGCCTTACAACATCACCAGCTCGGTGACGCTGGTGATCGCCCAGCGCCTGGCACGCCGCCTGTGCGGCAACTGCAAGCGTCCGTCCAGCCTGCCCGAACATGCGCTGCTGGCCGAAGGCTTCACCCAGGCGCAGCTGGATGCGGGCATCGAGTTGTACGAGGCCGTGGGCTGCGATGAATGCACCGAGGGCTACAAGGGCCGGACCGGCGTCTACCAGGTCATGCCGATGACCGATGAGATCGCCACCATCGTGCTGGCCGGTGGCAATGCGCTGCAGATTGCCGAGGCGGCGCAGCAGATCGGGGTGAATGATCTGCGCCAGTCGGCATTGAAGAAGGCCGCGGCGGGCATCACCAGCCTGGCCGAGATCAACCGCGTCACCAAGGATTGAGGTAGATCCACGCCATGCATGGATGCCGCGATGCATGAGGTTGCCGGCCAGCGGCCGGCACTTCCACGTTGGTGGGTAGATCCACGCCATGCGTGGATGGCGCGATGCATGAGGTTGCCGGCCAGCGGCCGGCACTACCACGGTGGTGGGTAGATCCACGCCATGCGTGGATGGCGCGGCGGCGCAACGCCAACCAGGGTTGGCGCCTACCAGGGCCGTTCGGCCCTTACTCCATCCCCAGCTTCTTCAGCTTGTAGCGCAGCGCACGGAAGGTGATGCCCAGCTGCGCGGCGGTACGGGTCTTGTTCCAGCGGTTCTCTTCCAGCGCACGCTGGATGGCGCTGCGCTCGAGCTGCTCGATGTAGGAGGGCAGGGCAGCGCTGCCCGGCTGCAGGTCGGCCACCGCTTCGGCGGGCGCGGCACTGCCGGGTGCACGCGGCGCGTGCTGCGGCAGGCGCAGGTCATCGGCGCCGATGCAGTCTTCCTCGGCCAGGGCCAGCGCACGCTCCAGGATGTTTTCCAGCTCGCGCACATTGCCCGGGAACGCGTACTGCGCCAGTGCTTCCAGCGCCGACGGCGCCAGCAGCGGGGTGGCGCGGCCGTGGCTGCGGGCCAATCGGGCCAGCACGGCCGCGGCCAGTTCGGGCAGGTCCTGGCGGCGCTCGCGCAGCGGCGGCACCTTCAGTTCGATCACGTTGATGCGGTAGTACAGGTCGTGGCGGAAGCGCCCGTCCTCGACCAGCTCGGCCAGATCCTTGTGGGTGGCCGAGAGAATGCGGACATCCACCGGCTCCTCGTTGGCCGCGCCCACCGCGCGCACCGACTTTTCCTGGATCGCGCGCAGCAGCTTCACCTGCATCTGCAGTGGCAGTTCAGCCACTTCGTCCAGGAACAGGGTGCCGCCATGCGCAGCCTGGAACAGGCCGGGCTTGTCGGCGTGCGCGCCGCTGAAACTGCCCTTGCGATGGCCGAAGAATTCGCTCTCCATCAGCTCGCCGGGAATGGCGCCGCAGTTGACCGGCACGAACGGGCCGGCCGCGCGCGCGCCCTGGGCATGGATGGTGCGTGCGACCAGCTCCTTGCCGACGCCCGACTCGCCGAGGATGTAGACCGGCGCCTGGCTGCGCGCGACCTTGCCGATGGTGGTGCGCAGCACATCCATGGCCTGTGAGTGGCCAAGCAGGCGCCCGCCCTGTTCGGCGTTGGGGCCCGGTGCCGGGCGCTCGGCGTTGTTGAGTTCCAGCGCGTGCTTGACCAGTCCGCGCAGCACCGAGATGTCCACCGGCTTGCTGACGAAATCGAACGCGCCGGCCTTCAGCGCCTCCACGGCCAGATCCATGCTGCCGAATGCGGTGATCATCGCGACCGGCGTGCGCGGGTAGTGCTGGGCGATCTCGCTGACCAGCTCGATACCGTTGCCATCCGGCAGGCGCATGTCGGTGATGCACAGGTCGTACGGATTGCTGGCCAGCAGCTCACGTGCCTCGGCCAGGTTGGCGGCGGTACTGATGCGCAGCCCCATGCGGCCGAGGGTCAGCACCAGCAGTTCGCGGATGTCGCGTTCGTCGTCGACGACGAGGGCGCTGCGGGTTTCATTCATGGGCGTGAAAGATAAACGAGGGGGCTGGAAGCGACAAATGTTTGACGCACAGAATGGGAATCAGCTGGGCAGCAGCGTATGTGGACCGGGCAGCACCAGGCGGAAGCAGGAGCCACCGGCGGGTACCGCGATGTAGTCCAGGCGGGCCTGGTTGGCCCTGCACAGCTCGCGCGCGATGTACAGGCCCAGTCCGGTGCCATGCTCGGACGTGGTGAAGAAGGGCCGGAACAGCTGCGCGGCCACGCTCTCGGGGATACCCGGGCCGCGGTCCATCACATCGATCACCGCGCTGCGTTCGTGCTGGGCCACGCGCAGCCGCACCCGTGCCGGTTGCTGGCCGATGCGGCCGTACTTCAGCGCGTTGTGCACCAGCACGGTCAGCACCTGGTAGAGATGCTTGGTGTCGACCTGGGCCATCACCGAAGTGTCGCTGATGATCGGTTCGATGCTGTCGGTCTCCAGGGTCTGGCCCTGCTTGTACTCCAGCACGAAGCGGCGCACGAAGGCGACCAGGTCCACGTTCTCGGGCGTGGCACGCTCGCGCCGGGCCAGGCCCAGCACGCTTTCGACGATGCCGTTGGTGCGCTGGCACTGCTGGCGGATGATCTGCAGCAGGCGGCGGTCGCTCTCGTTGAAGCCGGTACCTTCCTCGAGCAGCTGCACCGCATAGTTGATCGCCGCCAGCGGGTTGCGGATCTCGTGGGCGAGGCTGGCCGAGAAGCGGCCCATGGCAGAAAGGGTGAGCGATTCGGCGCGGCGCGAGACCACGCTGGAATCGTCCAGGAACACCAGGGCCAGCTCGCTGCCGGCCAGCAGGCGGGCGAAGCGCGGCTGCACTTCCGGCTGGTCGGGGTTGAGCTGCAGCGGCAGTTCGTCCTGTGCCCAGCCATTGCGCCAGCGCTGCAGCCGGCGCGCCAGTTCCGGTGCGGCGCTGGCCAGGTCCAGGCGTCCACTTTCGCCGTTGCCGTCGTTGTCGCCCAGCAGCATCGAGGCGGCTTCGTTGGCCAGGGTGATGCGGTTGTCGGCGTCCACCACCAGCACGCCGGTGCGCATGCGGCGGATGATCAGTTCGTTGATCTGGAACAGGTTGGCCACTTCGTCGCCGCGCTGGTTGGCCAGTTGCTGGTTGCGGCGGGCGCGGTTGCCTACCTGGTAGCTGATGAAGGCCAGTGCCAGGTAGCTGGTGGCGAACATCGCCAGTTCGGCCAGGGTGCGGGTAGGGTCGCCGCCTTCCAGCAGCTTCCAGGTGTACTCGACGCCGGTGGCCAGGCTGGCGGCCAGCGCCAGGCCCAGCCCCAGGCTGAGCGGCAGCAGGGTGGCGGCGGCGGCGATGTTGAACAGCAGCGACATCGAGATGCCGGCACTGGCGCCGGGCAGGGCGTGCGACAGCAGGGTGGCGGCCACGATATCCACCAGCACGCCGCTGACCACGATCGGACGCAGCCAGCGTTCGTTGCGGCCGAGTGCCAGGGCCAGCAGCGACAGGGCCAGGTAGATGACCGCAACGACGTCGGCCAGCCGCGGGTGATGGGCTTCGCCGACCATGGCCGACAAGGGGCTGTAGAGCAGGGCGGCAATGACCGTAGCGATCAGCACCCGGTACAGCGCGAAGAAATACAGTTCACGCCGCGGAATCGATTCGATGCGGTCGATCAATGAAGCACTGGGTGACACGCCGGAACTCCCCTTCTGGCTGCCTGGGTCTGGATTCTGCGGCGGGCCTGGCCGGCGCCCCCTGAAGCCGGGCCGGCACGTCGCGTTTGCGAAGGGCAGTATAGGGCCCCCGGCCGGGTGCCGCCGAAGTGACCCGGATCGCGCATTTGGCCCGGTGCGGACACCGGTGGCCAGCCCCGGCCCGGGCGCAACTGCCTGAATGGCGGTGGAAATCTGCCCGCGCCTGGCGTTTTGTACAGACTTCTTTGCGCCCCGGCGCTGGCTCGGCCACAATAGTGGGCCCGCCGCGGTCCATGCCGGCGCCCCGCCGGGGCCCTGAGGAATTGCGTGCGGTCGTTCCTATTCCCACGGTGACGCATGAATTTCCACGAATACCAGTCAAAACAACTGCTTGCCGAGTACGGCATCCCGGTCCCGGCCGGCAAGGTCGCTGCGACCCCGGACGAAGCGGTTGCCGCTGCCAACTCCCTGGGCCAGGGCCCCTGGATGGTCAAGGCGCAGATCCACGCTGGCGGCCGCGGCAAGGCTGGCGGCGTCAAGTTCTGCAAGACCACCGACGACGTGAAGGCCGCTGCGGCCAAGATGCTCGGCACCAAGATGGCCACCTACCAGACCGCAGGCGTTGAACTGCCGGTCAACCTGGTGCTGGTGACCACCGCCGGCGAGATCGTCAAGGAACTGTACCTGTCGGTGCTGGTCGACCGTGGCACCAAGACCATCACCTACATCGCCTCTTCGGAAGGCGGCGTGGAGATCGAGCAGGTCGCTGCTGAAACCCCGGAGCTGATCCACTCGCTGAACGTCGACTTCGTCGAAGGCGTGCAGGGTTACCACGGCCGTGATTTCGGCTTCAAGCTGGGCCTGACCGCCAAGCAGGCCGGCCAGTTCGCCAGCATCATGGTGAACCTGTACCGCCTGTTCAACGAAAAGGACCTGGCGCTGGTTGAAATCAACCCGCTGGCCATCCTGGACGACGGCAACCTGTACGCGCTGGACGGCAAGTTCGACAGCGACGACAACGCCGCGTTCCGCCAGAAGGCCCTGGTCGCCATGCGCGACAAGACCCAGGAAGATCCGACCGAAGTGATCGCTTCGGAGCTGGACATCAACTACGTCACCATGGACGGCAACATCGGCTGCATGGTGAACGGCGCCGGCCTGGCCATGGCCACCATGGACGTCATCAAGCTCAACGGCGGCGAGCCGGCGAACTTCCTGGACGTGGGCGGCGGTGCGAACAAGCAGCGCGTCATCGAAGCCTTCAAGCTGATCCTGTCCTCGGACAAGGTCGAAGGCATCTTCGTCAACATCTTCGGCGGCATCGTCCGCTGCGACATGATTGCCGAAGGCATCATCGCCGCCGTGAAGGAAGTGGGCGTCAAGGTTCCGGTCGTGGTGCGCCTGGAAGGCACCAACGTGGAAGAAGGCAAGCAGCTGCTGCGTGACAGCGGCATGGCCATCATCCCGGCTGACAACATCAACGATGGCGCCAAGAAGATCGTTGAAGCTGTCAAGAACGCCGCCTGATACCGACACCAAGGAATTCCAATGTCTGTTTTGATCAACAAGAACACCAAGGTGATCGTGCAGGGCTTCACCGGCCAGCAGGGCACCTTCCACGCCACTCAGATGATCGAGTACGGCACCCAGGTTGTCGGCGGCGTGACCCCGGGCAAGGGTGGCACCACCCATATCGACCTGCCGGTCTTCAACACCGTTGCCGACGCCGTGCAGAGCACCGGCGCCAACGCTTCGGTCATCTACGTGCCGCCGCCGTACGCGGCTGACGCGATCCTGGAAGCCGCTGCTGCCGGCATCAAGGTCATCGTCTGCATCACCGAAGGCATCCCGGTGCTGGACATGCTGCGCGTCAAGAACGTGCTGACCCGCTCGCATCCGGACACCGTGCTGATCGGGCCGAACTGCCCGGGCGTCATCACCCCGGGTGAGTGCAAGATCGGCATCATGCCGGGCCACATCCACCAGCCGGGCAAGATCGGCATCGTGTCGCGTTCGGGCACCCTGACCTATGAAGCGGTCAAGCAGACCACCGAAGTCGGTCTGGGCCAGTCCACCTGCATCGGCATCGGTGGTGACCCGATCAACGGCCTGAACTTCGTCGACTGCCTGAAGCTGTTCAACGAAGACCCGCAGACCGAAGGCATCATCATGGTTGGCGAAATCGGCGGTGACGCGGAAGAAGCCGGCGCCGAGTACATCAAGAACCACGTGAAGAAGCCGGTCGTCGGCTTCATCGCCGGTGCGTCGGCTCCGGCCGGCAAGCGCATGGGCCACGCCGGTGCGATCGCCTCGGGCGGCAAGGGCACTGCAGAAGGCAAGTTCGCTGCAATGGAAGCCGCTGGCGTTGTGACCGTGCGTTCGCCGGGCGACCTGGGCGCTGCCATCGCCAAGCTGGTGAAATAAGATCGACTGCCTCCGGCAGACGATGCTGTAGAGCCGGCCGCTGGCCGGCTGCTTGAAACAGAAAGGCCGCCTCCGGGCGGCCTTTCTGCGTGTGGGATGGGGTCAGATCCCTTTTGCTTCGCAAAAGGGATCTGACCCGGGCGTTACAATGGGCGCATTGCAACCACAGGCTGGACCCCCATGGCTTCGATCCGCATCGCGATGGCGCAGTTCGACTTCCCGGTCGGCGATGTCGCCGGCAACACCGAGCGCATCATCGAGATGATCGGCCAGGCGCGCGATGAGTACGGCGCCGAGCTGGTGATGTTCCCCGAGCTGGCGGTGAGCGGCTATCCGCCGGAAGACCTGCTGCTGCGCCCGGGCTTCCTGTACGAGTGCGAGCATGCAATGACGCGCATCGCCGCAGCCTGCCGCGGCATCACCGCGGTGGTCGGCTGGCCGCAGGCGGCCGGCGCGGTGGTCTACAACGCCGCCAGCGTGCTGCGCGATGGCCTGGTGGAGCAGACCTACCGCAAGCGCGAGCTGCCCAACTACGCGGTGTTCGATGAGCGTCGCTACTTCGATGTCGATCCGGATGGCGGCAGCTGCGTGTTCGAGGTCAATGGCGTGCCGGTTGGCCTGCTGATCTGCGAGGACCTGTGGTTCGCCGAGCCGCTGGCCGACACGGTGCGCGCCGGCGCGCAGCTGGTGGTGGTGCCGAATGCGTCGCCGTACGAGCGGGGCAAGCATGCCCAGCGCGATGCGGTGCTGGCTGCACGCACCCGTGAGAGTGGGGCGGCGATCGCCTACCTCAACGTGGTCGGTGGCCAGGATGCGCTGGTGTTCGATGGCGCCTCGGTGGTGGCCGATGGTGACGGTACCGTGCACCCGGCTGCTGCCGCCTTCGTCGACCAGTGGCTGGTGGTGGAGTACGACGGTGAAACCCGCCGCTTCATGCCGCACGTGTGGATGGACGATGGCGACGAGAGCATGGACGCGCTGGCATGGCGCGCTGTCACCCGTGGCATCCAGGACTACTGCCGCAAGAACGGCTTCAGGAAGGTGTGGCTGGGCCTCTCCGGTGGCATCGATTCGGCGCTGGTACTGGCCATGGCGGTGGACGCGATGGGCGCCGAGAACGTCACCGCGGTGCGCCTGCCGTCGCGCTACACCGCAGGCCTGTCCAACGACCTGGCCGCCGAGCAATGCCAGGCACTGGGCGTGAAGCTGGAGGCGGTCTCGATCGAGCCGGCGTTCAAGGGCCTGATGGAATCGCTGGCACCGATATTCGAGGGCACCACCCCGGACGTGACCGAGGAGAACCTGCAGTCGCGCAGCCGTGGCGTGATCCTGATGGCACTGGCCAACAAGTTCGGCGGCCTGTTGCTGACCACCGGCAACAAGAGCGAGTACGCGGTGGGCTACGCCACCATCTACGGCGACATGTGTGGTGGCTATGCGCCGTTGAAGGACCTGTACAAGACCGAGGTGTTCGGGCTGTCCAAGTGGCGCAACACCGTGGGCGGGGCGCCGGTGATCCCGCCGGCGGTGATCAGCCGCCCGCCGTCGGCCGAACTGCGCGAGAACCAGCTGGACCAGGACTCGCTGCCGGCCTACGACGTGCTTGACGGCATCCTGTACCGCTACATCGACCAGGAGCAGTCGCGCACGGAGATCGTTGCCGCCGGTTACGACGCGGCCGTGGTTGACCGCGTGCTGCGCCTGGTGCGCATCAGCGAATGGAAGCGGCACCAGGCCGCGCCCGGCCCGAAGGTGTCGCGCCGGGCATTCGGCCGCGAACGTCGCTACCCGATCAGCAACGGCTACAAGGGCTGAGGCAGCGGTTGGCGGGTAGTGCCGGCCGCTGGCCGGCAACCCGACGTAGCGTGCATCCCCGCATGGCGTGGTTCTACGGGACGTCGCCCATCAGCTGTTCGAGTGTGGCGGTTTCGGTGGCTTCGTCGAACTGGCTGTCCCCCAGCCGGGCTCGCACAAACGCCAGGCCATCGGCCGCCGCCGCATCCAGCGTGCCACGGTGGTCAACCGGGTACTGGCGGAACGCTACCGGTTCGCCGCGCAGTGCGAGGCCGGCGGCGTACAGCAGGGTGGTCAGATAGGGCACATCCTGGTCGCGGGTGCCGTGGGCCAGCATCAGCGGTTGGGTGAACCCCTGGCGTGGCACGCCAAGGTAGTCGTGCAACAGCGCCCAGATGCCCGGTACCGAGGTCAACGGCGCGCTGAACATCTCGCCGGTGACCGCACCCTCCAGCTGCGCCGCCAGGTCGGTCAGGCAGTGCTGTCGGGCCAGGGCGATGCGCGCACGCCCCTGTGCGCTCAGCACGCGGTCGATCTGCGGTGCCACCTGCAGCAATCCATCAAGCAGATAGGCATGGTAGGCATTGACCGCGCCCGGGTTGGCGGTGCGGCTGTCGGGGCGCATCACCAGTGCGGTCATCTCCACGGCCGTGGGCGT
Organism: Stenotrophomonas sp. 78350_Sma; assembly: GCF_056482105.1. Lineage (NCBI taxonomy): Bacteria > Pseudomonadati > Pseudomonadota > Gammaproteobacteria > Lysobacterales > Lysobacteraceae > Stenotrophomonas > Stenotrophomonas sp. 78350_Sma. Next base: position 3,658,143 of record NZ_CM151182.1, on the reverse strand, counting down.
GCCTGCAGTGAAGCTGCCCTTGTACTGCAGGCCGGGGCCGGAATAGGTGGCAGCCTGGTGGCCGGCGCTGAGCGCCGCGGCACCACCCTGCGAGTAGCCTACCGAGACCCAGCGAGGTGAAAGACGACCGCCCAGGAACTGGTGGCTGGCCTTGACCATGTCGATGCTGTTGCGTGCGGCGGTGCGCACATGAAGGTAGGCGTGGCTGCCTGGGCTGCCCAGGCCCTGGTAGTCGGCCGCGGCGACGGCATAGCCCTGGGCGAGGAAGGTGTCCAGGAAGCGCCCATCGCGTTCGGCGTGGGTCGGGCCAGAATGGGAAGGGGCGCAGTGATCGGCGATGCCCTGGGTGCCATGCGCCCAGGAAACGACCGGCCAGCCGCCCGTCGGTGCCGTGCCTGCAGGCAGGTACAGCAGGCCGGTGCCCTGCGCCAGTCGGCCGTGATGATCGGGAGTGCGGTAGCTGAGCAGATACGCCTGGGAGGCCTTTGACGGCACCCAGGCGGCACGATAGGGCGCTGCGGTGATCAGCTCCCCCGGCTCTGCGGCCTGGGCGGCGGTGGACAGGCCCAGCAGGGCACTGGCGAAGGCGGCCAGCAACGGGCGGGCGCGGGAAACGGATGGGGACATGTGGACTCCAGACAGGCGGAAATGGCCGTGCGCCGGAGTGTGGAGGGCGTTGCCCGTGCGGTCTGGGAACGGCATCGCAACGGCAGGGAATTCGTAGTATTCCTAGCGCCAGTGCGCGGCTGCCTTGGGCGCGCGAACCATCCACGCATGGCGTGGATCTGCCAACAAGGAAAGGGCCCCTTTCGGGGCCCTCTCTTATTTCTTTTCCAGTCGCGCGTTGCGCTGGCCGGTGCTGGCGGACTTTTCACCAGCGAACGGGTTCAGCTTGCGGATCATCCACGGGTACTTCGGCCACTTGCCTTCCAGCCACGGGTGGTCCGGCTGGTTCAGCTGCAGGACGCGGCGGGCGTCGTCGGCCAGGGTCTTGTTGCCCAGGTGGGTGTAGGAATCGGCCAGGACGGCGACGGCGTCGTACTGGAACGCGCTCTGCGGATAGGTTTCCAGCAGGTAGTTGGCGCGGCCGGCGGCCGAGACCCAGGCGCCGCGGCGCATGTAGTACAGGGCGTTGTCCAGCTCATGCTGGGCGAACACGTCACGCAGCTCCAGCATGCGCTGGCGCGCATCTGCGGCGTAGCGGCTGTTCGGGTAGCGGTCGACCACGATGTTGAAGTCCGAATACGCCTGGTGCGGCGTGGACAGGTCGCGGCGGCTGGCGTCCAACGACCATACGCGGCGCAGGAAAACCGTACTGCGGTTGGAGTTGGCCAGGCCGCGCAGGTAGTACAGGTACGCGATGTTGCGGTGGGTCGGGTAGGTACGGATGAAGCGGTCGATGCTGGACACCGCATCGTCGTGCTTGCCGGCCTTGTACTGCGCGTAGGCGGTTTCGATCATCGCCTGTTCGGTATACGGGCCGTACGGATACTGGGCCACGAGGCGGCGGAAGCTGGTTTCAGCCCCGCTCCAGTTGCCACCCTGCATCAGCTTGTGGCTCTTCTCGTACAACTGTTCGACCGGCGTCCCTTCATCGGGGCGATCGCCCTTCTTGGCGCCACGGTGGCAGCCGGTGGCGGCGATGACCAGCACCAGCAGCAGGGCGGTGAGGCGGACGGGCGCGGAGAGCATGGAGGAGCGTCGGATCATGAGGTCGAGGCGGGACGCGGCTGGAATACGAAGGGTCGATGATAGCCTAGTGTCCTGTCCAGCGACTGAAACCGGCCGCCGGGACCCCAAAATTTCAAAGAATGCCCCCTGCCATGTCTGAACAACCCTCTGAATCGGCCCGCCAGGCCATCGTCCCCGACACCGCTGCCGGCCGCCGTTTCGACGCCGTGGTGGCCGAACTGTTCCCCGAATACTCGCGGTCGCGCCTGACCGAGTGGATCAAGGCCGGTGAGGTCCTGCTGGACGGCGCCCAGGTGCGCCCGCGCGATCCGCTGCGCGGCGGCGAGGTGGTGACCCTCAACGTGGTGCTGGAAACCCAGACCGATGCCCAGCCGGAGGACATCCCGCTGGACGTGCTGTTCGAGGACGAGCACCTGCTGGTGATCAACAAGCCGGTCGGCCTGGTGGTGCACCCGGGCGCGGGCAATCACAGCGGCACCCTGGTCAATGCCCTGCTGTTCCGCGATCCGTCGGTGGCGGTGCTGCCGCGCGCGGGCATCGTGCACCGCCTGGACAAGGACACCAGCGGCGTGATGGTGGTGGCCAAGACCCTGGAAGCGCAGACCGCGCTGGTCGAGCAGCTGGCCGCGCGCGACGTGCACCGCCAGTACCTTGCCATCGTGATGGGCGCGCTGGTGGCCGGCGGTACCGCCGATGCCCCGATCGACCGCCATCCGCGCGACCGCCTGAAGATGGCGGTGCGCGAGGACGGCAAGGAGGCGATCACCCATTACCGACTGCGCGAGCGCTTCCGTGCGCACACCGCGCTGGAGTGCCGCCTGGAAACCGGGCGTACCCACCAGATCCGCGTGCACATGGCGCATGTGCGCCATCCGATCATCGGTGACCCGCTGTACGGCGGTGCGCTGAAGCTTCCCAAGGGTGCCAGCGATGAGCTGGTGGCCGCGCTGCGTGGCTTCAAGCGCCAGGCCCTGCATGCCGAGACCCTGGAGTTCACGCACCCGATCACCGGTGAGCCGGTGCGCAACACCGCGCCGGTGCCGGAGGACATGCTGCACCTGATGAAGGTGCTGCGCGAAGACAGCGAAGCCTTCGCTGCGCGCGAGCGGGACCGCTGGTAATGGACGCCGCGCTGCCGCTGCTGTGGGCCGATTGGCCGGCGCCTGCCGGCGTCCATGCGCTGATTACGCGCCGGCATGGCGCGGGCATCTCGCCGGCGCCGTTCGCGCAGTTCAACCTGGGCAACCGGCACGCGGCCGATGGTGATGCCCCGGCCAACGTCGAGCACAACCGCCAGCTGCTGCAGCAGGGGCTGGCGTTGCCCTCGGCACCGCACTGGCTGCGCCAGGTACACAGCAGCACCGTGCTGCGCTTCAACGCGCCGCCGGTGCCGGGTGCCGCCGAGCCGGTGGCCGACGCCGCGGTGACCTCGGTGCCCGGCGTGGTGCTGGCGATCCTGACCGCCGACTGCCTGCCGGTGGTGTTCGCCGCCGCCGATGGCAGCGAAGTGGGCGCGGCGCATGCCGGCTGGCGTGGCCTGGCCGACGGCATGCTGGAGGCCACCGTGGCCGCCATGCAGACGCCGCCCGGGCAGTTGCGCGCATGGCTGGGGCCGGCTGCCGGGCCGGCCGATTACGAGATCGGTGAAGAGGTCTACCACGCCTTCGTCGGACACGATCCGGCTGCCGGGGTGGCCTTCGTGGCGACCCGCGCCGGGCACTGGAAGGTGGATCTGTTCGCGCTGGCGCGGCAGCGCCTGCAGGCCGCGGGCATGGACCCGGCGCAGGTATACGGCGGCACGGTCTCGACCATGGCCGATCCGGACATGTACTCGCACCGGCGCGATCGTCGCACCGGGCGCATGGCGACGCTGGCCTGGATCGCACCCTGAGGACGCCCCTGTTCGCACGGGTGCTGGGGCCGGCCTTCGCCACCCTGGCCGCCCCGGTGCAGGCGCTGCATGCCGCGCCGTTGCCCTGCCGTTATGCAGGGCAGGCGCGGATTGTGCGGGGACGGCATTGGCTGGTGCCGCTGCTGGCCGCAGTGGCACGGTTGCCGAAGAGCGGCGACGCGCTGCCGACCGAGGTAGCGTTCAGCGCGCACGGGCAGGGCGAACAATGGGCGCGACGCTTCGGACGCTGGCCGATGGCGTCGCGGTTGTGGGAGCACGAAGGGCATCTGCACGAGCAGCTGGGTGCGGTGCGTTTCGCGTTCGACCTGCAGGCCCGCGACGGCGGCATCGACTGGTCGGTGCGGCGGGTCTGGGCGTTCGGGTTGCTGCCGCTGCCGACGCGCTGGTTTGGCGGTGTGCGTTGCCGCGAAGCCTGGCAGGGACAGCGTTACACTTTCCTGGTCGATGTGACCTTGCCCTGGGCCGGAGCCCTGATCCGCTATGAAGGCTGGCTCGAACCGCAGTGAGGTTGTCACCGAGACCGGCCGCGCAGTGATCGTGTTCGATGGCGTGTGCGCGCTGTGCAATCGATGGGTGCGCTTCCTGCTGCGTTTCGACCGCAAGGGGCGCTACCGCTTCGCCGCGATGCAGGGCACACAGGGCGGCGCGCTGCTGCGCGCGCACGGGCTGGATCCGCAGGACCCGGCGTCGTTCCTGCTGCTGGACGCACAGGGCGCGTGGACCGATACCGATGCGATCCTGCGCGTACTGGCGGGGCTGGGCGGTGCCTGGCGCCTGAGCGGCGTGCTGCGCGTGCTGCCGCGCAGCTGGCGGGACGCGGCGTATCGCGTGCTGGCGCGTAACCGCTACCGCTGGTTCGGGCGGCATGATGCCTGTTACCTGCCCGCACCGGAGCAGGCCGCGCGGTTCCTGGATTGAAGAAAAAAGGGGACGGAGGGGATTAAGTCGCTTGTGCACAAACGACTTAATCCCCTCCGTCCCCTTTTTCCTCAGCCTTCCAAAGCGGCCAGATAGCTGCGCCGCCAGTGGTTGATGTCGTAGGTGCGCAGGTGCTCCATCATCGCGTGCCAGCGTTCCTTGCGCCTGCGCAGCGACATCGTCGCGGCCGTGGCGATGGCATCGGCCACGCCGTCCAGATCGTGCGGGTTCACCAGCAGCGCCTGCTTCAGTTCGTCGGCGGCGCCGGCCAGCAGCGACAACACCAAGACGCCGGGATCTTCCGGGTCCTGCGAGGCCACGTATTCCTTGGCCACCAGGTTCATGCCATCACGCAGCGGGGTCACCAGTCCCACTGCCGCCGCCCGGTAGAAGCCGGTGAGGGTGGCGTGGGTGAAGTTCTGGTTGACGTAGCGCAGCGGTGTCCAGTCCGGCTCGGCGTGGCCACCGTTGATGTGGCCGGCGATCTGTTCCAGTTGGCTGCGCAGTTGCCGGTACTCGGTCACATCACCGCGCGAGACCGGGGCGATCTGCAGGTAGGTCAGCGAACCCCGCTGGTCGGGATGGCGCTCCAGATAGCGCTCGAAGCCAAGGAAGCGTTCGGGCAGGCCCTTGGAATAGTCCAGGCGGTCCACGCCGATCGCCAGCTGGCGGTCCCGCAGGCTGTTGCGCAGGTTCTTTACGGCGGCCTTGGTGGCGGCGGTGCCGGCCTGGCGTGCGATCAGCTCGGTGTCGATGCCGATCGGGAAGGCCGCCGCGCGGAAGCGGCGTCCACCTGGCGCTTCCAGTTCACCATTGTCGAGCACGCGGCCACCGCCAAACAGGCGCAGGTAGGTCTGGAAGCGATCGGCGTCGCGCTGGGTCTGGAAGCCGACCAGGTCATAGGCATACAGCGCCGAGAACAGCCGCAGGTGGTCGGGCATCGCCTGCAGCAGGTCGGCCGATGGCATCGGGATGTGCAGGAAGAAGCCGATGCGGCAGCCGATGCCCCGTTCGCGCAGCAGCGCACCGAGTGGAATCAGGTGGTAGTCGTGGATCCAGACGATGTCGTCCTCGCGCAGCAGCGGCGCGAGCTTGTCGGCGAACAGCGCGTTGACCTTGTGGTAGGTCTCGCGGGTGCCGCGGTCGTAGTCGACCAGGTCCAGGCGGAAGTGCAGCAGCGGCCACAGAGTGCGGTTGGCGAAGCCGTTGTAGTAACCATCGACTTCGCGCTTGCTCAGATCGAGGGTGACGAATTCGATGTCGCCGTCCTTCTGTGTGTGCAGCGTGCCGCTGCCGTCGCGCACGCTCTTGCCGCTCCAGCCGAACCACATGCCGCCACGTTCCTTCAACGCGGCCAGCAGGCCCACCGCCAGGCCACCGGCGCGGTTCTCGCCCGGCACGGCCACGCGGTTTGAAACCACGACCAGACGACTCACGATGCCTCCTGCCAGGACCGCGACAGGCGCATCGCGGCGGTGATCAGGCCGACGTGCGAATAGGTCTGCGGGAAATTGCCCCAGGCCTCGCCGCTGTCGAAGGCCAGATCCTCCGACAGCAGGCCCAGGTGGTTGCGCTGCTTCAGCAGCAGCTCGAACATCCCGCGTGCTTCGTCCATGCGCCCGATCGCTGCCAGCGCGTCGATGTACCAGAAGGTGCAGATGGTGAAGCTGGTTTCCGGTTCGCCGAAGTCATCCGGTGCAACGTAGCGGTACAGCGAATTGCCATGCTTGAGGTCGCGGCCGATGGCATCCACGGTGGCGACAAAGCGCGCGTCCAGCGCGTCGATGAAGCCGATGTCGGCCAGCAGCAGCAACGAGGCATCCAGCCGATGGCCGCCGAAGGTGTCGGTGAAGTGGCCCAGCTCTTCGCTCCAGGATTCGGCCATGATGCGCGCGTGGATGGTGTCGGCGCGTTCGCGCCAGTAATGTGCGCGGTCGTCGCGCTTCAGGCGCACGGCAATCTTGCACAGGCGGTCGCAGGCGGCCCAGCACATCGCGCTGGTGTAGGTGTGCACTTCGGTGCGGCCGCGGAATTCCCACAGGCCGGCATCGGGTACGTCGTGCAGGGCGAACGCCTGTTCGCCCAAGGGTTCCAGACGGGCGAAGGTGTGTGCGTCGCCCGGGTCCTGCAGGCGCCGGTCGAAGAACAGCTGCGTGGACGCCAGCACCACGCTGCCGTAGACATCGTGCTGGCGCTGCACCCAGGCCAGGTTGCCGCGCCGTACCGGGCCCATGCCGCGATAGCCGGACAGGCTGGGTACTTCGTCTTCGTCCAGCTTGGCTTCGAAGCCGATGCCATACAGCGGCTGCAACGTGCCGTCGGTAGTGGCCAGGTTGAAAATGTAGCCGAGGAACTGCTCCATCGTGCGTGTTGCGCCGAGGCGGTTCAGCGCACGCACCACGAACGCCGCATCACGCAGCCAACAGTAACGGTAGTCCCAGTTGCGCACGCTGCCGGGGGCTTCCGGAATGGAGGTGGTCATTGCCGCGATGATCGCGCCGCTGTCCTCGTACTGGCACAACTTCAGGGTGATCGCACTGCGGATCACCGCGTCCTGCCATTCCAGCGGAATGGACAGGTAGCGCACCCACTCACGCCAGTAATCGCGGGTGCGCTGGAAGGCTTCCTGCACGTAGCCGCTGATGGAGCGGTTGAGCGATTCGTCCACGCCAAGGATCAGGTGGATGGGATGGTTGAGCACGAACGGCAGACCATCGCGCACGAAGCGCACCGGTACGTCGGTGGTCAGCCGCAGCACGTGCTCGGGCAGGATCCAGCGCACGTGGTTGCTGCCCCAGGTGGATTCCGGCACGCGCGCGCCCCAGTCGGCCAGCGGTCGCGCACGCACGGTGATGCGTGGGCTGCCGGCCAGTGGGCGGACCTGGCGGATCAGGCTGACCGGGCGGTAGAAGCGATCGTTCTGGCGCCAGCGGGGGGCGAAATCGAGGATTTCCAGTGCGCCGCCATGCGTGTCACGCAGCACGGTGCGCAGGATCGCGGTGTTGGTGAGGTACTCCTGCTCGCTGTCGGCAAAGTCCTCCAGCTCGATGGCGAAGTCGCCGCCGGTCTGCTGGTTGGGGCCGAGCAGGGCGCAGAAGGTGGGGTCGCCGTCGAAGGTGGGCAGGCAGCTCCAGACAACGCGGGCATGTTTGTCGACCAGGGCGCCGAAGCTGCCGTTGCCGACCACGCCCAGATCAAGATCGGGTTGGGTCATCACGCGGTACATCTCGGTTGCGGCCGTGGGGGTGGCCGGGTCAATAGGCATTCTCACGCAGCCAGGCGTGCACGCTGCGTATGTCGGGCAGTGCGAACACCGCCGCGCTGGGTTCCCGCTCGCCCACCAGTACGCTCCAGCCATGCTGGCCGTTGGCAGCATCGAAGCCGAATTCATCGGTGAGGTCATCGCCGATGAATACCGGCAGGCGGCCGCGGAAGGGCAGGTACTGCATCATCCTCCGCACTGCGCGGCCCTTGTCGGTGCCTACGGGGACGAACTCGACGACATGGTCGCCGGGTTGCAGGCGATAGCTGGTACGCCCGCGCACGTGCCGGTCAGCGAACGCGCGGACATCGCTGGCGGCGTGCGGGGCACCGCGCCAATGCAGGGCCAGACCGACGCCCTTGTCCTCCACCAGCACGCCCGGATGGCCATGGGCGAAGCGCATTGCCTGCTGGTGCAGCGCGTGCAGCCATTCGGCGGTGTCGTCGCCGTGCTCGTCGCGCAGTACGCGACCATCCTGGCCACGCAGTTCGTGGCCGTGAAGGCCGGCGGCAGGCAGTTGCAGGGGGGCGAACAGCTTGTCCAGCTGCTCAAGCGGGCGACCACTGACCAGTGCCACGGCACCTTCCAGGCGGTCGCTGATGCGGCCGATGGCTTCACGCACATCCGGCAGCAGCTGCACGGCATCCGGGCGTGCAGCAAATTCGATCAGGGTGCCATCGACATCGAGGAACAACGCACAGGCGTCGTCCAGCAAGGGCGGTGGCGGACGCAGGGGGAGCGGTTCAGCCATGACGCCCAGCTTGCCAGCGTGGGCGTGTACGTGGGGTCGAGGGCAGGCTACGAATCAGGGCAGTGCCGGCCGCTGGCCGGCAACTTCATGGTCCATGGATGCACCCTGAGGTTGCCGGCCAGCGGCCGGCACTACCGGGTCGTGCGGACCAACGGTCCGTACCTACCCGGAGCGATCAGAACGTATAGCGGACGCGACCGTAGTAGTACGCGCCGTTGCTGCCGATCGGCGACAGCACGTCATACGGCAGGTTGCCGAAGTAGTGGATATCGCTGTTGGATCGATCCGGGTAGTTGTCGGTCAGGTTCTGGCCGCCGATGGCCACGCTCCACTGCGGGGTGATGCGGTACTCCACTTCCGCATCCAGCTGCCACTCGGCCTGGTAGGTCTGGCGTGGAATGTAGCCGTCACCGAAGTTGAACACGCGGGTGGCACTGCCGTAGCGGTTCACGCGGGTGCTCAGCGACCAGTGATCGTTGCTCCATGCGGCGGAGAAGCTGCCACGCGTGCGCGGCGTGGCATCGGTGAGCGTGTTGGTCTCTTCGATGCCGAACAGCACGTAGTCCGGGTTCAGTGCGCGCAGCTGCGCCGGTGTGGCCAGCACGTTCTTCAGCGTGGTCTTGGTGTAGGCGTAGGTGCCGGTCAGCAGCAGCTGGCCATCGCCAAGCGACTGGCGCCAGTTGCTCACCAGTTCGGCGCCGCGGGTGCGAGTGTCGGCGGCGTTGACGAAGAAGCTGGCGCTCTGCAGGCCGGTGACGCCGTAGTTGGCGGCCACGTAGTCGGTCAGCGCATCACCGGTGATGCTCTCGGACAGCGCGATGCGATCGTCGATGTCGATCTGGAAGAAGTCCAGCGACAGGTCGAAATGCTCGCCGATGCGGCTGGTGAAGCCCAGCGAGGTGTTGAGCGACTTCTCCGGCTTCAGGTCACGGGCGCCGAGCCCACGCGCGATCGGATTGTTGACCGAGAGCAGGCGGCCCTGCACCAGCTGGCCGCCGGCGTTGTAGCCGGTGGAGGTGGATTCGTAACCGATCTGTGCCAGCGACGGCGCACGGAAATTGTTGGAGATGGCGCCGCGCAACGCGAACGCCGGGGTGAATTCGTAGCGCAGGCCGAGCTTGCCGGTCAGTTCACCGCCGAAATCGTCGTTGTGCTCGTAGCGCGCGGCCAGATCGGTGGAGAACTTTTCGCCGAATTGGCTGGACAGGCTGGCATAGGCGCTGGCCACATCGCGTGACAGGGTGGCTGCATCCTGTGGGGTCAGGCCGCCACCGGCCTGCGAACCGGTCGGGCGGTCGGTGAACGGGCCGGCGGCGTAGCTGGCCGGGTCACCGGGACGGGTCTGGTAGCGCTCGTGGCGCGCTTCCACGCCCAGGCCCAGAGTGTGGCTGATGCTCTCGCTCTGGGTGAACACGCGGCTCAGGTCGAGGTTGCCCACGGTCTGTGCATACTCGTAATCGGCGGTCTTGAAACGGGTCGGGCTGGTCGGGCCCAGCGACGCGTTGAGCGAATCACGCAGGCGGTAGGTGAAGTCGTTCTGGCCGTAATCCAGGCTGCCGTCGTAGCTCCATTCGCCCCACTGGCCGCGCACGCCGGCCACGGCCTGCACGTCGCGGTTCTCGCCTTCGGAGATCGGCCGGTAACCGTTCGGATAGACCTGCTTCCAGTTGGCGTCGCCGTCGGGGTAGCGGAAGTAGTTCGCACCCTCGGTGTCACGCTGGTTGAAGGTACCGAACGCGTAGAACGTCGAGGTCTGGCCGACCGGGATCTCGGTGTTCAGCCACAGGTTGATGTCCTTGCTCTTGCCATCGCCCAGCACGTAGTTGCGCTTGCCCTGCAGTGCCAGGTTGCCTGGGGTCTGGTCCCACGGCGGAATCTGGTCGAAGCCGGCGCGGTTGGTGCCGTTGCGGTGCTTGTATTCCAGGCCGACGCGCAGGAAGCCGCCGTCCTCGCCCAGCGAGGTGCCGACCTTGGCGCTGATGTTGCCGGTCTGGCCGTCGGTGAGGGTGCGGCCGATCGGCTTGAGGTCGGTGTGGTTGGCGCCGTAGCTGGCCTCGATCTCGCCACCGTCGCCGCCGTTGTCGAGGATCACGTTGATCACGCCGGCCACGGCGTCCGATCCGTACAGCGCGCCGGCGCCGTCGCGCAGCACTTCGATGCGCTTGATCGCGCTGACCGGGATCGAATTGAAATCGACCGGTGTGGTGCCCTTGCCGATCTTGCTGTCGGTGTTGACCAGCGCGGTGTGGTGGCGGCGCTTGCCATTGACCAGCACCAGCACCTGGTCCGGTGACAGGCCACGCAGCTGTGCCGCGCGCACATGGTCGGCACCGCCGGAGTTGGACTGGCGCGGGAAGTTGAACGACGGCAGCAGCGCCTGCAGCGCGCTGCCCAGTTCACCGTTGACCACGCCAGCCTTGCGGATGTCCTCGGCGGTGAGCACATCCACCGGCGAGGTGGATTCAAGCACGGTGCGGTCGGCGGCACGGGTGCCGGTGACGATCACGGTGTCCAGGTTGGTGGCGTCCTGGGCCAGGGCCGGGACGGCGGCGGAGGAAAGCGCGAGGGCGATGGCGAGGCCGAGCGGCGACGCGGGCAGGCGGGCGGACATGGGGGCTCCAGCAACAACGACGACGGGGAAGGGGGAGATAGTTTCACTTACATCCATCCGGATGAAGCGATATATTATCTTCGCGTGATGGCCGGTGCAGATGCAAGCCCCTGCCGGTCCGGCATGAGCTGATGCCCTGCTGGCATCAGCACGCCGGGCCGGTGGCGCTGTACGCTGCCGGCTCGCCCTGTCCCCCTTCCCCGGAGCTGTACCGATGAAACACCTTGGCCTCGTCTTTGCCGTGCTGCTGGCCACCAGCGGCTGTGCCAGCCTGTCCTCGCAGGCGCCCAGCGCCTATGCCACGGCCACTACTGCCGAACTGAAGGGCGATGCCGCACGCCCGTCCGCCGGCCACGGCTGGGTGCGCAGCGAGCTGTATTTCGGCGTGGGCGAAGAGCAGGGCGCCGGCAACCGTCCGCAGGCCGACACCATCAGCGAGGCGCAATGGCGCACGTTCCTGGACAAGGAAGTGACTCCGCGCCTCCCGGATGGCCTGACCGTGTTCGATGCCTATGGCCAATGGCTGTTCCGCGGCGATGCCGCGCCCAACCGCCTGCGCACCAAGGTGCTGGTGGTGCTGCACGAGGACACCCCGCAGCGCCGCGCCGATATCGAAGCGATCCGCGTGGCGTGGAAGCAGCAGACCAAGCATCAATCGGTGCTGTGGTCGCGGCAGCCGGTGGAGGTATCGTTCTGAGTTGAAGGCGCCGCCGCGGTGCCGCAGGGAGCGATGATGAAACACAGGGAATGCGTGCTGGGCCTGATGCTGGCGGGATTGCTGGCACCGTCGGCGCAGGCAAGTGGCGACGACGGAGAAACACTGCGGTTCCAGGTGGCCGCTCACGTGCAGGCGCACGCCGATCCCCAGCAGGACGGAAGCATGGCGGTGCAGCTGTCGCCGTCGGGCAAGCGCCAGGTGCTGGCGGGCGCTGCGGATACCGACGGCAATTCGCGGTGGGGTCTGGAGGACGTCGATTTCGATGGCTATCCGGAACTGGTCGCGCGCGCCTCGGTGGGGATGGTCAATGAAGCGGTGACGGTATACCGCTTCGATCCGGCCAGCGCGGAGTTCCGCGCGCTGCAGGCCGAAACCCACGGCAAGGACAGCTGCGGTGACCTGATGGGGTTGAGCGTGGACGTTGCCACCCGCACCCTCACCAGCAGTTGCCGCAGCGGCCCGATGTGGTACGCCGACCAGTACCGGTTCGCAGGCGCAAAGCTCTACCTTTACCGCAGCGAGAATGTGCTGATGCTGGGCGATACGGTGAACGCCGTGCTGCAGTGGGAACAGGCCGATGAACAGGGCCCGCTGGCGGTCTGGCGCACCTACGATCCTGCCGGTCGTGTGCTGGAGAGCGCGATTGCCGATGGCCTGGGCGCACCGCCGGATGGGCCATTGCGGGGGCAGCAGGCCACCGTGGTGCCAGCACGCCTGTTCCTGTTCGACCGACCCGGCGCGACCAGCACCAAGCGCTATCTGGTGCGGGGCGACCGCGTGGAAATGCTGGATGAACAGGACGGCTGGGTGAAACTGCGCTACCGCAACCCGAAGCGCGGCGACGTGCTGGGGTGGATCAACGTCAACGATTGAAAAAAGGGGACGGAGGGAATCAAGTCGTATATGCCACAAACGACTTGATTCCCTCCGTCCCTTTTTTTTGCGGGGGCGTCACTTGCCAAGGTCTAGCCTCGGACGTCCCCCGTTCGAGGATGTATCCGATGAGCAAGCGCGTGGCCGAAATCGTGGTGGACGCCCTGCAGCAGGCTGGCGTTCGACGTTGCTACGGCATCGTGGGCGATACGCTCAACCATGTGACTGATGCGATGCATGGCAGTGACATCGCCTGGGTGCACGTGCGCCATGAAGAAGTGGCGGCGTTTGCCGCCGGCGCCGATTCGCTGGTGAGTGGTGAGCTGACCGCCTGCGCCGGCTCCTGCGGGCCGGGCAGCCTGCACTTCATCAACGGCGTGTTCGAGAGCAACCGCAACCGCGCGCCGATGGTGCTGATCGCCAGCCAGGTGGTGACCAGCGAGCTGGGCATGGAATTCCCGCAGGAAGTGGATTTCAAGGCGGTGTACGCCAGTTGCTCGGTGTTCTGCGAGCAGGTGCACAGCGCCGAGCAGGCGCGACGCGTGGTGACCCTGGCCTGCCAGGCGGCGATCAGCCGCCGTGGCGTGGCGGTGGTGATCCTGCCGGCCGACATCAGCCAGGCCGAGGTGAAGCACGATGTGCCGTTCTCGGTGCACTATACCCAGCCGGTGCTGCGCCCGTCGGATGCCGAGTTGCAGCGTATCGCTGAACTGCTGGGGCAGGGCAAGCGCATCGGCATCTACGCCGGCGCCGGCTGCCAGGGCGCGCACGCGCAGCTGCTGGAACTGGCCCGGCGTCTGCAGGCGCCGGTCGCGCACACCTCGCGTGCCAAGGATTTCGTCGAGCCGGACAACCCGTACAACATGGGCATGACCGGCATCTTCGGCATCGAGTCCGGCTTCCACACGCTGATGGAATGCGACACGCTGTTGCTGCTCGGCGCCGACTTCGCCTGGGGCCAGTTCTACCCGGACAAGGCGACGATCATCCAGGTCGACCGCGATGGCAGCCACCTCGGCCGCCGCCACCCGGTGAACCTCGGCGTGGTCGGTGACATCGCACCGACGCTGGATGCGCTGCTGCCGATGCTGCCGCCACGCGAGGACAGCAGTTTCCTGGACGAGTGCATCGAACGTCGCGACAAGGCGCTGAAGAAGCGCGAGCAGGAAGAGCAGCCCGGTGAGGGCGAGCTGATCCATCCGCAGCACCTGACCGCATTGCTGTCGAAGTATGCGACCGACGATGCACTGTTCACCGCCGACGGCGGCTCGCCGATGGTGTGGGTGCTGCGGCATATCCGCGTCAACGGCCGCCGCCGCGCGCTGACCAGCCTGCTGCACGGCACGATGGCCAACGCGATGCCGCAGGCACTGGGCCTGCAGAAAGCATTCCCGGGCCGGCAGGTGATCTCGCTGTCCGGCGATGGTGGCCTGGCGATGCTGCTGGGCGACCTGCTGACCGCGGTACAGGAGAACCTGCCGATCAAGGTGGTGGTGTTCAACAACGGCTCGCTGAACTTCGTCGAGCTGGAGCAGAAGGTGGAAGGCTTGTTGGACAACTACACCGACCTGAAGAACCCGGATTTTGGCCGCCTTGCCGAAGTGATCGGCTTCCACGGCCGCACCGTGACCCGCAGCGAGGATCTGGAGGAAGCGGTACAGGATTTCCTGGCGCAGCGCGGCCCGGCGTTGCTGGACGTGCATACCAGCCGCGCCGAGCTGGTGATGCCGCCGCAGATCGAAGCCAAGCAGGTGGCCGGTACGGCGCTGTATGCCGCCAAGGCGGTATTGAACGGCCGCTTCGATGATGTGAAGCATCTGCTGGTGGACAATTTCCTGAAGAAGTGAGGGGTGTGGTCGATGCAGGGCTGCGCCCTGCACCCGCCGAAACCACGGCAACCGCCGAAGCAAGGTCAAGAGCAGGTTTGCCGTGGGTAGGCGGGGTGGGTCCGGTTGCGGGGGACGCCGTAAATACGTCCCTGTAGGCTCGGTCGCGCCATCCATGGCGCTCACGCCCCCGCATCCGGACCCACCCCGCCTTCGACAGTTTCCTGCAATCTGCCGGAACGGCATATTGCACTGGTGGGTGTCGACCTTGGTCGACACGGTGGATCCACGCCATGCGTGGATGAACGAAAGAATGATCGGAATGATCTTCTGTAGAGCCGAGCCATGCTCGGCTAAGAGGCTTCGCGTACAGCGGCCGAGCGTGGGCTCGGCGCTACAACGAGAGCCTGCCTTTGCTTTTGATCTTTTGATTCTCTTCCGTGGCTGGCACGCGCAGGAAACTGTCAGGGGTCGGGCGGGGTGGGTTGCGCAGGACCGTTGGCGCCATGGATGGCGCCATCGAGCCCCCAGGGATGGGTTTACGGCGTGTCCTGCGCAGCCCACCCCGTACGGCCCACTCCGACAAGGCTGCTTTTGGCGACCAACCCCCAGCCACGAGGGGCCCCGCCGTTCGCTGGAACCCATCATTCCATGACGGAATTGGCGCGCCGGCCCCGCTGGGCCTACCATCGGCGGTCCCCACCCCCGCCGCCCCTTCCATGTCCGCTCCCGCTTCCGCCGCACCGCGTCGCTGGTTCGTCGCCGGTGACTTCAACGGTTTCTTCGGCCTGGTCGTCGACAACCTGTCCATTCTCGGCTTCATCGCCATGGCGCTGGTCGGGATCTTCCAGTTCCCCGCCGACGTGGTATTCGGCCGCATGTTCCCCGGCACCGCCTTCGGCGTGCTGGTCGGCAACCTGCTGTACACCCTGATGGCGCGCCGGCTGGCCGCGCGCACCGGCCGCGATGATGTCACCGCCATGCCGCTTGGCCTGGATGCACCTACCAGCATCGGCATGGCGCTGCTGGTGCTCGGCCCGGCCTTCATCGCCTTCAAGCAGCAGGGCATGGACCCACACGCTGCGGGCATCGCCACCTGGCAGCTGGGCATGGCCGCGCTGGTCATCATGGGCGTGCTCAAGTTCGTGCTGTCGTTCTTCGGCGAAGCGGTCACCCGTGCGCTGCCGCGTGCGGCGCTGCTGGGCTCCATTGCCGGCATCGCGCTGGTGCTGATGGGCCTGTTGCCGTTGCTGGAAACGCTGCGTTCGCCGCTGGTCGGCTTCACCACGCTGGGCCTGCTGCTGTACGTGCTGATCGCCAAGGGCAAGCTGCCGGTGCGAGGGCCGGGCGTGCTGCTGGCGTTCGTGTTCGGCACCGTGCTGTATTACGGCCTCGGCCTGGCCGGCTTGGGCGCGCCGGGCTTCCACGTGCCGGAGTGGGTGCCGCCGCAGGTGGTGCTGCCGCTGCCGACACTGGGCTTCCTTGATGGCCTGCCCACGGCGATGACCTACCTGCCGCTGCTGCTGCCGTTCGGCCTGCTGATGGTAGTCGGTGGCATCAACGTCTCTGAAAGCGCACGTGCGGCCGGTGATGACTACCGTACCCGTGACATCCTGCTGGTGGAAGCGGTGGCGACGCTGGTGGCCGGTGTCTGTGGCGGTGTTGCGCAGACCACGCCGTACATCGGCCAGCCCGCGTACAAGCACATGGGCGCACGCAGCGGCTATACGCTGCTGACCGGCCTGTTCGTTGGCATCGGCGGCATGCTGGGCATCATCTCGGGGCTGGTGCAGTGGCTGCCGCTGGCGGTGCTGGCACCGATCATCGTGTACGTGGCCATCGACATCACCACCCAGGCCTTCCAGGCCACGCCGCGCCACCATACCGGTGCGATGGTGTTCGGCTTCCTGCCGTCGGTGGCCTATCTGCTGGCGATCAAGGCGCCGGGCTGGATCGCGCCGGACCAGCTGCCGCAGCTGCTGACCAAGCTCGACGGGCATGGCCTGCCGGAGCTGGCGGTGATCTTCACCCTCGGCAATGGCTTCATCATCACCTCGATGCTGTGGATCTCGGCGGTGGCGGCAATGGTCGATGGGCGCCTGCGCCGCGCCTGCGGTTTCCTGCTGGTGGCGGCGGTGCTGACCCTGTTCGGCCTGATCCACTCGGTGGACCCGCGCGGCGGCATCTACCTGCCGTGGGACCTGGAAGGGCTGGCGCGCACCATCAGCTGGCAGTTCGCGGGGGCCTACGTGGCATTGGCGTTGCTGCTGGGGTTGCTTTCGCTGCAGAAGCAGCCGGTGCGGCCGCTGGGTGAAAACAGCTGACCCCACGGTGGTGCCGGCCGCTGGCCGGCAACGCGGTGGGCTGTAGACGTATCGTGTGGTTGCCGGTCAGCGGCCGGCACTACCGCTCTCCATCCAGTTCCGGGTAGTGGCGGAAGATGCCATGGGGGTTGAACGGCAGCCGCCGCTCCGAGGCCAGGTAGGCGGCGATGTTCGGCCGCTTCGCCACCCGCTCCTGCAGCGCGCGCAGCAGGGGCAGGGTCGGTGCCAGTGCCTGCATGCGGCGCGGGAACATGTAGTCCAGCCCGCTCAGCAGCTGGAACAGCGACAGATCCACATACGAATGCTCGCGCAGTGCATGGCGGCCGCCGTTGGCCGCCAGCACCTGCTCGAAGTAGCCGAGGTACTTCGGCAACCGTTCGCTGCGCAGCGAGACTGCACGCGCCTTGGCCTCGGTCTTCTGCTCCTCGTAGTACTTCGAGGCCGCAATGGGGTGGTGGGTGTCATGCACCTCGGCCACCAGGTCGGCGATGGTCAGCTGCAGTTGCAGCGCCTGCATCCGTCGCGACGCCGCCTGCGGTACCAGATCCAGCGTCGGGCCGAGGAAATCGAGAATGGCCGCGACCTGTGCGATCACCTGTCGTCCCGCCTTCAGGAACGGTGGCGCGAATGGTTGTGCGCCTTCGCTGCCACCGTCCAGGAACGGCTGCATCACCGCGTCGCCGTGCACCCGTGCCATGTCGATGTAGTTGGCACCTGCATCTTCCAGCGCCAGCCGCACGAACTCGCCACGGCCCTGGATGCCGGTCCAGTAGTACAACGCGTACTGCATGGCAGTGCTCCTCAGAACAAGGCTCACAGCCTCGCGCGCGGCATGCAAAGCAAGTGTGAGCGCGGCCTTGCTGCAGGGCTCAACCCGAACGGCAGCGGAACAGGCGGGGAACCGGCTGCAATCGGTGGGGTCACACCTTCTCCATGCGTGTGAAACGAGGTGCTGCATCATGCAGAGTGGAAAGGCGGTATGGCCCTGGGTGTTGGGAGTGGTAGTCATCGGTGGTGCGGGCGGTTGGCTGTTCCGCGATCAGCTGAAGAGCCTGGCAGACGGTGTTTCGGTGCCGGTGCAATCAAGCCCTGCCAGTACCAGCGCACCGCCACAACCGCAGGCGGCCGCAGAACCCGCGCCAGCACCGCCGCCGATCAGGCATCCGCTGGATACCGAAGCCGCCGCCGATCCCGCGCTGCCGAAACTGGCCGACAGCGATAGCGCGGTCTGGGGGGCATTGAGCCAGCTGTTCCAGGGCGAGGGCCCGCTGACCCTGCTGCTGCGAGATCACCTGATCCAGCGCCTGGTCACCCAGGTCGACAACCTGGACAAGCCCAGCGTGCCACCCACCGCACTGGCCGCGAGGCCACTGCCGGGCAGCCTGCAGGTCGAGCCCGGCGAGGGTGGCGAACGCATCGCCGCCAGCAACGCCGCGCGCTATGCGCCCTATGTGCAGGCCTTCACCGCGCTGGACCCGGCGACGACGGCCACTGCCTACAAGCGCTTCTATCCGCTGATCCAGCAGGCCTATGTGGACCTGGGCCGACCCGACGGATATTTCAATGATCGCCTGGTCGCGGTGATCGATCACCTGCTGGAGACCCCGGAACTGGCCCAGGCGCCGCTGGTGGAACGCGATGAGCGCGGCCGCTACCGCTTCGTCGATTCGACCCTGCAGTCGCGGTCCATCGGCCAGAAGGTCCTGCTACGGATGGACGCAGCCCAGGCGCGGGCGGTCAAGCAGCAGCTGCGCGCTTTCCGTACCGCGATCAGCCGCTGAACCCGCCCACCGCGCATGACTGATCCGGATCAACGCGCCGACCACACCCGCTCCGGCATGCTGGCCGCAGGCTGACTGGCCTCGGGGAGCAGTCGCAGCCACCCTTGAAACGGGGTGGGGCAACCGCATCTTTCCAGCATCGCCGGCGCGGGCCGGCCCTGATGACCGATGAGGATTCGCAATGCGGATGGACAAGCTCACCTCGCGTTTCCAGCAGGCGCTGGCAGACGCACAGTCGCTGGCCGTGGGCCGCGACAACAGCATCATCGAACCGGTTCACCTGTTCAGCGCGCTGCTGGACCAACAGGGCGGCAGCACGCGCCCGCTGCTGGCCCAGGCGGGTGTGAACGTGCCGGTGCTGCGCGAGCGCCTGACCGAGGCGCTGGATGCACTGCCGAAGGTGTCCGGCCAGGCCGGCAACGTTTCGATGGGCAACGACCTCGGCCGCCTGCTCAATCACACTGACAAGCTGGCCCAGCAGAACGGCGATGCCTTCATTGCCAGCGAGTGGTTCGTGCTGGCCGCGCTGGAAGACAGCGGCACACTGGGCATGGCGCTGCGCGCCGCCGGTGCCGACAAGAGCCGCCTGCAGGCCGCCATCGACAAGCTGCGCGGTGGCGAGAACGTGCAGTCGGAAAACGCTGAAGAACAGCGGCAGGCGCTGGAGAAGTACACCATCGACCTGACCGCGCGTGCCGAGAGCGGCAAGCTCGACCCGGTGATCGGACGTGACGAGGAAATCCGCCGCACCATCCAGGTGCTGCAGCGCCGGACCAAGAACAACCCGGTGCTGATCGGCGAACCCGGCGTGGGCAAGACCGCGATCGTGGAAGGGTTGGCCCAGCGCATCATCAACGACGAAGTGCCCGAGGGCCTGCGTGGCAAGCGCGTGCTGTCGCTGGACATGGGCGCGCTGATTGCCGGCGCCAAGTTCCGCGGTGAATTCGAGGAGCGCCTGAAGGGCGTGCTCAACGACCTGGCCAAGAGCGAAGGGCAGATCATCCTGTTCATCGACGAGCTGCACACCATGGTCGGTGCAGGCAAGGCCGACGGCGCGATGGACGCCGGCAACATGCTCAAGCCGGCGCTGGCACGTGGCGAGCTGCATTGCGTGGGCGCCACCACGCTGGATGAGTACCGCAAGTACATCGAAAAGGATGCTGCGCTGGAGCGCCGCTTCCAGAAGGTGTTCGTGGGCGAACCGTCGGTGGAGGACACCATCGCGATCCTGCGCGGGCTGAAGGAAAAGTACGCGGTGCACCACGGGGTCGAGATCACCGACCCGGCCATCGTGGCGGCGGCCACGCTGTCCAACCGCTACATCACCGACCGCCAGCTGCCGGACAAGGCCATCGACCTGATGGACGAGGCGGCCTCGCGCCTGCGCATGGAGATCGACTCCAAGCCGGAGGAACTGGATCGCCTGGAGCGTCGGGTGATCCAGCTGAAGATCCAGCGCGAGATGCTGAAGAAGGAAAAGGACGAAGCCTCGCGGCAGCGCCTGGCCGACCTGGAGAACGACATCGATGCGCTGGAGCGCGAGTTCTCCGACCTCAATGAAATCTGGAAGTCGGAGAAGGCCGCGCTGCAGGGCGCGACGAAGATCAAGGAGCAGGTCGAGCAGGCCAAGCTGGAACTGGAAGCCGCGCAGCGCCGCCAGGATTTCGCGCGCATGAGCGAGATCCAGTACGGCCTGCTGCCGCAGCTGGAAAAGCAGCTGGCCGCTGCCCAGGAAGCCGAGCACAAGGACTTCAAGCTGGTGCAGGACCGCGTGACCGATGAGGAAATCGCCGAGGTCGTCTCGCGCTGGACCGGCATTCCGGTCAACAAGATGCTCGAAGGCGAGCGCGACAAGCTGCTGCGCATGGAAGAGGTGCTGCACAACCGCGTGGTCGGCCAGGAGGAAGCGATCAAGGTCGTCTCCGATGCCGTGCGTCGTTCGCGTGCGGGCCTGTCTGATCCGAACCGTCCGGCCGGCTCGTTCCTGTTCCTCGGCCCGACCGGCGTGGGCAAGACCGAGCTGTGCAAGTCGCTGGCCGAATTCCTGTTCGACAGTGCCGACGCGATGATCCGCATCGACATGAGCGAGTTCATGGAGAAGCACAGCGTCGCCCGCCTGATCGGTGCGCCCCCGGGCTACGTTGGCTACGAGGAAGGTGGCTACCTGACCGAGGCGGTGCGTCGTCGCCCGTATTCGCTGATCCTGCTCGACGAGGTAGAGAAGGCGCATCCGGATGTGTTCAACATTTTGCTGCAGGTGCTGGACGATGGCCGCCTGACCGATGGCCAGGGCCGTACCGTGGACTTCCGCAACACCGTCATCGTGATGACCTCGAACCTGGGCTCGCACCAGATCCAGGACATGAGCGCCGACGACAGCCCGGAGGCCTACACGCAGATGAAGGCGGCGGTGATGGGCGTGGTGCAGGCGCACTTCCGCCCGGAGTTCATCAACCGCCTGGACGACATCGTGGTGTTCCATCCGCTGGACAAGCAGCAGATCAAGCAGATCGCGCGCATCCAGATGCGCGGCCTGGAAAAGCGCCTGGCCGAACGTGGCTTGAAGCTGCTGGTGTCCGATGCAGCGTTCGACCTGCTTGGCAATGTCGGTTTCGATCCGGTGTATGGCGCGCGTCCGTTGAAGCGTGCGATCCAGGCACAGCTGGAAAATCCGCTGGCGCAGAAGATCCTGTCCGGCGCCTTCGTCAACGGCGACACCATCGAAGTCGGCAACGACGGCGGCCATCTGGTATTCGCCAAGGCGTGAGTCACACCGGGCGCTGCCTGACCGCAGCGCCCCGTTTCCTCCGTCAGCGCCGGGCCATGCCCGGCGACTTCTCAGAAGCGGTGCGTGTACCCGCTCATCAACCCGAACTGGTTGGGTTTCTGCACGATCGGGCTGTCGGCCGCATCGCCGAGCAGACGGGTGCCTTCGGCCGAGATATACCAGTTGCCGTTGCGGCCCACGCGGTGGCTCCACTTCAGGCCGAGACCGGCGCTGACCAGGCCGGCCTTCGGCTTGTGCTGGGCAAAGCCGGTGCGCGCCGCCTGTTCCGGACTGACGCCGTACCAGGTCTGCATGTAACCGCGGTTGCCGTAGTCGGTGGAAACACTGCCGCTGACCACGCCGCCGGCCAGGTCGAACAGCGGCATGCTCAGGTTCAGGTGGATCTGCTGGGTGGACAGGCCGTTCTCGGCCTTGTCCTCGTCCTTGCGGGTGAACTGCCAGGAACCGCTCAGCACGGCCTCGCCCAGCGTATAACCAACGGAGAGGCCGACCAGGGGACGGGTACGGATATCACCCATGCCGCGCAGGAAGTCCGAGCCACCGAGGGCCGAGTCCTTGTCGCGGCGGCTGCCGCTGGCACCGATGTAGGCGCGCACGTGCGTATGTTGGCCGATGCCCATGCCCCAGCCGATGCCACTGGTGCCCAGGAACCAGCCACCGGGTGACATGGCATCGAAGGACAGCATGGGCGACGCCTGGTACTCCTTGCTGCCGCTGTAGCGTGGGGTCGCACCGGCACCAGCGGCGACTTCGAAGGTCCAGTGGTCATCCTTGGCGTGGGCGATCGGCGCGGCAAACAGCGGCAGCAGGGCCAGGCAGAGCAGGGACGGAGTACGGCGAAGCTGGGACATGGAATCTCTCGACAATGGGAGGAAAGCAGCACGCGCATCCGGCGAGTGCTGCAGGGTTGCCAGCGTGGCGATATGCCGGCGACCGATCCCTCCGCAGTTGTGCGGGAGTTGTAATCAACTGTAATGGCGCCCTTGGGCGTTCAGCTGGCAGCCAGCGGCCAGTGCATTTCCAGGCGCGCGCCGCCCAGCGTGGCGCAGCTGATGCGCAGTTCGCCATTGTGGCGGGCGGCGATGCGGCTGACGATGGCCAGGCCCAGTCCGAAGCCGCCGGTGTCGCGGCTGCGGCTGTCGTCCAGGCGGGTGAACGGGCGCATCACCTTCTCGCGATCGGCTTCGGCGATGCCGGGGCCGTCGTCATCCACGCGCAGGCAGGCGCGGCCGCCGACACCCACCAGCGAGACTTCCACCTGCGAACGCGCGTGGCGCAGCGCATTGCCCACCAGATTGCTCAGTGCCAGTTGCAGCAGGCGCGGCTCGGCATCCACCCGTGGCAACGCACTGGGCTGGACGCGCAGGACTACGCCGGCACGTTCGGCATCACGGCGCACATCGGCCAGGCAGGCCTGCAGCCAATCGTTGGCTTCGATGCGCTGCATCGGCTCGCCTTCGCTGGGATGCTCCAGGCGTTCATAGGCCAGCAGTTCGCTGACCAGCCGGTTGAGTTCGGCCAGGTCGCCGTGCAGGCCCTGCGCCAGCCGTGCACGGCGTTCGCGATCGTCGCTGTCCTGCATCAGGTCCAGGCCGAAGGCCACGCGCGCGATCGGCGTGCGCAGTTCATGCGAGATCGCATGGGTCAGGTCACGTTGGCGCTGCACCAGTTCGGCCACGCGTGCGGCCATGCGGTTGGAATGGTCGACGATGACCCGGATCTGCGAGCGTGGCGAGACCTGTGCGCGCGCCTGCAGATCACCGGCACCGATGCGGTCGGCGTGCAGGCGCAATGCTTCGAGGTCGCGCCAGAGCAGGCGCACCCAGGCATACAGGCTGGCGCCCACCAGCAACAGGATGCTGAGATAGACGGCGATGGTCATGTACGTCGTCATCTGCACCGCGCCAGGCAGGCGCAGATGCAGCCAACGGCCGTCGAGGCCCTCGATCGGCAGCAGGACCTGCTGGTACTGGTCGCGCGTGATGAAGCCATCGGCCTGCACGGCCGCCTGTTCCTGCGGGTCGAGCGTGGGAGGACTGTCGAGCAGGGTCAGGGCGATGCCGTAGTGGGGCTGCCAGTGCTGCAGGCGCTCACGCTGCTGCCCGGTGTCCAGGCCGGCCAGGCCACTGCGCAGGGCGTATACCTGTCCGCGCACCTGCTGGACGAAGACGCGATCCTGCATGGGCGTGTAGATGCCGTCCAGGATGCGGTTGAAGAAGAACACCGAGATCAGGAAGCAGGCACCGGTAACGAACCACAACCACAGGAACAGCCGCTTCATGCCGTCCAGGCCGACGGGTTGAACTGGTAGCCACGGCCCCACACGGTCTTGATCCGCCGCGGTTCGCGCGCATCGTCGCCGAGCTTGCGGCGCAGCTTGCCGATGCTGACATCGACGCTGCGGTCCAGGCCGTCGAAGCCGATGCCGCGCACCGCCTGCAGGATCTGGTCGCGCGACAGGATCTGCCCCGGCTGGCTGGCCAGCAGCCACAGGATCTCGAATTCGGTGGTGCCCAGTTCCACCGGCTGCGCGTGCAGGTGCACCTCACGCTGCATGCGGTCGATCAGCAGTTCACCATGCATCAGCCGGCAGGGCGTGCCGGTGTTGCTGCTGCCGTGCCGGCGCCGCAGCAGGGCGCGCAGGCGGGCCAGCAGCAGTCGCGGTTCGATCGGCTTGTGCACGTAATCGTCGGCGCCCGATTCAAGGCCCAGCACCTGTTCGATGTCGTCCTCGCAGGCGGTCAGCATCAGGATCGGTACATCGGAGAAGCTGCGGATCTGCCGGCACACGTCGATGCCGCCGAGGCCGGGCAGCATCAGGTCCAGCACCACCAGTTCCGGCGCGTGCTGGCGGCAGGCCGCACCGGCGAGGTCGCCACGCGCGACGTGCTGCACGGCGAAGCCATGTTCGTGGAGGTAATCGCTGACCAGCTCGGCCAGGCGACGGTCGTCTTCCACCAGCAGGACCTGGGTCGGTGTGCCGCTGGCGGTGGGTGTCCAAGGGGATGGCTGCATACGCGTTGGGCTTCCGTGCCCGGGCAGGAGCGCCCGGCGGCGAAGCCTAGCAACGGCCCATGACGGCTGCCTGAATCGCGGCCAACCTGATAACCGGCGGTACTGGCGTCATCGCCAGCGGCTTTCAGCGGCCGGCCCCGGCTGGCCTATGGTGGCGGTTTCCCCGGATGGAGCCTGGTGCAATGAGCGACCCGCAGTGGCAACTGGAAACCCTGGCCGTGCACGGCGGCTACCGTCCCGATCCGACCACCCGCGCGGTGGCGGTGCCGATCTACCAGACGGTGGCATACGCCTTCGATGACACCCAGCATGGCGCCGATCTGTTCGACCTGAAGGTGCCGGGCAACATCTACACGCGCATCATGAACCCCACCACCGACGTGCTGGAGCAGCGCCTGGCCGCCCTGGAAGGTGGCATCGGCGCGCTCGCGCTGGCCTCGGGGCAGGCCGCGATCACCTATGCCATCCAGACCATCGCCGAGGCTGGCGACAACATCGTTGCCTCCAGCGCGCTGTATGGCGGCAGCCTCAACCTGCTGGCGCACACGCTGCCGCAGTACGGCATCCAGGCGCGCTTCGCCGATCCCGCCGATCCGTCCGCCTTCGCCGACCTGATCGACGAGCGCACCAAGGCCGTGTTCGTCGAATCGATCGGCAACCCGCGCGGCAACGTCACCGACATCGCTGCGATTGCCGAGGTCGCACATGCCGCTGGCGTGCCGCTGATCGTGGACAACACCGTGGCCACACCCTTCCTGCTGCGCCCGTTCGAGCACGGCGCCGACATCGTGGTGCATTCGCTGACCAAGTACCTGGGCGGCCACGGCACCAGTCTTGGTGGCGCGATCATCGATTCCGGCCGCTTCGACTGGGCGGCGCAGCCCAAACGTTTCGCGCGCCTCAACCAGCCCGATCCCAGCTACCACGGCGTGGTCTATACCGACGCACTGGGACCGGCGGCCTACATCGGCCGCGCGCGGGTGGTGCCGCTGCGCAATACCGGCGCCGCGTTGTCGCCGTTCAACGCCTTCCTGATCCTGCAGGGCATCGAGACCCTGGCCCTGCGCATGGAGCGCATCAACGCCAATGCACTGGCCGTCGCGCAGTACCTGAAGGCGCACGACAAGGTGGCATGGGTGCGCTACGCCGGACTGGCCGACGACCCGGAGCATGCTGCCGCCCAGCGCTACCTCGGTGGCCACGGCTCGGGCGTGCTGACCTTCGGCCTGCCAGGCGGCCGCGAAGCCGGCGCACGCTTCCTCGATGCGTTGAAGCTGTTCACCCGGCTGGTGAACCTGGGTGACGCCAAATCGCTGGCCACCCATCCGGCGTCCACCACCCATCGCCAGCTGGACGCAGCTGAACTGGCCCGGGCCGGCGTCAGCGAAGACACCGTGCGGCTGTCGATCGGCATCGAGCACATCGGCGACCTGCGCGCGGACCTGGAACAGGCCCTGGCCGGCGCCTGATAGCCACACGCTTGGTCGTCATCGCCACAGGCGATCACCACCGGCGCCGCGATGCGCTACGGTGGAACTGCCTCTCCAAGGCGTGGCAACGTGGCGATCCAGATCCCCGGTCGATGCGGGTCGACCGGGGATTTTTTTGTAGTAGATCCACGCCATGCGTGGATGAACGTCATCGAACATCATCCACGCATGGCGTGGATCTACTGTGTCGACCAAGGTCGACACCTACCAGAGCAGGACGCCACCTCGCCATCCCACGGACAGCCAGCTTCGGACGTTGACGTTGACGTTGATTCTGCAGGTGCAGGGCTGCAAGCCCTGCCGCCCGCACACCCCTCACACCACCGGAATGCTGTTCTGCCCCAACCCCCGGTACGGCGGCGTCGACATGATCATCTCCGCCAGCGAATACGCCAGCTCACGTTCGGCCATCACCGTGCCATCGGCGCCGTGTTCCAGCAGATGCTTCACTTCCGCATCGCTGTGCGCACGTGCCAGCAGGGTCAGGTCCGGGTTGATGGCGCGCAGCTTTGCCAGCGCCTCACCGGCTTCCAGCGGCTGCGGAATCGCCAGCACCGCGATCTTGGCGCGTTCCGGATGGGCCTCGGCCAGCACCCGGTCGGCGGCGGCGCTGCCGCGGATCGCCGCCAGGCCCTTGGCATGCGCCTGTTCGACGTGTTCCTTGTTGTCATCGATCACCAGCACCGGCACGCCGCGATCACGCAGCACCTGCGCCAGCTCACTGCCGACCCGGCCATAGCCGATCACGATGGCGTGGTCACGCAGGTCGCGCGAGGGACCGATGGCCTCTTCCGGCTCCGCCGGTTGCGGCTGCTGTTCCTGCTTGGCCTGCCAACGATCGAGCAGGCCGAACACCAGTGGGTTGAGCATGATCGACACCAGCGCACCGGCCAGCACCAGTGACTGGCCTTCCTTCGGCAGGATCTGCAGCGCCACGCCGAGGCCGGCGATGATGAAGGCGAACTCGCCGATCTGCGCCAGGCTGGCCGAGATGGTCAATGCGGTGCTGGTCGGGTGGCCGAACGCACGGACGATGAAGAACGCAGCGGCCGACTTGCCGAACATGATGATCAGCACGGTGGCCAGCACCTGCCAGGGATGCTGGACGAGGATGTTGGGGTCGAACAGCATGCCGACCGAGACGAAGAACAGCACTGCGAACGCATCACGCAGCGGCAGCGAATCATGCGCGGCCTTGTGGCTCAGCTCCGATTCGTTGAGCAGCATGCCGGCGAAGAACGCGCCCAGCGCGAACGAGACGCCGAACAACATGGCCGAGCCGAACGCCACGCCCAGCGCGATCGCCAGCACCGAGAGGGTGAACAGTTCGCGCGAACCGGTGCCGGCGATACGCTCCAGGATCCACGGGATGACCCGGCGGCCGACCACCAGCATCACCGCCACGAACAGGCCCAGCTGCACGAAGGTCCAGCCGATGTCGGCCAGCACGCTGCCCAGCGAGTGCGATTCCTTGGCCGCGTCGGGGCCGAACACGCCGGCCATCACCGGCATCATCACCAGCGCCAGCACACAGGCCAGGTCTTCGACGATCAGCCAGCCAACCGCGATCTTGCCGCGCATCGTCTCCAGCAGGCGGCGTTCCTCCATCGCCCGCAGCAGCACCACGGTACTGGCCGTGGCCAGCGAGAAACCGAAGATGACCCCGTGCAAGGCGGGCCAGCCCATCAGCGAGGCCACGCCCCAGCCGAGCAGGGTGGCCACCGCGATCTGGCCGATGGCACCGGGGATGGCGATGGCCTTGACCGCCATCAGGTCCTTCAATGAGAAGTGCAGGCCGACGCCGAACATCAGCAGCATCACGCCCAGCTCGGCCAGCTGGTTGGCCAGCGCCTGGTCGGCGACGAAGCCGGGGGTGAACGGGCCGACGCAGATGCCAGCAACCAGGTAACCGACCAGGGGAGACAAGCGCAGCTTGTTGGCCAGCGCGCCGAAGATGAAGGCGAGCCCCAGGCCAACGGCCACGATGTTGATCAGGTCGGTGTCATGGTGCATCGGCACTCGCAGGCAATCGGGGGGATGTCCCGATTTTCACCGATGAGGCCAGATACGGCAAACCCGCCGGCCACGTGTCGTGGCCGGCGGGTTTGCCCACGCATTTCTCCTCTACCCCCGCCTTCGGCGCGCCGCTTCAACAAGAAGGGGCTCTCCTCCAGATGCGGCGAGGGGTTGCCGGCCAGCGGCCGGCACTACCAGAGCTGCGCCGGGCATGGCCCGGCGCTACCGATACCGCTTACCAGGTGTACTTGACCCGCCCGTACACATACGCGCCGTTGAAGCCGAACGGCGAGTAGTTGCTGTACGGCAGCATGCCGAACGTGGAGTTCTGCAGGTCTTCGGTGCGGTCCGGGTACTTGTCCAGCAGATTGTCGGCGCCCACGGTCAGGGTCCAGTTGCTGCTCGGCTTGTAGCTGGCCGAGGCATCCACCACCCAGGCATCGCCGTAGGTCTGGTCACGCAGCGCGGTGGCCGAGTTGCGCACGGTGAACTTGCCGTAACGGGTTGCCGCCAGCCCCAGTTCCCAATGATCCGAACGCCAGGTGCCGCTCAGGATCGCCTTGTCGCGCGGGTAGCTGTCCTCGATGCGCCCGATCTCGTCGCGGCCGATCAGCGACTGGGTCAGGCCCAGCGTGCCGAACACCGCCGGGGTGCCACCGACGCGGCGCACTTCGGTGTCGTTGTAGCTGTAGGCCGCGGTCAGTTCCAGGCTGCTGGCCGTGAACGGCACGGTGTAGCTGGACACGAAGTCAACGCCGCGGGTGCGCGTATCCAGGCCGTTGGTGAAGTACGAGAACGCGGTCACCTGCGGCAGGCCGAGGCTGGACAGCAGCGCGCCGCTGGCGGCGTTGGTGGTGATGCTGGACGACAGCGCGATGCGGTTGTCGATGTCGATCTGGTAGGCATCGACGGTGATGTACAGGCGATCCACCGGCTGCAGCACCAGGCCCAGGCTGTAGGAAGTGGACGTCTCGGCCTTCAGCGGCGAAGCGCCCAGCGCCTGTGCGGCTGCGCTGGTAGTCGGGAAGGTGCCGCGTTCAACGAACACGCCGTTGGTGAACTGGCTGGTGACGGCCTGGTAGCCCTGCTGCGCCAGCGACGGCGCACGGAAGCCGCTGGAGGCGGTTGCCCGCAGCGCGACCTTGTCGGTGAACGCATAGCGCGCCGACAGCTTGCCGGAGAAGCGGTCGCCGAAGTCCGAGTAGTCCTCGTAGCGGCCGGTGATGCCGGCCGAGAATTTCTCGGTCAGATCCGCTTCCAGGCCGGCGTAGACGGCGTAGTTGTGGCGGTCGGCATGCACCTCATTGGTCGGGGTGAAGCCGCCGAAGCCCTGTGCGCCGCTGCCGGTGTACGAGTTCAGCTCGCCCGGCTTCTGGTCCCACTTCTCCTTGCGGTACTCACCGCCGAAGGACAGCGTGACCGGGTAGGCCAGGCCCCAGTCCAGCGACTTGGTCAGGTCAGCGTTGAAGATGTCCTGCTGGTACTTCAGTGTGCCGTCGTAGAACGAGCGCGGGCTGGTCGCACCCAGGCTGTAGTTGATGCTGTTGCGGGTGTGGAAGTCCAGGGTGTTCTCGCCGTGGTTCAGGCTCAGGTCCCAGGTCCAGCCGTTGTCGGTGTTGCCCTTGACCCCGGCCACCAGCGAGCGGTCCTTGGAGTACTGGTTGATCTCCGGCACGAAGCCATCGGGGTAGGTCTGCGCCAGCAGCGCGGTCTGGTTCAGATGGTTGCGCGAGCGGTAGAACGCGAACGAGGTGATGTCGCGGTTGCTCAGCAGCGCGCTGGCGTAGCCGGTCACGTGGTCGCTGAAGTCGAAGCTGGCGTTGACCGAAGCGGCGGTAGCGTCCACACGCGGGTCGCCGACGATGAAGGTGGTCTGGCCGACGCTGGGGTAGTTGCCGGTGTTCGGCGTGGTGCCACGGTAGGGACCGGCGCGGTTGCTCTCATCCTGCTGGCTGATCTGGCCAGCCACGTGCACGCGGCCGCGGCCGTTGCCGAACTCGACGCCGGTATCGCCGGAAAGCTGGTACTTGTTGCCGTCACCGGCCGAGTACTGGCCGTAGTCCACCGCCAGGCTGCCACCACTGCCGCTGCCCTTGAGCACGATGTTGATGACGCCGGCGATGGCATCCGAGCCGTATTGCGCCGACGCGCCGTCGCGCAGCACTTCCACGCGCTCGATGGCGGCGATCGGGATGGCGTTGATGTCCACCGCCGACGAGCCACGGCCGATGCTGCCGTTGACGTTGATCATCGCCGAGGTATGGCGGCGCTTGCCGTTGACCAGCACCAGCACCTGGTCCGGCGACAGGCCGCGCAGCTGTGCCGGGCGCACGCCGCTGGTGCCGTCGGTCAGGGCCGGGCGCGGGAAGTTCAGCGAGGGCAGGGCGCGCGACAGCGCCGTGGCCAGTTCGCTGGTGCCGGTGGACTGCAGGGCTTCGGGGGTGATGATGGCGATCGGCGACTGCGATTCGGCGACCGTGCGGTCGGCCACGCGGGTGCCGGTGACGATCACCGTGTCCAGGGTGTTGGCGGCGGTACCGGCCTGCTGGGCAGCGGCAACGAACGGAGAGCCACCGAGTGCGACAGCGACGGCGGCGGCGATCAGGCTGGTCTTGCGGGTCATCGGGATGGGGCTCCGGTTGGCGGGGGGCGGCACCGGAATCGACATCACGGACGTGAGGCGGACGGCGGTTGTTGCGGTGCGCAAAGCAGGAATTAACGGGATATTCAGTGCCTGTCAAATGGTTGCAACAGGAAAAAACGTTGCAGTAGCAACCATTTAGCGGCAGGGGCAGCGGCGGGAGGTGGGGCCCGGGGGCTGCGCGGGGCCGACGAGGGAGAGAGTTTGCCTGCCGCCGCGCATCCCGGGGCGCGTCAAGTATTCGTTAACGCTAGAATTGCGTCGCAGGAACAGTGCTCACCAGCACATTCCATTCGGTTATATGGACCCTTCCCCCGATGATCTCCCTTCGTAATTTCGCCTTGCGCCGCGGCGAGCGGCTGCTGTTGTCCAATGTCGACCTGACCCTGCACGCCGGTTACCGGGTGGGTGTGGTCGGCCGCAATGGTGCTGGCAAGTCCAGCCTGTTCGCGGCGGTGAAGGGCGAGCTGGAGGCGGACAAGGGCGATGTCGATCTGCCCGGCAAGGTGCGCATCGCCAGCGTTGCCCAGGAAACCCCGTCGCTGCCGGACCCGGCACTGAGCTTCGTGCTCGGCGGTGACATCGAAGTGGCCGCGGTGCTGGCCGCCGAGGCCGACGCGACCGCCCGCGAAGACTGGGAGGCGGTGGCCGAAGCGCACACGAAGATGGCCGAGCTCAATGCCTACGACGCCGAAGCGCGCGCCGGCAAGCTGCTGCACGGCCTCGGCTTCCCCGCCGATACCCACCACCGCGCGGTGTCCTCCTTCTCCGGTGGCTGGCGCGTGCGCCTGAACCTGGCGCGTGCGCTGATGATGCCCAGCGACCTGCTGCTGCTCGACGAACCGACCAACCACCTCGATCTGGACGCCGTGTACTGGCTGGAACAGTGGCTGCTGAAGTACCCGGGCACCCTGCTGTTGATCTCGCATGACCGCGAGTTCCTGGACAACGTGGCCACCCACACCCTGCACCTGCATGGTGGCGGCGCCAAGCTCTATCCGGGCGGTTACACCGATTTCGAGCGCCAGCGCGCCGAGCAGCTGCGCCAGCAGCAGATCGCGCACGAGAAGGAGCAGGCCGAGCGCGCCCACCTGCAGAGCTTCATCGACCGCTTCAAGGCGCTGGCCAGCAAGGCTGCGCAGGCGCAGAGCCGCATGAAGCGGCTGGCCAAGCTGACGGGAACTGAAGCGGTGCGCGCCGAGCGCGAGTTCCGCGTTGAGTTCGCGCCGCCGGCCAAGCTGCCGTTCTCGCTGATCCGCCTGAATCACGTCGAGGCTGGCTACGGCAAGGACGCGGTGATCCTGCACAACGTCGGCTTCGGCCTGGAAGCGGGCCAGCGTATCGGCCTGCTCGGCCCGAACGGTGCCGGTAAGACCACCTTGGTGAAGACCCTGGTGGGCGAGCTGGCGCCGATCGCCGGCGAGCGCATGGCGCACCCGGACCTGAAGATCGGCTACTTCGCCCAGCACACGGTGGAGTCGCTTCACGAAGGCCAGTCGCCGATGGAACACTTCCGCGAGATCGCCCCGGATGCGCCGAACCAGTCGTTCCGCGACTTCCTCGGCAAGTGGAATTTCCCGGGTGACCGCGCGTTCGAGCCGGTCGATGGCTTCTCCGGTGGCGAGCGCGCGCGCCTGGCGCTGGCACTGATCGCCTGGCAGCAGCCGAACGTGCTGCTGCTGGACGAACCGACCAACCACCTTGACCTGGAAATGCGCGAAGCGCTGGCCGAAGCACTGTCCACCTTCGAGGGCGCGATCGTGATGGTCTCGCATGACCGCCATCTGATCGGCCTGGTCTGTGATACCTACTGGCGTGTGGCCGATGGCGTGGTCGAGCCGTTCGACGGCGACCTGGATGCCTACGCCGCGTGGCTGCGCACCCGCCCGCAGGCGCAGGGCACCAAGGCGCGCATGGAACAGGTGGAAGAGCCGGTGGTGGTCAAGACCGCGCCGGTGGCGCAGGTGGTGCAGAAGAAGCCGGTGAACCCGCACAAGCTGGCCGCCGCCGAAGCCAAGGTGGCCGAGCTGGAAGGCGCACTGGCCGAACTGGACCGCCAGCTGGCCGACCCGGCCAACTACGCCGACGCCACCCGCATGGCGGTGATCGGCCGTGACCGCGAAACCGCTGCCGCGCAGCTGGAGAAGGCCGAAGCGGCGTGGATGGAACTGCTGGAGTCCTGATCACGCAAAAAAAGGGGACGGAGGGGATTAAGTCGTTTGTGCCATAAACGACTTAATCCCCTCCGTCCCCTTTTTTTGTTACGCGCCCTGCGCCTGCAGCCATTCGCGGAACCGCTTCGCCGGTTCACGCTCGGCGCGCGAGCGTAGCCGTGTCAGCCAGTAGCGCCCCAGCTCCAGCGTGGTGCTGAACGGCTGCAGCAAACGGCCTTCGGCCAGCTCCTGTTCGAACATGCGCAGCGGCAGCAACGCCACACCGGCACCGCCGACCGCGGCCATCGCGACCGTCAACGAGGAATCGAATACCGGCCCGCGTGCCTCCACGCCGCTGACCCCTGCCGCCTGCAGCCAGCGCGGCCATTCGTCGCTGCGGTAGGAGCGCAGCAATGGTAGAGCGCCCAGGTCGCGTGGCTGCTTCAGCCGCCGCGCCAATGCCGGCGCGCACAGCGGCGCAAACGGCGCATCGAGGATCGCCGTGCATGCCTGGCCCTGCCAGTCACCATCGCCGAAGCGGATCGCCAGGTCCAGCCCTTCGCCGGCCAGGTCGATGCGGTTGTTGTGGGTCTGCAGGCGCAGCTCGATATCCGGGTGCGCGGCCTCGAACGCGGCCAGCCGTGGCAGCAGCCAACCGGTGGCGAAGGTGCCGACCACGCCCAGCGTCAGCACCTCGCGGGCCGGGCCACCGGTGTAGCGCGCGATGCTGGCAGAGATGCGCTCGAATGATTCGTTGAGCACGGGATACAGCGCCGCACCTTCATCGGTGAGCGCCACGCCACGCGGCAGCCGATGGAACAGGCGGATGCCCAGCCGGTCCTCCAGTCCACGGATCTGGTGGCTCAGTGCGGCCTGGCTGACACACAGCTCCAGCGCGGCACGGGTGAAGTTCTGGTGGCGGGCGGCGGCCTCGAAGGCGCGCAGCGCGTTCAGTGGCAGGGTAGGGTGCAACATCGCGCAGTCGTGAGCTGGAATGATGGCTGATCCTAACGCTTCAACGATACATTTCGGAAAATTAAGGGGTTGAATGCGTCAGACATTAATTTAGCTAATGTCTATCGCAGATTTTTTGCGCTGGTCGCCCCCGATCAAGGCTTCAATAATCGAGCGGTCCCCCAGGAGAACCCGCATGCTCGCCCGTCGCCGATTCCTGCAATTCAGTGGTGCCGCCGTGGCTTCCTCGCTTGCCTTGCCGCTGCTGGCACGTGCTGCGGGCAAGGCCACCGCCAACGCACCCACCGATGCCGCCATCACCGCCGCCACTGACTTCGCCGCGCTGGAAAAGGCCTGCGCCGGACGCCTCGGCGTGACCCTGCTGGACACTGCCAGCGGTCGCCGCATCGGTCATCGTCAGGACGAGCGCTTCCCGATGTGCAGCACCTTCAAAAGTGTGCTGGCGGCCACCGTGCTCAGCCAGGCCGAACGCATGCCGGCATTGCTGGACAGGCGCGTGCCGGTGCGCGACGCCGATCTGCTCTCGCACGCACCGGTCACCCGCCGCCATGCCGGCAAGGACCTGACCGTGCGCGACCTGTGCCGGGCGACCCTGATCACCAGCGACAACACTGCAGCCAACCTGCTGTTCGGCGTAGTCGGTGGCCCGCCCGCGGTGACCGCGTTCCTGCGCGCCAGCGGCGATACGGTGAGCCGCAGTGATCGGCTGGAGCCGGAGCTGAACAGTTTCGCCAAGGGCGATCCACGCGATACCACCACGCCGGCGGCGATGGCCACGACCCTGCAGCGCGTGGTGCTGGGCGAGGTGCTGCAACCGGCTTCGCGGCAGCAGCTGGCCGACTGGCTGATCGACAACGAAACCGGCGACGCCTGCCTGCGCGCGGGCCTCGGCAAGCGCTGGCGCGTTGGCGACAAGACCGGCAGCAATGGTGAGGACGCGCGCAACGATATTGCAGTGCTGTGGCCCGTGGCCGGGGGCACGCCCTGGGTGCTGACCGCCTATCTGCAGGCGGGTGCGATCAGCTACGAGCAACGCGCTACCGTGCTGGCACAGGTGGGCCGCATCGCCGATCGACTGATCGGATGAGGTAACCGGGAGTCATCCAGAAACGGCTTGCCGGATCGGTTCGGCGCGCGCATCCTGCGCGCGTTCGAACCCCACGGAAGACCCCGATGAGCCATGAATTGATCTACCTGCTGCTGATCTTCGCGCTGCTGGTGATCCCGCGCGCGCTGCAGCGCTTCAGCCTGCCCGCGCCACTGACCTGCCTGCTGTTCGGCATCATCGGCATGCTCTGGCTGGGCGATCAGGCCCATGATGCGGTGATCGGCCTGCTGGCCACGCTGGGTATTTCCTCGCTGTTCCTGTTCGCCGGCCTGGAAGTGGACCTGCAGGCGCTGCGCCGTGGCATGTGGCCGCTGCTGGCGCACCTGGTGATCCGCACTGCAACGTTGTTCGGCGTGGGCTGGCTGGCCTGGCGTTACGCAGGGCTGCCATGGCAGGCCGCGGGCCTGTTGGCGCTGGCGCTGCTGACGCCCTCCACCGGTTTCATCATGGACTCGCTGTCGCGACTGGGCCTCAGCGAGGATGAGCGGTTCTGGGTGACCAGCAAGGCCATTGCCGGCGAACTGCTGGCGCTGGCGGCGTTGTTCATCGTGCTGCAGGCCGGTGACCCAGGCCACATGGCGCTGTCCAGCCTGGCCCTGCTGGCGATGATGATCGGCCTGCCGCTGCTGTTCATCGCGCTCGGCCGCTGGGTGGCGCCGCATGCGCCGGGTTCGGAGTTCTCGTTGCTGGTGATGGTCGGCATGGTCGCGGCCTACATCACCTATCTGCTGGGCGTGTATTACCTGGTCGGCGCGTTCATCGCCGGCCTGGTCGCGCGCCTGCTGCACCAGCGCATGCCGCTGCTGGCCTCGCACGAGAACCTGCATGCGCTGCGCCTGTTCGCCTCGTTCTTCGTGCCGTTCTACTTCTTCAACGCCGGCACCAAGGTGCCCGCCGAAGCGCTGAGCTTCGAGGCGCTGGGGCTGGGCATCGTGATCACCCTGGTGGTGCTGCCGCTGCGCATCGGCGTGGTCTGGCTGCAGCGCCGGGTGATGTTCGGCGAGAGCTTCCGCAGCAGCCTGCGGGTCTCGCTGGCGCTGGCGCCGACGCTGATCTTCACCCTGGTGCTGGCGGCGATCATGCGCGAGCGTTTCCAGATCCCGGCGGTGCTGTTCGGTGCGCTGCTGCTCTACGCTGCGCTGACCACGCTGCTGCCGTCGCTGGTGTTCCGTACCCCGTTCGATGTCGATCCGGTCGAGCAGGAACCTGCGGGTGAAGGCGAAGCCGCGCCGGTGGCGGTCACCGAAACGCTGCCGGCGGCGCCTGCCCTCGATCGCTGAGCGGATGCTGCGCGTGCGGTTTGCGCACTTCGGCCATGGCCGTTAGGGTTGGGGCATGAGACCGATTGCCGTTGCCGCTACCGCCGCCCTCCTGCTCAGCCTCGCTGCGTGCACGCAGCGCTCCGATACGGTCGCCCATGATCTGGCGACCGCACCGGCCGATGCCTTCATGGCCGCGATCGCCGCCCACTGTGGCCAGGCCTACGCCGGCAAGGTGGTGGAGGACACGCCGGCACCGACCGGCAAGGACCCGTTCGCCGGGCAGCGCCTGGTGATGCATGTGCGCGGCTGCGCCGATCCGGCGCATGAGCTGCGCATCCCGTTCCATGTCGGTGATGACCACTCGCGGACCTGGGTGCTGACCCGCACGCCGAACGGGCTGCGCCTGAAGCACGACCATCGCCATGAAGACGGCAGCCCCGACGCGATCACCCTGTACGGTGGCGACAGCACGCCGCCGGGAACTGGCGAGCGTCAGCAGTTCCCGGCCGATGCGGATTCGGTGGCGATGTTCCGCCGTGCCGACATGCTTGCTTCCACGCACAACACCTGGGCGATGGAGATCGATCCGGACCAGACGTTCGTCTACGAGCTGACGCGCCCGGAGGGCCGTCGGTTCCGTGTGCAGTTCGACTTGAGCAAGCCGGTCGACCTGCCGCCGGCGCCGTGGGGCGACGAGAAGGCACCCGCACCCTGATCCCGGGTTCGGATCCGTCCTGCGGAGGGCTGGGCTCCGGACCCGGGAAAATCCCCAGTAGATCCACGCCATGCGCGGATGCGGGATGCCTGATGGGGTCAGAGCCCTGGCCGCTGGCCAGGGATCCGACCTCATGCTCACCGCGTGCCGAAACGCGCCCGGCAGCCGTTGCTCACCCACACCTGGCCACGCGAGTAACCCCAGCTGCGGCCTTCCTGGCAGGCGCTGCCCGACAACTGCTGCTGCAGCACCGGCCGGCCTTGGCGGTCATCCCAGTCGCAGGTCTGCGAACGGTTGTTGTTGCTGCTGCAGGTGACCGAATAGTTGCTGTTGCCACCGCCCCAGCCACCGCCACCGCCGCCCCAGCCGCGGGCCTCGGCGAATTCGGCGCGGCAGCCATTGCTGACCCACAGCGCGCCGTTGCGCACACCCCAGGTACGGCCCTCTTCGCAAGGACTGCCGGACAACTGGCGGACCAGGCGGGCATTGCGCCAGCCGACCGGGCAGCTGCGCTCGCGATTGTTCTGGCTTTCGCAGCGGATGGTCTCGCCGGGTCGGCCGTTGTTGCCGCCCCAGCCACCGCCATTGCCGCCGCCCCAGCCACCACGGGCCTCGACGAACTCGGCGCGGCAGCCGTTGGTGACCCAGATGCTGCCATTGCGGCTGCCCCAGGAGCGCCCTTCCTCGCAGGGGCTGCCAGACAACTGGCGGACCAGCTGCGCGCCGCGCCAGCCGGTGTTGCAGACCCGTTCGCGGTTGCTCTGGCTTTCGCAGCGGATCACCCCGTTCTGCGCAGCGGCGGACGGGGCGGGCAGGGCAAGGGTGCCCAGGGCACCCAGGCTGAGGGTTACGGCCAGGCTGGCCAGGGACAGCGGTTTCATGGCGGCATCCCATACGGTGGCAGGTGCCCGACTATAGGGAGGGGGGCGATCAAGCCGGTGTGACTGGCCGGATTTGCCCCGGCCGGGGCCTCGGCCGCAGAATACGAGGCTTTCCGGCCCCCATCCGGTGCCGGCGTTCTCCAGCGGAGCTTCCCCCCATGCGTACCCACTTCTGCGGCCTGGTCGACGAGACCCTGATTGGCCAGACTGTCACCCTCGCCGGCTGGACCGACGTGGCCCGTAACCAGGGCGGCGTCTGCTTCATCGATCTCCGGGATCATGAGGGCATCGTGCAGGTGACGGTGGAGGTCGACAACGCCGAGGTGTTCGCCGTGGCCGCGTCGCTGGGCTACGAGGATGTGCTGCAGGTGGAAGGCGTCGTGCGTGCCCGCCACGCGGTGAACGACAAGATGCGCACCGGCAAGGTGGAAGTGATCGCCACCGCCATCACCGTGCTGAACAAGGCCGCGCCGCTGCCGTTCCACGCCCACGAGAACCCGGGCGAAGAAACCCGCCTGAAGTACCGCTACCTGGATCTGCGCCGTCCGGAAATGCAGCGCATGCAGCGCACCCGCATCAAGCTGGTGCAGGCCCTGCGCCGCCACCTGGACGAGAAGGGTTTCCAGGACATCGAGACCCCGATCCTGACCAAGGCCACCCCGGAAGGCGCGCGCGACTTCCTGGTGCCGGCGCGCATGCATCCGGGTGAGTTCTACGCCCTGCCGCAGAGCCCGCAGCTGTTCAAGCAGATCCTCATGGTGGCCGGCTTCGACCGCTACTACCAGATCGCGCGCTGCTTCCGTGACGAGGCCCTGCGTGCCGACCGCCAGCTGGAGTTCACCCAGCTGGACATGGAATTTGCCTTCGTCCGCGAGCGCGACGTGCAGGACTTCGTTGAAGACATGATCCGCGCCATCTTCAAGGAAGTGGTGGACGTGCAGCTGGATGCCAGCTTCCCGCGCATGACCTGGGCCGAGGCGATGCGTCGCTACGGTTCGGACAAGCCGGACCTGCGCATCGCGCTGGAACTGGTGGACGTGGCTGAACTGGTCAAGGACAGCGAGTTCCCGGTGTTCACCGGCCCGGCCAACGATGCCGACGGCCGCGTCGCTGCGCTGCGCATCCCGGGCGGAGCGTCGCTGAGCCGCAAGCAGATCGACGAATACGCCGCGCATGCTGCCAAGTACGGCGCCAAGGGCCTGGCCTACATCAAGATCGCCGACAACGGCGAAATCAGCTCGCCGATCCAGAAGTTCTTCAGCGAAGCGTCCTTCGCCGCGCTGGTCGCCCATGTCGGCGCCGGCAACGGCGACATCGTGTTCTTCGGCGCCGGTGGCTACAACAAGGTCTCCGACTTCATGGGTGCGCTGCGCCTGAAGGCCGGCAAGGACTTCGGCCTGGTCGCCGATGGCTGGGCGCCGCTGTGGGTCACCGACTTCCCGATGTTCGAGTGGGACGAGGAAGAGCAGCGCTACGTCGCCCTGCATCACCCCTTCACCGCACCGGCCGTGGACGACATCGCCGACCTGCGCGCCAATGCCCGTACCGCCGTTTCGCGCGGCTACGACATGGTGCTCAACGGCAATGAGATCGGCGGCGGTTCGATCCGTATCCACCGTCCGGACATGCAGAGCGCGGTGTTCGAGCTGCTCGGCATCGGCGCCGAAGAGGCCCGCGCCAAGTTCGGCTTCCTGCTCGACGCGCTGAACTACGGCGCGCCGCCGCACGGTGGCATCGCCTTCGGCATCGACCGCATCGCCGCGCTGATGGCCGGCACCGAGTCGATCCGCGACGTCATCCCGTTCCCGAAGACCACCGGTGCACAGGATCTGATGACCGACGCGCCGTCGCCGATCGTCGACGCGCAGCTGGCCGAAGTGCACATCCAGGTTCGCCCCAAGACCAACTGATCAGGAGA
This sequence comes from Stenotrophomonas sp. 78350_Sma, assembly GCF_056482105.1. NCBI lineage: Bacteria > Pseudomonadati > Pseudomonadota > Gammaproteobacteria > Lysobacterales > Lysobacteraceae > Stenotrophomonas > Stenotrophomonas sp. 78350_Sma. Next base: position 3,618,513 of record NZ_CM151182.1, on the reverse strand, counting down.
TCCAGGCAATGACCGAGTTCGCGTTTTCGCTGGAGTGGGAAAAGCTGGGCAATGAAGGCGCCGAGGCCAATCTGGTCACCGAGCGCGCACGCGTGTTCGGTGGTTGGCTGGTCCGCGTCGGTACCAACCCGGCGGCGATGGCCCTGACCTTCGTCGCCGATGGCGAAGGCCGCTGGGACGGTGAAGACTTCGGCGTCGAGGATTACGAGGACGACGAAGAGGAAGAGTACGACGAGGACGAGGAAGGCGAGGAAGAAGAGGACGAAGAGGAATACGAGGAAGAGGACGAGGAAGACGAAGAAGCGGAATCTTCGGAAAAGGCTTGACCGCCCCTTCGCGCTGACGTCAACTTCCTGCATGTATTCGATCCGTCGCGCCACTGTGGACGACGCGCCGACCCTGTCGGCGCTGGCCGCCCGCACGTTCACCGAAACCTTCGGCCATCTGTATCCGCCGCGGGACCTTCAGGCCTTCCTTGAGGAGGCCTATACGGTCGAGCGCCAGCGCGTGATCCTGGCCCACCCGGACTACGCGGTGTGGCTGCTGGAGCTGGACGGGGAGGCGGTCGGCCATGCCGCCGCCGGCCCCTGTGGCCTGCCGCATGCGGACGTGAAGCCCGGTGACGGCGAACTCAAGCGCCTGTACCTGATCAAGACCCAGCAGAGCTGTGGCTGGGGCAGCCGCCTGCTGGAAACCGCGCTGGCCTGGCTGGAACACGAAGGCCCACGCACCCTGTGGCTGGGCGTGTGGTCGGAGAACTTCGGCGCACAGCGCTTCTACGCCCGCTACGGTTTCGAGAAGGCCGGCGAATACCTGTTCCCGGTGGGCGACACGAACGATCTCGAATTCATCCTGCGCCGAACACCGCGCGCGGCCTGATGTTCACCGCCGCTTGCTGCGCGCGCGTGTTCAATCACCCTGCGTTCCTGCCCCGCTGACTGCCAGGCTGTTTGCATGACTCCCCCCGTATTGCTGCTGCATGGCATCTGGAATGCCCGCGCCTGGGTCGGGCCGCTGGCCTGGCGCCTGCGCGCGCGCGGCTTCCAGGTGCATGCGTTCGGTTATTCCTCGGTGTTCGGTGGCCCGGACGTGGCGGTGCCGCAGCTGCTGGAGCGGCTGGCCGACGCCGGCCCACTGTCGCTGGTCGGCCACAGCCTGGGTGGGCTGCTGGCGCTGGAAGCGCTGCGGCGCAATCCTCAGCTGCCGGTGCAGCGTGTGGTCTGTCTCGGCTCGCCGCTGCGCGGCAGTGGCACCGCGCGCTCGTTGTCCGATCATGGCTGGGGCCTGGCGCTGGGTCGCAGCAGCGAGCTGCTGCTGGACGGCCTGCCGGACTGGCAGGGCAAGGCCGAGGTCGGCCTGATTGCCGGTTCGGTACCGCATGGACTGGGCAGCCTGCTGGGCGCGATGGACGACGCCTCCGATGGCACCGTGGCCCTGGCCGAAACCCGCCTGCCGGGCCTGGCCGACCATTGCGTGGTGCGTACCAGCCACAGCGGCCTGGTGGTATCGCCCGATGCCGCGCGGCAGACCGCGCATTTCCTGCGCCACGGCCAGTTCGACCACAGCCGCGATGCCGCCGCCGCGTGAGGCGGTTCGCCGGGCATGGCCCGGCGCTACCGGCCTGTCTGGGTAGGTACGAACCGTCCTGCCCTGGTGGGTGCGAACCGTCCTGCCCTGGTGGGTGCGAACCTTGGTTCGCACGCTGTTCGCCCGGCAATGCCCGGCGGCAGTAGATCCACGCCATGCGGGATGGTGCCTTCCCGACACCACTTCAGCCCTAGACACGGTTGCCGCCCCCGATCAGGTAGAATCCGCGCCTTGATCCTGAAGCAGCCAGACGGTAGCACCCATGGGTAGAGGCCCCTCCATCGAAGCCCGCAAGAACGCGTCCGACGCGAAGCGCGGCAAGATTTTCACCAAGATCATCCGTGAGATCGGCGTTGCCGCGCGCGGCGGTGGAGGCGACCCCAACAACAACCCGCGCCTGCGCGTGGCGATGGACAAGGGCCTGGCCGTGAACATGTCCAAGGACGTGATCGAACGCGCCATCAAGAAGGCCACCGGTGAACTGGAAGGCGTCGATTACGAGGAAATCCGCTACGAGGGCTACGCCCCGGGTGGCGTGGCCGTGATCGTCGACTGCCTGACCGACAACCGCGTGCGCACCGTGGCCGATGTCCGCCATGCGTTCAGCAAGTGCGGCGGCAACATGGGCACCGAAGGCTCGGTGGCCTTCATGTTCAAGCGCCTGGGCGTGCTCAGCTTCGCCCCGGGCGCCGACGAGGAAGCCATCACCGAAGCGGCCATCGAGGCCGGCGCCGATGACATCGTGGTCTATCCGGACGATGGCTCGATCGATGTGGTCACCAGCCCTGACGCGTTCAACGCGGTCAAGGATGCAATGACCGCTGCGGGCCATGTCGCCGACCACGCCGAGATCACCTTCCGCGCCGACAACGACATCAAGGTCGAAGGCGACGTCGCCCTTCAGGTCAAGAAGCTGCTGGACATGCTGGAAGACCTGGACGACGTGCAGGACGTGTACTCCAACGCCGAACTCGGCGCCGACGCCTACGCCTGAGCCGTCTTTGACGGCCTGGGCGCGGGCCGTTGAACGGTCACCGCGGACAGTCATGAGCCCATACGCCTGCCAGCGCATTCCGTTCCGCCCCGCCAGGAGCGCAGCATGACCCGCATCCTCGGCATCGACCCCGGTTCGCAGCGGACCGGGGTGGGCATCATTGATGTCGATGCCACCGGCCGCGTCAGCCACGTGCATCACCAGCCGCTGGTGCTGCTGGGCGCCGACGACTTCCCGCAGCGCATGAAGCTGCTGGTGCTGGGCCTGGCCGACCTGTGCCGCGAATACGAGCCACAGGAAGTGGCCATCGAACGCGTGTTCATGGCGCGCAACCCCGATTCGGCGCTGAAGCTGGGCCAGGCCCGTGGCGCGGCGATCTCGGCCGTGGTGCTGCGCGACCTGCCGGTGCACGAGTACGCGGCCAGCGAGATCAAGCTGGCGGTGGTCGGGCGCGGTGGTGCCGAAAAGCAACAGGTTCAACACATGGTCGGGCTCATGCTCAACCTGAAAACCAAGCTGCAGGCCGACGCGGCCGACGCGTTGGCGGTGGCGATCACCCATGCCCACGTAAGGGCAACGGCCAACCGCCTGGGGCTCAGCGCCCGCCAGGCGTGGGGCCGCAAATGAGGAGCTGCACGCAATGATCGGTCGACTGCGCGGCATCGTCGCCTACAAGGCGCCGCCGTGGCTGGTGGTGGACGTGAACGGAGTGGGCTACGAGCTGGAGGCGCCGATGAGCACCTTCTATGACCTGCCCGAGCTCGGCCGCGAGGTCACCCTGTACACCCATTACTCGCAGAAGGAAGACAGCGTCTCGTTGTATGGCTTCCTGCGCGAAGGCGAGCGGCGCCTGTTCCGCGACGTGCAGAAGGTCAGTGGCATCGGCGCGAAGATCGCGCTGGCCGTGCTGTCCGGCGTCACCGTCGAGGAGTTTGCGCGCATGGTCCAGGCCGGTGACATCACCGCGCTGACCCGCATCCCGGGCATCGGCAAGAAGACCGCCGAGCGCATGGTGCTGGAACTGCGCGACCGCGCCGCCCAGTTCGGTGCCGGCGGCGCGCTGCCCACCGGCAGCGGCCCGGCCCCGGCCGACCCGCTGTCCGACGCCACCGTGGCGCTGCAGCAGCTGGGCTACAAGCCGGCTGAAGCCGCCCGCATGGCCCGGGACGCCTTCAATGAAGGCGACGAAGTGGCCACCGTGATCCGCAAGGCGCTGCAGTCGGCGCTGCGCTGATCCGCATTCCTTTCCTACAACGAACCGCCTGAGCTTCGCCAGGAGTCCCATGTCCAGCAGTCAAACCCCGCACGCAGCTGCCCCCGGCGGCCACGGTCACGCTCCTCCAGCCGGAGGCATGGCGCTGATCATCGGTGCGATCGGCGTGGTCTTCGGCGATATCGGTACCAGCCCGCTGTACACCCTGAAGGAGGCCTTCTCGCCGCACTACGGGCTCAACAGCGACCACGACACCGTGCTGGGCGTGCTTTCGCTGGCATTCTGGGCGCTGAACATCGTGGTCACGCTGAAGTACGTGACCATCATCATGCGCGCCGACAATGACGGCGAGGGCGGCATCATGGCGCTGATGGCGCTGACCCAGCGCACGCTGCGCAACGGGTCGCGCTCGGCCTACGTGGTGGGCATCCTCGGCATCTTCGGCGCCTCGCTGTTCTTCGGCGACGGCGTGATCACTCCGGCCATTTCAGTGCTGGGTGCGGTCGAGGGCCTGGAGGTGGCAGCCCCCGGCCTGCATGCCTTCATCGTGCCGATCACGGTGGTGGTGCTGCTGATGGTGTTTGCCGCGCAGCGCTTCGGTACCGAGAAGATCGGCAAGGCGTTCGGCCCGATCACCTCGGTCTGGTTCATCTCGCTTGCGGCAATCGGCATCTACAACATCGTCGACGCGCCGGAAGTGCTCAAGGCCTTCAACCCGTGGTGGGCGATCCGCTTCTTCATGGAGCACAGCTGGCACGGCATCTTCATCCTCGGTGCGGTGGTGCTGGCGGTGACCGGCGGCGAAGCGCTGTACGCCGACATGGGCCACTTCGGTGCCAAGCCGATCCGCCATGCCTGGTACTTCTTCGTGCTGCCGTGCCTGGTGCTGAACTACCTGGGGCAGGGCGCGCTGGTGCTCAACCATCCCGAGGCGCTGAAGAATCCATTCTTCGAGGCCGTGCCGTCGTGGGCGCTGTACCCGATGATCATCCTGGCCACGATGGCGGCGGTGATCGCCTCGCAGTCGGTGATCACCGGCGCGTTCTCGGTCTCGCGCCAGGCCATGCAGCTGGGCTACATCCCGCGCATGCGCATCAAGCACACCTCGCACGACACCATCGGCCAGATCTACATCCCGGGCATCAACTGGGGCATCGCGGTGATGGTGATCGGCCTGGTGCTGGCCTTCCGCAGCTCGTCCAACCTGGCCGTGGCCTACGGCATCTCGGTGTCGGCCACCATGCTGATCGATACCCTGCTGCTGGCCCTGGTGGCCCGCTCGCTGTGGCCGAAGGCACGCGCCTGGCTGCTGCCGCTGTGCGTGGTGTTCTTCATCATCGACCTCGGCTTTGTCATCGCCAACGGCGCCAAGCTGCTGCAGGGTGCCTGGTTCCCGGTGGTGCTGGGCATCTTCCTGTTCACCATGATGCGCACCTGGCGCCGTGGCCGCGAACTGCTACGCGATGAGATCCGCAAGGACGGCATCCGCCTGGATACCTTCCTGCCGGGCCTGATGCTGGCACCGCCGGTGCGCGTGCCGGGCACCGCAGTGTTCCTCACCGCCGACCCGACCGTGGCCCCGCATGCGCTGATGCACAACCTCAAGCACAACAAGGTGCTGCACGAGCGCAACGTGTTCCTGCACGTGGTCACGCTGCCGGTGCCGTACGCGCCGGAGGGGCAGCGATTGAAGATCGAATCGGTGGGCGACGAGTTCTACCGGGTCTACGTGCGCTTCGGCTTCATGGAGACCCCGGACGTGCCGCTGGCGCTGATGCGCTCGTGCGACCACGGCGGCATCTACTTCGACCCGATGGACACCACCTTCTTCGCCAGCCGCGAGACCATCGTGGCCACCGCCAACCGCGGCATGCCGATCTGGCGCGACAAGCTGTTCGCGCTGATGCATCGCAACGCGGCCCCGGCCACGGGCTTCTTCCGTATTCCGGGCAACCGCCTCGTCGAACTCGGTGCGCAGGTGGAGATTTAATCTCCACCTGCGCTACGTCCCACGATTTGCTGCGCAAACCGTGGGCCCCGCGCGCATTCCACCTTATCCCCGCGCCTGTCGGCGCGCCCCCTTGAAACGCAGGCGCCTTTGGCGCCGGCGTTCCGCGCATTCCACCTTATCCCCCCGCCTATCGGCGCGCCCCCTTGAACAACAAGGGGGCTCCGCTTGCGGAGGCACCGCGCGCCAGAAGCTGAGCCAACTCTCCCCCTCTGTTCAATCCACGCATGGCGTGGATCTACCGTGTCGACCAAGGTCGACACCCACCAAGAGCAGGCACAGGCCACGCCATCCAGACAGATCGCAGAAACCTGTCGAAGGCGGGGTGGGTCCGGTTGCGGGGGCGTGAGCCGCATGGATGCGGCGACCGAGCTTACATGGACGTACTTGCAGCGTCCCCCGCAACCGGACCCACCCCGCCATCCCCCAGGAAGCCAGCTTTGGCTGTTGCTCCGGCAGTTGCTGTTGCCGTTGCCTCTGCGGGTGCCGGGCGCAGCCCGGCCGAAACCCGTACTTTTGCCGCATAATCAGCACATGACCGACGACCGCATCATCGGTGCCGGCGCCACCCGCGAGGATGACGCCGCCGACGCCAGCATCCGCCCCAAGCGCCTTGCCGATTACCTCGGCCAGGTGCCGGTGCGCGAGCAGATGGAAATCTACATCCAGGCGGCCAAGGGGCGTGGCGACGCGCTCGACCACGTGCTGATCTTCGGCCCGCCGGGCCTGGGCAAGACCACCCTCAGCCACGTCATTGCCAACGAACTGGGCGTGGCCCTGCGCGTGACTTCCGGCCCGGTGATCGAAAAGGCCGGCGACCTGGCCGCGCTGCTGACCAACCTGCAGCCGCACGACGTGCTGTTCATCGACGAGATCCATCGCCTGTCGCCGGTGGTCGAGGAAGTGCTGTACCCGGCCATGGAAGACTTCCAGATCGACATCATGATCGGCGAGGGCCCCGCGGCGCGCTCGATCAAGATCGACCTGCCGCCGTTCACCCTGATCGGCGCCACCACCCGCGCCGGCCTGCTGACCGCGCCGCTGCGCGACCGCTTCGGCATCGTCCAGCGCCTGGAGTTCTACAGCGTCGAGGAACTGACCCGGATCGTGCGCCGCTCCGCCAGCATCCTCGGCATCGACTGCACCGCCGATGGGGCAGGGGAGATCGCGCGCCGCGCGCGTGGTACGCCGCGTATCGCCAACCGCCTGCTGCGACGCGTGCGCGACTACGCGCAGGTCAAGGCCGGTGGCCACATCGACGAGCCCGTGGCCCAGGCTGCGATGAAGATGCTCAAGGTCGACCCGGAAGGCTTCGACGAGCTCGACCGGCGCCTGCTGAAAACAATGGTGGATTACTTCGATGGTGGCCCGGTCGGCATCGAATCGCTGGCCGCGGCGCTGTCCGAAGAGCGCGGCACGCTGGAAGACGTGGTCGAACCCTACCTGATCCAGCAGGGCTTCCTGGTGCGCACCGCGCGTGGCCGCATGGCCACCCACAAGGCCTACCGGCACATGGGCCTGAAACCCAGGAACCCGCCGCAGGACCTGTTCGCCGAGGTTCCCGATGTCGGTTGAGCCGCGATTCAGTTGGCCGACACGCATTTACTGGGAAGATACCGATGCCGGTGGCGTGGTCTACCACGCCCGGTACGTGGCCTTCATGGAACGGGCCCGGACCGAATGGATGCGCGCGCTGGGCTACGGCCAGGAGCGCATGCGCATCGAGCACGGCATGATCTTCGCGGTGCGCTCGATGCAGATGGATTTCATCAGGCCGGCACGGCTGGATGACATCCTGCAGGTGAGCGCCCGCCTGGTCCAGCTGAAGAAGGCCAGCATGGTCTTCGAGCAGCAGATCCTGCGCGACGGCGAACTGCTGCTGTCGGCCCAGGTCCGCATCGCCGCACTGGAAGCGGCCAGTTTCCGCCCGCGTGGCATGGACGAGGCCGTCCTTGCCATGCTGCAACCCCACCTCCACCCCGAATCCGAACTTTGAGGAACAACGGATGATCGCAACGCTCCTGGCCCTGCAGGCCACGGTCACCGAGGCACTGCCGGCCGACGTCAGCAACGCCGCGACCCAGACCCTTGCCCAGGCCACCACCGGCGGCGGCATCAACTACCTCGAGCTGATGGCCAAGGCCAGCCTGCCGGTGAAGATCATCGTGCTGCTGCTGCTGGTCGGCTCGTTCGTCAGCTGGGTGATCATTTTCCGCAAGGCCCGCGTGTTCAAGCAGGCCACCCGTGAAGCCGACGAGTTCGAGAACCGCTTCTGGTCCGGTGCCGACCTGGGCAAGCTGTACAGCTCGGCCACCGACCGCAGCCGCAATGTCGGCGGCCTGGAAGCCATCTTCGAAGCCGGTTTCCGCGAATACACCCGCCTGCGCGACAAGCGCCGGCTGGACGGCCGCGCGCAGCTGGAAGGCGCACAGCGTGCCATGCGCACCACCTACACCCGCGAAGTGGACCAGCTCGAGCGCAACCTGGAACTGTTGGCCAACATCGGCTCGACCGCCCCGTACGTGGGCCTGGTCGGCACCGTGTTCGGCATCATGGTGACCATGCACGACATGATCAGCAGCGGCGCACAGGCCGGCATCGCCGCCGTTGCCCCGGGCATCTCCGAAGCGCTGTTCGCCACCGCCATCGGCCTGTTCGTGGCCATCCCGGCAGTGTGGGCCTACAACCGCTTCACCACCCGCGTTGAGCGCATGTCGGTGCGGTTCGAGACCTTTGCCGAAGAGTTCAGCTCCATCCTGCAGCGCCAGAGCGCTGGCGACGAGTAAGCGCCTGACCCGGGAGTCCAAGCCATGTCCGCTGCCATCGGTCGCCGCAAGCGCCGCAAGCTGAAATCGGAAATCAACGTCGTTCCCTACATCGACGTCATGCTGGTGCTGCTGATCATCTTCATGGTCACTGCACCGCTGCTCACGCTGAGCTTCGACGTCGACCTGCCGCAGTCCAACGCCAAGGCGCTGGAGAGCAAGCAGGACCCGGTGATCGTCTCGGTACGCCAGGACGGCCAGCTCAGCCTGAAGCTGCCCGACGCCAAGGACCCGACCGCCGTGTCGGCCGAGGAACTGGAAGGCCGCCTGGCCGGCATCGCCGCCCAGGACAAGGGCGTGCGCGTGATCGTCGCCGCCGACCGTGCCGTGGCCTATGAAAAGGTCATCGCCGCGATGGATGTGATCAAGCGCGCCAAGGTAGACAAGGTAGGCCTGGCCACCGATGCACGCTGACGCCCTGCCACCTCCACAGCAGCGCGAACCTGGCTGGGGCCTGCCCCTGGCGCTGGCGTTGCTGGTGCATCTGCTGGTCGCGCTGGTCTTCATCGTGGCCTGGTTCTGGTCACCCGAGCGCAACACCGACGCCGCCGCGGGTGATCCGTCGGTCGAGGCCAGCCTGGCGCTGTCTGCGTCGGAGGCTTCTGCCGCGCGCCAGGCCCTGCGCCAGTCGGAAAAGCTGGAAGACCTGCCGCCGCCGGTGGCCGAGCCGGTCCCGGTGCCGGAAGACACCATCCCGCCGCCGCAGCCGATCCCCGAGCCGCGCCCGCAGGACGCCCCCACGCCGCAGCAGCAACAGGCGCAGGAGCGCGTCGCGCAGCCGGACACCAAGGACCAGGAAGCGGTGAGCGCGCTGGCCATCTCGCAGGAGAAGGCCAAGCAGGAACAGGAAGCCAAGCGCCGCCAGGAGCAGATCGACCTGACCGAACGCAAGCGCCAGGAAGAGGCGGAGCAGAAGCTGCGCCTGGCCAAGCAGCAGGAAGCGGACGAGAAGAAGAAGCAGGCCGAGCAGGAGCGCGTGGCCGCTGACAAGGCCGAGGCCGAGAAGCAGAAGAAGATCGCCGAGATCCGTGCCCGCCGCGAGCAGGCCGAGAAGGAAGCCAGGCTGGCCGAGCAGAAGCTGCGCCAGGTGGCCGCCGCGCGCAATGCCGCCGGCAGTGCCGCTGCCGGTTCCAGCGGTGCCTCCCAACCGGCCGCCGGGGGGGGTGGCAACAGCGACGATCTTTCGGCCAAGTACGCAGCCGCGATCCAGGCCAAGGTGCTGTCGCAGTGGGTGCGCCCGGATACGGTGCCGCTGGGCCAGCGCTGCCAGATCACCATCACCCAGATTCCGGGCGGCACGGTGATGCAGGCCAAGGTCAGCCCGAACTGCCCGTATGACGAGGCCGGCAAGCGTTCGATCGAAGCCGCCGTGCTCAATGCGCAGCCGCTGCCGTATCGCGGCTTTGAATCGGTGTTCGCGCGCACGCTCAACTTCACCTTCACCGCCCAGGATCGCTGAGGCGGCCGGGCAGGGCGGCCAGTGCGGCCGCTCGTGCCCACGATTGTCGTGCCTGCCTCTGGTGGGCCCGGTTCCGGCCGGGCAGTCTGTGGACTGCTGTCGAACACCGCCCCGCAGGGCGGCGTGACGGGGCAGGCGGGCGCGATGTTAGCCACGACGTTAACGGTGCGTGAGAGGACGGGCTGGAACTGACCCGGAATTCACGTACCCTTGGTTCATGATTGCGAAGCGGTTCACTTCCGCTTTGTTATCCCTCGTTCCGGTTTCCCCCTATTGAGCGCTCCATGAAAAAGATGCCTCGCTGGCTTGCCGTGTTTGCGGCCCTGTTGCTGCCCTTTGCTGCCGTCGCGCAGCAGAAGGGGCTGGATATCGACATCATCGGCGGCAATGCCTCCGCGTTGCCGATCACCATCGTGCCGATGCCCTACCAGGGTTCGGCGGCTGCACCGCAGACCGACGTCGCTGGCGTGGTCCGTGCCGACCTGGAGCGTTCGGGCCAGTTCCGCACGCTGCCCGAAGCGCAGATCGTCGAGAAGCCGGTGCGCGGCGGTGACATCCAGTTCGCCACCTGGCGTGCGCTGAAGCAGAACTACATCGTGGTCGGCCGCGTGCTCGACGCCGGTGCTGGCGCCTACCGCGTCGAGTACGAACTGTTCGACGTGCCCAAGGGCGAGCGCCTGCTGGGCCTGGCGATGACCGCCCGTGGCAACGCCATGCGCGACGTTGCCCACCAGATGGCCGACGCCATCTACGAGAAGATCACCGGTGTGCGCGGCGCCTTCTGGACCCGCATCGCCTACGTGACCGCCAGCGGCAAGGGCGACGCCATGCGCTATGCGCTGATGGTGGCCGACTCCGACGGCTACAACCCGCAGACCATCGTGCGTTCGGCCGAGCCGCTGCTGTCGCCGTCGTGGAGCCCGGATGGCAGCAAGCTGGCCTACGTCAGCTTCGAGCGTGGCAATTCGGCCATCTACATCCAGAACATCGGCACCGGCGCGCGTGAGCTGGTCACCAGCTTCCGCGGCATCAACAGCGCCCCGGCGTTTTCGCCGGACGGCCGCAAGCTGGCCCTGACCCTGTCGCGTTCGGGCAACCCGGAAATCTACGTGATGGACCTGGGCAGCAAGCAGCTGACCCAGCTGACCAACCACTTCGCCATCGATACCGAGCCGACCTGGGCGCCGGACGGCAGCGCGGTGTACTTCACCTCCGACCGTGGCGGCCGTCCGCAGGTCTACAAGGTCGGCGCAGGCGGCGGCAGCGCCGAGCGCGTGACCTTCCAGGGCAACTACAATGCCAAGCCCTCGGTGTCCTACGACGGCAAGAAGATCGCCGTCGCCCAGGGTTCGGGCAACAGCTACAAGATCGCGATGATGGACAGCTCGCTGGGTTCGCCGCGCTGGAGCACGCTGTCCCCGGGTTCGCTGGATGAATCGCCGAGCTTTGCGCCCAACGCAAGCATGGTGTTGTACGCCGCCCGCGAAGGTGGCCGTGGTGTGTTGTATGCCGTCTCGGCCGATGCGCGGGTTCGCCAGCGCCTGGTCCTGGCCGATGGTGATGTGCGCGAACCGGCATGGTCCCCATACCGTACCCAGCGCTAAAAGAGTGTTAATATTTTCGTTGTCTTGAACCCCTCATCGGCCTAGGAGCCACAAAGGTATCGCCATGAACAAGTCCACCCGCGTTCTGCTTGTTTCCCTGCTGTCTGTGGCCGTCCTGGCCGGTTGCTCGAAGAAGGTGAAGGAAGAGCCGGCAGCCCCGGTCGACACCGGCACCTCGACCACCACCCCGACCGGTCCGTCGACCTCGGGCCTGTACGGCCCGGGCGACCTGGACACCGACGCCTGCCTGCGCCAGCGCGTTGTCTACTTCGACCTGGACAAGGAAGACGTGAAGCCGGAATTCCAGGCAATCATGGCTTGCCACGCCAAGTACCTGCGTGACCGTCCGTCCTCGCGCATCACCCTGCAGGGCCACACCGACGAGCGCGGTTCGCGCGCGTACAACCAGGCCCTGGGCGAGCGTCGTGGCAACGGCGTCAACTCGGCCCTGCAGGCCAACGGTGGCTCGGCTTCGCAGCTGACCGTCGTGTCCTACGGTGAAGAGCGTCCGGTCTGCACCGAGTCGAACGAGTCCTGCTGGTCGCAGAACCGTCGCGTCGAAATCGTCTACACCGCGCAGTAATCCATGCGCATTGGCATCAAACTGATGCTGGTCGTTGCGGCAGCCCTCGTGGCTGCCGCACCGGCGCATGCACAGCGACAGAGCCTGGCTGACCGTGTCGGCGCGCTCGAGCAGCAGATGTACAACAACAGTGCCAACCAGGACCTGTTGAACCAGATCAACCAGCTGCGGCAGCAGGTCACCAGCCTGCAGGCCTCGATCGAGCAGTTGCAGCACGACAACGCCCAGCTCAAGCAGTCCGCCCAGGACCAGTACCTGGATCTGGACAGCCGCCTGAACCGGTTGGAAGGGGGCAATGCCGCCCCAGCCCTGCCGCCCGTTCCGGCGAGCGCGCCGAAGGCCGCACCGGCCCCGGCAAAACCCGCAGTGGCGGCCACTTCCGAGCGGCCGCCTTCGGTCCATGGTGATGCCGGCAGCCTTGCCGCCACCGGCGACGAGCGCACCTCCTACAACGTTGCCTTCGATTCGCTGAAGGCCGGCAAGTACGATGATTCGGCGCAGCTGTTCCTCAGCTTTCTGCAGCTGTATCCGAACGGCGTCTACGCGCCGAACGCGCTGTACTGGCTGGGCGAGAGCTACTACGCCACCCGCAATTTCCCGATGGCCGAGACCCAGTTCCGTGAACTGCTCGCGCGCTATCCGACCCACGACAAGGCCGCTGGCGGCCTGCTCAAGGTTGGCCTCTCGCAGTATGGCGAGGGCAAGGTCGACCAGGCCCAGCAGACGCTGGAGACCGTCGTGGCGCAGTACCCGGGCTCGGACGCCGCGCGCACCGCCCAGGACCGGCTGCAGTCCATCCGCCTGGGCAAGCAGATCCGCTGATCCGCTGACCGGGCGTACAATAGCTGCCCTGTAGAGCCGAGCCCATGCTCGGCTGCTTTCGTTTCCGGACCGGCAAACCCGTCCGGTTGCTGTTGTAGGGCCGTGCCATGCTCGGCTGCTTTCGTTACCGGCCACGGTAGCCCACCCGCCACGTGTCCCACCAAGAAGTGCCCGCCATGACCGCCGTTACCCCGTCCAACGCCGTCGCCACCCCCAGCGACATCGTGCAGTCGCCGCTGCCGCGCCTGAAGATCACCGAGATCTTTACCTCGCTGCAGGGCGAAGCCGATACCGCTGGCTGGCCGACCGTGTTCGTGCGCCTGACCGGCTGCCCGCTGCGTTGCCAGTACTGCGATACGGCCTACGCCTTCCATGGCGGCACCTGGTGGGACATCGACGACATCGTGGCCGAGGTGCTGGCGCAGGGCGTGCGTCACGTCTGCGTGACCGGCGGCGAGCCGCTGGCGCAGAAGCGCTGCCTGGTGCTGCTGCAGAAGCTGTGCGATGCCGGCATGGACGTCTCGCTGGAGACCTCCGGCGCGCTGGACGTCAGCGCGGTGGACCCGCGCGTATCGCGCGTGGTCGACATCAAGACCCCGGGCTCGGCCGAAGTGGCGCGCAACCGCTGGGACAACCTGCCGCTGCTGACCGCCCGGGACCAGATCAAGTTCGTCATCTGCAGCCGCGAGGATTACGACTGGGCCAAGGCCCTGCTGGCCGAACACGAGCTGGTGAAGCGTTGCACCGTGTTCTTCTCGCCCAGCAAGGGCGAGATCACTGCGCGGCAGCTGGCAGACTGGATCGTCGAAGACCGGCTGCCGGTGCGCTTCCAGATGCAGTTGCATAAAATCCTGTGGAACGACGAGCCGGGCCGATGAGCCCAGGCAACGTTCCCTGATGTAACTCCGGCGCGGGACAGCGTGCTGGCTTTCCCCTCCCAACCGGATGTTTTACCCATGAAGAAGGCAGTCGTGCTTCTCTCCGGCGGCATGGATTCAGCCGCCGTCATCGCCATGGCCCAGGAACAGGGCTTCGCCGTGCATGCCCTGAGCGTGCGCTACGGCCAGCGCCACACCTCCGAACTGGATGCCGCCGCCCGCGTGGCCAAGGCCCAGGGCGTGGTCGCGCACAAGACCGTGGACGTGGACCTGCGCAGCATCGGCGGCTCGGCACTGACCGACGACATCGACGTGCCCGAGGCCGGCGGTGCCGGCATCCCGGTCACCTACGTGCCGGCGCGCAACACCATCATGCTGTCGCTGGCCCTGGGCTGGGCCGAAGTGCTCGGCGCCAACGACATCTTCTGCGGCGTCAACGCGGTGGACTACTCCGGCTACCCGGACTGCCGCCCCGAGTTCGTGGCCGCGTTCCAGGCGCTGGCCAACCTGGCCACCAAATCGGGCGTGGAAGGCGCGGGCATCAAGGTGCATGCCCCGCTGCAGTTCCTCAGCAAGGGCCAGATCGTCAGCGAAGGCGTGCGCCTGGGCGTGGACTTCGGCCTGACCGTGTCCTGCTACAACGCCGACGCCAACGGCGCCGCCTGCGGCCATTGTGACGCCTGCCGCCTGCGCGCACAGGGCTTCGCCGAGGCCGGCGTGGCCGACCCCACGCTGTACGTCTGATTGCACGGCAGAGCCGGCCGCTGGCTGGCTTCCCCGGTGGATGTGAACTTCCCTCGGTGGGTGCCAACCTTGGTTGGCACTGTGCGCCGGGCACGGCACGGCGCTACCGCCGCTGCAACCACCCCGACGCTTCAATAAACGCCCGCACTGAAGCCGGATCTGTGTAATCCAATTCGATCATCCGCGCGATCCCCACCTTCTCATCGACCTGCTGTCGCATATATTCCTGCGCGATGCGATAGCCGGCATAGTACCCCACATCACTCACCCCGAACGCGTTGCGGGCGCTGTTGTACAGCCAGTTGTCCAGATCCTCGCCGTCCATTTCAGCGACGAAACGCGCGCGGATCTCCACCTCGTGCGCGGGCCCGTAGGTGTACATCGGCAATGCCGGGCGACGCCCACTCAACCGCTCGGCCACATACTCGGCCACGCCCTCGCGTACCGCGTACTGGGCCAGGTTGCCGGTGGTCTCGCGCTGCTGCGTGTGCACGTACTCGTGCAGGTTGTTCTGCGCGTTGTTCGCGCCGGGACGGCTGTCGTAGAAGATCCGCAGGCGCTCGCGCATCTTCTCCGGCAGCTCGCTCACGTCCACGCGCTCATCGCCCAGCGCCATCTCCGCGCCGATCAGCACCTTGTCGCCCAGCGTGGTACCACCGGTACGCAGCACGCCCACCGCGTAGGTGATGGTGGCCGGGCGCAGGGCAGGGTAGAGCGCACGGAACGCGGCCAGATCGCGCTTCAGCGTGGCACTGGCCTGCTGCGCGTTGGCGGTGAGCGGGCGTACCGAGGTCCAGAAGCGCGGCCACGCCTGCATGGCCTCGGCGTACTCGCGGGCGGTGTAGTTGCGCACCTGCATCAGCGCATGCAGGCCGGGGCTGCCCGGGTCGATGTAGTGCTGCTGGACCAGGGCCACCCGGCGCTCGGCATCGGGTTCGGCGCGCACCGCATCGTAGGTGGCCCAGAAGCGGGTGATGTCGTCGGTGACGACCTGGGATGGGGCGGCCAGAGCGGTGCAGGGCAGCAGCAGGGCGGCAATCAGGCTGAAGGGCAGGCGCATCCGTGGCTCCGGGCAGGAATCACAGCTGGGATGCGCGTGAGGCCCAGAAGGTTTAAGCGGGCTCACCAGATCGGGTAGTGCCGGCCGCTGGCCGGCAACCTCGACGCACCAGGGTTTCACCCGGCCCGGCAAAGTAGGGTAGAATGCCCACCCCGCCGAAAGGCTGGGGCAGTGCAATGGGCCGTTAGCTCAGTCGGTAGAGCAGAAGACTTTTAATCTTTTGGTCGAAGGTTCGAATCCTTCACGGCCCACCATTGCATCCAATGACCCAGGTCATTCAGAAAGGCACCGTCAAGCGGTGCCTTTTTTGTTGCTTGCGCCAACCCCTACTTGGCCTTGGCACCCTGCGCTCGCGCCGCCTCGCGCTCCGCCGCTGCCTGTGCGGCAGAGGCTGCGGCGTTGGCGGCCCGCTCGGCCGCGGCACGATCCGCATCGAACCGCGCCTGCCGCTGGACGCTGTAGGTGCGCTCCAGTTCCAGCGAGGCAAGGAAACTGTCGGGGTGCTTCGCGGCACAGGCCTGCTGCACAAGCTGCACAGCGCGATCGGACAGGCCAGGCTGAATGTTGCTGAGCAGGCAATCGGCGTACGGTACGGATGCAGCGGGGCCAGCAGCCAGCGCGGCAACGATCACGACATTCAACATGCAAACCTCCTTGTAGGTTTCGATGGGACTCGGGGTCGGTCCGGCCCCAGTATGGGCCGGTTCGTGGCACGGGTGTATCTACTTCGGCTACACATCCCGGCACACCAGTTCCGCCAGGCTGCGGACGGCGAAGAACAGCCCCTCGGCCACGTCTCCGTCCAGACGCAGGTCCAACGCCAAGGCAGGTTATCCGCGTCCTTGCCAGCGTGAACGCGTTGAAGGCAGCCAGGGAGGGTGTGCGTTTCCTGTATGCGATTGTCTATAGGACGCTAACCACAGGCCGCTCAGTTCGGTTGGGTCGACTACATCATGCAGCTTGGTGCGACGCCATGGAGCAGGAGCTGCCAGTGCTCGCGCCAAAGACTCGTGTCAAAACCGGGCACACTGTGTACGCGCTGCTTCCGCAGCGAGATGGCGGCTCAGCTGCCGGACAACATTGGGTCGGTCATCGGCATCTGGCTGTACGATACGTTCAACTAAACGCCAATCGAAATGAGTGCGAGGGAAGAGCGCAATCATCCCTCGCCGTCGGAGGGTACTAGCATCAGACTCAGGGATGTCGTTGGGATTGTGGTCGTCGCCGTGTTCCTGCGGGCCGCATTGGAAATTCTTGCTGGGTCCGTGCATCGAGGGGACGCGTACTACTGGTCGTTGCTGTTCCAGTTGGTTATGTATGGCGTCATGTTCGCCTTGCTGCGCAGAGATGCCTTGATCGTTGGGGTGTACGACGGAAGCTGGCTTGGCAAACCTCTCGTTGTCGCGATTGCCCTGGCCACCGCATTCGTGGGGGTTACAGTGGCTGGTCAACAGGTCATCAGGGACGTCGCTTCACGTGTTGGAACGGGAGATTTTCTGGCGCCGGCAGCTGTCGTTTCTCATGGCACGTATTCGATGTTCAGCGCCAAGGTAATGGCGTTTGTTGTCGTAACGTGCCTGATTGCCCCATTCGTTGAGGAAGCCATTTTTCGCGGGGTTCTGATCGGGCGGGGTGTGATCAGGGGCAGCAATGTCAGGAGGATTGTGGTCTCATCCTTGATCTTCGCTGCGTTCCACGCGTTGTCGGGCCACATCGTCAATGCCTTCATCTTCTCCATGGTCTGCGGCTTTCTCTTCTGTCATTTCAGATCGATAGTTCCTGCATTTGCGTTCCACGCCACGTTCAATATGCTCGCCTTCCTTTGGAGCTACTACCTTGCCCATGATGGTGCTGGGGAAATGTTGGACCAGACGATGTTTGGAGCGGATGCGTACCATTTGTGGTTCTGGGTTTCCATCACGGCCTTTGCGGGCTGTATTCTCTGGATGCGTAGACGCGGGGCGTGGCAGGAGCACGGTTTGCACCGATGAACGCCAGCAGATTCTGCAAGAGGACATGGGCGGCCATTGATCGGTAGATCGAAGTGGCGCTGATTCATTATTCAGTGCCATGGCCATTTGGCTGAACGGAGCCTGGGTGGGGCCGTAGTCGGCCTCTTCCACCCGGGGGCTTTTCATTCTTAGGCCCGGCCAATCGCGTTGGGAAAAGTCGAAAACGGCCGGTAGCGGCGCATCTGCTCTGACGCGTCGCAGGGAAAGTTGGCGTCAACTTCGCAAGCAGTGCTGGCATGGTCAGCGCGTCATGCCACCCAATGTCGGTGCATTTGGGACGGCCAAGGCGCTGAGGTCCTCCCGTCAGCGACGCGCTGTAGGGCCGAGCCATGCTCGGCTGCGGTTTACATGGGGAACAAGCCTTACCCGATTACATGCGGGGGATCATCCACGCATGGCGTGGATCTACGCATCTGGCAGGGGTGTTGAGCGTGCCGAAGCCGCCAATGCCTGCGGCAGGGCGGTATCCTCGGCCTCTTTCCCAGGATGGGTTTTCCCCATGCGCCTCATCGTGCTGTCGCTGTTGTTGTCCGCTCTCTCCGCCACGCCACTGATAGCCGCCGAACCGGCGCCGTCCGCGCAGACAACGCCGGCCACGCCGCTGGTCATCGGCGAGACCTTCACCATCGCGTCGAAGGCGCTGGGCGAGACCCGCCGCATCAATGTCTACCGCCCGCAGCCGTGGGGCCTGGACCCGAAGGCGCCGCTGCCGGTGCTCTACATGCCCGACGGTGGCATCGGCGAGGATTTCCTGCATGTGGCGGGGCTGGTGCAGGTGCTGAGCGGCAATGGCAGCATGCGTCCGTTCCTGCTGGTCGGCATCGAGAACACCGAGCGCCGCCGCGACATGACCGGCCCCAGCAAGGATCCGCAGGACCAGAAGATCGCGCCGCGTATCGGTGGTTCGGCGGCCTATCGCAGCTTCCTGCGCGATGAACTGATGCCGCAGGTGCGCCAGCGTTACCCGACCACCGACGAGCGCGCGTTGATCGGCGAATCGCTGGCCGGCCTGTTCGTGGTCGAAACGCTGTTGCAGGAGCCGACGCTGTTCAACAGCTACATCGCGCTGGACCCCAGCCTGTGGTGGAACCGGGGCACGATGCTGGGTGCTGCGGCCAAGCAGCTGCCGGCGGTGACGCGTGCGCAGCCGCGCGTGTTCCTGGCCAGCAGTGGTCAGCCGGAGCTGGCTGCGTCCGCCGCACAGTTGGCCACGCTGCTGCAGCAGGCGTCGCCGTCGCCGCTGGTGAAGTACCTGCCGCTGCCGGAGGAAACCCACGCCACCATCTATCATCCGGCCGCGTTGCAGGCGCTGCGCACGCTGTTCCCGGCACCGCCGCCGGCCTCGCCCTGACCGCACTGGCACCGGCCTGCGCAGCATGCAAGGATGCGGCAGCGGCGCCGTCCGGTGCGCCGCCCGCAATGGGAGCGTGTGGATGCAGCGTGTGCGTGGATGGAGTGTGGCGGCCTGCCTGGCCGTGAGTGGCTGTGCGATGTCGGTGGCGCCGCCGGCAGCGCAGAGTGAAGCGAAGGAAAGTGCGGCGACTGCCACGCCGGGCGTGGTGCTGCCGGATACCGAGGCATTGCGCGTGCACGATCCAATCGGCCGCGATTATCCGGTCTGGGTGGCGTTGCCGGCCGACTACGCCGCGCATCCGGAAAAGCACTATCCGGTGCTGTACGTGACCGATGCGCTTTACAGCTTCCCGCTGGTGCGCAGCGTGCGCAACATGGTGGGGCAGAAGGGCGTCAACCTGGAGGATTTCATCCTGGTCGGGCTGCCGCCGCAGGAGGGCCTGACCTCCAAGCAGAGCCGCTCGCGCGATTACACGCCCAGCGACCCGGCGCGTACCGATCCGCGTGACTACAGTGATGACGTCAGCTACGGCGGCGCGGCGCACTACCGCGACTTCCTCGCCGAGCAGGTGCTGCCGATGATCGACGCGCGCTACCGCACCGATCCGGCGCGGCGTGCCTATGCGGGTCATTCCTACGGAGGCCTGTTCGGCGCCTATGTGCTGACCACGCGCCCGGACATGTTCCGCACCTACATCCTGTCCAGCCCGTCGCTGTGGTTCGACAACCATCTTGTGCCGCGCCTGCAGGCCGAGGCAACGACGCCCGCGCAGCCGACCACGGTGGTGCTGTCAGTCGGCAGCTTCGAGACGGTCAAGCCCGAACCGCGCTATTTCACCCGCAACGACATGCTGCGCCACAACGCCGAATTCGCCGAGCAGCTGCGCGGCAGCGGGCGATCGTTGAAGGTGGAGAACATGGTGATCGATGACGAGGACCACTTCACCGTGTATCCGGACATGATCACCCGCGCGCTGTTGAAGGTGTTCCCGGGTACCGGACCGTACAGCAGCGGTTGATGGCGGGCGGCATCCACGCATGGCGTGATGGCGGCGGGTGATGGTTGGCTGCATCCACGCATGGCGTGGATCTACTGCTTCAATCCACGTATGGCGTGATGCAGGCGGGTCATCGTCGGCTGGATCCACGCCGACGAGAGGCGGAATCGGTAGATCCACGCCATGCGTGGATCAATGCCTCACGCCGCCTGTGCGTCCGGTCCGGTCAACACGCCCACATCGGCATGCCGGAAGCACAGCCGGATGGCATCGAGCAGCTCGCTCATGTTGTAGGGCTTGGGCAGGAAATGGATGCCATCGCGCAGCTGCGGCAGCACCTGGTGCTGGTCCATGCCCGACGTCACCAGGATCGGCAGCTGGGGATACAGGCCGCGGACCCGGTTGGCGGCTTCAATGCCGCTGATCGGGCCCAGATTGACGTCGGTGAACAGCAGATCGAAACGCTCGCCAGCGGCGAGCAGGCCCAGCGCTGCTTCGGCGGAGCTCACGCCCATTACGTGGCAGGCCTGGCTTTCCAGCGCAAGACGGCTCAGCTCGCGGGTTTCCTCGGCGTCCTCGATCAGAAGGACGCAGGGTTCGACGTGGCGCTTGGACAACAACATGACGCTACAGCTCCGGAAAGCAGCAATGAAAAGGCGCGCAAGTATGCGCAAGCCGGGGGTGATCCCGGCGTGCACGCCAGGCTAAGTGGGCGTTACAGCCGATGCTGGCGCCGGCGGCGCACCTGCCAGGCCAGCACCGCCACTGCCAGCAGCGCGGTGCCGCTGCGCAGGCTGGTGGCCTGCCAGCCGAGCGCGACGGCGTCATCGAGGCTGAACACATTCCACGCCAGGTTCATCGAGATGTGCAGGGACAGACCGCACCACAGGGTGTCGCCATCCAGATGGTCCAGCCAGGCGAAGATGAAGCCGCCCAGGGCGATCACCGCGCCGACGAACAGGGCAGTGCCACCGCCGTCGAAGCCGCCGAAACCCAGCCAGTGCACCCAGCCGAACAGCAGCGCCTGCGGCAGTGCGAGCCATGGCCAGGGGCCGCGCACGATCTTCACCAGCAGGATGAAACCCAGGCCGCGGAACAGTACTTCCTCGGCCAGTGGGAACAGCACGGTGAGCATCGTCGCATCCAGGGCGGTCAGTGCAGTGTTGCGCGTGCCGAGCAGCGCCAGGCCCAGCCAGCACGGCAGGCTGGCCAGCAGCACCCACCCCGGGCCGCTCCAGCCGTTGCCGCGCAGCCCGAGACTGGCCATCAGGCCTGTGCCGCGGGGATGCAGCAGCGCGGCCAGCAGCAGCGCCATCAGCACGGCCAGCGCGTTGTCGAGCAGGCTGCCGCCATAGGGGATGGGCAGCGCAGGAATCGGCGCACCGACGGACGCGGCGATATCGCGCAGGTTCAGGCCAAGTCCAACGCCCAGCAGCACCAGCAACAGGCGCGCCGGGTTGGGCAGGCGGGACAGCATGGTCATGCGCGCACTCCCTGCGGGACAAGGCCGCAGTGTCGGGCCGGCCGCTTCCGCCGGCACGCGCCGGAAGTCCCTGTGCCATCGGTCATGCGTTGCCGCACAGTCATCACCGGGCAGGTACAGTCGACGCCAGACTGACAGGAGTAATGCCGATGCTGTGCCCCGTATGCAAGACCCAGACCCTGCAGATGGCCGAGCGCCACGGCATCGAGATCGATTACTGCCCGGGCTGCCGCGGCGTGTGGCTGGATCGTGGTGAGCTGGACAAGATCATCGAGCGCGCCGGTGCTGGTGCTGCGGTACCAGCGCCGGCCCCGGTGCAGTCGCAGCCGGCCGCCGCGCCCCCGCCGGTGATGCATCGCGATACCCGCCACCTTGGCCAGCGCTACGAGGACAACCGCGGCCAGCAGTACGGCCATGGGTACAAGAAAAAGAAGAAGGACAGCTTCCTGTCGGAACTGTTCGATTTCTGACTTGTAGCGTCCAGCCACGCTCGACTGGATGTTGCAGGCCATGGTCGAGCATGGCTCGACGCTACAGGGATGCGGTCACGGTCGGCGCAGGATGAACTCGCGGTCGTGGGTGTCGCCGACGATGAAGTCGTACTCGCCGACCTTGCTGCAGCCATAGCGCGCGTAGAAGCGCTGCGCGCCGAAGTTCTCTTCCCACACGCCCACCCACAGGGTGCGGTGGTGCGGGTGGTCCAGCCACTCCATGAACGCCTGGATCAGGCGCGCGCCATGACCGCCATTCTGGTAGTCGGCCAGGATGTAGAAGCGCTTCAGTTCGATGTCGCCTTCGCGGGCCTCGGCATGCGGCAGGGTGTTGGCACCGGCGGCCAGGTAGCCGACCACGTTGTCGCCGTCCATCAGCAGCCAGATCGCACTGCGCGGATCGGACAGCTCGGCGCGCTGCGGTTCGCTGCTGTAGTGCGCCTGCAGGAAATCCTGCAGCTCCTGCGCCGGGTACGAGTCGCCCCAGGTTTCGTTGTAGGTGGTGATGGCGATGGCCGACAGTGCGTCGACATCGGCGAGGGTGGCGCGGCGGATCTGCAACGACATGGCGGGGCCTGCAATGGAACGGGCCGCAGTGTAGCCGGCCCCGGCGGTTGCCGGGGCTGGCGGTTGCTCACAATCCGCTGATCAGAACCACATGCGGACGCCGGCGACCCAACGCGTGTCGCGCGCGTGGTCACCGGCATAGTCGGCGGTGTCGCCGAAACTGCGTTCGTGGCTGATGCCGATGTACGGCGCGAAGCGGCGGCTGAACTCATAGCGCAGTCGCAGCCCGGCTTCGACCTTGTTCAGGCCGCGGCCGATGCCGTACGCCGGTTCATCCTTGGCGGCCACCGTGGCTTCCAGCAGCGGCTGCAGGATCAAACGGTTGGTCAGCAGCACGTCGTACTCGACCTCGGCCTTGGCCAGCACCTGGCCGCCGGAGCCCATGTACAGCGTGGCCGAGCTTTCGAACTTGTACGGCGCCAGGCCCTGGATGCCGACGGCCGCCCACGTGCGCGAGTCGGCCGGCCGGAAGTCCTGGCGCACACCGACCAGCACGTCCCACCACGGCGACACGCTGCGGCCATACAGTGCTTCCAGCGACGATGACTCGGTGCGGCCGCGGCTGCGTTCGCCATCGGTGCGCAACCACAGGCGGTTGATGTTGCCGCCGATCCAACCCGTGGCTTCCCAGGCCTGGCCGTTGCTGGTCTTGCCATCCCAATGCTCAAGCCGGTCGATCAGCAGCAGGCTGTTGATCTCCGGCGCGTGTTCCATCGCACCGTGCGCGATGGGCGGGAACGCTGCGGCGCGATCCGCATCGGTGGGCACCGGGATCGGTTCGAGGGGTTCGGTCGGTGCGGGTGTACCGTGACCCATTGCCGCATGATCAATCCTGGAGTGATCCATCCTGGAATGGTCCATCGCCGCTGGCTGCGTTGTGCCATGGTCCATCTTCGAGTGGTCCATGCCGGCGTGATCTGCCGCGTCCATGTCCATCTTCGAATGATCCATCTTCGAATGATCGACCGGTTCGGCCGGGGTTTTCGCGGACTTCGTGGCCTTCGCGGGCGGATCCATCGCGCCCATGTCATGCCCGGCGTGCGACTGCGCGAACACCGGCAATGCGGCGGCCAGGCCCAGCGCCAGCAGGCTGGGGGAAAGGAGTGAGCGGCTCATTCTTCGATCCTCACTTCGCGCATCATGCCCGCTTCCATGTGGTACAGCAGATGGCAGTGGTAGGCCCAGCGGCCGAGGGCATCGGCGCGCACGCGATAGCTGCGGCGCGTGCCGGGCGGCATGTCGATGGTGTGCTTGCGCAGCTGGAATTCGCTCTGCGCGTTTTCCAGATCGCTCCACACGCCGTGCAGGTGGATCGGGTGCTGCATCATGGTGTCGTTGACCAGCACGATGCGCATGCGCTCGCCGTAGTTCAGCCGCAGCGGTTCGGCGCTGGCAAACGGAATGCCATCGAACGACCAGGAGAATTTCTCCATGTGGCCGGTCAGGTGCAGCTCGATCTCGCGGCTCGGCTCGCGGCCATCCGGGTCCTCGAACAGGCTGCGCATCGCGCCGTAGGTCAGCACTTGGCGGCCGTTGTCGCGCAGGCCGATGCCGGGGTCGTCCAGTTTCGGTTCTGTGGCCGAGCTCTGCATGTCCACCAGCGGGTTGTTACGCTCGCTGGCCGGATGCTTCGGTGCCTTGCTGGCGGTATCGCCGCCGGCGGGCGCGCCGTGGCCCATGCTGGCGCCACAGCCGCCTTCCATGCCCTTCATCGCGGCCATGTTGTGACCGCCGTGGCCACCACCGCCCATGTCGTGGCCCGACATGCCGTGGCCCATGTCGGCCATGGTCAGCAGCACGCGTGGGTCGCGCTCGGGAATCGGCGCCTGCAAGCCACGACGTACGGCCAGTGTGCCCGCGGCGTAGCCGGTGCGGCCCATGTCCTGGCAGAAGATCGTGAAGGCGTCCTGGCCGGTGGGTTCCACCAGCACGTCGTAGGTTTCGGCGGGAGCGATGCGGAATTCGTCGATGCTGACCGGGTGGATGTACTGGCCGTCAGCGGCGACCACGGTCATCTTCAAACCGGGGATGCGCACGTCGAAGTAGGTCATCGACCCGCCATTGATGAAGCGCAGCAGCACTTTTTCGCCACTGCGGAACAGGCCGGTCCAGTTGCCGGCCGGGGCGGTGCCGTTCATCAGGTAGGTATAGGTGTTTGCGTTGACGTCGGACAGGTCGGTCGGCGTCATCCGCATCCGACCCCACATGCCGCGGTCGGACAGCGCCGCCGACCAGCCGTCGCGCTTCGCGTCGCGCAGGAAGTCCGGCAGCGTACGCATGTAGTAGTTGTCGTAGGCCGCCAGCTTCTTCATGCGCCGGAACAGCGCGCCGGGATCCATGTCGGTCCAGTCGGACAGCATGATCACGTGCTCGCGGTCGTGGTGGTACGGCGCCGGTTCGGCCGGGTCGATGATCAGCGCGCCGTACAGGCCGGCCTGCTCCTGGAACATCGAGTGGCTGTGGTACCAGTAGGTGCCCGACTGCTTCAGCTGGAAGTGGTAGTGGTAGGTCTCGCCGGGGCCGATGCCGTTGAAGCTCAGGCCCGGCACGCCGTCCATGTTGGCCGGCAGCAGGATGCCGTGCCAGTGGATCGAGGTCGGATGGCGTTCCAGCGTGTTGCGCACGAACAGGTCCACGGTCTGGCCTTCGCGCCAGCGCAGGATCGGGGCCGGCAGCGAGCCGTTGACGGTGATTGCCGGGCGGGTGCGGCCGGTGAAATTGGCCAGCGATTCGCCGATGGCCAGTTCGACGCGGGTGTCGGTGAGGACGGCGGGGGCGCCGGCCAGCCGTGGGGCGGCAGTGGCGGCGGCGAGCGCGCGCTGCGGCACGCCGACGGCAGCGATGCCGGCGACCACGCCACCGGCGGCAAGACCCTGTACGAACAGGCGTCGCGACGGCATGGGCACAGCGCCCGGACCGGGGGGATTGCGGGTATTCATGGTGGAGACTCCAGACACGGAAAGACGCCGGCAGGCCGCCGGCTTCGGTGCGCAGGGCGCACAGTGCGTGGGGAATCAGCCGATGGGAGGGCGTGAGATGGGCGGCAGCGGCGGCGACGGGCGGCCGGTGGCCGGCATCGGCTGTGGTGCCAGCGACAACGCCGGGCCCGCCAGGTACGGCAACGGCTGCACCACCAGCAGCGGGTGCTGGGCGCAACTGCGCACGCAGTCCTTGATCTGGCAGTGGGCGTCGTGGGCCGGGGCCTTGGCCTGCGGGGCCTCGTCGGCCTGCATGGCGGCGTGGTGGTGGCAGTCGGCATCGCCGCCTCCAACCGTGGCGGCCATGGCATGGGCCATCCGCCCCATTTCCTCATGACCGCTGGCCATGGCCGCGTTCAGCCCGTTGAGCAACAGGCTGAGCATGAGCACGACACGGAGCAGGGTCGAGGCCAGGGACATGGCGCTAATCTAGCCGCAAGCGGGCGTGGATGCACTTCCGGCTGAATGGCCGGTTCAAGGTTGGAGCACGACCAGGGTAGCGCCGGGCCACGCCCGGCGAGCGCGAAGCGCGGCCAATCAGCGGGTCGCCGGACACGGCCAGGCGCTACCCCTCTTCGCGCACGATCTCGACCAGGCGCGGGCCGTAGCGGCTCAGCTTGGTGCCACCGATGCCGCCGACCCGGGCCAGTTCGTCCAGGCTGGTCGGGCGCTGCTCGGCGATGTTGCGCAGGGTACTGTCGTGGAAGATCACGAAGGCAGGCACGTTCTGTTCGCGCGCCAGTTCGGCACGCAGGCCGCGCAGGGCATTGAACAGGGCCAGGTCCTGCGGCAGCACCGACAGGCCGGTGCGCTGTGCGCTGCGTTCGCGTCCGCTGGTGCTGCTGGCCGGGTCGCGGCGCATGCTGATCTGGCGGCGGCCGGTCAACACGTCGCGGCTGGCATCGGTCAGGCGCAGGCCACCGTGGCCCTCGCTGTCCACTTCCAGCAGGCTGGCGGCGACCAGCTGGCGGAACACGCTGCGCCAGGTGCGCGCATCCAGATCGCGGCCGATGGCGTAGGTGCTGAGCTTGTCGTGGCCCTGCTGCTTCACCTTCTCGTTCTCGCTGCCACGCAGGACGTCGATCAGGTGGCCGACGCCGAAGCGCTGGCCGCTGCGGTAAACGCAGCTCAGCGCCTTCTGCGCCGGAATGGTCGCGTCCCACGAGGCCGGCGGTGTCAGGCAGTTGTCGCAGTTGCCGCAGGGCTGGGGATAGGTCTCGCCGAAACCGGCCAGCAGCACCTGGCGGCGGCACTGCATGGATTCGCAGTAGCCCAGCAGGTGATCGAGCTTGCCCCGCTCCAGCTGCTTGCGTTCTTCGCCGGCCTCGGATTGTTCGATCATCTGCTTGAGCAGGACCACGTCGCCCAGGCCGTAGCACAGCCATGCCTCGGCGGCCTCGCCATCGCGACCGGCGCGGCCGGTTTCCTGGTAGTAGCCTTCCATCGACTTGGGCAGGTCGGTATGCGCCACGAAGCGCACGTCCGGCTTGTCGATGCCCATGCCGAAGGCGATGGTGGCGCACATCACGATGCCGTCCTCGCGCAGGAAGCGGCGCTGATTGTTCGCGCGCACGTCCGGCGGCAGGCCGGCGTGGTAGGGCAGGGCATTGAACCCCTGGCCGCACAGGAATTCGGCGGTCTCCTCGACCTTGCGCCGTGACATGCAGTAGACGATGCCGGCCTCGCCACGGTGGCCGCGCAGGAAATCGGTCAGCTGCTTGCGGGCGTTGTCCTTCTGCACCACGGTGTAGCGGATGTTGGGACGGTCGAAAGAGCTGACGAAGTGGCGCGCTTCCTGCAGATCGAGACGCTCGGCGATCTCGCGCTGGGTCGGTGGGTCGGCGGTCGCGGTCAGCGCGATCCGCGGGATCTGCGGCCAACGCTCATGCAGCACGGTCAGCTGGCGGTATTCGGGGCGGAAGTCATGGCCCCACTGCGACACGCAGTGTGCTTCGTCGATGGCGAACAGGGCGATCCGGCTGCGCGACAACAGCGACAGGAAGCGACCGGTCAGCAGCCGCTCGGGAGCGACATAGAGCATGTCCAGCTCACCGGCGAGCAGTTCGCGCTCGACGCGGCCGGCGGTCTCGGCATCCAGGGTTGAATTCAGGTACTCGGCACGCACGCCGAGCTGGCGCAGGGCTTCGACCTGGTCCTGCATCAGCGCGATCAGCGGCGAGATGACGATGCCACATCCGTCACGCAGCAGGGCCGGGACCTGGTAGCACAGCGACTTGCCGCCGCCGGTGGGCATCAGCACCAGGGCATCGTGACCGGCAGCCACATGCTCCACGATGTCCTGCTGCGGACCACGGAAATCGTCGTAACCAAAGACGCGTTGGAGCAGGTCGTGCGCGGGACGGGAAGCCATCCGGTTAGTTTACCTCGGCGGGGGAGTCGGCAGGGCTGCGCCCTGCACCCGCCGAATCAACGGCAACGTCAACGTCAAAAGCGGGCTATCCGTGGGTTGGCGGGGCGGTGTCGGAGTGCGGGGACGCCGTGAACCCGTCCCTGGGGGCTTGGCAGCCGCATCCATGCGGCTGACACCCCGCACTCCGACACCGCCCCACCTTCGACAGTTGGCCGGCGGCTCGTAGATCCACGCCATGCGTGGATGAAATCTGTCAGATATCGACAAACAAAATGGGGTCGGATCCGTTTTCGGTAGGAAAACGGATCCGACCCCCAGCTCTGGCCCGACAGATCGCGGAAGCCTGTCTAAGGGCGGGGTGGGTCCGGTTGCGGGAGTGTCAGCCGCATGGATGCGGCTGCCAAGCCCCCAAGGACGGGTTTACGGCGTCTCCCGCAACCGGACCCACCCCGCCAACCCACAGGAAACCAGCTCTTGCTCTTGCTCTGGCAGTTGCTGTTGCTTCGGCCTCTGCGGGTGCAGGGCGCAGCCCTGCCGAACACCCCCACCCCTTACTGCAGCAGGGAGCGCAGCATCCAGGCGTACTTCTCGTGCGTCTGCAGACGCTGGGTCATCAGATCCTCGGTCGGAGCGTCGTCACCCTTGGCCGCCACCTCCAGCACTTCACGTGCCGTACGGCAGACCGCTTCGTTGGCGACCACCAACTGGCGTACCATTTCACGCCAGTCCGCACTGTCGGTCAGGCCCGGTTCCTCGGCGATCGAGGTCAGCGCAGCGAACTCCCGGTAGGAGCCCGGGGCATTGAAGCCCAGCGCGCGGATGCGCTCGGCCACGTCGTCCAGTGCCGCCCACTGCTCGGTGTACTGCGTCTCGAACATGGTGTGCAGCGAGTTGAACATCGACCCGGTCACGTTCCAGTGGAAGTTGTGCGTCTTCAGGTAGAGCGTGAACGCATCGGCCTGGAAGCGCGACAGACCGTCGGCGATCTTCTTGCGGTCGCCCTGGGTGATCCCGATATCGATGTTCGGTGCCGACGGTGCCGCCGCTGCAAGCTTCTGCTTGTCGGTCTTGGCCTTGGTCGTGCTCTTGGTCTTCGCCATGGGGTTCCTCCTTGTGGAATCGTTGGCCTTCACAATAAACCGGTCGTGATGACTGGTCGCTTTCAAAGTTTTGAACGAACCGATTGATGAACTCTATCGATAAAAATCCATCGCCCCGCCTGCGCCAACAGCGCGCCGCCATCGACGGCGCCATGAGCCGCGACCGGGGCCGTTTGCTGGGGATGCTCTCGCGTTGCCAGGCCAAGCCACAGGATGCGGCGCTGGCCGCCACCTTCGAGCAGGCCTTGCAGGCGTCGGTGCAGCGCCGGCAGGTGCGGGCGCAACAGCAGCCGTCCATTACTCTGGACCCGCAGCTGCCGATTGCGCGTGAAGCCGACGCCATCATCGGGCTGATCCGCGACCATCAGGTGGTGGTGATTGCCGGTGAAACCGGCTCGGGCAAGACCACCCAGCTGCCGAAACTGTGCCTGGCCGCAGGCCGTGGCCAGGCCGGCATGATCGGTTGCACCCAACCGCGACGGATTGCCGCACGTGCGGTGGCCAGCCGCGTGGCGCAGGAACTGCAGAGCGAACTGGGCCAGCTGGTGGGCTACCAGGTGCGCTTCAACGACAAGGTCAGCGACGACAGCCGCATCAAGTTCATGACCGACGGCATCCTGCTGGCGGAAATCGCCAGTGACCGCTGGCTGTCGAACTACGACACGATCATCGTCGACGAGGCGCACGAACGCAGCCTCAACATCGATTTCCTGCTGGGCTACCTGAAGCAGCTGCTGCGCAAGCGCCCGGACCTGAAGCTGATCGTCACCTCGGCCACCATCGACACCGAACGCTTCGCCCAGCATTTCGACAATGCGCCGGTGATCAGCGTCGAAGGCCGTACCTACCCGGTGGAGGTGCGCTACCGCGCGCTGGAAGGCGAGGGCGAAGACCAGGGCGAACGCACCGTCAACGATGCCATCGTGTCGGCCATCGACGAGATCACCCGCCTGGATTCACGTGGCGACGTGCTGATCTTCCTGCCGGGCGAACGCGAGATCCGCGATGCGCACCAATCGCTGGAACGGCGCAAGTACCGCAACACCGAGGTGCTGCCGCTGTACGCGCGCCTGTCCAACCAGGACCAGGACCGGGTATTCAATCCCGGACCGAACCGGCGCATCGTGCTGGCCACCAACGTGGCGGAAACCTCGCTGACGGTGCCGCGCATCCGTTACGTGGTCGATCCGGGCTTCGCCCGCGTCAAGCGCTACAGCCCGCGCAACAAGCTGGACCGCCTGCACATCGAGCCGATCTCGCAGGCCAGCGCCAACCAGCGCAAGGGCCGCTGCGGTCGTATCGCCGAGGGCATCTGCTACCGCCTGTACGCCGAAGCCGATTTCCAGGCGCGGCCGGAGTTCACCGATCCGGAGATCCGCCGCTCCAGCCTGGCCGGGGTGATCCTGCGCATGCTGCAGCTGGGCCTGGGCCGCATCGAGGAATTCCCGTTCCTGGAAGCCCCGGACGAGCGTGCGGTGGCCGATGGCTGGCAGCAACTGACCGAACTGGGCGCGATCGACGCCGAACGGCGCATGACGACCATCGGCAAGCAGATGGCCCGCCTGCCGGTGGACGTGAAGCTGGCGCGCATGCTGGTGGCCGCGCAGGCCGCCGGCTGCCTGCGGCCGATGCTGGTGATCGCCTCGTTCCTGGGCATCCAGGACCCACGCGAACGCCCGCCCGAAGCGCGTGGTGCGGCCGACAGCGCGCATGCGCAGTTTGCCGATGGGCGTTCGGAATTCGTCGGCGTGCTGCGCCTGTGGGATGGCTACCGGCAGGCCCATGAAGACCTGACCCAGTCCAAGCTGCGCGACTGGTGCGGCCGCCACTTCCTCGGTTTCCTGCGCATGCGCGAGTGGCGTGAGCTGCACCGGCAGCTGCGGTTGCTGTGCGAAGAACTGGGCTGGAAGGAAGAGGCTGTCGATGCGTCGATGGCACCCTTGCTGGCCGGCAGCAGTGCGCCGGCCCCGGCGCGTGATGACGCAGCCGCGGTAAAGGCTACCCGCGGCCAGCTGCACCGCGCTGCACGCCTGGCCCGCGAAGGCAAAGCGGAGGCTGCACCCGCACCGGTGGCGGTGCGCGCGCAGAAGGAACAGGCGCCCGCCGGTGGGGGCTTCAGCGAACGTGCACGCGCTGCCGCCTACCAGACCCTGCACCGGGCGCTGGTGGCGGGCCTGCCGACGCAGATCGGCCACCGCACCGAGAAGGGCGATTTCCAGGCACCACGCCAGCGCCGCTTCCTGCCGTTCCCGGGTTCGGCGCTGTCCAAGCGGCCGCCGCCGTGGTTGCTGGTGGCCAACCTGCTGGACACGCAGAAGGTGTGGGGCATGACCCTGGCCGCCATCGAGCCGGACTGGGTGATCGCCGAGCTGCCGCACCTGCTGCTGCGCAAGCACTTCGACCCGCACTGGTCGCGCGCGCAGGGACAGGTGCTGGCGTCCGAGCAGATCAGCCTGTTCGGCCTGGTGCTGGCACCGAAGAAGCCGGTGCACTACGGCCGCATCGAGCCCATTGAAGCGCACGACATCTTCGTGCGCCAGGCGCTGGTGACCGGCGAGATCAACACCCGCGCCAGCTTCGTGGCCGACAACCAGAAGGTGCTGGACCTGGCCCGCGAGGAAGAGGCCAAGCTGCGCCGTGCCGGCATCGTTGCCGACGAAGACTGGCAGGCACGCTGGTACCTGGACCGGGTGCCGCCGCAGATCCATTCGTCCGCGGGCCTGGATACCTGGTGGAAGGGACTGGCGCCGGAACAGCGCAAGACCCTGCACTGGTCGCTGGCAGACCTGCTGCCCGGCGAGGGCAGCGAGCAGGAGCGCTACCCGAAGTACCTGGCGCTCGGCCAGGCGCGCTTGCCGCTGCACTACCGCTTCGAGCCGGGCGCCGACGATGACGGCGTGACCCTGGATGTGCCGCTGCACCTGCTCAATGCACTGGACCCGGTGCAGCTGGGCTGGCTGGCACCTGGCTTCGTCGCCGACAAGGCGTCGGCGCTGATCCGCAGCCTGCCCAAGGCAATGCGCCGCAACTACGTGCCGGCCCCGGATTTCGGACGCGCGTTCTTCGAGGCGTTCCCGCAGCCCAGCGCCGATGCCATCACTGGCGAGCTGGCGCGTTTCCTGTCACGCGCAACCGGCGCCACGGTGACCGCGCTCGATTTCGAGCCGGGTTCGATCGAACCGCACCTGCACATGAACCTGCGCCTG
Source organism: Stenotrophomonas sp. 78350_Sma (assembly GCF_056482105.1). Classification (NCBI taxonomy): domain Bacteria; kingdom Pseudomonadati; phylum Pseudomonadota; class Gammaproteobacteria; order Lysobacterales; family Lysobacteraceae; genus Stenotrophomonas; species Stenotrophomonas sp. 78350_Sma. The sequence continues at coordinate 3,586,177 of NZ_CM151182.1, read as the reverse complement.
CGCGACGAACAGGGCAAGGTGCTGGCCACTTCGCGCGATCTGGAAGCGCTGCGCGCGAAATTTGGTGGCCGTGCCGGCGATGCCTTCGCAGCGCGTGCCGGGCGCGAAATGGCGGCTGACGGCCTGCGCACGTTCCCGGCCACGCCGATTCCGCTGCAGGTACCCGGTGAAGCCGGCGTTCCGGCCTATCCGGCGCTGCTGGACGAGGGCGACAGCGTGGCGCTGCGCATCTTCGCCGATCGGCAGCAGGCACAGGAGGCACACCCGCTGGGCGTGCGCCGGCTGCTGGAGATTGCCCTGGCCGAGAAGGTCAAGCAGGCGCGCAAGCAGTTGCCGGTGGGCGCCAAGACCGGCCTGCTGTATGCCGCGATCGAATCGCAGGAACGCCTGCGTGGAGACCTGGTGGATGCGGCGATGAACGCGGTGCTGGCCGAAGGCCTGGAAGACATCCGCGATGCGGCAGCCTTCGAGCAACGCCGCGAGCATGCGGCCAAGACCCTGTTCGGCGAGGCGATGTCGCGGCTGAAACTGGCCGAGTCCATCCTGGCGCTGGTGGCGGAACTGAAGCCGATGCTGGAGGCGCCGTTGATGGGCTGGGCGCGCGGCAACCTGGACGACATGGAAGCGCAGCTGGCCGGGCTGATCCACCCCGGCTTCCTGCGCGATACGCCGGCCGATGCCCTTGCCCAGTACCCGCGTTACCTGAAGGCGATGATCCTGCGCACCGAGCGCGCCAAGCGTGATCCGCCGCGTGATCAGGCGCGCATGCTGGAACTGCACCCATTCCTGGAAGCGCTGGAGGTGGGCGAGCAGCAGGGCCTGCGCGATCGCCCGCAATGGCAGGCGCTGCGCTGGGATCTGGAAGAGCTGCGGGTGTCGCTGTTCGCGCAGGAGCTGGGCGCGCGCACCGGCATCTCCGCGAAGAAGCTGGCGCAGCGGGTGAGCGCATTGCGCCAGGCCTCGTAACCCCCGGCCCGACCCCGCCGGACAATGACCGGCGGGGTGCGGTGGAATGTCATCCACGCGTGGCGTGGATCTATTACTTGGAGCGGCGCACCTTGGGCTGGCTGTTCACGCCGTCCACCTTCATGTACCACACGCCCATCACGCCAGGCTTGATGCTGACCTTGGGCGATTGCTTGCGCACACCGACCACGCTGGTGCTGTCGGTCTGCTCCCATTCCTGGCCGTTGTCCAGCACGTAGACACGGCCCTTGCCGAAGCCACGGAACTCGCCCTGCAGTACGCCGGTAATCGGCTCGCTGCTGCCGAAATCGAAGAACCCGCGGTTCTTCACGATCACTTCCTGGCGGCCCTGTTCGCGGGCTTCTTCGCGCACCGCCGCTACCGCCTGGGTCGTCGCTGCTTCGACCTTGCCCTGCAGCCAGCGGTTGAGCGTGGCCAGTTCCTGCGCGCTCAGCTTGTCCAGGCCGGCCGCCTTGAACTCGGTCGGCGACATCTGCTGCTGCAGGTCACCGTCCACCACGCGCTGGGCCAGCGCAGGTGCCGACAGGGACAGCAGCAGTGCGGCGCAGGCCAGCAGCCGTGGGCGGAAACGCGGGGCGATCGAGGGCATGGCGGAACTCTCCTGGGTTTGCCCGCGAGTGTAGCGGCATGTCTTCATGCCGGGTGATGGTGGCCGCGGTGATTGTCCCTGAACGGCGCCGGCGCTAGTGTAGGAACCTCTGTCTTGCCTGCTCGATGCTGTGAACCGCGCTTCTGTCCCCGGCCTGGATGCCTTGTTGAACCGTCCCTCCGCAGCGGTGCTGCCCGCTCCGCTGCGCCAGGCCCTGCGCGAGCACTGGGAAGCACCGGACTGCGACCACCAGATGCGCGCCAGCTGGTCGGTGCTGGGCGATACCCTCGATGCGTTGTCGATGCTCTCGGCCGACGAAGGCGCGGTGGTCGCCGCGCTGTTGTTCGACCTTCCCGGCCTGCGCGCCAGCCTGGACCAGCTGCCGCTGGGCAACCACAAGGCGGCGGTGATCGGCCTGCTCGACGGCCAGGACGCCGCCGATCCGGTCTGGGCGCTGCATGCTGGCCGGGAGGCCGGGCGCAACAGCGAGGGCCTGCGCCGCCTGCTGCTGGCGATCATCCGCGACCTGCGCGTGGTGCCGATCCTGCTGGCCCGGCAGCTTGCGAAAATGCGCGCTGCCGACAAGCTGGACGACGAACAGCGCCGGGCGCTGGCACAGCTGACCCGCGACATCCACGCGCCGCTGGCCAACCGGTTGGGCATCTGGCAGCTGAAGTGGGAGCTGGAGGATCTGGCGTTCCGCCACCTGGAGCCGGAAACCTATCGCCGCATCGCGCGTGAAGTGGACGAAACCCGCGTGGCGCGCGAGCGTTACGTGCAGAACGTGAAGAAGCAGCTGTCGCGCGAGCTGGCCGCACAGGGCATCCATGCCGAAGTAAGTGGCCGCCCCAAGCACATCTACAGCATCTGGCGGAAGATGCAGAAGAAGCGGCTGGCGTTCGACCAGCTGTACGACATCCGCGCGGTGCGGGTGATGGTCGACGACGTGGCCGCCTGCTACGCCGCGCTGGGTGTGGTACATGCGCTGTGGGCGCCGGTGCCGAGCGAGTTCGACGATTACATCGCACGCCCGAAGGCCAACGACTACCGTTCGCTGCACACCGCCGTGGTCGGCCCGGAAGGGCGCACGATCGAAGTGCAGATCCGCACCCACGAGATGCATTCGCAGGCCGAGCTGGGCGTGGCCGCGCACTGGAAGTACAAGGAAGGCGGCAAGGGCGCGGAAAAGTCGTTCGATCGCAAGATCACCTGGATGCGCCAGCTGCTGGAGCAGGCACAGGACGGGCAGGGCAATGAGCTGGCCGGCGCACTCGACGCCGAGCTGACCGAGGACCGGGTCTATGCGCTCAGCCCGAAGGACGAGGTGCTGGACCTGCCACAGGGAGCCACGCCGCTTGATTTCGCCTACCAGGTACACACGATGGTAGGCCACCGCTGCCGTGGCGCCAAGGTCAATGGCCGCATCGTGCCGCTGACCTATCGCCTGCGCAGCGGCGATCGCGTCGAGATCCTCACCGGCAAGGAAGCCGACCCCCGCCGCGACTGGCTGATGCCGGCGCTGGGCTTCCTGGCCAGCAACCGCTCGCGCGAAAAGGTGCGCAGCTGGTTCCACAAGCTGGACCGCGCGCGCAACGTGCAGGCCGGGCGCGAACTGCTCGAGCGCGAGCTGAAGCGCCTGGGCCTGCAGCATTCGGATCTGGTGGTGGCGGCGAAGAAGTTCCACGCCGACAGCGTTGATGACCTCTACATCCAGGTGGCGCTGGGCGATACCGGCCCGAACCAGGTCAGCCGAACCCTGCTGGAAGCAGAACGCGCGGCCAGCCAGCCGGCCCCTGCGCCGACGCTTCCGCGCCCGACCGCCCGCCGCGAGAACCTGGGCAAGTCCAAGTTCACGGTGCAGGGCGTGGGCAACCTGCTGGTGCAGCTGGCGCGCTGCTGCCAGCCGGTGGCCGGCGAACCGATCGTCGGCTACCTCACCCGTAGCCGCGGTGTCACCGTGCACCGGGCAGACTGTGCCGCGCTGGCCCGGCTGGCGGCCACCAGCCCGCAGCGCATCCTGCCGGTGGAATGGGGCCAGGCCGGGGGCGGCTACGAGGTGGACGTGGTGGTCGATGCGGTCGACCGACGCTGGCTGCTGAAGGACATCACCAACCTGATCGCCCAGGAAGACGCCTACGTGCTGGACATCCACAGTGACAACGTGCGCAACAGTGGCCGTGCCCATCTGCGCCTGCGGCTGAAGGTCAGCGACTACGACCAGCTGTCGAACCTGCTGGGCAAGCTGGACGCGCTGCCGGGCGTGAGCGAGGCGCGTCGCCTCGGCTGAGCTTCACGCTGCCCCGGCTACCCTGCACGCATGGAACGCGAGCCCCCGCATCGCCCGCATGGCGCTGAACATCCTGCGCTGGATCGCGTCCGTCGCGAAGGCCGCTGGTGGTGGCTGCAGGCACGTCATGCGCGGCGGGTCTGGCGCTGGGCGCTGGTCGCGGCGCTGGCGGTGTTCGTGCTGCTGGTGCTGCTGCGCAAGCCGCTGGCCGACTGGTTCTGGGATGAGCCGCAGATCGAACAGCTGCTGGTCGAAGGTGATCGTGCGCTCGCCGCCGGCCGGCTGAGTGCGGCCGACGGCAGTGGTGCGCGGGAGCGCTACCAGGCGGTGCTGGCACTGGATGGTGATCGGCCGCAGGCCCGCCAGGGCCTTGCACGAACCGCAGCGGCGGCCCTGCAGCAGGCCCGCGACAAGCTGCAGCGCGACGATCTTGACGGCAGCGCGCAGTCACTGGCGCTGGCCCGCGAGCTGCAGGTGCCGCAGGGCGACGCCGACGCCGTGGCCCGGCAACTGCAGGCGCGGCGTAGCGCCGGCGCCGGTATAGGCGCGTTGCTGGCCCAGGCCCGCAACGCGTTCGCGGCCGGCCGGCTGGACGATGGCGACAGCAGTGCGTTGCCGCTGTTCCAGCGCATCCTGGCACTGCAGCCGGACAACCTGCCTGCTCTGGAGGGGCGCGAGGACGCGCTGAGCGATCTGCTGCAGCACGCGCGCACGCTGGCCGGACGCGGGGAACTGGCTGAATCCGCTGCGACGTTGCAGCGCGCGCGCCTGTTCGACGCAGGCCACTCCGATCTGCCCGCCAGCCAGGAGGCACTGGCACGGGCGGTCGACGAGCGCTTGCGGCAGGCACAGCGCGCACTGAAACGACAGCAGCTGGAAGGTGCCGCAAAGGGGTTCCTGGCCGTGCTGGCGGTGGCGCCGGATGATCCCACTGCCCAGCGGGGCCGTGAGCAGGTGCTGCAGGCGGTGCTGGCGCGAAGCCAGGTCCAGGCCGACGATTTCCAGTTCGAGGCGGCGCAGCGTGATGCCGTGCTGGCGGAAGCGCTGGGCGCTTCGCAGGCGGCACAACAGCAACTGGCGCAGCGCCTGCAGCGTGCACGGCAGGCCCGTGGGGCACTGCAGCAGCCCGCGGTGGGCAACGCGCAGCGTGAACGCGAGCTGCGCGATCACCTGCGCCGGATCGAACGCGCCGAGCGCGCAGGGCAATGGATCAGCCCGCCGGGGCACAGCGCATTCGATGCCCTGCGCGAAGCACAGGCGCTGGCACCGCGCGATGCACGGGTGAAGGCCGCTGCCGCGCGCCTGCTGCCCGCCAGTCGCAGTTGCTTCGACGACAACCTGCGGCAGAACCGGGTGCAGGCTGCAGGTGCCTGCCTGCAGGCTTGGCAGACGCTGGCCCCCACCGCGGGTGGCCTGCCTGCTGCCCGCCAGCGCCTCGCGCAGCGTTGGCTTGCGATCGGCAGCGAGCGATTGGGCAACGGTGATGTCGCCTTTGCTGAACGTGCGCTCCAGCAGGCGGGCGAGCTTGGCGTTGGCACTTCCAGCAGTGAGTACCAGCAGTTGCGGCAGCGGCTGCGTGACATCGGGGTGTCGTCGCCCTGAGCCCGCCGCTGCCGGAGGGGCCGCTATAGTAGCCACCCCTCGCAACATCCCCACGGAGTGCCGATGACCGTCCTCGTTTCCGGAGCCACCAGCCAGATCGGCCGGTTCCTGCTGCCGCGCCTGGTGCAGGCGCATGGGCGTGTACAGGCGGTGAGCCGGCGACCGCAACCGGCACAGGACGGCGTGCAGTGGCTGTGTGGGGACCTGGCGGCTGCGCTGGACAGCGTGCCGTCTCCGGAGTGGCAGGCCATTGCCAGCTTTGGCCCCCTTGAAGCATTGGCACAATGGTTGTCGCGGCAAACGGCGGCCCCGGCGCGGCAGGTCATCGCCACCAGTTCGATGAGCGTGCTGAGCAAGCAGCATTCCGAGCAGGCCGACGAACAGGACGTTGTGGCGATGCTGCAGCGGGGCGAGGCGGGCCTGATTGCGCAGGCCGAACGTCTTGGCATGGGGTGGACGATCCTGCGGCCAACCCTGATCTATGGGGCCGGCATCGACCGCAGCATCACCCCGATCGTGCAGCGTGCGCTGCGTCTGCGCCTGTTTCCGATACCGCTGGTGGGAGGCCTGCGTCAACCGGTGCATGCCGACGATATCGCCCGCACCGTGGTGGCCTGCATCGCCACCGGCGCAGCGTCGGCGCGGGTGCTGGAAATCGGCGGCGGCGAGCGCCTGCCGTACCAAGCGATGTTCCGCCGCGTGCACGCCAGCCTGGCACAGCCAACATTGGCGCTGCCGTTGCCGGGCGGTGCACTGCGAGGCCTGGCTGCGGTGCTGCCGCGAGCGCGTGGTCCGGTGTCACGCCTGCAGCAGGATCTGATTGCGGACAACGGCCCGCTGCAGGCGCTGCTGGGCGTACATCCGCGGCCGTTCCAGCCTGACGCGGACACGTGGCGACCGATGAGCGCGGCCCAGGCCCTGCAGCGGATCGCTGCGCATCCCGGCAACGGCTAGCCAGCCACCGTATCCATCCGCCTGGGGGGCTCTGCTACCATCCCCCGGCCCTTGTTTCCGCGAGTACGTTCGATGCCTGACGCGCCATCCCGATCGGCCCCTGCCGAGCGCATTGGCGTCGCGCTGTGCACCTACAACGGTGCGCGCTACCTGCAGGCCCAGCTGGACAGCATCCTCGACCAGGATCTTCCGGTGAACGAAATCATGATCGGCGATGACGGTTCCAGCGACCAGACGCCGCAGCTGCTGCAGGCCTTCGTGCCGCGCGCACAGGCGCTTGGCATCCGTGTCGAGATCGTCCAGCACGCGCGCAATCTCGGCTATGTGCGCAATTTCGCCGACGCACTGATGCGTTGCCAGGCCGACATCCTGTTCCTGTGCGACCAGGATGATGTCTGGCATCCGGGGCGTGTCCGCAGCTACGTGGAGCGCTTCCACGCCGATCAGGGCCTGTTGCTGCTGCACAGCGATGCGCGGTTGGTGGACGCGCAGGGCGCGCCGCTGGGCCAGCGGCTGCTGGAGGTACTGGTGGTCCATCCGGCTGAAGTCGAGCTGGAACGCTCGGGCCTTGCGATCGACGCGATCCTGCTGCGCAACTTCATCACCGGTGCCACCTGTGCGCTGCGCCGTGGCCTGCTGGCCGAATCGCTGCCGGTCCCGCCGGGCTGGAGCCACGACGAATGGCTGGCGGTCCACGCATCGCTGCGTGGAGGATTGGACATGCTGGCCGAACCGACCATCGACTACCGGCAGCATGGCAACAACCAGATCGGTGCCAGTCGCCGCGGTTTCCTGCAACGCCTGCGCCATCTCGATCTGTTCGATTCGCAGGCACGCCAGCGCACGGCCCGGCGCCTGCTCGCCCTGGCCGATCTGCTGGGGCAGCGTGGCGTGGTGGTGGCGCCGGAGCGCTTCCAGGGACTTCACGCGCTCGCCTGGCGCATGGCCTGGTCGCGACTGCAGCTGTATCGCCGCGTGGATGTGCCGGCAGGCTGGATCGCCCATGATGCGCCGCGGTTGATCGCACGCCTGGCCAACGTCTGCCTGGCGGGGGGCGGCTGGAAAGGGGGCTGGGCAGCGCTTGCGGGCGCCTGGGCCGGGTGGCGGGCGCCGCGCGCTGCTTGAACTGCAGTGAAACCGCGGGCCATCGCCTGCCAGCCACCGCGGCGCCTGCGTTAGACTCGCCAGACCCTACCTGCCTGCATCCCCGTGCCCCGACGCTACGATTCCGACGACATCGACGATTTCGACGACGACGACCAGCAGGACGACAGCCCGCTGTGGCGGCGTCGCCTGATCACCTGGAGCATGGCTGCGGTCGCGTTGGGATTGGGCTTCCTGATCCCTTATACGCTGTACCTGAACCAACAGGTGACCCAGCGCTTCGGCGAACTTCGCTGGCAGATTCCGACCCGCGTGTACGCACGCCCGCTGGTGCTCACGCCGGGCAAGGCGATGGACGCGGCGACCCTGAAGACCGAGCTCGCCGCATCCGCCTACCGCGATGACGGGCAGGGCAAGGAGCCGGCCACCTATGCGGTGAACGGCGGGCGCTTCGTCATTTCCAGCCGTGGCTACAACGACGTGGATGGCCGCGTCGCACCGCGCCGGCTGGAACTGTCGCTGGCCGACGGTGCGGTCGCCTCGCTGCGTGACGCCGACAACCGCAAGGCGCTGAAGGCTGCGCGCCTGGACCCGGCACGTATTGCCACCCTGTACGGGCAGAAGCAGGAAGAACGCCGCCTGATCCGCATGGACGAGGCGCCGGACCTGCTGGTGACCGGCCTGCAGGCGGTGGAGGACAAGGACTTCAATCGTCACCACGGCATCGATCTGTCCGGCATCGCGCGCGCGGTGTGGGTGACGATCCGCTCCGGTGGCCAGAGCCGCCAGGGTGCTTCCACGTTGACCCAGCAGCTGGCCCGCAGCGGTCTGCTCGGGATCGGCAAGGAACAGACGGTCACCCGCAAGTTCAACGAAGTGCTGTACGCGCTGATCATGGAAGCGCGCTACGACAAGCGCACCATCTTCGAGGCCTATCTCAACCAGGTGTACCTGGGCCAGCGCGGCAGCCAGGCCATCCACGGCATGTCTTCCGGCGCCGAGTTCTGGTTCGGCCGTGACCTGCAGTCGCTGGAAACCGAGCAGATCGCGCTGCTGATCGGCCTGGTCAAGGGCCCGTCCTTCTACGACCCGCGGCGCAACCCGGAACGCGCGCTGGATCGCCGCAATTTCGTACTGGGCAAGCTGCACGAGGCGACGCTGATCGACGATGCCGAGTACCAGCGTGCGCTGAAGGCGCCGCTGGGCGTGCCCAAGACGCCGGGCCTGGTGGCAGCCAACCGCTTCCCGGCCTATGTGGACCTGGTTCGCCGCCAGCTCGGCCATGACTATCCGGAATCGGCGCTGCAGGGCGCCGGCCTGAGCGTGATGACCGGCATGTCGCCGTCCGCGCAGGCCTATGCCGAAGGCGCGGTGACCCGCACCATCAAGTCGCTGGAAAGCAAGCGCCGTCCCGAACTGCAGGCCGGCATGGTGCTGACCGACGTGCACAACGGTGACGTGCTGGCGGTGATCGGCAGCCGTGAAGTGTCCGAGGTGGGCTTCAACCGCGCGATCGAAGCACAGCGCCCGGTCGGCTCGCTGCTGAAGCCGTTCGTCTACCTGCTGGCGCTGGCGCAGCCGGATCGTTACTCGCTGGCCAGCTGGGTCGATGATTCACCGGTGACCGTGCAGCTCGGCCGCGGCCGCAACTGGAACCCCGGCAACGCGGACAACCGCAGCCACGGTACAGTGCGCCTGATCGATGCGTTGGCGCATTCCTACAACCAGGCCACGGTGCGCGTGGGCATGCAGGTTGGTCCCGAGCGCGTGACCCAGCTGATCCATGTGCTGGCGGGCATCAAGGCTGAGGCCAACCCTGCAGTGATCCTCGGCTCGACCGACCAGAGCCCGTACGCGATGGCGCAGCTGTACCAGTTCCTGGCGTCCGGTGGCGAGATCCAGCCGCTGCACGCGGTGCGTGGCGTGCTCGATCCGCAGGGCAAGCTGCTCAAGCGTTATGACAAGACCCCCGCACCGGCGCAGGAGGGCGACTCGATTGCCGCCAACCTGATCAGTGTCGGCCTGCAGCAGGTGGTTTCCAGCGGCACCGCGCAGCGCTTGAACGCCGATGGCCTGGGCCGCCTGCAGCCCGCCGGCAAGACCGGTACCACCAACGATGGTCGCGACAGCTGGTATGCCGGTTACACGGGTGATCACCTGGCGGTGATCTGGATCGGCAACGACCAGAACGAGCAGGCCGGCCTGTACGGTGCCACCGGCGCGATGCGGGTCTGGTCGGGCATCTTCCAGCGCCTTCCCAGTGCGCCGCTGCGGGTCAGCAACAAGGGCCTGGATTGGCAGTCGGTGGCCGCCACCGGCCTCAACACGACTGATGAGGGCTGCCCGGGAGCGCGCCGCTTCCCGTTCGTGGTCGGCTATGCGCCGGCCTATGCTCCGTGTGCGCCGGCGGTGTCGCCGGACGGGCAGGGTGCCGAAGGCGAGGGCGGTGGCTGGCGCAGCTGGTTCGGCCTGGACCGCAAGCCGGAACCGCCTGCCGAACCTGCTGCGGCGCCCGCCGCCACTCCTCCCCCGAGCCGATGATGCCGATGAACATGCGATCCCTGCTGCAGCCCCTGGCCCTGACCGGCCTCAGCCTGGCCCTGGCCGCCTGCGTGAGCAGTGCACCGACGGTGATCAAACCGGTCGATACCACTACGCCGGCACAGCGCCTGGCGGCGGTGGATGCGGCCGCAGGTCCTGACGACAAGGAGCTGTCGGTGCAGCCGCTGCGTGATTCGCAGGTGGAAGACCTGCGGGTGACCGCGCAGGCGCAACGCCAGGCGAACGACCTGGCCGGTGCCGCCAGCAGCCTGGACCACGCGCTGGAAATCGTCGCCGGCGACCCGGCAGTGCTGCAGGAACGTGCCGAACTGGCACTGCTGCAGGGGCAGTGGGCGCAGGCGGAGGCGTTCGCGCGCAAGGCGGTGGATCTGGGCTCGAAGACCGGGCCGCTGTGCCGGCGGCACTGGGCGACGATCGAGCAGTCGCGCCTGGCGCGGGGCGAGAAGGAGAATGCGGTGTCGGCGCATGCGCAGCTGGAAGGCTGCACTGTGCCTGGGATCAAGCGGTACTAGGTTTCCTGCCAACGGCGCAGCCCCTCGTGGCTGGCTGTTTGGCCGCGTGAAGCAAAAGCCGCGCTTGGCCGGGCGGGGTGGGTTCGCGGGGGACGCCGTGAACCCATCCATGGGGGCTTGGCCGCGGCATCCATGCCGCGGACACCCCCGCGAACCCACCCCGCCCGACCTCTGACAATTTCCGTGTGCGGCCAGCCACGGAAAAGAAAAAGAAAATCAAAAGCGGGTCGCGCGCTGCGCGCGCTCGCAGTAGTCCATCTTCTTTTCCCGTTCCTGCCACAGCTTCTGAGCTGCCAGTCGAGCAGGCTCGACGCTACGGAGCGCGTCCCTCCGTCACCGGGAAACTGTCGAAGGCGGGTCGGGAGGGGCAGGCAGGACCGTTGGCGCCATGGATGGCGCCATCGAGCCCCCAGGGATGGGTTTACGGCGTGTCCTGCCTGCCCCTCCCGACCCGCCCAGCACGTAGAAACCCAGAGCCATGAACCAAGCTGTTGCCGTTGCTTTTGCTGGTGCTCTGGCTTGAAACGGGTGCCGGGCAGCGCCCGGCCGGGTATCCTTTCCCTCTGATGTCCGACCTTGTCCATGCCAGCCGCGAAGCCCTCAGCGACGGCGGCGCGCTCGCCTCGCATCTGGACGCCTTCGTCCCGCGCCCGGCCCAGCTGCGCCTGACCGAAGCCATCGCCGACGCGATGCAGCAGCGCGATCTGCTGCTGGCCGAGGCCGGTACCGGCACCGGCAAGACCTTCGCCTATCTGGTGCCGGTGCTGCTGTCCGGGTTGCGCACCATCATTTCCACCGGTACCCGCGCGCTTCAGGACCAGCTCTACCACCGTGACCTGCCGCGCGTGCGCCAGGCGCTCGGTGTCGGCCTGCGCAGTGCGCTGCTGAAGGGACGCGCGAACTACCTGTGCCGTTATCGCCTGCAGCAGGCGCGGGGCGAGCCGCGGTTCTCCAGCCCTGAACAGGCGGCGCAGTTCCAGCGCATCCTGGCCTGGTCCGGTCGTTCCGAGTTCGGTGACATCGCCGAACTGGAAGGCCTGGCCGATGATTCGCCGCTGCTGCCGATGGTCACCTCCACCGTCGACAACTGCCTGGGTACCGACTGCCCGTTCTGGGATGACTGCTTCGTGGTGCGTGCGCGGCAGCGTGCGCAGGCCGCCGATGTGGTCGTGGTCAACCATCACCTGCTGCTGGCCGATCTGGCCCTGAAGCAGGACGGTTTCGGTGAACTGCTGCCGGGGGCCCAGGCCTTCGTCATCGACGAGGCACACCAGTTGCCCGAGCTGGCCGCGCAGTTCTTCGGCGAAGGTTTCGGCATGCGCCCGTGGCAGGAACTGGGCCGCGACTGCCTGGCCGAAGCGCGTGGCGTGGGAGGCGCGCAGTCGGCGCTGCAGGAACCGGTCGACCAGTTGCAGCAGTCGCTGTTGGCGCTGCGCTCGGCGATGGAGGGACTGCCGTCGCGTGGCACGCAATGGCGCGCGCTGGCGATGCCACAGGTGCGCGACGGATTCGATACGGTGATGGCGGGGTTGGTGACCCTGGAGCGGGCACTGCAGCCGCTGCGCGAAGCGGCTGCGGGCCTGGATGCCTGCCACGCGCGGGCGCGCGAGGCGGTCTCGCGACTCAGCCGCTGGCTGGGCGATGATGAGCCCACGCTCGACTTCGATACCGATCCGGCGGACACAGCCAGTGCCGCTGATGTGCTCTGGTACGAGCTCACGCCACGTGGTTTCCGCTGCCAGCGCACGCCGATGGATGTCTCTGGCCCGTTGCGTGAGCATCGCGAGCGCAGTCGCGCGGCATGGATCTTCACCTCGGCGACACTGACCGTGGGCGGTGGCTTCGACCACATCGCCACCCGCCTGGGCCTGGACGACCCGCATACGCTGGTCCAGCCGAGTCCATTCAATTGGCCCGAGCAGGCGCTGTGCTACCTGCCCGAAGGCCTGCCCGATCCGGCCGCACGTGGCTTCGGCACTGCGCTGATCCAGACCCTGCGGCCGGTGTTGCAGGCCTCGCACGGCAGGGCATTCCTGTTGTTCGCCTCGCACCGTGCATTGCGCGAGGCCGCCGAGGCACTGCGTGATGGGCCATGGCCGTTGTTCGTGCAGGGCGAGGCGCCGCGCGCGACGCTGCTGCAGCGCTTCCGCGAATCGGGCAATGGCGTGCTGCTGGGGTCGGCCAGTTTCCGCGAGGGCGTGGACGTGGTGGGTGAGGCGCTGAGCGTGGTGATGATCGACAAACTGCCGTTCGCGGCACCGGACGATCCGGTGTACGAGGCACGGCTGGAGGCGATCCGTAGCCAGGGCGGCAATCCGTTTCGCGATGAGCAGCTGCCGCAGGCGGTGATTGCGCTGAAACAGGGCGTCGGCCGCCTGATCCGCAGCGAGAGCGACCGTGGTGTGTTGGTGTTGTGCGACCCGCGCCTGCTCAACCGTGGCTATGGTCGGGTCTTCCTCGATTCACTGCCGCCGTTCCGCCGTACCCGCAGCCTGGCCGATGTGCAGGCCTTCTTTACGCCACAATGGGCGCCCGTGGCCGATGATGCGGCTGCCCCGGCCGCTGTTGCGACCGGCCCCGAGCCGGCGCCCGGTGCCACGTTCCCCCTGTTCTGACCCGATCCGATGAAACTGCTCGCCTTTGAAACCGCCACCGAAGCCTGTTCCGTTGCCCTGCATGTCGATGGGCAGGTGCTGGAACGCTTCGAGATCGCCCCGCGCCGGCATGCCGAACTGAGCTTGCCGTGGGCCGAGGCGCTGCTGGCCGACGCCGGCATCAGCCGCCGCCAGCTGGACGGCATTGCGCTCAGCCGCGGCCCCGGTGCGTTCACTGGCGTGCGCCTGGCGATCGCCATTGCCCAGGGCATCGCACTGGCTCTGGACCGCCCGCTGTTGCCGGTCTCGACGCTGCAGGTGCTGGCGCTGCGGGCACCGGCAGAAGAAACGCAGATCCTGTCGGCGATCGATGCACGGATGGGCGAGCTGTATTTCGCGCGCTTCGAGCGTGTGGACGGCCTGCCGGTGGCTCGTGATGCCGAACGCGTGTGCGCACCCGCTGCGGTTGCGCTGCCGGGAGGGATGTCGGCCTACGGTGTCGGCACCGGTTTCGGTGCAGCAGAGGGGGCACTGGTGGCCCAGCTGGGCAACGGCCTGCGCGGCTTTGATGCGACGGCGCTGCCGCGGGCATCGGATGTACTGGCACTGGCGGTGCCGGCGTTCGCTCGCGGCGAAGCCATTGCACCGGAGAAGGTCGAGCCGGCGTACCTGCGTGACAACGTGGCACTGACCCTGGCCGAGCAGCAGGCCGCGCGCGAGGCGAAGGCGAAGGCCAACGGCTGAGCCCCTCGTGGCGGAGGGCGAAAGCACAAGCCGTGGTTTGGCCGGGCGGGTGGGCTGCGCAGGGGGCGCTGCAAGTACGTCCATGTAAGCTCGGTCGCCGCATCCATGCGGCTCACGCCCCTGCGCAGCCCACCCGCCCGGCCTTTGACAGTTTCCGTGTGCGTCCGCCACGGAAAATCAAGAAAAGAAAATTCAAAGTCAAAAGCGGGTCGCTTCGCTCGCATCCACGCGTGGCGTGGATGTGTGTCGACCAAGGTCGACACCTACCAAAGCAATGGTGCGCCGCGATCTGTCAGAGGCGGGGCGGTGTCGGGTTGCGGGGTATCCGCGGCATGGATGCCGCGGCTAAGCTTACAGGGACGTACTTGCGGCGTCCCCGCCACCCGACACCGCCCCGCCAAGCCCAGCATCCTGACCGCTGCTGTTGACGTTGATTTTGACGTTGCTCCAGCCTTGCAGCGGGTCCCGGGCCGCAGGCCCGGGCAACAAACCCCTACCGGTCGTCGTGCAGGGTGCCGCCCGGCAGGAACACCCACGTACGGGTGACCTGCAGGATGTCGATCTCATCCTCGGTCTTCGGCAACGGCGGGAACGGCTGCGCCAGCTTCACCACCCGCAGCGCCGCCTCATCCAGCAACGGCGTCCCGCTTGAACGCAGGATCCGGCTGCTCTCCACGCTGCCATCGCGGCGCACGCCCACGCTGATCACCACCTGGCCGCCGAGGCGGCGCTGCCGGGCCTCGTCCGGATAGTTCAGGTTGCCCACCTTCTCGGCACGGTCGACCCAGGCGCGCAGGTAATTGGCGTAGGCATACTCGCGCGTGCTGGCCGACACGAACTTGCGGTTCGGACGCTTGGCGTACTGCGCCGAGCGCAGATGCACTTCGGCAGCCAGCCGCGCCATCTCCACATCGCGCTGCTCGCGTGCGCTCAACGGCGCATCCGGTTCGGGCTGATCCGGCGTGGGGCGGGACTGTGCCTGCGCCACCACCTCTTCGCCATTGCGGCTGCTGACCACCCGTGCCTGTGGCGGTGGAACCGGCGCGGCCGATTGCTGCTGCTGTGGAACCGGGCTGATTCCGGACTGGGCCTGCGGCACGATGCCGGCCTGGTTGTCGCGCGGACGCTGCGCGCGGTCGTGCTCGCCACCCCCTTCCTGGTTGGCCGCAGCCAGGAAATCGGCCTGTTTCGGGGTCAGCGCGGTGCGGGTCTGGCTGAAGATCACTTCCAGCGTCGGCACCAGCGGCGCATCGCCCTTCACGGCGAAGCCCACGCCCAGGATCAGCAGGGCGTGGACCAGCACCGACAGCGCGATGGTTGCCCCCAGCCGTTGCGCTTCGCGCGGCGGCGGGGGCAGTACGGCAGGTGCGGACGGCATCAGCGCAGGCCGGCCTCGAGTGCGTCGAACAGGGTGCCGGCAATGTTCAGGCCGTACTGCGCATCCAGTTCGCGCACGCAGGTCGGGCTGGTCACGTTGACCTCGGTCAGGTAATCGCCGATCACGTCCAGGCCGACGAAGCGCATGCCGCGGCGCTTCATTTCCGGGCCGACCTGGGCGGCGATCCAGCGGTCGCGCTCGCTCAGCGGGCGGCCTTCGCCACGCCCGCCGGCGGCGAGGTTGCCGCGGAATTCATCACCCTGCGGGATGCGCGCCAGGCAGTAGTCGACCGGCTCGCCATCGACCAGCAGGATGCGCTTGTCGCCGGCGGTGATGTCCGGGATGAATTTCTGCGCCAGTGCCATCCTGCGGCCGCCGTCGGTCAGGGTTTCCAGGATGACGTTCAGGTTCGGGTCGCCCTGGCCGCTGCGGAAGATCGAGCGGCCACCCATGCCGTCCAGCGGCTTCAGCACGGCCTGGCCATGCGCCAGCGCGAAGGCCTTCAATGCCTTGGCGTCGCGGCTGACCAGGGTCGGCGGGCAGCACTGCGGGAACAGCAGGGCGGCCAGCTTCTCGTTGTAGTCGCGCAGGCCCTGCGGGTTGTTGACCACGCAGGCGCCGGCCGCTGCGGCCACGTCCAGCACCTGGGTGTCATAGATGTATTCGGCGTCGACCGGCGGGTCCTTGCGCATCAGCACGATCTGGCCGGGGCCGAATTCGGTGCGGCTGAACGCGCCCAGCTCGTACCAGCCGGCCGGGTCGTCGCGCACCTGCAATGGCGCGGTCTGGGCCACCGCCACGCCGCCCTCCAGGGCCAGGCCGCCCGGGCGCACGTAGTGCAGGGCATGGCCGCGGCGCTGGGCTTCCAGCAGCATGGCGAAGGTGGTGTCCTTGGCGATCTTGATGTGGGCGATGGGATCCATCACCACGATGACGTTCAACGGCATGGGCGCACCTGTCAGGCAAGGCGTTGATGGTAGCGGCAACGCCGGTCGCGCGCCTCCCCGCCGTACTGCAACGCAGCGTCCGCCCGGCGCTCGCGCAGTCATTGCGAAACCCGTCACGTTCAGGAGGGTGCCATGCCCCGCGCCATGGGGCGGCCTTGAAGCGGGCGCGGAAAGTGCGATATAGATACGCTTTCGTAGCGGCCCCCGCCAGAGATCGGGCCGTGCGCTTGGGGATAGGCAATGACTGAAAACACGACTGCGGGCGGGGAACTCGCAGGACTCCGGGTGATGGTCATCGATGATTCGAAGACCATCCGCAGGACTGCGGAAACGCTGCTCAAGCGCGAAGGCTGCGAGGTGGTGACCGCCACCGACGGCTTTGAAGCGCTTGCGAAGATCGCAGACCAGCAACCGCAGATCATCTTCGTCGACATCATGATGCCGCGCCTGGACGGGTACCAGACCTGTGCGCTGATCAAGGGCAACCAGCTGTTCAAGGCGACCCCGGTCATCATGCTCTCGTCCAAGGATGGCCTGTTCGACAAGGCGCGGGGACGCATCGTCGGCTCGGAGCAATACCTGACGAAGCCTTTCACGCGTGAAGAACTGCTGGGTGCCATCCGCACATACGTCAACGCCTGACCAGGGGGGAAAGGCACAATGGCTCGTATCGTTCTGATCGAGGATTCACCGACCGACCGCGCGGTGTTCACCCAGTGGCTGCGCCGTGCCGGCCACGAGGTGCTGGAAGCGGACAACGCCGAGGATGGACTGCAGCTGGTCCGCGACCAGGTGCCGCAGCTGGTGCTGATGGACGTGGTCCTGCCCGGCATGAGCGGCTTCCAGGCCACCCGCGCGATGGCCCGTGATGCGGCGATCAAGCACATCCCGGTGATCATCGTCAGCACAAAGGCGATGGAAACCGACAAGGCATGGGGCTTGCGCCAGGGCGCGGCCGACTACATCGTCAAGCCGCCGCGCGAGGATGAACTGATCGCGCGGATCAACGAACTGGTGGCCTGATGCGCTCGCCCTTCGACATTCTTGAAGCCTACGAACGGCGCAGCCTGGCCCATGCGGTGCAGCTGCCCGAGCGGCAGTTCGCCCAGGACCTCTGGCGTGGCGTGGGGTACCGCGTCGGCCAGCGCCGGCTGGTGTCCGATTTCCGTGAAGTGGTGGAAATCGTGCCGATGCCGCCGGTGACTCCGGTGCCGTGCGCGCAGCCGTGGCTGCTGGGCGTGGGCAACCTGCGCGGCAACCTGTTCCCGGTGGTCGACCTGAAGTACTTCCTGGAAGGCACGCGTACCGTGCAGCAGGAAGGCCAGCGCGTGCTGATCATGCGCCAGGCCGGCGGCGACGTCGCCCTGACCATCGATGAACTGTTCGGCCAGCGCAGCTTCGAACTGGACCAGCAGATCGCGGCCGGTACGTTGGCCGAAGGGCGTTACGGCCACTTCGTCGATCGCGCCTTCCACGCCGACGGCCACGACTGGGGTGTGTTCTCCCTCTCGCTGCTGTCGCGTACCCCTGAATTCCGGCAAGCCGCGGCCTGAGGCCGGGCATCGCCCCCTGCATTGAAGATCGAGGTTGAACGATGAGTACTGCTTCGGACGCCACCAAGACCGGCAAGCTGCGGCTGGGCGGCAGCAACCTCTGGCTGTTCCTGCTGCTGGCATCGATGATCCTGTTCGGCGTCAACACCGGCGTCGCCACCTGGCAGGGCAGTCGCCTGGCCGATGCCGGCTCCAAGGCCGCCGACCTGCAGGTGCTGTCGCAGCAGCTGGCCAACCAGGGCCGTGACGCGGTGGGCGGCAACGCGCAGGCGTTCACCGCCTTCAAGGCGACCCGCAACGCGATCGAACAGAACGTGTCGACCCTGCAGGGGCGCTACGGCAAGGAGCCGGGCGTGTCCGGCGCGATCACCACGCTGGGTGAAACCTGGGCGCCGCTGGGCAAACAGGCCGGGCAGCTGGTCGCCAGCGAGCCGGCGGTGTTGGCACTGGCCGGCAACGCCAACAACTTCACCGGCGCGGTGCCGGGCCTGCAGGCCCAGCTGAACGAACTGGTGCGTGCGATGTCCGCCTCCGGCGCACCGTCGGCGCAGGTGTACAGCGCGCTGCAGCAGGTGGTGGTGGCCGGTTCGATGGCTCGCCGCGTGACCGAAATGCGTGCCGGTGGCAGCGCCGCTGCCACCTCGGGCGATGCACTGGCCCGCGACATCACCGTGTTCTCGCAGGTGCTCGACGGCCTGCGCAATGGCAACGAAGAACTGGGCATCACTGCCGTGCGCGGTGCCGCCGCCGTGGCCGCGCTGGAGCAGTCGCAGCAGAAGTGGCAGGCGATGAAGCAGGACGCCGACGCGATCCTGGCCAGCTCGCGCCAGCTGTTCGCCGCGCAGTCGGCCGCCACCGCGCTGGGCCAGGGCTCGGCGCACATGCTGGACGACAGCCGCAAGCTGTTCGAGGCGTTTTCCTCGTTCGGCTCGGTGTCCGATACCCGCCTGTTCCCGAACTTCTGGATCGGCGTGGTCTCCGGTGCGCTGTCGCTGATCGCGATCATCGGCTTCGTCTCGACCAACGTGCGCAGCCGCTCGCGCGAGCAGGAACTGCGCTACCAGACCCAGGTGGAGTTCAACAGTCGCAACCAGCAGGCGATCATGCGGCTGCTGGACGAAATCTCCTCGCTGGGTGAGGGCGACCTGACGGTGAAGGCCTCGGTGACCGAGGACATGACCGGCGCCATCGCCGACGCAATCAATTACGCGGTCGACGAGCTGCGCCACCTGGTGACCACCATCAACGACACCTCGGCCAAGGTCGCGCTGTCCACCCAGGAGACCCAGGCCACTGCCATGCAGCTGGCAGAGGCGGCGGGCCACCAGGCCAACCAGATCACCTCGGCGTCGGACCGCATCGGCGAAATCGCGGCGAGCATCGAGCAGGTGTCGCGCAACTCGGCCGAATCGGCCGACGTGGCACAGCGTTCGGTGGTGATCGCCGCCGAGGGTGCAGGCGTGGTGCGCGAGACCATCCAGGGCATGGACCAGATCCGCGACCAGATCCAGGAAACCTCCAAACGCATCAAGCGCCTGGGCGAGTCGTCGCAGGAAATCGGCTCGATCGTGGAACTGATCAACGACATTTCCGAGCAGACCAACATCCTGGCGTTGAACGCGGCGGTGCAGGCGGCTTCGGCCGGTGAAGCGGGCCGCGGTTTCGCGGTCGTGGCCGACGAAGTGCAGCGCCTGGCAGAACGTACCTCCGGCGCGACCCGACGCATCGAGAACCTGGTGCAGGCCATTCAGGCCGATACCAACGAAGCGGTCACCTCGATGGAGCAGACCACCGCCGAAGTGGTATCCGGTGCACGCCTGGCCGAGGACGCCGGCACCGCGCTGACCGAAATCGAGCGCGTGTCCAATGCACTGAACACCCTCATCAAGAACATCTCCATCGCCGCCCAGCAGCAGTCGGCCGCGGCCTCGGACATCACCCGCACCATGGGCGTGATCCGGCAGATCACCGGCCAGACCTCGCAGGGTGCCGGGCAGACCGCCGAATCGATCGGCCACCTCGCGCAGCTGGCGGCCGACCTGCGTCGTTCGGTCGCCGACTTCAAGCTGCCGGCGTGACGCGGGCAGGGCGGCGAGCAAGGAACCAGTCGATGAAGCATTTCCATTCCCCACGCCAGAACTCGCGCGGCTTCCGCGCGGCGGCGAACGGAGCGCGTCCATGAGCAGTCTGCGCGATGCGATGAGCCACGCAGCGCTGGGTTGGGTCAAGCCGGAGCTGGACGAGACCCTGCGCCAGGTGCGCAACGAGGTCGAGTACTACGCGGAAGACCCGACCGATGCCAGCCGCATGCGCATCTGCGCCGGCTACCTGCACCAGGTGCAGGGCACCCTGCGCATGGTCGAGCTGTACGCCCCGGCGATGGTGGCCGAGGAGCTTGAACAGCTGGCCAATGCCATCGGTGCCGGTGGCGTGGCCGACCGCGATGAAGCCTGCGCGACCCTGATGCGTGGCAGCGTGCTGCTGCCCGATTACCTGGAGCGCCTGCAGAACGGCCATCGCGACATTCCGATCGTGTTGATGCCGTTGCTCAACGAGATCCGTGCCGCGCGTGGCGAAGAAGGCGTGCATGACAGCGTGCTGCTGGCGTTCGCGCCGGACAGCGTCACCGCCACCGAGGCCGAATTGGACCATGCGCGTGGCAGCCTGAGCGGGCGCAACCGCGAACTGCTCGACACCGTTGGCAGCGCGGTGAAGGAAGAACTGCTGCGCATCAAGGATGCACTGGACCTGCACCTGCGTACCGGTGGTGCGCCGGAACAGCTGCAGATCCAGGCCAATGAACTGGGCGCGGTGGCCGATACGCTGGGCATGATGGGCCTTGGCGTGGCCCGCGGCGTGGTCGTGCAGCAGCGTGATGCACTGCGTGGCGTGGTCGAAGGCCGCCAGCAGATCGACGAAAACCTGCTGCTGGATATTGCCGGTGCGCTGCTCTACGTGGATGCCTCGCTGGATGACCAGGTCGCCCATCTGGGTGCCGACGGCAGTGGCGAGGACGATCCGAGCGCAGTGGAGAACCGGCGCACGGTAGAGGTGCTGGCGCATGAGGCCATCGCCAACTTCGCCGCCGCCCGCGAGCATTTCGTCGCTTTCATCGAAACCGGCTGGCACCATGCCGAGCTGCAGGACGTGCCGCGCCTGCTGGGCGATGTCTCCGGCGCGCTGCGCATGCTGGATCTTGGCACGGCTGCCGATTACCTGCGCGGTGTGCAGCAGTACATCGAAGCCGAGCTGATCGGTCGCCAGCGCGTGCCCAGTGGCCGCCAACTGGATACCCTGGCCGACGCCATGGCCAGCCTGGAGTACTACCTGGAAGCCTTGCGCGACCGCCGTCCGGGCCGCGAGGACATCCTCGACATCACCCGCAGCAGCCTTGAGGCGCTGCGCTACTGGCCACTGCCGGACCGCGATGCGGCCGAGGCGGCAACGTTTACGCCGCAGTCCATCGAGCGCGAGCCGGTTCCGCTGCTGGCCACGGCATTGCAGCCGGAGCCCATTGAGATCCCGGTACAGTCTGCTGCGCCGGCACCCGGTGAGGTGCCGGTACCGCTGCCGGACTTCACCTTCGATCCGCCACCGGCCACGCCTTCGCCGGCGGCGGTGGACAACAGCTTGATGTTCGGTGGGCTGGGGTCCGTCGCCGCCGCGCCGCTGTCGCTGCATGACGAGGCGGATGCACCGCTGGTCTTTGCCGCTTCCAGCGCGCCGGCGCCCGAAGTCCCGCAATGGGATCTGGCACCGTTCCATCCGGAGGCCGATCCGCTCGCTCCAGTGGACGATGAGCGCAGTCCGACGTTTGCCAGCTTCGATCCGGTCAGTTTCGAACAGGCCGATGCAGGGCAGGGGGCCGCCACGCAGTGGACGCTGTCGGAGGCGACGCTGCCGGTGCAGTCCGATGCGACGACTGGCCTGGACGTCGAGGACGCCGCCGACGCGACGCTGTCCATCGAGACCGGCACGCATGCCGCACCGGTGTTCGACCCGGTGGCCGCCGAACATGATGCGGTTTCTGCAAGCGACGACGTCGTGTTCCGTTTTGATGCCGATGCGCTGGACAATGCCGACGACGTGCTGTCGCTGCATGCGATGGAGACATTGTCGCTGGAGGACGCTGCCGGGCCGCATCCGTCGCTGGAGAGCGTCGATGCCACCGCCCCTGCGGTGGTGGAAGAAAACCCTGTTGCCGCAGAACCGGACATCACCCCGGTGGATGTGCCGGTGGAAACGCCCGCACCGCTTGGCGATGTACCGGCAGCGGCAGTGTCGATGATCGACATCGACACCATTGCGCCGATTGATTTCAGCGAAGCCGACGCGCAGTTCTTTGCCGAGCTGAGCGCCGCGGCGGCCGACTTCAATCCGCAGGCCACGGCGGCTCCGCCCACTGCGGACATCCCGGTCGTGGCAGGGACCGAGGCCGGCTTCGAAGCGGGTTTCGACGACGATGCCGAGAACATCGACGAGGACATCCGCGAGGTGTTCCTGGAAGAGTTCGACGACGAACTGGCCAACCTCGGTACGTTGCTGCCGGCATGGCGCCTGCAGCCGGACAACATGGACCGTCTGCGTCCTATCCGCCGCATCTTCCACACGCTCAAGGGCAGTGGCCGACTGGTCGGTGCACGCACCCTGGGCGAATTCGCGTGGAAGATCGAGGGCATGCTCAACCGCGTGCTCGACGGCAGCCGCGCGGCGACGCCAGCCGTGCTGGCCATGGTCGACAACGCACATGCCGCGCTGCCGCAGCTGAACGCCGCACTGCGTCATGGCCAGCGGATCAGCGTGGACCTGCAGGCGATGCAGGCCATTGCCGATCGCGTCGGCGCGGGTGAGGAAACCTATTACGTACCGCTGCCGGTTGCGGCCGCGCCCGCCGCACCGGTGGTCGAAGCCGATGGCGAGGACGAGATCAGCCGCATCCTCGAGGCCGAAGCAATGGCGTCGGTACAGGCTGAAGCCGATGCGGACCCGGCGCCTGAAGCCTTGGGCACGCCGGCCAACATCGACAGCGTGCTGCGCGAGATCCTGGAAGCCGAAGTGGAAGTCCACCAGGCGACCCTGCAGGACTGGCTGCGCTCGGCGCAGCAGGCGCCGCAGCCGGTCAGCGACGCGCTGCTGCGCGCGGTGCACACCATGAACGGCGCCTTCGCAATGACCGAAGTGCCGGAAATCACGGCCGTTACCGGCGGTGCCGAGTCCTACATCAAGCGCGCGCTGGCTGCAGACGTGGTGCCGGGGGACGAGGGCGTGGCTGCGCTGGATGCGACCGCGCAGGCGATCACCGCGACCATGGAAGCGCTGCAGGCCGAACAGCCGCGCATCACGCCGCAGGAAGCGCTGGTGCAGCGCCTGCAGGCGCTGGCCGGTGAACTGCCGGAAGCGCGCTGGCCGATGGTTGGGCTGGAGGACGACGACGAGGATCTGGCGCTGGAGACCGGTCCTGCGTTCGAAGCTGCCGCGCCTGGGGTCGAACCTGCCGGACCTGAGCCGGAACCGCTTGCGGTCGACGCGCAGGCCGCCGGGACCGCGGGCGTGATCGGCACAGGCCTCGATGTCGGCGAATTGACCGGCAGTGATGATCTTTCGCGATACTTCGATGCCGGATGGCCATCGGTACCGGGTGAAGGCGAAGCCACCACCGAAGGCACCGGATCGATTGAATCGATCCAGCCGGTCCAGAGCGAGCCGGTTGTTGCGACGACCGACCTGAACGTCGCAACGACGCCGGTCGCGGAGGCCGATCTGACCGCCGCGGACGACCTGTCGCCCTACCTGGATGCCCGCGCGCTGCCGGTGGATGACCGCGACGCCGATGAGATGCCGGCGTCCGTGGAGATTGACGCAATCGACCTGAATACGTCGATGTCCGCTGACCTGGGCGATGCCGACGCCAGCCTTGACGACGGCGCTGCTGCACTGCCACTCGACAGCGAGCTGTCGAGCCTGCAGGATGAAATGGCTGCGCCGGGTTTTGCAGAACCGGTCACGCTTGCAGCCGCGCTCGAGGCCGGCCTGCACGTGATCGACGAAGAGCAGACCCTGGACGACGACGGGCAATGGCCCGTGCTCGGCCTCCAGGCCAGCGAACTCGCGCCGGGCGAGGCGGAAGCCTTTGCCGAGGATGCGGACGTCGGCGGGGAGGCGGCGGTCGGCGAAGGAGAGAGCGCCGATCAGCCGTCCCCGGCGACGGTGAACGAGGTGAGCGCTGCCGAAGCACTGCAGGCCACCGCCGAGCCGGTACGGTTCTTCGAACTGGAAGATGCACCGGGCCAAGGCACGGCCCACGCCGATGCCGAACCTGCCGAGGCCGACGCTGTGGAGCGTGCACCGCTCCACGAAGAAGCCTCCACTCCGGAAGAAACCGCGGACGGCGCCGATGCGCTCGACTTCAGTGTGTACGACCGCGAGCTGGTCGACATCTTCGTCGAGGAAGGCAAGGATCTGCTCGATCATTGCGATGGCCTGATCAGCGAACTGCGCGATGCGCCGCAGGATCGAGAGGTACTGGCCGGCCTGCAGCGTGACCTGCACACCCTGAAGGGTGGCGCACGCATGGCGGGCATCAATGCCATCGGCGACCTTGGCCACAGCATCGAATCCCTGCTGGAAGCCGTGGCGGCCGGCCGCACCGAGATCGAACGCCGCGACGTGCAGCTGCTGGAGCGCGGCTTCGACCGCCTGCACCAGCTGCTCACCCGGACCGGTGCCCACCGCGTGGTGGAACCTGCACAGGACCTGGTGGAGGTCTTCGAGGTCCGCACCACCACCGATATCGCGGCAGCCGCTGCGGCCGCGCGTGCGGCCAGCGAGGCCGAGACCGTGCCGGCGCAGGCTGCGGGCCCGCTGACGCCGCCGGCCGATGCTCCGCTGTCGGCACCGCTGCCGGCCGAAGGCGTGGCCGACGAAGACCCGTTGGCCCGTCCGCAGCAGGAACAGGTGCGCGTGCGCGCCGACCTGCTGGACCGACTGGTCAACCACGCCGGTGAAGTGGCGATCTACCGCTCGCGTCTGGAACAGCAGCTCGGTGCCTTCCGTGGCGCGATGGGTGAACTGGAGCGCACCAATGCGCGTCTTCGCGACCAGCTGCGCCGCCTCGATCTGGAAACCGAGGCGCAGATCGTCGCCCGCTACCAGCGCGAGCAGGACCAGGCTGACCAGAAGTTCGATCCACTGGAACTGGACCGTTTCTCCACCCTGCAGCAGCTCAGCCGTGCGCTGAACGAGTCCGCCGCCGACCTTGGTGGCCTGCAGGGCGTGCT
The DNA here is from genome assembly GCF_056482105.1 of Stenotrophomonas sp. 78350_Sma. Classification (NCBI taxonomy): domain Bacteria; kingdom Pseudomonadati; phylum Pseudomonadota; class Gammaproteobacteria; order Lysobacterales; family Lysobacteraceae; genus Stenotrophomonas; species Stenotrophomonas sp. 78350_Sma. Next base: position 3,561,087 of record NZ_CM151182.1, on the reverse strand, counting down.
GGACGATCTGTCGCGCCAGTACGACTCCCTGCTGCAGCAGCAGTCCCGCGTAAGTTCGGAACTGCAGGACGGCCTGATGCGCGCGCGCATGGTGCCGTTCGATGGCCTGGTGCCGCGCCTGCGCCGCGTGGTCCGCCAGTCCGGCATGGATACCGGCAAGCAGGTCCACCTGACCCTGGAAGGCACTCACGGCGAACTGGACCGCAACGTCCTCGATCGCATGGTCGCGCCGCTGGAGCACATGCTGCGCAACTCCGTGGCCCATGGCCTGGAAGCGCCGGAACAGCGTCGCGCCGCTGGCAAGCCGGAGGAGGGCGAGATCGCCATCCGCCTGCACCGCGAAGGCTCGGAAATCGTGCTGGAAGTGGCCGACGACGGCGCCGGCCTGGACCGCGAAGCGATCCGCCGCCGCGCCATCGACCGTGGCCTGCTGGCTGCCGATGCGCAGCCGAACGAGCAGGAACTGGACAACCTGATCTTCGCCTCCGGTTTCACCACTGCCGACCAGGTCAGCCAGCTGGCAGGCCGAGGCGTGGGCATGGACGTGGTGCGCAACGAAGTGCGCCAGCTCGGTGGTTCGGTCGACATCCAGTCGGTGCGTGGCCAGGGCGTGCGCTTCACCCTGCGCCTGCCGCAGACGCTGGCCGTCACCCAGGCGGTGTTCGTGCAGATCGGCGAAACCACCTTTGCGGTGCCGGTCGCCTCGGTCAGTGGCATCGGCCGCCTGTCGCGCGAGCGTTTCGAAGCGGCCGACAGCAGCTATCGCTACAGCGGCGAGGACTATCCGCTGTACGACCTCGGCAGCCTGGTCGGGCAGGCTCCGGCGCGTGCCGATGGCCAGGACCAGGTGCCGTTGCTGCTGGTCCGTGCCGGTGACCTGCGTGCCGCCGTGGCGATCGACCAGGTGCTGGGCAACCGCGAAATCGTGGTCAAGCCGGTCGGCCTGCAGATTGCTTCGGTGCCGGGCATCTACGGCGCCACCATCACCGGCGATGGCCGCGTGGTGGTGATCCTGGACGTGGCGCCGCTGGTGCGCCGCTTCCTCGCCAACCCGACGCTGCCGGTGCTGGCCAACGCGCCGCGCCAGGAGCGCCAGGTGCCGCTGGTGATGGTGGTGGACGATTCGCTGACCATGCGCAAGGTCACCGGGCGCATCCTCGAACGCCACAACTTCGAGGTCAGCGTCGCCCGCGACGGTGTGGAAGCACTGGAGCGCCTGGAAGAACGCGTGCCCGACCTGATGCTGCTGGACATCGAGATGCCGCGCATGGATGGCTACGAGCTCGCCACCGCGATGCGCGCCGACCCGCGCTACAAGGACGTGCCGATCGTGATGATCACCTCGCGCAGCGGCGACAAGCACCGCCAGCGCGCCTTCGAGATCGGCGTGCAGCGCTACCTGGGCAAGCCGTACCAGGAGCTGGACCTGATGCGTAACGTGTACGACCTGCTGGGGATCGCCCGTGTCCGTGAGTGAAGCCCAGGCGGCCCCGGCCGTCGCCCTGCTGGCCCGTCCCGGCGCGGCGCGCGAGCGCCTGCGCGAGGCGTTGTCGCATGCCGATGTGCAGCTGGTGCTGGAAGACGACCCGAACGGCCTGGAGCCGCAGCTGCTGCAGGACGCGCGTCCACAGTTCGTGGTGATCGCGCTGGAGGCGGCCATCGAGGATGCTCTGGAGCGGCTTGAAGCGGTGCTGTCCGCACCGGGCCTGACCCTGGTCTTCGACGAGGCCGAACTGGCGGCGCGCCGTGATGGTTGGGAGGCACAGCGCTGGGGCCGCCACCTGGCCGCCAAGCTGCACGGTCACCAGCAGGTGCTGCCGCCGGGTGCGGAAGACGAACCCGCCCTGCAGCTGGAACCGGGTCACCCGGCACCGCCGCCGGTACCACGGGAAGAAGCGCTTCTGCCGCATCTGGACCAGGCATTGAGCTGGGCCGACGAGGTACCGGCGGACAGCCTGTATGCGCCACCGGCGCACCTGCACGAACCGATCGCGCTGGAGCAGGCACTGGCCGCGCTGCAGCCGGTCGTGCCGGAGCCGCTGGATGCAGCGCCGATGCAGCCGGTTGCCCCGCCGGCCGCAGCGGCCCCGCCGCCGGTCTCCTTCGACCACACCGCGTGGTCGCTGGTCGAGGACGTAGCAGACGTATCCGCAGCCACCGGCCACAGCGCCGCGGTGGAAGCAACGCTGCCATCCTTCGATACCGATCACCTCAGCCTGGTGGACCTGGATGCTGCGGCGCCCGCGGGCGCACGTGCCGGTTCGCTGCTGGTGCTGGCCGGCATTGGTGGCCCGGATGCGCTGCGCCGTCTGCTCGGTGCGCTGCCGTCGTCGCTGAGCGTGCCGGTGCTGGTGCACATGCGCCTGGATGGCGGCCGTTATGGCAACCTGGTCAAGCAGATGGCACGCGTGTCGCCGTTGCCGGTGCAGCTGGCCGAAGCCGGCCAGCGGGCCGTCCCCGGTGAAGTGCACGTGCTGGCCGATGACATCGGCGTAAGCGTGACAGCCGACGGCCTGCATTTCTTCAGCGATGCGCAGGGTATTTCGCTGGCCGCGCTGCCGGCGGAACACACCGCGCTGGTGCTGCTCAGCGGTGCCGACCTGGCCCACGTCGGGCCGGCACTGGACCTTGCTGCGGCGGGCGCCTGGGTGGCCGGCCAGGTTGGGGAAGGCTGCTACGACCCGGCCGCGGCGACCGCCGTGGTGGCTGCCGGCATGGTGGCCGGCGAACCGCAGGACCTGGCGCAGGCCATCGCCGCGCGCTGGGGCGAGCAGGACGACAACGGAGACGCACCATGAGCTATGCCAGCAATGACGAAATCCGCGGCGTCCTGATCCAGGCTGGCAACGAGCGCGTGCTGCTGCCCAATGCCACCGTGGCCGAAATGATGTCGCGGGTGCCGGTGCAGCCGGTCTCCGATGCACCGCGCTGGCTGGTCGGCGAGATCGGCTGGCACGGCTGGCAGGTGCCGCTGGTGTCGTTCGCGCGGCTTTCCGGGCTGGGCGAGGAAGCGGTGGGCGGCCACAACAAGGTGGTGGTGCTGAAGGCCCTGAGCGGCAACGCACAGCGCCCGTACTACGCGCTGCTGACGCAGAATTTCCCGCAGTTGATCTCGGTGCCGCGCGATGGCCTGCTGGCCGATGCTTCCGAGGAAACCCTGCCGCAGATCGTGCACATGCGCGTGTTGCTGGGTGAGCAGAGCGCATTGCTGCCAAACCTGGACGCGCTGGAAGCCGCACTGGATTCGCTGGCGGCCTGATCGGGAATCGGCCGGTCGGATTCCCGGTAGTGCCGGCTGCTGGCCGGCAACCGCATGATTCCGTGGATGCCGGCCAGCGGCCGGCACTACCACCCATCAGCCTTACCCCAGATCCCCCAGCCGCGCCTGCAATGCCGCGATCGCGGCCAGGCCGGCCGTCTCCGTGCGCAGGATGCGCGGGCCCAGCTGCAGCCCCTGGAAGCCGGCCGCCGCCAGTTGATCGCGGTCGCGCGGCGACCACCCGCCTTCCGGGCCGATCGCGATCACGATGCCGCCCGTCGGCGCTGCGTCCAGTGTCGACAGGCGATGGGCGCCCAGGGGGTCCAGCGTCAGCCGCAGCGTATCGGCCGGCAGCGTCGCTGCAGCCTGCGCCAGTGACAACGGCGATCCCACCTGGGGAATGCGCGCGCGCCCGGACTGGCCGCAGGCCGAGGTCACCACGTTGTTCCAGTGCGCTACGCGCTTCTCCGCGCGCGCGGCATCCAGCTTCACTTCGGTGCGCTCGGCATTCACCGGAACGATGGCGCTCACGCCCAACTCGGTGGCCTTCTGCAGGATCAGGTCCATCTTCTCGCCACGCGCGATGCCTTGCAGCAGGGTGATCGCCAACGGTGATTCATTGTCGATGGCCTGCACTGCATCGATGCGCACCTGCACCTCGCGCTTGCCGGCCGCGGTCAGGGTGGCGCTGTAGTCGTGGCCATCGCCGTTGAACAGCACGCAGGTATCACCCTCGCGCAGGCGCATCACCCGCACCAGATGGTTGGCCGTCTCTTCCGGCAGGGTCACGGTCTGGCCGCTGTGCAGCGCCAGGTCGATGGGGCAGCGGGTCACGCGCATGCAATCGCCTCGTCAATCGCCGCCAGCGTGGTATGTGCCAGCAGCTCCAGTTGTTCGTCGTCCACGCAGTAGGGCGGCATCCAGTACAGCACGTCGCCCAGTGGACGCAGCACCACGCCACGCTTCAGCGCGGCCTTGTAGGCATGCAGGCCCAGTCGCAGCGCCGGGTCGAACGGGGTCCGCCTGTTGCCATCGCGTGACAGTTCGAAGGCCACCACCATGCCGGCCTGACGCACATCGGCCACATGCGGGTGATCGGCGAATGGCGCTGCCAGCGTGCCCATCACCGAGGCGATGCCACGGTTGCGGGCGATCACATCGTCGTCGCGGAAGATGTCCAGCGTCGCAAGCGCAGCCGCACAGGCCAGCGGGTTGCCGGTGTAGCTGTGCGAATGCAAGAAGGCGCGCTCGCGCGAGTCATCAAGGAAGGCGTCGTACAGCGCCTGCGTGGCCAGCACCGCGGCCAGTGGCAGGAAGCCACCGGTCAGGCCCTTGGACAGGCACATCAGGTCCGGCATCACCCCAGCCTGCTCGCAGGCGAACAGGGTGCCGGTGCGGCCGAAGCCGGTGGCGATCTCATCGGCAATCATGAATGCGCCGTGCGCATCACACAGTTCGCGCACACGCTGCAGGTAGACCGGGTCATGCATGCGCATGCCGCCGGCGCACTGCAGGCGTGGCTCCAGGATCACCGCGCAGATCTCGCCCGGATGCTGGTCGAACACGGTGGCCAGGCCATCGGCGGCCTGGCGTGCACGATCAGCCGCACTCTGCCCCGGCTCGGCCAGGTAGGCATCGGGCGAGGGCGCGAACAGGCCTTCGGCCAGAAGCGGTGCGTAGACGCGGCGGTACAACGGGATGTCCGCCATCGCCAGTGCGCCAAGGGTCTCGCCGTGGTAGCCGTTCTCCAGCGCGATGAAACGCGTGCGCCGTGGCTCGCCGCGGTTCTGGAAATACTGGAAGGCCATCTTCAGCGCGACTTCCACGCCGGCCGAGCCGTTGTCGGCGTAGAACACCTTGGCCAGCGGTTCGCGGCCGGGCTGGCGTGGCGCCAGCGCCAGCAGGCGCTCGGCCAGGGTGATTGCCGGCTCGTGGCCGAAGCCAGCCAGCATCACCTGTTCCAGCTGCCCGGCCTGCGCCGCGATGGCGCCGCCGATGCGCGGCTCGGCATGGCCGAACAGATTGGTCCACCAGCTGCTGACGGCGTCCAGGTAGCGGTTGCCGTCGTGGTCGATCAGCCATGCGCCTTCACCACGGGCGATCGGTACCAGCGGCAGGGTATGCGGGTGCTCACGCATCTGCGTGCACGGGTGCCACAGCACCTGCAGGTCGCGTTGCCGCCAGTGCTGGGCCAGCGGGGAGGGGGTTGGGTCTGCTAGCATTTCGGGCTCATGAACATGTTGCTGCCTGCACATTCTATCGGCCCCGGCGCTGGCGCCGGCCGCCGCGGAGATTCCGCATGAACGATGACCGTGCCGGCCGTCGCTTGCCGATCATCCATCGGATCACCGATGAGGAGAACGGCCCCTTCCAGCGCCAGCACCTGGACCTGGAGTTTTCCAACGGTGAACGCCGCCGCTTCGAACGCCTGGTCAGCCGTGGCCATGGTGCGGTGGTGGTGGTGCCGATGCTGGACGACGAGACCGTGCTGCTGGTACGTGAATACGCGGCCGGCATGCACCGTTACGAGCTGGGCCTGGTCAAGGGCCGGATCGACGCCGGCGAGACTCCCGAGGAGGCGGCCGACCGTGAGTTGAAGGAAGAGGCCGGCTATGGCGCGCGCCAGGTCGACGTGCTGCGCGCGATGACCCTGGCCCCCACCTACATGAGCCATCAGTCGTGGCTGGTGGTGGCACGCGACCTGTATCCGGAAAAGCTGGCCGGCGACGAGCCGGAAGAACTGGAAGTGGTGCCGTGGAAGCTGGCCGAACTGGACCAGCTGATGCTGCGCGAGGACTTCTCCGAGGGACGCTCGCTGGCGGCGCTGTTCATCGCGCGCCAGTGGCTGCAGGGAACGCGATGATCAAACTGACCACCGACCTGCGCGAGACCGCCATCGCCATCGCCCAGGAAGCCGGACAGGCCATCATGCAGGTGTATGCCGATGGCTTCGAGGTGCAGATCAAGGATGACAACAGCCCGGTTACCGCCGCCGACCTGGCCGCCAACCTCGTGATCGAGCAGGGCCTGCAGCAGCTGACTCCGGACCTGCCGATCCTGTCGGAGGAATCTGCGCAGGTGGGGTGGGAGCAGCGGCGCCATTGGGGCGCGTACTGGCTGGTCGATCCGCTGGACGGCACCCGCGAGTTCGTCAAGCGCAATGGCGAGTTCAGCGTCAACATCGCCCTGATCTACCAGGGCGCACCGGCGTTCGGCGTGGTGCTGGCGCCGGTCACCGGCATCGTCTGGCACGCCATGCGTGGCGAGCTGGCCTATCGCCGGCAGGGCCTGCACGACACCGTGCTGCGCACCCGCACGCCGGCCACCGCCCCGCTGCGCGTCGCCGCCAGCCGTTCGCACCGCTCGCCGGAAACCGAGGCGCTGCTGGCGCGCATGGGCCGCATCGAGACCATCGCACAGGGCTCGTCGCTGAAATTCTGCCGGATCGCCGAAGGCGGCCTGGATGTCTATCCGCGGCTGGGCCCGACCTCCGAATGGGATACCGCTGCCGGCCAATGCGTGCTGCATGCCGCCGGCGGCGCCGTGCTGTCGGCCGCGACCGGCAAGCCGTTCCGCTACAACCGCCGCGAAACCCTGTTGAACGGCGATTTCATTGCCCTTGGTGATACCAGCCTGCCATGGCGCGACTGGTTGTCCGACTGACCCTGGAGGCCGCATGAGCGCGCACGACACCCGCACCACCGGCAGCGCCGCCAGCCATGAGCTGGAGCGCCTGCTGGCCATCATGGCGCGCCTGCGCGACCCGCAGGGCGGCTGCCCGTGGGACCTGGAGCAGAACTTCGCAACCATCGCGCCATACACCATCGAGGAAGCCTACGAGGTGGCCGATGCGATCGACCGTGGCGACCTCGACGACCTGTGCGACGAGCTGGGCGACCTGCTGCTGCAGGTGGTGTTCCATGCGCGCATGGCCGAAGAGCAGGGCAGCTTCGCCTTCGCAGACGTGGCCCGCGCGATCAGCGACAAGATGCAGCGCCGCCACCCGCACGTGTTCGCCGAGGTCAGCGTTGACGATGCCGATGGGGTGATGCGCAACTGGGAGGCGATCAAACGCGCCGAGCGCGCCGCCAAGGGCGAGCAGGACACCTCCGCGCTGGCCGGCATCTCGCGCGGCCTGCCGGAATGGCAGCGGGCAGTGAAGCTGCAGTCGCGCGCGGCCAAGGTCGGCTTCGACTGGCCAGGCCCGCTGCCGGTGCTGGACAAGGCGGCCGAGGAACTGCAGGAACTGCGCGAAGAGTTCGAGCGCGGCGACATCGCCGGCAACAAGGCGCGCCTGCAGGAAGAGCTGGGTGATCTGCTGTTCGTCTACGCCAATCTCGCCCGTCACGCCGATATCGACCTCGGTGCCGCGCTGCGTGGGGCCAACCACAAGTTCGAACGTCGTTTCCGTGCGATGGAAGCGCAGGCCGACGCGCAGGGTGAAACGCTGGCCGCGATGGACCTGGATGCGCAGGAAGCGCTGTGGCAGCACGCCAAGGCGGCGGAAAAGGCGTGAAGACACTCGGCCTGTTCCTGCTGACCGCGCTGGCCGAGATCGTCGGCTGCTACCTGCCGTGGCTATGGCTGCGCAAGGGCGCCAGCATCTGGTTGCTGCTGCCGGCGGCCGCCAGCCTGGCGCTGTTCGCCTGGCTGCTGACCCTGCACCCGACCGCCAGCGGCCGGGTCTATGCGGCCTACGGTGGCGTCTACATCGGCACCGCGCTGTTCTGGCTGTGGCTGGTCGATGGCATCCGCCCCAGCCGCTGGGACATGCTGGGCGCGGCCCTGTGCCTGGCCGGCATGGCAGTGATCATGTTCGGGCCGCGCACCTCATCAGTGTAGAGCCGAGCCATGCTCGGCTGCTCTTCCTTCCGACCGCGCTGGCGCGCGCAAGCCGGGCATGGCTCGGCTCTGCAAGGGCAGCGATCCCTTCCCGGAAGGTGCATGATGGGGGCGCCCCCTGGTCCCCGGAGCACGCGCATGTCCCGCTTCGCCAGCTTCCGCGAGTTCTATCCGTTCTACCTCAGCGAGCACCGCCACCCGGTGTCGCGCCGCCTGCACTTCATCGGCAGCTGCGGGGTGCTGCTGCTGGTTGCGGCGGCGATCCTGCGCGGGCAAGCCATCCTCGTGCTGGCCGCCCTGTTCTGCGGTTACGGCTTCGCCTGGGTCGGTCATTTCTTTTTCGAGAAGAACCGTCCGGCGACATTCCAGCATCCGCTGTACTCGTTCATGGGCGACTGGGTGATGTTCGCCGACATCCTGCGCCGGCGCGTGCCCTGGTAGTTCCACTGTGCATGCGGCCTTCACGCGCTATGCTGGGGCCTGGACGTCATAGATAAGGAAAGCGCGATGTTCCCGACCATGTTCTTTACCGTGGTACTGGCCTTCGTGGCCGTGGTGGTCCTGTTCAAGGCGGTGCGGATGGTGCCGCAGGGATACGAATGGACCGTCGAGCGCTTCGGGCGCTACACGCACACCATGACCCCCGGCCTGCACTTCCTGATCCCGATCGTGTACGGGGTCGGGCGCAAGGTGAACATGATGGAGCAGGTGCTGGATGTACCCAGCCAGGAAGTGATCACCAAGGACAATGCCGCCGTGCGCGTGGATGGCGTGGTGTTCTTCCAGGTCCTGGATGCTGCCAAGGCGGCCTATGAGGTGGCCAATCTGGAAGTGGCGATGATCGCCCTGGTGCAGACCAACATCCGTACCGTGATCGGCTCGATGGACCTGGACGAATCGCTGAGCCAGCGCGAGGTGATCAACGCCCAGCTGCTGAGCGTGGTCGACCATGCCACCAACCCGTGGGGCGTGAAGGTCAACCGCATCGAGATCCGCGACATCCAGCCGCCGCGTGACCTGCTGGATGCGATGGCGCGGCAGATGAAGGCCGAGCGCGAGAAGCGCGCCCAGATCCTTGAAGCCGAGGGTTCAAGGCAGTCGGAGATCCTGCGCGCCGATGGCGAGAAGCAGGCCACCGTGCTGGAGGCCGAAGGCCGCCGCGAAGCTGCGTTCCGCGACGCCGAGGCGCGCGAGCGCCTGGCCGAAGCCGAAGCGATGGCGACCAAGGTGGTGTCGGCGGCGATCGCAGAGGGGGACGTGCAGGCGATCAACTACTTCGTTGCCCAGAAGTATGTGGAAGCATTCAGGGAGCTGGCCAGTTCGCCAAACCAGAAGCTGGTGCTGATGCCGATGGAGGCCAGCGGCGTGATCGGCTCGATTGCCGGCGTGGCCGAACTGGCCAAGCAGGCGTTGGCCAGCCAGGACAACAAGGCCGCCGGCAAGCGGCCGCCGCCGATTGGAGGTTGACATGCGCTGGGAGGTCGTAGGCTGGGGCGCGCTGGCACTGCTGCTGTTTGCCGCAGAGGCGTTGGCACCCGGGGCGTTCATGCTGTGGATCGGCATCGGCGCGGCGGCTGTGTTCGTGCTGGTGGTCGTGTTCAGCGGCATTCCATTGCTGTGGCAGGTCGTTGCCTTCGTCGTGCTGAGCGTGGTCTCGATCCAGTGCTACCGGCGCTGGGGCAAGGCAAGGGCGCGGCCCAGCGATGCACCGTTGCTCAACCGTCGCGCCGAACAACTGGTCGGACGGGTGGTGCCGTTGCAGCAGGGTATCGTTGGTGGGCAGGGCCGGGTCAGCATCGATGATGCGTACTGGCAGGTCAGTGGGCCGGAACTGCAGGCCGGCAGCCTGGTGCGGGTGGTGGCGGTGCAGGGCAGCACGCTGCAGGTCGAGCCGGCAGACCGCCCCGTGTAGAGCCGCGCCCACGCTCGGCTCCCACACGAAGAGCCGCCGAGCCTGGGCACGGCTCTGGAACTCCGCCGCTGCGCTGCGGCACGCCTGCGGGCGACCGATCTGGGATAATGGGGATTCTTGTTTCCTCTGCTGCCGGACCCGGTCATGACCCAGAAGACGCTGCTCAACGATACCCACCGCGCCCTTGGCGCCAAGATGGTCGATTTCGGGGGTTGGGACATGCCCATCCACTACGGCTCGCAGCTGGACGAGCACCACCTGGTGCGTCGCGAGTCGGGTGTGTTCGACGTCAGCCACATGACCGTGGTCGACCTGCGCGGTGACCAGGTCAAGCCGTTCCTGCGCCGCCTGCTGGCCAACTCGGTCGACAAGCTGAAGGTGCCGGGCAAGGCGCTGTACTCGTGCATGCTGAATCCGCGCGGCGGCGTCATCGACGATCTGATCGTCTACTACCTGGGCGACGATTTCTTCCGCATGGTGGTCAACGCCTCCACCCGCGAGAAGGACCTGGCGTGGCTGCGCGAGCAGGCCGCGCCGTTCGGCGTCAGCGTCGAGCAGCGCCCGGACCTTGCCATCCTCGCCGTGCAGGGCCCGCAGGCGCGCGACATCGTGATCGGCCTGGCCCGCGAATCCGAGCGCGAGGCGCTGACCAAGCTGGGTCGCTTCGCCGCCTTGCAGGTGCAATCCGACGACGGCGTCGAGCTGTTCGTCGCCCGCACCGGCTACACCGGTGAAGACGGTTTCGAGATCCTGCTGCCGCAGGATGCCGTGGTCGCCTTCTGGAACCGCCTGTTGGCGGCAGGCGTGAAGCCGGCCGGCCTCGGCGCGCGTGACACGCTGCGCCTGGAAGCCGGCATGAACCTGTACGGCCAGGACATGGACGAAGAGATCAGCCCGTATGAAGCGGCGCTGGCCTGGACCGTGTCGCTGGACGAAGGCCGCGACTTCATCGGCCGCGACGTGCTGGAAGCGCAGAAGGCTGCCGGCACCGCGCGTCAGATGATCGGCCTGGTGATGGACGAGAAGGGCGTGCTGCGCCACGGCCAGGCGGTGACCACCGCGGGCGGCCAGGGCGAGATCCTGTCCGGCACTTTCTCGCCGACCCTGGCCAAGGGCATCGCCTTCGCCCGCGTACCGGCCGGTGAACTCGGCGAGGTCACCGTCGACATCCGCGGCCGGCAAGTGCCGGTGCGCGTGGTCAAGTTCCCGTTCGTGCGCGAAGGCCAGGCCCAGCCCGGCGTGCTCGCCGACGCCTGATCCGAACATGCCGGTCGTCACTGACAGCAGTGGCGGCCGGTTGGTTACACTAGCCCCGTTTTTTCCACCCCTGCATATCTCTGGAGCAGTCCCATGAGCGAGATCCCCGGCGACCTCAAGTTCCTCAAGTCCCACGAGTGGGCCCGTGTCGAAGGCAATGGCCGTGTCACCGTCGGTATTTCCGACCACGCCCAGGGCCTGCTGGGTGACCTGGTCTACGTCGAACTGCCGGAAGTCGGCGCCGACGCCAAGGCCGGCGAACAGATCGCCGTCGTCGAGTCGGTGAAGGCCGCCTCGGACGTCTACAGCCCGATCAGCGGCAAGGTTGTCGAGGTCAACTCGGCCCTGTCCGACAAGCCGGAAACCATCAATGAAGATGCCTACGGCGAAGGCTGGATGTTCGTGGTCGAACTGACCAACGCCGAAGAGCTCAACGAACTGCTGGACCCGGATGCGTATGCCGAAGCCCTGGAAAACGACGACCACTGAGTCGTCGTTTCCGGGTTCTGGAACGGCCACCTTCGGGTGGCCGTTTTTGTTTTGGCGAGCACGTCGGCTCATGACGCAGGGTTTGCTGCGCGCCCTCGACGCGGCATCAGCAGACCCGCGAACGGTACCGAGGGGTGTGCGCAGTTTTGCGCAAATCCGCGTTTCCACCCCGCGCCGGCGCGTCCGGATGTGAAAACTTTTTGCCCCCCGTTGCGGTGCCGTTGTGCTGGCGTTGGTGCGGGCGGCGGCCGCTGCAGGCGATGCGTGCATGCAGTGGCCGCCAATATGCATGCATCTGCGCAGAGTGCTTATTTCAAGTGCTTTTTGTTCAAGGCGTGCGTTGTTGTCGTTGCAGGCAACGTGCGTGCGTGGTGCTTTGGTGGTCGTCGAAGGCGGAGCGTGGCGACCGTGCAGACAACACCGTGGATGGCGCGGATGTGAAAATTTTTCGCGGGGGTTGTTGACAGTAAAAAAAACCGTGATTAGGTTTCGCCTCAGCAGACCTTGCCTGCCCAACCGAGTGCGCAGAATCAATCGTCCGATGCGAAGCAGCCCCTTCAAGACCACCGCGACCCTGATGACGGTGGACATGGCCCCGCTTCCCCCGGAGAAATGCAAGGCACCTCCCGTTCCGATGCCCGCTCCGCCGATCGAGGCGGGCATTGCCGTATCCGTAACGGCGCGCCTGACGCGCCGGCGGTCCCCGCACGCAGCATCCGCGGGTTTGATCCACCTGGGCGTTTCAACTCCCTATCACTGACGAGGAGCCATCCCATGGCAACCAAGAAAGCTGCGAAGAAGAAGCCCGCCGCCAAGAAAGCGGTGAAGAAGGTCGCGAAGAAGGCCGCTGCCAAGAAGGCAGTGAAGAAGGTCGCGAAGAAGGCGACCGCCAAGAAGGCAGTGAAGAAGGCTGCGAAGAAGGTCGCCAAGAAGAGCACTGCGAAGAAGGCAGTGAAGAAGGCGGCAAAGAAGGTAGCCAAGAAGTCCACTGCCAAGAAGGCCGTCAAGAAGACCGCGAAGAAGGCCGTCAAGAAGGTAGCCAAGAAGGCCACCAAGAAGACTGCCAAGAAGGCAACGGCCCGCAAGCCTGCCAAGAAGGTCGCGAAGAAGGCGACTGCCAAGAAGGCCGTCAAGAAGACCGCCAAGAAGGCAGTAAAGAAGACCGCGAAGAAGGCCACCAAGAAGGCTGCCCCGAAGAAGGCAGCGAAGAAGGTTGCCAAGCGCAAGCCGGCCGCCCGCAAGAAGAAGGCCGCTCCGGTCGCTCTGCCGGCAACCCCGGCGCCGCTGATCTAAGTACTTCCCGATAGCCGCATCCTGAAACCCCCTTCCCTGGCTGCCCAGCGGGGAGGGGGTTTTTTTATGGGGCCATTTGCAGCGTCAAGCCATGCTCGACTGTCTTTCTGATAGTTGACGCTAGCGGTGCGGCGTCGGTGGAAAGCGCTCCACCAGGAAATCGATGAAGCTGCGCAGGCGGGTCGAGTGGTAGCGGTCGTGGGCATAGACCACGTGCATCGGCCGGCCGGTCTGGCCATGCTCCGGGAACAGCTGCACCAGGCGCCCGGCGTTGACGTCGGCAGCCAGCAGCAGTGCCGATTGCAGCACGATGCCCAGCCCATGCAGCGCCGCCGTACGCAGCGCTTCGCCGTTGTTGATCTGCAGGCGGCCTGTGGGCACATGGTCGAGCCCGCCAGCATCGGCCTGCAGCCACTGCGCCAGTGCGCTGGGTTCGAAGGACAGGCATTGGTGCCGGGAAAGTGCCTGCAGGTCCGAAGGCGTACCGTGCCGGGCGAGGTATCCGGGCGAGGCGCACATCATCAATCGATAGGGTGTCAGCGCACGCGCGACCAGCGCGCTGCTGTCAGCCAGCGTACCGATTCGCAGGGCGGCTTCGAAACCTTCCTCGGCGAGATTGACGACGCGGTCGGTCAGCACCGCGTCGACACGCACGTCGGGATAGTGCGCCATGTAATCGGCCAACGCCGGCAGCAGTGCATGCGTGCCGAAGATCACCGGCGCGCTGATGCGCAGCGTGCCTGCCGGTGCCAGGTGCTGGTGCTGGGCCTGCGCATCGGTTTCCTCCACCAGCCGCAGGATCTCCCGGCAGCGGGCGTAGTAGTCCTCGCCGAACGGCGTCATGTGCTGGCGCCGGGTGGTACGACTGAGCAACTGCATGCCGAGCCGCGCCTCCAATGCACGCAGGTGCTTGCCGGCCATCGTCGCGGAGATGTCCAGTGCTGCCGCCGCAGCGCTGAGGCTGCCCTTGTCCACGATCAGCACGTAGACCTGCATGCTTTCCAGCAGGTTCATCTGACACTCCGGGTGTTGAATGCTGAAACCTGTGCGGAGTTTATCAATCAGGGGTGATCAAACAGCATGCACCGCACGGGCCGGATCCACCGGCCGCGCTGACAGGAGAACACCATGGATTTGAATCTTGAGGGACGCACCGCGCTGGTCACCGGGGCGGGCAGTGGCATCGGTGCCGCTGTCGCCAGGCAACTGGCCGCGCAGGGCGTGCGTGTCGCCATCTCGTCACGGCGGCAGGCACCGCTGCAGGCGCTGGCGGCGGAGATCGAAGCGGCGGGCGCACCCGCGCCGATCATCCTGCTGGGCGATGTCACCGACGCTGGGGACGTGCGCCGCATCGCCGACGCCGCATTGGCGGCGTTGCAGCGGGTGGACATCCTGGTCAATGCGGCTGGCGGCTCGCGGCCAACGACCGTTGATGCAGCCGATACGATCTGGGAGGAGGCATTGGCCCTGAACTTCTCTGCCGCACGACGGCTGACCCAGGCACTGCTGCCGGCGATGCAGGCGCAGGGATGGGGGCGGGTGATCAACTTCAGCGGTTCGATGGAGCCGCGCGCGGTGAACGCGGCCACGGCGGCGAAGGCGGCGCTGCATCTGTGGAGCAAGGGCCTGTCGTCCGAAGTGGCCGGGCAGGGCATCACGGTGAATGCAATCGCGCCTGGACGGATCAACAGCCCGCAGATCCTCGACCGCCTGCATCCCACCGAGGAAAGCCGACGCGAATTCATTGCGCGCAACATTCCGCTCGGGCGCTTCGGCGAGCCGGAGGAGGTGGCGCCGCTGGTGGCCTTCCTGGCTTCGCCGCTGGCCGGCTATATCACCGGTGCGGTGATTCCGGTGGATGGCGGCATGCACTACTTCGCGCACTAGCGCTGCGGCGCTGTAGAGCCGAGCCCATGCTCGGCTCCACAGGTCCGGCGGAGTCGAGCATGGCTCAGCCCTGCGAAAACAACAGAAAGGGCGACCCATGGGCCGCCCTTCATGCTTACGGTCGAGCCCGCCTGATCAGCGCGGCGACGCCACCGCGCGGTTGCTCGAGGCACCCTTGCCCTTGCGCTTGTCCTGCTGCGCCGGGCTTGCGCCTTCGGCCATCAGGTTGTCGCTGCCGAAGTCGGTGTCCACATCCAGCCAGCGCTGTGCCGGCAGGCCGAGCGCGGAATCGAGCACGGTCGGCAGCAGGCCGCTGGGCAGGCCGCTTTCGCCATTCCACATGATGGCGATGCCGAGATCGCGTTCCGGCACCAATGCCACCAGGCCGCGGTAGCCCTGCACGGCGCCGGCATGGAACACCACGTCGTGGCCGGCATAGTCGAAGGTGCGCCAGCCCAGTGCGTAGCCGGCCGAATGCAGGCGCTCGCGGCGCCAGCCCGAACGCATCTCACCGGGGGTGTTGATCAGACTGGAGTGCAGGGTGGCCAGCAGCGGCGCCGGCAGCACGTCAGGGCGGTGCCCGGTGTGGGCGAGCAGCCACTGCGCCATGTCGCTGGCGCTGGCATTGACGCCGGCAGCCGGGGCGACGCGGTAGTAGGTCGGCTTCGGCGTCAGCGACACCCAGCCATTGCGGCTGCGCACGTGCGGACGCGCCCAGCGCGAGCTGGCCTGGATGCCGGCCAGGCCCAGGCTGGCATCGTTCATGCCCAGCGGCTTGAAGATGCGGCGCTCGACCGACTGCTCGTAGAAGCTGCCGGAAGCGGCGTAGACAACGTCGCCGATCAGGCTGAAGGCCACGTTCTGGTAAGCGTAGCAGTCGCCCGGCAGGCACTTCAGGCTGGTGTTGGCCAGCTTCTGGGTCAACGAGTAGTACTCGGCGTTGCCTTCGATATCGCGGTCGTAGGCGTTGTACGGCAGGCCGACGCGGTGGCTGAGCACATCGGCCACGGTCAGGCGGTCGGTGGCTTCGGGCGAGTTGAGGCGGAAGCCCGGCACGTAATCGGTGACCTTGCTGTCCCAGCGCAGCGTGCCATCGTTGACCAGCAGGCCGGCCATGGTGCCGGCGAAGGCCTTGGACAGCGATGCCAGGCGGAACACGGTGTGCGCATCGACGGGCAGCGGATTGTTGACGTCAGTGACGCCATAGCCACGCGCGCTGAGGATGCGGCCGCCCTGCACGATGGCCACGGCCATGCCTGGCACGCGCTCGCCATAGGTGAGCTGCTGCGCCATCGATTCGATGTTGGCGACGTTGAAGCCTGCGGCGGGCGCCTGCACCTGCGGCACCAGGCCGGTGCGGTAGGCCGCCGGCTGGGTGTGGGCGACGGCGGAGGCCGCAGTGGACTCGATGTTGGCCGGCATCGGCGGCAATGGCGGCGGGGTCTGCGCGGTGGTGGACAAGGCAACGGGCATCAACATGCCCAGCAAACCGGTGGCCGCCGAACGGATCGGACGACGCAGGCTGTTCTTTTTCATCGTGGAGACCCGTGCGCGACTGCTGATGGCGATTCTAGCGCCGCTTTTCCCTTGTGCACAAACAAAGCGAAGATGAATGCGCATCTCGTTGAAAAAGTTGGAATTTTGACGCCCCGAAAGCATGTATCGGAACGTGTCGTACGGGTGGGGCCGTGACACTGCGTTGCAGCCTTCTGAGTGGCTGCTGCTGGCGATGTTGCAGTGCATTGGCTAACGTACGCGCTTCACCGCCCCCGGAGCCTGCCATGCCGCTGTCCAACCGCCGTCTTCTGGCGAGGGACGCCGCGTGAGCGCGGTGAAGGGCAAGGGGCCGTTGCGTGGGCTGACGGCGGCGCTGCGTGAGTCGCCGGCGCTGTGGTGGTCGTTCCTGTACTTCTTCTGCCTGCTCAGCGGCTACTACGTGCTGCGCCCGGTGCGTGAGGCGATGGCTGCCTCGGCCGATCTGGAGACCGTGTTTCCGCCGATGCTGATCGCCTGGTTCGCCAGCCACGGCATCGCGCTGAAGGACTTCGTGCTGCAGTTCCTGTTCTCCTGCGTGTTCGTGATCATGCTGGTGCTGCAGCCGGTCTATGGCTGGCTGGTCAGCCGCTTCCCGCGACGGGTGTTCCTGCCGGCGGTGTATGGCTTCTTCATCGTCACCCTGCTGGGCTTCTACGTACTGTTCGATAGCGGTGTGCCAGGCCGCGGCATGGCGTTCTTTTTCTGGATCACCGTCTTCAACCTGTTCGCGGTGGCGGTGTTCTGGAGCTTCATGGCCGATGTGTTTTCCAACGCACAGGCCCGTGCTTTCTACGGCTACATCGGCGCGGCTGGCACCATCGGTGCCTTCCTCGGCCCGATCATCACCAGTGCGCTGGTGCAGCGCGTGGGCATCGCCAACCTGATGCTGGTCTCGGCAGGTTTTCTCGCCATCTGCCTGTTGAGCATCTGGCGCCTGCGGCACTGGGCGGTGCTGCGCGAGCGCGAACAGCAACTGGTCGACGGTGAAAAGCCGATGGGCGGCAGCGTGCTGGACGGCCTGAAACTGATCGTGCGTGAGCCGTTGCTGCGCTGGCTGGCGATCATGGTGGTGTTCGGTGTGGGCGTGGGCACCCTGCTGTACAACCAGCAGGCCAGCATCGTGCGTGCGGCGTTCAACGATGCAGGCGCTGCCACGGCCTTCTTCTCGCGTATCGACCTGGCAGTGAATGCACTGGCGCTGCTGATGCAGCTGGGCCTGACCCGCTGGCTGCTGTCGCGGCATGGCATCGCGCCGGCCCTGTTGATCCCTGGATTTGCGATTCTGATCGGCTTCTCGGTGCTTGCCGCTTCACCCATGCCGTTGATGGTGGCGGTGGTGCAGGTGATGACCCGCGCCAGCGAGTTCGCACTGGCCAAGCCGGCCCGCGAAACCATCTACACCCGCGTGGACCGGCAGTGGCGCTACAAGGCCGGCGCGGCCATCGATACGGTGGTCTACCGCGGCGCGGACCTGAGCTTTGCGTGGGTGCACAAGGGCCTGTCCCTGTTCGGCTCGCATGTGGTGTTCATCGGCGGCATGCTGGTGGCCGCGTGCATGACCGCCGCCGCGTTCGGCGTGCTGCGCGAAGAAAAGAAACTGCCGCGCGACCGCTGATCCCACCCAGTCATTTCGAGGAGAGAAACGATGTCGCTGATCGCGCTGCTGCTGACCGTGCTGGTCGCGGTGCTGCACCTGTACTTCCTGGTGCTGGAGATGTTCCTGTGGACCCGCCCGCTGGGCCTGAAGACCTTCCGCAACACGCCGGAGAAGGCGGAGACCACGCGCGTGCTGGCGGCGAACCAGGGCCTGTACAACGGCTTCCTGGCGGCGGGCATCGGGGTGGGGCTGGTGATCGACCAGCCGGTGCTGCTGACGTTCTCGCTGGCCTGCGTGGTGGTGGCGGGGTGTTACGGTGCGTACAGCGTGAGCCGGCGCATTTTCATGATCCAGGCGGTGCCGGCGATCCTGGCGTTGGTGTTTCGCGCGCTGGCGTGATTTCCAGCCAACGGCGCAGCCCCTCGTGGGGTGGTCGCGAAATGCTTGTCATGGGGTTGGCCGGGCGGGTTGGGTTCGCGGGGGACGCCGCAAGTACGTCCGTGTAGGCTTGGCCGCGGCATCCATGCCGCGGACACCCCCGCGAACCCAACCCGCCCGGCCCCTGACAGTTTCCGTGCGCGGCCAGCCCACGGAGAAGAAAAAGAAGATCAAGAGCAACAGCGGGTCGCTGCGCTCGTGGATTCTGCGTGCATGAAAAAAGCGGCCAGTGGGCCGCTTTTGCTTTTGCTTCTGCTCTTCCTTTTTTTCTTGCGTGGGTGGACGCCGCAGAAATCTGTCAGAGGCTGGGGGTGGTGAGTTCGCGGGGGTGTCCGCGGCATGGATGCCGCGGCCAAGCCCCCAGGGACGGGTTCACGGCGTCCCCCGCGAACTCACCGCCCCCAGCCAAACCAAGGCTTTCCGCGATCAACCGTCCACCCACGAGGGGCTGCGCCGTTCGCGGGAACGCTACTTCGCCGGCGACATCCACATGTCGATGACCGCGCTGAACACCTCCGTCCCCGCGTGGTCGCGCACGCTCACCGTCACCGGCAGCGCATAGCCACGCTCCGCCGCCACGATCGGCTGCGCCGGCAGCGCCACTGCCTGCAGCGTGCCGCGCGCCTTGGCCAGGTACTGCACCTGCATGCCCTTCGGAATCCAGCGCATGCCCTTCGGCAGCGAGGCGTCGACCATCAGCCCGGCGGTGAGTTCGGCCAGGTTGCACATCGCGATCGCGTGCACCGTGCCGATGTGGTTGCGCACCCTGCGGCGGTCGGCCAGCGTGCCTTCGCAGCGACCGTGTTCCAGGCGGGTGATGCGCGGTGCGATGCTGGCGAAGTAGGGCGCCTTGAAGCACACCGCGCGTGAGAACAGCCAGGTGCCGGCAGGCCAGCGTTGCAGCCGGTGGTAGAGCGAGAGCAGGGGCGTGGACATGGTCGGTGTTCCGGTCGGCGGATAAAGCGACGGCGGGCCAAGGCCCGCCGTCGAGGCAACGCGTGTCGCGGGCGATCAGGCCGCCTGCGAATGCGGGTCCTTGTGCTGGCGGTCGTAGTAGCTGGCCGCGCGCAGTTCGTGGGTGTCGAAGTCGTCCACGGTGATCGTGTCCAGGGTCAGCGTGCGCAGTTCTTCCAGCAGGCTGCGCTCGTCCTGGGTGATCACGCCTTCGGCCACGGCCTCGTCCAGCTGCGCCTTGAAGTCCAGCGCCTCGATGCCCTTGCTCTTCAGCGCCTTCAGGAACTTGCGCTCCACCGGCTCGGCCATGATCGCCTTGCTCAGGTAGCTGTTGATGCGGCCACCCGGGTTGTTCTCGCACGGGGTCAGGAACACGCCACTGGCCAGGCGGTCGCGCGCTTCGTTCGGCGCCATCAGCAGGGCGGCGACGCGACGGCTCAGGCGATCACCCGGGGCCTCGGCACGACGGCCGAGCGGGAAGATCAGTGCCCACATCAGCCAGCCGATCGGACGGATCGGGAAGTTGCGCAGCGCGGCCGACAGCGATTCCTCGATCTTGTGCACGCTGTCATGGAAGGCCCAGGCCAGCAGCGGCTGGTCGGCCTGCGGTGCGCCTTCGTCGTGGTAGCGCTTGAGCATGGCGCTGGTCATGTAGACATGGCTCAGCACGTCGCCCAGGCGGCCGGACAGCGACTCCTTGAACTTCAGCTTGCCGCCGAGGGTCATCATCGAGATGTCGGCCATCAGCGCCAGGTTGGCCGAATAACGGTCCAGCTTGCGGAAGTAACGGCGGGTGTAGGCGTCGCCCGGTGCGGCACCGAAGCGCGCGCCGGTCAGGCCGAACCAGAACGAACGCACGGCATTGGAGAGGCCGAAACGGATGTGGCCGAACAGGCTGCGGTCGAACTCCTGCAGGCCGGCACGGGTGTCCGGATCCTGCGCGGCCTTCATTTCCTTCAGCACCCACGGGTGGCAGAGGATCGCACCCTGGCCGAAGATCAGCAGGCTGCGGGTCATGATGTTGGCGCCTTCCACGGTGATCGCGATCGGCGCGGCCTGCCAGCTGCGGCCGGCGAAGTTGCGCGGCCCCAGGATGATGCCCTTGCCGCCGATCACGTCCATCATGTCCGAGATCACTTCACGGCTCATGTTGGTGCAGTGGTACTTGGCAATCGCCGACGGCACCGACGGCACGTCACCACGGTCAACCGCAGCCGCGGTGGCCTGCGACAGCGCACTGATCTTGTAGGCCTTGCCGCCGATGCGGGCCAGCGCTTCTTCCACGCCCTCGAAGCGGCCGACCGACAGGCCGAACTGCTTGCGGATGCGTGCATAGGCGCCGGTCACGGCAGCACCGGCCTTGGCGCCGCCGCTGGCGGTGGAGGGCAGGGTGATCGAGCGACCCACGGCCAGGCACTCGTTGAGCATGTTCCAGCCCTTGCCGGCCATGGCTGCGCCACCGATCAGCTGGGTCAGCGGAATGAACACGTCCTTGCCGCGGATCGGGCCGTTCTGGAACGTCGAGTTCAGCGGGAAGTGGCGACGGCCGATTTCAACGCCGGCGGTGTCACGCGGCAGCAGGCCCAGGGTGATGCCGATGTCGCGGGTATCGCCGATCAGGCCATCCGGGTCGTACATGCGGAACGCCAGGCCGATCAGCGAAGCGACCGGGGCCAGGGTGATGTAGCGCTTGTCGAAGGTCAGCTTGACGCCGAGCACCTGCTCGCCGTTCCACTCGCCCTTGCAGACGATGCCGTAGTCCGGGATCGAGGTGGCGTCGGAGCCGGCGAACGGACCGGTCAGGCCGAAGCAGGGCACTTCGCGGCCATCGGCCAGGCGCGGCAGGTACTGGTCCTTCTGTTCCTGGGTGCCGTAATGCACCAGCAGTTCACCCGGGCCCAGCGAATTCGGCACGCCGACGGTGGAGCTGACCACCGAGGACACCGACGCCAGCTTCTGGATCACCTTGTGGTGGGCCAGCGCGGAGAAGCCCAGGCCGCCGTATTCCTTCGGAATGATCATGCCGAAGAACTTGTTCTTCTTGATGAAGGCCCACAGTTCCGGTGGCAGGTCGGCATGGACGTGGGTGATTTCCCAGTCGTTGACCATCGTGCACAGCTCTTCCACCGGGCCATCGAGGAAGGCCTGTTCTTCGGCGGTCAGCTGCGGCTTGGGGTAGTTGAGCAGGATGTTCCAGTCCGGATCACCGGTGAACAGTTCGCCCTCGAAGCCGACCGAGCCGGTTTCCAGCGCGATGCGCTCGGTCTGCGACAGCGGCGGCAGCACCTTGCGGAACACCTTCATCATCGGGCCGGTCAGCAGCGGCTTGCGGATGAACGGCAGCAGCAGCGGCACGGTGATGACGGCCAACACGGCGGCAGCCACGATCGTGGCGGTCTGGTTGACATAGGGGATGAACCAGCAGGCGACCAGCAGGGCCACGCTGATCAGCGTCCAGGTAACCAGCCGCATGCGGTGGTAGGCGACGAACGCGCCTGCCAGCAGCAGGGCGAGGAAGGGAAGAACGATGCTCATGAGCGTGCTCCGGTGACGTGCTCGTTTGTGGCGGACGAAGCCGCAGCATCCGCTGCGGGCAACACGTCCAGATAGTCCAACACAGTAGCGGTAAAGGCGTCGTTGTCATCGCCGGCGACCATGTGCGTGGCCTGCGGCAGCTGCACATGGCGCGCGTGCGGCGCCAACGCCAGGAATTCGGCCACGGTCTGTGGCGTGACCAGGTCGCTGCGGCCGCCGCTGACCAGCAGCAGCGGGCACTTCACCTGGCGTGCGGCCTCGGCCAGTGCGTCCTGGTGCTGTTCGCTGTCGCGGGCCAGTTCGGCCACCAGGCGCGGGTCCCAGTGCCAGCGCCAGCGCCCGTGGCCGTCCTCGCGCAGCAGTGCGCGCAGCGACTGCTCGGATTTGCGCGGACGGTGCGGCATGTAGGCCGAGATCACATCGGCGGCCTGGGTAAGCGAGCCGAAGCCATCGGGATGGGCGGTCATGAAGGCGAGGATGCGTTCAACACCGGCGGTATCCCAGCGCGGGGTGATGTCCACCAGCACCATCGCCGAGAACAGGCCCGGCCAGCGCGATTCGGCCAGCAGGCCGAACAGGCCGCCCATCGAGGCTGCGACCAGCACCGGCGGGCGCGGCTGTTCCCCGGCCAGCACGATGAGGTCATCAGCGAACTGTTCGCCGTGATAGGGCAGTTCGGCGGCATTCCAGTCCGAATCGCCATGGCCACGAGCGTCGTAGGCCAGCGTCTGCAGTCCCGCCGCAGACAGGGCCCGTGCGGTGGCGTTCCAGGCATGCCGGGTCTGGCCGAAGCCATGCGCGAACAACACCCGGCCACGGCGGCCATGGTCGCTGGCAGTCGCGGCTAGGCGCGCGCCATGGGCGGCCTCCAGGCGAAGATCATGGAACGCAGCGGGAGTAGGGGACGTAACCATACTTGCTAGTATGGATCGCTTGTGAGGGAAGTCAATACTGCACGGTATGGTGCGCTGCGGCAGGCGCCCTGGCGGGCGCCGCGACGGTTTCGGCCGCAACCGCGTACTGCAACGAACCCCGGCGTATGGTTAAATCAGCCCATGAATCAACCTGACGCTTCCGCCGGCGAACCGCGCGCCGGCCGCAACAGCCGCCTGAGTGCCGAAGACTGGGCCCAGGCAGCTCTCGATCTGATTGCTGAACAAGGTGTGGGTGCCGTCGCGGTGGAACCGTTGGCGCGGCGCCTGGGTGTGACCAAGGGCAGTTTCTACTGGCACTTCCCCTCGCGTGATGCACTGCTGCAGGCGGCGCTGGAACGCTGGGAACTGTTCGAACAGGAACAGGTGTTCGGCAGCCTGGAGGATGTGCCGGATCCGCGCGTGCGCCTGCGCCAGCTGTTCCAGATGGTGGCGCACGAAGTGCAGCCGCACATCATCTACAGCGAACTGCTGAAGGCGCTGGACCACCCGATGGTGCGCCCTGTGATCGACCGCGTGTCGCAGCGCCGGCTCGACTACCTGGTTGCTTCGTTCCGCCAGGCCGGGCTCAGCTCCACCGATGCACGCCATCGCGCGCGCCTGGCCTATGCAGCCTACGTCGGCTTCCTGCAGCTTTCGCTGCAGCTGCAGCAACCCAAGCAGGCCCGCGAGGATTTTGAGGCCTATGTCGAGCATCTGATCGAGACGCTCATTCCCAGCTGAATGGGAAAATGACGCCCTGCAAGTGCCGAATGCGCCTTGCAGGGCGACTTCAGTGCGCCAACGTATGTCGTAGTGAGATCGGTTTCACGCGATTTGGGCGTTTTCTTAACGACTCTTTAATTCCAGATCAAGTGTGGCTACTATCGGGTCACCAGCCGTTTTTTGTGCCTCCCTTTTGGGGTACGTCGGTTGGACTCAGCACACAACCCAAGATCCATGGAGAGAGAGCCCATGAAGTTGAACAGCAACAAGCTGCGCGATGCTGTGTGCGTTGCGCTGGCCGCCAGCGCCGCATCCGTTGCCGGCACCGGTGTGGCGTCTGCCCAGACCGCCACCAACCTGGACCGCATCGAAGTCACCGGTTCGCGCATCCGTACCGTCGACGTCGAAACCGCCCAGCCTGTCCTGACCCTCAGCCGCGCCGACATCGACAAGCAGGGCTTCTCGTCGGTCGCTGACATCCTGCAGAACATCAGCGCCGTGGGTACGCCGCCGATCAGCCGTGCCCAGCCGCTGTCCTCGGGCGAAGCCGTCGGCGGCACCTACATCAGCCTGCGTGACCTGGGCGCCACCCGCACCCTGGTGCTGCTCAACGGCAAGCGCCTGGGCATCACCACCGGTGGCCTGCAGGACATCTCGACCGTGCCGGTCTCGGCCATCGAGCGCATCGAAGTGCTGAAGGACGGCGCTTCGTCGATCTACGGTTCCGATGCCATCGCCGGCGTCATCAACATCATCACCCGTACCAACTTCGAAGGCGCCACCGGCAGCGTCTACTACGGCCAGTACAGTGAAGGCGACGGTGCCACCCGCACCATGGACTTCACCATGGGCGTGAAGGGTGAGCGCGGTTCGCTGACCATCGGTGCCGAGTACGCCAAGGAAGACAAGGTCGCCGCAGCGGATCGTCCGTACGGCGCCTTCCCGCGCAGCGCCAACCATCCGGACTTCGGCTGGACCACCGTCGGTGAGTTCGGCGGTTTCGTCAGCCGTCCGGCCGATGGCCTGCCGGGCGTCACCTATCCGGCGGCCAGCGCGAGCAACCCGAACCGCGAAGTGCGCGTGATCCTGCGTGAGGGTGGCAACGCGAGCAACAAGGCCGACTACGTCGCGCAGAACGTCAACAGCTTCTCCACCAAGGACAAGACCAACACCAACCTGCAGACCGACCTGCGTACCCCGCAGGAACGCCGTGCGGTGTTCGTCGATGGCATCTACGACCTGACCGACAACGTGCGCCTGCGCACCAACATGCTGTACAGCTTCCGCGATTCGAACCGCCAGATCGCCGGCTATCCGTACGGCGCACTGGCCTTCGGTTCGCCGATTTCGGCCAGCAGTGTGTTCAATCCGCTGGGCGCCGACATCGCCAACTGGTGGCGTCGTACTTCGGAAGTGCCGCGCAACACCCGTGCAGAGCTGACCACCTTCCGCTTTAGCGGCGGCCTGGAAGGCAGCTTCGAGTTCTCCGACCGCCTGTTCGACTGGGATGTCGGCTACCTGTACAACAACAACAAGCTGGTCCAGACCAGCACCGGCGACCTCAACCTGACCGCGCTGCGTGCGGCGGTGGGTCCGTCCTTCATCAACAGCAGCGGCGTGGCGCAGTGCGGTACCGTGGCCAACCCGATCGGGCTGAACCAGTGCGTGCCGTACAACCCGTTCCTGCATGCCGGCATCCAGAGCAATGGTGCCAATGGCGCATTGACCGGCAATACCGCCCTGCAGAACCTGCTGTTCCCGTCCGCGCACTCCACCGCCGAGACCACCACCAAGGTCGTCACCGCCAACCTGGCCGGCAGCCTGTTCACCCTGCCGGCCGGCGACCTGGGCTTCGCCGTGGGTATCGAACACCGCAAGGAAACGGGCAGCTTCAGCCCGGACGCGCTGGTGCAGTCGGGCAACACCTCCGGCCTGGCCAACTTCCCGACCGGTGGTGGCTACAAGGTTGACGAAGTCTATGCCGAGTTCAACGTGCCGATCCTGGCCGACCTGCCGGGCGCCCGCGAGCTGAGCCTCAACGCGGCCACCCGTCATTCGGACTACGACACCTTCGGCACCACGCTGAACAGCAAGTTCGGCTTCAAGTGGAAGCCGATCGACTCGCTGCTGATCCGCGGTACCTGGGCCGAAGGCTTCCGTGCCCCGACCATCGCCGACCTGTACAGCGGCGGTTCGCAGTCGTTCGACTTCTTCACCGATCCGTGCGACTCGGTCTACGGTGCGGCGCGCACCAACGCTGCGGTGCGTGCCCGTTGCGCCGCAGCTCTGCCGGCCGGCGTCAACGTCAACAACTTCCGCCAGCAGCAGCAGGGCTTCACCCCGACCACCGCTGCATCGTCGCAGACCCCGCTGGCCTTCGTCTCCGGCTCCAACGACCAGCTGACCCCGGAAACCTCGACGTCCAAGACCCTGGGCTTCGTCTGGAGCCCGGGTTTCATCCAGAACTTCAACATGTCGCTGGACTGGTGGGAAATCCGCGTCGAGAACACCATCATCTCCGACACGGCCAACCTGATCCTCAACGACTGCTACGTCAACGACATCGCGGCACGCTGCTCGGCGTTCACGCGTGATCCGGTGACTGGCATCGTCAACAACCTCAAGCGCACCGGCATCAACGCTGGCTACCGCGAGGTGGAAGGCTTCGACCTGGATGTCAGCTACCGCCTGCCGACCGATCGTTTCGGCAACTTCAGCGCGCAGTGGACCAGCACCTACACCTCGCGTGATGACCTGGTCACCACCAAGAACGCGGTCACCCACCCGAACCCCCGCACCGGCGTGGGCTGGGCTGGCTACGCCTTCCGCGTGCGTTCGAACCTGAACCTGGGTTGGGAAATGGGTGACTTCGGCGCCAGCTGGACCGTCCGTTACTTCTCCGGCATGAAGGAAGCGTGCCTGAGTGCCGTGACGTTCCCGGAAGAGTGCAACCTGCCGAACTACGCTTCGCCGAACAACCAGGGCGTGGCGGTGGGCAGCGCGACCAACCAGCGTGGCGCGACCGTGTTCAACGACGTCCAGCTGCGCTGGAACGCACCGTGGAATGCGACCGTGGCCGTGGGTGCCAACAACGTGTTCGGCCGCGTGGGCCCGACCATGTACAGCCAGCCGAGCGCGAACGTCTCCTATTACGGTGGCTTCGACATCGGTCGCTTCCTGTACATGAAGTACACCCAGCGCTTCTGACCGCGGCGTAATCCGTACGTGTGACATGGCCACGCCCCGAAAGGGGCGTGGCTTTTTTCATGGGGCAGGCAGGCTTGATGGCGCAGGCACACCGCGCGGCCCGCGCTGGACCAGCCCGCGCATAGGCGCTTGCGCATCGCCAAGTGGTGGCGGCAAGGTTTTAGGGAAGGGGTGAAGGGAGCGCGCGGAAACGTCGCGGTGATGCGGCAGGGAGCTTACAGATCCTGCTCGTAGCGCACGTACGGCACGGTGCCGTCGTCGTTGCTTTCGTTGCGTGGCGAGAACGGATTCTTGCCGCGGCTGATCACGTTCTCGGCGCCCACGGTGAGCTGGCCGGACCACGGCGTGCGCCAGGTCAGGCCGATGCCCAGGCCTTCCCACTTGCCGGGCTTGCCCGGCACGTCGATGACGCGGCCGATGATGCTGCCGGTGAAATTGCCGTAGCCGGCGCCGATGCTCAGGCTCTTGCTGTCCCAGCGGTCGGCGATGGCCGGCGAAGCGTCGGCCAGCGGTACCAGGCGGGCCTTGGCGTAGGTGCCGGCGATGGAAACGAAGCCTTCGCGGCCGATGTTCTTCTGCGCGAACACGGTCAGGTCATTCTGCTCGGCGCGCAGCGAAGGGGTCTTGTTCGGGCCTGCCAGCCATGCCGGCAGGGTTTCACGGCCGGTTCCGGCGGTGATGCCGAGGCGGCTGCTGCCACGGTTCAACGCGGCGGTGCCGGTGAAGCGCCGGCTGTTGAGGTCGTCCTCGTCGCCGAGACTGGCCAGCATGCAGTGACTGGCGAGGCCGCTCATGCTGGTCCCGCTGCTGCTGCAGAGCAGGCCCAGCGAATCGCCGGAGGACAGGCCAAAGGCCGCATCCAGCGAGTTGCGGCCGAAATGCCAGCGCGCCCCGGCAGCCTGTTCACCGGTCGGCTCCAGGTACAGCAGGGCCTCGACCTTGCCGCTGCCCTTGTTCCATACCGGCAGCACGGTGCGGGTGTCCTTGCTCTGCGCATGCACGCCCGTGATCGCGCCAAGGGCGATCATCATGGCCAGCGGTAGACGCAGGAAGGTACGCATCGAACCAGTTCAGACAGGAAAGGACAACGGAAGTTCCCGCAGATACGGGAACTTGATCGTAGGGTGTTTATGAATTCTTAACAAGCCTTGATCCCCCCAGATGCAAGACAAGCTGTTTACTGAAGCCGTTCAGGTGCCGGCACGGTCCCCTCGGCACCGTGGAACAGTATGCCGAACTCCGTCAACGGAAAGTGATACTCCCGCCCGCAGAATTCGCAACGGACCTCGACGGCGCCGGTGTCTGCAGCCGCGGCACGGGCCTCGTCCTCACCCAGCGACTGCAGCATCGACGCGACCCGCTCACGCGAGCACGAACAGGCGAAGGACAGCGGCTTTTCGCCCATCAGCGCCGGCTTCTCCTCGTGGAACAGGCGGTGCAGCAGCTGCTCGGCCGGGGTGGCCAGCAGTTCGGCCTTGCCCAGGGTCTCGAACAGGGCGCTGGCGCGTGCCCAGCCGTCCTCGTCGCCCTCGTCGCCCGGCAGCTTCTGCAGCAGCAGGCCGGCGGCGCCATTGCGGTCGGCGGCCAGCAGCAGGCGGGTCGGCAGCTGCTCGGACTGGCGGAAGTAGTCCTCGAAGGCTTCGTCCAGTTCCGGTGCGGTCAGTCCGACCAGGCTCTGGTAGCGCTGTGGTTCACGCGGGTCCAGGCCCGGGTTCTCGATGGTGATCGCGAGCAGGGCGTCATCGCCAAGGCTGGACAGGTCGCGCGGCGCGTCGGCGCCTTCGCTGAGCTGGGCGATGCCGCGCAGGGTACCGGCGGCGGTGCACTCGGCGAACAGGGTGCGCAGGGCGGTGCTGCTGCGCAGCTGGATCGACAGGCGTCCGTCGATCTTGGTGTGGCCGGTGAACAGCGCCGAAGCCACGCAGGCCTCGCCGAGCAGCTCGGCAGCGGTATCCGGGTACTCGGCGTGGGACAGGATTTCCTGCCAGGTGGCCTGCAGGCGCACGTGGACGCCACGGACGCCAGCGTCGGGGAGCAGGAAGCGGATCAGGGAATCGGGGTTGGCGGTCATCGGCTCACATCGCGCGTAAACGGGGGCGGTTGCCGGATAATGCGCCGACAACCAGATAGAAGAAGGATGCACCAGTAATGGGGGCAGGGGGAGAGCAGCACAAGGTGGAAGCCGTCGCAGAAGGCCCGCGCCGCAGGCGCTGGCGCTGGAAACGGCTGCTGTGGCTGCCGGTGCTGCTGGCGGCTTTCAGCTGCCTGCAGGTCCTGGTGCTGCGGTTCATCGACCCGCCGGTGTCCACGGTGATGCTGTGGCGCCATGCAGAGGCGCTGGGCGAGGCGGACTGGTCCTATCGTCTGCATTACCAGTGGCGCGACCTTGACCAGATGGCGCCGAGCCTGCCGATCTCGCTGGTGGCGGCCGAGGACCAGCGCTTCCCCGACCACAACGGCTTCGACCTGCAGGCGATCGAGAAGGCGCGCGACCACAATGCCAAGGGCGGGCGCCTGCGCGGTGCCAGCACGATCAGCCAGCAGGTGGCCAAGAACCTGTTCCTGTGGCAGGGGCGCAGCTGGGTGCGCAAGGGCCTGGAAGTCTGGTACACGGTGCTGATCGAAGCGCTGTGGCCGAAGGAACGCATCCTGGAGATGTACGCCAACATCGCCGAGTTCGGCGACGGTGTCTATGGCGCGCAGGCGGCAGCGCAGACGTTCTGGGGCAAGGATGCGGCGCGGCTGAGTCCGGCCGAGAGCGCGCGGCTGGCAGCGGTGCTGCCGGCGCCACGGCGCTACAACGCCGCAAAGCCCGGGCCGTACGTGCAGCGGCGCGCCGCCTGGATCCAGCGCCAGGCACGGCAGCTGGGTGGGGCCGCGTACCTGTCGGACGAGTGAGCGCGCGCCGCCTGATCTGTGGGCGGCGGCAACGTACAATCCGGGCATGACCCGCGAACGGCTCACTTTCGTCATCGCCGCCTACAACGAGGCCCTGGCACTGCCGTTGCTGCATCCGCGGTTGTGCGCGGTACTCGATGCGCTGCCCGACATCGACGGCCACATCCTGTACGTGGACGACGGCAGCCATGACGGGACCTGGGAGGTGATCGCCCGCCTGGCGCAGGCCGACGCGCGGGTCTCCGCGCTCAAGCTGTCGCGCAATTTCGGCAAGGAAGCGGCATTGACCGCTGGTCTGGACCTGGTGCGCGAAGGTGCGGCGATGATCCTCGACGCCGATGGCCAGGATCCGCCTGAACTGGTGCCGCAGTTCATCGCGCGCTGGCGCGAGGGCCATGACAACGTCTATGGCACGCGCCTGGCGCGCGATGGCGAGGCCTGGATCAAGCGCGCCACGGCGGCGATCTTCTACCGCGTGATGGGGCGCCTTTCGCGTACGCCGATCCCGGCCGACACCGGGGATTTCCGCCTGCTGTCGCCACGCGCGCTGAGTGCGCTCCGCGAGATGCGTGAGCGCCACCGTTTCATGAAGGGGCTTTTCAGCTGGGTGGGCTTCAAGCGCGTGGCGGTGCCCTATCACCGCCACGCACGCGTGGCCGGCACCAGCAAGTTCAGCCTGTGGCGGCTGTGGAACTTCGCCCTGGAAGGCATTACCGGGTTCTCGACCGTGCCACTGCGTGCGGCGACCTACCTGGGGCTGGCAACCGCGGCGGTGGCCTTCGTGTTCGGGCTGTGGGTGATCGTCAAGGCCGCGCTTTACGGCGACCGGGTGGCGGGCTGGCCGACGATGATGGCGGTGATCCTGTTCCTGGGCGGGGTGCAGTTGATCGCGCTGGGCCTGATCGGCGAGTACCTGGGACGGCTGTACGAAGAGTCCAAGCAGCGGCCGTTGTACCTGGTTGACGCGTGGCTAGCATCGTCCGTGGCAGACTCGGCCCTGCAACCCACCCTCGGAGGGCAGGCGGATGACCACGGTACGGCAACTGTTGGACGGCAAGTCTCCTGAAGTACATGCGGTCGCGCCGGATGCGGCGGTGATCGATGCGATCCGGTTGATGGCGGAAAAGGGCATCGGTGCGGTGCTGGTGATGGACGGCCCGAGGCTGGTCGGTATCCTTTCCGAGCGAGATTACGCACGCAAGATCGTGCTGCGTGATCGTTCTTCGCGCGATACGGCGGTGGCGGAGATCATGACGGCGCAGGTGGTGACGGTGTCGCCGGGCGAGCAGGTGGAGCATTGCCTGCAGCTGGTGACCGACTACCGCATCCGCCACCTGCCGGTAGTGGAGGGCGCCCAGGTGCTGGGGGTGATCTCGATCGGTGACCTGGTGAAGTCGGTGATCGATGCGCAGCGGCGCGAACTGGATCAGCTGCAGCAGTACATCGTGGCCGGGTGAGGGTGTCGCTGGCGGGCCTGCGGCCCGCCGGCCCGCTTTTCGAAGCCAGAGCCAAAGGCCAAAGCCAAAGGCCAAAGCCAAAGGCCAAAGCCAAAGCAGCGCCTTCCTGATGCGGGGGGGAGGCGGAGGGCATGGCCGTGCAGGACACGCGGTAAATACGTCCATGTAGCTCGTAGGCGCCATCCTTGGCGCCTACGGTCCTGCACGGCCATGCCCTCCGCCTCTGGACACATCTCCGCGAGCGCGGTGCAAGCGCTCGCCGTCCCGTGCTTTTGGTAGCTGCCAACCTTGGTTGGCACAGCTTTTGATTCTGCTTCTTCTTTTGATTTTGAATTTCCGCTCTCGTTCCGCGCGCGCAGGAAACTGTCAGGAGTGGGACGGGTGGGCCAGGCAGGACCGCAGGCGCCATGGATGGCGCCTACGAGCCCCCATGGATGGGTTTACGGCGTGTCCTGACTGGCCCACCCGTCCCACTCAAACCAGGATCAACAGAGGCGCCGCCGAACAAACGCTTTTACTTCGCATCCTGCCCACCGCAGTCGGCATCCTTGCCCGGCCCCAGTTCAATCGTCGCCAGCAGCGCCGCCGGCGGGGCAATGCTGCCCAGCGCCAGGGCCACCGCGCCACGTACACCCAGCGCCTTGAAGTCCGGCCGGAACGAGGGATCCTTGAACGTGCCGCCGATGCGCAGGGGCGAGCGCAGCACCAGGATGCTCCTGTCCTTCGGCCGCGGCTTCAGCAGCAGGTCCAGCTGCTCATCGCGCAGGCTTACGGTGCCTTCGCCAATGATGATTGTGTCAGTGGTGTCCACCGCCAGTGCACGGCTGGTCATCAGGCCGTCGCGTACGCCGAAGTCCGCAAACGCGCAGCGCAGCGGGATCTGCCGGTCGCCGGTGAACAGGAATTTCAGCGATTCGGTGATGTCCAGGCCGGCCAGTTCCATCACCAGGTTGCCCACGTGGCCGCGGCCCATCGCCACGCCGACATCGCCGCTGCTGCTGCCCAGCATGGCGGCAATGGAATTGCCGCGGCCGCTCAGGTCCACTTCGCCGCCGATGCCGCCCTTGGCCTGCTCGGCCAACTTCGCGTCCGGGAACAGTTGGCCCAGCTGCACGCCGCGCACGCTGGCCTTCAACGCGGTGCGGATCTGCGCTTGGCGTGCATCCATGTGGATCGTGCTGCGGATATCGCCGCCGGCCACGCCGAAGTTCAGCGGGTCCAGCCGCAGCACGCCGTCATCCAGCAGCAGGTGCGCGTCCATGTCGTCCAGCGGCAACGAGGGTGCGTTGATGCGGTGCGCCTTCCAGCGCACGTCGGCGTCCATCGCGCGCAGCTTGCCCAGGTTGTAGGGCGTGTCGGGCAATACCCGGCTGCTGGCGGCGACACGGGTGGCCTGCGCCTTCTGTTCCGCATTCGCGGTTTCGCCGCCGCCGGTCTTCGGCGGCGCTCCGATGAAGCCGGCCAGGTCATCGAAGTCCAGGCGCTTGGACTCCAGCGTTGCGGTCAGCCTTGGACGGTCGCGTCCCACCTCGAACTGCAGGTCGCCACCGAGGTCGCTGTCGCCGACCTTGCCGGTGAAGGCGTCGTAGTGCCAGATGTTGTGGTCGCGCTTGAGCCGGCCGTTCAACGCATAGGGCGGCGACGGCGGAATGGCAATGCCAAGCAGCGGGTACAGGTCCGACAGGTCCTGTCCGCTGAGCGCGAACTGCAGGTCGAACACCCGCAGCTGGAATGGATTGGTCAGCGTGCCACTGGCCACCGCGTGGGTAGCGCCGGCACGACCGTCGAGGTGGATGCGGAACGGGTGGTCGCTGTCGGTCAGCTCCAGCGGTGATTCGGTTCCGCCCTGCAGCGTGAACGGGTTGCCCTGCCAATGGCCCTTGCCCTGCACCAGCAGCGGCGGCGAGGCATCGGCCTGTTTCGGCTGGCCGCTGCGCACGCCCACACGGATGTCGGTGCGGCCCAGTGCATCGAGGAACTGCAGCCGACCGTCGTCGATGCGCAGGCGTTTGAGCTGTGGGCCTGTGCCGCCAGCGCTGTCACCGAGGAAATCCCAGTTGCCCGGTTCGCCCTTGCGCGGCGCGGTTTCCAGCAGCACGTCCGGTCGGGTCAAGCGCACTTCCGGCAGCTGCACGCTGCCACGCAGCAGGGGCCACACCCGCACGTCGATCTCGACGCGGTCGGCCGTGGCCATGTTCGGCTGCTTGGCCCAACCGGCGTTGGCGAAGGTGATCGCATCTGCACGGATCGTGCTGGTGCGGCCGAGGTCGACATCCAGGTGGCCGATGTGCAGCGCACGGCCGGTGCGTGCCTGCACCGCGCGCTCGACCGGCCCCTTGAACCAGTTCCAGTCCCACAGCGCGATCAGCACCAGCAGCGCGGCCAGCAGGAAAATCAGTACGGCCAGCCAGCGCCGGCCGCGCGGGCCCGGGGGGCGCAGCCAGCGCGAAGTACGAGGCGCGGCAGGGGACGTGGCAGCATTCACGCCGCCATGGTTGCCCCCTCATCGTGGACGGGGCGCGAAGCGTCCATGTGCATCATGTGCACATGCGGCGCGCTGGTCCGTGTTACAGCACCTGCATGGTCACCGCGACGAAGTGGCAGACGCTGCCGCCGATCACGAACAGGTGCCAGATCGCGTGCGAATAGGGGATCGATTCGCGGTGATAGAAGTAGGTGCCCAGCGTGTACGACAGGCCGCCGGCCAGCAGCCAGCCCAGGGTCCAGCCGTCGATCGAGGCCAGCATCGGCTTGATCGCCACGATCACCAGCCAGCCCATGGCGATGTAGATGCCGGTGGAAAGCGCCTTGAAGCGGCCGGTGTAGAACAGCTTGAACACCACCCCGGCCAGGGCCAGGGTCCAGATTGCGGCGAACAGGCCCCAGCCCCACGGACCGCGCAGGCCGATCAGGGTGAACGGGGTATAGGTGCCGGCGATCAGTACGTAGATCGCGCAGTGGTCGAACACCTTCAGCCGGCCCTTGGCGACCGGGTGCTGGATGGCGTGGTACAGGGTGGAAGCGGTGTACAGCAGCAGAAGCGCAATGCCGAACACGATCGCGCCCGCCAGCTGCCAGCCATCGCTGTAGATGGCGGCCAGGGTGATCAGTACTGCACCGGCGCCCAGGGCGAGCACGGCACCGAGGCCGTGGGTCAGGGCGCTGGCGATTTCTTCGCGGATCGAAGCAACGGAAGTCGTGGACATGGCGTAGGCATCGTTCGCGGGGAGGGGGACCCGCACCCCCCTATCATCGCCGCGATGGGCGGTGTGTGCACGCCCGTCACCGTATGGTCGGTGAATTCCTGTGTTGCGGGGATGAACCGCCTGCGACTGCCGGGGTCAGAGCCCTTTCCTGCCGGAAAGGGATCCGACCCCGTGTCATCAGCCTGCCGAAACGGTATGCGCCGCTTCGCGGGTGGCCGAGAAGCGCACGTCCGGCGAGCGTTCCTGCGCCAGCTGCAGGTTGACCCGGGTCGGGGCCAGGTAGACCAGGTGGCCGGCTGCATCCAGTGCCAGGTTCAGCGCATTCTTCTCGCGGAACTCTTCCAGCTTCTTCTCGTTGCTGCAGTGGACCCAACGCGCGGTGGTCACGCTGACCGGCTCGAAGGTGGCTTCCACACCGTACTCGTCCTTCAGGCGATAGGCCGCCACGTCGAACTGCAGCACGCCGACGGCACCGAGGATCAGGTCGTTGCTGGTCAGCGGGCGGAAGAACTGGGTTGCGCCCTCTTCGGACAGCTGGGCCAGGCCCTTCTGCAGCTGCTTGAGCTTGAGCGGATCGCGCAGGCGCGCGCGACGGAACAGTTCCGGGGCGAAGTTCGGAATGCCGGTGAAGGTGACCGCTTCACCCTCGGTGAAGGTATCGCCGATGGAAATGGTGCCGTGGTTGTGGATGCCGATCACATCGCCCGGCCAGGCTTCGGCGGCGATTTCACGATCGCTGGCCATGAAGGTCAGGGCGTTGGCCAGCTTCATTTCCTTGCCGGTGCGCACGTGGAAGGTCTTCATGCCGGCGCTGAAACGGCCCGAGCAGACCCGCATGAACGCCACGCGGTCACGGTGCTGCGGGTCCATGTTGGCCTGGATCTTGAACACGAAGCCAGTCAGCTTGCTTTCTTCCGGGGCGATCTCTCGGCCGGTGGTGGAGCGTGCCTGCGGCGACGGTGCATGCTCGACGAAGAAGTCCAGCAGCGGCTGCACGCCGAAGTTGTTCACGCCCGAGCCGAAGAACACCGGGGTCTGCTTGCCGGCGCGGTAGGCTTCCAAGTCGAACGGGTGGCTGGCGCCCTGCACCAGTTCCAGTTCGTCACGCAGGTCGGCCAGCATCTGTGCACCGATCTTCTCGGCCAGGCCGGGGGCATCGATGGACGGGAAGATGGTCGAGTCCTGGCGGGTGAAGTTGCGGCCCGGCTCGTACAGGTGTACTTCCCCGGTCAGCAGGTGGACCACGCCCTTCAGGCGCTGGCCCATGCCGATCGGCCAGGTCACCGGCGCGCACTGGATGCCGAGCACGGTTTCCACTTCATCCAGCAGCTCGATCGGGTCCTTGCCCTCGCGGTCGAGCTTGTTGATGAAGGTCATGATCGGGGTGTCGCGCAGGCGGCAGACTTCCATCAGCTTGATGGTGCGCTCTTCCACGCCCTTGGCCACGTCGATCACCATCAGCGCCGAGTCCACCGCGGTCAGCACGCGGTAGGTGTCCTCGCCGAAGTCGGCGTGGCCAGGGGTGTCGAGCAGGTTGACGATCTTGTCTTCGTACGGGAACTGCATCACCGAGGAGGTGACCGAGATGCCGCGTTCCTTTTCCAGCGCCATCCAGTCGGAGGTGGCGTGGCGGGCGGCCTTGCGGCCCTTGACCGAACCGGCCATCTGGATCGCGCCTCCGAACAGCAGCAGCTTTTCGGTCAGCGTGGTCTTGCCGGCGTCAGGGTGGGAGATGATGGCGAAGGTGCGGCGACGCGACGCTTCGTTGGCGACTTCGGACATGGCAGTGGCGCCCGCCCGGGGCGCTTTTCAAAGAGATAAGCGCCCGATTATACCGGCCGGGGCCGGTCAGCGCCCGGTGCCACCGTCGGCCTCGCCCTGGCGGGCGAACTGCAGCTGGCCCTGGCCGGTGAAGATGCGCACCGGTACCGAGCGCAGGCCCATGCCGCGGTTGACCTGTACCACGAAGTGCAGATGTGGGGCGCTGCTGTAGCCACTGTTGCCGGACAGGCCGAGGGGTTGCCCGGCTCCCACCGCCTGGCCACGGCGCACGCGCATGCCGCCCGCCTGCAGGTGGCCGTACAGGGCCATGCTGCCGTCACTGTGCAGCACGCGGATGAAATTGGCGCGGGCACCATCGCGTTCGCGGTCCTGGCCGTTGCCACGGAAGCCATCCTGGATCTGCATCACCGTGCCCTCGCGTGCGGCCAGCACCAACGTACCTTCAGGCAGCGCGAAGTCGACCGCATCGCGGTTCTCCTCGTCGTCGTGGCTGAACCGGCCCTGCGGCGCTTGATCCACGCGCGGGCGCGCATCATCGAAGGGCAGGCGGTAGGCCACATCCTCGGCCTGTGCGGCGGGGTTGCCCGGTACCGACTGCAGGCGCAGGTCCAGCATCCGGCCGTTGACCGGCGCGGGGAGGTGACCGACCACCAGGCTGCTGTCGCCCTGTATCAGTGACTGCACCGGCAAGCCGTCGACCGGGTGCCCGGGGGCCGCGCGCAGTTCGATCTGCAGCGGCCCGGCCAGGGTGTTGTCGATCCGGGCCTGCCACTGTTCGCCGATCGGCTGCAGGCGCAGCTGGGCCATCGGAAGGGCCTCCTTCGCGGCCCCGGCCCCCGCGTCGGCGCTGGAGGTGGTGGACGCCTTCGGCAGCATTCCCCAGCCCTGGCGCCAGTCGCTGGCGCCGGCGGAAGTACTGGCCAGCAGCGGCAGGAGCAGGCAGGTCAAGGGCAGGCGTGGCATCAGCGGATTCAGAAAAATGGACCGCCGGGACTGTACCCGATCCTGAACGGAGCGACCGCGACGCCTCTCGCATACCTGACCTGAAAATATTCATCGCTTTATCCGCATGAAGGGATTGACAGTGCCCGGAAGGGCTGGCATCGTGGCGTCACCATCGAGACCGGCAGAGGGACAGGCCCTTTGAAGCCGGGGCAGCCCGCGGATGCGAAAGCGTCCGCGTAGGTGCCAAATCCTGCGGGGACCGTGGCGTCCACCGAAAGATGGTTCGAACCATGCACTGCACGTGCATCTCGAACGCGAGCCCCGCGAAGGCTCGATGGCCGATTCCCCAACCGGATCCCGCCATGAGCTTCGCTGCCAGTACCGCCGTTCGCCCCGAACCCTTTGTCCCCGTCAGCGTGCCGGTCGAAGACCACGTGCATGCCGAGCGCGGTGAGTTCGCCGCGGTGCTGTCGATGCGTCATGCCGGCCCCAGCCCGGTGCGCCTGCGCTATGAGTGGGTCGGTCCGGCCAACGCGCCGGTTGTGGTACTGGCCGGCGGTATTTCCGCGCATCGCCATGTGGCCTCCAACACACAGTTCAGCGAGAAGGGCTGGGCCGAAGACCTGGTCGGCAGTGGTCGCACCCTGGATCCGCAGCAGCTGCGCGTGCTGGCGTTCGACTTCATCGGGGCCGATGGTGCGCTGGACGTGCCGATCGATACCGCCGACCAGGCCGATGCGTTGGCATTGCTGCTGGATCATCTGGGTATCCGCACGCTGAAGGCCTTCGTTGGCTATTCGTATGGCGCGCTGGTCGGCCAACAGTTCGCGATCCGTCATCGCGCCCGCGTGCGCCAGCTTGTGCTGGCCAGCGGTGCGCATCGCCCGCACCCGTATGCAGCGGCCTGGCGCGCACTGCAGCGCCGCGCCGTCGCCCTTGGCCAACTGCAGTGCGGCGAAGACCACGGCCTGGCGCTGGCACGGCAGTTCGCCATGCTCAGCTACCGCACCCCGGAAGAATTCGGCGAGCGCTTCGACGCCGCACCGGAAGTGATCAACGGCCGCGTGCGCGTCGCCGCCGAAGACTATCTCGACGCCGCCGGCGCGCAGTACGTCGCGCGCACACCGGTGACCGCCTATCTGCGCCTGTCCGAATCGATCGACCTGCACCGCGTCGACCCCGCCGCCATCCTGCCGCCGACCGTGGTGGTGGCCGTGGAAGGTGACCGCCTGGTGCCGCTGGCCGATCTGGTCGGCCTGGTCGAAGGGCTGGGCCCCCGCGGCAGCCTGCGCGTGCTGCGCTCGCCCTACGGCCACGACGCCTTCCTCAAAGAAACCGATCGCATCGACGCGATCCTCGCCACCGCCTTCCGCACCTCTGGAGAGTCCGCATGAGCCTGCACGCCAACGAGCCGTCCTGTAGCCGCACCACTGCCGCCGTCCGTGCCGGCATCGATCGGGACACCGCGCATGGCGCGGTCACGCCGCCGATCGTGCTGTCGTCGAACTTCAGCTTTGAAGGCTTCGGCAACAAGCGCCAGTACGACTACACGCGCAGTGGCAACCCGACCCGCGACCTGCTGGGTGAAGCGCTGGCCGAGCTGGAAGGCGGCGCCGGCGGCGTGATCACCGCCACCGGCATGGGCGCGATCAACCTGGTGCTGAACGCACTGCTGCAGCCGGGTGACACCCTGGTGGTGCCACACGATGCCTATGGCGGCAGCTGGCGCCTGTTCAATGCGTTGGCAAAGAAGGGCCACTTCGAGCTGGTCACCGCCGACCTGACCGATCCGCGCGCGCTGGCCCAGGCGCTGGCCACCCAGCCGAAGCTGCTGCTGGTGGAAACCCCGTCCAATCCACTCCTGCGCATCACCGACCTGCGCTTTGTCATCGATGCCGCGCACAAGGCCGGTGCCCTCGTGGTGGTCGACAACACGTTCCTGTCGCCGGCGCTGCAGCAGCCGTTGTCGTTCGGTGCGGACCTGGTGCTGCATTCCACCACCAAGTACATCAACGGCCACAGCGATGTGGTGGGTGGTGCGGTGGTCGCGCGCGATCCGGCATTGCACGAGCAGC
Source organism: Stenotrophomonas sp. 78350_Sma (assembly GCF_056482105.1). NCBI lineage: Bacteria > Pseudomonadati > Pseudomonadota > Gammaproteobacteria > Lysobacterales > Lysobacteraceae > Stenotrophomonas > Stenotrophomonas sp. 78350_Sma. Next base: position 3,521,881 of record NZ_CM151182.1, on the reverse strand, counting down.
TGGTATGGTGGGGCAACGCGCTGGGCCTGACCGGTTCCCCGTTCGATGCCTTCCTGACCCTGCGCGGCCTGCGCACGCTGGATGCGCGCCTGCGCGTGCACCAGGAGAACACCACTTCGATCGTTGCATTGCTGGACCAGCATCCGGCGGTCGGCCGCGTCTATTATCCGGGTCTGGCCGATCACCCGGGCCACGCCATCGCCGCCCGCCAGCAGAGTGGTTTCGGCGCGATGCTTTCGTTCGAACTGGCCGACTGCGAAGTTGATGATCCGCATGCCGCAGTGCGTGCCTTTGTCGATGGCCTGCACTGTTTCACCCTGGCCGAATCGCTGGGCGGCGTCGAAAGCCTGATCGCGCATCCGGCCACCATGACCCATGCGGCGATGACCGCCGAAGCGCGTGCCGCCGCCGGCATCAGCGAAGGCCTGCTGCGCCTGTCGGTGGGCATTGAAGCCGAGCGTGACCTGCTGGCCGATCTCGGCGCCGCGCTGCAGCGCGCCGAAGTGGTGATTGATGCGGCTGCGCGCCGCAAACAGGTGGTGGATGCATGAGCGCGCTCGCCGCTGAAATTCCTGCGCTGGCCGTGGGACGCCTGGCGCTGCTCGGCACCGGCACGGTCGGCTCGGCCTTCGTGCAGCGTTACCAGGCATTGCGGGCGCGTGGGCTGGAACTGCCCAGCGTGCAGTGGCTGGCCAATTCACGCACTGCGCTGGAAATCGATCGTGACCTGGCGTTGCCGCTGGAGCTGGCGCGGCGTGCGCCGCGTGATGGCCAGAATTCGCCGCCATGGGCCAGCACCGAAGGTCTCGAGCGCGGCGATGTGGTGGTCGATGCCACCGCCAGCGAGGATGTGGCTGCGCGTCACGTGCAGTGGCTGGCGCGCGGCGTGCACGTGGTAACCGCCAACAAGCTGGGCCGTGGTGCGCAGCTGGCACGCGCGCAGGCCATTGCGGAAAGCTGTGCCGACAGTGGCGCACGCTATGGCGACAGCGCGACGGTGGGCGCGGGCCTGCCGCTTTTGAGCAGCCTGCGTGCGCTGGTGGCCGGTGGCGATCACATCCATGCCATCGAAGGTGTGCTGTCCGGCTCGCTGGCCTGGCTGTTCCATCGTTATGACGGCCAGTCGCCGTTCTCGGCGGCGGTGCGCGAGGCGCTGGCTGCCGGCTACACAGAGCCCGATCCGCGCCTGGACCTTTCCGGCGAGGACGTGCGGCGCAAGCTGCTGATCCTGGCCCGCAGCAGCGGGCTGGCGCTGGATGCCGCGCAGGTGCAGGTGGATTCGCTGGTGCCTGAGGCGCTCGCAGCACTGCCACTGGAAGATGCCGTGGCGGCGTTGGAACAACTGGATGCGCCGCTGCAGGCGCGCTGGCAGCAGGCGCGCGACAACGGCCGCGTGCTGCGTTTCGTTGGCCGTGTTGATGGCGATGGCGCGCAGGTGGGCCTGCGTGAGCTGCCTGTGGATCACCCGCTGGCGCAGGGTGCGGGCACCGACAATCGCGTGGCCATCCACAGTGATCGCTACTGTCGCCAGCCGCTGTTGATCCAGGGGCCGGGTGCGGGGGCGGAAGTCACCGCTGCCGCGTTGCTGGATGATGTGTTGCGGATCGTGGGTTGATGGATCGCCGGGCATGGCCCGGCGTTATCAGGATCGGCACGGGTAGCGCCGGGCCATGCCCGGCGGACAGGGAACCTCAACGCCCCTTCAGTGCCTTCAACAACGCCGCATTGAACTGCTTCGGGTCCTGCACCTGCGGCGAATGCCCCAGGTCGGCGAACTCGACCAGGTTCGAGCCGGGAATCGCTGCGGCCGCAGCCTTGCCAAGCACCGGGTAGTTGCCCAGCGTCGCCTTCACCTGCGACGGCGCCAGGTCGCGGCCGATCGCGGTGCGGTCCTTCTGGCCGATGAACAACGTGGTCGGCACCTGCACATTCTTGAGTTCGTAGACCACCGGCTGGTTGAACACCATGTCCGAGGCCAGCGCCTGGCTCCAGGCAACGGCCTGCTTGCCCGGGCCTTCGTACATGCCCGACTGCATGCGTGCCCACGGCTCGTAGGCCGGCTTCCATTTGCCGTCGTAGTACACCTCCAGCTGGTAGCGCCGGATGCTGTCATAGCTGATGTTCATTTCGCCGGCATACCAGGCATCCACGCTGCGCCATGGCACGCCAAGTGCCTTCCAGTCTTCCAGCCCGATCGGGTTGACCAGCGACAGGCTGCGCAGGTCCTGCGGGTACATCAGCGCGTAGCGCACCGCCAACATGCCGCCCATGGAGTGGCCTACCAGGTGTACCGGCACATCACCCAGCTGCAGTTGCTGCAGCAACGCATGGGTGTTGGCGGCCAGCTGCGCGAACGAGTACTGGTAGCGCTCGGGCTTGCTGGACTTGCAGAAGCCCACCTGGTCCGGGGCAATCACCCGGTAGCCGGCTGCGATCAGTGGCTTGATCGATTCCTTCCAGGTGGCCGCACAGAAATTCTTGCCATGCAGAAGCACCACGACGCCGACCGGTGTCTTCTTCGGCGCGATGTCCAGGTAGGCCATTTCCAGCGGCTGCCGCTGCGATTCCAGGGCGAAGGTCTTTACCGGATAGCCGTAATCGAAGCCCTCAAGCCGCGGTCCGTAAGTGGGCGCGGCCAGGGCGGGCAGCGGAAGGCAGGCAAGCAGGGCGGCAGCGATCACGCGCATGGGGCAGTCCTGGGTAGGGGAGCCCCGAGCCTAACCGGAACGCAGTGACGGTGTCGTCCGATGTAGAGCCGAGCATGGCCCGGCTCGACAACTCAGCACTCGATGACGTTCACCGCCAGCCCACCGCGGCTGGTTTCCTTGTACTTGTCCTGCATGTCACGGCCGGTATCGCGCATGGTCTTGATGACCTTGTCCAGCGACACCTTGTGCTTGCCGTCGCCACGCATCGCCATGCGCGAGGCGTTGATGGCCTTCACCGCGCCCATCGCATTGCGTTCGATGCACGGAATCTGCACCAGGCCTCCGATCGGGTCGCAGGTCAGGCCGAGGTTGTGTTCCATGCCGATTTCCGCGGCATTCTCGATCTGGCTGGGATTGCCGCCCAGCGCCGCGACCAGGCCGCCGGCTGCCATCGAGCAGGCCACGCCCACTTCACCCTGGCAGCCCACTTCGGCGCCGGAGATCGAGGCGTTTTCCTTGTACAGGATGCCGATCGCTGCCGAGGTCAGCAGGAAGTCGAATACGCGCTGTTCGTTGGCACCCGGGCAGAAGCGATCGAAGTAGTGCAGCACCGCCGGCAGCACGCCGGCCGCACCGTTGGTCGGCGCGGTGACCACGCGACCACCGGCCGCGTTTTCCTCGTTCACCGCCAGCGCGTACAGATTGACCCAGTCCAGCGTGGTCAGCGGATCGCGCATCGCCGCTTCCGGCTTCGACGACAGCTCGCGGTACAGCGCCGGTGCACGACGGCCGACCTTCAGGCCACCCGGCAGCACGCCCTCCTCGCGGATGCCGCGGGTGACGCATGACTGCATCGCGCTCCAGATCTCGCGCAGGTTGGCGCGGATCTCGTCTTCGCTGCGCCAGCACTTTTCGTTCTCGAACATCAGCTGGGCAATGCTCAGGCCGCTGCGTGCGGTCTGTGCCAGCAGTTCGTCGCCGCTCTTGAACGGGTAGGGCAGCGGGGTTTCATCGGGCACGATGCGGTCATCGGCCGCGTCGTCCTGGTTGACCACGAAGCCGCCACCGACCGAGTAGTAATCGCGGGTGGCGATCACTTCGTCGTCGGCGTTGTACGCGGTGAAACGCATGCCGTTGGTGTGGTACGGCAGCTTCTGGCGCTTGTTCATGCCGAGGTCGCGCTTCTCGTCGAAGGCGATCTCATGCTGGCCCATCAGCTGGATGCGCTTGCTGCTGCGGATGCGCTCCAGCGTGGCCGGGATGATGTCCGGGTCGATCAGGTTCGGCCGCTGGCCTTCCAGGCCCAGCAGGATCGCCTTGTCGGTGCCATGGCCGCGGCCGGTCAAGGCCAGCGAGCCATAGACATCGGCGCGGATGCGCGCGACCTCGTGCAGGCGGCCCGGGTCGAGCAGCCAGCGATGGATGAATCGCTCGGCGGCCTTCATCGGCCCGACGGTGTGCGAGGAGCTCGGGCCAATGCCGATCTTGAAAACGTCGAACGTGCTGACAGCCATGGTTGCCGTACTGCGGGTACCGGAGGAGATCGCTATTCTAACGGTTCATGCCGCACTTCCATGGCTGCGGCGCAGCATTTCGGCAGAGGGAGCAAAACCGGTGTTGACCCTGTTCCAGCGCGACGACTGCCATCTGTGCGACATGGCCCTGGCCGAGCTGGCCAAGGCGCGGGCACCGGAATTCGAATCGGTGTTCCTGGACGATCAGCCGGCGCTGGAAGCGCGCTACGGCGCACGGGTGCCGGTGCTGCGTGACGAGACCGGCGGTCGTGAGCTGGACTGGCCGTTCGACGCGGCCACGGTTCAGGCCTGGCTGGCCGTCGATCGGTAGTGCCGGCCGCTGGCCGGCAACCCCGCCATGCCCGGTGATGCCGGCCAGCGGCCGGCACTACCAGAGGCGATTTATTTCGCGTCGAACTTCACGATCGTGCTGATCGCGGTTTCGTCCGGGATGGTCTTGGTGTCGGCCCAGTCGCCGCCGCCGACGCCGAAGTCCAGGCGCTTGACCGTGGCCTTGCCGGTCAGCACCGGCTGGGTGCCCGGCTTCCAGGTGAAGGTGAGGGTGACCGGCTTGCTGACGCCTCGCAGTTCCAGTGTGCCATCGGCGGCGAACTGGTCATTGCCCACCGCGCGGAAGCCCTTGGCGGTGTAGCGTGCGGTGGCGAACTTGCCAACATTGAAGAAGTCGGCGGTCTGCAGGGTCGAGTCACGGTCGCTGTTGCCGCTCTTGGCACCGGCCAGCGGGATCACCACGTCCAGCGAACCGGCGGCCGGATTGGCCGGGTCGAAGCTGAGCTTGGTGGCAAAGCCCGGGAAGCTGCCGGTGAACACTTCGCCGTCGTACTTGGTGGCGAACACCAGGATCGAGCCGGCGCCGGGGGCCTGCGCGTAGTCGGCGGCGAGCACCGGGGCGGTGGCCAGCATGCCGGCCAGGGCGGCGGCCACGGCGGCCGGAGTGGTCAGTTTCAGGTTCATCGGTCAGTCCTTCTGAGGGGAGGCAAGCCAGCCGCGCGGCAACATGCGGGACAAGGTCGCATCGCGCTGGAACAGGTGGTGGTAGAAGGCAGCGCCGGCATGGGCCAGCACCACCGCGATCAACAGCCAGAAGCCGTATTCGTGGATGGCATGCGATACCGCGACAACCTGCGGGTCGGGACCGCTCAGCTTGGGCACGTCGACCAGACCGAACCAGCGGAACGGGCGCAGGCCGCTGGCCGAGTCGTACAGCCAGCCCGACAGCGGGATGGCGAACATCAGCACATACAGCAGCACGTGGGTGGCGCTGGCGATGCGTTCCTGCCAGCTGGGCACGCCCGGCACCGGCTTGGGCGCGCCGGCATACAGGCGCCAGCCGAGGCGGAACAGTACCAGCGCAAGCACGGTGATGCCGATCGATTTGTGCGCGGTGTAGACCCAGAAGTACTTGGGCGTCTTGGGCAGTTCACCCATGGTCAGGCCGACCACGCCGAGGGCGAGGATCAGCAGTGCGATCAACCAATGCAGGATCTGGCTGACACTCCCCCAGGCGGCGGGGGTGTTCTTGGCGGTCATGAAGGGTCCTCTAGGGGGCCGTCTTGGGGTCGGAGTGCGGAACGGGAGCGGGAGTTCCCGGGGCGTCGCTGCGGTCGAGGGTGGCTTCAGCCTCGATCCTCAGCTGTACTGCATCACCGATGACGCCCGGCCAGGCGGTGATGCCGAACGCACGCCGGCTCAGTGTGGTGCTGGCGGAGAAGCCGGCGGTGCGTCGGAACGGGGGGAGCGGGTAGCGCTTGATGGCGTTGAGGGTCACATCCAGCGTGATTTCCTGGCTGACCCCACGCAGGGTCAGCGTGCCGATCACGTGGGCGCGCTTGGCATCGATCGGTTCGACCCGGTTGGAGACGAAGTGTGCCTTTGGGAAACGCTCGCCATCCAGAAGGCTGCGGGCCAGCGTGGCCTGGTTCCATTTGGCGTCACCAAGGTCCAACCGCGAGACTGGGACTTCGACATCCAGGGTGGCACCGCGCCAGTTGTCGGGATCGAACTGCAGGCGGCCCTCGCTGCCGGACACCGTACCCATGGCCTGCGAATAGCCGGCGTGGTCGATGCTGAACAGCACCCGCGTGTGCACCGGATCGAGGCGGTAGGTGTCTGCGTCCGCCCAGGCGGGGGCGGTGGCGAGCAGCATCGGCAGCAGGGCCAGGCAGGGACGCATCGATGGCGGGCTCCGGAAGGGGGACGCTGTGATCATACGCACAGGCCCCTGCCAACGATGCGTGCATGGCTGCAACAGTTCGTGGTGGTCCTGCCTCGGCAACAGGCTGTTGCAGCCATGACCCCGGCCCTGTGTGACAATCGGGACAGGACAGGGGGTTCAGGATGACGAGCAGCTGGCGCCTGTGGTGCCTGGGGATCGCGGCAACGGGGCTGCTGCTGTTGGCGTCTGCCACGGCGGCTGCGGCCCTGGACATGGCTGAAACACCACGCCTGCGGCGCTTCGGTGCCGCCGAAGGCATGCCTTCGCGCATGGTGCTGGCGCTGGCCGAGGACCGCCAGGGCCATGTATGGGCTGCGACCGATGGCGGCCTGGTGCGCTACGACGGCAGCTCGCTGCGGGTCTGGGAGCATGATCCGGAACAGCCCGGTTCGTTGCCCGGCAACGAGATCGAGACCCTGCTGGTCGATCCGCTGGACCGCGTGTGGGTGGGCATCAACGGCAAGGGCGTGGCCCGCCTGGATGCCGACCGCGAACGGTTCAAGACCTTTGATGCGGTCAATGGCCCCTGCCTGGGCCAGTTCTGGACGCTGGCCTACGCCGGGGATGCGTTGTGGATCGGCACCAGCGGCCAGGGCATCTGCCGGTTCGGGGAGGACGGCAGCCTGCGCTTCTTCAAACACGACCCCGCCCGCGCCGACGGCCTGCCCAGCAACACCATCTACAGCAGCCTGGTCGATGCACAAGGGCGCCTGTGGATTGGTACCGAGGCCGGGGTGGCACGCTGGAATGGCCGCGATTTCGAACCCGTGGCACCGCGCGAGCTGGGCACATTGAGCGTGCTGCGGATGAGCCGCGATCCGGATGGCTCGATCTGGATCGGCAGCCAGAACGACGGCCTGTACCGCATCGATGCGCAGGACCGGGTCAGCCGTCCGCGCTGGAGCGACAGCGCCAGCCTGCGCTCGGCGCTGGTGCTGGCCGATCGCCAGGGCGGCTACTGGGCGGGCACGTCCGACGGCCTGCTGCGTGGCGACGCCAGTGCGCTGTTGCGGCTCGACGGCGACCGTGGCAGTGGTTTCCTTACCGCACAGAGCGGTGTGCTGGACCTGCTGCAGGACCATGAGGGTGGATTGTGGGTGGCGCTGCTGACCCAGGGCCTGGCGTACCTGCCACCGGAGTGGCGCCGCTTCTCGATCTGGAACCAGCTCGATGGCAAGCCGCTGGACAGCCAGTACCTGCTGGGTGCGGCCAGTGACGGCCAGAACTACTACGTGGGTTCGGCACACGGCGTGTACCAGCTGGATGCGCACGGCACATTGCGCCTGCTGGCCAGCGACCGTGAGATCGGCAGCGGTGCGGTCTGGTCGGTACTGCCGCGGTCGGACGGGCGCCTGTGGCTGGGGCGTGCCGGTCGCATCACCGTGTATGACCCGGCCAGCCGCGCGCTGCACGATTGGCATATCGATGGAGGCGCCGACCTGCGCCAGCGCATCGACCTGATGCGGCAGGCACCCGATGGCACGGTCTGGCTTTCGGTGATGAATCTGGGCCTGCAGCTGCGTAGTGCAGATGGCCGGGTGCTGCGCAGCTATCCGCTCGACGATTTCCGCAAGTCGGCCGATTCACCCATCGAGCAGATCCGCTTCGATGCCCATGGCAAGGCATGGGTGATGGGCGAAATGGGCATCTGGCGTGAGCAGGCCGGTCGCTTCGAAGCGGTGCCGGGTGTCTCGCGCGGGCTGATCTTCGATCTGGTGTGGGTTGATCCGCAGCAGCTGTGGCTGGCCCGCCAGGGCGCGTTGGAGCGCTATCAGTGGGATGGCATGAGCCTGCACCTGATCCAGCGCATTGATGGAAGTGCCGGTGTGCCGCCGGTCAGCATGGGCGGCCTGGCATTGGCCGACAATGGCCGGGTGTGGGCGACCACGCCGCGCGGCCTGCTGCGTTGGGACCCGAAAGCACGACGCCTGCAGTTGTTCAACGAACGCGATGGCCTGTCCGATGCCGAGTTCACCAGCCGGCCGCCGGCGGTGAATGAAGATGGCCGCGTGCTGGCCGTGGCCCAGACCGGTCTTGTCGCTTTCGATGTGAATGCCGACGACGTGGTGCTGCCCGGGTCGTCGCTGGTGATTGCCGAGGTACGCGTGCGCCGCGATGACGCGCGCGGCTGGCAGCCGTTGCCGAACGCCGGCACCCTGCTGCTGGGACCGGATGATCGCGACCTGCAGATCGATGCACGATTGCTGTCGTATGCCAACCCACAGGGCAACCGCTACCGTTTCCGGGTACGCGGGTATGACCAGAACTGGGTGGAGCAGGGCGGCGACGGCCAGCGCACGCTGTCGCGACTTCCCACCGGCAGCTACGTCATCGAAGTACAGGCGGCCACCGCCAATGGTGCATGGACGCCTTCGCAGCAGCTGCAGGTGAAGGTGCTGCCACCATGGTGGCGCAGCGGCATGGCGATCTTCGGCTACATCCTGATCGGTTCGCTGCTGCTGCTCGTCCTGGTCTGGTCGATCCGTGCGCGCCTGCGCCGTCGCCAGCAATGGCAGTTGACTGTGCACAAGCAGGAGCTGGCCGAACAGGCCTCGCAGGCCAAGAGCCGGTTCCTGGCCACGCTGGGGCATGAAGTGCGCACGCCGATGACCGGTGTGCTTGGCATGAGCGAGTTGCTGCTGGCCACGTCGCTGGACCCGGTGCAGCGCAGCTATGCCGGCTCCATCCAGCAGGCCGGTAGCCATCTGCTGCGGTTGGTCAACGATGCCCTGGACCTCGCACGCATCGAGGCGGGCCGGCTGGAGCTGGATCTGCGCCCATTCGATCTGGCCGGCCTGCTCGACCAGGTGCAGGCGCTGATGCAGCCCATGGCGAAACAGCGCAAGCTGGATTTCCAGCGTGGCGACGATCCGCCCGGCCCGATCAGCGTCAGTGGCGACGAGATGCGCGTGCGGCAGATCCTGCTCAACCTGCTGGGCAATGCCATCAAGTTCACCGAACGCGGCCATGTCGGCCTGGCCGTGCACCTGGAAGAGAACGGCGGCGGTCTCTGTTTCGAAGTGCACGACAGTGGCCCGGGTATCAATGCCGAGCAGCAGGAGCGGCTGTTCCACCGATTCGAGCAGGCGGAGGGGCCGCGCACGGCCTCGCGTTATGGCGGCAGCGGGCTGGGCCTGGCGATCTGCCAGGAGCTGGCCGTGGCGATGGGCGGGCGCATCGAAGTGGACAGCCAGCCAGGCAAGGGCGCGCGCTTCCGGGTACGGTTGCCGCTGCCCTGGACCCGGCAGGCAGCCGCCACGGGCGAAGTGCCGGCACTGCCGGTACTGCCGCCATTGCGCATCCTGCTGGTGGAGGACGATGCCACCGTGGCCGAGGTCATCGCCGGCCTGCTGCGCAGCCGCGGCCATGACGTGGTGCATGTGCTGCATGGCCTGGGGGCTTTGTCGGAGATCGCTACCGATGGCTTTGATGTTGGCCTGCTCGATCTCGATCTGCCGGCGCTGGACGGCACTGCGATCGCCCGCCAGCTGCGCACCCTGGGCTATGAGCTGCCACTGGTGGCGGTGACCGCCCGCTCCGACGCCTATGCCGAATCGCAGGTGCTCGCTGCCGGTTTCGATGGTTTCCTGCGCAAGCCGGTCACCGGCGACATGCTGGTGGCAGCGATCATCCAGGCTCGCGCCAAACGACAGACCACAACTTGAAAACGTCGGCGCCGGGCGTGAACGGCGCGACTTTCGGTTTACCATGCCGACGCCCGCGGCGCGGGAATCATCAGGGCAGCGTGAGGAGGCAATCGGTGGTGTTTCTGCGGGCGGCGATGCTGCTGCTGATCCTCCTGTGCGGCCTGTCACCCGCTGCCGCGCAGCCGGTGCCACCGAGCCCGCGCCAGGTGACGGTGTTCGACGGCCTGCCGTCCAATACCGTCAACCGCATGGCTGAAGACCGCTACGGCTACCTCTGGATCGCCACCAACGACGGCCTGGCCCGTTACGATGGGCGCAACTACCGGATCTGGCGTTCGGAGGATGGCCTGCGCGACAACCGCATCTGGACGGTCCTGGTCGATGCGCGCAACCAGCTCTGGATCGGGACCGAGAACGCGGGCCTGGTACGGATGTCGGCCGACCGCCGCCAGCTGCATTTCTACGACCGCAGCAGCCAGCCGTTGATGGGGACCAATACGGTCTGGAGCCTGGCGACCACGCCGGACGGTGCGATCTGGTTCGGGACCCACGAAGGTGGGCTGTACCGGCTGGACAGCCAGGACCGCCTGCAGCGTTTCCTGCCGGAGGCCAACAATCCACGCAGCCTGCCTGCCGCCTCGGTGCCGTATCTGGCTACCCTGGCCGATGGCAGCCTGTGGGTCGGCACCAAGCATGGCGTGGCGCGCTGGACGGGCACCGACTTCGAGCGGGTCGGCACGGATGTCATTCCCAGCCTGTTGATCAACGGGTTGACCAGCGAACCCGATGGCAGCCTGTGGATCAGTACGATGGCCGGTGCCACGGTGCGTCGCCCCGACGGGCGTTTTGAATCGCCGCCATGGAAACTGCCGCCGGGCGAGCAGGTGCTCGGCATGATGCTGCGCGATGAGCAGGGCGGGCATTGGCTGGATACCCGTACCGGGCTGGGCCGGGCCGTGGATGGGCAGTACCAGACCGTTCCGCTGTACAGCGCCGTTGCGCGCGGGCCGGTGCGCCCGAACTGGACGGGCGCCTACGAGGACCGCGAAGGCGGCATCTGGTTGGCCAGTACCAATGCCGGCCTGTGGCACCTGCTGCCGCGCTGGTGGCAGTTCTCGGTGCTGTCGCGATTGGAGGATGACGCCGGTTCGCTGCGCAATGCCTTCGTGCTGGGCACCAGCCCTTCCAGCAATGGCGGCATCTGGACCGTTGGCAGCCACGGGGCGCTGGACCGGTTCGATCCCAGGACCGGCAGGATCGAGCAGCACCGCACCTGGGTCAATGGCATGTACTGGCTGTCCTCGGTACGCGAGGATCGCCGTGGCCAGGTCTGGATCGGCTCGACCGATGCGTTGCTGCGCTATGACCCGAAGCGGCGTGACCTGCGTCGCTGGGGCCGTGATGCCGGGGCCGACGCAACCATGGAAGGGGTCATCGAGTCGATGATGACCTGCGACGGCGACAGCCTGTGGTTGATGTTGCCCGCAGGCCTGCAGCAGCGTGACCTTGACGGTCGCCTGCGCCGCCAGCTGGACAACGGCCAGCGCGGCCTGCAGCAGGGCCAGCTCAACCTCGATGTGGAATGCGGGCCGCAGGACCACATCTGGCTGGCCAGCAGCCGCGGCCTGCTGCAGTGGCTGCCGGAAAGCGAGCGCTTCCAGCCGGTGCCGGGTGCGCCGGCGACGGCGATCCATGCGTTGCACGTTGGGCGCGATGGCCAGGTCTGGTTGTCGGAGGATGGCCGCCTGTCGCGCTACCGCTGGAGCCAGGGGCGGCTTGAACGGCAGGCTGTGGTCGGCGCGGAGCAGGGTTACCCGGCGATTTCCGCGTCCGGGCTGGTGGTCGACGCACAGGGGGTGGCCTGGGCCACCAGTGCCCGCGGCCTGGTGCGGGTTGGCGCCGATGGGCAGAGCGTGCGCCTGTACGGCGTGCACGACGGCCTGCCCAGCCAGGAGTTCCGCGAGCACACGTTGACGATGTCCGGCGATGGCCATCTGGTGGCCGGCACCCCGGCCGGCGTGGTGGTGTTCGACCCGGAACAGGTGCGACCCTCGGTGCGGCGTGCACCGTTGGTGATCGAGCGGGTCGAAGTCCGCCGCAACGAGCAGGTACTCGACCTGACCCACGACACGCCCTTGCAGATTGCCGATGGTGACCGTGACCTGCGCATCGTCGCGCGACTGTTGTCGTTCGCCGATTCGGCTTCCAACAGCTACCGCTACCGCCTGGCCGGCTACGACCCCGATTGGGTGGAAGTGGGACCGGCCGGTGAGCGCCTGTTCTCGCGCCTGCCGCCGGGCAGCTACCGTCTGGAAGTACAGGCGCGTTCCGCAGACCATGTCTGGTCTCGGGTGCAGAGCCTGGAATTCCGCGTACAGCCACCGTGGTGGCGCAGCCTGTCCGGGCTGCTGGTACTGGCCTCGATCGCGCTTTTGCTGACCAGTTGGTTTGCCTGGTTGTATCGCCGCCGCCTGCAGCGGCGCCATGCCTATCAGCTGGCGCTGCACAAACAGGAACTGGCCGAACAGGCCTCGGCGGCCAAAACCCGCTTCCTGGCCAATCTCGGCCACGAAATCCGCACGCCGATGACCGGCGTGCTCGGCATGAGCGAACTGCTGCTGGCCTCACCTCTGGACCCGCAGCAGCGCGGCTACACACAGTCGATCCGGCACGCCGGCGAACACCTGCTTCACCTGGTCAACGATGCCTTGGACCTGGCACGTATCGAGTCCGGACGGCTGGAACTGCAGTCCAAGCCGTTCGCGCTGAGCTGCCTGCTGCAGGACCTGGCCGCGCTGATGGGACCACTGGCAGCGCAGAAGGGCCTGCGCTTCACCCTCGACAACCAGCTTCCGCCGGGCTTGCAGGCGACCGGCGATGCGATGCGCGTAAGGCAGATCCTGCTCAACCTGCTCTCCAACGCGGTCAAGTTCACCAGCCGCGGAACCATCACCCTGCATGCGCGCAGCGATGGCGAGCTGCACGCGCTGCATTTCGAAGTGCGCGACACCGGGCCGGGCATCAGCCAGGAACAGCAGCAGCGCCTGTTCCGTCGTTTCGAGCAGGCCGACGGTGCCCGCACCGCTGCGCAGTACGGTGGCAGTGGCCTGGGCCTGGCCATCTGCCGTGAACTGGCGCAGGCGATGCAGGGGCGTATCCAGGTGGAGAGCCAGCTCGGCCGCGGCACGTGTTTTGGCGTGACCCTGCCGTTGCCGCTGGTGGTCGATGCCAGCGCAGAGGCCGAGGGCGAAGCGCACCGCGAGGATGTGGCCAACATGCCGCCGTTGCGCGTGCTGCTGGTCGAGGATGATGCAACCGTGGCTGATGTGGTGCGCGGGTTGCTGAGTGCGCGCGGGCACGAGGTCGTGCATGCGGGGCATGCGCTGGCGGCACTGCGCGAGGTCAGCGCCGGTGATTTCGACGTCGGCCTGCTGGATCTTGACCTGCCGGGCCTGAGTGGCTTCGAGCTGGCCCAGCACCTGCGCAACCAGGGCTACATGCTGCCGCTGCTGGCAGTGACCGCGCGGACGGATCCGGACCTGCAGCAGCAGGTGGAGGCGGCTGGCATCGGCGGTTTCCTGCGCAAGCCGGTGACCGGTGAGCTGCTGGTGGAAGCGATCGCCAGGGTCATGGGCAGGTAGGGTTTATTGCAGGGCTTGCAGCCCTGCACCTGCAGAATCAACGTCAACGCAACGTCAACGCAACGTCAACGCAACGTCAAAAGCCTGCATTCCGTGGGATGGCGGGGTGGGTCCGGTAGCGGGGGACGCTGCAAGTACGTCCATGTAAGCTCGGTCGCCGCATCCATGCGGCTCACGCCCCCGCAACCGGACCCACCCCGCCTTCGACAGAATCCTGCGATCTGCAGTAGATCCACGCCATGCGTGGATGCGTTTCGATCTCAATTCGAAGTATTCGATTTCGATGGAGATTCATCCACGCATGGCGTGGATCTACTGGCCACCGGGAAACTGTCGACGGCGGGGTGCTGTGGGTTTGCGGGGTGTGAGCCGCATGGATGCGACGACCAAGCCCCCATGGACGGGTTCACGGCGGCCCCGCAAACCCACAGTACCCCGCCATCCCACGGAATGCCTGCTTTTGCCGTTGCTGTTGCCTTGGCTTGAAGCCTCTGCAGGTGCAGGGCCGCAGGCCCTGCCGAACCACCCTCACTCCGCGACGTGCTCGACCTGCCGTGGCTCCGGCTTGGTATCGGGCAGCTGCCAGAAGATCATCGTCGAGGTCAGGGTGATCGCGCCGACGCACAGGAAGGTGGCGTGCAACGCGGCAGTCGCGCTGTTGCCGTCCAGGTGGTTGCCGAACGCGGCCAGTAGGCTGCCGGCCGCAGCAGCACCGAAGCCGGCCGCGAGCATCATCACCATCGACAACAGGCTGTTGCCGGAACTGGCGAACTCGCGGTCCAGGTCACGCAGGGTCACGGTGTTCATCACGGTGAACTGCAGCGAATTGACCGCGCCGAAGAACGCCAGCTGCAGCAGGCGCCAGGCCAGGTGCTGGCCGGGTGTCATCAGGATGAAGCTGGCCATGGCCAGGCCTACCAGCACGGTGTTGACCATCAGCACGCGACGGTAGCCGTAGCGCTCCACCAGTTTCACTGCCAGTTTCTTCGAGACCATGCCAGCGGCGGCCACCGGCACCATCATCAGGCCGGCGTTCATCGGGCCCAGGCCGAGGCCGACCTGCAGCAGCAGCGGGATCAGCATCGGCATGGCGCTGCTGCCGATGCGCGAGAACAGGTTGCCGAGAATGCCGATGCGGTAGCTGGGTACGCGGAACAGCGCCAGCGAGAACAACGGCGCCGTCGAATTGGCAGCGTGCAGCCAGTAACCCACCAGTGCCGCCAGGCCTGCAACGGTCATCAGCATCACCAGTGCATGTGGCGTACCGAGCCCGGAGATGCCGTCCAGCGCCAGTGACAGCACCACCATCGCGAAGGCCAGCATGATGTAGCCACGCAGGTCGAAACGGGTGCGATGGCTGGCGTAGTGGTCGGGCATGATCTTCATCGCGGCGATGAAACCGATCACGCCGATCGGCAGGTTGATCAGGAACACCCAGTGCCATGAGGCGATCTCGACCAGCCAGCCGCCCAGCGTGGGACCGATCAGCGGGCCGACCAGGGCCGGGATGGCGATGAAGCTCATCGCGCGCAGGAAATCCTCGCGCGGCACCGAACGCATCACCGCCAGCCGGCCGACCGGCAGCAGCATGGCACCGCCGATGCCCTGCAGCACGCGCGCACCGACCAGCTGGTGCAGGTGCTGGGCCAGCGCGCAGGCCAGCGAGCCGAGGGTGAACAGGATGATCGCCACCAGGAAGGTACGGCGGGTGCCGTAGCGGTCGGCGATCCAGCCGGAGGCGGGGATGAAGGTGGCCACTGCCAGCGCGTAGCTGAACACCACCGACTGCATCTGCAGCGGGCTTTCACCCAGGCTGGCGGCCATCGCCGGCAATGCCGTGTTGACGATGGTCGAGTCCAGCATCTGCATGAAGATCGCCAAGGACACCAGCCACAGCAGGGGGCGCTGGCGGTTGTAGGTCGATGGCGATGTGGACATGGGGTGCGGCCGGTGCAGCGTGGGGGCTGCCATGATCGCGCACTGCGGGTCACGGCGCGATCAACATCGCGCCGCAACCGTATGCCGAATGCTCAGCGCTGGCTGTGCGCGTGCACCGCGTCGACCAGCACCTGCACGTGGGCCGGGTCCATGTCCGGCGACATGCCGTGGCCGAGGTTGAATACATGGCCCTCGCGCGAACCGCCATTTCCCGCGGCATAGGTGTCGAGCACGCGTGCTGCAGCGGCGGCGATCGCATCCGGCGAGGCGTACAGCGTGGTCGGGTCGAGGTTGCCCTGCAGGGCAACGCGACCACCGGTGCGGCGCATGGCCTCGTCCAGGTCCAGTGTCCAGTCCAGGCCGAGCGCATCGGCGCCGGTCTGCGACAGTGCTTCCAGGTGCAGGCCGGTACCCTTGCCGAACAGGATCAGCGGCGTGCGCTCGCTGCCTTCGCCACGCTCCAGGCCCTGCGCAATCCGCTGCAGGTAACGCAGCGAGAACTCGCGGTACATCGACGGCGACAGCACGCCACCCCAGGTGTCGAACACCTGCAGCGCCTGCGCACCGGCCGCGCGCTGCGCGCCGAGGTAGGCAATCACCGCGTCGGTGGTGACCTCCAGCAGGCGGTGCAGGGCCTGCGGATGGTTCAGTGCCATCGCCTTGATGCGCGCGAAGTCCTTGCTGCCGCCGCCTTCCACCATGTAGCAGGCCAGCGTCCACGGGCTGCCGGAGAAGCCGATCAGCGGTACCTGTCCGTCCAGCTCGCGGCGGATCAGGCGCACCGCGTCCATCACGTAGCCCAGGTCCTGTTCCATGTCCGGCACCGCCAGCTTGGCGATGGCCGCTTCATCTCGTACCGGGTGGCGGAACTTGGGGCCTTCGCCTTCGACGAAGTACAGCTCCAGGCCCATCGCATCGGGAATGGTGAGGATGTCCGAGAACAGAATGGCCGCGTCCAAGGGGAACCGGCGCAGCGGCTGCAGGGTGACTTCGCAGGCGATCTCCGGATTCTTGGCCATGGCCAGGAAGCTGCCGGCCTTGGCCCGGGTCGCACGGTATTCCGGCAGGTAGCGGCCGGCCTGGCGCATCAGCCAGACGGGGGTGCAGTCCACCGGTTCGCGGCGCAGGGCGCGCAGCAGGCGATCGTTGCGGAGAGGGCTGGTCACGATGGGCATTCCTTGGACGAAAGTTGGCAGCGGCGTCAGTCGCCGTGCGAAAGGATCTGGAAGCCGCGATGCAGTTCGGCATCGCGGGCCTTCTCGAAGGCATGGCGGGCTTCGTCGGCCTGCAGGAACAGCTCGCGCCGCAGCTGCGACCGGCTGCCGACGCGGCCGCTCTCGCGCAGCAGCTCCCAGCCGCCGAGCAGGTCCGGCTGCAGGCTCAGGCGCAGGAAGCGCGGTGCCTGCGCACCGGCGTCGGGATGTTGCAGGTAGACGTGCATGGGCCGATTGTAGCGGGGCCAGGGTGACCCCGGCCGCAACGCGGTAGTGCCGACCGCTGGCCGGCAACCTCGTGAATCGTCCCCGGTAGCGCCGGGCCATGCCCGGCGAGCGCGGAAAGGTCAGCCCGCGCCCAGCACCTTCAGCACCGCCGCTTCATCCACGTCCGGCACCACTTCGGCGCGGCCCATGCCGCGCCACAGCACCAGGCGCAGGCGGCCGGCCACGTTCTTCTTGTCCAGCCGCATGCGGCCGAGCAGGGCCTTCGGGTCCAGTCCGGCCGGGATCGCCACCGGCAGACCGAGGCGTTCCAGCAGCGCCTGCAGGCGCGCGCGGTCGGCATCATCGGCCAGGCCGAGGTCGGTGGACAGCTTCGCGGCCAGTACCATGCCCACCGCCACCGCCTCGCCATGGTTCAGCGCATCGCGGCCCGGAGCCGAGTAGCCCTGCTCGGTCTCGATGGCATGACCGAAGGTGTGGCCCAGGTTGAGCAGGGCACGCTCGCCCTTCTCGAACGGATCGCGTTCGACGATCGCAGCCTTGTGCCGGCAGCTGCGTGCGATGGCTTCGGAGAGCACGTTGTCTTCGCCGGCGACCAGTGCATCGGCATGCTGCTGCAGCCATTCGAAGAACACCGCGTCACCCAGCGCGCCGTACTTCACCACTTCGGCCAGGCCGGCACGCAGCTCGCGCGGCGGCAGGGTAGCCAGCACGCGGGTATCGGCAATGACCGCACGCGGCGGATGGAATGCGCCGACCAGGTTCTTGCCGGCCGGGATGTCGACCGCCGTCTTGCCGCCCACCGACGAATCGACCATCGCCAACAGGGTGGTTGGAAGCTGCACGCAGTCCACGCCGCGCATCCAGCAGGCCGCGGCGAAACCGGCCAGATCACCGACCACGCCACCGCCGAGGGCGAACACGCAGGCATCGCGGGTGGCGCCGAGCGCGGCCAGTGCTTCGATCGCGCGGCCGAATTCGGCCAGGGTCTTGGAGGCTTCGCCCGCGGCCAGCACGTGCTCGCCGACGATCAGGTCGGGGCGTGCGGCCAACAGCGTCTGCTTCACGGCATCCAGATAGCGCGGGGCCACTTCGCTGTCGCTGAGCAGCAGCACATGGCGACCGCGCACATGTGAGGCAAGCGCGGCGCCGTCAGCCTGGGCACCGGCGCCGATGGTGATGGTGTAGGGGCGGTCGCCGCCAACGGCGACCTGCAGCAGGGCGGGGGAAGTCATGCAGTCAGGTCCTGGCGCTGCCATTGCGTGGCCAGCTTCACCACCAGGTGGGCGGTTGCGTCGGCAGCGGTGTACGGGTCGGTATCAAGGGTGAGGTCGGCCAGTTCGCGGTACAGCGGGTCGCGGTGCGCGGCCAGATCGTGCAGCACCTGCTCGCGGTCCGGGCGCTGCAGCAGCGGCCGGCCCTTGTCGCGGGCCAGGCGCTCCAGCTGAGCAGCCACGCTGACCCGCAGGTAGACCACGAAGCCGCGTCGTGCGATCAGCGCACGGTTGTCCGGATCCAGCACCGCGCCGCCACCGGTGGAGACCAGCTGGCCGCGGCCTTCCAGCACACGCGCAAGCGCCTCGCGTTCATGGCTGCGGAAGCCGGCTTCGCCGGAGTGCTCGAAGAGGGTCGGGATGCTTGCGCCGGCGGCATCGACGATGGCCTGGTCGACATCGACGAAGTCCAGCGTGAAGCGCTCGGCCAGGCGGCGGCCGATGCAGGTTTTGCCGGCGCCCATCGGGCCGATCAGGATCAGGTTCGGAGCAGGATTCATGCCCCGTGATGCTAACACCTCCGTGTCCCGACCTTTACGTTCTTCACGTCAGGGTAGGCGTTCCTGCGGGGTCTCCCGCGCCAGCCGGAGTACAGGCCATGACGGTCGCCAAGGTCATCGAAATCACCGCCTCCTCGCCGAAAAGCGTGGAGGACGCCGTGCGCAGCGGGCTGAAGAAGGTCTCCGAGACGGTCAAGGGCATCCAGGGCGCCTGGGTGAACGAGACCAAGGTGGTCACCAATGGCAGTGGCGAGATCACCGAATGGCGGGTCAATCTGCGGGTGACCTTCCTGGTGGAATAGGCGCGCTCAGCGCACGTCCTGCACTTGGCGCTGGCCGTCCAGCACCACCACGTGGTCGGCCAGGGCGGGCAGGGCATGCAGCGCCTGGCGGCTGACCCGCTCGTAGTACTGCACGAAGCGCTCCAGCTGTGGCCGGCTCATGCCGTGCCGGCCCGGCTGCGCGGCCTGCAGGTTCTGCTCCTGCTGCCAGCGCCAGCGCGGCACCACTGAAAAATCCGGTGGCTGCAGGAACCACAGGCGGTCGCAGCGCTGCCACAGTGCCGGGTAGTCGCGAGCCAGCGCCTGGTTGCACCAGCGCCGCCAGCGGCCATCGGCGTCGGCGTCGCGTTCCAGCGCGTTCAACGGGCTGTCCAGCGCGTCGTCATCCTGTGCGGGCGTGCCCAGGAACCAGCCTTCGAAGACCAGCAGGTCCAGCGGTTGCTGCAGCTGCGGCCATTGCGCTTCGGGCAGGCGTTCATCGGCCAGCTTGTCGAAGCGCGGCATCGCGAAAGGCTGGCGTGCGGCCACGGCGTCCAGCACTGCGTGGGCCAGCGGCAGATCATGGGTGCCCGGCGGGCCGCGGGTGATCAGCAGAGGGTGCACCTGGCGGGCCAGCCGCTGGCGCTGTGCGCGGGTCAGGTAGACATCATCGACCGACAGCGTGGCCGCGTTCAGACCGCGTGACTGGGCGCGCGCCACCACCTGCGCGGCCAGCGTCGATTTGCCGCTCCCCTGCAGGCCGCTGATCGCCAATACTGGAACCGCTGCACCGCTGCCCAGTGCATCGTCCAGCACCTGTTCGGCCAATGTTTCGGGGAATCCTTTCACCTGGGGCATATACGCAGCAGCGGCCATGCAGCCACAATAGCCCAATCCGTGTGAGAAGAACGCAATCATGAGCGACCTGTACGCCGAAGCCCTGTCCACGTTTGCCGGCCTGTTCGACGAGGCCAAACAGAGCCGCGAGGTCGAGCCGAACGCGATGACCGTGGCCACCGCTGATACGCAGGGCCGTCCCTCGGCACGTACCGTGCTGCTGAAGGCGTTCGACGAGCGTGGTTTCGTCTTCTACACCCACCTGGACAGCCACAAGGGCCAGGAACTTCATGCCAACCCGCAGGCCGCGCTGTTGTTCCTGTGGCGCAGCCTGCGCGAAGCCGGCATCCAGGTGCGCATCGAAGGCCGTGTCGAGCAGGTTGCCGACGCCGAAGCCGACGCCTATTTCGCCAGCCGTCCACGCATGAGCCAGATCGGCGCCTGGGCCTCGCAGCAGTCGAAGACGCTGGCAACGCGCGAAGAGTTCGACGCGCGCGTTGCCGAGGTCGAAGCCCGCTTCGAAGGCAAGGACGTGCCGCGCCCGGACGGCTGGAGCGGCCTGCGCGTGGTGCCTGACCGCATCGAGTTCTGGTACGGCGCGCAGTTCCGCCTGCACGAACGCTGGTGCTATGAAGCCGGCGCCGAAGGGCGCTGGAGCAAGCGCCTGCTGTACCCGTGATCGCCAGCGCGCCCACGATCCGCCAGGCCACGCCGGCCGATGCGGCCGCATGGGCGCAGTTGCGTCTCGTCCTGTGGCCTGATGCCGATGATCCGCTGGAGGAACTGACGCAGTCGCTGGCAGATGCCGAAGGTGCTGTGTTCTTGGCCTGTGCCGCGGATGGCGAGACGGTTGGTTTCGCTGAAGTGCGCCTGCGCCATGACTACGTGAACGGTACCGAGTCTTCGCCGGTGGGGTTCCTGGAGGGCTGGTACGTGCAGCCGCAGTGGCAAGGCCGCGGCGTCGGCCGCGCCCTGCTGGCGGCGGTGCAGGCGTGGACGCGCGATGCGGGCTGCCGCGAACTGGCTTCGGACAGTCGCGTGGAAGACGTGCAGGCTCACGCCGCGCATCGGGCCTGCGGCTTCGAAGAGACCGAACGGGTCGTCTATTTCCGCATGCCGCTGGAGCCATCGGCGTGAATCGCCTGCCGCTGTACCGCGTGGTGGTGTTCGTGCCGTCGGCAGCACTGGGCGCGGTGAAGCAGGGCATCCTGGCGGTGGATGCGCTGGCGGCCGGCGACTACGAGCACGGCATGTGGTGGTCGGCGCCGGGCTTCGAACAGTTCCGCCCGCGCGTGGGTGCGTCGCCCGTACAGGGTGAGGCGGGGCGCACCGAAGTTGTCGACAGCGTACGCCTGGAATTCTGCCTGCCGCGCGATCCGCAGCGGCTGCAGCGCATCTTCGAACAGGGCATCGTGCCGCATCATCCGTGGCAGGTGCCTGGCGTGCAGGTGGAGGAAATCGAGCTTCTGCTTACCGACGCACGGCGGTTGTAGAGCCGTGCCATGCTCAGATGCTGCTCCGACGCATGAGGCAGTCGATCAGGCCTCGACTCCACAAGAGCAGGCTGTCGCAAATGGACCGGATTGCTTCATCTGCGAGCAGGCCCATAACCGGCACACTCCGATGGATGATCTCGACTTCCGGAGTTGCCATGCCCTCCTGGCGTTGCCTGTTTGCGGTGCCGCCGCTGCGTCACGGCGTGGAAGCGTTCCTGCTGTTGATCGCCCGCATCGTCGCCGGGGTGATGTTCTGCGTGTCCGGCTGGAACAAGGTGTTCACCGATGCGGGACGTGAGCGCATGGTGCATACGCTGGTCGATGCGGGGATTCCGTTCCCGGTGTTCAGTGCGCCGGTGCTCGGAGGCATTGAATGGATTGCGGGCAGCCTGCTGGTGCTGGGCCTGCTCAGTCGCCCCTCGGCGTTGCTGCTGGCAGGTATCTGCGCGGTGGCTGCATTGACTGATGGCATCGCGCGCATTCCTGCCGGGCTGAGCGTGCCGGATTGGCTGAGCTGGTTCTTCTATCTGAGCGAAGTGCCGCTGGGTGTGCTGCTGTTGTGGATTGCCGCAGTTGGGAGTGGACGATTCGCGATAGAAGTGCGCTGGGCGCGTTGAACATTGAGTGATGCGGAGGCAATTGAATGCGGATGAATGATCTGATCCAGCGCGTAGTTCGCGCGTACCCGGATCGTCGGAATCCTGATTGCGCTTCGGCGGCCGAGGTCATGCGTCGCTTGGGCGTTGCTCCTCACTGCGATATGTGGATGTTCTACATGGCGATCAATGGCGCGCTGCCTGCCGTGAGCGGTAGGCTTGAGTTGTTGCGTATCGTTGGCCCTGGAATTCCGAAGATTCCAGACCAGGCTGAGTACGTTTGGGATCGGTACGAGCTCCCAGTTAATTTTCTTCCGCTGTCATCTGTCGAGGGTGAGGGAATGTATTTGTACGATATGTCTACTGAAGAGGTACATGACTACAGCCTGGCTCGCCACGATCAGTTTGTGACGGGACAAGAGCAGCCTCGGTGGGAGAGCTTCCATGGCTTCATGATGTGGTATCTCGGTGAGGCAAGCGGTACGTAGCGTTGATTGATGCTCGGCTTTTCCATGGAGTTGAGCATGGCTCGACTCTACAGATTCTCCGCGCGCAGCCAGCGCCACAGCGTAGTGCGTGAGACGCCCAGCGCCTGCGCCATCCCCTCGCGGTCATTGCGGTGTTCCTGCAACAGCGTTTCCAACTGCGGACGCGGCGGCCGCTTGCCGTTGTTTTCCACCGGTAGCGCAGCGGCGCCCTCATTCACCAGTTCGGGTGCCAGCTGCAGCAGTCGCGCGGCATCAATCAGCCCTTCACCGGGTTGCCAATGGATGCGCAGCCGATCCACCAGATTGCGCAATTCGCGCACGTTTCCTGGCCACTGGGCGGTGGTCAGCACCGCCAGTGCCTCCGCATCCAGTGGCGCGTCGATACCACGCAGCTGGCGGAAGAAATGCTGCGCCAACAGTGGGATGTCACCGCGCCGGGCGCGCAGCGATGGCAGGGCAATGCGCAGCGCGGCCAGGCGGTAATACAGGTCGCGCCGGAAGCTGCCGGCTGCCGCGCGGTGCTCCAGCGATTGCAGGGTGGCGGCGACCACGCGCAGGTCCACCGGGGTCGGTTCGGTGGCGCCCACGCGCAGCACTTCACGTTCTTCCAGCACCCGCAGCAGGCGGGTCTGCAGCGGCAGCGGCAGTTCGCCGATTTCATCCAGGAACAGGGTGCCGCCGTCTGCGGCCTCGACCAAGCCGACGCGGCCACCACGGCGTGCGCCGGTGAAGGCGCCATCGCTGTAACCGAACAGCTCCGCTTCCAGCAGTGATTCGCTGATGGCGCCGCAGTTCAGCGCGACGAAGCGCCCACGACGGCCGCTGGCGGCGTGCAGCTGCCGCGCGACCAGTTCCTTGCCGGTGCCGGTCTCGCCGGTGACCAGCACGGTGCTGTCATGCGGCGCATACAGCGCGATCTGCGCGCGGACCTGCGCCATCGCGTCGCTGTCGCCGAGCAGTTCATGTGTGTCGGCACGTGCTGCCGGGCGCCGGCGCGGGGCGGCTCGGTTGCCGCTGGAGCGGGCAAGGGTCTGGGTCAGCTCCAGCGCATGTTCAAACGCTTGCCGCACCGAGTCGGCCGAGTACAGCAGCACGCCGGGCAGGCCGGCCTGTTCGGCGTGGTCGATGGCCATGCCGGTGCCGACGATCACTTCGATGCCGTTGGCGCGCAGGTCGGCAATGCAGTCGCGTGCGTCCTCGCGGGTGACGAAGCGGCGATGCTCGATATCCAGGCCGAAACTCTGCTGGAAGTTGCTGAACACCGGCACGTCGCTGGCGTGGGTGACCAGGCCGATGCGGCTGGCGATGCGCCGCGCACGCGCCAGCGCCTCCATCAGGTCGAAGCCGTTGGCCTGGATCGGCACCAGCGGCAGTTCCAGCCGGCTGCGCAGCCAAGCGGCGTTGGAGCCGCCGGCGATGACCACGTCGCAGTGCTCGCGGCGCAGGCGTTGGCCGATCACATCCACCGCTTCCTCGAAACCGAGGTTGATCTGCTCGATGCGCGCGCGGCGATCGAATTCGGGAATGACATCGCCGAGCAGGCCGGTCAGGCGCGAGACGCTGACCGTCCAGATCACCGGGCGACCGGGGTCGGCGTCGGCGTGGCGCAGGGGTGAGCGGGGCAGGTACATGGCGGCGGGAGGTCGGCGGGATGTTTCATGATACATCCGTTTCAATGTTTCATATGTTTCACTGTTGCATGGCAGTCATCCCCGTGAAATCAACGGCTTGCAGCTTGGCATGGTGCTTGCGCCTACCTACCCGTTCTCCAACCTGGATTGCCGCATGACCGCTTCCACTTCCTTCTCAGCCGGTGCCCGTTTCCGTGAGGCGCTGGCTGCCGAATCGCCGCTGCAGGTGATCGGCGCGATCAACGCCAACCACGCCCTGCTGGCCAAGCGCGCCGGCTTCCGCGCGATCTACCTGTCAGGCGGTGGTGTTGCCGCCGGCTCGCTGGGTCTGCCGGACCTGGGTATCAACACCCTGGAAGACGTGCTGGTGGACGTGCGCCGCATCACCGATGTCTGCGACCTGCCGCTGATGGTCGACATCGACACCGGCTTCGGTCCGAGCGCGTTCAACATCGCGCGCACTGTGAAGTCGCTGATCAAGGCCGGCGCAGCCGCCTGCCACATCGAAGACCAGGTCGGCGCCAAGCGCTGCGGTCACCGCCCGGGCAAGGAAATCGTTTCGCAGGGTGAAATGGTCGACCGCGTGAAGGCCGCTGCCGATGCCAAGACCGATCCGGACTTCTTCCTGATCGCGCGTACCGACGCCATCCAGGTGGACGGCGTGGACAAGGCCATCGAGCGCGCCATCGCCTGCGTCGAGGCCGGTGCCGACGGCATTTTTGCCGAGGCGGCCTACGACCTGGACACCTACCGTCGCTTCGTCGACGCGGTGAAGGTGCCTGTGCTGGCCAACATCACCGAGTTCGGTGCCACCCCGCTGTTCAGCCGCGATGAACTGGCCTCGGCCGGCGTCGCCATCCAGCTGTTCCCGCTGTCTGCCTTCCGCGCCGCCAACAAGGCTGCCGAGAACGTCTACCAGGCGGTGCGCCGCGATGGTCATCAGCGCAACGTGGTGGAGACCATGCAGACCCGCGAAGAACTCTACGACCGCATCGGCTACCACGCCTTCGAGCAGCAGCTCGATGCACTGTTCGCCGCCAAGAAATAAGCAGTACCCTGCACCATCAGTTTTCGGAGGGAAAACATGAACGATACGACCGCAACCCCGACCTTCAAGCCGAAGAAGTCCGTGGCCCTGTCCGGCACCGCTGCCGGCAACACCGCGCTGTGCAGCGTGGGCCGCAGTGGCAACGACCTGCACTACCGTGGCTACGACATCCTGGACCTGGCCAACACCAGCGAGTTCGAGGAAATCGCCTACCTGCTGGTGCACGGCAAGCTGCCGACCCGCGCCGAGCTGGTTTCGTACAAGGCCAAGCTGAAGTCGCTGCGTGGCATCCCGGCTGCGGTGAAGGCGGCGCTGGAAGAGCTGCCGCCGTCGGCGCACCCGATGGACGTGATGCGCACCGGCGTGTCCGTGCTCGGCTGCGTGGCACCGGAGAAGGACGACCACAACCATCCGGGTGCACGCGACATCGCCGACAAGCTGATGGCCTGCCTCGGTTCGATGCTGCTGTACTGGTACCACTGGAGCCACAACGGCCGCGCCATCGACGTGGAAACCGACGATGACTCGATCGGCGGCCACTTCCTGCACCTGCTGCACGGCGAGAAGCCGCAGGAATCGTGGGTGAAGGCGATGCACACCTCGCTGATCCTGTACGCGGAGCACGAGTTCAACGCCTCGACGTTCACCTGCCGCGTCATCGCCGGCACCGGCAGCGACATGTACAGCGCGATCTGCGGTGGCATCGGCGCGCTGCGCGGTCCGAAGCACGGCGGCGCCAACGAAGTGGCGTTCGAAGTGCAGAAGCGCTACGACAGTCCCGATGAGGCCGAGGAAGACATCAAGGCCCGCGTCGAGCGCAAGGAAGTGGTGATCGGTTTCGGCCACCCGGTCTACACCGTCTCTGATCCGCGCAACAAGGTGATCAAGGACGTGGCCCGCGAGCTGTCCGAAGAGCAGTCGAGCATGAAGATGTACAACATCGCCGAGCGCCTGGAATCGGTGATGTGGGACATCAAGAAGATGTTCCCGAACCTGGACTGGTTCAGCGCGGTCAGCTACCACATGATGGGCGTGCCGACCGCGATGTTCACTCCCCTGTTCGTGATCGCCCGCACCGCCGGCTGGAGCGCGCACATCGTCGAGCAGCGTATCGACGGCAAGATCATCCGCCCGAGCGCCAACTACATCGGTCCGGAAGACCGCGACTTCGTCGCCATCGACAAGCGCGTCTGATCCACCTGCTGCACCCATCCGGCCGGCCGTGTGCCGGCCGGGTGCTTTCGCCGCCGCACCGCCGGCACCCGGCCCGCCCCAAGTACTCCGCCAGCCCATGAATACCGATTACCGCAAGAACCTCCCCGGCAGCGCGCTGGATTATTTCGACGCGCGTGCCGCTGTCGATGCGATCCAGCCCGGCGCCTACGCCACCCTGCCGTACACCTCGCGCGTGCTGGCCGAGAACCTGGTGCGTCGCTGCGATCCGGCCACGCTCGGCGATTCGCTGAAGCAGCTGATCGAGCGCCGTCGCGACCTCGATTTCCCGTGGTTCCCGGCGCGCGTGGTCTGCCACGACATCCTCGGCCAGACCGCGCTGGTCGACCTGGCCGGCCTGCGTGATGCGATCGCCGACAAGGGTGGCGACCCGGCCAAGGTCAACCCGGTTGTGCCGGTGCAGCTGATCGTCGATCACTCGCTGGCGGTGGAGTGCGGTGGTTTCGATCCGCAGGCGTTCGAGAAGAACCGCGCGATCGAAGATCGTCGCAATGAAGACCGTTTCCACTTCATCGACTGGACCAAGCAGGCATTCCAGAACGTGGACGTGATTCCGCCGGGCAACGGCATCATGCACCAGATCAATCTGGAGAAGATGTCGCCGGTGGTCTACGTACAGGACGGCGTCGCCTTCCCCGATACCTGCGTGGGCACCGACAGCCATACCCCGCACGTGGATGCGCTGGGCGTGATCGCGATTGGTGTTGGCGGCCTGGAGGCAGAGAACGTGATGCTCGGCCGTGCCTCGTGGATGCGCCTGCCCGACACCGTCGGCGTCGAACTGAGCGGCCGCCCGCAGCCGGGCATCACCGCCACCGACGTGGTGCTGGCCTTGACCGAGTTCCTGCGCAAGGAACGCGTGGTTGGTGCCTGGCTTGAATTCTTCGGCGAGGGTGCTGCGGCACTGACCATCGGTGACCGCGCCACCATCTCCAACATGTGCCCCGAATATGGCGCCACCGCCGCCATGTTCTACATCGACGCACAGACCACCGATTACCTGCGCCTGACCGGCCGCGAGGAATCGCAGGTGGCGCTGGTTGAGAACTACGCGCGCACCACCGGCCTGTGGGCCGATGACCTGGCCACCGCGCAGTACGAGCGCGTGCTGCGCTTCGACCTGTCCAGCGTGGTGCGCAACATGGCCGGCCCGTCCAACCCGCACAAGCGCGTGGCCACCGCCGAGCTGGCCGAGCGCGGCATCGCCGACGAAGCCAAGCTGGAAGCGGGCAAGGCCGAGCAGGCGCAGGGCCTGATGCCCGATGGCGCAGTGATCATTGCCGCCATCACCAGCTGCACCAATACCTCCAACCCGCGCAACGTGATTGCTGCCGCACTGCTGGCGCGCAACGCCAACGCGCGTGGCCTGCAGCGCAAGCCGTGGGTAAAGTCGTCGCTGGCGCCGGGCTCGAAGGCCGTGCAGCTGTACCTGGAAGAATCCGGCCTGCTGCCGGACCTGGAGCAGCTCGGCTTCGGCATCGTCGCCTTCGCCTGCACCACCTGCAACGGTATGAGTGGTGCGCTGGACCCGAAGATCCAGCAGGAAATCATCGACCGTGACCTGTATGCCACGGCCGTGCTGTCGGGCAACCGCAACTTCGATGGCCGCATCCATCCGTATGCGAAGCAGGCCTTCCTGGCCTCGCCGCCGCTGGTGATCGCCTACGCCATCGCCGGCACCGTCCGCTTCGATATCGAGAAGGACGTGCTGGGCGTGGATGCCGATGGCAACGAGGTGCGCCTGAAGGACATCTGGCCGAGCGACGCCGAGATCGACGCGGTGGTGAAAGCCTCGGTGAAGCCCGAGCAGTTCCGCAAGGTCTACAACCCGATGTTCAACGTGCGCGTGGAGCATGGCGCGGCAGTCAGCCCGCTGTACGACTGGCGCCCGCAGAGCACCTACATCCGCCGCCCGCCGTACTGGGAGGGTGCACTGGCCGGTGAGCGTACGCTGGCAGGGATGCGCGCGCTGGCGGTGCTGCCGGACAACATCACCACCGACCACCTGTCGCCGTCCAACGCGATCATGGCCTCCAGCGCCGCCGGCGAATACCTGGCGAAGATGGGTCTGCCGGAAGAGGACTTCAATTCCTACGCGACGCACCGCGGTGACCACCTGACCGCGCAGCGCGCCACGTTCGCCAACCCGAAGCTGTTCAACGAGATGGTGCGCAACGACGACGGCAGCGTGAAGCAGGGTTCGCTGGCGCGCGTGGAGCCGGAAGGCAAGGTGATGCGCATGTGGGAGGCGATCGAGACCTACATGGACCGCAAGCAGCCGCTGATCATCATCGCCGGTGCCGACTACGGCCAGGGCAGCTCGCGTGACTGGGCCGCCAAGGGCGTGCGCCTGGCCGGCGTGGAAGCGATTGTGGCCGAGGGCTTCGAACGCATCCACCGCACCAACCTGATCGGCATGGGCGTGCTGCCGCTGGAGTTCAAGCCCGGCACCACCCGCCTGACCCTGGGCATCGACGGCACCGAGACCTTTGACGTGATCGGCGAGCGCACCCCGCGTGCCGAGCTGACCCTGGTCATCCACCGCCGCGACGGCCAGGACGTGATCGTGCCGGTCACCTGTCGCCTGGACAGCGACGAGGAAGTGGCGATCTATGAGGCCGGCGGCGTGCTGCAGCGCTTCGCCCAGGACTTCCTGGAAGGGGCCAAGGTGGCGTGATGCCGGGCTTAATGCCTGCCCCCGGAGACCGGGGGCGGGCTTGTCCGACACCAGGGCAGGGCGCACACTGACTTGGCAAAAACTGCCAAAGGAGAGTTTCATGGCCACCATGAACATTTCGCTGACCGACCCGCTCAAGCAGTTCGTGGACGAGGAAGTGCGCGAAGGCGGCTACTCCAGCACGTCGGACTATGTGCGCGACCTGATCCGCCAGCGACAGCGCAGCAAGGCCGAAGAACTGCTCAAGCAGCTGATTGCCGAGGGGCTGGCTTCTGGTCCTTCGGCACCTCTGGCGCCGGATCACTTTGACAAGCTCCGTGAGCGTGCACGGAACCGCAAGTGAAACCTTCGCACTGGTCCCCTGCAGCGGTTCGAGA
Source organism: Stenotrophomonas sp. 78350_Sma (assembly GCF_056482105.1). Classification (NCBI taxonomy): domain Bacteria; kingdom Pseudomonadati; phylum Pseudomonadota; class Gammaproteobacteria; order Lysobacterales; family Lysobacteraceae; genus Stenotrophomonas; species Stenotrophomonas sp. 78350_Sma. The sequence goes on along the minus strand of NZ_CM151182.1, from coordinate 3,492,401 downwards.
TCTTGACCAGGCAGCAGCTTGGTATGCAGATCAGGGCGGAGAAGTGCTGGAAATCGGCTTCATCGATGCGGTGGAATCCGTCGTCAAGCTGATCGAGGCCCACCCAGGTGCTGGTTCCGCACTGCATGCGGATCTATTGCCCTCGCTGCCAACGCCATTGCGTTTTCATCCGGTTCGTCGCTTCGACGGCTACCTGGTCTACTACGTGGAGCTACCTGCGCACGTTTCCATCGTGCGCATCTGGAACGCTTCGCGGGGCATGGAAGCACTGTTCGAAGACGAGGAGCTCAACCCCGATATTGGTTCGTCGCATCCAGGATACTGATCCATGACCTTCCTCCCGCAACTCCGTATTCCCGCCACCTACATGCGCGGTGGCACCAGCAAGGGCGTGTTCTTCCGCCTGCAGGACCTGCCCGAAGCCGCGCAGGTGCCGGGCGCCGCACGCGATGCGCTGCTGATGCGCGTGATCGGCTCGCCCGATCCGTATGGCAAGCAGACCGATGGCATGGGCGGTGCAACGTCCAGCACCAGCAAGTGCGTGATCATCTCCACCGCTTCTGTGCCGGACCACGATGTGGACTACCTGTACGGTCAGGTCTCGATCGATACCGCATTCGTCGACTGGAGCGGCAACTGCGGCAATCTCAGCACTGCGGTGGGTCCGTTCGCGATCGCCAACGGGCTGATCGATCCCGCCCGCGTGCCACGCGATGGCCTGTGCACCGTGCGCATCTGGCAGGCCAATATCGGCAAGACCATCATCGCCCACGTGCCGATGCGCGATGGCGAAGTGCAGGAAATCGGCGATTTCGAATTGGACGGCGTGACCTTCCCGGCGGCCGAGATCCAGCTCGAATTCATCGATCCGTCCGATGACGGCGATGCGGGCGCGATGTTCCCCACCGGCAACCTGGTCGATACCCTGGATGTGCCGGGCGTGGGCAGCTTCGAGGTAACCATGATCACCGCCGGCATTCCGACCATCTTCCTCAACGCCGCCGACCTGGGCTACACCGGCACCGAGCTGCAGCCGGCGATCAACGAGGACAAGGGAGCACTGGAGCGCTTCGAGAAGATCCGCGCCTACGGCGCCTTGCGCATGGGGCTGATCAAGAGCCTGGAAGACGCGGCGACCCGCCAGCACACGCCGAAGGTGGCCTTCGTGGCACCGGCACAGGACTACGTGTCGTCCAGTGGCAAGGCGATTCCGGCGTCGGCCATCGACCTGCACGCGCGTGCGTTGTCGATGGGCAAACTGCACCACGCGATGATGGGTACCGCCGCCGTAGCGATCGGCACTGCAGCGGCGATTCCGGGCACCCTGGTCAATCGTGCGGCTGGTGGTGGCGAACGCGAAGCGGTGACCTTCGGTCATCCCTCCGGCACGCTGCGCGTCGGCGCACAGGCTGGCCTCGTTGACAGCCAGTGGACGGTGACCAAGGCCATCATGAGCCGCAGCGCCCGCGTATTGATGGAAGGCAAGGTGCGCGTGCCGGCCGAGTGATGCGTTGGTAAACGCCAACCAAGGTTGGCGACTACCGAACAGAGGAGATCGATTGCTTTGGTAGATGCCAACCTTGGTTGGCATGGTGCACGGGCAACCGTGTACCCCGACAAGGAGACCTGCGATGTCTGACAGCCACACCCCATCCAACGAGCGTGCAGCGTGGGATGCGCTGCTGGTGGATATCGTCGATTACGTGCGTGATGCCCGCATCGACTCGCCGCTGGCCTTCCAGACCGCACACCACTGCCTGCTCGACACGCTGGGCTGCGGGCTGGAAGCGCTGTCCTTCCCGGCCTGCAGCAAGCTGCTCGGTCCACTGGTGCCGGGCATCAGCGTGGTCAACGGCGCGCGTGTACCGGGTACGCACTACGTGCTGGACCCGGTGCAGGCGGCCTTCAACCTCGGCGCGATGGTGCGCTGGCTGGATTTCAACGACACCTGGCTGGCCGCCGAGTGGGGCCATCCTTCAGACAATCTTGGCGGCATCCTGGCTGTGTGCGATTGGCTGGGGCGCAACGCGCAGGCCCTGCGCCGCCCGCCGCCGACCCTGCACGACGTGCTGCTGGCGATGATCAAGGCGCACGAGATCCAGGGCGTGCTGGCGCTGCAGAATTCCTTCAACCGGGTCGGGCTGGACCATGTGGTGCTGGTCAAGGTCGCCACCACCGCGGTGGTCTCGCAGCTGCTCGGGCTGGACCGCGAGCGCATGCTCAATGCGCTGTCACTGGCCTGGGTCGACGGCCAGGCGTTGCGGACCTACCGGCACGCGCCCAACACCGGCTCGCGCAAGAGCTGGGCGGCGGGCGATGCAACCAGCCGCGGCGTGCGCCTGGCGCTGATGGCTGCCAGCGGCGAGATGGGCTACCCCAGCGTGCTCAGCGCACCCACCTGGGGTTTTGAAGCGGTGTCCATGCACGGTCAGGCACTGACGCTGGAGCGACCGCTGGGCAGCTATGTGATGGAGAACGTGCTGTTCAAGATCAGCTACCCGGCCGAGTTCCACGGCCAGACCGCGGTGGAGGCGGCGATCACGCTGCACCAGCAGCTGCGCGCGATCGGGCGACGGGTCGAAGACATCGCGCACATCGCCATCCGCACCCAGGAAGCCTGCATCCGCATCATCGACAAGCAGGGGCCGCTGCATAATCCGGCCGACCGCGACCACTGCGTGCAGTACATGGTCGCCATCGCCCTGCTGCACGGGCGGCTGGTGGCCGAGGACTACGAGGATGACGTCGCCGCCGACCCGCGCATCGACGCGCTGCGCGCGAAGATGACCTGTCAAGAGGATCCGCAGCTCAGCGCCGATTACCTGGACCCGGACAAGCGCAGCATCGCCAACGGCCTGAGCGTGCGCTTCAGCGATGGAATGGAACTGCCGGAGGTGCTGGTGGAGTATCCGCTCGGCCACGCTCGCCGCCGCGAGGAAGGTATTCCCCTGCTGATGGACAAGTTCCGCCGGCACCTGGCCCACCGCTTCCCGACCGCCCAGCAGCAGCGCATCCTGGCCGCTTCGCTGGACCCGGTGGCGCTGGCGGCGATGCCGGTGACCGACTACGTGGACCTGTACCTGCCGGGGTAGCAACGCCTTGGTGGATCTGACGCCACGTCTGCTTGCCGGGCACGTGGCTCGGCTGCTTTGGTAGGTGCCAACCTTGGTTGGCACGGCCGACGCCAACCAGGGTTGGCGACTGCCGGACTGCCGGACTGCCGGCCAGCGGCCGGCACTACCTGCAGCTGGGGCAATTGCCGAATTCGCGTCAACACCTTGACGCGGCCTGCCTATAATGGCCACCTCGATCAAGGAGTGACGACATGAGCGGTCCGGCACGGCGGAAGCGGTGGGGATGGGCGGCGGCGGTACTGGCAGGAGGCCTGTTGCTGGGCCTGGCCGGCTGCCGCAACGACAGCGGGCAGCTGCCCAAGGCCAGCGGTGAAGCCATCACCACCAAGGCCGAGCAGGTGAAGGAGTTCACCCTGCTGCGTGCCTACCCGGACCAGAAGAATGACGGCTTGTCGCTGGCGCTGGAGTTCTCGCGCCCGCTGGTCGGCACCCAGGACTTCGACAAGCTGGTGCGCTTCGAAGAGAAGGTCGGCACCGACGACAGCAGCTGGACGCTGTCCGATGACGGCCTGACCCTGCGCTACCCGTTCGTCGAGGCCGGCAAGGAATTCAGCCTGGTGGTCTCGCCCGACCTGCTGGCCGCTGATGGCAGCCGCCTGGGCAAGGAGCTGAAGCAGAAGGTGTTCAGCGGCGAGCTGAAGCCGGTGGTCGGTTTCGCGTCGCAGGGCAGCGTGCTGCCGGCCAAGGACAGCCGTGGCCTGCCGGTGGTGTCGGTGAACGTGCCGGAGGTCGATGTCGAGTTCCTGCGCGTGCGCGAGAAGGACCTGCCAACCTTCTTCAGCCAGTACCAGCGTGGCGGCCGCCGTGGCAGCTGGGAACTGAGCAGCGACTACGAACGCAGCCCGATCAACAAGCTGGCCGAGCCGGTCTACGTCAACCGCTTCATTCTTGGCGGCAAGAAGAATGAGCGGGTGCTGACCTACCTGCCAACCCAGGACATCAAGGAACTGCAGGAGCCGGGCCTGTACTTCGCCCTGCTCAAGCGCACCGGCGACTACGAAGGCGAATTCGATACCGCGTTCTTCTCGGTCAGCGACATCGGCCTGCATACCCGTGCCTACAAGGACAAGCTGTTCGTCCACACCGCCGGCCTCAAGGACGGTGCGCCACTGAAGGGCATCGACCTGCGCGTGCTCGATGCCAAGGGCGAGGTGGTGCTGAAGGGCAGCACCGACGGCAATGGCAATGCGCTGCTGAACTACACCCTGGATGCCACCCACGTGCTGGTCGCCAGCACTGGCAAGGACACCAGCTTCCTGCCGTTCAACCAGCCGGCGCTGGATCTGAGCGAATTCGCCGTGGCCGGCCGTGACAATGCGTGGTTCGACGTCTACGCCTGGTCCGGCCGCGACCTGAACCGCCCGGGCGAGACCGTGCGCCTGTCCGCGCTGCTGCGCGACAACGACGGCAAGCCGGTCAAGGCGCAACCGGTGTTCCTGCGCCTGAAGCAGCCCGACGGCAAGACCTTCCGCGAGACCCGTCTGCAGCCGGGTGAACAGGGCTACATCAACTTCGAGCAGGTGATCCCCGCCGAGGCGCCGACCGGGCGCTGGCAGGTCGAGTTCCGCACCGACCCGGCCAGCAAGGAAGCGATCCAGGGCATGACCCTGCGCATCGAGGAGTTCCTGCCCGAGCGCATGAAGCTGGACCTGGACAGCGCGCAGAAGACGCTGAAGCCTGGCGAGGACCTGCGCCTGCAGGCCAATGGTGCCTATCTGTACGGGGCACCGGCCGATGGCAACCGCTTCACCGCACGCATGGCGGTGGCCGCCGAACAGACGCCGGTGGAAGGCCTGCCGGGCTATTTCTTCGGTGACCCGACCCTGCAGCTGCCGCGCGAAGCCAAGGACGTGATCGACACCACGCTGCCGGGCAACGGCCAGCTGCGTGAGGATGTGGCGCTGCCGGAAGAGGCGGCCAAGGCAAAGGCACCGATTGCCGTGGTGCTGTCCGGCAGCCTGTATGAAACCGGCGGCCGCACGGTCACCCGTACCCTGAAGCGGGTGATGTGGCCGGCCAATGCGCTGGTCGGTGTGCGCCCGTTGTTCAACCCCGAGGATGGTGCTGACTCCAACGGCAACGCACGCTTCGAACTGATGCGCGTGGATGCCGCCGGCACGCCGCAGCCGGCCAAGGGCCTGAAGATCACCCTGGTGCGCGAACTGCGCGACTACCACTGGACCTTCAACGACAACCGCTGGGACTACGATTTCACCCGCCGTTTCGAGAACAAGGAAACCCGCACTGTCGACGCTGGCAGCAGCGCGGTCGCCTTCGATTTCCCGGTGGAGTGGGGCGAGTACCGGGTGGACGTGTTCGATCCGTCCACCGGCCTGACCAGCCGCTATCCGTTCCGCGCGGGCTGGAGCTGGGGTGACGACAACCGCGGCCTGGACGCACGCCCGGACAAGGTCAAGCTGGGCCTGGACAAGACCGGCTACAAGGCCGGTGACACGCTGGAGGTGACGGTGACCCCGCCGCATGCCGGCAAGGGCATCCTGATGGTCGAGACCGACCGCATGCTGTACGTGCAGGACATCGAGGCCAAGCCGGGTTCGACCTTCAAGATCCCGGTCACCGCCGACTGGGAGCGCCACGACGTCTACATCACCGCGCTGGTGTTCCGTGGCGGCAGTGCGCCGAGCAAGATCACCCCGGCCCGTGCCGTGGGCGTGGTGCACGTGCCGATGGACCGCAAGGGCCGCACCGTGGCCGTCGGCCTGGCAGCGCCCAAGCAGATGCGACCGGAGCAGGACCTTCCGGTGACGGTCAGCGCGCCGCAGCTGGCCGGCAAGATGGCGCACGTCACCGTCTCGGCGGTGGACGTGGGCATCCTCAACATCACTCGTTTCCCGGTGCCCGATGCCGGCGCGCACTTCTTCGCCCAGCGTCGCCTCGGCATCGATGCCTACGACATCTACAGCCGGGTGATCGAGAGCTTCGATGGCGGCGCCGGCAAGCTGAAGTTCGGTGGCGATATGGCGCTGCAGGCACTTCCGCAGGCCAAGCGCCCGACCGCACGCGTGCAGACCGTGGACCTGTTCTCCGGCCCGGTGCAGCTCGACGCCAAGGGCATCGCCCGCATCCGCTTGAAGGTGCCGGACTTCAACGGCACGCTGCGGGTGTCGGCACTGGTCTACAGCGATGACCAGTACGGCAAGCGTGACGTGGAAACCGTGGTGCGCGCGCCGATCCTGGCCGAAGCCAGCATGCCGCGTGTGCTCGCCCCGGGCGACCGCAGCACCGTGACCCTGGACGTGCAGAACTTCACCGGCAAGCCGGGCCAGTTCAACGTGAAGGTGGAAAGCGAAGGCCCGCTGACCCTGGGCGAGGGTAGTCGCAGCGTGCAGTTGAATGCCGATGCCAAGACCACGTTGAGCTTCCCGCTGTCCGCACGCGAAGGCCACAGCGTGGCCAAGGTGCGGGTGCGCGTGGACGGCAACGGCTTCAAGGCCGACCGCCGCTACGATCTGCCGGTGCGTGCGGCATGGCCGCAGGTGCTGCGTTCGCAGGTGCGCACGCTGGATCCGCTGGCTGCGGTCAGCCTCGACAACAGCCTGACCGAGGGCCTGATGTCCGAGTCGGTGAACGCGCGGCTGCTGGTCAGCCCGCTGCCGCCGATTCCGTTCGCCAGCGCACTGCAGGGCGCGCTGAACTATCCCTACGGCTGTGCCGAGCAGACCACCAGCAAGGGCTATGCCGCGCTGATCCTGGACCAGGCGACGTCGTCGATGCTCGGCGCCGATGGCCTGGACGCCAAGGCCCGCCGTGAACGCATGGAAGGTGCGTTCGGTCGCCTGGCGTCCATGCAGGTGGCCAATGGCAACTTCTCGATGTGGGGTGACGACGGCTACGTGAATCCGTGGCTGACGCCGTATGTCACCGAGTTCCTGCTCGATGCCAAGGACGCCGGCTTTGCGGTGCCCGACAACGTGCTGCAGAAGGCACTCAATCGCCTCAGCGAGGACCTGCTGTCCGGTGGCAACCAGTTCTACGGCCAGGATGACCGCGAGAAGCTGACGTTCTCCAACAAGGCGTATTCGGGCTATGTGCTGGCCCGGGTCAACCGCGCACCGCTGGGTACCCTGCGCGCGCTGTACGACAACGAGCGCAGCAAGGCAGTCGGCGGCCTGTCACTGGTCCACCTGGGCGTGGCGCTGTCGCTGCAGGGCGATGCCAAGCGTGGCCAGGCGGCACTGGCGGCGGCCTTCGCCAAGTCCAGCAGCGAACGTCCGTCGTACTTCGGCGACTACGGCAGCGCGATCCGCGATGACGCACTGATGATCGCGCTGACACACGAGAACAAGCTGGCCAAGCCGGCCTGGGACGCGCGTGCGGTCGATCTGGGCCGTGGCCTCGATGCGCGCCGCAGTGCCGGCTGGATGTGGTTGAGTACGCAGGAACAGGTAGCCATTGCCCGCCTCGGCAAGGCCCTGGCGGCCAACCAGAAGGCACTGGTGGCCGGTGAACTGGTGATCGGTGGCAACAGCGAGTCCGTCGGCGAGCGCAAGCTGTTCGGCCGCAACTTCACCGCCAGCGAACTGGCCAGCGGCGTGCGCTTCACCCCGCAGGGCCAGCCGCCGATGTTCGCCAGCATCGACGTGGCCGGCATCCCGCGCAGTGCACCGGCGCCGGACAACAGCGTGCTGGGCGTCGAACGCAGCTACTACGGTACCGATGGCAAGCCGTGGTCGCCGCGCCCGCTGAAGGAAGGTGAAGCCCTGATCGTGCGCGTCACTGTCACCGCCGACACCACCATGCCGGATGCACTGCTGACCGACCTGCTGCCGGCCGGCCTGGAGATCGAGAACTTCAACCTGGGTGACGCCAAGCAGTGGGCCGATGTGGTGGTCGATGGCATCACCATCAGCGACCGCGGTGAAGCGGCCGATACCAAGCACGAGGAGTTCCGCGACGACCGCTATGTGGCCGCGCTGAAGCTCTCGCGTGGCAGCAAGGCCAACGTGTTCTACCTGGTACGCGCGGTGACGCCGGGAACCTACTCGGTGCCGCCGCCGCTGGTGGAGGACATGTACCGGCCGCAGCTGCGTGGCGTCGGCCGCAGCAACCCGACCACGATCACGGTGGTGCAGCCGTGATCCCACGGATGGGCCGCGACGGCGCGGCCCGTCCTGCGGGCACTACGCAATGAAAGACGCAATGAAGACCCGGCTGGCGGCACTGCGCCGCCGGCTGCGGCCGCTGTGGCCGTGGTTGCGCTGGGGTACGGCCGCCACGCTGGCGCTGCTGCTGGTGCTGGATCTCGCCTTCCCGCCGCCGCTGCCGAAGCAGCGCGATACCAGCACGCTGGTGGTGTCGGCGGACGGCACACCGCTGCGTGCGTTCGCCGATGCCGAGGGCGTGTGGCGCTATCCGGCCTCGGTCGACAGCGTCTCGCCGCTGTACCTGCAGGCGCTGCTGACCTACGAGGACCGCTGGTTCTGGAGGCACCCGGGCATCAACCCGCTGGCGATCCTGCGCGCCAGCGGCCAGCTGCTGCGCGGCGGCCGCATCGTGTCCGGTGGCTCGACCCTGACCATGCAGGTCGCGCGCATCCTCGACCCGCACACACGCACCCCCTGGGGCAAGCTCAAGCAGATGCTGCGTGCGGTACAGCTGGAAGTGCACCTGAGCAAGCGGCAGATCCTGGCCCTGTACCTGGAGCGCGCGCCGTACGGCGGCACCATTGAAGGCGTGGAAGCCGCCAGCTGGGCCTATCTCGGCAAGCCGGCGGCGCAGCTGTCGCATGCCGAGGCCGCGCTGCTGGCGGTGCTGCCGCAGGCGCCGAGCCGGCTGCGTCCGGACCGCCATCCGGAAGCGGCACAGAGGGCGCGCGACAAGGTGCTGTCACGCATGGCCGAACTGGGTGCATGGACACCGGAAGAGGTGGAAGACGCGCGCATCGAGAACGTGGTGGCGCGCTCGCTGCGGCCGCCGCTGCATGCTGCATTGCTGGCGCAGCGCCTGCACTCGGCGCATCCGGGCCAGGCACGCATCCAGAGCAGCATCGACATCGGCCTGCAGCGTACGTTGGAAGAACGCGTGGCCAGCTATTTCTCGACGCTGCCCGAGCGCACTTCGGCGGCCCTGCTGGTGATCGACAACCAGACCCTTCAGGCGCGTGCCTACGTCGGTACGTTGTCCTTTGGCGACCGCCAGCGGCTTGGCCACGTGGACATGGTGCAGGCCTGGCGTTCGCCCGGCTCCACGCTCAAGCCGTTCCTGTATGCAATGGCGCTGGACGATGGCCTGATCCATTCGGAGAGCCTGCTGGTCGATGCGCCGCAGAGTTTCGGCAGCTATCGGCCGGGCAATTTTGATATGGCCTTCAATGGGCCGATCGGCGCCTCCAGCGCATTGCGGCTGTCACTCAACGTGCCCTCGGTGGACCTGCTGCAGCGGGTCGGGGCCGCCCGCTTCGCCGCGCGGCTGTCGCACGCAGGCATCCAGCTGCGCTTCCCGCCGGGCAGCACGCCCAACCTGTCGCTGATCCTGGGTGGCACCGGCGCGCGCCTGGAAGACCTGGTTGGCGCCTTCGCCGCACTCAACCGCAACGGCATCGCCGGGCGTGTGCGCTACACCGATGACGAGCCGATGATCGAGCGGCGCCTGGCTTCGCCGGGTGCCAGCTGGATCGTCCGCGAGATGCTGGAATCGAATCCACGCCCGGGGTACAGCATCGGCACCTTCGATGTCGGTGCCCGCCCGCGCGTTGCGTGGAAGACCGGCACCAGCTATGGCTACCGCGATGCGTGGGCGATCGGCAGTACCCGCCATTACACCGTGGGCGTGTGGGTGGGACGGCCCGACGGCACGCCGCTGCCGGGGCAGTATGGTGCGGTCACCGCGCTGCCGTTGATGTTCGAGGTGGTGGACAGCCTGCCGCGCCAGCGCGGAGACTCGGCCGCTGCGCCGATGCCGGCCAGCGTCAGCCAGGGAGACGTCTGCTGGCCAACCGGTGAGCGTGCCGAGGGTCTGCCTGCTTCGCTTTGCCAGCGGCGGATGCCGGCCTACCTGCTGGAGGGGGCGGCACCACCGACCTTCCCCGAGCGCGAGGCGCGGCGCTGGCAGCCGGGCCGGCAGCGCTACCTTGCCGATGCGCGTACCGGGCTGCGCGTGTCAGCCGATTGCCGCTTGCCGCATGAAGAAGTCGCGCGCGAGATCGCGCGCTGGCCAGCGTTGCTGTCGCCGTGGCTGTCCAAGGCCACGCGCGACGCCTCGCAGCTGCCGGCGCTGTCGCCGGACTGTCGTGATGATGGCCGTGAGGCCAGCGTCGCACTGCACATCGATGGGCTCAACGACGGCGCTGCACTGGCGCGGGCCCCCAATGCGGATCATGGCGTGCGCCTGCAGCTGCGCGCGCTGGGCAGCGAGCAGGGCGTGGACTGGTTGCTGGATGGCCGATGGATCGCGCAGACCCACGGTGCGCAGCTGATGCAGCGCGAGTTCGCCGAACCAGGCGCGCACACCCTGACCGCGTTGGCCGCTGATGGCGCGTGGACGCAGGTACGGTTCAACGTCCTGCGGTAGATGCCGACCTTGGTCGGCGCTCGGTTCAACGCCAACGACACCGCCGCGCTCTGGTAGGTGCCAACCTTGGTTGGCACGCGGCAAAGGCGCCCACCAAGGTGGGCATCTACCAGATCATTCGCCGATCCACCCGTCCAGCAGGTCGGCGAACTCGTCGGCGTGCTCCTCTTCCTGCGCCAGGATCTCTTCCAGGATGCGCTTGGTGGTGGTATCGCGGTCGCCGATGAAGTTGATCATCTCGCGGTAGCTGTCGATGGCGATGCGTTCGGCCACCAGGTTCTCGCGGACCATGTCGCGCAGGTCGCTTCCTTCCTTGTACTCGGCGTGCGAGCGCGTGGTCAGCGTGTCAGGGTTGAAGTCGGGCTCTCCGCCGAGCTGGACGATGCGCTCGGCCAGCTTGCCGGCGTGCGCCTGTTCCTGCTGTGCATGCTCGAGGAACTCGGCTTTCACCGCATCGGCCAGCATGCCCTTGGCCATGAAGTAATGCCGGTAGTAGCGCAGCACGCAGACGTACTCGGTGGCCAAGGCGTCGTTGAGCAGCTTGATCACTACCTTGCGGTCGGCGCTGTAGCTGTCGGTGATCGCGCCGTCCTCGATGTTGCGCCGGGCGCGATCACGCAGGGTCTTGCGGTCGCTGATGCCGGGAATCCTCGCGGCGGGCTTGCTGGCTTTGGCTGGCTTGCTGGACATGGCTGGCCGTTTCCTCTTGCGGTGGAGAATCAGGTGGGCAGGTGCTCCAGCACGTACTCGGCCGAAGACACTTCGAACTGGCCGGGCTGTTCGACCCACGCCGCGCGCACCACGCCATCGACCACGTACAGTGCGAAGCGGCGCGAGCGGATGCCCATGCCCGAGGCGCTGGCATCGAGCTCCAGGCCGAGCGCGCGGGTCAGTTCGGCATTGCCGTCGGACAGCATCAGCAGGCCGTCGGGCACATTCTGGTCGGCCGCCCATGCCTTCATCACGAACGGGTCGTTGACCGCCACGCAGTAGACGTCGATGCCGCGCTGGCGGAACGCCTGGAACTTCTCGACGTAGCCGGGCAGGTGACGGGCCGAACAGGTCGGGGTGAACGCACCGGGCACGGCGAACAGGACCACCTTGCGCGCGTCGAACAGCGAATGCGTGTCAAGCGTTTCGATGCCCTCGCGGATGCGCTTGAGGGTCACTTCCGGAATACGGTCGCCAACGTGGATGGTCATGGGGAACTCCTTGCAGGGGCAGGCTATTGGGCCGGATGGGACAGGGGCGTCAAGACATTGGAAACCCGGTGTGCAGGCCCCATCTTCAGGCTTTGCGGCGAGGGCTTCCAGCCACAGCCTGGGGCAGGGCGATGGCAGCCGCATTGCGCAGGATCAGTCGGCCTCACCGGGGCCGCACGAGGGGCGGCGTAGCATCGCCGGCGCGTAGAATGAACCCGGGGCGGCGCCACCGGCGCGGCCGAAGCGAATCGAGGTAGCTGGATGGAATTCAAGGATTACTACGCCACCCTGGGGGTGGAACCGAGCGCGGGCGAGGCGGAGATCAAGACCGCCTACCGCCGGCTGGCACGCAAGTACCACCCGGACGTCAGCAAGGAGGCCGGGGCCGAAGACAAGTTCAAGGCGGTCAACGAGGCCTACGAGGCGCTGCGCGATCCTGAAAAGCGCGCGGCCTACGACCAGCTGCGCGCGCAGGGCTATCGCCCGGGCGAGGAGTTCAACGTGCCGCCGAACTACGGCGGCGCCGGTGGTTTCAATTTCGAGGAAGTGTTCGGTGGTGGCGGCCCCAACGGCGGCTTCAGCGACTTCTTCGAAAGCCTGTTCGCGCGCCAGCGCGGCGGCGGAGCCGGTCCGGGCCCGGGTTTCAGCAGCCAGGGCCATGCGCCCAACCGCGACACCCGCGCCAAGCTGTCGGTGCCACTGGAAGCGGCCTACAGCGGCGACAGCCTGCGCATCACCGTCAACGGCAAGCAGCTGGACGTGCGCGTGCCCAAGGGCATCCGTCCGGGCCAGGTGATCCGTCTGGCCGGTCAGGGCAACCATGGCGGCAACCTGCTGCTGGAAGTGGAATACGCCGCCCACCCGCAGTTCGAGGTTGACGGCCGCAACATCCTCTATACGCTGCCGGTCACGCCGTGGCAGGCCGCGCTGGGCACCAGTATCAGCGTGCCGACCCTGGGCGGCGCGGTGGAACTGAAGATCCCGGCCGATTCCGATGCCGGGCGCAAGCTGCGCCTGCGCGGGCGTGGCCTGCCGGGCAATCCGGACGGCGACCAGATCGTCGAGATCGAGATCGTGGCCCCGGCCGCGACCGACGAGGCGCAGAAGAAGGCGTACCGGAACCTGGCCAAGGCCTTCGGCGAGTCAATCTGAGCACGCCTTGCGGTAGTGCCGGCCGCTGGCCGGCAATTTCATTGCCCTGGACGGTGATGCGTGGTGGCCGGCCAGCGGCCGGCACTACCGCGCGCGTCTCAGCCCTGGCCGGCGAACACGCGTTCCAGGACCTCGGACAGTTCGTCTTCCGAGAACGGCTTGGTGATGTAGGCCTTGGCGCCCTGGCGCATGCCCCACATGCGGTCGGTGTCCTGGTCCTTGGTGGTCACCAGGATCACCGGGATATGCCGGGTTGCCTCGTCGCGGGCAAGGGTGCGGGTGGCCTGGAAACCGTTGAGGTTGGGCATCACCACGTCCATCAGGACCAGGTCGGGCAGCTCGGCCTTGGCGGTTTCGACCCCGGCGGCGCCATCGGTGGCGGTCAGGATCTGGTGCCCGAGCTTCTCGACGATGCGCTGTATCCCCAACAGCTGCGACGGTGAGTCGTCGACGATCAGAATGCGTGCCATGTTGTTCCCCATGTAATGCCCGCAGTGTAGTGCGGGCACATTACTGGCGGGAGGGCCGCGTCTGCCGTCCGTCGCCTGCCTGCGACGTTCAGTCGATCCGCACCACGGTGCGGCCCAGCGAACCACCGGCCAGCATCCGCTCGAACACGGCGGGAAGACCATCGAGGCCGACTTCGGCGGTGCAGATGCGGTCCAGCTGCTGCGGCTTCCAGTCGCTGCCCAGTCGCGACCACACTTCTTCGCGCAGCCCGCGCGGTGCATTGGCCGAAGACACGCCGAGCAGCGAGACGCCGCGCAGGATGAACGGCATCACCGTCATGTCCAGCGTCGGGCTGGCCGCCAGACCGGCACTGACCACGCTGCCGTAGGGCACGGTCTGCGCCAGCAGGCTGGCCAGCATGTCGCCTCCGGCATTGTCGAGGCCTCCGCCGAAGCGGGCCGACTGCAGGGGGCCGGTATCGGACAGTGCGTCGCGTGGCAGTACCTCGGTGGCGCCGATGGCGTGCAGGAAGTCGGTCTGGTCGGGTTTGCCGCTGACCGCGTGCACGCTGTAGCCGGCACGGCTGAAGATCGACAGCGCCAACGCACCGACGCCGCCGCTCGCGCCTGTGACCGCCAGCGGGCCGAGTTCCGGGGTCTGCCGGTTGTCCTGCATGCGCAGCAGGGCCAGCGCCGCAGTGAAGCCGGCGGTGCCCAGCACCATTGCCTCGCGCGGGGTCAGCCCGGCCGGCTGGGCGATCACCGCGCGCGATTCCAGCCGCACGTACTGGCTGTAGCCGCCATCACGGGTCTCGCTGAGGCCGCAGCCGGTGGCCAGCACCGCGTCGCCTTCACGCCAGTCCGGGTCGGTGCTGGCGACCACGGTACCGGCGACGTCGACGCCGCCCACCAGCGGGAAACGGCGCAGGATCTTCCCCTTGCCGGTGCCGGCCAGGGCATCCTTGTAGTTGACCGAGGACCAGTGGGCGCGGATCAGCACCTGGCCGGGGTTGAGGTCGTCGACACCCAGCTGGGCCAGGCCGCTGCGGTAGCCGGCGTCGTCGTTTTCGATGCGGAAGGCGGTGAACGGGGTGGTGGGGGCCATCGGCGTTGCCTGACTTCGAGGAAAACGCCACCTTACCCCGTTGCCCCCCTTTCGATCCTGCCGATCCGCCCCATCTTGTATGATCGGTGATGGTTTCACGGCTGGCGCCGCGGGAAGGGCCCGCGCCGCAGCCCAAATCTTGATGGAGCGTGCATGGCCTGGAATACACCCGGCGGCAACAAGGGCGGACAAGGCCCCGAGGACAATCGACGCGGGCCCTTCGGGTCGCGCGGCGGTGGCAATGGTGGTGGCTGGGGCGGATTGCCCGGGCCACTGAAGGACCTGTTCGACGGCGGCATCGTGCGTTGGGTGGTGGCGGCCGTGGTGCTGCTGGTGCTGTTCTCCAGCTTCCAGCTGATCGGCGAACAGCAGCGTGGCGTGGTGCTGCGCTTCGGCCAGTTCTCGCGCATCCTGCAACCCGGCCCGAACTTCAAGCTGCCGTGGCCGATTGAGTCTGTCACCAAGGTCAACGCCACCGAGATCAAGACCTTCTCGATCCAGGTGCCGGTGCTGACCCGCGACGAGAACATCGTCAACGTCTCGCTGAACGTCCAGTACCGCATCGACGACCCGCAGCAGTACCTGTTCGGCACCGTTGATGCCAACCAGGTGCTGGAGCAGTCGGCGCAGAGCGCGGTGCGCGAGGAAGTCGGCCGTGCCGACCTCAACGCGGTACTGAACAATCGTGGCCCGCTGGCCGTGGCTGCCGAAGAGCGCCTGCAGGCGCTGCTGAAGGCGTTCAAGACCGGCCTGACCGTGACCGGCCTGACCCTGCAGGACGCCCGTCCGCCGGAAGAGGTGAAGCCGGCCTTCGACGAGGTCAACGGTGCCCAGCAGGTCAAGGAACGCCTGATCAACGAAGCCCAGGCCTACGCCGCCAAGGTCGTGCCGGAAGCCCGAGGCCAGGCCTCGCGCGCCCGTACCACCGCCGAAGGCTACAAGCAGGCCGTGGTGTCCAAGGCCGAGGGTGATGCGCAGCGCTTCAGCCTGTTGCAGGCCCAGTACAAGGACGCCCCGGAAGTGACCCGCAAGCGCCTGTGGCTGGAGACCGTGCAGCAGGTGCTGAGCGAGAACCGCAAGGTGATCGGTGGCGATGGCCGTCAGCTGATCTACGTGCCGATGACCGGCGATACCCGTCCCAGCACGTCGGCTCCGGCCGCAGTGGCCAACCCGGACGTGGTGATGCCGTCGCTGCCGGGTGCAGCGGCGGAAGCTTCCCGTGATCCGGGCCGGCCGGTGGGCCGCCCGACCGGGCGACCGAGTGGCCGTGAGGAGGGCAGCCGATGAAGAGTCCAATCTGGATCGCCGTGATCGTGGCGGTGGTGCTGGGCCTGCTCGGCTCGGTGTACGTGGTCCGTGAGGACCAGACCGCCATGGTGCTGAACCTGGGCAAGGTGGTGCGTTCGGACATCAAGCCGGGCCTGCATTTCAAGGTACCGGTGGTGGAAACGGTGAAGGTCTTCGACCGCCGCTTCCAGGTGCTCGACACTGCCCCGGCGCGTTACTTCACCGCCGAGCAGAAGGACGTCAGCGTCGACTTCTTCGCCATCGGTTACATCTCCAACGTGGGTGACTACTTCCGTGCCACCGGCGGCGATCCGCGCATCGCCAACGCCCGCCTGGCGCCGATCATCACCGACTCGCTGCGCAACCAGATCAACTCGCGCACCCTGCAGCAGCTGGTTTCCGGCGACCGCAGCGAGCTGATCGCCGAGCAGCTGAAGGGGATCAATGAAGCCGTGGCCGGCCTGGGCATGCAGATGATCGACCTGCGCATCAAGCAGGTGGACCTGCCGACCGACAGCCAGGTGATCAATGACGTGTACGAGCGCATGCGCGCCCAGCGCAAGCAGGAAGCCGCCAAGCTGCGTGCGGAGGGCGAGGAGCAGTCGCTGACCATCCGTGCCCAGGCCGACCGTGACAGCACCGTGCTGATCGCCGAAGCCGAGCGTGATGCCCAGCGCCTGCGCGGTGAAGGCGATGCCGATGCAGCCCGCATCTACGGCAAGGCCGGCTCGGCCGACCCGTCGTTCTATGCGTTCTACCGCAGCCTGGAGGCCTACCGTGGCTCCATGACCGACGGTAACGGCGTAATCGTGCTGGACAAGAACGACCCGTTCCTGCAGTACCTGAAGAACGACCGCTGAGGTCGCAGAGCATTACCCCACGGGGCCCGGCTGAATGCCGGGCCCCGTGCTTTTTCCGGAGTCCCCCATGAAAGATCTGTTCGCCGCCGTCTGCCTGGTGGCGGTGCTGGAAGGCCTGTTCCTGTTCGTCGCGCCGTTTGCCTGGAAGCGCATGGCCGAGCGCCTGCTGGATCTGCCCAGCCCGGCCCTGCGCAGCTTCGGCGGGCTGGTGTTGTTGGCCGGCCTGAGCCTGCTGTGGTGGGCGCGGAATTGAAAGGGTAGTGCCTGCCGCTAGCCGGCAACCCGGGATTGCCGGCCAGCGGCCGGCACTACCGCCTGCGTTCACATGCATGGCCCGGCTCTGGTAGAGGCCAACCTTGGTTGGCATTGCCGGCCAGCGGCCGGCACTACCGGGCGGGGCGGCTGACCGGCCGGTGAAGCCGTCCGTCGGAAAGGTGGCACCGGACCCCGGAAACCCGGATAATGCACAAAAGCCGGACGGGCCTCCCCGTTCGGCTTTTTCCGTGTCTGGGCCTTCCATCGCCGGCGCTCCCCGTTTGGAGCCGCCCTCCAGGTGCTGGCCAGCCCCGCCACGGTTTACCCGTCCGCGGCCCCGATGGCCGCAACATATGAGGAGCCCGTCATGGGTCAGTCTGTCGTAGTGCTTGGTGCCCAGTGGGGCGATGAAGGCAAGGGCAAGATCGTCGATCTGCTCACTGAGGAAATCGGCGCCGTCGTGCGCTTCCAGGGCGGCCACAATGCCGGCCACACCCTGGTCATCAACGGCAAGAAGACCGTCCTGCACCTGATCCCGTCGGGCATCCTGCGTGACGATGCGCTGTGCCTGATCGGCAACGGCGTGGTGATCTCGCCGGCCGCGCTGCAGAAGGAAATCGCCGAGCTGGAAGCCTCCGGCGTCGAAGTGCGTTCGCGCCTGAAGATCTCCCCGGCTGCGCCGCTGATCATGCCGTACCACATCGCCCTGGACCAGGCGCGCGAGCGCGCTGCCGGTGGCAAGGCGATCGGCACCACCGGCCGTGGCATCGGCCCGGCCTACGAAGACAAGGTGGCGCGTCGCGGCATCCGCATCGCCGACCTGCACTACCCGAAGCAGCTGGAAGAACTGCTGCGCACCGCGCTGGATTACCACAACTTCGTGCTGACCAAGTATCTGAACACCGATGCGGTCGATTTCCAGAAGACCTTCGACGAAGCGCTGGCCTTCGGCGAATACGTGCAGCCGATGAAGTCCGACGTGGCCGGCATCCTGCACGACCTGCGCAAGCAGGGTAAGCGCGTGCTGTTCGAAGGCGCGCAGGGTGCGCTGCTGGACATCGACCACGGCACCTACCCGTACGTCACCAGCTCCAACACCACCGTCGGTGGCGCGCTGGCCGGTTCCGGCGTCGGCGCCGATTCGATCGACTACGTGCTGGGCATCGCCAAGGCCTACGCCACCCGCGTCGGCGGCGGCCCGTTCCCGACCGAGCTGGACGACGAAGTCGGCCAGGGCATCCGTGACCGCGGTGCCGAGTACGGTGCGTCGACCGGCCGTCCGCGTCGTTGCGGCTGGATGGACATCGTTGCGCTGAAGCGCGCCGTGGCCATCAACGGCATCAGCGGCCTGTGCATCACCAAGCTGGACGTGCTCGATGGCATGGAAAAGCTGAAGGTCTGCATCGCCTACGAATACAACGGCAAGCGCACCGAGTACGCGCCGCTGGACGCGCAGGGCTGGGAAGACTGCACCCCGGTGTACCTGGAGTTCCCGGGCTGGAGCGAGAACACCCACGGCATCACCCACTGGGACGACCTGCCGCCGGCCGCACGTGCTTACCTGCGCTCGCTGGAAGAGCTGGCCGGCTGCCCGATCAGCATCGTCTCCACCGGCCCGGACCGTGACCACACCATGGTCCTGCAGGATCCGTTCGCCTGAGTGAGTGATCGGTAGCGCTGGGCATTGCCTGGCACCGCTGGAAGAAAAAGCCCCGCGAAAGCGGGGCTTTTTCGTTGCGTGATTTCAATGGTGGCGACTACTGAATTCTCAAGAGATACCCAGCCCGGCCGATCTGGAAAGTGTGAACATCAAGAATGGAGAGGGGTGATTGAACAGGATAGTGAGACGGGTTTGCGATCATTGGAAGCGCGTCGATCGCAAGGCAGGGCTAGGGATCCTTGGGTCAGGCGCATTGATGATGCTGGCGGTGCTACCTGCGAAAACAATGCAATTCGGATCGCAGGAACTCGCCGCGCTGATCGGGCTGGGGCTTCTGCTGGTGGGTTATGCGCTGATGGCCTATGTCACCAATAGCCGCCTGCGCTATAGGCAACAGGATGGGATCTTTGCTCCCCTGCTTTACGTGATGACATCGGCGATGCTCATCGGTGTGTTTGCCTTCTACTACGCCAGGTTCCCTTGGGCTGGTCCGGCCGCCCAGCAAGGCTGGACGATTGGGAACCTCACCGACTCGCTGTACTTCTCCGCGGCAACATTCACGACGTTGGGATTCGGTGACATGGTGCCGAAGTCGGATCTTGGGAAGTGGTCGGTGATCGTCGAATCAATTCTTGGGACCATGCACTCGGTGTTCTTCATTCTTGTGTTTCTACGCAACGCCAGCGCGGATGTTGGTTCACATCGGCAATCACCTGTCTGAACCGTACCCGGACGGAGGGCATTGCTGCCATCAAGCCACGGCGTGCAGCTGCCGATAGGGCCTCATCCCCCCCGTTTTGGATACCCCCATGAACTACTTGAGGAATGTCAGGGTTGCCTGGCGTCTTGGGCTGGGCTTTGGCCTGTTGCTGCTGCTGGTTGCTGCCGTGGTGGCCACCGGCGCCACCGCCAGTGTCGTGCAGAAGCGCGCGATGCAGCAGGTGGTCGACGTCAGCGTGGCCAAGGTGCGCCTGCTGTCGCAGATGCTCGATGCCAACAACCAGATGATGGTCGTGCGCCGCGAGATGCTGATCCGCCAGGGCGATGACCGCGGCCACGATGAGCAGCGCATCGCCGACCTGGTCAAGCGCTACGAGGCCAGCTGGAGCGCCTACCAGGCGCTGCCCAGCGACGCCGAAGGTAAGGCCATCGCCGAAACCATCGCGGCCAAGCGTGCCATCGCGCGCCCGCTCAACAAGCAGACCAGCGAACTGATGGAGCAGGGCGACTACCCAGGCGCCGTGGCGCTGACCCTGGGCCCGGTGCAGGAAGCGGCCAATGGCTGGAACAAGGCGCTGTCCGATGGCGTGGACTTTGAAGAGAAGGAAAGCCGCGATGCAGCCGCCGAGGCGATCCGCCTGGGCGAGCGCAGCCTGCTTCAGCTGCTGGTGCTGGGCGGCGTTGCGCTGCTGGTCGGCATCGGTGCCTCGGTGATGATCGGCCGCAGCCTGACCGGCCCGTTGGCCCGAGCGGTGAACCTGGCCGAACGCCTGTCCAAGGGACAGCTGGACCAGGAGTTCCGCCTCGGTGGCCGCGATGAACTGACCCAGCTGGGTGAAGCCATGGCCAGCGTTCGCCAGAGCGTGCAGGCGGCGATCGGCGCGCAGTTGCAGATGGCAGAGCAGCATGAGGCGGGCGCGATCCGCTATCGCATGGACGTCACCGCGTTCCCCGGTGACTTCGGCCGCATGGTGCAGGCCACCAACAGCCTGGTCGAATCGCACGTGCAGGTGGAACTGCTGATGGCCGAGGTGATGCAGCGTTACGCCATCGGTGACCTCAGCCGCGACCTGCCGGACTACCCGGGCGAGAAGGGCACGCTGACCCGCACCCTGGCGGCGGTGAAGCAGAGCCTGATGTCGATCAACGCGCAGATCGATGAACTGGCCCGCGCCGCACGCGCCGGTGATTTCAGCATGCGTGGCGATGCCGCTGCGTTCCAGTACCAGTTCAAGGCGATGGTCGAGCACCTCAACGGCATGATGGCCAGTTCGCAGGCCAGCATCGCCGATGTCTCCGATGTGCTGCGTGCAATCTCGCACGGTGATCTGACCGCGCGCATGGACGGCGAGTATGACGGCGTGTTCGCGCGCATGCGTGACGACGCCAACACCACCACCGCGCAGCTGACCGGCATCGTGCGGGGCATCCAGGTGGCCGCCGACAGCATCAACAACGCGGCGCAGGAACTGGCCGCCGGCAACAACGACCTGTCGCGCCGCACCGAGCAGCAGGCCGCAAATCTGGAAGAAGCGGCCGCATCGATGGAGGAACTGACCTCCACCGTGCGCCAGAATGCCGAGCTGGCCCGCCAGGCCGACAGCGAAGCGCATGCGGCCGGTGCCGCCGTGCGCGAGACCGAGCAGGCGATGGCACAGATGGCCTCGGTGATGGGTGAGATCGATCAGTCCTCGGCACGCATTTCGGAGATCTCCACGGTGATCGACGGCATCGCGTTCCAGACCAACATCCTGGCGCTGAACGCTGCGGTTGAAGCTGCGCGTGCCGGTGAGCAGGGGCGTGGCTTTGCCGTGGTCGCCAGCGAAGTGCGCACGCTCGCGCAGCGCGCCGGCGTCGCCGCCAAGGAGATCAAGGAGCTGATCGAAGACGCAGCGGCCAAGGTGAAGAGTGGCCTGGCGGTGACCGTTGAATCGGAAGCCGCGATCGCGCGCGTGGCCCAGGCAAGTTCGCGCACGACCCAGCTGATGAGCGACATCGCTGCGGCGAGCAAGGAGCAGGCCGCCGGTATCGAGCAGGTCAACCAGGTGGTGGTGCAGATGGATCAGGTGACCCAGCAGAACGCCGCACTGGTGGAGGAAGCCACCGCTGCCAGCCGCGCGCTGGAAGAGCAGGCGCATGCACTGACCACGTCGGTGGCGGTGTTCAAGGTGGAAGGCGCAGCGGCTTCGGCCGTGACGCGTCGTGCAGCCTGAGCAGGCTGCTGACCCCGTGACAGAAATGCGGCCGCCCTGGGCGGCCGCATTTCCGTTGCCTGCCCAGACAGGCGGACGCAGCGCCGTCATTGTTCAAGGACACTGCCGAGCATGGCCCCCACGGCATACAGCACGGCCAGGGTAGGGGGCATCACCAGAAGGTAGACGGTCGTCCAGGTCTTTCCGGAAAGCCATCCCCCCATGCCGATGACGTCGAGTGCTGCGGTCTGCAGCATCACTGACAGCTGCATGAGGATGTAGGCGCTCTTGGGATCGCTGTTGGCCTGGGCATCGAGCACCAGCCAGGCGGTCAGCGCGAGATAGAGTGTGCATATGGCAATGCCGGTCCAGCTGAGCCAGCGTGGCTTGCGCATGCCGTCTTGTCCGTTCCGTCGGGACCATCAGCGTAGCGCCGCGTGCGCTGCCGTGCACTTCCTTGTGCCCAGTCAATGAGTGAAGCTGCAGGCAGGGAGTCGTGCGAAGAGACCTGAAGGGTGATCAATGTGATGAATGCCGCGATGTTGCAAGTCGTGATGCTGCCAGGCCTGGATGGCACCGGCCTGCTGTCGGCACACTTCGTGGAGGCGATGCAGGCGCGGGGCATCCAGATGCAGGTGCTGCCGATGCCCGCGCGGGGGCCACAGGACTACACCACGTTGGCGTCGATCCTGCGCCCGCAGCTTCCGGCATCTCCTTTTGTGCTGCTGGCCGAATCGTTCGCCGGGCCACTGGCCATCGAACTGGCGGTGGCCGGGCTGCCTGGATTGCATGGGTTGGTACTGAGTACGACCTTTGCACGGCGACCGGTGCCGCTGCCTGCGGCGAGCGCACGGATACTGGCTCCGGCGTGGCCGTTGCCACCACTCGCGTTGATGGCCCGGTTGCTGCTGGGGCAGTGGCGGACGCGCGCGAACCTGCGTGAGCTGGGCCTGGCAATCATGCAGGTGCCGGCCGCAACCCTGCGCCAACGTGCTGCGACGACGCTGCAGGTGGACGTTCGTGCACTGCTGCCGGAACTCGTGTTGCCGACGCTATGCCTGCATGCCCGGCAGGACCGCCTGCTGTGGCCGCCCAGTGTGGCCGAGCTGCAGGCACTGTTGCCCGATGCCCGCCATGTGTCGCTGGAGGGACCACATCTGCTGCTGCAGGCCCGCGCTGATGCAGCGGCAGCCGAAGTTGCCGCGTGGGTGCGGGCGCTGCCACCCTGAACGCTGCTCTCAGCCGCGGGCGCGGGTACGTGCCGCTTTCTTCGCCGCCACCTTGCGCACGGTCTTCTTTGCCGCACGGGTCTTCGCTGCCTTCTTCGCGGCAGCACTACGCGAGGCGGGAGTGCTGGCCTTCTTGGCCACCGTCTTCCTTGTTGCCTTCTTCGTGGCTGTCTTGCGGGCCGGTGCCTTCTTCGCCGTCGTTGTCTTCGCAGCGGCCTTGCTGGCGGCCTTTTTCGCTGGTGCCTTCTTCGCTACCTTGCGACCACTGCCACTGCGCTTGCCGCCACCATCCTGCTTGTTCACGGTGGCCCAGGCGATGCGTTCGGCGGTGCTTTCGCTGGCACCGCGCTCGCGCTCGCTGTCCTCGATGTGCTCGGCCTGGCGCTTCTGCTTTTCGGTATAGGCGGACTTGTCACCGCGGGGCATGGCCGGTCTCCGGTAGGAACCGGCCCCACGGTGGGCCTGGCAGCGTTAAGCGCAAGTCCCGCAAGGGTGATCGCACCGGCAAGGGCGCCTCGGCTATGCTTGCCCCATGCGAGTCGAGCCCGCCGACATCGAAGCCCTGTTCGACGCCATCCCGGATGTGCTGTTCTTCATCAAGGATCTTCAGGGGCGCTACACCCACGTCAACCAGACCATGCTGCGGCGGCTGGGCCTGCGCGCGCGCAAGGACGTGATCGGGCGCACGGCGGCCGAAATCTACCCGACCGGCCTCAGTGCGGACTACGTCGATCAGGACGCCCGCGTGCTGTCCGGTGAGGTGATCGAGAACCTGATGGAGCTGCACCTGTTCGCCAACCGCGAACCGGGCTGGTGCCTGACCTGCAAGCGCCCGCTGGTGGTCGATGGGGCCATCGAGGGGCTGATCGGCATTTCCCGCGACCTTGGCCAGAAGGACAGCCTGGGTACCCAGTACGAACAGCTGCGGCTGGCACTGGCCCACCTCAACGCGCACTACGCCGAGAACGTGCGCATGCAGACCCTGCTGGACATCACCGGCTTTTCGCTGTCCAAGCTGGAGCGCAGCTTCCGCAAGGTGTTCCAGATGACCCCGCAGCAGGTGCTGACCCGGCTGCGGATCCAGATGGCCATGCACCTGCTGCACGGTGACGAGAGCATCGCCAGCATCGGCCAGGCCTGTGGTTTCAGCGACCAGAGCGCCTTCACCCGCAAGTTCAAGGCTGAAACCGGTTTCTCGCCGCGCGCCTACCGCGCCCGTATCGGCGGCAACGTCGGCGAGCCCGCACTGGCCTGAGCCGCCTGCTGCGCTGTGCCTATCCCCGCGGGCATGGGACAGGGTAAGGTGTCGCCCCTGTAGCCCGCCGCCAGCCCCGCCGATGCCCAACTCGATTCCGACCGCTTCGCCGTCCCGCCTCGGACATTCGCTCAAGCCCCGCCAGCTGATCATGATGGGCCTGGGCAGCGCCATCGGCGCCGGCCTGTTCCTCGGCTCGGGCGTGGGTGTGCAGGCGGCCGGTCCGGCGGTGCTGGTGTCGTATCTGGTCGCCGGCGCGCTGGTGA
This sequence comes from Stenotrophomonas sp. 78350_Sma, assembly GCF_056482105.1. NCBI lineage: Bacteria > Pseudomonadati > Pseudomonadota > Gammaproteobacteria > Lysobacterales > Lysobacteraceae > Stenotrophomonas > Stenotrophomonas sp. 78350_Sma. The sequence goes on along the minus strand of NZ_CM151182.1, from coordinate 3,468,105 downwards.
TCATCGTGATGAACGCACTGGGCGAAATGGCGGCGGCCAAACCGACCAGTGGCGCGTTCTCGGTCTATGCCGCCGATGCCATGGGCGCCACCGCCGGTGCCACCGTCGGCTGGTTGTGGTGGGTGCAGCTGGTGATCGTGATCGCCGCCGAGGCGGTGGGAGCGGCCGGGCTGCTGGCCACGGTCTGGCCAGCAGTACCTGTACCGATGGCGGCGCTGGCCTTCATGCTGTTCTTCACCGCGATCAACCTGCTCGGGGTGAAGAACTTCGGCGAGTTCGAATTCTGGTTCGCCATCCTCAAGGTGGCGGCGATCCTGGCCTTCATCGCCATCGGCGTGGCGCTGCTGATGGGCTGGCTGCCGCAGGTGACCTCGCCGGGCCTGAGCAACTTCACCGAGCATGGTGGCTTCGCACCGAAGGGCCTGGCCGGTATTGGCGCTGCACTGCTGGTTGTCGTTTTTGCCTTCGGTGGCACCGAGATCGTCGCCGTTGCGGCGGCAGAGACTGAAGATCCGGAGCGCAGCATCGCCCGTGCCATCCGCACCGTGGCGTGGCGCATCCTGGTGTTCTACATCGGCTCGCTGAGCGTGATCATCGCCGTCGTGCCGTGGACCAGCGAAGCGTTGAAGTCGCCGTTCGCCGCCGTGCTGGACATTGCGCGTATTCCTGGCGCCGGCACCGCCATCACCCTGATTGCGGTGATCGCGCTGCTGTCGGCACTCAATGCCAACCTCTACGGCGCCTCGCGCATGATGTATTCACTGGCGCAGCGCCGCGAAGCGCCGGCGGTGCTGGGCTGGACCGATCCGCGCCAGGTGCCGGTGATTGCCGTGCTGGCCAGCGTGCTGTTCGGTTTCGCCGCCACGGTGATGGAACTGCTGTTCCCGGACCGGGTGCTGCCGGTGCTGCTGAACATCGTCGGTTCCACCTGCCTGCTGGTGTGGACGCTGTCGCTGGTCTCGCAACTGGTGTTGCGCCGCCGCGCGGATCGCCTGGGTACCCGGCTGCCGTTCCGCATGGCGGGCTTCCCGTGGCTGACCTGCTGCGCGCTGGCGATCCTGGCGCTGATCTTCGGCCTGCTGCTGAGCGAGTCGCACACCCGCCTGCAGTTCCTGTCGATGGTGGCGCTGACCGCCACGATCGCCGCCGGCAGCGCCATCGCGCGGCGCATGCGCGAGGCGTGACTGAAGCTGCCGGCCAGCGGCCGGCACTACCACGGGGGCTGCACATCCGCCGTGCCATCCTGATCGTGTGGGCCCGTCATCGGCCCGTCGACCGGGAGTACCGCATGCTGCGCAGTCGCCCCTTCCTGATGTTCACCGGCCAGGCCGAGGCCGCCCTGGCCCTGTACGCCGAGGCCTTCGCCGATTTCCGCCTGCTGGCAATGCAGCGCCATCCGGACGGCGCCGGTGCCGGCGTGCCCGGGCAGGTCCGACAGGCCATCTTCCTGCTCGGTGGCACCCACTACCTGTGCTTTGACAGCCTGGACGTGCACGATTTCACCTTCAGCCCGTCGATCTCGCTGTTCGTCGAGTGCTCCGGCGCCGAGCAGTTCGAGCGCGCCGCGCGCGTGCTGGGCGAGGGCGGCCACTGGCTGATGCCGGTGGGCGACTATGACTTCAGCAACCGCTACGGCTGGGTGCAGGATCGCTTCGGCGTGTCGTGGCAGTTGAGCCTGGGGCAGATGCCGGACCCGTGATGCACAATGAGAACGGCCCGCTTGCGCGGGCCGTTCTCTTTACCGATGCCGCGAGGAATCAAGCCTCGACTTCATCATCCTTGTAGGCATCGACCGGGATGCAGGCACACATCACGTTCTTGTCGCCGTACACGTTGTCGACGCGTGCCACCGGCGGCCAGTACTTGCTCTGCTTCAGGCTGGCCAGCGGGAAGGCAGCCAGTTCGCGCGGGTAGGCGTGGGTCCACTCGCTGGCGGTCACCGCGGTGGCGGTGTGCGGCGCGTTCTTCAGCGGGTTGTCCTCGCGGTCCAGGCGGCCGTCTTCGATCGCGGTGATCTCCTCGCGGATCTGGATCATCGCGTCGATGAAGCGGTCCAGCTCGTGCAGCGATTCGCTCTCGGTCGGTTCGACCATCAGCGTGCCGGCCACCGGGAAGCTCAGGGTCGGGGCGTGGAAGCCGAAGTCGATCAGGCGCTTGGCGACGTCCTCGGCGCCGATGCCGCTGGTCTTCTCCAGCGGGCGTACGTCGAGGATGCACTCGTGTGCCACCAGGCCGTTGCGGCCGGTGTACAGGGTCTTGAAGTGCGGGGCCAGGCGCTTGGCGATGTAGTTGGCGTTGAGCTGCGCGACCTGGGTGGCCTTGCGCAGGCCTTCGCGGCCCATCATCGCGATGTACATCCAGCTGATCGGCAGGATCGAGGCGCTGCCGAAGCTGGCGGCGCTGACCATGCCGACCGGGCCGTTGTCACCCAGCTTGCCCGGCAGGAACGGGGCCAGGTGCTCCTTGACCGCGCACGGGCCGACGCCCGGGCCGCCGCCGCCGTGCGGGATGCAGAAGGTCTTGTGCAGGTTCAGGTGCGAAACGTCCGAACCCCATTTGCCGGGCTTGGCCACGCCGACCAGGGCGTTCATGTTGGCGCCGTCGGTGTACACCTGGCCGCCGTGCTGGTGGATGATCTCGCAGATCTCGACCACCTCTTCCTCGAACACGCCGTGCGTGGACGGGTAGGTCATCATGATCGCGGCCAGGCGGTCGCTGTACTTCTCGGCGTTGAGGCGGATGTCTTCCACATCGACGTTGCCGTTGGCATCGGTCTTGGTGACCACCACCTTCATGCCGCACATCTGCGCCGAGGCCGGGTTGGTGCCGTGCGCCGAATCCGGGATCAGGCAGATGTCGCGGTGGCCTTCGCCGCGCGAGCGGTGGTAGGCGCGGATCGCCAGCAGGCCGGCGTACTCGCCCTGTGCGCCGGAGTTCGGCTGCAGGCTGACCGCGTCGTAGCCGGTGCATTCGACCAGCATCGCTTCCAGCGTGTCGATCAGTTCCTTGTAGCCCAGCGCCTGGTCGGCCGGCACCAGCGGGTGGATCTGCGAGAACTCCGGCCAGGTCACCGGGATCATCTCGGCGGTGGCGTTGAGCTTCATGGTGCACGAACCCAGCGGGATCATCGTGCGGTCCATCGCCAGGTCCTTGTCGGCCAGCGAACGCAGGTAACGCAGCAGTTCGTGCTCGCTGTGGTGGGTGTTGAACACCGGGTGGGTCAGGAACGCGGACTGGCGCAGCAGGCCGGCCGGCAGCGCGTCGGCGGTGCTGGCATCCAGCGCGTCGACGTCCAGCGAGGCACCGAACACCGCAGCCACGGCGACGATGTCGGCGCGGGTGGTGGTCTCGTCCAGACTGATGCCGACCGAGTCGCTGTCGATCGCGCGCAGGTTGTAACCGGCGGCGCGTGCCTTGGCATGGATTTCATCGGCATGCACGCCGGTGACGTGCAGGGTGTCGAAGAAGTCGCCACCGACCTGCACGCCGGCATTGCGCAGCGCTGCGGCCAGGATCGAGGCCAGTCGATGGGTGCGGCGGGCAATGCGGGTCAGGCCTTCCGGGCCGTGGTAAACGGCGTACATCGAGGCCATCACCGCCAGCAGCACCTGCGCGGTACAGATGTTGGAGGTGGCCTTCTCGCGGCGGATGTGCTGTTCGCGGGTCTGCAGGGTCAGGCGGTAGGCCGGGTTGCCCTGGGCATCGATCGAAACGCCGATCAGGCGGCCTGGCATCGAGCGCTTGTAGGCGTCACGGCAGGCCATGAAGGCGGCGTGCGGGCCACCGAAGCCGAACGGCACGCCGAAACGCTGGCTGTTGCCGACCACGATGTCCGCGCCCCATTCGCCCGGGGCAGCCAGCAGGGTCAGGGCCAGCAGGTCGGTGGCCACGGCCACCAGGCCGCCGCGTGCGTGCACGGCATCGACCAGCGCCTTGTAGTCGCCGACCTGGCCGAAGGTGTCCGGATACTGCAGCAGCAGGCCGAAGGCTTCTGCTTCCAGCGCTTCGGCCGGGGTGCCGACGCGCAGCACGATGCCCATGGGCTCGGCGCGGGTACGCAGCAGTTCCAGGGTCTGCGGGTGCACGGCGTCGTGCACGAAGAAGGTGTCCGACTTCGACTTGGCCGAACGCTTGGCCAGGGTCATCGCTTCGGCGGCGGCGGTGGCTTCGTCCAGCAGCGAGGCGTTGGCGATTTCCATGCCGGTCAGGTCGGCGCACAGGGTCTGGAAGTTGATCAGCGCTTCCATGCGGCCCTGCGAGATTTCCGCCTGGTACGGGGTGTAGGCGGTGTACCACGCCGGGTTTTCCAGGATGTTGCGCAGGATCACGTTCGGCGTGTGGGTACCGTAGTAACCCTGGCCGATGAAGCTGCGCAGCACGGTGTTCTTGTCGGCGATCGCACGGATCTTCGCCAGTGCCTGCACTTCGGTCATCGACTCCGGCAGTGCCAGCGGTGCCGGCGACTTGATCTTGGCCGGCACGATGGCGTCGGTCATCGCATCCAGCGACGCGTGGCCGACGACGTCGAGCATCTGCGCGATCTCGGCGTCGTTGGGGCCGATGTGGCGCTCGACGAACGCGTTGTGGTGCTCGAGCTCACGCAGGGAAGGGGTGTTCTGGGACATGGCGAAGGATCCGTCAGGAAAGGGCACACGCACGGGCACAAGCCGCCGGTCGGCGGTCTGCGGGGCGCCCCTCTGTCCTTTTGCCTGAGAGTTTAAAAGCGCGGCGGACCGCAGCTTCGTGCCCCTTCGGCGCCGGATCGAACCGGTCTCTCCAGAGTTGTGTTACGGGTGGTATCGGGCCTGAGCGATTACGGGCGTTGCGCCTTCGGCAGCGGTGTTCCGCTTCTCCCACCGTGTTGCCCGCCGATTATAGCCCGTTGCGGGCGCGGCGGCCGCCTTCGGTCCTGGAGGCCGCGCCTGAATGGCCGATGGCCCGTCCGTGCGTTTTGTGCACTGCTGCATGGCATCAGGCGCAATCCCCACCTATGATGGGCGGATACCCGAATTCATCTGGCGCCGTCCCTGCTGCAGGGGACCGGCGCCCGCCGTGCGTGCCGCGCATGGCCCTGCCGGACGCCTTTCCCATGACCGCCGCTGTTGCTCCCTCCACCCGCCGCATGGCCCTGCTGCTCGCCGGCCTGGCCATGTTCGGTCCGTTCTCGATCGACACCATCTTCCCGGCGTTCCCGCAGCTGGCCCAGCGCCTGGCGGTGGACGAAGTGGCGGTGCAGCAGACCATCAGTGTGTACCTGCTGTTCTACGGTCTGATGAGCCTGGCGCACGGCCCGCTGTCCGATGCCTGGGGCCGCAAGCGGGTGATCCTGGGCGGCCTGGTGGTGTTCGTCGGCGCCTCGGTCGGCTGTGCGCTGTCCACCGACCTGACCACGCTGCTGGCGTTCCGCGCGCTGCAGGGCCTGTCTGCGGGTGTCGGCATGATTGTCGGCCGCGCGGTGATCCGCGACCTGTACCACGGCCACGATGCGCAGCGGCTGATGAGCCAGGTGTCGATGCTGTTCGGCATCGCTCCGGCGATCGCACCGATCATCGGCGGCTGGATCCTGCTCAGTGGCGCCGGCTGGCCGCTGATCTTCTGGTTCCTGGTGGTGTTCGGGCTGGTGCTGCTGGCGGCCACCGCGCGCTTCCTGCCGGAAACCCATCCGGTCGAGGCACGGGTACCGCTGTCGCCGCGCGTGCTGCTGCGTGACTATGTGCGCATCGGCTTCAACCCGCGCTTCCTGCGCCTGGCGCTGGCTGGCAGCATCGGTTTCGGCGGCATCTTCCTGTACATCTCCTCGGCACCGGTGTTCGTGATGCAGCACCTGCATCTGGGCGAGGGCGGCTTCGCCTGGCTGTTCATTCCCACCATCGGCGGCATGACCACCGGCTCGTTCCTGTCCGGGCGCATGGCCGGGCACACCACGCCCACACGCCAGGTCGCCATCGGTTTCAGCCTGTGCGCGCTGTCGGCGCTGCTGAATGTCGGCTACGTGGCGCTGTCGCCGCAGTTCGTGCTGCCGTGGGCGGTGCTGCCGATCTTCCTGGGCGGCATGGGCATGTCGCTGATCTTCCCGATCCTGGCCCTGGCGGTGCTGGACATGTACCCGCACCAGCGTGGCCTGGCATCGTCCCTGCAGGCCTTCGTGCAGCTGATGATCAGCACGGTGGTGGCTGGCGTGGTGTCGCCGCTGCTCAGTGCCAGCCCGCTGCACCTGGCACTGGGCCAGGCTGCATTCTTCGGCGCCGGATTCGTGTTCTGGTACTGGGAGCACCAGCGCGAGCGCGCGGCGCAGGCAGTCTGCACGGGCCATTGAGCAGTGCGCAGGGGTAGGGCGGGCCGCGCTGTCTCCAACGCTTGCGGCCAGGAACGACCGGACTAGGCTGGGGACTCCAGCCAGCCGGTGCGTGGATGCACGACAGCCAGCCGATCCGATGTCGTTGCATGAGGTTCCCCCATGGCTGCGCAGCAGACCTATCGCCTGTTCGAGGTGGCGCTGAAGGAGCGCCGCGTTCTTTCCCCTTCCCTTGACCGCATGGTGTTCACCGGTGCCGACGTGGCACGGATGAAGACCGAAGGCCCGGACCAGCGCATCAAGGTGTTCTTCCCCTTGCCCGGCCAGGACGTGCCGCAGGTCCCCAGCGGTGAAGACTGGTATCCACGCTATCGCGCGCTGCCGGACGACCAGCGCCCGCCGATGCGCACCTACACCATCCGCCAGCTGCGTGCCGAGCAGGGCGAGGTCGACGTTGATTTCGTGCTGCATGGCGAAACCGGGCCGGCCTCGCGCTGGGCCATCCGCGCGCGGCCGGGCGACCGCGTAGTGCTGCTGGCCCCCGATGCGGACTGTGCCGACAGCAGCGAAGGCTGGGAATGGAAGCCGCCGGCGGGTGTCGGCCAGGTGCTGCTGGTGGCGGATGAAACCGCGCTACCGGCGGTAGCCGGCATTCTCGAGGAACTGGCCGCGCTGGCCGATCCGCCACGCACGCTGGCGCTGCTGGAGGTCGCCCAGGCCGGGGATGCGGTGCCGTTGAAGGCCCCGGACACGGCCGAGCTGGTCTGGCTGCCACGCGGGCAGGCGGCCTACGGACAGCCTCTGTTGCAGGCGGTGCAGGCGCGCCTGGCAGCGGCCTCGAGCGTGGCCGCAGGCGACGAGCTGGAAGAGATCGACATTGACGCGCAGATCCTGTGGGAGCAGGCCGATGCCAGCGTGGCCGGGCCGCTGTATGCCTGGGTGGCAGGCGAGGCGGGGTCGGTGATGGCGGTCCGTCGCCATCTGGTCCGCGACTGCGGGCTGGACCGCCGCGCGATCACCTTCATGGGCTACTGGCGGCACGGCAAAGTGCTGGACTGAGGGGTGTGAAGCGGTGCTGCGGGCGGGGTGCGCTATCCTTGCGCCCCCCTTTCGCAGCGGTACCGCACCATGTCCACCAGCTCCAAGACCCGCCGCGACCAGCGCCGTCGCCAGGAAAAGCAGGCCGCCAACAAGGCCGCTGCCCAGGCCTCGCCGGTGGAGCCGCATGCGGAACTGCGCGATGCGCAGCGCACCCTGCTGGCCGGTGTCGTGCGCCGCGACGGCGAATGGGTGCTGGGCATGGATGGCCGCATTGCCGGCCACAGCGAAAGCGCCGCACAGGTGCTGGCGCTGATCATGCAGGCCGGTGAGCTGCACGAACGCAATGGCACGCCGGTGCGCCTGATGTACTCCGACGCGCTGCGCGATGCCGCACAGGCCGAAGCCAGGGAGAAGGGCCAGACCTTCGAGGAATTCAAGGCCGAGTTGGCCGCTGCGATGGCGGCCAAGAAGAACAGCTGATCGCTGTTGCGGTAGAGCCGGCCGCTGGCCGGCTGCCAGACGCATTTCCACCGTGCAGTTGCCGGCCAGCGGCCGGCACTACCGGAAAGGGGCGGATCCTCGCGGACCCGCCCCTTCTTTCATTTTGCCGCCGGGGCCGCGTTGGCCTGCCAGCCGCACATCTGGCCTTCGTTCTGCTGCTTCAGCCACTCGTTGACCGGCGTGAAGTACTCGATCATCGGGCCGGCATCGAGCTTGTCGGTACCGGTCAGCTCCTTCAACGTGGCCTGCCACGGCTGGCTGGCACCCTTGCTCAGCATCGCCCAGTACTTCTGGCCGGCTTCCTTGTTGCCGTAGAAGGTGCACTCATGCAGCGGGCCCTTGTAGCCCGACGCGTCGCACAGGCCCTTGTAGAACTGGAACTGCAGGATGCGCGCCAGGAAGTAGCGGGTGTAGGGGGTGTTGCCCGGCACGTGGTACTTCGCGCCCGGGTCGAAGAACTCTTCACCACGGGTGCTGGCCGGGGCCACGCCCTGGTACTTGGCCTTCAGGTCCCACCACGCCTTGTTGTAGTTGTCGGCGGTGATCGAACCGTCGAATACGCCCCAGCGCCAACGGTCGATCATCAGGCCGAACGGCAGGAACGACACACCGGACAGCGCCATGCGCATCTGGTTGTTGATGACCGCCTCGCGGCTCTCGGTCGGCGCGTCGACCAGGCCGATCGAGCTGAGGTACTTGGGTGTCATCGCCAGCACGATGGTGTCGCCGATCGCTTCATGGAAGCCATCGTTGGCACCGCCCTGGAACAGCGGCGGCAGCGGGTTGTAGGCCAGGTCGTAATAGATGTGGCCCAGCTCGTGGTAGATGGTGGTGAAGTTTTCTTCGTTCGGCTTGATGCACATCTTGGTGCGCACGTCGCCTTCCATGTTCATGTCCCAGGCGCTGGCGTGGCAGACCACGTCGCGGTCATCGGGCTTGATGAACTGGGTTTTTTCCCAGTACGACTGCGGCAGCGACGGCATGCCCAGCGACACGTAGAAGTCCTGCGCGCGCTCGGTCATCTGCTTGGCGGTACGCAGTTCGGCCTCGCGCTGCGCCTTGTACTGGGCAGCCACGTTGGCGTCCTTGCCGGCCTTGGCCAGCGCCGCGCTCAGGTTGGTCTGGTACTGCTTTTCCAGTGCCGCGGTGATGTCCAGGCTGCCAGCGCCCGGGTAGGGTTCCAGCTGGTCCCACAGGTTCGACCAGTCCTGCTGCCACATGTTGCCGAGCAGGTGCGCGGCGATCAGGCCATTGCCCACTTCTGCCTTGTCCTTGCCATAGGTCTTGTCCAGCTTGCCGCGTGCGTAGCAGTGCAGCTGCTCGTACATCGGCTTGACCTGTTCCCACAGGCGATCGGTTTCAGGGCCGATCTGCTCCGGCGGCATGTCGTAGCCGCTGCGCCACATCTGGCCGGCATCGGTGAAGCCCATGCCCTTGGCGCCTTCGTTCACCAGGCCGACGAACTTCTGGTAGTCGCCGCGCATGCTCTTGGTGGTGCTGTGCCAGCCCTGCCAGGCGTCGAGCTGCTTGTCGTAATCGCGGCTGCGTGCCAGCACCTGCTCCAGCTCGCCCAGCTGGCGGCAGGAGTTGGGATCGTTGGCATCGGTGCAGTACTTGCCGGCACCGTAGCTGCCTTCCATGCGGGTGGCGATCTGGGTCAGCTCGGCCAGCTTGGCCGGGTCGCGTGGCGCCGGCATCGAAGACATCAGTTTCAGCAGGTGGATCGCGCGCTTGCTGTCTTCGCTCATCGGCTTGCCGTCGAACTTGGCGGCCTGTTCGATCCAGCTGTTGAGCTGGGTCAGCGAGCGCTCGTTGGCCTTGGCCGCGATGCGTTCCGAATCACTGTTGATGTAGGTGGAGGACAGCCACTGCGCCGAGGTCATCTCCGGGTAGGCGGCCTTGAATTCGGCATTGATGCGGGCCACGAACTGGTCGGCGGTTTCGCCGGCCGGGGCGCTGCTGCTGGCGGTATCGGTGCCTGGGGTGGGTTCCTTCTTGCAGGCGGCCAGGGCCAGCGTGGCGGCGGCGATAGCCGAGGCCAGCAGGAGATGACGGTGTTTCACGGGCGGTCCTTGGGTGGTGAACGACGGCCGAAGGCTAGTGGGCAGCCGCTGCCACCGCAAGTGGCGGAAGTCGGCCGGGCGGCGCCCGGCACCCGCAGAGGCTTTCGAGCAACGGCAACGTCAACTTCAAAAGCGGGGATTCCGTGGTTTGGCGGGGCGGTGTGGGCTTGCAGGACACGCCGCAACCCGTCCACGGGGGCTCGATGGCGCCATCCATGGCGCCAACGGTCCTGCAAGCCCACACCGCCCCACCTCTCACAGATCGTGGCGGCTGTTGGTAGGTGTCGACCTTGGTCGACACATCTGTCAGATATCGAATGAGTCATCCACGCATGGCGTGGATCTACTGTGTCGACCAAGGTCGACACCCACCAGGGCAATACGTCGTTCCGACAGATCGCGGAAATCTGTCGAAGGCGGGGTGGGTCCGGTTGCGGGGGCGTGAGCCGCATGGATGCGGCGACCGAGCTTACATGGACGTACTTGCAGCGTCCCCCTCAACCGGACCCACCCCGCCAACCCACGGAATGCCAGCTTTTGCTGTTGCTGTCGAGGCTGCCGGCCAGCGGCCGGCACTACCGCGGGTGCAGGGCTGCAAGCCCTGCCGAACAACCCTCAACCTTCGCAGTTGGCGAACACGTCGCGGTCGCGCTCGTACAGCGAGGTTTTCACCTGCATCAGGCCCAACACCGACGGGAACAGGTTGTCGTGGTCGGTATACGCCGCCGAACGCTTGCGCACGCACTGCAGGTCCAGCCCGCGGCTGCTGGCGAAGCCCGGTGAGAACCACATCGTCATCGGTACCCGGGTCTGCTCGGCCGGGGCGATGGCATAGGGCACGCCGTGCAGGAACAGGCCCTTCTCGCCCAGCGACTCGCCATGGTCGGACAGGTAGATCATCGCCGTGTCGTAATCCTGCATGCCCTGCAGCGTGCCGATGGTCTTGCTCAGGAAATGATCGGTGTACAGCACGGCGTTGTCGTAGCTGTTGGTGATCTCTTCGCGCGAGCAACGGCCGATGTCACGGGTGTCGCAGGTTGGCTTGAAACGAGCAAAGGCGGCCGGGTAACGCTCGAAGTACGCCGGGCCGTGGTTGCCCAGCTGGTGCAGCACTACCACGCGGTCGCCGGGTTTGGCACGCACCTGGGTGGCCAGGTCCTGCAGCAGGATCTCGTCCATGCAGCGGCCATCGGCACACAGCCCCGGGGTGGTCGCATCGGACAGCGACTGGAACTCCAGGCCTTCGCACACGCCCTTGCAGCCGGACTGGTTGTCACGCCACAACGGTGCGATGCCGGCACGGTTCAGTACGTGCAGCAGCGACTGGTGTGCACGGATCTTTTTTTCATCGTAGTCGTGGCGTCCCCACGGCGAGAACAGGCACGGCAGCGACACTTCGGTGCTGGTGCCGCAGGAATGCATGTCCGGGAAGTTGATCACCGGTGCCTGGGCCAGTTCCGGGGTGGTGTTGCGGCCGCCGTTGAGGCCCCAGTTCTGCGCGCGCACGGTTTCGCCCATGACGATCACCAGCAGGCGCGGCTTGCTGGCAGTTGCACGCGGGGTGGCCTTGGCATCGGTACCGATCGGCAGCTTCGGCGCGCGCTGCACCGGGTTGTCGCCACGCAGCGCACGCGGCAGGCCCAGCAGTACGTTGGCCGGGGTGGCGAGGTAACGCACTTCGCGCTGGTTGCGCATCAGTGCCGAGACATCCTGGAACGAGATCAGCGCACCGCCAACGGCAGTCACCGCTGCCACGACCAGGAAGCCGAGGCGCCACAGCAGGCTGCGGCCCCAGCTGCGGCGGCGCAGCTGCACGCGCCACAGCACGATCATCGGCAACACCGCCAGCAACAGCACCGGCCACACCAGCGACACGGTCATCAGCTCGCGGCTTTCCTTGGGGTCGGTCGCCAGCACGTTGCGCAGCATGTCCGCATCCAGATAGATGTGGTAGCGGCTCATGTAGTGCGCAGCGAATGCGGTCACCAGCAGCAACAGGCTGATCACGACCTTGGCATTCCAGCGCCAGACCAGGATGCCCAGCAGCACGCCGTGTGCACCCAGCAGCAACAGCAGCAGCGAAAGCGCGTAGCGCAGGCTGCCCGGATGGCTGGCCATCGCGCTGTGCCAGAACAGGCCATTGCCGGCCACCGCGAAGAACAGGCTGGTCAGCGCGATCAGTGCTTCGGTGGAAAGCTGCGGCCGCCAGTTGCGAAGACCCGCAAGGGCGGGGAGGCGGGCGGGGCGTTGGACCGATGCACTCATGCGTTCGCCTCCTGGCGGTTGGGACGGTCCAGCTGACGGCGGATCAGGACGCGTTTGACGATCAGATACAGGCCCAGCGAAAGCAGCCAACATATCAACGCAGTGGCAACGTCATGCGAAAGGAAATGGGCGCCCCGCAGCTGCTGGCTGATGCCGAACACCAGGCCAGCGCCGAGGCCGATCCACAACCCGGCCCAGCGCCATGAAGGGCGCCACAGCAAGGCGAAGAAGTACAGGGACAACCATGCGTAACCCGCGCTGGCGTGGCCCGCCGGGAAGCAGGCCTGTGCGGCCATGCCGGCCGGGCGCCCGGTGAAAAGCCCGATGAAAGGCTGGTGGCCGCCGTAGCGAAGCAGGTCCCAGGGGCATTCCATCGGCACCAGCGACTTCAGCAGGGAGATCACACCCGTGCCCAGAGCCATGGCAATCACGACATAAAGCAGCGCCCACCGCAGGATGCGATCGCGACCCTTCCGCCAGTGGTGGAAGCACAGCAGGATCGCAACCAGCGCCGCTGCGGTGCTCAGCCATTTGCCGGCCTTGTGCACCACCGTGCGGGTGATCCAGGCGTCCTGAAGCGCCCAGTGGCCACCCTCCAGACGGAACAGATGATCGGCCACCCATTGGTCGCCGCCGAAACCCATCAGCAGCGTAAACAACGGCAGACCGATTGCGACAGGCAGCCAGAGGTGAGTTACGGCAAATCGTGACGCCAGTGGCGATGTTGCAAGCGGCGCTACCGAATCAAGGGGACGGACGGGCATGCTGGGAAAGGGCGGTTCGGGAATCCGCGGTCATGCTCGTCACCTGGATGTCGGAGAAGGGTCGGACGCTCGTTCGTGCCGGGTTAATGTTTTCCCGGCACGTGCCAACGTTCAGTCTTCTTCGGCGGTCGATCCTGTCCGTTCGGCGTGGCATTCCGGGTTCCATGCAGTACCGGGAAGCAGTTGCCAACGATTCCTGTTGGCAACACCGATGTCGATCACCTTGGCCGGATCCACACAGGGGCTCATTGCGTCGTCCAGCACCAGCAGCCAGCGCTTGCCAGGTGCCTCGGCCAGCCACGGGCCGGCGTCGTGCCATTGCTCGGCCCAGGGGCGCTTGAAGCCGAATTCGCGCACCGGGCGGTCGGCCTGCAGCAGGTTCTGTTCGCGCCAGGCCACCAGCGCCAGTTCGGCGTCCGGTCCGATCCGCGCGCCGACCCGGCGCATCAGCGCCGACGCCGATGCGTAGGGATCCAGCGCCGGGATCAGCACCAGGCCGTAGAGCATCCACAGCATGCCGTGGGTCAGCAGCACCAGCGTTGCGGCGCGGCGCACCCGCAACCAGACAATCAACGTCGCCAGCGCGATGGCGAAGGTCAGCAGGCCATCACCCAGCACCGGAAGCAGGGTGTCGGGCATCGCCCGGCGTTCCAGCTGAGCCACGGCCCACGGGTGCTCGGTCATCAGCATCACGCCCAGCACGCCGGTGGCCAGCATCAGCACCACGCTGTAGCCGAACAGGTAGCGGCGCACGCACAGGCGGCGCAGCAGGCCGGGCAGCAATGGCGCCGCGGCCAGCGCCATCGCCGGCAGCATCGGCAGCAGGTACACCTCGCGCTTGCCCGGGCTGGCGCTGAAGAACACCAGCACCAGCACGGCCCAGCCCAGCAGCAGCCACTGGCGGCGGTCGCCACGGCGGATACGGCGCCACCAGGGCTTGAACAGCATCGGCAGCAGCAGGCTGCCCGGCAGCCACAGGGTCAGGATCACCTGCAGGTAGTACCAGGCGGGCTGCCGGTGGTGCCAGGCATTGGCATAACGGGTACCGGTCTGCTTGAACAACAGCTCATGCGCGTAGGCCTGCAGTTCGGCAGTGGGCGTGTGCAGCAGGGCCCAGCCCAGTGGTGCCAGCCACACCCCGACACCCAGCAGGAAGGCCGGGATCAGCCACAGCAGGGTTGCCGGATGCGGGCCCTCCACCGTGTACCCCCGGCGACGCTGGTACAGCCACCAGCCGAACCAGGGCAGCACCATCAGCAGCGGCAGGAAGCCCACGCCCTTGGTCACCGTGCCGACGCCTGCGGCGAAACCGGCCAGCCACAGCGCGGGCAGGTTGCGGCGTTCGCACAGGTGCCGCATCAAGCCCCACAGTGCGACGGTGGTCATCCCCACCAGCACCATGTCGATCTGCGCACGCTTGGCCATCAGCCCGAACTGCAGGGTGCAGAACAGCGCCGCCAGGGCGTAGATGGAATGCCGAGGCGACCACAGCCTCCGTGCCAGGTCCGACACCAGCCACAGGCTGAGCAGGGCGCCCAGCAAGGACGGCAGCAGGAACGACCACTGCCAGCTGCCGACGATCTCGTAGGCGGCGGCCTGCAGCCACATGAAGACCGGCGGCTTCTCCGCATACAGCTCCACGCCGCGGTGCGGCAGCAGCCATTGCCCGCTCTCGACCATGGTCCTGGCCGCCAGCACGAAGCGCGGCTCGTCCGGCGGCTGCGGCTGCCGAAGGCCGATCCCCGCTGCCAGCGCAGCAATGATCAGCAGCCACAACAGGGGCAGGCGCCAACGGCGGGGCAGGGCTACGGGCACGGCAGGCTCCGGGAGCAAAACGGCCATTCTGAGGTGGCAGAGGTGGGAAAAGCGTCAGAGCGACGCCGGGGCGACCGCATTCCGACATGTGCGGCGCTACCATGGTACGAACTTCCGTGGATGTTTCGTGCATGCGTCTGTTGGTGATCGAGGACAACCGCCAGCTGGTGGCCAACCTGTTCGACTATTTCGAGTCGCGCGGGCATGTGCTCGACGTGGCGCCGGATGGCATCACCGGACTGCACCTGGCCGGAAGCCATCCGTATGACGCGGTCATCCTGGACTGGATGCTGCCGCGCATGGAGGGCCCGGAGGTGCTGCGCCGGCTGCGCGCCGAGCATGCATCGGAAGTGCCGGTGATCATGCTGACCGCGCGTGACGAGCTGCCGGACAAGATTGCCGGCTTCCGCGCGGGCGCCGACGACTACCTGACCAAGCCGTTCGCGCTGCCGGAGCTGGAGGTGCGGCTGGAAGCGCTGCTGCTGCGTGCGCAGGGCCGCAACCCGCGCAAGCGCCTGCAGGTGGGCGATCTGGTACTGGATCTGGCGACGCTGGAGGCTCAGCGTGAGGGCCAGGTGCTGCACCTGTACCCAGCCTGCCGCAAGCTGCTGGAGGTACTGATGCGCGCCAGTCCGGGCGCGGTCACCCGCCAGCAGCTGGAATTCGCCCTGTGGGGCGACGAACCGCCGGATGGCGACCTGCTGCGTTCGCATGTCTACGAACTGCGCCGCAGCGTCGATGGTCCGTTCGCCGAGAAACTGATCCATACCCTGCCGCGGGTGGGTTACCGTCTGGCGGTGACCACGGGCAGCGATGCCGGCAAGGATGGCAATGAAGGCGCGTAAGCCGGGGCCGCTGTACCGGCGCGTGGTGTGGTGGTTGCTGGGCTATCTGGCGCTGCTGTCGATCGCGGTGTTCAGCGTCGGCAACTACGTGCATGAACATGCCGAGCATGCCGCCTGGCGCGCGCTGCTCAATTCCGAACTGGACAGCATCGTCGAGCACGTCGAGCACGAGCCGCACTACCGCTGGCAGGATTCGGACACGCTCAGCCTGTACCGGTTCGATGCGGTCAACCTGCCCGAGGGGCTGCGCACATTGCATCCGGGGCTGCATGACGGCGTGATGGTCAAGGGACGTGAGACGGCGGTGATGGTGCGCGAAACCGAGCCGATGGGCCGGGTCGCGCTGGTTCTGGACATCTCCGATTTCCATGACCTGGAACAGTTCGCCACGCGCTGGGTGATGCTGGCCGGGGTGATCATGATCTTCGTCACCGTGCTGATGGCGTCGTTCGGCATGGAGCGCATGGTGCGCCCGTTGAGCCTGCTGGCGCAGCATATCGCCGCCTTGCGGCCGGGCGTTCAGGGCCAGCGCATCGAGGTCGACCCGCGCGGCAGCTCCGAACTGCATACCATTGCCGATGCACTGAACGACTACCTGGACCGCAACGAGCAGTTCGTCGAACGCGAACGGGTCTTCATCAGCACCGCCAGCCACGAACTGCGTACACCAATTGCGGTGATGACCGGTGCTGCAGAGCTGGCACTGGAACAGCCGGGCCTGCCCGAGCGCGCGCGCCAGCAGATGCAGCGCGTGCTGCGCACAGCGCAGAGCGTGGAGCAGCTGATCGAACTGTTGCTGGTGCTGGCGCGTGATCCGGCACGATTGGCCGCGCGCGCCGAACGCATCGCACTGGACCAGCTGTTGCCGGAAATCGTCGACGACCATCGTCACCTGCTCGGCGACAAGGATCTGAGCATCGGCATCCAGGCTGCTCCGGTGGATATCGTTGCGCCGCTGGCCGTTGTGCAGGCCGCGATCGGCAACCTCCTGCGCAATGCCATCGAGAACAGTGGCCGTGGTCACATTGAGCTGCGCCTGAGCTCGTCGGCGGTGCTGACCCTGCAGGACCCCGGGCATGGCATGAGCCCGGAGGAGATTGCGGCGATCCACGCGCGGATGGCCCGTGGCGAGCGCGCCGATCGGGGGGGCGGCATCGGACTGGACCTGATCGCGCGGCTGTGCGAGCACCTGGGCTGGACCCTGCAGCTGCAACCCTGTGACCCGCGCGGTACGCGTGCCACCCTCGACTTCAGCGCATCACGCCCTCCATCGCGGTAGTGCCGGCCGCTGGCCGGCAGCCCTACTGTCCGGTGCCCGCGCGCGCCACGTGCTGGTCGATCAGGATCACGTTGCCATCCGGATCGGCCAGCTGCAGATAGCCGGTGCCCTGCCCATCAGGGTCGGTGCGCACCGCCAGTTCGACGCCCTTCGCATCCAGCTCCGCCTGCAGCTCGCGCACATCCTGGAAGTGGGGCAGTTCCTGCTTGTGCTGGTCCCAGCCAGGATTGAAGGTCAGCAGGTTGCCCTCGAACATGCCCTGGAACAGGCCGATCACGGTGCCGTTGCTGCGCATCACCAGCCAGTTCTGTGCCGGATCGCCGCCGGTGACCGAGAAGCCCAGTGCTTCGTAGAAGGTGCGGGAGGCCCCAAGGTCCTTGACCGAGAGGCTGATGGAGAAGGCGCCGAGCTGCATGGGAGTGGCTCCGGGAAAGGGCAACCGGCACTGCAGCATGACCCGGCGTGAAGACAATGTTAATCTGCGGATGCGCCGCTTTATGCGGCGCTTTTTTTTTCCCGCTCTTTCGATCGACAGAGGATCCCATGCCGACCGAACCCGCTACTGCCCTGATCAGCAACGACATCGTTGGACTGGGCCTGATTGCCGCCACCCTGGCCCTGATCTTCTGGGCCGCCAGTGGTCCGACCCCGCTGCTGAAGAAGATCTTCGCCTGGGTGCCCGCACTGCTGCTGTGCTACTTCATCCCCGCCATCTACAACACCGCCGGTGTCATCGACGGCCACAACACCTCGCTGTACAACCCGGTCGCGCGTGACGTGCTGCTGCCGGCCGCGCTGGTCCTGCTGACCCTGTCGATCGACCTCAAGGGTATTGCCAAGCTCGGCCCGAAACTGCTGATCGTGTTCTGCGCCGGTACCGCCGGCATCATGCTCGGCGCCATCGTCTCGTTCCAGCTGATGAAGCTGATCCACCCCGAAACCGTGGCCGGTGATACCTGGGCCGGCATGGCGGCGCTGGCCGGCAGCTGGATCGGCGGCGGCGCCAACATGGTGGCCATGCGTGAAGTGTTCGGCACCGATGCCACCACCTTCGGCCAGTTCGCGGTGGTCGACGTGGCGTGCGCCAGCCTGTGGATGGCCATCCTGCTGTTTCTGGCCAACCGCGCGCAGCAGATCGATACCCGCAACGGTGCCGATACCCGTGCCATCGACGAGATGAAGGCGCGCATCAGTGCCTACGAGGCGCAGAACGCGCGCATTCCCAGCATGACCGACCTGATGGTGATCGTCGGCGTGGCACTGGGCGGCGTCGGCCTGGCCCATGCCATCGCCGCGCCGCTGGCGGGCTGGTTCAAGGCCAATGTCAGCTGGGCCAGCCAGTTCAGCCTGGACAGCCAGTTCGTATGGGTGATCCTGCTGTCCACCGCGATGGGCCTGGGCCTGAGCTTCACCCGTGCGCGCCGGCTGGAAGCCGCGGGCGCTTCGCGGCTGGGCACGGTGTTCCTGTACTTCCTGATCGCCTGCATCGGCATGCAGATGAACCTGCTGTCGCTGCTGGATCGGCCGTGGCTGTTCCTGCTCGGCGCGATCTGGATGGCCACGCATGTGCTGGTGCTGTGGGTGGTGGCCAAGCTGCTGCGCGCGCCGCTGTTCTTCTTCGCGATCGGTTCGCAGGGCAACATCGGCGCAGCCGCTTCGGCCCCCGTGGTGGCTGCGGCGTTCCATCCGACGCTGGCTCCAGTGGGCGTGCTGCTGGGCACGGTGGGCTACGCCACCGGCACCGGGCTGGCGTATGTCACTGGCCTGATCCTGAAGTGGATGGCCAACGGCTGAGTCCGGGCCGCCCCGGCGTCATGCTTGCGTAGATCCACGCCATGCGTGGATGCATTTCGAAGAAGGGGTCAGAGCCGTTTCCCGGAGGAACCGGATCTGGCCCCTGATGCTTTCCGCCGTCGCCGGAAATCTGTCGAAGGTGCGGGCGCCGGGCGGCAAGCCCGGCACCCACACCCAACCCTCAACAGCAGCGACCACCGTTGCGTCCGCCGTAGCGCGCTTCCTGGCGCTCGCGGAAGAACGTCTTGTAATCCATCGGCTCCTGGTCCGGATGTTTTTCCAGCATGTGCCGGACGTAGTTGTCGTAATCAGGGATGCCACAGCACAGTCGTGCGGTTTGCACCAGGCGCCGCCAGATACGGCGGTGTGCCTGGTACTGGCCGGCGGGAACCAGTTGCGTGCTCATCACAGATCCACCATTTCATGCGGCTTCAGCGCCACGTACGGGGTCTCGCGGTCGCTGCGCTGCGGATTGCGGCGGGCCGCCAGGATGGTCTTGATCGAATACACCAGCACTGCGCCCACCACCAGCAGGAACAGCGCGGTCAGGCCGGTGTTGACGTAGGCGTTGACCACGATCTGCTTCATCTGCGCCACCGATTTGGCCGGTGCCGTGATGGTGTCGCTGGCGAGGGCGGCCTGGAACTTGTGTGCCTGGGCCAGGAAGCCCTGCGCCGGATTGCTGTCGAAGATCTTGATGAAGCCGGCGTAGGTGGTGCAGATCAGCAGCCAGATGGCCGGCACGGCCGTCACCCACGCATAGCGGTCACGCTTCATCTTGAACAGCACCACCGTGCCCAGCATCAGCGCGATACCCGCCAGCATCTGGTTGGAGATGCCGAACAGCGGCCACAGCGTCTGGATGCCACCGAACGGATCGACCACGCCGGTGTAGAGCAGGTAGCCCCACAGCGCCACGCAGCCGGCGGTGCCGATGATGTTCGCGGTCCACGACTCGGTCTTCTTCAGCGCCGGCACGAAGTTGCCCAGCAGGTCCTGCAGCATGAAGCGACCGGCACGGGTACCAGCGTCGACTGCAGTGAGGATGAACAACGCTTCGAACAGGATCGCGAAGTGGTACCAGAACGCCATCATCGCGTCGCTGCCACTGGGAATCGCTTCGTGCAGGATCTGCGCGATGCCCACCGCCAGCGTTGGCGCGCCACCTGCGCGATGCAGGATGGTCGGTTCACCAATGGCCGCCGCGGTCGCGGTCAGCTGCTCGGGTGTGATGGTGAAGCCCCAGGTGTTGGTGATGTAGTGCGCGGCCGAGGCCGCATCGGCACCGATCACCGCCGCCGGGCTGTTCATCGCGAAGTAGATGCCCGGCTCGATGATCGAAGCCGCCACCAGCGCCATCACCGCCACGAACGATTCCATCAGCATGCCGCCGTAGCCGATGTAGCGCATGTGCGCTTCATTGGCCAGCAGCTTCGGCGTGGTGCCGGAGGAAATCAACGCGTGGAAGCCGGATACCGCACCGCAGGCGATGGTGATGAACAGGAACGGGAACATGCCGCCCTTCCACACCGGGCCATCACCGCTGGCGGCGAACTGGGTCAGCGCCGGCATCTTCAGTTCCGGCATCACCACCAGGATGCCGATGGCCAGCGCGATGATGGTGCCGATCTTGAGGAAGGTCGACAGGTAGTCACGCGGAGCCAGCAGCAGCCACACCGGCAGCACCGAGGCGACGAAGCCGTAACCGATCAGCATCCAGGTGATCTGGGTGCCGGTGAAGGTGAAGGCCGGGCCCCAGACCGGATCGGCGGCGACCTTGCCGCCGTACCAGATCGCGGCCAGCAGCAGGATCAGGCCAACCACCGAGATCTCGCCGATCCTGCCGGGGCGGATGTAGCGCATGTACACGCCCATCAGGATCGCGATGGGCATCGTCGCGATCACCGTGAACATGCCCCACGGGCTTTCGGCCAGCGCCTTGACCACCACCATCGCCAGCACCGCCAGGATGATGATCATGATCAGGAACGCACCGAACAGCGCGATGGTGCCGGGCACCTGGCCCATCTCTTCCCGCACAAGATCGCCCAGGGAGCGGCCGTTGCGGCGGCTGGACAGGAACAGGACCATGAAGTCCTGCACCGCGCCGGCCAGCACCACGCCCACCACCAGCCACAGCAGGCCGGGCAGGTAGCCCATCTGTGCGGCCAGCACCGGTCCCACCAGCGGGCCGGCACCGGCAATGGCGGCGAAATGGTGACCGAACAGCACGTGCTTGTTGGTCGGCACGTAGTCCAGGCCATCGTTGTTGATCACCGCCGGGGTGGCCCGGGTCGGATCCAGCTGCATCACCTTGTTGGCGATGAACAGGCTGTAGAAGCGGTAGGCCACCAGGTACAGCGAAACGGCGGCGACGACGATCCACAGGGCATTGATGTGTTCGCCGCGGCGTAAGGCCACGGTGCCCAGACAGAAGGCGCCGAGCAGGGCGAGTACCGCCCAGCCTATTTTGGAAAACCCTTTCATGAGGTGCTCTCTCCCGGAAAGACAGTCAAAGAGTCCCGCGTGCCCTCGGCAGGGTCAATTGGCACAGGACGAATCGGCGGTAGTACTTTGGTCGTACGCTTGTTGTGCTGACATGCAGCGAACATCAGGGATGGAACAATCGGTTGCGGCGCCGTCCATTGGCGTGCGGCCATGTGGCGTCCATCTTCAGTGGCATCCATCCAACAGGAGTCGCCATGAGCTTTCCCGAACCGGTCCGCGTATTGCGGACCATCCGTGGCATGCCCACCTCCGACGGTGCCGGCGTGCGCCTGACCCGCGTCATCGGCGGCCCGACGCTGCCTGACCTGGACCCGTTCCTGCTGCTCGATGAATTCGGCACCGACCGTGCCGAGGACTACATCGCCGGCTTCCCGGAGCATCCGCATCGCGGTTTCGAGACCGTCACCTACATGCTCGACGGGCGCATGCGGCATCGCGACAACCACGGCAACGAGGGCCTGCTTACCCCGGGCAGCGTGCAGTGGATGACCGCAGGCCGTGGCCTGGTGCATTCGGAAATGCCCGAGCAGGAAAGCGGTCAGATGCGCGGCTTCCAGCTGTGGGTGAACCTGCCGGCGAAAGAGAAGATGACCGAGCCGAAGTACCAGGAGTTCGCGCCCGAGCGCATTCCCGTGGTGCAGCCGGACGCCGGCGTGGAAGTGAAGGTGATCGCCGGCAACGTGGATGGCACGCAGGGCCCGATCGTGCAGCCGGCCACCGATCCGCTGTACCTGGACATCACGCTGGCCCCGGATCGCGCCTGGACCTATGCCTTGCCGGAAGGGCACAACGCCTTCGCGTATGTGTTCGAAGGTGCGGTGACGGTGGGTGAGCAGGACGCGGCGCGCGACGTCGCCCGCCAGGAACTGGCGGTGCTGGGCGGTGGCGAGCAGCTGCATCTGTCGGCCGGCAGCGAGGGTGCGCGGCTGATCCTGGTGGCTGGTCGTCCGTTGCGAGAACCGGTGATGCGCCATGGCCCGTTCGTGATGAACACGCGGCAGGAACTGATGCAGGCCTTCGTCGATTTCCAGGAAGGCAAGTTCTGAGGCGGTGCCGGCCGCTGGCCGGCAACTGCCTGCGGTCACGGCGGATCGAGGTGCCGGCCAGCGGCCGGCACTACCGTCAGGTCGGCTCGCATTGCGGGGATGCTGCAAGGCAGTCATCCCCGCCATCGTCAGTTCCCGGCAGCCACGGCCGACGGGGTCAGGCTCATCCCCTGCGCCAGCTGTTGCAGCGAACCCAGTTCCTGCGCGCTGTCCGGATACAGCGAAATCTGCGCGTAACGCCCTTTGTCGAGCTTGACCACGCTGATGCGGCGCTCGGCATAACCGGGCGGCTGCTGGCCTCCCAGATCGGGCTGGTACCAGTACAGTGATTCACCGCCGAAGCTGCCCTTTTCGTGGCGCAGCGAGCGGTTCAATGGAAGGTTGGGATCGCGTGCACTGAGCATCAGGCTCAGTACCTCGCGGCCATCGCTGGTGCTGGCGCGGCAGACCAGGAAATCGGCCTGTGCCTGCTGTTGCCACTGCAGGCCGCTGTTGGCCGGCAATGAAGGACATTCGGTGGGAGCCTGCGCGGCGGCCTGGGCCGCAGCGAAAAGCAGGCTCGACAACACTACAGGCGCGAACTTCATGCATCCCCCAAGGTGGTGTGTCGTGGCTCCGTCGGATGGACCGGCGGCCTTGGCATCCCATCCCCGGATGCCCCGCCGGCCGGCATGTGCACGGACGGTCAACTCAACCTTAACGGAACGTGAGCGATCGCACAAATTGCGGTTACAAGCGTAACCATTGCGGCCGAAGGTCGGCCGCAATGGTCCGCACAGGCCTCAGCGGTCGTTGCCGAGCCACTTGTAGATGATGCCGCCGATCGCACCGCCCAGCAGCGGGGCGACCCAGAACAGCCACAGCTGGCTGACCGCCCCGCTGCCGGCGAAGAAGGCCACGGCGGTGGAGCGGGCCGGGTTCACCGAGGTGTTGGTGACCGGGATGCTGATCAGATGGATCAGGGTCAGCGACAGGCCGATCGCCAGCGGCGCGAAGCCAGCCGGTGCCTTGCCGTGGGTGGCGCCCATGATCACGATCAGGAACACGGCGGTCAGCACCACTTCGCACAGGAAGGCCGCCGCCACGCTGTAACCGCCGGGCGACAGCGCACCATAGCCATTGCTGGCGAACGCACCGGCCTGGCTGCCGTCGATGGCGAAGCCGCTGGCCCCCGAGGCGATCTGCAGCAGGATGAAGCCGGCCAACAGGCCACCAGCCACCTGGGCGATGATGTACGGCACCAGGTCCTTGGTCGGGAAGCGGCCACCGGCCCACAGGCCGACGCTGACCGCCGGATTGAAGTGCGCGCCGGAGATATGGCCGAACGCATAGGCGCCGGTCACCACGGTCAGGCCGAAGGCGAGCGCCACGCCGAGGAACCCGATACCCAGCGGATTGCTGTCACCGCCGAACTTGGCGGCCAGCACCGCACTGCCGCAGCCACCCAGAACCAGCCAGAACGTGCCGAGGAATTCGGCGGACAAGCGTTTACCCATGCTCATGTGTTGCACTCCTTTGACGGTCGAAAGTGTGATTTATGTCACATTTCAATGATCAGCGGGTGACTGTAGCGTCAACGCCGGGTGCAGGCATACACCTTCGGATGTGTGCAACACGCGATGTTCAGTACTGCGGCAGCGGGATGAATTCCTTGTCGTCGCCCGGAATGGTGCCGAAGCGGCCGGCTTCCCAATCGTGCTTGGCCTGCTCGATGCGCTCCTTCGAGCTGGATACGAAGTTCCACCACAGGTGACGCGGGCCATCCAGCGGCTCGCCGCCGAACAGCATCGCCTTCACCGGCGTCTTCGCACGCAGGCGGCCACGTGCGCCGGCTTCCGGGATTACCAGGTGCTGCGCCGGGATGTCCACGCCATCCAGCTGCGCCTCGCCCTCGAGGATGTACAACGCGCGTTCGCGGTGGCCGTCGTCGATGTCGATTTCCGCATCCGGGTCGAGATCGATCGCCACGTTGAGGGTGTCGGCGAACACCTTCACCGGCGATTCCTCGCCATAGGCGCGGCCGGCGATCACGCGCAGCCAGGCACCGTTGCGGCGCTGCTCCGGCAAGGTGGCCGCGGCGTGGTGGTAGAACGCCGGTTCGATTTCCTCATGCGATTTCGGCAGGGCCACCCAGGTCTGCATGCCGTGGATCGGGTTGTCATGCTCGCGGTCTGGCTGCGGCGTGCGCTCGGAATGGGCGATGCCACGACCGGCGGTCATCCAGTTGACGTCACCGGGGCGGATCACCTGATCCGAGCCCAGCGTGTCGCGGTGGCCGATGGCGCCCGACCACAGGTAGGTGACCGTGGCCAGGCCGATATGCGGATGAGGACGCACGTCGATGGCCGTACCGGGGTGCATGAGTGCCGGGCCCATCTGGTCGACGAACACGAACGAGCCGATGCTGCGCGCCTGCAAGGTGGGGACGGCGCGACGGACTTCGAGTCCGCCGATGTCGTGCACGCGCGGGGCGATGATGGTGGTCATGCGGGCGTTCTCGCTGGCAGGGATCAGGTGGCCAGCATCGCATGCAGCTGTGACGGGCACATGCCCCGTATGGGTAACAGGTTGTTCCAGCCAACGGCGCAGCCCCTCGTGGCTGGTTGCTTGGTCGCTGAAGGCACAAGCACAAGCCGCGCTTGGCCGGGCGGGTGGGTTGCGCAGGACACGCCGTAAACCCATCCATGGGGGCTCGATGGCGCCATCCATGGCGCCAACGGTCCTGCGCAACCCACCCGTCCGACCTCTGACAGTTTTCGTGTGCGTCCAGCCACGGAGAAGAAAAAAGAAAAACAAAGTCAGAATCAAACGCCGGTCGCTTCGCTCCTGGTGGCGACCCAGGTAGCCACCCACCAGTTCGTAGTGATCCACACCGGAATCGAGATTCACCGACCGTCACCGGGAAACTGTCAGGGGTGGGGCGGTGTGGGCAGGCAGGACCGTTGGCGCCATGGATGGCGCCATCGAGCCCCCATGGATGGGTTTACGGCGTGTCCTGCCTGCCCACACCGCCCCGCCCAACAAACAGAAAAGCCAGAGCCGCTTTGGCTCTGGCTCTGGCTTTTGCTTCGGCGGTTGCCTCTGCGGGTGCCGGGCCGCAGGCCCGGCCGATAGACTCAAACCACCGGTTCGCGCAGGGCGGGATTGTCCCAGCCCGCGCGCGGGGCGAAGCGGTCGCCGTGGCGCTGCTGCAGCGCCTTCAACCGCTCGACGATCGCATCGGCACCCTCCGCACGGATGTGCTGGATCGGGCCACCGCGGAACGGGGCGAACCCGGTGCCGAAGATCACGCCCGCATCCAGCAGGTCCGCATCGGCCACCACGCCTTCATGCAGGCACGCCACCGCTTCGTTCAACAGCGGCAGGATCAGGCGGTCCTCAAGATCGGTCGGGGCCTGGTAATCGCTGGCCACGTCCGGCTTCTTCGGCTTGCCGTTTTCCCAGGTGTAGATGCCCTGGCCATCCTTCTTGCCGCGCTTGTCCGGTTCCACCGTCTGCAGTGCGGCGGGAATCTGCAGGCCCAGGAACGGCGCCAGCTCGCGGCCGACGCCGGCGGCCACGTCCAGGCCCACGGTGTCGATCAGTTCGATCGGGCCCATCGGCATGCCGAACTTCACCGCCGCCTTGTCGATCACCGGGCCCGGAATGCCTTCGGCATACGCGGTGGCCGCTTCCAGCATGTACGGGAACAGCACGCGGTTGACCAGGAAGCCCGGGCTGCCTGCCACCGGCACCGGGAACTTGCCCAGCGCCTTGCAGAACGCGGCCAGGCGGCGCTCGGTCTCCGCCGCCATGCCGTCGTGGTGGATGATCTCCACCAGCGGCATCTGCGCCACCGGGTTGAAGTAGTGCAGGCCGGCGAACTGCGCCGGGCGCTGGATGTGGTCGCGCAGTTCCACCAGCGGAATCGACGAGGTGTTGGTGGTCAGCAGCGCGTCGTGCTTCATCTTCGGTTCCAACGTCTGGTACAGCGCACGCTTGGCCTCCGGGTCTTCGATGATCGCTTCGATCACCAGGTCGGCCTCGGCCACGCCGTTGCCTTCCAGGTCGGCACGCAGGCGTGCGGCCACCGCTGGGCGCTTGCTCTCGTCGCGCACCTTCTTGGCGAACAGCGCCTGCGCGCGTTCCATGGCGGGGTCGATGAAGCGCTGCTCGCGGTCCTGCAGGGTTACGTCGAAGCCCTTGTAGGCGGCCCACGCGGCGATGTCGCCGCCCATCACGCCGGCGCCGACCACGTGCACGTGGCGGATGCCCGAATCACCACCGCCGAGGCCCTTCAGGCGCTCGGTGAGGAAGAAGATGCGGATCAGATTGCGTGCGGTCGGCGTGCTGGCCAGCTTCACCACCGCACGCCGTTCGGCATCCAGGCGTGCCTGGATCGGCTTGCCGCCGCTGCGCTGCCAGGTGCTGATCAGTGCGTACGGCGCCGGGTACTGGTCCTTCTTTGCCTTGCGCGCCACCTGCTTGACCATCTGCGGCGCCAGCAGGGTGCGGGCCAGCCAGGTGTTGGTGGCCCAGGCCGTGGCGCGCTGCTTGAACGGGCGGGTGGTGCCGGACAGGGCCAGCGCCACGGCGGTATCGAGCACCACCGCCGGTGCCACTACCTTGTCGACCAGGCCGATCCCACGCGCGGCCGACGCCGACAGGGTGCGGCCGGTCAGCATCATGTCCATCGCCGCCGGGGCGCCCACCAGCTGCGGCAGGCGCGCGCTGCCGCCCCAACCGGGGAAGATGCCCAGCTGGGTTTCAGGCAGGCCAATGCGGGTGCTGCTGTCATTGGAGGCCACGCGGTAGCGGCAGGCCAGCGCCAGCTCGGTGCCGCCGCCCAGGCAGTGGCCATGGATGGCCGCCACGGTCGGGCAGGGCAGCTCGGCCAGCTTCTGGTAAGTAGCCTGGCCGCGACGGATGGCATCGTTGACGGTGCCGCGGCGGTCGAACTCCTGGAACTCCTTCAGGTCCGCGCCGGCAATGAACCCCGCCTTCTTCAACGACTGGATCACCACGCCCTTGGGCGGGTCCAGCGCGATGCGTTCCAGCAGGTCCCCCAGTTCCAGCAGCACGTCCTGCGACATCGCGTTGACGCTGCTGTCCTGACGATCCAGGGAGAGGACCACCACGCCGTCGTCGCGGATCTCGGGGTGCCAGTGGCTGAAGCGGAGACCATCGAAGCCTGAGAGCATGGACGTTCCATCCGGTTGTGTATGGAGAAGCGGCTATGATCCAGAGGTTGTTTCCCCCGCGTCAAATCCCAATAGCAGGGGAGTGGCGACCCCGGATCCATGGCCGTGGACCGGGACGCTAACGGAACGGTGGTTAAAAGCTGGTGCGGCGCCGGGTGATCGGCGACTGAACTTTTCCCGGGATTGGCAGTCTCATTGCCCGACGTCGGTTGGGCTGACAGGAGTGCGGCCCCTCATGGCCGAGGTTGATACACCACAGGAGCTGGATCTGGAGCTGGTCCGGCGCGTGCAGCACGGCGAGAGCGCCGCGTTCGATGTCCTGGTGCGCAAGTACCAGCATCGCGTGGTGGCCCTTGTCGGTCGCTACATCGCCGACTGGAGCGAATGTCAGGACGTCGCCCAGGACACTTTCATCCGTGCCTATCGCGCGATCGGAAGTTTCCGTGGCGATGCCCAGTTCTCAACCTGGTTGCATCGAATCGCCGTGAATACCGCCAAAAACTACCTGGCTTCACACAATCGACGGCCACCGACCGATGACATCGACATCGGCGATGCCGAACAGTTCGACAGTGGTACGCGCCTGCGCGACACCGACACGCCCGAACGCGAGTTGATGCGCCAGGAGCTGGAAAAGACGGTGATGAAGGCCGTCAACGCGCTGCCGGAAGAGCTCCGGTCGGCGATCACCCTGCGCGAGGTGGAAGGCCTGAGCTACGAGGAAATCGCGCAGAAAATGGGGTGCCCGATCGGCACCGTGCGTTCACGGATCTTCCGGGCGCGCGAGGCGATCGACACCGAACTCCGGCCGCTGTTGGACATCGGCAGCGCCACCCGTGAGAAGAGCCGCGTATGACCAGTAATCCGTTCAACGAATCGCAGAACCATCAATCGCCCGCCGGGCAGCGCCTGGACCAGCGCCATCGGGAGCAGCTGTCGGCCCTGGTCGATGGCGAGCTGGGTGCCGATGAAGCGCGCTTCCTGCTGCGCCGGATGGAGCATGACCCCGAACTGGCCGGCTGCCAGGAGCGCTGGCAGCTGCTGGGCGATGTGATGCGCGGGCAGGCGTCGGCGCTGGCGCCGGCCGGGTTCAGTGCCGCCGTGGCTGCCGCCATCGCCGCCGAGCCTGCGCCGCAGGCCGAGCCGCGCCGTCAGGTGCGTCGCAGTGGCTGGCGGGCCTGGGGCGGTGGTGCCGCACTGGCCGCTTCGGTGGCGGCGGTGGCACTGTTCATGGGCGGTGAGAAGCTGAGGGAGGCCACCCCGGGCGAGCCGTTGGCACCACAGGTGATCGCCAGCCAGGCAGAGCTGCCGACCGTGCCGACCGACCCTGCCCCGGTGACCGAGGCCTCTGCAGACACTGCCGCGATGGCCGTGGCGGCGGCTCCCGCCCTGGCGATGGCCGCTGCCAGTCGCCGCCAGGATACCCGCCGCGCCAGTGCCACCCGCAGCCAGCAGGCCGCGCGTGCCGCCCAGCGTGAGGACCTGCCGCAACGCGCAGTGGCTGCTGCGCAGGCGCCGCTGACCCCGACCGTACCGGCCAATGCCGGCCGCAACATGCCGTTTGGTGAGGTCGGTGGGCTGCAGGCCCGGCCGTGGCCGCGTTCCAGCCTGGCGCCTGCCGCCGGCGGCGCGCTCAATGCCAGCTTCCCGGCCCATACCGGTGGCGCCGCGTTCTACCCGTTCGAGCCGCGCCTGCAGGACGACCTGCCGGTGCCGCCGCGCCCGCGCGACTGAGCCGGGTGCTTTCACGCCCCGCCGTCGGCGGGGCCCGTATTCCTCTTTCCATCCGATCCGGAGGTTGCCGTCCGATGACTCCCCGATTCCGCACGCAGGCCATTGGCCTGCTGGCCCTGACCCTGCCGCTGATGGCCTGCGCGCAGGCCCCGGCTCCGGCCGCCCCGGCCCAGGCTGCCCCGGCCGCCGCGCCGCGGGCGCCGGCACAGCCGCTGGTTACCGGCCTGCCCGATTTCACCCACCTTGTTGAACAGGTCGGGCCGGGCGTGGTCAACGTCGACACCACCATCGTCCGCAACAACCGCCAGGCTTCGCGGGGCCCGATGGGCGGTGACGACGACATGCCGGAGTTCTTCCGCCGCTTCTTCGGCCCGGACTTCCCGATGCCGGGGCAGGGACCGGGTGGGCAGGACGGTGGCCCCAGCATCAAGGGCCGTGGCATGGGGTCGGGCTTCATCATCTCGCCCGACGGCTATGTGCTGACCAACTACCACGTGGTGGCCGACGCCAGCGACGTGAAGGTCAAGCTGGGCGACAGCCGTGAGTTCAACGCCAAGGTGGTGGGCAGCGACCAGCAGTACGACGTGGCGCTGCTGAAGATCGATGGCAAGAACCTGCCGACCGTGCGCGTCGGCGATTCCAACACGCTGAAGCCGGGCCAGTGGGTTGTCGCGATCGGCTCGCCGTTCGGTCTCGACCACTCGGTCACCGCCGGTATCGTCAGTGCACTGGGCCGCAGCACCGGTGGCGCCGACCAGCGCTACGTACCGTTCATCCAGACCGACGTGGCGATCAACCAGGGCAATTCCGGTGGTCCGCTGCTGAACACCCGTGGCGAAGTGGTCGGCATCAACTCGCAGATCTTCTCCGCCTCCGGCGGCTACATGGGCATCAGCTTCGCGATCCCGATCGACCTGGCGATGAGCGCGGTCGAGCAGATCAAGAAGAGCGGCAAGGTCACCCGTGGCCAGCTGGGTGCGGTGGTCGAGCCGATCGATGCGCTGAAGGCGCAGGGCCTGGGCCTGCCCGACAGCCGCGGCGCGCTGGTCAACCAGATCGTCGCTGGCAGTGCCGCGGAGAAGGCCGGTGTGCAGATCGGCGACGTGGTGCGTTCGGTCAACGGCAGCCCGGTCAACAGCTGGTCCGACCTGCCGCCGCTGATCGGTGCGATGGCGCCGGGCAGCCGGGTCACCCTGGGGGTGATCCGCGATGGCAAGCCGCGCGATCTCAGCGCCACGCTCACGGCGCTGAGCGAAGACGGTCAGGGCAATGCCCGTGCGGCGGCTGCCGCCAGGCCCGATGCGGCACCGCAGACCGGTGCCAATGCCCTGCTGGGACTGGACGTGAGCGACCTGACCGCGCCGCAGCGCAAGCAGTTCGGGCTGGACGGCAACGAAGGCGTGCGCATCACCGGGGTCAAGGGCCAGGCGGCGCGTGATGCCGGCCTGTCTCCTGGCATGGTGATCCTGCAGGTCGGCCGCACCGCGGTCGGCAGCGTGGAGGGCCTGAACCGGGCGCTGTCCAGCTACAAGAAGGACGACGTGGTGATGCTGCTGGTGCGCACCGGTAACGGCAACAGCGCCTTTGTGGCGGTGAAGGCCGGCCAGTAAGGGTCGCCCGGGGCCGCCCCGCGGCCCTTGTCCGCCGCCGAAGCCCCGCCCTGGCGGGGCTTCGGCCATTCCGGGCCCGGCCTGATGAGGCCGCTTTCGCGGTGGGGCGCCGGGCATGCGATAATCGACCGTTACCCTGACGACGCCGCGCGCCGCCGCCACCTATGTCTTCTGATTCGATGCGGAACATCCGCAACTTCTCCATCATCGCCCATGTCGACCACGGCAAGTCCACGCTGGCCGACCGCATCATCCAGCTTTGTGGTGGCCTGCAGGCCCGCGAGATGGAAGCGCAGGTGCTCGACTCCAACCCGATCGAGCGCGAGCGTGGCATCACGATCAAGGCGCAGTCGGTGTCGCTGCCGTACCTGGCCAAGGACGGGCAGACCTACCATCTGAACTTCATCGACACCCCCGGCCACGTCGACTTCTCCTATGAAGTCAGCCGCTCGCTGGCCGCCTGCGAAGGCGCGCTGCTGGTGGTCGATGCGGCCCAGGGCGTGGAAGCGCAGTCGGTGGCCAACTGCTACACCGCGGTGGAGCAGGGCCTGGAAGTGGTGCCGGTGATCAACAAGATCGACCTGCCGACCGCCGACATCGAGCGTGCCAAGGCCGAGATCGAGGCCGTGATCGGCATCGACGCTTCCGACGCCGTGCCGGTCAGCGCCAAGACCGGCCTGAACGTGCAGGACGTGCTGGAAGCAATCGTGCATCGCATTCCGCCGCCGGCGCCGCGCGACACCGAGAAGCTGCAGGCGCTGATCATCGACTCCTGGTTCGACAACTACCTGGGCGTGGTCTCGCTGGTGCGCGTGATGCAGGGCGAGATCAAGGCCGGTGACAAGCTGCAGGTGATGTCCACCGGCCGCAACCACCAGGTCGACAACGTCGGCGTGTTCACGCCGAAGCGGAAAGTGCTGCCGGCGCTGCGTGCCGGTGAAGTGGGCTGGGTCACCGCCAGCATCAAGGACGTGCACGGCGCGCCGGTTGGCGACACCCTGACCCTGGCCGGCGACCCGGCACCAAAGCCGCTGCCGGGTTTCCAGGAAATGCAGCCGCGCGTGTTCGCCGGCCTGTTCCCGGTCGATGCCGAGGATTACCCGGACCTGCGCGAAGCGCTGGACAAGCTGCGCCTGAACGATGCCGCGCTGCGCTTCGAGCCGGAAAGCTCCGAGGCGATGGGCTTCGGCTTCCGCTGCGGCTTCCTCGGCATGCTGCACATGGAGATCGTGCAGGAGCGCCTGGAGCGCGAATACAACCTGGACCTGATCAGCACCGCGCCGACGGTGGTGTATGAAGTCCTGAAGACCGATGGCTCGATCATCAACATGGACAACCCGGCCAAGCTGCCGCCGGTGAACCAGGTCGAGGAGATCCGCGAGCCGATCATCCGTGCCAACGTGCTCACTCCCGAGGAGTACATCGGCAACATCATCAAGCTGTGCGAAGAAAAGCGCGGCAGCCAGATCGGCATCAACTACCTGGGCAGCCAGGTGCAGATCAGCTATGAACTGCCGATGGCCGAGGTGGTGCTGGACTTCTTCGACAAGCTGAAGTCGGTCAGCCGTGGCTATGCCTCGCTGGACTACCACTTCGTGCGCTTTGACGCCGGCCCGTTCGTGCGCGTGGATGTGCTGATCAACGGCGACAAGGTCGACGCGCTGTCGCTGATCGTGCACCGCAGCCATGCCGACCGCCGTGGCCGCGAGCTGTGCGAGAAGATGAAGGACCTGATTCCGCGCCAGATGTTCGACGTCGCCATCCAGGCGGCGGTCGGCTCGCAGATCATCGCCCGTACCACGGTCAAGGCCATGCGCAAGAACGTGCTGGCCAAGTGCTATGGTGGCGACGTTTCGCGCAAGAAGAAGCTTCTGGAAAAGCAGAAGGAAGGCAAGAAGCGCATGAAGCAGGTCGGTCGTGTGGAGATCCCGCAGGAAGCGTTCCTGGCCGTGCTGCAGATGGACAACAAGTAATCCCGCACCGGCCCTGCGGGGCCGGTCGTCCGGTGACGTTGCAAAGGACCCTGAATGAAACTGTTTGAGATCCTCCTGGTCGTGCTGACCCTGGCCTCGGGCCTGATCCTGCTTGCGGACAAGCTTTACCTCGCCAAGCGTCGCGCCCAGCGCGCCGGCCTGCTCGATTCCGAGCCGGTGCTGGTGGATTACTCGCGTGCGTTCTTCCCGGTGCTGGCGATCGTGCTGATCGTGCGCAGCTTCATTGCCGAACCGTACAAGATCCCGTCCAGCTCGATGATGCCGAACCTGCTGATCGGCGACTTCATCCTGGTCAACAAGTTCTCCTACGGCCTGCGCCTGCCGATCAGCAACACCAAGATCGTGCCGTTCGGCGAGCCCTCGCGTGGCGACGTGGTGGTGTTCCACTTCCCCGGCCACAGCGACAACGACCCGGCCAAGGGCGAGAACTTCATCAAGCGCGTGATCGGCGTGCCGGGTGACACCGTGGTCTTCGAAGGCGACGGCGTGACCCTCAATGGCGAGCCGTTGAAGTACGACAACAAGGGCATCTACGCCGGCCACAAGGGCCAGGGCGAAGGCGCCAACCTGCTGGTCGAGCACCTGCCGGGCCGCACCCACACCGTGCTGGAGACCGACTACCCGCGTGGCCAGGGCCAGTGGACCGTGCCGGCCGGCAAGTACCTGGTGATGGGCGACAACCGTGACAACAGCGACGATGGCCGTTTCTGGGGCCTGCTGCCGGAAGAGAACCTGCGCGGCAAGGCGTTCCTGATCTGGCTGAACTGCCAGGGCTGGTTCTGCAAGGATGGCTTCGAGCCGTCGCGGATCGGCTCGAGCATCAACTGACCGGGCGGCAACTGAGTATTTTCACATCCAACGCGTATCTGGGGAGAACGCAATGAAGACGATGAACGCGCAGCGCGGCATGACCCTGACCTCGTTCCTGACGGTCCTGATCGTGGTCGGTTTCTTCCTCTACATCGGCATGAAGCTGTTCCCGATGTACCAGGAGTACTACGCCGTGCGCTCGGCGATGAAGAGCCTGGCCAACGAGCCGGGCGTGGGCAGCATGGAGCCGTCGCGGATCCAGGACCTGTTCTTCAAGCGCCTGTACATCAACTACTCGGACAATGTGAAGCCGGCCAACGTGAAGTTCGATCGCCGCGACAATGGCTGGACCCTCAAGGTCAACTACGAAGTGCGCCGTCAGCTGATCGGCAACCTCGATGTGGTTGGCAAATTCGATTCTTCCCAGGACCTGACACGAAGCGGTGCCCAGTAAATTCATCCAACGTGGCGACCTGATTGGTCATGCCTTCAGCGATCCGGCCCTGCTCAAGCAGGCGCTGACGCATCGCAGTGCCGGTGCGCCGCACAACGAGCGCCTGGAATTCCTCGGCGACAGCATCGTCAACATGATGGCGGCCGAGGCGTTGTACCGACGCTGGCCCAAGGCTGACGAAGGGGCGATGACCCGTGCCCGTGCCGAGCTGGTGCGTGAAGGCGCGCTGGCGGTGATCGGGCGCAGCCTGGAACTGGGCGAGCGGCTGACCCTGGGCCCGGGCGAAATGAAGTCCGGCGGTCATCGCCGCGACTCGATCCTGGCCGACGCGGTGGAAGCCGTGGTGGCTGCGATCTACCTGGATGCCGGCTTCGAGGCCTGCCGGGCGGTGGTACTGCCCTGGTTCAGCGCATCGATCGAGGCACTGCCGGCCTCCGGCCGGCCCGAGAAGGACCCCAAGACCCGCCTGCAGGAATGGCTGCAGGCCCGACAGAAGGCGTTGCCGCAGTATGAACTGGTGTCAGAATCCGGTGACGACCACGCCAAGCACTTCCGGGTACGCTGCAACGTAGCCGACCCGGCTGCCAGCACCGAGGGCGAAGGCGCCTCGCGGCGGCTTGCCGAACAACAGGCGGCTGCGGCCGTCCTAGAACAACTGGATTCCAAGTGAGCGAACAAACCCCTCATCATTGCGGCAGCGTGGCCGTCATCGGCCGCCCGAACGTGGGCAAATCGACCCTGACCAATGCCTTGGTCGGTGCGAAGGTCAGCATCGTTTCCAACCGCCCGCAGACCACGCGTCATCGCCTGCTGGGCATCGCCACCTACCCGGAAGGCCAGCTGGTGCTGGTTGATACCCCCGGCCTGCACAAGGTGCAGAAGCGGGCGATGAACCGGGTGATGAACCGTGCCGCGCGTGGCTCGCTGGAGGGCGTCGATGCCGGCCTGCTGGTGATCGAGGCCGGTCGCTGGGATGAAGAAGACAGCCTGGCCTTCAATGTGCTGCGCGACGCCGGCATTCCGGTGGTGCTGGTGGTCAACAAGATCGACCGTCTGAAGGAAAAGGGCGCGCTGCTGCCGTTCCTGCAGCAGGTGACCGAGGGCCGTGATTTTGCCGCCGTGCATCCGATCTCGGCGCAGAAGCGCAACGGCCTGGAAGCGCTGGTGCGCGACGTGCTGAAGCTGCTGCCGGAAGCGCCGCCGATGTTCGGCGAGGACGAGATCACCGACCGCAGCCAGCGTTTCCTGGCCGGCGAACTGGTACGTGAGCAGCTGATGCGCCAGCTTGGCGAAGAGCTGCCCTACGCCACCACCGTTGAGATCGAGCGGTTCACCGAGGACGGCAACCTGCTGCGCATCGGTGCGGTGATCTGGGTCGAGCGCGAAGGCCAGAAGGCCATCGTGATCGGCAAGGGCGGCGCCCGCCTCAAGGAGATCGGCGCCAAGTCCCGCCTGCAGATGGAGCGTCTGTTCGGGGCCAAGGTGTTCCTGGAGACCTGGGTGCGCGTGCGTGAAGGCTGGTCTGATGACGAGGCCGCGCTGAAGGCCTTCGGTTACGAGTAAGCCGTTGCGGTCGCTTCGATGATGATCGAGGACGACACCGGCTTCGTGCTGCATGCACGGGCCTACCGCGAGACCAGCCTGCTGGTCGAAGTGTTGAGTGCGCAGCATGGCCGCATCGGCCTGCTCGCACGTGGTGTGTCAACGGCGAAGGGGCAGGTGCTGCGTGCTGCCCTGCAGCCATTGCAGTGGATCCGCTTCAGTGCCCAGCAGCGCGGTGAACTGGCCCAGCTGCGCGGCGCCGAAGCGCTGGATGCGGCACCCAGGCTGGTCGGCCAGGCGATGCTGGCCGGCTTCTACCTGAGTGAACTGACCCTGCGCCTGGCGCCCCGCCAGGACCCGTTGCCCGAGTTGTATCTGGCCTATGGCGAAGCGCGCGCGCGGCTGGCGGTCGGTGCCGGCCTGGCCTGGACGCTGCGTCGTTTCGAGCGTGAGCTGCTGACCGCACTGGGCCTGGGTTTCGAACTGGACAGTGCCAGCGACGGCCAGCCGATCGACCCGGCCGCGCGCTATGAACTGGACCCGCAGGAAGGCGCGCAGCGCCTGCTGAGCGAGCGCGGTGGGGAACGCCGGGCGGCGGCCACTGGCTCGGCGCTGCTGGCGTTGGCGGCCGACGAAGAGCCCGATGCCGCTGACCTGGCCAGCCTGCGCCTGCCGATGCGGCGGGTGCTGGCCCATCACCTCGGGCCGCGCGGCCTGAAGTCCTGGGAAATGCTCGAGCAGCTCGCGCCCCGCAGGTAGGGGGTGTCCGGCAGGGCCTGCAGCCCTGCACCTGCCGAGTCAACGTCAACGTCAACGGCAGAAGCTGGCTATCCGTGGGTGGGCGGGTTGGGTCCGGTTGCGGGAGACGCCGTAAACCCATCCCTGGGGGCTTGGCCGCGGCATCCATGCCGCGGACACTCCCTCAACCGGACCCACCCCGCCTTCGACAGATTCTTGCGAGCTGTCGGAACGGCACTCTGCTCTGGTGGGTGTCGACCTTGGTCGACACAGTAGAGCCACGCCATGCGTGGATGCGTTTCGATTTCAATTCGAAATATTTGATTCTGATTGAGATTCATCCACGCATGGCGTGGATCTACTGGCCACCGGCCCACTGTCGAAGGCGGGGCACTGTGGGTTTGCGGGGTGTGAGCCGCATGGATGCGGCGACCAAGGCTACATGGACGTACTTGCGCCGTCCCCGCAAACCCACAGTGCCCCGCCATCCCACGGAATACTGCTCTGGCCTTTGACGTTGCCCTGGCTTGAAGCTTCGGCAGGTGCAGGGCGCAGCCCTGCCGACCAACCCTCAATGCAGCAGGGCAGCCACCGCAGCGCGGAACCCAGCCTGGGCCTGCCCGGATTCCGGCGCATGATGCAACTGGCGCACCGCCCGTCCCAACCGTGCTGCCCCCACGAAGCCGCAGCTCGCCTGCAGCCGATGCAACTGGCTGCGCAGCTGGCGCTCGTCATGCTGGTCCACCGCCTGCTCGACTGCGTCTCGCACCCCCGGCAGCTCGGCCAGGAACAGCTCGCGCAGGGCGATCAGGTGATTGCGCTGGCCATTGAGCGCGGCCAGTGCCGCGGTCTCGTCCCAGTCCTGCACCTGCAGCTCGACCGCTGCCGGGGCCGGGGCAACGAAGATCCCCGCCGGGCTGTTCACCAGTGCGCGGCGCACGGCCTTCAGCAGCTGGTCGCGGCCCAGCGGCTTGACCAGCGTGTCGCTGAAGCCGGCTTCGCGCAGGCGGGCATGAATGGAGGTGTCGCCATCGGCCGTATGGGCCAACGCCGGGGTATCGGGGTGCGAACGGCGCAGTTCACGCAGCAGCTGCGCGCCGTTGCCGTCCGGCAGGTTGACGTCGATCAGCCACAGGTCATGCGCGCCGGGCTCGGCGCTGGCCAGCGCACTGGCCAATGAATCTGCGGTGTCCACGTCCGCCGGTAACGTTTCCAACGCCGCTTTGAAAAAACCGCGGCTGATGATGTCGTCCTCGACAAGCAGGAAGCGGGGCCGGCTGGCCCGCGGGGTCATCTGCATCAGGGCTGCCTCCATGTCAGCTGCTGCAATCATCAAGCACGGCGGCGGCGGGCGCAAGCGGGTCCGGACCCTGCCAGTCAGGATCTGCGACAATGTGCCCCCATTTTTGCCCGCAGCCTGTTGCCACGTGGCCCGATCCCGCTCCCGCATCGACCGTACCCCATTCCAGACCGAGATCCTCGACCTCAGCCATGATGGTCGCGGCGTCGCCCGCCGTGAAGGCGAGGGCGGCAAGGTCACCTTCGTCAGCGGCGCCCTGCCGGGCGAGGTGGTCATGGCGGAACAGACTGCCCGCAGCCGCCATTTCGATGAGGCACGCACGGTGGAAGTGCTGCAGGCCTCGCCGCAGCGCATGACCCCGAAGTGCCCCCACTTCGGCACCTGCGCCGGCTGCGTGCTGCAACACCTGGACGAAGACCAGCAGATCGTCGCCAAGCAGCGCGTGCTGATGGACAACCTGGAGCGCATCGGCCACGTGAAGCCGGGTGCCGTGCTGGCGCCACTGGTCGGCGAGAGCTGGGGCTACCGCCGCAAGGGCCGGTTCTCGGTGCGTCGGGTCGAAAAGAAGGACAAGACCCTGGTCGGCTTCCGTGAACAGGACCCACGTTTCGTCGCCGACCTCAGCCAGTGCCTGACCGTGATCCCGGAAATCGGCACCAAGGTCGAGGCCTTGTCGTCCTTCATCGAATCGCTCGATGGCAAGCGCGACATCCCGCAGATCGAGTTCATCGCCGGTGACCAGGCCGTGGTGCTGACCGTGCGCCACCTGCAGCCGCTCAGCGATGCCGACCGCGCCGCCTGGGCCGCCTTTGGTCAGCAGCATGGCTTTGTGATCTACCTGCAGTCCGGTGGCGTGGATACCGTGCAGCCGCTGGACGGGCAGGGCGTGCCGCTGTCGTTCCGGCTGGCGCCGTGGGATGTCGAACTGGCGTTCCGCCCGCTGGACTTCATCCAGGTCAACGCCAAGCTCAACGAGAAGATGATCGCCCACGCCCTCGACCTGCTCGAACCGGGTGAGGAAGAGCGCGTGCTGGATCTGTTCTGCGGCCTGGGCAACTTCACCCTGCCGCTGGCGCGCCGCGTGCGCGAAGTGGTCGGTGTGGAAGGTGATGCCGGCTTGGTCGCGCGTGCCCGTGAGAATGCCGAGCGCAATGGCCTGGCCAACGCGCAGTTCTTCAGCGCCGACCTGACCCAGGACCAGCGCAGCACCCCGTGGATGCGCCAGGGCTTCGACAAGCTGCTGCTGGACCCGCCGCGTTCGGGCGCGATCGAAGTGCTGCAGCAGCTGCCGCTGAAGCAGTTCAAGCGCATCGTCTATGTCAGCTGCCATCCGGGCTCGCTGGCACGCGATGCCGGCTACCTGGTCAACGAACAGGGCTTCACCCTGGTCAGTGCCGGTGCCATGGACATGTTCCCGCACACCGCGCACGTGGAAAGCATCGCGGTGTTCGAAAAGCGCTGATCGGCTGTCATGCCCATCGCGCATAATGGCGCGATGGGCATCGAAATCGAACGCAAATTCCTCGTCAGCAGTGATGGCTGGCGTGCCGCCGCGCATCGGGTGATCCCGATGGCGCAGGGCTACATCAACGACATGGGCGCGCTTGACCGCGGCACCCAGAACGCCTCGGTGCGCGTGCGCATCGAGGGCGATCACGCCGCGCTGAACCTGAAGTCGCGCACCATCGGCCACACCCGCCAGGAGTTCGACTACCCGATCCCGGTGGACGATGCGCGCGCGCTGCTGGCGCTCTGTGTTGGCGGCCTGATCGACAAGCGCCGTCATCTGGTCGAGCACGCCGGCCTGACCTGGGAAGTGGATGAATTCCTCGGCGACAACGCCGGCCTGGTGGTGGCCGAGGTCGAGCTGGACAGCGCCGATCAGGCGGTCGACCTGCCGGACTGGGTCGGCACCGAAGTCACTGATGACGCCCGCTACTACAACGTTGCCCTGGCCAGTCATCCGTATTCAGAGTGGTGAACCCCCAAAAAGGGGACGGAGGGGATTAAGTCGTCTTTACCCCACCTGTGCGGGAAACGACCTAATCCCCTCCGTCCCCTTTTATCGAGCAGGGCGGGCCCCATGTCGTGGGGATGAGAATCGACATCTACTCCGACGTGGTCTGCCCCTGGTGCTGGATCGGCAAGCATCGTTTCCAGCAGGGCGTGCAGTTGCTGGGCGCAAACGCGCCTGAACTCGATATCCACTGGCAGCCGTTCCAGCTGGACCCGGACGCGGACGCTACCCCGGTGCCGCTGCGCGAGGCCTACGTGCGCAAGTTCGGGGGCGTCGAGCGTACCGAACAGATCCTCGGCCAGACCCAGACCACCGCGCGCGCCGAGGGCCTGCCGATGGACTTCAGCCAGGGCCAGGTGCGGGTGACCACGCTGCCGGCGCACCGGGTGCTGTGGCTGGCCGGCGAGCACGGCGTGCAGGATGCGGTGGGCGAGGCGCTGTTCCGCGCCCACTTCGAGCATGGCCAGAACCTGGCCGACCCCTCGGTGCTGATCAAGGCCGGCGTGGCGGGCGGCCTCGATGCCGGCGAAATCGCGCAGATGCTGGCGTCCGACCGCGGCCTGGCCGGGGTCGAAGCCAAGCTGGCGCAGGCCCATGCATTGGGCGTTTCTTCGGTGCCGACCTTCGTCATCGATGGGAAGTGGGCCATTTCCGGGGCGCAGCCCCCCGAGGCCTTCGCCAACGCCCTGCGCCAGATCGCCGCCGAGCAGGGCGCGCTGGAGTCGCCCGCCGAGGGCGACGAGGCCTGCGGCCCGGACGGCTGCAAGGTCTGACCGGCCCCGAAAAGGGGACGCAGGGAATCAAGACGTATCCAGCCCGTAGGGGCCGATTGCGCCTTAATCCCCTCCGTCCCCTTTTTCTGACCACTGCGCCCGTCGGCCGGTTCTGCGACAATGCGGCACTGCGCCATGCGGGCGCGCGTTGTGGAGATCGACCATGCTGCTGATCGGCGTTGCCGGCACCGAACTGACTGCCCAGGAACGTGACTGGTTGCAGCACGATGCCGTGGCCGGGGTCGTGCTGTTCAAGCGCAACTTCGCCTCGCGCCAGCAGGTGACCGATCTGAGCACGGCCATCCGCGCCGCCGCGCCGCGCCCGCAGCTGATCTGCGTGGACCAGGAAGGCGGCCGCGTACAGCGTTTCCGCGAGGGTTACAGCGATCTGCCGCCACTGCAGGACATTGGTGCGCTGTATGCCACCGACCCGCAGCAGGCCCTGGCACTGGCCGAACGGCATGCCTGGCTGATGGCCAGCGAGGTACGCGCCAGCGGCGTGGACCTGAGCTTCGCCCCGGTGGTCGATCTCGGCCGTGGCAACCGTGCCATCGGCAACCGCGCTTTCAGTGAAGACCCGCAGGTGGTGGCCGCATTCACCGCCGCCTACGTGCGTGGCATGCATTCGGTCGGCATGGCCGCCACGCTCAAGCATTTCCCCGGCCACGGTACCGTGCTGGAAGACACCCACGTGGATACCGCGATCGACCCGCGCGCGCTGGACGAGCTGCGCGCGCAGGACCTCGTGCCGTTCCAGGCCGGGATCGCCGCCGGTGCCGACGCGGTGATGATGGCGCACGTGATCTACCCGCAGGTGGCGCCGGAACCGGCCGGTTACTCGCCGCGCTGGATCCAGGACATCCTGCGCGGCGAGCTCGGCTTCCGTGGCGTGGTGTTCTCCGACGACATCGGCATGGCTGCCTCGCACAGTGCCGGCGGCGTGCCGGCGCGCGTGCACGCCCATCTGGATGCCGGCTGCGACGTGGTGCTGGTCTGCCACCCGGAGCTGGTTGATGAAGCCCTGCACGCGGTGCAGGGGCGCTCCCTCAATACCGCTGCGCTGCTGGGCCTGATCGGCCGCGGCGCGCTTGGCTGGGATGGCCTGCTGGCCGATGCCCGCCATGGCGACACCCAAACCCGTCTGCTTGAAACCCTTGGAAGAACCGTCTGATGCCCAACCTCACCATTTCCCAGGCCCTGGCCCAGGCTGACCTGCTGGTCGACCGCCCCACCATCGACAAGGCCATTGCCGGTATCGCCGACGCCATCGCGCGCGACTACAAGGGCGAGGTGCCGCTGTTCCTGTCGATCATGCACGGCGCGCTGCCGTTCGCCGGCCAGCTGGCGCTGGAACTGGGTGCGCGCGGGCAGGACGTGCAGTTCGATTACCTGCACGCCACCCGCTACCGTGGCGAAACCACCGGCGGCGACCTGGTCTGGAAGCACAAGCCGGCCACCTCGCTGTTCGGCCGCCGCGTGCTGCTGGTCGACGACATCCTGGACGAGGGCTACACCCTGCAGGGCGTGCGCACCTGGTGCCTGGAGCAGGGCGCGACCGATGTGCGCATCGCCGCGATGACGGTGAAGAAGCACGACCGGGCGCTGCCGGACGTGACCGCCGATTACGCAGGCATCGAACTGCCGGACCGCTATGTGTTCGGCTTCGGCATGGACGTCAACGAAACCCTGCGCTGCGTGCCGGCCATCTACGCAATGAAGGAATAACCGCGCAGCCGCCTGCGGCGCGCCTTTTCCCATCGCCGGCATCCTCGGGTGCCGGCGTTCGTCTTTTCATGGAGTGCTTCGAATGCAACAGATCGCCCTGGCCGTGATCGGCGGTACCGGTGTCTACAACCTGGCCAAGCTCGACGACGTGCAGACCCACGAGGTCGACACCCGCTTCGGCCGCCCGTCCGGTCCGGTGCGCGTGGGCACGCTGCTCGGCCATCGCGTTGCGTTCCTGGCGCGCCATGGTGAAGGCCACTCGCTGCCGCCGCACAAGATCAATTACCGCGCCAACCTGGCCGCGCTGCAGCAGCTGGGCGCGCAGCGCGTGCTGGCGTTGAACACGGTCGGCGGCATCACCGAGGATTTCGGTCCGCGCGTGTTGGCCTGCCCGGACCAGATCATCGACTACACCTGGGGCCGCATCAGCACCATCTGTGAAGAAGAAGGCAGCGACGTGGTCCACGTCGATTTCGGCCACCCGTACACGCCGATGCTGCGCAGCAAGATCCTGGCGGCGGCCAAAGTGACCGGTGTCACGGTCCATGACGGTGGCTGTTACGGCGCGACGCAGGGCCCACGCCTGGAAACCATCGCCGAGATCGCCCGCATGCGTCGCGACGGTTGTGACCTGGTCGGTATGACCGGCATGCCGGAAGCCGCGCTGGCACGTGAGCTGGGGCTGGATTATGCCTGCCTGGCGATCATCGCCAACTGGGCTGCCGGCTGTGGTGATGGCGAGGAGATT
Organism: Stenotrophomonas sp. 78350_Sma; assembly: GCF_056482105.1. Taxonomy (NCBI): domain Bacteria; kingdom Pseudomonadati; phylum Pseudomonadota; class Gammaproteobacteria; order Lysobacterales; family Lysobacteraceae; genus Stenotrophomonas; species Stenotrophomonas sp. 78350_Sma. Next base: position 3,425,264 of record NZ_CM151182.1, on the reverse strand, counting down.
ACGATGGCCGAAGTGCTGGCCAACGTACAGGCGGCCAGCAACGGACTTCCGGAACTGGTGGGCGAATTGGCGCGGGGGTGATTGTCTTCCCCGAGCAAGCTTTGCATACTCAGCTTGTGCGCGGGTTCAGCGTACACCACCCATTCATTGCATAAGGTCTCGCATCACCATGCCGAACGGTACCGTCAAGTGGTTCAACGACGCCAAGGGATTTGGCTTCATCTCGCCGGAGGATGGCAGCGCCGACGTGTTCGCGCACTTCTCCGCCATCAACTCCAAGGGCTTCCGCAGCCTGCAGGAAGGCCAGCGTGTCACCTATGACGTGACCCAGGGCCCGAAGGGCGCCCAGGCTTCGAACATCACGCCGGCCGAGTGATCCACTCGACAGTGCGTTGAAAACCCCGCTTCGGCGGGGTTTTTTTTGCGCGGCGTGCCCGCGACCCGCTCGCGATCCACCCGTCTCGGGCACAATGCGGTCATGACGGAACGACTGCGTATCGCCGTGATTGGCTACGGCACCGCTGGACAGGCAGTGTCCATCCTGCTCACCCGTGACGGCCACGAGGTGGAGATCTTCGAACGCGTGCCCACGCCGGGGCCGGTGGGTGCCGGTTTCCTGCTGCAGCCCAGCGGCCTGCAGGTGCTGTGGCAGATGGGTCTGCTGGATGCGGTGCGCGCGCATGCCGCGCCGGTGCACCGCCTGTATGGTGACACGCCGTGCGAGCGCGCGGTGATGGACATGCGCTACGACGGCCTGGATGCGCGCCTGCACGGACTGGGCATGCAGCGTGGGGCGTTGTTCTCGCTGCTGGATGATGCCCGTGGCGGGCTTGGCCAGCTGCATGCCGGTACCACCATCACCGAGGTGGATGCGGAGCATGGGCGCCTGCGCGACAGCGAAGGGCGCGCGCATGGCCCGTTCGATCTGGTGGTGGCCGCAGATGGCGCGGCCTCTGCGCTGCGCGGCACGATCGCCGGCGGTGCCGGGCTGGACCGCGTGTATCCGTGGGGGGCGCTGTGGTGCCTGTTGCCGGCCGAAGACTGGCCGCACGTGCAGGAGCTGCGGCAGCGCTACGTGGCCGCGCGCAAGATGATCGGCCTGTTGCCGGTCGGTACGCGTCCCGGCGATGACATGCCGCGCCTGAGCTTCTTCTGGAGCCTGCCACGCGCCGACTTCGAGCGCTGGCAGGCCGATGGCATGACGCCCTGGCTGGACGAGCTGCATGCGCTGTGGCCGCAGGCCAGTGCGCGCTTTGCCCACCTGCACGATGCTGGCCAGCTGGCGCGCGCGGTCTATCGCGATGCAGTGATGACGCGCTGGCACCAGGGCCGCATGGTGCTGGCAGGGGATGCCGCGCACGCGATGAGTCCGCAGCTGGGGCAGGGAGTGAACATGGCGCTGCTCGATGCGTTGGCATTGCGCGATGCCGTTCGCAGGCATGGCGGTGGTGGCGAAGCGTTGCAGGCGTACCAGGCGCAACGCAGGGCGCACGTAGCGGTCTACCAGCGCTGGAGCCGTTGGCTGACGCCGCTGTTCCAGTCAGATCGCGATGCCTGGGCGAAGGCGCGCGACGTGCTGCTGGGCCCGATGGGGCGCCTGCCCGGAGGCCGTGGCCACATGCTGCGCGTGCTCAGTGGCACGCAGCAGGGATGGTTCGGTTCGCTCGCGCTGGATCCGGCGTTCATCGACGCAATGGCTGCCGTGGCGGCGCCACGCATCAGCACGATCACCGCCAGTGCGTGAAGCGTGCCGTCACGTGAATTAACGGTTGCCTCACCGCGGATATGCGAGAAGTAGGTTGCACGCGACTGCGCGTCGCCCGTTTTCCTTTCCGTGATCAACATCGCGCGTGGCTCGGGCGGCGCTGCCGTTGCTGCCTGTTGCGGCCCGGACGTGCCGCCTGATGTTGAAGAGGAGGATGCCATGTTGTTCGCGGTCGAGGAGCTGGAGTCGGAAATCTGCAAGCTGCGCGGCCTGCTGCAGATGCTGCACGAAGACCAGCCCGACGTACTGGAGGACGTGTTCGAGTTCCATGTCGGCAGCCTGATCAGCCATGCGTCACCGGAACACCACGCACGCATCCGCACCTGCGCGCAGGAGATGCTGGCGGCAATCCAGGCCTTGCCGCGGCGCCGCGAGGATGGCACGCCTGATTTCCAGTTGATGCCGCAGCTGGGCATTCGGCCGGCCTGAGTCAGGCGACCGGCAGTTCCACCAGGTCGCTTTCCACGCAGGCGATCATCTGCTCGCCGTGGGCGGGGGCAGGCACGATGCCGGCAGTGAATGCGGAGAAGGCCGGCAGGATCGTCATCCGGTCACGCAACCAGAATGCGGGGAAGCGCCTTCGCAAGGGCGCCAGAGCGATCTGCGGGTGCACATGTCCTGCGATCACGTGCAACGCTGCATCCGGAGCCGGCTCATGGCGAAGCAGGAACGGTGGCAGCTGTACGTCATCGTGGATCTGAACCTGCAGCTGTGCATGCGATAGCTGCCGGTCATGGTTGCCGCGAACGACGTGTACGTCCAGCGAAGCGTTGCGTTGGCGCCATCCCAGCCATTGCTGATACCACGCGGCGCGATGCGCCGGTCCGTGCAGGATGTCGCCCAGGATCCACAGTTCGCGGCAGGCATGCAGGTCCAGAAGTCGCTGCAGGCGTTGCAGGTCTTCGCCGGTGCCGCCGCTGGGCAGCGCGATGCCGGCACGGCGGAACACATCGGCCTTGCCCAGGTGCAGGTCTGCGATCAGCAGTGCCTGCCGCGCGGGCAAGTACAGCGCACGCGCGCCAACCAGAAGCACGGACTCTCCGGCAAGCATCAGCGGAAGTTCAACGGCCATGGCGACGCTCCAGCTGCTGCGCCGCGCGTTGTACGCGTGTACGCCAGTCTTCGTTGCTGAACTGGCCGCGCAGGCGTTCGGCCCACAGTGGAAAGCCCAGTGGCGTGAGTGATGAAGGGCGCTGCACCGACAACCGCTGCGTGCCGATGCGCTCCAGTACCTGCTGCAGCCCGGGCAGGTCGAGGCTGTCATACAGCACTTCACGTTCCGCCAGCCCTAGCAGCAGGTGGTCCGGATCGTGCTCGCGCAGCACGTCGTACAGCAGGCCGGCGGACGCCTGCAGTTGGCGCAGTGACCGTGGCATGCCACCGGGAAGGCTGGGTACCAGCAGGCCCGCCACGCGCGCGATGCCACGGAACTGGCGTCGCGCCAGCTCGCCCAGGTTCACTGCCGCGCGCAGATCGTCCAGCAACAGGTCATTGCTGAACAACGCACGCCATTGCGCCGCATCCAGATCGATCGGCTGCGCCGGCGCCAGCACCAGGCCGTGATCGTTCACTGCAAAGCCGATGCTGTTGCGTTGCTGGCGGGTGCAGCGCAGCGCCAACAGCGCGGCCAGTGCTTCGTGCACGTGGCGGCCGGCAAACGGATAGACGAACAGAAACTGGCCGTCGCGGCGCCTCACGTCTTCCACCAGCAGGTGATCCGCGCCGGGACGTGCCGACAAGCGCGCCTGCAGTGCCAGCAGCGGCGCCAGCCAGCGTGATTCTGCGCTGTCATCGGCACCGGACAGGACCGCTTCCAGTTCGCGGCCGAGCGCCATCGACAGCGGCAGCTGGCCCCCTTGCCAGCGCGGCACGACACCGTCACCGCGTCCGCGCGCCAGCCGCACGAACGCAGTCATGTCGCGCAGCTGCACCAGTTCCAGCAGGCGCCCTGCGAACTGGAAGCGGTCGCCGCGACGCAGGCGGCTGGCGAACTGTTCCTCCACCGCGCCCAGGCCACCCCCACGCAGGAACTGCACGCGCACGCTGCCATCGCTGCTGATGGTGCCGATCGACAACCGGTGGCGCAGCGCCTGCCGGCGGTCGTGCATGCGGTAGCAACCATCGGCGTCACGCACGACCTTGTGGAAATCGGGATACTGGGCCAGGGGCTGGCCGCCCTGCACGATGAACATCAACACGGCCTGCCATGAGGCGTCACCGAGCGACGCGAAGGCATGCGTGCGCCGTACCTGCGCCAGCAGTGCGTCACCGTCGAAGCCGCCGGCCAGCGCGCGGCTGACCGCATGTTGGGCCAGCACATCCAGTGACAGCGTCGGCGGCCTGCGTGCCTCGACCACGCCTTCGGCCAGTGCACGTCGCACGGCGGCGTACTCGGCCAGTTCCAGCGCATGGCTGGGGATGCACAGGATGGCGCCGCGGGTGCCGGGGCGGTGGCGTGCGCGCCCGGCCCGCTGACGCAGCCGCGCAACGCCCTTCGGGCTGCCCAGCTGCAGCACCTGGTCGACCTCCGGGAAGTCAACGCCCAGGTCGAGGCTGGACGTAGCGACGACGCAGCGCAGCGTGCCCGCGCGCAGGCCATCCTCCACCTGTTGGCGCAGTGCCGGGTCCAGCGAGCCGTGATGCAGTGCCAGCGTATCGGCGTCTTCCGGCCAGACCGCCGCCAATGCCTGGTGCCACAACTCGGCCTGCGCACGGGTATTGGTGAACAACAGGCTGCTGCGCGCCTGCATCAGTGCATGCAGCACGCGCGGCAACTGTGCCAGCCCCAGGTGCCCGGCCCACGGGAAACGTTCGCCGGGTTCCGGCAGCAGGCTGCGCACGGTGATCGCGCGCGGGCGAACGCCCTGCACGATCGGTGCGTCCGGCTGGTCAGGCAGCAGCACGTCGCGGGCCTGGGGCAGATTGCCCAGCGTGGCCGACAGCCCCCACAGCTGCAACGAAGGGGCGCTATCGCGCAGCACCGCCAGGTTCAACTGCAGCAGCACCCCACGCTTGTTGCCCAGCAGTTCGTGCCATTCGTCCACCACTACGCAGCGTAGCTGGCGCATGCGGGGCAGCGTATCGGGATAGCTCAGCAGCAGCGCCAGCGATTCCGGCGTGGTCACCAGCACGTCGACGCGGCCTTCGCGCGCCTGCCGGCGCTCGCGGTTGCTGGCATCTCCGCTGCGCAGGCCGACCCGCCAGCCCAAGCCCAGCCCGTCGATCACCGTCTGCAGTGCGCGTGCGGTGTCGCTGGCCAGTGCACGCAGCGGCGTCACCCACAGCACCTGCAGCGGCCGCACCGCACTGGCCCGGCGCGGTGCGGGCGGCGGATCGAGCATCGCCTGCAGCAGTGGGCCGCCGAACATGGCCAGCGTCTTGCCGCTGCCGGTGGGCGTGTGCAGCAATCCGGAGTCGCCTGCCAGATAGTGCCGCCACATCGCGCGTTGGAACGGCAGCGAGCGCCAGCCCCGCGCAGCGAACCAGTCTTCCAGCCGGCGCAGCGCCTGGCGGCGCGTCATCGCGCCAGCGCCTGCAGCGTGGCCAACCGGTCGGCTTCAGTGGCGGGCTTGTCGTGGCGCCAGCGCAGGATGCGCGGAAAACGCACGGCGATGCCGGATTTGTGCCGTGTGCTGCGGTTGACCGCCTCGAAGCCCAGCTCGAACACCTGTTCGGCATGCACGCTGCGCACCGGGCCAAACCGTTCGCGGGTATTGGCGCGGATCCAGCGGTCGAGGGCCAGGATTTCCTTGTCGTCCAACCCCGAATAGGCCTTGGCCACCGGCACCAGCGTATCGCCGTCCCAGACGCCGAAGGTGTAGTCGGTATACAGCGTGCTGCGCCGCCCATGGCCGGCCTGCGCGTACAGCAGCACGGCATCGATGGTCAGCGGATCAACCTTCCATTTCCACCAGTCGCCGCGTCGTCGCCCCGACTGGTAAGTGGACGTCAGGCGTTTCAGCATCAACCCTTCCACGCCCCGCTCGCGGGCGGCGTCCCGCAATGCGGCGGCCTGCAGCCAGTCTTCAGCGGGTACATCGGGTGACAGTTGGATGCGGGCGTCGCCCAGGGCACCGATGACCTCGGCCAACTGTGCACGCCGTTGCTGCAGCGGCAGTCCGCGCAGATCCTCGCCGTCGCGTTCAAGCAGGTCGTAGGCGAGCACGCGCACCGGGGTGTTGCGCAATGTCGCTGCGCCAGGCTTGCGGCGCTGGATGCGGGTCTGCAGTGCGGTGAAGGCGCGCGGCAGATCGTCGCTCTCGTCCCAGGCCAGCAGTTCTCCGTCCAGCACGCAGCCGTCGGGCAGTGCCATCGCGGCCTGTTCGATTTCCGGGAAGCGGCCATCCAGCCGCTCCTCGCCACGTGACCACAGCGCCACCTCGCCACGGCGGCGCAGCAGCTGCAGGCGGATGCCATCCCATTTCCACTCCAGCAGCCAGTCTTCGATCGAACCCAGCCGTTCGCCCGGGTCTCCTTCCAGCGGCGAGGCCAGGAAGAACGGGTACGGCTGCTGCCGGTCCAGTGGCAGTTCGTCCGGCGACAGCAGCTGCTCCAGCAAGCCGGGCGAGGGCACCCATTCGCCGAGCATGCGCTGGGCGATGCGCGCGATGTCCAGGCCGGACCATTCGGCCAGCGCCTGTTGCACCTGCCGTTGTGAAACACCCACGCGCAGCGCGCCGGTGAGCAGCTTGTTGAACACCAGGCGCTCGCCACTGCGCAGCTGTCGCCACCCAGCAACCACCGCTGCGCGCCGCTCCGCCTCCGGGTGGTTGGCCACCGTCAGCAGGTGCTGTTCGATCCAGTCCGACAAGGGCCGGTCTGCGGCAGGATGCGGTGGATCATCCAGCAGCAGGGTCAGTGTTTCGGCCAGATCGCCGACCTGCGCGTAGCTGTCTTCCACCAGCCAGGCGGGCAGGCCGGATTCTTCGGCGATCCAGCTGCGCAGCTCGCCACTGGCGGCGATTCTGCGGCGTGCACCGCCGACCTTGCCGCCGCTGAGTAGGTACAGCGCCCACGCCGCATCGTGCGCCGCTGCCTGGCGGAAGTAGTCGACCAGCGCGGCACGCTTGTCCAGCGTCGCGGTGCTGCGGTCCAGGCGCTGGTAGAGCGCGGCGAAGGCCTTCATTCCTCGCTCCCGTAATCGGTGCGGAAGGCCTCGGCGGCGACGCCGTGTTCGCGCAGGAAGGGAATCAGGGCATCGGTATTGCCGTGGGTGGCGATCACCCGTTTGGCGCCGGTCTGTTCGATGGTCTGAAGCAGCGCGGGCCAGTCGGCGTGATCGGAAATGACGAAGCCGCGGTCGACATTGCGCCGGCGGCGGTTGCCGCGCAGTTGCATCCACCCGGAGGCGAACCCCAGTTGATGCGGTCCGAAGCGCCGCATCCACGGGGTGCCTGCGGCCGAGGGCGGGGCCAGGATCAGCTGGCCGGCGGCATCGGGATGGCGACCCTGTTCGGCCACGGTGAGCGTTTCCAGCATCGGCACGCCGGCCTGCCGGTAGACCGCGACGCCATTGGCGATGGCGCCATGCAGCCAGGCGGGGCGGTCGTCCAGCGGCAACAGCTCGGCCAACACACGCTGCGCCTTGCCGAGCGCATAGCAGAGCAGGATCGCCGCTTCGCCGCGCTGCTCGCAGTCGCGGCGCCAGGCCACGATCTCTGCGGCGACCGCGGGGGTGTCCGGCCAGCGATAGATCGGCAGCGCGAACGTCGCTTCGGTGATGAAGGTATCGCAGGGCACCACTTCGAAGGGCGTACAGGTCGGGTCGGGTTGCCGCTTGTAATCGCCGGACGCCACCCAGACCTGTTCGCCATCATCGATGCGCACCTGCGACGAGCCGAGCACATGGCCCGCCGGGTGCAGCGATACCTGCACCCGCCCGAGGCGGAACGCCACGCCTTCGGCATGTGCCTGCACATCGACATCGCCCAGCCGCCAGCGCAGGATCGGCAGGCTGCCCGCGCTGCAGTGGTACTCGCCCATGCCCGGGCGCGCGTGGTCGCCATGGCCATGGGTGATGACCGCGCGCGGCACCGGGCGCCAGGGATCGATGTGGAAATCGCCGGCGGCGCAGTACAGCCCTTCCGGGCGCAGCACCACCAGATCGTCATTGCCTGCCATGCGGCCACTGTGGCGTGCGTCTCGTGCACGGGGTGAGAACCGGCCTGAACACGGGCTTGGCGGGGCATGCGGCACAATCGGACCGCATACCTCTTGCCGCCAGGATGGATCGGATGAGTGGACCCAGCTTCAGCAGCAACGCGCCCTTTGAAACCCATGTGGTGCTGAACCAGCCACCGCCCTTCGCCGGTCGCCAGTTGTGGACCGATGATGCAGCGTTGATGGAAGCGGTGAAGCGCGAGGGGGCGGGCAGTTTCGCGCCGCGGCTGGCCGCATATGGAGCACTGGCCGGCGACGAGTTGTACCGGCTCGGCTTTGACGCCAACCGTGATCGCCCGCGCCTGCGCACGCACGATGCGCAGGGCCATCGCATAGATGCGGTCGAGTTCCACCCTGCGTACCACCAGCTGATGGCCGCAGCGAAGCAGCATGGCGTGGCGGGTTTGTCCTGGCATGAGCCGCAGCCCGGCGCGCATGTGGCGCGTGCGGCACTGAGCTATCTGCACCACCAGGCCGAAGCAGGCACCAGTTGCCCCTTGACCATGACGCATGCGGCGGTGGCAGTGCTTCAGTCGCAGCCGCATCTGGCCGAATGGGCGCGCAAGGCCAGCGCGCCGGTCTATGACCCGCGTGATGTGCCCGTGGCGGACAAAGCCGGCATCACTCTGGGCATGGGCATGACCGAGAAGCAGGGCGGTTCGGACGTACGCGCGAACAGCACGCGGGCCGAACCGATCGATGGCGAACGCTACCGCCTGGTCGGCCACAAGTGGTTCTTCTCCGCGCCGATGTGCGATGGCTTCCTGGTGCTGGCACAGGCGCCGGGCGGACTGACCTGCCTGTTGATGCCGCGCCGCTTGGCCGACGGTGACCGCAATGCGTTCCGGCTGATGCGGCTGAAGGACAAGCTTGGCGACTGGGCCAATGCGTCCAGCGAGGTCGAGTTCTGTGGCGCGCAGGCATGGCGTGTGGGCGAAGAAGGGCGTGGCGTGGCGACCATCATCGGCATGGTGATGATGACCCGCCTGGACTGCATGCTGGGTGCGACCGCGGAGATGCGCATGGCGCTGGCGCAGGCGCTGCATCATGCACGCCATCGGCGCACCTTCGGCAAGTTGTTGGTGGAGCATGCGTTGATGGCCAATGTGCTGGCCGATCTGGCGCTGGAGTCGGAAGCGGCAACCGTGTTGGCGATGCGCATCGCGCGGGCGGTGGATCGCGCCGGCGAGGATGCCAGCGAAGCCGCGTTGGCACGGCTGGGGACCGCACTGGGCAAGTATTGGCTGTGCAAGCGCGCGCCGTCCTTCGTCAACGAAGCGCAGGAATGCCTGGGCGGTGCGGGCTACGTGGAGGAGTCGATGCTGCCGAGGCTGTACCGCCAGGCGCCGTTGAATTCGATCTGGGAAGGCAGCGGCAACATCCAGTGCCTGGACGTCCTGCGCGCGCTGTCACGCGAGCCGGAGGCGATGGCGGCATTGCGCAGCGAGCTGGCCGCAGTGGCCGATCTCGATGCGCGTTATGCAGCTGCATTGCAGCGTTGGGCAGCGGCGCCGGCGCCTGAGGAATCACAGGCGCGGCTGTTCTGCGAGCGCACTGCGCTGCTGCTGCAGGCGGCGCTGCTGCTGCGTGCGCGCAGTCCAATGGCGGAGGCGTTCGTGCGCAGCCGGTTGGACAGGGAGCATGGGCTGGCATTCGGGACGCTGCCGGCGGGATTGGATCTGTCGGCGATGCTGGCGCGCGCGTTGCCGTAGGGAGCGGCCAACGGCGGAGCCCCTCGTGGTGGGCGCTGATATCGGCAGTGGCCGTGCGAGTGGGTTGCACAGGGGGCGCCGTGAACCCGTCCTTGGGGGCTTGGCCGCGGCATCCATGCCGCGGACACCCCTGCGCAACCCACTCGCACGGCCTTGGACACTTTCCGTGCGCGTCCGCCACGGAATCAACAGAAAAGGCAGGGAGCGAAAAGCAGAAAAGCCGCGGCAGTGCCGCGGCTTTTCCTGTGGAGCCGAGGCGATGCTCGGCTGCAGGTACACCTCAGTGCTTGGCTTCTTCCTTGGCGGCATTTGCCTTCGCGTCATTGGCGACATCGCGGGCCTTGTCGGCGACCTTCTGCGCGGCGTTGGCGGTGGCGTCGCTGGCGTGCGCAGCGGCGTCGGTTGCGGCGTCCTTGGCCTTGTCGGCGGCGTTGGCTGTGGCGTCTGCGGCCTTGTCCAGCGCCTGCTGGGTATCGGCGGCGGCCTGCTCGGAAGCGGCTGCGGTCTTGTCGGCGGCTTCGCGGGTGGCAGCAGCAGCCTTGTCGACGGCGTCGCGGGCTGCAGCGCCGGCGCTGTCGGCCGCCTGCTGCGCGTCCTGCTTGGCCTGTTCGGCTTCCGGGCCCTTGCAGGCGGCCAGGGCCAGCAGCAGGGAGGCGGCCAGCAGGGTGGTGGTGATCGGACGAATCTTCATGGCGGTCTCCGGCACTGCAATGGATGGGGACGCCAGCCTATTCATGCCGTTGTGAAGACCGGGTCGCGATGCAGGGGCTTGATCGCCGACATCCACGCAAAGAAAAAGCCGCTGGCGAACCAGCGGCTTTTCCAGAACAGCGTGAAGAAAGAAGTTATTACTTCTTGGCTTCTTCAGCAGCGTCCTTGGCCTTCTCAGCGGTGCCTTCAGCAGCCTTGGCAGCGTCAGCAGCGGCGCCGGCAGCGGCGTCGGTGGCAGCAGCGCCAGCCTGGGCAGCAGCGTCGACCGAAGCGTCAGCAGCGGTGGCGGCGGTGTCAGCGGCCTGCTGGGCAGCGTCGGCGGTCTGGGCGCCAGCAGCGGCGGCCTGGTCGGCAGCAGCCTGGGCTTCGGTGGCGGCTTCGTTGGCCGAAGCAGCGGCGTCCTGGGCAGCTTCCTGCTTCGAGCAGGCGGCCAGGGCCAGAGCCAGGGACATCGCGACCAGCAGCTTGTTGATGCTCATTGTGTAAATCCTCGTCGTTAGAATTAGGCAACGCGCATGCTGCGCGCCGACAACATGATGACAAGCCAAGATTGGGTGTCAAGCGATCCCGCATTCATTTTTGCGAAATCATCGTTAAATCTTTTTAAATCAATTCGATGGCGATTGCCGTTGCTTCGCCGCCGCCGATGCAGAGGGTGGCAATGCCGCGCTTGCCACCACGCGTGCGCAGAGCGTTGACCAGGGTCACCACAAGACGTGCGCCCGAGGCACCGATGGGATGACCCAGTGCGCAGGCGCCGCCATTCACGTTGAGCTTGTCGTGAGGGATGCCCAGTTCGCGCATCGGGGCCATCGCCACCACAGCGAAGGCTTCGTTGATTTCGAACAGATCGACCTGGTCCAGCGACCAGCCGGTCTTGTCCAGCAGCTTGTGCAGCGCGCCGATCGGGGCGGTGGTGAACCACTCCGGTTCCTGCGAGTGGGTGGCGTGGCCGACGATGCGGGCCAGCGGCGTGATGCCTCGCGCGGCAGCGTCCTCTTCGGTCAGCAGCACCACTGCGGCGGCGCCGTCGGAGATGCTGGAGGAGCTGGCCGCGGTCACGCTGCCATCCTTCTTGAAGGCCGGGCGCAGGGTCGGGATCTTGGCGATGTCGGAGCGCCCCGGCTGCTCGTCGGTAGCGAGCTCGACCTCACCCTTGCGGGTGGCGACCTTCACCGCGACGATTTCATCGGCAAATGCACCATTGGCCTGTGCAGCCTGCGCACGCTTGACCGACTCGATCGCATAGGAGTCCTGCTCTTCGCGGCTGAACTGATACTTGTCCACCGCGCACTCGGCGAATTCGCCCATGGCCTTGCCGTCGTAGGCGTTGACCAGGCCATCGTGGGCCATGTGGTCGACCGCCTGGAAGTTGCCGAAACGGTTGCCGGTACGGGAGTTCGGCAGCATGTGCGGGGCGTTGGACATCGATTCCATGCCGCCGGCGACCACGATGCTGGCCGAGCCAGCCTTGATCAGGTCATGGCCGAGCATGATGGTCTTCATGCCCGAGCCGCACACCTTGTTCAGCGTGGTGGCACCGGCCGACAGCGGAATGCCGGCGGCGATCGCAGCCTGGCGGGCGGGCGCCTGGCCGAGGTTGGCCGGCAGCACGCAGCCCATCAGGACTTCAGAAACGTCGCTGGCCGGGACACCCGATTGTTCCAGCGCGGCGGCGATGGCGGCCGCGCCGAGGGTCGGGGTCGGCACGCCGTTGAACTGGCCGAGGAAGGAGCCGATGGCGGTGCGCTTGGCGGCGGCGATGACGATGTTGGACATGGCAATCTCGTTGATGCGTAAGCAATGTTCGGAAAGGAGACCGGAGGCTGTTGGATGCGCCCCGGTTTCCCGGCAGACTGCGTGGGGGTCGGCCCAAGTATAGAGGGTCGGGGAGGGCTGCCGCTGTGCGGCGCCGAACGCCTGCCGGGATGAAGGCAGGCCAACGTTCACGGGAAGGAATCGATGGAACGCACGATGATGGTGAGGTCTGTGCTGGCAACCGCGCTGGCGATGGCGCTGACGGCCTGTGGTGGAGGTGGCGGAGGCGGCAGCAACGTGCGTGTCGACCCGCCCCCGACCACGCCGACACCTCCGACCACGCCTCCCCCGACGACACCACCACCGGTCAAGCCGCAGGAGCCGGCCTTTGATGCGCATCTTTCAGTCACCAACGCGCGTGCCGCACAGGCCGCAGGCCTGACCGGGCAGGGCGTGCGCATCGGCATTGTCGATTCGGGCGTGCAGCGCAACGCGGTGGCCTTGAATGGTCGCGTGCTGGCCAACTTCAATTACATCGATCCGGCCAGGAACAACCTGGGGGTTGATGACGTGGTCGGGCATGGCACCGCCGTGGCCAGCCTCGCCGCTGGCGCGGCAGTGGGAACCTGGCCGGGCGGTATTGCGCCAGGTGCGCAGATCGTCTCGGCACGGATCATTTCCGACAAGCCGCCGACCGATGACGGCAGTGGCAATGGCAATGCCTTCAGTGGGCCACTGGGTGTGGCCCAGGTCCACCAGGACCTGATCAGCTACAACGTGAAGGTGATGAACAACTCGTGGGGTGGCCTGTACTGGACCGATCTGCCCACCACGGCGCAGGTGGCCGCCGAATACCGGCCGTTCGTGATCAATCACGGCGGCCTGGTGGTGTTCGCCGCCGGCAATGACGGCCGCAGCGAGCCGAGCAGCCTGGCCGCGCTGCCCAGCCAGAAGGGCGTGGCAGGCACGCTTCCGGCGGCCGATCTGGAGCGCGGCTGGCTGGTGGCCACGGCGGTGGACCCGTTCACGCCGGGCGCGCTGGCCAGCTATTCGAATGCCTGCGGCCAGGCGGCCCGCTATTGCCTGGCGGCGCCGGGCAGCGCGGTCTACCCGGATGCCAATGGTGGCAGCTACTACTGGAACTACGGTACGTCGTTCGCCGCGCCGCTGATCTCCGGTGCGGCTGCGCTGGTCTGGCAGCGCTTCCCCTACTTCAACAACGATCTGGTGCGGCAGACCCTGCTGGGTACCGCCAAGGACATCGGTGCGCCCGGTGTGGATCCGGTGTTCGGCTATGGCCTGCTCGACATCGGTCGCGCGATCAATGGTCCCGGCCGCTTCGACTGGGGTGATGTGACCGCCAGTGTGGATGTGGCCTCGACCGGTTCGACGTGGAGCAACGACATCACCGGCAGCGGTGGCCTGGTCAAGCAGGGAGACGGCAAGCTGGTGCTGACCGGCAACAACGGTTACACCGGTGCCACCCGTGTCGAGCGCGGCATCCTGACGCTGCAGAACGGTGGCGTGATCCGTTCCAACGTGACGATCCTCGCCCAGCCTGATCCGGATTCCAGCGGTCTGCAGTTCAACGGTGGCACGCCGCGGGTGATCGGCAATGTGGTCAACGGCGGCAGCGTGTTCCTCACCACCGGCAACACCACCGGCACCATCGAGGGCAACTATACCCAGCAGCCCGGCGCGCAGCTGATGATCGCCCTTGGCGCCAACGCGCTGCAGGTCACCGGCAGCGCAACGATCAATGGCAGTGTGCGCGTGCATGGCTTCGTCTCCGGCTATGTGCCGCAGAACGGAACCCGCCAGGACCTCATCCACGCCGCGGGGGGGCTGAACGGCAACTTCAGTACCGAGGCCACTTCCACCGGCCTGCAGGGACTGACCCTGGTGGCCCCCACGTATGGCTACGACCGCAACAACGCCTGGTTGAACGTGACCCAGGTCAACGTCACCGCCGCGGCCAGCGGCCTGAGCGCTTCTGCGCAGGTGGCCGCGCAGCGCCTGGAAGGCGCATTCGCAGTGCTCGACGGCAACACCGGCCTGCAGGGATCGCCCTTCGGTGCGGCAGCCGGTGCGCTGCAGTGGGCCGGAGGGGGCCAACAGGGCCTGGCCGACAGCCTGCAGAGCCTGTCCGGCCAGGCGCATGCCCGCGCCGAGGCCGCCACCTTCGACAGCATCGACATGTCGCGGCGTGCGATCGCCGAACGCTTCGATCGTGTGCAGGCCACGCCGCGCCTGCGGGGTACCTGGCAGAGCGCGTTGGGCGAGGCCGGGCAGGGCAGCTTTGCCGGCAATGCCGCCGACAGCCGCGGTTGGATGGCTGGTCAGGACCTGCCGCTGGGCAGCAATGGGTTGATGGGTGTGGCCTTTGGCGAAACCCGCAGCAATGGTGGCAGCAGTTTCGGCGGTGATCGCGGGCGTGACCGCCAGGCGCAGGCGCAGCTGTACGCCGGCTGGAATCTGGGGCGTGGCTATGCGCTGGCCCAGGTCGGCAGCGGCCAGTTCACCCGCGCGCTGGATCGTCAGCTGCTGCTCGGTGCGGGCGCCTATGGCGTTTCTGCGCGGTACGGTGGTCGTTTCAGCAGTGCCAGCGTGGAGGGCGGGTACCGGCTGGGGCGTGCGGGCGCATCGTTGACGCCCTACCTCGGTGCCAGCACCACGCGTGTGGATACTGACGCCTTCAATGAACTCGGCGGCTTTGGCTTCGGCCTGCGGGGTGATGCCAATCGCTCGCAGCGCAGCCAGATGCTGGCCGGTATCCGCGGCGAGCGCGGCTGGGGGCGTTGGATGCTGCGTGGGCATGCCGAATGGCAGCAGCGGCTTGATGGTGCGGATGCGGACTGGCAGGCCAGTTTCGTCGGCGTCGATGCATGGGCGCCGCTGGCAGGCTGGAATGCGCCGCGTGGCAGTGCGCTGATAGGCGTGGCGCTGGAGTCGTGGTGGGGCCGCAATGGCCGCCTGAGCCTGGGCTTTGACCAGCGTATCGGTGGCGAGGGCGCGCGGCAGGCTGCGGTGCGCTACAGCACCGGGTTCTGAGGAATCGGTCGCGCCGGGAAGACTCCCGGCGCGACGTCTGCAGCCTCAGCCGCCGCGCAGGTTGCCCAGGCGCGGAGTGCTGCGCCCCAGCGGCATCTTCAGCTTGCCGATCGACAGGATGCGGCTTTCCGCAATGCGGTCGGCCGCACGCTGTGGCGCGATGTTCTCGCGCTGCGACAGTTCGAAGATGCGGGTGAGGTTGTGGTAGATGCTGCGGATCAGGCGCATCGCGCGTTCGCGGTTGTAGCCGTCGATTTCCAGCGACACGTTCATCACGCCGCCGGCGTTGACCGCGTAGTCCGGGGCGTAAAGGATGCCGCGCGCATGCAGTTCGTCGCCGATCTCCAGGCTCGACAGCTGGTTGTTGGCGGTACCACAGATGATCTTGGCCTTGATCCGCGGCAGGGTGTCGGCGTTGATCGCACCTTCCAGTGCACACGGTGCGAACACATCGGCGTTCACCTCGTGGATCTCGTCCGGCTTGACCGCTTCGGCGCCGAAATCGCTGACTGCACGATCAACCAGCGCACTGTCCAGGTCGGTGACATACAGCTTGGCGCCGCGGTCACGCAGCAGTTTCACCAGTTCCATGCCGATGTGGCCCAGGCCCTGCACCGCGATGCTGGTCTTGCCCACTTCCTCATGGCCGAACTTGAAGCGCATCGACGCCATCAGTGCCTGCAGTGCACCGTAGGCCGTGAAAGGCGCCGGATCGCCGGAGCCACCATGGACCTGGTGCACGCCGGTCACGAACTGGCTCTCCAGGTAGATGTTCTCCATGTCGTTGACGTCGGTGCCAACGTCCTCGGCGGTGATGTAGCGGCCGCCCAGCGAATCTACGTAGCGGCCGAAGGCGCGGAACAGTACCTCGGTCTTGTCCGTCTTCGGGTCGCCGATGATCACCGCCTTGCCGCCGCCCACGTTGAGGCCGGCCAGTGCATTCTTGTAGGTCATCGTCCGGCTCAGCCGCAGCGCATCGGCCAGCGCCTCCTCGGTGCTGGCGTAGGGGCGCATGCGCACACCGCCCAGGGCCGGGCCCAGGGTGGTGTTGTGGATGGCGATGATCGCCTTCAGGCCGGCATCGTGGTTGTGGCAGAACACCACTTGTTCGTGGCCGGTGGTGGCGAGGGTTTCGAATAGCATGGCGTCTCCGATGGCACGAACAGCGGCGAACTGCAGCGAACGGCCAGTGAACGGTAGGGTCCCAAAACAAAAAAAGCGACGTCGTCAGTGCAGGGGGACGGGTCGCGCGGCGCCATTCTAGTCCATTCCCCCGGCCGCTGCCGTCGACATCGGCGACCTTCCGGTTAAAGAAGATGAAAGTGCGGCCGATGCTGCGACGACGGCGGGTGGCCGGATTCGCGTGAAGAGGCAGGGCGGTCAGTGACGGCAAGGGCACCACAACGACAGGGCGGGCGGCGATGACGCCGGCCTGGTGGCGATCGCTGCGCGCCTGGCTGGCGCGCTCGACCGGGGCGGCTCCGTTGCGTCTGGCGGCCGCATCGCGACAGGCCGTCGCTGCTGCCGCAGCCAGCCTGCAGGGCGAGGCCCTGCAGGCCGGTGAGATCGCCGCGCACCTGCAGCGCGGCCTGCACGCACTGGCCCTGTACCCACGGCTGGCCGGCGAGCCTGCCCCCGTCCAGGACCCGGCACTGGGCGAAGCGGTGGCGCGCGCGCTGCAGGATCGTGACTGGGCCGCCCGGCACCTGCCGCGACGCCCGCAACTGCTGCCGCAGCTGATCCAGACCGTCAACGACGAAGCCGCCTCGGCACGGGTGATGGCGGCGATCATCGGCCAGGACCCGGTGCTGACCGGCAATCTGCTGCGCATCGCCAACAGCCCGGCCTACAAGGTGCATGAGCGGCCGGTGGAAAGCCTGCAGCGTGCGGTGACCCTGGTCGGTACCGAGGGCGTGCGCCAGATCATCAGCGCGGTGCTGGTGCAGCCGGTGATGCAGGTGCAGTGCGGCATGTTTCCGCAGTTCAGCACGATCATCTGGGAACACGCTCTGCTGGCTTCGCGTGCGGCCGCCGATCACGCGCGCACGGTCACCTTCGGCGATGCCTTCGCTGCGCAGTGGCTGGGCCTGGTGCAGGGGCTGGGATCAGCGCTGGTGATGCGCCAGTTGCTGCAGGAAGCGCAGGCGCGCGACGAAACCGTGGAGCCGGCGCTGGCCCTGCAACTGCTGCAGCAATGGTCGTTGCCGCTGGCACAACGCGTGGCTGCAGCTTGGGAGCTGCCCGAGCCCGTGCACCAGGCACTGGCGCCGGAGGCCGATGGCCCACTCGCCGACAGCCTGCGTCTGGCCAGCGCGGCGGCGGCGGCCAGCCTGCTGTGCCGGCATGGACATGCCAGCCAGAGCCGCATGCTGGCCCTGCTCGAACAACTGCCGTCGGCGCCACCGCATGCGCTGCGCTGGATCTGGCGGCGTCTGCATGGGCGCAGCGTGGAAACGCGGGATGAAGCCGGCCAGGAAGAGGTTGGTCCGGTGCACTGAGGGTTGGGCGTTACAGCTGCGATTCCACCGGCAGCCAGCTGATCACGCGCGCGGTCCAGCGCTTGCCCAGGCTGGCACCGGGCTCGGTTTCCACCCAGTGCGGTGGTGGCTGCCGTTCCAGCCAGCGCAGTCCATCGTCGTGGCCGAGCGTCAACCACCAGCTGTGTTCCGGGCTGGCCAGGCGCAGGTACTCGTTGCGCAGCTGTGCCCCCAGCACCGGGTCGTCAAACAGCACGCCCATCTCGGTATTGAGATAGGCCGAGCGCGGGTCGAGGTTGAACGAGCCGACGAAACCGCGGCGATCATCGACCACGAACGCCTTGGTGTGCAGGCTGGCCCCACTACTGCCGAACAGGCTGGTATCGGGCCTGCCGTGTGCCTTCAGTTCGTACAGCTGCACACCGGCCTTCAGCAGCGGAACGCGGTAGCCCATGTAGCCGCCGTGTACTGCGGCCACGTCGTTGGCGGCCAGCGAGTTGGTGACCACGCCAACCTGCGCACCACGCGCCGCGAGCGCCGACAGCGCCTGCACGCCATCATCGCCAGGCACGAAGTAGGGGGAGATCAACAGCGCATTGCTGCGGGTGCTGTGCAGTTCGTCGCTGAGCGTACTGACCAGCCAGCTACGGCGATCATCGCCGCGGTGCTTCATCGGCGGATCGGAGGCGATGCGCACGTTCGCGCTCCAGTGCAGCGGTTCCGGGCTGGGCCGCTGCAGGGCGCGCGATTCGGCCACGCGCTGCAGGTAGGGCTGTGCCCGGGCATGCATCGCATCCAGGTCTGACTGCCGCACCAGCTGCCGCAACTGTGCATCGGTGTATGAGGCCAGCGCGGCAATCGGGATCGCCGCGCTGCTGTTCCAGTAGTCGTCGAAGATCTGGTTGGCCTGCTGCACCGCCGGCCCGGCCACGACCAGGTCCAGGTCCTGGAAGTTCACATCGTCGCGCGCGCTGAAGTATTCCTCGCCGATGTTGCGGCCGCCGACGATCGCGATGCGGCCATCGGCGATCCAGCTCTTGTTGTGCATGCGGTGGTTGACGCTGAAGGCGCGTTGCACCAGTTCAAGCGTGCGCGCGACGCCGCTGCGGTTGCGGAACGGGTTGTACAGGCGGATCTCGATGTTCGGATGCGCATCGAGCGCCATCATCAGCGCGTCCTTGTCCTTGGCGTTCATGTCATCGAGCAGGATGCGCACGCGCACGCCGCGCTCGGCGGCGTCATACAGCGCCTTGGCCATCAGGTGGCCGATCAGGTCGTCGTGCCAGATGTAGTACTGCAGGTCCAGGCTGCGGCCAGCGTGGGCGGTGATCATCGCGCGCGCGGCGAAGGCATCCATGCCATCACTGAGGAATGCCACGCCCGATTGCCCGGGGTGTGCGTCCTGCAGCGGCACGATCTGCTGGTCGATGCGGGTCTGCGCCGGCTGCAGCGGCAGGACGTGCGAAGGGGCGCCCTGCGCCTGCGGCGTAAGGTGGTCGGCCAGCAGCAGCCCGGACAGGACCAGCAGCAACAGCGCGGCGAGGATGAGTGCAGCGACGCGCAGCAGGCGTCGCCACAGGGGCTTGGGCAGGCTCATGCCCCGATGGTAGAGCCACGCGATGCGTGGATGAAAGCCAACAGGCCCATCGCCGTAGATCCACGCCATGCGTGGATGGCTTCTTCAGACAACGTCACGCCATGCGTGGATGACAGGGGCTTCGCGGTCAGAACCGCTCGTCGCTGCCCAGGTAACGCCACTGCCCCGCAGGCAGCGGTCCCAGTGCCACGCGGCCAATACGCAGCCGACGCACGGCCGTCACCTGCAGGCCGGCAGCGGTGACCGCCACGCGCAGGCCCTTGGCCGTCAGGCCCTTGCCCGCGAAGCGCAGGCGCTGCTCGCTCTGCCAGCTGACCTTGGCGCCGCCCGATTCCTGCTGCAGCCGCGCCATCAACCACGGGCCGCGCTCGGGACCGCCTTCGGCCACTTCGATCAGGTATTCCTGTTCGGTGCGGCCCAGATTGCGCTGCAGATGGGCCAGCGTGGCCGGATCCTGGCTGACCACCACCAGGCCGCTGTCGCTGGCCGGAAGCGAGGCGGCCAGCTGCAGGCCGTGGAAATGGCGCTGCAGCGGACGGATGTCGCTGGCATCAAGTTCGCTGCGGCTGTCACTGCTGACCAGCGCACACAGGGTCTCAGCGGCAACGCCGGCCGGCTTGTGCAGCAGCATGCTGACGCGCTCGGCCTTTTCATCGCTGGCCTGCTCGGCCACCACAATCTCGGCGCTGTCATCGACCGGGCGCTGCGGCTGTTCCACCACCTCGCCGTTGACCGTGACCCAGCCGCCTTCGATGTAGCGTCGCGCTTCGCCGCGCGGGATGCCGAGCAGGGCGGACAGGCGTTTGTCGAGACGGATCGGTTCCATGGCGGAAAGGTCAGGCAGGGGGCGCGCAGTGTAGCTGCTGCGGCCGGTCAGCGCTGGCCGCGGTTGGCCAGCTCGGTCAGGTACAGGCGGGTATCGAACTCCAGCTGCAGGTAATCCGGCTCCATGTGCTGGCACAGCTGGTAGAAGGCCTTGTTGTGGTCGGCTTCCTTCAGGTGGGCCAGCTCATGCACCACGATCATGCGCAGGAACGCTGCCGGCGCCTGGCGGAACACGGTCGCGATGCGGATCTCACGGCTGGCCTTGAGGCGGCCGCCGTGGACGCGGGAGATGGCGGTATGGGTACCCAGCGCGTGCTTGATCACTTCCAGCGTGTTGTCGTAGCAGACCTTGTTGAGCGGCACCGACTTGCGCAGGTAGCGGTCCTTCAGGTCCTGGGTGTAGTCGTACAGCTGGCGATCGCTGCGCACCTCGTGCGGGTCGGGATAGCGCTGCTGCAGCCAGGGGCCGAGCTTGCCCTGCGCCAGCAGGTCACTGACCTGGGCGACCAGGGGTTCGGGATAGCCGGTGAGGTACTTCAGGACTGCCATGCAGGGGCGGCGGGGCGTCGGTAGAATGGGGCATCCAAGATTACACGCGGTACGCATCGACCATGGCAAAGCCCAACGCGCTGCAGGAACAATTGCTCAAGGCCGGCCTGGCCAAGAAGTCGCAGGCCAGCGCTGCCGCGAGCGCGCAGGCCAAGGCCCGCCAGGGCAAGGCCGAATCGACCTCGGCCGAGGTCCAGCGCGAGGCTGAACGGGCCCGCGCCGAGAAGGTCGAGCGCGACCGCGCGCTGGCCGCCGAGCGCAACGCCCAGGCCAAGCTGGCTGAACAGAAGGCCCAGGCCCGGCAGATCATCACCGCCCATGCCGTGCCCCACAAGGGCGACGACGAGTATCGCTTCAGCGATGGCGCGGCGATCCGCACCCTGCTGATCGACCCCAAGCTGCGCAAGGCGCTGTCGGTCGGCGTACTGGTCATCGTTGCCCACGGCGACGGTTACGCCCTGTTGCCGCGTGCCGCCGCCGAAAAGGTGCGTGAGCGCGCGCCCGAAGCGATCATCGTTGACCACGGCCAGCCGGGCTCGACTGCCGAGATCTCCACCGGCAACGCCGAGGACGACGCCTACTACGCCCAGTTCCAGGTACCCGACGACCTGGTCTGGTAAGCAAAAAGGGGACGGAGGGGATTAAGCCGCAATCGGCTTGATTGAAACCCTCCATGTTCTGCTCAGCTTGCTGAAGATCAGCCGGGCATGGCTCGGCTCAACACAGGTCTGCTCCTTTGTGCGCGGGTGTATCGTCCCCATATCAGGCGACACACCTGCGGAGGATGGCCATGGCCACCGGTTGGGCGGGAGACGGCGCGGTCCAGGACCAGATCGACGCCACCGTCGACGATGCGATTGCCCGCGCGCGGCGCCAGCTGCGGCAGGGCCCGGGTCTGGAACACTGTGAGGAATGCGACGCGCCGATCCCGTTGGCGCGTCGCCAGGCTGTGCCTGGTGTTCGACTGTGCGTGGCGTGCCAGCAGGCGCATGACGACGAAGAACAGGCGCATGCCGGCTACAACCGGCGTGGCAGCAAGGACAGCCAGCTGAGGTAAGGGGTGTTTTATTGCAGGGCTGCGCCCTGCACCTGCAGAAGCAACGTCAACATCAAAGGCTGGCATTCCGTGGGTTGGCAGGGCGGTGTCGGAGTGCGGGGACGCCTTGAACCCGTCCATGGGGGCTTGGCCGCGGCATCCATGCCGCGGACACCCCGCACTCCGACACCGCCCCGCCTCTGACAGATTTCCGCGATCTGTTGGAACGCGCTGCTGATGCCGACCGTTGGTCGGCACGGGGTCGGATTCAATTTTGACTATCGATATCTGACAGATGTGCCGACCAACGGTCGGCACCCACCAACAGCGCGCGGAATCTGTCAGAGGTGGGGCGGTGTGGGTGGGCAGGACCGTTGGCGCCATGGATGGCGCCATCGAGCCCCCATGGACGGGTTTACGGCGTGTCCTGACCACCCACACCGCCCCGCCATCCCACGGAATGCCGCTCTTGATCTTGCTTCGGCCTCGGCCTCGGCAGGTGCAGGGCGCAGCCCTGCAAAGGCAAACCCCCTCAGCCGTCGCCCTGGATGCCGCCGGGGGCCTGCGCCGGGTCGCGCCAGCGCCGCACCGTGCGCTGGAAGAACAGGTTGTTCGGCAGCTGCAGCACCGTGCCCTCGTGGCCGTCGCCGGACTCCTGCAGCGTTGTGTAGATCAGGTTCACGTCGATCACCCGGCCCTTCAGGCCCGGTTTCTCGCCGTTCTCCAGCACCTCGATGTAGTCATGCAGGCGGAACGGGCGCGTGGTGAAGATCAGCAGCGTGCAGAAGATGTTGGAGAGCACGCTCCAGGCCGCGAAGAAGGCCACTGCGCCCACGGCCGCGAAGCCGGTGAACGCGGTCCACAGTACCGACGGCGATGCGCCGAGCAGGCTGAGGATGTACAGCACTGCGCTGAAATAGACCACGAAGCTGCTGATCCGGCGCGCACCCATCGCCATCTCCGGCGGCAGCGTGTAGTGCTCGGCGAAGCGGCGGATCAAGCGCCGTGCCAGCATCCGCAGCAGCCACGCGGCCAGCAGGGTGAGCAGGATCTTCACGGCGATGCCCGCGTCGTGGAGCCAAGGGTGGGTCCAGGCCGGCAGGTGATCCTTCAGCGACAACATCATGGGGGCGACGACAGGTGGCAATAACGGCCTTCGATGTTACCCGGCGCGTGCAGTGGATTCGACCGCCGGAGTCCAGGCCAGACAGACCAGCTCCTGGCGGTGCTGCTGCAGGCAGGCGCGGCCGTTTTCTGGACGCAGCTGCAAGGACAGGCCCAATGCCTGCAGCAGTACGCAGGCAGTGATCACCAGCAGGGCGGCGCAGGATGGGCTGGACATGGCACAACTCCTGGACGGCAATTTCGCGAAGGACCTTCCATGGATGCAGCAGCCGTCGAAAAGGTTGCATGGCATCGGTCGTCGATCGGCTCTAAACCTTTTTCCGGGTCGCCGCATCCAAGCGATATGCTCGACACCACCATGCCCGCGCTGCCTGCCGCCAACGACGCCGTCGACGAACCCGCTCTGGTGCGGGCGGCGGCTGCGGGCGACACCGCTGCCTACGAACTGCTGTACCGGCGTCACGCGCCGCGTGTATTCGCTGTCCTGTGGCGGTTGTGTGGCGGCCAGCAGGCACGTGCCGAGGATGCGCTGCAGGAGGCCTTCCTGCAGGCCTGGAAAGCACTGCCAGGGTTCCGTTTCGAGAGCAGCCTGTCCACCTGGCTGCATCGGCTGGGCGTCAACGCCGCGCTGATGGAGTTGCGCGGCCGGGCTGCCGGGCAGGACCACGACAGCCTCGATGATATCGACGGCGGCCTGCAGGAACTGGCGGTGCATGACCGTTGTGCCGGCACCGAGCGCGATCTTGAGCGCGCACTGTCGACACTGCCACCACGGGCGCGTGCGGTACTGGTACTGCACGACATCGAGGGCTGGAAACACCAGGAAATCGCCGAACAACTGCAGATGGCTGTCGGCAGTTCCAAGGCACAGTTGCATCGTGCGCGCGGCCTGTTGCGCGCACGGCTGGGAGACATGACATGAGTACGCACGAACACGATTCCGATCACGACCTGCTGGCCCGGCTGCGCGCGCTGCCAAACGAGCGCGATGTACCCGCCGATGGCTGGGCGCGTCTGTCCGCCCGGCTGCCACCGCGTGAACCGCAGGCAGCACCTGCGCCAGCGGACAACGTGGTGGCCCTGCCTGCGCGTTCGCGACGCCGCTGGTGGCTGCCGGTGGGGGCTGCGCTGGCAGCCAGCCTGGCAGTGTATGCGGTGGCGCCGTGGCGGCATGCGCAGCTGGACACGCCGGTGCCGTCCGCCCTGCAGCTGCAGGCCGCGGCGATGACCGAGCAGTACCAGCAGGCCGTGGCCGCGCTGCCCGATGGCCGGGCGCCGGAATGGCAGCCGGCCCTGCATGAACTGGATGAAAGCGCGGCGCAGATCCGTGCCGCCCTGGCGCAGGACCCGCGTGCGCCGCACCTGCTTGGCCAGCTCAAGCGTACCTACACGCTGCGGCTGGAACTGACCCGGCAGGCGGCCTATGCCGCCGAGTCCGGCTTGACGACCTGAGGAGACCGCCATGACCCGAACCCTGATTTCCTGCTGTGTCGCGCTGCTGCTGGCCCCTGCCGTGGCGCTGGCCGACACCCGCATCGACGAGCGGCATACCCTGGCCGCGGGCGGTCGCATCGAGCTGAGCAACGTCGCCGGCAAGGTGACCGTGCGTGGTTGGGACCGCAATGACGTGCAGCTCACCGGCACGCTCAGCGACGGCCTGCAGCTGCGGCAGGAGAAAAGCGCCAACCGCGTGCGCTGGGAGATCGAATACCCGCGCCGCAACAACAACGGTGGGGCCACGCTGGTGCTGAACGTGCCGCGCTCGGTGGAGCTGCTGCTGAGCACGGTCAGCGCCAGCCAGGACATCAGCGGCATCGACGTGCGACGGCTGCAGGCCGACACGGTCAGCGGCAGCCTGAGCGCATCTGGCCGCAGTGGTGACAGCAAGCTCAACACGGTCAGTGGCAGCGTCAGCGCACGCCTGCAGACGCCAAAACTGGATGTGAACACCGTCAGTGGCCGGATCGAGGCCGGCGGCGGCGTGTCCGGTGATATCGGTGCGCAGACGGTATCCGGACGGGTCGAGGTCGACGTCGGGCGCGTGCAGCGGCTGGCGGTGGAGACCGTCTCGGGCAGCATCGACCTGGCAGCAGCCGGATTGGCGCCCGGCGGCCGCGTCAATGTCGAATCGGTCAGTGCCTCGGTCACGCTGAGCCTGCCGCGCACGGTGTCGGCACAGCTGTCGGTGAACAGCTTCAGCGGCTCGATCAACAGCGATGCCGGTCAGGTGGAGCGGCCGCGCTATGGGCCGGGCAGCCATCTCGATACGCGTCTGGGCGGCGGTGATGGAGACATCCGCATCCAGTCGCATTCGGGCAGTGTGCGGGTGCGGCTGGACCGCTGAGCACGGTCCGGCAGGCCGCGGCGGCAGCGCCGCCGCGGTCAGTACTGGGTCAGCTGGCTTTCTTCAGCGCCCAGGTGGTGCCGAGGACTTCGATCTTGCCACCGGCCTTGCGGAACGCTGCCAGGTCCGAAGCGATCGAATCGCTGCTGACCACGGTGCTGGCGGCCGCGCCCTTGCGTTCGCTGCGGATGCTGTTGCTGGCCTTCGCGGGGGTCTTTGCCTTGCGGGGCATGGTTGCTCCTGTCAGGTGGAAGGGGAGGAAAGCGCCCAGGCGTCGGCCTGGCGCAGGTAGTCCTGCCGCTCGCGGCGGCAGTCATCGCCGCCCATCGAAAACTGGCGGCAGATCGCCGGGCGCTGCGAATAGATCGTGCAGCGCAGGTGATAGGGATCGATCGCCGCGCACCAGCCTTCCTCGTTGCGCGCCATCACGGCACGGCCGTGGGTGTCGCGTGACAGGAACTGGCCAGGCACGTGGTCGCCGGGCTGCAGCAGCACGGGCAGCCGGCAACAGACCGCGTCACAACGGCGGCAGTCGACGGGTGCAGGTGTTGCGTCAGGTTGTAAGGCCACAGGGGCCTGGCGGGTGCCCAAAGCGGGTCTCGATGGCGGCTCAGGTGCTGCGCGGACCATGAACGAGCCAGGAAGGCATGGCCGCTAGGCCCGCAGGGCGGGCCAGGCTGCACTGTGAACACACACCGGCGTGGCCGGTGGAAGGTGCAGCGGGGTTCTAGCCGACCAAGAGTAACTTAGACCGCGTAACGTTTTGTTAATCCTGGCTGGCTGCCGCCAGCGCAAGGCCCTGGACCACGCCCAGCGAGGGTTCGCCGTGGACCATGCGGGCGCCCGGGAAGGCCTCGGCCACGGCTTGGCGCAGGTAGCCGGCACGGGACATGCCGCCGGTCAGGAACACCGCATCCGGGTCGCCGCCGATGTCGCTGCGGACCTGGGCCAGCAGCTCGCGGATCTGCTCCAGGTAGCCATGGGCGGCGCCGGCCAGGCCATCGGCGCTGCTGTCGGCATGCAGGTCGCGGGCGATGTAGTCCAGCGTGCTCCGATGCTCGCTGGCGGCGCTGAGGGCGATCTTGGCGCGCTCGACGTCGCGGTACAGGCGGGCGGTATTGCCGGCGTCCTGCAGGGCCTGCAGGCGCGCGCCCCACGGGTCGTCGACATGGTCGTACTTGTGCTGGCGGAAGTCGCGCTGGCGGGTCATGTCCTGCACGGTGGCCGCTTCCACGTAGTGGTGGGCGGGCACGCGGGTGATGCCGCGGCCGAACAGCGGCATGTAGCTGGACAGGCTCAGGGCCAGGTCGATGTCGGTACCGCCGCGGGCGATACCCCAGGCGCGGTGGATGCGCGGGGCGTCGTTTCCGCCGACTTCGGCATGCGCGATATCGGTGGTACCGCCGCCGATGTCGACGATCACCGCCTGGTGCCGCTCGCGGCTTTCGGCGTGGTAGTGCATGGCCGCCGCCGCGGGTTCTTCGAGGAAATCGATCTGGTCGAAGCCGGCCTGGGTGGCAGCCTCGCGCAGGATGTCCAGCGCCTGGTCATTGCCGGCCGCGCCGATCGAGCTGCGGAACTGCACCGGGCGCCCGAGCAGGGCCGAGCGCAGTGGTTGGCCGAGCTGGGCGCTGGCGGTCAGGCGGATGTGCTCGAGGATGTGCGCGGCGATGCCGGTGATGGTCTGCTTGGCGCGCGGGTGCAGGTTGTAGCCCAGCATCGACTTCGGGCTCTGCACCAGGTTGCCTTCGTGTTCCTCGAAATAGGCTTCCAGCGCTTCGTCGCCGTAGACCGCGTTCTGCAGCAGGTCGCTGGCGCTGCGTTCCTTGCCGGCGCGGGCCTCCATCCATTCCCGGCGCAGTGCGCGCAGGGCTTCCCGGCGCAGTGCCTGTGGCGTGCGTTCCTGGCCGGCGGCACGGGCCGCGCGCGCGGCGCTGTCGATCATCTGCTGCAGCTGGTGCTCCTGGCCGTCATCGAGCTGGAAGTCGTCCGGATCGGGCACCACGCCTGGGAAATAAACGCTGGTGCGGAACTGCTCGGCATTGCCGAAGCGGATCGGCAGCAGTTTCCCCTCATGCACGATGGCGGCGGCGGAGTTGCTGGTACCGAAGTCGATGCCGAGGCGCATGGGGAGTTCCGGGGGCGGTCAGGGGCCGCGCACTCTGCTGCAGTTCGCCGCCGACTGCAAGTTCCAGGGGCGTGCTGTTCTGGTTCGGGTCCAGTGGCCAGCCCGGAGCCTGTCCGGAAAAGGGGCAGGGAAGCCAGCCGGTTACAATGGCGGCTGTTGATTCACTTGGAGGTACTTGCCGATGTCGTCTGTTCCCGCCTGCCCGCAGTGCACCCTGGAAAACACCTATGCCGATGGCGCGCTGTGGATCTGCGCCGATTGCGGTTTCGAATGGACCGCCGAGGAAAGCGCCGGTTCGACCCTGGTCGTGCGTGACAGCAACGGCAATACCCTGCAGGCCGGCGACACCGTCACCGTGATCAAGGACCTGAAGGTGAAGGGGTCTTCGATCCCGCTCAAGCAGGGCACCGTGATCCGCAACATCCGCCTGGTTGACGATGATGCCGAGCACATCGAAGGCAACTCGGACAAGATCAAGGGCCTGGTCCTGAAGACCTGCTTCCTCAAGAAGGCCTGATCGGTCTCAGCGCCTGGCCTGCTGCTGCGCGCGCCAGCGGGCCAGGCTGTCCAGCTTGGCCTGGTAGCGTGCCTGCTCCGGTGCACCGCCGAGCAGCCGCGCGCGGGTCAGTTCACGGTCGGCGCGCTCGAGCTGGCCGGACAGGAAATACACGCGCGCCAGCCCGAAGTGGAACTGGTGCGCGGTGTCATACAGGCGCACGGCCTGCCGGTAATAGCGGATGGCTTCGGCCAGCTTTCCGGCCTGTTCGGCCTGCGTGCCCAGCATGTACTGCGCGAACGGATCCTCGCGCTGCACCGATGCCAGGCGGCGCGCCAGTGCATTGGCCTGCGCATCCAGCCCCAGCCGCCGGTACAGCGCGCTGGCGTTGGTCAGCGCCGCATCCTGGCGGCCGTCCAGGCGCAGGGCGCGGTCCAGTGCCTGCCGCGCCGCATCGGTGTTGCCCTCACGGTTGTCGAGCACGCCCAGGTTGTTCCAGACCGAGGGGAACGCGCGATCCTGCACGACCGAGGCATCGAAGAACGCGCGGGCGCCGACGAGGTCTCCTTCGGCCATGCGCTCGGCACCACGATTGTTGTAGAAGTGGGCCAGTGCACGCGCGCGGCTGACCGGCTGCGGGCCGTGGCGGTCGTAGAGCACGTTGCGATCGAGGTCGACCGTGGCGTAACGCCCCGCGATCTCCACGCCCGCGTTGACGTGGCCCACGCTGTAGACCACACCGGCGTCCTGGTCCTGGTACCAGGACACGACCTGGCCGACTTCCTGCACGCGGGCCTGGATGCCAGCCTCGCGCGCCAGTGCCACGAACATCAGCGTGAAGGCCAGGCAGTTGGCGCGGCGCTGCTGCCAGACTTCGCCCACGGTGTAGGTTGCGTTCGCGTCGTACTGCAGGTCCAGTCCCTGCCGGCCGAAGATCATTTCCACCAGCGCCTGCAGCCGCTGCTCGCGCGATGAACTGCGGTCCATCACCTGCGCCTGCAGCATCGCGCGCATTGCGGGAGGAATCGCGAAGACCTGTTCCGGTGAGGGAATTTCCGCCGGGGTGATGCTTCCGATGGGCGGGATTGCATCGGTGCGCGGGCGGTCCTGTGCGCAGAGTGGCGCGGCCATCAAGGCGGCCAGGGCCACGACGAAGATGCGGGCGGCAGGGCGGTACATGACAGTTCCCGGCAGCGGCGGGCGCTCCCGCCTGCAGCGAGTGTAGACCCGGCGGCGGCGCGCTGCAGTGACCGTTGGTCGGCGCGTGGCGGCACGCCGATTCATCCACAACCGATGTGGACCAGCGCTCGACAAAGCTGTGGACAACCGGGTCCAGGCCTCACCGGGCAAGCGTTGTGAGTGCGTGGTGAAAAAACCACCAGCTTGCCGCAGGGCAGCGCAGGCGGGATGATCCGGGTATGGATTTCTCTCCGCTGACGCTGGCGCCAGCGCAGTGGCAGGCGCTGCAGGACAGCTACGCAACGCCGCCCCGCGCCTACCACCACTTCGGACACGTACGCGCGGTGCTGCAGCACTGCCAGGACGTGGCTGACGGCCCGGGCTGGCAGGGGCCCGCCGAGGTGTACCTGGCCGTGCTCTACCATGACGCGATCTATGTGGCGGGGCGCAAGGACAACGAAGCGCGTTCGGCGGCGCTGGCCCTGCAGGCGATCGCACGGGCCCCGGAACTGGCCGGCGTCGACGCCGCGCGGGTCGAGCAGTTGATCCTGCTGACCGCCCGTCATGGTGATCTGGGTCCGGATGACGTTGATGCCGAGGCCGCGCTGTTCCTGGACTGCGACATGGCGATCCTGGCAGCGCCCGAGCCGGTGTTCGCTGCTTACGATCGTGGCGTGGCCGAAGAGTACAAGGGGGTCGTGCCGGGCTTCCTGTACCGCGCCGGGCGTCGCCGTTTCCTGCAGGGGCTGCTGCGGGCGCCGCGCATCTTCCTCAGTGACTTCTTCCACCAGCGCCTGGACGCAGCCGCGCGGGAAAACCTGCGCCGACAGCTGGCCCGCTGAGCCAGCCCGGTACACTGGGGCCTGCTTCCACCGATTGTCGCTTCCGACTGTGTCCGTCCCTGATCCCGATCCCCGCCCGCTGCCCCCCGAAGAGCCCGGTCCCAACGAGTGCTGTGGCAGCGGCTGTCCGCTGTGCGTGCTGGATCTGTATGCCGATGAGCTGCAGCGCTATCGCAAGGCGCTGGCCGAATGGAAGGCACGGCATCCGGAGGCAGCGCCATGAGCCGTGCACGCCCGGCGGCAGTGCTGGCACTGGTGGCGTTGCTGCTGTTCGCCGCCACAGCGCTGTGGACCCAGTTCGCACGCAGCGATCTGGACTGGGTGCGGGCCACGCTCAGCCTCTACCTGCACGGGCCGTGGGGGTTGGCGCTGCGCGCTGCGTACTGCCTGCTGGCGCTGGCCATCGCGGTGCTTGGCATTGCGCTGTATCGCGGCAGCATCGGCCCACGGCGCAGCGCGGCGGCGCCGCTGTTGTTCACTGTCTCCGCACTGGGGCTGGCGACGGTCGCCATCGGTGACAGCTGGCTGCCCGACGCCACGCCACTGCTGGCGCCGTTCATCCATGGGCTGGCGGCCAACACCGCATTCCTCTGCGCCAGCGTCGGCATGCTGCTGCAGGCCTGGTACCTGCGCCGCGAACCGGGCTGGCAGTCTGCCGCCGGCCTGCTCTGGGGATGGGCCTGGCTGGCCTTCGTGCTGTTGTGGCTGCACGTACTGTGGCGCGGCGGTCCGCCACGCGGGCTGGGCCAGAAGGCTGTGATCGTGGTGATCGTGGGCTGGCTGTTGTACCTGGCGCTGGCGTTGTACCAGCGCGGTCGCCGTACCGCGGCCCGCTGAATCCCCAACGGCCTGCGCCGGTGCGTGCCGTGCACGCGGCGGCGGCGTATCGTGTGCGCATTCCATCGGGGATGCGATATGAAGCGTGCAGGGCTGGGCAGGGCAATGGGTGTGGTTCTGGCGCTGGCAGCGCTGCCGGCAATGGCGGCGGCCAACGTGCAGCAGTTCAGCCACGGGCGGTTCGAGCAGATTCCGGTGCACCTGCCGGCCGGCACGCCGCAGCGGGTGGTGATCTGGTTCCATGAACCGACCGCCGGTGGTGATACCAGCCGCCTTCCGATCGAGGCCCTGCGTGCCGATGGCGCGATGGTCGCTGCCGTGGACATCGCGCACCTGCGCAGCGTGCTCAAGCGCGAGGGTGATCCGACCTGTTCGTTCGGTTCCGGCGACGTCGAGAACTTCTCGCGCTGGTTGCAGGCCTCCCTGCATCTGCCCGGCTACCACCTGCCGCTGGTCGGTGGTGATGGCGAAGGCGCCGAGATGGCCTACACGCTGGCCGCGCAAGCCGACACCCAGGTGTTCGCCGGCCTGCTGACCACCGGCTTCTGCCCGGACCACAGCCACGAACGCATGGTCTGTGGCGACGGTGTGAAGCACAACAAGCTGCAGCCTGCCGAGTTGAATTTCCCGTGGCTGAGCGCCGCCGGCGACCATGGCTGCAAGGTTGGCGAGGCCAGCCGCTTCGTGCAGCAGGTGGCGATGGCGCGCGAGTTCAAGCGCACCGCACGCGGCGATGCGTCACCGGGCCTGGTGGCGGCGGCGCGGGTGATGGGCGCGCAGGTGGGCGTCAGCCTGGCACCGCCCCCGGCCGCGCTGAAGGGCCTGCCCGTAGTGGAGGTGCCCGCT
This sequence comes from Stenotrophomonas sp. 78350_Sma, assembly GCF_056482105.1. Classification (NCBI taxonomy): domain Bacteria; kingdom Pseudomonadati; phylum Pseudomonadota; class Gammaproteobacteria; order Lysobacterales; family Lysobacteraceae; genus Stenotrophomonas; species Stenotrophomonas sp. 78350_Sma. Next base: position 3,393,827 of record NZ_CM151182.1, on the reverse strand, counting down.
GCCGGCAATGGCGACACGTTGGCCGTGTTCGTTTCCGGCGATGGCGGCTGGGCCGGCCTGGACAAGGACGTGGCATCGTCGCTCAACGAACATGGCGTGGCCGTGATCGGCATCGACTCGCTGCGCTACTTCTGGAGCGAGCGCACGCCGAAGGGCTTCGCCACTGACCTGCAGAAGATCATCGATCACTACCGCCAGCAGTGGCATCGCGACAAGGTGATGCTGATCGGTTTCTCGCAGGGTGCCGACGTGCTGCCGGCCACCATCAACCAGCTTGATGCCGGCACCCGCGAGGCGCTGGACCGTATCGTGCTGCTGTCGGTGGGCAGGAAGGCGGACTTCGAATTCCATGTCAGCAACTGGCTGGGTGGCGGCGGCGACGGCCTGCCGATCGCGCCGGAAGTGGCGAAGCTGCCGGCGGCGAAGACCCTCTGCGTGTATGGCGACAAGGATGACGACGCGCTGTGCCCGGACCTGCCGGCCAGCGACGGCGTGCAGAAGGTGAAGCTGCCGGGCGACCATCACTTCAATGGTGATTACGACCGCCTGGCCGAAGTGATCCTCAAGGGCGGCGCGTAGCGCCGGGCCACGCTGGCCAGCGTGTTGGTAGATGCCGACCTTGGTCGGCGCTGGCGTGTCGACCAAGGTCGACACCTATCGGGTGGTGCGGGGCGTCAGTTCCGCCGCGGGTCCAGCGAGATCAAACGCGTGGCATCCAGCAGCGCAGCCGGCAGGTGCATGCCGCCAGGTGCGGCGAGATAGCGCGGCCGCCACTGGGGGTCGAACTTCGACTTGAAGCGGCGCAGGCCACTGAAGCCATAGAAGCGTTCGCCATGCCGTGCCAGCAGGCCGGCCAGCCGGTTCCAGCGCCCTGCCAGGCGATGCTGGGCCAGCCCGGACAGCGGCGCCATGCCCAGCGAGAAGCGCGCATAGCCCTGCGCGCGTCCCCACAGGAACAGCTCGATGAACAGGAAGTCCATCGTGCCCTTCGGTGCCTCGTTGACGTGGCGCATGAGGTCCACCGACAGCTCGGCACCGGCCGGGGCCTGCCACAGGTTGGCGAATGCCACGATCTGGCCCTCGGCTTCGACCAGTGCCACCGGGAAGCGCGCCAGGTAATCGGGATCGTAGCTGCCCAGCGAGAACCCCTTCTCGTCGCCGGCCTTGTCTTCCAGCCACGCGTTGGAGATCGCGTGCAGGCGCGGAAGCAGGCTGGGAACCTCTTCCACCGGTGCCACGCGGAACGACAGGCCCCCGCGCTTGCCACGGTTCCAGGCCTGGCGCAGGTCGGCGCGTTCGCGGCCTTCCAGGCCGAAGTCGTGCAATGGCACGATCGCTTCCTCGCCCAGCTTGACCAGGCCCAGGCCAAGGTCGAGATAGGTCTGCCAGTAGGTCTCGCCGATCTGGTAGAACACGGGGCGCAGGCCGAGCCGGTCGGCTTCCTCGCGGAAGCGCCAGATCAGCGCGCGCGCGACCTCGGGCGGGCCGACCGGATCGCCCATCGCGATCAGCGATCCGCCGTAGCGCTGCATCATCACGAAGCCCTGCTTGGCGTCATCGCGCAGCACCGCCTTGTCGGCGGTCAGCACCAGGCAGGCCTGGGTGTCGGTGGCACCGGCCAGGACCGGGGCCAGTGACTGCAACGTGGCTTCGTCGGCCGGTGGCAGCGGGCTGCGGGTGCTGTGCAGCAGCCGCGCCAGGCCGAACATCACCAGTGCAATGGCGACCACCAGCAGGGCGCGCAGCGCACGCGGTGCGTTGCCGGATATCGCAAACTGCCACCACAGCTCGTTCTGGTATTCGACATGGCTGTAGGTGAAGAACAACAGCCAGGTGACCGCCACCAGCACCAGGCCGAGGTTGCGCAGCCATGGCCACGACCATGCTTCATCCAGCAGCGCGCCCTGGCGATAGAACTCGCGGCGCGCAGCCCACAGCGCCATCGCCACCAGCAGGGCGGAGACCGCGATCAACGGTTGGCCACCGCGCAGCCACAGTGGCAACGGGGTGATCACGCACACGGCCATCGCCAGCATCCACGCGGCATGGCTGCGCCGGGCCAGGCCCTGGCCGATCAGCAACAGGGCGACGCCGCTGAGGCTGCCGATCAGATGGGAGGTCTCCAGGATCGGCAGTGATGCGTTGAGCAGGTGGCGGCGCGGCGTGGGCAATGTGCCGTCGATGACCAGTGCAGCACCGATGCTGAACACCGCCAGCGCGATGATCTGCGGAAGCCACGGCCGCAGTGCGTTCCAGCCGGCACGGGTTGCCCCGGCACTGGCCTGCAGCGGTTGCCGCAGCGCCGGCGCCAGCGCGAGCAGGGTGGCCAGCAGCAGCGGCAGCACGTAGTAAGTGACGCGGTAGATCAACGCCGCAGCCAGCACCGCAGCTGGTGCGACCTGTGGCAGCAGCTTCAGCAGGCTCCATTCGAACACGCCGAGGCCGGCGGGCACGGTCGAAACCAGTCCGGCCAGCACCGCGACCAGGTACAGGCCAACGAAGCCGGGCAGGCCGGTCGGCGTCGAATCCGGCAGCAACACATAGAACGCGGCGCTGGCCAGCACCAGCTCGATCACGCTGAGCACGGTGACGCCGATCATGGTGCGTCGGTCGGGCAGCCACAGCGCATGGCCGAGCACGCTGAACTGACGCCCATCGCGGCCGACCAGCAGCAGGGTGGCCGCATAGGCCAGCAGCGCGACGATGCCGACCACGCGCACCGCATCCGGGTCCAGCGGCAGTGCAAGTGCCGCGGCCGCCGGCTCCATGCACAGCGCCACGCTGATCAGCAGCCACGCACCGAACACGAAGCCGAGCGTGCTCATCAGCACGACCTGGCCGATCTGCGCCAGGTCCAGGCCGGCGGTGCGATAGCCGCGCAGGCGCACCGCACCGCCGGTCAGCGCGGCAAAGCCCACGGTCTGGCCAAGCGTGTGTGCAAGGAACGCCGTAATGCCGATGCGCGCGGGATGCACACGGATGCCGCTGCGGCGCAGGCCGATGGCATCGAAGCCGATCAGGCAGGCATAGCTGGCCAGGCCCAGCACGACAGTAAGTGCGATCTGCGTGCCACTGAGCTGGTGGAAGGCATGGCGGATGGCGCGGTAGCCGTTCTCATCGAACTCGTTGGCCAGGCCGTGCAGCGCCAGCGCAAGGATCAGCAGCGGGACGACGATGGTGAGGACCCGCTTCCATGCCGGGGTGGAGGGAGCGGTGGCGGGGTCGGTGGTTTCGGTCATCGGCGCAAGCGTGCGTCAGGGAGGGCGAGGGCGGTGTCAATGCAGCCGTGGCGCATCGTGCGCCTGTCGCTGGCATTTGACCAGCGCCGCTGTCGGAAGCCGGTAGTGCCCGTGCGTGGATGGCTGCCCCGCACCCATCGTTGACCGGTTTGGAGGACAATGCAGGCCTGATCACCCGCAGGAGCCACGCCCATGATGGAGCGTTACGACGTCGGACCGCGCATGTCCGAAATGACCGTGTACAACAAGGTCGCCTACCTCTCCGGCCAGATTCCGGAAGACACCAGCCAGGACATCACCGGGCAGACCCGGCAGGTGCTGGCCGAGATCGACAAGCTGCTGGCGCTGGTGGCCAGTGATCGCCAGCACGTGCTGCGCGCCGAAGTGTTCCTGGCCGACATCGCCGACTTCGACGGCATGAACAAGGCGTGGGACGAGTGGGTGGTCGAGGGCGCGACCCCCGCCCGCGCAACTTTCGAAGCCAAGCTGGCTCATGCCGAGTGGAAGGTCGAGATCGTGGTGACGGCGGCCGTGCCGTAACTGCGGGATGGGGTCAGATCCCTTTCCTGCGGAAAGGGATCTGACCCCTGTTACAGGCGCACCAGCTCGATGCAATCCACCGGGCATGGTGGAATGCACAGCTCGCAGCCGGTGCACAGATCGGCAATGACCGTGTGCATGTACCTGGCGCCGCCGACGATGGCATCCACCGGGCACGCCTGGATGCACTTGGTGCAGCCGATGCAGTCGGCTTCCACGATCAACGCCACCTGGGCCGCCTTGTGTTGGCCGCGCGAACGATCGAACGGAATCGCCGGGACGCCCAGCACCTGCGCCAGCGCCCGTGCACCGGCATCGCCACCCGGTGGGCAGCGGTCCACGCCTGCTTCGCCACGCGCCATCGCCTGTGCGTACGGGCGGCAGCCGTCGTAGCCGCATTGCCCGCATTGGGTCTGCGGCAGCAGGCGGTCGAGGCGTTCGGTCAGGGGCGGGATCAGGCTCATGCGTGGCGAAGGCTGCGCGTTGGGTTACTTCAGGGGTTTGCCGCGGAACCAGCGCTCGTGGGCCAGTGCCAGCATCGGCTTGTCTTCAGAACTGTCACCGTAGGCATGGATGCGCACGTAACGCGACAGGTCGAACTGGCGACGGATGTGCTCAACCTTGCGCGGGCCGCAGTCGCCACCGGCATAGCGACCGGTCAGGCGGCCGTCCTGGCTTTCCAGCCGGTTGCAGATCAGCTGCAGACCCAGCTGCTCGCACCACGGCCGCAGGTACAGGTCCAGCGAGCCGGACACGATCACCACAGTGTGCTGCTGTTCCTTGTGCCAGCGGATCTGCTCCAGCATTTCCGGGCGCACCACGTCGGGCAGGAACTCACGCGAGAAGCCGGCCGCCAGCGTGGCGATGTCGTCACTGTGGCGGTCGCTGAAGGTCAGGCGGGTGACGCGCACGCGGATGCGTTCGGCCGAGATCAGCTTCAGCTTGTACGCGAGCAGCCACGGGCCGACCTTCCACCACGCCTGCGCCAGTTGTTCGGCGGTGGCCACGCGGCGCAGGAAACGGCCATAGGTATCGCAGGTAGTCACGGTGTGGTCGAAGTCGAACAGCGCCAGTTCCATTCCGTTGCCTCCCATCGCGTTGCCCCGTGACCGGTGCTGCCGGCGGGCGTGGCCGCAACCACGCCCGCTGCAGGCATCAGCGGACCGGCATGCCCGGCTGTGCGCCGCTGTCGGCGTCCAGCAGCGCCAGCGCGCCGCCGTCGAAACCGGCCGACAGGATCATGCCTTCGCTCAGGCCGAAGCGCATCTTGCGCGGGGCCAGGTTGGCGATGAAGACCACGCTGCGGCCGACCAGCTTTTCCGGCTCGCCGTAGCTGGCGCGGATACCGGAGAAGATCTGGCGCTTGCCCAGTTCACCGGCATCCAGTTCGAAGCGCAGCAGCTTGTCCGAACCGTCCACGAACTCGCAGGCCAGCACCTTGCCGATGCGCAGGTCGAGCTTGGCGAAATCGTCGATGCCGATGTAGGCCGGGGCGTCGGCGCTGCTGGCTTCTTCCTTGGCCGGTGCCGGTGCGGGTTTGACCGCTTCGGTCTTGGCGGCGGGAGCGGCGGCAGCGGCCGGCTGCAGGGTGTCCTTGGAGGCGTCGATCATGGCGTCAATCTTCTTCGGGTCGATACGGGTGAACAGCGGGGTGTAGTCGGTGATGCGGTGGCCGAGCAGCGGCTGCGCCAGGTCGGTCCAGTCGTTCACCGGTGCGGCCAGGAAGGCCTCTGCCTGCGCGGCGGTGGCCGGCAGCACCGGCTTCAGGGCGGTGACCAGCACGCGGAACAGGTTCAGGCCCTGGCTGCACACGGCCTGCAGCTGCGCATCGGCGCCTTCCTGCTTGGCGATCACCCACGGCTTGACGTCGTCGATGTAGCGGTTGGCTTCGTCGGCCAGGGTCATGGTCAGGCGGATCGCCGCGGCCGGGTCGTTGCGCTCGTAGGCTTCACGGATCGGCGCCAGGCCATCGACGAAGCGCTGGTACTGCGCCGCGTCGGGCAGCTGCGCGGCCAGCTGGCCATCGAAGCGCTTGCTGATGAAGCCGGCGCAGCGGCTGGCCAGGTTGACGAACTTGCCGACCAGGTCGGCGTTGACGCGGGCGATGAAGTCACCCAGGTTCAGGTCGAGATCGTCGACGCCACCGCCGGACTTGGCCGCGTAGTAGTAACGCAGCGCTTCCGGTTCCAGGCCGGCGTCGAGGAAGGTACGCGCCATCACGAAGGTGCCACGCGACTTGCTCATCTTGGCGCCGTCCACGGTCAGGTAGCCGTTGACGTGCAGACGGGTCGGCGCGCGGTGGCCGGTACCGTGCAGCACCGCCGGCCAGAACAGGCCGTGGAAGTTGACGATGTCCTTGCCGATGAAGTGGTGCAGCTCGGTGGCGGTACCGGCACGCAGGTGTGCTTCGAAGTCCTCGCCGATCCTGCCGCACAGGGTCTGGAAGCTGGACAGGTAGCCGATCGGCGCATCCAGCCAGACGTAGAAGTACTTGCCCGGCTGGCCGGGAATCTGGAAACCGAAGTACGGCGCATCGCGCGAGATGTCCCATGCACGCAGGCCACCTTCGGCATTGAGCCATTCACCGAGCTTGGCCTTCACGCCCGGCAGGGCGACGTCGCCGGCCAGCCATTCGCGCAGGAACGCGTCGAAGTGGCCCACCTCGAAGAAGAAGTGCTCCGAATCGCGCATTTCCGGCGTGGCACCGGAGATGACCGAGCGCGGCTCCTTCAGGTCGGTCGGTGCATAGGTCGCGCCGCAGACTTCGCAGTTGTCGCCGTACTGGTCGGGGCTGCCGCAGTTCGGGCAGATGCCCTTGACGTAGCGGTCGGGCAGGAACATGCCCTTGGCCGGGTCGTAGAACTGCGCCACCGAACGGCGGCTGATGTGGCCGGCCGCTTCCAGCTTCAGGTAGAACTGCTCGGTCAGCGCCTTGTTGGCCGCCGAATTGGTCGAGTCGTAATGGTCGAAGGCGACGCCGAACGCGGCGAAGTCACGTTCGTGGCTGGCCTGAATGTTGGCGATGAAGGTTTCCGGGGTGACCCCGGCCTTTTCCGCGGCCAGCATGATCGGCGTGCCGTGGGTGTCGTCGGCGCAGACGAACCAGGCCTTGCCGCCGCTCATTCGCCGCGCACGCACCCAGATGTCGGCCTGGATGTAGCCGACCAGGTGGCCCAGGTGCAGCGGGCCGTTGGCGTAGGGCAGGGCGGTGGTGACGAGCGCGGTACGGGTCATGGTCGCGGGTGGATCCGAGGGGAACCGCAGAGTATCGCATGCCCGCAACGAGGTGACCCGGCCGGGGCCGGGTCACGGGGGTGAAGCGGGGCCGGGCGCTTACTCGCGCTGCCAGGTCTGCGCGCGGCAGATGAAGGCGATGCAGCCGGACACGTCCAGCTTGGTGCCGCCCGGCTGCAGCTCCATCTTCGACTTGTAGGTCTTGCCGTTGGCCGGGTCGAGGATGGTGCCACCGGACCACTTGTTGGCGCCGTCGGCCTTCAGGTTCCAGAGGATGGTCATGCCCTTCACCGGCTTGTTCCTGTTGGCGCCTTCACATCCGTCACAGACCGGGTTCGGGCCCTTGTCCGAGTGCAGGATGTCGACCACCTTGCCGGTCAGCGTGCCGTTGGCGGCCTCGGTGATCTCGACGATCGACTTCACCTTGCCGGTCTTGTCGTCGATGGTCTTCCAGCGGCCGGCGGCGCCATCGGCGGCCTGCGCCGAGAGCGCGGCCAGGCACAGCGGCAATGCCAGCAGCAGGGTCTTGAAGGTCTTGCGCATGGTCCCCTCCCAGGGTTCATTCCGGCACGATGCCGGTACGGGTCGACTGTATACCCATTCGGCGGGGTATGGGGAAGTGGGGGCTTTGCAGGGCTGCGCCCTGCACCCGCGGTAGTGCCGGCCGCTGGCCGGCAACCTCAACGGCAACGGCAAAAGCAAATGCGGCTATTCCGTGGGATGGCGGGGTGGGTCCGGTTGCGGGGGACGCCGTAAACCCATCCCTGGGGGCTTGGCCGCGGCATCCATGCCGCGGACACCCCCGCAACCGGACCCACCCCGCCTTCGACAGTTTCCGGAGATCTGTCGGAATGGCTCGGCCTGCTCTTGGTGGGTGTCGACCTTGGTCGACACGTACGATCCATGCCATGCATGGATGAATCTCGATTGAAAAACGCTCAACCGACTTCGTACAACTCCAGCGGCAGGTCGTCAGGATCGGCGAAGAAGGTGAAGCGTCGGCCGGTGTACTCGTCCACGCGGATCGGTTCGCAGGTCACGCCATGCGCGGCCAGGCGCTGGATGAAGGGTTCCAGTGCAGTCACCCGGAACGCGAGGTGGCGTAGGCCCTGGGCTTCCGGGCGGCTGGGACGGGGCGGCGGCGAGGGGAAGGAGAACAGTTCCAGCTGGCCGCCGTCGGGCAGGGCCAGATCGAGCTTCCAGGAATCGCGTGCGGTGCGATGGTTCTCCGCCAGCACGCGCAGGCCGAGGATGCGCACGTAGAAGTCCTTCGAGCGTGCGTAGTCGCTGCAGATCAGTGCGGCGTGGTGGATGCCCAGCAGGGCATCGGAATCGGCGGTCATTGCAGGGTGTCCAGCCAACGCTGGGCGATCTTCAGCGCCAGCGGATAGGGTTCGGGGTCGTTGCGGTTGGTCAGCACGATCACGGTCAGGTGCTTTTCCGGGTGGCGCACGATCACGTTGCGGAAGCCGATGCTCTCGCCGCTGTGCCATTGCACCGGGCCGTTCAGGCGCCAGCCGAAACCGTAATGCGGCACGTCCGGTTCCGATGTGGCCGTGGCCGGGCTGAACATCGCGCGGCGCGAAGCCTTCGACAGCAGGCGATCGTCATACAGCGCGGCGTCCCAGCGGGCGAGGTCGTCCAGCGAGGAATAGATGCCGCCGTCGCCCAGCACGGCGCTGGTGGTGCTCTGGTCGGTGCGCTGCCAGCGGCCGTCGATCCAGCTGTAGCCATAGGCACGTGCTGTCACCGTATCGACACCGTCCTGGTGGGCCACGGTGTGGACCATGCCCAGCGGCGCGAAGATGCGCTGCTGCAGGAAGGCGGCGAAGTCCTGGCCGGAAGCGCGGCCGACGATCAGTGCCAGCAGCGCGTAGCTGCTGTTGCTGTAGCGGTACTGCGTGCCCGGTGCGAAGTTCAGCCGGTCTTGGCGCGACAGCAGGGCCAGCACATCGGCATCGTGTACCTGCCGTGTGTCCGCCGGGTCCATCAGGTCTTCGTAGTCGAGCAGGCCGCTGGTGTGCGACAGCAGTTGGCGGAGGGTAATGGCCGCTGCGGCCTGCGGCAGTTCCGGAAGCCAGCGCCGCGCCGGCTGGTCCAGCCCAAGCCGGCCGTCTTCCACCAGCAGCAGCACCGCCGCAGCGGTGAACTGCTTGCTGACCGAGGCCAGCCGGAAGTTGCTGGCGGGGGTCACGGCAGTACCGTCTTCCACCACCGCCAGGCCATAGCCGCGACGGAACACCGGTTGCCCGTCGTGCAGTACCAGCACCGCGGCGCCAGGAACCTGCCCATCGTAGGCCTGCATCAGGCCGTCGATGCCGGCATCCGGTGGGGTCAGCTCTGGTGCGGCGGAACTCGCCAGTGGCAGCAGGCCCAGCACGGCGGTGAACAGGGCGACGGCAGGGCGCATGGCGGCTCCGGAAGCGTCAGGGTGAAGGCGCGGGCGCAGCGCTGGCCGGCTGCGCCATCCAGCGCTCCATCTTGCGGTCCAGCACATCCAGCGGCATCGAGCCGTCCTTCAGCAGTTCTGCATGGAACCGGCGCAGATCGAAGGCTGCCCCCTGGCGTGCCTTGGCCTTGTCGCGCAGGGCAACGATGGTGGTCAGGCCGGCGACGTTCGACAGTGCCTGGCCGGGCTGGGCCATGATCCGTTCGACTTCGGCATTGGCATCATCGCTGCTCATGTCCACCGTCTTCTGCAGGTAGGCCACGGCCTGCTGCTTGCTCCAGCCCTGTGCATTGACGCCGGTGTCGGCGACGACGCGTGCGGCGCGCAGCAGGCGTGAGTACAGGTAGCCGATACGGTCGTAGGCATCGGTGTAGACGCCCAGGTCTTCACCCAGCGTTTCCGCGTACAGGCCCCAGCCTTCGACGAACGCCAGATCGCCACCGAGGCGACGGAAGCGCGGCAGCTTGGCCAGTTCCTGCTGCAGGCCCAGTTGCACGTGATGGCCGGGAATCGCTTCATGCAGGTACTGCACCGGCACGCTCCAGCGCTTGCGGCTGGGCAGGTCGCGGGTGTTGATGTACAGCACGCCAGGCTGCCCGGCCGGCGACGGCTGGTAGGCGGCAGCGGCGGCGGTGAGCGCACGTTCCGGTTCCACCGCACGCACTTCCAGTGCGGACTTCGGCAACGTATCGAGTACCTGCGGCAGGCGCGCGTTGACCTGCTGCTGCACCTGGCGGTAGCGGCTGATCAGTGCATTGGCATCGCTGTACTGGAACTGGCGATCGTTGCGCATGCTGCGCAGCAGCTTGGTCGGCGTGCCACGCAGCTTGGCGTCCTTCATCACCGTGGCGATCTGTGCCTGCAGTTCCTCCACGCGCTGCTCGCCCAGCGCGTGCAGCTGCGCGGCGGTCTGGTCGCTGGCGGTGGTCTGCACGATCAGGTTGGCGTACCAGGCCTGGCCGTCGGGCAGCGCGCCCATGCCGCTGCTGGCGCGCGTGGCCGGCAGGTACTCGGTGGCGATGAAGCCGCGCAGGGCGCGGTAGGCGGGCATGATCCGCAGCTCGATCATGCGCTTGTATTCTGCGCTGATGCGCGCCTTGTCCTCGGCCGCAATCGTGTTCGGCATGGTGCGGATCGGCGACCAGAAGATGCTCTCTTCAGCGGTCGGCTTGATCACCGCATCCAGCTGCGGCAGCACCTTTTCCATCAGGTCGCGCGGCTGCACCACGCCGGCCTTCATGCCCTGGCGCATGTTGTCGATGGCCTGGTCGAACAGTTCGGGAATGCCGAGCGAGCGGCGCGACCAGGTGTCGTAGTCCTGCACGGTGTTGAACGGCTGCGCGCCGGCGCCGGAGCCGAGGATCGCCATGATGCTGCCGATGTTGTAGTACTGGCTGATCGGCATCATCCAGCTTGGGTAACGCTCGGCAGCCAGCGAGGCGCGCGCGTCACGTACGAAGATCTCGTAGCTGAGCAGGTCCTGGCCCTGCAGGCCGTCGTTGCCGAGTTTTTCGACCTTGCCCAGCCACTGCGTGGTGAAGTCGTGCGACTGCTGGCGCCAGGCGGCGGACAGGATGTTGGGCAGCTGGTCGTTGTAGCGCGGTTCGCCCTGGAAGGTGGCCTGCAGCGGATTCAGCCGCATCGAGGCATCCCAGTACTCGTCGTACAGCCGTTCCAGCTGCACCTGCTTGGGCACTGCGCGTGCGGGGGCGACCGGACGCGGCGCAGCGCGGCGCGCCGAACTGCCACGGGCCGGTGCGGTGGCACGGGCGGGCCGGGCCTTGGGCTTGGCGGCCTGGCGGGTCTGCGCAGCGGCAGGGCGGCTGGCCTTCTTCTTCGCTGCTTCGGCCGACGGCACGGCACTGAACAGGAACAACGCGGCAATGGCAGCGGCCAGGACGCGGGGGGAATACGGCATCAAGAAGCTTCCGTGGAACACAGACCGTGGAGCTTGCACGATCCGCGCGCGTACGGCCAGCGTGAAGACGCAGTCAGCTGGGTGGCGCTGGGGCTTCAGTCAGCCGCGGCGGCGACACGCAATGCCGCCGCGCGATCGGCGCCCAGATAGCGGGTGATGGCCCGCCGCATCAGGTACAGCAACGGAATCAGGGCGATCGCAAAGCCCATCTTGTACACATAGTTGACGCTGGCGACCGCAAGGAACAGCGAGGTCGGCCAGTGCTGCGGGCCCAGCACGAACGCGATCCAGATCACCACGAAGCTGTCCACCACCTGCGAGACCGCGGTGGAACCGGTCGCGCGCAGCCAGACATGGCGTTCCCCGGTGGCCTGGCGGATGCGATGGAACACCGCCACGTCGATCAGCTGGCCCAGCAGGAATGCCACCAGCGAACCGGCAATGGTCCACATGCCCTGGCCGAACACGGCTGCGAACGCGGCCTGGTAATCGGGCACGCCGTGGCCCTCCATCGAGGTGACCCACCAACTGGCCGGCGCCAGCGAAATGGCGGCGAAAGCGAACAGGAAACCGTAGCCGATCAGCACCACCGCCAGCCACGAGATGAAGCGCACGCCGCGCTTGCCGAAGAACTCGTTGATGGTGTCGGTCATGATGAACACCACCGGCCACAGCAGAGTGCCGGCGGTGAAGCTGAGCGAGCCGGTCTGGCCGAACAGGTTCCAGTTCAGCGGATCGATGCCGAGGGTATCTTCCAGCGCGAAGATCTTCACCCCGATCAGCTCGGCCAGCACCGCATTGCCGCAGAAAAACGCGGCCAGCACGATGAACAGCAGCACCGCGCGGTCCTGCAGCGGGCGCTCGATCGGCGCTGCGGTCATTCGGCGCGTTCGCCGGCGCGGGTGAACGGCACGCTGGACGGTGCGACGGCGCCGCCGGAAATGATGAAGCTCATCGCCTGGTCGACGGTCCAGTCGGTGGGCGTCAGCAGCTCCACCGGCACGATTTCCAGGTAGCCCGAGGTCGGGTTCGGCGTGGTCGGCACATACACCGCGGCCAACTCACGGTCGGTGCCGTGTTCCTTGATCACGCGGGTGACCAGGCCGACCGATTTCATGTCGCGGTGCGGGAAGTCGATCAGCACCACGCGCTGGGTGCTGCCCGGTTCGGTCTGCAGCATGTCCAGCAGCTTCTTGGCGCTGTCGTAGATGATGCTGGCCAGCGGGATGCGCTTGATCACCGCGCCGACCCAGCGCAGCAGTCGCTGGCCCAGCACGCGGCGGCTGGCCACGCCCACCGCCAGGATCACCAGCAGGGTGGCCAGCAGGGCGATGGTGTCCTGGATCCACTCGGCTCGGACCCAGCCCAGATAGTGCGGGAAGCTGGTTGCGATCTGTTCGGACAGCGGCACCACCAGCGGGCTGGAGATGCCCGACAGCAGTACGAACACGAACTTGACCACTACCCAGGTCAGCCAGATCGGCAGCAGGGTCAGCAGGCCGGTCAGGAACAGGCGCTGCAGGGAAGGGCGGGGGACCAGGGCGGGGGCTTCGAGCGACATGTGCGCATTGTAGCGGTCACTGCCGCTCGATTACGCTGGCGGATCGACTGCGGCAACGAGCCATGGAAGGGAAGCTGTGTTGAAGATTCTGCGCGGACTGGGATGGACCCTGGCGGGCCTGCTGGTGCTGGCCATCGTGGTGTGGTGCGCCTCACGCATGTGGCCGGTGCCGGAATCGCGGTTGCAGGCCCAGCAGCGGCTGGAAGCGCGGCTGCCGGCGAGCGGGCGCAATGGTTATCCGCTGTTGTGGACACTGGCTTTTGACGACCTGGATGGCGGCCAGCGCGAGCAGGCGTTGGCCGAGGACGTGCGGCGCTGGGACGCCGACCCGGACGGTAACAGTGTTACCCGCCCTCATCAGGCCGCCGGCCACCAAGGATTGCGCTCGCGGGCGGCCGCCGGTTGCGGGCCGGCGGCCCGCGACTGCCTGGCCCAGGTACGCGCCGACCCGCAGCGCTTCGTCGACGCCCATGCGGGTCATCACCAGTTGCATGCGCGGCTGGATGCGCTGGCCGACGCGGACCACTTCGTGTCGCCGTTCCAGCCGAAGCGGGAGGGCATCCTGGTGCCTATGCCGACCTACGGGCTGGTGGTCGATGCCACCAGCGCACGCGCGCTGGCGTTCGTACAGGGTGACATCGACGGTGCCCTGCGCGGCAGCTGCCGGGGAGTGCAGCTGGGCCGGCGGCTGGTGCCCGGTGGCAGCTATCTGTTCGACAGCATCATCGGCGCAAGCCTGGTGCAGGCCAATGCGCAGCTGCTGGCCGACATGCTGGTTGAACTGCCTGCCGATCACCCGCTGCCGGCCGAATGCGAACAGGCCATGCAGCCGATGCGGGCCGACGAGCAGAGCCTGTGCCGTGCGATGCAGGGCGAGTATGCGATGAACCGGGTGGCGATCGAGACCTCGGCGCGGGAATTCGGCGGCGTGCTGGTACTGGACCGCAGCAGCACCCTGGCCCGTGCGGCCGGCAATCTCGGTTGGGCGTGTGGCGCGACGGCGACCGCTGCGCTGGAGGCGGACCGTCCGTTGCCGGTACCGGCGCCGCTGCAGCGTGACTTTGGTTGCCTGTCGAACGTCATGGGCTGCCTGTTGACCGACATTGCGGGTCCGGTCTATCCGGCCTATTCGTCGCGCACCCAGGACGCGGCGGCGATGCTGCGCCTGCTGGGCGCACAGCGCTGGCTGCGGCAGCAGCCGGGGGATCCGGTAGATGCCCTGCAGCGGTTGCCGGCGCAGTTCGCCTCGCCGGTGCGGGCGCCGCAGGTGTCGGCGGATGGCCGCCATCTGCAGGTGCCACGCCGCTCGCCGTCCCGCAGCAACGACGAAAGCCCGTGGCTGTCGGTGCCGTTGGTGGCCGGCGCCGCCCCAACCTCCGCTGCCCGCGACTGAGCAGCGGATCAGTCGTCGCTGACCTGCGGATCGAACGCCCAGCCATCTCCAACGGTCTGCAGCGTCCAGCGGCGGTTGCTGCGCAGTGGCTGCCAGCGCACGCTTTCCTTGTCGTCCTCGATGCTGCCCTCGGTATGCCTCACCTTGCGCGTGGAAAAATTCACGCTCACCGAAGTGGCCTGTCCTGAATTGCGCATCACCGAGTTCTGGTCGTAGCCGATCAGCGCGAAGGCAGCGTCCTGCCAGCGGAAGGTGAAGGTGGTGGTACCCATCGACCAGCTTCCCGCGCTGGAGAAGGAAAACAGCGCCACCCTCAACGTGCCGCGCTGGATGCTGACACCGCCATCTTCAAGCGGGTCGCTCATCACCGGGTTGTCCGGGCGCGGAATCAGCTGATGGTCCTGCACCGCCAGCACATAGCCGGCCGGGCGTGACCACGCCACGGCGAGAATGCGCGGGTTGCTGTCGTATGGCGATGGGCCGAAGCCATCGTGTTCGATGACATTGCGCGGGTCCTGCTGGCGCAGCACCAGCACCAGGTCCGCGCGGCCATCCTGGTCGAGATCGCCTTCGATGCTGGACTCCAGCGTCCAGCCCTCGGGCACGAAGCCGGCGGTACTGGCAGCCTGGGCCGGCAGCGTCGGGTACTGCACCGGCGGCAGGTCGAGTGCATGGGACGCGCACGGCAGGGTGCCCAGCAGTGCTGCAAGGGTGTGGGTGCGCATCGGAGCCTCCATGGCAGGGGGCCAGAGGATAGCGCCTGTACGGTGGATCAGCGCGCGTGCGGCTTCAGGCGCAGGTACACCTGCTTGCGGACCTGTGCGACCACCTCGCCGCTTTCATCGACCACGTCGTTGCTGAACCAGCGCAGCACCTTGTCGCCGCTGGCGGCTTCCGCGCGCAGTTCGTCCAGCAACGCGTCGTCGATGCGGAATGATGTGCGTACGGTGCCGCGGCCGGGCTTGAGGAAGTCGATGGCGCCTGCGCGGTCCCACACGTAGTAGTCGCGGCCGAGGATGTGCAGCAGGCCGAGCATCCAGAACGGATCGGTCATCGCGAACAGGCTGCCACCGAAGTGGGTACCAACGTAGTTGCGGTTCCATGGCCGCAGGCGCAGCTCGACATCGATCTGCCGGTAGTCGGGGGTGATGCGGGTGACGTGGATGCCGGTGAACAGGAAGGGCGGCCAGAGGTTGATGCCGAAGCGGAACAGACGGGCGTTCATGCGGATCCGGGGGCGCTGGGCGAGATGTCCAGTCTAACCATTCGCATGCGTATGTTGCACCCCGGTGGCACCGGTCACGCGCCGCCGTCGATCACATACCCGTCGCGTCCATTCGCTTTGGCCTGGTACAGCGCGGTGTCGGCCCCTTCGACGAAATGATGCGGTTGCAGCTCGCCTTCCGGTACCCGGGTAAACACGCCGATGGTGAGCGTCACCCGATCGTCGCTGCCATCACCATGTGCCGGCAACGCACGTACGCAGTCGATCAGGTCCTGGATCACAAGCCGCGCGCCCTCGGCCGGGGTATCGGGCAATACCAGCGCGAATTCATCGCCACCGTAACGCGCGGCCATGTCGCGCGGACGCCGCGCATGCGCGCCGATCAACCGGGCGACGTCCCGCAGCACGCGGTCGCCGACCTGGTGGCCATGGCGGTCGTTGTGGCGCTTGAAGTGGTCGACATCGATCAGCGCCAGGCTCAGTGGCTTGCCGTTGCGTCGTGCGGCGTCGCATTCCTGCTGCAACGCCTGTTCGAAGCGCAGGCGATTGCCAAGGCCGGTCAGTGCGTCGCGGTTGGCCTGCCGGTGCCAGGCCGAAATCCGCCAGATCGCCCAGGCCAGCAGTACCAGCAGGACGCCCAGCAGGGCGGTGGCTGGCGCCCACCAGAGGTTGCTGGTGCGCAACAGCAACCAGCTCAGCAGAGGGGCAAGCGGCAGCGAACACAGCGCCGCCAGCCACGGCAGGCGCAGGCCGAGCAGGATCACGCACAGCGCCACCAGCACAGCGCTGATGGTGTGCTGCCAGAAGCGGGGCAGCACCTCGATCTGCTTGTGCTGCAGCAGCATCGAGGCGATGTTGGCCTGGTACTCGCTGCCGCTCATCCAGAACTCGCGGGTGGTCGGGGTCAGCAGGCGCGGTGCGATGCCGCTGGCGGTCATGCCGACGATGATGCGGCGGCCATGCAGCATCGCCATGTCCACGTGGCCATCGAGCACGTCTGCGTAGGAAACCTGCGGCAACTGCTCGGGAGGTCCGGCATAGCGCACCCGCACGTAGTCGTTGCGCCGCCATTGATAGGGCGAGCCCACCTCGGGATCAGGGTCGGGCAGCCCGCGCACCGCGCCCGCGGGCAGGCCGGTCAGGGCCAGCCCGAGCGCCGGCCAATGCGCCTTGCCGATGCCCGCATGCAGGTAGATGCCGCGGGCGACACCGTCACTGTCCACCTCAACGTCGGTGTGGCCGATGGCGGCGGCACTGGCTGCGATCTGCGGAACAGGCAGCATTTCCTCTGCCATGCGATCACCGGCTGCCGGTGCGGCCAGCACCGGCAGCACCACCCGGCCATTGCGACGGATGGCAGCGGCCAGCGCCTCGTCCTGGCGGCTGTCGCGGCGGTCCGGCTCGGACAGCATCAGGTCCAGCGCGACCCGTTCGGCACCGGCATCGGTCAGGCGATCCAGCAACCGGGCGTGGACCGAGCGCGGCCACGGCCATTGGCCGATGCGTTGCAGGCTGCCTTCGTCGATGGCCACGATCAGCACGCTCGGGTCGGGTCGATAGTCCCAGTTGCCGACCATCGCGTCGTAGGTGGCTTCGTCCTGCCGCCACAGCCATTCGCCCTGGCTGGCGACGATGGTCAGTATCCCGGCCAGCATGGCCAGCAGGATCCGCTTCGACCATGGCAGCGGCGAGCGCCTCACAACAGCAGCCACAGCAGCAGGGCACCACCGCCGGTGCCATAGCAGAGGCGACAGGGCAGGGCGATCTGCTGGGCAGGCGAGAACTCGCCGGCATGGCCGTCATCGTCGATGTACTGCACGCGCACATGCAGGGTGCCGCGCCACGGACGCTTGAAGCTGACCTGCGGTTCGGCCACGGTTTCGTCGACCAGGGGTGCCTTGAAGTCGCCGCGGCGGTCGACCTGCACGCGATAGCGCTGACCTTCGCTGCCGGCCTGCCAGCGCAGGGTCAGTTCACCGTGCGCGGCCTCGGGCGGTTGCAGCGCAGGATCGACCGGCTCGTTGCTCAGCTGCAGTGGCAGGGCCTGGCCATAGCGCCCCTGGTGCCCATTGGCATCGCGGGAGGCGACCCGCCAGAAGTAGTGACCCGGCGGCAATGGCTGCGCCAGGCGCAGATCGGTGCCGGTGCTGGTCTGTTCCTGCAGTGGCTGTACGAAGCTGGAATCAGCCGCGATCTGCAGCACGCTGCTGTGCGCACCGGGGGCCTGGCTCCAGCGGAAACGCGGGCGGTCGCTGTTGATTGTCTGTCCGTGCAGCGGGGCCAGGGTCAGCGGCGGTGGAGGCTGGTCGCTGAGTTCGAAGTCGGCACTGGCGTCGATGCCTTCCACACCCTGCGCATCGACCGCGCGCAGCAGGATGCGCAGCTGGCCTGGCGGCAGATCGCCGATGGCCAGGCGGGTATCGGTGGTGGTGGCAGCGAACAGCAGGATCTCCGGCGTGGCTGCCTGTACCACTTCAACGCGGTACTGCGCGGCGCCGGTGACCGGAGTCCATGCCAGCAGCGTCGGCAACGGGGCCAGGCGCAGTTCATCGTTGCGCAGCTGCGGTGCCGGCAGCAGTGCGGAGACTGCGTCCGGTGCGGCGTCTGCGCTGGCGCTGCGGGTGGCCTGTCCCGGCTGGACCATGCGCTGGCCATGGGTGTTGCCGACCTGCACCTTGCCCTGCAGGACCTCTGTGGCCGCGACATCATGACCGCCGCCGGCACTGACCCGGAAGACGGTGCCGCGCACGCTGCTGGTGGCGGTGGGCGCATCGATGATGTAACGCGATGCCGGGCCGCGCGCGGGCGTCACCCGATTGCTGGCCCGGCCCTGCTGTAGGCGCAGGCGGGTGTCGACCATGCCGGTGTGGCCATAGCGGCTGAGCTGGTCCAGGCGCAGGCGCGAGTACTCACGCAGCTGCAGGCGCGACGCATCGGCAAATTCCAGCGTGACGCTGGATTCGCCCTCGGTCTGCACGGTGTCACCGATGTGCAGCTGCTCGCCGGCCTGGATGGCGCGGCTGGCGCTGCCGTCTCCGCCGGACAGTTCGACCTTGCCGCGGACCGAGAGCACCCGCGCCGGTGCCGGTTCGGTGCGCAGCCAGCTGATCGGAAAGCGCAGCAGCTGGCCGGGCGGCAGCCGGTAAGGGTTGTCGATGCGGTTGTGCTGCTGGAGCTGTTGCCAGCGCACCGAGGGTTTCAGATACACGCCACCCAGATCCCACAGGGTGTCGCCGGGACGGACCCGGTAGTTCCAGTCCTGCGCGGCGGCGATGGCCGGCAGCAGGAGGAGGGCACAGAGCAGGGCGCCCTGGAAGCGCATGGCAAACAACAGCGAGCGGACGAAGGTCACAGTTTTGCAATCCCGGCAATGCGGGGGTGCAGCTGCAAGACCCCATGGCCCCGACCTCATCCCCCCGAACGGATCGTGGCGGCCGTACGGCCGCCATCGCGCGCATTATTGCCCGCGTCCAGTGCAGGGATTCTGAACGAACCCGGCTTCCGTTCAGAACAGCAGGGAAGCCATCCTGCGGCGGTACTGGCCGACCAGGTCCTCGTCGGAGATCACATTGAAGGCGTCGATCAGCGCCCTGCGCGGCAGGCCTTCCTCGAAACTCCGGTCGATCCGCAGCATTTCCAGGAACTGCGCCAGCGCGGCTTCGTCATGGCCGCCAAGCAGCAGCTGCACGCCGCGCAGGTGGCGGGCCCTGAGGTCCTTGCCGTCGGCGGCGATACGCGCGTCCAGCACTTCGGCGGCCGGGGCGTCCTTCAGCGCGGCGGCAAAGGACAGGCGGGCGCGGGCGCGCACGGCGCGGTCGTCGGTGGCCAGGTTGGCGGGCAGGCCGTCGATCAGCGTGCCGGCTTCGTCCACGCCGCCAATCTGCAGCAGGGCCAGGGCCAGGTCGAGCTTCAGCTCGTCCTTGTCCGGCTCGGCGGCGATCTGCGCACGCAGTACGTCCACCTGTGCCTGCGGATCCAACGGCGCTTCGTCCTCGGCGGCAGTGTCGCCGACGTCGGCCGGCACGATGCCGTGCTGGGCCAGGAACTCACGCAGCTGGCCTTCCGGGATGGCGCCGGGGAAGCCGTCCACCAGCTGGCCGCCCTTGACCAGGAACACAGTGGGCACCGAGCGGATCTGGAAGGCGGCGGCGATCTGCTGTTCCTTGTCGACATCGACCTTGGCCAGCTCGAAGGCGCCGTTGTATTCGGCGGCCAGTTTTTCCAGCATCGGGCCCAGGGTCTTGCAGGGGCCGCACCACGTGGCCCAGAAGTCCACCAGCACCGGCGTCTGCAGCGACTTCTGCAGGACTTCGGCCTCGAAGGTCGCAGTGGTGGCGTCGAATACGTAGGTCGTCTCGGTCATGGGGGAGGCATCGATTGGCATCTGGAGATCGATTCTATGGTGACGATCGATGCCAGTCTCAACCCGGACTGCGGCAAATGCCCGACAATGCGTCGTTCCCGCCGCCGTTGCTCCCGGAGCCTGCATGACCTCCCCGTCTTCCTTGTTGCGCCTGTCCGGCCTCGCCGCCGCACTGCTGTTCGTGCTGGCGGTGCTGGGCTTCGGCGCCGGCCTGGACGGCTATGCACAGGCCCGTCACCCGGTGGCCCTGCTGGGCGCACACGGCGTGCCGCACGCGCTGGCCTTCAATCTGCTGGGCTTCGTGTTGCCGGGCCTGCTGGCGGGGGTGGTGGCCGAGTGCCTGCGCCGGCGGCTGCCTGCCACGGCCGGCTGGGCACCGCGGGTCGGCAGCCAGATGCTGCTGCTGGCCGGCCTCGCATTCGCTGCGATGGGCCTGCTGCCGCTGGATGTGGACGACCTGCACGGGCCGGCCAGCCAGCTGCATGCCAGCGCCTGGATGATATGGGTGCTGGGCTTCGTCACCGGCACCCTGCTGCTGGGCATTTTCAACATGCGCCAGGTGCACGGCCGTGTTCAGGGTGGACTGTCGGTGGCCTGCGGGGTGCTTGCGGCACTGGCGGCCTTCGCCCTGCAGGGCCTGGTGCCCGCACCACTGGCACAGCGCGTGGCGTTCGCCTGCTGGGCGCTGTGGCTGGTGGTTGCGCTGCCGCTGTCGCGACCGCGCTGAGACGGATCGTGGGCGCTGGCGGCGACAGTCGTGGCCAGCCGGGATTGGAGCCCTATGCCGCACTGCGGTACGCTGTACCGCTTTGCCGCCGCATCCGCGTGTTCCATGACCAGCGCTGAAACCAACGCCTACGACCCGCAGCAGGTTGAATCCGCCGCCCAGCAGTACTGGGACGCCACCCGTGCCTTCGAAGTGGACGAGACTTCGGACAAGCCGAAGTACTACTGCCTGTCGATGCTTCCGTACCCGTCCGGTGCGCTGCACATGGGCCACGTGCGCAATTACACGATCGGCGACGTGATCAGCCGCTACAAGCGCATGACCGGCCACAACGTGCTGCAGCCGATGGGCTGGGACGCGTTCGGCCTGCCGGCGGAGAACGCGGCGATCAAGAACAAGACTGCACCGGCGGCCTGGACCTACAAGAACATCGAGCACATGCGTGGCCAGTTCAAGGCCATGGGCTATGCGGTGGACTGGTCGCGCGAGTTCGCCACCTGCCGCCCGGACTACTATGTCCACGAGCAGCGCATGTTCACCCGCCTGATGCGCAAGGGCCTGGCCTACCGCCGCAATGCGGTGGTGAACTGGGATCCGGTCGACCAGACCGTGCTGGCCAACGAGCAGGTCATCGACGGCCGTGGTTGGCGTTCCGGCGCGCTGGTCGAGAAGCGCGAGATCCCGCAGTGGTTCCTGCGCATCACCGATTACGCCCAGGAACTGCTGGACGGCCTGGATGAACTGGACGGCTGGCCGGATTCGGTCAAGACCATGCAGCGCAACTGGATCGGCCGCTCCGAGGGCCTGGAAATCCAGTTCGACGTGCGTGACATCGACGGTGGCGTGCTGGATCCGCTGCGCGTGTTCACCACCCGTCCGGATACCGTGATGGGCGTGACCTTCGTGTCGATCGCCGCCGAACATCCGCTGGCGCTGCACGCGGCGAAGAACAATCCGGAACTGGCTGCGCTGCTGTCGGAAATGAAGCAGGGCGGCGTGTCCGAGGCCGAGCTGGAGACCCAGGAAAAGCGCGGCATGGACACCGGCCTGCGTGCCATCCATCCGGTCACCGGCGAGAAGGTGCCGGTGTGGGTCGCCAATTTCGTGCTGATGGGCTACGGCACCGGTGCGGTGATGGCGGTTCCTGGCCATGACCAGCGCGACAACGAAGTGGCCAACAAGTACGGCCTGCCGATCGTTCAGGTCATCGCCCTGAAGGACCCGCGCAACGACGACGAGCGCACCTGGGATGGTGCCCGCTGGCAGGACTGGTACAGCGACAAGAGCCGCCAGACCGAACTGGTCAACTCTGCCGAATTTGATGGGCTGGATTTCCAGGGCGCCTTCGAAGCCCTGGCCGAACGCTTCGAGCGCAAGGCCCAGGGCCAGCGCCGCGTCAACTATCGCCTGCGCGACTGGGGCGTGAGCCGCCAGCGCTACTGGGGCTGCCCGATTCCGGTGATCTACTGCGACAAGTGCGGTGCGGTACCGGTGCCGGAAGAGCAGCTGCCGGTGGTGCTGCCGGAGGACGTGGCGTTCTCCGGGACCGGTTCGCCGATCAAGACCGATCCGGAATGGCGCAAGACCACCTGCCCGGAATGCGGCGGCGCTGCCGAGCGCGAGACCGACACCTTCGACACCTTCATGGAGTCGAGCTGGTACTACGCCCGCTACACCTCGCCGGGCGCTCGTGATGCGGTCGACAAGCGTGGCAACTACTGGCTGCCGGTAGACCAGTACATCGGTGGCATCGAACACGCGATCCTGCACCTGATGTATTTCCGCTTCTACCACAAGCTGCTGCGCGACGCGCGGATGGTGGACAGCAACGAACCGGCACGCAACCTGCTGTGCCAGGGCATGGTGATCGCCGAGACCTACTACCGCCCGAATCCGGACGGCTCGAAGGACTGGATCAACCCGGCCGATGTGGAAGTGCAGCGCGACGAGCGTGGCCGCATCACCGGCGCCACCCTGATCGCCGACGGCGAGCCGGTGGTGGTCGGTGGCACCGAGAAGATGTCCAAGTCGAAGAACAACGGCGTGGACCCGCAGGCGATGGTCGACAAGTACGGTGCCGACACTGTGCGCCTGTTCTCGATGTTCGCTGCCCCGCCGGAACAGTCTCTGGAGTGGAACGAGGCCGGTGTGGACGGCATGGCGCGCTTCCTGCGCCGCCTGTGGGCCCAGGTGCAGAAGCACGCCGCCGACGGTGCCGCACCGGCGCTGGATGTGGCCGCGCTGGATGCCAACCAGAAGGCGCTGCGCCGCAAGACCCACGAGACCATCGGCAAGGTCGGTGACGACTATGGCCGCCGCCACAGCTTCAACACCGCCATCGCGGCGGTGATGGAACTGATGAACGCGCTGGCCAGGTTCGAGGACAGCAGCGAGCAGGGCCGCGCGGTGCGCCAGGAAGCGCTGCAGGCCATCGTGCTGCTGCTGAACCCGATCACCCCGCATGCCAGCCACGCCCTGTGGCAGGTGCTGGGCCATGGCGAGACGCTGCTGGAAGACCAGCCATTCCCGCAGGCAGACACCGGTGCGCTGGTGCGCGACGCGCTGACCCTGGCCGTGCAGGTCAACGGCAAGCTGCGTGGCACCATCGAGGTGGCCGCCGATGCTGCACGCGAGCAGGTCGAATCACTGGCCCTGGCCGAGCCGAATGCGGCCAAGTTCATGGAAGGCCTGACGGTGCGCAAGATCATCATCGTGCCGGGCAAGATCGTGAACATCGTCGCCGCCTGATGTACCCCGCATCCGCCGCCTGCAGGGTGGCGGGTGCCCTTCCGGTGCGGGGCCACGCAGTTGATGGCCCTGCATTCACGCGGCTTCGGGCAGGCTGTGTGTTGCCGTGATCGCCCGGCTCCGCCAGACTGTCTCCATGACCCGAATCCTGCTTGCCCTCGTTCTTGTCCTCGGCCTTGCCGGCTGCGGTTTCCATCTGCGCAACAAGCTGATGCTGCCGACCGACACGGCGCCGGTGAAGGTGGTCTCCACCGCGCCTTACAGCGAACTGGTCAAGCTGCTCAATCGCAGCCTGCTGGCATCCGGTGCCAAGCTGGCAGACGAGGACAGCAAGGGGCCCAGTACCCAGCTCCAGGTGCTGTCCGAACGCTGGGGTGACCTGCCGATCGCCATCGACTCGCAGGGCCGTGCGCAGGAATACAGCCTGCGCTATGCGGTGATCTTCATCTTCCGTCGCGAGGACGGCAGCGAGCTGGTGCCGCAGCAGGTGATCGAACTGTCGCGCGACTACGTCTCGCCGCCGACCGACGCCACCGGTACCACCACCGAACGCGAAATCCTGGCCGATGAGCTGCGACGGGAAATGTCCGCATCGATCATCCGCCGCATCGACAGCGTGGTGCGTGCCGAGATCGAGAAGGGCGGCAGCCTGTCGGCGCCGAAGGCCAAACCGCTTGAAGGCGCGGTGCCGGCCGAGCCGGTCCCCGCAGCCAAGCACTGAGTCGCGGCGATGGAACTGCGTCCGGAGCAGCTGGCCAGCCAGGGCGCTGACACCCCGCTGGCGCCGGTCTACCTGATTGCCGGCCCGGAAACCCTGCGCGTGCTTGAGGCGGCCGACGCCGTCCGTGCGCGCGCGCGCGCCGCGGGCATCGGCGAGCGGGAAGTGTTCGACGCCGATGGCCGTGATTTCGACTGGAACCAGCTCGACGCCAGCTTCAACGCGCCCAGCCTGTTCAGTGCCCGCCGCCTGGTCGAGGTGCGCCTGCCCAGTGGCAAGCCCGGCAAGGACGGGGCCGAGGTGATCAGTCAGTTCTGCGCCAACCCGGCACCGGACGTGGTGCTGATGATTACCGCCAACGAATGGAGCAAGGCCCACCAGGGCAAGTGGGCCGAGGCGGTCAATCGCATCGGTGTGCTGTCGGTGGCCTGGGCGATCAAGCCGCACGAACTGCCGGACTGGATCGAGCGCCGCCTGCGTGGCAAGGGCCTGCGTGCCGACCCTGCCGCCGTGCAGCGGCTGGCCGAGCGGGTGGAAGGCAACCTGCTGGCCGCTGCGCAGGAAATCGACAAGCTGGCGCTGCTGGCCGACGGCCAGCCGCTGGACGTGGAACGGATGGAATCACTGGTGGCCGACGCCGCGCGCTATGACGTCTTCCGGCTGCTGGAAGCCACGTTCTCCGGCCAGCCGCCGGCGGTGCTGCGCATGCTGGCGGGCCTGCGTGGCGAGGGCGAGGCCGTGGCCGCACTGATGCCAATGGTGATCCGCGAGCTGTTGGCCGGTGCCGGCCTGGCCCGGGTACAGGCGCGCGGCGGCAATCTGGCCGCCGAAATGAAATCGCGCGGCATCTGGGAATCGCGGCAGGCGCCCTACAAGCGTGCGCTGCAGCGGCATCCCGAGGGCAAGCGCTGGGAGCGTTTCGTGGCCGAGGCCGGACTGGTCGACCGTATCGCCAAGGGGCGCGCCGACGGTGACGCTTGGCTGGCGCTGGAACGCCTGCTGGTAGCCGTGGCCGAACCGCGTGCCGTGCGCCTGCTGGCGCGGGCCTGAGTGATGAGCCTGCGGATCTATTACGGGGGCACCTTCGATCCGGTGCACCTCGGACACCTCGCTATCGCACGTGCTGCCCGTGACGAACTGCAGGTCGCTGTACGCATGCTGCCGGCGGCTGATCCGCCGCATCGCTCGGTGCCGGGCGCAACCGCTGACCAGCGCTTCGCCATGCTCTCGCTGGCCATCGGCGATGAGCCTGGCCTGCTGCTGGACCATCGTGAACTGGACCGCGCCATCCGCTTTCCCGGCCGCCCGTCCTACACCGTCGACACCCTGCGCGAACTGCGCGGCGAGCTGGGCCCCAGCCGGCCATTGGCCTGGCTGGTCGGGGCCGACAGCCTGCTGGGCCTGACCCGCTGGCATGAATGGGAGGCGCTGTTCGGGCTGGCCCATTTCGTGGTGGCCGAGCGCCCGGGCAGTCCCCTGCAGGCCTCGCTGGATGGCGAACTGGGCCGCGCCCTGGAAGGGCGCTGGGCCGACAACGAGCAGACCCTGTTTGCCAGTCCGGCCGGGCGCATCCTGCGCCTGCATCATCCGCTGCGCGAGGAATCGGCCAGTGCCGTGCGTGCACAGATTGCCGGCGGCGGCCCCTGGCGGGCGTTGCTGCCACCGGCCGTGGCCGACTATGTGGCCGCGCATGGCCTGTACCGCTCCCCTACGCCGTGAATGCCGCCGCCCCGGCTTGCCCGTATAATCGCCCCCACGTTTATCGAGTCGATCCACTTTGAGCAACCAGACCCAGCCCCAGACCATCAAGGTCGATCTGCCCAGCCCGCCGCCGTCCGTGCCGGAACTGCTGGCCAGCGTCCGCCAAGCCACCGAAGACCTGAAGGCCAAGGACCTGGTCGAGATCGATGTGCGCGGCCGGTCCAGCGTTGCCGACTACATGATCGTCGTTTCGGGCACCTCGACCCGCCACGTCAAGTCGATTGCCGATGAAGTCGTGCGCTTCGCCAAGAATCTCGACGTGATGCCGCTGGGTGTTGAAGGCGAGCGCGAAGCCGAGTGGGTGCTGGTCGACCTGGGTGACGTGATCGTGCATGTGATGCTGCCGCGCGTGCGTGAGTTCTACGCACTTGAACGCCTGTGGACCGTTGGCGACCAGCCGCCGTCCAGCGACGACGAAGTGGCCTGAGCCGCACGTTGATGCATCCCTTCGACGGCGCCGATGGCGCCGTCGACGTTTTGGAGGACCGTTGATGAAAGCCCGCCTGATTGCTACCGGTGAACGCGCACCCAGCTGGGTGGCGCAGGGTTTCGCCGAGTACCAGAAGCGGCTGTCGCACTGGTTGCCGTTCGAACTGGTGGAAATCGAGCCTGGCCTGCGTGGCAAGGGCCGTGATGCGCGCCGCGCCACCGAAGACGAAGGCAAGCGCGTGATCGCCGCGCTGCCGAAGAATGCCTACGTGGTCGCGCTGGATGTGCCCGGTCGCCAGCTCAGTTCCGAGCAGCTGGCACAGCGCCTGGAGCATTGGCGCGGGCAGGGCAGGGACCTTGCCTTCCTGATCGGCGGCCCGGAAGGGCATTCGCCGGAAGTCTCCGCGCTGGCCGATGAGAAATGGTCGATCGGACCGTTGACGCTGCCCCACATGCTGGTGCGCCTGGTGGTGGCCGAGCAGTTGTACCGGGCCGCCGCAATGATTGCGAATCACCCCTACCATCGCGCGTGAAGAGTGGTTATACTAGTCGTCTGCCCGAATAGCTCAGCCGGTTAGAGCACTTGACTGTTAATCAGGGGGTCGTTGGTTCGAGTCCAACTTCGGGCGCCACATTGAAGAGACCTGCATCGCAAGATGCAGGTTTTTTTTTTGCGTTGGTGTAGAGCCGAGCCCGCGCTCGGCTTCGAGAATGCAGCCGAGCGCGGGCTCGGCTCTACAATCTGCTGTATCCAACCACGGATGTTGATCGTGCGCGTACTCCTGTCCGTCGTCTTTCTGCTGCTTGCACAACCGACGTTCGCCGCAGCGAATGCGGCACCACCGACCTGGCATCCGCCGCAGGGCACCACCGAGCTGCCGTTGTGGCCGCAGGGCATGGTGAAGGCGCCGCCAAAACTGAAAGGCCCCGAGCAGGTTGGCGAAGCAGTTTCCAAGGCCAGCGGAGAACGCTGGACGATGCTGCAGAACGTGGCCGTGCCGACACTCACTGTGTTTCCGCCGAAGGGACCGGCCAATGGCACCGCGGTGATGGTGGTGCCTGGTGGTGGTTATCGGGTGCTGGCGATGGACCTGGAAGGCAGCGAAATCTGCGATTGGTTGAACGCGCAGGGCATCACCTGCGCGCTGCTGAAGTACCGCGTGCCGGCGTCCGGCCCGAACTGGGATCCCGACTGCAACTGTCGCGACAACCCGACGGTGCCGATGGCCTTGCAGGACGCGCAACGTGCAATGGGCCTGCTGCGCGCGCAGGCAGAGCGCTGGAACATCGACCCGAAGCGGGTGGGGGTGATCGGTTTTTCGGCGGGTGGGCACGTGGTGGCGGGATTGAGCACGCATGCACGTCGCAGCTACACGGCGGTCGACGCGGCCGACTCAAAGTCCAGCCGCCCGGATTTCGCGATGGTGATGTACTCCGGCCATCTGTGGGCCGGGCATGGCAAGGGGCTCTCGCTGGTCAGGGACATCGTCGTGGATGATGCGGTGCCGCCGACGTTCATTGCGCAGGCCACCGATGATCGCACCGATGACGTGCGCGAATCACTCGCCTACTACCAGGCCCTGATCGACGCAGGCGTGCCCGTCGAGATGCATCTGTTCGCCCGCGGCGGCCATGCGTTCGGTCTGCGCATGAAGAATGCACCGGTCACGGCGTGGCCGCGGCTGGCCGAACGCTGGATGCAGGATATCGGCATGCTGCCGGAACGCCAGCTGTAGAGCCGGGCCATGCGCGGCTGCCTGTGCCAAGCCGGGCGCGGGCTCGGCTCTACAGTGCCAGCTCACCTCTGGAGAACGCGACCAGCGTAGCGATGGCCACCACCAGAATGGCACCGAACAGCACCCATTCCCAACGCGTAAATACCTGCTCACCGCGTTGGAGCCGGGTCAGTGCGAACACCACCACGCCGGGCACATACAGCAGCACCGACAGCAGCAGGTTGTCGAGACCTCCTGCATACACCAGCCACAACGCGTAGGCACTGGCCAGCAGCGCCACCGCGAAATCGCGCCAGCGCACGCCCGGTTCACCCGCATAGGCGTGCCCGCGCCACGCCAGTTGCACGCCGAACGCGGTCGACAGGAAGTAGGGCACCAGGCTCATCGACGCGGCCAGCAGCACCAGGCCGGTGTAGCTGCCGGAGTTGACCAGCACCAGCAGCAGGAACAGCTGGATCAACCCATTGCTCAGCCAGAGTGCGTTGGCCGGCACGCCGCGCGCGTTCTCGCGGCCCAGGAAGGCCGGCATGGTGCCGTCGCCCGCAGCGGCGTACAGCACTTCGGCACACAGCAGCACCCAGGCCAGCAGCGCGCCGAGTACCGAAATGATCGAGCCGATGATGATCACCGTCGCGCCCCACTCGCCAACGATGGCGCGCAGCACGTAGGCCATCGACGGATTGGGCAATCCGGCCAGTTCGGCCTGCGACAGTACGCCCATCGACAGCAGGCTGACCAGCACCAGCAGCAGCCAGACGCCGAGGAAGCCGATCACCGTAGCGCGGCCGACATCAGCACGGCGGGCCGCGCGGCGCGAGTAGATGCTGGCGCCTTCGATGCCGATGAATACCCACACGGTCACCAGCATCATGCCGCGCAGCTGCTGGCCGAGGTCGCCGAGCGCGGGCGTGCCCAGGAAACCGGCACGGAACACATCCATGCGGAACGCACCGGCGGCCAGGATCAGGAACAACGTGATGGGCAGCAGCTTGGCCACCGTCACCAGGCCGTTGACGATGGCGGCGGTGCGCAGGCCGCGCAGCACCAGCAGGTGCACGGTCCAGAGGAGCAGCGACGAAGCGGCCACGGCGGCCGGGGTATTGCCTTCACCGAAGACCGGCATGAAGTGGCCGAGGCCACTGAAGATCAGCACGAAGAAGCTGGCGTTGCCGAGTACCGAGGCGACCCAGTAGCCCCATGCCGCGGAGAAACCGATGTAGTTGCCGAAGCCCTCGCGCGCATACGCGTAGATGCCGGTATCGAGATCCGGCCGGCGGTTGGCCAGGGCCTGGAACACGAAGGCCAGCATCAGCATGCCGGCGCCGCTGACCGCCCAGCCGAGCAGTGCCGCAGCCGGCCCGGCGCTGCGCGCCACGTTCTGCGGCAATGAAAAGATGCCGGCGCCGACCATCGAGCCGACCACCAGTGCGGTCAACGCGGGCAGCCCGAGGCGTTGTGAGGTCGCGGCCATGATGTCCCCTGCGGCGGTGATGCCGCTACCCCACGGTAGCGGCGTGCCCGTGAACATGCGCGCAAGGGGGCCGCAACGACGAAGGCCCGGGCAGATGCCCGGGCCTTCGAAGGTGGTGCGTTGAACGGTATTACTTGAAGGTGTACTTGGCGCCGACGGTGAAGTAACGGCCGATGGCACCGCTGAAGTGCAGCGGGTTGTAGTTCACGCCACCGTAGGTGGTCGGGTCGAGCGGAGCGATGCGATCGAACACGTTCTGCACCGAGGCATTCAGCTCGAAGGCTTCGGTGATGTTCCAGCGGCCGGACAGGTCGAAGGTGGTGAACGAGGAGATCTTGGTGACGTCGGTACCGTCGAAGTACGAGAACTGGTACGAGCCCTCCGGACCACGGAAATCCTTGTTCTCCATCTTGGAGATGTAGTTGGCGACGCCGCTCACACTCCACGGACCCTGGCGCCAGGTGGTGCCGAAGTTGATGCGATCCTTCGGCGTACCGATGCAGTTGGTCACGTCGCAGTTGCCGTGGGTGCCGGCGTAGTCGCGGGTGACGTCGGCATCGGTGCGCTCGAACTTGAGCACATGGCTCCACTGCAGGTCCATTTCCAGCTGGCCCGGGCCGATATCGAAGGTCTGGCGGATATCGGTATCGATACCGCGGACGCGGGTCGATGCGGCATTGATGTACGCAGTGTTGACGGCCAGGATGCTGCCGGTGCCCGGGACGCCGTTGAGCAGGTTGTTGTCACGCAGCACATTGCCTGCCGCGATCGCCGCACCCGTGTCGCCCTGGGCGATTTCATTGGTGCGCTTGATCTGCCATGCATCCACGGTCAGCGAGGTGGTGGAAGTCGGCTGCAGCACGATGCCCACCGAGTAGCTCTTCGACTCTTCCGGCTTCAGGTCCTTGTTCGGACGGGTGATGATCGCGACCGGCAGGGCGCCGCAATCGTCGGAGGTCGCACCTGGTGCGGGGTTGCCGCCCGGGCAGCGCACCGGGTCGGCAGCATTGGAGAAGGCAGCCAGGCCACCATCGCCGTTCTCGGCCGGGTTGGGCGCGCGGAAGCCTTCGGCGTAGCTGGCACGCAGGGCGATCCAGTCAGCCGGGGTCCACTTGATGCCCAGCTTCGGCGTTGCCTTGCCTTCGCCGCTTTCGTACTTGTCGTAACGCAGCGCGCCGGACAGTTCCAGCTGTTCCAGCACCGGTGCCGACAGTTCCACATAGCCGGCGTAGACGTTCTGGGTGCCGTCGTAGGCCGAATAGCCCAGGCCGATGATCTGGCCCTGGTCGGTGAAGGTCTGCGGGGTCAGGCTGTTGCTGGTCTTGCGCCACTCGGTACCGATCGCCAGGCCCAGCGGGCCACCCTTCAGGTCCATCAGGCTGCGCGACACGGTGAAGTCGAACATGTCCAGGGTCGACTTGGCACGTGCACTGATCCGCGGCGAGATGAAGTCGTACAGCGCCTGCGAATTGAGGTTGGCGTTGTCGCCGATGCGCCACACACCACCGGCACAGTTCGGATTGGCCAGGGCGCAACGCACGTTGTCGTAGTTGAGGAAGCCGGTGCGCTTGTTGACCAGGTCGGTGCCGGAGTGCAGGTAGGCGGTATCGTAGCTCCAGTCACCCCAGTTGCCCTTGACGCCGACCAGGAAGCGGGTGAACTCGTTGGAGTTGTCGGTCACGCGCGGGCCGACATCCCAGGCCGAGTAACGCAGGCGCGAGGCCTGGCCCGGGATCGGGTTGTCCGGATGGTTCGGGCCCAGCACGGTGGCGCCATCGCCACTGTTGGCGTTGATCGGGCCACCGGGGTAGCCCCAGCCGCCTGAAACGCCAGACGGCGTGTTGCTGAAGGTGGTGTCCTTCTTCGAGTAGCCGATCTCGGTGTAGATCTCGCCGCCTTCGCCGAAGGCGAAGCTGGCACGACCGAACACGTTGACGTACTTCTCTTCCGGGGTCAGGTCACGGTACAGCTGGTTCGGATCCCACAGGCAGCCCTGTGCCTGGGCGGTTGCGTCGTTCTGGCCGGGAATGGTGGTCAGGCCGGCACAGCCCGGCAGGGCGACCAGATGGCCGGTGCTGTCGTACACCGAACCATTCGGACCTACGCCGCCGCGGGTACCGCCGCTGAGGAAGGCGCCGCCCAGGAACTGGGCGTTGTTGCCGTAGCCCCACGGGCGGGTATCGCCGGTGCCGATCCACTTGCGGTTCTTGCGATCGCTGATCTTGATCGCGTCGGTCTTGCCGACGTCCAGGCTGAAGAAGGCATTCCAGCCGTCGGTTGCGAGGTCGCCAGTACCCGCGGTCAGGGTCGCCTTCTTCGCGTCGCCATCGCCGTCGCCGGAGACACCGTAGGAACCGCGCAGGATCGCGCCCTGGAAGTCACTGCGCAGGATGATGTTGACCACGCCGGCGATGGCATCGGAGCCATAGATCGCCGAGGCGCCATCCTTCAGCACTTCCACGCGTTCAACCGCGTCGAGCGGAATGGTGCTCAGGTCGGTGAAGACCTTCTGGCCGTCGTCAGCCAGGCCGTAGGTGGCCATGCGGCGGCCGTTCAACAGGACCAGGGTCGAACCCGCGCCCAGGCCACGCAGCGAAATACCGGCGCCACCGCCGGCGAAGCCGTTGCCGAAGGTCTTTGGAATGGAGCCGGAGCCATCAGCAGTCAGGGTCTGCAGGTATTCGGCAACCGTGGTCTTGCCGGTGCGGTCGATTTCCTGGCGGGTCACCACCTGCACCGGGGACGGTGTTTCGGTGTTGGTGCGCGGAATGTTCGAACCGGTAACCGTGATGCGGTCCAGGTTGGTGGCCTTTTCCTGCGCGAACGCGGAGGTGGAAGCCACGGCGCCAACCAGCAGCAGGGTGCCGCCGGTAAGGATGTGGGTGATGGACGATGCCAGGGTGCAGCGGCGGCGGCTGGCGGGCCGTTGGATCAGGTGTTTCACAGCTTCTCTCCTAACTGGAAAACCGTAGCGTTGAGGGCTGTCTCCGGAGTGTCCGGGACGGGCCAATCTAGGTTTCCGACGGGTGACGAAGTCGTGAAATTTTGCTTAATCCGTAACGTTTGAGCTCGAACTTTGCCGAGTTTGGCATTTCGATCCCGAAGGCCGGTCCGACAGGCGGTCGGACCGGCCCCGAATCGTCAGTCCGGCAACGAGAACTGCACCGGCACCAGGCCGATGGCCGGTACCGCTACGCCATCACGCTGGGCCGGTTCAAAGCGCCAGCGCTTGAGCACCTGCTGGCGTGCGGCCTGGTCCAGGTGGCGCGAGCCACTGCTGCGCTCGATGCTGACCGCGACCGGCTGACCGCTGCTGTCGACCTCCACCCGCAGCAGCACCGTGCCCTGCTCATGGTTGCGCAGCGCGGCGACCGGATAGGCCGGTGGTGGGGCACTGCGGTACTGCAGCTGGGCGCCGGCCAGCGGTGCATGGGCGTCGATGCTCGGCGCGAGTTGTGGCGCGGCCTGTTCGGCGGCCGGCAGCGCGATGCCCTGGGTCTCTTCCACGGTCGCCGTGGGAGCGGGCAGTGGCGGAACCACCGGCTGGGTGCGCGGTTTCGGCACGACCCGGGCGACTTCCTCCGGTTCCTGCAGTACCGGAGGGGGCGGCGTTGGCGGAATCTTCTCGATCAGCCTGACCGTGGTCTTGTCACGCGGGACCTGCACGGCCTGGTAGGTCGCCGGGATCAACAGCAACAGGAACGCGAGCAGATGCAGGGCGATGGCCGCGCTCCAGGCGGCAACGCGGGCGGGGTCGAAGTGCGGGGATGCAACGGGATACGTACGAACCATGGTCCACCTCCATGCCAGTGACGAAGTCCTCAACGCACCAGGGCCCGTGGCGGGGTTGCCGCACGCGGCTGGCAGCCAATCATTAACGCCAGGCCCCGGCCACTGCCTAGAGGCAGGGACAGGATCGTTGGGCTGGCCTTCAGCCAGCCGCCCCGGCCCACATGAAAAAGGCGGGCCCCCTGCGGGACCCGCCTCTGTCTACCGGAAGGGATGGGATCAGCGACCCAGTTCGAACACCACGTCCAGATTGACCGAAACAGTGGATTCACCCGGTGCGACCGGGGTGGCCTTGTCCATCGCTGCGCCGGCCGACATGGCCCGCATCATCGGCATCGGGCGGTAGCCGCCGCCGGCGTTCTCGGAAATGCTGACGATGCGGCGCACCTGCAGGCCCAGCGACTTGGCGTAGGTCTGGGCACGGGCCTGGGCCTTCTTCAGCGCGGCGAGGCGGGCTTCGTCATAGACCGGTTCGGGCTGATCGATCTCGAAGCTGGGGCCGTTGATCTGGTTGGCGCCCTGTGCGGCCAGCGCGTCCAGCACCTTGCCGAGCTTGGCGATGTCGCGGACCTTCAGGCTGACCGTGTTGCTGGCCTGGTAGCCGGTGATCTTCGGCGCTTCGTTGTCGGCGTAGCGGTACTGCGGGTTGAGGCTGACCCCGCTGGTCTGCACGTCGCGCTCGGCGATGCCGGCGGCCTTGACCGCTGCCAGCACCTTGTCCATCTGCTGGGCGTTCTGGCGCATCGCGCTGTTGCCATCGGCGGCCTGGGTCACCACGCCGGCCGACAGCGTGGCGACGTCCGGCACACGGGTGGCTTCGGCGTTGGACGAGATGTTCAGCAGGGTGCCTTCGGCCGCGGCGGCGATCGATGGCGACGACGGGGCAGCATGGGCGGTCATCGAGGTTCCAAGGGCGAGGGACAGGGCGAGCAGCAGCGGGGTGGCGGTCAGGCGCATGGGATCTCCTTGTTGTGCGGTGAGGGTGGTGTCGTAGCGATGAACGCGCTGTGAGCCCGTTCGGGGTTGTGTGCGTTCCTCGACGGGTTGCCGACGATTCAGGTGACGGGCTCAGGTTATGCTGTGCCGATGCTCTATCTTGCTTCCCGCTCCCCCCGACGCAACCAGTTGCTGGCCCGACTCGGACGCCCCTTCCAGGCCCTGGACCTGGAGGTCGTCGAGCAGCGCGCCGCGACCGAGAGTGCCGAACAGTATGTGTGCCGGGTCGCGGCCGACAAGGCGCGTGCCGGGCTGGCGCGGGTGCTGGCCGAAGACCCGCAGGCGCGGGTGCTGGGCTCGGACACCGAGGTGGTGCTGGACGGTGAAGTGTTCGGCAAGCCGGCCGACGCAGCCGACGCGCGTGCGATGCTGGCGCGACTGGCCGGGCGCACCCACCAGGTAATGACCGCCGTGGTGGTGGTCGGTGCGGATGGGCTGGACAGCGAACTGGTCATTTCCGAAGTGACCTTCGCGCCGATCGACGCTGCCGACATCGCCGCCTACGTGGCCACCTGTGAGCCACTGGACAAGGCCGGCGCCTACGCCATCCAGGGCGGGGCCGAACGCTGGATCGAACATCTTTCCGGCAGCTACTCCGGCGTGATGGGACTGCCGCTGCTGCACACTGATCGTCTGCTGGCGCGCTGCGGCGTGCCGGCCCCAACTGCTGATGCCGCCAGGGAGGCTGCCGATGTCTGAGGAAATCCTGGTCAATGTGACCCCGCGCGAAACCCGGGTCGCGGTGATCGAAAACGGCATGCTGCAGGAACTGCACATCGAGCGCGGCTGGCGCCGTGGCGTGGTCGGCAACATCTACAAGGGCAAGGTGCAGCGGGTCATGCCTGGCATGCAGGCGGCCTTCGTCGAAGTGGGGCTGGAGCGCGCCGCGTTCCTGCACGCCAACGACGTGGTGCGCCCGGCCCCGGTGGCCAGTGCCGACACCGAGAACACGACCCTGCCGCCGCCGGCCAGCGTGCCCATCGTCGAGCTGCTGCGTGATGGCCAGGACATCGTGGTGCAGGTGGTGAAGGACCCGATCGGCACCAAGGGCGCGCGCCTGACCACGCAGATCAGCATTCCTTCGCGCTACATGGTGCTGCTGCCGCAATCCAAGGTCGTGGGCGTGTCCGCGCGCATCGAGGATGAAACCGAGCGCGCGCGGCTGAAGGCATTGGTGACCGAGCTGTCGGCCCAGCATGGTGGCTACGGCTACATCGTGCGTACCAACGCCGAGGGCCAGCCGGCCGAAGCCATCGCCGAGGACATCGCCTACCTGTCGCGGGTCTGGAACGTGGTGGAGCGTCGTGGCCGCGAAGCTGCCTCGTGCAGCAACATCTATGAAGACCTGAGCCTGCCGCTGCGATCGGTACGCGACCTGATCCGCAAGGACGTGGACAAGGTGAAGGTGGACTCGAAGGAGACCTTTGGCCAGCTGCAGGCCTTTGTTGCCAAGTACATGCCGGTGCTGGCCGAGAAACTCGAGCTGTACGCCGGCGACCGTCCGATCTTCGACATGTTCGGGGTGGAGGACGAGATCGGCCGTGCGCTGGACAAGCAGGTGCCGCTGAAATCCGGTGGCTACCTGGTGATCGACCAGACCGAGGCGATGACCACCATCGACGTCAACACCGGTTCGTTCCTCGGCCAGCGCAACCTGGAAGAGACGGTGTTCCGCACCAACCTGGAAGCGGCGCAGGCGGTGGCACGGCAGCTGCGGCTGCGCAACCTGGGCGGCATCATCATCATCGACTTCATCGACATGGATGATGCCGAGCACCGCCGCCAGGTATTGCGTACGCTGGAAAAGGCGCTGGCCCGCGACCATGCCAAGACCACGGTGTACGACTTCTCGCCGCTGGGCCTGGTCGAAATGACCCGCAAGCGCACGGTCGAGAGCCTGGAGCGCCAGCTGTCGGAAACCTGCCCGCAGTGCAGCGGTCGTGGCAGCATCAAGACCACCGAAACGGTGACCTACGAGATCTTCCGCGAGATCACCCGTGCCGTGCGCCAGTTCGATGCCGCGCGCCTGCTGGTGATCGCCTCGACCAAGGTGGTCGCGCGCATCACCGACGAGGAGTCCTCGGCGGTGGCCGAGCTGGAGGAATTCCTCGGCAAGAGCATCCGCTTCCAGGCGGACGAGCAGTACCTGCAGGAGCAATTCGATGTTGTTCTGCTCTGATCCTCGCCGGCCGCAGGCCGGCGGTGGCCGATGAGCGCGCCGCCGCGCCTGCGACTGCGAAGGATCCGCCGTCATTTCATTGCCGCCTGCGCGGTGGGCCTGGTCGGGCTGGCACTGCTGGTGGGCACCCTCAGCCAGCTGCTGCCGCTGGCCGAGCGCCATCCCGACAGGATTGCCGCCTGGTTGAGTGAACGCGCCGGCCAGCCGGTGCATTTCGACCAGCTGCAGACGGCCTGGACCCGGCGTGGTCCGCTGCTGCAGCTGAAGGGCCTGCGCATCGGCGCCGGCCAGGGCCTGGCCATCGGCGAGGCCGAGGTGCTGGTGTCGATGTACAGCGGGCTGCTGCCCGGCCGCTCGTTGACCGAACTGCGCCTGCGTGGCCTGGCACTGGACCTGCAGCAGGGCGAGGACGGCCGCTGGTCGGTGCGTGGCCTGCCGCGGTCCAACACCGGCGGCGACCCGCTGGACGCGTTGCGCCGGCTGGGCGAACTGCAGGTGATCGGTGGCCGCCTGGGCGTGCATGCGCCGGGCCTGGGCATCGACACCACGCTGCCGCGCATCGACCTCCGCCTGCGCGTCAACGGCCAGCGCCTGCGGGTGGGCGTACGGGCATGGGCACAGGCCGATGCGCTGCCTTTGACCGCAGTACTGGACGTGGACCGCGCAGGCGGCAACGGCCAGGCCTGGCTTGGCGCAGACCCCGTTGATTTCCACGCCTGGTCGCCGCTGCTGGCGGCCGGGGGCATCCGCCTGCGCGAGGGCAAGGGCGAACTGAACCTGTGGCTGACCCTGCGCGATTTCGCGCCGGTGGCCCTGACCACTGATTCGGACCTGCGTGACGTCCGCATCGACGGCGCACCGATGCCCGACGTGGCTGCTCCGCAGCTGCAGCTGCAGCGCGTGCAGGCCCGCCTGCGCTGGCAGCGCCAGGCCGATGGCTGGGCGTTGCAGGTGCCGCGCCTGCGCCTGAAGTCGGGAGACGGCGAACAACAGCTCGATGGCCTGCACCTGCAGGTCGGCAAGCAGTTGCGGGTTGGTTCCGGCGAGGTACAGGCCGGTACCGCGCTGCGGGCCCTGGCGCTGAGTGATCGCCTCGACCCCGGCCTGCGCCATTGGTTGTTCCTGTCCAAACCGCAGCTGGATGTGCGTGAGCTGCAGCTGGCCGGTGAACGTGATGGCCCGTTGTGGGTGCAGGGTGAGCTGCAGTCGCTGGGCTTCGCCAGCGTGGGTCACTCGCCGGGCCTGCGCGGCCTGGGGGGGCGCTTCGAGGGCGATGCCGATGGCTTCAGCCTGCAGCTGCAGCCGCAACGTCAGCTGCAGTTCGATTGGCCGACCGGCTTCGGCGTGCGCCACGACCTGCATCTGGCCGGGCAGGTGGTGGGCTGGCGCGACGAGGCCGGTGGCTGGCGCATCGGCACCGCGGCGATGCGGGTGGAAGGTACCGATTACGCAGCCGACGTGCGTGGCGGCGTCTGGTTCCAGGGGGACGGCACGCGGCCGTGGCTGCAGCTGGCGGCCAAGCTGGACGATGTGCCGATGACCGCGGCCAAGCGGTTCTGGATCCATTCCAAGATGAGCAAGGGCGCCACCGACTGGCTGGACATGGCACTGGCCGGTGGGCAGGTGCGCAACGGTGTCGGGCTGGTCAGCGGTGACCTGGATGACTGGCCGTTCGACAACAATGATGGCCGCTTCGAGGCCACCGGGCACATCACAAATGGCGAGATCCGCTTCCAGCACGATTGGCCGCTGATGCGCCAGGTCGATGCCGACATCGCCTTCATCGGCCCCGGCTTCGACATGCGCGGGCGCGGCGATCTGGCCGGCGTGGCGGTACAGGCATTCGAAGCGGGCATTCCGGACTTCGGCCAGCAGCCGCTGTATGTGCGCGCGAATGCGCCCAGCGATGCGGGCAAGCTGCTGGCGATGCTGCGGCAGAGCCCGCTGCAGAAGGACTATGGCGATACCCTGGACAACCTGGTCGCCAGCGGCCCAGCGCACGTGACCTTCGACCTGCTGCAGCCGCTGCACCACGATGAAGGCGGCGGTCACCTGCAGGGCACGGTCGACCTCAACGGTGTGAAGCTGGTGGACAAGCGCTTCCAGCTGGCCTTCGACAACATGCATGGGCAGGCGCGCTACAGCAATGGTGGCTTCGGTGCCGAGGAACTGGCGGTGCGCCACCTTGGTCAGGATGGCCGCTTGAGCCTGCGCGCCGGCGGCTACGTGCACGACAGCAGGCTGGCGTTCGAGTCGCAGCTGGCGGCCAACCTCGACGCGGGCGTGCTGATTGACCGTGCCCCGGAAATGGCGTGGCTCAAGCCCTATATCGCCGGTACCTCGCCATGGACCATCGCGGTCAACCTGCCCAAAGTCGCACCGGGAGCGCCCTCACCGCCCAGCGAGCTGCGCCTGAGTTCGGATCTGGTGGGAACCCGCCTGGACCTGCCGGCGCCCCTGGACAAGCCGGCCACCGAGCCGCTGGCGACCACGGTGGCCGCGCAGCTGCCGATGGGTGCCGGCCGCATCGACGTGGCCTTTGGCCAGCGGCTGGCGCTGGCCGCGCGCAGCCACAACAACCGCACCGGCGTGCAGGTCACTCTGGGCAGCGACCATGCCGATCGCGAGCCGCCGCCGAGCGGATTGTCCGTCAATGGCCGCAGCCCGACCCTGGATGCGCTGGAGTGGATCGGCCTTGCCCGCGGTGGCAACGACGATGACGGCATGCCGCTGCGTGCCGTAGACGTGCAGGTCGGCAAGCTGATGCTGATCGGCGGCGTCTTCGAGCAGACCCGGTTGCAGCTGCAGCCGGGGCCGCAGGCGCTGGATGTGCGCCTGGATGGACCTTCGCTGGCCGGTCGCCTGACCGTACCCAACGCCGAAGGAGGCACCATCAGTGGCCAACTCGACCGCGTGCACTGGCAGTCGTTGCCGCCGGCACCGGGCGCGGCCGCGCCAGCGCGGGTGCAGGCCGGCGCCAACGACATGGACCCGGCCAAGCTGCCGCCGTTCGCGCTGGACATCGCCGACCTGCAGTTCGGCAAGGTCGTGCTCGGCCAGGCGGTGCTGCGCACGCGGCCACTGGCCAACGGATTGAACGTGGACGAGCTGCGCTTCCGGGCGCCGGACCAGGAGATCGACATCAGTGGTCGCTGGCTGGGCCGCACCGGTGGCGCCCGCACCGAACTGACCGCGCAGGTGCGTAGTGAGGACCTGGGCGGCCTGATGCAGAACCTCGATTACGGCGGCCAGCTGCGCGGCGGCTCCGGCCAGGCGCAGCTGCAGGCGTCGTGGAGCGGAGGGCCGTCGGACTTCCAGCTGGCCAACCTGCAGGGCCGCCTTGACCTGCACGCGCGCAATGGCCAGCTGCTGGAGCTGGAGCCGGGCGCCGGTCGTGTGCTGGGCCTGCTCAGCGTGACCCAGCTGCCGCGGCGCCTGATGTTCGACTTCCGCGACTTCTTCTCCAAGGGCTTCGCGTTCAACCAGGTCGACGGCAGCGTGCAGTTCGGACAGGGCATGGCCCGCACCGACAAGGTGCTGATCGAAGGCCCGGCGGCGAACATCACCATCCGCGGCCAGGCCGACCTGCGCAACCAGCAGTTCGACCAGACCATCGATGTCAACCCGCGGGCCGGCAATCTGCTGACCGTGGTCGGCGCGGTGGCAGGTGGCCCGGTCGGCGCGGCACTCGGCGCGGCCACCAATGCGGTATTGTCCAAACCGCTCGGCGAGATCGGCGCCCGCACCTACAAGGTGACCGGCCCATGGAAGGAGCCGAAGGTGGAAGTGATCGAACGCAGCCGCGACAAGACCCCGCCAGCGCCCGTACCGCGCCCGGCCCCGGCCGTACCGCCGACCGTTACCGACCTGCCACGCTCACGCTGAGCGTGGACCTCCTGTTCACGGGGCTTGCCTGAGCGCCCCCGCACCCCCAGATCGAGACCATGACTGATATCGCCCTGACGCTTGCCCAAGACCGCCTGCTGCGCCCCGGCGGCCTGGATACCGCTGGCCTGGAGCGCACCTTCGGCCAGCTGCTCGGCCCCGGTGTGGACTTCGGCGACCTCTATTTCCAGCACGCCCGCCGCGAGAGCTGGAGCGTGGAGGACGGCATCGTCAAGGACGGCGCCCATTCCATCGAGCAGGGCGTGGGCGTGCGGGCGATTTCCGGCGAGAAGACCGGTTTCGCCTACTCCGATGACATCCATGCCGATGCGCTGCTGGCCGCGGCGCAGTCGGCGCGTGCGATTTCGCGCGAAGGCGGCGCCCAGTCCGGGCGATCGCTGCTGCGCGGCGACGCGCGCGCGCTGTACCCGGCGCTGGACCCGATCGATGGCATCGGCAACGAGGCCAAGGTCGAGGTGCTCAAGCGCCTGGATGGCTACCTGCGCGCCGCCGACCCGCGCGTGAAGCAGGTGATGGTGAGCCTGTCCGGCGGCGTCGATACGGTGCTGATCGCCCGCAGCGACGGTGTACTGGGCGCTGACGTGCGCCCGCTGGTGCGCCTGAACGTGCAGGTGATCGTCGAACACAACGGCCGCCGCGAGTCCGGCTATGCCGGCGGTGGTGGCCGCTATGGGTACGAGGCGCTGTTCGCCGACGGTCGCCCGGAAGCGTTTGCGCGCGAGGCCCTGCGCCAGGCGCTGGTGAATCTGGACGCCGTTCCGGCACCGGCCGGGGTGATGCCGGTGGTACTGGGCCCGGGCTGGCCCGGCGTGCTGCTGCACGAAGCGGTCGGCCACGGCCTGGAAGGCGACTTCAACCGCAAGGGCACCAGTGTCTATGCCGGTCGCATCGGTGAGCGCGTCGCGGCGCCGGGCGTGACCATCGTCGACGACGGTACGCTCGACGGCCGTCGTGGTTCGTTGAACATCGACGATGAGGGCCACCCGAGCCAGTGCACCACGCTGATCGAGGACGGCATCCTGGTCGGCTACATGCAGGACAGCCTCAATGCACGCCTGATGGGCATGGCGCCGACCGGCAACGGCCGCCGCGAATCGTTCGCGCACCTGACCATGCCGCGCATGACCAATACCTACATGCGTGCCGGCCAGCATGACCCGCAGGAAATGATCCGCTCGGTGAAGAAGGGCCTGTACGCGGTGAACTTCGGTGGCGGCCAGGTCGACATCACCAGCGGCAAGTACGTGTTCTCGGCCACCGAGGCCTACCTGATCGAGGATGGCCGCATCACCGCGCCGGTGAAGGGGGCGACGCTGATCGGCAACGGTCCGGAAACCATGCAGAAGGTGCGCATGGTCGGCAACGACCTGGCCCTGGACGAGGGCGTGGGTATCTGTGGCAAGGACGGGCAGAGCGTGCCGGTGGGGGTTGGCCAGCCGTCGCTGTTGATCGAGGGCATCACCGTCGGCGGTACCCAGGCCTGAGCGGGGCGATGGCCAGCGCCACCGCCCCGCTCGGCGGGGACTCAGTCCTCGTCGGCTTCGTCGGTCTCGACGGGGTCGGCGTCTTCGGCGCTGGCCTTCAGGCCCAGCGCGGCCGGCAGCATCAGGGCGCGCAGCACCTGGAAGATTTCGCGGTAGGCGCGCGGCGGCTTGTTCTTGGCCTTCTCGGCCTGCGCATTGCGCACCAGCGTGCGCAGCTGCTGGCGGTCGGCCTGCGGGTAGTCGTCCAGCAGTGCAGCCAGCGCCTTGTCACCCTCGGCCAGCAGGCGGTCGCGCCAGTCTTCCGCGCGGTGCATCATCGCCACTTCACGGCGACCGGTTTCGCTGTTGGCGTCCAGCGCATCGCGGATCGCATCCAGCGTGGCGTCTTCTTCGCGGCGCATGTGCTTGGCCAGGAACGCCAGCTGGCGCTTGTGGGCGATGTGGGCGGTGATGCGCTTGCACTCGGCGATATGCGGCAGCAGGTCTTCCGGGATCGGCAGGCGTGCCAGCTGGGCCGGGGTCAACGACACCAGCTTCTCGCCC
This sequence comes from Stenotrophomonas sp. 78350_Sma, assembly GCF_056482105.1. Taxonomy (NCBI): domain Bacteria; kingdom Pseudomonadati; phylum Pseudomonadota; class Gammaproteobacteria; order Lysobacterales; family Lysobacteraceae; genus Stenotrophomonas; species Stenotrophomonas sp. 78350_Sma. The sequence goes on along the minus strand of NZ_CM151182.1, from coordinate 3,351,418 downwards.
AGGGCCAGGACGTCGAGCGCGTCGCGCCGGTTCTGGCTGCGGCTCTTGTCGTGGAATTCACCGGTTTCTTCGTCGCGTCCGCGCATCGTTCCTACCTGATCTCAAAAAAAGTCGCCCGGCGTGATGCCGGGCCCAACCCGTACAGGATAAAGCATTGAACGTGATCGCCCCTGAAGTCGCTGTCGGCGACGACAGCCCGGCCCGGCTGGAACGGCTGGCCGACCTTTCCCAGCAGCTGCTCGACCGCGCCCGTGCGCTGGGCGCCAGCCAGGCCGAGGTCAGCTGCAGCGAAGACCGTGGCCTGGAGGTCAATGTCCGCCTTGGCGAGGTTGAGACCGTGCAGTCCACCCGTGACCGCGGTATCGCCGTCACCGTCTATTTCGGCCAACGCAAGGGCAGCGCCAGCACCGGCGACCTGAACGAGGCCAGCCTTGCCGCCACGGTCGAACAGGCCTGTGCGATCGCCCGGCATACCGAAGACGACCCGGCCGCCGGCCTGGCCGAGGCGGACCTGATGGCCACCCACTTCCCGGACCTGGACGGCTGGCACCCGTGGCCGCTGCAGGCCGACGAGGCGGTGGACCTGGCCCTGGCCTGCGAAGCCGCAGGCCGTGAGGCTGATGCGCAGATCCGCAATTCCGACGGCGCCTCGGTGTCGAGCATGCAGAGCCTGTCGGTCTATGCCAATTCGCATGGCTTCATCGGCCGTGAGCGCGGCACCCACCATTCGGTCGGTTGTGCGCTGATCGCCGGGCAGGGCGATGGCATGCAGCGAGATGGCTGGTACACCAGTGCGCTGGCCCGCGAGGATCTGGAAGAGGTGGGCCTGGTCGGTCGTCGTGCCGCCGAGCGCACTGTCGCCCGCTTGCAGCCGCGATCGCTGGCCACCGGCAGCATGCCGGTGCTGTTCGCCCCGGAAGTTGCGCGCAGCCTGGTCGGGCACCTGCTGTCGGCGGTGTCCGGCGGTGCCCTGTATCGCCAGGCCAGTTTCCTGCTGGACAGCGTTGGCCAGCGCCTGTTCCCGGAATGGATGCAGATTGAGGAGCTGCCGCACCTGCGCCGTGGCCTGCGCTCGGCGGCCTTCGACGGCGACGGCGTCGCCACCCGCGCCTCGGCCCTGGTCCGCGACGGCGTGCTGCAACGCTATGTGCTGGGCAGCTACTCGGCACGCAAGCTGGGCCTGCAGACTACTGCCAACGCCGGTGGCGTGCATAACCTGCAGCTGGCGGCCAATGCCGGCTCCCTGCAGGACATCGCGCGGCAGATGGGCGACGGCCTGCTGGTGACCGAGCTGATGGGGCAGGGCGTGAACGGCGTGACCGGCGACTATTCGCGTGGCGCGGGTGGCTTCCGGATCGAGAACGGCGAGATCCAGTACCCGGTGGACGGCATCACCATCGCCGGCAACCTGCGCGAGATGTTCAGCAGCATCGAGGCGGTCGGCAGCGACGTTGATCCCCGCTCGCACATCCGGACCGGTTCGATCCTGTTGGGGCGGATGACCATCGCCGGTAATGATTGATGCCGTCGATGGCGTAAGCTATGCCCGCCTGACGCAATCAGCTGGGTGCTGGTTGGTCAAGACCACCCAATGAAAAGGAGTTTTGTCGTGAGCGAATTCGATAACGTCCCGCCGCCGCCGCCGGCCATCGCCGACGTCCCGGCCGACCAGCGCACCATGGCCCTGGCCGCGCACCTGCTGGGCATCTTCACCGGCTTCATCGGCGCGCTGATCATCTGGCTGATTAACAAGGATGACGCGGGCAAGGCCTTCGTGACCGACCAGGCCAAGGAAGCCCTTAACTTCCAGATCACCGTGACCATCGCCATGGTCATCAGCATGATCCTGATGATCGTGATCATCGGCGGTATCCTGGCGCCGATCGTCGGCATCATCAGCCTGGTGTTCAGCATCATCGCTGCGGTCAAGGCCAACAACGGCGAAGCCTACCGCTACCCGTTCGCGCTGCGCCTGATCAAGTAAGATCGTCCGCACGCGGAACTGAAAACGCCCGGCACTGCCGGGCGTTTTCGTGTGCGGGAAATGCCCGGCCGTGTATAGCGATCAGTGATCGCGTTCCACCGCCAGCGTCGCCAGCGCGCGCAGTGCATCGGCTTCGTCGCCATGCCCGGCCAGGATCGACTGCATGCGTGCAGCGAGCTCGTGCAGCTGCGCCTTCGCACCGTCCATGCCGAGCAGGGCGGGGAAGGTGCTCTTGTCCTGTGCCTGGTCCTTGCCGGCGGTCTTGCCCAGCTGTTCGGAACTGGCTTCGACATCGAGGATGTCATCGCGCACCTGGAAGGCCAGGCCGAGCGCGTCGGCGAAGCTGTCCAGCTGGGCCAGCTGCGGTTCGTGGGCCTGGCCGCACAGCGCGCCCATGCGTACTGCCGCGCGGATCAGGGCGCCGGTCTTCAGGGCATGCATGCGGGTCAATGCCGCCAGCGTCTGCTGCTGGCCGGTGGCATCGATGTCCAGCGCCTGGCCGCCGCACATGCCTGAAGCACCCGAGGCATGGGCCAGGGTCTGCAGGCAGGCCACGCGCAAGGTGGCTGGCAGCGGTGCATCGGCCAGCAGGCCGAAGGCACGGGTCTGCAGCGCATCACCGGCAAGGATCGCGGTGGCTTCGTCGAAGGCGATGTGGGTGGTCGGCTTGCCGCGACGCAGGGCGTCGTCATCCATTGCCGGAAGGTCGTCGTGCACCAGCGAATAGGCATGGATCAGCTCGACGGCCATCGCGGCCGCGTCCAGGCTTTCCGGTTGCGCGCCGAACAGGTGACCACTGGCGTACACCAGCAGCGGCCGCATGCGCTTGCCGCCACCCAGCACCGAATAGCGCATGGCCTGGTGCAGGCGCTGCGGTGCTTCGGCAGGCGAGGGCAGAGCGGCGTCGAGCTGGCTTTCGATACGGTCGCGCCAGCGCGCGAACAGAACCTCAGCCGTCATGGCTGGGCGGGTCGAAGGGCTCGGAGGCTTCCGGCTGCGCCGGATCGCTGAGCAGGCGCACGCGCAGTTCCGCCTGCTCCAGCGCCTGCTGGCACTGGCGGTACAGACCGACACCACGCTCGTAAGCGCTGAGCGAAGCTTCCAGGCTCAGCTCGCCGGTTTCCATCTGCTCCACCAGCTGTTCCAGCGATTCGAGCGACTGCTCGAACTGGGCGACCGGGGAGGCGTTTTCGGGGGACTTCTTGGCCATGCGGCAAGTGTGGACGGGCTGCGCGCGGGGGTCAATTCACCAGCCGCCGGGACGCCACTGCAGCTGTGCGTCGTTCGCCTGCAACCAGGCCTGCAAGGGCGCGCCGATGACCACGTCGGCGGCGGCCAGCAACTGCGGGCCATCAAAGATCAACGGCAGCTGCGCGCGCCGCCACGGGGCAAGGTGCTCACGCTGCAGGCAGTCCTTCAATGCGTGCGAATGCTGGCGGCCGGGCAGCAGAATGCGCTCACCGCCCACGCGTGCACGGACCTGCAGCGGGCGTTCGAAGGCCGGGGTGCCCTGCAGGCGCAGTTGTCCACCATCGGGCAATGGCAGCGGTGCGCGTCCATCCCATTCGGCCTGCCACGCGAGGGGAAGCGCAGGCAGCCGGGCCGGCAGCAGGTAGGCGTGGTCGCGCCATTGCTGGATCGCGTGATCGTGCCAGCTCACACGGGCCTGACGATCGTTGTCGGCCGGCAGCAGCTCGTCCAGCGCCTGCTGCAGCACGGTGGCCGGCAGCGGTGCCGCACCGTGGCCGGCCGCCCAGGCACGCAGCACGCGTGCGGCGCGCCCTGGTGAGACCTGGCGCAGCAGCTGCAGCGACAGCACGCGCGGTGCCACCTCCAGATGCGCGATCAGCTCGGCGTCCTCCTCGTCGAGCAGTTCGCGGGTCTGCCCGCAGTGCGTCGCGCTGCCCGCCAGTGCCGCAGCGGCATGCGGCCAGCGCTGGCGCAACAGTGGCAGTACCTTCAGGCGCAGGAAGTTGCGATCGGCGTGGTCGTCAGCATTGCTGGGATCTTCGATCCAGCGCAGCGCGTGGTGGCGCGCGTAGTCGAGCAGTGCACTGCGTGGCACCGCCAGCAGCGGGCGCCACAAGGGATGTTCGCCAAGGCGGCTGTGCATGGACATCGCCGCCAGGCCATCGACGCCGGAAGCGCGCAGGGCCCGCAGCAGGAAGGTCTCGGCCTGATCGTCCTGGTGCTGCGCCAGTGCCAGTGTTTCGCCGTCGCGCAGTTCGGCGGCGAACGCGGCGCGTCGTGCCAGTCGCGCGGCACCCTCGGTGCCCAGGCCTCTGCCGTTCTCGACCTGCACGCGGTGCACGGCCAGTTCGATGCCCCAGGCGTCGCATTGCTGCTGGCAGTGCAGCACCCAGTCATCCGCATCGGGCTGCAGGCCGTGGTGCACGTGCACCGCGCGCAGCGAAGTGCCGGAGGCCTGCGCGCAGCGCCACAGCCAGTGCAGCAGCACGGTGGAGTCGACGCCACCGCTGTAGCCCACCAGCAGCGGCGCATCCAGCGGAACGAGGGCAGGGAAGGCAGTCACGGCGGCAAGTATAGGGTTGCTCGGCAGGGCTGCGCCCTGCACCCGCTACGAGCCAGAGCAACAGCAACAGCAGAAGCTGGTTTCCTGAAGGATGGCGGGGTGGGTCCGGTTGCGGGAGACGCCGTAAACCCATCCCTGGGGGCTTGGCCGCGGCATCCATGCCGCGGACACTCCCGCAACCGGACCCACCCCGCCTTCGACAGTTGGCCGCGATCTGTTGGAACGACGTATTGCCTTGGTAGGTGTCGACCTTGGTCGACACAGTAGATCCACGCCATGCGTGGATGACTCATTCGATATCTGACAGATGTGTCGACCAAGGTCGACACCTACCAACAGCCGCCGGAATCTGTCGAAGGCGGGGCACTGTGGGTTTGCGGGGTGTGAGCCGCATGGATGCGGCGACCAAGCCCCCAGGGACGGGTTTACGGCGTCCCCGCAAACCCACAGTGCCCCGCCATCCCACGGAGCGCACGCTGTTGCTGTTGCTTCGGCCGTTGCCGTTGCGTCTGCAGGTGCAGGGCGCAGCCCTGCCGAAACCCTACTTCACCCGACGGCCCGATCGGTCGATGCGGAACCGCTCTCCGCCTTCCATCGGCGTGTGGCCATCGCCATCCGGCGTGCCGCGACGGCAGCCGTTGCAGACCTCGGCCACGCCGTCCTGGAACGGCCAACCGAAATCGAAGGTGCCGGGCACCACCTGGCGGAACTTCAGGTCGAAGTAGCCCACGCGGTGGCCGACGCGGGCGCGCAGCAGGCCTTCCTGCGGTGTTTCCGGACCGTTGTCCCAGGTCAGCACCGGCAGGCTGCGACCCTTGCGGTTGACGTAGTGGAAGCCCTGGTCGGCGTACACCACTGCCAGGCCGTGGTCATCAAAATTCAGGTACTTCAGCGTGTCGGGCTGGATCTTCGGCCGGTGGTCGACCACCTCGCAGTTGGGCAGCGGCCACAACCCGTGTTCGTCGGTCAGCAGCTTGCACGCCGGTGCCTGTGCCGCTGCATTGGCACTGACCAGCACGCCAAGCAGGGCCAGCGACCGCGCGGAGCGGCCGCTGGCAGGGGCAGGGCGGGCCTGCCGTGCGATCACTTGGCCTCGGCCTTGCGCTCGAAGGCCGTCGGTGCCGGCAGCTGAACCGGCACGCCCTTGTCATCGCAGGTGCCGGCCTGGCACAGGCGCTCGCGCAGGGCCGGCGTGGCCTGCACGATCATGTGGTAGATCGCGTTCTGTTCCAGCGTGCCGCGGATCGCCTTGCTGCCGGGGCCGCGTGCCCAGATACCGACGTCTTCGCCGCCGTGCGACTCGGACTTCATCGGCACCAGCGCTTCCTGCATGTAATCCGGATGCTCGGTGTCGACCTCGCGCAGGTTCGGGCGGCCGTTGGCCGGTTCGAAGCTGCTCGGGTTGTGCGGGTAGCGCTTCGGGCCGGCCGGCTGCTGGTTGCTGCTGCCGGTATGGCCCGGGCCGTTGGCATAGCTCAGCGTGGTGTACGGCTGGCCGGTGCCGTCCAGCGCGTAATCCAGCTTGCCGGCGCCATCTTCGCCGCCCTTGTCCTTCACCTTGCCCAGGATCGGGTTGCCGCGCGCCGGGTAGCCGACGAAGTTCAGCGTGTGCGAGTGGTCGGCGGTGACGATGATCAGGGTGTCGTCGGCCGAGGTCAGCTCGTTGGCCACGCGCACCGCGTCGGACAGGGCCACGGTCTCGGTCAGCGCACGGTAGGCGTTGCCGCTGTGGTTGGCGTGGTCGATGCGCGCGCCTTCGATCATCAGCACGTAGCCTTCCTGGTGCTTGGCCAGATTCCTGATCGCTGCGGCGGTCAGTTCGGCCAGGCTCGGCTCACCGCCCGGATCCTGCGGGCGCTCGTACTCGTAGCGCATGTGGTCCGGCTCGAACAGGCCGAGGATGGCCGGCGCGTTCGCGGCGGCGGCCAGCTGCTTGCTGTTCCAGACGTAGGCACCCTGCGGGTGTGCCTGCTGCCATTCCTGCACCAGGCTGCGGCCATCCAGGCGCTGGCCGACCTTGTCGTCGTACTCCGGATCGCGCTCTTCCACAGTGGTGAATTCACCCCGGCCGCCGCCGAGGGCAACCAGCGGGCCACGGCCATAGCGCGAGGTCGACAGCAGCTGCTGGGCGATGTCCTTGCAGCCTGCGGCCTTGGCCGCGTCGGTCAGGTCGGTGTCGTTTTCCCAGTTGCGCTCGGGCGAGTGCGCATAGGTCGCCGCCGGGGTGGCATGGGTCAGGCGCGCGGTGGACACCACGCCGGTGGCCAGGCCGGCGCTGTCGGCCAGCTGCAGCCAGGTCAGCAGGCCCTTGGACAGGCTGTCGGCGCAGTCGGTGCGGCTGCCGGCACTGACGCCGATTGCACCCATATGGGTCTTCACGCCGGTGGTGATGGCGGTCATGGTGCCGGCCGAATCCGGGGTCTGCGAATCGGTGTTGTAGGTCTTGCTGAACGCCGTGGCCGGGAAGCGCTCCCAGGACAGCAGGTTCTCTTCACCGGAGCCGCCCTTCTGCTGGCCTTCGTAGATGCGCGAGGCGGCCACCGTGGTCAGGCTCATGCCGTCACCGAGGAACAGGATGACGTTCTTGGCCTTGCCGGACATCGCACCGTTGGCGGCGGCCTGGGCGGCGCCACTGCGGTACCACCACTGCGGCGTCTCACCGGCCGGATGGGCGACAGGGTCGACGGCGACCTTCAGGCCGGTCGGGGCAGCGGCGGGGGTGGTGCTGGCACAGGCGCCCAGCAGCAGGGTGGTGGCGCAGGCGGCCAACAGGGAGACGGAACGGCGCATGGACGCTGGGATCTCACAAACTGTAACGGGACGTTCATTATGCCCGGTGCCGCAAGGCACGCCGATGACACACTGATTTGCCGGCCGGGCGGTCGTTCTGCGGGCCGCCTTGGGCTATCGTGCCAGCATCCCTTCCTTCCCCTCTGGATTGCCTATGAAGCTGGTCTCTGCCTGGCTGCGGATTCCATTCTGGCAGCGCGTGGTCGGTGGCTTCGTGCTCGGCGCGCTGGCCGGCTGGGCGCTTGGCCCTGCCGCGGAAACGTGGTTCGGCCCGCTCGGCGAGCTGTACGTCACCCTGATCAAGATGATCGCCGTGCCGCTGGTGTTCTTCGCGGTCATCAACGCGATCTCGTCGCTGCACGGCCAGAAGTCGGTCGCCGCGCTCAGTGGCCGCACCTTCCTGTGGTTCGTGATCACCGCCGCGCTGGCGGTGTGCGTCGGCCTGGGCGTGGGCACCGTGCTGCAGCCTGGCGCCGGTGGACTGCAGCTGTCGATGGCCAGCAACTATGTGCCGCGCGAAGTGCCCAGCGTGGTGCAGGTGCTGCTGGACGTGGTGCCGGCCAATGTCTTCTATGCGCTGTCGGGCATCGGCACCAAGGTCAACGCGGCCGGTGAGACCGTGCTGGCCGCCGGCCGTGGCTCGATCCTGCCGGTGATCTTCTTCGCCGGCCTGGTGGGTTTTGCCATCGTCAAGCTGGGCGAGAAGGTGACCGAGGCGCGCAAGCTGGTCGGCCAGATGAGCGACATCATGATCCAGGTGACCCGCTTCGTGCTGGAAGTCACCCCGATCGGCACCTTCGGCCTGATCGCCGGCCTGGTCGGCAGCTATGGCTTCGAGAAGCTGCTGCCGCTGGGTCATTTCGTGCTGGCCCTGTACGTGGCCTGCGCCCTGCACATCGTGGTGGTCTACAGCGCACTGCTGCTGGCGCACGGCCTGAACCCGCTGAAGTTCTTCCGCGGCGCGGCGCCGGGCATGCAGGTGGCCTTCGTCAGCTCGTCCAGCTTCGCGGCGATGCCGGTGGCGCTGCGTTCGATCACCCACAACCTGGGCGTGAACAAGGACTACGGCTCGTTCGCGGTGCCGCTGGGTGCCAGCATCAAGATGGACGGCTGCGGTGCGATCTACCCGGCGCTGTGCGCGGTGTTCATCTCGCAGTACAGCGGGGTGCCGCTGACCCCGGAACAGTACGTGGTGGTGCTGATCGCCTCGGTGCTGGGCAGCTTCGGTACCGCCGGCGTGCCGGGCACCGCGGTGATCATGGCCACGGTGGTGCTGAGCGCAGCCAATCTGCCGCTGGAAACCATCGGCTACCTGTATGCCATCGACCGCATCCTGGACATGATGCGCACGATGACGAATGTGACGGGCCAGATGCTGGTGCCGGTGATCGTGGCCAAGGAAACCGGGCTGCTCGACCAGGCGGTGTATGACAACCCGTCCAGCAATGTCGGCGTGGACGATCCGGACCCGACACCGCCACGCGCCTGAGGTTGCGTGGAGATGAAAGGCCCGCCCTGACCGGCGGGCTTTTTGTTTTCTCCTGGTGGATCCACGCCATGCGTGTGGGTGGAAGCAGTGCCGACCAAGGTCGGCACCCACCAGAGGACAGTAGCTCCACGCCATGCGTGGATGAGGGCGATGCCGACCAAGGTCGGCAGCTACCCACCATTGCGCGGGCCAAACAAAAAAGCCGCTGCGTGGGCAGCGGCTTTTTGTCTTTCAGGCGGCGCCGTAGCGCCAGCGGGTCAGAGGTCGACCCGGCGGGCCTGCATGAACTTGTTGCCCCAGTAGCCACTGAGCAGGGTGTCCACGCGGACGTCCTTGCCCGAGCTCGGTGCGTGCAGGAAGCGGCCATCGCCGACATAGATGCCGACATGGTCGACGCGGCCCTTGCGGCCGAAGAAGACCAGGTCACCCGCCGCCAGCGCAGTGCGGTCGTTGATCAGTTCGGCGTTGTCGTCGTGCGCCATCTCGCGGGAGACGCGCGGCAGCTCGATACCCAGGGCCGAGCGGAACACGTAGCCGACCAGGCCACTGCAGTCGAAGCCGCTGTCCGGGTTGCTGCCGCCCCAACGGTACGGGGTGCCCAGCAGGGTCATCGCGCGGCGCAGCAGCGACTGCACCTTGCCGTTGTCGGCCGCGGTGCCGACAACACTGCCATTGGCAGCGCTGCTGGTGTCGTAGTTGGCGAGGAGGCGGCTGAGGTCACCGGCCACCACGGCCGAGCGGTCCATCAGCGGAATGGTGTCGTTGGCGGCCAGGTGCGGCAGCAGGGCGGCCAGGGTAGCGCTGGCGGCGGCGTCGACGCGGCTGCGCTGCGGAGCGGCAGCTTCGGCCTTGGCGGCCGGTCGGGCGGTGTTCTCGGCCAGCGGGGCCGGGGTCACATCGGAACGGTTCGGAGCAGTCTGCGACCAGGCCGGGAGGCTGGTCAGACACAGCGCCAGGCCAAGCAACAACGGGCGGGCACTGCGTGAAGATACGGAAGTCTGGCCTTCGCTTTTCAGGTCGTCAGTCGTCACGCGTCGGTCACAGGAAAAAAACGATGGGGCATCATGCCCTGTAAAAGCGCGGATAAGTTAAAAATTCCGTTAGTAATCCGTTAGTTTCAAGGTGATCGGCGTCACAGTTTTGAACATATCGCCTGTTCATTTTAGCGAAGGACACGTTTCGCGCCGGTGTAGTGGTCTTTCCAGTAGGGGCCGCTGAGCGAGTCCAGCCGCACGGTGCCACCGGTGCTTGGCGCGTGCACGAAACGCCCTTCACCTACATAAATACCAACGTGGGTGACGCTGCCGCGGCTGCCGAAGAACACCAGGTCGCCGGTGGCCAGGCGTTGCGGATCGATCTTCGGACCCTGTACCGCCGCCAGGTCACGCGAAGTACGTGGCAGCTTGAGGTCCAGCATCTCGCGGTAGACATAGGCGACCAGGCCGCTGCAGTCGAAGCCCGAATCGGGAGTGTTGCCGCCATAGCGGTAGGGGGTGCCGACCAGGCTGATGGCGCGCATCAGCACCGAGTTGGCCGCCTCCGGGTTGTCCGGCACGGTCTTTGGCCAGTTCGCCGTTGGCGGGGGCGGCGCAGGGCGGGTGGCCTTGCCACCGCCGCAGGCGGTCATCAGCAGGGGCAGGGCCAGCAGCAGGGCCGGGGCGAGAAGCCGGCGCAGGCCGGACGAAACTGGCGTGATGTGCATGATCTCCGGATAATGCGCCACCTTGGATTGGCCGTCATGATGGCGGCGTCCCCGCCGGGCGACAACCCGCCCCAACCCGCCTGCCTCCGGCAGATCCAGACAGAGTTGCGCATGAAGATCGAAAAAGACCGCGTTGTCCGCTTCCACTACACCGTTTCCGAAGTCGGCCAGGAGCCGATCGAATCGTCCAAGGACCGCGGCGAGCCGCTGGCGATCCTGATCGGCCACGGCAACATCATCCCGGGCCTGGAAAACGCCATGATGGACAAGGAAGCCGGCGCGACCTTCAGCGTCGATGTCAATGCTGCCGACGCCTACGGCGAGCGCCGTGAGGGCCTGTCCCAGCGCGTGCCGAAGAAGCACTTCGGCAACACCAAGCTGGCTCCGGGCCAGCAGGTCGTGCTGCAGACCAATTTCGGCCCGCGTGCGGTGACCGTGCAGAAGGTCGGCATGAGCGTCGTCGACGTGGACCTGAACCACCCGATGGCTGGCAAGGATCTGCACTTCGACGTGGAAATCGTCGATGTGCGCGAAGCCGGCCAGGAAGAGATCGATCACGGCCACGTCCACGGCGACGGTGGTCACCACCACTGATCGCAGCGCGATCGTGATGTCAGCAACGGCCCGCTTCGGCGGGCCGTTGCGTTTCTGGAATACGGCGCGCCCATCCACGGCGCGCGGGCCGACGGCATAATGGTGGACCTGACCGACGGATGCCCCGTGAACGCCGCTTCTCCTTCCCTGCAGCCGATGGCCTCCGGCGAACGCATCGCCGTGCTGGACGTGCTGCGCGGTGCCGCGCTGCTGGGCATCCTGCTGATGAACATCGAGGCCTTCAGCGGGCCGCTGGACCTGGCGTTCACTGCCATCGACGTGCATTGGCATGGCATCGACTACTGGGCCGATGCCTTTGTCTATGTGTTCGTGCAGGGCAAGTTCTTCACCCTGTTCTCGCTGTTGTTCGGCGCCGGCTTTGCGGTGATGGCGCAACGCGCCGAGCTGGCGGGGCGTGATTTCACCCCGTTCTACCTGCGTCGCAGTGCCGGTCTGCTGCTGATCGGCCTGTGCCACGCGCTGCTGGTCTGGTCCGGCGACATCCTTGTGCTGTACGCACTGGTCTCGTTGCCGCTGCTGGCCTGCCGCGAGGCGCCGCGCAGCTGGCTGCCGTGGATGGGCGCGACGCTCTACCTCGGCGGCGTGGCGATGATGCTGCTGGTCGGCGCGATGGTGTCGATGGCCTCGGCGGACGAGGTGCGGGGAATGCTCACCGAGGCGCAGCAGAGCATCGATCTGCAGCGCCAGGTGTACGGGCACGGCAGCTGGATGCAGGCCAATGCGCAGCGGCTGAGCGAGTTTGGCACGTCGATGGGGGCGATGCTGATCACCGGCCCGGAAGTGCTGGGCATGTTCCTGATCGGCAGCTGGTTTGCCGGTAGCGGTGCGCTGTCGGCGCCAGAGCGCTTCCCGCGGCTGTATGCGGTGTTGCGTTGGGTGGCGCTGCCCCTCGGCCTGCTGGTCACGCTGTTGGGTGTTGCCTGGAAGCCGTATCTGGCGCCGGGTGCCTACGATCTGCCGGTGACGGCGGCGATGGCGCTGCTGACGATCGGCGGCCTGCCGATGTGCCTGGGCTACCTGGCCTGGATCGTGCACTGGCGCGCGCGGCTGGGCTGGCTGGCGCCGGTCGGGCGCATGGCGTTGACCCATTACCTCGGCCAGTCCCTGCTGTGCACCTGGTTGTTCTACCACTACGGCCTGGGCGCGTTCGAAATGATGCCACGCAGTGTGCAGCTGCTGTTCGCGCTGCTGCTGTTCGCCGTGCAGGTGGGCATCTCGCACGTCTGGCTGCGCCACTTCCGCTTTGGGCCGATGGAATGGCTGTGGCGCGCGATGACCTACCGGCAGTGGCCGCCGATGCGGCGCGGAGCCGGGCAGGGCTGATCGATGCTGGGCGCGCGCGAGGATGTGATCGTGGTGGGCGCCGGTGCCATCGGTCTGGCCGCCGCGCTCGCACTGTGCGCGCAGGGCCGGCAGGTGCGTGTGATCGAGCGTGGCCGCATTGGTGCGGCAACCTCGCACGGCAACTGCGGCACCGTCACCCCCAGCCATGCACCTCCACTGGCTGCGCCTGGCGTGCCACTGCGCGCATTGCGCTGGATGCTCGATCCGCGCGCGCCGCTGTATGTGCGCACCCGGCTGGATCCGGCGTTGTGGCGCTGGTTGCTTCAGTTCGGTGCGCGCTGCAACGCGCGTGACTGGCTGCAATCCACGCGGGCACGGGGTGCATTGCTGAACGACTCGCGGTTGCGCTTGGCCGATTGGGTGCAGGCGCATGCACTGGAATGCGAATTCGATACGCGCGGGCTGGACTATGTGTTCGGCGATGCGCGCAACTTCGACCACTACGCGGCCGAGTGCGAAGCACTGAACAGGCAGGGTATCGCCATGGCCTGCATCGACGGGGCCGGCTACGCACGTGCCAATCCGGCCTTCCACGACCGTCTGGCCGGCGCGATCCACTTTCCCGGTGATGCGCAGCTGCGGCCGGACCGCTACACCGCGGAGCTGGCGCGTGTACTGCGCGCGCAGGGCGTGATGATCGACGAGCAGAAGGACGTGCAGGGCTTCAGCGACGATGTACAGGGGGTACGCGTGCAGGTTGGCGGGCAGACCCTGCGGGCACGTGAGCTGGTGCTGGCCACCGGGCCGTGGTCGCGCGACTGGGCACGGCAACTGGATCTGCGCGTGCCGATCCAGCCCGGCAAGGGCTACTCGCTGACCTGGTCGCGACCGGCGCAGGTGCCACAGCGCCCGGTGGTGCTGAAAGACCATTCCGTGTTCGTGATCGCCTGGCGCGACGCGCTGCGGCTGGGCGGCACCATGGAATTCGCCGGTGCCGATCCGCAGCTGCGCACGGCCCGCCTGCAGGCTTTGCAGCAGGCCGCCGACCACTACCTGCGCGCGCCACGCGGTGCGCAGCTGCAGGAGCAGTGGTGCGGGTGGCGCCCCATGAGCGTGGACGACGTGCCATTGATCGGCCGTGCACCCGCGCATCCTCACGTCTGGCTTGCAGCGGGGCATGGCATGCTCGGCATCAGCATGAGCGCCGGCACCGGCCAGCTGATCGCCGATCTCGTCTGCGGCCGCACCCCAGCGATCGATCCTGCCCCTTACCGACCCGAGCGATTCCGATGAGCACTGCACCCTATGATTACGACCTGATTGTCCTTGGCGGTGGCTCCGCCGGCCTGGCCGGTGCGATCCGCGCGGCGCAGCATGGCAAGCGCGTGGCGATGCTGGAGCCCGGTGAACTGGGCGGTACCTGTGTCAATGTTGGCTGCGTGCCGAAGAAGGCGATGTGGCTGGCGGCCGACCTGCACGAGCGCATCGGCCTGGCCAGTGCGATGGGTTTCGATGTCGAGGCACGCCCGGCGTTGTCGTGGAAGGAACTGGTGATCCATCGCCAGGCCTACATCAGCAATATCCACGTCAGCTACCACAAACGCCTGGATGAAACCGGTGTGGTGCGCATTCCGGCGCGTGGCCATCTGCTTGATGCGCATACGGTGGCCTGCAGCGATGGCGTGCGTTACAGCGCCGAACACATCCTGATCGCCACCGGCGCGCACCCGCTGCGCCCGGATATTCCCGGTGCCGAACTGGGCCTGGTTTCCGATGACTTCTTCGATCTGCGCGCGGCACCGGCCGAGGTCGCGATCATCGGCGGTGGCTACATTGCAGTGGAACTGGCCGGCCTGCTGCAGGCGCTGGGCAGCAGGGTGAGCCTGCTTGTGCGCGGAAAGCGCTTGCTGGAACGCTTCGACTACGAGCTGACCGACCAGCTGGCCGAGAACCTGAAGCAGCAGGGCGTGCGCATCCATTTCGACTACCGCCTGCGCGAACTGCAGCGCGATGGCGAACGCGTGCGTGCGTTCGGCCATGACGGCCCGATCGACAGCGTGTTCGACGCAGTGTTCTTCGCCACCGGTCGTCGCGGCAACAGTCGTGACCTGGGCCTGGAAGCGCTGGGCATCGGGATCGGAGAGCATCAACAGGTGGAGGTGGATGAATGGCAGACCACGAGCGTGCCGAGCGTGCATGCAGTCGGTGACATCGCCGGCAAGGTCGGCCTGACGCCGGTGGCGGTGGCTGCATCGCGGCGCCTGATGGATCGCCTTTTCGGCGGCCGCCCGCAGTCGAAGATGGACTATGAAAACGTAGCCAGCGTGGTGTTCTCGCATCCTCCGCTGGGCGCGGTGGGCATGAGCGAAGAAGAGGCGCGCGCCCGTTTCGATCAGGTGAGCGTGTACCACAGCCGTTTCCGCCCGATGCTGCAAGCGCTGGCCAACGGCACCCAGCGCAGCCTGTTCAAGATGGTCTGCGCGGGCCCGGAAGAGCGGGTGGTGGGCATCCATCTGCTGGGTGAAGCGGCCGACGAGATCCTGCAGGGTTTCGCGGTGGCGGTGAAGATGGGCGCGACCAAGGCCCAGTTCGACGATACCGTGGCGATCCATCCGACGTCTGCCGAGGAAGTGGTGTTGATGCGCTGAGCTGGGCGGTTGTAGAGCCGAGCCTATGCTCGGCTGCGTTCCGTGCAGACATGGTGCAGCTGAGCGCAGGCTCGGCTCTACAGGTCACCTGGCGCCCCCATGCGATAATGGGTGCCCCCATGCGTTTCCGGGCCGCCCTATGCGGCCCGCCGTCGTCCTGATGTCCAGCCCCGTCTCCCGTATCGCTACCGCTTCCCCACGCATCGCGCTGGGGGGCATCGGCCTGGCCGCGATCGGCGCCATCGCCGCCTCCGGCAAGGCCATCATCGTCAAGCTCGGCCTGCGTCACGGCGTCGATGCCACCACGCTGCTGGCGCTGCGCATGCTGATGGCGCTGCCCTTGTTCGCGCTGATGGCGTTGTGGGCCGCGCGCCGGGCCGAGCCGCTGTCCTGGGCCGACCGCGTCCGCGTGCTGTGGCTGGGTTTCACCGGCTACTACCTGTCGAGCCTGCTCGACTTCCAGGGCCTGCAGTACATCAGCGTCACGCTGGAGCGGTTGATCCTGTACTTGAATCCGACCCTGGTGCTGCTGATCAACGTGTTGCTGGCGCGGCAGCGCCCCGGCCGCTGGCAGATCGGCGCGCTGGTGCTGAGCTATCTGGGCGTGCTGCTGGCCTTCGGCCATGACCTGCAGCGCGAGGGTGGGCAGATCATCGTCGGCAGCCTGCTGGTACTGGGCAGTGCGCTCAGCTACGCGCTGTACCTGTTCGGCAGCGGCCAGGTGGTGGCGCGCATCGGCGCGGTACGGCTGACCGCCCACGCCAGCTGCGTGGCCAGCGTGCTGGTGCTGCTGCACTTTGCGGTGACCCATCCGCTGCCGCTGCTGTGGCAGGCGCCGCCACCGGTGCAGTGGCTGTCGCTGGTCAATGCCACCGTGTGCACGGTGCTGCCGGTGCTGGCGATCATGCTGGCGGTGCAGCGCGTGGGTTCGTCGCTGGCCGCGCAGGTCGGTATGCTGGGCCCTGTTTCCACCATCGTGATGAGCCTATGGCTGCTCGACGAACCGATGGGGCCGGCGCAGATCGCCGGCACCGTGCTGGTGCTGATCGGCGTATTGCTGGTGACCCGCCTGCGGCGCTGACGCCGGAGCAGGCGCGTGCGCGCATCCTGGCGGTGATCCGCGCGATCCCGGCGGGGCAGGTGATGGGCTATGGCCAGGTGGCGATGCGTGCCGGCCTGCCGGGGCGTGCGCGCTTGACCGCTCGCATCCTGGGCCAGAACGACGATCCCGACCTGCCCTGGCATCGCGTGCTGCGCTCGGACGGGCGCATTGCCATGGAAGAAGGGTCGGCCGGTTGGCGAGAGCAGTCACAGCGGCTACGCGCCGAAGGCGTGGTGGTGGAGAAGGGCCGGGTGCGTATGCCGCCCACCGATCCGGCCGCGGCGCTGGATGCGGCCGTGTGGGGACCCGGCTGAGCGCCGCTGGCGACTGAACGGGCCACGCCTGCGGGTCGCCAACAAGACACGGTGCTGCGGCTATGATGGAGGCCGTTCCATGCCGGTGCTCCCATGTTCCCGCGACTGCCTACCGTCACCAAGGCCCTGCTGATCGCCAACGCGATCCTGTTCCTGCTGCAGCAGCCGTTCCTGCTCGGCATGCAGACCTTCGAGCCGTTCATGCTGCAACCGCTGCAGCAGGGCTTCGACGCGTTCTCGCCGGGCGGTAATTTCCAGCCGTGGCAGCTGCTGACCTATGGCTTCCTGCATGGCAGCTTCGGGCATCTGTTCTTCAACATGCTGGCGGTCTTCATGTTCGGCGCACCACTGGAGCAGACCTGGGGCGAGAAGCGCTTCCTGCTGTATTACCTGGTGTGCGTGGCCGGTGCCGGTGTCTGCCAGCTGCTGGTGGGTACGCTACTGGAAAACCCGGCGACGGTGCTGGGCGCCTCCGGCGGCGTGTTCGGCCTGCTGCTGGCCTACGGCATGCTGTTCCCGAACCAGCGGGTGATGCTGCTGTTCCCGCCGATCCCGATGAAGGCGCGGACCTTCGTGATCCTGTTCGGCGTGGGTGAGCTGGTGCTGGGCATGACCGGCTGGCAGCCGGGCGTGGCCCACTTCGCGCATCTGGGCGGCATGCTGTTCGGCTGGCTGCTGATCCGCTACTGGCGCGGGCAATCGCCGTTCAACAAGCGCCGCCCGCCGGGCCCGCCGAAGCGCCCGAACCATCTGCGCAGCGTCAAATGATCCGAAGGATCATTTGACGCTGTAGGTGCCAGAGAATCATCTGACGTCCGGGCGCTGTTCCGGGTTGTCGGATGGCGTTGAGAGTGGCTGTTGCACAGGCAATCAGGTAATTGACTTTGCATCCCCGGGCTTCGAATGATGTTTCTTACATCAATTGGAAATTCGGTATGGGCTATCTGCTGACGACTGTCGGAAACTCATACGGGCTATTGAATTATGCTCATGATGAATCGGAGGACTACCTGCTGTTCAGGGCGGGCATCCGGCTTGAAGGGCTAGAGCCTGTGCTTTCCTACCAGGCTACAAGCCGGGCGGCTCTGAAGCGCCTAAGGAAGCACCACATTGTCTCAAGCACTGGACCTGACCTGGTCAGCAGAGAGCTCAGGACAGCCTTGGAAGCCTTGGCGCCTTCGGATGTCGAATTTTTCGACGCCGCGGTTGTATTCGGTGACGATGTCGTAGAAGGCTACAGCGCGATCAATATCCCGAACCTCGCCGGTTGCTGCGACATGACGGTGAGCGAGTACGAGCTTACGAACTTTGATCCCGCGAACCCGAGCTATATGTTCTTGTATACCGTGATCAGGGAAGAGTCGCCCGACGATTTCGATGTTGTCAGGTGTCGTGAAAGGCCTGCTTCCATCATCGTAAGCAACCGCATGAAAGAGCAATTGATGAAGAGCGGCTTGTCGGGATTGGCCTTCTGCAGGTCGCTGGACCTAACCCCGCAAGGTAGAACTATCTACGAATACTGCTAGACGCGTTTGCTCTCCCCACGATCCATGCAGTCGCCGGTTGAGTACCGCATTCACACAGGGGCTGCCTACAGATCCTGCAGCACCACCTGCGCTGCATTATGTCCCGGTGCGCCGGTGACGCCGCCGCCGGGATGGGTGCCCGACCCACACAGGTACAACCCGGGCAGGGCACCGCGATAGCCGGCCTGGCCGACCATCGGCCGTGCCGAGAACAACTGGTTGGCACTGAGCGCACCGTGGAAGATGTCGCCACCGATCAGGCCGAAGGTACGCTCCAGATCCAGCGGCGACAGCACTTGGCGGCCCAGTACGCTGTCAGCGAAACCTGGCGCATAGCGTTCAACGGTGGCGATCATCAGGTCGGCCACGGTCTCGCGGTGGTCATCCCAGTGACGCCCATCAGGCAGCACCGGCGCCACGTGCTGGCAGAACAGGCTGGCCACATGCTGGCCAGGCGGCGCCAGCGAATCGTCCAGGGTGCTGGGAATCAGCATTTCCACGATCGGTTCGCGTGACCAGCCATCGCGGCGGGCATCCAGCCAGGCGCGATCCATGTAGTCCAGGCTGGGTGCCATGATGATGCCGGCACTGAGGTGATCGCCGGGGCCGGGCAGGGCGCTGAACTCCGGCAGCCGCGACAGTGCCACGTTCATCCGGAAGGTACCCGAGCCGCAGCGCCACTGCGCCATGCGTTCGCGCGTGGGGGCGGGCACCTGCGCCGGTTCCAGCAGCTGCTCGTACAGCAGCTTCGGATTGACGTTGGCGACCACCGCACGCGCGCGCAAAGTCTGCCCATCGCCCAGCACCACGCCCACCGTGCGTCCGCCTTCGATCTGCAGCCGTTGCACCGGCGCATCGACACGCAGTTCTGCACCGGCCTGGCGTGCGGCCGAGGCGATGGCCTGGCTTATCGCGCCCATGCCACCAATTGCATGGCCCCATGCACCCTTCACGCCATTGCACTGGCCGAACACGTGGTGCAGCAACACGTAAGCGCTGCCCGGAGTGTACGGACTGGCGTAGTTGCCGACGATGCCGTCGAAGCCGAACAGCGCCTTGATGGGGGCGCTCTCGAACCAGCGGTCCAGGTACTCCGCTGCCGAAAGCGTGAACAGGTCCAGCAGTTCCTGGCGTAGCGAAGCATCCAGCGCTGCCAGTTCGCGGCCGAGACGGCCCATCTGCCACAGCGCGGGCAGGGCGCGCCAGCCACCTGCAATGCCGATGTCTGGCGGCGCGCGCAGGGCCCACGCACGCAGTACGTCGGCGAAGATCTCCAGACGCGCTTCATACGCTGGCAGCACCTGCGCATCGCGTTCGGAAAATTTCGCGACTTCAGCCCGGGTACGGCCAGGTGCCGACAGCAGGTAGCGGTCGTCGGGCAATGGCAGGAAGTTGTTGGCCGGACGCGCGACGATGCGCAGCCCATGCGCATGCAGCTGCAGGTCGTCGATCACCTTCGGCTGCAGCAATGACACCGTGTAGGACGCCACCGAGTTGCGGAAGCCGGGATGGAATTCCTCGGTGACTGCAGCGCCGCCAAGGACGCCGCGACGTTCCAGTACCAGTACCTGCTTGCCAGCGCGCGCCAGATAAGCCGCGCAGACCAGGCCGTTGTGGCCACCACCGATGATGATCACATCCCAGGACATCAACACCTCGGGAAAAGGGGACGGAGGGGATTAAGTCGCAATTGGCACGGGGCCAGCGGCGATGGGGAGAAACGACTTAATCCCCTCCGTCCCCTTTTTGGATTGCGGCCTGGATGGTGGCGATGTCGATCTTCTTCATCGGCATCATCGCGTTGAACGCGCGCTTGGCCAGTGCCTTGTCTTTGCTGGTCACCGCTTCGATCAGCATGCGCGGGCTGATCTGCCAGGAAATGCCCCAGCGGTCCTTGCACCAGCCGCACTGGCTCTCCTGGCCACCGTTGCCGACGATCGCGTTCCACAGGCGGTCGGTCTCGGCCTGGTCTTCGGTCTGGATCTGGAAGGAGAAGGCTTCGCTGTGCTTGAACGCGGTGCCGCCGTTGAGGCCGACGCAGGGAATGCCGCAGACAGTGAATTCGACGGTCAGAACGTTGCCTTCCTTGCCGTCGGGGTAGTCGCCAGGTGCGTGATGCACGGCGGTCACCGCGCTGTCGGGCAGGATGCTGGCATAGAAGGTGGCGGCCTCGAGTGCGCCGTTGTCATACCAGATGCAGATCGTGTTCTTGTGTGCCATGTCGGGTCTCCGCGATGGACGAAGCCGCAGCGATAGCACGCCGGGTGTTAACCCGGGATCGTGCTGCACCCGCAAAAAAAAGGGCGCCCGAAGGCGCCCTCTGCATTACCCGTGTGGCAGCTGGCTCAGCGCCAGACCTTGATCTGCTCGGCTTCGCTGCGCTGCATCGGCTGGCCGGCCTTGCAGCTGAAAGTAGCGCCGAACGCCGGCAGGTTGGCCAGCGTGCCGTTGCTGCGCCACAGGCCCGGTGCGCGGATGTCAGCAGTCAGGCGGCGCACGGCCTCGTTCGGTGCCAGCTGCTGCGCCCAAAGCGCCGACCAGGCGCGGAAGAAGCCCTGCTGCTGAGCCTGCTTGGCCTTCGGCTCCTGCGCGGTGTACGCGGCCCAGGCCAGTTCCAGGCCGGCGATGTCGGCCAGGTTTTCTTCCTGGGTGAGCGTGCCGTTGACCTTGGCCCCCTTCACGCCCGGGAAGTCGTAGGCGCTGTACTGCGCGGCCACGCGATTGCCGAGCAGGGTCCAGGCGGTCTTGTCGGCCGGGGTCCACCAGCTGCGCAGCTCGCCCTTGGCATCGACCAGTGCACCCTTGGCGTCGATGGCACGGGTCAGTTCGTGGCCGACCAGGCCACCGAAGCTGCCGAACTTGTCGGCAGCATCGGCCTTGGCGTTGAACACGGGGCCCTGCAGGATCGCGGCGGTGACGATCAGCCGGTTCTGCGCCAGGTCGTAGGCCAGCGACGGCTGCTGCGGCAGCACGTCCCAGCGACGGTCGGCGTTGCCCTTGCCGATGCGCTTCATTTCCTCGCGATGGCGCCAGGTCGAAGCGATCAGCATGTTGCCGCCGAACGAACCGCGGCCCATCGGCTGCACGCTGTAATCGAGGTCACGCAGCGGGGTGCCGATCTCGATCTTCAGCGCGGCCAGCTTGGCCTGCGCTTCGGTCTTGGCTTCGGCGCTCATCCAGCTGCTGTTCTTGACCGCTTCGATCTGCACTTCGCGCACCTTGTCGACGATCCACGCCGCCTGGCGACGGTCCTCGGCCGACAGGTAGCGGGCGGCGTACTCGCGGCCGACCATCGGGCCGGCGGCCACGTTGATCGCGTCCAGCACGTCTTCCCAGCGCTGCGGCGGCAGGGTTTCGCCACGCAGCACGCGGCCGCGGAATTCGAACTCGGCGTCGCGGTAGGCCTTGGACAGGTACGGCGCCATCGAGTCGCCCACGCGCCAGCGCAGGTAGGCCTTCCACTGGTCCGGCTTGAGCTTGGTGACCATGCCGTCGAGCTGCTTGAACAGGCCCGGGTCGGCCAGCGAGACCAGATCGTCATCCACGCCCTGTGCCTTCAGGAAGGCATCCAGCTGCAGGTTGCGGTAGCGGCTGTTGAGCTCCTTGGTGGAGATCGGCGCGTAGTTGTTGAACGGGTTGTTGATGCCGGCCAGCGACTGTGCATTGCGCGCCAGCTCGGTTTCCAGCGCGATCACCGATTGCGACTCGGCATCCAGCTTGGCGGCCGGGGTACCGGTCAGTGCCAGGATCTGCTTGACGTAGTTGCGGTAGCGGCCCATCAGGGCCACGGTATCAGCGTCGGTGCGGGTGTAGAACGCCGGGTCCGGCAGGCCCATGCCGCCCTGCATGAAGTAGCCGATGTGGCGGTCCAGCGCCTTCAGATCGACGTCGGGGCCGAAGTTGAAGGCTACGGGAATGCCAACCTGGTGCAGCGCGGCGATCGAAGCCGGCACATCCTTGGCCTTCTTGATGGCGTTGATGCGGGTCAGCAGCGGGGCGATCGGATTGGAGCCGTCGGCTTCCACGGCAGCTTCGTCCAGGCCGCTGGCCCAGAAGTCGCCCAGCAGTTTCTGCACGTTGCCCTGCGGCGCCTTCATCGCTGCGTCGAGCAGTTCACGCTGCTGCTGGCGGCTGCGGTCGACCAGCTGGCCCAGCGCGGTGGTGGCACCGGTCTGCGGCACCGGGTTGGCCTTCAGCCAGCCTGCGTTGGTGGCGTCATAGAAGTCGCTGCACTGGGCACTGACAGCCGGGGCGCGGGCGGCCTTCTTCTTGGCGGCGGCGAACGCATCGTGGGTCGGGACCAGGGTCGCCAGGCTGATGCCCAGGGCGATGGCAAGCGGACGGAAATTGGGCATGTGGAACGAATCCGTGATGGATTGAGGGCGCGCGCACTATAGCAAGCCGGGCATGGGCGCGGGATGCACGCGTCGCGGTGCATTCGCCGACCAAGGTCGGCAGCGACCGGGGAGCGCCGGGATCAGTAGATCCACGCCATGCGTGGACGACATTCACCGCCAAAAACAAAGGCCCGGGAATTCCCGGGCCTCTGCAGGTCTGCAACAGCGTCAGCCGTGGCTTACCAGATCACCACCTGCTGGTCGCCGCTGCGGGCCATCGGCGAACCGGCCTTGCACTGGAAGGCGGCCGCGAAGGTCGGCAGGTTCGACGGCGCACCCATGGCGCGGAACTGCGCCGGGGCGTGCGGGTCGGTCGCCAGGCGGACCTTGGCGTTCTCCGGGGTGTACTTGGTACGCCACACGGTGGCCCAGTTGAAGAAGAAGCGCTGGTCGCGGGTGAAGCCGTCCACCTTCGCGTCTTCCTTGCCTGCGCTGGCCTTCTGCAGTGCGTCGTAAGCAGTGGCCAGGCCGCCCAGGTCCGCGATGTTCTCGCCCAGGGTCAGGTGGCCGTTCACCGCCTGGCCGTCGACCTTGTACTGGTCGAACTGCTTGACCAGCTTGCCGGTCAGGCCTTCGAAGTTCTTCTTGTCAGCGGCGGTCCACCAGTCTTCCATGTTGCCGGTCGGCCCGAAACGTGCGCCCTGGTCGTCGTAACCGTGGGTCATTTCGTGGCCGATCACCGCGCCGATGCCGCCGTAGTTCAGCGCGTCGTCGGCCTTCGGATCGAAGAACGGCGGCTGCAGGATGGCGGCCGGGAACACGATCTCGTTCTGCAGCGGGTTGTAGTAGGCGTTGACCGTCTGCGGGGTCATGCCCCACTCGGTCTTGTCCACCGGCTTGCCGATCTTGGACAGGTTGAACTTGTAGTTGAACTCGTTGGCCGCGCGCACGTTGCCCAGGAAGCTGTCGCGCTGGGTCTGCAGGCCCGACCAGTCACGCCACTTGTCCGGGTAGCCGATCTTCGGGGTGAAGGTTTCCCACTTGGCGATGGCCTTGGCCTTGGTCTCATCGCTCATCCAGCTCAGGCCCTGGATGCGTTCCTTCAGCGAGGCGGCCAGGTTCTTCACCAGCTCTTCCATCTTGGCCTTGGCTTCGGGCGAGAAGGCCACCTTCACGTACAGTTGGCCGAAGGCTTCACCGGCGTCGTTTTCAATGGTGCCCAGCACGCGCTTCCAGCGCGGCTTCTGTTCCTTCTGGCCGTTGAGGGTCTTGCCGTAGAACTCGTAGTTCTCCTGCACGAAGGCGTCGGCCAGGTACGGCGAGGCACTGTCCACGGTGTGGAAGCGCAGGTAGGCACGCCACACCGACGGATCGGTGTCGCCCAGCGCCTTGCTCACTTCCTCATGGAAGGCCGGCATGGCCAGCGAGAACTTCTCCGGTGTGGCCACGCCCTGCGACTTGAAGAACTCGGTCCAGCTGAAGTTCGGGGTCAGCTTGTCGGCGTCGGCCAGGGTGACCGGGTTGTAGTACAGCTCGACGTTGCGCGACAGTTCGACGCGCGACTTGGAGGCCTTGGCCAGGCGGGTCTCGAACTTGACCACGTCCTCGGCCTGCTTGGCAGCGTCGGCAGCGGCGACGCCGGACAGCTCCAGCACCTTGGCGACGTGCGCCTGGTAGGCCTTCAGCTTGTCGGCGTTCTTGGCGTCGGTGTAGTAGGTGCTGTCCGGCAGGCCCAGGCCGCCCTGGCTGGCGTAGGCCAGGTTCACGGCCGAGTTCTTGAAGTCGGCTTCAGCGCCGAAGCCGAACAGGACGTTGTCACCCTTGGCTGCGCTGGTGCGCAGGTAGTTGGCAATGGCCGCCTTGTCCTGCAGGCCATCGATCGCGGTCAGGTCGGCCTTCAGCGGCTCGATGCCCTGGGCGTTGATCTTGGCCTCGTCCATGCCGGTGGCCCACAGGTCGCCGACGATCTTCTCGATGTGGTTCGGGGTCTTCACCTGCGCCACCTGTTCGGCCAGCTGGTGCTGCACGGCCACCGAACGCTCGTCGAGGATGGTGAAGGCGCCCCAGCTGGTGCGGTCGCCCGGGATTTCATTGGCGGCCAGCCACTTGCTGTTGACGTAGTCGCCGAAGGCGCCACAGGCGTCCTTGCTGGTATCGAGGTCGCTGGGCTGGAAGGCGTTGTAGGCCGGCAGCTTGCTCTCGTCCAGGGTGTACTGGGTGGCTTCGGCGGCAGCCGGCGTGGAGGCGGTGGCGTCCTTGGCCGGGGTTTCGTTCTTGCCGCAGCCAACCAGCGCGGCCGAAACGGCCAGGGTCAGCAGCACGATCTTGGGAGTACGGGTCACTTTGATGGCCTCCAGGCCGAGTGAGTCAGGGAAGGGCCGCAGGGACGGCCGTGGGCCGAACGATACGCCGCCGGCCTGCCCTGCAAGGGTGTCGAAGGTCATGGCCGGGCGCAAGGGCCAGAACGAGCAAGGGCGCCCGGTGGGGCGCCCTTGCGTGGGTAACGCATCGATTACAGGCCGCCGCCGCCGCAGCCCTTGCCCAGGTAGTCGTCGATCAACCTGAGCTGGTCACCCATGATCGCGCGGGTCCAGGCCGGCCCATGCGCATAGTCGGCGATGGCGTGGAACTCGACCGGCTGCCCCGAGCCCTTGGCCTTGTTCACGAACCACTCCGACTGCTCGATGGGAACCGTACGATCGCGGTCACCGTGGTAGACCATCAGCGGAATCTTCATCTCTCCCGCCTTGTCCAGCGGGTTCAGGCCGTCCACGGTCTTCGACTGCGCTTGGCGGAAGAACGGATTGGTATAGAAACGCGCCCAGATCTTCTTGATGTCCGAGACGCCGGCGCCGGCAATCGCGCACTTGTACAGGCCGTTCGGGCGGACCGAGGCCGCAAACGCTGAGTAGCCGCCATAGGAGAAGCCGAACATGGCGATGTGGCCGGGCTGGGCGATCTTCTGGTCGATCATCCACTTGGCGCCATCATCCTTGTCGTCCTGCATCTTCTGGCCCCATTCGGCGTCACCGGCCATCCACAGCTTGCGGCTCCAGTCGGCCGAACCGCGGAACTGTGGGCGCAGGACCGCCATGCAGCGCGATGCCATCAGCGGCACCCACATCGAGCCATCGAAGTCCATGCCGTCGCGCGCCCATGGGCCGCCGTGCGGATGCACCACCGCCTTCCACGGGCCAGCACCGCACAGTTCGGTGTTCGGTGTGGTCAGGAACGCCGGAATATCCAGCCCATCGCGGGCCTTGTAATAGACCAGCCTGGTATCGCCCAGCGCAGCCGGATCAATCTTTGGATAGGACTTGGCCAGCAGGGTCAGCTTGCCGTTGCGCAGCAGGTGGTACTCAGGCGGATTGGCCGGTCCAGAGACGGCCAGCACGAAGGTCTTCAGGTCCTTGCTGTAGTCAACGACACGCACCGCACGGCCTGTGTCGGCCTGGGTGGTCGCGCGCTGGCCCGTCGCGGGATCGACCAAGGTGACGTCGCTGGACTGGATGCCCAGAGCCTGGCGCACGCCTTGGTTGAGGCCCTTGAATACCGGATGGGTCCACTCAACTTCGTTCTCGCGAGGGCCACTGTAGGTCACGCCAAGCAGTGCGCCGAACGGCACGCCCTCCACATCCTTGTAGCGGTTCACATGAACCGAACCCGCATTGAAGAATTTGTGTTCGAACAGCACTTCCCGCTGTTTGCGCGCAGTGATGTCGTACTCGTAGATGATGGTCTTGTCGCGGCCGACGTTGCTCTGGATGAAGGCGATGTTCGGGTCATCGGCGAAACCGACGACCTGGGTGATGTCGCGGTCCTTCACGTGCGAGCGGAAGTGTTCTTCCCACGCGTTGGTGGCCGGGTTGCGGAATTCGGTGGCGACGTAGGCACCGGTACCGTCCACGTCCTGGCGCAGGCGTGCGCGCAGTTCGCTGTTCAGGTCGGTGAGGTAACCGGCGACGCGTTCTTCGGTCTTCTGGATGCGCTGGGATGTGAAGCTGCGCAGGTTGACCTTGTAGACGTCTCCCGAGTTGCTGCCCGAGCCGTTGACCACCAGGATGTGATCCGGGTCGTTGGGCAGCGTGTCCAGCACCGTGGCATTGGACAGTGCCTGCTCCAGTTCTTCATTGCGGCTGGTGGCACGTGGAACGCTGATCGGTTCCTTCCACTGCTTGCCTTCGGTATCAGTGATGAAGAACTTGCTGATGAACGTCTTGTTGACCCGGTCGGTGCGCAGGTCGAATGGCTGCCAGAGGGTGACTGCCAGCAGTCCGTCCTTGATGAAACTCACGCTCTGGAACTTCATGCGGCCTGCGCCGATCGTGGTAGGCGCTGCGCTGAGGTTGTCGGTCTTCCAGACCAGGATCACGCGATCTTCGCCGCGGGCTTGAAGCCCGGCGATCTGAGTACCGTCTGGAGACACGGAAAGACTTGATATGTCCGGGAAGGCGGCCAGCTGTTCGATCGTGGGGACCGTCGGCTTGGCATGGAGGTGCAGCGGCGCGGCGACGGCCAGCGCGGCCAGCAGCAGATAGTGCTTCATGCTACGTCTCACTGTATCCGAGCGATGGGAGAGTGGGCGTTGCACCCACCCCAAAATACAGCCGCCGCCCGGAAGGGCGGCGGCTGGTGGTGCAGGCTTAGAACTTCTTGCTGAGGTTCACGAAGAACGTACGGCCGAAGTAGTCGTAGCCACTGTACAGCGGGGCATTGCCGATGGTGTTGTAGATGCCGGCACCCGGGCTGATGGTCGGCGGTTCCTTGTCAGCGAAGTTGCGCACGCCAGCGGTGGCCTGCCACTTGTCGGCGGTGTACTGAACCGAGAAGTCCTGGGTGATGTAGTTCGGCACGGCCAGCTTGTACGCCGAGGTTGCGGGATCTTCCTCGTAGTACGCATAGCTGGACATGTTGTCCACCCAGTTCATGCCATAGCGCACACGCCATTCCTTGAACTTGTAGGTCAGGTCCAGCTGGCCGGTGAACTTCGGGTTGTTGATCCGGCCGTTGGCGTCAACCAGCGGATCGTCCTCGAACACCTTGCCGGACTGCTCCAGGAACCGCGAGACCTGCACGTTGGCGCGGAATTCGCCCGGACCGATGTCGCGAACGTAGCGGGTGGTGAAGTCCAGACCGCGCACCTTGTCGGTGGCCAGGTTGGCATAGCCGTTCTGGACGGTCAGGGTGTTGTTGGGCGAACGGCTGATCAGGCGGCACAGACCATTGTTGGCGGCGAAGTCGCCGGTGGTGCCGTTGTAGCAGGTGCTCAGGATGTAGGTGGCACCCATCTGGGCAACGCCGTTCTCCACTTCGATGTCGTAGTAATCGACGGCGAAGGACAGATCACCGAAGCCGCTGCCGAACTCCGGCTGCAACACCAGGCCGACGGTGAACGCGTCGGAGGTTTCGGCCTTCAGGTTGGCACCGACCAGGCCACCACCGATGGAGTCCACACGTACCGAGTTGGTCGCGGTGAAGCTGGTGGGCAGGCCCTGGGACGCGCAGTTGATGTAACGCGGGCTGGTCGGATTGCGCGACCCGTAGTTATTGCAGGGATCGCTGGAAGCGTTCAGGAAGCCGCTGGTGGCGCCCAGGAACTGTTCGAACAGCGCCGGGGCACGGTACGAGGTGCCGTAGGAGGCACGCAGCGACAGCCACTTGACCGGCGTCCACAGGCCACCCAGCTTCCAGGTGGTGTCCGAACCATACGACTTGTAGTCGGTGTATCGGGCCGAGGCGTTGAAGGTCAGTTCCTCGGCAGCGGTGACGCCGGACAGCAGCGGCAGCTCGATTTCGCCGTAGGCTTCCCACACCGAATCGCTGCCGCGGGTCGGGTCGGAGCTGGTCAGGTTGTACAGGTTGCGGTTGATCGAGTGGATGCTCGGGGTATCGTCGATCTTGGCCTTGCGGTATTCGACACCGAAGGCGCCGGCGGCGGTACCGCCCGGCAGGTCGAACAACGGACCATTGACGTTCAGGTTCGCGGTCGATTCCTTGTAACTGGTGTTGCCGGTGACCGGGGTGTAGACGAAGTTCTTCCACTCGTACGGCAGTTTGCCGGCCAGCGTCTGCGCGTTGAGCATCGGTGCGGCAACGCAGCCGTTGGCCGGGTCCACGCACCTGAAGCCACCGGCGCCGTCGGACACCACGTTCAGGCTCTGTGCCAGGCGATCAGTCAGGAACGTGTTGAAGGTGTAGTCCGCATCGGAGTCGGCATGGCTGACCATGAAGTCATAGTTCCACTCCGAACCGAGCCGGCCGCGCACGCCGGCGGTGGCACGGAAGAAGTCCACCGACTGCTTGCTGCGGTCGTTGCCGAAGCCGATGAAGGTGCGGGCCGACACGTTCTTGCCATTGGACGTTTCCGTCGGCAGGGCGAAGGCCGGCAGGTTGGCCAGGTCACCGAGCAGCGGATTGCCGACCGAGTAGTCATAGGACAGCTGGCGGTAGCCGGTCTGGGTGGAGTCGCGCTTGTTGCCGAGGAACTCGTAGTAGAACTCGGCATCTCCCATCACGCCCAGATCCACGCCACCCTGGAAGAACAGAGTGTGGGTGGTGGCCGGGGACACCAGCGATTCCTTCAGCAGGCCTGGATCGAAGGTGTCGCGGTCGTAGTAGCCGACAGACTCATAGCCCGGCAGGCGGCCGGTGGTGACGGCGGGATTCGGACGCCAGCGGTTGAACCCACCAAAGGTGGCGGTGCCCAGGGTATTGATGGTCACGCCGCCGGAATCGAGCGTGAAGCACTTCGACTTGCCGGTGGTCGGATCGATGTAGTCGCCGCTACCGAAGTAGTTGCCCACGGTCATGTCGCGCAGGTTGTCGGTCGGACAGCTGGCCCAGCTGCGATCACCCACGGTCATTTCATTGCGGCGGTAGTGCTCGTATGAGCCGGAGAAGTGCGAGCGTTCGCCGGTGCTGCCGAACACGATCGAGTATCGGGTTTCGTCACCGCCACCGCTCTCGGTGGCGTTGTGCTGGAACTCGGCCTCAACACCGTCCACGTTCTTGCGGGTGATGATGTTGACAACGCCGGCCA
Source organism: Stenotrophomonas sp. 78350_Sma (assembly GCF_056482105.1). NCBI lineage: Bacteria > Pseudomonadati > Pseudomonadota > Gammaproteobacteria > Lysobacterales > Lysobacteraceae > Stenotrophomonas > Stenotrophomonas sp. 78350_Sma. Next base: position 3,322,055 of record NZ_CM151182.1, on the reverse strand, counting down.
CAGCGTCCGAACCGTAGATGGACGAAGCACCGTCCTTCAGGATTTCCACGCGGTCGACCATCGCGCTGGGCAGCACGTTCAGGTCGGCCGAGCCGACCGAGCCGCGCGAGCCTGCCGGTGCAACGCGGCGGCCGTTGAGCAGGATCAGAGTACGGGTGGCGCCCAGGCCACGCAGCGACAGGGTATTGGCACCCGGGCCGCCATTGGTGACATAGCCACCGAAGGAGTTGTTGATCTGTGCGCTGCCGGCAGTGACGCTGTTGCTCTGCAGCGCGGCGGCGGTCGAGTTGAAGCCCGCCAGGGTGGTTTCCTCACGGGTTACGACCTGCACCGGCGAAACCGAGTTGAACACGTCGCGGCTGATGCGCGAACCGGTGACGGTCACCGTGTCCAGGTTGGTCGCCTTGGACTTCGGTGTTTCTTTCGGTGTGTCTTGTGCCGTCTGCGTCGAACCCGCGTCCTGGGCGAATGCCGGAGCGGCTGCGATGAGCAGCACGGCAGAAGCGAGGGCAAAGCTCAGCGGATGCCTGCCGAGCGACTTGCGATTGATCATCTGAAATCCCCTTGAATCCAATGATTGCGTCGTACACCGGGGACATTGCCTTGCGGGCGTCTCCGTGTGCCCCTTGCCCGGTGTTGGCAGTGGTTCTGCCCCCGGTTGCACCGGCTTCACGGGCCGGTAACTCGAGATTAACATGACATTAACCGAGCCTGTCAAACGTTCATTGCGCAGTCATCAAATTTTTGCAAAGACGCTTTCCGCCCCCGGGAAATTCGCCTGTCTTTGTTATATCTATTTGATTTTCAATAAATTTTATTGATACGCTCGATGGTGTCTGGATGCTGAATGGACGGGCGATCGGAGCCCGTCCCCAAAAAAAAGGCCCCGCCGAAGCGGGGCCTGGTCCAGACACGAAGTCCGGAAAACGACGGGATCAGAAGTTGTACTTGACCTGGGCCGAGATCTGGCGGCCGTAGACGCTGTAGAAGCCGTCATTGAACGGGGTCGATTCGTTGCCCGGGTAGTTGTAGCGCTGGCCTTCCGGCAGCTTGTTGAACACGTTGTTGACCATCAGCGACAGGACCAGATCGTCCTGTGCCTGGTAGTTCATGCTCAGGTTGTACGTGGTGTACGAACCCCACTTGCCGGCCTTGGCGCCGGACGAGTGGACGTAGCCGTAGCTGCGGCCGGTGTAGGCCAGGTAGTTCGGAGTGCTGCCGACGTAGTTGGCGTACACGGTGGTGGTGAACTTGGCGATGTTCCAGGCCACCGACAGATCGCCACGGACCTTGGCGAAGTTGTCGTAGTACCACATGTTGTACGGATCGCTCAGCAGGTCGAGCTTGGCGGCGCCCGGCATCGGCTGCACTTCACGCTTCAGCATGTTGGTGTAGTTGCCGGAGAACATCAGCGAGCCGAAGCGACCGATATCCTGCTGGTACTTGGCCGCCACCGTCACCGCTTCCAGGTTCTGGCTGGCGACGTTGAGCTTCGGCGTGTACACGCGGGTCAGGTTGCCGCCGGCATCGCGCGACACCCAGTCGGTGACGTTCTGGCAGCTGGCCGAGGTGTTGTTCGGCAGGCCGTTGTGGCACTGGTACTCGGCCAGCAGCAGCTGGTCGGTGCTCAGGGTCTTGACCTCGTTCTTGATCTTCCAGTTGTAGTAGTCGGCCGACAGCGAGAAGTTGCTCACAGGGGCCCACACCACGCCTGCGCTCCACACGTCGGCGGTGATCGGCTTCAGGTCCGGATTGCCGGACTTTTCGCTGTACACCGAGGTGTTCTTGTAGAACGAGCAGGCCTCGTCACGCAGGCCGTAGCCCAGCTGGCTGCAGCGGTAGTAGTCGTTCTGGCCGGACGAGTACGAGCCGCTCATGCCCTGGAAGGCATCGGACAGGGTCGGTGCACGGAAGGCGGTGCCGTACTTGCCGCGCAGCAGCAGGCTCTCGATCGGACGGAATTCCAGACCGATGCTGTAAGTAGCCTTGTCGACGGTCTTGTCGGCGATCTTGAACGCGTCATAACGGCCCGAGGCGCTGACGGTCAGCTTCTCCAGCAGCGGCATGCGCAGTTCGCTGGTGACCGCGTAGTTGCTGCGGTGGCCGGCACCGGCGACGGCGGTGGTGCCCCACACGTTGCCGTCGACGAAGGCCTGGTCCGGCGAGTAGTCCCAACCTTCGCTGCCACCTTCCAGCACGACGGCCAGGCCGGCGTCACCGCCCGGCAGGCTGAACAGCGAGCCGTTGGTCACCTGCACGCGACCCAGGTTCTGCCAGGTCTTGCTGCGGTGGGTACCGTAGCCGGTGAAGCTGGCGAACTGGTCCGGGGTGATCGGCGAGTAGAAGGCAGCGTAGTTCGGGTTGTAGATGCCGAACGTGGCGGTCGGGTCCTTCGGGTCGGTGTAGGTGCCCAGGCGCGGGCCCAGCACGGTCTGGCCGAAGAAGTCCTCGATCTTGTCCTTCCAGCGCACGAAGCGGTTCTGGTCCAGGCGGTACTCGCCACGGGTGAAGCTGGCGCTGTAATCCCAGTCGCCGACCATGCCCTTGCCGCCCAGGGTGACCTGGTAGGCGCGGCTCTCATCGGAGTTCAGGATGTTGTTGTAGTCGCCCGCGCCGATCTCCTCCGGCGCGAAGGCGCGCTGCAGGTTCACGACCTTGCCGGCGCCCTGGTCGTAGAAGCCGCCCATGACCGACTTCGTGCCCCACCACAGGGCGCTGGAGCCGGAGGTGAACTCGGTCTTTTCCTTGCTGTACAGCACGTCGGCGAACAGCTGGAAGTTGTCGTTCACGTCGAAGGTCATCGACGAGTAGAACTGGCCGCTGTTCTTGCCGTTCTTCAGGGTCTTGTAGCCGGCGCTGTACACCGAACCGCAGGACTCGCCCGACGCGCGCTTGCCGACGACGGTGGTGCCGTCGTACAGGCCTGCCACGTTGGCGCAGCGGCTCGGGTCCATCATCAGCAGCTTGTTGTCTGCATTGGTGATGACGGCGAAGTCGTTCGACGGCACCTGCGCGGTGTAGCCGACCGGGTTGTTCTGCTTGGTGATGTCACGCTGGTAGCCCCAGATCGGGCTGCCGTTCTCGATCTGCACGTTGACCAGCGCGTGGAAGCGGTCGTCGAACGCGTTGAAGCCCTTGGCTGCGCTGAAGCGGATGTTGCTGCCGCCGCCTTCGGTGTAGGTGCCGCCACGGACGGTCATCGTACCGCCGTCCATGCGCTCCTTCAGGATGATGTTGACCACACCGGCGATCGCGTCCGAGCCGTACAGCGAGGACTGGCCACCCGGCAGCACTTCGATGCGCTCGACGATGTCGATCGGAATGCCGCTGATGTTGTTGAAGGTGTCGCTACCGTTGTACAGCGCCGGATACGAGAGCATCGGGCGGCCGTTGATCAGGTACTTGGTGTAACCCGGGTTCAGGCCGAACATGCCGGCTGCTTCAGCGCCCTGCGTGAACGAACCCGAGGTCTGGCCGCCCTGCAGGCCGCCGGTGGTCAGCGACGACTGCTGCAGCACTTCAGCAACGCTGCTGAAGCCGCGGGTCTGGATGTCTTCGGCGGTGATGGACATCACCGGGGTCTGGGTTTCAACCTGGGTCTGCGGGATCAGCGAACCGGTGACGGTGATCTTGTCCAGGTTGGTCGCCTTGTCCTGGGCCATTGCCGGGGCGGCGGCCATCAGGGCGGAAATCAGGGCGACAGCGAGCGTGTTGCGACGTGCGGTGTTGCTTACGTATTTCATGTAGTTCCAATAGAGAGCAAAAACAAAAACGGCACTGCGCATGCGCCATCGTGCGCGCTGGGAACCAGCTTCGCAGCCCAAAACAGTGCTTCAGGAACGTAACATGAACTTAACAATCTGTGCACGAATCTGTAGCAATCCTGAATTTCAGTCAGGCTACGTCCAGCTTGTATGATGTTGGGTTATTCCCCCTGATACAGCTGGTGCCCGTTGTGAACAGTTCCCCCCGCCGCCCCCATGCCAGCCAGGTCCAGAAGGGACTGACGCCACATGCCCGCATCCGCAATGTCATCGCGGTCGGCTCGGGCAAGGGCGGTGTGGGCAAGTCGACCACGGCGGTCAATCTGGCCGTCGCGCTGCAGCAGCTGGGCGCACGTGTTGGCGTGCTGGACGCGGACATCTACGGCCCCAGCGTGCCCGCCATGCTGGGCTTGTCCGGTCGCCCGGAAAGTCCCGACAACAAGAGCATCGAACCGCTGCGCGCGTTCGGTGTGGACACCATGTCGATCGGCTATCTGATCGAAGAGGACACGCCGATGATCTGGCGTGGGCCGATGGCCACCTCGGCAATGACCCAGCTGTTCAACGACACCCTGTGGGACGATCTGGATTTCCTGCTGATCGATCTGCCGCCAGGCACCGGTGACATCCAGCTGACCCTGACCCAGAAGATCCCGCTGGCCGGTGCGGTGATCGTCACCACGCCGCAGGACATCGCCACGCTGGATGCAAAGAAGGCGCTGAAGATGTTCGAGAAGGTCGAGGTGCCGGTGCTGGGCATCGTCGAGAACATGGCGGTGCATACCTGCAGCAACTGCGGGCATGTCGAGCACCTGTTCGGTGAAGGCGGCGGCGAGCGCATGGCGGCCCAGTACGGCGTACCGCTGCTGGGTTCGTTGCCGCTGCAGATCGGCATCCGCGAGCAGGGCGATAGCGGTACCCCGATCACCGTGGCGCAGCCCGATTCGATACCGGCCCAGGCGTACCGCCATGCCGCGCAGCGCCTGATCGAGGAAGTGGGCAAGCGCCCGCGGGCATCGATCCCGATCCTGTCGTCGTTGCTCTGACCGCGGCCGCAAAGAAAAAGCCGCCGGCGCGAGGCCGGCGGCAATCAGAGGCGTTCCTGGAGAGGGAACGGCTTACCAGTCGTACTGGACCTGGAAGCGGACATAGCGCGGAGTGGTGTAGTACTTGCCCACGCCCACGTTGTTGTAGGTGCGGTCGTAGTCTTCGTCGCGGGTCACCTCATAGACCTGCAACGGCTTGATGCTGTTGAAGGCATTGAGCACCGATGCCTGGATGCTCAGGCCCGACAGCCAGTTTGGACGATAGGTCAGGCTCGGGCTGACATTCAGCGTCCACGGCGTGCGACCGGTGGTGCCCTGCGGCGACAACTGGCCATTGCAGTAGTGGAAGGCAGCGCCGTAGCCGTATTCGGTGTCAAATGTGCCGGTACCGCCGCCGAAGCAGCTGATCGGGGAGCCGGACTGTGCCTGGATGTTCAGGCCCAGCTGCCACTCGGGCGTGAAATCATACGAACCGAACAGCTTGATCGAATGACGGTGGTCATTGAACAGGTAGCCGTCCGCGCCGTACATGATCTCGGCGAAGTCGAAGTCCGACGTGGTGCCGGTATCGTCCTGGCCATTGGCGCTCTTGACCAGGCCTTCATAGTTGCCATCGAGCTTGGACCAGGTATACGACAGGCTGGCGTACCAGCGATCGGTGCGCTTGTCCGCGCTGAGTGTCAGTGCCTTGTACGTGCGCTTGGCCTTCGGCCCCAGCACGTTGCCCGGCACGTGGATGTCTTCCGGAGTGCCATCGCCGTTGACATCCAGGGAGATGTTCAGATCCTGGCCCGGATTGAACAGGTAGCAGCCCGGCAGACTGCCCGGCACGCTCCATTCGCTGTCCCAGCTCGATACGTCGTAGCCGGCGGCCACGGCGGCGTTGTAGATGGCGCGGGAGTCGCAGGTATCGTCGATGACGTTGTGGATCTTGCGGTAGGTGGCCTTGATGCCGACCGTCCAGTCATTGAAGAAATCATTGGCGCTGGACAGCTGGTACTGGTAGCCCAGGATGGCTTCATCCTGCGTGTACGGCTTCAGGCCACGGCTGGCGACGGCCTTGGGGTCCGGAGTCGAGCCGTTCTCGCCGTTGTACACCAGGCTGTTGTAAGGCGTTGCGGCGACATTGGGCTTGCCCGAAACCGGGTCGTAGGAACCCAGGTAATCGTAGTAATCGACGGTGTAGTACGACGGGCTGGCGGCGCGCAGGGAGACGTTCGCCGCGACCGGCAGCGAGTAGCGGCCCAGTGAACCGAACAGCTTGCTGCGGCCGTCGCCGGTGACATCCCACGAGAAGCCCAGACGCGGCTGCCAGATGTCGTCCTGCTTGACGAAGCTCACGCCGTCGGTGTTCTTGTTGTTGAACGAATCATTGCGCATGCCCAGGTAGAGCATGAAGTTGTCCGTGATCTGCCAGTTGTCCTGCACATACCACGACTTCTGGTCGATGCTGACGCTGCCGCCAGTGCGGTAGTTGATCCGGTATGCGTCAGGGCGCGCGCGCGTCGGGCGAACGACCCAGTAGGCGCCGGAAGAGTAAGCCGTGCCCTGGGTGGATTCCCATTTCTCGTCGCTGTAGCCGAATGCCAGGCGGTGGTTGCCGAGCTGCCATTCGAAGTCCAGTTTGCCGCCCTTGCGCTCGTTCTTGCCGCCCATCATGTCGACCGACGAGGCGACCGAGCAACCGATCGGGTTGCCGTTGTAGACGACGTACGGGCAGGCACCGTCCGGGGAGTGGACGTCGCCGTTGTAGTAGCTCATCACGCCATTGCGGTCGACGGTGAACTCTGAGGCCGTATTGCGCATCTGGCCGTACTGCAGCGAGGCGGTCAGGTTGTCGGTGAGGTAGCTGGTCCACTTGAAGATGTCGGTCTGGCCGCCGCGCTTGCCGATCAGCTGACCCTTGTAGCTGGTCCGGTTGGAACGTTCGGCTTCCACGTCATAGACATTGTTGTAGTAGTCGTAGGTATAGCGGTTGCCATTGTCGAACCCGGTGTATTCCAGGTGGTTGTTCTCGTTGAGGTACCAGTCGACCTTCAGCAGCCAGTAGGGCGTCTTGACCTGGTAGTCGTACGAGGTGCCGCCGGTGGCAGCGTCGGTGTACTCCGAGCGCCCGCCATAGACCGAGCTCTTGGAGTTGCTGAACTGGCCCATGGCGAACACGAACAGCTTGTCTTCGATCAGTGGACCACCGGCCCAGGCCGAGTAGACGTTGGAGGAGCTGTCGGCCTGGCTGTAATCGCGGAAGATCTCGCCGTCATTGCGGTGCGAGTTCGGGAGGTGGTCACGCCCCCACGATGGCGCACCGGTCCACGAGAAACCGCCCTTCCATTCATTGGTGCCGCGCTTGACATTGACGCTGGTCACGCCGCCGGTGGAGAAGCCGTACTTCGCGCCATAGCCGCCGGTCTGCACGTCCAGCTGGTCGATCGCCTGGTAGGGGATTTCCGAGAAGGACAGGCTGTCATACAGGTTGGTGACATTGAAGCCGTTGACGTAGTAGCTGTTCTCTGCCGCCGAGGCACCGCCGAACGATGCCGGGCCGAAGTAGCCGCTGGAGGAGACGGTGCCCGGCGTCAGCAGCGAAACGCTGGTCACATCGCGGCCAACCGGCAGCGAGTTGAGCTGCTCGGCGGTGAAAGTGGTGCGGGTTTCCACGCTGCTCAGGTCGATCGGAGCAACGGCGGCCGCGCGTACATTGACGGTATCCAGCGAGGTGGCGCTGCCAGCGGCAAAGGTGGCCGTGGCCGTCTGACCGGCGACGACATTGACGCGGGTGCTGCCTACCTGGGTGCCGCCGCTGTAGCTGATCACCTCATAGGTGCCGGTCGGCAGCTGGGAGAGGCGGAAGCGCCCGTCGCTGCTGACGTTGGTTTCGCGGGTCGCACCCGAGGCCAGGCTCTTGACCTGGACCTTGTCGGCGGAGGATGCCGTACCGACGATGTCACCAGCAGTGCTCTGGGCATAGCTGGTGCCGGCCAGGGCGCCCAGGACGACCGCGAGAGCGGTGCGCTTCAGGGCGCGTCCATTGAAGTTCAGATTCATCGTGTTCCTTTGCGGTTGCAGAGGGAAATCGGTTCAATTCAAGCGGACCTGAACGAATTGTTCAGGATGAATGAAACCGTAACGATGAATTTTTCTTCGTGCAACGTTCATCTGGCGCTCATGAATAGCTGGGCGCTGGAAAATGCTCTCAGGTTGTTGAATTAAAAGAAATTCTATTTTTTGTTTCGGTTTGTTTCGTGTCTGATGAGATGATTGAAAGTGACACAAGTGTATGCTAATTGAACTGAAATGCGACGATAAGTCTCATTTGTTATTCATGGTTGTGGGGCATCGATCTTGCGCGCGGTGCCGTGAAGTGGCTCGCTGGGCCGAGGAACAAGCATGGCCGCCACAGGGAGGCCGCCTGTAGAATCGCCGCCTCGGGCGCAGCCCCATTCCCCCTCGTTCAACAGGACAGAGCATGAGCATCAAGAGTGACCGTTGGATCCGCCGCATGTCCGAGCAGCACGGCATGATCGAGCCGTTCGAGGCAGGGCAGGTCAAGCAGGCCAACGGCGAGCGCATCGTCAGCTATGGCACGTCCAGCTACGGTTACGACGTGCGCTGCTCGCGTGAGTTCAAGGTGTTCACCAACATCAACTCAACCATCGTCGATCCCAAGCATTTCGACTCGGGCAGCTTCGTCGACATCACCGCCGATGAGTGCATCATCCCGCCGAACAGCTTCGCGCTGGCGCGCACCGTGGAGTACTTCCGCATTCCCCGCGACACCCTGGTGGTGTGCCTGGGCAAGAGCACCTATGCGCGCTGCGGCATCATCGTCAACGTGACCCCGCTGGAACCGGAGTGGGAAGGCCACGTCACCCTGGAATTCAGCAACACCACGCCGCTGCCGGCGCGCATCTATGCCAATGAGGGCGTCGCGCAGATGCTGTTCTTCCAGGCCGCCGCCGATGACATCTGCGAGACCTCATACCGCGATCGCGGCGGCAAGTACCAGGGCCAGACCGGCGTGACCCTGCCGCGGACCTGACCGGCGCGCCATCGCATGACGAGAAAACGCCGGGCATGCCCGGCGTTTTCATGGGTGCGGCCACATGCTGCGCTCGCCGGGCATGGCCCGGCACCAGCTTATTTCCCGCGACCGAACAGCATCGCGATGCCGACACCCACCAGCGCCACCGGCCACCAGGTCAACAGCAGCTTGGACAGGTTCAGATGCGTCCAGCCGAGGTTGCTGGCGAGCATGAACAGGCCGATCAGGATCAGCAGGACGGCGGCAACGAGGTTGAATCGCATCGGGTCGGCAAACGCTCAGGACTGGGCTGGATATCCTAGCCGTTCCTTCCAGTAGGCGACATGCTGGTCCAGCGCACCCGGCTCGTAGCGGTGCGCGGGGCCGCTGCCCCAGACCGGGCCCGGCCACGCGGGGTCGCCGTCATGGCGGCCGATCACATGGAAATGCAGCTGGCGCACGATGTTGCCCAGCGCACCGATATTGATCTTCTCCACCCCGTCGGCGCCCTTCAGGGCCTTGCAGGCGCGGTTGAGCTCGGTGCGCAGCTTGTCCTGCTGCTCGCCGTCCAGCTCGATCCACTCGGTCACCCCGGCCAGGCGCGGTACCAGCACCAGCCAGGGGAATCGTTCGTCGTTCATCAGCCGCACTTGCGACAACGGTCCTTCCGCCACCAGCACGCTATCGGTGGCCAGGCGTGAATCGAGTTCGAAATCGCTCATCCAAGATGCTCCGAGAAGAAGTCCAGGGTGCGTTGCAGCGCCAGGGTGGCGCTGTCTGGATCATACGCATGTCCGACCTCCCGGTTGAAGGCGTGGTCGGCCGGATAGACGAAGGTGGCCATCTGCGGCAGCTTCTCGCGGTGGGCCTGGACGGCCTCCGGAGGGATGCTCCGGTCCTGGGCGCCGAAGTGGAAGATCACCGGTGCCTTCGGCGTCTCATCGAGGAACTGGACGTTGCGCGCACCGTAGTAGCTGACAGAGGGGAGGCCCAGACGCACTGCGGACAGCATCGCCACCGTACCGCCCCAGCAGTAGCCGACGGTGCCGACCTTGCCGTAGGGGGCCAGGCGGGTGGCCGCCGCGCGGACCACTTCCAGCGCCCGTTCCATGCCCAGCGCGGCTACCCGTTCCAGCCCCTGCTTCACGCCGTCGGCGTCGTAGGGCAGGGCATCCGGATCGGCCTCGGGTCCATCGACCAGGTCGAAGAACGAAGGCGCCAGCACCGCGTAGCCTTCGGCCGCGAAGCGCTCTGCTACGCCGCGGATGTGCGGGTTGGCGCCGAAAATTTCCTGCACCACCACCAGCCCGCCACGCGGGGTGCCCTCGGGGAGTGCCTGCCAGGCCCGTACCGCGCCGTGGTGCGTATCCAGGGTGATCCACTCGGCCATCGTCATCTACCTCAGTTGCAGGGAACAGGACTGCATTGTCGGTGTTGCGTGGGTTAGCACGGTGTCAGCGGCTGTGCGCGATCGGGCGGCTGGCCATTCAGAGCCCGGCCGCCAACCCCGGCGTACCGGCGCCCTTTCAGGCCCCGGCCCCCAGGAACCCCTGCCGCGACGGCAGGGGCCCAAGCCCCCAGAGTCCCGCGATTCCATGTCCCAGCTGAACCCCAAAGTCGGCTTCGTCAGCCTTGGCTGCCCGAAGGTGGTCTGAAATAGACTTTATTGGGCATCGTCGTGACTTCTGAAAGAGCTTGTCAATGTGTAGAGTTGCTGGCTCCAAACAGGGAGCAGGAAGCTTGGATCTACATCGAAGGGATGCATACATAGTGGCAGTAGCGCCCGCCGTGGTTTTCCTCGGTGTATACGCGTATGAGAACGGCCGCTATTACTTTCTGAAGGTTGCCCCGGAGTTCATCGATCTTTCTCTGAATCGCCTTTTGGCCGGTGGCGCCGTCATCGGTGCGCTGGCAGTGACATTGGTGGGGTTTACGCTTTGGATGTGGAGATACAGTGCGAACGGTAGGCTCGATAAGCGATTGCTGGCTGCTTTTCTAGCACTCTCAGTTTTTGTGGCTCTTCCGGTGCTGCTATGGCTTCAAGAAGTCCCTTCATTTCTTATTAAAAGTGGGCCTCCCACTCTTTTGAAGGACGTGATTGCGATGTTAGTCGGCTTCGTATCGTTCGCTGTAGCAAGCGCAGTCGTCGATGTCGTCCGTCGCAGCGTCGAACGAACGAATATAGCGGCGCGTATTGCGGCGATTAATGCTAATAGATCTGCGGACATCGGTGCCAAAGGTGCTATTGGACGAGCTGCTAAGGATGAGGCCGACACAGAGGTTCAAGGCGTGCCGCAGATCCAAGCTGGAAAGCAGTTGTCGAAGCGTGCGCCCGTAGCGTTCCTTTCTCCGTGGAAGTTTCTTGCAGCCATCGGGTTGTTGTTCTGGACGGCCGTCGTCTTTGCAGGACTCGGCTACAGAGTGGAACGCAGCTACAACTCCCGTCTCTGCTTGGCAGATCGTTTCGTGGCAGACGTTCGCGGGGATAGCTTGCTTCTGAAGAGCTTTAATCCCAAGACTGGTGAGATACTCTCGCCAATAGAGGTTGTGGAGACAAACGGCATTGACTTGGACAAGTGCTCGCCACGACTAGTCGGTGCTAGTGGTTTGGTCCTATGGCCTTAGTCGGCCCGCCAAGGATAGCGGTTGCTCCACGCTACGCAGAGGGATGTTTCTTGCCTCGAGGCGGCCCGAAGGCTGTCTGGTACATTCGCACGTGGCGTAGAATCGCGCGCTGAGATAGACTTAGGAACGAGGGAGGCAAGGATGAATGCAGTAGATCCTGGGAAATTGATTCGGCCGATCTACGAATGGATGGCCGCTCAGCGGTTCGACCAAGAAAGGGAGTTCACTGCGGCTGATGCGACCCGAGGGATTGGGCTAGCACCATTTCAGAGCCGGATTGTCGATGGCGTTCTAAGGACTATCGCCTCGGATCAGGTGCTGTCCGAGTGCGACAAGAAGTACCGGCTGACTAAGGAAGGGGAGCAACGTGTCTACCCTGGAGCGATTTGGGAGAATGTCGCTGAGGTTGTTTTCGACCTCAAGAACTACATGCTGACCATTCGCCCGACCTCGTTGTTTGAGCTGCAGGAGTACATGGTAGAAGTTCCTCAGCGGCTGAATCCAAGACAAGAAGCGGTCCTTGATCAAGCGATCGCGCTGCTAGTTAAAGAAGAATTCTGGACTCTCGTGGGTCCCGGCACCTACTCTCTCACGGAAACATTGACCTGACGCGCTAGGGTGTGCCAGGTCGCCGTATGGCGCGCAGGTGGCCATGGCCACGTAGGTGGTTTCGATACGCCTCAACCGTCGCTGCCCACGCGGCCTTTGCTACTTCGGGACCGGTCGCAATCACGCAGCCGCGATGATCCACAACGGCGAGCTGTGCCGGCATACCCTCATCATCGGTGACTGTGATCCCTTCAAAGACCACAGCACCGATAGTCGGCGGTGCTGCAAGCTTTTCAGCCGCGCCCATGGCCGCCTCCTGCCGCGCGCTGCCGCTCCGGCGATTCTTCCGCCAGACCGAGCTTAAACTGCACGACGTTGTCGACGACAGCCGGTGAGGCCGACGCGCGCACGCTGCGTGCAGGCCGGTTGAGCCGGCGCCATGCCTCGACCGCCTTGGCGAGGTCGGCATGCTTGCTGGTCGACCTGCAGTCGCACTCGACCAAGTGGCCACCGCCAGCGGAGGCGCAGCGCTTGTCGTGGATGTGGCGCGCGCGGTGGCCGGCGGCGCAGTTCGGCAACCCTTCCAGGTGGCTGATATGTTCCTGGGTCATGGCTTGTTGCACTCCTCGATGTGGGCTTCGAGCTGTTCGATCAGGAAGGTGGCTTCGGTCGCCCTGCGGCGGCGCTCGTGCGTGCTGACCGGAGCCTCGTCGGCGTCCCGGATCCACTTCAGCGGCTCAAGGAACCAACTCGGGTCGACAGGCAGCAGCTGGCGCGGGACGGCCTTGTTGTCGGGTGGGAAGCAATCTGGCCCTGCCCAGTCCTCGCTCATCCCCCAAGCGCGTGCACACGCGCCGCTGGAAGTCGTGGACCTTCTCGGGCTGGATTACGCGCGGTGTCTCGAACAGTGCGCGGACAACGAGCTCACGCTGGTGGGCGCCGTACACGTGCCCTGCGTCGGCCTGCATCCAGCAGCCTGGCCGGTGATCGTCCTTGTTGCGATACTCGCAGCGCACTGGCTGAGCGGTGTAGAGCGCTTTCAACAGGGTGTCAGCCCAAGCGCGCACCTCGCGCCCGTCAACAGCGGTGGCCGGATCGACGCGACGCATGGCAGAGACAACCGCGGCGACAGGCGACGATGCCTTGGTGGCCTCGACAGCCGTGGCCGGGGAAATGGGCAGTGGTGCGGTCATGCGAACAGGTCCAATTGGACCGGCAGTGCCGGTGCGCGCGGCGGTGCCGGCAGTGGAGAGGGGGGGGGGCGGTGGCACGTATGCGCGCGCTGTGCAGCGTTGAAGGCGAACCAGAAGCCGAGACCGTGCCGGCGTGCCCAGCATTCGGTCAGCAGCACGCGCGCGGTGTGCTTGGCCTGTGCAGCGGTGAGCAGCTGGTCAGCCATGGGTGATCTCCTCCGGCTGCATTGGCATGGCAGAATGCTCGGCAGAAACGACTAGGGTGCTGGCGTGCCGACGATGCAATGGGCGGTTGAGATCAAGAACTCGATAACTTGCGCTTTGCCTGCAGGGCAGCAGGCTTGGCTGGACCCAGCTTGGGCGCAGTTCTGGGCTAGTGTGCTGGGCTTGGCAGTGGCTATAGCCGTACCTACGGTGTTGCATGTGCGTGATCGCAAAGATCGACTTGCCGACAAACAACTGAAGGCAAGAACGTATGCTGTCAGCGTCGTTACGGACGTTCTCATGCTTCGTGCAGTGCTTGACTCGGCAAAGAAGCTCCACGGTGACCAAACTCGTGAGCTGCTGGACAAAGTTCAGATCGTGACGAACCTGTCTCCGGCCTTGCATGCTGCGATGCCGCAGCTGCACGAGTTTGGGGCGGCGGCTGCCCCGATGCAAAGTGCCTTCGCAGCGATCAAGCGACTCGAGCAGGCTGCTGTAATAGGAGATTTTGAGGAGAAGAGTCAAGGCATTATTGAGGCAGAAACCTACAAAGCTATGGTGAAGTTCATCAATCAAAGTTCGGAACGCCTGGCTAGCGCCTCTGCTGCAATTGATGTGCTGTTGCAATGAGGTAGGGAGGGGGCCAAAGATCATTTGCCCTCCGCCTTGCTGTCGATCAGTGCAGTGTTGGAGTTGCTGCGATGTCCTTGGGGCGCGGTAGCGGCCAAGGCGCGCGCGAGCGGGTGGTCCCGATCGTCTGGATGGATGTAGGTCATGGCAGAATGCGCTCCGCAATGGATTCGGAAGTAAGGACATGAGCGAACTGCTTCGATGGGCTCGAAAAAAATCTATGCAAATTGCCGAATGGACTCGGAGGTACGTTGTTGGAGCGCTGATGGTTGCTTTTGGTGCTGGAGCCGCAGCGGCAACTCTGTTTGTTGGTGTCCCGGAACTTCGGTCTGCTGAGGCCGCTAGCTGGGCTTCTGCCATCGCAGCGATTGCTGCTGTTGTAGTAGCCCTCTGGCTGGCAAGCGAAGCGAGGCGGCGGCAGCGTGCTGAGCGCGTAGAAGCCGGCAGGATCGCGTTTATTTCGCTTTGGCCTCGCCTTCATCGAGCTCAGGCTCAAGTGTCCGGCATCAGTGGCTTTCTGCGGTGTCAAGAGCATGTTCCCGCAGCAGCTGAAGCAGAGAAACTGACTGTCATGATTGATGCTTTGGAGGATGAGTTGGGCAGGATCGGGGCATCGACGAGCTCCCTGGACATCGAGCTCGCTCAGCGCGTCACCGGTGCAATTGCATTGGCTGGGTATGTTGCACGTCAGGCGCGCAGATTTACTGAGCCCAGTCCGCCGAGGAATCGTTTGGAGCTTTGGGAAGGGTTTCGCATGGAGTGGGCAAATGACGGAACAACAGCGACAACTCTGCTCTTGACCTTGAGTGGTGATGCCGAGGCCGAGGCAAACCGCGTTACGAGACGTGCAAGCGTGGCACCTTCCAGAGACGACAAGGTTCCTTCTTGAAGAACCATCACTGAATTCCGGCGCGGTTTCTATTCTGACGCCGGACAATTGGACTCGGGTAGGTTCTCGGGTGAAATTGACAGCGAAAGAAGTTCTCGTGGCTGCTCTCACCAAACCCAGGAGTGTGTAGCCGACGTGTATATGTCCGGCTGGCACGGACCAAGATTTTCCGAGCGGATGTCTGCTAATGGCGCGTCGCCGGTCGACATGGGCGCGCTGCCGAGCATTGCTGCGATGCCCCAGTTCGGCCTTGATGGCCGGCCAGGCGGTGCGTAGCTCCTCCCAGCATCGCCTGGCGAAAAACACCGCGCTGTTGGCGCAAGCTAAGGCGACGGAATCGACGCCGGTGCACAGCGCCCGCGCCAAGAGGGCGAGCAGCAGGCCGACGGCGACGGCGCAGAAGAAGGGCAGGGCCAGGTGGCGCATCAGAGGTCTCCGTGCTGCTTCAGGGCGTGCGCGACCGCTTCGCAGACCGAGGCTGCGGTGATCCGCCATACGGGGCAGAGCAGTCTCCACCTGTCGACGCTGACTGGCCTTGACCGCCACATGCTGGGCCGTCGCCTGCCAGAGCTGGCCCGAGAGGGCCGCATCTGGCGCGGCCGGTCTGCGCCGTGCGCTACGACCGGTAAGCCCACCTGTACCTGGTGGCCAGTGGCCCCGGGCCAGAACATGCCGCTGGGGCTTTGACATGTCGACCATCATCATGTCGCAGTGCTGGCCGCTGCAGGGCCTGAGCGTCATGCAGAAGGCCGTGCTGATCTCGCTGGGCTCCGACGTGTCCGGGCGGGATGGGGTGCTGAAGCAGGCGGTGGCGGCTGCCCAGCTGACACACGAGCAGGTGGCTGAGCATCTGGCGCTGCCGCCGGCAATCCCGGCGTTCAACCCGGTGGCGCTGTTGGCTGGCACGGTCGAGGCCTCGCCAACCGCAGACGCGCGCATATGTTGCTGACCGCCTTGATGGCCTCTGGGATCTTGCCCGCCTGGATCAGCGGCAGCGCCCGGCGCTCCCGGATCTGCTGCAGCGCGATCAGGTCTTGGCTCAGCGGTGAGAAGTCCTTCAGGCCGAGCGTCTTCCTGTAGGTGTCGTAGTAGCGACGCAGCAGCTGGTAGCGGCCGGCTGCAGTGGACTGGATCTTGAGCTTCGGCAGGTCCACCAGCACGCGTGGGTGGTCGGTGTAGCTCTTGAACAGTTGGCCGCCGACGATCACGTCATAGCCGCGATCCTGGGTGGGCTGCTTGCCATTGTCCGTACCTTCGGACCAGGCCAGCATGTCGAGGAAGGCCACGACGTTCACGCCGCCAGACTGTTGGGGTGCGATCTGCGCCATGGCGCCTCCGAAAAAGAGAACGCCCCGGTCAAAGTGGGGCGTGGAATTCATGGAATCTCTGCAGCTTTTCTTTGTGCTTGTGCTGCCCATGGCGCACGATGGGCACTCATTCAGAACGGACCATTGGGCATGACCGCCGACGATTTCACCGACTTCGCCGCTTACACCATTCGCCTTGCTCACATCAGTGCAATCAGCGACGTAGTTGATTGCGGACCGCAAGCTGGCAGCAGTCGCTATCAGGTCAACATCATTGTCGCCGGCGTCACGTTGTCGGAGGCCTATCCTTCTGAGAAATCCGCCCTGCAAGCTCGTTCTGAGATCTTTGACGCCCTGGAGAGCTGCTAAAGCCCTCTGCAACGAAAAAGCCCCGGCTGGGCCGGGGCTTGAGTCTGGATGGTGGTCAATTTGCCCGCCAATCTACGGACCCTGCAAGTCCTCACTAAGCGGCGCGATTCAGCGCCCTCGAAAACTGCTCCGCAGCAACATGCTCCGCACTACGCATGCGCTCATGCATCCACTCGTATACCGGGCGCCAGAACCGTCGATACGCCGCATCGTCAGCGCCGATCGCCACCCCGCGCTTGCGCCCGCTGAGCTGCTCCAACCCCATGCCGCCGCATACCTCGCATTCAACGACACCACTCCCGGTCGGCGCGGCCTGAACCCGCGTGCCCTCGCAGGACTTGCAGCAGCCGCAGCTGGCCAATTCCGCAATCACTGCGCCGGCCAGTACCCCAAGCTGCTCCATAGTGTTGTTCGGCCAGGCTGCAGCGCGCGCCTCGTCCAGCGCGTTCTCGGTCCTCTGTAGTTCGCGCCGCTGCGCCTCCGTCACCTGGCTGCCACCCCACCCCATGCATGCCTTGGCGATGCCGAACTCTGTCCGTGCGGTAGCCAAGCCATGCATCTGCCGGATGAACTCCGGGGCAACCAGCCCGATTACCGCTTTGCGCAGATGCTCGCGGCGGCGAGATGCGTTCTCTGGCCACCACAGCGCCTCCATCAGCTCCCGGCCAAGACCGTCCTGCACGTACGCCATGGCAGCGGCAATGTCCTGCGTCGTCAGCTCGGGGCGTCCGCCGCCGCCGCATGCGTCGAACCTCTGCGTGGCTGGCCCCATGCGATTTGCCAACAGTTCGAGTGCCTTGTTCATTTCCATGCGCCTTCCCCCTGGTGGTTTGCTCGTGCAGCGCGCGATCGCGCCAGGTGGTTACTTGCTGCGGCCCTATTGAGACCCTCTCTCTAGATCAGGCGACAACCGAAGCCCATGCCGTGCATCAAGCCTTCCCCCCGCATACAATCGCGCGACTGAAAACGGGGAACGTGGCGTGGCCGATCCGATTAACTACTGCAGCTGGTTCACCAGCTCGCTCTGCATGACGCAAAGCGAATGGGCGACATGGACCCAGGCAGGATTGACTGTGGGGACCTTTGCATTTGCAATGTGGCGCCAGAAGGTAGCGAGCGAAAAGGCCGCCAGAGAGAAAGCCGAATCTAACGAAAAGCTGAGGGCGGAGCGGCAAAAGAGCGCCTTGGAGCGGAAGACCGCCGCCGATTTGCTGCAGCAAGAAAAGACCGCGAATGCGGCGATAAGAGCCCGTGCTATTGCAGTCTCTATGCGAATTGAGATGACAGGATTCTTCTCCGTCGTGTCTACAATCCATCTTCGAGACAACCTGAAAAGCCCTGCCGCAGCATTCGCGGAGTATGGCGCATACCTTGATATCAGACATCGTGCGATGGACGCTCTGGACCTCGGCGATGCAATTCATCCTGTGCTGGACGTAGTTTCGGGAGCTCAAACTGTCTACGGGTATCTGGTTACTTGCAGACCTCAGGAGAACTTCGAGGAGAAGGACTACAAATTCTTCGAGTCGTGTTCGAAGAAGCTGATGCCATTGGCTGAGGAGGCCGAGAAGGCCATTGAAAGTCTCATCAAGCGTGAATGATCGAAAGGATTTGTTCGGGTGCATCAGTCACGCTCCGGGCAGGCCGGCTCAGCGTCATAGTGCGTGATCTTGGGGTTGTCACCCCGCCAGCTGCCGAACACCGATCGCTTACTCACCGAGTCCCATAGCATCAGCCGCGTGCCGTCCTGCGGCGCGTCGGAGATGGGCTTCCACCGGGACGCTCGCTTGTTCCAGGCGCGGCTGGCTTTCTCCATTGAGCCTTCATCGACGGCAGGCGTCGCTGGGCATTCATCCAATGCGGCGTCGCACATGATGAGAAACCCAATCCCGCTTCGGCTGGCCATCACCGAGGGTTCGCGGCCGCACCAAGGGCATGGCTTCAAAGCGGGCGCAGTCATGCTCGCTGCTCCCAGCTGGCAGGAAGGCGCTGCACCTGGCCGCCACGGGCCTCGAACTGGTCCACCGTCTCGGCCGGGCCATCGGCGACCACCCGGGCCTTCACTCGCCTGGGTCGGGACACCGTGTTGTGGTTCATCCGCCGTTCGCGTGGCGCGACTTGAGGGTTCAACCTCGGCGCCAGTGCGTTCGTCTTCTTCATGATGCCGCCCTCAGTTCTTTGATGTAGGTCTGGTTTGCAATCAGCTCGTCGTCGGAGCCGTACGTCTCGTGGAAGGTCCGCGAGCCATCCAGCAGGCTCGGGCCGTAGATCTGGCGCATCGTCGCGAAGGTGTTCCCCTTCATTGGATGCCGCATGTGGTGCCATTTGCAGAGGGCGTAGCCGAACATGTGGCCCCGCCGCAGGTTCCCGCTCTTGGCGTGGTTGTAGTCGCAGCCGTAGACCACAAGCTCCGGCTCCAGCAGCTCCTGCATCTACAGCGCGAGGCAGGCCATACACGGGCCGGTCATGGCCAGCTCGATGCGGGCGCCCTCTTCCCTCGTCGGCGGCGGCGCCTTCGACCACATCAGCGCAGTTCCGGGATAGGGCCGGCATAGCGCGTGATTGGGATCTGCCGCATGCCTTCGCGCCACACCGTCATCCCGCGCGAGGCGTACATCACCAGTGGCTTCACCCCATAGCGGTAGGCCAGATACCAACCGGCCACGACCACTGGCTCGCTGACTAGGCGCACTTCCAGGCCGAAGTGATCGGCGCTGGTCATGCCGCTTTGTCTCCCAGCAGCTCAGCGATCTTTGCCAGGTGCGCGCGGGTGGAGGAGTGGACAACGTCTATGAGCCCGACTCGAACCGAACGCTAACAACCCAGACCTGGGAATGGCCGCAGCTGTCGTTCGCGGACACGTACAACGCAACGGGCGATGTGCCGTACCGCATGCCTGGCTCATCCGGACCCGGCTGAGCTGGCCGCGTTGTACCGGATCTTTGACGACAAGCGGCATCCGTTCTATGAGCACAAACTGGCGGCGTAGGGAGAACCCTGAACTTCAGCGGGTGGTTGCCCGATAGCGCCGGCCGGGCGGTGAGGGCATTCTGACCTTGCCGGATCCGGGGCCGCAGGCAGCTCAACCTAGGGGCGCTTGAGCAGCGCCGCGCCGGCACCGTCTCCAAACGATTCAGGCGGGTCGCCGCCGCGTTCGCAGGATCTGCGACGGCCGGTCGTATCCTTCCGGCCATGCAGTGCTCCCATGACTTCCGCACTGCTCCGATTTCCTCTGGCTGGGT
The DNA here is from genome assembly GCF_056482105.1 of Stenotrophomonas sp. 78350_Sma. Taxonomy (NCBI): domain Bacteria; kingdom Pseudomonadati; phylum Pseudomonadota; class Gammaproteobacteria; order Lysobacterales; family Lysobacteraceae; genus Stenotrophomonas; species Stenotrophomonas sp. 78350_Sma. The sequence continues at coordinate 3,302,216 of NZ_CM151182.1, read as the reverse complement.
CCAGACCGGCGAGCGCTGGGCGCTCTGGTACAGCGGCCGGGAGACGGCCGGCGTCGAACTCGATGGCGGTCCTGGGGTGCGCCTATGGCTGGAGGGCCACAAGTTTTGGGAAGTGAAGGAAGTGCGCGCGGCCAATGTCCGGCAGGCGAAGCGGTACGCCGAGCGCTGGTGCGCGGCCAGGCTCTATCCCGATCTTCCTTTTCGCGAGGCCGTTGCCCGGCTGACTGACACCGCGCCGATCCAGCCGACACCGCCACTGCCAGGCCTGCCGCCAACCCGCGAGCAGCAGCAACAGGCGCGACGCCTAGCCGAGGCAACAGCAGCCGCCACTGCAAGGGTCAAGAAAGCGCTGGAACTGCGCCGCCCCCCGAAGGAGACCAAGCCTAGGGCGACGGATCCGATGAAACAGTGGGTGAGTGCGGGGCGCAGGCAACTGGACAGATTAGCGCGATTTTGAGGCGCCGGGCGATCAAACCATTCTAGCTAGTGGCGGACCAAGTTGCTTAGTAAAGTGTCAAGTGAACCGGCGGTTGCCGTAACGGAGTCCACCTTTGACGCCATCAGAATTCATTATCACAGTCGTAACTGCGGGTGGTGGTGCCGGCCTTGTTATCTATAAATCCCTCAAGCACTTCGCCTCTAGTTGGCTGGAAGACAAGTTTAAGAGCCGGCTTCAGGAGATGGTCCACGATCAGAATAAGGAGATCGAGCGCCTCAAAAGTGACCTGACAAGAACATTTGATCGGATTGCCAGGCTTCATCAACAAGAGTTTGAAATTCTGCCTCTTGTTTGGGATGAAGTGCACGAGGCGTTTTGGCGGGTCGCATCACTCGTTTCCGCCTTCCAGTCATACCCCGACCTCAACGCGATGACGTCGGCGCATCTAAAGGAATTCGTTGCCCAATGTGAACTTGATGCGTGGCAAAAGGCCGAGCTTCTAGAGGCTGATGATAAGTCGGCCAAATTCCGCTTTTTCGATTATTGGAGGACGGCGAGTCTCGCCCGCAGAGCGCACCTCTCTGCGCTAAACAAGACAAGTCGACACGCGATTTTCCTCCCGGAGTCGCTGAAGAACGAATTCCTTCGGATCTTGTCGAACATCAGCACGGCACTGGTACAGCATGAAATCTACTTCAAGCATCCTGTGCGAGCTAGTTCACAAGATTCCACGGATAAAATCGAATGGATGAGGGACGCTGGTAGGAAGGAGATGAACCAGTTAGAGGCGGTCATTCGGTCCAGGCTTTGGTCAACCCCGATTGAAATGGATGCCGCATAGGCGATCTTGTACCTTTTCCAGCTTGGCGGTCGCTAATGATCCATCAAGTCAAAGATGGACGCCTCCTCTCCACTGCGCCACTCGCCGGTACGTCGATCAATGTGCAAGATCCGAGAGCTTCCGCGTTTGGCTACCAGAACTAGGTCTATCGTGCCATTCCACGACCGCGTCTGCTCCGGCTCGGTTCCCCTGTGGTAGATGGTGATGCGCTCGAATGTGTCGGCTACCAGCTGGCGCGCCTTGGTCCGCGCGTCATAGTCCAGTCCCTTCACGCCTTCCTGCAGGTCGGCCCAAGCCTTGGCCACGGCAGGTGTGGGTGAGCTCGCGACTGCTGCAAGTTCGAGCTCTAGCGCGTCAACTTCGGCTTGTTGCTCGGCAAGCGATGCTTCCAATTCTCTTGCCCGGCGCATGAATGCGGCCGGCGCGTCTCCTGTGTCATCTGCCAGCATGGCATCGGTGATCCGCTCAACCTTCGCGGTAGTGTCAGCTACCCGTGCCCGCGCAATGGCCAATTTGCCAGCCAGCGCCTCAGATCTATCCCCACCCTCGAACAACCGGGCCAGGTTCATCTGGTCCGCGCAGTAGTTCATGATCGCGTGTTCAATAGGTACGACGCTGCAGCTGCCTGCAACGGCGCAGCCCATGCCTTGGGAGTTGCCCACGCATATCAACCGCCGGTGCCCTTGCTGCGGTCCGCCGTCTTCACGGCGTCCGCGATTCATCAGGTTCTGCGCGACCATTGCCGATCCACAATAGCCGCAGTAGGAGATCCTCAGGCCAGTGATCAGGCCGGGAATCTCCCCGGTGCCCTTCTATTTCGCGCGCTGCTCAGTCGCCTGCTGCAGGTCAGCGAACTGTTCCGCGCTCAACAGGGAAGGGTAGTACCCGGCCAGTCGGTACTCTTCGCCGTCGATCTCCAACACCTTCTCGCCGATCTGGGCCCTGTTGTGGAGGATCCGGTAGAGCTGGCCGGCCGGGTTTCCGCCGTTGGTCATCTGCAGGCCCTCTTCAGCAAGGGGACGCATGATCCTGACGGCTCCGTGGCCATCCCTGAACATCCGGATCGCCAGCTTCACAGCCTCGGCACGCTCGGGCACGAGCTGGAACGCCTTGGTCTGCGGGTCCAGTCGGGTCCAGCTTGGATCCTTGCCGTTCCGAAAGACGCCGCGTCAGGTCCCGTCCTGCCACCCTTTGCATTGGCGGTGGATGGCGGCGAGCACGCGCTTGCTCTTGGTGTCCGATTCCTAGTGCGCTCGGATCATCACCAGCAGTCTGTAGACCAGATCCATGGGCTGGGCCTTGAGCCTGGCGCGGTTGTACTCGCGGCCGTCGCTGGAGGTCACCACCGTGATCCCCGCATTGATGATCTGCGCCAACTGAGCCTGGACCTGAATGGGCTCCGCGCGGCTGAGTCGATCGAGACCTTCAACGATCAGGACGGACCCGGCCGGAATGCGGCCCTCAACGATCGCAGCGAGGAATACGCCCAAGGCGCCCTTGGTCACACGTCGCTGGTGGTAGGCCGACAGACCCTCATCCTGCATGGAGAGGGCGGCATCAAGGGCCATTCAGAGCCCGGCCACCAACCCCGGTATACTGGCGCCCTTTCAGGCCCCGGCCCCCAGGAACCCCTGCCATGCCGGCAGGGGCCCAGGCCCCCAGAGTCCCGCGATTCCATGTCCCAGCTGAACCCCAAAGTCGGCTTCGTCAGCCTTGGCTGCCCGAAGGCCCTTGTCGATTCCGAGCGCATCCTCACCCAGCTCCGCTCGGAGGGCTACGACATCGTCCCGTCCTACGACTCGGCCGATGTGGTGGTGGTCAACACCTGTGGCTTCATCGATTCGGCGGTGACCGAGTCGCTGGACGCGATCGGCGAGGCGATGAACCAGAACGGCAAGGTCATCGTCACCGGCTGCCTGGGCAAGCGCCCGGAGCAGATCCGCGAGGCGTACCCGAACGTGCTGGCGGTGTCCGGCCCGCAGGACTACCAGAGCGTGATGGAGGCGGTGCACGAAGCGCTGCCACCCAAGCACGATCCGTTCGTGGACCTGGTGCCCGACTACGGCATCAAGCTGACCCCGCGCCACTACGCCTACTTGAAGATTTCCGAAGGCTGCAACCACAAGTGCAGCTTCTGCATCATTCCGTCCATGCGCGGCAAGCTGGTCTCGCGCCCGGTCGATGAGGTGCTGCGTGAGGCCGAGCGCCTGGTGCGTGGCGGTGTGCGCGAGCTGCTGGTGGTGTCGCAGGACACCTCGGCCTATGGCGTGGACGTGAAGTACGCCGAGAAGATGTGGCGCAACAAGGCCTACCAGACCCGCCTGAAGGCGCTCTGTGAAGGACTGTCCGAGCTGGATGCGTGGGTGCGCATGCACTACGTCTACCCGTATCCGCACGTGGACGAGGTAGTGCCGCTGATGGCCGAGAACCGCATCCTGCCGTACCTGGACATTCCCTTCCAGCACGCGAGCCCGCGCATCCTGCGCCTGATGAAGCGCCCGGGCGCGGTCGAGAAGACCCTGGAGCGCGTGCAGAACTGGCGCCGCATCGCGCCGGACATCACCGTGCGTTCGACCTTCATCGTCGGCTTCCCGGGCGAGACCGAGGCCGAGTTCGAAGAACTGCTGTCGTTCCTGGATGAAGCACAGCTGGATCGCGTCGGTGCGTTCGCCTACTCACCGGTCGAGGGCGCCACCGCCAACGACCTGCCCGACGCTGTGCCGGAAGAAGTGAAGCAGGAGCGCCTGGCCCGTTTCATGGAGAAGCAGGCGCAGATTTCCGCCGCGCGCCTGGAAGCGAAGATCGGTACCGTGCAGCAGTGCCTGGTCGATGCCATCGAAGGTGACATCGCGGTGGCCCGTTCCAAGGCCGATGCGCCGGAGATCGACGGCCTGGTCCACATCCAGAACGCCGATCAGGTGTCGCTGCGCGTGGGCGAGTTCGTCGACGTGGAGATCACCGAGAGCGACGAGCACGACCTGTACGGCGATGCGCTGTCAGCCAACACCCGCCCTGCGTTCGACCTCAAGGTGCTGTGACCGCAGCGACGACCGCCGCTGGCGACGGCGGCGGTTCCCGGCGCTTCGTGCCGCCGCCGCGTGCGGCGGTCGATCTGCAGGTGTTTGAACATCCGCTGTTCGCCGGCTTGCACGACTTCCGTGATCTGCTGGACTGCACGGCATGGCCGCCCATCGCTGCGCTCGATGCACGCCTGGCATTGCCCGGCAAGCGCCTGGTGGAACAGGACGCCGCGTTGCTGGTTGATGGCCTGCACTATGAAACGCGCATCGCCCAGGGGCGCATTGCCACCCGTGCCGGCAACTGGCATGACCTGTTCAATTCGCTGGTGTGGGCATGCCACCCGCAGCTGAAGCGGGCACTCAACGCACAGCAGTGCCTGCATATCGCTGCCATGCCGCCCGGCCAGCGCAATCGCGCACAGGCTGCACTGACGCAGTTCGATGAAACCGGCGTCATCGTGCGCGTGCGCGATGAGGACGTGTTGGCCGCATGGGACGTGCATGATTGGCCGGCGTTGTTCGAGCCTGCGTGCTGGCAGAGTGGTGACATCGCTATCGCTGCGATATTCGGGCACGCGCTGATGGAGCAGGCGCTGCTGCCGGGGCGCCTGCTGGTCGGCAAGTGTGTGGTGGTGCAGGGCGCCGATGACGATGCCTGCATTGCCACGGTGGCTGCGGCCATCGGCGAGGGCAGGGCGGCGACCGATCCACTGCAGCTGCGTCCGCTGCCACTGGCTGGCGTTCCGGGCTGGCACCAGAGGCAGGATGCCGCCTTCTACGCCAACAGCGATTACTTCCGTCCGTTGCGTACCGGGCGGAAGTACCCGTCGCCGCTGCACGTGCTCCTGTAAAGTCGACTGTCAGTCGACTGCACTTCGTTCCGAGGCCGTGAACGCCCGACAGATGGCTCCGGCGAGTCATCGCCGCGATGGGGACAACGGTGTGTTTGCCGTCCGGCCGCGGAGGTTTGTGCCGCGCTTCGCGCGGTAGTCGACGGACAGTCGACGCTACAGCGGTTCGTATTCCACGCTGATCACCGTGAAGGTGAACTGGCCGCCGGGCAGCTCCACTGAAAACTCGTCATCCAGCCGCTTCTTCAGCAGCGCCCGTGCCAGTGGCGAATCGATGCTGATCCAGCCCAGTCCGGCGTCGGTCTCATCCGGTCCGACGATGCGGTAGCGGCTGGCGTCACCGCTGTCCAGGTTCTCCAACTCCACCCACGCACCGAAGAACACTGCCTGCGGATCGGTCGGTGTGGTGTCGACCACGCGCAGCGATTCCAGCCGCTTGGTCAGGTAGCGCACGCGACGGTCGATCTCCCCCAGCTGCTTCTTGCGGTAGGTGTACTCGGCATTCTCGGAGCGGTCGCCCTCCGCAGCAGCGGCGGCCAGTGCCTTTACCACTTCGGGGCGGCGTACACGCCACAGGTCATCCAGTTCAGCTTTCAGCCGGGCGTGGCCGGAAGCGGTGATCAGGGCTGTACTTTTTTCTGCGGGCGGGCGCCAACGGGACATGCGGTAAGACTTCTTTCCAGGGGAACGATTGGGGTCGGAGCCCTTCCATCCGGAAGGAGTCCGACCCCAGCGGCGGCGGATCAGATCAGCGCTTGCCGCCGAAGATGCCACCCAGGATGCCGCGCACGATCTGGTTGCCCAGCTTGGTACCGACGGTGCGCGTGGTCTGCTTGGCCATGGTCTCGATCATGCCCTGGCGGCGCTTGGTGCCGAAGATCGCATCCTTGATCGACTGGCCGAAGCCTCCTTCCTGCGCCTCGTCCTGCTCGCGACTGCGCGCGGCAGGTGCCTCGGCCTTCTCGACCGCCTTCTGCGCGCGCTGGGCCAGCAGTTCGGCGGCCGATTCGCGGTTGATCGCGGTGTCGTAGCGGCTGCCGACCGGGCTTCCGGCACGTACCTGCGCACGCTCGGCGTCGGTGATCGGCCCCATCCGGCAGCGCGGCGGCGCGATCATCGTCTGCTGCACCGGCATCGGCACGCCCTTGTCCTGCAGCGTGGACACCAGCGCCTCGCCGGTGCCGAGCTGGCTCAGCACCTTGGCCACGTCCAGCTTCGGGTTCGGCACGAAGGTCTCGGCAGCGGTCTTTACCGCCTTCTGGTCGCGCGGGGTGAAGGCGCGCAGCGCGTGCTGCACGCGGTTGCCCAGCTGGCCGAGGATGTTGCCCGGCACGTCATCGGGGAACTGCGAGCAGAAGTACACGCCCACGCCCTTGGAGCGGATCAGTCGAACCACCTGCTCGATGCGCTGCACCAGCGACGCGGGCGCGTCGTCAAACAGCAGGTGGGCTTCGTCGAAGATGAAGACCAGCTTCGGCTTGTCCAGGTCGCCCACTTCCGGCAGCTGCTCGAACAGTTCCGACAGCAGCCACAGCAGGAAGGTCGAATACAGCTTGGGCTTGAGCACCAGCTGGTCGGCGGCAAGGATGCCGATCATGCCGCGGCCGTCGTGATTGACCCGCATGATGTCGGCCAATTCCAGTGCCGGTTCGCCGAAGAAATTCTCGCCGCCGTCCTGTGCCAGGCGCAGCACCGAGCGCTGGATCGCGGCGATCGACTGCGCGCTGACCAGGCCGTACTCGGTGGAGATGTCCTTGCGCTCCTCGGCCACCAGGCCGAGCAGGGCACGCAGATCGTCCATGTCCAGCAGCAGCAGGCCACGGTCGTCGGCCAGCTTGAAGACGATGTCGAGCACGCCGGCCTGGGTATCGTTCAATTCGAGGATGCGCGACAGCAGGGTCGGGCCCATCTCGCTGACCGTGGTGCGCACCGGGTGGCCGAGCTTGCCGTACAGATCCCAGAAAATGGTCGGGCTGGCGGCCGGCGCATAGTCCGCCACGCCGATCTCGGCGGCGCGCTGCAGCAGGTTCTCGGCGCCGGTGCCAGGCACGGCCAGGCCGGATACATCGCCCTTCACATCGGCCAGGAACACCGGGACGCCCAGCCGCGAGAAGCCCTCGGCCAGGGTCATCAGGGTCACCGTCTTGCCGGTACCGGTGGCGCCGGCCACCAGGCCGTGGCGGTTGCCGAGTTTCGGCAGCAGGGTGACGGCAATATCGTCGGTAATGCCTTTGCCGAGCAGAATCGGATCCATGGTCCAGCCCTTGTGGTGAATAGCCCAATGTTAACCGCCGGCGGTGACGGGCCGAAGGTCGGCTTGCCCGGACCTTGGCGGCGCCGCTACTCTGCCTGCCTGTTTCGCACACAGTGCCATCAATGCCCGTTCCTGTCCTGATTTCCCGTGGTTGGCCGCTGCTGGCCCTGGCCGGCCTGGTTTCCCTGGCGCCCGACGCCCATGCGCAGCGGGTTTCGGCCCGGGACAAGGTGAAGGTGGATGCGCTGCAGCAGCGCATGACCGCCGCCGAGAAGCGCTACAGCGACGCCCTGTTGCTGGTCGCCAATTCCGACCCGAAGGGCAGCAACGAGGCCGATGCCGCGCTGGAGGACATGGAAGACGTCCTCAATGACTGCGTGAAGCAGAAGGGCTGCCAGATGGGCACCCTGCTGGCCAGCTACAAGCGCCTGCTCAAGCACGACGCCGATGCGGCGGGCAGCGATGAGGTGGCCGACGAGAGTGGTGACCGCCTGGAAGCCGACCCCGACCATATCGGCCCGCTCACCGCCGATGTGCCCGAGGCCGCCCGCGCCGCCGCGCTGCTCAACGACAAGCGGCATGCCTTCGACACCATGGTCGAGTACAACCCGGCCGTGCAGGCCGGCATCCGCCGCTGGCTGACCGACATGCGCCCGGCGCTGCTGACCAGCTACGAGAACTACCAGAACCTGCGCGCGGTGATGTGGCCGGAGTGGGAAAAGCGCGGCCTGCCCGAAGCGCTGCTGTTCGGCATCATGGCCAAGGAATCCAATGGCCGCGTGCATGCCTCCTCGCGCGCCGGCGCGGCGGGCCTGATGCAGTTCATGCCGGCCACCGGCCGCCGCTTCGGCCTGGGCCCGGACGGCACCGGCTTCGATACGCGCTTCGATGCACGCAGTGCCGCCGAGGCCAGCGCCAGCTATCTCAACGAACGCCTGCGCGAATTGAACAACAACGTGGAGATGTCGGTGGCCGCCTACAACGGTGGCGAGGGCCGTGCGGCGCGCGTGTTCAAGCAGAGCGGCGGGCAGAGCTTCTGGACCGACAGCGTCTACAACCAGTTCCCGGGCGAGACCAAGGACTACGTGCCGATGGTGATCGCCGCGGCGTGGATCTTCCTGCACCCGCAGCAGTACGGCGTGGAGTTCCCGAAGATCAGCGCACAGCCGGCCACGCTGCGCCTGGCCAAATCCACCACCATCTACGAGCTGACCATCTGCCTGGGCAGCCACGGCACGCGTGATGGCTACATGCGCGTGCTGCGCAACCTCAACCCGCGTTATGAGGCCGACGGCTGGATCCCGGCCGGCACGCTGATCAACGCGACGACGCGCATCGCCGGCCTGTACCAGCGCAACTGCGTCAGCGGCCCGCGCGCCGATCTGGCCCGTACGCTGATCACGGCCGATCTGAACGCGGCGATCAAGCGCCCGACCGCGGCCAGCTACACCGGCAGTGTGGCCGTGGGGGGCGTGGTGCCGGTGGCCGACGCCGCGGCCTCCACCAGCGTGCCGACCACACCGGTCGCTCCGGTAGCCACGCCGCGCCCGGCGGCACGGCCGAAGCCGGTGCGCAGCCACAAGGTGGGCAAGGGCGAGACCCTGGGCGCCATCGCGGCGAAATTCCAGTGCGACGTGCCCACCCTGGCCCGCGCCAACGGCCTGAAAGCCCCGGCCTACAGCCTGCGCCACGGCCAGACGCTGAAGCTGCAGGGCTGCGACAAGTAATCCCCCACGACCCCTGGAATCCGCATGGACCTCGAAGACACCCGCAACCTGTTCGCCAACCTCCGCGAAAACACCGACTGGGACATCACCGGCCCGTTGCTGTGGGGGTACTTCTTCGTGCACTCCACTGCTGAGCCGTTGCAGGCGCTGGCTGACCATCTGCAGGCGCAGGGCTACACCTTCGTGGAACTGTTCGAGCAGGAGCCGGAAGAAGGCGACGCGCGGTTCCACGTGCTGCATGTGGAGCGCGTGGAGATTCACGACGAAGCCTCGCTGGACCGTCGCAACCAGGAGTTCGCGGCGCTGGCCGCGGAGAAGGGCGTGGAAGACTACGATGGCATGGACGTCGGCCCGGCCCCGTCCCTGCAGTAACGCGCGTACCGGTATGCCGGCCGCTGGCCGGCATTCCGTTGTGGAAAAAGGGGACGGAGGGGATTAAGTCGTTTATGCATAAACGACTTAATCCCCTCCGTCCCCTTTTTGTCAGCGCAGCCTGGCCAACGCCTGGCCCAGCTGCACCGGACTTTCAGCGCCCAGCTGCGCGGCGAAGTCGGCCACGCCCGGCGGCAGCAGCACGATCACGGTCGAACCGTAGTTGAAGCGCGCCATCTCGGCGAAACGCTCCAGCCTGATGCCCTGGCCGCGGTAATCCTTGCGGGTGATGCGGTCACCGTAGGCCGGGATCTCCTCCCCGCTCCATACGGTTTCCACGCCGGACACCAGCAGTGCCCCCACCATCACGCTGACCATCGGGCCGAAGCTGGTATCGAAATGGCAGACCAGGCGCTCGTTGCGCGCGAACAGGCGCGGCACCCCATTCACCGCAGCCGGGCCGACGCTGAACAGGCGGCCAGGCACGTGCACGGTCTCGCGCAGGGTGCCGGTCCACGGCATGTGCACGCGGTGGTAGTCGCGCGGCGACAGGTACACGGTGGCGTAGAGGCCGTCATTGTACGGCTTGGCGTCTTCGTCGCTGCCCAGCAGCTCGGCGGCGGTGAACGACTGGCCCTTGGCCTGGAAGATGCGGCCGGCCTCGATCCTGCCGAGCTGGCTGATGCGGCCGTCGGCCGGCATCACCAGGCTGCGCGGATCGGCATCGGCCACGCGCGCGCCCGGCTTCAGCGCACGGGTGAAGAACTGGTTGAAGGTGGCGTAGCTGCGCGGGTCCGGGTTGGCCGCTTCGTCCAGGTTGACGTTGAACTTGCGGGTGACCGTGTCGATCAGCCAGCGCGACACGCGCGGATCGTCCGAGTACGCCAGCGAACGCGCCATCGAGGACAGCAGGCGGTGGGGCAGGGCGTACGTCAGGGCGGTGGTGAGGCTCATGGGGCGGTTTTCTCGGTCAGCTTCTGCAGGTCGCGGGCAATGGCCGGCGCATTGAACGGGGGGCGCACCAGGCCGGCAAGGCGGCCCTGCGGGTCGAGCACCGCCAGGCTGGCCGAATGCTCGACGGTGTAGTCCTCGGGGTTTTCGTCGAAGTGCTTGCCCGGCACCTTCTGGAACACGAAGCCCAGCGAGGTGGCGAAGCGTTCCAGCGAGGGCACATCAGCGGTGGCAGCCAGGGTGTCCTTGTGGAAGCCGTGCACGTACTCGCCCAGCCGCGTGGCGCTGTCGCGGTCGGGGTCGACCGAGATGAACAGCACCCGCGGGCGCAGCGTGTCAGGCAGGGCTTCCCACTGGTTCTGCGCGCCGGCCAGTTCGGCCAGGGTGGTCGGGCACACGTCCGGGCAGAAGGTGAAGCCCAGGAACACCAGGGTCCAGTGGCCCTTCAGTTCGCCCGGGATCAGGCGGGTGCCGTCGGACTGGGCCAGGTTGAAGTCGGGCAGTTCACGCGGCTGCGGGTACAGCGTGACCGCTTCGGTGGCCGGGGCGTTGGCCGGCGGCTTCGGTGCAAACACCTGCTGGGCGGCCAGCAGGCCCAGGCCCGCCGCCAGGGCGATCAGCAGGATGATGCCGGCGTTGCGATTGAACATGGGTGCCCCCGCGCGAAGTGGGCTCCATCATACCGGCTGCGGCCCGATCGTTTCCGCCGCAACGGATGCCGCCGCGGGCGCCAGCCCCTATAATCGGGGGCCACTTTGCCCGCAGTACCGCCATGACCGCTGAAACGGCCGCCGAACTCCACACGATCATCGATCTGATCCGCTACGGCACCAGCCGTTTCAACGAAGCCGGGCTGACCTTCGGTCACAGCTACGACAATGCGCTGGACGAGGCCACCCAGCTGGTGCTGCACAGCCTGCACCTGCCGCACGACCTCGGCCCGGCGTACGGCCAGGCGCGCCTGCTGCAGGCCGAGAAGCTGCGCGTGCTGGAACTGTTCCAGCGCCGCATCGACGAACGCATCCCGGCCGCCTACCTGACCGGCGAGGCCTGGTTCGCCGGCCTGAGTTTCAAGAGCGACAAGCGCGCCCTGGTGCCGCGCTCGCCGATCGCCGAACTGATTGAATGCGGCTTCGAGCCGTGGCTGGCCGGCCGCGATGTCAGCCGTGCGCTGGACCTGTGCACCGGTTCGGGCTGCATCGCCATCGCCATGGGCCACTACTACCCGAACTGGGAAGTGGATGGCGTCGACCTCAGTGACGACGCACTGTCGCTGGCTGAAGAGAACAAGGAACGCCTGCAGGCGCACAATGTCACCCTGCTCAAGTCGGATCTGTTCAACGGCCTGACCGGCCGCCATTACGACCTGATCGTCACCAATCCGCCGTACGTCACCAACGACGAGACCGATGCCCTGCCGCAGGAATACTCCTACGAGCCGGAAATGGGCCTGCGTGCCGGCGACGACGGCCTGGATCTGGTGCTGAAGATCCTGCGCGACGCCCCGCTGCACCTGAGCGAGGACGGCCTGCTGATCTGCGAAGTGGGTGAATCCGAGCAGCACCTGATCAAGCTGCTGCCGGAAGTCGATTTCGCCTGGATCGAGTTCAAGGTCGGCCAGATGGGCATCTTCGCGGTCGAGTGCCGCGAGCTGATCGCCCACAGCGCGCGCATCACCGAACTGGCGGCGCAGCGCCCGTGAGCTCCAATTCGTTCGGCAAGCTGTTCACCGTCACCACGTTCGGCGAGTCGCACGGGCCGGCCATCGGCTGCGTGATCGATGGCTGCCCTCCGGGGCTGGCGCTGGACGCGGCCGAATTCGCCCACGACCTGCAGCGTCGCGCCACCGGCAAGAGCCGCCACACCTCGGCGCGTCGCGAGGCCGATGAAGTCGAGATCCTGTCCGGCGTATACGAGGGCCTGACCACCGGCACCCCGATCGCGCTGCTGATCCGCAACACCGACCAGCGCAGCAAGGACTACGCCAACATCGGCCAGCAGTTCCGGCCGGGTCATGCCGACTACAGCTACTGGCACAAGTACGGCATCCGTGACCCGCGCGGTGGCGGTCGCTCCTCGGCACGCGAGACCACCATGCGCGTTGCCGCCGGCGTGGTCGCCAAGAAGTGGCTGGCCGAGCGCTTCGGCGTGACCGTGCGTGGCTACCTGTCGCAACTGGGCGATGTCACCCCGGCCGGTTTCGACTGGTCGGCGGTGGAAGACAATCCGTTCTTCTGGCCGCACGCCGCACAGGTGCCCGAGCTGGAGGCGTACATGGATGCGCTGCGCAAGTCCGGTGATTCGGTTGGTGCGCGCGTGGACGTGGTGGCCGACAACGTGCCGCCGGGCTGGGGCGAGCCGATCTACGGCAAGCTCGACGGTGAACTGGCCGCTGCCCTGATGAGCATCAACGCGGTGAAGGGCGTGGAAATCGGTGACGGTTTCGCCAGTGCCGCGCAGAAGGGCACCGAGCACCGTGACCTGCTGACGCCGCAGGGCTTCGCCAGCAACCATGCCGGCGGCATCCTCGGTGGCATCTCCACCGGTCAGCCGGTCGTTGCGTCGATTGCCCTGAAGCCGACTTCCAGCCTGCGCCTGCCGGGCCCATCGCTGGATACGGCCGGCAACGTGGTCGAGGTGGTCACCACCGGCCGCCACGATCCCTGCGTCGGCATCCGCGCCACGCCGATCGCCGAGGCGATGGTGGCGATGGTGCTGATGGACCAGGCGCTGCGCCATCGCGCGCAGTGTGGCGATGTCGGCACGATCACCCCGCGCATTCCCGGGCAGATCGATGGCTGACACGCGGCCGACCGTGTGGGTGAGCCAGCCGCTGATCGACGCGGCCATCGCGCCGTTGCGCGATCGCGTACAGCTGCGCAGCACCGACACCGTCACCGCCTGGACGCCCGCGCAGATCGCCGAACAGCTGGCCAGCGCCGACGGCGCGATCATCACCCTCAACGAGCGCATCGGTGCGGCCCAGGTGGCTGACGCGGCGCAGCTGCAGGTGATCGCCAATGTCGGCGTCGGCTACAACAATCTGGATGTCGACGCGCTCAGTGCGGCCGGCATCCTCGCCAGCAACACGCCGGACGTCCTGACCGAGACCACCGCCGATCTCGGCTTCGCGTTGCTGATGGCCACTGCGCGCCGGATCACCGAGTCCGAGCGCTGGCTGCGCGAAGGCCAGTGGCAGCAGTGGTCGTTCCAGACCATGCTCGGCGCGGATGTCCATGGCAGCACGCTGGGCATCCTCGGCATGGGCCGCATCGGCCAGGGCATCGCCCGCCGCGGTGCACACGGGTTCGGCATGAAGGTGCTGTACCACAACCGTTCGCGGTTGCCGGCCGATACCGAGGCGGCGCTCGGCGCGACCTACGTGGACCTGGACACGCTGCTGGCGCAGTCCGACCACCTGGTCACCGTGCTGCCCTACACGCCGGCCTCGCATCACCTCATCGATGCGGCGGCGCTGGCGAAGATGAAGCCGTCTGCCACCCTGGTGAACATCGCCCGCGGTGGCATCGTCGACGAACTGGCGCTGGCTGACGCGCTGGCCCACGGCCGGCTGGCCGCTGCCGGCCTGGATGTCTACGAGGGCGAGCCGGTGGTGCGTCCGGAGCTGCTGGCGCTGCGCAACGTGGTGCTGACTCCGCACATCGGAAGTGCATCGCTGGCCACGCGCACGGCGATGGTACAGCTGGCCGTCGATAATCTGGTTGCCGGGCTCGGCCTGGATGGCGCACCCTCGTGCATGCCGAGCGCGATCAACACTGACGCGGCCATGGCTGCGCGCGTGACCCTGGGCAAAAAAACCGGGAAACGATAGGGAACCTCCGCGCGCCCCGCTTGAGGAGGTTCCCCGAACCCAGCTGTCGTGCGTGTTTCTTCCCCATTCCCGTTTTCGTGAGAGTTTCCCCCATGAGCAATGCACAGCGCAGTTTCCACGTCGCCGTCGTCGGTGCCACCGGTGCGGTCGGCGAGACCATGTTGTCGATCCTGGCCGAGCGTGATTTCCCGGTCGGCACCCTGAGCGTCCTCGCTTCGGAACGTTCGGCCGGCGGCGAGATCGAGTTCAATGGCCAGAAGGTCAAGGTGCAGGACCTGGCCACCTTTGATCCGACCGGTGTCGAGATCGCACTGTTCTCGGCCGGTGGCAGCGTTTCGAAGGAGTACGCGCCGAAGTTCGCCGCTGCCGGTGCAGTGGTGATCGACAACTCCTCGGCCTTCCGTTACGACGACGACGTGCCGCTGGTGGTGTCCGAGGTCAATCCGGAACAGGTGGCCAACCGTCCGCGCGGCATCATCGCCAACCCGAACTGCTCGACCATGCAGATGCTGGTGGCGCTGGCGCCGCTGCACCGCAGGTACGGCATCGAGCGCATCAACGTCTCCACCTACCAGTCGGTGTCCGGCGGTGGTCGTTCGGCCACCGAAGAGCTGGGCAAGCAGACCGGCCAGCTGCTCAGCTTCCAGGAAATCGATCCGCAGCGCTTCCCGGTGCAGATCGCCTTCAACCTGATCCCGCACATCGATGACTTCCAGGACAACGGTTTCACCAAGGAAGAGATGAAGCTGATCTGGGAGACCCGCAAGATCCTCGGCGATGACAGCATCCTGGTGAACCCGACCGCGGTGCGTGTGCCGGTGTTCTACGGCCATTCCGAGTCGGTGGCGATCGAGACCCGCGACAAGGTCACCGTGGCCGAAGCACGCGCGCTGCTGGAGCAGTCGCCGGGCATCGAAGTGGTGGACCGCCATGAAGCCGGTGGTTATCCGACTCCGGTCACCCATGCCTCGGGCACCGATGCGGTGTATGTCGGCCGTATCCGTGAAGACCTGTCGCACCCGCGCGGCCTGAACCTGTGGATCGTGTCGGACAACGTGCGCAAGGGCGCGGCGTTGAATGCCGTGCAGCTGGCGGAGCTGGTCGCCGCCGAGCAGCGCTGATCACCGCGGTTGCCTGACCGGCAGTGCCGGCCGCTGGCCGGCATTGCCGAAGGTCCCCCATCGGTGGGTGCGGACCCCGGTCCGCACGCTTTATAGTGTCGCCCATGAATAAACGGGCCAGGGGCGCAAAGCGCCCGCTCCTCTATCTTTCCACCGCGCTGCTGGCCCTGGCCAGCAGCTCGGCACTCGCATTGGGCCTGGGGGACATCCGTGTCCTGTCCAAGCCGGGGCAGCCGTTGCTGGCCGAAATCCCGGTGGTGTCGGCCGATCCGTCCGAGCTGGAGAACCTGCGCGTCGCGCTGGCCTCGCCGGTTACCTTCGAACGCGTCGGCCTGCAGCGGCCGACCGGGCTGGTCAGCGAGCTGCAGTTCGAGCTGACCCGCAATGCGCAGGGCAGGGCGGTGGTACGGGTGACCTCGCAGGCGCCAGTCGAGACCCCGTCGCTGAGCTTCCTGATCGAAGCCGACTGGGGCCAGGGCCGTCTGGTGCGCGAGTACTCCGCGCTGGTCGACGCGCCGTCCAGCGCGCTGGCCGTGACCGAGCCCGAGATCGTGGCGCCGGCCGGCACCCTGTCCAATACCATCGCGCGCGAGCCGGCACCTGCACCTGCTGCAGCGCTGCCCGATCCACCGTCACGGGCACCTGCCGCCACAGCTGCGGCGGCACCACCACGGCCGCGTGCGGAACCTGCACCGGTTGCGGCAGCGCCGGCCGACGGCAGCATCACCGTACAGCGCGGTCAGACCCTGTCGCAGATCGCCAGCGCGGTGGCGCGTGGCAACCAGGTCAGCCGCGACCGCGCGATGATCGCCCTGCTGCGCGCCAATCCCGAAGCCTTCATCCGTGGCAACGTCAATCTGCTCAAGCAGGGCGCGGTGCTGCGCATGCCGGGCAGCGATGCGTTTGCCGCTGTCGATGCCGCCGAGGCCGCAGCGCTGGTGCGCGAGCACGCCGCGCAATGGCGGCAGGCGCGTACCGTGCCGCAACCGGCCGGTGCGGTCGCGCCGGCCGCCAAGGCGGCAACCGCGAACGCTTCTTCCCCGGCTGCCGCCAACGGGGCACGACTTGAGATCGCTCCGGCGCTGGCGTCCGACGCCGCGCACGCGGGCACAACCACCGGCACCGCTGCCGGCAGCGAGGGTGACATGCTGGGCAACGAACAACTGCGCCAGGCGCGTGAGGACATCGCCACCCGCGATGCCGAGATCGGTGAACTGAAGCAGCGCGTGGCCGATCTGGAGAAGCTGAAGGAGCAGCAGCAGTCGTTGATCGCGATGAAGGACAACGACCTGGCTGCCGCGCAGCAGCGCCTGGCACAGGCGCCGGGTTCCCGTGATGCAGTGACGCCGTGGTACTGGCTGGGCCTGCCGGTGCTGCTGCTGGCAGCAGCGGCAGCCTGGTTGCTGCGCCGTCGCAAGCCTTCGCCGCTGCCACCGCTGCGCGAAGAGGGTGATGCCGCCGGGCTGGCCGCTGCGGTTCCTGCGGGTGCGGCGCTGGATACGCTGGCCGAGCAGTCTTCGTGGTCGTCGGCGGTGGTCGATGGCGGCCGCCAGGAACCGGCGATGCCAGCCTGGGCGAGCGAGCCCGAGGGCCATGCCGAAGCAGCGGTCGATCCGATCGCCGACCACGCGGTGCAGGCTGACTGGAAGGCTGACATGCTGCGCGACGAAGACGTGGTCGTACTGCCCGAGGCGGTGACCGATCTGCCGCGCTGGGACGAGCCTGCGGCCGAACGCGATGACGTCGTTGTGGCGCCGGTACAGGACGAATCGGCCACACCAGGGACGCCATCTGAGGTGGCGGTGCCGGACTACGCGCTGCATGCCGAACAGCAGCCGCAGTTCCGCGGCGTGTTCGATCTGCCGGACGACGCGCATCAGAACGAGCCCCCGGTTGATGCCAGGCATCATGACGGAATCGACGGTCTCGGCACGTCGCATCCCGAGGAGACCGCGGCGAGCGTGGCTGCGGACAACGGCGATGCTGGCTGGCTGCCGCGTGCCGGCCAGGAGCGCCTCGAGCTTGCCATCGCCTATCTGGACCTGGGCGACGCGCAGACCGCGCGTACCCTGCTGCTGGAGGTCGCCGAAGGCGGCGATCCGCACAGCCAGGCCCAGGCCCGCGAACTGCTGGCCCGCCTGCCGTGACCGAACCTGCCGACAAGGACCCTGCCATGAGCCGCGAGCGCCGCATCGACTACGTTGAATTCGCCTCCAGCGACCCGGCCGCCAGCCGTGCCTTCTTCGAGAAGGTGTTCGGCTGGTCGTTCGTCGACTATGGCAGCGACTACACCGCGTTCGACGATGGCCGCCTGCAAGGGGGCTTCTTCCGCGGCCAGCCCCAGCGGGCCAGCGACAGCGGCGCACCCCTGCTGGTGCTGTATGCCGACCAGCTGGTGCCGGTCGAAGCGGCGGTGCGCAACGCTGGCGGTGAGATCGTGCGGCCGGTGTTTTCCTTCCCCGGCGGCAGCCGCTTCCAGTTCGTCGAGCCCGGTGGCAACGAACTGGCGGTCTGGTCCGAACGCGATCCGGCCTGAGCGCCGCCCCATACGCAAGATCGAGGTAGCACATGCGTTACGCGCTTGGCGTCGAATACGACGGCAGCGATTTCAGGGGTTGGCAGAACCTGGGCGAGGGCGGTCCCAGCGTGCAGGCCAGCCTTGAGCAGGCCCTGTCGTCGGTGGCCGATGCGCCGCTGCAGGTGGTCTGCGCCGGCCGCACCGATGCCGGCGTGCATGGCCAGTGCCAGGTCGTCCATTTCGATACCGACGTGGTGCGCGACCCGCGCGCCTGGATGCTGGGCACCACCACCCGGCTGCCGCGCTCGATCGCGGTGCGCTGGTGCGTGCCGGTGGCCGACGACTTCCACGCCCGCTTCTCGGCACGCGCGCGCCGCTACCGCTACCGCCTGCTCAACCGCGAGGTGCGGCCGGCGCTGGACCGGCAGACCCTCAGCTGGGAGCGCCGGGCGCTGGACGAGACCCTGATGCACGCCGCCGGCCAGGCCCTGATCGGCGAGAACGACTTCAGCGCATTCCGCTCCGTGCAGTGCCAGGCGCTGCATGCGCGGCGTGAGCTGCAATCACTGCAGGTCAGCCGCCAGGGCGAGGTGATTGAAGTGGCCGTGCAGGGCAATGCATTCCTTCATCACATGGTCCGCAATATCGTCGGATCGTTGATCCTGGTGGGCAGCGGCGAAAAACCGGTGGACTGGATCGCCGAACTGCTGGCCGGGCGCGATCGCACCGTAGCCGGTCCCACCGCACCGCCGCAGGGCCTGGTGTTCCTTGGGCCCCTGTACCCCGACAACTGGCATCTGCCCGCCGAGGTCACGCTATGAGCCGCTCCTACTACCGCACGCGCATCAAGTTCTGTGGCATGACCCGTGCCGGCGATGTCCGCCTGGCCGGTGAGCTGGGCGTGGACGCAGTGGGTTTCATCTTTGCCCGCGAGAGCAGCCGCCGGGTTGCTCCTGCAGAAGCACGCGCGATGCGCCAGGCGATTGCGCCGATGGTCGATGTGGTGGCCCTGTTCCGCAACAACAGCAAGGAAGAGGTGCGCGAGGTGCTGCGCACGGTGCGGCCGACCCTGCTGCAGTTCCACGGCGAGGAGGACGAGAGCTTCTGCCGCAGCTTCAACATGCCCTACCTGAAGGCGATTGCCATGGGCGGCCGGGAAGAGGTCAATGCGCGCACGTTGCAGCTGCGTTACCCCAGCGCGGCGGGGTTCCTGTTCGACAGCCACGCCCCCGGTGGCGGTGGTGGTACCGGCGTGGCCTTCGACTGGGGCCGCGTTCCGACCGGGTTGCACCGGCCGTTCCTGCTGGCCGGCGGCCTGAATCCTGAAAACGTCTACGACGCCGTGCTGGCGACGCTGCCGTGGGGCGTGGACGTGTCCAGCGGCATCGAACTGGAGCCGGGCATCAAGGACGGTTACAAGATGCGCACCTTCGTCGAGGAAGTGCGCCGCGCGGACTGCACGGTCCTGGAATGATCGGCGTCGCCATCTGCCGTGATCTGGACCTGGATTTGAGCCTGCACGTATTCTTCACATAGGATGGACCCAAGCGCGCCAGCCATGAGGGCCGGCGCGGGGATCCACGGGGCGCGCTCTGCGCGTTCCGAACGGGCGATCGCCGCCCACAGCCCAGGAAGGCAAGCGATGCAGGAATTCCTCAGCGTTGTGTTCGGTTTCCCGACCCTGCCGTACAGCATCGTACTGGCGGTATCGCTGATCTATTGGGGGCTTGCCGCATTTGGCCTGGTCGACGATGGCTTCGGCGATCTTGGCGCCGATGGCGCCCTCGACGGCGGCAACGATCTCAGCGGCCTGTCGGCCCTGTTGCAGCGCTTCGGCCTCGGCGGAGTGCCAGTCATGGTCGTGGTCACCCTGCTGGGTTTCTTCGGCTGGGCGCTGACCTATTTCATCCATCTTTTCGTGCTGCTGCCGTTGCCGGACCTGTTGCGCTGGACGATCGGTGCGGTCGTGGCCGTGCTGGCTCCCCTGCCTGCGGTGCCGGTCACCGCGCTTCTGCTGCACCCCATCCGCCGGTTCCTGCTGCGCCTGCGGCCGGTGGCCCAGGCCTCGTTGCTGGGGCGCGTCGGTGTGGTCGCCTCACCGAAAGTGGATGCCCGCAGCGGCCACGCCACCTTCGATGACGGTGGCGCCGGGCTGGTGCTGCAGGTACGCAGCGACATCGAACTGCAGCGTGGCGAGCGCATCGTGCTGGTCGAGCACGTGGCCGCACAACACCATTACCGGGTGGTCCGCGCCGATGCGGTCGCCCTCGACTTCCAGGACAACCTGCTTCCGGGCAACAAGGAGAATCACTGATGACGTTGGCAACCATGGCCCCCTTCCTGATCGGCGTGGCCGTCCTGCTGGTCGGGCTGCTCGGCCTGGCCGGCCTGTTCAAGGCCTTCTACCGCAAGGTCGACCAGGGCGTGGCCCTGATCGTCAACGACATGAGCTCCACGCCCAAGGTGCACTTCACCGGCGCGCTGATCATCCCGGTGCTGTACCGCGCCGAGCTGATGCGGATCAGCCTGATCACCCTGCAGATCGACCGCCGCGGCAAGGAAGGCCTGATCTGCCGCGACAACATGCGCGCCGATATCGCCGTGGCCTTCTATCTGCGGGTCAATGAAACCCAGGCCGATGTGTTGCGCGTGGCCAAGGCCATCGGCGCCGACCGTGCCTCGGACAAGCACGCCGTCGACGAGCTGTTCAACGCCAAGTTCTCCGAAGCATTGAAGACGGTCGGCAAGAAGTTCGACTTCACCGAACTGTTCGAGAAGCGCCAGGAATTCCGCGACGAGATCATCGCGGTGATCGGCAATGACCTGAACGGCTATGTGCTGGAGGACGTGGCGATCGACTATCTGGAACAGACGCCGAAGTCGCTGCTGGACCAGTTCAACATCCTCGACGCGCAGGGCATCCGCAAGATCACCGAGTTGACCGCCGCGCAGAACGTGGTGACCAACGAGCTGGAGCAGAACGAGAAGCTGGCCATCACCAAGAAGAACGTGGAAGCGCGTGAGGCGCTGCTGGCGCTGGAACGCCAGCAGGCCGAGGCCGAAGCCCGCCAGAAGCGCGAGATCGAGACCATCCGCGCGCGCGAGGAAGCCGAGACCGCCAAGGTGCAGGAAGAACAGCGCCAGCTGTCCGAGAACGCCCGTATCGAAGCGCAGCAGCTGATCGAGATCCGCGACCAGAACCGCCTGCGCGAAGTGGAAGTGGCCGAGCAGAACCGCCAGCGCGCGGTGGCCATCGAAGCCGAGCGCGTCGAGCGAGCGCGCCAGCTTGAGCAGGTCACTACCGATCGTGAAGTGCAGCTGCAGGGCGTGGAGCGTGACAAGGTGGTCGAGCAGGGCAAGATGGACGTGGCCAACATCACCCGCGAACGCATCTCCATCGACAAGACCGTGGCCCAGGAAGAAGAGCGCATCAAGGAAGTGCGCGAGGTCTCCGAGGCCGACCGCCAGAAGCAGGTGCTGATCCTGGAAGCCGAAGCGAAGGCGCAGGAAGCGCTGGTGCGCGAAGTGAAGGAAGCGCAGGCGCGCGAAACCGCCTCCAAGCACCGTGCCGTGGAGCTGACCACCCTGGCCCAGGCCGAGCACGAAGCGGCCGGCAAGCAGGCCGAGGCCAAGCGCCTGCTGGCCGACGCGTTCCGTGCCGAACAGGCCGCGCCGGGCCTGGCCGAAGCGCAGGTGCGTGAAGCCTCTGCGCTGGCCATCGAAAAGGTCGGTATCGCCGAGGCGCGGGTGATCGAAGCCAAGGCCGAAGCCAGCCTGAAGCAGGGCAGCAACGAGGCCCGCGTGCTGGCTGAGACCCTGCAGGCGCAGGCCCAGGGTGAGGAGAAGATGGGCCTGGCCCGTGCCACCGCCACCGAATCGCTGGGCAACGCCGAGGCTGGCGTGGTGCAGAAGAAGCTGCTGGCCGAGGCCGAGGGCCTGGTGCGCAAGTTCGAGGCCATCGCCTCGCTGAGCGACCAGGCACGCGGCCACGAAGAGTTCCGCATGATGCTGGACAACAGCCTGAAGCAGGCGCTGGCCTCGATCGAAGCCGGCAAGGAAGTCTCGCGCGAGAACGCCAACGTCATCGCCAGCGCGCTGCGCAACGCCGACATCGACCTGGTCGGTGGCGACGGTGGCATGTTCGAGAACCTGGTCAAGGCGGTGTCGCTGGGCAAGTCGATCGAAGGCTTTGCCGGCAAGAGCCCGATCGTGCAGGAGCTGATGCAGCGCTACCTGGGCGTGGCCGTGGCCGAGCCGGCACCGCGCCAGATCGCCGAGGACGCCGAAGCGGTGCCCACCGTGTCGGCCACCGTGGTCGACAGCGCCCGTTGATGCATCGGGCGATGGCCACGCCGCCATCGCCCGCCCGCGCCGGCCGCAACTGCGGCCGTTCGCCCGTGAGCCGGAAGCCTGCTGATGTCTGAAACCCATCCGACCGCCGAATCCACCGCAGCGGAGGCCGGCGGCACTACCGTCGACCAGGCCGTTGCCCAGGGCGGTGCCTACGAAGTCCTGCGCCGCCGCCTGGCCGAACAGGGCCAGCGCCTGCAGGGCCTGGCCGAAACGCTCAACCGCCAGCGCCTGGCCGAGTTCGGCGACAGCCGCCTGGAAGTGGTTGGGCGTTTCCGCATCCGCAGCGAGAACAACTGCGTCGGCCGCGACATCGTGCAGGTGGGTCCGGACCGCCTGCTGTTCGGCTACAACGTGTTCATCGGGCTGAAGACCCAGACCCGTATCGAGGACGTGTTCGGCCTGTACCGGCTGGTGCAGGGCAGTGATGGCTACGACGTCGCTGCGCTGGAGCTGAAGGGCAGCTTCCTCGACCAGCCCGGCTTCGTGCACGACTTCAATGAGCTGTACGCCTACTACAAGCACGCGCGCCTGCTGCAGCTGATCGTGGTCGGCGACAAGCTGCTGGCCTCGTTCCAGATCGGCGAGCGCAGCAGCGATGTGCGCGTGTTCCGCTGGGCGCTGTCGCGCGATGGTGAACTGACCTATCTGGATGCGCGCGGCGAACGTGACATCGCGCTGCCGCCGCCGTTCGACTTCGAATGGAGCAGGGCGACCCGCGACCTGGCGGTCAATGGCCGCCATTCGCACCTGAACATCCTCGACACCCTGTTCGTGGAAACCACCGGCGGCGACCTCACCATCAAGGTGGAGAACAACACCGAGACCGGGCAGGGCATCTACAGCGAACCGGTCGAAGACAGCACGCAGTCGCTGGACGACGCCCAGTTCGAATTCGCCCGCGTCGGTTCGCTGCTGCTGTTGAAGGTGCTGCCCTATCGCGAAACCGTGTGGCGTGGGCTGATCTACAACACGCTTACCGGCGACATCGTGCGCAACGATGCGATCGTGCAGGCCTGCGTGCAGCTGCCCGAAGACCACGGCGTGATCTTCCCGGGCGGCTACTACCTGCAGGGCGGCGAGCACAAGGCGTTCGACGCCTCGATGGCGGGCATGCAGTTCAAGCGCAGCATCCGCTCGCCCAACGGCGAGGACGTGCTGTACATCTTCTACGAACGCGAGGGCGGTCGCTCGGCGTTGTTCGTCTACAACACCATCCAGCGCGTGCTGCAGAACCCCGTGTTCGGCCACGGCTACGCCTTCCTGCAGGATGGGCGCATGGTGCTGTTCCATGCCGAAGGCACCGAACCGACCCGCATCCATCCGATGCAGGTGTGGCAGACGCCGTTCAGCAGCGACGAGTTCGCTGCCAGCCGTCCGCCTGGCAACACCTTCATGGGCCGCATCGGCAATGCCGAACTGGTGCGCGGCATCTCCAACCTGTTCAACCTGGCGCGCGAGATCGACGGCCAGGACGTGTCGGTGCAGCGCTACCAGCGCCTGGTAGCCGATACCCGCCGCCTGTTCGACACCCACCACTGGCTCGGTGACGAGGCCTGCGACGGTGCCGAAGCGCTGCTGCGGCAGATCAGTGCCACCGGCGAATCGGTGCTGGACGAATACGAGAAGGTGCAGTCGATCCGCCAACAGTCGGCGCAGGCGATGGTCGACGCCGAGGCCACGCACAAGGCCCTGCTGGGCCGCCTGCAGCCGCAGAACTGGAACGAGGTGCAGGCCTTCGTCGAGGCGCTGAACGAAATCACCGCGCTGCGCGGGCGGCTGCTGACCATCCGCGAGCTGCGCTATATCGATACCTCGCGCATCGAGGCCATGGCTTCCGAGCTGGTGCAGGCGCAGGACCGCGTCGGCGCGGCAACCGGTGAATTCCTGGCCGGCGATGCCGCACTGGCACCGCTGGGCAGCCGCCTGCAGGCGCTGGATGAAGCCGCGCAGCAGGCCAGCAGCGCCCGCCAGCTGGACGAGCAGCTGGACGGCATGCGCGGCATGGCCGCCGATCTGGACATGCTGTCCGAACTGATGGCCGGGCTGAAGGTGGACGATGCCACCGCGCGCACCCGCGTAGTTGAATCCATTTCCGTGCTGTACGGGCGGCTGAACCAGGCGCGTACCCGCGCCGAACAGCGCCGCCGCACCCTCGGTTCGGCGGAGGCCGTGGCGCAGTTTGCCGCCCAGTTCGCGTTGTTCTCGCAGTCCATCACCAGCGCGCTGGCGATGGCCAACGATCCGGAAAGGGCCGACGAACAGCTGTCACGCCTGCTGGTGCAGCTTGAAGAACTGGAGAGCCAGTTCGGCGAGCATGAGCAGTTCCTCGGCGACATCCTCAGCAAGCGCGAAGAACTGGTCGAGGCCTTCGAAACGCACAAGCAGGCGTTGCTGGACGACCGCCAGCGCAAGGCGCGTTCGGTGCTGGATGCCGCCAACCGCATCCTCGACGGCCTGGCCAAGCGCACCGAGCGTTTTGCCACCGCCGATGAACTCAATGCGTTCTTTGCCGGCGACCCGCTGATCCTCAAGCTGCGCGAGCTGGCCGAGCGGCTGCGCACCCTGCGCGACAACGTCAAGGCCGATGACATCGAGGCGCGCCTGAAGGGCGTGCGCGACCAGGCAGTGCGCCAGTTGCGCGACCGCAGCGACCTCTACGAAGCCGGTGGCAACGTGGTCCGGCTTGGCCCGCGCCACCGCTTCAGCGTCAACACCCAGGCCCTGGACCTGACCCTGTTGCCGCGTGGCGATACGCTGGCCATCCACCTGACCGGCACCGACTTCCTGGAAACCCTGCACGACCCGGAACTGGAGGCACTCAGGCCGTTCTGGCCGGTGACGCTGGATTCGGAATCCGATGCGATCTACCGCGGCGAATACCTGGCCGGCAGCCTGCTGCTGGCCGCACAGCAGGGCCACGATGGGCTGGACCTGGCGCAGCTGCAGCACGATGTTGCCACACCCGAAGCACTGGACCAGCGCGTCCGTGCCTTCGCTGCGCCGCGCTATCGCGAAGGCTACGAGCGCGGTATCCATGACCATGACGCCGCGCTGATCCTGCGC
This sequence comes from Stenotrophomonas sp. 78350_Sma, assembly GCF_056482105.1. Taxonomy (NCBI): domain Bacteria; kingdom Pseudomonadati; phylum Pseudomonadota; class Gammaproteobacteria; order Lysobacterales; family Lysobacteraceae; genus Stenotrophomonas; species Stenotrophomonas sp. 78350_Sma. The sequence goes on along the minus strand of NZ_CM151182.1, from coordinate 3,276,874 downwards.
GCGCTGCTGCCCTTGCAGCAGTCTGCGGGCGCGCTGCGTCACGGCCCGCGGGTGCGCGCGCTGGCCCTGTTGTTCTGGGCGGCGCAGCAGCGCGAAGAAGCGGTACTGCAATGGCCCAGCCGCCAGGCCGGGGCGGAAACCATCGCCCGCCTGTTCGGCTCGGACGAAGGGCGTGTCGCCCTGCGCGCGGAAATGGCAGCTGCGCTTGGTGCGTTCGCGCAGTCGCAGTCGTTGCCCTTCGACGAAGACGCCGCCGAGGCGGCGGCCGCCTATCTGGGCGAAGAACTGGTCAACGGCGAACCCGTGTTCAGCACCAGCAAGCATGCCCAGGCCCTGCTGGAGGCCCTGACCCAGCAACTGGACCAGGCTGGGCAGCGCGAAGTACTGGAGCGCGCGCTGCAACGTACGCAGGATCCGCTGGCCGCACGCTGGGCACTGGCCGGGCAATGGTTGCGTGCGCTGGCCGGTCTGCCTGCACAGGCTGCGCATGCCGGTCATGCCGACGAGGCCGCTGCGCTGCTGCTGGTGCAGCGCCAGCTGCGCACGCGGGCCAGCGACGCGCCGCTGCGCGTGGACGTACCGGGCCTGCTTGGCGAACACCCGCGCATCCACAACGGCTCGCTGTCGCTGTCACTGGATGATTTCCTGGCACGCCTGCAGCACCACCTGAAGCGCTTCGTGCCCGATTTCCATGCCTACCAAGCTGTACGCCAGGGCATCATCAACCGCGAACGGCAGACCCTGCGCCTGTCCGAGTTCAAGGCGCGGCCGCTGTCTTCGTTCGTACGCAACAAGCTGATCAACGATGTCTACCTGGGCGTGATCGGCGACAACCTGGCCAAGCAGATGGGCACGGTCGGCGAGAACAAGCGCAGCGACCTGATGGGCCTGCTGATGATGATCTCGCCCCCGGGCTACGGTAAGACCACGCTGATGGAATACGTGGCGCACCGGCTGGGCCTGGTCTTCATGAAGATCAACGGCCCGGCGCTGGGTCACGAGGTGCGTTCGCTGGACCCGGCACAGGCGCCCGATGCCACTTCGCGGCAGGAACTGGAAAAGCTCAACCTGGCGCTGGAGATGGGCAACAACACCATGCTGTACGTCGACGACATCCAGCACACCCATCCCGAGTTCCTGCAGAAGTTCATTTCGCTGTGCGATGGCACCCGTCGCATCGAAGGCGTGTGGCGCGGCCGCACCCGCACCTACGACATGCGTGGCAAGAAGTTCTGCGTGGTCATGGCCGGCAACCCGTACACCGAGTCCGGTGAGGTGTTCAGGATTCCGGACATGCTGGCCAACCGCGCCGACATCTACAACCTCGGCGATGTGCTGGGTGGCATGGAAGCGTCGTTCACCCTGAGCTACATCGAGAACAGCCTGACCTCCAACCCGGTGCTGGCGCCGCTGGCCACGCGTGACATGGCCGACCTGTATGTGCTGGTCGATCGCGCGATGGGCAAGGACGTGTCCACCAATGGCCTCAGCCACGCCTACAGCAGCGCCGAGATCAACGAGATCACCGCCACCCTGCAGCGCATGCTGCGCGTTCGCGACGTGGTCTACCGGGTCAACCAGCAGTACATCGCCAGTGCCGCGCAGGACGATCGTTACCGTACCGAGCCGCCGTTCCGGCTGCAGGGCAGCTACCGCAACATGAACAAGCTGGCGGAGAAGATCTCGCCGGTGATGAACGAGGACGAGCTGCAGCAGTTGATCTCCGACCACTACCTGGGCGAGGCGCAGCTGCTGACCACCGGCGCCGAGGAGAACCTGCTGAAGCTGGCCGAACTGCGCGGCGTGCTGGATGAGGTGCAGTCGCAGCGCTGGGCTCAGATCAAGCGTGATTTCCTGCGCAACAAGGCCATGGGAGCCGACGACAGCGATGTCGGTGGACGCGTGGTCGCGCAGTTGGCGGACATCGCCAGCGCGCTGCAGTTGCCGCCGGCGGCGCCGGACGTGACGCCCGTTGCCGTTGCCGATCCAGCGCCGTGGCCGGCATTGCTCGAGGCCCTGCAGCGCCTCTCCGAAACACGCCCTGCACCCGCTGCGCCGGAGCCGGTCGCGGTGGCCCACAGCGCGCCGGCCACGCTGCTGGCCGAAGATCTGCAGGCCGGATTGGCGCCTCTGGTCGAACTGCTGGTGGCATCACAGGCGCAGCAGGCACAGGTGTCGCAGACCCTGGCGGCGTTCGCCGGTTGGGCGCGGCAGCAGGTCGAGCGCGGCGGTTCCAGCGGCGCGGTGCCGCCGCGTGCTCGCGTACGCCGTGCCACGACGCCGGAAGAACGCGCATTGGATGAAGCGCTGATGCGCCACTTCTACGGCGAGTCGCTGCCGCCGGAAGACGGCGAAGGCAGCCTGGCATCGACACCGCAGCCGCCGCCGCTGCCGTGATCCCGCAGGCGCCACTGCCGTCACCGGTATTGCCGGACACGGCCGATATCGCCGTGCTGGGCGATTACGGTACGCCGCTGCTGCAGGCACTTGCGCAGCGGGCCGTCATGTTGCCCTCGGTTGCGGGCGAAGGCCTGGTGGCCGCGCTGGCGCGTATCGCTCTGGCCCTGCAGGCGGGGAATCCTGCGCAGATCCGGCGACAGGAAGGCTGGTGGGGGCGCCTGCTTGGGCGCGATGTTGACCGCGAGGCGGAAGGGCATGTGCTGCAGTCGCAGCTGGGGGTGCTGGCCCTGCAGGCGCGCGAGCAGGCCCAGCACCTTCAGCATTACCAGCAGCAGCGAGCTCTGGCCATCGATGAACGTTCAGAAGCGGCCACAGCACTGGACGCCTGGGTCGAGCTGGGCGCATCACGGCTGGCGAAGTGCGACGCGGCCGGGCATGCCGCGCTGTCGCAACGGTTGGATCACCTGCGCCGGCTGGCGACCCTGCATCGCGTCGAAGCCGGTCAATGGCAGCTGCTGCAGGACCAGGACACGGTGCTGCTGCAGCGTTTCGCGCGCATCCATGATGTCCTGCTGCCCGCCTGGCGACAGGCCGCACTGGCCGACCAGAGCGCCGCAGGTGCTGCATTGGCGGGGAAGGCGGCTGCGCTGCACGCCCAGATCGATGACGAGGTTGCGGCCGCTCAGGCTAGACTGCGCTGAACCGGCCACAGCCGCTTACCCATTTCAAGGAGATCGCCCGATGGCCCAGGACAGTCAGAGCCCCGGCACGCTGGTACCCGCCAACACTGCCGTTTCCACGCTCGACGAAGGAACGCTGAAGGCACTTGGCCTGGTCCATGAGGATCTGCCGCGTATCGCCGAGATCCGCCGTGAGCTGGATGACCTGCGTCCAGGCAACCTGCAGGTGTTCGGTCGCGACGCCGCCAACCGCACCGCCGCGTTCTCCAGCCAGCTGCTGGACCAGGTGCGCAATCGTGATCTCGATGCCAGTGGTGAAAAGCTGGGCGAAGTCGTGCGCATCGCACGCAGCCTCAAGCTCGACGGATTCGCGCAGCGTTCCAGGGTGCCGTTGATTGGAGGCCTGATCGATCGGTTGCGCGCATCCAAGGGTGAACTGGTGCAGAAGTTCAGCGACACCAATGCGCAGATCGAGCAGCTGCTGGGAGACGTCGGCGCGCAGCAGGTGCTGATGGGCAAGCGTGTGGGCGAGTTCGACCGCATGCACGATATCGTCCGTGAGGAACGCCATGCCCTGGGCCTGTACGCCGCTGCGGGCAAGCAGCGGCTGGCCGAACTGCAGACCGAGCAGCTGGCCGGGCAGGGCAGTGAGGATCCGCAGCAGCGGATCCGCCTGGGCGAGGTCGAAAATGCGATCCGCCTGATCGACAAGCGGGTGTCCGACCTGCAGCTGATGCAGCATGCCGCCGACCAGTCGCTGCCGATGATTCGCTTGATCCAGGCCAATGCACTGCAGCTGATCGAGAAGTTCAACACGGTCCGCGAGATCACCATCCCGTCGTGGAAGCGCCAGTTCGCGATCCAGCTGTCACTGGGCGAGCAGAAGACCGCCACGGAGCTGGCCAGCGCCATCGACGACGCGACCAACGAACTGATGCGCCGCAACGCGGACCTGATGCGCCAGGCCTCGGTGGATACCGCACGCAGCAACCAGCGCGGCGTGATCGACGTGGCCACGCTGCGCCATGTTCACGACCAGCTGATCGCCACGGTGGAAGAAGTGCGCAGCATCCATCGTGAGGGGATGCAGCAGCGGCAGCAGGCGGAAGTGGAACTGTCGCGCCTGCGCGAAGACCTGCAGCAGCGACTGGCCACCCCGGCCGCCAGCTGAAAAAAGGGGACGGAGGGGATCACGTCGTCAGTGGCACAAACGACTTGATCCCTTCCGTCCCCTTTTCCATTGTCAGCGCAGTTGCTGGCTCGCCCAGTCCGCCAGTGCTTGCACGCGCGAGTTGGCCGGACCATCCGGCCATGCCAGTACCCAGAAGCCGCCGGTGGCGGCAAATCCCCAGGGCGCGACCAGGCGGCCCGCGGCCAGGTCCTCGGCCACCAGCGGCTCTGGCGCGATCGCCGGACCCAGCCCGGCTACAGCGGCTTCCAGCAGGTAGTACAGGTGCTCGAAGGCAGTGCCCAGCTGCAGCTTCGACACGTCCAGGGCGTGCGCCTGTGCCCATGCTGGCCATGCCTGCGGCCGTGAGCTGGTGTGCAGCAGCGTCTCCTGCAGCAGCGCCGAGGGCGGTGCATGCCGCAGGCGCTGCGCCGCCGGATGCGATGGTGCCACCACCACGCCAACCCGTTCCGGTGCCAACTCGCATACCTGCCAGCCCCGTGGCCACGGGCCCTGCGCCAGCAGCAGCACGGCGTCCAGCGCCGCCTGCGCTTCGGTGAAACTGCCATCCAGCGCCGACCACTGCAGGCGCACGCCGGGCAGGGCGGCCTGCAGCGCTGGCAGGCGTGGAATCATCCAGCGCGCCAGCACGCTGCCACTGCAGCCCAGTACCAGCGCTGGAGAGGCTGCCGGCCGTCGCAGTTCGCGCACGCAGTCTTCGATGCCGCTGAAGGCCTCGCCGCAGGCTGCCTGCAGGCGGGTGCCGGCGACGGTCAGGCGCAGGCCACGGCCGGCCCGCTGGAACAAGGCCAGGCCAAGGTGATCCTCCAGCAGCTTCAACTGCCGACTGACCGCACCGTGGGTGACGTGCAGATCCTGCGCGGCGCGACCAACGCCGCCGAGACGGGCCGTGGCCTCGAACGCGCGCAGTGCATTGAGTGGAGGCAGCAGGGAACGGCTCATGTGAGATTTCCTGACGATATGCGCCAGATAATATCCATTTTCCGGTCACGACCCGTGCGCTAGAGTATCCACCTGTCTGAACCATCGGTCGTATCCATGTCTGCCTCCCCCATTGCCGACTATCACGCTTTCCCGGATGCCCAGGGCCACTTCGGCCGCTACGGCGGCAGCTTCGTCGCCGAAACCCTGGTCGGCCCGCTGCAGGAACTGGCCCAGGCCTATGACCAGGCGCGGCAGGATCCCGCATTCCAGCTGGCCTACGACCGCGACCTGGCCCATTACGTGGGCCGGCCGAGCCCGATCTACCATGCTGAACGCCTGAGCGATCACGTCGGCGGCGCGCAGATCCTGCTCAAGCGCGAGGACCTGAATCACACCGGCGCGCACAAGATCAACAACACCATCGGCCAGGCCCTGCTGGCGGCGCGGATGGGCAAGAAGCGCATCATTGCCGAGACCGGCGCCGGCCAGCATGGCGTGGCCAGCGCCACCGTCGCCGCGCGGCTGGGCCTGGAATGCGTGGTGTACATGGGCGCCACCGACATCGAGCGGCAGAAGATCAACGTCTACCGCATGAAGCTGCTCGGTGCGACGGTGGTGCCGGTCACCTCCGGCTCGGCCACCCTGAAGGACGCGCTCAACGAAGCCATGCGCGACTGGGTGACCAACGTGCAGGACACCTTCTACATCATCGGCACCGTGGCCGGCCCGGATCCGTATCCGCGCATGGTCCGTGACTTCAATGCCATCGTCGGCCGTGAGGCGCGCGAGCAGATGCTGGCCGAGTTCGGCCGCCTGCCGGATGCGATCACCGCCTGCGTGGGCGGCGGCAGCAATGCGATCGGCCTGTTCCATGCCTTCCTCAACGACCGCCAGGTCGAGATCGTCGGCGCTGAAGCGGCAGGTGATGGCATCAGCACCGGCCGTCACGCAGCATCGATCGCTGCCGGTCGCCCGGGCGTGCTGCACGGCAACCGCACCTATGTACTGTGCGACGACGACGGCCAGATCATCGAGACCCATTCGGTGTCGGCCGGCCTGGACTATCCGGGCGTCGGCCCGGAGCACGCGTTCCTGGCCGATACCGGCCGTGCACGCTACCTCGGCATCACCGACGAAGAAGCGCTGCAGGCCTTCCACCTGCTGGCCCACACCGAAGGCATCCTGCCGGCGCTGGAGTCCAGCCATGCGCTGGCGCAGGCGATCAAGCTGGCGCGCGGTCGTCCGCGTGACCAGATCGTCCTCTGCAATCTGTCCGGCCGTGGCGACAAGGACGTGCACACCATTGCCGCGCGCGAAGGGCTGGTGCTGTGAGCGCGCTGTTGCGGAACAGTGGCGTGCTGCTGCTGGCGCTGGGGTTGGCCGCGTGCCAGCCGCCGGAGCCGCCGGTGCTGGCACCGGCCGCCAAGGCCACTACGCAGCCGGCACAGCAGCCGGCTGCGAATGATGACCTTGACCCGATGGCGCGTACGCCGATCGTCGATCCGCCGTCAGTGGAAGACACGGACAGCGATGGCGCGCCCGCGGTGGTCTCGGTGGCGCTGGACCATGCCGGCGAGGTGCTGATCGGCCAGCATATGGCCGATCTGAAGGCACTCGGGCCGTGGACCGCGCAAGGGGCCGTCGAAGCCATCGGTGGCAGTTGCGAGTACTACGACGGCAAGGGGCTGCCGCCTGGCGTGTCGATGATGACTGATGAAGATCGCGTCGTCCGTTTCGATCTAGGCCTGGATCCGGAGAGCGGGGCGCCGACCCAGCAGCCCGGTCCGTTCGGCCTGCGTGTCGGCATGACCCGCGCCCAGGCCATGGCCCAGTTCCCGAAGCCGCCGGTGTCCAGCCCGCATGCCTACGACGGTGACCAGGGCGAGTACCTCACCTGGCAGGACCCGGGTTCGGACCTGGGTATCCGCGTGGAACTGTTTGAAGGGAGGGTCACTCAGATGTACTGGGGAACCAGCGATGCGATTGAACTGATTGAAGGATGTGCCTGAAATGTCCGTATCCCGACTCGATGCCTGTTTCCAGCGTCTGCGCGAACAGCAGCGCAAGGCACTTATCCCCTTCGTCACGGCCGGTGATCCCTCGTTGGAGGCCACTGTGCCGGTCATGCACGCGCTGGTCGAGGCCGGTGCCGATGTGATCGAACTGGGCGTGCCGTTCTCTGATCCCATGGCCGACGGCCCGACCATCCAGCGCAGCTCCGAGCGCGCGCTGGCACGGGGCGCCGGCAGCCGTTACGTGCTGCAGGCCGTGGCGCAGTTCCGCGAGCGTGACGCGCAGACGCCGGTGGTACTGATGGGCTACCTGAACCCGGTGGAGATCCACGGCTACGCGGCCTTCGCCAAGGCAGCCGTGGAGGCCGGCGTGGATGGTGTGCTGCTGGTCGACCTGCCGCCGGAAGAGGCCGGTGAAGCGCAGCAGGCCTTCGATGCGGCCGGCCTGGCGCTGGTGCTGCTGGCCTCGCCGACCACCAGCGAGGCGCGTGCCGACAAGCTGCTGGCGCTGGCCCGTGGCTATCTCTATTACGTCAGCTTTGCCGGCGTCACCGGCGCCTCCGAGCGCCTGGACAGCGATGCCGCCAGTGCCCGCCTGCAGGCGCTGCGCGCGCGCGCCTCAGTGCCGGTGGTGGCCGGCTTCGGCATCAAGGATGCCGACAGTGCCGCTGCCATGGCCCGCCAGGCCGACGGCGTGGTGGTGGGCAGCGCGCTGGTGGCGGTGCTGGCCGAAGCGGACTCGGCGGGAGACGCAGCCCAGCGCGCCCGAACCTTCCTGGCCCCGCTGCGGCAGGCGCTGGACGCGTAACAGGACGGCCGGCCGCTGGCCGGCACTACCCATGGGTCTGTACGTAAGGGGCTGTCGGCCAGCGGCCGGCACTACCCATGGGTCTACACGTAACGGTTGCCGGCCAGCGGCCGGCGCTACCCGACACCTAAACGTACGTCCCAGCATGGTTTTTTCCAGCACCCCCATGCCCGGCAAGGGGGTGCACGGGCAGGGAAAGCGGAGCTAGACTGTCCGCCTTTGCGGCCCCTGGGCCGCCCTGAACGGAAGTGTCCTCCCGCATGAGTTGGCTCAGCAAGTTGATGCCGTCCGGCATCCGCACCGACAACACCCCCAGCAAGAAGCGCAGTGTCCCCGAGGGCCTGTGGGAAAAGTGCAGCAACTGCGGCAGCGCGTTGTACCGTCCGGAACTGGAAGAGAACCTGGAGGTCTGCCCGAAGTGCGGCCATCACATGGCGATCCGCGCGCGCGCGCGCCTGGCCGCCCTGTTCGACGCCGACAGCACCACCGAGATCGGTGCGCGCCTGGGTCCGACCGACCTGCTCAAGTTCAAGGACCAGAAGAAGTACAGCGAGCGCATCAAGATCGCACAGAAGAACACGGGTGAGTACGACGCGCTGATCGCCATGCGCGGCCTGCTCAAGGGCCGTGCGCTGGTCGCCTCGTCGTTCGATTTCGCCTTCATGGGCGGTTCGATGGGCTCGGTGGTGGGTGAGCGTTTCGCGCTGGCTGCTGAAACCGCAGTGGAGATCGGTGCGCCTTACGTGTGCTTCTCGCAGAGCGGCGGCGCGCGCATGCAGGAAGGCCTGTTCTCGCTGATGCAGATGGCCAAGACCTCGGCCGCGCTGGGCAAGCTGCGCGAAGCCGGCCTGCCGTACATCTCGGTGTTGACCCACCCGACTACCGGTGGCGTATCAGCGTCGTTCGCGATGCTGGGCGACATCAACATCGCCGAACCGCAGGCGCTGATCGGCTTTGCCGGCCCGCGCGTGATCGAGCAGACCGTGCGCGAGAAGCTGCCGGAAGGCTTCCAGCGTTCGGAGTTCCTGCTGGAGCACGGTGCCATCGACCAGATCTGCGACCGCCGCGAGATGCGCGACCGCCTGTCCGATCTGCTGGCGATGCTGGGTCGGCAGCCGGCGCCGGAGGTGGCTTGATGGGTGCTCGCAAGTACTTCGGTACTGACGGCATCCGTGGACGGGTCGGCCAAGGCGTGATTTCGGCCGACTTCGTGCTGCGCCTGGGCAATGCCCTGGGCCGTGTCCTGGTGGCCCAGCGTGGGCAGGACGGGCGCCGACCGATCGTGGTGATCGGCAAGGACACCCGCATTTCCGGTTACATGTTCGAGGCGGCGCTGGAGGCCGGCCTGGTCGCTGCCGGTGCCGATGTGCAGCTGCTGGGGCCGATGCCGACGCCGGCAGTGGCGTTCCTGACGCGCACGCTGGGCGTGGACGCCGGCATCGTCATCAGTGCCTCGCACAATCCGCATTACGACAACGGCATCAAGTTCTTCTCCGCCCAGGGCGAGAAGCTCGACGATGCCACCGAACTGGCCCTGGAAGCGGCACTGGACGTTCCGTTCACCACCGTTGAGTCGGAAAAACTGGGCAAGGCATCACGGGCGCGCGAGGCGGTCGGCCGCTACATCGAGTTCTGCAAGGCCAGCGTGCCGCGCACATTCGACCTGCGTGGCCTGCGCCTGGTGCTGGATTGCGCGCACGGTGCCACCTACCAGATCGCGCCGCTGCTGTTCCGCGAACTGGGTGCCGAGGTGATCGGCATCGGTGCCGAGCCCAATGGCGTGAACATCAACGCCGGCGTGGGTTCCACCCATATCGACAACCTGGCGGCCAAGGTCCGCGAGAGCCGCGCCGATCTCGGCATCGCGTTCGACGGTGATGGCGATCGCGTGCTGATGGCTGACGACCAGGGCAACCCGGTGGACGGCGATGACCTGCTGTACATCCTGGCCCGTGCGTGGAAGGCTGAAGGCCGCCTGCGCGGCCCGGTGGTCGGGACGCTGATGAGCAACTACGGCGTGGAGAAGGCGTTTGCCGACCTGCAGATACCGTTCGTGCGCAGCAACGTCGGTGATCGCTACGTGCATCAGGCACTGGTCGAAGGTGGGGGCGTTCTCGGCGGCGAGGCCTCGGGTCACCTGCTGTGCCTGGACCGGGCCACCACCGGCGACGGTATTGTCAGCGCCCTGCAGTTGCTGGTGGCACTGCGCAACAGCGGCCAGACCCTGCGCCAGGCGCTGAAGGGCCTGGAGCGGGTGCCGCAGAAAACGGTCAACGTGCGGTTGGGCAATGTCTCGGCCAAGGCCACGGTGCAGGCCGACAGCGTGCAGGCTGCGCTGGCGGCCGCGCAGCAGTCGGTTGCCGGTCGCGGTCGCGCGTTCCTGCGTCCGTCCGGTACCGAGCCGGTGGTACGGGTTACCGTCGAAGCCGATGATGCCGCGCTGATGCAGGAAACGCTGGATCGCCTGTCCGCTGCGGTGCGTGAAGCAGCGGCCTGAGTGCCGCGGGAGTCCAGCGTGTTGCACCCGACATGGCCGCGTTTGCGGCCATGTCGTTTTCTGGGGATGGTGACTGAACCGTGCGCGACCCGCGATCGCGTTCAGCTGCGGCTGTGCACTTTGTGACGCGTCGTGAACGGGCGTTTCCGACCGCTGGGTCCTGCCCGCATCAGCACGCGGGCAGGTGCGTTGGCATTGCACCTTGCGCGGCCTGTGACATCGCCCGCTGCCATTTCCAGGTGTCCCGGCACATGTCGGTGAGATCGTGACGCGCCTTCCAGCCCAGCTCGCGCAGCGCCAGCGAGGTATCGGCGAAGCTGACCGCGATGTCGCCATTGCGTCGCGGCACGATGCGGAACGGAATCCGCATGCCGGTGGTGAGCTCGAAGGCCTGGATCAGTTCCAGCACGCTGTGGCCCTGGCCGGTGCCAAGGTTGAGGGTGATGCTGCGCCGCTGGTCACGGAGGAACTGCAGGGCCAGCACGTGGGCGCTGGCGACGTCCTGCACATGGATGTAGTCGCGCACGCCGGTACCGTCATGGGTCGGATAGTCATCCCCGAAGACCTGCACTTCCGGCAGCAGCCCGGCGGCAACCTGCGCGATGTACGGCATCAGGTTGCTCGGCGTGCCATGCGGCAGCTCGCCGATCAGCGCGCTGGCGTGGGCGCCGACCGGGTTGAAGTAGCGCAGCGTCGCGACATGCAGGTCCTGGCCCGTTGCCGCCAGGTCGGCGAGCAGCTGCTCGACCACCAGCTTGGTGCGCCCATAGGGCGTCATCGCACAGGTTGAAGCGGTCTCGGCCACCGGGCAGTGGTCCTGGTTGCCGTACACCGTTGCCGAAGAGCTGAAGACCAGCAACTGCACGCCTGCATCCTGCATGGCGCCGAGCAGGGCAATCGAACCGCTGATGTTGCTGTCGAAGTACTGCAGTGGAATCCTCTGGGATTCGCCCACGGACTTGAGCGCTGCGAAGTGCAGCACGGCATCGATCGCGTGTTCCTGCATCAAGGCGGCCATGCGCGGTCGATCCCGGATGTCAGCCTGCACGAACACCGGTGCCGTGCCGGTGATCCGTCCGATGCGCTCGACCACGCTGGCGTCGCTGTTGCACAGCGAGTCCACGATGACCACGCCGTGCCCCCGCTGCTGCAGCTCCACGCAGGCATGCGAGCCGATGTAGCCAGCACCGCCGGTCACCAGTACGTTCATTGCCTTCACTGTTCCTTGGAGTCCATTCGAAAACCGGGTGCTGCCTTGATGAGGATGGACGTGGCCTCTCAAGGGCCAGGTACCATCTTCTTCTGCCGTGCCTTGAAGCCGTTGAAGATCGGCGCGATCAACGGGTTGTAGCTCCATGCGATGCGCTTGCGCAGCCAGCTGGCCGGCCGGTTGCGGATCGCGAAGCGATAGATGCGCTCCGGATCGCCACCAATCACGTTGCGGCCGAACGGGTGGGTGGTGTGCAGGTAGCGGAAGCCCTGTTCGCGTGCCACTTCGATGTAGTCATCGTCGAAGTCACCATAAGGCCAGCACAGCGTATCGGAGACTTCGCCGAGCTTTTCCAGCAGTGTCTGCTTCGCCATGGCCAGGTCGCCGCTGATGCCTTCGCGGCGCTGTGCACGGTCCAGGTCATCGCGCTTGAGCCAACGGGTGTGGCTGTGGGTATGGCAGTGGACCTCGAACGTGCCGGCTTCGATTGCCGCACGCGCTTCGCTCCAGCGCATCATTACCTCGTCGCTGCGGCCCTGCTTGTAGATCAGGTCTTCGCAGGCACGATGTTCCGGCGTGGCCGGCAGTTCGGCACCTTCGATGCCTGCATGCGGGCGGATCGGGCCTTCGTGCATCCAGCCGGTGACCACGAACACCACCGCATGCATGCCGTACTTCTGCAGGATCGGATGGGCGTAGACCCAGTTGTCCAGGTAGCCGTCGTCGAACGTGATCACGATCGACTTGCGCGGCACCGGCTTGCCGGCGAGAAAGCCGGCGTACTGGTCCAGCGTCAGCGAGGTCCAGCCGGTACGTGCGAGCCAGGCGATCTGGCTCTCGAAGTTTTCCGGGGACACGGTGATCATGCCCGGCGAGTTGCTGACATGGTGGTGCATCAGCACCGGTACGGTTCTGGCGTTAGCCATGACCCAGCTCCTTCAACCATTGGAGGTAGTAGTTTTCGGTGGCCTCGCCGTGGCCGGTCGCGCTGAACTGCCTGGCGCTGCGGATCCAGTCCCAACCGGCGCGGCCCATCTGCCGTCGACGTTCCTGATCATCCACCAGCAGCCGCAACGCGCCAGTGAGGGCGGCGTCATCACCCAGCCGGGTGAGGATGGCATTGCTGCCTTCCACCACCATTTCAGGCACGCCGCCAACGTGATGCGAGACGATCGGCAGTGCCGCCTGCGCAGCCTCGAGGAACACGGTGCCCGAGGCTTCCTTGTGGGTGGCCAGGGCGAAGATGTCGAAACCGGCCATCAGCCGGTGGGCATCGCTGCGGAAGCCGAGCAGGTGGACCTGCTGCTCCAGGCCGAGTTCGCTGCGCAGGGCCTGCAGGCGGCCCATTACCGGCTCGCCGTCACCGACCACGGCCAGGTGCAGGTCGGGATTGGCCTTGCACAGGGGTGCCATGGCGCGCAGCAGATCGGCATGGCCCTTGGGCTCGCGCAGCACGGCCACGCAGCCGACCACGATGTCGCGCTCGGCGAAACCGAGTTCGGCGCGGACCTGTGCGCGGGTGTCCTGCAGGTTCTTCCAGGGATCGCCCTGCTCGGTCATGCCCCAGCGCGGGGGCGTTGCCATGGGGGGCACGATGCCGATGTGTTTGGCGGCAATGCCGCGATCGACCAGCAGGCGCTTGACGAAATCGCTGACGGTGATGATCCGGTGCGGAAGACCGGTATAGGTCAGCAGCGAATTGACCGGGCTCATCAGGTGGCGCGAGCGCACCACCAGTGGCGTGCCGCCCAGGCGTGCGCCGGCCGCGGCGATCAGTGCGTCGCGGCGGCTGGTGGTGTTGACCACGTCGTAGCGCTCGCGGCGCACCAGGCGTGACACCGACCAGATGCCGCGCAGCAGCCGTGCCAGGCCGCCCATGCGCAGGGTATGCACGGTGAAGCCATCGTCGCGCGCGAGTTGGGCCAGGCGGGCATCGGGCTGGCACAGCAGCGACACCTGGTGTCCACGCGCACGCATCACCTGCATGTGGCGGAAGATGTAGATCTCCTGGCCACCCATTCCCCGGGCGGCTTCGGTATGCAGGATCCGCAGCGAGCGTTTCATGGAATCCATCCTCTGTGGTCAGCGGTTGCGGAAGCGGGTAAGCGCTTCCCATGCGGTACGGACGGCGCCGGCATCCGGGGCCTGTTGCGGCAGCGGGCGGTAGTGCAGGTCAAGCGCCGTCGCATTGCCGAACTTGTCGAACACGTAGATGGCGTTGCCGTGCCGGACGGCACGTTGTGACCAGCTTTCCACCACCAGTGCGCGCTCGCCTGCGGGTTCGGCCAGCAGATCCTGGCCGGTGCTGAAGTCGCTCAGTGCGTTCTCGCAACCCAGGGCGTGCCGCATCAGGGTCGGCACCCAGTCCTCGTGCGAACTGATGCGTGCTTCGTGGCCGCTGCCGTGGCCGGGCCAGTGCAGCACGAACGGCACCTGGAGCTGGTAGTCGGAGAAGTTGCCGTTGTGGCCCCAGTAGTTCAGCTTCAGGTCGTTGAACTCCTCGGCGTGGTCGCCGGTGACCAGGACGATGGTGTTCTGGTCCAGGCCCTGCGCGCGCAGATCGTCCAGCAGGGTGCCGACGAGGCTGTCGGCGTAATGCACGGCGGTCCGGTAGCGGTTCAGTTCCGGGGCCGGGTCGTGGTCCGGGCCGAACTTGAGGAAGTCGATTTCCTGCGCCATCGGGGTCGCCAGCGGCGGGTAGCCTGCGGGCATGTGGTAGGGCGCATGGGTGGAATCGAGGAAGACGAAGCCGAACCACGGCGTGTGCGCTGCCTGGCTGGCACGGATGTCCTTCTGAAGCGAGGCCACGATGCTGCTGTCACGGCCTTCCGAACCCAGCTCGGAAGGTCCCTGGTGCAGCTGGTCGCGGACATCCGCAAATGCAGTGCGGTCGAATTCCGGGCTGTACATCGGCGCGCTGCCGTACAGGTGCAGGTCGTACCCCTGCTGGCCCAGCACTTTGAACAGCTGTGAGCCGCGCTGCTCGTCAAGCATGCTTTGCCAGTAGCCGCCCGGCAGGCCGTAGAGCAGGCCGAACAGGCCATAGCGGGTGGCGTTGCCTGTGCTGAAATGGCGGTCATAGACGCGAGCGGACGTCGCCAGTGCCGAGGTGTTCGGCATGATCTGCGGGGTAAGCGCATCGTGGCGCAGCGATTCCAGCACGACCATCAGTACGTTGGGCCGCTGCGGGTTCTGGCAGCGCAGCGGCTGCAGCGGATACAGCAGCTGCGCATGGCGCGGATCGGGCAGGCCGACCTGTTGTTCACTGACCACGCCCAGCCTGCGCATGAAGCTCTTGGCGGTGATCGGCTGGGCCCACGGCAGGTAGTTCCACTGGGCAATCACGTCACGGTCGCCGCGTGCGTCGTAGTAGGCGGTGGCCACCTGGCCGCTCGCCATCAGCAGGGCGGCCGCGGCCCAGGCCTGCAGCACCCTGCGCCGGCGGGGCGCGGCCGGCAGCAGCTTCCAGCACGCCCAGGCCAGGATGCCCTCGGCGGTGAAAATGGCCGCCACCAGCAGGCCGACCTGCACCCAGGTCTTCCACGACAACGCAACCTGGTCCTGCAGGGCGCCGCCGAACACCATGTTCACGACCATGGCATTGAGGTGGAAGCGGTACAGGGTGAACACCTTGGCATCGACCAGCAGCAGGCACAGCCACACGCCCTGCAGCAGTACCGCACTGATGCTCAGCGTGCGCGCGCTGCGCGGCCACAGGCCCAGCAGCAGTGGCAGCGCACCGGCCAGCGCGCCGAAGGCGAGCAGGTGCCCCGGCAGGGCAATCGCGAGATAGGCCAGGCCCTGATGGCCGCCCGGGTTGTCGTGCAGCGGCACGTTGCCGAGGGTGATCACCGTCGCCAGCAGTGCATTGCCCAGGACGAACAGTGACCACCACGCAAGCCGGCGCCAGCGAAGGGCAGGGCCTGCGGGGGGAAGGGCGATGGCGGCTGGGGCGTCGGGCATGGTGCTTCGGGTCGGGAGGCGCGGTCGGGGCTTGCGCTACCAACGTGATGGATTCGTTAAATGTGCGCAGGTCGCGCATTGTATCGATTTGTTTCCGAGGATCGAGTAGCGTCCGCCGGGCGATCTGTCACAATGTTCAGGCGGGCCATGAATGCGCGGGCCCCCCAGACCCAATGACAAGCCAGGAATCGCTGTGAGCCAGATCCCCACCCTCGACATCACCCGTTTTGACAGCGACCGCGAGGCCTTCGTGGCCGAGCTGGGCGCGGCCTACCGCCAATGGGGATTCGCGGGCATCCGCAACCACGGCATTCCGCAGGCCGACATCGACGCGGCCTACGATGCCTTCAAGGCCTTCTTCGCCCTGCCGGACGAGGTCAAGCGCAAGTACCACGTCGCCGGCAGCGGTGGCGCCCGTGGCTACACCCCGTTCGGCGTGGAGACCGCCAAGGGCTCCAAGCACTTCGACCTGAAGGAGTTCTGGCACATCGGCCGCGAGATCGCCGATGACTCCAAGTACCGTGAGGTGATGGCGCCGAACCTGTGGCCGACCGAGGTCGAGGGTTTCCGTGAGCGGGGTTACGGCCTGTACCAGGCGCTGGACAACCTGGGTTCGCGCGTGCTGTCGGCCCTGGCCCTGCACATCGGTCTGCCGGAGACCTTCTTCGCCGACAAGACCAACTTCGGCAATTCGATCCTGCGCCCGATCCATTACCCGCCGATCACCACCGACGACATCCCGAACGTGCGTGCCGGCGCCCATGGCGACATCAACTTCATCACCCTGCTGGTCGGCGCCAGCGCCGCGGGCCTGGAAGTGCAGTCGCATGAGGGCGAGTGGGTGCCGTTCACTTCGGACGCGGACACCATCGTGGTCAACATCGGCGACATGCTGCAGCGCCTGACCAACCACGTGTATCCGTCCACCATCCACCGCGTGGTCAACCCCCCGGGCGAGCTGGCCCGCCAGCCGCGTTACTCGGTGCCGTTCTTCCTGCACCCGAACCCGGATTTCCTGATCGATGTGCTGCCGTCGTGCATCACCGCGGAGAACCCGAGCCGGTACCCGGAGCCGATCACCGCCCACGGCTTCCTCGAGGAACGCCTGCGCGAGATCAAGCTGAAGTAATGAAGAAGCCGCCGAAAGGCGGCTTTTTCATTACGGGTAGCGCCGGGCCGTGCCCGGCGAGCGCAGCGGAGGGTGTTCGGCAGGGCTGCGCCCTGCACCCGCAGAGGCCAAAGCCAAAGCGGCTCTGGGTTTCTGCGGGTTGGGCGGGGCGGTGTGGGTGGGCAGGACACGCCGTAAACCCGTCCATGGGGGCTCGTAGGCGCCATCCATGGCGCCTACGAGCTTACAGGGACGTACTTGCAGCGTCCCCTGCGCAGCCCACCCGCCCGGCCAATCCCACCAACCCAACCGGGCCTTCCGCGACAACCCAACCCCCGCCACGAGGGGCTGCGCCGTTGGCTGAAAATCCATGTAACCGCTTACACGGAAACGGATTTTTGCCGTAACGGGTATCATGACCGGCTGACTTCACACAGGAGCCACCCGCTCATGCGCCGCAAGATCGTCGCCGGAAACTGGAAGCTGCATGGCAGCCGTCAATTCGCCAATGAACTGCTGGGGCAGGTGGCCGCCGGGCTGCCGCTGGACGGGGTGGACGTGGTGATCCTGCCGCCGCTGCCGTACCTGGGCGAGCTGGTCGAGGACTTTGGTGACACCGGGCTGGTGTTCGGTGCCCAGGACGTCAGCAGCAACGAGAAGGGCGCCTACACCGGCGAGGTCTGTGCCGCCATGCTGCACGAGGTGGGTGCCCGCTATGGCCTGGTCGGCCACTCCGAGCGCCGCCAGTACCACCATGAAAGCAGCGAACTGGTCGCGCGCAAGTTCGCCGCGGCCCAGCACGCCGGCCTGGTGCCGGTGCTGTGCGTGGGTGAGACCCTGGAGCAGCGCGAAGCGGGGCAGACCGAGGCGGTCATCGCCAGCCAGCTGGCACCTGTGCTGGAACTGGTGGGTGCCGCCGGTTTCGCCCAGGCGGTGGTTGCCTATGAGCCGGTCTGGGCCATCGGTACCGGCCGTACCGCCACCAAGGAGCAGGCACAGCAGGTGCACGCGTTCATCCGTGGCGAAGTCGCGCGTATCGATGCTAGAATCGCTGATTCACTGCCCATTGTTTACGGCGGTAGCGTGAAGCCCGACAATGCCGGGGAACTGTTCGCGCAGCCGGATGTCGATGGTGGGCTGGTCGGCGGCGCCTCCCTGGTGGCCGCGGACTTCCTGGCCATCGCAAGGGCGGCGGCCGCGAACTAATCCTAGAAGTATTGTCCGAGGGCGGTTTCCAATGCTGATGTTGATCCTCAATGTCGTCTACGTGCTGGTCGCTGTGGCCATGATCGCGCTGATCCTGATGCAGCGTGGCTCGGGTGCGGCGGCGGGTTCGGGCTTTGGTGCCGGTGCCTCGGGTACGGTGTTCGGTGCGCGTGGCGCCTCGAACTTCCTGTCCAAGTCGACCAAGTGGCTGGCCGTCGTGTTCTTCGGCATCAGCCTCTTCATGGCCTGGTATGCCGGTCATGGCAGCCGTCCGGCGGCCGATCAGGACCTGGGCTTGATGTCCGCCCCGGCGGTGGCTGCTCCGGCGGCTCCGGCGGGCGAACTGCCGGCCGTTCCGAAGGCCGATACGGTCCCGGCAGCCCCGGTTCCGGCCGCGAATGTGCCGGCTCAGGCGGAATCTTCGGTTTCTGGTGAAGAAAAGCCTTCGGAAGGCTCCCAGAAACACTGAAGCCGGTTACAATACGCGGCGCATCGGAAAGATAGTCTGATGTGATCGTTTGCCCAGGTGGCGGAATTGGTAGACGCACTACCTTGAGGTGGTAGCGACTTAGGTCGTAGGGGTTCGAGTCCCCTCTTGGGCACCATTTGTAAGTAAAGCGGGTTCGCCTGGCGCGCAAGGCGCCAGGTAGATTCCCGTCCACTCCCCCATGCCAAAGCGCCTGCAGGCGCAGCGGCAGAGGCAAGAGAGAATCGCTGTGCTGGCCGAATATTTGCCGTCTCTGCTGTTTCTGATCGTTGCCACCGGTATCGGCATTACGCTGATGCTGGTTGGTCGATTCCTCGGTCCCCGCCGCCCCGATCTGGAAAAGCTGTCGCCGTACGAGTGCGGCTTCGAGGCCTTCGAAGACGCGCGCATGAAGTTCGACGTGCGCTACTACCTGATCGCGATCCAGTTCATCGTCTTCGACCTGGAAATCATCTTCATCGTGCCGTGGACCCAGGTCTTCATGGAGCTGGGCGCCCGTTCGCTCGTCACCATGGGCCTGTTCGTCGGCATGCTGTTCCTCGGTTTCATTTACGTCTGGAAGAAGGGAGCGCTGGAATGGGAGTGATTCAGACTCTCGATGGCCTCATGAACAACCCCACGCCGGAAGGCCGGGTTGATGACATCCTGCGGCCGGAAGGCGACAACCCGCTGCTGGAGAAGGGCTTCGTCACCACCAGCGTCGACGCACTGCTGAACTGGGCGCGCACCGGCTCGATGTGGCCGATGACCTTCGGCCTGGCCTGCTGCGCGGTCGAGATGATGCACGCCGGCGCCGCGCGCCTGGACCTTGACCGCTACGGCGTGGTGTTCCGCCCGTCGCCGCGCCAGTCCGACGTGATGATCGTGGCCGGTACCCTGGTCAACAAGATGGCCCCGGCGCTGCGCAAGGTCTACGACCAGATGCCGGACCCGAAGTGGGTCATCTCGATGGGTAGCTGCGCCAATGGTGGCGGCTATTACCACTACTCCTATTCTGTCGTGCGCGGCTGTGATCGCGTGGTGCCGGTGGACGTCTACGTCCCGGGTTGCCCGCCGACCGCCGAGGCGCTGGTGTACGGGATCCTGCAGCTGCAGAAGAAGATCTGGCGTACACAGACCATCGCCCGCTGACCCTTCCACACTACAAGAGCGCGCCAAGCCCCCATGGCAGAGCAAGCATCCTTCATCGACCGACTCTCCGCACGTTTCGCTGGTGCGAAGGTCATCGTGGTCGAACCCCGCGGCGAAGTGACGCTGGAGGTGCCTGCCGCCGAGTGGCATGCCACCGCGCTGGCGCTGCGTGACGAGTTTGGTTTCGAGCAGGCCGTGGATCTCTGCGGCGTCGACTACCTCGGCTATGGCTCCGACGAATGGGACACCGCCGACGTGTCCTCGCAGGGCTTCAGCCGTGGTGTCGAAGGCAAGGCCCAGGGCCGTTTCGCGTGGGGCGAGTTCCCCACCGAGGAAAACGGTGCCGACGGTGCCCGCCCGCAGCACATGCCGACCCAGCGCTTCGCCGTGGTCGCCCAGCTGCGTTCGTACCGGCACAACCTGATGATGCACCTGCGCTGCTTCGCCCCTGACGAAGCGCTGCCGGTGGTGTCCTCGCTGACCGGCATCTGGCCGGGCCTGAACTGGTTCGAGCGCGAAGCGTTCGACCTGTACGGCGTGATCTTCGAAGGCCACCCGGACCTGCGCCGGATCCTGACCGACTATGGTTTCGTCGGCCATCCGTTCCGCAAGGACTTCCCGCTGATCGGCAATGTCGAAGTCCGCTACGACGAAGAAAAGAAGCGCGTGATCTACGAACCGGTCACCTCGGTGGAGCCGCGTGTCGGCGTGCCGCGCGTGATCCGCGACGACGCCCGTCTGCAGACCGCAGAAGGTGAGCGCGCGCAGGAGGCAGTGAAGTGAGCCACGTACACCAGGCCGGCGAAGCATTCGCCAGCAACACCGCCGAAAGCCGGCAGGAAATCCGCAACTACACCATGAACTTCGGCCCGCAGCATCCGGCCGCGCACGGTGTGCTGCGCCTGATCCTGGAAATGGACGGCGAAACCATCATGCGCGCCGACCCGCACGTGGGTCTGCTGCATCGTGGTACCGAAAAGCTGGCCGAGTCCAAGCCGTTCAACCAGTCGATCGGTTACATGGATCGTCTGGACTACGTGTCGATGATGTGCAACGAGCACGCCTACGTGCGCGCGATCGAGACCCTGATGGGCATCGAGGCGCCGGAGCGTGCGCAGTACATCCGCACCATGTACGACGAAATCACCCGCATCCTCAACCACCTGATGTGGCTGGGCTCCAACGCGCTCGACCTGGGTGCGATGGCGGTGATGCTGTACGCCTTCCGCGAGCGCGAAGAGCTGATGGACTGCTACGAAGCGGTCTCCGGCGCGCGCATGCACGCGGCGTACTACCGTCCGGGCGGTGTCTACCGCGACCTGCCGGACCACATGCCGAAGTACAAGGAATCGCGCTGGCACAAGGGCAAGGCGCTGAAGCAGCTCAATGCTTCGCGCGAAGGCTCGCTGCTGGACTTCCTGGAGAACTTCACCGTCGAGTTCCCCAAGCGCATCGACGAATACGAAACCCTGCTGACCGACAACCGTATCTGGAAGCAGCGTACCGTCGGCATCGGCGTGGTCACTCCGGAGCTGGCCCACCAGTGGGGCATGACCGGCGTGATGCTGCGCGGCTCGGGCATCGCCTGGGACCTGCGCAAGAAGCGTCCGTACGCCAAGTACGATGCCGTCGATTTCGACATCCCGCTGGGCAAGGAAGGCGACTGCTACGACCGTTACCTGGTCCGCGTTGCCGAAATGCGCGAATCCAACCGCATCATCAAGCAGTGCGTGGCGTGGCTGAAGGCCAACCCGGGCCCGGTGATGGTGAAGAACTTCAAGGTCGCTCCGCCCAAGCGCGAGGACATGAAGGACGACATGGAAGCGCTGATCCACCACTTCAAGCTGTTCAGCGAAGGCTACTGCGTGCCGGCCGGCGAGACCTACTCGGCGGTGGAAGCCCCGAAGGGCGAATTCGGCTGCTACCTGGTCTCCGATGGCGCCAACAAGCCGTTCCGCGTGCACCTGCGTGCGCCGGGCTTCGCCCACCTGTCCTCGATCGATTCGATCGTGCGCGGCCACATGCTGGCCGACGTGGTGGCGATGATCGGTACCTACGACCTGGTGTTCGGCGAGGTTGACCGGTAATGCCGTCCGCCACGCCAACGCCCGCTGCAGGCAGCCGGCGCAAGCCGGCGCCGCAGTTTCTGGAATTTCACGTTATGCATTTCGCTGAGGTCGGCCGATGAAGGCGACAGGTAATTTCGAGGCGGCGCGCGACGTCGACCCGATGGTGGTGCTGAGCGACAAGACCCGCGCTCACATCGATCACTGGCTGTCCAAGTTCCCGCCGGACCGCAAGCGCTCTGCCGTGCTGCAGGGCCTGCATGCGGCCCAGGAGCAGAACGAGGGCTGGCTGACCGACGAGCTGATCGCCGGCGTGGCCAAGTACCTGGACCTGCCGCCGGTGTGGGCCTACGAGGTCGCCAGCTTCTACTCGATGTTCGAGACCGAGAAGGTGGGCCGCAACAACGTGGCCATCTGCACCAACATCAGCTGCTGGCTCAATGGCGCCGAGGACATCGTGCGCCATTGCGAGAAGAAGCTGGGCATCAAGCACGGTGAATCGACCCCGGACGGCCGCGTCTACCTCAAGCGCGAGGAAGAGTGCCTGGCCGGTTGCGGTGGCGCGCCGATGATGGTCATCAACGGTCACTACCATGAGCGTCTGACCCTGGAAAAGGTCGACGAGCTGCTGGACGGGCTGGAGTAAGGGCATGGCACATCACCACGAATCCAAGGGTCCGGTCGGCCCCGCGCCGCTGCCGCACCAGGTGGTCTACACCACCCTGCATTACGACACCCCGTGGTCGTACGAAAGCTACCTGAAGACCGGTGGCTATGCCGCCCTGCGCAAGATCCTCGAAGAGAAGATCCCGCCGGAGCAGGTCATCGAGATGGTCAAGGCCTCGGGCCTGCGTGGCCGCGGTGGCGCAGGCTTCCCGACCGGCCTGAAGTGGTCCTTCATGCCCAAGGGCAACATGCAGAAGTACATCCTCTGCAACTCGGACGAATCCGAGCCGGGCACCTGCAAGGATCGCGACATCCTGCGCTACAACCCGCATTCGGTGGTGGAAGGCATGGCGATCGCCTGCTACGCCACCGGTTCGACCGTGGGTTACAACTATCTGCGCGGTGAGTTCCACCACGAGCCGTTCGAGCACTTCGAGCAGGCCCTGGCTGACGCCTATGCGAACGGCTGGCTGGGCAAGAACGTGATGGGCTCGGGCGTGGACATCGACATCTACGGTGCGCTGGGCGCCGGCGCGTACATCTGCGGCGAAGAGACCGCGCTGATGGAATCGCTGGAGGGCAAGAAGGGCCAGCCGCGCTACAAGCCGCCGTTCCCGGCCAATTTCGGCCTGTACGGCAAGCCGTCGACGATCAACAACACCGAAACCTATGGCTCGGTGCCGGCGATCATCCGCAACGGTCCGGAGTGGTTCAAGGGCCTGAGCCTGACCGCCAACGGCGGCCCGAAGTGCTTCTCGGTGTCCGGCTGCGTGCAGAATGGCGGCAACTTCGAAGTGCCGCTCGGCACCAAATTCCACGACCTGCTGGAAATGGCCGGTGGCCTGCGTCCGGGCCGCACGCTGAAGGGCGCGATCCCGGGCGGCGTGTCGATGCCGGTGCTGACCGCGGCCGAGCTGAAGGACCTGCCGATGGACTACGACACCATCCGCGCACTGGGCTCCGGCCTGGGTTCGGGTGCGATCGTGGTGCTCGACGACAGCGTCTGCTGCGTGAAGTTCGCCTGCCGCATCAGCCAGTTCTTCCACAAGGAATCCTGCGGCCAGTGCACCCCGTGCCGTGAAGGCACCGGCTGGATGCACCGCGTGCTGGAGCGCATCGTCGCCGGCAAGGCCACGATGGAAGACCTGCACCAGCTGAAGGCGGTGGCCGGCCAGATCGAAGGCCACACCATCTGTGCGTTCGGCGAAGCGGCTGCATGGCCCATCCAGGGCTTCCTGCGCCAGTTCTGGGACGAGTTCGAGTACTACATCGTCAACGGTCATTCGATGGTTGACGGCAAGAAGGTGGAGGCAGCCGCCGCATGAGCGCGCAACCCGTAAATCCGAGCGTCCCACCCGATCACGTCACCATCGAGATCGATGGCAAGTCGCTGGTCGTGCCCAAGGGCTCGATGATCATCCAGGCCGCCGACAAGGCCGGCATCTCCATTCCGCGCTTCTGCTACCACGAGAAGCTGCCGATCGCCGCCAACTGCCGCATGTGCCTGGTGGACGTGGAGAAGTCGCCGAAGCCGGCGCCGGCCTGCGCCACCCCGGTGATGGACGGCATGAAGGTCGCCACCCGCAGCGAGAAGGCACTGAAGTTCCAGCGCTCGGTGATGGAGTTCCTGCTCATCAACCACCCGCTGGACTGCCCGATCTGCGATCAGGGCGGCGAGTGCGAGCTGCAGGACGTATCGCTGGGCTATGGCCGTTCGGTCAGCCGCTTCAACGAGCGCAAGCGCGTGGTGCCGGACGAGGACATGGGTCCGCTGGTCGCCACCGAGATGACCCGCTGCATCCAGTGCACCCGCTGCGTCCGCTTCACTGCTGACGTTGCCGGTACCTACGAGCTGGGTGGCATGTACCGCGGTGAGAACCTGCAGATCGGTACCTTCGACGGCAAGCCGCTGACCACCGAGCTGTCGGGCAACGTCGTCGACGTCTGCCCGGTCGGCGCGCTGACCAACAAGGTGTTCCAGTTCCGCGCCCGCCCGTGGGAACTGACCGCGCGCGAGTCGCTGGGTTACCACGACGCGATGGGTTCGAACCTGTTCCTGCACGTGCGTCGCGGCGAAGTGCTGCGCACCGTGCCGCGCGACAACGAAGCGGTGAACGAGTGCTGGCTGTCCGACCGTGACCGCTACTCGCACCAGGGCCTGTACAGCGAAGACCGTGCGGTCAAGCCGCTGCGCAAGGTCAATGGCGAGTGGAAGGAAGTGAGCTGGGCCGAAGGCCTGGCCGCGGCCGTCGAGATCCTCAAGGCCAACCAGGGCGACAACCTGGGCGTGCTGGTGCACCCGTCCACCTCGAACGAGGAGGGCGCGCTGCTGGCCCGCCTGGCCAAGGGCCTGGGCTCGAGCAACATCGACCACCGCATCAACAACCGCGATTTCTCCGACGCCGCAACCGCCGAAGTGTTCGGCCTGCCGCTGGCCGAGATCGAAGGCGCCGACCGCATCGTCGTTCTGGGCAGCAACATCCGCCACGAACTGCCGCTGCTGCACGCCCGCCTGCGCAAGGCGCAGACCACCAACGGTGCGAAGATCCACGTCGTCAACCCGGTGGACTTCGACTTTGCCTTCAGCATTGCTGGCAAGCAGATCGTCGCGCCGTCGAAGTTCGTCGACGCGCTGGCCAACGCCGAGCTGCGCTCGGCGGTGCAGGGCGGCAACAACACCGTGCTGATCGTCGGTGGCATCGCCGAGAACCACCCGCAGGCTGCCGCGATCCGCGCTGCCGCGCGTGAGTTCGCAGCCGCCACCGGCGCCAAGCTGTGCCGCATCCCGCAGGGCGCCAACGCCGTTGGCCTGACCCGCGCCGGCGTGCTGCCGGCCGGCAAGGACGTCGCCGCGATGCTGGCGCAGCCACGCCAGGCCTACGTGGTGTACGGCCTGGAGCCGGGCCTGGACTTCGCCGACGCTCCCGCCGCGCGCAAGGCGCTGGCCGGTGCCCAGGTGGTGGCCTTCAGCCAGTTCGCCTGCGTGTCCACCCGCGACGTTGCCGACGTCATCCTGCCGATCGGCGCGCTGCCGGAAATCGACGCCACCCTGACCAACCTCGATGGTCGCGAGCAGTCGGCCCGTGCCGGCGGCAAGCTGCCGGGCGAGGCCCGTGAAGGCTGGCGCGTGCTGCGCGCCCTGGGTGGCGACATGGCGCTGGCCGGTTTCGACTTCACCGACCTGGCCGGCCTGCGTGCCAGCCTGGCCCCGGTGTCGGTCACCGTTGCCGCTTCGGCGCAGCCGGTGGTTGCCGGCGAAGGCCTGGAAGTGGCTTCGACCGCCGCGATCTACCGCACCGATGCGGTGGTCCGCCGTGCGCCGGCGCTGCAGTCGCATCCGCTCAACAACGCCCCGCGCATCGTGCTGAACGCTGAAGATGCCGCTCGCCTGCAGCTGCAGGAAGGGCAGATGGCCAAGGTCGGCACCGATGCCGGCAAGGCCACCCTGCCGGTGGTGGTCGACGCCCGCGTCGCTGCGGGTTCGGTCTGGATTGAATCGGGCCACGGCGCGACCGCGCCGCTGGGTGCCGCTCGTGTATCGGTGGTGGCTGCATGAACGAATTGCTGTTGAACGCGGTCGACCCGCTGCACCAGTGGCTGCTTGGCCTCGGTGACATCGGCGCGCTGATCTGGATCATCCTGAAGATCCTGGTGATCACCGTGCCGGTGATCATCTCGGTGGCCTTCTACGTGGTCTGGGAACGCAAGCTGATCGGCTGGATGCACGTCCGTCACGGCCCGATGTACGTGGGCATGGGCATCTTCCAGGCCTTCGCCGACGTCTTCAAACTGCTGTTTAAGGAAGTGGTCCAGCCGAGCAGCGCCAACAAGGCGATCTACCTGCTGGCGCCGCTGATCACCCTGGCCCCGGCTTTCGCGGCCTGGTCGGTGGTGCCCTTCGATTCGCAGATCGTGCTGTCCAACGCCAACGCTGGCCTGCTGTACCTGTTGGCGATGACCTCGCTGGGCATCTACGGCATCATCCTGGCCGGTTGGGCGTCCAACTCGAAGTACGCGTTCCTGGGTGCGATGCGCGCCTCGGCGCAGATGATCAGCTACGAAATCGCCATGGGCTTCGCCCTGGTCGGCGTGATGATCGCCGCCGGCAGCCTGAACCTGAGCAACATCGTGATGGCGCAGGCTGGCAGCTCTGGCTTCTTCGACTGGTTCCTGCTGCCGCTGTTCCCGCTGTTCGTCATCTACTGGGTGTCGGGCGTGGCTGAAACCAACCGCGCGCCGTTCGACGTGGTGGAAGGCGAGTCGGAAATCGTTGCAGGCCACATGGTCGAATACTCCGGCGGCGCGTTCGCCCTGTTCTTCCTGGCCGAATACGCGAACATGATCCTGATCAGCTTCCTGATCTCGATCTTCTTCCTCGGTGGCTGGCTGAGCCCGGTCCAGGGCTGGGTCAACTTCGGCGATGTCTCGCCGCTGGTCGACTGGATCTGGAAGGGCGGTGCACCGTGGCTGTTCGTCAAGGTGTTCTTCTTCGCCAGTGCCTACATCTGGTTCCGTGCCAGCTTCCCGCGCTTCCGCTATGACCAGATCATGCGCCTGGGCTGGAAGGTCTTCATCCCGCTGGCCATTCTGTGGATCGCGGTTACCGCCGTCATGGTGTTCTTCGGCGTGATTCAAAAGGGCGTCTAAAGTGATGAACAGGATTACCCATTACTTCAAGAGCCTGCTGCTGCTCGAACTGCTGGCGGGCCTCTGGCTGACGCTGAAGTACAGCTTCAAGCCGAAGTACACGATGATGTACCCGATGGAGAAGTTCCCGCAGTCGCCGCGCTTCCGTGGCCTGCACGCGCTGCGTCGTTATCCCAACGGCGAAGAGCGCTGCATTGCCTGCAAGCTGTGCGAAGCGGTGTGCCCGGCCCTGGCCATCACCATCGACTCGGCCAAGCGCGAGGACGGCACCCGCCGCACCACCCGCTACGACATCGACCTGTTCAAGTGCATCTTCTGCGGCTTCTGCGAAGAAAGCTGCCCGGTGGACTCGATCGTCGAAACCCACATCCTCGAGTACCACTTCGAGAACCGTGGCGAAAACATCGTTACCAAGCCGCAGCTGCTGGCCCTTGGCGATCGTCTCGAAAACGAGATCGCCGAGCGTCGTGCCGCCGATGCCGCTTACCGCTGAGGTCGAGAGATGGATTGGGTAAATATCGCTTTCTGGGTGTTCGCCATCGCGGCAACGGTTTCGGCCGGTGCGGTGATCAGCGTGCGCAACCCGGTGCATGCAGTGCTGTGCCTGGTGCTGACCTTCTTCTCCATTGCCTGCGTGTGGCTGCTGGTGGGCGCCGAGTTCCTCGGCGTGGCGCTGGTGCTGGTCTACGTCGGCGCGGTGATGGTGCTGTTCCTGTTCGTGGTGATGATGCTGGACATCGACCCCACCAAGATGCGTGAGGGGTGGGTGCGCTACCTGCCGGTCGGTCTGATCGTGGCGGTGGCGATGCTGGTGCAGATGCTGATCCTGATCGGCGTGAAGGGCAGGGCGGTCACCCCGTTCCCGGCCGACAACGCCGCTGCGGTCGCTGCCGACAGCTCCAACGTCACCTGGCTGGCGCGCACGCTGTTCACCGAATACCTGCTGCCGTTCGAGTTCGCCGCCGTCATCCTGACCGTGGCCGTGGTCGCCGCCGTGATGCTGACCCTGCGTCGCCGTACCGGCGTGAAGAGCCAGAACCCGGGTGAGCAGACCATGGTCAAGGCCGACCAGCGCCTGCGCATGGTCAAGATGGGCGCCGAAGCACCGGTCGTGCACAGCAACAGCAAGCCGGCCACCGGCGAGGAGACCCAGCCGTGATTACCCTTGGCCACATGCTTGCGCTTGGCGCGGTGCTGTTCGCCATCAGCCTGGCCGGCATCTTCCTCAACC
The DNA here is from genome assembly GCF_056482105.1 of Stenotrophomonas sp. 78350_Sma. Lineage (NCBI taxonomy): Bacteria > Pseudomonadati > Pseudomonadota > Gammaproteobacteria > Lysobacterales > Lysobacteraceae > Stenotrophomonas > Stenotrophomonas sp. 78350_Sma. Next base: position 3,248,649 of record NZ_CM151182.1, on the reverse strand, counting down.
GGAAGAACGTCATTGTCCTGCTGATGTCGATCGAGCTGATGCTGCTGTCGGTGAACATCAATTTCGTCGGCTTCTCGCGTCAGCTGGGCGATCCGTCCGGCCAGCTGTTCGTGTTCTTCATCCTGACCGTCGCCGCCGCGGAAGCCGCCATCGGCCTGGCGATCCTGGTGACCCTGTTCCGTACCCGCCGCACGATCAATGTCGGCGAAGTCGATTCGCTGAAGGGCTGATCCACAGATGGAAATCACTCTCTCCAAGAGTCTGTTGATCGCAGTGGTGCTTGCACCGCTGTTCGGCAGCATCATCGCCGGCCTGTTCGGTCGCCAGGTCAAGCGCTTCGGCGCGCAGACCATCACCATCCTCGGCGTCGCGGTAGCCTGCGGCCTGTCGATGTACACGTTCTACCAGCTGATGTGGGGCGGCGCGCAGCCGTTCAACCAGAACATCTACACGTTCTTCGAGGTTGGCCAGTATTCGGCCCATGTCGGCTTCATGGTCGACAAGCTGACCGCGATGATGATGGTGGTGGTGACCTTCGTGTCGCTGCTGGTCCACATCTACACGATCGGCTACATGCAGGACGATCCGGGCTACCAGCGGTTCTTCAGCTACATCTCGCTGTTCACCTTCTCGATGCTCACCCTGGTGATGAGCAACAACTTCCTGCAGCTGTTCTTCGGCTGGGAAGCGGTGGGCCTGGTGTCGTACCTGCTGATCGGCTTCTGGTTCAAGCGCCCGACCGCGATCTTCGCCAACATGAAGGCGTTCCTGGTCAACCGCGTCGGTGACTTCGGCTTCCTGCTGGGCATCGCCGGCGTGCTGTGGGTGTTCGGCACCCTGGACTACTCGCAGGTGTTCTCGCAGGCCGGCATGCTGGCTGACCCGCGCGCCCAGCTGCAGATCTGGGACGGCACCATCCTGGGCATGCAGCTGCTGAACGAGCCGGTGATCTGGTCGATCGCCACCGTCATCTGCATCTGCCTGTTCATCGGCGCCATGGGCAAGTCGGCCCAGGTCCCGCTGCACGTGTGGCTGCCGGACTCGATGGAAGGCCCGACCCCGATCTCGGCACTGATCCACGCCGCGACGATGGTGACCGCCGGTATCTTCATGGTCACCCGCATGTCGCCGCTGTTCGAGCTGTCGCAGACCGCGCTGAACTTCGTGCTGTTCATCGGTGCCACCACCGCGTTCTTCACCGGCCTGATCGGCATCGTGCAGAACGACATCAAGCGCGTCGTCGCGTACTCCACGCTGTCGCAGCTGGGCTACATGACCGTCGCCCTGGGCGTGTCGGCCTACTCGGCCGCCGTGTTCCACCTGATGACCCACGCCTTCTTCAAGGCCCTGCTGTTCCTGGGCGCCGGTTCGGTCATCATCGCGATGCACCACGAGCAGGACATGCGCAAGATGGGCGGCCTGCGCAAGTACATGCCGATCACCTTCATCACCATGTGGATCGGCACGCTTGCCCTGGTCGGCACGCCGTTCTTCTCCGGCTTCTACTCGAAGGACACCATCATCGAGGCGGCCGAGATCCACGCCCACATGCAGAACAGCTGGGTGGCCACCTATGGCTACTGGGCGGTGCTGGGTGGCGTGCTGGTGACCAGCTTCTACAGCTTCCGCCTGCTGTTCATGACCTTCCATGGCAAGGAGCGCTTCCGTGACGCGCATGATGACCATGGCCACGGCCATGACGATCACCATGCCGCAGATGCGCACCATGCCGATGCCCACCACGGCGATGCCCATGATGACCACGGCCATGGCCACGGTCCGCATGAGCCGCACGAAACCCCGTGGGTGGTGACCCTGCCGCTGATCCTGCTGGCCATCCCGTCGATCGCCATCGGTTTCTTCAGCATCGGTCCGATGCTGCACGGCACCGACTGGGCCGGCCACCATGCGCACGAGGCGATCAAGGGCCAGGCACAGACGTTCTTTACCGGCATCGTCGACTTCTACGATCCGGCCAAGAACACCGTCGCGTTCCTGGGTGAAGAGTTCCATGGCCCGGTCGCGTTCGCGCTGCACGGCATGATGCTGCCTCCGTTCTGGCTCACCCTGGCGGGCTTCCTGCTGGCCGCGTTGTTCTACCTGTGGAAGCCGGACCTGTCGGGCAAGGCGCGCAAGACCTTCGCCCCGATCGTTTCGGTGCTGGAAAACAAGTACGGCTTCGACAAGCTGTGGATCGATGGCTTTGCCGGTGGCAGCGTCAAGCTGGGCAAGGTCTCGCGCTGGATCGACAGCAACATCGTCGACGGCGTGGTCAATCTCTCGGCACGTGTTGTGGACGTTGCAGCCGGCGTGCTGCGTCGTACCCAATCCGGTTTCCTCTATCACTACGCCTTCGCGATGATCATCGGCCTGATTGCCCTGCTGGGCGTGCTGATGCATTACCTGCGTTGATGACCTGTACGGAATAAGAAGACGTGTCGAACTGGCCTCTACTCAGTGTCCTCATCTGGCTGCCGATCATTGGTGGCGCCCTGATCCTTGCGATCCGTGATGCACAGACTGCCCGTTGGGCGTCGCTGGGCGTCGCGGTGCTCACCTTCGTTGCAAGCCTCTCGCTGCTGAGCGGCTACAACGCGGGCATCGACGGTCTGCAGTTCGTCGAGACCCATGCGTGGATCCCGGCGTACAAGATCGGCTACAACCTGGGCGTGGACGGCATTGCCGTGGCGCTGATCCTGCTGACCACCCTGGTCAGCGTGCTTGCCCTGATCGGTGCCTGGAGCGCCATCGACAAGCGCGTGAACCAGTACGTGGCTGCCTTCCTGATCCTGGAAGGCGTCACCGTCGGCATCTTCGCCGCGACGGACGCGATGCTGTTCTACGTGTTCTTCGAAGCCATGCTGATCCCGATGTTCCTGATCATCGGTGTCTGGGGCGGCCCGCGCCGCATCTACGCTGCGCTGAAGTTCTTCCTGTACACCTTCCTCGGCTCGGTGCTGATGCTGGTGGCGCTGATCTACCTGTACATGAAGGGCGGCAGCTTCCAGCTGGCCGACCTGTACGCGCTGCCGCTGTCGGCCAAGGAACAGACCTGGATCTTCTTCGCCTTCCTGATCGCCTTCGCGGTCAAGGTGCCGATGTTCCCGGTCCACACCTGGCTGCCGGACGCCCACGTGGAAGCGCCGACCGCCGGTTCGGTGATCCTGGCCGCCATCGCCCTGAAGATCGGTGGCTACGGCTTCCTGCGCTTCAACCTGCCGATCGTCCCGGACGCGTCGCAGGAATGGGCCTGGCTGGTGATCGCGCTGTCGCTGATCGCGGTGATCTACGTCGGCCTGGTCGCCCTGGTGCAGGACGACATGAAGAAGCTGATCGCCTATTCGTCGATCGCGCACATGGGCTTCGTCACCCTGGGCACCTTCATCGCCCTGTGGCTGGTGCGTGAAGCCGGCAATGCCGATGCGGCCCGCCTGGGCCTGCAGGGCGCCATGGTGCAGATGATCTCGCACGGCTTCGTGTCCGGTGCGATGTTCTCCTGCGTCGGCGTGCTGTACGACCGCATGCACAGCCGCCGCATCGCCGATTACGGCGGCGTGGTCAATGTGATGCCGTGGTTCGCCACCTTCGCCATGCTGTTCTTCATGGCCAATGCGGGCCTGCCGGGCACCAGCGGTTTCGTCGGCGAGTTCATGGTCATCCTGTCGGCCTTCCAGCGTAATCCGTGGATCGCACTGGGTGCGGCCACCACCCTGATCATCGGCGCCGCCTACACCCTGTGGCTGTACAAGCGCATCTTCTTCGGCGAAGTGGCCAACAGCCACGTGGCCGAACTGAAGGACATCAACGGCCGCGAATGGCTGGTGCTGGGCGTGTTCGCCATCGGCGTGCTGGCCCTGGGCATCTACCCCAAGCCGCTGACCGACCTGATGGAGCCCTCGATCGCGAAGCTGGCGATGCAGATCGCATCCAGCAAGCTGCTGTAATTCCAGGATTTGATGATGACCACCTCGCCGCTGCTGCCATTGACCGCCGCTGACCTGCCACCGCTCGCTCCCGAGCTGGTGCTGATCGGCAGCGCCTTCGCCCTGATGATCCTCGACCTGTTCGTCAGCAACCGGAACAAGATCGTCACCCACCTGTTCTCGCTCGCTGCGCTGGCCGTGGTGCTGTTCATGCTGGCCACCGGCGTGGGCGGGCAGGGGGAGGTCTTCCATGGCATGTTCGTGCGCGATACCGCCGCGGACGTGATGAAGACCGGGATCGTGCTGCTCAGCGGCCTGACCCTGGTCTATGGCTGGCGCTACCTGCGTGACCGCAACCTGTTCCAGGGCGAGATCCCGGTGCTGATCCTGTTCGGCACCGCCGGCATGATGATCCTGGTTTCGGCCGGCAGCCTGCTGATGGTCTACCTGGGCCTGGAACTGCTGGCGCTGTGCTCCTACGCTCTGGTCGCCAGCAACCGCGAGAACGGCCTGGCCTCCGAGGCGGCGATGAAGTACATCGTGCTCGGCTCGCTGGCCTCGGGCCTGCTGCTGTACGGCATGTCGCTGATCTACGGCGCTACCGGCAGCCTGCATCTGGACGTCATCCGTGACGCCATCCCGCACTCGGAAGAGCGCGTGCTGCTGATCACCGGTGCGGTGTTCATGATCGCCGGCGTCGCCTTCAAGCTGGGTGCCGCGCCGTTCCACATGTGGCTGCCGGACGTGTACCAGGGTGCCCCGGCACCGATCGCACTGTTCATCAGCTCGGCGCCGAAGCTGGCCGCCTTCGGCATGGCCTACCGCCTGCTGGAAATGGGCGTGGGTCCGCTGTCGACCGAACTGCAGCTGCTGATTGCCGGCCTGGCCGCGGTCTCGCTGGTCATCGGCAACCTGATGGCCATCGCGCAGAGCAACCTCAAGCGCATGCTGGCGTTCTCCACCGTCTCGCACATCGGTTTCCTGCTGATGGGCATCGCCGGTGGTGGCGCGCAGGGCTATGCCGCTGCGCTGTTCTACGCACTGGCCTACGCCATCATGTCCACCGCCGCCTTCGGCGCGATCATCGCGCTGTCGCGTGCCGGCTTTGAAGCCGAGAACATCGAGGACTTCAAGGGCCTGAACGCCCGCAACCCGTGGATGGCCGGCCTGGTGCTGTGCATCATGGCGTCGCTGGCCGGCATCCCGCCGTTCCTGGGCTTCTGGACCAAGCTGGCGGTGCTGGGCGCAGCCGTCAATGGCGGCCTGCTGTGGCTGGCCATCCTCGGCGTGCTGTGCGCCGTGGTCGGCTGCTTCTACTACCTGCGCGTCATCAAGGTCATGTACTTCGATGAGCCGGTGGGCGAGGCCATGCCGCGCAGCAACGACCGCGTGCTGGGCGTGGTGCTGGGCGTGAATGCACTGGCGCTGCTGGCCCTGGGCCTGTCCTGGAACCCGATCATGCTGTGGTGCCAGAAGGCTTTTGCGCATCTTGCATAAAAGTTGACACAAAGCTGCGCGATTCGTGTAATATGCGCAGCCTGAGTTGTCACTGCAGCGGTTCAGCCAGAACATCGTTGCGGTAGCCCTCCTCGAAAGAGCAGGGCAGCAGTTCAAACACTTCCGGTGCGGGGTGGAGCAGTCTGGCAGCTCGTCGGGCTCATAACCCGAAGGTCGCAGGTTCAAATCCTGCCCCCGCTACCAACATCGAACCGGCGCCAACCGGGTTGATGAATGAGGGAAGGCTTGCATGTTTTGAAGCTATCACTCATAATTCCGCTTCTGATGCGGGGTGGAGCAGTCTGGCAGCTCGTCGGGCTCATAACCCGAAGGTCGCAGGTTCAAATCCTGCCCCCGCTACCAAGTAAAGAGATCGCCTTCGAAGTCCTGCTTCGAGGGCGTTTTTCTTTGGGGTGGTGCTCGATCCGCCGGGCCATGCCCGGCGAGCGCAGCGGACGTTTCGGGGTAGTCCCGCACCTTGCACCAGCGCGGTGCAGCCGCTATCATCAGCGGCCTAGCAGTACCCCTGAAGGCGGCCTCCCGGCGGGAGTCCGGACCCGGAAGGAGGGCCGCAACCGGCAGGCAATGCAGGTTGCAACCGGAATCCAGTCACCGGAGTCTTTCCGGAAAAGGGGCCCAGCGGGCCCTTTGTCGTTTCCGGGGCGTCATGTTTTCACGCCGGCCAAGGCCGGCACCCAACCAAGAGATCAAGGCAGGCTGTGAGCGACAAGGCAACCGACATCGCGAATCTGCTCGCCCCGACCGTTGTGTCGCTGGGCCTGGAGCTGCTGGGCGTTGAGTATCTGCCGGCCCCCGGCGGTGCGACCCTGCGCCTTTACATCGACGTGCCGCTGGCTGAACAGCCAGAGCGCATCATCAATGTCGACGACTGCGAGCGGGTCAGCCGCGAAGTGTCGGCGCAGCTGGACGTCGAAGACCCGATCAGCGGCAATTACACGCTGGAAGTGTCGTCGCCTGGCGTGGATCGCCCGCTGTTCAACCTGGAGCAGTTCGCTCGCCACCAGGGTGAATCGGCCAAGGTCACGCTGAAGCTGCCGCAGGACAACCGTCGTCGCCTGCAGGGCCGTATCGAGGCGACCGACGAGGCCGCAGGCACCATCACCTTCATCGTCGACAAGACCGAAGTGGTGGTGTCGGCCGACAACATCGACAAGGCACGGATCATGCCCGACTGGGTGGCGCTGGGGCTGGCCCCGAGCAAGCCGACCGGTCCGGCACCGAAGCGTCCGAAGCCGAACACGAATTCTTCTTCCAACGAGCCGGCGGCAAAGAAGCCGCGCGCGGAGTGAGCCAATGAGCAAGGAACTGTTGCTGGTAGTCGACGCGGTCGCCAACGAGAAGGGCGTGCCGCGTGAAGTGATCTTCGATGCCATCGAGGCCGCCCTGGCCTCGGCAGCGAAGAAGCGCTATCCCGACGAGGAAGTGCTGACCCGCGTGGTCATCGACCACAAGGATGGCAGCTACGAAACCTACCGCCGCTGGGAAGTGGTGGCCGATGACGTGGTCATGGAATCGCCGGACCGCCAGATCCGCCTGATGGACGCCGTCGATGAAGCCGAAGGCGTGGACGTCGGCGACTACATCGAAGAGCAGATCGAGAACCCGGACTTCGGCCGCATCGCTGCCCAGGCCGCCAAGCAGGTCATCGTCCAGCGCGTGCGCGAAGCCGAGCGCCAGCAGGTCGTGGATGCGTGGAAGGATCGCGTCGGCGAACTGATCACCGGTGTGGTCAAGCGCGCCGAGCGCGGCAACATCTATGTCGACCTCGGTGGCAATGCCGAAGGCTTCATCCCGAAGGACAAGGGCATCCCGCGCGACGTGCTGCGCGCCGGCGACCGCGTGCGCGGCTACCTGGCCGAAGTCCGTTCGGAACCGCGTGGCCCGCAGCTGTTCATCAGCCGTGCCGCTCCGGAATTCATGATCGAGCTGTTCAAGCTGGAAGTGCCGGAAGTCGGCCAGGGCCTGGTGGAAATCAAGGCCTGTGCCCGCGATCCGGGCGACCGCGCCAAGATCGCCGTGCTGGCCCACGACCAGCGCACCGATCCGATCGGCGCCTGCATCGGCATGCGCGGTTCGCGCGTGCAGGCCGTGTCCAACGAGCTCAATGGCGAGCGCGTGGACATCGTGCTGTGGAACGACAACCCGGCCAACTTCGTCATCAACGCGATGGCGCCGGCCGAAGTGCAGTCGATCATCGTCGATGAAGACAAGCACTCGATGGACCTGGCTGTCGCTGAAGACCGCCTGGCCCAGGCGATCGGCAAGGGCGGCCAGAACGTGCGCCTGGCCAGCCGCCTGACCGGATGGCAGCTCAATGTGATGACCCAGGACCAGGTCACTGCCAAGTCGGAAGCCGAGCAGGCTTCGGCCCGCCAGTTGTTCATGGACAAGCTGGAAGTGGACGAAGAGATCGCCGGCATCCTGGTCAGCGAAGGCTTCGGCACCGTCGAGGAAATCGCTTATGTCCCGGTCGGCGAACTGCTGGCCGTGGAAGGTTTCGACGAAGACATCGTCGAAGAGCTGCGCGCTCGTGCCCGCGATGCGCTGCTCAATGAGGCCCTGGCAGTCGAGGAAGGCCTTGAAGACGGCCAGCCGGCGCAGGACCTGCTGTCCCTGAAGGGCATGGACGAAGCCACCGCATATGCGCTGGCCGGCCACGGCGTGCGTACCAGTGAGGACCTGTCCGACCTGGCCGCCGACGAGGTCATGGACTTCGGCATCGAAGGACTGGATCAGGCGCGCGCCGCTGCGCTGATCCTGGCCGCCCGTGCCGAAGAGATCGCCCGACTGGAACGCGGCGAATGAGCCGGCAATGAACAGGGCCCTGAGCCGCTCAGGGCGTAGAATCCGCGCCACCTCCAGATGCGGGGGGGCGCCCACAAGATCATAGGATCCGAATGTCGCAGCAAACCACCATCCGCAAGCTTGCCGAACTGGTCAACACGCCGGTCGAAAAACTGCTGGAACAGCTGGCCGGTGCCGGCATGAAGTTCAGCGGTCCCGACCAGGTCGTGACCAGCTCCGAGAAGGTGAAGCTCCTGGGCTTCCTTCGTCGTTCGCACGGCAAGCCCGAGCAGGCCCCGGAAGAGACCGATCAGTCTGCAAAGAAGATCACGCTCAACCGCCGGAAGCAGCAGGAAGTGACGGTCAATTCCGGTCGCAGCAAGACGACCGTGAATGTCGAGGTCCGCCAGAAGCGGACCTACGTCAAGGATGGTGCGCGCGCCATGACGCCGGACGAAGAGCGCGCCGACATCCTGCGCAAGCTGGAAGAGTCGCGTGCCCGCAACCTCGCCGAACAGCAGGCCCTGGCCGAGAAGGATCGTCTGCGCGACGAAGCCATCGTCCGTGCCCGTGAGGAAGAGGTTGCGGCCAAGGAGCGCGCAGAGGCCGAGAAGAAGGCCGCCGAGGAAGCTGCGGCCGCCGCCAAGGCCGCCGAGGCGCTGGCTGCCAGCAAGCCCAAGCGTGCTCCGATCGATGAAACCGCACCGCGCCCGCCGCGTGCTCCGGCTGCCGCTGCGGCTGCGCCGCGCAGTGCACCGCCGCCGCGCAACGACGACCGCAACAACCGCAGCGCGCCGCGCAACGAGCGTGGCCCGGGCGACCGTTTCGCCGGCCAGATGCACCTGTCGGCTGCCGACCGCGCGCGTCGTGGCAACAGCAACAACAGCAACACCCGGGGTCGTCCGGGCGGGCGCAACCAGGCCGGTGGCCGTCGCGACATGTCGCGCGGTGGCAACAATGCCGGTCCGCACGCCTTCGAGCGTCCGACCGCGCCGGTGGTGCGTGAAGTGGCGATCGGCGACACGATCACCGTGGCCGACCTGGCGCAGAAGCTCGCGCTGAAGGGCGGTGAGGTGGTCAAGGCGCTGTTCAAGATGGGCGTGATGGCCACCATCACCCAGTCCATCGACCATGACACCGCCGCGCTGGTGACCGAAGAACTCGGCCACAAGGCGATCCGTGCCAACGACAACGACGCCGAAGACGCACTGCTGGCCTCGACCGGTGAAAACCAGGGCGAAGCTACCCAGCGTCCGCCGGTGGTCACCATCATGGGCCACGTCGACCACGGCAAGACCTCGCTGCTGGATTACATCCGCCGCACCAAGGTCGCCACCGGCGAAGCCGGCGGCATCACCCAGCACATCGGTGCCTACCACGTGGATACGCCGAAGGGCGTGATCAGCTTCCTGGATACCCCGGGCCATGCTGCCTTCACCTCGATGCGTGCCCGCGGTGCCAAGCTGACCGATATCGTGGTGCTGGTCGTGGCCGCCGATGACGGCGTCATGCCGCAGACCAAGGAAGCGATCCAGCACGCCCGTTCGGCGGGTGTGCCGCTGATCGTGGCGATCAACAAGATCGACAAGTCCGACGCCGACCCGATGCGGGTCAAGAACGAACTGCTGTCCGAGCAGGTCGTGGCCGAAGATTTCGGTGGTGATACCCAGATGGTGGAGATCTCGGCCAAGACCGGCCTGGGCATCGACGACCTGCTGGACGCCATCTCGATCCAGGCCGAACTGCTGGAACTGAAGGCCGTCGACGAAGGCCGCGCCTCGGGCGTGGTGATCGAATCGTCGCTGGACAAGGGCCGCGGCCCGGTCGCGACCGTGCTGGTGCAGCAGGGCCGCCTGAAGAAGGGCGACTACCTGGTGTGCGGCATCCAGTACGGCCGCGTGCGTGCGCTGTTCGACGAAACCGGCAAGCAGCCGGAGTTCGCCGGCCCGTCCATCCCGGTGCAGGTCCTGGGCCTGTCCGGCGTGCCGGAAGCCGGTGACGACTTCGTGGTCGTCGAGGACGAGCGCCTGGCCAAGGACGTTGCCCAGCAGCGTGAGACCAAGCGCCGCGAATCGCGCCTGGTCGCCACCGCTGGCAGCCGTATGGAAGACATCATGGCGACCCTGGGCAAGGGCGAGGGCCAGCAGGTTCTCAACCTGGTCATCAAGGCCGACGTGCAGGGTTCGGTGCAGGCCCTGAGCCAGGCACTGGTCGCGCTGTCCAACGAAGACATCCGCATCAACGTGATTCACTCCGGCGTGGGCGGCATCACCGAATCGGACGCCAACTCGGCGGCCGCTTCGAAGGCCACCGTCATCGGCTTCAACGTGCGTGCGGATGCTTCGGCCCGTCGCATCATCGAATCCAACGGCGTGGACCTGCGTTACTTCTCGATCATCTATGACGTGATCGATCAGGTGAAGCAGGTAGCCTCCGGTCTGCTGGGCGTGGAGATCCGCGAAGAGATCATCGGTATCGCCGAGGTCCGCGACGTGTTCCGCAGCTCCAAGCTGGGCGCCGTTGCCGGCTCGATGGTCATCGAGGGCGTGGTCAAGCGCAACAAGCCGATCCGCGTCCTGCGCGACAGCGTGGTGATCTTCGAAGGCGAGCTGGAATCGCTGCGCCGCTTCAAGGAAAACGTCGAGGAAGTCCGCAACGGTACCGAATGCGGTATCGCGGTGAAGGCCTACAACGACGTCAAGCCGGGTGACCAGATCGAGTGCTTCGAGCGTATCGAAGTGCCGCGCACCCTGTAATGCTGCATCGGACCGGCCCTCACGGGCCGGTCCCCCTTGGTGGGGCCCGACCTTGGTCGGGCCGCTCCTCCTGGTAGGGCCCGACCTTGGTCGGGTCACATTTGAATCGAGAGCCCGACCGCGTGCCCAAGACTTTCCATCGAACCGACCGTGTCTCCGCCCAGCTGCGCCGTGAACTCGGCACCCTGGTGCACAACGCCGTGCGCGAGCACGGGTTGCCCTCGGTGAGCGTGTCCGACGTGGAAATCACCCGCGACATGGCCCATGCCAAGGTATTCGTCACCGCGCTGATGCCGGAGCGTTCGGCCGAGGCCGTGGCCGGCCTGAAGGAGCTGGGCTACCGCCTGCGCATGGACCTGGCACGCGCGATGAAGCTGCGCCACGTGCCGGAGCTGCATTTCCACTACGACGATTCGGTCGACCGTGGTGAGCACATCGACAACATCCTGCGCGACCTGCCCGATACGCTGGCCGCGGAGAAGCGCCGCGAGAGCGACGAAGAATAACCGCGCGACGCCGGGCATGCCCGGCGTTGTTGCATTCCGGCTGTGCGATGTCTGATGCAGACCGCGCTGCGCGCTCGCCGGGCATGGCCCGGCGCTACCCGTACCTGTCATGACCCGAATTCAGTTCCGCCGCCTGGATGGCATCCTGCTGCTCGACAAGTCGACCGGCATGAGCTCCAACGCCGCCCTGCAGGTGGCCCGTCGCCTGTTCCGCGCCGAGAAGGGCGGCCACACCGGCAGCCTCGACCCGTTGGCCACCGGCCTGCTGCCGCTGTGCTTCGGCGAGGCGACCAAGATTGCCGGCCTGCTGCTCGGCTCGGCCAAAGCCTACGACGCCGAGATCGTGCTGGGACAGACCACCGATACCGATGACGCCGAAGGCCAGGTGCTGCTGCAGCGCCCGGTGCCGGCCATCAGTGCCGAGGCGCTGCAGGCCGCACTGGCGCCGCTGACCGGCAACATCCGCCAGCGTGCCCCGATCTATTCGGCGCTGAAGCAGGGCGGTGAGCCGCTGTATGTGAAGGCCCGCCGTGGCGATGTCATCGAAGCGCCGGAACGCGAGGTCCAGGTGCATGCCATCGCGGTGCTGGAGCAGCAGCCGGAACGGCTGCGCCTGCGCGTGACCTGCGGCTCGGGTACCTATATCCGCAGCCTGGCCCGCGATCTGGGCGAGGTGCTGGGCTGTGGCGCCCATATCAGCGCGCTGCGCCGGCTCTGGGTGGAGCCGTTCCGCGAACCTGCCATGGTCACCCTGGACCAGCTGCGGGCAATGGTCGAGGCCGGCGACGAGGCGGGCATGGACGCGCTGCTGCTGCCGCTGGCGGCCGGGCTGGCGGAATACCCGCGGGTCGACCTCGATGCGGACCAGACCCACCGCTTCTGCGTTGGCCAGCGCCAGCGCGACCCGTCCTGGCCGCATGGCCTGGTCGCCGTGTTTGGTCCGGACGATGCTGTCCAGGGGCTCGGGCAGGTCGATGACAGCGGGCTGCTGGCCCCGCAGCGCCGCTTCAACCTCTGAACCGGGCAGGGCGGTTCAGCACCGGACCTTGTTCCCGGCCCCCCCGACCGTTACAATTTCGCGGCCGTTTTCCGGCAGCCTGCCTCGCGCAGGTTTCATCCTCGTAGTCCACGGCGAGCCTGGCGGTGCGCGAAGCGCGTTCCTGCCGGCCACGCATCACAGAGAAAAAAGAAATGTCGATCGACACCCAGAAGGTCATTGAAGACAACAAGCGCAGCTCGGCTGACACCGGCTCCCCGGAAGTCCAGGTTGCCCTGCTGACCGCCCGCATTGAACTGCTGACCGGCCACTTCAAGACCCACAAGAAGGACCACCACAGCCGCCGCGGCCTGCTGCAGATGGTCAACCGCCGTCGCAGCCTGCTCGACTACCTGAAGAAGAAGGACGTCGAGCGTTACAAGGCCCTGATTGAAAAGCTTGGCCTGCGTCGCTAAGCAACGAATCCCCCGCGGCGCAGCGATGCGCCGCGGTTTTGTTTTGTAGCACCGCAATCCCCGATTCAGGCCGGAACGATCCGGCCACCCGCTGGCGGCAAGGGTCGCCGACGGTCCAAATTCGCAGACAGCATCCCCAAGGACACCCTCCGTGGCAAAAATCACCAAAACCTTCCAGTACGGCAAGCACACCGTCACGCTCGAGACCGGCGAAGTCGCCCGTCAGGCCAGCGGTGCCGTCATCGTCAAGATGGACGACACCGTACTGCTGGTCACCGCCGTCGCCGCCAAGAGCGCGCGCGAAGGCCAGGACTTCTTCCCGCTGACCGTCGATTATCAGGAAAAGTTCTACGCCGGCGGCCGTATCCCGGGTGGTTTCTTCAAGCGTGAAGGCCGTGCGACCGAGAAGGAAACCCTGATCTCGCGTCTGATCGACCGTCCGATCCGCCCGCTGTTCCCGGAAGACTACAAGAACGAAGTGCAGATCATCGCCACGGTCATGTCGCTGAACCCGGACGTGGACGGCGACATCCCGGCCCTGATCGGCGCCTCGGCTGCCCTGGCCCTGGCCGGCACCCCGTTCATGGGTCCGATCGGCGCTGCCAAGGTCGGTTACAAGAACGGCGAGTACATCCTGAACCCGACCGTCAGCGAACTGGCTGACTCGCAGCTGGAGCTGGTCGTCGCCGGTACCTCCAACGCCGTGCTGATGGTCGAATCCGAAGCCGCGCTGCTGTCCGAAGAAGTGATGCTGGGCGCCGTGACCTTCGGTCACCGCGAAATGCAGAAGGTCATCAACGCGATCAACGAGCTGACCGTCGAAGCCGGCACCAAGCCGTCGACCTGGGAAGCCCCGGCCAAGAACGACGCGCTGATCTCCGCCCTGAAGGAAGCCATCGGCCCGCGCCTGGGCGAAGCCTTCCAGGTGCGCGACAAGCTGCAGCGCCGCGACGCCATCTCGGCGATCAAGAAGGACGTGGTCGAAACCCTGGCTGGCCGCGTGGCTGCCGAGGGCTGGAACCCGGCCGAGCTGTCGAAGGAATTCGGCGAGCTGGAATACCGCACCATGCGTGACTCGGTGCTGGACACCAAGGTCCGCATCGACGGCCGTGCGCTGGACACCGTCCGCCCGATCGCCGTGAAGACCGGCGTGCTGCCGCGTACCCACGGTTCCTCGCTGTTCACCCGCGGCGAAACCCAGGCCATCGTGACCATCACCCTGGGCACTGCCCGTGACGGCCAGGTCATCGACGCCGTTGCCGGTGAGTACAAGGAAAACTTCCTGTTCCACTACAACTTCCCCCCGTTCTCGGTGGGTGAGTGCGGCCGCATGATGGGCCCGAAGCGCCGCGAAATCGGCCACGGTCGCCTGGCCAAGCGCGGCGTGCTGGCTGTCATGCCGTCGCTGGAAGCCTTCCCGTACACCATCCGCGTCGTCTCGGAAATCACCGAGTCGAACGGTTCCTCGTCGATGGCCTCGGTCTGCGGTTCCTCGCTGGCCCTGATGGACGCCGGCGTGCCGGTGAAGGCGCCGGTTGCCGGTATCGCCATGGGCCTGGTCAAGGAAGGCGAGCGCTTCGTCGTCCTGTCCGACATCCTGGGTGACGAAGATCACCTGGGCGACATGGACTTCAAGGTGGCCGGTACCGCTGAGGGCATCTCTGCCCTGCAGATGGACATCAAGATCGAAGGCATCACCGAAGAGATCATGAAGCAGGCCCTGCAGCAGGCCAAGGCTGGCCGTCTGCACATCCTGGGCGAAATGGCCCACGGCCTGACCGCTCCGCGTGAAGAGCTGTCGGACTACGCGCCGCGCCTGCTGACCATCAAGATCCACCCGGACAAGATCCGCGAAGTGATCGGCAAGGGTGGTTCGACCATCCAGGCCATCACCAAGGAAACCGGCACGCAGATCGACATCCAGGATGACGGCACCATCGTCATCGCTTCGGTCAACGCCATCGCTGCCCAGGCCGCCAAGGCCCGCATCGAGCAGATCACCTCGGACGTCGAGCCGGGCCGCATCTACGAAGGCAAGGTCGCCAAGATCATGGACTTCGGTGCGTTCGTCACCATCCTGCCGGGCAAGGACGGCCTGGTCCACGTGTCGCAGATCTCCAGCGACCGCGTCGAGAAGGTCGGCGACGTGCTGAAGGAAGGCGATGTGGTCAAGGTCAAGGTGCTGGAAGTCGACAAGCAGGGCCGTATCCGCCTGTCGATGAAGGCCGTGGAAGAAGGCGACGCCGTCAGCGCCGAGTAATCGGCGGTGGGTGTCAACCTTGGTTGACACGCTCCTGGAATCGCTGAAATGAAAAAGCGGGCTTCGGCCCGCTTTTTCTTTGCCTGCCGCCATCAGGTAGCGCCGGGCCATGCCCGGCGGGGCAGCTACGCTTTCTCGTCTTCCTCCTCCCCCAGCCACCACACCTGACCCGGCTCGGGGTCACTCAGCGGATGCTCTCGCTGTTCGATGGCCTCCAGCACGCGTCCCGGGGCCGCGGCGGTCCACGTCGCCAGCAGCTTCTCCACCGCAGCCCGGCCCTGCGCGGCAATGCCCAGATCTCGCCCGCGCGCCCAGGTACCTTCTTCGACGGCCTCTGCATCGTCTTCATGTTGATGCGGGGTGCCATAGCTGCAGCGGCGGCACAGCCGGCGCACGGTCGCGGTCCAGTCCTCGACCATGCCGATGCCGGGCAGGTTCATGGCCCCCAGGGCAGTGATGTCGTCGGCTGAATCGCACTGCACGAACACGGTGAAGGTCGCCATGTCCGATGACTGCAGGCGCTGCAGTGCATTGAACACCGGCACCTCGTGTTCGCCGTACGTACGGCGGCCGGTCGATGCGCCGTCATGCAGCACGATGTCGCCGAAGCGGAAGCCGCTTTCGGGCAGCGGTACGTTGTCGATGCGTGCACGCACCGGATCAATGCGGCTCATGTACACCACTTCGGCGCCGGACCACGGCGCCAGGCGCATGCAGGCCACGCCGAAGTTGCCCTCGATCGGGCCTTCGCCCTCGGGCAGGGTGATGCCACAGCGGGTCCACTGGCGTCGTGCTTCGGCCCAGTCCGCCATGCCGGTGGCCGCGATTCCGGCATTCCACGCGGTGGCGACATCGAATTCCCCGCGCAGCTGCTCCGATTGGAGGTTGTCCTGCAGCGACGCCGGCCAGTCGCGCAGGTACTTGTGCGCCAGCCCGCGCATGTAGTGCAGGTAAGGCACCTCGGGAGCGATGGCGATCAGTTCGCCGAACAGCTCCACCGCCTGCGGCAGGTCGCCTTCGTGGAATGCGTCGTAGGCGCGCGCTTCCAGTATCTGGTGTTCGTCGAGGGATGCGCCGTCCAGCAGGTCGCCGTCGGGAGTGGTGTCGTGATCGGTGCTCATGTCCATGTGCGGTTGAAGATCCGCGGCCACCATAGCCGATGCAGGGGAGCCGGTGCGCTGCGTCGGTGCGTGTCCTGCTGCAATGCATGATGGCAGCGGCATGACTGCCACGTTGTCGCCCTCTGGCCGATCGTTGCTGTCCACAGGACGACATGCCACGACATCGGTCCCACGGCCTCATCGGTTTGCTAACGTGGCTGCGCCTTCGAACCGGGAGATCCCATGTTCCGCCAGACCGTGGCCGTCCTTGCCGTGCTGATTGCCGGCGCCCTGCCCATTGCCGCGCCCGCCGCGCCCGCGCAGCCACCGATCTTCGGTGCCTACTACCCCGGTGGTTCGGCCGAGCGCTACCCGGTGTCGAGCATTCCGGCCGAGCGCCTCACCCACCTGTTCTACGCGTTCTCGACCATCGAGGACGGGCGCTGCACGATCGGTGCCGAAGCGCCGAAGAATTTCGCTGCGCTGGCCGAGCTGAAGAAGGCGCACCCGCACCTGCGCACGCTGATCTCAATCGGCGGATGGGGCGCAGGTGGATTCTCCGATGCAGCGCTGACCGAGGCCAGCCGCAAACGGTTGGTGGATTCGTGCATGGCGCTGTTCTTCGATCGCCACGCCGGCAGCTTTGATGGGGTGGATATCGACTGGGAGTTCCCGGTCAGTGGCGGCCCCAGGGAGCTGGCGCACCGTCCGCAGGATCGCGCCAACCTGACCCGGCTCGCGCAGGCGTTCCGCGTGGCACTCGATGCGCGCGGTCGCAAGGCGGGGCAGCCGATGCTGCTGACCGCCGCGCTGGCCGCCGGTCGCCTGCAGACCGATGGCCCCTACGATCCGGCCGCCAGCTACGACCTGCCGGCGCTGGCCAAGGTGTTCGATTTCATCAACCTGATGAGCTACGACATGGGCACCGGCTTCTCGGCGGTGTCGACCTTCAACGCGCCGCTGCATGAGGTGGCGGCCGACCCACTGGCACCGGAGCTGCGGCGCTGGAACAACGTGGCCGGCGCGGTGCAGTACTACCGCGAGCACGGCGTGCCGGCCGGCAAGCTGGTGCTGGGCGTGCCGTTCTACGGGCGCGGCTTCAAGGTCACCGGCGACGCCCCGGATGGGCTGTACCAGGCCTACAGTGCACCGGCCGATGCCGGCGACTGGCGGGTGATCAAGGCGCGCTATCTCGACCAGCCGGGCTGGACGAAGCACTGGCAGCCGCAGGCACAGAGCCCGTGGCTGTACAACGCCGCGCAGAAGATCTTCATCAGCTATGAGGACCCGCGCTCGATCGGCCTGCGTGCGCAGTTCGCGCGCGAGCAAGGCCTGGCCGGCGTGTTCATGTGGGAGCTGACCGGCGACGACGAACAGGCCAGCCTGCTCAACGCCATGCTCGCCCCGTGGCAGAAGGCACGCGTCGGCGATTGAGCCACCCGCTGGCGGTGGGTCATGCCCGACGGATGCCGCAACGTCATCGGCCCAACCCCGCACATCGAAGCAATGCCCGCAGCGCTAGGCTGCGGGCATGATCCATCTCGAACGCCTGGACCATCTGGTCCTCACCGTGGCCGACATCGAACGCAGCTGTGATTTCTACCAGCGCGTGCTCGGCATGCAGGTCGTGCGCTTCGGCGCCGGCCGTACCGCGCTGCAGTTCGGCCGGCAGAAGATCAACCTGCATCCGGCCAGTGCCCCGCTGCAGCCGCATGCGCTGCAACCCACGCCGGGCAGCGCCGATCTCTGCCTGATCACACGTACCGCCATGGCCGATGTGCTGGCGCACCTGCAGGCGCAGGTCGTCGCGGTGGAGGAAGGGCCGGTGGCCCGCACCGGCGCACTGGGTCCGATCGAATCGGTGTACTTCCGCGACCCGGATGGCAACCTGATCGAAGTCAGCCGTTACCCGGACGAAGCGCACCTGCTCCGATAGCGCCGGGCCATGCCCGGCAAGGCTTCAGTTCGCCCAGACGCTGTTCGGATCGCCGTTGCGGGCGCGATGCTGGCTGGCGACTGCCAGGCGGGCGAAGCCAAAGGCCATGGCCAGCGCGATGGCATCGATCCAGAACAGCGGCCAATGGCCCTGCGCGGCGGCGCGCCACAGCCAGTCGCCACTGAGTGTGCCGTGCAGCACCGGCACCAGCGCGGTGCTGATCGCCGCAGCCCACAGCAGCTCGCGTGCGGCCTGTGCCGGGCGGCGCAATGCCGCCCACAACGCACAGGCTGCCCAGCTGCCGAAGCAGGCCCAGCGGATGCCGTGATCGACCGCCGCCGGTGCCAGCCGTTCCAGCACCAGCGCGCTGGCGAATGCCACCGAGATCGCCACGCACAGGCCGATGCACACGCCGACCGTGGCCCGCGCCATGTTCACACCGGCGCGTGGCTGCTGCGGCTGGCGTCGCTTGCGCCGCGACTCGATCCACAACAGGTTGCCGGAGTAGAACAGGAAGGCGCCGCCAAGGCCGAGCAGGAAATACAGCCAGACCACCACGCCGTTGCCGAACTCGCCGAAGTGCAGCGCATAGGCGGCGCTGAGCGTGGCGTGGTTGGCGTCACGCTGGCCCGGCAGCTGGGTCGCCAGTACATTGCCGGTGGCAACGTCCAGCGCCACGGCGCCGAGTGGGCCGAGCGTGCCAGTGGATTCACCGGTGATCTCGATGGTGGCGTTGGCGTCGCCGGCGTTGGCCAGCTTCAGGTAGGCCGGCTCGAAGCTGGTCACGCCCTGCGCGCGTGCTACTTCCAGCGCCCGCGCATGCAGCACGCGCAGGCTGCCCGGCGGCGACGGAATGCCGGTGGCTTCCCGGACCGGCGCGGTGTCCATTGCTGTTGGCACCGCCTGCAGGGCCTTGCCGTCGAAGATCAGCGGGTTGAGCAGGGCCATCTGCACGAATACCAGGCAGAGCAGGGCGCCGGTCACCGCGAACATCAGGTGGAAGGGCAGGCTCAGCACGCCGATCACGTTGTGCGCGTCCTGCCACAGCTGCTTCAGGTTGCGGCCCGGACGCAGCGCGAACAGGTCACCGAACAGCTTCGGCAGATGGATCACCAGGCCGCTCAGCAGCGCCATGCCATACAGCAGGCTGACAATGCCCATCACGTAGATGCCGGCCACCGGCAGGCCCAGGCTGTAATGCAGCTCGTTGACCAGTTCCGCCAGCCCGGTCTGCGGTGGTGTGGGGCTGCCGGCGATCTGCCCCGGCCAGGCGTAGCGCCAGCTGCCGTCATCGGCCTGCCAGTACGCCAGAGGTTGCGGATGGTCGGCGCCGGGGAAGGTCATGCCGACGTGGCGGCGGGCTTCCGGATGTGTGGCCAGCACGTCCTCCAGCAGGTACTGCGCATCGTCCAGCCCGGCCGGCAGCGCGGTGGCTGCGCCAGGCGTCTGCCACAGCGGCAGGTCGTGGTGGAACAGGGTCAACGCGCCGGCATAGAAGGCCACGAACAGGCCGAAGCCGGCGACCAGGCCGACCCAGGTGTGCAGGGTGGTGAACGTGCGCAGGGTCTGCGAACTGAATTTCATGGGGCGGGTCTCATTGCACCGCGCCGGTGAGGCGCAGCAGCCCGAGCACGGCGAAGCCGGCGGCGGCGCTGCCGGCCAGCACCAGCCAGGCGCGCAGCGCGCTGCGGAAACTGAACGCCCACAGGGCGGCCAGCATCCACAGCGGGATGAAGGCGATCAGGGTCGGCACCAGCGCCCGCTGCCAGGGGCCGGGCGGCAGCCACGCCAGCAGGCCGGTGGCGGCTGCGGCGAGGAGGAAGCCGGCGATGATGCCGGCAAGGGCGCGCGGCCACATCAGGGCGACTCCGTGCCGGGGCGGTGCCAGGCGGCCAGCGCCGGTAGCAGCATGGCGGCCAGCATCCAGGTGCACAGCATCGCCACCAGGCCTGCGGCAAAGCCGAGCTCGGCCATCCACAGCCACAGCGCGGCGGCAGCGGCGACCAGGCCGATCTGGCGGCCCAGGCGGCCGGCGCGGCGCAGGCGCGGCCAGCGGCAGTGCGGCGAGGCGGCATAGAAGGCCAGCGCCGAGAACATCGCTGCCAGCATGCCCAGGCTGCAGAAGCCGAGCGTGGAAAGGCCGACGGTGATCATCGCGGGCGGCCGGCGCGGCAGCGGGCCGGCGAACGCGGGGCACGGGCGGGGCCGGCGGGAGCCGGTCGGAGCGGGTGGCGCATCACGGGGTCCTGGGGGAAAGCGGGCAGGCTGGCACGGGGCGGCCTGCGCCGACATGGTAATCATTGCAATTTCACGCCGCCAGCGAGACCCATTCAGGGGACCGTACGGTGGGCCTTGGGCTTTCCCGTGCACTGGTTTAAGATCATCGCCGAACCCTGACTGGAACAAGGTGGCCCGCGCCCAGCGCCGGCCGAGCGTGTGACATGAGCACTACCACCGCCCACTGTTGACCTGCCCCCGAAGGCCCTGTGTTCCAGGCGCCCTCGCGGCGCTTTTTTATTGCCCGGGCGCCGCCCCGGGAACGCTTTCCAGCCCGCCCCGCGGGCCCCGCACGAAGCCACTGCGATGATCAACATTACTCTTCCCGACGGCAGCCGCCGCGAATTCGAAAACCCCGTCAGCGTCATGGACGTCGCCCAGTCGATCGGCGCCGGCCTGGCCAAGGCCACCATCGCCGGTGCCGTGGATGGCGTGCTGGTCGATGCCAGCGACGTCATCGACCACGATGCCAGCCTGCGCATCATCACTGCCAAGGACGAGGAGGGCGTGGAGATCATCCGCCACTCCTGCGCCCACCTGGTCGGCCACGCCGTCAAGCAGCTGTACCCGGACGTGAAGATGGTGATCGGCCCGGTGATCGCCGAAGGCTTCTATTACGACATCTACTCCGAGCGCCCGTTCACCCCGGACGACATGGCCGCGATCGAGAAGCGCATGGGTGAGCTGATCGCCCAGGACTACGACGTCATCAAGAAGATGACGCCGCGCGCCGAAGTGATCGAGATCTTCAAGTCCCGCGGCGAGGACTACAAGCTGCGCCTGATCGAGGACATGTCCGACGACATCCAGGCGATGGGCATGTACTACCACCAGGAATACGTGGACATGTGCCGCGGCCCGCACGTGCCGAACACGCGCTTCCTGAAGGCCTTCAAGCTGACCCGCATCTCCGGCGCCTACTGGCGCGGCGACGCGCAGAACGAGCAGCTGCAGCGCATCTACGGCACCGCCTGGGCCGACAAGAAGCAGCTTGAGGCGTACATCAAGCGCATCGAAGAAGCTGAAATGCGCGACCACCGCCGCATCGGCAAGCAGCAGGACCTGTTCCACCTGCAGGAAGAGGCGCCGGGCCTGGTGTTCTGGCATCCGAAGGGCTGGGCGCTGTGGCAGGTGGTCGAGCAGTACATGCGCAAGGTCTACCGCAACAGCGGCTACGGCGAAGTGCGCTGCCCGCAGATCCTGGACGTGAGCCTGTGGAAGAAGTCCGGTCATTGGGACAACTACCAGGACAACATGTTCTTCACCGAATCGGAGAAGCGCACGTACGCGGTCAAGCCGATGAACTGCCCGGGCCACATCCAGGTGTTCAACCAGGGCCTGCACAGCTACCGCGACCTGCCGATCCGCTACGGTGAATTCGGTTCCTGCCATCGCAACGAGCCGTCCGGCGCGCTGCACGGCATCCTGCGCGTGCGTGGCTTCACCCAGGACGACGGCCACGTGTTCTGCATGGAAAGCCAGATCGAGTCGGAAGTGACGGCCTTCCACCAGCAGGCGCTGGCGGTCTACCAGCACTTCGGCTTCGACGAGATCCAGATCAAGATCGCCCTGCGCCCGGAATCGCGCCTGGGCGACGACGCCACCTGGGACAAGGCCGAAGGCGCGCTGCGCTCGGCGCTGACCGCCTGTGGCGTGGAATGGCAGGAGCTGCCGGGCGAGGGCGCCTTCTACGGCCCGAAGATCGAGTACCACCTGAAGGACGCCATCGGCCGTACCTGGCAGCTGGGTACGATGCAGGTCGACTTCATGATGCCGGGCCGCCTGGGCGCCGAGTACGTGGACGAGAACAGCCAGAAGAAGCACCCGGTCATGCTGCACCGCGCCATCGTCGGCTCGATGGAGCGCTTCCTGGGCATCCTGATCGAGCACCA
The DNA here is from genome assembly GCF_056482105.1 of Stenotrophomonas sp. 78350_Sma. NCBI lineage: Bacteria > Pseudomonadati > Pseudomonadota > Gammaproteobacteria > Lysobacterales > Lysobacteraceae > Stenotrophomonas > Stenotrophomonas sp. 78350_Sma. The sequence goes on along the minus strand of NZ_CM151182.1, from coordinate 3,226,245 downwards.
TGCCGGCCAGTTCCCGGCCTGGCTGGCCCCGACCCAGGTGGTGGTGGCCAACATCACCGACGCCCAGGCCGACTACGTCTCGGGCGTGACCAAAACCCTTGCAGAGCAAGGCTTCCGCGTCAGCTCGGATTTGCGTAACGAGAAGATCGGCTATAAAATCCGCGAGCATACGTTGCAGCGCGTGCCCTACCTGCTGGTCATTGGTGACCGCGAGAAGGAAAATGGGGCTGTGGCGGTGCGTACGCGTTCTGGCGAAGACCTGGGCAGCATGAGCCTGCAGGCCTTCATCGAGCGGCTCCACGCCGAGGGCGCGTAAGCAAAGGTCCGGTCCGGGGGCACAGGCACCCGGGCCGGTTCGATACCCTTGGGAGAACGTAATATCAGCACCCCTGACAACAAACAGAACCGCAAGAATCAGGAAATCCGTGTGCCGCGCGTCCGCGTGATCGGCAGTGACGGAGAAATGATCGGCGTGTTGTCGCGCGACGAAGCGCTGTCCATGGCCGAAGATGAAGGCCTGGACCTGGTCGAAATCCAGCCGCAGGCCGATCCGCCGGTCTGCAAGATCATGGACTTCGGCAAGTTCAAGTTCGAAGCGCAGAAGAAGGCCAGCGAGGCCAAGAAGAAGACCAAGCAGGTCGAGATCAAGGAAGTGAAGTTCCGTCCGGTCACGGACGAGGGCGACTACCAGATCAAGCTGCGCAAGATGCGCGGTTTCCTTGAGGAAGGCGACAAGATCAAGGTCAACATCCGCTTCCGTGGCCGTGAAATGAGCCACCAGGAACTGGGTCGCGAGATGGCCAACCGGATCGAGACCGATCTGGGCGAGGACATCGTCATCGAATCCCGTCCGCGCCTGGAAGGGCGTCAGATGGTCATGATGATCGCGCCGAAGAAGAAGACCTGAGGCCTGACGGGCTGCCTTCCGGGGCGCCTGGCTGAATGGTTCAGGGTAAGGGGGCGCCGCTGGCGTCCCTTTGCTTTTGCGGCAGGCCGGTGAATTGCCGGCGAAAGGGTTGCGGGGGCTGGTGGCAGGGCGGTTTTGCCTGTATCATGCCCGGCTCGACCCACCCAGGACGGGTCGTACGCCGATCATGGCAGGACGGAAAGAGCGGCCCAGGCCGCCGCCAGATCAGTCAGAAACCAGGGTCATATCCCATCAAGGACATTGCAATGCCCAAGATCAAGACCAACCGGGCAGCGGCCAAGCGTTTCCGCAAGACCGCCTCGGGCAAGTACAAGTGCGGCCACGCCAACCGTAGCCACATCCTCACGAAGAAAGCGACCAAGCGTAAGCGTAATCTGCGTCAGACGGGCCATGTCCGTGCAGAAGACGCAGGCCGTCTGGACCGCATGCTCCCTTACCTCTGAGGAACTGAAAAATGGCACGAGTTAAGCGTGGCGTACAGGCGCGTCGCCGCCACAAGAAGATTCTGGATCTCGCCAAGGGCTATTACAACGCCCGTCGCAAGGTCTTCCGCGTCGCCAAGCAGGCGGTCATCAAGGCACAGCAGTACGCCTACATCGGCCGTAAGCAGAAGAAGCGCAACTTCCGTTCGCTGTGGATCACCCGTATCAATGCGGCTGCCCGCATCAACGGCCTGAGCTACAGCCGCTTCATGAACGGTCTGCTGAAGGCCGGCATCACCCTGGACCGCAAGGTCCTGGCTGACATCGCCGTGCACGACGCAGCCGGTTTTGCTGCGCTGGCCGAAAAGGCCAAGGGCGCGCTGGCGGCATAAGTCCTTCCCGATGCCGTAACCGTTCACTCGGAACGGTGTCAGGTCAAGGCAATGCATGGGGAAGGGCGCAAGTCCTTCCCCATTCTTTTTTGGGTCCCGGCGAGGCCACGACGGCAGCGCGGGGACGGCGGTGGCGACAGGGGTCGGCCCTTCGCGCATCGCGATGGCAGATCGACTGGAGTTCCGGCCCCCCATGAGCGACATCCAATCCCTCACCACCCAGGCGCTGGCCGATGTGGCCGCCGCAGAGAGCCCCGACGTGCTGGAACAGCTGCGCGTGGCCCTGCTTGGCAAGAGTGGCAGCATCACCTCGCAGCTCAAGCAGCTCGGCGCCCTGCCGGCCGACGAGCGCAAGGCCGCCGGTGAAGCGATCAACCAGGCCCGCGACGCGCTGACCCGCGCGCTGGGCGAGCGCAAGGCGCTGCTGGAAGACGCGGCACTGGATGCGCGCTTGGCCGCCGAAGCCATCGACATCACCCTGCCGGGCCGCAATGGCGACTGTGCCGGCCTGCACCCGATCACCCGCACCCTGGAGCGCATCACCGGCATCTTCGGCCGGCTGGGCTACGAGCTGTCGGAAGGACCGGAGATCGAGGATGACTGGCACAACTTCGAGGCGCTGAACTTCCCGCCGCACCACCCGGCGCGCGCCATGCACGACACCTTCTACTTCGGCGACGGCCGCCTGCTGCGCACGCATACCTCCGGTGTGCAGGTGCGCTACATGGGCGACCACGCGCCGCCGCTGCGCATGATCGCCGCCGGCAAGGTGTACCGCAGCGACAGCGACCAGACCCATTCGCCGATGTTCCATCAGGTGGAAGGCCTGCTGGTGGACGAGCATTCGACCTTCGCCGACCTGAAGGGCACGTTGGCCGAGTTCGTGCGCGCGTTCTTCGAGCGCGACTTCGAGATGCGCTTCCGCCCCAGCTACTTCCCGTTCGTTGAACCGGGTGCGGAAGTGGACATCGCCTGGCAGCAGCCCGATGGCAGCACCCGCTGGCTGGAAGTGCTCGGCTGCGGCATGGTCCATCCGAACGTGCTGCGCAATGTTGGCATCGATCCGGAGCGCTACACCGGCTTTGCCTTCGGCATGGGCGTGGAGCGTTTCGCGATGCTGCGCTACGGCGTCAACGATCTGCGCGCGTTCTTCGAGAACGACGTGCGCTTCCTGAAGCAGTTCGCGTAACGCACTAGGTAGCGCCGGGCCATGCCCGGCGGACTCAACAACGCAGGCCCAGGCGCATGCGCCGGGCCCACCAGGGTGACACCATGAAATTCTCCGAAAACTGGCTGCGCAGCCACGTCCCGACCTCCGCCCCGCGCGATGAACTGAGCGCGGTGCTGACCGCCATCGGTCTGGAAGTGGAAGAGGTGACCGCGCTTGGCGACGGCCTCGACCACGTGGTCGTGGCACGCATTGTCGAAGCCGTACGCCATCCCGAAGCCGATCGCCTGCAGGTGTGCAAGGTCGATGCCGGGCAGGGCGAGCTGCTGCAGATCGTCTGCGGCGCACCGAACGCGCGTCCGGGCCTGGTCGCGCCGCTGGCGATGGTCGGTGCGCAGATCGGCGAGCTGAAGATCAAGCCGGCCAAGCTGCGCGGCGTTGAGTCCAACGGCATGCTGTGCTCGGCCAAGGAGCTGGGCCTGGACAATGATGCGTCCGGCCTGCTGGAGCTGCCGGACGGCGCACCGGTCGGCCAGTCCCTGGTCGAGTACCTGGGGCTGCCGGACGCCAGCATCGAGATCAAGCTGACCCCGAACCGCGCCGACTGCTTCAGCCTGCGTGGCATCGCCTACGACGTGGCTGCGGCCACCCGCAGCGCAGTGCTGGATTTCGCCGCCGATGCCATTGCGCCGGTCGGCAGCCGCGAACTGTCGATCCAGCTCGACGCCGGCGCCGAAGCGCCGCGTTACCTGGGCCGCGTCATCGAAGGCGTCAACGCCGCCGCCTCGACCCCGCTGTGGATGGCCGAACGCCTGCGCCGCAGCGGCGTGCGTCCGGTCTCGCTGCTGGTCGACATCACCCAGTACGTGATGCTGGAGCTGGGCCAGCCGATGCATGCCTACGACCTCGGCACCCTGCAGGGCAGCATCGCCGTGCGTCGTTCGCGCGCTGGCGAGAGCCTGAAGCTGCTGGACGGTCGCGATGCCACATTGGACGACAGCTTCCTGGTGGTGACCGATGCGGACCGTGCGGTCGGCCTGGCCGGCCTGATGGGCGGCTTCGACACCCGTGTCACCGATGCCACCACCGCCGTGTTCCTGGAGGCCGCGCACTTCGCTCCGGCCGCGATCATGGGCCGTGGCCGCAAGCTCGGCCTGCACACCGATGCCGGCCACCGCTTCGAGCGCGGCGTCGATCCGGCGCTGCCGCGCACCGCCATCGAATACGCCACCCGGCTGGTGCTGGACCTGGCCGGCGGTACCCCGGCGCCGGTCACCGAGGCCGTGCGCGTCGATGACCTGCCGCAGCCGGCGACGATCGAGCTGCGCCGCGCCCGCATCACCCGCGTGCTCGGTATCACCATCGACGACGCCGAAGTCGAGCGCATCCTGCGCGCGCTGGGCATGGACGTGGTCGCCACCGCCGACGGCTGGCAGGTCGCCGCGCCGAGCCGTCGCTTCGACATTGCCATCGAAGAAGACCTGATCGAAGAACTGGCCCGCATCCACGGTTACGAGCAGATCCCGACCACGCTGCCGGGCGGTGCCTCGCGCGTGGCGATGCCGAGCGAGACCCAGCTGGACGCGCTGAGCGTGCGTCGCCAGCTGGTCGCTCGTGACCAGCAGGAAACCGTCAACTTCGCCTTTGTCGACGACGCGCTGCTGACCCAGTGGCAGCTGCGCGACGGCCTGGTGCCGCTGGCCAACCCTCTGTCGGCGGAGTTGGCGGTGATGCGTCCGTCGCTGCTGCCCGGCCTGGTCGCCACGCTGGGCCGCAATGCCGCGCGCCAGCTGGGCCGCGTGCGCCTGTTCGAGATCGGCCGTGTGTTCGCCCAGCAGGCTGGCGACGGCCAGCCCGCACCGCTGGAAACCCCGCGCGTGGCCGCTGCCGTCTGTGGCGATGCGCAGGCGGTGCAGTGGGGCCTGCCGACCCGCAAGGTCGATTTCCATGACCTGAAGGGCGACCTGGAATCGTTGGCCGCCGCCAGTGGCGCGCAGCTGGAGTTCCGTCCGTCGGCCCGTGCCTACGGCCACCCGGCCCGTTCGGCCGAGGTGTTCCGTGATGGCGTGGCGATTGGCTGGATTGGCCAGGTCCACCCGCGGCTGGCCAAGGCGATGGACATCGAAGCCGATGTGTACGCCTTCGAGCTGGACCTGGAGCCGCTGACGGCCCGCCGCCTGCCGCGTGCCGGCGAGCTGTCGCGCTTCCCGGCGGTGCGTCGCGACCTGGCGTTCCTGGTGCCTGAACAGGTGGCCTGGGCCGATCTGGCGGCCACCGTCCGCCAGGCTGCCGGCCCGCTGCTGCGCGACCTGAACCTGTTCGACCGTTACGTCGGCCAGGGCGTCGAGCCGGGATTCAAGAGTCTCGCTATGGGCTTGATTTTGCAGGACAAGTCGCGCACTCTGACGGACCGCGACGTGGATGCGGTGGTGGCCGAGGCGGTCACTGCCATCGAGCGTGAACACCACGCCCGGATCCGCGGCTGAGCGGGCAGCACTCGGGGGTAGCAGGCAATGGCATTGACCAAGGCGGAGATGGCGGAAAAGCTGTTCGACGAAGTCGGTCTGAACAAGCGGGAAGCCAAGGAATTCGTCGACGCGTTTTTCGATGTGCTGCGTGAAGCATTGGAACAGGGACGTCAGGTGAAGCTGTCGGGCTTCGGTAATTTCGATCTGCGGCGCAAGAACCAGCGCCCGGGTCGTAACCCCAAGACCGGCGAGGAAATTCCGATTTCCGCCCGTACGGTGGTCACCTTCCGTCCGGGCCAGAAGCTCAAGGAGAGGGTGGAAGCTTATGCTGGATCCGGGCAGTAACCGCGAACTACCGCCGATCCCGGCCAAGCGCTACTTCACCATTGGTGAGGTCAGCGAGCTGTGCGACGTCAAGCCGCACGTCCTGCGCTACTGGGAAACCGAGTTTCCCAGCCTTGAGCCGGCCAAGCGCCGAGGCAACCGCCGCTACTACCAGCGCCATGACGTGCTGATGGTGCGGCAGATCCGCAGCCTGCTGTACGAACAGGGCTACACCATCGGTGGTGCACGCCTGCGCCTGGATGGCCCCGATGCCCGCGAGGAATCGGCGCTGAGCAACCAGATCATCAAGCAGGTGCGCATGGAGCTGGAAGAAGTGCTGCAGTTGCTGCGCCGCTGATCCCATTTCCATCGTAATCCGCTATACTTCACGGCCCGCCGCACTGGCGGGCACATCGCAGCATCAGTCGGGGCGTAGCGCAGCCTGGTAGCGCATCTGCCTGGGGGGCAGAGGGTCGTCGGTTCGAATCCGGCCGTCCCGACCACTGTGATGAATCAAGAAGCCTGCGCAGCGATGCGTGGGCTTTTTTGTGCGCGCGGTGTATGCTGCGCGCCACTCGTACTACCGCGGCTGCTGAACCCGGTACTCACGAGAACACATCATGGAATCTGCAAGAAACCGTGCCTGGCGTCGCAGCCAGGCTCGCAACCGCGGTGGCGACCGCGCTACGACCGCCTACAGCTACAAGCCCGAGAAGAACTGGAAGCTGCTGTACACGCGCGATGCCAAGCTCGCGCGTGCACGCCAGCTGGGCTTCACCTATCCGGTCCTCGGCGCCCGCCAACTGCAGGAACAGGAATGATCAACCTGCTGTTCGTCTGCAGCCGCAACCAGCTGCGCAGCCCGACCGCCGAAGCCATGTGGCGACGGCGGCCCGGCTTCGCAGCGCTGTCGGCCGGCACCAGCCCGCATGCACGACGCCCCATCGGCCCGGCGGATATCCGCTGGGCCGATGTCATCTTCGTGATGGAGGCCAAGCACCAGCATCGCCTGCAGGCCACGTACGCGCGCCTGCTGGAGCACAAGCGTCTGCATTGCCTGGACATCCCCGACGACTATCGCTGCATGGATCCGGTGTTGATGGACCTGCTGGACGCCAAGGTGGCCGTGTATCTCGAGCAGCTGCCGGCAAAGCGGTAGATCAGCTCCGGATCGCCTTCGTCCAGTCCATGCACGATGCCGTGGTCGATGAAACCGGGCGTGGCGAGCAGGCGTTGCATGCTGGTGGTGGATGCATGGGGCGAAGTGAAGCGCTTGCCGTGATCCTGCAGCGCGATGGCGTGCGCATGACCAATCGCTGCAGCCAGCGCGCGGCCGGCAGTCAATACACCCGGAACTCGGCCCTGCAGCCATCGCTGACCCAGATACCGCGGCGGTCCCAGCCCCAGTTGTGGTCTTCGATGCAGGTCGTCACCGATTTCTGCTTGACCATGCGCACCTCATGACGCACGCGGATGCGGCATTCCTTGTCCTTCTTTTCGTAGGACTCACAGACCAGGCGTTCACCCTCATCGTCGCGATCACGGCCCCTGCCGCGTCCCGGCCAGCGGCCATGTTCGTCGGCGACAAACTCGGCACGGCAGCCATCGGTCACCCAGAGCATGCGACGGCTCTGGCCCCAGTTCTGGTTTTCCACGCAGCGGGTGACCGATAGTTGCCTGGCCAGGCGCATCGGGCCCTCGATCGGGCATTGCTCGGTCTTGTTGAACTGCGACTCGCAGCGAAGTGCGGGAATGTGCGCTGCGTCGTAATCCTGGGCGGCCACGGTGGTGGCTGCAAGCAGCATGGCCAGGGAGATGCCGCCAATGGGCAGCAGCAGGCGATGGGTCATGGGGGCCTCGTTGAGGGAGCGGGGCGGCAAGAATGACCCAGCCCGGGTCCATTGGAACGCTTCGTTCCCGACGTGGCTCAGTGGGGATTTAGTAGTGCGCGCGGGTCCATGCAGAGGCTTACATCCCGTATCATCGCTGCACATCCGATCGCATCGGGTTACACCTTCTTACATGTCTTCCACGCCTGTCGGCGCGGCCTGTGGCGGCCGTCACTGGCGCGCGGCCGGCCTGTGGAGGACGATGCGCGGACCACGACGACCACAGGGGGTTGCGTTGATCAGCAGTATCGTCATTCATCGCTCGGTAGGCGCAGGCGCCGCTGAGGTGCAGGTCCTGGACACCACGTTCAAGGGCAAGCATGTGTTCGTTGCCTGGGGGCTGCGCGGGCCGGAACTGACCCGCAGCGCGGACCCGGCTGCCACTGTGGCTGCGCGCAAGGCGTTGCAGGCCGTGGCAGGCCACAGCGAGGGGCCGCGCAGCCCGGAAGTGTTCATTGCCAACCAGTCGGCGGTGGCGATCACCGTCTATCGCCTGCTCACCGAAGCGCGCTCGGGAGATGGCGTCTTTTTCCTGTGTGATTCACAGGCCGTGGTCGACTGGTTGATCACCGCGCTGGAAGTCCGCGACGCAGGCTGATTCCGCGTCGCGCATTGCGCCGTCTCAGCCGAGTGCTGCATCCACCGCAGCCAGCGCATGCAGGGTGGTGGTGTCGAACAGCGGTACTGCGCTGTCTTCCGGCCGTACCAGCAGCATGATCTCGGTACAGCCCAGGATGATCGCTTCAACGCCGCGCTCGACCAGGCGCGCGATCACGCCGGCGTAGAGCTGCCGCGAGCGCTCGCTGACCACGCCGGCAATCAGCTCCTGATAGATGATGTCGTGCACGTTGCGGCGGTCATCGGCATCAGGCACCAGTACCTCCAGGCCGAAGCGTTCCTGCAGGCGGCCTCGATAGAAGTCCTGCTCCATGGTGAAGGCAGTGCCGAGCAGGCCCACTTTGCGCGCACCTGCCTGCAGGATCGCGGTCGCGGTCGGATCAGCGATGTGCAGCAGCGGCAGCGTGCAGGCCGCCTCGATGCGATCGGTCAGCTTGTGCATGGTGTTGGTGCAGATCAGCAGCAGGTTGGCGCCACCCGCCTGCAGGCGGCGCGCGCCATCGACCATGTGATCGCCCAGGGTGTCCCAGTCGCCGTCGTGCTGCAGCTGCTTGATACCGGCGAAATCCACCGACCACAGCAGCAGCTGTGCCGAATGCGCGCCACCGAGGCGATGCCGCACCGCCTCGTTGATGAGCCGGTAGTACTGCGCCGAGCTTTCCCAGCTCATGCCGCCGATCAGGCCAAGAGTCTTCATGCGCTGCTCCAGGGAAGAGGCTGTCATTGCAGCACAGATGGGCACGGGCGTGCGGTGCGTGCCATCTGTAACCTCCACATCCGTGCCGTGCTGTATGTGCCGCGCGGCGCGCCCACGGCCTATGCTGGTGCGGTCTTCCGAGGTGGGTGTCGAATGGCCCTGCATACCTGGTGGTGGTTCCTGGCCACGGTCTTTGTCCTGTGCGGCACGCCGGGGCCGAACATGCTGCACATCCTGGGCCGCAGCGTCGGGCTGGGTTTCCGTGGCAGCGTTCCGGCGATGGCAGGATGCCTGCTGGCGATGCTGCTGGTGCTGGCCGCGTCCGCTGCCGGCCTGAGCGCGCTGCTGCATTCCTCGCCGATGCTGTTCGAAGTGCTGCGCTATCTGGGCGTGGCCTACCTGGCCTGGCTGGGCCTGAAGGCATGGCGCGACAGCTGCCGACCTGCGCCACCGGTGACAGTGGATGCCGCAGTGCCGATGACACCGGCGCTTGGTGCCTGGACGGTGTTTCGTGGTGGGCTTCTGGTTGGCCTGAGCAACCCCAAGCTGCTGTTGTTCGCTGCTGCGTTCCTCCCCCAGTTTGTCGATCCGTCGCGCAGCCAGGCCGTGCAGTACAGCGTGCTGGTGGCCACCTTCGCCGCCTGCGAACTGTTCTGGTACGTGATGTACGCGGCGGGTGGGCACGGCCTGCGCCGCTGGCTGGCCAGGCCGTTCGCGCGGCGCTGGTTCGAGCGCCTGGTCGGAAGCGTGTTCCTGGCATTCGCGGTCGCGCTGCTGCGCTTCCGGCCGCGTTGATTCACGCCGCGCACGCGGCCTGTTCACGATTGCCGCATCGGCCAGGGCCTAGCCTGATCATCCAGTACGCAGTCCCCGCAGGGAAAGGTTTGACATGATCAAGTGGGCCATCATCTTCGCCGTCATCGGTGTGATCGCAGGCGTGCTCGGCTTCGGCGGCATTGCCGGTGCCGCGGTCGGCATCGCCAAGTTCCTGTTCTGGGCCGGCATCATCATCGCCGTGGTGCTGTTCCTGCTCGGCATGACCGTAGCGAAGAAGGTCAGCTAGTGTTGATCGCGCAGCAGCGTGCTCAGTGTGCGCTGCTGCGCGAGAACAGGTTGATCACCAGTACGCCGGCGCAGATCAACCCGATGCCGATCAGGGCCGGCGCATCCAGGCGCTGCTTGAACACCACCAGCCCGATCAGCGAGATCAGCACGATGCCGACGCCGGACCAGATTGCGTAGGCGATGCCGGTCGGGATCGACTTCATGGTCATCGACAGCAGGTAGAAGCACAGCCCGTAGCCGACCAGTGCGCCCAGTGTCGGCGCCAGTCGGCTCATGCCGTCGGACGCTTTCAGCAGTGATGTGGCAATCACTTCCAGCACGATGGCAGCGGCAAGGTAGAGGTAGGGATTCATCGAGCGCTCCAGCTCACTGCGGGTCGCACAGTTTCAGGGCCTGTTCGGCCATGGCCAATGCGTTGGCACGTTCTTCCTCGTCCAGCGGACGTCCATAGGCCGTGGCCCAGTAGCCGTCGGCAGCGCAGCGCGCCGCATACAGTCGGGGATCGTTGGCTTCGTCGGCGAATTCGGCCAGCATCGCGCGCTTCCATGTACGCCAATGCGCGAGCAGGGCCGGCTCCATCAGGTTGCCCAGGGTCAGGCCGATGTCGTTGTCCTGTTCCTGCTGCAGCAGATGCTCGAAATTGGCCTGCACATAGGCGCGGCTGAAACGGCCATGGCCTTCGGGGTTTTCCTGCAGCAGGGCACGAACCCGCGTTTCGAACTCGCCGATGAGTGCGCCGATGGCTTCATCCACCAGTGCCTGCTTGCTGCTGAAATGATGGAACAACGCACCCTTGCTGACACCGGCGGCCTGCGCGACGTCCTGCACGGTCAGCGCGGCCAGGCCGTTACGGCCGATCACTTCAATGGTGGCCTGCAGCAGTGACTGGCGCACGCTGTCGGGCGCCTTGCGGCGCGAACGGGAGGGGGATGCGGACATGGCGGAAAGAAACCGACTGGACGGTACGATTGTAACGCAGGCCCCGCCGCGTTACCGCGTGCTGCCGGCCAAGGCCGGCAGCGGAACCGTCATGCGTCGATGCGGGCGAAACGCGGTTGCGGTCCGTGCTCGCCGGGCACCTGCTCGACGAACATGGCGTACGGGCGTACCCACAGGCCACCTTCGCCATACAGCGCGCGGTACAGCACCATCGGCTGCAGGGTCTCACTGCTGCGGACGATGTCGAGCACTTCGTACTCGCCGCCCTTGAAGTGGCGGTAGCGGCCTGGGGCCAGGGTGGGTAGCGGACTCAGCTCAGCCATGGTGGGCGCGACTCACTTGCGCGCCGGGCTGGCCGGCTTTGCGCAGTAGGCATTGATGGCCTCGGCGGTATTGGCCAGGCCCTGTGCCTGCGCCAGTTCCCACGGGCGCTCGCAACGCTGGCTGTGCTCGCACCACTGGTAACCGGCCGAACCGATGCAGCCATGGGCATCGCGATCGCCACCGACGACCGGTGTGGCGGCTGCAGCATCGGCGCGCGCAGCTGCCTGATCCTGGCTTGCGCAGGCGGCCAGGGCCAGCAGGGCTGGAATCAGAAGAAGCGCTTTCATCGGGTGGGCTCCGTGCCTAAAGCAACAGTGTCTGCCGCAGCCTTGCCGACAGCAAGCGCTCAGTGCACGGCGGCTCGGATCAGTTCCTCGATCAGCACGAGGTAGCTGGCCACGAAGTAGAACTTCAGCAGCGTCCAACGCTGCTGCGAGAAGAAGGTGCGCATGTGGAAGGGGCCCCTGTTGATGACGGTAGTGTGAAGCCCTGCCAACTCCGTGACAAGGGTCACGAAAGGGATTCACTAAACGGCCTCAGGGATGTGAGGGCGGGGCGGTCTGACAGTGTGGCGCGGCATTTTCGTACAAATCTGATGGGCCATCCCGGAGGCACTCGCTAGCCTGATGGTGTACCGGCGCTCAGGGTCTTCCGCTGCTGGCGTGCCTTCATTCCGCAGGAGTCTTCCAATGGTCATTACCGTTCAATGCAACGCCCGGCACTGGTCCGTGCTGGATCCGCAGGCGCATGACGCCACCCGTTATGCACGAGGCACCGAGGCCTTCGATGTCGCCGCGGCGCGGGCCCTGGAGCACCACCGCCGTACCGGCCAGCGCAGCACGGTACGGGTCGAGGCGTTCGGCAGTTCCGTGGACGCGCTCCACGTCGGAGGTTGACGCCATCGGCCGGGGCCGCAGTCAGCCACGGTTGAGTTGTTTGAATGGGGAAAAAACCGCCATGGGGCGCCCCCCTGTGCGCCGCGCCACGAATCCCGGATGCTTGCGCCATCGTATTCATCTGGAGATATCGATGGGCAAGGCACTCACCTGGCGCACCCTGGCCTGCACGCTGCTGCCGATGCTGGCCGCCGCAGGCGGCGCGCAGGCGCAGAGCTATGGCTACGGTTACGACGATGATCGCTATGGCGGTCGTGATGGCGGCGGCATCGTACGCTGCGAATCGATCAAGAACCGCAGCAATGAATGCCGCCTGGAAGGCCGTGCCCGGATGATCCGCCAGTTGTCGGGTTCGCCGTGTGTCGAGGGTGAGACCTGGGGGCAATCCCGCTACGGCGTCTGGGTGACCCAGGGCTGCCGGGCCGAGTTCGTTGGCGAGTACCGCCGTGGCGGTGGCTGGGGTGGTGGCCATGGCAACGGCTGGGGCAATGGCGGCAGTGGCTGGGGTGGGGGTGAGGTGATCACCTGCCATTCCAACGGCCACCGCCAGGAGTACTGTGAAGCCCGCATCCGTCGTGGTGTACGCCTGGTCCGCCAGGATTCGCGCAGTGCCTGCATCGAAGGCCAGACCTGGGGCTGGGACCGCCGTGGCATCTGGGTCAGCGACGGCTGCCGGGCGCAGTTCCAGGTGAATTGAGCGCGCCACTCGAAAATCAGAATAATCTGATACAGCTCACATTTTGAACGTCGTATCTTCTGCGATCAGGGCACCCCTGCGTGCCCCTGATCCGTCGTGATGAAGTCTGCCGTAACCGGCACGCCTTCCCGCTACCGTCGATACGCTGCCTCAAGGAGTGAGCCGCATGTTGATCCGCCTGCAATGCGAACAGCGCCAATGGCGCGTGCTGCATCCGGACCGGCCGGAGCCGATCGATTTCCGCGACGGTGCCCGGGCCTTCGACTTCGCTGAAACCCTGGCGCGCCTCCACTTCGTCGACACCGGGCAGCGCGCTGCCGTGCGCGTGGAAGCCAGCGGTGCCTTCGTGGAAGCGGTCAGCTACGGCTGAGGGCTGGGGCTCCCGGCCAGATCCTGTTTCCGGAGCCCGCTATCCACTCATGGCGTGGCTCTACTTTGTGTCTGTCTCCACGCATGGCGTGGATCGACCCTTGTTCCGCAGTAGATCCACGCCATGCGTGGATCCACTGGGACGTGGCCGGCTCAGCCTGCCGCGCTGAGCGGCGGGGTGCCGGCGGCCAGCTGTGGCCAGCGCTTGAGTACCGCCGCGCGGATGCCCGCGGCATCGATACCGGCTTCGGCCAGCAGGTCCTCGCGGCTGGCATGGTGCTGGTAGCTGTCGGGCAGGCCCAGGTGCAGGATCGGGCGCAGCACGCCCTCGGCATTGAGCAGCTCACCGACACCGGAGCCGGCGCCACCTGCCACCACGTTGTCTTCGATCGTGACCAGGCCCTCGTGCTGAGCGGCGACAGCCAGCACCAGCTCGCGGTCCAGCGGTTTGATGAAGCGCATGTTGACCACGCTCAGGCCCAGTTCGCGACCGACCTGTTCGGCGGCGGCCACGGTGCTGCCAAAGGCCAGCAGGGCGACGCGGCTGCCCTGCTGGCGCAGCTCGCCCTTGCCGATCGGCAGGGTGGCCAGATCGGTGCCGGCTGCAACGCCGGTGCCGGTGCCACGCGGATAGCGCACAGCGGCCGGGCCCGGATGCTGCAGGCCGGTGCTGAGCATCTGGCGGCACTCGGCTTCGTTGGATGGCGCCATCACCACCAGGTTTGGCACGCAACGCAGGAAGCTCAGGTCGAGGTTGCCGGCATGGGTTGCACCGTCCGGTCCGACCACGCCGGCGCGGTCGATCGCGAACAGCACGTCCAGGTCCTGGATCGCCACGTCATGCACCAGCTGGTCGTACGCGCGCTGCAGGAAGGTCGAATAGATCGCCACCACCGGCTTGCCGCCCTGGGTCGCCATGCCGGCGGCCAGCGTGACCGCATGCTGTTCGGCAATCGCCACGTCGAAGTAGCGCTGCGGGTATTCCTTGCTGAAACGCACCAGGCCGGAGCCTTCGCGCATCGCCGGGGTGATGCCGTACAGGCGAGGCTCGGCGGCGGCGGCATCGCACAGCCAGTCGCTGAACACATCGGTGTAGGTCGGCTTCTTGGCGCCGGCCTTGGCCACCAGGCCCTTGTCCGGATCGAACGGGCCGACGGCGTGGTAACCGATCTGGTCGCCCTCGGCCGGCTCGTAGCCCTTGCCCTTGGTGGTCATCACGTGCAGCAGCTTCGGGCCCTTGGAGGCACGCAGCGTCTTCAGCGTGGACAGCAGGGCCGGCATGTCGTGGCCGTCGATCGGGCCGGTGTAATGGAAGCCCATTTCCTCGAACATCGTGGACGGCACGAACATGCCCTTCCAGTGCTCTTCCCAGCGCTTCACGAAGCGTGCCGGGTTGTTCTTCTTGTCGCCGAGGATCTTCTTGCCGCCTTCGCGCAGCGCGTTGAGCGTGCGGCTGCCGGTGGCACGTCCGAGCATCTTGGTCAGGCCGCCGACCGCCTCGGAGATCGACATGTTGTTGTCGTTGAGGATCACCAGCAGGTTCGGTTCCGGGTCCATGCCGCCGGCGTGCATCAGCGCTTCGAAGGCCATGCCGGCGGTCATCGCGCCGTCACCGATCACCGCCACGATCTTGCGATCGTCGCCTTCGGACTGGCGCGCGATGGCCATGCCGAGTGCGGCCGAGATCGAGGTGGAGGAGTGGCCGACGCCAAAGGTGTCGTACTCGCTTTCCTCGCGCTTCGGGAATGGCGCGACGCCGTCCTTCTGCTTGACGGTATGGATCTCGTCGCGACGGCCGGTGAGGATCTTGTGCGGGTAGGTCTGGTGGCCCACGTCCCAGACCAGCTGGTCGTGCGGGGTCTGGTACAGGTAGTGCAGTGCCACGGTGAGTTCGATCACGCCCAGGCCGGCGGCGAAGTGGCCACCGCTCTTGCCGACCGATTCGATGAGGTAGGCGCGCAGCTCGTCGGCGACCGCCCTCATTTCGGATTCGTCGAACGTGCGCAGGTCATCCGGTGTCTGGATGCGCGCGAGGCGGGGATAGCGGGCAGAGTCGATCATCATGTTCGCACTTGTTCTGAACGCCCATTTTCGCCCTCAAACGGGGGTGGGGCAAGCAAACGCCGCCGCCCGTGACAGGACGGTGAGGGTTGCATTTTCGGCGATTCAGGTGCTCAGTTTTGACCGCTTCGGTAATTGCGCCTTCAGGAAGGCCATCTGGTCGGCCAGGATGTTGCGGTTGGACAGGATCAGATGCTCGATCCAGCTGGGCCGGTAGGGCACCGCCAGCAGTGGCATTCCGGCCTGCTGCGGGGTGCGGTCGCTCTTGCGCGAGTTGCAGTGGAAGCAGGCGGTGACCACGTTTTCCCAGCAGTCCAGGCCACCCTTGGACAGTGGCATGACGTGGTCGCGGGTGAGCGTGGGGCGGTTGAACTGCTGGCCGCAGTACATGCACAGGTGGGCGTCACGGGCGAACAGGGCCGGGTTGGTCAGGTTCGGCGTCGGATCGATCGCGCGGGAGCGGGCGTGGCCGCGCGCGGCGATGATCGGGTGCAGGTCCATCCCGCTCTGCAGGCCGCTGAAGCGGTTGGTACCGCCGTGGATGTGCAGGCAGGGATCGCCGAGTGTCCAGGCGACGGCTTCGCGGGCGTAGAGGCACGCCGCATCCTGCCAGGTGATCCAATCCAGTACGCGTCCGTGGGCATCAAGTGAGAGCAGCCGGACGGAACCGGGTCGATGCAGCGTCGTGGCGTTGGGCGATGCTTCGGCGCCCGGAGCAGAAAACGGAGCTCCGGCTTCGATCAGACCCAAGCGTGTAGTGTCTGTCTCCATCGGGAGAACAGCTTATACCTGAATGTTGACGATTTGTGTATCGCCTGTCGGCGATACACAAATCGTCAACATTCAGGTCCGCGCATTCGGCATCCCAGCCCGCCGTCGGCGGGCTGGGATGCCCACGCATTCTTCCTATTCCCCGCACCTGTCGGTGCGCCCCCTTTAGCAACCCAGCCCGCCGTCGGCGGGCTGGGTTGCCCACGCATTCTTCCTATTCCCCGCACCTGTCGGTGCGCCCCCTTTAGCAACCCAGCCCGCCGTCGGCGGGCTGGGTTGCCCACGCATTCTTCCTATTCCCCGCACCTGTCGGTGCGCCCCCTTTAACAAAAGGGGGCTTTTCTCCAGAGAGATACTGGGGGCTGCCAGGTCGGGGTCGGATCCTTTTCCGCAGGAAGGGGCTCTGACCCCTCATCCACGCTTGGCGTGGATCCAACGTGTCGACCAAGGTCGACACCTACCAACAGCAGCAGAAATCTGTCAGAGGCGGGGTGGGTCCGGTTGCGGGGGCGTGAGCGCCATGGATGGCGCGACCGAGGCTACAGGGACGTACTTGCGCCGTCCCCCGCAATTGGATCCGCCTCGCCATGCCATCCCGCAGGAAGCCGGCTTTTGCGGTTGCCGGCCAGCGGCCGGCGCAACCGCGGGTGCCGGGCGGCCGCCCGGCTCAGGCGCCGAAGCGCTCGTCGTCCATGGCCATCAGTGGGGCGGCACCGGCCTGGATCGCGGCGGCGTGGCTGAGGGTGCGCGGCAGCACGCGGGCGAAGTAGAACCGTGCGGTCTCGCGCTTGCCCTGGGCGAAGGCGGCGCCGTGCGCGCTGGCATCGGCGGCGGCCACGCTGCGGGCCCACCAGTAGGCCAACACCACGTAACCCGAATAGAACAGGTAGTCGTAGCTGGCCGCACCCAGTTCGTCCGGGTTGGCGGCCGCGCGCTGCAGCACGTCCAGGGTCAGCTTGCCCCATTCGGCAGCCTTGGCGCGCAGTGGGCCGATGAACTCGGCCAGCGCTTCGTTGCCTTCATGTTCCTTGGCGAAGGCTTCGATCTCGGCCAGCATCAGCTTCAGGCCGGCGCCCTGGCTGGAGGCGGTCTTGCGGCCGATCAGGTCCAGCGCCTGGATGCCGGTGGTGCCTTCATACAGCGTGGTGATGCGCGCATCGCGGGCCAGCTGTTCCATGCCGTGCTCGCGGATATAGCCGTGGCCACCGAAGCACTGCAGGGCGTTGTAGGTGTTCTCGATGCCCCATTCGGTCTGGCAGGCCTTCGAGATGGGCGTGAGGAAACTCACCAGGGTGTCGGCGCGCTCGCGCTCGGCGGCGTCCTCGGCGTGGTGGGCGACATCGATCAGGGTGGCGGCGTGCAGGGCCAGCAGGCGGCTGCCCTCGACCAGTGACTTCACCGTCAGCAGCATGCGGCGCACATCCGGGTGGACCAGGATCGGGTCGGCCGGCTTGTCCGGGAACTTGGCGCCGCTGAGGGCGCGCGACTGCAGGCGCTCACGGCTGTACTTCAGCGCGTTCTGGTAGGCACGCTCGGACAGGCCGATGCCCTGCAGGCCGACGCCCAGGCGCGCGGTGTTCATCATGGTGAACATCGCTTGCAGGCCCTTGTGCGGCTGGCCGACCAGGTAACCCTGTGCACCGTCGAAGTTCATCACGCAGGTGACCGACCCCTTGATGCCCATCTTGTGCTCGATCGAACCGCAGCGCAGTGCGTTGCGCTCGCCGACGTTGCCTTCGCGGTCGACCTTGAACTTCGGGGTGACGAACAGCGAGATGCCCTTGGCGCCCGGAGGGGCGTCGGGCAGCTTGGCCAGCACCAGGTGCACGATGTTGCCGGTCAGGTCATGCTCGCCGGCAGTGATGAAGATCTTGGTGCCGGTGATCGAATAGCTGCCATCGGCGTTCGGCTCGGCCTTGGTCTTCAGCAGGCCCAGGTCGGTGCCGCAGTGCGGCTCGGTCAGGCACATGGTGCCGGTCCAGCGGCCCTCGATCAGCGGCTTGAGGAAGGCTTCGTGCTGCCAGGCCTCGCCGTGCTGCTTCAGTGCTTCGATGGCGCCGTGCGAGAGCAGCGGGAAGTTGCCCCACGCCAGGTTGGCGGCGTTGATCATTTCGTTGAGCGGCACGCCCAGGGTGTGCGGCAGGCCCTGGCCACCCAGTTCCGGCGAAGCGGTCAGGCCGGTCCAGCCGCCATCGACGAACTGGTCGTAGGCCTGCTTGAAGCCGGGCGGGGTGGTCACTTCACCGGTGGCCTGGTCGAGCACGCAGCCGATCTCATCGCCAACGCTGTTGAGCGGGGCCAGCACGGTGGCGCTGAAACGGCCAGCTTCTTCCAGCACGGCATCGACCACGTCGGCGGTGGCGTCGGTGAAGCCCAGGCGGGCGAACAGGGGTTCGACCTTGAGCACGTCGTGCAGGGCGAAACGGAGGTCGGAAAGCGGGGCGGTGTAGCTGCTCATCGGTACGTCTCGATTTGATCAGGGCAGGGGAGAGCGGCGCCAGGCGCCGCGACGGAAGGTGGAAATCAGCGCAGCACGCCCGGCAGGCCCGGAGCCTGGTTGAGGGTGCTGCGGCTGCTGATATCGAAGCTGCGCTGCTTCTTTTCCTGCGGCGTGGCTGCGACCGTTCCCTTCAGGCCATAGGCCAGGGTGCGGTTGCTGGCCAGTGCATCGGCCACCACCAGGCGTGCGGCCGAACTGGGTACCAGGTCGACGTTGATGACGTCGGCCGAGGTGCCTCCGATGGAAATGCCCGGCTTGGCCTGCAGGGTGCCGGCGTCGCTGTCGCCAACGGTCAGCGCCAGCGAGACATCGTCGAAGGTCATCGGCATGGAGCTGAAGTTCTGCAGGCGCAGGGCCACGGTCCAGTTGCCGTCGGCGCGCACGGTCAGCTGCTGCAGGCTGGCCGCCGGTTCCGAAACACGCTTGACGATGCCGTTGCCACAGGCGGCAAGGGCGAGGGTGCTCAGGACGATCAAGGCGATACGGAAACGGTGGAGCATGGGCGCAGGTCCTCTGGAGGCGGTGCGTTGGAATAAGCATACTACGGCGTATGGTCGTTTGGATCGCCTGTGGCGACCCGTCGCAGAGGGTAGCGCGTGAAGGTGGCGGCCGGGCATGCGCAGCGCTGGATCTTCGGGCGCACGGTGCGCGTGCGGATTGAACTGCAGTTCAATCGGCGGGCGTATCGCGAAGCGGGGCCATCAGGCGCAGCGGGCCCAGGTCGTAGCCCATGGCTTCTGCTTTTTCTTTCAACTGTTCGAACCGGGTGCGATCCATTTCCGGCAGGCGCGAGAGAATCCACAGGTATTTCCGGTCCGGTTCACCAACCAGCGCCCACTGGTAGTCCGGGTCCAGCGCCAGCACCCAGTAGTCGGCCCAGACCAGTGGCACCCAGCTGAGCCAGTCCGGCACGAAGCGCACCTGCAACTGGCCGGGATGGCCGGCCACCGGGCGTGCCACGCCTTCAGCAACCACGCGTTCGCCATCGCCGTTGCGGCAGGCGTTGGTGACACTGATGCGGCCATCGCGGCGCAGCCCGTAGTTGGCGGTGATCTCGCCGACGCACTGCCTCTGGAATGACACCGGCAGGTGCGCGATCTCGTGCCACTGGCCTGCGTAGCGATCGATGTCCAGCGTATCGACCGCGCGTACCGGCTCGGCGGCGATCACCGGGGCGGTGGCCAGCAGCAGCCAGGTGAGCAGGGTGGGGCGCAGTTGCATCGGCAGGCTCCGGCAGGAATCTGCAGCGTAGGTGCCGCGCCGGGTGCCGGTGTAAATGTTTCGTCAACCAGAAGGCGGTGGCCTGGCATGGATCGACGCCATGCCTGGATAGCGGATGGCGCCAGCGCCAGGTAGATCCACGCCATGCGTGGATGGCAGGCCGCAGACAAAAAAAAGACCTGCATTTCTGCAGGTCTCTGAAACTGGTGGCCGAAGACGGAATCGAACCGCCGACACGGGGATTTTCAATCCCCTGCTCTACCAACTGAGCTACTCGGCCAAATTGTGTGGCGACCGCATTGAACGCGGTATCCGGAAAAAAAAGACCCGCATTTCTGCAGGCCTTCGAAAGTGGTGGCCGAAGACGGAATCGAACCGCCGACACGGGGATTTTCAATCCCCTGCTCTACCAACTGAGCTACTCGGCCACATGTTTCGTAGCAGCGAGGTCGCTGCCAAGGAGGCGTATATTACGGAGGTCGGCAGTCTTCGGCAAGCGTTTTGCCAAGAATTCTTCACATTGCCGTCTGCGCACCTGCAAGTTCTTGATCCGCCGTCGCTGTGCAGGGTGGGAAGGGCCAGGAATCGATCCGGGCGCCCGGCGCGATCCTGATCATCCCCTGTGGCGGAAATCAGCGGGCCGCGGTGATCGGCAATGGCGCAACGGCAAGGCTTGTGCCGGTGCCGTGCCGGGGCGGGCGATGGAACGCTGTTTTCGTGGCCGTTGCCGGCGATCGTTGCGGCGTAGTGTCGGCATTCCTTTCCTGATGCTGGCAACAGCAGAGCCGGTCACCATGTCCGATTCCCTCGTTACCTCCCGTATCGTGCTGGCCTCGCGTCCACAGGGCGCACCAAGCGCGGCCAACTTCCGACTGGAGCAGGCTGCACTGCCGGAGCTTGCAATCGGCGACGTGCTGCTGCGCAACCGCTATCTGTCGTTGGACCCGTACATGCGTGGTCGCATGGACGAGGGCCCCTCGTATGCCGCGCCGGTGGCCATCGATGCGGTGATGGAAGGCCAGACCGTGGCCGAGGTGCTGCAGTCGAAGGCTGATGGCGTGTCGGTGGGCGACCTGGTACTGGCGCCAGGCGGATGGCAGACCCATGCGGTACTGCCGGGCAAGGCGCTGGGGCGTCGCCTCGATCCGGCCGGGCTGCCTCTGAGCACGGCACTGGGCGTGTATGGCATGCCCGGATTCACTGCGTATTCCAGCCTGCATGAGATCGCCCGCCTGAAGCCGGGCGAGACACTGGTGGTGGCCGCCGCGACCGGACCGGTGGGCGCGACCGTGGCCCAGCTGGCCAAGCTGCAGGGCGCGCGCGTGGTCGCCATCGCTGGTGGCGAAGCCAAGCGCGCCTATCTGCAGACGCTGGGGGTGGACGTGGCGCTGGATCATCGCGCCGCTGATTTTGCGGACCAGCTGCGCGCGGCAGTGCCTGCGGGCATCGACGTGTACTTCGAGAATGTCGGTGGCCATGTGCTGGATGCAGTGCTGCCGCTGCTCAACGACTTCGCCCGCATTCCGGTGTGCGGCACCATCGCCACCTACAACGCGCGCGGCGTCGAGCAGCCCGGCCCGGACCGCCTGCCCGCGCTGTTCAGCCAGATCCTGCGCCAGCGCCTGACCGTGCGCGGTTTCATCGTGCACGACTTCAACCATCTATGGCCGGACTTCGAACGCGAGATGCCGCAGTGGTTGCGCGAAGGTCGCATCCAGTACCGCGAGGATGTGGTGGAAGGGCTGGAGAATGCGCCGGAGGCGTTCTTTGGGCTGTTGCAGGGGCGCAACTTCGGCAAGTTGGTGGTGAAGCTGGATTGAGGGCTTGGCGGTGTGCCGACCAAGGTCGGCACCTACCGGAAGCTGAGCGTGCCGATCAAGGTCGGCACCCACTTCAGGCAGTCGAGGCCTTTTCCCGGCGCAGCAGTTCGCGCTTGCGCGCTACGCCCCACGCATAGCCGGACAGGTCGCCGTCGCGGCGTACGACCCGGTGGCAGGGCACTGCCACCGCCAGCGGGTTGCTGGCGCATGCGCGGGCAACCGCACGGCTCGAGCGCGGGGCGCCGATGCGCGCGGCGACATCCGCATACGACGCGGTCTGCCCGCGCGGAATCTGCTGCAGTGCCTGCCACACCCGTTGCTGGAACGCGGTGCCGCGGATATCCAGCGGCAGCGTGGCGCCTCGCGAAGGATCCTCGACCAGGCCTACCACCTGTGCCACCAGTTGCTCATAGCCCTGGTCGGCACCGACCAGTTCGGCCTGGCGGAAGCGTTGCTGCAATGACTGCAGCAGCGTCTCCGGATCGTCGCCGAGCAGGATCGCGACCACCCCGGTGGCACTGCTGGCCACCAGCACGCTGCCCAGTGAACTTTCGGCAAGCGCGAAGTGGATGACTTCGCCGCGACCACCTGCACGCCATTGCTTGGGAGTCATGCCCAGCAACTTCGGTGCGTTCTCGTAGAAACGTCCACTGGAACCGAAGCCGGCATCGTGGAAGGCGTCGGTGATGCGTTCCTGTTGTTCCAGCCCGGTGCGCAGGCGGTCGGCGCGCAGCGCGGCAGCGTACTGCTTCGGGGTCAACCCGGTTGCCTGCTTGAACAGGCGATGCAGGCGGGTCGGGCTGCAGCCGGCGATGTCGGCCAGTTCCTGCAGCGAGGGTTCGTCGAGGCTGGCCTGAAGGTGGCGGCAGACCCGTTCGACGCGGGCATCGATCGTGGGGGAGGCGGTGCTGTCCATGGGCGGATTCTGGCACGTGCCGCAGCCACGAAAACTCCGTTTCCTGCACTTGCCAGCAAGGCCCGGAAACGGAGTGTTGGCAGGCCGGAGGCAGGGCATCGTTGCGGCCACTTCACAACCGGTACCACGACCATGCGCCTGAACAACAAGATCGCACTCATCACTGGAGCCAGCGCCGGCATCGGCCGTGCCAGCGCGCTGCGCTTCGCTGCCGAAGGGGCAAAGCTGGTGCTCAACGCACGGCGGCCGGAGCCACTGCAGGCGCTGGCCGAGCAGATTCGTGCCGCCGGCGGCGAGGTGGTGGTGCATGCCGCCGACGTGGCCGACCCGGGCACGGCGCAGGCGCTGGTCGATCTGGCCCAGCAGTCATTTGGCGGCCTGGACATCGCCCTCAACAATGCCGGCATGCTCGGCCCGGGCGTGCCAGCGGCGGAGTTCCCGGTGGACGCCTGGCGCGAGGTGATGGCGACCAACCTGGATGCCGCCTTCCATGCTGCGCGCGCGCAGTTGCCGGCATTGCTGGCGCGCGGCGGCGGCTCGCTGGTGTTCGTCGGCACCTTCGTCGGCCACACGGTGGGCTTCCCGGGCATGGCGGCCTATGCGTCGAGCAAGGCCGGGCTGATCGGCCTGAGCCAGGTGATCGCCGCCGAATACGGCGCGCGCGGCGTACGCAGCAACGTGCTGTTGCCCGGTGGCACCGATACCGAGATGGGCCGGCAGGCCGCACCCACCGGCGATGCCCGCGACTTCGTGCGCTCGCTGCATGCATTGAAGCGCATGGCCGAGCCGGAGGAGATCGCCAACGCGGCGCTGTTCCTGGCCAGCGATGAAAGCAGTTTCGTTACCGGTACCGCGATGCGCGTGGAGGGTGGGGTGTCGATCACACGAACCTGAACGGGGTCACGAGCGTGGTGCGTAGCGGATACCGCTGCTGGCCATGAAGCCTTTCGGATCGAAACGGGCCCAGGCTTCGCCCCAGTCGAACCGGGCGTGGCCGCCGGCCAGTTTGCGACCCAGCGCCGCACCCAGGGTGCGGCGCATGAAGCCGACTTCGGCATCGATCGCGGCCTGGGTCGGCCAGCCGTCTTCCAACGTTGCACCGGGTAGATCGACGCCCATCGTCACCATGTCGAGCTGTTGCCCGTGGAAGCACAGGCTGATGCCAGCGGGCGCACCGCCCAGGCTTAGCCGGTGCAGGCTGAGCCAGTGATAGCCGGTGCCGACGTCGCGCTCGCCATGCATCAGCGTGGCGAAGGCGACACGCGCCTCATCCCGTGTCAGGGTGGGGCCGATCAGTATCGGCAGGTTGCCGAGCTGGATGCTGCCCTTGGTCGCATCGAGGAGCATCGGCAACGCGTGGGCTGCGTGCTGGGCAGAAGAGGGCATGGCATACCGGTGGGCGTGGTGCCTCGGATTCTGACTGCGCGGGGGCCGCGGCGGCAAGCCAGTGCCTGCACATGACGTTGGCGCAGGACTGACCTGCGGCTTACCCGACAACCTCTAGCGTGGTGGGCAACGTGGGCCCGCCGCCGGCGTGGGAGATTTCGATGAACGAGCGAGGCAAGGATCAGGACCCGAAGCAGGGTATCCAGGAAAGCCGCCAGGACAGGAAGCAGGACGATGTGGCCAAGCAGCGGCCGGGGCAGCACGATCAACAGGTGCGTGATACGCATTCGCGCAGCCCCCGGCGCAAGGATGGCGGCCAGGAGCCCGGCTGAGCCGCGGGCGCTAAAAGAAAAACCCGCAGATCACGGAGATCTACGGGTTCTTCTGAATAGTGGTGGAGCCAAGGAGGATCGAACTCCTGACCTCGTCATTGCGAACGACGCGCTCTCCCAGCTGAGCTATGGCCCCACGGACAAATAAGTCCTTACTAATCAATGGATTGGCTGGTCTTGCTTGATGTCGGGCATTCCTGTAAGTGATTGGGAAGCCGTACGGCTTAGATCCCCAAGTCCTATCTGGTAGGAGCTGCCCCTAAGTGTCCACTGTGCGCAAGCTTGCCTTGCTTCCGTCAGTGATACTTCCCGTCAACACCTAATACGGAGCCAGGAGGGTGGTACTCGCCGTCAACTCCTATGAAGTATCCGGGAGGGTGGTACTTGCCATTGATCCCCTGAACGCTTCCCTTCGGATGGTACTTGCCATCCATGCCCAAGAAGTGATCTTTCGGATGATACTCCCCGTCAAGACCAAGCACCCAGTCTTGCGGGTGGTACTTCCCATTGAGACCTAGAACCTCGTTCTTCTTGTGGTACTTGCCATCAAGCCCAGGAACGGAGCCCTTTTCGTGGTACTTGCCGTCGAAGCCTAGGGCGGCTCCGGGCTTGTGGTACTTCCCATTGATGCCAAGGACGTAACCCTTAGGATGATATTTACCATCAGCGCCGAGGAATGATCCCGGGGCGTGATACTTGCCGTCCATACCTAAGAACCAGCCGACTGGGTGGTACTTGCCATCTACGCCCAAGAACTTGCTTTGCTTTGCCATCTGCTCCTCCATTGCGGATCACGCGGCAGCACTTAGCTGTGCAATTTGCGTAGCACTCAAAGAGGACTAGCCGGGTGTTTTTGATCCTCTGTGAGAGATGGTGGTGTTCGTTTGAGGACGAACACCACCAGCGCCACAATGCTTAGTGCAGCTTGCTCATCGCGTTAGCGACTGTTGCCTTCATCTGTTCCGGATCGTAGTCATCGTAGACCCGGATAAGGCGCTTACGCGGGATATCGACGATGGCAACGTCAGCGTTGATCTGCCTAGCATCGGCGATGTACTGCGCCAACTGGAGCAGTGTCTCGGCCTGCTGAGCCTTCATCGGCGTGTCCACAACGTGGAAGTAGAGAAGCAGTAGTCGGCCGTCCGACTTTTTCGA
Source organism: Stenotrophomonas sp. 78350_Sma (assembly GCF_056482105.1). Lineage (NCBI taxonomy): Bacteria > Pseudomonadati > Pseudomonadota > Gammaproteobacteria > Lysobacterales > Lysobacteraceae > Stenotrophomonas > Stenotrophomonas sp. 78350_Sma. The sequence goes on along the minus strand of NZ_CM151182.1, from coordinate 3,200,887 downwards.
TGCAACCAGATCCTGTCGGGTGCTGAGCGTCACGCCCTCGATCGACGTATTGCAACCTTTGGGGCTCTCCTGTGGGGTGAAGTCTATATCGTCGTTTGCAGCGACAATTTCCTGAAAGCTTCGGATCAGCCCGTGTGCCTTCGCCTTCAGGGCGTCTGGGAAGTTTGTAACCCTCAGAAATGCATCCTCTGCGCTCTTCCCTTCGCAGATATCCCTAGCACCAAGCTTCAAGCAATTTGTGTACCACAAGGGGAACGACATCCCTTCGCGTTGCTTGACCTTGGAGTACTTCAACGCCTCTTCCGCCAGTTCTTCTTCGGTCGCTGCAAAGAGCTTGCTTGCCTTGCGTACGGTCATTTTTGGCTTCATTGAACCTCCTATATGAATAGATGCAGTAGGGGTTCCGCTCAACCTGTACGTCATAGATGCGTAGGCTCTTTACACTCGGCCTCGTGCGTTCTATAATTTTTGGGTTGAATTTGGCGTTCAGGGTGAACTGAACCCACATCTGCTTGATTGCTGATGATGCCAGTGGCTCACTCGAATGGGCTGCTGGCTTTCCTTTTGAGGCCTCATAAAAATTAGAAATTTAAATGCCCTCATTTAACAGTATGAGTTGTTATTTGCGCTTGTGCAAGATGTCGCGAAGTTGAACTTCGCTGTTCATTCATGTTCTGTTATGTGATAAGCGTCACCTATTGCCTTGCGTGAAGCAGTCCCAGCGGGGCGCTGTAAGTCAGGTTGAGGGTGCGGGCAGCCCTGTCACTCAGGATGACGCGCCCTCTCCGCTGGGCTGTCGCTTCGGGGCTTGTGATTCAACTGGATAGGTCAGGGGTGATCCTCGGTACGGTGGAGGCTAAGTGCCGCCTAAGCCGATGCCGAGCGAGTGGGGTGCGGTGTCGCGCTGGGCCGAGTTACCGACTTGTGAAGGAATCTCTGGTGAGGCTCGCTATTTGCGTGCTCTGCCGTGCTCTGCCGTGCTCTGCGCGCGATGCGGGGTGTGGCGCGTAGGGGTAGGGGTGCTATCGCTAGATGCGCGCCAGGAGTGCGTACAGGAGCTCCTGCTAGGGGCTTTTGCAGGCGGCTACTGCTAGCGTCGCGCGTTGGAATCTGGAAGTCCTAGACACGCACCGGGGCGTCGCTTCCGATCAATGCCGAAAAAAGGGAGTCATTACAAAAACTCCATACAGGCCGTGTGTTCTATTATCGAAACACAGTGTTGACAATTTTTCTTCAATGTTGGATGATTAGTTTGTCTGCTAGTTGAGGCAGGCATTTGCCATCTTTATCGGGACGCCTACGTTCGGGATGGCAAATCAGCCAAGCGCAGTGCTTGGCTCGCCCCAGAAGATATCCGGCTCAGGGGTAAGCGGTGCGGTTCCCTCCCAGGGGGTCGTGGCAGCCGCGCCGGTGATGCGAGCTTCGTTGCCTGACGATCAGACGAAGCCGAGCTACAGATCAGTGCCGCAAGGATCGAGTGTCTGAGAGAGAAGACCTTCTCATTTCAGCAGGCTGCCTCCAATCCCCGCTTCTGTGTGGGGTTGGGGGCGGTTTGCCTCCTGAAAGAGAAGGTAGGGGGGGAGGGTTTGAAGAGTAGATGTAGGAGGGAGCGGGGCTGGTAAGTCTGGTGAGCTTTATTGCAAGCCTTCTGGCGACGCAGAATGTTCCTCAATGCTCTTGATATCCAACGCACTCTCGATGATGGTTTTCTGCGGGCAGCGGTACTCTACCGCCGCCAGCGTCGCGAGGCCTGTCATCCGGTAGCTTCATCGTGTCAACCACATGCCAACCTCAAGTCGTTGCTCGTCAAGACGCATTATCTTCTTGATCGCTACGACTAGCGCTTCCTTCCACATTCAATCCTGATGGCATTTTTTTGGTACATGGGGCCATGTATGAAGTGTGGGGGCTTCTTGGGTGTCATGCTGGCGCGAGAATTATTGTGCTCCTCAAATTTCGAGCGCCATGGCCTTGGGGATTGTGGCGACTACTGATGACCCTGAAGGGGGGAGCTATGGTCTTGAAGTTCGTCGCTCCGCTTCTTCTGTGGCTTTCGCCAAAGCCCGGTAGGAGCTTGTGGCACGAGACTCGGGCTGTTGGGGTGCGAGTTTGGCTCCGCAATGTTTGCAAACGAAGGCTGCCGCCAAAACGATTTCAGCACATTGCGGGCAGGGCCTTTTTCGGCCGGTCGTACCCCCACTAGCAAGGCACATTCCGATCCCGAAGAGCAGGGCGACCCCGCTTCCAGCCATCAGCGCGACTAGTCGCTCTTGTGAGCGTTTTGCTTCGTGTGCTTCGCGTTGCCATTCGGCTGATCGGGCGCTTCCAAACGTCATGACACTCTGCATGTATGCGTGGTTTGCCCGGTCCTTCAAAGAGAGGTAGCCGATTCCTGTTCCTAGTGTGCCCAGCACGCCCAGCAAGATGAGCCACCAGCTAAACACTTTGATGTTCATGGGTAGGCCTCAATGCACGATGGGGTGATCTGGGGCGCGGCATCCTGGATCACGCTAGTCCCCCGCCTGGCCACGGCGGGTAACGGGTGGTGCTTCATACAGACCCCTATAGCGACGAATGCGGGTCGTCCGCATCGAATGCCCTTTACGACCCACTTCAGTAAATGTAGAGTCTACGCATAGTGAAGCGCAAGTGTGAAGATGCCAGTGGTTCCCCACTGCTGATTTCACTTGTCCGACAAAGCAACGGCCATATTTGCGCAGCGATTGAAGGAGGCCCGTGCGATGCGGGGCGTATCGCAGCGCGCGCTGGGAGCCAAGATCGGGATGACCAAGCAGGCCGGTAGCACGCGTATCAATAGATATGAGCAGCAGACGTCTCGTGCTGACATGGACACGGCTGCAGCGATGGCGAAGGCTTTGGGCGTTCCATTGGCGTTTCTGTTTGCAGAGGACGATGACTTGGCGGAGGCAATTCTGGCTTTCTCCAAGCTACCAGCCGATCAGCGTGCACGCATACTCGACCACATGAAGTCGCTGGCTGCGCAAACTATGGAGTAACGATTGCACGGCAACAGCTACGTCTCCTTTAACGGAACGTCTGAGGGCGGTTAGGTGTTGGGCGCTGGCACTAGGCCTTGAGTAGTGCTGTTGGCAGTCGTGGCGAGCATCGCATAAAGATCGCCATGGATGCTTGTCTCATAGGAGCCCTGCTTGGTTCTGTGGCCTTTGCCCCCATTCGGGCGGGGGCATTTCGAGAAGTTGCGAATAGTCGTCTCGCCCCTTAAGTATGAGCACCTTTCGCAGCGCAATTGGCGAGCAGCCCAGGAGCTCGGATATCTGATCGTGCTTGCCAGATGCAATTAGCATGTTCGCCTGTACCTTCGGCTCCATGTTTTCCGCATCCAATCTGGTAGGTTCAGGCACGGCCAACCAGCGTCCGTAGTCCAGGGCGGCGCGGCTAGCGTGTAGGCTGCCGCCCTTCACATCGGACTGGACCATCACGACGCCCTGCGCCAATCCGGCCTGGATACGGTCTCGTTTGACGAAAAACTCCGGTCGCGCTTCCACGCCGAATGGATACTCGGAGACCAATGCTCCGCCCTTGTCCAGGATTTCTTGGGCTAAGGTCTTATGCTTGGAGGGCGCCACGGTGTGCAGGCCATGGGCCATAACTGCCACAGTATGTCCTCCCGCTTCCAATGCAGTTTGGTGGGCGACGGCATCCAAGCCAAGGGCTAGGCCACTGACCACTGACCAGCCATGAGCGACCAAAAATTGGGAGATGCGCTCGGCGATCATCACCCCGTGTTTGGTTGGCTGACGGGTCCCAATCACTGCGACTGAATGGTTAGGGTTGTCCGCAAGAGAGCCTTTGACGTACAAAATGACCGGATCGTCTCTGGTGGCTCTGAGTAGCGCTGGGTAGGACGGGTCGAGCACCGACAAGATTTGTGCGCCCGTCTTTTCCGCCTGTTCTACCTGTACTTCGGCCTTCTCCAATGCCTCCGCCCACAGCGTAGTGTGAGTGACGGACGCCAAGCGAGGAACCTGCTTCGCGATCGATTCTATAGGGGCCGAGGCAAAGTTGGCTACATTAACGGCCATTCGCAGCGAAGCAGGACCCACGCCTTTTAGCATGGACAGCGCCAGCAATTTTCCGGTGCCTGGGGAAATGACGGTCACAGCACATTGCTCACGTTCTTGGAAAGGGCGAACAGCGCCACGCTGCGGGCGCCCGCATCCATCAAGCGCTTGTGGGCGTACATCAGGGTCGCGCCGCTGGTGCAAACATCGTCAAGGATAACAAAATCCTTGCCCCCTACATCGGCTGGATTGGTGACCACCAGGTGATCGCGCACGTTCTCAAAGCGCGGAACCCGCTTGAGGTGATCCCCGCTGTGTGATCGGACGCCATTCCTGTAAGACAGTAGTGTGGTGCTGAATTGCACTGCATCGTGCGTTGTGCCCAGTGGTTCTCGCTGTCTAAAGTCGTTTTGTAGCTGCGCGATGAAGTATTGCATGCGTGGACTGCGTCCGGGGCGTGCAGGTATGGCGGCCACGGTCACTGAGCTGTCGAGGAACGACAGCAGTGGAAAGGTCCTGCGGACATAGGCGTATACGGAATTGCACCACTGCGCCGGGAACTGCTGAGCATCCTTGTGAGCGTGGATGTTGTGTGTAAGGGCGTGCCATTGCAGGCGTGCTGCGACGGAGGGCCAGTTTGAGAAGTGTCGCCCCGCGAAGCTAATCTTGACCCTCGTGTTGCCTTCACCTACTTCGCGCGGAAAGATGTGGCTGAACTCGCAAAAGCTGGGTTGATGCGAATCATCCATCGAATTGTTGAACTGCCACTCTAGGTTCAGAGCATACGACTCAATGTCTTCAAGAACTTGGTGGAGCGTTCTTGGGAACTCGATGACTGCGTCAGGAAGAAGCTTCAATGCGTCCCAGTGCTTATAGTTGTCCCAGTTCCGCCAGTCATTAGGCCACGAGGCCTTGTCCAGGACCGTGTAGCAACCAGCATTGTAGGCGGCTTTTACATCGGCAGATTCGTCGCCGACCATAACCACGCGGCGAGGGTCAGCAATACCCATTCGCTGCATTGCCAGCCTGATTCCTTCTCCATTTGGCTTCCATAGGCCATAAGCCACATCTTCATAGCCAATTCCCACATCCCAGTGCATGTTGGGATATGCGGCTTGTAACAGTACTTGTGCATAAGCGCGTGGTGCACGAGTGAAGATACCCATCTTCATTTGAGGCCATCGTGCCTTCAGTGCATCTAAGTGCGCTGGTGCGTAAATGTATCGCGGCGCTGGATCTCCGAAGCTATGCAGCAGCTCAGCCGCGTATGCTTGATCCGCTTGTTTCCCGACGCCCTGTGGCCGAATTACATCCAGGTCATCGGTGCGAAGTAGGGTGTTATCCAGGTCGAAAAGGCACAGGTCAATCATTGTCGAAATCCTTATCAGCCATCCCCCTGATGGCATAACCAGAATACTCGATGCCTTGTGGGAATGGCGAGTGGTATGTCGCGCTATGAATGACACTTAGAGGTCGTGCTAGTACATCTAGTGCATAGTGTGGACCTGCCGGCCTGCAGTTCAGGTCGAGGGCATCTGCGATAAGGGCCCTGAGAGACATGTATGTGTATTCAGGGGGGCTCGAATTGAGCTGGTTCTGAAGCGGGTCTCGCTTTGCGCCGCCTGCATGCAGATTATCGAGGTTCCCCGAATTGCGGGGCGCTGGCTGGGCGTGGCTGCCCGTAAGTTAGCTTTGCCACTGCCGCTGCAAGATGTTCTGGCGCAAGGTGTGCGTAACGCAGGGTCATCGTCAAGTCAGCGTGACCCAATAGTTCCCGGACAGTGTTTAAATCCACCCCCGCCATAACTAGCTTGCTGGCAAAATGATGGCGCAGATCGTGGAAACGGAAGTTGATGATCTTGGCATCGATCAAGAGCTTCTCCCACGATGATTTCATGCCAGCAACCCCAAACACAGCTCCATTACCCGTTGACTGCGATACCCACTGGCGCAGTACGGTCATCGCCTCGCCATTTAGCGGTACATGGCGTTGCCTCCCAGACTTGGCATGTTCAGGTCGAACAGTCAGAAGCCGCGCTTGCATGTTGATATCCGACCAGTCCAGCGAAAGTAGTTCGCCTTTGCGGAGACCAGTATTCATGGCTAGTAGCACCAATGGATGCAAATGATCGGCATAGGCTCCTGTAGGTATTTCCGGGAGCAATGCGCGTTTACGATCTGCACGCCACCTGTTTCCCGACTTACGTGCCAGCGAGACGGCACAATCGCGGGATGTGAGAGCAGCACGCAAGGAGTGCTCCTCAGCGGGACTGAGGAAACGGACCACGCTACGAGGCTTCGAGACCTTCAGTGCAGCTTCCGTGACGGGGTTGGCTTCCAGCATTCCCCACTTAACTGCCTTGGACAGGGCTGACCGTAGGGTAGCCAAATTCCGCGATGCGGTGGCCTTTGTGATGGTTTGTCTAGCACCGGGTCGAACAGTGTCCTTCAGTCGCGTGACCCACCATCGTTCGATGACTTTGGCGTTGATGTCTTTTAAAGTCATAGGCAGCAGGTCAGCGAAGGCCTGCTCGATGCGCCGCAGCGCGTCGTCCGCCCGCTTAAGCTCTGTTTTGGCCCAAAGGGCGTAGTGGTCGTCCAGATACGCTCGGAGCGTGATCCTTGGGAGCTCTGGCTTTGCGATGTTGGGTAAGCCCGATTGGACGTACTCGGCCATCACTTTGAGGGCAATATCTCGAGCCTGGTCAAGCGAGATATGATCGGTAGACCCAAGCGTACGACGCTTTCCGTGCGCCCAAGTGACAATCCAAGCTTTGTATCCAGAGGGCTGCACCCGGAGCAGTAGACCGCGCACCTGCGCGTCCCTGAGCTCGTAGGGGCGATCCTTCGGTAGAACAGTAGCAACGGTTTTCTTGGTGAGGGCGATCCGCATCGGGCTTGTTTCCGTAAGTTCGGCTTAAGCCAAACGTAGGAAAACGGGTCGAAAGATGGTCGGACACGGATCATCCGCATTCACGCAGATGCCGGTTAAACCCTTGAAAAACAAAAAAGCGCGCCTCGCGGCACGCTGTTTTGTCTGAATAGTGGTGGAGCCAAGGAGGATCGAACTCCTGACCTCGTCATTGCGAACGACGCGCTCTCCCAGCTGAGCTATGGCCCCACGGCAGGCTTTCAGTGTAGCGCTGCCTGCCGGGCTTGCCAAGCGCCGGGCCGGGACGGTGGCAGGCGTGGATCTGCTACCGCCCCCGGCCGGTTCAGACCAGGGCCTGGCGCAGCAGATCGCCCGCGCGCTGTACCGCCACGCCGGTGGAAACAGCAACGCCCTGCAGGTGGATGCAGGCATGGATCATCCCCGGCAGCCGCTCCAGCGTGCAGTGGATACCCGCAGCCTGCAGGCGGTGCGCGTACTGCTCGGCCTCGTCGCGCAGCGGATCGTGCTCGCAGCTGAGCACGGAGGCTGGCGCCAGCCCCTGCAGGTCGGTTGCGTGGGCGGGCGAGGCCAGTGACGGCGGCTGATCCAGGCCACCCAGATAAGCCTGCCAGCAGCGCTGCATCAGTTCGGCGCTGAGGTAATAGCCAGTGGCGTAGTCGCGGTAGGAATCGCTGCTCATGCCGGCATCCAGCGCCGGGTACAGCAGCAGCTGGTGGCACGGTTGCGGCAGGCCCCGTTCGCGCAGCAGCAGGCAGCAGGCGGCTGCGAGGTTGCCACCCGCGCTGTCGCCACCGATCGCCAGCCGCTGTGGGTCCAGGCCGAGGCGCTCGGCGTTGTCCTGCAACCAGTGCCAGGCGTCGGCGACGTCATGCAGTGGAACCGGGAACGAGTGCTCCGGCGCCAGCCGGTAGCCCACGGCGGCGATCACGCAGCCGCTGGCATTGGCCAGGGCACGGCAGGGACCGTCGTAGACCGCCAGCGAACACTGGAACCAGCCGCCGCCATGGGCGAACAACAACGCCGGCGCCGGTCCATCGGGCAGCCCTTCCGGTGTGTAAAGGCGGACGTCCAACGCATGCCCGTCGCGTGCGATCACCGTGTGTTCGATCACATGTGCAACCGGCTGCGGCGCCCCCTGCAGCTGTGGCAGCGCGCTCTCGCTGATCGCACGCAGCTCGCGCAGGTCGTCCGGCAGCGGATGTGCCGCGACGGCATCGACGAACTGCTGCAGCGCCGGTTCAAGCTGCATGGTGTGCCTCCTGCAGGAACGGCAGCAGCTGTGCCAGGAACGCCTGCGGCGCTTCTTCCATGATGAAGTGACCGCAGCCCGGCACGATGCTGCCGCGCACGTTGTCGGCATGCGGTTGCAGGGTCAGCATCGGCGCATCGGCGGTGGCGTGCTCGGCGCCGATGGCCAGCACCGGCATCGCCAGCCGGCGCTGCGCGCGCTGCTTGTTCTGGCGGATCGTTTCCGGAATCGCGCGGTACCAGGCGAAGCCGGCCCGCAGTGCGCCGGGGCGGCTGTAGGCGGCGATGTAGGTATCGGCAGCCACGGCATCGCGCCGGTACGACCAGCGATCGAACATGAACTCCAGGTAGGCGCGTTCGCGCCCACTGATCAGTGCTTCGGGCAGGTCGGCCACCTGGTTGAACATGAAGTGCCAGAGGAAGATGTTGTCGGCCGGTGCTGCGAAGATGCCCGGTTCCGGCGCAAGGCCTGGAATCACCGCTTCGGTGACCGCCAGCTGGCGCACCGCCTGCGGCTGGTCGCTGGCCAGCGCATAGGCGATCCACATGCCGATGTCATGCCCGACCACCTGATAGCGGTCGTGGCCCAGTGCCTGCATGGTCTGGTGCAGGACGGCGGCGGCACTGCCGGTGTCGTAGCCGTGGGCGGGGCGGCCGGATTCGCCGATGCCCGGCGGATCGACCGCGATGGCTTCGAAACCGGCCTCGGCCAGCGCGTGCAGCACGTGGCGCCAGGCGTACCAGGTCTGCGGCCAGCCGGGAATCAGCAGCACCGGTTCACCGTGGCCGGCGGATACGCAATGCACGCGCTGACCATCGATGCGCAGGTAGTGGTGGCGCAGCGAAGCGTCGCCGGCAGCGCCAGCGGAAAGGGAAGTGGTCATGGGGGGAGTGCTCCGTTGGGGCTCAGGCAATGCCGAGCATCTGCTGCATCTGCGCGGTGCTGATCGGTGCACCGGCGAAGTCGTCGAAAATCTTGTCGGTGACCGGAATGATGTGGTCGCGGATGAACGCGGCGCCCTCGCGCGCGCCAGCTTCCTGGTCCTTCAGGCAGCACTCCCATTCCAGCGTTGCCCAGCCCGCGTAGTCGTACTGGGCCAGCTTGGAGAAGATCGACTTGAAGTCGACCTGGCCATCGCCCAGCGAGCGGAAGCGGCCCGCACGTTCGGTCCAGTCGGCATAGCCGCCATAGATGCCCTGGCGCCCGCTCGGACGGAATTCGGCGTCCTTGACATGGAACATGCGGATCAGCGGGTGGTAGATGTCCAGGTACTCCAGGTAGTCCAGCTGCTGCAGCACGAAGTGGCTGGGATCGAACAGGATGCGGCAGCGCTGGTGTTGGCCGACGCGCTCGAAGAAGCGTTCGAAGCTGGTGCCGTCATGCAGGTCTTCGCTGGGATGGATCTCGTAGCAGAGGTTGATGCCGTTGTCCTCGCAGGTGTCAAGGATCGGCCGCCAGCGTCGTGCCAGTTCATCGAACGCGGCGTCGATCAGGCCCGGTGGGCGCTGCGGGAACGGGAACAGGTAGGGCCAGGCGAACGAGCCGGAGAAAGTGCCCATGTCCTGCAGGCCGAGACGGCGTGACGCGCGGGCGGCCAGGTGCAGCTGCTGCTGCGCCCATTCGCTGCGGGCCTTCGGATTGCCGCGCAGTGCTTCGGGTGCGAAACCATCGCAGAGTTCGTCGTAGGCCGGATGCACGGCGACCAGCTGGCCGAGGATGTGGGTGGTCAGCTCACTGACCTGCAGGCCGTGCTCGGCCAGGGTGCCGCGGAGGTCGTCGCAGTAGTCCTGGCTGTCGGCAGCGGTGGCCAGGTCGAACAGGCGTGCATCCCAGGCCGGGATCTGCAGGGCCTTGAAGCCGTGGCCGGCGGCCCACGCGGCAATGCCGGCAAGTGAGTTGAATGGGGCCTGGTCGCCGGCGAACTGCGCCAGGTGCAGGCTGGGGCCCTTGAGGGTCTGCATGTGTTGCTCCAATTGTTTGTCGATCGACAAAGAATAGGCGCGGCCCTCGCGGTGGTCAACACCCGCGTTACACTGCGCGCCTCACTGGAGCAGGCAGGCAGATGGCAGGGCGACCGCGCGAATTCGACAGGGACCAGGCGTTGCGCAAGGCGATGCTGCTGTTCTGGCAGCACGGCTATGAAGGCACGTCGATGTCGGCACTGGTCGAAGCACTGGGCATTGCCTCTGCACGCATCTACGCCGCGTTCGGCAGCAAGGAGCAGTTGTTCCGCGAAGCCGTTGCGCTGTACGAAGAAGGCGAGGGTGGTTTCGCGCCGCGCGCGCTGGAGCAGGCCACGCTGCGCGAGGCGATCGGGTCCATGCTGCGCGAGGCGGTGCTGACCTACACCCGTCGTGGGCGTCCGCATGGCTGCCTGGTGGTGTCCTCGGCCAGCAGCGTCTCGCCCGATGGCGAAGGCGTGCGGGACTGGTTGGCCAGCCATCGTCGCCAGCGCACGGCGGCGATCATCGCGCGCCTGCAGCAGGCGCAGTCCGAAGGGGAGCTGGTCGGCGATGTGGCGGTGCAGGCACTGGGCGATCACTTCGCCACGGTGCTGCACGGCATTTCGGTGCAGGCGCGTGACGGCATCAGCCGCGAGCGGCTGCTGGCGATGGTCGATGTGGCGTTGGGCCCGCTGCCCTGAGTCAAGCCTTCAGGGCGTGCGGAATGCCCGGTGACTGTGCCGAAACCGCTTGTTTCGCCGGGTTTGGGTGCCGCGCAACGAAATCGTAACAATTTGGGGGATAATGGCCGCTTGCGCAGTTTTCCTCCTTTTTGCCGCCCGGCTCGCGCAGGCCGCACGGACGCCTCCTCAGAGCATTGCATGCCCTCCCATACCGATTCCCGCCGCCTGTCGGGTCTGTCGTCTTCCCTTGTTTCCTTCCGCCGCCACCCGCTGGCACTGGCCTGTGCCGGCCTGGCCCTGGTTGGCAGCTTCGGTGCCGCCGCGCAGGACAGCGCGCCGACCCCGACCGGGCTGGACACGATCACCGTGACCGCCGAACACCGCGAGCAGAACCTGCAGGAAGTGCCGGTCTCGGTCGGCGTGGTGCAGGGCGAGCGCATGCGCGACTTCACCGCAGGCGGCGACGACACCCTGCTGGCGCTGTCCGGCCGCGTGCCGAGCCTGTATGCGGAAACCACCACCGGCCGCATCTTCCCGCGCTTCTACATCCGAGGTCTGGGCAACATCGACTTCTACCTGGGTGCCTCGCAGCCGGTGTCGATCATCCAGGACGACGTGGTGCTGGAGCACGTGGTGCTGAAGTCCAACCCGGTCTATGACGTCGACCAGGTGGAAGTGCTGCGCGGCCCGCAGGGTTCGCTGTTCGGCCGCAACACCACCGCCGGCATCGTCAAGTTCGACACCCTGAAGCCGACCCAGGACTACACCGGCCGCGTCAGCGCCAGCTATGCGACCTACAACAGCGTGTCGATCGACGGCGGCTTCGGCGGCCCGATCAACGACATCGCCTCGTTCCGCGTGTCGGCCCTGTACCAGCACCGCGACGACTATGTCGACAACACCTACAAGGGCCCGAGTGCCGATGGCACGGTCGGCCCGAAGAAGAACGCCATGGGCGGCTTCGATGACCGCAACGTGCGCGCGCAGCTGCTGCTGACCCCGAGCGACCAGTTCTCGATCCTGGCCTCGGCCCACGCCCGCGATTATGAAGGCACCTCGACCCTGTTCCTGCGCGGCGCGCTGACCAAGGGCTCGAACAAGACCGACGTGCCGCGCGACAAGGTCGCCTACGACGAAGCCGACAACAACCCGCAGGCGTACAAGACCTACGGCGGCTCGGTGAAGGCACGCTACGACTTCGGTGCGATCGACTTCACCTCGATCACCGCCTACGAGACCACCTCCGGCTACAGCCGTGGCGACACCGACGGCGGTGCTGCGGTGAACTTCCCGGTGAACGGCGTGCCGAACGGATATGGCCAGTCGATGGGCCGCATCCGTGATCTGGACCAGTGGACCCAGGAATTCCGCCTGGCCAGCCATGATGACAGCGCCCTGCAGTGGCAGGCTGGTGCGTTCTACTTCAACGGCAGCGACACCACCGACTTCTACCAGCGCGCGTGGTTCCTGCAGGGCGCGGCACGCAACCCGAACAACTGGGTGCGCCTGCGCAACAAGAACACTTCGTGGGCCGGTTTCGGCCAGATCAGCTACGCCTTCACCGACAAGTTCACCGTCACCGCCGGCCTGCGCCAGACCAAGGACGAGAAGCACACGCGTCTGCTGAAGACCGCTGATACCGCTGCCGGCGTGGTCACCTACAAGGGCCGCACCGACGTCAAGATGTCCGACACCACCCCGAGCTGGGACCTGAGCGCGATGTATCAGATCACGCCGGACGTGAGCGTCTACGCCAAGGTCGCACGTGGCTTCCGCGGCCCGACCATCCAGGGCCGTTCGGCGGTGTTCAATGCCGATTTCACCACCGCCGATTCCGAGACGATCCTGTCCTGGGAAGCGGGCGTGAAGAGCAGCCTGTGGGACAACCGCCTGCGCCTGAACGCCACCGCGTTCACCTACACCGTCAACGACATCCAGCTCAACGGCAACGATTCGGACGGCAATGGCGTGCTGTTCAACGCCGACAAGGCCAAGGCCTACGGTTTCGAAGCGGACATGGAACTGCGCCCGATCCCGAACCTGACCCTGAGCGCTGGCCTGAGCCTGCTGCACAGCGAGATCAAGGACAAGCGCGTGTACGCGCAGGTCTGCGGCCTCAACGGCCAGGTGGTCTGCACGGTGAATGATCCGACCATCGAGGTCGGCGCCAACACCTTCGCGCAGATCGACGGCAACCCGCTGCCGAATGCGCCGAAGTACAACGTGAACCTGGCCGCCCGTTACGACTTCCCGGTCAGCGACGCTGGCACCATGTTCGTCTCCACCGACTGGAACAAGCAGGGCTACACCAGCTTCGTGCTGTACGACAGCAAGGAGTTCAACTCCAAGGGTGACTTCGAGGGTGGCCTGAAGATCGGCTACTCGGGCAACTACGGTGCCTACGAAGTGGCGCTGTTCGCGCGCAACATCACCAACGAGAAGAACCTGAAGGGCGTGATCGAGAACTACATGGCCGCGGTCTACAACGAACCGCGCACCGTGGGTGTCTCGCTGAACATGAACTGGTAAGGCGCTGGCGCGGTGACGGGTTCTCCCGTCATCGCACCGCTGGAATGCAAAGGGCGGCCCGGAGTTCCGGGCCGCCCTTTTCGTTGTTTCAGACTGCGGTAAGGTCGCTGTCCTGGCTGCGCTGGCCGAAGGTCAGGGCCCAGGTGGCGCTGTCCACCTGCTGGCGGTCCTGCGCCTGCTGCTTGCGCGCGCGGCTGGCGCCGAACCAGCGGCCTTCGCCGTTGATCAGCGGCGCCATGCGCACCACATCCACGTACTCCGTGTCGATCTCGCTGGCGCGCTGCAGCCAGGTCAGGGCAAGGAAGGCGTTGGCCGGCACGCCGTTGCCGAAGTGGTACACGTCGGCCAGGTAGCCGGCCGCCCACAGCTTGTCATCGTCCTCACCGCGCCACCACAGCGGAATCAAGGCGCGTTCGACCGCTTCGCGCTTGTGCGCGTCGTTCTGGCCATCGAAGGCCAGGCAGGCCAGGTTGCGGCAGGCCGGGCCCCACACGCGTTCACCGGCGTCGGCTTCGCGCAGGCAGCGCAGGTACAGTTCGCGCGCACGCGCTTCGTTGTCAGCGCCACCGGCGGCAACCAGGCGCACGCCAAGGTTGTAGGTGGCGATCAGGTCGCCGCCTTCGACGGCACGCTCCTGCCAGTACAGGGCTTTCTGGGCATCAACGAAGTCCGGCTGGTCGCGGCCGCCCAGCCGGCCCTTGTACAGGTCGCACAGCGCGGCCATCGCACCGGCGTCTCCGTCGTCGGCCATGCGCTGCAACAACGACAGTCCCGCGTCCTGCGAGACATCGCAGAACAGGTTGGACGCAAAGGTAACCGTGGAGGTCTTCTGTTGCGCCGCCAGTTCCAGGGCGCGCTGCAGCAGGGGCCGGGCACGTGCCGGATCGGCTGCCTGGCCCAGCATCCCATGCTCGATGGCGGTGGCCGCCCAGAGCAGGCCGAGCGCCGAATCGCCTTCGCGCGCGGCGTAATCCACGACCTGCGCGAACAGCGCTTCGGCGCCGTCAACATGGGCGAACCAGGTGCAGGCCTCCAGACTGCTGAAACCACCGTGCAGGACCATGTCACGATCCAGTGCCCACGCGTGCTGCAGGTCCTCAAGCGCGGCCTGCATGCATCCGGTGTCCCATTGCACCTGGTCTTCGATCTCCTCGATGCGCCCGAGATGAAAGCGGAGTGCGGCACGCTGGGTCAGGACTTCAGCACGCACGTAGCCCTCCAGGTGCCAGTCCAGGATCTGTTCATACGCGCGCTCGTGCACGGCCACCGCTTCGGCATCGCCGCGACGCGGCAGCTCGCCCATCCAGTCCTGTTCCTTGCACCAGCGCAACGCATTGCGCTGTGCCAGCTCCAGGCCGCGGCACCAGCTGCCTTCGATGAAATCCTCCATCGCCTCGTGGCTGCCGCCCCAACGCGGGTACAGGTAGTAGAGGGTGTCTTCCAGCGTGCCCAGGTCGTCCGGACGCTGTTCCAGCACCAGGCGCATCCAGTACGCGAGGGGGGCATCGAAATCGTCCTCGCTGCGATCGCGCAACAGCGGCGGCAGGCATTCCGGCAGGTGCTGCAGGGGCGAACCGAAGCGCGACAGCAACTGCAACGCCTGCGGCCACGCCTGCGGATAGTGCTCGGCCAGGGCGGCTTCATCGGACTCCGGCGGTTGCCCCGCCTGGAGCGCGCGCAGCCAGTTTGGTTCGCGCAGGTAGCTGGTGATGCGCTTGATGCCATCCAGCGCCAGCGCCGGGCGCTGCGACAGCGCAATTGCCTGCAGATAGGCATGCACGGCGTGGTCGCGCGCCTGCTGTGCGGCCAGCCACTGGCTGTCTTCCACCAGTGCGGCCACGTCGGCGCTGCGCAGGGCCCCAGCGGCCGATTCCCAGCAGGCACCCAGGCGCAGGTGTGCGTAGTAGCTGTGCGGAGCGGCGGCAACCCACCGTTGCGCCTGCTGCAGGCGTTCATCCAGGGGCAGCGCCGCGTCCTGCAGGTTGCGCAGGCGCCAGCGGATGCCGGGCAGCGGCCGGGCGCCGTTCAGCCAGGCCTGTTCGTGTGGGGCAAGCAGCGCCTCAAGTGCTGCATGGTCGTGTTCCTGCAGTGCGCTGCGCGCCTGCACGCGCCAGGCCAGGTCGTCCATGGAAAGGCCGTCTTTCGCAAGTCCATTTGTCATCTGATGCAATCCAACAGTAGCGGGGACGCTATTGGACAGGTCCACGCGCACGCCGGCAAGCGTGGCAGATGCTCATGTTTGCGGTACCGGCGCCGGTTGATCTCAGTGCGCGGGCAACAGTGCCTGCAGCCGCGACTCCAGTTCCTGCTGGCGCCAGCCGGCCAGTGCGGCCGGCCATTGGCGACGTTCCAGATAGCTTTCCAGATGCTTGCGCGAGGCGAGGATGCCATCCGGCAGCCCCAGCTCACGGCTGCGCTCGGCCACCGCATCCTGCAGCTTCTTCAGGGCCTGCTTGTTGCTGTCGTTGGCCGGCAGTGCCAGCGGCGCGTCGGCTTCATCGGCCAGCGGCGTCTCCAGTGCCTGCCACACGGCGCCGGCCAGCTTGCGCGGTGCCTTCGGGAACTGCTCGAACAGCTTGCCCAGCGCCGCCGCGTCGGCCGGAGGCGTGCGCGCGAGGGTGGCGGCCAGCTCGTTGTCCAGGATCCAGCTACGCGGGCGGTCGCTGCTGCGTGCCTGCACATCGCGCCAGCGCAGCAGGCGCAGCAGGCGGCGCTGTGCAGCGGCATCAAGGAACTGTGCCGAGCGCATCGCCAGGTGCGGCCAGCGGTCTTCATCATTGGCGACGCTGGCCAGCAGCCGCTCACCATCGTCGTGCAGCCACTGCTGGCGGCCCAGCGCCTGCAGCCTGGCATCGATGGCGTCGTGCAGTGCGAACAGATGCTCGACGTCGTCGGCGGCGTACTGCAGTTGCGACTCGGACAGCGGGCGGCGCATCCAGTCCGAACGGGTCTCGCCCTTGGCCAGCGCCACCCCGGTGATCTCCGCGACCAGCTTCTGGTAGCCCATGCCGCCGCCGATGCCGGCCAGCGATGCCCCGATCTGGGTGTCGAACAGCGGCCGCGGCAATACGCCGCAGGCCCACTTGAAGGCAACCAGGTCTTCGCTGGCGCTGTGCATTACCTTGGTGATCGATTCATCGGCCAGCCAGGGCGCAAGCGCTTCGGTCATGCCGGGAATCAGCGGGTCGATCAGCAGGATGTCCTGCCCAACGGCCATCTGCACCAGCGCCAGCTGCGGCCAGAACGTGCGTTCACGGATGAATTCGGTGTCCAGGCCGATGCGGGTCGGTCGCTGCTGGAAGTACGCATCCAGCTCGGCGGGGGTGGTGATCCAGGTTGCCACGGGTCAGGGCCTACTACTCGGGTTTGCTCAGGCAGGGGAGAATAGCCTAACGTCGGTCCGCGTCCGTGCCGAAGGAGGCTCTGCTTGCGTTTTCCGTTGTCGCCCGTGCTGTGCACCGCCCTGGCCGTGGCCCTGGCCGGCTGCACGCCGTCGCCGTCCGCGCCGGCGGACAGGGCCGCCAGCGGAGAGGCGCCCGCGGCCGAGGGGGCCGACACCGGCACCGATGCCAGTCCGCAGGCCCGGCAGGGCAGCGTGACCATCGCCGGTGAAGATGCCGCCGAGGACGTACAGCAGTGGACGCCGCCACGGGTGGACCGCCAGGGCCGCAGCCTGGTCCAGTTGCGGCGTGCTGCCGAGCAGGCGTTCGCCGAAGGGCGGCTTTATGAAGATGCGGATGCTGCCATTCCGTTGTGGCTGGCGGTGCAGGAAGAAAACCCGGATGACCGCCAGGCCCGGCTGGGCCTGCAGCGTGCCCGTCAGCGATTGCAGCAGTTGGCCGATGCCCTGCTGGTGCGGCCGCTGAAGCAGCGCGAGGCACTGGCCGAGGCCAGCCGCCAGGCACTGGTGTTGCTGACGCTGGCGCCGAAGGATGAGAAGGTGCGTGCGCTGCAGGCGCGGGTGGAGCTGGCGCAACGCGTGGTGGCCTACAACCGCGCTGGCGAGGAAGACCTTCGCTCGGACCGTATCGGCGAGGATGGCGACGGTGCCATTGGCAATTTCCGTGAGGCACTGGCGCTGGATGAAGGCAACAGCCGCGTACGGCAGGGCCTGGCCGCTGCCGAGAGCGGGTTGATCCGCCGTGCCGAAGATGCCGCGCGGGCGCGCGATTTCGCCAGCGCGGGTACCTGGCTGGCCGAAGCCAGCAAAGTGCGCGATTCGTCGCCGACGATTGCCGACGCGTTCGAGCGCATCGAGCAGATCCGCGCCGCCACGCTGCTGCAACTGCGTGATGACGGCCTGCGTGACCTTGCCACGCCACAAGGGCTGAAGCCGGCGCGCGAGAAACTGGCCGAGGCACTTCGCATCGCTCTGCCGGGTGATGCAGTGGTAGGCCAGCTGCGCGAGCGCATCGACCTGGCCACCCATTACGGCAGCTTCCGGCCAGGACAGGTGTTCAGTGATGCGATGCGCGATGGTGGGCGCGGACCGCAGATGGTGGTGGTGCCCCACGGTGGCTTCCAGATGGGCGCGGGCGATGCCGAACCGGGCTCGAGTGATGCCGAGCGTCCGTCGCACTATGTGCGCTTCGATCGCGGCTTTGCCATGGCGATCACCGAGATCACCGTCAGCGACTTCGAGCGCTACGTGAAAGCGTCCAATGCGCGTCCACGCGCGACCCGGCGTGGCCATTCGGTGGTCTACGACGAACGCAGCGGCAATTTCATCCGCCGCAGCGGCGTGGACTGGCGCTCGGACTACGACGGCGGCCGCGCGCTGGGCAACTCGCCGGTGATGCACGTCAGTGTGCGTGATGCCGAGAACTATGCGGCGTGGCTGTCCGAGCAGACCGGCCGCAGCTACCGGCTGCCCAGCGAAGCCGAGTTCGAGTACGCGCTGCGCGCTGGCAGCAGTGGCCGCTATCCGTGGGGCGATGCCGGCGTGCCGCCGCCGGGCAGCGGCAACTTCACCGGCAGCAAGGACGTTTCGCCTTCGGGCCGGCATTGGCACAACGCGTTTATCGGGTACGGCGATGGCTGGTGGGGGCCGGCGCCGGTGGCCAGCTTCCAGGCCAATGCCTTCGGCCTGCACGATATGGGCGGCAACCTCAGTGAATGGGTGGCCGACTGCTGGCATGCCAGCTACCGCCGCGCACCGTCCGATGGCGTCGCCTGGTTCAACCCGGGCTGTCGGTCGCGGGTGATCCGCGGTGGCAACTGGGCCAATGCCCCCGAGCAGACCCGTGCGGCCTGGCGGCAATCCCAGGATTCGGATACCACCAACGCCCGCATCGGCTTCCGCCTGGTGCGCGGCATCTGAGCGGCACCCGGCTTCACCCGCTGCGGGCAGTGGCGCACTAAGATTGCGCCGTGCCCGCCGGCCGGCGGGGCCAGCAGGAAGTCCCCCGATGCGCAACGATCCCTTCTCCCGCTCGTCGCAAGGCCCGCAGCGGCGTGGCCTGTTCGGCAACATCCGCTGGTGGGTGCTGCTGCTGGCCGCCGGCTATGCGCTGTTCTACTGGTTCTCCAACCGCACGGTCGATCCGTACACCGGCGAGAAGGTGATGATCGACAGCAGCCTGGACGCGCGCCAGGAAACCGCGCTGGGGCTGCAGGCCTACCAGCAGATCCTGTCGCAGGAACGGCCGATGGACCCCAATGCGCCTATCGCGCGCGATGTGCGCGACATCGCCCAGCGGCTGATCGCCAAGGTCGATGTGGTGGAGACCGCGCTGGCGCAGGAGCATGGCGTGCAGCCGGCGCATTTCGCGCGGGATTTCCAGTGGGAAGTGAACGTGATCCCGTCCGAGCAGGCCAATGCGTTCTGCCTGCCGGGCGGCAAGATGGCGGTCTACACCGGACTGGTGCCGGTAGCGCGCACCCGCGATGCGATGGCGGTTGTGATGGGCCATGAGATCGCCCATGCGCTGCTGCGCCATGGTGCACAGCGTATGGCCCAGCAGAAGCTGACCCAGATCGGGCAGGTGGCCGGCGCCGCCAGTGGCATGGATGCGCAGCAGCAACAGATGATGATGTCGGCGATGGGCTATGGGTATCTGCTGCCCTATGCGCGCAGCCACGAGACGCAGGCGGATGAAGTGGGGCTGATGCTGGCCGCAGCTGCCTGCTTCGATCCCCGCGAGGCGGTGCCGCTGTGGCAGCGCATGGGCCAGGCCAGTGGTGGCCAGGCACCGCCGGAGTTCGCGTCCACCCACCCGAACCCGGGCACCCGCATCCAGAACCTGCAGGCGCTGGTGCCGAAGGCGCTCGAGTACCGGCAGAAGTTCTGCGAGCAGGCGAAGTAGGAGGTTGGTCGGCAGGGCTTGCAGCCCTGCACCCGCTGCGAACCAAGGCAACAGCAACAGCCGAAGCAGAAGCGGGTTTCCTGTTGGTAGGCGGGGTGGGTCCGGTTGCGGGGGCCGCTGCAAGTACGTCCATGTAAGCTCGGTCGCCGCATCCATGCGGCTCACGCCCCCGCAACCGGACCCACCCCGCCTTCGACAGATTCTCGCGATCTGTCGGAATGGCGTGGGGTCAGATCCGTTTTCCTACGGGAAACGGATCTGACCCCGAATTGATTCGATATCTGACAGAGATTCATCCACGCGTGGCGTGGATCTACCGACCGTCATCGGGAAACTGTCGAGGGTGGGGCGGTGTGGCTGTGCAGGACCGTTGGCGCCATGGATGGCGCCATCGAGCCCCCAGGGATGGGTTTACGGCGTGTCCTGCACAGCCACACCGCCCCGCCAAACCATCAGCAATCCAGAGCCGCTTTGGCTGTTGCTTCGGCCGTTGCTTGAAGCCTCTGCAGGTGCAGGGCGCAGCCCTGCCGAACACCCCTTTACTTGACCTGTACGTCGATCACGCCGTCGCCGACGCGCGCCTGCAGCACATCGCCAGGCTGCACCTGGTCGACCTTCCGTACCAGCGTGCCATCGTCACTGCGGGTCAGGATGCTGTAACCACGGGCCACGGTGGCCAGCGGGCTGACCGCCTCCAGCGAACGCGCCAGCCCGCGCAGGCGCAGCGCATCGCGTTCCAGCAGGCGCTGCATTGCAGCCTGCGGACGCCCACGCAGAGCGGCGAGGCGGCGCTGCATCGAGTCGAGCTGGCGCTGTGGATGGTGCCCGCGCAATACCGCCGCTGCATGACGCAGGCGCGCGGCACGACGCTCCTGCTGCTGGTTGAATGCAGCATGCAGGCGCCGGCCCAGGTCCAGCTGGCGGCGACGCAGCAGATCCAGTCGCGCCTGTGGGCTTTGCGCGTTCAGGCGCAGCAGGGCGCGATCGGCGCGCTGCATCGCCTGCTGCATCGCGTGCCGTTGCAGCTGCACCATGCGTGCGGCCGTGCGGCGCAGGCGCAACGCCAGTTCGCGCTGGTCCGGGACCAGCAGTTCGGCGGCCACCGACGGTGTCGGCGCGCGCAGGTCGGCGGCGAAGTCGCTGAGGCTGAAGTCGGTTTCGTGGCCCACCGCCGACACAACTGGCGTGTGGCTGGCCGCAATCGCGCGGGCCAGCGCTTCATCGTTGAACGCCCACAGGTCTTCCAGCGAACCGCCACCGCGGGTCAGCAGGATCACGTCGTAGCGGCCACTGGCATCGGCGGCCTGCAGCAGGCGGGTGATCTGCGCGGCGGCCGTGCTGCCCTGGACCAGGGTCGGCAGCAGGTCCACTTCCAGCAGCGGGAAGCGGCGGCCGAGCACGCTCAGCACGTCGCGCACGGCGGCGCCGGTGGGCGAGGTGATCACCGCCAGTCGCCGCACATGTGCAGGCATCGACCGTTTGCGTGCCGGGTCGAACAGGCCCTCGGCCTCCAGCCGTGCCTTCAGCTCTTCGAAGGCGCGGCGCAGTGCGCCTTCGCCGGCTTCCTCCATGTGGTCCAGCACCATCTGGTACTCGCCACGGGCGTCGTACAGGGTCACCTTGCCACGCACCAGCACGCGCATGCCTTCGCGCGGCACGAACTTCAGGTACTGCGCCTTCATCCGGAACATCGCCGCGCGCAGCTGCGCACGTGCGTCCTTCAGGGTGAAATACAGATGCCCGGAGGCGGGGCGTGCCACGCTGCCCAGCTCGGCCTCGACCCAGATCGCCGGAAAGCTGCCTTCCAGCAGGTCGCGGGCCAGGGTGTTGAGCTGGCTGGGGGTGAGGATGTCGTCGTTGCGTGGCTGCATGGGAACGGCGTGCGGCAGGTGGAACGGGTGCTCAGGATCGCACGTCAGCGCGGAGCGTGCTGGCCCAGCGCCCACTGCACGTGTTCGCGCACCAGGGGGGATGGATCGTCGGCACGGGTGTGCAGTGCGGCCAGCGTTTCGGCCGTGGTCGGCGCATTGCCCAGTGCCACGGCGATGTTGCGCAGCCAGCGCTCATGGCCGCTGCGGCGGATCGGGCTGCCTTCGGTGCGGCGCAGGAACTCGGCTTCGTCCCAGGCGAACAGCTGGTCCAGACGGGCAGTGTCGAGGTTGTTGCGTGCGCGGAAGTCGGCTTCGTCGGTGCGCTTGGCGAACTTGTTCCAGGGGCAGACCAGCTGGCAGTCGTCGCAGCCGTAGATGCGGTTGCCCATCAATGGCCGCATGTCTTCGGGAATGGCGCCATCGTGCTCGATGGTCAGGTAGGAAATGCAGCGCCGTGCGTCCAGTCGATGCGGGCCGGTGATCGCACGGGTGGGGCAGACATCGATGCAGCGCGTGCAGGTGCCGCAGTGCGCAGTGGCCGGTGCATCGATCGGCAGCGGGATATCGATGTAGATCTCGCCGATGAAGAACCACGAACCGCCGTGGCGGTCGATCAGGCAGGTGTGCTTGCCGATCCAGCCCAGGCCGGCGTTGCGCGCCAGTGCGCGTTCCAGCACGGGGGCGGAATCGACGAATACGCGGTAGCCCAGCGGTGCCACTTCATCGTTGATCTGCGTGGCCAGCTTCTGCAGGCGGTTGCGCATCAGCTTGTGGTAATCGCGGCCCAAGGCGTAACGGGCCACGTAGGCGCGGCCCGGGTCGGCCAGGGTTGCCCAGGCTTCGGTGTCGTCCTTGTGGCTGTAGTCCATGCCCACCGAGATCACCCGTACGGTGCCGGGCAGCAGCTCGGCCGGGCGCGCGCGCAGGGTGCCGTGGCGCGCCATCCAGTCCATCGTGCCGTACAGGCCCTGGCCCAGCCAGTCGGCCAGATGTGCCTCATCCTCGCCCAGCTCGATGCCGGCGATGCCGCAGCGCTGGAAGCCATGCGCACGGGCCAGTTCGCGGATGCGCTGTACGGCCTGGGCCGGATCGACAGGGGCGGGGACGGGGGACATGTGCACCAGTATAAAATCCCCGCATGGCCAACCTTGCCGATCTGTTCGATTCCGCTGCCGCGCGTGCGCTTGATGCGCAGGCCTCGGCGCTGGCCGCCGAGGGCGGTTGGGGCCTGATGGCGCAGGCCGGCCAGGCCGCCTGGCAGTGCCTGCTGCAGCATTGGCCGCAGGCGCGGCGGATCGGCGTGGTGGTCGGTGCGGGCAACAACGGCGGCGATGGCCATGTGCTCGCCCGTCATGCGCTGCAGGCCGGGCGCGAGGTTCTGGTGATCGCCATGCCGGGGAAGTCGCCGTCAACCGTGCTGGCGCAGCGTGCAGCATCGGAATTCACGTCCGGCGGCGGCACCATCACCGATTTCGACGGCGCGCTGCCCGAGGCCGACATCTGGGTTGATGCCCTGTTCGGTCTGGGCTTCGATCGCGCGCCGGAAGGCGTGGCGCAGGCGCTGATTGTCGCGCTCAACGCGCAGGCGGCACCGGTATTGGCCCTGGACGTCCCCAGTGGCGTCGATGCCGACCGCGCTGCCGTACCGGGCGTGGCCGTGAAGGCCGCTTTGACCCTGCAGTTCATCGTGCCGCATCGCGGGCTGTATACCGGCGACGCGCTGGATCATTGTGGTCAGAAGGTGCTGGCGCCGCTACAGCTACCCGCGGCCGCATGGCAGGGCGTGTCATCCGCCGCAGAGCATTGGACCCAGGCTCGCTTGCCGGCACTGCTGCCGCCGCGCCGCGCCAACACTCACAAGGGCGAATCCGGGCACGTGCTGTGCGTCGGCGGCAACCATGGCAGCGGCGGTGCCATCGCCATGGCGGCCGAGGCCGCTTTGCGTGCGGGCGCGGGATTGCTGAGCCTGGGCACCCGCCGCGATCACGTCGGCCCATTGCTGGCGCGCCTGCCGGAGGCGATGACCCATGCGCTGGAAGACGGCGATGTGCTGCCGGCATTGCTGGACAAGGCCAGGGTGGTGGCGATCGGCCCCGGGCTGGGCCAGGACGAATGGGCGCGCGCACTGTTTGCACGGGTATTGGCGTGTGGCAAACCGCTGGTGGTCGATGCCGATGCCCTGAACCTGTTGGCGCAGGATCCGCGCGCCCTGCCCGACGCCATCCTTACGCCGCATCCGGGCGAGGCCGCACGCCTGCTCGGCTGCAGCACCGCCGACATCCAGGCCGACCGCTACGCCAGCGCGCAGGCACTGGCCGAGCGCTTCCACGCCGTGGTGGTGCTGAAGGGCGCCGGCAGCATCGTTGCGGCGCCCGGGCAACGGCCACGAGTGATTGCCGCAGGCAATCCCGGCATGGCCGTGGGGGGCATGGGCGACCTGCTCACCGGCATCATTGCCAGCCTGTGCGCGCAGGGGCTGGCCGCCTTCGACGCCGCCGCTGCTGGTGCACTGCTGCATGCGCTCGCTGGCGACGCTGCGGCCGCCGACGGCGCCCGCGGCCTGCTTCCCACTGATCTGCTGGTGCCGCTGCGGCGACTGGCCAACCCGGAACGCTCTTCATGACTGACTTCTTCCTTGCCGACAGCGACGCAACCGAACTGCTCGGGCAGTGGCTGGCGGCGACCCGACCGCCGCAGGCGCTGATCGAACTGCGCGGCGACCTCGGGGCCGGCAAGTCCACCACGGCCCGTGCACTGCTGCGCGCGCTGGGCGTGCAGGGTGCCATCCGCAGCCCGACGTATACCCTGGTCGAGCGCTATCCGCTGGCCAGTGGCGGCGAGGCCTGGCACCTGGACCTGTACCGCATCGGCCAGGCTGGCGAGCTGGATTTCCTCGGCCTGGACGAGGGCAGTGCGGTGCTGTGGCTGGTCGAATGGCCCGAGCGGGGCGCCGGCGCCTTGCCGCCGACCGACCTGGTGGTGGCGCTGGAAATCGAGGGCCAGGGGCGTCGCGTGCGTCTCACTGGATCCAGCGACGCAGGGAATGAATGGCTGAAACGGCTCCCTCAAGGGGGTGACTTGCAGGCCATTTCTGTCGGCTGACGAGAACAAACACCGGCAGGTTACGGATTATTAAGGAAAAAGGTGTTGCATTCCGTTCAGCGCGGTGATTGAATCCTGAGCCATGCGCCCGGGGAACCGTCTCATCGCCATCTGTGCCGCCGTCGGACTGGGTCTGGCGAGCGTCAGTGCGTGGGCCGGTGAAGTCCGCCAGGTCCTGCTGAATACGGGCGCCACCGGCACCCGTGCCGAGATCTCGTTGGTCGGCAGTGGCGGTTACAAGACCCTGTCGCTGGCCGGACCGAACCGCCTGGTGGTCGATTTCCCGGACTCCAGCGCCGTACGCAACCTGAAGATGCCGGCCGCGCAGGGCGTGGTGACGGCGGTGCGTACCGGACAGCCGGTGCCGGGAACCTTCCGTGTCGTTTTCGACCTCGCTGAATCGGTGGCGCCGTTCCGCCCGCAGATGCAGCGCGAGGGCAATGAATCCAAGCTGGTGATCGAATGGCCCGGCGATGGCCCTGCCGTGGCCGCCAGCCGTCCGGCAGCGACGCCGGCGGTGCAGCCGCAGGCACCAGTCAACACGCCCGCGCCGACGCCGGCGGAGAGCGCGCAGTCGCGTTCCGATGCCGCGCGTGCGACCGCGCTGCTGACTGCCCAGGTTCGCCAGCAGGCCAGTGCCACTGCCGCCGCGCCAGCCACGCCCACCCCGGCGCCGTCCACCGCGCCGGCCCAGGTTGCGGCTGCCGGAACCGTGGCCAGCAGCTCGCCTTCCTCCTCGCCGGCCGCGATCCTCGCCGGCCAACGCACCGCCGCCGTGGTGACCACGCCGCCGGCGACCGTGCCGGCACCGGCACCGACGCCGGTGGAACCGCCGCGTCCGGCCATGCCCAGTGATGCCTCGCGCATCCGCATGCAGGCCGGCATGCGTCATCTGGTGGTCGCCATCGATCCCGGCCACGGTGGCCAGGATCCGGGCGCGATCGGCCCGACCGGCAAGCGCGAAAAGGATGTCACCCTGGCGGTGGCCCGTGAGCTTGCCCGCCAGGTCAACGCCACGCCGGGCCTGAAGGCGTACCTGACCCGCGACAGCGACGTGTTCATCCCGCTGCCGATGCGCGCGCAGAAGGCGCGTGCGAACAAGGCCGACATCTTCATTTCGATCCACGCCGATGCGGCTGAAAACCGTTCGGCCACCGGCTCGTCGGTCTATGTCCTGTCGACCAAGGGTGCTTCTTCGCAGCGCGCCCGTTGGCTGGCGGACAAGGAGAACGCGGCCGATCTGGTGGGTGGCGTACGCCTGCAGCAGACCGAGGGCACGCTCGCCAACGTGCTGCTGGACCTGGCCCAGAGCGGTTACATGAAGGCGTCTGAAGATGCCGCCGGCCACGTGCTGGGCGGCCTGAAGCGGATCGGCAACAATCACAAGCCGAACATCGAACGCGCCAACTTCGCCGTGCTGCGCACCTCGGACATGCCGGCGATGCTGGTGGAAACCGCGTTCATCTCCAATCCGGACGAAGAGCGCCGCCTGATCGACCCGGCCTACCAGCGCAAGATCGCCGGTGCCGTGCTCGATGGCGTGCATACCTTCTTCAGCCGCCAGCCACCGCCGGGCACGCTGTACGCGGCCCGCGCCCAGGCCGAGATCGACGCTGCCGGGACCATGGCCGGCGGCAGCAAGTAGAATCGACTGTCGGTCGACTACGCGCGTAGCGCGGGGTTTCCGGTGCCCGGCGAAGAGCAGTCGACTGACAGTCGACTCTACATGCGGCGCCTCCGCTATCATCGACCCATGAAGTCTGCTGCCCATCCTCTCCCATGAGCGCGCCCGGCCCGCGTCCGATCCGGCCGTTGCCGGAAATCCTGATCAACCAGATCGCCGCCGGCGAAGTGGTCGAACGTCCTGCATCGGTGGTCAAGGAGCTGGTCGAGAACGCGATCGATGCCGGTGCCAGCCGTGTCGATATCGACCTCGAGGAGGGGGGGGTCCGCCTGATCCGCATCCGCGACAACGGCAGTGGCATCGCACCGGAACAGCTGCCACTGGCGGTATCGCGCCATGCCACCAGCAAGATCGCCGACCTCGACGACCTCGAATCGGTGGCCACGCTCGGTTTCCGTGGCGAAGCACTGCCCTCGATCGCCTCGGTCAGCCGCTTCACCCTGTCCTCGCGCCGCGCGCACGACGAGCACGGTTCGGCACTGCAGATTGAAGGCGGCAAGATCGGCGAGGTGACCCCGCGCGCGCATGCACCGGGCACCACGGTGGAAGTGCGCGAGTTGTTCTACAACGTACCGGCGCGACGCAAGTTCCTGCGCGCCGAGCGTACCGAACTGGGCCATATCGAAGAATGGCTGCGTTCGCTGGCGCTGGCGCGACCGGATGTCGAGCTGCGCGTGTCGCACAACGGCAAGGCCTCGCGCCGCTACAAGCCAGGCGATCTGTACTCCGATGCGCGGCTGGCCGAAACGCTGGGCGAGGACTTTGCCAACCAGGCCGTGCGCGTTGACCACAGCGGTGCCGGCCTGCGCCTGCATGGATGGATCGCGCAGCCGCATTACTCGCGGGCCAGCGCTGATCAACAGTACCTGTACGTCAACGGCCGTTCGGTGCGGGATCGCAGTGTCGCCCACGCAGTGAAGATGGCTTATGGCGATGTGCTGTACCACGGCCGGCAGCCGGCCTATGTGCTGTTTCTGGAGCTGGATCCGACCCGCGTCGATGTCAACGTGCATCCGGCCAAGCATGAAGTGCGCTTCCGTGATTCGCGGCTGGTGCATGACTTCGTCTACCGCACACTGAAGGACGCGCTGGCTGATACCCGCGCCGGCACGTCGGTGCAGGAGATCGGTGCGGGTCCGTTGCATCCGGTGGACGCCGCCGCTGCACCAATGGCATCGAGCGCGGGCGCGTCGGGTTTCGGGCTGGTGCGTGGGCCTGCGCCCGGTGCCGGCCCAGGCGGCGGTGGTGGTGGTTTTTCCGGCTGGCGCCCGCAGCAGCCCCTTGGGCTGCAGGTGGCTGACGCGCCGGCGGCCTACGCCGCACTGTATGCCACGCCGTCCGGTGCCGAACGCGGGGCGGCGCTGCCGCCGATGCCCACCGAGAATGGCCTGCCGGTCACCAGTGCCGATGCCGGTGTGCCGCCGCTGGGCTATGCGATCGCGCAGCTGCACGGCATCTACATCCTGGCCGAGAACGCAGAAGGCCTGATCGTGGTCGACATGCATGCCGCACACGAGCGCATCGGCTACGAGCGCCTGAAGAACGCGCACGATGGTATCGGCCTGCAGTCGCAGCCGCTGCTGGTGCCGATCACGCTGGCGGTGGGCGAGCGCGAGGCCGACACTGCCGAAAGTGAAGCCGGAACGTTGGCGGCGCTCGGCTTCGAGGTGACCCGTGCCGGTCCCGGATCGCTGCACGTGCGCAGTATTCCAGCGCTGTTGGCGCATGCCGAACCGGAGGGGCTGCTGCGCGATGTGCTGACCGACCTGCGCGAGCATGGCCAGAGCCGCCGCGTGGCCAGCGCACGTGACGAACTGCTGTCGACCATGGCCTGCCACGGTGCGGTGCGTGCCAACCGGCGCCTGACCGTGCCGGAAATGAACGCGCTGCTGCGCGACATGGAAATCACCGAGCGGTCTGGCCAGTGCAACCACGGCCGACCGACCTGGGCCCGTTTTTCGCTGGCGGAAATCGACCGCTGGTTCCTGCGCGGACGTTGAGGGGAGCATCGATGCGTTATCGGGGAATGGGCGGCCTGCTGGCCGCCTTGCTGTTGGCCGCGTGCAGCCCGGCGACACCGCCGGCGCCGAAGGTCACTGAAGATCCGGCCTATGCGGCCGCGCAGCAGCAATGGCGGGTGGCCCGCTACGAGGACCTGACCCGGCCCGATGGCTGGACGGCCCTGGTGGGCCTGCATTGGCTGCAGAACAAATCACATTTCGTCGGTAGCGGCGCCACCAATGGCATCCGCCTGACGGTCGGCCCGGACAAGCTGGGCCTGCTGCGTCGCGAGGGCAGCCAGTGGTGGTTCACGCCCGAAGCCGGTGTGGACGTCAGCCATGACGGCCAGCCGGTACGCGGCCGTATCCGCATCGACACCGACAAGGATCCGCAGCCGACCCTGTTGGCCTTCGACGGCGGCAAGGGGCAGCTCAGCATCATCCGGCGCGGGCCGCGCGATGCACTGCGGATCAAGCACGCCGATGCGCCGGCGCGCCGTGATTTCGCCGGCCTGGAGTACTGGCCGGGTGGCCCGGACTGGCAGGTGCAGGCACGTTTCATCCCGCATCCGGCGGGCAAGACCCTGCCCATTGTCGACATCACCGGTCTGACCACCGAAATGCCCAATGCCGGTGCGGTCGAATTCGAACGTGACGGCCGCACATGGCGGCTGGAGGCGATCGGAGCCGCCGGGCAGCCGTTGTTCCTGATCTTTGCCGACCGCACCAGTGGCCGCGGCAGTTATCCGGCCGGTCGCTACCTGGATACCGACGCGCCCGCTGCCGACGGCACGGTACGCATTGATTTCAACCATGCCTACAACCCGCCGTGTGCATTCACCGCCTATGCCACGTGCCCGCTGGCGCCGCCGGAAAACCGGCTGGACCTGCGCATGGAAGCGGGCGAGAAGGCCTACCACCTGTCTGAAGGAGAAGGCTGAGATGCCGTTGAAGCGACTGTTCCGTGCAACGCTGCTGATGGCAGCGTTTGCAATCGCGCCGCTGGCACCGGCGCGCAATGCACCGGCCACCGACGCCACGGCGGCGGCCAAGCCGCCGGTGCCGCTGCTGTGGAAGGTGACCGGCCCGGGGGATTCACGCGTGTACCTGCTTGGATCATTCCATCTGTTGAAGCCGCAGGACTACCCGCTGTCGCCCGATGTCGAGCAGGCCTTCGAGGCTTCGCAGCGGGTCGTGTTCGAACTGTCGCCGGAGGACATGCAGTCGCCGCAGCTGGCCAGCCGCATGGTGCAGGCCGCGGTGCGCACCGATGGCAGCGAGCTCAAGCGCGATCTTGACGCGGCCACCTGGCAGAAGCTGCAGGCGTTTGCATCCGAGAACAAGCTTCCGCTGGCACAGATGCAGGGCATGAAGCCCTGGTTCGTCGGCCTGAGCATTTCGGTTGGGCAGATGCAGAAGATGGGCCTGGACCCGGCGCTGGGCCTGGACCGTCATTTCATGGAGCGTGCGCAGAAGACCGGCCGCAAGACTGCCGGGTTGGAAGACATCGATACCCAGATCGGCATGCTCGACGGCATGACCGTGCAGGAGCAGCGACAGATGCTGTCCGAGGCGCTGGATCAGGCGGGCAAGGGCGATGAGCAGGCACGTCAGCTGCACGACGCATGGCGGCGCGGCGATGAGCGCGTGTTGTGGACGAAGATGGCCGCGGAAATGCGCCAGCAGTACCCGCAGCTTTACCAGCGCATCAACACCGGGCGCAACGATGCCTGGGTGCCGAAGCTGCTGCCGTACCTGCAGGCCGGGCAGGGCGGCACGCTGGTGGTGGTCGGTACCCTGCACCTGCTGGGCAACGACGGCGTGGTCGAGAAGCTGAAGGCGAAGGGCTACAAGGTCGAGCGCGTATGCACGGGGTGCAAGGCGAAACGCTGACGTATCGTTGGCACGATGCCAAACAAAACGGCGCGCCAGGGGCGCGCCGTTTTCGTATCAGCCGATGCCGCAGCTCAGCGGCGGGTCTTGCCGCCGGTGCCGGTGCCCGGCTCGTTCGGCTTGTTGCCGGTACCTGCGCCGGTTCCCGTTCCGGTGCCACCCGGTCGCGGACCACCGAAACCGGTGCCCATGCTGCGCTGGAATTCCTGCCACAGCTCCAGGTTGCGCTCGGTCAACTGGTTCATCATCGCCCACGGGGTCTGGCCCAGCAGGTTGCCCATCTGCTGGCGGAACTGCTGCTGCTGGTCGAGGAAGACCTGCATGCTGCGCTCCAGGTAGTTGCCCATGAAGCCCTGAAGGGAGTCGCCGTAGAAGCGGATCAGCTGGCTCAGCAGCTGGGTGGACAGCATCGGTTCGCCGTCCTGTTCCTGGTCGGCGATGATCTGCAGCAGGACCGAACGGGTGAGGTCGTCGCCGCTCTTGGCGTCTCGGACTTCGAAGTCTTCACCGTCCAGGATCAGTTGGCGCACGTCCTCGATGGTGATGTAGCTGGAGATCTCGGTGTCGTAGAGACGGCGGTTCGGATACTTCTTGATGATGCGGGTCGCAGCCATTGAAGCGGTCACTCGTCACAGTAGATGCGCAGCATGGCGCAGTGCAGCAGCCGTTGCAACCGCCTCAGCCCCCGCCAGGCTTGGCTTTCACGGGGGATCATGTTGCGCAACAAGGGTTTGCGTGCTGCGCAGCATGACCATCGGCAGGGGCGGCGGGTGTGCGCCGCTGTGGCCGTTGGCGCGGCTTACCAACCCATATGGTGGCCGCCATTGATGTCCAGGTTGCTGCCGGTGATCCACGAGGCGTCCTCCGCCACCAGGAAGGACACCCCGTAAGCGATTTCCTCCGGCTTGCCGAGGCGCCCGGTGGGAATGTCGGCGACGATCTTGGCGCGCACTTCTTCCGGCACCGCCATCACCATGTCGGTGGCCACGTAGCCGGGCGAAATGGTGTTGACGGTAATGCCGAAGCCGGCGTTCTCGCGGGCCAGCGAGATGGTGAAGCCATGCATGCCGGCCTTCGCGGCCGCGTAGTTGGCCTGGCCGTACTGGCCCTTCAGGCCGTTGATCGAGCTGATCTGGATGACCCGGCCCCAGCCCCGCCGGCGCATGCCCTCGATGACCGGGCGGGTGACGTTGAACACCGAGTTGAGGTTGGTGTTGATCACATCGTGCCACTGGTCCGCGCGCATGCGATGGAAGGTGGTGTCGCGGGTGATGCCGGCGTTGTTGACCAGGATTTCGACCGGGCCCAGTTCGGCCTCGACTGCACGCACCAGTGCTTCGGCACTGTCCGGATCAGAGACATCACCCGGGAAGATCGACACGCTGTAACCGCGTTCGGCCATCGCCTGCTGCCAGGCGCGGGCCTTGGCCTCGTCGCGGTAATTGGTGGCGACCCGGTGGCCCTGGTCGGCCAGGCGCTGGCAGATGGCGGTGCCGATGCCGCCGGTTCCGCCGGTGACCAGTGCGACGCGAGATGTCATGGAATGCTGTCCGGAAATCAGGTGGGGGAGGGGTGATTCTGCAACATCGGCGCAGAAAGTGCGCCGGGTGGCAGCAGGATGTCGGTACGTGGCAGTAGTGCTGGGTCGAAGGCCTGCCGGGCGGCCGCCAACAGCGTGTCCAGATCGTGCGCAGGTTCCAGTGCCCCGGGTGCCTGGCCGAGCAGCTGCCAGAGCTGGCGCAGCACCGGCAGTGGGCGCGAACTGTCCACCGCCAGTGCCGCCAGCGACTTGGATAGTTTGTGGCCCGGCGCATCCAACAGCAGCGGCAGGTGCCAGTAGTGCGGCACCGCCAGCCCCAATGCCTGCTGCAGCAGGATCTGCCGCGCTGTAGAGTCGAGCAGGTCGGCACCACGTACCACCTCGGTCACGCCCTGTGCGGCGTCATCGACCACGACAGCCAGCTGGTAGGCCCAGCAGCCATCCGCACGGCGCAGCACGAAGTCGCCGACCTCGGCATGCACGTCCTGCTGCTGCGGTCCACGCAGGCCATCGGTGAAGCGCACGATGCTGCCGCGTGGAACACGGAAGCGGACGGCGGGGTCCGGCCGAGGTTGACGGGCGACGCAACGATGGTGGATGCCACTGCTGGCAGCCAGGTCGCTGCGGCTGCAATGGCAGACAAAGGCCTGGTCGCTGGCCAGCAGCACGTCCAGGGCGGCCTGGTAGGCCTCGCCGCGCGCGCTCTGCCAGAGGATCGCACCATCGTGGGCCAGCCCGAACGCTGCCAGCGCCTGTAGTTGTGACTCGGCGGCGCCGGGAACGGTGCGCGGTGGGTCGACGTCTTCGATGCGCAGCCGCCACAGGCCGCCGTGATGGCGCGCGAGCAACCAGCTGCCGAAGGCGGCGAGCAGGGATCCGGGGTGGAGCAGGCCGGTCGGCGAGGGCGCGAAGCGGCCGCAGGGAATGGGGGAGGTCATGCTGGCTGAATCGTCGGTCAGGTTGGCGCTTGAATTCAAGCTGACCACACCGCAAATTGACCGGTATCGACCCCTTCCGAGCCGGATTTTCCCATGTTTACCCGCATTGCCCTGTTCCTGGCGACCAATTTCGCGGTCCTGATCCTCGCCAGCATCGTGATGTCGTTGCTGGGGGTCAATTCGAACCAGATGAGCGGCCTGCTGGTCATGGCCGCGATCTTTGGTTTTGGTGGCTCCCTCATCTCGCTGCTGCTGTCCAAGTGGATGGCCAAGCGTTCCACCGGCGCGGTGGTGATCACCGAGCCGCGCAACCAGACCGAACGCTGGCTGCTGGCCACCGTCGAGCGCCAGGCCAAGGCGGCCGGCATCGGCATGCCCGAAGTGGCCGTGTACGAAGGTCCGGAGATCAATGCCTTCGCCACCGGCGCCAACCGCAACAATGCGCTCGTGGCGGTGTCCACCGGCCTGCTGCACAACATGAGCGAGGATGAGGCCGAAGCGGTGCTGGGCCACGAGATCGCCCACGTCGCCAACGGTGACATGATCACCATGGCGCTGTTGCAGGGCGTGCTGAACACCTTCGTGATCGTGCTGGCCCGCGTGGTCGGCGGCATCATCGACAGCGCGCTGTCGGGCAACCGCGAAGGCGGCGGCCGCGGCTTTGCCTACTACATCATCGTGTTCGTGCTGGAGATGGTGTTCGGTCTGTTCGCTACCATGATCTCGATGTGGTTCTCGCGCCACCGCGAGTTCCGCGCCGACGCTGGCGGTGCCTCGCTGGCCGGTCGCCAGAAGATGATCGCCGCGCTGGAGCGCCTGCAGCTCAACCACGGCCAGAGCACGCTGCCGACCCAGATTGCCGCCTTCGGTATTGCTGGTTCGACCGCGAAGAAGCTGTTCATGAGCCACCCGCCGCTGGAAGAGCGCATCGCCGCGCTGCGGGCGTCGACGGTGGCGTAAGCCTCCGCTTCCACGGTAGTGCAGGAACGCCCGGCCCCGCGCCGGGCGTTTTTGTTTGCGCGCACGCATCGGTGACGCCGGGTACGACTCGGCGAGAGTCATTTCCGCGACTGCGGAGGGGTGTCACTTTCTTTGCGCGCAAAGAAAGTAACCAAAGAAACGCTCCGCCGGCCGCGAGCCGACGTGCTGCGCACGCCGGTACCCTGCGCTTCTCGGAGAATCAGGGGACGGCGCCGAACTCGCTGCGCTCAAACACCGGCGCCTCTCCGCCCCTGATTCCCCTGCGATGCTCGGCTCGCTCAAGGCGGACTGGAAGTCAAGATCAACGGCAAAGCATCCACGCGTGGCGTGGATCTACTGGGTGCAGCTGTGGCGTTTGACCTTGGGTCCGCCTTGAGCGAGCCGAGCACCGCAGGTCCGGCGAGGGCGAAGAGGTGCGGGTGTCTGAGCGTAGCGAGTTCCCGCACCGTCCCTCGGCGGGCCGAGGAGCGCAGGGTACCGATGCGCAGCATCGGCTCGCGCCCTGGCGGCGTGTTTCTTTGGTTACTTTCTTGATGGCGCACATCCATGTGCGCCACCCTACGGGCCGGCTACGCCGTTCCACGCTGCTCCTGCAGCGCGGTGCACGAGCAAAGAAAGTGACACCCCTCCGCAGTCGCGGAAATGATCCCCAGGCATCGCCTGGCGCGCCAATGCGTCGGCGCACAAACGAAAACGGCACCCTCGCAGGTGCCGTCTCCATGAACCGCGTTACACGGAACCTCAGAACTTCGCGTCGAACTCCGCCGCGTAGCCAGTGTTCACCAGCACCTTCTGCAGCGACTCGGCCACCTTCAGGTTGCCGGCCACGATCTGGTGGGTCTCCGGGCCGCGGTTGTCCATGCGGCCCAGAGTGGCGCCCTTGAAGTCACAGACCTTGCCGCCCGCTTCGCGGACCAGCAGCAGGCCGGCGGCGATGTCCCACGCCTTCACACCGGCCTCGAAGTAGGCGTCGGCACGGCCGCAGGCCACGTAGGCCAGGTCCAGCGCGGCCGAACCGGTGCGGCGGATGTCCTCGCCGTGCACCAGCAGGGCGTCGACCGCCTTCAGCTGGGCGCTGGCGCGGCTGCGCTCGCGCGGGGCGAAGCCGGTGTGGATCATGGTGCCTTCCAGGTCCTTGCGGTCGGCCACGCGGATGCGGCGGTCGTTCAGCACGGCACCAGCGCCCCGGCTGGCGGTGAACAGTTCATTGCGCAGCGGGTCGAAGATGACCGCATCGGTCGGCTCGCCGTTCTCGACCAGGGCGATCGACACGCAGTAGTGCGGCACGCCGCGCAGGTAGTTGCTGGTGCCATCCAGCGGGTCGATGACCCACATCTGGCGGCGCTCGCCCTGCACGCCACCTTCTTCACCGAAGATGCCGTAGTCCGGGTAGGCGCGCTTGAGTTCCTTGACGATGACCTTTTCCGCGTCCGCATCCACTTCGCTGGCGTAGTCCATCCGGCCCTTCTGCACCACGTTCAGTGCCTCGAGCTTGTTGATGTTGCGCAACAGGACGTTGCCGGCGAGGCGGGCGGCCTTGACCATGACGGTGACGGCGGGTTTCTGCATGGCGTGGGCTCCCGGAAAGGCAGAAGAGATGGACTGGCGGGGGAAAAGAGCGGGTCCGGCGCAGTGGCCGGCCGCACAGTTTACCATTGGTCATCGTCCAGCTCGACCTTTTCCCTGTTCATGTCCCAGTTTCCTGCCGCCACCCGCCTCCGATTCGTCCTGGTCGGTACCCAGCACCCCGGCAACATGGGGGCTGCCGCCCGCGCCCTGAAGACCATGGGCCTGGCCCGCCTGGTGCTGGTCGCCCCCGAAAAACCGCTCGACGAAGAGGCCTTCCGCCGTTCGGCCGGTGCCGAAGACGTGCTGGGGGATGCCCCGGTGGTGGCTACCCTGGCCGAGGCCGTGGCTGACTGTCGCCTGGTACTGGGCTGCACGGCCCGTGCCCGCCGCGTCCAGCTGGAGGAATACCTGCCGGCCGATGCTGCCGCCCGTGCGGTGGCCAAGGCGGGCGAAGGTGCCGAGGTGGCACTGGTGTTCGGCCGCGAGCGCACCGGCCTGACCAACGAGGAACTGCAGCTCTGCCATGCGGCGGTGCATATTCCGTCCGACCCGGAGTTCAGCTCGCTCAACCTGGCCGCCGCGGTGCAGGTGCTGGCGTACGAAACGCGCATGCAACTGCTTGGGGCGCAGCCGGTTGCAGAAACCGAACCCAGCTTCCGCGAGCAGGCGGCCAGCCATGAGCAGATGGAGAGCTTCTTCGCCCAGCTTTCCGACACCCTGGACGAGATCGATTTCCACAAGGGGCGTGCCCCGGAATCGGCGATGCGCAAGCTGCGCCGCCTGTTCCTGCGCAGCGAACCGAGCGAGCAGGAAGTGCGCCTGCTGCGCGGCATCCTCGCCGACACCCAGCGCATGGCGCGTCTGGCACAGGCCGGTAGCAAGGACAGCTGACGGCGTTCTCATTTTTTCGGGTAGTCTGTCTGGATACCCAGGGGGGATGACGTCTGTGTCGGGTCTGCGAAAGGCAATGCAGGGGGGACTGCTGAGCCTGGCCATGGTCCTGCTGGCCGGAGCCGTGCATGCAGCACCGGATCCGGTGCTGGTGCTGGGCCGGATCAGCGATGACCCCAAGGCCCACTACGAGCAGCTGCAACCCCTGCTGGACTACGTTGTGGCTCGCATGCATGACGTCGGCATCCAGGAGGGGCGGATACTGATGGCCCGCGACCCGCAGCAGATGGCGAGCTATCTGCGGCGGGGACGGGTCGACTGGGTCACGGAAACCTCCGGTACGGCAGTGGCGTTGGGCCAGCGCAGCGGCGCTCGCCCCTTGCTGCTGACCGAACGCAACGGGGTGCGCGAGTACCAGACGGTGTTCTTCGTGCGCAGCGACAGTCCCATCCAGCGGGTGCAGGATCTGCGCGGCCATCGCCTGGCCCTGCAGAACATGGCTTCCACCAGCGCCTACCTGGTGCCGGTGATGACCCTGCTGAACCATGGCCTGTCGCCACAGATCCTGGCCGGGGTCTGGGACGTGCCAGGCCGTGACAGCGTGGGGTATGTGTTCGCGCGCAGCGAGTTGAACATCGCGACGTACGTGCACAAGGGGATGGCGGATGTGGGGGCGGTGAGCAGCGTGGACTGGAATGACGAGCGGCGGGTGCCGGCTGCATTCCGGCGCGATTTCCGCGAACTGCTGCGTACCGAACCGTACCCGCGTGCGGTGGAGATGGTCCGCGCCGACCTCGATGCCCGGGTGCGTGATCGCCTGCAGGAAGTCCTGCTGCAGGCAGCCAGCGACCCGCAGGCGCAGGGCGCGTTGCATCGGTTTTTTGGCACTTCCGGTTTCCACCGTGTCGATGCGCATGCGCAGCAGCGGTTGGATGAATTGAAACAAGGATTGACGCGCGTGCGGATGGAAGTGGAATGAAGTGGCTCGGCTCGGGGATGCAGGCCCGGTTCCTGCTGGCGATGGGCGGAGCGATGGTCGTGGTGGTCGCGATCCTGGCGGTGCTGCTGGGGCGCCAGACGGCGATGCAGAGCGAGGTGCGCACCCTCAGCGGTGGCGTCATCCATGAATTGTTCGACCGCAGCGTGCGCAGCCGCGGCGAAGCGATGGCGCGCGAGTTGTCCGATGCGCTGGCCAACCCGCTGTATTACCGCGACCTGGACCAGGTCGGCGTACTGGTGCGCAGCACGGCGCGGCAGCCAGTGGTGCGTTATGTACTGGTGTTCGACGAGCGTGGCCGACTGGTGCACGACGGCTCGGTCGAGGTCCCGGGATTCGGCCAGCCGATGGCCGATCCCCTGGCGCCCAAGGCTGCGGCGGCGCAGGCATTGCTGGTGCAGGAATCGCCGAAGGTGCTGGACAACACGATGCCGATCATGGTCGGCAACCAGCGCATCGGCGGCGTCCGCGTCGGGATGGCGCTGGACGAGGTGCAGCAACGCGAACAGGCGGCCAATGCCACCCTTGGCGAGCGCCTGCAGCTGGTCGGCAGCCGCCACCTGGGATGGTTGCTGCTGATGCTGGGGTTGCTGGTGGTGATTGGCGTGGTGGTGATCCTGTACGTGCAGCGCACGCTGGTCGCGCCGATCCGCGACCTGGCCGCGGCCGCGCGTCGCATCGAGGCGGGGGACTATCAGACACCGCTGGCCGAGAACACCCGTGACGATGAAGTGGGTGAGCTGGTGCGCGGCTTCGCCCGCATGCGCGATGCGATCGCCCGCCATGACCGCGAAGTGCGGCACATGGCCTACACCGATGCATTGACCGGGCTGACCAACCGGCTGGCGTTCCGCGAAGCGCTGGACCATCGGCTGATGGCGGCGCGTGCCGCCAATCATCGGTTGGGACTGCTGTTCGCCGACATCGACGATTTCAAGCGGGTCAACGACACGCTTGGCCATGAGGCCGGTGACGAGGCGTTGCTGCAGTTCGCACAGCGCATCGGTCGCGCGGTCGCGGAAGCGGGCGGTGACGAGGCCCTGCTGGCCCGCTTCGGTGGCGATGAATTCGTGATTCTGGTCGGCGACGGTGACGTGGCCGCCAACGCGCGGCTGCTGGCCGAGGTGCTGGTGCGTGAGCTGGGCAGGCCGCTGGTGGTGCAGGGCCGGGAGCTGTTCCTCGGTACCTCGATCGGCGTGACCTTGTTCCCCGATGATGCGGCCGACGCGACGACGCTGCTGAAGAACGGCGACATCGCCATGTACCAGGCGAAAATGGCGGGCAAGAACTGCTACCGCTACTACAGCCGGGCGATGGACCATGCGGTCGAGCGTCGTGTGCACATGGAGCAGGAGCTGCGCGGGGCCTGGGAGCGCGGGGAACTGCGCCTGGCCTACCAGCCGATCTTCCGCATGCGCGACCGTCGCATGGTCGGCGTCGAAGTGCTGCTGCGCTGGCAGCATCCGACCCTGGGCACGATTCCGCCGTCGGTGTTCATCGAAGTGGCCGAGCAGAGCGGGTTGATCGAGATCATCGGCCCGAAGGTGCTGCGTGCGGCCTGCATGGAGGCCTCGCAATGGCCGCGTGGCGTGGCAGGCGACGACCTGTTCGTATCGGTCAATGTGTCACCGCGGCAGCTGCGCGGCGGTGAACTGCCGGCGCTGGTCGCGCAATGCCTGCATGAATCCGGACTGCCAGCGTCGCGCCTGCACCTGGAGCTGACCGAGACCGCGGTGATCGGTGACGAGATGGTCGCCGCGCAGCTGCTGGACAAGCTGCATCGCACCGGCGTGAAGGTCTGGCTGGACGATTTCGGCACCGGCTTCTCCGGCCTGAGCCACCTGCGCCAGGTGCCGGTGGACGGCGTGAAGATCGACAAGAGTTTCGTGGCCGACATGCAGCGTGATCCCGATGACCTCGCGCTGACCACGGCGATCATCGCCATGGCCCACGCGCTGGGCATCACGGTGGTGGCCGAGGGCATCGAGCAGCAGGCGCAGTTTGAACTGCTGGCGCAGCGCGGCTGCGATCTGGGGCAGGGCTACTGGCTGAGCCACCCGGTCACCGCCACCGAAGTGGTGCGGATGATCGAATCGGGCCTCTGACCGAGTGACGTTGTGCCGGGGTCAGATCCCTTTTCCGCAGGAAAAGGGATCTGACCCCGCTACGTAATTACACCGGGCGCTTGCTCGGGTCACCGGGAAGTTCGCGCACCAGCTTCGGGATCAGATAGCCGGACAGCTGCGCGGTCAGGCCTGCAATCAGTGCCTTGGCCCGGGTGTCGTCCACCTCGAAGTGGGCCACGCCTTCGACCCGGTCCAGCTGGTGCAGGTAGTAGGGCAGCACGCCGGCGGCGAAACTGCGCTCGCTCAGGTTCTGCAGGGCCTGCACGCTGTCGTTGACCCCGCGCAGCAGCACCGCCTGGTTCAGCAGCTGGGCGCCGATGCCGCGCAGGCGGGCCATCGCGGCGTCCACGCTGGCGTCGAATTCGTTGGCGTGGTTGGCGTGGACCACGATGGCCAGCGGCCACGGCAGGCCACCCAGCCAGGCCAGCAGTTCCTCGTCCACGCGCTCGGGCAGCACGATCGGCAGGCGGCTGTGGATGCGCAGGCGGCGGATGTGCGGAATCGCGCGCAGGGCATCGGTCAGCTCGACCAGCTTGTGCGTGGCCAGTGACAGCGGATCGCCGCCGGACAGGATCACCTCGTCGATGTCAGGGTCGGCCGCAATGGCCGACACCGCGTCCTGCCAACCGCCCTTGGCAGCATTCTCCGCGCCATAGTCGAAGTGGCGGCGGAAGCAGTAGCGGCAATTGATCGCACAGCTGCCCGTCGCCACCAGCAGGGCGCGGCCTCGGTACTTCTGGATGACGCCGGTGGCCTTCTTGGCCGCGCCATCGCCCACCGCATCGAAGCTGAACCCGGGCGCGGGACGCATTTCCTCGTCGATCGGCAGCACCTGCCGCAGCAGCGGATCGGCCGGATCGCCCTTGCGCATGCGGGCCACGAACCCCTCCGGCACGCGCAGCGCGAACTGGGCCATGGCCGCGTCCGAGACGCCCAGCGCAGCCGGGTCCAGCTGCAGCCGGGCCAGCAGGGCCTGCGGGTCGCGCAGTGCCTGGCGCCAGAGCTGCTGCCAGCGCGCGGGCGCGCCTGGCGACTGGGGCCGGGGGAAGGCGGAAAGCTGCATGGAGAGGGGGCCTGCGGTTATCATGGGGGCAGAAAAACAGTCGCCCACCGGCATCCGGTGGGCTTTCCATTCTAACGGCTCGCCGCACCCGCGGCGTTTTTGCCACTCAGGAGTTTACGCATGGCCAGCTACGGCATGAACGACGTCAAGAACGGGATGAAGATCCTGGTCAACAACCAACCGGCCGTCATCATCGACACCGAATACGTCAAGCCGGGCAAGGGCCAGGCCTTCACCCGCGTGAAGTACCGCCTGATCAAGGACGGCCGCACCCAGGAAGTGACCATGAAGTCGACCGACTCGCTGGATGCAGCCGACGTCGTCGATACCGACATGAACTTCATGTACAGCGATGGCGAGTACTGGCACTTCATGGACCCGGAATCCTTCGAGCAGGTCCAGGCCACCAAGGCCGGCATGGGCGGCGCCGAGAAGTGGCTGAAGGGCGAAGAGTCCTGCGTGGTCACCCTGTGGAACGGTGAGCCGATCTTCGTGCAGCCGCCGAACTTCGTCGAGCTGAAGATCACCGAAACCGATCCGGGCGTCCGTGGCGACACCTCGGGTGGTGGCGGCAAGCCGGCCACCCTGGAAACCGGCGCCGTGGTCCGCGTGCCGCTGTTCGTCAACCAGGATGAAATCATCAAGGTTGATACCCGTTCGGGCGAGTACTCCGCACGCGTCAAGTAAGGTTCCGGCCATAGGCCGACCTTACTGTAGAGCCGAGCCATGCTCGGATACGCGCCATCGCATCCGCGCTGGCGCTCCCATGATCTGCTTCGGCAGATCATGGGTCCCGCTTCACGAGTCTCCAGACCCCGCCGCTTCGCGGCAGCCCCTGACTCAGGGGCGTGTCCCCCAGAAGTATCTCGCCGCCCCCCAGCCAGTGAGCCAGCATGAGCGATAGCCCGCACCTCCCCGAAGCCTGCGACCTGCTCATCGAAGCCGGTTATGTCGTTCCGATCGAGCCGCATGCGGTGGTGCTGGAAGACCATGCCGTTGCCGTGCGTGGCAGCGAGATCGTTGCCATCCTGCCGCGTGCCGAGGCGCGTGCGCGCTTCCGCGCCGCGCAGGTGGTCAGCCGGCCCGAGGCGGCGCTGATGCCGGGCCTGGTCAACGCGCACACGCACAATCCGATGACCCTGCTGCGCGGCGTCGCCGACGACCTGCCGCTGATGACCTGGCTGCAGCAGCACATCTGGCCGGTGGAAGCGGCGGTGATCGGCCCCGAATTCGTCGCCGACGGCACCACCCTGGCCATCGCCGAGATGCTGCGCGGCGGCACCACCTGCGCCAACGAGAACTACTTCTTCGGCGACGTGCAGGCTGCGGTCTACAAAAAGCACGGTTTCCGCGCGCTGGTCGGCGCGGTCATCATCGATTTCCCCACCGCCTGGGCCAAGACCGACGACGAGTACTTCGCCAAGGCCGGTGAACTGCATGACCAGTGGCGAACCGATCCGCTGATCGGTACTGCGTTCGCGCCGCACGCGCCATATACGGTCAACGATGCCAACTTCGAGCGGGTGCGGATGTTGTCCGACCAGCTCGACATGCAGGTCCACCTGCACACCCACGAGACCGCGCAGGAAATCACCGATTCGATCAAGCTGCACGGCCAGCGCCCACTGGCGCGGCTGGATCGGCTCGGCCTGGTCAACGACCGCCTGATCGCGGTGCACATGACCCAGCTGACCGACGCGGAAATCCACCTGTGCGCCGAACGCGGCGTCAGCGTGGTGCATTGCCCGGAATCGAACCTGAAGCTGGCCTCCGGTTTCTGCCCGGCCTGCGCCCTGCAGCGTGCCGGCGTGAACCTGGCGATCGGCACCGATGGCTGCGCCAGCAACAACGACCTGGACATGTTCAGCGAGAACCGCACCGCGGCGATCCTGGCCAAGGCCGTGGCCGACGATGCCACCGCGCTGGACGCGGCCACCACGCTGCGCGCCTCCACCCTGGGCGGCGCCCGCGCACTGGGCTTCGGCGAGCGCATCGGTTCGATCGAAGTCGGCAAGCAGGCCGACCTGGTCTGCGTTGACCTGTCGGCGCTGGAAACCCAGCCGCTGCACAACGTGCTGTCACAGCTGGTGTACGCCACCGGCCGCCAGCAGGTCAGCGACGTCTGGATCGCCGGCAAGCCGAAGCTGGTGCAGCGCGAGCTGGTCGGCATGGACCTGCCGGGCATCATCGCCAACGCGCGCCAGTGGCGCGAGCGTATCCGTCATATCCGCGCCTGAACCCCGGCGCTGCAAGGACTTCCCCATGACTGCCCCCCACGCATCCTCCAATTTCGATCAGGCCGAGCTGGACAAGTTCGCCGCACTGGCCAACC
This sequence comes from Stenotrophomonas sp. 78350_Sma, assembly GCF_056482105.1. Lineage (NCBI taxonomy): Bacteria > Pseudomonadati > Pseudomonadota > Gammaproteobacteria > Lysobacterales > Lysobacteraceae > Stenotrophomonas > Stenotrophomonas sp. 78350_Sma. The sequence goes on along the minus strand of NZ_CM151182.1, from coordinate 3,158,255 downwards.
GCTGGTGGGACGCTGACGGCCCGCAGAAGCCGCTGCATGCGCTGAACCCGGTGCGGCTGAAGTACGTGGCTGACCGCGTGCCGCTGCGCGGTGCGCGCGTGCTGGATATCGGCTGCGGTGGCGGCCTGCTGAGCGAGGCGCTGGCGCAGTCCGGTGCCGACGTCACCGCCATCGACCTGGCCCCGGAACTGGTCAAGGTCGCACGCCTGCACGCGCTGGAAAGCGGTGCCAAGGTCGAATATCGCGTCCAGGCTGCAGAGGACCTGGCTGCCGAGCAGCCGGGCAGTTTCGATGTGGTCACCTGCATGGAAATGCTCGAGCACGTGCCGGATCCGGGCGCGATCATCGAGGCCTGCAAGCGCCTGTTGAAGCCGGGCGGCCACCTGTTCCTGTCGACCATCAACCGCACCGCTGCCGCCTTCGCGGTGGCGATTGTCGGCGCCGAGTACGTGGCGCGGCTGCTGCCCAAGGGCACCCATCACTACCAGGAATTCATCAAGCCGGCCGAGCTGGCGCGCTGGCTGCGCGAGGCCGACATGCAGCTGGTGGATGTCAGCGGCATGGCCTACGAGCCGTGGCGCAATCATGCCCGCCTGAGCAGCCGCACCGACATCAACTACCTCGCCTACGCGGTCAAGCCGGCATGACCTCCACCGGTTTCCCGCGTGCGGTGCTGTTCGACCTGGACGGCACCCTGCTGGACAGTGCGCCGGACTTCGTCGCCACCTGCGATGCGATGCTGGCCGAGCGTGGTCGTGCACCGATCGATCCGGCGTTGTTGCGCCCGGTGGTGTCGAAGGGCTCGCGTGCGATGGTCTCGGCAGCCTTCCCCGATCTGGACACGGCGGCGCGTGATGCGCTGATTCCGGAGTTCCTGCAGCGCTACGAGGCGTTGATCGGCCAGCACGCGGTACTGTTCGATGGCGTTGCAGACATGCTTGCTGCACTGGATGACGCCGGTACCGTGTGGGGCATCGTCACCAACAAGCCCGAGTACCTGGCGCGCCTGATCCTGCCGCAGCATGGCTGGCAGCAGCGCTGTGCGGTACTGGTGGGCGGTGACAGCCTTGCCGAGCGCAAGCCGCATCCGCTGCCCCTGCTGCACGCCGCGCAGGCGATTGCCGTTGCCGCCGAAGACTGCGTGTACGTGGGCGACGACGAGCGCGACATCATTGCTGCGCGGGCTGCGGCCATGCCGTCGGTCGCGGCGCTGTGGGGTTACCGCCTGCACAGTGACGACCCGCTGGCGTGGCAGGCCGACGTGCTGGTCGAGAACGCCGGACTTCTGCAACTGGCCAGCCTCTGGCCGACCCGGCCGGCAACCCCGGCCCAGCCGTAAGGAATGACGTAGTGAGCAGTACCGCGCTGGACAGTTTCCTCGACAAGTGGCGCAGCCGCTGGCCGGAATGGTCGGTGGCCGCCCCGTTCGTGGCCGAATCGCAACGCGAGCTTGCAGTGGCGTGGTTCGCGCTGCTGCAGGAATTCGACGACATGCTCAACACCAGTGGCGACCCGATGCCAGCCGATGCCAAGCTGGCCTGGTGGGGCGAGGAGCTGCGCAGCTGGGCTGCGCACCGGTCGCGTCACCCGTTGGGCCGCCTGCTGGAGCCAGTGCGTGCGCCGTGGGCGCAGCTGGCCGAGGCGCTGCCGGATCTGGTTGAAGCGCGCACCGTCGCACTGGATGCGGCCAGCGCCGAGCGCGCGTTGGCCAACTACGCCGACGCGGTTGCCACGGTGGAAGCGGCGCTGTTCAACGACAGGCCGCGCACCGGCGCCGGTCGCGCGGTGCAGCTGCAGACCCTGGCCCAGCGCCTGCAGGATGCCGGCGTGGCCGGTGTGCCGCGCAGCCTGTTGGATGAGGATTCCAGCACGGCCGCGCAGTGCTGGGCGCAGTACCTGTTGAAGGGCTGGGGCAGCCGCGTATCCGGTCCGCGCCCGCGCCGTATCTGGTCCAGCCTGGCCCGCGCCCGCGTGGCCGCGCAGGCTGCAGGCAAGCCGATTGAAGCGACACCGGTGCGCACCTTGCTGCGCGTGTGGTGGGCCGCGCGCGGTTGATTCAACTGCCTGGTAGTGCCGGCCGCTGGCCGGCTGCCCGGTCGTGCCGCGAAGGGTCATGCGGTTGCCGGCCAGCGGCCGGCACTACCGCCCTCTGGCGTCTCAGAACGTCCTGACCTCATTCATTGCAGCGCGCAGTACTTCGCGGTCCAACGCGATTTCACTTCGCGCATCCACTGCATCGACGATGCCCATCCACGCCGTGTAGATCTGCTCGCGTTCCTCGGTTTCGATGAAGCCGCTGCGGCGGTCCAGTGCGTTGAAGCCCTCGGTGTAGGCGCGGCCGATCTGCGCCAGGGCTGCGGTCAGTTCCGCGGCATCGCCGCCGCCGGTGTCCAGCTTCAGGGCATCGGTGCAGGCGTTGCGATACAGCGCGGCTGCCTTTTTCGCCTGCGCAGTACTGATATGCGTGCCGCCCTCCCAGTCGCGGAAGGGATTGTCGAGGTTGGCGGCCAGCCATTCGGGCTTGCGCAGTTGTCCTACGTCCAGATCCAAGCCTTTCGCCACCTCGCCCTTGTACGCCTTGCGGATGGCGCTGCCGAGCGCGGCCGGCAGGCTGTGCAGCCACAGCCGGCAGAGGCTGGGCCAGCACTCCGGTGCGGGAAACACGGCGTCCTCCGCTGGAAATACATCGCTGGCGCTGAGCGTATGCAGCTGCCGTAGATCGCCCAGGTGCTGCAGGCCCTGCAGCACGCAGGGGGCGCCGGCGATTCGCAGCGCCCGCAGCTGCGGGAAACGCGCGGCGATGCGGCTGGCATCCACCTCGCGCACCTCGCGCAACTGTAGTTCGCCCAGCTGCGGCAGACCGGACCACGGCAGGCCGGCGTCGCTGCTGATCACGGTCAGCCAGCGTCCGTCGTCCTCGCCGTGGATGACCAGGTCGGGGCTGATCGAACCCTGCAGGGTGAGCCGGGACAGACTGGCATTGAGGTGCAGGCTGCGCAGGCCGGTGACATCAATGACCAGTTGCAGCAGCCCGGTACCGCGCAGGTCCAGCGCGGGTGCGTACTGGCCGCTGATGTCCAGGGAATGGATCAGCGGCCGCGTGCGCAGCCACGGCAGCAGGTCGGGCACCGGTTCGGCGATATCCAGCCGGGTGAGCAAGGGCAGGGCATCAAACAGGGCCAGCGAAGGCGCCAAGTTCATGGCCTGGCCATCCAGCCGCGTGGCACTGCGGCGTACCGGGTACTGGCCGCGTTCCAGCAGCACCGTGTGGTTTTCGGGCGCGCGCGCGGCGGTCTTGAAGGCCTGCACGGCCGCCGCGTCCTGCGCATTCCAATGGCGTTGCCGTTCCACTTCCGAGCCGTCCGGCCAGGTGCCGTAGCTGTCGGGTGCGCTGCCGACCAGCGGCGCGCGCCAGCCCATATGCTGGAAATCGCGCGGCACGCGCCTGCCCACCCACAGATGGTCCAGGGCGTTGTCCTGGTGCAGGTAGTCGAAGCGCGCGGGCTGCATCGCCGCCACGGCGGCCGGGTCGGGCAGGGTGGTGCCGGTCCAGTCCAGGGTCAGGATGGCGAAGCCGCCTTCGCGATCGTCCTGATGGGTCAGCTGGTAGGCGACGAACGCCTGCAGGCGTGCGTTGTGGACAGTGTAGATATCACCCGGGGCGGGCATGCAACGTTCCTTGTTTCCTTGTTCGCCGGGCATGGCCCGGCGCTACCGCGCGCGTCGATCGGCCGGCGCCGGGGCAAGCCCGGCGACGGTGCGCGCGCGTTACTTGCGTTCCAGCACCAGCAACGGATCGATACGGGTATCGAACCAGTTCATGCCCCAGTGCAGGTGCGGGCCGGTTGCACGGCCGGTGGCGCCGACGGCGGCGATTACCTGGCCCTGGCTCACCCGGTCACCCACCTTCACGTCGATGCGCGACAGGTGCAGGAAGTTGGAACTGACCCCGAACCCGTGGTCGAGCAGCAGCGTGCCGCCGGTCAGGTACAGGTCCGGGCCGGCGAAGGTGACGATGCCGGCGGCCGGTGCCTTCACCGGAGTGCCGGTCGGCACCGCGATATCCATGCCGGAATGGCCGGCACCGGGCTGGCCGTTGTACACGCGCGCATTGCCGAAGCGGCCGCTGATGCGGCCCTGCACTGGCCAGATGAAGGTCTGGGTGAAGTCGGTGCGGTCATCATCGCGGGCACGCGCGGCGGTCACCTGCGCCTGTTCGCGCTTGATCCGTTCGGCAATGGCCGGCGGCGGATTGACCGTCTTCGGGGGCACGCCGTTGACGCGCTCGGTGGGCCAGTCGCGCGGGGTCACGGTGATGGTGGCGGTCTCGCTGCCACCGTCGGGGCGTTGCACCTGTACGCGCAGCGGACCCTTTTCGTCGCGGCCGATGCCGAACACCACGCTGCCGTAGCTGCTCACCCGCAGCTGGCGGCCGGCGTACTGCACGCGGCTGCCGGCGGGCACCTTGCCGATCACCAGCGCGCCCTGCGACGCGCTGGCCGGGAATACCACGCGGCTGTCGATCAGGCTGCCGATGCCATCCTGGGCCTGCGCTGCCGGTGCGGTGAGCAGGGGCGCGGCCAGCAGCAGCGCCCCGATCATCAGTGCCGAACGCATCAGCGGTCGTAGGTCATGCGCTGACCGGCCGGTTCGCCGACCAGTTTGCTGCCGTCCCACACCAGCTGGCCGTTGACCCAGGTCGAGGCCACGCGCGAACGGAAGGTGGTGCCTTCAAACGGCGACCAACCACACTTGGAAAGTACGTCCTCGCGCTTGACCGTAAACGGCACGTCTTCCACCAGCACCAGGTCGGCGAAGTAGCCTTCGCGCAGGAAGCCGCGCTCTTCCACGTCGAACAGCTGTGCCGGCGCGTGTGCGAATTTCTGCACCACCTGTTCGCGGGTCAGCTTGCCTTCGTGCACGCGCTCCAACGCGGCCACCAGTGCGTACTGCACCAGCGGCAGACCCGACGGCGCCTGCGCGTAGGGCTTCTGCTTCTCTTCCCAGGTGTGCGGTGCGTGGTCGGTGGCCAGCACGTCCAGTACGTCGTCGGCCAGCGCGGCGGTGATCGCTTCGCGGTCGGACACTTCCTTGATCGCCGGGTTGCATTTGATCAGGTTGCCCTTGGTCGCGTAATCCGGGCGCGCGAAGTGCAGGAAGTGCACGCAGGTCTCGGCGGTGATCTGCTTGCGGCTGCCGTCGGCACGGATCAGCGGGCCCTTTTCGAACAGCGCCAGCTCATCGGCGGTGGAGATGTGCAGCACGTGCAGGCGGGTGCCGTGCTTGCGCGCCAGCGACATCGCCAGGCGGGTGGACTTGATGCAGGCCTCGCGCGAGCGGATGTCCGGGTGCATGTCCGGGGTCAGCGCGTCGCCGTACTTTTCCTGGAAGGCCTTCAGGTTGGCGTCGATCATCGGCGTGTCTTCGCAGTGCGTGATGATCGGGGTCGGGCATTCGCGGAAGATCGCATCCAGTGTTTCCGGGTTGTCGACCAGCATGTTGCCGGTGGAGGCGCCCATGAACACCTTCACGCCCGGGGCCTTCTTCGGGTCCAGGGCGCGGATCGCGTCCAGGTTGTCATTGCTGGCACCGTGGTAGAAGCCGTAGTTGGCCCAGGCGCGGCCGCGCGCGAGCTCGTACTTGGCTTCCAGGATGGTCGAATCCAGCGTCGGCGGGTTGGTGTTGGGCATGTCCATGAAGCTGGTCAGGCCACCGGCCACGGCCGCCGCCGATTCGCTGGCGATGTCGCCCTTGTGGGTCAGGCCCGGTTCGCGGAAGTGCACCTGGTCATCGATCATGCCGGGCAGCAGCCAGCGTCCGGCCGCGTCCACCACCTGCTCGCCGTCGCGCGGCGCCAGCCCACTGCCTATCTGCGCGATGCGGCCGTTCTCGATGCGCAGGTCGCCGTCGAAGGTGCGGCCTTCGTTGACCATGCGGGCGTTGGTGATGAGGGTGGAGGACATGTCAGTGTTTTCCTGTGCAACGGCAAGAGGGGGCGTTGGGAGACTCGGGCACGGGGTCGAAGCCGCCGGGATGGAACGGGTGGCAGCGACCGAGCCGACGCGCAGCCAACCAGCTGCCGCGCAGCGGGCCGTGCCGCGAGATGGCTTCCATCGCGTATTCAGAACAGCTCGGCACGAAACGGCAGCGTGGCCCCAGCAAGGGGCTGATGAAGCGCTTGTAGAAGCGCAGCAGGGCGATGAGCAGGCGCGAGATCACCCAGTCATCTTATGCCAGTTGGCATGAAGGCCGCATTTGTGCAGGATGGGCCGTTGGTCGCATGTCGCCGATGGCCTGCGACCGGTACCAGCACTCTCGGGTGCTGGCCAGGTTCCGTACCGCGCAAGGCGGTCCGTGTTCGTCGGACCGCCCCTTGGCTGGCTTGGCTCCAGGACTGAATGGAGCAGGGTCGCTGAGGTTGCTGCTGCGGGTCGGGTAGGCTATAAAGGCCCGCTTTCCCGGGCCCCGGGGAATCCAAGGAAGAGCGTTTCGTGGCTGCTAAAAAAACTGCAAAGAAGGCCGCAACGGCCGCCAAGAAAACCGCCAAGCCTGTTGTGAAGAAGTTGGCGGCAAAGCCCGTTGCCAGGAAACCGGCCAGCAAGCCGGCGACCAAGGCAGCGTCCTCGCAACCGGCGGCCAGGAAGGCCACCGCAAAGAAAACGCCGGTCAAGGCAACCAAGCCGGTGGCGAAGAAGGCCGCTGCGCCCGCCAAGGCCAAGCCTGCCGCTGCCAGCAAGAAGGCGCCGGTGGTGAAGAAAACCGCCAGCAAGGCCGCGCCGGTGAAGAAGGCCGCCGCCAAGCCGGTGGCGAAGAAGGCAGCAGCCAAGCCGGCGCCGAAGGCGGTGGTGAAGAAGGCTGCAGCCAAGCCGGTCGCCAAGCCCGCGGCAAAGAAGGTCGCTGCAGCTAAACCGGTTGCCACGCCTGCCGCTGTAAAGAAGGTTGCCAAGAATGTTGCCGCGCCGGCCGTCAAGCCGACCCCGGCCCCAGTAGTGAAGTCCGCACCGAAGCCAGCTACCAAGCCGGCTCCGGCCAAGCCTGTCCCGGCCAAGACCGTGGCAGTGGCAGCAGCCCAACCGGCCTCCAAGCCGGCCCCGGCCGCCGCTCCTGCCGCTTCGAAGGCCCCGCAATCCAAGAATCCCGTGCCCGTTTCGAAATCGCCTGCCAAAACCGCCGTGAAATCCGATTCCGCCCCGAAGACCGTGTCGCGCCCTGTCGGCAAGGTTGCCGTGGCCGTCGCCGCCCGCTCGGCGGCACCGGCCCCGCGCAGCAAGTACAAGGTGGTCGAGTACAAGACCGACGAGGCCACCGGCCGCCCGATCCTGCCGGCTGGCTACAAGCCGTCCTCGGAAGAGGAATACATGAGCTCGCTGCAGCAGGAGTACTTCCGCCAGCGCCTGCAGAACTGGCGTGCGGACCTGGTGGAAGAGTCCAAGCAGACCATCGAGAACCTGCGCGAGGAAGTGCGTGACATCGGCGACGAAGCCGAGCGTGCGACCCGCGAGACCGAGAACTCGCTGGAACTGCGTACCCGCGACCGCTACCGCAAGCTGATCGGCAAGATCGACAGCACCCTCAAGCGCCTGGAAGCAGGTGACTACGGCTACTGCGTCGACACCGGCGAAGAAATCGGCCTGGAGCGCCTGGAAGCGCGCCTGACCGCCGAGCGCACCATCGACGCCCAGGAGCGTTGGGAGCATCTGCAGAAGCAGCAGGGCGACTGATTCCCGGTTGTTATCTGGTCATGCGAAAAACCCGGCCTCGGCCGGGTTTTTTGTTGGGTTCGAGTTGGCTGTCTAGAGCAGCGCCTTCCGGGTATCGGGTGGAGCCTGCGGGTGGGTCCGGGCAGGACACGCTGCAAGTACATCCCTGTAAGCTCGGCCGCGGCATCCATGCCGCGGACGGTCCTGCCCGGACCCACCCGCAGGCTCTAGACGGTTTCCTGCGTGCGCGGCTGATGTAGATACCGTGTCGCCCTTGCCTAGGCAAGGGCGACACGGTATCTACCAGGAGCGGTCATACGTGCGCTCGCGGCTGTTGAGTCCGCCTTGTAGCGAGCCGAGCACCGCAGGGGAATCAGGGGCGAAGAGGCGCCGCTGTTTGAGCGCAGCGAGTTCGGCGCCGTCCCCTGATTCACCGAGGAGCACAGGGCACCGGCGCGCAGCGCCGGCTCGCGGATGGCGGAGCGTTTCTTTGGTTACTTTCTTTTCGCGAAAAGAAAGTGACACCCCGCCGCGGTCGCGGAAAAGGGCCGCCGGGCATGGCCCGGCGCTACCAATGCGTCGGCGCACGTAAAGCGGCTGTCGCGGAAACGACGAGCCGACGCTACTGCAGATCACGCAAATTCAACTTCCGCAGCGTCGGGTTCTTCCATGCGGTAATTCCGGCCACGCTCAGCACCGCGAACCCACCCAGCACCACTGCCGGTACCAGACCGAGCAGCTTGGCCATCGTGCCGGCATAGAACGCGCCCAGCTCGTTGGACGAACTGATGAAGATGCCGTTGATCGACGACACGCGACCGCGCATCTCTTCCGGCGTGGCCAGCTGCAGGATGGTCGAGCGGATCACCACCGAGACGCCGTCGAAGGCCCCGTAGAACAGCAGGATCAGCGCCGACAGCCAGAAGTGCTGCGACAGGCCGAAGCTGATCACGCACAGGCCGAACCCGGCCACCGCGAACAGCAGTACGCGGCCGGCATTGCGGTGCAGTGGGTGGCGGGCCAGCCACAGGCCTACGCACACCGAACCCAGCGCCGGCATCGCGCGCAGGATGCCCAGGCCTTCCGGGCCGTGGTGCAGGATTTCGTGCAGGAACGCAGGCAGCATCGCCACCACGCCGCCCAGCAGCACCGAGAACATGTCCAGCGCCATGGCACCGACCATGATCCGGTTGCCGACCACGAAGCGCGCACCCTCGGCGATGCTCTTGAAGATCGGTGCAGCTGGACCGGTGTGCACAGGCTCTTCCACTTTCAGCGTGGCCAGGCAGGCCATCGCCACCAGTGCGAAGCCGGTAGCCACGGCATAGGACAGGCCCTTGCCGCCGAAGCCGACCAGCACGCCGCCCAGCGCTGGGCCGGCGACCATGCCGGCCTGGAACACCACTGCGCCGAGCCCGGCACCGCGCGCGAACTGATCGCGCGCCAGCACGCGGGCGAACAGTGCGTTGTAGATCGGCGACAGGAACGCACGGACCATGCCGGTCAGGGCGATGGCCGCATAGATCGGCCATACCCCTTCAAACGGCAGCCAACCCGTGGCAACGCCGGTCAGCACCAGCGCCGTGGCGATCAGCCCGGAACAGGCCACCATGCCCAGCCGGCGCCGTGGCAGGTGATCGACCAGATAGCCAGCGAACGGGGCCACGCAGAAGAACGGCAGCACCTCGGCCAGGCCCACCAGGCCCAGCGAGAACGGATTGCGGGTGACTTCGTAGATGTGCCAGCCGACGGTGACCGCAACCACCTGGTAGGACAGCATCGCGAAGATGCGGTAGGCCAGCAGCTTGGCGAAACCGGGCCGGGACAGCAGGCCCAGCGCGGTGTCTTCGGCTGTGGCAGGCTCGCTCACGACGGGTCGCGCTGCAGCTGGGCCTGCGCGGTCTCGCGGATGAACGCCAGCATCGCCGCCACGCCGTTGCTGCGGGTGGGTGAGAGGTGACGGGCCAGGCCGATGTCCTGGATGTAGCTGGGCTCGGTATCCAGGATCTCCTGCGCCGAGCGCCCGGAGTACACGCGCAGGGCCAGGAAGATCAGGCCGGAAACGATGGCCGAATCACTGATGGCGTGGAAGCGCAGTGACTGCGCGTTGCCTTCCGGCACGATCCAGACCATCGACTGGCAGCCCAGCAGACGGTGCTCTTCGGTCTTCCATTCGTCCGGGAAGGCGGGCAGCTTGCGGCCGAGGTCGATCAGGTACTGGTAGCGCTCGGACCAGTCGCCGAAGAAGCCGAATTCCTCGGCGATGGCGGTCTGGGCCTCGGCGGCGGTGGGTTCAAGCGGGAACGGGGAGTCGGTCACAACAGTCTCTACAGTGGGGGCGTGGCCGGCAGGCCGGCCACGGGGCAGGGCGGGTCAGCCGCGCTTGCGCGACCAGCGAACGCCCTGCGGAGTGTCGTCCAGCACGATGCCTTCGGCGGCCAGCTGGTCGCGGATGGCGTCGGCACGGGCAAAGTCACGCGCCTTCTTGGCCGCAGCGCGCTCGTCGATCAGGCCCTGGATGCGCGAATCGTCACCATCATCGCCGGCGGCGGTACCGAACCACTGCGCCGGATCGGCCTGCAGCAGGCCCAGTGCCAGGCCCGCACCGAGCAGCTCGCCCTTCAGGCGCGCCTGTTCGGCCGGATCGGTGGCACGACGCGCGTCGGCGGCAATGCGGGCCACTTCGGCCAGCGCCTGCGGGGTGTTCAGGTCGTCATCCAGGGTCGCCTCGACGGTGGCCGGGATCACCGCGCTGGCTTCGATCGACGCCAGTTCGCGCAGGGTGCCGTACAGGCGGTCCAGGGTGCGCACCGACTGCTCGATCAGGCCATCGGACCAGTCCAGCGGCTGCCGGTAATGGGCCGACAGCAGGGCCAGGCGCAGTGCCTCCGGCGGATGCTGGCGCACCAGGTCATGCACGCGCTCGATGTTGCCCAGCGACTTGCTCATCTTGGCGCCGCCGAAGTTGAGCATGCCGTTGTGCAGCCAGTAGCGGGCGAAGATCCTGCCGCCGTGCGCGCATTCGCTCTGCGCGATCTCGTTCTCGTGGTGCGGGAACTGCAGGTCGACGCCGCCGGCATGGATGTCGATGGTCTCGCCCAGATGGGCGGCGGCCATCGCCGAGCATTCGATGTGCCAGCCCGGGCGGCCACGGCCCCAGGGCGATTCCCAGCCGGGCAGGTCGTCGGTGGACGGCTTCCACAGCACGAAATCGCCCGGATCGCGCTTGTAGGGGGCGACATCGACGCGGGCGCCGGCCAGCATCTCTTCCGGGTCACGGCGCGAGAGCTTGCCGTAGCCGTCGAAGCTGGCCACCGCGAACAGCACGTGGCCCTCGGCGGCATAGGCATGGCCGTTGGCGATCAGCTGCTCGATCATGGTGATGATCTGCGGCATGTGCGCGGTCACCTCCGGCTCGATGTCCGGCGGCACCACGCCCAGCGCGGCCATGTCTTCACGGTAGGCGGCGGCGAACTTGTCGGTGATGGTGCTGATCGGCACCCCCTGCTCGCGCGCGGCGGTGTTGATCTTGTCGTCCACGTCGGTGATGTTGCGGGCGTAGCGCAGTGCGCCGAAACGCCGCCGCAGCAGGTCGGCCAGCACCCCGAACACCACCGGGCCACGGGCGTTGCCGATGTGCACGTAGTTGTAGACCGTGGGGCCGCACACATACAGGGTCGGACAGGCCGGATCGAGCGGGGTGAACGGTTCGAGCTGGCGAGTCAGGTTGTTGTGCAGGCGCAGGGTCATGGGGGTGTGGCTGGGGGACAAGCCCGTGATTTTAGAACGTGTCGGCCCCCTTTGGGTGCACCGGTTGCCACCGGTGGACGCCGGCTTCACCCAAGGTGGGGTGGGCAGGAGCGGCGTGGACGGGTAATGTTCAGCCCCTTGCGCTCGTCACTGCCTACACTATTGCCGTGTCCTTGCTCCCGTCGCCACTGAAATCCACCGTGTTGCTGACCCTGGCCTGCCTGTCGGCGACAGCCGCCGTGGCCCAGGCGCAGGACGCCGAGCCGCGCAACCGTGTGGTGATCGTCGAGAACGTGAAGTTCGACTATGCGCAGGTGCTGAACGTCGAGCCGGTGTTCCAGACCCTGCGCGCGACCCGCACCGAGGAGCACTGCGAGCCGATCTCGACCCGTACCCTGGCCCCTGTCAACGTGACCGGCGAAGAGCCTGTCGAGGACAAGGGCCGGATCGGCCGCTTCTGGGATTCGGTGCGCTCGATGTTCAAGCGCAGTGACGAGGAGATCCCTGAGGAGGCCGCGACCGAGACGCCGACCCCGGCGCCGGCCAACAATGGCCCGATGCTGACCCGTGACTGCCGCATCGTGCCGGTCGGGCGTGAATTCCGCCGCCCCATCGCCTACGACGTGGACTACGTCTACAAGGGCACCAAGTACCGCTCGCGGCTGCCGGAAGACCCCGGCAACCGGCTCAAGATCCGGGTCTCGATCACCCCCTGGGTCGGCCCCGAGCAGGGCGCAGCCGGCAATCCCTGATTCTGCGACCCCGGCCCCTTGCGCCGGCTCCGGCCGCATGCAAAGATTGTCGACCATGAAGCTCACCGACTTCCAGCACGACAGCAGCGCAGCCCGACAGGCGTCGGGCATGACCTCGCGTGCGCGTCGACCGGAACCCCACATCCTCGCTGGGTAACCGGAGCTTTTTGCTGTTCGTCCGAAAAAAACCCAGCCCGCCGGCTGGGTTTTTTCGTTTCCGCGTTCTGAAAGCTGCAACTGCAACCTTTTCGATCCACCTTTGGTTCCTGCTTTTCCCTTCCACTGCGCCGAACCCGGCGCCGCCACGCAAGGAAAGATGATGTCCCCCAAGCACTTCCTGAACACCCAGGACTGGAGCCGCAGCGAACTTGACGCGCTGCTGACCCAGGCCGCGCTGTTCAAGCGCAACAAGCTCGGCGACCAGCTCAAGGGCAAGTCGATCGCGCTGGTGTTCTTCAACCCGTCCATGCGCACCCGCACCAGCTTCGAACTGGGCGCGTTCCAGCTCGGCGCCCACGCGGTGGTGCTGCAGCCGGGCAAGGATGCGTGGCCGATCGAGTTCAACCTCGGTACGGTGATGGACGGCGACACCGAAGAGCACATCGCTGAAGTGGCCAAGGTGCTGGGCCGTTACTGCGACATCATCGCCGTGCGTGCGTTCCCCAAGTTCATCGACTGGGCCTACGACCGCCAGGACATCGTCCTCAACAGCTTCGCCAGGTATTCGCCGGTGCCGGTCATCAACATGGAGACCATCACCCATCCGTGCCAGGAGCTGGCCCACGTCATGGCCCTGCAGGAGCACTTCGGCACCCAGGACCTGCGCGGCAAGAAGTACGTGCTGACCTGGACCTACCACCCCAAGCCGTTGAACACTGCGGTGGCCAACTCGGCGCTGACCATCGCCACCCGCATGGGCATGGACGTGACCCTGCTGTGCCCGACCGCCGACTACATCCTCGATGACCGCTACATGGGCTGGGCCGAGCAGAACGTGGCCGAGAGCGGCGGTTCGCTGAAGATCAGCCATGACATCGACAGCGCCTACGCCGGCGCCGACGTGGTCTACGCCAAGAGCTGGGGCGCGCTGCCGTTCTTCGGCAACTGGGAGCCGGAAAAGCCGATCCGCGACCAGTTCAAGCACTTCATCGTGGACGAGCGGAAGATGGCGCTGACCAACAACGGTGTCTTCAGCCACTGCCTGCCGCTGCGCCGCAACGTGAAGGCGACCGACGCGGTGATGGATTCGCCGCAGTGCATCGCCATCAACGAAGCCGAGAACCGCCTGCACGTGCAGAAGGCGATCATGGCCGCGGTTGCCGGGCGCTGATTCCCAAGCATTGAAACAATCCGCCGGGCATGGCCTGGCGCTACCCCACCTGATTGGACATTACCCCCATGAGCAACAAAGACGTCGTTCTCGCCTTCTCCGGCGGCCTGGATACCAGCTTCTGCGTGCCGTACCTGCAGGAGCGCGGCTACAACGTGCACACCGTGTTCGCCGACACCGGCGGCGTGGATGATGAAGAGCGCGATTTCATCGAGAAGCGCGCCGCCGAACTGGGCGTGGCCAGCCATGTCACCGTCAACGGTGGCCCGGCCATCTGGGAAGGCTTCGTCAAGCCGTTCGTGTGGGCTGGCGAGGGCTACCAGGGCCAGTACCCGCTGCTGGTGTCCGACCGTTACCTGATCGTCGATGCCGCGCTGAAGCGTGCCGCCGAACTGGGCACCAACATCATCGCCCACGGCTGCACCGGCATGGGCAACGACCAGGTCCGCTTCGACCTGGCCGTGAAGGCCCTGGGTGACTACCAGATCATCGCGCCGATCCGCGAAATCCAGAAGGAGCACACCCAGACCCGCGCCTACGAGCAGAAGTACCTGGAAGAGCGCGGCTTCGGCGTGCGCGCCAAGCAGCAGGCCTACACCATCAACGAGAACCTGCTGGGCCTGACCATGTCCGGCGGCGAGATCGACCGTTGGGAAGCCCCGGGCGAGGGTGCCCGTGGCTGGTGCGCACCGCGCAGCGAGTGGCCGGAACAGGCGCTGACCGTCACCCTGAAGTTTGTCGAAGGCGAAGCCGTTGAACTGAACGGCAAGGCGCTGCCGGGTGACCAGATCCTGGCCCAGCTCAACAAGCTGTTCGCCCCGTACGGCGTTGGCCGCGGCGTGTACACCGGCGACACCGTGATCGGCCTGAAGGGCCGCATCGTGTTCGAGGCCCCGGGCCTGGTTTCGCTGCTGGCCGCACACCGCGCGCTGGAAGATGCGGTGCTGACCAAGCAGCAGAACCGCTTCAAGCCGGACGTGGCGCGCAAGTGGGTGGAGCTGGTGTACGAAGGCTTCTACCACGACCCGCTGAAGACCGACATCGAAGCCTTCCTGAAGTCCTCGCAGGCCAAGGTGAACGGCGAAGTGGTGCTGGAAACACGTGGTGGCCGTGTTGATGCAGTGGCGGTGAAGTCGCCGCACCTGCTCAACACCAAGGGCGCCACCTACGCGCAGTCGGCCGACTGGGGCGTGGAGGAGGCGGAGGGTTTCATCAAGCTGTTCGGCATGAGCTCGACGCTTTACGCGCAAGTCAATCGCTGAGCGATTGAATTGCGCGCGCGTCTCCCGCGCATTCCGCCTTAACCCTGCGCCGTTGGCGCGCCCCCTTCAACAAGAAGGGGGCTCTCCACCAGACGCATCACGGTAGCGCCGGGCCATGCCCGGCGGAATTCCACAGGATCTTTGTTTCATGCTTGAACAGACGCTCGATCACCTGCAGGCGCTGGTGTCCTTCGACACCCGCAACCCGCCGCGTGCGATCACCACCGGTGGCATCTTCGATTACCTGCGCGCGAACCTGCCCGGGTTCAACGTCGAGGTGATCGACCACGGTGCAGGTGCAGTCAGCCTGTACGCCGTGCGCGGGACGCCGAAGTACCTGTTCAACGTGCACCTGGATACCGTGCCGGACTCGCCGCACTGGAGTGCCGACCCGCACGTGATGCGCCGCCTGGATGACCGCGTGGTCGGCCTGGGCGTGTGTGACATCAAGGGTGCGGCCGCTGCGCTGGTGGCTGCGGCCAACGCCAGCGATGGCGATGCCGCCTTCCTGTTCTCCAGCGACGAAGAAGCCAACGATCCGCGCTGCATCGCCGCGTTCCTGGCGCGTGGCCTGCCGTACGAAGCCGTGCTGGTGGCCGAGCCGACCATGAGCGAGGCCGTGCTGGCCCACCGTGGCATCAGTTCGGTGCTGATGCAGTTCGCCGGCCGTGCCGGCCATGCCTCGGGCAAGCAGGATGCGGCCGCCAGCGCGCTGCACCAGGCCATGCGCTGGGGTAGCCGCGCGCTGGACCATGTGGAATCGCTGGCCTCGGCACGTTTCGGTGGGTTGACCGGCCTGCGCTTCAACATCGGCCGCGTCGAAGGCGGGATCAAGGCCAACATGATCGCACCTGCGGCTGAAGTGCGTTTCGGCTTCCGCCCGCTGCCGTCGATGGACATCGACGCCCTGCTGGCAACCTTCGCCGGTTTCGCCGAACCGGACGCCGCGCTGTTCACCGAAACCTTCCGTGGCCCCAGCCTGCCGGCCGGCGACATTGCCGAAGCCGAGAACCGCCGCCTGCTGGCGCGCGACGTGGCCGATGCGCTGGACCTGCCGATCGGCAACGCGGTGGATTTCTGGACCGAAGCCTCGCTGTTCTCCGCCGCCGGTTACACCACCCTGGTGTTCGGCCCGGGTGACATCGCCCAGGCCCACACCGCCGATGAGTTCGTGACGCTGGACCAGCTGCAGCGCTACACCGACGCCGTGCAGCGCATCATCGCCGCCGGCGCCTGATTCTTCCCTTTCCGACGAAACCGAAATGTCTCCTGCCCTCCAGCCCCATCGCCAGACCCGCCAGACCATCGTGCGCCTGCTTTCCAGCATGGCCAGCGCGAAGGAGATCAGCCAGTACCTCAAGCGCTTTTCGCAGCTGGATGCCAAGCGCTTCGCCGTGGTCAAGGTCGGCGGCGCGGTGCTGCGCGATGACCTCGACGCGCTGACCTCCTCGCTGTCGTTCCTGCAGGAAGTCGGCCTGACCCCGATTGTGCTGCACGGCGCCGGCCCGCAGCTGGATGCCGAGCTGTCGGCGGCCGGCATCCACAAGCAGACCGTGAACGGCCTGCGCGTGACCTCGCCGGAAGCGCTGGCGATCGTGCGCCGGGTGTTCCAGCAGTCCAACCTGCGGCTGGTCGAAGCCCTGCAGCAGAACGGCGCGCGTGCCACCTCGATCACCGGCGGCGTGTTCGAGGCCGAGTACCTCGACGTGGACACCTACGGCCTGGTCGGCGAAGTGAAGAAGGTCAACCTGGCACCGATCGAGGCCAGCCTGCGTGCCGGCTCGATTCCGGTCATCACCAGCCTGGGCGAGACCGCCGGTGGCCAGATCCTCAACGTCAACGCCGACTTCGCCGCCAACGAGCTGGTGCAGGAACTGCAGCCGTACAAGATCATCTTCCTGACCGGCACCGGTGGCCTGCTGGATGAGCAGGGCAACGTGATCGATTCGATCAACCTGTCCACCGAGTATGACCACCTGATCGCGCAGCCGTGGATCCACGGCGGCATGAAGGTGAAGATCGAACAGATCAAGGATCTGCTCGACCGCCTGCCGCTGGAATCGTCGGTGTCGATCACCCGCCCGGCCGACCTGGCCAAGGAACTGTTCACCCACAAGGGCTCGGGCACGCTGGTGCGCAAGGGCGAAAAGGTGCTGCGCGCCACTGCCTGGAACGAACTGGACCTGCCGCGCCTGAAGGGCCTGATCGAATCCAGCTTCGGCCGCACCCTGGTACCGGAGTACTTCGAAAAGACGAAGCTGCTGCGTGCCTATGTCAGCGAGAACTACCGCACCGCGGTGATACTCACTGACGAAGCCGAAGGCGTGTACCTGGACAAGTTCGCCGTGCTCGACGACGCACAGGGCGAAGGCCTCGGTCGTGCGGTCTGGAACGTGATGCTGGAGGAAACCCCGCAGCTGTTCTGGCGCTCGCGCCATGGCAACCCGATCAATCACTTCTACTACGCCGAGTCCGATGGCTGCTACAAGCAGGATCAGTGGAAGGTGTTCTGGTTCGGTGCCGATGGCATCGATCGCATCCGCACCTATGTCGACCACTGCGCCAAGCGCACACCAAGCCTGCAGGGCTGAGCGATGAGCAACCCCGACGCCTGGAGTTCGGTACCCACCCTGCGCGGCCAGCACGTGATGCTGCAGCCGCTGCAGATGGAACATGTGCCGGGCCTGCGCGCTGCGCTGGACGGCAGCGGGCTGGACCAGCTCTGGTACACGCAGGTGCCGTCGCCGGAGCGGGCCGAGGCCTATGTGCAGGCCGCGCTGCAGGCGCAGGCCGAAGGCAAGGTGCTTCCATTCGTGATCCGCGATGCTGCCGGTGAGATCATCGGCAGCACGCGCTTCTACGATATGGATGCCGGCGTGCCGAAACTCAGCCTCGGCTACACCTGGTACACGCCGCGCGTGCATCGTACCGGTGCCAATACCGAAGCCAAGCTGTTGTTGCTGCAGCACGCCTTCGAAACGATGGGCTGCATCAGCGTGGTGCTGGAAACCAGCTGGTTCAACGCCACTTCGCGTACCGCCATTGCCCGCCTCGGCGCCAAGCAGGATGGCGTGCTGCGCAACCACAAGCGGCATGCCGATGGCACGCCGCGCGACACCGTCATCTTCTCCATCATCGATGCGGAATGGCAGGGCGTGAAGCGCCACCTGCAGTACCGCCTGGACAGGCACGCATGAACGATTCGACTTTCACCCTGGGCATCGTCGGTGCCCGCGGCCATACCGGCGCCGAGCTGATCAAGCTGGTGGCAGCCCATCCACGCCTGAAACTGGCCTTCGTGTCCTCGCGCGAGCGCGCCGGGCAGCGCCTGTCCGATCACCATCCGGAATTCCAGGGTGACCTGCAGTACGAGAACCTGGACGCCGACGCGGTGGCCGCCAAGGGCGTGGATGCGGTGATCCTCGCCCTCCCCAATGGCCTGGCCGCACCGTTCGTGGCCGCGCTTGAAACCGCGAAACCGGACACCGTCATCGTCGACCTCTCGGCCGACTACCGCTTCGACAGCAGCTGGTACTACGGCCTGCCGGAGCTGACTCGCGGCCGCTACAACGGTCAGAAGCACATCAGCAACCCGGGCTGCTATGCCACGGCGATGCAGCTGGCGGTGCAGCCGCTGCTGGACCTGCTGGCCGGTCCGCCGCAGTGCTTCGGTGTCTCCGGCTACTCCGGCGCCGGTACCACGCCGTCGGACAAGAACAACGTCGAACTGCTGGCCGACAACCTGATGCCGTATGCGCTGACCAACCACGTGCATGAGCGCGAGGTGTCGGTGCAGTTGGGCGTGGCGGTCGAGTTCATGCCCCACGTCGCGCCGCATTTCCGTGGCATCACGCTCACCGCCAACCTGTGGCTGAACCGCGTGCAGACCCGCGAGCAGATCATCGAGCGCTTCCAGCAGGCCTATGCCGGCGAACCCCTGATCGAAGTGATGGATGAAGCGCCGTGGGTCAGCCGCATCGCCGGCCGCCACGGTGCCCAGGTCGGTGGCTTCACCCTGGCCCCGGGCGGCAAGCGGGTGGTGGTGGTGGCGACCCTGGACAACCTGCTGAAGGGCGCGGCCACCCAGGCCATGCAGAACCTCAACCTCGCGCTGGGCATCGACGAACTGACGTCGATCCCGCACTGATCCCGCCTTCCGGAGCCCCCATGGCAGACCTTCTTTGGCAGAAGCCCGGCGTCGCTGTCGACGCCCAGATCCAGACCTTCCTCGCCGGTGACGACGTGATCCTCGATCGCGAGTTCTTCCTGCATGACATCGCCGCCAGCGCAGCGCATGCGCAGGGCCTGCAGCACATCGGCATCCTCGGCGCCGATGAGCTGGCCGGCCTGCTGCGCGAGCTGGAGGTGCTGGCGCAGGACTTCCGCGAAGGCCGCTTCGTGCTCGATGCCCAGTACGAGGATGGTCACTCGGCGATCGAAGCGCGCCTGACCGAACGGCTCGGCGATGCCGGTCGCAAGATCCACACCGGCCGCAGCCGCAACGACCAGATCCTGGTGGCCACCCGTCTGTGGCTGAAAGAGAAGCTGCAGCGCGTGGCCCAGCTCAGTGCCGAAGTGGCCAAGGTCGCGCTGGACCGTGCGCAGGCCGAGAAGGACCTGCCGATTCCCGGCTACACCCACATCCAGCGCGCCGTGGTGTCCTCGGCCGGCATGTGGTGGGCGGGCTGGGCCGAGGCCTTCATCGACAACGCCGTCCGTGCCCGCGACACCCACGCGCTGGTCGACGCAAATCCGCTCGGCACGGCTGCCGGCTACGGTGTGAACCTGCCGCTGGACCGCGCACACACCACGGCTGCACTCGGCTTCGCGCGCATGCAGATCTCGCCGATCTACGCGCAGCTGTCGCGTGGCAAGTTCGAACTGGCCGCGCTGGAAGCGCTCGGTGGTGCCACGCTGGACCTGCGCCGCATCGCCTGGGACCTGTCGCTGTTCACCAGTGCCGAGTTCGGTTTCGTCGCGCTGCCGGCGCAGTACACCACCGGCAGCTCGATCATGCCCAACAAGCGCAACCCGGACGTGATCGAGCTGATGCGCGCGACCCACGCCAGCGTGGCCGCTGCACGTACCGAGATCGAGCAGCTGCTGTCGCTGCCGTCGGGCTACCATCGCGACCTGCAGTCGTCCAAGGGCGCCATCTTCCACGGCTTCGGCCGCGGTCTGGCTGCGCTGGAACTGCTGCCGGCGTTGCTGGCCAACCTGGAATGGCGTGACGACAAGCTCCGCGCGGCGATTGATTCAGGCATGTATGCCACCGACGTTGCCGTGGAAGCGGCCGTGGCCGGCGTGCCGTTCCGCGAGGCCTACAAGGCCGCTGCGGCCGGTGCGGACAGTGCAGGGCAGGGGCGCACGCCGGAAGGCAGCCTGGCCGCCCGTGTGTCGCCGGGTTCGGCCGCCGACCTGCGCCTGGATGAACTGCGCGCGCGCTGGCAGGCGCTGGCCTGATGGCGACCACCGTCTATCTGGTGCTGGCCATGCGCCGGCCCGATTTCAATGCCGCCGCCGTGCAGCCGCACCGTGACTTCCTCGATGCGTTGCAGGCGCAGGGCAAGCTGCAGCTGACCGGCGGCTTCGCCGATGGCAGCGGTGGCGCCTACGTCCTGTGCAACGTGGACAGCCTGGCGCAGGCACAGGCCATCGTTGCCACCGATCCGCTGGTGACGATGCAGGCCTCTGACCTGACCGTGCACGAATGGAACACCCGCTGAGACCCTGACCGATGACCCTGCACGCTGCCAACGCCGCTTCGCCGTTCCCGCAACAGGCGCTGCCACCGTGGCGGCGTGCGGTGCTGAAGGTCGGCAGCAGCCTGCTGGCGGCCGATGGTGGCGGACTGTCGCCACGTCATGCGCTGGGCCTGGCGCAGTTCGTCTCGGCCAACGTACTGGCCGGGCGCGAAGTGGTGATCGTGTCATCCGGCGCAGTGGCGGCCGGGCGCGCGATCCTGCCGCGCGCCGATGAGCCGGGCGCAGCGATGGCGGCGCGGCAGGCCTTGGCGGCCCTTGGCCAGGCCCAGCTGATCGGCCTCTGGCAGCGCTTCTTCGAGCGCCCGGTGGCGCAGGTTCTGCTGACCCATGACGACCTGCGCAACCGTCGCCGTTACCTCAACGCCCGCGCCACCCTCAACGAACTGCTGCGGCTGGGCGCGTTGCCGGTAGTCAACGAGAACGACACCGTGTCGGTGGACGAGCTCAAGCTCGGTGACAACGACAATCTGGCGGCGACGGTGGCGGCGCTGGTCGATGCCGATGCGCTGTTCATCGCCACCGACATCGATGGCCTGTACAGCGCCGACCCGCGCACCGTGGCCGATGCACGGCCGCTGCACGACGTTGCGGAATTGAATGATGAAGTGCTGGCGATGGCGGGGGGGGCGGGATCACGTGCCGGTACCGGTGGCATGCGCACCAAGCTGGAAGCGGCGGCCAAGGCGGGCCGCCTCGGCATCGAGACCTACCTGTTCAATGGACGCAGTGGGGAGGTGGTGCGCGCGCTGGCACAGGATCGCCTGTTCGGCACCCGCATCCACGCCGCGCGCAGCCGCGAGGCCGCGCGCAAACACTGGCTTCGGCACGCACCGCTGGCCGAAGGCGCGATCCTGGTCGATGCCGGTGCTGCACAGGCGATGCGCGAGAAGGGCGCTTCGCTGTTGCCTGGCGGCATCACTGGTGCGGAAGGGACGTTCCGCCGTGGCGATATGGTGCAGGTGTGCTGGGACGCATCGCAGGGGCGCGTGTGCATCGCCCGCGGTGTCAGCCAGTACGCGGCCGACGACGTGCGCCGCATTGCTGGCCGCCATTCGCGCGACATCCAGGCCGTGCTCGGCTACAACTACGGCGGCAGCGTCGTCCATCGTGACGACCTGGTGCTGCCATGACCGCATTGAAGGACATTCCGATGAGCGACATCGAAGCGCAGGCGCGGGCCTGCCGTGACGCGGCCCAGGTGGTCGCCGGTCTCGACAGTGACGCCCGGCGCGCGCTGCTGCTGGCGATGGCACAGGCACTGGAAGTGAACGCCGGGCTGATCCTGGCCGGCAACGCGCGCGACCTTGCCGCTGCACGCGGGAAAGGCGTGGGCAGCGCCATGCTTGATCGGCTGGCACTGGATCCGCCGCGCCTGTTCGCGATGGCCGAGGCCGTGCGCGAAGTGGCCGGATTGCCAGATCCGGTCGGCCAGGTGACCCGCGATGACGTGCGCCCGAACGGGATCCGCGTGCAGAAGGTGCGCGTGCCGCTGGGCGTGATCGCGATGATCTACGAGGCGCGCCCGAACGTGACCGCCGAAGCCGCTGCGCTGTGCCTGAAGGCTGGCAATGGCGTGATCCTGCGTGGCGGCTCCGAAGCGATCCATTCCAACACCGCCATCGCGCAGGCGCTGGCGGGAGCACTCAAGGCCAACGGCGTGGCACCGGCCGCAGTGACGGTGCTGACCGACCTGCGCCGCGAGGCGATGCTGGAACTGCTGCAGCTGCACGAGCTGATCGACCTTGCGATTCCGCGTGGTGGCGAAGGCCTGATCCGTTTCGTCGCCGAACACGCACGGGTGCCGGTGATCAAGCACTACAAGGGCGTCTGCCACCTGTTCGTGGATGCCAGTGCCGACCTTGGCAAGGCTCTCGATCTGCTGGTGGATGGCAAGTGCAGTCGTCCTGCAGCCTGCAATTCGCTGGAGACGTTGCTGGTGCACCGTGACGTCGCCGGTTCGTTCCTGCCGCGCGTGGCGAAGGCGTTGGGCGAGCGCGGCGTGCAGCTGCGTGCCGATGCGGGTGCGCAGTCCCTGCTGCCGGGCAGCACGCTGGCCACCGAAGACGACTACGCCGCCGAGTTTCTCGACCTGGTACTGGCGGTGCGCGTGGTGGACGATCTCGATGCGGCCATCGCGCACATCCGTGCCTACACCTCCGACCATACCGAAGTGATCGCCACTGAAGATGCCGGTCAAGCCGAACGCTTCGTCAACGCGCTGCGCTCGGCGGTGGTGATGGTGAATGCCTCATCGCGCTTTTCCGATGGCGGCCAGCTCGGCCTGGGCAGCGAGATCGGCATTTCCACCACACGGCTGCATGCCTACGGCCCGATGGGACTGGAAGCGCTCACCGTCGAGCGCTTCGTGGTGCGTGGCGAAGGGCAGACGCGCAAGTAGATCCACCCCATGCGTGGATGCTCTTCGCGGTAGACCCCGGTGCCGACCAAGGTCGGCATCTACCAAAGCAAGTGCCGACCACGGCCGGCACCCACCGGGTTGTTGGGCTACACCACCTCGCGGCGGATGCCCACCGGCCGCGCATGCTCATCCATGTGCAGCGTAGCGGACTTGCAGCCCAGCAGCCGCTCGGCCAGGCCGGTGCTGGCGCCGAGATCGGCGGCTACTTCATTGAGGCTGGCCAATGGCCGTGGCAGGCGCCGTTCGTGGCCACGGAAACGCGCACGGTTGTACTCGGCCCAACCGATCAGCAGCACGCTTGCACACAGCAGCATCAGCGGCAGCGCGACCAGCACGTAGGGGTCGAACTGGTTCTTGCGTTCATACAGCTGCTGCCAGGCCATCTGTCCGCCGATCAGCCACGACACCAAGGTCACCA
Organism: Stenotrophomonas sp. 78350_Sma; assembly: GCF_056482105.1. NCBI lineage: Bacteria > Pseudomonadati > Pseudomonadota > Gammaproteobacteria > Lysobacterales > Lysobacteraceae > Stenotrophomonas > Stenotrophomonas sp. 78350_Sma. The sequence continues at coordinate 3,134,859 of NZ_CM151182.1, read as the reverse complement.
GTGGCGCCCACAGGTAGAAGTAGAACCCCCAGAACGCGAGGGTGACAAAGCCCCAGGCGGTGCGCTGGAAGCGCGGTTGATGATGTGGCTTGCGGATCATCCGCGAGTCGAAGCGGTTGGACGGGTGTTGTGCGTTCATCGGATCCCCCGGTCAGGGCTGGTCCAGGTAGCGCGCTTGCTGCGACGGCGCAGCAGGGTCTTGGGAAGCGCCACCAGGGTGGTGGAAAGGCTGATCAGCCAGTACGCCATCGGGTACCAGATGACCCAGAAGTAGTTGCGTCCAATCTGTGTTTCGTAACGACGGTCGATGATCAGGCTGCTGGCGAACTGCAGCAGGCAGACCAGGGCCAGAATCACGCCATGCCATTGCGGCAGCAGGCTGGCGATGTACAGCTGCGGCGGCATGTCGATGAGCTTGCCCAGCACCCACAACACCACGATGAACAGCATGGTGTAGGCCCAGATGACGCTCAGCACATACTCCAGCAGCACGCCCCACATGCGCCGCTCCTTCCAGTGCAGCAGTGAACGCGCATGCCGCAGCATCACTTCCACGCCGCCCTGCGCCCAGCGCAGCCGTTGCCGCCACAGGCCTTTCAGCGTTTCCGGCATCAGGATGAAGCACAGCGCGTTGGGCTCGTAGCGGATGTCCCAGTGCGCACGCTGCAGGCGCCAGCTGATGTCGATGTCCTCGGTCACCATGTCGTCCGACCACCAGCCGACCTGGTGCAGTGCGGTACGACGGAAGCCGGCGATGACCCCGGAGATCGTGAAGATGCGCCCGTAGACACGTTGCGCGCGCTTGATCATGCCGATGATCGAAGAGAACTCGGCCACCTGCAGGCGCCCGAGCAGGGTGGAACGGTTGCGGATGCGTGGGTTGCCGGTGACCGCGCCGACCCGGCTGCCACTGACCAGGTGCCAGACCATCCAGTGCAGGGCGTGTTCCTCCAGCATGGCATCGCCATCGATGCACACCAGATACTCCGAGCGTGCCGCCAGCGCCCCCATTCGCAGCGCATTGGCCTTGCCGAGGTTGCGGTCCAGGTGCAGCACGCGCAGCCGGGGATGCTTCGCCGCCAGCACATCGAGCCGGGCGCCGGTGTCGTCACTGCTGCCATCGTCGATGGCGATTACCTCGTAGTCGGCCGGATAGCGCTGCGCCAGCGCGGCCCCCAGGGTGTCGTCCAGGTTCTCCGATTCGTTGTGGCAGGGAATCAGCAGGCTAGCGAACGGTGGATCGACCATCAACGGAGGATCATTGCGCGGCCGCGAATGGCGTTCGCGCCGGAAGTAGTAATACAGACCGCCCGACATCCAGAAGAACGCCATCACCATCGGGTAGTAGAAGGCGAACTGGAACAGGACCTGCAGCAGCGGATGCATGTCCATGTCACTTCTCCGGGTACGGGAAGTTGCCGGCGGACATCGCCGCGCGGGCATCATGGGTAGAAGGCTGGCCGGCGATGAAGTCATCCGGGTACCAGGCGAAATGGTGGACGCCCTGCGCCTGCAGCTGGCGGATCTGCGCGCGCAGACGTTCGGCGGGAATCGGCTGGCCGCTGCGCCAATCCACGGTCTGCAGTTCGAACAGGGTGTGCTGCAGCTGGGGATCGTGCGCGCGCACCGCGGCCAGCAGCTGGTCAAGCCAACGTTCCGGGTGCCTGCTGCCTTCCATCCATGGCATCGCCATCAGCGCGGTCTGGTCGTAAGCCTTGTTGAACAGGTCCAGGCGCTGTGCAAACCAGGCCTCACTCTGCGGGCGCAACACCGGCTCGGCATACAGGTTGCGCACTGTCGCCAGCTTCGGTCGCCAACGCTGCGCACTGTCACGCAGGGCCAGGGTGAAGTCGATCAGCGCCCGGGTGCGTGCGCTGCCATCGTCGCCTGCTGCCAGCGCCGGCAGTTCTGTGTCGCGCAGGTAACCATCATCATGGAAGAGCAGGCCTTCGAAGTACGAGTTGACGGCCAGATCCTCGTAGATGTCGAGCATGATCTGGCGTGCCTTCGGGTTGGTGAAGTCCAGCCGGTACATGCCGTCGGCATCACCGTTTTGGATCGCCAACGTCTTCCGCTGCACCGGATCGGGCAGCTCGAACCCGAGCACCGGCAGCCAGGCGTACACCTTCACCCCCGCGCGCGACTTCAGCTGCCAGGCGACCCGGCTGAACAGGTCCGCGCGCATCGGCATGTGCCGGTTGGGGAAGTACAGTGCGTCGGCGGTGTTGTTGCCGTCGGGGTCGGCGAAGGCCTGCAGGTAGACGTGGGTGGGCGAGATGCGCTTGACCCGCTCGATCAGCGCATCGAGGTTGCGCGCCTGCTGTGCCGGGTCCGGGTCGTATACATCATCCAGGTCGACCTGCAACGCGCGGATGCCATCGAGCGCAACGTCGCGGCGCAGCTCGTAGGCCAGGCCCTCCACGGTCGGGTTGTCGCTGACCAGGAAGCGCGCCAGCCCATGCAGGTCGCTGGCCACCGGTGTGCTGCGGCCTTCCAGATCGAAGGATACCGGCATGCCCAGCTGCTCGGCGATGTCGTTGCTCAGCTGGTTGTAGGCGGCATAGGGCCAGACGATGGCGCGCGGGCGGATGCCCAGGTGCTGCTGGATGCGCTGCACGCTGCGCGAGAGGTCGGCGCGCAGGCGTTGTTCGTACTGGGCTTCGCTTTCGTAGCTGTGGGTGGCCGGGCTGTAGACGCGGGTCACCACGGCCGGCGTGGAGTTGCCCTGTGGATTGGCAAGCACACCGTGATGCAGGTCGTCGGTATGGCTGGCCACTTCGATCAGGCCGCTGCCGTGCATCTGCTTCAGCTGCGCCCAGGTAACGAAGTCATCGTGGCCGAACGGGCGGTAGCCATAGTCGATGGTGCGCCCGGGCGCCATGTCCACGTAATCGGTGATCACTGCCACCAGCGCCGGGTAGCGGTAGGCCTGCAGCAGCGGGAACGCTTTGTCGTAGACGCTGCGCAGGCCGTCATCGAAGGTCAGCAGCACGGGCTTTGGCGGCAGCGTGGCGCGGCCCTGTGAGGCGTCGATCACCTGCGACAACGACACCGGGTGATAGCCGTGCGCACCCAGCCAATCCAGGTGCGCGGCGAAGTTCTGCGTGCTCACCGCGTAGGTATCGGCATCACCCTTGGCCGCGACCTGGTCGCGGATGTCGTGGTAGCTGAGGATCAGCAGGCCGTTGTCAATGGCATCGAGATGCAGGGCCTGCTGCGCGAACGCCGGCGGTGCGGCAGCCAGCAGCAGGAGCACGATCAGTCGCAGGATGCGGGCCATGTCACTCTCCCCAGCGCAGTGCGGCTTCGAAGCCGATATGACGCTCGCGGTGGCCGTCGTAGACCGGCCGCGACCAGCGCACGCCGTACTCGAACACGCGGCCCTGGCCCAGCTGCCATTCGTGCATGTAGGACACCGAAGGGACCAGCGCGCTGCCGAAGCCATCCTGCCAGTAGTCACCCAGCGAGACCGTCAGCCGGTGCCGGAAGTGGTGCTCGTAGTGCCGCCACAACTGCTGGTCGATGCGCATTCCGATCTCGACCATGCGGTCGCGCTTCGGGTTGAAGTAGGGCGCGTCGTCGCGGCTGCCCCGGCTGGTGTAGGCACTGGCGAGGCCATCGATCAACCAGCGTGGGCGGGTCAGCAGGCGCTGTTCAATGCTGGTGCTGAACAGTTCGCGGTGGTTGCCGTCGTCGTAGCGGAAGCGGCTGGCACCGAACGTCCAGTGGGTCAGCTCGCTGCGCCGGTAGTCCACCTGCGCGCTCACGCTGTCAGCGGTGATGCCGGCTACGCGCGCCTGCATCGAGGCTTCCGGATCGTTGCGCACGGCCACCAGCCCGGCATGCCAGTAATCGTTGAACTGCCAGCCGACACCGAGACGCAGACCGGTATCGCCGACGTGGTCGTTGGCACGCAGCGCGGCGGCTTCGGCATCCAGTCGGCCGAAGCGGTAGCGCACGCCCGCACCCAGCCACAGCGGGTCGATGCGCTGATCCTGGAAGTCGACCGAGCGCCTGTCGGCGAAGGCGAACAGCCGCCAGCGGTCGTCGAGCACCGGCGTCTGCACTTCCATGCCGTAGTGACGGTCGTTGTTGCCCAGCGGCGATGTGCCGCCGCCGCCGGAGCTGCGGCCAATGTCGGTCCATGCCTTCAGCTGCCAACCGCGATGTACGCGCCAGGCCTGGTCCATGCGCTCGACGGCGGGCTGGGTCGGGTAGCGTGCTACCAGATCGTCGTGCAGCGGCCGCGCCAGATCATCGCGTTGCAGGGCAACGTATGCCTCTTCCATGCCGAGCCGCGGCTCGATGTCGCGTGGGTCCAGCGCATGTGCCATCTGCTGGCGCTGCAGGGCCATGCGTGGCCATCCGCGCATCATGTACACGCTGCCCAGTGCGCTCTGCAGGCCGCCGTTGCCCGGTGCGATGTCGACCATCGATTCCAGGTCGTGCTGTGCGGTGCGCAGGTCGCCGCTGTAGGCGCGCACCATTGCCAGGTTCAGGTCGGCCTCGTAGCGCGACCAGTTCGCATACGGCGACTTGCCGTTGCTCCAGCGCCACGCGGGTTCCTTGTCGCGCCATGCCTGCAGCAGGTCGATGGCCTTTTCCTGCTGTTCGCTTTCCAGATAGGCGTACGCCAGTTCCGAGTGCGAGGCATCGCGCGTGGGATCGCCGGCGACGGCTGCCTGCAGCACCGGAATGGCTTCCTCCGGGTGCAGGGTGCCCATCAACGAATCGCCTACTGCGGGCAGCACGTAGTCGGGCAGAGTGTGGCCTTCGGCCTGCAGTGCCCGTGCTTCCTCGCGGACCTGCGCATGGCGGCCCAGCCGGTTGAGCAGGATCAGCCGGTCGATGCGGATCCGCAGGGGGGCCTGGGCGGGCGGTGTGCCTTCGCTGCCGAGGTAACGCTGCATGCGCGCCAGGGTCGATTCAGCCTCTTCCAGGCGGCTGTCCTCGCTGCTGCTGTAGGCCAGGCTCCACACCACCAGCTTGGCCAGGTAGTCGCCTTCCAGGCGTTGCTTCTGGGCCGCATCGAACAGCTGCGGGCGCTGCTGGTACAGCTCCCATGCGCGCCAGGCATTGCCGATGTCGCCCAGGGTCAGCACGCGCAGCTTGAACAGTAGATCGTCGTTGGGCTGTTGCTGGCTGGCACGCTCGATGGCGCCCAGCGCATCCAGCCATCGGGCCTGGTCGCGGTAGCGGCCGATCTCGGCCAGGGCCGCCTCGCGATCGGGCGGGGCAGCGCCGCTGGCCCAGGCCAGGGCAGTGCAGGCGAGGCCGACGCAAAGCGCCAGCCGGCGGTGGACAACCATTGGGGACCCCCTTGGCTTCCTGACCAGACAACTGTGAAAAATGTGACGCACATCACATGCCAGTTTTGGGGATGGCCGTGCCCTGCGTCACTCCCTTCGTGCACTCCCGTCCAGCAAGGACGGGTACAACCCGGACAGCGACCTGCAATGTCTTGTCTGAAGCGAGAATCCCCCGCACACCGAGTGGTGGCCTGGGCGGCCAGGCCGCCCCCATGCCCAATGCCGGCACGCGGCAAGGATGGGCATTCGTGGGCACTATCCGCCCGGAATTGTCAGTCCGGCGTCAATTTTCCTGGAATGGCTGACCAGCGGCAGGCGGGGCCGGCGCGCGGCCCCTCAACGGCTTACCAGAGGTCTTCCAGCTTGCGTGGCTTGCAGGCCACCCAGGAGGCGCACAGCATCAGGGTGGCGCAGCCGAACAGGAAGCTGAACGGGAGTGTCCAGCCGTCGCTGACCGTGTGCAGCCAGCCGACCAGGAACGGCCCCAGGCAGCTGAAGCTGTAGCCCACGCCCTGCATGAAGCCGGACAGCGCCGCCGAGCCGGTGGGGGTGCGCGTGCGCAGGTTGATCAGGGTCAGCGCCAGCGGGAAGGTGGACGGACCGACGCCGAGCAGGCAGGCCCACAGCAGCGGGGCCTTCATCGGTGCCAGCAGCAGGCCGGTGAAGGCGATCACGAACGAGAAGAAACCGATCAGCACCAGCGGGAACGGGTTCTGCAGGCGCACCGCCATCGATGGGATGACCAGCGACGGCAGCAGGCCCAGTGCCGAGAACACGGCCACCATCACGCCGCCGAACGCGGGCGTGCCCCCGGCCTCGACCACGATGCGCGGCAGCCAGGTGAACATCGAATAGGTCATCAGCGAAGTCATGCCGAACATCAGCGTCATGCTCCAGCCCAGCGACGTGCGCCAGACCTTGCCGTGCGGTTGTGCGGTGGGGTCGGTGGCGTCGGCCAGTGGCTTCGGCGCGCGCCTGGCCAGCAGCAGCCACGGCAGTGCGGCGGCGAGCGCCAGCAGCGCCCACATGCCCAGCGACACGCGCCAGCCCGCAGCATTGGCCACTGGTACCGCCAGCAGTGCCGGCAGCATCGTGCCCAGCTGCAGCACGCTGATGTACAGCGTGCTCATGGTGCCGACCTTGTTGGCGAAATAGCGCTTCACCAGCGGCGGCACCACCACGTTGCCGATGCCCATGCCGGCCAGCGCCACCACCGAACCGAGCAGCAGCGTGCCGACGTTGCCGGCGCTGGAGCGCAGAAGCAGGCCGGCCATCGCCATCACCATCGCCAGCAGGGTGGTGCGTTCCAGGCCCAGGCGCCGCGCCAGTGCCGGCGTGGCCACGCCGAACAGCGCGAACGAGGCGGTCGGCAGCATGCCCAGCACGCCGGTCATGGTGGTACCGAAGCCGAACTGCTGGCCGAGCACGTCCAGCAGCGGGGTGATCGAGGTGACCGCAGTGCGCAGGTTGACCGCTGCCAGCAGGATGGCGGCGAAAGCCAGCACGCGCCCGTGCAGCAGCGACGGCGAATCGGAAGTGGAGGAACTCATCGGTGGTCCTTGCAGGTGTCGCACGCCGGGGCGATGGCATGCAGCGCCGGCATCGGTCTACGCCGAAGCGGCAGGTGGGGGAGTGGCTGCAGATGGGCCGGCAGCGCGGCCATTGTACGTGTGCGCTCCGGCAAGGTCCCGTCATGCGGGCGGCCTGGCACTTGGTACAAAAAAACCCGGAGGACAGTGATGTCTTCCAGGCTTCTTGGTGACCACCGAAGTGGTCGGGGAGACAGGATTCGAACCTGCGACCTCTACGTCCCGAACGTAGCGCTCTACCAGACTGAGCTACACCCCGAAGGGAGCCGCCTATTCTAGCGATTCACCCCGATGGCGGCAAGGGGAGAATGCTGTTTTCTTCACACTGCCGAAGCAGTGCCACTTCAGGGAACAAAAAAGCCTGGACGACTTCACCAGGCTTCAATGCGACCACGTGAGTGGTCGGGGAGACAGGATTCGAACCTGCGACCTCTACGTCCCGAACGTAGCGCTCTACCAGACTGAGCTACACCCCGAAGGAGCCGCCTAAGATACCGTGTGAAGGCCAAGGCGGCAAGGCTTTTTTACAGCTCAGCGACGATTTTCCTTCTCGATGCGGTTCTGCTCGCGGGCTTCGAACCACATGCCGTTGAGGATGGCCACCGTCGAGGCGAGGCCGGCACCGAGAATCCAGGCGAAATACCACATGATCAGTCTCCTTCATTCCGGGTAGGTGCCGGCCGTTGGCCGGCACACGTGCAAGCAATCAATACGCGTTGGGGTTGTTGCCCATCTCTTCGGTGGTGGTCTTGCCCTTCAGCACGCGGTACACCCAGGTGGTGTAACCGATGATGATCGGCAGGAACACCGCCGTGGCCAGCAGCATGATCCACAGGGTCAGGTGGCTGGACGAGGCGTCCCACACGGTCAGGCTGGAGGTGGGCTGGCTCGAGGACGGCAGCAGGAACGGGAAGATGGCGAAGCCGACGGTCAGGATGATGCCGGCGATGGCCGCACCGGAGGCGATGAAGGCCAGGCCACCACGACGGGCACGCAGCAGCACCGCACTGGCCAGCAGGCCCGCCAGGCCGAGCAGTGGGGCCAGGATCGTGGCCGGCATCGTGCTGTAGTTGCGCATCCAGCCACCGGCGGCGCCGAGTTCGGCGGTCTTCAGCAGCGGATTGGTGGCGCCATCTGTAACCACCTGCGAGGTGATCTGGTACCCCGGCAGGCCGAAGGCCACCCATGCGCCGCCCACGGCGAACAGCACGAAGGCGATGATCGCAGCGATGCTGCCAAAGCGGGCTGCACGTTCGGCCACCGGGCCGTCGGTCTTCAGTACCAGCATGGCGGCACCGTGGGCGACCAGCATGGACACGCTGAGCAGGCCGGCCAACAGTGCGAAGGGCATCAGCAGGCCGAAGAACGAGCCGGTGTAGAAGATGCGCATGCTGTCATCGAAGTGGAACGGCACGCCCAGCAGTACGTTGCCCACCGCCACGCCCATGATCAGCGCCGGGATGAAGCCGCCGATGAACAGCGCCCAGTCCCAGGTGTTGCGCCAGCGCTCGCTCGGCATCTTGCTGCGGAACTTGAAGCCGACCGGACGCAGGATCAGGGCGAACAGGATCACGAACATCGCCAGGTAGAAGCCGGAGAAGCTGACCGCATACAGCGGCGGCCAGGCGGCGAAGATCGCACCGCCACCGAGCACCAGCCACACCTGGTTGCCTTCCCAGACCGGGCCGATGGTGTTGATCACCAGCCGGCGCTCGGCGTCATTGCGGGCAACGAAGGGCAGCAGGGTGCCCACGCCCAGGTCGAAACCGTCCATCACGGCGAAACCGATCAGCAGGATGCCGAGCAGCAGCCACCAGATCACGCGCAGCGTGGTGTAGTCCAGAAGAATGAAATCCATCTTGGTTCTCCTGCCTCAGGCCTGGCCGGCGGCCGGCGCCGAGGCATTGTGGGAAGCATGCGGCTGGGGGGACTGCAGCGACGGCAGCACCTCGTCCGGACCCTTGCGGATCGCCTTGAGCATCAGCTTGATCTCGACCACGATCAGCGCGGTGTAGATCGCGGTGAAGCCGGCCAGGGTCAGCACGATTTCGTGCAGGGCCAGGCCCGATGCCGCATAGAAGGTCGGCAGCACGCCATCCACCGCCCACGGCTGGCGACCGTACTCGGCCACGAACCAGCCGCACTCGATCGCGATCCACGGCGCCGGCAGCGTCCACAGGGCCAGGCGCAGGAACCAGCGCTTGTCCTGGAAGTTGTTGCGGCAGGAGTAGTAGAAGGCCAGCGCGAAGAACGCGATCAGGTAGAAGCCGAGACCGGCCATCACGCGGAAGGTCCAGAACAGCGGCATCACGCGCGGCACGGTGTCCATCGCCGCCTGCGAGATTTCCTGCGGGGTGGCGTTGAGGATGTCGTCGCGGTAGCGCTTGAGCAGCAGGCCGTGGCCCAGGTCCTGCCAGTGGCGGTCGAACATCTCGCGTGCTTCAACGTCGTTCTTGTTGGCGCGCAGGCGTTCCAATGCACCGTAGGCCAGCTGGCCGCCGCGCACGCGGTGTTCGGCGCGCTCGACCAGTTCCAGGATGCCCGGAATCGGCTGGTTCAACGAACGGGTGGCGATCAGGCCCATCAGGTACGGGATCTTCACCGCGTAGTCGTTCTGGTGGGTTTCCTGGTTCGGGATGCCGAAGGCGGTGAAGTCGGCCGGTGCACGCTCGGTTTCCCACATCGCTTCGATCGCGGCCAGCTTCATCTTCTGGTGTTCGCTGGCGGCGTAACCGCTCTCGTCACCCAGCACCACCACCGACAGCGAGGACAGCAGGCCGAACGCAGCCGCCACCGCGAACGAACGACGGGCCAGGTCCTTGTGCTTGTTGCGCAGCAGGAACAGGGCACTGATCGCCATCACGAACACCGCACCGGTCACGTAGCCGGCACTGACGGTATGCACGAACTTGGCCTGTGCCACCGGATTGAACACCACGGCCATGAAGTCGACGACTTCCATGCGCATGGTTTCCGGGTTGAACACCGCACCGGTCGGGTTCTGCATCCAGCCGTTGGCGATCAGGATCCAGATCGCCGACAGGTTGGTACCCAGCGCCATCAGCCAGGTCACCATGAGGTGCTTGACCTTGCTCAGGCGGTTCCAGCCGAAGAAGAACAGGCCGACGAAGGTGGCTTCCAGGAAGAATGCCATCAGGCCTTCGATCGCCAGCGGCGCACCGAAGATGTCACCCACGTAGTGGCTGTAGTAGGACCAGTTCATGCCGAACTGGAATTCCATGACGATGCCGGTGGCAACACCCATGGCGAAGTTGATGCCGAACAGGACGCCCCAGAACAGGGTCATCCTGCGCCAGATCTCCTTGCCGGTCATCACGTACACGCTCTCCATGATGGCCACCATGAAGGACAGGCCGAGGGTGAGCGGTACGAATAGGAAGTGGTACATCGCGGTCAGCGCGAATTGCAGCCGCGACAGTTCTACGACTGTCTGATCAATCATGGCCTGGCTACCTCGTTGGATAGTGCCGTTGCAGGTGGCGGGAAGGGTGGTCTACGACGTGAATGATGTGACCGACTACTTCAAACAGCCTTGATCCAGATCAATGTATGAACAGGTGCCCCGGTTGATCGTATGCCAACCTGATGAAGACTGCGACCGCTGGCCGCAGAGGCCGGCTGTTGCCTGCGCCTACAATGCCGTGTCTCCCCCGATGCCCGTGAAGACCCCTTGAGCGCTGCCGAAACGACCCCTGACGGCCTTTCCCCGGAAGCTGAAACCGCCCGCCAGCGGCGCGTACGCGCGGCCTGGCTGGCTGATCTGGCGCGCGCCGCTCGAGGCCGCCAGCGCCTGGCGGCGCTGTGCATCAGCCTGTCCGGAGCGCTGCTGATCGGCCAGGCTGCCGCCATTGCCTGGCTGGTGCAGCAGGTGCTGGTAGAGCGCGCGCCGTTGGCATCGGGCCTGCCGGTGCTGGGTGGGCTGGCGGCGATCCTGGTCGTGCGCACGTTGCTGGGCAGTGCCACCCAGGCGGCTGCCGGTGATGTGGCCGATGCCGCGCGGCTGGCCCTGCGCGAGCGCGTGTTCGCGCGACTGCTCGGGCATGGCCCGCTGTGGCTGCGGCAACGCCGCACCGGTGAGCTGGGCGAACTGATGCTGCATCACGGCGATGCGATCGAGAGCTATTACAGTGGCTTCCTGCCGGTGCGCACCGAAGTGGTGGTGGTGCCACTGCTGATCCTGGCCGCGGTGGCCTGGGTGGACTGGGTGGTGGCGCTGATCCTGCTGTTCACCGCACCGCTGGTGCCGTTCTTCATGATGCTGGTGGGCTGGGGCGCGGAAGCGGCCGGCCGTGCGCAGCTGGGCGAGCTGGCGCGGATGAGCGGCCACTTCGCCGACCGCATCAAGGGCCTGGGCCTGCTGCGCCTGTATGGCCGCGGCGAGGCCGAACTGGAAGGGATCGAGGCCGCCGCTGAAGGCGTTCGCGTGCGCACGATGAAGGTGCTGCGGATCGCCTTCCTGTCGTCCACGGTGCTGGAATTCTTCGCCTCGGTGAGCGTGGCGATGGTCGCGCTGTACCTCGGCCTGAGCTATCTGGGCCTGATGTCGCTGCATGCGACCGTGCCGACGTTGGGCGCGGGCCTGTTCTGCCTGCTGCTGGCACCGGAGTTCTACGCGCCGCTGCGGCGCCTGGCCGCGCACTACCACGACCGCGCCAATGCACTGGCAGCGGCGGCCGAGGTGGAACGCCTGCTGCAGTCTCTGCCCGAGGAGCAGGGCCTGATCGAGAACGAGATCGCACCGCTGGTGGCGGAACCGGCCGAAGCTGCATTGCCGCCGCTGCAGGCACAGGGTCTGGTTCTTCGTCCGTTGGGCGCGCCGCACGATGTGCTGCAGGATCTAGATGTGCTGCTGGAACCGGGCCAGCGTCTGGCCCTGGTCGGCCCCAGCGGGTCCGGCAAAAGCACGCTGCTGGAAGCGCTGGCCGGCTGGCTGCCGCCGCGCGCCGGCAAACTGCAGCTGCGTCCTGGTGTGCAGGTGGCCTATGCCAGCCAGCGCCCGTACCTGTTCCACGGCAGCATTGCCGACAACCTGCGCCTGGCCGATCCCGGTGCCAGCGATGCGCGGTTGCGCGCAGTGGCCGAGGCCTCGCAGGTGCTGCAGTTCGCGCAGCGCCTGCCGCAGGGACTGGATACTGTGATCGGTGAGCGCGGCTTCGGTCTGTCCGGTGGTGAAGCACGCCGCATCGGCCTGGCCCGCCTGCTGCTGCGCGACCCGCAGGTGCTGCTGCTGGACGAACCCACTGCGTTCCTCGATGCCGATACCGAAGCCGCGCTGCTGCGCAGCCTGGCCGCCTATGCCCGCGGGCGCAGCGTGGTGGTCGCCACCCACAGCCCGGCGGTGATCGCCTGGGCCGACCGCTGCCTGCTGTTGCCGGAAGGCCGCCTGGTGGAACCGTCACAGGCGGTGCGCGCATGAGCCGTTCGCCCGATTCGCTGCGCGCCGTGTTCCTCCGCCATCGTCCGCGCCTGTTGCTGACCGTGCTGCTGCTGTGGACCACGATGCTGGCAGGCACCGCACTGCTGGGCCTGTCCGGTGGTTTCCTCACTGCAGCCGCGCTGGCCGGTGCGGCGGGCCTGGGGCAGGGATTCAATTTCTTCTCGCCATCGGCGGGTATCCGCGGCTTGACCATGGCGCGCATCGTGTCGCGCTATTTCGAAAAGCTGGTCGGTCACGATGCCACGCTGCGCATCGCCCGCGATCTGCGCGTGTGGTTCTTCCGCCGCGCGCTGCCACTCGCACCGGCGCGGTTGGGTGCCACGCGTACCGGCGAACTGCTGGCACGCCTGCTGGGTGACATCAATGAGGTGGATGGCCTGCTGGTGCGTGCGATCGGGCCGCTGGTGGCATTGGGTGCGCTGACGCTGGTGGCGGTTGTATCGGCGGCGCTGATCCTGCCGGCGGCGGCGGTGCTGCTGGCGGTGCTCGCCTTGCTGATCGCCTTCGGCGTGCCGTGGCTGGGCGTGCGTGGCCACGACGATGAAGAGGCGGACCGTGCCGCGCATCGCGCTGCCCTGCGTACCGCGGCCTTCGAAGGACTGGAAGGCGCGGGTGACCTGGCCGCGTTGCACGCCGATGCAGCGTGGCAGTTGAAGGTGCGCGTGGCCGCCAAGCAGCTGGCTTCTCGGGATCGCCGTCGGCGCTGGCGCCTGATCGCGGCCTCGACCCTGCATGGCCTGGTCGCCGGGCTGGGGCTGGTGGCGATGCTGGCACTGGCCCTGCATGCGGCCGAACAGCAGCGCATTCCGCCGGAAATGGCGGCGGGCCTGGTGTTCCTTACCGTGGCACTGATCGAACTGTGGGCGGGCATGGGCCTGGCCTGGCAGTCGCTGCAGTCCGGGCGCATCGCCGCCGATCGCCTGCAGGCCATCGTCGAGCAACCGCCGACGGTGGAGGATCCGCAGGCGCCGCAGGCGGTGCCGCAGGCCGCGCGCGTGCATTGGGATGACGTGCATTTCCAGTGGCCGGGTGCAGCGCGGCCGGTGTTGTCCGGCCTGCAGCTGACCCTGGCGCCGGGCGAGCGCATCGCGATTCGCGGCGACAGCGGCAGCGGCAAGACCACGCTGTCGAGCCTGCTGTTGCGGCTATGGGATCCGCAGCAGGGACGGCTGACCTACGGTGGCCGCGATCTGCGTGATTTCGCCCAGGCCGACTGGCACCGGCAACTGGCGTGGCTGCCGCAGAACGCGCCGGTGTTTGCCGGCAGTGTGGCCGAGAACCTGCGATTGGGTGATCCCGATGCCAGCGACGCAGCGTTGTGGGCGGTGCTGCGTCGCGTGCGCCTGGGCGAATGGGCCGAGCGCAACGGCGGCCTGCAGACCTGGGTGGGCGAGAACGGCGCGACGATGTCGGCCGGCCAGGCACGACGTCTGGCGCTGGCGCGTGCGCTGCTGCGCAATGCGCCGATCCTGCTGCTGGACGAACCGACCGAAGGCCTGGATGTGGATACCGCACGTGCGTTGCTGCAGGACCTTTCCGGGTTGCTGGACGGGCGCAGCCTGTTGATGATCACCCACGACGACCTGCCCGAAGGCGTGGTCGATGCGCAGTACCGCCTGCGTGACGGCGTCCTGGCGCGGGAAACGTGAATGGTAGTGCCGGCCGCTGGCCGGCAACCTCATGGGCTTCACACCGATACGTGATTGCCGGCCAGCGGCCGGCACTACCCGTTCGAACGGTTACCGCGAGAACTCGCGCAGCATCACCGCGATCGAGGCCACGTTGGCCAGCATGCACAGCCAGAACACCCACTGGAACGCGGCTTTGCGGTGCTTGTGGCGGAACATCGCCTGGCCCAGCAGCGCGCCAGGCCAACCGCCGGCAAAGGCCAGCAACTGCAATGTGCGCTCGGGAATGCGCGACTGCTTTCGCTGCGCCGCACGCTTGTCGTGGCCGTACAGGCCGAACGACACCGCGCTGGCCAGCAGGCACCAACCACCCAGCCACAGTGGCAGCACGCCGCTGATCATCAGCGCGACCAACGCGCCGAACGCGGCCAGCGCGAGATTACGCCGCCATGCCACTTACAGCGCGTCGAGGAAGCCGCGCACGGCCGGGCCGAAACGCTCGAAATCGACGAGGAAGGCATCGTGGCCCTGCGGCGACTCCAGGCCGATGAAGCGCGCATCGGCGCCGCCGGCACGCAGGCCGTCGGCGACCTGTTGCTGCTGCTGCACCGGGAACAGGATGTCGGTGTTGGCGCCGATCGCCAGCGCCTTCTGCACCCGGATCTTCGCCAGCCCGGCCAGCACGTCGCCGTCGGCATACTCAGCCAGGTCGAACCAGTCCATCGAGCGGCTGAGGTACAGATAGCAGTTGGGATCGAAGAAACGCACGAAGCGCCGTGCGTGGCCTTCCAGATAGCTTTCCACCTGGAATTCCAGGCCGAACGGATCGTCATCGGTCTGGTCCGAATCCAGCCGCACACGGCCGAAGCGGCCATCCCATTCCAGGGCGGAGCGGTAGGTGATCACGCCCAACTTGCGCGCCATGCGCATGCCGGACTCGGGGTATTCGGCATCGTCGTAGTGGCCACCGTTCCAGCGCGGATCAAGACGGATCGCCTCGCGCTGCAGCGAACGGATCGCGATCGAGAAGGGAAGCGCCTGCGCACTGCCGGAAATGTTGACGTGGCTGCGCGCGATGCCCGGGTGCAGCATCAGCACGGCCAGTGCGGTCATGCCGCCCATCGAATTGCCGACCACGCAGGCCAGCTGTTCGATGCCCAGGGCACGCACGACTTCGATCGCGGCGCGCGCGCCGTCTTCGATCGACAGCTCGGGGAAGTCGAGGCGATACGGTTCGCCTGTGGTCGGATTGAGCGAAGCGGGGCCGGTGGAGCCTTTGCAGCTGCCCAGCGAGTTCACGCAGACCACGAACCAGCGGTCGGTATCGATCGGCTTGCCGGGACCAACCATGCCTTCCCACCAGCCCGGCGCCGGATCGGCGTCGTTGGCCGCTGCGTGCGCATCCGGCGAAAGGCCGGTCACGATCAGGATCGCGTTGCCTGCGTCGGCCGCCAGTGTTCCCCAGGTTTCATAGGCCACGCGCGCGCCGTGCAGGGCGCCGCCGCGCTTGAACGGGAAGGGCGAGGGCAGGGCGTGGAAGCGGCTGCCGGGCGGGATGAATTCAGTCATGCGGGCATTCTACCGGTGGTGGGTACGCATGCATCCGCCGGGCCATGCCCGGCGAGCGCAGCGGCACGGGATTTACGGGAACCGCAGCTCCACCACGCCGTCATGCGGCAGGCTCACCTTCACCGGCACGCTCTGCAGGTCGCCCTCGCTGCGGTTGGCGCTACCGGTACGCGAGATGCGTGCCAGCACTTCCACTTCGCGATGTGCCGACAGCGGTGCGGTTGGCATCGGACTGTCACCGTCGCCCAGCCCGACCGTGGCCGGGAAGCCGGCCAGCGGCAGCTTGCGAGCGGCCACCGGCATCGGCGGTCCACCCACGGCGCGGGCCAGCACGAACACCTGGGTGCTGGCTGGCCACTCGTTCGCCTTCATTGCAGGCAGCTGCACGCGTACCTGCAGCAGTGCCGCCGCCGCAGGGGCAGTACCTGGCGTCTGGCCTGCGGCTTCGCGGGCGATGGCGATCTGCGCCTGCAGTGCCTGCGCGGCACCCGGCTCCAGTCGCGGCAGCAGGCTGCTCCAGACGTCGGCAGCTTCGGCATTCCGGCCCCGCTGGCGCAGGGCGATGCCCAGCAGCCAGCTGGCGCGCTCGGCATCGGGTGCCAGCGTGCGCGCCTGCTGCAGCCATGCCATTGCGGTGTCATCGAACTGCTTGCCGGCATCGGCCTGCGCACGTGCCTGTGCGGCTTCCACCAGTACGCCCGGATCATCCGGTGCCAATGCTGCGGCACGCGCGAACGCGTCCGCCGCAGCTGAGGTATTGCCCAGTTCGGCCTGCGAACGACCCAGCAGGGTCCAGCCATCGGCCCGCTGTGGGTCACGCTTCAACGCATCCTGCAGGGCCTGCACGCCATCGCGCAGGGTGGCCACCGACGGCGGCGGCTGCACCTGCGCAGCACGTGGATCACCGACCAGAAGGTAAAGGCAGGCGCCGGCCACGCCGAGCGCAATCACGCCCACCGCGAAACCACGACGACCGTGGTGGCGCAACGGCCACAGCACCAGCGCTGCCATCAGCGCAGCAACCAGCCCGGCCAGCAGCGGCAGCCAATGGCTCACCATCCGTCTCCTTCTTCGGCCTTGCCGGCCGGTGCTGCGCCAACGGTACGGCCACGGCGGCGGACAATGCCCAGTACCACCAGTGCGCCGGCGCCGAGCATCAGCAGGGGACCGCCCCACAGCAGCCAGGTGCCCGGCTGCAACGGTGGCTGATAGAGCACGAACTCACCGTAGCGCGCGACCAGGAACTGCTTGATCTGCGCGTCGTCGTGGCCCTGCTGCATCAGCTGCAGCACCTCGCGGCGCAGGTCCTGGGCGATCTGTGCGTTGGAATCGGCCAGCGACTGGTTCTGGCACTGCACGCAGCGCAGCTGCGCGGCCAGGTCGTGGAAGCGGCGTTCTTCGGCGCCATCGCGGAACTGCAGCGGCTGCGGATCATGCAGCGGCTGCTGTGCCACCACGGCCAGCGGCAGCATCAGGAGCAGCAGCACCAGCAGCCAGCGCATGGGCTCAGGGCGCCGTGTGCAGGGTGTTGCCGGCATTGCCCTGGGCCTTTTCGATCTTTTCCAGCGCCGGAATCAGCTTCTCGTCGACCACGCGCTGGGTCATCGCGCCGCTGTATTTCCAGCGCACGATGCCACTGCCGTCTACCAGGAAGGTTTCCGGTGCAGCGGTCACGCCCCAGTCGATCGCGGTGCGGCCTTCGACATCGCTGAGCACCACCATGAACGGATTGCCCAGCTGTTCCAGCCAGTGCAGCGCGTCGGTGGGGTCGTCCTTCCAGTTGTAGCCGATCACGCGCACGCGCTTGCTCTCGGCGAAGCGGGTCAGCACCGGGTGTTCCTCGCGGCAGGCCGCGCACCAGCTGCCCCACACGTTCAACAGGTAGGGCGCGCCGCGCAGTTCGTCGCTGTGCACGATCATTTCCGGGTCGTGCAGCACCGGCAGCGCGAACGCTGGCGCCGGCTTGTCGATCAGCGCCGAGGGCAGCACGTCACGCTGCGGATCACCCGATTTCATCACCCCGTAGATCATCAGCCCAAGCAGGCCGAAGAAGAACAGCACGCCGATCACGATGGCTACCGGCGGCAGCGGGCGGGAAGGGCGCGGGGCGGGGGACTCGGACATGGGAACTCCTACGGACGACGGAAACGGCGGTCGGCGGCGGTGATGAATCCGCCCAGGGCCATCAGCAGCGCGCCCAGCCAGATCCAGCGCACGAACGGCTTGATGTGCACCCGTACCGCCCACGCATTGTTGCCCAGCGGCTCGCCCAATGCCACGTAGACATCACCGTCGAAGCGTGCATCGATGCCGGCCTCGGTCATCACCTGGCCGCCGCTGGCGTACTGGCGCTTCTCCGGGTGCAGCAGGGCCTGCTCGCGGCCGTCACGGAACACCCGCAGATGGCCTCGATCGGCGATGAAATTCGGCCCTTCGCGATGGTCCACGCCTTCGAAGCGTACTTCGTAGCGACCGACCACCAGCTGCTGGCCCGGCGCCAGCGCCACTTCGCGCTGCACGTTCAAGGCTTCCACCAGCAGCGCGCCAGCCAGGAACACGGCGATGCCGGTGTGGGCGACGATCATGCCGAGCATTTCGGCGGTGAAGCGGCCGTTGCCGCGCAGGCGCTGCCAGACGAAGCGCGCAGTGCCGATTCCAACCCAGGCCGCCGCGGCGACGCCAAGGCCTGCCTTCCAGCCGTTCTGCGGCGCCTTCCACCAGGCCAGCGCGCCCAGCAGCACTGCAAGCCCCAGCCATGGCGCCAGCAGCGCGAATGCACGTGAAGGTTGGTCGCGCTGCCACTTCACCAGCGGGCCGAACGGCAACAGCAGCACCATCGGGGCCATCAGCAGCAGGAACAGGCTGCCGAAGTAGGGCGGGCCGACCGAGATCTTGCCCAGCGACAGCGCATCGGCCAGCAACGGATACAGCGTGCCGAGCAGCACCATCGCGCAGGCGGTGGCCAGCAGCAGGTTGTTGGCCAGCAGCAGGGTCTCGCGCGAGGTGGCGGTGAAGCCGCGGCGCGGATCGTCGGCGTCCACGCTGAGCTGGATGGCGCGCAGCGCGTACAGCAGCAGGCTGCCGCCGACCAGCACCGACAGGAACACCAGGATGAACAGGCCGCGCGACGGATCTGCAGCGAATGAATGCACGCTGGTCAGCACACCGGAGCGCACCAGGAAGGTGCCCAGCAGCGACAGCGCGAAGGCCGCGATCGCCAGCAGCAGGGTCCAGCTGCCGAAGGTGCCGCGTTTTTCAGTGACGGCCTGCGAATGGATCAGTGCCGCACCGACCAGCCATGGCATGAAGCTGGCGTTCTCCACCGGGTCCCAGAACCACCAGCCACCCCAGCCCAGCTCGTAGTAGGCCCACCAGCTGCCCAGGGCGATGCCCAGGGTCAGGAAGCCCCAGGCGACGTTGGTCCAGGGCCGCGTCCAGCGCAGCCAGCGCGCATCCACGCGACCTTCCAGCAGCGCGGCCACCGCGAACGCGAACGGCACCGCAAAGCCCACGTAACCGATGTAGAGCATCGGCGGATGGATGATCAGCCCCGGATCCTGCAGCAGTGGGTTGAGATCGCGCCCTTCCAGCGGCGCCGGGTTCAGGCGCAGGAACGGGTTGGAAGTGAAGATCAGGAAGGCGAGGAAGCCGACGCTGACGATGCCCATCACCGCCAGCACGCGCGCCTGCACCTGCGCTGGAAGGTGCCGTGAGAACAGCGCCACCGCGCCGGTCCACAGCGCCAGCACCAGCGCCCACATCAGCAGCGAGCCTTCATGCGCACCCCATACCGCCGAATAGCGGTAGATCATCGGCAGCAGCGAATTGGAGTTCTCGGCCACGTAGCGCACCGAGAAGTCCTGCTGCACGAACGCGGCGGTGAGCGCCGCGAACGCACCGGCGAGCAGCAGCAGCTGCGCGAAGGCCGCCGGCCGTGCCACCGCCATCCACGCCGTGTTGTTGCGCTGCGCGCCGACCAGCGGCAGGCCGGCCTGCAGCAGCGAGGCCAGCAACGCACACAACAGCAGGATCTGACCCAGTTCGGGCAGCACTCAGTGCACCTCGGGTGCCGTCACCGGCACGTCGTGCTTGCGATGGGCATCGCCCATCTTGTCGGCCACTTCCTTCGGCACGTATTTTTCATCGTGCTTGGCCAGCACTTCGTCGGCGACGAAGACACCGTCCTGCAGGCGGCCACTGGCGACCACCGCGGTACCTTCGGCGAACATGTCCGGCAGGATCCGCGACGTGGTCACTGCCAGGTGCGCGTCGCCGTCGGTCACTTCAAAGCGTGCCTCCAGCGAGCCCACCGGTCGGTTGAAGGAGCCTTTCACCACCATGCCGCCGAGGCGGAAGCGCGATTGTGCATCGACATCGCCGCGCAGTACTTCGGCAGGCGTGTACAGGTAGGCGATGTTGCGCTCCAGCGCCATCGCCACCAGCGCGGTGGCCAGGCCGGAGGCGAGCAGGGCCAGCAGCACCCACACCAGGCGGCGGCGTTGTACGGGCGTCATCGTTCCAGCTCCGTCGGCAGCGATGCCGCTGCGTCCTGCCTGCCGGCGCGGGTCTGCTGCCGTTGCTGGCGGGCCAGTGCCAAGCGGCGCGCCACGCGCAGGCGCAGCCACGAACCGATGGCATCGGCGCCGAGCACCAGCACGAACACGGCGTAGGCGCCGATCACATAGGGCAGGTGGGTCATGATCGGGCCTCCCCGGCCGCGCGTGCGGCATCGACCCGGCCACCGACCCAGGCCTTGCCGGCCTCGCGGTCGAGATTGTCGGCGCGGGCCTTGGCCAGCACCGAACCGGCGAACCAGAACTTGGTGCCGATCACCATCCACCACAGCGGCGCGATCATCGCGCTGCTGATCGCCGATTCACCGAATACGTTGATCGACTGGCGCTGATGCAGGCCGCCCCACCAGTCCACCGAATAGCGGATCACCGGCAGCAGGCTGACGCCGACGATGGCCAGCAGGCCGGCCGCGCGCGCGGCGCTGCGGCGGTCCTCGATGGCGTGGTACAGGCCGATCACGCCCAGGTACAGGAACAGCAGCACCAGTTCACTGGTCATGCGCGGGTCCCAGTCCCACCAGGTGCCCCACGTGCCCTTGCCCCAGATGCTGCCGGTCAGCAGGGTGATCAGGGTGAAGCCGGCACCCATCGGCGCGCAGGCCATGGCCAGGATCTCGCAGACCTTGATCCGCCAGATCAGCGCAATGGCCGCATACAGCGCCATCAGCGCGAATACGAACAGGCTCATCCAGGCACTGGGCACGTGGATGTAGAGGATGCGGAAGCTGTCCAGCTGCTTGGCTTCCGGTGGCACCACCAGCAGCGCCTGCCATATGCCGACCAGCAGCACCGGCACCGCCGCGAGGTAGAAGACCCGCGACCAGCGGGCAGCGAAACGGTCGAACGTGGGGGGCGAACCGAGTTGGTGGAACCAGCGGACAATCGGATTCATGCGTGGCGGCTATCCAGCAGGGGTGGATTGGCTCTCAGCTCGGTCAACTCAGAGAAATGCGTATTGCAGCGGCGGTGGCCAACGGCGCCAGCACCAGCGCGACCAGCAGGCCGGCGCCCAGCATCAGCAGCGCACCGACCGGATCCTGTCCGCGTCCGGCTGCCGCCAGGCTGCCCGCGCCGAACACCAGCACCGGCACGTACAGCGGCAGCGACAGCAACGCCACGAGAATACCAGAGCGTCGGATGCCTACGGTCAGCGCGGCGACCACGCCACCGATCAGGCTCAGCAACGGCGTTCCCAGCAGCAACGATGCCAGCAACATCGGCAGCTGGTCATGCGGCAGATGCAGCATTTCGGCCAGCAACGGGCTGACGATGATCAGCGGCAGGGCAGTGGTGGCCCAGTGCAGCAGCACGCGCACCAGCACCAGCCAGGCCAGCGGCACCGGCGCCAGCAGCCATTGTTCCAGCGAGCCGTCTTCGGCATCGGAGCGGAACAGCGAATCCAGCGACAGCTGGCCGGCCAGCAGCACCGCAAGCCACAGCACCGCGCCTGCGGTGGCGCCGAGAAGTTGCGGCTCGCGGCCTTGGGCCAGCGCGAACAGCACCACCACCAGCACCGCGAACAGCAGCGGCTGCAGCGCATCGCCGCGACGGCGCCAGAGCAGGCGCACGTCGCGCTTGAGCAGCGCGCCCGCGGTCTGCCACAGGCCCGGTTCGGTGCCCGGCGCGATCATGCGGCACCGCCGAGGTCGAGCTGGCGGGTACGCACCGGCGGTGCGGCATAGGCGCCGTGGGTGGTGACCAGTGCCGCGCCACCGGCGCGCAGGTGCGCGGAAATCATCCGGTTGACCAGGGTGATGCCCTCCAGGTCGAGGTTGGCGTAGGGTTCGTCGAGCAGCCACAGCGGCGCCGGCGACAGCCAGATGCGCGCCAGTGCCAGCCGGCGCTTCTGCCCGGCCGACAGGTGGCGTACCAGGGTGTCCTCGAAGCCGGCCAGGCCGACGATGGCCAGCGCGTTACCCGGCATCTGCCGCGCACGGCGACCGTGCAGGCCACACAGGAAGTGCAGGTTCTCCAGCGTATCCAGGTCCGGCTTCAGGGCCGGCAGGTGGCTGAGGTAGGCCACATAGCGTGCACGCTCGGCATTGCTGGCCGGCTTGCCGTCGATCCGCACCTGGCCGGCGCCGGGCCGGGCCAGGCCGGCCAGCACGCGCAGCAGGGTGGTCTTGCCGGCGCCGTTGCCGCCCTGCACCAGCAGGGCTTCGCCGGCGTCCACATGGAAATCCAGCGGGCCGAACACCGGCTCGTCATTGCGGGAGAAGCTCAGGCCGCTGGCGGCCAGCAATGCAGGGGTGTTCAAGGGCCAGGGGTCTTCATGCCGGAGTGCGGCGGCAATTGTAGCGGTGAATTCACAGGGTAGTGCCGGCCGCTGGCCGGCAGGCGCGACCAAGCGTCGCAGATCGTCCCGGGGTTGCCAGCCAGCGGCCGGCACTACCGAAGCAGGGATTGCGTAAACTCAGTGGCCTGTCTCCCCATATCCCAGGCCGATGCAACCCAACACCAAGCTGCCCAAGGTCGGTACCACGATCTTCACCGTGATGTCCCAGCTCGCCGCCGAACACGGCGCGGTCAACCTGGGCCAGGGTTTCCCGGACTTTTCCGCGCCGCAGCGCCTGATCGACGAGACCGCCAGAGCGATGGCCGCCGGGTTGAACCAGTACCCGCCGATGACCGGCGTGGCGCCGCTGCGCCAGGCCATCGCGCAGAAGGCGCTGGACTGCTACGGCGCGCAGGTCGATGCGGACAGCGAGATCACCGTCACCAGCGGCGGCACCGAGGCCATCTTCAATGCCATCCACGCCGTGGTGCGTGCGGGCGAGGAAGTGATCGTGCTCGACCCGGCCTACGACTGCTACGAGCCGGCGATCGACCTGGCCGGTGCCAGGGCCGTGCACGTTTCGCTGGACCCGCAGACGTTCGCGGTCGATTGGGACCGCGTGCGTGCGGCGATCACCCCGCGTACCCGCATGCTGATCGTCAACACCCCGCACAACCCGTCCGGCGCGATGCTGTCGGCGCAGGACATGCAGGCACTGGCCGAACTGCTGCGTGGCACGCAGATCTACCTGATTTCCGATGAGGTGTACGAACACATCATCTACGACGGCCGCCGCCATGAATCGGCGCTGCGCTACCCGGAACTGCGCGAGCGCGCGTTCGTCATCTCCAGCTTCGGCAAGACCTACCACTGCACCGGCTGGAAGATCGGTTATGCGATCGCCCCGCCGGCGCTGACCGCCGAGTTCCGCAAGGTGCACCAGTACAACACCTTCACCAGCTTCGGCCCGGCGCAGTACGGTTTCGCCGCGATGATCCGCGACGAGCCGGAACACCATCTGGAGCTGGGCGCGTTCTACCAGGCCAAGCGCGACCGTTTCCGCGAGCAGCTGGCCAGTACCCGCCTGAAGGCGCTGCCGGTGCCGGGCGGCTATTTCCAGCTGGTCGACTACTCGGCCATCAGCGATCTGCCCGACCACGAATTCGTGAAGTGGCTGACCATCGAGAAGGGCGTCACTGCCATCCCGCTGTCGCCGTTCTACGAGAATCCGCCGGCCGGCCAGCGCCTGGTGCGCCTGTGCTTTGCCAAGAATGAAGCGACCATGGACGCGGCGATCGAACGCCTGCGCCTGCTGTGAGCGGAGGCGTGGACATGCAGGACCTGCGCATTTCCCTCGTCCAGGGCGACACCCGTTGGCACGACCCGGCCGGCAACCGCACCTACTACGGCGCGCTGCTGGCACCGCTGGCCGGCACCACCGACCTGGTGATCCTGCCGGAGACCTTCACCAGTGGCTTCTCCAACGAAGCCATCGCCCAGGCCGAAGGCATGGATGGGCCGACCGTGGCCTGGGTGCGCGAACAGGCCAAGGCCTTGAACGCGGCAGTGATCGGCAGCGTGCAGTTGCGTGATGGCGAAGGCGTCTACAACCGCCTGCTGTTCGCCACGCCCGATGGCAACCTGCAGTACTACGACAAGCGCCACCTGTTCCGCTACGGCGGTGAACACGAACGCTATGCCGCCGGCCGTGAGCGCCTGAGCGTGGAATGGAAAGGCTGGCGGATCAATCCGCAGGTCTGCTACGACCTGCGTTTCCCGGTGTTCTGCCGCAACCGCTACAACGTGGAGCGGGCAGGGCAGATGGATTTCGACCTGCAGGT
This sequence comes from Stenotrophomonas sp. 78350_Sma, assembly GCF_056482105.1. Classification (NCBI taxonomy): domain Bacteria; kingdom Pseudomonadati; phylum Pseudomonadota; class Gammaproteobacteria; order Lysobacterales; family Lysobacteraceae; genus Stenotrophomonas; species Stenotrophomonas sp. 78350_Sma. Next base: position 3,110,616 of record NZ_CM151182.1, on the reverse strand, counting down.
CTTCGTCGCCAATTGGCCGTCGGCACGCGCCTACGCGTGGAAGACCCTGTTGCGCGCACGGGCGATCGAGAACCTGTGCTTCGTGGCGGCGGTCAACCGCATCGGCGTGGACGGCAACCAGCTGCACTACGCCGGCGACAGCGCGGTGATCGATTTCCTTGGCCAGCCGCAGGTGGAGATCCGCGAACGCGAACAGGTGGTCACCACCACCATCTCGGCCGAAGCCTTGGCCGCGCACCGCGCGCGCTTCCCGGCCATGCTTGATGCCGATGCCTTCCACCTGGACGAACAGGCCTGAACGACGGCCTGAACGTTGCCGCACCAGGGCGCGCGCCTGCATCCAACCTGCACGCGCGCGCTGCTAGATTCGCGGCCAGTCCGACCGAACTGGAAGTCCTGCCATGAACACGTCCTTCGCCCTGCTGCTGGCCCTGTCCGCCGCATCGTTGGCCCCGGCCGCGCACGCTGCCGGCAATCTCGATTGCGAGCTGCGCTACAACCTGTCCGGTTGGTCGCTGATCTACAAGACCGCATCCGGCAATGGCACGGTCTCCTGCAGCAATGGCGCCAGCATGCCGGTGCGCATCCAGATGAAGGGCGGTGGCCTGACCGTGGGCAAGTCGAAGATCACCAACGGGCGTGGCAGCTTCACCGGCGCCGCGAGCGTCAACGAGCTGCTGGGCACTTATGCATCGGTTGGCGCGCATGCGGGCGCGGTGAAGTCCAGCAATGCGCAGGTGATGACCAAGGGCGATATCTCACTGGCCCTGTCCGGCACCGGCAAGGGCTGGGATCTGGGTGTGGACGGCACGGCGTTCACCCTGAGCCGGCGTTGAGCAGGGCCGGCCGCTGCAGCCACAGTGCAAGCAGGCCGCACACGATGAGTGTCGGTGCCAGCAGTTGCAGTGCACCGACCACGGCCATCGCTACGCCGATCAACAGGTAGTAGAGCAGTCCGAACAAGGCGCCCGCACTGCCCAGGCAGTGCGGGTATCCGCGCAGGGCCTGGCCCAGCACATTGGGGATGGCCAGGCCGAAACCGGCCACCACCGGCACCATCGCCGCGACCAGTGCTGGTTGATTGCGCAGCAATCCAGCCAACAGGCCACCGGCCAGGACCAGCCCTGCGGCGAGCCGGATACGCGTGACGGAAGCAACGCCCGCGCGCAGCAGGCGACCATTGCCCCAGGCACCCAGCGCCGAACCCAGTGCAAGCACCGCGCCGCTGGCGCCGAACCAGGCCAGCGGCCAGTGCAGGCGTTCGAACACGAACGGGCCCAGCGCGTACCAGCTGTACATGGCTACGTTGAACGCCATCACCAGCAGTGCCTGTGACCAGATCCAGCGATCACGCAGCAGTTGCCGCAGCAGTGGCAGCAGTGGCGTGTGCACGACTTCGGCAGGGCGGCTCTCCTGCAGGCCGGATGCGCATCCGAGCATCAGCAGGATGACAATCAGCAGCAGGCCGGCCTGCACGCCGGCATAGCCATGGCTGTCCACCAGCAGCACACCCAGTGCCAGCCCGATCGCCGGGCTCAAGGCCAACGCCATGCCGATCCACGAGAACGCCTGCGCCAACGCCGGTCCCTCCAGGTGGTCGCGCAGTACGGTCTGGGTTACCACCGAGGCCGCTGCCGCACCCAGTGCGGCCAGTGCCTGTGCCAGCAGGACCTGGCCGAATGTGCTGGCCAGCAGGCCGCTGCAGGCCGCCAGTGCGAACACGGCCAGGCCGCAGAGCAGGGCAGGGCGACGGCCGATATGGTCGGCCAGCCGCCCCCATAGCAGGACACCGATGGCAAAACCGAACAGGTACAGGCTCATGGCCTGGCTGGCGGCGCCGGGTGGCAGTGCGAAGCGCCCGGCGAGATCAGCCAGGGCAGGGCTATACAGGGTCTGCGCGAGCTGGGGGAACATCAGCAGCGCGATGGTGAGCAACAACAGGCGACGCGACATGCGGGCGCTCCGCAAACAGGGCCGCGCATTGTGGTGGCTGGCGTACTGGCGTACTCTGTCGATCCGGTCAGGAAGTGGATGAAATCGGACATGGCCTGGCTGCAGCCGGATGCACACTTCGATGCCGACGCCTGGAGCGCACCGGTGCTGGGCATCGCGTCGTCGCTGGCCGATCATGATTCGGGTTGGCACCAGCACGCGCGGGCGCAGTTGCTGTACACGCGGCGGGGCTGCACGCGTCTGACCTTCGGTGACCGCATCAGCCTGCTGCCGCCCTCGCGCGCGGCGTGGATTCCCGGCGGGCTGCGTCATCGGGCACAGATGCGCCAGACCGTGGACTACCGTTCCTTGTATTTCGATGCCGCATTGTCGGCACAGCTTCCGCAGCAGCCTGTGATCATCGGCGTCGGTCCCCTGCTGCAGGCTCTGCTGGAGCCGATCGCGCAGGCACCGTTCGACCATGACTGGCAGTCGCCGCGCGCGCACCATCAACTGGCGTTGTGCGTGCTGGAAATCGCCGCTGCACCGGTGGCGCCGATGGATCTGCCTTTACCGCGCGATCCGCGGATCGCACGTTGCCTGCCGCTGGCCGGACAGCTGCCGCCCGAACTGGACGAGTTGGCCGCGCGTGCGGGCCTGAGCGTGCGTACCGTCGGCCGGCTGATGCAACGCGATACCGGCATGGGCTACCAGGCCTGGCGCCAGCAATGGCGGCTGATGCGGGCCATGGAGCTCCTGCTGTTGGGTCATCGCGTCGCACATGTTGCGCAGGACATCGGCTTCTCCGCGGAAAGCCCATTCATTGCGTTCTTCCGCAGCATGGTGGGCACCACGCCTGCCGCTTTCCAGCGTCATGCAAAAGGGGACGGAGGGGATTAAGTCGTTTTTGCCTTGCCAATTCGCAATGTGGCAAAAACGACTTAATCCCCTCCGTCCCCTGTTTTACATCAGGCGCCGTCGGTGTTCGTGCGTACATTGAGTTTCCAGCGGATGCTGCCCTGCTGGGTGGAGTGCTGATGATGCGACTGGGGCGGGAAGGGGTCGTTCTGATTGCTCGTGATCTCGCTTCTGCAGCCGAGGCAGACGTAGATGCCTGAAACGGGAACAATGTTGCCCGGGCCGTAGACTGTGTTCCACTAGGTATTGGTGGGGTTTACCGCTGTCAGCACAGAGCCGCTGGTATGCCATGCCATCGTCGTTTCCTTGTACGGGGATGAGGGGTCACGATAGGCGTTCATCGCGTTGCCCGCGTCGACCCGTGGCACTGATTTCAGGTTTTCAAAGAATTCCTAATGCACGCTTTTCATCCACGCGTGGCGTGGATCTACCCGCGGATCGTTGCACCAGACAAAGAAAAACCCCGGCCGGAGCCGGGGTTCTTTATTTCAGCGAGGGCAGCGATCAGCCGCCGCGCGGGCCGCTGCGGCGCGGGCCGCCCGGACCGCGGTTGCCGCCGGGGCCACCCGGGCCACGGTTGCCACCCGGACCGCCGGGGCCGCGATTGCCGCCCGGGCCACGGTTGCCGCCGCCCGGACCGCGACCGCCCGGACGGGCGCCCTGCGCCGGCTTCGGGCTGCCATACGGGTTGAAGCCCGGGGTGGCGTGGTCGGACGGGAAGCTCGGGGCATTGCCCGGATGGCCATACGGGTGCTTGTTGCCCTGGCCCTGCGAGCGGTTGCCCGCACCGGCCGGACGACCCTGGCCGCCTGCGCCGCCGCGGCCTTCACCGCCGAAGCCGCCACGGCCCTGGCCGCCACCGGCGCCAGCGCCCGGGCCCTTCGGCTTGCCGTACGGACGGCCCTGGCCGCCCGCGCCCGGACCACGAGCACCCGGGCCGCGTGCGCCCGGACCGGCATTGCGATGGCCGCTCGGGCCGGTGCTGACACCGTCCGGCACGTACCAGGTACGGAATGCGGCCGGGTTGCCTTCCGGCAGCGAACGGTCGTTCTTCTGGGGGCGCTGCTTGAACGGCTTCTGCGACTGCTTGGCCGCGGCTTCACCACTGACCGTCAGGCCACCCTTGAAACCGCCGCCCTTGCCACCGCGGCCACGGCCGCGGTCTTCGCGGACGTTGTCGAAACGACGCAGCTCGCGGCCTTCGTCGGCAGTGTTGTGGCCGTTGACGTAGGCATTGCCACGGCCACCTTCGCGCACGCGCACGGTGGTCTTGGCGGCGCGGCGCTGGCCGATCACCGGCTGCAGGGTCAATGCCGACGGTGCGCCTTCTTCCAGCTTCAGCTGCGCACGCAGGGCTTCCACCTGGGCGGTGCCCAGTTCCACCGAATGGCCGCGGGCCAGTTCGCGCGGCAGGCTCACCTTGCCATAGCGGGTGCGCTTCAGGCGGCTGACCTGGCAGCCCTGCGATTCCCACAGGCGGCGCACTTCGCGGTTGCGGCCTTCCTTCACCACGACGCGGAACCAGTCGTGCGAATCGGTGCCGCCGATGCGTTCGATCTCGTCGAACTTGGCCGGGCCGTCTTCCAGTGCCACGCCGCGGGCGAGGCGGTCGACGATGGCGTCGGAGACCTTCTCCTCGCCTTCCGGGGCGCGCACGCGCACCACGTACTCGCGCTCGACCTCGAACGACGGGTGCATCATGGCGTTGGCCAGTTCACCGTCGGTGGTGGCCAGCAGCAGGCCGGTGGTATTGATGTCCAGGCGGCCGATCGCGATCCAGCGCGCGCCCTTCAGCGGCGGCAGCGATTCGAACACGGTCGGGCGGCCTTCGGGGTCTTCGCGGGTGGTCACTTCGCCTTCCGGCTTGTTGTAGACCAGCACGCGCGACGGTTCGGCCAGTGCGGTGGCGACGAAGCCGCGGCCATCCAGCTCGATCTTGTCGCCGCTCTTGACCGACATGCCGGTCTGCGCGACTTCACCGTTGACCTTGACCAGGCCTTCGGCGATGCGCTGTTCCAGCGCGCGGCGCGAACCCAGACCGGCCTGGGCCAGCACCTTGTGCAGGCGCTCTTCCAGCTTGAACTGTTCGGAGGTGGCTTCGCGCTTGAGCGAGAGCTTGTTACGGGGGGTGTCACTCATCAGTTTTGCTCCGGCCGACGGTTTCGAGGTCGGCCTCTGGTTCGGAATCGGCTTGGTCAACAGCCACGGTCGTCATCGCGACGGCGTTGTCTTCGCGTTCGTTCAGGGTCACCGCGCGCTCGCCCGGCGCGGAATCGGGGTGCCCATCATCGAGGGGCGAAGGTGCTTGCTCATCGGAAGCCGGCGCAGACGCTGCATCGGCGGAATCGGGGGTATTGCTGCCGGCCAGGCCGGCGTCATCGTTCGCGGCAGCGCCATCGGCGCCAGCCGAAATGTCCGGACCGTCGGCACCGGCGGCGGCAGGGGCGTCACGGTCCAGGGCCAGCTGCGGTTCCAGCTCGCCCAGGTCCTTCAGCTCCGACAGCGGCGGCAGCTCGTCCAGGCGCTTCAGGCCGAAGTAGTCCAGAAAGCCCTTGGTGGTGCCGAACAGCGCCGGCTTGCCGGGCACATCGCGGTGGCCGACCACGCGGATCCACTCGCGTTCTTCCAGCGCCTGGATGATGTTGCTGCTGACCGCCACGCCGCGTACCTGCTCGATCTCGCCACGGGTGATCGGTTGCCGGTAGGCGATCAGCGCCAGGGTTTCCAGGGTGGCACGGGTATAGCGGGTCTTGCGTTCGGTCCACAGCCGGCTGATCCAGCCATGCACTTCGCCGGTCACCTGGTAGCGGAAGCCGGAGGCGACCTCGACCAGTTCCACGCCACGGCCTTCGCAGGCTTCGCGCAGGCGCTCAAGCGCACGTTCGATGCTGCCCGGCGGTGCCGGCTCCTCTTCCGGGAACAGGTCTTTCAGCTGGGCCAGGGTGAGCGGCTGGCTGGAGGCCAGCAGGGCACCCTCGACAATGCGGTTGATCAGCGTTTGGTCCATCGGCAGTCAGCGCTCACTCGTTCTCGTTGGCGGCGTCGTTGTCGTCGAACTCGCTGCTGAACTGCAGCGGGGCATTGGTGTTGCCGGCTGCCAGCGACTTCACGTAGATCGGCGCCAGCGGTTCTTCCTGGACAATGTCCAGCAACTGTTCCTTGGCCAGTTCCAGCACCGCCAGGAACGTGACCAGCACGCCCAGCTTGCCTTCTTCAGCAGTGAACAGCCCTTCAAAACGATAGAACCTGCCGTCTTCCAGACGGCCCAGCACCTCGCCCATGCGCTGGCGGACACTCAGCGCCTCGCGCTTGATGGCGTGGCCGCTGAACAGCTCGGCGCGCTTGAGCACGTCGTGCAGCGCCAGCAGCATCTCCTTCAGGTCCACCGGTGGCGGCAGCTTCACCGCAGCGCGTTCGGGCATGAAGGCGTGGGCCAGGCTGGTGTCGCGGTCCTGGCGGGGCAGGGCATCGATGTCCTCGGCGGCCTGCTTGAAACGTTCGTACTCCTGCAGCCGGCGCACCAGCTCGGCGCGCGGGTCGGCCTCATCGCCTTCCTCGCTGACCGGGCGCGGCAGCAGCATGCGTGACTTCACCTCGGCCAGGATCGCCGCCATCACCAGGTACTCGGCGGCCAGCTCGAAGCGCAGCTCGCGCATCACGGTGATGTATTCCACGTACTGCCGGGTGATCTCGGCCACGGGAATGTCCAGTACGTCCAGGTTCTGGCGGCGGATCAGGTACAGCAGCAGGTCCAGCGGGCCTTCGAAGGCATCCAGGATGACTTCCAGCGCGTCCGGCGGGATGTACAGGTCCTGCGGGATCTGCAGGACCGGTTGCCCATGCACCACGGCCAGCGGCATTTCCTGCTGCTGGGGGGCGGGCGGCCGGGTTGGCGGGTTCGCGTCGAGCGCGAGTTCGGAAGTCATCTAATGGACATCAGGATTGCAACGGACCAGTCGCGGCACCGGGGTCGCCGGGCCAACGCCACGGAGCCCCAGGGCACCAGACACGCCGGGATCGGCGCGATTCCACACAGGTAAAACAGCAGGACGCGCCGCAGGAAACGGCAGCGACGGAACTACGGGGAGGTCGTCTACGTGGCCCGGCCGGATGGCCCGGTTTGAAGCAGCGGAACGGTCGTCGGGGGCTGCGTTGGTCGCAAAAACCGACGGGCTGCTGCATCCAGCCACGTGCAATGGAGTCTAGGGTAAGCCTTTGTCGCGCCAGTGTCCAGCCGGGCCGGGGCGGGGGCCGCATTGGCTAGAATCTGCGCACCCGACAACGCAAGCGAGGAAATGCCGTGTGGTATGTGATTGAAGGCTATGACGGCCAGGATGTGCTGGCGCAGCGGCTGCAGGCGCGGCCGGAACACCTGGCGCGCCTGCACGCGCTGCGCGACGAAGGCCGCCTGCTGCTGGCCGGGCCGTGCCCGGCAGTAGACAGCGAGGACCCGGGCCCGGCCGGTTTCAGTGGTTCGGTGGTGATCGCGCAGTTCGAGTCGCTCGTGCAGGCCCAGGCCTGGGCCGATGCCGACCCTTACGTAGCCGCGGGTGTCTACACCCATGTGCAGGTGCGTCCGTTCCGCAAGGTCCTGCCGTGAACGCGGAGCGCATCGAGCGGATGCGTGATGCACTGCAGCAGGCGCTGGCCCCCAGCGTGCTGGAAATCGAAGACGACAGCCATCGGCATGCCGGCCACGCTGGTGCGCGCGATGGCCGCAGTCACTTCAACCTGCATATCGTCAGTGAACGCTTCGCCGGCCTGGGCCCGCTGGCCCGGCATCGCACGGTATATGCCGCGCTGGGGGCGATGATGGAGACCGACATCCACGCGCTGTCCATTCGCGCATTGACCCCGTCAGAACAGGGCTGAGCCCTTGTCCCACGCTGTCCTGGCGGGTCTCTCTGCGGGCCTGCCACAGACAGATTTCCATGTCCATTTCAGGACATTCGCCTAACGGACTGTTTACAAGCCCAGATGGAAACGCTTACATTCCGCGCCAATGCTGGTAGGTCCAAGCCGTGGAGGGCGGCTTCGTGAACAAGGCAGCTATCACAATCAAAGACGTCGCACGCGAAGCCCGGGTCTCCGTGGCCACGGTTTCCCGCGCGCTCAACGGGCATGAAAATGTCGCCGAACCGGTCCGCCAGCTTGTGCTGGAGGTGGCCGCACGGCTGCGTTACACCCCGCACGCCGCCGCCCGCAGCCTGAGCAGCCGCCGCACCAATACGGTGGGCGTGGTGCTGCCTGACCTGTACGGTGAATTCTTCTCCGAGCTGATGCGCGGCATCGACAACGTCGCCCGCAACCGCCGCCAGCATCTGCTGGTGTCCAGCTACCACGGTGACCAGGAACAGCAGGGCGCGGCCCTGCGTGCCATGCGCGGCCGCGTCGACGGCCTGCTGGTGCTTTCGCCCTATGCCGAGAGCCCCGGCTTCCTGACCGACAACCTGCCGCAGTCGCTGCCGACGGTGTTGATCAACACCTATCTGCCCGGGCAGGACCACCCGGTGCTGAGCATCGATGACCATGCCGGTGCGATGGCGATGACCCGCCATCTGCTCGACGCCGGTCACCGCCGTATCGCTTTCATTTCTGGCCCGGACCTCAACTTCGACGCGCGCGAGCGCCTGCGCGGCTTCCGTGACGCGCTGGCGGCTTTCGGCAGTGACGCCGAAGGCATCGAGCTGCCCGGTGATTTCGACGAAGCTTCCGGCCATCGCGCCGGTCAGGAGTTGCTGGCAGCCGGAGCGCTGCCCGATGCCGTGTTCGCCGCCAACGACATGATGGCCCTGGGTTGCCTGTACGCCTTCACGCAGGCAGGGGTCCATGTGCCGTCCGATGTCGCCCTGGCGGGTTTCGATGACATTCCACTGGCGCGTTTCGTCCACCCGTCGCTGACCACCATGCAGGTCAGCATCGCCGAGCTCGGCGATCGGGCCATGACGCGCCTGATGCAGTTGATGGACGGCACCTCCACGGATGGGGCAGGGGACAAGCAGACCCTGGTTCCCCGCTTGATAGTTCGCGATTCCACCACTCCGCCATCGGGCCGTTGAAGCCAGAGGCGTTCCTTCTTTTTTGATTGATCGCAGGGACCGCGCGAGCGGTCACCGCCACCCGGAGATTGAGTTGATGATGCATACCACCTTCCGCACGCCGGCGCGCCGGCTGCTGAGCACCGCACTGGTCAGCTGCCTGATGCTGGCCGCCGCTCCGAACGTCATGGCGCAGTCGGCCAACGCCAGCCTGCGCGGCCAGGTTGCCGGCGCCCAGGCTGGCGCTGAAGTCACCGCCACCAACGTGGCCACCGGTACCGTCCGTCGCGGTACCGTGCGCGCCGATGGCAGCTACTCACTGATGGGCCTGGACCCGGGCACCTACGACGTGGTCGCCAACGGTCAGACCCAGAAGGTCACCGTTACCGTGGCCTCGACCGCCACCCTGAATTTTGCCGGTGCCGCCAGCAGCACGCCGGGTTCGACCGCGGCGACCAACCTGGACACCGTCAACGTCGTGGCGCCGACCCTGCTGCAGGAAGTGCGCACGTCGGAAGTCGGCAAGACCGTCAGTCTGCAGCAGATCCAGACCACCCCGCAGGTCTCGCGCAACTTCCTGGAGTTCGCCGACGCGGTGCCGGGCCTGATCTTCACCCGTGACGCCAAGGGCAACACCTCGCTGCGCGGCGGTGCCACCAATGCCGATGGCACCAATGTGTACATCGACGGCGTGGGCCAGAAGAGCTACGTGAAGGGTGGCGGCGTGGCCGGCCAGTCCGGCAGTGCCGGCAATCCATTCCCGCAGCTGGCCATTGGCGAGTACAAGGTCATCAGCGGCAACTACAAGGCCGAGTACGGCCAGGTATCCAGTGCTGCCGTCACCGCTGCGACCAAGTCGGGTACCAACGAGTTCAAGGGTGAAGCCTTCTACCGTTACACCAACGACAGCATGCGCGCGATGACCCCGGCCGAACGCCAGCCGAACAAGGGCAAGGAGGATTCGGCCGAGAAGGAATACGGCTTCGCCCTGGGTGGCCCGATCATCCAGGACAAGGCCCACTTCTTCGTGACCTACGAAGCCAAGCGCTTCGACCTGCCGGTGACCATCGCGCCGGATGGCGCGGTCACCGCTGCTGCCGGTCTGCTGCCGGCCGCCGGCGCCGCCGGCCTTGGCCCGGCCAGCCAGCCGTTCCAGCAGGATCTGATCTTCGCCAAGATCGACTTCGAGCCGACCGATAATGATCGCATCGAGCTGACCTTCCAGGACCGCGACGAAACCCAGTCGCAGTTCAGTGGCCAGACCTCGCCGCAGGCCGGGCGCGAAGTGGTCAATACCGACCGCCGCTACGCCCTGCGCTGGAACCACAGCGGTGAGCGGTACTACAACGAATTGATGGTTACCCACGAGGATTCGTTCAACAACCCGACCCCGCTGACCCTGGCCAACGGCATCACCTACACCGCACCGGACGGTCCCGAAGACCGCACCGTGGTGAAGATCGGCGGTGCATCGGCACTGGATTCGCAGGTGAAGGGCCAGAAGGGCTGGTCGATCGAAGACAACCTGACCCTGGATGGCATCCAGTGGGCCGGTGACCACACCATCAAGATGGGCGTGAAGTACAAGCAGATCGACCTGTACGCTTCCGATGCGGCGCAGATCAACCCGACCTTCACCTATTCCCTGGGCGATCCGGACTTCCCGGATTCGATTCCGTACAAGGCGCAGTTCGTCAAGCCGGTGACCGGCGTGTCGGGCGTGTCCGGCGAAGTGCGTTCGAAGTCCAAGCAGTACGGCGTGTTCATCCAGGACGACTGGCAGGTCAACGACCACCTGCAGCTGAACATCGGCCTGCGCTGGGACTACGAAAAGACCCCGACCTACCTGAACTTCGTAACCCCGCAGCAGGTGGTCGACGCCATCTATTCGCAGGATCCGCGTGCGCCTGCCGGCCAGACCTACGCCGATTCGCTGGCACTGGGTGGCCTGGACATCAGCGACTACATCAGCAACGGTCACAACCGCAAGGCGTTCAAGGATGCCTGGCAGCCGCGCCTGGGCTTCTCGTATGACATCAACGCCGACGAGCAGCACGTGATCCACGGTGGTGCCGGCCGTTCCTACGACCGTGACCTGTTCGACAACCTGCAGCTGGAAACCACCAAGCTGGCCCTGCCGCAGCCGACCATCTACTTCCGCAACCCGGCCACCGGCACCTGCATCAACGGCCAGGCCGCCTGCTATGACTGGAACCCGAACCTGCTCAACGGCATCGGCAACCTGCAGTCGCTGGTTGGCGCGACCAGCAATGCCGGTCTAGAAGTGGACCTGCTGAACAACAAGCTGAAGGCGCCGTACTCGGACCAGTTCAGCCTGGGCATGAGCAACCGGATCGGCGAGTGGCTGACCGATGCCACCATCGCTCGCACCCTGAGCTACGACGGCTTCGCCTTCACCCTGGGCAACCGTTACCCGACCGGCCAGTTCTTCGATGACCCGCGCCTGTGCGGTGGCACCGACCCGGGCCTGAGCCAGGCGTGGAGCTGCAACGTGCCGGGCTTCGGCAGCCTGATCATCGGCCAGCAGGGCATCAAGACCCGTGCCACCCAGGTGCTGCTGTCGGCGCAGAAGCCCTTCACCAAGGAAAGCGGCTGGGGTACCTCCATCGCCTACACCTGGACCACCGCCCGCCACAACCGCGACATCAACGAGAAGTACGCGTTTGACCGCGGCCTGATCGGCGACTATCCGACCATCCGCTCCAACGGCGCGCCGCGCCACCGCCTGGTGGTGACCGGTTCGTATGCGGGCTTCTGGGGCATCACCTTCGGCGGCAAGATCACCCTGGCAACCCCGACTGCCGTCAACGACTGGTACCCGGTGATGCAGGCCAGCGGCTACACCCTGCCGACGCCGCAGGCGGCCGTGCCCAACGCCACCGGCAAGTTCCTGGTGGGTGGCAAGATCTTCGGCTACCGTTCGGTCGACCTGCAGGCGACGAAGACGTTCAAGATGCCGGGCGATACCGAGCTGTACGCACGTATCGACATCATCAACGTGTTCAACTTCGACAACTTCTCCACCTACAACTACGTCAAGACCAACGGCAAGCTGCAGGCCAGCTACAACGAGACCGGCGAAATCATCGGTACGCCGCGTCAGATCAAGGCCGAAGTGGGCTTCCGCTTCTAAGTCTGGGTGTAGATGCACGACCCGATGCCGCCGGTCCGCCGGCGGCATCGGCTGAATGGATACATGGCAATGGCCGGCTTCGTGCCGGTCCATTGCCCACGCCGCTGCCGGCCAGGGGGCAGCGGCGTGGGCAATGATCGCGGTGTCAGGCCACGATTTTCGTGGTTTTTTAAGAACGCACCTTGTAAACGATTTCAGATCATTGGACGTTATGCTTTCCCATCGATCAGACCACCGGAGAAATCGCGCCATGCAGGCACGCCATCTGTTGTCCGCCGCAGCGTTGAGCCTGGCCGTGGCCGCCTGCCAGCCGGCCCAGCAGGAACCTGCCAAGCCGCGGCCGCCGGTGATCCTGATCGAGGCCGACGCACCGCCGCGGCCGATGAAGCCGGTGCTGCCGCCGCTGTTCGATGACATCGAGCGTCGTACCTTCCAGTTCTTCTGGGATACCACCAACGAGATCAATGGCCTGACCCCGGACCGCTATCCGTCGCGGCCGTTCGCCAGCATCGCCTCGGTCGGCTTCGCGCTGACCGCGTATCCGATCGGTATCGAGAACGGCTGGGTCAGCCGCAACCAGGCGATCGACCGCACCCTGACCACCCTGAAATTCTTCCGCGACGTGCCGATGGGCCCGCAGCGTACCGGCAAGGCCGGCTACAAGGGCTTCTACTACCACTTCCTGGACATGCAGGAAGGCCGTCGCTACGACAGCTGGGTCGAACTGTCCTCGGTGGATACCGCGCTGCTGATGATGGGCGTGCTGTTCGCGCAGTCGTACTACGACGGCGACGATCCGCGCGAGAAGGAAATCCGCCAGATCGCCGACACGTTGTACAAGAAGGTCGACTGGCCGTGGCTGCAGCAGCGTGCGCCGCTGATCTCGATGGGCTGGTTCCCGGAGAGCGGCTTCATCGACCATGACTGGATGGGCTACAACGAGGCGATGATGGTCTACATCCTCGCCCTGGGTTCGCCGACGCACCCGGTCAGCCCGGATGCGTGGACCGTGTGGACGCGTACCTACGACAACGACTGGGGTGTCTACCAGGGCCAGGAATACCTGTCCTTCGGCCCGCTGTTCGGCCACCAGTACAGCCACGTCTGGATCGACTTCCGCGACATCCAGGACGCGTACATGCGCGAGCGCGGCAGCACCTACTTCCTCAACAGCCGCTCGGCTGCCCTGGCCCAGCGCGAGTACGCCATCGCCAACCCGATGCAGTGGAAGGACTACGGCGAGAACGTATGGGGCCTGACCGCCAGCGACGGCCCGCAGAACACCACGCAGGAATACCGTGGCGAGCAGCGCCAGTTCCGCCACTATTCTTCGCGCGGTGCAGGCCTGCGCGAGAACTTCGATGACGGCACCATCGCACCGACCGCCGCGATTGCTTCGGTGGTGTTCGCGCCCGAGCAGGTGATCCCGGCCACGCTGGAAATGCACAAGCGCTACGGCGACTACATCTATTCCAGCTACGGCTTCCTTGATTCGTTCAATCCCAGCTTCAACTACGACATCCCGATCAAGACCGGCCGCCTGGTGCCGGATCGCGGCTGGGTCGCCAGCGATTACATCGCCATCGACCAGGGTCCGATCCTGACCATGATCGCCAACTACCGCGATGACTTCGTATGGGAAGTGATGAAGAAGAACCCGTACATCCGCAAGGGCCTGGAACGGGCCGGGTTCAGTGGTGGCTGGCTGGCACCGGAAGGTTCGTTCCAGCCACTGGAACTGCAGAAAGACGAAAAGGCCGCGGCGGCACGCGCGGTGGGTATCGCCGAATCACGCGCGGCTGCCGCGCAGGAACAGAAGAACAATGCCAACCGCACCACAGGCCAGGGCAAGTAACCCGATGCCGAACTGGATCGACCGCCTGCGCCGCTGGGCGCTGCCTGCCCTGGCCGCACTGGCCGTGGCTGGCTGCGCCCGTACCGAACCGGGCACCACCACCGTGCGCTTCTGGGCGATGGGCCGCGAAGCCGAGGTGGTCAGCGAACTGATCCATGAGTTCGAAGCCGAAAACCCCGGCATCAAGGTGGATGTGCAGAACATTCCGTGGACCGCCGCGCACGAGAAGCTGTTGACCGCGTTCGCCGCCGATGGCCTGCCGGATGTCTGCCAGCTGGGCAACACCTGGGTGCCGGAGTTTGCCGAGCTCGATGCGCTGACGCCGTTGCAGCCGTTCGTTGATCATTCGGCCGTGGTCGATGAGAAGGATTATTTCCAGGGCATATGGGATACCAACGTGATCCACGGCGAGCTGGTCGGCGTGCCGTGGTACGTCGATACGCGCCTGATCTACTACCGCAAGGACCTGCTGGCCAAGGCCGGCTACGACCACCCGCCGCGCACGTGGCAGGAGTGGGACGAGCAGATGGCGGCGATCAAGCGCATGCAGGGCCCGAACCGCTATGCGGTGCTGATGCCGATCAACGAGTTCGAGCAGCAGCTGTCGCTGGCGCTGCAGCAGCCCGACCCGCTGCTGCGCGACGACGACACCCGCGGCAACTTCGCCAGCCCGGGCTTCCGCCGCACGCTGGCCTTCTACGCCAACATGTTCGAACAGGGCTGGGCGCCGAAGATGTCCGAGACGCAGATCTCCAACGTCTGGGACGAATTCTTCCGTGGCTTCAATGTGTTCTACATCTCCGGCCCCTGGAACATCCGCGAGTTCAAGAAGCTGCAGCCCAAGGAACTGGAAGGGCAGTGGGGCACGGCCGCGCTGCCGGGTCCGGACGGCCCGGGTGCCGGCATTGCCGGAGGCACCAGCCTGGTGATCTTCCGCAAGTCGCAGCAGAAGGAAGCGTCGTGGAAGCTGATCGAATTCCTGTCGCGACCGGAAATCCAGGCGCGCTTCCATTCGATCATCGGCGACCTGCCGCCGCGCCGCAGTACCTGGAACGCGCCGTCGCTGGCCAACGATCCGCTGGCCGCCGCGTTCCGTGACCAGCTGGAGCGGGTCAAGCCGACCCCGAAGGTGCTCGAATGGGAGCGCATCGTGCAGGAAATGCGCATCGTCACCGAGAAGGTGGTGCGCGGTGGCCTGGCGCAGGACAAGGCCGTCGAGGAACTCGACCAGCGCGTGGACAAGGTGCTGGCCAAGCGCCGCTGGATGCATGAACAACAACGCCTGCAGCAGCGCGTGTCGTCGCCGCGATCAAGCAGTGCCGTCGCCGCCGGGAGCGCGCAATGAAACGTACTTCGCTTGCCGGCTGGATCTTCGCCGGCCCCTCGCTGATCGTGCTGGGCGTGTTCTTCGGCCTGCCGGTGGCCTCGGCGCTGGCGCTGAGCGTGACCGACTTCGACCTGTATGCGCTGGCCGACAGCAGCAACCTGCGCTTTGTCGGGTTGGGCAACTACATCGACCTGCTGCAGACGCCGATGTTCTGGAAGTCGCTGTGGAATACCACCTACTTCGTGCTGATCGGCGTGCCGTTGTCGATCGGCGTGTCGCTGGGCGCGGCGATGCTGCTCAATGCGCCGGCCGCACGCTTCAAGGCGCTGTTTCGCACCGCGCTGTTCGCGCCGGTGGTGACCACCCTGGTAGCGGTGGCGGTGATCTGGCGCTACCTGTTCCATACCAGCTACGGCCTGGTGAACTACGGGCTGGGCCATCTGGGCATCAGCCCGATCGACTGGCTGGGTGATCCCAACTGGGCGATGCCGACCATCATGCTGTTCGCGGTATGGAAGAACTTCGGTTACAACATGGTGATCTTCCTGGCCGGCCTGCAGGCGATCCCGCATGACCTGTACGAGGCCGCGCGCATCGACGGCGCCTCGCGCTGGAAGCAGTTCCTGCACATCACCCTGCCGATGCTCGGCCCGGTGCTGCTGGTGGTGGGGGTGATCACCGTGTCCGGGTACTTCCAGCTGTTCGCCGAACCGTACGTGATGACCCGCGGCGATCCGCTGCAGAGCACCGTCAGCGTGCTGTATTTCATGTTCGAGGAAGGCTTCAAGTGGTGGAACCTGGGGCGCGCCTCCGCGGTGGCGTTCCTGCTGTTCCTGATCATCCTGGCGGTGACCACCGTGATGCTGCGTTTCGGCCGCAAGAGGCAGTTGGTATGAGTCGTGAAATCGGCCAGTCGCGCTGGTACCCGTGGTTGATCAATGGTGCGTTGCTGGTGCTGGCCCTGGTCAGCCTGGCACCGCTGCTGTGGATGCTCTCGGTCTCGTTCATGCCGCAGGGCGAGGCCAGCCATTTCCCGCCGCCGCTGCTGCCTTCCAGCGTCACTACGCACAACTACCATGAGCTGTTCGCGCGTACCGGCATGGGCGGCAACTTCGCCAACAGCCTGCTGGTGTCGCTCGGCATCACGTTCGGTTCGCTGCTGCTCAACACCATGGCCGGCTACGCGTTCGCCAAGTTGAACTTCGTTGGCCGCGAGCGCCTGTTCCAGGTGCTGATGGCGGCGCTGGTGATTCCGGCGCAGGTGGCGATGCTGCCGCTGTTCCTGCTGATGAAGCAGCTGGGTCTGGTCAACAGCTTCGGCGGCGTGATCGTGCCGGCGCTGGCCAGCGTGTTCGGCATCTTCCTGGTGCGCCAGTACGCGCGTTCGATTCCGGACGAACTGCTGGAAGCGGCCCGTATCGACGGGGCAGGGGAGCTGCGCATCTTCTTCCAGATCGTGCTGCCGATGCTCAAGCCGGTGCTGGTGACCCTGGCGATCTTCACCTTCATGGGCGCATGGAACGATTTCATGTGGCCGTTGATCGTGTTGACCGATCAGGAGCACTACACTTTGCCGGTGGCGCTGGCCACCCTCTCGCGCGAGCACATCATGGACGTGGAAATGATGATGGCCGGCGCGGTGGTCACCGTGGTTCCGGTGCTGGCGCTGTTCCTGGTGCTGCAGCGGTACTACATCCAAGGTCTGTTGCTGGGGAGCGTCAAGGGATGAAGCGAGCGATCGCCGTTGGACTGGGCCTGTTGTGGACCTCCCTGGCGATCGCCGCACCACCGGCGCTGCCGGCACCGAAGGTGCTGGACGATTTCGACGACATCGCGGCCTGGAAGCTGGTGCTGTCCGACCAGGTCAGCGGTTCGCTGCGGCCGGTCAGCGGTGCCGGTGGTGGCCGCGCGCTGTGCCTGGACTATGACTTCCACGATGTCTCCGGCTACGTCGGCATCCGCCGCGCGCTGAACATCGAGTACCCGGTCAATTACCGCTTTGGTTTCCAGCTGCGCGGTGACTCACCGGGCAACGACCTGCAGTTCAAGCTGATCGATGCCAGCGGCGACAATGTCTGGTGGGTCAACCGGCCCGGCTACAGCTTCCCCAGGGCATGGACGCCGGTCGAGTACCGGCGCCGGCAGATCGACAAGGCATGGGGGCCATCGCCCGAGAAGGAGATGGCACGCAGCGCCGCCGTCGAGTTCACCATCTACAGCAAGGTCGGCGGCCGTGGCACGGTGTGCTTCGACAAGCTGACCCTGCAGGGCCTGCCGCCGCAGGATGATTCGGCGCTGGTGCCGTCGGTGATCGCCGATACCGCCACCGCGCTGCAGGATCGCATGATCGACGGCAAGAGCGATACGTTCTGGATCAGCGGTGGCGTCAAGCAGCAGACCATCAGCCTGGACCTGCACAAGAGCCGTGAAATCGGCGGTGTGGTGATCGACTGGCTGCCGAACCTGGAGGCGCGCCGCTACACCGTGCGCACCTCCGAGGATGGCCGTGACTGGCGTAGCGTGCGCGAAGTCACCAGCGGTGCGGGTGGCCGCGACTGGCTTGCCCTGCCGGATACCGACGCGCGCTACGTGCGCTTCGATCTGCAGGATGGCCCGAACTGGCGCTACGGCATCCGTGACATCGCGCTCAAGCCGCTGGCGTTCGCGGCCACGCCGAACGCGTTCCTGTCCTCGGTGGCCGCCGACCTTCCGCGCGGCTCGCTGCCACGTGCCTATGTGGGCGAGCAGCCCTACTGGACGCTGCTGGGCCTTGATGGCGGCCAGGAACAGGCACTGATCAGTGAGGACGGTGCACTGGAGCCGGCCAAGGGCAGCTTCAGCATCGAGCCATTCATCCGCCTGGATGGCAAGTTGCTGGACTGGTCCAAGGTGGCCATCACCCAGTCGCTGCAGGATCACTACCTGCCGATCGCCAATGTCGACTGGGTGCATGAGAAGGTCGGCCTGGCGGTGACCAGCTTCGTGCAGGGCACGCCTGAGCGTGCGCAGCTGATCGGCCGCTACCGGCTGAGCAATCCGGACAAGGTCGCTCACGAATACACCCTGGCACTGGCGATCCGGCCGTGGCAGGTCAATCCGCCCACCCAGTTCCTCAATACCGTCGGTGGCTTCAGCCGCATCGATGCACTGGATGTCGGCGAGCAGCTGGTGCGGGTCAACGGAGAGCCGCGCATCTACCCGCTGCAGGTGCCGGATGCGCGCTTTGCCAGCACGTTCGATGGCAAGCTCGATGCGATGCATCTGGCGGACGGCAAGTACCCGGCGGCCACCGCGGTGAAGGACAGCACCGGCATGGCGTCGGGCGCGTTGATCTACACGATCAAGCTCGAGCCCGGCCAGAGCCGCGAGGTGGCGGTGGTGCTGCCGCAGACCGGTGGCTGGGCGCCGAAGGCGCTGGACGTGGCCAAGGCGCAGGCGCAGGTGGCCGAGCAGTGGCGGCAGAAGCTGGGCGTGGTCTCGCTGCAGGTGCCCGCTGCGGGCCAGCCGCTGGTCGACACCCTGCGCACGGCAGTCGCGCACATGCTGATCTCGCGTGTCGGGCCGCGCCTGCAGCCGGGCACGCGGTCGTATGCGCGCAGCTGGATCCGCGATGGCGCGATGATTTCCGAGGGCCTGCTGCGCATGGGGCGCAGCGATGCGGTGCGTGACTACATCAACTGGTATGCGCCGTACCAGTTCGAGAACGGCAAGGTGCCGTGCTGCGTCGACGCGCGCGGCAGCGACCCGGTGCCGGAGAACGACAGCCACGGTGAGCTGATCTACAGCATCGCCGAATACGGGCGCTATACCGGCGACAGTACCTTCACCGAGCTGATGTGGCCGCACGTGCAGGGCGCTTACAGCTACATGGAGCAGCTGCGCGCCAGCGAGCGCACCGAGGAGAACCGCGCGCGCAACCCGGCCTTCTACGGGATGATGCCGGCCTCGATCAGCCACGAAGGCTATTCGGCCAAGCCGATGCATTCGTACTGGGACAACTTCTGGGCGTTGCGCGGCTACAAGGACGCGGCGCTGCTGGCGACCCAGCTGGGCAAGGTCGAGGCGATGCAGATCGCCGAATCGCGTGACCAGTTCCGTAATGACCTGCAGGCCTCGCTGCTGTCGGCGATGCAGCAGCACAACATCGACTACCTGCCAGGCTCGGCCGAGCTGGGCGATTTCGACGCGACCTCGACCACCATCGCGCTGGCGCCGGGTGGCGAACAGGGCCGACTGCCGCAGCAGGCGCTGGAGGCGACCTTCGAACGCTACTGGAAGGAGTTCGTGGCCCGCCGCGATGGCAAGCGGGAGTGGAAGGACTACACCCCGTACGAGTGGCGCAACGTGGCGGCGTTCGTGCGCCTGGGCTGGCGCGAGCGCGCCTGGCAGGCCACCGAATTCTTCTTCAAGGACCGTGCGCCGCAGGCCTGGAACCAGTGGGCCGAAGTGGTCTCGCACACGCCACGCAAGCCGTTCTTCGTCGGTGACCTGCCGCACGCGTGGGTGGCTTCGGATTTCGTGCGTTCGGCGCTGGACATGTTCGCTTACAACCGCGATATGGACGATGCGCTGGTGCTGGCCGCTGGCGTGCCGACCGCGTGGCTGCAGGGTGAGGGCATCGCTGTTCAGGGCCTGCGCACGCCGCAGGGCCAGCTGAACTACCGCCTGCAGCGCAGCGACAAGCAGCTGGTGCTGGAAGTGCAGCCGGGCCTGCTGCCACCGGTTGGTGGCGTGGTGTTGCCGTGGCCGTACGCCGGTGATCCGGGCGAGGCCACCATCAACGGCGAAGCGGCGGAATGGGTCAACAAGGAACTGCACGTGCACCAGCTGCCGGCGCGGGTCGAGATCGATGTACCGAGCGCGGTGCGTCGCGCCGAGCGCAAGGGGCAGTAACGATGAAGCAGCAGGGGGCAAGGGTGCGCACGATGGTGCGTGCCCTGGGCCTGGCAATTGCATTGGCATTGCCGGGCGTGGTGATGGCGGCCGAGCCGGTCGCCGCGGCAGCGGCTGACGTCGCCACCGCGCCGGGCATGAGCATGGTCACCTTCAACCTGCATCATGACCGCGAAGACTGGCCGAGCCGGCGCCGCACCATCCTGGCCGAGCTCAAGCGCCTGCAGCCGGATGCGGTTGCCCTGCAGGAGGTGATCCAGCGCCGCAACGTGCGCAACCAGGCGCAATGGCTGGCCAGCCAACTCGGCTACAGGTATGTGTTCGTGTCCACCGATCCGGTGGGTGCACCGAAGCGCTACGGCAATGCGCTGCTGACCCGGCGGCCGATCCTCGCCCAGGGGGACCATCTGCTGCAGCCGTTGGACGACTACCGCACTGTCGCTCACCTGCGCATCGACGTCGACGGCGCGCCGGTGAACGTCTACGCCACGCATCTGAACGAGCGCAGTGACGAGAGTGGGCAGCGCATCCGTCGCAGCCAGGTCGAGGACCTGCTGCGCTTCATCAGCGCGACGTCGGCGGGCGCACCGGTGGTGATCGCTGGCGACTTCAATGCACTGGTGGATGCAGGCGACCTGAGCGAGCTGCGCAGCCACTACGGCGACAGCTACGGCAGCGTGCACGTGAACACCGACCTTGCCGGGGTCAGTACGCTCAACCGCCACTATTACCAAGCGCCCTCCCGGATCGACCACATCTTCTTCCAGCAGGACGAGTTGGTTGCGCGCGAGGCGAAGCTCCTGTTCGACCAGCCCGACGACAGCGGTCGCTGGGCCTCGGACCATTACGGCGTGTGGACCCGCCTGCAGTTCGCGCCGAAACCCTGACGGAGCGCGCTTCGGTAGGCGCCAACCCTGGTTGGCACGGACGAGTCCGCGTGTACTCAATCAACGGCGCCAACCAAGGTTGGCCTCTACCAAAGCAGTGACCCTGCGCGGGTTGTGCCCTGGTGGGTGCCAACCTTGGTTGGCACGGACGTGTCCGCGTGCACTCAATCAACGGCGCCAACCAAGGTTGGCTTCTACCAAAGCGAAGCCAGCGCCAAACGCACAAACAGAAACGGCGGGGATCATTGATCCCCGCCGTTTCGTTTTCACGCGATCAAAGAGCGATCAGTTCGCCGGCGGCGTGCGCTTGGCGGCCTCTTCGTCTTCTTCGTCGGCCTTGGCTTCCGCAGCCTGGGCCGCCGCGTCGGCATGGCCATCGGCCACCGGGTCGATCGACGGCGTCAGCACCGCTTCGGTGACCGGGGCGGCGGCCTCGGTCGGCGCGGCTTCCACCGCGACCGGAGCGACCGGCTGTTCGGCGACCACGACGGGCTCCACGACCGGCTTCGCTTCAACCACCGGAGCAACCTCAACGGCCACCGGCGGCTGGGCTTCGACTACCGGAGCGGCTTCAACGATCTCCGGCTTCGATTCCACGACCGGCGCGGCCTCGACCGCCACCGGCTTGGCTTCGATCACAGGAGCGGCGTCAACCACCGGGGTTGCTTCAACCACGACCGGCTTTGCTTCGATGACCGGCGCAGCAGCGTCCAGCGCCGGAGCGACGTCGGCGACCGGTGCGGCAACGGCCACCGGCTGTGCCGGGGTAGCTGCGTCGATGGCATCGAGCATGCTGGTCTGCACCGGCGAGGACGCGGCTTCGGTCTTCGCCGCAGCTGCGACCGGGGCCTGCACTTCAGCCACGACCGGGGCGGCGGCTTCGACCACGGCGCTGCTCACCACCGCGACCGGCGCGGCGACAACGGCGGCGGCAGCACGGGCCGGCTTCTCGGCGTCGACAGCGGCGGGTTCGACTTCGTCATCGAAGTCGAACTCCGGCTGCGAACGGGCCGGCTGCGCAGCAGCGACCGGCGCAGTGCCGGCAGCGCTGTCGATGTTCGGCTCGGCGCCGTCGGCGTCATCTCCGTCATCACCCTCGTCCTGGTCATCACCCAGAGCGTCGCTGCCGGCGGCGTTCTCGGCGCCACCACGACGACGACGACGGCCACCACGACGGCCACGACGACGGCGGGTCGCGCCTTCGCCGGCCTGCTCGCCATTGGCGTCGGTTGCAGCCTCTTCACCATCAACCGCAACCACCTCGGTCGCGCTGGCAGTATTGGCAGCTGCGTCGACCGGTGCGGCCGCTTCCGCCGGAGCGGTGGCCACCGGAGCCACCGGTGCGGTCGCTTCCTGCGCGGTCACGCCATTGGCGGCGACGGTCGTAGCGGCCACGGCTGCCGCTGCGGTCATGGCTTCAGCAGTGGCCTCGGCGGCGTTGCGCTGCGGCTTCTCGGCCGGCTTGTCACCGTCCTGCTGCTGCGGACGCGGCTGCTTGGGCTGCTTCAGCTTCGGCTGCTGCTGGTTCTGGTTCTGGTTCTGACCCTGCTGCTCGTTGCGCGGCTTGTTCTGCTGCTGCGGCTGCTGCTGGCCATCCTTCTGCTGCGGCTCCTTCTGCTTGCCCTGCTGCGGCTGCTGCTGGGCATTGCCGTTGTTGCCGTTGCGGCCGTCCTTGCGCTGCTCACCGCGGTCCTTGCGGTTGCCGCCGTCCTTCTGCTGCTGCGCGTTGCCGTTGCCGCCGTTGCCGCGATTGTCGTCGCGACGGTCCTTGCGGTCCTTGTTGCGATCCTTGTTGCGGTCCTTGCGGCCGCCGTCCTGCTGCTGGCGTGCAGCCGGGGCTGCCGGCGCCGGCGCGGGCGCCGGTTCGCCACCGAACACGCGCTTGAGCCAACCGATCACGCCGCCCGCCGGGGCCGGCGCAACAGGCGTTGCAGCGACCGGAGCCGGGGCCGCTGCGGCCGGCTCCACTTCCTCGCGCACCGGGGCGGGGGAGGTGTGCTTGACCTGGGTCACCGCCGGCGGCGGGATGTTCAGCTGGCCCTTGGTCAGGGCGTGCACCGGCAGCTTGCGCGGGGTGCCGCGCTGGTAGCTGGGCTTGTTGCTCTCTTCACCCAGCTCGTTTTCGCGCAGGCGGGTCACGGTGTAGTGCGGGGTGTGCAGCTGCTCGTCGGCGACGATCACGATCGGCGCCTCGTGGCGCTGTTCGATCTCGCGCAGGGCGCTGCGCTTCTCGTTCAGCAGGTAATTGGCGATCTCCACCGGGGCCTGCACCAGCACCTGCCCGGTGTTCTCCTTCATCGCATGCTCTTCGGCGACGCGGATGATCGACAGCGACAGCGACTCGACGCTGCGCATGCGGCCGTGGCCGTCGCAACGCGGGCAGACGATCTGGCTGGACTCGCCCAGGCTCGGGCGCAGGCGCTGGCGGCTCATTTCCAGCAGGCCGAAGCGCGAGATGCGGCCGACCTGCACGCGCGCGCGGTCGTACTTCAGCGCGTTGGCGAGGCGGTTCTCGACTTCGCGCTGGTGCTTGTTGGAGGCCATGTCGATGAAGTCGATCACCACCAGGCCGCCCAGGTCACGCAGGCGCAGCTGGCGGGCCACTTCCTCGGCCGCTTCCAGGTTGGTCTGGAACGCGGTGTCCTCGATGTCGCTGCCCTTGGTGGCGCGCGAGGAGTTCACGTCGACCGCGGTCAGCGCTTCGGTCTGGTCGACCACGATCGAGCCGCCCGACGGCAGGCGCACGTTGCGCTCGTAGGCACCTTCGATCTGCGATTCGATCTGGAAGCGGTTGAACAGCGGGATGTCGTCCTTGTAGTGCTTGAGCTTGCGCAGGGTCTGCGGCATCACCTGCTGCATGAATTCGCGGGCGTGCTCGTACATCTCCTCGGTGTCCACCAGGATCTCGCCGATGTCGGCGCGCAGGTAGTCACGCAGGGCGCGCACGATCAGGCGCGATTCCTGGTAGATCAGGAACGGGGCCGGCTTGCTCAGCGCGGCCTCGGCGATGGCGCGCCAGACATTGAGCAGGTAGTCCAGGTCCCACTGCAGCTCTTCCGCATCGCGGCCGACGCCGGCGGTACGGATGATCACGCCCATGTCATCAGGGATGTTCAGCTTGTCCAGGGCGTCCTTCAGGGCGGCACGGTCTTCGCCCTCGATGCGACGGGAGACGCCGCCGGCGCTGGGCGAGTTCGGCATCAGCACCATGTAGCGGCCGGCCAGCGAGATGAACGTGGTCAGGGCGGCGCCCTTGTTGCCACGCTCTTCCTTGTCGACCTGGACGACGATCTCCTGGCCTTCCTTCAGCAGCTCGCGGATGCCGGCCTTGTTGTGGTCGACACCGGCCTGGAAGTAGTCGCGGGAGATTTCCTTCAGCGGCAGGAAGCCATGGCGGCCACCACCGTATTCGACGAAGGCCGCTTCCAGCGAGGGCTCGATGCGGAAGATCCGGCCCTTGTAGATGTTGGACTTCTTCTGTTCCTTCGACGGCTGTTCGATGTCGATGTCATACAACGACTGGCCATCCACGATGGCAACACGCAGCTCTTCAGCCTGCGTGGCGTTGATCAGCATTCGCTTCATTGTTGCGTTCCTCGCAAGCGGCTACCGCGCGGAACGCCATGGGGTTTCGCCTCTGGACACGGTTCGCCGCCCATTCGCGCAAGCGCGGGGAGGGCGGCTTGGGTTTCCAGCGCTACGACACCACGGCAGGCCGCGGGAGCGCTTCACTCTTATGGGTTTTGGGGTGTTACAGGCCGCAGGCAGCTGTCAGCCAGGCTGGAGCGCCACGCGGGACATGTTCAGCACGGTTGCGTGTCAGGCATCCGGCGATGGCCGGGAAGGCCGGTGAGCCGCTAACATGGCCGCCCCGCGGGCGGTGGTCGCGCACTGTGCCGGATTCGTCGGAAGCTGGGCTTCTGGCCCTGAGTAACTTCCAACGAAATCAATCCCTTATCTCGCCCCCCGAGTGTAACAGAATAAACAGCCTGATGACCGCCCAAGACCCGACCAAACCCGCTGGCGACAAGCCTTCCGTGCGCATGATCACCGTTCCCGCCGACCGCGCCGGCCAGCGCCTGGACAACTTCCTGCTCGGCCAGCTGAAGGGGGCCCCGCGCAGCCTGGTCTACAAGCTGGTGCGCAGCGGCCAGGTACGGGTGAATGGCGGCCGTGCCAAGGCCGAACGCAAGCTGGAGGCGGGTGATGAGGTGCGTGTGCCGCCGGTCCGTCTCAGTGAAGAGGGAGACAAGGCCGGTCCTCCGGAAGCGTTCATGCGCCGTCTGGAGCAGGCCATCGTCTTCGAGGACGCCCGCCTGCTGGCCCTGAACAAGCCCACCGGCGTGGCCAGCCACGGCGGCAGTGGCATCAGCTTCGGTGCCATCGAGACCTTGCGCGCGCTGCGCCCGGGGCAGACGCTGGAGCTGGTCCACCGGCTGGATCGTGACACCTCGGGCCTGCTGATCGTGGCCAAGAAGCGCTCGGCGCTGAGCGAGCTGCAGGCCCTGCTGCGTGAAGACCACGGTGCCGGCATCCGCAAGCGCTACCTGACCTTGCTGGCCGGGCGCATGCCTGACGGCGTGATGACGGTCGATGCGCCGCTGCATGTCGGCCTGCGCCAGGGCGGCGAGCGCCATGTGCAGGTCAACGCGATCGGCAAGGAATCGATCAGCCACTTCCGGGTACTGGAACGCCGCGGCGGCCATTCCTACTGCGAGGTGCGCATCGAGACCGGCCGCACCCACCAGATCCGCGTGCATGCCCAGCACCTGGGTCATCCGGTGGCCGGTGACGACAAATACGGCGATCCAGCGGTCAACAAGCGGCTTCGTGAGCAGATCGGGCTGAAACGCCTGTTCCTGCACGCGGCCTCGCTGGAGTTCGCACTGGACGACGGCAAGAGCCCGTATGTGCTGAACGCGCCGCTGGCCGATGAGCTGGTGGAAGCGTTGGACCGCCTGCGCTGACGGCAGTTCGGCGGCGCCGGGCGCTTGGTCGGCGCCGTCGCTTCCCTGCGATGAGTGGCCTTGTCACTTTCTTTGCTCGTGCAAAGAAAGTAACCAAAGAAACACGCCGCCATCCGCGAGCCGGCGCTGCGCGCCGGTACCCTGCGCTCCTCGGTCCGCCGAGGGGCGGCGCGGAACTCGCTGCGCTCAGACACCCGCGCCTCTTCGCCCTCGCCGGACCTGCGGTGCTCGGCTCGCTACAAGGCGGACCTGACAGCCGCAGCGTAGACCCATACCCGCACGCAGCCCTTGTAGAGTCGAGCCACGCTCGACTCACGCGCGCAGCGCGGGCTTCGCTTTTTCATTCTTTCATCGCGCGGCTGGCACGCCTATAGCCTGTCAGAGGCCGGGCGAGGTGGGTTTGCGGGGGTGTAAGCGCCATGGATGGCGCGCCCAAGCCCCCAAGGATGGGTTTACGGCGTCCCCCGCAAACCCACCTCGCCCGGCCCAACCCGGAATGTCGCTCCGCCAGCCGCGAGGGGGCTCAGCCCGTTGGCCGCAACCCCTTCACCACTTGAACAGCACCAGGCTGATCGCCAGCGTGCCCATGCCGGCCACCAGCCCATACACCGTTTCGTGGCCCTTGGCATAACGCTTGGCCGCAGGCAGCAGCTCGTCCAGCGCCAGGAACACCATCACGCCGGCGATCAGTCCGAACACCCAGCCGAACGTGGCGTGCGACAGCGATCCTGACAGCAGCCAGTAGCCCAGCGCGGCGCCCACCGGCTCGGCCAGGCCGGACAGCAGGCTGGCACTGAACGCATAGAACTTGTTCTGGGTGGCGAAGTACACCGGCACCGCGATCGCGATGCCCTCGGGAATGTTGTGGATGGCGATGGCGAAGGCCAGCGGCATGCCCACCGACGGGCTTTCCAGCGTAGCGAAGAAGGTCGCCAGCCCTTCCGGGAAGTTGTGCGCGGTGATCGCGACCGAGGTCAGCAGCGCGACCCGTTTCAGGTACTCGCGGCTGTTCTCGCGGAACGCAGGGTCCTGCTTGTCCAGGCTGTCATGCGGGTTGGGAATGAAGTGATCGATCAGCACGATCACGATCACGCCCAGCAGGAACGCCAGGGTGCCGTAGGTGAAGCCTGTGCGCTCGCCATAGGCCAGGGCGAACGATGCGATGGACTTGTTGAGGATTTCCGACAGCGACACGTAGACCATCGCGCCCCCAGCGAAGGCCAGGCCGAACGCCAGCAGGCGCGGATTGGGGCGGCGCGAGAACAGCACCAGCAGGCTGCCGATGGCGGTGGCGAGGCCGGCCGCAAGGGTGACCGCCAGCGCGATCCAGATGTTTTCGGGGGGAATCTGCAGCATGTACCGACGCGGTCCTGGTCAACAGACAGCCGCCCCGGGCAAGGCCGGGGCGGCGGGGGCGAGGCGGGCGTCGGCTGGCCTCGTCGGGGCGCGGGCGATCAGCCGCCGCGGCGCAGGCGTTCTTCGATGGCGAAGCACTGGTCCGGCTTCGGCTGCGGCGGGTTGAAGCTGACCGGCACCTGGATGGTGGCCGGTACCGGCTGGCCGTTGCGGGTGGCGGCATTGAACTGCCAGCCCTGCACGGCGGTCTTGGCCAGTTCGTCCAGCTGCGGGTTGCCGGCGCCGGTGAGCAGCGCAACCTCGCTCGGCTTGCCGTCGGTGCCGATGGTCACCTTGAAGGTGCTGGTGCCGCCTACACCCATGCAGGCCAGTTCGAGCGGGTACTGCGGCGGCGGCGTCTTCACCGCGGCCACTTCGGTCGGCGGCGGCGGCGGTGGTGCCGGCGGTTCCGACGTGCCGCAGCCGGCCAGGCCGGTCGCAGCGATCAGGGACAGGCTCAGCAAACGTACGTTCATGGCAGTTGCTCCGTCAGGGCCGAAGTCTTTGCAGCGCAGATGAAGTCGTTCTCGCTCAGGCCGCCCACGTCGTGGGTGGAAAAGCGCACGACCGCGCGGTCGTAGTGCACGCCCAGGTCCGGATGGTGGTCCTCGTGGTGGGCAACCCAGGCCAGCGCGTTCACGAAGGCCATGGTGGCGTAGTAATCCTTGAAGCGGAAGGTGCGCGTCAGGGCCTGTCCGCCCTCGCTCAGCTCCCAGCCGGGAATCTGCGGCAACAGTTCGGCCAGGCGGGCCTCGCCGAGCTTGTGGTCGCTGCCTTTGCGCGGCACGCAACGGGCCTGGGCCAGTGGAATCAGGTCGGCCATGGGAATCTCCACCTCGTGTTGACTGAACAATGCGCCGGACGGTGTATAAACCGAATGAGCGGCTGACGCTTACTTGGCTAGAATAGCCTGATGATCCAGATCTCCGACACTGCCCAGACCCATTTCCGCAAGCTGATCGAACGCGAGGGCGTGCCCGGCATGGGCGTGCGCCTCAGTGCGGTCGATCCTGGCACTCCGCGCGCCGACGCCCGGCTGGAGTTCGCCGAGCCGGCCGACCTGCTCGGTGACGAGTGGGCGGTGGACTGCGATGGCTTCACCCTGTATGTCGACGCCAGCAGCGTCGGCTGGCTCGATGGCGCCGAGATCGACATCGTCGCCGGCAGTGCCGGTACCCAGCAGCTGACCATCAAGGCGCCGCGCATCAAGGGCGAAGCACCCGGCGATGCCGCCTCGCTGGTCGAGCGCGTGCACTGGGTGGTGGAGAACGAAATCAATCCGCAGCTGGCCTCGCATGGCGGCAAGGTGGCCGTGCAGGAAGTCTCGGCCGAAGGCGTGGTGCTGCTGCGCTTCGGTGGTGGCTGCCAGGGCTGCGGCATGGCCGACGTGACCCTCAAGCAGGGCATTGAAAAGACCCTGATGGGCCGCGTGCCGGGCGTGACCGCCGTGCGCGACGCAACCGACCACGACAGTGGCCACGCGCCGTACATCCCTCGCGGCAACGCCGCCTGACCGCTGACGCGTGCCTCTGACCCGGGCCGAGCAATTCATCGACCTGCTGCTGGCCCGCCAGCAGCCCAGGGCCGTCCTCGAGAAAACCACGCGCCTGCCGTATGGCTGGGCGTTGTGGCTGCGCTCGCTCGGTCCGTTGCCGCGGCCGCTGCACGCCAGCGAGTTGATCGCGGTGCTGCTGCCGCGTCCGCTGCCAGGTCCGCCCGGGCAGATGCCCCGGTTGTCGCCCTGGCAAGCGCTGCGCCGTCTGTTCTGGCAGGACTGGGATGCTGCGCCGCGCGACCAGCGCTGGATGCGCTGGATCTCGGCATTGGCCAGTGCGCTGCTGCATCTGCTGTTCTTCATGCTGCTGCTATGGGTGGCAGTGATCCGCACCACGGCACCGGAAGAAGAAGGTGCCGAGGGCGAGCGCGTGCAGGTGGAGTTCGTCGGTCGCGCCACCCAGGAGGGCGGCGGCGATCAGCCAGGTGCCGACGCGGCGGCTGCACCGCCGGGCCAGGTTGCAGCTGGCCAGAACGCAGGGACCGCAACGGCGCCTGAGCCGCGTCCGGCGTCCGCGTCGGCAGCTGCATCCGCTCCCGCTCCGGCTGCAACGGCCAGCGTGCCACTGCCGCCCGCCGAATCCGAGCCGGCGCCGGTCGCGGCACCGCCACCGTCACCGGTGCAGGCCACCGAAGTAGCTGAGGCCAGTACGGATTTCGTGGTGCCGCCGGTCAGCGTGCCGCGCACCGAGGTCAGCATCGTGCCGCGTGACACCACACCCGCGGTGCGCGAGCGCAGCGTGCAGCCGGTGCAGGCGCCGCCAACCCGAACCGCACTGCGTGCGCCGGAGATCGCGGTGCGGACGCCGCAGTTGCGTGACATCCCGGTGCAGGAGCGCGAAGTCAGTACGGTCGATGCACCGACGGTGTCGCAGCCGCTGCGCACGGCCGATGTACAGGTCCGTGTGCCGCAGCGCGACGTGCAGGTGCGCGAGCGCGAAGTGCAGGCCGTGGTCGATCCGCAGGTACGGATGGCTGCCGTGGCCGGGCGTGAGCCGACCGTGCGTGCGCCGGCGGGCCGTGACCTGCAGGTGCGGGAGCGCGAAGTCGCGTTGGCACCTGCGGCGGCTTCTTCAACGTCCAGCGGCAGCGCGCCAGCGGCGACGGCGACTGCGACGCCTGCGGTCAGCAGCAGTGCGAGCCAGGCCAACAGCAGCACGCCACGGCCGTCCGCTTCCAGCACGACACCGGCCCAGGCCGGCGCGCGTCCGGCTCCCAACCCGGGCAACTGGGCTACGCCCGCCAAGGGCGACGACTGGGGCGCGTCGAGCCGCAACCACGACGGCGTCAGCAAGGGCGCAAGCCAGGCCAGTGCCGCCGGCAAGGGCAATGGCCTGTTCAATGCCGATGGCAGTGTGCGCGTGCCGGGGCAGGAGGGTGACGGGCACGCCGAGCGTGGTGCCCCCGGTGGCGCCAACGATGGCTGGAGCAAGGAGCGCATCGCGCAGTCCGGCACCTGGTTGAAGCGGCCGCCGTACGACTACACGCCGACCTCGTTCGACAAGTACTGGGTGCCGCAGGAATCACTGCTGGCCGAATGGGTGCGCAAGGGCATCAAGTCGATGGAGATTCCGTTGCCGGGCACCGGTACGAAGATCTCCTGTGTGATCTCGATCCTGCAGGCCGGTGGTGGCTGTGGCCTCACCAATCCGAACATGCAGGACCAGCCGGCCGTGGCACGGCCGCCGCCGGACATTCCGTTCAAGAAAGAGCTGCAGGAAGATAACGGCAGCCGCTAGGCAAGGCGCGCGCCCCACGCTGGCCGGCTCGCGCTTGGGTAGGTGCCAACCTTGGTTGGCACAAAAGCGCCGACCAAGGTCGGCATCTACCAAGGCACCAGCGCATGCCGACCTGGGCAGCGACCTTACGCGCTCTGCGACAGGAACACCCAGAACGGCACATCGCGGCCGACCCAGTCGCGGCTGGCTTCATCCATCACATCCAGCAGGGAGTCGAAGTCCTTCTGGGTGGCGGCACGCAGTGCATCCACGTCGGCCAGGAACAGCGCGTAGCCGTTGGCCGGCAGCCATTGCAGGTCTCGCAGGTTGTCCGACAGCGCATCCCAGTTGCCGCCGAAGCCCGCCGGAAAATCCAGCTGCGCCGCCAGCCGCGCCAGCAGGGTGCGCTTGTCGGCCACGCCTTCCAGATCGATGCGGATCACCTTCAGCCCGGCATCGCGCATCGCGGCGGCCAATGCGCTGATGTCGTCGCTGTCGATGGCGTAGACGCCAGCGTTGTTGATGTCATGCAGGCCGAGGCCGAAATCGTCATGGCTCATCACTGCGCTCCCTGGGCCGGTACGGTGAAGCTGCGGAATGATTCGTAGTGGTCGTCGGTGTAGTACCACGCCTCGGCCGGATCACCGCCGGTGACGATGCGGCGCGCGCCACGGGTGCGTGCGCCGGGGGTGTCCACGGTGTATTCGCGGTAGTAGCCACGCGGGCGCTGCGGCAGCTGCTGTTCGCGGTTGCCGAAGGTGCTGCCGTCCTGGCGGTGCGGGAACGGCCCGCCGCGCTGGATCAGGGCGATCGTCTGCCGGGCTTCGGCGGGCAGGAAGGCGGGCAGGCCGTGGTCATTGCCTGCACCGGGTGCGGCCGGCGCACGCGCGTCGGGTGTGCCCTGCAGGTCCGGTGCGAACTGCGGCGCCGGTGGACGCTGCATGAAATGGTTGACGACCAGGCCGAGCAGCAGCAGGGCGATGGCGGTGAGCAGCAGCCGGGGGTTGCGCATGGGCAGGGGGCGGGCAGAGGTGGTGGCAGGCACTGTAGCGCTCCTGCGCTGCACGGTGCATGAGGAGCGTGGTGCGTCACCGGTGCGTAACAATTGCCGTCGTGCTCACTGGCAGGACGCAATTTCCTTTACATCCCCCTTGGTAATCTGGTGGTCTGTCCCCATCATTCACCGCGCAACGCCCGACACCGTCGGGTGCCCTCGCAATCAGGAGATGCATCATGGCCTACACCCTGCCCAAGCTGTCCTACGCCTACGACGCGCTGGAACCGCATATCGATGCGGCGACGATGGAAATCCATCACACCAAGCATCACCAGACCTACATCAACAACGTCAACGCGGCGCTGGAAGGCACCGAGTACGCTGACCTGCCGGTCGAAGAGCTGGTGAAGAAGCTCAAGTCGCTGCCGGAGAACCTGCAGGGCCCGGTGCGCAACAACGGTGGCGGCCATGCCAACCACTCGCTGTTCTGGACCGTGATGGCTCCGAATGCGGGCGGCAACCCGGTGGGCGACGTGGCCAAGGCCATCGACAAGGACCTGGGCGGCTTCGACAAGTTCAAGGATGCCTTCACCAAGGCTGCGCTGACCCGTTTCGGCAGCGGCTGGGCGTGGCTGAGCGTGACCCCGGACAAGAAGGTCGTGGTCGAAAGCACCGGCAACCAGGACAGCCCGCTGATGGAAGGCAACACCCCCATCCTCGGCCTGGACGTGTGGGAACACGCGTACTACCTGAAGTACCAGAACCGTCGTCCGGAATACATCGGCGCGTTCTTCAACGTCATCGACTGGAACGAAGTCGAGCGCCGTTACCAGGAAGCGATCGCCTGATCGCGTTAACGGAATGAACAGAAAAGGCCGGGGGAGACCCCGGCCTTTTTGTTTTCCGCATTGGTCGTGCCGGCCGCTGGCCGGCAGCCCTGGAATGCCGGCCAGCGGCCGGCACTACCTATTCGGTTGTAGCCGGCACACCCTGCAACCGCAGCGTGGCCATCACGCCCAGGCGCAGGCCAGGCAGGTCGCCGTCGGCCGGCAGCAGGATCGGCTGCTGGCGGATACCGCCGAAGTGCTTGACCTGGAACAGCACGTCCAGGCCGTGACCACTGGCGCCACCGCCACTGGCCGCAGGCGGCTCCGGGCGACCGCCAGGATTGCGCCGGGCCGGCTGGAAGCCAGGGGTACTGCGTACCAGTTCCACGGTGTTGGCGGAGAAATCACCAGCGATCAGGCTGGGCATGCCCTCGGCGGTGGCGCCGATCCAGGTCATCAGGTCGCTGGTCTGATGCTGGCGGGCGGTGGCCTCGTCCGGGTCCGGGCGCAGCCGTGCCACATAGATGTTGACCAGTGCCTCGCCCAGCTTCAGCCGCATCATGCCGGCGGCGCTGAAGGTGCCGGGTGGGTGCAGCAGGGTCACGCCGTCCTCGCTGACCGGCAGCCGGGTCAGCATCGCGTTGCCATGCCGCAACGGCTGGCTGGGCGGGTCGGCGGTAACGAAGTCGCAGCTGTAGCGCAGCCGGCTGGCCAGCCAGCAGGCCGGGTTGCGGCCCTGCTGCTGCAGCACCTGCTGCACGGAGATCACGTCCGGCTGCAGCTCGGTGAGCAGCTGTGCGACCTGCTCGCGGCGCAACTTCCACTGCGCATCATCGCGGCTGGGCAGCTCCAGCGCGGCCACGGTCAGCTGGCGGGGCTCGCTTTCGCTGGCCGTCGTGGTCGGTGCCTGTGGCCGCGCCTGTGCCTGCAGCGCCATCAGCAGCACTAGGCAACTGAGCAGGAGACGGGCGGGGGCGAGGGGGCGCATAACGATAAGTTTACGCTTTTGTCGTGCAGGTGCCGTGACTTCCGGCACGGCCAACACTGCCTGCCATGGATTGGCACCGTTGTCATGCAGCCCTGCAGCGTGCTTCGCAAGCCCTGCTTCCGGTAACCTTGCGCCTTTCGCTTTGCAGGATTGCCTTACAGGATGAGCCACGACGCAGTTGCCCCCATCGCCGGCCAGGGAAAGATGCCGCGCCAGATCCCGTACATCATCGGCAATGAGGCCTGCGAGCGGTTCAGTTTCTACGGGATGCGCAACATCCTGGTGCAGTTCCTGATCACCTCGCTGCTGCTGCAGGAAATCACTGCAGAGGGCCGTGCCGGTGAAGCCAAGGACATCATGCACAGCTTCATGATCGGCGTGTACTTCTTCCCGCTGCTCGGTGGCTGGCTGGCCGACAGGTTCTTTGGCAAGTACCACACCATCCTCTGGTTCAGCCTGGTCTACTGTGCCGGCCATCTGTGCCTGGCGCTGTTCGAGAACAGCCGCGAGGGCTTCTTCCTCGGCCTGGGCCTGATCGCGCTCGGTGCCGGTGGCATCAAGCCGCTGGTGGCCTCGTTCATGGGCGACCAGTTCGACCAGAGCAACAAGCACCTGGCCAAGATCGTTTTCGACGCCTTTTACTGGATCATCAACTTCGGCTCGCTGTTCGCCTCGCTGCTGATCCCGCTGGCGCTGAAGAACTGGGGGCCCCAGTGGGCGTTCGGTATTCCGGGCATCCTGATGTTCGTGGCCACCTTCGTGTTCTGGCTGGGCCGCAAGCGCTACGTGCTGGTGCCGCTGCCGCCGAAGGATCCGCATTCGTTCGCCAACGTGGTGCGTACCGCGCTGACCGCGCGCGTGGCTGGCCAGGGCCGTCCGGGCCTGGTGATCGCCGCGCTCGGCCTGGTGCTGGCAGTGGCCTCGTTCTGCCTGGTCGGCTCACTGGGCATCGTCATCTGTCTGTGCCTGGCGCTGGTGTCGATCCTGGCGGGCATCGGCGGTGGCACCTGGCTGCAGCTCGATCGCGCGCGTGGCCATCATCCGGCCGAAGCCGTTGAGGGGGTGCGTTCGGTGCTGCGCGTGCTGGTGATCTTCGCGTTGACCACGCCGTTCTTCTCGCTGTTCGACCAGAAGGCCTCGACCTGGGTTCTGCAGGGCCAGCAGATGCAGATGCCGAGCTGGTTCACCGCCTCGCAGATGCAGGCATTGAACCCGCTGCTGGTGATGATCCTGATTCCGTTCAACAACCTGGTGCTGTACCCGGCCCTGCGCCGCTTCGGCTTCGAGCCGACCGCGCTGCGCCGCATGACCGCCGGCATCGCGTTCAGCGGCCTGGCCTGGATCGTGGTAGGCGGCATCCAGGTGGTGATGGACGGCGGCAACGCCATGTCGATCTTCTGGCAGATGCTGCCGTACGCGCTGCTGACCTTCGGTGAGGTACTGGTCTCGGCCACCGGCCTGGAGTTCGCCTACAGCCAGGCGCCGCAGGCGATGAAGGGCGTGGTGATGAGCTTCTGGAACCTGACCACCACCATCGGCAACCTGTGGGTGCTGCTGTCCAACGCTGCCGTGCGCAACGACGCGGTGACCCACAAGATCGCCAGTACGGGCCTGAGCGAAGCGGCATTCCTGATGTTCTTCTTCGCCGGTTTCGCCTTCGTCGCGGCGTTGGCCTTCGGTTGGTATGCGAAACGCTATCGTATGGTCGACAACTACCGTAGCGCCTGAGCCTGACATGACCCCCGTCAATCTGCTGTTGATCGCCATCACCGCCATCCTGTCGTGGATGGCGTTCAACAACCGCAAGCTGGCCGACCGCCTGATCCTGTGGCCGCCGGCCATCGACCGCCACCGCCAGTACGACCGGCTGGTGACCTATGGCTTCATCCACGCCGACTGGTCGCACCTGATCTTCAACATGATCACCCTGTTCTTCTTCGGGGGATTCATCGAGAGCGTTATGGTGCAGCTGACCGGCAGCTACCTGACCTACCCGGCGTTCTACATCGGTGCGCTGCTGGTCTCGATCCTGCCCAGCTACCTGAAGAACCAGAAGAACCCGAACTACCTCAGCCTCGGCGCGTCCGGGGCGGTGTCGGCGGTGCTGTTCGCCTTCATCCTGATCAAGCCGTGGTCGATCATCCTGGTGTTCTTCATCCCGGCACCGGCGATTGTCTATGCCGCGTTCTACGTTGGCTACAGCATCTGGATGGACAAGCGCGGTGGTGATCGCATCAACCACAGCGCGCACCTGGCCGGTGCAGCGTTCGGCGTGATCTTCATGCTGGCCATGCAGCCGAGCATCTTCAACCACTTCCTGCGCGAGCTTTCCAACCCGACCTTCCGCCTCGGCGGCGGTTGAAGCAGGCGACGGGGCGGACCGGTACCGATCCGCCCCGGCTGTTTCAGAGCGTGGGCTGCTGGCCGTAGGTATCCAGCAGGCGGGCGAACACTTCTTCGCCGATGCGCTGGAAATCCTGGTCCTGGGTCTGCCCTTCCACCGCCAGTTGCAGCAGGCCCTCCAGCAGGGCGCGGTCGGTATCTGAATGGGAATCGCTGGGGTGCATCGGAGCCTCCGCGGTGGTGCGCATGATCAACGGTCGCAAGGGCCGTGCCAGCCTGGCCGTACCCCTCCACAGGCGATAGCGGCCGCCAGCGCTCCAGCTTGAGGGTCGCAATCTGACGTGAATGGATCGGACTTGCCCCTGTTCAGGCTTCACGCGATCATGGCGCCCGGCTGCGCACCATCCACGCAGTCGCCGCAGGAGACAGTTCCATGGCTTCGGTCACGCCCCCCGGTCTGGCCTACGAGGTCGAACACGACCTGGCCAACCATCGCTTCACCGCCCGTGTGCGCGGACAGCTGGCGGTGCTGGATTACCAGATCAAGCGCAGGCGCATGGTCATCACGCATACCGAGGTCCCCGAGCCGATCGCCGGCCGTGGCATCGCCGGTGAGCTGACCCGTGTGGCGCTGCGTTTTGCCCGTGAGCAGAAGTACAAGGTGGTGCCGGCGTGTTCCTACGCAGAGGCCTTCCTGCAGCGGCATGAGGAGTACCACGACCTGCTCGTTGGCTGAATGCCAGCGGGCCACGCTTCAGCCATGGCAGGCGATGATGTACAAACATGAACAGGGGATCCCGATGAAGATTGGAAACAACCGGCCATTGCACGGCGGCGTGCTGGCCGGCGTGGTGGGCGTGCTGTTGCTGGCCGGTTGCCAGCGTGAAAGCGAGCCGGCACCGGCGACCGACGCGGCCCCCGCCGCCGAGGCCACCGCCGCAGGCGAAACGCCGGCCACGGAAGCGCCGCTGGACCTGCGCGATGTGATCGAGAACAACGAGCGCGAAGTGGTGGGCATCAGCTATCCGGCCGGCATCGACCGCTACCCGGGCCTGGCGCGCGCGCTGCAGGACTATGCCACCAGCGCGCGCAGCGACCTGCAGCAGGCGCTGGACGGGCTTGGCAACGACAAGCCGACCATGCCTTACGAGCTGTCGCTGAGTTTCGAGAAACTGCTGGAAACACCGCAGCTGGTGGTGGTCAGTGCCGATGGCAGCCGTTACACCGGTGGCGCCCACGGTGAACCGCTGGTCGCGCGCTTCGTATGGCTGCCGGTGCAGCAGCAGATGCTCAGTGCCGACAAGCTGGTGGCCGATGCGAAGGGCTGGAAGGCGATCAGTGATTTCGTCGCCGACCAGCTGCGCGAACGCGTGGCCACCCGCCTCAGTGGCGAGGACATGGACCCGGCCCAGCTGCAGGAATCGCTGCGCAACGCATCGCGCATGATCGCCGACGGTACCGGCCCGCAGGCCGACAATTTCAGCCAGTTCCAGCCGCTGACCGACGACAAGGGGCAGATCACCGCGCTGCGCTTTGTTTTCCCGCCGTACCAGGTGGGTCCATACTCGGACGGCACCCAGACCGCCGATGTTCCGGCGGCGGTGTTGTTGCCGCACGTGGCCAAGGACTACGTGGAGCTGTTCGCACGCGGTTGACCGCAGTCGAGGAGGTGGCGTGGATACAGGGTTGCAGGAGCGGGTCGCCGGCCTGCTGCAGGAAGCCGGGGTCCGCCTCGGCGGTACCCAGCCACAGGACATCCAGGTGCATGACCCGCGCTTCTTCGCGCGGGTCATGGGCCACGGTTCGCTGGGTCTCGGCGAGAGCTACATGGAGGGTTGGTGGGATGCCAACGTCCTCGATGAATTCCTTGTCCACCTGATGCAGGCGCACCTGGACGAACGGGTGCACGGCTGGCGCGAAGTGGCCGATGCGCTGAAGGCGCGCCTGTTCAACCTGCAGGTGGGGCAGGGCAGCTACGAAGTCGGTCGCCGCCACTATGACCTCGGCAATGATCTCTACCAAGCAATGCTCGGCCAGCGGCTGGTGTACAGCTGCGGCTACTGGCGCAATGCCGGTGATCTGGATGCAGCGCAGGAAGCCAAACTGGACCTGGTCTGCCGCAAGCTGGGCCTGCGCCCGGGCCAGCGCGTGCTGGACATCGGTTGTGGTTGGGGCGAAGCACTGAAGTTTGCCGCCGAACGCTACGGTGTCAGCGGTGTCGGCGTGACGATTTCGCAGGAGCAGGCCGGGTTCGCGCGTGAATTGTGCGCGGGCCTGCCGATCGAGATCCGCCTGCAGGACTACCGCGAACTGGATGAGCCGTTCGATGCGATCTTCTCGATCGGCATGTTCGAGCATGTCGGCGACAAGAACTACGCGAGTTTCTTCGAGGTGGCCCGGCGCTGCCTGTCGCCGCGCGGGTTGCTGCTGCTGCACACCATCGGCACCAACATCTCGCGGCATCGCACCGATCCCTGGATCGCGCGCTACATCTTCCCCAATTCGATGCTGCCGTCGGCGGTGCAGATCAGCAAGGCATTCGAAGGACGTTTCGTGCTGGAGGATTGGCACAACTTCGGCACCGACTACGACCTGACCCTGCAGGCCTGGCGACGCAACGTGGAAGCGGCATGGCCGCAGCTGGACGCGCGTTATGACGAGCATTTCCGCCGCATGTGGCGTTTCTACCTGGCCGGGTCGATGGCGACCTTCCGCACCCGGCATGCGCAGTTGTGGCAGCTGGTGCTGTCGCCGGAAGGCGTGTCGGGTGGGTATGTGGCGCCGCGTTGATCTGGAGGATCATCCACGCATGGCGTGGATCTACTGGAGTGTGTCATGTGTGGATCGATGATGCCGGGGTTCGTGGCGCGAATGGATCGTGCCGACCAACGGTCGGCACCCACCAGTAGATCCACGCCATGCGTGGATGGCCCAACGAAAAAAAACCGCCCGGTCTCCCGGGCGGTTTTCGTTTCAGGCTATCGCGCGGGCGATCAGTTGCCGGCGCCGGTCAGGCCACGCTTTTCCAGCAGCGGTTCGATCTGCGGCTCATGGCCGGCGAAATCGCGGAACAGCTGCATGGCATCCACGCTGCCGCCCTTGGACAGCAGGGTGGCACGGAAGTGGTCGCCGTTCTTGCGGCTCAGGCCACCGTTGTCCTTGAACCACTTCTGGGTGTTGGCGTCGAGCACTTCCGACCAGATGTAGGCGTAGTAGCCGGCCGAGTAGCCACCCATGATGTGGCTGAAGTACGGGGTCTTGTAGCGCGGCGGAACCGGCGCGTAGTAGATGCCGTCCTTCTCCAGCGCAGCGCGCTCGAAGGCCATCACGTCCTTGGCGGCCGGCACCTGGTCCGCGCCGATCTGGTGCCAGCGCTGATCAAGCATGGCCGCACCCAGGTACTCGGTGGTAGCGAAGCCCTGGTTGAACTTGGCCGCCGCCAGCACCTTGTCCAGCAGTGCCTGCGGCATCGCCGAACCATTCTGGTAGTGCTTGGCGTAGTTCTTCAGGATGACCGGGTTGTCCGACCACATCTCGTTGACCTGCGAGGGGAATTCGACGAAGTCACGCGGCACCGAGGTGCCCGAGAAGTACGGGTACTTCACGTTGGAGAACATGCCGTGCAGGGCGTGACCGAACTCGTGGAAGGTGGTGTTCACCTCATCCCAGGTCAGCAGGGTCGGCTGGCCGGCCGGCGGCTTCGGGATGTTCAGGTGGTTGGCGACCACCGGCTTGAAGCCGGTCAGCTTGGACTGCGAGACGTAGGAGTTCATCCACGCACCACCGCGCTTGGAGGCGCGTGCATACGGGTCGAAGATGAAGATCGCCAGCTGGCTGCCGTCGGCGTCGAACACGTCGTAGACGGTGACGTCATCGTGGTAGACCGGCAGGTCGGTGCGCTGCTTGAAGGTCAGGCCGAATTCCTGGCCCGCGGCGTAGAACACGCCGTTTTCCAGCACGTTCTTCATTTCGAAGTACGGCTTCAGCTGCGACTCGTCGAAGTTGTACTTTGCCTGGCGCACCTTCTCGCTGTAGAAGGCCCAGTCCCACGGTTCCAGCTGGAAGGTCGGCTTGCGCGCGGCCTTCTGTTCCTTGTCGATCATCGCCTGCAGGTCGGCGGCTTCGCGCTTGGCGTTGGCCACGGCGGCCGGGGCCAGCTTGCCCAGCATCGCGTTGACCGCTTCCGGGGTCTTGGCGGTCTGGTTGGTCAGGTTGTAGGCGGCGAAGTTCGGGAAGCCCATCAGCTTGGCCTTGTCGGCACGCAGCTGCATGATGCGCGAGACCAGCGCGGTGTTGTCGAACTCACCGCCGCGGCTGCCACGGCTGACCGACGCTTCGTAGATCTTCTGGCGCAGGGCGCGGTTGGCCAGGTTGGTCAGCGGCGGCTGGCCGGTGGTGTTGAGCAGGGTAATCACATACTTGCCGTCCTGGCCGCGGGCCTTGGCGGCTTCGGCGGCGGCGGCGATCTGCTCCTTGGACAGGCCGTCCAGTTCCTTGACGTCGTCGACGGTGATCGCCGAAGCGTTCACTTCCGACTGCACGTTCTGGCTGAACCTGGTACCCAGGTTGGCCAGCTCGGCGTTCATCTCCTTCAGCTTGGCCTTGTCGGCCTCGGACAGCTTGGCGCCTGCGCGCACGTAGTTGTCGTAGTACTTCTCGACCAGGCGCACGCCTTCCGCGTCCAGGCCCAGCTGGCTGCGGGTGTCATACAGTGCCTGGATGCGCGCGAACAGCTTGCCGTTCAGCGCGATCGCATCGCTGTGCGCGGCGAACTTCGCCGAGTAGTCGGCCTGCAGCTTCTTGCGGGTGTCGTTGGTGTCGGCACCGACCAGGCTGAAGAACACGGTGGTTGCGCGGTCGAGGATGTCACCGCTCTTTTCGAGGGCGATGATGGTGTTGTCGAAGGTCGGCTTGGCCTTGTTGTTGGCGATCGCTTCCACTTCCTTCAGCTGCTGCGCCATGCCGGCGTCGAAGGCCGGGGCGAAGTCGCTGTCCTTGATCTTGTCGAACTGCGGGAAGTGCAGCGGCAGCGGGCTTTCGGCGAAGAACGGATTGGCCTGCTGGGCATTGGTGCTGGCAGCCGGGGTGGCGGCGCCGGCCGAGAAGGCGGGCAGGGCGAGGCCGAGGGACATGGCCACGGCAAGGGCAAGGCGAGTGGTCAAGGTAGGAACTCCGGTAAGGCAAACAAGGGCCCGAGGGTAACCCGGCTGGCCGCCCCCGCACTTGTGTCAAAAGGCATGCTGGCAATGCCGACGGCGGTAGAGCCACCCCATGGGTGGCTGCCGGGTACGTGGCTACCCCGGTACCATGCCGGTGTCATCTCCCCGGGCCACCTCCATGACCACCGCCTACGATTTCAGCTTCAACGACCTGGACGGCCAGCCGCAGGCCTTGGAGCAGTACCGTGGCAAGGCGCTGGTGCTGGTCAACGTGGCCAGCAAGTGTGGCTTCACCCCGCAGTACACCGGGCTGGAACAGCTGTGGCAGGACTACCGCGAGCGCGGCCTGGTGGTGATCGGCTTCCCGTGCAACCAGTTCGGCGCGCAGGAACCCGGCGATGCCGCACAGATCCGCCAGTTCTGTTCGCTGGATTATCCGGTCAGCTTCCCGCTGTCGGAGAAGATCGAGGTCAACGGCGAGGGGGCTGATCCGTTGTGGGCCTGGCTGTCACGCGAGAAGCGCGGCCTGCTTGGCAGCGCCCGCATCAAGTGGAATTTCAGCAAGTTCCTGGTCGATCGCCAGGGGCGGGTGGTGTCGCGGCATGCGCCCACCACCAAGCCAGAGCAGCTGCGCGACGAGATCGAAGCGCTGCTGTGAGGTGGTGCCAAAAAAAGGGGACGGAGGGGATTAAGTCGTTTGTGCCACAAACGACTTAATCCCCTCCGTCCCCTTTTTGGATCATTTCTCGACGAACGCGCGCTCGAACACGTAGTGGCCCGGCTGGCCGATGCGCGGCGAGACCTGGAAGCCGCGCGCATCAAGCACGCTGCGCAGGTCGGCCAGCATCTGCGGGCTGCCGCAGATCATCGCGCGGTCGTTTTCCGGGCTCAGCTCCGGCAGGCCGAGGGTGCGCTGCATCTCGCCGCTCTCCATCAGCTGGGTCAGGCGGCCCTGGTTGGCGAACGGCTCACGGGTGACCGCCGGGTAGTACAGCAGCTTGTCGCCGATCATCTCGCCCAGGAACTCATGCTCGCGCAGTTCCTTCTCGAAGTAATCGCGGTAGGCCAGGTCCTTTTCGTAGCGCACGCCGTGGCACAGGATCACCTTCTCGAAGCGCTCGTAGGTTTCCGGGTCCTTGATCACCGACAGCCACGGTGCCATGCCGGTGCCGGTGCCCAGCAGGTACAGGTTCTTGCCCGGGTGCAGGTCGCTGATCAGCAGGGTGCCGGTGGGCTTCTTGCCGACCAGCACCTTGTCGCCCGGCTTGATGTGCTGCAGGCGCGAGGTCAGCGGGCCGTCCTGTACCTTGATGCTGAAGAACTCCAGATGCTCTTCCCAGTTGGCGCTGGCGATGGAATACGCACGCAGCAGCGGCCGCGCCTCGGTTTCCAGGCCAATCATCACGAACTGGCCGTTCTCGAAGCGGAAGCCGCTGTCGCGGGTGAGGGTGAAGCTGAAGTAGGCGTCGGTCCAGTGGCGGACCTCAAGCACCGTTTCGGCGCCGAAAGCGGAGGACATGGGCGTATCTATCGAAAGTCGTCGGGGGTGATTCTATCTCAAATGAGACAGGTTCTCATTAGGCGGAACGAGAGGCGTTCTCAGCGGTAACCCGCTGCCTGCAGCTCGAACAGCTCGGCGTACCGCCCTCCCTGGGCCATCAGCTGTTCGTGGGTGCCGCTGGCCTCGATCCGGCCATCGGCCAGCACCAGGATGCGATCGGCCATGCGTACCGAAGAGAAACGGTGGGAAATCAACACTGCCGTACGATTATCCGCCAGCTCCCTGAACCGCTGGAACACCTCGAACTCACTACGCGCATCCAGCGCTGCTGTTGGCTCATCCAGGATCATTACCTGCGCATTGCGCATCCAGGCGCGGGCGATGGCGATCTTCTGCCATTGGCCGCCGGACAGGTCCACGCCCTGCTTGAAGCGGCGGCCGATCAGCTGGTCGTAGCCGCCGGGCAGGGCATCGATCACTTCCTCGGCCATGCCACGCCGCGCGGCGTCGGTGATGCGTGCCT
Source organism: Stenotrophomonas sp. 78350_Sma (assembly GCF_056482105.1). NCBI lineage: Bacteria > Pseudomonadati > Pseudomonadota > Gammaproteobacteria > Lysobacterales > Lysobacteraceae > Stenotrophomonas > Stenotrophomonas sp. 78350_Sma. The sequence continues at coordinate 3,067,640 of NZ_CM151182.1, read as the reverse complement.
GGTCGTCCATCGCCTCGACCTGGCCGACGCCGATGTTCTCGCCGGCGCTGAGGTTGTAGCGCACGAAGTCCTGGAAGATCACCCCGAGGTTGGCGCGCAGGTCGTCAAGGTCGTAGTCGCGCAGGTCGCGGCCATCGAGCAGGATGCGGCCCTCGTCCGGTTCGTACAGCCGCGCCAGCAGTTTCACCAGGGTGGTCTTGCCCGCTCCGTTCTCGCCGACCAGGGCCAGCACTTCGCCGGCCTGCAGCTGGAAATCGAGGTGGCGCACCGCCCATTGCTCGGCATCCGGGTAACGGAAACCGACATTCTCGAACACGAAGCCCTGCTGGATCGGCTGCGGCACGCGAACGGCCCCTTCGCGCGAGTGGATTTCCGGCTCGATCTGGAAGAACGAGAACAGGTCATCCAGGTACAGCGCCTGGCTGGCCACCTGCGAAAAGCCGATCAGCAGGCCTTCCAGCAGCTGGCGCAGGCGCAGGAAGCTGCCAGCAAGGAAGGTCAGGTCGCCGATCGAGAAATCGCCGCGCACCGTGCGCCAGGCGATGTAGGCGTAGGCGGTGTAGTAGCCCAGCGTGCCCAGCGCGGCCAGCAGCGTGCCCCAGAACGCGCGGCGCCGGGCCAGTGCACGGTTGGCCTGGAACAGCGCCACCGACAGCCGCCGGTAACGCTCCACCAGGAAACGGTGCAGGTTGTAGATCTTTACTTCCTTGGCTGTTTCCACGCTGGCGCCGAGCTGGCGCAGGTAGTCGAGCTGGCGGCGCTCGGGCGTCCACTGGAAGTTGAGGCTGTAGCCGGCCGCGTTGAAGTGCGATTCGCCGATGAAGGCCGGCACCAGTGCCAGCGCCAGCAGCAGGATCAGCCACGGCGCGTAGACCAGCAGGCCGACGGCAAGGCTGGCCACGGTGATCGCGTCCTGCACCTGGCCGAACAGCTGGCTCATCAGGTTCATCCGGCCCATGGTCTGGCGCCGCGCACGGTCCAGCTTGTCCTGCAGGTCCGGGTCTTCGAAGTCCTCCAGATCCAGCGTCGCCGCGTGCTCCATCAGCCGGATGCTGGTGACGTTGGCGAACAGCTCCGAGAGCAGGGCATCGGCGTAGCTGACCAGGCGGCCCAGCAGGTCCGAGGCGATGGCCAGGCCGAACTCCAGCGCCAGCAGGCCAAGCAGCGGATTGAGCACGCCGCTGGACAGTGCCTCGCCCAGCGGCGGGAAGCCGGCATCGTGCTGGCTCAGGTGCAGGGCGCTGTCGATGATCAGCTTGCCGACGTAGAGCATCGCCACCGGCAGCAGGGCGCGGATCAAGCGCAGCCCCAGGCTGGCCAGGGTGAGCGCGGGGCTGGTCTTCCAGACCATGCGCAGGAACGGCGGCAGATTGCGCATCGCCCTGAAGCGCTGGCGCAGGCTGGGTTTCTTCGCGGCGGCAGCGCCAGCGGTGGGGGTAGCAGGCATGCGCGTATTGTGCGCGCCTGATACGTGCAGATGGGGTCAGTGCAGCCGTGTGGCCGGCATCGGGGTCAGAGCCCTTTGCGAAGCGAAGGGATCCGGCCCTCCTGCATCCACGCATGGCGTGGATCTACCGTGTCGACCAAGGTCGACACCTACCAACAGCAGTAGAAGTCTGTCGAGGGCGGGGTGGGTCCGGTTGCGGGAGTGTCAGCCGCATGGATGCGGCTGCCAAGCCCCCAAGGACGGGTTTACGGCGTCTCCCGTAACCGGATCCACCTCGTCATCCCTCAGGAAACCAGCTTCTGACGTTGCTGTTGTTTCGGCTGTTGCCTCTGCGGGGGCCGGGCGGCAGCCCGGCCAGCCCCCCCCCCTTACGGCAGCGGCGGCAGCAGCCCTGCACCCAGCCGGTTCCAGGCATTGATCACCGCAATGCCCATGCTCAGGTCACTGATGCCCTTTTCATCGAAATGCGGTGCCAGTGCGTCGAACGCCGCCTGCGACGGCGCAGCGTCGGTCAAGCGGGTCAGCGCCTCGGCCCAGCCCAGTGCAGCACGTTCGCGTGCATCGAAGAAGCGGCTTTCGTGCCACGCGGGCAGGGTGTCCAGCTTGCGCGGCTCGATCCCGCCCTTGCGCAGCGCGGTGCCGTGCATGTCCATGCAGTAGCCGCAGCCATTGAGCTGTGACACACGCAGGAACAGCAGTTCCATCAGGGTTGGATCGATCGAGCTGTCATGCACCGCCTTGCTGGTGGCCAGCAGGCCCTTGAACGCATCGGCGGCCAGGCGGGTGTAGGGAACGCGGGGAGAGGCATGGTCGGACATCTTCAGCTCCACGGCGGCCACGGTGGCCGCCTTTCACTACAAGGACGCCGCGCCGTTCCCGTTCGTGACAATCTGCGGCAGCTTTTCCGGATTCAGCACGCTGTACACATTGGCAATTCGGCCGTCGACCACCTCGATGGTGGTGACCGAGTGCAGGCGGTCGCCGATGAAACGCAGAATCGCCGGCTCGCCGTTGACGTAGCCCAACTGCGCCGGATGTGCCGCGCCGCGGCGGGCGATGGCCCAGAACAGGCGGCCGATACGCTCGGCGCCCAGCAGCGGGCGCACCGCTGCGGTGACCACGCCGCCGCCGTCGGACACCAATAGCGCATTGGTGTGCAGCAGGGCCTGGATCGCCTCGCTGTCGCCGCGCTGCGAGGCGTCCATGAAGCGCGCCAGCAGCTGCCGGTGCTGGCTGGCATCGGCGTTGAAGCGCGGTCGTCCGGCCTGCAGGCGCTGCCGCGCACGGTGCACCAGCTGCCGGCAGTTGGCCTCGCTGTGGCCGATCAGGTCGGCAATCTCGCGATAGTCGTGGTCGAAGGCCTCCTTCAGCAGGAAGGCGGCGCGTTCTTCGGGGCCGAGTTGTTCGAGCAGGGTCAGGAAAGCCACCGAGACATCGTCGGCCAGCGCATGCAGCTGCGCCGGGCCGGGCGCCGGGTCGGGCTCCAGGGTGACCGCCAACGGCTCGGCCAGCCACGGGCCGACGTAGTGCACCCGCTCGCGCTTGGCCGCGCGCAGCCGGTCCAGGCCGAGCCGGGTGGTGGTGGTGACCAGCCAGGCCTCCGGATCGCGCACGCTGGCCGGATCGGCGCCGGACCAGCGCAGCCAGGCGTCCTGGACCACGTCTTCGGCGTCGGCGCGGCTGCCGAGCAGGCGGTAGGCCAGCGCCATCAGGCGCGGGCGGTGGATCTGGAAGGCGGTTTCTGAGTTCATGTCGACCAGGACGCCGAAGAGGGGGCAAGCGTGACAGGGAGGATGGGGTCAGAGCCCCGTGCAGGGGATCCGACCCCATGATTGTGATCCTGCGGCCGGGGGAGGGGGTAAAATGGGCGGATTACCCCCGCCAGCCTCGAGCAAGCGAGCAAGCCGTGACATCGATCAAGCAGGAAGACCTCATCCAGTCCATCGCCGACGCGCTGCAGTACATCTCGTACTACCACCCGGTCGACTACATCAAGAACCTCGCCGCCGCCTACGAGCGCGAGGAGTCGCCGGCCGCGAAGGAAGCGATGGCCCAGATCCTGATCAATTCGCGGATGTGCGCCGAAGGCCACCGTCCGATCTGCCAGGACACCGGCATCGTCACCGTGTTCCTGGAAATCGGCATGGACGTGCGTTGGGACGACGCCACCATGGGCGTGGAAGACATGGCCAATGAAGGCGTGCGCCGCGCCTACATGCACCCGGACAACAAGCTGCGCGCCTCGGTGCTGGCCGATCCGGCCGGCAAGCGCATCAACACCAAGGACAACACCCCGGGCGTGGTCAACGTCAAGGTGGTCCCGGGCAACACCGTCGACGTCATCGTCGCTGCCAAGGGCGGTGGTTCCGAAGCCAAGACCAAGTTCGCCATGCTCAACCCGTCCGACTCCATCGTCGACTGGGTGCTGAAGACCGTGCCGACCATGGGCGCCGGCTGGTGCCCGCCGGGCATGCTCGGCATCGGCATCGGTGGCACCGCCGAGAAGGCGATGCTGCTGGCCAAGGAAGCGCTGATGGAGCCGATCGACATCACCGAGCTGCAGGCCCGCGGTGCGTCCAACCGCATCGAAGAGCTGCGCCTGGAGCTGTACGAGAAGGTCAACGCGCTGGGCATCGGTGCGCAGGGCCTGGGCGGCCTGACCACCGTGCTCGACATCAAGATCAACGATTACCCGACCCACGCGGCCAACCTGCCGGTGGCGATGATCCCGAACTGCGCGGCCACCCGCCATGCGCACTTCACCCTGGATGGCAGCGGCCCGGTGATGCTGGACCCGCCGTCGCTGGAAGACTGGCCGAAGCTGACCTACGACGCGTCCAAGGGCACCCGCGTGGACCTGGACACGATCACCCCGGAAGACGTGGCGAGCTGGAAGCCGGGCCAGACCCTGCTGCTCAACGGCAAGCTGCTGACCGGCCGCGACGCCGCGCACAAGCGCATGGTCGACATGCTCAACAAGGGCGAGCAACTGCCGGTCGACCTGAAGGGCCGCTTCATCTACTACGTCGGCCCGGTCGATCCGGTGCGCGACGAAGTGGTGGGCCCGGCCGGCCCGACCACGGCGACCCGCATGGACAAGTTCACCCGTCAGGTACTGGAACAGACCGGCCTGCTGGGCATGGTCGGCAAGGCCGAGCGCGGCCCGGCGGCGATCGAGGCGATCCGTGACAACAAGTCGGCCTACCTGATGGCCGTCGGCGGTTCGGCCTACCTGGTGTCCAAGGCGATCAAGGCGGCCAAGGTCGTCGGCTTCGCCGATCTGGGTATGGAGGCGATCTACGAGTTCACCGTGCAGGACATGCCGGTGACCGTGGCCGTCGACTCCACCGGCGAATCGGTGCACAAGACCGGCCCGCGTGAATGGCAGGCCCGCATCGGCAAGATTCCGGTGGTGGTGGAGTAAGCCTTCCACCCCGGACCAGGCAACGGCGCCGTGTGGCGCCGTTGTTGTGTGGGCAGAAAGATTAACGCTCCTGTAGCTGTTGCTCTGCTACGGTCGGCGCACTTCCGCACAGGACGTGTCCATGGCCCTGCATCGATTCATCGTGGTAGGCGTGCTGCTGGCCCTGGCCGGCTGCAGCACCCCAGCGTCGTACGAAGGCGCGGACTTCCCCGCATCGGCGCAATGCCGCGTGCAGTGCCAGGCCGGCTATCGCAGCTGCATGGCGCAGAATGATTCCCTCGGCAGCCGCCAGAGCAATTGCGAGCAGCAGGTGGTGCCGGCGCCGGACAAGCGCTGCAAGGACGTGGACAACCCGGACCTGCGCCGTGCCTGCGAACTGAAGACGCATGACTGCACGATGCGCGCGCCGATGATGTCCTGTGGCGAACGCCGGGATTCCTGCATGAGCAGCTGCGGCTGAGCAACGATCGCGCGCGTAAGCGCATAATCGGCTGATCCACCTGCACAGGATCTTCCGCATGGGCACCACGCTGTATGGTTCGACCAGTACCGCCGCCCTGGTCGTGCACTGGCTGCTGATCGAGCTGGGCATCGAACACGTACTGGTGCTGCTGGATTTCGACGCGCGCGAGCACAAGTCGGCGGAGTACCTGGCACTGAATCCGGCCGGTGTGGTGCCGACGTTGATGATCGATGGCCTGGTACTGACCGAAGCGGCGGCGATCGCCTTGTACCTGGCCGATCGCCATCCGGAATCCAACCTGCTGCCAGCACTGGGCACGCCGCAGCGCGCCGATGCCTACCGCTGGATGTTCTGGTGCGCCAATACGCTGCAGCCGGCCTACCGTGCCTGGTTCTATCCGAACGAGGTGGCAGGCGAGGCGAACGTCGAGGCCAGCCGCGAGATGGCACGCCAGCGCCTTGAAGCGGCCTGGCAGCATGTCGCCACGCACCTGCAGTCACATGGTCCGTACCTGCTGGGCGCCACGCCCCGCGTGGTCGATTACATGCTGGTGATGCTGATGCGCTGGTCGCGCAACATGCCCAGGCCCAGCGACACCTGGCCGGTACTGAAGGCGCATGCCACGTCGATGAAGGCGCGCCCGGCGTTCGCCGAGGTGTACCGTCGCGAAGGCATCACCGACTGGCTGTAATCTGTTCTGTAGCCGAGCCACGCTCGGCTGCTGTTCGCGTGCAGTCCATGAATGCAGCCGAGCATGGCTCGGCTCTACCGAAGCAGTGCGGGTTACAGGATCTCCAGCACCGTTTCCGGTGGACGGCACAGCCGGGTGCCCTTGAGCGTGCGCACCACGGGGCGGTTGATCAGCCGCGGGTGTGCGGCCATCGCGGCCAGCAAGGTGGCATCGTCGGCCTCTTCCAGTCCCAGTTCGGCGAACTGCGCTTCCTTGCTGCGCACCAGATCACGTGCGCTCAATCCGGATTCGGCCAGCACCTGGCGCAGCGTGGCCACGTCCGGTGGAGTGCCCAGGTACTCGATCACCAGTGGATCGAAGCCTGCATCACGTATCAGCTTCAATGCGCCGCGCGAGTTGCTGCAGGCCGGGTTGTGCCAGATCGTCACGTGCATCAGAACCACTCCAGCAGGGACACGCCCACGCCCACGTAGGTGGCCTTGTGGTTGTAGTCGATCAGGCTTTCGCCGTAGCCGTCGAACACCTGTACATGGCCGCGCAGCAGGTTGCTGATCGGGAAGCCGTAATCCAGCTGCAGGGCACCGTGCGAGCGGCTGCCGGTGCGCAGCGAATGGCGCGCCATCAGCGAGACTTCGTGGCCGTTGCGGTTCCAGATCAGGGTCGCGTCACCGCGGCCCATGTAATCCTCGATGTCCGGGTTGTTGTCGTCGCTTCGGGTCTCGGGAATGCGGTACCAGGGGCGCAGCACCAGTGCCCAGTTCTCGCGGTCCAGGCCGATGTTGAGCATCACCCGGTTCCAGCTGCGCGACAGCGGGTCGGCGCGGCCATTGGACTGGTGGTTCAGCGCAATGCCGGTCATGCGCCCGCGCCAGCCACCGATCGAGTAGCCGTTGCGGAACACCATCATCACTTCCGGCTCGTAGTTGGTTTCGCGGAACGGGCGCGAATCCTCGCCGTTGTAGGCCTGCCAGCGCGAGCTCTGGGTATAGCCGGCCCAGATGTCGCCGTTGTCGCCGAACAGGTTCTCGGCGACCTTGGTCTTGAAGCTGATCTGGAACTTCAGTTCGGCGCTGTCCAGCACCTGCGGCGTGGTGACCGTGTTGGCCGGGTTCGGCGAGTGCGGCGTGGTGTTGCGGTCGCTGGTCCAGAACGCCGGCAACAGGTACACCGGCTTGTAGGCGCGCAGCTGGAACGGGCCGAGCTTGGAGTCCTCGGCCAGCTCCCAGCGGCTGTCCAGCAGCGAGCCACGGCCGGCATTGGCCAGTGCGCTGTCAGGGGCTGCTGGACGGAACAGATCACTGACCCGCTCGCGCAGTTTCTCTTCGCCCTGGCTTACGCGTGCGGTCTGGCGTTCTTCGCGACGGGCCTGCGCGGCCGCCTCGGCCGCAGCGTCGGCCTCGGCGGTGGCTTGTGGGGTACGCCCGAACTGGCGGTCATAACAGGCCAGGCGGGCAGCATCGGTGGTAATCGCCGCGCACGCGGCCGGCGAGGCTTCGGCACTGGGCGCGAACTCCTGCGCGGCCAGTGGCGCACTGGCCAATGCCAGCGCCAGCGGCGCGAGGCGGGGAAGCAGCGGAGGCAGGGTCATTGCAGCAGGCCCTTCGGTGAATACGGGAATCGCACAGTGTGGCGGCTGCACCGGATCACGGCCAGCCCCCACGGTTTATGCACGGCCACCGCGTGCGCGTGGCGTGAAGGAGAGGCAGGTCACAGGAACCAGGCGAAGGCGAACAGCCCCAGCATCGCGATCACCACCGCCAGCTTCAGCGCCAGGCCAAGCAGGATGCCAAGCCATGTGGCCAGCCCAACCTTGGTCGAGCGCCCCAGTTCGCGGGTGTGCCAGTACTCGCCCAGCAGAGCGCCGATCAACGGGCCGGCGAACAGGCCGATCGGCATGAAGAACAGGCCGACGATGCTGCCGACGAAGGTTCCCCACAGCGCCTTGCGGCTGGCACCGACCCGTTGCGCCCCCACGACGGTGGCCAGCACGTCCACCAGCAACGAGAGCAGGGTCAGTACCCCCAGCGCAACCAGGGTCGGCCAGCCGACGTGGGCGAAGCCGTCAGCCCAGGCCGCCAGCAGCAGCCCGATGAACACCAGCGGGATGCCGGGCAGGGCCGGGAGGATGATTCCGGCGATGCCGACAAGGACAAAAATGACCGCTAGCAGATATAAGATGAATGAGAGTCCCATGCTGTCCCGTATGGTGGTCGTTTTGGGGTTGACAGTGAAAGATTTTGCCAGTTGCTTTTTCGTTTTGGGCGGGTTAAGTTGCAGTCGCTGAGCTTGGCAAGGTCACCGTGGATCGTGGCCTGATGAAGCAAGATCTTCCCGATCCGCTGCATCGATGCACCTCGCTTCCCCCTTGCTTGTCAGCCGCCCACCAGGCGTTTCCTACAACAAGAGAGAGTCACCAGGGAGTTAGTGAGATGTCTGATCGCGAGACCGGTACCGTCAAGTGGTTCAACGATGCAAAGGGCTTCGGCTTCATCAGCCGTGAAAACGGCGAAGACGTGTTCGTGCACTTCCGTGCCATCCAGACCCAGGGCTTCAAGAGCCTGAAGGAAGGCCAGAAGGTCACCTTCACCGTCGTGCAGGGCCAGAAGGGCCTGCAGGCCGACGCTGTGCAGCCGACCTGATCGCGCTGCAAGCCGTCACATGAAAAAGGCCCGCGCAAGCGGGCCTTTTTCTTTGCCGTCGGCCCGGTGCAGGTCAGCGCAGGATGACCTTGCCGTTGACCACGCGCACATAGGTGTTTTCGCGGATGCCGCCGAGGTCGCGCTGGTTGACCACGATGGTGCGGCCATCATCCATGCGCACGCTGATGTCGTAGGTATCACTGGTGACGTTCTTCTGGATCTGGTTGCCCGCCAGCGCACCACCGACCGCGCCTGCGGCCGCAGCGATGTTCTTGTTGCCACGGCTGCCGCCGGTGTGATCGGAGATCTCATGGCCGGCCACGGCACCGACGATGCCGCCGAGGATGGCGCCGGTTGCGCTCGGCGCAGTGCGGCCCGACGGCACGGTGTTGATGCGGGTGACGATGCCACAGTCGGCGCAACGGCCCTGGTTGTAACCGCCGTTGTTGCCGTAGCCGCCATTGTTGTAGCCGTTGTTGTAACCACCGCCACCGTAGCCGGGCGAGGTGGCACAGCCAGCCAGGGCGAGGGTAGCGATGGCGCTGGCGGCAATGAGCTGGATCTTCATGGGGCGTCTCCTGGCCGTGAAGGCGGGTGTCTGGGGTGGTACTGCGTCATGCAGCAGGGTGGACGAATCGTCCTCTTTTGAACGTGAACAAGGTGCCAACCACGCAACCCTTGTCCGGCTGCAGGATGAATGCGGCTCAGCGGAAGTCCTGGTGGCAGGCGCGGCAGTCGGCCTGCACCGTTTCCACCACCTGGGCCAGGGCCGTGCAGTCGCTGGGCGGTGCGGCCAGAGCGGCGTTGAGGTTGCCGCGCAGCTGGCTGGCATGCTGCTGGAACTGCGCGCTGTCCTTCAGCCCGGGGAAAGCCAGGTCCAGGTCGTTGGACAGCAGGCGCATCGCCTGCAACCGCGGCACGCTGTCGGCCAGGCTGCAGCGGTTCTGCTGCTGGGCCTGCTGCAGCAGCTGCGATTGCCGTTGCATCACCTGCATCAGGCTGTCCGGGAACGGGTCGCGGCGCGCCTGCAGGGCACGGCCCACCATCACCGTGGCGATCAGGCCGATCAACAGGCCCAGGCCGAGCACGAACAGATAGCGGTAGGCGGTGGACGGGCGGCGGGGCGGGCTGGCGTTCATGGCGGGCTCTCCGGGCGTGCAACGGTGGGTTCGATGCCGGCGCGCTGCAGGCGCTGGCGCCTGCACGTTAAAATAGCCGGATGAACGAACAGGTCAAACAACGCTTCGCCGGCATCGAACGGCTGTATGGCGTGGGTGCGCTCGAGCGCCTGCAGGGCAGCCGCGTGGCGGTGGTGGGCATGGGGGGCGTCGGCTCGTGGGTGGTGGAGGCGCTGGCCCGCTCGGCGGTCGGCCACCTGACCCTGATCGATGCCGATGACATCTGCGTGTCCAACACAAACCGGCAGCTGCCGGCGATGGAAGGCAACTACGGCCGCAACAAGGCCGAGGCGATGGCCGAGCGCTGCCGCGCGATCAACCCGGACATCGAGGTCGATGCCGTGCAGGCGTTCCTGACGGTGTCGAACATGGCCGAACTGCTGGACCGTGGGTTCGATCTGGTGATTGATGCCTGCGACAGCTTCCGGGTCAAGGTCGAGACGATTGCCTGGTGCCGTCGCCGCAAGCTGCCGCTGCTGACCGTCGGTGCCGCCGGTGGCCGTACTGATCCGACCCTGGTGCGCATCCGCGACGTCTCGCGCACCGAGCACGATGCCATGCTGGCGCTGATCCGCAAGAAGCTGCGCAGCGAGTTCAATTTCCCGAAGAACGCCAAGCGCTACTTCGGCGTGCCGGCGGTGTACTCGCTGGAAAACGTGAAGTATCCGCAGGCCGATGGCAGCGTATGCGGCATCCGCCCGAACCTCGGTGCCGATGCAGCGTTGAAGCTGGACTGCGGCGCCGGCCTGGGTGCGGCGACCCATATCACCGGCGCCTTCGCTTTCGCGGCGGTGGGCAAGGCGTTGGAAATGCTGCTGGAGCCGAAGAAGGTGAAGGCCGAAGTGGTCGAGGATCACGCCGACGCGTGACGGTAGTGCCGGCCGCTGGCCGGCATCTGCGCTGATCGAATCATTCCGGAGTTGCCGGCCAGCGGCCGGCACTACCCTCAGTTCGCCGGCAAAGCGAACAGCCGTCGCGCGTTCTGCGTCGTGGCATATGCCACGGCTTCAACGTCCATTCCGCGCAGTGCGGCCACGTGGCGGGCAATGGTCGCCAGCCGCGCCGGTTCGTTGCGCTGGCCGCGGATGCCGGCATCAGGCTGATCCGGTGCATCGGTTTCCAGCAGCAGTTGTTCCAGCGGCATCCCGCGTACCAGGCGCTGCAGCCGTTGCGCGCGTTCGTAGGTCAGCGGGCCACCGAGACCGAGCAGGAAGCCTTGCCGATGCAGTTGCGCGGCCTGTTCCGGGCTGCCGGAAAAGCTGTGCACCACGCCGCGCAGGCCGCCGATGCGACGGATCGCGGCAATGACCGCATCCACCGCGCGCCGCGCATGCACGATCACCGGCAGCTCGAACTCGCGCGCCAGTTCCAGCTGGCCGATGAAGTACGCCTGTTGTGCCTCTGCATCCAATCCCTCGACGAAAAAATCCAGCCCGCATTCGCCGATCGCACACGGTCGTTCGCGCTCGATCCACTCGCGCAGCAGCGGCAGATGGCCGGGCCGGTGCTCGGCCAGGAACATCGGATGCAGGCCGTACGCCGGGTACAGCCCCGGTGCCAGCCGGCAGACCTCGCGCAGCTTCGGCCAGCTGGCGGCGGTGACGGCCGGTACCACCTGCGCGCGCACGCCCGCGGCGCCTGCGCGCTCGATCACCGCCGTGCGATCAGCATCGAATTCACTGGCATCCAGATGGCAGTGGCTGTCGACCAGCGCGCTCAACGCTGTTCCAGCGGCGGCGGGGCCGGGACCGTATTGCGGCTTTTCCAGTTGGCCAGCAGCAGGGTGCCGAAGCCGAGCACCAGTTCATCGACGAACGGGATCGGGTCGGGAATGAACAGGGTCAGCACGAACAGGCCTGCGGTGAGCTTGAACAGGGTGGGGTAGCGCAGCCGGCGCGCCCATTGCAGTACCGGCAGCAGCATCGGGTTGGCCATGGCGGGGGTCCTCCTGGGGAATATGCAAACGCTACCACGGGCCCAGCATTTCCCGATGCTGAATGGGTTACGGGAATGAGCAGGAAATGTGGAGATTCCGTTCAGGCAGCGCATGCTGCAATCTGGCCCGAGAACGTTGCGGATGGTCCGCAAGGAGCAGGTCATGAAAAGCACAACTACAACTGTCCTGGTCGCAGCGGGCGCGCTGCTGGTCGGTGGTATCGCCACCGCCGCCTTCATGAAGAGTGGCGGCACATCGCCCGATTCCATCAGCGCCGGAACCCCCAACGGTGAATCGCGCCTGGTCGATGGCAACGCCACTGGCGATGGCGCGCGTGGTGACACGCTCGATCCGTCGGCACCGCGTGGGCTGGAATATGCCGATGTGCTGAAGGTCGACCCGATCACCGAGAAGCAGAAGGCCTACGCCACCGTGATCGGCACCGATGCGGTGCGCGAGACCTCCACCACCCAGACCCCGCATGAAGTCTGCCAGGACGTGACGGTGCAGGAGCGCCTGCCGGAACGTGACGGCAATGTGGGCGGCACCGTGGTCGGTGCTGTGGTGGGTGGCCTGCTGGGCAACCAGGTCGGCGGCGGCAATGGCAAGAAGGCGGCCACTGCGGCTGGCGCGGTGGCCGGTGGCTTCATCGGCAACCAGATCGACAAGCGCCATGTGGGTGGCCGCGTGGTCAACCGCACCGAGCGCCAGTGCCACACCGAGACCGCGACCTCCGAGTCGAGCCGCGTCACCGGCTACAACGTGACCTATCGGAACGAAGACGGCACCACCGGCACCATGCGCATGGCCAGCAAGCCGGGCAACCGCATTGCCATGGGTACCAACGACGTGGTGAAGGGCTACAACGTGACCTACCGCTACGACGGCGCCGAGAAGACCGTGCGCATGGACAACAAGCCGGCCAGCGATCGCCTGCCGGTGGTCGATGGCCAGCTGGTCACGCAGACCGCTGCCGCCGGTGCCACTGCGGCCACCACGCGCCAGTAATCCAGGTGCAGCATGCAGTACTCGACGGGCCGGCTCATGCCGGCCCGTTTCGTTGCGACCGGCGGAATTCATCCGCGCGGGGCGCGAATCCACCATCATGGACGCTTCCTTCGACATGGAGCCGGCATGAGCATCTTCGACCTGCGCATTGAAACCGAGCGCCTGATCCTGCGCCCGCTGCTGCGCGAGGACTACGAACCCTATCTGGCGTTCTGCGCCGACGAGGAAACGATGCGTACCCTTGGTGGCGTACAGCCGCCTTCAGTGGCCTGGCGTGGCTTCTGCAGCCTGGCTGGCGCCTGGCAGCTGTTCGGCTTCTCGATGTTCAGCGTGATCGAGAAATCCAGCGGTGACTGGATCGGGCGCATGGGTCCCTGGCAACCGCAGGACTGGCCCGGTACCGAGGTTGGCTGGGGCATCCGCCATGCCAGCTGGGGCAGGGGCTATGCGCCGGAAGCCGCGGTCGCCGCGATCGACTGGGCGTTCGACACGCTCGGGTGGGACGAGGTGATCCACACCATCGCCGAGAACAACGACAACTCGCGGGCGGTCGCGCGCAAGCTCGGCAGCACGATGCTGCGCATGGGCGAACTGCCGCCACCGTACAACGACAAGCCGATGCAGATCTGGGGCCAGTCGCGCGCGCAGTGGCGGCAGCGCACACGCTGAGCGTTGCCCGGTAGTGCCGGCCACTGGCCGGCAACCTCGTCCAGCAGGATTCATGCGATTGCCGGCCAGCGGCCGGCACGACCGGGTCGCCATGCTGCACCCGCGCTTGGCATTCACAGACGCGCTTGCCAGACTGCACGCAGCCGGCCGCCGGCCGGATGTGATGGAGCAGGCAATGGTGGAAGAGCGCGTCCCGCTGACGGTGCATGGCATGTCGGTCTCGGGCAATTGCCACAAGGTCCGCCTGCTGCTGGAGCAGCTCGGCAGCCGTTACCGCTGGGTGGAAGTGGACAGTGCCCACGGCCAGACCCATACCCCCGAATTCCTGGCGCTCAACCCGAATGCCAAGGTGCCGCTGATCGTCCGCGACGATGGCCGCGTGCTGACCGAATCCAACGCGATCCTGTTCTGGCTGGCCGAAGGCACGCCGTACCTGCCCACTGATGGTTGGGAGCGCGCGCAGGCGTTGAGCTGGATGTTCTTCGAGCAGTACACGCACGAGCCGTGCGTGGCAGTGGCGCGCTTCATCCGCGGCTGGACCGCGTCCGATTCGCCGCGCCGCGCCGAACTGCCACGGCTGCACGAGCGCGCCGCCACCGCGCTGGCAGTGATGGAGCAGCACCTGCGCCAGGCGCAATGGTTCACCGGCAGCGGATACGGCATCGCCGATATCGCCCTGTTTGCCTATACCGATGTGGCGGGCGAGGGCGGCATCAGCCTGGAGCCGTTCCCGGAAGTCCGCGCCTGGCTGCAGCGCGTGCGTGAGCAGCCGCGCTTCCTGCCGATGCCGGCAGTGACCGCCGAAGTGCGCTCGCGATTCGAGGCCGCGTGACTCTCACCAGGGTGACCCCCACAGGGTAGCGCCGGGCCATGTCCGGCCGAATGCAACAACGACACGGAGGGTGTTCGATGTTCGCTGTGGTTCCAGATCCGATTCCCGCACGCATGCGCGTGCTCAACCGCGCCGAAGTGTGCGACGCCAACTTCCTCGATGCGGTACGTGGCTGGCGCGGCACCCCGCGTCCGCGCCCGGCACCGGATGCGCCGATCCTGCCGGGCAGCACGCTCACCGCGGCTGCCTTTGGCGAACTGTTCGAATCGCAGCTGGCCAGCCGCCAGCTGGACCTGATGGCACGGGTGCTGCGCGTGCAGAACAAGGTCTTCTACACCATCGGTTCCTCCGGCCACGAAGGCAATGCGCTGCTGGCGCGGGCCTGCCGGCATACCGATCCAGCCTTCCTGCACTATCGCTCCGGTGCCTTCATGGCCGAGCGTTCGCGCCAGGTGCCGGGTATCGATCCGCTGCGCGATGCGGCACTGTCCTTCGCCGCCAGCGCGGATGATCCGGCCAGCGGTGGCCGCCACAAAGTGTGGGGCAGCAAGCCATTGTGGGTGCTGCCGCAGACCTCGACGATTGCTTCGCACCTGCCGAAGGCGCTGGGCACCGCGCTGGCCATCGAGAGTGGCAAGCGGCTGGGGCAGTCGTTGCCGATTCCCACCGACAGCATCGTGCTGTGCTCGTTCGGTGATGCCTCGGCCAACCATGCCACCGCGCAGACCGCGTTCAATACCGCGATGTGGTCGGCCTACCAGAAGCTGCCGGCGCCGGTCCTGTTCGTCTGCGAGGACAACGGGCTGGGCATTTCGGTGAAGACGCCGGAAGGCTGGATTGCCGAGCGCTTCAGCTGCCAGCCAGGGCTCGACTATTTCTTCGCCGATGGGCTGGACCTGGCCACCGGGCACGCCCAGGTGCAGGCCGCGGTGGAGCACTGCCGACGCACCTGGCGGCCGACCTTCCTGCATCTGCGCACCACGCGCCTGATGGGCCATGCCGGCACCGACTTTGAAGTGGAATGGCGCGCGCTGCCGGAGCTGTGTGCAGCCGAAGCCCAGGACCCGCTGCTGCGTTCGGCGCAGATCGCGCTGGAATCAGGCTGGATGGATGCGGCCGCCATCGAGGTGGCCTACGAGAGCATGCGCGCGCGCTGCATGGCGGCGGCCGCCGATGCCGAAGGCCGCCCGACGCTGCAGTCGCTGCAGGAAGTGATGGCGCCGCTGGCGCCGTACACGCCAGCGGCGGTGCTGGCCGAAGCGCGGCGCGAGGTGCCCGCCGAGACGCGCGAAGCGCTGTATGGCGGTGCGGAGACCCTGCCCGAGCGGCAGGCACCACGGCACCTGGCCATCCAGATCAACCACGGCCTGCAGGAGCTGCTGGCGAAGTATCCGCAGAGCCTGTTGTTCGGCGAGGACGTGGCGCAGAAGGGCGGTGTCTACACCGTCACCAAGGATCTGCTGCGCCGCTTCGGGCCGCGCCGGGTGTTCAACACCCTGCTGGACGAGACCATGATCCTGGGCATGGCACAGGGTCTGGCCAACATGGGCATGCTGCCGATTCCGGAAATCCAGTACCTGGCCTACCTGCACAACGCCATTGACCAGCTGCGTGGCGAGGCCTGTTCGCTGCAGTTCTTTTCCAACGACCAGTACCGCAACCCGATGCTGGTGCGGGTCGCCGGGCTGGGGTACCAGAAGGGCTTCGGTGGCCATTTCCACAACGACAACTCGATCACCGCGCTGCGTGACATCCCCGGGCTTGTGGTCGGCTGCCCATCGCGCGGCGACGATGCGGTGTTGATGCTACGCACGCTGGCGGCGCTGGCGCGGGTGGATGGGCGCGTGGCCGTGTTCCTGGAGCCGATCGCGCTGTACATGAGCAAGGACCTGCACGAACCCGGCGATGGCCAATGGCTGTTCGACTACCCGGCCCAGGGCCAGGCGCTGGTACCCG
Source organism: Stenotrophomonas sp. 78350_Sma (assembly GCF_056482105.1). Taxonomy (NCBI): domain Bacteria; kingdom Pseudomonadati; phylum Pseudomonadota; class Gammaproteobacteria; order Lysobacterales; family Lysobacteraceae; genus Stenotrophomonas; species Stenotrophomonas sp. 78350_Sma. Next base: position 3,051,397 of record NZ_CM151182.1, on the reverse strand, counting down.
GGGAGGGCCGGGTCTATGTGCCGGAGGCGGGCGACCTGCTGGTCTACACCTACGGCAATGGCGTGCCGATGGCGCTGCGCGCGGCGCGGGCGATCGAGCAGCAGCTGGGCTGGCAGGTGCGGGTGGTCGACCTGCGCTGGCTGGTGCCACTGGATGCCGGCTTCATCGCCAGCCAGGCCGCCAGTGCACGGCGGGTGCTGGTGCTGGACGAGGGTCGCCACAGTGGCGGGGTGGGCGAGGGCGTGGTCACCGCACTGGTCGAGGCAGGTTTCGGCCACCTGCCGCTGCGCCGGGTCTGCGGTGCCGATACCTATACCCCGCTGGCGGGGGCAGCAATGTTCGGGCTTCCAAGCGACAATGCGGTGATTGGCGCCGCCCTTGAACTGGCGCAGGAACCTTGATGCATGTGTGGATTGGCGGGAATGTTGTTGCCGGCGCCTGTGGCGTCGGCCGAGGTGCTGCAGGCGCAGGTCCTGGCCATGGGCGAGGCGCTGCACCACCGCGGGCCGGATGATGGCGGCAGCTGGGTCGATGCCGGGGCAGGCATCGCGCTGGCGCACCGTCGGCTGAGCATTCTCGACCTGTCGCCGCTGGGCCACCAGCCGATGGCCTCGTCCGATGGTCGCTACGTGATGGCCTACAACGGCGAGGTCTACAACTTCGCTGCCCTGCGTGCCGAACTGGAGCCGCTGGGGCACGCCTTCCGCGGCCATTCCGATACCGAGGTGCTGCTGGCAGCGATCCTGCAGTGGGGTATCGAGGACACCCTGCAGCGTGCCAACGGCATGTTCGCCATCGCGCTGTGGGACCGCCAGCAGCAGTGCCTGTGGCTGGCCCGCGACCGCGTCGGCAAGAAGCCGCTGTACTACGGCTGGGCCGGTGACACCCTGGTGTTCGGCTCTGAACTGAAAGCGCTGTGGCAGCACCCGGCGTTCGACAACGACATCGACCGGGATGCACTGACCCTGCTGCTGCGGCTGGACTACATTCCTGCACCGCACAGCATCCACCAGCGCTGCTACAAGTTGATGCCCGGGCGCGTGCTGCGCCTGGACGCCGAAGCCGTAGCGGCGGGTGCGGCCGCGCACCGCCCGGAGCAGGCACAGCGCCCCTACTGGGATGCGCGTGCGCGCATGCAGGCCGCGCTGGCGGCCCCGTTCCAGGGTCGCATCGAGGAAGCCGAGGAGCAGCTGGATGGGCTGCTGCGCGATGCGGTCGCGCTGCGCATGGTGGCCGACGTGCCGGTTGGCGTGTTCCTGTCCGGCGGTACCGATTCGTCGCTGGTGGCAGCGCTGATGCAGGCGCAGAGCGGGCAGCCGGTGCACAGCTTCAGCATCGGCTTCACCGGTTCGGGCCACGACGAGGCACCGCTGGCAAGGGAACTGGCCACGCATCTGGGTTGCGACCACACCGAGCTCTATGTCAGCGGCGCGGATGCACTGGCAGTCGTGCCTCAGCTGCCGGCAATGTTCGACGAGCCTTTCGCCGACGCTTCGCAGGTGCCGACCGCGCTGGTCGCGCGCCTGGCGCGGCAGGGCGTGACTGTGGCGTTGTCTGGTGACGGCGGTGATGAGCTGTTCTTCGGCTATACCCGCTACGTGCGCGCGCTGCGCAACTGGCAGATGCTGGGCCGCGTGCCAGGCCCGCTCCGGCGCTGGATGGGCGCGCGCTCGCAGCAGCAGGGCGAGGCCTCGCGGACCGGCGGCCTGGCCGCGCTGCTGGCCGAGTCCGGCGCGCGTGGCATCGGCGACGTGTACCGCAACCGCATCTCGCGCTGGCGCGATCCGGCGACGGCGGTGCCGGGCGCGCAGGCTGCCGGCAGCTTCTACGACCTGGCCGATCCGTTGCACGGTGCCGGCACACCGGCCGACGCGATGATGCTGGCCGATTACGTGACCTACCTGCCGGATGACCTGCTGTGCAAGGTCGACCGCACCTCGATGGCGGTCAGCCTGGAGGCACGCGCGCCGCTGCTGGACTGGCGCGTGGCCGAGTTCGCCTGGTCGCTGCCGCTGGGCTTCAAGCGCAGCGAAACCACCAGCAAGGTGCTGCTCAAGCGCGTGCTTGGCCGCTACGTGCCGCAGTCGATGGTGCACCGGCCCAAGCGCGGATTCGGTGCGCCGGTCAGCGATTGGCTGAAGGGCGACCTGCGGCCATGGGCCGAAGACCTGCTGCAGCCGGCACGCCTGGAGCGCGAGGGCGTGCTGTCGGCGGCGGCGGTGCAGCCGCTGTGGCAGCAGTTCCTGGGCGGCCAGCGCAAGTGGCATACCCACCTGTGGAACGTGCTGATGTTCCAGGCCTGGCAGGCGCATTGGCGGCAGGTACGGACCGGCGTGACCGGCGGCTGATCTTCACCGGACGGCACGGGCCCGGCGTCTAGGCTGGGCCTCCCGCACCGTGAGGAGTACGTCCCGATGTCCGTCCCCACCATCGCCGTGTTCGTTGGCAGCCTGCGCAAGGATTCCTGCAACCGCAAGCTGGCCCATGCGCTGGAGAAGATCGCCGGCGACCGCGCGCGCTTCCAGTACGTGCAGATCGGTGATCTCCCGCTGTACGACCAGGATTTCGATGGACAGTACCCGCCGCAGGGCACCCGGCTGAAGGATCAGGTGCGTGCCGCCGACGCGGTGCTGTTCGTGACCCCCGAATACAACCGGTCAGTGCCGGGCGTGCTGAAGAACGCCATCGACATCGGCTCGCGCCCCTACGGTGACAGCGCGTTTGCCGGCAAGCCGGCGGCGGTGATCGGCGCTTCCATCGGCCAGATCGGTACTGCCGTGGCCCAGCAGCACCTGCGTATCAGCCTGGCCTTCCTGGATATGCACGTGCTCGGCCAGCCCGAAGCGTTCATCCACTTCAAGGACGGCCTGATCGATGCCGACGGCACGATCCACAACGAGGGCACGCAGAAATTCCTGCAGGGCTACGTGGACCGGTTCCTGGCACTGATCGCGGTGCACGTGAAGGGCGATTGAGACCGATGGGGTCGGAGCAGCCACGCCCGGGGACGGATCCCGGCGCGCAGCGGCGGGCTCTGCCCCCATGTCCCGCTGAGCGGGCCGGAGCCCGTGCGCTGCACGGAATCCGACCCAGGCCCCCTGATCTGCGATAATGACCCATTCGGGCGTCGCAACGGCGCCCGTCGCAGGCATTGCGACGCCCCCGCGCCAGACTGGCCAGGCACCGGCGGATATCCCCCGTTTCTCCACGGCTTATCCACAGGCTTGTCCATGGCCGCCGGGGTCGGCGCATGCCTACACTCGTCCGGCCCACTTTTGCAGGAAACACCGCAGCATGTCCGCTCGTCCCGGCTTCCGTTCCAACCGCAGAGAGCGCGGTGATGGCTTCGATCGCGATCGCGACGAATCGCGTATCGACCAGCTGCGCGTGCCGCCGCATTCGGTGGAAGCCGAGCAGGCGGTGCTGGGTGGCCTGATGCTGGCGCCGGAGGCCTATGACCGGGTCAACGACCAGCTGACCGAGGGCGATTTCTACCGCCGCGATCATCAGATGATCTACCGCGCGATCCGCGAGCTGTCCGAGCGTGAGCGGCCGTTCGACGCGGTGACCCTGGGCGAGTGGTTCGAATCGCAGGGCAAGCTGGAGCTGGTGGGCGATGGCGCCTACCTGATCGAGCTGGCGAGCACCACGCCGTCGGCGGCCAACATCGTGGCCTATGCCGAGATCGTGCGTGACAAGGCGGTGCTGCGGCAGCTGATCCAGGTCGGCACCGACATCGTCAACGATGGTTTCCAGCCGGAGGGCCGTGACAGCAGTGAGCTGCTGGCTTCTGCGGAGAAAAGCGTGTTCGCCATCGCCGAACAGGGGGCACGCGGGCGTACCGACTTCGTGGCCATGCCTGGCGCGCTGAAGGATGCCTTCGAGGAGCTGCGCAACCGCTTCGAGAACGGCGGCAACATCACCGGCCTGCCGACCGGCTACAACGACTTCGATGCGATGACCGCCGGCCTGCAGCCGACCGACCTGATCATCCTCGCCGCGCGCCCGGCCATGGGCAAGACCACGTTCGCACTGAACATCGCCGAGTACGCAGCGATCAAGTCGAAGAAGGGCGTGGCGGTGTTCTCGATGGAAATGTCGGCGTCGCAGCTGGCGATGCGCCTGATTTCCTCCAACGGCCGCATCAACGCACAGCGCCTGCGTACCGGCCAGCTGGAAGACGAAGACTGGAGCCGCGTCACCAGCGCGATCAAGATGCTGAAGGAAACCAAGATCTTCATCGACGATACGCCGGGCGTGTCGCCGGAAGTGCTGCGTTCCAAGTGCCGCCGGCTCAAGCGCGAGCACGACCTGGGCCTGGTGGTGATCGACTACCTGCAGCTGATGAGCGTGCCGGGCAACAGCGAGAACCGCGCGACCGAAATTTCGGAAATCTCGCGTTCGCTGAAGGGCCTGGCCAAGGAACTGCACGTGCCGGTGATCGCGCTGTCGCAGCTCAACCGCTCGCTGGAAACACGTACCGACAAGCGCCCGGTGATGGCTGACCTTCGCGAATCAGGCGCAATCGAGCAGGATGCGGACATGATCGTCTTCATCTACCGCGACGATTACTACAACAAGGAAAATTCGCCGGACAAGGGCCTGGCCGAGATCATCATCGGCAAGCACCGTGGTGGCCCGACCGGTTCGTGCAAGCTGAAGTTCTTCGGCGAATACACCCGCTTCGACAATCTGGCCCACGACTCGGTCGGCTCATTCGAATAGCCGTAGTGCCGGCCGCTGGCCGGCAACCACTCCACGGCCGGCAAACCATTCGAAACGCCAATCTTCCGTATGTGGCGTGTAAATGACATGTAACGCGACGCTTCTACGATTCCGCCGCTGCTGCCCTTCGACGCCGCCCTTCGGCGTCCAGCGTGCCCAAGGAATCCGCCCCCATGCCGTCCCACGCTCCGCTCCGCCGCAATCTGCTGGCCCTGCTGGTCTGTGCTTCGCTGCCGTCGCTTGCCGCCGCTGAAACCGCCCCCGCCGCCGACGCACCGTCGGCCACCACGCTCGATTCGATCTCGGTGATCGGCCGCGGTGAAGCGCGCCAGGTCCAGCGCGTGACCGCCGAGGACATGAAAGTGCTGCCGCCTGGTGCGAACCCGCTGAAGCTGCTGGCGACCAAGCCGGGCGTGCATTTCGAATCGGCCGACGCCACAGGTGCCTACGAGTGGTCCACCACCATCAGCCTGCGTGGCTTCAACCAGAACCGCCTGGGCTACACGCTCGATGGCATTCCGCTGGGCAACATGGCCTACGGTAACAGCAACGGCCTGCACATCAGCCGTGCGGTGATCAGCGAGAACCTGGGCGGTGCGGAGGTCTCCACCGGCATTGGCGCGCTGGGTACGCCGTCCACCAGCAACCTCGGCGGTGTGTTCCAGTTCTATTCGATCGATCCGTCCACCGAGTATGGCGTGGTGCTGGCACAGAGCTTCGGCAGCGACAACGCGCGCCGCAGCTATGCGCGCCTCGATACCGGCGACCACCAGGGCTTTGCGGCCTACCTGTCCGGCGCGTACTCGGAAGGCGACAAATGGAAGGGCAAGGGCTCGCAGGAGCTGAAGCAGTTCAACGGCAAGGCTACCTACAACTTCGGCGCGGACAGCAGGATCACCGCGCTGTTCAACGCCTCGCGCCGCGTTGAGGCCGACTACCAGGACCTGTCGCTGGAGATGATCGATCGTCTCGGCTGGGACTGGGACAACTACGCGCCGGACTGGGATCGCGCCGTTGCCGCGGCACGCGGAAAGTACACGGGTGGCGTCAACAGCCCGTGGGACGCGTATTACTCCGGCCACGGCCTGCGCAATGACGACCTGTCCAGCATTGCCGGCGATTTCGGCCTGAACGAGTCGATGCGCCTGAAGGTCAATGTCTACAACCACAGCAACCGTGGCCAGGGCCACTGGTTCAGCCCGTCCAATCCGTCCAACCCGGGCACCAGCCGCGAGATCCCGATCTCGATCCGCACCACCGAGTATGCGATCGACCGCACGGGCGTGACCTCGGCGTTCACCTGGAACGTGGCGGGCCACGAACTGGAAGCGGGCCTGTGGTACGAAGACAACGGCCACAGCGTGCAGCGCAACTTCTACTACATCGACGGCCCGATCACCGACGATTTCTTCCTGCGCAATCCGGACCAGCGCGTGTGGCACCAGCGCTACACCACCATCACCCGCCAGTTCTACGTGCAGGACCGCTTCCGCCTGTTCGATGACCGCCTGACCATCGACATCGGCGCGAAGTCGCCGCACACCCGCACCAGCGTGCGCACGCCGCTGGGCAGCTATGCCAACAACAGCAGCCTGACCTCGAAGAAGGGCTTCCTGCCGCAGGCCGGCTTCAACTTCAAGCTCAACGAAGGCAACGAGATTTTTGGTTCGTTCGCCAAGAACATCGCGGCCTATGCGCTGGGCGTGGGCAGCCCGTTCAACGTACCGCAGGCCGCATTCGATGCCAGCGCGAAGAACCTGAAGCCGGAACAGTCGCGCACCATCGAGCTGGGCTGGCGCGGCTATGGCCAGGGCTATGAAGCCTCGGTGGCGGTGTATGACGTGAAGTTCGACAACCGCCTGCTGGCCATTGCCCAGTGCGTGGGCATCCTCGGTTGCCCGGCGCTGTTCTCCAACGTCGGTTCGGTGACCAGCCGCGGCGCCGAGGCGACCCTGCAGCTGAAGCCCATGCAGGACCTGGCGTGGTCCAACGCGCTGTCGTGGAATGACAGCACCTACGACAACGACTACGTGAACAACGGCGTGGTGCCGACCCGCGGCAAGAAGACCGTCGATACCCCGGAATGGATGTTCGCCAGCACCCTGGCCTGGACGCCGGGCCCGTGGGACATGCGCCTGTCGGCCAACCACGTCGGCAAGCGTTTCGTGACCTATACCAACGACGTGTCGGTGCCGAGCTACTGGCTGGTCAATGCTTCGGTGGCCTATGACTTCGGCAAGCTCGGCCCGGCACAGAACCTGACCGTGGCGCTGAACCTGACCAACCTGACCGACAAGCGCTACCTGTCCTCGATCAACACCAACGGCACCTACGCCGCCGACCCGACCCGCAGCCTGGCGACCATGCAGGTCGGTGCGCCGCGGCAGGTGATGGCCACCGCCACCGTGCACTTCTGATGCGCGGGCCTGTCGATCCGGAAAGCCGTCGTCGCCTGTTGCGCATGGCATGGCAGGGCACGGGGGCAGCGATCGCACTGGCGGCGATGCCGGGGCTGGCTACGGCCGGCCCACGCCCGCGGTTGGGACGTGATCCGTTCACCCTGGGCGTCGCTGCCGGCGATCCGGATCCGCAGGGGGCAGTACTGTGGACGCGTCTGGCGCCGGACCCGCTCAACGGCGGTGGCATGCCGTCGCGGGCGGTGCCGGTGCGCTGGTTCGTGGCCGAAGACCCCGGCATGCGCCGGCTGGTGCAGCGTGGCGTCGCCGCGGCGGTGCCGGAGCTGGCGCATTCGGTACATGTGGAAGTCAGCGGCCTTCGCCCGGGCCGTGACTACTACTATCGTTTCGCCTGCGATGGCGATGAGGAAAGCGCGGTCGGTCACTTCCGCACCGCGCCGCTGCTGGACACGCAGCTGCAGCAGCTGCGGCTGGCGTTGTGCACCTGCCAGGCCTGGAACAGCGGCTACTACCCGGTGTTGCGCGATATCGCGCAGAGCGATGTCGACCTGGTGCTGCATGCCGGCGACTACCTGTACGAATACAGCCCGCTGCAGAACGCACGCGGGCGCACGCTGGATGCCGGGCGCTTCAGCGGCGAGACCGTCAGCCTGGAGCGCTACCGCGACCAGTACGCGCTGTACAAGCTCGATCCCGATCTGCAGGCCGCGCACGCCGCACACGCGTTCGCGGTGATCTGGGACGACCACGAGGTGCAGAACGATTACTCGGGCATCCATCCGGAGAAGCCCGGCGTCTCGACGGAGGACTTCATCGTTCGCCGCGCGGCGGCCTACCGCGCGTTCTACGAACACCTGCCGATGCGCAGCACGCCTGCGGGCAACGGTGGCCTGCACGTGCATCGGCGCCTGCGTTACGGCGATCTTGCACAGCTGACGCTGCTCGACTGCCGCCAGTTCCGTCCGGCCAACCCCTGCGGGGTGGGCGAGTCGCCGCGCTGCGAGGCCGCCTTGGACCCGCGCATGAGCATGCTGGGCGTGGGCCAGGAAGCCTGGTTCGCGCAGTCGATGGCGGCCGCACGCGGCACGCGCTGGAACGTGGTGGTGCAGCAACTGTTGATGGCACAGCTGCGGCTGGACGGTGGCACGCCACGCGAACGCTTCTGGAACGATGCCTGGGATGGTTATCCGGCGGCTCGCAACCGCCTGCTGCAGGCGATGCAAGCGGGTGGGCAGGGTAATGCCATCGTGCTGGGCGGGGACTGGCATTCCACCTTCGTCAACGACCTGAAGCTGGACTTCGATGCCGCCAGTGCGCCAGTCGTGGCCACCGAATTCATCGCCCCGGCGATCAGCAGCGGCGGCGACGACACGCCGTACGGTCCGTACTACGGACCGTCGATACCGCAGAACCCGCATATCCGCTATTTCGACGGAGACCGCCGCGGCTGGTGGAAGCTGCAGCTGAACCGGCAGACCGTGGATGCCGAGCTTCGCTTCGCCGACAGCGTCCTGCGCGCCGATGCGCCGGCGCGAACCGCGGCCCGCTTCCAGGTCACCCACGGCCGCCCGGGCGCAGTGCAGCTCCTGTAGAGCCGAGCCCACGCTCGGCTGCTCTCTGCCTCCGGTGGGTGCGGACCGTTGGTCCGCACATTCCCATGAGCAGCCGAGCGTGGGCTCGGCTCTACAACAGCGCTGGATCGGTTTCATCGCTCCCAGCCCGGTTTCGTCGCAAACCGTTTGCGCGCGGCAAGGGCAGGGCGCCAAGGTGTCCGCAGGCGGCAGGGTGCCGCCACAAGGAGACCGTGATGAAGACCCTGTTCGCGCTCGGTGTGTGGTGCCTGCTGTTCGTGCTGTGCTGGCCGCTGGCGATCCTCGCTCTGATCGCCTGGCCGTTCGTGTGGCTGCTGAGCCTGCCGTTCCGCCTGGTCGGCATCACCTTCTCGGCCCTGTTCGCCTTCCTGCGTGCGCTGTTCATGCTGCCGGCGCGCCTGCTGGGTGGCCGGGCGGTGGCGGCATGAGGGCCGTGCTGCTGGTGGGTCTGGTTCTGCTTGCGGGGCCGGGACTGGCCACACCTCCAGCCCCGCCATCGGTGTGGCTGGAGCGCCAGCAGACTGCTGCGGCTGACGAGGCGAATGCTGCAGCGGTCTCTGTGCCGAAAGCCAAGGAGCGCTGCCGGGTCACGAAGGAATGGAAGGTCGGCGAGACGGTGGTGCAGCACAAGGTCTGCGACGATCCACCCAGGAAGCCGGCTGGAAAGGTGTAGAGCCGAGCCTACGCTCGGCTGCACATCATGCTGCCTCTGCGCGCAGCGCCGCCTGCACGGCCGGTCGCGCATTGACCCTGCGGATGTACGCAGGCAAGGCCGGCCACGCCGCAAGGTCGATGGCGAAGAACCGGCACCAGCCCAGCACGGTGAACAGATAGGCGTCGGCCACACTGAAGGACGGTCCCATCAGGAAGTCCTGTTGCGCCAGTGTCTCCTGCAGCATGTCGAAACGCTTGAACAGCTTCTCGCGGAAGAATGCCTTCGCGTCCTTCGGGAGTGCCGCATTGAACAGCGGTGCCGAGCCAGCGTGGATTTCGCTGGTGACGAAGTTCAGCCATTCCTGCAGTCGTACCCGCTCCCAGCTGCCGACGGGCGGGGCCAGCGCGCATTCGGGTTTCAGGTCGGCCAGGTACTGGACGATGGCCGGGCCTTCGGTCAGCACCTGACCGTCATCCAGTTCCAGCGCCGCCACATAACCTTTGCGGTTGATGCTGCGGAAATCGCGGCCATCGGCGGTCTGTTTGGTGGTGTTGTCGACCTTGACCAGCTCGAAGGGCAGGCCAAGCTCGCGCAGCACGATATGCGGCGAAAGCGAGCAGGTGTAGGGCGCGTAGTAGAGCTTCATGGACGGTCTCGAGGCGGAAAGGACGGCTGGGCCAGCCGATGCGAAGGAGTCTGCTGGGTGAGCGGCATCCGGTAAAATCAATCTTCGATTTTCCTGCCATAAGCCGAGCTACTGCCTGCCATGATGAATCTTGCCCATTGGCGCCTGTTGGTTGCTGTGGCCGACGAGGGAACCATCTCGCGCGGCGCTGATCGCGTCGGCATCAGCCAGTCCGGTGCCAGCCAGGCGCTTGCCCAGCTGGAGTCCTCCCTGGGCTTTGCGGTGTTCGTGCGCGAGCGGCGGCAGGTGGAGATCACCGCGCTCGGGCAGCGGGTGATCGAACACGCACGCATCATGCTGGGCGGTCTGCAGGCGATCCGCGCGCTGGCCGATGACAGCCAGGGGCTCAATGGCGCACGCATCCGCCTGGCGACCTTCCCGTCGCTCGTTTCCAGTGTGCTGCCCGCGCTGCTGCGTGACTTCCAGCGCCGTCACCCGGGCATCGAGGTGGTGGCGGTGGAGGGCACCGACGAGGAGGTGGAGTGCTGGCTCGAATCAGGCACGGTCGACGCCGGCGTGGTGATGAACCCCGCTGCCGATCGCACCCCGTTGATGCTGGGCAGCGATGGGTGGATGGCGGTGCTTGCGCAGTCGCATCCGCTGGCGCGGCGTGCCACGGAAAGCGGGGTGGCCTTGAGCGAGCTGGCGGCCGAGCCCTTCATCCTCGCAACAGGGGGCTGTGCGGTGAACGGTCAGCGCCTGATGGCGGAGGCCGGTCTACAGCTGAGCGACGTACGGGTGACCGTGCGGGACTGGGCCAGCGCGTGCGTGCTGGCCCGCGAGGGCCTGGGAGTCTCGCTGGTGCCGGAATCGACCTTGCCGGACGATCTGCACGGCCTGCGCGTGCTGCCGGTGCAGCCGGGCATCCGGCGCGTGTTCGGCCTGGTCTGTTCGCAGGCGGGGCGCGCATCGCGTGCAACGCAGGTGTTCATGCAGGAGCTGGGCCCGGCCGCTGCGGGCCGGGCGTCCGGATCAGCGTGAACCCGCTGCCGGCGAGGAGCCGGAGCGTGGGGGCGTCGGCTGCCCGGCAGGGTTGCGGGCAACAAAAAAACCCCGCCGAGGCGGGGCTTTTTGTATCCAGCCATGCCGGCCAGCGGCCGGCACTACCCGCGAACGATCAGTTCGCCTTGTGGATGGCGCGCTTGCTGACTGCCATCGCCGCGTCGTGGATCACTTCCGACAGCGACGGGTGGGCGTGGCAGATGCGGGCCAGGTCATCGGCCGAGCCGCTGAACTCCATGGTCAGCACGCCTTCGTGCACCAGCTCGGAGACGTTGGCGCCGACCAGGTGCATGCCGAGGATGCGATCGGTTTCGGCATGGGCCAGGATCTTCACGAAGCCTGCCGGCTCGATCATCGCCACGGCACGGCCGTTGGCGGCGAACGGGAAGCTGCCGGCCTTGTACGGAATGCCCTCGGCCTTCAGCTGGGCTTCGGTCTTGCCGACCCAGGCCAGTTCCGGCTCGGTGTAGATGACCCACGGGATGGTGTCGAAGTTGACGTGGCCCGGCAGGCCGGCGATCAGCTCAGCTACCGCGATGCCTTCCTCGAAGCCCTTGTGCGCCAGCATCGGGCCGCGCACGCAGTCGCCGACCGCCCACACGCCGTTGACGCCGGTGTGGCAGTGCGCGTCGACTTCGATCTGGCCGCGCTCGTTGATCTTGACGCCGGTGCCTTCGGCCAGCAGGCCCTTGGTGGCGGCGCGACGGCCGACGGCCACCAGCAGCTTGTCCACGGTCAGGGTCTTTTCGCCTTCGCTGTCGGTGTAGGTGACAACGACTTCCTTCTTCTTGCCCTTGCCGGTGATCTCGGTCTTGGAGACCTTGGCACCGAGGCGGATGTCCAGGCCCTGCTTCTTGAATTCCTTGGCAGCGGTCTTGGCCACTTCGGCGTCGGCCACGGCCAGGAATTCCGGCAGTGCTTCCAGGATGGTGACTTCAGCGCCCAGGCGCTTCCACACGCTGCCCAGTTCCAGGCCGATGACGCCGGCGCCGATCACGGCCAGGCGGTTCGGCACTTCGGTGAAGTCCAGGCCGCCGACGTTGTCGACGATGGTCTCGCCGTCGAACTTGGCGAACGGCAGTTCGATCGAATCCGAACCGGCCGCGATGATGACGTTGGTGCCCTTCAGCTCGACGATGGAACCGTCATGCTGGGTGACCTTGACCACGTTGCCCGGCTGCAGTTCGCCGAAACCGTAGTAAGCGGCGACCTTGTTGGCCTTGAACAGCATGCCGATGCCGCCGGTGAACTGCTTGACGATCTTGTCCTTGCGGCCAACCATCGCCTCGACGTCGATCTTGGCATCCTTGAAGCTGATGCCGTGGTCGCCAAAGATGTGGCCCATGTTCCAGAACTGGCGCGAGGAATCCAGCAGCGCCTTGGACGGGATGCAGCCCACGCGCAGGCAGGTGCCGCCGAGGGCCGGCTTGCCGTCCTTGCCCAGCGCTGCGTCGATGCAGGCGGTCTTCAGGCCCAGCTGGGCCGCGCGGATGGCAGCGTGGTAACCGGCCGGGCCGGCACCGATGACGACGACGTCGAATTGTTCAGCCATTGAATTATTCCTTGATGCATTACCAGAACCCCTCCACGCAGGCGCGGAGGGGCGGGAGGTGTCTTACAGGCCGAACAGCATGCGGCCCGGGTTTTCCAGCTGGTTCTTGATGTCCACCAGGAACTGCACCGAATCCTTGCCGTCGATGATGCGGTGGTCGTACGACAGCGCCAGGTACATCATCGGCGCGATCACGACCTGGCCGTTCTGGGCGATCGGACGCTCCTTGATGGCGTGCATGCCCAGGATGGCGCTCTGCGGCGGGTTGATGATCGGGGTCGACAGCAGCGAACCGAAGGTGCCGCCGTTGGTCACGGTGAAGGTGCCGCCCTGCAGTTCTTCCAGGCTCAGCTTGCCGTCACGGGCCTTCTTGGCGTAATCGGCGATGGTCTTCTCGATGTCGGCGAACGACATGCGCTCGACGTTGCGCAGGACCGGCGTGACCAGGCCCTTCTCGGTCGACACGGCGATCGAGATGTCCGAGTAGCCGTGGTAGATGATGTCGTCGCCGTCGATCGAGGCGTTGACCAGCGGGAAGCGCTGCAGGGCATTGGCAGCGGCCTTCACGAAGAAGCTCATGAAGCCCAGCTTGATGCCGTGGGCCTTGACGAACTCGTCCTGCAGTTCCTTGCGCGCAGCCGAGACCTTGGACAGGTCGACTTCGTTGAAGGTGGTCAGCATCGCGGTGGAGTTCTTCGACTCCATCAGGCGCTCGGCGATGCGCTTGCGGATGCGGGTCATCGGCACGCGTTCTTCCGGACGTGCGCCACCGGCCTTGCCGGCGCCGCCGTTGCGGGCGAAGTTGACGATGTCTTCCTTGGTGACCGCGCCGCGACGGCCGGTGCCGTCGACGTCGGCCGGGTTCACGCCTTCGGTGATGGCGGTGAAGCGGGCGCCCGGCGGCAGGGTGTCGGCGGCCGACTTGGCAGCCGGGGCCGGAGCGGCGGCAGCGGCCGGCGCAGCAGCGGCCGGGGCAGCGGCTGCAGCCGGAGCGGCTTCAGCGGCCGGAGCCGGGGCAGCAGCGACGGCGCCTTCTTCGATGATCGCCACGACCTGGCTGGAGGTCACGGTCGAGCCTTCGGCGAACTTGATCTCCTTCAGCACGCCGTCGACCGGCGACGGCACTTCCAGGACGACCTTGTCGGTTTCCAGGTCAAGCAGGTTTTCGTCGCGCTTGACGGCGTCGCCCACCTTCTTGTGCCAGGTGGCGATGGTGCCGTCGGCGACGGATTCGGGCAGTACCGGGGCTTTGACTTCGGTGGCCATTGCGGGAGCTTCCTGGTTTGTCTTCTAAATAGGGGGAGGATTATTCAGCGAACGTGTCGTTGAACGGGTTGACCAGTGCGTCGGCGACCAGCTGCTGCTGTTCGCGGACGTGGTCAGCCATGTGACCGGCAGCCGGCGAAGCCGAACGTGCGCGACCGGCGTAGTGCAGGTTCTGGCCATCGGCCAGGCAGAACTGCAGGTGGTGGCGGATCTGGTACCACGCACCCTGGTTCTGCGGTTCTTCCTGCGTCCACACCACGTCGGTGGCCTTGCCGTACTTCTTCAGTTCGGCAGCCAGCAGCGCACGCGGGAACGGGTACAGCTGCTCCACGCGGATGATCGCCACGTCGTCCTGGCCACGCTTGGTCTGGTCTTCCAGCAGATCGTAGTAGACCTTGCCCGAGCACAGCACCACGCGCTTGACCTTCTTGGCGTCCGCGTTGGCGTCGCCGATCAGGTGCTGGAACTCGCCGTTGGCCAGCTCGTCCAGGGTCGACACGGCCAGCTTGTGGCGCAGCAGCGACTTGGGCGACATCACCACCAGCGGCTTGCGGGTGGTCAGGTGCTGCTGGCGACGCAGCATGTGGAAGGCCTGCGCCGGGGTCGACGGCACCACCACCAGCATGTTCTCCAGCGCGCACAGCTGCAGGAAGCGCTCCAGGCGCGCCGAGCTGTGTTCCGGGCCTTGCCCTTCATAGCCATGCGGCAGCAGCAGGGTCAGGCCGGAAATGCGGCCCCACTTGGCTTCACCGGCGGCGATGAACTGGTCGATGACGACTTGGGCACCGTTGGCGAAGTCGCCGAACTGGCCTTCCCAGATGCACAGCGTGTTCGGATCGGTGGTGGAGAAGCCGTACTCGTAGGCCATCACCGCTTCTTCGCTCAGCAGCGAATCGATGACGGTGGCCTTCTCCGGCGAATCCACCAGCTGCCGCAGCGGCATGTAGTAGTTGTCGGTCTTCTGGTCGTGCAGGATCGCGTGGCGGTGCGTGAACGTACCGCGGCCCACGTCCTGGCCGACCAGGCGCAGTGCATTGCCTTCGTCGAGCAGGGTGGCGTAGGCCAGGTTCTCGGCAAAGCCCCAGTCGCCCGGGATCTCGCCGGCGGCCATCTTGCGGCGGTCGTCGTAGACCTTGGCCACGCGCGAGTGCAGCTGCACGTCTTCGGGAATGGTGTTGATCAGCTTGGCCAGCTCGACCAGCTTGTTCTTCTCGACCTTGGTCGAGATCGGATCGGACAGCTTGCCTTCCAGCAGCTTCGGCCAATCGACGAACAGCGGGCTGGTCGGCGGGGTCTTCTCGACCTTGGCCAGCTCGGTGGTCACTTCACCGGCATCGAGCTTCTCGCGGTACGCATCGACCATCGCCTTGCCGGCGCCGGCGGCGATCACGCCTGCCTTTTCCAGCTGCTCGGCGTACATCTCGCGGGTGGTGGCGTGCTTGCGGATCACCTGGTACATCAGCGGCTGGGTGATCGCCGGCTCGTCGGCCTCGTTGTGGCCCCAGCGGCGGTAGCACATCAGGTCGATGACCACGTCCTTGGCGAACTTCTGGCGGAACTCGAAGGCCAGCTGCGCGGCGAACACCACCGCTTCCGGATCATCACCGTTCACGTGCAGCACCGGGGCGGCGATCATCTTCGCCACGTCGGTGGCATAGCGCGTGGAGCGCGTATCCAGCGGGTTGGAGGTGGTGAAGCCGACCTGGTTGTTGACCACGATGTGCACGGTGCCACCGACGGCGAAGCCGCGGGCCTGCGACATCTGGAACAGTTCCATGACCACGCCCTGGCCGGAGAAGGCCGCGTCGCCGTGGATCAGGATGGGCATGACCTGCTTGCGGGCGGTGTCCTTGCGGCGCTCCTGGCGCGAACGCACGGAACCGGCCACGACCGGGTCGGCGATTTCCAGGTGCGACGGGTTGAACGCCAGCGCCAGGTGCACCGGGCCGCCGTCGGTAGCCACGTCGGCGGAGAAGCCCATGTGGTACTTCACGTCACCGGCCGAGGCGTGCTCGTCGTGCTCGAACTTGCCTTCGAATTCGTCGAACAGCTTGCGCGGGTTCTTGCCCAGGGTGTTGACCAGCACGTTCAGGCGGCCGCGATGGGCCATGCCGATCACCACGTCCTTGACGCCATCCTTGCCGGCGCTGCGGATGATGGTGTCCATCATCGGGATCAGCGAGTCGCCGCCTTCCAGCGAGAAGCGCTTCTGGCCGACGTACTTGGTGTGCAGGTAGCGCTCCAGGCCTTCGGCCGCGGTCAGGCGCTCCAGGGTGCGGCGCTGGGTGTCAGCGTCCAGCTGGTAGTTGCCACCGGCCAGTTCCAGCTTCTTGTAGATCCACTGGCGCTGCTCGACCTCGGAGATGTGCATGAACTCCGCACCGATCGAGCCGGTGTAGGTCGCCTTCAGGCGTGCCAGCAGGTCGCGCAGCTTCATGCGCGGCTGGCCACCGACGCCGCCGGTGCTGAATTCGCTGTTGAGGTCGCCATCGGACAGGCTGTGGAACGGCAGGCCCAGGTCCGGGGTGTTGACCGGTGCGGCCAGGCCCAGCGGGTCCAGGCGGGCGTCCAGGTGGCCACGCGAGCGGTAGGCGGTGATCAGGCGACCGACATTGCGCTCACGCTCGTCGCCCGCACCGCTGCCGGTGCCGGCTTTCAGCGCATCCTTGGCCGCGTCCGCGATGTGGGAGATGACAGCCGAGTGCGGGATGTCACCTGCTTCGCGGCCCTTGAAGCCGTCGAAGTAGGTTTTCCATTTGGGATCGACACTATCCGGGGAGACCAGGTACTGCTCGTACAGGTCCTCGACATAGGAGGCGTTGCCGCCGGCGAGTTGCGAAGATTGCGCAAACTGCTTCAGTTGATTGTCCACGATGGAGGGTGCTGATTCGCTTTGTGGGGTATGGCTTCAGAAGGACCCGGCACGAAGATGAATAGCCATGCACGGGCGCGTTCAAACAGCCAAATTGTACCCCCAACCGGACACGAAGGGGCACCACCAGAGGCATCGCGCCTCCCCCGGTGCCGCTCCCAGACAGGTTGGCGCGGTGGCGCGCGCTCAGATACCGAGAGCACGCAGTTCGCTGCAATCGCGCGAACGGTCCCAGACACGCTGCAATTGCTGCTCGAACGGCTGCGAACGTGCTGGCAGCGCGATGCCGGCCTCGCCGTCGAGGCGATGGCCGATCAGACGAAAGTAGAAGTCGCCCGCATCGTTGAGCAGGCAGGCCGAGGCCAGCGCGCGGTCGACCGGATCGCTGACCTCGCGGAACTGGATCACGCTGGGCAGGCGCTGGGCCAGCGCCAGCAGCGGCGCGCCGGCAGCGGCGATCGCTGCCGCGTCGTGCACGATCACCCGCAGCTGCTTGTCGTGACGGGCGGTGACGAAGCGGCGCAGGGCGGCCTGCACCGGCGGCGCGTCAAACAGCCCCGGGTCCAGCTGGCGGTTGTGCAGCCACAGCTGGCGGCGGGCGCGGTGGACGATGGCGGTGGTGATGGCTACCGCTTCGGCGCGGCTGTCGATCGCGCTGGCCGCGCCCGGCCGGCGGCGCATCTGCTGGTGGCCGATGCCGGCCTCTTCGAACACCTCGCCTTCGGGCAGGAAGCCCTGGCGGGCATAGAAATCGCGGGCCGGCAGCTGGGCGTGCAGGTGCAGTTCGGCCAGGCCCAGCCTGCGCCCGGCCTCGACCAGAGCCTCCAGCAGGGCCTCGCCGACCCCGTGGCTGCGATGGCTGGCCAGCACCGCCATGCGGCCGATGCGGCCATCCGGTGCCAGCCGGCCGGTGCCGACCGGCTGGCCGTCACTGTCCAGCGCCAGCACGTGGGCGCTGACCGGGTCCAGCGCGTCGCGCTCCAGTTCGGCGGCGATGCCCTGTTCCTGCACGAACACCCGCTGCCGCACGTCGTGGATGGCGACGTGGGCGTCGGCGTGGCTGACCTGCTGGACCCGGACCATGGCAGGTCTCAGGCGCGACCGTCGTCGCTGTCGTCTTCGTCGTGATCCTCGAAGTTGACGATGACCTCGATACCGTCGTCGTGCACGGTCACGGTGTGGACATCGTCGGACACCGCGTCGGCGTCGATCGCGTCGACACGGTCACGGCCTTCGACCACTTCGCCGAGCACCACGGCGTCCTCGCTGTCGTCCTCGTCTTCAGCGTCATACACCTCGTTCGGATCGATCAGCTGGAACACGCCACCGACCAGCAGCTGCTGGACCACGGCGCGGCCCTTGTCGGACAGGCCGCGATAGGCGGCGGCGTCGAGCTGCTCGGCACCGGCCAGGCGCTGTGCGTCCTTCACCGGCAGCGCGAAGTCCTGGCCGCTGACATACAGGCTGGCGCCACGCTTGGCCCGGCGCCAGGCCAGTCGCGCCCACGGGTGGCGTTGCAGCAGCAGGCCCGAGGCCAGCGCCTGGACCACTTCCTCCGGCGTCGGCGCGGCCTGGTGCGCCATCACTTCGCCCGCGGCGCGGTAGGTGGTGATGAAGCGGCCGAACCAGTCGCCCAGCTTGTCCGGGTCGTTCATGCGGATGGCGTTGAGAGCGGTGATCACCCGCGCCATCGCCACCGTGTCGATTTCGTTCGGGTCGGCCGGCACCTTCAGGTCGGCATCCTGGTAGCGGATGTTCTCGTCGGCATCGGCGATCAGGGTGTCCAGGTAATCGCTGATCAGCTCGGCCGAGGCCGGCGCACGCATGCCGAACGAGAAGGTCAGGCACGGATCTTCGGCCACCCCGTGGTGCGGCACGTTCGGCGGCAGGTACAGCATGTCGCCCGGCGCCAGCACCCAGTCATGGGTGGGCTTGAACACTTTCAGCAGCTTCAGTTCCACGTCCGGGCGGAAGCCCAGCGGCGGCTGCTTGCCCTTGATCGATTCGCTGGCGTCGATCTGCCAGCGGCGATGGCCGTGGGCCTGCAGCAGGAACACGTCGTACTGGTCGACATGGGCGCCAACCGAGCCACCGGTGGCGGCGAAGCTGATCATCACGTCATCCATGCGCCAGCGCGGCAGGAAGCGGAAATGCTCGATCAGGGCGCGCACGTCCTTGTCCCACTTGTCGACGTCCTGCACCAGCAGGGTCCAGTCGTGGTCGGGCAGGGCGGGGAAGATGTCTTCCTGGAACGGGCCGCTACGCACGCGCCAGCCGTCCTGGGCCTTGTCGTGCTCGATCAGGCGCGCCAGCACGCCTTCCTCGCAGGCCAGGCCCGCGAGGTCTTCCGGCTGAACCGGCGTCTGGAAATCGGGGAAGGCGTTGCGGATCAGCAGCGGGCGTTTCTGCCAGAAGTCGCGCAGGAAGGTGGCCGGCGCCATGCCCAGCGGCTGGCCGGGGCGGGCGGTGACTTCGATGAGGGGGGCGGAGGACTTGCGGGCGGCCATGGGGGAATCCTTGCAGCGGAAAGCGGGAGGGGCGGCGCAGCGGGCCGCCAAGGGTTCCATTGTCCGCCGTTCGTGGGGATTGCGCACGTGCGCGGGTTTGTCGCGGGGTGTCCGGCCAACGGCGGAGCCCCTCGTGGCGGGGTGGTTGGTCGCGCAAAGCGCCGGCTTCCTGGGCTGGGCCGGGCGGGGTGGGTTCGCGGGACACGCCGTAAACCCATCCATGGGGGCTCGATGGCGCCATCCATGGCGCCAACGGTCCCGCGAACCCACCCCGCCCGGCCCCTGACAGTTTCCTGCGCGGCCCGCCACGGAATGGAAGAAGAAAAAGCAAGGCAAAAGCGGGTCGCGCGCTGCGCTTGCTCATCCCAAAACAAAAGAGGGACGCGGCGAAGCCGCGTCCCTCTTTCAAATTCCGTCCCGACAACCCAATGCTCTTCGATCCGTCACCGGGAATCTGTCAGAGGTGGGGCGGGTTGGGTTCGCGGGGGTGTCCGCGGCATGGATGCCGCGGCCAAGCCCCCAGGGACGGGTTCACGGCGTCCCCCGCGAACCCAACCCGCCCCGCCAAGCGAGGCAACAACCCAGAGCCGCTCTTGACGTTGATGTTGCCGTTGCCTGCCGCAGGCAGCGCCCGCGGCCGCCGCCGCAAAGGAAACCCCTTAGATCTTCTTCGCCAGCGACTCGGCCAGGCCGGTGTAGCTGCCCGGGGTCATCTCCAGCAGGCGCTGCTTCGCATCCGCCGGCAGCTCCAGCCCCTGCACGAACGCACGCATCGACTCAGCGGTGATGCCCTGGCCACGGGTCAGCGCCTTCAGCTGCTCGTACGGGTTCGGCAGGCCGTGGCGGCGCATCACCGTCTGTACGGCCTCGGCCAGCACTTCCCAGGCCGCGTCCAGATCGGCGTCCAGGCGCTGCGGGTTCACTTCCAGCTTGCCCAGGCCCTTGGCCAGCGAATCCAGTGCCACCTGGCTGTGGCCGAACGCGGTGCCCAGCGCACGCAGCACGGTGGAGTCGGTCAGGTCACGCTGCCAGCGGCTGATCGGCAGCTTCGCGCTGAAATGCTCGAACAGCGCGTTGGCGATGCCGAAGTTGCCTTCCGCATTCTCGAAATCGATCGGATTGACCTTGTGCGGCATCGTCGACGAGCCGACTTCGCCTTCCTTCAGGCGCTGCTTGAAGTATCCCAGCGAGATGTAGCCCCAGATGTCACGGGCCAGGTCGATCAGGATGATGTTGGCGCGACGCGCGGCATCGCCGATCTCGGCGATGTTGTCGTGCGGCTCGATCTGCGTGGTGTACGGGTTGAACACCAGGCCCAGGCCGGTCACGAAGCGCTCGGCGAAGACCGGCCAGTCCACGTCCGGGTAGCTGGCGATGTGGGCGTTGTAGTTGCCCACCGCGCCGTTGATCTTGCCGGTCAGTTCGACCGCGGCGATCTGTTTGCGCTGGCGCTCCAGGCGGGCGACCACGTTGGCCAGTTCCTTGCCCAGGGTGGTCGGCGAGGCGGTCTGGCCGTGGGTGCGCGACAGCATCGGCTGGCCGGCCTGGGCGTGCGCCAGGGTGCGCAGGGTGGTGGCGATGCCGTCCAGGGTCGGCAGCAGCACTTCGCGGCGGGCCTGCTCCAGCATCAGGCCGTAGCTGAGGTTGTTGATGTCTTCGCTGGTGCAGGCGAAATGCACGAATTCCAGCGCCGGAGCCAGCTCGGCGTCGTCCTTCAGCTGTTCCTTGATGAAGTACTCCACCGCCTTGACGTCATGGTTGGTGGTGCGTTCGATCTCCTTCACGCGCGCGGCCTGTGCCGGGCTGAAGTTGGCGGCCAGGGCGCGCAGGCGGGCGATGGCGGCGTCCGAGAACGGCGCCAGCTCGACGATGCCCGGTTCGGCGGCCAGGGCCAGCAGCCATTCCACCTCGACCACGATGCGGGCCTTGATCAGGCCGTATTCGGAGAAGATCGGGCGCAGGGCGTCGACCTTGCCGGCGTAGCGGCCATCGAGCGGGGACAGGGCGAGCAGGGCGGAATCGGACATGTCGGCAGGGCGGGGACGAGCGGCGGGGCCAATATTCTACGACGTGCCGGTGAGGTAGTGCCGGCCGCTGGCCGGCAATCACGCCCGGCCCGCGATTCCAGGGATTGCCGGCCAGCGGCCGGCACTACCCCTGTGTGCGCACAACGGCCCTGCAGGCGGAACGATCTGGCCCGCGCTCGTCATCCCACCCTGCAGGCAAGGGAGTATCGTTGTCGCAGCCGCCAGCCCGGGAAGCGACACCCTGCCAGCCGCCGCTTCCCTTTCCCCAACTGAAGTAGTGCGGAGTCGATGCAATGAGCAAAGCTGCAAGCAAGGGTGGAACCACCGGGTTCCGGATCGAACACGACAGCATGGGCGAGCTGCAGGTGCCTGCCGATGCCCTGTGGGGCGCGCAGACCCAGCGTGCCGTGCAGAATTTCCCGGTCTCGGGCCAGCGCATGCCGCGCGGTTTCATCCGTGCGCTGGGCCTGGTCAAGGGCGCCGCTGCCGGCGTCAATGCCGAGCTGGGCCACCTGCCCAAGACCGTGGCCATGGCCATCCAGACCGCCGCCGCCGAAGTGGCTGCCGGTGACTGGGATGCGCATTTCCCGATCGACGTCTACCAGACCGGCTCGGGCACGTCGTCGAACATGAATGCCAACGAGGTCATCGCCACCCTGGCCAACCGTGCCGGCAAGGCCGGCAAGACCGTGGTGCACCCCAACGACCACGTCAACCAGGGGCAGAGCTCCAACGACGTGATTCCGACCGCATTGCGCGTGTCGGCGGTGCTGGCGACGCATGAACAGCTGCTGCCGGCGCTGGTGCACCTGCGCAAGACCCTGGACAAGAAGGGCCGCAGCCTGCGCAAGGTGGTCAAGACCGGCCGCACCCACCTGATGGACGCGATGCCGCTCACCTTCGAGCAGGAGTTCGGCGCGTGGTCGGCGCAGCTCGCGTCGGCGCAGGAACGCATCGAGGACAGCCTCAAGCGCGTGCGCCGCCTGCCGCTGGGTGGCACCGCCATCGGCACCGGCATCAATGCCGACCCGCGTTTCGGCGCGCAGGTCGCCAAGGCACTCAAGCAGCAGACCTCGATCAAGTTCGACAGCGCCGAGAACAAGTTCGAAGGGCTGGCGGCGCAGGATGACGCGGTGGAACTGTCCGGCCAGCTCAATGCACTGGCCGTGGCCCTGATCAAGATCGCGAATGATCTTCGCTGGATGAATGCCGGTCCGCTGGCCGGGCTGGGCGAGATCGAACTGCCGGCGCTGCAGCCGGGCAGCTCGATCATGCCGGGCAAGGTCAATCCGGTGATTCCGGAAGCGACCGTGATGGCCTGTGCGCAGGTGATCGGCCACCACACCGCGATCACCGTGGCCGGGCAGACCGGCAACTTCCAGCTCAACGTCACCCTGCCGCTGATCGCAGTGAACCTGCTCGATGGCATCGGCCTGCTGTCCAATGTATCCACCCTGCTGGCCGACAGCGCCATCGCCGGCCTGAAGGTGCGCGAGGACCGCGTGGCCGAAGCGCTGGCGCGCAACCCGATCCTGGTCACCGCGCTGAACCCGATCATCGGCTACGAGAAGGCGGCGGCCATTGCCAAGCGTGCCTACAAGGAACAGCGCCCGGTGCTGGATGTGGCGCTGGAAGACAGCGGGCTTGACGAGGCCGAGCTGCGTCGCCTGCTGGATCCGACCGCGCTGACCGCGGGTGGCATCCACGCTGGGGGCGGTGGCGGCGGCGGTTGATCTGGATTCTGCAATCTGTAGAGCCGAGCCCATGCTCGGCTCGGGTTCCAGTCAGTAGCCGAGCATGGGCTCGGCTCTACAAAAGGAAACGCCGCCCTCGGGCGGCGTTCTTCTTCAGCGACGGTCGGCGACGATGTTGCCGAACGTGTCGGTGTAGTCCTTGAACTCGGGGATGCGCTGGATGAGGTCGGCCGGGATCACCTCCATGCCCTCCGGTGGCTGGATCTTCACCGGCTGCATGTTCGGGTCGGCCGGCGCAGCCACCAGCGTGTTCTGGCGCAGCACCTGCAGCTTGCCGAACATCGTCTGCAGCATCTGCTTCTGTCCGTCGTCCAGCGGAATCTGGATCTCGTCCACCTTCATCGTGCCATCGCCGAGGATGATGATGTTCGGCGCGGGCGGGCGGCGCACGGTCACCATGCCTTCGCTGACGGAAATCTTGGGCTTGCCACGCTCGGCGCGGTGGTTGCGGTAATCCTTGTCGCAGCCGACCAGGCCCAGGCAGAGCAGGGCGGCCAGCAGCAGGAACAACTTCTTCATGGCGTTCGGTTAGGGGGCATCCGGGGCCCCCATTGTAAGCCCGTCGACGCAGCCGGACCGGCAACGGAAGGCCGCTGCCGGTCGGGTGCGTCGATTTGTCTCAGTTGGAGAACGTGACCGAGTTGTTCTTGCCGCAGTCGTCCACGTCGCTCTGGTCCATCGTCGCGTAGGGCTTGAATGCCGGCAGCTCGCGCGCCAGTGCCTGCTGGCTGGCCAGCATCGCTGGCAGGCGATCACAGATGCGCTTGGCCTGGACCTCGATCTTGGCGGCTTCGGCGTTGATGCGCTTCTCCACACCTTCGCTGTCGCCGCTGAAGATCCCCTTCAGCGCTTCGCCGGCCGCATTGGCACCGAGCTTGGCACCGGCCAGGCCGACATCCATGCCGTCCATTGCGATGGCGACCACGTGGCCGCGGTACTCCTGCAGGTGGCGGCGCTGGGTGTCGTTGGCCGCGACCTCCTTGCCAGCGATCAGCAGGCGGCCGTCGGGCGTGATCTCCGCACGCGGCTGCTTGTCCGCGGAGATCTTGATGTTGCCCTGGGTGATGTCCTTGCGGGCATCGTCCATGGCTTCCTTGACGGTCTGGCCGACGCCGCTGGTGGCTTCGGCGACGCTCTTGCCGACGGTCTTGTCGGGGGCGGAGGACGTGCCGCCGCAGGCGATCAGCGGCAGGCAGAGCAGAGTGGTGGGCAGCAGGCGCAACAGATTCATGATGTTCCCCTGGACGTGTCTGGAAGAGGATTACTTGCCGCGCGGCAGGGTGACCCGGCCGCTGACGTTGCGGTGTTCGACATCGCCGCTGCCGCTGTGGTCGACGGTCAGGGTGCCGCGCACGCCGTCGACGTGGATGTCGCCCGAACCGTGGCTGCGGACATGCACATTGCCACCGATGTCGGCCAGATCGACCCCGCCGGAGCCGACCACGCCCACTTCAACGTTGCCCTGCACGCGCTTGAACTCGATATCACCCGAGCCCACGGTATCCAGCCGCGCGTTGCCGCGCACATCGGTGATCTTCAGGTCACCGGAGCCGACGGTGCCGGTACTGGCGTCGCCGCTGATGTTGCGTACGGTGACGTCGCCGGAACCCAGTGACAGCAGATTCAGGGAGCTGCCGCCATCGATGTTGAGGTCGCCGGAACCCACTGCAGCGTGGATGCTGCCGCGGGTGCCGCGGGCCACCGCGTCACCGGAGCCGACGTCCACGCTCAGCGACTGTGCGTTCTCTACGCTGGCATCGCCGGAGCCGACCTTGAACTGCAGCGGCAGGTTGTCCGGCACGCTGCCGCGGATATCCAGCCAGGCGTAGCTGTTGCCCAGGCTGATGCCGCTTTGGCGGCCGTCGCGGCGCAGGCTGACGACCAGCTTGTCGCCCACCTTGCGCTGGTCCAGTACCAGCTGGTCCAGCCATTCCTGGCTGGACGCGCAGGCGCGGCCGTCCAACTGGCCGCCGCCGGCGCTGGCGACCACCTTCAGGTCGTGCTGGTTGACTTCGAACACCACCGTTTTGGCACCGGCCACGTCCAGCTTCAACGCGCGGGCGGCAGTGAACTTGCAGTTCGGAGCATCGGCGGCCAGCGCCGACAACGGCAACAGCAACAACGCAGAACAGGCGAGCAAAGAACGCATGGGTGGTGCCTCCGGATGGATGGGATCAGATCTCGCCGGCGCGCTTGCGCAGGCGGATGGCGAGGAAGATGAACACTGCACCGACGGCCGCTCCGATCCACAGTTCCGGCATCGCCAGCGACTTCAGCTGCGAGGCGGGGGACATCAGGCTGACCACCGAGTCCAGGTCGCGGCGCGAACCTTCACCTGCGCCGAGGCGGTACAGCAGGTCCATGCCGGGCACGCCGCCCAGCAGCAGGCGGCCGACGATGTTCTGCCAGAACCAGCCGGTGGTCAGGCCGAACAGCGGCATGATCTTGGTGGTGCTGACGATGACGCCGGCAAACAGTGGCAGCATCACCGCCCACAGGAACGGCTTGCTCTTGGCCCAGGCCGAGCACAGCAGCAGCCAGCCTGCAGTGGGCAGGGCCCACAGCGCGTAGACCGGAATCCAGCTCAGGTGGCCAGCGGCCAGGGTCAACGGGCTGGCGGGCCCCCAGATCAGGGCCATCGGGCTGCCACCGTGCATCAGCGCGACGATGCTGATGATCAGCATGAAGCCGAACATGGTGATGATGCCGGCAATCACCGCGATCAGCGGCGCCACGACAAGTGCGCTGATCACCTTGGACAGCACGGTCTGGGTGTCCGACAGCGGCAACGACTTCCAGAACAGGATGCTGCGGTCGCGGCGGTCGTCGTACAGGGCGCCCAGGCAATAGAAGAACACCACGAAGGCCAGCACCAGGAACGGCCAGGCCGAACTGAGCACCAGGGTCAGGTCGAGGCCGTTGCCGAGGTCGGCAAGGTCCTTGCTGTCGATGTTGCGGGTGAGCAGGGCCAGGTCCAGGCCATTGACGTTCACGCTTTCGCCATCGACATGCAGCGCACCGTTGCGCGCCGCGCGGTTCAATGCGAACAGGCCGAAGGCGATGCCGACGGTACTCATCACCAGCGAGATCAGGCCGGCGATCAGCGGGGCATACAGGAAACCGCCGCGGTTTTCCCAGTACTCGCGCTTGAGCAGCCAGCGCAGGGTGCCGAGGGGACTGACGGGGTGGTTGACGGCATTCATGCGTAGGTCCCCTTCATGACGGCGACGAACAGGTCGGCCAGGCCCGGGCTGCGGGTCTCGCCAAGGGTGGAAAGCTGGGCGCGCGGTACGCCGTCGAACAGCATCACGGTCTTGCCGAACGCCAGGCTGCGCTCGTCGATCGGCTTCAGGGCGCGTGCGGTTTCCAGCTGGTCGGCGTTGACCAGCAGTTCGGTGTAGCGCTGGCCGACCTCGTCCATTTCCGCATCGAGCACAATGCGGCCGTCGCGGATGAACATGACGTCGCTGAGGATGTGCTCGATCTCTTCCACCTGGTGGGTGGTGACGATGATGGTCTTCTGCTCGTCGAAGTAGTCTTCCAGCAGGCGCTGGTAGAACTCCTTGCGGTACAGGATGTCCAGGCCCAGGGTGGGCTCGTCCAGTACCAGGACACGGGCATCGATGGCCATCACCAGCGCCAGGTGCAGCTGCACGATCATGCCCTTGGACAGTTCGCGCACGCGCTGCTTCGGCTGCAGCTTGGTATTGGCGAGGAAGCGTTCGCAGCGGGCGCGGTCGAAGCGCGGATGCACGCCGGCGACGAAGTCGATCGCCTCGCGCACCTTCAGCCAGCGCGGCAGCACGGCGACATCGGCGATGAAGCAGATGTCGTTCATCAGCTCGTCGCGGTGCAGGCGTGGATCGCGGCCAAGCACGCTCAGCTCACCTTCCACCGAGGTCAGGCCGAGCAGTGCCTTCAATGCCGTGGTCTTGCCGGCACCGTTGGGGCCGATCAGGCCGACGATGCGCCCGCTCGGGATGCTGAAGCTGGCATTGTCGAGGGCAACGGTGGACTTGTAGGCCTTGCGCAGGCCTTTTGCGGTGATGACGGCTTCGCTTGCTACGGTACTCATCAGATCTTCCCCTGGGGCAGCAATTCGTCGAGGCTCAGGCCCAGGCGCTGGATGCGCTCCAGCACGGCCGGCCATTCTTCATTGAGGAAGCGCTCGCGCTCGCTGCTGCGCAGCTGCGTGGCGGCCTGCTCGGTCATGAACATGCCCAGGCCGCGGCGCTTTTCGACCAGGCCTTCGTCGGCCAGTTCCTGGTAAGCGCGCGAAACGGTGATGGGATTGAGTTGGTAATCGGCGGCCACCTGGCGCACCGAAGGCAGGGCATCGCCCGGCTTGAGGATTCCGTCGAGCATCATGGCGATCACGCGCTCCTTCAACTGACGGTAGATGGGAGCGCCGTCGCTCCACTGGATGTCGCTCATATTCAGCTCCGTGGGGTCAGCGGCTGGGCGAACGAGAAATACGGCATGGACAGGGAGCTGTGCAGCCGACGCGGGGGAGGGGGGGAGGGAGCAGTGGCGTTCCCTGCCGGCGAGGCGGTCGCGTCCTGCGCACTGTCAGCGGAGTCGGAGAAGCTGGGCGCGGCCAACCAGGCCAGCACGATCAGGGTCGAAACGGCAGCGGCCGCAGGTGCGGTGAGGTTGCGACGGATCCGGACGTTCATGGCTTCCCCCTGTCTCAGGTGACTGGTGTTGTATGCAACTATAACACCGGCACGCCCAGGTGCAACCCCCTGCCGTCCCCAACTGATGGCAGGGGTGGTCAGAGTGTTGAAACAATCACTTAAATATTTGATTTAAAAGGAAAATAAAATTGTCGCATGGAGCGATCCAGTGCGGCCTTCCATTCAGCGATGTCCATACCATGTCATCCCTTCGCCATCGAAGATCGGCGAAGGGCGTAGCCGCCACGCCGCGCAAAGCCTGGGTCGCCCCCTGCCATCTGGGCCATTGAAGCCCGGTGCTATAGTTCGGCCGATTCCCGGCCGCTGCTGGCCGGGCCCTGTGAATGGCTACCGCGGACCGCTCCTGATGCCCCTGTCGACCGTTTCTCCGCGCCGCCTGCGCGGCCTGTCCCTGCTGGCCCTGATGGTGGCCGGTGTCGCCGGTTCCGCCAGCGCCCTGGCCGCCGACCTGCTCGACCTGGACTACCGGCCGCTGGCCAGCAAGCAGCAGGTCAACCTGCAGCAGCGCTATCACGGCCAGGTGCTGCTGGTGGTCAATACCGCCAGCAAGTGCGGCTACACCCCGCAGTACGAAGGACTGGAGGCGCTGCAGAAGCGCTACGCAGGCCGTGGTTTTGCGGTGCTCGGTTTCCCCTCCAATGATTTCAAGGGGCAGGAGCCGGGCGACGAGAAGCAGATCCAGGATTTCTGCACGCTCACCTACGGGGTCAAGTTCCCGATGTTCGAGAAGGTGCATGTGGTCGGTGCGGAGGCGACGCCGCTCTATCAGCGGTTGACGGCGGCCACCGGCGTGGCACCGGGCTGGAATTTCCACAAGTACCTCGTCGGCCGCGATGGCAAGGTCATCGCCCAGTTCGCCAGCAAGGTGACGCCGGATGATCCGCAGCTGACCGCGGCCATCGACAAGGCGCTGGCTGCAGCCGCCACTCATTGATATCCGGCACGGATGCCTCGACATCGACGGCATGCGTGCGACAATGTTTCTTTTCGCGCCGACGTCGGCGCCCAGACACTTCCAGGAATGCAGCGAATGAAGATGGGAATGCGCGGCGCAGCGGCGTCGGTTCTGATTCTGGCGATGGGCACTTCGGGTGTCGCTCTGTCGCAACAACCGGCTGCCCCCGCAGCCGCCAAGGAGACCGCAACCTTGAATTCCCCCAAGCAGAAGCTCGGCTACGCCATCGGCCTGGACGTGGCCAAGTCGTTCACCCCGATCGCCGATGAGATCGACGTGGCCGCGCTGCGTACCGCCGTGGAGCGTTCGTTCGAAGGCCTGCAGCCGCAGATCACCCAGGAACAGGCCAAGGCCACCGACGCGGCCCTGCGCCAGGTCGTGATGGCCCGCAGCGGCCAGCAGGTGCCGGGCATGGCGCCGGGTTCGCAGCCGCCGAAGGTCGACCGCGTCAAGGTGTCGCAGATGATCGGTTCCTACTCGGTGGGCCCGTCGCTGGCGCAGCTGAAGGACGACATCGACGTTGCCTCGCTGTTTGACGCGATCAGCACCGGCCTGAGCAAGGGTCAGCCGAAGATGACGGAAGCTGACGCGACCGCCACCATCCAGGCCTTCATGGGCAGCAAGCAGGCTGAAATACAGGCCAAGGCTGCCGCTGCTGCGCAGACCAACCGTGAGGAAGGCAATGCCTTCCTGGCCAAGAACAAGACCCAGCCGGGCGTCGTGACGACTGCTTCGGGCCTGCAGTACCAGATCATCCGCCCGGGCAGCGGCGAGCGCCCGCTGCCGAGCAGCAAGGTGCGCGTGAACTATGAAGGCAAGCTGCTCAACGGCACCGTGTTCGACAGTTCCTATGGTCGTCAGCCGGCCGAGTTCGGCCTGGACCAGGTGATCAAGGGCTGGACCGAGGGCGTTGCGCTGATGCCGGTCGGTTCGAAGTACCGCTTCTGGATCCCGGGCAATCTGGCTTATGGCGAGAATGGCACCCCGGGTGGCCCGATCGGCCCGAACGCGACTCTGACGTTCGACGTCGAGCTGCTGGGCGTCCTGCCGTAAGCCACCACGGAGCCTGCACGGACATGCGCGTTGCGATTTTCGGTACCGGTTATGTAGGTCTGGTGACCGGTACCTGCCTGGCCGATGTCGGTCATCAGGTGGTCTGCGTCGATATCGACCAGGCCAAGGTGGATGGCCTCAACCAGGGCATCATCCCGATCTATGAGCCCGGCCTGGAGCCGATGGTGAAGGCCAACCACGCCGCGTTGCGGCTGGCATTCACCACCGATGCCGCGTCCGCGATCGCGCATGGCCAGGTGGTGTTCATCGCCGTTGGTACCCCGCCGGACGAGGACGGCAGTGCCGACCTGCAGTACGTACTGGCCGTGGCCCGTACCATTGGCCGGCACATGAGCGTGCCGACCGTGGTGGTCAACAAGTCGACGGTGCCGGTGGGCACCGCCGACAAGGTGCGTGCCGCCATTGCTGAAGAACTTGCCGCGCGTGGCGCGGACATCGCCTTCGATGTGGTGTCCAACCCGGAATTCCTGAAGGAAGGCGACGCGGTTGCCGACTGCATGCGCCCGGACCGCATCATCATCGGTGCGACCAGCGAGGAGTCGGTGGCGGTGATGCGCCGCCTGTATGCGCCGTTCAACCGCAATCACGACCGCGTGGTGGAAATGGACGTGCGCTCGGCCGAGCTGACCAAGTACGCGGCGAACGCGATGCTGGCGACCAAGATTTCGTTCATGAACGAAATCGCCAACATCGCCGAGCGTGTCGGTGCCGACGTCGAGCAGGTCCGCCAGGGTATCGGTTCGGACCCACGCATCGGCTGGCACTTCATCTATCCGGGTGCCGGTTACGGTGGATCCTGCTTCCCCAAGGACGTGCAGGCGCTGGCCCGCACCGCGCAGCAGCATGGTCTTGAGCCGAAGCTGTTGAACGCGGTGGAAGCGGTCAATGATGCGCAGAAGGGCCACCTGTTCGCCCTCATCCAGCGTCATTACGACAAGGGCGAGGACGAAGGCGTGCGCGGCAGGACTTTTGCCGTGTGGGGCCTGGCATTCAAGCCGAACACCGACGACATGCGTGAAGCCTCCAGCCGTCGCCTGCTGGCCCAGCTGTGGGAAGGCGGTGCCACGGTGCGTGCCTACGACCCGGAAGCGATGCATGAATCGCAGCGCATCTTCGGCGAGCGCGATGACCTGGTGTTCTGCAACAGCGCCGATGAAGCCCTCGAAGGGGCCGACGCGCTGGTGGTGGTTACCGAGTGGAAGCAGTTCCGCAGCCCCGATTTCCAGAAGCTGCGCGAGCAGCTGAAGGACGCGGCGGTGTTCGACGGGCGCAATCTGTACGATCCGGCCGAAGTGGAAGCTGCTGGCCTGGCGTACTACGGCATTGGCCGGGGGCGTTCGTTGCATGTCTGACCTGCTGCCGACCGAGCGCGAGCAGGCGCTGGAAGCGCGCCTGGTCGAACTGGAAATGCGCGTGTCCTTCCAGGAACAGGCGCTTGCCGAATTGAGCGATGCGCTGGCCGATGCGCGCATGCAGGGCATGCGCAACGCCGACGTGCTGCGCGTGCTGCTGGAGGACCTGGGCAAGGTCCGCAACGCACTGAATTCTTCCGATCCGGCGAGCGAACCGCCGCCGCCGCACTACTGATCCGAATCCTATGAGCGATACCCTCCGCGACCAGCTGATGGGCCTGGGCTTCAAGCCGGCGCCCAAGCCCGAGCGCAAGAATGATGGCCCCCGCCGTGATGGCCGCCCGCAGGGCAAGGGTGGCAATGGCAATGGCAATGGAAAGCCGCAGGGCGCAGGCCGGGGCGAGCACAAGCCTGGCGAGCGCCGTGGGCATGGCCCCGGCAAGTCGGGTGGCCCGGGCAAGCCCGGCCAGTTGCGTGGCCAGGGCCCGCATGGCCCGCGCAAGCCGCGCAGCGCCGAAGAGATGGATCTGGCCAAGGCCTATGCCATCCGCGCCCAGCGCGAGAAGGAAGAGCGCATCGAGACCGAGCGCCTGAAGCAGGAAGAAGCACGCGTGCGCCGCGAGGCGAAGGCCAAGCTGGAAGAACTGCTGAAGGACAAGAGCCTCAATGCCGAGGCGGCCGACATTGCCCGCCACTTCCCGTATGGCGGCAAGATCAAGCGTATCTACGTGACCGCCGAACAGCTGACCGCGCTCAATGCCGGTGAACTGGGCGTGGTCCAGCTCAATGGCCGTTACCTGCTGGTGACCGCCGAAGTGCTGGCACAGTCCGAAGCGGTGTTTGCCGCATCGGTGGCGCTGAAGGTCGACCCGAACGCGCCGGCCGAGGAAGATCCCTACGCGGACCCGCAGTACCAGGTGCCGGACGACCTGGTCTGGTAACTGAACCTGCTGCACGATGAAAACGCCGGGCATTGCCCGGCGTTTTCGTTACCGGGCCCGCGCAATGCTGCGGCGTGCACGGATCAACGGCAGGCTCAGCGCGAAGAAGCACAGAAGGGCGCCGACCAGAGCGAACCCGCTTCCCGCGAGGAAGGCCGTGCGTCCCTCGTCGATCTTCCACAATTGGCCGGCGATGAGCGCGCCCAGCACGCCGCCGACACCGGACGAGAAGCCGTACAGCAGGCCCTGGCCATGGCCGTTGAGGCGACCCGGGAAGTAGGTCGCCAGCATCTGCATCGCCGCCGCGAAGAACGCCGCAAAGCCCAACGCATGCGCGGTCTGCGCCAGCAGCATCACCGGCAGGTTTTCCGGGAACAGTGCGGTCACCGCCCAGCGCAGGCAGGAGCTGACCAGCGCGATCAGCAGCATCCAGCTGGCGTCGTAGCGGCGGAAGAAGCGACCGATGGTGAAGAACACGCCCACTTCGAACACCACGCCGATGGTCCAGAGCAGGCCGAGCGTGGACGTGCGATAGCCGTGGTGGTCCATGTAGACCGAGAAGAATGTGTAGTACGGGCCGAACGAGAGCTGTTCCATGAAAGCGGCCAGGAAGAATGCCAGCACCGGCGGGCGTCGCACGATCTGCCAGAAGCCGCTGGCATCGCCGCCGGTCCTGCCGATGTCGCGTGCGTAGTGGTTGCTGAAGGCCGAGGCAACCAGCAGGACGAACAGCGGCAGCATCATCCACGGCAGCAGCCCGGCGCGGCTGGCGGTGCCGTCACCTTCGATCAGCCAGCCGAACAGAGTGACGATGGCGATGAATCCGAGCGAACCCCAGACCCGGATCAGGCCGTAGCGATGGCTGTCGCTGCCGAGATGGGTGAGGGTGATCGATTCGAACTGAGGCATCACCGCGTTGTAGAAGAAGCAGAACACGATCATCGCTGGATACATCCATGGCTGCGGCAGGGGCAGCAGGAATGCGGCGAAGCTGATCAGGGTCAGCACGCAGCCGATGCGCAGCAGGCGGATCGGCCGCGGCGAGGCCGCCGCCAGCGAGGTCCAGGCGCTGGGCGCGATTACGCGGGTGGCATACCACAGGCCCATCATCACGCTGATGGCGGTCACGCTCATGCCGCGCGCGGTCAGGAACAGGCTCCAGTACGGAGTGAACGCGCCCAGCGCCGCGTAGTAGAACAGGTAGAAGCTGGACAGGCGGGCAACGGGAACGGTCATCGCGGAATGATGAGGCAAAAAGGGGACGGAGGGGATTAAGTCGCTTATGCACAAACGACTTAATCCCCTCCGTCCCCTTTTTGTGTCATTCGGGGTCGTAGTCGAGGTTGGAGGCCAGCCAGCGTTCGGCCTGGGCACGGTCCACGCCCTTGCGCCGGGCGTAGTCGCTGACCTGCTCGCGGCTGAGGCGCCCGACCACGAAATACTGGCTTTGCGGATGGCTGAAGTAGTAACCCGACACCGCGGCGGTCGGCAGCATCGCGAAGCTTTCAGTCAGTTCCATGCCAGCGTTGGCCTCGGCCTGCAGCAGATCGAACAGTCGGCGTTTCTCGCTGTGCTCGGGGCACGCCGGATAGCCGGGGGCCGGGCGGATGCCACGGTACTGCTCATCGATCAGGGCCTCGTTGTCCAGCGTCTCGGCCCGGGCGTAACCCCAGAATTCGATGCGCACGCGCTGGTGCAGGCGCTCGGCCAGCGCTTCGGCGAAGCGGTCGGCCAGGGCCTTCAGCAGGATCGCGTTGTAGTCGTCATGCTCGGCTTCGAAGCGCGCGACATGCGCGTCGATGCCGATGCCGGCGGTGACCGCGAATGCGCCGATCCAGTCGTCCCGGCCGCTGTCGGCCGGTGCAATGAAATCGGCCAGGCAGAAATCCGGGCGCTCGGCCGGCTTGTCCACCTGCTGGCGCAGGAAGTGCAGGGTGGTTTCGCCCTGCGGGTGCTGCACGCGCACATCGTCGCCGATGCTGCTGGCCGGCCACAGGCCGAACACCGCCTTGGCGGTCAGCCACTTCTCGCCGACGATGCGGTCGAGCATCGTGCGGGCGTCCTTGTACAGATCGCTGGCCTGGGTGCCGACGATCTCGTCGGTGAGGATCGCCGGGAACTTGCCGGCCAGCTCCCACGCCTGGAAGAACGGCGTCCAGTCGATGTAGTCCACCAGCTCGGCCAGCGGATAGTCATCGAACACGTGCAGGCCCGGCTGCTTCGGTGTGGGCGGCGTGTAGCTGTCCCAGTCGCCTTGGAATTTCTGCCCGCGTGCGTGCTCCAGCGATACCAGGCGCTTGGCATCGCCACGGTTGCGATGACGCGCACGGATCTCGGCATAGTCGGCCTCGTTGGCGGCAACGAAGGCGTCGCGCAGGTCGCGCGAGATCAGCGACTGGGCCACGCCGACCGCGCGCGAAGCATCCTTCACCCAGACCGTCGGCGCGTGGTAATGCGGGTCGATCTTCAGTGCGGTGTGCGCGCGTGAGGTGGTCGCGCCACCGATCAGCAGCGGAAGGTCGAAGCCCTGTCGCTGCATCTCGCGGGCGACGTGGCTCATCTCCTCCAGTGATGGAGTGATCAGGCCGGACAGGCCGATC
This sequence comes from Stenotrophomonas sp. 78350_Sma, assembly GCF_056482105.1. Lineage (NCBI taxonomy): Bacteria > Pseudomonadati > Pseudomonadota > Gammaproteobacteria > Lysobacterales > Lysobacteraceae > Stenotrophomonas > Stenotrophomonas sp. 78350_Sma. The sequence goes on along the minus strand of NZ_CM151182.1, from coordinate 3,016,724 downwards.
AGGTCGGCGTTGTGTTCGCGCGCGGCATCGAGGATCTTCTGTGCTGGAACCATCACGCCCAGGTCGACCACCTCGAAGTTGTTGCAGGCCAGGACCACGCCGACGATGTTCTTGCCGATGTCATGCACATCGCCCTTCACCGTGGCCATGATGATCTTGCCGTTGCTCTTGGCGGTGTCGCCACTGCGCGCCTTTTCCGCTTCGATGTACGGCAGCAGGTAGGCCACCGCCTTCTTCATCACGCGCGCGGATTTCACCACCTGCGGCAGGAACATCTTGCCGGCGCCGAACAGGTCGCCGACCACGTTCATGCCGTCCATCAGCGGGCCTTCGATCACGTCCAGCGGGCGGCTGGAGGCCTGACGGGCGAGCTCGGTGTCTTCCTCTACGAAGGCATCCAGGCCGTGCACCAGCGCGTGCGCCAGGCGCTGCGCCACCGGCTTCTCGCGCCAGGCCAGGTCCTCGGTCTTCGCTGCGCCCTTCCTGCCCTTGTAGCGCTCGGCGATTTCCAGCAGGCGCTCGGTGGCGTCGCTGCGGCGGTTGAGGATCACATCCTCCACGCGCTCGCGCAGCTCCGGCTCCAGCTCGTCGTAGATCGGCATGGCACCGGCATTGACAATGCCCATGTCCATGCCGGCGGCGATCGCGTGGTACAGGAAGACCGAGTGGATGGCCTGGCGTACCGTTTCGTTGCCACGGAACGAGAACGACACGTTGGAGACGCCGCCGGACACATGGCAGTGCGGCAGTGTCTGCTTGATGATGCGGGTGGCTTCGATGAAGTCCACCGCATAGTTGTCGTGCTCTTCGATGCCGGTGGCGACGGCGAAGATGTTCGGATCGAAGATGATGTCCTGCGGCGGGAAGCCGATCTCGTCGACCAGGATGCGGTAGGCGCGGGTGCAGATCTCGACCTTGCGCGCGCAGGTATCGGCCTGGCCGCTTTCATCGAAGGCCATCACCACCGCAGCGGCGCCATAGCGCAGCACCTTGCGTGCATGCTCGCGGAACAGCGCCTCGCCTTCCTTCAGCGAGATCGAGTTGACCACGCTCTTGCCCTGCAGGCACTTCAGGCCGGCCTCGATCACGCTCCACTTGGAGGAGTCGACCATCACCGGGATGCGCGCGATGTCCGGCTCGGACATGATCAGGTTGAGGTAGCGGGTCATCGCCGCTTCCGAATCGATCAGGCCCTCGTCCATGTTGACGTCGAGGATCTGCGCGCCGCTGGCCACCTGCTGGCGGGCCACGTCCACCGCCTCCTCGTAGCGGCCTTCCTTGATCAGCTTGCGGAACTGCGCGCTGCCGGTGACGTTGGTGCGTTCGCCGACGTTGATGAACAGCAGGTCCGGGGTGATGACCAGGGGTTCCAGGCCGGACAGGCGGGTAGGGCGGACAGGCGTCATGGCAGGCGTCGGCTCAACAGCAGTAGGGCGGGAAGTGCGGGACGGTGGCGGCAACGTTCATGCGGCCTGCTCCCGGGTGCCGGGCAGCGCGCGCGGCGACAGCCCGGCCATGGCATTGGCAATCGCACGGATATGGTCGGGCGTGGAGCCGCAGCAGCCACCGACCAGGTTCAGCAGGCCATCTTCGGCGAAGCCTCGCAGGGTGCTGGCCATGTCCTCCGGCGTCTCGTCGTACTCGCCGAAGGCATTGGGCAGGCCGGCATTGGGGTGTGCGCTGACGTAACAGTCGGCGACCTGTGCAAGGGTTTCCACGTGCGGGCGCATCGCATCGGCGCCCAGCGCGCAGTTCAGTCCGATCGACAGCGGTCGTGCATGCGCCAGCGACGCATGGAACGCTTCGGCCGTCTGCCCGGACAGGGTGCGTCCGGACGCGTCGGTGATGGTGCCGGAGATCATCACCGGCAAGCGCGCGCCGCGCGCATCGAACGCTTCCTCCAGCGCATACAGCGCCGCCTTGGCGTTGAGCGTGTCGAAGATGGTCTCGACCATGATGGTGTCGGCGCCGCCATCGATCAGGCCGTCGATGGCTTCGCGATAGGTGTCGCGCAGCTCGTCGAAGCTGGTGTTGCGGAAGCCGGGATCGTTGACGTCAGGGCTGATCGAGGCGGTGCGGCTGGTCGGCCCGATCACCCCGATCACGAAGCGCGGTTTGCCCGGTGTGGTTGCGGCCACCGTATCGCAGCAGGCCCGTGCCACTGCAGCGCCCGCCTTGTTCAACTCGTACACCAGGTGTTCGAGGTGGTAGTCGGCCTGGCTGACCGACGTGGCGTTGAAGGTGTTGGTCTCGACCAGATCCGCGCCCGCTTCCAGGTAGGCGGTGTGGATGTCGGCGACGATCTGCGGCCGGGTCAGCAGCAGCAGGTCGTTGTTGCCCTTCAGGTCATGTCCTTCCGGCGCCGCATGGTCGCAGCCCGGGCCGTGCGCGTGGTCGTAGCCACCGGCGAAGCGCTCGCCGCGGTAGTCGTCTTCCTGCAGGCCATGGCGCTGGATCATCGTTCCCATCGCGCCGTCGATGATCAGGATCCGATCGCGCAGGGCGTCGAGCAGGGCGTTGGCGCGGTCAGGGTGCAACCAGGGCAGGGTGGACATGGCGATTTCCGGCTCAGGGCTTGTTGGCGATCAGCGAGATCACTTCGAAGTGCGGCGGGCGCTTTTCGCGGGTGACCGTCTCCAGGCTCGAGACCTGCAGGCCGGCCTTGTCGACGAATTTGCGCAGTTCCTTGTCGCTGAAGCCGAGGTTGACGTGGCCATAGGCCTCCACGGCCGCCTTGTGCTCATGACGGGCCAGGCTGCACAGCAGCAGACGCCCCCCCGGGCGCAGCACGCGCGCGGCTTCGGTCACCGCCTGCGCCGGCTTGTTGGCATAGGTCAGTGCGTGCATCAGCACCACCAGGTCGAAGCTGCCGTCCTTGAACGGCAGCGCATGCATGTCGCCCTCGCGCACTTCCACATTGGGCAGGCGACGCAGCCGCTCGCTGGCCGCGGCGACCACGCGCGCGCTGGTGTCGATGCAGATGTAGCGCTTGGCATGCGGGGCCACCAGTTCGGCCAGCACGCCGTCGCCGGAAGCGATGTCCAGCACGTCGCCGGTTTCCAGCAGCGGCAGCGCGGTACGCGCCAGCGCCTCCCAGGTCCGTCCGGGAGAGTAGTGGCGTTCCATGTCGCCGGCCACGCTGTCGGCCCAGTTCTGGTCGGAGGCACGGTGGGCCAGTACCGCGGCCACGCGCTCGGCATCCTTGCGCAGCAGCGGATCGTCGCTTCCGTTGCTCAATGCATGCCACAATGCACGCTGCGCCGGGTCCAGCTGGGCTTCGTCGAAGCGGTAATAGGCCGACACGCCGGCGCGGCGGTCGCGAACCAGGCCGGCTTCCTTCAGGCGCGCCAGATGGGTGGACACGCGCGGCTGAGCCAGTCGGGTGATCGCCGACAGTTCGGCCACGGTCAGTTCCTCCTGCTCCAGCAGCGCCAGCAGGCGCACGCGGGTCGCATCGGCGAACACCTTCAGGCGGGTCGACCAATCTTCAAGATCCATAAATATCTACCTATCGCGATATAGAGATATATTCGCTGAGAGGGCCTGCCGCGGTCAAGTCGCTGGCGTACGGAAGCCGCCGGGCCCCGGTACAATCGGTGCACCTGGGCGCGCCCTGCGCGGCCCATAACATCATGTACCCGGGAGGGTGTTGTGGATTTCAGCTTTACTGAAGAGCAGTTGATGTTGCAGGACGTCGCGCGGCGCATCGCGCAGGAAAAGATCGCCCCCAGCGCGGAGCATCATGACCGTACCGGCGAGTTCCCGCTGGACAACATCCGCCTGCTGGGCGAGAACGGCCTGATGGGTATCGAAGTGCCCACCGAATACGGTGGTGCGGGCATGGACCCGGTTGCGTACGTGCTGGCGATGGTGGAGGTCGCCGCCGCCGACGCAGCCCATTCGACCATCATGTCGGTCAACAATTCGCTGTTCTGCAACGGCATCCTCACTCACGGTACCGAGCAGCAGAAGCAGACCTACGTGCGTGCCATCGCCGAAGGCACGGCCATCGGCGCGTTCGCGCTGACCGAGCCGCAGTCCGGTTCCGATGCCACCGCCATGCGTTGCCGCGCGGTGAAGCAGGCCGACGGCACCTTCGTCATCAATGGCAAGAAGAGCTGGATCACCTCCGGCCCGGTGGCCAAGTACATCGTGCTGTTCGCGATGAGCGAGCCGGACAAGGGCGCGCGCGGCATCACCGCCTTCATCATCGATACCGACAAGGCCGGTTTCGGTCGTGGCAAGACCGAGCCCAAGCTGGGCATCCGTGCCTCGGCCACCTGCGAGATCGAGTTCAACGACTATGTGGCGCAGGCCGAAGACGTGCTGGGCCAGGAAGGCGAGGGCTTCAAGATCGCCATGAGCGTGCTCGACGCGGGCCGCATCGGTATCGCCTCGCAGGCCATCGGCATCGCCCGTGCCGCCTATGAAGCGACCCTGGAGTACGTGAAGGAGCGCAAGGCGTTCGGCGCGGCCATCGGTACCTTCCAGATGACCCAGGCCAAGATCGCCGACATGAAGTGCAAGCTGGACGCAGCGCTGCTGCTGACCCTGCGCGCGGCGTGGGTGAAGGGCCAGGGCAAGCGCTTCAGCACCGAAGCGGCGGTGGCCAAGCTGACCGCTTCGGAAGCCGCGATGTGGATCACCCACCAGGCCGTGCAGATCCATGGCGGCATGGGCTATTCAAAGGAAATGCCGCTGGAGCGTTACTTCCGTGATGCCAAGATCACCGAGATCTACGAAGGCACCTCGGAGATCCAGCGCCTGGTGATCGCCCGCAACGAGACCGGGCTGCGCTGATGGACACGACGGGGCGGCGATTGCCGCCCCGTATCGCTTGTGCGATCAACGTGGCAATCGGCAGACGATATCCCTTCCATTCCATTCACAGACGACCTGCAGCGACTCAGGTGGAGCACCCGGGAACATGTTCACCCCATAGAGGCGCCCGGAGTCGACCCATCGATCCAGATCGTCCCGGCTGTTGAAGTTGTAGATGCCGGCGAAGTGTTGGGCCAGGCCGGGGCTGGTTGCCGCGCCGTCGGGAATCATGTTGCCATTGGCGTCCTTGCTCTCGCCCTGCACGTATTTGGCGGTGTCCACTGACGAGGGGACGATGACCAGCGTGGTCTTCGAGCCATCGCGCCAGGTGATCCTGTAGAGTGCACTGTCGATTCCCAGGGCCTTGCTGACGAAGCTCAGGCCGATCGAGGACAGGAATGTCGCCATGCTGTTCCAGGCCCTCGACGATGTCGTGGCGCCGGTGAATGCCTTGCCCATGGCGCTCTCCAGTCTGAAACGCTCGGTTGCCATCTGCACGACATCGTAGGCATTGAGGTTCCTGTGTTCTTCCGGGAATCGTATGCCGTTGGCCGATTGCGGGTCATCCGGATGCACTTCGAACTGGGCACCTCTGCCTGCCGTCTGCCGCGAGGCGAACTGAGTGATCGGCACATTGTTGTCGAGCATGCCCATGATCCGGTTGAAGGATGCACTGATCGATTCGGGAATCTGCGCCCTTGTTGCGCGATAGCGGCGCAGCTCGCGATCGTATTCCACGTCGAAGCCATGGATCCGGCGCTGCTGGAAGTCGGCGACGATGGTGGGCCCCGTTCCCGAGGACAGCGCCAGCGCGCGTGGATCGCGACAGTTGTCGCAGACGAGGACGCCTGCCGCATGGGCGTCCTGGATGCTGCTGGCCGCGAAGAGGGCGGCAAGCAGCAGGGCGGGACGGCTGAAGAGTCGTAGTGGTGCTCTTTCCATGAACGGTCTCCTGGACGGCATCGGATCGATTGCCTTGGAGGCATCTGGATAGCAACGATCCGGGCGTGCCGCACTTCTGCGCGCCCATGAATCCAAAGCGGGGGACTTCTGCGAAACCGGTAGACGCCTTGAGCGCCTCGGTGTCGGGGACTCCCACCGCTGCAGTGGAAGGGGCTTTCCGGTACAGGCCATATGCGACCGGTCTCTGGGCAGTCGGCAGGCCAACGATCAATTGGCATTCCGGCTCGATGATCGCAGAATGCCCGGCCGTTCATGGACACCACCACATGCTCATCTATCGAGGCGCAGGGCTGCTGACCCTGCTCACGCCGATTGCTGCCGTGCTGCTCATCCTGGTTCTGTTCCCCGATCCTGCGGTGGGTCGGGGCAATACGTCACTCGGCCAGGTCCTGTTGGCGTTCGGCCTTGGCTCGGCAATCAATACAGTGCTGGGTTTCGTGCTCAATCGAAAGCCGCGTGCACATGGCCAGCATGCTCCGCATCACTTCTTCTTCCTGCCGATGCAATGGCCTGCGATGGCGGTTGTGGCCGTGTGCGTGGTGGTGGCGCTGCTGCGCTGAGACGTTGCCCGAACAGCGCCAACCAAGGTTGGCGGCTACCGGGCATGCCGTTGCCCTGGTAGATGCCAACCTTGGTTGGCATGGATTCAGATGTGGCAAGAAAAAAGGCCCCGGATCGCTCCGGGGCCTTTTCGTTTCAGCTCACCGCCGGATCAACGATCCGGACGATGCGCGGATTCCGCGTCGCGCTGGCGTTCCAGGAACTCCTTGGAAGGTTCATCCAGCTTGTCACCCAGCATGCGGCGCACGACCACGAAGAACACCGGGATCATCAGCAGGCCGAGCAGGGTGGCGAACAGCATGCCGCCGATCACGCCGGTACCGATGGCGTGGCGGGAGTTGGCGCCGGCGCCGGTGGAGATCGCCATCGGGATCACGCCCATGATGAACGCGAACGAGGTCATCAGGATCGGGCGGAAACGCAGGCGGGCCGCCTCGATGGTGGCATCGCGCAGGTTCTTGCCGGCTGCACGCTGCTCCACCGCGAACTCCACGATCAGGATCGCGTTCTTCGCTGCCAGGCCGATCACGGTGATCAGGCCGATCTTGAAGAACAGGTCGTTGGGCAGGCCACGCAGCATCGACAGGCCGAGTGCACCGAGCACGCCCAGCGGCACCACCAGCAGCACCGCCACCGGGATCGACCAGCTTTCATACAGCGCGGCCAGGCACAGGAACACCACCACGATGGACAGCACCAGCAGCAGGGTCGCGGCGTTGCCGGCCAGGATTTCCTGGTAGGACATGCCCGACCAGTCGTAGCCGAAGCCGGCCGGCAGGTCGTCGTTGACGATGCCTTCCATGGTCTGCATCGCTTCGCCCGAGCTGGTGCCCGGCGCCTGCGAACCGACGATGTTGATCGCCGAGTAGCCGTTGTAGCGGCTCAGCGACGGCGGCGCGGATACCCACTCGGACTTGACCACCGTGTTGAGCGGGATCATCGCGTTGGTGCCGTCGGCATTGGTGGTCAGGCTGGACGGGCTGTAGAAGCTCTTCAGCGACTCCTGGCCGGTGCGGTACGGGCCATCAGCCTGCATGGTCACGCGCTTGATGCGGCCTTCGTAGAAGAAGTCGTTCACGTACACCGGGGCCAGCATCAGCTGGATGGTGCTGTACACGTCCGACACCGACATGCCCATGGACTGCGCCTGCACGCGGTCCACGTGCAGCTGCAGCTGCGGCGCGTTTTCCAGGCCGTTCGGGCGCACGCCGACCAGGTGGTCCGGCTTCTGCGCGGCCTGGCCGAGCAGGATGTTCCGGGCCTGGGTCAGCTGCTCGTAACCGGCACCGCTACGGTCCTGCAGCCACATGTCGAAACCACCGAACTGGCCAAGGCCCTGCACGGTGGGCAGGTTGACCACGAAGATCTGCGCTTCCTTGATGCCGTAGAACGCGCCATTCATGTTCTGGATGAACTCCGGCGCGGTGAACTTGCGTTCCTCCCACGGCTTCAGGCGGATGAAGCCCATGCCCACGTTCTCGCCGGAACCGACGAAGCTGAAGCCGGCCACCTGCAGCATGCCTTCATAGCCATCCTGCTTTTCCAGGATGCCACGCATCTGCGCGAACACTTCGTTGGTCTGGCCCTTGGTCGAGCCCGGCGGCAGCTGCACGATCGCCAATGCATAGCCCTGGTCTTCTTCCGGCAGGAAGCTGCCCGGCATGCGGGTGAACAGGAAGCCGCACAGAGCGGTCAATACCACGAACAGGATCATCCAGCGCGGCGCATGGCGCACCGCCGAGGTGATGTGGCCCACATAGGTGTGGCTGATCTTGTCGTAGTACTTGTTGAAGGTGCGGTAGATGATGTTCGGGTTGTCGTTGTGCGTCGGCTTGAGGAAGGTCGCGCACAGCGCCGGGGTGAAGCCCAGGGCCAGGAACGCCGAGAACGCCATCGAGATGGCGATGGTCAGCGCGAACTGCTTGTAGATCTCACCGGCGGCGCCGCCCTGCAGGGCGGACGGAATGAACACCGCAGCCAGTACGACGGTGATCGCCACCACCGCGCCGGTGATCTGGGTCATCGCCTTCTGCGTGGCCGGCTTCGGCGCCAGGCCCTCCTCGGTCATGATGCGTTCGACGTTCTCGATCACCACGATCGCGTCATCGACCACGATGCCGATCGCCAGCACCATCGCGAACAGGGTCAGCTGGTTGATCGTGAAGCCGATCATCCACATGCCCAGGAAGGTGCCGAGCAGGGCCACCGGGATGACCAGGGTCGGGATCAGGGTGGCGCGGAAGTTCTGCAGGAAGATCAGCATCACCAGGAACACCAGGAACACTGCTTCGAACAGGGTCTTGACCACTTCCTGGATCGAGATCTTGACGAAGGTGGTGCTGTCGTACGGCGAGAACCAGGTCACGCCGGACGGGAAGCTGGGCTGCAGCTCGTCCATCTTGGCGCGCACCGCATCGGCCACGTTCAGGGCGTTGGCGCCCGGCAGCAGCTGGATGGCGAAGGCGCCGGTCGGCTTGCCGTTGTACTGGGTGTCGAAGCCGTAGTTGTTGGCACCGAAGGCAACGCGGGCGATGTCCTTCAGCAGCACCCGCGAGCCGTCAGGATTCGCGCGCAGGATGATGTTCTCGAACTCCTGCGGCGAGCTGAAGCGGCCTTCGGCCGAGACCGTGGCGGTGAAGTGCTGGCCTTCCGGCGACGGGTCCGAACCCAGCGCACCGGCGGCGAACTGCACGTTCTGCGCGCGCACTGCCGCCAGCACCTGGCTGGCCGACAGGCCGTAGCCCTGCATCTTTTCCGGGTTCAGCCAGATGTTCATGGCGTACTCGGAACCAAACTGCTGGGTGCTGCCGACGCCGGGGATGCGCGAGACCTGGTCGAGCACGCGCGAACCGACGATATCGTTCAGGGCATCACGGTTGATGGCCGGCGTATCGGACTGCAGCGCGATCACCATCAGGAAGCCGGCATTGGCCTTGGCCACCACCACGCCCTGCTGGGTCACTTCCGAAGGCAGTCGGGGCGTGGCCAGCGAGACCTTGTTCTGCACCTGCACCTGGGCGATGTCCGGATCGGTACCGGTCTCGAAGGTCAGGGTGATCTGCGCACGGCCGTTGGAGGCGGACGAGGAACTGAAATACAGCAGGTGATCGATACCGGTCAGCTGCTGCTCGATCACCTGGGTGACCGATTTTTCCGTGGTGTCGGCACTGGCGCCCGGGTAGGTCGCCGAGACGGTGACCTGCGGCGGGGCGATGTTGGGATAGGACTCCACGCCCAGGTTGAGGATCGCGATCACGCCGCTGAGCGAGATCAGGATCGCAACCACCCAGGCGAAGACTGGATGTTCGATGAAAAATTTAGGCATGACGGAAGGTTCCCGTTACTGCTTGTTCGAATCGGTGGCGGCCGGCTTGGCCGCATCGGCCTGCTCGGGCTTGGCCGCGTCGGCCGGTGCCTTGCCTGCGGCCGGTGCTGCACCTGCCGGCGCGCCGCCTGCGGCAGGCTTGCCGTTGGCGTCCTGGCCTGGGGTCCACGGCTTGGCCACCGCCGGTGCACCTTCCTTGACCTTCTGCACGCCGGCCACGATCACCTTGTCACCGGCGGCCAGGCCGTCGCTGACCAGCCAGTTGCCGTTCTGCGCGCCGTCGGTCTTGACGTTCTTGCGAACGACCTTGCCATCGGCGCCCACCACCATCACGTAGCCGCCGGTGGTGTCACGCAGCAGCGCCTGCTGCGGCACCAGGTAGGCGTTGTTGCGCTCGCCCAGGTTGGCCTGGAAGCTGACGAAGGCACCCGGCAGCAGGATCTGCTGCGGGTTCGGCAGCAGCGCACGCAGCGACACCGCGCCGGTGGCCGGGTCGACCGTGGTCGAGGAGAAGTCCAGGGTGCCCGGCTCGCTGTAGGTGCTGCCATCGGCCAGCTTGACGCTGACGGTGGCCTTGCCGTCACCGGACAGTGCCAGCGCACCCTTGGCCTGCTGCGCGCGCAGCTGGCTCAGTTCGTCCACGCTCAGCGAGAAGTTCACGTACAGCGGATCGAGCTGGTCGACGGTGGTCAGCAGGGTCACGTCGCCCTGGCCGACCAGCGCGCCCTCGGTGACCTGCTGCTTGTTGGCCACGCCGCTGATCGGTGCGGTCACTTCGGTGTAGCCCAGGCTGATGCGCGAAGAGGTCACCGCCGCCTCGGCCTGCTTGACCGCGGCCAGCGCGGTGCGCTCGGCCGATTCAGCGTTGTCCAGGTCGGACTTGGAGACGAACTGCTGCGGCGCCAGGGAGCGGGCGCGATCAGCGGCCACCTTGGCATTGGCATAGGTGGCGCGGGCCGAGGCCAGCTGTGCTTCGGAGGCGTTGAGCGAGGCGCGCAGCGGGGCCGGGTCGATCAGGAACAGGGTCTGGCCCTGCTTGACCTGCGAGCCTTCCTGGTAGACGCGCTTGAGCAGCACGCCCGGCACGCGCGCGCGCACGTCGGCGCTGCGGAACGGCGACAGGCGGCCGACCAGCTCGCGCTGCAGCGGCAGGGTCTGCGGCTTGGCGTCGATCACGCCCACCTCCGGCGGCGGGGGCATCTGCTGTTCCGGCTTCTTGCAGGCAGCCAGCGCGACAGCAACGGCGCACGTCAAGGCAAGGGTGCGGAGTGGGGCGGTCATCAGGAGGAACTCCGGGGTTGGTTTGTAGGCGGGGCCGGCAACGGCTGTGGCGCGAATGCGCGCAGGAAGCTGTCGACGGAGAACTCTGCCCAGCGCCGACGCAGCAGCGCGTCATCACGATGGGGGGTATGGAAGCGCTGTTTGTCGAAATCCTGACCGGCGATCATGCTCAGCAGCAGTTCGGCCATGAAGTGCGGGTCGTCATGCCGGAGCTGGCCGCGCATGCAAACGGTTTCAATCCATTCAGCAAGATGAAGCGTCAGCGCGCCGGCCCCATGCCGGTACAGCGTACGCGCCTCTTCGGGAAACTGGGCCGCGTCGGCAGCGATCAGCCGACAGGCCTGTCCTACGTGCGGTTGGTTGAAATGCTCCAGGAAGTCGGTGGCGAACTGGAGCAGGCTGGCACGCAGGTCGTCAGTGCGGAGTGCACGGACCATGGCGCCGGTGGCGTGGCCGACATGGCGCTGCATCACCCGGCGCAACAGATCCTGCTTGCTGCCATAGCGCGAGTACAGGGTCTGCTTGGAGCAGCCGGCGTGCTGGGCCACCGCCTCCATGCTCATCTGCATGCCCTGCTGGGCCAGCAGTTCGCGTACGGCGTCGAACACGCGCTCATCGCGTGCATCGAGGGCAACGGGGAGGTAGGCCGGATTCACGCGGTGGACTATACCGTCCAGTTCAGGATTGTGGAATCGCATCGGCGTCGCCGCGTGTGTCTTCCGGTAACACGTTTTGCCGATCCTGTCGGCAGTGCTGAAACAGGCGCCAGCACCATACCGGTGCGAACTGAATAGGCGTCTAAACCGCAGCAAACCCGAATCTGCTTATTCCGTCCTGCAGCAAGGCCTTTTCGTGCGGTAGGGCTACAATTTCATTTTCCCAACTGAGCAAGCGCATCGCTCTGCCATGAAACCGCAAAAAACCGCAGCCAAGACCGTGAAAAACAAGACCAAACCAGCAGAGTCGGAGGTCGCAGTGACCGCTGGTTTCTCCCTGGAGCCGGTGTACACGGCATTGCGCAAGCGCTACCCCGCGGCCGCACAGGCCGAAGCAGTGGCGTTCGCCACTGACTTCTACAAGCGCATGGAGTCGGACGAGTTCCCGCACCACAGCGCTGAAGAGTGGGCCGCTCTCGCGGCTGAGACGCTGGAATTCGCCCGTGCCCGCAAGGCCGGCAAGGCCAACGTCCGCGTGTTCAATCCGACCGCGAAGGCCAATGGCTGGGAATCGCCGCACACGGTGCTGCAGATCGTCAACGACGACATGCCGTTCCTCGTCGATACCGTCACCATGTCGCTGGCCGAACAGGGCGTGGGCGTCCACGTGCTGGGCCACCCGGTGCTGCGCTTCAGCCGCGACAAGGCCGGCAAGCTGGTCAAGGTCGGCGAGGGTGATGCCGAGTCGGTGATGCTGCTGGAGATCGACCGCCAGCCGGCCGAAGCCATGGCCGCCATCGAACAGGCCATCAACAAGGCGCTGGACGAAGTGCGCGCGATCGTGCGCGACTGGCAGCCGATGAAGGACAAGGCGCTGGCGCTGGCCGACGACCTGGGCAAGCGCCAGCTGCCGGTCGACGACGCCTCGCGCAAGGAAGCACAGGAATTCCTGCGCTGGGCTGCCGACAACCACTTCACCTTCTTCGGCTACCGCGAGTACCGCGTCGAGAAGCAGGGCAAGGAAGATGTGCTGGCGCCGCTGAACGACACTGGCCTGGGCCTGATGCGCGGCAAGGACAAGTCCGCCGCCCGTCCGGTCAAGACCCTGGCCGCGCAGGGCCTGAACGCCACGTCCGGCCTGAAGGACGCGCTGATCCTGACCAAGACCAATGCCCGTTCGCGCGTGCACCGCGCCGGCTACATGGACTACATCGGCGTGCTGGAGTTCGACGCCAAGGGCAAGATCATCGGCGAGCAGCGCTTCCTTGGCCTGTTCACCTCCAGCGCCTACAACCGTCGCCCGTGGGAAATCCCGCTGGTGCGCCAGCGCCACGAGCACGTGATGAAGCAGTCGGGCCTGGCCCCGGCCAGCCACAGTGGCAAGGCGCTGCGCCACATCCTGGAAACCCTGCCGCGCGAAGAACTGTTCCAGTCCAGCGAGGACGAACTGTTCCGCACCGCCATGGGCGTGCTGGGCCTGCAGGAGCGCGTGCGCAGCCGCCTGTTCCTGCGCCGCGACAAGTACAGCCGTTTCATTTCCGCGCTGGTCTACCTGCCGCGCGAGCGCTTCAACACCGACGTTCGCCTGCGCATCGAAGCGATGCTGAAGGAAGCGCTGCACGGTGAGTACGTGGACAGCTCGGTGGTGCTGGGCGAATCGCCGCTGGCCCAGGTGCACCTGATCGTGCGCCCGAAGCCGGGTGAAATGCTCGACGTCGATACCGCCGAACTGGAGCAGAAGCTGGCCCAGGTGCTGCGCAACTGGCAGGACGACCTGCGTGAAGCGCTGGTCACCCGCCACGGCGAGAGCGAAGGCCTGCGCATCGCTGCCCGTATCGGCAAGGCGCTGCCGGCCGGCTACATCGAAGACAACAGCACCGCCGTTGCCGCCAACGATGTCAGCCAGCTCGACGCCCTGACCGGCCCGGACGACCTGCGCCTGAGCCTGCAGGCCGTGCCGCGCGAAAGCGGTGACGGCCTGCGCCTGAAGCTGTACCGCCAGCTGGACGACATCCCGTTGTCGGACGCGCTGCCGATGATGGAAAACATGGGCCTGCGCGTGATTGCGGAGCGTCCGTACCGCCTGTCGGTCGACAACGCCCCGGTGTACGTGCAGGACTTCGAGGTCGAATCGACCGCCGGTGCGATTGATGCCGCCAGCGTCGATGAAGCCTTCGGCGAGACCTTCGCCCGCGTCTGGCACGGCGATGCCGAGAACGATGGCTTCAACCGCCTGGTGCTGGCCGCCGGCCTGCACTGGCGCCAGGTCGCCATGCTGCGTGGCTACTGCAAGTACCTCCTGCAGACCGGCGTGCCGTTCTCACAGGCCTACGTGGAAGGCACCTTCGCGCGCTACCCGCTGCTGGCCCGCCTGCTGGTGGAACTGTTCGAAGCGCGCTTCGATCCGGCCACCGGCCATGAAAGCAAGGAAGACATCGCTGCCGGCCAGGCCCAGCTGAAGGCCCACCTCGACGTGCTGGCTGCAGGCGACGACGCCACCCTGAAGGTGCTCAAGACCGTGGTCGACGCCCGCAAGGGTGACCGCGACGCACAGATGCAGGCCGCGCGCGATGCGCTGCTGAAGCTGATGGACCGCGTGTCCAGCCTGGACGAGGACCGCATCCTGCGCTCGTTCATGGGCGTGATCGACGCGACCCTGCGCACCAGCTACTACCAGACCGATGCCAACGGCCAGCACGGCCACGTCATCAGCTTCAAGTTCGATTCGGCGCTGGTGCCGGACCTGCCGAAGCCGCGCCCATACCGCGAAATCTTCGTCTACGGCCCGCGCGTGGAAGGTACCCACCTGCGCTTCGGTGCCGTTGCCCGTGGCGGCCTGCGCTGGTCGGACCGTCGTGAAGACTTCCGTACCGAAGTGCTGGGCCTGGTCAAGGCGCAGATGGTCAAGAACACCGTCATCGTGCCGGTCGGCGCGAAGGGCGGCTTCTTCGCCAAGACCCCGCCGGTGAACGGCGACCGTGATGCGATCTTCGCCAACGGCGTGGCCTGCTACAAGCTGTTCATCCAGGGCCTGCTGGACATCACCGACAACATCGTCAACAACAAGATCGTGCCGCCGGTGGATGTCGTGCGCCACGACATGGACGATCCGTACCTGGTGGTGGCGGCCGACAAGGGCACCGCGACCTTCTCCGACATCGCCAACGGCCTGGCCATCGCGCACGGCTTCTGGATGGGCGATGCGTTCGCCTCCGGTGGTTCGGTCGGTTACGACCACAAGGGCATGGGCATCACCGCACGCGGTGCGTGGGAGTCGGTCAAGCGCCACTTCCGTGCGCTGGGCCGTGACAGCCAGAGCCAGGACTTCACCGCGGTCGGCGTCGGCGACATGTCCGGCGACGTGTTCGGCAACGGCATGCTGCTGTCGCGCCACATCCGCCTGGTCGCTGCCTTCGATCACCGCCACATCTTCCTGGACCCGAACCCGGATGCGGCCACCACGTTCGTCGAACGTGAGCGCCTGTTCACCGTGCCGCGTTCGAGCTGGGCGGACTACGATGCCAAGCTGATCAGCAAGGGCGGCGGCATCTATCCGCGCAGCCTGAAGTCGATCGAGATCACCCCGCAGGTGCGTGAAGCGCTGGGCCTGGACGACAACGTCAAGGCGCTGTCGCCGAACGATCTGATGAGCGCGATCCTGAAGGCACCGGTCGACCTGTTGTGGAACGGCGGCATCGGTACCTACGTCAAGGCCGCCAGCGAGCAGCACAGCGATGTCGGCGACCGCGCCAACAACGCCCTGCGCGTGAACGGTGGCGAGCTGCGCTGCAAGGTGGTGGGCGAGGGCGGCAACCTGGGCATGACCCAGCTGGGCCGCATCGAGGCCGCCCAGGCCGGCGTGCTGCTCAACACTGACTTCATCGACAACTCGGCCGGTGTGGACACCTCCGACCACGAAGTCAACATCAAGATCCTGCTCAACGATGTGGTGCGGGCCAAGAAGCTGACCGTCGAGCAGCGCAACAAGCTGCTGGCCTCGATGACCGATGAAGTCGCCGAGCTGGTGCTCAACGACAACTACCGCCAGAACCAGGCGCTGAGCCTGATGGAGCGGATGGCGGTCAAGCGCCTGGGTTCCAAGCAGCACTTCATCCGTACCCTGGAACAGCAGGGCCTGCTCGATCGCCAGATCGAGTTCCTGCCGTCCGACGCCGAGCTGTCGCAGCGCAAGGCACGCGGCCAGGGCCTGACCCGTCCGGAACTGTCGGTGCTGCTGTCCTACTCCAAGCTGGTGGCGTTCGCCCAGCTGCTGGATTCGGACATCCCGGAAGATCCGTACCTGTCCAAGGAACTGCAGCGCTACTTCCCGACCCCGCTGCAGAAGAAGTACGCCGACGCGATGGAGCGTCACCGCCTGAAGCGCGAAATCATCGCCACGGCCGTGACCAACCAGACCATCAACCGCATGGGCGCCACCTTCCTGATGCGCATGCAGGAAGACACCGGCCGTTCCATCGCCGAGGTCGCCAAGGCCTACACCATCAGCCGCGAAACGCTGGATGCACGCGCGCTGTGGGCGCAGATCGATGCCCTCGACGGCAAGGTGCCGGAGTCGGTGCAGATCGATGCACTGGAAGTGATCTGGAAGCTGCAGCGTTCGTTCGTGCGTTGGCTGCTGTCGCGCCCGGGTGCGATGCCGGGCATCACCGAAGCGGTCAACCGCTACCAGGGCCCGTTCAACGACATCCGCGTTGCTTCGGGTGTGCTGCCGGATTCGCAGCGTCCGACCTACGAAGCCCTGGTGGCCGAGTGGAAGGAAAAGGGCCTGCCGTCCGCGCTGGCGCAGCAGCTGGCCGAACTGCACTTCCTGGAGCCGGCGTTCGACATCATCGAACTGGCCCGCACCCGCAAGCTGAAGCCGGTGGACGTGTCCAAGGTCCACTTCCGCCTGGGCGATGCCCTGCAGCTGCCGTGGCTGTTCGAGCAGGTCGACGCGCTGGAGGTCAACGGTCGTTGGCACGCCGTGGCACGTGGCGTGCTGCGTGACGAACTGGCGGCCAACCACCGCAACCTGGCCGGCCAGGTGCTGGGCACCAAGGGCAGCAGCGCGGAGGCCAAGGTCGCAGCCTGGATGGGCCGTGACGACAACAGCCTGCGCTTCACCCTGGCGATGCTGGCCGAACTGGCCGAGCAGAAGACCCTGGACTACCCGACCGTCTCGGTCGCGGTGCAGCGCCTGGGCCAGCTGGCGGCACACGGTGCGTAAGTGATGTAGTGCCGGGCGCTGCCCGGCATGCTTGAAACAGAGCGGCCCCGCGAGAGCGGGGCCGTTCTGTTTCTGCCCTTGACCTTTGCGACCACCTGACCCGATGCCGGCCGTGAACCTGCCAGGTGGATGACCGGCATATCCGTCGGGACCGTGAGCGCCATGATGGCGCGATCGAGCCCCCAGGGATGGGTTTACGGCGTGTCCCGGCGGATATGCCGGCCATCCGCCCCACGGGGTCCAACTCCCGGCGCTCGGTTATGCTCTCCATCAAACCCACCCGGATCCACCGATGAGCGACACCCCCCGCATCGCTTTCCTGGCCAGCACCACCGAGCCCGCGCAGATGGCCCGCGCGGCCATGGTGTCGCGCTATGGCGACTACGCGCCCGAGCAGGCCGACGTGCTGTGCCCGCTGGGTGGTGATGGCTTCATGCTGCAGACCCTGCACCGGCATGGGCATCTGGGCAAGCCGGTGTTCGGCATGAAGCTGGGCACGGTCGGTTTCCTGATGAACCAGTACCGTGGCGACGAAGACGTGCATGCCCGCATCGCCCGCGCCGAGCCGGCCCATCTACGCCCGCTGGAAATGGTGGCGCTGACCGAGTCCGGTACCAGTACCGGTTCGCTTGCCTACAACGATGTTTCGCTGCTGCGCCAGACCCGGCAGGCCGCGCATATCGGCATCGACCTGAACGGCCAGGAGCGCGTGGCCGAACTGATCGGCGACGGCGTGCTGGTGGCCACCCCGGCCGGCAGCACCGCCTACAACTATTCCGCGCATGGTCCGGTGCTGCCGCTGGGCTCGCACACCATCGCGCTGACGCCGTTGGCCCCGTACCGGCCGCGGCGCTGGCGCGGCGCGATCCTGAAGGCCGATACCGAGGTGCGCTTCCGGGTGCTCGATCCGTACAAGCGCCCGGTCAGCGTGACCGCCGATTCGCACGAGACCCGCGACGTGGTCGAGGTGACCATCCGCGAGTCGAAGGACCGCCGCGTGACCCTGCTGTTCGACCCGGAGCACAACCTGGAAGACAGGATCCTGAGCGAACAGTTCGTTTTTTGAGGACAATAGGCGGCCGGCCACGCCGACCGCTTGAAGGACCCCCACCGATGGGCGACAACTCTCCCCGTTTGCTGACCGTTGCGGTGACCTCGCGCGCATTGTTCGACCTCGAGGAAAGCCACGCGCTGTTCGAGAGCGATGGCGTGGCGGCGTACGCCGAATTCCAGCGCCAGCACGAGGACGACATCCTCGGCCCCGGCGTGGCCTTCCCGGTGGTGCGCAAGCTGCTGGCGCTGAACCAGGGCGCCAGCCCGGAGAACCCGCGGGTCGAGGTGATCCTGCTGTCGCGCAACTCGGCCGATACCGGCCTGCGCATCTTCAATTCGATCCAGCACTACGGCCTGGGCATCATCCGCGCCACGTTCACTGCCGGTGAACCGACCTGGCCGTACGTGAAGCCATTCGGTACCGACCTGTTCCTGTCGGCCAACCCCGAATCAGTGCGCAGTGCGCTGCGTCATGGCATCGCCGCGGCCACCATCCTGCCCAAGCCGCCCGGCGAGACTGCAGCAGCAGCGGCCGACCAGATCGATACCGGTCGCCCGGCCGGGCAGCTGCGCATCGCCTTCGACGGTGACGCTGTGATCTTCGGCGACGAGAGCGAGCGCATCTCGCGCGAGCAGGGCGTGGAGGCGTTTGGCCGCCACGAGCGTGAACGTGCCCGCGAACCGCTCAGTGGTGGACCGTTCCGTGGCTTCCTTTCGGCGCTGCATACGCTGCAGGAAGTGTTCCCGGCCGGCGAGAGTGCGCCGATCCGTACCGCGCTGGTGACCGCGCGTTCGGCGCCGGCCCATGAGCGGGTGATCCGCACCCTGCGGGAGTGGGGTGTGCGCCTGGATGAGGCGCTGTTCCTTGGTGGGCGCCACAAGGGCCCCTTCCTGCAGGCCTTCGGCGCCGACATCTTCTTCGACGATTCGCAGCACAACATCGACAGTGCGCGCGAACACGTGGCCGCCGGCCATGTGCCGCATGGCGTCGCCAACGAGGGGTGAAACCATGCCGGGTGGGTGCCAACCGTTGGTTGGCACTGCCATGCATCGGCGCCCACCAAGGTGGGCATCTACCAGAGCGCTGTGTCCCGGTAGTTGCCAAAGCTGGTTGGCATTGCCGTCAGGCCACGGGTCCGA
Source organism: Stenotrophomonas sp. 78350_Sma (assembly GCF_056482105.1). NCBI lineage: Bacteria > Pseudomonadati > Pseudomonadota > Gammaproteobacteria > Lysobacterales > Lysobacteraceae > Stenotrophomonas > Stenotrophomonas sp. 78350_Sma. Next base: position 2,997,697 of record NZ_CM151182.1, on the reverse strand, counting down.
TCAAGGGCTGCCTGACATCCCCAACTGCAGGTCCACCACCTTCCAGCGCAGGCCCTGCGGTTCCAGCACCACCTTCAACGGCGGCTGGCCCGGGCCGCGATCAACGTCGATCACGAAGCGGTCCAGCGCTTCAAAGTGATGCTCGGCGTTTTTCAACGGCCGTGCCGGTTCGGTCGGGCCGAAGGCATCGCCGCCCTGCAGTTCATTGCGACCGCGCTTCCACAGCACGTGGCCCTGCAGCATCGCGCCGATGCCGGTCGGGGTCACCATGGTGTCCACCGCAGCACCGCCGAGCTGGTCGCCCAGGCCGTAGAGCAGGGCGCCGAACGGGCTGGCCGCTACATCCGGGCCGGCCTGGCGCACCATATAGTCATTGAGCTGCGCGCGCAGGCTGCTGCGCACGCGCGGGAAATCGACGTAGCGTTCCAGTCGCGCCGTGTCACGTTCTTCGATGGCCTTGGACAGGCCATGCACGGTCATGTACGGGCCACCGAACCACCACGCAGCCAAGGCCAGGACCAGCAGCACAGCCAGTGCAGTGAGCTTCTTCATGCTGTCCAGACTGCCGCAAGTGAGGCAGCCAGTGGTGAACGGCAGGTGATGCGGCTCAGAACTCCAGGTCCAGCGCCGCGCACAGGTAGTCGACGAACGGGCCGAGCCCAGCCAGGTCCTTGCCCAGCGTGGACAACAGGCGCGGGCCGGTCATGGTGGCATCGTCCAGCGAGCGCCACATCACCCAGCTGCGGTGCTTGAGGTCGTCAATGAATTCGAAGTCGGCCGGGAAGCCACGTGGCGGGCGCACCAGCTTCTCGCTCTCCTCGAAGTCGAAGCGCTTGCGCAGCGCCGGAGCATGCGCGGCGGCCTTCCAGCTGCCCGGGTTGTCGAGAATGAAGTGGCGCACGCGGCGCTGCGTCTCGGGTTCTGGGTGCCACAGGCCAGCGCCGACGAAGCTCTCGCCCGGCTGCAGGTGCACGTAGAACGAGGGCGCGGCCACTTCGCGGCGGCGCTCATGGAACAGGCGTGCACCCTGCCAGGTCTTGTACGGCGACTTGTCGTTGGAAAAACGCGCGTCACGATGGATGCGGAACAACGAGCCACCGACGCCGCGGGTATCGGCGCGGAAGTGTTCGCTGACCTCGGCCAGCGCCGGCTGGAGGTCGCCAAGCAGGCGCAGGAACGGCTGCCGCACGTGGTCTTCGTACTGCTGGCGGTGATCGTTGAACCAGGCCTTGTCGTTGTGCCGCGCAAGGCTGCGCAGGAACTTGAAGCTGGCGTCCGAGAAATAAGTGCTCACAGCGTCTCCTGCAGGTGCTGGCCCCAGTCGCGCAGCGATTGCAGCAGGGCCTGGCGCCGGGTGTCCTCGGGCGCTTCGGCGGCCAGTGCATCCAGCTGCTGCTGGTACTGGGACAGGTTGAGTTCGCCCAGGCCGCCGTCTCCGAGCAGGCGCTGGCGGCGGTAATCCTGCCAGCGCTGGCGTTCAGCCGGCGCGAGGCTGCCGGGATGGTTGCGCGCACGGTAACGGAACAGCAGTTCGGGCAGGCGCGGGTCACGGAAGCGGCCTTCCAGCGCGGCCAGCTGATCAGGCGCGGTGGTACGGGCCAGGGCCAGCAACGGCTTGTCACCGTTGCCGAGGAATCCGTCGTACAGCGATGCATCGACATCGGCCACGGTGGCCACGCGCGGCTGGTTGTAGACCTGGCGCGCCTTCTCCGCCAGCTGTGGGGCGAATTCGCGCAGGCGCTCGATCCTGGCTTCGATGGCCGCCACGTCCAGGCCCAGGCGCTCGTGGTCGTCGGCACGCAGGTGGTTCCAGGCGATCAGCGCCGGCACCTTGTTGACGTGCACCTCCTTCAGCGGCACCCGTGCAACGCCCTCGGGCAGCTCGCTGGCGCGCATGTACAGGCGCTGTGCGATCACGTCGGCCGGCAGTGCCAGCAGGTCGTCGATGTCGCCGTCCAGGTCGAACACGATCACCCGGTTGCTGATCGTTGGGTGCATGGCCAACGGCAGCACCGGCGCCGCGCACAGGCGGCTGGCTGGATAGCGCATGGAAATGTGCAGCACCGGCTTCATCGCGGTTACATCCAGCAGGCTGCCGACAAAACGCTTGTCGCGCAGCTTCAGGGCGTAGTCCCACAGGCGCGGTTGCGACTGCTTGAACAGCCGCGCCATGCCGATCGTGGCACGCACGTCGGACAGCGCTTCGTGCGCATCGCCTTCGCGCACGTTGTTGGCCTCGGCCAGGTGTTCGAGCTTGAAGGAGGTGGCACCGTCCTCGCGCAGCGGCCACTGGATGCCGTCCGGACGCATCGCGCGCATCAGCCGCAGCATGTCCAGCAGGTCCCAGCGCGAATTTCCGTTGCGCCACTCGCGTTCGTACGGGTCATGGAAGTTGCGGAACAGGCCGTAGCGGACGAATTCATCGTCGAAGCGCAGCGTGTTGTAGCCAAGTGCGCAGGTGCCGGGGCGCGACAGCTGCTCGTTGATGCGGTCGAAGGCTTCGGCCTCGCTGATGCCCTCGGCCAGTGCCTGCTGCGGGGTGATGCCGGTGACCAGGGTGGCCATCGGCGAGGGCAGCAGATCGTCGGCCGGGCGCACGAAGAAGCTGACGGGGGTGTCGATCTCGTTCAGATCGGCGTCGGTACGGATCGCGGCATACTGCGAGATGCGCGTGCGCCGCGGGTCCTGTCCGAAGGTTTCCAGGTCGTAGAACAGGAAGCTGTCAGCCATCAGTGCGCGCCCTCCAGGACCGGCAGCTGCGCATGGATCTGCGCTTCCAGTGCCGCCCAGTCGATGTTGTCCAGTGAATCGAGGCCGGCCGTGGCCGCCACCAGCATGTCGCGTTGAAGCTCGGTGCGGCGCAGGGCTTCCGCGTACGGCGTATGCAGGAAGGTGACCATCGTGTAATGCGGCACGAAGCGGGTCGGCCAGCGCCGCTGCAGTTCCTGCTCCAGCTCACGCTGCAGCAGGAAGGCGGGATCGGCCACGCGGTCGCGCATTTCCAGGTAGTTCTCCAGCGCCATCTGCTGGATCGCACGCGCGTTCGGCTTGCGCTCGGCTTCGAACGCGGCGAACGCACCCTCCAGATCATCCGCTTCCATCAGGTGACGGGCCAGAGCCACGCAATCCTCGAACGCGCAGTTCATGCCCTGTCCGTGGAACGGCACCATCGCATGCGCGGCATCGCCGATCAGTACCGCACGGCCCTGCTGGTGCCAGCGATCGAGCGTCAGCGTGCCAAGCAGGCCCGGCGGGTGCTGTTCCCAGTCCGCGCGCAGGTTCGGGATCAGCGGCAGGGTGTCGGCGAATTCGCGCGCGAACAATGCTTCGGCCTGTGCGCCGGTGTTGATCGTGGCAAAACTGGGGTCGCCCTGGTTGGGCAGGAACAGCGTGACGGTGAAGGTGCCTTCGTGATTGGGCAGGGCGATGCACATGTAGTGGCCGCGCGGCCAGATATGCAGCGCGTTGCGCTCGATACGGAAGCTGCCATCGGCGGCCGGCGGAATTTCCAGCTCCTTGTAGGAGTGGTCGAGGAAGGCGATGTCCTCACCCAGCGGCGCCCGCCGGTTCATCGCCGCGCGCAGCGCCGAGCCTGCACCATCGGCGCCGATCAGGGTGTCGAAGCGGATGTCGTGCGGGCTGTCGTCGCGGTCATCGATGAAGCGTGCGTAGCCGGCATCGAAATCGACGGTGTGCAGGCGGCGGTGGAAGTGCACGGTCGCGCCAGCCTGTTCGGCCAGTTCCAGCAGCGTGGTGTTCAGGTCGCTGCGGTGGATCGACCAGATCACTTCGCTGTCGTCGCGGCCATAGCGCTGCAACTGAGGTTCGCCTTCGCGCGGATGCACCATGCGGCCGCGCATCATCACCGCGCGCGCCATGACCTCGTCTTCCACACCGGCCTGGCGCAGCGCGTTGCGCCCACGCTCGGCCAGCGCCAGGTTGATCGAGCGGCCGCTCTCGTAGTCGGCCACGCGCGGATCGCCGCGGCGTTCGTACAGGGTGATGCGCCAGCCCTGGCGTGACAGCAGGATGGCCAGCAGGGACCCGGCGAGGCCGGCACCGATAATGCTCAACGAGCGGGAGGCGTGTGCGATCAACGAACTGTCCAGCAGTAGGGGAGGGGCCGGCTCAGAGGCCGGCCCAGGCTTCCACTTCCTCGACGAAATGGTGCACGTCCAGGTAGCGGTTGTAGAGCGGGGTGGGCGAGATGCGGATCACGTCCGGCTCGCGCCAGTCGCCCAGCACGCCGATGCCGCGCAGGTGCTCGAACAGCGCGCGGCCGCGCTCGCGGCCACCGATCACGCGCAATGACAGTTGGCAGCCACGGCGTTGCGGCTCGGCCGGGGTGATGATGTCGAGCACGCCGGACAGGCGTGCGCGTACAAGCGCTTCGAGCATGCCTGTCAGGGCCAGCGACTTGCTGCGCAGCGCCTCCATGCCGGCGCGCTCGAACAGGTCCAGCGACGCGCGCAGCGGCGCCAGGCCGAGGATCGGCGGATTGCTGAGCTGCCAGCCTTCGGCACCGATGGCGGGGGTGAACTGCGGTGCCATCTGGAAGCGGGTGGATTCCTCATGGCCCCACCAGCCGGCAAAGCGCGGCAGGGTGGTGTCGCGGTGATGGCGCTCGTGCACGAAGGCACCGGCCACGGCGCCCGGGCCGCTGTTGAGGTATTTGTAGTGGCACCACACGGCGAAATCGGGTGCGATGTCATGCAGGCGCAGCGGCAGGTTGCCGACCGAATGTGCCAGGTCGAAGCCGATGCGCGCGCCCTGCAGGCGGGCAGCACGGGTGATTGCATCGAGGTCGAAGGCCTGGCCGGTGCGGTACTGCACGCCGGGCCACAACACCAGGGCCAGGCGCGGGCCGTGTTCGGTGATGGCGCGCTCGATCGCGGTGAGCGAGATCGTTCCGCTGGCTTCGTCCGGTTGCACTTCCACCAGGCACTCGGCCGGGTCGAACCCATGGAAACGGATCTGCGCTTCCACCGCGTGGCGGTCGGTCGGGAACGCACCGGCTTCCATCAGGATCACCGGGCGCTGCGCGGTCGGCCGGTAGAAGCTGACCATCATCAGGTGCAGGTTCACGCTCAGCGTGTTCATCGCCACCACTTCGCTGGGCAGTGCACCAACCACGCGGGCCAGCTGCGCGCTCACCAGGCGGTGGTAGGACAGCCACTGCGTCGGGCCGGTGAAGTGGCCTTCCACCGCCAGCTCGCCCCACTGCTTCATCACTTCCTGCACGGCGGCCTGAGCGCCACGCGGCTGCAGGCCCAGCGAGTTGCCGACGAAGTAGGTCTGCTCGCCGCCGCCATGGCGCGGAATCAGGAATTCGTTACGCAGCGGGCGCAGCGGATCGGCGGCGTCCAGGGCAATGGCGTGGGTGCGGCTGAGCAGGTCGGACATGGTCGGGCAACAGGCTGCAACGGGGCTGCCAGTGTAGCGCCTGGGGCCTGGCCGGGGCGCTGCCAACCTTACGCCAGCGCCACATGACCCGGTAGTCGCCAACCTTGGTTGGCGCACGTGCGAGCAAACGCCCACCAAGGTGGGCATCTACCACAGCGGGAGCGAGCAAGCGCCCACCAAGGTGGGCATCTGCCACAGCGGGAGCGAGCAAACGCCCACCAAGGTGGGCATCTACCAGAGCGGGTGCGAGCAAGCGCCCACCAAGGTGGGCATCTACCAGAGCGGGAGCGAGCAAACGCCCACCAAGGTGGGCATCTACCACAGCGGGAGCGAGCAAGCGCCCACCAAGGTGGGCATCTACCAGAGCGGGAGCGAGCAAGCGCCCACCAAGGTGGGCAACGACCGTTCTCTGGCTCAGCCCGCGGCTGGCACCGGCAGCGGGTCCACATGCCCGCATTCGCTGCAGGTGCGCAGCTCCAGGCTGGCGTGGTAGCGCGCGAACACCTTGGGCAGGTCGGTTTCGATGTTCTGCAGCGGAAAATACTCTTCGTGCAGCTTGTGGTTGCAGCGTTCGCAATGCCAGATCACGCCGTCCTTCTCGTGCGGCAGGCGCTTGCGCTCGACCACCAGGCCGATGCCACCGGGCGGGCGCCGCGGCGAATGCGGCACCTTGGCCGGCAGCAGGAAGATCTCGCCGGCGCGGATCGGAATGTCGCGCACCGCGCCGTCTTCCTGAACCTTCAGCACCATCTCGCCTTCGAGCTGGTAGAACCACTCCGGGCCTTCGTCGTAGTGGAAGTCGGTACGCGAGTTCGGCCCGCCCACCACCATCACGATGAAGTCGCCGTTGTCGATCATCTTGTTGCCCACCGGTGGCTTCAGCAGGTGGCGGTTTTCTTCGATCCAGGCGTGCAGGTTGATCGGCGAAGCGAGCATGGTGGTCATCCGTAAGGGATCAGTCGCGCTTGCCCTTGCGCGGGACGTAGGACAGGGCCTTTTCATACGCCGGCTGCAGCTCTTCCTGCGAACCGACGTCGATGCCCATCTCGCGCACGCGCCCGTCCTTCAGGCTGTAGACCCAGCCGTGCACCATCAGCTTCTGGCCGCGGGCCCAGGCGTCCTGCACGATGGTCGAGCGGCACAGGTTGGCAACCTGCTCGATCACGTTCAGTTCGCACAGGCGTGCGTGCTTGAGCTCATCGGTCTCGATCGCATCGAGGATGCCGGTGTGCTTCTGCATCACATCGCCCACGTGGCGCAGCCAGTTGTCGGCCAGGCCGACGCGGGTGTTGTGCAGGCAGGCATGCACGCCGCCGCAGCCGTAGTGGCCGACGATCAGGATGTGCTTCACTTTCAGCTGGTCCACCGCGTACTGCACCACGCTCAGGCAGTTCAGGTCGGTGTGGGCGACCACGTTGGCGACGTTGCGGTGCACGAACACTTCACCCGGGGCCATGCCGATGATCTGGTTGGCCGGCACGCGCGAATCGGAGCAGCCGATCCACAGGTACTCGGGGTGCTGCTGCTTGGCCAGCTGGTGGAAGAACTCAGGGTCTTCCTTCTCGATGCGGTCGGCCCAGTCGCGGTTGTTCTGCAGCAGCTTGTGGATGTCTTTCATGTTCGGGTCCCTGGCGTCGGGTGTGGGCGCGCCGCAGCCATCCGGCTGCGTCATCGCGGGAATCTGGGGCGTTCAGTCGCTGCGGGCGGCCTGTTCGCGATGCCAGCGCATCCACTGCGCCAACTCGGTGGAAGAGGGAGTGCCCAGCTGTTCCAGCTCGGCGATCACTGCGCGCTGGTTGGCATCGGGATGGTTCTGGCTCAGCTTGAGCTTCAGCTGCACCTGCTCGACCTGGAAACGGAAGCCGACGATGGCGCGCAGCTCGGGGCCATGCTCGGCACGCGTGGCATCGAACTGCCAGTCCTGGCCGACGCTGGCCTCGAAGCGGTCGCTGATCGCGCCGACCAGTTCGGCCAGTGAACCGGTGTCGTCGAAGGTCTGCAGCTGGCCACGCAGCTCGGCGGCGGCGTAGTTCCAGGTGGGTACCCGCGCGGCGGGCTCCTTGTCCGGATACCAGCTGGCTGAGACATAGCCGTGCGGGCCGTCGACCAGTACCTTGGCCGCGCCGCTTCGGCGCGACTGCGGGTTGGCGCGGGCCCAGTGGCCGCGCAGTTCGATGTGTTCGCCGTCGCGGTGGTACAGCACCGGCATCCGGGTCAGCTCGGGCAGGCCGTCGCTGCCGACGGTGAGCACGGTGACGAACGGGTCACGCACCAGCAGGCGATCCAGCCAGAGCAGGTCGGTCTCGGCGAAGGCGCGCGGGGTGAACATGCCGGGGTCAGGCGCGCCCGCCCAGCGACTGGATCATGCGGCCACGCAGGCCCTCGTCGCTGTCGGCCTGCGGCGGCTGCACTTCGTGCAGGCTGAAGCCGCGCACCAGCGCGTCCTCCTCGTCCAGGCCGTCGTACTCGACGAACTCGGCGTCGAACAGCTGCGAACGGGCGGTGTCTTCGCTGTCATAGCTCAGCGTGTTGCCATCGCTGTCGAGCACTTCGGCGGTGCCGGCCGGGCGCACGCGCAGGCGCGCCCAGATCAGGGTGTTGCCGAGGCTGGCCAGCCACCAGCTGTCGCGCGAGGCGGTGATGTCATTCATGAGCGTATTACCAGAGCGAGGCCAGCCAGAGCAGGGCGGCCATGCCCAGTCCGGCCAGCAGGGTCAGCAGCGATACCCAGGCCGGCGTCGCCAGACCGGACAGCGAGCGGTCCGGCTGCTGGCGATAGTCACGGCGCAGCAGCCAGGCCAGGGCATCGGGCTTGAGGAAGGCGCCGCTGCCGAAGCGCGCGGCGAGCGCCGGATGGCGGTCGCGCACATGCACCAGGGTCAGCGGCCAGAAGATCACGAAGGCACTGAACCCGGCCACTGCAACGCCGACGAAACAGAGGGCGAAGAACAGGGTCATGGGGGCAGTACCTCCGTGGTCGTATGGGGCTTAGAAGTCCGCGCTGCCCGGGGCGCGCGGGTAGGGGATCGCATCGCGGATGTTGGACAGGCCGCAGACGTATACCACCAGGCGTTCGAAGCCCAGGCCGAAGCCGGCGTGCGGCACCGAACCATAGCGGCGGAAATCGCGGTACCAGCTGTAGTGCTCACGATCCAGGCCGAACTGGGCCATGCGCGCGTCCAGCACGTCCAGGCGCTCTTCGCGCTGGCTGCCGCCGATGATCTCGCCGATGCCCGGGGCCAGCACGTCCATCGCGGCAACGGTCCTGCCGTCGTCGTTCAGGCGCATGTAGAAGGCCTTGATGTGCTCCGGATAGTTGGTCACCACCACCGGGCGGCCGACGTGTTCCTCGGTCAGCCAGCGCTCGTGCTCGGTCTGCAGGTCCAGGCCCCATTCGACCGGGAAGTCGAACTTCTTGCCGGACTTCTGCAGCAGGCTGACCGCATCGGTGTAGTCGATGCGCTCGAACGGTGCGTTGATGAAATCTTCCAGCTTGGTGATCGCGTTCTTGTCCACGCGCTCGGCGATGAAGGCCAGGTCGTCGCTGCGCTCGTTCAGCACCGCGCGGAACAGGTACTTCAGGAACTCTTCGGCCAGGCGTGCGTCTTCGGCCAGGTCGGCGAAGGCGATTTCCGGCTCGATCATCCAGAACTCCGCCAGGTGGCGGGTGGTGTGGCTGTTCTCGGCGCGGAAGGTCGGGCCGAAGGTGTAGACCTTGCTCAGCGCCAGGCAGTAGGCCTCGACATTCAGCTGGCCGGACACGGTCAGGAAGGTTTCCTTGCCGAAGAAGTCGCGGCTGAAATCGATCGCGCCCTTCTCGTCACGCGGCAGGTTCACCATGTCCAGGGTGGACACGCGGAACATCTGGCCGGCGCCTTCGGCGTCGGAGGTGGTGATGATCGGGGTGCTGATCCAGTTGAAGCCGTTCTCGTGGAAGAAACGGTGCACGGCCTGGGCCAGGCAGTTGCGGATGCGGGTGACCGCACCGAACAGGTTGGTGCGCGGGCGCAGGTGCGCCACTTCGCGCAGGAACTCCGGCGACATCGGCTTGGGCTGGATCGGGTAGGTGAGCGGGTCTTCGACCCAGCCGACCACCTCCAGCGCGCTGGCCTGGATCTCGAACGACTGGCCCTTGCCCTGCGACTTCACCAGGGTGCCGGTGGCGATGACCGAGCAGCCGCTGGTCAGGCGCTTGATCTCGTCGAAGTTGGCCAGGCTGTCGCCGGCCACGACCTGGATCGGGGCGAAGCAGGAGCCGTCGCTCACATTCACGAAAGCCAGATTCGCTGAACCGCGCACCGTGCGCACCCATCCGCGTACCGTGACTTCGCCGCCTTCCGGGATCTTCCCGGCAAGCGCATGTTCAACGCTGACCACCGTCATGACTTGAATCCTCTGCTGATCGACTCGATCTGTGAACACGGGAGTTTACCGGTTGCAGCGTTCTGCTTGCGAGGCATTTTTCGCGGCAACGGCTCCTTATAATGTCCCCGTACCTCTGGAGTAGCCCCATGGCCGTCAGCCTGACCCCCATTGCCTTCGAGCGCGTGCAGCGCTTTGTCGCCCAGACCCCCGGCGCGCTGGGCCTGCGTTTCGGCGTGACCAAGACCGGTTGCTCGGGCTGGGGTCACATCACCGACCTGGCCCGCGACGAGCGCGAGGGCGATACCGTGTTCGACCAGGACGGCGTGAAGATCTACGTCGATGCCAAGAGCCTGGCGCTGGTGGACGGCACCGTGATCGACTTCGGCAAGCACGGCCTGAGCGAGACGTTCACGTTCAGCAACCCCAACGCCACCGCCGAGTGTGGTTGCGGCGAGAGCTTCACCACCGACGCCGACAAGGCCTGAAGGCTGGTCCTGGCATGCGCCGGGCGTGGCCCGGCGCTACCGGGGGCTGCCCTGGTAGATGCCGACCTTGGTCGGCAGGGAGGGGATCCACGGATGGAACGACCGCTTTTCATTCATCACCCCAACGCCTACACCCTCTCCTTCGAAGAGGTCGTCGGGGTCTGCGACTGCTGCGGTCAGCCGCGCGCACTGCGCTACCGGGGGCCGTTCTACTCCGTTCTGAGCCCCGATTACCTGTGCCCCTGGTGTATCGCCGATGGCAGGGCGGCGGCCAGCTACGAGGGTGAATTCACCGGCTGGTGCGATATCGAAGGGGTGTCTCCGGACCCGGCCGACCCGCCGCCGACCATCGCCCGCGAGCTGCTGCTGGAAATCTGCGAGCGCACGCCGGGCTACTCGTCCTGGCAGCAGTCGGTCTGGCTGAGCCACTGTGAGCGGCCCTGCGCCTTCCTCGGCTTCGCCGGCAACGAAGACCTGCTGCCCATCCTCGACCAGGTCCGGCCCGATGTGGCGGCGGTCAATCCACGCGACGCCGATTGGGTGCTGGCGCACCTGAGCCGGGACGGGATGATGGTCGGCTGCCTGTTCCAGTGCCTGGAATGCGGCCAGCATCGCCTTCACGTCGATCTGGGCTGAATACGCTGGCGGGTTCAGGTTGTGCCGTGGCCGCCCGGTTGCCCGCCATCCCCTTCTGCGCCATAATGCGCGGCTTCCTGCCTCCCTGGCGGGAATCCTTGCCCCACCGCGGTCTCAACGGCGGGGGGCTGTCCGGCCGCAAGGCCACATCCGAAAGGTAGAAAAAAAACATGAGTCGTCATTACGAAATCGTGTTCATGGTCCACCCGGACCAGAGCGAGCAGGTCCCGGCCATGATCGAGCGCTACAAGTCGCTGGTCGAGAACGGCAACGGCACCATCCACCGTCTGGAAGACTGGGGCCGCCGCCAGCTGGCGTACCCGATCCAGAACCTGGTGAAGGCCCACTACGTGCTGATGAACATCGAAGCCGACCAGGCCGTTCTGAACGAACTGACCGAGAGCTTCCGCTTCAACGACGCCGTGCTGCGCAACCTGGTCATCAAGCGTGACGAGGCTGACACCGAGCAGTCGCTGATCATGAAGAGCAAGGACGAGAAGGGTGACAAGCCGGAGCGCGGTGAGCGCCGTCGTCGTGACGACGAAGAAGGCGAGTCCAACAACACCGCTGACAACGAAGCCGGCGACGACGCCGCTTCCGCCGCCTAAGGAGCCTTCCCATGTCCAAGTTCTTCCGTCGCCGCAAGTTCTGCAAGTTCACTGCTGAAGGTGTGAAGGAGATCGACTACAAGGATCTCAACACCCTGCGCCAGTACCTGACCGAGAACGGCAAGATCGTGCCGAGCCGCGTCACCGGTACCAAGTCGAAGTACCAGCGCCAGCTGGCGACCGCCGTCAAGCGCGCTCGCTTCCTGGCCCTGATTCCGTACACCGACAACCACGACGTCTGATGCCCGGCGGGGCGGCCCGGTGCCGCCCCGCTGTGCCAGCTATTCGGACAGCCTTTGTTGCGGGGCATCGCCTCGCTAACGAATAACTCATCTGGAGCAATACCATGCAGCTGATCCTCCTGCAGAAAGTCACCAACCTCGGCAACCTGGGCGACCTGGTCGACGTGAAGCCGGGCTACGGCCGTAACTTCCTCGTGCCGCAGGGCAAGGCCGTTCCGGCCACCGAGAGCAACAAGGCCGAGTTCGAAGCCAAGCGCGCCGAATACGAAGCCAAGGCCCAGGCCATCCACGCCGACGCTGACGCCCGCAAGGCGAAGCTGGAAGGCGCGAGCGTGACCATCCCGGCCAACGCTTCGACCGAAGGCAAGCTGTACGGCTCGGTCGGCGCCCGCGAAATCGCCGATGCCTTCACCGCTGCCGGCCTGCCGGTCAGCAAGAGCGAAGTCATCCTGGGCGAAGGCGCCTTCCGCAACATCGGCGAATACGACGTGCTGATCCACCTGCACGCCGACGTCGAGACCACCGTCAAGGTCGTCGTCGTCGCCGAAGCCTGATCCCGCGCCGCAAGGCCTGGAATCATCGCAGAACGGGCGCCCGCAAGGGTGCCCGTTTTTTTTGGGGCGATCGCAGGGTATGTGGAGTCGAACCATGCTCGACTGGCTGCTCAGGTCGTCTGGATGACGAATCGACCGCAATCCATCGAAGGTGAGGAAATGTTGCGATCAAGCAACAGATAGCCCATTCCTCCGACCAGGATTCCTCGATGCGTCGGTGCTGCCCGGTTCAATCGGGAACCGTTGATCTGGAGGATGAATTCCCGTCCATCAGTGCAATCGTCCTGAAGCCAAGCGGGAATTCCGCCAACCTTGGCGATTCCGTTCTCGGCGTCATCCGGGATGGAGGCGGTGGCAGTGGCGATCAGGCGCGGGTCAAAAGGCGGCGCTGCGCTGTCTGCGCCGGGTTCGTGGGGCGCGTAAGCGATGACACGTCCGCCAGTCAGTAGAGCGGTTTCGATGTAGGCATCATCAAGAACGTCATAAGGCGTGAAGATCGACAGGCAGAGATGCGTTTTGATGGCGATCTTCGGGGCATGCGTTTGAATGAAAGGCGCAGGCAGGCTCGCAAGATGGAGCATTGGCTTCCCATTTGCGTCGCGCGGCCAGGGGATATCTGCAGACAGATACGGGGCGCCTCCCAGGAAAGCGCGGCCCTGAGCTTGGCCATGGCTCTCGAATACAAGTTCTCTATACATGGATGAGTCCGACGGTATTGAGGGGCGAGCCAGTGATGACCTGTTCTTCTTCAGCCTGATGAGTCATAGCCGGCCGAGGTCGGGCAACTGACCCGGCCCGTCTCTCAAGTCGTCTGGATGACGAATCGACCGCAGTTCGTCGAAGCTGTTTGAATGTTGCGATCAAGCAACAGATAGCCCATTCCGCCGACCAGGATTCCTCGATGCGTCGGTGCTGCCCTATCAAGATCGAATTCATCGAACTGAAGGACGAACGCCTGGCCCTCTGATTCGTCATCCTGCAGCCAGCAAGGCTGTCCTCCAATTTGCGAAGTTCCGTGAAGTGCTTCGCGCTCAGCCACCGCCGTCCCGGCGCAAATGCGGCGTGGTCCAATTGGCGCGCAGGGGGAGACTGTCGGTTCATGCCCGGGGCAGTGAGCAATTACGCGGCCACCATGGTTCATGGCTTCTTCGAATCTATCCTCGCCCGAGGCGACGTAAGGCGTGAAGACCGAAATGCTCAGCCCAGGCGCGATGTCCAGTCCGGCGACGTGGTTTCGAATGAATGCGGCCGGAAAACTGGCCAGGTGAAGCAGTGCGTGTCCATGGATGCTGGTTGGCCAAGGGGTACGGGCATCCAGCCAAGCGGTCCCGCCGAGCACAGGAGCGGTCATCGCGTCGTCGGCGTAGGTAAATGAAAGTGGTCGATGCATCCCTCCATTCTGCATGGCTTCTAATGTGCCGGGCTGTGACTCGCTTCAATAATCACTAAATATCAATGACTTGCGATTTGATCGGCGGTTTGGGAAATCGTCACGCCGGGCGCAAAGCGACATCTGGACCCATTTCAAGCGCGCTCCGAGCCGGTCATCCCGCCCGTGGAACATTCGCGCCGTTATACTCGTTCCATTGTGTCACCCTTGGCTTCATTGAATTCTTATGAAATCAATGGCTTGAGGTGCTGGCTGACCTGACATCCACAATACGGACGCCCTCTGGGCGCCTGTTGGAACCCAATCACGCCATGCGTCTTTCCACGATCAAGCTGTCCGGCTTCAAGTCGTTCGTCGATCCGACCACCCTGCACCTGCCGACCAACATGACCGGCGTGGTGGGGCCCAACGGCTGCGGCAAGTCGAACATCATCGACGCCGTGCGCTGGGTCATGGGCGAAAGTTCGGCCAGCCGCCTGCGTGGCGACTCGCTGACTGACGTGATCTTCTCCGGCTCCAACGCCCGCAAGCCGGTGTCGCAGGCCACGGTTGAGCTGATCTTCGACAACTCCGACCACACGATTTCCGGCGAGTACGCCTCGTTCAACGAAATCTCGGTGAAGCGCACGGTCAGCCGCGACGGCACCAGCAACTATTACCTCAACGGCACCAAGTGCCGCCGCCGCGATATCACCGATCTGTTCCTCGGCACCGGCCTGGGCCCGCGCAGCTACTCGATCATCGAGCAGGGCATGATCAGCCAGATCATCGAGGCGCGCCCGGAAGACCTGCGCGTGTACCTGGAAGAGGCGGCTGGCATCTCCAAGTACAAGGAGCGCCGCAAGGAGACCGAGACCCGCATCCGCCACACCCGCGAGAACCTGGACCGGCTGGGTGACCTGCGCGACGAGATCAGCAAGCAGCTCGAGCATCTCAAGCGCCAGGCCAAGCAGGCCGAGCAGTACCAGGCGCTGCAGGAAGAGCGCAGGGTCAAGGACGCCGAGTGGAAGACGCTGGAGTTCCGTGGGCTCGACGGGCGCCTGTCGAAGCTGCGCGAGGGCCTGTCGCAGGAAGAGACCAGGCTGCAGCAGCTGATCGCCGACCAGCGTGACGCCGAGGCCCGCATCGAGACTTCGCGCGTGCGCCGCGAAGAGGCTGCCGATGCGCTGAACACCGCGCAGGCCGCGGTCTACCAGGTCGGCAGCACGCTGGCACGCGTCGAACAGCAGATCCAGCACCAGCGCGAACTGTCGCAGCGCCTGCACAAGGCGCGCGACGAGACCCGCCAGGCGCTGGCCGAACTGGGCCAGCACATCAGCGGCGACGAGGCCAAGCTGATGGTGCTGCGCGAGGCGGTGGAAGCTGCCACCCCGCAGCTGGAGGAGCTGCAGGAAGAGAACGAGATCAAGCAGGAAAGCCTGCGCGAGGCCGAAGACCGGCTGGCCAGCTGGCAGCAGCGCTGGGAACAGCACACCTCGCAGAGTTCGGAGGCCTCGCGCGCCGGCGACGTCGAGCGCACGCGCGTGGACTACCTGGACAAGCAGATCCTCGACGCCGACCGGCGTCGTGAAGCGCTGGCCGCCGAACGCGCCGGCCTGGACGTGGACGCGCTGGAAGAAGCCTTCGAGCAGCTGCACCTGCAGCACGACACGCAGAAGACCGCGCTGGATGAATTGAGCGAAGACGTCGAGCTGCGCAAGCAGGGCGTGGTGGGGGTGCAGGAACAGCAGCGCAATGGCCAGAACGAACTGGCGGAACTGCGCAAGCAGGCCAACGGCCTGCGCGGTAGGCTGGCCTCACTGGAAACCCTGCAGCAGGCCGCGCTGGGCCAGGAGCAGGGCGCGGCCGTGGCCTGGTTGAAGGCGCGTGGGTTGGACTCGGCGGCGCGTGTCGGCGAACGCCTGGACGTTGATGCGGGCTGGGAAAACGCGGTTGAAAGCGCGCTCGGCCAGTTGATCGAAGGCGTGCTGGTCGACGACCCGGCCAGCCTGGTCGACGCCCTCGGCGAACTTGGCGAGGGCCACATTGCGTTGGTCGCCAACGCGGGTGCCGACGTCAAGGTTGCCCCGACCTCGCTGGCCGCCCGCGTGCGTGGCCCGGCAGCGATCCGTCGCCTGCTGGCGCACCTGCACGGTGCCAAGGATCTGTCCGAGGCCAAGGCGCTGCAGGCCAGCCTGCCGGAAGGCGATTCGATCATCACCCAAGGCGGCGAGCGCCTGGGCCAGGGCTGGCTGGGTGTGTCGCGTTCCGGTGCGGCCCAGCAGGGCGCGCTGCTGCGCGAACGTGAGATCAACGAACTGCGTGAGCAGATCGAGCAGCTGCAGGACCGCGAAGCCGAGCTGGAAGAACAGCTGGCAGGCTTCCGCGAGCAGCTGCAGGCCGCCGAGCAGCAGCGCGAAGACGCGCAGCGTGCGCTGTACCAGACCCATCGTGCGGTCTCCGAGCTGGCGGGCCAGTTGCAGGGCCAGCAGGGCAAGGTGGAGGCGGCGCGTGCCCGCATCGACCGCATCGAAGGTGAGCTGAAGCAGTTGCAGGAAACGCTGGAAGCCAACAACGAGCAGGCGCGTGAAGCGCGCTCACGGTTGGAGAATGCGGTCAGCAGCATGGGCGACCTGGAATCGACCCGGCAGCGACTGGAGGGCGAGCGCCGCCAGCTGACCGAGGCCCGCGACCTGGCGCGCGATGCTGCACGCGCGGTGCGTGAGCGCTCGCATTCGCTGGCGCTGACCCTGGAATCGCAGCGGGCGCAGCTGGCCTCGTTGAGCCAGGCATTGGAGCGCATGGGCACCCAGCGCGGGCAGCTGGATTCGCGGCTGGGCGAACTGCATTCGCAGCTGGATGAAGGTGATTCGCCGGTCGAGTCGCTGCAGGCCGAGCACCAGAACGCGCTGGAAGAGCGCGTGCGGGCCGATCGCGTGCTGACCGAGGCGCGCACCCTGCTGGACGGCATCGACGCCGAGCTGCGCAACTACGAACAGACCCGCCACCAGCGCGACGAGCAGGCGCTGGCCCAGCGCGAGCGCATTTCGCAGCGCAAGCTGGACCAGCAGGCGCTGGTGCTCAGTGCGGACACCCTGCAGGGCGCGGTGGAGAAGGCCGGCTTCGTGCTGCAGGACGTGCTCAACGCACTGCCCGAGGATGCCCGCCTGGGCGACTGGGAGCAGGCCGTGCACCAGATCGATGGCCGCATGCGCCGGCTGGAGCCGGTCAACCTGGCTGCCATCCACGAGTACGGCGAGGCCTCGCAGCGCTCGGATTACCTGGATTCGCAGCACACCGACCTGACCACGGCGCTGGAAACCCTGGAAGATGCGATCCGCAAGATCGACCGCGAGACCCGCGGCCGCTTCAAGGACACCTTTGATCGTGTCAATGCTGGCGTGCAGGCGCTGTACCCGCGCCTGTTCGGTGGCGGCCACGCCTACCTGGAGCTGACCGGTGAAGACCTGCTCGACACCGGCGTGACCATCATGGCGCGCCCGCCGGGCAAGCGCGTGTCCAGCATCTCGCTGCTGTCCGGCGGCGAGAAAGCGATGACCGCAGTGGCGCTGGTGTTCGCCATCTTCCAGCTGAATCCCGCGCCGTTCTGCCTGCTGGACGAGGTGGACGCGCCGCTGGACGAAGCCAACGTCGGCCGCCTGGCCAACATGGTCAAGGAAATGAGCGAGAAGGTGCAGTTCCTGTTCGTCAGCCACAACAAGGCGACGATGGAGGCGGCGCACCAGCTGTCGGGCGTGACCATGCGCGAGCCGGGCGTCAGCCGCCTGGTCAGCGTGGACCTGGAAGAAGCCGCGCGATTGGCGGGCGCGGCCTGACGTGCCATCCTAGTTACCTGAATGAACTAGCCGGAGAACCTATCGAATGTCCGACACGGCACTGTTGCGCATCGGCATCCTGGCCGCCGGCCTGCTGTTGATCGCCGCGATCTTCCTGTTTGGCCGTCCGAAAAAGAAGCCCCAGGGGCGCCGCGTGGAAGGCGCGGAACCGACCAGCGGCGAGCGCCGCGAACCGGTGCTGGGCGAAGACGGCGTCACCGTGGCCGATGGCCGCGTCGAACCGGGCATGGGCGCGGAAGGCGAGCAGGCCGAACTCGGCCTGGGCGAAACCGACCCGGGCGCCAGCGACCTCGGCAAGCGTGCCACCCAGGACTTCGACAAGATCGTCTCGTTGTTCGTGGCCGCCCGCGCCGGTGAACAGCTGCGTGGTGAGGACATCGTGGTGGCGGCCGAGAAGACCGGCCTGGTGTTCGGCCACATGAACGTGTTCCACCGGCTGGTGGAAGGCCACCCCGAGCGCGGCCCGATCTTCTCGATGGCCAGCATCATGAAGCCGGGCAGCTTCGACATGGCCAACATCCGCGCCATGGAAACCCCGGCCATCGCTTTCTTCCTGACCCTGCCGGCGCCGCTGACCGCGCTGGACGCCTGGGAGAAAATGCTGCCGACCGTTCAGCGCATGGCCGAACTGCTGGATGGCGTGGTGCTGGATGACAGCCGCAACGCCCTGGGTCGCCAGCGTATCGCGCACATCCGTGACGAGCTGCGCGCTTACGACCGCCAGCACCAGGCCCCGCCGCTGACCAAGACTCCGCGCTGGTAAGCGCTATGGTGTGCCGACCAACGGTCGGCACCCACAACAGTAGATCCACGCCATGCGTGGATGGGGCGAACCAAGGTTCGCCCCCACCAACAGGGTCAGGCCGGTACGCCGGCCACCTTCGCGAATGCGCGGCGGAACGCGGCCATTTCGTCTTCGGTGCCCACCGTTACGCGCACGCGCTGCGGCCAGATCGGCCAGCTTCGCCCGATCACCACGCCGTTGTCGGCCATTGCCTTGGCGAACGCGCTGCCGTCGCGCTGGACGTCGACCACGAAGCAGTTCGCTTCCGACGGCACGCAGCTGAAACCACGCTTGCCCAGCCACGCGATGGTGGCCTGCCGCACCTTGGCATTCTGCAGGCGGCGCTGCGGAATCAACTGCGGATCGCGCAGGCTGGCCAGTGCAGCGGCCAGCGCTGGCACGGGCAGCGGGTTGTCGCCCAGGCTGGCCAGTTCGCGCAGGCGGTCGGGATGCGCGGCCGCCACGCCCAGGCGCAGGCCGGCCATGCCAAAGAGCTTGGAGAACGTGCGCAACACGATCAGGTCATCGCGCTGCGCCACCTGAGCGATCAGGCTCGGCTGTTCGCTGTACTGCAGGTAGGCCTCGTCCAACAACACGCGGGTGGAGGCTGGCTTGTGGGCCAGCAGCCAGGCGAGCTCATCCGGCGGGCTGATCGAGCCGGTCGGGTTGTTCGGGTTGCACACATACAGCAGCCCGGTCGGGCGTGCGTGTGCGGCGGCGACCATTGCGCGCAGGTCATGTGCGCCGTCGTCGCGCAGTGGCACTTTCTGCACGTGCGCACCGTGTGCGGCAGCGACCTCGCCCAGCGTCTCGAAGGTCGGGTCGGCGACGACCAGTCCCGCCTGCGGGCCGGTCCATAGCACGGCGGCACGGTTCAGCGGTTCGCTGGAGCCCGGATAGAGCCGCACGTGATCGGCCGGAATGCGTGCCTGATCGATGAAGGCGTCGCGCACCTGTCCGGCCAGCGCGAAACGATAGCGGCCGCAACCGGCGATGCTGTCGCGCGCCGCCTGCTGGGCAGCGGGCGAGGGGCCGTAGGGGCATTCGTTGAAATTCAGCAGCACTGCACCTTCGGCGGGGGCAGGAGCGGCGGCTGTCGCGGGTTGGGCATGGCCGAGCTGCGGCAGCCCGCTGCCGGCGACGGCGAGGCCAGCACCGGCCAGTTGCAGGAAGCGTCGACGGGAAGCGGGCAGGGTCACGGGCAGGATTCCGAAGGGCAGACCGTCGCACGCTAGCGCCGGTGAGGGTGGGCGGCAAGCTGCTTTTTGTAGCGTCGAGCCATGCTCGACTACAGACGTGCCAACCAAGGTTGGCACCTACCGGAGCGGGAGGAGAAGGTTGGCACCGGAACGGGGGCGAGCGTTGGCACCTACCGGAGCGGGGGAGCGGCCGTCGAGCAAGCTCGACGCTACAAAGGCGGGCGCGTTACAGGGCCTGACGGCCGGGCGCGGTAGAATCCCCGGCCATCCCAGAACCACCGGATCCCGATGAGCCCCAGCCCCGCCGAACGCGCCGAAGACCTTCGCCGGCAGATCGCCCAGGCCAACCGCGCCTACCACGAGCTGGACGCGCCGGAGATCCCCGACGTCGACTACGACCGGATGGTGCGCGAGCTGGAAGCGCTGGAGCGCGAACATCCTGAACTGGCCCGTGCGGACAGCCCGACCCAGCAGGTCGGTGCGCGCCCCTCCGGCCGCTTCCCGGAAGTGCGCCACGCGGTACCGATGTTGTCGCTGTCCAACGCCTTCAGCGATGAGGAAGTGGCCGATTTCGTGCGCCGCATCGATGAGCGCCTAGGCCGTCGCAGCCTGCAGTTCTCGGCCGAGCCGAAGATGGACGGCCTGGCGATCAGCCTGCGCTACGAGGATGGGCACTTCATGCTGGGCGCGACCCGTGGCGATGGCAGTACCGGCGAGGACGTGACCGCCAACCTGCGCGAGATCGGTGACATTCCCAAGCGCCTGCACGGCAAGGACTGGCCGGATGTGCTGGAGGTGCGCGGCGAGGTCTACATGGCCCGTGCCGACTTCGAGGCCTACAACGAACGTGCACGCCTGCAGGGCGGCAAGGTGCTGGCCAATCCGCGCAACGCGGCGGCCGGTTCGCTGCGCCAGCTCGACCCGAAGATCAGTGCGCAGCGCAGGCTGAGCTTCTTCGCCTACGGCATTGGCGAAGTGCAGGGCGGCGAGCTGCCCGACACCCATTCGGGTACCCTGGCCCAGCTCGGTGCCTGGGGCTTCCCGGTCAGTGAGCTGTGCATGGTGGTGGAAGGCACCGACGGCCTGCTGGGTTACTACCGCGATATCGGTGAGCGCCGCGATGGCCTGCCGTTCGATATCGATGGCGTGGTCTACAAGCTCGATGACCGTGCGGGTCAGCAGGCGATGGGCTTCGTTTCGCGAGCGCCGCGCTGGGCCATCGCGCACAAGTTCCCGGCGCAGGAACAGAGCACCACGGTGGAGGCGATCGAGATCCAGATCGGCCGCACCGGTGCCGCCACCCCGGTCGCGCGCCTGGCGCCGGTGGCCGTGGCCGGCGTGATCGTGTCCAACGCCACGCTGCACAACGCCGATCAGATCGCACGCCTGGACGTCCGCGTCGGTGACAGCGTGATCGTGCGCCGTGCGGGCGACGTGATCCCGGAAGTGGTCAGCGTCATCCTCGACCGGCGCCCGCAGGGCACCACGCCGTGGCAGATGCCGACGCGCTGCCCGGTGTGCGGCTCGGAAATCGTGCGCGAGGAAGGTGCAGCCGCATGGCGCTGTTCGGGTGAGCTGTCCTGCCCTGCGCAGCGCAAGGAGGCCATCGCCCATTTTGCCTCGCGCCGCGCGATGGATATCGACGGCCTCGGCGACAAGTACATCGAAACCCTGGTCGACGCCGGCATCGTCAAGAGCGTGGCCGATCTGTACCGCCTCAGCCGTGACCAGCTGTTGCACCTGAAGCTGGTGCTGGACGCCGAGGATCCGTCGGCACTGGCCGCTGCGCTGAAGTTGCACCTGCCCGCCGAGGGCAGTGGTGCGGTGCTCAATGCGGTGCTCAAGCTGGACGGCAACGATCCGGGCTGGCGCGCGCAGGCGCTGGCGCAGCCGGCCAGCTTCGAATGGAACACGAAGAAGATCGCCACCAAGTGGGCCGACAACCTGATCGCAGCGATCGACGCCAGCCGAGCCGCCACGCTGGAGCGCCTGCTGTTCGCGCTCGGCATCGAACATGTGGGCGAAAGCACGGCCAAGGCGCTGGCGCAGTGGTTCGGTGACCTGGAACTGATCCGCCACCTGCCGTGGCCGTTGTTCAAGCGCGTGCCGGACATCGGTGGCGAAGTGGCGCGGTCGCTCGGCCACTTCTTCGAGCAGCAGGGCAACCAGCAGGCCATCGATGACCTGCTGCAGGTCGGCCAGGTGCGCATCAGCGATGTGCACGCGCCCAGCGCCAAGCTGCGCGAAGGCCTGGATCTGGCGCAGCTGCTGGTCGAGTCGGAGATCCCCGGCATCACCCGCCTGCGCGCGGAAAAGCTGATCGCCGTGTTGCCTGGTGCTCAGGCGGTGCTCGACGCCGAGCATGGCCAGTTCGTCAACGCCGGGTTGCCGGATGACACGGCGCGCGGGCTGGCCGAGTGGCTGGACGCCGATGGCCACGGTGCGATGCTGTTGGCCGCCGAGAACGCGATGCGGCAGATCCTGGCCAAGGCGCCGGCGCTGGCCGAGATCGTGGCCGGTCCGCTGGACGGGCAGACCGTGGTGCTGACCGGCACCCTGGCCCAGCTCACCCGCGATGCGGCCAAGGAGCGCCTGGAGGCCCTCGGTGCCAAGGTGTCCGGCAGCGTTTCAAAGAAGACCAGTTTCGTGGTGGCCGGCACAGAGGCAGGCTCCAAGCTGGACAAGGCGCAGTCGCTGGGTGTGCCGGTGTGGGACGAGGACCGCCTGCTGGCCTATCTTGCCGAACACGAATGATGACCCCGTCGGGTGCTCCCGCACCCGGCATGAAACACGAAGGAACACCGATGCAGACCGCCCCGCTGGATTTCCGCCTGGCCACCCGTGCTGACGAGGAGCTGCTGATCGCGTTGATGCGCGAGTTCTACGCCGAAGACAGGATCGACTTCGACGACGCGCGCGTGCGTCGCGGCGTGGATGCACTGCTGGCCGACCCACGCAACGGCGAAGTGCTGTTGTGGCTGGACGAGGCGGGCGAGGTGGTCGGTTACGCAGTGATCGCGATGGGCTTCAGCCTGGAACAGGGCGGCCACTTCATGCTGCTGGACGAGCTGTACCTGGCCCACCGTGCGCGCGGTCGTGGCCGCGGCAAGCAGGCGCTGGCGATCTGCGAACAGCGTGCGCGTGGCCGTGGTGTCAGCCGCCTGCGCCTGGAAGTGAACCACCACAACGAACTGGCACGGCGCCTGTACCTGGCCAGCGGCTATATCGATGACACCCGTGACCTGCTGACCCTGCCGCTGGACCATCCGCGCCCGGAGGGCATCCTGTGAGCGAGGCCCTGCTGCGCACGCTGCAGCAGCGTGCCGCGCTCAATGCGCTGGTGCGCCGCTTCTTCGCTGAGCGCGATGTGCTGGAGGTGGAGACGCCGATCCTGTCGGTGGCCGGCAACACCGAGCCGAACATCGACAGCTTCCATACCGATTTCACCGGCCATGTCGATGCCGGCGGACGCCGCCGCTGGCTGCGCACCTCGCCGGAGTATCCGCTCAAGCGCCTGCTGGCGGCAGGTGTGGGCGACTGTTACGAACTGGGCCGGGTGTTCCGCAATGGCGAGGCGGGCGGCCGCCACAACCCGGAATTCACCATGCTGGAGTGGTACCGGGTCGGTTGGGACCACCACCGCCTGGTGCAGGAAACCGCCGAGCTGGTGGGCCAGGCGCTGGCGCTGGTCGGGCGCAGTGCGACGCTGCGTGTGCTCAGCTACCGCGAGCTGTTCCAGCAGTACGTGGGCGTGGATCCGTTCGATGCCGATGAGGCCGCGCTGCGTGCCGCGCTGGGTGATGTGCACATCGATCCGGTCGGCTTGACCCGCGACGACTGGCTGGACCTGTTGATGACCCATCGCATCCAGCCGCACTTCGATGACGCGGTGATGACCGTGGTCCACGATTGGCCCGCCAGCCAGGCCGCACTGGCGCGCATCCGCCCCGGCACGCCGCCACTGGCCGAGCGTTTCGAGCTGTACCTGGGCGCGGTGGAACTGGCCAACGGCTATCACGAACTGAACGACGCCGGCGAACAGCGCGCGCGTTTCCAGCGTGACCAGCAGCGGCGCCACGAGCGCGGCCAGGTGCAGCCGGCACTGGACGAAGCGTTGCTGGCCGCATTGCCGTCGATGCCGGCCTGCGCCGGCGTTGCGGTGGGTGTGGATCGCCTGCTGATGGCGATGAACCGCACGCCGCGCATCGCCGACGTGCTGGCCTACGACTTTGCCCACGCATGAGCGACGTGCGTTCCTGAACGTCGAAGACTGAACGGAATTCCGTGTTTCCGCGCTTGCTTCGGTAAGCAGGATGATGCTCTTATCACGGCAGATGCCGGACACTGGCACGCAGTTCATCCATTCCTGCTGGGGAAGGCTTTGGTCAAGTGGTTTGCGGTTGTCGCTGCACCGGTGTACTCCATCGCGCTCTGGGGTGCCTGGCTGCCGTCATCGGCATCTGCCCAGCAGGCCGGCTACGACGGTGAAGTGGTGACCTGTGAATCACGCGACATGGGCTGGGTGCATTGCGATATCGATGTCAGCAACGGCATCGACCTGGTGCGCCAGCTCTCCAACAGCAGTTGCATCCGTGGCAGCGAATGGGGCACCGACCGCAGTGGGGTGTGGGTCACGCTGGGCTGCCGCGCCGAGTTCCGCGCGCGCCGCGCTGCAGGTGCCGCGCCCGCAGCCAGCGAGGGCAAGCGCCTGGTCCGTCGCGTGGTGCGTTGTGAATCCAATGGCCGCCCGCAGAGTTGCCCGGTGCGCCTGGATGGCGCGCCAGTGCGCCTGCTGCGCCAGCTGTCGGCGCTGCCATGCCGCGAAGGGCAGGGCTGGGGCTACAAGCGCAATGAAGTCTGGACCAGCCGCGGTTGCCAGGGGGACTTCGAAGTGGCTGACGAGGATGGCCGATTCGTCGACGTACCACGCCGGCTGACCTGTGAATCGAAGTCGAAGAAGCGCCGCTTCTGCGGTGCCAGCATCTCTGTCGGCGCGGCCGTGTTCGAGCAGCTGTCCAGCACGCCGTGCGAGGAAGGCAGTACCTGGGGCTGGAGTCGCAACGGCATCTGGGTGGACGGCGGCTGCCGCGCCGAATTCTCGGTGAATTGAGTCCGGGCGGGCTCCAACCCCGGGGGGCGTGGCCCTACAATGGGCCCATGAACACTGCCTCCGACATCGACTACGCCCGTTACGACCACATCCGCCCGATCCTGTGGACCGGCGATGCCCTGCAACTGCTGGACCAGCGCAAGCTGCCGTTCGTGGTCGAGCATGTGGTCTGCCATGACAGTGACGAAGTGGCTGCGGCCATCCACGCGTTGACCGTGCGTGGTGCGCCGGCAATCGGCATCGCCGCCGCCTGGGGCGTGGTACTGGCGGCGCGCGAAGTGCAGGCCGCCGACGGTGCACATGCCCTGCAGCAGCTGGAGCCGGCGCTGCAGCGCCTGAACGCCTCGCGTCCGACCGCCGTCAATCTGGCCTGGGCGCTGGCGCGCATGCGCCGTTGCCTGAATGCCGCCGGTGCTGACTGGAAGGCGAAGCTGGAGGCGGAAGCGCAGGCCATCGCCGAGGAAGACCTGGCCGCCAACCGCCACATGGGCGCGCTGGGCGCAGGCCTGATCGAAGCCGGCAGCGGCGTGCTGACCCACTGCAACACCGGCTCGCTGGCCACCGCCGGCTTCGGCACCGCGCTGGGCGTGATCCGTGCCGGCATGGCCCAGCATCGCATCGCCCGCGTGTTCGCCGGCGAAACCCGGCCGTGGCTGCAGGGCGCGCGCCTGACCGTGTGGGAGCTGCAGCAGGATGGCATTGACGCCACGCTGATCGCCGATTCGGCTGCCTCGCATCTGATGAAGACCGGTGCTGTGCAGTGGGTGATCGTCGGTGCCGACCGCATCTGCGCCAACGGCGATACCGCCAACAAGATCGGAACCTACCAGCTGGCCATCGCTGCGCGCCATCACGGCGTGAAGTTCATGGTCGTGGCGCCGTCCTCGACGGTGGACATGGAGACTGTTGACGGCAGCCAGATCGAGATCGAGCAGCGCGATCCGGGCGAGCTGTACGGTGTGGGCGGCACCCGCACCGTGGCCGAGGGCATCGCTGCCTGGAACCCGGTGTTCGACGTCACCCCGGGCGAGCTGATCGACGCCATCGTGACCGAGCGCGGGGTGATCCTGAACCCGACCGCCGGGAACATGCGCGCCGCCTTCGGCGGCTGATGGACAGCGGGGTCGGAGCCCTTTCCGCAGGAAAGGGCTCCGACCCCGGCCCCGGTAGTGCCGGCCGCTGGCCGGCAACCCCCTAAGTTCCTGATTTGTGCAGGTAAAATCCCCGTAAAGGGAGGCGGAAAACGGCCTGTTGTGGTAGTATCCACAGGTTGAATCGAGGTTCCGGCGCGACCCCCTCCCGCAGAGGGCTGCGCCGGACTGGACCGCTACCAGACAACGGAACCCGAATGGCAGAAACCGCCAAGGAAATCATCCAGGTCAACCTGGAAGACGAGATGCGCAAGAGCTACCTCGATTACGCCATGAGCGTGATCGTGGGCCGCGCGCTCCCGGATGCGCGCGACGGCCTCAAGCCGGTGCATCGCCGCGTGCTGTTCGCGATGAATGAACTGAACGCGCACAGCAACAAGCCCTACTTCAAGTCGGCGCGTATCGTCGGTGACGTCATCGGTAAGTACCACCCGCATGGCGACCAGTCGGTGTACGACACGCTGGTGCGCCTGGCACAGCCGTTCTCGCTGCGCTACATGCTGGTCGATGGCCAGGGTAACTTCGGCTCCATCGATGGCGACTCCGCCGCGGCGATGCGATACACCGAAGCGCGCATGTCGCGCCTCGCGCATGAGCTGATGGCCGACATCGACAAGGAAACCGTCGATTTCCAGCCCAACTACGACGAAAAGGAACTGGAGCCGACGGTCATGCCGACCCGGTTCCCGAACCTGCTGGTCAATGGTTCGGCCGGTATCGCGGTGGGCATGGCGACCAACATCCCGCCGCACAACCTGAGCGAATCGATCAACGCCTGCATCGCGCTGATCGACAACCCGGAAATCGACGTCGACGGCCTGATGGAGTACATCCCGGGCCCGGATTTCCCGACTGCCGGCATCATCAATGGCACCGCCGGCATCGTCGCCGGCTATCGCACCGGCCGCGGCCGTGTGCGCATCCGTGCCAAGGCCGATATCGAAGTGGCCGACAACGGCCGCGAATCGATCATCGTCACCGAAATTCCTTACCAGGTGAACAAGGCGCGTCTGATCGAGAAGATCGCCGAGCTGGTCAAGGAAAAGAAGATCGAAGGCATCAGCGAGCTGCGCGATGAGTCCGACAAGGACGGCATGCGCATCTACATCGAGATCAAGCGCGGTGAATCTGCCGAGGTTGTGCTGAACAACCTGTACCAGCAGACGCAGATGGAATCGGTGTTCGGCATCAACATGGTGGCGCTGGTCGACGGCCGCCCGCAGTTGATGAACCTCAAGCAGATGCTGGAGGCGTTCGTCCGCCACCGTCGCGAAGTGGTCACCCGCCGCACTGTGTTCGAGCTGCGCAAGGCGCGCGCCCGTGCCCACGTGCTGGAAGGCCTGACCGTCGCGCTGGCCAACATCGACGAGATGATCGAACTGATCAAGACCTCGCCGAACCCGAACGAAGCACGCGAGCGCATGCTGGCACGCGTGTGGGAGCCGGGCCTGGTCGGTGCCATGCTGGGTGCTGCCGGTGCCGAAGCCTCGCGCCCGGAAGACCTGCCCAAGGGCGTGGGCCTGATCGAGGGCGGCTACCAGCTGACCGAGATCCAGGCCACCCAGATCCTGGAAATGCGCCTGCACCGCCTGACCGGGCTGGAGCAGGACCGCTTGACCGACGAGTACAAGCAGCTGCTGGAAGTGATCGCCGGGCTGATCCACATCCTGGAAGATCCCGACCGCCTGCTGCAGGTGATCCGCGAAGAGCTGGTCAGCGTCAAGGCCGAGTTCGGCGACGAGCGTCGTACCGAGATCCGCCACAGCGAAGAAGACCTGGACATCCTCGACCTGATCGCGCCGGAAGACGTGGTGGTCACCGTGTCGCATGCCGGTTACGTGAAGCGCCAGCCGGTCAGCGTTTACCGCGCGCAGCGCCGTGGTGGCCGTGGCCGCAGTGCGGCGGCGACCAAGGAAGAGGATTTCATCGAACAGCTGTGGCTGGTCAACACGCACGACACGCTGCTGACCTTCACCAGTTCGGGCAAGGTGTTCTGGCTGCCGGTCTACCAGCTGCCCGAAGCCGGTTCCAACGCTCGTGGCCGTCCGATCATCAACTGGATTCCGCTGGAGCCCGGTGAACGCGTGCAGGCCGTGCTGCCGGTGCGCGAGTACGCCGATGGCCAGTTCGTGTTCTTCGCTACGAAGAACGGTACGGTCAAGAAGACCCCGCTGGGCGAGTTCGCCTTCCGTCTGGCCCGCGGCAAGATCGCGATCAACCTGGACGAGGGCGATGCGCTGGTCGGCGTCGGCCTGACCGACGGTGAGCGCGACATCCTGCTGTTCGCCTCCAACGGCAAGACCGTGCGCTTCGGCGAGGACAAGGTCCGCTCGATGGGCCGTACCGCCACCGGCGTGCGTGGCATCAAGATGCCGGCTGGCGAGGAAGTGGTCAGCCTGATCGTGGCCGAAAGTGCCGGTGGCATCGAGGACGAGAACGAGGACGACAACGGTGTCGAGGAAGCCGCCGCCAATGGCGATGCGGTGATCGACGGCGCCGACGACGCCAGCGTGCAGTACATCCTCACCGCGACCGAGAACGGCTACGGCAAGCGCACCCCGCTGCCTGATTACCCGCGCAAGGGCCGTGGCACGCAGGGCGTGATCGGCATCCAGACCACCGAGCGCAACGGCAAGCTGGTCGCCGCGGTGCTGATGGGTTCGGATGACGAAGTGCTGCTGATCTCCGACGGTGGCACCCTGGTGCGTACCCGTGGCTCGGAAATCAGCCGCGTCGGCCGCAACACCCAGGGCGTGACCCTGATCCGCCTGTCCAAGGACGAGAAGCTGCAGGCGGTGGAGCGCATGGATGCCTCGATCGACGAGGACGAGGATGAGGTGGCTGCTGCCGCCCCGGCCACGACCGACGGCGCACCGGCTGCTGCCAGCAGCGAGGACGCCGCGCAGGAGTGATCCTGCCGCGAGCCTGAGGTACCCGACGACGCCGGCCCCGTGCCGGCGTCGTCGTATCTGGATGCCGCACATACGCGCGCGCTTCACGCAGGCGGTGGGATAAGGGCGCATGCTGCCCCCGGAGATCGACGATGTCCGCCACGCCGCAGTCCGCTCCTGTCCCCGTCCGCGCCTCGCGCCATCCCCTCGTCACCGTGCTGTCGCTGTTGCTGGTCGTGCTCGGCCTGGTCATCGGTGGTCTCGGCGCGTGGCTGCTCAGCCTTGGGGGCTCTGCGTACTACACCATCGCAGGATTCGGCCTGCTGGCCAGCGGCATCCTGTTGTTCGGCAACCGCCGCAGCGGTGCATTGCTGTATGCGCTGGTGTTCACCGGTACGCTGCTGTGGACCTGGTGGGAGTCGGGCAGCGACTACTGGCGCTGGGTGCCGCGGCTGGGCCTGGTGACCGCGCTGGGCATCGTGCTGGCCTTGCTGGCGCCCACCCTGCACGATCCGGTCTCCAAGCGCTTGTCGCGCAGTGTGGCGGGCGTGCTGATGCTGGTGTTCGTGGCCGCCTTCGGCCTGGCCTTTGCGCCGCATGGTGAAGTGGACGGGCACCTGCCGTTCCCGGAAGGCGCAGTCAGCGCCGGACTGGAACCTACGCGCGATACCACGGGCCTGCAGCCGGCTGACCAGCCCGCCGAGGGCGACTGGCCGGCGTGGGGCCGCAGCAATGCGGCCACCCGCTATTCGCCGCTGCAGCAGATCACCCCGGCCAATGTGGCCACGTTGCAGCTGGCCTGGCAGTTCCGCACCGGCGATATGCCGAAGAAGCGCTGGGGCGCGGAAACCACCCCGCTGAAGATCGGCGACCGGCTGTACCTGTGCACCGCGCGCAACCGACTGATCGCGCTTGACGCTGCCAGCGGCAAGGAACTGTGGCGGTTCGATCCAAAGGTGAAGGATGCCTCGATTCCCTATACCGCTGCCTGTCGTGGTGTGAGTTATTACGAACAATCGAGCGCACCGACCGTGGCCGATGCGGTGCTGGCCGATGTCGCCGCTGATCTGGCGCTGCCGGAACCGCCGCCCAGCGTCACCCGCAGCGCTGCACCGGGCAGTCGTCCGGCGTGCTGGGCGCGCATCATTGAAGGCACGCTGGACGGTCGCATCATCGCGGTGGACGCGGACAGCGGCCATCCCTGCGCCAACTTCGGCAACAACGGCCAGGTCGACATCACATTGGGGATGGGCGAGGTGCCACCGGGTTACGTGTCGATCACCTCGCCACCGGCCATCGTGCGCGGCGTGATCGTGACCGGTCATCAGGTGCTGGACGGGCAGCGCCGCGATGCGCCGTCGGGCGTGATCCAGGCGTACGACGCCATCACCGGCAAGCTGCGCTGGGCGTGGGACATGGACCAGCCCGAGCGCAGCGGCCTGCCGCCGCGCGAGCAGACCTATACGCGCGGCACGCCGAACATGTGGACCACCGCCACCGGTGATGAAGCGCTGGGCCTGGTCTACCTGCCGCTGGGCAATTCAGCCGGCGACTACTGGAGCGGCTCGCGCACGGAGAACCAGAATCGCTATGCGACCTCGCTGGTGGCGATCGACGTGGCCACCGGCAAGCCGGTCTGGCATTTCCAGGCGGTGCGCAAGGATGTGTGGGACTACGACCTGGGTTCGCAGGCCAGCCTGATCGACTACCCGACGGCGGCGGGCAAGGTGCCGGCGATCCTGCTGCCGACCAAGCAGGGTGACATGTACATCCTCGATCGCCGCAACGGCCAGCTCCTGACCGCCGCCGAAGAGCGCAAGGTGCCGGTCGGCGGCGTCGAACCCGAGCAGCGTTCTCCCACCCAGCTGTTTTCGCTGTACCACACGCTGCGCCGCGAACATGACCTGACCGAGCGTGACATGTGGGGCATCACCCCGATCGACCAGCTGGTCTGCCGCATCCAGTTCCGCAAGGCGTACTACGAGGGTTTCTATACGCCGCCGAGCAGCGAGCGCCATTCCATCGAGTACCCCGGCTACAACGGCGGCTCGGACTGGGGCAGCGTGTCCATCGATACGCGCCGCGGCGTGATCGTGGCCAACTACAACGACATGCCCAACTACAACCGGCTGGTGCCACGTGCCGAGGCTGACCGGTTGGGCTGGCTGCCACGCGAGAAGATCCGGTTCGACAAAGGGGTGCCGAAGGCGCGGGCGACCCGCAGGTGGGCACGCCGTATGGCATCCAGGTCAACGCTGGCTGGCGACTGCCGTTCACCGGCCTGCTGTGCAAGCAGCCCCCCTATGGCGGTATCCGTGCCATCGACCTGCGCACCGGCAAGTTGCTGTGGGACCGTCCGTTCGGCAGTGCGCGCGGCAACGGACCGTTCGGCATCCGTTCCGGCCTGCCGATCGAGATCGGCACGCCGAACAATGGCGGTTCGGTAGTCACCGGCAGCGGCCTGATCTTCATCGCCGCTGCCACCGATGACCTGTTGCGCGCGATTGATCTGAAGACCGGCAAGGAGCTGTGGCACGCCAAGCTGCCGGCGGGCGGGCAGGCCAACCCGATGGTGTACGAACAGGGTGGCCGCCAGTACGTGGTGATCATGGCCGGCGGCCACCATTTCATGGAAACCCCGAACGGCGATTACGTGATTGCGTTTGCATTGCCGAGGTAACCGCAAGGGGGGCGGTGGGCCGCCCCCATTGCACGACACGGGATTACACCGTGACCACCACCTTGCCGATCTGCTCGTTCGATTCCAGGTAACGGTGTGCTTCCTGGATCTGCGCGAACGGGAACACCTTGGCGATCATCGGCGCCAGCACGCCCTTGTCCAGGCCATCGAGGATGAAGGCTTTGGCACGCGCCAGCGCGGCATCGTCGGAGACGATTTCCGAGTACAGGTAGCCCTTCAGCGTCAGCGACTTGCCCAGCACGTTGAACAGCGGGAACGGCGTGGGTTCGCTGCTCAGCGCGCCGTATTCCAGCAGGATGCCGCCACGTGCCATCGCTTCGGTCAGCGGAACGAACTGCGGGCCACCGATCGGATCGAACACCACGCGGGCGCCGGCGCCACCGGTGATGCGCGCTACTTCGGCCACCAGATCCTGCTCCTGGGTGGCGATGACGTGGGCGGCACCGGCATCGAGCAGGGCCTGGCGCTTGCCCGGGCCACGGGTGACCGCGATCGGCGTGGCGCCCACCGCATTGGCGATCTGGATCGCGGCCAGGCCAACGCTGCTGCTGGCAGCGGTGATGATGACGAAATCTCCGGCGGACAGGTGCGCCTGCTCCAGCAGCGCGCCCCAGGCGGTGACGTACTGCATCCACACCGCAGCAGCCGTTTCAAAGCCCAGCGCCTGCGGGTGCTTGACCGCCAGTCGAGCCGGCACATTGGCCAGCTCGCCGTAGGTGCCCCAGCGCGCGATGTCCAGCGGCGGTACCACGCTGACCGCATCGCCTGCTGCGAAGCCGCTCACCGCATTGCCGACCGCTTCGACAATGCCGGCCGCTTCGTAGCCCAGCCGGCTGGGGAACTGCGCTTCCTGCAGATAGGCGCCGTTGCGGAACATCACCTCGGCGCGGTTCAGGCCGATCGCCCTCACCCGGACCTGGACTTCGTCAGGCGCGGGGGCGGGAACGTCGATATCGTCGATGCGCAGCACATCGGCGGTGCCATATTCGTGGATGCGGACAACCTGGCTCATGGGGGACTCCGAGGAAGGGCCGACGAGGGCGCCGGCGAAAGGGTGGGCACTACTGTGCGCGTAGTCTGCAACCAGAATAAGGGGTAATCTGGTGTTTCATTGGAAAACATTTGTTTGCAATGGACCTGATCGTTCCGCTCCGGACCTTCGCCAAGGTAGCCGAGGTCGGCTCTTTCGCCGCCGCTGCCGAGGCATTGGACCTGTCGCCGCAGCTGGTCGGCAAGCACATCCAGGCGCTGGAGCAGCATCTGGGCGTGCGCCTGCTCAACCGCACCACGCGCAAGCAGAGCCTGACCGACTTCGGCCAGGCCTATCTGGCACGGGCACGGGTGATCCTGGAGGAAGTGGAGGGCGCCGAGCAATTGGCGGAAGTGGCGCGCGGACGGCCGATGGGACGCCTGCGCATCAGCGCGCCGGTCACCTTTGGCGTGCACGCGCTCGGCCCGGCAGTGGTGGCTTACATGCAGCAGTACCCGGATGTGCAGGTCGATCTGAACCTGTCCAACAGCCTGGTGGACATCGTCGAGGACGGCTACGACCTGGTGTTCCGTACCGGTGACCTGGCCGACAGCGGGCTGGTGGCACGGCGATTGGGGCCGTATCCGCTTGTGCTGTGCGCATCGCCGGCCTACCTGGTGTCGCGTCCGCCGATTACCCACCCGAGTGACCTGAGCCGGCACGAGTGCCTGGGCTTCGCGCATTCGATCATCCGCACCCGCTGGAGCTTCCGCGATGCCGATGGCAGCGTGTTGAGCGTGCCGGTGTCCAGCCGCTTCATGGTCAATCAGGCCGAGCCGCTGTTGACGGCGGCCGTGGGTGGTCTGGGATTGATCCTGCAGCCCTACGAAATGCTTGCCGCCGCGCTGGCGCGTGGTGAGCTGGTCGAAGTGCTCCCGGACCATGTGCCGGTATCGACCTGGATCAACCTGGTATACCCGCGCGATCGCCAGCTGACCCCCAAGCTGCGCAGCTTCCTGGACTTCTGCGTGGCACGATTTACTGAGCAGACGATGGCAAGGCGATAGCGTGGCATCGATCAGCGTCCCCATGTTCCCATGCGAAGGACTCGCCCCGTGATGTCTCTCCCGTTGCCGCAGCATGCCACCCGCTTCCTGCTCCTGGCGTCCTTTTCCAGCGCCAGCGCGCTTGCGCAACAGACACCTGCGCAGGCGTTGGCCGAGTGGGAGGTGCAAGGGCGCGCGGATGGCCTGGCGCGACCTGATATCGAATGCCAGGATTTCCTGCAGGCGATGGGCCGGAAGCCTCCGGGACTGCAGTATGTAGGCTGCAGCCAGGATGACGCGTCCTACTTCAAACCCATGGAAGCCCACTACCGCGTTGCAGGCGCCCAGGCAGTGAAGGTGGAAGCCTATCTGCGCGAGAGATTCGGCCTGCCCGCATTGCGCTACGTCTGTTGTGGTTGGAGCAACGGTGCGCCCTATTATTGGCGCGAAGGTCCGGATGCGGTGCGGTATCAGATCGGCATGGGCGTGGAATCGCTGCCGTACGAACGGGGCGAATGGCATCGCATCGAGGCATTCAACGTCACCGTCGAGGTGTTGCGGCAGCGTCCCTAGCGTGGGTGCGGCGGGCGGACCCATCGTCTAGGATGCGTCCAGGGATACCCGCAAAGGAGCTGCCATGAGGGCTGTTGGACGCCTGTTTCTCTGCAATGCGCTGGCCTGTCTGGTCCTTGTGGCCACATCGGCGTTTCCGGCAGCTGGCGCAGCATCTTCCGAGCGCGAACATCCACGTGCGCAGGATGCCATCGATGACTGGCTTGCGGCCTTCAATGCAGGCAGCCTCGAGGCGTTGCAGGCATTCGCCGACAGATATGCGAAGCAGGAAGGCAGCACTCCCAAGGACTATCTCGAGTTCCGCGAGAGCACAGGCCCGCTGAGTGTGCTGGAAACACTCGAGAGCGCGCCCAGCCAGGCGAAGCTGCTGGTGAGGGGCCAGCTGAGCGAACGTGCAATGTGGGTGACGGCGGTCATGGACCCGGCCAACCCGTCGCACGTGAAGCAGTTCCAGATCGAGGGCACTGAAACGCCGGACAAGTACAAGCCGGCACGGGTTGCATTGCCTGCGCTGATGGCCGATGCCACAGCAAGGCTGGAGGCGCTGCGGGCGCAGGACGCGCTGTCGGGTGCATTGCAGGTGGCACAGAACGGCAAGGTGCTGCTGGACTGGCGCGGTGGCAATGCCGATCGCACCGCTGGCATTGCAGTGGCCGTGGATACGCAGTTCCGCCTTGCATCCTCCAACAAGATGTTCACCGCGGTGGCCATCCTGCAGCTGGTGCAGGAGGGCAAGCTCAATCTCGATGGCACGATCGGCAAGTACTTGCCGGACTATCCGAACAGGGCGGTCGCCAACAGTGTGACCGTACGCCAGCTGCTGTCACATACCAGTGGCCTGGGCGATTTCTTCGGCGACGATTTCGAGCAGTATTCCGCGTCGTTGAAGACGCTGGATGACTATGTGCAGCGCTTTGCCAAGGATGCGCCGCAGTTCACGCCGGGCAGCCAGGACAGCTATTCGAACTATGGCTTCATCGTATTGGGGCGCATCATCGAAGCGGTTTCGGGGCAGTCGTACTACGCGTATGTGGATGAGCACATCCTGCGCCCGGCCGGTATGACCGGCACCGGCTTCGAGCCGGAAACAGCGAGCGTCCCGCAGCGTGCCGTCGCCTACACGAAGAAGGATGGGCAATGGGTTCGTGAAACGAAGTCGCTGCCCTGGCGCGGCATGTCAGCCGGCGGTGGCTACAGCACGGTGAGCGACATGGTGACGTTTGCCGAGGCTTTGCGCAGTGGGAAGCTGGTCTCATCTGCGTTGCTGCAGCAGGCCACCACGGCGCAGAACCACAAGGGCTGGTACGGATTCGGCTTCGTGGTGCAGGGCGAGGGCAGGGAACACCAGTACGGTCACGAAGGCGGTGCGCCTGGATCGAACAGCGCCATCGTGGTGCTGCCCGCGCAGGGCTATGTGATCGTTGGCCTGGCCAATGTCGATCCGGATGCGATCGGCAACGTGGTCAACTACATCGCGCGAAGAGTGCCGCTGTAGGCCCGAGCGACTGTGCTGCAGCGATGTTGACGCTGGGGCAGGTGGCGGACCAGAATCGGGCCATGAACCGATTGCTTCCCGTGGTATGTCTGGTCGCCAGCATGGTGCTCCTGCTGCGCGGGGTGCACGTGATACTCAAGGGTGTCCCGGCGATGGCCAGCGAAGGTACCAGTGCGGCGTATGCGCAAGGCTACCTGCATGGACAGGCGGCAGCCGGGTGGGTGTTGATTGCCGCTGCGGTAGCCTGTGCACTCATTGCCTGGCACAGGGCGCGCGCCAGGAAGTGAGAGGCCGGCGCATCAGCGCGGCACCCGCACCATCTTCGTCATCAAGTGTTCCACCACACCCGCCGGGTCGGCCGTGCGGCCCACATGCGTGCTCGACATCTGCACGACCGAGCTGCGCTTGGCGGTGAGGAAGTGGAAGCGGGCACGTGCGGGCAGTTGCGCGATTGGTCCGGCGCTGGCGTCGCCGCGGCAGACGGACACGATCGCATCCAGCCACGGCTGCAGCGCCTCCTGGTCCAGCGCCGGCGCGAAGGCCCGCAGGCGCGCAGGATCGATCTCGATGGCCGCCTCCAGGTGACGCGCGCCAGGACAGGAGACGATCACCCCGACGTTGATGAACTCCTCGCGTTCCACCCGCGGTACCACGCGGATGACCGCATAGTCATACGTGTGCAGCGTGGGCACGGATGGCCTCCTGCACGAACACCGCACGCACCTTCAGGCGGTGCTTGAGGTAGTTGATATAGCCCTGCCGGTAGGCCTGCGGGCTGTCGAACGCCGGTTCGTCCACCAGCCAGCTGTCCGGCACCAGGCCGACGATGCGCTCGATCTCGGCATCGGTCAGGCGCGCGGCCAGTTCGGCATCCACCTCGGCGATGTGGCTGGCGAACGACAGCAGCACATGGTCGCGGATCAGCACGAACGGCTTCTCGCAGGCATCGCCGGCGTTGGCCCAGTCGTGATGGAAGTACATGGCCGCACCGTGGTCGATCAGGTACAGCTTTCGATGCCACACCATCAGGTTGGGATTGCGCGTGGTGCGATCGACATTGCTGGTGAACGCATCGAACCAGACGATGCGCGAGGCCAGGTCGGCATCCACCGGCATCGCCGCCGGGTCGTAATTGATCGCGCCGGGCAGATAGTCCAGGCCCAGGTTCAAGCCTTCGCTGGCGCGGATCAGTTCCTGGATCTCCGGGTCCGGCTCGGTGCGGGCGAACTCGCGGTCCAGCTCCACGAACAGGATTTCCGGAATCGGCAAGCCCAGCGTGCGCGCCATTTCACCAGCGATCAGCTCGGCGATCAGTGCCTTCGGGCCCTGGCCGGCGCCTCGGAACTTCAGCACGGCCATGCCGTCGTCGTCGGTCTCGACCACGGCCGGCAGGGAGCCACCTTCCCGCAAGGGGGTGATGTAGCGGAGGGCATGTACGGTGCGCATGGATGCATTCTACCGCGGACATTTAACTGTTCGTGACATGCGGAGAATTCTGAGGGTCTGACTGGATGCATGCTTGCGCTTGCAGCTCTCATTGTTTGCGCCGCGGTCTTGCAGTCAGCGATAGATTTACAGCGAGCACCTTGCGGGCTAGAGTCTTTCGAAAAATATGAAGGGGGAGAGGAAATGGCTGGAGAGAGTTTGGGTGTCCTGATGGCGGGGGCCGCAGTGAAGGGGGGGACGTCAACGGCAGTGAAGCTCTTTCTTTCTGAGGTCGTGGCGCCATATCTTCGTGGCATGAACTCAAAAAGATCGGAGACGCAGCTTAAGTTTAGGCTGTCAAAGTACGCAAAAATCATTGAGAACAAAACGAGATATGTTTCCACCTTTGCCAGCACTTCGGGCTTGGTTGCATTTGACGAATTATATGAACCGCTGAGGATTCGACCTAGTCAGACGAAGAAACATTTTTTGATTGACTCATATCCGTCCGAACTGTTTCGGGAGAGTCGCTGTATCGCGCTCACTGATGACGCGGGAATGGGAAAGTCGACGCTAGCCAAGTACATAGTGCGCCGAGCTATTGTTGAGCGAAAAGGCATCCCTCTACTCATTGAGCTTCGCAGGCTTAGATCGGGGCAGTCAATAATGTCTTGTCTTTCAGATGAGTTGGCGGGTGGGGCAGTAAACTCTGCAGAAGGTGAGGCACTTGTTGGCTTATTTGAGAGGGGCAACTTCATCTTCGTATTGGACGGGTTCGACGAGATTGAAGAGTCGTTGCGGCCGGCAGTTGTTGATGAGGTTAATTCCATCTCGGCGCGATTTCAGTTCTGTTATTTTATGTTGACTTCGAGGCCGGAATATTCTGTTTCATTGTTCCCGGCATTTATGCAGGCTGAAATAGTTAAGCTGAGTAGGGATCAGGCTAATTCTCTTATTGAGCGATGTGATGCTGAACGGGGGATAGCTAAAATCCTTATCTCAAGGGTTGATGAAGCTAATGTTTCGGATTTCCTGGGGAATCCTCTTCTTGTCACGCTTCTTTACAGGGCCTTTGATTACCGGAATTCAGTTCCGCCTAAGAGGACGATATTTTTTAGGCAAGTTTATGATGCGCTTTTTCAGGACCACGATTTGGCTAAGGGTGACGCCTTTTCCCGGAAGAAAGAGTGTGGTTTGGATTCAGAGGATTTTCACAAGCTTTTGCGGGCTCTAGGCTTTGAGACCTTTAGGTGCGGCCGGGTGTCGTACGGCCATGACGAATTGATGTCCTTTATTGATAAGGCTGTGGGAAGATCTGGATTCTCTGTCGAACCTCGAAAGGTTTTGCAGGACGTGTTGAAGGCAGTTCCAATCTTCCAGAAGGACGGTCTGGAATTTAGATGGTCGCATAAATCATTTCAAGAATACTTCGCATCTCAGTGCATATTGAGTGATATGGGTGATTTGCGATCCAGTATCATTGAGAGAATGTTCTCGAGTCCCGAGGTGAGTCGATACCGTGAGGTTTTCAGATTCTTTGGCGAGTTTGATGTCGGGCTTATTCGGGAGCTTTGCATTTTTCCGCTCCTGAAGGAGTTGGATGAGTTCGCGGCAGGGTTTGATTATAAGTTGGCTTCGCTGCATTTTGCGGTGGACGTTTATTACATTTCTAGGGTTGATGGCGATGATGATGCTGGATCGCCAAATCAGGTGATGAGAAAATATTTTGGTTTGGATGTCGCAGGCAGGAGGATGGCTGTGAATCGTCGATCAAAATCTAAGTCACTGTTCATTGGTGTAATGAAGGATCCTGGGCCAAAATTTCTATTGCTTCCTGTTAT
Source organism: Stenotrophomonas sp. 78350_Sma (assembly GCF_056482105.1). Classification (NCBI taxonomy): domain Bacteria; kingdom Pseudomonadati; phylum Pseudomonadota; class Gammaproteobacteria; order Lysobacterales; family Lysobacteraceae; genus Stenotrophomonas; species Stenotrophomonas sp. 78350_Sma. The sequence goes on along the minus strand of NZ_CM151182.1, from coordinate 2,958,992 downwards.
TGACAAAAAAATGTTTCCTTTCTATTTGCAGTCAAGCATACATAGCGCTGCGGCTACTAAGCTTGCTGGTTTTCTCGGAGCGGAGAATAGGCACATTAATCCATCATTGGGCGAGCTCGCTGAGTTGCATGCTGAGGTTGGCTCGATAGAGTGCATTGAGGCTGCAGCAAGCCTGTTGGGTATATCTAGGTCAACCTTCGATGCCGTTGCCGAGGCTGAGCAGAAGCGGATCGATGCGATCGCGCCTTCTGTTCTTGATGATTTCTAACAATAGAATTACTGTTCCCTGATTAAATCTTAGCGGGTGATGGATTTGCGGCAATTAGGGTCTCTAGTTGGTGTGTCTAGTGGCGGCAGGGGGGGCGATCGTGGAGATCTTATAAATCTTACCCCCCTCACTTCCCCTCATGTACTTCTCAGCGAACACTGTTTCGACTCTGAAATTCACGCGACCGTTCCGTGGTGTGGGCCAGACTCATGCCGCAAGTGAAGAACAAGTCCGGGAGCTGGGTGGTCGCTCGACGCATTGTCGCTGTCGTCTGAGTAGGCTTTGACTCAGACACATTCGCAGCGTAAGCGCGACGATTGGTGTTAGTTGTCGCTTCCCATAGTACGCTCGGAGGTGCAATGATGAAGATCGAATCCATTCCCCTGCTGCCCCCACTGGACGATGCCAAGGCCGAGGAAATGATCGGCAAGGTCGTGCTGGTCGGTGTCACCCGCTATGGTGGCGACGGCCAGGTGCAGGGTCTGGAGCAGTACGCGGGCACCGTGCTGCGCATCAGTGCCGACGAAGGCGTGGTACTGGCCGACGAAGGCGATGGTCATGAGCGTTACCTGCCACCCATGCTCGACCAGTACCAGCGGGCCGAGCCCGGCGAGTACCGCATGCGCAACAGTGGCATGATCGTGGTCGACCCCGATTACCTGACGGCCTGGGACCTGCACGCCCAGCAGTGATGACAGGCCACGCCTGGCAGGGGCCGGCCCATCGCCGGCCTCTCCGCGTGCGTCCCACTTTGCCCCATCCGGCCACTAGCCCTTCCGGCCCATTCACGACAACCCCTGCGGTGCTAGATTCGGGTCCATGCCCTATTCCGGGTACCCATTCACACCCCAGGGGATAAGGATGCTGATCCGTCGAACCTCTCTGGCAGCGGCAGTTGCCGTTGCCACCGTCGGCCTGTTGGCCGCTGGCCCGGCCCTTGCCGATTACGCGAAGCCGCCGGAACACCTGCTCAAGGTGCTGAAGGCACCGCCACCGCCGGCGCCGAACGTGGCCCCGGGCGGCCAGCGCCTGCTGCTGACCACTGCGCAGACCTATCCGTCGATCAGCCGCGTTGCCCAGCCGTACCTCAAGCTGGCCGGCGTGCGCCTGGAGCCGAAGAACCGCAGCCGCCATGACACCCCCGGGGGCTACGGTATTCCGGCCTGCGTGGCCGACTTCACCCTGGTCGACATCGGCAGCGGCAAGGAGACCAAGGTCAACCTGCCGCAGGGCTGCGCCACCGGCGCGCTGTGGTCGGCCGATGGCAGCCACTTCGCCTTCCAGAACGCAGTCGATACCAGCGTGCAGCTATGGGTGGGCGATGCCGCCACCGGTCAGGTGAAGCAGGTGCCGAACGTGCAGCTGAACCCGATCTTCGGTTACACCGTGCAGTGGCTGGGCGGCAGCCAGAACCTGCTGGTGAAGCTGGTGCCGGCCAATCAGGGCCCGGCGCCGTCCAACGGTGGCGTGCCGACCGGTCCGGATGCGCAGGAGTCGCTGGGCAGCAGTGGCGAGAGCAGCACCTACGAAGCCCGCGACACCCTGACCAGCGTGCATGACGAGAAGCTGTTCGCCTATTACGGCGCTTCGCAGCTGGCCGTGGTCGATACCGCCGCCAACAGCGTGCGTCCGGTCGGGCAGCCGGCGCTGTTCAACGAAGTCAGCGCCGCGCCCGATGGCGTGCACGTGCTGACCGAATCGATCAAGGCGCCGTACTCGCATGCGGTGACCTACCAGCGCTTCGCCAACGACGTGGCGGTGTTGGACGTGAGCAATGGCCGCAGCACGCCGATTGCCAGCCTGCCGCTGGCGGACCGCGTGCCGGTGCACGGCGTACCGGAAGGCCCGCGCGGTTTCGACTGGCGTGCCACCGATCCGGCGACCCTGGTCTATGCCGAAGCGCTGGACAAGGGTGACTGGAAGGTGAGCGTGCCGCATCGCGACCGCGTGCTGATGCTGAAGGCACCGTTCAACGGCAAGCCGACCGAAATCACCCGCACCATGCAGCGCTTTGAAGGTTTTGCGTGGACCGCCGATCCGGCCGTGGCGTTCCAGTACGAGAACGACGAGAACCGCCACTGGATGCAGACCCGCATCGTCGATGTGGACCAGCCGAAGAAGGAAGGCCGCCTGCTGTGGGACATGTCCAGCGATGAGCTGTACGGCAACCCCGGCAACCTGGTCTTCACCCGCCTTCCGAATGGCGCGCAGGTCGTGCGCCGTGAGGGCAACCATGTGTTCCTCAGCGGCCGTGGCGCGTCGCCGCAGGGCGACCGTCCGTTCCTGGACCGCCTGGACCTGGGCACGCTGAAGAGCGAGCGCCTGTTCCGCAGCAGTGCCGACGCCTACGAACAGTTCCTCGGTTTCAGCAGCACGCCGGGGCGCTACCTGACCTGGCACCAGTCGGTCATCGATCCGCCGAATGCCTTCATCCGCCAGCAGGGTGAGGCAGTGGCCGATGCGAAGACCGGCGAGGCGCAGTTCGCCTCCACCGCGACCGCGCTGACCAAGCTGGTCGACCCGACCCCGGAAGTGCGCCAGATCAAGAAGCAGCTGGTGACCTACAAGCGCGCCGACGGCGTGGACCTGTCGTTCACTCTGTACACGCCGCCGGGCTACAAGGAAGGCCAGCGCGTGCCGGCGATCCTGTATGCGTACCCGGCCGACTTCGCCAACGCCGCTCAGGCCGGCCAGGTGTCCGGTTCGCAGCAGACCTTCACCCGCCTGCAGCCGTACCGCCTGATGCTGCTGGCCGGCTACGCGATCATCGACAACGCCTCGTTCCCGATCGTGGGTGACCCGAAGAACGCGTACGACACCTACCTGGAGCAGCTGGAAGCCGACGCCAAGGCGGCGGTGGACAAGGCCGTGGACATGGGCGTGGTCGACCGCAACCGCATCGGCGTGACAGGCCACAGCCACGGCGGCCTGATGACCGCCAACCTGATCGCGCACACCACGCTGTTCAAGGCCGGCGTGGCGACCAGTGGTTCGTACAACAAGACCTTCACCCCGTTCGGCTTCCAGAACGAACGCCGCTCGGTGTGGCAGGCGCAGGACGTGTACCTGAAGGCCTCGCCGTTCTTCTACGCCGACAAGATCAAGCTGCCGCTGCTGCTGGTTCACGGTGAGGACGACGCCAATCCGGGCACCGAGCCGTTCCAGTCGCGCAAGCTGTACCAGGCGATCCGTGGCAACGGCGGCACCACCCGCCTGGTGATGCTGCCGAACGAGCCGCACTGGTACACCGCGCTGGAGTCGAACGAGCAGCTGGTATCGGAAATGCTGAACTGGTTCGACACCTATGTGAAGAACGCCAGGTAAGGGAACAGGAAGGCCACCTCCGGGTGGCCTTCCTGCATCCTGCTGCAGTGCCGAGCCTAGGCTCGGCTGCCCGTTCGCCTGTAAAGAGCTGCAAGTGCTCTGCAATCAACTGTGGAGACTCGGTAACGACGTGTTACCGGCACATTCGCGTGCCATGCAAATGGTCTAGGCTGAACCTGTAAGTCCGTCCCGGGTCGGTGCAATGAAAGCCATCCTTCTTGCTGCAACGTTGTCGTTGTTCCTGGTCTCAACTGCGGGTGCTCAGCCGCTGCCCGCCGAACTGGCGCAGCTGGGGATCATCGCCGGCATGCCCTACGCCAAGGCCAAGCGCCTGCTGGACGCGGCCGGTTGGCAGGTGAAGCCGGTGGAGGGCGCGCCGGAATCACTGGAGGGCTTTCCGGAAGTGGGGTGCCAGAAGGGCGGGAAGCAGTGCGCGACGACCTTCGAGAAGGGCGAACAGCAGGTTGCCGTGCGGCTGGGCACTACCCTGGCAGGCCAGCCCTTCGTGCAGGGCGCTGACTGAAGGCCTGCCATCCTCACGCCAGCGGCAGGCGCCCCTGCACGTGTGCCAACCGGTCGTGCAGTTCGCGCACGTGCTCGGCCTTGGCATGGATGCGCGTGGTATCACCGAAACTGCGCAGATAAGCGCAGGCGGCAAAGCCAGCACTCTTTTTTTCGTACTCGGCAATCCAGGCCAGGCGGTCCGGGTTGTTGGCCTGTTCGGCTGACCACGCCGCCACCGGTGGGCGGATGCGGTATTTCAGGCCGACGCGCCACGGTTTCGGTGTCAGTCGTGCACGGAAGCAGTGCTGCAACCGGCACATGCGCGCGTACAGGGCGTCGGTGCCCAGTGCCTTGAAGAACGCCTGCAGCTGCTCGTCCTCGGGTGAGAAGGTGGCATGCATGGCCAGCACGCGCAGTCCGGCCGGCGTGCGGTAGGCGCGCAGATGCCAGTCCGGGTGCTGTTCGCTGAAGGCCGCGACCCGCTGCAGGGCCTCGCCTTCGGCGCCGCCGGCCGCGGCCAGGCGTCGCTTGCGCTGCATCAGCATCGCGGTGTTCACCAGCACCACGGCCGCCACACCCAGGACCAGTCCCACCAGCCAGTGCCAGAGCAGGGTGCCAATGATGGCGCCGGCGAACAGCAGCACTGCCGCGATGATTGCAGGCATCACGCAACCTGCCGGTGGCTGCGCATGGTCGATGTCGGCGAACAGCACGTCCGGTGTGTTCAGGCACAGCGCACCGTAGCTGTTGCGGGTGATGATCACATCGCCGTCGCGCTGCACGATCTGCTCGCGGATCGGTACACCTTCCACGCCGTAATTGCTGCGTACTTCGCGGCGCGGCAGCGCCTGCCCGGCAAGGATGGCGTTGAGTGCTTCGTTGGCACGGCGGTCGGCGTGACCCTGGGCCTCGGCAGGGCCCTCGTCTGACCAGCCGAAGCGGCGCACGACCACTGGCCGGCCACGGAAACGGCCCTGAAGGCGGGCTTCGGCCCAGTACGCGGGAACGATCATCATCGTGCGGTGCTCCATCTTCCATGGCAGGTGCCGAAGCGAGTCTGGCACAGCGCCGGGGCGCCCGCATCCGCCTGCTGCAGTGGGCCGGGCGGAGTGATAGATTGCGCGCTTCGCATGCACACCACCAAGGACGGAGCGATGTACATGATCCTGCGCGGCCTGTTGGCCCTGGCCTGTGCCGGGGCGATGGGCGTGGCGACCGCAGCGGTACCGGCGGGGCCGCAGATCCTCACCGAGGATGTCAGTCGTTTCTATGCGCTTTACGACAGCGCCGGCGGTAAACCCAGTGTTGCGCAGTTGCGTGGCTACATGGCCGAAGGCTCGGCTGGTCTGGCGGAGCTGGCCAAGGCGCGCCGGGTCACCGCAGAGCGTATTGCCGAGTCCATCGCCAGCCAGCCGGAGCTGTACGCGCAGGGCCGGAACTGCCTGGCCGAGCTGCCGGCGGTGAAGCAGCGCCTGGTACAGGTGTTCGCCAACCTGCAGGCCATCTACCCGCAGACCCGGTTCCCGCCGGTGACCATCGCGGTGGGCCGCGGCCGTCCTGTGGGGCTGACCTCGAAGAGCGGGGTGATCATCGGTCTGGAAGCGCTGTGCGCGGCCGACTTCATGAATGCCAATGTGCAGGACCGCTTCGTGCATGTGATCGCACACGAATACGTGCATATCCAGCAGACCGGCCTGACCGACTTCGAGCCGGGTGACCCGCGCGCGACAGTGCTGCGCGTGTCGTTGGGCGAAGGCATCGCCGAGTTCATCACCGAACTGATTTCCGGCAACGTCGGCAATGGACGCCATGCGGCGTGGACACGCGGCCGGGAAGTGCATATCGAAAGTGCATTCGCGCTGGATCTGGACAGCACCGATCTGTCTCCGTGGCTGTACAACTACAAGCCGGGCTCGCAGGATCCAAACGACCTGGGCTACTGGGTCGGTTACCGCATCGCCAAGGCCTACTACCTGCAGGCCAAGGACAAGCGTGATGCGGTGCGTGCGCTGATCCAGCAGGACAACCCGAAAGCGATCCTGGCCGACAGTGGCTGGACGCCGGGCATGTGGATGCCGGCGAAGGTGACCGGTGTGGCGGCGCGTGCATCTGCGCGCTGAGCTGTTCGACACGAACGAAACCATGATCGCAGCAACGCGGAAGGAGCACGGACGTGTACAGATTTGATCCAAACGAAAATCCATTCGTGGAGGACCTGCTTCGCCTGTTGGGCCCACGGGGGCGCGGATTCTCCTATCGGTGGCACCCTTCAGTTCCAGTGAAGGGGCGATTCTCCCCTGCCCAGTTCCGTGCGCTTGCACGGATTTTCCTGTCGCGGTTGTACGGCGTGGATCAGGGCGGCTACCTGAAACACGCGCATGTATCGCACGACGGCCCCGTGCGCTGCAGTGTTCGCGTGGTGCTGGATCATGAAGATGGATACCTGCGCCAAATGCTCGGGTCGATGCGCCGTGAACAGATGTCTGGTCTTGTGCCGGAAGACACACGGGTGGTCCTGGTCCATGTGGGTTTGGACGGTGTAACCGAGCTTTTCAGTGGCCGGCGTGACGTACTTGTCCGTAGCCTGATTGAGTTGTTTGGCGACAAAGATCCCTATGGTGAAGTTGATCGCGAACCGCACCGGTGGCCTTTCGGCGCGTGGATGTACGATGTAATGGATTCAATCGTGGACCCAGAGGGACGCGTTCCACCGCTTGATGGCGTCGAGGCGCGGGATGCCTACTGGGGCGACATCTCCTGCGATGACGATGACGATGACGCATGGCTGCGGCATCGCAACGAGCCACCGGGTGCTGTGGCGAATGACGGTCGCGGTCGCCACGGTGGTTCCGGAGACGGAGGAGACGGTGAAGGACCACGAGGCCCCGATGATCGCGATGGGCCGGGGCGTGGCGGCGTGATGGAAGTGCTTGGTCACCCGGTTCTGTTTTCAGCCGATCCGCAGTTGCTGGCCGATATCCTGGAGAACCTGTGATGAGCGCCGTCATCCCAGTTTCCGCACCTGACGACGCACTGGATGTGCTGACCCTGCTTGCGCTGAAGATCGCGCCGCGACAGTTCGACCTGAGCTATCGGTTCTCCAACATCAGCATCCGCGACCAGATCGTGCGGGCGCAGATGCTGATCCAGCAACTTCACGCGCTGGGTGCAGTCGGTGCCGACGCAGTGAAGACAGATCCCGGCCCGTCCTTCGACCTGCTCATCTGCGGTGCCGGGGCAGCGGGCCTGGCCGCGGCGCTTGAGGCCGACCGGCTCAAGTTGCGCTTCATTCTCATGGACACCGATTCACAGGCTGGCGTGGGAGGAGTACTGCGTTCACCCGCCGCCAGATATGTCAGTGCGGCCATGTACGAATGGCCGCACAGCAATCATGCCGACCACCGTTACCCGCTGCGGTCGGCCGCGTTTGGCGCTGCGAGTGTGGGGCTGCAGCTTCATATGACTAAGCCCCTGCCGGCGGCAGGGGTGGGTGGCGTGCTCGATGCTGCCTACGCAACCGAGGTGGCTGGCTGGATCCAGCATGCGGCGAACTGGGGTTCGCAATCTCACATCCGGAGTGATTCCTGTTTCATCAGGGGAGCAACGCTTGAGCAGCGATCCAAGGAACGGTTGAAGCAGATGACAATCGGGCCGGCGAGTGTTCACGCGATTCCACTGAAAGCGCGCCCGTTGCCTGCCCTGTATATCAGCACCGCATCGAACACCGAGGCGCACCACTTCCGCTTCGTGATTTACGCCATGGGCTACGCGAAAGAGAAGAACCAGTATGCCGAGGGTCTGGACTGCCCATCGGCCTACTCGAATACGGGATTCTGGGACTGCGACGAGGTCATGAAACCTCGTCTGGGGTTCACGCCTCCTGCGGGGAACAAGCACTGGCGTCCACGTGTGGCCATCCTGGGTTCCGGCGACGGTGCTCTGCAGGATGCACTACGCTGCCTGTTGAAGGTTGCTCATCCGCTTGATGCTTGGAACCGTGTCATTGCGAAGTCGAAGGTGGCCGGGTCCGTCGAGATCAGCCAGGCGCTGCGCGAGCTGGCAACGGCGGACATGCACGCGACGATGGCAGCCACCTGGAGTTCCTCGCCAACGATCTACAAACGTCTGGACAGGCGCTTTGCCCTTGTCGCCAGGAAGCTTCTGAATTCAAGGAAGGTCGGTTCGGCTGTGAGCAAGGCCGTACTGAAGATGCTGCGCAAGGATGTTGACGAGGTGATGCTGGTCACCCATTCGGGGCACTTCAGCAAGGCATACGCGCTGAACAGGTTCCTGCTGATCCTGCTCCATCGCATACTGAGGCGCGAAGCCGCCAACGGCCGGCCCCGCTTGATTCTCAGGTCTGGGCCGGTGAATCAATTCAGTGTCAATGGCACCCCCCCAGGACCGCGAGGCGGTACGCTGCAGTTCGCCTCCGGCCCCAAGACATTTGATCTGATCATCGTCCGGGGTGGATTGAAGACGGATACCGAAAACGCGTTTCCCCACCGGGTCGGTCTGTCCGGCCGGGATACAGGGCGGGCGGGCCTCGGACGTGTTCCCCTGCCGATCCGGCCGCCACTACTTTGAAGGAAAAAAACATGCGAAGTGCAACGCGTTGCAGCCTTCTGTTCGGCTTGCTTGTTGTCTGCACAAGTGTGGAGGCGGGTGAGGTTCCAGCGGTATCGGGACTGCTGGCCACGCCCGTCGAGCAACTCAGCCAGGACGAACTGCAGTACCTGCAGCGAACCGTTGCGGATTTCGGGCAGCTGCAGCGCTATCGCGGTGCCAACGCACAGTTGCCTGCCACAGTATCCGGGCAGCCACGCGTAGTGTTCTTCGGCGATTCCATCACCGAAGGCTGGGGCAGGGAAGGCAGCGCTGGATTCTTCCCCGGCAAGGGGTGGCTCAATCGTGGCATCAGCGGCCAGACCACGGCACAGATGCTGGTGCGGTTTTCCCAGGACGTGCTGGCGCTCAAGCCGCAGGTGGTGGTGATCCTGGCCGGCACCAACGACATCGCCGGCAATACCGGCCCATCCACGCAGGGGATGATCGAAGACAACCTGCACGCGATGGTTGAGCTGGCCCGTGCACATGGCATCGCCGTGGTGCTGGCCTCCGTGCTGCCGGTGAGCGAGTACCCGTGGATGCCGGGCATCACGCCTGCGCCGAAGGTGCGCGCATTGAATACGGCCTTGAAGCGCTACGCCGAGGCGAAGCAGCTGGTCTATCTGGACTACTACACGCCGATGGTCAATGCCGCCGGCGGCCTGGATCCGCAGCTGGCCGAAGACGGTGTGCATCCCACCACGAAGGGGTATGCGGTGATGGCGCCGTTGGCCGAGGCAGCGGTCACACGCGCGCTGGAGCAGCGGTAGCCGCAGCGGGCAGGCTCGCCAGCAACCACTCACAGAAACTGATCACCAGCGGATCGGCAGCGCTGTCCTGGTGGACCAGCCAGCTCCAGCGCGGGCCGCGCACGCGTGCCTCATCCAGCGGCTGCAGCAGGCCCTGATCGCAAGCACGAGCGGCAAGCAGTTCGCTGACCAGCGCGATGCCGAGACCCTGGCATGCGGCATCCAGCAGCTGCCCGGGCTCGGAGAAATTCATGCCTTCGCGGCGCTGACCGACATCGACGCCGCCTTGGACCTGCCATTGGCTCCAGTCCATCTCGCGCTCGCCATGCAGGGTCAGGCGCTCATGCATGGGCGTGGCCAGCAGGTCGGGATGGCAGGCCGGGAAGAGGCGATCCTGCAGCAGCACGCGGTGCTGGCACTGGGCCTGTGAGTCCAGGTCGTCGCGTACCGCCACGTCCAGCGTCTGCGTGGTCATATCCGGTGCTTCCTCGCTGGTCAGCAGCCACAGGTCGGCGTCGGGGTGCAGGCGGTGGAAGCTGGCCAGGCGCGGCACCAGCCAATGGCGGGCGAAGGCCGGGGTGGTGTTGACGATCAGTTGATTCGGCTTGCGGTACTGATCGAGCCGGCGGATACCACTGGCCAGCTGCCGCAGCAGCGCCTGCGTGGTTTCCAGCAGGTCGATGCCGGCGTCGGTGAGGGTGACGCTGCGGCCCTGCCGGAAGAACAACGGTTGCTGCAGCGAGGCCTCCAGGCCACGGATCTGCTGGCTGATGGCCGATTGGGTCAGGTGCAGTTCCTCAGCCGCCCTGTGGAAGCTACCCAGGCGGGCGGCGGCCTCGAAACCTCGCAGCGCGTTCAGCGGTGGCCAGTGCTTGAGCATTGCTGATAAGGAGAGCTGTTCAATTGTCGGCTGAATCTATCGTTTGTTCTTATGTGTCTGCAAGCGCAGCATGGTGTCCATCCCACACCGGCCATGGAGCCTGTCATGAACAGCCGTCGACACTTCCTCACCCAACTGGCCGGCGCCGCTGGTCTTGGCGGCTTGGCCGCCCTCGGCCTGGCAGGGTTGCCGGGCCGCGTGGCTGCGGCGGGGCCGGGCGCGGGTATCTGGCGGATGCCCGACGAGCACGGCCCGCAGGAGCGCGTCTTCCTTGCCTTCGCCGCGCAACCGCGGGTGTGGGGTGCGCAGGCCGACGCGGTGAATACCGCCGTCGCCCGCCTGGCCCGCACCATCGCTCGCCACCAGCCGGTCAGCGTGCTGTGCCGTCCGGCGCAGCGGAAGCTGGCGCAGGATCGCTGCGGCCGCGACAACATCGAGTTCCTCGAGGTGCCGCTGGATGACATCTGGGTGCGCGACTACGGCGGCTGCTTCGTCACCGATGGCCAGGGTGGGCTGGGCCTGGTTGATTTCAACTTCAATGGCTGGGGTGGCAAGCAGAGCGCCCGCAACGATGGCGCGGTGGCGCCGTGGCTGGCGCAGGTGACGGGTGCCACGCTGCTGGAAAGCGATCTGGTGGGCGAGGGCGGTGGTATCGAAGTCGATGGCCACGGCACGGCCATCCTCACCGAAAGCTGCTGGGTGAACCGCAATCGCAATCCGGACTGGTCGCGCGCGGATATCGAAGCCGAGCTGAAGCACCACCTCGGCCTGCGCAAGGTGATCTGGCTGCCCGGCATCGCCGGCGAAGACATCACCGATGCGCACGTGGATTTCTATGCGCGTTTCGTGCGGCCGGGCGTGGTGATCGCCAACCTGGACAATGATCCGGAGTCCTATGACTACGATCTGACCCGCGAGCACCTGGACATTCTGCGCGGGGCCACCGATGCCGATGGCCGTCGCCTGCAGGTGCACACCCTGCCGCCGCCACTGGACGGGCGCGACAACGTGCATACCCGCGACAACGACGATCTGGCCATGGGCTACATCAACTACCTGCCGATCAACGGCGCGGTGGTCGCGCCGCAGTTCGGTGACGACGCAGCCGATGGCTACTGCCGTGAACTGCTGGAAGACATGTATCCGGGCCGGGTGATCGAACAGGTGGATATCGATGCGATCGCCGGTGGTGGTGGCGGCATCCATTGCGTGACCAAGAACATGCCGAAGGTCGGCTGAGCTGCCTCAGGCGTCGTCCAGCTTCAACGCCGCATCGGCGGCCAGCAGCGCTTCGGCGGCCGCACTGAGCGGCGGCGACGGCGGGGCGGCCACGCCGATCGCTTCCATCATCTTTGGCATGCCGAGGAACTGGCGCGCGCGGCGGTCGTAGATGCCGGTGACCAGCAGCGCGCGCGTGGCAATCTTCTGCTCGGCACCGATCAGCACGCGCTGCTCCATGATGCCGCGCGAGCCGACCCAGCCCACCAGGCGCGTTTCCAGGGTGAAACGCTGGAACGGTTTGAGCTCGCGGCGGAACTGGATGGTGCCGGCGCCGACGATCGGTGCCCACTTCTCCCGCAGCGCCACCCGGCCCAGGCCCATGCGCAGGATCAGGTCCAGCCGGCCCAGGTCGAAGATGTTCCAGTAGCGGCCGTTGGTCATGTGCAGGTTGCTGTCCAGATCATTGGGCAGCACCCGGAACTGCAGGCGCGAGACCCCGAACGGGGCCTCCAGCTTCGGCCGGAACAGGCTGCACAGCAGCAGATGGAGCAGGCGGAACCAGAGATTCATGATTATGACGACTGTTATAGAATCGCCGATACGCTAATCTATGACGACTGTCCTGGCAAGGAGCCTGCCATGAGCCCGCGCCCCTCTGATGCGCCACAACGCGTGATTGATGCTGCGGCACAGATGCTGGCGCGCGTGGGTCTCAATGCCACCAGCATCCGTGAAGTGACCAAGCTGGCCGAGGCGCCGCTGGGCTCGACCTACCACCACTTTCCCGGCGGCAAGCAGGAGCTGCTGGCGCGTGCCACTTACATGGCTGGCGACAAGGTCGAGGCGCTGCTGGTGCAGTTGCTGAAGGAGGGAGCGGCGCAGGGTCTGCAGCAGTTCCTGGCGATGTGGCGCGAGCGTCTGCTGCGTTCCGGGTTCCGCGCGGGCTGTCCGGTGCTGGCCGCTGCCGTCGAAGAACCGGTCGAGGCGGTTACCAGCCAACCGCGCGTGGCCGCCGCAGAGGTGTTCGTGCGCTGGCAGGGGCATCTGGCCGCAGCCTTCATTGCCGACGGCCACGAACCTGCGGCGGCGGATGGACTGGCCAGCCTGGTGATTGCCAGCGTGGAAGGCTCCGTGGCCATGAGCCGTGCGCTGCAGGACATCGCGCCGTTCGACCAGGTGGCCGCGCAGTTGCTGAAGGCCGCCGCGCCTCCTTGATCCGGCTATTCGTGTGCGGGAGACGCGCAGCAGATCATCTGAAGATCAGCATGTAGCTCCAGCCGAGCGCGATGGGCAGGAAGGCCGCGATGGCCGACGCGCCAAACCAACGCAGGTAGCTGCGAGAGGCGGGGGCTCCCTGCCGCTTGAGGGCCCAGGCATGCATCGGGAGCACCAGCAACGCCTGCACCGCAAAGGTGGCCATAGCGGCAAGCCATGCCAGCAGGATGCCGAGGCAGCCATCGCTGAAGCAGCGGCTACCGAACCACGAACCCCAACCGGCGAGGCCAATCATTGGAACGAACATCGCGAGGGCGGTGGCGCGGGTGAACTGGGAGGCGTGCATGCCGTGACGCTTGCTTTTTCTGGTGCAGAATCATAATCCAGCCGCCGGCGCGCGGGTCCAAGGCCGGCGCCAGTGCGGCCCGTGGGTGATGGACCCGCGGCCCCATCGCGCTAGAATCCGCCCACCACCGCCTACGCGTGCCCGGCAAGGATGTCCGCATGCAGTATCAGGTTTCTGAGCTCCCTGGCCGCGATGCCTCCCGCCGACGGGTGGCGGCATGAAGAACTCGCGCCATTTTTCCATCAGTGCATTGAAGCTGCCCAGGAGCCGTGGCGGTGAAGTCGTGCGTGCGGCTGGCCGCGCACGCGGGTGGCCATGATCGTCGCGTTGACCGGCGCCTGCGCTGCCCGATGGCGGTAGTGCTGGACGGGTAGTACTGCAGTTCCGGGCGATTTCCCCCTGTGCTTCACTTTTCCAGGATCTTCATGCGACAGCGCATTGCACCGAAACGCGTCCTGGCCACAACGGTCGTTCTATCGATGGTTGCAGTCTTAGCGCTGATGGCCAGCGTGCGCCCGCAGTGGCGGCAGGATGTCGGCCCGCCTCCGATCAATCTGGGAACGGCACGGATGCAGGCCGAAGTGATGGCAGAGCTCATCGACCTGCGACCGACACCGCCAGGAAAGCCACCGGTTCCACCGATTCCAATGAAGGGAGTCTCCTCCCCGATGCTGGCCGATAACAGTGGGTTCGCGACCGCAGCGGTGCGGCTGGAAAGCGTGGCGGCAGCACACTTCGAGCCGCGCGGCTGGGAGCCCGACATACCATTCGCTGTGATGGAATGGACCGTGCCTTCGTGCCATGAAGGAGAACCCGCCCAGGTCTGCCAGGTTCGCCACAGCGTCGTCGAGTGGCGCGATGATGACAGTGCAGCGTCCTTTCAACTGCAGCAGCATCTGGAGTCGATGCTGCAGGTTGTGAACCGTCGGGCTGTACGGGTACCCGACCTCGCGTTTGAGCTTGCACACGTGCGGGCGCAGCGGATGACGTGGGACGAGCTTCAGCAACGACGCGCGCGCGGTATCGAGGGATGCATGGGCGGACCGGGCAATCCGGATCTGGGCGTTGTCTATCTTCAGCGTCCTGTGTTCAGCCTGGACGGGAACTGGGCAATGGCATCGATCGCCTCGGATCTGTGCAGCGGCGGAACGGGTATGCGTGGCCTCTACCTTCTGCACCGCAGGAAGGGCGGATGGGAGCGCATTCGAGTGGAGCCTGTCCGCCATATGAGCTTTGGACACGGCCTGTGGCCCGCGTTGCCGGAGCCGTGATGACAGATACGTCTTTCAAGCCAGGCCGTGACTGCCAACAACGGATCGCCTGGCGGCGCATTGCATCGCTGGCGGCGGCGCTGTCGGCTTTGGCTCTCATGGCCGGGATCTGCAGCCTGCGCCCGAGGTGGCAGCAGGCGATCGGTCCGCCACCGGTCAACCTGGGAACGGCGCAGATGCAGGCTGAGGCGATGGCGCTGGCGATCCGGCAGAGGCCGCCATTTCCCCTTCCACCCGCATTGCCGCAGCCAACGCCAGTTCTGCCAACCTCGCTGAGCGCGGTGCCCAGCGCACCGCAGACGCCGTCCACGCGCGTCGATCAATGGCGCCCGCAGGAGCAGCCGCAGTTGACCGACGCGGTGGGGGAGGACATCTACGTGATGGAGCAGACCTTGCCCTATTGCTGGCCGGGCAGCAGTGCCTCCACCTGCCAGGAGGTGGACGATCTGGTCCTGCCGCTGGACGACCGGTGGCCGCCTGACATCCATGCGCTGCGGTTGCAGCTGCAGGCGGACCTGGTTCCCGCCAATCGCCGTTCCATGTCAGTGCCAAGCGCCGCATTGGCTGGTGCGCAGCGGATGGACAGCGCGGGGCTTCGAGCGCTGCGGGAGCAGGGATGCGGGGCAACGGAGCATGGGCCGACTCGGACATACGACCACTTCGCCTATCTGACCCGGCCCGTTTTCAGCGTCGACGGGCAGTGGGCTATGATCGCGGTCGCCTGGGATTCGTGTTCCGACGATTTCGTCTACCGGGAGCTTGTCGTACTGCATCGGGAACAAGGACGCTGGATGGCCGCCCCCCCGGAACGAGGTCTGGGCGGCGCATGGGACGGCCGCGTACTGCGGCCCTGGATGTACAACCACTGACGAGGAAGAGCGCATGGACGTCGCTACACACCGCAACAGGATGTTGTTTCGTTGGATCATGGTAACGCTGCTGGCAGTACTGATGCCGTTTGCAGCACTGGCGCAGCCCGCAGCCGGGCAGGTCGATCGCGCCGAAGCCGCTACTGCCGCGGAAGAGGCGCAATGCCGCGCCTGCAGCTATGAGCGTATCGGGCACAAGGTCGATGTCGCCCTGGTGGCCCTGGTATCGCTGCTGGTGGTGGGGCTGCTGATCGCGGTATCCCGCGAGTGGGGTACCACCTCGCAACGCTGGACCTGCCGCACGCTGGCCCTGCTGCTCGTGGGCATCAGTGTAGCGTTGCTGTGGTGGGCAGGCAGCGTCGTCTACCTGGGTTACAACCCGTGGCAGGAAATGGCCGCCCCCGTCGATGGCTCGCTCACCTCGACACTGCTCAGCACCTCACCGAAGTGGCTGGCGGCAATGGTGTTGATTGGTTTCGCGCCCTCCATCTGGAAGCGCAGCGAGCGCCTGCCGGCCTGGCGTATCGGCTGACCCTGGAGCGACGGCGCCGGAGCTCCCCCGGCGCCGCCTGCGGCAATCAGTCAAATCGCCAGCGCAGGCCCGCATAGACACCACGCCCTTCGCCCGGCGTCGAGCGCGCGACATCCCTGCCGGCATCGTCGTAGCCCGGCGTGACCGTGGCGGCGTAGTGGCGGTTGCCGATGTTGCGCATCTCCGCCCAGGCCTGCCAACGACCGCCGGGTGCGTCGTAGCCGATGCGGCTGCCGAAGATCACATGGCTGTCGGCCCAGTAGCTGTTGGCATAGTCCACGGCGATGCGCGAGGCGTATTCGGTGTTCAGCGCGGCGTACAGGCCGGAGGCATGATCGAAGCGCAGCTCGGCCTGGTAGCTGTGGCGCGGCAGGCCTGGCAGGAGGTTGCTGCCGAAGCGCGCGTCGTGGCGGTAGCGGAAATCGCTGAAGGTATAGGCCTGACGCAGCGACAGGCGTCCCGGCGCAGCCTGCCACAGCGTGCTGTCCAATCCGGCTTCGATGCCACGGTGCACGGTGGGGCTGGCGTTGTTCTCGGCGATGAACAGGTTCGGCACCGGTTGCAGTTCGACGCTCAGCAGTTCGTGGTTCACATGCGCGTAGTAGCCGGTCAGTTCCCAGCGCCCCAGCGCCGTGTCACCGCGTGCACCCAGTTCCAGCGTGGTGGCGGTCTGGTTCTGCATCGGCACCGGCGCGCGCTGGCGACCGCTGGACGGGCCATTGCCCGGTCCGAAGTACTGGTTCGAGCCCCAGATCATCGACCACGGATGCGGTGCTTCCACCGAGCGGCTGAGGTTACCGAACCATTGCGTCTGCGCACTGTGCTGCCAGGTGAAGCCCAGCCGCGGCGCGTAGTCCCAGTCATGATCGCGCAGTCGGCCGCCGCTGCTTGGCCAGGTCACCTGCACGTCGCGGCGGGTGTTGATCAGTGCCAGCCCGGTCTGCAAGCGCAGGCGGTCATTGAAGGTGAGGGTATTGCCGACGTGCAGCGTGCTGTCGGTGCCGTGGTGGCGGAAATCACGCGTGCGCGTGCCGGCGGCATAGCCGTTGCTGGCAAAGCGCAGCGACTCGCGCACGTCGGCGTCCAGGTCGTGGGTGACGCGCAGGCCGACGGTGGTTTCACTGTCCAGCCCGAACAGCCGGTGGCGGTGGCGATAGTCCAGCGTGGCGTTGAGGTTGGCGTAGTCCAGTTGCTGGCGGTACAGGCTCTCGTTCAAGTCCATCGGGTACTTGTGATAGACCAGCCCGGCCTGCAATGAGGAGTCCTCATCGATCTGCAGCGTGGTGACATTGCCCACCCAGGTGCTGCCGGGTTGCGGGCGGCGCGCATCGATGGCCAGGTTGGCTGCGTTCGCCGCGTGCGGGTCATTGCGGATCTGGTCGCGGGTCAGGCGTCCGGGTGTTTCGTGGTTGGTTTCGCGATAGCGCACGAAGAAGCGCGTCTGCAGGTCGGGCGTGATCTGCCAGCCGATGTTCGCCATCGCGCCTTTACCGTCGCCGCGCGCATGGCGCTGGTAGCCGTCGAATTCGGTATCGGTGTAGGCCAGGAAGTAATCGACGTCGCCGCTGACGCCGCCCCAGCTGAGACCGCGCTTCTGGTAGCCACGGCTGCCGGCCTCGTAATGCAATTGCACGCCAGCCGAATCACGGCCGCTGCGGCTGACGTAGTCGATGGCACCGCCCAGCGCCAGCGCGCCGCGCTCGAAGCCGTTGGCGCCGCGCAGGACTTCCACGCGCGACAGCCACAGCGGTTCCAGCAGCTCGTAGGGCGTGCCACCCGGGCCGGTCAGTGGCAGACCGTCGATCGACACGGCGATGCCCGAGGCGTGCGCACCCGGGCCCCGGTTGATGCCCGAGCCACGGATCGAGATCTTGGTGCCTTCGTTCCCCGGCGACTGCGCGCTGATACCCGGCTGGTAGGCCAGCACATCGGCGCTGGAGGACAGGCGGCTATCGGCCTTGGCCACGTTGATGACGTTGCTGGCTCCCGGCACGCGCTTCAGCGCCTCGCGCGCCTGCGCGCTGGCATCGGCGGCAGCGGTGACCTGCACAGCATCCAGCGTGGTGGCCTGTGGGGCCGCAGCGGCGGTGGAAGAAAGGCCGAGGGAAACGGCCAGGAACAGCAGCGAAGGGGTGGGGCGGTACGGCGAGAGCGACATGCGGAAATGCTGTAAACCACAAAAGTGGCGCGAAAGTTAACAGTTCGGTGGCCCCACGTCACCCTCCACCTGCGTATGGCCACCTGCGGTGTCCCTGTACAGCAGAACCCACGCTCGACTATCGCGCGCAGCGCGGGTTCTCTGCGATCGCCACGAAGCGCAGCCGAGCATGGGCTCGGTTCTACAGCAGGGTTTACGGCGAAGGCTTCGCCAGCGCCTTCGACTTTGCGTAAAGCCGCTCAGCGATCTCCTTCTCGCCCAGCGCCGCATGGCACTCCGCCAGGCTGTCCCACGCATTGGCGGAATCGGGATACAGCTCGGTGTTGATGGCGAACACCTTCAATGCGCTGCGCGCGCCGAGGCTCTCGCGGATGGCATAGCCATCGGCATTGATCGCACGCTCCAGTTCATCGGTCGCAATGCTGCTGCTGTCGCGCAACCATGCGCGCAGAGCTGGTGCAGCGCCCGCATCATCATCCAGCGCATAGGCAATCAAGCGTTCGGACAACACCGCGTGCGGGAATTCCTTCGGCGCGGCCACCGCCATCGTGCTTTCCACCAGCGTGCTCGACCACACATTGCGCGCACTGCCATTGGTCAGGTACACGAACACCCAGTAGCCACTGTCCAGGGTGTCCTTGTAGGCCAGCCGCGCACGTACGCGGGTGCCGCCATCGTGGCCAACCTGGGTGTAGCCGTCACTGCGCACAGTATCCCAACCGGTGGAGTAGTAATTGCGGCCGCCGCCGCTCAGCGTCTGCGGCTGCCAGAGCTTTTCCAGGGTGGCCGTGCGCAGCAGCTTGCCGGTGGCCAGTGCCTGCAGGAAGCGGTTCATGTCGCCTACGGTGGTCTGCAGGTCGGCATGGCCCCAGCCGTAGTGCGGCCACGGATCTTCGTTGGCCGGCTGCAAGGTGCCGTCCTTGCCGATGTAGGCCACCGCCGCACGCTGCGCCGGCACGCTGGCCACGCCCCACGAGGTGCTGGCCATCTTCAGCGGCCGCAGGATGCGCTCGCGCGCGATGGCCGGGAAGGGCTTGCGATAGTGCGCTTCCAGCAACGCCGTCAGCACCAGGTAGTTGGCCTGCGTGTACTGCACACGGCTGCCGGTGGCGAACTGCATCGGCGCGGCCGCGGCGACCTTCAGGGCTGCCGCAAGATCCGGCGCGACGCCACTGTAGCCCTTGCTGATCCAACGGTTGTCGACACGGTCGTAGTACTCGCCGATGCCCGAACTGTGGTTGAGGAAGTCGCGCACCGGGATCGTCCGCCAGGCGGCCGGCAGGTCTGGTACATAACGGCTGGCCGGTGCATCCAGATCCACCTTGCCCTGGTCGACCAACTGCATCACCAGCGTGCTGGTCAGCAGCTTGGCCATCGACTGCGCTGTGAAAATGGAATCGATGGTAGCCGGCGCGTGGGTGGCCGGGTCACGCTCGCCGCTGGCGCCCTGGTAGAGCACCTGACCGCTGTGGGCGACCAGCACCGCTTGCCCGGCGATGCCGTAACGCTCGCGGTTGGTCTGCAGTTGGGCTTCGAGCTGTGAAGAGAGGCCGACGGGAAGCCCACGCGCAGAAGCGGGTGGAGCAGCGAACAGGGCGCAGAGCAATGCAGCAGCAAGGGTGCGGTACATCGCGGTGATCCGTCAGCGGAGATGGCGCATGTTGGTCACGGCTGCAGGTGGGGTCAAGCGGGCCCTGTTCGATGGATCACGCATGCATGAGCGGATGGGCTTCGTGCCACACGGGATCATGCGGGTATGCCCGGATAGAAGGCGTGGCGGCAGTCGAGCGTTGCACGCAGGTCCGTAGCGGTCATGAAAGGCGTGCTGTGCGTGGTTTCCTGTATTTCCTGATGGCGGTGATGCCGGCCGGTGGCCGACACCCTATCGATTGTGGCTGAGGCCTTACCTGGGGCTCTTGTCCATGAGCCAGCCACGGCCATAGCAGTTACGCATGAACCCGCGGGTCGGACAGCGCTCCTCCAGGGTGTTGCTCAGCAGCTCGATGAGGCGCGGCAACGGGGTCGGGCCAATGAAGTTCATATCGCCGAGCTTGGTAACGGTCCACATCTGGTCCTTGCTGAGCTCAATCGTGCCAAGCAGCGGGCGTTCGCCGTCGCCTGGTCCGGACAGATTCATCACCAGGTAGCTTTGCTTTCTCTCGTCCACCAGTCCGTGGTAAGTCAGCACGTACCGATCGGGGTACTTTTCAATTACGCCTCGCTTCCACTCAGCGAACGCGGCGTAATACTCCTTGTAGCCGATGGGTGCATCAGGCGTGAAGGATTCCATTTTTGCGTCGAAGCCGCGGGTAGTGAGTGACGCAAACAGGGCTTGTGCAAGGATGCTGCAACGCTGCCTGAGATCAGGGAAGTAGGGAGTGCGGCGACGCCCATCCGGCGAGGGCAGTGCGCAGGAACCCTCATTGTTCGCATCCAGAATAACGAGCGGGCTGATCCGGGTCTCGTATGGGAGCTTTGTGCTGATCTGGTTTGCTGCGCTCGCAGGCCCGGTGACCGCAATGCAGGTGGCGACAAGTAGCAGACGTTGAAGAACGCTCATTGGAGAGAACATCTCGATGGTGCAGAACGGGATTCAGACGAAGTCCTGGCACTGAGACTCCGTCGCAGGGCGATGTGGCAATCCGCGATCGATCTACTTGATCTTCACATCCTTGCCCTGGTCCTGCATCAGCTCAGCAAACCTGGCCCAGCTCAGCCGCTTCTTGTTCACCGAATTGCCTGCGGGCACCCATTCGATGTTGCCTTTGCTGATCAGAGCGGTACCGAGCAGCTTTCCATCTTTCCTGACGGCAAGTTCGACGTCCTTGTGCAGTACGAACTTGGTGGCAAGATCCATGGTGATTTCGTGAGCCATACAGTGGATTCCTTTCAGCAGAAGAGTTCATCAGAAAGGAATGAGCCCACAGGGGCGCTGGCCCGAGTAAACAGGCCGGAGGGCAACATTCCTTGTTGATCTCCGGTATCGGCAGGGCACCGCGCAACTTTAGGTGCGATGCCACTGAAGCTGGCGCAAGCCTCTTCCATGGCATGCACGCCGGCGGATCGGGGACACTGCCGCGCATTGCCCTGATGGCACGGGATGATGTGCGTGCCGGCCGCTGGCCGGCAACCCCGCATTAGCCCAGAATTCCCGGCAGATCCAGCCCCTTCTCCTTCGCGCATTCCACCGCGATCTCATACCCCGCATCGGCATGGCGCATCACGCCGGTGGCCGGGTCGTTCCACAGCACGCGGCCAATGCGCTTGGCCGCTGCCTCGGTGCCGTCGCAGACGATCACCATGCCGGCGTGCTGCGAGAAGCCCATGCCGACGCCGCCACCGTGATGCAGCGACACCCAGGTCGCGCCGCTGGCGGTGTTGAGCAGGGCGTTCAGCAGTGGCCAGTCGGAGACCGCATCGGAGCCGTCGGCCATTGCTTCGGTTTCGCGGTTCGGCGAGGCAACGCTGCCGCTGTCCAGGTGGTCGCGGCCGATCACAACCGGCGCCTTCAGTTCACCGTTGGCGACCATCTCGTTGAAGGCCAGGCCCAGTCGATCACGATCACCCAGGCCGACCCAGCAGATGCGTGCCGGCAGGCCCTGGAACTTGATCTTCTCGGCGGCCATGTCCAGCCAGCGGTGCAGGTGCGGGTTGTCCGGAATCAGTTCCTTCACCTTGGCATCGGTCTTGGCGATGTCTTCCGGATCACCGCTCAGTGCCGCCCAGCGGAACGGGCCGATGCCACGGCAGAACAGCGGGCGGATGTAGGCCGGCACGAAACCGGGGAAGTCGAACGCGTTTTCTACGCCTTCTTCCAGCGCCATCTGCCGCAGGTTGTTGCCGTAGTCCACGGTCGGTACGCCCAACGCGTGGAAGCCGAGCATGGCGCGGATGTGGTTGGCCATCGATGCGCGCGCGGCCTTCTCCACTTCCTTGGGGGTGGAAACGCGCTTCTCATCCCACTGCTCGACCGTCCAGCCCTGCGGCAGATAGCCGTTCACCGGATCGTGCGCGGAGGTCTGGTCGGTCAGCAAATCCGGCTTGACGCCGCGCTTGAGCAGTTCAGCCAGTACATCGGCGACGTTGCCGAGCAGGCCCACCGACTTCGGCGTACCGGCCTTGCACGATTCGTCGATCAGGCGCAGCGCTTCGTCAAGATTGTCGGTCCAGGTATCCAGGTAGCCGGTGCGCAGTCGCATGTCGATGCTGCTCTTGCGGCATTCGACGGCCAGGCAGGAGGCACCGGCCATCACGGCAGCCAGCGGCTGTGCGCCACCCATGCCACCGAGGCCACCGGTGAACAGCCATTTCCCGGTCAGGTCGCCACCGAAGTGCTGGCGGCCCATTT
The DNA here is from genome assembly GCF_056482105.1 of Stenotrophomonas sp. 78350_Sma. Taxonomy (NCBI): domain Bacteria; kingdom Pseudomonadati; phylum Pseudomonadota; class Gammaproteobacteria; order Lysobacterales; family Lysobacteraceae; genus Stenotrophomonas; species Stenotrophomonas sp. 78350_Sma. Next base: position 2,936,699 of record NZ_CM151182.1, on the reverse strand, counting down.
CCACGAAGGTCTCGTAGGTGCCCTGCACGATGCCCTGCGCGCCGATGTAGATCCAGCTGCCGGCGGTCATCTGGCCGTACATGGCCAGGCCCTTCCTATCCAGTTCGTTGAAGTGGTCCCAGTTGGCCCAGCGCGGCACCAGGTTGGAGTTGGCGATCAGCACGCGCGGCGCATCGGCGTGGGTGCGGAACACGCCCACCGGCTTGCCCGACTGCACCAGCAGGGTCTGGTCGTCGTCCAGGCGCTTGAGCGTTTCGACGATGGCATCGAAGCTCTCCCAGTCGCGCGCGGCGCGGCCGATGCCGCCGTACACCACCAGTTCCTGTGGGCGCTCGGCCACGTCCGGGTGCAGGTTGTTCATCAGCATGCGCAGCGGCGCTTCGGTCAGCCAGCTCTTGGCGTTCAGCGTGGTGCCGGTCGGCGCGGCGATGGTGCGGGACGGGTCGTTGCGGGTCATGCGGCGCTCCGGTTCGTAGCGAATTCAAGGCAGGCGTTGAGCACCTGCGCCAGGGTGTGGCGCAGCGGTGCGGCGTGGTCGGGGTCGAGCGGGGTGGGCCAGCTGTGTTCGTCCACCTGGTCCGGCAAGGGTTCGTGCATATAGCCGCGGCAGGCCAGCTCCATCTGCAGGCTGTGCACGCCGCCGGCGACGTTGCTGTAGTGGCGGGTGATCCAGCCGCCCTTGAAGCGGCCGTTGCGCACCTGGCTCATGCCACTGATCTTCAGCAGGTTCTCTACCACATCGCTCAACGCGTTGTCGCAGGAGGTATCCGGCGCACCGGAGGGGCCGGCGGTACCAAGGTTGAACTGCGGCAGCTCGCCTTCGAACAGGTGCGGGATGTGCGAGCGGATGGAGTGTGCGTCATACACCACGACCGTGCCGAACTTCGCGCGCAGGCGCGTGATCTGTGCGGCCAGCGCATCGTGGTAAGGCAGGAAATACGTGTCGCGGCGACGGGCGATTTCTGCTTCGTCCGGTTCGCGCCCGGCGTGGTACAGCGGCTGGTTGTCGAAGGTCGTCAGCGGGCACAGGCCGGTGGTGTTCTGGCCCGGGTACAGCGACACGCCGCTGGGATCGCGGTTGAGGTCGATCACCGAACGTGAGATCGCCGAGCGCACCGTGGTCGCGCCCATGCCACGCACGAAATCGTACAGTTCGTGTACCCACCAGTCGGCATCGCGGCGTGCCAGCCACGGCGAGTGGTAGTCGCCGATCAGCTCGTGCGGCAGCTCGCTGCCGGTATGCGGGAAGCTGACGATCAAGGGGGCATCGCCCTCGTGCACCGTCAGCCATTCGGGATGGGCGTTCATACCTGCGGTTCCACGGTTGGCAGCAGGTCGGCCATGCCCTGCGCCAGCGCGCCACTGCGCACCAGATTGGTGGCGGTCACCATGTCCGGATGGAAGTAGCGGTCTTCTTCCAGTGTCGGCACCTGTGCACGCAGGGTGGCACGCACGCTTTCCAGCGCCGTGCTGGAGCGCAGCGGGGCGTGGAAGTCGCAGCCCTGCGCAGCGGCCAGCAGTTCGATGCCGATCACGTTGGCGGCGTTCTCGGCCATCTGCATCAGGCGGCGCGCGCCATGCGCGGCCATCGACACATGGTCTTCCTGGTTGGCCGAGGTCGGGATCGAATCAACACTGGCCGGGTAGGCGCGCTGCTTGTTTTCCGAAACCAGCGCGGCGGCGGTCACCTGCGGAATCATGAAGCCGGAATTCAGGCCAGGGCGCGGGGTCAGGAACGCCGGCAGGCCGGACAGTGCGGGGTCCACCAGCATCGCCAGGCGGCGCTCGCTGATCGAGCCGATCTCGCACACCGCCATCGCCAGCATGTCGGCCGCGAAGGCCACCGGCTCGGCGTGGAAGTTGCCGCCGGACAGCGCTTCGCCGGTATCGGTGAACACCAGCGGATTGTCGGACACGCCGTTGGCTTCGATTTCCAGCGTGGTCGCGGCCTGGCGCAGGATGTCCAGCGCCGCGCCCATCACCTGCGGCTGGCAGCGCAGGCAGTACGGGTCCTGCACGCGCACATCGTTGTCGCGGTGCGATTCGCGGATGTCCGAGCCCTGCATCAGCGAGCGCAGGGTGGCGGCAGTGGCGATCTGCCCGCGCTGGCCGCGGATGGCATGGATGCGCGGGTCGAACGGTGTGTCGGAACCCTTGGCTGCTTCCACCGACAGCGCGCCGGTCACCAGTGCGGCCTGGAACACGGTCTCGATCTCGAACAGGCCGGCCAGTGCATAGGCGGTGGAGAACTGGGTGCCGTTGAGCAGGGCCAGGCCTTCCTTTGCGCCCAGCTCGATCGGCTGCAGGCCGGCACGGGCCAGTGCGTCGGTTGCCGGCAGACGCTGGTCACCCATGAAGGCTTCGCCGACGCCCAGCATCACGCTGGCCAGATGCGAGAGCGGCGCGAGGTCGCCCGACGCGCCGACCGAGCCCTGCGCCGGTACCACCGGCAGCACGCCCTTGACCAGCATCGCTTCCAGCAGCAGCAGGGTTTCCTCGCGGATGCCCGAAGCGCCCTGCGCGAGGCTGACCAGCTTCAGCGCCATCATCAGCCGCACCACGCTGGCCGGCATCGGTTCGCCCACGCCGGCAGCGTGCGAGAGCACGATATTGCGCTGCAGGGTGGCCAGGTCCTCGCGCTCGATGCGCACGCTGGCCAGCTTGCCGAAGCCGGTGTTGATGCCATACACCGGCGCGCCCTTGGCGACGATGGCGGCCACCGCCGCAGCACTGGCGCGCACCACCGGCAGTGCAGCCGGGTCCAGTGCAAGCGGCGCACCGCGATAGACCTGCCGCCACTGGGCGAGAGTGACATGGCCGGGGCGAAGAACCAGGGTGTTGCTCATGTGTTGCTCCAGGAGGCAGGCAGGTCGGGCTGTCCGCGCACCACGCGCGCGTGCAGCGGGTTGAATCCAATGCGATAGACCAGGTCGGCGGGGGCATTGATGTCCCAGATCGCCAGGTCGCAGTCCAGGCCGACGGCGAGGCGGCCAATGCGCTCGCCATGGCCAAGCGCGCGCGCCGCTTCACGGGTGAAGCCGGCGATGCATTCATCCACGGTCAGGCGGAACAGGGTGGCACCCATGTTCATCGCCAGCAGCGGGCTGGTCAGCGGCGAGGTGCCCGGGTTGCTGTCGGTGGCCAATGCCAGCGACACGCCGGCCGCGCGCAATGCAGCGATCGGCGGCAGGGTGGTATCGCGGGTGAAATAGAAGGCGCCCGGCAGCAGCACGGCGACGGTGCCGGCGGCGGCCATCGCGGCGATGCCGGCGTCATCCAGATGTTCGATATGGTCGGCCGACAGCGCGCCGAAACCGGCGGCCAGTTCGGCGCCGTGCTGGTTGCTCAGCTGTTCGGCGTGGATCTTCACGGCCAGCCCGTTCGCACGCGCAGCCTCGAACACCTGCCGCGCCTGCGCCGGGGAAAACGCGATGTTCTCGCAGAACACATCCACCGCTTCGGCCAGGCCTTCGGCGGCGATGGCCGGAATCATCACGCTGCACACCTCGTCGGTGTATTCCTGCGCCTCGCGGCCCGGCGGAATCGCGTGCGCGCCGAGGAAGGTGGTGACCACATTGACCCGGCATTCCTCGCCCAGGGCGCGCGCGACCTGCAGCTGCTTGCGCTCGTCGGCCAGGGTCAGGCCGTAGCCGGACTTGATCTCGATCGTGGTCACGCCTTCGGCGCGCATCGCCAGCAGGCGCGGGCGGCTTTCGCTGGCCAGCTGCTCGGGCGTGGCGGCGCGGGTGGCGCGCACGGTGGAGACGATGCCGCCGCCGGCGCGGGCGATGTCGGCGTAGCTGACGCCCTGCAGGCGTTGCTCGAATTCGTTGGCGCGGTTGCCGGCGTAGACCAGGTGGGTGTGGCAGTCGATCAGGCCCGGCGAGATCCAGCGGCCTTCGCCGTCGATGCGGGTGGTCGGCCGCAGGTGGGTATCGCTGCCGGCGGCACCGACGTGGACGATGCGCCCGTCCGCGCAGGCCAGTACGCCATCGCGGATGACACCCAGCCCTTCGCCATCGAGGGTGATCAGGTGAACGTTGGACCAGAGGGTATCGACGTGCATGGCATCCACAACGCGGCTGTGCTTATATGTCTATACAATATAGGCGTCCATTTCGGGTTGTCCAGCCATGTCCGATTCGCGTTCCCAGCTCAGTTTCCATGCCACCCACGCCTTGCTGGCCCAGGGCTGGGCCCGCGATGTCCGGCTGCAGGTCCAGGACGGCCGCATCACGGCGATCAGCACAGGGCAGGGCGCGCGGGACGGTGACACCCGCGTCGGCATCCTGGTGCCGGGCCTGCCCAACCTGCACAGCCACGCGTTCCAGCGCGGCATGGCCGGCCTGACCGAGATCGGCGGCGGCGACGGTGACAGCTTCTGGAGCTGGCGCGAACTGATGTACCGCTTCCTGGCCCATCTGCGCCCGGACGCGGTGCAGGCCATCGCCGCCCAGGCCTACATGGAAATGCTGGAAAGCGGCTTCACCCGCGTCGGCGAATTCCATTACCTGCACCACGACGCCGATGGCCATGCCTATGCCAACCGCGCCGAAATGAGTGCGCGGATTGCCGCTGCGGCCGATCAGACCGGCATCGGCCTGACCCTGCTGCCGGTGTTCTACGCGCATGCCGATTTCGGCGGGGCAGCGCCGAATCCGGCGCAGCGTCGCCTGATCCACGATGTGGACGGTTTCGCACAGCTGCTGGACGCCGCGAAGCCGGCGCTGGCCGCGCTGCCGGATGCAGTGCTCGGCATCGCGCCACACAGCCTGCGTGCAGTCACCGGCGAGGAACTGAGTGCGTTGCTGCCGCTTACCGACGGCCCGGTGCACATCCATATCGCCGAGCAGGTGCGTGAAGTCGAAGCCTGCCTGGCCTGGAGCGGACAGCGCCCGGTGCAGTGGCTGTACGACCATGCACCGGTCGATGCGCGCTGGTGCCTGGTGCATGCCACCCACATCACCGATGACGAGCGTGCGGCCATCGTGGCCAGCCAGGCCGTGGCCGGGCTGTGCCCGATCACCGAAGCCAACCTGGGTGACGGCCTGTTCCCGATGCAGGCGTTCGCGCGCGAGGGCGGGCACTTCGGCGTCGGCTCCGATTCCAATGTGTTGATCGATGCGGCCGAAGAGCTGCGCCTGCTCGAGTACGGTCAGCGGCTCACCCTGCGCGGGCGCAACGTGCTGGCGCCGGATGCCACCCGCAGCACCGGTCGTTTCCTGTTTGAAGGTGCATTGCAGGGTGGCGCACAGGCGCTGGGCGTGGCCGCTGGCCTGCAGGTCGGCGCCAGTGCCGATCTGGTTGAACTGGATGGCGCACACCCGGCGCTGCAGGCGCGGCAGGATGACGCATGGCTTGACAGCTGGGTGTTCGCCGCACGTAATGGCGCGCTGCGATCGGTCTGGCGCCATGGCCGCCAATGTGTGGCCGAGGGCCGCCACCTGCAGCGCGAGGCGATCACCACCGCCTTCGCCGCCGCCCTGCGTGGCGTGCTGGGCTGATCGCCTCCCGCTACCGAGACCCCATTACGTGAAGGCCAGCAAGTCCGCCACGCTCAACCAGCGTATCCGCAGCGATCTGGAAAGCCGCATCCTCAGCGGAGAGTGGGCGCCGGGCTTCCGTATTCCCTACGAGCACGAGCTGATGGAACAGTACGGCTGCTCGCGGATGACGGTGAACAAGGTGCTGACCGCGCTGGCCGAGAGCGGCATGATCGAACGCCGCCGTCGCGCCGGTTCCTTCGTGGCGCGGCAGCCGCCGCACCTGGAGCAGGTGGCGCTGGAGATTCCGGATATCGCGATGGAGGTCGGCTCGCGCGGCCACCAGTACGCCTATCGCCTGCTGCAGCGCGACCTGCGCCTTGCCGATGCCGGCAATGCCGGTGAAGTCGAGCTGGCAGGGCAGGAGAACCTGCTGGCAATGCGCTGCCTGCACCTGGCCGATGGTCGCCCGCTGGCACTGGAGCATCGGCTGATCAGCCCGGTGGGCGTACCCGAGGTGCTGGAGGTCGATTTCAGTACCACCGCGCCGGGCAGCTGGCTGCTGCAGAACGTGTCGTGGACCCGTGCCCAGCACCGCATCAGTGCCTGGGGCGCGGATACCGCCACCGCCAAGCTGCTGGACGTGAAGCCCGGAACCGCCTGTCTGGTGATCGAGCGCTTGACCTGGCGCGGCGAACAGCCGATCACCCGCGTGCGCCAGGTGTTCCTCGGCGATGCCTGGGACCTGGTTGCGCGCTTCGCGCCTGGGGCAAGGTAGGGATTCCATCCACGCATGGCGTGGATCTACTGGGCCGGAACGGCTGTCGCCTTGAACTCTGTCGGGGCGTGTGTACGATGTGTATCGTCCCTGCATGAAGAGCAGGGACCTCATCCGGGATCTGGAAGCGGCAGGTTGGACCTGTTGCCGGATTCGCGGATCCCATCATGTATTCGTGCACCCGCAGCACCCTCACATCCTCACCGTGCCTCATCCAAGGAAGGATCTGGGGAAAGGGCTGGTGCAGGCGTTGCGGAAGCTCGCAGGACTGACGTAGGAGGGCCCATGCGATATCCAGTCTTGATCGAGGCAGGCGATGAGCGCACTGCATGGGGTGTGGTCGTTCCAGATCTGCCAGGGTGCTTCTCGGCGGCCGACACGCTAGAAGATGCGCTCAGCGCTGCCGAGGAGGCTGCGCTTGCCTGGATTGATGCGGCCCTGGATGAGGGGCGCTCGATTCCGGCACCTTCTGCGCCACAGAAAATCGCGGCCGAGGCATCCAAGGACATCCGCTGGATTCTTGCGTACATCTGCATTGATCCGGCGTTGCTGGACGACACCATCGAGCGGGTCAACATCAGTCTGCCGCGTCGGATCCTGGCGAGGCTGGATGCGCAGGCCAGAGCGGCGGGTGAATCGCGCTCCAGTTACATCGCCCATCTTGCGGCATTGGGCTGAGCAGGCGCCTTGTAGAGCCGAGCCCATGCTCGACTCTGCAAAGGCATCCACGCATGGCGTGGATCTACCAGGGGTTCGCGCGCATCGCATGATCGCAACCGGGATTCAGTAGATCCACGCCATGCGTGGATGTTGGTCCCAATCAATACGTGGCGCACTGCCGCCAGCGTACCGGCTCATCCACACCGGGGCGGGCATTGAGCTGGATGCGCACGTTGCGCAGGGCGGGATAGTGCAGCACTTCCTCACAGACCTGCGGCCAGACCTTTTCCAGCTCGCCGGTGCGGTTGATCGCCAGTGTCTGCCGGGTCAGCCAGACACCGCTGGCGATGCCGGGCTTGCCGGCCAAGGCGCGGGACAGATCGGCCTGGAAGCGCTCCAGGGTGGCGGCATCCGGGTTGGGGTTGCTGCGTGCATCGGTTGAGGGCGTGGCCGGTGCGGGCGTAGCGGTCGGCGGCATGGTGGCGGGGGGCAGTGCCGGTTCGGGCGCCGCTTCAACCGCAGGCGCAACCGGCGCAGGGGCGTCCGCCACCTCGGCAACAGGCCGGGTGTCCTGCACATGCAGCCCTTGCAGGCTCAATCCCACCAGCAGGCCCAGCGTGACCGCGCCGAGCGCGGCAATGGCGATCCGGCGCAGGGCCTCATGGCGGGCGCTGGCGCGCACACGGGTTTCGATTTCCGCCGGCAGATAGGGCTGCAGCAGTGGCCACAGACGCGGACCGTCCAGCACCTCGACCGCCTGCTTCTCGGCGGCGCTGCGGCCGTCGCGTTCCATCCGGCCTTCGGTCAGCAGCACGCCGCCCTTGGCGCCGGCCAGGCGCGCGGCCGCACCCAGTTCGTTCACTGCAGCGGTGCCGATACGGTAGGCCAGGCCATGCTTGCATGACACCAGCCAGCTGTTGGGGCCATCGCTGAGCAGGAAGTCGCTGCTGGGCTCACGGGATTCCTCGCCCGGGTCGTCCAGTTCGCGCAGGCCGCGCTGTTCGCGCAGCATGCGCTTGACCAGCACCGAGAACTCGCGCCAATGCATGCCAGCCAGCGCCTGCAGGCCCAGTTGCATCTCCTTCTGCCGCCGCTTGATCCACCACAGATAGACAACGGCCAGGGAACAGGTAAGCAGGGCCGACAGCAGGGCCAGGATCCAAGGGAGCATGCAGGAGGTGCGCGGAAGGGGCGAATGCGGAAGACGACAGTGTAAAGGTCGCACTATCCGGCTGGGTCAGGACGTTCCTGACAGGAAGCGTGATGGAGCACGCAGTTCGGAATACCGCGGGCACGAAAAACCCGCCAATCCTGAAGCCGTGAGGGGAGGGAACAAACGGCAGCCGAAGCGATTGGCGGGTTGCTCGCGATTGTCAATCAAAATTTATTGCATTGCAACATATGCCCGGTCAGGGCACGCTGCCTGGCGACTGATGGCTGCCCGGTGGAGGTGCATCAGTGCCCGAGGCGTCGCGATTCTCCAGCTTGGCCAGGCGCGCGTGCAGGGCGTCGATACGGGCTTCCAGCGCGGTCACCTCGTCGGCAGTGGGCACGTGCAGGCGCTTGAGCACGCCCTGCACCTGGTCATCAAAGGCCTTTTCAACCTTGGTCCAGGTGCCGGAGGCCTTCTCGCGGGCCTCATCCAGTGAGGTTTCCACGTTGTCGCGCCAGCCCGGACCCTGTTCACCATTGCGCTCACGGCGGCGGGCTTCCCAGGCTTCGCCTTCCTTCACCAGGCCATCGAAGAAGCGGCTGCCTTCGGCCTGTGCGCGGCCCAGGGCACCCAGGCCGGCCAGCCAGACCTGCTGCGCCGAGTCACTCAGCTTGCGCGAGAAGCGCTCGGCCTGGTCACCGAACGAGGCGTCGTCGTTGCGGCGGTCATCGTTTTCGTACTGGTTCATCGCACTTCCCGTGGGAGTTGGGCCTGTCCCGAGAGTAGCGCGCGTTGGCGTTGCACGGCCGTGACGGCCGCCGCCGGGGTTCAGCCCAGCTTTTCCTTCAGCACGCGCTGGATCTCGCCTTCGACCATGCCTTTCATCGCCGACAGCAGGAAACCCAGCTTGGCGGTCACGCGCACGGCGCCCGGCTGCAGCTCGATCGCACCATCCACGCCGCTGCCGGAGAAGTTCAGCACGTCGGCGGTCCAGGACGACTTCAGGCCGAAGCGCTCGGACAACTTGGCGGCAACCTGTTCGATCGCGGCGCGCGCCTGTGCGTCGGGCAGGGCGTGGGCGTGGCGGACATCGATGGTGGACATACGGGCTCCTGGCGCAGGGCGGGGATGGTCAATGAGGGCGAGCATTGTGCGCATCGAGGGCCGTCGCGCCAAGCACTCATCGCAGGTTCTTCTTCGTTGGCGGCCAACCTGCTAGGCTGCGCCGCGTGCAGAACCTGCTTGTTCACTTCAGTCAACAACAACAGCCCGACCAGCCGCTGAGGCCCGGGGTGCAACGCATCGTGCGCCAGGCCAACGGCAGTGTGCGGCTCGGCGATGCCGGCAACGGTGCCCTGCTGCTGGCGCAGTTCTGCATGGACGATCGCGGTCTCTGGCTGCAGGTCGGCAACGGCATCCGCGGCATCCACGTGAACGGCCGCCCGGTGCGGCGCATGGCGCTGCTGCGTGCAGGCGATGCGGTGTACGTGGATGGCGTGGAGATGGTCCTGCAGGGTGAGGTGGAGAGCCTGCTGCAGGCGCCTGCACCGAAGAATGACGATGGCTCCGATGAGCAGCAGCGTCTGCTGCGCGGCGTCGGCGGACTGCACCATGGCCGCAGCTTTACCCTGTCGCGAACCCGCTTGGTCGGTCGCGGCGGCGACGCCGACATCGAGATCAATGAACCGGCCTTCGCCGAACAGCACGCCCGTGTGGAAGTGCATGGCGAGCGCGTGCTGCTGCGTGACCTGGGCAGTGCCGACGGCACCCGGGTCAACGGTGTGGCCGTGCGCCACTGCTGGCTGCAGGCGGGCGACCAGGTGGTGTTCGATGGCCAGCACCGGTTCGTGCTGGAAGTGCCGCATGACCCACGTCGGCGGCCGCTGCCAGCCGAGGACGAGTCCAGCGAGGACGCGGAACAGGCGCCTGTGCTGCCGGCCGTGCCGCGCAAGGTCCGGCGCTGGCCGTGGCTGCTGGTCAGTGCGCTGCTGCTGGCCGCGCTGCTCAGCCTGCTGCTCTGGTTCGGCGCGCGCTGATCTGCTTCCGCCGGGCATGGCCCGGCGCTACGGGCCTTCGCTGTGGTAGATGCCAACCTTGGTTGGCAGGCTCCACCCGCGCATGACGCCTTGCGGCGTACGCCAACCAAGGTTGGCGGCTACCGGTGCTGTGCGCGCGGCCAATGGATTCCAATGAAACCAAATTTCCCTTGCGCCACAAGGCCGCAAGGCTGGTGCACTGCGGCATACTAGGGGTCTTGCCCCACAGGTGTGACATGACGCGCGCGTTCAACTTCAGTGCCGGCCCTGCGACCTTGCCGGAATCGGTCCTGCGCCAGGCGCAGGCGGAAATGCTGGACTGGCACGGGTCCGGCGCCTCGATCGTGGAAATGAGCCATCGAGGCGCGGAATTCATGTCCGTGGCCGCCGAGGCCGAGGCCGATCTGCGTCGCCTGCTCGATATCCCCGACGACTATGCGGTGCTGTTCCTGTCCGGTGGTGCCACCACCCAGCAGGCGCTGATCCCGCTGAACTTCGCAGCCCCCGGCCAGCGCGCCGACTACGTGGTCAGTGGCCACTGGGGCAAGACCGCGGTCAAGCAGGCTGGCGTCTATGCAGACGTGAACATTGCCGCCAGCAGCGAGGCCAACGGCTACCGCGAGTTGCCGGCGCGTGCCGACTGGCAGCTGTCTCCCGATGCCGCCTACGTGCACATCACCGCCAACGAGACCATCCACGGTGTCGAGTTCCGTGATGTACCCGACACCGGCAACGTCCCGCTGATCGCCGATTTCAGCTCGTCCATCGCCAGCGAGCCGCTGGACGTGCGCCGCTATGGCGTGATCTACGCCGGCGCGCAGAAGAACCTCGGCCCGGTCGGCATCGCGGTGATGATCATCCGCCGCGACCTGCTCGAGCGCAGTGGCCAGCCGCGCGCGGACATCTTCGACTACCGCTCGCACGTCGCCCGCGATTCGATGCTCAACACGCCACCGACCTGGAACTGGTACCTGGCCGGCCTGGTGTTCAAGTGGATGCTGGCCGAAGGCGGCGTGGCCGAGTTCGCCAAGCGCAATGCCGCCAAGGCAGCACTGGTGTACGGCGCCATCGACGGCTCCGGCGGCTTCTACCGCAACGAGGTCGCACACGCGGCCCGTTCGCGGATGAACATCCCGTTCTTCCTGCCCGATGCCGAGCTCGATGCCCGCTTCGTCGCCGAAGCCAAGGCCGCCGGCCTGCTGGCGCTGAAGGGCCACAAGGTGGTCGGCGGCATCCGGGCCTCGCTGTACAACGCCATGCCGCTGGCGGGGGCCGAGGCGCTGGTCGCCTTCATGGCCGATTTCCAGAAGCGTCACGGTTGAGCAATGAACGGCGCGCACCGTCGGGTGCGTGCCCCGCAACAGGGAATTCCGATGGCAAGCAGCAAATCCAGCAAGAAGGCGCCGAAGAAGGCCGAACCGGCCAAGGACAGCGCCTCCACCAAGGCCAAGGGCAAGAGCACGTCCAAGGCCGCGTCGAACCCGGCGCCCACCCTGGCGCCGCTGGCGCTGGCCGATGTGCGCTCGAAGATCGACCAGATCGACCGCGACATCCAGAACCTGATCGCCGAGCGCGCGCGCTTCGCCCACCAGGTCGGCAAGGCCAAGGGCAAGCTGGCTGCCGCCGTGGACTACTACCGCCCCGAGCGCGAAGCGCAGGTGCTGCGCATGGTGGTGGACCGCAACGAAGGCCCGCTCAGCGACGAGCTGCTGGTGCACGTCTACCGCGAGATCATGTCGGCCTGCCTGGCCCAGCAGGAGCCGCTGAAGATCGGCTACCTCGGCCCGGAAGGCACCTTCAGCCAGCAGGCCGTGCTCAAGCACTTCGGCCGCTCCGCGCTGGGCCTGCCGATGGCCAGCATCGAGGAAGCGTTCCAGGAAGTGGAAGCGGGCAACGCCGATTTCGGCGTGGTGCCGGTGGAGAATTCGGGGCAGGGCACCATCCAGATCACCCTGGACATGTTCCTGACCTCGAACCTGAAGATCTGTGGCGAAGTGGAGCTGCGTGTGCAGCAGTACCTGATGTCGCGCAGCGGCCGCATCGAGGATATCGAGCGCATCTACGCACACCCGCAGTCGTTCATGCAGACCTCGGCGTGGCTGCGCGCCAACCTGCCGAAGGCCGAGAAAATTCCGGTATCCAGCAATGCCGAAGGTGCACGCCGTGCGCGCAACGCCGACGACGCGGCGGCCATCGGCGGCGAGAGCGCCGGCCATGTGTACGGCCTGAAGAAGGTGGTCACCAAGCCGATCCAGAACGATGCCGACAACACCACCCGCTTCCTGGTGGTGGGCCGCAACATCTTCCCGACCTCCGGCCACGATCGCACCTCGGTGCTGGTATTCATCCACGACAAGCCCGGTGCGCTGTTCGACGTGCTCAGCCCGTTCGCCCGCCACGGCATCAGCATGAACCGCATCGAGTCGCGGCCGTCGCACCACGGCAAGTGGGAGTACGGCTTCTTCATCGACCTGGCCGGCCACATCGACGATGCGCCGATGCAGGCCGCGCTGGCCGAACTGGAAGCGCACTCGGCGCAGATCAAGGTGCTGGGCTCCTATCCGGTGGCCGTGCCCTGAGTGCTGCTGCGGCGGCCCTGGCCGCCGCTCCCTGATGCATCGCCGGCGCTGCCGGCGTTTACGGAATGATCGAACGATGAGCAACGCGCAACACTGGATCGCCCGCAAGGGCCAGCCGCTGCAGGGCAGCCTGACCATTCCCGGCGACAAGTCGGTCTCGCACCGCTCGGTGATGTTCGCCGCGCTGGCCGATGGTACCTCGCATATCGAAGGCTTCCTGGAAGGCGAAGACACCCGAGCCACTGCGCGCATCTTCAGCCAGCTCGGCGTGCGCATCGAAACGCCCAGCCCGTCGCAGCGCGTCGTGCATGGCGTCGGCATCGACGGCCTGAAAGCGCCGGAGGCACCGCTGGACTGCGGCAACGCCGGTACCGGCATGCGCCTGCTGGCCGGCCTGCTGGCGGGCCAGGCGTTCGACTGCACACTGATCGGCGATGAATCGCTGTCCGGCCGCCCGATGCGCCGCGTCACCGGCCCGCTGTCGCAGATGGGCGCGAAGATTGATACCCAGGATGACGGCACGCCCCCGCTGCACGTGCATGGCGGCCAGTCGCTGCAGGGCATCGACTTCGCCTCGCCGGTGGCCAGCGCGCAGATCAAGTCGGCGGTGCTGCTGGCCGGCCTGTACGCGCAGGGTGAAACCCGGGTGACCGAACCGCATCCGACCCGTGACTACACCGAGCGCATGCTGTCGGCGTTCGGCGTGGACATCGAATTCTCGCCGGGCAAGGCCCGCCTGCGCGGTGGCCAGCGCCTGCGCGCCACGGATATCGTGGTGCCGGCCGACTTCTCGTCTGCGGCGTTCTATCTGGTCGCCGCCAGCATCATTCCCGGTTCTGCCCTGCGCCTGAAGCAGGTCGGCCTGAATCCACGCCGCACCGGCCTGCTGCATGCGTTGCGCCTGATGGGCGCGGACATCACCGAAGAGAATCCGGCCGAGCAGGGCGGTGAGCCGGTGGCGGACCTGGTGGTGCGTTATGCACCGCTGAAGGGCGCACGTATTCCGGAAGAACTGGTGCCGGACATGATCGATGAGTTCCCGGCGCTGTTCGTGGCCGCTGCCGCCGCCGAAGGGCAGACCGTGGTGAGCGGTGCGGCCGAGCTGCGGGTGAAGGAATCCGACCGCCTTGCGGCGATGGCCACCGGCCTGCGTGCGCTGGGCATGCAGGTGGACGAAACCGAAGACGGTGCCACCCTGCATGGCGGCGTGCGCCTGGGCAGCGGCACCATCGAAAGCCACGGAGACCATCGCATCGCCATGGCGTTTGCCATCGCCGGCCAGATCAGCGACGGCGAAGTACGCATCAACGATATCGCCAACGTCGCCACGTCCTTTCCGGATTTCGACGGCTTGGCGCGCAGCGCCGGGTTCAACCTGGCCTGATCGTCACCGCGTCCGCCGGGCCATGCCCAGCGGATCGCGCGTCTTGGTAGGTGCCGACCTTGGTCGGCACACTCACATCACCCGGTAGGTGCCGTCCTTGGTCGGCACGCTCACTTCTCCCGGTAGGTGCCAACCTTGGTTGGCACGCTTTTCCGCATAAAAGGACGGAGGCCGAAGCCTCCGTCTAAACATCACGAACCCCTCGTCCGCGATCAACGCTGCTCGGTACGGAAATCCACCGGGACCCGCACCACGCTGGCGACGGCACGGCCTTCGTGCATCGCCGGCTGGAACTTCCAGTTCTGCACAGTGCCCAGCACCGCGCGGTCCAGATCGCGACTGCGCTCGCCGCTGCGCGAAATGATCGCAGCATTGGCGACGTTGCCGCGGGTATCGACACTCAGGCTGGCGATCACGCTGCCCTGCACGCCACTACGCAGCGCGGCGGCGGGGTAGGTGGGCATGCGGTTGCTGGCGAGCGGGCGGGCCTCACGATTGCGCACTGCCGGCGCGGCCTTCCGCGAAGCTGTAGCCGGGGCTGCCTGGCGCGCGGCAGGAGCCGCCGCATCTGTCACCACTGCCTGCTCGGGGGCTGGAAGCATGCGCTCACCGACCGGCGCCGGTGCCACGTCTTCCTGGTTCGAATGACGCAGCCAAAGCAGGGCGGCAGCAAACATCGCTACGATCAGCGCGATCCACATCCAGGGCGACGTGGGTTTGTGCTGCAGGCTGGAATCCTCCTGCAGATGCGGCGAATGAAGGTCTTCGTGGATGGTGGCAGTCATCGCTAACTCCTTCCGTCAATGGACGACGTAGGAAGTGTTGCGCGAGCCACGGACGAGAAGTGTCAGCGTTGCGTCAACGCCACCGGCAGGGTTCAGTTTGCCTGCCGGGAAGCGTTCAGTTACTGCGTCTTGAAGTCGAACGGCACTTCGATGCTGCCGGGTACGGCCTGGCCGTTGCTCTGCGCCGGAGTGAAGCGCCAGCGACGCACGGCGTCGGTGGCAGCACGGTCGAGCTCGCGTGAGCCACTGCGCTGGATCACGGTGGCGTTGTTCGGGTAGCCAGTGGCGTCCACGTCCACCCGCACCACCACGGTGCCGGTCTCGCCGGCGCGGAGCGCGGCGGCCGGGTAGGCCGGTGGCGGCGACTGACCGGCAATCGGCATCGGCTGGCTGTTGCCGGTGGCCGCAGGTGCAGGGCCCGGCGCAGCCGGGGCTGCTTCAGCCACGGGGGCGGGCGGCGGGGGAGCGGTTTCGACCAGCTTCGGCGCTTCTTCCTCGACCGGGGCCGGCTTGGCATCGGGCATGTCGCTGGAACCGGCCGCAGCGGCCAACGGCTCCGGCAGGGGCTCGATCTGGGCGGTTTCCTGCGGCGTCTGGGCGGCAGGATCGGCGCGGAAGAACTCCTTGTCGCGACCGGTCAGCCAGACCAGCACGAACAGCAGCACGCCCACCCCGAAGGCGATACCGGCGATCTTCAGGGCATTGCGCGGGATATGCACAGTGAACGACTTGGCGGACGACGAGCGGGGTGCAGACATGGACCGGACCAGTACGGAATGGCTCGATTCTGCCACGGCGGGAATGAACCGGGCGGCAGAAATCCGTATAACAAGCGATAATCCCATCCCTGATACCCACCACGACACCTGCCATGCTTGATCCAGCCCTGCTCCGCCACCAGCCCGCCGACCTCGCCGAACGCCTGCGCACCAGCCGTGGCTTCGAGCTCGACGTGTCTGCCCTGGAGTCCCTGGAGGCCGATCGCAAGCGCATCCAGGTGCGTACCCAGGAGCTGCAGAGCCTGCGCAACAGCCGTTCCAAGGCCATCGGCCAGGCCAAGGCCAAGGGCGAGGACGTTTCGGCCATCATGGCCGAGGTTGCCGCCTTCGCCGACGAGCTGAAGGCCTCGGAAGTGGCGCTGGACGAACTGCGCGAGAAGATCGAAGCGATCTCGATGGGCATACCGAACCTGCCGGCCGATGACGTGCCGGCCGGTGCCGACGAGAACGACAACGTCGAGCAGGCGCGTTGGGGTACCCCGCGCCAGTTCGACTTCAAGGTGCTGGACCACGTCGAACTGGGCGCCCGCAACGGCTGGCTGGACGGCGAGACTGCCGCCAAGCTGTCCGGCTCGCGCTTCACCGTGCTGCGCGGCCCGATCGCGCGCCTGCACCGTGCGCTGGCCCAGTTCATGGTTGACCTGCACACCGGTGAGCACGGCTACGAGGAAACCAACGTGCCGCTGCTGGTCAACGCCGATTCGCTGCGCGGCACCAGCCAGCTGCCGAAGTTCGAGGACGACCTGTTCAAGACCGCCGTGGGCGACTCCACGCGCTACCTGATCCCGACTTCGGAAGTGCCGCTGACCAACATCGTGCGTGACGAGATCGTCGATGCCGAGCGCCTGCCGCTGCGCATGACCGCCCACTCGATGTGCTTCCGTGCCGAGGCTGGCAGCGGTGGCCGCGACGTACGCGGCATGATCCGCCAGCACCAGTTCGAGAAGGTCGAGCTGGTCTCGATCAGCCGCCCGGAAGACAGCGACGCCGAGCACCAGCGCATGACCCGCTGCGCCGAAGTGGTGCTGGAAAAGCTGGGCCTGCCGTACCGCAAGGTGCTGTTGTGCACCGGCGACATGGGCTTCTCGGCGGTGAAGACCTACGACCTGGAAGTCTGGCTGCCGTCGCAGGAGACCTACCGCGAGATTTCCTCGTGCTCGAACTGTTGTGATTTCCAGGCCCGCCGCATGCAGGCGCGCTGGCGTAACCCCGCCACGGGCAAGCCGGAACTGGCGCACACGCTGAACGGCTCGGGCGTGGCGGTTGGCCGCGCGATGATCGCGGTGATGGAGAACTACCAGAACGCCGACGGCAGCATCACCGTGCCGGAGGCCCTGCGCCCGTACATGGGCGGCCTGGAAACCATCGCCTGATTCCCTGATCGGGCGGGTGCCATGCTTGCATGGCACCGAATCCACGCATGGCGCACCGAATCCACGCATGGCGTGGATCTACTGGAGGATGTTGCACGCGCCCGGCATGAATTCACCGATGCCCCAGTAGATCCACGCCATGCGTGGATGAACCACCGTGATCACTCCACAGCGCGCAGCTTCTCCAACGGCACCCATCCCGGTTCGCCCGCCGCCGGTACGCACCACGCCCAGCCATTGAGCGTGCGCTCACCGCGCAGCAGCTGCCCGGGATCCACATCCAGTTCCCGCGCGCAGTAGTCCTCCGTGGCAAATGCGCCACCCTGCGCGTCGCGGCCGATTACCGGCGCCGGTACGAATCCAGGCTGCTGCCCTTCGGCTTCGCACAGGAACCAGTCTTCCCAGCCCTCGGGGCCTTCATAGCGTTCGCCCACCACCAGTGCCTGGCCACGGCTCAGGGTGATCGGGTGCGGAAATTCGCTGCGGTGTGCAGCGGTCACGATGTAGTTCATGACTCAGCCTAACGCCCTGGTGAGCGTCGCGCATGGCACGGAATCCACGCGAACGGACAGTAGATCCACGCCATGCGTGGATGGCGCAGCAGCCACGCCATACCCCATAGAAAAAACGGCCCCGCAAAGCGGGGCCGCCAGGGTGGGCCGGGATGGGGGAGGGGATCCCGGCCCGCGTTCAGCGCCTCGACGAGGAGAGAGCGGCGCCGAACGCTGGAACGCTTATGCAGCGGCGGCTTCGGCCGCTTCGTGCGACGGCAGCGCAGCCAGTGCGCCAGCAATGGCGTCTTCGCGGTGCTGCGGCGAGTAGGCAATGCCTTCGGCGCGTACGAACTCGACATCGTTGATGCCCCAGAAGGCAAACGTCTGGCGCAGGAACGGCTCCTGGAAGTCCGCGGGCGAATCGGTGTAGATGCCGCCACGGCTGCTGGCGATGATCACCCGCTTGCCACCGGCCAGGCCGATCGGGCCGTTCTCGGTGTACTTGAAGGTGCGCCCGGCCACGGCCACACGGTCGATCCAGGCTTTCAGGGTGGACGGAATGCTGAAGTTGTACATCGGCGCGCCGATCACCACGATGTCGGCCGCCAGGAACTGCTCGAGTACCTGTTCAGCATCGGCGGCTTCGGCAGCGTCGGTCTTGGCAAGCGATCCGCTGCGCAGATGCGGTACCGGATTGGCGTCAAGATCGCGATAATCAACCTGCAGGCCGTCGATCTGCTGCGTGAACTGGGCCACCACGGCGGCGGTCAGGTGGCGGGAGACGGAGTTGTCGCCAAGCACGCTGGCGTCGATGTGCAGAAGCTTCATGGCAGTACCTATGTTCGGGAGAGGTGGCGGGCTTGCCGCCGACGGAGAGAACGATAGGTTGTTGCAAAGACGGAATAAAGGTGGTTGAATGCCACGTATTGTTCTAGATATGGAACTCGGGCATGCATGACCTGAATGATCTGTACTACTTCGCGATGGTGGTCGACCACGGCGGGTTCGCCGCCGCCGAGCGCGCACTGGGTATCCCCAAGTCGCGCCTGAGCCGCCGCATCAGCCAGCTGGAAACCGACCTGGGCGTACGCCTGCTGCAGCGCTCCACGCGTCGTTTCGCGGTTACCGATGTCGGCACCAGCGTGCACCGCCACGCGCAGACGATGCTGGCCGAGGCACAGGCCGCACGTGAAGTGGTGGACCGCCTCAGCGCGGAACCGCGCGGCGTGGTGCGTGCCAGCGTGCCGGTGTCGCTGGCGCAGATGCAGCTGCCCAAGCTGCTGCCCAAGTTCCTTGAGCAGTACCCGAAGGTGCGCCTGCAGCTGAACATCAGCAACCGCCGCGTGGACATCATCAACGAAGGCTACGATGTGGCCCTGCGCGTGCGTTCGCGCCTGGACGACGATGGCAGCCTGGTGATGCGCAGCTTCGGCCAGGTGCAGGAACTGCTGGTGGCCAGCCCGAAGTACCTGGACCGCGCCGGTCGGCCGAAGGACCCGGAAGAGCTGACCCAGCATGTCACCCTCAGCATCAGCGAAGACGAAGCCCGCCAGCGCTGGGAGCTGCACGGCCCCGAAGGCGAAGTGCGCCGGGTCGACCTGCAGCCGCGCGTGGCCGGTTTCGACTTCCCGTTGCTGCAGAGCATGGTGAAGGACGGCTTCGGCATCACCATGCTGCCGGAAACCGTGTGCGCCGATGCCGTGCGCAATGGCGAGCTGGAAGTGGTGTTGCCGGACTGGTCGCTGCCGCAGGGCGTGTGCCATGCCGTGTTCGCCTCGCGCCGTGGCCTGCTGCCGGCGGTGCGCGTGTTCATCGACTTCCTGGCCGAGCACCTGCCGCCGCAGCTGGAGGCCTCGCGCCTGCATTGCGATGGTGCCTGTGAGAAGGCCAAGGAGCGGATCAAGGCCAGTGCATTGGGCGCGTTGGCAGTGGATGCGGGCTGAGGCACCTCCCCGCACCTGCACTGCCAATCTGTGAAACGGCAGCGCCGGGCCATGCCCGGCGTTGCTGCTTTCCGGCCCCGGTCAGTTCCGGCCGAACAGCCGGTCCCAGAAGCCGCGCCGCAGCGGTGCGGCCGGTGTGGGCTCGGCAATGACCGGTGCTTCCAGCACCGCCATCAGTTCCGCGCTGCGTGGCTTCTTCAGGAAGCGCGCGTAGTCCAGGTAACTGGTCACCTTGCTCATGTGCAGGCGCTCGGGCATTGCCGGCAACGCGCCGCCCTGCAGCAGCACCCGCAATGCCTCTGGGCGGTCCAGACGGATCGCCTCGAACACGGCGGTGCCGCCGCATCCGGGCTCGATCTGGTTGGCACGCTGTGGCGCATCCTTCAGCAGGTCGCGCAGTACGTTCGCGTCATCGCGTTCCACCGCCGCTACCAGTCGTGCCAGTGCTTCGGCTTCTTCGGGCGGAAGACCGTCGCGATAGGCCTGGTCGGCGATCTCGCGCTCGTCGCGCCCATCACCGCCCTGGATGCACAGGAAATCGGTGACCAGAGCGACCGGAATGCCGGACGTATCCAGCGCCCAGTAGCTGGGATAGACGCCGTCGCCCCAGCCGCTGGTGAACACGACCAGGCCGTGTGGTGAGTCCTCGCCCCAGGGGCGGTATTCGGCGCCCTCATCCAGGCCGTCATGGTCGATCAGTGCATCAGACCACGCGCTGTCTTCGTCGCCATTGGCCTGTTCGATCAGGGCCAGCAGTGCCTGCTGGGTGCCGGTATCCATGAAGCAGCCGATGCCGGCGTCGACCGGGTAGCCGATGAAGCTGTCCTCATCCAATCCGGTCAGGTCCTGCGTGGTCCAGCGCGCCATCTGCCAGTGCAGGGCAGACGCAGTGAGGGATTCGCGAGGCTTGAACCAGACCACGGCCAGCGCCGGGCGGCCGCTGTGCACGATGATCTCGACCGGATGCCGGCCCAGCGGGGCGGTGTAGTCGGCCAGCGCAGGCGCCTCGGCCTGGACCAGTGGATCGCAGACCACCAGATGCCCACTGCTGACCGGCAGGTGCCCGGCGAACGTACGGTGCAGGGCCACTGCGGCCAGCTGGGTGTCGTCCAGCAGGGTGGTGCGCAGGTTGGCCAGATCGAGATGGGCCATGGGGGCTCCGATTGCAGTGGAGGCCCCACCGTGCCGGATGCGAAGGGCGGGGGCAAGGGTGGTCTTGGGCAAATGCCCTTCACGTGCGAGAATACGGCGCTGCCCGGGCGACCGGGACCTGATTGGAGAGATGGCCGAGCGGTTTAAGGCACCGGTCTTGAAAACCGGCGAAGGGTCAAACCTTCCGTGGGTTCGAATCCCACTCTCTCCGCCAAGATGTTCAGAAGAGCCCCTGGAAGCAGGGGCTCTTCTGTTTTTCCGAGCAGTGCGAGACGGATCCCTTGGGCGAATGCCGTCAGTTGAGGGCTCGTGTCATCAGTCTGACTCCGGTTGTGCCGGATGTTGCTGCGCGAAGCTGGTGGGTCGATCTCGTTCGGCTATGCCCAGATTCGCTGCCAATTGTCTCAGTTGACGCTTATGGGCAATGTCATTGATGCGGGCATCGTGTAGCTTCCTCAAGATGCTTGTTGCCCCGCCTGCCGACTGGAAGCATCGGCTGATGGTTGGCAATGGATAGCAGCACAGTTGGATCGGAGCGACGGGCAGCGCTGCATCGATATGGTCCTATGTACATGTCGAAGCCTCCGTACCCGCTGCGAAATGCTGTTGCTAGGCAAGTTCGATCGGCAATTTCAAGGAAGAGGTAAGGTCATGAGGAAGATCCGACGGGGAAGTCCGGGTACATTTCTTTCTGAAGCAGGTATCAGCTGGCTTGCCGCTCGGCTGATGATTACGCTTCTCTTTGTGGCGGGCTGTGCGATGTCCCCTGCAGCGCGTGCATACACGTCTATGCAGCAGGCAATGGCTACATGCCAGGCAACACTGCCTGCATACGCTGGGCACAACTATTGCGCACCTGGATATGGGGTCGGTTGGATCGGAAACCCGCCTGGACCTCACGCTTTCATGCGTCCTGTGGGGCAGTCACGATTGCATGTGGCAGCTTGGGGGTTTGGGTGTCCTTCCGAGGAGAAATGGAGCAGGCGCGCAGGGCGATGCGTTCAGAAAGACGGCCCACCCGAGTATCCGCTTCCCGGTCTCGAGGATCCTGAAACTGGCGAGTACGGCTCACCGAAATGCGACAGCAATTGTCTCATTGCGGGAGGCAACGGAAGCAATCCCATTGACAGCGCCACCGGCAACAAGCGGCAGCATGAAGTCGACTTTGTTGGTGCGGGCGTCTTCCCGCTGAGCCTGGAGAGGACATACAACAGCGGTCGGGCGCTTGAAGGTGATCCTCTGCCGATGGGGGCGGGTTGGACGCATTCGTACTCAGCACGCCTTTATCCGGTGACGGATGGCAACTATGTGATGTATCGGATCATTGCGCGGCGCTCAAATGGAGCGCGGCAGAGCTTCACTCGCGTTGGCGATGAGTGGCTGAGCGATGCAGATGTTGCAGGTAGGATCAGTGTTTTCATGAGTGAAGGGGCACTCAGCTCGTTCACCTATTCGCGCGGCGACGGCACTGTAGAAACCTATGATCGTGATGGTCTGCTCACATCGATCACCGATCTTGGCGGTCATCGACAGGTACTGTCCAATGCTTATGCGGATGGCATCAAGAGGCTGGAGAAGGTAACCGACCCCGAAGGGCGAAGTCTGGTCTTCACGTACAAGGATCAAATGGTCGCATCGGTCACGTTGCCAACCGGGCGTATTATCCGATATGGCTACGCCGATGGGGATCTGGTCAGCGTTTCCTATCCGGAAGCGCCAGCCGGTGAGTCCGTCCGTCGCTACCACTACAACGAATTGGATCAGACGACTGGTGTTTCCCAGCCCCACGCGTTGACGGGCATCACCGATGAAAGTGGTCAGCGCTACGCGAGCTGGGGTTACGATGGCTATCGGCGTGGTGTTTTGAGTGTCCACGGTGACTACGCGACGGGTACCATCGATAGAACCTTGCTAGCGTTCAATGACGATGGCACGACGACTGTCACCGACAGCTTGGGGAAGGTGCGCCACTATGGCTTCGATGTGAAGCATCGTGTCGCCCGGCTCGCGTCCCTCGATGAGCTGTGTCTGGGGTGCAGCAACACCGCCAGGGCCAAGACCTATGATGGGAATGGCATGGTGCAGTCATCGGTGGACTTTGCCGGTAACGAGACAACATTCAGTCACAACGCGCGCCTGCTCGAAGTCCAGCGTGTCGAAGCTGCCAACGATGCAACGGGTCTGCGGCGAATCGTGCAGACCGACTGGCATCCAAGTTTGAGGGTGCCGGTCGAGCGCCGCATTCTTGATGCGGCGAACGTATTGGTATCCAGGTCCACCTGGACCTATAACGCACGGGGGCAAGCGCTCGCTGCTACGCAGGTCGATCCGGCGACGGGCGAGGCGCGAACCACAACGAGCACCTACTGCGAAGCGGACGATGTGGCGGCAGGGCGGTGCCCATTGCTCGGTCTGCTTACCCAGGTCGACGGACCCCGATTGGATGTCACTGACACGACGTCCTATATCTACTATCCCAGCAGTGATGCAGGCTGCGCCACGGGCTCCGGCTCATGCCTCTACAGGAAAGGCGACCTCTGGAAGGTCATCAATGCAGCGGGTCACATCTCCGAGCTGCTCGCCTATGACGGGGCTGGAAGACCGACGTCTGTCAAAGACCCCAATGGCATCGTTACCGAGATTGCGTACCATCCACGTGGCCGGCCAACCATTGTCAGATTTGATTCGGCATCCGGCGCTGGCGCACGCACCACTCGCCTCGACTACTGGCCCACAGGCCTCGTCAAGCGGGTAACGCAGCCAGATGGATCCTCTGTTTCCTACTCCTACGACGTAGCCCACCGATTGACGGCGATTTCCGATAGCCAAGGAAACTCAATCACATTCGTCCTGGACAATGCAGGGAATCGAGTCGTGGAAGAGACGCGGGACGTCAATGGCGTGCTGAAGCGGGCGCTCAGCCGGATCTACAACCAGTTCGGGCAATTGACCACAGAGGCAGATTCCGGCGCCAACCCCACCGATTATTCCTACGACGCCAACGGTAACATCGCTTCCAGGACCGATGCTCTGGGTCGCAAGAGCCGGCAGCAATACGATCCATTGAATCGCCTTGTGCTGTCCCTTCAGGACGTTGGCGGTTTGGATGTGGAAGTCCGTACGCACTACAACGCCATGGACCAGGTGATCCGGGTAACTGATCCCAAGGGGCTGTCTACAACCTATTCCTACAACGCCTTTGGCGACCTGACTGGGCAAGTCAGTCCAGACAGCGGTGCCAGTCAGTACACGGTTGACTCTGGCGGGAACCGTCGGACGTTCACCGACGCCCGTGGCGTTACTGCTTCGTATCAGTACGATGCTCTGGATCGGGTGATTGGAATTGCCTACCCGGATGCCGGTCTTGACGTGAGCTACAGCTATGACCTGGCGCCAGAGTCGTGCCCTGCCGACGAGCGATTTGCAAAGGGGAGGCTCGGCCAGGTGCAGCATGCTGGTGGCAGTACGCTGTATTGCTACGGTCGCCTTGGCCAGATCACCCGGAAGGTGCAGACCATCAATGGTCTGACACGGACAGTGCGATACTCCTATAGTCCATCCGGAAACCTTGCGACACTGGTGTACCCGGACGGGAGCATCGTCGACTACGTCCGGGATGGCTTTGATCGTGTGAATCAAATCGGCCTGACCCGGCCTGGTCAGGCCCGGCAGGTCGTGGTGAACGACGTAGCCTACGCCGCCTTCGGTCCGGTGATCGGCTGGACGTATGGCAATGGTCGGCGGCTGGATCGTCCTCTGGATCTCGACTATCGCGCACAGGCTGTGAATGATCCGACCCCCGGGGGGCTCTCCCAGAGCTACAGCTACGATCCCGTCGGCTCCATCGTTGCGCTGAAGAATGGCAGTGGCTCGCAGGTGATGGCCCGCTATGCCTATGATGCCCTGGGGCGCCTCACGCAGACTCAGGATGGGCTCACCGCAACGCCCATCGAAACCTATGCATACGATTCCACCGGCAATCGCACGTCGCTGAAGACCGCGGGTGGCCTCTCGCTCTACACCTATCCCGCGACGAGTCATCACCTGACGGCCGTGGATGGTGTGGGGCGCGATCATGATGCCTCCGGCAACACCGTCCGCATGGAAGGCAAGGAATACGAGTATAACGACGCCAATCGCATGGCAGCGGTGAAGCAGGACGGGAATGTGCTTGAGGGCTACGCGTACAATCACTTAGGGGAACGCATTCTTCGCGTTCCGTTCGGCGGTGATAAGCAGATCACGCTCTATGACGAAGCCGGGCAATGGCTGGGCGACCACTTTGAATCAGGGCGGTCGCAGCAGGCGATCTGGCTTGATGACTATCCAGTGGCATTGATCAGCTCAGCAGACGCTGGTTCTCCGGAGTTGGTCTACATCCAGCCCGATCACCTCGGAACGCCGCGCGTCGTGGTCGATCCTGTTCGAGACACTGCCATATGGGAATGGAGCAGCAGGAGCGAAGTATTCGGTAATCAGATGCCGAACCCGGATCCTGACGGTGACGGCGTTAAATTTGACCTTTCACTTCGTTTCCCGGGGCAGCAGGCGACGGAAGCGACCGGGTTGTTCTACAACTATCAACGTGAGTATGACCCAGCAGTGGGGCGCTACTCCCAAAGCGATCCGATTGGGCTCGCTGGGGGTATTTCAACATTCAGTTATGTAAGTGCTCGGCCTGTCCAGCGCGTTGACCCAAAGGGTCTTCGCGAGCTGCAGCGCTTGGCTGGACAGCTGGCCGATACAGGGCGGAGCTCGGAGATGGATGCCGCAGGCGTTGTGGCATCGAGTGCAACGGCAGCGCAGTTCATGGATCTCGGTGCGTGGCTCGATCCGACAAGCGGCAACGCGTCGCTGTTGGGGGCGCTGATGAATTCGGCGTGGTTGACCGATAAGGAACGAAGGGACCTCGAGTACCGTAAGTACAAAGAGTTGAATCAGCAGGGATATAAGCGGGATGAGGATCCATGCAAGAATCTTAGGAATAGAATCGAGTACATGAAAAAGCTCGCATTAGCGAGGCACTCATGGGACATGCGGTGGATGACGCCAAAGTACCCTGGGGGTCGCCACGCTGCGGTGAACGCCAGAGATTGGGCGGAGCTGAAGATCCTTGAAGAGAGACTTCGTAGGGAGTGTCCCGATGAGTGCAACTGATCCGGAACTGAAGAGGCTGCTTGCGAGGTTCGATGATTACCACGCCTTCGAAGGCTGCGAGTTGACGTGTCCTGAAAGCCATGGAATCGACGACGATACGCCACTGCATATAGCGGCGTTCAACAATGACGTGGAGCTGCTCAAGGAGCTGATGCCGTTCGTGACCAATATTGACGTGCTCGGAGATATTGGGCTGACGCCGATGGCGAACGCGGTGATTAATGAAGGTTTCGAGGCCGTTGTCTATCTTCTTTCCTGTGGTGCGGACCCCATGATCTTGGATGAGGTGGGCGATTCGGTGCTGGAGATAATGAAGAGGAGACCCATCTTCAATGAGCTGGTCGAGCAGATCGAGAGCGGGATGCCAGGGAGGGTTCAAGGTGGATGAGGTGTGGGTACTGGGGCGTGCTCGTCACTCCGCAGCTCAGGGCAGCCTGAGATGATCACGGAGTCAGGATGGCGCGCCATTGCACGTAGGTGCCATCGTGGTTCGTCGGCGGCACTTCCACCGGCGCGCCAGGTTGGATCAGCTCGTTCATATCGACTGTTGATGCAGTGCGCCCAACCTACGCATCGAACTCCCGCTTGTTCTTGCGCCCTCGCGCAAGCAGATCGCCGACCGCCCTGGCATGAGGACGGGCATCGTTTTTCTCCACATTTTGCTTCAGCGCATCGCAATGGGTTCCTCGCAGCATGGCCTGGTGCGCATCCTCTGCGCGATCGCGCTCCTGGTTGATGCTGGGCAGGCGCTGAAAGCACGGCGGCAAATGCGAATGCAGTCATTGACAGCTCGGGTGTTCCGGCAGCGATGGGAACCCGACGCATGAGCGTGGTGGTGGCTTGAGGTCGCCGCCGCCCGTGGCGCATCGCTGCGCGTTCACCGCTCTTTGCAGGATGGAGGGGCATCAACTGCAGCTGCGTGAAATCTGAGGGGTTCGAATCCCACTTTTTCAGCCAAGAAGTTCAGAAGAGTCCCTGGAAACAGGGGCTTTTCTGTTTCTACAGCTCTTGCGGGCCAGCCATCCGGTCACGAGGGTCAGGTGAAAAAATAAACCGGTGCATTCCTCTGGCTGCAGGGAATTGCTTCATTCAAGGACGGTAATCGTTCCAGGTACCCAAGCGCTGACGCTGGCGGCAGGAAATTTGAATGTGCCAGACACCCGCGCTAGGCTTCGGATGCCCAAGGAGGGCGACCAACGGAGTCATGGCATGAAGATTGGATTCAAGCTTTCTGTTGCTGTTGCGGCCTGTGCGTTGACCTTTGGAATCGGCAGCGCCACGGCGAAAGCCCCCGGCCCTTGTTCCGTCTGCGAGGTCCAATACATTGCATGCGAGGCGTCGGGTACAGACTTGAGCATCTGTACCCGGAACTATATGCAATGCTTGCGTCTGAACGGCTGCATTATCCCGTAGCAGGGCGCGGCGGGGACGTGTGGGGACCTTGCGATACCCTGCAACCTTGCCACCATCCAGACAAAAGCCTCGGTCCTGCCGGGGCTTTTTCGTTTCCGGAAACGCCATGGCGCGCATCATGCCGGGGACCAAACCGAGGCGGTGCCTGTGCGCCCTGATACAGGCAGGCACATGTGGAGGGAGCGGAATGCATTCATCCCCGACGCGCACCCTTCGGCTTGTTATGGCACAACGGGTAGCTCGAGCACGACCGGAACACTCCATGCGGTCCATTGCGGTCCACGAACACGCCCACCTTGCACACCGGGCAGCGCTCTTCATGGATGGCCACGCCTGAAATAGCGGTAACTTCCACTGCCCGGTCCTTCACCAGCTCATCCAGGAACGGCGAGTGCTTGCCCTGCAGGGTGAACATGGCTACCGACCGTCGCGCACGCGTCAGCGCCACATAGAACAACCGCCGCTCTTCGCTCAATGGGTAGCTGTCTCCATCCGGCATTGCCAGGGAAAGCACCGGGTCATCCGAGCGCAGGCTCGGGAAGCCGCGATTGACCATGCCAGGCAGGATCACATAGTCCGCCTCGCGCCCCTTCGATCGATGTGCGGTCAGGAACTCGACGTCCATCGTGCTGCCGAACGCAGTCTTCCAGTCTGAAGGTACTGTGCTGCGATCCGCGCGGTAGCGCCCCAGGATAAACACCGTCACGCGTCCGTTGCGTCCCTGCGGCAAGGCCCCGGACAACAACTGCTGATGCAGTCTGGCGAGGTACTGGCGAACACCATCCTGCATTTCTTCGCGTCGGTTCATCTGGAACGCCTGCAACACCGGGCCCAGCGCCGGTGCAGCCGAATGAACCGCCTTGGCAATCTGCGCTGGATTCCGGCTGATGAAGCGGCTGGACGCATCGCAGAGCGCCTGCGGGCAGCGGAATGTCTGCTCCAGCTTCAGCACCTGGCCCTGGCCCATCCATTCGCGGAATCCGGTCATCACTGAGACGTCGGCGCCGGCGAAGCGATTGATCGACTGCCAGTCATCGCCTACCGCAAACAGGTAGCGCCCTGGTTTGCTGACCAAGGCGCGGCAGAGCCGGGCGCGGGCACGCGAGGCATCCTGGAATTCGTCGGCCATCACCAGTTCGTAGGGCGATTCATAGCGGCCCTGCTCCAGCAGTCCGGCCGCCATGTTGAGCATGTCTTCGAAATCGATGCCGTGCTCGTCAGCCAGTGCGTTGTCCCAAGCCTGGAAAACAGGGCTGGCGATTTCCAGGAAGCGCCGATGCCGTTCCTTGAACTGATCTTCGGGCGTCTGCCGCAGGCGCTCGGCCATGTCATCCAGCGTCAGGCAATTGCTCTTTGCGTGGGCAATGAATGTGCGCATCAGCCCGATCAGGTCCGCGTCCGGCATCGGCTTTGCGCCCTGCTCGGGTAGCTCGCGGTCGGGGTTGGGGTCGAGTTCGACACCCGACCCGCCAAGCCTCTCCGCAAGATCCTGCAGGGCGTATCCACTGCGAAGACCAAACGAGGTGGTCTCGACAAGGGCGGTGCCGCGTGCCGCATGCTGCTGGCGCTTCCAGTGCATGCCCTCGGCGTAATGGGCGAAATGCGCCGGCGGCTGGCCATCGGCATCCAGCGCAAAGTGTTCGTGATACAGCCCGGCGTCCGGGTAATAGAAGTCGGGGCGATACTGGCGATGGGTGTCGGTGGCCGTATCGAATTCGTAGCGCCGCTCGTAGTCGTACGTCACGCCGTTGTAGAACAGCCAGTCAGCGATGACGCACTCTTCCAGGCTCTTCACCCGCTCACCCTGCAGGGCGCGGATGTAGGGCGTGCCATCGCGGTCGTAGCCGTCGGCCTCCATTTCCGCACCGAGTGGCGGCAAGTCGCGCCCGAACACCAGGCGGAACATGTCCCATTGGGTGCGGAAGTAGGTCGAGCGGTCCTTCAGGTCGTCCACCAGTTCGGCCAGCTTGTTGAAGCCCAATGTGGCGTCAGTGGTCCATTCCGGGATATCGGGCTTGCGCCCGGTGGCTTTGGCGATGATGGCCAGGCCCAGGGCGTGGAAGGTCCGCGCCTCAACCACGGTGTCGCCCATGCCGAGCCGATCGAAGGATCGCTGCGCGCGCTCCTCCAGCTCCTTGGCAGCGTCCTTGTTGAAGGCGAGCATCACGATGCGTTCGGGTTCGACAAAGCCCCGATCAATGGCATAAGCGGCCTTGGCGACCATGGTGGAGGTCTTGCCGGAACCGGCCGCGGCTACGACCTGCACCCGGTTGTCGAGGCAGATGACGGCGCGGGCCTGTTCTTCGGTGAGCGGCTTGCTCTCGACCCGGTCCAGGAAGTCCTTGGCCAACGCCAGCTCGCGCTGGGTCATGGCTTCATTGGCTTCGGCCCAGGCAGCGGACCAATCCAGGTTCCAGTCGCGCAGGGCGTCCAGCGCTGCACGATGGCTGTCCGCGCGCAGGTCTTCATGCACGTTTTCATCGCGGAACAGCTGCTCCAGCTCCGGCGGCTGCAGGGGCAGGGCGCAACGCTCAGCCAGCAGCGCCTGCTGCTGTTCGTGGGTGATCCAGCGGCGGCCGGCATTGCC
This sequence comes from Stenotrophomonas sp. 78350_Sma, assembly GCF_056482105.1. Taxonomy (NCBI): domain Bacteria; kingdom Pseudomonadati; phylum Pseudomonadota; class Gammaproteobacteria; order Lysobacterales; family Lysobacteraceae; genus Stenotrophomonas; species Stenotrophomonas sp. 78350_Sma. Next base: position 2,906,943 of record NZ_CM151182.1, on the reverse strand, counting down.
TCGGTCAATGAGGGCGTCCGCGTCGTTCAGCCACGACTGGACCTGCTCCAGAATCGTGTCGAACAGGGCCTTGCGCCCTCGCGTGGTGCGCACAAAGAGCACGTGTTGCAGCTCAGCCGCAAGCCGGGACGCTTGTCCATTGGGGAGCCCGTCTACGCACAGCCCAGCAGCATCGCCGGTCTGCAGCTCGACCCGTGACCAGAAGATCCCTGGATGGATCTGCACCCGCTGATCATCATCCACGCGCAGCCGGTACTGCTGGCCGGAGACACTGAGTTCAACATGCTCGCCATCAAGCCGCAGCGACCAATGAGGCGAACGGGTCACGCGTCGGCCCCAGCCCGAGGGGCACCATTCCATAGACATCCAGATACTGCCTTGCAAGCGTCAATAGGGCGTATTGGGCCCCCAAGCCCACATGATAAGGGCCCTTGACGATGCGTGCGGCCTTGCCTGCAGGCACGGCGTCACTCGTAGGCGCGATCCTGCTTCGTGGGCGGTACTTCGACTACATCTCCGCGCCGGATCAGCTCATCCAGATCCACCGCCGAAGCGGCCAGGGCATCCTGTGCATCGAAATCCCACTTGTCCTTGTACTCGCGTGCCAGCAGATCGCAGACCGCCTTGGCACGCGGATAGGCATCGTCCTTGCCCTCGTTCTGCTTCAGCGCATCACGATGGATCTGGCACAGCGTGAGCTGGTGCGCATCCTTGGCGCGCTCGCGCTCCCAGGTGATGTCGGGCAGGCCCGAAAGCGCAGCGGCAAGTGCGAACGCGGTCATTGGCATGTCGGGTGTCCAGGCGGCGATGGGAACCCGAGCGTATGCGAGCGGCGTTGGCTTGAGGTCACCGCCGCCCGCGTCGTTTCACCGCGTGTTCACCATTCGCCGCAGCATGGGAGCTGCATCAACTGCAGTTGATCCAGACGATCCGCTCACGCATTCACATCCACCACAATCCGCCCGCGCACCTTGCCCGGAATGATCTGGTCGTAGACGTCCAGCACCCCGGCAAGCCCGATCAACTGTACGGTGCTTTCCAGCTTCTGCGGGTCCAGGTCGGTGGCAAGCCGGTCCCATGCACGCTGGCGGACGGCCTGCGGCGCATTCACCGAATCCACGCCGGCAAGCGTTACGTTGCGGAGAATGAAGGGCAGCACCGAGCCATGCAGCTCATCACTCTGCGCCAGCCCGCAGGCGGCCACCGCGCCGCGGTACTTCGTTTCGGCAATGGCGTTGACGAGGGTGGGGCCGCCTGCCACATCGATCACACCGGCCCAGCGCTCGGCACTCACCGGCCGCTCGCGCGGTTCTGAAAGCTGCGCGCGGTCGATGATCTCGGCGGCGCCCAGGCTGTGCAGATACCCGGCGTGTTCGGGGCGCCCGGTTGCGGCCACCACGCGATAGCCCAGCCTTGAAAGGATCGCTACCGCAATCGAGCCGACGCCACCGTTGGCGCCGGTGACCAGCACATCGCCCTTGTCAGGCGTCACGCCGGCGTCTTCCAGTGCCAGCACGCACAGCATCGCGGTGTAGCCGGCGGTGCCGATGGCCATGGCGTCGCGGGTGCTCAGGTTGTCGGGAATCCTGTTGAGCCATTCGCCACGCACGCGCGCACGCTGGGCGAGGCCGCCGTGGTGGCCCATGCTGAGATCCCAGCCGTTGAGCACAACGCGGTCACCGGGTTTGAAGTCGACGCTGCTGGAGTCCAGCACTACACCAGCCAGGTCGATGCCAGGAATCAATGGGAACGTCCGGATCACTGGGCGCGTGCCGGTGAGGGCCAGCGCGTCCTTGTAGTTCAGCGTGGAATACTCGACCTGCACCAGCACGTCGCCATCCATCAGGTTGGCCTCGTCGAAATCGACCAGCTCCGTGGAAACGCCGGCGTGGGTCTTGCGGGTCAGCAGTGCCTTGAAACTCATGGTGCGGTCTCACGTTCAGTGGATGAGCCCATGCTAGGCTCGCACCACTATCGCAACAAGAACGATGATTTTCCGTAGGTACTATGGTTTTCCGGAGTATGCATGCGTAGCAGGCGTTGGGACGGCAAGAGCGGTTGCGCGGTGGAAGTCACGCTGTCGGTCATGGGCGGCGTGTGGAAGCCGATCATTCTGTTTCACCTGATGACAGGCAAGCGACGCTTCATGGAGCTGACGCGGCGTGTGCCCAACGCCACACAGTCCATGCTGACCAGCCAGTTGCGGGAACTGGAGGCTGACGGCGTGGTGATCCGCCATGTCTATGCAGAGGTGCCACCGAAGGTGGAGTACGAGCTTTCCGAGTTCGGGCGCACGCTGGTTCCGGTGCTGCTGGCCATGCGCGAGTGGGGTGAAACCTATCGCGGTTTCCAGCGTTCTTCCTGAGTTGATTGCGGACTGGGCATCGAATCTGGCGCATGCCAATGCCAGCCCCCGGATGGGGGCCGGCACACGTCACGGCAACGCGTGACTTACGGGATGGTGCAGCCGCTGTTTCTCAGGCAACGGGCGAACGCCGGGTAACAGACGTTTTCGCCATTGCCCGCCGCCAGGCATGCATCGTAGGCGGTGTAGCACGGGGTACAGCGGGACTGCGCGGAGGCACTGCCGATTCCCAGGGTCAGTGCAGCAGCCGCAATAGCAACAGACAGCTTGAATCCAATCTTCATGCTTCACTCCGTTGATAGCCCTCCTTGGGCACCTCGGAGGCTAACGCGGGAAGAGGGTGCATTCAACCCGCACCGCGCCCGGATCAGCATCCATCTTCAGTGCCTGGCCCTGGATCTACTTTGTTGGCGTATCTGCAGTCTGTGCGGCAACCATGGCCTGCTGCATCTCCTTCAGCGACAGATAGCCGTCACCATCGGTGTCCAGGCCCGCAAAGTACTTCGCGATCTCCGGCACCACGGTGGCTTCCTCCTTGCTGATCCTGCCGTCTTTGTTCTTGTCCATGGCAGTGAACGCGGCGTCGATCGAATCGGCCTGCTTGCTGAAGCGTCCCTGCTGGAACCTCGTGTACTCGGCCTTGTCGACGCGTCCGTCGTTGTTGGTATCCATCGCGGTGAACGTGGAATCGATGTAGGCCTGTTTCGGGTCGGCCGGTGCGGCCCCGGCAAGCAATGGGGCAGCGCACAGGGCAATCAACAGAGCAGTTCTGGTCATGGGGTGTTTGTCCTTGTTGAGGGTCAATCAGCGGCAGGGATAGGTGTAGCCGTCGGCGCCGCGATAGGTATCGTTGCGGCGGTCGTAGTTGCCATAGCGGTTCATGCAGTAGTCGGCGCGCTCGCGGACTTCCCGTTCGCGCTTGGCAGCAGCGGCAATCACGCCGGCCACCACTGCTGCACCAACCACGCCCACCACCACGCCGGCGGTCTTGGCGTCGTGCCGGCGCTCGCGTTCCCGCTCACGTTCGCGCCGCTCCCAGGCATCACGATCGCGATCACGGTAGTCCTGGTTCCACTGCGGGGCGTAGCGATCGCCTCGCTGCGCATGGGCGTCGCCGGAGTAGGGCAACAGCACAACCAGTTGTACGGTTGCTGCCAGCAGTAATGCGGTTCTTCCTGGTTTCAGAAACATCGTCCGGCTCCTGTGCAGACATTGTGGGTAGCTGCAGTAGACCGCGCAGACATTGCGCGAACCTGCGGTCACTGCTGGCAGATGCTGTGGCTATCGAACCAGAGCCTCCACTGGATCCAGCTGGGCGGCGCGGCGTGCGGGCAGGAAGCCGAAGCCAATACCAATCAGGCTGGAACAGGCGAAGGCGGCCAGAATCGAGTGGACGGAGAACACCAGGCTGAAGCCCACGTTGACCAACGCCAATGCGGCACCCAGCGCCAGGGCCACGCCGATGCCGAGCACGCCACCGAGCAGGCACACCAGCACCGATTCGATCAGGAACTGCTGCAGGATGTCACTGCGACGCGCGCCCACCGCCATGCGTACGCCGATCTCGCGGGTGCGCTCGGTCACCGAGACCAGCATGATGTTCATCACGCCGATCCCGCCCACCACCAGTGCGATGGCGGCGATGGAGCTGATCATCATGGTCAGGATGCCGGTGGTCTGTTCGATGGATTCACGGATCTGCGCGTTGTTGCTCATGTAGAAGTCGGTGCTGCCGTGGCGCCGCGTCAGCAACCGTGCGATGGCCTGCTCGGCCGCTTGCATGCTGATCGCATCGGAGACGCGCACGGTGATGCTGGAAACATGCCGCTGCCCGAGCATGCGCGCCATGGTGGTGGTGTAGGGCAGCCACACCCGCAGTAGCGAGGCATCGCCGGCCGCACCGGCGTCCTTCTTCACCACGCCCACCACGCGTACCGGCACGTTGCCCAGCAGCAGGCTCTGGCCGATGGGATTGTCCGCCGCAGCGAAGAAGCGGGCGCGGGTATTGGCGTCGATCACCACCACCTGCTGGTAGCCGGCCACGGCGGGTGGCCCGAAGAAGGCGCCTTCGCCAAGCTTCAGGCCATGTACGCGGAAGTACTGCTCGCTGACGCCCTGCACCTGCACGCTGGCCGAGCGGTTGGCGCGCAGGGCGGTTCCGCTGGTAGCCACTCCGGGCGTGGCACTGTCCACGAACGGCTGCCGGGCCAGAGCCACGCTGTCGCCGGGGGTGAGGGTTTCCACGCGTGCCGAATGCAGGTCGCCAAAACCGGATCCGGGATAGATCTCGATGGTGTTGGTGCCCAGCGATGAGATGTTGGACAGGATGGCCTGCCGCGCCCCGGTGCCCAGCGCCACGACCGACACGACCGACGCAATGCCGATGATGATGCCGAGCATGGTCAGGAAGGTGCGCATGCGGTGCGCATTCATTGCGCGCAGGGCCATCCGGAACGCCTCTGCGAAGCGGTCACGCATCGCCTGGAGGCTGCTGCCATGGCCGCGCAGCGGCAGGGCCTCTACTGGCGCTTCTGTGGCCGGGCCCCTGCCCGTGGCACGATCATCGACAATCCGGCCGTCGCGGATTTCGATGATGCGCTGGGCATGCTCGGCCACGGCCATGTCATGCGTTACCAGCACTACGGTATGGCCCTCGGCATGCAGTTCGCCGAGGATCTTCATCACCTCCTTGCCGGAGTGTGTGTCCAGTGCACCCGTGGGTTCATCGGCGAATATCACAGCGCCGCCGTTCATCAGTGCGCGCGCAATCGAAACGCGCTGCTGCTGGCCGCCTGACAGTTCGCCCGGCAGATGTCGCAGGCGCTCACCCAGGCCCAGCCGCGCCAGCAGTTCGCCCGCCCGGGCGTGGCGCGCGTTGGCCGGCATCCCCGCATAGATCGCGGGCACTTCCACATTGCCCAGTGCGGTCAGATCGGTCAGCAGGTGGTAGCGCTGGAAGATGAAGCCGAAGTGCTCGCGGCGTAGTTCGGCGAGTTCATCGGGCGACATCCGTGCGGTTTCGCGCCCGCCGATCTGGTACTGGCCCGCAGAAGGGCGATCCAGGCAGCCGAGAATGTTCATCAGCGTGGACTTGCCCGAGCCGGACTGGCCGACGATGGCCACCAGCTCACCGGCACGGATATCCAGGTCGATGCCATCGAGCACGACCAGGGTCTGTTCGCCGGCCGCGAACTCGCGGCGGATGCCGCGAACGCGCAGCAGCGGTGCGTCCATTTCTTTGCCCGTCATGGCTGTGCGGGAACTGAGGCGGCAGCATCGCCGGTCTGGGCCAGCACCACCTGCTCGCCTTCCTGCAGGCCGCTACGCACTTCCACGTTGATCTGGTCGTCCAGCCCGGTGGTGATGCTCCGTGGGGCTGGGTGGCCATCCTTGCCGCGAACCTGCACGCTGTAGCGGCCATCGGCGGCACGTGCACCCAGTGCTGCCGAAGGAATGATCAGTACGCCTTTCGCATGCCCCAGCACGATGCGCACCTGTGCGGTCATGTAGCTGCGCAGGCGGCCATCTGCATTGGACACGTCGAACTGCCCGTTGTAGTACATGGCCGTGCGGCTGCCACCGGCGGTCGCGGGAGAAGCCAGGCCGGAGGCATCTTCCCGGGTGATCGATTCGGGTGCCGGTGCGATGTCGCGCAGCCTGCTGCTGTAGCGTCGGCCACTGTCTCCCAGGATGGTGAAGAACGCTTCCTGGCCAACCGACGTGTGCACAACATCGGCCTCGGAAATTTCAGCATATACCGTCATCACGTCCTGGTTGCCCAGCATCACGATGGTCGGTGCGCTCTGTACCGCGTTCACGGTCTGCCCCTGGCGTGCCACCACGGCCAGCACGGTGCCGTCGGTGGGCGCGGTGATGCGGGTGAACTCCAGGTTGGTCTGTGCGATATCCACGTCGGTCTGCCGCTGCACGATCTCTCCTTCCAGCGCGGTGATCTGTTCCCGGGTGGCATCGACCTTGGCCTTGGCCGCATCGAAGTCGGCGCGGGCCACCAGTTGCGTGGCCACCAGTTGCTGCTGGCGATGCAGTGCCAGCTCGAACTGGCGCAGGTCGCTGGCCAGTGCATCGCGGTTGGCGCGCGCAGTGCGCTGTGCAGCCTGCGCGCTCAGCAGTGCATTGCGCTGTGTTCGCGAGTCGATATCGGCGATGGGATCGCCAGCCTTCACCTTGTCGCCCAGCTTCACATGCAGGGTCTCGATGCGGCCGGAAACCTGCGCACCAACGCTTACCAGTCGCGAGGGCTTCAGCGTGCCAGTGGCTTCCACCACCTGTTCGATGTTGCCGCGAACGACCGGCGCAACCTGGAGTTGCGGCGGTGGCGTGGGCCGCAGCCATGCAAGCAGCGTCAGCGCGCTGCACAGCACGGTGGCAGCAATGATGAGTGCACGACGGCGCTTGCGCGGTACGGCGCTCATCGGTGCAGCATCCAGAAGAGACAGGTCATCGGGGTCCTCGCGGCAGAAGAGACGCACGTCTGTCGTGGCAGACGTGGTTGGCCGTCGAGTCTCGATGCGTTGGGTTGCGCGAACCTTGCGGGACTGTCGTTGTGTCAGCGGGCGGCAAGAAGGGCGAGCAGTGCCACGGCGATGAACTGCAGGGCGCTACCGAGAACCAGCAGTGCATTGCGCAGCCGGTGACCTGCCATTCGCGCACCGCAGAGTTGACTCGCCGCGCCGGCCACCAACCAGAAGAACGTTGGAGCAGGCAGATTCGTCATCCCTGCAACGATGGTGATCAGGAGCGCACTGGCAATCATTATCCCAGCGGCATGTCCATCCAGGACGCGTAGCAATGGTGGCGTCGGGCGCGAGGTTGCCGCGCGCCATGCCGCCAACCCGTGCAGCGCAGCGTGCAAGCCAACGAACAACAGCACGGCCGCCGCCGCCGCTGTGCTCGCATGCCGATACGTTGAAGCCGCAAGCGCAATGCCGGGCAGCAGCAGGAACAAAGCGCCGAACAGCCGTATCAACACGCCAGCGCGCTCGGTATCAGGAACTGCCCGCAGCCAACGCGGCCAATGTTGCAGGCCGGGCGCGCGGCCATCGCGCGGGCGGCGATTCCATGCGGCAGCGGTAAGTCCCGGCGAACTCCGTGGTGGCACAGTGCGCCTGGAAGAGGACGGTGGAGGAGCTCCCTGGGTCACATGCAGGCTTCCTGTCAGATCGGAACGCGGTGGCACGGCAGGTGCCACCCCCCGATGCTGTCCAGCGAACATTGCCGCAACCTTGCCTGTCCTCGCTGCTGGCCACGCATGGACAGGAGCCGGTTACACAGGTGCATGCGATGTGTTCAGTGCTCCAGCGGTGGCGCGCTGGTCACGCCTGGATGCAAAGGAAACTCAACACGGATCAGTGCACCACCGCCAGGCGCATCCAGAATCGTGACGCGGCCACCGTGGCGGTCGATCACCTGGCGCACCAAGTTCAGCCCCAGGCCCGCGCCGGTCTGCCTCGGTCTCAGCCGCTGGAAGGGTTCGAAGACGCGTTCGCGCTGGTCGAGGGGTATGCCGGGGCCGTCGTCCTCAACCTCCAGGCAGCTGCCCTGGACGCGCACGACGACCTGGCGTCCGCCATGTTCGGCAGCATTGAGTACCAGGTTGGAGATCACACGTTCCACCGCGCCGGTCTCGCCGAGCACCGGGAAGTGGGGTTCCACCGCCACGGCTACCGCCTTGTCCGACTGGATCAACAGCGGCGCCAGATCAGCGGCCACCCGTTTGGCCACCCGCGCCAGGTTGATGGTTTCCTTCGGTCCGTCCTCGTCCATGCGGTGCAGATCCAGCAGCTGCTCTGCCAGCGTCGCCAACCGTGCCACTTCCACGGCCAGGCTGCGCGAGGTGGCATCGTCGGCCGCATCGACCTTTACCCCCAGAATCGCGATGGGTGTGCGCAGCTCATGTGCGGCGGCGGCAATGAAGCGGCGTTGCCGTTCATGTCCCTCGTCCAGCCGGTCCAGCGCCTCATTCACCGCTGTCACCAACGGAGCGATCTCTACCGGTACAGCGGTTTCCGTCAGGCGGACACCGCGGCGGCTGGCGGAGATGTTGCGGGCTTCCTGCGCGATGCGCTCCACCCCGGCCAGGGCTCGTCTTACGATGACCGGCGTCAGGACGATGGTGGCCAGGCCCAGCAGCAGGAAGATCGGCAGGGTGATGATGTGTGCCGCCAGCGCCATCTGCCAGGTCAGCGTATCGGTTTCGCCGTGGGCCATGATGGTCAGCTTGCCGGCCGGGCCGCTGTGCTGGCGGACCACGACGGCCAGGCCATCGCTGCGGTCGCGCCCGCGCAGGTCGCCAAAGGGAATGCCATCCAGTGCGCCTACCAGCGAGGCATAGGCCGGCGGCACAGGCCCGAACGTTACGTGGTGGCCGTGCTCATCTTCGGCGATGAACCATGCACCGGGAACGATCTTCAGCAGTTCGGCCAGTTCCGGCGTGTTCTGCACGTACAGTTCGCCATTGCGGTCGCGGTGCACCGCGTCGGCAGCCACCGGCGCGAAGGTCTGGATGGTGTAGTAGCCACCGCTGTCGGCACGTATCAGCACCATCAGCAGCGCGAAGAACGCCACCAGCAACGCCAGCAGCTGATAGATCAGCGTTTTGACGATCAACGGGCGCTTCAGCGATGGACGACGCGCCATTACTTGGCTTCCCGCATCAGATAGCCGACGCCGCGGATGGCGTGTATCTCTACTCCGGCATCGGCATCGGCCAGCTTGCGGCGAAGGCGCGAGACATGTGAATCGAGCGTGTTGGAATGGATGCCGTCATCGAATCCATACACCGCCATTTCAATCGACTCGCGCAGCACGGTGCGGCCCAGCCGCCGGGCCAACGCGGCCAGTACACGTATCTCACGGCGCGGCAGCTCCAGCCGTTGCCCGCCCACGCTGGCCTCGCCCGATGCCGGATCGAACACCAACCGGCCGATGCTCACCAGTTCCACCTGCATGCCGCTCGGGCGGCGCCCGGCAGCGCGGATGCGGGCGAACAGCTCTTCGAGTGCGAAGGGCTTGGCCAGATAGTCGTCCGCGCCCTCATCCAGGCCGGCGATGCGGTCCGGCAGCTGCCCCAGCGCGCTCAGCACGATGATCGGCACCCCGGGGTTGCGCTCACGCAATAGCGAAATCAATCCCAAGCCATCGCCGTCGGGCAGGGTGCGGTCCAGCAATACCAGGTCGTGCGATCCGTACAGGGCTGCTTCGCGGGCCAGCGCCAGCGTGTTGGCCAGATCCACCACGTAGCGCTCGCGCTGCAGGGCGGACTTCAGGGTGGCGGCCAGTTCGGCCTCGTCTTCAATCAGCAGGATGTGCATCGGCAGGGCTTGCGCAGGAAGGGGGCGTGGCAGGGCGGTTCGGCACGCGCCGGCACCGTATTACAGGAACATTGCGTGAACATGGCGTGCCGTCCGGATGCCCCGTAGGCCCCTGATGCCGCATGAAAGAGGGCATGGGCGCAAGGTTCGCGCAATCCGGGCACTCCAGCCTTGGCGCCCTTCCGCTGATCCCCAACCCCTTGGAGTACCCATGAAGTTGTTTGTTCCGTTGTTGTTCGTGGCCGCGCTGAGTGGCTGTACCACCGCCAGGATGACCGTTACCCCCGATGGCCGGCGCGGCGTCTCCATCGACTGCAGTGGCTCCAGCTCCTGGAGTGGCTGCTACGAAAAGGCCGGGCAGATGTGCCCAGGCGGCTATGTGGTCTTCAGCAAGGATGGCGACGACGGCAATGCCATCGCGGTGGGCAACAAGAACGGCTTCACCTCCACCCAGATGGCGACCCGCTCGATGCTGGTGGCCTGCTCGCACTGACGCCGGGAGGGGAGGTGGGTTGCCACCTCCCCCTGTCATCATGGTTCGCAGCCCTGCCTCAGAAGCTGTAAGCCGCCTGCACATACACCCGCCGGGGCTCGCCAGGGAAGTGCCCGTTGCGTTCGATGAAGCCACTGGCCGCGTACACCTTGTCGAACAGGTTCTTGACGTTGGCCTGGAACTGCCACTGCTTCCACGTGGTCTTCCAGCTCATGTCGAACACGGTGTAGGCCTTGACGGTCTGCCCGTCCAGGCTGACACGCTCGCCCACATGGTCTGCTCCGAAGCCGATGGCGGAGTTGATTGCCGGCAGGTCGTAGCGGGTCCATAGGCCCAGCTTGTTGCGCGGCGCATTGGCGAAGCGGTCGCCGGAGGCGTTGGTGATGCCATTCGGGCCGGCGTCCTTCACCCGCGCATCGTTGTAGGCGTAGGTCAGGTTCAGCACCCAGCGCTCGGTGAGATCGGCCAACAGGTCCAGCTCCATGCCGGTACTGCGTACCAGGCCCAGCGCGGCCAACTGGTTCACGCCACCAATCACCTCGCCGGTGGCCTGCACGATGTTGCTGCGGTCGATCCGGTAGGCCGCCATGTTCAAGGTCACACGGTCGGCCAGCAGGGACTTCAGGCCCACCTCCCACTGCTTGCTGCGTTCGGCATCGAACGGTCCGCCGGCGGCTGGGTTCTGGTTGGCGGCACTCTGCGGCACGAAACCACTGGCGACGTTGGCGTAGACATTCAGGCCCTCGCGCACGGTAAACGTGCTGCCCAGCCGCCAGCTGAGATCGTTGCCATCCACACTCGTGCCAGTGATGCGATCCTCATCCTTGAAGCCATCCCAGCGCAGCCCGGCCAGCACATGCCAGCGCGGGCCCAGTGCCAGTTCGTCCTGCAGGTAGCCGCCATAGCGCTTGCTGCGGGTGGACGTGCTGCGCCAGGGCAGGGCAGCCAGGTTGTAGTCGTGCCAGGTACTGGCGCCGTACACGGGATTGAACAGGTCGATGCCGCGCACCGGCCCGGCACCACGCGCAAGGTCAGCGCTGTTGGCGGTCTGTGCGGTGAAATCCGCATCCAGCTGGTACACATCGGCGCCGAACAGCACCTTGTGCTCAACTGCGCCGGTGGTCACCCGCCAGACTGCATTGCCGTTGGCAGTGAATGCTTCGTTGTCACGGATCTGGTTGCGCAGCTGGCGGGTCATCCATTCGGCCACGCCATCGCGGTCACGATCGATCAGACCCATCGGCTCGTGGTACATCTGGTGCTCGTTGTTGCTGAACCAGCGGGCGGCGAAGTCCAGGTCCAGAGTGTCGCTCGGCGCGAAACGGTACTGCGCCAGCGCCACCTTGGCGCGCATGTCGAGGAAGTCGCTGGCCTCGTTGTGGTTCCAGCGCCGGTCGGTCAGGAACGCGCCTGCATCGTTGACCGGCACGCCGCGCAGGCGGTTGCCGCCAAGGTTCTGGGTGATGTCGGTGAACTGGAGCACCAGTTCGCCGGTCTGGCCGACGTCGAAGGCCAGCGAGGCGTCGCCGATCACACTCTCGCTGTCGGTGTTCCAGCGCACGCCCTTTTCACTGTCGGCATAGAGCCCGGCGCGATAGCGCACGCTGCCGGCGGCATTCAATGGCCCGGTACCCTCGATCGATCCGGCACGGAAGTCCTTGTCGCCCAGCTGGACCTCGATGCGGCGTTCGGCGCTGGCTTTCGGTTTGCGGGTCACGTAGTTGATGACACCGCCCGCATCACCCCCGCCATACAGTGCACCTGCCGGCCCCTTCAGCACTTCCACGCGCTCGATGTTGAACAGCTGCGGCACCGAAAATCCTGCATACGGGTCACCGCGCAGACCGTCATACAGCACGTTCTCCTGGCGGAAGCCGCGCAGGGTCACCCCGGCATAGCTGAAATAGCTGATGCCGCTGATGCTGCGATAGAGGTCGGTCACCTGACGCGCAGCCTGGTCGTCGATCAGTTCACGCGGGATGACCTGGATCGACTGCGGGACCAGTTCCAGCGGCGTATCCGTGCGGGTACCGACCGCGGCATCGTCTACCCGATACAGCGTCTGTGCACGTCCGCGGACCTCGACCTTGTCCAGGTCCTTGGGCGCGGTAGTCGAGGGCTCGGCAGCATGGGCAAGGGCGGCCAGGGGCAGGGTCAGTGCCAGGCACAGGGTGCGCTGCAGGGGCGTGGAAAGGGGCATTGGGGGAAGGTCATGTGTCTGCAAATGAGAAAGATTAGCATTTGCAACACTTCGAAACCTATCCCCCGAATGCGCTATGGACGCGCGCCGGGATCCGTATACGGGGTGCCCGCCAGGGCCACCAGTACCCCGGTGGCACCGCGCACGATCAGCTGCAGCATGGCCTCGCGCGGGTCCTCGTGCTGAAGCTGGCTTGCCAGTCCTTTCTCATAGGCCGCCACCATCGACGCCAGCAGCATGGCCGCGCCCAATCGCGCTTCGGCGTCATGTGCAGGCCGGCCGACAGCGTCGGCCATCAATCGCGCCAGATCGTCAGTCAACTGCGCCTGCAGCCGTCGCGCGTGCGCGACCAGTACCGGGCTCTCTGCCACGGTGCCCCAGAAGGCGGCAGCGCCGGTATTGATGCGCAGCAGCGGATGGCCGGCCTCCAGCAACTCACGAACGAGTGACTGGAAGGCCGCGAGCGGGGTCATGCCGCCGCGCGCCATCATGCCCTCGCGCAGCAGCATGCGCGCCTCCTCATCGCGATCGAACACCAGGTCTTCCTTGCTGGCGAAGTAGTTGAAGACCGTCTTGCGTGAGACGCCCGCGGCTTCGGCGATCTCGGACATGGAGACGGCCTCGAAGCCGCGCCGGATGATCAGCTCGGTGGCGACGTCCGAAATCGCTTGTCGGGTCTCGGCCTTGCGTTGTTCGCGACGACCAGGGGGCGAGGTCATGGGCGGTTCACTTGTGAAAACGTGCACCGAGTGTAACATTTGGCCGGCCAGAGCGCCGACCCGGTGCTCACAGGGAATCTCCATGCTGTACGACGTTGTCATTGCCGGTGCTGGCCCGGTTGGCTTGTTCCTGTCCTGCGAACTGGCCCAGGCTGGGTGTTCGGTGCTGGTGCTGGAACAGGCCGGATCCGCTGATTCGCCGTTGAAGCGGCTGCCATTCGGGCTGCGCGGCCTGAACGCCCCCACGCTGGAGGCACTGGATCGGCGCGGCCTGTTGGACGCGGTCGCCGCGACACAGGTCCTCAAGCCCGACAAGGGCGCGCCGCCGCCCGGCACCGCCCATTGGCTGGCGCAACCGCGGGCGCTGGGTGGCCACTTCGCCGGCATTCCGTTTGCGTTGAACGACGTCGACCGCACGCGCTGGACCTGGCGCCTGCCGACGCCGGTGGGCACCCAGATGGCGGTGGAGCTGCAGGCCCTGGAAACGGTGCTGGCCGAACGTGCGACCAGGCTGGGCGTGCGCATCGAACGCGGGCGTGCGGTACAGGCGGTGCGCGCCGGTGCAACCGAAGTGGAGATAGAGACCGCTGACGGAGTGGTACGTGGTCGCTGGCTGGTAGGTTGCGACGGAGGCCGTAGCACGGTCCGCAAGCAATGCGGTTTCAGTTTCATCGGCACCGATCCCGAATTCACCGGTCATTCGCTACTGGTCGATCTGGAGGATCCCGGCGTGCTGACCCCGGGCCGTCAGTACACCGCGCAGGGCATGTGCAATTTCAATCCACCCGGTGTGCTCGCGCTTGCCGATTTCGATGGCGGTGCCGGGCATCGAAAGCCTCTCGCGCTGGACGAAGCGCAGTCGCTGCTGCGGCGTGTGTCTGCCCGCGACGTGACCATCACCGTGCTGCATCTGCACAGCACCTGGACCGATGGCGCGCGCCAGGCCAGCGCCTATCGCAACGGCCGCGTGCTGCTGGCGGGCGACGCTGCACATGTGCATTCCCCGTTGGGAGGGCAGGGCCTGAATCTGGGCATCGGCGATGCGATGAACCTGGGCTGGAAACTGGCCAGTGTGGTACGCGGTGACGCTGGCGTGGCGCTGCTGGACAGTTATCACGCGGAACGGCATCCGGTTGGCGCCAGAGTATTGGACTGGTCGCGCGCGCAGGTTGCATTGATGCGTCCTGGCGCCGGTTCGCGCGCGTTGACGGCGGTGATGGCCGATCTGGCCGGCACCCGCGATGGCGCTACCTATCTGGCCGAACGGGTCTGGGGCGTGTCGCAGCAGCTCGATCTTGGCGATGGCCATCCACTGGTCGGTCGCAGCGTGCCGGACTTCCTGCTGGCCGATGGTCGCCGCATGGGGCAGGTGCTGAGGAACGGTCAGGGGGTGTTGCTTGTGCTCGATGAGAACGGCGCTTCGTACGACCCCGTCGACCGTTGGCGGCAGCCGATTACCCGCATTGCCTCGGCGACGGACGATGCGCTGGGCTTGGGAGCGGTGTTGGTGAGGCCTGATGGAGTTGTTGCGTGGGCCTGCGATGCGGGAGGCGATCAGGCTGGGTTGCGCCAAGCGTTGCAGCGCGGGTTCGGGCTGCCGGAAGCAGGCTGACGCACAGGGTGGAGGCGCAGCCGATGTGGGCTGCGCCGGGTGCGGTTACAGGTCCTTCTTCTTGCCGCTCCGGTCGATCGGCCTGTCACTGCCCTTGCGCTCGCTCGACCACACTTCCATGCTCTTGTTGCAGCGGCTCTCGCGGGCAGCGACTTCGCGCGGCAGGTCCTTCAGATGCGGCGACTCCTGGCAGGCCTGATGCATGTTGCTGTCGTCATAGGTGGCACAGGCGCTGAGCGAGGCCAGGGCAACGGCGGTGAGGGAAGCGCGGAGCAGGGGCTGCAGGTTCATGGGGAGGTCTCGGGTGGTGCCGGGCTGGCCATGGAATTCAAATCCGTGACACCTGGCGCAGACAATCCGACCAATCGCACTTGTTATTATGTAACGAATGCGCGATAGTCCGGCGCCTCCTGCTGTCAGGCGACGCAGATCATCAGCATCATGCTGAGCGCCAGCATCAGCACGAATACGCGCCGGCTCAGCGCAAGGCAGGCCAGGCAGGCTGCCAGTGCCCAGATGGCCAGCAGCGCGCAGGCCAGCAGCCACAACCCGATCACCATCAAGGATCCACTCGCCAGTGCGGACAGTGCGATCGCCTTGAACAACGTCACGCCCAGCACACTGCCGAGCACGCCTGCCTGCAGGGCGATGGCATCGTGACGGGCAGGGGTGGGCGGGTGGTGCATGTCGGCGGCGTTCGTTCGTTGCAAGGGACGCGTAGCCACTGTGCCCGACCGCATATCCACGCCATGTGTTTTTCGCGCACGCGATGCGCAGCCGGCGCAGGCCTCAGTCGAATTCGCCCTCGGCCGATTCCAGCCGTTGCCGGTAGGCAGCGCGGTGCTGATACAGGCGCTGGCATTCGGCCGACCTGTGGATGCGGCTGCCGGGTTCGTTGGCTACCGAGTCGCACATCCGCGCAATATGGTTGTTCTCTGCCAGCTCGGTGACGAAGAACACGGCGGTGATGCCGGTACCGAGCAGCACGACATAGAGCAGGCGGCTGAGCCAGCGTGACAGCTTGCGCTCGAAGTGTTGCTGGATGGTCAGGTCGAAACGGATGATGCTGAGCACGATCCAGATGATTGCGACCAGGAAACAGAGTGTAGGCAGCAGGCCGCGCCAGAGCCCGGCCTCGTAGACCGATTCGTTGTAGTGGACGGCCGCGCCGGCACCGGCGATGGCGATGGCAAGTGCCCAGTTGCGGCCCAGC
The DNA here is from genome assembly GCF_056482105.1 of Stenotrophomonas sp. 78350_Sma. Taxonomy (NCBI): domain Bacteria; kingdom Pseudomonadati; phylum Pseudomonadota; class Gammaproteobacteria; order Lysobacterales; family Lysobacteraceae; genus Stenotrophomonas; species Stenotrophomonas sp. 78350_Sma. Next base: position 2,891,010 of record NZ_CM151182.1, on the reverse strand, counting down.
GAGAGCAGGTCGTCGAGCAGCTTCTCGCGGTTCTTGGTCGATCCTGCTGCCACGTGGGTTCCATCTCCATGCTGCGACCGGCGGCGGAGCTGCCGCCGATCCTGCAGATGGTGGAGCATCGCTGCGGCGATGAGAAGACCGCGCGGCTCAACGTGCGATGGCGCGGGCGCCGATCCAGCGCCGGTAGCGGCGGGTCCGACACTTTGCGGCCGCCTGTGCCAGCAGCAGTGCCCATACCGGTGAGACCGTCGGTGCGGTGGGGCGGCGCCGGCTCAGGCGGCCCAGCTGATACTTCACTGCGGCCATGTGCGCGCTGGCCGCCAGCGGCTTGCTGCGCCAGTTGATGTCGCGCAGTGTCGGCACCGGGTCGCGGCCCTGCTGCCAGTGCTGCGGCAGATCCGGCTCGATTGCCAGTGCGGTGGCGATGCCGACCATGGCTACGCCGCTGGCCAGCACCTGCTCTGCCACTTCGCGGCGGCGGATGCCGCCGGTGACCATCAGCGGCATTGTTGCCACCGTGGCGATCTCACGTGCGAATTCGAGGAAGTACGCTTCGCGGGCCACGCTGCGTTCGTCGCGTGCGGCGCCGGTCATGGCCGGTGCTTCATAGCTGCCGCCGGACAGTTCGACCAGATCCACGCCGAGGGGCGCCAGCATCTCCACCACTTCGCGCGCGTCCTCGGGCGAGAAGCCACCCCGCTGGAAGTCGGCGGAGTTGAGCTTCACCGCCACCACGAACGTGGGCGCCACCGCCGCGCGTACACCCTGCACGATCTCCAGCAGCAGGCGCGCACGGTTCTGCAGGCTGCCACCCCAGCGGTCGTCGCGGTGGTTCGACAGCGGCGACAGGAACTGGCTGAGCAGGTAGCCATGTGCGGCATGGATCTCCACGCCACTGAATCCGGCGCGTTCGGCCAGCTCGGCACTGCGGATGAAGCGCGCGATCACCGCGTCAATGTCGTCCCCGGTCATCGCCTTCGGTGGTGCGAACTGCTTGGACAGCGCGCCCATCTGCAGCGCGACGGCTGACGGCGCGAGCGCAGGTTGGCCAAGTGCGGCCGGCATCTGCCGCCCCGGGTGATTGATCTGCATCCACATCTGCGCGCCCCGCGAGCGGGCAGTGTCCGCCCAGGCCGTGAAGCGGTCGAGGTGGCGGTCGTCCTCCAGCACCACGCCGCCCGGCCCGGTCATGGCGCGTCCATCGACCATCACGTTGCCGGTGATGATCAGTCCGGCGCCGCCGTCGGCCCAGCGCTGGTACAACTGCAGCAATGCTTCGGAGGGCGCGTGGTCGGCGTCGGCCATGTTTTCCTCCATCGCCGCCTTGGCGATGCGGTTGCGGATGACGGCACCGGAGGGTAGTGCCAGGGGCGAGAACAGCGACATCGGACAGCTCCAGGACAGGGGAATGGCGCTACGCTAACCTTCAAGCTTGATTGAAGGTCAACAGGTTCCGATGTCGAGGATTCAGGCAGATGAAAATCGGTGAGCTCGCCCGCCGCACGGGCCTGGCAGCGTCGCGCATCCGCTTTTACGAGGAGGCCGGGTTGCTGGTGGTCCAACGGCAGGCCAACGGCTACCGCGACTACCCGGAGCAGGCGGTGCTGCTGCTGGAGCTGATTACCGGTGCGCAGCGCGCCGGCTTCAGCCTGGAGGAAATACGCGCATTGCTGCCACCGGACATGGGCCAGTGGCAGCACGATGCGTTGATCATGATGCTGCAGCAGAAGGTGGCCGACATCGAAGCGCTGCAGTCGCGGCTGGCACAGAGCCGGGCGCACCTGCTGGCCCTGATCGAAGACATCCAGGCACGGCCGGAGGACATCGACTGCGCGGCCAATTCGCGGCGGGTGCTGGACCGCGTGCAGCGCGGTGAGCTGGCGCGACCGACGCTGGCGGCCGGTGATACAGCGTTGCTGCGGCCGGATCGCCGCCGCCGCGCGGGCAGCAGCTGACGATCCGGCGCGAAGGTCAGTGGCTGCCCGCGCCGGCTGCCTTGCGCTTCCTGTCCAGCATCACCGCCACGCACCACAGCAGCAGGCCGCCGATCGCGGTGGCCGCACCGACATAGCCGGTGCTGGCCGGGCTGAAGCCGGCGCTGATCGCCATGCCACCCAGCCACGGGCCGAGTGCATTGGCGGTGTTGAAGGCGGCATGGTTGGAGGCAGCGGCCAGGGTCTGCGCTTCGCCCGCCACGTCCATCAGGCGCGTCTGCAGCACTGCCGCCAGCGCGCCCATGGTGCCGACGGTGATGATCATCGGACCGATCGTCCACACCGACTGCGCGGCCAGCGGGTACAGCAGCAGCATCACGATCGACCACAGCAGCACCACCGCGGCCGCCTTGAAGTGGAACTTGTCTACCAGCCAGCCACCGGCGATGTTGCCGATGATCGCGCCGATGCCGAACACGCCCACCGCCAGTGGCATCCAGGATTCGGCTACGCCGGTGACCTGCACCAGGGTGGGTGCCAGGTAGGTGAACACGCAGAACATACCGGCGAAACCAACGGCGCCGATTGCCAGCGCCAGCCACACCTGCGTGGTATTGAACGCGCGCAGTTCGCGCATCGGTGAGGTGCGCACTTCATCCGGATCCGGCAACAGGAAGCGCGCGATCATCGCCACGGTGGCGACGGCCAGCACGCTGACCAGGGCGAAGGCGGTGCGCCAGCTCAACTGCTGGCCCAGCCAGGTGGTCAGCGGATTGCCGACCAGGATCGCAATCGACAGGCCCAGCAACACGCGCGACATCGCCTGGCCGCGCTGGCCGGCCGGGCTGATTGCCGCCGCCACCAGCATCGCTACGCCGAAGTAGGCGCCGTGCGGCAGGCCAGCGACGAAACGGGCCACCAGCATCGTGCCGTAGTTGGGCGCCAGCGCACTGGCCAGGTTGCCGATGGCATAGAAGCCCATCAGCGCAAGCAGCAGCTTGCGGCGTGGGAAGCTGGCGCCGACGAAGGCGAGGATCGGCGCACCGACGACCACGCCGATGGCATAGGCACTGATGAGGTGGCCGACCTGGGTTTCGGAGATCGACAGGCCACGGCTGATCTCCAGCATCAGGCCCATGCTGGCGAATTCGCTGGTGCCGATGGCAAAGCCGCCCAGTGACAGGGCGAGGATGATCAGGGTGCGCTGACGGGGCGTCAGCCGCGCAGCCAGGGAAGAGTTGGGGCTCATGCGGAGGGCGCGAAGGGGCGGGGGAGCCGGTCATTGTACTGCTGCACCGCAACAGGGGCAGCCACGCGGGGGGGCAAATCAGCGTTTGATCGATGGGATTGTGGCCAGCCGAGCGCGGGCCCGGGGCGGCAGGAGGTGCGGCGCGCTGCGGCTGGCGTCCTGCATGTGGTGACGACATGGGGGGCGGCATGATGGTGCACGCAGGGGATCGTGGAGCGCTTGAGCAAGGAGGAAATCGATGCAGGAATTCAGGCATGTGCTGGAGACGCGTGGCCGCTATCAGCTGGTAGCGGTGTCCTACGAGCCGGTGTACGCTCCGGGCGATGTGGTCGGCCATGCGGTCGTCGCCGACGATGGGGATCGTCTGACCGACCTTGTATCACTGGCCGAAGCGCGCCAGCTGCTGTTGCAGCGGGTGCGTGAAGAGGGCGAGGAGCCCGGGCTGGAGAACGAAAACCACCTGCGGAAGAAGGCGTCGCGCTGGCGCCGCCGCTAGGCCGTCGCGCCCTTGTGCGCATCATGGAGGATCCGGGTGTTGCCCAGTAAGAAGTATTCGCTCATCGCCATCATCACGCTGGCGACCCTGCTGCTTGGTTTCGTGTTTTCCGGCTACCTGACCCTGCTGTTCCTGGGGTTGGACACCAAGCTGTTCACCTGGAACACGTACTACCAGTACTACCACGCCATTGGCCAGCCCCAGGTTGCGCCGTTCGTGGGCAAGATCAAGTGGGCCGGCTACGTGGGCTTCGGCCTGCCGCTGCTGGTCCTGCTGGTGACCGGCCTGGTGCTGCTGCTGAAGAAGGACAAGCGCTCGCTGCATGGCGACGCGCGCTTTGCCACCGGCGCCGACCTGTCCAAGCATGGCATGTTCAAGAAGACCGGCCAGAGCATCGTGGTCGGCAGCCACGGCGGCAAGCTGGTGCGGCTGGACGGCCAGCAGTTCGTGATCCTGGCCGCGCCGACCCGCTCGGGCAAGGGTGTCGGCGTGGTCATCCCGAACCTGCTCGAGTACGGCGAATCACTGGTGGTGCTGGACATCAAGCAGGAGAACTTCGACCTGACCAGCGGCTGGCGCGCCAGCCAGGGCCAGGAGATCTACCTGTTCAATCCCTTCGCCGAGGATCGGCGCACGCATCGCTGGAACCCGCTCAGCTATGTCTCCGATGACCCGGCGTTCCGGGTGTCGGACCTGATGAGCATCGCTGCGATGCTGTATCCGGATGGTGCCGAGGACCAGAAATTCTGGGTCAGCCAGGCGCGCAACGCGTTCATGGCCTTCACCCTGTATCTGTTCGAGAACTGGGACGACGAGCGCAGCAGTGGCTTCCCGGGCGGCTCGGGCACGCCGACGCTGGGTTCTGTCTACCGGTTGTCATCCGGCGACGGCACCGATCTGAAAAAGTACCTCAAGGCCTTGTCGGAGCGTTCGTTCCTCAGCGCCAACGCGCGCTCGGCGTTCGCCAACATGCTGTCCCAGGCCGACGAGACCTTCGCCTCGATCCTGGGCACCTTCAAGGAACCGCTCAATGCCTGGATCAACCCGGTGCTGGACAAGGCCACCAGCAGCAACGACTTCCTGCTGACCGACGTCCGCAGGAAGAAGATGACCATCTACATCGGCATCCAGCCGAACAAGCTGGCCGAGAGCCGCCTGATCATCAACCTGTTCTTCAGCCAGCTGATCAACCTCAACACCAAGGAACTGCCCAAGTCCAACCCGGACCTGAAGTACCAGTGCCTGTTGCTGATGGACGAATTCACATCGATCGGCAAGGTCGAGATCATCGCCTCGGCGGTGTCCTACATGGCCGGCTACAACATCCGCCTGCTGCCGATCATCCAGAGCATGTCCCAGCTCGATGCCACCTATGGCCGGGAAGTCTCGCGCACGATCATCACCAACCACGCGCTGCAGATCCTGTACGCGCCGCGCGAGCAGCAGGACGCCAATGACTATTCGGACATGCTGGGCTACACCACCATCCGCAAGAAGAACGTCACCCACGCCCGCGAGAAGACCCACAGCTTCACCGAAGAGCGGCGCGCGCTGATGCTGCCGCAGGAGCTGAAGGCGATGGGGCCGGACAAGGAAGTGTTCCTCTACGAGGGCATACCGCATCCGGTGAAATGCGACAAGATCCGCTACTACAAGGACCGCTACTTCACCTCGCGGCTGCTGCCAAAGGTCGATGTTCCGATGCTGAAAGTCTGATTTCACAAACATAAAAATGTGAAGTGAATTCATATTCACTGACGTGAAATGGTGCGCTCCGTCAAAAAAACAACACGTTTCGATAGATTTTCAGGTTTTCCTGACATGGAATTGACGCGCAGTTGTGTAACCCTGTGTGCGACATCCAGAGATGTGTGCTGGATGTCAAAGTTTTGAAGCAGGGTGGCCAGGAGTTTGTGCCATGGAAACAAGGATGGTTTCGACGTTGGTATGGGTGTGCAGGTGCGTGACGGGGAAGCTCCGTCGCTCGGCCTGCAACCTGGTTGGCAGCCTTCGGGCTGCAGGGGAGCCGGAGTGGGTGTGCTGCATGCCAGTGCGTCCCTCCGATTCCGGCGTGCGCCATGCAGCGCCGGACGGCCAGGGAACCAACGTTCGAAACTGCTTTTTCGTACGTCAAAGTGAAGCCCGTATGAATCAGGCGTTTATCGCGAAAATGTCCATCGCCGCAGTCGCGGCGCTGATGGTGGCAGGGTGTGCCACCAAGCCTGCCCCCGATTTCGGAGGCCGCTGGAAGCCGGTCAACCGCTTCGCCGCGGCCACAACCGAGATTCCGCTGTACTCCAGTTACGTCTACCAGGCCTCGCCGATGGATGGCACGCTCAAAGCCATGCTCGAGCGTTGGGCCAAGGATTCCGGACGCACGCTGGACTACCGCCTGAGCTCGGATTTCACCCTGTACGGCGCGGTCTCGAACATCGATACCACCAATGCGCAGCAGGCCGTGATCGACCTCACCGCAGCGTATGCGGCGCAGGGTATCTCCGTCTCCATCGTAGGCAACCAGATCGTTGTGCAGAGCGCTGGCTCGACGCCCACCGCGTCGGCGCAGGGCGCTGATTCCAACAGCGGCACCTGAGTCCACCTCGAAACCATCGAACGTGCTGCTCCCCGCGCCTGTCGCAGGGGCTCCACGCCCATTGATGTTTCAGCAGTACGGAAGAATCCATGTTCCGCAAGAAGGATCCCGGCAATAGTCCCAAGGTCGAGCAGTCGGTCGCCAAGGCGGTCAGCTACGAGATCACCGTGGCCGACATGGCGCGTCGCAGCGAGCGACGTGCGTGGTGGGTGGCCACCGGCTCATTGCTGATGTCGCTCGCACTGGCTGGTGGCTACTACTACATGCTGCCGCTGAAGGAGAAGGTGCCGTTCCTGGTGATGGCCGATGCCTATACAGGTACGGCCACGGTGGCGCGCCTGAGGGGCACGTTCCAGGGCGAAACGATCACCACCAATGAAGCGGTCAACCGCAGCAATGTCGCCCAGTACGTGCTGGCGCGCGAGTCGTACGACTCCGCGGTGATGGGGTTGCGCGACTGGGAGCTGGTGTTCGTCATGTCCAGCGATCCCGTCGGCGCAAGCATGAAGCAGCGCTATGCCGGCAACAATCCGCAGAATCCCTTCGTGATGTACGGAAGGGGCAAGGCGATCAGGGTCAAGATCCTCAGCATCACCCCGCTGGGCGCGCAGGCGAATGGCAGCTTCCGCGGTGCGTCCGTGCGCATCCAGCGCAGCCTGCTCGACAAGCGCACGGGTGCATCGACCTACCTGGACAACCAGCTGGTCACCATGCGCTTCCAGTACAACCAGAATCTCGCGCTTTCCGAACAGGACCGGGTGCTCAACCCATTGGCGTTCCAGGTCACCGAGTACCGTGTCGACAACGACTATGCGCGTGGTGTGCCCGTGCCGGATGACGGCGCCATGCAGCAGCAGGCCCAGGATGCTGCGCAGCAGGCCCAACTCGCCGCGCAGCAGGCGCAGGGCATGTATGACCCGAACAATCCGGCCGCCGCCACCATGATCGACCCGGCCACCGGTCAGCCTGTCGCAGTGCCGGCCAATGGACAGATGCAGCCGATGCAGGGTGCGCCCATGCAGGGGCAGCCGGTCCAGGCGCAGCCGATGCCGGGGCAGGGCGTGCCGGGGCAGCCGGCAATGATGCCGGCACCGAACCATTCCACCGGAAATGCTGATGGAGCAAGCAACCGATGAGTAGTCGAAAAGTCAGGGGAAGCGCGTGGGCGCTGCTGTCGTTGCTGTCGCTGGTGTTCTCCAGCGCGGCGATGGCACAGGCAGTTGACCACTACGAGTACGAGAAGGACCGCATCTACCCGGTTCGCACCGGCCTGGGCCTCACCACCCAGATCGAGCTGAGCCCGAACGAGAAGATCCTCGACTACAGCACCGGCTTCAGCAGCGGCTGGGAACTGACCCGGCGCGAGAACGTGTTCTATCTCAAGCCGAAGAACGTCGACGTCGACACCAACATGATGGTGCGTACCGAGACCCATTCGTACATTTTCGAGCTGAAGGTCGTTGCCACCGACTGGCGCCAGCTTGAGCAGGCGCGTCGCGCCGGCGTGCAGTACAAGATCGCCTTCGTCTATCCGAATGACACTGTGTTCGGGCCTGCCCAGGCAGCGGTCGAGGAAGAGGCGCAGCCGCTGCTGAGTACCGAGCTGGCCAAGGACCGCCAATACAACTTCAACTACTCCTATTCGACCAGCAAGGCGAAGAAGATGGGGTGGCTGATCCCGGTCAACGCCTACGACGATGGCCGTTTCACCTATCTGAAACTGCCTAACTCGCCCGAGTACAAGACCGGTATCTTCCCGGCCGTGTTCGGTCGCGAGAAGGAGTACGGCGAGGATTTCGTGGTCAACACCACGGTTGAGGGCAATACGCTGATCGTGCACGGGACCTACCCGTACCTGGTCATCCGCCACGGCGACTTCGTCGTCGGCCTGCGAAGGAACGTGAAGAAATGAGCCAGCAGAACACTCCCGGCAACGATCCAAATCCGTCTCCGTACGGGCAGGGCCCTGCGGCTCAGGAGCCACCGACGAACCCCTATTACGGGCATGCGCAGGCCGAGGCGACACCGGACCTGGATGCCAGTGCTCCGCAGCTTCGCTCTGCGGAAGAGCAGCGTTTGAACCGCAAGGCGCTGTTGTTCCTCGGCGGCATCCTGGTGTTGTTGCTGGCCATGGGCTTCCTGCTGCTGCGCAAGGGCAAGGACGACGCTGACGACGCCAAGGCGCCGCCGCAGGTCGCACGTTCGAGCACCCCCGATCTGCCGACCATGGCGCCCTCCGCGATTCGCGAGGCCGCCCGGGAGGCCGCCGAGCCCATTCCGATGCTGCCGCCGCCGCCGCAGGAAACGATGGGCCCGACCTACATTCCGCGTGCCGCACCCGAGCGCGAGATCGATCGCGGCCCGAGTCTGCTGGATCGCCGCATTGCCGGTAGTGGTGGCGCAGGCGTGGGCACGGGCGACGCTGGCGGCCAGGCCGCAGCAGGGGACAACGATGATCCCTACATGCAGGCCACGCTGGCTGCGATACAGGCGCAGAGCGGCAATGCTCCGCCGGCCAAGGTGCGCCGCGGGCCTGACGTGGATGATGTGTCCAATGCGTCCTACATCCGGAGCCCCGATGCGCTGCTGGTGCGTGGCACCTATCTGCGTTGCGTCCTGGAGACCCGCATCATCACCGATCTTGCAGGCTATACGTCGTGCCTGTTGACCGAGCCGGTCTACTCGATCAACGGCCGCAGCCTGCTGCTGCCGAAGGGTTCCAAGATCTACGGTGCGTACGGCGGCGGTCCAAAGGGCAAGCGCGTGGAAGTGATCTGGGATCGCATCACCACCCCCAATGGCATCGACGTGGCCATGTCCAGCCCAGGCGTGGATCAGCTGGGTGGTGCCGGTCATCCGGGCCAGTACAGCGCGCACTGGGGCAGTCGCATTGCATCGGCACTGATGATCAGCCTGATTGCCGACGCCTTCAAGTACGCCGCAGCCGAGCATGGCCCGGAGTCGACCACGGTTTCCAGCAATGGCTTCGCGGTTCGTTCGCCCTATGAAAGCGCCACAGCGCGCACGATGGAGCGTCTCGCCAACGAAGCCCTGACCAGTTCGAACCGCCCGCCGACCGTCACCATCAACCAGGGCACCATCGTGAACGTCTACGTCGCCAAGGACGTTGACTTCACCAACGTGCTCAACCCGCGCCGGTAACCCGAAGAACAACCATGGACGCCGAAGTGTCACCCCTCGCCCTCGTCTCCAGCGATTTCCTGCGCTATCAGTACGAAGTGCTGGGCATCGCCGAGTACATGACATCCCCGGAAGTGACGGAAATCTGCATCAACCGTCCCGGTGAGCTGTACCTGGAAACCCGGGCCGGGTGGCAGCGGGTGGACGTGCCGGGCCTGACCTTCGAGCGGGCCCGGCAGTTCTGCACCGCCGTCGTCAATGAGAGCAACACGGGCCAGCGCATCACCGATGCCGATCCGGTCGTCTCGCTGACCTTCCCGACCGGCCAGCGTGCGCAGTTCGTGATTCCACCTGCCTGTGATGCCGGCAAGGTTTCGATCACGATCCGCCTGCCGTCCAAGCACACCAAGTCGCTCACCCAGTACCACGAGGATGGCTTCTTCAACCAGATCCTGGAACAGGATGGCAGTCTGAGCGAGCAGGATCGCGAGTTGCTGGAGCTGCGGCAGCAGCGCGAGTACGCAGAGTTCTTCCGTCGTGCGGTGATGTACCGCAAGAACATCGTGGTATCCGGTGCGACCGGTAGCGGCAAGACCACCTTCATGAAAGCGCTGGTCAATCATATCCCGGACAGCGAGCGCCTGGTCACGATCGAGGACGCCCGCGAGCTGTTTCTGACCCAACCCAATGTGGTTCACCTGCTGTACTCCAAGGGCGGGCAGAGCACCAGCAATGTCAGCGCAAAGAGTTGCATGGAAGCCTGCCTGCGCATGAAACCCGAACGCATCATCCTCGCCGAGCTGCGCGGTGACGAGGCGTTCTACTTCATCCGCAACTGCGCATCGGGCCATCCGGGTTCGATCACCAGTTGCCATGCCGGCAGCCCGGAGCAGACCTGGGATCAGCTGGCGCTGATGGTGAAGGCATCGACTGAAGGGTCGGGCCTGGAGTTCAACGTCATCAAGCGACTGCTGATGATGACCATCGACATCGTCGTGCATATCAAGGCGCACGCAGGCTCGCGCTATATCACCGGTATTGATTTCAATCCTGGGCGTGCCCAGGGGCAGGAGGGCTGACCAATGCTGCCAGGACTGGAAATGATGGCGTGCCCGGAAATGGCCGTCTCGATGGACGTGATGCAGCACGTCATCAACGTGGAATCGTCGCGCAACCCCTATGCCATCGGCGTGGTCGGCGGCGCCCTGGTGCGCCAGCCCAAGGCACTCGACGAGGCGCTGGCCACCGTTCGCATGCTGGAGGAGAAGGGCTACAACTTCTCCATTGGCCTGGCCCAGGTCAATCGCTACAACCTGGCCAAGTATGGTCTGGATTCGTACGAGAAGGCGTTCCAGCAGTGCCCGAACCTGCAGGCGGGCTCCCGCATCCTCGCCGAGTGCTACAACCGCTCGGGCAAGGACTGGGGAAAGTCGTTCAGCTGCTACTACTCGGGCAACTTCGAGACCGGTTTCCGCCACGGCTACGTGCAGAAGGTCTACGACTCCATCCGTCGTGGCCAGCAGGTCGCCTCCAATGGCGTCGCGCCGATCGACGTGGTCAGTCGTGGCGAGCGTCGGGTAGTGAAGGTCGAGCATCATCCGCAGACAGTCTCGCCGGCCCAGGCGCGCATCGTCGCCCAGGCCAGTGCGCCGGTTTACGTACCGTCCAATGACCCGGCCCGGGCCTACACCGTCTACCCATCAACCGGTGCGATGGCCCGCGGCAGCCTGCTGAACATCGCCGACCAGGCGGTATCGCGCGTAGTGCTGGGCTCGGTTGATCGGATGATGCAGCCGCAGGCACAGGGCGGAAGCGGCATGCCGCAACAGCTGCCACAACAGTATCCGCAGGCCGCTGCGGGGCAGGTTGGTTCAGCCATGCCGCAACAGCTTCCCGGGGTGGCCGGCGCGGATGCGCCGGTGATGCTGCGCCCCTGGAATGAGCGCAACGCGCCGGCAGCGGACACCCAGAATTTCTACAACGCACCGGCACCCCGTGCGCCGGTGCAGCAGATTCCCGCAGGGGATGCGGCCTTCGTGTTCTGACGAAGTCGTGGTGCGACCGGTCCCCCGGCTGGTCGATTCAGTTGTGTTAGTCCATCAACAAGGAAATCAATCCATGAAGCGATTCAATCTCGACCTCGTCCAGGCCCAGCGCACGCTGAAGACCATGCTGATGGCCGTCGCATTCGCAGGTGCTGTGTTCGCTCCCCAGGCCCTGGCCGGCGGCACTGACTTCGGTGGTACCGATGGCAAGGTCTGCGGCTTCTTCTCCAACATCAACGGCCTGCTGAACATGGCATCGATCGCCGTGGTCACGATCGCCGTGATCTTCGCCGGTTACCAGATTGCGTTTGCCCACAAGCGTATCGGTGACGTGGCCCCGATCCTGATCGGCGGTGTGCTGATCGGCGCGGCGGGCCAGATCGCGCGCATGCTGCTCGGCAAGGAAGCTGGCAACTGCGACAACGTCGGCGGTGGCGGCGACGGCGCTGGCATGGCGTTTGAAATGATCAAGCACGCCGTCCAGTACTACAGTGCATAAGAACGTCCTGTTCCGGGGCTGCACGCGCCCAGCGATGTTCCTGGGCGTTCCCTACCTACCATTTTTCATGGTGGCGGGTGGGTTGTTGCTGCTGAGCATGTACACGAATTTCTGGTTTCTGCTGTCCATCCCGGTGGCGATCTTCATCATGCGGCAGATGGCCAAGCGTGACGAGATGATCTTCCGCCTGCTGGGGCTGCGGCTGATGTTCAAGCTCAAGACGCGCAACGTGCAGGAGCACGATGGCATGTGGGTGTTCAACCCGAATCACTACCGCAGCAAGCCGGCCCCCAGGGATTGAGGGCTGGATCCGGCCACGCGGGCGTTGAGCGCCCGCCTGGCCAACTCCGAATCTTTGCCGGCAGTACCTTTTGGAAGCAGTCGTATGTTCAACCCAGATACCTCCATCAGCGAATTCATTCCCCTGTCGTCGCACGTGGCTCCGAATGTGGTGAAGACCACGGGCGGCGACTACCTGTTGACCTGGCACCTGGAAGGGCTGCCGTTCGTGGGGCGCGAAGAATGGGAGCTTGAGCATCGGCACAATACTTTCAACCGGTTGCTGCAGACGCTGCGTGCGCCGGATTTTGTCAACGTCGCCTTCTGGGTGCATGACATCCGCCGCCGTCGCACCCTGAAGGGAAAGAGCCATTACAAGCAGCGCTTCAACCAGGATGTGTCCGACCAGTACATGGGCATGCTGTCCTCGCAGCGCATCATGCAGAACGAGCTGTACCTGACGATGATCTATCGTCCGGTGGTGGCGGGAAAGCGCTTCGTGGAGAAGTCTGCGAACGTGGACAAGCTGCGCGCCGAGCAGGAGCAGGCGGTCGAGAAGCTGATGGAGCTGGCCGGGAACGTCGAGGCGGTGATCCGCGACTACGCGCCGTACCGGCTCGGCATGTACGAAGCCAAGAACGGCGTGGTGTTTTCCGAGACGCTGGAGCTGTTCGGCTACCTGATCAACCGCATCGATGAGCCGGTGCCGGTACTGTCGGCGCCAGTGAAAGACTATCTTCCGGTCAGCCGGCACATGTTCTCTGCCAAGACCGGCGATTTCGTGATCAATACGCCCAATGGCGTCAATCATTTCGGCGCAATCCTGAATATCAAGGAATATGCCGAGGGGACCTATCCGGGCATCCTCAATGGTCTGAAGTATCTGGACTACGAGTACGTCATCACCCATTCGTTCAGCCCGATGGGGCGCCAGGACGCCTTGAAGGTGCTGGACCGGACCAAGGGCATGATGATCTCCTCGGGCGACAAGGCGGTCAGCCAGATCGTTGAACTCGACCAGGCGATGGATCATCTGTCGTCAGGCAACTTCGTGCTGGGCGAGTACCACTTCATCATGGCGGTCTACGGCGACAGCCAGGCCAAGCTGTCGCAGAACGTGGCCTCGACCCGTGCCGAGCTGTCCAACGCCGGATTCGTGTCGACCAAGGAAGATCTGGCGGTCACCTCGTCGTTCTATTCGCAGCTGCCGGCCAACTGGCGCTTCCGCACGCGGCTGGCCAACGTCAGCTCGCTGAACTTCCTCGGCCTGTCGCCGCTGCACAATTTCGCCACCGGCAAGCAGCACAACAACCCGTGGGGTGACTGCGTGACCACGCTGCAGACCACCAACGGCCAGCCGTACTACTTCAATTTCCACGCGACCCATCCATCCGAGAATTCGCTGGGTGAGAAGGCGATCGCGAATACCATGGTGATCGGCAAGTCCGGTACCGGTAAGACCGCGCTGATCAACTTCCTGCTCAGCCAGGTGCAGAAGTACGAACCGTCGCCGACCATCTTCTTCTTCGACAAGGACCGCGGCGCCGAGATCTTCGTGCGCGCCTGTGGTGGCAACTACCTGGCCCTGGAGAATGGTGCGCCGACCGGCTTCAACCCGTTCCAGTGCGAGAACAGCGAATCCAACGTGCAGTTCCTGGCCGACCTGATCAAGGTGCTGGCCGGCAAGCGCGAGTACAGCGCCCGCGAGGAAGAGGACATCTACCGCGCGGTGGAGAGCATGCTCGATACGCCGATGCACCTGCGCAGCATGACCAATTTCCAGAAGAGCCTGCCCAACATGGGCGATGACGGTCTCTACGCGCGCATGCGTCGTTGGACCTCGGGCAATTCGCTGGGTTGGGTCTTCGACAATCCGATCGATACGGTGGATCTGAGCAAGGCCAACATCATCGGCTTCGACTACACCGACATCATCGACAACCCCGAAGTGCGCGTGCCGGTCATCAATTACCTGCTGCACCGCCTGGAGTCGCTGATCGACGGTCGTCCGCTGATCTATGTGATGGACGAATTCTGGAAGATCCTGGACGGCGAGGGTGGCCTGAAGGAGTTCGCGAAGAACAAGCAGAAGACCATCCGTAAGCAGAACGGCCTGGGAATCTTCGCCACCCAGAGCCCGGAAGATGCGCTGAAGAGTGACATCTCCGCTGCCCTGATCGAGCAGACCGCCACGCTCATCCTGCTGCCGAACCCGAACGCCAGCAAGAGCGACTACATGGATGGCCTGAAGTTGACCGAGGCGGAGTTCAAGGTGGTCACCGCGCTGGACGAGCGCTCGCGCTGCTTCCTGGTCAAGCAGGGCCATGCTTCCAGTGTCTGCCAGCTCAACCTGCGCGGCATGGACGACATCCTGTCGGTGATCTCGGCCTCGACCGACAACATCGACATCATGCATCGGGTGCTGCAGACGGCTGCGGTCCGCAATCGGATCACTGTGGACGAGCTCACGCCGGAACAGTGGCTGGAGGACTTCTACAAGAACCGAAAGGGCTCTGGTAAAGCCAAGGTCTCTGCCGAAACCGATGCGGCTTGAAAGCCTTCGATCAAACAGCGCTGAATGAAATCCATTCCATTGGAGAAGAACATGAACATGACATCCAGTAATAACAAGCGCCAACGCGGTCTGCGTCAGAAGCGCCTGGCAGCCATCCTGCTGGGGAGCATGGTCATGTTCTCCACGACGTCGGTATCAGCCGGTGGTTACCCTGTTTTCGACCTCAGCAACCTGATGCAGGCGCTGAAGGACGTTGCTCAAGGAAAGGCGCAGATCAAGGCTGATGGGCTGGAGTACGCGGCTCAGGTGACTCGCTGGAAAAAGACGTTCCAGGAATATCAGGACGCGCTGGTCCAGATCCAGGGTCTGATCAACAATTTTGGGCTGCCACCCGGGGCAACGCTCGAGCGTGTTCCAGATGACTACATGGTTGCAGACGTCTGCCGTACTTCAGCAGGCTTCAGTGCAGGAAGCCTGCTGAAGAAGTTCGTCCTCGACACCTCTGGCGACCTGTATGCGCAGCAGCAGCAGCTTTGCGTGAACATCCAGATGATGGAGAACCGCAAGCGCAACGAGACGGTTGAGTTCCTTGAGAAGACCATCCCCAGCATCAATTCGACGCTTGGTGAGATCATGGGTTGGCGTTTTGGCGGGGACGGAAACCTGGCCGGCACGATGTCCGCAGTGAACAGTGACTCCCTGCGTACGGCAAACGACATTGCCAAGCTGCAGCAGGAGTGGGAGGCGCGCATGCGGTCCTACGACGCCTATGAGGAATCAATGAAGGCCAATCAGCGCGTGTTGGCGCGCGTGGCATTGAAAGGCAAGCCGGGCGTCATCTCGCAGCTGGTCAAGACCGCTGCGTTGAAAGGTGCTTTGCACATCGACTGACGTCGCTTGGGGCAGGGGTATAAGCACTTGCCTCATGAGGTTGTCCGGTAGGGATACATCAAGGGATTGCGGAAATGATCAGGTCGATTGCCAATTTTGACTTCAATGGCGGATTCCAGGATTTGATGGGGCACGTGGCACGTGTCCAGTCGATCGGGGATTTCGTGTTCTTCAAGTTCATCTTCGACTTCCTGCGAAGCAAGATAAACAAGTTTGGCATCGACATGATGGGGGAAATGATGCAGTGGGTCGGCGGCATCGCCCTCACGCTCATGACCCTGTGGGTGCTGGTGCAGGGCTTCCGCATCGTGACCGGCCGCAGCCGGGACTCAATGATGGTACTGGTGACCAATATGGCGCGTGCGGCGTTGATCGTCAGCGCGGCCACCACGATGGGCGCGTTCGGCACCAACCTGCAGAGCTTCCTCACCCACGACGTCAAGGAAGAAATCACGAAGGTCGTGACGGGCTCGAACGAATCGCCCGAGGATCAGATCGACAAGAGCCTGGCATGGATGCAGGTCGCGCTTTCCAGTATCGACGCCATTCAGATCATGAATGACGGGGAGTTGCTGGAGGACAAGAAACGGGCACTGTTCTTCATCGGGATGGGCACTGCAGGCCCGGCCATTACCGCTGGTGCGATGCTGATGCTGTATGAAATCGCCATGGCGCTGTTCATCGGCTTCGGCCCATTGTTCATCCTCTGCCTGCTGTTCGAACAGACCAAGCAGCTGTTCCAGCGCTGGCTGTTCTACGGTATCGGCACGATGTTCTCGATGGCCGTACTTGCAGCGATGGTCTCCATCGCGCTGGACATGGTGGTACGTGTAGCGGCCACCTTCTGGACCACGGCGCTGGTGCAGGAGTTCATCCTCAAGGAAAGCATGTCCGACGGCATGACCAGCCAGGCAATGCAGCAGGGAGGCATGGGCCTGATCCTCACCGCGTTGATCCTGACTACACCCCCAATGGCAGCGATGTTCTTCCAGGGTACCTTGGGCACCTTCATGGCATATTCGCAGATAGGTGGTGGCGCCAGTGCCTCGCCAAGTGCTGATGGTCGTCCGCCGGGCATGTCGGCTCCGCCGCCGGCGGCTCCGGAGGCCGCGTCGGGCCACAATGCAGCAAATCCTCAGAACAGTCTGGGCCGAGTGTTTGACGGCACGGGCGGGGCGGGAGGAACCACACCTGGTCAACGTGGCGCGGCGAACGCCAATCAAGGAAATTAGAGGCTGGACTGACGATGAGCGCCAACGGTTTTCTGAAATATCTTTGCTTGTCTTTCGTGTTTATGGGTTCTGCATACATCAATTCTGCGTTAGCAGAAGGCCGCTGCCCGCCGGGCCAGTATCCGATCGGCGATCAGGGAGTGGGCGGCTGTGCTCCCATCCCTGGGGCAGGCCGGAGCGCGCCTGATGAGAATCCCGGGCACTGGGTTAAGACGTGGGGAGCCGTTGCGGGATCCATGAATGGCGATGCGGGTGCATCGACTGGCCATCAGGCCAAGGCCTCGGCCGAGCGACAGGCGATCGAGCGCTGCGGTCACTGGGGAGCAACTGATTGCAAGGTTCTGTACACCTATTACAACCAGTGCTATGCGTCCATCAGAACCGGCCGGCCGGACAATGGAACGATGTTCAACGCGGGTGCTACCAAGGAACAGGCGCTGGAAAGGGCGACGCAGGATTGTCGGAATTCGGGAAGCCAGGAGTGCACGTTCGTCCACTCGGACTGCACCAAGCCCTTCTTTCAGGAGGGCTGATGTGGCGAATCATATTGCCTCCCGTTCTTTGGATGTCGCTTGAAGCACTGCGGAAGGCTTCAAGGAAGATGACGGGTGCGGAGCATCAGACCGCCGAGTGATCAACAGTGATGTCCCAAAAGTCTTGGCAATGGCCGGATTCAAGCATTTGGGTAACATTTCTTGGGTTTTTGACGCTGGCGTTTGCCGTGCTGGTCGTTACTGAAAATGCCAATGCCGAAGGTCGTTGCCCTGGGGGCCAGTACCCGATTGGCGACCAAGGCGTTGGTGGCTGCGCACCCATACCCGGCGCGGCTCAGAGCGCCCCGCAGGAGAATCCCGGGTACTGGGTCAAGACATGGGGTGCTGTCGCCAGCTCGCCTGGAGGAGATGCAGGTTCTGCTACTGGGCATCAGGCCAAGGCTTCGGCAGAGCGCCAAGCCGTCGAACGATGCCGGCAGGGCGGAGCTACCGACTGCACAGTCGTTTTTACCTACTACAACCAATGCTATGCGGTTGTCCGGGCTGCATGACCGGACAATGGCATGAGATTCAACACCGGGGCGACGAAAGAACAGGCGCAGGAGGGGGCAGCCAAGAACTGCAAGGATTTGGGAAGTCAGGCTTGCTCCGTTTTCCATTCTGACTGTACCAAACCGTCCTTCCAGCAAGACTGATCGGTTGTGACGTCATGGAAATTCAAGACAATGGCCGATTTCAAACCTTTACGCGGTAATCCGGCGCTCGTGATTCTCGCGCTGCTGTTAGCTGCACTCCTCGTTGCCAATAACGCCAATGCCGAGGGCCGATGCCCGGCCGGCCAGTATCCCATCGGCGATCAAGGGGTGGGTGGGTGTGCCCCCATCCCTGGAGCGGGGGGGAGCGCCCGTGGGGCGGAACCCGCTGGCCAGTGGCATAAGACGTGGGGTGCCATTGCTTCCTCGCCCAGTACGAACGAAGCAGGCGTGGCGACAGGGAGGGCGACGAAAGAGGATGCGGAGCGTGTCGCTCTCGAGGGATGCGGCATGCACGCTGCTCGCGATTGCCGAATACTCATCGCGTACCGAAACCAGTGTGCCGCTTGGGTAGTTCCTCAGAGCCAAGGCAATGGGGCGCGTGGTGGCGTTGCGAGCGGTCAAGACTTGAAGGAAGCCATTGTGCAGGCACAAAAGATCTGCGTGGATCCGACTGGAACGCAATGCAAAGTTGCCTACTCAGCGTGTTCTGAACCGGTCTATGAGGCGTTCTAGCGAAAGAGCCCTGACTGCCAGTGCCCGGAGCGTGTTGATTCCCCAAGGCAAAGGCAAGCTTGGAGATGCTGATGTGAAGGTGATATTCGTGCGAAGGGCGTCTATTTGATCGGCAGTAATGTGTTGTGCTGGGGTGCTGTACTCCGATCAAGCCTGCGTTGATTCACAATTTGACGCGATTGACCTTGAGCGTTCAGCGTGACTACGCAAGCATGGTGCTTGCCGAGCACTCCGGTTGGAATCGCCGAGTTCTCCAATGATCAGGTACCCGGCCAGCCTGGGCCTGTGTTTGCTCTGCGAAGCATTCCCAATCCGGGAGGCATATTGGGCAACGATCGTCTACTCAGGTCGTCCCACCTCTCACAATGGGCAGCAAAGGAATGGGTGTCCCCATGAAACGAATCCACCTCGCTTTTCTCCCGTGCCTGCTGATTGCAGGCCTGCTGCCGTTCACCGCGCTTGCCGAAGGCAACTGCCCGCAGGGCATGTATCCCATCGGTGGCCAGGGTGTACAGGGCTGTGCGCCCATTCCGGTGAGCAGCTCAGGCTCCCCGTACAACAATCGCCCCAACTGGGCGCAGACCGTGCGCGGCGTGGCAATGGATGCCCGCGGCGATACCTTCATCAGCAACTCGATGCGTTCGCGGGGCAAGGCCAGGCGTGCATCCATGAAGGAGTGCAGGGAGTTCGGGAAGGGCGAATGTACGTTGGCGACCCTGTTCCAGGCGCAATGCGTGGCAGTCGCCCACGCGGGTCTGGGCACTGAAACCACCAGCGTCGCCACGGCCATGTCCGAACAGGGAGCGGTCGTTGTCGCGATGCAGCAATGCAACGCGAAGGCGGCATGGAAGCAGCTGCCGCAGGGGCAATGCGGGATCGCCAGAACGGCCTGCACGGCGGATCTGTTCATCAGGTAAGGCGCCATTCACGCTAAGCCCCGTTTTCTGTGATCAATTCCGCTTTTCGATTTCCTTGCCCTTCGACGCGGCAGAACGCCTCGCGGTAAGCTCCCCGCGCGTCATGAAAATGACGCACCGGTGCCGCCGAATGCAGGAGTTCTTCCGTCCAATGAGGACGCTGTCATCCCCTGCAGCGGGTGACGCTTGCCATCATCACGGCCTTGCCGTACGCAAGGCTATGATCCCTGCCCGCGCAGGCGCGGATAAGCCGGAACGCCGCGTTCCGGCTGGGCAGGGAGGCGGGCATCGGCATGACCACATTGAAGGAGTGGGAGGGGATGGAAGACAGGGTTGGCGCACACATGGACGATGCCCTGGCATTCGTTCCGTCCGGTGCGAACCTGCTGGAAGCTGTCAGGGGCGAGCTCAACGGCGATGGCATCGAGTATCAATTGCTGGTCATCGACCAGCCGACGCCGGAAGGGCTGGTGCCCGGTCAGCACGGACCAAACCGGGTGCTGCTGTTGCTGCGCGCTGACGGGCGCGGGCGTTGGCAGCTGGCCGCGCGCAACGACAAGCTGGTGCCGTGTTCCACCCGGGGTGGCCTGGCCGGCGACCCTTTTGCGTATGCAATGGTCGAGGAAGGCACCTTCAGCGTGATCACCAACGGCGGTAGCCGCGAGCGCTGGAGCAGCACCTACCGGTTCCGCTATGCGCCCGCGGACAAGGCCTGCTGGGTGGACGGGGTGAGACGCAAGGTCGTGGATATCGAGACCGAAGCGACCAACATCCGGGATTACTCGGTGGCGGAACTGGGCAGGGTGCGGTTCGAGGACTTCGACCCGTCCAGTGTCGCCGAGGTGTCGCTTCCATGAGCCAAGCTCCAACCGGCGGAAGGGAATCCGCGCTGATGAAGATTCAGGAGTTGCACTGTGTCGACCGATAGAGAGTCGCAGCTGTTGCGGCAGGCGACCAAAGCCGGCATCGACTCCCCGCTTGAACTGGCCAATTTCATGGCCCAGGCAGGGCACGAGTCGCGCGGCTTGAGCCGGCTCAACGAGAGTTTCAACTTCACCCGGGGAATCTCGCAGATCCCGGTGGAGGCTGCGTGGCGCAATGGCAACGCTGCGCTGGAGAGCGCCCGCCAGGAAGCGCTGCGTGGCCGCCCGGAAAACCTGGCCGAGCTGATGTACGGCGGGCGCATGGGCAACGACGCGCCTGGTGACGCGCTGAAGTACCACGGCCGCGGCTATCTGCCGTTGGTCGGCAAGGAGAATTACGAGCGCGCCGGCAAGGCGCTGGATCTGGACCTGGTGAATCACCCGGAACTGGCCGCGCAGCCCGAGCACGCAGGCCGTATTGCCGTATGGCAGTGGCAGACACGGGTGCCGGAGGCGGCGCGCCAGGATGTGCGCGAAGCAACGCATGCACTCAATGGCGCGCTCAATGGCATCGAGGCGCGCCGGCAACGCTTCGAGGTCTGGCAACAGAAGCTGACGCCGGACGTGATGGCGCGATTGGATCGAGGTGAAGTCGGTGCGCAGGCGCAGAGTGTTGCCCGTGACATGTCGCACGCCGGTGAGCCCGGCAATGCGTTGTTCGAGGATGCGCGCCGGCACCTGCAGCAGCTGGGACCGCAGAGTGGGCTGCGCAATGCACAGGATCTCGACAATGCCGCTGGTGCGTTGGCGTTGGGCGCGCAGAAGGCGGGGCTGTCGCGCATTGATCATCTGCTGGCCGGCAACGACGGCCGCACGCTGTTTGCGGTGCAGGGCACGTTGGGTGATCCGGCCATGCTGCGTGCGTCCGTAGACCGGGAGCAGGCCGCACAGCAGCCACTGGCACAGAGCAGCCAGCAGTTGGCGGCCAGTGTTGCGCAACAGGACCCGGCGGCCGCACTCGCCCGCGAACAGGAGCAGCGTTCTCGATCCATGTAACACCTGATGCCGGCGGGCAGGGGGCCCCGCCGGTGCTTTACGTACGACGCGTGGCGCCCTGTGGCGCCGACATGGAAACCCAACGTAAGGACACTACATGCGAATCGTTCCCTTGAAGGCCCGGCACGCGGCTGCCCGCTGCAATCCATCCGCGCGCCGTCTGCCGCCGCTCTGGCTGCTGTCACTTGGACTAGCCGCAGCGTCGGCACAGGCTCAGGAGGCAGCGGTACCCGTCGGGGAGGCGCCCCTTGCTGCCGGGGCGCCCGTTGCCCCGCCTGCAGGGGCGGCGCCCGTTGCAGCACCCACGGCGGCGCATGCCGTTGTTGCTGCGCCGGCTCCCGAAGTACCAGTTGCCGTGACACCTCCTGCGGCACCTGGGGTGGACGCGCAGGCGATGCCGTCTGCGGAACCGGCGCCCGTGCCCGTTGTGCCCTCAGTGGCGGCGCCTGTGGCTGCACCGCCTGCCGCCGTCGAGCCAACCGTTCCGGCGATGGCACCGGCACCGCCCGCATTGGCCATCGTGCCGTTGCCGCCCGAGCAGGCGACCGAGCGTGCGCTCGGTGCCCGTTGTCCGGTGGATCTGGCCGGGCGACTGGCGGCCCAGGGCGAGCTGCTGATCGGCGCCTGCCAGGGCACGATGCCGGCGCATCTGGCCGCGCTGCTGGTCGCGCTGCCCCAGCAGGACATCCACCTGCCGCGCAGCTGGCGCGAGCGTGAGGTGCGGCAGAAGACGTGGTTCAAGGCGGCGCCGGGCTATGGCCAGCGCCCGGACTTCATCGTGCGGATGGGCGACATCTGGGTGCGCTCGCTGGAAGGGCGCGACGTCGGCAGCACGTTCTATCTGGTGTCAGCGCCGTTCACCTGCAGCGATCAGGTCGCCAACCGTGATGAGTACGGCGCGGAGCCGGTCCGCGTGCCAGCGGGGGATTGCCGCGAGGCCTATGTGGCCCAGCGTGTGTATCAGGTCCGCGGCGATGCCGCACCGCGGGATGTAACGGCCGAGGCCATGCCGGCCATGCCGCCGTTGACGGAAGCCGATCGCGCACGCCAGCTGGCCCGCGAAGGCCGGATCACACTGGACCACAGCAAGCTGCAGTACGGCCCGGCCATGCGATGGTTCGTGCAGTACCCGGAGTCGGCGCAGAAGGGCGGTCCGCGTGCCTACAGTGACTGGAACCGCGAGCACCTGGCCTTCGTGGTCTGGACCGGGGATCGCTTCGAGCTGCGCGAGAAGGTTTCGCGCAGCCAGTGGCCCTGTGACCCGGTGGCGCCGGGGGACCGGGCCTGTGGCGGCTTCCCGGATTCTGGCCCGGATCTGTTTGTGACCGCCAGTACGTCCGCGCCGGTCGCGGCCACCAGCCCCTGAGGCGCGATGCTGAAGTAAAGCGGGAGCCGGAATGACCGGCTCCCGCGCTGGCCATCAGGCCTGCATGCTGCGGGTCTGGTTCTGCTGCTGTTCCAGCTGCTGGTCGCGCTCCAGTGCAAGGCGCTGCCCCGTGGCCTGCTGGTCGATGCGCTGGCTGCTCTGTTCCAGCGGTGTGTTCATCGCCACCGCCGTATCCACCGACACGCGAAGGTGAGCGGGGTCGCCGCCCTGGCCCTGCACCGCGAAGCTGCGCGAGGCATCGGCATTCATCACCACTTCGTCGATGCGCTTGCCACCTGCCGCGTGCATCTCCGCCGCCAGGCTACCGGCCAACTGCGTACTCATCACATCCGGCACGCGGCCGACGCGAACGTCCTGCGCATGCACGCCACGGATCGCATCGTTGAACAGCGGGTTGCCCAGGTGGTTGGCATCGTCCATGCGCAGCATGCTGGTGTGATGGCCGTTCTTCTCCGCCTCGCGACGGGCCGGCTCACCGGGTTGCAGCGGGCCACGGATGTGGTCGTACAGATCGATGGCGCCGCCCGGGATACCGCGTGCCGCGCGGGTGACGCCACGGCGCAGTGACTCGACGTCATCGCGGTACTCCTCGATCATCTTGGCGTTGTCTTTCGCCAGCTTCTGGGTTTCTGGATGTTTCAGCACCGAGCCTTCGTCGAGGAAGTTGCCCAGTTTGTGCGCGCCGAACGAGCTGGTCGCCGCAATGATCGGCCGGTCCGGAATCAGATCACGCAGGGCGTGATTGCTGAAGCCGTTTGCCGCGAGCGTCTTGATCTCGTCGGGCTTGGCATAGATGCGGACCTGACCGAAGTGCGGCGAGGCAGCGCTGACCGGATCGGACGCCATGACGTGGTTGATCATGGTGTTTCCGCCTTCCGGGATGCGGTAGCTGAGGCTGACCGCGCCGTAGGCATTGAATGTCTCGCCCTTGACGTTGAAGTGGTGCGAGGTGATCTGGGCGAGGGCGCCGCCGAGGGAATGACCGGTGACGGTGACCTGGGGCGCGCGGCCTCCAAATGCAGCTTCCTGCTTCGCGTAGTCCAGCGCGCTCTTGGTCAGAGCGATGGCATCGGGGGCCTGCACATTGGTGCGGGCAACCACCATGCCTCCGTCGGTGAGGATCGCATCACGGGCGATCTGCTCGGTGCCGCGGTGGGCGACGACGATCTCGTTGGTATCGGTGCGCTGGTAGATGGTGCCCTGATAGCCGTTGAGCCGGTTGTCGACGTGCTGCAGTACCTTGTACTCGTGCCCGTTGAGGATGACTTTCTCTTCCTGGCCCGGCGCGCGCCGGCCGACCGCGCGATCCTTGTAGGCGTCATCGGACAGCGCGGCATAGTCCTGGCTGGTGATGGTCATGGGGTGACCTCGCTGGCGCTGAGGCTCATGGTGAACAGCTTGCCCTGCAGCTCGGCGACGTAGTCGGCAGGGTTGGACTTGCCGGTGGCCGGATAGTCGGCTGCAAGCGGCGCGCGCGGATAGGCCGCGTCCGGATAGTAGAGGGTGTGCGCGCTGCCTTCGGTCAGCGGCTTGGCGTCGACGAAGGTCAGGAAGCGGGTCTCGCCTTCGGCGCCGGTGGCCTTCAACATCGCGCCGGCACCGCTGAACTGCCACCGGCAGACGCCGCGGCCGTAGTAGTCCTCATCCAGCATGCGGTCGAGATAGACGGTGCCGCGATACTCGCCGTCGGTAATCTTGCGCAGCTGCACCGGCTCCTGGCTGGTGATGCGTGCGGCGGTGCCGGTGGCCGGTTCGATGTGGCCGCACTGGTCTTCGTTGCTGACATCGTACTGGGCGACGCCCTCGACGACCGCGAAATCACCGGGGGCGTCCTTCAGGCGCAGGACCAGTTCATAGGCCTTGCGCGGGTTGGGGTTGAGCTTGGCGAGGCCGCGCCCACCCTGGGCGACATCGGCTTCAGCAGCGGCACGTTCCTGGTTCATGGCGGTCTCCGGGTTGCAGGCGGTCAATAGAAGCAGAGCAAGGCACGGAATCATCTTGTGGCGCAATGTCGGCCTCCTTGGGGGTAGGGGTTATTGAACTGGCAGCTCATGGCACGAGCTTCTGCACAGTGGTGGTGGTTGAGAACAGCGCGTCGCGCAGATCTTCGCTGTACCCCGACGGATCTTCCTCGCCACTGGCGCCAAAGTTGGCGACAGTGTCGGCGCGCGGATAGATAAGGTTTGGGTAATAAAGCGTAAGAGGTGAGTCGCTCTCCATGCGCTCCTTGTCGACGAACGTAAGGAATCGCGTATCCGCCTCGCCGGTCGTAGCGCGCAACATCGCACCGACACCCGTCAGCGTCCAATGGCAGACGCCACGCCCGTAGTAATCCTCGTCCTGCATGCGGTCGAGGTAGAACGTACCGCGGGATTCGTTCTCGTCGACCTTGTGTAGTTCCACCAACTCCTGGCTGGTGATACGGCTGGCGGTACCGGTCGCCCACAGGACCCGGCCGCAGTCCCTGTGGTTGCTGACGGCGTACTGGGCAACTCCCTCGACCACCGCGAAGGGACCGGGGGCATCCTTCAGGGTCAGTACCAGCTCGTAGCCCTGCTGCGGTGACGGGTTGAGCTTGGCCAGGCCGCGTCCACCTGCGGCAACGTCACGCTCTGCGTCCGCGTAAGGCGAGCAGGCCGTCAGCGCCAGCAAGAGGCCCATCGGTACCAGATGGCGTCCCTTGCGTGTCGGCATGGCTACATCCATGGCGGCATCCTGCATCGTGCGTCCGTGTCCATATATCCTTCCCTGGTGACAGGTTTATCGATTATGGAGTGTTCTGGAAACCTGGCGCCAGCTGCGGCAAGGCGTGGGTGACGGAATTTTGACGCATTCAGAGTTCGGCGGCGTCGCCGAATCGATTGCGGCACAGGCGATTCGAGGTTCGCGGAGCGATTACGCTTCGCGTTCGGCATTTCTCCATAAATTTGTGACAGAAATCACTAGTTCACGCAGCTCTCACGCAAGCGAACATTACGCAATGAACTACGCGATCCGTGCCGAAGCCATTGATGATCACGCCACCCTCCATGCGCTCACCGAGGCCGCATTCCGGGACGCTGCGCACAGCAGCCATACCGAGCAGTTCATCGTCGATGCGTTGCGTTCGCGTGGGGAACTGAGCATTTCGCTTGTCGCCGAAGCTCAGGGCCAGGTGGTCGGACACATTGCACTGTCGCCGGTGACGATCAGCGATGGCAGCACGGGCTGGTTTGGCCTGGGCCCGATTTCGGTATTGCCCGCGTGGCAGGGGCAGGGCATCGGTGCGGCCCTGATGCATGCCGCACTTGAAGCACTGCGTCAGCAGGGTGCACATGGCTGTGTATTGCTGGGTGAGCCGGCCTATTACGGTCGCTTCGGCTTCCGTGCCGAGCCGGGCCTGGTGCTGCCGGGTGTGCCGCCGGAGTACTTCCAGGCACTTTGCCTGCAGCCTCCGTTGGCACAGGGCGAGGTGCAGTACTCACCGGCCTTCGAGGCAACGGCCTGATCCGGGCCTGGCTCGTTTCTGCTCAGGGCGCGCGCCAGACGGTCGGTTCGGGTTGCGGCTTCGGAATGCGGTAACCGCCGATGTGCTCAAGCAGTTCATTGGTACGGCGCTGCTCGACCAGTACCTCACGCAGCAGGTTGCGCACGGCGAAGATGGCGAACGGCACCAGGATCCAGACCAGGCTGATGCCCAGCGCAAACAGGGTCAGCAGGGCTTTTGCACCATCCATGCGGCATTCCTGGGTCGAAAGCAGCCACGCTAGCACGTGGCTGCTGCCGACGGATGTCAGCCGTTGTGCCGAAGGTGGATCAGCGGATACGGACGGCCTTGCGAATCGAGTGGTGAGCGGCCGCTTTCGACGAAGCCCATGCGCAGGTAGAAGCCGACGGCCTGTGCGTTCTGTTCGTTGACGTCAGTGCTCAGCTGCGGATGCTGGGCCAGTGCGTGCTGCAGCAGTTGCCGGCCGATGCCGGTGCCACGTACGTCTGGATCGATGAACAGCGCTTCCATGTGCGTGCCGTCGATCAGCATGAAACCGAGGGGGCGGTCCTGAGCGTCGACGGCCACGGTCATCGGTGCCTGCGGCAGGAAACCGGCGACTTCGGCACCGATCGCCTGGCGATCTTCCGCGCTGAGGAAGTCATGGGTGGCGTCGACGGCGCGGCGCCAGAGGTCGACAAGGGCGGCGCCGTCGTCGGCGCGCGAGGGACGGAGGGTGGTCATATGTTCACCAAGGTGCTTGACAGGAATGCGCAGTATGAAGCTTTCCGGCCGTGCCTGCAGGTGCGGATTCATCCCGCGTTGCGATGGCGGATGAAGGGACTGTAGGCAGTCGCTTCCGCGCGCAGTACCACACCATCCTCGAAATCGCCGCTGTCGTTGAAGGGCACGGTGGGCCACTGCGGCCATTGCGCCAGGCGTTCGCGGTAGTAGTGGGTTGCTGCGGCCAGTGCCTCGTCGTGTGCCTGCACGCGCTCCGGTGCCAGCCCGGAACGTACGCCATGCACCACATGCGGCTCCATCACCTCGAAGCCGACGTAGCGCAGGCTGTACATCAACGGCCAAAGCAGCAATTGGGTATCGCCTTCGCGGCCATCGACCGCGCAGGCCCGCGCCGACGAACCGGTTGTCACGCTCAGCAACGCACGCTTGCCCTGCATCACGCCATGTTCGTGACGCTGCCGGCTGGTGTACATCGGCCCGTAGACCAGCACGCGGTCCAGCCAACCCTTGAGGATGGCCGGCGCCGCGAACCACCACAGCGGGAACTGCAGGATCACCAGGTCTGCGGCCCGCAGCAGGTGTAGATGACGTTGCACATCGGCGGGCAACTGGTCGCGTTCGGCGTTGTAGCGTTGTTCGCGCTGGGCATCGAAGCGGTCCGGTCGCAGGCGCCGTGGATGGTGCCAGGCCGCTTCCAGCGGATCGAAGGCTTCTGCATACAGGTCGACCACGTCCACCTGCAGGTGGTCGTGTCGCAGCTGCTCGGCCGCCTGCACGGCCAGGTGGGCGTTGAAGGAGCGGGGTTCGGGGTGGGCAAGCAGGATGAGGGCGCGCATGGGGCGAGGTGTTCGTGGAGTGTGCGACCATCCTCGCGGTGCCGGTATGCCCCGGCAATTACGCACCTTGAGGTAACCATGGCGTTCCCCGGAAATGTCTATGCCGCCGATTGCTCGGCGCGCGATGCGCTGGCGCTGATCTCCGGCAAGTGGGTGATGCTGCTGTTGCCGGCGTTGGCGCAGGGCCCGCAACGCAACGGTGCGCTGCTGCGGAAGATCGAAGGCATCTCGCAGAAGGTGTTGACCCAGACCCTGCGGCAGCTGGAGCGCAATGGCCTGGTCGAGCGGTGCGAACTGGGTAGCAAACCCTTGCATGTGGAGTACCACCTGACCGAGGTCGCGCGCGGCCTGGTCGAGACGCTGTCCGCTCTGGACCGCTGGGCCGAGCACAACTTCCCGGCGCTCGACGCGGCCCGCGAGCGTTTCGACGCACGTTAGCGGCGCCTGCACGGCCCCGGGCGTACAATGCGGCCCCGGCGGCCATCCTGGCCCAGGTGAAAAGCGAGAACCGCCATGACCGATGTCCTGGGTGTACCGGTGCACGACGCTGATGAACACTGGATGCGCCATGCACTGGCCTTGGCCGAGCGCGCACAGCGTGAGTTCGATGAGATCCCGGTTGGTGCGGTGCTGGTAAGCGCCGATGGCCAGCTGCTGGGCGAGGGCTGGAACCTCAATATCGCCTCGCACGATCCCAGCGCGCATGCCGAGATCGTGGCCATGCGGGCAGGGGGGAAGCTGCTGGCCAACCATCGCCTGCTGGGCAGCACCCTGTACGTGACCCTCGAGCCGTGCGCGATGTGCGCGATGGCGGTCGTGCATGCACGGGTATCGCGCCTGGTCTACGGCGCCAGTGATCCAAAGACCGGTGCCTGCGGCAGTGTGTTCGACCTGCTCGGCGATGCCCGCCACAACCACCGGGTCGAGATCCACGGCGGGGTGCTGGCCAAGGAAGCGAGCACGCGCCTGACCAATTACTTCCGTGCCAAGCGCGGCAAGCCGCCGCTGCTGCTGGAAGACCACGTCGGCGAGGGCTGAGGGGCGAACGGGTATGATGGGCGCCTCTTTCCTTCACCGGTAGGCCGCGCGCCTGCCCAGCAACGAGGCGACACAATGGCGGACACCGGCGCGGCCAACGAACGACTGATCTGGATCGACCTGGAAATGACCGGGTTGGACACCGACAACGATTCGATCATCGAGATCGCCACCGTGGTCACCGACGCCCAGCTCAACGTGCTGGCCGAAGGTCCGGAATTCGCCATCCATCATCCGCTGGAAACGCTGGAGGCGATGGACGAGTGGAATCGCAACCAGCATCGTCGTTCGGGCCTGTGGCAGCGCGTGGTGGACAGCACCACCACCCTCGGCCAGGCCGAGGCGCAGACGGTGAACTTCCTGGCGCAGTGGATCCCGTCGGGCCTCTCGCCGATGTGTGGCAACTCGATCTGCCAGGACCGCCGCTTCCTGCACCGCCAGATGCCGCGCCTGGAGAAGTACTTCCACTACCGCAACCTGGACGTGTCCACGGTGAAGGAACTGGCAAAGCGCTGGGCGCCGACCGTGGCCGCTGGCGTCGGCAAGAACAGCAACCACACCGCGTTGAGTGACGTGCACGATTCGATCGCCGAGCTGCGCCACTATCGCCAGTTCATGGGCGCGCTGTCGGGCTTGCCCACGACCTGAACAACGACGCCGGGCTTGGCCCGGCGCTACCGGGTGACACGCGACTTGGTAGTGCCGGCCGCTGGCCGGCAATTCGGCGGCTTTCGTGAGGTGTATCGGGTTGCCGGCCAGCGGCCGGCACCACCCTCCGTTCAACTCCCTGGCGCTAAGATCGGCGCCATGAACGAGCCCATCCTGCTTCCCCGCGATATTGCCCACGACGCCCGCGACTGGTCCGACCTGCAGCGGGCGGTGGCCCTGCTGGAAGCGCCAACCCTGACCGCGCGCATGGCCAATCTGGTCGGCACGCCGCTGGAGTTCGCGGTGAAGGCGCTGCCCAGCTCGGTCTCCAACCGCATCCACGGTGCGGTGCAGGCGGCGCTGTCCAAGTCGGCGCAGGCGGCGCTGTGGAGCATGGACAACACCCCCGGCAAGGGCGCATCCACCCGCTGGCACAAGCTGGCCGCAGCGACCTCCGGTGCGGTGGGCGGCGCCTTTGGCTTTGCCGCGCTGTTCATCGAGCTGCCGGTGTCGACCACCATCATGATGCGTGCGGTGGCCGACGTGGCCCGCAGCGAAGGCTTCGACCTGTCCGAGTTCAGCACCCGGCAGGCCTGCCTGGAGGTGTTCGCGCTGGGCGGCAACTCGCCGCGCGATGACGCCAGCGAGACCGGCTATTACCTGGCCCGCGGCTTCACCACCGACGTGATGCGCCACCTGTCGGCCGAGCTGGCCGGGCGCGTGGTGACCGGCCGCGACCTGACCCTGGGCGTGGCACCGAAGGAGGCCGGCAAGCTGCTGGCGAAGATGGTGGAGAAGGTGGCAGCGCGCTTCGGCGTGGTCGTCACCGAGAAATTCGCTGCGCAGGCGGTGCCGATTGTCGGTGCCGCCGCCGGCGCAACACTGAATACCATGTTCACCGACTACTACCAGGACATGGCGCGTGGCCACTTCATCGTGCGCCGACTGGAGCTGAAGTACGGGGAAGACGTGGTGCGCACCTGCTATGACCGGGTGGCGCATGGCGCGATCAGGATCGAGCCCAGCCTGGAGTAGATCCACGCCGTGCGTGGATGAGCCTTCATGCATGGCCATCCTTGCCTGCCGGGCACAACTGTTTTGCCACAACACGCCTGTTGCCTTTCGCAGGCGGTCCCCATTCTTGCTGGCACTCCCCCCGCAAGAGATGTCCGCCATGTTGTTCACCTCCCACCGCCTGGGCGCGCTGACGCTCCCCAACCGCATCGTGATGCCGCCGATGACCCGCTCGCGCGCCGCCGACGGCAACGTCGCCACCGCGGAAATGGCCGCCTACTACGCGCAGCGCGCCGGTGCCGGCCTGATTGTCAGCGAAGGCACCCAGATCAGCCAGCAGGGCCAGGGCTATGCCTGGACCCCGGGCATCCACAGCGCCGAACAGATGCAGGGCTGGCGCCAGGTGACCGATGCGGTGCACGCCGCCGGCGGCCGCATCTACGCCCAGCTGTGGCACGTGGGCCGCGTTTCACACGTGGCGCTGCAGCCGGACGGTGGCGCACCGGTATCGTCGTCGGCCCTGCTGGCTGAAGGCGTGAAGGTGTTCGTCGATCCGACCGGTGCCGGTCCGGAGGCGGGCGTGGGGGAGATGATCCAGCACTCGATGCCGCGCGCGCTGGCCGAAGACGAGATTCCGGGCATCGTCGCCGATTATGCGCAGGCCGCGCGCAACGCGCTGGAGGCGGGCTTCGATGGCGTCGAGCTGCACGGGGCCAATGGCTACCTGATCAACCAGTTCATCGACTCGCAGGCCAACCGGCGCACTGACGGCTATGGCGGCGCGTTGCAGAACCGGCTGCGCTTCCTGCGAGAGGTGGTGCAGGCGGTAGTGGCAGTAGCCGGCGGTGATCGCGTGGGCGTGCGCCTGGCGCCGCTGACCACGCTGCAGGGGGCGGTGGACGATACGCCGCAGGCGACCTATCTGGCTGCCGCACACCTGCTCGGTGAGATGGGCGTGGGCTACCTGCACATTGCAGAGGCCGACTGGGATGATGCACCGCCGATGCCGGTGGCCTTCAAGCAGGCGCTGCGCATGATCTACCCGGGCACGCTGATCTACGCCGGCAAGTACACCGCCGAGCGCGCCGAGCAGGCATTGGCGGAAGGCTGGGCCGACCTGATCGGCTTCGGTCGCCCCTTCATCGCCAACCCGGACCTGCCGGAGCGCCTGCGCCTGGGTGCGGATCTGAATCCGCCGGACCGTGCGACGTTCTTTGGCGGTGGTGCGGTCGGCTTCACCGATTACCCGACGCTGGAAGAGAGCGTCGCTGCCTGATTCTGGAGGCTGCCGGCCAGCGGCCGGCACTACCGGTGTATGGAGATGGGGTGGGTGCCGGCCATCGGCCGGCACTACCAGGGTGCGCGGGGCAGGGTAGTGCCGGCCGCTGGCCGGCATTTCTGTCTGGGATCAGGGCTTGTCGCGCACCAGCGCATCAGCCTCTATGACGCCACCATCCTTGCCATGCAGGTACAGGTGCATGTCCTGCTGCGGGTACGGGATGTTGATGCCGGCCTTGTCATAGCCCAGCTTCAGCTGTTCCAGCAGCGTGACCTTGGTGCCGAACCAGTCGGCCGACTTCACGTAGCAGCGGATGCCCAGGTTGATCGCATGCGCACCCAGCTCATACACCACCACGTCCGGTGCTGGCGTCTGCAGCACGCGCGGGTCGGCCTTCATCAGTGCCAGCGCGGTATCACGTGCCAGCTGGATGTTGTCCTCGTAGCCGATGCCGATCACCAGTTCGACGCGGCGCGTCGGTTCGGCGGTCAGGTTGATGATCGGCGCGGCGGTGATCAGCGTGTTCGGAATGGTGGTGTGCTGGTTGTCGGCGCCGGTGATGACGGTCTGGAAGATGCGTACTTCGCGCACCGTGCCGGTCTGTCCGGCCACGGTCACCACATCGCCCACGCGGAACGGTCGCAGTGTCACCAGCATCACGCCCGAGGCGATGTTGGACAGTGAATCCTTCAGGGCCAGGCCAACCGCGAGGCCGGCGGTGCCGAGCACGGCCAGCAGCGGGGTGATCTTCACGCCCAGCGTGTCGATGGCCAGCAATGCCACGATTACCAGAGCGGTGGCGTAGACCACATTGCGCAGGAAGCTGCCCAGCATCGGGTCCACGCCCATGCGCGCTGTGGCGCGCGGCATCGCGTTTGACAGGCGTCGCGCTGCCCACATGCCTACCAGGAACACAATGATCGCCGCCAACAGTGGCACGCCATAGGTTTCCAGCAGATGTTGCCAGTCGAGGGTGTGGAGCCAGGGCGTTGTGGCGGGCGCGGGTGCTGCTGCGGCGATCATGCGGGAGTCCTGTGCTGCGAAGTGGAGTCTGCGCGGGGCAGGGCGTACGTGGACGCCAGAAACAGCAAGCCCCGCAGAGGCGGGGCTTGCGTGCATCAGCAGTATCGGCTGACGCCGATGAACACGACGTCAGCCTGCGGCCTTCACGGCATCAACCGTTGGCCTTCAGCTTGGCCAGGCGCAGCCAGGTATCGACCACGGTATCCGGGTTCAGCGACACCGACTCGATGCCTTCCTGCATCAGCCATTCGGCCAGATCCGGATGATCGGACGGGCCCTGGCCGCAGATGCCGACGTACTTGCCCTTGGCACGTGCTGCCTTGATGGCCATCGACAGCAGCTTCTTCACCGCCGGGTTACGTTCGTCGAACAGGTGCGCGACGATCGACGAGTCGCGGTCCAGGCCCAGGCTCAGCTGGGTCAGGTCGTTGGAGCCGATCGAGAAGCCGTCGAAGATTTCCAGGAACTCATCAGCCAGCAGTGCGTTGGACGGCACTTCGCACATCATGATGATCTTCAGGCCGTTCTCGCCCTGCTTCAGGCCGTTCTGTTCCAGCACCTCGATGACCTTGCGGCCTTCTTCCAGGGTGCGCACGAACGGAATCATGACCCACAGGTTGTCCAGGCCCATTTCGTTGCGCACGCGCAGCACGGCCTTGCATTCCAGCGCGAAGGCGGCCGAGAAGCTCGGGTCGACGTAACGGCTGGCGCCGCGGAAGCCGATCATCGGGTTCTCTTCGTGCGGCTCGTAGTTGCTGCCGCCGATCAGGTTGGCGTATTCGTTGGACTTGAAGTCCGACAGGCGCACGATCACGGCGTTCGGTGCAACCGAGGCGGTGAGGGTGGCGATGCCTTCAGCCAGGCGGTCCACATAGAAGCCGACCGGATCGGAATAACCGGCGATCTTCTCGTCGATCTTCTTCTTGGTCGCCGCATCCTGACGGTCGTATTCCAGCAGCGCGTTCGGGTGGATGCCGATGTGGCTGGCGATGATCATTTCCAGGCGGGCCAGGCCGATGCCGGCGTTCGGCAGCTGGCCGAAGTCGAAGGCACGTTCCGGGTTGGCCACGTTCATCATGATCTTCAGCGGTGCCGGCGGCATGTTGCCCAGATCGGTGGTGGTGCGCTCGAAGCCGAGCTTGCCTTCGTAGATGAAGCCGGTATCGCCTTCAGCGCAGCTGACGGTGACCAGCTGGCCATCTTCGATCACCTTGGTGGCGTTGCCCGAACCGACCACGGCCGGCACGCCCAGCTCGCGCGCGATGATCGCGGCGTGGCAGGTACGGCCACCACGGTTGGTGACGATGGCAGAAGCGCGCTTCATCACCGGCTCCCAATCGGGATCGGTCATGTCGGCGATCAGCACGTCGCCCGGCTGCACGCGGTTCATGTCGTCCAGCGTCTTGACCACGCGGGCCACGCCCGAACCGATCTTGGCACCGACGGCGCGGCCTTCGGCCAGCACGTTGCCGCCCTTTTCGGTCAGCGCGAAGCGCTCGATCTGGGTGGCGTGGCTGCGCGACTTCACCGTTTCCGGGCGCGCCTGCACGATGAACAGCTTGCCGCTGACACCGTCCTTGGCCCACTCGATGTCCATCGGGCGGCCGTAGTGCTTTTCGATGACCAGGGCCTGCTTGGACAGTTCCTGCACGTCCTCGTCGCTGATCGAGAAGGTGGTGCGCAGTTCGGCCGGGGTATCTTCGATCCTGACGCGCTCACCCGGAACATCCGAGTACACCATGCGGATCGCCTTGCTGCCGAGCGAGCGGCGCAGGATCGCCGGCTTGCCGGCCTGCAGGGTGGGCTTGTAGACGTAGTACTCGTCCGGGTTGACCGCGCCCTGCACGACCATTTCGCCCAGGCCGAACGAAGAGGTGACGAACACCACGTCGCGGAAGCCGGACTCGGTGTCCAGGGTGAACAGCACGCCGGAAGAACCGACGCCGGAACGCACCATCAGCTGCACGCCGGCGGACAGGAACACGTCCTCATGCTTGAAGCCGTGGTGCACGCGGTAGGCGATGGCACGGTCGTTGTACAGCGAGGCGAACACTTCCTTGACCTTGTGCACGACATCGTCGGCACCGGTGACGTTGAGGAAGGTTTCCTGCTGGCCGGCGAAGGAGGCATCCGGCAGATCCTCGGCGGTGGCCGAGGAACGCACGGCTACGGCCACGTCGCCGCCGCCGTTGTCGGCGCTCAGCTTGGCGTATGCGGTGCGGATGTCCTGGTCCAGCTGCGGCTGCAGCGGAGCGTCGATCACCCAGGAGCGGATTTCCTTGCCCGCGGCGGTCAGCGCGTTGACGTTCTCGACGTCCAGCGTGGCCAGCTTGTCGAAGATGCGCTTGGACAGGTCGTTGTGCGCGATGAAGTCCTTGAAGGCTTCAGACGTGGTCGCATAACCTCCGGGAACGGAGACGCCCAGACCGGCCAGGTTGCCGATCATCTCGCCCAGCGACGAATTCTTGCCGCCTACGCGGGCCAGGTCGGCCAGACGCAGTTCGTGCAACCACAGGATGTTCTCGTTCAAGCGCGATGCTCCGTTTGGCCATCGCCCGAGGCGGGCTGAGTGGCCGCGTCCGTAGGAAGAAGCCGATATGATGCCGGGCAGACCGCTGTCGGCACAAGCTTGTGTTGGCGGCCCTTTTAGGCTTCGTAGGGGGTAAAAGCGCGCATGTCGACCATCCGTCCGGTGTTCTACGTTTCCGATGGAACCGGTATCACCGCTGAAACCATTGGGCATAGCCTGCTCACCCAGTTCTCCGGGTTCAGCTTCATTACCGACCGCATGTCGTTTGTCGACGACCCCGAAAAAGCGCGTGAAGCCTGCGCCCGGATCCAGGCGGCGGGGGAGCGGTACCAGGTCCGGCCGATCGTGGTGAACTCCTGCGTGGACCAGAGCCTGAGCCTGATCCTGGCCGACAGCGGTGCGCTGATGCTGGATGTGTTCGCACCGTTCATCGAGCCGCTGGAGCGTGAACTGGCCAGCCCGCGCCTGGCCCGGGTCGGCCAGGCCCACGGCATGGTCGATTTCGACACCTACCACCGCCGCATCAACGCGATGAACTTCGCCCTGACCCATGACGATGGGATCGCGGTGAACTACGACGATGCCGACGTGATCCTGGTGGCGGTGTCGCGCGCCGGCAAGACGCCCACCTGCATCTACCTGGCCCTGCATTACGGGGTGCGCGCGGCCAACTACCCGCTGACCGATGAAGACCTGGAAAGCGACCGCCTGCCGCCGCGCCTGCGCAACTACCGGCGCAAGCTGTTCGGTCTGACCATCGACCCGGACCGCCTGCAGCAGATCCGCCAGGAGCGCCGTCCGAATTCGCGCTACGCCAACCTGGACACCTGCAAGCGTGAGGTGGCCGCGGCCGAGGTGATGTTCCAGATGGAGCGCATCCCGACCCTGAGCACCACCCATACCTCGATCGAGGAGATCTCCAGCAAGGTGCTGGCCACGCTGGGGCTGCAGCGCGAGCTGTATTGATCCTTTCCGGGGCTGCCGGCCAGCGGCCGGCACTACCCATGGGCGCTTCAATTGCGCCCTGTAGAGCCGGCCGCTGGCCGGCTGATTGATGAACCCTTGGCCACGATGCGGTGTTGTCGGCCAGCGGCCGGCAACACCCCCGGGGTTGGCTTGCGCATGCGCGCCCCCACGTTGAAGCACCAACGTGTAGGATCGACCCATGGCCCGAGCCTTGCCCCGTACCGAACGCATTCCCCGCCTGAGCCGGTTGAGCTGGCTCATGGGCCTGTACGCGGAAAACTACCGCCATCTGGTGCGCCTGTTCGAACCGGCCGGACTGGCGGCGGGCAGCTACATTTCCTCGATCGGCGACGGCCTGGATGTCCGCCTGGACGTGATCGAGTGCCACCGCTACACGGTGGAGCTGCGCCTGACCTACGACCTGGCCGATCCGGTCACCGGCGAGCCCGATCCGTCGGCCTATGTGCGCCTGTACCGTGACGCCCGCCAGGCCGAGACCACCCATTGCTACGTCGGTCGTCGCTGGCAGGACACCATGGGCCTGTACCCGCCGCCGGCGGAGCTGATCAGCCACCGCATGCGGATGAACACCTTCCTCGGCAAGTGGTTGGAATACCTGGCCGAGCGCGGCCACGGCGTGGCCACCCTGCGCCGTGATCCCGAGGGCGCAGGCGCGCCCGCCGAACGCCGCCTGTCGCTGGTGCGCTGATCGGCCATAATCCACGGCTGACCTGCTGCTGGATGCATGCCCCATGCCGTATACCCCGATCGTCGCCACTCTGGGCTACGTGCTGTCGCCTGATCGTCGCCAGGTGCTGATGATCCATCGCAATACCCGCCCCGGTGACCACCACCTGGGCAAGTACAACGGGCTGGGCGGCAAGATCGAACCGACCGAAGACGTCGCGGCTGGCATGCGCCGCGAGATCGCCGAGGAAGCCGGCATCCACTGCACGGGCATGCGCCTGCGCGGCACCATCAGCTGGCCGGGTTTCGGCAAGCACGGCGAGGACTGGCTGGGCTTCGTGTTCGTCATCGATGGATTCGAGGGCACCCCGCACGGTGGCAACCACGAAGGCACGCTGGAGTGGGTGGACCTGGACAAGCTGGACACGCTGCCGATGTGGGAGGGCGACCGCAACTTTCTGCCGCTGGTGTTCGACGCCGACCCACGCCCGTTCCACGGCGTGATGCCGTACAAGGACGGCCGCATGGTCAGCTGGTCCTACAGCCGGCTGTAACCCGGCGAATCGGGTGGGGGGGCGATCTTTCGGGTGGGGATCAACCTTTCGGGTGGGGATCAACCTTTCCGGTGGGTGCCAACCTTGGTTGGCACGCTCTCCTGGCTTATTAATATCCGGGCAATATTGACGAATACAAATTACCCGGGCAATATTCGGGCATCGCCTCTGATGTCATTGCCATGCCTGCGTCCCGACTCCCTCCCTTCAGTTGCTTCGACGGCCACCGCCTGGTCGCTTCCGGTACACCGGAAGTGGCTGCGCTTGCGCTGAAACAGCTGCGCGCCGGCAACGCTGCCGGTCCGCTGCTCGTGTTCGACAACGCTACCGGCCGCACCCGTGATTTCGATACGCGCGGTAGCGACGCAGAACTGCTGGCGCGGGTCATCGAAGCGTTTCCCGCCGCCGTCGAGGCGGATGCCGACGTCACTGCCGAAGATGTGCCGGCAACGCCGCGTGGCCGTGGCCGCCCCAAGCTGGGCGTGGTCGCCCGCGAAGTGACCCTGCTGCCGCGCCACTGGGCGTGGCTGGCCGAGCAGCCCGGCGGGGCCTCGGTAGTGCTGCGCAGGCTGGTGGAGGCGGCCAGCCGTGCTGGTGCGGACAAGGACCGGCAGCGCCGCCACAGCGAGCGTGCCTATCACTTCCTGCAGACGATCGCCGGAGACCTGCCAGGTTTCGAGGAAGCGATCCGTGTCCTGTTCGCGCACGACCGGGCGGGCCTGGAAATGGCGTTGCGCAGCTGGCCCGGGGATGTGCGCAATCACGCCCTGCGCCTGGCCTTCGATGATTCTTCGGACCACGCAGACGACTGAGCCACCGCGCCGTTGCTGAGCGGCGGCGCCACCTGACCGCGGGCCACGGCCTGCTTTCCCTGTGCTTGCTTTGCTGGCGGAAACGCCGGGCAGGGCAGCGCCTTGCCCAGAGAACCCCATGGACACCCCCGCACATCCCATCCCCCCGGTCGCGCCGCCCCTCTGGCGCACCTATCTGACCCTGCTGCTGCCGATGCTGCTGACCAACGCATTGCAGCTGGCCGCAGGCACGCTGGACAACATCTACCTCGGCCATCTGCTGGGTACGCAGGCGGTGGCCGCCGCCGCAGCGTTCTTCCCTGTCTTCTTCCTGCTGTTGGCCCTGGTAATGGGTCTGGCGACCGGTGCGATGGTGCTGATCGGCCAGGCCTGGGGCGCGGGCCGGCCGCAACAGGCTCGCGCGGTGGCCGGCAGTGCGGTGGCACTTGTCCTGCTGTTGTCAGTGCTGGTGATGGCGGTGGGCGGCGGTTTCGCGCCACAGCTGCTGGCAGCACTGGGCACGCCAGCGCCGATCCTCGGCGAATCCATCGTCTATGCCCGTGTTCTGCTGCTGGCTGCACCGGCGTTCTTCCTACTGTGGCTGGCCACTGCGGTGAGCCGTGCGGTGGGCGATGCCAAAACGCCGCTGCATGCGCTGCTGCTGGCCACGGTGGTCGGCCTGCTGTGCACGCCGCTGCTGATCCTGGGCTGGGCCGGCCTGCCGCAGCTGGGCGCGGCCAGTGCGGCAGTCTCGGCGGCGCTCGCCTCGCTGCTGGCCCTGGCCTGGCTGATGTGGCGGTGGCAGCGGATGGGTCACCCGTTGGCACCGGGGCATGAGTTGCTGCAAGCCATCCGCTTTGATGGCGCGATCATTCGTTCGATGCTGCGCATCGGCGTACCTTCATCGCTGCAGATGCTCAGTCTGGCCGTTGCCGAGATCGTGTTGCTCGGCTGGATCAACCGCTATGGCTATACCGCCACGGCAGCCTATGGTGCGGTCAACCAGTTGATGAGCTGGGTGCAGCTGCCGGCCATGTCGCTGGGCATCACCGCCACCATCCTCGCCGCGCATGCGATGGGGGCAGGGCGTGCGGCACGATTGCCCGCCATTGCCCGCACCGGCGTGATGCTTGGACTGGTGATGCTGTGCGGGGTGGTGATGCTGGTTGTGGCGCTGGCGCCCTGGCTGAGCGGCCTGATCCTGGCGGCGACCGACGTGCGCGAACTGGCCGCGTTGCAGTTGCGCACCGTGGTGTGGGGCGTGTTGGCGATGGGTATCAGCGCGGTGCTGGTCGGGGTGATGCGCGGCAGCGGCACGGTATGGCTGCCAGCGTTGCTGGGCATGGTGGCGGTATTGCTGCTGGAGCTGCCGCTGGCGATGTGGCTGCAGTCCCGGTACGGTCTGGCCGGGCTGTGGTGGGCGTGGCCGCTGGGCCTGGTGGCGATGCTGGTGATGCAGGTGTTGTGTTTCGCGCGTTGGCGACGGATGCGGGCGGGGTAGTGCCGGCCGCTGGCCGGCAATCTGGAATGTCCGAGGCAGCCGGCCAGCGGCCGGCTCTACCACTTCAGCGCCGATGCGCCAGCAGCAGGTGGAAATGCTTCTCCCGCGTCTGCCCGTCATTGCCGGCGGCGGTTTCGC
Source organism: Stenotrophomonas sp. 78350_Sma (assembly GCF_056482105.1). Classification (NCBI taxonomy): domain Bacteria; kingdom Pseudomonadati; phylum Pseudomonadota; class Gammaproteobacteria; order Lysobacterales; family Lysobacteraceae; genus Stenotrophomonas; species Stenotrophomonas sp. 78350_Sma. Next base: position 2,850,936 of record NZ_CM151182.1, on the reverse strand, counting down.
GATGGCTGCGCCAGGCCGAGACATGGAAGCCCGATACCCGCAGCGCCAGCTCCACCGCGTCCAGCTCATGCAGCTGGAAGTCGGCGGCGAATGGCAGACCGCGCATGAAGCTGGCATCGCCGAACGCCAGGCACAGCCGGCCTCCCCGGTGCAGTACGCGCGCCAGCTCGTCCAGCACCGGGGCCAGGTTCGGCCAGAAGTACAGGGTGTTGACCGCCAGTGCGGCATCCATGGACGCCTCGTCCACCGGCAGCGCATGGGCATCGCCAAGCCGCATTGCCGCCCGGTCGCCCAGGCCGGCGCTGGCCAGCCGCTGGTTGCCGGCCTCGACCATGGCCGTGGACAGCTCGATGCCGAGATAGTGGCTGCCGCTGGCCTGCAGCATCAATGGCGCGAAGGCCGCATTGCCTGGGCCGATCTCCAGGACCCGTTCGCCGGTGCCGACGGCCAGCAGCCCGATTGCAGCGTGGTTGAGCGTGGCGTTGCTGCGGTTCATCGAGTCGGCCACCGCCAGCGCGGCGTCGCCATGGGGCTGCCGCAGCTGCGCGGCCAGGGTGGAAGCATCCAGCATCGTCGTCGTCCATCGAAGAGATTCGGACGTGGCGGCGGCGGGTCCGCCGGTGACCATAACGCTGACCTTGCGGCTTGGGAAGTAGGAAAACCCCGCTGCAGGGTGATGAGGAAATGTCCAGCGTCGCAGTCGGTGAGATCTGGTTGTCCACAGGGGGTGTGGATTACGCGTGGGCAACTTTGTGGATAAGCCGCGACAGGCGCCACCCCCCTAGGCTGTCAAGATGGGTGGCGAAAAATTCACCGCTGGTGAGGATAGGTGAGGGCATGGTGAAGAATCGGCCTGGCGGGCGCTGTCACCCATGGCGGTGCTCGCGGTAACCTGTGGGCCTTGATGCTCCGTGAGACCCCATGAAACGTCACTTCTCGATGCTGCGCGAATTCCAGCTGGCCGACTGGTTCACCCTGGCCAATGCTTTCTGCGGCACCGGTGCGGTGTTCGCCGCGATGCGTTTCCTGCAGGACGGCGAGCGCGGCTACCTGCTGTTCGGCATGGCGCTGATCCCGCTGGCCTTCATTTTCGACGCCCTTGACGGGCGCATCGCGCGCTGGCGCAAATCCAGCTCCACCCTGGGGCGCGAGCTGGACTCGCTGTCGGACGTGATCTCCTTCGGCGTGGCGCCGGCGGCGCTGGCTTATGCGTGCGGCATGCAGGGCGGCTGGGACTGGCTGGTGCTGAGCTACTTCGTGTGCTGCGGCGTCAGCCGCCTGGCGCGCTACAACGTCACCGCCGAGGCGCTGGCCGGCGACGAGGGCAAGGTCAAGTATTTCGAGGGCACTCCGATCCCGACCAGCCTGGTGCTGGTGATCGTGCTGGCGATCGCCGCCGGTACCGATGCCATCGGCCAGGACCTCTGGTTTGGCCAGTGGCAGATCGGCCCTTGGCAGCTGCACCCGATGGTGCTGCTGTTCGCCCTGTCCGGGTCGCTGATGATCAGCAAGACCCTGCGCATTCCCAAGCCATGAGCCAGCCCTGCGGAGGCCTGCGATGACCAGCTCGGCCCACGACGCCGGCAGCAGCGATTTCGAGACCCTTGCCCGGCAGTACTTCGGTGCCTGGGGGGATGCCCTGCGCCATGCGACCACGCCCGGTGCACCGGCCGGCGATGACCCCGGCAGCTGGCAGCGCCTGTTTGACTGGTGGGGCCAGCTGTTGCCCGAACAGGGGCAGGGTGCGCCGGAAGATGCCGTGCGCCGTTTCCGCGAACAGGCCGGCAGCTGGTACGGCACGATGCAGGAAGTGGCGGCACGCTTCGCTGGACGCGATGCCAGCAGCGCCGATGTGGCCCACGCCTGGCGCGAGGCGGTGCAGGGGCAGGGCGACGGCATGCTGCAGTGGATGCTGCAGGGCGCGCGGGGCAGCACCCAGGCCGGCGCCGCCGTGCCCGAATTCGCCGCGTGGCTGCAGCAGTTCCAGCTGCAGGCCGGCCCGTGGCTGCAGAGCCCGGCGTTCGGGCCCGGCCGCGAACACCAGGCGCGCTGGCAGGCCCTGCTGCGTGCGCAGGAGGAATACCAGCAGCACTCGCGTGCCTACGTCGATCAGATCAAGCAGGCGCTGGACGAAGCCTTCGCGTTGTTCGAGCAGCGCCTGGCGGAGCACGAACAACCGGGCAGCCAGCTGACCAGCGCCCGCGCGATGTTCGACCTGTGGATTGAAGTGGCGGAGGAAGCCTACGCCAAGGTTGCGATGTCCGAGCCGTTCCAGCAGGTGTATGCCGCGCTGGGCAACGCGCAGATGCGCCTGCGCGCCGGCCTGCAGCGCGAGGTGGAACAGATGAGTGAACGCATCGGTCTGCCGACCCGCAGCGAGATGGACGCTGCGCATCGCCGCATTGCCGAGCTGGAGCGCAGCCTTCGCCGCCTGCAGGCACAGGTGGCGGTGCTGGCGGGGACCGCCGCGGTGGATCCGGTGTCGCAGCCGGCGCCGGCGAAGGTGAAGCCGGCCGCGCGCAAAGCCGCGAAGAAGGCCGCGCCGTCGAACAAGCCGGCCGCGAAGAAAACACCGGCGAAGAAGGCTGCCGCACGCACCACCTCGCGGGCGCGTGCCCGATGAAAGGACCGCTGGGCTTCAACGCCGATGACCTGATGCAGGAAACCCTGGCCATGCAGCGCAAGCTGATGGAAGGGCTGAAGCTGCTGCCGCAGGTTGAAGACGTGGACTATGGCGTGACTGCCCGCGAGGAAGTCTGGCGCGACGGCAAGGTGGTGCTGTACCGCTTCGTAGGCGAGCAGGCACCCACCCGCCGCACGCCACTGCTGATTGTCTATGCGCTGGTCAACCGGCCCTACATGGTGGACCTGCAGGCCGACCGCTCGCTGGTACAGAAGCTGCTGGCGTTGGGCCAGGACGTCTATGTGCTGGACTGGGGCTACCCGGACCGCTCCGAGCGCTTCCAGACCCTGGAGGATTACCTGCTGCGCTACATCGATGGCGCGGTGGATGCGCTGCGCGCGCGCAGCGGTGGCCCGGTGGACCTGCTCGGCATCTGCCAGGGTGGCGTGTTCGCGCTGTGCTATGCGGCACTGCGCCGGCAGAAGCTGGGCAAGCTGATCACCATGGTCACCCCGGTTGATTTCCAGACCGCCGACAACATGCTCTCGCACTGGGCACGGCAGGTGGACGTGGATCTGCTGGTCGACACGCTGGGCAACATTCCGGCCGACCTGATGAATGCCAGCTACCTGATGCTCAAGCCATTCCGCCTGAACGTGCAGAAGTATGTCGGCCTGCTCGACATCCTTGATGACAAGGCGGCGCTGGAGGATTTCCTGCGCATGGAGAAGTGGATCTTCGACTCGCCGGACCTGGCCGGTGAAGCGTTCCGTGACTTCATCAAGCAGTTCTACCAGGGCAACGGGCTGGTGAAGGGCACGGTGCGGATCGGCGAGGAAGCAGTGGATCTCGCGAAAGTGACCCTGCCGGTGCTGAACATCTACGCCGAACAGGACCATCTGGTGCCGCCGGATGCCTCGCGCGCGATGCGTGGGCGACTGGGCACCACCGACTACACTGAATCCAGTTTCCGTGGTGGCCACATCGGTATCTACGTGTCCGGCCGCGCGCAGCGCGAAGTGCCGGCGACGATCGATGGTTGGCTGAAGGCGCGTGACGCGTAACGCCTGCTTCGGTTTTGTAGCGTCGAGCCATGCTCGACTGCATGGAGAATGATGATGTCGCAACGGATTTCGATGCTGCTTGCCGCGCTGCTGCTGGCAGCGCCTGTGGCCCACGCCGCCCCCGGCCCGCAGGCACAGCGCGAGATCGCCCAGCTGATCTCCAGCCTCGATGGCTCGCAGTGCCGGTTCCAGCGCAATGGCAGCTGGCATGACGCCGCCGAGGCGCGTGCGCACCTGCAGCGCAAGTACGATTACCTGCTGAAGAAGAACCAGGTGGACAGTGCCGAGCAGTTCATCGAGCGCGCGGCCAGCCAGAGCAGCATGAGCGGCAAGCCCTACCGCATCCATTGCCCGGGGCAGCCTGAACAGACCGCAGCCGCCTGGTTCGGTGCGCGCCTGCAGGCCCTGCGCCAACGCACGCCGTAGACATGGGGGCGGTGTAGATTCGACCCATGCTCGACTGGTTCTGCCCGCAAGCTGAGGAGACACCGCCATGAACACCACGCCCAAGACGCTGTCGCGTTCATTGAACGACCGCATGATTGCCGGCGTGATGGGTGGCATCGCCCATCGCTTCGGTTGGAATGTCACGCTGCTGCGGGTGATCTACGTGCTGCTGTCGCTGGCCTCTGCAGCTTTTCCCGGCATCCTGGTCTACCTGATCCTGTGGCTGCTGATGCCGAACGAGGCCGATTGAAGACTGCGCAGCAGCCCTGGACGGTCTGGCTGCGCGCGCTGCAGGTACTGGGCGCGCTCTGGACGTCCCCCAACTCCCTGCTCGGCGTGATCGGCGGCCTGGCCGGCATGCTCGGCGGCGCGACGCCGCGCTGGAGCGGGCGGGACTGTGCGCTGGTGTTCGACCGCTGGCCGTGGGGGCCGGGCGGGGCGATCACGCTGGGCAATGTGATCCTGCACACCGGGCATGACCTGGGCATTTCCTGCCGGACCTATGCGCATCAGGCGGGCTGGGGCGTGGAGCCGCTGATCCGGCTGGACGACCACGAACGCGCACACGTGTACCAGTACATGGTGCTGGGGCCGCTGTACCTGCCGGTGTACCTGCTGTGCGGCGGAGTGAGTGCACGGAATCCGTTCGAGCGGGCGGCCGATCATTTCGCCCGGTTCGGGCGTGGTTGGTGGCCGTAGTTTCCAGCCAACGGCGCAGCCCCTCGTGGGCGGTGATGCTGGGTCGCCAAATGCAAAACCTTCGCGCTGGTCGGTCGGGTTGGGTTCGCGGGGGACGCCGTAAACCCATCCATGGGGGCTTGGCCGCGGCATCCATGCCGCGGACACCCCCGCGAACCCAACCCGACCGCCCTCTGACAGATGGCTGAGGCCTGTACCACCCACGGTAAAGAAAAAGAACAGCAGAAGCGGGTCGCGCGCTGCGCTTGCTCGCGAGCGGGGCATGGCTTGGCTCTACAGGAAGCAACAAATCAGCCGGCCAGGCCGCTTTTGCCTTTGATCTTCTTTTTCTTTTCCGTGGCTGGACGTGCCCGAAAACTGTCGGGGGTCGGCCGGGGTGGGTTCGCGGGACCGTTGGCGCCATGGATGGCGCCATCGAGCCCCCATGGACGGGTTTACGGCGTGTCCCGCGAACCCACCCCGACCGACCCAATCACATGAAGCGCATTTCGCGACCAAGCCACGAGGGGCTGCGCCGTTGGCGGGAACACACCTGGATTCGTTAGGCGAAAGTTAAAGATCCGTAAGCATTCTGCTGCGATCCCGCAGTCATCTGCATGCAACCGATCGTCATTAGCCTTCGTGACGTTCCAGTCAGGTTCGACGCGGTAAGCTCTCCCTCGATGAGCTCGCAGCATCGCTCATCGAGTGCAGTACGCAGTAGCAATTTGGAGGAAGACATCACATGGCAATCGTTCTTTATGTCGGTGGTAGCAAGGATGGCGAGAAGGGCGTGGTGCCCTACGGCTTCAGCAAATCCCGCGCCGATACCGCGCTGGGGCCGGAGTTCTACACGGAGCGGTTCATGGAACTGCAGGGTGTCGGCAAGGTCCGCCTGATGGCCCTGGAAGGCATGCGTGACGACATCGTCATGCAGCGCGCCGCCCGCCACTACCGCTGACCTTCGCAACACGCGGCAGGGCGCGCCCACCATCGCGCGCCCGCGCCGGCATCCCAGCCGCGGGCCAGTCCGAGCCCTCTCTCCGCCAGGATGCCGGCGTCCACTCCGGCCTCGCCGCTGAACCTTGCCCCCTGTCAATGCCTTGTCCGGCTGCATCGTCGATTGCCAGAATGGGGTCTTCCCGTAACGCGGCACAGACCTGAAGCAATGCACGACGCCAAGAACGCCCAGAGCGCGCTCGCCCAGCAGATCGCCCAGACCATCGCCGACGAGATCGGTGCCCAGTCCGCCCAGGTACGCGCCGCCGTCGGCCTGCTTGACGAGGGCGCGAGCGTTCCGTTCATCGCCCGCTACCGCAAGGAAGTGACCGGGGGCCTGGACGACACCCAGCTGCGCAACCTGGAAGTACGCCTGACCTATCTGCGTGAGCTGGAGGAACGCCGCGCGGCGGTGCTGGCCAGCATTGGTGAGCAGGGCAAGCTCAGCGACGAACTGCGCAACGACATCCTGGCGGCCGATACCAAGAGCCGGCTGGAAGACCTGTACCTGCCGTACAAGCCCAAGCGCCGCACCCGCGCGCAGATTGCCCGCGAAGCGGGGCTGGAGCCGCTGGCTGATGGCCTGCTGGGCGATCCGACACGGGACCCGCAGGTCTTTGCCGCTAGCTTCGTGGATGCCGACAAGGGCGTGGCCGACACCAAGGCCGCGCTGGAAGGCGCGCGCGCGATCCTGATGGAGCGCTGGGGCGAGGACGCCGCGCTGGTCGGCGAACTGCGTACCTGGCTGGGCGAGACCGGCGTGATCCGTGCCCGCGTGGCTGAGGGCAAGGAAACCGAAGGCGCCAAGTACCGCGATTATTTCGAACATGCCGAGTCGCTGGCGAAGATTCCCTCGCACCGGCTGCTGGCGCTGTTCCGCGCCCGCCGCGAGGAGATCCTGTTCCTGGAGCTGGACCCGGGCAGTGACGCCGAGACCGGCCACCAGTACGCCGAGGGTCGGGTGGCGCGCAAGGCCGGCATCGCCGACCAGGGCCGTGCCGCCGACCGCTGGCTGCTGGACGCCTGTCGCCTGACCTGGCGCGCCAAGCTGCACACCCATCTGCTGCTGGATCTGTTCAACCAGGCCCGCGAAAAGGCCGAGGCCGAAGCCATCGCGGTGTTCGGCGACAACCTGAAGGATCTGCTGCTGGCCGCACCGGCGGGCCCGAAGACCGTGCTGGGCCTCGACCCGGGCATCCGCACCGGCTGCAAGATCGCCGTGGTCGATGCCACCGGCAAGCTGGTGGCCACCGACACCATCTACCCGCACGAGCCACGCCGCCAGTGGGACCAGTCGCTGCAGACGATCAAGCAGCTGTGCGCCAAGCACAACGTGGAACTGATCGCGATCGGCAACGGCACCGCCAGCCGCGAAACCGACAAGCTGGCCGGCGAAGCGATCAAGGCCGCCGCCAACCCGAAGCTGCAGAAGGTGGTGGTGAGCGAGGCCGGCGCGTCGGTGTACTCGGCGTCCGAGTTCGCGTCCAAGGAGTTCCCGGGCCTGGATGTGTCGCTGCGTGGCGCAGTGTCGATCGCCCGCCGCTTGCAGGATCCGCTGGCCGAACTGGTCAAGATCGAACCCAAGGCGATCGGTGTCGGCCAGTACCAGCACGATGTGGACCAGTACCGCCTGGCGCGGGCGCTGGACGCGCGCGTGGAGGACTGCGTGAATGCCGTGGGCGTGTACGTGAACACCGCCTCGGCCGCGCTGCTGTCGCGGGTGTCCGGCCTGTCGGCCACGGTGGCCGAGAACATCGTGCGCCATCGTGACGACAACGGCCCGTTCAAGCGTCGCAAGGACCTGCTGAAGGTTGCGCGCCTGGGCGAGAAGACCTTCGAGCAGTGCGCCGGCTTCCTGCGCATCGCCGATGGTGACCAGCCGCTGGACGCCTCGGCGGTGCACCCGGAAGCCTATCCGGTGGTCGAGCGCATCGTCGCCAGCACCGCGCGCCCGATCAAGGCGCTGATCGGTGATGGCAGCTTCCTGCGTGGCCTGAAGGCAGAACAGTTCACCGACGACACCTTCGGCGTGCCGACCGTGCGCGACATCCTGAAGGAACTGGAAAAGCCAGGCCGCGATCCGCGTCCGGAGTTCAAGGCCGCGCGTTTCGCCGAGGGCGTCGAGGACATCAAGGACCTGCGCGAGGGCATGGTGCTGGAGGGGGTGGTCAGCAACGTGGCCGCCTTCGGGGCCTTTGTCGATATCGGCGTGCACCAGGATGGCCTGATCCACATCTCGGCGCTCTCCGATACCTTCGTGAAGGACCCGCGCGACGTCGTCAAGGCTGGCGATATCGTCAAGGTGAAGGTGCTGGAGGTGGACGTGGCGCGCAAGCGCATCGCGCTGACCCGGCGCCTGGACGATACCCCCGGGCAGGCCACCAGCCGCCCGGGCCAGCGCGATGAGCGCGGCCAGGGGCAGGGTCCGCGCCGCGATGCAGGCGGCCAGAACCGTGGGCCGAACCGGGGCCAGGGCAATGGCGGTCGTTCTGCCGCGTCCGCGCCCCCGGCCAACAATGCCCTGGCCGAGGCCTTCGCCCGCGCCAAGCGCAGCTGAGGTTCGTGCCCCCCGTCACGGTTGATCCGCGGCGGGGGACTTGTCGGTTTTCCTCGTGATTGCGCACACTTGCGCTGGAGGGGAGGCGTTCGGCCCCCCCGCTGTCGCTGGGGAGGGCCATGACGCCAGCACGACCCGTCGTCTTCGTTACACGCTGCAGCGCATTGCTGCGGCCAACGCCTGCCTGCGCGGGCCGGAGGGAGCGTTGATGGCGGGCCAGGGTACCAACGGCAACGGGTTGCTGGAGCGTCGCCTGCAGGAGCTGGCCGAAGAGCGTCGGCGGCTGGCGATGATCATCGATGGCACCGCTGCGGGCACCTGGGAATGGAACGTGCAGACCGGCGAGATGCGGGTCAATGCGCGCTGGGCCGAGATTGTCGGTTACCGCCTGGAAGAGCTGGAGCCGATCTGCCAGAAGACCTTCCTGAAGCTGGTCCATCCCGATGACATAGCGCTGTCCGACGCGGCACTGGACGAGCACTTCGAGGGACGCGCCGACAACTACGCGTGCCTGCTGCGGATGCGCCACAAGAACGGCCAGTGGATATGGATCCAGGACCGTGGCCGCGTCTTCGAATGGGACGGGCAGGGCCGGCCGCTGTGGATGGCCGGCGCGCATGCCGACGTGACCGAACTGCAGCAGGCCCGTCATGATGCGGCCGAGACCCGTCAACGCCTGCAGGCCGTGGTCGATGCCTCCGATGAGGTGGCGGTGATCGCCACCGATACCGATGGCACCATCACCCTGTTCAATACCGGCGCGCAACGCCTGCTGGGCTACAGCGCGGCCGAAGTGGTCGGCCAGCGCCGGCTGGATGCCTTCCACGATCCGCAGGAACTGGATGCCTGGCTGCGACCGCTGGCCGATGCCGATGGCCATCTGCCAGGCGTGTTCGAGGCACTCAGTGCGCGTGCCGATGGCCAGACCTATTCGCGGCAATGGACGCTGCTGCGCAAGGATGGCCAGCCACGCCAGGTACGCCTGTCGATCAGCCGCATGGACGGTGCCGACGGTGCACGCATCGGCTATGTCGGCATGGCCATCGACATCACCGAGATCCTGCAGGCGCGAGCCGAGGCGCGCTTGTCCGCGGAGAAGTTCGCCGGTGCGTTCACCTCGGCTGCACTGGGCATGGCGCTGGTGTCGCTGGAAGGGCGATGGCTGGACGTAAACGATGCGCTGTGCCGGATCCTCGGCTATCCGCGGGAAGAGCTGCTGCAGGTGGATTTCCAGCGCCTGACCCATCCCGACGACCTGCAGACCGACCTGTCGCTGGTGCAGGACCTGTTGGCCGGGCGGCGCAGCCACTACCACCTGGAGAAACGCTATCTCGATCGCGACGGCAAGGTGATCTGGGCCCGGTTGTCGGTCTCGCTGGTGCGCAGCGAGCATGGCGAGCCGGTGCATTTCGTGTCGCAGATCCAGGACATCACCGCCCAGCGCAGCAGCGAGCAGCGGCTGTTCGAGAGCGAGCAGCGCAGCCGCATCACCCTGGATGCCGTGGCCGACCTGGTGCTGAGCGTCAGCCTCGATGGCCGGATCGACTACGCCAATGCCGCCGCAGTACGCACGTTGGCCGGCGATGGCGCGTTGTCGCTGGCCGGGCACAAGGTGCAGGATGTGCTGGCGCTGACCACCGAGTACGCGCCGGGGTCGGTGCTGGACGTGTCGGTACTGCTGGATCCGGAAAGCAACGCGGTGGACCTGCATGCCGACCTGCTGCTGCGCCTGGGTGCCGCCACGGTGCCGGTGGACCTGACCCGCGCCTGGTTGCGCGATGACGAGGGCCACGTGCGAGGCGCGGTCTGGGTGCTGCGCGACGATACCCAGCAGCGTGCCCGCCAGCGCGAGGCGCGCCATCTGGCCGAGATCGATCCGCTGACCGAACTGAGCAACCGCCGTGGCTTCGAGGTGCATCTGCAGCAGGCGATCACCCGCGTTGAACGTACCGGCCAGGCCGCGTCGCTGATGTACATCGATCTGGACCGGTTCAAGCCGATTAACGATACCTGGGGCCATCTGGCTGGCGATGCGGTGCTGTGGGCGGTGGCCAGCGTTCTGCGTCACGGGGTACGCGATTCGGATGTGGTGGCGCGGCTGGGCGGCGACGAGTTCGCGGTGATCCTGTCCGGTTGCACGCCGCGTCGTGCTGCCCGCATTGGCGGTGAGCTGCTGCACACCCTGGCGTCGCTGTCGATTCCGTGGGACCAGAACCGGTTGCGCGTAGGGGCCAGCATCGGCATCGCGCCGCTGGCCGGCGGGATGAGCGTGGACCAGGCGGTGGCCGCGGCCGATGCCCAGTGTTACCGGGCCAAGGCGATGGGCCGTAACAACGTGCAGGTGCAGGGCGAGGCCAGCGAGCTGCCAGGCGACGACGTCGACGCGGCCGAGGGTTGATCTCATCCAGTGAGAGGACGGGCGCGAATACTCCGCCCACCTCCTCTCGTACAGGTGATCCCATGAATGTCTGGAACCCGATGACGGTGCGCGCCTTCGCCCCGGCCATGGTCGGTTGGTGCCTGACCCTCGCCGCCTGGCTGCGGCTGGAGGAGGTGCGTGAGGACCGTCTGGCCCAGGCAATGCTGCCGGTGCTGCAGGGAAGCGTGGTGGCGCTGCTGGCCCTGACCCTGGCGTGCACGATGGCGGCCAGCCTGGTGCTGTGGCGGCACCGTCGCCGGGATCACGGCGACGGTGCCGCCACTACTGAGGTGCAGCATCCATCAGCAGGAACCGGCATGGCGCGCGCTGGAAGGCATTGATCTGCGGCACCAGCCGCTGGAAATGCTCGCTGGCACAGTGGATGTCCAGGGCGGCGCGGTCCGGCCATTGCTCGATGAAGACGAAATGCCCGGGATCCTTCTGGTCCACGAACAGTTCATAGCCAAGGCAGAGCGGCTCGCGCTGCGTGCACGCGACCAGTTCCCGGTACAGCGGAAGCACAGTGTCCACGGCATCGGGATGTATGAAGTCTTCGGCGATGACCTTGAGCATGCAGGCACCTGTGGATGGGGCCCTGCAGGATAGTGCCGGCGGGTGGCCGGCACCCAGCCCGTCAACGCAATACTGCGTCCGCACTGACCAGCTGCACATCGTGCATCTGGTTGAGGTAAGCCTCGTAGTAGCCCTTGTGCGAGGCACCGACAATGGTGAGCATGCGGGTGCCCGGGTGTTGGCCGAGCACGTCGCGCATGTTGGCGACCATGCGCAGGTTGCGGGTTTCCCAGTAGCCGAGGTACTTGCGTCCGAAGGCATCGGGTGACGGCTCGACCAGGGTCGCGCCGAAGTCGCTGTTGTAGACGGTCATCGCCGTGTCCGGGGCGTTGTAGTCGCGATAGAGCGCAAGCAGGCCGTCGGGCTTGGCCAGGTTGGCGTGCAGCGGTTCGTCGGCGGCGAACCGCGCCGTGGTTGCCGGGTTGTCCCAGGCCGCCTGAAGCGCCGCGCCATAGGCCTTCTCCTGCTCCTTCGGGACAGGCGCGTCGGCGGTGTGGTCATCGACCGACCACAAGCGCTCCAGGCCCAGGCGTGCAGCGAGGACGCCGGCGATCATGCCGGCCTCGTCGCGCCTGGCAATGCGTTTGTCGAGGAACTGCACCAGCTCCGGGGTCAGGCTGTCTGCGGCGCGACGTTCGTCGATGGGCAGGCGCAGCCATTGCACCACCGCCGAACCGTTCTCGCCTGCGGCCAGGAACACGGCCGCGAGGCGGCGGCGCTGGGCCGGCGTAGGGGCTTTCGGCCATTGTGCGAGGAGGCGCTCCATCTCGGCATTGGCGCTGGGAACGTCCAGGCCGGTCGCGGCCTGGGCCGGTGCCGGGTCGATGCAGTAGGTCTCGACACTGTCCGCGTAGCGGGTGGGGTTGCGGCGCATGAAGTCGCACTGCAGCCCGGACAGGTTCTCCACGGCGATGGCATTGGGCTGCCATGCCTGCAGGCGCTCGAGCAGAGGCTCCAGCAATGGCTGCAGAATGTCCGGTGTGAAGGTCTTCGGCAGGCCGGACAGATGCGGGCTGCCCAGCACCAGCACCTCGTTGGTGCGGCCTGCGGGCGGCCCCTTCAGCTGGTCGGGGTGAAAGGCCGGCCGATAGGTGGCATCGGCGGCAAGCGCGCCGGTGCTGCACAGGCCGAGGATGACGAAGCTGGTGAGGCGAACGAACATACGATCTCCTTGTAGATGAACATCCTGCGGATCGCTGCATGCTCGCCATTTCCGCCCGGCAGGGGACCTCCCGTTGGTCATGCAAACCTTTTTGCCTTGAGCTGCATCCATCTGCCGAGTGATGCTGTATTCCGTGCCCAGGCAATGCAGAACATGACATCCGATCACTGGAGCATCGAAAGTCCGCGGCTGTGCCTCCGGCCATTTACGTCCGGTGACGCTGACGAGGCGTTTGCGGGCATCACCCCCGGGTTGACCCGCTACATGGCCTTCGAGCCGCCCCCGTCAAAGGAGGCATTTGCCGCCGTCTGGCAGGCGTGGCTGCCTGCCATTGCCGATGGGAGCGACATCACGTTCGTGATCCGCAGGCGCGAGGATGGCGTGTTCCTGGGACTGGCCGGCCTGCATCGCACCGGTGATGCAGAGCCCGAACTGGGTATCTGGATCGCTGAAGCAATGCATGGCCATGGCTATGGGCGGGAAGCAGTGGCGGCGGTGTGGTCTGCGGCGTCGCAGCGACTGTCATGCGCGGCGTTCCGCTATCCGGTGGCCGAGCAGAACCGGTCCAGCCGTTCGCTTGCTGAGTCCCTCGGGGGACAGCCCGCAGCACGTGAACAGGGTGTGAAGTACACAACGATCATCTATCGCTTTCCTGCTGCAATGCACGGAGTTGCGACGGAGGTCGCGGAATCCCGCTAAAGCGGCCGACGGCATCGCCGATATCCCCTCTGGATCCCGCTCCAGTCGCCCGCTGCAGGACCCCAGGCTGCCCCCGATGGGCGGCCCGCGCTGTGTGTTCCGCCGCTCCCGGATGCCGATCGCACCCGCACCAGACGTTCTTGCCAGCCGCTCGAGGGGTGCCCGCAGGCACCTGTAGTCCCAAGCAACTGAAGTTGCCGCCGGGCATCCCGCCCGTCGGGTCGCAACCGCTTACCGGACACCGAGGATCAGACAATGCTCATTCCAGGCTTCACGGCGGGCGCGCAGGCGCCGGCCGAGCTGCATACCCGTTGGTCGCCGTGGCGCGCGCTGCTGGGCGCCCTGGCCCCGCAGCACCGTACCGGCACTGAACCAGCAGCGACCGATCGTGCCGAACTCGAGGCCCAGGTCGCAGCGCTGCACCGCGTGCAGGCGGTCATCGAGTTCGCGCTCGATGGCACCATCCTGCAGGCCAATGACAACTTCCTGCAGGCGGTGGGCTACCGGCTGGAGGAAATCCAGGGCAAGCATCATTCCCTGTTCGTCGATCCCGAGCAGGCGCGCAGCGCCGAGTACCGTGACTTCTGGGCGCGGCTGGGACGCGGCGAATATGACGCAGGGCAGTATCGACGCTTCGGCAAAGGCCAGCGCGAGATCTGGATCCAGGCCTCCTACAACCCGGTGCTGGATCGCCAGGGGCGACCGTACAAAGTGGTCAAGTTCGCCACCGACATCACCGCACAGAAGCTGCAGGCGGCCGATTCGGCCGGGCAGTTGGCGGCAATCGGCAAATCGCAGGCAGTGATCGAATTCAGCATGGACGGGCGCATTCTCTCGGCGAACGAGAACTTTCTCGAAGTCACCGGCTACGGCCTCGATGAGGTGCGTGGACAGCACCACTCGCTGTTCGTCGAGCCAGGCCATCGCAGCAGTGACGAATATCGCCGGTTCTGGGAGAAGCTCGGGCGTGGCGAGTATGACGCCGGGCAGTATCGACGCCTGGGCAAAGGCGGGCGTGAGGTCTGGATCCAGGCCTCCTACAACCCCATCCTCGACCTCAACGGCAAGCCGTTCAAGGTCGTCAAGTACGCAACCGACATCACCGCGCAGGTGCATGAGAACCAGGCGATGCAGCGCGCAGTGGCGCAGACCCGCGAGGTGGTGGCCGCGGCCAAGCAGGGCGACCTGACCCGGCGCGTTGCCACGGCGGACAAACAGGGTTCCATTGCCGAACTGTGCGAGGGCGTGAATTCGCTGGTCGAGGCGATGGCCGCGATCATCGGCCAGATCAAGTTCGCTGCCGACACCATTGCGGTGGGTGCGACCGAGATCGCGCAGGGCAACAGCGACCTGTCGCAGCGCACCGAGCAGCAGGCGGCCTCGCTGGAGGAAACCGCGGTGTCGATGAAGGGGTTGGCCGAGACCGTGCAGCGCACAGCCACCAACGCGCGCCAGGCGAGCCAGCTGGCCGGCGGGGCCGCCGATGTGGCTGCGCGCGGCGGCAGTGTGGTGCATGAAGTGGTCGAGACGATGGCGGTGATCAACGCCTCCTCGCGGCGCATCGTCGATATCATCGGGGTGATTGATGGCATCGCTTTCCAGACCAATATCCTGGCGTTGAACGCAGCGGTGGAGGCCGCACGCGCGGGCGAACATGGTCGAGGATTTGCCGTGGTCGCCACCGAGATCCGCGAGCTGTCCCAGCGCTCGGCCAGTGCCGCCAAGGAGATCAAGCATCTGATCGATGAGTCGGTGGCGAACGTCGGGGCCGGCACCGCCCAGGTGGAAAGCGCGGGCCGGACCATGGACGAGATCGTGACCAACGTCCGCCGGGTCAGCGATCTGATGACCGAGATCAGCACTGCCTCGCAGCAGCAGAGCGACGACATCCAGCAGATGAACCATGCGGTTGACCTGATCGACCAGGGCACGCAGCAGAACGCTGCCCTGGTCGAGGAGGCGTCGGCGGCGGCGCGCAGCATGGAAGAGCAGTCGGCACAGCTGCTGCAGACCGTCGCCGGTTTCCGCGTGCAGGACGGGGCAGGGCATCTGCATGGAGGGGCGACCCTGCGGATCGTCTAGGTGCGCGGGCCCACAGGCTCATCGGACGGCTGCATGGCCGAGGCAAGGTGCACACGGTTGCGCCCGGCATGCTTGGCCCGGTAAAGGGCCTGGTCGGCATGGCCGACCAGGTCTCCCGGCGCGTACTCATCGCTGGCGGCCTGCCAGGCCACGCCTACGCTGATGGTCACATGGCCCTCGGCAGCAGGCAGTGCGGCGCTTTCGACCGCAGCACGCAGGCGTTCGCCCAGATGCAGCGCGTGCATCGCCTCGGGCGATGGCAGGGCCGCAATGAACTCCTCGCCGCCATAGCGGGCCAGCAGGTCGTCACCGCGCTGCAGGCAGCCGTCGAGGATGCCGGCGACGGCACGCAGGCGCCGATCACCTTCTGGGTGCCCGTAGGTGTCGTTCAGCCGTTTGAAGTGGTCGATGTCGATCATCAGCACCGCCAGGCCCTGGCCCTGGCGGCGCGCGCGGCGGTGGGCCCCATCCAGCGACTCATCGAAGCTGCGCCGGTTGCCCAGCCCGGTCAATGGATCTCGCCGCGCCAGCGTTTCCAGTTCATCGCGCTGGCGCTGGATCTCGATCTGGCTCAGCACGCTGCGCAGGGCGTAACCCAGCATCGCACCGATGAAACCTACCGTGGCCAGGTTTGGCTGCAGGCGCGCGACCAGCAGCGCCACCATCATCAGCAGCAAGGGCAGCATCAGTGGGACGCCGGCGTCGACGATGCGCCGCAGGCTGCGGGATACCTCCACTGCCGGGTAGCGGCGGTGGCTGCCGGCCAGGACGGCCAGCAACACGAACAGCCCGCTGATCAGCAGGTCGCCCCAGCCGCCGTCAGGTGTCTGCGGCTGGTAGGTGTTGATGTAGAGCGCCAGCAGGAAGTAGCCCAGCGCGTAGATCGCAAGTGTGCGGAAGAAATCGCGGCGGTCGGGATTGTCCTCGGCCAGGAAACGGATCAGCGCGAAGCAGAACACCAGGCTGTTCTGCACGCTGCTCATGGTGTTCAGGCACTGCGTCCACAGCGCGGTGTTGAGAGGCGCCATGGCGCGCGTATGCAGGTAGTACAGCAGCCAAAGCAGGGCAATGATCGCAAGGTCCACCGCACGGATGAAGCGGTTCCCGCCGCCCGGGCTTGCAGCTACATAGGTCAGGGGGATCCGGTAGAACACGTACAGGATCAGTGTCGAGGCGGTCATCTGCGCAGGGGTGAGGCCGGCCACATTGCGGTACAGCAGGGCAAGCAGGGCGAGTGAGAACAGGCCGACGGCCGCGCCGAGCAGCCGCCACTTGCAGGCCGCCTGGCTGACACGTGCGCGCCGCACGCAGGCCAGTGCGGCCAGCAGCGGCGCGGTGATCAGCAACAGGTAGGAGCCGACAGGGTCCTGCGGGCCGACCAAGGCAATGACGAGTGCGTGCGTGACCAGAAAAAACAGTGCAGCACGCAGCGTCATGCATTCCCCCGCCCCCGGATCCGGCGGGATCACGATAGGCAGATGTACGTGAGTCTGGCAAGAAAAGTGTGCGCTGCGTCTAGAGACAACCCTGTCAGCGGTCGCAGTTATGCGTCAGTGCAGTGACACAGGAGCGGCCACATGGGCATGCATCGCCTGAAAAGCAAAAGGCCAGGTCGAGGACCTGGCCTTTGATGCTGTGGTGCCGGTGAAAGGACTCGAACCTTCATGGGGTCACCCCCGGCTGATTTTGAGTCAGCTGCGTATACCATTCCGCCACACCGGCAGGCAGCGTGTGAGTGTAACCGAGGAGGGTGGGGCTTTCATAGGGGCAAGGCAGATCGGGGCGTTTCCTGTCGGCATCGGCTCTGTGATGGCTATACTGCGCCGGCTTGAATGCCTCCAGGAGCCATAGCCGATGACAGTGTTGCAGGACCTGAGGGTGCTGGTGGTCGAGAACGACGAGATGAGCGCGGCGCTGCTGCAGATGCAGCTGGTGCATGCCGGCGCGACTGTGGTCGGGTTGGCGGCGAGCGTGGCTGAGGCATTGCGCATGCTGGAAGACTCGGCCCCGGACGTGGCCCTGCTGGACTATCGCCTGGCCCGCAACGAGACCAGCGAGCCGGTGGCGGCAGCATTGTCGGCGCGTGGCGTACCGTTCGTGCTCGCTACCGGAATGCTGGCTGAGCAGTTGCCCGAGTCGATGCTGGCCGGAATACTGCTGGTCAAGCCGTACCTGTCGGCGGATCTGACCCGGGCGCTGACCCGTGCGGTGGGCCGTTCCAGCGCAACGGCGTGAGAACGGCGCTTCAGCCGGCCTCGTCGTACACGTATCGGATGTCCTCGCGGTCGTCGAGGATGCGGTACTGCCCGGCCAGGTTGTCCGGGTCGGGATTGAGCCACGCATCGAGATGTTCCCTGCGGATAGGTATCACGCCGCGATCGTGACCTGCCGCGGCGACATCGCGTGGCGGGGTGTCGGTGATCGTGGCGAACGAGAGCAGGCGTCCTTCCGGTCCCTCCCATTCCGCCCAAAGGCAGGCCAAAAGCAGGTCGCGGGGCGGATCGGGGCGAAACTCCAGCACCACATCCTGTTCCTTTTCCGCGGCGCCCAGCGCGCGCCCTGCGATGGCGTGGCGTGGTACGTGCTCATAGAACGCCCGCACCACGACAACGCCGTGGCGAAGGCCGAACGCGCCGCGCCAATAGCCTTCCAGGCTGTCACGTCGTGCGTTGTAGGTGCCGGGGTAGAGCACGTCGTTGCGTGCCGGTTTGTCGGGCAGCCGGCACTGGTAGCGCATCGGCTTGATCACCCGGCGGCCGTTCTCGCTGACCATCACCGGCGCGTAGGTGCCGGGGAAAATGCGGTTGTCGCGCGGCAGTAGTTGGACCCGGTGCAGGTCTTCGAGCCGGGCCTGGGCGCGTTCGATGCGGTTGCCGGCCACGCGCAGGTCGTTGCGTGCCTTCTGGGTGGGCGCGTGGCGAGCGTTGCATGGGCGATATCGCGGCGCTCGCGTTGGCCGGCCAGCTCCGCCTCCAGAACCTGGCGTTCCAGTGCATGCCAGTGCTGGATCTTCGCGACGATGTCGCGGCCCTGTCCGGTGCGTGCGCCGGCAAAGCCGTCATCCATTGCTTTCGGAGTTTTCGGTCGCTTCTTGCCGGGGTCGTGTGCGTACAGTTCGGCGAACTCCTCCAGCGACAGGATGGCACCGAACTCGCGGACCAGCGTGGCGTAGTCGGCGCGGATCAGGGCGGAATAGCACATGGGAACTCTGCAGGCCTGGGTCGCAGTCGCTGCGACGTGGATACGGCAGGATAGCCCGACCTACAGGGAGATACCGCATGAATGATTCCGTCAGCTGCCAGTTCCGCGAGGCTGTCCCCACGGTTGAAGACTACTGCCGGCTGCGTGTGCTGGCCGGCCTCAGTGCCAAGAGCCATGAGGCGGCGACGCGGGCGCTGCCCAACACCCTGTATGGCGTGTGTGCCTACCAGGGCAATGAGCTGGTAGCGATGGGCCGCATCGTCGGCGATGGTGGGTGCCACCTGCAGGTCTGCGATATCGCGGTGCTGCCGCGCCTGCAGGGGCAGGGCCTGGGCAAGGAAGTGATGCGGCGCCTGGATGGCTGGATGCAGGCGAACCTGCCGCCATCGGCATACGTCAGCCTGCTGGCCGATGGTGAGGCGCACCGGTTGTATGCGCAGTTTGGTTTTGCGCCGACAGCACCGGCGTCGATCGGGATGTATCGCCGGTTCTGAGGTGCGGCGGAGGTGAAACCATCCACGCATGGCGTGGATCTACCCGGGCCCTGCAGTGGATCCCCGCCATGCGCGGACAGGGCCTTCCCGGGAATCGCAGGCAAAGAAAAACCCCGGCCGAAGCCAGGGTTTTCAAGAATTGGCGTCCCCACGGGGATTCGAACCCCGGTCGCCACCGTGAAAGGGTGATGTCCTAGGCCTCTAGACGATGGGGACGCACGAAAACTTCAAGTTGTAGATGCTTCGACGGCCTAATGTCGAAGTGGTGGAGCCAAGCGGGATCGAACCGCTGACCTCCTGCATGCCATGCAGGCGCTCTCCCAGCTGAGCTATGGCCCCATGAAACTCCGGATGATCTGCCGGGAGCAGAGTCCGTTTTGAAACTGGCGTCCCCACGGGGATTCGAACCCCGGTCGCCACCGTGAAAGGGTGATGTCCTAGGCCTCTAGACGATGGGGACGCACGAAAAACTTCAAGTTGTAGAACTCTCGACGGCCTAATGTCGAAAGTGGTGGAGCCAAGCGGGATCGAACCGCTGACCTCCTGCATGCCATGCAGGCGCTCTCCCAGCTGAGCTATGGCCCCGTGTTACCGAGCCGCCTATCATACCTGCGTGTTCACGTTTGTGGAAGCTTTTTTTCAACTTTTTTCGTTCCGGTTCAACCGCAGCCACGAGGGCAGGGGAACCGCAACGCCACAGCCTGAATGCCGGTAGGCGGTGAACAAAAAAGACCCGGTTATCGGCCGGGTCCTCGTTGTTCGTGATGAGTGGCGTCCCCACGGGGATTCGAACCCCGGTCGCCACCGTGAAAGGGTGATGTCCTAGGCCTCTAGACGATGGGGACGCAATTCTCATCAATGTTCTTTAGCGACCTTTCGACGGCCTAATGCCGAAAGATTGGTGGAGCCAAGCGGGATCGAACCGCTGACCTCCTGCATGCCATGCAGGCGCTCTCCCAGCTGAGCTATGGCCCCACGTCGCTGAGGAGCGAAATAATAGCCTTGCCCCAGGGGGTTGGCAAGCATTTGTTGCACTTTTCTTCACGTGCGTTGCAATGCCGATCTGCGCCAGGGATGTCTATGCGTTGTCGTCGGTCAGCGCCGCCAGGATCGGGCATTGGTCGAGGGTGCCATGACCGGGGCATGCATCGACCAGCTGCGAAAGCGCGGTATGCATGCGCTGCAGTTCGGCCATCCGTTGTGCAATGTCCTGCAGGCGGGCCTGGGCGGTGTCGCGCACGCTTCCCATGTCCTGCCGGTGGTGATCGCTGAGCGCCAGCAGTTCGCCGATTTCCTCGAGGCTGAATCCCAGTGCTTTGGCGCGGCGGATGAAGCGCAACCGGCGCAGGTCCGGCTCGCCGAAGATGCGGTAGCCGCCAGCCGAGCGCGCGGCTGTCGGCAGCAGCTGCTGCCGCTCGTAATAGCGGACCGTATCGATCGGAACGCCCGCCTGACGGGCCAGTTGTCCAATGTTCATGGCAGTTTTCCTGCGGATCCTGCCGCCATTGTGAAGCCTGGAGTCTGGTCGAGAGTCAAGGCTTCAGCCCGGCACGCGCATTCAGCCCACTTTGCAACTTTCTTCATAGCCCCGCAGATGGGCCTGTTCCTACCCTTCGCCTGAACCGGCCGTTCGATGGCCTGCAACGAACCGAGGAGGTGGTCTGTGGAGGGAGTCAGGAACGAAGCATTCGTCGAGGTTGCGGTGGTCGAATACCCGGGAGGGGACCCCTCCGCCGCCTCGGTGCTGGCCGAAATGGCCCACGTCGCCAACCGCCTGGCCCAACAGCAGCGCCGACCGTTCAAACGCGTGCTTGTCACCCGCTGGATCGTGCCCGCCAGCCAGACCGGTGTACATCGCATCGCGGGTGCTGAAATGCTTGACGCCGCCATTCCTGCGGTAATCGCGGTTCCCGGCCAGATCAGCCCTGGAGCCTGTCTGCGCGCCGAGGAGGTCCTGCTGGACTGGTTGCGGGCCCACTATGACGGTGGCAGCCTGCTGGCTGCTGCCAGTGAGGGGGTCGGTGTGCTGGCCCGTGCGGGACTGCTGGCCGGAAGAACGGTCAGCGGCCCGGATCTGGGGCGACATCCGGGGTTGCAGGCGCAGGCGGTGAGCTGGGTCCCCAGTGAGCGGGCGCTGGTCGATGATGGTGATCTGTTGACCGTTGGCGGATCGCAGGCCTGGCGTTTCCTCGGGCTGCGTTTGCTGTATCGGCTGCACGGGCAGGGCGTGGCGAGTGCGGTCGCGCAACAGCTCGGGATTGTCGTGCCCGCAGGCATCCAGCAGGATCTTGAGCGTTTCAGTGCCAACTTCGCCCACGGTGACCGCGATGTACTGAAGGCCCAGCGCTGGCTGCATACCACTGCGGCACGAGGGGCCACTCTGGCCGCAATCTGCGAGGTTTCCGGATTGGAACCGCGCACCTTGCAGCGGCGCTTCCTCCGTGCGACCGGTCTGCGGCCGATCGAATACTGCCAACGGCTGCGCATTGCCAAGGCGCAGACCCTGCTGCAGCAGGGCGCAGGCATCGAAGAGGTGGCCTGGGGTGTGGGCTACGCTGATCAGAGCGCGTTCCGGCGTCTGTTCCTCCGCATCGTGGGCATGACACCGGCCAACTATCGTCGCCACGTCAACTGCAAGCGGCGGGAAAGACCGTTGATGCCGTCGGTGGCCGGCAGTCTGCGCGGCCTGCAGACGCCCCCCGGCATGCAGTTGGGGCGGAGTGCGGCCTGATGACGGGTGGCGGGCCAGCGCTTGCAACCTGGGCGTGACGCTTTGACCATGCAGTCAGTGGAACTTGAGCAGGTGGGCTGATGTCGAGTGTTGGACCGGTACCGATGCCGGTGGTGTTGATCCTCATGTGCACGTTGCTGGCCATGATCGTTGCCCGTCTTTGGCCGCGCAGGGCCGTCGGAATGCCGCTGCCGTCGGCAGCAAGCATGGTGCTGGACATGCTGCTGATCGGCCTGTTGTGTGGTCGTATCAGTTTTGTTGTGCTGAATTTCGCGCTCTATCGATCGGAGCCTTGGAGCATCCTGCAGGTCACCGATGGTGGCTATCACCTGATGGTGGTGCTGGTGGCCGGGCTGGCGTGGGGATCATGGCGTCTGCGGCCGTGGCGTCAGTTGCGTGCACCGGTACTGACGAGCGCACTTGTGGGGGTGCTGCTCTGGGCTGCTGGGGGGCAGCTGCTGTCGGCCTGGCAGGAGCGGCAGATGCCATTGCCAACGCTGCAGGTCGCGGACCTGCAGGGCGGAACGGTTGACCTGCAGCAGTTCCGTGGCCGGCCGGTGGTGCTGAACCTGTGGGCCACATGGTGCGGCCCCTGCCGACGGGAGATGCCGGTGCTCGCAGCGGCGCAGCAGGCACATGGCAACGTGCAGTTCGTCTTCCTCAATCAGGGCGAAACCCTGGATGAGGTCCAGGGTTTTCTTGCCGGTGAGCGACTGATGCTGGGCAACGTGTTGCTGGATGACGAAGCGGCCGCTTCAACAGTGCTGGGTGTACAGGCCTATCCTTCGACACTCTTCTTCGATGCCGATGGACGCCTGCGTGAACTGCACCTGGGCGAGCTGACCGCGGCCGGCCTTGAACACAAACTGCGCCGGCTGCGGTAGCCTGCGCGGGCATCTCACTACGGAGTTCCCATGTTGTCGACTTCCCTGCGCACCGCCCCGGCGGTGCTGTTGCTGCCGGTCATGCTGGCATTGGCCGCCTGCAGCCAGGCACAGACGCCGCCGGGCAAGGCCCCCACGGCACCGGCGACGAGTGCTGCGGCCTCTGCCGCCAAGGGCGATCGCCCTGCAGTGCTGAAGGGCATCGAAAAGCACGGCTTCGAGGTCGTTGCCGAATTCGATGCGCCCGGTGGCCTGCGCGGTTTTGCTGGTGTGGTGGGTGGTCAGCAGCCTGCAGCGGCCTATGTCACGGCCGATGGCAAGCACGTGCTGGTGGGCAGCCTGTTCGATGCCGAAGGCAATGATGTGGCTGCCGAAGCGGTCGAGAAGCTGGTCGCCGCACCGATGTCGGCCAAAATGTGGACCAAGCTCGACGCCAGCGCCTGGGTGCGTGACGGCAAGGCCGACGCCCCGCGCGTGGTCTATACCTTCAGTGATGCCAACTGCCCCTATTGCCACAAGTTCTGGGAGGCGGCCCGTCCGTGGGTCGACGCCGGCAAGGTGCAGCTGCGTCACATCATGGTGGGTGTGATCCGCGAGGACAGCCCGGCCAAGGCCGCAGCCATTCTCGCGGCACGTGATCCGAGTGCGGCGCTGCTGGAGAACGAGCGCCAGTTCGACCGTGGCGGCATCAAGGCGCTGCCGAGCATCAGCCGCGAGATCGCCGGCAAGCTTGATGCCAACCAGGTATTGATGCTGGAGATGGGGTTCCAGGGCACCCCGGGTATCCTGTTCCA
The DNA here is from genome assembly GCF_056482105.1 of Stenotrophomonas sp. 78350_Sma. NCBI lineage: Bacteria > Pseudomonadati > Pseudomonadota > Gammaproteobacteria > Lysobacterales > Lysobacteraceae > Stenotrophomonas > Stenotrophomonas sp. 78350_Sma. The sequence continues at coordinate 2,827,529 of NZ_CM151182.1, read as the reverse complement.
GGATGCACAGGGCCAGGTGCAGCGCCGGGCTGGATTGCCGCAGGGTGACGACCTGCAGACGGTGCTCGGTCCGCGTTGATCCATGCCTGCATGCTGATGTAGACCACAGGCCCGCATGGTGACATGCGGGCCTGTTGCGTTCCGTGCCCCAGGCGAACACAACCGCTTGCGCATAGTCTGTTCGCCGTCACGTCTGAATCGTGACTGAGATCAAGCGTCGTGCCTTGATTCCAATCAAGGCCAAAAACGACAAACGGACTAGCCTTTGACGCATGGAATACAGCGTCAACGCGCCATGGATGCCGCGCCGCGGCTGCCCTGATCCGGGCAGGTCGGCACAGCCATTCACGACACTCTCACTTCCTGCTTGTTACCCAGACCGCTGCGGTCGCCACCTCTCTGGCAGCGCGACCTTGATGGGGTCGACATGGGTGCAGGCGGGACAGTGTCATCGTCCTGTTGCCTGCCACGCGCAGGCTGGCCGATGTCGTCGACGCAGTACCCGCATTTCCAGCAACGGCAACGCGAAGCCAGGGCGGCGCATGCGTGCGCTCCGGAACCGTGATGCGAGTGTTCGTCCGGGGAGTATGCAATGCGTTTGGCGGTACTGAGTCTGGCGTGTATGGGGGCACTGGCGATCACGCCGGCGTACGCCCACCAGGGTGACGCGGAGGATGCGCAGGCATTGCGGCGTGAGATTGCCGCAATGCGCCAGGCGCTGGAAGGCATGCAGCAACGGCTGGACCGGCTGGAGCAGCGCGATGCTACGCCTGCGCAGGCAACAGCCATGCCTGCAACGGCGCCGATTGCCTCCGCCGCCCCTTCCGATGTGATCCATCGCACCCAGGTGCCGGGTGTGGCGCAGCCGGTACTGCCGCAGCGCGATTCGGTCGCTGATCCATCCACTGCCGCATCGCGACCGGACAGTGCGGCGGGCCCGACCGATCCCGATCTGAAGGGGTTCTTTGCCATTCCCGGCACCGATACGGTGATCCGCATCGGCGGCTACGCCAAGCTGGATGCGATCACCGATTCGCGCGCGGCCGGGGACGAGGACCAGTTCATTCCCTCGTCGATGCCGGTCGGCGGCAGCCACCGCGATGTCTCCAACTTCAACATCCACGCCAAGCAGACCCGCTTCAGTTTCGAGGCGCGGCGCCCGACCACGCACGGCAACCTGCGTTTCTATCTGGAGAACGACTTCTTCGGCAGCAGCGATGGCTATGAATTCCGCCTGCGGCATGCTTATGGGCAGCTCGGTAATACCTATGCCGGCTATGGCTACTCCAGCTTCATGGACCCGGACAGCCTGCCCGACACGTTGGACTTCGCCGGGCCGGGCGGCGCCGGCTATCTGTTGGTGGCCGGCATCCACCACAGCTTCGCGATGGGGAAGGGCAACACGCTGACCGTGGCGGCCGAAGACCCGAAGACTGAACTTGCTGGTGCCAGCGACGAGCGGGCTGCGGTGAACCGCCTGCCGGATGTAACCGTGACCGCGCGCCTGGAGCGTGACTGGGGCCATCTGCAGCTGGGCGCGGTGGCGCGCAGCCTCGCCTATGACGGAGAGGGCGAGCGCGACCGGCGCATGGCCGGTGGCCTGCAGCTGAGCGGCTCGGCCTCGGTGGGCGAGCGTGACCTGTTGCTGTTCGGTGCGCTGGGTGGCCGCGGCCTCAGCCGTTACACCGCCGACCTGACCGGCTCCGGGCTGGACGCGGTGGTCGGTGCCGACGGCCGTCTCGACGCGCTGGACCTGCACGGCGGCTTCGTGGGCTACACCCATTACTGGTCCGAGCTGTGGCGATCGAACCTGATCTTCGGCCAGCTGACCCTGGAGCGGAATGCTGCACTGGCGGCCGACGCATTCCGTCAGAGCCGCTACGGCGTGTTCAACCTGATCTGGAGCCCGGCACCGTCGTGGACGATGGGCATGGAGCTGCTGTATGGCCGCCTGGAACAGCAGGGTGGCGCGCGCGGCGACACCGTCCGGGTGCAGGGCAGCCTGCAATACAACTTCATCAGATAGGCGCCAGCGGTCGTACGCCAGCGTAACCGTCCCCACGCCCGGTTGCACCGGGCTCATGCCAGTACAGGAGATTGTCATGGCAGAAGCAAAGAAAATCGGGGTGGTCGGAGCCACCTTCCTCGTCGCCGGCAACATGATGGGCTCAGGCGTGTTCCTGCTGCCATCCAGCCTGGCCAAGATTGGTACCGCCTCGATCTGGGGCTGGCTGATCACCACCGCGGGCGCGCTGCTGCTGGCCTTCGTGTTCGCCAAGCTGGGCAAGCTGGCACCGAAGGCGGGCGGCCCGTATGCCTATGCGCGTGACTGGTTCGGGCCCTACATGGGCTTCCAGACCAACACCATCTACTGGTTCGCCAACTGGATCGGCAACGTCGCCATCCCGATCGCGGCGGTCGGCTACTTCAGCTACTTCTTCCCGATCCTGTCCGAGCCGCTGGTGCGCTGCATCGCGGTGCTGGTGCTGGTGTGGGCGCTGAGCTTCGCCAACATGATCGGCCCGGCCTTCGTCAGCCGCGTGCAGACGGTCACCACCAGCTTCGCGCTGGTGCCGATCCTGGGCATCGCCATCTTCGGCTGGTTCTTCTTCGATGCCGACATCTTCAAGGGCGCCTACAACGTGTCCGGTGAATCCAACTTCGGCGCGATCTCCAGCGCTGCGGCACTGACCCTGTGGGCCTTCATCGGCGTTGAATCCGCTTCGGTCACCGCTGGCGTGGTGGAGAACCCGGAAAAGAACGTGGCCCGCGCCACCCTGGCCGGTGTGTTCCTGGCCGCCATCGCCTACATCGCCAGCTCCTCGGTGATCATGGGCATGGTGCCCAACGGCGAGCTGCAGACTTCCGATGCGCCGTTCGCACTGGCTGCCGCCAAGGCCGTCGGTGGCTGGGGCGGTGCGCTGGTCAGCCTGTGCGCCTTCATCGGTGCTGCCGGTTCGCTGGGTGGCTGGATCCTGCTGACCGCGCAGAGTGCCAAGGCAGCCTCCGACGACGGCCTCTTCCCGAGCATCTTCAGCAAGACCAACAAGGACGACGTGCCGGTCAAGGGCGTGCTGATCGTGGCCGTGCTGATGACCCTGGCGGTGCTGGTCACTTCCACCTCGGAAACCGCGTCGGCACAGTTCGACGTGATCACGTCGGCGGCCGTGGTGCTGACCCTGCTGCCCTACATCTACTCGTGCGTGGCCTGCTACTTCGTGGTCGAGCGCTCGCACACCCTGGTCCACACCGGTGCGTTCTGGACCCTGACCAGCCTGACCGTCGTGTACTGCCTGTGGGCGATCTACGGCTCGTCGGGAACCATCGTGCAGTACGCCTTCCTGTTCGTGCTGTTCATCACCGTGTTCTATCCCTTCTTCAGCGAGGAGCGCCGCCAGCAGCGGCAGCGCGCCCGCGAGGCCTCGGCCATCAGCGCCGGTGCCCAGCGTTCCTGAGTTCGACAAGGAGAATCAACGTGTACTTCAAGTCCCTGGACTATCCGGTCATTGTCATCGACAACGACTACGAGTCGCCGCGCATCGGCGGCATCCTGATCCGTGCCCTGGTGGAAGAGCTGCGCAGCAACGACCAGCGCGTGCTGTGCGGCCTGAACCTGGATGATGCCCGCGCCGGTGCCCGCACCTACGTGGCGGCCTCGGCGGTGCTGATCTCGATCGACGGCAGCGAAGAGGTGGATGGCGAGTTCCAGCGCCTGACCGCCTTCCTGCGCGAGCAGAGCGCGCGCCGCGCCAACCTGCCGGTGTTCCTGTACGGCGAGCGCCGCACCATCGAAAAGGTGCCGAGCAAGCTGCTCAAATACATCCACGGCTTCATCTTCCTGTTCGAAGACACCAAGAGCTTCATCTCGCGGCAGGTGATGCGCGCGGCCGAAGACTACATGAAGAACCTGCTGCCGCCGTTCTTCAAGGCGCTGATCCATCATGCGGCCGAGTCGAACTATTCCTGGCATACGCCGGGCCATGCCGGCGGCGTGGCGTTCACCAAATCGCCGGTCGGCCGTGCATTCCATCAGTTCTACGGCGAGAACACCCTGCGCAGCGACCTGTCGATCTCGGTGCCGGAGCTGGGCTCACTGCTCGATCACACCGGCCCGATCAAGGACGCCGAGAACGAGGCGGCACGCAACTTCGGTGCCGACCATACCTTCTTCGTCACCAATGGCACCTCCACCGCCAACAAGATCGTCTGGCATGGCACGGTGGCGCGCGGTGACGTGGTGTTCGTCGATCGCAACTGCCACAAGTCGCTGCTGCACGCGCTGATCATGACGGGCGCGGTGCCGGTGTACTTCACCCCCAGCCGCAACGCGCACGGCATCATCGGCCCGATCAGCCTGGACCAGTTCACGCCGGAATCGCTGCAGCAGCGCATCGCCGCCAACCCGCTGGCCAGCCAGGCCTACCAGGCCGGCTCCAAGCCGCGCATCGCGGTGGTCACCAACTCGACCTATGATGGCCTGTGCTACAACGCCGAGAAGATCGCTGACGAGATCGGCAGCGCGGTCGATTTCCTGCATTTCGATGAAGCCTGGTATGCCTATGCTGCGTTCCATCCGTTCTACGAGAACCACTATGGCATGGCCAAGGGCAAGCCGCGTGAGCAGGATGCGATCATCTTCACCACGCATTCGACCCACAAGCTGCTGGCCGCGTTCTCGCAGGCGTCGATGATCCACGTACGCAATTCGGCGCAGCGCAATCTGGACGCGGAGCGCTTCAACGAGTCGTTCATGATGCATACCTCGACCAGCCCGCACTACGGGGTGATCGCGGCCTGTGATGTGGCGTCGAAGATGATGGAAGGCGACGCTGGCCGCTCGCTGGTGCAGGAAATGCACGACGAAGCCATCGCCTTCCGCCGCGCGATGCTGCATGTCCGCGATGACCTGGGGCGTGACGACTGGTGGTTCAGCGTGTGGCAGCCGACCCAGGTCGAGCGCAGCCTGGACAAGGGCGATACGCCGGCACCGCTGGTGGCCAAGCGCGAGGAGTGGTACCTGCAGCCGGATGCACACTGGCACGGCTTCGAGAACCTGGTTGACGACTATGTGCTGATCGACCCGATCAAGGTGACCCTGCTGACGCCGGGCCTGGCAATGGACGGCAGCATGGGCAAGCTGGGCATCCCGGCGGCGGTGCTGAGCAAGTTCCTGTGGGGCCGCGGCATCACTGTGGAAAAGACCAACCTGTACTCGGTGCTGTTCCTGTTCTCGATGGGCATCACCAAGGGCAAGTGGAGCACCCTGGTCACCGAGCTGATGGCATTCAAGGAGCTCTACGACCGCAACGCGCCGCTGAGCCAGGCACTGCCGACGCTGGCCGCCGATTATCCGAACGCCTATGCGGGCTGGGGCCTGCGTGACCTGTGTGACGCGCTGCATGCGTTCAACCAGGAATTCGCGGTGGCCAAGGTGATGCGCGAGATGTACGTGGATCTGCCGACGCCGGTGATGACCCCGGCCGATGCCTACAACCATCTGGTGAAGGGCGAGATCGAGCGGGTCGACATCGAGCAGATCAGTGGCCGCATCGCCGCGACCATGCTGGTGCCGTACCCGCCGGGCATCCCGACGATCATGCCGGGCGAACGCTTTGGCGACAGCGATGAGCCGATCATCCAGTCGCTGCGCATCGCCCGCGAGCAGAACGCCCGTTTCCCGGGCTTCGAGTCGGACGTTCACGGGCTCATCATCGAGCAGGAGGGTGATGCGGTTTCGTACAGGGTGGAGGTGCTGAAGGCCTGACCGGCAACGGTCGGCCTTTCGGCGGACGATGGATACCGCGCGCGAGCAACGCATCCTGAAGTTCTCGATCGGGGTCACCCTTGCGGTGAGCGCGGTCGGCTTCGGCGGTGGCCTGCTGGTGGGATCGCAGGCCATCCTGTTCGACGGCGTGTACAGCCTGGTCGACGTCGCCCTGACCCTGGTGTCGTTGTCGGTGCTGCGACTGGTGGCGCGGGAGCAGAGCCCGCGCTTCCAGTACGGCTACTGGCACCTGGAGCCGATGGTCGAGGCACTCGGCGGGGTGATCCTGTCGCTGGCCTGCGTGTATGCGCTGGCCAACGCGGTGATTGGTTTGACCACGGGCGGGCACGAAGTGAAATTCGGGCCCGCGCTGTGGTGGGCGGCATTGCTGAGTGCCAGCAACCTGGCGATGGCGGCGTTTGTCGCCCAGCGGGCGCGGCACCTGCGCTCGGCGCTGCTGTGGCTGGACGTGCGTGGCTGGCTGCTGGGTGGGTTGATGAGCCTGGCGGTGGTACTGGCCTTCCTACTGGCCCTGGCCCTGCAGGGGGGCGAATGGCACCACTGGGTGCCGTACCTGGATTCGATCGTGCTGGCGTTGATCAGCCTGGCGGTGTTGCCGGTGCCGGCACGCAGTGCGTGGAAGGCCATGCGCGAAGTGCTGCAGGTGGCGCCGGACGATCTGGACCGGCGCGTGCAGCAGGTGATGCAGGCGTTCGTGGCCGAGCGCGGCTATGCCGGTTTCACCAGTCATGTGGCGAAGATGGGACGGATGCGCTTCATCGAGATCCATGTGTTGGCCGACCCGGCCATGCCGCTGGGTTCAGTGGGTGAGGTCGATGCGATGCGCGACGAGATCGCGGTGCGGCTGGATGCGCGCAGCAGCACGTTCTGGCTGACCATCGATTTCACTGCAGACCCCGCGTGGACGTGACCACGCTTCTGTAGAGTCGAGCTTGCTCGACTGCTTTTGGTCGGCGGAAGTCGAGCAGGCTCGAGTCCACGGGAACGCGTGATCGTTGCGCGTGGCAGACCGGTCTGTTGCACCGGATCCGTTTGACCTCAACCCGGGTTGAGGTCACAGACTGCCGGCAACCCCTACGAGGCGCGCGGCATGAACCTGCTGACCACACCGGACCTCAGCCATGGCCTGCTGGAGCTGTTCAATCCACCGGGCCTCTATGATCCTTCGGCCAACGGCTACTCACACGTGGCGGTGGTGCGCCTGCCGGCACGGGTGATCCACGTCGCCGGGCAGGGCGGTGAAGATGCCCAGGGCCGTCTTTCGCCCAGCTTCGAAGACCAGGTCGGGCAGGCGCTGGACAACCTGCAGACCGCGCTGCGCTCGGCGCAGGCAAGCCTGGCTGATGTGACGCGGTTGCGCATCCTGGTGGTCGGCCACGATGAGGACCGGCTGGGCATCATTGCCCACCAGGTGCGGCGGCGCTGGCCGAACCGTGCGGCGCCCACCTGCACGTTGATCCCGGTGCCGCGACTGGCGCTGGACGGCATGCTGTTCGAGATCGAGGCGGAGGCCTACGCCGCCTAGCGCAGGTAGTACTCCACCGGCACCACCAGTTCCTGTGGTGCCTTCAGTTCATCGGGAATGGGCGGCAGCGGCTGCGCACGACGGAAGGTCTGCAGCGCAGCGTCATCGAGCATCGGCTGGCCACTGGACTGCTCCAGCCGCAGTGCCAGCAGGCGGCCTTCGCGGTCGATGCTGGCCCTGACCCAGGCAGTGCCCTGCTGCCGGCGCGAGCGGGCGGCGGCAGGGTAATAGCGGTAACGCTCCAGCCGCGCCATCAGGCGGGCTTCCCACTGGTCGCTGGCGGCGCCGGCCTGGAAGTCCGCCGGTGGCGCGTCTGGAGCAGGCGGAGCGGCCGTGATCGATGCCGGTGCGGGACTGGCATCGGTCGCGGCCGCCGGCGGGGCGACCGGCAGCGGCTTTCGACCCGTCCCGCCCGTTTCGCTGGCGGCCAACTCGCCCTCGCGCGCGGCGGTGGGCTTCGGTGGCGGGGGCGACTTTGTCGGTTGCGATGCACGCGCCTGCTGCGCCTGGCTGGGGGTGTCGGCCTGGCGCTCCTCTACGGGCTGTGGCGGCGTGGCCGGTGCCAGCAGGCGCAGGCTGATGCGCACGTCCTGCTCCGGCGGCGGCAGCATCGGCGGCACAGCGACCCAGTGCACCAACAGCAGCAGGGGCAGCAGGTGCAGGACGACGGTGATCGCGATCGCCTGCCAGTGTTGGCCACGCTCACTCATCGTCCAGCACCCACAGCAGATCGGCATCCGTCGCATCGACGGTTTCACCCGGCGAAGCCAATGCGATCACCAGCGCAGGCGTAGCCGCTGACAGGTACCCCGGTACCCCGGTACCGCGCAGTACATGCCAGCGCCCCGCGACCAGCAGCGCCGGCGCGGGCGCATCGAGCAGCACCTGTGCCATGCGCGCGTCGCGGGCCTGTTGCACGGCCAGCATTCCTTCCAGCATCGGTGCTGCGTCTGCGTGCTGGGCCAGCACCACCGCCGACAGGCGCTGGCGGGCAGCGGCCACCGGGAACCGCACGCCCTCGGTGGACGCGAGCAGCGCGTTGACCTCGGCACGTGACAGGTTGCCGCCGAACAGCGGCGTACCTGCATCGGCAGCATCCTGTACCAGCCCGCCATACGCGGCCCACGGCCAGCGCGTATCCCAGTCCAGCAGTTCCTGCAGGCGTGCACCTTCGGCCTGGTTGCCCTTGGCCAGCCAGCGCTGCACCCGCTGCAGGCGTGGCTGGCGCTCGCTGGCGATCATTTCCAGCACCAGCGAACCCTGCGGGCGCTGCCGCTGCAGGGACTGCAGCAGCCAGCGCTGGGCGGCGTGGTCTCCGGCGAGATCATGGCGTTCACCCAGCAGCAGCCTCTGGGCGTCCGCCGCACGCGTCACGAATGCGGCTTCGTCCAGATGTTGGCCGTTGGCCAGGTCGATCACCGTGCCAGGCATCGGCTGCGCGCTGGCCACTGTCGCCAGCGCGAGCAGGCATCCGGGCAGCCAGCGACGGCTAGAACGCCACATTGACGCCCATCGAGACGGTACGGCCACGGCCGTTGCCGCGGTCCAGGATCGGGCTGAAGATGCTGTCGATCGAGGCATTGTTGTCATAGGCCTTGTTCTGCAGGTTTTCGATGTTCAGCCACAGCGTGGTGTTGGCCTGGGGCTTGAAGCTCGCGTAGAAGTCCAGCAGCACGCCGGTGCCGCCGGTCTTGCGGGTCTGGAAGAAGTCGTAGCCTTCCTCGGTCGGGCCGGAGTACTCGGCGCGCAGGCCGGCCTGCACGCGCTGCTGCCACCAGCGGCCGCCCACGTCCAGCGTCCAGTAGCGGTCGGGCAGGGCGGTGATGTCTTCCAGGTTGACGAACTCGATGGCCGGCGCACTGGTGCGCGAGCGGGTCCAGCTCAGCGTGGCGTGGTAGTGCTCGCTGGCGTAATGCGCTTCCAGTTCGATACCGCGCATGCGCACCACGCCGGGGTGGTTCATCCAGCGCGTGGTGGCGCTGAAGTCGTCGGCGTCCAGCACATCGGTCCAGGCGTTGAGTTGCGGATCGCTGTCGATCGGCACCACGAACGGTTCCACTTCCGGCGGATGCACGATCAGCAGGTACTGCGGCTTGATGTAGTCGCGGATGCGGTTGTCGAAGCGGGTGACCCGCAGCTGTGCCAGGTCACCGTCGACCAGCAGCGAGTCGGTGCTGAGGTTGGCGCCGAACTGCAGGTTGCGCGAGCGCTCGCGGTGCAGGAACGGATTGGCGCCGATGCCGTCGGCGACGCTGGCGTCCTCCAGCGGGATCTTCTCGAAGAACATTTCCTGCACGCGCGGCGGCCGCGACGTGCGCGAGACCTCGGCGAACAGCTGCAGCCAGTCGGTGGCCTGCAATGAAACCGCCAGGCTCGGACTGAGTGCGCGCTCGGTGCGACGCACGTCGATGTCGCCGCCATTGATCTCGGTGCACTGGCCGGGCACGTCCGAGCACACCGGGATGTGGCCACGGATGCCGAAGCGGTCCTGGCGCAGGCCGGCGGTCAGTGCGTAGATGTCGTACTGCAGCTCCAGCGTGCTGAACACGCTGTCCAGCTGGCTGCGACCCTGCGGGTTGGCACCGCGCAGGATGGGGGTATCGGCCACATAGATGTCCGACTGGTGCTTGATGCCGGTGTTCCAGCGCGCCTGCAGTGCCCCGATGTCGAAGCGGCTGGTGTTGTCCACGGTCCAGCTGCTCAGGCTGCTGTGGGTGCGGCGGCCGATGTAGCTGGATGCCTCCACCGGCGGATAGAACAGCCGGGTCTTGTTGCTGGCGAAGGTCGCACGCAGGTCGATCCACGGCGAATAGGGCGTGTAGTGGTAACTGGCGCGCTGGTTGCGCGCGGAAATCTGCCACGGATAGTTGTGGTAGAAGTCGTTTTCGTAACGCATGTGGCTCAGGTCCAGCCGGTGCTGGTCGCTGGGCTGCAGGCGTGCTTTCAACAGCCAGCTGCTGGGCTGCTGGCTGCCCGGGTCGGCGTTGTTCTTCTGCCCACGCGCGGTCGCGTATTCGCTGCTGCGGCTGCTGCTGGCGGCGGCCAGCAGGCCGAACTGGCGGTCGCCCCCCTCTTCGCTGTGGCGCCAGGCACCGGCGAAGGTACGGCCGCTGCCGTAGCCGTTGTTGCCGTGGCGATAGCCTGCACGCAGGCCCCAGTCACGGCCCTCATCGAGCAGATCGTCGATATCCAGCGTGCGGAAGTTGGCACTGCCGGCCAGCGTGCCCGCGCCATCACCACCGGCGACCGCACCGCGCTGCACGTCCACGCCGGCCAGCAGGAAAGGATCGACATAGGCGAACGGACCGCCCGAGCCATGCCCGGCATTGTTGCGGAAGGTCTGGGTGACACCGTCGATCATGGTGTTGACCCGGCCGGCACCGGTCATGCCGCGGATGTTGACCTGCAGGCCCGGCTGGCTGCGCGAATGGAAGCTGTGGGTGCCGGGCATCGAGCGCAGCAGGCTGTTGCCTTCCTGGCGTTCGGCCATCGCCACGCGCTCGCTGCCGACCGTGGGCGCAAAGCCATCGCGGGTGGCCGGTACATATTGGCTGGCGCCGGCACCCGGCGCCTGGCCGTGCGTGGTTGTGCCCTGCACCCGCAGCGGGCCGGTGCGGCGGCTGCCATCGGTACGTTCAGCCGGCGCCGGTTCCAGGGCGGCACGACGCGCATCCACGAAGCGCGGGCGCAGGCCGCTGCCCGCCAGCAGGCGCGTCAGGGCCTGCGCATCGTCGAAGTCACCGCGCAGCGCAGGCGCCGAATGACCGGCAGGCAGCGCCGCGCCGATCACCAGATCTACACCGGTCAGCCGGCTGTAGGCGTCCAGCACGGCGGCCAGTGGCTGGGCGGGAAGATCGTAGCTTCGAGTGGCGGCCTGCGCGTGGGCGCTGTCTGGCAGCAGTGGAACGGTGCTGGCGCAGGCCAGCGACAGGGCGAGGACAAGGGGGCGGGGGCACAGCATCGGGGGCTCCAGGGGCTGACGCAGAGCGTCGTCATCCTGGGTAGACGCAGCCGCAGGCCGGATGTCAGGGTCCATCACGCTGTTCCCTGCGTGGCGGCAGCCACACCTGTATGCCCGCGCCGAGGCGCAGCACGCGTACCTGCAACTGAGTGGCCAACTGGTCGCGGTTGCTGGCTGCACCGTCGGCACTGCCAAGCAGGGTGACCGGCTGCTGGCGCAGCTGCTCGCCGACGACCCATGTGTGCCCGCCGTGCCAGCGGTCCAGGCCCTGCGTGACGTCGGCCAGCGGGGCCGACACCCAGTGCAGGCGCCGCTCGCGCCAGGCCAGTGTTCCGGGGGCGGCGGTTGTTGCATGGGCTGTTGCCTGCCCATCGAAGCGCAGCTGCTCGCCGTCGTCGGCCAGCATGCTGACGTTGCCGCTGTCCACGCGCACGCGATGCTCGGTAACGGTGACCACGCTGCTGTTGCCCTGCACGGCAAGATCGAATGCGGTCCCCAGTGCAGTGACGGTGCCCTGTGGGGTATGCACCTGGAAGGGCCGGTCGGCATCGGCAGCGACCTGGAACCAGGCCTGGCCGCGCTGCAGCTGGAGCTGGCGGCGCTGCCCATCGATGCGCACCTTCACTTCGCTGCCGGGTGACAGCAGGACATGCGAACCATCCGGAAGGGTTTCTTCGCGGATCTCGCCAGCGGCCGTACGCAGTACCTGCGCCACGGGCGGCGAGGCATGGCGGCTGTAGAGACCCAGCGCGCACAGCAACAGAACCGCAATGCCGGCTTCGCGCAGGCGACGGCGTTGCCTGCGCTGCTGTTGCCGCTGCAGGCTGGGCAGCGTCGCGCCTGCCTGCCACAGGTGCTGCAGATGCTGGTACTGCGCGGCATGGCGGGGGTCGGCCTGGTACCACTGGTCGAACGCGTTCTCGTCGCGGTCACCGTCGTGCCCGTCCAGCCACCAGCGTGCGGCTTCGCGCGCGATCGCGTCCTGGCTCATGCGCCGGGCACCTGCTGCAGGGCGACGAGGGCGCGCAGCAGATGGCCGTGCGCGGTCTGCCGGCTGATGCCGAGCTGGCGCCCGATCTCGGCCAGCGCCAATTGTTCAACCCGCGCCAGCAGGAACACCTGGCGCGAGCGCGGTGGCAGCGCGGCGATGATCGCGTCGAGGTGGCGCAGCTGTTCGGCGTCGAGCAGTCGCTGCTCGGGCAGTGGTGCAGGATCGGCGATGGCCTGCAACTGCGTGTCATCCAGTGCCTCTTCGCGACGGCGCTGGCGCTGCCGGTAGTGATCCGCGATCAGGTTGTGGGCGACACGGTACAGATAGGCGCGGCCGTTGCTCAGCAGGCCGCTGGCGGCGACTTTGACGACACGCAGCCAGGTTTCCTGGACGACGTCATCGGCGTCGCTGCGTTGCGGGAGTTTGCGGCGGACATGGGCGTGCAGCGGCCGGTAATGGGCCGCGCACAGCTGCGCGACATCCGTCGGTTCGACAGGCGTGGACACGGGGCGGGCGACAACTGGGAAAGGGAACAGCCCGCGGCGGCAAGGGCAGCGGCTGCACCTTACAGCAAAAGAGAATCATTTGCATCTATGGCGCGAGACACAGCACGCATGGGCCACCGCGGCGTCAGCGCGGGCGATAGTCGCAGTGGATCTGCAGGGCTTCGGTGGGGTTGTGATGCAGCTCGAAGCCGCAGTGCTGCAGGCTGCGCTTCACCCGCGCGACCGCTTCGGCATGGTGGGCGACGCGACGATCCTGCCAGCGCGGTGGGGTGAACACGCCCAGGGGCAGCAGCCGCAGCCGCTTGCCGTGCAGTACCAGTGAGACATCGATATGACGGCCATCGATGTCGTGGCCGTTGGCGCCGAAGATGGCATCGATCTCATCGCGGCGCTGCGGGTAGCAGGTGCGAAACACCGCAATGCCGAGCCGTCGCACCGCGCGGCGGAAGCCGCCGAGACGGCTGCGGCTGGGTTCGAAGCCACGAGTGAGCAGCAGGTGCAGCCCGGCAGGTAGCATTGCCTGCGCGTCGAGCAGGCGTTGCAGTACCTCTTCTTCCAGTTGGATGCGGGTGGAGGGCCAGCGCGGGGCGATGAGCAGTCCGTGGTGGTTGCCGCGTTGCAGGGTCAGCATGGTGGAAGATTGGCATGCCGGAATGCCGTCGGGTAGTGCCGGCCGCTGGCCGGCAGATCCGGATGCCGGCCAGCGGCCGGCACTACCATCGGGTCAGAGGTCGCGGTACTGGATCTGCGAAGCCAGTACCCGCAGGCCATCGGCATTGCTGGACAGGATGCGCTCTTCGCCGACACCTTTCTGCCGTTTCAGCTGGAAGCCCTGATCGGCAGGCAGCTGTGCGGCAATGGCGTCCATGCGTTGCAGGGCATCGGGGCCGCTGCAGTCGAAGTGGCCCCAGTGGGCACCATCGCGGTGGATCTGCAATCGGTAGTTCATTGCGGTGTCTCCGGCAGGTCCTGCAGCCAATGGTCGAACATCGCGGTGGCGGCCGCAGCCAGCGGTGCGCCATAGCGACGCGCCTGCGCACGCAGGTCGTTGGGATCGATGCCGGCCTGGGCCAGCTCCAGCGTGTGGCCGATCAGCCAGCGCTCGAACTGGCGGGCATCCAGTTCCGGGTGGCATTGCAGGGCCAGTGCGTGGCTGCCAATGGCGAACGCCTGGTGACGGCAGGCCGGCGTACTGGCCAGGCGGCGTGCACCGGCCGGAAGTTCGAACGCCTCACCATGCCAATGCAGTACCGGAATGCCCTGCAGGGACTGCAGCGGAGACCGCTGGCCTTCATCGGTCAGCAGCAGTGGCGCAAAGCCGATTTCCTTGCCGCCACTGGGAGCGACACTGGCACCGAGTGCACGCGCCATCAGCTGTGCACCCAGGCAGATGCCCAGGGTCGGCCGCTGCTGCAGCAGCCGGCGCTGCAGCAGGGCAATGCTGTCGTTGACGAAGGGATAGGTCCCTGTGTCATTGACACTGATGGGACCGCCCAGCACGACCAGCAGGTCAGCTGTTTCGGCGTCATCGAGCGCATCGACGCCGGCCTGCAGCAGCTGCAGCTGCCAGCCCTGCGCCAACAGCAGTGGCTGCAGGGTGCCGAGGTCTTCAAAGGCAACGTGCTGCACGACAACCGCGTGCTTCATGCCGGGGCTCCGTTGTTCGGCCAGTAGAAGCTGTCCGGAGTGGCGCGGGCGCCGAAGATTGCCTGGCCGACGCGGACCACGGTGGCGCCTTCCTCGATGGCCACTTCGAAATCACCGGACATGCCCATCGACAGCTGCGACAGGTCCAGACCGGGCGGGGCGGTGCGTTGCAGCTGGTCGCGCAGTTCGCGCAGGCGCACGAAGCAGGCGCGCACGCGCTCGACGTCGGGGGTGAAGATGGCCAGGGTCATCAGGCCGCGCACGCGCAGGCGATCGAACGCGGGCAGCTGCTGCACGAAGGCCTCGACCGCGTCGGGTTCCAGTCCGTACTTGCTGGGTTCGGCCGAGGTGTTGACCTGCACGAACACATCCAGCGTGCGCTCTTCCAGTTGCAGCCGCTGCTGCAGGGCCTCGGCTACGCGCAGGCTGTCCAGTGCCTGGAACTCGCTGGCAAAGCGCGCCACGTAGCGCGCCTTGTTGGTCTGCAGATGGCCGATCACCGACCAGTGCACGCCCAGGTCGGCCATCGTTTCGGCCTTGCGTTGTGCTTCCTGCACCTTGTTCTCGCCCAATTCGTGGCAGCCAGCGGCCACCGCCATGCGGATGCGGGCGTCATCGACGGTCTTGCTGACCGGCAGCAGGCGCACGCTGGCCGGGTCCCGGCCGACGCGGGCGCAGGCATCGGCGATGCGTTGGCGCACCGTGACCAGGTTGGCGGCGATCTGTTCAACGGACTGGGCGATGGGCCAGTCGGCAGCGGCAAGGGGCATGCGGGCACCTCCAATGCAGGGCGGCCAGGGTGGGATACACTGGCACAGGACAAGAGATATTTTGGCATAGGACAAAATGAAAATCACCGGGCACAGCGCCGAGTCGATCTTCGACAGCATCCGCGACGGCATCGGCAAGGGCCGTCTGCCGGCCGGCAGCGTGCTGCCGCCGGTGCGTGAACTGGCCGAGCAGCTGGGAGTGAACCGCAACACCGTGGCCGCTGCCTACAAGCGCCTGGATGCGGCGGGCCTGGCCAGCACGGCGGGCCGCCGCGGCACGGTGGTGCGTGGCCTGCCGCCGCCGCTGGCGCGCGAGGGCAGTACGCCCGGGCTGGCCCTGCAGGACCTGGCCGGTGGCAATCCGGATCCGCGCCTGCTGCCGAACCTGCGCCTGGCCCCGGCCGCACCACGGTTGTATGGCGTGGGTACGGTCGACCCGAGGTTGCAGGCGCTGGCGCGCGCCTCGCTGGATGCGGACTGCCCGGAGGGCTATGCGCTGGAGCTGACCCATGGCGCGGTCGATGGCATCGAGCGCCTGCTGGCGGCGTGGCTGCTGCCGGGGGATCGCATCGCGGTGGAGGATCCGTGCTTCCTCGGCAGCCTCAACGTGCTCAACGCCGTGGGCCACGCGCCGTTGCCGGTGGCGGTGGACGCGCATGGCATGCAGATCGAGTCGCTGCGGCAGGCACTGGAGGCCGGTGCGCGCGCGGTGCTGCTGACCCCGCGGGCACACAACCCGACCGGGGCCAGCCTGGATGCGAAGCGTGCGCGGGCGTTGCGGCAGTTGTTGGCGGCCTACCCGCAGGTGGCGGTGTTGATCGACGATCACTACGCGCTGCTCTCGCAGCAGGCCTATCACTCGGTGCTGCCGCTGGATGGCCGGCGCTGGGCGCTGCTGCGTTCGTTGTCCAAACCGCTCGGCCCGGACCTGCGGCTGGCCTGGTTGGCCTGCGATGAAGAAACCGCGATGCGGTTGCGGCTGCGATTGGCGTCCGGCACCGGCTGGGTCAGTCACCTGCTGCAGGATGCGGCGACCTCGGTGCTGGCGTCGGCAACGCAGCGGGCGAAGATCGCCTCGGCAGGTGAACGTTACCAGCAGCGCCTGCAGTCGCTGCAGGAGCTGCTGCGCGCGCGTGGCATGCCGACGCCGCTGCCGATGGAGGGGTTGAACCTGTGGCTGCCGTTGCAGGCCGACAGCCATCCGCATGTGCTGGCGCTGGCTTCGCGCGGATGGCATGTGCGTGCAGGCGAGGTGTTCGCGGTGGCTGCACCGGGGCATGGCCTGCGCATCACCTGCGCGGCACTGGGGCCGGCGCAACTGCGGCAGCTGGCCGATGACCTGGCGGCGGTCTGTGGGGTGTAGCGTCGTGCCATGCTTGCCCCCGGTCATGTAGCGTCGAGCCATGCTCGACTGCTTCTACCGACAGCAGCCGAGCATGGCTCGGCTCTACGAAGATGAGGCAAAGTCGAGCATGGCTCGACCCTACAGAAGCCGATCAGGGTGCGGCGTTCGTACCCGGGCGCACGTAGTAGGACTGGCCACTGTCATCGACGAACATCAGCTCCGGCTTGCCCTGCCAGGAGGTGAGCATGGCGCCGGTGTTGTTCTGGTGCTTGACCATCAGGCTGGCGCCACGATCCGGGTTGGCCACCACCTTGAAGACTTCGGTGGTGCCGGTGGCATCGTCGAGGGTGAGCAGCGCTTCGCCGCCACGGTCACTGGTGCCATAGCCGCCACGTTCGGAGCCGTCGGGGCCAAGCAGGATCAGGCCGGACAGTGCCGTGGCACGCGGTCCTTGGGGGCGGCCTTGGCTGAGCGGATCGGGAACCGGTGCGCCGAGGATCACCCGCGGCTGGCCGCCTGCATCGTGGATGACCAGGCCGCGCGCTTCGATGATCCGCTCTGGCGATTGGCTGCGATGCAGGCCCCAGGCGGTCCAGCCGGAAACGAGCAGGGCAAGGGTCGAGACCACCAGGGTGGTCAGCAGCAGCGCACGGGGCATCGGGTCGTCCTTCCTTGGATAGGCCGACGATAGCGGATGCAAAAGGGGATGGGTAGAGCCGGCCGGGCAGCGTCGACTGGGTAGAGTCGACTCTACCCAGTAGCCATCACCCAGTAGCCATCACGCCGTCATTCCCGGTATCAGTGGAAATCGCGGCTGTGGCTGCGCAGTCCCTGCAGCAGCTCATCCAGGCAGTGCATGCGTTGCACGATGACATGCTGCACGCCATCAACGCGCTCCAGGCGGCCATCGATCTGCATCAGCTGGGTGTCGACCAGAACCCGGTGCTGGCGATCGGCCAGGTGGCGCCAGACCACCGCATTGACCATGCCGGTCTCGTCCTCGAGGGTGAGGAAGGTAACGCCGCTGGCGGTCTGCGGGCGCTGGCGCATGCGTACCAGGCCGGCGATGCGCACGCGACGGCCATGGCCGTGGCCCGCCAGCTGTACGGCATCCAGGCAGCCACGGCTGCGCAGCTGTGCACGCAGGAACGAGATCGGATGGCGGCCAAGGGTGGTGCCGGTACTGCGGTAGTCAGCCTGCATGTCGTCCCATGCGCTGGGCAGTGGCAACGGCACGCGGGCCTCGGCGGTGGCACGGGCCTGGTCGAACAGTGGCAACCGGTTCTCTACGCCCGAGATATCCCAGCGCGCACGATGGCGATGGCCACTGAGCCCTCGCAGCGCACCGGCATCGGCCAGCAGGCCTTGATGGCGGCGGTCCAGGGCGGTGCGCTGGCACAGGTCACCGACATCGTCGAACGGTCGCCGTGCACGCTCGTGCATGATGGCCTGCACGGCCGCTTCGTTGCAGCCGTCGATCAGGCGCAGGCCAAGCCTGATCGACGCCGCGCCCTTGCTGAAATCCAGGGTGCAGTCCCAGTCGCTGTGGCGCACGTCCACCGGCAGCACGCGGATGCCATGGCGGCGTGCGTCCTGCAGCAACTGGTCGGGGCTGTAGAACCCCAGCGGCTGGCTGTTGATCAGGCTGGCGGTGAACGCGGCCGGGTGGTGGCACTTCAGCCAGCAGCTGGCATAGGTCAGCAGGGCGAAACTGGCGGCGTGGCTTTCCGGGAAACCGTAATCGCCGAAGCCCTTGATCTGCTCGAACAGATGCTCGCCATACTCGCGGCTGAAGCCGTTCTTCAGCATGCCGGTCAGCAGTTTTTCGCGATGCGGTTCCAGCCCGCCACGCCGTTTCCACGCGGCCATCGAGCGGCGCAGGGCATCGGCCTCGCCGGGGGTGTATCCGGCCGCATCCACGGCCAGCTGCATCACCTGTTCCTGGAACAGTGGAACGCCCAGGGTGCGCGCGAACACGCGCTCCAGCTGCGGCGGATACAGCGGTTCTTCCAGGTTGTCCAGCGCTTCCGGGCCCTGTTCACGCAGCAGCCGGCGCCGCTCCAGGTAAGGATGCACCATGTCGCCCTGGATCGGGCCGGGGCGCACGATCGCCACTTCGATCACCAGGTCGTAGAAGTTGCGCGGCTGCATGCGCGGCAGCATGGCCATCTGTGCGCGCGATTCGATCTGGAACACGCCGATGGTGTCGGCGGCACTGATCATGTCGTAGGTGGGCTTGTCGTCATCCTCGATCGCATCCATGCGTCCACTGTGCAGGCCATGCTGCTGCAGCATCGCCAGGCATTTGCGGATGGCGGTGAGCATGCCCAGCGCCAGGCAGTCGACCTTCATCAGGCCGGTGGCATCGAGGTCATCCTTGTCCCACTGGATGACGGTGCGGTCGGCCATCGCCGCGTTTTCCACCGGTACCAGCGTCGACAGCGGGTGCTCGGAGATCACGAAACCGCCCGGGTGCTGCGACAGGTGGCGCGGGAAGTCGATCAGTTCGGTGGTCAGTGCCAGCAGGCGCTGCATCAACGGCGTGTCCGGATCGAAGCCGCGCTCGCGCAGGGTCTCCGGCAGCGGTACGTGGCCGCCCCAGTGGTCCATCGCCGCCCCCAGTTCGTTGACCTGGTCCATCGGCAGGCCAAGCGCGCGGGCCACGTCGCGGATCGCGCTGCGGCCACGGTAGCTGATTGCCACTGCAGTCAATGCCGCGCGCTCGCGGCCGTAGCGTTTGAACACGTACTGCAGCACCTCCTCGCGGCGCTCGTGCTCGAAGTCGATGTCGATGTCCGGCGGCTCGTCGCGCTCGGCGGAGATGAAGCGCTCGAACAGCAGGTTGCTGCGCGCCGGGTCGATCTCGGTCACGCCCAGCACGAAGCACACCGCCGAGTTGGCCGCCGAGCCACGCCCTTGGCAGAGGATGTCCTGGCTGCGGGCGAAGCGCACGATGTCCTGCACGGTGAGGAAATAGGACGCGTAGTTCTTCTGCCTGATCAACGCCAGTTCGTGCTCGATCTGCGTGCGTTGTGCCGGTTTGATGCCGTCTTTCCAGCGCCACGGGATGCCGCGCTCGACCAGCACGCGCAGCCAGCTGTCCGGGTCGTGGCCTTCGGGCACCAGTTCACGCGGATAGGTGTACTGCAGCTGTTCCAGGGTGAAGTGGCAGCGTTCGGCGATGCGCAGGGTCTCGGCCAGCAGTTCGGGTGGGTACAACTGGGCCAGCGCGGTGCGAGGGCGCAGGTGGCGCTCGCCGTTGGGGAACAGGCGCCAGCCAGCTTCGGCCACGCTGCAGCGGTGGCGGATCGCGGTCAGCGTATCCTGCAGAGCGCGGCGGCGGCGCACATGCATGTGCACGTCACCACTGGCGACCAGCGGCAGGCGATGGCGTTCGCCGAAGGCCTGCAGCTGCTGCAGGCGGCGTGCGTCGTCGTGTTCGTGGTGCAGTTCCACTGCCAGCCACAGCCGATCATCGAAGCCGGCGCGCAGCAGTTCCAGGTCGGTGGCGGCCGGTTGCCGGTCCAGCCACAGGCACAGCAGGCCGTCGGGCAGGCCGAGCAGGTCCTCGCGCAGGCAGCGGTACTCGCCCTTGGCCGCGCGCCGCCGGCAGGTGGTGATCAACTGGCACAGCCCCGCATAGGCGGCCTGGTCGGTGCACAGCAGTGCCAGCTTCGGCCCATCCTCGACCTGGAATTCGGCGCCGATGATCAGCGCCACGCCATGCGTCTTCGCCGCCTGCCAGGCGCGTACGATGCCGGCCAGCGAGCATTCGTCGGTGATCGCCAACGCGCGGTAGCCCTGGCCGGCGGCGCGCGCGAACAGTTCTTCGGCGATCGAGGCGCCGCGCTGGAAGCTGAAGGCCGACAGGCAGTGCAGTTCGGCGTAGCCGGGCAGTTCGCTGTGCATCGCGGTTCAGCCGAACCAGCCGTGCAGCATCCACGGCGCATGCGGGTC
Source organism: Stenotrophomonas sp. 78350_Sma (assembly GCF_056482105.1). Lineage (NCBI taxonomy): Bacteria > Pseudomonadati > Pseudomonadota > Gammaproteobacteria > Lysobacterales > Lysobacteraceae > Stenotrophomonas > Stenotrophomonas sp. 78350_Sma. Next base: position 2,807,042 of record NZ_CM151182.1, on the reverse strand, counting down.
ATTGCGTGTGCGGAACGCCCAGCCACGCTGGCCGTGCGCGGTTTCCACCACGTAATAGTCGCGGCGCGCGTCGGCCTGGTCCCACCAGCCCGATTCGATCCGCTCCGGCCCGGCGATGATGCGCAGACGCGGATCACGCAGTGGTTGCGGGGTGTCCAGCAGCCAGCCGGGGCGCAGTGGCCAGTAAGCGGGCGGTTTGGTCGGGGGCTGGATGCCACTGGCGCGTTCAGGGCGATGGTCGGCCTGTACCGCCAGCGGCTGCACGGCGTCATCGCCCAGCCGTGCGCGCAGGCGCTCACGCAGCTGGCTCCAGGGCATCGCCTGCGCCGGCCGGGTATCGAACAGGTCGCGTGCGGCGGGCACGAACGGCGGCAGCTGCTCGGCCTGCAGGCGCAGTGCGCGGCTGCCGGCTGGCAGGGCGAAGGCCTCCATGCGGTTGCGCGCGATCTCGAACAGCAGCGCGGGATCGCGCTCGGGCGCCAGCAGGCCGATGGTCAGCACGCTGGCCGGCAGCAGGTCATGCTCGAAATGCAGGTCGAAGCGCTGCACGCCGCCATCGCGCGAACAAAGGAATGCGGCCAGGTCCAGCAGCAGGCGACGCAGCGGGAACAACAGGGCCTGGCTGGATTCGATTTCGTATTCAAACTCGATGCGTGCATCGAAACGGTCCGGTGGCTGGTAGTAGCGCAGGGGTGCGGTGGGCAGCCCACGCAATGCATCCAGCTGCTGCAGTACCTCGGGGGTGAAGCGCCGGGCCAGGCTGTCGCGCGGCAGTTCGAGCACCGCACCCAGCGTGCGCAGCCCGGAGCGGCCCAGTACGGTCACCACTTCGCTGGGCAGGCCGCAGCGCGGCAATGGCAGTTGTGCCAGCGCCGCCGGCAGCTGCTGCGTATCGATGCCGAGGCCGTCGTGGACGTTGGCCAGCACGCGTGCAGTATGCGCGGTGGGTGCAGCCACGAGGCGATGGCGGAAACCGAGTTCATGCAGTTCGTTGCGCAGGCGCTGCTCGATGGTCAGCCAGTCGCCGAACAGGGCGCGGCTGGCGCCGATCTCCAGCACCAGCGCGTGCGGAAAATCGAGGCTGACCTGCGAACTGTAGGCGTAGGCCCAGCTGGCCAGCAGCTGCCGGGTGTGCTGTTCGGCGTTCGGGTCGTAGTCGTGCAGGTGCATGTCCTGCACCAGTACCTGCGCGGCCGACAGCAGCATGCCCGGGCGCAGCCCCGCTGCGCGGGCGGCCGGGCTGACCGCACGCAGCACGCGACGCTGTGCCGGCCCCTGCAGCAGCACCAATGGCCGCTGCGGGTCCGGCTGCAGGCGCAGCACGCTGTCCAGCGCCAGCTGCGGCAACAACAGGCAGGCCCAGTGCATGGCGCGGCCTCAGTGGGCGATGGCCAGCGGCAACGGCTGCGCCGGCGGAAGGCCGCCACGGCACTTCAGCACCCGTACCTGGCCGTGGTCGAGCTGCAGGCGCAGGCTGGCCGGGGAGGGGTTGCGCGCCGCCTGCGCCTCGCGGAACACGAAGCCCAGGCACTGGCCGCTGTCGGCAGCCACCTGCAGGCGGCGCAGTGAGCGGTCGTCGGCCTGGTGTGGCCAGCACAGCACCGCCGCGCAGGCGGCCGAGCGCAGGCATTGTTCGGCGGCCCACAGCGCCTGCTTCGGAGCGGCATGGATGATCTGCAGCTGGGCCAGGTCCAGCCCGGCGGCGGCCCAGGCCGGGGCATGCGGGCGATGGGGCGGGGCGACCAGCACGATCGGGCGGTCGCGCTGGCTCAGTTTGGCCAGTGCCGGCCAGACCAGCGCCAGCTCGCCCACCCCGGGCGCCGCCTGCAGTACCTCGCACAGCCCGCTGGCCGGCCAGCCGCCGCCGGGCAGGCGTGCGTCCAGTGCCGGGTGGCCGCTGGCCAGATGGTCGCTGGCTGGCCCCTGGCGGGCCGGGCCACGCCACAGCTGGCGGCCGTCAAGCAGCCGGTCGAGGGCGACGACGGCACCCATCAGCCGGTCCTCCAGGAGGGGCGCCTGGCGGGCTGGAAACGGCAGGAACGGGCGGAAACGGCGGACATGGAGCGAGTATCGACGGGCCGGTATCAGGGGCTGAGACCGGACATGCTACTCGCGTTGTGAGTAGAATTACTAATGAAATCGGAGGGTCGGGTTTCAGGTTGCTGAAGGGCTAAAGCATCCACGCATGGCGTGGATCTACTGGACAGAGCCCCGACCAATCCATGCCGCAGTCCGGTAGATCCACGCCATGCGTGGATGGGGCAACGGTGCCGGTTACGGGCGCACCGGCAACGCCACCGGGCGCAGCGGCGCGGCATCGCCACCGCGGATCTTCAGCGGGCCGCCGATGAAGGCGAACTCGTAGACCTTGTCGCGGGCCAGTTCGTCCAGCGCCACCAGCTCGATGATCGGCGCGCCCTGCTGGGCCAGCAGGTAGGTGTGCAGCGGCACGTAGTCGTCAGACACCTCCGAGGGGAAGGTCTCGAAGCTGAGGTTGTCGGCGCCGACGATCATCGCGCCGCTGTCTTCAACCAGGAAGCGCGCCGCGTCCAGGCCCATGCCCGGCGGGTTGGCCATGTAGGCCTTGGGCTGTTCGAACAGGCGCATGCGGCCGGTGCGGATCAGCACCACGTCGCCCTGCTGCAGTTTCACCTTCTGGCGTGCCAGCGCATCCTTCAGGTCCTGGCGGGTGACGCGGTAGCTGTCCGGCAGCATGTCCACGCCCTTGGCGGCGGCCACGTCGATCAGCACGCCACGCGCGATCAGCGGCGGGAATTTCTCGATGCCGGTGACATTCCAGCCACGGTCGCCGAGGTGCTTGTCGGCCTCGAAGCCGTTCCAGATCTTTCCATGGATGCCGAAGTGGTTCAGCGCATCGATGTGGGTGCCGGTGTGGCTGTACATCGAGAACGCGGTGCCGGTGTAGCTGCGGGTGAGGTTCATGGTTTCGCCCACGCCCATCGGATCATCCATCACCGTGCCGCGCGGGGTGTGGGTCATCCAGAACTGGTAGTGCGGGTCGCCGGCATCCTGCCAGCTGGGCATGCCGACGTAGTAGTCGGTGGCCAGGTCATAGGCCTTGCCGCCGCTCACCCGCGACAGGATCGCCGCACGCGAGGCCTCGGTGATCAGGTTGAGGCGGCCGATCTCGTCCTTCGGCCCCCAGGGGCTGGTGCCGACCTGCTGGCCGGAGGGAACGCGTTCGTGCGCGGACACGGGGGTGGACGCGGCGGTGCCGGCCAGCAGCAGGGCCAGCGCGGTGGCCAGGGTATGTGGGGTCATGGGAAATCTCCTTGCAGGGTGGGGGATGGTGCGGCTCAGGCCGCGACCAGGTGCGCCAGGGCCTGGCGCAGTTGCGGCAGCGGCAGGGTCTGCAGGCGCAGGCCGTTGCCGCCGATCACGGTGGGTATGGAACGGATGCCGAGGGCAGCGGCTTCGGCACGATCGGCCTGCACGCGCTGGCGCACCACGTCGCTGTGCATGTGGTCAGCGAAGGCGCCACGTGGATGGCCCAGCGATTCGGCGATATCCAGCAGTACTTCGGCATCGCCGATGTTGCGGTGCTGGTGCAGGTGCGCCCACTGCACGGCATCGAACATCGCGCCATGGGCATCATTGCCGCCGAGCATGCCGGCGGCCTGGCAGGCCAGTGCGCCGAGCCAGCCGGACGGATACTCGAAGTCCTGTGCGCGCATGCCTTCGATATCGATGCGCGCGGTGTCTTCATGCGCGGCGCAGTCGGTCCAGTGGCGCAGGATGATCGCCTTGGCGCGCTCCATCGAGCCGAACACCTCGACCATCTGCGCGCGCGAGTCCTGCAGCACGAAGCTGCGGTGGCGCACCTGGATGCCGAGTTCGGCCGAGACCTGCTGCAGGCGCGGGGCCAGCACGAAGCACCAGCCGCAGACCACGTCGTGGAAGAAATCGACCACTGGCGCTGCGGTGGCGGGGGAAGGAGCGGAAGACATCTGCCTGCCATCGGTGAGAGGGGAGGCGGCAGATTAGGCAGCGCGGCGTGGCCGAAACAGCACGCCGCGGGCAGCTCAGTTTTCGCTGGCGGTTACGAATCCAGTCCGGCGCAGCCGGGCAGCTCGGCGTGCAGGAAATCGATGAAGGCACGCACCTTGGGCTGCAGGTGGCGCGAGGTGGGGTAGACCGCATGCACGAAGCGCGGCGGATAGCGGTGGTCGGGCAGCACCTGCTGCAGTTCGCCACGGGCCAGCGCCGGTGCCGCCAGGAACGAGGGCAGGGCGCCGATGCCCATGCCGGCCACCAGCAGGTCGCGCAGCAGCAGGCTGTTGTTGACGGTGACACGCGCCGGCAGGGTGATCGTCACCTGGCCATCGGGGCCGAGCAGCGGCCAGCTGCCGGGGGAGTCGGACAGGCTGTAGGCCAGCACGCTGTGCGCCTGCAGATCGTCCACCGCCTGCGGTGCCGGATGCTGCTGGAGGTAGGACGGGGCCGCGCACAGCACCTGCTGCAGCGACGCCAGCCGGCGCGCCACAAGGCGTGAATCATCCAGTTCGGCACGCAGCCGCAGCGACACATCGAAACCCTCGCCAACCGCGTCGAGCAACCGGTCTTCCATCACCAGGTCCAGCGACAGCTGCGAGTGCTGCTGCAGGAAGCGTGGCAGCAGCGGCGACAGCGTGCTCAGCGCGAACGACTGCGGGGCATTGACGCGCAGGCGCCCGGCCACCTCGCCGCGCTGCTCGGCAATGCCACGTTCCAATGCATCCAGCTCGTCGAGCAGGCGGCAGCATTCGCGATAATAGGCGTGGCCGGTCTCGGTCAGGCTCATGCGCCGCGTGGTCCGCTGCAGCAGCACTACCCCCAGGTGAGTTTCCAGCGTGCGCAGCTGCTTGCTCAGCCCGGCGGGCGACATGCCCAGGTCTTCGGCAGCGCGGGCCAGCCCGCCGCGTTCGACGATGCGGCGGAAGGCACGCATCAGGTTGAAGGAATCCATGCCGGCCCCGGGTGCGATGAGGGCGCCATTGTAGATCCACGCCACGCGTGGATGCAGGAAACACGGTGCCGACCACGCTCCGCATCCACCCGCGGCACGCACTTGCGCCGTTTGTTCAAGCCGGCAGCCCATACGCTGCGCCAGCATGCAGCCCCCTCATTCTCCGGGTTGCCCATGAAGCACTGGATGCTCCGCCTGTATGCCCCGCTGTTCCTGCTGGGTTTCGTTGCCGCTGCCGTCGTCTGGGTCGGCCACTGCCACGGTGACCCGCTGTGGCTGCTGGCCTTGCTGGCGCTTGCCATCGGGCTCTCGTTCGCCGCCGAACGCGCGTGGCCGTATGACCCGGCGTTCAACCACGACCACGGCGACAGCCTGCGTGACACCCTGCATGCACTGGTCAACGAAAGCCTGAACCTGCTGTCGATCGCGGCGGTGCCGCTGCTGGCGGCAATCATTCCGTGGCAGTTGTGGCCGCTGCAGTGGCCATTCGCGCTGCAGGTGCTGCTGGCCATCGTCTGCGCCGACCTGGGCATCACCCTGGTGCACTACGCCAGCCATCGCATCGGCTGGCTGTGGCGGCTGCATGCGGTGCATCACAGCGTCACCCGCATGTACGGCTTCAACGGCCTGATGAAGCATCCGCTGCACCAGGCAGCCGAAGCGGTGGGTGGCGTGCTGCCGCTGCTGCTGTTGGGCCTGCCGATGCCGGTGGCTGCGGTGCTGGCCTTCGCCATTGCCATCCAGCTGCTGCTGCAGCACTCCAACGTGGACATGCGTCCCGGTGTGCTGGGCCGGGTGATGGCCTGGGCGCCGCTGCACCGCTTCCACCACATGCGTTACGGCACCGCTGGCGACGTCAACTTCGGCCTGTTCCTGACCATCTGGGATCACCTGTTGGGGACCGCCTTCGATGCGCCGGGCTATCGGCTGCGGCAGCACGACCTCGGCATCGGCAGCCAGCCGGACTATCCGCGCGATTATCCGGGGCAGCTGCTGGCACCGTTCCGCGAGCTGCCGCATGGTGACGTGCCGGAGCTGCCGGAAGGCCTGCGCAGGCGCGAATGATCGAACATGTCAGCCCGCGTGCAGCTGCAGGCCCTGCAGCTGCGCGGCACCGATGCCGAACATGCGGCGCAGGTTGCGCGACAGATGAGCCAGATCGGCGAATCCAGCGGCATGCGCGCTGTCGGTCAGGTTGTGTCCGCGCAGATGATGCATGAGCGCGTTGCGCAGCCGTTGCCACAGCACCCAGCCGCGCAGGGTCACCGCCAGCTCGGCCTGGAAACGCCGGTGCAGCTGGCTGGTGGACAGGTGCGCCGCCTCGGCGATGTCGGCGGCCGGCACCGGGCCGGGAAGCTGCTGGGCGATACGGGCCAATGCTGCCTGCACGCGGCGGTCCAGTGGCTGCGCGCGGCTCAATCGTGGCAGCCAGTCCTGCAGTTCCATCGCAGTGCCGGGCAGCGCGTGCAGGTGCTGCTGGATCTGTTCGAGGTCGGCATGCGCCGGCTCAAGGAACACCGTGCAGCCCGCCTCCGGCGCCGACAGGATCGCGTGTGTCTGGAAGGAGGGCAGCCACAGCCGCTGGCCCTGCTGCCGTACGCCATCGACCTCGACCTGCCAGGGCGTACCGTCGCTCAACAGCAGTTGATGGGCGTAGTGCGCATGCGCGGCGCTGTCACCGGCATGACCGTGAAGCACGGCGGCGTGCGCATCCAGCAGCAACGTGCCATTCCAGGGCAGGGCGGGGGAGGACATGACGGGATTGTAGATCCACGCCATGCGTGGATGAATCTCCATCGAAATCGAATACTCCGACAATGGAAAAAAGAAGCATCCACGCATGGCGTGGATCTACTGCAGGTCGCGAGAAACTGTCGAAGGCGGGGTGGGTCCGTTGGCGGGGGTGTCCGCGGCATGGAGGTTGCCAGCCAGCGGCCGGCACTACCGCGGGTGCCGGGCGCGCCCTCAGCGCCCGTGCGGATCCGGCCGGTGATGCACGTACTCGACCACCGTGCCATCGGGATGCACTGCATTGAACGCCGCCCCGGTCGGTACCACCTGCAACGGGAAGATGATCTTGGCGCCAGCCGCGACCAGTTTGTCGTGATAGGGCCGAACGTCATCGACCAGCAGTGTCCCGGTGGTCGAGGTGAACGGCGCCAGTGCCGCCTCGCTACCCTCGATCAACAGGAACGCCCCGACCATCGCCAGACGCAGCCCGGCCTCCGGAAACGGGAACCCCGCATCGGCCACCACGCCCTGCAGCTGCTCGTAGAAGGCCACGCTGCGCTCCAGCTCACCGGGGGCCACGAACACCCGGATCAGCACGCGCGGCGCGCGCTGGCTGGACGTATCGCAGCGGTCACGCCAGAGATGGTCGAAGTCGCGGTGGACGGTCATGGGCTCGGTTCGTGGCCAGGGACCTCCATTATCGGCAGCCCCGCGCGGTGCACTGATGACTGCCGGTGATGGCCTGATAACCGCTGGCCGGGTTGCCTCTGTGACTTAGGTCCTGTTGACAGGTGTGAACGCCCTCGCACAATCTTCACATGATTGGGTCGCCCTGCGCGGCCCGGACAGGCAGGTTGTCACGCCGGGAGGAGGGTCCCGCGCGCAGACCGGCCCGTCCTTCGGCCTGCGGGACGTTGCCTGGCAACCCCTGCGCGGCATGAACGCTGCACCCTTCGGCGGCACTTTCCCTGGACCGATTGCCTTGGCAACGGAATTACGCCTGCCGATGAAAACGTTTACAAAGCCGCTTGCACTGTCCCTGGCCCTGTCTGCCGCACTGGCCGCCCCGGCCTGGGCCGACCCTGCCGCGTTCACTGTGCTGACCCTGGAACAGGCCCCGACCGCCGAGGCGATGCCGGCCCTGGCCGCCCAGCTGAAGACCCTGCAGGTGGACGCGGTGAGCGTGCGCCAGGTGCAGCGCGGCATCGGCCAGGTCGATCCGCTGCAGGTGCTGGCCGATGGCCTGGGCTACGCATACCGCTTCATTGCTGCGGGCAAGGACGATGGCCAGACCCAGCGCGGCCAGGCCGTGCTGACCCGGCTGCCGATCGCCGCTGAATCCGGCCCCGACCAGCCGGGCCTGAACTACCTGCGCCTGGACGACGGCCGCCACACCGTGGCGGTCTATACCGATGCCGGTGCAGGTGCCGCGCAGCTGCCGGCACTGGTCACCCGTTCGCGGCTGGGTGCACCGGCGGTGCTGCTCGGCGCGGTGGCTGGTGAATCGGCCAAGGCCGCAGGCTTCGATCCGGCGCGTGTGGCGCTGGAAGCGGATGCCAGCTATTTCAGCGACGGTTTCCAGGCCGCCAGCAGTGCGCCGTTCAAGGTGGAAGGCAGCACCCTGCGTGCCACCCTGCTGACCCTGGCCTATGCCGCCGACACGCATGGCGACAGGCCGTGGATGGACACCACGCTCAACGCCGATGCGCGCGCTGCGCTGCTGCTGAAGGCGATGACCGAGGATGAGAAGTTCCAGATGCTGCACAGCTACTTCGGGCTGGGCAAGGACGGTGGCCCGCTGCCGGAAGGCGCGGTCGGTTCGGCCGGTTTCGTGCCGGGCGTGGCGCGGCTGGGCATTCCGTCGCAGCAGTCGGCCGATGCCGGCGTCGGCGTGACCAATCCGGGCGGCATCCGCCCGGGCGATTTCGCCACGGCGATGCCCTCGGGCCCGTCCACCGCCTCCAGCTGGAACCGCGAAGTCGCCTTTGCCGGTGGCGCGACAATGGGCCGCGAGGCGTGGCAGCAGCGCTTCAACATCCTGCTGTCGGGCAGCGTCAACCTGCAGCGCGACCCGCGCAACGGCCGCAACTTCGAATATGCCGGTGAAGATCCGCTGCTGGCCGGTTCGATGGTCGGTGCGCTGATCCAGGGCGTGCAGAGCCAGCACGTGATCTCCTCGATGAAGCACTTCGCGCTGAACGACATGGAGACCCGCCGCAACTTCCACGACGTGCGCATCGGCGAACAGGCCATGCACGAGTCGGACCTGCTGGCGTTCGAGATCGCGCTGGACGCCGGTCGCCCGGGCGTGGCGATGTGCTCGTACAACAAGATCAACGGCACCTACGGCTGCGAGAACGGCTACCTGATGAACCAGGTGCTGAAGCAGGAATGGAAGTTCCCCGGTTTCGTGATGTCCGACTGGGGCGGCGTGCACAGCGGTTCGAAGGCAGCGCTGGCGGGCCTGGACCAGCAGTCGGCCGGTGAAGTGTTCGACGCGGCGGTGTTCTTCGATGAACCGCTGCGCCTGGCCGTGCATGGCGGCGTGGTGCCGCAGGCGCGCCTGAATGACATGGTGGCGCGCATCCTGCGCACGATGTTCCTGCACGGCAATTTCGACAACCCGCCGCAGCACCAGAAGGTCGACGCGGAGGCCGGTTTCGCCGTGGCCCAGCGTACGGTGGAAGAGGGCAGCGTGCTGCTGCGCAATGAGGGCAACCTGCTGCCGCTGGCCGACAGCGTGAAGCGCATCGTCATCATCGGCGGCCATGCCGACAAGGGCGTGATCGGTGGCGGTGGTTCGTCGATGGTGGGCGTGACCGCCAAGGGCACCAATGCGGTGCCGGGTGTGCTGCCGACCACCTGGCCGGGCCCGGTGATCTTCCACCCGTCCTCGCCGCTGGAATCGCTGCGTGCAGCGCGCCCGGACGCGACCATCACGTATGTGGACGGCACCAACGCCGCTGCTGCGGCCAAGGCCGCCGCGCAGGCCGACGTGGCCATCGTGTTCGCCACGCAGTGGGCCGCCGAATCGGTGGACCTGCCGGACATGCAGTTGCCGGACAACCAGGACGCACTGATCTCGGCGGTGGCCAAGGCCAACCCGAAGACGGTGCTGGTGCTGGAAACCAACGGCCCGGTGCGCACGCCGTGGCTGGCGCAGGTGCCGGCGATGCTGCAGGCCTGGTACCCGGGCATCCGAGGTGGCGAAGGTATCGCCGCGCTGCTGACCGGCCAGGTCAATCCGTCGGGTCGCCTGCCGGTGACCTGGGTGGTGGATGAATCGCAGCTGCCGCGCCCGCACATCGACGGCCTCGGCTTCAAGCCGGCCAAGCCGTTTGGTGATGTGTTCGATTTCGATATCGAAGGTGCCAACGTCGGCTACAAGTGGATGGCGGCCAAGGGCCTGACCCCGACCTTCGCCTTTGGCCACGGCCTGTCCTACACCTCGTTCGCCTATGAAAACCTGAAAGTGAGCGTGGAGGGTTCGCGCCTGGTCGCCAGCGTCGACATCCGCAACACCGGCGAGCGCGCCGGTGCCGACGTGGCCCAGTTGTACCTGAAGCTGCCGGCTGGCAGCAGCACGCCGATCCGCCTGATCGGCTACGACAAGGTGACCCTGCAGCCGGGCGAACAGCGTCGCATCCGCATCGAAGCCGAGCCGAAGACCCTGGCCCACTACGATGCGCAGGCCCGCCAGTGGAAGATCGACGGCGGCAGTTACCAGGTGCAGCTGTCGCGCAATGCCGCCGAACCGCTGCAGAGCGTGGACGTGCAGCTGGTGGAGCAGGTGCTGCGCTGATGCCTGAAGACACGGCCCGCACAGGGCCGTGTCTGAAAAAAGGGGACGGAGGGGATTAAGTCGTTTATGCATAAACGACTTAATCCCCTCCGTCCCCTTTTTATGTGGCGAACCGGTCGCGCAGGAAATCAATCAGCTGCCGCACCTTTGGTGAGGGCTGCGTACTGTGCGGGTAGACCGCGTACACGCTCTGCTGCGGGAAGCGGTGCTGGCGCAGTACCGGCCGCAGGCGACCCTGGGCCAGGTCGTCCTCGATCAGCCAGCGTGGCAGCACGGTGACCCCGGCGCCGGCCACAGCGAAAGCGCGCAGGCTGCTGGCGCCATCCACGCGCACCACCGCGTTGCCCGGGTTGGTGGCAAACAGGGCGTCGCTGCCATCCGGTGCCACCACCGGCACATCGGCCAGACGCGGGTAGCCCAGGCGGGGCAGGGTTCCCAGCTGTACAGGATCATCGGCCGCCTCGGCGGAGGGTAGGCGCGCCAGCAGGGACGGAGCCGCCACCGCGCACAGCGGGTGGCGCTCCAGTTCACTGGCGTGCAGGCCCGAATCTGGCAGGCGGCCGAGGCGGATCGCCAGATCGAAGCGTTCGGGAATCAGGTCGGCCGGTGCCGGTGAAGTCGACAGGTGCAGCTGCAGGGCCGGATGCCGGGCACGGAAGGCCTCCAGCGCTGCGATCAGGCGCAGCTGCGCGTATTCCGGCGTCGTGGTCAGGCGCAGTACGCCCTGCAGCTGATGCTGGTCGCGGCGCGCGGCATCGATCGCTGCCTGTGCGGCATCCAGCGCCTGCAAGCAGTGCTGCAGGAACTGTTCGCCGGCCTCGGTCAGGGCCAGGTGGCGGGTACTGCGCAACAGCAGGGTCACGCCCAGTTCCTGCTCCAGCCGCTTCAGGTTGAAGCTGACCACCGCGCGGCTGAGGCCGAGGCGATCGGCCGCAGCGGTCAGGCTGCCGGCCTCGACCACGGCCCGGAAGATATCGAAGCGATCGAGGCTGACCATGGCAATTCATTGTCAAAGTAGATTTGACAGTGTTGCAGTTGTTGTCGTGTTTTTCCAACAAGGCCCGCACGGCATGCTGGCCGCTTCCCTGCTGGAGCGCCGCCGATGCCGTCCCCCCGCCTGCGCCATGAGGCGATCTTCCTGCTGGTGTTCGCCCTGGACCTGGTCAACATGTTCATCGCCACGGTGGCCTATCCGGCATTGACCGCGGAACTGCACGCTGACATCAGCACCCTGGCCTGGGTGGGCACCGCCTACATGCTGGGCCTGAGCGTGGTGATTCCGCTGGCCCCCTGGCTGGCCGCGCGCTGTGGCGAGCGTCGTCTGCTGCTTGTGGCGCTGCTGTTGTTCGCGGTTGCCGCTGCGCTGGCCGGCGCAGCACCGGGGATCGGCTGGCTGCTGGGCTGGCGCCTGCTGCAGGGGCTGGCCGGCGGCCTGCTGATTCCGGTGGCGCAGGCGGCGGCCTACCGTCAGTGCACGCCCGGGCAGCGTGGCGCGCTGACCCGGCGCATCCTGCTGGTGGCGCTGCTGGTGCCGGCGCTGGCGCCCGCGTTGGGCGGCCTGCTGGTGCAGTGGTTGTCCTGGCGCGGCGTGCTCTGGGCCAGCCTGCCGTTGGCGGTGGTAGCGATCGGCCTGGTGCTGGCCTGGATGCCGGCCGATGGCGCGCGCAGTGCGCCGCGCCTGCAGGCCTATGCGCTGTCCACCGCGATGCTGGCGCTGGGCGCGCTGCTGCTGGCGCTGACCTGGCTGGGCGAGTCCGGACATCGTGGCGCAGGTGCCGTGTTGCTGCTGGTCGCACTGCTGCTGGCGGCGGCCCACCTGCGGCATGCGCGTCGGCAGGTGCAGCCACTGCTGCGTTGGTCGCTGCTGTCCCACCGTGGTCTGCGGTTGGCGATGCTGATCTATCTGGCCGTACCCGGTGTGTTCATCGGCAGCCAGCTGGTCAGTACCCTGCAGCTGCACCAGGCCGGTTACAGCGCCGCACGCATCGGCGCATTGATGCTGCCCTGGGCGCTGGCCTCGGCCATTGCGATCACAGCCAGCAAGCGCTTGCTGGCCCGTTTTGGCGCAACCAGGGTGTTGCGTGCGGGCATGGTCCTGCAGGCCAGCGGCCTGCTGTTGATGGCGCTGCTGCCGCAGCCGGCCTTCGCCCTGGCCACGCTGTTGTTCGCGCTGATGGGCGCGGGCGGCAGCCTGTGCAGCAGCACGGCGCAGACGCTGGCCTTCCACGGCGTGGAGGATGAAGTGCTGGGCGATGCAAGTGCCCTCTGGAACCTCAATCGTCAGCTCAGTTTCTGCCTCGGTACTGCCGTCATTGCGCTGCTGCTGGCATTGGCCATGCAATGGCTGCCGGCAAGCGCCACGCGCGTGGCGCTGGGGTTGGCCGCCGTACTGACCCTGTTGCCGATGGCGTTGCTGCGTCGGCCGCAGAGGATCACCCTTTCGCAACCGGAGAACACTTGATGGATACCACCGCAGAACATGAAATCCACTACCTGCATGACAAACTACAGGTCTGGTTCCGGGCCGAGGTGGGTGCGGATGCGCTGGATGATCTGATGGCGCATTTCTGCGCGGACTTCAGCATGGTCGGCATCGCCGGGCGTCGGTTGGATCGGCCGGCGGTGCAGGCGTTGTTCGCGAGTGGTCACGGCGCGCGCCCAGGCCTGCAGATTTCCATCGACGCCGTGCAGGTGGTGGATGCGCCGTCGCCGCTGGCGGTGCTGCGCTATCGCGAAGGGCATTCGGTCGATGGAGGCCAGCCCACATGGCGCGAATCGCTGGCGGTGCTGCGCCAGGAGCAGGGACGCTGGCGCTGGCTGGCGCTGCATGAAGTGCCGGTGGCCTGACCGGTAGTACCGGCCGTCGGCGAGCGCAGCGGCACGGCAGGCACATGTGCCATCAGTCCTGCCTGCATCCACCGCAGAATGCAAAGCCCGCACACACTTCACGACTCAAGGCAGGAGTAGGCTTGAGGCTTTCCTGCCGGGAGGGGTTGTCCATGCGTGTGCGTGCCGTCGCTGTAGCCATTGCCCTTTGCCTGTCCAGCACTGTGCTGGCCGCCGATACCCCGCCGATGACCCCGGACATCAGCGGCAAGCCCTTCGTTGCCCCCGATGTCGGTCGTGACTACGACAAGCGCGTGGTGATGGTGCCGATGCGTGATGGCACCAAGCTGTATACGGTGATCGTGGTGCCCAAGGGCGCCCGCAACGCGCCGATCCTGCTGACCCGCACTCCTTACGATGCCGCTGGACGCGCCAGCCGCAGTGATTCGCCGCGCATGCGCGACCTGCTGCCGCAGGGCGACGAGGTGTTTGTCGACGGCGGCTACATCCGCGTGTTCCAGGACATCCGTGGCAAGTATGGCTCCGAAGGCGATTACGTGATGACCCGGCCGCTGCGCGGACCGTTGAACAACACCAAAGTCGACCATTCCACCGACGCCTGGGACACCATCGACTGGCTGGTCAAGAACGTGCCGGAGAGCAATGGCAAGGTCGGCATGCTCGGCTCATCGTATGAGGGTTTCACCGTGGTGATGGCGCTGACCGACCCGCATCCGGCGCTGAAAGTGGCGGCACCGCAGAGCCCGATGGTCGATGGCTGGATGGGTGACGACTGGCTCAACTACGGCGCGTTCCGCCAGGTCAACTTCAACTATTTCGCGATGCAGACCGAGAAGCGCGGCAAGGGTACGCCGCTGCCCAGCCTCGGCTACGACGACTACAGCACCTTCCTGCGCATCGGTTCGGCTGGCGACTACGCGCGCTTCACCGGCGTGGACCAGCTGACCTGGTGGAAGAAGCTGGTCGAGCATCCGGCCTATGATGGCTTCTGGCAGGGCCAGGCGCTGGACGCGGTGATGGCGAAGACACCGTTGAAGGTGCCGACCATGTGGCTGCAGGGCCTGTGGGATCAGGAAGACATGTGGGGCGCCAACCACGCCTACCAGGCGATGGAAGGGCGCGACAGCGGCAACAACCGCAACTACCTGGTGATGGGCCCGTGGCGGCACAGCCAGGTGAACTACAGCGGCAGCGAGCTGGGTGCGCTGAAGTTCGATGGCGATACCGCGCTGCAGTTCCGCCGCGATGTGCTCAAGCCGTTCTTCGACCAGTACCTGGTGGACGGTGCGCCAAAGGCCGATACGCCGCCGGTGCTGATCTACAACACTGGCGAGAACCACTGGGACCGCTTGAAGGGCTGGCCACGCAGCTGCGACAAGGGCTGTGCCGCCAGCAACAAGCCGCTGTACCTGCGCGCCGGCGGCAAGCTGGCGTTCCAGGCGCCGGCGGCGGGCGAGGGCGACTTCGAGGAGTACGTGTCCGACCCGGCCAAGCCGGTGCCGTTCGTGCCGCGGCCGGTCCGCTTCGGTGACCGCGACATGTGGACCACCTGGCTGGTCAAGGACCAGCGCTTTGTCGATGGTCGTCCGGACGTGCTGACCTTCATCACCGAACCGCTGACCGCGCCGTTGCGCATCGGCGGCGCGCCGGTGGTGCACCTGCAGGCCTCGACCAGTGGCACCGACAGCGACTGGGTGGTGAAGCTGATCGACGTGTATCCGGACCAGGAAGCGTCGACGCCGGAGATGGGGGGCTACGAGCTGCCGGTGTCGCTGGCGATCTTCCGCGGCCGCTACCGCGAGAGCTTCAGCGATCCGAAGCCGCTGGCGTCGAACCAGGTGCTGCCGTACCGCTTCGACCTGCCCAACGCCAACCACACCTTCCAGAAGGGGCACCGGGTGATGGTGCAGGTGCAGTCCAGCCTGTTCCCGCTGTATGACCGCAACCCGCAGACCTACGTGCCTAACGTCTACCTGGCCAAGCCGGGCGATTACCAGAAGGCCACGCAGCGGGTCTGGCACAGTGCCGCGCAGGCGAGCTACATCGATCTTCCGGTGTACTGAGGTTGGTGAGATCCGCCGGGTGCGCGATGCCCGGCGGCTGCGGTAGTGCCGGCCGCTGGCCGGTATCCGCGATGACGCAGGAGCGTGTCGACCAGGGTCGACACCTACCAGAGCTGGGCCATGGCACGTCGATTCAGGTGGCTGCGGTAGTGCCGGCCGCTGGCCGGCATCCGCGATGACGCAGGAGCGTGTCGACCAAGGTCGACACCTACCAGAGCTGGGCCATGGCACGTCGATTCAGGTGGCTGCGGTAGTGCCGGCCGCTGGCCGGCATCCGCGATGACGCAGGAGCGTGTCGACCAAGGTCGACACCTACCAGAGCTGGGCCATGGCACGTCGATTCAGGCGGCTGCGGTAGTGCCGGCCGCTGGCCGGCAACTGCAATGGCGCGAGAGCGTGTCGACCAAGGTCGACACCTGCCAGGGCTGGGCCATGGTATGCCGATCGACCAAGATCGACACCTGCCAGGGCACAGGCCTTCAGCCCACCTTCGAGGGGCCCGTGCGCCAGCGGCTGGGCACCAGACCGAAGCGCTTGCGGAATGCAGCGGCAAAGTTGCTGGGGTGGCGGTAACCACTGGCGGCGGCGGCCTGCTCGACCGTCCAGCCGTCTTCGCGCAGGCCCTGCTCGGCATGGCGCATGCGCTGCTCATGCAGATAATCGAATACCGAACTCCCATACTGCTGGGCGAAATGACGGCGCAGCGAACTTGGGCTCATGCACGCCAGCTGCGCCAGTTCGACCAGGCTGTGGGCGTGACTTGGGTCATCATGCAGGTAGGCGCGCACGCGCTCCAGCCGTTCGCGCTGGCCCGCACGTAGGGTGCGCACCTGTTCGGTCTGAAGATCCTCGGCCTGCAGGCCAACGGCGAGCAGCTGCAGGGCTACGCCCTCGCGCCACAGCGCATCGATGCCGTCCTGCCAGGGACTGTCGAACAACTGGCCCAGCACCGGCAGCAGGGTATGCGGAATCGCCCAGTGGCGGCACTCCAGGTGAGTGCTGAGCGCCGTGTGCAGCTGCGGCAGCTGGAACAGATCCGGATCGATCTCCGCCGGTACCATCACGCTGACGCCGCGCATGCGCGTTTCGCCGGGATGTGCACCGGTCATTTCGACCTGTTCGCGGTGGTGCGCGGTCATCGCAGTGCCCGCGCGCAGGGTGAAGCCACTGCGCCGGGGAATGCGTACATCCACCTGCCCCTGCAGCATCACGCGGATGGCCAGCCCGGGACTCTGCTGGGCAGTGGCGACGTATGGAAAGCGATTGTGGACGTCGGATGCGATCAGGCTCATGCCACCGCGCAGGAACTGCTCGTTGACTTCGCCATGGCCCGCCCACTGGTCGTCGCGCAGGTGTTCGGGGTCAGCGCGGTAGTCAAAGCCGTGGCGGTGGCCGAAGCGGCGGTAATCGGCAAAAGTGAAGTATCGGGACATTGCTCGGCACGTGCGCAGGAGGTGGACGCTGGCAGTACCTCGCCCATGCGCTCTGCATTGCAGATGCAGTTCCGGTCGTGGCCTGTGCGGACCCGCTGCGATGCGGTGGCGATGGCACGCTGGATGGCTGGGGAAACGCCAGATTGGAATGAGTGTGTCGAAGAAACTGGAAACGTTTCCCATTGTCGCCTTGATTCATCTGCATTTGATTTCGAGATGGTCAAAACGATTGACGATTACGGCCAAAGTGAAAATGCTGCTGAACATACGCCAGCGTTTTGCATGCATATCCGTACGTAATTCCATACATCAACTGGAGTTGAGGTTTTACGCGTGGAACGATCAGCCGTGGACGCGCTGTCTGCCGGGTCATCACGGATGAAGGCGTAGCGTGAGGGGTTCGCGGCGACACGCCGCATCGATACCTCCACAGAAGGAGAATGCAGATGATCGATTACCAGCTCACCGGCAAGACCGCGATCGTGACTGGCGGCGTATCCGGCATCGGCCTGGCGGCCGCGCAGACCCTTGCCGCATCCGGTGCGCGCGTTTCGGTATGGGACCTGAAACAGGACGCAGTGGATGCCACGGTGGCACGGCTGCAGGGCAGCGGTGCGCAGGCCATCGGCATCGCGCTGGACGTGACTGACGATGCTGCCGTCGAGGCGGCGGTGCAGCGCACGGTAAGGGAGCTGGGCGGTGTGCATGTCGCGGTCAACAACGCGGGCATCAGTGGGCCGGCCGCCAGCAGCGGTGACTATCCGATCGATGGCTGGCAGCGGGTCATCGACGTCAACCTCACCAGCGTGTTCCTGTGCCAGCGTGCGCAGATCCAGGCCATGCGTGCGGCCGGCACGGGTGGCAGCATCATCAACATGGCCTCGATCCTGGGCCAGGTGGGCTATGCCGGCTCCACCGCGTATGTTGCAGCCAAGCACGGCGTGGTCGGGCTGACCCAGACCGCCGCTTGGGAATACGCGGCCGACGGTATCCGTGTCAATGCGGTCGGCCCGGGCTTCATCAGCACACCGTTGCTGGAAAAAATGGATCCAAAGGTACGCGCCACGCTGGAAGGGCGGCATGCACTGAAGCGGCTGGGTACGGCCGAAGAAGTGGCAGCACTGGTGGCCTGGTTGGCCAGTGACGACGCTTCGTTCGCGACCGGCGCGTACTACGCCATCGATGGTGGCTACCTCGCGCAGTGAGCGAATGCGGTCAGTAGATCCACGCCATGCGTGGATGAAAGCGCGCGGTGAAGAAGGCGTGCCATCGCCTTCACCCCCGTCCCACGATCGCCGCGCGACGCTCCGGGAAAATCCCGGAGCCTTGCCCATGGAACTCACCCAGGATGTCTCGATCCTGCTGCGCGTGGCCGCAGCCATGTTGTTCGGCGGCGTACTCGGCGTCGAGCGCGAGATGGGCAAGCACGCTGCCGGTCTGCGCACGCACATGCTGATCGCGGGGGCTGCCGCATTGATCGTCGGCCTCGGCGATTCGGTGGCCGAACATTTCCAGCAGGAGCGCTACCGCGACCTGCTGCAGGTCGATCCGGTGCGCCTGATCGAAGCGGTGGTGGCCTGTGTCGGCTTCGTTGCCGCCGGCACCATCCTGCGTGGGTCACGCGAGGATCAGGTCAGCGGCCTGACCACGGCCAGCTCGCTGATCATGGCCGCAGCGATCGGGATCGCCGTGGGTATCGGCAAATACGTGATTGCCATCGGGGTGAGCGTGCTGTGCGTGCTGGTGCTGGCGGTGATGCGGCGGTTGGAGAAGCGGATTTCGTAGGGAATCCCGAGTTGCCGGCCAGCGGCCGGCACTACCGGGGCGACCCTGATGGTCGTACCAATATGTCGTCTAGCCCTATGGTCTAATAGGCTCTTCGTCGGAGTGGCGGTTAAATCCGCTGCAAGTGGTCTGATCGAACTCATTATTGGTACGACCAATAATCGACGGCCACGGCGATCCACCGCCTGCGGTGGGGCATCTTCCGCATCCAGTCGAGAGTCTTCATGCAGCCCTGGCAACACCTGTACGACGCCGCCGGCAACCTGTGGTTGTCCAGCCTGATCGCGCTGCTGCCGATCGCGTTCTTCTTCATTGCCCTGGCCGTGCTGCGCATGAAGGGCTGGCTGGCCGGCACCATCACCGTCGCCATCGCGCTTGGCGTGGCCCTGTTGTTCTACCGCATGCCGCTGAGCCAGGCGCTGGGAGCGGCCGGTTTCGGCTTCGTCTACGGCCTGTGGCCGATCGCCTGGATCATCATCGGCGCGGTGTTCCTCTACAAGGTCTCGGTCAAGACCGGCCAGTTCGACATCATCCGCGCTTCGATCCTGTCGGTGACCGAAGACCAGCGCCTGCAGATGCTGATGGTCGGCTTCGCCTTCGGTGCCTTCCTGGAGGGTGCGGCCGGGTTCGGTGCACCGGTGGCGATCACTGCGGCACTGCTGGTCGGGCTGGGTTTCAAGCCGCTGTATGCCGCCGGCCTGTGCCTGATCGTCAACACCGCGCCGGTGGCGTTCGGCGCAATGGGCATTCCGATCATCGTGGCCGGGCAGGTCACCGGCCTGGATGCATTCGAGATTGGCCAGATGGCCGGTCGCCAGCTGCCGTTCCTGACCATCATCGTGCTGTTCTGGATCATGGCGATCATGGATGGCTGGCGCGGCATCAAGGAAACCTGGCCGGCGGTGCTGGTTGCGGGTGGCTCGTTCGCCATCGCGCAGTACCTGACCTCCAATTTCATCGGCCCGGAACTGCCGGACATCACCGCGTCGCTGGCGTCGCTGGTCTGCCTGACCCTGTTCCTGCGCCGCTGGAAGCCGGTACGGATCTTCCGCTTCGATACCGAAACCAGCGCCGAGGCGGCCGCACAGGCACTGGAGGCACCGCGCTACAGCGTCGGCCAGATCGCCAAGGCGTGGTCGCCGTTCCTGATCCTCACCGCGATGGTCACGCTGTGGAGCATCAAGCCGTTCAAGTCGCTGTTCGCGGCCGGCGGCCCACTGGAAGGCTGGGTGCTGAAGATCCCGGTGCCGGGCCTGGACCAGATGGTGCAGAAGATGCCGCCGATCGTGGACGCACCGCTCAGCTACGAGGCGGTCTACAAATTCGACTGGTTCTCGGCCACCGGCACCTCGATCATCCTCGCGGCGGTGATCGCGATCATCGCACTGCGCATGCCGGCCCGCTCGGCGCTGCACACCTTCGGCGAAACCGTGCGGGAGCTGCGCATGCCGATCTACTCGATCGGCATGGTGCTCGCCTTTGCCTTCATCGCCAACTATTCGGGTCTGTCGGCAACGCTGGCGCTGGCATTGGCGCACACCGGCGACGCGTTCCCGTTCTTCTCGCCGTTCCTGGGCTGGCTGGGCGTGTTCCTGACCGGTTCGGATACCTCGTCCAATGCGCTGTTCTCGGCGCTGCAGGCCACCACCGCACAGCAGATCGGCGTGTCCGACGTGCTCCTGGTGGCGGCCAACACCACCGGCGGTGTCACCGGCAAGATGATCTCGCCGCAGTCGATCGCCATTGCCTGTGCGGCGGTCGGCCTGGCCGGCAAGGAATCGGACCTGTTCCGTTTCACGGTCAAGCACAGCCTGATCTTCACCACCATGGTCGGCCTGATCACCCTGGCCCAGGCCTACTGGCTGACCTGGATGATTCCCTGAGCCATGCACGGCCAGCAGACCACCCACTGCGCGCTTCGGGCCACAATGGCGCCATGAGCACGCAACGTATTTCCGACAAGGTGGCCGCACAGCTGCGCGGCATGGTGCAGGAACAACGGCTGCAGCCGGGTGACCGGCTGCCGGCCGAGCGCACTCTGGCGGTGCAGCTGGGGGTCTCGCGCACCGCGCTGCGCGAGGCCATCGCGCAGCTGGCCAGCCAGGGCCTGCTGACCGCACGCGTCGGTGGCGGTACTTACGTGGCCGAACCTGCGGCGCGCGCGCGGCAGGCGCTGGACGAACCACTGGCGCCGTACCTGCCGCTGTTCCAGGGCGACCCGGAATACCGCTTCGACGTGCTGGAGATCCGCCACGCGCTGGAAGGTGCGACTGCCTGGCATGCAGCGCTGCGTGCCACCGACGAGGACCGCACGCGCATCGCGCAGGCCTTCCAGACCATGATGGACGCGCACGGCAAGGACGACCCCACCGGTGAAGCGGAGGCTGACGCGGCCTTCCACCTGTCCATCGCCGAGGCCTCACACAACCTGGTGCTGCTGCAGGTGATGCGCGGCCTGTTCGAACTGCTGCAGACCAACATCTCGCAGAGCCGCGAAAAGCTCTACACCTCGGCGAGGACCTTCTCGCCGTTGTCCGACCAGCATCGCGAGATGATGGATGCGGTGCTGGCCGGCGACCCCGAACGCGCGCGCGCCGCCGCGCATGCCCACCTCGAGTTCGTGCACACCACGCTGCGCACCCTCGATGACAACGAAGCCCGGCGTGCGCGGGCCTCGCGTCTACCTTCCCCACACGGTTGACCCCATGATCATCTCCGCCTCCACCGATTACCGTGCTGCAGCGCAACGCCGGCTGCCGCCGTTCCTGTTCCACTACATCGATGGCGGCGCGTATGCCGAGCACACGCTGAAGCGCAACGTTTCCGACCTGTCCGACATCGCGCTGCGCCAGCGCATCCTGCGCAACATGTCCGACCTGAGCCTGGAAACCGAG
Organism: Stenotrophomonas sp. 78350_Sma; assembly: GCF_056482105.1. Lineage (NCBI taxonomy): Bacteria > Pseudomonadati > Pseudomonadota > Gammaproteobacteria > Lysobacterales > Lysobacteraceae > Stenotrophomonas > Stenotrophomonas sp. 78350_Sma. The sequence goes on along the minus strand of NZ_CM151182.1, from coordinate 2,785,521 downwards.
CTGTTCGGCGAAAAACTGGCGATGCCGGTGGCGCTGGCGCCGGTCGGCCTGACCGGCATGTATGCCCGGCGTGGTGAAGTACAGGCGGCGCGCGCGGCCGACAGCCGCGGCATCCCGTTTACTCTGTCCACCGTATCGGTGTGCCCGATCGAGGAAGTGGCACCGGCCATCCAGCGGCCGATGTGGTTCCAGCTGTATGTGCTGCGCGACCGTGGCTTCATGCGCAACGCGCTGGAGCGGGCGCAGGCCGCGGGCGTGACCACCCTGGTGTTCACCGTGGACATGCCGGTGCCGGGCGCGCGCTACCGCGATGCACACTCCGGCATGAGCGGCCCGAATGCCTCGCTGCGCCGCATCGGCCAGGCCATCACCCATCCGCACTGGGCGTGGGACGTGGGCCTGTTCGGCCGCCCGCATGATCTGGGCAACATCTCCACCTACCGTGGCAACCCGACCGGGCTGGAGGACTATATCGGCTGGCTGGGCAGCAACTTCGATCCCTCCATTTCGTGGAAGGACCTGGAGTGGATCCGCGAATTCTGGAAGGGCCCGATGGTGATCAAGGGCATCCTCGACCCGGATGACGCGCGCGATGCGGTCAAGTTCGGCGCCGATGGCATCGTGGTCTCCAACCACGGTGGCCGCCAGCTGGACGGCGTGTTGTCCACCGCGCGCGCACTGCCGGCGATTGCCGATGCGGTACAGGGCGATCTGAAAATTCTCGCCGATTCGGGCATCCGTACCGGCCTGGACGTGGTGCGCATGCTGGCGCTGGGTGCCGACACCGTGCTGCTGGGCCGTGCCTTCGTCTATGCACTGGCCGCGCAGGGCGAGGCCGGCGTGGCCAACCTGCTGGACCTGATCGCCAAGGAAATGCGCGTGGCGATGACACTGACCGGCGCGCGTCGCATCGCCGACATCGGCCGCGATTCGCTGGTCAGCCTGCCATGAGTGGCCACGATGCCGTGCTGGCACAGCTGCGCGACGCCGTCGGCAGCCGCCATGTGCTGACCGGCGACAAGGCCACGCGCCGCTTCCGCCGTGGCTATCGTTTCGGCGACGGCCCGGTGCTGGCGGTGGTGCGCCCGGGCACCTTGCTGGAGTTGTGGCGCGTGCTGCAGGCGGCGGTGCAGGGTGGGGCGGCGATCATCCTGCAGGCGGCCAATACCGGCCTGACCGGCGGCTCGACCCCGGATGGCAACGACTATGGGCGGCCGATCGTGCTGGTCAGCACGCTGCGCCTGACCGGCATCCAGCTGTTGAACGAAGGCCGCCAGGTGCTGTGCCTGCCCGGCGCCACGCTCGACCGCCTGGAGCAGACCCTGGCACCGCTGGGCCGTGAGCCGCATTCGGTGATCGGCTCGTCCTGCATCGGCGCCTCGGTGCTGGGCGGCATCTGCAACAACTCCGGCGGTGCGCTGGTGCGCCGTGGGCCGGCCTACACCGAGCTGGCGCTGTATGCGCAGGTCGATGCGCAGGGCCAGCTGCAGCTGGTCAACCATCTGGGCATTGCGTTGGGTGATACGCCCGAGCAGATCCTACAGCGCCTGCAGGCCGGCGACTATGCTGCTGGCGACGTGGGTGACGGCGATGGCCGCGCCGCCTCCGATCCACGCTACGCCGAGGAAGTGCGCAGGGTCGATGCCGATACGCCGGCGCGTTTCAACGCCGACCCCAGCCGCCACTTCGAAGCTGCCGGTTCGGCCGGCAAGCTGGCGGTGTTCGCGGTGCGCCTGGACACCTTTGAAAAGGAGGCCGCCGAGGTCTTCTACATCGGCAGCAACCGCACCGACAGCCTCACTGCGATCCGGCGCCAGCTGCTGACCGGCTTCGAGCGCCTGCCGATTGCCGGTGAGTACATCCACCGCGATGCCTATGACATCGGCGAGCGCTACGGCAAGGACAGTTTCCTGTTGATCGATCGCCTCGGTACCGCGCGCGTGCCGGCCGCGTTCGCGCTGAAGAACCGTGTGGATGGCTGGTTCGAGCGGCTGGGTCTGCGCGGGGTGACTGATCGGGTGATGCAGGTGCTGACCGGCCTGCTGCCCTCGCACCTGCCCAAGCGCATGGGAGAATTCCGCCAGCGTTACGAGCATCACCTGTTGCTGAAGGTCTCCGCGCAGGACGCGGCGACAACCGAGGCCTGGCTGCGCGGATTCTTCGCCGGGCACGAAGGGGGCTATTTCCACTGCACGTCGGAGGAGGGGCGCAAGGCGTTCCTGCATCGCTTCGCGGTGGCCGGCGCGGCAGTGCGCTACCGCGAAGTGCATCGCGACCAGGTGCAGGACATCGTGGCGCTGGACATCGCCCTGCGTCGCGATGATGCCGACTGGTTCGAGCAGTTGCCGGCGGATATCGACGACCGCCTGCTGCACAAGCTGTATTACGGGCACTTCCTGTGCCACGTGTTCCACCAGGACTACATCGCGCGCAAGGGCGAAGACCCGATGGCGATCGAGCACGCGATGTGGGCGCTGCTGGACCAGCGCGGCGCCGAGTATCCGGCCGAGCACAACGTCGGCCACCTGTACCCGGCCAAGCCGGCGCTGGCCGGGTTCTACAAGCAGCTGGACCCGAGCAATACGTTCAATCCGGGCATCGGCCAGACCTCGAAAGCCAAGGGCTGGGGTGGCTGCGACTGTAGTGGGCACTAGCGGCGCACTCTCCGAAAGTTCGGATTTCTTGCATTCCTCACTGATCGGGTGGGCACTAGGCTGAGGTCTTGGCCGAGACGGATACAGAACCAATGCAGAGTGCCGATCAGATATGGGCGTCCATCAAAGCGTCGCTTCATGAGAAGAGTTGCCTGGATGAAGTGCAGTTGCGGACGGGAGCCTCCGAAAGCGAGTTGGCTGAACTGGAGGCTCAGCTTGGAGTCGCTTTGCCAGATCTGCTAAGGCAGTTGCTGATGATTCACGATGGCCAGGATGGGGTAGGGCTTCTGTTCGGTAGTCAGATGCTCTCGTCCATGGAGATCAGGCGGCAGTGGCGCGGTTGGCGTGAGATCGAGGCCGACGGCATGAACGAGGACTGCGCGGAGTTCATGAAGGCGAGTCCCGCGGGGGTGGTGAAGCCGATGTACACCAATGCGCGTTGGATACCGCTGACTCACGATGGTGGCGGCAATCACATGGGATTGGATTTCGATCCCGACATTGGCGGTGCTGAAGGACAGATGATTGCCTTTGGTGCGGATGAAGACACCAAGTACCTTCTCGCTCCCACTTTCGCTGAGTTCGCTGAAAAGGCTGTGGAGTGGATCAGTCAGGCAAGCTGGGATGGTGAGAATCTCGAGTCGCCAACTGATGACGGCTTCGCTCCCCCGGCCATTCTCCGGACTGCTGGCGGGGCGTAGTTGGGAGCGCCGTTCTGACTGGTCGCGATCGTCCTGTTACTCCTGCGCTACCATCTGGATTCCACGAGCAGGAATCTCCTCCATGCCCACCGCTGGCGCCCGCGCCACCCTGTGCGTTGCACTGCTGGCCACCCCGCTGCTGGCGCTGGCCCAGAGCGCGATCCTGCCGCAGCAGCGCGATGCCGCCGGCAATGTGATGGAGCCGCTGGGGCAGGTGCTGATCGCGAGTGAGACTGGACCGTCGGGTCTTTATGACTGCACCCGGGACGGCAACTGGTGCGTGCGCGTGCAGCCGGTCTCCGAGGAGGGTGACCGGCCCACCATGCTTGAGGTGCTGGAAAAGGTGCAGGGCCAAGGCAAGCCCCACAGCTATCGCGTCAGCATCGACGTGCCGCAGGAAAGCGAGCTGTCGCTGTGGCCATGGATCGTGCGGCTTGCCCCAGGCGTGGGCAGCGATGAACCAGTGACCGATCCGCAGCAGCGCGCCCGCCAGAATGTGCTGGTGGGTGGCATCGTCACGTTCAGCGCCATGTACTCCGGTGGAGGTGCCGACGCGTCCACGCTGCAGCTGGCACGCGTGCGCCACCTGCAGGACGACATCCAGGTGGACGACGACGTGCTGACCGTGCCATGGCTGGGCAGTGCGATGATCCGCGCCTGTTTCAGCGAGCAGGACATCAAGCAGCGCGCAGGTGCCTGCCACGACGAGTACGGCTTCTCGGCAAAGCTTGCGCTGGATACGGTTGCCGGGGGCATGCCGGTGCTGCGCTACCAGACCGTCGCGACCCGGTTCCCGGCCGGTGTTTCGCGCTTCGAGGATTCGCTGGCCAAGGGGCCGCTGAAGAAGAAGGACCTGCGCAGCGAGCAGGATCCGGCATGCACCTATACCCGGCTGTTCCACTTCCGCGAGGGCATGTTCCACCCGGACCAGGAATTGCCGGACTGCGCCGGCTATACCGAACCCTGAAATGTAGCGTCGAGCCATGCTCGACTCGGGTTCCCGCGTGGCCCGACCAGAGAGCAGCCGAGCGTGGGCTCGGCTCTACAGAAGCCCGTGGCGGCGCTTACTCGCAGCGCGTGGACGTGATGATGTTGTCCTTGTCCACGAACACGCGCAGGCGGTCCTGGCGGATGTCCTTGGTGGTGATGGTGCTGGGGCCGATCGGGTTGACCAGGCCGGCACCACTCTCGCGGGATAGGCGGCGGATGTTGGGCTCATTGGCCGGCTGGCCGATCGCCCAGCCCAGCTGGCTGGCGTCGCAGCGGCCGCTCCCTTTGACTTCCGGGCCAGGGGTGCTGACGCAGGCCGACAGCAGCAGGGCAGAGGCCGGCAGCAACAGGGACAGACGGAATGCAGACATGCGAGCGCTCCTGCGCAGGGGAAGATGGCGGGAACGATAGCACCGAGCGTGCGAAAGGCGTCAGCGCCCCGGTCATTGCCGGCACAGCGTGGTCATTGCATAGTGGGAGGAATGGCTGGCAGTACGCCAGCGGGCAGGCCGGGCCTTTCCGGCGCAGGCGTTGGACACGGTATGACGGCAGGCAGTTTCCGCGACAAGGGCAGGACGATGATGGCACTGGCGCTGTCCATGCTGGGCATGGCGTTTGCCGCCTCCGCTGCCGCACCGGAACCTGTGCCGGTCGACCCCCCGGTGTTCGGCGCCTGGCGCAACCTGCAGACCGAGGCCGGCTACACGCCGGCCCAGCGCGACCTCGCCTTTGCCATGCTGCCGCAGGCCTCCACCCGCGGTGATCGATTCGCCATTGTCGACCGTGAGGGCAAGCGCGCGGTGTGCTGCCTGCAGGTGGCCAGTCCGTCGCTGGGCGTGGCCGCGCTGCGCGAGCAGTACCACCTGCCGCAGGCCTGGGTGACCGACCTGAGCAATGGCCGCAGCCCGGCACGCCCCTATGTTCCGCACGTCTACGCGATGCAACGGGTGGACGAACTGGCCGACTACAGCTTCGCCGATGTGCCGGGCGCCTACAGCGACCTGGGCGGGCTGTTGATTCCGGAAGGTGCCGCACTGGAGGCCGACGGCAGTGCCGTGCGCCTGGGGGACACCCGCTACCCGCTGCATTTCCAGCGCCAGCCGCATGCCGATGACGATGGCGCGCTGGATCGCTACACCCTGCAGACAGGTGAGGGCGCCGCCCCGATCGTGGTTGAAGTGCCGTTCGGCACTTACTGATTGCAGCACTCCATTGGCTAGAATGCGGCGCGGCGCCGTCTGCCGTGCCTGTTCCGTGAGCCGTTGCCGTGTCCCTGCGCCCCTTCCTGCTGCCATCCCTGCTGCTGTTGTCCGCCTGTGCCAGCGCTCCAACGCCGCCGCCGGTGCATTCCGATGCACTGTGGCGATTGATCGAACGTGACTGCCGGGGCGCCGAAGGTCCACGCGGCGACTGCCTGCGCGTGGAGACGGCTGCGGACCGCCGCGATGTGCTGGTCAAGGACGCGCACGGCGACTATCAGTTCCTGCTGATGCCGCTGGACAAGGTCAGCGGGATCGAGAACCTCGCCCTGTACCAGCGCGGTGCGCCGAATTACTTTGCCGCAGCCTGGCAGGCACGCAGCCACACCGAACGGGCCCTGGGCCAACCACTGCCGCGCAGCGTCGCCAGCCTGGCGCTGAATTCACCACATGGCCGCTCGCAGCACCAGCTGCATATCCATGTCGACTGCCTGCGCGCCGATGTGCTGCAGGCCCTGGATGCACATGCCGGTGCCTTGGGCACCCGGTGGGCGCCACTGCCGGTACTGCTGCGCGGCCATCAGTACCGGGCCCGGCTGCTGCCGGGCGCGGAGCTGACCGCCAATCCGCTCAATCTGCTGGCCTATGACCTCGCTGGCGTGGACGACGTGGGCCAGTGGAGCCTGGTCGTGGCCGGCCGGGACGCCGTGCAGGGCGGCCCGGGCTTCATTCTGCTGGCGACCCGTGTGGACGCCGGCACCGGCAATGAGGCCAGCGCCGAAGAGCTGCAGGACCACGCCTGCTCGGTGTTGACCGGCGCAAGCGACTCCCTGGAGCGGGTCCGCTAACCCTGGGGCTGCTGGCGGCTGCGCCAGACCGGTGCGGTCAGCGCCAGCAGCTTGCGATCCTGCCAGCCATCCAGATCCAGATGATGGTCGCGCAGCAGGCCTTCCTGCTCGAAGCCGAAGGCGTGCAGCGCAGTGGCGAACGGGTCACTGCAGTCCGGCGGCAGCATCACGAACAGGCGGTGCAGGCCGACATCCTCGAACAGGAACGGGCACAGTGCGTGCAGCATCGCGTCGGTGTGCGCGTGCCAGTGCTGCAGTGACAGCAGCTCGGCGCAGCGCGAGTGCAGCGAATGCAGGCGGACGTGCAACTGGTCCAGCACGGTCCCGTGCTGGTCATCGAAAACACCCAGCATCAACTGGTCGTTGTCCTGCTCAAGGCGCGAGCGGTGCATGTGGGCGAGGAAACGTGCTTCTTCGTCAAGACCAGGGTGAAGATGCCGACCGCGCCGGCGTCGGTCGTCGAACAGGCGCCAGGCCGGCAGGTCGGCCCGCTGGAACGGGCGCAGGGTGACCGGCGCCACCTGCAGCTGGAGCAGATGGCGGCGCGACACAGGGCGCAAAGGGGGGAGGAGGGATGTGGGGTACGGGGTCATCATCCCCGGAACGATGGCAACGCCCGGTTCGCCAGACCATTCAAAAGATTGCAAAAACACGACGACCACCGGGCGGAGCCTGATTCGGTTCAGGCATAAGGCCATCAGGGCTGGTCATTTCCGTTGAAACCACCCATTCAGGACACTTTCGTTACGGGATCGTTATGTGCCGCGCACGCCTCCGGTCCCGTACCACCCGCCCAACTCCCCCAGGAAGCCCATGTCCGCCTCTCACAAGGCGCTGCGCCCGCGTCCGCTGGTGCTCGCGCTGTCGTCCCTGATGCTGGTCTCGTTGCCGGCCTTCGCGCAGGAAAGCGCACCCACCTCGCTGCAGGAAGTGAAGGTCACCGGCTCGCGCATTCCGCGCGCCAGCGTCGAAGGGCCGTCCCCGGTGACCGTGATCAGCCGCGAGCAGATCGACGCGCAGGGCTACCGCAATGCGTTCGACGCGCTGAGCGCCCTGACCGAAAACACCGGCAACGTGCAGGGCGAGGACTTCGGCAACACCTTCACTCCGGCGGCCAACACCATCAACCTGCGCGGCCTTGGCCCGAACCGCACGCTGGTGCTGGTCAACGGACGCCGCCAGGCCGACTACCCGCTGGCCTACGAAGGCTCGGTGAACGTGGTCAACCTGGCCAACATTCCCAGCGCCCTGATCGAGCGCATCGAGGTGCTGGCTGCCGGTGCGTCGGCGGTGTACGGCTCGGATGCCATCGCCGGCGTGGTCAACATCATCCTCAAGGACCGCTTTGAAGGTGTGGACGTGAACGTGCGCGCCGGCGGCACCCAGCAGGGCGGTGGCGACAACCAGCGCGCGCAGGTGGTCGGTGGCAGTTCCGGCGAGCGCTGGGATGCCCTGTTCGGCTTCGAGTTCGACGTGCGCAAGGCGATCCATGCGCGCCAGCGCGACTTCATGGATTCGCTGGAGGACGATCCGACCGGCAAGGCGCCGCAGGCGACCGCGATCGCGTATCGCCGCAACGCTGCCACCGGTCGCAACATCGATCCGGGCGTCAATGGCTGCGACGCGGCGTCGGACATCTATGGCGGCAGCGTGTTCCGCGCCTTCAACCCGCGCCAGGGCTGGTATTGCGGCAGCAACGAGGCCGCCGCCAGCTATTGGACGGTGCAGACCGAGAAGCGCAATCTCAACGGCTACGGCCTGCTGACCTTCCACGTCAACGAGACCACCGACCTGTTCGCCGATCTGGCCGTGGGCAGCGCACGCATCACCAACAACACCCGTGCGCCCACCTGGACCTCGGCCCGCAATTACTTCTACAACCAGACCACCGGCAACCTGGAAAGCTGGTACCGCCGCTTTGCACCCGAGGAAATCGGTGGCCTGCCGCGCAATGCCAACCGTTTCCTGGAAAACTCCTGGTCGTTCAACGTCGGCGCGCGCGGCCAGATCGGTGACAGTGGCTGGGATTATGAAGCGGTCTACAGCCGCTCACGCTACGAGAACCGCACCCGTCGCCCAGTGCTGCTGGCCGGCATCAATGAATACCTGCTTGGCCCGAAGCTGGGCGTGCGCAATGGCGTAGAGGTCTATGCGCCGGACCCGGCGCGCCTGTTCCAGCCGCTGAGCCCGAACGAGTACCAGGACCTGTCCGGCTACCAGGAGAGCCGCAACGCGGCGTGGCTGCAGACTTTCAGCGCCAGCGTCAACGGCCGGCTGTTCGCACTGCCCGGTGGCGATGCCGCGCTGGCCGCCGTGGTCGAGGCCGGCAGCCAGGGTTACCGCAATCGCCCGGACCCGCGCCTGGGCACCGGCGAGTTCTGGAACACCAGCGCCGGTATCGGTGCCGGTGGCGAGCGCGACCGCTATGCTGCCGGCCTGGAGCTGCAGCTGCCGTTGCTGCAGTCGCTGACCACCACCCTGGCCGGTCGCTATGACCAGTACCGTGCCGGTGGCGAGCACATCGGCAAGGCGACCTGGAGCTTCGGCGTCGAGTTCCGTCCGATCGAGAGCCTGCTGATCCGTGGTACGGCGGCGACCAGTTTCCGGGCGCCGGACATGAACTACGTGTTCGCCACCGAAACCCGCGGCTACAACCCGGGCATGACCGACTACTGGCGCTGCCGCACGGCGGGCCAGTCGTACGACAACTGCGACTACAACGGCCTGTCGATCGATTACAGCAACCGCGCCAATGCACAGCTGCAGCCTGAATCGGCCAAGTCGTATGGCTTCGGCGTGGTCTGGTCGCCGCTGGCCGGCCTGGACTTCAGTGCCGACTATTACGACATCCGCATCGACAACGAGGTGACCAGCCTCGATACCAGCCGCATCCTGCGTGACGAGGCCGATTGCCGGCTGGGAAAGACGCTGGGCGGCGAGGCGCGTGATATCGGTTCACCGCTGTGCCAGGACGCGCTGTCGCGTGTGATCCGCAACCCGTCCAATGCCACGGTGCAGCCGGACCAGGTGACCCGTGTGCTGATCAACCCGATCAACGCCGCCTCTGAATCGGTTCGCGGGCTGGACCTGAAGGGCAACTGGCGTTTCGATGCCGGCCGCTATGGCCGCTTCACCACGCGCCTGGCCTATACCGTGGTGCTGGAGCACAAGTACCGGCAGTTCTCCGATGATCCGGAGCGTGACATCCGCAATTCGCTGGATGACTACCAGTGGCGCAGCAAGGCCAACGGCAGCATCACCTGGAACCAGGGTGACTGGACCACCACGCTGTACGGCAACCGCTTCGGCTCGCTGCCGAAGACCGATGGCAGTGGCCGCATTGCGCCGTACATGACGTACAACGCCAGCGTCTTCCGCCAGTTCGGCGAGAACCTGTCGGTGGGCGTGATCGTCAACAACCTGCGTGACAGCCGCCCGCCAGCGGACAGGAACGGTGGCGGCTGGCCGTTCTACCCGGTCGGCAACTACGACCCGTATGGCCGCCAGTACTGGGTGCAGCTGGACTACCGGTTCCGCTGATCCTGCAGGCGAACGAAAGGCCCGGCATTGCCGGGCTTTTCTTTGTGCGGTGCATCCGTGTTGCCGGCGCGCACGTGGCATGCTGTGGCGATACATGGAGGAGGATGCGCATGGATGTCAGGATGTGGAGTGTGATTGCCGTACTGGCCGTTGCCGGTTGCAGCAGCGAGCAGGCGGCCAGCGTGGACGAGGCTGCGGACGCGACCAGTGCCGCGCCCATGCCGTCCCTTTCCAACCCAGCGACCGATGCTGGATCAGTGCGCGTGCCAACGGCATCGACGCGTGCAATGGCCAGGCAGGGGCCTGCGGATGCGGAGGGTCACTTCCTCGAGGGCGAGCGCTTGCTGTTGACCGAAGGTGCACTGTCGACGGAAAAGAGCGACGTGGTCCTTGGCTCGGACAATGCCTTTGCACAGGCGATCAGCCAGTTCGAGCGGGACGCGGCGGGCCACCCGGAAGTGCAGGACCTGACCCGGCTCTACAGGGCGGCCGCGACCCGGCTCATCGGCAGCGGCGGCACGCTGGTGTCTTTCGCCTGTGGCTACAGCCTGTGTGTCGGCGAGATACGAAGCCGTACCGATGAGGATTTCAGTGCCTGGTCCGAGGCGATCGGTATGGACAAGGGTGCCCCGGTCTACAGCCTGACCACTGCGCCGATGACGTGGGGCAGGGATCAGCATGGTGGGCGCTTCGTATTCTCGGTGGACCCGGCATCCAACAGCATTACCGCGCAGTGGGGCCCTGACCGGTGACACATGCAGCTAGGGCAGCGCTTGTTGCAGGTACGACTCGATGACGTAGCTGAAAGGCTGCTGCTGGCGGTCGCGGAGCAGGGCCCGAACTTCCAGGATGACGCCCTGGTCGCCTTCACCGCGTGGCGGCCAGAAGGTCTGATCGGCCAGCGTCTGGCGCTTGAAGCCGAGCGGGCCGACCACCCGGCCGAAGGGTTCATCGGTGGTATCGAGCACTTGGTTCATGGCCGGACTGAGGTGGCCGGGCAGGTACCAGTTGTCGGCCTCGGACAGGACGCGGCTGCCACAGACCAGCTGCACGCGGCGATAGCGCAGTTCGGTGCCCGGTTTCGCGCCCAGCGCCTGCAGCACTTCGGTCGGGGCCGGTTTGTCGGTACCGCGCACGCGCACGGCGCGGACCCGGGCCTGCTCAGCCAGGCCATGTTCGGCGCACCAGGTTTCGAGCGTGGCGGTGGCGCTCTGGCCGGCCAGCACGCGCTGATGCAGCATTTCCACCAGGGCGGCAGAGGCGATGCGTTGCTGGCCCGGTGGCGCCTGCGGCGGGGTGCTGGCCCCGGCATCAGTGGCGGACAGGCTGGCGATCGGGGCGGCGGCAAGCAGGGACGCGGCCTGCCAGCGGCGGAGACGATCGTGGCGGTCGGACGGGCCCATGCGGCATCACTGCGGAAACAGGCGCCCATGTTACCCGTTCAGGCGTGTGCACGGCGTGGCTGTGACCGGTTGTCGCAGGGGTAATCATCGTTCCGGTGAATGCGTGCCATCCAGATATTTCGTTGGCCGATGGCTGTGGCGAGGCGCACGATGGCGCCATTCTTGGCTTTCCGGGAGTTTCCGATGACGCTTCAGTTCGTCCATGGCGGTGTCGACCGCGACGGTGCGCCACTGCATTTCCATATCCGTGATGGCCGCATCAGTGGTTTCAATGGCGAGACCGCGCCGGCCGAAGGGGCGGAATGCGTCGACCTGCAGGGCTTCGCGGTGCTGCCCGGGCTGGTCGACGGCCACATTCACCTCGACAAGAGCTTCGTCGGCGACCATTGGCACCCGCACCAGCCGGTGAACAGCCTGCGTGAGCGGCTGGCGGTGGAGAAGGCGGCGGTGGCGGGTGCGGCACCGATGGTGGACCGTGCCGAGGCCTTGATCCGCCAGTGCAGTGCGTTCGGTACGGTGGCGATGCGCTGCCATGTCGATATCGACGCCAGCACCGGTCTCGGCCATCTCGAAGCGGTGCGCGAGGCGGCGCTGCGCTGCGCCGACATCATGCGGATCCAGCTGGTGGCGTTTCCGCAGGCCGGGGTGATGTCCTGCCCGGGCACCGCTGCCGTGCTCGAGCAGGCCATCGCAGCGGGCGTGGAGGTACTGGGTGGCATCGACCCGACCACGCTGGATGGCGATGCCGAAGGCCAGCTCGCGCTGCTGTTCGGCCTGGCCGAGCGTTATGGCGTGCAGCTGGACATCCACCTGCACGAGCCCGGTGAAACCGGGCTGGCCCAGCTGCTGCGCATCGCCGCACGCACCCGTGCCGCGGGCCTGCAGGGGCGCGTTGCCGTCAGCCATGCCTACTCGCTGGGCGACGTGCCGTTGGCGCGCGCGCTGCAGGTGGGTGAGGCACTGGCCACGGCGGGCGTAGCGATCATGAGCAACGCGCCGGGTGATCATCCGTTCCCGCCTTTGCGCGCGCTGCATGATGCCGGCGTGCGCGTGTTCGCAGGCAACGACAACATCCGCGACTGCTGGTGGCCGTATGGCAATGGCGACCTGCTGCAGCGGGCGATGCTGCTCGGCTATCGCTCGGGCTTCTACACCGATGCCGACCTGATGCTCGCGTTGGACATGGTCACCACCCATGCCGCGCAGGTGATCGGTCTACCGCGCTACGGTACTGCCGAAGACCTGCCGGCCACTTTCGTGGCGGTGCGCGCCGACCACGGCCCGGCCGCAGTGGCTGCGGTGCCGGTGGAGCGCCGGGTGGTGGTTGATGGTCGCTGGCTGTAGATCCACGCCATGCGTGGATGGCACCATCGCGTGGTCTCATTCATCCACGCATGGCCTGGATCTCCCCCGATGGGCCGTCAGGCGTAATCGTCGGCGCGGGTGGCGACGAATTCCTCAAGCCACGCAAGCAGGTGGGCGATGTCGATGATCTCGCCCTGCTCGACGCGCTTGAGCAGCAGCGTGCTGGCGCCGATCTGCAGGCTGCTGTCGGCATAGCGCAGCACCGCGTCGATGCCCCAGGCATCGGTGACCTGCATCCAGGCAAGGCCCGGCACGCGCTGGGCCAGGGTGTCACCGAACGCCACGCCCAGCGCTTCCCAGCCATCGCAGTCGTCACGATCGATCAGCTCGGCATCGACCACGCGCTGCAGGGTGGTGGCCGCCAGCGGCCACTGCACCGGCAACGTCGGGAAGCCGACGGCCACGCGCGCGGCGATCAGCGAACGCTGGTGCTGCAGATGCGTCTGCAGGGCAGCGGGCAGGGGATCGAAGCGGGTCGGGATTTCGTCGGACATCGCAAGGCGCCGTGGAGCACGGAAACAACAGGCACTGTACGAGGCGATGGTGCCCGCCGTACGGCCGGAGTGGCCATGTTTCGATGCGCGGTGCGCGAAAGGCATCCACGCAGGGCGTGGATCTGCTGTGGTCAGTCCGGTTCGCGCTGCACCTGCCGCCACAGCTCGCTGGCCAGAGCGCGCACGGCATCATCAGCGTCCGCGCGATGCAGCAGGCCGATTTCGTAGTTGTTGATCACCGGCAGCTCACGCTCGCCATCGATGATGCGGTGTTCGCGGGTGACCGCGCGACGCGGCAGCAGACTGATGCCGATGCCATCGGCCACCGCGCCCTGGATGCCACTCAGCGACGAGCTGGTGAAGGCGATGCGCCAGCGCAGGCCCAGCGCTTCCACGGCGTGGATCATCTCATCGCGGTACAGCCCACGCGGCGGGAACGTGACCAGTGGCAGGGGGTCCTGCAGCAGGCAGCTGCTGCGCAGGCTGTCGATCCAGTGCATCGGCTCGCGCCGGCAGTGTACGGCCTGGCGGCTGTTGCGCCGCTGCTTGACCAGCACCAGGTCCAGCTCGCCGTGATCGAAGCCGTGCGCCAGGTCACGGCTCAGCCCACTGCTGATCTCCAGCTTCACCTGCGGGTGGCGGCGACTGAAGGCGGCCAGCATGCGTGTGGTCTGTGCATTGACGAAGTCCTCCGGCACGCCGATGCGCACGGCGGTTTCCACCGTAGCCCCGGCCAGGGCCTGGGCCATTTCGTCGTTCAGATCCAGCATCCGCCGCGCGTAGCCGAGCAGGGTATGGCCGGCGTCGGTGGGGTGCACGTCGCGGTGGCTGCGTTCAAGCAGACGGTGCCCGGCCAGCTCTTCCAGCCGTCGCACCTTCTGGCTGACCGTGGACTGGGTTGAATGCAGGCGCGTAGCCGCCGTAGTGAAGCTGCCACAGTCGGCCACCATCACCAGCGCCCGCAGCAGGTCCAGTTCGAACAGGGTTCTATTCGATTTGGCACTGTCTTGCATTTGAACATTTCACTTCTGGATACCCAGGCCGACTTCTACCATGCAGGGCAGGGGCCGGCAATGCCCGGCTGTTGCTACCGTCGCACGGCGTTCCGTGGCGACGGACATGAGGAGACACTGTCATGCGCGTCCATCGTTCCCCTGGCTGGCCTGCGCCGTTCACGCGCGTGCTGCTGTTGTGCCTGCTGGCCATGGTCACCCCAGCCTGCACCGCCACGTCCAAAGCCGACATCGATGGCCGCCTGCGTGATGCCGCCAGCCGCGGCGACGCCGATGCGGTGCGACAGGCGATCGAGGATGGCGCCACGCTGGAGGCGCGCGATGGCCAGGGCCGCACCGCGCTGCTGCTGGCCACGCACGGCAACAACGTGGATGCCGCGCGTGAGCTGATCGAAGCCGGCGCCGACGTCAATGCCAAGGATGCGTTGCAGGACAGCGCCTACCTGTACGCCGGTGCGCGGGGCCTGGACGAGATCCTGGCGATGACGCTGGCGCATGGCGCCGATCTGCGCAGCACCAACCGCTATGGTGGCACCGCGCTGATTCCGGCCGCCGAGCGCGGGCACGTCGCCACCGTGCGCACGCTGCTGCGCGCCGGTGTGGCGGTGGACCATGTCAACCGGCTGCACTGGACCGCGCTGCTGGAAGCGATCCTGCTTGGCGATGGCGGCGCGCGCCATGTGCAGATCGTGCAGCTGCTGCTGGAGGCCGGCGCCAACCCGGAGCTGGCCGACGGCGACGGCGTGACGCCGCTGGCGCACGCGCGCCAGCGCGGCTATACCGGAATTGAAACCCTGCTGCGCCAGCACGGCGCGGTGCGCTGAATGCAAACCCCTTCCACCCGCACGCTGGGCGTGCTCACCAGGATGCTGTCCATGTTCCGTTCCCGTCCTTTGTCCCTTGCCATCCTCCTTGCGGTAGCGCCGCTGTCGGCGTCTGCCGCCGAGCGCGCCGACCTGCTGATCCGCAATGCCACCGTGGTCGATGTCGAGCACGCCAGCACCCTGGCCGGGCAGAGCGTGGTGATCCGTGGCGAGGACATCGTCGCCGTTGGCCCGGACGCGCAGCTGCGCAGCCAGTGGAGTGCGGCCCGCCAGATCGATGCCAAGGGCAAGTACCTGATCCCGGGCCTGTGGGACATGCACGTGCACTTCGGTGGTGGCCCGGCGCTGATCGAAGAGAACAAGGCACTGCTGCCGCTGTACATCGCGCACGGCATCACCACCGTGCGCGACTGTTCCGGTGATCTGCCCGGGCAGGTGCTGCAGTGGCGCGGCGAGATCGCCAAGGGCACCTTGTTCGGCCCACGCCTGCTTAGTTCGGGCGCGAAGATCGAGGGCATCAAGCCGGTCTGGAAGGGCACGATCGAAGTGGGCAGCGAGGCCGACGCCGACAAGGCAATCGCCCGCCTGCAGCACGACAAGGTTGATTTTGTGAAGATCACCGACAGCACGCTGAAGCCGGAACTGTTCCTGTACTCGGCCAGTGCCGCGCGCAAGGCCGGCTTCAAGGCCTCGGGTCACATCCCGATGGCGCTGACCGTGGAGCAGGCGGTCGATGCCGGCCTTGCCTCGATCGAGCACCTGGACTACGCATTCAAGGCCGGCAGCAAGGACGAAGCGAAGATCGCCGCCGACTTCGGTGCCGGCCGCATCGACCGCGCCGAAGCCAACCGCCGCCTCGACGCCAGCTTCGACCGTGACACGGCGATGCACGCCTACCGTGATTTCGCCAAGCGTGGCGTATTCGTGACCCCGACCCTCAACGGTGGCCGCATCCTCGACTTCCTTGACCAGGATGACCACGCCAACGATCCGTACCTGGCCTACATCGGCCCGGGCCTGCGCGCGACCTACCAGTGGCGCGTGGACCGCGCGGCGAAGGCGACGCCGGCGCAGATCGAGGCGCGCCACGCGCAGTACCACCAGGTCGCTGCAGTGCTGCCGATGCTGCAGGAGGCCGGCGTGACGATCATCGCCGGTACCGATGCGGGCTTCCTCAACTCGTTCAACTTCCCGGGCATCGCCCTGCACCAGGAACTGCAGCTGTTCGTGAAGGAAGGCCTGAGCGCACCGCAGGCGCTGTCGGCCGCAACCCGTTCCGGCCCGGCCTGGTTCGGCCAGATGGACCGCTACGGCGGTGTCGCGCAGGGCAAGGCTGCCGATCTCGTGCTGCTGACCGCCAACCCGCTGCAGGACATCGCTGCCACCGAAAAGATCGACAGCGTGATCCTGCGTGGCAACGTGTATGACCGTGCCGCGCTGGACAGGATGTTGGCTGATACCAAGGCCAAGGTGGCGGCGTGGAATGCAGGGGCGGCGAAAGCTGACTGATTGTGGGGTTGGACGGAATCCACGCATGGCGTGGAACTACCCGTACCCTCAGTAGATCCACGCCATGCGTGGATGATGCGGCCGATGACCTAACGCGGCGCCGGACGCATTCCGTGCAGCTGCGGCAGTGCGGCCTTCATTGCATCGATGAAGGCGCGCAGCCGCGGCGGCTGCTGACGCGCAGCGGGAAATACCACGTGCACCGGCAGTGCCGGCGCCTGCCAGTCCGGCAGCAGCTGTACCAGCCGCCCCTGTGCGAGATCGTCGGCTACCAGCCAGGCCGAGACCACCGCTGCGCCCAGCCCAGCGCGTGCGGCCTGCTGCACCACGAACAGGTTGTCGCTGAGCAGGCGTGGGCTGATCGACAGCGTATGCGCGCGGCCCTGTGCGTCATGCAGCAGCAGGCGTTCGCGGTAGTAGGTGACCAGTGAGATCCACGGCAGTGCCTGCGCTTGTTCTGGTGTGCTGATCGCGGTGGCCTGCACCAGCGACGGCGCTGCCACGACGATGCGCGGCACTTCGGCGAGCGGCAGTGCGACCATGCGCGGTTCGTCGACCGGACCCACCCGCACCGCGCAGTCGATGCCTTCGGCGATGAAATCCGGGCGACGATCTTCAAGGATCCACTCCAGGCTCAGCTGTGGGTGCTGGGCGAGGAACGCGAGCATGGTCGGCAGCAGCTGCGCCTGGCCGAAGGCGTGCGGCACCATTACCCGCAGGCGTCCGCGCAGCGTTTCCGGTTCGCCGTGCAGTTCGGCCTGCAGCGACTCCCATTCGTCGACCACGCGTTGCGCATGGCGCTGGCAGCGCAGGCCATCTTCGGTCAGCTGCAGGCCGTGGGTGGAGCGCTGCAGCAGGCGCAGGCCGAGCTGTCGCTCCAGTGCCTGCAGGCGGCGACTGACCGTCGGCTGGGTGGTGCCCAGCTGCACGGCAGCAGCAGACAGGCTGCCGGCATCGACGATGCGCAGGAAGGTGCGCAGCAGATCCAGGCGATCGGCACCGGTAGCGAGGTCATTCATGCGTAGTGCGTATGAAGGATATGTAATGAAGCCTACTACAGACGTTTGGTGAATACAGGCACGATGCGTCCACTTCCTCCACCGGACTCCCCATGTCTACCCCTTCGCTGTCCGTCGCCGCCGCACCCGCGACCGCACCCTCCACCCCGCTGGTGCTGGCAATGGCGGCCGGCGCCGGCTTCTCGGTCGCCTCGCTCTACTACAGCCAACCGATGCTGGGCCTGATCGCCCAGGACCTCGG
This sequence comes from Stenotrophomonas sp. 78350_Sma, assembly GCF_056482105.1. Lineage (NCBI taxonomy): Bacteria > Pseudomonadati > Pseudomonadota > Gammaproteobacteria > Lysobacterales > Lysobacteraceae > Stenotrophomonas > Stenotrophomonas sp. 78350_Sma. Next base: position 2,767,721 of record NZ_CM151182.1, on the reverse strand, counting down.
CGCCGGTGAGCGCGCCGCCGGCCTGGTACCGACCTTGACCCAGCTCGGCTATGCGGTGGGCATCCTGCTGCTGGCGCCGTTGGGCGACCGGTTCGACCGCCGCAACCTGATCCTGTTGAAGTCCGCGTTGCTGGCACTGGCATTGGGCGCTGCAGCGATGGCCGGGCACCTGCCGGGCCTGCTGATGGCCAGCCTGCTGGTCGGGTTGATGGCCACGCTGGCACAGGACATCGTGCCGGCCGCTGCGGTGCTGGCGCCGGATGCTCAGCGCGGCCAGATCGTCGGCCGGGTAATGACCGGCCTGCTGCTCGGCATCCTGCTGTCGCGCGTGGTCAGCGGCGTAGTGGCCGAGGCTTGGGGCTGGCGCACCCAGTTCGTGCTGGCCGCGGTATCGGTGGCGGCGATGGGCGCGGTGATGGCGCGTGCGCTGCCGCGTTTCGCACCGACCAGCACGCTGCGTTATCCGGCATTGTTGGGTTCGTTGCTGGCGTTGTGGCGCGAGCAGCCGCAGCTGCGCCGTGCGGTGGCCAGCCAGTCGTTGCTGGCAGTGGGCTTCAGCGCGTTCTGGTCGACGCTGGCGCTGATGCTGCATGCCCGCCTGGGCCTGGGTAGTGCGGCGGCGGGTGCGTTCGGTATTGCGGGTGCGGCCGGTGCTTTGGCCGCGCCGTTCGCCGGTCGTTTCGCCGATCGCTTGGGCTGCCATGCAGTGGCGCGGCTGGCGATCGCAGTGGCGCTGCTGGGCTTCGGCCTTCTGCTGGCCGAGTCCTGGCTGCCGGCCGCCGCGCTGCTGCCGCTGCTGGCGGTGAGTGCGCTGCTGTTCGACTTCGGTTTCCAGTCGGCGCTGGTGGCGCACCAGACCCTGGTCTACGGCCTGGTGCCGCCGGCACGCAGCCGGCTCAACGCGTTGCTGTTCACCGGCATGTTCATCGGCATGGCCGCTGGCGGTGCGCTGGGCAGCCTGGCGCTGGCGCAATGGGGCTGGTACGGCGTGGCCTGGCTGGCGGTGGTGTGTGCGGGCGGCAGCCTGCTGCTGCGTTTTAAGTAAGGAATGGTGTTCGGCAGGGCTTGCAGCCCTGCACCTGCGGTAGTGCCGGCCGCTGGCCGGCAACAGCACAAATAGCGGGTTTCCTGTAGGCAGACGGGGTGGGTCCGGTTGCGGGGGACGCCGTCACCCCCGCAACCGGACCCACCCCGCCTTCGACAGATCTCCGCGATCTGCAGTAGATCCACGCCATGCGTGGATGAATCTCCATCGGAATCGAATATTTCGAATTGGAATCCAGAAGCATCCACGCATGGCGTGGATCTACCGTGTCGACCAAGGTCGACACCTACCAACCGTCATCGGAATCTGTCAGAGGTGGGGCGGTGTCGGAGTGCGGGGTGTCAGCCGCATGGATGCGGCTGCCAAGCTTACAGGGACGTACTTGCAGCGTCCCCGCACTCCGACACCGCCGCGCCATCCCACGGAGAGCCCGCTTTTGATTTTGCTGTTGAGGTTGCCGGCCAGCGGCCGGCACTACCGTGGGTGCAGGGCCGCAGGCCCTGCCGAACAACCCCTTAATCGTGACCGCTGTCGTCCAGGCTGATGATGCCGCGCCGCAGCGCCTGGGTCACCGCATGCGTGCGATCGCCCACGCCCAGCTTGTCCATCAGGCTCTTCATGTGCGCCTTCACCGTCTGCTCGGAAATCTGCATGCGCTCGCCGATGCGCTTGTTCGACAGGCCTCCGGCTACGTGCCGCAGCACTTCGGTCTCGCGCGGCGACAACCGGTCTTCCACCACATGTGCGGCGATGCTCGCCGCCACTGCCGGGGGAATCGGTGCGCGGCGGCCGCCGGCGACCATGCGGATCGTATCGACCAGCTCGTGGCGCAGCATGTCCTTCAGCAGGTAGGCACTGGCGCCGGCCTGCAGCGCCCGCACTGCACGTACGTCACCGCGGTAGGTGGTCAGCACGATGATGCGTGCGCGCGCGTCCATCGCGCGGATCCGCACGATGGCTTCCACACCATCCAGGCGTGGCATCTGCAGGTCCATCAGCACCACGTCCGGCTGCAGCTGCTGGTAGCGTGCGATGGCTTCCTCGCCATCGGCGGCTTCGCCGAGCAGGCGCAGATCGGGTTGCGCGCCCAGCAGCGCCGCCAGGCCGTCACGCAGCAGCGGGTGGTCGTCGACCACCAGTACGCCGATCGGGGCAGGTGACTCAGTCATGGTTTGCGCTACTCCAGGGCCAGCGCCAACGCGATGGGCGGCGGTGATACAGGCGTCGGGCGGGGACCGCCAGCGCTACTTCGGTACCCAGTCCGGGGCGGGTCCACAGCTGCAGCTCGGCCCCGAGCCGCTGTGCACGCTCACGCATTCCCTGCAGACCCCAATGGCCGTGTCCAGCGTCTTCATCGGCGATGCCGACACCGTCATCCCGTACGTGCAGCAGGAAGCAGCGCGTGCCGTAGGACAGTTCCACTTCAATGGCACTGGCATCGGCGTGGCGCAATGCGTTGCGGATGGCCTCGCGACCAATCAGGAATACTTCCTCCGCGGCATCGGCCTGCAGTGGCGGCGTCGCGCCTTCAACGGTAAGGCGCAGGGGATTGGTGCCATGCCCGGCGTACTCGGCATGCACATCGGCCAATGCCGAAGCCAGGTCGCGACCGGAGAATGGGCCGTCGCGCAATGCGTTGACGCGCTCGCGGCCCTCGGCCAGATTGCGCTCGGCCAGCTGCATCGCCGACTCCAGCTGGCCGCGTACTGCTTCTGGCGTCTGCGCGGACTGGCTGATTGCATGCAGGCGCAGGATCAGGCCCTGGCTGCCCTGCAGCAGGGTGTCGTGCAGGTCGCGCGCAATGCGTTCACGTTCGCCATTGCGCTCCTGCAGGCGAGCACGGAACAGCGCAGCGAGCTGGCCACTGCGGATGCGCACGGCCAGCACGAGCAGCGCCAGCACGGCGGCCACGCACAGCAGCTTGAACCACACGGTCTGGGTGAAGGTGGGTGCGATGCGGAAGCTGCGGCTGGCCGGGACCGTGCTCCAGATGCCGTCTTCATTGGCGGCTTCCACGTCGAAGCGATAGCTACCCGGCGCCAGATTGGTGTAATAGGCGCGGTTGCTGCTGCCTGCGTCCTGCCAGCCGACATCGACGCCGGACAAGCGATAGCGATAGCGGTTGCGCTCCGGTCGGGCCAGTGAAAGGGCCACGTAGTCGATCTGCAGCTGGCTGGTGCCGGCCGGCAGGCGCAGGCCGTCCTGCAGTGGTTGCTGTTCGCTGCCATACAGCACGTCGCCGATGCGAACGCTGGGTGCCAGCGTGTTGACGTGCGAACGCGTGGTGTCCAGCCAGGCCAGGCCCTGGTTGGTGGCCAGCCATAGCAGGCCGTCGTCGGCCAGCGTCGCGGTTGCGATTGGTCCACTCTGCAGGGCAATGCCAGGCATGCCGTCGATCGCGTCGAACAGGCGTGGCGTGACCGGTAGTCCGCTGCGCAAGGCGCGGCGCAGCTGCCCGCTTTCCATCCGCACCAGGCCACGGCTGCCATTGAACCAGAGGTGTCCGTTCGGATCGGCGACCATGCCGGTGATGCCTTCCAGGACGCCGGCCATGTCAGTGCGCACCGGAACGAAACGTCCATTGCCCAGCCGCGCAGCCAGGCCGGCTTCGCCGGCGACCAGCAGCAGGTCCTGGTGATGCAGCATTGCGGTGATCGGCCCCGCCGACAGGCCCTGGCTGGCATCGAAGCTCTCGATGCGGTTCGTACTCATCCGGCGCAGGCGGCCGTCGGCATAGCCAAGCAGCAGCTGGCCTTGGGCATCCAGCGCCAGCGACGAGCAGGCCTGTTCGGGCAGGCGGACCTCGCGCTGCCACTGGCCGTGCTGGTAGTGCAGCACCCCGCGTTCGCCGGCGCATACCCAGGCCTGCGCGTCGTCAGGGAACAGCAGCGCATGCAATGGTTGCCCGGTGAACGGGGCCGGCAGCGGGATCAACGAGGTGTGGCCGGCGACCGTGCGCGCAAGATTGACCCAATCGAACTGCCAGATCGGTGCAGGAGCCTGCCGCGCCGCGGCCTGCAGCTGTGCGGCGCTGCCTTCCAGCAGGGAGCGCCGCAGGTCGTAAGGCTTGAGGTCTTCACCGTAGCCGTACACCCGTCCGTCAGTGGTGCGCACCAGCGAGCGGTACGGATCACTGGGGCCGACCGCAAGGGTGTGCACGCTGCGCGCGCGGAAGCGGTTGAGGCCGAGATTGGTACCGACCCAGAGATTGCCTTCGCGATCGACGATGATCGGCACCGCCGAGGTGGCGGTCAGTCCGTGCGGCGAATCGAAGCGCTCCATGCGCACGGCACGGGTGCCCTCGAATGTGACCCGGGCGACGCCTCCATGCGGGCTCATCGTCGCCCACAGCGCGCCGTCGGTGGTGAACTGCATGCGGGCAGCGACCAGGTCGGGCAGGCGCCGTGCCTCACGTTCGGGCTCGGCCAGCAGCCCGTGTGCGTTTGCCAGTGGCGAGGCACCACGGAGGCGGTCGGCCAGCCACACCTCACCCTGCGGGCTCTCCACCAGTGTTGCCATCTGCGAGACGGCGATGCCGGTATCGACGAAGGCCGCCTGGCGCGGCCCGCGCATCCAGATCTTCAGATCGGCCAGTACCCAGAACGTGCCACGGCTGTCATGCAACACCCATTGCACGCGGCGTTCCGGTAGCCCGGCGGAGGCGGGCGGGGCTTGCCAGCGCCGGCCATCGAACCAGCGCAGTCCGCCGTTGATCGCTGCCCAGAGGCGGCCCTCGCGGTCCTGGCTGAAGTGCGGCACGACGCCGACTGGTACGCCCTGTTGCCGGCCGTAGTTGTGCAGTTGGCCGCGTGCGAGTTGGCTGATGCCGGCCTGGAAGTAGCCGATCCACATTGCGTCATCGCGCCCGACTGCCAGGGTGACCATGTTGGTGGACGGGAAGCTGCTGCCCGGTGGCGGCGCCTGGCGTTCAAAACGGCGGCCGTCGAAGCGGTACAGGCCAGAACCGGTCGCCAGCCACAGCAGTCCATCACGGTCCTGCGCGATGTCCCAGATATCGCCAGGCGCCCCTTGGCCGACCCGCCATGCGGTGTGCTCGTAGCCGGGCAGTCCGCTGCTCAGCGCGGGACGCTGCACGGCGAGCGCGGGCAGGGCGGTCATCAACAGCAGGCACGTCAGCAGCGCCGGCAGGCGACGCAGGAATGGGAAGGGGCGGCCACGCATGGTGCGCATTCTGGCAGGTGCGGGGCAGGCCAGGGTGACCCGAACGGGGTAGGCGGCACGCGGCCCCATCCGGTATCACGCCGGCATACCCCGTGGAGCCCGGCCATGCAGCGCCTGTTCGTGATGTTTCCCGACCGTGGCCCGGGCGTCGGCCTGCTGTGGTTGCGGCTGTGCGTTGCGGCCGCACTTTGCGCGCCCGATATGCCAGGGGGCTGGTTGTCGACCTTGTGCCTGCTGGCCGTGGCGATGCTCGCACTTGGTGCGCTGACACCACTGGCGGCGGTGATGGCGACCGCGTTTCTGTCCACGCTGCCCGGGCCTTGGCCACTGGCGCTGCTGCCTCTGGCACTGCTGGTGCTGGGGCCGGGCGCCTATTCGCTGGACGCACGGCTGTTCGGTCGCCGCGTGATCGGCCGCCGGCCTCCCCCATTCGGGTAGGTGTGGGCCTCGACCGACGGGGGTAGGGCGTCGCGCAGGGGGGCCGCACCATGGGCCACCCCCTCGCGGCGTCCTCGATGGCCACCGTTACTCCACAGGAATTCCCCGCTGCGTCGCTGGCACCGCAGCAGGTCGCAGCATTGCAGCGTGCATTGCGCTATGTCGATGAACACCTGTCACAGCCGCTGCGGGTCACCGAACTGGCGGCCGCCGCCTGCGTCAGTCGCTTCCATCTTGTGCGCCTGTTCCGCAGCGGTACCGGCGCCAGCCCGCTGCGTTATGTACGCCGCCGCCGTATCGAACGTGCGCGCCAGCTGTTGTCGGCCCAGCATCTGCCGATGTCCTGCCTGGCGCAGCAGCTCGGCTTCTTTGACCAGAGCCATTTCGTCCGCAGCTTCCGCGCGGAGACCGGCTGCAGCCCCGGCCAGTACGTCGCCGGCGATGCCGCCCTGTTGCTTCCCCTTGATCGTGTTTCCAACGGAGTCCACCCATGAGCCTTGCCACCGCTACTCCCGCCCCGGCGCTGCTGTCGCCGACCGACCATGCCCTGGTGCTGATCGACTTCCAGTCGCAGATGGCGTTTGCCACCCACACCATCGACATCTCCGCGCTGCGCAACAACGTGTCGCTGATCAGCAAGGGCGCCAAGGGCTTCAACGTGCCGGTGGTGCTGACCACCGTCGCCGAAACGTCGTTCTCCGGCCCGATGTTCCCCGAACTGCCGCAGATCTTTCCGGGCCAGACGGTGTTCGACCGCACCTCGATGAACACCTGGGAAGACCAGCCGGTGATCGATGAGATCAACCGCATCGGCAAGCGCCGTCTGGTTGTTGCTGGCCTGTGGACCAGCGTCTGCATCGTCGGGCCGGCGCTGTCGGCGCTGGCGCAGGGTTTCGAGGTCTACGTGATCACCGATGCCTGTGGCGATGTCAGCGAAGAGGCGCACGAGCGTGCGATCACCCGCATGGTGCAGGCCGGCGCGGTGCCGATGACCAGCGTGCAGTACCTGCTTGAGCTGCAGCGCGACTGGGCACGCGGTGAAACCTACGATCTGACCACCGGCATTGCCCGCGACCATGCTGGCGGCTACGGCATCGGCATCCAGTACGCCAAGAGCATGTTCGGCGCGCAGGAAGGCGGGCACTGAGCATGCTGGCCGGCCATGGCCTCGACCTGGCCCTGCTGATGCTGCGTGTGGCCGCAGGAGGCTTCCTGCTGCCACACGCGCTGGGCAAGATGTTCGGCTGGTTCGGTGGACCGGGACTGTCCGGCTTCGCTACCGAGCTGCGCGGCTTCGGGCTGCCAGCGGTGGCACCGTTGCCGCCGCTGCTGGCCCTGCTGCAGGTGCTGTCCGGGCTGGCCGTGCTGCTGGGATGGCAGACCCGCATCGCCGCGCTTGCAGCGGCCGCTTTCATCGGCTTCACCGTCCTGTTGGCCCTGCCCAAGGGCTGGTTCTGGATGCGTGGCGGCAGTGAGTACCCCTTGATGTGGACCACGGTACTGCTGGCCATCGCGCTGGCCGGGCCCGGCACCTGGGCACTGGACGTCCACCGTCTTCCGGGAGACCTCGCATGAGTCACGATCCACTCGATCACGGCCGCCGCAACATCGTGCTGGCCAGCGGCGCCGCTGTTGCGCTCGGCCTGGCCGGTCGCGCCGCTGGCGCACTCGATTCCACTTCCAAGGAGCGTCGCATGAGCACGCTGGTCATCCGCAATGCCCGCATCACCACCCTCGACCCGCAGCAGCCGCATGCGCAGGCGTTGGCCGTGCAGGAAGGACGCATCGTTGCCGTCGGCAGCGACGAGGAGATCATGCGTGGCTGGGGCAATGAAGCGACCCTGATCGACGCCCAGGGCCGGCGCCTGCTGCCCGGCCTCAACGACAGCCATACCCATCTGATCCGTGGTGGCCTGAACTACAACCTGGAGCTGCGCTGGGACGGCCTGCGCTCGCTGGGTGACGCGCTGGACATGCTGAAGGCCCAGGTCGACCGCACGCCCGCACCGCAGTGGGTACGCGTGGTCGGTGGCTTCACCGCCGCACAGTTCAATGAGAAGCGACTGCCGACGCTGCAGGAGCTCAACGACATCGCGCCGGAAACGCCGGTGTTCCTGCTGCACCTGTACGACCGCGCGCTGCTCAACCGTGCCGCGCTGCGCGCCTGCGGCTATACCAAGGACACGCCGGATCCGCCGGGCGGGCAGATCGTGCGCGATTCGCTGGGCAATCCGACCGGTCTGCTGCTGGCCAAGCCGAACGCGCTGATCCTCTACGCGACGCTGGCCAAGGGCCCGCGCCTGCCGATCGAGTACCAGGCGAACTCGACGCGCCACTTCATGCGCGAACTGAACCGGCTGGGCATCACCTCGGTGATCGACGCCGGCGGTGGCTTCCAGAATTATCCCGAGGACTACCAGGTCATCGAGCAGTTGCATCGCGATGACCAGCTGACGGTGCGCATCGCCTACAACCTGTTTACCCAGAACAAGGGCAAGGAGGTCGATGACTTCCGTGGCTGGAGCGAGATCCTGCAGCCGCGCCAGGGCGACGATCTGCTGCGCCACAACGGTGCCGGCGAGATGCTGGTGTTCTCGGCGGCCGACTTCGAACTGTTCAACGAGCCCCGCCCGGAACTGTCGCCGGAGCTGGAGCCCGAACTGCATGACGTGGTGAAGCTGCTGGTCGAGAAGCGCTGGCCGTTCCGCATCCACGCCACCTACGACGAGAGCATCACCCGCATCCTCGATGTCTACGAACAGGTCAACCGCGAGGTGCCGTTCGATGGCCTGCACTGGTTCATCGACCACGCCGAGACCATCACCCCGCGCAACATCGAACGCATCCGTGCGCTGGGTGGCGGCATTGCCGTGCAGCACCGCATGGCCTACCAGGGCGAAGCCTTCGTCGAGCGCTATGGCGTGCAGGCCGCGCGGCACACGCCTCCAGTCAAGCGCATGCTGGCCGAAGGCGTGCCGGTCGGTGCCGGTACCGACGCCACCCGCGTGGCCAGCTACAACCCGTGGGTAGCGTTGTCCTGGCTGGTGACCGGGCGCACCGTGGGTGGACTGGCCCTGTATGGCGAGGAAAACCTGCTTGAACGCGAGCAGGCCCTGCGCCTGTGGACCCAGGGCAGCGCCTGGTTCTCCGGCGACGAAGCGGTGAAGGGCACGCTGAAAGCCGGTCAGCTGGCCGACTTCATCCTGCTCTCGGCCGACTTCTTCCGCGTGGATGACGCGCAGATCGCCGACATCACCAGCGTGCTGACCGTGGTCGGCGGACGCATCGTGCATGCAGATGCCGACTATGCAGGGCTGGCGCCGCAGCTGCCGCCAGCGATGCCGGACTGGTCGCCGGTCAACCGGTTCGGTGGCTACCACGTCGGCGGTGCCGCCACCGGGTTGGCCGCCACCCATCGCCACCATCACGGCGTGGCCTGCAGCACCCACGGCGCGCACGGGCATGCCGCGCAGCACGCGGCGCCCACCGATGACCTGACCGCGTTCTGGGGCGCGATGGGATGCTCGTGCTTCGCGTTCTGAGCCTGGCGCTGCTGGCCGTGCCCTCGCTGGCGCTGGCCTGCGAGGGTGGCCACTGCACTGACGCCGGTGACGGCCAATTGCAGTGGGATGCCTCACTGCGCGTGCGTGGCCTGTACTACGACCCGACCCGGTTCGGTATTGGTGGCAGCGAAGATGGCTATGGCCTGCTGCGTGCGCTGGCCTCGGCCACCTATGTGGAGGACCGCTGGCAGGCAAAGCTGCAGCTGGGCGTGCATGCCGAGAATGGCAAGGCCGGCGGACCCGGCCGCACCGACCGCAGCGCGTTGGACGTGCAGCAGGCGTACTGGCGCTGGCAGCGCGGCGGCTTCCACCTGCAACTCGGTCGGCAGGAAGCCGGCTACGGAAGTTCACGACTGTTGTCGGTGCGCGATGGGCCGAACATCCGCCTGGCCTTCGATGGTGCGCGCCTGGGCTGGAAGGGCCGCCTCGGCACGCTTGATCTGCTGGCACTGCGACCGGTGGAGAACCGACCGGGTGCCTTTGATGATCGCGGGGAACACGGTGCCCACCTGTGGGGTACCTATGCCACCACGGCACGCGGGCAGGGCACGGGACAGTGGGACCTGTATCTGCTGGACTATCGCCGTGAAGGCGCACGCTTCGCGGCGGGTTCCGGCATCGAGCGGCGGCAGACCTTGGGTGCGCGCTGGTTCGGCCAGGCCGGTGCACTGGACTGGAACAGCGAGCTGGTGGCGCAGGGCGGTGAACTGCGCACCGCGACCGGCAACCTCGACATTCGCGCCTGGACGCTGGCTACCGATACCGGTTGGCGTTGGAACGATGTGCCGCTGCAACCGCGTCTGGGGCTGAAGGCCGACGTCGCCAGCGGCGATGGCAATCCGCGGGACAGCCGCCTGGGAACCTTCAATGCACTGTTCCCGAAATCGGCCTACTTCAGCGAGGCCAGCCTGCTGGCCCCGGCCAATCTGATGGACGTCCAGCCGACCCTGACCCTGCGCCTGCACGACGCGGTGACGACGGAGCTGGGCGTACAGATGGCCTGGAAGCATCGTCGCGCCGATGCGGTCTACACCACGCCGGCGCCGCTGGTGGCGTTGCCAGGCAGTGCCGGTGGCGCGCGCCGCATCGGTAATCAATACAAATCCGAAACCCGCTGGCAGGCCAGCGAACACTGGCAATGGCAGCTGCAGCTGGCCTGGGTCGATGCCGGTCCTGCACTGAAGCAGGCCGGCGGCCAGGACACGCTGTTCGCCTCGATCGTTGGAGCATGGCAATGGTGAACGCAAACGCGTCGCAACCCTCCGCACAGGCCGCAGGTGCCTGGTCCCCGCTGAAGATCCAGATGTTCCGTTCGATCTGGCTGGCAATCCTGGCCAGCAACATCGGCACCTGGGTCAACGACGTGGCCGCCGCCTGGGTGATGGCCGAACGCACCGGTTCGCCGCTGATGGTGGCGCTGGTGCAGTCGGCCACAACGGTACCGATCGTGCTGTTGGCACTGGCGGCCGGAACGCTGGCCGACATTGTCGATCGCCGGAAGTACCTGTTGGCGACCCAGGGGTGGATGCTGCTGGTGGCCGCAGTGATGGCCGCGCTGACGGCGATGGACATGCTGACCCCGCAGTTGCTGGTGCTGTTGACCTTCTGCATGGGCTGCGGTGCGGCAATGGCGATGCCAGCGCAGGCGGCGATCGTGTCCGAGCTGGTGCCGCAGCCGATGCTGGCCTCGGCGGTAGCCCTGAACTCGATCGGTATCAATATCGCGCGTTCGATCGGCCCGGCCATTGGTGGCGTGATCGTGGCGCAGCTGGGCGCGATGTGGGCATTCGGCTTCAATGCCATCACCTTTGCCGCGATGCTGTTCGTGGTGTGGGGCTGGAAGCGTGATCCGAAGCAGTCCAGCCTGCCACCGGAAGGTTTCGGTGCAGGCTTGAAGGCGGGCCTGCGCTACGCCAGCCGCGCTGGGCGGCTGCAGGCGGTACTGATCAAGTCGGTGGGCTTCTTCTTCTTTGCTGCGGCGATGAACGCACTGCTGCCGGTGGTGGTACGCGGCCAGATGCAGGGTGGGGCGGGGCAGTACGGCATGCTGCTGGGCTGCATCGGTATCGGTGCAGTGGGCGGGGCCTTGCTGCTGCCGAAGCTGCGTGCGCAGTTGGATCGCGACCTGCTGGTGCTGCTGGCCACGCTGTCGCTGGCGCTCAGCCTGGTCGGGCTGGCGCTGACCCGCAGCTGGTACGTGCTGCCATTGGTGATGCTGATCAACGGTTTTGCCTGGATCACCGTGCTGTCGTCGCTGCAGATTGCCGCGCAGACGGCAGTTCCCGCATGGGTGCGTGCGCGTGCGCTGGCGCTGTACATCATGGTGTTCTCGGCCGGCATGGCGGCCGGTGGCCTGAGCTGGGGCGCGCTGGCACAGCGCACCTCGCCGGAGCTGGCGTTGCTGGTGGCTGCCGCAGGCGCGGTGATCGGGGGGCTGCTGGTGTGGCGCGTTCGCATTGCTGGTACCGAGGATCTGAACCTGCAACCGGCCGGGCACTGGCCGGCGCCGGAGCTGTCGGTGCCGGTGTCGAACGATCGCGGTCCGGTGCTGGTCACCATCGAGTACCGCATCGACGATGCTGATCGTGCTGCGTTCCAGGCACAGATGCGCGCGTTGGGAACGATCCGCCGGCGCGATGGTGCCGTGGTCTGGGGCGTGGTCGAGGACGTGGCCACCCCGGGCATCCACCTGGAGTATTTCGTGACCCCGTCATGGCTGGAGCATCTGCGCCAGCACGAACGCATCACCGCCGATGACAAGGCCATCCAGGAAGTGCTGCGTGGGCTGCATCGCGGCGAGCGTGCGCCGGTGGTGCGTCACTTCGTGGGCGGCCACGATCCGTTACCCAGGACTGAGGTCCCACACCACCACAGCGATATCTGAGCGGCACCTGGTAAAGCCGGCCGCTGGCCGTCTGCGCAGATCGCGATGGATTCATCGGGTTGCCGGCCAGCGGCCGGCACTACCGGGGGAGCGGCGGCGCTGTGGGGCGCCGCCGCGGGACATCAATTGCGTGCAAAGGCCAGCAGGTCGGCGTTGAACTGGTCGGCGTGGGTGACGGTCAGGCCGTGCGGGGCACCGGCGTACACCTTCAGCTCGGCGTCCCTGATGATCTGCGAGGACAGCCTGGCCGAAGCATCGAACGGCACGATCTGGTCGTCATCGCCATGCACCACCAGTGCTGGCACGTCGATCTTCCTGAGGTCTTCGGTGTAGTCGACTTCCGAGAACTCATGGATGCAGTCGTACTGGCCCTTGACGCCGCCGAGCATGCCCTGCAGCCAGAACGCATCACGCATGCCCTGGGTGACGCTGTTGCCATCGCGGTTGGCGCCGAAGAACGGCGTGGCCAGATCCTTGAAGAACTGGGAGCGGTCGCCACCGGTACCCTTGCGGATGCCGTCGAACACCTCCATCGGGGTGCCTGCCGGGTTGCTGGCGGTCTTCAGCATCAACGGCGGCACGGCACCGACCAGTACCACCTTGGCCACGCGCTGGCTGCCATGGCGGCCGATGTAGTGCGCCACTTCGCCACCACCGGTGGAATGGCCGACGAGGATCGCGTCCTTCAGGTCCAGCGCCTCGATCACCGCGGCCAGGTCATCGGCGTAGGTGTCCATGTTGTTGCCATCCCAGGTCTGGCTCGAACGGCCGTGGCTGCGACGGTCGTGAGCGATCACGCGGAAGCCGTTCTGGCCCATGAACAGCATCTGCGGGTCCCAGGCATCGGACGACAGCGGCCAGCCGTGGGCGAACACGATCGGCTGGCCGGTACCCCAATCCTTGTAGAAGATGCGGGCGCCGTCGGCGACGGTGACGAAGTTGCTCATTGCGGTTTCCTTGGCGGAAGGGAGGGGCGGCGCCGGCGGACATGCCGGTACCGCCGGCAGTACAGCGCACGGCCCGGTGGGTGGCTTGCACGGCTGTGCTGGATTGACCGGGGTGTGACGTGTATCGCTCTGGAACCCGGCGGCGTCCGCGCTGACGATGATGGCCGGCCTGTCCAGGAGCGTGCGATGTCGAGAGTGCGATGCAGCCCATTGCTGTGCCTGCTGCTGGCCACAGCGGTTCACGCGCAGACCAACGTCTACAAATGCGTGGACGGTCCGCATCCGGTCTATCAGCAGACACCCTGCCAGGGGCGCGCGGAATGGCGCTGGGAGGTGCCGGAGGAGCAGTCGCTGTCGCGCGGAGCAGTGCCAAAGCCGGCCAGGGCGGGTGGCGCGGTGCTGGCGCCACCACGCATCGTGCGCTCGGGGCGGGCGCAGGCCGCGCTGATACCGATCAGTACGGACCCCGGGGCCTGTGAGCGCGCACGACAGCAACGCGGGGAGGTGCTGGCCAGGAGCAAGCGCCTGGACTTCGTGCAACGCCGTCAGCTGGACGACGCGGTGTACGACGCCTGCCGCTGAGCGTGGTGGCTCACGAAAGGCCGAAAACGACAACGGCGCCCTTTGGCGCCGTTGTGCGTGGATGCGGATGGCCGGGCCTCAGCGACCGTCGCTGGCGGCAGCCGGTGCCGGCGAAGGCACGCTTTCCGGCTTGGGCAGGCTCAGTTCCGGGTTGCCCTGTTCGGCCTGCAGGATCTGGATGCGGCGCTGCAGGGCGTCCAGCTGGCTGTTGGTGCTCTGCACGTCGGTGCTGAGGCTGACCGCCTGCTGCTGCGCCTGCTGCAGGGCCGCGCTGACCTGGGCCGACTGCGCCTGCTGCTGTTCCATTTCCTGCTGCAGGGTGCGCAGGCGTTCCTCGTTGTAGGCCACCAGGCGCTCGGTGTAGCGCTTGCCGGCTTCCAGGCGGGTGGTATCGATGTACACCTGGGCCAGCTGCTCGGACTGCTGGGCAAAGGTACGGTAGACCCGCTCGGCGTTGTCGACGGCATCGGTCTTGATCACCCGCCAGAAGTTCTTCTCCTGGAACAGGGCGACGTAGTAGGTCAGGGTGTTGGCGTTGAACAGCAGGCTGGCGCCGTAGTTGCCGTTGTAGGTCGTGCGCAGCTCGGTCAGCTGGCGCGAATCCATCAGCTGCTTGAGTTCGTCAACGGTGTTGCGCACCACCGGCGCGCTGCGTGCGGCCGGCTCTGCGGCTGCCTCACGGTCGCCACGGGCAGCCATCGCCGCCGGTGCCACCAGCATCATGGCCACGGCCAGCAGTGCCGCGCCGCGCGCGTGCCGGGCGAAGACCGCGCCCCCTGAAGTTTCTCGCATGTCTAGACCATCCACGGATGAGTGTGGGTTGAGATGAAGGTGGTTCCCCGCCGGGAGTCTAGCATGGGCGCGGGCGCCGCCAAGGGCGCCCGTCACGGGTCAGTAGACCAGCTGCGCCGCGCTGCACTGGATCGACTGCACGTTGACGTCGGTGCGGCCGAGTTCCAGGCCCAGCACGCTCGCCAGCAGGTTGGTCAGCAGGGTGCCGACGCTGTTGAGCACCGGCCGCAGGGCGGCCAGGATCGGCTTGAGCAGCGTGCACAGCAGGCCGCTGCAGCTCACGCTGCCATCCGGATTGGTGACGCCGGTTCCACCGGTACCATCGAGGAAGCCGGCCGGTGCGGTCTGGATGTACGAGGCCAGGTTGTTGCGTACACACCCGTTGTAGTCGATCAGGTTGCCCAGCAGGCTGTCGCAGCGGTTGATCAGCAGGCCACCCACCAGCGATCCCAGCAGCCCATCGAGCACGCCCAGTCCCTGGCCGGTGACGGTCACCTTGAACGCATCCCAGACCGGACCGTCCTTGTGGCAGGTGGCCAGGTTCAGCAGGCCGCAGGCGTAGGGCAGGCCTCCGGGCACGGTCCAGCTGTTGAGCGGGGCCAGTTGCCGGCTTGCGTCGCCATCGCGCAGCAGTGGAATCAACTTGTCCACCTCATAGCGGGTGTTCGGCGGGAAGGTGGCCTGCAGGTAGCGGTCGGCCAGTGCCTTGGCGGTGTCGTTGGCGCTCATGCCCTGCTTGGGTGAGCTGAGCATGCCCGACAACACGCGCAGCAGTTCATTGACCAGGTCCGACACCGCGTTGCCCACTGCAAGTGGATTGATCCGGGTCGAAGCGGTCTCGCCGGCGGCAAGGGTCAGGTTCTGCGAGCTGGTCAGGGCAGGCAGGGTGATCCTGTCATTGATCAAGGGTTGCCCGAGCAGTTTCAGCAGCTGCTCGTTCTTCAGGGAGTCGTCGCAGACATTACTCCTGGAAAAGCGTTGCGCCGGGTCGACATTGCCGACACAGGCGCGCAGCACCGACGAGTCGACCCGAATGGTGGCCTTCTGTGGGCTGGCGCCGCATTGGATGCCGGTCAGCGTGCCCATCGCATTGGCGACATCGACATGCAGTGGCAGGTGCAGTCGCGTGCCGAGCAGGTTCAGCAGCGGGCCCACCGCGAACAGGTTGTTGCTGTCCACGTCCACCATCAGCCGCACCTGCGCGTTGTACGCGCGGGTACCGACACCACCGATGGCGATCGAGGGCGGCTCGACCACGCCGGCCTGGATGTTGATGCCCAGCAGGTCCAATCCCTTGACCGCCACGCCGTTGCCGTCGTTGGCGATGGAGATGGCGGTGCTGATCAGGTTGAGGACGTTGACCTTCGTTTCCAGCGCGCTGCCGACGGTGCCATCCGGCGAGACGACTTCGGCGAACAGGCCACCGCCGCCGGACTGGCTGCCCAGCACGATATTGAGCTTGTTGATGTCCAGCTGGGTGGCGACCAGGTCGGACAGCGCGCGCAGCTGTACGCCAACGGTGGTATCGCGGCCGACCACGGTGGCGGTGGCATCGACCAGCTGCGCCAGCGAGATCTTGTTGACCGACAGCAACCGGTTGAAGTCGGCCACGCTGAGGTTGGCGCTGACCGGGATGTTCAACGCCTTGAGCAGGCCCGACGGCGTGACGTTGGCCTGGGCGAGGCCGTCATAGGAAAGCACGGTGGCATTGGTGACATCCAGGCCGACCAGGCGCAGGGTCGACAGCAGTACCGAGTCGCCATTGGTGCGCAGCAGCTGCGAACCGACCGCGAACACCGCAGTCGGTTCGGAGCGTCGGGCCACCGCCTCCACGCTGACGGTGGGCAGGCTGGTGTTCTGGCCAAAGAACGGCAGCACGCTGCGCTGTGCGACCACCTGCACGGCATTGCGTGGGTTGCTGGCATCGACGGTGGTGACGAAGCGGTTCGACGTGCTGCGTGCGGCGCTCCAGTTGCCGCAGCGGATCTGCAGGGAGCCTGCAAACCTGTTCTGGGTGACCGCGCTCTGCCGCGCCGCGCTGTTGTCGCTGTTGTCAGACGTGCACAGTTCCAGCCGTTGTGCACCGGCCAGTGCAGCAAGGTCTGCGACCTTCTGTGCGTCACGCTTGGCCCAGAACAGGTAGCCGATCTCGATCAGGCCCAGCATGGCGAGCAGCGCCAGCATGACCAGCATCATGGTGACCGACATGCCGCCGCGTGGGCGGCTGAAACTGAACTGGCGTGGGCGTTTCATGGCCTACCTCAGCGTCCGGATGAGGATGTTCCCTTGGACTTGGCGACATCGGTTTCGAAAAAGTCCGGGATCTCGTGTTCGAAGCTCTTCAAGTAGCGGGCGTAGCTCAACGTGGCCTGGTCGCCGAGGATCGGCAGGCGTTGCCCGGCCTGCTGCCCCGATGCCTGCAGGCGGAACAGGTCGCGCGCGGTATCGCCGATCTGCGTGCGTGCAGGGCGGGGCGCTGGTGCGAGGTGGTCGGTGGCAATGATCGGCGGGGCGGTGGCCGGTGATCCCGATGGAGCAGGGGCTGCAAGGTCCACCGTGGCCAATGCCTCGGACTGCAGTGGCTGCGTGGCCGCTGCGACCGGTGCGCTGCCGCCGAGCATCTGCCCGGTCAGGGGTTGCTGCTGCGCCCGCGCGCCGCTGGCCATCAGCAGGCAGACAAGTGCAGGCAACAGGCGTCGGGTCAGGGGCATCGCGCTCATGGAGTGTTCCCGTTCGGCTGATCGGAGGTGCTGAAGCGTTCCAGCATCGAGGGCGGCAGGCGCTGTGGATCGCGCGCATCACGGATGTCGCGACGTGGTTCGGCGGCCAGGCGCGTGGCGCCTTGCGGCGCGCGGGAGGTGGCATCGGCGCTTGCGCGGGTGGACGGGGACGCAGGGGCAACCTGTGCCGCGGCGGCCTGGCGCTGCTGCAGGCGAGCACGGATCTGCGCGGCCTGCTGCTGGATGCTGCGGCGGGTGTCCTCGTTGAGGTTGGCCTGCTCGGCGAGGCGCTCTGCGGTGGCGGCGTCGCCGCGCAGCACGGCCCACAGGGCAAGGTTGGCCGTGGCCTTGGGGTTGCCTGGAGACAGCTCCAGTGCCTTGGCCAACGGTTCACGGGCCTGTTCGAACTGGCCTGCGCGCAGGCGTGCATAGCCGAGATCGCCCAGGTAGTCGGTGTTCAAGGGCTGCAGCTGCGTGGCCCGGGCCAGTGCCTCCTCGCTGCCGCCATCGTCGTCACGGCGCGCCGCGATCAGGCCCAGGCCGTGGGCGGCTGCAGCGGCCTGCGGGCCAGTGGAGAGCTCGCGGTACAGGGTGATGGCAGCGTCGGCCTGCCCGGTCTCGCGCAGGGCATCGGCCTGCAGCAGGCGCAGCGCCGGCGGATCGCCGTAGCGCTGGCGGAAGGCATCGACGTGGGCCAGCGATGCATACCAGGCACCCTGCTGCTGCATGCGCCCGATCAGTTCCAGGTAGGCATTGCGGCTGTCCTGCGGTGCCGGTTCGGGTGCAGCCAGGCTGGGGGCGCGCAGGTACTTCGGCGTCGTCGACGCGCAGCCGCTGGCAACGGCGGCGAGGGCAAGAAGCAGGCAGGAGGTGCGCAGGGCAGGCATCAGGGCGATCCCATCTTGGACATGGTGGTGGCCAGCGCGACCAGCGCCGGTCCGGCAAGAACCAGCATCAGCGCTGGCAGCAGGGTCAGCATCATCACCACGGTCATCTTCACCGAGAGCTTGCCGACTTTTTCCTTCAGGGTGTTGCGGCGCTGTTCCCGCAGCCGGATGCTGAACTGCCGCAGCGGCTCCTGCACCGCGCCGCCATGTGCGTGCACCTGCAGGATCAACTGCATCAGGCTGGTGAGGTCATCATCGGCGTAGACCTCGCTCAGGCGGCGCAGGGACTGCGCCCGCGTGCGACCATGGGTGTACGCGACGTTGGCCTCCTGCAGTTCGCCGCCGAGCACCGGCAACGCATCGCGCAGCTTGTCGCCCAGCGTCTGCAGGCTCTGGTCCATGCTGAACCCCACGCCCTGCAGCAGGCGCAGCAGGTCGATCAGCAGGGGCAGCTCGTTGTCGACGGCGCGTCGGCGCCGCTTCACCCACGAAGAGAGGATGAACTTCGGCAGCAGCAGGCCAGCTGCGAGCGCACCGATCACGACCATCATCTTGGCCAGCCCCTGGGCGCTGCTGAATGCCAGGGCCAGCACCAGCACCAGCACGCCCAGCAGCAGGCGCAGGCCAAGATAGATGGCGGTGCCACGGCGTGTGTTCCAGCCCGCCAGGTCCAGCAGCAGCCGGTCTTCATTGGCCAGCAATGCAGATTCCAGACGGCCGCCACTGAGTGCGCGCCCGAAGCGTTCCAGCCAACCGAGCGAATCACGGCGCGCTGCCTCCGTGTCGCGTGCCTCATCCCGGGGTTGCAGTGCGGTCTTCAAGGTGGCCGAGGTGCGCTGTTCGCGGTGGCTGCGGACCCACCCGGCAATACCCAGCAGGGCAACGCCAGCAGCAAGCACCAGCAGCGACAGGGCAAACCAGGTGCTGGCACTCATCGGGCACCTCCGTGGCGGATCCGGGTGGTCATAGCGACTTGGCCAGGCGATAGAGCAGGAACGCGCCAAGCAGTTCCAACCCGAGCGCGATCAGCAGGATCTTGTGACCCAGTGGATCGTGCAGCACCGGCTGGAAGAACTCAGGGCTGGAAATCGCCATCAGCACCGCGCTGGCCGGTGGCAGCAGGCCGAGCACCCAGGCCGACATGCGCGTTTCCGACGTGGTCGCGGCCAGCTCCTGCTGGGCCTGCTCCAGGTCGCGCATGAAATCGCCCATGCGCTGCAGGATCTGATCGGAACGTCCGCCGATGCGCACGCTGACCCCGATCACCACGGACAGCACCTTGAGCACATCCATCCGGTAGGGCTGTGCTGCCAGGCTCAGGGCACGGTCCAGGTCCATGCCGCTGCGTGCGTAGCGCACGGTGGTGTCCAGCAGTCCGCGCAGCGGCGCGCTGGTCTGCATCGACGCCACCTGGAAGGCCGCCTGCAGGCTGTTGCCCAGCGCGGTCAGCCGCACCAGGTTGTCGAGGAAGTCCGGCAGCTGATGCAGCAGCTGTGCACGCAGTTTCGTGGTGCGGCGCATGACCCACAGCCAGCAGGCCAGCAGGTACAGCAGCAGGGTCAAGGGGAACATCCACGCCGTGCCGAGCCTGAGCATGGCCACGACCGAAAGCACCAGGCCCGGCACCAGCATCATGATGGGCAGCTTCCAACCCGTCTGCAGGCCGGCACGTTGCAGCAGGCCGTCCAGTGGCAACACCCGGCGCCCGGCACTTGCCGGCCGCGCCGGGTCGTTGGCGGCGGCCACGGATGCCCCGGCCGGGGCGCCGCCACTGGCACCCCCGCGCGCCAGCTGCTGCTCGGCGTGCTGCAGCGAGGCCTGGCGCTGTTCGCGGTTGCTGGCGGTGCCCCACAGCCACACCGCAAGCGCCAGCAGCACCGAGATGATGCTCAGTACACCCAGCAGCAGGCCCGTGCCCATGCTCAGAAGTCTCCGTACAACGATTCGCGCAACTGCTGGCGGAACGGTTCCAGCTTGTGCGAATGCGGATGGAAGCCCAGGCCGATCCAGCGATCGGTTTCCTTGCCGTTGCCGTCGATCTGCAGTTCGTGACGGAACATTTCCTGGGTCGTGATCAGGTTGTCGCTGACACCGGTGATTTCCGTGATCGAGACCAGTACGCGCCGGCCGCTGCCCAGCCGCGAGATCTGCACGATGAAGTCGATGGCGCTGGCGATCTGCCGGCGCAGGCTGTCCTCGCTGCCCTGGAACCCGGCGAAACCGGCCAGCATCTCGATGCGGTACAGGCAGTCACGGGGCGAGTTGGCGTGGATGGTCGCCATCGATCCGTCATGGCCGGTGTTCATGGCCTGCAGCATCTCCAGTACTTCGGCACCACGCACCTCGCCGACCACGATACGGTCGGGGCGCATGCGCAGGCTGTTGCGGACCAGGTCGCGTATGCTCACCGCACCATGGCCTTCAGCGCCGCCGATGCGGCTTTCCAGGCGGACCACGTGCGGATGGTTGAGTGACAGCTCGGCGGTGTCCTCGACGGTGATCACGCGTTCGTTCGGCGGCACGTAGCTGGCCAGGGCGTTCAGCAGCGAGGTCTTGCCCGAGCTGGTGCCGCCGGACACCAGGATGTTGCAGCGGCCCAGCACCATCGCCTTCAGCAGCGCCTGCATCGGCGCATCGAAGGTGCCCTTGGCCAGCAGCTCGTCGGGGGTGAACGGGTCCTTGCGGAACTTGCGGATGGAGACCATCGGCCCATCCACCGCCAGCGGCGAGATGATCGCGTTGAGTCGGCCGCCGTTGGGCAGGCGCGCGTCGACCATCGGGTTGGAGTCGTCCAGGCGGCGACCCAGCGGGGCGAGGATGCGGCGCAGGATGCGCAGAAGGTGGGTGTCGTCGGTGAATCGCTGGGTGGCGCGCTTGAGCTGCCCTCCCTGCGAGACGTGCACATCCTTGAATCCGTTGATCAGGATGTCTTCGATCGTCGGGTCGTGCAGCAGGTCGTCGAGCGGGCCGAAGCCGGTCAGCTCCTTGACCAGGCCTTCGGCGACCACCTGCATCTCCTCCTCGTTGATCGGGATGCGCCATTCCTGGATGAAGCCGACCGTCTGCACCTGCACCCAGCGGGCGATGGTGTCAGGCGCCCAGGAATCGATGTCGATGCGCTCGTCCTCGATGCTGTTGAGCAGGTGCTCATGCGCGGCCGACAGCACCTTCTGGTACTGCTCGGTCTGCGCGAACGGCAGGTGTCCCGGGGTGCTGTCGGGCAGCACCGGGCGGGTGGCGGCATGCGGGAACGGGGTTACCTTGTCTTCCATTGCGATCCACCCAGGGCAAGGGAGAGTCTTTCCCGCAGGCCGTGTGCCTGGACCGGGCAGGCAGCCGGATCCAGGCGCGACACGAGCGGGGCGAGGGCACGCAGGTAGGGGTCGCGCGGTGCGTCCTGCAGCAGCAGGTGCCCCTGGCTGGCCGCTAGGCGCACGCGCGGGCGCTCGGGTAGCGTGGCCAGCAGTGGCACTTCGAATCGGCGTGCGATCTGGTCGGGGCTCATGCCGCTGCTGTCGTCGTGGCGGTTGATCACCAGCTGCAGGCGCTTCTCGCGTTCGCGCTGGCCGGCCAGGTGTTTCAAGGCCTGGTCGAGCGATACCAGCGTGGCGATCGACGCGTCCGTGACCAGCCAGATCTCGTCGGCCTGGTCCAGCAGCAGGGGCGGCAGCTGCCGCAGCGGGCAGCCACCGGCATCGCACAGTACGCTGGCGAACACGCTGCGCAGGCGCTGCAGCAGTGCGCCCGGGTCCGACGGCGGCACGGCATCACTGCCGCTGGCGCGGTCGAGCAGCACCAGGCCGGTGTCATGCCGAGCCATCGCGGTGCGTGCGAGGGTGGCATCGATGCGGCTGGCGTTGCGCAGTGCATCTTCGTAGTGGAAGCGGCTGTCCAGGTTGAGGTACAGCGCCAGGTCGCCGGACGGCTGCGCCAGTTCCATCAACAGGCCGTCCTGCTGCAGGGCCTCGCCCTGCGCCAGTGCGCGGGTCTGCTGGGCCAGTACCGAAAGATGCGCGGCAAGGGTGCTGGTGCCGACCCCGGCACGCACGCCCAGCAGCACGATCAGGCGCGCCTTGTGCGCATGCTGGGCGGTGGCGGCTGGGCGCGGCGAAAGGGCACGGCGCAATGCAGCCTCGATGCCGATGTTGTCGCTGTCCAGGTCCAGCACATCGCGCAGGCCGGCGCGCAGCGCGATCACCACGCCTTCGACCTGGGCGGCGCTGGTGGCGCCGACCGCGACCAGAGGCAGGTCAGGCTGGGTCTGCTGCAGCTGTTGCGCCAGCAGGCTGGAGGCCGCGGCGTGTTCCGGGCGGAAGTCGAGCAGCACCAGGCTCTGTGGCCCACGCTGCAGATCCTGTGCGGAGGTCGGCATGCTGCTGTCCTGCCAGTGCAGGGTGGTGGTCGGCGGCAGTTTCGCCGCCAGCCGGGGCAGCAGTTCGCGATCCATCCCGTACAGGACCAGATTCATCGGCGGTCCTTGCGGATGCAGCGGCTGGGCGGTGGCGTAGGGCATGGGCGTGGTATCGCAGGCATCATGAGAATCAGCGTGAGAAGCCAGGTACCGGATCCTGGCTGATCGGGCCAAGCAGCCAGGCCCCCCACTCGGGAAGGTTCGGCTTGGCTTCGCGTTCGCCAGGCAACGGCAGCTCGGTATTGCGCGCCAGCGGCTGCACCAGCCGCGGCGTGACGATGATCACCAGCTCCTTGTCCTGTCGCTTGTAGTCGAAGTTGCGGAAGAACGAACCGATGATCGGCAGGTCGCCCAGCAGGGGAATCTTGCCGACGTTGGAGACGACATTGGAGCTGACCAGGCCACCGATCACGAAGCTCTCGCCGTCGCCCAGTTCGACCGTGGTGTCGGCACGGCGCGTGGTGATCGACGGAATCTGCACGCCATTGAGGGCAATGGCGTTGCTGTAGTCCAGATCACTGGCTTCGGGGGCGACCTTCAGGGCGATGCGGTTGGGGGCCAGCACCGTCGGGGTCACGGTCAGGCCGATGCCGAACGGCTTGTAGGTGATGGTGGTGGTGCCCAGTCCCTGCGGTTCCAGGATAGGCAGCTCGCCGCCGGCCAGGAAGCTGGCGCTCTGGCCGGACAATGCGACGAGGGTAGGTTCGGCCAGCACGCGCGCCATGCCGTTGCTCTGCAGCAGGTCGACATCGGCGTTCCACAGGCCCTTGGTCGAGCCGAACACCAGCCGGAACGCCGAAGAGATGGGCGACTCGGCCTCATTGCCGGAGTTGCCTTCCTTCATGCCCGGCAGGATGCCGGTATTGCCCGGCAGCTGTCCGCCCGGGCGGGCGAAGCCGTAGGCGAAGTTGCCATTGCGGTTCTGGAAGCTGATGCCGATCTGCTTCAACGCGGTCTTGTTGAATTCGACCACCTTGACCTCGACCTGGACCACGCCGCCGCTGCTGACCGTCGACGCATCGGCAAGCAGCCCGTCCTTGCCCAGCGCCATGGCGGCGGTCTTCTGCTCCTGCATGTGCGAGAGCACGCTGTCGGTGCTTCCCTGCAGCAGGCCCTGGTTGTCCTGCTGGGTAAACACCAGCCCATTCGAGCCTGCGTCTGCCGCGCCCTGCACGGCACTCTGTACGCGCACCTGCAGGCGTTGCGGCTCGGCCTGCTTGCGGTGCCACAGCAGGAGCGTCGTCGTACCCGGCGCCTTTCCGACCAGCAGTGCCTGGCGCTGCCCACGCAGCATCACGATGTCGGCGACGCCCGGGTCGGCGATGGCGACCCGTTCCAGATCGGCCGGGAGGGTCCATGGGCGCTGCTCACGCGCCTGCAGCACGAGATCGTCGGCGGCCACGCTTGTCGCCGGAGCCAGCAGCACCAGCAGCAGGGCCAGCCAGCGCTGGCGGGGAGAAGGGCGTGGGCGGCGGCGTTCGGTCATGGATGCGCTCGATGCAGGTCAAAGGGAACCACGGGGGGCGGAGCTGTCGCCACGGATGATCTCGATGCCCGACGCACGCGGTGCACTGCGCCGAGCCGCCGGCGCACGCGCCGGGGCCTCCGGGTTGCTGCGGGCAGCGGTGTTGCCGCGGCCGGCGAGGGCATCACCATCGATGCCGGCGAAGGCGTGGTTCTCCGGCCGCTGCAGTGCGAGCTGCTGTTCGGCATCGAGGCCACGCACAGGATCGATCACGCCACGCGCCTGTGGAAACAATGCAAGGTCAGGTTGCCCCGTATCAGCCGGGTTGCGCAGGGCCAGGAACAGCTTTCCCTGTTGCGCCCCCAGCAGCAGCCGGTTGGCATCGGCCACCGGCACTGCCAGCACCGCGCTGCGTGCCGGCTGGGTGGCCTCGTTGCCAGCGCCATGGCTGCTGCCATTACCGGTGATGTCGGCGGCGCGGGGGTCGTTGCGGGTATCGCCCTCGTTGCCGGCGACTGCATCGCTGGTGACCGGAGCGATGTCCTGTTGACCGTAGCTGAGCACGCGCAGCCTTGACAGCAGCAGGCGGGTCTGCGCGGCCTCCGCCGGGCCGCTGGCGTTGGGCTGGGCATTGCGCAGGTTGAGGAAGACATCGACGAAATCACCCGGCAGGATGCGGTTTCCAGCACCGACAAGTTCATCCACCGGAACGGCCAGTGCGCGTTCGCCCGGGCGCAGCTGCAGGGAGAATCCCTGTGCCAGGGCGCTGCTGCTGATGGCGGTGCCCTCGGCGATGTCCTGCACCGGTACCTTGCCGACCACGGCAGAGAGGGTGGTGGCAGCACCGGCTACCGCGTTGGTCCGCTGCGCCAGGCGCAGGCCGTTGGCGGTGATCGGTTCACCGGCAGGCAGCCGGGCCACGGCTTCGACCACGGTGATCGCCTGGGCTTCGCTGTGCGCGACGGGGGCAGCCGCCGCCGGCGCGGCCGGTTTGCGCCCGATCATCAGGGCGATCACTGCCAGCAGCACGGCCAGCCCGATCAGGGCGACGGCAGCGATGCGGGTCAACTTGAGCATGGAACCGTCTCCTGTACCGATCGTCAGTTGCCGCTGCCGAGGTCGAGCTGGGCGACCGCGACACTACGGATGGGAGCCTGCATCACCCACTTGTAAAGCGTGGCGGTGCCCGGCAGGAAGGGATGGCTGGCGTAGTCATAGCTGACCGTCACCGTCATGCATTGGGCAGTGGCCAGGCCGGCGCAGGGCGCCTGTGCGGAGACCAGGATGGCGTTGCTACCGCCATTGCTGCAGTCGACACCCTGTCCAGAGAACTTCAACAGCCACTGCATCGAACTGCGGGCTGCAACGCAGGCGGCAGTACGCCGTTCATTGGCGCTGCCATAGCGCAATGAAGCGCGAGCGCCCTCGGCCGAGGCCGTCGCCAATGTCTGTTGCGCGGCCATGATCATCACGCCGGAGAACGTGAACAGCAGCAGTGGCAGCAGGCCCAGCATCAGCATCAGGGCGAATTCGATGCTGGCCACGCCGCGCTGACGCCGTGGATTGCGGATGTTCATGCCACACCTCCATAGACGCTTGCCAGAACCCAGCCGATGCCGGCGATAGCCAGGTAGGCTGCATAGGGAATGCCGTGTCGTCCCTGGCGGGCGGCCTGCATGTCGCGCAGGGCAGGGTTTGATTGCCATTGGCTGCTGGCGCGGTTGACCTGCATCTGAAGGCTCGTAGGCAGCATCACGCCCAAACGGCGGCCAACAATGATCACTGCCGCGTGCAGGCCGGCCGCGAGACTGGCCACCACCCAGATCGGCAGCAGGGCTTTCCAGCCCAGCATCAGGCCCAGTACCGCGAAGAACTTGACGTCACCGGCGCCCATCCAGCGGATGGCATAGAACGGCAGCAGGGCCACCAGGCCGAGCGCCGCGCCCGCTGCGTGGGCAAGCCACGGCTGGCGCGGCGCGCTGAACTGCCCCGCGATGATCAATGCGATGGCAATGACGGATGCAGACAGCAGCCAGGCATTGGGCACCCGGCGGGCATACAGATCGCTGATCGCGATCCGCAGGCACACGCCGATGGCCAATAGTCCCAGCAACGTCATCGCACGCTCCGTCGTCCGTCATTGGACAGTCTGCAGTTGCCACCGGGCACATCCCAGCACCGCTGCAGGGATGTGCGATGCACGCAGGCTCAGCCGCCGCCGGTCGCAGGTGTCGACCCGGAGGCCTTGGTGGCGAGGTCGGAGAGGTTCTTGAACAGCGTCTCGAAGAACCCCTTGATCTCCTTGTTGCCGACCGCAATCAGGATGCCGGCGATGACGGCGGCCAGCAGCCCGTACTCGAGCGCGGTGACACCATCTTCTTCCTTCAGGAACTTGCGGATGGATGCGTTCATGGCCTTGTCTCCCTCTACTTGTTGTCTGCAGATGCAGGACACCTGTTGGGCGGTGGCCCGGCTCCGCCGGGATCGTCCGTGGGCCCCGCACGTCCTGGCGGGGTGGCATGACGGGAATGACCCGCCGTGCTCATTCTGGGTAATCGGCCCCGGGAGAAATACCGGCCGCAACGTTGCAACCACGCGGCGCTGCGCCGGTGGCCGAACTGTTCTGCGATACGGTCGTGGTCATGCGCTCCCCCAGGTGTGGCCGTTCTGAAGCGACCGGATCACCGTGTTATCGACTTTGCCTGAATGGCGGTTGGCTGCAACTGGAACCTATATGCAAATTCGGCAGAAACGCGTCGATCCTTAAACTTTCAGGCTGTTTCTGTGACGTATATCCGTTCGCTGGCAAAACGATTCATCGACGTGCAGATAATGTGATGTCGCAAATGGCGCATGCGAAAATCGTGCCACTGGCGACCACATTTTCTTCATCTGTGTATCTATTTTCTTCAATGCAGGGTTCGGGTTTACCTTCGATGATTATCGGGCATACTCGGTTTCAAGTTGCTGCTTTCAACAGGGTGGGTCGCGCGGCACCGGTCGCAGCCCTCCCGGAAATAGCGAAGGTTCCTGGAGGAATGGTGTGGCCCTGTCAGGCAGTGGGGGCTGCAGCGTGTTGCGGATCAACGGGGGGACGACACTGTCATGGTCGATGGTGGGGTAGAAGACAGCGACGACAGCGGCCTGCGATCGATCGATCTGGCGACGCTGAGCGGCGTACTTCGTGTGTGCGATGTCGAACTGCTGCTGCTCGATGGCAACGGGCCGCGGGCGGCCTTCGCTTCGCGCGTGCATGAGGAAGCCCTGTTCTGCAGCATCAGTTGCGGCTTCCATTGCCGTGGCCGCTTCATGCTGCCACCCGACTGGGCGATGCTGGGGTATCTGCACGCGACCGATGAAACACTGAGCTGGTGCCACGGGGTGCCGCTTACTCCTGGGATGGCGCTGACGGTGATGCCCGAAGGCATCAGCGAGTTCACGCTGAGCCCCGGTACGCACATGACCTTGATGCTGGTGCCGGTCGCACGGGTGCAACGCAAGCTGACCGAACTGAGCCTGCGCAGCACGCCACCCGCAGGCCAGGCACTTTCACTGTTCAATCTGGCGAACGATTCGGCACCACTCGCCCATCATTATCAGCAACTGCATCTTCAGCTCGGCCAGGGTGCTGGCCTGCAGCCGGAGGAAACCGAACGATTGCTGCACGAGCACGTGCAGGCCCTGCTCGGTGCAGGCGCCGCCGATCGCCCTGGTTGCAGCCGCGCGCGGCGCACGCATTATCTGATCGCGCAGCGGGCGGAGAACTTCATGCGGCTCAACCTGCGCCGCAACATCTACATGAACGAGATATGCGACGCGGCGGGTGTCAGCGAACGCGGCCTGCGCTATGCCTTCGAGGATCTGTTCGGAACCTCGCCCAACCGCTATCTGTCCATGCTGCGGCTGTGCGCTGCCTGCCGCAGCCTGTCGATGGCCGATTCCAGCCGCCGTTCGGTGAAGGCGATCGCCCTCAGCTGCGGCCTCTGGGACCTCTCTCGTTTTGCCGACAATTACCGCAAGGTCTTCGGCGAACTGCCGCGCGATACGCTGATGCGCGCTCCCGCGCAGATCGGCCAGCCGGCCTGAATCAAGCGCCGCAAGGGTTTCGGGGTGGTTTCTGCCGGAATTGCGCATGCGCTTGCCGATATCGTTGCCGCTTCTGCATAACCGGCTGCCGATTCCGGCCGTGGATTTGCCGGAATGCGCGATTGCCGTGCCGGAATGAAGTGCGCAGCCGCCGCGGCGAGCGCTGAAATGTCAATCACCTGCCAAACGGCAAGTCCACTGACATTCCAGTTGTTCGCCTACGGGGGAAGTGCTCATGAATCGCATCTACCGGCGTGTATGGAACCGCCAGCTCAATGCTCTGGTCGTGGCCTCCGAACTGGCCACCGGCGACAGCGGTGGCAGTGCCGCGCGGGATCCGCGCGCCTTCCTGCTGATGCCCACCACGCTCGCCCTGGCCCTGCTGTGTGCGCTGGCCAGTGGCCACGCAGGGGCATCCGAATCCAATCAATCGCTGCGTGATCTGCAGGCACTTGCAGCCAAGTACACGCAGCCCATGCCGGTCAAGGTCGATGCCGAGGTAGCCCTCGCGGCTGCCGCAAGCCAGGCCCAGAGCAGCCCGGCAATCAGCGCGGATGCGCGGGTCGGCCTGCAGTTGAGCACCGCGTCGCTGCCGGTGGTGCGTGACGTGCTGCCGGCCACCGTGCAGGTGAAGCTGGCCGCGAACACGGCGCCGAAGCAGGTCGCCGTCCCTGGGCTTGCTGCTGATGTCCGTGCGAAAGCCAACATCGGCCTCGGCGGTGCGCAGGTGGCATCAATCGATACCGGTGCACAGGCGGCCGCCGGCATCAGCGGCGCGCCGACAGGTGCGCTGCGGGGCCTGAAGGCTTCTGTTGATGGGGCGCTCGATTCGAAGGTGACGGTGGCAGGCCATCAGATCGACGCCCAGGGCCAGGCAAAGGCGACGGCGGCGATCACGCTGCCTGCCAGGGAGGAACTGCCGGGAGAAACCCACGATCGGGCGATCACCGCAGCATTCGATGCCGGTGCAGCTGGCAAGGTGCGCGTGCAGGCGCCGGATGGCCAGGAAGTGGTTGCTGATCGCAACCTGAAACTGGCGGGCCAGGCAACGGTTGCGGCGCAGAACAGCGCACTGGGTGTCGGGGGGCTGGTGGGTGGCGTGGTCGGCGCCGCGGGCAACGCCGTCGGTGGTGCGCTCAACGGCACCGTCGGCAGCGTGGGCGGCGCCGTGGGTGGCACGCTCAACAACACCGTAGGCGCCGTAGGCGGCGCATTGAATGGTGCAGCAGGCACTGTCGGCGCGGTTGGAGGCGCTGTTGGCGGAGCTCTCAATGGCACCGTCGGTAGTGTGGGCGGCGCGGTAGGCGGCACGCTCAACAATACCGTAGGCGCCGTCGGCGGCACGGTTGGCAGCGTCGGCACTGCGGTCGGCGGCACGCTCAACAACACGGTTGGTTCCGTCGGCGGCCTGCTCAATGGCGCCACCGGCTCCGGCACTGGCCTGGGTGGCCTGCTGGGCAACACGCTTGGCAACGTCGGCAGCGCCGTAGGCAACCTGCTCAACGGCAATCTCAACGGCACGGTCGGCAACCTGGGCAGCGCGGTGGGTGGCCTGGTGGGGGGCACGCTGGGCGGTCTCGGCCTGACCAAACCCTCGGCGATCCCGCCGACCAGCCCGAAGGCGCCGGCGGCGGCCGACCCGAATGCGGGGCTGATCATCGGTACCGGTGGCCTGGTCGGCAATGTCGGCCAGCTGATCGGGCCGACCACCACCAGCCTGTTCGGCGGCAACGGCTACCTGAGCAACGGAAATCTCAAGCTCAGCAACGCCAACGTGATGCAGACCTATTCGACGGTCAATGTGCTGGGCCTGCCGGTGGTCAACCTGTCGCCAGTGGGCAGCACGCTCAACGGTCTGGGCGGCGCGGCCACGGGTGGCAGCTCGCACCTGACCCTGATCGGTGGTGTCACCTCCGACAGCTACATCTACAACATCAACAACGGCAATCCGGGCGGCCTGCTGGGCCTGCTGTTGCCGAAGGATTCACCTGCATGGGCAGCCAAGTGCCTGGACATCGCCCTGGCTGACATCTCGTGCTGGGCGGTCAACGCCGCGCAGGACTACCAGGTGCTGATGGGCGACGGTGCGTTCGCCAACGGTTCGAAGGAAGTGGTGATCGGTGCCAACGCACGTCATGAGTTGCCGAAGGTTGATGCGAACGTCGCCTTCCCGGGTGATGGGGTCAACGACCCGAGCAACCCGACCGGTGTGCCGACCGCAGACTACGCTGCACGCATGGGCCATTCGGTGATCGTCGGTGACAGTGCCGTGGGTACCGCCAACGGCCAGACCCTGCTGGGTGCTGAAGCCACCTCCAGCCAGGCCAACTCGGTGGCACTGGGTTACCGTTCGGCCGCACTGCGCGGTGCACAGGCCAGCTACAGCGCTTACGGCCTCACTGCGCCGCAGGTCTCGGCCGGTGAAGTGTCGGTGGGTACCGCCGGTGGCGGCGAGCGCCAGATCACCAACGTCGCGGCCGGCAGCGTCAACACCGACGCGGTCAACGTGGCCCAGTTGAAGGGCGCGATCAGCCTGATCAACGGCGTGGCCGATGCCGCTGTGACCTACGACCTGGACGGTGCCGGCAACCCGAACTATCGCCGCGTCACCCTCGGTGCGGGCACCGGCACCACGACCATCGGCAACCTGGCCGGCGGCGCGATCACCGCAGGCAGCCTGGAGGCGGTCAACGGTGGCCAGCTGGCTGGTACCAATGCAGCCATCGCCAGCTTCTTCGGTGGTCGCGCGGCGTTCGATCCGGCCAGTGGTGTCTTCACCGCACCGCTGTTCGAGATCAGCGGCATCTCCACCGGTGGTGCCATCGCCAAGGGCCTGTACGAAAACGCCACCGACGCGTTCGCGGCCGTCGATGGCTCGCTGGTCAACCTCAACACGCAGATCACCGATATCCGCAATGGCGGAACCAAGTACCTGCGGGTGAACTCCACCGGCACCGAGGCTGTGGCCAGCGGCACCGATTCAATCGCAGTGGGTACCAACGCCCGCGCCACCGCCGCCAACAGCATCGCGGTGGGCGCTGGCAGCCTGGCCGATCGTGCCAACAGTGTGTCCATCGGCGCGGCCGGTGCCGAGCGCCAGGTCACCAACCTGGCCGCCGGTACGGCGGCGACCGATGCGGTGAACGTGGGCCAGCTGCAGGCGTCCGAGCAGGGCGCCCTGCGCTACGACCTCAACGGCGACGGCAGCGTCAACTACGCCAGCGCCACGCTTGGCCAGACCGGCACCGCCACCACGCTGCGCAACCTCGGCCCGGGCCAGGTCAGTGCCACCAGCAGTGAAGCCATCAACGGTGCCCAGCTGTTCGCCGCCAACCAGGCCGTGGCCACCCACCTCGGTGGTGGTGCAGCGGTCAACGCCAGCGGTGTGCTGACCGCCCCGACCTACTCGATCAACAACGTGGCCGCCAACGGCACGATCACCAAGGGCAACTACAACGACGTCGGTACGGCCTTCGACGCGGTCAGCAACTCGCTGGCCAATGTGGCCGACCAGACCGGCGAGATCGACAAGCTGGCCGTGAAGTACGACGTCGACGGCGGCGGCAACGTGATCAACAGTGTCTCGCTGAAGGGCACCGGCACCGGTGCTGTGAAGGTGACCAACGTCGCCGCCGGCAGCATCCTGGCCGGCAGCAGTGATGCCATCACCGGCGACCAGCTGTTCAGCACGAACAGCACCATCGCCAACTACTTCGGTGGCACCACCGCCTACAACGGCACCACCAACGTGTGGACCGCGCCAAAGTTCAGCATCTCCAGCATCGCTACCGATGGCACCTTCACCAGCGGTGACTACAACAACGTCACCGCCGCATTCACCGCGGTGGACGGCTCGCTGAAGGTTCTCAACCAGCGCATCACCAATGGTGGCGGTGGCAGCGCCTACCTGGCGGTGAACTCGACGGCAGCGGCTGCAACGGCGGCCGGCGCGGAAGCGGTGGCGGTCGGCCCGCAGGCAAGTGCGGCCGGTGCCAACAGCGTCGCGGTCGGCAACGGTGCCAGCGCCAGTGCCGGCAACAGCGTGGCGCTGGGTGCCGGTTCGGTGGCCAGCGTCGGTGCCCAGAGTGGCTACACCGGTGCCTACGGGCAGACCGGCGCCAGCAACTCGGCCGGTGAGGTCTCGGTCGGCAGCACCGGCAGCGAGCGCAAGATCACCCATGTCGCCGACGGCTCCGATACGTACGACGCAACCAATGTGGGCCAGCTGAAGAACGGCGTGAACTACGCCATCGATGAATCGAAGAAGTACACCGACCAGAAGATCCAGAACATCACCAACGTGGCCGGCAGCTTCCGCGCCAACAACACCAACAACCTGGCCGATCCGTCCGCCAGCGGGGCCAATTCGGCCGCAGGTGGCGCAGGCTCCACCGCCGCGGGTGCCAACTCGACCGCGCTGGGCAATGGTTCGCAGGCGCAGGCCGACAACTCGGTGGCGCTGGGTGCGGGTTCGGTGGCGAACCGGGCCAACACGGTCTCGGTCGGTGCCGCCGGTGCCGAACGCCAGGTCGTCAACGTGGCCGACGGTTCGCAGGCCACCGATGCGGTCAACGTGCGCCAGCTGCAGGCCTCGCAGCAGGGCACGATCCGTTACGACACCACGGTGAACGGCGCGACCAACTTCAACAGTGTCACGCTGGGCAGTACCAACAGCGGCCCGACCACGGTGCGCAACGTCGCCGCCGGCACCGCCGGTACCGACGCGGTCAACGTGGACCAGCTGAAGTCGGGCATGGCCCAGACCCTGGATTGGTCGAAGGCGTACACCGACGAGCGCATGGGTGGCTTCGAGCGCGACCTGCGCAAGACCGACAACCGCGCCTCGGCGGGTATCGCGTCGGCGATGGCCACCGCAGCCCTGCCGCAGCCCAGCGAAGCGGGCCGCAGCATGGCCTCGGTTGCCGCCGGCAGCTACAACGGCGAGTCGGGCGTGGCGGTCGGCATCTCCGGTGTCTCCGAGGGAGGGCGCTGGATCTACAAGTTCAGCGGCTCGACCAACAGCCGTGGCGAGGCCGGTGTGGCCGTCGGTGCCGGCATCCAGTGGTGATCGCCGCCGCCGGGCCGCAGGCGCGGCCCGGCATCGCGGAAACGTCCAAAGGGGGAATGACATGAAACAGCATCGCATCGCCCGCACCGGCCAGATGGTCGCAGTGCTGGGCCTGATCCTGGGAATGGGCCTGTTGGCCGCCTGCCGCAGCCATGCGCCGGCCGCCGACGGCCCTGCCGAAACCACCGCCGTGCAGTTCCCGGAGGCCTCGAAGGCCTCATTGAAGGAAGGCATCTATCCCGACGTCGCCGACCTGCGCCGCTTCGCGCCGGGCATGAGCAAGCGGCAGCTGTATACCTTGCTGGGAACGCCGCACTTCAACGAAGGCATGTGGGGCGTGCGCGAGTGGAACTACCTGTTCAACTTCCGCACCGCGCAGGGCGCGGAGTACTTCACCTGCCAGTTCCAGGTGCGCTTCGACAGCAAGGGCATCGCCCAGGGGGGCTACTGGAAGCCGGAATCGTGCGCGGCGGTGATCGAACCGCCACGGCCACCGGCGCCGCCGGCACCGGCACCGTTGCCGGAGCAGCCGCTGCGCCTGTCGGCCGACGCGCTGTTCGGCTTCGACAGCGCGGTGCTCAGCGCCGAAGGCCAGCAGGCGGTGCAGGGCGTGCTGGCGCAGGTGCGCGAGGCCAGTCAGGTGCAGTCGATCCGGGTGACCGGGTACACCGACCGTATCGGCAGTGCCAGCTACAACCAGACCCTGTCGCAGCGACGTGCCGAGGCCGTGCGCAGCGCGCTGGTGCAGGGTGGGGTGCCTGCGGCCAGCATCAGCGCCGAAGGGCGGGGCGCAGCCGAGCCGATCGTGCAGTGCGAGCAGCGCAACCGTCGCGAGCTGATCGCGTGCCTGGCACCGAACCGGCGCGTGCAGATCGCCGGGATGGCCCAGCCGCGCTGACAGTTCCACGCCGGGGAAGTGTCCCGGTATTCCGAGTCCCCCCTGACCGCCGGCAGGACGTGGTTACGTCTCCCCCGTCGACCACGCCTGCCGGCGGCTCAGGTTTTCTCCATGGTGCACGCGATGAATGCCCAATTCCTGCCTCTTTCCATGAAGACGGAAGCCACACTGAGTGTGTATGGCCAGCTCGGCAACCATGCCGTGGTGCGCATTCCCGGGCGGCGCCTGCCAGGGTTGATCCTGCAGGCCGATACCGTGGCCGGGTTCCTGGCCCAGCTGCAGGAAGCCCAGGCCTGCCTGCGCAGCGGCCGCGCACAGCGCACCGACGCCGAGCTGGACATGCTCATCGACGTGTTGCAGCAGTGGTATGCCCTGATCGAATCGCGCCTGGCCGACGCCGGCGAGGCGCTGTAGAAGAAAAAAGGGGACGGAGGGGATTAAGTCGTTTCCGGCACAGCCGGCGCAAGAACGACTTAATCCCCTCCGTCCCCTTTTTGCATCAGGCGAGGGCGCGTACCAGCCAGCAGGCTGCGTCCACGCGCACACGGTCGCCCTCGATGAACGGGGTGAATGCCGCGACTGCCTTGTTCCGGAGCGAGGTGGCCCGGTCTTCGGGCAGGTTGCGCAGCGCCAGGCCCAAAGGGCCCAGCTGGCCAACGTAGGTTGGCAGCTCATCGCGGGCGATCGAGCACGGCAGGTTCACCGCAACCATCTCCACATCCGTCCAACCGGCGGCCTGCAGCAGGCGCTGCACGCGCTGGCCATCGGCAAAGGCAAACTGGCCGGGTGCTCCTGGCGCGCGTGGGGGTAGATCGAGTTCATCGCCAATGGCGCGCTCGGCCGTCGTCATGAACCGGTTCTCCGCTGCGCTGCGCCAAGCGATCAAACGCAGGCCGGCACCCGGCCGCGCGGCGCGGTGCAGGTTGGCGAAGGCGGTCTCGGTATCCTCGAAGAACATCACGCCCAAACGAGATTGGACCCAGTCGAAGTGTGCGGTTGGCAGCGGATGCCGTTGCGCATCGGCGACGATGAAGTCTGCGTCCAGTCCTGCCGCCTCGCCGCGCTGGCGGGCCAGCGCCAGCATCGGCGCGGAGATGTCCAGGCCGGTGCAATGTGCCGCTGGGCGCGCTGCGGCGGCGGCCAGCAGGCTGGCGCCGGTACCGCAGCCGATGTCGAGCAGTTGCGTGACGGTATCTGGAAGTTCGGCCACCAGCAGGTCGGCCATCGGCTGGAACAGGCCGTCGAGAATGGCTTGCTGCGCAACCCAGACCTGGCCACCAGGGCCGTTCCACAGGGCGTTCTGATCAACGGGGGATGTGCTGGCCATGGCCTTGCCTCGGTGGGTAGTTGCCCATAGGTTGGCGCTTGAAGGTCACTTGAGGTCAAGCCCGTGCATGAACTGGATATCGGCGAGGTGGTGCGGCGCAGCGGCGTGCCGGCCTCGACCCTGCGTTACTACGAACAGCTGGGGCTGTTGCAGGCACTGGGCCGTCGTGGCCTGCGCCGGCAGTACGACGAGCAGGTGCTGGAACGGCTGGCACTGATCGGTCTCGGCCAGGCAGCCGGGCTGTCGCTGCAGCAGATCGGGGCGTCGCTGCCGCCGCAGCGTGGGTGCATCCCGCTGGACCGCGAGGCCTTGCTGGCGCAGGCCGATGTGCTGCGGCGGCAGATCACCCATCTGCAACGTGTACGCCGGCACCTGCAACGTGCGGCGGCCTGCCCGCAGGCAGAGGATGCCCGGAAGTGCGGCTCGTTCCGAAAACTGTTGCGGGCACAGCAGCGCATGGCGGGTGGGTGAGAGACGGGCATCCACGCATGGCATGGATCTACTGCACCACGACCTCGGTAGATCCACGCCCTGCGTGGAGGAATCAATCGCGGGTACTGACTTCCCAGGTGGCGTGCAGCACGCCCGGCACGTGCTCCATCCGCGCCAGCACCACGTCCAGCTCATCAGCACTCACGGCGGTACTGACCAGCACCGCGATCACATCGGTGGGTGCGTCGGCATGCTCGACCAGCTGCACATCACCGACCGGGTACTGCGCGGCTTCCAGCGCATCGACCAGGCGCTCGCGCACCCGCGGCACGGCGTCGGCATCCACGCTCAGGCGCACCTCGTAGGTGGCCTCGGTGGCGGCCTCATTGATCGGAATGCGGTTGATCGCATTCACCAGGGGGCGCAGCAGGGTATTGCCGGCGATGATCAAGACCGTCAGCAGCACGCCCTCGGCCAGCATGTCCGCGCCGGTGCAGCTGCCGACCGCCGCCGAGCACCACAGGGTGGCGGCGGTGTTCAGGCCGCGCACGTTCATGCCTTCCTTCATGATCACGCCGGCGCCGAGGAAGCCGACGCCGGAGACCACGTAGGAGATCACCCGCACGGCTTCGGCGCTGCCGGCGATGCGCATGCCCAGGTCGACGAAGGCAGCCGCGCCCACGGCCACCAGCACGTTGGTGCGCAGGCCGGCGGTGCGCTGCCGGTACTGACGCTCGGCGCCGATCAGCGTGCCCAGCACGAAGGCGGCCAGCAGGCTCACCACGGTGTCGGCGAAGGGGCCGGCCTGGAAGGTTTCAATGAAGCGCATGGCCGGAGTCTACCCCGGTCATGTGACGGTGGATCCATGCCATGCGTGGATACCCGGATGAGCCACAAACGACTTAATCCCCTCCGTCCCCTTTTTCGGGATCAGTCGGTGTCCTCGACGCGCTCGCCCATCAGTTCGCGCTGGCGCTTGTCCAGTTCTTCGGCGTAGCGCTTGCGGACGAAGGCCTCGGAGACCACGCCCATTACCTGGCCGTCGGCGGCCACCACCGCCAGTTCATCGGCCTGGGTCTGGTCGAAGCGCTGCATCACGCTGACCACGTCGGAGGACGGTGCCAGCGAGACGTCACGGTTCTCTGCCAGTTCGCCGATCAGGGTTTCCGGCTTCACGCCATCGCCGTAGACCCGTGGAATCTGCACGATGCCAGCGTAATGGCCTTCGCTGTCGATCAGGATCACCCGGCTGCCCGAGCCCAGCGGAAAGCGTTGGCGGAACGCGGCGGCATCGAGATCGGCCGGTGCGGTGGCCACGCCCTTGCGCATCATCCGCCCGGCATTGAGGTTCTGCACCCAGCCCACGTCGCGTGCGCTCTTGATGGTCTCGCCACGCAGGTGCATGCGCCAGGTCGAGAACGAATAGCCGAACCACTGCCGCACCAGCGTGCTGGACACCAGCACCGCGCTCATCACTACGCTGGTCAGCAGGAAGTCGTGGGTGCCTTCCAGCACCAGCATGGCCATGGTCATCGGCGCGCCGACCACCGCCGCGGCCAGCGCTGCCATGCCGGCCAGTGCGGCCGAGGTGGCGTCGATCACCGGCACGCCGGTGGCCATCGCCAGCAGCCCGGCGAACAACGCGCCGACCAGGGTGCCCATGAACAGCGAGGCGAAGAACAGGCCGCCACGGAAGCCGAAGCCCAGCGAGATGCCCGAGGCCAGGCACTTGAGAGTCAACAGGCCGCCGATCCAGATCAGCGGCAGGTGCGTAGTGAGGTCCAGGTGCAGCGCGCCATGGCCGGACGACAGCACCTGCGGGCTGGCCAGGGCCAGTGGAATCAGCAGCAGGCCGCCGACCACCGGGCGGCCCCACAGCGGCAACCGGCTGCGCTTGACCGTGCCCTCGATCGAGGCGATCAGCCGCATCACCGCGATGCCGACCATCGCGCAGCAGCAGCCGAGCAGGCCGTAGATGGCGTAGTCGGCGGCGCGGACATCAATCGTCGAGGCGGCCGGCAGCAGGTAGGCCTCGATGCCGGCCTGGTCGGCCACGAACGCGCCGGCCAGTGCAGCCACCGCCACCGGCGCCAGTGCGGCCGGGGTGTAGGCGCCGATGACGATCTCGAAGGCGTAGAACGCACCGGCCAGGGGCGCACCGAAGGCGGCGGCGATGGCGCCGGCGGCACCGGCGCCGACCAGGATACGCACATCGTTGCGGCGCAGGCGCATCACCCGGCCCAGCTGGGAACCGCTGCCGGCGCCCATCTGCGTATACGAAGCCTCCAGCCCGACCGAGGCGCCGCAGCCATTGGACAGCAGGGTCTGGGTCAGCACGATCAGGTTGTCGCGCATCGACATGCGGCCGCCATGCAGGGCATTGGCTTCCACCGCATCGAGCAGGGGGCGTTTGCGCCGGGTCGCGGCCAGGCTGACCAGCCCGACCAGCAGGCCGCCCAGTGGCAGCACCAGCAGCGCGGTCCAGGTCAGCGAGGGCAGGGAGCTGAGGCGCATGCCTTCATCCAGCCCGTACAGGGTGCCCTGCAGCCAGCGTGCGATGCCGGACTGCAGCAGGGTCAGGTAGCCGGCGATCAGGCCGACCAGCAGGGCAAGCGCGATGAACCACAGATCACTGCCGCGCAGCCGCAGGCGCAGGCCCTGGAAGGCCGAATGCAGGCGCGATGGCGAAACAGGCAGTGACATGGTGGCGGCATGATACGCCGCCACCGTGATCGCCACCGTCACTGCATCGGGCGGTTACGGCGTCAGAAGCGGTAGCGGCCCTGCACGTAGAAGGTGCGCGGCGCGGCCACCATGCGGCCGGCGTTGCCATCGACGTTGCGGGTGTACCAGCGCTTGTCGGCCAGGTTGTTCACGCCCAGTGCGATCTCGCTGTCGCCCAGTCCCGGCACCTGCCAGGCCACCTGTGCATTCCACAGGCGCACGCCCGGCACGCGGCCTACGCGCGCATCGGCGCTCTCGGCCCAGGTGTTGGCGGCATCGGAGTACTGGCCGCTCTGGTGGGTGCTGGAGACATTGAAGGTCCAGCCGGCCAGCGCGTAGCGGGCGCCGACGCTGTCGGTGTCGCGCGAGTAGAAGGGCACGTCCAGGCCACGGTTGTCGCCCGACTGCTGGATCGCCTTGGTCCAGGTGTAGTTGGCGTACAGCTCCAACCCGGCCAGCGCACCGTCCTCGGAAAAGTGGTACTCCAGCGCGCTCTCCACGCCCTTGTGGTCGGTGGCGCCGATGTTCTGGAAGGTCGGCGGGGTGATGCCCGGCACCTGCAGTATCTGGTTGTCGAAGCGCATCTTGAACACGGTCACTTCCGCGCGCAGTGCACCGTCCTGCCAGCGCGCACCGAGTTCGGTGGTCTTGGCGATTTCCGGGTTCAGCGGATTGCTGGCGGTCTGCGAGTTCAGCTGGATGTTCTGCACCGGCCCGAACGAGGTGGTGTAGTTGCCGAACACGGTCAGCTGCGGGGTCAGCAGGTAGGCGATGTTGAGCGAGGGCAGGGCCTTGTCGTTGCGGCTGCTGAAGGTCGCCGTGCCACCGGCCTGGCGGCGGTCCATGTCGATCCATTCCATGCGCACGCCCGGGGTGATCCGCCACTGGCCGATCGCAATGCGGTCGTCGATGTAGAACGCGTGGGCGTCGGTGGCGTTGTCGAAGCGGTTGGTGGCACTGGCCACGCCGGTACGACGGGTGACGGTGTAGCTGCGGTCGTTGCCGCGCTCGCGCAGGAAACGATAGCCGGCGGTGATGTCGTGCACGCTGGCGCCCCAGTGCAGGCGCTGGGTGTAGCGCGGCTCGATGCCGAGCACGCGGTAGTCACGCGGCTGTACGGTCAGCTGGGTATTGGCGGCATTGATCAGCGAGCTGGCACGGCTGCTTTCGTTGTAATAGGCCAGCACCTCGAATTCGCTGTTGGCCGACAGCGTGTTGGTGTAGCCCAGGTCGATGCCGGTGCGGTGGCCCTTCCAGAAATCGGTGGGGCGGGTGTTCTGGAACGGATCGGCCTCGTACTGCGCACGGGTCAGGCCGCCCGGGGTCAGCGAGCGCACGTCGTAGTACGACAGCTTGGCACGCAGCTCCTGCTGTTCGTCGATGGCGTAGGCGAACTTCAGCGCGAGATCGTTGAAGCGGTCATCGCTGCCCTGGCGCCAGCCACGCCCGTCCTGGCCGGAGTACAGCAGGGCGACACCCAGCCCATTGTCGCCGGTGCCGCCAAGGAAGGCGTTGTACTGGGTGCTGTCACCGCCGCCATGGTCGTAGGCGGTGTAGCGCACGCCCGCTTCGCCGTGCAGGCCCGCGCCGGTCGGGATGGCGCGGGTGCTGAAGTTGATGATGCCACCGACGTTCTGCGGCCCGTAGCGCACCGCGCCGCCGCCGCGCACCACGTCGATCGATTCGATGTTGGACAGGCTGGTCGGCGCGAACGACAGCTGCGGCTGGCCATATGGCGCGACCGCCAGCGGCACGCCGTCCAGCAGTACCGTCGAGCGCGGCGAGTAGCGCCCGGTCAGGCCGCGCACGCCGATGTTCAGTGACACCGAGCTGCCGGCGGTGCCGGAGTTGTCGGTGACCTGCACGCCGGGGATGCGGCGCATGGCATCACCGATGCTGGCCGCGCCGCTGGCCTCGATGCGCTGGCGGTCGACCACGGTGCGTGCGCCGGCGAAGCTCTTGACGCTGTCATGCAGGCCGGTGCCCAGCCAGCTGCCGGAGACCTGGATGCTGTCCAGCGTGGTGGCGCCGTCCTGGGCGAAGGCGGCGGCGGTCGGGAGCAGGCACAGGGCAAGGGCGGCGGCCAGCGGCAGGCGGGCCGGTTGCAGGGCAGGGATGGGCATCGGTGCGGGCTGTGGAAGGTGGTAAATGAGAATTATTGCTGATTCCATTCGCCAATGGAATGCGTCGCCAGTTCACGCTGTTCCCCCGGTGGTAGAGTGGGCGATTGCTTCCTGACTCGCTGAGATCCGCCATGTCCCAAGCCGCTTTCTACCCCGTCGGAACCCCTGGCCAGCCGTGGGGAGCGGCGGAACGGGAGGCGTGGCGTGGCCGCCAGCAGCGCCTGCGTCGCTACGACGAGGAGGTGCTGCCCCGCATCGAGGCGCTGGCCTCGCGCTTCGACAAGGTGGCTTATGGCCAGCTCGACTACGCTGGCGAGACCTACACCCTGTTCGCCCTGCGCAGCCGCGACTGGAACCCGGCACTCCCGGCCGCGCTGATCACCGGCGGTGTGCACGGCTACGAAACCAGCGGCGTGATGGGCGCGCTGGAGTTCCTCGAGAAGCACGCCGCCGACTATGCCGGCAAGGCCAACCTGCTGGTGGCGCCGTGCGTGAACCCGTGGGGATTCGAGCGCATCAACCGCTGGAACTTCGATGCGATCGATCCGAACCGCAATTTCCGCAACGATGGCCCGGCGCGTGAATCGACCGCCGTCATCGAACTGATCGCGCCGTACAAGGGCCAGTTCGTGCTGCACATCGATCTGCACGAAACCACCGACAGCGACGAGAGCGAGTTCCGCCCGGCGCTGGCGGCGCGCGACGGCAAGCCGTTCGAGCCGGGCCTGATTCCCGATGGCTTCTATCTGGTGGATGACAGCGAGGCCCCGCAGGCGGCCTTCCAGCAGGCGGTGATCGCTGCGGTGGAGAAGGTCACCCACATCGCCCCCGCCGACGACAAGGGCGAGATCATCGGTTCGCCGGTGGTGGCCCATGGCGTGATCGAGTACCCGCTGGTGAAGCTGGGCCTGTGCGCCGGCATCACCGGCGCGAAGTACACCACCACCACCGAGGTCTACCCGGACAGCCCGCGGGCGACCCCGCAGCAGTGCAACGACGCGCAGGTGGCTGCGGTGTGCTCGGCGCTGGAATACGCGCTCGCCCACCGCTGACACGTAAAAGGGGACGGAGGGGATTAAGTCGTTTGTGCCACAAACGACTTAATCCCCTCCGTCCCCTTTTTCGGTTCATCCCAATGCGTCGGCCCACCACAGGGCGGCCGGTCCCGGCGGGGTGTCGCGGCGCCACAGCAGGTCGCTGTGGATGCGCCTCGGCCAGCCGGGCAGCACCAGTTCCACCAGTCGCCCACGGTCATAGCGCTGCACCAGCGCCCGCGGCAGCTCGGCCCAGCCGATGCCGTCCTCGGCCATCTCCATCACCATCAGGTAGTCGGTGGCGGTCCAGGCCAGGCCGGTGACCACGCGGGATTGATCGACCTCCGCGCTCAGGCGCACCTGCCGATGCCGCGCCAGTTGTGCGGCGGCGCGACGGCCGGCGCTGGCCAGCGGGTGTTCGCGCGCCACGTACACCGACAGTTCGCTGTGGTGCGCCAGCGGCCGCGCCACCAGTCCATCGGGATAGCGCTCCTGCCTGGGCAGCAGGCCCAGCCCGGCACGACCACTGCCGACCAGCTCCAGCACGTCCTCGCCCTCGGCATCCAGCCACTCCAGTTCGATCTCCGGGAACGCCTCGGCGAAGCGCTGCAGGATCCGCTGCGCTGGATCGAGCTGGTAGACGTCGGAGAACACCACGGTCAGGCGCGGCTCGACCGGCGCCGCCAGGCGCACGCTCAACTGCTGCAGGCGGGCATCGGCGGCCAGGATCTCCTGCGCGTGGCCCAGCACCTGGCGCCCGGCCTCGGTCAGCTGCGGATAGCGCCCGCTGCGATTGAACAGGTGCACGCCCAGGTCGGCCTCCAGGTGGGCAATGGCGGTGCTGACCGTCGACTGGGTCTTGCGCAGCCGTCGCGCGGCGGCCGAGAACGAGCCCAGCGCCGCGGCTTCCACGAAGGCCTGCAGGGATTCAGGGGAGTAGGGCATTGATCCATCGCTCCTGTCGATGGAATCCATTTTGATCCCACCGTAAAAGCCGATGATACTGGTCGCCGTCGCCCCTGTCTGCGGGGCGTTCCGGGCCCTCCACGCATGCCGTGGATCTATTGATGAGGCGGCGTGGTCCCCGTCCTGCAAGGAGTTTCACATGTCCCATACTGTTCCCGCCCGTGGCGCGCTGGTCGCCTGGGCCTGCCTGGCCGTGGCGATCGTCGCCGAAGTGGTCGGCACCTCGTTCATGGCCCATGCCGCCCGCGATGGCGGCTGGACCGGTTATCTGATCATGGCCGGCGCGCTGGCGCTGTCCTACTTCTTCCTGGCGCAGTCGGTGCGCCGCATCGCCGTGGGCGTGGCCTACGCGGTGTGGGAAGGCCTGGGCCTGACCCTGCTGACCGTGGTCGGCCTCACCGTGTTCGGCGAGAGCCTGTCGCTGCAGCAGCTGGCCGGCCTGGTGCTGGCGGTTGTCGGCATCGTCTGCGTCACCCTCGGGGAGGCGCACTGATGAACACCCTGGCATTGTTTTTCGTGATCTGTTCGGCGCTGATCGACGTTGCCGCCAACATGATGGTGGCAAAGTCGGAGGGCTTCCGCCGCTGGCGCTGGGGCGTTGGTGCGATCGTCATGGTCTGGATCGCCTTCGCCCTGCTGGGCCAGGCCGTGCGCTACA
Source organism: Stenotrophomonas sp. 78350_Sma (assembly GCF_056482105.1). NCBI lineage: Bacteria > Pseudomonadati > Pseudomonadota > Gammaproteobacteria > Lysobacterales > Lysobacteraceae > Stenotrophomonas > Stenotrophomonas sp. 78350_Sma. The sequence goes on along the minus strand of NZ_CM151182.1, from coordinate 2,724,489 downwards.
TGGACCTGGCCACCGCGTATGCGATGTGGGGTGCGATCGGCGTGATCGGTACCGCCACCTGCGGCCGCCTGCTGTTCGGTAACCGACTGCGCCCGATCGGCTGGGTCGGCATCGCATTGGTGACCGTCGCGGTACTGCTGCTGAGTACCGCGAAGTAACGCGTCGCCGTGCCAACCAAGGTTGGCATCTGCCAGTGCTGAGTCGCCGCAGGCAAGCGCCCCGGGGATGATTTCCCCGGGGCCTTGCTGTTTCTGCCGCAGTTAGAAACGTGCGGTGAAGTTCAGTCGCGTGGTGCGGCCCGGGCCCGGCATCAGGCTCATCGCCAGCGTGTCCATGTAGTAAGTGTTGCGCAGGTTGCTGACTACCAGTTCCACTTCGGCCTTCGGGGTGAACTGCCAGCGCGCATAGAAGTCATAGATCGCGGTGGGCAGGTAGATGTTCTGCAGGCCGGTCGAACCGGTGGTGTTCCAGGGCTTGTCCAGTTCATGGGTGGGGCCGCTGTTGTAGGTGCGGCGGATGCCGGTATCCAGCCGCTTGTCGAACAGGCGGAAGCCCAGCGTGCTGTGGATCGAGTACTTGGGCGGATTCTGCGCGTTGACGAACGAGGTGCCGAAGCCGCCGTCCACGCAGTCCGGCGTGGTGTCCAGCTTGCTCCACTTCGCATACGGGTCTTCGCGCAGGCGCTTGGCGGTGGCCGCATCGCAGGTGCGCGCGCGCTGGTAGTAGCTGGCCGACAGGTCCAGGTAGGCGATGCCGGCGTCATAGCCGGACTGCAGCTCGTAGCCGGACACCGTGTAGTTGTCGACATTGTCGACGTAGAACGCCCAGTTGCTGGAGTCGAAGCGGCGGGTGATCGCGTTGTCGATATCGTTCTTGAACCAGGCCACCTTGAACGCGAGGCGGTCGCCGTCGCGCCACAGGTCCTGCTTCAGCAGGCTGAAGCCGATGTCCCAGGAGCGGTTCTTTTCCGGCTTCAGGTCGGCCACCGGCGCCGAGGTGCTGTTGCCCAGCGTCGATTCGAACAGGCTGGGCATCTTCCAGCCCTGTGCGTACTTCACGTAGAAGAACATGTCCTCGTCGAGGTTGAAGCGGGCCTCTGCATAGGGTGCGAAGCCGTGGCCGGAACGCCGGATCGCCGGCTTGTAGCCCCACGCGGTAGGAATCTGCTTGGTGTAGAAACCGTTCGCGCCGCGCGGGTCGGGAATGAAGCCATCGAAGTCGTAGCTCTGGCCCAGCGTGCGGTCGCCGTAGGGCGTGGCCCGCAGCGAGTCGTAGGTGTAGTTGCCCTGTGCATCCGGGTACCACTCCTTGTACCAGCCCGGCAGCAGCTGGCCGCCCTTGCTCAGGCGCGCGAAGGTGTAGCGCAGGTCGCGCGATTCACTGACGAAGGCGACGCGGTTGCGGTCGCGGGTGCGGTAGTCGATGAAGCGGCCGCCAGCGGTCAGCGACAGCCAGTCCCACGGCTGCCATTGCAACGACGCCACCACGCTGGCCTCGCGGCGCGTGCCCGAGCGCAGGTAACGGTTGTTGTTGTAGTCCACCGGCAGCACCGGCGAGTTGGGTGCGGTGTCTTCGTGCTGGAAGGACGCGCCATAGCGCAGCGTCCAGTCACCCAGATCATTGCTGAAGCGGGTGGTGTTGCTGCTGTCCAGGCCCCAGCGCCGGGTCTTCACGTCCGACTGCAGGCCCGGGCCGTAGGTCTCGCCCAGCGTGTCGGGCATCTGATCGTTGGGCACGTCCTTGAACAGCGGCGTGTTGGCGATGTTGCTGTTGAACATGCGGCTGGTGGCGGTGGTGAACCACAGCGTGCTGCTCAGGTCCAGCCACGGGTGCGCCTCGGGGCGGTAACGATGGCGCAGCGAGGTGGCGTTGAGCCGCATTTTCCCGGGCTCGAACTGGAACATGGTGTTGGCCTTGTCCACGTAGGTCACCCATTCGTTGGACTCACCCACGCGGCCGATCGCCGATGGCATGATCTCGCCGAAGCTGGAGTTGAAGTAGCGGTGGCTCAACTCCAGGCGCTGGTCCGGGTTGGGCGTCCAGGTGAATTTCAGCAGCGCCGATTCATTGTCGGTATGGGTGTTCAGGACTTCATCGCCGGGGTGGTACATGTCCGAGACCGCCTGGCTGGACATGCCGGTACCACCGCTGGACAGATGCTGGTCGTCGTAGCGGTGGGCGCCATTGCTGCCGGCGAAGTAGTTGCCCTGGCGGCGCCGTGCGTAGGCCGCGACCAGCTGCCAGTCCTCGCTGCGCTGGGCGAAGGCCACGCTGCCGTTCCAGTCGCGCGGGTCGCGCAGACTGTTGCGGTTGTCGCTGCCACGCGCGATCTGCTTGAAGGTGCGGGTGCGGTCGATGCTGTTGTCGGCCACGCCGCCACGCACGCGCAGCCCCCAGTCCTGGCCGTCGTCGAGGATGTCCTCGGCCTTCAACGTTTCCATGTAGACCACGCCACCGATCGCGCTGGCGGCATTGGCGGCAAGGCTCGGCCCCTTCTCGATGCTGATCGCACTGATCAGGTCCGGGTCCAGGTAGCTGCGCTGCTGCACGCCGGCATAGCCGCGATAGACATCGATGGCCTGTTGGCCGCCGTCGATGATCACCGGCACCCGGTTCTGGCCCTGCAGGCCACGGATGTTGACGTCCAGGGCACCGCCGTTGCGCACGTCAGCGGTGTGCACGCCGACCGCACCGGCCAGCACATCACCGATCGACTGGCCGCGGAACCGCTCCAGCTGCTGGTGGTCCAGGTGCACGCGCGAGCCGCTGTCGCGGTAGACGGCGTCGGCATCGGCCAGCCCCCACGGCGAAGCACCTTCGCTGGCCTGGCCGGCCACACGCAGGGTGCCGATCTGGCGCACGCCAGCGTCGGTGGCGGGGGCGGCCTGCAGCACCACGCCGCTGGCATCACGCTGGAACGAAAGGCCGGTGCCGGCGAGGAGCTGTGCAAGCGCGGCCTCGGTGTTGAGCGAGGCCTGCACGCCACCGCTGTGCCGGCCGCGGGTCAGGCGCGCATCGGCAGCGATGGACAGGCCGGACTGCTGGCCGAACGCGGTCAAGGCCTGGTCGAGCGGACCGGCCGGGATCTGCCAGCGGACGGCAGCGGCAGCATCCTGTGCGTGGGCGGCGGCCGGCAACAGGCACGGCGTCGCCAGGGCCAGGCACAGTGCGATGGCAAGCGGGCGAGGGGAAGGGCAGGGTAGTTTCATGGGGGCGGCGACATCCGCAATGGGTTCCCTTGTAGGGCCCGCCGAGCGCGCAGAAAGGGAACCGCCATTTCAGATCGGACGCACAACGGTCCACCATGGCCAGCGCTGCTCGATGCGGATCGGCAGGGCGCGCGCCAGCAGTTTCAGGGCCTGCAGGCTGTCCAGGCGCGGCAATACCGCGGTGACATTCAATGCGGACAGTGCCGGATCACAGCCCAGATAGCCCCGATGGTGACGGGCCAGTTCGTCGATCACCCGGATCAGCTGCGTGTCCTGCACCTGCAGGCGTCCGTCCTGCCAGTCGCCGCGCAGAGGATCAGCGGCCACCGATGTGAGTCCCCCCATCGGTCCGATCTGCAGCGCACTTCCCGCAGGCACATCCAGCGCCGCGCCGAACATCGGCAGGCACCGCACCACGCCCTCGAACACGTCCAACCGGCTGTCCTGGGCTTCGCGGCCGACCGCGAAGCGGGTGCCGATTGGCTGCAGGCGCGCGCCGGGTACATGCACGCTCAGGGGCAACCCGGTGAATGCTGGGTGGTGGCGGGTCTGCAGCAGCAGTTCGCCGCGCAGCAGATGCAGGGCGCGGTTGCCGTTGCCGATGTCGACGGTCACTTCGCTGCCGGCGTTGAGCCACAACTGGCTGCCATCGGCCAACATCCAATGACCGGTGCGCCCGGCAGCGGTGCGTTGCGTCTGCAGGTGGCGCTGCGCCTGCAGCCCGTGCAGGCCGAGAAGCGAGACCGCACCGATGCCGAGCGCGCCACCGATGCTGCGCAGCGCCCGCCGCCGGCGAAGGCGCGCAGCATCAAATGCGGTTGCGGCCGCCGGTGCCGACAGGGGAGCGAACGATTGCCAGACAGCCTCGACCCGGCGCCAGGCATCGACGTTACCAGCATCGGCCTGCAGCCACGCACGCCAGTGTTGCTGGTCGTCGTCGCTCCAGCCCTGTTGGCGCAGCGCGAACCACTCTGCCGCCTGCTCCAGCGCCGGGCTGGCCAATGCCGTGCTCATTCGGGGGCGTCGCCGGACAGGCGCAGGCAATGCAGCATCGCCTGCGCCATGTACTTCTTGACCATGCGCTCGGACACGCCCAGCTGTTGGCCGATCTCCGCATAGCCCAGTCCGGACAGCCGGGCCAGCAGGAAGGCACGCCGTGGCCGCTCGGCCAGGCCGGACAGCATGTCAGCGATGGCATGCAGGAGCTGCAGCGCCTGCGTGCGCTCCTCCGCAGAGGGATGCACCGGCTCCGGTTGTGCGGCCAGCGCGGTCAGATAGGCGCGCTCCAGGTCCGCGCGCTGCCAGTGGTTGACCAGCAGGGCGTGCGCGATGGTGCTGAGATAGGCGCGCGGCAGGCGCAGTTCGGACGGATCGACGCGCCGGCTGAGCAGGCGCAGGAAGGTGTCCTGGGTCAGGTCGGCGGCGCAGTCGGCGTTGTGGGTGCGGCGGCGCAGCCAGCCCAGCAGCCAGCCATGGTGTTCGCGGTAGAACCCCGCCAGCGCGGTGCTGGAGGCGGCGGGCACGGCCATCGGCATGGGTCATGAATGAGAATGATTCCCATTATAGAATGGTCGGGCGGTGCACGACAAATCCTGCGCATGCCGCAGCGGCGGAGGTCGCCGGATTTGCGATGCCCGGCGTGCTCGCCGACACTGCGGTTTTCCACAGGGAGTGCCCGCATGTTCAGCCACATCACCGTTGGAACGAACGACATGGACGTCGCGCATCGCTTCTACGATGCCCTGTTCACCGCGTTGGGCGCACGTCCCGGCGTCTTCGATGACAAGGGCAGGCTGGTGTACTTCAAGGATGGCCGCATGTTCATCGTCACTGCGCCCATCGATGGGCAGCCGGCATGCCATGCCAACGGCGGCACCATTGGTTTCACCCTCGACAGTGCCGAGGCCGTGCGTGGCTGGCAGGACGCGGGCGTGGCCCATGGCGGCACGGCCATCGAAGACCCGGCTGGCATCCGCAGCATGGCCGGGCGCCAGCTGTTCCTGGCGTACCTGCGCGACCCGGATGGCAACAAGCTGTGCGCGGTGCATGTGATGACCTGAACACAACGCAGGTTACGACCCGGGACTTCCGACCGATGCGGCCTCTCCGCCGGTGGGTACAATCGGCCGCGCCCGCCAACGAACGGCGGGCGCCGGATGAGACGGAACTCGATGACCCGATTGCTGCTTGTGGAAGACGATCTGAAGCTGGCCGGACTGATCGGCCGTTACCTGCAACCCCACGGCTATCACGTGCACTGCGTGCACGACGGCAGCCAGGCCTGCGCGGCCGTGCAGGCGTTTCAACCGGAGGTGGTGGTGCTGGACCTGATGCTGCCGGGCCGGGATGGCCTGCAGGTCTGCCGCGATCTCCGCGACTTCTGCAATGTACCGGTGCTGATGCTGACCGCGCGCGACAACGCGCTGGACCATGTGCTGGGCCTGGAGTCCGGCGCCGATGATTATGTGATCAAACCGGTGGAGCCACCGGTGCTGCTGGCACGCCTGCGCGCGCTGCTGCGCCGCCCGGCGCAGCGCCAGCCCAACGAGCAGCGGTTGCGCTTCGATACGCTGGACATCGACCGTCGTAGCCGCAGGGTGCAGCTGGGCGACCGTCGCCTGGAGCTGACCACAGGCGAGTTCGAGATGCTGTGGACGCTGGCCAGCCGCAGTGGCGAAGTCCTCAGCCGTGACGATCTGCTCAACAGCGTGCGCGGCATCGACTTCAACGGGCTGGATCGAAGCGTCGACATGTGCGTAAGCAAGCTGCGGCGCAAGCTGCAGGACGATCCACGCGACCCGGCCAGGATCAAGACCGTGCGCGGTCAGGGCTATCTGTTCCTGCCGGCCGGGGCCTGACGTGCTGCGCTTCTTCCTGCGGCTGCTGCTGCTCGCCAGCATTGGTTTCGGCGTGGCGCTTTGGACAGTGCCGCTGCTGCTGCAGGAGCGATTCAGCGACGATGCTGACGTCTACTACCGCGATGCGGTGCGCGGCCCCCTGTTTACCCTGGGCGAACTGCTGCAGGATCGCAGCGCTGCCGATCGCTCGGCCGAACTGCAACGTCTGGCACCGCACTATGGGCCGGCGCTGGAGCTGCTGGCGTCCGATGCGGTGCAGCCGCGCGCGGAGGAGCAGCAGGTGCTGCTTGAGTACGGCATCCTCGCCCGCAACGACCAGCAGGATTTCTATCGGCTGCTGCCCGGGCACGCCGCTGCGCCAGCACAGTGGCTGCATCTGAGGCTGCCGAGTTCACCGCCGCTGGATCCGACCACCATCGCGCTGGCGGTGTTGCTCATGGTCTCGGTGTCGGCTGCGTTCCTGATGGCGTGGGCATGGCCAACCTGGCGCGACCTGCAGCGGCTGGCAGCGGCCAGCAAGCGTATGGGCGAGGGCGACCTCGATGCCCGTGCGCCGATCTCACCTCGCTCCAGCGTGGCGCCGCTGGCCCGTCAGTTCAACCAGATGGGCGAACGCATCGCCGGTCTGGTCGCACGTCAGCGCGAGTTGACCAACGATGTCTCGCATGAACTGCGGACACCGATCGCGCGCCTGCAGTTCGAGCTGGGTCTGCTGGCTGTTGAGGAAGATGCGGAGGCGCGCAGGCAACTGCGGCAGGAGATGCGCGAGGACCTGCAAGGGCTCGATGAGCTGGTCGGCGAGCTGCTGTTCGAGGCGCGGCTGGAGCACGTAGGCAGCCGGCTGCAGCAGGAGCCGGTCGATGCCCGCGACTGGCTGCATGAACAATTGCGTGCGATCAGTCGCGATGCGCAAGGCAGCGGCATCCAGTGCGAAGTAGCAGATGGCGCGCCGGCACAGGTGCAGCTGCACCCGCACTACATGGGGCGGGCCACGCTCAACCTGCTGCGCAACGCACTGGGCCATGCGCATTCGCGGATCGTCCTGCAGCTGCAGCAGCAGGACGATCACTGGCAGCTACGTGTCTGCGACGACGGTCCCGGCATTGCCGCGGCCGATCGCGAGCGGGTGTTCCAGCCCTTTACCCGGCTTGATCTCAGCCGCCAGCGCACTACCGGTGGTGTGGGCCTTGGGCTTGCGATGGTCGCCCGCATCGTGGCCTGCCATCGCGGCAGTGTGCGGGTGGAGGACAGCGCCTTGGGCGGTGCGTCGTTCGTGGTTCGCTGGCCGATCCCGGCGCTGCGCTGACAATCCGTTACATAGCGGATACCGCGTAACGAGGATCGAGGCGGGGGCGTGACCCAGGCTGTATGTCGAAGCGGTCATCTGTGCGTTTGCGGGTGACGGACGCTTCCGTGGACGCGCCTGCCTTCACGTCATCCCCAGCCCACGCCCTGTGACGCGCCGGTTCCTGCCGGCGTGAGGGTGGCGTGCGGCTCCCGCCTGGAGTTGTCGCGTGATTCTGTCTGTCTTCCCTGTTCCCCGAGCCGTCCTGCTGCAGCGGTGCGGCCTGTCCTGGATTGCTACGCTGGCCCTGTTGCCGGTCCTGTCGGCGGCGGCAGAAACCAGCCCTTCGATAGGCCTGCAGCTGGGCCATGGCCGTGGCGACTACCAGCGGGCAGGCGTGATCTGGGACAGTGGCCCGCTTTGGCAACGCGAGCTGGCGTCGGGGCGGCAACTGCAGCTGGTGATGGAGCTGGGATTTGCGCGGTGGCAGGCCAGCGATCCGCAGCGTCAGCACGCCTGGCAGGCCAGTGCCATCCCGATGCTGCGCTGGTGGCCGAACGCACATCTGTTCATCGAAGCTGGGGTCGGCCCGACCGTGTTCGATACCACCCGTGTTGGCGGTCGTCGCATCAGTACCGCCTTCCAGTTCGGTGACCACCTGGGGATCGGGCTGCAGGTAGCCGAACGCCACAGCGTATCGCTGCGCTACTCGCATTACTCCAATGCAAGCATCAAGAAGCCCAACCCGGGGCTGGATCTGCTGCAGCTCAGCTGGCGCGTGGAGTACTGAAGCGTGCACAGGCATTACCGGTGGTTACACAAGCAGCACAGGCCCTGCATGCGATGCAGACAGTACGTGAGCACGATGGCCGCTGGTGCAGGACTGGCCCGTGCAGGGCAGGGAGACTGAAGATGGTCGAACCCTTGCAGATCGCAGGTCGACGGACTTGGCTGAAGCAGCATGATGGCGAGCGGCGCTGGTTGGCGTTGGCCGCGCTGGACCTGGGCGTGCGCCTGCTCGGCCTGCGCTGCCTGCGGCCCCCACCACGATTGAAGGCCGAACAGGCCTGCCAGCTGGAGCGCCGGCGGCTGCGCGAGCTGGCTGAACATGGGGTGCCGGTGCCCCGCGTGCTGGGCCATGGTGAAACCGCCCTGCTGCTGGAGGATGGTGGTCCGAGTCTGGCGCAGCGCCTGCGCCGTTGCGGGCCCGCCGAAGCCGAGCACCTGATGCGGATTGCTGCCAACGAACTGCTGCGCGTGCACTGGGCTGGCTGCTGTGTCGGCCAGCCTGTGGCGCGCAACATCACGGTGGATGTGGCGGGCTGCGTACGCTTCCTCGACCTGGAAGAAGATCCCCTGCAGGTTATGGTGCTGGCCGAAGCGCAGGCGCGCGACTGGCTGCTGTTCGTCAGTGGGAGTGTCCGCCATGCGGGGCTGCCCGCCGGCGCACTGGTCGCCGTGATCGGCCAGTGCCTGCGGCAGACCGGGCCTGACGTCCAGCAGCTGTTACGTGGTGCGGTGCGCCGCCTGTGGTTCCTGCCGGCGCTGTGCCGCTTCGCTGGCCGCCGCGCAAGGGGTCTGGGCGACAGCGTGCTCATCCTGCGCCGCGCTCTGGCCTGAGCCGGTTGTGCCGGTCGGGCCGAAACTGCCGGCTTCTCTGCAACGGATCACGTCACATCCGTCCTACGCGTGGAGCGGGGGCGCCGGATGTGTTCTGGCCCCGGCCCGCGCGCGTGATAACACGGAATGGTGGAGCGGACCTGTGACCGCAGGCCACAACTTCATGCTCTGTCCACTGCGGTTCAGCCAGACTCGGTCGGCTAATTCCTTGATCTACCGGAGAACGCCGCCCCATGGATGTACTGGAGCCGCAACAATCCCCGGTGCGCACCCTTCGGCCTGTGTTCGCTTTCGCGGCGATCGTTGTCGTGGCGTTCGCGCTGTTCGTCAGCCTGTTCCCGCTCGGTGCGGGCCGCCTTCTGCTGAAGGCACAGGACTGGGCTGCACTGAATGTCGGCTGGTACTACCTGCTGGCGATGACCCTGTACCTGGTGTTCGTGGTCGGCGTGGCGCTGTCCAAATACGGTGGCATCAAGCTCGGCGCCGACCATGACGAACCGGAGTTCAGCTACCTCTCCTGGGCAGGCATGCTGTTCGCCGCCGGCATCAGCATCACCCTGTTCTTCTTCTGTGTTTCCGAACCGCTGACCCACTACCTGCAGCCGCCGCAGGGCGATCCGGCCGCGGGCGAGGCCGGCGCGCGCCAGGCCATGCAGCTGCTGTTCCTGCATTGGGGCCTGCATGGCTGGGGCGTGTTCGCGCTGGCGGCGATGGCGATGGCCTACTTCGCCTACCGCCACAACCTGCCGCTGGCGCTGCGCTCGGCGCTGTACCCGCTGATCGGCAAGCGCATCAACGGCCCGATCGGCTACACCGTGGACGCGCTGGGCATCGTCGCCACCGTGTTCGGCATCGGCGCCGACATGGGTTTCGGCGTGCTGCACCTCAACGCCGGGCTGGCGCACCTGTTCAACATCCCGCACTCCAACCTGGTGCAGATCATCCTGGTGGTCAGCATGATGGGCGCGGCGGTGGCCGTGGCCGTCTCCGGCGTGGAGAAGGGCGTACGCTGGATGGCCAACATCAACATGCTGCTGGCGATCACGCTGGTGCTGTTCATGCTGTTCGCCGGGCCGACGCAGTACCTGTTCAGCACGCTGATGCAGAACCTGGGCGACTACCTGGGCAGCGTGGTCGGCAAGAGTTTCGATGTGTATGCCTACGGCGGCCGCCCCGAATGGCTGGGTGGCTGGACGGTGTTCTACTGGGCCTGGTGGATCGGCTGGGCGCCCTTTGTCGGGCTGTTCATCGCGCGCATCTCTCGAGGCCGCACCATCCGCGAATTCGTGTTCGGCGTGCTGCTGATCCCGCTCGGCTTCACCCTGGCCTGGCTGTCGATCTTCGGCAACAGCGCGCTGGACCAGGTGCTGCACCACGGCCAGCAACAGTTGGCGCAGCTGGCGGTGGATGATCCACCGACCGTGCTGTATGCGCTGCTGGACGGCTACCCGTGGAGCCGCGCGGTGATTACAGTGACAGTGCTGGTCAGCTTCATCTTCTTCGTGACCTCGGCCGACTCGGGCGCGGTGGTGTTGTCCACGTTGTCGTCGCATGGCGGCGCACCCGAGGACGACGGCCCGCGCTGGTTGCGCGTGTTCTGGGGCACCGTGATTGCCGTGCTGACCGCGGGCCTGTTGCTGGCCGGCAGCATCGACGCATTGAAATCTGCGGTGGTGCTGGCATCGCTGCCGTTCTCGGCGATCCTGTTGTTGATGATGTGGGGGCTGACCCGCGCCTTCAGTGACGAGTCGCACCGCAAGCGTGCGCTGCAGTATCGGCCATCGCCGCTGATCGGCGACGATCGCCACCATCAGGGCTGGCGCCAGCGCCTGAGCCAGGCCATGCACTTCCCGGTGCGCGACCAGGTCTACCGCTTCATGGATGACACGGTGAAGCCGGCGATGGAGGCGGTGGCCGAGCAGCTGCGCGGGCAGGGCTGGGATGTATCCACCCGCTTCGAGGCCGGCGACATGGAGCTGACGGTCAACCACGGCGAACAGCAGGACTTCCTGTACCGGGTGATCCTCAGCGGCTACCTGACCCCTTCGTTCGCCGCGCAGCAGCTGCGCAACCAGCGTTACTACCGCGCCGAGGTGCACCTGTTCGAAGGCAGCCAGGATTACGACCTGGTAGGGTACAGCCGCAAGCAGATCATCAACGACATCATCAGCCAGTACGAACGGCACCTGCAGTTCCTGCACCTGAGCCGGTGATGCGGTGGGTGCGGACCGTTGGTCCGCACCCACCGCAGAGCCGAGCCCATGCTCGGCTCTACAGGTGGCCCATCAGAACCGGTAGCGCGCCCCCAGCGAGACGAACTGCCCGCGCAGGTTGTACTGGCTGATGTCGAAGCCATTGGAGCCACCTGCCGGATCGAACGGCGGGTCCTTGTCGGTCAGATTCAGCACTGACAGCGACAGCGTGGTGTTGGGAATGCCTTCGTAGGCCACGTACAGGTCCAGCTGGTGATACGGCTTGATGCGGTCGCGCAGGCCCGGGTTGCTGGTCGTCGTCGCCACGCGCTGGTCATAGCCGCTCACGTACTGCAGGCTCAGCGTGCTGCTCCAGTCGCCCACCGCCCAGTTCAACGAAGTGGTGCCGCGGGTGCGCGGCAGTGCGCCGTGGCGGTTGTTGCCGGCTCCCTCGTACGGTGCCTGGCCGGCCACCAGCGGCTGCTTGAAGCTGAGCAGGTGGGTCCAGCTGCCGGCCACGGTGAAGTTGCCCCAGCCCTCGGTGCGGAAGGTGCGGTTGGCTTCCAGGTCCAGGCCCGAAGTGGTCAGCGCGCCCTGGTTGGCGTACTGGTTGGTGATGAACTGGATGCGCCCGTTCTCACGCTGCACGCGGCCCGGGAACAACTCCGGGTGATCGACGATGTACTGCGCGCTGTCCGGCTTGACCAGGTTGTCCTGCTCGATGCGGTACCAGTCCAGGCCGATGCTGGTATCGCCATCGGGCGACCACACCGCGCCCACGTTGAAGTTGCGCGAGCGTTCGGCCTTCAGGTCCGGGTTGCCGGTGCGGATGTTGGTCACGCCACGGCTGCCGCCGGGCTGCAACGGATCCAGCGGATCGATCACCGAGCCGTAGCTGACGGTCTGGCCCGGCGCGATCTCCGGCAGCGACGGTGCACGGAAGCCACGCGAGAACGAGCCGCGCAGCAGCAGGCTGTCCAGCGGCTGCCAGCGCAGCGCCACCTTCGGCGAGAACGCGTTGCCGAAGTCGTCATAGTGGTCGCCGCGACCGGCCACCTGCAGCTCCAGCGTGCGGTGCAGCGGCACGCTCAGTTCGGCATAGGCGGCGCTGACCTGGCGCTCGCCGTTGACCACATTGATGGCCGGGCGCAGTTCGGTGCCCGACAGCACCTGCGCACTGGTGCGCGCGTCCAGTGATTCCTTGCGGAACTCGGCACCCCAGGCGAAGCCGACCGCACCGGCCGGCATCTCCCACAGCGAGGTCGAGGCCTTCACGTTCAACGCGTGCAGCTTGTACCAGCCCGGTCGCTTGGTCTGCAGGCGCAGTGCATCCAGCGCTCCCGGCGTGGCGGACGGGTTGAGGAAGTTGTAGCTGCCATTGCGCAGGATCTGTTCGAACGCGTAGCGGTTGACGAAGTTGTCGACGTATTCGCGCTGCGCGCTCTGCGAAGTCAGCGCCGCCACTTCCCAGTCCCAGCGCTCGCCACTGCCGCGCACGCCGGCCAGTGCACGGTAGAACACCTGGGTGTTGTCCTTCAGGCGCGGGCCGATATCGAAGAAGGTGTACTCGAACGGCAGCGGCGTGCTGCCCGGGTTGTTCGGGTGGCCGACCGGCAGCACCGCCGGCACGTCGATCAGCGTGCCGGTCGCAGGGTTATAGGCACGCAGGCCGGGGCCAACGGTCAGCGGCGCGCTGAAGATCTGGTCGGCCTTGTTGTGGCTGTACAGCACGTCGGCGAATGCCTCGACGCTGTCATTGAAGCGGTAGGTCGCGCTCAACGACGCCTGCAGGCGCTCGGCGCCGGGCTGCAGGGTCTTGAACGGCTGCGCGTTGAAGGCGCAGGCCTGGCCAGGCAGGGTGCTGCCGAAGTCGCTGTACGGGCGCAGCTGGCTGCCGTCGGGGCAGTTGGCGAACGGCTGCGGCGCGCGTGGATTGGACAGCCAGTTGCCACCGGCGGTGGACCAGCCGGCCAGGCGGCCACCGGGCTTGTCGCGGAAATCGCCGCTGCGGGTGTAGGCGCGCTGGTCGGCATCCAGGCGGTCGCGCTTGAGCAGGTCCAACCCGAACAGCACATTCCAGCCCTGCTGTTCCAGGTCGCCGAAGCCGGCCAGCAGGTTGGCCTTGCGTTCGTTCAAGCCGCCCTCGGTGGCGGTGCCGAAGCCGCCACCGACTTCCACGCCCTGGAAGTTCCTGCGCAGGATGATGTTGATGACGCCTGCGATGGCATCGGAACCGTACACCGCCGAAGCACCGTCCTTCAGCACCTCGATGCGTTCCACCGCGCTGATCGGCAACGCGTTGAGGTCGACGAAGGTGTCCTGGGTATTGAGTGCGAAGCCGAAGTTGGACACGCGGTAGCCGTTGACCAGCACCAGCGTGTTCTTCGGCGACAGGCCACGCAGGCCGATCGAGGCAGAGCCAGCGGCGAAGCTGCCGGTGTACTGCTCGTCGAAACTGTTGCCGGCATTGGCCGACAGGTTGCGCAGCACGTCGGTAAGGGTGGAGCGGCCGGTCTGCTCGATCTGTTCGCGGCTGACGATCTGCACCGGGTTCGGCCCGGCGGTATCGCTGCGCTTGATGTTGGAGCCGGTCACCAGCACGGCGCCGAGGGTGGTGCTGTCCTTGCCGGCATCGGCGGTTTCAGCGGCGCTGGCAGCGCCAGCGGTGAGGCCCAGCGCGATGGCGCCGGCAAGCAGGTTCAGGGTGGTGCGGTACATGGAAGCGACTACGCCGAACGGGGGAGGAGCCGTCAGTACCGCACGCAGGTACCTGCGCCTTCCAATGACGAAAGCGCATTCAGTTATACATCACAGGTTCTTAACGAAAGTCGGTGCGCCCGGTGGAGCAGACCCACTCGGTGGGGGCGGACCGATCTGTGGTCGGTGCGGACCGTTGGTCCGCACACCCCTGCAGGGTCAGAGCCCTTTCCTTGTGGAAAGGGCTCTGACCCGGAGACCCTCAGGGCCGCAGCAGCACCTTGCCATTGCGGCCCGAACCCGCACCGACCTTCGCCGCCTGGGCGATGTCGTCCAGTGCGAAGATCTGCTCAACCGGCAGGGTCAGTTCGCCGCCAGCAGCACGCTTCAGCAGTTCGCCAACCAGCCGGCGCTTGTCCTCCACGGCCATCGCCTGGCTGACCTTGCTGCCCCAGAAGCCCTTCACCGTGGCCTCCTTGTAGATCAGGCCGCCGGCCGGGATGCGCATCGGTTCGCCGCTCATCACACCGAACGACACCAGAGTGCCGTGGTGGCCGAGCAGGTCGACCAGGTCACCGCTGGCGTCGCCGCCGATGGAATCCACCGCGGCCGCAGCCTGTGCTTCGCCGGTCGCCTCACGCACGCGATCCTTCCAGCCGTCCAGCGAGGTGTCGAATACATGATTGATGCCCAGCGCCTGCAACTGCGCGACTGCATCGGCATTGCGCACCAGGTTGGCCACATGCACGCCACGCGCCCGCGCCAGCATTGCCAGCGACTTGCCCACCGCGCCGTTGGCGGTGTTCTGCACGATCCACTGGCCCGGCTCGACGTGCAGGAACTCCAGCAGCATCAGCGCGCTCAGCGGCATGGCGATCAGCTGTGCGGCCATTTCGTCGGGGATCGCCTCCGGCATCGGAATCACCATGCGTGCCGGTGCGATGAACGCTTCGGCCCAGGTGCCGTGCACCGAGGCGGCGGCAACCCGCTGGCCGATCTGCAGGCCGTCGACGCCGTCGCCAAGTGCATCGACCACACCCAGTGCTTCACTGCCACCGATCGCCGGCAGCGTCGGCTTGTAGCCGTAGAGGCCACGCACGGTCAGCAGGTCGTGGTTGTGGATCGAGGCCAGCACGGTGCGGATGCGCACCTCGCCGGGGCCGGGCTCAGGCAGCGGCGCATCGGCAATGGCAAGGACGTCGGTTGGGTCGCCGAAGGAGGGGTACTGGGCAGCGCGCATGGGCGGTGTTCCGGGGAAAGTTGATGTTGTACCGAACTGGGGACGCAGGCGCTGTCGACAAGGCGCCGCAGGTGCAACACGGCATCCTGCGACTGATCGTCGCGACATGTGCTGATTACCGCATCTTGTGTTGACGAGTTCGGATATCCCCACTATGTTGTGGCCGTCACTCCCGGTCAGCCGCCGCCGCCGGACATGCAGCAAACGTCCCGCGGCTCGCCCCTGAGGCTTGCCGTGTCGACGCGGCCGCCATCGTGCGGACGCAGGTCGCCCCCACGGCCCGGATACCGGCCGCAGGCGCAGGCAGATGCCGACGACCTACGTTCCCGTGCCCTGGCAATCCACCCGTTCGCCCCGTGCGCCGGTATCGCGTTCAGGGCCGCCATGGCATCGACCGCCAAAGCGCGTGCGAGCCTGGAGTTTCACCATCATGACCGACAGTACCTTCCGCGTGGCCGATCTGGCCGGCGCTGGCGACGCCTTGCGCGCCGGTGGCGAGCGCGTGCCGACCTGGATCACCAAGGAGGCCGGCAACCGCCGCCTGCCGTTCGAGGCCGAACGCCTGCAGCGCAGCATCGATGCGGTGCATGCCGAGTTCCCGCAGCTGGACGTGAGCGACTACCGCCGCGTGGTGCAGGCGATGGTCGAACGCAAACCGAGCATCAGCGCCGATGACCTGGTCGATCTGCTGATCCGCGAGGCCGAGTCGCGGGTGGACCTGGTCGCACCCGAGTGGGAACAGTTTGCCGCACGCATCTACCTGCGCCGCCTGTACAAGCGTGCCAGCCGCAACCGCTTCTACGACGTCGGCCTGAAGTACGGCTCGTATGTGGGCCTGCAGGAAAGCCTGGCCGACCGCGGCATCTACAGCAACGACATCCTGCGCTGCTATTCCAAGGAAGAGCTGCAGCAGGCCGGCGAGATGATCGATCCGGAGCGCGACCGACTGTTCGCCTACAACGGCCTGTACCTGCTGGCCACGCGCTATCTGGCGAGCGATCGCAGCCGCGAGGTCTACGAGCTGCCGCAGGAGCGTTGGCTGACCATCGCGCTGTACCTCATGCAGGAAGAAAAGCCGCGTGAGCGGCGCATGCAGCTGGTCGGCGAGGCGTACTGGGCGCTGTCCAACCTGTACATGACGGTAGCCACACCGACGTTGGCCAACGCCGGCAAGGTGGGGGGGCAACTGTCCAGCTGCTTCATCGACACGGTGGACGACAGCCTGCAGGGCATCTATGACTCCAACACCGATATCGCCCGCGTGTCCAAGCATGGCGGCGGCGTCGGTGCCTACCTGGGCTATGTGCGCAGCAGTGGCGCACCGATCCGCGGCGTGGCCAATTCCTCCGGCGGCGTGGTGCCTTGGATCAAGCAGCTCAACAACACCGCGGTGTCGGTCGACCAGCTTGGCCAGCGCAAGGGCGCGGTGGCGGTGTACCTGGACATCTGGCACCGCGACATCGAAGCCTTCATGGACCTGCGCCTCAACAACGGCGACCAGCGCCTGCGCGCGCACGATGTGTTCACCTCGGTGTGCGTGCCCGACCTGTTCATGGAAGCGGTCGAGCGCCGCGCCGACTGGTACCTGTTCGACCCGCACGAGGTGAAGCAGGCCAAGGGCTGGTACCTGCAGGATTTCTACGACGAGAAGCGCGGCTCAGGCAGCTTCCGCGACCGCTACGCCGAACTGGTGGCAGATGAGCGCATCAGCCGCCGAACGGTGAAGGCCATCGATCTGTTCAAGCGGATCATGCTCAGCCAGCTGGAGACCGGCAACCCGTTCCTGTTCTACCGCGACGAGGTCAATCGCCGGAACCCGAACAAGCACGCGGGCATGATCTATTCCAGCAACCTGTGCACCGAGATCCTGCAGAACATGAGCCCGACGCGGATGATCCAGGAGATCGTCAGCGGCGACCAGATCGTCACCACACGGCGGGCCGGTGACTTCGTGGTCTGCAACCTGTCCTCGATCAACCTCGGTCGAGCGATCAGTGCGCCGGATGACCTGCTGGCCACCGACGTGCTGGAGCGCCTGATCCCGATCCAGGTGCGCATGCTCGACAACGTGATCGATCTCAATGCGCTGCCGGTGCCGCAGGCCACGATCACCAACCGCAAGTACCGCGCCATCGGCCTGGGCACGTTCGGTTGGCATCACCTGCTGGCGCAGCAGGCAATCCAGTGGGAATCACCGGATGCCGAAGAATTGGCCGACCGCCTGTATGAGCGCATCAACTTCCTGACCATCCAGGCCAGCGCGCAATTGGCGAAGGAGAAGGGCAGCTACCCGATGTTCGCGGGCAGCGACTGGCACAACGGGCGTTACTTCCGTGACCGCGACTACAGCGGCGCCGCGTGGGACAGCCTGGCCCGCGAGGTCGCCACGCATGGCCTGCGCAATGGCTGGCTGCTGGCCGTCGCGCCGAACATGAGCACCGCGCAGATTGCCGGCTCCACCGCCTCCATCGACCCGATCTACAGTGCGTTCTACTACGAGGAAAAGAAGGACTTCCGGCGGCCGGTGGCGGCGCCGGGCCTGTCGCTGGAAACCTGGCAGTACTACGAGAAGGGCGCCTACAAGGTCGACCAGTTCGCCAGCGTGCGCCAGAACGCGCGCCGCCAGCGCCATGTCGACCAGTCGATCAGCTTCAACCTGTACGTGCCCAGCACCATCCGCGCCAGCACTTTGCTGGAGCTGCACCTGAGCGCCTGGCGCGAAGGCCTGAAGACCACCTACTACGTGCGCTCCAACGACATCGACATCAGCGAATGCGAATGGTGCTCCAGCTGATCACCGACGACCCACGGTAGCGCCGGCCGCTGGCCGGCAGCACCGCGTCCAGGGTAGTGCCGGCCGCTGGCCGGCAACACCGCGATCCACGGTAGTGCCGGCCGCTGGCCGGCAACACGATGGAAAGAGAACGAAGGCAGAAAACCATGGCAACCCCCCTCGACCGCATCAAGATCCTCGAACCGCGCCATCCCAACCGCAGCACCGGCATCATCAACGGCCGCACCAGCGGCATCCTCAACTGGAACGACATCCCGTACCCGTCGTTCTATCGGGCCTACAAGGAGCTGTCGACCAACTTCTGGATTCCCGACGAGGTCGACATGAAGCTCGATGCCCGCCAGTACGGCGAGCTCAACGCACGCGAAAAGAACGCCTACGACTCCATCATCGGCCTGCTCGCCACGCTGGATTCACCGCAGACGCGCTTCATCTACAACGTGGCCGAGTACATCACCGACCCGGCCGCGCACGCCAACGCGGCGATCATCGGGCAGCAGGAAGTGATCCACAACGAGAGCTACAGCTACGTGCTGGCCTCGATCACCGACCTGCCGAACCAGAACCGCATCTTCGAGATCGCCCGCACCCACCCGACCATCATCAAGCGCAATGCGCCGATCATGGGGGCGTATGACGATTTCATGCGCGAGAAGACCGCCGAGACCCTGCTCAGGTCGTTGATCCAGTCCTCGATCCTGGAGGGCATCAATTTCTATTCCGGGTTCGCGTACTTCTACAACATGGTGCGGCAGAACCGCATGAACGGCACCGGCAAGATCATCAGCTTCATCAACCGCGATGAGCTGGCGCATACCAAGTTCATCAGCGAGCTGATCCGCGCCATCATCGGCGAGAACCCCGAGCTGCAGACCAACGAGCTGACCGCCTACGTGCACCAATCGTTCGAGCACGCCATCGAGCTGGAGACGCAGTGGTCATCGGAGGTGCTGGACGGCATCGACGGCATCGACGTGGACGAGATGGTGCGCTACGTGAAATACCGCGCCAACAAGATGGCCGGCATGCTCGGCATCGAGCGCCTGTACAGCGACACCACCGACAACGTGATGCCGTGGATCAAGGCCTACGCCGATAACTTTACCGAAACCAAGACCGACTTCTTCGAGATGCGCAATGCAAGTTACAAGAAGACCAACGTCGACAACGGCTTCGACGACCTCTGAGCCCAGCGCCGCGCTGAGCATCCTGGTGGTGGTCGCCTCGTTGAGCGGCAACACCCGCGAACTCGGCCGGCAGATCGCCGAGCGCTGCCGCGCTGCCGGCCATGCGGTGCATTGGCAGGAGGCGGACGACCTGCGCCAGGCGCCGCCACTGGCGGCCGACGAGGCCGACCTGGTGCTGCTGGGCTGCTGGACTGACAACGCCGGCCGCACGCCGTCGGAGATGAAGGCATGGGTGGCCGGCATCGCCGAGCGCGGCGAGCGGCCACGGCAGCTGGCGGTGTTCGGCACCGGTGAAACGCAGTGGGGGCAGGAGTACTACTGCGGCGCCGTGCACCGGCTGATCCGCTACTTCCGCAGCGACTATCCGCCGCTGGAAATCGAACAGATGCCGCATGGTCAACGCCATGCCGGCGCCATCGAGGCCTGGACCGACGCGGTCCTGGCCCACTATTGGAGCAACACCGATGCAGATCATCGACGCCACCACGCCTGAGCAGTTCCAGCAGCTGTTGGCCGAACACCCGCGGGTGCTGGTGGATTTCCACAAGGACCAGTGCCCGGGGTGCCGGATGCTGGAGATGTCGTTGCACCGGGTGGCCAACAGCGTGGCGGGGCAGGGCACGACCCTGCTGCGCGTGCAGCTGGAAGTGCTGGGTGAGGCGTTCTTCAGGGAGCTGGGGCTGCGGCAGACGCCGACGCTGTCCCTGTTCCGTGACGGTGACGAACGCACGCGCCTGGCCGGGTTCCAGTCGCCGCAGCAGATCGAGGCTGCGATTGCGTTGCATCTGTAGCGGAGGCATCCACCGGGGTCGGATTCCTCTCCGCAGGCGAGGGCTCTGACCCCGCAGCGACGCACGGCGTGGAATTTACTGTAGAGCCGAGCCCATGCTCGGCTGCCTGTCGATCGACGGGGTCGGAGCCCTTGCCCGTGGCAATGGATCCGACCCCTGCATTTCGCGTCACGCGCCGCTGAAGGTATCCACCAGCAGCTTCACGTTCAACACCACGATCACCAGCGCGATCACCCAGGCCATCGCGCCCAGCCAGCGCGGGGCCACCAGCGCGCCCATCGTCACCTTGTCGGTCACGATCCGCACCAACGGGATGATCGCGAACGGCAGCTGCATCGACAGCACCACCTGGCTCAGTACCAGCAGCTTTACCGCGCCCTGGTCGCCGAACAGCATGATCACCACCACCACCGGAATGATGGCCAGCGCCCGCGTGATCAGCCGCCGCAGCCACGGCGGCAGGCGCAGGTGCAGGAAGCCTTCCATCACGATCTGGCCCGCCAGCGTGGCGGTCACTGTCGAATTCAGACCGGAGGCCAGCAGGGCGACCGCGAACAACGTCGCCGCTGCGCCCACGCCCAGCATCGGCGCCAGCAGCTGGTGGGCCTGCTCGATGTCTTCCACATCAAATCGGCCGTTGGCATGGAACACCGCTGCGGCCAGGATCAGGATGCTGGCGTTGATGAACAGTGCAAGGGTCAGCGCAAGGGTGCTGTCGGTCACCGCCCAGCGCAGGGCACTACGACGGCCCTCGTCGGTGCGCGGATAGGCGCGGGTCTGCACGATGGACGAATGCAGGTACAGGTTGTGTGGCATCACCGTGGCACCAATGATGCCGATCGCGATGTACAGCGCGTGCGGATCAGTCACTACCTGCGCGCGCGGAATGAATCCGCCCAGCACGTCCATCACCGGCGGTGCGGCCAGGGCGATCTGCACCATGAAGCAGCCGAAGATCACCATCAGCAGCGCGATCACGAAGGCTTCCAGTGCCCGGAAGCCGCGGTTCATCAGCAGCAGTACCAGCAGCGTGTCCAGTGCGGTGATCACCGCGCCCCACAGCAGCGGCAGGTCGAACAGCAGCTTCAATGCGATCGCGGTGCCGATCACTTCGGCCAGGTCGCAGGCGATGATCGCCGCCTCGCACAGCGCCCACAGCGCCAGGTTCACCGGCTTCGGGTAACGCGCGCGGCAGGCCTGCGCCAGGTCCATGCCGGTGGCGATGCCCAGCCGCGCCGACAGCGCCTGCAGGATCACCGCCATCAGGTTGGAAATCAGGATGACCGACAGCAGCAGGTAGCCGAAGCGCGAACCGCCGGCGAGGTCGGTGGCCCAGTTGCCCGGGTCCATGTAGCCGACCGAGATCATGTAGCCCGGGCCGAGGAAGGCCAGCAGGCGGAACCACCAGTGCCCCTTGTCGGGCACCGCCACCGAGGCGTTGAGCGCGCCCAGGCTGGCCGCAGTGGAGGCCGAAGGGTCGCGGGGTGCCAGGGTGTTCATGGGCTCGAATATAGCTCATGCTATAGTCATTAGCAATGTGAAACAATCGTCTTTATCGCGTTACTGGTCCAGAATTCAGGTTCAACACCGGATCACCCCGGAAGGACAGGCGCAGGCGTGGGCAAGACCGACGATTCGACATCGCTGAAAAGCACCCCCTTGATCGAGGCCGAGCGCCAGGTCGAGAGCTTTCGCCAAGTGCGCGAGGCGCACCGGATGGAGCTGGTGGAGGACTATGTCGAGCTGATCTCGGACCTGCTGGCCGACGGCGGCGAGGCTCGCCAGGTCGACATCGCCACCCGCCTGGGCGTGGCCCAGCCCACGGTGGCGAAGATGCTGCGGCGCCTGGCCCGCGATGGCTGGGTGGTGCAGCGGCCGTACCGCGGCGTGTTCCTGACCCCGGAAGGCGAGGCGCTGGCACATGCCAGCCGCCAGCGTCACCAGACCGTGGAGCGTTTCCTGCTGGCGCTGGGCGTGGACGCCGATACCGCGCGGCGCGATGCCGAGGGCATCGAGCACCATGTGAGCGAGCAGACGCTGGCGTTGTTTGAAGCCTTCGTGCGCAAGGCCGAGGGCGGGGCGCCGTAACGGTAGCGCCGGGCCATGCCCGGCGGCATTTCGCGCGACCCTACAATCCAGGCGGGCAGCGTGCCTGTTCCTGCGCACACGCCTGTTTCGTCCATTCCTTCAATACCGGCTGCAGGCCTTCATAGCGCCGGCCTTGCCAGCCATTGGCCAACACCTTGCCGTCGGCATCGATCAGCACCAGATTCGGCGGTGCCAGCCCGGCCAATGCCTGCAGCGCCGGCATTCGTGCGGCGCGGCGCGGGTCCAGTACCGGCCACGGCATCTCCTGCGCGTGCATGTAGCGGCGCAGCGCGCTCTCGCTCTCATCCAGACTGACGTACACCACTTCGGTATCGGCGCCAGCCTCGCGCAGCGCATCGCGCACGCTGCGCAGCGTGGGTACGAAGGCATGGCACGGTGCACACCAGTCGGCACCGAAGTACAGTGCCACCAGTTTCGGCGACGGCGTCCACTGCATCGGCCGCAGCGAACGCTGTTCCGGCCGCATCAGCGAGGCCGAGACCTGCGCGTGCAGGTCCGCAGCCATCGCCGGTGCGGCCAGCAGCACGGCACAGGCCAGCAACAGCGCTCGTAGTGGATCAGAACGCATAGCGAAGGTTGACGTACCAGGAGCGCGCGAAACGCGGTCCGTAGACGTAGTCGCTGTCACGCAGCGCGCCCACCTCCAGATCCTTCTGGCGCTGATCGAAGACGTTCTTGACGCCTGCAGCCACCGACACTTCCTGCTGCGCCTGCGCGCCCAGATGCCGGTGCCAGCGCGCACCAAGGTCGGTGACCAGGAACGAACGCGTGCGGTGCAGCTCGCCCAACCGGTTGTTCAGTACCGACATCGGGCCGGTATGGCGCAGCGCGACGAAGGTCTCCCACGGCTCGGCGGGCATCCAGCTGAGCTGGGCCAGACCGGTCCAGCGCGGGGTCTTCAGGTAGTCGCGGCTTTCGATGACGGTGTCGCCACCGTCGCCGGTGTCGTCAAAGATGCGCTGCGGTTCGCGGAAGCGCGAGCGGTACCACGAAGCCCCGGCGGTCAGGCGCCATTGCGGCGACGGCTGCCAACCCAGGTTGGTTTCCGCGCCCAGCACGTTGGAGCCGGAAGCGTTGTAGCGCAGCTGGCTCAGCTGTCCGTCATCGCCGCGCTGGATCTCACCCAGTGCGAAGGTGTCGCGGATGCGCGCATAGGAGGCGGTAGCATCCCAGCTCCACACCGGATTGGCCGGGTCCGAACGCCAGTCGAAGCCGAACAGGGTGGTCAGCGCGCGCTCCTCCTTCAGGCCATCGGTGTTGCGCACGCGCACCTGCTCGCCACCCAGCGTATCGACATGCACGTCCTCGACGAATATCTCCGGTGCACGGAAGCCGGTGGCGACGCCAGCGCGCCATTTCAGGTTCGGCGTGGCCTGCCAGGCCAGCGCGATGCGCGGCGAGAACACCGCGTTGTCCAGCTCCGAGCTCTTGTCCACGCGTGCACCCAGCACCAGATCGACGTTGTCGCGCAGGCTCCACTCGTCCTGGATGAAGGCGCCCAGGTTGTGGAAGGTGGCGTCCTCCAGCACCGCAAGGCGCTGCCCGTCACCGGTGCGGTTGTCGTCGCGCAGTGCCTCGTGCTTGTACTGCACGCCGAAGGCCAGCGCGTGCGCGCCCAACCGCCAGTTCAACTGGCTGTCGATGTAGTGCAGCGGATTGTGGGTGCGGCCGTACTGGCGCCACGAACGCGAGGCCGCGCTGCCGGCTACGTTCGGGTCCAGCTGCGAGGGGTCATAGCCGGGTGCGGACGGATCGGTGACAACGTCGCCCAGACCGCCATAGAAGCTGTCGCGGTCGATGTCGGCGAAGGCGTAGGCCAGGCGGAAATCGACGTCGGCATTGATCTCCTGGTCCCACGACACACTACCGCGCCGGTACTTCGTATCCAGCGATTCGGCGATGTTGGCCAGGTACTCGGGCTGGTCCAGGCGGTTGCCTCCGCGGCGGGTTTCATCGGTCACCTGCAGGTCCAGGCGCAGCCGCGTGCCCGGCGTGGGCGCGTACCAGGCCTGCAGTCCGCCGACCTTGAGGTTCTTGCGGGTGATTTCGGTGTAGCCGTCACCGTTGTAGTCGATGCCGCTGTTCCAGTTGCGCTGGGCAATCACTGAAAGCCCGGCGTCGGCGTCTTTCGCCACCAGGTCCAGGCGCACGTCGGCATTCTTCTGCGGCGTGCCCTTCAGTGCGTCCACGCCGGCCTGCGCATGTCCGCCGCTACGTGCCGGCAGCGGCGGAATCAGGTTGATCACACCGGCCACCGCGCCCGGGCCGTACAGCGCCGAGCCACCGCCCTTGACCACTTCGATGCGATCGACGAACCCGGCCGGAATCTGCTCCAGGCCATAGACGCTGCCAAGCGTGGACAGCAGCGGAATGCCATCGAACAACAGCTGGTTGTACGCTCCCGGCAGGCCCAGCAGCTGCACTTCGCTGGTATTGCAGTTCTGGCAGTTGCTTTCCACGCGCAGGCCGTTGATCAGCTCGGCGGCGCGCGAGAAGTCGGTGGCCGCGCGCAGCGCGATGTCTTCCTTGCGCAGCACTTCGGTGCGGATCGGGACATCGGATAGCAGGCGTTCGCTGCGGGTGGCAGTGCTGACCTTCACCTGCACGCGGTCCAGTTCGGTCGGTCGCGGGGTGGCGGCTAGCGCGGGCAGCGGCAGGGTCAGGGCAATGGCGGCGGCCAGGGGCAGCCGATGGAAGAGGGGTGTGGCAACGGGCATGAGGGCGTCGTCCTTGGGGGAAGAAAGGCGGCGAGGGCGACCTGGCTGACGCATATAAAAGCAGTGGCTTATGAATATAGCAAGTGCTATATAACGAAGCCGCAGCAATTCCGAGTGGAGCGCCGGCCGAGTCACATCATGGTTGTGTTATAACATTACACGCAGGGGCCTAACCCTGCCGGTGGTCATGTCCGGAGGATGGAGTTGCCGTGCGGGCAGAGAGGCTGGAGTCAGAGCCCCTTCCTTTGGAAAGGGATCCGACCCCAGGGGGCGATCGTCAGCCGCGGCGGAACGCGGCGGGGGTACGGGCGCCGACAATGATCATGCGGATCATCGTGGAGATCTGTTCAACCAGTTCCGGATCCTTTTCCGGCGGCAGGTCCATGGCGGTAGCGCCCATCGCGAACACCAGCCGGGTAATGGCCTTGGCCACCAGTTCCGGGGCATGCAGTACGGCGCCATCCAGTGCGGCCAGCCGCACCAGGTCGTGCTGCAGCTCTTCCTCGAAGTAGTGCAGCTCGCGTTCGACCGCGTGCTTGAAGTCGTCCGAGCCGACTGCACCCTCGCGCAGCAGCACGTGCAGCAGCTTGTCGTCGGCGCGCAGCTGCTCCATGAAGGTCTCGACCGAGACCCGCACCACGCTGGTGGCGGTGGAGGTGGCGCGCTGGCGGGCCTCGCCAATGATGGTGCGCAGCGAGCGGCCGGCGGCGTCGATCAGCGCCACGGCCAGCTCATCCATGTCGCGGAACTGCCGGTAGAAGCTGTTCGGCGCGATGCCGGCCTCACGTGCCACTTCGCGCAGGCTGAGCGTGGACAGGCTCCGGTGCGGCCCGATCAGTTTCAGGGCGGCGGCCAGCAGATCCTCGCGGCTCACCGTGCGGCGGGCCGGGCTGTTGGCATCTTCGCGCGTCGACAAGGCGGTGGCGGCGGCCATGGGGGTTCCGGTGGGGCGAGGCTGAATCATACCCAATCCGGTTCAATATACACATGTATACACA
This sequence comes from Stenotrophomonas sp. 78350_Sma, assembly GCF_056482105.1. NCBI lineage: Bacteria > Pseudomonadati > Pseudomonadota > Gammaproteobacteria > Lysobacterales > Lysobacteraceae > Stenotrophomonas > Stenotrophomonas sp. 78350_Sma. Next base: position 2,698,792 of record NZ_CM151182.1, on the reverse strand, counting down.
GGTGTATGTGCGCCCGTATAGTTCGCTCATGAGCGCTGTCGTCCGTCCGTCCCTGTTCTCTCCGTACCGCTGGGTTTCGCCGTCGCTGTTCGATTTCTGGGCGGGCCAGCTCAATCCCCTGTGGACCCTGCGCGAGCCGGTGGCCCGCCTGGTCCGGCGTGAGCCGGCCGGCGAGGGCGCGGCGACCCTGGTCCTGCGCACCAACCGGCACTGGGCCGGCATGCGCGCTGGCCAGCACGTCACCCTCGGCGTCGAGATTGAAGGACGCCTGTGGCAGCGCAGCTACAGTCCTACCGCACTGGGTCGGCGCGAGCTGGCGATCACCGTCAAGGCGATCGACGGCGGCCGGGTCAGCCAGCATCTGGTCAACCACGCGCAGCCGGGCGAACTGTTCCGCCTCGATGCCGCCTTCGGCGAGTTCCATATGCCGGCCGCGGCGCCGGTGCTGCTGCTGGCTGCCGGCAGTGGCATCACGCCGATGCGCAGCCTGTTGCGCGACGCCTGCCAGCGCCCGCTGGCAGCACCGGTGGACCTGTTCTATTGGGAGCGCACCGCTGCCCATCTGCAGTTCCGTGATGAGCTGCAGGCGCTGGCCGCGGCACATCCGAACCTGCGCGTGCACCTGCTGACCACCCGCGAGGGTGAGGCGCCGGCCGCGCGCATCGATACCCACGATCTGCAGGTGGCGGGCGATGACACGCCGCTGGCGCAGCGCCATGTGCTGGCCTGCGGCCCGGATGGGTTCGTTGCCGCCGCGCGCGAACGCCTGGCGCACCAGGTGGCCGGCTTCCAGGCCGAAGCCTTCACCCCGCCGGCGCCGCTGCGCGATGCCAGCAGTGAGGGTGAAGTGTCGCTGACCCTGGCCCGCAGTGGCCGCCAGCTGAGCGTGCCACGTGGCCGCTCGCTGCTGGAAAGCCTGGAAGCGCATGGCATCAAGCCCAAGCACGGTTGCCGCATGGGCATCTGCAACACCTGCACCTGTGATCGCGTCAGTGGCGCCACCCGCCACCTGCGCACCGGCGACCTGCAGTCCGAATCGGCACAGCCGGTGCGGATCTGCGTGAGCGCACCGACCACCGACCTGACCCTGGATCTCTGAGGACGCCTGCCATGACCCGCGCTACCGACCGTGCCTTGAGTACTGCCGAGATGCATGCCTTCGGCGAGGAACTCGACGCGATCCGCGACCGTGTGATCGACAGCCTCGGTGCCTCCGATACCCGCTATATCCGCCGCGTGGCCGCCGCCGTGCGCTGGTTCGGCGTGGGCGGCCGTGGCCTGCTGTTCCTGGCGGCGTTCTCGCCGCTGTTCTGGATGCCGCTGCTGTGGCCGGCCGCGATCACCGGCACGCTGCTGCTGGCGCTGTCCAAGATCCTGGAGAACATGGAACTGGGCCACAACGTGATGCACGGCCAGTTCGACTGGACCGGCGACCCCAAGCTCAACGGCAATACCTACGAGTGGGACATCGTTGCCACCGCCGACAACTGGCGCAAGACCCACAATTTCCGCCACCACACCTACACCAATGTGCGCGGCATGGACGATGACATCGGCTACGGCCTGCTGCGCATCTTCCCGGAACAGCGCTGGAAGCCGTTCTACCTGCTGCAGCCGATCATCGCGCCGATCTTCGCGCTGCTGTTCCAGTGGGGCGTGGCCGCGCAGGACCTGCGCCTGGGCCGTTGGCTGAAGGGGCGTATCAGTGGCCGTGCGATGTGGCTGCAGACCCGCCCGGTGGCGCGGAAAATGGCCCGCCAGGTGCTGAAGGACTACGTGTTCTTCCCGCTGTTGGCCGGCCCGTTCTTCCTCACCGTGATGCTGGGCAACATGGTGGCCAACGGCCTGCGCAACATCTGGACCTACGTGATCATCTTCTGCGGGCACTTCACCGCCGAATCGGAAACCTTCCCGAAGGAGTGCCTGCGCAATGAATCGCGTGGCCACTGGTACCTGCGCCAGCTGCGCGGTTCGTCCAACATCAGCGGCGGCTTCCTGATCAACGTGCTGTCGGGCAACCTCAGCCACCAGATCGAGCACCACTTCTACCCGGACCTGCCGGCCAACCGCTATGCGGCCATTGCCAAGGAAGTGAAGGACATCTGCCGCCGCTACGGCCAGCACTACAACAACGGCTCGCTGCCGCGCCAGTTCGGCCAGGTGGTCTGGCGCATCCTGCGCCACGCGTTCCCGAGCAAGCCGCGCCGCCTGCCGATGTCGGACATCATGTCCGCACCGGCATCGGCCAACGCGGGCTGATCGACTCAGCCCGCCTTCGCCAGGGCCGCCTGTTCGCGGTCCAGGCGTCGCAGGAACACCTGCATTTCCTTGCGTGCCTGCTGGTCGCCCTTGCTGCCGGCCACGCTCAGGCCGCGTTGCCATGCTTCGCGCGCCGCCTGCGGCTGGCCACTGGCCAGCCAGGCTTTGCCCAGCAGCTTCCAGGCCGCCGAGTACTGCGGATCAAGAACCACGCAACGGCCCAGATGGGTCGCCGCGCGTACCGGGTTGCCGGCATCCAGCCAGCCCTTGCCCAGGCCGAAGCGCAGCAGTGCGCCGTCCTTGCCGTTGGCAAGCATGCATTCCAGGGCTTCGATGTTCATCAACGCACCTCCACCAGCAGTTCGGTGGGACCGGGCTGGAAGCGGCCACGATGGAACAGCAGCGGGGCGCCGCCGTTCTCGTGAACCTCGATGATGCGTCCGGCCAGCAGCAGGTGATCGCCCACCGGCCACATCGCGTGGCGGGTACAGGTGAGATGGGCGACCGCACCGGCGATGCGCGGTGGGGCGTCCTCGCCGTCATCCAGCAATGCCAGGCCGTCGAAGCGGTTGCGTACCTGCGGATCGGCGAAGCGCCGGGCCAGCGTTTCCTGGTCGGCCGCCAGCACGCTGATCGCAAAGCGGGTGGCGCGCTGGAAGGTGGACAGACTCTGCGCGTGCAACGCCAGGTTCCATAGCACCAGGGGCGGCTGCAATGACACCGGCACGAACGAATTGATGGTCAGGCCGATGGGCTTGCCCTGCGCGTCGCGCGTGCAGACGATGGCCACGCCGGTAGGAAAGTGGCCGAGCAGCCGCCGCAGGGCACGCGGCGGCATCTCGACCGACGGCACCGGCGCCGGGGCGGGGAAGACCCCCGCCCACGGCCCAGCGTACGGCAGTGTCTCGGCGCTCATGAGGCCCTGGCCTGGCGGTAGCGCCGGCCGACCTCGGCCCAGTTGATGATGTTGAAGAACGCACCGATGTAGTCCGGGCGACGGTTCTGGTAGTGCAGGTAGTAGGCGTGTTCCCAGACATCCAGTGCGAGGATCGGGGTGTTGCCGGACAGGCCCACGGCTGCACCCATCAGCGGGCTGTCCTGGTTGGCGCTGCTTTCCACCTGCAGGCGGCCATCGCGATCGCTGGTCAGCCAGGCCCAGCCGCTGCCGAAGCGGGTCTGCGCCGCCTTGGTGAAGGCATCCTTGAAGGCATCGAAGCCGCCAAGATCGCGGTCGATGGCGGCGGCCAGCTCATCATCGGGTGCACCACCGTTGGTGCTGAGTACGGTCCAGAACAGGCTGTGGTTGGCGTGGCCACCGCCGTTGTTGCGGATGGCGCCGCGCTGGGCCTCGGGCACGGTATCGAGCCGGGCGATCAGTGCCTCGACCGGCTGCTCGGCGATGCCGGCCTGCTCGATGGCGGCGTTGAGGTTGTTGACGTAGGTCTGGTGGTGCTTGCTGTGGTGGATCTCCATCGTCCGCGCATCGAAGTGCGGCTCGAGGGCGTCGTAGGCGTAGGGGAGCGGGGGAAGCGAGTACGACATCGAAGCAATCTCCGTGGGGAAGGCCAGAGGGGCTGGCCGTGGGGAGATCGTTATCGCACCTCAATATTGGTTGAGGTCAAGGGGAAGGATTGAAATGCGTGAAAGGGAGCAAGAGCGGCATGGTAGTGCCGGCCGCTGGCCGGCAATCAGCGAAGGTCGGGTTGCCGGCCAGCGGCCGGCACTACCAGAACCCGCTCTTCGAACCTCCCCGGCGCGCTGATGTGCTGCCCGCGCTCCCTGCCACACGTATCAACAAAAGCGCCGGCAGGTGAACCCGCCGCCAGCGCTTTCATCAACTCAGCTCAACCAGTCCTTGCACGCACCATCCACCGGGTCACCGCATGCCTGCTGCATCCGCTGCTGCAGCCGCGCCAGCGTCTCCGCACCCTGGTGCTTGCCGCTCCACGTCTTCAACTGCCCGGCCAGGCGCTCGAAGCGCTGGCGGGTACGCTGGTGGTAACCCGACGGCTGCGCTTCCAGTTCGGCGATCAGCGATGCGGTGGCCTGCTCGATGCGTGGTGCGTCGTCCGGCGCCAGCTTCAGCAGGCCCTCCACGTACAGCACGCCCCATTGCACGCGGGTGGCCGGGCCCTGGGCACCGTCGTAGGCACGCTTCAACCACTCCAGCGCACCGGCGGTGTCGCCGCGCTGCTCGGCCAGTTCGGCCAGCTCGGGCATGTAGTAGTACGGCTGCTCGCTGCGTTTCAGCTCGGCCAGCAGCAGCGCCTCGGCACCTGCGTCGTCACCGACCTGGCGCAGGGCATAGACCGCGCTGCTGATCGTGGCCTGGCGTGCATGCGCATCGGTGGCGGCGGCATCGGCAGCAGCCACGCGCTGCTTGACCCGATCAACCAGCGCGGCGGGCAATCCACCCTTCGGCTGCTGCTGGCGGGCAAGGGATACTTCGGTCAGCGCACGCGACAACGCGTCGTCGGCGCGGTCGCCGCGCTCGGCATCTGCGCGCTCCAGCGCGACCAGCAGCTGCTGTCCCAGCGTATTTCTGGTGGCCGGCCCGGCACTGGCCTGCTTGACCAGCTGCACGCCTGCATAGCCCAGCAACTCACGGTTGCGGCGCACTTCCGCCGGTTGCGCCAGCACCGCCTGCAGCAGCTCGCGTACTTCGGTGGGCGAGGCATCGGGCTTTTCGGCCGTTGCCAAGGCAAGCAGCGTGAAGCGGCGCTGCAGGGCGGCATCCGGTGCGGTTCTGGCAAGCTGGCGCAGCACGTCGGCACTCTTGCGCTCACCGGCCAGGCGATTGGCGTCCACTTCCCAGCCGTAGTCGCCCAGCACCTGCCAATCCTCGGCGGCCAGCCTGTCCGGCGTGGCGAGCGCGGTGGCCAGCGTAGCGGCGACCGCGCTGCGACGGCCGGCGGCCACGGTCAATGCGCGGGTCAGTTCGGCCGCATCGTTTCCACCGGCTACACGGGTGATTTCGTTGCGCTGTGGGTCCAGCACGATCAGTGTCGGATAGCCGCGTACGCCGAAGCGCTCGCCCCAGGCCTGCGCACCTTCCTCGTCGCCGTCCAGGTAGACGGGAACGAATTTGCTGGTCAGCGCGATGAAGGCCGGGTCCTTGAACAGGCCCGCCTTGAGCTGGTTGCACGGCGGGCACCAGACCGCGCCCCAGTACAGCAGCACCGGCTTGCCGCTGTCGGCGGCTTCGGCGAAGGCATCGTCCACATCGCCCTGGCGCCAGGAGATTTCCTTGGCCAACGCGGGCGCCTCGGCGGAGTTGGCGGTGGAAACCGGGGCCGGGGTGCAGGCGCTCAGCGCCGAAGCCAGCAGCAACACGGAAAGCGCGACGCGCATCGGCAGCATCTCGAAGGGCAGGGTGACAGGCCATTGTAGGAACCGCCGGGGGGCCTGCTGATTCAGTTTGCTTATGACGGGCGTGCTGCAGGGCATGACGCCCACCGGGCATCGCCGGGCAACGCCGGGAGGATGCCTTCAGGTCGCTGCCCGCACCATCTGCTGATACACCAACCCATTGAACTCGCCGACCTCGCCGTCCAGCGCGAAGCCGTAGCGCAGGTAGGTTGGCACCGCATTGAGCGAGGCGCGCACGGTCACGACCGGCTCGCGCACCTGCGGAAGCACCGCCTCGAACAAAGCATGGCCGATGCCTTGGCCTTGGCAGGCGGGATCGACGAACAGCATCGCCAGGTGCCGGCCTTCCTTCAGTTCGATCACGCCGACGACGCGACCGTCCTGCTCGGTCACCAGGATGTGGTTGTCACCCTGCAGGCGCGCGCCGAACGCTTCGGCGGCGGCAACACTGCCGAAGGTGGCGATGCCGGCCGCACTGAGCGAAGGCGCCACCGCCGCAGTGAACGCAGCCAGGCACACCGCGCTGATCGCGGGCAGGTCATCGACGTGGGCAGGGCGGATCCTCGGCATGCAGTGTTCTTCCGGTGGTGGGCGGCGCGTCATCGTTGCCGCAGGCCTGCACGCTAAGCTGGCGGCATGAGTGATTTCAATCCTGCTTATGCTGCCTTGTTTCCGCAGCAGGGCCTGAGCCTGGGCCTGATGACGCCGGTGGCGTCACATGGGCTGGCCGATCCGCATGACGCCCGACGCATCGCACGACTGGCCGATGACCTGGGCTTTGCCGCGTTGTGGACGCGTGATGTCCCGCTGATGGTGCCGCAGGGTCCGGACGCGACAGCGAGCGCGCTGGACGATCCGTTCCTGTGGCTGGGCATGCTGGCCGCTGCGACCGAGCGCATCGTGGTCGGCAGCGCGGCCATCGTGCTGCCATTGCGGCAGCCGCTGCAGGTGGCGAAATCGGCCTTGAGCCTGGACCGGATCAGCAGCGGACGCTTCGTACTGGGCCTGGGTTCGGGTGACCGCCCGGAAGAATTCGCCGCATTCGGCGAGGATCTGGAGGGCAGGGCGGCGACCTTCCGTGAGCGCTGGACCTTGTTGCGCGCGGCGCTGTCACCGGAGGCCGATGAGCGGACCGTCGTAGTGCGGGCGACCGGTGGCTTCGACGTGCTGCCGGCGCCGGCAACCCGCATCCCGATGCTGGTGGTGGGCACTGCACGGCAGAGCCTGCAGTGGATCGCGCGCGAGGCCGAAGGCTGGGCCACCTATCATCGCGAGGAGGCCGCGCAGGAGGGGCGCATCGGCCTGTGGCAGCAAGCGCTGGCGCAACGCGGCGGCCCAGGCAAGCCGTTCGTGCAGTCGATGCTGCTGGATCTGCAGGCCGATCCGCAGGCGCCCGCCGAGCCGCTGCCGCTGGGCCTGAAGGTCGGCCGCGATGGCCTGCGTGACTACCTGCTGCGCGTGCATGCGCAGGGCGTGGCGCACGTGATGTTCAACCTGGTCGACAACGGGCGGCCGATGGACGCGGTGCTGCGTGAGATCGGGGAGCAGGTTCTGCCGCATGTGCTCCGGTAGGTGTCCTCCTTGGTGGACACGCTCCAGCAGTCGAGGACGGCTCGATTCTACATGGGGTTCGCATCTGCGTATCATTCGCATTTGATATCCCGATGCCGGAGCTTCGCGTGACCCAACGTTCCCCCATGCACCCGACCGGACGCCTGTTCGCGGCTGTCGCTTTCATCGAGGCCGTGACCTGGGCCGGCCTGCTCATCGGCATGTGGATGAAGTACGGCCCGATGGCCAACGTGGCGCTGGTGAAGCTGTTCGGGCCGCTGCACGGCGCGGCCTTCCTGGTCTACGTGGCAGTCACCCTGTTCGCGGCGGTGCGCCTGCGCTGGCCGTGGTGGGCCAGTGCGCTGGCGCTGCTGGCAGCCATCCCGCCGCTGGTGACGCTGCCGCTGGAATGGTGGTTCAAGCGCCGTGGCCTGCTGGGTCTGCGTGCAATGCGCTGAACCCACTGTTGCATGCCCATTCAAGAGAATGGGTATCAAATGCAAATACGAGCCGTTATCATTTAAGGATGGTGTCTGGTCCTGAGCAGGGCCGGTGCCGGGTAGGGCGCGCAGGTGCGCCCGCCCATCCTTTCCTGTTACGGCTGGTGTTCCATGCACGCACGTCCCGTCGTTCCCGGCTTGCCGGCGCTGGTGTTGGCTGCCCTGATCGGCACCATGGCGATGATGTCCTTCGTCGCCGTGATCGGCCCGGTGGTCCGCATGCTCGGCTTGTCCGAGTGGCATGCCGGCCTGTCGGTCACCGCCGCAGGCGTGTTGTGGATGCTGGCCGCGCGCCCCTGGGGCCAACTCAGCGACCGCATCGGCCGCAAGCGCGTGCTGATGCTGGCGATGAGTGCCTACACCGTGGTCTACATCGCGCTGGCGGTGTTCATCGACGTCGCCCTGCAGGCGGTGCCGCCGGTACTGGTGTCAGTGCTGGTGCTGGTCGGCGCGCGTGGCCTGATCGGCCTGTTCTACGCGGCGGTGCCTCCTACCGCAGCCGCGCTGATCGCCGACAAGGCACCGACCGGCCAACGTGCGAAATTCCTCGCCCGCCTGGGCAGCGCCAACGCGCTGGGCATGGTGCTCGGCCCGGCCGCCGCGGGCTGGCTGGCCTATACGAACCTGTCGTTGGCGCTGTACGTGGCCGCGCTGCTGCCGTTGCTGGCACTGGCGTTGCTGGCCTGGCGGCTGCCGGCCACGCCGCCCGTGGTGGGCGCGTCCTCACAGCGCCGCACGCCGATGAACCGCCTCGACACGCGGCTGCGCCTGCCGCAGCTGGCAGCGTTCATCGCCATGGTCTCGGTGACCATCGCGCAGGTCACGGTCGGCTTCTTCGCGATTGATCGCCTGGGCCTGGATGCGGCGGCCGGTGCACGCATGGCTGGCATTGCACTCACCGCCGTTGGCGTCGGCCTGATCCTGGCGCAGGCGCTGGTGATGAAGCTGGAGGTACATCCACGCCGCTGGATCGTCCTGGGTGCCCTGATTTCCGGCATCGGCTTCGCTTCGGTGGCAGGCGTGCAGCAGGCTTGGCAGTTGCCGGCAGCCTATGCGCTGGCAGCGTTCGGCATGGGCTTCGTATTCCCCTCGTTCCAGGCGCTGGCCGCCGATGCGGTGGAAGCGCACGAACAGGGCGCCGCCGCGGGCACCGTCGCTGCCGCGCAGGGGCTGGGCATGGTGGCCGGGCCGATGCTCGGCACGCTGTTGTATCGCGGCGGGCCAAGCCTGCCTTACCTGCTGGTCGGTGCGCTGCTGCTGTTGCTGTGCGCGCTGGCTGCGGCGCATCGGATGAAGGAGACCCCATGAACGATTCCCTTATGCCGGGCGCGTGGCCGGAGGCCGCGCCAGCGCCGCAGGAGAGCACCGACGACGCGTCGCTGTTCCTGCTGCAGCATGCGGGCCAGCACGTGCATGCACGCGGCTGCCGCGCCACGCTGCCGGCCGGTGCACTGGCGACACTGGCAGAACGTGTTTCGGATTTCTTTGCCCAGCAGCGTGGCGGCCCGGGCCTGCTGGTTGGCGCCGTGCCGTTCGAGCCGCGTGCGGACGATGCGCTGTTCCAGCCCGAGCGCCTGCTGCCGGCGCTGGCACTGCAGCCGCAGGCCGCACCGCCGCTGGACGGCGCCCTGCGCGCCGAGCCCGCGCCGGATGCGTACGCGGCGTCGGTGGCTGCTGCGGTGCAGGTACTGCGTGCGCCCGAACTGAGCCTGCAGAAGGTGGTGCTGGCGCGCAGCCTGCTGGCACATACCCGCCAGGCGCTGTCTCCGGATGTGCTGCTGGCACGCCTGGGCGCGGATCCGTCGGTGGCGACCTACGCGGTGCCGTTGCCGGTGGAGCTGGGCCAGGCCCCGGCGTGGCTGGTGGGGGCGACCCCGGAACTGCTGCTGCGCAAGCGCGGCGCCGAACTGTTGTCACATCCGCTGGCGGGCTCCGCGCGGCGCAGTGCCGATGCCGCCGAGGACGAGCGTGCGGCGCAGGCGCTGCTGGCCTCGACCAAGGACCACGACGAGCACCGCCACGTGGTCGAAGCCATCGTCGAGGGCCTGGCACCGTACTGCAGCCACATCGATGCGCAGCCGCGCCCGGTGCTGCATGCCACCGCCAGCATGTGGCACCTGGGCACCCGCATCCACGCCACCCTGAAGGATCCGCAGACGCCGGCCGCCGAACTGCTGGCGCAGCTGCACCCCACGCCGGCGGTCTGCGGTACGCCGCGGTTGACGGCGCTGCAGCGCATCCGCGAGCTGGAACCGGTGCCGCGCGGCTTCTACGCCGGTGCCGTGGGTTGGTTGGACGCGCAGGGTGACGGTGACTGGTACGTGGCGATCCGCTGCGCGCGCCTGCAGGGCAGGCAGCTGCGCCTGTATGCCGGTGCCGGCATCGTCGCCGAGTCGCACCCCGAGGCCGAGGTGGCCGAAACCGCAGCGAAGTTCGCTGCCCTGTTGAACGCGCTGGGTGTCCATGAATCCGCGCCTGCCGTCGAGCCCGCAGCATGAACACCTCCGCTGATTCCTCCCGCCTGCCACTGCAGCAGGTGTGGCCCGACGCGCTGGTGGCGCGCTATCGCGAGGCCGGCTATTGGCGTGGCGAGACCTTCCCGGCGTTCCTGCGCGAACGTGCAGAACGCTATGCCGACGACATCGCGGTGGTCGCCGGTGATGTCCGCCTGAGCTACGCGCAGCTGTGGCATGAGGCCGGACGCATCGGTGCCGGCCTGCTGGCACTCGGCCTGCAGCCGGGCGAGCGGGTGCTGGTGCAGCTGGGCAACACGGCAGGCTTCATCACTACGGTCTGCGGTCTGTTCCGTGCCGGCCTGGTGCCGGTGTACGCGCTGCCGGCGCACCGGATCACCGAGCTGGTGCACTTCGCCAGCAAGGCCGAAGCCAGTGCCTACATCACCACCGAGCTGCACGATGGCTTCGATCATCGCGGGTTGGCGCGGGCGCTGCAGGCCGAAGTGCCAGCCGTGCGCCATGTGGTGATCGACGGCGATGCGGCGGAGTTCATCGCGCTGGAGGCACTGCAGGGCGATCGCAGCCAGCTGCCGGCCGATCCGGACCCGCAGTCGGTGGCATTCCTGCAGATTTCCGGCGGCAGCACCGGGCTGTCCAAGCTGATTCCGCGTACCCACGACGACTACATCTATTCGTTCCGCGCCAGCAATGACCTCTGCGGCATCGACCGCGACAGCGTCTATCTGGTCGCGCTGCCGGCCGCGCACAATTTCCCGATGAGCTCGCCCGGCTTCTTCGGCGCGCTGTATGCCGGTGCCCGCGTGGTGCTCAGTCCCGGCCCCGGGCCGGATGCGGCCTTCCCGCTGATCGCCCGCGAGCAGGTAACCTGCTGCGGCCTGGTGCCGCCGCTGGCGCTGCTGTGGGCGCAGGCCGCGGCTACGAGCAAGCATGACCTGTCCAGCCTGCAGGTACTGCAGGTAGGCGGCGCCAAGCTGGTGCCGGAAGCCGCACGGCGGGTGATCGACGGCCTTGGCTGCACGCTGCAGCAGGTGTTCGGCATGGCCGAAGGCCTGGTCAACTACACACGGCTGGATGACCCGGAGGAGCTGATCGTCGCCTGCCAGGGCCGGCCGATCAGCCCGGATGACGAAGTGCGCGTGGTCGATGACCATGACCAGCCGGTGGCCGAAGGCGAGGTGGGGCATCTGCTCACCCGTGGCCCCTACACCATCCGCGGCTACCACAACGATGCGGTGGCCAATGCGCGCTCGTTCACCGACGATGGCTTCTATCGCACCGGCGACCGCGTGCAGCAGCTGCCCGGGGGCTACCTGGTGGTGCAGGGCCGCGCCGGTGACCACATCAACCGTGCCGGCGAAAAGATCTCCGCCGAGGAGATCGAAGACCACTTGCTGGCACATCCGGGCGTGTTCGATGCCGCCGTGGTCTCCATTCCCGATGAGTATCTGGGCGAGCGCAGCTGCGCCTTCGTGATTCCGCAGGGCGAGCCGTTCAAGGCGCCGGCGCTGAAGTCCTGGATGCGCGGTCGTGGCCTGGCGGCGTTCAAGGTGCCCGACCAGGTCGTGTTCGTCGACAGCTTCGATACCACCGCGGTCGGCAAGATCAGCCGCCGCGAACTGCGCGCGCAGTTGCGTGCGCGTCATCTGCAACAGACAGGAGGAACGCGCTGATGGCGCTGCCCCGTATCACCGATTACCCCTTGCCGACTGCCGCCGAGCTGCCACAGGCACGCGGCCCGTGGCGCCCGCAGCGCGATCGCGTCGCGCTGCTGGTACACGACATGCAGCGCTATTTCCTGGCTGCGTTCGACGCCGGCAACGCCCCGCTGCGGCCGGCCGTGGACAACATCGCACGCCTGCTGGCGCATTGCCGCGCGCACGGCATTCCGGTGTTCTACACGGCCCAGCATGGCGACCAGGACCGCCGTGACCGTGGCCTGCAGGCCGACCTGTGGGGACCGGGCATGCGTCGCAGCGCCGACCATGAACCGATCATCGAGGCGCTGGCACCGCAGCCGGGCGAGCACGTGCTGGTGAAGCACCGCTACAGCGCCTTCCAGCGCAGCAACCTTGAAACACTGATGCGGGTACGTGGCCGCGACCAGCTGCTGGTCACCGGCGTGTACGCCCATATCGGCTGCACCGCGACCGTGGTGGAAGCCTTCCAGCGCGATATCGAGGCCTTCATCGCCGCCGATGCGGTGGCGGACTTCTCGCGTGCCGATCACGATCAGGCGCTGCACTGGATCGCGCGCACCAGCGGGGTGCCGATGACCACCGACCAGCTGCTGGAGGTGCTGTGATGGCTGCCACGGGTGAGGTGCTGGATCTGGAGCGGATGCGTGCTGACGTGGCGCGCGTTCTGGAGTGCGCGCCGGCAGAGATCGGTGACGACGACAACCTGATCGACCTGGACCTGGACTCGATGCGCATGCTCGGCCTGGTGCTGGCCTGGGGCAACACCGGCCTGCCGCTGGAGTTCTCGCAGCTGGCCGAGCACACCACGTTGCGCCAGTGGTGGAACGTGGTGCAGACGCTGCAGGCCGCGCAGAACGCATGAACGCCGTCGCGCTGGCCACGCCGGTGGCATTGACCGAGGCCCAGGCCGGACTGTGGTTCGCACAGCGGCTGGCACCGGACAACCCGTCATTCAATACCGCGCATGCGGTGTGGATCGATGGCCCGCTGGACGTGGCCGCGTTCGTTGCAGCGGCAGACCAGGCCGCGGGCGAGGCCCAGGCCTTTGCGCTGCGGTTTGCCGAAGGAGCCGATGGCCAGCCGCAGCAGTGGCATGACCCGGCACACGTGCCGCTGCTTTCGGTGCGTGATGTTTCCGCCGAGGCGGATGCCGCCGCTGCGGCACGCAGCCTGATGCAGGCTGACCGGATGAGCCCGGTCGACCCCACCCGCGACCGGATCAGCCAGCAGGTGCTGCTTGAACTGGGCGGGCAGCGCTGGGTCTGGTACCTGCGGGTGCATCATCTGGCCGCCGATGGCTACGGCATGGCGCTGTTCACTGATCGCGTGTGCGCGTTGTATGCCGGCCGCATGGGTGAGCCACTGCCGGGGCTGACGGGCGTGCTGGCCGATGATGCAGCCTATCGTGCCGACCCGCACCGCGCGCAGGCCGGGCAGTGGTGGCGTGAGCATATGCAAGGTGCACCGGCGGGCGTAGGACTGGCGGGTACGCTCGCTGCCAGTGACGACGCGCTGCGTTGGGTGCAGCCGCTCGATGCGGCGTTCCGTGAGCAGTTGCTGCAGGCATCGGTACGCTGGTTGCAGCCCTGGCCGGATGTGCTGGCGGCGTTGTCGGCCGAGTACCTGCGGCGGATGAGCGCCGCCGATGAAGTGGTGCTGGGCGTGCCCTACATGGGGCGGCTCGGCAACGCGTCGGCGCGGGTGCCGGCGATGGTGATGAACGTGTTGCCGCTGCGCGTGGCGGCCGGCGAGGGCAGCGTCGAGGCCTTTACCCGCGGCCTGGGTCGCCAGCTCAGCCAGGGCCGCAAGCACGGCCGCTACCGCGGTGAGCAACTACGCCGGGACCTGGGCCTGGTCGGCGCGCAGCAGCGTCTGCACGGCCCGCTGGTGAATGTGCAGCCGTTCTACAAGCCGCTGGCGCTGACCGGCGTGCAGGCGACGCTGGAGGTGCTGTGCACCGGGCCGGTGGATGATCTGACACTGGGCTTCCGTGGCGATGGCCAGCACCTTCTGGATCTGGAGATCGAGGCCAATCCCGCGCTGTACAGTCGCGACGATGTCGAGGCGCACGCGGCGCGGCTGCTGCACTTCGTGTCGGCGGCACTGCAGGCTGACGATATCGCAGCCGTTCCTCTGGCGACGCCCGAGGAGGCGCAGCAGGTGCTGCACGGTTTCAATGCCACCGCGCACGCATTGCCGGAGACGACCCTGGTCGAGCTGCTGCAACAGGGCATGGATCGGGACCCGCACGCACCGGCGCTGGTGTTCGGCGACACTGCGTTGGATTACGCAACGCTGGAAGCGCGCAGTTTCGCGCTGGCGGCACAGCTGCGGGCGATGGATGTCGGCCCGGGCAGCGTGGTGGCGGTGGCATTGCCGCGCTCGCTGGAGCTGGTGATCGCGCTGCTGGCGGTGCTGCGTGCCGGAGCCGCCTACCTGCCGCTGGACCTTGCCCATCCCGATGAGCGCCTGGCGCGTGTTCTCGCCTCGGCGCAGCCGGTGTGCGTACTGGCCGCCGCGGAGGTTTCGGCGCGCATGGCTGGCGTACCGGTGCTCGCGCCGGAGCAATGGACCGCGCTGAGTTTCGCCGCGCCATGGGCCGATCCAGCGCCCAGCGATGCGGCCTATGTGATCTATACCTCCGGTTCGACCGGCGAACCCAAGGGCGTGGTCGTCGAACACCGTGCCATCGTCAACCGTCTGCTGTGGATGCGCGAGCACTACGGCATCCGCGCCGATGACCGCGTGCTGCTGAAGACCCCGGCGACCTTCGATGTCTCGGTCTGGGAGTTCTTCCTGCCGCTGCTGTGTGGAGCCACCCTGGTGGTCGCCGGGCCGGACGCGCATCGTGATCCCACCGAACTGGCGCGCTTGATCCGTGGGCATGGCATCACCACGGCGCATTTCGTGCCGTCGATGCTCGATGCCTTCCTCGCCGTGCCGGCCTCGGCAGGGCTGCAGCTGCGCCGGGTGTTCACCAGCGGTGAGGCGCTGGACGCTTCATTGCGCGACCGATTCCACACGCGCGTGCACGCAGAGCTGCACAACCTGTACGGCCCGACCGAAGCTGCGGTGGATGTCAGCTACTGGCCGGCGTCGGCGCAGGACCGCTCGCGGCCGGTGCCGATCGGGTTCCCGGTCTGGAATACCCGCCTGTACGTGCTGGATGCCCGGATGCAGCCGGTGCCGGTGGGCGTGGCCGGTGACCTGTACCTGGGTGGCGTGCAGCTGGCACGTGGCTATCTCGGTCGCGATGATCTCACTGCCGAGCGCTTCCTTGCGGATCCGTTCCTGGCGGGCGAGCGTATCTACCGTACCGGCGACGTAGCCCGTTGGCGCCACGATGGTGCGGTGGAGTACCTGGGCCGCAGCGACCACCAGGTGAAACTGCGCGGCCTGCGAATCGAGCTGGGCGAGATCGAGGCGGCACTGCGCGAACTGCCCGGCATGGAGCGGGTGGAAGTGCTGCTGCGCCGGGATGCTCCCGGCGAAGCGCGTCTGGTGGCGTATGTGCCGACCGCGCTTGCCGATGCCGTGATGCTGCGCAGCCACTTGGCCACGCGCGTACCGGACTACATGGTGCCCTCGGCGTTTGTCGGTGTGGACCACTGGCCGGTGACCGCCAACGGCAAGCTCGACCGCAACGCGTTGCCGAAGCCACCGCAACATGAAGTTGCCGGCTTGGCGCCGCGCACGCCGTTGGAACAGGAACTGGCGTTGCTGTTTGCCCAGGCACTCGGGCGTGAGGCGCCGGTGGCGGTGGATGCGGACTTCTTCAGTCTCGGCGGTGACTCACTGTCGGCGGTGCACCTGCTGCTGGCCATCGAGCAGCGCTGGCGCTGCGACCTGGGTCTGGGTGCCTTGTTCGCGCAGCCCACCGTGGCCGCGCTGGCGGTTCGCATTGCCGAGCCGCCCGCGCTGGCCGATCACGCACTGGGGCCGGTGATCGCGCTGGCCGCGACCGAAGCTGCCGGGGCCACGCCGCTGTTCGTGCTGCACCCGGCCGGTGGCATCGCCTGGAACTACCGCAGCCTGGCCCGGGCACTGCAGCCGGCACGCCCGGTGTATGGCCTGCAGTCGCCGGCACTGGATGCGCGGCAGCCACTGCCGAGCAGCATCGATGCGATGGCCAACGACTACGTACAGCGCGTGGCCGCATTGCAGCCGAAGGGGCCGGTGCACCTGCTGGGCTGGTCGGTGGGGGGCATCCTCGCCCAGGCGATGGCGGTGCGCCTGCATGAGATCGGCCGCGACGTCGGCGAGCTGGTACTGCTGGACGCCTATCCCAGCGAGTGCTGGCGGGCCGAGCCGGAACCCGACGCCATCGCTGCATTGCGGGCACTGCTGGCGATTGCCGGCCACGATCCGGATGCGCATCCAGAACTGGACAGCCGTGAACGCATTCTGGCGTTCCTGCGACGTGGCGGCAGTGCACTCGGCAGCCTGCCGGAGGTGGTGCTCGATGGCGTGGTGCGCGCGGTGACCGGCACCAATCGACTGATCCGCGAACACATCCACCAACCGTTCGACGGCACGCTGGTGCACGTCCGTGCGGGTCGTGATCACCAGGCGCGGCCACAGCTGCAGTCGGCGTTGTGGCGGACCCACGCGCGCAAGGTGCAGGCGCTGGAGCTGCCGTTCCTGCACGCCGAACTGACCGGCCGCGATGCGGTGGCGCAGCTGGCACCGTGGTTGTCGGCGCGCCTGCGCCAATGGGACGAGCAACAGGAGATCGCAACATGCAGTTGACCGGTTTTGAAGGCCGTGTAGCCTTGGTGACCGGTGCATCCGGTGGCATCGGAGAGGCACTGGTACGGCTGTTGGCCGAGGCCGGCTGCACAGTGGTAGCGACCGATCGTGAGGCGCCACACGTGGCCGATACGCGGGTCAGGTCGTTCGCACTCGATGTGACCGACAGCGCCGCCGTCGACGCCCTGGTGGACCAGGTCGAGTCCAGCATCGGGCCGATCATGCTGGCCGCCAGCGTGGCCGGCGTACTGCATGTGGGCAGTGTTACCGAAACCGGCGACGATGACTGGCGCCGGGTGTTCGCGGTCAATGCCGATGGCGTGTTCCACGTCGGTCGTGCACTGGCGCGGGTGATGTCGCCGCGCCGGCTGGGCGCAATAGTTACCGTCAGCTCGAATGCGGCCGGCGTGCCGCGGCACGGCATGGCCGCCTACGCCGCGTCCAAGGCCGCGGCCACCATGTTCACCCGCTGCCTTGGGTTGGAACTGGCGCCGCTGGGCATCCGCTGCAACATCGTCGCGCCGGGCTCAACGCTGACCCCGATGCAGACCGGCATGTGGCAGGACGACCACGGTGCCGAGCGGGTGATCGCCGGCAACCTGGAGACCTACAAGGCCGGCATTCCACTGCGCAAACTCGCCACCCCGGAGGACATCGCGCACTCGGTGATGTTCCTGCTGTCCGAGCAGGCCGGGCATGTGGCGATGAGTGACCTGTACGTCGACGGCGGCGCCACCCTGCGCGGGTGATAGCACCCCATCTGCGATGAAATGGATCGCGGGTTGTAGAGCCGAGCCCATGCTCGGCTGCTTTCTGCCTCAGCCGAGCATGGGCTCGGCTCTACAGAGAGCGTGACGTCTGTTCTTCGTCAGGGCAGGGTCAGGCGGTACACCAGCACGCGGTTGTCGTTGTCGTACGGGCTGTTGCAGGCCTGGCCCTGCATGCGGCAGTGGCGGGCGATGAAGTCGTTGTCGTTGCCGATCAGCAGCAGTATGTCGTTCGGGTGCTGCGGGTCCAGCGCCGGCAGCACGTCCATGGCTTCCCACTTCTCTGACAGCAGTCCAGCATGCGGGCCGCGCTTCGTGTCCAGATCCAGCCCGGCACGGGCCAACTGCGGGCGGTCCAGCAGGTTCAGCAGTTCGTCGCTGTGTGCGGGCACGATGCCGTCCTTCAACACGGTGTCCGCCGGGCTGGCCAGTACCGAGGCTATGCCGGTTTCGTAGGAACTTCCCGCCAGGTTGCTGGCATCGGCCACATCCACCAGCAGCACCGACTTGTAGACGATCGGGTCATCGCCGTCCTTGCCCAGCCCGTTGCCGTCGCGGGCCAGCAGCAGGAAGCGATGGTCGTCCAGTGCGCGCAGCTCGCTCTGCGCGGCGGTACGGTCCAGCTTGCCCTTGCCATCGTGTGCGTAGGCGGGCAGGGCCATCACGTAATGGCCGATCGGCTGCTGTGGCGTCGGTGAGGTCGTCACGTCGTAGACCAGTACGCGGGTGTTGATGCGGCCCGCCGCGTTGCCCTGCGCGCTGTCCTGCAGCGTGGCGCTCTGCAGGGCGACGAACAGTCGGGTGCCGTCGGGAGACAGGCCCATGCCTTCCACGCCCTGGTTGTTGCGGCGGCCGGTCTGCGGTGGCGCCAGTGAACCGAACGCCGGCTTGCCCTCGCGCTGCGGACGGATCGCAGGTGGTGCCACGATCACACCCTGCAGCTGACCCTGCGCATCGAAGTAGTAGACGTTGGCGGTGTACTCATCGCCGATGTAGAAGTGGCCATCGGCGGTGAACTGCAGCGACTCGGCATCCAGCGAGACCTTTCCCGCGCCTGCGCCGCTGGCCGGCGAGGGCAGCACCACCTCGCGCTGGGTGACCGTGTGGTCACCCGGGTCGGCACCGGTGAACGGCTGGCCGTTGAAGCCCTTCAGCACCACGCCCTTGTCGGGCACCATGGTCAGCGTGCCAAGCGCAGGCGTGCCCGAGGAGATGTCGATGCGCAGCTGCATGCGCTCCACGCGGCCGGTGTAGTCGTAGAACAGGCCGGCCTCGGGGTCGTTGCGGCCGCGGTCTGGCAGCGTCCATAGCAGGCCTTCGTAGCCGTTGGCGGTGCGCTTCCAGGTGCCGGGCTGCACCGCCAGCGACGAGAACGAGCCCAGCGTATCGCCCAGGAAGTCCACCGTGCCTGCGGGCAGCCGCCCGGCGGCGACCAGGCTCTGGTCCACATAGGTGCGACCGCCCAGCTGCAGGGTGCGTGGCGGTGCGCCAGCGGCCTCATGCGGAGCGGAGTATCCGCTGGCGGAGAGGGTGGCCAGCAGCAGGGCGGTCGCGAGCATCGGTGGACTCCGGGGGGCGATCAGAAGCGAAGGTCGATCGTACCGAACACCTGGCGCGGTGCCGAGGCATGGAACACGTACAGCTTGCCGGCCGGGTCGCTGGGTGCGAACACGCTCGAATCCAGGTTGCTGGCGTAGCGTTTGTTGGTCAGGTTGGTCACGTTGAACGACAGGCGCATGCCCTTGGCGAAGCCGACCTGGCCGAAGTCATAGCCACCGGCCAGATCGAACACGGTAAAGCCGCCGAAGCCCTGGTCGTTGGTGTAGGTGTAGAAACGTTCGCCGGTGTACTTGCCACGCAGGCTGGCGAACCAGCCGTTGTCGCGCCAGGTGATCTCGGTGGCCAGCAGCTGCTTGGGCGTATCGGTCTGGATCTTGCCCTTGATCTGCTGCTCCACACCGGCCTGCACGTAGTTGGAGGCGTAGGTCGAGCGGTTCAACGAGGCCGAGGTGTACCAGCTGAAGTGCTCGTTCGGGGTCCACAGCACGGTCAGCTCGGCACCGCGGCTGTCGACGCCGCCGACGTTGTAGAAGCGGTTGCCGCAGGTCGGGCCGACCGGCTGGCGTGAGTCGCAGGGGTTGTACTGCAGCAGGCGGTTGTCGAAGCGCACGCTGTAGGCCGCGATCGAGGCCTGCAGGGTATCGGTGACGAAGCGGTAGCCGGCTTCGAGCGAGCGTGATTCCTCCGGCTTCAGGTTGCCCTGCGCATTCCAGGTGGTCTGGCTGACGGCCTGCGGGCCCAGCTTGAAGCCGCCCTGGAACATGGCGATGTTCTCGGCGTAGCTGGCGAAGATTTCGTGGTGCTCGGCCAGGCGGAAATTGGCGCCGATGCTGGGCAGGAAGTTCTTGCTGGCCTTCAGTGAGCCGGTGGCGAACTGGTTGTTCGAGGCCGGTGAGATCGGTGTCTTCGCGTCGCCTGGCAGTGCTTGTGCATCGGAGGTGGCATGCGGGCTCTTGGCGCCGAATTCCAGGGTCAGGCGATCATCCAGCAGGCGCCAGGTGTCCTTCAGGAAGAACTGATGGGTCTTCCAGCGCGTGCGCTGGGCGAACACGCCGACATCGGAGGGCAGGGTGTTCATGCCGCTCAGGTCGCGCGGCCCATCCACGGCGGTCTGGTAGCGCTCGGCGCTGCTGGTGTTGCGCTCGTACCAGACGCCGCCTTCGATGCGATGTGCGCCCAGCTCCCAGTCGAACGACAGCGTGCCGCCATCGCGGTCGATGGTGTAGATGGTGTTGCGGAAGATGATCGGGATCTCCTGTGCCGTACCCTTGTTCGACCACGCGCCGCTGTTCCAGTTGTGGCCCTCGCCACGATCGTCATGGTGGTAGGCCAGTGCACGCAGGCTGAAGTCATCGGCCAGGAAGAAGTCACCGGCCAGGTAGTACAGGGTGTCGTCGCGCAGGATCTGGCCGGCGGTGAAGGCACCATCGGCATCCTTGTCCGGACCGCTGCTGTCGCACTTCTTCGCGTTGAAGCTGGCGGTATTGCAGTAGGCCTTGGCCACGGCCTTGTTCCAGTCCGGCGCGTAGCCGCCCCAGTCCCAGCCGAGGCCACGCGACATCTCGTCCTTGGACAGGTAGAAGTAGTCCGCCTGGGTGGTGCGCGAGGTATCGACGAAACCGGTGATCTGGCCGCGGCCGAAGTTCCACACGCCCTTGGCATTGAACTGCCTGGTGGTGGACTTGTTGTAGGCGGTCTGGTCGTTCCACAGATCGGAGACGGCGTTCATGCCGGAAACGTAGCCGGAGAAGCCGTCGTACTCGCCGCTGTCCACGCGCACGAAGGTGCGGCGGTTGGCATCGCTGCCGAAGGTCTGCACCACGCGGCCACCCAGCTCCTGGGCCGGGCGGTCGGAGGTATAGGAGATGGTGCCGCCGAGGTTGCTGGTGGACGGCGTGCCGAGGCTGCCGATGCCCACCGCCAGTTCCGCGCCGGCCATGTTCTCGCTGATCAGCGCACGGTTGATGGTCAGGCCGTTGTAGTTGTTGTACGCGCCATCGCCCAGCGGCACACCGTCGAGTGTGTAGCCAAGGCGGGTCGAGTTGAAGCCGCGCAGGCTCAGCGTCATCGACTGCTCGTTGGTGCCCAGCGCATCGGCCGACTGCGCGTTGACGCCCGGCAGCAGGTTGAGGGTCTTCTGCAGGCTGGTACCCGGCGGCAGGATGTCGAGGTTCTCTCGGGTGATGCGCTGCACCTGGCGGGCTTCACCGCTGCCGATCACCGAGACCGCATCGAGGGTGGTGGCGGAGGGCGTGCTGGAGGTCGGGGCAGCATCCTGCGCCCAGGCCGCGGGAGCGAGCGCGATCGAGAGCGCGGCGGCCAACAAAGTCTTGGTCATGTTACGGACACTCAGGCAGGCACGAGCCACCGCGCGGGCGCGGAGCTCATGGAGTCGAAAGGGGAGACAACCGAGGTGACTGCGGACGCTGCAGGCGCCGTGGGTCAACGTGAAAATGGTGCGCTAGACAGATGACTGTCTGGTGACACCGCTACATGCGTGGCATGCCGACGCATGCACTGGTAGATGCCAACCTTGGTTGGCATGCGCGGCGTCGTTGGTGGAGCGCCAACCAAGGTTGGCGTCTACCAGGCGCGCGGAACAGGAGTGTCGTATCCAGGGGCGCCGAACGAGGTCGGCGTCAAAGCGCGATCAACCCGCGTTGCGCGGCTTGCGCGTGCGCTTCGGCTTCGCGGCATCCGCAGCGCTGGCGGCGCCATCCTGCAGCGCCTGCAGCCAGGAGAGGGTGTCCACGTAGTCGATGAAGTGGCGCAGGTAGCCGGGGCTGCTCGCCTGCATCGTGTCCAGCATGCGTTGCACCAGCACCGCCGAGTTCAGCGGGCCGCCATCTGCCGGGGCCTCGGTGCGCAGTGAGCGGCGCACCTGCAGTTCGCTGCGCAGCTCCGACCACTCGCGCTGCACCTGCTGCAGCATCGGCACCTGCGGGTAATGCGGCAGCGAGCGCGACCCCGCATCGAGGTCGCGCACCAGTGCGCGCAGGCCTTCCAGCGCGGGCGGCTTACTTGCCATCCGGCGCCTTGGGCTTTGGAATCGGCGCGATCTCCACGCGGCGGTTGCGTGCGCGGCCTTCTTCATTGGCATTGGAACTGACCGGCTGCTCGCTGCCGAACGCGGCGGCGAACACGGCGTCGGCCGGTACGCCATCGGCGATCAGGGTGCGGGTCACGGTCAACGAACGCTGCGCGGAGAGCTCCCAGTTGTCGGCGAAACGGCGGTTGCCTTCTCGTACCGGTGCGTCATCGGTGAAGCCGCTGACCATCAGGATCTCTTCGCGGCTGCCCAGGTAGGCGGCCAGCGGCGCGGCCAGGCTGCGCAGCAGCTCCTGGCCTTCCGGCTGCAGCTGGTCGGAGTTCAGCGCGAACAGCACGCTGCCGCTGATACCGATGCGGCCGTCGACCAGCGTCACCCGGCCGGCGGCGAGCGGGCCAGCCAGCGCCTGTTCCAGTGTCTGCAGGCGCTTGGCTTCGGCCTGGCGCTGCTTCACTTCCTGGTCCAGCCGCTGCGACAGCTCCAGCTGCACGGCAACCACGCCGACCAGTATCAGCACGAACGCGCCCAGCAGCACCGACATCAGGTCGCCAAAGGCGGCCCAGATCGGGGCGTGTGAGCCGCCGTCGACCTCCAGCTCGTCGCTCATGCGCTGCCGGCCTTGCCGCGGCGCGTGGCCAGCTGCTGCAGTTCTTCCATCACCTGCTTCTGCGACAGCAGGCTGAGGTCGACCACTTCGCGCGCCTGCGCCACGTAGTAGGCCAGCTGTTCGTCACTGCGTGCCAGCGAGGCATCGAGCGCGCCACCGATCTGTTCCAGGCGGCCGGACAATTCGGTCGAGGCAGAACCGAACTGCTCCACCGCGGCGCCGAAGGTGCCGGCCAACTGGCCCACTTCACCGGCGCTGCCGTGGAGCGCTGCGGCAATGCCATCCAGCTTGCCGGTCTCGGCGGCGATATGGTCGGTGAAGCGGTTGCCGACGCGTTCCAGCAGCTCGGCCGAACCGCCGACCAGCGCGTCCACCGCCATGCGCTGTTCGTGCGAGGCGTGGTTGATTGCATCGAGCAGGGTCTGCACGGTGGCCAGCAGGCGACCGCGTTCTTCCAGCATCGCGTTGTCACGCACCAGGCTCTCGGACAGCGTGCTGCGCAGCTCGTTGATGACATCGGCAGCGGCCTTGGGTGCGGCAGCGGCGGTCTGCAGCAGAGTAGACACTTCGGCCAGCGTGGCGCTGGCCTGCGCGCGACCGTTCTCGCCGATCTGCTGCGCGGTAGCCGCCAGCGTGTCGCAGACCTGCTGCTGCTGCGCGGCCAGGCGTTCGCCGTTGGCGTGCAGGCGCTCGGCCAGATCGGTGGAAACATGCTGCAAGGCATCGCTCCAGCGCTGCAGGCGCTGTTCGTCGCCGGCCTGCAGCTGCGCCTGCAGCGAGGCGTGGGCCTGCTGCAGCTCGGCACTGACCGCGTCCCAGCGCGCCTGGCGCTGCCGCTCGCGGCTGTCCAGGCTGGCCTGCAGTTCGGCGTGCGCGGTCGCTGCGGCGGCCTGCGCGGCCTGCCAATCCTGCGAGCGCTGCTGTTCGTGGTTCTGCAGCAGCGACTGGCTGGCGCTGTGGCGCTGTTCCAGTGCCTGCAGCAACGCCTGCGCGTGCTCGTCCAGCTGCTGACCGGCTGCGAGCAGCGCCTGCTGCTGGCGCTCGACCAGCGCGCTGTTCAGGGCCTGCTGCTGTTCGGCGGCGGCGCGCAAGGCCTCTGCATTGCCCTGTGCGTCGGCCTGCAGGCGCTCGCCGATGCGTGCGACCAGCGCTTCGGCATGCGTGGCCTGGCCATCGCTGAAGGCCTGCAGGTGCTGGCGCAGATCACCCACCAGCGCCTGCTGTGCCTGGGTCTGTTCACTGATCACCTTGGCCCAGCCGGCCTCGGTGGCGACGCGGCTGCGCTCGAAACCGTCGCTCAGGCCGGCCAACTGTTGCTGCACGGCCTGCTCGACGCGGGCATGCAGTGCCTCGCCGTGGCGGGCCAGGCCCGCCAGGGTGGTCTCGGCCATGGGCTGCAGCGCGCCACCGATGGCGGCGGCGCTGGCTTCGGCACCTTCGCGCAGCGATTGCTGCAGCGAGACCGCCAGCCGCTCCTGCAGCGCCTGGCTCTGGGTCAGGAAGTCGGCCTGGCCGGCCAGCAGGCGCTCATTGGCGGCCGCACTGTGTTGTTCGAAGGTGCTGGTCATCGCCTGCAGGCGGTCGACCAGCGCCGGCAGCGCCGCGGACTGTGCCTGCAGCAGGCGCAGCGACTCGGCGCGCTGCCAGGCCTGCGAGTACGGATGCAGGTCGCCGGCAATGGCGCGGTCCAGCTGCTGCACGGCCTGCAGGCGGTCGCGGCGCAGCAGCGCCGCCAGCAGGCCGAGCATGGCCGAGCTGGCCACACCGGCAATCGAGGTACCGAATGCCACCGCCAGGCCCTGCACCGGCGAGGCCAGCGAGCCGCGGATCGCGGCCATGTCGGTCGCGCTCTGCAGGGCCAGCCCGGTGCCACGCAGCGTGTCCATCATGCCCAGCAGGGTGCCGAGCATGCCCAGCAGCACCAGCAGGCCGACCAGGTACGGGGTCAGTACCGGTGCGGGCAGGGCAGTGCGCTCGCCCTCCACGCGCAGGCGCACGGCGTTGCGCAGGCCCACCGGCACGCGTTCCAGCCAGGGGGCAAGGCTTTCCTTTGCACCGGACAGGTCACTCAGTGCGGTGCGCAGGCCGTTGCTGGCCTGGCGGTAGCGGTACAGCTCCACGCCACCGGCGATGTAGCAGGCTGCGATGATCGCCGCCACCGCTGCACCCAGCGGATGCACCGAAACGTAGCCAATGCCGATCCAGCACACGGCCAGCAGGCCGACAAGGAAAACAACGACATGGAAAGCAGTTCTGGACATGGTGTTCCGGTCAGTGGGAGCGCAGGGCGTCTTGCAGCCCTTCGATCGGGTGGAAGCGCAGCTGCAGTTCGGCGAGCAGCAGCGTGCGCATGTCATGGCGGAAGGCCGCGCGCCAGCCGGGCTGGCCGTGCACGCGTTCAAAACGGGCGCCGAGCACTGCCGGCGCGGTGGCCAGCAGGCTGTGCTCGCGCGGGGTGAGGGTCTGCTCCATCACCGCATCGACCTCGGCCAGCCGCGCCAGCTCGGGCGAAACCTGCACCAGCTGGTCGCGCAGGCGGCCGCGCAGGCGCCCGGTGGCGGTCTGGATGGCCTGCTGCAACACCCGGTAGCGCTGGCGCAGCGAGGCGAAGTTGGGTGCAGCGGCGGCTTCGGCCAGGTCCAGCAGGCGCTCGGCCTCGGCATCCTCACGGATCGAGGCCAGCAGGCTGGCGTGCGCCTGGGCGCAGTCGGCCAGCACATCCTCGACCGCTTCGGTGGCCTCACCCGGCTCGGGCAGGCGTCCGCCGAGCGCCCCGGACAGGGCCACGGCGCGGCTCCAGTCCACCCACTGGCCGAGGCGATCGGTCAGGGCGGGACTGGTGGCCGGCATCGCGCCGTCGCTGAGACGGGCGAGCAGGCGGAGGAACTCCGGTCCACCCAGGACCGGCTGCGCTGCGTTCGCCATCAAGGGGTGAGGGGCCAAAAACCGTTGATTTTACAACCAGATGACCCGGCCTGGATGAAGGCGGGGCCGGGGGAGGGGACCCGCAGGCGCGACAAGGCTTAGAATGACCGGCTGCACCCATCCCGTTCGACCCTTGGAGTACCCAATGACTGTTGCGCAGTTCTACCCGATCGGCACCCCTGGACAGCCCTGGGGCGACGCGGAACGCGCACAGTGGCGGGCCCGCCAGCAGCGCCAGCGCAGCTACCACGACGACGTGGTGGCCGCCCTTGAGCGCCTGGACGACAGCTTCGACGTGATCCAGTACGGCCAGCTGGACTATGCGCCGGACCATTACCCGCTGTTTGCCGTGGTCAACCACGACTGGAACCCGGCACTGCCGACCGCGCTGATCACCGGCGGCGTGCATGGCTACGAGACCAGCGGCGTGCACGGCGCCCTGCAGTTCCTGGAACAGCAGGCCGAGCGTTACCTGGGCCGGCTGAACCTGATCGTGGCGCCGTGCGTAAGCCCGTGGGGCTACGAGCGCATCCAGCGCTGGAACCCGGATGCCATCGACCCGAACCGCAGCTTCCGTGACGGCGGCCAGATCGAGGAAGCGGCCGCCCTGATGGCCTGGGTGGCCGAGCGCAAGCCGAACCTGCTGGTGCACCTGGACCTGCACGAGACCACCGACAGCGACCTGCAGGAGTTCGATCCGGCCCGCTGCGCCCGCGACGGCAAGCCGTTCGAGCGCGACACCATTCCGGATGGCTTCTACGTGATCGGCAACAGCGAAGATCCGCAGGCCGAGTTCCAGAAGGCATTGATCACCGCTGTGGCCCCGGTCACCCACATCGCCCCGGCCGACGCCGAGGGCAACCTGGTCGGCCTGCCGCTGCAGTCGCCGGGCGTGGTCTGGGGTGAATCGCGTTCGATCGGCGCCTGCGCCGGCTTCACCGATGCGCGCTTTGCGACCACCACCGAGGTCTATCCGGACAGCCCGCGCACCAATCCGCAGGAATGCAACGACGCCCAGGTGGCGGCGGTGTGTGCGGGCCTGGATTTCGCCCTGGCGGCGCAGTAACGCGCCACGTTCCGGGCAGCGACCGGCATCAGCCGGCGCTGCCTCGCCGGTGAAGTGGCCACAGCCGGCGACGCCGACGCGCGGCATCCGGCGAACACATCCAGATCGCGCTGGTACACCGTGCTGTTGACCCTGAACAGGCCCAGCAGCGAGTGGAAGACGTTGTCGTGGCTGTGCGCCCGGTGCAGGGCATTCTCGCGCAGGCAGGCCAGGTCCACGCCCGCGTTGCGGCTGAACTCCGGTGAGAACCACATCACCATCGGCACCTGGGTCTGCTCGCGCGGTGCGATGAAGTAAGGCGTGCCGTGCAGGTACATGCCCCGTTCGCCCAGCGACTCGCCATGGTCGGACACATAGATCAGTGCGACATCACGCTGGTCCGAATAGCCCTGCAGCAGGTCGATGGCCTTGCCCAGCATGCGGTCGGTATGGACCAGGGTGTTGTCATAGGTGTTGACCAGCGCCTCGTTGCTGCAATGCTGGATCTGGTTGCTGTCGCAGGTCGGGCTGAATGCCCGCGAGTGTGCCGGGTAGCGTTCGAAGTAGGTCGGGCCGTGGCTGCCCAGCTGGTGCAGCACGACCAGGGCGTCACCGTTCATGGCGTCAATACGTGTACCGAGCTGATGCAGCAGCACCTCGTCGTAACAGGTGCCGTCGGCATTGACGCACTGGCCGGCCACCTTCAACGCGGGCATGTCCTCGGTCGGCACGCGTTCGCACACGCCCTTGCAGCCGCCGTTGTTGTTGTTGCGCCAGAGCACGCTGATGCCGGTGCGCTGCAGGATGTCGAGCACGTTCTCCTCGGTCGCTGCGCGTACATCGTCGTACTGGCTGCGGGTCATCTGCGAGAACATGCACGGCACCGAGATCGCCGTTGCGGTTCCGCATGAGGAGACATCATTGAAGCTGATGACGCCTTCCTTGCGCGAGAGCCGTGGATTGGTCGCGCGTGGGTAGCCGTTGAGCTGGAAGTTCTGTGAGCGCGCGGTCTCGCCGACGACCATGACCACCAGCTTCGGGCGCGGGCCCGGTACGCGCCGGGCGTCCATGCCGATCGGGCGCAAGGGTTGCTGGCGGGTGCTGTAGAGACCTTTCAGATAACCGTGGGTATGGCGCACGATGTTCAAGGGCAGCACCTGGTCACGGAGATGGCGGTTGTTGCGCAGCAGCGAGGAGTAGTCCTTGTAGAACGCGAAGCTGATTGCCAGCAGCACCAGCAATGACGCCAGAACGCTGGCCGGCCACACCAGCAGCGAACGTATCGAACCGGCCCCGCTGGTGGTGCGCACCAGGGCCAGCCCGGCAGCGGGCAGCACGCCCAGCGCCAGCAGGGTCAACAGCAGTGGCAGCGAGAGATAGGCGTTCAGTTCGGCCTGGTTGGTCTCGAACACGTTCTGCACCATGCTGCGATCGATCAGCACGTTGTAGTGCAGCATGAAGTAGCTGCAGGCGGCGCTGACGACAACGAGCAGCACCAGCAGCGGCCTGCGCAGGAACGGCAGTGCCAGCAGTGGCGTCAGCATCAGGTTGAGCAGGCAGAACAGCACCACCGGCAGGCTGGCCAGGAACAGCACGCTGCGCAGGCTGTTGAGGTCGATCAGCCCCCACAATGTCTTCCAGAGGGCGATGTTTCCAATTGTGGTGAAGAACAGTGCGGCGGCCCAGACCAGAATGATCGGATGGGGCCGTGGAATACGGCGGCATTGACGCACGAGCAGGTTCCGTGGAGCGGGAGTGCGCGCAGTATCGAAACCGCTTTATCAGGAAGTTGTCAGGTTGGGCGGACTAGCCCAGCAGGATCACGCCCCACACCGCGCCCACCATCAACAGTGCGGTGGTCTGCGCGGCGCTGCCCATGTCCTTGGCGTTCTTGGACAGCGGATGCTGCTCCAGAGAGATGCGATCGACCACTGCTTCGATCGCCGAGTTGAGCAGTTCCACCAGCAGGCTGATGAAGCAGACCGCCAGCACCAGCGCCCGTTCGAGCTTGCTGATGTCCAGCACGAACGCTGCAATGATCAACAGCGCGTGCAGAAGCAGCAGTTGGCGAAAGGCAGCCTCGCCGCGGAAGGTGGCGATGAAACCATCGCGCGAATGGATGAGGGTGTGGAAGATGCGGCTCAGGCCGGTCTTGCCGTGCGGGTACTTGCCGCTGTCCTTGGGGTGCTGCATGCCATTTCCGCCGTGAAGTGAGCGATCCCCAGCATGTGCAGGCGCGCGTCAGGAAACCGTCAGATGGGCCACTCCAGGCTGAACCGGCATCCCTGCTGCGAGGAATGCACCGTCATCCTCCAGCCCAGGTGCTCGACGATGCGCTGCACGATCGACAGCCCCAGTCCTTCGCCACTGTGCGGGCTGCCGGGCAGGAAACGCTGGAACTGCTGTGGGTCGATACTGGAGGGCAGGCCGGGTCCCGTGTCGGCGATGATGAGTGTGGTGTCGTGGAGGGTGATCCTCACTTCGCCCCTTTCAGTGTACTGGCAGGCGTTGCGCAGCAGGTTCCAGATCACGCTGTGCGCCAGATCCGCGTTGGTGTCCAGCACGGCGTCATGCCGGGCATCAAACGCAACGATCACCGGCTTGCCGGAAATCCAGGGCTGGCAACGCTCCATGCAGGATTCGATCAGCGGACGCAGGGCCACCTCATTGCGTGGCACGGTGCTGGGGGCGCGTGAGAGCAGCAGCAGGCAGGTCAGCTGGCGCTGCATCTCCTGGGTGGTGCGCAGGATGCGCTCTGCGCTGGGAACCAGGTGACTCTCGGCCGGAAGCTGGCAGGCCAATGTCTCCGCAGCGCCGCCGATGATGGCCAGCGGCGTGCGGAGCTCGTGGCTGGCATCGCCGCTGAAGCACTGTTCGCGATGCAGGAACCGTTCGAGCTCGTCACTGTGCCGGGCGAACGCGCGGGCGAGTACACCGATCTCATCGCGCGCGTCCTGGTAGGGAAAGGGCTTCTGGCCGTCCTGCACCGCGTCCGCCAATCGCGTGATGGGCGCGATGACGTGCGTCGCTACCTTGCGACCGATCAGGAAGGCGCAGAGCACGCAGATCGAAATGACCAGTGCCGCGAAGGCATTGATCAGGTGTTCCAGATAGCCATAGTGCGCCGCGTCCTGCAGCAGGTAGTAGCGCTGGTCGCCGTTGTCGAAGACGCTCAGGTGCCACTCGTTGGGTGCCTCTTCGCCGTGATGGCCCGGGCCGTACTGGCGCAGCACGACAGGCACGTCATCGGCATCGAACAGCTGGGTCCCCGGTGGCAGGGTGGGGCGTTGGCCACGAGCCAGCGCAGCCTGCAGTCTTTGCACTTCACCGTGCTGGGTCCGCGCGACGACAGCAGCCCGGACCTGGTCGTAGTCGACCTGTTCGGCCAGAACGATGAAACCCATGGCACCGGCCATCAACAGCACGAACGAGATCGTGATGCGGGCACGCAGGCTCAGGCGGCGGTAGAGGGA
The DNA here is from genome assembly GCF_056482105.1 of Stenotrophomonas sp. 78350_Sma. Lineage (NCBI taxonomy): Bacteria > Pseudomonadati > Pseudomonadota > Gammaproteobacteria > Lysobacterales > Lysobacteraceae > Stenotrophomonas > Stenotrophomonas sp. 78350_Sma. The sequence continues at coordinate 2,668,764 of NZ_CM151182.1, read as the reverse complement.
GGCAGGACTCACGCCTGCATGCGCCAGCCGATGCTGTGCACCGTGGTGATCAGCGCGGTATCGAAGCTGCGATCCACCTGCAGGCGCAGTTCATGGATGTGTGTTCGCAGCGCGCCGCTGTCCGGTGGCTCGTCGCCCCAGACCAGGTATTCCATCTCCTGCTTGCGCACCACGGCGGGCGCCGCACGCACCAGGCACATCAGCAGCTTGTGCGACGTGGGCGTCAGCGCAATGCAGCGGCCTTGCCGCCAGGCCTGTGGCGAGCGCGTGTCCACCTGCAGGTCCTTCCACGCCAGCACGCTCTGGACCTGGCGACCCTGTGCCCGGCGCACCAGGGCCTTGATCCGTGCATCCAGTTCCATCAGCGAGAACGGTTTGATCAGGTAGTCATCCGCGCCCAGGGCCAGGCCCTGCACGCGGTCTTCGACCGGATCGCGCGCGGTCAGCATCAGGATCGGTACCGGGTTCTGGAACTCCTGGCGCAGCTTCTGGCACAGCGTCATGCCGTCCAGGCGCGGCAGCATCAGGTCCAGCAGGATGGCGTCGTAGTCGTGCTGCGTGGCCCGGCGCAGGCCGCTGGCGCCGTCGCGGGCGTCGTCCAGCACGTAACCCAGTGGTTCAAAGAAGGCATACAGATTGGCAACCAGCTCGGGGTTGTCTTCGATGATCAGCAGGCGGGTCATAGGGCAGGGCATCCTTGCGCGAGGCCGAACTCTGCCCGATCGCTCGCCGAATGCCAATGCCCTTGCTGAATGGATCGCGGGTGAGGGCGCCCGCATCAAGCCCTGCTCAATCGGATGGGCTGCGTGAATCGCGGACCGAGTAGATCACCGAGAAGATCTTCCAGCCCTGTTCGGTCCGGATCAGCTGCCACATTTCCTTGCCCCAGTTGGTCTTCACCCCATCGTCGTGGAAGCTGTAGTCGAACGACACCGAAGCCACATCGCCATCTGTCTCGATCTTCGTGTTGGAGAATGTCTCCTCCTTCGGCTTCGGCGAGGCCACTGCCCCGTCGATCAGCGCGATGAAGTTGTTGGTGGGAATCTGCCGTGCCTTGATCGCGTCGGGCTTGGCCTTGCGGATGTCCTGCAGGCGAACGTCCTCGGAGACGAACTGCCAGCCGATATCTTCCGCCTTGTCCGAGAAGAACAGGCTCATGTAGGTCGGCTTGTCCTTGTTGATCAGCGAGGTGCGGAACGATTCGACCACCTGTTCGATCGCCTTGACGTCGGCGGGGGCGTTCTGCGCGGCGTAGGCCGGCAGCCACGCCGGGAGCAACAGGGCGAGGGCGGCGAAGCGTGCGCGTGCATTGGGCATCATGGGTTCCTGAGGGAGGCGCGGCGGCGCAGGCGCATCACCGCGCGTAGGTTCGCCAGAAAAGAACGCGGTCTTCTGCCCTGTTGATGGCGACGAAGACTGACTTTCCGGATTCAGGCGCGCAGCGAAAGACGCGGTACGATTTGTTGAGCCTCGCGTTGCCGGGCCACCAGTATCGATTGAACGCAACAGGATCACTGTTGTTGAATGTGGTTGCCTGGCAATCCGCAGGCAGCTGCAGTGGTATCGCAGGGGGCTTGGTGAAGGCCAGCGCGCTGGTGTTTGAGTCGAGGTCATGCACCTCGCGCAGGTCGGTCGCCTCGTGGGGCAGCCAGCCGGGAATCCATCCCTTGTTCACCATGTCGGCGTCAAGCGCCTCGCGCAGAGTGTCGAACGAACTGTCCATCACCAGGCTGCAGGCGCTGAGCGCCGTGCAGACCGTCAATGGAAGGATGGATCGCGTCCTGGTCCAGATGGCGAGTGGAAACATCGTCCTTGCGTCCCCGTGGAATGCCGTCCGACCTATCGGGTCAGCGCGTCGAACAGGCGATTGCGGTCCGCATCGTTCATCGACCAGCTCTGTCCGAGCGGGGCCATGCGGACGGATTCGGTCCGGCCGCAGGCCCGGTACTGCCAGGTTTCCGAGCCATCGGGTTGGGCTGTCACGTCGATGCCCTCCAGGCGGGCGCATTGCAACCGGGCCAGTGCCATCGGCGCGAAGTGCAGCATGTAGTGCTGCACCCGGTCGGTCGGCATGGCCGTTCCGGCAGGCAGCGGATGGGCCGGGCCGTACTCGGCGAGCAGGCCAACGCAGGTCGCTGCGGCGGACAGGGGATTGCGACCGAAGGCGCGGGAGGCATCCCGCTCCACATCCTTTTCCAGAGCCTTGCCTTCCTTGCTGCTGGCATAGACCTCGGCGGCCTGCAGTTGTGCGGCGTCGAGTGTCGACAGCCAGTGCTGGCGACCTTCCTGCAACTGCAGTTTCAAGCCAGGGAGGGTCTTCTGGCAGCGTGCTGCGATTGCCTGCGTCTGTACGAAATCCTGCCCACGATCACCGGGCGTTGCGGTCGCTGTTGCGGCCGTTGTTGCCGCCGCTGGGGCAACAGCGAGGGCCATGCAGGCGATCACCAGATTCCGTCCCATTCCATTGCGCATCCTGCACCCCATGGAGAGTTTGACGGCGCACGCTAGCACGGATGCCGGGCGCTGCAACAGGCCCGCTTGTCGAGCTTTGACGTTGAAGAAGGTCTGCGCGGATGATGCGCGGGCGCGCGGCGCAGGAGGGGATCTGTCAATGAGGACACTGATGTGGGGGGCTTGCCGGCCTGTTCGTGGCGTACGTTGCTGGTTGCTCGGCGATCTCGGCGTGGCATTCCCATGCGCTTGCTTCAGTCCCGGTCGGGGCGAGCAGGGTCGAGGTACTCCGGGCGCTGGGGCCGCCTGACGTGGTGGAGCACGCCGGTGTTCCCTTTGCCCGCTATGCCAGCAGCGGATGCAGTGGCCGCTGTGCGCAGCGATGGTGGTATGAGAACCGGTTGGGCCTGGATACCGAAGCCTGGTCGGTAGAGCTGGATGCTTCCGATCGCGTGCTCGCAACGTCGCGCTGGACATCACCGTAGAAGATCGCGACGAGCGCATGCGTATCCATCGACCTTTCATCTTCATCGCAAGCCTGGCCCTGATGGCGTTGTGCTGGCTGATGGGCGTACTGGTGCTCATCTATGGCTTCAACGAGCAGGGCCTGCGCTGCGGCAGGCTGTGCTCACTGGAGATATCGATCCGCCTGCTCTTTGGTGATCGGGGATTCGAAGTACTGGTGGCGACGGGGCTCGTTGCTGCGGCGCTGATGTTCGGGCATATCGCACTGCGGGAGGGCATGCATGCCGGGCGGCCGCGGAGGCAGGTGCGGCGTCGGGAGCGCAGGCGCCGCCGGCCAGAGCGGTCGCGGTCATGAAGTGCGTTGTCGCCGGGCGCTAGGGCTGGTCCACAACAGCTCTGATGGCGGCCACCACCGCAGCAGGATCCTCGCGCTGGAGGGTGTGCCCGGTCGCCAGGTAGCGATGCGTACCGCGCGTGAACCCAGAGAAGAGCAGCGAGTGCTGTGCCTTCCAGAGTGCCTTGCCCGCTGCGGTTTCCTCGAAGAACAGCGGTTCGGCAGCCAGTTGCGTTGCAGTCAGCAGCACCACCGGCACGTCCGGCATCGTGCGCGGGGTCACCGCACCGGGTGCATCCAGTTGTTCGGTCAGCACGGCGTAGTCGGCGGCCATGGCTGGCGGCAGCATCGCCCGCAGCTGGGCATCATCTGCCTGCACGCGGGCACTGTCGGCCTGCTTGAACGCATGGCGCTGCCCCATCGTGGCCGGGTCCACCAGCACCAGGCCTTGCAGGCGTTCCGGATGGCGGCGTGCAAACTCCGTGGCCAGCAGGCCGCCATAGGAATGACCCACCAGTACAACGCGGCGACCGGGAGCGAGCGTATCGATCACGGCCGTGAGGTCGGCCAGGTGCGCATCGATGCGCTTGGGGTGACCATCGCTGCCGGACTTGCCGAGCCCTGCACGGGCGTAGGTGATGCTGTGGTAATCGCGCCCCAGACCCGCGACCACCTCCTTCCAGGCACCCGCACCCTGCCCGAAGCCGGATTCGAAGACCACGGTGATCGGGCCGGCCCCCGTCTCCTCGGCCTGCAGTGCATAAGTGCCCCGATCCACCTGGATTTCCCCGGCGTGGACGGTGCCTGTTGCGGCCATCACCGCGGCCAGCACCCACAACGTCACTCGGTTGCTCTTCATTGCCATTCCCCTGGGCCATGCCGCGTGCCAGCCCTTCCGATGGGTCAGGTCTGCAGCGGAGTGCCGTAGCCTGCCGACCTCGCGACAGGCCGTGCTGGTAATGTAGTGAGGTATAACACCGACTGCCTGTGCAGGAAGTCATGGGGACAGGGCGCAGTCCGCTGAATGGCGTTGGATACTTGAATCTGTGATCGGTTACGCGACTCCACACTTGAATGTGCAAGCGTCCTCAACGACAAAGGCGGCATGTGGCACTGCCGCATTCCGGACCAGGGACGATCCGAAGCATGACGCGGGGAACACCTTCGCGTTCTCGTTCCCGCCGGCGCTGTGTTCGTCCAGGAAGGAGAACAGGGATGTTGGAACGACTGAAGACCATTTCGTGTGCCGTGCTGGCGATCGTTGCCCTCGGCTGCTTCGCCCCTGTTGTGGCACAGGCGCAGGAAAGCAAGATTTCCTGGCGCATTTCGCAGCCCGGCGGCAATTCGACGCAGTACAAGACCCAACAGGCGGCGGTGGCTGCCATCAAGAACCTGCCCGCACCCAGCCCGTTCCCGCCGGAGTTCCAGTTCGGCTGGCAATCTGTCGACAAGATCAAGTCGAAAGTCGTGGACTTGAACGGCAATACGTCGATCACCTATTGGATGGGAAAGTCTCAGCCCTCCGACCCTGATTGGTCGTATCTAAGCACCGCGCAGTTCCCAACAGAAGAGGCAATGGTTGCCGACCATCTGGCCATGGTTCAGGCAGAGAATCCTATATGCCCTGGTGCAACGGTCACGCCGGCAAGTGAGTGGTATGCGCTCAGTCCGGACATGGAAGGAACCATCGAGACACGTGATTTTGAAGTGATATACATGACCGGCGACAACACAGCCGAGTCGCCGTGCACGCCCTATCCAAGCGATGCCCAGATGACGCGGACCCGGCGTCTGAACTGCCCGATCCCCCTCACACAGTGGTCTAACAAGCATAACGCCTGCGTCAGCGAAGAATTCGTTGCGACCATCACCTCGAAGTCGCAGAAGTGCGACAAGGACGGCGGCAACGGCAGCTGCGTCGGCGACGCAGAGATATGCTGCGTGTCGTAGCGGAAGTCCTATTCCGCCATTGAATACATGGAACAATTGACAATGAATACGTATGACCATCTCGTCTGTGTTGATGAAGATGCAAAGGAATTGGTTGTTTTTCGGGTGGGGGCAGATGGGAAGAGGACCTTGTTCACCAGGGTGGCGCTTCCGCACGTTGAGGGATGGTCTGCCGAGTTGCAGGATCTTGCGAAAGCGCTCGGCGAGAACCTGCTGATCGACTCTCCGGTGATCCGGCGGATTCTTAATGTGTGAGACATGAAACAGGGAGCTCCTCAGCCCTCCAGGAAGGTCCGTGGCATAGCATGAGAGCGTTTGATCTGCGGAGATTGAAAAAAGACGCCAGGAAAAGCGGCATGCGGGTCGTTGGGAATTTCTTGATTGCCTCGTATACGCGAGATGTGATCTCTGGGTTTGCGATAGACCCTGCACCGTCTGCTATCTACTTATGGACCTTCGTGCTTCCGACCTATGATGATTTGTCGTTCCTGCACATGTCTCTAGGCCAGAGGGTTGCAGTTGCGAAAGGAGATGAACGTTTCTTCTGTGGCATGCATACTGAGTACGTCGAAAATCTTGAGAGGGTTAGAGCGGCGGCAGACTTGTTGCTCTATGTCGACAGTCTTGACTTCACAAGCGACTATTCAGAATGGGTAAAATACATATCCGCCATCCGGCTTGGCGATTTCGTGGCAGCGGATGCGACGCTGAAGACGCCTTTGAAGTTGCCAATGTCCAATGCTATTAAAAGTAGATTGGATGCGATTCTTTCTGTACTGAAGAATGGTGGTGAATCGGGCGCGCAGCATCTTCTGGAGACGTGGTCTGTTCAGATGGCTCGATTGGTCGGCGGCAGCTCCTGGGGCAGCGGACGGTAGCGAATCGTCTCGCTGCGCGCAGCCCTGACGCAGCAGGGAATGCCACGCTCTGGCAGCAGATCGTTTACCTGCAGCGATACTAACCGCATGAACGTGGTGAAGCAGGGTAACGCCACACTGGAGAGCTACGCGTACAACCATCGTGGTGAGCGCGTGCTGCGCAAGCCGGCCGGTGGTGCAGCGCAGATTACGCTCTATGGCGAGGCAGGGAAGTGGCTGGGCAATTATTCGGCGACGGGCGAGGCTCAGCAGCAGGCGATCTGGCTGGACAACTACCCGGTGGCACTCATCAATGTGCCAAGCACAGGTGTGCCGGAGCTGGCCTATGTCCAGCCGGACCATCTGGGTACACCGCGCGTGGTGATCGATCCGGTACGGAATGTCTCGATCTGGGAGTGGAGCAACAAGAGCGAGGTGTTCGGCAACCAGATTCCGAGTGCGGATCCAGATGGTGATGGCCTGTCCTTTCTATTGGCCCTCCGTTTCCCGGGGCAGCAGGCGACCGATGCGAGCGGCTTCTTCTACAACTCGCAGCGAGAGTATGACCCTGAGGTCGGGCGGTATTCTCAGGGCGATCCGTTGGGATTGAATGGCGGCATTTTGTTGTATCTCTATGCGAGTGCGAGGCCGGTCGCTTCGATGGATCCATTTGGGTTGCTGGATTGGGAGTTGAATCCGGTTGCATGGAAGAGGGGAACTCGAAATGGCGACATGACTGCGACGTACCCGGGCGCACCGACATCTGAATTCAGGGCCAATACGCTTGCTCGGACGACCATGGAATGGACTATCAGCCCTAAGTGCAATTGCGATGCTGCGGGCCACTATCTTGAAGAATATGCCGTTGGCCCCACCCCCACTGTGCTGATGCGCGACCGATATGATTCTCCTGCCATCAGGCGTTCGACGATGCGTGACGAAATGGATCATGTCGGAGACCTGCAGGGCTGGGCCGAAAATGCAAGAGCGGCCGCAGAGCGATTCGAAGCTAATATTGGCGCAAACCGGTATCAGAGCGCGCAGGAATGTGAGGTGCAAAGTGCTGCCGCAATGCAGAGCCATTTGTCGGAGAGCATTCTTCCTGCGGTGATCAGGTCAAGGCAACAGTGGGATGATAGTGGCAAGCATCGATTGATAATCAGGGGGCGGTGAATTGAAGAACGTCGCGCTTTTCCTAGCGATCGCACTGAGTAGTGCGGCATGTTCCACACTTGATGGTCACAAGGTCTGCAGTGAGGCCCAGATAAGGTATGTCGAATCGGCTTCAGTTGCCGAATCCTGGGTTGGTAGATTCGAGGTGACGCATATGTCTGGTCCCGCAATCCGGATTGCGCTCGACGGTCCCGACGGTCATGTCGCTGCCCGGAGCGCGGTCACCGAGCAGAGACCGAAGGGAAGCCCAAGTTGGAAGATTTTCAACCCGATCCTTGAGGAGGTTGCTGGCCCCACCCGGAGTCTGCGTGTCAGTCGCGGCAAGCCGCAGGTAGTATTGTTTGATGCAAACGGTCTCTTCGTTCCCGGGCAGGCAGATGAACATAAGGAATACTCAGTAGTGTTTCGCGACATCAATGGGTGTGACTACAGGTCTGAGCCTTTCACCCCTTGATGCCGACTGCCGGGGCGAGGCTTGGGCTGTTTGTGGCGGGTCAGGAATCCGTAGCGGGCTGGCCATGCGCGGCGAGACTGAGGCGCATGGACGTGGCGGTTTCCGCGAGGCCGCGCCCGTTGCTACCGATTCTGTCGTTCCTTGCTACGGATGGAGTGTGAAATCCTAAAAAAGGGGCGGCGGCGTTCTTTGCCAAAGAGTCCACGTGAGGTACGCCTTCGTCGCCAGTCAGAGGACTCTCTATCCCACCATGCTGCTCTGCCGAGTGCTGGCTGTTTCCGTGTCGGGGTTTGATGACTACTTAGGCCGACAGTCTGCCGGAACGAGCGATTCTCTGATGCCGACCGTCGTGCCGAGATCCTGGCCGTTCCACAAGGCCCGCAGGAGCACTTATGCCCGCCATAGCAAATGGCGGCGGTGTCACGTTTCGGTCGTCCAGCTGTATACGTCTGAGAGGTTCCCGTAGATGAATGAGGATTTCAACGCGTTCGAATGGTGTGACGCCACGTTGCTGGCTATCGACATTGACAGAAGCAATCCAGGCGTATGCGATGAGGTAAAGGTTCAGGTGCGCTGGCCGGACGGCCGGCAGGCAACCGTTTGCTTCTCGGAAGCCTACGGGTGCTCGGCTCTCATGAACTTCGGCGTACTGGGTGACGAGGGAATTGAGTTCGCCATGGTGGACGATGACGAGCCGGGACTCGCTGATCTTCTTGATCGTTGGAAGGCGGTCGGCTATCCGCTGTCCGGTCTGAAGTGTTTTCGTATCGAGACCAGCTCGACCGGAAGCGTCATTCTGATCTACGCCAGGACATGGCGGATCGAGAATCAGCCGATGGCGGATGCAGTGCCCTGAAGGACATTCCGTGCCCAGATTCCTCACCCCCGACGAGGTCTCCCTCATCCATAGGCTGCTGCCGGAGACGACCGAGCTGTCCGAACGGTTGTTGAAGGATCTGGCGCTCGCCCAGGTGGAGGACGTGGAGGTCGTCGGATTCGGAGGCGTGGTGTTCCTGTCCAGCACGACCCAGGTCTTCGGAAGCGACATTGCCACTGCAATGCTTGCCGATGCCGACGGCGTGCCGGTGAGAGTCACCCTGTGCCTGGACAATCACGATCAGCTCTTCGAGCTGGAGCTGTGCAAAGTGGACTTCTCACCGATCATCGGGGTCGATCTGAGGAGGCTTTCAGCGAGCACTGACACCTGCTGAAAGCGGTCCTCGCCGAAGGGCGTGGCGCATCGCGTTCACCCTTCGGGCTGCAACCGCCCCACCGCCTGCGCGCACAACGACTGGCAGGCCATGACCAACCCCTCCATCACCCGGTCGCCCACGTACTCTTCCGGCTCGCCGTTCTGCCGGGTTCGTTCCGCCGCCAGCAGCATTTCCAGCACCACCCGCAACCCGCTCAACGCGCAACCTGCATCGGCCAGGGCCAGGCAGCGCCCAGGCAGCTGGTGACGCTCCGGCCAGGGTTGTCCGTCGGCCGCCGCACCGGAGCCGATACGGTTGAGGTTGGCAATGAAGGTGTTCCTATCCACTGCGGGCGCAGCCTGTGGCGAACCGTCGTCGCGGGCGGTGCTGCGGTAGGCGTGCAGATGCGGGAAGTCCGATTCGTTCATGGCAAGGCTCCGTGCAGGGCAATCGGTAGCCGCCACCCATAAAAGTGGCGGACGGTGCGTGGTTCGAACACCGGGTTGATGTCAGTCCGGCGGGCCCGAAGGCCCCCACGCACCGCCCGCCATAGCCGGCAGACGGATTGCCAGCCGGCGCCACGCTAAGGTGGCGCCGACTGGCAAGCGCATACATCAACATCAACTCGGGTGTTCGAAGCCCGGCCACCCTTTTCCGGTGGCACGCCATCTGAGCCCCTGGCGCTGTGCAATGCCAATCAGAAGAGTTGCAAACATCACTCGATTGGAGACGCTTTCGGTATTCTCCCACGCTGTTAAGCACTGCCAGCGCTGGCTGGCGCGGCGGTCCACCCGCACCGTGCAATCTGCGACAGGTGTCGAGGTTGGGGGGCGTTAGGGAACAAGCAGGGAGGGGTGATGGCGACAGGCTCTGCGGGGAGGGGGCTGAGTTGTACATGGCTGGCCTCTACAGGCGTCAAAGCGTGATGTGCGACTCGGGTTGACGTTCCCAGCCACCAAGCGCAGGCTTGTTCAGCACGTTTCCTAATCAGAGGGAGACTTATGACCGCGACCGCTTCGCTGCACCCAACCCCCGACACCCAGGGCCGTTCCCGCCTCTGGAGTGTGTTCTGGCTGCAGGGCGTCATTCCCAGCAACATTCTGTGGGCGGTAGCCCTCTGGGCGCTGGCCAACCAGCGCACCACGCTGCTGTTGGGGGTATTTGCCGTGCTGCTGCTCTATACCGGTTGGATCATCCCGGCGGTCTGGCGGGCGGCGCCCACCGCGCACAACCCCAACCTGGGCGTGGCCGCGCGCGGGTTGACCGTGGCCTGGGGGCTGAACACCGTGCTGGTGATCTTCTTCCTGACCCTGCAGCTGGTGGCTCAATAGAACTGAACGGGCTCGCCGCCACGGTCGAAGGCGGCGAAGCGGCCGATCTGACCGTCATGGATGGCGTTGACCATCAGCTTCAGCGGGCGCGCGGCTTCGTCGCTGTTGGGTGCGAAACCGCCTCTGCCATCCAGCGCCGCCACGAACACCAGGTCCCAGTCGATGCCGGTGGTGGTCGACTCGGCCGCCAGCGCCTGGAAGCTGGGCACCTCGGCCGGCAGCTTGTCCACGCACAGCACCGGCGACAGGGTGCCGCCCTCGCGGCGGTCATGCCGGTCGCGCTGGTCGCTGGTGGGCGATTCGGGCAGCTCGGCGCGCACGAATACGAACAGCAGGCGTTGCGGTTCAGCCTGCTCGCCGGCGGCATGCAGCAGTTGCTGGAAATCGTTCATCATCATGAGGGTTGTCACACGCCCGCTGCACGGAAAGCCGCATGCTGCCACAACGCCTGCCGCGCGGGGCCGAACGCGATTGATTTAAGTCATGCCCATGGAACTGAAGGCCGCGTACTCTGGCAATCGTTCCAGCAGGCGAGGGTATCCGGGCCGTTCCGGGCACAGGCAAAACGGTGGAGCAACAAGGTGGACCAGCCATGAGCCAACTCACCGACGGTTTCGGACGCAGCTTTCCGTACCTGCGCCTGTCGTTGACCGAAGCCTGCAACTTCCGTTGCAGCTACTGCCTGCCCGACGGTTACCAGGCCGATGGCCGCCCGCGCTTCCTGCAGGTGGATGAAATCTCGCGCCTGGTGCGTGCGTTTGCCGCGCTGGGCATGAGCAAGATCCGCCTGACCGGCGGTGAGCCCAGCCTGCGCAAGGACCTGGACGAGATCATCGCCACGGTTGCGGCGGTGCCGGGCATCCGCAAGGTGGCCATCACCACCAACGGCACGCTGCTGCCGCGGCGCCTGCCGGGGTGGCACCGGGCTGGCCTGACCGCGCTGAACGTGAGCATGGACAGCCTGCAGCGCGAACGCTTCAAGACCATCACCGGGCACGACCGCCTGCCGGAGATCGAACAGGGCCTGGCCCTGGCGCAGGCGCTGGGCCTGCCGGCGATCAAGCTCAACGCGGTGCTGCTGCGTGGCCTGAACGACGACGAGCTGCCGCAGTGGATGGACTACCTGCGTGACCGCCCCTTCAGCGTGCGCTTCATCGAACTGATGCGCACCGGCGACAACGAAGCCTATTTCCAGCGCCACCACCTGCGCGCCGATCTGGTGATCGAGCAGCTGCTGGCCGCTGGCTGGCACGAGCGGCCGCGCGCCGCCGATGCCGGCCCGGCACGCGAGTTCGGCCACCCCGACCATCGCGGCAGCATCGGCATCATCGCCCCGTATTCGCGTGACTTCTGCAAGGGCTGCAACCGCCTGCGGGTGACCGCCAAGGGCGACCTGCGGCTGTGCCTGTTCGGCGAGTTCGGCGTGCCGCTGCGCCCGCTGCTGCAGAGCGACGATGACCACGACGCGCTGCTGGCACGTATCACCACACAGCTAGGCCTGAAAGCGGCCGGGCATGGACTGCACCAGGGCCAGACCGGGCTGACCCCGCACCTGGCCTCCATCGGAGGATGAGCAACACGATGAGTGGGGAATTGAATGCGGCCTTCCATATGGCCGATGTCCGCGACAAGCGCATCACCCGCCGCCGTGCGGTGGCGGTGGGCGAGCTGCATGCCGGTCCGGTGGCCTATCCGCTGATCGTCGAGCGCCGCCTGCCCAAGGGCGATGCGCTGGTGATGGCGGAGATTGCCGGCCTGCAGGGCGCCAAGATGGCCTCGATGCTGATGCCGCTGTGCCACCCGCTGCCGCTGGAACTGGTGCAGGTGTTCTGCGCGCCGGTGCCGGAACGGCAGGCGATCCGCGTGTGGTGCGAGTGCGCCAGCGAGGCACGCACCGGCGTGGAGATGGAGGCACTGGCCGGCGTCAACGCGGCGCTGTTGACCCTGTACGACCTGAGCAAGCCGGTGGAACCGGCGCTGCGCATCGAAGGCATCCGCCTGCTGTTCAAGGAAGGCGGCAAGCGCGGTGTCTGGCTGCACCCCGACGGCATGGACGATGCCGAGCGCGCGCGTTTCAAGCCGCGTGCACCGAAGGGCCTGCAGGGCGCGGCCTGCGCGGTGATCACGCTGAGTGATCGTGCCAGCGAAGGCACCTATGAGGATGTGTCCGGCCCGACCCTGGTGACCGGCCTGAAAAGGCTGGGCGGCGAGGTGGTGGCCGCCGAGGTGTTGCCTGATGGCATCGAACCATTGGCGGGCCGCCTGCAGGCCCTGGCCGCCGAGGGCGTGCGCCTGTGCCTGTGTACCGGTGGTACCGGGCTGGGCCCGCGTGACCTGACACCGGAGGCGCTGCGTTCCCTGGACGCGCGGCCGGTGCATGGCCTGGCGCAGATGGTGCGGGCACTGAGTGCACAGCACACGCCGATGGCCTGGCTGAGCCGCGCCGAGGTGGTGCAGCTGGGCAACATGCTGGTGTTCGCATTGCCTGGCAGCCCGAAGGCGGCGGCGCAGTGCCTGGATATCCTGGCGCCGGTACTGGGCCACGCCCTGGCGATGGTCGAGGGTGGTGGCCACTGATGATTGCCTACAGCGAAGCCTTGCAGCACCTGCTGGACGCGGCCACGCCGCTGCCGGCCGAGCGCCTGCCGCTGCATGAGGCCGGCGGCCGTACCCTGGCCAGTGACATCCACAGCGGGCAGTCGTTGCCGCCGTTCGACAATTCGGCGATGGACGGCTTCGCGCTGCGCGCCAACGGCGCGACGTTCGAGGCCGGTACCGAATTCGCGGTGCAGGGCTGGCAGGCGGCCGGCGATGCCGGCGCCGAGGGCGGCGAGGGTGCCTGGGAAATCATGACCGGTGCGCGCATGCCGTCCGGGCTGGACACAGTGGTTCCGGTCGAGAACGTGGACATCCTCGCCAGCGAGGAGGGACGCCCGACCCGCATCGCCCTGAAGGCATCGGTGAAGCCGGGCCAGCACGTGCGCCTGCGCAGCCAGGACGTGAGCGAAGGCGAGCGCGTGCTGCAGGCCGGGCAGGTGCTGGATATCAATGCGCGCACGCTGCTGCATGCCATCGGCGTGGGCCAGGTGGCGGTGGTGGCACGGCCGAAGGCGGCGGTGATCGCCACCGGCAAGGAGCTGGTGACCGAAGCGGCGCAGACGCTGGAATCCGGGCAGATCCGTGACAGCAACCGGCCGTATCTGGTCGGCCGCCTGCAGGCCGCCGGTGCCGAGGTGGTCTGGCAGGGCACGGTGGGCGACGACGTGGCCGCGTTCAATGCGGTGCTGGATGAAGCGCTGGCCGCTGGCGCGCAGGTGCTGATCAGTACGGGGGCAGTGTCGGCCGGGCGCTACGATTTCGTTCCCGATGCGCTGCGCGGCCGTGGTGCGCGCATCGTGTTCCACAAGGTGGCGATCCGCCCAGGCAAGCCGCTGCTGTTCGCGGTGCTGCCCAATGGCGCGCTGTACTTCGGGCTGCCGGGCAACCCGGTGTCGGCGGCCGTGGGTCAGCGTTTCTTCGTCGAGCCGGTGCTGCGCCGCCTGTTGGGGCTGGCGCCGGAGCTCATGTTGCAGCTGCCGCTGCAGGCCGACGTGCGCAAGCCGCCGGGCCTGCGCTTCCACGCGCGTGCGCGGGTGGAAATGGACGGGCAGGGGCGCCTGAGTGCGCGCGTGCTGTCCGGGCAGGAGTCGTTCCGTTTGATGTCCATGCTGCAGGCCAACGCCTGGGTGGTGCTGGAGGCCGAGGGAGACCTGGCCAGCGCTGGCACCTACGTGCGCGTGCAGGGCTGGGGTCACCACGAACCGGTGCAGCTGGTGAGCCAGGAGTCATGATGAAACAAGTGAATCTGCAGTTGTTCGGTGCGTTTTCCGACCTGGATGCCAGCCGTGAGATTGCCGTGGATGTGGCCGGTGACACCGTGGCCGATCTGCGCCAGGCGCTGCGCGAACTGCTGCCGCTGCGTTGGCCGGGTTTCCGCGCCGGCCTGCTGGACTACTCGGCGTTCGCCGACCAGCAACGCGTGCTGCGCGACCACGAGGCGCTGCCCGACGATGGCCGGGTGGCGATCCTGCCGCCGGTGAGCGGGGGCTGAGCGATGAGCGAGAAGATCATCGCAAAGGTGGTGGACCGCGCGCAGGCGGCGATCGATCCGGCCGAGGGCATTGCTGCGGTCTCCGATCCGGGCTTCGGCGGCATCGACGTGTTCATCGGCAAGGTGCGTGACGTCAACATCGGCCGGCCGGTGACCGGGATCACCTACGACCTGTTCGAGCCGCTGGTGCTGAACGAGTTCAAGCGCCTGGCCGCCGAGGTCGAGGCGACGTTCGGTCCGAAGCTGAAGCTGTATGTGGCCCACGCCAAGGGCCGGTTGGGCATCGGCGATGTGGCGGTGGTGGTGGCCGCCGGCAGCCCGCACCGCGACGAAGCGTTCCGCGCGTGCCGGCAGTTGATCGAGGTGGTGAAACACCAGTGCCCGATCTGGAAGCAGGAGCATTACGAGGACGGCGACAGCGAGTGGAGCGAGGGTTGCAGCCTGTGCCATGCGGACAGCGAACCCGCTCATGCCCATGACCATGCGCACGATCACCAGCATTGACCCCGCCCTTCAGGGGGGCGCGGGGTTCAGTAGATCCACGCCATGCGTGGATGAGGCCTTTCCCACGCATCCGGCCGGCGCAGCCACGCATGGCGTGGCTCTACTGCGATGAGCATCAACGGCATCGTGCTGGCCGGTGGCCTGTCCACCCGGATGGGCCGCGACAAGGCACTGCTGCCGTGGCAGGGTCGAACCCTGCTGGAACACATGCGGGGCCTGTTGATGCAGGCCGGCGCACGCGAGGTCTGGGTCAGCGGAAATTACCCGGCATTCGGCGGCGTGCCGGACCGCGTGGCACGTTGCGGGCCGCTGGGCGGGCTCTACAGTGTGGCGATGCGCATGCCCGATGGCCCTGCCTGGGTGGTGCCGGTGGATACGCCGCTGCTGCCGCCGCGATTGCTGGAGCAATTGCGTGACGGCCATCGCGGTCCATGCACGATCTTTGCGGGCCACCCCCTGCCCATGCTGGTGGATATAGACGATGCTTGTCGCAATGTACTTGGATCGATGCTGGATGACCCGGACGGCCCGCGCTCGCTGCAGGCCCTGCAGCGTCGTCTTGGCGTGAACACCGTGGCGCTGGTGCCGGTTGACGAGGCCGGGCTGGTCAACTGCAATACCCCCGAACAATGGGAGGATGTTGCGTCATGAAAGTGCAGTTGCAGGACCAATCGGTACGGCTTCGCCTGGACGAGGCCGAGCTGGCGCGCCTGCTGGCCGGTGAATCGGTCGAGAACATGACCCGCTTCGGCGGTATCGAAGGCTGGGGCATGGCGGTGTCGCTGCATGCCGGCGATCAACCGGTACTGCTCGACGGAGGCACCTTCTGCCGCCTGGTACTGCCGCGCTCGGCAGTCGAGGCCTTGGCGGCGCGGCTGCCGTGCCGGGATGGCCTGCCATTCGACATTGCCCTGGAAGATGGCAGCCAGCTTCAGCTGCAGTTCGATGTGGACGTGCGCGACAGCGTGCGCCAGCGCGGGGTGACCCGCCGCAGCACCGCTTCATCGGTTTGACATTTGTCAGGGGCAGGGTGGAAACCGGCCCCTGATTGATCCAGATCAACCCCGTCGTCCGTGCTGCACGGCCTAATGGCTGCATGACGACGGGTTACAACTTGAAACGCAGTACCCACGTCATTCCACAGCCTTGGAGCCATGTATGACCGTCGGTAGCGATCCTGTTGTCCGCAGCACTGCCAGTCCGGGTCGCGTCATCAGCGACTGGACGCCGGAGGACCCCGGCTATTGGGAGCGCACCGGCAAGCGGGTCGCCACCCGCAACCTGGTCATCTCGATCCCCTCGCTGCTGCTGGCCTTCTCGGTCTGGGTACTGTTCTCGGCGGTGTCGATCAGCCTGCCGAAGATCGGCTTCAACTTCAGTACCGACCAGCTGTTCTGGCTGGTGGCGCTGCCCAGCCTGTCCGGCGCGACCCTGCGCATCTTCTATTCGTTCGTGATTCCGATCTTCGGCGGCCGCCGCTGGACCGCGCTGTCCACCGCGTCGCTGCTGGCGCCGACGCTCTGGCTCGGCTTTGCGGTGCAGGACCCGGCCACGCCGTACTGGGTGTTCGTGGCCATCTCGATCCTGTGTGGTTTCGGTGGCGCGAACTTCTCGTCGTCGATGTCCAACATCTCCTTCTTCTACCCCAAGCAGAAGCAGGGCCTGGCGCTGGGCCTGAACGCCGGCCTGGGCAATGTGGGCGTGTCGGTGGCGCAGGCGGTGATTCCGCTGGTCATCACCGTGGGCGTGTTCGGTGCGCTGGGTGGTGCACCGCAGCCCGCGGTGGAGGGTGGGGCGCCGCTGTTCCTGCAGAACGCCGGCTTCATCTGGGTGCCGGCCATCGCGCTGTGCGCCATCGCGGCCTGGTTCGGCATGAACGACCTGACCAGCGCCCGCTCCTCGTTCTCCGAGCAGGCGGTGATCTTCCGCCGCAAGCACAACTGGCTGATGTGCTGGTTGTACATCGGCACCTTCGGTTCCTACATCGGTTTCTCGGCCGGCTTCCCGATGCTGGTGAAGAGCCAGTTCCCGGACGTGAACCCGCTGGCCTACGCCTTCATCGGCCCACTGCTGGGCGCACTGATGCGTTCGGTGGGTGGCAGCATGGCCGATCGCTGGGGTGGCGCACGCCTGACCTTCTGGGTGTTCGCGCTGATGATCGCGGCAGTGTTCGGCGTGCTGCACTTCCTGCCCAGCGATGGCCAGGGTGGCAACTTCTACGGCTTCCTGCTCAGCTTCATGGCGCTGTTCGTGCTCAGTGGCATCGGCAACGGCACCACCTTCCGCATGATCCCGGTGATCTTCCGCACCCTGCATGAGCGCTGGTCGGCCAACGACAACGCCGAGGGCAAGGCCACGGCCGCACACCAGGCCAGCATCGAGTCGGCCGCAGTGGTCGGTTTCTCCGGTGCGATCGGTGCCTACGGCGGTTTCTTCATTCCCAAGAGCTACGGCTCGTCCATTACGTTGACCGGCAGCCCCGACATGGCGCTGTACGGATTCGTTGTTTTCTATGTCACCTGCCTGGCCGTGACCTGGTGGTGGTACTACCGGCGCGGTGCCGAGACACCCTGCTGACGACATGAAAACGCACCGCAGCCAGATGACACACACAGCCACGATGCCGATGTCCGCAAAGGGAGACCCCCGATGAGTTATTTCCTCGATCGCTTGCAGTTCTTCAAGCGTGACCCCCAGACCTTTGCCGATGGCCATGGTTTTGCCAAGAGCGAGGGCCGCGACTGGGAAAACAGTTACCGCGCCCGCTGGCAGTACGACAAGATCGTGCGGTCCACCCATGGCGTGAACTGCACCGGCTCCTGCAGCTGGAAGATCTACGTCAAGAACGGCCTGGTCACCTGGGAAACCCAGCAGACCGACTACCCGCGCACGCGCCCGGACCTGCCCAACCATGAACCGCGTGGCTGCCCGCGTGGCGCCAGCTATTCCTGGTACCTGTACAGCGCCAACCGGCTGAAGTACCCGCTGATCCGCGGCACGCTGCTGCGCCTGTGGCGCGAAGCACGCAAGAGCAAGGCCCCGGTTGATGCCTGGGCAAGCATCGTGGAGGACAAGGAGAAGGCACGCTCGTACAAGACCCGCCGCGGCATGGGCGGCTTCGTGCGCCTGCAATGGGAAGAGGCCAACGAGATCATCGCCGGCTCCAACCTGTATACGGTGAAGCAGTACGGCCCGGACCGCGTGGTCGGGTTCTCGCCGATTCCGGCGATGTCGATGGTGTCCTACGCTGCCGGTGCGCGATACCTGTCGCTGCTGGGTGGCGCCTGCCTGTCTTTCTACGACTGGTACTGCGACCTGCCGCCGGCCTCGCCGCAGATCTGGGGCGAGCAGACCGACGTGCCCGAATCGGCCGACTGGTACAACAGTCGCTACATCATCGCCTGGGGCTCGAACGTGCCGCAGACGCGTACGCCCGATGCGCACTTCTTCACCGAGGCGCGCTACAACGGCACCAAGACGGTGGCGATCTGCCCGGACTATTCCGAGCTGGCCAAGCTGACCGACCACTGGCTGCACCCCAAGCAGGGCACCGACGCGGCGCTGGCCTTTGCCTTCGGCCATGTGATCCTGCGCGAGTTCCATGTCGATTCGCCCTCGCAGTATTTCCAGGACTACTGCCGCCAGTACTCGGACATGCCGATGCTGGTGCGTCTGGAGCGCCGCGACGATGGCCGCCTGGTGGCGGGCCGCTTCCTGCGTGCCAGTGAGCTGGGCGGGCTGGGTGAAGCCAACAACCCGGACTGGAAGACCCTGGCCTACGACGAGAACAGTGGCCAGATCGTGGTGCCCAACGGCTCGATCGGTTTCCGCTGGGGTGAGAAGGGCCGCTGGAACATCGAAGAAAAGGCCAGCAATGGCGCCGACACACGCCTGCGCCTGAGCTTGTCCGACACCAACGACGGCATCGAGGCGGTGAGCTTCCCGTACTTCGGCGGCATTGAAAGCGATGGCTGGACCGCTGCGCCGGCCGAAGAAGTACTGGACCGCAACATTCCGGTGCGCCGGCTGGCCACGGCCGATGGCGGCGAGACGCTGGTGGCCACGGTCTACGACCTGCTGCTGGCCCAGTATGGCGTTGACCGTGGCTTTGGCGGCGGCAACGTGGCATCGAGCTTCGATGACATGGTGCCGGGCACGCCGGCGTGGCAGGAGCGCATCACCGGCGTGTCGCGCGCCGAGGTGATCGAGATCGCCCGCGAGTTCGCGCGTACCGCCGACAAGACCCACGGCCGATCAATGATCATCGTCGGCGCGGGCATGAACCACTGGTTCCACAACGACATGAACTACCGCGGCCTGATCAACATGCTGATCATGTGCGGCTGCGTGGGCCAGACCGGTGGCGGCTGGGCGCATTACGTGGGCCAGGAAAAGCTGCGCCCGCAGACCGGCTGGCAGCCGCTCGCGTTCGGCCTGGACTGGAGCAAGCCGCCGCGCCACATGAACGGCACCTCGTTCTTCTACTTCAACACCGGGCAGTGGCGCTACGAGAAGCTGCAGGTGGACGAGCTGCTGTCGCCGCTTGCCGATGCCAGCAAGTACGGCGGCAGCCTGGCCGACCTGAACCTGCGCGCGGTGCGCATGGGCTGGCTGCCGAGCACCCCGCAGCTGGACCGCAACCCGCTGCAGCTGGTACGCGAGGCCGAAGCGGCCGGCGTAGCCCCGGCCGACTACGCGCTGGGCAAGTTCAAGGACGGCTCGCTGGACTTCGCCTTCGCCGACCCGGACGCCAGCCAGAACCACCCGCGCATGATGTTCATCTGGCGCTCGAACCTGCTCGGTTCGTCGGGCAAGGGCCACGAATACATGCTGCGGCACCTGCTGGGTACGCGCCACGGCCTGCAGGGCAAGGACCTGGGCGAAATGGGCGCAGTGAAGCCGCAGGAGGTGAAGTGGCGCGACGAGGCGCCGGAAGGCAAGCTGGACCTGCTGGTCACGCTCGACTTCCGCATGTGCACCACCGCGCTGTACTCGGACATCGTGCTGCCGACCGCCACCTGGTACGAGAAGGACGACCTCAACACCTCGGACATGCACCCGTTCATCCACCCGCTGTCGAAGGCGGTGGACCCCGCGTGGGAATCGCGCAGCGACTGGGACATCTTCAAGGAGGTGGCCCGCACCGTGAGCGAGATGGCGCCGGGCGTGCTGGGTGTGGAGAAGGATCTGGTGCTGGTGCCGACCCTGCACGACACCCCCAACGAACTGGGCATGCCGTTCGGCGTGGCCGACTGGAAGAAGGGTGAGTGCGAGGCCATTCCGGGCCAGACCATGCCGTCGATGACGGTGGTGGAGCGTGACTACCCGAACCTGTATCGCAAGTTCACCTCGCTCGGCCCACTGCTGGACAAGCAGGGTAACGGCGGCAAGGGAATGAGCTGGGACACGAAGCACGAGGTCGAGTTCCTCGGCAAGTTGAACCACACCGTGCACGAAGAAGGCGTAAGCCAAGGCCGCCCGGCCATCTCGACCGCGATCGACGCAGCCGAAGTGATCCTGCACCTGGCGCCGGAAACCAACGGCCACGTGGCGGTGAAGGCCTGGGAATCGCTGGGCACCTTCACCGGCCGCGAGCACACCCACCTGGCCGTGGGCAAGGAGCACGAGGCGATCCGCTTCCGTGACATCCAGGCACAGCCGCGCAAGATCATTTCCTCGCCGATCTGGTCGGGCCTGGAAGACGACAACGTCAGCTACAACGCTGGCTATACCAATGTGCACGAGCTGATTCCGTGGCGCACGGTGACCGGTCGCCAGCAGTTCTACCAGGACCATGAGTGGATGATCGATTTCGGCGAGGCGTTCATGAGCTACCGGCCGCCGGTCAACACGCGCACGGTGGAGCCGCTGCTGAACCAGCGCCCGAACGGCAACAAGGAGATCGTGCTGAACTGGATCACCCCGCACCAGAAGTGGGGCATCCACAGCACCTACAGCGACAACCTGATCATGCAGACGCTGTCGCGCGGTGGCCCGATCGTGTGGATCAGCGAGGACGACGCGCGCAGCGCCGGCATCGTCGACAACGACTGGATCGAGCTGTTCAACGTCAACGGTGCGATCGCCGCCCGTGCGGTGGTCAGCCAGCGCGTGATGCCGGGCATGGCGATGATGTACCACGCTCAGGAACGCATCATCAACGTGCCGGGCTCGGAGATCTCCGGCACCCGCGGCGGCATCCACAACTCGGTGACCCGCATCGTGCTCAAACCCACACACATGATCGGCGGCTACGCGCAGCTGGCCTATGGCTTCAACTACTACGGCACCTGCGGCACCAACCGCGATGAATTCGTGATCGTGCGCAAGATGGACAAGGTGGATTGGCTAGATGGCGAGGCCGTGCCGGCCGCCGCCAAGGAGGTGGTGTGATGAAGGTCCGCGCACAGATCGCGATGGTGCTGAACCTGGACAAGTGCATCGGCTGCCATACCTGCTCGATCACCTGCAAGAACGTCTGGACTTCGCGCGAGGGCGTCGAGTACGCCTGGTTCAACAACGTGGAAACCAAGCCGGGCATTGGCTACCCGAAGGAATGGGAGAACCAGGACAAGTGGAACGGCGGCTGGGTGCGTACCCGCGCCGGCAAGCTGGTGCCGCGTGCCGGTGGCCGCTGGCGCATGCTGGCCAAGATCTTCGCCAACCCGGACCTGCCGCAGATCGACGACTACTACGAGCCATTCGATTTCGACTACCAGAACCTGCACACCGCCAAGGACAGCCAGCACCAGCCCACCGCGCGGCCGCGTTCGCTGATCAGTGGCGAGCGCATGCAGAAGATCGAGTGGGGCCCGAACTGGGAGGAAATCCTCGGTTCGGAGTTCAGCAAGCGCTCGCGCGACTACAACTTCGACCAGGTGCAGAAGGAGATCTACGGCGCCTTCGAGAAGACTTTCATGATGTACCTGCCGCGCCTGTGCGAGCACTGCCTGAATCCGGCGTGCGTGTCGGCGTGCCCCTCGGGCGCGATCTACAAGCGCGAGGAAGACGGCATCGTGCTGATCGACCAGGACAAGTGCCGCGGCTGGCGCATGTGCGTTTCGGCCTGCCCGTACAAGAAGATCTACTACAACTGGAAGAGCGGCAAGTCGGAGAAGTGCATCTTCTGCTACCCGCGCATCGAGATGGGTGAGCCGACCGTGTGCTCGGAAACCTGCGTGGGCCGCATCCGCTACCTGGGGGTGATGCTGTACGACGCCGACCGCATCGCCGAGGCCGCTTCGGTGGCCGCCGAGAAGGACCTGTACCAGGCCCACCTGGACATCTTCCTGGACCCGAACGACCCGGCGGTGATCGCCGCCGCGCGCAAGGAGGGGATCCCGGACAGCTGGCTGGAGTCGGCCAAGCAGTCGCCGGTGTACAAGCTGGCGATCGACTGGAAGCTGGCGCTGCCGCTGCACCCGGAATACCGCACGCTGCCGATGGTCTGGTACGTGCCGCCGCTGTCGCCGATCCAGTCCGCTGCCGAGCGTGGCCGCGTGGGCATGAGCGGCGAGCTGCCGGACGTCGCTTCGCTGCGCATTCCGATGCGCTATCTGGCCAACCTGCTGACGGCCGGTGACGAGGCGCCGGTGGTGCGCGCGCTGGAGCGGCTGATGGCCATGCGCGCCTGGCGTCGGGCCAAGAACGTGGACGGCGTGGAAGACACCGCGGTGCTGGAACAGACCGGGCTGAGCATCGCCCAGGTGGAAGAGATGTACCGCTACCTGGCTATCGCCAACTACGAGGACCGTTTCGTGATTCCGACCGGCCACCGCGAGTACGCCAACGATGCCTTCGGCGAGCGCGGCGGCTGCGGCTTCACCTTCGGCAACGGCTGCAATGGTGACAGCCCGGCCGACCTGTTCGGCCAGCGCAAGACCACCACTTTCGTGGTGGACAAGGGTCCGAACCACCGCCGCAAGGAGGTGGTGTGATGAGCGTGCTCAAGCTGGTCGGGGTGTTGCTGGACTACCCCCGCGAAGAACTGTGGGAGCACGGCGAGGAACTGCTCGCCGCCTGTGACGACCCGGCGCTGAACGCCGCCCGCCGCCAGCAGCTGCGCAGTTTCGTGCAGCAGCTGCTGGCCACCGACGCGCTGGACGCACAGGCCGCATGGCTGGCCAGTTTCGACCGCGGCCGCTCGATGAGCCTGCTGCTGTTCGAGCACATCCATGGCGAGTCGCGCGACCGTGGCCAGGCCATGGTCGATCTGGTCGAAACCTACCGCCGCAACGGCTTCGAGCTGGATGCACGCGAGCTGCCGGATTACCTGCCGCTGCTACTGGAGTTCCTGGCCCATCGCCCCGGCAGCGAGGCCCGCGAGTGGCTGCACCACATCGGCCACATCGCCGGGATGCTGGCGGCACGTGCGGCCGAGCGTGAGCTGCCGCACCGGGTGCTGTTCGAGATTCTGGTCGAAGCCGGTGACGGCAAGGCCGATCTGCATGCGCTGCGCCAGCGTGCCAGCGAAGAAGTCCGCGACGATACCGCCGAGGCCATGGACCGTTTGTGGGAGGAGGAGGCGGTGCGCTTCGGCGCCGAAGCCCCCGCCGAAGACTGCAAGCCGCCCGTGCGTTCGCCGGCCCGTCCTTCGCATCGAGAGGTCCAGCCATGAGTTACTCCCTGCATCAATTCGCCTTCCAGTACTACCCGTACATCGCCGTGGCGGTGCTGCTGATCGGCAGCTGGGCCCGCTATGACAAGGCCATGTACACCTGGCGCACCGGCTCCAGCCAGATGCTGTCGGACAAGGGCATGCGGATCGGCAGCAACTGCTTCCACATCGGCATCCTGGCCATCCTCGGTGGCCACCTGGTCGGCCTGCTGACTCCGCACGCGGTGTACGAGCACTTCATCACCTCGTCGCAGAAGCAGATGCTGGCGATGGTGGTCGGCGGTGTGTTCGGCGCACTGTGCTTCATCGGCATCAGCATCCTGCTGGTACGTCGCCTGTTCAACGCGCGCGTGCGGGCTACCGGCAGCTTCGGTGACACCCTGGTGCTGGTGCTGCTGTTCGCCCAGCTGTGCCTGGGCCTGTACAGCATCCGCGTCTCGTCCGGCCACCTGGACGGCGGGGTGATGGTGCAGCTGGCCGAGTGGGCGCAGCACATCGTGACCTTCCGCGCCGGTGCCGCTGACTACATCGAGGGCGTCAGCTGGGTCTACAAGATGCATATCTTCCTGGGCCTGACCCTGTTCCTGATCGCGCCGTTCACCCGCCTGGTGCACGTGTGGAGCATTCCGATCAGCTACCTGTGGCGGCCCTACCAGGTGGTGCGCCGCCGCCAGGCCACGCTGCGCTACGGTCCGCGGGAGTAAACCATGGGCAGCCTGCCGAAATTCCTGCCGATCACCGTGATCGACTCCGCCGCACCGGTTCCCGCCGAGGCGCATTCGCATCACCATGACGCGGCAGCGCAGGGGCCACGCTCGCTCGGTCAGCCGGCACCCTGCCGGCTGTTCGTGGACGAGACCGCGATCAGCGAGGCTGACATCGCCCGCGAGATGCAGCACCACCGGGCGATGCGCCCGGAACAGTCACGGGCCGAGGCGGCACGTGCACTGGTGGTACGCGAGCTGCTGCGCCTGGAAGCGCAGCGGCTTGGGCTGCAGGCGCCGGACGGCAACCGGGTAAGCGACGAGGAAGTGCTGATCCAGCAGCTGCTGGAAGACGCGATCGAAGACCGCGTGCCGACCGATGAAGACTGCCGCCGCTACTTCGAGCAGAACCCGGAGCGCTTCCGCTCTCCCGACCGCGTGCGTCTGCGCCATATCCTGCTGGCCGCGCCGGCCGACGACGTGGCCGGGCGCTTCGCCGCACGTACCGAGGGTGAGCGGCTGGTCGGGCTGCTGAAGGAGTCGCCGCACCTGTTCGCCGATTTCGCCCTGCGCCATTCACGCTGCCCATCCAGCAGCGAAGGCGGTGACCTGGGCTGGCTGCAGCGTGGGCAGACCACGCCGGAGTTCGACCGACAGGTGTTCCGCCTGCGCGAGGGCCTGGCCGGCTTCCCGGTGGAATCGCGCTGGGGCTACCACGTGGTCTGCGTCGATGCCCGCGAGGAAGGCCAGCCGCAGCCGTTCGAGGCCGTGTTGCCGCAGCTGCGTGACTACCTGGAATTGCAGGTGCGGCAGCGCGAGGTGCAGGCCTACCTGCTGCAGCTGCAGGAGCGCTACCCGGTGCGCGGGCTGGATGAGATCGAAGCCGAAGCGGATATCGGCTGAACCCCCTTGAACGAGGAAAATTCATGAACCAGGCCCTTGCCCCCGCCAGCGCCGGGCAGCAGCAACGTGCGCTGTGGCTGAGCACGTTCGCCTTCACCGTGTGCTTTGCGGTGTGGATGATCTTTTCGATCATCGGCATCCAGATCAGTCAACAGCTCGGCTTGAATGACACTCAGTTCGGCCTGTTGATCGCCACGCCGGTGCTGACCGGTTCGGTCAGCCGCGTCTTCCTCGGCATCTGGTCCGACCAGTTCGGTGGCCGCAAGGTGATGGTGCTGGTGATGCTGTGTGGCGCAGTGGCCACCTGGATGCTGACCTATGCGCAGACCTACACCCAGTTCCTGATTGCCGCGCTGTGCGTGGGCATCGCCGGCGGCAACTTCTCGGTGGGCGTGGCCTACGTGTCGAAGTGGTTCCCGGCCAGCAAGCAGGGCACCGCACTGGGCATCTTCGGTGCCGGCAACATCGGCTCGGCGGTGACCAAGCTGCTGGCGCCGCTGGTGATGGTGGCGGCCGGCTGGACCATGGTTGCCAAGGTCTGGGCCGTTGCGCTGGCTGTCACTGCGGTGCTGTTCTTCCTCTTCAGCAAGGAAGATCCGTCGCTGGAGCAGCGCCGCCGCGAAGGCGTGAAGCCGGTGCCGTTTGCCGAGCAGATGGCACCGCTGAAGAACCTGCAGGTCTGGCGGTTCTCGCTGTACTACTTCTTCGTGTTTGGCGGCTTCGTGGCGCTGGCGTTGTGGCTGCCGCACTACCTGGTGGGCGCCTATGGCATGGACGTGGGCCATGCCGGCATGCTGGCGGCGTGCTATTCGATCCCGGCCAGCCTGTTCCGGGTGGTGGGTGGCTGGATGTCGGACCGGATGGGCGCGCGCCGGGTGATGTACTGGACCTTCGGCGTGTCGGCCATCTGCACCTTCCTGCTGGCCTACCCGGATACCGAGTATGTGGTGAAGGGTATCCATGGCCCGATCCACTTCCATCTGGCCATCGGCGTGGTGATGTTCACCGTGCTGGTGTTCGTGCTTGGCTTCTTCATGTCGCTGGGCAAGGCCGCGGTCTACAAGCACATTCCGGTGTACTACCCGAAGCACGTGGGTGCCGTGGGCGGCGTGGTCGGCATGATCGGTGGCCTGGGTGGCTTCATCCTGCCGATCGTGTTCGGCGCGTTGAACGATGCAGTGGGCATCTGGAGCAGCTGCTTCATGCTGCTGTTCGTGCTGGTGGCGGCTGCGCTGGCATGGATGCACTTCGCGATCCGTCGCATGGAACGTCGCCACTTCCCGCAGATCGACCGCGAAACCGATCTGCCCGAAGCCATCGATGCGGCTGCCGCCGAGCGGGTGCGTGGCGGGTGAAGGGTGCTGCCGGCCAACGGCCGGTACTACCGAGTGGTGGATGAAAGGGTAGTGCCGGCCGCTGGCCGGCAGGAACCATCAGATGCGCCACGCTTGATTTCAATCAGGGCCACGCGAAGAGGAACGCCCGAAGATGTCTGCCATGAGCTTCCACGTTGACGAGAGCGAGGACACTGCGCTGCAGGCGGCATTGCTGCGGCAGCCCGGGCACGTGCTGTTTCCGCCGGCTGACCAGTTCAGTACCGGCTTTGGCGAAAGCGGGTGGCGCGGCGCCGTGCGCGCCAGCAACGAGCACCTGATCCCGCGTGGCTTGACGCTCGGCTTCCAGGTTGGTCGTGGTGGACGCGATGCGCCAGCGCAGGCGTATCTGGACACCCTGCTGCTGGCCCTGCGCCTGCAGGCCGGCGCGCTGGCTGAAGATCGCGAGGTAGTGGCGATGGTACTGCAGCTGGGGCTGGCCGAGACGCTGCCGCCGCCGCAGCTGGGCCAGCTGCTGGATGCGGTGCCGCAGCACCTGCGCACGGTGGCGCGGCCACAGGTGGAGGTGCGTCTGGACGCGGGTAGTGCGCTGTCACCGGCGCAGCTGCGTGCGTTGGGCTGCACCCGTTTGAACGTGATCGATCGCGCCGATGCACCCGGGCCGACCCTGCTGGCGCAGGCGCGACAGGTCGGCTTTACCGCGCGCTACTACCAGTTGCGGGTGCCCGGCAGCGAGGACACCGGCTTCATCGAACGACTGCATGAGGTGCTGGCCGAAGCGCCCGAGCGCATCCTGTTGCCGGCGCCGTGTGCACTGCCGGAACATCCTTCGGCCGCACGATGGCTGCAGAGCTGGCGCCTGCTGCGCGCAGCAGGTTACGAGCCGATCGGTGGCGATCACTATCAGCGCGGCGACCTGCCCAACCCGCATGGCCCGGGCGATGGCCAGCGTCATTGTGACCTGGCCGGCGCGCCACGCCGCGACCGCAGCGATTTCATCGGGCTTGGCCTGTCCGCCTGCAGCCAGATCGGCGAGGTGTTCTACCGCCTGGAGGACGAACTGGGCGAATGGCGTGCGCGGCTGCAGGCCGGGCACATGGGCGTGTCTGCCGGATTGATCCTGTCCGAAGACGAGCGACTGGCGGCCGAGGTGGCGCAGAGCATCGCCTGCGATCACGCGCTCGATGCGGCTGCCTTCGAATGGCGCAACGATGAACCGTTCGAAGAATGCTTCGCCGAGCAGCTGCCGGCATTGGCACCGTTGCTGGCGCGCGGCTGGGCACACTGGGATGGGCGCGTACTGCAGCTGGCCGAAGAAGGGCGGCTGCTGTGGCGTATGATGGCCGCATGCTTCCGGCCGGCGGCCGCCATCGCTTGAGTCTTGCCCCGATGTCTTCGAATCCGCCTTCGCACGGCCGCCTCGGCCAGGCCACACCGAACCCCGCCGCCGCCGATGACGGCGATGCGCTGCACTTCTGCAGCACCTGCGCGTTTTCCGACGCGTGCATGTCGCAGGGCTACGACAAGACCGCACTGGGTGATCTGCACGTGCTGGTCGACCATGTCGGTCCGTTCCATGCAGGTGACTACATCTTCCGCGCCGGCGAATCGTTCGATTCGATTGCTGCGGTGCGCGCGGGCATGGTCAAGACCTTCGTCGATGACAGCCAGGGCAACGAGCAGGTGCTGGGCTTCAGCCTGCCGGGCGAAGTGATCGGCCTGAATGCGATCCACGGTTCGCGCTTCCCCTGCAATGCGGTGGCGCTGGATACGGTGCACCTGTGCCGCATCTCGTTCCCCAAGCTGAGCTCGCTGGCCACGCGCATGCCGGGGCTGCAGGCCAAGCTGTTCAGCCTGCTCAGTGCGGAGATCGGCAAGGTCGCTACCCTGGCCGCCAACCACCGTACTGAAGAGCGCATGGCCGCGTTCCTGCTGGACATGTCCGAGCGTTACGCGCGGCGTGGTTTTTCCGCCACGCGCTTCAACCTGACGATGGCGCGTACCGAGATCGCCAATTACCTGCGGATGGCGCCGGAAACCGCCAGCCGCGTGCTGCGTCGCCTGAGCGATGATGGAATCATCGCGGTGAAGCAGCGTGAGATCCTGCTGCTGCAGCCCGAGCGCCTGGCGGCGCTGGCGGTGGCCGACGAATCCGATCCGAACTGAACCTGGCCGGGAGCCGACGATGAAGCGAGCTGGACTGTTGTTGCTGGGACTGCTGGCCACGGTGCCGGCGTGGGCGGCCGACCTGACGGTGTCGGCGGCATCGAGCCTGACCGAGAGCTTCCGCGAACTGGGCGCCGCCTATGAGAAGGCGCACCCGGGGACCAAGGTCGACTTCAACTTCGCCGCGTCCGGCGTACTGCTGCAGCAGATCAGCCGCGGCGCGCCGGTGGATGTGTTCGCGTCGGCCGACGAAGCCACGATGGACCAGGCCCAGCAGCAGGACCTGCTGGCGGCCGGTACCCGCGAGGTGTTCGCAGTGAATGCGCTGTGGGTGGTGGTGCCGCCGCAGGCCAAGGCTGCGCCACGTACCTTGAAGGACCTGGCCGGTGCAGGCGTGCAACGCATCGCACTGGGCAACCCGGACAGCGTGCCGGTCGGCCGCTATGCCAAGGGCGCGCTGGAAGCAGCGGGCCTGTGGCCGTCGGTGCAGGGCAAGACCATCACCACCCAGAACGTGCGCCAGTCGCTGGATTACGTGGCGCGCGGCGAAGTGGACGCCGGCTTCGTCTATGCCACCGATGCACAGGCGATGCCCGACCGGGTGCGCCGTGCCTTCGCGGTGCCGGTGGCGGGGCGCATTGCGTATCCGCTGGCGGTGACCAAGGCCAGCGCGCAGCCCGGCGAAGCAAAGCGATTCACCGCCTTCGTGCGTTCGGCACAGGGCCAGGCGATCCTGGCCAAGCACGGGTTCGGCAAGCCCTGAGGCATGGATCTCGACTGGAGCGCACTGTGGTTGTCGCTGAAGGTGGCCGGCTGGGCCACCGCGATCAATCTGGTGCTGGGCGTGGCACTGGGCGCGCTGCTGGCGCGGCGGCGCTTTCCCGGCCGTGAGTTGCTGGATTCGCTGCTGACCCTGCCGATGGTGCTGCCACCGACGGTGCTGGGCTATTACCTGCTGGTGCTGATCGGTCGCAACGGCCCGATCGGCGCGTGGCTGCAGTCCTGGTTCGGCATCAACCTGGTGTTCACCTGGCAGGCGGCGGTGATCGCCGCGGCGGTGGCTTCGCTGCCGCTCGTGTTCAAGCCGGCACGCGCGGCGTTCGAGGAAGTGGACGGTCAGCTGGAGCAGGCCGCGCGTACGCTTGGAGTGTCCGAAGCAGCGGTGTTCTTCCGCATCACGTTGCCGCTGGCCTGGCGCGGCATCCTCGCCGGCCTGCTGCTGGCGTTCGCACGCGCGATGGGCGAGTTCGGCGCGACGTTGATGGTGGCGGGCAGCATTCCGGGCCGAACGCAGACGTTGTCGATCGCCATCTACGAGGCGGTGCAGGCCGGCCAGGACGGCAAGGCCAATGCGCTGGTGATCCTGACCTCGGTGGTCTGCATCGTGATTCTGTTGCTGGCTGCACGGCTGGTGGGCGGACGTCGCCGGGAGCTGCGTGATGTGGCTTGACCTGCAGGTGCAGCGTCGCCTGCAGGCGGCCGGCCAGGATTTCGTGTTGGACGTATCGCTGCAGTGCACGCAGCGCCAGGTGGTGCTGTTCGGGCCCTCGGGCGCGGGCAAGAGCCTGACCTTGAAGGCGGTGGCCGGCCTGCTGCGGCCGGGCCAGGGCCATGTGCGCCTGCAGGGACAGACCCTGTTCGATGCGGCCACCGGTGTGGATCTGCCGCCGCAGCGCCGCCGGTTGGGCTACGTGTTCCAGGATTACGCGCTGTTTCCGCACCTGAGCGTGCGCCAGAACGTGGCGTTCGGTCTGGAGAAGGGGTGGTTGAATCCGCGGATCGGCCAGCGCTTCGATGCGGTGGAGCAGTGGTTGCACGCATTCCGCATCGACACGGTGGGCGATCTGCTGCCTTCCCAGGTGTCCGGTGGCCAGCGCCAGCGCACTGCACTGGCGCGCGCCCTGGTGACGCAACCGCAGGCTCTGCTGTTGGATGAGCCGTTCTCTGCGCTGGACCATGATCTTCGCCAGCACCTGCGCCAGGAGCTGGAGACGGTGCTGGACAAGACCGGTATCCCGCTGTTGTTGATCAGCCACGATCCGCAGGATGTGGCCGTGTTTGGGCAGCAGGTGGCGCGCGTGGTGGATGGTCGCATCGTTGGCAATTGACCTGTGATGGTAGTGCCGGCCGCTGGCCGGCAACCACGGAATCCGGGGCAGCCGGCCCGCGGCCGGCGCTACCGGTTCAGCCGTTCGTCGCCCACTGGATGAACGCCCAGCGCCGCGTCGGCGCCATGCCGAAACGATGCTGTGGCGAGCGCGCATGCCATGCACGTACGCGTGCTTCCTCATCCGCATCCAACGCACCGAACAGCTCCACCGCCTGGCGCACCAGGCCGTCGGCATCCTGCGCGACGTCGCGCACCGATTCGGGCAGGTAGTCCAGCTGCGGCTCGCGTCCCATGTCCAGCAGCATGTTGATCGGGTAGCGGTGGTCGGGCATCGGCACCCAATCACGGCCAAGCAGCTCGGCCAACTCCGGCACGCCGGCCCGAGGACCGGTGGCGAAGGTGATGCAGGCACGCTGGCGGGCGTGCGCATCCAGCCTGCGCAGCGCGGCCTCCAGATCCGCCACCATCAGCGAGCGCGAGGCAATGGCCAGATCACAGCGCGGCACGTCGTGCCAGTCGTCGGTCCACGACAGCGCCCACGGCGTGACGTTGGAAACGCCGTCGCGGGCGATGGCGGCACGCAGGCCGTCGAGCATGCCGGTGCTGTAGTCGAGCGCATGCACATGACCGACCTGCGTGGCGATCGGCAGGCTCAGCAGCCCGGGGCCGCAGCCCACGTCGAGCACGGTGGCCACGCCGGAAAGATCAAGCCGGGCGAGGAACGCCTCGCTGTAGTCGTCGTGACGGCGCTTCCAGCTGGACTGTGCGGCACGCGCGTCCCAGGTACTGGCCGGCTTGGCCTGGAAGCCACAGGCCTGCAGGTGTTGGCGATAGCGTGCGCTGTGGTCGATCGGGGTCGGTAGCGGTGTACTCATGTAGAAGTTCCGGAAGCGGGCAGGGCGGCGGCGACGCGTGCGGCATCGACGCCATACAGGGTGGCGAGGCGTTCGGGCGTTGCGACCTCGCGGGCAGGGCCGAGCGCCTGCAGGCTGCCGGCGGACATCAACGCAATGCGGTCGGCCACCTGCAGCGCGTGCTGCGGTTGATGGGTGGACAGCAGCACACCGATGCCACGATCGGCCAGGCGGCGCACGGTATCGAGGATGCGCAGCTGGTTGCCGAAGTCGAGGCTGGCGGTGGGTTCGTCCATGATCAGCAACTGCGCCTGCTGCGCCAGTGCGCGTGCGATCAGCACCAGTTGGCGCTCACCACCGCTGAGCGTGGTGACGGTGCGGTCGGCCAGCGCCTGCAGGCCCAGTTCGCGCAGGCAGTCATCGGCGATGGCTTCATCAGCGCGACCCGGTGCCGCCAGCAGGCCCAGGTGCGCGGCGCGGCCCATGGCGACCACCTCGCGCACGCGCCAGGGGAAGGGCAACGGCGCGGCCTGTGGCACATAGCCCATACGGCGGGCGCGGGCGGCGCGATCATGCGCGCGTAGCGGCGAGCCCTGCAGGTCCACCTCGCCGTGCACCGCAGGCAGCAGGCCTAGCAGTGTACGGAACAGAGTCGTCTTGCCACAGCCGTTCGGGCCAAGCAGGCACAGCACCTCGCCAGGCTGTACCGACAGCGCAAACGGCGCGCCCAGTGCCACGCCGGCATGGCCGATGGCCAGGCTGCGTGCTTCCAGCAGCAGTGTGGCGGTGCTCATGGGCGACGCTCGCTGCGCGCCAGTACCAGCAAAAAGCACGGCACACCGACGAACGCAGTGAGGATGCCGAGCGGCAGCTCGATTGGCGCCAGGGTGCGCGCCAGCGTATCGGCGGCGAGCAGGAAGCTGGCGCCGAGCAGCAGGCTGGCCGGCAGCAGGCGGCGGAAGTCGGCGCCGACCAGCAGCCGCGCGATATGCGGAACCACCAGTCCGACCCAGCCGATGATGCCGGCCAGTGACACCGCCGCCGCAGTGCACAGCGTGGCGGCGGCAATCAGCGTCCAGCGCAGCGGGGTGACCGCCACGCCCAGCGCGCTGGCCTCTTCATCACCCAGGCCGAGCAGGTTCACCCGCCAGCGCAGCAGCACCAGCGGCAACAGCCCGATCAGCAGCAGTGGCGCGGTGACCTTGAGGTCGTCGATGACCACCGCGTTCAAGCCGCCCAGCAGCCAGAAAGTGATCGAGGGCAGCTGCGTGTACGGATCGGCCAGCAGCTTCAGCAGCGAGATGCCGGCACCGAGCAGCGCGGACACTGCGACGCCGGCCAGTACCAGGACCAGCACCGGATCGTGCCGCCGTACCAGCGCAGCCACCAGGCAGACCAGGCCCACCGCACCGAGGCCGCCTGCGAAGGCGATGCCCTGCACCAGCAGCATCGGCAGGCCGAGGAACAGGCCCAGCGAAGCGCCAAGGCCGGCACCGGCGGAGACGCCGAGGATGTCCGGCGACACCAGCGGATTGCGGAACATGGCCTGGTAGGCCGCACCGGCCGCCGACAGCACCGCACCGATCAGCACGGCGGCCAGCACGCGCGGCAGGCGGATATGCCAGAGCGCGGCCTGCACCGCAGGCGGGCTGGGTTCGCCGATGCCGAACAGCTGCCAGCCGATGGCGTGCAGCAGCGCCGCCGGTCGCACCGGGAACTGGCCGACCGAGAACGCCAGCAGCAGCATCGCCAGCAGCAGGCTCCAGCCACCGGCATGCCAGGCCCAACGTGGAAGCGTGCGCATGCTCAGGCGTTCGCATCCAGGCTGTGTGCCAGCGTGGCGGGCAAGGGTTGGCCCCACAGCAGTTGATGCAGCGCACCGATGCGCGCGCGCAGCGCGGCAGGCGCCAATGCGGGCACTGCACCCGGATGCAGCCTGGACAGCAGCCACGGCAGACCAGGCAGGCGGTTGACGCCGGGCGGACCATCCAGCCATCCAAACGGCAGTACCGGTGCGCAGTGCAGGCGACGCTCGCGCACGGCACGCAGGGCGCGCCAGCGCGGATCCTGTGCCGCATGCGCGGCGAAGCCGGCATCCTGGGTCAGGATCACGTCCGGATCCCAGGCCAGCAA
Organism: Stenotrophomonas sp. 78350_Sma; assembly: GCF_056482105.1. NCBI lineage: Bacteria > Pseudomonadati > Pseudomonadota > Gammaproteobacteria > Lysobacterales > Lysobacteraceae > Stenotrophomonas > Stenotrophomonas sp. 78350_Sma. The sequence goes on along the minus strand of NZ_CM151182.1, from coordinate 2,635,141 downwards.
TTGTTCGAACGACACGCGGGCGAGGCCACCGGCCCCGGCGCTGGCGGCCACGTTGCGGCCGCCACAGAATTCGATGACTTCGGTGTTGATCGAGCCGGACAGGCCGCTTTCCAGGCCGTCGCTGCCACGCCCGTAGTACACGGTGGGCCGCGTCGCAGAGGGACGCGTCGCCAGCACCTCACGCACCAGTGCCAGCTGCGCCTCGGCCGCCTGCGCCAGCGCTTCGCCGCGTGCGGCAACACCCAGCAGCCGGCCAACGTGGCGCAGCTGCGCCGGATGATCGGGCAGGCGTCCGGCAATCAGTTCGAAGGGAATCGCGGTCTGCTTCCAGACCCGCTCGGCCGAGTCGCGGTAGTTGGCATCGAAATCACCGGCATCCAGCACCAGATCTGGCTGCATCGCGAGCAGGCGCTCGAGACTGACCGTGCTGCCGCGCCCGGCCAGGCGACCGACCACCGGCAACGTGCGCAGAGCTGCCGGCAGCTGCGCCAGTGCGTCGGGCGAGACCTTCATCGGCCAGCCCAGCAGGCGTTCGGGTGCCACGGCAGCGAGCAGTACCGCAGCCGGCGGACCAGCCGCGAACACGCGCTTGGGCGTGGCCTTGGGCGCACCCAGCCGCAACACGCGCTGCGCCGGCATCGCCAGCAGCTCGGCACTGGCGACCAGCAGCGGCGCCAGTGCGAACGCCTGCAGCAGGGCGCGCCGCCTCATGCTGCGGCCTCGGGTGTGTTGCGGCAGGCATCCCACCAGGCCTGCAGCGCCGCGTCCTCGGCGGGCAGCTCGATGGCCATGCCGCCGGTGAACTGGCGCCACGCGTCGAGGTAGGGCAGCTTCACCGCGGTCAACAACGGGATGCCGGCCAGCATCAGCGCCAGCAGCTCATCGGCCATGCCGCCGCCTTCCGATTCCAGCGTGCCGAAGCGGTTGGCGATGGCGAGCTCGGCATGGTCCTGCAAGGCCCGGCGCAGCACCACGCTGGCATCGGCGATGCCACCGGGATCCAGGTTGCAGCCGCAGGAGGCCGGGCCCAGCGCCTGGCTGATCGGGTAGCGCGAACCAGGATCGGTCACGTCCATCAGTGCCATGCGCTTCCTGCCGCTGGCGGTGGGTTCGTGTGGCAGGTGTACCAGCCCGCGCACGCGGTGGCCGGCGGCCAGCTGGCGTGCGGCGAATGCGGCCAGCAAGCCATCGGGTTCGCCGCTGTGGTCATGCACGATGGCCGCGATGCGCGGCGGCTGTATAGCGCTCATGCTCAGAACCTCCAGTTGGCATTGGCGAACCAGGTGCGGCCCGGCATCGGGTAGCCGTCGGCCAGTTCGTACCATTTGTCACCGATGTTGCGTACGCCGAGGTCGACATCCCAGGCCTCGCGCGGGCTCCAGCTGGCCTTGAAGCCGGTGATGCCATAGCCGGGCAGGTCGCGCACCGGGCGTGCCGCATCGGCGTAGCTGACCTTGCGGCCCTGTTCGGCTTCCAGCGTGGCCTGCAGCTTCAACTGCGGCAGCAGCTGCCAGCCCACCGCCATGAACAGCCGTTGGCGCGGGCTGTCGAGCAGGGCCACGCTGCGGTCTTCCAGGTTGGTGCGGCGCAGCCAGGTGTAGCTGGTCTGCAGGTCCCAGTCGTCGCCGATGCGCTGGCGCAGGCCCAGTTCGACACCCTGGTGGCGGGCCTTGCCGATGTTCTGCGCCTGGTTGCAGGTGCTGCCGCCGCATTCGCGCGAGGCCACCACCGCGTTCTGGATCAGGTCATCGATACGGCTCTGGAACAGCGCCGCCTGCAGCTGGCCGCCTTCCCACCAGCGGCCACGCAGGCCCACTTCGAGGTGGGTGGCATGCTCGGCTTTCAGATCCGGGTTGGGCAGCGCCGCGCCCATGCGCGCGGAGTAGCGATCCTTGATGGTCGGGAAACGCGTGCGCCGCGCGGCGCTTGCATACCACTGCTGGTCCGGCGCCAGTTGCTGCACGTACTCCAGCACTGCATTGGCGGCATCGGTGCTGCCGGTCGGCCAGAAGTACACGCGCTTGGCGTCGCGGCGGTCATGGCCGATGCCCACGCGCAGGTGCGAGGTGTCGGTCAGCGCGATGCGGTCCTCGATCGCCACGGACGTGGTCACATCCCGGAAGTCCTTGGTCGGCGAGTGCGGGTTGCGCTCGCTGTGCTGGTCTTCCTTGTAGTGGATCGCGAACTGCAGTTCCTGGCGCGGCAGCGCCGTGGTGGCCAGGGTCACCGAGCCGCCCACGGTGCGGTCATCGTAGATGCTGGGGAAGCTGCTGTTGTCCATCGCCACCTGGTAGGTGCCGTCGGTGTAGGCGTCCAGTCCGTTGCCATAGGTATCGCGGTAGACGCGGGTGCGCAGCGTGGTGTGCTCGCCCAGGCGGGTGTTGCCGATGAAGTACAGGCTGTCCTTGTCCCACCACGGCCAGCGCCAGTAACGGATGCCGCTGCGCGCGGTGCCGGTGTAGACCGGGTTGTCCTTCTCGCCGTCCTGGCGCGCGTAGCCGATCGCGTACTCGTCGCCCTCGCGCGGGGTATAGCCCAGCTTGAACGACAGGCGACGGTCGTCGCGCGAGGCGTTGCGGCGGTCCTTGCCGGTATCGGTGGGCACGCGCTTGTAGTCGACGAAGCCTTTCGGCAGCGGGAACTCATCGGCCTTCAGGATCGACGCACCGAGCTGGAAGTACCAGTCGCCACGACGGCCACCGATATTGACCGCCGCCTTGCGCTCGCCGCCATCGGCGATGCCCAGCCGCACATCGCCTTCCAGTGGGCGCTCGGGACGGCGACTGATCAGGTTGATCGCACCGCCGAGGATGTTCGGCCCGTACAGCAGCGAGGCACCGCCGCTGGCGACCTGGATCTCGGCGAGGTCGAAGGTGGTGAAGCGGCCGAAGTCCACGTAGCCGTCATAGGGCACGTACAGCGGGATGCCGTCGAGGAATACCGGCACCTGGCGTGCGTCGAAGCCGCGCAGGTAGACCATGTCCTCGTTGCGCGAGTTGCGCGCCAGGCTCACGCCAGGCAATACGCTGACCGCATCACCGACCGTAGTGCGGTCGAGCTGCTGGATGCGTTCGGCATCGAGGCTGCGTTCGGCGACGGTGGGCGAGGTGCCGCGCTCGGCATGCACGTCGATCGTGCCCAGGGTGAACACCGGGGGCGGCGAGGTGGCGTCGGCCGCAGTGGCGGCAAGCGGGAGCAGCAGGGCGGACAGGGGTAGAACGAAACGACAGGTACGCATCCTCGCGAGTCCTCGGGTTCGTTATATCCAAGATGATATAACGGTTGGCAGGGGTCAACTTGATGACCGACCCGGGGATTCTCGTTGCTGGCCGGCGCGGCCACCTTGATCCATATCAAGCCCGGTGCAGGGGGGCGACGCCGTACACTGGCCGTTCGCGCGAAACGCAGGGAAACGAGCACGATGAGCGAGGCCGAACCGCCTTTGGAGCTGCAGGGCAACCTGTGGCTGAGCATTGCCGGTCAGAGCCTGGGTGGCCGCGGACGCTTCGCGCTGCTGGGCCTGATCGACGCCTGTGGCTCGATCAGCCAGGCCGCCAAGCGCATGGGCATGACCTACAAGAACGCCTGGGACGCAGTGGACGCGATGAACACCGCGGCCGGCGAGCCGCTGGTCGCGCGCAGTGTGGGCGGCCGCGGTGGTGGCGGTGCGCGACTGACCGAGCGCGGCCACCAGCTGATCGCCCGGTTCGAGGAGGTCGAGCGCGCGCACCGTACGTTCCTGCAGTCGCTGCAGGCCACCCCTGGGCTGGACGAGGATCTGGCCCTGATCCGGAGAATCGGCATGATCACCAGTGCACGCAACCAGTTCCATGGCCGGGTCAGTGGGCTGGCCACCGGCGCAGTGAACGATGAAGTGCAGATTGAAGTGGCGCCGGGCCTCGCGCTGGTCGCCACCATCACCCATGGCAGCGTGGAATCGCTGGGCCTGGCGGTGGGCGTGCCGGCCTACGCGCTGGTGAAGGCCTCGTCGGTGATCGTGGCGCAGGGTGAGGGGGCGCGTTACTCGGCACGCAACCAGTTCGCCGGCACGGTGGAGCGGATCACCGAGGGCGCGGTGAACGACGAGGTGGTGGTGGATATCGGCCATGGCTGCAGCGTGGTGGCGGTGATCACACGTGCCAGTACAGCAGCGCTGGAGCTGCAGGAGGGCGGCGCGGCGATGGTGCTGTTCAAGGCGTCGAGCGTGATCGTGGGCGTGCCGATGTAGAGGGGTCTTGGGGAGTGCCGGCCCTTGGCCGGCAGCGCGTGGTGCGAAGCGCAGCCGGCCAGCGGCCGGCGCTACCCCATGGAAAGGTCAATACAACTCACAGTGCGTACGGCCTTCGCCTCGCAGCGCGTCCCAACGCCCTTCGCCACCGATGGCATCGATGGCCTCGCGTACCGCGCCTTCCAGGTGGCTCTTGTTGCCGCACAGGTACAGATGCCCGCCGCGGGCCAGCACATCACGCACCTCGCTGGCGCGCTGCTGCAGCACATGCTGCACATAGACCTTTTCGGCGCCATCGCGCGAGAACGCGGTATGCAGGCCGGCCAGCACGCCACGCGTGTGCCAGTCCTGCAGCTGGTCGCGATACAGGTAGTCGTGCTGGCGGTGCTTCTCGCCGAACACCAGGTGCACTTCGCGCTCGCAGGCGTTGGCCTGCAGCTCCTGCATCAGGCCCATCAAGGGCGCGATGCCGGTGCCGGTGCCGACCAGCAGCAGCGGTGCCTCCCCGGTATCGGGCAGGTGGAAGCCAGGGTTGGAGCGGCAGTACACACGGGCATGGTCGCCGCCATGCAGCAGGCTGCCGGTGGCTGTGCCGAAGCGCTCGCGGCCGCGCAGGGTGTAGCGCACTTCGCGCACGCACAGGCTCAGCTGGTCGTCGCACGGGTGCGAGGCAATCGAATAGGCGCGGGGCAGCCGCGGTGACAGCAGTTCGCGCAGCCGGGCCAGCTGCACGCTGTCCGGCGTGGCGTGGTCCTGCAGCACGTCCAGCAGGTCCAGGCCGTGCAGGTAGGCTTCCAGCTCGCGCTTCTGGCTGACCTTCAACAGGCCCTTCAGTACCTCGCTGCCACCGAGCCTGGCCAGTTCGCGCAGCACGCCCTTGCTCAGCAGGCGCAGCTCGCGGTCATGCAGGGCGGCCACGGCGGCGGTGTCGCCATACCAGGCGGCCAATGCCTGCAGCAGGGCAGGGTCGTTCTCGGGTACTACGTGCAGGGTGTCGCCCGCGCGGTAGGCCATGCCACTGCCGGCAATGTCCAGTTGCAGGTGCCAGGCAGCGGGATCGCTGCTGTTCAAGCGGCGGCGTTCGAGAATGGAGGCGGCAAAGGCATTGTCTTCGCCATAGGCGGTCACCTGCAGGTGCAGGTCCTGGCCGGCACTGAGGTCGCCATCCAGCACCTGGCCGAGCACCGGCTGCCATTGCTGGAAGAACTGCTCGTAGCCCAGGTCGGCATCCACGCGATGCAGCAGCGGCTGCGCCTGGCGCTCGCTCAGCGCCGCATCCAGCGCCTTGGTGAAGCCGCAGAAGCTGGGGTAGCCGGTGTCACCGAGGCCGAACACTGCATAGCGCAGGCCGCTCAGCGTCGGGGTCTGGCGCAGCGTTTCGAAGAACTGCTCGCCATTGGCCGGCGGTTCGCCATCGCCGAACGAACTGGAAATCGCCAGCAGCACATCGCCTTGGCCGAGACTGGCTACGTCGATGTCGTTGAATGGAAGCACCTGCGGCCCATGTGGCTGCAGGTCCGCGCCCAGGCGCTGGGCCAGGGCGCGGGCATTGCCCGACTCGGACGCGAAACCCACCAGCAGGCGGCTGAAGGGCGTACTGGTCGGGAGGGCGTTCACGCGGCCTCGTAGAAGTCGTCGAACTTTTCCTTGCTGAACTCGACCAGGTCGTAGTTCTGCATCAGGTCATTCACCACGCGGCGGATGCTGATGTAGGAGGTGATGTTGCCGTCGGCGTCGAACAGTGGCTGCACGGTGGTATCGACCACGTAAAGCACGCCGCCCTTGCCGAGGTTGGGCACGATGCCGGTCCAGGTCTTGCCGGCCTTGATGGTGTCCCACATGTCCTTGTAGACGGCCTTGGGCACATCTGGATGGCGCACGATGCTGTGCGGCTGGCCGATCAGTTCCTCGCGGGCGAAGCCGGTGAGCGTGCAGAACAGGTCGTTGGCGTAGGTGATGTTGCCCTGCAGGTCGGTGGTGGAGATCACCATGACGTTCTGCATGGCGTTCAGAAGCTGGACGTTGTCGGGGGTGTAGCTCATCGCAGGGTCCTTGTGGATGCCGGTAACGCCGGCGTGTTCGGGTCCTGCATAGAAATACGCCCGCGCGGCGGCGGGCGGTTTGACATTGATCAAGCGGGTGACGCGACGGCCTGCGACCGGGTGTCGCAGTGGCCATGCCCGGCGGAAGCGCGTCAGCCCATCAGATAGCGCAGCACACCCGCCGAGACCACGCCGATCAGCACGGTCGGCAGCATCGACAGCCGCGTGGCGGCCAGCAGGGTGATCGCCAGCGCGGCCAGGTCGGCGGGCTTGTCGGCGACGAAATCGGGGGCGATCACCGAGATCAGCACGCAGCCCGGCGCGGCTTCCATCACCGTCACTGCGCGCTTGCTCAACGTGCGGTTGCGCAGCGCGAGGAAGCCGACGATGCGGGTCAGGTAGGTGGCGCCGGCCATCAGCACGATGGTCAGTACCGAAGTCCAGTGGATCAGGCCATTGAAGATCATGCTGCGTCCTCCGCCAGCAGCCAGGCCGCGGCCAGGCCGGCCAGTGCGCCGCTCGCCACGTACCAGGCACCCGGCACCAGCAGGTAGGTGGCAGCGGCCACCACCAGGCTGACCAGCCACGGACGCGCGGCTTTCATGCCCTGCCACATGCCACGCAGCAGCACCAGGAACACGGCGGGGAAGGCCATGTCGAAGCCGTAGGCGTGGATGTCGCCCAGCATCGGGCCGACGACCGCGCCCAGCGCGGTGCAGGCCACCCAGACCGTGTACAGGCCTGCCGAGACGCCCAGGTAGTAGGCCAGGCTGAAGCCGAGTGCACGGCGGCGCGCATCGGCCACGCCCATCGCCCAGCTTTCGTCGCACATGAAGAACAAGGCCGGCAGCACCCGGCGGCGCGGCAGGTGCTGCAGCAGCGGGGCCAGGCTGGCGCCCATCAGCAGGTGGCGGCTGTTGACCAGCGCGGTGATGGCCACGATCAGTGCGATGTGCGGTGGCGAGGTCCACAGTTCGACGGCAGCGAACTCCGAGCCGCCAGCGAAGTTGAGGCCGGTCATCAGCGGCACTTCCAGTACGCTCAGACCCTTCTGGGCCGCCTGTGCGCCGAGTACCAGGGCGAAGGGGATGAAGCCGATCATCACCGGCACGGCGGCGCGCAGGCCGCGCAGGAATTCGGCACGCGGCGCGGTGTCGCAGGTGTCGGGCAGGGGGAGGGTGGTACGGGCGTCCATCGAACGGCACAACAAGGTGGGGGTGGCCCATGCTAGCGGTCCGATCGCGAAATCGGGTTGCGTTGATGCCATTGAATCCGAGAATATTGAGATTACATGCGGCCAATGTCGCCACTGGTGAAATTCCATGCAGTACCAGCTCGACAACCTTGATCGGCGCATCCTCGATGCCCTGCAGCGTGACGGTCGCCTGCAGAACCTGGAGCTGGCCCGGCTGGTGGGCCTTTCGCCCTCGGCCTGCCTGCGGCGGGTGCGGCTGCTGGAGGAGGGCGGCTACATCGACCGCTATGTGGCCTTGTTGAACGAGGCCAAGGTGGGCCGGGGCTTCACGGTGTTCGTGCGGGTGTGGCTGCGCGGGCAGGACGAGGACACCACCAACCACTTCATCAACAGCATCAAGTCTTTCCCGGAAGTACTTGAATGCCATCTGATGGCCGGTGACTGCGATTTCCTGCTGCGGGTGGCGGTGGCCGACCTTGATGCCTACCGGCAGTTCCAGATGCAGCACCTGAACCGGATTACCGGGGTGCAGAACACCAAGACCGAGATTCCGATGCAGCGGATCAAGCAGACGACCCAGCTGCCGCTTTGAGGGATGGGTGGTTGCGGCCGGGTTGCACCCGGCACCCGCGGGTAGTGCCGGTCGCTGGCCGGCAACCTCAACAGCAACAGCAACAGCAACAGCAACAGCAACAGCGGGCCTGCTGAGGGATGGCGGGGTGGGTCCGGTTGCGGGGGACGCTGCAAGTCCCCCTCCGGGGCCCGGCCCAGCCGCTGGCGGCTGTGCGTTCGGGCGCTTGCGAAGCAGTGCTTCGCAAGCAAAGCGCCCTCACCCATGTAAGGTCGGTCGCCGCTTGCTCGTGTGCGCTTTCCTGCGCACACGGCAAGACCGGGGTTGGGCGTCCTGCCCAACCCGCCCGAGGCATGCCTCGGGCCCATGCGGCTCACGCCCCCGCAACCGGACCCACGCCGCCTTCGACAGATTTCCACGATCTGCCGGAACGGCTTGAGCTGCTCTTGGTGGGTGTCGACCTTGGTCGACACGTTTGGGTCGGCTCGGGGTCGGATCCCGTTGCTTCGCAACGGGCTCTGACCCCCGTGCGTAGATAGCGTGGTCTGTTCGATTCATTGATTCCTGATGCGTGACTGGCTCCCCGGAACCTGGCTCGACACCAGGCCGCGGGCGGCGGTCATCGCAATGACATGTGGCCCCGGTACGGTTTGAGCCCGCTTGCTGGTCGCGCGCGGGCCGGGCTTCCGGTCGTGGTGCGCGTCCACTGCAGCTGCTGTCGCTGCCGAGGGTCATGTGTTCTACGTCAGGGGGCTGAATGGACACCATGCGGTCAGAACTTGGAAGGTGGCCATCGCCGCATGGCTGCTGCTGTCCTTTGCCGCTGCCGCGCAGGATGGTGTTCATGCCTACGACATCCCCGCGCAGCCGCTGGAACAGGCGGTCGAGCGCTTCAGCGTCATCAGCGGGTGGTCGGTGATGTACCCGGGCGATCTTGCCGCGGGCCGCAGCAGCCATGCGCTGCGCGCCAGCCTGCCGCCGCTGCCCGCACTGCGGATGCTCTTGCAGGACTCCGGTATCGAGGCCGAGGTTATCGGCGAGCAGCGCGTGGTGCTGCGCCGGGGCATGTCCTCCGTCGCCGAACCCGTTGTTGGCGTCGATCTTCCCGATACCGAGCGTCGGCGTCGCTACGGCGGGCTGCAGCAGCGCCTGCGTGCGGTGTTCTGTGACGACCCGGAGATCGCGCCCGGCCGCTATGCCGCGACGCTGCGCTTCCGCATCGACGGCGCGGGTCAGGTGAGCCGGCCCGAGCTGCTGTCCGGCAGTGGCAGTGATCGCCGCGATGCACGCCTGCTGCAGGCGATGCAGGGCCTGGTGCTGGCGACCGAGGCCGCCGCGCTGCCACAGCCGGTAACACTGCAGATCCGTCCTTCCGGCACCGACCACGACTGTGGCCGGCGTGCGCCCCTTCCATGACTTCAAGGATTCGAACATGAGCAACGGTACGGCTGGGGCAGTTGACCTGATGGAGCACCTTCTGGGCGCCTACGATGAGCTGAAGCGCCGGCTGGTGCGCAAGCTGGGCTCGGAAGAGCTGGCCGGCGACGCGCTGCAGGACACCTGGATGCGCCTGAGCGCGCGCCGTGACCGCCTGGACGCCGTGCAGAACCCCGCGGCCTACCTGCTGCGCATGGCGATGAACACCGTGATCGACCGCCAACGTGCAGACCACCGCCTGCTGAGCCTGGAGGAGGTGGATACGCTGATGGACATGGCCGACCCGGCACCGGGCCCGGCGCAGGCGGCCGAACTGGACTTCGCGCTGCAAGACATGGTCGGCCTGCTGCAACGCATGCCCGAGCGCCGGCGCCGCATCCTGCTGGCAATCCGCGTCGATGGCCTGCAGCAGCGCGACGTGGCCGAGCATCTCGGCGTGTCGCTGCGGCTGGTGCAGCGTGAGCTGAAGGCGGCCCAGGACTACCTGGCCGAGCGCAGCGGGCAGGGGCGCCAGGTGCGGTTCTGAGCGACGGCATCCGTCTACACTTTGACGCCGAGCAGAACCCCGCAGCGTGCGGGTCCGGCATGAGCCCCCATGGATCCTGACGATCGCCCGCAACGCCCGCTGGATGCCGTCGAGCGTCAGGCCCACGCGTGGGTGGTGCGGCTGACCTCGGGCGAGGCGACCGCCGCAGACGGGCGCAGGTTCCGCGCGTGGTGCGAGGCCGATCCCCGTCATCGTGAAGCGTTCGGCCGTGCGCGCCGGCAATGGGAGCAGGTACGGCTGGCCGGCGAGCAGCTGCCCGCGGCCACGCGCCAACCGGTCGCGCCGACGCCAGCCCAGCGCTGGAGTCGCCGTGCCTTCCTCGGTGCCGCGATTGCCGCCCCGGCCAGCCTGGCAGTGGTGGCGGCGATCCGCCCGCCGCTGGGGCTGTGGCCTTCGGTGACAGCCATGGCGGCCGATTTCCACACCGGCACCGGTGAACGTCTGCAGATCGCGCCCTCGCCACAGCTGAAGATCGAACTGGATACGCAGAGCAGCCTGCGCCGCCGCGCGGACGCGCAGGGCGAAGGCTTCGAGCTGGTGCAGGGCCAGGCCGCGATCGAGACCCGGCCGGGCCTGCACCTGGCGTTGTTCGCGGGCCCGGGCTGCGTGATTGCCGATGAGGGCGCGGTGCGCCTGGACGTACGCAACACCCAGGGGCAGGTGCGCGTTACCTGCCTGCAGGGCAGCGCCCGCATCGAGCACCCGCAGGGCCGCCTGCAGCTGCAGGCGGGCCAGCAGACCCGCTATGACGAGCGCCTCAGTGGCGTGGTGGCCGAGGCTGTGGCCTCGGAAGTGAGTGCCTGGACCGAAGGCATGCTGGTGTTCCGTCGCGCACCGCTGCGCGAGGTGGTCGAGGAGATCAACCGTTACCGCCGCGGCAAGGTATTGCTGGGCGAATCGGCCTTGGCGCGTGCCCCGGTCAGCGGCCGGTTCCGCATCGATGACCCGGATGCGGCGCTTGAGCAGCTGCGGCTGACGATGTCGCTGGATCTGCGTCGGTTTCCGGGTGGCATTGCCGTCCTTGGATAGATGAAGACGCTGGCCGTGCGCACCGTGCAGGGCTGTTGCAAGCAAGGAGAAGCCAAGGATGCGCAACGAGACCATCGGTGTGCTGGATCTGCGTCGCAATCTGTCGGCGCTGCTGGAAACCACACAGCGACGGCCCTTGATGGTGCATCGCTATGGCTCGCCATGGGTGTGCGTGGTGTCCGATGCGCAGTGGCAGCAACAGGCAGTGCTGCTGGACTTTGATCCGCAGTCGCACCCGTTGGCGATGCTGCTGCGCCTGCAGCAACAGGCACTCCCCCTGTCTGAAGCCGGTGCATTGTCACCTGCGGCCCTCGCGCGTGCGCTGTTGTTGACGGGGATGCACGGCCTTGACGATCTGGCGCAGCTGCACGAGCAGGTGCTGCACCATCGGCTGTGGCACTGGTTCGTGGCGGGCACCCACGGCGTGATGGACGGCTGGCAACTGCCTGCGTTGCGTGTTGCGATGGCGTCATGGGGCGACGACGTGGACATGACCGATGCGCTGGTCGCGTTCGCCGCGCGCAGCGACGTGGCGACACTGGCACGCCGTTGTGGTGGCGAAGCGCCGCGACTGGAGCGCGAAGCCTGCAGCCGGATGACGCTGCGATGACGTTGCCGATGAAGCGCCACGCAGTGCACAGAGCTGCATGCGCGCTGTCGCTTCACCTGCCTTGCTGACGTCTTCTCCAGAGTACGACGCACCACGCGTCGCGGAGCACGGGCGGCGCCGATGGCAGACAGTCGCAGGATCAGCATGCTGGAGCTGGATCGTCACCTCAGCCAGTCACTGGAGCAGGCACGGCATACGCCATTGAATGTGCACCGTTACGGGCACTCCTGGGTCTGGGTGCTGTCCAGTGACGCCTGGGCGGATGCGGCGCGCTGGGCGGCACTGGATGGTAGTGCGCACCCACTGGTGGCGCTGCGAAGAGCCCTCGACCTGCAGCTGCGGCCCTGGCCCGAGGCGGCCATGAGCGCGCTGCCGCTTGACGCAGGCGATGCCCGGCTGCTGCAACGCGCGGCCCTGCTGGTGGTCGTGCGCGATCTGAAAAGTGCCCAGCGCGTGTACGACGACCTGCGCTATCACCAGGCCTATCGGATGTTCATCGGCCTGGATCATGGAACAGCGTGGTCGCCGATGCAGTGCGTGCGCCTGCTGCAGGCCTGCGCGCACCCGTTGCTGCGCGGCTGCATCGACGATGCGCTGGCCGGCGTGCCGCAGCACCTGTTCGAGTCTGCATGTGCCCCGGCTGCACGTGTTGCGCCTGCACAGGCACACGCGCAGCGGATTTCCGGCGGATGTTTATCGTACTGACACATGCACCGCTGACCATGGCGCAGCGGTCTCTTCCAGGATGACGAGGGCGGAACAATGGCAAGGCAGGTTCGTGGTCGCAGGGCTCGGCAGCAGGGTTTCAGCCTGATCGAGATCATGGTGGTGGTGGTGATCATCGGCATCCTCGCCGCATTGATCGTGCCGCGGTTGATGGACCGTCCCGACCAGGCGCGCGTAGTGGCGGCGCGCCAGGACATCGCCGCATTGATGCAGGCGTTGAAACTGTTCAAGCTGGACAACGGACGCTATCCCAGTGCCGAGCAGGGCCTGCAGGCACTGGTGAAGCCACCGCAGGGCGGTGGCGCGATGCCGGTCACGCCCTATCTGGATCGCCTGCCCAATGACCCGTGGGGCCATCCGTACCAGTATCAGATACCAGGCACCCACGGCGACATCGATGTGTTCTCGCTGGGTGCGGACAGCAAGCCCGGTGGCGACGCCGGGAACGCGGACATCGGCTCCTGGCAGCTGTGAGGCAGGCCGATGTCAGCCCGGATGCGTTCTGTTTCGAGTGTCCGTCAACGTGGCATGGCGGTGATCGTTGCCCTGCTGGTGGTGGCGCTGGTGGCGGTGATTGCCACGGCACTGCTGACCCGGCAGTCGGCCCAGCTGCGTGCGCTGCGTGGCGACCAGCTGCGCGCACAGGTGCGCATGGCCGTGGACGCAACGCTGGAGCGTGCGGCGCAGCAGCTGCGAGAGGATGTGCGCGAGCAGTTGACCACGGTGCGTGGCGGGCGCTGGGCGCGTCCTTTGCAGCTGCAGGCACCGTTACCGGTGCAGCTGCAGCTGGTCGATGCCCAGTCGATGTTCAACCTGCGCAATCTGCTGGCCCATGGTCAGGTGGACCCGGAGGCGCGACGCGCCTTCGTTGCGTTGTGCACCGGGCAGGGATTGGGGCAGGGTGCCTGTGCCTCCGCGGCGGACCATATCCAGGCACGCCTGCGCGATGGCGACATCCAGGCGCAGGCGCCGCTGCCGCGTGACGCCATGATCGAGCAGGCCCTTCCCGGCGCCGATCCGGTGGCACTGCAGGCGCTGGCACGGCGGACCGTGGTGCTGCCGGCGCAGACCCTGGTCAATGCCAATACCAGTGACATCAGCGTGCTGCAGGCCGTCGTACCCAGTGTAGAACCGGCGCGCCTGCGGGCGCTGCTCGGTGAACGTGACGGCGGCCAATGGCTGCTGAACCGCGGCGACATCGCCCATCGACTCCAACTGAGCGACGCACAGATGGCCGTAGTGCCGCTTGGCATCCATAGCGAATGGTTCCTCGCCCTCGGCCAGGTGCAGGCCGAGGGCAGTACGGTCGACTTCCGCGCGCTGATCTGGCGCGAGTACCGCGACGACAGCGTGCGTGTGCAGCGCGTATGGACGAGGATCGGTGCATGAGCGTGCAGCTGAGGGTGCGCCTGCCGCCACTGGAATACCTGCGCGCCGACAGCGAGGTCGAGTGGGCGCTGCTGCACAAGGGGGGCATGCAGGCCCACGGCCGCGAAGCGTTGGCTGTGCTGGGGCGCCGCCATCCACAGGCCGGGGTGCTGGCCTGCCTCGATCCCCAGGATCTGATCCTGCTGGAACTGCAGCTGCCGCCGCTGTCCGGGCGCCGCCTGCAGTCGGCGCTGCAGGGTGAGGTGGAGGCGATGCTGCTGGATGACCTGCAGGAGGTGGCGCTGGCCCACGGTGCGCAGGCGGCAGACGGCACGGTTCCGGTGGCCTGGCTCGGCCAGCAGGCGATAGTGCAGGCGCAGCAGCTGCTGGCTTCGTGTGCCCTGCGGCTGCAGGCACTGTATCCGACGCCGCTGCTGCTGCCCTGGCAGGACGGCCATGCCACGCTGCAGGTCAGCGGCGAGCACCTGCTGGTACGCAGCGGGCGCGATCGGGCTTTCGTTCAATGGTATGGCGGACGTGACGCCTGTGCGGTGATGCAGGCGCTGGCCGTGCGCCTGCAACAGGCCGGCGTGCAGGCCGTGCAGTGGATCGATAGTGTGCCGCAGACGTGGCCGGACAGCCTGCCGGCCACCGCCGTCACGCATGAACAGCAGGCCTGTGGCCCCTTGCCAGGCTGGTCATTGCCGCTGCCCGGCGCAGGCCGGCAAGCACCGCGACTGGCGATCGGCCTGGCACTTGCAGCAGTGCTGCTGGCTGCACTCGGCCTGCAGCTGCAGGTCTCGCGTTGGCGGATCGAGGGTGAAGCGCTGCAGCAGGACATGGCACGGCAGTTCAGCGCGCGCTTCCCGGAGATCACCGATGTGGTGGACCCGGTGTTGCAGGCGAGGCGAGCACTTGCAGTGCCACCGCCGGCGCCGCCATTGCCGGTGCTGCAGCGTCAGGTTGCCAGCACGCTGCAGGCGGTCCCGGAGCTGGCAGGGCAGGTGCGCAGCCTGCATTACCAACCCGGGCAGCTGGACATGGAGCTGGATGCCGATGCCCAGGCATTGGCCGACGATCCGCAGCGGCTTGAGCACTGGCAGCAGGCGGTGCAGGCACAGGGCCTGCAACTGGCGCGCGAAGCTGGTGGACACCTGCGGGTGAGCGGAGCTGGACAGTGACGACCCGCACCCTACGGCTGGGCGAGGGGCTGGCGGGCCTGCAGCTGCGCTGGCAACGCCTGCCACCGCGCGACCGGCTGATGCTGTGGGTGATGGTGGTGGCGCTGCTGGTGGCGGGTCTGTGGTCGTTGTGGCTGGAGCCCCTGCTGAAGCAGCGTACGCACTGGCAGGCCGAGCTACCCCGGCTGCAGGCGCAGTCCCGCCTACTGGCACCGCTGCTGCGCGCCCGCGAGCGCCAGCAGCAGGCGCAGGGCCAGCACCCGACACTGGCCGGGCTGCGCGATGGCATCAGGACCGCCGGCCTTGCCGACGGCCTGCATATCGAAGCGCGCGACGGGCGCTGGCACCTGCAGGTGCAGGCGGTGCCCGCCGACGCGCTATGGAACTGGCTGCTGCCGCTGCTGGCCGACCCGGCCATCGAACTGAAGCAGCTGCAACTGACACGCACAGGGGATGCGAACATGCCGGCGGCACGGATTTCCGGAAACATCGTGATGGCGCTCAACGTGGGTGCCCATCCATGAGGGCGATGCGCAGCCTTGCCTGCAGTACCGCACTGGCCCTGATCGTGTGCACGGCCCACGCACCGGCGCCGGTACTGGCGCAGGACACCCGCGACGAGCCGGTGCAGTTGAACCTGGTGGATACCGATATCGGCGGCGTGCTGCGCATGGCCGCGCGCTTCACCGGGCGCCAGTTCCTGGTCGACCCACGGGTGACCGGCAAGATGACGGTGGTTTCCGATGGCCCGGTCAGTCGTACCCAGGCCTACCAGTTGCTGCTCGGTGCACTGCGCATGCGTGGCTTCGCGGTGGTCGAGAACGGCGGCGTCAGCCGGGTGGTGCCGCAGGCCGATGCCAAGCTGTTGGGAGGGCGCGTCGGCACCGGTGGTGCCGGCGGTGAGGTGGCCACGCGCACCTTCGCGCTGCGCTACGAGAACGCGGCCGCGCTGGTGGCGGTGCTGCGACCGATGATCAGCCCCGACAATCCGATCACCGCCAATCCGGGCAACAACACCCTGGTGATCACCGACTACGCCGACAACCTGGAGCGCATCGCGCGGGTGATCGCCAGCGTGGATACACCGGCCGGCATGGACACCGACGTGGTGAAGCTGCAGCAGGGCATTGCCGTTGACGTCGCGGCGATGGTCGCGCCGCTGCTGGATGCGCAGGGCACCGAGCCCACCCAGAAGGTGGTGGTGATGGCTGACCCGCGCAGCAACAGCGTGCTGCTGCGGTCGAGCAGCCCCGGGCGCACCCGCCTGGCGCGGCAGCTGGTGGAGAAGCTGGACCGTGCCCAGGATGAATCCGGCAACCTGCATGTGGTCTACCTGCGCAATGCCCAGGCCAACCAGCTGGCCGGTGTGCTGCGAGGCGTGGTGGCCGGGCAGAGCGATGCACCGGCAATGGGCAGCAACGAAGGCATCACACCACTGCCCGGCGACGCCAACCGTTCCACCCCCGCGCAGCCGTCGCAGCCGCAGCAGGCCAAGACCGGAGGCAATGCGCTGGAATCACAGCGTCTGGACCCGAGCCGCCGTGACCCGATCGATGCGGGAAGCACCGGCTTCAGCCAGAACGGCATTTCGGTACAGGCGGACGTGGCCACCAACACGCTGCTGATCTCGGCACCGGAGCCGGTGTACCGCAACCTGCGGCGGGTGATCGACCAGCTCGACCAGCGCCGTGCGCAGGTGCTGGTCGAGAGCCTGATCGTGGAGGTCAACCAGACCGATGCGGCCGAGCTGGGCGTGCAGTGGATGCTGGGCAACGGGCGAACCTTCGGCGGCACCCACTTCGGTGGGGCCACCGGCGGCAGCGGGCTGAGCACCACCGCGCGCACCACCCTGGACGTGCTGCCCAAGGACGGCCTGAAGATCGGCGTGATCGACGGCACCATCAACCTGCCCGGTGTCGGCCAGATCCTCAACATGAAAGCGCTGGCCAACGCACTGCAGAGCAAGGGCGGTGCCAACATCCTGTCCACGCCGAACCTGATGACGCTGGACAACGAGGCGGCCAGCATCATGGTCGGCCAGACCGTACCGTTCGTCAGCGGCCGCTACGTGACCGACGGTGGCGGTGGCAGCAACAATCCGTTCCAGACCATCGTGCGCGAGGACGTGGGCCTGAAGCTGCGGGTGCGCCCGCAGATTTCCGAAGGTGGCACGGTGAAACTGGACATCTACCAGGAAGTCAGCAGCATCGACGCGCAGAGTGCCAACAGTGCCGCCGGCATCATCACCAACAAGCGTGCACTGGATACCAGCGTGCTGCTGGACGATGGCCAGATCATGGTCCTGGGTGGCCTGCTGGAGGACAACGTCAGCCACGGTCGTGACGCGGTGCCGGGCCTGGGCAGGATTCCGGTGCTGGGGGCGCTGTTCCGCAGTGATACGCGCAAGCGTTCCAAGACCAACCTGATGGTGTTCCTGCGCCCGCACGTGGTGCGCGATCCCGCCGCCGGCCAGCGCCTGACCCGCGACCGCTATGACTACATGCGCAACGCGCAGGCCGGCGCGCAGCCCGTACAGAGCTGGGCATTGCCGGCGTTGTCCGCACCGCAGCTGCCGCCGCAGGATCTGTCTGTGCTCGGCCAGGGCAATGCGCGCGATGGACAGGGCCAGCCGCTGCAGAACACCAGCCTGGCGGCGTTGTATCCGGCCGGTGAGGGCGATGCCCAGCTGGTGCAGTTCGCACAGGGACTGGACCCGGCGCGTGCCAGCCAGGGCGTGGCGCAGGTGCGGGCACTGGGCCTGCAGGCCTATGCCGAAGCGACGCCGGGCGAGAGTGGGCAGCGCCTGCGCGTGCGATTGCCGCGCGATCCGGCAACGCTGGACCCGGCACTGCAGCAGCTGCGCGGGCTGGGCTACACGCCGGAACTGGTGATCGGGCCGTGAGCACCGCCGCACCGCTGCCGTACGCCTGGGTGCGCAGCCATGGCGTGATGCTGTCCGAAGCGGGCGGCGAGCCCGTGTTGCTGGGCACCGCCGACACCGCGGCGTGGGCCGTGGCCGAGCTGCGCCGCCGGCATGGACCGCTGCCGTTCCAGGCACTGGATGCCGCGACCTGGCAGCAGCGGTTGGGTGAGCAGTACCGTGACGGCGGTGATGCCGCTGCCGTGGTCGGTGCCGCCGAAAGCGAGGTCGATCTGGACCGGCTGATGCAGGACATGCCGGAGGTCACCGATCTGCTGGATGCACAGGACGATGCACCGGTGATCCGCATGATCAATGCACTGCTGGCACAGGCTGCACGCGATGGCGCCAGCGACCTGCACATCGAACCGTTCGAGACTCATTCGGTGGTGCGCTACCGGGTGGACGGCACGCTGCGCGACATGGTGCAGCCACGGCGCGCACTGCACGCCGCGCTGGTATCGCGCATCAAGATCATGGCGCACCTGGATATTGCCGAGAAGCGCCTGCCGCAGGACGGGCGCATCGCGATCCGCGTGGGCGGGAGGCCGCTGGATATCCGCGTCTCCACGGTGCCGACCGGGCATGGCGAGCGTGCTGTGCTGCGCTTGCTGGAAAAGGATGCCGGTCGCCTGCAACTGCAGCGCCTGGGCATGGCCGATGACACACTGGCCACGTTCACCGGATTGATCCGGCAGCCGCACGGCATCGTGCTGGTCACCGGGCCGACCGGCAGCGGCAAGACCACGTCGCTGTACGCCGCACTGGGCCAGCTCGACAGCAGCACCAGCAACATCCTCACCGTGGAAGACCCGGTGGAGTACGACTTCGCCGGCATCGGCCAGATCCAGGTCAACGCGCGCATCGGCATGAGCTTTGGCACCGCGCTGCGCGCGATCCTGCGCCAGGATCCGGACACCATCATGATCGGCGAGATCCGCGACCTGGAAACCGCACAGATCGCCGTGCAGTCGTCGCTGACCGGGCATGGCGTGCTGGCGTCGCTGCATACCAACGATGCGATCTCGGCGGTGACCCGCCTGGCCGACATGGGCGTGGAGCCGTTCCTGCTGGCGTCCTCGTTGCGTGGTGTGCTGGCGCAGCGGCTGGTTCGGCGGCTGTGTACACAGTGCCGGCGTGCCGAGGTGGATGGCGAGGGTCGCACCGTATGGCGCGCGGTGGGCTGCGCAGCCTGCGCCAACAGCGGCTACCGGGGGCGAACCGGCATCCATGAGCTGTTCGTGGTCGACGACCGGGTACGTGCGTTGATCCATGAAGGGCAGGGTGAGCCCGCGCTGCGCGAGGCCGCACGGCGCGCCGGCATGCGGACGTTGCGGCAGGATGGCCAGCGTTGGGTCGACAGCGGGGTAACCACGCTGGAAGAGATCCTGCGCGTCACCGGCGACGATTGAGGCCTGCATGGCACTGTTTGACTACCAGGCTGCCAACGCGCAGGGCCGCATCGAGAAGGGCCAATTGGATGCTGACAGCCCGCGCGGTGCGCGCCAGCTGCTGCGTGGTCGCGGGCTGACACCGGTGCAGGTGAGTGCGGCGCGCAGTGCGGGCAGTGGCTGGGGCGCCCGCCGGCTGTCTGCCAGCGAGCTGGCCTGGGCCACGCGTCAGCTGGCCAGCCTGCTGGCTGCCAGCCTGCCGTTGGAAGGCGCATTGAGCGCGGTGATCGAGCAGGCCGAGCGCCCGCACGTGGCCCAGGCACTCACTGCGGTACGCGCCGACGTGCGTGCCGGCCAGCGACTGACCGTGGCGCTGGCAGCGCGGCCACGCGATTTTCCACCGATCTATCGGGCGCTGGTGGGTGCAGGTGAAGACTCCGGCGACCTCGCACGGGTGATGGAGCGCCTGGCCGACTACATCGAAGAGCGCAATGCGCTGCAGGCCAAGGTACTGACCGCCTTCATCTACCCGGCGGCGATCAGCCTGGTGTCGGTGGCGATCGTGATCTTCCTGCTCAGCTACGTGGTGCCGCAGGTGGTGACCGCGTTCGTGCAGGCACGCCAGACGCTGCCGATGCTCACGCAGGTGATGCTGGCCGCCAGCGCGTTCGTGCGCAGCTGGGGCATGTGGATGGGGCTCGGTATCGCTGCGCTGGTGGTGGCCTGGCGGTTGGCCCTGCGCAAGCCCGAGCTGCGCCTGCGATGGGACGCGATGCTCCTGCGGGTGCCGATGGTCGGGCGATTCGTGCTGGGTGTGAACAGTGCGCGCTTCGCCTCGACACTGGCGATCCTGCTGGATGCCGGTGTGCCGCTGCTGCGTGCACTGGAGGCGGCGCGGCAGACCCTGGGCAATGCGCTGCTGGCGCGCTGTGCCGACGATGTGTCCGCGCGCGTGCGCGAAGGTGCCGCGCTTGGCTCTGCGCTGAAGGTGCAGAAGGTGTATCCGCCGATCCTGGTGCATCTGGTGGCCAGTGGCGAGAAGACCGGTTCGCTGGCACCGCTGCTGGATCGCGCCGCACAGACGATCTCGCGCGAGCTCGAGCGTCGCGCGATGGCACTGACTGCGTTGCTGGAGCCGACCATGATCCTGGTGATGGGCGGCGTAGTGCTGACGATCGTGCTGGCGGTGCTGATGCCGATCATGGAAATGAATCAGCTGGTGCAGTAGATCCACGCCATGCGTGGATGGATCAACCGACGCGCACCCTGGGCGGCGCATCCACGCATGGCGTGGATCTACTGAGACCTGGATTTCTCCACACAATCCTCCATACCTTTTTTCGATCTTCCACAGGTTTCTTAAGCGGCCTGTCATCGGCACGGACCAGCATGGACACGTCGCCGCAGAGTGGGCTGGGAGGCCCTCGGCGGCAGCAGGCGTGTAGTGACCGTTCCTCCCTTGGCGTTTCCCTTCGCAGTAAACCCTTCAGGAGAAGATCATGAACAAGTACAAGACCCTGGCCGCGCTGGTTGCCACCGCGCTGCTGGCCACCGCCGGTGCCGCTTCGGCGCAGACTGTCACCGGCGGTGGCGCTTCGCTGCCGGCCGACCTGTACAAGGGCAAGCCGGACAGCATCCTGCCGGCCAGCTTCAGCTACGCCGTGACCGGCTCGGGCACCGGCAAGAAGGCCTTCCTTGAAAACAACTCGGCGCTGTTCCAGGCGACCGGCACCGTGCATTTCGCCGGTAGCGACTCGGTGCTGAGCGGCACCGAACTGACCACCTACAACACCACCTACAACGTTGCTGGCGATGCCAACCGTTACGGCGCGCTGATCCAGGTGCCGTCGGTCGCGACCTCCGTCACCGTTCCGTTCAACAAGGCCGGTGGCGCCCTGAACCTGAACGTGACCCAGATCTGCGGCGTGTTCTCGGGCAAGATCACCAAGTGGGAAGACATTGCCGGGTCGGGCCGTAGCGGTGACCTCGTTGTCGTCTACCGCGACGAAAGCAGCGGCACCAGCGAACTGCTGACCCGCTTCCTGACCACCGCCTGCACCAAGGCCGACGTCGAAGGCACCACCCTGAAGCAGGTTGCCTGGGCAACGGGCGAAACCGCCGCTCCGAAGTTCGCGGTGCAGTCGACCTTCAAGAACCTGTTCGTCAACAACACCGCGCCGGCCAACTTCATCCCGGCCAGCGCCACCGGCGGCAGCGCGCTGTACAGCACCGTGCAGGCTGCCGTGGGCCGCATCGGCTACGTCAGCCCGGACGCCATCCCGGCTGCCGACAACACCGAAGCTGCTCGCCAGGCTGCCCTGAGCGATGCGACCAAGGTCGCCAAGGTGAAGGGCTATTCGCCGAACGAAGTGGACGTGCAGGCTACCCTGGAATCCGCAGCTCCGCCGTCCGGTGCCGACGCCAGCGACCCGGCCAAGTGGGTGCCGGTGTTCGGCAATCCGGCCAATGGCTACCCGATCGCCGGTTACACCAACCTGGTGTTCGGCCAGTGCTACAAGGCCACCGCGGTTGCCAACAGCCTGCGTGGTTTCCTGATGAACCACTACAACGCCGGCACCAACGGCACCAACGATGCCGCCGTCCGTGCCCACGGCTTCATCCCGCTGACCAAGACCTGGCGTGAAGCCATCCGTGCCCGCTTCGTGCTGGCCGGCAACGCTGCAGCGCTGAACAACCCGAGCACCTGCGCCAACATCGGTCGCCCGCTGTAATCGCGACCGCTTGCTGATATCTGTTTGACCCGACGCCGGCCCTTTGGGCCGGCGTCTTCGTTTCCCTGGTCAGTCGCCTGTGGGGACCGCAGATTCCTGTCGGCTTCACGTCACGTAGACCGTCTATCAAGGGCAGGGCACGCGTTGCACGTGCCTTCCGATTGCTGCCGCCGCCGCGGCCCACCCGATTGCCGAGGTCCCGATGTCGCACCCGCTCACGTCCGCTGTTCGTCCGGCCGCGCTGCTGCGCCGCAATCACCCGATGGCTTGGGCCATTGCGGTGGCGTTGGGCTCTGTCGTTGCTCCGGCCAGCCAGGCGCAGCAGGCATTCAGCCCTGCATGGTTCGCCGATCGCGGTGCGGCCCAGGGGGCAGCGGCACAGAGCGGGCGCATGCCCAATGGCGTGCCGATCCAGTTCCAGCTGCCGGCACAGCAGCAGGACGCGGCGCGGCAGAAGCTGCAGCAATCGATCGACAACCTCGGCACCGCAGCGCAGGCGATCGCCCTGCAGCAGCGCCTGCAGGAGCAGGCCCGGCAGGTGCGCCGCGACGGTGGCTTGGTGATCGCCGACGGCCTGGGCAAGGACGGCCTGAAGGCGGACGAGAACCCACTCACGCGCGGCTGGATCAACGCGCGTGAAGCCATCCAGTCGCAAGGGGCCGATGGCCGGGTCCAGGTCAGCATCGAGCAGACCGCGGACAAGGCGATCCTCAACTGGGAGACTTTCAACGTGGGCGGCAATACCACGCTGAACTTCCTGCAGAACCCCGACTGGGCGGTGCTGAACCGGGTCAATGATCCCAACGCCCGGCCCAGCCAGATCCTCGGCCAGCTCAAGGCCAGTGGCACGGTGTTCGTGGCCAACCGCAACGGCGTGGTGTTCGGCAACAACAGCCAGGTCAACGTGCGCAATCTGGTCGCGGCGGCAACACGCATCAGTGATGCGCAGTTCCGCGACAACGGCCTGTACAGCGCCGATGCCAGCACGGCCTCACTGACCGATGCCTTCGGCAAGGTGATGGTCGAGCAGGGCGCGCGCATCAGTACCCACGAGCCCACCACCGCCACCCGTGGCGGCGGCTACGTGCTGCTGGCTGGCCACAGCGTGGAGAACGCTGGCCAGATCGAGACCCGCAAGGGCCAGGCCCAGCTGGCGGCCGGTGACAGTTTCGTGATCCGGCGCGGCGTGGGCACCGCGCAGAACACCGCCTCCACTACCCGAGGCAACGAAGTCGCGCCGCGTTTCATTGCCGACAGCAGTGCCGGCAGCGTGCGCAACAGCGGCCTGATCCAGGCGCGCGAAGGCGATATCACCCTGGCCGGGCGCGCGGTCGAGCAGGCGGGCGTGGCGGTGGCCACGACCACCTTGAATCAGCGCGGCACCGTGCATCTGCTGAACTCGGCCTCCGATACGAAGGGCAGCGTCACCCTGGCGACGGGCTCCACGACCGCGGTGCTGATCGAGGACGATGGCAAGAGCACGGTGCTGAACAGCCAGCGCGACGCCGTGATCAAGGAATCGGCTGAACAGGACGCGCTGCGCGGCAGGAGCAACAGCGGTACCTTCGACAACCTGTCGCGGCTGCAGGACCGTCGGGACCAGTCGCGTATCGAGGTTGTCTCCGGTGGCGACGTGGATTTCCAGGCCGGCTCGCTGGCGGTGGCGACCGGCGGCCAGGTGATCGCGGACGCGGCGCGGCGCAGCTATGTCGGCGATGGCGCCCGCGTCGATGTCTCCGGCGCGGTGGGCGTGCAGGTGGCGATGGAAAGCAACAACGTCAAGGTGAAAGTGCAGGGCAACGAACTGCGCGATTCGCCGGACAACCGTGACAGCGGCAAGCTGATCAGCAGCGAGGTCTGGATCGATCGTCGCCTGCTGACCCACATGGCCGCGGGAACGGGAGGCCATGAAGGCGAGCGCTGGTATGCCGGTGGCGGGCTGCTGGAGGTGGGTGGCTACCTCGACAACCAGGGCCATTCAATCGGCGAATGGGCGGCCCAGGGTGGCACCGTGCAGCTGGCAGGCAAGGACGTGGTCAGCCACGCTGGTTCGCGCATCAACCTGGCCGGCGGCAGCCTGGACGTGCAGTCCGGCGCCATCCAGCAGAGCTGGTTGCGCGGGCGCGACGGGCAGCTGTATCGCCTTGATGATGCGCCGGCGGAGATGCTCTACGACGGTCTGTACAAGGGCTTCGAGGTCAAGCAGGAACGCTGGGGTGTCACCGAGTCATTCCGCAACCCGCTCATTGCTCCCGACCAGCGCGTGGACAATGGCTACACGGTCGGCCGTGATGCGGGCCGGCTGCTGGTGTCGGCACCCACGGCCGTGCTGGACGGCCAGGTCGATACCCAGACCTTCCAGGGCGCGCAGCAGGTGCGTCGCCCCGATCAGGCGCTGGACGGCTACGCGCAGGCGCAGACTGCCGTGGCGCGCAACGCGCAGCTGTGGGTGGGACGCTATGACAGCACCGGCCGCACTGGCCTGTTCGACTCGCAGATCCGTGTGGGTACGCCAGCGGCGACCGCGACCGACTGGACACTGCAGGCGCCGATCGACGAGGCACGCCGCAACACGGTGTGGCTGGATGGTTCGCGCCTGAGCGCACAGCAATGGGGCCGGCTCGACCTGGCGACGTCGGCAACCGTGGATCTGCAGGGCATGCTGCAGTTGCAGGACGGCGGCCAGCTTGCCTTGCTCGGCAGCCAGGTGAACTTCGCTGGCGACGTGCGCATCGCCGGTGGCCAGGTGCGCGCAGGCAACCTGCTGGATGTGCTGGCAACGACGACGGCACTATTGGTCCAAGGCCGCAGCGCGGTGCGGATCGGCGAAGGCGTACGTATCGACGTGGGCGGGGGCTGGAGCAATGCCCTCACCCAGCCCGGCGAAGGTGCGCGTCAGGCGTGGATCGACGGCGGCAGCGTAGAGCTTCAGAACAGCCACGACGTGGTGCTGGGTGACGGCGCCGCCATCCTGGCCGACGCCGGCGGCTTGATCGACGCCAAGGGCAAGGGGCAGATCGGCAAGGGCGGCAGTGCAAGCCTGACGGCCAGCAGCGCGAAGGTCAGCGCTGATGGCAGTGGCCGGGTCGTACTTGGCGAGGGTAGCCACTTCAGTGGCCGTGGCGGCAGTGGTCGTGGCAGTTTCAGTCTCGCCAGCGGCGGACGCGTGCAGATCGGCGAGGGTGGGGCGGATGATGCGGCGCTGAAGCTGCAGGCCTCGTTGTTCAGCAGTGGCTTCGGAAGCTACGACATCAATGGCCATCAGGGCCTGACCGTCGCCGATGGCACTCAGCTGGTGGTGGCGGCACCCGGGTTGCGCATGACCGATGCGGCGCGCCGGGCCGGCAGTGCCGCAGAGGCACTGGAGGCCTGGGATGCGCCGCTGTACACAGCCGACCCGATCAGCGGGCGGGTCAGCCAGCGCGCAGGTGCCAGTGTGACCCTGCGTTCGGGCCGCAATGCCGAGGGCGGTGATGTGCAGATCGGCAAAGGCGCGCTGGTCGCGGTCGATCCGGGCCAGTCCGTCGCGTTGCTGGGCAACAGCAGCATCGACGTGCGGGGTACCGTTCGTGCGCTGGGTGGACGCATCACCTTGAACGAGGCATTCACCCCGATCGGGTTGTACGCCGGCCAGCCCAATGGACGCACCTGGCGGATTGCCGAAGGCGCCGAGCTGGATGTGCGCGGTACGTCCGTTGCATTGGCCGACGCCCGCGGGCGGCTGCAGGGCAAGGTGCAGGGCGGCGGCCGCATCGAGATCGGTGGCCCGTTGGACTGGGAGGCCGCCAATGCCGTCATGCGCGCGCCCGATGCGTTCGTGGTGGTGGAGCAGGGTGCACGCCTGCGGGCCGCAGGTGCGTCGACCACGTTGGACGTAGAGGGACAAGGCCGCACGCAGGTCGACAGTGACGGTGGCAGCATCGTGCTGCGCTCGGCCAATGGCCTGTACCTGGACGGCGTGATGGACGCCAGCGCCGGTGGCAAGGGCGCCAGTGGCGGCACCCTGGGGGTCGCCTTCGTCGGCGGGGTCTACGGCGAGAACGCCGACAAGGACAAGAAGGACCTGCTGGCCAGTCGTGCGATCCTGCTCAGCCAGCGGACGGCAGAAGGGAACGGGCAGGGTGGGCGGCTCGAGTACGGGCATGCGCCGCTGTCCGTGCAGCAGATCCAGGCCGGTGGTTTCGAACACCTGTCGCTGCTGGGTGATATCCGTGCCAGCGGCGATGTCGACCTGCGCATGGGGCAGAGCCTGCGCCTGCACGGCATCCAGGCCAACGCGCTGGGCCTGCTGCCTGATGCGGCGCAGGGCAGCCGCGTGTCACTGGCAGCACCGTATCTGCGCCTGGCGCAGGGCACCGGCCCACAGGTGAGTGCCGACAGATTGTCGTTGCCCGGGGTGGCGGCGATGGCCATCGGCCGAGGGCACGCGCTCTCCGTGCAGGCGGACCTGCTCGATATCCGTGACGTGAACTGGTTGGCCGGTTTCGATCAGGCCAGCCTGCACAGCAGCGGCGATATCCGCTTCCTGGCGCCCGGTGCCGTGCGCGCGCAGGAATCGTCGGTGCTGGTGCCGGGCTCGATGGATGTGCACGCGGCACGCCTGTATCCCACGCTGCGTGCCAACGGACGGCTGATGGCCGGCGCGTCGGCCACCGACCTTGGTACGCGCCTCTCTGGCTGGGTCAACCCGGATGCGGTGCTACGCATCAGCAACAGTGGCGGCGCCGCACTGCCACCGCCGGACTC
Source organism: Stenotrophomonas sp. 78350_Sma (assembly GCF_056482105.1). Lineage (NCBI taxonomy): Bacteria > Pseudomonadati > Pseudomonadota > Gammaproteobacteria > Lysobacterales > Lysobacteraceae > Stenotrophomonas > Stenotrophomonas sp. 78350_Sma. The sequence continues at coordinate 2,608,418 of NZ_CM151182.1, read as the reverse complement.
GGCCTTCGGCAGCCTTGCCCTGCTGGGCGCAACAGTGCAACAGGGAGGCACCGTGCAGGCGCCCTGGGGCCAGATCCTGATCGGCGGCAGCCAGTCGGGCCGGAGCAGTGCCGGCCGGGTGGAGTTGCTGCCGGGCAGTGTGACCTCGATCAGCGGTGCGGGCCTGAGCCTGCCGTTTGGCGGCACGGTCGACGGTGTCACCTGGCGCTTCAGTGGCGCCGATTTCGACCTGTCGGGGCCCGGCGGCATCAGCAATCCGATTGGCGTCACGATCACCGCCAACGTGGTCGATGCTGCACCGGGCAGTGTGCTGGATGTTTCCGGCGGCGGTGAACTGAATGGTGGCGCCTTCGTTGCCGGCCGTGGTGGTTCGGTGGATGTGCTGCGTGCGGCGCTCGCCGATGCCAATCCACGCTATGGCTTCAGCCAATCGGGCAGCGCCGTGTACGCGATCATGCCGGGCCGGGCACAGGTACCGGCACCAGCGGGCATGGCCGATGGCACGGCCGACCCCCGCATCGGTCAACAGATCACGGTGCCGGCCGGCGTGCCGGGCCTTCCGGCCGGGACCTACACCCTGCTTCCGGCCAGCTATGCGCTGCAGTCAGGCGCGTTCCGGGTGGAAGTGGGCGCGACCGGCGCGACTGGCGTGGGCCAGCCGCTGTCGACGGGAACCGGTTCCTGGCGGCTGTCCGGGCATCAGGGCCAGGGCCTGGGGGGGAGTACCTCGCCACTGCTGACCGACATGGTGGTGACCCCGGCCGAGGTGGTACGGCGCCACTCGGGCTACAACGAAACCAGCTACAACGCCTTCGTACAGGGAACGGCGGAACGGCGCGGCGAGCCGATGCGTTGGCGTCCGCTGGACGCCGGCAATGTCAATCTTGTGCTGGGTGACGGCGCGGGACGCACCGGCACGGCGGCCGTCGCGTTCGCCGGGCTTGCACGGTTCAATCCCGGTAGCGCGCAGGGCCGCGACGGCATCCTGTCGGTCAACCTGACCACTGCGATAGGCAGGGACCTGGAAGTCATCGGAAAGGACGGCGCGGCAGCCACCGGCCCTGGCGCGACCATCACCGATGCAGCACTGAATGCGTTCCGTCCTGCCACGTTGCTGATCGGTGGCAGTTTCAGCCGCGCCGCTCTGGCGAGCAGCTCGATTACCGGCAATGCAAGGAGTGTGGTGCTGCGCTCGGGTGTGACGCTGGCCGCGCAGGAGGTGCTGGTTTCTGCTGCGTTCGGGGGCAGCGGCATCCTGCTGGAACAGGGCGCGTCGATCGACACTCTGTCCGCAGCGACGGTGTCGCGGGCGGGCGAAACGGTCGAGCCTTACTTCGCCCGAGGTGGTCTGCTGGCGGTCTCCAATCGGCGCCTGAACGTTGTTACCACGTCAGACTCTTCATCGGCAGGACCGGTTGCGATCGACCTGGGAGGTTGCCAGCAGGACTGCACCGGTCAGGCTCGTCTGGTGTCCGATGGCAGCATCACCATCGCCACCGATGGCGCGCTGAACATCCGCGACGGCGTGAGCTATGGCACGCGGCAACTCGGCCTGGGCATGTCTGCGCTGAACCTGGGCACGGCCGAGGCCATCGCTGCGGCAGCTGCGACGGGTGGCCTGCCGCAGGGCATGACCATGAACCAGCAGGTGCTGCAGCAGCTGCTGCGCGGCAATACGGCGATCGGCGCGCCGGCGATGGATACGCTCAGCCTGTCCGCCCGCGATTCCATCAATGTGTTCGGCAGCGTCGATCTGGATACGCGCGATGCGGTCACCGGGCGCAGCAGCCTGCGCAGCCTGGTGCTGGGTGCACCGGCCATTCATGGCTATGGCAGCGCGGATGATCGTGCGCGCATCTTCGCCGACACGCTGGTGTGGGACGGTACCCTGGCGGTCGACCAGGTGCCGGGCAGCAGCCAGGCACAGGGGCCGGGCGAGGCCATGGTGGGCCGCCTCGGCAGCGGCCAGCTGGACATGGTCACCCGCACGCTGACCCTGGGGCGCGCGCCGTTCACCCGCCCGAGTTCCGAAGTGGCTGCCGACCGCCAGGTACTTGGCTTTGCCGGGGTGAACCTGAGCGCCTCCGAGCGCATGGTGTTTTCCGCCAAGGGCAGCCTGGATGTCTACCAGTCGCAGGGTGGCTACGTCACCGGGCAGGGCTGGCAGTACAGCGGCGGCGCGCTGGATATCAACACCCCGCTGTTGACCGGCGATGCGGCCGCGCGCCTGGCCGTGCACAGTGGCGGAACGCTGCGCGTGCAGGGTGCGGGTGCAACCCCGGGCAGCGATGCGCTGGGCGCGGAGCTGAGTCTGAAGGCCGACCGGATCGTACTGGACAGCCGCATTGCGCTGGCGTCCGGACGGCTGGACGCCGTGGCGCAGAACGGGTTGATGCTGGGCGCCAATGCGCTGCTGGACCTGGCTGGGCGCAGGGTCAGCCTGTTCGACGTGGACAAGTACAGCTGGGGTGGCGACGTACTGCTGTCTTCGGCCGCCGGTGACATCCACACCGACGCGGCCTCGCGCATCGACCTGTCTGCACGGGACAACCGTGGTGGTCGCCTGACAGTGACGGCGCTGGGCGAGCTGGGCGGCCGCGTCGACCTGGCCGGCAGCGTGCTGGGCAGCGCCAGTGGCCGATACGATGCGGGTGGCACGATGGTGCCGTTCGACGCTGGCGAGGCGGTCATCCGCGCGCGCCAGCTGCAGGATTTCACCGGCCTCAACATGCGCCTGACTGCAGGTGGCGTCACCGGTGGCCGTACCTTCCAGCTTGCCGAAGGCGATCTGCGGGTGGGCGATGAAGTGAAGGCGCGCAATGTCGACATCAGTGTCGATCGTGGCAGCCTGCGGGTGGATGGCCGTATAGACGCCAGTGGCGAACAGGTGGGCAGCATCCGTCTCTCCGCACGGGATGGGCTGCGGGTGGACGGAACGCTGGACGCACATGGCAGCGGCCTGCGCGTGGACAGCTACGGCAAGATCATCGACAGCCCGAACCGGGCGATGATCGAACTGACCTCCACGCAGGGTGAACTGGTGCTGGGCAACGCGGCAGGCATGGATCTGCGTGCGGGAAGCGGCGTAGCGCTGGGCAAGGCGGCCGGCCAGAACGATGGGCGTGCGCGCGGCACGATCAAGCTCAACGTGCCGCGGGTCGGAGGCGACGATGCGGCCATCAATGTGGCGGCCGGCGTGCGCATTGCCGGTGCGGGGGATATCCAGGTCAACGGCTTCCGCACTTACGACAACGCGCCGCAGACCAGCGCACCGGATGTCCATGGCTACCGTCCGCAGATGATCAACCAGCGCTGGCTGGATACCGTGGTCGATCCGGACAGCAGCGCGTGGTTCAACGCCGCATTCGCCAACACGGACCTGCAGCAGCGCATCGCCGCGCTGGGCGAGCATCACCTGCGCCCGGGCGTGCAGGTCGTCGCCCGCAAGGGCGCCGACAATCCACGCGGCGACCTGGTCGTGGCCGGTGACATCGACCTGTCTGGCTATCGCTATGGGCCGCAGTCCAACCGGAATGATCCGGCACGACGTGGCTTCGGCGAGTCTGCGGCGCTGGTGCTGCGTGCCGAGGGCGACATAAACGTCTACGGCAGCATCAATGACGGTTTCGCGCCGCCGCCTGCGAATCCGGACGAAAGTGGCTGGGTCCTGGTGCAGGGCCGCAGCCTCAACTCGGCGAACACGGCATTCGGCGGCGACCTGGTGGTGCCGGGCGAAGGTGTGCAGCTGCAGCCGGGCACCGAGTTCCAGCAGGGTGCCCGTCTCAACTATGACCTGCCGTTCCGCGCCATCAGCCTGCCGGCAGGCACGGTGCTGCCGGCGGCGATGGTGCTGTCCGGCGAACTGCTGCTGCCTGCAGGGACCGTGCTGGGTGCGGCAGTCATCCACGGCGGCCAGGTGATTGCGGCGGGTACGGTGCTGGCGCAACCGATCACCCTGGGGACCGGAGACCAGCTGGGTGCGGGCTTCCGCCTGCGCAGCGAGGCGCCGATGGCGGCGCAGCTCTGGCCGGCCAACGTTCCGCTGCCGGCAAGACTGACCCTCGCCACTGCCCTGAACCTGCGCGCCGGGTCGCTCATTCCCACGATGACCAAGGTGGTGCTGGCCGGGGGGGAGCCGGTCAAACTGCGGCCGGCGGACGCCGCGGGCAACCAGGGGCGCAACTGGGCATTGGCATCGATGCTGCCGGAGGGCACCACCTCATGGGACCTGACCGCAGTGGCAGGTGCCGACGCTGACGCGGCCGATCCACGCACGCGGCGCTGGGGTGGTGAGGGCAGCATCGTGCTGGCCGACAGCCACTACGCCACGATCGGTACGGCTACCACGACGACCGAATGGAAGGGCGACCGCGTAGTCTCGGTGGACGGGTCGATGGATTGGGCTGGCGATGACAGCCTGGTGGGCAAGCCGGCCAAGGAGGTGGCCGAATTCTTCGGCATGAGCGAGGACGATTTCTGCGCCGCTGGTCCCTACTGTGGTCCCGCGCCGCGTCTGGTCGACAAGCAGGGGTCGATGGACTTCTGGGGTGACGAGACCTATGTGGGGACGTCGGCCAAGGATTTCGCCGAGATGATGGGCATGACCGAGGAGGCGTTCTGCGCCACCGTCGGCTACTGTTATGGCGGCGGCACGCTGACCGAAGTGACCACCTATGGCAAGCGCCTGGGCACACCGGCCTGGAGTGTTCTGCGTACCGGCAAGGGCGATCTGGAACTGTTGGCCGCGCGGGACGTGCACATGCGCTCTGCGTTCGGTGTCTACACCGCCGGTGCGCCCACCGCGCTCGGCGACGGCAAGGACGCGGCGTTCAACCCGGGCCGCTCGGCGGCGCCCGGCAGTGCCTCGTTGCTGGGCCCGAATCTGGTCCCCGGCGCCTATGATGCCGCGCTGGCGAACTACCAGGCCTGGTATCCCGATCATGGTGGCAACCTTCGCATCGAAGCGGGCAGCGACATCATCGGCGACGTGTGGAGTGCGCGCGCGGAATCGGGAACGCCGGACCGCGACCCGGCCGACCATGCCAGTGCCGCAGTCGGCAACTGGTTGTGGCGGCAGGGTACGTCCGCTGCGGCCGGCGTACAGCCGACGGCAACCAGCTGGTGGATCAATTTCGGCACCTACAGCGCGGTGCAGGGGGGGCCGAACAAGTCGCCACGCATGGTTGGCTTCACCGGCTTCGGCACGCTGGGCGGTGGCAACCTGGCGATCGAGGCGGGGCGCGATGCCGGTGTGCGTGATCCGATGGGCAATGCCCTGGGCTTCTTCGCGGCGCCACATTCCAGTGCGGTGGTGGCGGCGGTCGGCTCTACGGGGCGGGTCAGTGACGGCGAGTTGCACCTCACTGGTGGTGGCGACCTGAGCGTGCGCACAGGAGGGGCATTGAATCCGGGCCTGCGTGCCAGCAGCTTGCAGCCGAGCGACTACCAGCAGGACCTGGATCTGAACGGTGCGCTGGTCAACCTGCGTGGCAGTGCCCGGGTGGATGCGGCGCGCATCGGCGGACTCACTGCCACCCTGAACAGCTATTCCTCGCTGGAACCGTACAAGGTCAGCTCCGCGGTTGCGATGGGTGGGCCGGTGGTCCTGCTGGGCGATGCCACCGCGCAGTTGCAGGCGCGTGGTGATCTGGTGCTGGGCGGGGCGGCCGATCCGGGTCGTGTACCGGTGGCCAATTACACCGATATGCTGCTGGACAATGGGCGACATGCGTCCGGTACCAGCTGGTTCTCGCTGTGGACGGCCAATACTGCTCTGGACCTGTTCTCGGCAGGGGGAGGCCTGGCGCCTTCGCTGGCCGGGACGATGCACTTCACCGGAAGCAACCTGAGGGCGGAACAGGTCAGGGTGACCGGTGCCATGGACCGGCTGAACTACTGGCTGTATCCGTCCCGCTTCAGCGCCGTCGCGGCCAGTGGTGACATTTCGCTGCCGCGGCTGGAAGGCGTTCAGGAGACCGACAGGACCACCCAGGACGTGCTGCTGCTGGCCCCCTCGGCCAGTGGCCGCCTCGACATTCTGGCTGGCGGGTCGATCTTCTCCACCAAGCATGGCCTGCAGGTCACCCGATCGGGTGCCGACGTGCGCCTGCCGGGCCCCTTCGATCCGGCGTTCATCGCAATGGATGCGTCGGGTGCGACGGTGCGGAGCAACGTGTCGGTCGATGCGACCGGTGCTTCGGTGCAGGCATCACTGCCCCTGTTCGCCTTCGGGCCCAACACGCCGCTGGCGGGTAGCCTGGTGTGGCAGCCGACGGCAATCAGCCGCTTCTATGCGGCTGCAGGGGACATCAGCTCCCTGACGGTGGGCAGCCAGCGCACGTTGGACCTTTCTTCGGCGGGTGCTGGGCGCTCGGTGGTCAACTGGTACGAAGCCGGCGCGCCGGTGCAGCTGCGCGCCGGTCGCGATGTGCTCGAATCGGACGTCACATCGCTCAATACCACCGGCACCGACATCAGCATGATCAGCGCTGGCCGCGATATCGTCCGCAGCAGCATGACCGTGGCCGGCCCGGGCAACGCCGAGGTCAGTGCGGGCCGCCAGTTGCGGCAGGAAGAGGCCGGCAGCATCGTCAGCCTGGGCGGCATCGTGCAGGGTGACACCCGCCCGGGCGCGAGCATCGCGTTGACCGCCGGCAACCAGCACATCGACTTCGATGCAGTGCGGACGCGCTACCTGGATCCGGCCAACCAGGCCGATCCGGAGCAGTCGCTGGCCTCGCAGCCGGGCAAGGCGGTGAAGATCTACGACAAGGAACTGAAGCAGTGGCTGCAGCAGCGCTTCGGCAGCACGGCCGAGGGTGCCGAGGTGTTGGCCCTGTTCGACGCGCTGCCGAAGGAACAGCAACGCATCTTCCTGCGCCAGGTCTACTACGCCGAACTGCGAGAGGGTGGCCGCGAGTACACCGATGCGCAGGGGCCGCGGTTCGGCTCGTACCTTCGCGGGCGTGAGGCCATCGCCACGCTGATGCCGGACAAGGACGCCAACGGGGCCACCATCGACCGTACCGGCGATATCGTGATGTACGGTGGTTCCGGTGTGCGCACCGAAGCTGGCGGCAACATCGAACTGATGGCACCGGGTGGACGGATCGTTGTAGGCGTTCAGGGCGTGGTGCCACCGGCCAGCGCCGGCCTGGTCACCCAGGGGCAGGGCGACGTCCGCTTGTTCAGCCAGGACAGCGTGCTGCTGGGCTTGTCGCGGGTGATGACCACCTTTGGTGGTGACATCCTGGCGTGGTCGGAGCAGGGCGACATCAATGCTGGCCGCGGTTCGCGCACCAGCCTGCTGTACACGCCGCCGCGCCGCCTGTACGACACCTGGGGCAATGTGATCCTTTCGCCGCAGGCACCGGCCAGCGGTGCGGGTATCGCGACATTGAACCCGATCGCCGAGGTGCCGCCGGGCGACGTCGATCTGGTTGCTCCGCTGGGTACCATCGATGCCGGCGAGGCTGGCATCCGGGTGTCGGGCAACATCAATCTGGCCGCGCTGCAGGTGCTCAATGCCGCCAACATCCAGGTGCAGGGCGAAAGCAAGGGCCTGCCGGTCCTGGCCACCGTCAATGTCAACGCGCTGGCTTCGGCCAGTGCGGCGGCCAGCAGCGCCAGCCAGGCGGCACAGGATGTGATGCGCAAGAGCCAGGACGATGCACGGCGCAACCAGCCATCGGTGATCAGCGTGCAGATCCTCGGTTTCGGCAGTGGCACCAGCAGCATCGCGCCACCGGCGCGTGGCGACACCGCCAACAGCGGCTACGACGCCAACAGTGCCTTCCAGTTCCCGCAGGCGAGCCGCGACGGGGGCAAGCAGCGCCGGTAGGCCTCTTGCAGCCGTGCCGAGCAACGGTCGGCACCCACCGTAGATCCACGCCATGCGTGGATGCGATCGGGCGGGAAGAACGAACAGCATCGGGCCAGCCGCCACGGAACGGTGGCGGCCCCAGCCAGGACGGCACGGAGGGCAGGGAGCGGCCATCAGCGGTGAGGATCACCGACACGGCGCCGCCGGGTGCAGGAGAGCGCCCGGCGGCAGGAGGGGGCGCCGGGTCATGCCAACGCGCCCCGGCAGGTGCCGACCCTGGTCGGCAGTAGATCCACGCCATGCGTGGATGTGGTGCCACGAACGATGCCTAAAGCTCCAGCACCTGCCGGTAACTCAAGGGCCCGCGCCCATCGCGCAACCCCAGCCGCAGCTCAAGTCCGGTGGCCGGCAGCACGTCGTCGTCGCTGGGCAACACCGCCCACCCGGCACCCGGCTGCCACGCCCGCACGTCGAACCGCTGCACATCGCGCGCAACCGCAATTCCCTTCGACAGATCCGGCGCCGGCAGCGGATACCGGTCCGTGGCCGCACCACTGGCCCGCCACAGCGTATTGCCTTGCCGCCACCAGCGAACCCGTTGCCAGCGCAGGCCATCACTGCCCACGTTGCGGGTGATCTCCAGCGCGAAGCTTCCATCCGTATGCCGTTCGCTCACCAGTGAAGGGGGGAGCAGGCGCTGAGGCTGGTCCGCGGGGCGTACTGCGCCATTCATCAGCGCGTCGTCGGCACGCATCTCGATATCGCGCTGGAACTGCTGCAGCACGCGCAGTGCTGTCGTGGCTTCTGCATCGGCCTGGCGCAGGCGCTGATCGCTGCTGGCCACGCTGTCGAGCGCCCGCCAGCAGATCAGTGCCAGTACGCCCATGATGGTGATCGCGATCATCACCTCGATCAGGGTGAAGCCGTGCGCGGCACGCTTCACGGCACCGCCGTCCAAGGCAGCTGCATCCGCGCCAGTGACTGCCGCGGCGCGTCCTCGGCAACCACGCTCAGTTCCAGCTGTGGCTGCCCGTCGTTGCCTGTGCCCAGATGCTGAAGCACCAGGAAGCTGCTGCGCCCCTGCACGCAGCGCTGCCGCGCATCCTGCGGTGCCTGTCCGCTCAGGCGCAGTTCCTGCCATCGGTCCTGCGCACACATCAATGCCAGGCGGCGATCCCGCAGCCGCGACTGATCGTCGGTCGCCACCGCCACCGAGCGCATCACCGCCGCCAGTGCAATCGACACGATCGCCAGCGCGATGAGCACTTCGATCAGGGTGAAACCGCGTGCCGCCTGCTTCATTGCACGACCTGCAACTGTCCGCTGCCATCATCACGAAGACGCAGTTTGCGGCCATCCAGCGACAATCCAAGCTCCCAGGCGATACCGATCCACTCCGGGCTCAGCTCGATGGGGTTGGCGGGCTGCACCGCGATGCCCGTTGCCTGCCACTTCTGCGGACGTAGCAGATCATCGCGTTCAACGGCCACCCAGCGGTTGCCCTCGAGGCGGCTGAAACGATAGCCGTTGGCGTCGGCCTGCCAACGCAGGGTGCGACCATCGATGCGCGCCTCATCGCGCGCCACCTGCAGGCGCTGCGCCAACCGCTCGGCTTCCTGTCGCAGCTGCCGGCTCGGGTCGAGCAGGCTGCCCAGGCCCAGCCCGATCCCGGCCGTGCAGATGCCGATGATCACCAGCACCACCATCAGTTCCAGCAGGGTGAAACCACGCGGCACGCGCTGCATCGACGTTGCCTCCTGTCCGGGTCGATACCTGCCAGCGTAGGCCTGCATGATGAAACAAAAGCGTCAGCCACAGCTGCTAGCGTAGGCGGACACGAACGTGGCGGTGGTGCGGAACATGGATGGCAGGCGCTGGGATCGCAATCGAATGTTGACCCTGCTGGCGGCGACGCTGCTGCTGGCCGTGGTGACCTACTGGGGTGTCACCCTGTCTGCGGTGGCGCCAGCGGCCGCGGCCAGCGAGGCGAAAGCCGAGGCGCCGGTACGGCCGATGTTCGATGCAGTGGCCAGCCTGCCGCTGGTACGGCTGCTGTCCCCCGGGGCGGTGCAGACCGAGGTGGTGGTGCTCGGTGTACTGGCCGGTGAACACGCGCCGCTGGCGTTGCTGTCGGTAGACGGCCGGCCCGCGGAGGCGTATGCGCCAGGCCAACGCCTCGGACCCTGCACGGTGCTGGCCAGCATCAGTGCCAGTGCGGTGGAACTGAACCAGGCCGGGCAATCGCGCAGCCTGCCGGTGCCCGAGCTGCCACCGGTGCCGACCGATGGCATCGTGCCGGCTGCCCCGTAGAGCCGCGCCGACGCTCGGCTGCATCTGGAAGAACAGTCGAGCATGACTCGACGCTATGGAATCCTGCCGAGCGCGGGCTCGGCTCTACGGTCGCGCAGGCTCATCGCGCCGGTCGCTGCGGTACCACCGAACGACCAAAGGCATCGCCCATGCGCTGTCGCGTGCCTTCCAGGTTGTACTGCATCAGCTGGTTGCCCGGTTGCCGCATCAGCCGTTCGGCCTCCGGCAATGCCGGTGACTTCGCCGCTTTCGATGCCGGCGCCAACTTGCGCTGCAGGCAGTCCCAGGCCGGAATGCGCTCGCCATTGACCTGTACTTCGATGCAGGGCGCGGCGTCCTCCTGTTTCTTCGCCTCGTCGGCACGAACCGGGAACAACGCCAGTAGTGGCGCAAGCGCGAGGGCGGCGCGCAGGCCCGCCCGCAAGGATTCACGCATCTTGAATCTCCCGCAGCAATCGACGTTCTGCAATGAAGACGTGTGGCGAAGGCAGGGTCCGCCTGCTGGCGTTGCGGCGCTGTCAAAAGATGACAGTGCTGTCACAAAACTGTTGGCGGCTTTGACGCGACGTACACGTCCTGTTGGTAGACCCACGCGCCGCTCCCTGGCCATTCCCTTCGATACGACGCGATGCCTTCGATGACTCCTGTTCCGTGCCGAGCCGTCTGCCTTCCGCTGCGCCTGCATCCGCTGGTGCTGGCCCTGGTGGCGCTGCCGCTGCCGCTGTTCGCGCAGGAGGCGGCGCCTGCGCCCAGCGTGAACATCAATGAATACATCGTGCGCGGCAACACCGTGCTCGATCCGCGCCAGATCGAACGCGCGGTGGAGCCCTTCCTGGGCCCGGGCAAGACCCTGGCCGATGTCGAGAAGGCACGCGATGCTGTCAATGCGCTGTACCAGCAGGCCGGCTACCAGTCGGTCTACGTCGAGCTGCCCGAGCAGCAGGTCAGTGGTGGCGTGGTGCTGCTGAAGGTGCAGCAGACGCCGATCGGACAGCTGCGGGTCGTGGGCACGAAGCACGAATCGCCCGAACGCATCCGCGAACGCGTGCCGGCACTTGCCGAGGGCAAGGTGCCGGACTTCGACCAGGCGCAGAAGGAACTGACCGCGCTGAATGAGGGCGGACGACGCCAGGTCATGCCGCTGGTGCGGGAGGGTCAGGTGCCGGGCACCATGGATGTGGACCTGCAGGTCGAAGAGAAGTCGCCGTGGCGTGCCAGCGCGTCACTCAACAACGACCACAGCGCCGACACCGAGAAGCTGCGCCTGAGTGCATCGCTGGCCTACGACAACCTGTGGAAGCGCGGGCACAGCGCCAACATCGGCGTGTACCTGGCGCCCGAAGATACAAAGCAGGCCAAGGTGTTCTCGGCCTCGTACACGATGCCGTTCGAAGGCACGCCGTGGAGCCTGGAAGCCTCCGGCTACAAGTCCGACAGCCGTGTGCTGAACGCGGGCGGGCAGGGCGGCGCCGGCAGCGGCACCAACGTGATCGGCAACGGCCATTCGATCGGCGTCAAGCTGAATTATCGCGTGGCCGGCAGCAGCCAATGGTGGCGCCAGTTCAGCCTCGGTGTGGATTTCAAGGACACCGAGGAGGACACCTGGATGGGCAAGGACAACCTGAAGACGCCGCTGAAGTACGCGCCGATCACGCTGGCCTTCGTCGGTGTGCGCCAGGGCGAGCAGGATCAGTTGAGCATCAACACCCAGCTGGTGGCCGGTACCCGTCGGCTGTTCGGCTATGGCAGTGATGCCATCGGGTTCGGGCAGAAGCGCTACTGGGCAGACCCCAGTTTCGTCGCGTTCAAGGCCGACGTGGCCAACACCCACACCTTTGGCAATGACTGGCAGTGGTATGCGCGTGGCTCGCTGCAGCTGACCGATGCGCCGCTGGTGTCGGCCGAGCAGTTCGCCGCCGGTGGCATGTATACCGTGCGCGGCTATCTGTCGGCCGAAGCGATCGGCGACTACGGCGGCCTGGCCAGCCTGGAATGGCGCACCCCGGCATGGTCGCTGTGGAGCGGCACCGACCTGCGTGTCTACAGCTTTGCCGACGCAGCCTACCTGCGCCTGCGTCAGCCGCTGCCCGAGCAGCGTGACAAGTACAACCTGGCCTCGGTCGGCCTGGGCGCGCAGCTGCGCCTGGGCGAACACCTGCAACTGCGCCTGGACTACGCCTGGCCCTATGCCGATGGCCCGGTCACGCGCAAGGACGACCCGCGCCTGCACTTCAACATCAGCACCAGTTACTGACCCTTCCCTTGAACATGCGTTCTCCGGAGACCCTTCGCATGGACCGTTTGCTTTCCCGAATGTTGTTGCTGCTGGCCGCGCTGGTTGCGCTGCCGGCCGCTGCGGCCGATGCCAATTGGTGGCAGGCCGAATGGAAGTACCGCAAGCCGATCACCGTCGATGCCGGCCCGCAGGGCGCGGGCCTGGCCGGTGACCCGGGCCGCACGCCGCTGCTGCTGCGCCTGCATACCGGCAACTTCGGTTTCGACGGTACCCAGGACGCGGGCAACGACCTGCGCTTTGTCTCGGGTGATGGTCGCACCGTGCTGGCCCACCAGATCGAACAGTTTGATCCCAAGCTTGGCCTCGCGCTGGTCTGGGTGGACCTGCCGGCGGTCAGCGCTGCGGCACCGCAGATGATCTGGATGTACTACGGCAACGAAAAGGCCCCGGCCACCGGCAACGGCCAGCAGGTGTTCGATCCAGACTACACGCTGGTCTACCACTTCGCCGAGGCCAATGCGCCGGCACGCGACACCACCGCCTATGGCAACAACGCCGGTGCCGTGGCACCGCCGTCTGAAGGTTCGGTGATCGGCCGCGGCGTTCAGTTGGGTGCAGGCCCGCTGCCGCTGCCGGCCAGTGCATCGCTTGCACAGGAAGCGGGCACGCCGCTCACCGTTTCGGCCTGGATCAAGCCGGGCAGCAACAACGCTGCGCAGGCGATCTATGCGCGTCGTGACGGTGCGTCCGAACTGGTGCTGGGCATCGAGAACCGGGTGCCGTTCGTCCAGCTCAATGGCCAGCGCAGCACGCCGGCGCAGCCGATTCCGGAAGGGCAGTGGGCGCACGTTGCACTGACTGCAGAGAAGGGCGCGTTGCGGCTGTACCTCAATGGGCGCGTAGTTGCCCAGCTGAGCGGCGAGCTGCCGGCGCTGACCACCGCCCCGGTGGTGGGCGCCGATGCGCCGGGCGCGGTGCAGCCGCTCGCCAATTTCGAGGGCGCGCTGGACGAGCTGCGTATCTCGCGCGTGGCACGACCGGCGGCACTGTTGCTGGCCGATGCCACCGCCCAGGGCGCCGACTCGCGCCTGATCAGCTACGGCGCTGACGAGCAATCCGCCGGGCAGAGCCACTTCGCCTTCATCCTCAAGGCGATGCCGTTCGACGCCTGGGTGGTGGTCGCCATCCTCGGCCTGATGATGCTGCTGTCGTGGGCGATCATGATTGCCAAGGGGCGGCACTTCGGCCGTACCAGCAAGGCCAATGCAGTGTTCACCGAGAGCTTCGGCAAGCTGTCCGGTGTGCCGCTGCGCACCCTGTCCGACATGGACCGCCAGGGCAAGGCACCCAGCGCGATGCACGACGGTTCGCTGTGGCGCATCTACCAGGTGGCGATCGATGAAATGCAGCAGCGCCACCAGCGCGACGGCAATAGTGGTTATCTCAGTGGCGCCACCATTGCGGCGATCCGCGCTTCGATGGATGCGGTGATGGTGCGCGAGCAGGAAGCGATGGCGCGGCGGATGAACTGGCTGTCGACCACCATCGAAGGCGCGCCGTACGTGGGCCTGTTCGGTACCGTGATCGGCATCATGCTGGTGTTCGTGGTGGCGGCGATGGCTGGCGCGGTGGACATCAACTCGGTGGCGCCGGGCATGGCCGCGGCGCTGCTGTGTACCGCAGCCGGCCTCGGCGTCGCGATCCCGGCGCTGTTCGGCTACAACTACCTGGGCGCACGCGCCGAAGCGATCGGCGCCGACATGGCCGTGTTCATCGACGAGTTCGCTGCGCGCCTGGCCGAAGAGCAGGACGGGCGCGGCCCGGCCGCGGTCCAGGGCTGAGGGGCGCGCCATGGGCCAGAAGGCGAAGTTCGGCATCAAGAAGCGCGAGAAGGGCATCAACGTGACGCCCTTCGTCGACGTGCTGCTGGTGGTGCTGGTGATCTTCATCCTGACCAGCAACGCCTCCATCCCCGGCATCGAGGTCAATCTGCCGAAGGCCAGCAACAGCGTCGCGCTGGAGAAGCCGAAGACCAAGGCGATCACCATCGACCCCAGTGGACAGGTGTTCCTGGATGCCTACCCGGTGACGATGGCCGAACTGGAAGACCGCCTGCGCACCGAGCGCGCGACCACGCCGGATTTCCCGGTGATCGTGCGTGGTGATGCGCAGGTGCAGTACGCCCGCGTGGTCGAGGTACTGGACCTGCTGCGGCGGCTGGAGCTGGCCCAGGTCGGCCTGGTCACCGGCAAGGCGCAGGGCTGAGGCATGACGGCCCATCAACCCCCTCGGCCGGAGCCCGGCATGCGCGGTCGCCCGTTGCTGGTGACCGTCGCGCTGGTGCTGGCCGCGTTGCTGGTGCTCGGCATCGCCGTGTGGTGGATGCTGTTCAAGGACACTGCCAGCACCCGTCGGCCGGTGGTGCAGCCGCCGATGCTGGCACTGCCGCCGCCCCCTCCGCCGCCACCGCCGCCGCCGGAGAAGCCGCCGGAACCGGAAACACCGCCTGAAGAGACGATGCCCGAACCGGAGCCGCTGGATCAGCCGACGCCGGCCGAAGAGCCGACGCCGACGCCGGACAATGCCGATCCGGTGACGATGAACGCCGATGCGCAGGCCGGTGGTGACAACTTCGGTATCCAGTCCGGCAGTGGTGGAGGTTCGTCCGGCGTTGGCCGTGGTGGCGCCGGCAATGCCACCTATGGGCGCTACCTCGGCTACCTGATGCAGCAGGCGATCTCGCGCGACGACAAGGTCAAGCGCCTGGCGTTCCAGCTGCAGGTGAATGTGTGGCTGTCCAACGATGGCCGCCTGGAAAAGGTCGAGCTGGTGCGCGGCAGTGGCAACGAGGAGGCCGACGCGGCCGTGCTCGATGCATTGCGTCGCATCGGCAAGGTCGACCAGGCACCGCCGCCGTCGCTCGATTTTCCCGCTCGCGTGCTGATCCAGGGCCGCCGGCCCGGGGCCTGATTCCCGACCTCCGTGATTTCCCTTCTTTCGATGAGAACCGTGATGAACGACCACGTCCGCGCACGAACCGACTCCCGCCGCCCGCGGCCGGCCCGACGGGCGCTGCTGTGCTGCGCCGTGCTGCTCAGCCTGGCCGCCCCGGCCGGTGCGATGGCCGCCGAAACCACCATGGTCAAGCTGATCAAGGGCCTGATCGCCAGCGGTGCACTGAAACCCGAAGACGGCCAGGCATTGCTGGTGCAGGCCGAGGCCGAAGCAGCGGCCGCCCAGCGCAGTACAGCCGCCGCGCCCTCGACCGCCAGTGGTGGCGTGGCCCTGGAAGCCGGAGACGTGCGTGTGCCCTACGTGCCGCAGAGCGTGCGCGACGGCATCCGTGACGAGGTGCGCCAGGACGTGATGGCGCAGGCCAAGTCCGAAGGCTGGGCGGCACCGAACGAAGTGGCCGAATGGACCAAGCGCATCAAGGTCACCGGTGACATGCGCGTGCGCAGCGAGTCGCGCTTCTTCTCCGAACGCAACAGCGACATCGTGAGCAACTGGGCGTCGATCAATTCCGGCAACGGCTTCGACACCAACACCAACACCAACCTGCAGTTGCCGCCGCTGCTGAACACCCGCCAGGACCGCCGCAACCTGTGGCGCATCCGTGCCCGCCTGGGCATCGAGGCCACCATTGGCCAGCACACCACGGCCGGCGTGCGCCTGGCCAGCGGCAGCAGCAATGGCCCGGTGTCGACCACCGAACAATTGGGTGGCGGCCTGAGCAAGAAGGACGTGTGGCTGGACCAGGCCTGGCTGGCCTACAGCCCGGCCGACTGGGTGACGGTGCGTGGTGGCCGCTTCGGCAATCCGTTCTGGACCAGCGACACGCTGTTCTCCAACGACCTCAACTTCGATGGCCTGGCCGCCAACCTGAAGTACGACTTCAACGGGGGGGACCTCGACCTGTTCGGCAACCTCGCGGTTGTGCCGCTGGAGTACACCTCCGACAGTTCGCCGAGCCAGAGCAAGGTCAAGACCCCGAACGAGAACAAGTGGCTGTCCGGCGCCCAGGTGGGCGTGAACTGGCGCTTCAACGATGACAATGCGTTGCGTGCCGCACTGGCCTACTACGATTTCAAGAACATCAGCGGCCGGCTGTCCTCAACGTGCTCGCTGTATTCGGGTGCAGTGGGGTGCGACACCGACTGGTCGCGTCCGGCGTTCATGCAGAAGGGCAACACGCTGATGCTGATCCGCAACATCGCGCGCAATCCGGAGGACCCGGCCGGTACGCCGACGCCGCAGTATGTTGGCCTGGCTTCGGCATTCCGCCTGGCCACGCTCAACCTGCGCTGGGATACACAGCTGGCGCAGGGCATCGGTCTGCGCCTGGACGGCGATTACATCCGCAACCTGGCCTACGACAAGCAGGCCATGTTCAGTCGCGCCCAGAACGGCATCGTCAACAACTACGGCGCCGGCGATACCGTCGGCATCGATACCTTCCGCAGCGGCGACACCGCATGGATGGTGCAGGCCACCTTCGGTGCCACCGACCTGAAGGAGAAGGGCCAGTGGCAGGCGCTGCTGGGCTACAAGCACATCGAGGCCGATGCGCTGCCGGATGCCTACAACGATCCGAACTTCCACCTCGGTGGCACCAACGCCCGCGGCTACTACGTGGGCGGCGCCTACGCGCTGGACGCACGCAGCTGGATCAGCGGCAAGTGGATGGCGGCCAGGGAAGTGTCCGGCGCGCCGCTGTCGATCGATGTCTTCCAGCTGGAGTTCAACACCGGGTTCTGAGTGGCGGGCGTGATGCGGATCACGTAGTGCGTGGCGGGGGCGCAGCGATGCGCCCGTCTAAGGAAAGGAGACCACGCGTTGTTCAAAAGGAGGAGTGGATGAGCCGTCGCAAGCTGTTCGAGAGTCCCGAACCGTCCAGCCAGATGCTGGGCGTTGGACCCGCCTATGTTTCCGTGGAAGGCCTGCGCCAGCACCTGGCCGAATTCCTGCTGTATGCAGGCCGGCCGGTGGTGATCATGCGCGGGCGCAGCGAAGTGGGCTATTTCCTGCCGGCGCGCTGCTGGCGCCAGCGTGACGATGATCCGCTGGCGGCCGCCGCCGCCGACCAGCTGCTGGATGCGGCCGGTTTCCAGGCCGAGGATATCCAGCAGGTGGAGCAGGAATTCAACGCCATGCGTCAGCGCACCGTGCTGCATTCACGGCGTTGAGCCTTATGTAGATCCACGCCATGCGTGGATGGGGTTACGCTGCACTCCCACGTTCACTGGTGATGCGCGCACCTTCGCGCATCACCAGGGTCACCGGGGTCTTTTCCACTACCTCCAGCAGTCGCTGCCACTGCGCGTCGCTCAGCGCGGCGCTTGCATGCAGCACGCGGTGCACGTGGAAGCGTCCATCCTCGTCACGTTCCGAGCGCAGCTCGGCATGGAACTCGCCCAGTTCCCAACCCTTGCGCTGCGCATACATGCGCAGGGTAATGGCGGTGCACGCCGCCAGCGAGGCCAGGTACAGGTCGAACGGTGCGAAACCCTTGCCCTGGCCGCCCAGCGAGGCGGGCTCGTCCGCAGCCACAGCGAATGTGCCATTGCTGATGTGGTGCAGGTAGTTGTCGGCGGTCGAAACAATGCGTGCGTAGGCCATCGCGTTCTCCATCTGTCTGTAGTGTCGAGCCATGCTCGACCAATCCCAACGGCGGCGCCAGCCAGGGCCGGCGCCGCCACGCAATCACTCGGTACGATCGTACGAGAACTGGATGCCCGCCGTACCACCGGTTTCAATGAAGAGGTTCATGAAGGCCGGCACCGTTTCCGAACGGGCCCAGTCGCGCTGCAGTTCGCAGAACAGCTGCGGCACGCTGATCAGCTGGCCGCCAGCCTGTTCGATGCGGCGCAGTGCTGCATCGTGCGCCGCCAGCGAAGTGCCGCCGACGGCGTCAACCACCACATACACCTCATAGCCTTCCTTCAACGCATCCAGGGCCGGGAAGGTCAGGCAGGCCTCGGTCCACAGCGCGGTCATGATCAGCTTGCGGCGCCCGGTGGCTTCCACCGCCCTGCGGAACTCGACGTCCTCCCAGGCGTTGATGGTGGTGCGGTCGTAGGTGGGGTAGTCACCCAGCACCTTGCGCAGCTGCGGAATCGGCGGCTTGTTCAGGCCGGTTTTGACGTTCACCGTCGAATGCACGATTGGCAGACCATAGGCCACCGCGGCCTTGGCGGTGCCGACGATGTTGTTGACCAGCAGCTGGCGGTCCATCGAGGCGATGGAGTTCACCTGCACCGGCTGGTAGTCGATGATGATGAAGGCGGAATTCTGCGGGGTCAGCAGATGATCGCTGGCCGGGTCGCGGATCGGTTCACTGGACATGGTGGGTCTCCTGTTCGGGGAGTGCCGAGGATCGGCTGGCAACCGGGGCAGCTCAGCTGCGCTGCGAATCCAGCTGTTCGTGGTTCTTCTGCACGTCCTGCGCCTTCAGGTAGCTTTCGATCAGCAGCTGGTAGTTCGGGAAGATCTTCGTGTAGACCTCGGCCCACTGCTGGGCATCGTCGCGGTTCCAGGTGCGCTGGATCTCCGAGGCCACTGCGGCGGTGTCCATCGGCACCACGCCGGCCTGGACCACGCGGGCCAGGGTGATCTCTTCGGCCATCTTCGAGTAGGTACCCGACGCGTCGATGACCGCGAACACCTGGAAGCCATCGGCAACGGCGGCGATCGACGGGAAGGCCATGCACACGCTGGTGATGGTGCCGGCAATGATCAGCTGCTTGCGGCCGGTGGCCTTCACCGCGGCAACGAATTCCGGGTTGTCCCAGGCGTTGATCTCACCCTTGCGCGCCACGTACTGGGCATGCGGGGCCGCATCGTGGATCTCCGGGATCAACGGGCCGTTCGGGCCCTGCGGAACAGAGGCGGTGGTGATCACCGGCATCTTTGCCAGCGTGGCCATCCTGGCAAGTGCGGTGGCGTGGGCGCGCACGCTGGTGAACGGCATGTCACCGATGGTCTGGAACAGGCCGCTCTGATGGTCGATCAGCAGCATCGCGGCGTTGTCCGGATCGATCACCGGGCGGGCACCGTTGAAGTTGGCGGGGGTACTCATGGTCAGTCTCCTGGAGAAGGTGGGCGATGGCCCGGAAGGTGCGGCGGGCCGGTGCCCGCCGCATTGAAATGATCAGTGCGCGATCTGGCCGAAACGGCCGCTGTTGAAGTCGTTGACCGCCTGCGCGATCTCGGCCTGGCTGTTCATCACGAACGGGCCATAGCCCACCACCGGCTCGTCGATCGGTTCACCGCTGAGCAGCAGCACGGTGGCGTCGCTGTCGGCGTCGACGAACACGTCCTCGCCGCTGCGGTCGAAGGTGACCAGCTGTGCTTCGCCGACCGGCTGGCCGCCGTTGATCCGCACCGTGCCCTTCAGCACCACCAGCGCCAGCGTGCGGCCATCGGCCACCGGCAGTTCGGCGTGGTGGCCCTGCAGCAGGCGGATGTCCCAGACATCCATCGGCGTGTGGGTACGCGCCGGTCCGGCGTGGCCGTCGAAGCGACCGGCGATGACACGCACGCGGCCGGCGCCTTCAGGCAGTTCAACCGAGGGGATCTGTGCGTCGAGCAGGGTCTGGTAGCCCGGTGCACCCATCTTGTCCTGCGCCGGCAGGTTCACCCACAGCTGGACCATGTCCAGCGTGCCGCCCCGCTTGCTGAACTCCGGCGTGTGGAATTCCTCGTGGAGGATGCCGGAGGCAGCCGTCATCCACTGCACGTCACCCGGGCCGATGGTGCCGCCGGCCCCGGTCGAATCGCGGTGGGCAACCTCGCCCTCATAGACGATGGTGACGGTCTCGAATCCGCGATGCGGATGCTGGCCGACGCCACGCGGGGTGTCGCTGGGGGGGAAGTTGTAAGGGCCGGCATAGTCCAGCAGCAGGAACGGGCTCAGGTGCTGGCCGTGGGTGTTGTAGGAAAACATCGAGCGGGCGGGGAATCCGTCGCCCACCCAGTGCGGGCGGGGGGCGCTGTAGGTACCGGTGACGCGCTTCATGGCGATCTCCTGGCCGGGGTTGCCGGCCGCTGTTCTTCGTTGCGAAGACGATATCGCCGCGACAATAAGGCCGGTAGACGCCAATATTTGCCGTCATAGTCCTATCTGGTGAACAATGGTCGCAGGCCATGGGCCGCAGGAGATCTCCCCGTGTTCATCGCAGATATCCGCCGTTGTGACCTCAACGACCTGTTCTACTTCGCCATGGTGGTCGAGCACGGCGGCTTCTCGCAGGCCGGCCGGGCGCTGGCCATGCCCAAGTCGAAACTGAGCCGGCGCATCGCGCTGCTGGAGGAACGACTGGGCGTGCGCCTGATCCAGCGCTCGACCCGGCGTTTTTCGGTCACCGAGGTCGGCCAGGACTACTACCGCCATTGCAAGGCAATGCTGGTCGAGGCCGAGGCGGCCGAAGAAGCGATTGCGATGTCACGTGCGGAGCCGCGCGGCACGATCCGCCTGGCGTGCCCGATCGCGATCCTGCATGCACGCATCGGCACGATGCTGGCCGACTTCCTCGCCCTGCACCCGCAGGTGACGGTGCAGCTGGACGCCACCAACCGGCGCGTGGACGTGGTGGGCGAGGGCGTGGACGTGGCGATCCGGGTGCGGCCGCCGCCACTGGAGGACAGCGACCTGGTGGTGCGCGTGCTGGCGCGCCGGGTCTGGTGTACCAGTGCCAGTCCGGCGCTGCTGCAGCGGCTGGGCACGCCGCAGGTGCCGGCCGACCTGGCGATGATGCCGACCGTCGATCTGGCCTCGCCCAGCCAGCAGCATGTCTGGGAATACACTGGGCCGGACGACGTGCTGGCCAGCGTGCACCATCGCCCGCGGCTGGTCAGCGATGACATGATCGCGCTGCGCACCGCTGCGGTAGCCGGAGTGGGCCTGTTGATGCTGCCGCGGATGATGATCAGCGACGAACTGGCCAGTGGTGCGCTGGTGCCGGTGCTGCCGGAGTGGGTGCCCAAGCACGGCATCGTGCACGCGGTGTTCCCGTCGCGGCGCGGCCTGTTGCCGGCGGTGCGTGCACTGATCGATTACCTCGCCGAACGCTTCGAGGCGCTGGAGGAACCCTAGGTCTTCCATCCACGCATGGCGTGGATCTACTGGACCGGGGTAGCACCCTCGGGCACGTACACCATGCGTCCGTCCGGCAACCGATAGGTCACGCCGGCCTTGACCCCGCCGCCTTCGCCGATCTCGCCGGTGGACTGGTAGCGGGTCAGTTCCTCACCCTGCTTGACGGTGATGCGCATGTTGGCCTGCCCGGGGTTCTCGATCACGGTCACGTCCTGGCTGGTGAACGGATTGAGCGGATTGCGCACGATCACGATCATCAGGATGCCGGTGACCACCAGGAACAGGTCGATCAGGTTCACCACCGACAGGATCGGGTCGTCGGCTTCGTCGTCATCCAGGAAGCGCATCAGTTCGCCTCCTGCAGGCGCTCGAACATGCGCAGTTCCTGCAGCAGCCAGCGCCGGCGCACGGTCAGCACCAGATAGGTCAGGCTGGCGGCGACCAGGGCCAGGATCACCGACGAGAAGGCCACCACCATGTTCTCGCCCACGCCCTGCGCGTCGCTGCGGGTCAGCGCCAGCAGCGCCGGGCCCATCGGGATCATGGTTGCGACCAGGCCCAGCATCGGCGCAGTGCGCGAGACGATGCGCAGGCCTTCCAGGCGCTTGAGGATATGCAGTTCCAGGTCGTCACTGCTGCCACCGTGGCGGGCCTGCCAGGCCAGCAGCTCGGGCCGGTGGCGGCCGCGCCGGCGCTGCAGGCCTTCCCAGAGGAAGGCGCCGAAGCTGAGGAAGGCGTAGGCCAGCGACAGCAGGATGAGCAGCAGGACCGGAGCGAGGAACAGGTGGGAGAGATCGTAGAGCGTGGATTCAAGCGCGTTCATGCGGAGGCCGTGTTGGAAGGGGAATGGGAAGGGCTGGCGCGCCGAGCGTTGCGGCGTGCCTGCAGCGCGGCGCCTGCGCCAAGCAGGCCCAGCAGCACGGCGAGTGCCCAGTGCGTGGCAGGCGAATGCGGCGTCGGCGGCGGTACCCGCCGCATCACCTGGCCTCGCACTTTGGGCGCTGGGGTGGCGGCCGGTTCGACGGTGGCGGGTTGTTGGGCAGCGGTGGCGGCAGCAGCGGATGCCGGTGTGGCGGCCGCCGCGCGGCCGAGCCCATAGCCGGCATGTGCCTGCGGCGGTGCCGGTTCAGGCGCTGACGAGGCCTGCAGCTGTTGCAGCCGCGCCTGCAGCTCCGCACGGGTGCGATCATCGGGTTGCCAGTAGCCGCGTGTGATCGCTTCCTGCAGGCGCTCGATCATCTGCACCTGCGCGCTGGCGTTGTGCTGCTCGAACCACTGCGCCAGCCCCAGCTGCCGGCTGTCGCGCACGAAGGTGTCATGCACCGCCTGCCACTGGTCGGCACGGACGGTGTCTGGCGCGGTCACCTGCCAGCCGAACAGGTTGTCGACGTTCTTCAGTACCTCCAGCGTGCCGGCATAGCCTTCGGCCTGCATCGCACCGATCCATTGCGGGTTGAGCGTCTGCGCGCGCAGCTCATCGGCGAGGAAGCGTGCGGTGCTGCGCGTGCGCGGTGCCGGTTCGCGCAGGTCGGAGACGTACAGCGCCGGGCTGGCGCCATCGAGGTGGCGCACGGCCAGCGCCAGCCCGCCCAGATACTCGAAGGGGTGGTCGGTGCTGAGCAGACCATGGGTGTTGGAGGAGCGCGACAGCACCGCCGCCTGCACACCGCGCAGCTGTTCGGCGAACAGGTTGCCGCCGGGCAGGGTGGTGCCCTGACCGTCACTGCCGTAGCCGTGCTGCAGGCGATCCAGGAAACCGCTGGCCAGCGCCGCATCGTCCTTGCCCGCCGTGCCGCCGCGCGCCAGCACGGCATGATTGAGGCCGCTGCCATATTCGCCCGGCGCATTGCTGAAGATGCGCAGGCGCGACAGCCGTTGCGCCTGCTCCGCAGGGACGCCGTCGCGCTGCAGGCGCTGCTGCACGTCCCGTGCATTGCCGGCAATCGGGTTGCCGGGCGAGGCCGGCATCGCCGCCAGCTGCTCGATGGCGCCAGCCAGCAGTCGCAGGAACGGATCGAACTGGTCGCGGTAGACGCTGGTGGCCTGGATCACCACATCGATGCGCGGGCGTTGCAGGTCCGCGTCGGGCACGATGTCCAGCGCGATTACCTTGCCACCACTGTCCCAGCGTGGGCGCAGGCCCAGCGCGTGCAGCACCTGTGCCTCCAGCACGCCGAGATGGCGGATCGCCTCGCTCGACCACAGGCTGATGGCGAGCTTGCGTGGCAGCTGGCCATCGTGATCACCACGATAGGCCTGCAGCAGCTGCTGCAGGGCCAGCTCGCCAGTGTCGAACGCTGCGCGGGTGGGAATGCGGTCCGGCTCGAACGCAAACAGGTTGCGGCCGCTGCGCAGCTCCGGCGTGCGGATCGGATCGCCGCCGGCGCCGGGCCGCACGAAGCCGCCAGCGAGGCCGTGCAGCAGTGATTCGATCTCCTGCGTATCGGCCAGAGCGGCATCCAGTTGCACGGCATGCTGCAGCGCTGCGCGCAGATCGGGGTTGGCGACGCTGCTGATCGGCGCACCTTCGCGCAGATGGTGCAGCAGCGTGCGATAGCCGAGGCCCTGTTGGATCTGCCGGTAGTCCACCGCAGTGGCCTCCATCGGATCCTCACCCAGCGCTTTCAGATAGTCCGGACCCAGCTGCTGCATCACCATCAGCAGGCGGTGCTCGGGCGAGGCCGGCTGGCCGAAGGTATGCAGCCCCAGCGGCAGGTTGCGCCGTGCCAGCTCATGAAGGTGGTCATGCAGCACCGGCAGGAAGCTGTCGAAGCGCGCCTGCATGTCCACCGCGCTCCAGCCCAGGTCGGCGGCGATGCCACTATCGGTGGCCAGGGTGCGCAGGCGTGCGGCGGTGGCATCACGCACTGGCCCCTGGTCCAGCTGCTGCAGTTCGTGCACCACCGCGTGCAGGTCGCGCAGTTCGTCGTACAGCCCGGACGGTGCGAACGGCGGAGTCTGGTGGCTGACCACCACGGCACGGCCACGGCGCTTGGCCTGGATCGCCTCGCCGACGTTGTCCTGGATGTACGGGTAGAACACCGGCAGCTCGCCCACTGCCAGCCACGGATAATCGGCGGCCCACAGGCCGCGATCCTTGCCCGGGGTCCATTCCTGCGTGCCGTGGGTGCCGAAGTGGATCAGCGCGTCGGCCTTCCACTGCTGGCGCAGGTACAGGTACGCCGCCAGGTAGTAGTGGCTCGGCACCGACGCCGTATCGTGGGTGGCCTCGCCCACGCGGCCCGCGCGTGGCGGCTGCGGCATCAGCAGCAGGTTGCCCAGGCGCAGGCGCGGCAGCACGAACACGGCCTGTCCGTGCCGCTGGCGTACCGCGGGGTGGTGTGCAGGATCGCCCCACTGTGCGCGCAGTTCGTCGCGGCGCGAAGCGGGCAGGGTGGCCAGCCAGCGGCGGTAGTCCGCCACCGGCAGGGTATCGGCCAACCCGACATCGAGCAGCGCGTCCAATCGCTCCGGATGGTAGTAACCACCGAGCAGCGCCTGCAGCTGTTCGATCAGGGTCGTCTCATCCACCGGCTGCGTCGAATACCCGGCCTGTACCAGCCGTGGCAGCAGCGCCTCGATGCTGCGCGGCACGTTGAGATGCGAGGCGGACAGGTTGCGTTCGCCATCCGGCGCATTCCAGAACAGCAGCGCCAGGCGCTTGTCGGCCGCGGCGGTGTGGCGCAGCGCGGCCAGCCGCTGCAGCTTGGCGGCCAGCGCATCGATCTGTTCGGGAATCGGCTGCAGTTCACCGCGCGCATTGGCCGAGACCACGATCGGATCACTGGCGCCCCAGGCTTCGGGCACGGCGACGAAGGTCGCCAGCGTGGCCATCGGGATGCCGGTGGTCGCCGCGCGCCAGTCATCGGCATCACTTTGCCGATGGTTCAGTGCCTGCAGTACCGGCACGTCCAGCGCGGAAAACTCGGTGGCACGCGCGCTGCCGTTCTGCAGATGGGTCAGATTGACCAGCGCATCCACCTCGATGCCGCGCAGCGCCTGCTGCAGGCCGGCGTCGGCGGCGGCGTCGAACCAGACCCCGAACAGCGCAATCCTGCGCGCGCGTCCTGCCTCGATCAGCGCGTCCAGCACCTGGGTCTGCATGCCACTGAGCATGCTGCCCGAGATCAGCACGGCCACCTTCGGCCACGTCGCCTGATCGCGGTGCTGCCACTGCGCCTGCAACGCCTGCGGGGTGTCCAGCCACTGGCTGCCGCCCGTGCTGTAGCCGGTGACCGGCAGCACCTGGGGCAGTGGCAGTGCGTCGGTCCCAGCACCGCTGCGCCACGCCTGCAGGTAGGCCGCCAGCGTGCGGATGTTGGCCTCGCCACCGTTGCCGTAGTAACCGGCGATCCTGCGCGCCACCTCGGCGGGCAGGTGGCCGGAGGCCGGTGCACCGCCGCCCACGCGCAGCCACGGCACCTTGCCCTTCTGCAGGGGGCCGTCGACCACCGCCATGACCTGTTCGACATCGGTCGGTCGCGGCGTATCCAGCAGTACCAGGTCGGCGCCTGCCGGCCAGTCAGCGGGCAGCGTGGCCGCCGGGTCCACCACGCGCTGCTGGAAGCGCACCCCTGCGGGCGCGCCCAGCGCATCCA
The DNA here is from genome assembly GCF_056482105.1 of Stenotrophomonas sp. 78350_Sma. NCBI lineage: Bacteria > Pseudomonadati > Pseudomonadota > Gammaproteobacteria > Lysobacterales > Lysobacteraceae > Stenotrophomonas > Stenotrophomonas sp. 78350_Sma. The sequence goes on along the minus strand of NZ_CM151182.1, from coordinate 2,582,355 downwards.
GGCGGGCGATCCTGCCAGGCAACACGAAGCTGCTGCTGACCACCTCCACCCGCAAGGGTTCGGGCTCGGCACGGGCCGATGCGGCAAGCATCAGCCACCCGAGCAGCAGCCATGTCCACCCGCTGCGCATGGTCAGAAGGCCAGTTCGATGCCGGCATGCACGTAGCGGCCGGTTTCCGGGTACGGGTACAGCGCACCGGTTTCGTCCAGCCGCTTGTCGGCCAGGTTGTCGATGCCGGCCACCACGCTCACCGCCGCGGTCACGCGCCAGCGCGCGTCCAGCGACCACAGCCAGTAGTCGGGCAGGGTCACCTGGCTGCCGCCGGCCACCTGCTGCTGTGGGCCGATGTACTCGCCACGTACCGCAGCCTGCAGCGGTCCGCGCTGCCAGTTCAGCGCAGTTGCACCGCTACGGCGCGGACGCTCCGGCAGCCATTGGTCGGTCTGACGGTCGCGTGGGTCGAGCCAGCTCCAGTTCGCCTCGAAGGACAGGTGCTCACTGATCGGCGCGGTACCGGCCAGCTCGAGGCCACGGATGCGGGCACGGGCCACGTTGGTGTAGTTGCGCAGTTCGCGGCCGCGCACGCCGCAGGCACGCACGCAGGTGGTCTGGATCAGGTCCTTGAGGTCGTTCTGGAAGGCGGTGGCCTGCAGCGACCAGCGTTGCTGCTGCCAGGCTACCGACAGCTCGGCGCTGGTGTTCTGCTCCGGCTTCAACTGCGGGTTGCCGACAATGGTGAAACGCCCACCGCCGCCTACCGCGGAGTATTCCGGCGACAGCTGCTTCAGGCTCGGCGCCTTGAAGCCGCTGCCGATGCCGCCCTTGATCGTCAGTGCTTCGGTGGCGTGCCACACCGCATAGGCGCGCGGGCTGTGGTGCCAGCCGAACTCGGGATGGCGGTCGCCGCGGCTGCCGAACACCAGTGACAGTGCGTCGCTGACCTGGATCTCGTCCTGCACGAACACCGCGCTCTGGTCGGACTGCAGATGGCCGGAGCGCGCACCCGCAGCATCGTCCAGTTCCTGGCGCCGCCATTCGCCGCCGATGCTGACGCGGTGGCGTGCACCCAGTGCAACCGTCGCGCGTGCATCGACGATCTGGTCGGTCAGCTGCTGCGGCCGCGAGGCGTCGCCGCGGTCGCGACGGTTGTCGCGGTCCAGCGTGGCACGGTAGGCACTTACCCTGGTTTGCCCCCAGTCCCACTCGCCCTGGTGGCTCAGTGTGGTCTGGCGGCGACGGATGTCGTCGATGGTCTCGTAGACGTAGGGTGCGGCGCCGGCCTGCAGCGCATGGCGGCGGCGCTCCTCGCTGCCCTGCAGGTGTGACAGGTCGATGCGCTGGTGCGCGTCCGGGGTCCAGGTAAGCACCGCGCGGCCAGTATTGACCCGCCGGCCCTCCTGTTCGTCCAGCCGGTCGTCGGTCGGATCGCGGGTGGCGTCTTTCTGCCGGTGTTCGGCAAACACGCTCAGGCCCAGCGTGCCCGGCAGCAGCGCGCCGCCGGCATAGAAGCCGGCCTGTGCGGTATTGCCGCCGCGGTCACCGCCAACCACACCGGCGTTGTAGACCAGGTTGCCCTGCCAATCGTCGGTGGCGCGGCGGCTGATCACGTTGATCACGCCGCCCAGTGCCTCCGATCCGTACAGCGAGGACATCGGGCCGCGTACCACTTCGATGCGTTCGATCGCGGCGGCAGGCAGCCAGCCCAGATCGAAATCCGAGTGGGCGATGGCATCGGCCGACGCACTGACGCGCTGGCCGTCCAGCAGCACCAGCGTATAGCCCGGATCCATGCCGCGGATGCGGATGCCGCGGCGACCGAAGCCGACCCCGGCCACGGTCACGCCCGGGCTGCCGCGTAGTGCGTCGGCCAGGTCCAGCACCGGCCGCAGCTGGATCTGCTCGCGGGTGATCACGCTGATGGAGGCGGGCGCGTCGCTGGCCAGGCGATCGGTGGCAGTGGCGGTCACCACGATCGGATCCAGCTGCGAAGGGGCGTCGGCCGCCGCTGCCAGTGTGGGCGCCAGGGCAAGGAGAATCGCGCCGGACAGGCAGCGGGCGGGGAGGGAACGGGACATGGGAAGGGGTCGCTACGAATGTGACGATATAACATAGCATTGTCTTCACGAAATCTTCATAGGCCGAAGGTCCTGCCTGTGGCGATGTCGCTGAACGGGGGTGCGGTATCGCGGCCGGACGCCTACAATTCCGGCTCGGACCGTCGCCATCACGCCCATCATTCCCCGGTCCGGCCTTGGCACCTATGTCTCCCAATGCCCTGGCGCTGGTCGAGCTGCTGATCCGCGAGCGCCGTGCGTTGTCTCGCTTCATCGCGCGCTATCTCGACCCGGCCAGTACCGAGGACACCCTGCAGAACCTGTACCTGAAGGCCAGCAGCGTGCCCGGCGATCCGCCCATCCTGGAGCCGCGCGGCTATCTGTACCGGATGGCTTACCACCACGCGCTCAACCGCAGCCAGTCCGACGCCCGCGAGCGGCGTGCGATGGCCGAGTACGCCCTCGACATGGCCGAGGCCAGTCGCGATGGCGAGGCGCAGGCGCTGGACCAGGCGCAGCTGCGCGAGATCACCCAGACCATCCTCGCGCTGCCGGCCCAGGTGCGCGAGTGCTTCGTGCTCAACCGCTACCTGGGCCTGAGCGAGCGCGAAATCGCCGCCCGGCTGGGTATTTCCAAGAGCCTGGTGGGCAAGCATGTGCTGCGCGCGGCGCTGTTGATCCAGCAGCACCAGCAGGGAATGCATCGATGAGCGGCGATTGCCGTGGGCAGATCACGCCCGCCGTTGTCACAACAGGAAGGCGCACCCGTTCGTGGTGCGGCAGGCCACAACCATGACCACGTCCGAACCCTCGCCGCGTCAGGCCAGGCAGGCGTTGCGCTGGGTGATCCAGTGCAGTGCAGGCCCGCTGCCGGAACGCCAGCAACGAACCCTGCAGCGCTGGCTGCAGGCCGATCCCCGCCATGCGCTGGCCTGGCGCCAGCAGCAGGCCTTCTGGCAAGGGTTGGATGCCGCCGGGCCCGACGTGCTGGCCGCGCTGCCCGGGTTGACGGCTGATTGCCAAGGGTTGCGCCCGATCGCACCGCGTCGGCGCCTGCCGTGGCTGCTGGCCAGTGCCGCCGCAGTGGTGCTGATGATTGCCGCTGCGCCACACGCGCTGCTGCTGGCACGCAGTGACCTGCGCAGCAGCGATGCACCGCGCGTGGTGCAGCTGGAGGACGGCAGCACCGCCGTACTCGATGCGGGCACCGCATTGGCGGTTGAGTTCGATGGCCAGCAGCGGCACCTGCGCCTGCTGCGCGGCCAGGCCTGGTTCCAGGTGGCGCATGAGCAGCGACCGTTCCAGGTCGAGGCCGGCGGTGGCCAGATCCGTGACATCGGCACCGCCTTCAGCGTGTCGATGCAGGACACCACGGTCGTGACCCGGGTCAGTGAGGGTGTAGTGGATGTGCGCCCTGGCGATGGCAGCGTACAGCGCCTGCATGCCGGGCAGGCACGGGTGTTCCGTGACGGTCGCTGGCTGCAGCCGCTGCGGCAGGCCGATCCGGATGCCGTGGCGCCGTGGCGGCGGGGCGAGGTGGTGATCGACGACCGGCCGGCCGCGCAGGCCATTGCCGATCTGGCGCGCTACCGCCGTGCTCCGGTGTGGGTACTGGGCGGGCAGGGCAGGGACGTACGGGTCAGTGGCCTGTTCCATCTGCAGCAGCCGGAGACCGCCATTGACGCGGTGGCCGCACAGGCGGGACTACGCGTGCAGCGCTTGCCCGGCGGCGCGCTGGTGGTGTGGTGAGGTGCCTGCGGCGCAGCGCACGGCCCGCCACATGAAAAAAACATGAAAAAACCGTGGGCACCCGCAGTGCCCCGCTGTCTATAGAGGTATAGCCAGAGCGAAACGCCGTTTCTCCTCAAGCCAGACATGCCACCGGCACCGGATGTGCCCGTGGTTCCGCCACGCTTGAGGAGTTCCCGTCCATGCCGTCCACGGCATCCGCCTGTCATCGTCGCGCCACCGTTCTGGCCCTGGCTGTTTCCACCGCTCTGCTGCCGCTGGCCTGGGTGCCGGCCGTACAGGCGCAACCGGCGATCGTCGCGCCGGTGCGCCAGTACACCATTCCGGAGCAGCCACTGGCTGATGCCGTACGCGCCTTTGGCCGCCAGGCCGATGTGCAGGTGGTGTTCCGCAGCGACCTGGTGGAAGGCCGCCGCTCCAGTGCAGTGAAAGGCGAGTACAGCCAGATGCAGGCGCTGCAGCAGCTGTTGCGCGGCAGCGGCGTGCGTGCCCAGCGCGGCATGGACGGTACCTGGAGCCTGCGGGCCGCAGCGGAGGCGGGTGAGGGGGAAGGGGTGCGGGTGACCGAAACACTGGACGTGGCCGGTCGCCTTCAGTCGGAAGGGGGTGAGGCCCGCGATCGGCGTGGCTACGACGATGTGTTCGCGCTGGACCTGACCACGGCGTATTCGGGGCGCGACCGGGTGGAGCGCTACCGTGGCTCCAATCCGGCCGACGTGGTCAAGGATCTGGTCGGTGTGTTCAGTGGCGATGCGCGCAACAGCGGCGCGCTGGACGTCAACATCCGTGGTATCCAGGGGCCCGGGCGGGTGCCGGTCAGCATCGACGGCGGCGAACAGGCGCTCACGGTCTGGCGCGGCTACAACGGCGTCAGCAACCGCAATTACATCGATCCCAACCTGATTGGTGGCATCCAGGTCATCAAGGGGCCAGGGCTGGTGCGCGATGTGCACAGCGGGATCGGTGGCGCGCTGGTGATCAAGACCATCGACGTCGATGACATCGTCGCTGCCGGCGAGCGCTTCGGCGGGGAGCTGAAGATCGAAGGCAGCAGCAATGCGGTGGCGCCGCGCCTGCCGCGGCTGCACAGCGGCGAGGATTACCGCACCGTGCCGGGCTTCCCGCAGGGCTCGCCGAACTCACCCTACGACGACCGCACCCTGGTGGTGCCCGTGAAGTCGCGCAGTGGCAACAATCCCTTCGATGGCGAGGACCAGGCCTGGCGCCTGGCGCTGGGCGTGCGTGGTGACAACGTCGACCTGATGGCTGCCTACGCGTGGCGCAAGCGCGGCAACTACTTCTCCGGGACCAAGGGCAGCGCCTACTACGAACAGGACCGGCGCGAGCAGTTCGAGTACCAGGGCATCGACTACATCACCACACTGGCTCGCTACTTCAAGCCCGGCGATGAAGTGCCCAACACCTCCAGCGAACAGGAGTCCTGGCTGGTCAAGGGCAGCTGGCAGATCAACGATGACCAGCAGTTGAAGGCGACCTGGCGGCGCACGCTGTCGCACTACGGCGAGATCATGCCGTCGCGCATCCTGTCGGCCCCGGACTACGGTCGCATCCAGTGGCCGCTCAGCCGGGTCGATTCGGATGCGTGGAACCTGGAGTACCGTTTCCAGCCCGCCGGCAGTCGTTGGCTGGACCTGTACGCCAACCTGTGGCGCACGGAAACGGAAAGCGATACCTACAGCGCTGGCGGCTTTCCCAACTTCGCAGTGGGTAATCCGGCATGGAATCCGGACGCCAGCCCGATCCTGCGCAACACCGCACTGGCCAATGCACGCAACGACCGCACCGGCCTGATCCTGAGCAACCGCTTCGCGCTGCATTCGACCCTGGACCTGACCGTGGGCGGCAACTGGCAGTACGAGAAACTGGGGTCCGGCGATCCGTACTTCGGCACCACCGATGGCTGGCGCATGTTCCCGCGTGCCGGGCGCCGCCAGGAGGGCGAAGGCTACCTCACCCTGGAGTGGCGGCCGGTCGACTTCCTCACCCTCAATGCAGGCGTGCGCTACAGCCGCTACTGGGCCTTCGACGATTTCCTCGAGGCGCACCCCGAGCTGCTGACCAAGGGCGTAGGTGGCAAGGAAGCGCAGTACACCGTAAACGAGTTGCCGCCGCGTCCGGCCAATCTGCAGGCCCGCATCGACGCTCTGGAAGCACGTCGCGCCGTATGGGAAAAGCGCGGCATGGGCTGGTTCATCGATGACAGCATCCGTGCGTTGCTGGCGCCGTACGAGACGCCGCGTCCGGTCAGGTACACGCGGCCCTGGCTGCCCGATGCCGATGGCAACTACACCCGCGCCGGCAATCCCTGCCTCAATGGCGAAGTGGCGGCCATTCCCGGCGTGCAGCCGGTGTTTGCCGGCAGCGACCAGGTCTGCAGCATCGGCAACAGCGTACAGTCGCAGCCGGTCGATGGTCGCAACAGCCGTCGCCGCGACCACGCCTGGCTGCCGACCTTCTCGGCCACTGCACACCTGTCCCCGGCCGCCCGTGCCTACGTGCGTTACAGCGAAGCGGTGCGCTTCCCGAGCATGTTCGAAAGCACCATCGCCTTCTCCGGCAGCCTCAATCCGTTGCATGCGCTCAAGCCCGAGCACGCCTACAACTACGAGGTGGGCTACGTGCACAACCTGTCAGCCCTGTTCGGCAACACCGCCGATGCCGACGTCAAGCTGGCGTACTACGTGCACAAGACCCGTGACGTGATCGAGCGCGATGGCAACTTCCTGTTCGACAACATCGACAAGCAGACCATCCGTGGCATCGAGCTGCAGGCGCGCTTCGACAACCGGCGCTTCTTCACCGATCTGGGCATCACCCGCACGCTGGAAAACGAGGTGTGTGACGAGAGCATGGCGGTCCTCCTGGACGCGAACCGCGGCCTGGTCCCGAACTGCGTGCAGGATGGTTTCGTCGGTGGTTACCTGCTGACCCAGGCCATTCCCAAGCTGTCGATCAACTGGTCGCTGGGCACGCGCCTGTTCGATGAGCGCCTGGAACTGGGCAGCCGCATCGTGCACTACCAGCGGCACGAGAACCCTGATCTGCAGGCCTACCGTGACCGCCTGCTGAGCGGTGGCAGCGGGCTGCTCTGGCAGAACGTGCCGTTCACCTGGGGAAACATCACCACCGTCGATGCCTATGCGCGCTGGCGCTTCAACGAGCATGCCAGCGTCGAGCTGGTCGGCAGCAACCTCGGCAACCGCTACTACGTCGATCCAGCCACGCGGTCCACGCTGCCGGCCCCGGGTCGCACCCTGAAGCTCGGCGTCACCGCGCGCTTCTGATCTCCCACCTTCAAGCGTTGTACCCGTAGTTCCCTCAACCAAGGAGCAATACCATGAAAATGATCTCCCGTTCGGTGCTCGCCGTTGCCGCCTCGCTGGCTCTGGTCGGTGCCGCGCATGCTGCCGATATCGTTGGTGCCGCCAGTGCCAGGACCGATGCCGAGCTGTACGTCGCGGTTGGCGAATCGCAGGTCAATGGCGGCCCGCACCGCGCTGGCAAGGCCGGTATCGGTGTCGGCACCGTGTCCCAGGCCAAGCCGGTGGACTTCCAGGGCCTGAGCGCTTACTCGGCACCGACCACCGTCAATGGCGTGACGGTACGTACCCTGGCCATGCCGATCACCGGCGCACCGGGCAGCCACGCCGGCATGGGCCACTTCAACTTCGTCAAGGTCGGCAGTGGCGATGTCTGGTTCGGCGAATGGTCCAAGGATGGCGCTGCCGGTGGCTTCAACAACCGCCAGGTCTACTTCGTTGGTGACCGCGCCGGCACCACGCTGCCCGCCGGCGTGGCGTCCTACACCGTGGCCGGCCTGAACAAGTTCAACGGCAGCAACCTGCTGAGCGGCACCTTCGACGCCGACTTCGGCGCCGGCACCCTGGACGGTGCGCTCTCCGGCAATGGCCTGACCCTGGCCATCGTTGCCAACATCAACAGTGCCGATGCATCGTTCGCCGGTTCGGCCAACGCCAATGGCAGCGTCAACGGCACCACCCAGGGCCAGTTCTTCGGCGCCAACGCCGCCACCCTGGCCGGCATCGCCACCTTCGCCGGCAACAGCCAGTACGACACCGCCTTCGGCGGCAGCAAGAACTGATTGCCACGCCCCTGACGGGGCAGGGCAGGGACAAGCCGCGATCCGCCAGTCCCTGCTTCGGCCCGCTGCATGCATCACCACGGATCGACCATGCGCCATCCCATCTTCCTTGTGATCCTGTTGCTGGCGGCTGCCGATGTGCGCGCCCAGCAGGATGATCTTCGTCGTGTGCTGGAGCAGGGCAGCGAACTGCGCCACCAGCAGCAGGACCAGCAGCGCCTGCAGCAGGCCGAGTCGGCGCGGCCGACCATCACCGTCGACGGCCAGACCCTGCGCGTGGAGCGCACGGTCGACGATCTGGGCCAGGCGCTGTACCTGTCGCTGCAGCATCAGCAATGGGGCGCAGCGCAGCGCTTCCTGGACGAATACATCGAACTGCCCGGCCACGACCCGTTGCTGCGCCACTACGCGCAGGGCGGCCTGGCGCGGGTGGCCGGCAATCACCACCGCGCGGCCAACGAGTACGAAGCACTGCTGGCGGCGCAGCCGGATTTCCTGCCGGCCCGCCTTGAGCTTGCACGTGTCTATGCCGAGGACCAGCGCGACCGCGATGCCGTGGTGTTGTTCACGGCCATCGCCGGTGGCATCAATGCCGACGACCCCTCCACCGCAGGTGTGCGCGGCCGGGTGGACGCCTACCTGGCTGCGCTGCAGGCCCGCAAACGCTGGAAAGGAGCGCTGGCAGCCGGCCCGGCATGGAGCGACAACATCAACCGCAGCTCGGCCAGCCGCACCTGCCTGTTTGGAGTGGGCGACACCTGCATCATCCAGCGCAATCTTCCCGATGCCCAGCGCGCCATGGGCCTGGACTACGACGGCAACCTGGAGCGTCGCTGGGCATTGGCCGGACATCACGGCGTCTATGTGCGCGCGCTTGCGTTCGGCCAGGCATGGCGCGGGCACAGCGCCTACAACGAGCTCAATGCGAGCGTGCAGGCGGGCTATAGCTGGCGCAGCGCACGGCATACCCTGCAGATCGCGCCGAGCTATGACTACCAGGGCCTGGGCAACCGGGCCCTGCAGGGCGGCAGCGGGCTGCATGGCGAATGGCAATATGCCTTGGACGCGCGCAGCCTGCTCAAGCTGGAGGCCGACTGGAAGCGCCAGCGCTATCGCCAGCGCGGCCTGGCCAGCAATTACGACGGTGAGCTGGCCGCGGTGTATGCCACCTGGTTCCATGCGCTCAACCCGCGCTGGACCCTCTTTGCCGGGCTGGACCTGAGTGACAGCAGTGCTGCCAATCCGGCCAACGGTTACCGCCAGCGTGGCCTGCGCCTGGGGGCGGCACGCCAGTGGACGGGCACCACCGCCACCGTATTCGTGTCGTTGCGCGAGCGCGACTACGACGCGTGGAGCCCGCTGCTGGAGGCGCGGCGTGAGGACAGCGAACAGAACCTGATCGCCGTCGTCCGCAGCGAGCGCCTCGCGGTGGCCGGGCTGGTACCCAGCCTGAGCCTGCGCTACGCGCGCATCGACAGCAACGTTGGCTGGTTGTACAGCCACGACCGCAGCCTGCTCAGCCTCAAATGGGAGCGCGCCTTCTGAATCGCCGCCCGCGACGCCTGCATCATCGGAGTGAATGCGACGTGGCAGCGTTCTTCATCGGTCGTCACGCGCCCTTGTAGCCCGGATCGCGCATCCTGCCAGCATTGCGGCCAAGCAGGCCGCGTGTACCGAGGAGTGCAGGGCGTGCTGGAGGCAGGTAGCAAACCGGATGGCCTGAATGGGCTGCGCGTACTGGTGGCAGAAGACGAATTCGCCATCGCGATGTTCCTGGTCGACTATCTGGAGCTGAAAGGCGCACAGGTGGTGGGGCCTGCCGGTGACCTGCAGGCGCTGGGGCAGCTGGTCGATACCCATCCCATCGATGTGGCACTGCTGGACATCAACCTGGGCGGTGAGCAGGTCTATCCGCTGGCCGATCGTCTGGCCGAGGCGGGCACACCCTTCCTGCTCACCTCCGGCTACGATGAGAACCTGCCCAGCCGCTTTGCTGCGGCTCCTCGCTGCACCAAGCCTTACCACATCGAGGCCCTGGTCCAGCAACTGGCCGGATTGGTGGCGGTCCCACGGGCCTCTGCGGGCGCCGCCTGATTGCGCGGCATGGCCCGCCCGACTGAAGGTCTCCACGCTGCCGACATGCGTGGGTCCGCGCCTCCTGCACTGCGCATGCATGCCCGGCACGATGGCATGGCCGCGCGCATCGCCCGCCACGAGTGGTCGTCCACGCCATTGGGCGCGATCGAGCGCTGGCCGCCGCACCTGCGCGCTACCGTCGACCTGATGCTGGCCCATGGCTTCCCGATGATCGTGCTTTGGGGCGAGCAGCTGGTGCAGCTCTACAACGATGGCTACGCCGAGATCCTGGCCGACAGGCATCCCGGGGGGCTCGGTCAGCCGACCCGCGAGTGCTGGCCCGAGGTCTGGCACATCAACGGCCCGCTCTATGCCCGCGTCTGGCAGGGAGAGACCCTCACCTTCGAGGACAAGCTGTACCCGCTGGCGCGGCAGGGTCGCCTGGAAGACATCTGGTTCACCATCACCTACAGCCCGATCCGCGGCGAGGAAGGGCGCATCAATGGCGTGCTGGTGACGATGTTCGAGACCACCCCTGCGCACGTGGCCCAGGCCGCGCGCGAACGCGAGGAGCAACGCCGGCGTGAAAGCGAGCGGCGTCTGGAGCTGGCCTTCAAGGTGCTGCCGGTGGGTCTGTGCATCGTCGATCTGGAGGGCAGCATGGTGTTGTCCAATGACCAGATGCGTGCGTACCTGCCCAGTGGCAAGGTGCCTTCGACCGATGCGGAGAACCAGCATCGTTGGCGGGGGTGGCATCCGGACGGCTCCACCATCGGGCCCGAGGACTTCGCCATTGCCCGTGCGATGCGCGGCGAAACCGTGGTGCCGGGGCTGGAGTTCCAGTACCTGCACGACGATGGCCGGGTGCGCTGGACGCGGGTTGCCGCAGCACCGCTGCGTGACGCCGATGGAGGGGTCAGCGGGGTGTTCGCCATCGCCGTGGACATCGACGATCTCAAGCATGCCGCCGAGCGCCAGGCGGTGCTGCTGGCCGAACTGCAGCACCGGGTGCGCAACATCATGTCGACCATCCATGCCATTGCCTGGCGGACCCGCGAGTCGGTCAGCAGCGTGGATGAATACGCTGAACGGTTATTCGGGCGACTGATGTCGCTGGCACGCACGCAGAGCCTGCTGACCCGTGGCGCCAATGCAGGGGTCTGCCTGCGCGGCATGCTGGATGAGGAGATTGCAGCGCAGACACCGGCTGCCGCGGTCTATCACCTGCAGGGTGAGGACGTGCTGCTGCCACCCAAGGCTGCCGAAGTGCTGTCACTGGCGATCCACGAGCTGGCCAGCAATGCGCTGCGGCATGGCGCGCTGACCCATGAGGACGGCCGGATCGAGGTGTCCTGGAACCTGCAGATCCAGCAGGGGCAGCCATGGCTGGGGCTGCATTGGTGCGAGCGGCATGCCGAGGTGCAGGATTGGGAGGTACCCCACCAGCGCGGCCTGGGCCGGGCCCTGATCGAGCAGCGCGTCCCCTACGAACTGGCCGGCAGTGGCGAACTGCGCTTCGCGCCGCAAGGCCTGGATGCCTGGATCCGCTTCCCGCTGCGCGAGCGGGACAGCCTGCTGCAGACCGATGGTCCGGGCGCGGCGGCGGACGGTTCCGGCAGGTAAAGGTCCATTTATCCCCAATTGGGCCAAATTGGGCATAATGGCCTCAACTGTCCACGTCTGGAGCCGTGCCATGACCCTGCCGCTGGATCTGCCTGGCCTCGAAAAGGCCCCCGCGTCGTCGGTGAAGACCCGTGGCTGGCCGAGCCTGATGCGCACCGTGCGCGAGAAGCAGGCGCTGGTCATTACCAACCACAACCACCCCGAAGCGGTGATCGTGGATATCCGCACGTATCAGGAACTGCTGGCCAAGGCCGCTGGCAGCGATGCCGGTGAGCGCAGCGAAGAACTGCTGCGCCTGCGCGGTGAGTTCGACCAGACCCTGGCCAGCCTGCAGCGCGGTGAGGGGCTGGGCAAGGTGCTGGGCCAGCCGATCCGCCGCGGCCGCAAGGTCACTCTCGGCCGTCCGCTCTGACCGATGGGGCGGATCCTGGTGCTGGCCGGCGTCAATGGCGCCGGCAAAAGTTCGCTGCTGGGCACCTGGCTGGAAGCCGAAGGGCTGAGCTGGTTCAATCCCGATTCGTTCACCCGCCGCCTGGTGGAGGCCGGCTGGCCGCTGCCCGACGCCAATGCCGAGGCCTGGCTGGAAGGCACCCGCCGCCTGCGCCAGGCCATGGCCGATGGCACGGACTTTGCCTTCGAGACCACGCTGGGCGGCAACACTATTCCGCGCCTGCTGCGCGGGGCCTGCGAACACCATCATGTTGCGATCTGGTTCTGCGGGCTGGCCACGGTGGACCTGCACATTGCCCGCGTTGCAGCGCGGGTGGCCGCCGGCGGTCATGATATTCCGGTGGAGAAGATCCACGCCCGCTTCGATTCGGCGCGCGAGAACCTGCTGGAACTGCTGCCACACCTGGCCGAGCTGCATGTCTACGACAACAGCGCGCCGGCCGACGCCAACGGCTGCGTTGAGCCGCTGCCGGTGTTGGCGATGGCGCATGGCCAGCTGCAGTACCCGGTCTCGGTGGCCGAACTGCTGCATACGCCGGACTGGGCCAAACCCATCGTGATGCGCGCGATGGAACTGAGCGCCCCGAATATCGCCGGGCATGGCCCGGCGCTACCGGTTCAGTAGATCCACGCCATGCGTGGATCGCGTTCTGCGCCCGGCCTCAGGCCGGCTTCACCTGCTCGGGCTCCGCAACGTCCGGCAGTGGCGGCAGACTCGGGTCCACCGTTACCGGCACATCGCTCTTCAACAACGCAGCCGCTTCCCTGTCGCTGCCCACGGCCGGCGGTGAACCACGCAGCGGCAGGCCGGCGGTCTCCTTCACGAACAGCATGGTCACCAGGCCGATCACCGCCGCGCCCATCAGGTAGTAGGCCGGCACCAGCGGGTCGCCGGTGCGTTCCACCAGCCAGGCGGTCACCAGCGGGGTGGTGCCGCCGAACAGCGATACCGAAACATTGAAGGCGATCGACAGCGCGCTGTAGCGCACCGGGGTGTAGAACAGCGCCGGCAGCGTGGATGGCATCGAGCTGGTGAAGCACACCAGTGCCAGGCCGAGCAGCATCAGGCCAAGGAAGATCATCCAGTCGTTGCCGCTGCCGACCAGCAGCAGGCACGGAATGGCAAGCACCAGCAGTGCGATGCACGCGCCGATGATCATCGGGCGGCGGCCCAGCCTGTCACTGAACAATCCACCGACGATGTTCAGCGGCATCATCACCAGCATCACGATGATGATGAGCAACAGCCCCTTGCTCTCGGCATAGCCCATGGTGACGCTGAGGTAGCTGGGCATGTAGGTCAGCAGCATGTAGTCGGTGACGTTGAACACCAGCACCAGGCCCATGCATACCAGCAGCTGGCGGCCGTGCACCTGGAACAGCGCGCCCAGCCCCGGACGATCGTGCTCGCGCTTCTCGGCTTCCTCGGCGAAGGCGCGGAAGGCCGGCGTTTCCTCCAGTTTCATGCGCATGTACAGGCCAAGCAGGCCGAGTGGGCCGGCCACCAGGAACGGAATGCGCCAGCCCCAGTCCAGCATCTGCCCGCTGCTCAGCAGCATGTGCAGCGCGGTCACGGTACCGGCGCCTGCGATGTAGCCGCCCAGCGTGCCGAACTCCAGCCAGCTGCCCATCAATCCACGGTTGCGGTCGGTGGAATACTCGGCGATGAAGGTGGCCGCACCGCCATACTCGCCACCGGTGGAGAAGCCCTGCACCACGCGCGCCAGCAGCAACAGCACCGGCGCCCAGATGCCGATGCGCTCATAGGAAGGAATCAGGCCGATCGCAAACGTGCCCAGCGCCATCAGGATCATGGTGAACGCCAGTACTTTCTGGCGCCCATAACGGTCGCCGAGCGGGCCGAACACCAGGCCGCCGAGCGGCCGCACCAGGAACGCCACGGTGAAGGTGGCGAAGGCAGCGATCACCTGCGCGGTGGGGTTGCTGGACGGGAAGAACACCTGGCCGATGGTGACGGCGAGATAGCCATAGACACCGAAGTCGAACCACTCCATGGCATTGCCCAGTGCGGCGGCGCCCACGGCGCGCTTGAGCATGGGCTTGTCGACGACGGTGATCTCATCGACTTTCAGATGGCGGCGGCGTTTGAACCAGCCGAAATGGGCATGTGCCTCGGGCGTGTCCTGCATGGGGTCTCCCTTGTAGGTATGGAATAGGGGAATGAGCGGTGTGGTGTGTCCCGGAAATCGGAAACGGCGATGCAGGCGCAAGTGGCGCAGGGGCATCGATGGGGGGCGTGGGGGCCGGGGAATGTGTGCAGGCGTAACGCCACGCGCACGGCAAAGCACCGCCGCAGGGGCGGAGACGCGACAACGGGATCACAACGACCGCGCAGTCAGCGGCCGGGTATCACATCAGCGTAGGGGTGCAGGCAAGAGGGCCTTCGGGCGTCATCCGCCGGGATCCAGCGCAAGGCGATGGAAATGCAGGGCGGGAGCATTCGTGGCAAGCGAAGCGCCGGTCGGCAGTGCTTCCCACGTAACAGGTGCGCCCGTCACGTAGTGGGTCTTGTCGATCATCGATTCATCATAACGGCATCGGCGTGAGCGTGCAGCGAAGCGGAGTGATCTGCACGCTGTGTTCCATCACGCCTGTTCATCTGCACTGCACGCGATGACGTGCATTGAACGAACTCTGGCCGTAGCGCTCACATGGTTCTGTCTACGGTGGTGGTGAACGCAATAACGCAATCGAGAAGGAGCATCGCATGACCCGTCGCATTCCCGAAGGTACGCTGATCATTGTCGCCGATGGTGGTTCGGCCCGCGTGTTCACCAACGTCGGCAGCGATCATCAGCTGACGCTGAAGCAGGAAGGCGAACTGCGCCTGCAGGACATCAGCGAGCAGGGCGTGTCGGGACAGGGGCCGTCGGGGGCAGTGCCGAAGGACATGTCCATTTCCCAGCTCAACGAAGCGACCTTCGCCAAGCAGGTTGCCGAGCAGTTGAACGAGGATGCGCTGAACAACCGCTACGCACACCTGGTGCTGGTGGCCGATCCGACCACGCTGGGGCGCATCCGCCCGCTGCTGCACAAGGAAACGCAGGCCCGCCTGCTGGGCGACATCGCCAAGGACCTGACCAACGCACCGTTGGCCGATATCCAGAAGGTGCTGGCGGCGTAGAAAGACCGATCGATCTCCTCCAGAGGCCAGAGCCGAGCGCATGCTCGGCCATCGTGGGAAGCGTGGGATCTCTGCGCCGCGCAAGGCGTAGCCGACGCTGCCCTGTCGGCGTTCACCTTGCGCGGTTCCACTCCAGGGAAGCCCAGGAAAAGGCGACCGACTACCAGCTGTAACTGACACCTACCTGCGCACGGGTCTGGTGATAGCCACTGGCCCTCTGCAGCGACAGGCCGCCCCAGGCGCCGAGGCCGTTGCCGAACTTCACCGACGCACCGCCACTGAACTCGCCACGGCTGCGCGGCACGCGCGCATCGGCGATCTCGTCATCCACGCGGATCTGCGACTCGGCGCGGGTATGCAGCCAGTTGGCGGCGAGGTACGGCTGCACCTCGGCGGCACCGTTGCCCCAGCGGGTCACACCGGACAGGCGCAGGCCCGCGCGCCCGAACACACCATTGGCATTCTCGGCGCTGACCACCGTGCCGTTGGCCTCGGTGTGGCGGTTGCTGTCCCAGCGGCTGTAGCCCACCTGCAACTGCGGCTCCAGGTAGATGCCACCGTTGCTGGCACCGCCCACGCGGAACGCATAGCCGGTTTCCACTGCGCCCTGCCAGGCGCGGCTGTCGTAGCGTTCCGTGTCCAGGCCGATACCTTCCACCCGGTTGCGGAACTGCGCACGCTGCACCGAGCCATCCACATAGAAGCCGGCATACGGATCGGCGCCGTTGCCGCCGCGCCAGGTACCGTAGACGCCGAGCGCCTCGCCCTTCACCTTGCCGCGCGCATAGTAGCCGGTCAGCTCATTGGTGGAGGTGCTGGTGGCATTGCCGCTGGACAGCATCACGCCCACGCCGCTGCCCGATTCGTGACGCCACACGTCGGCGCCGACGGTCAGTGCCTGGCTGTTGCCGCGGATGTCGAGCTGGCGGCTGATGGCATCAAAGCCGTTGCGCGAACCATCCACGCGGGCCCAGGCGCGGCCGGAATTCTGGCCGGCATGGCGGTCGTGGTAGCCCACGCGGAACATGCTCTGCGCAGCCTGCAGGTTGGCCAGGTAGGCGCCGGGTTCGGGGCGCAGCACCGGCTCCGGATCGACCGGATCAACAGGATCAACAGGATCAACCGGCTTGCACTCGGGCAGGCTCGGATTGACCACGCACGGGTCCGGCACGGTCGGTAGCTGCGAACGCAGGTACCAGTTGCCGTCGGCGCCGGTGCCTTTGTGCAGGAAGTACTCGTACTGGCCGCCCACCGCGCGGCCGGCCAGGTTGAACTGGCCATTGGACGCGCCGCCAACCTGGATCAACTGGATGCCCTGGCTGGTCTGCGCCCCGGCACCGCCGACGTTGTTGACGCGCACGTTGGCACTGCCACTGGTGTCGCCGCCGATGATCAGCTTGTCGGTGGCCGCATCGTCGCCGGCCAGCACGGTGTTGAAGGCGAGGGTGCCGCCATTGCCGGTGAAGTTGCCGGCCACGTTGAGGGTGTGGAAGGCGGAGCCGTCGCCCAGGGAAATCTCACTGTTGCTGCCCAGCGCCAGCGTGCCAGTGCTGCTGTCGCCGCTCAGCTGCCAACGGGCATTGTCGAGCGCCATTGAAGTGATGTTGCGCGTGGTGCCTTTCAGGCTGGCACCATTGCGCAAGGCAACGCCAAGCGTGCTGCCGACGGTGTTGAGAATGCTGCCAGTCAGCTGGCTGTTGTCGACATTGAAGCCGACCGTTGCATCGGGTGCCTCGACGAAGAGGAGATTGCCGTCACCGCCGACAATCTGGCTGTTGTTGCGCACGTTGAAGACGACGTTGGATCGGGGGCTCGCTGGATCAAGCGAGGGAGCGACCCGGATGGCGGCTGCGGTACGGCCCTCCACGCGGGAGCTGTCAATATTCACTTCCGAAGGGCCACCCACGTCCGTATCAATGGCGTAGATGCCGTTCTGTGCACCGATGACGGTGCTGCCGTTCTCGATGGACACATCGGCGGTTCCGATCAGAAGCAGCCCGTTGCCGGCCAGTGGCTCAACGTTGCCGACATCAGCCAGTGCCTCGACACGCGTTGCGTCCAGCACCAGCGACGCTCGCTGGCTCGGACCGCTGGTGGCGACACTGACACCCACCCCAAGTCCTTGCAGCGTACTGCGGCGAACCATCGCTGTGGAAGCTGGGCCGGTGTCGCCCGTCACCCCCGTGGCCAGCAACAGTGCTCGTTCCCCGCTGTTGGCGATCGAGGTATCACTGATTTCAGCATGGCTGTTGGTCAGCCGAACAGCAGCGTCGGACCCTGAGAAAGAAACCTGCGCCCCATCCAGGATCACGCTGGACGAGTCGCGTGCAAAGATCGACAACGTCTGCCCGCCGGGGCGCACATCAATGCGGGCACCAGACAGGCTCCACGTCTCGGCAGTATCCCCGGGTTGCACGGTGGCGGACTGCCCCGGCGTGAGGATACCGGCGTAAGCCGGAAGTCCGAGGGCAAGGGAACTGGCGACAGCCAGCGCAAGGGAACGACGAACGGCGATCTTCATGACCGGACTCCTGTGGGTATCGAACTTCAGGAAAGGGACCGCATTCACTTCGTCGGTGTGAATCAAACGCTCACATGGCGTGAAAGCGAAGTGAATAGGGCGCTGTTCCTGGCCCGCGCGAGGCGTATTGCGATAGCCGTCACATCGCAAACGGGCATGTCGCAAGACGCCTCTTTTGTGCCGCATTGGGCTTGCGCAGAGTCTGGTGATCGCCAAGGCGCGGGAACATGCAATTAGTTGCAGATAAGACAGGACAACTTTTGTCGCCTTTGGATCCATTCAGCTGCGCCGCAACATGCGGTGCCGGTAGCCGGGTGCTAGCATCCGGCCATCATATGAATCGATCCAAATGCCGATGCCCACGCTGGACCGTCGCCTCCTGATCGCCTTCGCCGCCACCGCCATGCTTGCTTCCGGTGCCGCTCTGGCTGCCACGCCGAAAACCGCCGCCGACAAGGCCTACGCCTCGGTCGACCCGTTCATCGGCACCGGTGGGGAAGGCCACACCTATCCGGGTGCAACGGTGCCGTTCGGCATGGTCCAGCTCAGCCCGGATACGCGCATCCAGCCGCGCGAAAAGGCCTACGGTTGGGCGGCCGGCTACCGCTACGACGACAGCAGCATTGTCGGCTTCTCGCACACCCATTTCTCCGGCACCGGCCATTCGGACCTGGGTGACATCCTGGTCATGCCGTTCACCGGCAATCCCGGGCTCGAGCGCGGAGATCCGGAGAAGCCGGGCAGCGGCTATGCCTCCCGGTTCCGCCATGACGACGAGAAAGCCGAGCCGGGCTACTACGCCGTCACCCTGGACGATTACAAGGTGCGCGCCGAGCTGACCACCAGTGCCCGCGTGGGTGTGCATCGCTACGCCTTCCCGAAGGGCACCGACGCCAAGGTGCTGCTGGACATGCGCACCAGCATGTACGACTACCCGGGCAAGGTGTTGTGGTCGAGGGTGCGGGTGCGTGCTGACGGCACGATCACCGGCTTCCGTGAAACCCGCGGCTGGGCGCCGGGCCGCCAGGTGTTCTTCGCCATGCGTTTCTCGCGGCCGCTGGCCAGCCACGAGCTGCACAGCACCGAGAAGGACATTGTCTACAAGGGCTTCCCGCCGCCGGGCGAGAAGGATCCGGCGCAGCGTGCACAGATCGAGGGCCGTCAGCTGGTCGGTACCTTCGCATTCGGCAAGCTGGACGCACCGCTGGTGGTCAAGGTCGCCATCTCACCCGTCAGCGAGGCTGGCGCCATCGCCAACCTCGATGCCGAAGTGCCGGACTTCGATTTCGAGCGGGTACGTGCCCAGGCGAAGCAGGAATGGACGCAGGCGCTGTCGGTGCTCGATATCGATGCACCCGAGCACGCTCGCCGCAGTGCCTATACCGCGCTGTACCACACGATGCTGGGGCCGACGCTGTTCATGGATGCCGATGGCCAGTACCGCGGTTCGGACAACGCGGTGCACAAGGCAGACGGGTACACGAATTACTCCACGTTCTCGCTGTGGGACACCTACCGTGCGCTGCATCCGTTGCTGACGCTGGTGCAGTCGGAGAAGCGCAACAGCGACTTCGTCAATTCGATGCTGGCGCACCATGAGCACAGCCCCTACGGCATGCTGCCGGTGTGGTCGTTCCATGGACTGGAGGACTGGTGCATGATCGGCTACCACGCCGTGCCGGTGATCGCCGACGCCTACGTAAAGGGCATCCGTGGCTTCGATGCCGACAAGGCGCTGAAGGCAATGGTCGAGACCGCCAACTACGGCCCCTATGACGGCATCGCGCAGTACCGCGAGCTTGGCTATGTGCCGATCGACGAGGAAGGTGAAGCGGCCAGCAAGACGCTGGAGTACGCCTTCGACGACTGGACCATCGCACGCATGGCGCAGGCGATGGGCAGGGGCGATATCGCGGCCACCTTCGACAAGCGCGCGGGCAACTGGCGCAACGCGTTCGACAAGGACACCGGCTTCATGCGCGCACGCAAGCGCGACGGCAGCTTCCGCACTCCGTTCGACCCCAGCGCCAGCGGCTACGGTACCGACTACACCGAGGGCAACGCGTGGCAGTATTCGTGGTACGTGCCGCAGGACGTGGCCGGCCTGGCGGCAGCGCATGGTGGCAGTGACAGACTGCTGGCGCGGCTGGACGAGGTGTTCAACGCCAAGGTGGATCCGTCCATCTTCGAGCACATGGAAGACATCACCGGGCTGATCGGCTGGTATGCACATGGCAACGAGCCCAGCCACCACGTGGCCTACCTGTATTCGTATGCCGGCCAGCCGTGGCGCACCCAGGCGCGCCTGAAGCAGATCATGGACACCCAGTACGCCGACCGTCCGGATGGCCTGGCCGGCAACGATGATGTCGGCCAGATGTCAGCGTGGTACGTGTTCACCGCGCTGGGCTTCTACCCGGTGGCACCGGGCTCGGGCGAGTACATCCTCGGCCGCCCGTTCCTGCCGAAGACCGCGATGCGCCTGCCCAACGGCAAGACGTTCACCATCGTGGCCGATGGGCTGGACGATGCGCACACCTATGTGGGCGGTGTGACGTTGAACGGCAAGCCGCTGCAGCGCACCTTCCTGCGCCACGACGAGATCCTGGCCGGCGGCGAGCTGCGCTTCAGCATGCAGGCCGAGCCGAACAAGGACTGGCCGGGGCAGGGCGCGCAGGCGCCATATTCGATGAGCCGGTGACACGTTGTTGGTTGGCATAAGGTGATCCCGCTTCTGGTAGGTGCCAACCTTGGTTGGCACGGGGGACATCAACGGCGCCCACCAAGGTGGGCGACTACCGGAATCCGTGGGTCGGCACGCCTTTGGTAGGTGCCAACCTTGGTTGGCACGGGGGACATCAACGGCGCCCACCAAGGTGGGCGACTACCGGAATCTGCCGGCCGGGGCGCCTTTGGCAGGTGCCAACCTCGGTTGGCACGCGGCAGATCAGCGGGAACGAAACCGCAACCCCACCCGCGCGCCACCGATCGGGGCGGTATCAATCATCAGGGTCGCGCCATGCCGCTGCGCGATCTCGGCCACGATCGCCAACCCAAGCCCGCAGCCATCGCCTTCGCTGCAGGCCCGGTAGAAGCGTTCGGTGACGCGCGTGCGCTCGGCTTCGGCAATGCCGGCGCCATCATCGTCCACCCATGCCTGCACGCCATCAGCCGCCTGCCGAACGCCGAGGGTGATCACACCGGGCACCGCACCGTAGCGCAGCGCGTTGTCCAGCAGGTTGCCCAATGCCTCGCGCAGCAGCTGCGGATCGCCCTGTACCTGCACGCCGTCGTCGGGCCCGTCGTAACCCAGGTCCACGCCCACCACCAGTGCGCGGTCGGCATAGCGCTCCACCACGCCGCGTGCCAACGCAGCCAGATCCACCGGTTGCAGTGGCAGTGCACTGCCATGCGGATCCTCCGAGCGGCTGAGCATCAGCAGCTGGTTGACCAGGTGCTGCAAGCGGGCCAGCCCGGCCAGCGTGCCGGACAGCGCCAGCTGCTGGGCCTGCGGGTCGTGCTGGCGCAATGAACTCTCCAGCTCCACCTGCATTGCCGCCAAGGGCGTGCGCAGCTGGTGCGCGGCATTGCTGACAAAGCGCCGTTGCGCTGCCTGCATCGCGTCCAGGCGCTGCAGCAACGCGTTGTAGGCCTCCACCGCCGGCCACAGTTCGCGCGGTGCCTCCTGCGCCGGATCCAGCGGTGCCAACGGATCCGGCCGCGGGCTGGCCAGCTTCCGCGCAACCAGGTTGGCATGGCGAGCGGCAGCGCCTGTACCGGACCAGGCCAACCACGCCGCCAGTGCCAGGATCGCGGCCTGGAAGGGAACGCTGGCCAGCAGCAGCTTGCGCTCCAGCCGGTGGCGCTTGCGAAGCGTCTCAGCCACGCGCAACCGGATGTCATGGCCCGGTCCGGCGCTGACCACCACTTCGACCATGCGCACCGGTTGACCACGCACCCGTGCATCGTAGTACACGGCGTCGTCATCATTTCCTGCAGCGATTGTGGGGCGTGGCAGGGCTTCGGGCAGGTCACCATACAAACGCCCACCCGCAGCGTCGACCACCTCGCCATGCACTTCGTCGGCGGTGTCCCAGGTGAACATGCGCGAGACTGCCGGGGTGATCTCGATCGAAGCGCGACCATCCTGCACCGTCACCAGTTCGGACAACGACATCGCCGAATCCAGCAGCCAGCGGTCGTAGACCTGGCCGGCATAGAACCGGGCCAGCGCAAATGAACCGACGGCGCTGCACAGCAGCAGTACCAGCAGCGGCAGCCACAGGCGTCCCAGCAGCAGGCCGCGCAGGCTGTGCACGCGCTCAGTCACCCACGGCCTCCAGGCGATAGCCCAGGCCACGCAGCATGCGGATGCCGACGCCGGCATGCGCCTGTTCCAGCTTGCGTCGCAGGCGGCTGACATGCACTTCGATCACCGACAGGTTGGCCTCGTGGTCCCAGCTGTACAGCGCGTCGAACAGGCGCTGCTTGGTAACCGTGCGGCCCGGATGCTGCATCAGTGCCTCGACCAGGGACAGCTCGCGCGCGGTCAGCTCGATGCGCAGGCCTTCAACCTGCACTTCATTGCGGATGCTGTCGAAGCACAACCGGCCCAGCCGCTTCTGCGCCGGTGCATCGCTGCGGCGGCGCGACAGTGCACGCAGGCGGGCTTCCAGCTCACCGAGTGCGAACGGCTTGGCCAGGTAATCGTCGCCACCGCGGTCGAGGCCGAGGATGCGGTCCTCCACACCATCGCGTGCGGTCAGGATCAGCACCGGCAGGGTGGCGCCGTCGTTGCGCAGGCGTGAGAGCAGATCGAGGCCATCGACGTCGGGCAATGAAAGGTCCAGCACCATCACGTCATACGGTGCGCTGGCCAGTGCCGCCGGCGCGTGCAGTCCACGCGAGAGGTGGTCGCACAGATGACCGGCACCCTGCAGGGCGCGGATCAGTCCATCGGCCAGAGCGGCGTCGTCTTCGATCAGCAGGATTCGCATTGCAAGCTTCGTGCAAGGTTGGGGCAAGTTTGGCGCAAGTGCATCACCTTACCGTGACGTGCATGAATTTCTCCTCTCGTCTTGCGGCCGTATTGGCCACTCTTCTGTGCGCACCTGCGGCTTCGGCGCTGTCCCTGCAGGAAGCGCAGCGCGCAATGGAAGCACACAACCCGGACCTGCGTGCGGCGGCACTGGAGCTGCGCGGTGTGCAGGGCGATGCGCAGACGGCGGCGCTGCGCCCGGCCACCGAGCTGTCGATCGGCACCAGCAAGATCAGCCCCAGGCATGGCATCGGCCCCGGACGCTGGCAGGACAAGCGGGTGGACAGCACCGTTGGCCTGGGCTGGACCTGGGAACGCGGCGGCAAGCGCGCACTGCGCATCCGCCAGGCCGACGCGCTGCTGGAGGTCGCCGGGCTGGACATGCTCGATGCCAGGCGCCGACAGCAGGTGGCACTGCATGAAGCCTATTTCGGCCTGAAGGGCGCCCAGGAGCGGGCGCAGATTGCCGATGCCAACCGCCAGAGTTCGACCGAGCAGATGGCGGCGGCGGAGAAGCAGGTTGCGACAGGGGCGATGGCGCCGGTTGATCGTGCCCGACTGGCGGTGGACGACCTGGCGGTGGCCGACGCGGCGCGCGAGGCAGCGCTGGATCTGCGCGATGCGCGGCATGCACTGGGCCTGCTGCTCGGCCGCGACGACAGCCATGGCCTCAGCGCCGATGATCCGTGGCCAGACCCCGCGGGCAGGGCCGATGCGCGCCCGTTCGATCCGCAGCAGCGTGCCGATCTGCGCGCGGCACGTTCGCGCCTGGCCGCAGCCGACGCCGGTGTGGCGCTGGCGCGCAGTGAGCGCCACCGCGACATCCAGCTGGGCGTGGAGGCCGAGCGCGAGCCGACCGACATCAGCGGCGTCACCTGGGGTGTGTCATTGACCATTCCGCTCGGCGGGCCGTCACGTGCACGCGGCGCGATCCAGCGTGCCGAGGCCGACCGTGACAATGCCGTGCTGGAGCTGCAGGTGCGGCAGCGCGAAGCACGCGCCGAACTGGACCAGCTGCAGGCCAGCGCGCAGTCCGCCGCGCAGCGCCGCAGCGACTACGAAGGGCTGCAGTCCGACGCTGCACGCAAGGCAGTGCAGGGCATCGAACTGGCTTACCGCCGCGGTGCCGCCAGCCTGACCGATCTGCTGGATGCGCGCCGCAGTTGGCGCGACTTTGAGGCCGCGTTGATCGATGCGCGTGCCGACCATGCCATTGCCCTGGCGCGCTGGGAAGCGGCCACATCCGTTGCTGAAGGAGAGTCCCGATGAAGTCCACCGTCGCCCATCGCCCGAGGGCGCGACACGCAGCGCTGCCGGCCTTGCTGGCGCTGGCCCTGCTGGGTGGCTGCGGCCGTGAGCCGGCGTCCTACACCGAGGATGCGCCGCAGGTCCGTGCCGACCAGATCCAGTTTCCTGCCGGCAGCCGGCAGCTGGACGTGCTGCGCAGCGAGTCGGTGACCGCCGGCGCCAGCGCCAGCCTGCAGCTGCCGGGCCGGGTGGTGTGGGACGAGACCCGATCCAGTGCACTGCACACGCCGTTGGCGGGGCAGGTGGCGCGCATCGAGGCGCAGCCAGGGCAGAAGGTGAAGGCTGGGCAGGTGATCGCCTGGATCACCTCGCCCGAGTTCGGCCAGGCACAGGCCGACGGCGTGCGTGGCCGCGCCGAGCTGCAGCAGGCGCGCAAGGAGCTGGAGCGCACCCGCGAGTTGCATGTGGCGGGTGTGGCGTCGGGCCGCGAACTGGACGAGGCCGAGGCCAACTTCGCCGGCAGCCAGGCCGATCATGCGCGTGCAACCGCCTTCGCCAAGGCGTATGGCAATGGCCAGCACGTCGACCAGCGCCTGCCGCTGCGCGCGCCGATCGATGGCGTGCTGGTGGAGCGGCGGATGAGCCCGGGCATGGCAGTCAGCCCCGACAGCGAACAGCCGTTGGCGGCGATTGGCGATCCGGACCGCCTGTGGCTGCTGCTGGATGTTCCCGAGAGCCTGGCCGGACGCTTGAAGGCGGGCATGCAGGTGACCGTGCCCGGCGCCGATGGACAGCCGCTGCGGGCGACCCTGCAGCACGTGGATGATTTCGTCGACAGCGAACGCCGTGTGGTGCAGGCGCGCGCCGAGCTGGACAACCGTGCACGGGGTTTCAAGGCTGGCCAGTACGTGCGTGCGCGGGTTGCATTGCCGGCCGAGGGCGGTGTCTCGCTGCCCGATGCCGCGGTGCTGTTGATCGACGGCAAGCAGGTGGTGTTCGTCGAGGAGGGCAAGGGCCGCTTCGTTCGCCATGCCGTGCATGCCGAGGAACTGGGCGATGGCCGGCTGTGGGTGCGTGAGGGCCTGGTAGCGGGCGCCAGGGTAGTGGTCGAGGGCGGCCTGCTGCTGCAGCAGCTGGCGGACAACGCGCCGGCCGCCGCCAGCACCGGCACGGGGCACGCCGCCCCATGATCGATCGCCTGATTGCCTACTGCCTGCGCCAGCCATTGATGGTGATGCTGGCACTGCTGCTGTTCATTGGCGCTGGCATTGCCGCGTTCCGCGTGCTGCCGGTGGAAGCCTTCCCGGATGTGTCCGACACCCAGGTGACAGTGGTATCGCTGCACCCGGGCCGGGCCGCCGAAGAGGTGGAGCGCGAGGTGACGATGCCGCTGGAAGTGGCGCTGTCCGGCATCCCGCATTCGGTGCGTGTGTTCTCGCATACGCAGTTCGGGCTGTCGATGATCATCCTGACCTTCGACGACAAGGCCGATGACTACTTCGCGCGCCAGCAGGTGCTGGAGCGCCTGCAGGGCGTGGAGCTGCCGGAAGGGGTGACCCCGGAACTGGAGGCGATGAGCTCGGCGGTAGGTGAGATCTACCGTTATGTGCTGAAAGGCCCGCACATGACGCCAACCCAGCTGCGCACCGTTCAGGAATGGACGATGGAGCGCACTCTGCGCACCGTACCCGGGGTGGCTGATGTGATCAGCTTCGGCGGCTTCGCGCGCACCTTCCAGGTCAAGCCGGACCTGGACAAGCTGCGTGACCGCGGCATCAGCCTGGGTGAGTTCGCCGAGGCGCTGGAAAAGGGCAGCTCGAATGCGGGCGGCGGCTACGTGGAGCGTGGCCAGCAGCAGTTCCTGATCCGCGGTGTGGGCCTGATGCGTTCGCCGGCCGACATCGGCAATGTGGTGGTGGCGCAGCGCGGGGGCACGCCGATCCTGGTGCGCGACCTGGCCGGCATCGCCGACACCGGCCTGCCGCGTCAGGGCCTGGTCGGCCAGGACGACAACGACGATGCAGTGTTCGGCATGGTGCTGATGCGCAAGGGCGAAAATCCGTCCGACGTGCTGGACGCTCTGCATGCACGCATCGCCGAGATCGAGGCCAATCAGTTACCGGCAGGGGTCAGCATCGAGCCGTTCTATGACCGCTCGTGGCTGGTCTCGACCACGCTGAAAACCGTCTTCCGCAACCTGCTGGAAGGTGCGGTGCTGGTGTTCCTGGTGCTGTGGCTGTTCCTGTACAACGCCCGTGCCGCGCTGATCGTGGCGGCGATGATGCCGCTGGCGCTGCTGTCGACCTTCCTGGGCCTGCATCTGTGGGGCGTGCCGGCCAACCTGCTGTCGTTGGGTGCGATGGACTTCGGCATCATCATCGATGGCGCGGTGATCGTCACCGAGTACATCGTCTCGCGATTGTCGAAACTGCCCCCTGCGGCCGACCGGAAGACGCGCTTCTCGACCATTCTTTCGGCAGCGTCGGAAGTGGGGCGACCGACGTTCTTCTCGATGCTGATCATCATCGCCGCACATATCCCGATCTTCACCCTGCAGCGCCAGGAAGGCCGCATGTTCGCGCCCATGGCGTACTCGGTGACCTCGGCATTGATCGGTGCCTTGATCCTGGCGCTGACCGTGGTGCCGCTGTTCTGCTACTGGTGGCTGCGGCGCGACCGCATGCGCGACGGCAATCCGTTGATGGACCGCCTGACCGGCTGGTACCGGCCGATCCTGGAGCGCGCATTGGCCCGTCCGCGTGCGGTGGTACTGACCGCGGTTGCGCTGCTGGTCGGCACGCTGGCGCTGGGCACCCGGCTGGGGTCGGAGTTCCTGCCCGAGCTGGACGAAGGCTCGATCTGGTTGACCGCCACGCTGGATCCCAGCACCAGCCTGGCTGAGGCGCAGCAGCAGTCGCGGCGCATCCGTGAGCTGGTCGGCACCTTCCCGCAGGTGTCGACGGTCGTGGCCAAGCTTGGGCGCCCGGAAGATGGCTCCGATGCCAAGGGCGCCAACCAGATCGAGGCGCTGGTGGCGTTGAAGCCGGAGAAGGAGTGGCCAAAGGGTGTGGACAAGCGACAGCTGGTGAGCGATCTGCAGCGCACGCTGGAGCAGCGCATTCCCGGGCCCGAGTTCTCGATCTCGCAGCCGGTGCGCGACAACATCCTGGAGAGCATCTCGCAGATCAAGGGCCAGGTGGTGATCAAGGTCAGCGGCTCGGATCTGGACGTGCTCAACCAGCAGGCACAGGCGATCCTGGGGCAGGTACGTGGCGTGGAGGGCGTAGAGAGCGCCTTCATCGACCGCGACGGCTCATTGCCGCAGCTGCAGATCGAGATCGACCGCGACCGTGCTGCGCGCTATGGGCTCAATGTGCGCGACATCGACGAGGTGATCGAGACCGCGCTGGGCGGGCGCCAGGTAGGCGAACTGTGGGAGGGCGACCGCAAGTTCCCGATCACGCTGCGCCTGGACGACGCCGACCGGGACCTGCAACGGCTGCGCACGGTGCCGGTGGGCATCGGCGATGGCCGCACGGTGACACTGTCCGACGTGGCCGATTTCCGCATGGCCAGCGGTGCGATCAACATCTCGCGCGAGAACGCGCAGCGGGTCAAGGCGGTCAGCATCTTCATCGCCGGCCGCGACATGGGCAGCGTGGTGGCCGACATGCGCAAGCGCGTGGACGCCAGCGTGCAGCTGCCGGAAGGCTACCGCCTGGAATGGTCCGGCGAGTTCGAGAACCAGCAGCGTGCGATGAAGCGGCTGGGCTGGGTGATTCCACTGTCGGTGCTGATCATCTTCGTGCTGCTGTTCGATGCCTTCAAGGACATCAGCAGCGCCGCGCTGATCCTGGCCAACGTGCCACTGGCGATGATCGGCGGCATCCTCGCCCTGTGGCTGACCGGCATTCCACTGTCGGTGTCTGCGGCGATCGGCTTCATTGCATTGTTCGGGCAAGCGGTGCTGAACGGGGTGGTGATGCTCAGTCGCTTCGCGCAGCTGCGCGAGCAGGGCATGGACCTGCTGCAGTCGGTGGTACAGGGCTCGCTGCAGCGCCTGCGCACGGTGCTGATGACCGCGCTGCTGGCGATGTTCGGCCTGCTGCCGATGGCCACCTCGCATGCGATTGGTGCCGAGACCCAGAAACCGCTGGCGGTGGTGGTGATCGGTGGCCTGCTGTCGGCGATGCTGCTGACCCTGCTGGTACTGCCCACGCTGTACTACTGGGTACATCGCCGCCGCGAGGCGCGCGCCGGATGATCCGCACGGTAGATCCACGCCATGCGTGGATGCGACCCCGCCGCCGGGCATGACCCGGCGCTACCGAGTTCCCGCGCTCCGCGGAGATGCGATCAGTAGATCCACGCCATGCGTGGATGCCGTTCGCGCGATCTACACCATCCCGCCATTGGCGCGCAGCACCTGGCCATTGATCCACCCGCCATCGGTGCCTGCCAGGAACGCAACCGCACCGGCGATGTCGTCCGGCGTACCCAGCCGCTCCAGGGGGTTCATCTTCGCCAGCCGCTCGATGAGTTCCGGTGACTTGCCGTCCAGGAAAAGGTCGGTGGCGGTGGGGCCGGGTGCCACCGCGTTCACGGTGATGTTGCGCCCGCGCAGCTCCTTGCTGAGGATCGCGCCCATCGTCTCCACCGCCGCCTTGCTGGCTGCGTAAACGCTGTAGTTCTCAAGCCTGATGCCGACCACGCTGGTGGACAGGGTGATCAGCCGGCCGCCGTCGCGCACCCGTCGCGCGCTTTCGCGCAGCACGTTGAAGGCCCCCTTGAGGTTGATGCCGATCACCCGCTCGAACAATGCGTCGTCGGTGTCGGCCAGCGGCGCCAGCTGCAATACGCCGGCGCTGTTGACCACCACGTCGATGCCGCCGAAACGGGCTTCGATGGCATCGAACAGCTGCCGCACCGCCTGCGGATCGGAGACATCGGCCTGCAGCGCGATGGCCTGCGCACCTGCCGCGTTGAGTTCGGCCGCCAAGGCTTCGGCGTCGTCGCGGCGCCCCGCATAGTTGATGGTGATCGCGTGGCCATCGGCGGCGAGCCGGCGGGAGATGGCGGCGCCGATGCCACGGGAGCCGCCGGTGACCAGGGCGACAGAGCGGGCGGGGGAGAGGGTCATGGTGGCTTCCAGCAGCGCACGCCGGAGTGGCGCAGAGCCATCTTCGCCACATCGATGGTCCGGATAATCCTGCATAATCCGCCAATATCATCCGGATAGCCGAACAATGGATCGCTTCACGGCCATGCGCGCCTTCGTCCGTATCGTCGAGCGCCGCAGCTTCACCCGTGCCTCCGAGGACCTGGGCCTGCCACGGGCCACGGTGACCGACGCGATCAAGGCGCTGGAACACCGGCTGGGCGTGCGCCTGCTGCACCGGACCACGCGGCTGGTGGTGCCCACCCTGGAAGGTGAGGCGTTCTATGGGCGTTGCCTGCGCCTGATCGCCGACATGGACGATGCCGAGGCCGCGTTCCGTGACGGGCCGCCACGCGGTCCGTTGCGCATTGAAGTGCATGGCACGCTGGGCCGGCACCTGCTGTTTCCGCACCTGCCGGACTTCCTGCAGCGCTACCCGGAGATCGAGCTGGACGTCAGCGAAGGCGACCGCTATGTCGACCTGCTGCGCGAAGGCGTGGATGCGGCGTTGCGGGTGGGGACGCTGGCCGACAGCGATCTGGCGGCGCGCCGGTTGGCGATGCTGCGCGAGGTGACGGTGGCCTCGCCGGGTTATGTGCAGGCGCACTGCCTGCCCGATACCATCGAATCGCTGGAGGAAGGCCACCAGATGGTCGGCTATCGCTCCAGCGCGACCGGCCAGCTGATTCCCCTGGAGTTCCAACAGGCGGGACAGGTGCGCTACGTGCCGCTGCCGGCGCGGGTGCGTGTTTCAGGCGCGGATGCGTTCCTTGGCGCCGCGCTGGCGGGCCTGGGCATCATCCAGGCACCGCGCTACCGGATGGACCCGTATATCGCGCGCGGGCAGCTGGTCGAGCTGTTGCCGGAGGCACCGCCGACGCCGAGCCCGTTGAGCCTGGTCTACCCCCGCAACCGCACGCCGTCGCCGCGGTTGCGGGTGTTCATCGACTGGGTGGCTGGGGTGTTCGACCAGACCGGGGTTGCCGGCCAGCGGCCGGCACTACCGAAGCGGCGTTCCTGAAACGCCGCGACGGGATGGCTGTGTTGGGGTAGTGCCGGCCGCTGGCCGGCAACTGCAATGCCCTTGATGCACCAGGGGTACCGGCCAGCGGCCGGCACTACCGGGCGGCTGCGCCCGGCAGCACCAGCTCGAACACGGTGCCGGTGTCATCCGACACAACACTCACGCTGCCGCCATGCGCCTGTGCAATCGCGCGGGCAATCGCCAGGCCCAGCCCGGCACCTTCGTGGCGGCCACGTTCGCCGCGGTAGAAGCGATCGAACAGGCGCGGCAGCGCTTCGGCGGCAATCGGCGTGCCAAGGTTGTGCACGCTGACCCTGCACACGCCATCGGCCTCGGCCAGCCGCACCCGCACCTCGCTACCGGCAGTGGCGTGCTTCAACGCGTTGGACAGCAGGTTGGCGATCGCACGGTGCAGCATCAAGCGGTTGCCCTCGACGCGTGCGGTGCCTTCGCGGCGCAGGGTCAACTGCCGGTCCTCGGCCAGCAGGTCGTAGAACTCGAGCAGCGAATCCACCACTCCCTCCAGCGCCACCGGCTCGCGCGATGGCAGCGCGCCCGGCGACTCGGCCTGCGCCAGGTACAGCAGGTCGCCCACGGTCTGCGCCAGCTGCTGCAGTTCCTCGGCACACGACGCCAGCGTCTCGCGGTAGGCCTCGTTGCTGCGCGGGTGCGCCAGCACCACCTGCACCTGGGTCAGCATGTTGGTGATCGGGGTGCGCAGCTCGTGGGCAAGGTCACCGGAGAACTCGGTCAGTCGCGCGAAATCCTGCTGCAGGCGCGCCAACATGCCGTTGAGCGTCTGCGCCAGCTGCTCCAGTTCGGCCGGTGCAGCACGCGCGCTCAGACGTCGCTGCAACCGACCGGCGGTGATCTGCCGGGCCTCATCGGCCAGCGTGCGCAGCGGCCGCAGCGTGCGCCGCACCACATAGCCGCCGAGCAGGCTGCTGGCCACGGCGGCGCCGATGATGGCGATCGCCAGCAGGTGGCGGAAGCGCTGCAGGAAATCGGCATGGCGGTCGTCATCGATGGCCAGCAGGATGACCAGGTGGCTGCCGTCGGCCAGGGCCTGGCGCAGGTGCAGGGCATGCATGCAGCGACCATCGGCGAGGATCCAGTCGTGCCGCCGTGGCGCGTCGTCGATGGGCTGGCTGCGTGCATGCTCGCGCAGCAGTGCCGGTGCGGTCGAGAACAGCACCGCGCCACGCCCGTCAACAATGTGGAAGGCGATATCCGGATGATGGCCCAGCGCCTCTGCCAACCGCTGCCCGCGTGCGGACGCAGGTCCGTTATCGGCCAGGTCACGGATCAACGCGACCTTGTTCTCCAGTTCGACGAAGTCCTGGGCGACCAGGTCGTGGCGGGCACTGACATAGATCGCTACGCCCAACGCGGCCAGCACCAGCGTGGCCACGATGGCGAACAGCAGCGTCAGCCGTACCGCGATGGAACGACGCAGGCTCATCCGCTGTGCGCTGCACCGTCGTCCGGCGCCTCCAGTACATAGCCCATGCCGCGCACGGTGACGATCAGCTTGGCATCGAAGTCATCGTCGATCTTGGCGCGCAGGCGGCGGATCGCCACGTCGATCACATTGGTGTCGCTGTCGAAGTTCATGTCCCACACCTGCGAGGCGATCAACGAGCGCGGCAGCACTTCGCCGCGACGGCGCGCCAGCAGTTCCAGCAGGGTGTATTCCTTCTGGCTGAGGGGGATGCGCTGGCCGCCGCGTTCGACCCGGCGGCGCAGAGTGTCCACCACCAGGTCGGCGATGACGATGCGCTCGGTCTGTGGCAGCGCCTGGCCGCGACGCAGCAGGGTGCGCACGCGCGCCAGCAGCTCGGCGAAGGCGAACGGCTTGGCCAGGTAGTCGTCGGCACCCAGCTCAAGGCCCTGCACGCGGTCGGCGATGCTGCTGCGCGCGGTCAGGAACAGCACCGGCACCTGCCAGCCGGCCTCGCGCAGCCGCGACAGCACGTTCCAGCCATCCAGGCCGGGCAGCATCACGTCGAGGATGACCAGCTGGTACTCGCCGCTGCCGGCCAGGTGCAGCCCGTCGACACCGTTGCAGGCGAGATCGACCACGTAGCCGGCCTCGATCAGGCCCTGGCGCAGGTAGTTGCCGGTCTTGGGTTCGTCTTCGACGATCAGCAGTTTCATGATGCACCCATCATCGCAGCTTGCGCGTGGGCCGGCTGCGCAGGCTCATGTCAGCGGATCCAGCGTACCGAGCACGGCCACGCAGGCCAGCACCAGCACGGCCAGTACCGATTCGAAGGCCAGGCTGTGGCGCAGTGAGCGCAGTGGCCGTGGTTGCCAGCCGCCGCGGATGGAGCTGGCCAGCGCCGGTACCAGCCGCCAGCGATGCAGGGCGGCCAGCCCCAGCATGCCACCGACCAGGGCGAGTTTGAGCAGCAGCCAGCGTCCGTGCGCGGTGCCGATGAGGGTCTGCACGGAACCGCCAAGATCGACATAGGTGTAGGTCCCGGTCATCGCCAGGGTGGCGACGATGATCGTGCCGGGCAGGGCGAAGCTGTGGGCGGCCTGCCACAGCTCGTGGGTGCGCTCGCGCAGGCGCAGGCCCTGCGGTCGCGCCGCCAACTGCAGGATGGCGGCGATCGCGCCGACCCAGGCGCCGGCGGCCAGCAGGTGCACGATGCCGGCCACCAGCCGCAAGGTGCCACCGAAGCCATCCCCGGCGGCGGCATGGCCGTTCCAGGACAGGCTGGCCAGGGCGATGGCGGACAACGCGAGCAGCGCCAGGCGGCGCAGGCCCCGCAGCGGCGTAACGGATGCCAGCAGGGGCAGCATTGCCAGCACCGCCACGGTGCGCAGCAGGCCGGCCTCACCCACCGGCGTGCCGGTGAGGAACCAGTGCGCCGTTGCTGGGTCGATGTCGGCTGCCGGGACGCCAAGCACGCCCGACAACCGGTTCACGGCATCGATGACGACCAGGATCAGCGCAACCACGGCGAGCGTCAGCGAGATGCTG
Source organism: Stenotrophomonas sp. 78350_Sma (assembly GCF_056482105.1). NCBI lineage: Bacteria > Pseudomonadati > Pseudomonadota > Gammaproteobacteria > Lysobacterales > Lysobacteraceae > Stenotrophomonas > Stenotrophomonas sp. 78350_Sma. The sequence continues at coordinate 2,549,156 of NZ_CM151182.1, read as the reverse complement.
CGCGGCAGTCCGGGGCGGACGAACAGCAGCCGCCCGAACAGCAGCATCAGCACCAGGTACAGCGCCAGCCGCAGCGCATACGGCGAGAGCTCGGCCATGACGGCGGCCTTACTTCACGGTGAAGCGGTAGTTGCCGGTCATCGGATGACTGTCCTGGCCGACCGCGCGCCATTGCAGTGCGTAACTGCCGGCGGGCAGCGGCTTGGCGAAGCGCGCACGCAGCGTGTGACCATCTTCGGAGAGGTCCTGCGCGGCGGTGGGCACGGCCATCTTCATGCGGCCATGGTCCATGCTCAGTTCGATACGGGTGGCGCGCGGCATCACCTTCTCACTGAACTGCAGCGTGATCTCGGTCGCCGGAGCTATGGTGGCGTCGGCGGCCGGCGTCGAACGCACCAGGCTGGGATGGGCCAGGGCCAGCGGCGCAACCGCGAGGCCGGACAGGAGAAGAGCAAGGGAAGCGGAGCGGAGCAGGGAACGGGTCATGCGCGGGACACCTTTGGAAGAAGTGGCCCCCAGAGTGGAGGGCGGCGCCTTTCGCCGCCCTGACCCGAACATTACCGATCTGTAATGTTCCGTCCACTCACCGGTGGTGCCGGCCGCTGGCCGGCATCACAGTGCTGCCAACGGCCCCTGCATGCGATGGAAACTGCCATCGGTGGCGGTGAACCAGGCCAGCGAACGCCCGCCGACGAAGTCATCGACATGCACGACCGTTGCGCCATCGGCTTCCTGCCACGAAATGGCATAGACCCCTTCGCTGATCTGCTGCCACTCGCAGGCGGCTTCGCCCTGCGCACCGGCATAGGCGCCGGAGACGATGGCGTACTGCACATGGCGGCCATCGGCGCTGTAGACGTTGTCGGCGGCCAGGCCGTCATAGCTGACGCGGAAGCGGCGGCCGGCGAACAACGGCAAGGCGGGGGCAGTATTCATCGGATCGCCACCGGGTTGATGTTGACCTGGGTCGAGCCGACGTACAGCGGCTGGCCGAGCACGAACAGGAATTCCCAGGCCTTGTCGCGCACCAGGGCACGGCTGTCGATCAGCTCCAGGTTGTAGATGCCGCGCTTGGCCAGCATGTACTGGTTGATCGGGAACTCCTCGGCACCGTTCGGGTTCGGGTAGACCTCCGAGGCCCAGGTGTCGCCACCGAAGGCGACAATGCCCTGGTCGGCCAGCCACTTCGCGGCCTCCATGCCGATACCCGGCTCCACTTCCAGGAACTGCGTGTTGTCCTTGCCGATCAGTTCCAGCCAACCGGTGTTGAACAGCACCACGTCGCCCTTGCGCAGGCTCAGGCCCTGCTTCTTCAGCACGGCCTGGATGTCGGCCACGGTGAACTCGGTGCCGCCGGGCACGATCGCCTTGCCGTAGTACGCGGTCATGTCCAGCACGACGCCGCGGGTGACCATCGGCGGCACCTTCTCGACGCCGAGCTTGCGTACGCCGTCCACGGTGACGAAGTCGGCGGCCTTGTTGCCGTTGTAGTAGACATTGTCGATGCCGATATGGCCGATGCCGTTGAGCTGGGTGCCAACGCCGGTCCAGGCGTTCACCAGTTCATCGTTGAAGGTGAACGTGTTGGGGCCCAGCGACTTGCCGGCCTGCTGGCCGACCTGCACGTTGTACAGGCGGAAGCTGCGGTGGCGGAACGCAGGCAGGTTCTTGTCCACCGGCACCGCCAGCGGATAGGTCTTGCCGGTCCTGACCAGCGATACCGCGTGCTTGACCACGTCCGCGGTGAGCAGGTTGGCCGCGCCGATCTCGTCGTTGGCACCGTAGGCAGAGGGATACCAGTCCTCGGCGGTGGCCTGGAAGGACAGCGGCAGGGTGGCCAGCGCAAGCGCGGCCAGGGTCTTCATCTTCATGGCAAAGCTCCGGTAGCTGTCAGGCCGTCGTGGGGGCGGCATGCGGGGCATGCGGCGCAGCGGCGCCGGCATGGGCCGGGAAGTGCGGCAGCACGTACTCGGCGATTTCGTGGAAGGTTTCGGCCAGCGGCCGTTCGTTGCGGCGGAACTGCAGGCCGATGTGGTCGACACCGGCCGCCTGCATGGCGCGTAGTTCGGTCAGCAGGGCGTTGCGGCCGCCGCGCAGGCCGAAGCGCCAGCGCTGCAGGGGGGCATCGGCATCGGCCACCAGGTCCAGGTGGATGAAGCTGGCATAGGGCTTGTTGCCGGCCACGGCGCGCCAGGCCGCTACGCGTCGTACATGGTCCTGCGGCGTGCCCGGGTAGGCCAGGCAGCCATCCATGTGCTGGCCGATCCATGCCGGTTGCTGCTGGGCCAGGCCGGCCACGAACAGCGGCAAGGCCGGGCCATCCGCGGGCAGCACATCCAACCCCTGCGGCAGGTGCGCGGTGGCGCCTTCGCGCAGCAATGCGATCTGCTCGCGGAAACGGCTGCCACGGCTGTCGAAGTCGCGGCCGAACAGCGGGTATTCCACCGGGCGGTCGCCACTGGCTACGCCCAGCAGCAGGCGGTCGCCGCTGAGGTGCTGCACGCTGCGCGCCGACTTCAGGGTCAGTAACGGCTCACGGATCGGCAGCACCACCGCACCGGTGCCCAGCAGGATGTGCTCGGTGATGCCGGCCAGGTAGCCGAGGTAACTGAATACCTCGAACACCTGCGCTGCATCGCCGAAGGCCGGGTCGTACACCGGCACGTCGCGTACCCACAGCGCACGGAAGCCGAGGCGGTCGGCCAACCGTGCCAGTTCTGCATGGCGCTGCAGGTCCGGTTCGCCGGGCAGGCGTCGCGCGGCGCGTCGTGCCTGTTCGCCCAGCGGCGTCCAGTCATTGTCCAGCGGTGCTTCGATGCCGATGCTGAAACCACCGGCCTGCAGCCGCGCCAACGCACTGCCCATGGCGAGGCTCCTCAGTCCCAGGCCGGGGCCAGGCCCGGCGGATCGACTTCGCGGCCGTTGCGGTCAAGCGCAGCGATCGCGGCCATGTCATCGGCATCCAGGTGCAGGTCCTGGGCGAGCAGGTTGCTGGCCAGGTTCTCGCGCTTGGTCGAGGACGGGATGACCGAGTAACCCAGTTGCAGTGCCCACGCCAGCGCGACCTGGGCCACGGTGGCCTGGTGCTTGTCGGCGATGGCGGCCAGCACCGGATCCTTCAGCACCTTGCCGTAGGCCAGGGTCATGTAGGAGGTGACGGTGATGCCCTGGTCCTGCAGGAAGGCGGTCAGTGCCGGATTCTGCAGGTAGGGGCTCAGTTCGATCTGGTTGGTGGCGATCTCGCCGGCGCCGACCACCTCGATGGCCTGCCGGGTCAGCTCGATGTTGAAGTTGGACACACCGATCTGGCGGGTCAGGCCCAGCGTCTTGGCTTCGGCCAGCGCGGTCATGTACTCGCGCAGTTCAATGCCATTGCCCGGCGCCGGCCAGTGGATCAGCAGCAGGTCGACGTAGTCGGTGCGCAGTTTGGCCAAGCTGTCGCGCAGGCTCGGGATCAGCTTGTCGGCGGCATGGTTGTCCACCCAGATCTTGGTGGTCAGGAACAGCTGGTCGCGCGGGACGCCGGATTCGGCGATGGCCTGGCCGACTTCGGCTTCGTTGCCATAGATCTGCGCGGTATCGACTGCACGGTAGCCAACCTCGAGGGCGTTGCGCACCGAGTCGATGACGGTCTGGCCGGTCAGGCGGAAGGTGCCGACGCCAAAGGAAGGAACGCTCATGATGGACTCCAGGGACTTCGTTGAGAGCCGGTGGGCTCGGGACAGGGCGAAGTGTGGGCGCTTTACATTTGTTGATTAAGCCGTGTATTCGGGAAACGCTTTTGCGCCGAGGTAAAAAATGAAAACCACCCTGGATGAGCTGAAGGCCTTCGTGGCCGTGGTCGACAGTGGTTCGATCACGGCGGCGGCCGAGGCGCTGGAACTGACCATCTCGGCCACCAGCCGCACCTTGGCGCGGCTGGAGGACAAGCTGCAGACCACGCTGCTGCGGCGGACCACGCGGCGGCTGGAGCTGACCGAGGAAGGCGCGGCGTTCTTGGAGTACGCGCGCACGATCCTGGCCACGGTGGACGAGGCCGAAGAACAGATGGCCGCGCGGCGGCTGCAGCCGGTCGGGCGCCTGCGCGTGGATGCGGCCACGCCATTCATGCTGCACGTGATCGTGCCGCTGCTTGAGGGGTTCCGTGAGCGCTACCCGCAGGTGGAGCTGGAGCTGAATTCCAATGAAGGCATCACCGACCTGATCGAGAAGCGCACCGACGTAGCATTCCGCATCGGCGTGCTGCGCGATTCGACCCTGCATGCGCGGCCGATCGGCCACAGCCGTATCCGCGTGGTAGCCAGCCCCGAGTATCTGCGCCGGCATGGCACGCCGACTCGGGTGGAGCAGCTGCGCGAGCATGACCTGCTGGGCTTCACCCAGCCCAGTTCGTTGAACGAATGGCCGCTGCACGATACCGATGGCGGGCCTTTCGTGATCGAGCCGGCCATCGCTTCATCCAGTGGCGAGACACTGCGGCAGATGGCGGTGGCCGGGCTGGGCATCGCCTGCCTGTCTGATTTCCTGACCCGCCAGGACCGGCGTGACGGCCATCTGGTGCAGCTGTTCGCCAGGCAGACGCAGGAGGTGCGGCAGCCGATCAACGCGGTGTACTACCGCAACACCGCGCTGGCCGCGCGTATCACCTGTTTCGTGGACCACGTGACGCAGACACTGGGGCAGCGACCGTTCGACGAGTGAGGGGCACGGCTCGCCGGGCAGGACCCGGCGCTACCACGGGCTGCGGTGCTGCGTGGCCCACGCAGACGGTGAGCAGCCGACTACACGCCGGAAGGCCGCGCTGAACTTGCTGGGGTTGGCGTAGCCACAGGCCAATGCAACCTCGGTGACGTTGCGCCCCTGCACAAGCTGCGCGCGCGCCCACTGCATGCGGCGCTGGGTGAGGAAGGCATAGGGCGGCAGCCCGGTGGCCGCACGCAGCGCACGGCTGAACGTCGATGGGTCCATCTGCAGTGCCGCCGCCAGCTGTGCAACCGCCAGCGGTTGGCCGTACTGCGTGTCGATGTACTCCTGCAGGCGCTGTAGTTGCCGCACCGACAGCGCGGGGCCCCTTGGCGGCGTCGCTCGCGCATGTCCGGCGAGCTGTTGCAGGCGGTGCAGCAGCACCTGCGCGCCGTGCTCGAGGAATCCGGGAAGGCAGGCATCGGCCTGCGCGCTGCACCACAACGCCTGCAGCACCGAGGTGACCACCGGGTCGCGCTGCAGGCGCGCCGCCAGCGGTTGCAGGTCATGCAGCTGGTGCGTTTCCAGCGGATGGCGGCCGGTATCGATGGCAAGGCCGAGCACTTCCACTGCAGGGCTGGCATAGGTGCCGATGTCACCAGGCAGGACCACGTTGAATTGACCAGGTTGCCAGAGGCCCTGCAGCAGGCCGCTCTGGCTGCGCTGCTGCAGGCGCCCGCCGCCACCGATGGCCATGCCCAGGCGCAGCTGGTGTGGATGGCCAAGGCCGCCTTCGCTCGGTTCGAAGCGGTGGCGCAGCAGCACGACCGCACCGTCGTCACTGGTCACCATCGCGGGCGGTTGTGGGCCGGTTTCCTGCAGCAGCTGGTCGGCGAGGGCTCGCATCAGGAAAGCACGTGTCATGGATCCGGAAACGGAGCAGGGCTGCCAGGAACGGAGTGGCGGCGCTGTGCGAATGTTACAGGATAACACTCTTGTCCTGCGCTGCCGCCGCCCGCGCGTCCGCCACACCATCCGTCGAGGTTCCCGCTTTGAAGTCGTCTACGCCTGCTGCCGCGTTCATCGCGGCATCCCTGCTCATTCCCGCCATCCCAGCTCTGGCCCAACAGACCGACCCGGCCACGCTCGACGGCGTCCGGGTCACCGGCTCCAAGCGCGACACTCCGTACCTGAAGAGCGACCTGTCGGTGACGGTACTGGACCGGCAGGCGCTGAAGGAGGCGGGTGTCACCGAGTTCCGTGACCTCGACAAGCTCGCGCCCAACGTGAAATTCAATGCGATGGGGCAGCTCAGCAACATGTTCATCTCGATCCGCGGCATCGAGTCCAATCCGTTCCTGGTCAATCGTGCCTCGGTCTACATCGATGGCATCCCGTTCCGGGAGTTGAGCAACGCAGTGCTCAACCAGGTCGAGTCGGTGGAAGTGCTGCGCGGGCCGCAGGGCACGCTGTACGGTGCCAACAGCGAGTCGGGGCTGGTGCTGGTGCGCACACGCGGCCCGGCCGATGCGCGAGAGGGCGAGGTCAATGTGCGCAGCACCTGGTTCGGCAACGGCAATGGCACCGCTCTCGATGGCTTCCTGGCAGGGCCGTTGAACAAGACGGGCAGCCTGTCCGGCTCGGTGGCGTTCATGGGCTCGGATGAGGATGCCTACCAGAAGAACCTCACGCCGTCCGGTGCGCGCGGCAGGGTGGGCGAAGGCTATCTGCAGGGCAAACTGCGCTGGCGGCCAAGCGACTATGTCTCGGTGAACGCACTGGCCTACCACCTGCGTACCCGCGCGCCCGGCATGTTCGAGTACGAGTACCTGCCGCTGGATACCGGGCTGTACAACCGCACCTACGGAACGTCGCTCAACGGTGGTCGTCGTGCCGGTGACTTCACCTACATCAACGACGCACCCAAGCGCACCGAGAAGGACGAGTCGGTGGCGGGTCTGAGCGCGCAATGGCAGCTGCAGGCCGGCACGCTGGACGTGGCCGCCTCTTGGCGCAGCGAGGAAGTGACCTCCGCCGGCTATGACTTCGACATGACCCAAAGCCCGGCACTGGCAGGCCGCATCTACGACCGGAAGCGCGAGTGGACGGCCGAGGCGCGCTTCAGTTCGCCCAGCGACCAGGCGCTGACCTGGATGGCGGGTGTGTCCACCTACCGCAACAGCAAGGATTCGATTCTTGGCACATTCGTCGGCCCCGCGCTGCATGGGCTGGACAGCTACAACCTGGCGCCGCGGCAGACCTCGAAGGGCGAGGACTACAGTGTGTTTGCTACCGCCAGTTTTACCTTCCCGGCGTTGCCGAAGCTGACTGCCAGTGCGGGCCTGCGCCATGAGCAGGCGCGGCGCTCCACTGAACAGCGTGCCGGTACGCTGGACCTGGGTGCCGGTGGCCGCGTTCTGTACCGCGACGCGGCGTTGGCGCACACCTTCTCGGCCACGCTGCCGCGGGTGTCGCTGCGCTACGACGCCACCGACGACCTGTCGTTCTATGCCGCCTCGGCGAAGGGCTACATTCCAGGTGGCTTCAACCTGGCCGCAGCGCAGAGCGATGTGGTCAATGACAAGGTGCTGCGCTACGAATCCGAACGCATGTGGAGCCATGAGCTGGGGTTCAAGATGAACCTGGCCGGCGGTCGTGGCCACATCGGCGGTGCGCTGTTCCACATTACCTCGGACAACTGGCAGGAGATCCAGGTGGCCACCGATGCCAACGGCCGCCCGATTTCGTCGGACTACGTGGGATCGGACGCCTCGATCCGATCACGGGGTGCAGAACTGGAGGGTGTGTTCGAAGTAGTGCCTGGCTTCACGCTGATGGCGAATGTGGGCTACGTCGATGCGAAATACACCAAGCTGTGGGTCAGCGTGGACCAGAATCTCGACGGCAAGCGGGTCAAGTTGACGCCGCATTACACCGGCTACCTGGCCGCACGCTACCAGTTCGAGTCTGGCCTTTACGCGCGGCTGGAGTCGCAGTTCACCGGTTCCAGCGCGCTGGACGAGCGCAACCGCGCCTTCCAGCCGGCCGTCGCCGTGCTGGGTGCGCAGCTGGGCTACGAGACCGGACCATGGAGCGCACGGATTTTCGTGCAGAACCTGACCAACAAGCGTCGCATCAATGGCCTGATCTTCGACAATCTTGCCTTCGGTCGCGACGGCAACTACTACGGCCCGGTCGACAGCCCGCGGATCTTCGGCGCGGAAGTAGGCTACCGCTTCTGACCATAGGTAGTGCCGGCCGCTGGCCGGCATCTTAGGGGCGCCGGCGCAGCGCGCGCCGGTTGCCGATGTGCGCGCATGCCAGCAGCACGCCACCACTGGCTGTCGCCACGCCATGCCAGAGCAGCGATTCCTTCAGCGGCAGATACAGCGAGGCCGACAGCAGCAGGATGGCGCCGGCGCAGGCCAGCTGCACAGGCCGCCAGCGCCCATGCCGGTGCACCCCGGCCGAGGTACTCGCCAGGGCCAGCGACGAGGCCAGCAGCGCGAACAGCCACTCCCAGCGCGACATCATCAGCAGCACCGTCATCGCGCCATGGCCGGGGTGCTGGAACGAGCGCAGCGCCATCATCGCTGCCGGCACGAAGGCCAGCAGCAGGGGCAGGGCGATGCAATGGACGGCGCAGGCGAGGGACAGCCAGGCACCGGCAAGATCGAAGCGGGGGTGCCAGCGTGCCGAAGTTGGCGAGTGGGCCAGGGCCCTTGCGGTCGTCGTGGGGATGTGGTCCATAATGTTACATAGTAACAATTGGAGCCTCCCCCATGAAGCTTTCTGCTGCTCTTTTCCTGCTGCTGGCTGCCAGCGCCGCGCAGGCCCATGACATCCGCCAGCACGCACCGCACGTGCACGGCCAAGCGACCGTCGATGTTGCGCTTGACCAGCAAACGCTGGAATTCGCCCTTCAGGCCCCCGGCATCGGCATCCTCGATTACGAGCGACCGCCGGCCAATGCAGCCGAGCAGGCCGCGCTGGCACGGGCTACCACAGTGCTGAAGGGCGGCAGCTGGGTCACCTTGCCCACCGCTGCAGACTGCCGTCTGGCCATCAGTAAAGCCGATGCAGAGGGCTTCGACGCCACAGCCGCCGCGCCGCCGCCGGGACAGCACCGGCACGCAGGTTTCAGCGCAACGCTGCTGTACCACTGTGCCAAACCGGTCGAGCTGCGCGCCATCGTCGTGCGCCTGCCCGTACTGTTCCCGGGCCTGCACGAAGTCATCGTCAACAGCGCAACCGCCAATGGCCAGAACCGCAGCGTGCTCACGCCCGACAACCTGCGCGTGGTGCTGGCCCCGTGAGCACGGCACCGGTGATCGCCCTGGAAGACGTGCAGTTCGGCTACGGCATGCGCCCGGTGCTGGACATCCCGCGGTTGTGGATCGAGCAGGGCAGCAGCGTGCTGCTGCGCGGAATCAGTGGTGGCGGCAAAAGTACCCTGCTGGGCCTGCTGGCGGGCGTGCTGCTGCCCGGCAAGGGCCGTGTCGAGGTGGCCGGCCAGGCGCTGCAGGACATGGGAGGCGCGGCGCGGGATCGTTTCCGCGCCGACCATTTGGGCGTGATTTTCCAGCAGTTCAATCTGCTGCCGTTCCTCAGCGTGCGCGACAACATTGCGCTGGGCCTGCGCTTCTCGCGCCTGCGCAGCGCGCGCATCAGTGGGCCGTTGGATGCCGAGATTGCCCGCCTGCTGCAGGCCCTGCAGCTCAATCCTGAACTGATGCAGCGGCGTGCAGGTACGCTCAGTGTCGGCCAGCAACAACGCGTGGCGGCGGCACGCGCCCTGATCGGTCGGCCGGCATTGCTGCTGGCCGATGAGCCCACCTCGGCGCTCGACCGCGAAGCGGCAACCGCCTTCCTGAAGCTGATGTCCGCGCAGTGCGAGGCGGCCGGCACCACGGTGCTGGTGGTCAGCCATGACGACAGCCTGCAGCCCTTGTTCGACCGCACCATTTCACTGTCCGAGATCAACCAGGCAGGTGCCGGCCATGCTTGAGCTTGCCTGGGCCAGCCTGCGCAGCCGTGCGTTGAGTGTCGGCCTGACCGTGCTGGTCATCACTCTCAGCGTGGTGCTGCTGCTGGGCGTCGAGCGTGTACGCACGCAGGCCCACGAGGGGTTCGCCAGCACCGTATCGGGCACCGACCTGATCGTCGGCGCGCGCTCGGGGCCGGTGAACCTGCTGCTGTACTCGGTGTTCCATATCGGCGACCCGACCAACAACGTGTCCTGGCAGTCCTACCAGGAGCTGTCCGCATTGCCGCAGGTGAAGTGGTCGGTGCCACTGTCGCTGGGCGATTCCTGGCGCGGCTACCGGGTAGTGGGTACCACGGGCGGCTATTTTGAACACTATCGCTATGGTTCCGGCCACGAGCTGGCCTTTGCACAGGGGCGGCCCTTTGATGATCTGTACGACGCGGTAATCGGCGCGGAGGTGGCACGCGCGCAGAAGGTCGGCCTCGGCGACGAGATCGTGCTGGCGCACGGCACCGGCGCGGTCACCCTGGCCACGCATGCCGACAAGCCGTTCCGTGTTGCCGGCATCCTGCAGCGCACCGGCACGCCGGTGGATTCGTCGCTGCTGGTATCGCTGCCAGCCATCGAGGCGATCCATGTCGACTGGCGATCCGGCGTGCAGCTGCGCAGCCAGAGCGTCAGCGCCGAGCAGGCGCGCCACCTGGACCTGACCCCGACCAGCATCACCGCCTTCATGCTCGGCCTGAACTCGCGCATCGCCACGTTCTCGGTACAGCGCAGGATCAACGAGTATCCGGACGAGGCGATGCTGGCGATCCTGCCCGGCGTGACCCTGCAGCAACTGTGGCAGTCGCTGGGTACCGCCGAGCACGCCCTGCAGCTGATCAGCGCGATGGTGGTGCTGCTGGGCATGGTGTCGCTGGTGGCGTTGCTGGTCTCGACCCTGCAGGAGCGGCGGCGCGAGATGGCCATCCTGCGTGCCACCGGCGCGCGACCGGGTTACATCGCTGGCCTGCTGGTGGTGGAGGCGGTGGCGACCAGTGCCGTGGCCTGCGTGTTGGCCCTGTCGCTGCTGGTGGTCGCCAGCATTGCCGGGCGCGGCTGGGTGCTGGCCACCTTCGGGCTGTCGATCACCCATGTCTGGCCGGATGGCCGCGAGCTGGCGTGGGTGGCAGGCGTGCTGCTGATCGGCGCCGTGGCCGGGCTGGTGCCGGCATTGCTGGCCTACCGGCGAACGCTGGCCGATGGCCTGTCGCCGGGAGGCTGAGCATGCGCTGGATGCTGTCGCTGCCGATGGTGCTTGCCCTGGTTGCCTGCGAGCGGCCGGTGGACACCGGCGTGCAGGCCTTGCCGCCCGCGCCGGTGGTCGACCGTGATGACCCTGCAATTGCTGCGGAGCAGGAGCTGGATTGGCTGCAGATGATGCCGAGGGACGAGCTGGCCGCGCTGGAGCGGGGCGAGGGCCCGGAAGTCGAGCACAACGGCAACCGGCGCATGCCGCAGTTCGGCACCTTCCGCACGGTGGACACGGTGCTGCAGCGGCCGGTGCGCCTGCCGGGTTACGTGGTTCCGCTGGCCAACGCGCAGGACGGGCGGTTGACCGAGTTCCTGTTCGTGCCGTACTACGGCGCCTGCATCCACGTGCCACCACCACCGCCGAACCAGATCGTGCACGTGGTGCTGCCGCGCCCGATCGACATGCCCGACATGTATTCGCCGTTCTTCCTGGCCGGCACCCTGCGGGCCGAACGCTTGGACGACGATCTGGCCGGTTCGGCCTACACCATGCGTGACGCACAGCTGAGGCCCTATGAACCGTAGTCACCTGTTACTGGCGTTGGGATGCCTGTGGTTGGCGGGCTGTACGGCGCCGGGCGGCGATGCGGTGGTGGTAACGCCGCAGGACAAACCGGCGTCCTCTGCCACGGCCGAAGCCGCCATTGATCGCTGGGACGCCTTGCGGCCGGACGAAGTGACCTACCAGCGTCCACCTCCGCAGATCGGGTTGTCACGCAATGGCATGGACGGCGTGGGTGGCCTGATCGATGACACCGGCTCGGGCACGCCACCGGGGTTGGAGATCGACCATTCCAGCCCGGACCGCGCCAAGCAGTTCGGCTCTTCGCGCGTGGTCGATGCTGTCGATGGTCGCGCGGTGGATCTGGATGGCTACGTGGTGCCGCTCGGTACCAACGATGCAGGATTGGTGGATGAACTGCTGTTCGTGCCGTTCTACGGCGCCTGCATCCATGTGCCACCACCGCCGCCAAACCAGATCATCCACGTGACCCTGGCCACGCCGATCGCGCTGGGCGATCTGTGGGATCCGTACCGGCTTGCCGGCCGTCTGCAGGTGAAACGCTTCGATGCAGATATCGCCAGCGCGTCCTACGATGCCGCGGCAGCCACGCTGACGGCGATCCGCAACTGATGCGCAGGCGATGGATCATGGCTGCCGGCGTGCTGCTGGGCGCGGTGGTACTGCTGGTGTGGTGGCAGCGGCAGCGCGCACCCATCGCGCCGCCGGCGGTCGCGTTTCCGGCACCGGCGTCCGATGCCAGCCAGCGTATCGAACAGCGCCTGGGTGACGACCACGCGTTCCGCAACGATGTGCTGTTCCTGCTCGCAGCAACATTGCGCGACCGTTGCCAGCCGGCGCAGGCGGGACTGCTGGCGCGCATGGCCAATCGTGCGTCGCTGCCGGTGCTGGCGGCGGTCAGCGCGGTGACCCAGCAGGATCCTTCGCTGGACCGGCCGATCTATCAGTACATCCAGCACCGCGCCGATGCGACGTCGTGCGGGCAGCCGCTGCAGATGCCGTTGGCCGGTGGAGGCAGCATGGCGGTGGACATCGAGCAGTACGCGCGCACCTTCCCCGACAGCTATTTCGACCCGCGACGCAGCAGTGAACCGCGGGATTTCGGCGGACTGTCGTTGCAGCAGCGCGCCGGCAACGCGTGCAACAGCGTGGTGTATTCGGTGCTGCCGCTGGGCGGCACCGATTGGCGGTGCAGCAGCCTGCGCGCGAATGCCCGTGCGCGGGTGCGCGGGCTGTGCGAGGACGAACTGCGGCGCCAGCATGGGGCAACGGGCGGGGAGCTGGACATGGCCGTGGGGCAGGGCATGCAGGCGGCGGTGGTGTCGGCGATTGCCGCGCTGCCGGAAGACTGCCGGTAGGCGTTCAACAGTAGAGCCAGGCCATGCCTGGCTGGCGGTTCAGCCGAGCAAGGCAGCCTCTACAAAAGCTGAACCGGCTGGCTCCGACGGCCATAACTATACAGGACATCCTGTATAGTTATGGCCGTACTCCATCCCCCATCAGGTTCTCCCATGGCTTTGTCCCAGCCCTTGGCCGGTGCTCCGGCCCTGTCGCGTGCCCGTCGCTGGGCACTGTTGTTCACCGTCGCCGCTGGCCTGCTGCTGGTCACGCTCGACAACTCCGTGCTCTACACCGCACTGCCCACCCTGACCGAGGAACTCTCGGCCAGTGCCGGCCAGGCGCTGTGGATCATCAACGCCTATCCGCTGGTGATGGCCGGCCTGCTGCTGGGTGCGGGCACGCTGGGCGACCGCATCGGCCACCGCCGCATGTTCCTGATCGGCCTGGTGGTGTTCGGCGTCGCCTCGCTGGCAGCGGCGTTCGCCGACACCGCAGCGCAGCTGATTGCCGCACGCGCGTTCCTGGCGATCGGCGCGGCCGCGATGATGCCGGCCACGCTGGCGCTGATCGGCCTGAGCTTCCACGAAGAGCGCGAACGCAACATCGCCATCGCGATCTGGGGTTCAGTGGCCATCGTCGGTGCGGCGCTCGGCCCGATCATTGGCGGCTGGCTGCTGCAGCACTTCTGGTGGGGCTCGGTGTTCCTGATCAACGTGCCGGTGGTGGTGGTCGCATTCGTGGCCACGCTGCTGCTGGCGCCGGAAGGCCAGCGTGACACCTCGCGGCCGTGGGACCTGGTGTCTTCAGTTCTGGCATTGGCTGCACTGTCCGGCCTGGTGCTGGCGATCAAGTCGTTGATCGCTACGCCGCCGTCGTATGCGCTGGGCGCAGGCGCGCTGCTGCTGGCCGTCGTCAGCGGTGCGGCGTTCGCACGCCGCCAGCAGCAGCTGCCGTACCCGCTGCTGGATTTCGCGATCTTCCGCAATCCGGCGTTCCTGGCCGGCACGCTGTCGGCAGTATTCACCCTGTTCGCGATGGCCGGCCTGCAGCTGGTCACCACCCAGCGCTTCCAGCTGGTGGCAGGTTTCACGCCGCTGCAGGCGGGCCTGCTGGTCTCGGTGGCGGCACTGGGCAGCCTGCCCAGCGCGCTGCTGGGCGGCAGCATCCTGCACCGGGTGGGCCTGCGCCCGCTGATCTGCGGTGGCCTGGCCGCAGGCGCGCTGGGTGTCGGCGTGGTGGCGTTCGGCTTCCCGCACGGCCTGGGCTGGGTGGTCGCCGGCATGGCCATCACCGGCTTCGGCATGGGTTCGGCCATCTCGGTGGCGTCCACTGCCATCCTCAACAACGTGCCGGCGCACCGTGCGGGCATGGCCTCGTCGGTGGAAGAAGTGTCCTATGAGTTCGGCGGCCTGCTGGCGGTGGCGATGCTGGGCAGCCTGAGCGCCGCGATGTACAGCGCGTTCCTGCCGGTCTCGGCCGACATGCCCGCGCTTGCCCGCGAGGGTTTCACCCAGGCGCTGCATGCCGCGCGCGAGAGCGGGCAGGGTGAGTGGTTCGCACTGGCCGCGGCCGCGTATGACCGTGGCTACCAGATCGTGCTGCTGGTGATCACCGCAGTGCTGGCGATGGGCGCGACGATCCTGGCGCGCCTGCTGCGTGGCCGCGTTGGCAGCCGCGAGGGCGCGGCCGATCGCGTAAAATGAAGCGATGAGAACCAGCAAGCGCGACCGCATCCTCGACGCCGCCGTCAACGTGATCAATCGTGACGGCGTGCGTGCGGTGACCTTCGAGTCGGTGGCGGCCGAGGCCAAGCTGACCCGCGGCGGACTGCTGTACCACTTCCCGTCGCGCGAGGCGCTGCTGCGCGGCATCGACGAGCACCTGGTGCAGGCCTGGGAAACGTCGATGGAAACGCTGCTGGGCAAGCGCGCGGACGAAGCGACGGCACTGGAGCGCTACCAGACCTTCGTGCGTGTATCGGCGCAGAGTGCCACCCGTGCCGAGCTGATGTTCATGCTGGAATCGGCCGACCCGGACGCCGATGAGCGCCCGTGGGGACCGGCGGTGCGACGCTGGGCACCGCTGCCGCCGGAGGCGGGTGCAGCGGAAGACAGCGCCGCGCTCGACAATTTCGTGGCGCGGCTGGCCGCCGATGGCCTGTGGATCTACGAAGCGATGTACGAAGGCCAGCTGGATGAAGGCGTGCGCGCCCGTGTGGCCGAGCGCATCGCCGGGTTGTTGGCGAAGCCTGACGGAACGTCCAGTTGAGCGGCCAGCCGGCGCGCCGACATCGCCCGTGGTGGAGCCGACCGCTGGTCGGCTGCCCTTCGGTCAGACAACGAAACCCCCGCGCTTCGCGCAATAGTCGACCAGCGGTCGACTCTACCCCTCACCTATTTACCCAGCCTGCGCTGCGCTCGCGGCCAACCACGCCCTCGGCGATGCCCCCAACCGCTTGCGGAACGCCTTCGACAGCGAGGCGGTATCGGCAAACCCCACCTCCATCGCCACCTGCTTGACCGCCACGCCGGCCCGCAGCTGCGCGCAGGCCAGGCTCAGCCGCCAGTCCAGCAGATAAGCGGCCGGCGTCGCCTGCATCACCTCCTTGAACACTGCCGCGAACGCGCTGCGCGACATGCCGGCAGTCGCAGCCATGCGCGGCAGCGTCCATTCGTCCTGCGGCGCCTGGTGCATCGCCACCAGCGTACGGGCCAGCCGCGCATCGGACAGCCCGCGCATCAACCCATGGCTGACGCCGGCCGCATCCGGGTGGTCCACCACCCAGCGCAGGACCTGGATCAGCGCCACCTCGAACAGGCGGTTGGTCAGCAGCCGTGACCCGCAGCGCTGGCGATCGGCCTCGGCGAACAGCAGGTGCAGGGTGTCATCCAGTTCGCCGATCGCCGCCAGCGGCACCACCATCACCGGTGGCAGTGACTGCACGATCGGATTGCGCGCGCCGCCATCGAAGTCCAGCGTGGCGCAGGTGAAATCGGGCCCATCCAGCGGTGCGTTGAAGAACACATGGTGCAGCGGCTGCGGATACAGCAGCAGGCTGGGTGTGTCGATCTTCAACCGGGGCAGCGCGGTATCGCCCCCGGGATGACGGACCTCCATTTCACCCTGGCGCAGGATGTGCAGGAACGCACGACCGGGCTGCGGCTCGAAGACATGGCGCCCGCACAGCGGACCACTGTGGAACAGCGCGGCCTGCACCCGGAAGCGTTCCAGCAGGGAGGAGAGGCGGTCGGGTGCGGTAGTGTCGGTGGGTGAGTTCATGGACGTATGGACAACATATGCAGCTGATTGTGCCTGATGCGTCCTGAGAGTCTACCTAGGATGAGCGGGTCGTCCAATCCCGGGCGCTTTCCCAAGGAGATCCACCATGTCCCGTGTCCCCCTGATCGATGCTGCCAACACCACCGCTGATCGCCAGGCCCTGCTGGGCCAGGTCCACGCCGCCTTCGGCGCCACCCCGGCCATGTTCCGCGCCGTGGCCAACTCGCCGGCCGCCCTGCAGAGCATGTGGGGTTCGTTCGGCGCGCTGGGCGGCGGTCGCCTGTCGCCGCTGCTGGGCGAGCAGATCGCGGTGGCCATCGCCAACCGCAATGCCTGCGAGTACTGCCTGGCCGCGCACACCGCGCTGGGCCGCAAGGTCGGTGCCAGCAGCGAGCAGATGGCCGCCGCGCAGATCGGCCAGTCCAGCGATCCGGCCACCTCGGCGGCATTGGACTTCGCGCTGAAGGTGGTCGAGCAGCGTGCGCAGATCGCCGATGGCGATGTGCAGGCGCTGCGTGCGGCCGGCTTCGATGATGAGCAGATCGTCGAGATCCTCGCCCACGTGGCGCTCAACCTGTTCACCAACTACGTCAACGTAGCGTTTGACGTGCCGGTGGACTTCCCGAAGGTCGCGCTGCGCTGAGATGCGGCCTGGCCCGGGTGGCAGTGGGCCGCCCGGGCCGGTCCGAAGGGTGCGGCCGGGGTGGGGCGACTCTAGCTGTCGTCCGCCTGCAGCCGCTCGGGATGGGTATACACATTGAACCCGCTCTCCCGCGCGAACCCGACCAGGCACAGGCCTGCACTGCGGGCCAGATCGATCGCCAGCGCGGTCGGTGCCGAGACAGCAGCCAGCACGCTGACCCCGGCCCGCACGGCCTTGCTGACCATTTCGTAGCTGGCGCGGCTGGAAATCACCAGCAGCCCACCCTCGATCGTGTGTTCATTGTGATGCAGGGCGCCGATCAGCTTGTCCAGCGCGTTGTGGCGGCCGACGTCTTCGCGCACCCAGCCGATGCGACCGCTGGCGTCGGCCCAGGCCGCGGCATGGGTCGAACCACTCACCGCGTTCATCGGCTGATGCTGCGCCAGCGTGGCCAGCGCCCGTTGCAGCGCCGCCGGCGGATAGTTCCGCCGTTCGCGCACCTCGGGCAGCGGTCGCAGCACTTCCTCCAGCTGCCGCGTGCCACACAGGCCGCAGCCACCGCGGCCGGGCAGCAGGCGCCCATTGGCCGGATCCAGGTCGGCGCCGGGCGCGTCGTCGGTCACCGTCATCTGCAGTTCGATGCCCTCCAGCTGCGGGCGGATGTCGATCGACAGCAACTGCGAGGGCGTAGCGATCAGTCCCTCGCTGAGTGAAAAGCCCAGCGCAAAGTCCTCCAGGTCGCAGGGCGTGGCCATCATCACTGCGAAGGCGGCGCCGTTGTAGCGCAGCGCCACCGGCACTTCCTCGGCCACCACGTCGACCTGCGGCTGTTGCCCCTCGCTGCGCCAGCGCTGCAACGGGCGCTGGGCCGTGCCGGCAGGCGGGATGTGCGGTGGGGTCGAATCAGGCATGCAGCGCGTCCGGACAAGAGAGATACGCAGGTGGTGGACCACCCACGGCATCGAGAATAGCGCAGTGGCCATGCGCTGACGCAGGTGTAACCGTTGTCATGGCAGGCTGCGCTGAAAACAGCGTGCACCCACTGGCGAAGCCACGCAGGCCGTGTTTGACTGTGGGGCTGGCCGTGCGATTGAAAGCGCCACCGGACCGCGTTGTGCCCATTGTTGCCGCGTTCCTCCCGTCAGGTTCCCGAACATGTCCGAGCAGAAGCCGCCGCGTTACAAGCCCTACAACCAGCCCGCTGGTGGCTGGGGAGCCGCCGGCGCCACGGCCAAGGTGCTGCTGCAGCAGAGCGTGATCGGCAAGGGGTCGAAGGCGCTGCTGGCGATGAACCAGCCCGGCGGCTTCAAGTGCCCCAGCTGCGCGTTCCCCGACGCCGACGAACGCAGGAAGCTGGAGTTCTGCGAGAACGGCGCGAAGGCACTGGCCTGGGAAGCCACGCAGTTCCGTGCCGGTCGTGAGCTGTTCGCCCAGCACACCGTGACCGAACTGATGGCGCAGACCGATTACTGGCTGGAGATGCAGGGTCGGCTGACCGAGCCGATGCGCTACGACGCGGCGACTGACCACTATGTGCCGTGCAGCTGGGATGATGCCTTCGCGCTGATCGGCCGCCATCTGCAGGCGCTGGACAGCCCGCACCAGGCCGAGTTCTACACGTCCGGCCGCACGCCCAACGAAGCCGCGTTCCTGTATTCGATCTTCGTGCGCGAGTTCGGCACCAACAACTTCCCGGACTGCTCGAACATGTGCCATGAGCCGACCAGTCGTGGCCTGCCGCCGGCCATCGGGGTGGGCAAGGGCACCATCGTGCTGCAGGATTTCGAGCACGCCGAGGCGATCTTCGTGATCGGCCAGAACACCGGCACCAACTCGCCACGGATGATGAGCAACCTGGTCGAGGCGCGTAAACGCGGCATTCCCATCGTGGCCGTCAATCCGATGCCCGAGCGCGCGCTTATCCGCTTTGCCGAGCCGCAGGACGTGGTGCAGATGGCCACGTTCGGTTCGACCGAGATCACCAGTGAGTTCGTGCACATCCGCATCGGCGGCGACCTGGCCCTGATCAAGGGCATGATGAAGGTGATGTTCGAGCGCGAAGCGCAGGGCGAGCGCGTGCTCGACCACGATTTCCTGTCAGAGCACACGGTGGGCCTGGAGGCGCTGCGCGACGACGTGATGGCGCAGGACTGGGACCAGATCGTGCAGGTGTCCGGCATTTCGCAGGCGCAGATCCGTCGCTGTGCGGAGATCTACATCCGCTCCAATGCCACCGTGATCTGCTACGGCATGGGGCTGACCCAGCACCAGTACGGCTCGCGCCTGCTGCAGCAGGTCGCCAACCTGCTGTTGCTGTGTGGCAATTTCGGCAAGCCCGGTGCTGGCATCGGGCCGATCCGTGGCCATTCCAATGTGCAGGGTGACCGCACCGTCGGCATCGACGAGAAGCCCAAGCCGGCCTATCTGGACCGTGTGCAGCAGGTGTTCGGCTTCGATCCGCCGCGTGAGCACGGCCACCATGTGGTCGAATCCATCGAGGCGATGCTGGAGGGCAGTGCCAAGGTGTTCATCGGCCTGGGTGGCAACTTCATCCATGCGGTGCCCGATACGCCGCGTGCGTACGAAGCGATGCGCGGCCTGGACCTGACCGTGGGGATCGCCACCAAGCTCAACCGTGGGCACCTGGTTCATGGCCGTGATGCGCTGATCCTGCCGGTGGTGGCGCGCTCGGAGCGCATCGTGACGCCGGCCGGCGAGCAGTTCGTCACCATTGAAGACGCGATGTCCAATGTGACCGCCTCGCGGGGCGTGCTCGAGCCGGTCAGCGCCGATGTGTTGCCCGAGGTCGAGATCGTCTGCCGCATGGCGATGGCCTCGCTGCCACGCAGCAAGGTCGACTGGGCAGGCTGCATGCACGACTACGCACCCATCCGTGAGCTGATCGCGGCCGTGTACCCGGAGATCTACACCGGTTTCAACGAGCGCATCCAGCAGCCGCATGGTTTTCATCTGGACATCCCGCCGCGCCGCCGCGTCTGGCCCACGCCAAACGGCAAGGCCAACATCCTGGTGATGCCCGGTCTGGACGTGGACGATCCCGTACATGACCCGGACATGCTGCGCTTGGCCACCGTGCGCTCGCATGACCAGTACAACACCACCATCTACAGCTACAACGACCGCTATCGCGGCGTGTACAACGATCGCATGGTGCTGTTCATGAACATCGAGGACCGGCTGGCGCGCGGGCTGGACAAGGAAGCGCTGGTCAGCCTGGAGACGATCAGCGGCGATGGCGTGCAGCGGCGCATCGAAGGCCTGACCGTGCTGGACTACCCGATGCCGCGCGGCGCGCTGGCCGGCTACTACCCCGAACTGAACCCGTTGTTGCCGCTGGACTACTACGACCGCATCAGCGGCACGCCCGCCGCCAAGTCGATCCCGGTGCGGATGAGTGCAATGGCGGCGGCGACTGCGTGACGCGCGCATCGGCTATCATCGGCGGGTGAACCTGCCTGGCCTGCTGCTGCGATGGATGTTGCTTGTCGCCCTGGTGCTGAATGCACCAGCGCTGGCGCTCGCCGCGTCTTCGTACAGCGGTCCGGCCAGCCAGGACCATTGCGCTGCACCGCACTCGGCCGCGATGGCTGCGGCGGGCTGTTGCGATGATGCGGCCCCGGCGGCCTGCCAGAGCGGTGAGTGCGAATGCCCGCCGGCCTGCCTGGGCATGCTGGCGACATTGAACGGAATGCCGGCCTCGCCATGGCGCGAGGCGCCCGTTCCGGCCAGTACCCAGCAACGCGCTCCGCCGCCGATGCCGGACCCGATGCGGCCCCCGATCGTGTGATTTCCTGCAGGCCTCACGCGCCTGCCGTAGCTGCTCGCCTTCTTCTCGACTCTGCCCGCGCCTTCGATGCGCGGGCGGCGGGCTACGTTGCCCGCCTCTGCAAAGGAATCACTCAATGAACCGTACTCTCTCCCTCGGCCTGCTGCTGGGCACCGTGCTGGCCACCACCGCCTGCGCTCGTGCCGCCGAAGAATCCTCTGCGGCGCCGGTCGCCAGCGAGGCACCGGCCCAGGCCCAGGCCAGCCCGGCCAAGGTCGACCCGGCCTTGCCGGTGGCCATCGTGCACAAGACCGCCAGCTGCGGTTGCTGCGGCATCTGGGTCGACCACCTGAAGGCCGCCGGCTTCCAGGTCGATGTGCGCGACACCGATGACATGAACCCGATCAAGGTCCGCCTGGGTGTACCGGTCGGCAAGGCGTCCTGCCATACCGCCGAGATCGGCGGTTATGTGGTCGAGGGCCATATTCCGGCTGAGGACATCAAGCGCCTGCTGGCCGAACGACCGGCGGCGCGCGGGCTGGTGCTGCCCGGCATGCCGGCCGGTTCGCCGGGAATGGAAATGCCTGACGGCTACGTGCAGCCGTATACCGTCGAGCTGGTGCGCACCGACGGCAGCACCGAGCCGTTTGCCCAGCACGGGCAGGGTGGCTGATAGGCGGTGGGTGCCGGTCGTCCTGGCCGGCACCTTTCGACGCGCCTTGTGTAGAGCCGAGCCTATGCTCGGCTGTGTTCGGCCGGCAAGCCGAGCGTAGGCTCGGCTCTACAGGATTTGCAGAATCAGCGGGCCCCGGCCGTTTCCTTGGCCAGCTGCGCGTCGAACTTCTTCTCGGCCGCATCCGCGTAGGCGTTGCAGGTCAGTGCCTTGGCGCTGGCCTTGCTGCCGGCGGCATAGTTCCAGTTGCTGGCGCCCGGATGCGGGGTCAGCAGCAGATCGCAGGGCAGCGCCCGCACCGTTGCGAAGCTGCGCTTGTAGTCCTCGATCAGGCGCGGATAACGGGGATTGCCCTTCAGCTGGTAACCCGGTGCACTCAGGCTGTCGGCGTAGGCGATGCGCACCGGCTCGCCATCGCGGGTGTCGGTCCAGGTCCAGGCGGTGCTGCCCGGGGTATGGCCTGGCATGAAGTGCGCGATGAATGTGATGCCGCCCACCGTGACCGCTTCGCCATCCATGATGATGCGGTCGACGTTGGTGGGCGGATAGGTGATGCCGTCGCCAAAGTGCAGGTCATCGCTGCCGCCGCGTGCCAGCAGTACCGCCGATTCGGCGTTGGCCGCCACATGCGCGCCGGTGCGACGCTTGAGCTCGGCGACCGGGCCGGCGTGGTCGGCATGCGCATGGCTGAGCAGGATCAATCGCAGGTCCTGCGGAGCCACGCCGCGCAACGTCATGTTGTCCAGCAGGTGACCGGCCATCTGTGGCATGCCGCCATCCAGCAATACAGCGCCCGCGGCGGTCTGCACCAGCAGCGCAGTCAGGTCCTCGGTGCCGATCTGCCAGGTGTGGTCGGCGATCTGTAGTGGTGCCATCGGCTGCAGCCAGGATGCATCCACGGTATAGGCGCGCAGTTGTGGCAGCGGTGCCTCGGCGGCGCTGGCGTGGGCGGCCGGAAGAGCGACGGCCAGGGCGAAGGCGAGCAGGGTAGAACGCATGATTCACGTCCGCTTGAAGGAGGCCCAGAAACTAGCATGGGCCTCCTTCATCGCGTCTCGCATAGATTTCATGGCTCCCATAAGGACGCCATGGATCAGTACCGGTACTGCCACCCCAGCGTCAGCACCCGGCCGCGGCCGGAGAAATAGCTCGGGTTCGACGGCGTGGTCTGCGAGTAGTAGCTGATGTACTGCTTGTCTGCCAGGTTCTGCACGCCCAGCGTGAAGGCATGCTTGTCCAGCGTGTAGCGCGCGACCAGATCCACGGTGGTGTAACCCTTGAACTCGGCCACCTGCACGCCACGCAGGTCGAAGTCGCGGTCGAACGCATGGCTGGCCTGCAGGCGGGTGCTCAGCTGTGGCGTCCAGCTCTGTTCCCAGAACGCGGTCAGCCGGTTCGGTGCGATGTTCACACCAGCCAGGTCGCTGTCGAGGCGACCGTCGACGTCGGCGTCGTAGCGGCCATTGGCGCGTGCATAGCCCAGGCCGAGGCGGCTGTCGCCCAACCGCAGGCGCAGGTTGCTTTCAAAGCCTTCCACGCGGGTGGCCTGGCGCTGCACCGCATAGGCATCGATGCCTGGATCGTAGATCAGTACCGAGCCGAGCTTGGATTCGGAGGTGTAGTAGGCAATGTCACCGCTGAAGCGGCCATCGTCGTACTCCAGGCCGATCTCGCGGTTGTCCGACACCACCGGTGACAGGTCGATGAGGCTGTCCACGCGTTGTCCGTCGCGGTTGATCGCACGCAGCACGCGGCCGACGTCGGCCACGGTGTAGCCTTCCGAGTACGAGGCATAGGCGTTCAGGCGATCGTTGATGTACCAGACCGCGCCGAAGTTGGGCAGGGTCTCGCTCATCGTCGGTTTGCCACCGGCCACCTTGCGTGCGCCGTAACGGGGCAGGGTGGTGTAGTCACCCACTTCCAGCTCGCCCTTTTCGTAACGCAGGCCGCCGGACAGCATCAGGTGATCGGTCGGCCACCAGTGCAGCTGCAGCAGCGGTGACAGGCTCTGGTAGGTGGTCTGCGGCACCCAGTTCATGCCACTGGCCAGCAGCACCTGGTGGGTGCGGTCGCGCAGGCCGTCCAGGCCCAGGGTCACGTCCAGCGTGGTGTCGGCGATGCGGGCCCAGCTCTGGGTCAGCTTGAAGCCGCGCTTGTCCGATTCGTTCTGGGTCTGGTCCCAGGCGGCATTGGCGCCGGTGTTGCCCCACGGGTCCCACTGGCTGGCACCGTAGCGTCCTTCGAAATCCACCGCGAAGGCCTGCGCCTGGAAACGGCCGCCGAGCAGGTCGGCGGCGCTGTAGTCCACGGTCAGCGAACGCGAGCGGTTCATCGGCGGATCGAGCGGCGTGTCGCCGGGGACCGAAATGGTCGGGCGACCGGTGCGGTAGTCACCGTTGATGGCCAGGTAGTTGTCCAGCCCGCGCAGTTCGTAGCGGTTGGCCATCACCTGCAGGCGGTGGCCCTCGGCAATGTTCCAGCCCAGCTTGGCGAACACGTTCGATGAGGTCGAGTCCATCAGCTCGCCCTGCGCATTGGTGCCGATCGATCGGCCCTCGCCGTCGTGGTACAGGCCCTGCTTCTCATAGGCCAGGCCGGCGACCAGGTCGAACTGCTCGCCACGCACGCCCACCAGGGCCGAGCCGCGCTGGCCGTTGTCATCGTGGCGGCTGGGCAGGGCAGCGCTGTAGCTGACATTGGTATCGAGCAGGAACGCGCCCGGCTCGCTGGGTGCATTGCGGGTGATGATGTTGACGATGCCGCCGGTACCGCCGATGCCCTGCAGCGCGTTGGCGCCGTGGATGACCTCGATGCGTTCGATCATCGCCGGGTCGATGGTGTGCGAATCACGCGAGCCATCGCGCAGCGGCGTCGACTGCGGCACGCCGTCGACCATGTACAGGATGCCGCGGCCGCGCATGGTTTCGCCATAGTTCGACATCTTCTCGCGCGCCGGGGCGAACGCCGGGATCTGTGACGACAGCACCCGCGACACATCCGAACCCAGCGCCAGCTGCTGGGCGATGTCCTCGCGGGTCAGCACCGTGATGGTGTTGGGCATGGCGGTCTCGCCCTGCGGCATGCGTGCGGTCGAGGCCGACACCGTGACGCGGGCCAGCGACGTCGTCGTGGCGGATGACGGCGCCGATGATGCAGCCCGGGCCGGAGTGCGCGGCTTCGCCGGCGCTGGCGCGGCATTCACCACGAACACACCCGGCGAACGTTCCTGCATCGCCAGGCCTTGCCCGGCCAGCAGCCGCTGCAGGGCCTCACGCGGGGTGTAGCGGCCATCAACTGCCGGGGCGCTGCGGCCGCTCACACTGTCGGCGGCGAACAACAGCTGGATGCCACTCTGGCGCGCCAGCGCATTGAGCGACGCATGCAGCGGGCCGGCGGGCAGGTGAAGCTCGACGGGCGCGGATGCAGCGCTCTGCGCCATGGCGGGCAGGGCCGCGCACAGGCAGGCGGCGAGCAGGGCAGGGGCCAACCGACGCAGGGCGGCAGGCGGAACAGGGCGGGTCATGCAAGGGTCCTTCGGAAGGGTTCAAGCACCTGCCGGATGGGACGGCGCGCAACCCACCCTCGCGGGAGCAATCAATCGCGGGCGCGCAGATGCAGGCTGCCATCAGCGCCGGTATGCACCTGCACCGGCAGGATCTCCGGCAGCAGCGCAACGGCGGTCTCGGCGTGATCGGCATCGAACACGCCCGAGACCTGCAGCGGTCCCAGCTGCGGGTCATCCAGCACGATGGGGCGGTCGTGATAACGCTGCAGGATGCGCAGCACTTCGGCCAGCGGCAGGCGATCGAACTGCAGGCGACCACGGGTCCAGTCGGCCCGATCCGGGCTGACCGGCTCGGGTGGCGACAACGATCCCGGCTGGGCCAGCACACGCTGCCCTGGCTTCAGGCGCTGCTCGGTACCCCCGCCATCCACACGCACGCCCACCTCGCCGCGCCACAGGGTTACCTCGCTGAGGTTGCCCTGCCGGTCAACGTCGAACACCGTGCCGTAGTTGCGCACATGCACCGGCCCGGCCTCGACCTCGAACGGGCGCCAGGTCGAGTGCTGCACCTGGAAACGGGCCTGGCCCTGCACCAGCAACACCTGCCGCGAGCGAATGTGCCTGCGGACCTGCAGATGGGTGCCGGCGTCGAGCAGCAGATGGCTGCCATCGGGCAGTCGGATGTCGCGGCGTTCGCCTACCGCAGTCCGATAGTCATGCGCCTGCCATGCCGGGTCGGCAATGAACACGCCAGTGGCCGCGATCAGCAGCAGCGGCAGGACGATCTTCGCCGCACGCCCACCGCGACGACGCTGCAGGGCCTCCGCGCTGGGCATGGGGAAGCGTTCCTTCAGGGCATCCCGATGCTGGTCCAGCACCTGGTCGGTGGTGGCGGGTTGGACCGGCGGTTGCGGTGTCGGCGGCGGCTGTGGACTCATCGCAGGCCAGCCGACAGTTGGCAATCGGCCATGGCCAGGCGCAGGTGGCGCTCCACCGCCTTGAGGCCGATGCCCATGCGGCGGGCAACCTCGGCCTGCGGCAGTTCATGGATCTTGTGCAGGACGAAGACCTGCTGGCGGCGGCAGGGCATGCGCTCAATGGTCGCGCCCAGTCGCTGCATTGCCTGCTGTCCCTGCGCCTGCTGCTCCGGCCCGGGGCGCGGGCAGGTGTCATCGGGCAGCTCGGCACGTGCCTCCACCCAGTGCCTTCGCAGATCCTCGGCGCGGCAGCGGTCCACCGCGGCATCGTGTGCGATCCGCCGCAGCAGCGCGACCGGTTGGCGTGCGTCGTGCGCGACCGGGCGCTCCAGCAGGCGCACGCAGACATCGTGCACCACCTCACGGGCCAGTCCCGGCGAGCGGAAACGGCGGCGGAGATATTCCACCAGTTCCTCGTAATGGCGCACCAGCGAGGACATCAGCGGCGGCGCAGGCGGGCAGGGAGAGGGCAGGCGGGACATCCGGAACGGCAGTGGGGGTAAAGGGCGGGCACAGGGAGGGCATCCCTGCGCGATGACGCAATACTAATGGGAACTGTTCTCGTTTGCCATGCGGCACGCAGGCCCGGATTGTTCGTCGGGGCTGGAAGGTGAAACCACGATCATCGGCTGGAGCGCAGAATCGGCCGCGGCTAGCCTGCCAGCAGGCTCAAGGAGATGGACCATGCACGTGCTTCTGGTGATGGTGGGTGGGGTTCTGCTGTTGGGGGTATTCCTGCTGTTCGGGCGGCTGTGGAGCGTAGGCCAGTCACAGCTGCCCGCGGCCCTGATTGCGTTCACCGCCACCTGGCTGCTGGTGACGGTGGCCAACATGTGGGTGGGCGTGAGCAAGGCAGGCTACGCCGTCCGCGAGGAGCTGCCGATCCTGCTGCTGGTGTTCGCCGTGCCGGCCTTGCTGGCCGGTCTGCTGTACTGGCGCCTGGCGCGCTGAAGGACGGCCATGAGCACACGACTGCGACTGCCCGCCCTGCGCCAGCGCGATGGCCACCACGCCCGCGTCACCTACGAAGAGCTGTTCTTCGACCTCGTCTACGTATTTGCGGTTACCCAGCTCAGCCATCATCTGCTGCATCACCTGGACCTGGTCGGCGTGATGCAGACGCTGGTGCTGTGGTTCGCAGTCTGGCTGGGCTGGCAGTACGCCTGCTGGGTCAGCAACTGGTTCGATCCGGAGGCGCCACGCATCCGCAGCCTGCTGTTCGTCACCATGCTGCTGGCGCTGCTGATGTCCTCGTCCATTCCCGAGGCCTTCGCTGATCGCGCCTGGGTCTTCGCGGGGGCCTACGCCACCATGCAGGTCGGGCGTACGGTGTTCGTGCTGCTGGAGGTCGGGCGTCGCCACCCGCTGGCGCCCAATTTCCGCCGCATGCTGGCGTGGGTGAGCGTGTCGGCCTGCTTCTGGCTGGCGGGCGCTGCCGCCGAGGGCAACCTGCGCCTGGCATTGTGGGCGGTGGCGGTGGCCTGCGAGTACATCTCGCCGATGTTCGGTTTCGCGTTTCCGGGGTTGGGCCGCTCACACACCCGCGAGTGGACCATCGAAGGCGGGCACCTGGCCGAGCGTTGCCAGTTGTTCGTCATCGTCGCCCTGGGTGAGACGCTGCTGGCCACTGGCGGCGTGCTCAGCGAGGTCGAGCACTGGAGCGGCGATGTGGTCTCGGCGGTGCTGGCCACCTTCGCAGGCACCATCGCCATGTGGTGGCTGTACTTTGGCATCTCCAGCCGCGACGCCACTGCGGCGATCACCCATTCCGAGGACCCCGGGCGGATGGGCGCCAACTTCCACTACGTGCATGCGCTGCTGATCGCCGGCATCATCGCCACCGCGGTCGGCAATGACCTGGTCATGGACCATCCTGGCGCAGCGGTGACCCCGGTCTACGCCACGGTGCTGGTAGCGGGGCCGTTGATCTATCTGCTGGGCAGCGCCTTGTACAAGCGCATTGTGTACGGGCGCGCACCGTATTCGCATCTGATCGGCGCCACGGCGTTGGTCGTGTTGGGCGTGGTCTTGCCGCACACCCATCTGCTGGCCGCTGGCTGGCTGACCAGCGCGGTGCTGCTGGCGGTGGGCCTGATGGATACGCAGTTGAAGCGTCGCCTGCAGCGCGCATGATCTGCACGTGCCGTTGCCGTACTTGCGCGGGCGGGCAATGGGAGTAGCGTTGTCGGCACCCCCCCTTTGAACCGGGAGCAGCACTTCATGCAGAACCTGCCGCAATGGTTGTTGTGGGCCGGACTGTCTGCCGAGTTCGCAGCGTTGACCGCGCTGTTCGCCAAGGTTGGCGTCAAGGGCGTCGACTCGGACCTGGCCATGGCGATCCGCACCCTGGTGGTGGCCGCGGTGATCCTGCCGCTGGTGGTGGTCACCGGCAAATGGTCCAATCCGTTGCTGCTGTCGGGCCGCACCCAGCTGTTCCTGGTGCTGTCGGCACTGGCTACCGGCGCTTCATGGCTGTTCTATTTCCGCGCGCTGCAGAGTGGTGAGCTGGCCAAGGTCGCAGTGGTCGACAAATTCAGTGTGGTGCTGGTGATCGTACTGGCCTACCTGCTGCTGGGCGAACGTCCGACCCTGCGGGAGTGGAGCGGCATCGGCCTGGTGGTGGCCGGGGTGATCGTACTGGCGACGAAGAAGTAGCAGCGTTCAAACCCATCGTCGAGGGAGAGCAGGATGCAGGGCGAAGCGCGCGGTACCTTTGAAGTGAACCTGCTGCCGATCGGTGGCAACGATGGCCCGATCGGGGTGATGTCGATCGACAAGGTCTTCCATGGTGACCTGCAGGGCAGCAGTGTCGGCCAGATGCTGGCATTCCGCAGCCCGGTGCAGGGCTCGGCGGGCTATGTGGCGATGGAACGGGTAACGGCCACGCTGGCTGGGCGTCAGGGTGCTTTCACCTTGCAGCACAACGGTCTGATGACCCGGGGGACGCCGGAGCTGAGCGTGGTGGTGGTGCCCGATTCGGGCAGTGAAGGACTGCTCGGTTTAAGCGGCACACTGGAGATCTCCATCAGTGAAGGCCGCCACGATTACCGGTTGGTCTACGCGCTGCCGGAGCCGGAATAGGCTGCTTGCGGGTTCAAGCGCTGCCCGCCTGCAGGCGGTCATACATCCGCACCAGGTCGACCAGGGTGCGCGCGCCCATCTTGCGCATCACCTGCGCGCGGCGCACCTTCACCGTGATCTCGCTCACCCCGAGGTCGCCGGCGATCTGCTTGTTGAGGCGGCCGCGTACCACGCCGTCGACCACCTCGCGTTCGCCGGCACTGAGGGTGTCCCAACGCAGCTGCAGCGCGCCGAGTGCCTCGCCGTCGCGGCGGCGCTGGCGGTCGATCTCGATGCCCTTGTGGATGGCATCCAGCAGTTCCTGGTCGCGGAAGGGTTTGGTGAGGAACTCGATGGCGCCGTCCTTGATCGCGTTGACGCCCATGGCGATGTCACCGTGGCCGGTGATGAACACCACCGGCAGCTGCAGGCCGTGGCTGCCCATCGTGCGATGGAACTCGAGGCCGCTCTGGCCTGGCATGCGCACGTCCAGCACCAGGCAGGCCGGTGCATCTTCCAGTTCGTGTTCGAGGAACGCCTGGGTGGAAGCGAAGGCGCGCACCTGCAGGCCCATCGAGGCCAGCAGGTCCTCCAGTGCGGCGCGCACCGACGGGTCGTCGTCGATCACGTAGACGATGGGTGCTGGATCGATGACAGGGGCAGGGGGCTTACGCATGTTGAACGTCCGTGGCGATGGGCAGGTCGAAGACGAAGCAGGCGCCGCCGCCTGCCGGTCGTTCGGCGCGGATCTGGCCGTCGTTGGCCTCGATCATCGAACGGCTCAGGCTGAGGCCCAGTCCCAGCCCGTGTGACTTGGTGGTCCAGAAGGCATCGAATACTCGCTCGGGATGATCGGCGGGCAGGCCCACGCCCCGGTCGCGCACGCTGAGACTGACCCGCTGGCCGTCACGCCGGGTCAGCAGCGAAAGGCGCCGGTCGGCTGGCGGCACGGCTTCCATTGCGTCCACCGCATTGAGGATCAGATTGCCGATCACCTGCTGAACCTGCACGCGGTCGGCCTGCACCGGCGGCAGGTCGGCGTCCAGCAGCAGCGCCACGGCCACGCCATGCTGGTCCAGCTCGCTGCGCGACAGCGCCAGCATTTCCTCCACCGCCTGGTTCAGGTCGAAGGCCCGTCGTTCTGGTGCCGCGCCCTGGGTCAGGCCGCGGATGCGGGCGATCACGTCACCGGCGCGGTGCGTGTCGGCCAGGATGCGGGCCACGGTCTGGCGGGCCTTGTCCACGTTCGGTGGGTCCTGGGCCAACCAGCGGTGGCAGGCCTCCGCGCTGCTGGCGATGGCCGCCAGCGGCTGATTCACTTCATGCGCGATGGAGGTGGTGAGCTCGCCCACAGTGGAAGCGCGCGCCACCCGCAGCAGGCGGCCCTGTGCCTCCTGCACGGCGGCCTTGGCCGCTTCCATGTTCAGGGCAAGGTAGGTGGTGATGCCGATCACCAGCATGCCGATCACCGAGTTGACCAGGCCGATGCGGTAGGTGCCGAAGCGGGTGAGGAAGAAGCTCAGCCCGGTCAGCGCGATGCAGGCCAGGGCAAGCGTGATCAACCCGCGCGCGCTGAGCACACGCGCTGCGGCGAGGATGACCGCGGCGTAGAAGCAGGCTGCCGCGACCGCGTAGTCGGTGACGGTATCGATCAGGAAGATCGCCGCCATCACGACGATCAGGGCCAGCAGCACCAGCGGGCGGCGAGGCGACAGCGATGGCATCGGGACAGCTCCCTGGCGTGGGGGGAAAGGATAGCAAAGCCATCATCGGTAGATGCCGACCTTGGTCGGCGTGGTCTCGTGGGGTGGGTGCCGACCGTTGGTCGGCACAAGCCAGAACGATGCCTGGTAGTGC
This sequence comes from Stenotrophomonas sp. 78350_Sma, assembly GCF_056482105.1. NCBI lineage: Bacteria > Pseudomonadati > Pseudomonadota > Gammaproteobacteria > Lysobacterales > Lysobacteraceae > Stenotrophomonas > Stenotrophomonas sp. 78350_Sma. Next base: position 2,518,545 of record NZ_CM151182.1, on the reverse strand, counting down.
CGGCCGCTGGCCGGCAAATGCGTGGTGTTGCCGGAATTCATGAGGTTGCCGGCCAGCGGCCGGCACTACTCCTCCAGGCTGGCGTTCCAGAACCCCTGCAGGACACCGGGCGTGGTCGCCAGCGTTGCCAGCACCGCATCCAGTTCACCGGCATCCACCGTGGTGGCATACAACACCGCTTCGATCTCCACATCGCGTTCGCCGAACGGGCGCTGGTCCACCGCGCGCACCGGGTACTGTGCCTGCTCAAGCAGCAGCAACAACTGGTCCAGCACCTCGGCCTGCTGCTCGCGCTGGCAGACCACGTTGATCGCATAGGTCGCCTCGCTGAACGCCTCCGGCAGCGGTTGCCGCTGGATGCGGTTCACCACCGGCCGCAGCAGCGTGTTGGCTGCCAGCACGAAGATGGCGGCCAGCACCGCTTCCGGCAGCAGCTTGATACCGGCACATGCACCCACCGCCGCCGATCCCCACAGGGTGGCAGCGGTGTTCAGGCCGGACACCTGGGCGCCGTCCTTCATGATCGCGCCGGCGCCGAGAAAGCCGACGCCGGAGATCACATAGGCCACCACGTGCAGCGGCGATGGCGGGCCACCGTACAGGTCATGGAAGCGCACCGCGAGGTCGACAAACACCGCCGCTCCCACCGCCACCAGCGTATTGGTGCGCAGGCCGGCGGTGCGCTGGCGCAGCTGCCGCTCCAGGCCGATGATCGTGCCCAGCACGAACGCCACCGACAGGCTGATCAGTGAGCTGAGCGTGGCGCCGGCGTTGAACGCCGGCAGGTTGGGATTGATGTCCATTGTGGTTCTCCCTGGACAAAGCGGCGGGCGCTTACTGCCAGCCGTAACGACGGATGTAGAACCGCTTCAGCGCAGTGGTCAGCACCGCATAGCCGAACAGGATCGCCACCAGGAACGGCCAGTAGCCGGCCGGCAGGGCCTGCAGCTTGAAGTAGCCAGCCAGCGGGCTCATCGGCAGGGCCACGCCGATGGCCATGATCAGGCCGGTCATCAGCAGCAGTGGCGGCGCCGCGATGCTCTGCAGGAACGGTACCTTCGGCGTACGGATCATGTGCACGATCAGGGTCTGGGTCAGCAGGCCGACCACGAACCAGCCGGACTGGAACAGGCTCTGGTCGGCGGCGGTGCGCGCATCGAACACGTACCACATCAACGCGAAACAGGTCAGGTCGAAGATCGAGCTGATCGGCCCGAAGAACACCATGAAGCGTCCGATGTCCGCCGGGTTCCACTTCAACGGCTTGCGCACCAGTTCCTCGTCCACGTTGTCGAACGGAATGGCGATCTGCGAGATGTCGTACAGCAGGTTCTGCACCAGCAGCTGCAGCGGCAGCATCGGCAGGAACGGCAGGAAGGCCGAGGCCACCAGTACCGAGAACACATTGCCGAAGTTGGAACTGGCGGTCATGCGGATGTACTTCAGCATGTTGTTGAACGTGCGCCGGCCCTGGATGACGCCTTCTTCCAGCACCATCAGGTTCTTTTCCAGCAGGATGATGTCGGCGGCCTCCTTGGCGATGTCCACGGCGCTGTCCACGCTGATGCCGATGTCGGCCGCACGCAGTGCCGGGGCATCGTTGATGCCATCACCAAGGAAACCGACCACCTTGCCCTGTGCGCGCAGCTCGCGCACCAGGCGTTCCTTGTGCAGCGGCGTCAGGCGGGCGAACACGCGGTGGTGGTGCAGCGCACGCGACAGCGCGCCGTCATCCATGCGCTCGATCTGCGGGCCGGTCAGGATGGTGTCGGCGTCCAGCCCGACCTGGGCGCAGACCCGGGCGGTGACCAGCTCGTTGTCACCGGTGAACACCTTCACCTCCACGCCATGCGCGGCCAGTGCCTGCAGCGCCTGCGCTGCCGATTCCTTCGGCGGGTCCAGGAAGGCCACGTAGCCGACCAGGGTCAGGTCGCACTCGTCGGCCTGCGAATAGGTGGTCTGGCTGGCGGCGGTCTCCTTCATCGCCACCGCCACCACGCGCAGGCCCTGTTCGTTCAGTTCCTCGGTGGTCTGCCGCACGCGGGCCAGGCGGTGCTCGTCCAGTGGCATGTCCTGGCCGTTTTCGCGCACGGTGCTGCACACCGCCAGCATTTCTTCCACTGCCCCCTTGCAGATCAGCTCATGGTGGTCCTCGCGCTCGGAGACCACCACCGACATGCGGCGGCGCTCGAAATCGAACGGAATCTCGTCCACCTTGTGGTAGTCCTGCGACAGCCGCAGCGAGCTCTGCAGCTCAACGTGCTCCAGTACCGCACGATCCAGCAGGTTGATCAGGCCGGTCTGGAAGTGGCTGTTGAGATAGGCGAACTTCAGCACGTCTTCCGAATCGTGACCGAACACATCGGTGTGGCGCTCCAGCGCGATCTTGTCCTGGGTGAGCGTGCCGGTCTTGTCGGTGCACAGCACTTCCATGGCGCCGAAGTTCTGGATCGCATCCAGGCGCTTGACGATCACCTTGCGCCGCGACAGCAGCACCGCACCCTTGGCCAGGGTGGAGGTGACGATCATCGGCAGCATCTCCGGCGTCAGGCCCACCGCCACCGACAGCGCGAACAGGAATGCCTCGGTCCAGTCACCCTTGGTCCAGCCGTTGATCAGCAGCACGAACGGCACCATCACCAGCGCGAAGCGGATCAGCAGCCAGCTGACACTGTTGATGCCGGCCTGGAATGCGGTCGGCGCACGGTCGGTGGCGGTGCTGCGCTGGGCCAACGTGCCGAAGTAGGTGCGGTTGCCGGTGGCCAGCACCACGGCGGTGGCCGTGCCGGACACCACATTGGTGCCCATGAACAGCAGGTTGTGCTGTTCCAGCAGGCCGGCCAGGCCGTCGCCGGGGTGCGCGAACTTCTCTACCGGCAGCGACTCGCCGGTCATCGCGGCCTGCGCCACGAACAGGTCCTTGGCGGTCAGCACGCGGCAGTCGGCCGGAATCATGTCGCCGGCCGACAGCACGATATGGTCACCGGGCACCAGCTCGCGGATCGGCAGGTCGAGCAGGCGTGCCGGGCGACGGCTGTGCAGGTGCGCGCCGAAGTACTGGTCGGCCACATCGGCGGCCTCGGTACCGGGATTGCGGCGCAGCACGCGTGCGGTGTTGCCGACCAGTGCCTTCAGCCGCTCGGCCGCACGGTTCGAACGACCCTCCTGAACGAAGCGGATCAATGTGGACAGCAGCACCATCGCGCCAATCACGATCGTCGCCTTGATGTCCTCGGTCAGCCAGGAAACCGCCGCAAGCACGGTCAGCAGCAGGTTGAACGGATTGCGGTAGCACTGCCACAGGTGCCGCCACCACGGCAGCGGCTTTTCGTGATCCACCTCGTTGGGGCCGAGCGTGGCCAGCCGCTCCCCGGCCTCATGCGGGCTGAGGCCATCGGCATGCGACTCCAGCGTGGCCAGCAGTTCGGCTTCCTCCTGCTGGGCAAGGGTGACCAGGCCGGTGGTGAGCGCGAACGGCGCCGCTTCGGCGCTGCCCGGGCCAAAGCCGGCTTCGGGCATCGCACGGCGGCGGAACAGGTTGCCTGCGCGACGGCTGCGCAGGAAGGCATTGAACCAGGCGTTGAGCAGGCTCATGGGACTCTCCTCGAATGTCAGAGCCGGCCGCGGCCGGAACACGAACGGAATAGTTGGAACAGGTCAGGCGTGGCGCATCGCCAGCACCGCCGGTGACCACGGCTGCATGTGCAGCCGCTGGCTGCCACCGATGCACAGCGGCTTCATCGCATCGCGCAGGGGATAGGGCAGGTGGCGCAGCACATTGATGCGCTCGCTGATCGGCAGCAGCGACAGCGCGTCGGCCACCACGCGTGGCGAACCGAGCGACAGCGAACGGGCAAACGTGACCGGGCCGTGCTGCAGCAGCTGGCTGCGTAGCGCGGCAACATCGCGCTCGCCGATCAGGCGGCGCAGGGTGATGTAGAGGATCTTGTAGGACATGGGGGCGATCTCCAGGCAGGCGGCACCTGGCGGTCCCCCGTCACTCAGGCAGGCAGGGACCGGCGGGCAGGCGCCAGGAACAGGCAACACGCGGGCATCCGGGGCGCGGTGCACCCGGCAGGGTCGGGGTCCATCTGCGTCTCCATGAGGGGAGGGTGCCGGCCAGGATTGCCCTGGCCAGTGGCGCTATTGTCCGCCCCTGAATGGGGCAGTCCTAGAGGCCCGTAGGTTAGCCCGGCTATACCTTGGTATAGCCGGGTACCGGTAGCGCCAATCGAGGGTTCAGTGATGGATCAATGCGAAGCGCTGGTCTGCTTGCACACGTCGTACTCGCCACGGGTCAACGTCTTGTCACGGTCGGTATCGCAGGCATGCAGGCGTTCGGCCCAGTCCGGTGCGACGGCATCCACCTCGGCCAGCGTGACGATGCCGTCCTTGTCCTTGTCCAACGATTCGTAGGCAGGGATGAGCCTTACTTCGGTCACGTCCTCGGCGGCCGTTGCCTTGCTGGCCTCCTGGGTCTTGGAGCACGCGCCGAGCAGCAGGCCTGCACAGAGCGCGAGGGCGAGGGGGAGGTGGCGAAAACCGGTCATGGCGTGCTCCTGGGGAAAGGGCGAACCACCGGTGCGGTGGCCACGGCCGGATCTTCTGCGCGGGGCTGTAAGCGGGCTGCGAAGAACCGACCGGGTGGACATGTGTCGGTGGGCCGCCATTCACCGGGCCGCGTAGCGGCGATTGCGCAGAGATGCCCGGGGAGGCCGTTGGGCGGAGACGACTCTACCCTTGAACGGTGGAATGCCGGCCAGCGGCCGGCACTACCCATCTGCTCAGACGCGGTCGGCAAAGGCATCTGTCGCGCGCACCAGCGCATCCACCGTGGCCGGCTCGTTGGCGCTGTGCCCGGAGGTCACCATCTCCAGCCGGGCTTCCGGCCAGGCCTTGGCCAGATCCCAGGCGCTGCGCGGCGGGCAGATGATGTCGTAGCGGCCCTGTACGATCACGCCCGGGAGATGACGGATACGATCGACATCACGCAACAGTTGGTCCGGCTCAAGGAAGATGCCGTTGCGGAAGTAGTGCGCCTCGATGCGGGCCTTCGCCAGCGTAGCCAGCGTATCATCGGTGGATTCGGCATCCACGTCGTGCTGCAGGGTGGCGGCGTTGTCTTCCCAGCCCAGCCAGGCCTGTGCGGCTTCGATGCGGGTCGCCTCATCCGGACCATCCATGCGCGTCCAATAGGCCGCGATCATGTCGCCACGCTCAGCTTCCGGGATGTAGGCCTCGTAGCGGTCCCAGCGCTCCGGGAAGATCCAGCGTGCACCGCCGTTGGCCTCGGCGAACCAGCGGTTCTCGATCTCGCGGCCGAGGAACACGCCGCGCACGATCAGGCCGGTAGCACGCTGCGGATGCGCCTGTGCGTAGGCCAGCGACAGCGTCGAGCCCCAGGAGCCGCCATAGACCAGCCAGCGCTCGATGCCCAGATGCTCGCGCACCTTCTCGATGTCGGCCACCAGATCCTGCGTGGTGTTGTCGCGCAGTTCGCCGAACGGCGTGGAGCGGCCGCTGCCGCGCTGGTCGATCAGCACGATGCGGTAGCGCGCCGGGTCGAAGAAGCGACGATGGGTCGGCGAGATGCCGGCGCCCGGGCCACCGTGCAGGTACACCACCGGAATGCCCTCCGGCGTGCCGCACTCTTCGATGTGCAGCGTGTGCAGATCGCTCACCTTCAGGGTGAACTCGCGATAGGGCTCGATGGCGGGGTACAGGGTGCGCATGGCAGGGGCCTCACAAGCAGGGGCGGCCAGCATACCCCCGCCCGTGGCACCCGGCAGCGCTGGTTGCCTGCCCGGTGATGGAAATGCGCTTGCCGATGCGCATAAGCTTCGATGATGCAAGCGACCCCGACACGGATGTTCACCTTCGATCCCGGCCTCAGCAGCGGCGCGCGCGAGCTGCTGAAGTGGATCGCGTTACTGGCCATGACCGGCGATCACGTGGCCAAGGTGGTGTTCGGTGGCTACGTGCCGGTGGTCAGTGAGCTGGGGCGCATCGCCTTCCCGCTGTTCGCGCTGGTGATGGCCTGCAACCTGGCCCAGCCGGGGGCCGACCTGCGCAAGTCGATGCGTCGGCTGGCCCTATGGGGGCTGATCGCGCAGCCATTGCACGCACTCGCGTTCGGTTCCTGGCTGCCGCTCAACATCCTGCTGACCTTTGCCCTGGCGGCAGTCGCCGTGCATGCGCTGGCAAACAATCGACCGGTGCAGCTGTTGCTGGCTGCAGGCGTGTTGCCGATGTTCGTGGACTACCAGTGGGCCGGGGTTGGCAGCGTGCTGCTGGCCTGGATCGCGTTCCGGCGTTGCGCGTGGTGGCCGCTGCTGATTGCCTTGGCGGCGGTGTGCTGGGTCAATCAGAACGGCTGGTCGCTGCTGTCCATTCCTGTAGTGCTGCTGACTGCGCGCGTGCAGTGGCAGTTGCCACGTTGGCGCTGGATGTTCTATGGGTACTACGTGGGACATCTGCTGGTGTTGGCGGTGGTGGCGCGCGTGCTTTCGTGATCAATGCATGCGTGGTCGTGCCTTGCGCCGGTAGATCCACGCCAGGCGTGGATGCGTTTGGCGGATCACCATGGAACCAGCCAGGCATGGCCTGGCTCTACAGTTCCCGGTAGATCCACGCCAGGCGTGGATCCCGTTGACAGTTTTTCGCCCGCCTCAGAACTCCATCGTTGCCGACACCAGCACCGTCCTCGGTGCACCCAGCGCCAGGCTCGACAACAACGGCATGCCCCAATACGCCTTGTTGGTCAGGTTGTTGACGGTGGCCCGCAGCGCAAGCGGTCGACCCGCCAGCGTCGTGCTGTAGCGCGCGCCCACGTCGAACAGGGTGCGTCCCGGCACCGATAGGCTATTGTCCGCACTGATGTACTGCTTCGACATCGCCGTGGCATTGCCGGTCAAGGTCAGGCCCTGCAAGGTCGGCACATCCCATTCCACACCGAGCTTGGCCTGCCGCTGCGCCACGGCAGTGGCGATGCGCCCCTCATTCACGCCACCGGCCGTGCGGGTCAGTTTCGGCTGTACGTAGGCCACGCCACCGAGCAGGCGCACGCCGTCGATGGGTGCCCCGAAGAAGCCCCATTCCACGCCGCGGTTCCGTTGTTCGCCACCAAACGAGAAGATATTCGTGACCGGGTCGGTGTAGCTGCTCGGTCGCTTGATCTCGTACACACTGAAGGTGTGCGCGAAGCTGCCCAGGTCCAGCTTCAGGCCCAGCTCCTTCTGCTTGGTGCGGAACGGGGCGAACACATCGCCGGCGTTGGCGGCAGTCATCGGCGCGGTGGCGCCCTGGCTGAGGCCTTCGATGTAGTTGGTGTAGAGGGAGATCGTGTCGGTGGCCTTCACCAGCAAGGCTGCTGCCGGGGTAGTGGCGCTCTCGTCATACCGCGAAGTACGTGCGCCCGTGGCCACGTTGAAGGTCTCACTGACCACCTGCTGGCGGCGCACGCCCAGCGTCAGCTGCACGCGGTCATCGGCGAAGGAAAGGGTATCGGCGAAGCCGAGGCTATCCAACTTCAGTTCGGTATGCGAGATGTGCGGTGCCACGAACGGCGCCGCCGGGCCCCACACCGGGTTGTAGAGGTTGGTGGTCCAGTCCCAGCCGGGCACGCTGCGGCGGCCGTAGTCGTTCTGGGTGTGCTGGTAATGGGTCACGTTGGCGGCCCACTGGTGGCCCACATTGCCGGTGCGGAACGAACCGCGCAGGCCGGCATCACCGGACTGCTTCTTGATGTCGAAGGCGAGCTGGCCGATCACCGTCGTGAAGTCGCCGGCCGGATTGAGGATCTGCGCGCTGATCGAACCGTTGTAGCGGTAGTCGGTCCTGCTGGTGCCGTAGGCGAGGTAGGCCATAAGGCTATCGTTGATATCCAGCTCGCCCCGCAGCATCGCACCCTTGTCCTGGCTGTCCACGTAGGCCCAGTCCGGGTTGATTAGCGTATCGCCGCGTGGGGGGCGTGGAATGGCCACGCCCGGTGCCAGGCCGACGCCACGTGCCGGGCCGTCGACACGGTCATCGGCGCTGTACAGATCGGCCGACAGCCGCGCATGTTCGCCGCGCCAGTCCAGTGCCAGCGAACCGAGCTGTACCTTCTTGCGCTGCTTGCCCACGGCGCCATCACCGTCACGCCAGGCGCCGTTGAAGCGGATGCCGAACTGCTTGTCGGCGCCGAGGCGGCGGCCCATATCCACATGGGTGCCGAACTGCGCATCGGAGGCGAAGTTGGCACTGACCCGCAGCAGCGGTTGATCGCCGGCACGCTTGGGTACCAGATTGACGCTGCCACCGACCGAGCCGCCCGGCGGCATGCCGTTGAGCAGCGCGGAGGGGCCTTTCAGCACTTCGATGCGCTCGAACATTTCCGGCGAGGTGCGGTAGTACGGCGCCATGCCGCTGAGCCCGTTGAAGGTGGTGTCGCTGGTGCTGGAGGCGAAGCCGCGGATCGCATAGTTCTCGCTCCAGGAACCGGTGACGCCATTGCTGAATACCGTGGGGTCGGTGGCGGCAATGACGTCGGTCAGGTCCTTGGCCTGGCGATCACGGATGAAGGACTCGGTGTAGCTGACCGTGCTGAACGGCGTGTCCATGAAGTCCTTGTCGCCAAGCAGGCCGACGCGGCTGCCGGCAGCCACTTGCCCGCCTGCATAGTCCGCGGTGACCCGCCGCTGTTCCTGCACCTGCACCGAGGGGAGGGTGGAGGGTGCTATGTCGGCCAGCGCGGCAAACGAGGCCAGCAGCCCCAGCGCGAGGGCGGACATCCGGTAGCGCAGGGGCATGCCCGGCGGATGCATCAGGCTGGAGGATGCGGCGGCAGCACGATGCTGCGCAGAAGTGAAATTGTAAACGGTCATGCCAGAGTCCTGTGAATCGCAGGCGCGAGCGCGCCTGGCGCGCTGCCGACGGCAAGCACGGGGAGAGGGCGCAGCGCAGGGTTGTTGGCTGGGTGGGGACCTGGCGGGAGGTGAGCCATGGGCTCGATTACGGGCAGCGTGCTGGACGCACTCCGAATTAGTTGAGTAAAGTAAACTAAATCAATCGAAGCGGACAAGAGGGTCCCTTTGCTGGCACCCTCAGCAGGGTATGGACGCGCACCGTAATAGCAGGCACCGCATGAGCACGCACCCCGATCCAACGGCGCCGACCCGTGGCCGCCCGCCCACCATCACCCCGGAGCGCCTGGCCGACATCGGCATCCGCCTGGGCCTGCCCAACCTGACCATGGCCAACGTGGCCGCCGAACTGGCGGTGACCCAGGCGGCGCTGTACAAGCGCGTGGCGAACCTGGAGGCGCTGAAGCGCCTGGTGGCGGAGGCGGTGTTCCAGCGCTGGCAGATTCCGCGCGCGTCGGTTGACGCGCCGGGTGGGCTGGAGGCCTACCTGATGGGGTTCGTGGAGTCACTGTGCGAGGTGGTGAAGGCGCATCCCGGGCTGCCGCCATACCTGCTGCGGCGCACGGTGGCGACCGCGCCGATGCTGGAAAAGATCGCCTCGCACCAGGCGCACGTGGCCGAGGTGTTCGGCCTGCCGGTGGACAAGGCGCGCTGGCTGCTGGCCACGATCGCCTTCTACTGCATCGCCGGCGCCGACACGATCTATGCGATTGCGGACGACGAAGAGGGGCAGGTGATCACCGAGTTCAAGCAGGGCATGCGGGCACTGGTGATCGGTTCGTTGGAAGTATCGCGGCTTCGGTAGATGCACGCCCTGCGTGGATGATCGTGGCCGTTCACCACGACGCCAGCCAGGCATGGCCTGGCTCTACTGGACCGATCGCGTAGTGTCGAGAATACAATGCGGCCATGCCTGCCACCCCCACTCTCGATGATCTTCGCCGCTACGCGGTGGCGCGCACCCTGTTCAAGCCGACCACGCTGCTGACCGCGATACGACGGCTGGGCTTCGTGCAGGCCGATCCGATCCGGGCACCCGCACGCGCGCAGGACCTGACCCTGCGCCACCGGGTGAAGGACTACCGCGCCGGTGACCTTGAGCGGCGCTACACGCGTCTGCCGGTGGAAGAGGATTGCCTGGTGAACTACGGTTTCCTGCCTCGCGAGCACCTGGCACTGATGCACCCGCGCGTCTCCAGGCGCGAGTGGGACGCCGAGACCCATCGCCGCGCGGCCGACGTGCTGGCCTTCGTGCGCGAGCGCGGCAGCGTGCACCCGCGCGAGGTCGACCAGGCGTTCGCGCATGGGCGGGTGACCAACTACTGGGGCGGCACCAGCAACGCGAGCACGCACCTGCTGGATGGCATGCACTACCGAGGCCTGCTGCGCGTGCAGCGGCGCGACAGTGGCACCCGCATCTATGCAGTGGCCGAGCACGCCGAACCGGATGCCAGCGAGCAGGCGCAGGTCGAACGCGCCGCAGCCCTGGTCGACCTGGTGGTGCGCAAGTACGCGCCGCTGCCCTCGGCCAGCCTGACCTATCTGGTGCGCCTGCTGGGCTATGGCGCGCCGCATCTGGCCGAGCAGACCCGGCGGGCATTGGCGCTGGCCAAGCAGCAGCTGGCCAGTTGCACGTTGGAGGGCACCACCTGGTACTGGCCGGCGGACGAGAATCCGCGCTCGCGCCGGCATGCGCCGGACGAACAGGTGCGCCTGCTGGCGCCGTTCGATCCGGTGGTGTGGGATCGCCGCCGCTTCGAGCTGTTGTGGGGATGGGTGTACAAGTTCGAGGCCTACACGCCTGCACCGAAACGCCAGTACGGGTACTACGCGCTGCCGGTGTTGTGGCACGACCAGGTGGTGGGCTGGGCCAATCTCAGCGTGCGCGACGGTGAATTGGTGTCGAACGTGGGTTATGCCGGCAAGTCGCTGGCCCGCGACAAGGTATTTCGTGGCGCGCTCGAAGACGAACTGCAGCGCATGGCGGAGTTCCTGTAGCGCCGAGCGGCGCATGGGTACCCATCGCGCCTGGTAGTCGCCAACCTTGGTTGGCGCCGCCCTTCATCGGTGCCCACCAAGGTGGGCAGCTACCGAAGCCGCGGTCGCTTGCCGATCATATTGGTCATCGCGCACGGGGATTCGTGCTCCGGCCAACGCGTTCGCGAACCTGCACCGTGCTAGCGTCTTCGGGTTGGAGGTCACGATGACGATCAAGGCATTCTGGGACGATCCCTACCGCCTGCGCCAGGAGGCGCGGGTCAGCTCTGCCTTGGGTGATGAGGTCCGGCTGGACGAGACCATCTTCTTCGCGTTCTCCGGTGGCCAGGAAAGCGACGCCGGGTCCATCGGTGGCCATCCGGTGCAGGAAGCACGCAGGGATGGACTGGACATCGCCTATCGACTGCCCCAGGGGCACGGCCTGCGGGTAGGCGATGTGGTCATGGTCGAGGTTGATGGCCTGCGCCGCTACGGCCTGATGCGCCACCATTTTGCGGCGGAGATGATCCTGCAGCTGGTGTATGCGCTGGAGCCGGGCATCGACAAGGTCGGTGCGCATATCGGCCCGGCCAAGGCCCGCATCGATTTCGCGCGGGAAGGCAGCATCTCGGTGCTGTTTGATGCGCTGCAGGCCCAGTCCGCCGCGTTGGTCGCTGCCGACCTGCCGATCATTACCGCGTTCTCCGACGAGGCCAACCACCGCCGCTTCTGGCAGGTGGAGGGCTTCGCGCAGATGGGCTGTGGCGGCACCCATCCACGCCGTACCGGGGAGATCGGCACGCTCTCGCTGAAGCGGAAGAACCAGGGCAAGGGCGTGGAGCGCATCGAGATCACCCTGGAAGCCCGGCCGTTCCCGGCATCGTGCGGTACGTTGCCCGGGTAGCCGCCAACCTGGGTCGGCACCGCACAGTGTTGGTGCCCACCAAGGTGGGCAGCTACCGATTCAGCCGTCCATGCGCCACCATCGCCAGCACGACCACGCCAGCGGCGACGCTGGTGTGACCGGACAGCGCGGCCAGACCCAGACCCAGGCCCAACCCGCGCATCGCGAACACGGTGCTGAACACCAGTAGCGCCCATCCGACCGCGCGCAGCTGCTGCGTCGTAGCAACGCTCAACACGCGATGCAGCACGTCCCGCTGATGGCGCTCCATTGCCAGTGCCAGGCAGGTGAACGCGGCCAGAGACAACACGAACAGAATGACGTGGATCATGCGCTGGCCTCCGCAGCGGCATTGCATGACGCTGCAGACGGCCGTGCACGCTTCAACTTTGGCGCATGCTTCCAGGTTCGCCACGCCAGCAGAGCGTGCAGGGCGGCCAGGGCCAGCAGGGTCAGGTCGGTGCCGGCGAACGCCCAGTCGCCCGTGGCCAACGTGTGCCACAGCGGATGCGGTGTGGTCACCGCCGTCAGTACCGGCAGCAACGCCAGCATCAACGCACCCAACACGAACTGCTCGACCCATGCACGCTTCGGCGCACGCAGCGTGGCATGAACGAACATTGCCGCCCAGGCCAGGAAAAATACGTGCACCTCCCACGCGGCACGCCCATCAAGTCCGGTGGGCAGCAGGCGGTTGGCCCACAGATAGGCCGCCATCGCCACCGACAGCCCAGCCACCGTGGCGATGTTGAGCCTCTCGACCAGGCGGAAGCCGAAGTGGGGGCACTGCGGGTCGGGCAGCTGTGTACGGCGCTTGACCGTCCACAGCACCAGCCCGGTGCCGACCATGGCGGTGCCGGCCAGGCTGACGGTGAAGTACAGCCAGCGCAACGCAGTGTCAGCAAAGCGCCCCAGGTGCAGGCCGTACAGGACGCCCTGGGTATCAGCGGCGACGCCCGAGTGCTCCTTGATCTGCAACAGCTGCCCACCGCCATCGAACAGCAGGTAGTTCGGCGTGGTCGAAACGCGGCTCGACTGCGCGCGCACCACAGCCACGCGTGCGTTCTCATCGCCGGGGTTCTGCACCTGCACGCTGCCTACCGCGCCGGTTCCCCAGCGCTGTTCGGCCTGCCGCACCCGTGCGCCGATGTCCGTAAGTGGAGCGGTGTGCCCTGCGGCCTTCTGCGGCGGCAGGAACAGCCGCATTTCGCTGACCACCTCGGCCTGCTGGCGCTTGTCCGGCAGTTTGGCCAGCCCCCACGGCATGTACAGCACCGCCAGCATCACCAGGCCACTCCAGGTGATCATGAAATGGAAGGGCAGGCCGAGTACCGACAGCGCCGCGTGACCATCCAGCCACGAGCGCTGGCCCTTGCCCCAGCGGAAGGTGAAGAAGTCGGCGAAGATCTTCTTGTGGGTGATCACGCCGCTGACGATGGCCACCAGCATGAACATCGCGCAGACGCCCACGATCCAGCGGCCCCACATGGCTGGCATGTAGTGCAGGTTGAAGTGGAACGCATAGAAGAAGTCGCCACCGCCGGTGTCCCGCGCCTGCAAGGGCGCACCGGTGCTGGCATCGAACAGGCCCGAATCGAAACCATGCCGGCCGCGGCCGCCCGGGCTGGCCCACATCGCCGACACCCACGGCATGCGCGCACTTGGCAGGCTCAGGTTGATCTGGCTGGCATCCGGTGCATCGGCCATGAGGTTGGAGACCGTGCGCTGCGCGACCACCGCCGCCTCTGGCAGGCTGGAGGGCGTAGCGATTTCGGGGCGTGTGTAGCGCGAGAGCTCGTCGCGGAAGTAGCTGGCGGTGCCGGTGAGGAACATCGCATACAGGATCCAGCCCGCGAGCAATCCGACCCAGATATGCAGGTCGGACATGGTCTGGCGGATGCCGCGTGGCTTCGCGGTGCGATCGCCCTTGCTCATGCGCCCGCTCCCTGGCCGACCGCTCGCGCGACCAGCCACAGTGGCAGGGCGATCACGATCAGCCCGATCCATGCGCGCCACGCCGAGCGCACCGCGAACACCCAGACCACGGCGCCGGCATACAGCAGGAAGCTGGCCAACATGCCGGTGAACACGGCCTGGCGGACATCGATGGGCAGCGCCAGTGTGGCGATGCTGCACAGTGCGGCCAGTACATAGCCGCCGAACAACGCGGCGATGATGCGTGAGACCAGGGGCAGCCAGGCCAGCACGGAAGCAGTTCGGGAAACGGTCAAGTCACTTCTCCAGGGCACCACGCGCCATGGCGTGGTGCCCTTGAAACGAGGATCAGAAATCGACGGTGGCCGACAGCAGGGCGGTGCGTGGCGTGCCCAGCCCGGAGCCGAGGCTGCCGGCCCAGTACGCCTTGTTGGTCACGTTCTGCACCGTCGCGCGCAGTACCAGCGGATGGCCGGCCGCCTGCGTCGCATAGCGGGCACCGAGATCGAACACGGTGCGGCCTGCAACCCACTGGCTGTTGTCTGCATTGATGTAGCCCTTGGACAGGCTGACCGCGTTGCCGGTGAGGGTGAGGCCGGCCACGGTCGGCACGTCCCATTCGACGCCCAGCTTGCCCTGCCATTGCGGGGTGGCCGTGGCCAGCCGGCCTTCGTTGATGCCGCCCTGGGTGCGGGTCAGCTTTGGCTGCAGCCAGCCGATGCCGCCCAGCACGCGCAGTCGTTCGGTGGCCTGGCCGAACACGGTCCATTCCACGCCACGGTTGCGCTGCTGGCCGCCGAATGAGAACACATTGGTGGCCGGGTCGGTATAGGCGCTCGGCTTTTCGATCTCGTACACGCTCAATGCGCTGGCCAAATGGCCGAAGTCGAACTTGGCACCCACCTCGCGCTGGCGCGTCTTGTACGGCGGGAACACGTCGCCCGCATTCGCTGCGCTGACCGGGGCGGTGCTGCCCTGGCTCAGGCCCTCAATGTAGTTGGCGTACAGCGAAAGTTGATCGCTGGCCTTGAACAGCAGTGCACCAGCCGGGGTATTGGCGCTGGCGTCGTAGCGTGCGGTGCGCTTTCCGGTGCTGCCATCGAAGGTGTCGCTGAGCACGGTCTGGTGACGGATGCCCAGAGTCAGCTGCACGCGGTCATCGATGAAGGACAACGTGTCGGCGATGCCGAAGCTGGTGGTACGCACTTCCGCGGTCTTCGGCAGCGACGCATCACTGAAGCTGCGATCGATGGCCGGGCCCCACTGTGGGTCGTACAGGTTGGTTACCCAGTCGCGGGCCAGCAGATTGCGCTTGAAGCCGAATTTCTGGTCGTGCTGGTACCACGCGGCACTGATCGCCAGTGCGTGATCGACCGCGCCGGTGCGGAAGCGCGCCGAGAGGCCGGCTTCGGCGGTGTCCTTGCTGTAGATGAAGCGCTGGTGGGCGAAGTTGTTGCGGAAGTCGCCGGCGGTGTTGGTGATCAGCGTGGTGGCGCTGGCGATGGAATCGAAATCGGTATGGCCGTGACCGTAGCTGGCATGCGCCTGCAGGTGGTCATTGATGTCGAACGACCAGCGCAGCGCGGCGGCTGAGTCCTTGACGTTGCTGAAGGTCCAATCCGGTGCGAACAGGGTGCTGGCCTTCGGCGGGCGGGGCACGGCCAGTCCGGCTGCCAGCGAAACGCCGCGATTGAGGCCATCCACATGGTCACGGCTGCTGAACAGGTCCAGCGAGACCTGCGAGCGTTCACCTCGCCAGTCCAGGCCCAGCGATGCCAGCTGCGTCCTGTGCTGCTGGTGATCGGTGGCGGTGTCGCCTTCGCGATGCACGGCATTGAGGCGTACGCCGAACTGCTGCTGCGCGCCAAAGCGACGGCCAACATCCAGATGACCGCCGAACTGCGCATCGCTGCTGTAGCTGGCCGTGAAGCGGGTCAACGGCGTATCACCTGCGCGCTTGGGCACCAGGTTCACTGCGCCACCCACCGAACCACCCGGTGGCATGCCGTTGAGCAGTGCCGATGGCCCCTTGAGCACTTCGATGCTCTCGGCCAGTTCGGGGGTGACGCGGTAGTAGGGGATCAGGCCATAGAGTCCGCCAAACCCGATATCCGACGAGGCGACACCGAAGCCACGGATGTTGAAGTAGTCGGTGATGCCGCCGCTGGAGCCGCTGTTGTAGACGCTGGGATCGGTCAGCGCAATTACCCGGACCAGGTCCGGTGCCTGGATGTTCTCGATGAACCCGGAGGTGTAACGGGTGGTGTTGAACGGGGTGTCCATGAAGTCGAGCTCACCGAGCAGGCCGACGCCACTGCCGCGGGCGACCTGGCCGCCGGCATAGGCATCGGCAGGCGCGGTCTTGTCGGCGCGCACGTTCACCGTGGGCAGCTGGCGGGCGCTGTCGGTTGCTTCATCTGCATGGGCGAGGGGAGCGAGCAGCAACGCCGGCAGCAGCGCTGCCTGCGCGGCCAGGGATAGGGTCGTGCGGCGTGGGGAGAGCAGGATTCGGGCGGGGAGGGACATGGCAGTTCTCGTGTGGTGGGTCGTGCAATCGGCCAGCACGGCGCCGTCGGTGGCCTGCACGGGCAGGACGACGCGGGCTGTGGAATGGCTGGCAGAGGGCACGGCACTGCCGCTGGGGCAATGCTGCACGCGAGGTGCGTGGGCGATCTGTGGCTGGGTGGAACGAAACGCAGGGCGCGGGTGTTGCGGGGTGGATCAGATGTCGTCGGCGAGGTCGTCGAGGTCCTGCAGGCCACCGCCGCGCGCCAGCACGCGTTCGTAGTTGCGACGGCGGCGCTGGTCGGTTTCGGTGGTGGTCTGGCCGTGTTTCCAGTAGCCGGCCACGGCGACGTCTGCGCGCGGCAGACCGCACGTTTCAAGGAAGTAGCGGCGCAGGGCGCGCATCTCCTCGCGTTCGCCTGCGGCCCAGACGGTGTTCGCCCCCATGTGCAACCGGCGTGCCTGCTGCAGCAACGGCGTAGCGCCCGTGGCCAGGCGCTGTACGCAGACGCCGTCGACGGCGGTCAGTTCGTCTACCGGGAAGGGGTCATCCGAAGCGATCCAGGCCTGCGCGCGAAGGCCGCTGGGCCACTGCTGCAGCAAGGCGAACAGTGCCGGGATGGCGCTTTGATCGGCGAACAGCAGAGCAACGCTGCCCTCGCGATGCGGCACCTGCAGATGTGGGCGCGGACCTGTGAGATCGATGGCGTCACCGGGCTGCAGTGCACGCACCCAGGCCAGCATCGGCCCCGGTGCCTCGTGCAGCACCACGTCCAGCGTGAAACGGCGGGTCCGGGCGTCGACGCTGCGCACGGTGTAGATCCGTGACACATCGCCGAACGCGGTACCCAGCTGGATGCGCACGGCGGTGTTGGCGCGCTGCCAGGGTGCCAGCTCGGCCTGTGGCGGCAGCTGTACGACCAGCCGAAGCAGGCTGGTACAGGGCTGCGTGACGTCAACGACGTGGACGCGCAGCGCCTGCAGGCCACGGTCGTGGTCGGCGCCGCGCACCGGCCCGGCCGGGGTGGTGGAAAGGGTGGGCGCGGACATCGACAACGATCCAGAAGGCTGCGAATGCGAATTAGTTACATCATAGTAAACTAAATTGATCGCCCCGCAACCCAGGCCTGCTGGAGGCGTATGCAACGCGTTGACCATTGCGTTGCCGCAGACCACCATGACAGGCCTTGCCAGCGCGCCGCGCAGGAACCGCAACAGCATGGCTGCACCGAAGAAGACCGTTGCCCGTGGGCGACCGCCCACCATCACCCGCGAGCGCATCGCCGACGCTGGCATCGCGATGACGCTGCCGGGGTTGAGCTTCGTGGGCGTGGCGGCAGCGCTGGGGGTCAGCCACATCGCGCTGTACAAGCATGTGGCGAATCTGGCAGCGCTGCGCGAGCTGGTGGCTGAGGTCATCTTCGAGCGTTGGCAGGCACCGCCATTGGAGGTCGGTGCGGGATGCAGCATCAACGACGATCTGTGCGCGTTCCAGCGTTCATTGCGGACACTGGTGGATGAGAATCCGGGTCTCGCCCCGTTCCTGGTGAGCCACGGTGCGAAGACGCCGGAGATGGTGGCACGCATCCAGCGCCACCATGCCGAGTTCAGTCGTGTGCATGATCTGCCGCAGGAACAGGCAGCATGGCTGCTGTCGACCGTGGCCTATCACGCCGTGGCCTTGGCCGACACCGTGTACTCGCGGCACGCCGTGGCGGACACCACGCGCCGGCCACGGGATCGGGAAGCACAGGAGGCCGAGTTCGACCGCAGCATGCAGGCATTGATCATCGGTGCATTGACGATGTGCGGGCGCACGGCAGGCGGGAGGTAACCGCCAATCCTGGTTGGCAGCGTTGCCCCGGTAGTCGCCAACCTTGGTTGGCGCCGCGACACATCGTTGCCCACCAGGATGGGCATCCACCGGTCAAGCGGCGTCCTTGTGCTCCGCGTCCTCCATGCCCGGGCTGACTCGCCGGCCGATGTCCTTCAGCCGCGCCAGCTGATCCACCATTGACGGCGCATCATCCAGGCTGCCGACGAAGGTCCACAGATAGGTCATCACCGCATACACATGGCCCGGAGTAACTCCGTCGGTGGTGGCGAGGCGGCCGATGGTCAGCGCGAACAGCACCGCTGCCGCCGCGCCAACGACCACAAAGGCACTCGCTTCGCGATCGGAGAGCAGGATGCGCAGCCGCGACAGCGTGGTGTAGTGGCGACGCAACACCGAGGGACTGACCCGGTCCACCAGGCGGATCTCATGCTCCAGCCGGTTGTTCAGGCGTCCATGCAGCTGCTCGTTGCGGCGTGCGAACGACGGCAGCAGCAACAATGCACCCAGCAGCGCGACCAGGCTTGCGGCGCCGACCAGCGGCTCGATCGCCAGCAGCATCCCCGCTGCACCGAACATCGACACCAATGCCGTGGCGATGATCGGCACGTGCTTCTCGAAGAAGTCGACGAACTCACGGGCCAGCACCACGCGGGCCGCCGAAGTGGATGTAGCCTGGCCCAAGCGGCGCTGCGCCTGCACCACGTTCACCGCCAGGTCGGCATAGATGCGGGTGAACGTTCGGGTATCGACCGCGCGGCGGGCGGCACCGACCAGCCAGAACAGCAGCACCACGCCGGCGTAGGAAATGGCATGGCCGATGTCGCCGCGGATGATGGCATCCACCGCGAAACCGGCGAACAGTGGATAGGCCAGCAGCAGCGCGTTCTCCAGTGCGACCAGCGAGAAGGTGCCGGTGAGCTGCCAGGGATAGGTGCGCAGGATGGCTTTCAGGGTGGCGGCCGCATTCTGCTGGCCGATGCTGCCGGCGGCGGCCGCCGGATCGTGGGGGTGTTTCATGGGATGCCTGGGTGGGGTCGGGGACAGGGCAGGGGACGGATGCCTGCCATCTCCCGGGTTGTGCCCAGTATCTGCAGCCCTTTGGAGCGGGCATGGAGGGACGATGGAGATTGCGTGGAGAAACCGGCGGCGTTCAGCGGCGCGCGTGGTGCCCACCACGGTGGGCAACTACCAGAGCAGCGTCTGCCGCAACGCTGCGCCCTCAACGGCGCGCGTGCACCGGCCAGCGGATTTCGAAGGCACTGCCGCCACGTTCGGTAGCACGGCATCGCGCGGTTCCGTGATGTGCCACGGCAATCGCGCGCACCACCGCCAGCCCCAGCCCAGAGCCACCGCTCTGCCGCGAACGTGAGACATCGGTGCGCTGGAACGCCTCGAAGATGCTGTCACGCAGTTCGTCCGGCACGCCGGGGCCACCATCTTCCACGGCCACCGTGCAGTGCCCCTCCGCCAGCGTGACGCGTACCCGCAGCGGGCAGGGGATGGCATGGCGACGGGCGTTTTCCAGCAATGCCAGCACCGCCTGGCGGACGCGGGCCGGGTCGCAGTCCGCCAGCGACGGCCGCGCGTCCAGGCTCACCGAGAAGCCACTTTCGGTCAGCGCCTCGGACATCGCCTCCACCACTGCCGCCACCTGCACGCTGACATCGCTGCGCTGCAGGCGCAGGTCGAGATGGCCGCTCTCGGCCAGGCTCACCACGCGCAGGTCCTCGATGATGCGGGTCAGGCCCTCCAGCTGGGTCAGCATGCTGTTGAACTGCTCGGGGCCGGGCTCGAACACACCTTCGGCGATGCCTTGAAGACGCCCGCGCAGAATGGTCATCGGCGTACGCAGTTCATGCGCGATGGCGGCATTCCAGAACACCCTGTTCTCCGACATGCGGCTCAGGCGCTCCGCCATGGAGTTGAAATCGCTGACCAGCGCGGCCGCCTCGGCCATCGATGCATCACCACCGCGTGCACGGGCATCCAGATCGCCGCTGGCCACCCGGCGCAGGCTCTCGGCCACGGAGTTCAACGGGGTGATGATGCGCCGGGTCAGGCGCGAGGCGACCAGCGTGGCGAAGATGACGACGACGATGGCGGTCAGGCCGATCCACAGCCATTCCAGCCCGGACGGCATGATCGTTTCCGGCTCGTCATACCAGCGCGGATAGAACACCTCCATCAGGTAGTAGAACAGGTAGAAGCCGCTGATCGACAGCACCGTCGAACACAACGATGCGACCGTGATGGACAGCGTGATCTGGCGGCCGATGCTCTTGCCTTTGGGGTTCATCATTCAGTCCAGGAAACGATAGCCGACACCGCGGATGGTGGCGGGGATGCCGATCACGCCCACCTCTTCCAGCTTGCGGCGCAGCTTGCTGACGTGGCTGTCGACGGTGCGTTCCTGCGCATCGCCTTCGGGCAGGCAGGCATGCAGCAGGTCAACGCGTGCATGCACCTGGCGGGGAGCGCGGGCCATGTGCACCAGCAGGCGGAACTCGGTGAGCGTGAAACTCAAAGCATGCACGTGGTCATGGGTGCGCACGGTGACCTCATGGCTGCGCAGGTCGATCTCGAACGGCCCCTGGCGGATCAGCCCGTTGGGTTCTTCGACCACGGTACGAGCGCTGCGGCGCAGGACAGCCTGGATGCGCGCCACGATCTCGGCCGGGTTGAATGGCTTGGCCACGTAGTCGTCGGCACCCACGCGCAGGCCGGTCAGCTTGTCCACGTCCTGGTCGAGCGCGGTGAGCATGATCACCGGCGTGTTGCCGCGCCGGCGCAGTTCGCTCAGCACCTGCCAGCCGTCCAGCTTGGGCATCTGTACATCCAGCAGCACCAGGTCGGGGCGCAGCTGGCGGTGGCTGGCGAGGGCGGCTTCGCCGTCGGCAGCGCGGGCGCTGCGCAGGCCTGAACGAGCCAGGTAGGCGCCGAGGATGTCGGCGATTTCACCTTCATCTTCGGCAATCAGCACCAGGGGCGTCTGGCGCGTGCGGGCATCGGATTTCATTGCATGCTGCGGTTTCAAGTGAGGAATGGGAGACGCCGGCGACGGTGTCATCGCGGCCGTTCCAGGGTCTGCGCTTCTTCGTCGGCTGCCCACGCGAGCGTGGCCAGAACCAGCGTGTGCTGCAGGGCAGGCGCCAGTGTTGCGGTCCCGTGCAGGTGCTGTGCGAGCAGGGTCGATACGGTCGCAGGCAGCTTGTTCCACCGTGATTCCATGCCCGTTGCATCTACCCGGTCCTGCAGGCGTCGGGCCATGCGGACCAAGGCCCGCAGGCGCAGGGCAAGCAACGCGGCGACGAGGACAGCTGCTATCCCTGCAGGCATGAGGCTCACGTCAGCGCTGGAGGCGGACCAGGACGCGAGGCCGATCAGCGCCAGCGACGCCAAGGTGCCCGTGCGTGCCGAATGGGCGGGGCCTTCGCTGCGGAACCCCACCAGCGCGGCGGCTCCGGCACCTGCCAGCAGGGGCGGCGCCGGGTTCGCGCTGGCAAGCATCCAGGCGCTGGTCGACGCCAGTACCAGTGCAAGCAGCCACGGCGAAGGCACGCACCAGGCAAGGTAGGCGCGGCGGACATCGATGGGAGGCAGGTCTGGAAACGGGAGAGACACGGCGGGGACGCAGTCGGCGAGGCCGACAAGGCTAAGGGCCGTTGATGGAGACTTGGTCGAGATTGTGTCGAGATTTCGTGGACGCGATCCGTGCCGTTCAGGAGCGGGCCCCGTGCCTGAACGGAGGTGCGGCCTCCATGCAATCTCCACAGTGGCTCCAAGAAACATCCACCACCACCTTCCAGACTGCGGATTCTGCGGTCACATCCGGTGGCTGCGTGCATGCGAGCCTTCCGATGAACAACCGCAGGACCTGGATCATTGCCGCAATCGTTGCGCTTCTTGCAGGGGGTACCGGCTGGTGGCTGTTTGCCGAGGGTGATGATGCCGCGCTGATCACGGCGCCGGCAAGGGTGGCGGACCTGGAAAAGACCGTGCAGGCCGTTGGCCGGGTCAACCCCAAGGAACTGGTGGCGGTGGGGGCGCAGGTATCGGGCCAGGTCAAGCGCCTGCATGTGGTGCTGGGCCAGCGTGTGCACGCTGGCGACCTGATTGCCGAAGTGGATTCGCAGCCGCAGCGCATCGCCCTGCGCAGCGCCGAAGCGGCTGCCAACACGCTGCGTGCCCAGCATGCGGCCAGCGAGGCGCGCTATGCCCAGGCCATCCGCGTGCATGAGCGCCAGGCGCAGCTGGTGGCGTCGCGGCTGGTTTCGCAGGAAGGTTTCGAGACCGCACGGGTGGCGCGCGAAGCGGCGCGCTCGGACGTCGCAGCGCTGCAGGCACAGATCGACCAGGCGGTGACCCAGGTGGAAACCGCGCGGATCAACCTGGGCTACACCCGCATCGTCTCACCTTCCGACGGCTACATCGTGGCCATCGTCACCAAGGCCGGGCAGACGTTGAACTCGATGCAGACCACGCCGACCATCGTGATGCTGGCACAGATGGACACGATGACGGTTCGCACCGAGATCGCGGAGGCCGATGTGGAACTGATCGCGCCTGGCCAACCCCTGTGGTTCTCCACGCTGGGACCGGGTGGACGCCGTTACGAATCGCATCTGCAGCAGCTTGAACCTGCGCCATCGTCGATTGCCGACGTGGCCACCGGCAACACGGGTGGATCGGCGCAGACGCCGAAGGCGGTGTACTACGCCGGGCTGTTTGACGTACCCAATCCGGGCCTGAAACTGAAGCCGTCGATGACGGTGAAGGTGACGATCCAGCTGGCACGCGCCGCCAATGCGCTGCAGGTGCCGTTGACGGCAGTGTCCGAGAGCGACGACAAGGAGGGCAACCGCGCGACCGTACAGGTGATCGATGCCAAGGGCCGCGCCCGTGAGCGCGCAGTGACGACCGGCCTGCGTACCGCTACTGCGGTGCAGATCCTGTCCGGCCTCAAGGCGGGCGAGAACGTGGTGGTCGGGCAGGCGCCCAGCGGCGCGGAAGCCGAGCCCACCAGCCTTCTGGGGATGTGAGCATGGCCGACGCGCTGCTGGAACTGCATGGCGTTTCGCGCGCCTATCGCTCGGCCGCCGGCGAGGTGGTGGTGTTGAAGGACGTGTCGCTGCGCATCGAGGCGGGCGAGTTCATCGCCATCATCGGCCCGTCCGGTTCGGGAAAGTCCACACTGATGAACATCCTGGGCTGCCTGGACCGGCCAACCGAAGGCAGCTACCGCGTGCAGGGCGCAGCAATCGAGCAGATGTCACCGGATGAACTGGCGCACCTGCGTCGCGAGCATTTTGGCTTCATCTTCCAGCGCTACAACCTGATGGAGAACCTGAGCGCCACGGAGAACGTGGCGCTGCCGGCGGTCTATGCCGGCGTGGATGCCGATGCGCGCACCGCCCGTGCGCGCATGCTGCTGGAAACACTGGGGTTGGGTGAGCGCACCACGAACCGGCCCAGCCAGCTGTCCGGCGGCCAGCAACAGCGCGTTTCCATTGCGCGTTCGCTGATGAACGGCGGCGCCATCGTGCTGGCCGATGAGCCGACCGGCGCGCTGGATCATGCCAGCGGCAGGCAGGTGATGGCGGAGCTCAAGCGCCTGCATGCGCAGGGCCATACCGTGATCCTGGTGACCCATGATGCAGCGATTGCCGCGCACGCGACACGCGTGATCGAGATCGCAGACGGTCGGGTCGTATCCGACCGTGGTACGGGTGATCCTCCGGTTGCACGCAATGCTGCTGCCCACGAACGCAGTCCAGAACCGGGCGCCGCGCGCCGCGCGCGCCTGGATGCAATCAGGGAAGCTGCACGGATGGCGGTGCGTTCGATGCTGGCCCACCGGCTGCGCACCTTGCTGACCATGCTGGGCATCATCATCGGTGTGGCTGCAGTGGTGACCGTGGTTGCATTGGGCAAGGGCGCACAGGCGCAGGTCGAGTCACAGATCAACGAGCTGGGTGCCAGTACGCTGGACATCTTCCCGGGCGCGGACTTTGGTGACCCGCGCTCGGCAGAGATCGAAACGCTGGTCGTGGACGATGCCGATCACCTGGCCGCATTGAGTTACGTAGACAGCGTAAGCCCCAATCTGAGCGGTTCGGTGGCCGCACTGCAGGGCAACCGGCGCGCCAATACGCAGGTGCTTGGCGTGGGCGCTGATCTACCGCGGGTACGCGGGCTGCGACTGAAGGCGGGCCGGTTCTTCACCGATGCCGAGGTGGAAGCGCATCGTGCCGTGGGCGTGGTCGACCAGAAGGCGGCCAAGGCATTGTTCAACGGCAATCCGATCGGTGGCACGGTGCTGCTGGGAGGCATGCCGGTGGAAGTGATCGGCGTGGTCGGTCCAAACACGTTTGCCGGTGGGGCGACGCCGACGGTCTATGTGCCGTACACCTCCGCGTCCTCGCGCCTGCTTGGCAGCCAGCGGCTGGAGAGCATCACCGTACGCGTGCGGGATGACGTGCCAACCACCGCCGCGGAGGCCTCGCTGGGCGCGGAGCTGCAACGCCTGCACGGCCGGCGTGATTTCTTCATCTACAACGCCGACCAGATCCGCAAGGCGGTGATGAAGTCCAGCCAGACCATGGCGGCACTGGTTTCGGCCATTGCTGCGGTGGCGCTGGTAGTGGGAGGCGTAGGCGTGATGAACATCATGCTGGTATCGGTGAAGGAGCGCGTGCGCGAGATTGGCGTGCGCCTGGCGGTGGGTGCCCGGCAGGGCGACATCCTGCGCCAGTTCCTGATCGAGGCGGTGCTGATCTGCCTGTTCGGTGGCGTGCTGGGGGTGTTGTTCGCGTTGGGTGTGGGCGCGCTGTCCAGCCTGCTGTCGCTGGGCGTGCCGTTCCTGTTCACGCCTGGGCCGGTGCTCGCCGCGCTGGCGTGTTCGTCTGCGATCGGGCTCGGTTTCGGCTACTTCCCGGCGCGCAGTGCTGCACAGCTGGACCCGATCCAGGCGTTGGCGGCGGAGTAGGGGCGCGGCCGCTGCGGGGGGGCTCAGGTTGCAGGTCGCGGGTGCATGCGCACGCGTGCGCGCTCGCGGTACAGACGACTGTCGGCACGCTGCAGGGTGTCGGCCACCGACTCACCCGGCGCGTGGTGGGTCGCGCCCAGCGAGAAGGGCGTGGGCGAGCGACCGGCCTGCTGCGCATACCACTGCTCCAGCGCGGCCAACCGCCCCGGCTCCGGGCAGGTCAGCACCACCATGAACTCGTCGCCGCCCATGCGCACTACGCTTTCCATTGCCCCCAGTGGCGCGCGCAGGAAGGCGGCGAACTCGACCAGCACGGTGTCACCCCGCGCATGGCCCTGCGTATCGTTGATCTGCTTGAAATGATCCAGATCGAACATCAGGCAGGCCCAGGGTTGATCAACCAGCTCGTCCAGGCGCGGCAGGAAGCGGCGGTTGTAACTCTGGGTCAGCGGATCCTTGAAGGACATCTCGCGCAGCTGCTGCTCCTGCATCCGCAGTGCGGTCACATCCTGCGCATGGCCCAGCACATAGGGAGGGTTCGCCTCACTGTCGAGCACGTTGTGATACGCCCAGAAATGGCGGGTGCCATCGGCGGCGATCAGTTCGATGACGCCGGCATCGGTGTGGTTGACCGTGATCCGCGCGAGATAGGCCTTGAATGCAGCACGCTTCTCGGGAGGCATCAGATCACACAGGCTGCGCCCGATCATATGACTTTCATCGAAGCCCAGCGACTGCACGGCCGCCGGGTTCACCGATGTCAGCACGCCCTCCAGCGTGTGCGTGCAGATCAGGCCAAGGCTGTAGTGGAACAGGCGCCGGTAGCGCGTCTCGCTCGCCTCCAGGGCATCCAGCGCGGCACGCTCCTCGGTGATGTCCTGGATGGCACCGACCAGGCGAGGGTGCCCATCCACCTGCTGACGGCCTCCGACCACCCGGGTCCAGATGGAGCGCCCATCGGCGGTGGTCATCGGCAACTGCACGTCCCATGAGGTGCCTTCATCGATGCAGCGCCGCACCGCGCTGCGGATGATGTTGCGACTGTCCTCGCGATAGAAGGACAGTGCGGTGTCGAACGTGGGTTGATAGTTGCCGCGTACGCCGTGGATCTGCTTGGTTTCGCGGGTCCAGCGCACTTCGTGGGAGAGCAGGTCCATCTCCCAGCCTCCCACCCGTGCCGCGCGGTTGGTACGTTCCAGGAAGTCCTCGCTGCGTTTCAGTTCGCGGTGCAGTGCCTTGGCCTGGCCGACCTGCGCCATCAGGGTGCTGCGCTGTTCCAGCACCTGGGTGGTGACCCGCGCCAGATGCACCATCAGTTCGCGCTGCGAGGGCGACAGCACGCCCGGCATCGGATCGAGCAGGCACAGTGTTCCGATACGGGCGCCCTGCGCCGAGCCAAGCGGGATTCCCGCGTAGTGACGGATGCGCGGACCACCGGTCACCAGGGGATTGGTGGAGAAGCGAGGGTCTTGCCGTGCATCCGGGATCTCGAACAGTTCATCCTGCTCGATGGCGTGGGTGCAGAACGAGATATCGCGTGCAGTCTCGCTGACACCCTCGAGACCGATATTGGCCTTGAACCATTGGCGCTCCTCGGCCACCACCGAGATCAGGCCCATGGTCATGCCGGTCGCTGCGCGGGCGGCAGCAACGATTGCATCGAACACCGGTTCGGCTGGCGTGTCGAGCAGGTGCAGGCGGTCGATTTCAAGCAGGCGGTCGGCTTCGTCCATGGCGCGTGGCGTGACTGGAGGCGAGGGCGGTAGCAACAGGCGTCGGCATGACGCTATGTGAGCATGTGTTATCTATCGCCACAGCTGGGTGATGTGGGTGTGAGTCCTGGAACAACCGCATCTGCCATGTGATCGGATGCACAGAATTCTGCCGTGAAGGCGTGCTCAGAAGCCGATCACCACATCGTTGAGTGGTAGTTGCTGCTGGCGTGACTCTGCGGGCAGCGCGGTCCAGGGCTCCCCCTGGCCGAACAGCTGCGCTTCGGTTTCCGGGCCGAAGTACTGAAACCGATCGAACACATAGGGCATGCCCTCCGAGCCTTCGAAGCGGACGCCGTTGGACAGCTGGAAGTGCAGATGGGGCGCCGCGGAGTTGCCCGACTGGCCCAGCGCGCCCAGCGCCTGCCCGCGCTGCACGCGCTGGCCGGGCTTGACCTTGATGCTGCCCGTGCGCAGGTGGGCATAGCTGGCGAACACCCCGGGTGAAATTTCCAGCACCACGTAGTTGCCGAACAGGCCGTGGCTGGTCAGTGACGCCGGTTCGGGCTGCGGGGTAAGGGGAGGGTGCTCCGGCTCGCCATCGCGTACATCGCGGACTTCGCCGTCGGCCACGGCAATCACCGGCACGGCATAGCCGACCCAATCCTGGTGGCGCGCGTTCTGCAGATGCTCGGGAGCGGCATGCACCGCACGCCCCCGTGCATCCACGCCGACCAGATCGAGTGCGAACCGCTGCGGGATGGTCAGCGCGCCATTCACCGCCACCAGGCTACCCCAATGGTGCGACCGCGCGGCGCCCGGGCCTTCATGCGCGAGCCAGCGGCCTCCCGCCAGTGGTGGCCCGAGCACTGGTAGCGCGTGTGTGGCGACGTTGACCGCTGCGCCATCAAGCGTCGTGATTCCGGCCTTTTCTGTGGCGAAATCGATGTGGTGACGAAGCACGTGGGGAATCGGTGCATCCGCTGGCAGTGTCAGCCACACGAACACGACCAGGCGCTTGCCGGCAGCGATCGAGGGTGACGCACCGTCGGCGGCGGCGGGACGCACCCATGTGGACAGCGCACTGGCGTCCATGTCCAGCAGTGGCGAGGCAGAGCTGTCCGCGAACACCTGCAGCCTCTGCGGCCGCAGGGTGCCGGTGTCGCCGTAGAAATTGCTGATGTGCAGTTCGTAGGCGAGATGGCGTGCGCCGTCACTGCCGGTAAACGGCGCGGGCGCGAACGGTATGCGGGCCTCGACAGGTGCCAACGGCGGCGTTGCAGCGGTGGCTGCGGTGATCACAGCGCCGGGCAGCAGCGCAGCCATCAGCAGCCCGCGAGCGACGCCAAGCAGGTTGCGTGGACAGGGCATTTCAACGCCCCTTGGGGTTGAGGTACAACCGCGCCCCATCCGTTTCACGATACCCCGACCAACGCCCTCCGCCCGACGCGCGGAAACGCCCGAATACGGTGTTGCTGGTGTCGGTCAACAGCAACTGGTTGCCCGACAGCACCCAGCGGTTGGCCGAGAAGAAGCCATTCGGGCAGCCGGCAGGCACATAGGCACTGTAGCCACCGAACCATTCGATGTTCTTCAGCTCGATGGTGCAGCTGCTGCCGTTCTCCTGGCCCAGTGTCCAGCTGCCGAACAGGTCGCTGTCGCGCACATCGCGGTCATCGCGCCGGCGGTCATGGCCCCAGTCATCGCTGTTGTCGTGGAAGCTGAAGTCCACGTCCATCCCTTTGCTCTCGCTGCGTGTCCCGGACTGCGAGCTGCCGCTGGTGGTGGTCTGGGTGGTCATCGCGCCACTGTTCCGGGTCTCGGTGCTGCTCGATTGTGTGGTCTGTTCGGTACGGGTGGTTTGTTCGCCGAAGCCGAACGAGGCATCCTGGGCCAGGGCGGGCAGGGCCAGGCAGCACAGCGCGGACAGGCAGCTACGGGCAAGCAGGGCAGCCATCGCAGGATCCTCGGAAGGGTGGGCCGCGCGAGTATCGAGCCGGTGGGGTGGGAGACCGTGTGAGGGCGGCTCAATCGGCCATCACCCGCCCGATGGCATCGGCCAGCAGGGCGCGCACGCGCGCCGGCGGCAGGTCCGGATCGCGCACGGCACGCATCGCCAGGCCCTCCACCAGCAACCGCAGCAACAGGGTGCGGCCGGCAATCCGCTCTTCGTCCAGAACCTTGCCAAGGCTGGCATCGCGTTGGCGCAGCCAAGCCTGGATGGCGGCGCTGGTCTGCTTGTCATGGGTACGCAGCACACCGGCCAGCTCCGGATCGCGATGGGCCTCGGCGTTGATTTCCGCGTACAGCGCCACGCTGGCGATGGCATTGCCATGGATCGGCAGCACTTCGCCGCGCGCCCATTGCTGGTAGCACTCCAGCAGTCCGTCGACCAGATCGGACGCGGCCGGCATCGCGCTGATCGATGCCTGGTCGTGGCGCAGCTGGCGTTCGATCAGGGCCAGGATCAGGGCGCGCTTGTTGGCGAAATAGCGGTACATCAGCCCCTGGCTGATCTCGGCCTCGGCGGCGATGTCGCCGATGGAACCGGCATGGAAACCGCGGGTGATGAAGCACTTCTGGGCGGCGTCGAGGATGCGGCGGCGCTGGGCCTCGGCATGGGCTGCAGCAGGATCTTCGGTGGTCGGGGCTTCGGCGGATTTCGGCGTCATTGCGTGCGGTCAGGGCGTCCAGAGGCGGGATAGTACGTCACAAAAGGTGTGAATGAACGGTCATTCATTTGTAATTCCCGCCTCCCAGACTGCGCCGGCCTTCTCCTTCCGCGAATGAGTCCGATGCGCCACGCCACGCTGCACCGCCCGTTGCTCACCCTCGCCATCGCCGCCGCGCTGCCGGCGCTGGCCCATGCCGAAGACAGTCCGGGCGCCGACGCCAGCGCGTCCGCCGATGCCGCACGCACCGTGGTCGCCCTCGACCAGGTGATGGTGACCGCGCAGAAGCGTGCCACCAACCTCCAGGAGACACCCATCTCGGTGTCGGTGGTCGATGCCGAAGCGCTGAAGGATCGCAGCGCGATCTCACTGGGCAGCCTGTCCGATGGTTCCATTCCATCGTTACGGGTCACGCCGTTTGCCACCCGCAGTTCGGCGCTGAATATCGGGATCCGCGGCATCGGTGCCTCCGGTGATGCCAACCAGCCAGCCCGCGACGCGGGCGTCGGCATCTATGTCGATGGTGTGTTCATGGGCCGCGCGCAGGGCCTGGGCAGCATGCTCTACGACGTGGAGCGCATCGAAGTGCTGAAGGGCCCGCAGGGCACGCTGTTCGGCCGCAATACCGAAGGCGGCGCGGTGAGCATCGTGACCAAGGCGCCGACCGGCGAGTTTGGTGGCAGCGTCAGCGCAGGGGTGTCCAACTTCAGCGGTTACAACAGCGCACTGCACCTGGACCTGCCCAAGGTGGGCGATGTCAGCTTCAAGATCGACGCCGTGCAGGCCAAGCGCGGTGGCACCACCGACAATCCCATGCGTGGCGAGCGTGACTTCAACAGCTACGACAAGCGCGGCGCACGCCTGAGCGCGCTGTGGCAGCCGAGTGATGACTTCTCGCTGCTGTATGCCTTCGACCGCTCCTACGATGCCACCACGCCGTACCACACCCAGGTGCTGGTTCCGGGCGCCTACCTCAGCCCGCTGCAGAAGGCCGGCGCCAGCCAGGACCGCCGCGACAGCGCCATCCTGGGCGGGCCGCAGGAAGACAACATCGGTCGCACCAGTGGCCATCTGTTGAACCTGTCGTGGACATTGAGTGACACCCTTGAGCTGAAGTCGATCAGCTCCTACCGCGAACTGACCCAGGGCCAGTTCGACATGGGCCTGGTCGATGCGATATCGGCCTACGGTGGCGCCGGCACGCCGTTCGGGCGTTACAGCCTGGCGCAGGTCTACCAGCACCAGTACAGCCAGGAATTCCAGCTGATTGGAAACACCTCGCAGGTGCAGTTCCTCGGCGGTGCGTTCTACTACCATGAGACCGCAGGCGACAATGCGCAGACCCCGAACATGCTGGTGTGGGGGCCGGGTGGCAACAGCTACACGGTGAACCCGGCGACCAATCCGCTGGATCTTTCGCGCGTGCGCATCGACCGTGCCAGCAACGCGTGGACCGACAGCCTGGGCGTGTTCGGGCAGGCTACGTGGACGCCGGAAGCAATGCAGCGCCTGCACCTGACCGCGGGTGGTCGCTACACCCGTGATGACAAGAAGGGCAGCCTGTACATCGTCAACGGCACGGCAACGAACCTTGCATTCAAGGACCGCTGGAGCCGCTTCGACCCGATGGTCAACATCGCCTACGACCTGGGCGAGCACGCGATGGTCTATGCCAAGTACAGCACCGGCTTCAAGGCCGGCGGTGCCAACTCGCGTTCGACCAACTACAGCGCGTTCGGCCCGGAAGAGGTGACAGCCTACGAGCTCGGCTTCAAATCGCAGTTCTGGGACAACCGTGCCCGCCTGAACCTGGCGGTGTTCGATTCCACCATCGCACACAAGCAGATGGACTTCTCGCTGCCGTTCGACCCGAACAGCGGTGAAACCCGCACCACCATGGTCACCACCAACGCGCTGAGCGATGGCAAGTCCCGGGGTGCGGAGCTGGAATTCAACGTGATGCCGGTGGACAACCTCACCCTCGGCCTCAACTACGCCTATACGAAGATCGATGCGCAGACAGCATCCGACCCGTTCGGCGCTGGCGTGCAGGTGACCGTGCAGCCGCTGCTGGCACCGAAGAATGCGGGCAGCCTGTCGGCCGACTATCTGGTGCCGTTCGCCAACTTCTCGGCGCTGAAGTTCCATGTGGACGGCAACTGGTCTGATGGGTACTACACCAGCGAATACGACCAGATGCTCACCGACAGTTCGTTCGTGGTGAATGCACGGGTGGCGCTGGTGGATGTGCCGGTCAACAGCACCGGCACCACGATGTCGTTCTCGTTGTGGGCACGCAACCTGCTGGATGAGCAGCACCTGTTCTACAAGATCAACAGCGCGGCACTGGGCCAGAGCGGCATCTTCAACGACCCGCGTACCTTCGGCCTGGATGTGGCCGTCAACTTCTGATTCGAACGGAGAACCCCATGAAGACCCGCCATACCGGACTCGCCCTGGCCCTGATGCTGGGCCTGCCGCTGACCGCGACGGCTGTTGCCGCTGATGCGCCGCAGGCTGTCGCCGCGAAGACGACGGCCGCCGCCAATGTGAAACCCGTCGCTGCCGATGCGCAGCGGGTGATCCCGCTGCAGGGCGCCTGGAACGTGCGCACGTTCGCCGGCCTCCAGGGCCGCCACGGCCCGATTCCGGCCGATGCGTTCGTGCGTACCGCTGACCTCGGCCGCCTGACCGACGCCGACCGTGATGCGCTGGTCGCCGCCGGTGTGAAGCTGGACATCGACCTGCGCACCGCCGATGAGGAGGCACAGTCACCGGACCTGCTGGCCAAGGACGGTCGCTTCGACTATCAGCGCATCTCGCTGATGGGTACGGAGAAGATGGACCTGCAGAAGATGATGACCAGCTTCCCGGATTCGCTGGGCGAAGCCTATGTGCAGTGGCTGGGTCACAGCCAGCCGCAGTTCAAGCAGGTGTTCCAGCGCATCGCCGCGCAGCAGGACGGCGCGGTGCTGTTCCATTGCACGGCCGGCAAGGACCGCACCGGCATCATCGCCGGGCTGTTGCTGGACCTGGCCGGCGTGCCCAAGGCCGAGATCGTGCACAACTACGCGATCTCCGCGCATTACCTGGAAGGGCAGCCGAAGGACAGCGCGATGAACGCGCAGATCATGGCGCTGGTCAAGCAGAACCCGGAGATCGGCCGCAGGATGGCAGGCATGGCCGGTACCGCGCCGGACAACATGGAGCAGTTCCTGGCGGCGCTGCACCGCCAGTACGGTGGTGCGGAAGGGTACCTGAAGTCGATCGGGGTCAGCGAGCAGGAGATCCAGCAGTTGAAGGTGCGGCTGGGTCAGGCCGGCTGAGCAGGGCAGTGGCCAGGTAGGGGCTCCCCCGCAGCGATCTGCGGGCGAGCCCACGGGTTCCGCGCCGGTCTTGACCGGTGGTGGGCCGAGGCCCACACCGGCTACAGCATTTCGAACGCCGCCAGTTTGCAGGTGGCCGAATAGCGGAACACGATCGAGGAATTTCCCGGTGCGCTGGCGCCCTGGCCATCCTGGAAGGTCGCCTGCACCAGGCTGCCATTCAATTTCGCTGCCAGAACCGCTGCGTACATGGCCTTTCCACCATCCGTAGAGGTATCAATCCAGATCATGGAGTGATCGCAGGAGCAGCCGGTCAGCGGCACTGTCATGCCGAAACCAGCGACGCCCTGCGACGGGATCAGGCCCGCGACTTTTCCGATGACGTTGCACACCTTCTGGGCATGGGCGGGGCCCGTCGCGGCGCCTGCCGCCATGGCGACCAGAAGCCCCGCGACCACTCTTGGAATGCGCTGCATGAACCTGCTTCCTTGTTGGGTTGTGCAACAGCGTAGCGCAGCGTGGAACCGCTGGCCGAAGTTTTCAATCCCCGTCCGGCTTCACCCTCACCACTCGCTTCCGGTACTCGTAGACGTTGTCACCACGGATGCGCTTCTCCTCGGTGCCGGTGACCCTGCCCACCTGCTGGTCCGAGCCGGTGATGGGCTTCGCCTCGATCTCGGTTTCATGCTCGAAGGAGTGGGATTTGTCGGTGTTGCGGTAATAGCGGTACAGCGCCCAGTACAGCGCGGTTGCGCCGGCCGGACCTGCCGCCAACAGCCAGAGGCCACTGTCGTCGCTCATGTCGATGCCACCAGGAAGGCAATTGCGAGGGCTTCAATGACGGTGCCGGTGGCCAGTGCCGCCAGCAGCATCTTCCATTGCTGCACGGGTACGCTGCCCATGGTCTCGCCGGTGCGGCCATTCACTGCGATGTAGTGCAGCATGCCGCCGTTCTTTCCAGGCTGGTGGTAGGAGTACAGCCACACCGGCAGGTACATCGATACCCAGCGGGTACCATGCACCTCCAGCTGTTCCTGTTCCCAGCGCACGCCACGGTTGTATCGCTTCACCGAACCTTCCACCTGCGAACGGGCGATCGACAGCAGCTGGTCTTCCAGTCGCGGCCGCAGTTTCTCCACGTCCAGGTTACGCTTCTCCGAAGTGAAGCCGGCCAGGTACGAGGCGTTCCACTTCACCGCGTTCTTGGTGTCGAACGGCAGGATGGTGTTGATGATGTTGTTGGTGTTGGCGCGGGTATCGAGATTCCCGCGCTCGGCCGAGGATTCCAGTGGCAGGTCATCGACGGTGAAATCCACCTGGCGCTCGACCTGGTAGACATCGGCGTCGTACAGGGTGCGCTTGTTCTTCTCGCTGCCCACCGTGTATTCGCGCGTCTTGATCTCGCCCTTGCCGGCCACGGCCGCGCTGACATTGCTGTCGACGATCATGTAGGGCAGGAACACGCCCACCACGTTCTCCGGGGTGAACTGGTCCTTGAATGCCTTCAGCGCGAACATTCGGCGCTTGTCGACGAACTGGCGGATGCGCGCGACCGCGTCGTCCTTCCGGATATGGAAGGGCAGCACCGCATCAGGCACCGCGCCATTGCTGATCTGTTCGTTGACGCCGAAGACGTGGCGGCACCAGTGGCAGCGGGCTGTCATCGTGCTTTCGGTATTGACCGTGACTTCGGCGCCGCAGCCGGTGCACTTGAACGTCATCAATGCCGAGGTGTCGGCGTCGATGTCGCGTGCGCCGGAGGCGACGACGGTGCCGCGCAGCTGGTCGATGGCCTCACCCAGCCCGAATTCCTCCTCGACCCGCGCACCATGCCATTCGTGACGGCAGTACAGGCAGACCAGGATATCGGTGCCGGCCTTGGGCCGGATGTCGGTGGCGCCGCACTTCGGGCAGCGGTTGAGGCCATCCTTCAGCTCGCTGGCCGAGGTGTCGATGGCGACCGGATCAGGCGCTTCCACTTCATCGCGGATCGCCTGCGGCAGCTTCGAGGTGTCCAATGGGAAGCTGCCGGGCAGGGGAGGGACGTCCTGCGGCGAACCCGGCCCATCCAACGACGCCGCCGGCAAGGGCGGCGGCGTCGCGGGCAGGGATCCGGGCAGCGGCGGTGGGCCGTTTCGGGGATCGGACATGTTGTGTATGCGTCCTGCCGGTTACAGGCCCAGTGCCTTGGCCTTGAGTGCGTCGTAGTCACTCTGCGTGATCAGGCCCAGGTCCAGCATTTCCTTGGCCTTCTTCAGCTTGGCGACCGGGTCGTCCGCAGCCGGGGCCACCGGCTGCTGCATGCCGCCGACACCGAACATGCCAGATGCCATGCCGACACCGACCAGGCCTGCCGCGCCGCCATTCTCGCCTGCCGACTGGATGCCCTGGGCAACACTGGCCTGCAGGTTGGAGTTGCCACGCGCACCGGACAGCGCATCGGCGCGCTGCACGGTCTTCAGCAGTTCGCGGGTGTTGGCGTCGTATTCGATGGAGACGATGGCGGTCTTGACGATGGCCAGGCCGCGGTCCGACTTCCACTGGTAGCCCTGCTCGACCGCGGCCGACAGGCTCTGCGCGAAGCCCAGCGAGTCCTGCTGCAGCTTGGTGATGCGGTTGCCCTTGCCTGGATCGTTGGTGTACAGGCTGAAGGCCGGTGCCAGCGAGCCGACCACTTCATTGAACAGCTGGCTGGCGGCGGCATTGTCCAGATCGGTGAAGTCGAACACCTGGCCGGGCCGCAGGTAGCTGGCCGGTACGAAGTTCTTCACGAACAGGATCGGGTCGACGATCTTCAGCGTGTACGAGCCACGGGTGACCGCGCCGACCTGGGTGTTGAGGAAGCCGTCGTCCCAGTAGATTTCCGACTGGGTGCCGAAGCGGTTGTCCGGCAGCTCCTTCAGCGAGACAAAGTAGGCGGCCTGCTGCGAGCCCGGCTGGCCGCCGAACTTGAACCGCTCCCAGCTCTGCTTGATGAAGGTGCTGACCAGGCCGTCGCCGGCAAAGATCGACTGCGAGTTCAGATCGTCCGAGCGCCACTCATAGCCACCCGGTTCGGCGACGAACGCAGTGATCGCGCCGTCCTGGAACAGCAGGAGGCCGTAACCTTCGGGCACGATGATCTTCGAGCCGTTGGTGATGATGTTGGACGAGCCGCTGGTGTTGGAGCCGCGGCCGGCATTGGTGCCCTGCGGCACCGCCGCGAACAGCGCCGCCGTGGACGGCAGGCCCGCCGGCACGGTGTAGAAGTCCTTCCACTGGTCGGCCAGAACACCGCCAACCGCACCCTTCACCGCCTGTACCAGACCCATGTCCAACTCCCTGTGATTCGAGGGCAGGCACCGTGCCTGCCGAGCTGGACTGAATATAGCAGCGGTGGGGGGCAGCAGTAGTGCCGGAACATGAATCCGGATCAGCGCCGGCCAGGGCCGGTTGGCCCGGCCCGTACAGCCTGCAGCACGGCAGCCATGTCCAGCGCCCCCGACCCGGACGCAAGTGCCTGTGCGAACAGCGCATCGCTGGCGTCGATCAAGGGCGCATGCATGCCCACCTCATGGGCGGCAGCAGCCACCAGCCCACTGTTCTTGCGCACGTCGGTGATCGACGCCTGCGGGGTGAAGTCACCACGGACCATCTTGTCCAGCTTGATGCGGGAAACTTCGCTGGCCATCGGTCCTGCGTTGAGCACCTGCGCGAAGCGGTCCAGCTCGATGCCGTGGGCTTCGGCGAAGTGCACCGCTTCGGCCAGGCCGGTGACCAGAGTGATCAGGTACAGGTTCACCGCCAGTTTCATGCGCAGCGCGGACGGCACTGCACCACAGCACACCGTTTGCCTGCCCATCGGTGCAACCAGTGGGGCGGCCGCCGCGAGGTCGGCATCCGCACCGGCCAGCAGGATCACCAGCTGCGCCGCTTCGGCCTGCACCCGTGAGCCGGATACCGGCGCTTCCACGTAGCGGCCGCCCGCGGCACGGATCTGCTCGTCCAGCGCCTGCGAGTACGCTGCCGAGCTGGTGCCCATGTTGATCAGCAGGCGGCCCTCGACCCGCTCGCCGAACGCCGCACCATGCCGATCGAGCACGCTGTCGATGGCATCGTCATTGGCCAGCATCAGGATGAGGGTGTCGCAGGCCGCGAATACCTCGTCCACTGCCCCGCAGACGTCGATGCCGGCGGTGCGCGCGGCAGCATGGTTGCGGTCGGAGCGCGACCAGCCACGCACGATGTGGCCGGCATGCACCAGATGCGCCGCCATCGGCGTTCCCATCACGCCCAGGCCGATGAATCCAACGGGCATGGCCGACTCCAGATCTGGACAGGGCGCCCATCATGACGCAGATGGGCGCCCTGTGGCTCAGGTGCCCGCACGCAGGATCAGTGCGTAGCCCACCAGCAGCAGGACGCACAGCGGCAGTGTGACGAAGGAGGCGATCATCCAGTGCAGCGCCTTGCGCGATGCCACCGTGGCCGGGCCGATCTGGCCGGCGGCGAGCAACGAGGAGGTGCGGTTGGCGTAGACCGTGGCGACGATGCCGAAGGGCCAGAAGCCACCGAAGATGCTCAGGATCGCCCACATCAGATGGCTCTTCGGGGCCGCCGGGGTGGTGTGTTCCATGTATTGAATCTCCTTGATCGGGGGAGCGGATTATGTGGTCCGTTCCCGGTGCAGGACAGGGGCGGAATACTGCGCGCTGAGCAGACATCGCTGGGCCGCGCCAGAGCCTGTGAAAAAGGGTGCTTCCTGCCGGTGCGGCAACCTGTGAGGCGTGAAGGCGCCTGGATGCCATGGATATTCACGTGATTATCATCATGTTTCTCTTGAAACTCCGATTCGATAATCGGAAACGCCGGCGCTGTGAAGACGCCGGCGGGCTCCTGATCCGTCCGACGTCCGCATCGTCGACCCACCGACGGCGACCCCCTGGGTGCATGGGGGCGGACAGCGTGCGCGTTGATCTGTGCGTGCAGCGGCTGGCGCGAAGCGCGGCGTAGGCATCGCAGCATCACGCAATGAAGCCAGACGCTACGCATTGCGCGATCGCCTGGTGCAGAAGCACCGGGGCGCCATTCGCAAGGGGAGTTTCAATGCACAGGCAAGTCAGTGAGATGTTGCAGCGCGCCTATCAACCCTACCGGTCCTTGCCCGACCTGCTGGGTGCGTTCGTCAAGGAGTTCTCGCAGCACCATGCATTGCGCGGAGGTCGCGTCCATCTGCGCGGCCCTGGCGCCAACGCGTCGGAAGCAGGCCACGACGCGGGCGGTACGCGGGCGCGCGGCGGCAGCCAGCGCTTGCCGATCCGCTATGGCGGCGAAGTACTGGGTGAGCTGCAACTGGAAGGGGACGCCGGTGATCTGGACAGCAGTGCGCTGGCGCTGGGCGAGGTGTTCGCACACCGTTGCGCGCACCTGATCAAACGCTACGAGGCGCAGGCCTGGGCGGAGCAGACGCTCAGCCGGTCGTTGCTGCTGGTGGGTGCCTGCGACGCGCTGAAGCGGATGGAGGAGTTCGTCGAGCGCGCCGCCGCCAGCCGGCTGCCGGTGCTGCTGCGTGGCGAGTTCGGCACCGAGAAGATGGAGCTGGCCGCTGCCCTGCACAGTTGCGGCCCGCGCCGGCGCGGACCCTTCGTCGAGGTCAACTGCGCCCATCCGCAGGAAGGACCCGCCGACTGGTTCGACCGGGCCCGTGGCGGAACCGTGTACTTCCATGAGGTGGACGAGCTTCCGGTGCCGCTGCAGGCGCAACTCTCGCATTGCATTCGCGGCCTGCAGCCAGCCTCGACCGACGCCGGTTCTGCGCGCGCGATCCGGGTCATCGCCTCGACCAGTGCCGACCTGGAGCAGCGCGTGCGGGAACGCCAGTTCTCGCGCGCACTGCTGGCCGGGCTGGAGTTCCTGACCGTGGACATTCCCCCGCTGCGCGAGCGCAGCGAGGACGTCGATGCGCTGGTGGCGCGTTCGCTGCAGCTGCATGGGTTCAACCCGCAGGTCATCAGTGAAGACGTGCTGGAAGCGCTGCGCGGCCATGACTGGCCGGGCAATCTTCTGGAGATGGAGCGTGTGGTGGTCCGTCTTGCGGTGATGACGGGTGGCCGCAACATCCGCCGCGAGGACGTGCTGCGCCATGCACCAGGGTTGAAGCTGGCCTGCACCGGTCCTGCCGGCAGCGAGATGCCTCTGCGGCGTGCGGACGATCCGCTGGCGGGCGTGCCGGCGCCTGTGCCGGAACCGGCTGCGACGGACCCCGCGGCTGCTTCACGCGAGGGCCTGCACGAGGGCCTCAAACGTGCGCTGGCTTACCTGAAGGATCACGCCGCCGAACCGGTGACGCTGGGTGACCTGGCTCGCCAGGCGCATGTCAGCCAGTCACACCTGGGCTTCCTGTTCCGCAGCGAACTGGGCACCACCTTCAAGCTGCTGCTGCAGCAGCTGCGCATCGAACACGCCAAGCAACTGCTGCGCGGTGGCCAGCGCCTGCGCATCACCGATGTCGCGCTGCAGGTCGGCTTCGGCGACCTGAGTCATTTCGAGAAGAGTTTCCGGCGCGTGGTCGGGGTCAGCCCGCGCAGCTATCGCCGCACGACGGAGCAATGAAAAACCCCGGCGCAGGCGCGGGCCTGGCCGGGGCTGGTCATCGCCGCAGCGGGCGCTACCTGGCGCTCGCTTCGGTCGCGCGGCGCACCGCTTCTTCGGCGGCCTCGTCGGCAAGTCGCGCCGCGTGGCTGGCAGCCTCGACTGCCTGCTGCGACACCGCCATTGCCGCGCAGATGCCTTCCTCGCTGGCGGCCATTGCCGCATCGGCCAGCTCCTGCGCGATCTGCATGGGGGTCTTGCCGCCGGGATGGTCCGGTGTGGGGAACGGAGAGGGCGGGATCGGGAAGGTCATCGCTGGAACTCCTTCTGGGGCTGGGGATGGGGGACCGCCGTTGCGGTCCCCCAGGATATGGCGCAATGCCGCCTGGGCATCGGCCAGGATCTGTTGGGCCTGCTGCCGTGCGGCCACGCGCCCGGCAGCGACTGCCACGCCGGCAGCCGATCCCAGTGCTGCCGTCGTCGCCTGCGGACCTTGATCAGGCCCGGCGGCGGAGGATTCCCAGCTCATACCGCATCCGCCTGGTAGCCGATCTCGGCCTCATCCTCGGCGAAACGACGGATGCGGCGGTAGTCGAGAAGGCTGATGACGTTGTCTTCCACCTGGATGACCGCCTGTTCCTTCGAGCCGTCGATGGCAAACTGGACGCTGGCACCATCCTGGCCAAGCCGGCCGTGCGAGACCGGGTGACTGTCGAGGAACTCCTGCGCGCTGCGCAGCTGCCGGCGCGCGGCCTCGCGCAGGCGCTCGCCGTCCAGGGGTACGCCGCTGCCATCGCTCATGAACTGGGCGACCTGCTGGGCGGCCAGCGAGATGCGGGCGTAGCCGATCTGGCGGTTCGCCGCCAATGTCTCGACCATCGCCGCGCGCACCTGGTCCGGCGACGGCAGGTGCGGGAGCTGGGGGCCGTCGAGGTAACCGAACAGCATCGGCAACAGGGTCTGCAGGGCATGGGTTGCACGTTCAAGGCGCAACTCGCTGCTGGAGCCGGTGGGATGCGAGCGCTGGTAGAAACGGAAGTAGTCGGCGAACTCGATCGGCCTGCGTGCATGCAGCAACGCGAAGCGGGCTGCCTCGGCCTGCATCTCGGAGGCGTGTCCCTGGCCGCCCTGCTCGCTGGCCAGCTGGCACAGCGCCAGCGACTCGCGGAAGTCCAGCTGCTGCAGCAACGGTGCATCGCCGGCGCCGACTGCGACGAGGAAGGCACGATACGCGCCCAGTGCCTGGTTGCTGAGCAGGCTGTGGCGGGCCAGCACGCCCTGCACCTCATGGCTCAGCAGGTTGCTGGGCTGGCCCGCTTCGAGCTGGCGCAGTGCGTCCAGCTCGTCATTGTTCAGGCTGAGCAGCTTGACCGGGCTGACCTGCACGCCGGCGTTCGGCAGCCAGGTCATGCGCGAACCATGCAGGCCCTGCTGCACACCGTCGAGCATCATGCCTTCGTCGCTGAACCCGTAGCGGTGCTCGTGCGAATCGATGGCCCACTGCAGCCAGTACTGGCCGCCGTCGATGAAGGGCAGCACGCGTCGGGTGCGTGAACCAAGCTGGCCGGGATGGGGGATGGAACGACCGTCAATGAAAACGCTCATGCGTGGCTCTCCTGGCGGCCTCACGTGGCCGGAAAATCCTTGAGGACGGTCGCAGCCGCACTGCCGACGCGGGTGAAGTCGTCGGTGGCGCCCTGCATCATGGTCTGCGCCTGGGTGAGCACCCTCGCATACTTCTCGTCCCCCGTCGCCAGGTACTGGGCCATGGCCACACCGGCGGCGGTGGTGGCGATGGTGGAGACGTTGCGCAGCGCGTCGGCGGCATCCTGCACGGCGATCGCCGCGGACTGCGCGACCGACTGGTAGGCCTTGCCGGCACCGCTGGTCTTCACCACGGTTGTGGCCATGGTGGCCGTCTGCACCTGGTTGATCACATCGATGACCTGGGCGTTGACGTTGCTCGGGTCCATACGGGCTCCTTGATGGGCGGGTGCGGCGGTCGGCGGCCGCTACGGGGTCACGGCGCCGGGTCGGTACCGTCGGTGGCCGGGGTGGAGGGGGAGTCGGGCGTGGGGTCCTGGGCGGGACCCGCTGCCGGTTCCGGACCAGGCGTGGAGTCGGGCGCAGGACCGGGCGCTTGCGCCGCGCCGTTGCCTGCAAGCTGTTCGAGCGTATGCAGGCTGGCGGTGGCGGCCGCAGCGTCGGCAGTGGCACCGTGGGTCTGTGCCTGCAGGACGCTGATGGCGGTCTTTCCTTCTGCGGTGGCCGCGGCGATCACGGCCGCTGGCGGAGGTGGGGGCGGCACCGGACCGGGTAGCGGGATCACGTTCGGCGGCGGTGGGGTGGGCGGTGGCGGAGCCGGTGGTGGCACCGGCCACGGCGCGTTGATCATCTTCGCGCAGGCAGCGGTGACCGCGGCCGAGCTGACCATGCCGGCGCCCTGCTGGCGCGCGACCGCGTTGTGCATGGCCGTGCCCAGCGTCTCCAGCATCACCATGTCGAGCATGCCGAAGGCCTGCGCCGGCGCCTGGCCTACCAACAGGGTGGAGGCGGCGGCGACGCTGTCGACGATCTGGCTGTTGACGGTGTTATCACTGCTCATGACGGAACGGCTCCCTTCTGGATGATCAGGGCCAGGACCTGGGCCAGGCTTGCGCCGGCGGTCACTTGGCCGCGTTGCTGGTTGGCGACGGCGTTCTGCATGGCCAGGCCGAGACTGTCGGCCATCGCGAGGTAGGTGGCCGACATCGCGAACGAGGGTGCCAGCGCGATCGCCAGCCCGGAGCCGGCGCTGGCAGCGTCCAGCAGATAACCGGTGGCAGGCGATGCGGGCATCGATCAGGGGCCCGGCGTGACGCCACATGGGGCGGGGGCGCGGTAGTGGATGTCACGCCGGGCCGACACGTCAGCGCAGGCCCAGGATTTCGCGGGTGGCTACGCCATTGGAGGCGGTGTCGATCGCATACAGGGTGGATACCCCCTGGGTGGTCGACGCCTGCATGGTCACGTAGGACTGCTGCTGGTTGTTGGTGGCGTTGTGCGCGGCATTGGACAGCGCCTGGCTGGTGGCCACGAACAGGTTGCCCATTGCGATCGCCGGCGCATCACCGAGGACCTTGGTGTTGACCTGCGAGACCGAGTCGGTGATCTGACTGTTGACGGCGGTGGGAAAAGCCATGGTGAATGCTCCTTGGATGGACAGCACTACAGGAATGGAGATTGCCGGCGGCTAGCGGACTCAGCCGAGAATCTTCCGGGTTGCGGCGCCGGTGGCGCCGGTATCGACGGCGTAGAGCAGGGCGACGCCCATCGTGGTCGCGGCCTGCGCCGTGACATACATCTGCTGCTGGGCGAGCGTCGCGTTGTGGGCGGCATTGGCCAACGCCTGCGCGGTGGCCTGGTACAGCGTGCCCATTGCCGTGGCCGGCGCCACGCCCAGCACCTGCAGGTTGGCCTGGCTGACTGAATCGGTGATCTGGTCGTTGACGGCCGTGGGAAATGCCATGGCTCAGCTCCTTGCCTGCCGGCGCATCACGCGCCGAGGATCTGCTTGGTGGCCACGCCAGTGGTGGCCGTATCGATGGAGTACAGCGTGGCCACGCCCATGGTCGTGGCTGCCTGCGCGGTTACATAGGACTGCTGCTGGGCGTTGGTGGCGTTGTGGGCGGCATTGGCCAGCGCCTGCGCGGTGGCCTGGTACAGGTTGCCCATCGCCACGGCGGGGGCGTCGCCCAGCACTTTGGTATTGGCCTGGGTGACCGAATCGGTGATCTGGTCGTTGACAGCGGTCGGGAATGCCATGTGATGCTCCTTGAGGTTGGCGGGTCAGCTACGGAACGACGGATCAGGAACCCAGGCCGCGGACGCGGGTGCTGAGGATTTCCTTGCTGGCCACCGCGGTGGTGGCGGTATCGATCGAGTACAGCGTGGCCACGCCCATGGTGGTGGCCGACTGCGCGGTCACGTAGGACTGCTGCTGGGCGTTGGTAGCGTTGTGGGCGGCGTTGGCCAGCGCCTGGGCAGTGGCCTGGTACAGATTGCCGACCGCCACCGCCGGCGCGTCACCCAGCACCTTGGTATTGGCCTGGGTGACCGAATCGGTGATCTGGTCGTTTACCGCGGTTGGAAATGCCATGTCCTGCTCCTGCGAAAAGGTGGAAGTGCGTGGTATCCAGTGTCACGGTGCGTGGTGCGTAACTGCCTGTGCTTCACCGTGGATGCAGAGTAGAAACAAGCGCTGCTGGCGGATTGGTGGAATCGACGGAGAATGCGGGGGAAATGGTGTGAAGAGGGCTGCGGTGATGCGGGTGGTGCCGTCGCCGCATCATCGATTTCTCCGCATCCGCGTCGGCCGCCTATTGCTGTTCGATGTAGCGGGCCATTCGCAGGTACCAATCGATGGACTGTGAATCGGCGAAGCCTCGAAGCTCGGCCACCCAGTCCGCGATCGCATCCGCGCCCACTGGCGGCGGGAACGGAACCGGCAGGCAATTGTCTGGAATGCGGGTGGCCTGATACGCGCCCAGGTAGCCGGTCAGCTCGTTCTGCGCCACGATACGCACCGCGTCCAGCTCCCAATCGACTACTGACCCGGCAACCGGCCGATCGAGC
Organism: Stenotrophomonas sp. 78350_Sma; assembly: GCF_056482105.1. Taxonomy (NCBI): domain Bacteria; kingdom Pseudomonadati; phylum Pseudomonadota; class Gammaproteobacteria; order Lysobacterales; family Lysobacteraceae; genus Stenotrophomonas; species Stenotrophomonas sp. 78350_Sma. The sequence goes on along the minus strand of NZ_CM151182.1, from coordinate 2,474,605 downwards.
CAGGCCTGGCGGGCCATCAGGTTGGCGTTGATGTCCGCTGCCAGCGCCGCGATGTCCTGGTCATCCGGCACGTCGAAACACACCAGATGGAACCGGGCGCCTTGAGGCGCGGTCTGGAAGGCCGTGTTGTACGCCATCACGAAGGGCGCGCCGAGCACGACACCGGTTTCTTCCTGGAACTCGCGCCTGGCGGCGTCTTCGGCGGGTTCTGCGTTGCCCATGCGCCCACCCGGCAATACCCATTGCCCGGCCTGGTTGACCAGTGTCGCTGGCCGGCTCCCGGCCCAGTTGCGGATGCGATCCAGCGCCGTGTTCACCTGCACCCCCAGGTCGGCGATCGGCCATGCGGCCATGCCCGCAATCACCAGGTCGGCCCAGGGCGGCGTTGGAACGCCCGGACGTGCCGGCGGCCAGCGACTGGCTCCCATGCGCGCAGCACGGTTCACAGCGGCAAGCACGACGGGCACGGCGGCCTGTAACTGGTCGATGGCCTGGCCAGCGTTGCTGACGTCCGCGAGCGCCTGATCGATCGCGGCGCGGGTGGCTGCGCCGTTGAGCGGCATCGGTCCCGGCCATGCAGATTTCGCGGCCAGAGCGGCATGGCTGAGCGTGGCGTTGATGGCGGCCACAGCGACCGCATCGGCATCAGCTGGCGGGTCGGCGGCCACATTGGCCACCGCAACCAACGCTGCGGCCGCTTCGGCGACCAGGACCGGTGCGGCATATCCACTCCACCATGCATTGGTGATCTGCTTGCGTGCGATGAGGTACTGGTCGCCTGAGCGAAGGGTTGCATAGACCTGCGGCATGTCGTTTCTCCTGTTGGGAACGGCGGGCTGCGAGCCGAGGCGAACGCCAGGCCGGCAGCGTGGATCACGCTGGCGGCTCAGTGATTGCGATGCTCGACCAGGTACGTGAACTCATTGCGCGTGTTGACGCGCGGCGGAATGGGGGCCAGCAGGGTGTCGTAGCGAGCTTCCCATGGAGGTGTGTTGCGGCGGTCGAGGAACGGTCGTTCGGTCTCGTCGGGCAGATCGGGTGGCCCCGGTATGTCCGGATCCAGCTGCTTCAAGCGCGCGGCCAGGCTGCCGGCAACGGCGATGATCTTTTCGCAGAGCACCGCCCTGCGTTCGGGTTCTGCGAAGTCTTCCAGGTCGGTCCATTCGATGGTTGAACCCATTTCCGTGATGCGCTTCATTCCTTTCCACTCCAGCAGCGTCTCCTGCCACACTTCCGGCGTGGCCAGCACGCTCGGCAGCTCGGTGACGGCCCAGGAATAGGTCTGCAGATTCTGGGTACGCATCACATCCAGAAGCGATGCCTTCAGCCAGATGCCGGTCAGGTCCTTCAGCGCGCTGTGGTAGGCGGCCCAGTCGCCGTGGATCACCTCCGGCTCGTCGGCGTCGATCGCGCGGGTGGAGCCGGCATCCCATGCCAGCTGTTGCAGCTCGAGCTGTGGCGTCTCCCCCAGCTCGGCAAGGGCGCCGGTCAACAGCTTGCCGACCACCAGGTAGAGCAGGGCCGAGCGGGAGATCGCATCGGGAGAGAACAGGTCTTCGTCAGTTGGGTGCTTTCCGAGCAGGGGCTGGTACCGGCACCACGCCTGCAGCAGCACATGCCGCCAGTACCACGCGGTGAGCTTCTGGCCGCTCTTCTTGTCCTTCAGCTCCTTCTGCACCCGGACAGCGTGCGAGTAAGTCACGTCGTGGGTCTTGTCCATCATGTACAGGAAGTAGCCGCTGAGCGTCATCGGCAGATTCATCTGCGAGGCGTAGCCTTCGGACCAGAACTTGCTGCAGCGGGCCAGGACGATGCCCGGCGTATAGCTCTCCCAGTCCGGCTCGCGTAGCTTGTGACGGAGCAGGGCGGCGGGAATATTGATGCCATCGTCCACATTGCCGACGTTCAGCCCTTCGCTAACCTTTTCCCAGCTCGAGTAGCCGACGGGTTGCAGTTCGACGGGCTGCAGCTTCAGCTGGCGTGTATTGATGTGGGTGTTGAGAAGTTCGACCAGCTTTGGGCCAAACTGAAGCGCCCAGTCACCCAGCGTAATGGCATTGATTCCCTGCGTGCGGGCGCTCTGTATCGACGTCTGCAGCATTGCCACCAGCTGGCCCTTGAAGGCATAGGCGCCCTGGATGGTCTCGAACGGCAGCGGTGGCGTGACGAGTTCGAAGACGTTGCCGGAATCGGATTCAAGCTTCCATGGCAGGGTGCCGGTGATGTTGAAGACCCCCGCGACAATATGGGTGAACGCGAAGATCACGCTGTCATGGGTGCAGAACTCGATCTCGATGCCATAGGTGTTGTCCGTCAGCGCTTCACCGCCCTTGCCGATGTCGATGCCCTGGACCTCCGGGGGCTTGCTGACGATCCAGCCAAGCCGTTTGTCTATCGTGATGATTGCCATGCGAAGCCCCTGCATGAGTGCGCGACCGGGAATGGCCGGCTCAGGGGCATGCTAGAAACGGGGGTGGCCGCGGGAATCGGCCGAATCGACGCGCAATGCGGTGCCATCGCGCGGATCGGCACCGATGCGGCGGAATCGACGACGGCGGGCCACAGCCACGCCGTCGCCGGGCCACGGGGTCTAGAGCATGTACGGGATCTTGAAGGCCAGGGTGAAGTCCGGGGCATCCGGGGTCAGGCCGATGCCGAGCAGGGTCACCAGCGTGGTGTGCTGGTTCAGCGCGTAGGTCACGCCCAGGTTCAGTGACGCCGCATTGGCGTCACTGCCGATCACCTTCGTCCACTTGCCGCCCTGGAAGCGGGTCGAGGCACGGGCGCTGATGCGGTCGCTGAAGGACAGGCTGAGGCTGGTGCGTTCGTTGAACGCGAAGGCAACACCGGCACCGAAGTACACCGAGCCGCCCAGCTTCACATCACCCGGGTTCACGGTATCCGGATTGCTGTCGATATCGTTGAACCCGCGTGGGATGGAGTGCACGTAGCCGATGTTGGCGAACAGGATCGCCGGATCAGCGGTCTTGACCATCGAAAGGCCCAGGTTGGCCTGCCATACGCCGTTGCCGGTGGGCTGTTCGCGCGGCACGGCGAAGCGGATGTAGTCATCGTCGTCGCGCTCGATCACCTTCCAGTCCAGGCCGTAGGGCGCGCGGCCGGTTGGTGCGGTCACGCCTGCCGTCAGTACCGTCTCGGGCCGCCAGCCACGTTCCCCGAACAGCCGGTAGTTGGCGCTCAGGCCGATATCGCCCAGGCCGTTGCCGTTGGTCTCTTCCTGGGCGATGGCAGCGGCTGCGCCGCCCGCCCCACCTTTCTGGTAGACCGTGCGACGTGCCAGGTAGGGCACGTCCAGATTGAGCGTGAGGTTCGGGCTGACGCCCCAGCGTGCGGCCAGGTTGTAGGTGAGCGAATCGGATTCCACGTTCTCGATGGCGATGTTGCCGAGGAAGATCGCGTCCAGAGCGAGGAAACCGTTGAGGGTGAGCTGCTTGCGGTCGTAGCGGGCGTAGGTGAGGCTGTTCTCGACGGTGAAGCGGCGGGAGAACAGGGCCGATTGCTGCTGCTTCACATCATCCACGCTGCGTCGCGACTCCTGCCTGGCCTGCTGCGCCTCGGCCGCCGTGCTGGCGTAGCCCTCGCTGCCCGGTGGAACGGCTGCACCGCCCTGTAGCGTCGAGCCATGCTCGACTGCCGTTGCCGGCGCAGTCGCGGCCGCCGGACCCGTCGTTCCAACCCGGCCACTCAATCGCGCCTGCATGGCCTGCACCTGCATGTCCAGTTCGCGCAATCGTCGAACTTCCTGGGCGTAGTTGCTCTTGAGCTGCTCCAGCTGGTTGGCCAAGGCCTGTACGTCCGCGCTGTCGTCGGCCACCGCTGGAGGCGCGGCGAGGGCGGTGCCCGCCAGCGCCGCCAGCGCCAGCGGGGTGATCCTCAGAAGGGTGTGCATGTTCGTGTCCTGCGATGTGGAACGCGTCCCCCAATGCCGTGCCGTGTTACTGGCCCGGCCCCATGCCACGGTTCAGCGCGATTGCCTGGGCCACGTTCTGGCTCAACGGCAGGTTGCCGCCCGCGGTGTTCCTCACCAGTTCCAGCCGCAGCTGGTTGCTGGCTGCCTGGCCGTCACCGGCCAGGGCAATGCCCTGGCCGACACTGCCATTGCGTATCCATTGCTGCACCAGTCCCTGGCCGTCCACCTGCAGCATCAGGCGTGCCTGGTTGCCGTCCAGCACAGCACTGGCACTGATACCGGCCTGCTGTGCGCTGGCCGAGTGAGCGCCGTCGGATGTCACTGCGGGCACGGCACCGTCGCGCACCACCAGCGTGGTGGCGTTGCGTGCGACGTTGCCGTCGCCGGCTACCTGCACGCTCTGCACCAGCCCACTGGCGTTGGCCAGGCCGGTGCTGTCGATGCTGCGGCCCCGCGTGTCCGGCAACGGTGCGTCGGCGGCGGTCACTTGCACGCTGGGCTGGAAGCTCAGTTTCGGGGCGCCGCCGCTTCGGAAGTCCATGCCCAGCGTCAGTGCGCCCCGCAGCGTGGCGCCGTTGCCTGCCTGCCATTGCGAAACCATGGTTACCCCGAACCAGGCCACGGTGTTTCCGCCTACGGTGTAGCGGCCACGCATCAGGTTCAGCTCGGGATCCGGAATTTCCTTCAGTCCGCGTCCCGGCGCGCCCTCCGCTGCAAGCAGGGGCAGGGCAGGGGTTGCCAGCAGCAGGACCATCAGCAAGGGGCGGCGGAACATGGCAAAGCCTCCTTCAGAACAGGTCGGCATGGCTGAAGCCGAAGTCGACCAGCTCGGCATCGGTGATCGGCCCCTGTCGCGCGAAGAGCGCGCGGGCACTGGGCCGTTCGTTGGGTTGCAGCAAGACCGTGTTGCGATCGAAGTCACTGCCGATCACCACGAACACGGCACGTGAGGGCCAGGCCCCCAGAAACTCCGCCAGGGCCAGGCTGCGGTTGCCGAGGATCGGGTCTGCCACTTCCACGATGCCCTCCCGGACCTGCTTGAGCACCACGAAATGGCGGAAGCCGCGCACGTCCATCAGCACCAGGCCGGGAACGCGCAGTGTGCGCAGGCGTTGTTCATCGATGCGGTAGCCGCGCCCACGCATGCCCAGTGATTCCACGTAGCGCTTGATGTCGAGCAGCGAGAAGCCGCGTTCGGCGACCAGCGCCGGATCGGATACCCCCATCATCCCTTCGATGACCGTCGCCTCGTCGGTGTCCAGGTGGTAGGCGTGGCGCAGGATGGTCGCCAGCGCCGCAGCCCCGCAGCTGTAGTCGGTGTGCTGGCGTACCACGTTGCGGTAGCGCCGCTCCTGCATGCTCTCCACCTTCTGCTGCAGCAGCGCGCCATTGGGCAGTACGCCACTGAAGCGCACGTCGCCCGCCCACGCAGAAGCAGTGGCCAGCAGCAACAGGCACGAGAGCAGGCGTATCGAAAGACGGCAACGGATCATCACGGTCTCCGGCAGCAGGGGGGAGCCCCTGTCCCAAGGGGGAGGAGGAACAGGGGCTCCCGGAAACCCGGCCATTGGCGGACGGCCGGGGTGTTGCGCTTACTCGCCGCTGCCACCACCACCGCCGGTGCTGGGCTGGGCGACTGCCAGGGCCAGGCTGTTGGCCTGCAGGTTGCCGGTGCCGGACGCTACGTTCACGCCGATGTTGCCGGAGGCGCCGGAGAAGGCGCTGCCCGACAATGCCGATGTGTTGGTGGCGTTGACGTTCACCCAGCGCGTGGTGCTGACCGTGCCGCTGAGGCTGGCATACAGGTCGGCCACGCCCAGTTCGACGAACTGGCTGGTGCCACTCTCACGCGTGTCGAAGCCCAGGCCGCCAACCCCCGGCCGGTTGGGGTTCATCGTGGCGTTCTGGATTTCGTTGTCCAGGTCGATGTGGCCGGTGCTGTTGCCGCCCGGGTGTGGCAGTTCGCCATTCCAGGTATCCAGATAGTAGTTCGCCATCTGGTAGGCGTTGCCGGTCCCGCGGTAGGTGCCCGCGCCATAGGCCAGGGTCAGGCCGCTGACACCGCCACGCATGCCCACCTGCACGGTATCCGTGTAGGACTGCACGAAGCCGGCGTTACTGACGGTGTTGCCGGTGGAGACCTGGTTCGAACTGATGCTCGATTGTGCCACCGCCGTGGTTGCTACCGAGGCCGCGAGCGCGTTCTTCTGCTCGTTGTTGTTGCCCGAAGCGATGTTCACGCCGATATTGCCGGACGCGCCGCCGAAGGCATTGCCGCCCAGGCCTGCGGCGTTGGTGACGCCGGAGTTCATGGTGGCATTGCCGAATCCAGCCTGATTGACGAACACCTCGGCGTCGGCCATGCCGAAGCTGAAGGATGCGTCGGCAGCGGACAGTGACGCGGCATTGTCCTGGGCATTGTTGTCGCCGGAGACCACGTTGAAGCCGAGATTGCCCGATGCGCCGGCACCCACGCTGTCACCGATGGACGCACTGTTGGTGACCAGACTGTTGCTGGTGGCGTTGTTGCTGATCGACTGGCGGTTGTCGATCACTGCGATGGCGGCCGAGTCGAGGTCGATGTCACCGGTGATGTTCGGGTCGCCGGAGAAGTTGATATCGGTACTCAGCCGCAGGTCCTTCTCCAGGTTCACGTCGACGCCGTGGTTGTTCTTTTCCTTGCGTTCGTCGGCCTGGATGTTGCTGTGCTTCTGCACATTGACGTTGACGGTGCGGTTGCGCACGTCGTTGTCGGTGTGGTTGTGCGTGTCGTTGCGGGTTTCGCTGACGGTGTGGTTGTGGTTGATGTTCGCGTTGGCGTTCTGGTTGTCCCAGCCATTGGCCGCAGCGGCGGTCGAGGCAGTGGCAATCGCCATGGCGAGCATGGTCTGTTTGACGGTCGCTTTCATGGTGCCCTCTCTCTCATCAGGTGGTGCATCGGTTGGGTGGTTGTCACGGGCGGTCCTGCACGACCAGGCCCAGCACATTGGCCGTGTCGTTGCCGCTGCCCGCTATCTGATTGAGTTGCAGGACCCCGTCGAATCCCCGCAGCGCGGTGCTGGCTACACCGACGCTACGGGTGCCCGTCGCAACGCCGCGACCGGCGTCGTCCCGCCCCCCTGCCAACGCGGAACCTTCGGCGGCCAAGGCCGAGTCGTCGGTTTCGCGTATGCCCTGTCGGGCCAGCGTCGCGCTGACGACGTTGAGCGTCGTGTTGGCGATGCCGCTGGCCTGGTTGATGGATGCGATGCCACTGGCGCCCGCGAGTGCGTCGCCGTCGATATCGGCGCGTGCGTGCAATGCGGCCGACAGCACCCGGTTGCCGCGCAGCAGTTGCTGGGCGTTGATGGCCGCATCGGCGCGCTTGCCACTGGCGATGCCACGCAGGTTGGCCTGCTGGTTGAGATCACCGGCCGCCTGGTTCACCGCGATCGCGCCATTGGCGCCGGCCAGTGCGTGGCCCTCGATACGGGCCACATCCAGATAGGCCAGCATGCCGCTGTACTCGTCGCAGTGTGCATGCGACGGCGCCATTGCCAGCATCAGCAGCGGCAGGTACGGGCGTTTCACTTGCCACCTGCCGGGGCCGGACCCTGCAGTGGGAACTGGGCGAGCGCGCCGCGTACCGTATCGCCAATGCCGCGTGTGCTGTTGCCCACCGCGCCGAGCGGACCGCTCATGGCGCCGCCGAGACTGCTGCCGACCATGCCTTCGCTGCCGCGACCGAGCGTGCCACCCAGCGCCTGCTGGGTGACCCGCTCGACCGTCGTCCCCCCCGGTGCCGAGGCCGCAGCGGCATGCCCTGCACCCATGCCTGCATAGTCCTCGTCACTCAGCTCGTCCATTTCGCCGCTGCCGGTGCGGGTGCCAAGCGCAGCGGCGATCTCCCGCTGAGGCTTTGGATCGGCGATCAGCGCCATGCCCGGCGGTGCCATCCGGTAGGCGGGGCGCGCCGACACATCGCGCAACAGGACGATTTCGCCCGGTTGCGCCTTCACCGCTTGGCGCGCGCCGGAACCGGCCGCGTTCATGGCGACCGACAACAGGGCCAGCGCCAGCGGTGCCGCCAGGCCACGAATGAGGGTGGTGCCGTCCATGCCGATCTCCCGCGGTGGGTGCGGCGGAACCACGCATCAACCGTGCCAAGTGCCGGAGGTCCGCGCCGCAGACGATGGCCGGAGTGCGGCGCGGTCGGGTGGCGCCAGGGCGTTACAACCGCGTGGGGGAATTGTTGGGATTGCGCAGCCCGCAGCTGCCACAGGGCAAGGCGGACGCCCGACTGTCGCATTCTTGTTACAGGGGACATCGCCGACTGCAACGGTGCCGCTTCAGCCGGTGATTTCTTGACGCGCTGCTCATTGCGCTGCCGTTTAGCGCAGCGCTAGGATCCGCCCATCAAAGGCCGCCCCGGTGGCCGAAGAAGTCCCGGCGGGGGGCGGCACGCCGGTGATGGCCTGACAGTCCGCCGACGGTGTCCGGATGCTGGGGGAAGCATGGCGGCGGTCCCGGAGGCTTCAACATCGCGCTGCGTACTCTGGTTCGGCGAACCGCTGGCAAGCGAGCGAAGCGCGCTGGCGGCCGCAGGCTGGTATGTACGCAGCATCCATCCCGATCCCGGCATGGCCATTGGCCTGCGTGGGCGCGATCGGCTGCTCGCAGTGGTCGATCTACGCCATATGGATGCGCAGGCGCTGCAGCTGCTGATGCCGTGGATCGAACAGCACCAGCATCTGCCCTGGCTGGCAGTGCTGCCACCCGGCGCAGGCGCCACGCCAATGGCATGGCTGCCGCTGCTGCAGTTCTGCCTGGCGCGCTTCACGCTCCCGTTCGGCCTGCAGGACCTGGTCAGTGCGATGCGCCAGCAGTTCGATGCGGATGAACCCTCTGTTGATGGCGCGTGCAATGGGCAAGGGCCGCGTTCATTGATCGGCGAGAGCCCCGCGCTGCATGCAGTGCGCACGGTGCTGCACAAGTTCGCTCCGGTGGAGTTGCCGGTGCTGGTCACAGGTGAGACCGGCACTGGCAAGGAGTTGGCCGCACACGCGCTGCATGCGTTGTCCGGGCGCGCGGGCAGGCCATTCATTGCCGTCAACTGCGGTGCGATCCCAGCCAACCTCGTGCAGTCGGAGCTGTTCGGACACGAGCGCGGCTCGTTCACCGGTGCCGACAAGCGCCAGATCGGCGTGTTTGAAACGGCCCAGGGCGGCACCGTGTTCCTCGATGAGGTGGGCGATCTGCCGGCGGAGGCCCAGACAAGCCTGCTGCGGGTGCTTCAGGAAGGTACCTTCGAGCGGGTCGGCAGCAGCCAGCCGTTGCGCGCCGACGTGCGGGTGCTTGCCGCAACCCATGTCGAGCTGGAGCATGCCGTGGCCCACGGCCGTTTCCGCAGTGACCTCTACTACCGCCTCAACGTCCTGCGCCTGCTGATGCCGCCGCTGCGCGAACGTGGTGCCGATGTTCAGCTGCTGGCCGAGCACTTCCTGCGCTGCTTCCGGTTGCGCCACACGGTACGCGCACGCGGCTTCTCACCGGCGGCGATCCAGGCGATGCGCCGCTTCGACTGGCCAGGCAATGTCCGTGAACTGCTCAACCGGGTGCAGCGCGCTGCGATCATGGCCGAAGGCGAGCTGATCAGCGAGCGGGACCTGGAACTGGGCGCGCCGGTGCCGGTCCTGCCCGGCGCGATGCTGCATGATGCGCGTGGCCAGGCCGAACGTGATGTGCTGCTTCAGACCCTGCGCCAGACCGGCTACAACGTCTCCGAGTGTGCACGGCAGATGCAGATTTCGAGGGTGACGGTGTACCGGCTGTGCCGCAAGCACCGGCTGGAGCTGCCTGCGCAGCGCTGATCAGCCGGCCGCGAGGTGCTTGAACAGGCGCAACGGCCTGCCCGCGACGCGCTCGATCACGCCCTTGGCTTCCAGGTCCAGCTGCACGGCCTTCAACCACCAGCCGGCGGTGGCACCAGCCGGGAACAGGGCGGCGGGCAGATGTGGCAGCAGTGCCTGTTTTGCCTGCGCAACGGTCAGGCCCGGCGCTTGCGCAGGCAGGGCCCGCAGCAAGGCATGGCGCATGGCGAGATACTTGGCACGATCCACGCGCTGGAAGTGCCCGGGCGTGGCGATGCTCTCGATCTCGATCCGCTCGGGCTCAGACATGGGTATCTCCCGTGACTTCGATGCGTGGGCTGCGGAAGCCCATGGCGATCCACGCCTTCATCAACCGGGCATAGAACCGCAGCGACCGGGTCTCCAGGTTCGGCACATCGTCGGGAAGGACAGACGCGTCAGGAAGATCACTGACCATCGTCCGCATTTCGACGGCGGGGCGTATCGAGGCCGGCCACAACAGGCCGTACAGGCTCAACCAATGGCCACCGCTGAACTCCAGGAAGAGCGGTGTATTGCAGCAGCCCGCCACAACGCGGCGGCTGCCGCCCCTGCTGGACAACCGCAACGCACGCAGCATGGAATGCCCGGCATCGATGCTGACGCGATCCTTGCGCTGCATTACGAAATGCGTCTGGCCTTGAGGCCCCAGCACCTGCGGTGCGCCAGGCATCGCCTGCAGCTGAGCGCCGGCCCTGCGGCAGCTGTCGCAGCAGCATTCGACGGTGGCGATGGGACTGCCGGTGGTGGTCAGGCGGACCTGGCCGCAGGCGCAGGCAAGGGACTGGTGGGAGGGCATCTGCATTTTCTCCTGGGGTTTCATCCTCTCGACGAACCGGGGCACCGAAATTCGACAACATCTGCCTTCAAGGACGCATCATCCGGTAGCGGATGCGGTACAGGTCCAACCCTGCACCGTCCGCGCGGCGCGCTGAATAGGTCATGGTGTCGGGTTGCGAGCCATCCAGCATCGCGCCGTAGCTGTCGCGGGAGGGATCGTTCAAGGGGGCGGGCAATGCATGGCCCGCGTCGTAACGGCCTCCATGCTCGTAGGCAATGAACTGGCGCACCGGTGCACTGCCGAAGTCCAGAGCGCGGGCAAACACCAGCGTCCGGCCGTCGCCCAGGAAAGTGGCATCGAACTCCTGCGCTGCGGTATTGAGGTCTCCCGCCAGCGGCCGTGCCGGCTGCGCCATGCCACGCACCATCGCTGCGACGTAGAGGTCATGGCCACCCGCACCGCCTGTGCGATCGCTGGAGAACAGCAGCGTGGCTGCGTCCGGCGAGAGCATCGGCGCGAACTCATCGGCCGCGCTGTTCACTGCGGGGCCAAGATTGACTGGCTCCCCGAATCGACCGTCGCTCCCCATGCTGACCCGATACAGATCGTCGCCGCCCTGGCCGCCTGCGCGATCCGAACAGAAATACACCACGCGGCCATCGGCGGAAAAGGCGGGATCGAAGTCGCGCCCCGGCGTGTTGAACGGCACCGGCGTCGCCGGCCGCCAGCGCTGTCCATCGTTGCGGGAGACCCAGATGTCATACCCACCCGGACCGCCGGGCCGGTTGCGGCTGAACCACAGTGCGGTTCTTCCGTCCGGGCTCAAGGTCAGTCGAATCTCGTCGTACTGCGTGGATGCAACGCCCGGGGCAAAGCGTTCGGCGGGGCCGACGATCTGCAGCACCTTGGATGGAGGCACGGGAGGCGACGCAGCAACCAGCAGCATCACAGCCAACAGCGCCTTCATGCCTGTCGCTCGAAGTCGCTGACCCAGTTGGTTTCCCAGCTGCGCCCACCATCAATCGAAGCCGCCTGTTCCCAGCGCGCCGAACGCGGGGTGACGCGTGACCAGATCACCCGTGTCTGGATTGTTCGACCGTCGTGCTGGTCTTCGCCGAAGAAGCGGCCGACACCGGCCTGGAAACCACCGCGCAGTGGCGCGCCGATCCGGGTCGGCTCCCGGCCATCCAGCCACCAGCTCAACCAGTGCTGCTCCGCCGCATTCCAGGCGCGGATGCCCATGCCGCGCAGCGGTGCTCCAGGCACGTCCATCAGGTTGTCACCCACGTTGCCGAATCCCCCCAGTACCGGCCAGTTGTGCAGGGTGCCGTTGAACGCGTCCCATGCATCGCTGCCTGCCAGCCGAGCGCGCAGGCGGCGATGGCGCACGTTCCAATGGCCCACCAGGAAATCAAAATCGCCCGGTGCATCCGGCAGCTTCGGAAGCGGAGAGGGGGCCACCGCAGTGCGGCGGAACCCGTTGCGCCAGTTCACTTCCCAGTGCGCACCGGCATCGTCGGAGAACGCCTGCTCCCACCACGGCTCCTCGCCATGGATGTCATGCCAGCGGAACCAGACCTCGATGGGGCGTCCCTTGAAGTCATCGCGACCGCGGAAGCTGCCGCCATTGCCTTCGAAGACGCCGCGCACGGGCGCTTCGATATGGGCAGGGTTGCGGCCATCGATCCACCAGATCGACCACGTGGAAGACACTGGATCAAATGCACGCACGCCCAGGCCCCTGTAGGGGCCAGAAGGCAGCGCCATGACGTTGTCGTCGATGGTGCCCAGTCCGCCCAGGGTGAGCCAGACCGCGCTGGCGCCGGTGAAGGCTTCCCAACGGGTGTCGCCCACCAGGCGCTCCTTCAGGCGTTGGTGCCGGACCTGCCAGTTGCCCTGCAACCATTTCCAGTCTTCGCCGTGGCTGGCCAGGGCCCACCCGGAGGGCAGGGCAGTGGACGCCGCCGCGGCGGCCAGGGTGGCCAGGAACTGCCGTCGATCCATGTGCGTGATCCCCTGTCGAAGGTGCCTCCATCGTTGCGGACAGGAGGGGGATTGACCACGCAGATATCGGGGCTCAGGCTAAGTCACACTTATGGTCACCCAACGCCAGCTGCCATCGCTTGCCGCCATCCGCGCCTTCGAGGCGGCGGCGCGGCTGGGCAGCTTCGCGCGTGCCGGCGAAGAGCTCGACACCAGTGCGGCATCGGTGAGCTACCACGTGCGGCGGCTGGAGGCCCAGACCGGGACCTGCCTGTTCGTGCGCCACGCACAGCACGTGGAACTGACGGTGGCAGGTGCCAGCGTCGCCCAGGAGGCCACCCGGGCATTCGATGCACTGCGCGCCAGCTTCATGCGCGCCGCTGAGGTGGATGCGGCGCGACTGCGCCTGTCCGTGCTGCCAACGCTGGGCACCAGCTGGTTGACGCCGCGGCTGGGCACGTTCCGCGCCCGCCACCGGCAGTTCGTGCTGGAGCTGGACCTGTCGGCAGAGCCGCAGGACCTGGCCGCCGGTCACTTCGATGCCGCCATCCGCAATGGCCAGGGCGAATGGCCAGGTCTTCAGGCAACTCCCTTGTTTCCCAGTGTGTTCACACCGTTGTGTGCGCCGGCGCTGCTGCCGGCGGCAGACGGACTCGGTCGCCGGGCGTTGGAAGTTCCGCTGCTCGGCAGGCCCGACTGGTGGGCATTGTGGTTTTCCGCACATGGCGCTGTTCCGCCGCCGCCCAAGGAGAGTTTCGTCACCCCCTTTGCGATGGAGCATCTGGACGTCGGTGCTGCCATTGCCGGGCAGGGCATCGCCATCGGCTCGCCGATCCTGTTCCAGGCCGAACTGGACAGCGGGCGCCTTGTGCAGGCACATCCGGGGGTGGCGAGCGACGGGCGTGGTTTCTGGTTCGTGGCACCGACGGCGCGCAGCCGCAGCGCCAAAGTCATTGCATTCGGTGACTGGCTGGGCGAGCAGGCCGCGCAGGCCAGGCATGCGGCGCGACATCATCTGGCGCGCACGGTGACGCCATGAACCAGAGCCCCGAACTGCTGCGGCGCCTGCTGCGCGCCAAGGACCGGATGGACCACGCCAGTCACGAGGACTGGCCGGTGGCCCGCCTGGCGGAGGTCAGCGCAGTGTCGCCGGCGCATTTCGCGCGTTCATTCAAGCAGGCATTCGGGCTGCCGCCGCACCGCTACCTGCTCAGCCGCCGCATCGAACGGGCCGTGGCGATGCTGCGTGACACCGACCTGCCGGTCACCGAGATCGCCGCGCAGACCGGCTGGAGCAGCCTGGGCACCTTTGGCCGCATCTTCCGTGACATCACCGGCGACAGCCCGGGCAATGTGCGCGGGCGCGAGCGCTCGGGCCAGGCGACGCCGGCCAGCGTGCCGGAGTGCCACGCACGTGCCGCGCAGCGACCGGACCTGAACATCGCAGTTTTGGAGAAGCGGCGCCGTGAGGCGGTTGCTAACGTGGATCCCACCTGAGGGAGGTCCCATGACAAACACTGTGAACACGGTCGGCCTGTATGTGCGCGACCAGGATGAAGCACTCGCGTTCTACGTCGGCACGCTCGGCTTTGAAGTGCACACCGACGTGCGCAATGGCAGCTACCGCTGGCTGACGGTACGCAGCCCCGGCCAGGACGGATTCCAGCTGGGCCTGTTCGTGCCCGGTCCGCCCACCCACGATGCCGCCACCGCGCAGGCGCTGCAGCAGCTGGTGGCCAAGGGCGCAATGCCGCCGCTGGTGCTGGCCGTGGACGATTGCCAGGCGCGCTACACGCAATGGCTGGCGCAGGGCGTGGAGTTCACCCAGGAGCCGGTCGAACGCTACGGCGCCGTCGATGCCGGATTCCGTGACCCCTCCGGCAATGGCTGGAAGATGATCGAAGCCCGCTCCCAAGCGAGGCGCCGGCAATGAACCGGGGTGGCTGGGCGCGGCCCGTGCATCGCTGGACCTCGATCGTCTTCACCCTGGCGGTGATTGCCAACTTCGCCGTTCGCGGGCTGGGGCAGGGCGAGCCTGCAGCGTGGATCACCTATTCGCCGCTGCCGCCACTGTTCCTGCAGCTGTTCACCGGCCTGTACCTGTTCGTGCTGCACTACGCCGGGAAGCGCCGCAACGCCGCGCTGGGCGCTGCGGGCTGAGGCTGCCTCAGGCGGCTGCGTCGGCGGCGTAGGCCGCAAGCAATGCGGGCAGCTGGTCCATGCGCTGGAAGATCACCTTCGCACCCGCAGCACGCAGGGCTTCCGGCGTGCTGTGGTGCGGGCCGCCCTCGCTGAAACCAAACACGGTCGCACCCGCCGCGACGCCGGCGGTTGCGCCGGTGACCGTGTCTTCGATCACCGCACAGCGGGCCGGGTCCACGCCCAGTGCAGCGGCAGCGGCCAGATACACGTCCGGGTGGGGTTTGGTCCGCGGCATGTCCTGGCCGCTGAAGACGTGGTCGCCGAAGGCATCGAGGATGCCGACCTTGCCCAGCTGCAGCCTCACCTTGAACAGGTCGGCACCGGAAGCGCAGGCAATCCGCCCGCCGGTGGCCGCGGCAATCGCACGCACGGCCTCGGGTGCCCCCTGGATCGCCTCAAGGTCCTGCTCCAGCGCACGGTTGCGCTGCTGGCGGAATTCCTCCAGCCATTGCTCGGTGAACGGCTTGCCGGTGCGTTCTGCGATCAGCCCGGCCAGATGGGCCACGGATTGGCCCAGGAAAACCTCACCCGCCTGCGCCGGGGTCAGCGGCCAGCCGCGTGCGGTCAGCATTTCCGAGAGCACACGGGCCACCAGCGGCTCGGAATCGACCAGTACGCCGTCGCAGTCGAACAGCACGGCATCGAAGGGGAAACGGGACATCTACTACTCCGGGAACAGCCAAAGGGGCGACGTGCCCGCTATTTTCCCATAGCGGGACGGGCAGGGCACGCGGGCCACAGGAACGCTAGACTGCCGGGCCACCCCGCCCAGCGCCTGCACGGGAATACGCCTTGAACCGATTGCGATCATTCTTCAGTGCGTACCCCATCCAGTTCGCGATGGCCGCCAAGCTGTACGTGCTCTGCCTGCATCTGCCCGTAGCCCTCCGCCTGGTCGAACTCGGGTACCACCTGGGGCCGCCCGAGGCCTCACGTGAAATCGGCTACGCGCTGGCGGAGCTCGGTTTCAGGCTGAGTCTCTTCGCCGGAGCGGCGGTACTGGTGTCGATGCTGCTGTTCGGGCGTCGCGGCGCGCTACGGATCCGGCACCCGCTGATCGCTTCGGTCGCCTTTTTCGGGTTGCTGATCGTGCTGGATCGCGCGATACGCATTCCACTGGCGCAGGCGCAGTTTCCCGTCTACAGCGTCGCCGCCATCAGTCTGGGCATGCTTGCGCATGCACTGCTTCTCACGCTGCTGGCATTGGTGCCAGCGCTGCTGATGCAGCGGCGCGTACGTGCCGAGGGCAGGCACCATCATCTCATCAGTGCCAGCATCGCCGGCGTAGTGACGCTGGTGGCCGGCAGCTGCCTGCTCCCCATCCTGGTGGCGCAGCTGCCGGTGGGATTCTCGCCAGGCGAGTTCATCATGCCCGTTGCCGACGGCGCCGCGCAGCTGCAGATTGCGAGCCTGATCCTGCTGATCGCCTGCGCGCTGGCCACGTTTGTCGGCCTGTGGGCCAGTGCGCCGTCGCCAGAACCCGTATCGATGGCGCGCAGGATGGGGGTGTCGCTGATCCTGCTTGCCACGACGCTGCTGATCATCCTGGCCAGCATGGCTTATCTGCTGCGAGCGCTGTCCGCTGGGGCGCCGACGATAGGTCGCGGGCTTGTCGTTGCCACCGTCGTCGGCGCTGCAGTGCAGCTCCTGCTGATCAGAGTGCTGGCGCCACGATGGCTGCGCGTACAGGCATCGTGACGTTCCTCTGCCCGCCGATCAGCCCAGGTCACACCCGGCCGGCTGCGGCCAGGTGGTGGCCGGTAGCATGCTCTTCAGCGAGGCCGGTGCGTTGATCGCCACGTAGCTGGCGCCCAGCAGCTCCTCCAGATCGGCAATCGTCACCAGGTAGTTGTCCAGGCTGCCCAGGTTGGCCTCGTTGGGGATGATCCAGCTGATCGCCTTGGCGGTTCCCGTATTCGGGTCGCGGGTGATGATCGTCTTCCAGAAGAACTCCGGCGTCGGGATGCCGTGGCTGGCCAGGAAATAGTCGTTGGCCGCATCGCCGTAGACCACGCCACCGTAGACGTCCACCGGCGCGATGTCGCGGTAGCACTCGGCCACGTTCTCGGCCTTCACCCAGATGCCCTGGT
The DNA here is from genome assembly GCF_056482105.1 of Stenotrophomonas sp. 78350_Sma. NCBI lineage: Bacteria > Pseudomonadati > Pseudomonadota > Gammaproteobacteria > Lysobacterales > Lysobacteraceae > Stenotrophomonas > Stenotrophomonas sp. 78350_Sma. The sequence goes on along the minus strand of NZ_CM151182.1, from coordinate 2,457,730 downwards.
TGAAGCTGGACACCTGCGGAACGATGTTGGTCATGTAGTTGGCGCGGCGGATGTAGGTCGCGTTGTAATCCATGTGGTTGGACGTGACCAGATGGCCACGGTCATAACCGGACTTGATGCTGGCGTAGGAGGCGGTACTGGCCTGGCCGAGGCAGCCTGCCGGCAGGTCCGGGTCCTTGTAGAAACTGGACGGCCGTGCGGCGGAACCGGTATCGGCGGTGAGCGTGTACTCGTAGCGGGTGGCGCTGTGGATGCTGCAGTCATAGGTGAGCACGAAGCCGCCCTTGTTGAGGGTGACGACCTGGGCCTGGGCAGCGCCGGCGAAAGCACTGAGGACGAACGCGAAGAAGAAGCTTGCAAGGCGCATTGCGGTTCTCCAGCAGAAAGTTCAGGGCGCAGCCGTCCGCCTCGGCCCGGGCAGGGCCGGTCATGGGGAGACGGTGCGGAGTCGGGTGCGGCGATTGCGGTGGGACGTGACCGCGTTGTTGGGCTGCGGAGGCCCTGCGGTGCCGTAAGCGTCACAAGCTGTCGTCTTTTGGTCAACGAGGAAAAGACGAAGCTGTGACCGCCCGCAAGCACTGGAGAGATGTCAGATCACGCGGCGCGTGGGTGCAACGTACGCGTGCTAGGTGCAGATGGTCTCGCAGTACGCCGTCGATTGCCTTCTTCAAGCGGAATTCGAGCTGTCACCAATCTGGAATTGATGTCGCATTTCCACTGATGTGTTCAGGCTAAGCTTCGCCCAAGGACGCCGGGCTTCCAGCACGAATGGACCGCGCAAGCGGGACCAGGTGCATCCAAGGAGGGAGATTGGAGATGCGCGCAGTTCGAAAATCGCGTCGTATGCCGTGTCGCGGCCACTGTCCCGGGTGGCGCTGGCCGGATTCCTTTCAGCTTCTCTCGTGCACAGGCCCCATCAGGCGGTGCGCATGACCGCGTTCGCCCGGTCACATCGTCCAGCCCGGCTCTCTCCGGCCTTCGCCGGCGGAAAGAGCCTGCTCAGCTGGAAACCTGCAAGGCCCTGTCGATGCAGTGGTGCTTGAGCACGAATCCACTCATCGCCGGCATGTTAGTCAACGTATCCCGTTGACGTACCCGATCGCTTTCTTCACATGAATTCTGGCCCGGCAACACGGGCATGAAGAGGAAGTCCACCTTTCAGAGAACAAGGAGCGGGGTAATGCGCAAGCAACGTTGGAGGAGAATGCAGGGAGTGGCGGGAGTGCTTCTTCTGCCCCTGGCCTTTTCGGTGTCTGCGACAACCGGCAACATCAACCCATCGACCTACTCCTATTCGCGCGCGTATGGCGTGACAGAAAGAGAGGCGGCCCAGCGACAGTCGGCCACGGTGATGGCGGGGCAGCTCGAAAGACAGTTGCAGACCCTGCATCCAGATACGTTCGCGGGCCTTTACATCGAGCATATGCCCGATTTCCGCGTGGTGGTGAAGTTCACGTCCACGCCTGCACACACGCTGCAGGGTTTCACTACGGATCTACGCTATAAGGCAGAGATCGCCCCTCAATCACTGGAGATGATGCTCGCGGTGCAAGATGAAGGAGACGCGCAGTTGCGCTCCGCAGGCATCGAATTTCTGTCAGGGATCGATATCAAGCGATCGATGGTTACATTCCACGTCAAGAATGTTGACAGCGCAGCCCGCGCAATGCGGCATTTGCTGCGTGCCGTTGATTTCGTCGAGATACTGCCAACTGCCGGCTTCGTGGAAACCACTGCCATTTCCGGAGGGCACCGGATCAACGGGCCTGCGCAGGACTGCACCACGGGCTTCAACGTCTTCGATGCCGATCACGAGCTCGGCGTTACAACTGCCGGTCATTGTGACAATGCGGTGGCCTACGTCGGCCTGTCCGCACCACTTGTATTCCAGGCCGAGAACAACCAGGGGGACTTCGATGTGCAGTGGCACAAGGAGCCGAGTTCGGGTGCACGCCAGGTCCAGAAGAACCAGATCGAGCTGGTTGCCGGACCGACGTCGACAGTGGACATCACCAGCACCTTGGCATCTGCTTCGCTTCCTGTGGGCGCATCCATCTGCAAGAGCGGATATGCGGGCCATTACATGTGCGGCACGATTATCGACAAGAACTCGCATTCGATCCACAACAACGTGATCGGCAACTACATCCGCGCCAGCAGCACGACCGGCGAAGCAATGTCAGTGGGCGGCGACAGCGGCGGTCCGGTATTCGTCGGCAATGCAGCGGCGGGCATCGTCCACGGACGCGGAGAACCAGGAACGCCATACAGGAATGATCTGTTCTACATGCCCATCGAGCGCATCTCCTCCTTGGGCCTGGCGGTACTTACCGAATCGTTCGAGATCGAGAAAATCGACGAAGTATCAGGGCGCTATGCGGCGGACATTCCCGTGGCGATCGATTTTCGGGGTAAACCCAAATTTCCCCTGACGCTCTCCATCACGTCTGTCAACTGCCTTCCATCACAGCCCTGCGGGACGTGGTCGTTCGAGTTCCCTGAGAAGATCCAGACGCCGTTTGTCTACGCGTGGGCGTGTCAGCTCATCGATGGGCTGTGGTGGGATAGCCCGCCCATGACCGCTATCCTGCGGAGTTCACTGAAGGACGCGTCCGGCGTGCAAACGTCAGCAGTGGAACACAAGGTCAACTGCTCTGTCTTTTGACGTGGGCTTCCGCCGGGTGCGCTGTACTGGAGGGCCGCAGTCCATGGTCGCTACTGCGGCTCTCTCCTTGAGAGCCCGGCTCGTCCGCGCCATTGAAACCCAACGACCAGGCACCGCCTCGTGTGGGGGCCGTTCCGGTCGGCTGCACGAACAGGGCTTTCCAGTCGCCGCGTCTCGGCGCCGCAGCTGGGGGGGGGGCTCGGTGACGCCCTCCATTCTCGGGAAGGAGCCGTCATGGTCCTGTTCCAATAGTAGGCGCGACGCAACCACCACTTTGCTGCGTCGCAAGGTGCCAGCCACCATTCGCACTGGTACGGTCCGACCCGTTGCACCACCACCGACGGGGAGAGACGACGATGCGCAAGGTATTGCTGCTGTTGATCCTGCTGACCGGGCTGGCGCCCACCGCCTGGGCGGCGACGGTCAAGACCACCCATCGCACCATTCCCAGCTGGGATGGAACGCCTCTCGGGGCCTTCGTCATCGAACCGCAGGACGCGGGCAATGGCCGCTACCCGCTGCTGGTGATGCCCAGCAGCTGGGCGGTGCCCAGCGTGGAGTACGTGGGGGTGGCACAGTCGTTGGCGCGCCGTGGCTACGTGGTCATCAGCTACAGCTCGCGTGGCTTCTGGGAATCGGGCGGCAGCATCGACATCGCCGGGCCGGCCACGGTCGAGGATGTCAGCGCCCTGATCGACTGGGCGCTGGACAACACCCGGGCCGATCCCACGCGAGTCGGCGTCTCGGGCATCTCGTACGGCGCCGGGACCAGCCTGCTGGCCGCGGCACGCGACCCGCGCATCAAGGCGGTGGCGGCACTGAGTGGCTGGGCCGATCTCCAGGCCTCGCTGTACAGCAACGACACCCCCAGCGCACAGGGCATCGCGCTGCTGGTGGCCGCTGGCCTGGCCACCGGCCGTCCGGGAACGGAACTGGCCACCATCAACCGCAATGTGCTGGTGGGCAACTACCAGGGGGCGGTGGACTCACTGTTGCCTGTGGCGGCGCAGCGCAGCCCCGGGGCCAGCATTGATGAGATCAACGCCAACCAGCCGGCGGTGTTCCTGGCCAACGCCTTCAACGACAGCCTGTTCCCGCCGGGCCAGCTGGTGGACTTCTTCAACCGCCTGAAGGGCCCCAAGCAGCTGCAGCTGCGCCATGGCGACCACGCGCTCAACGAAGCCTTTGGCGCACTGGGCATTCCCAACGAGGTCTACGACTCGGTTGGCGACTGGTTCGACCACTACCTCAAGGGTGAAGCCAATGGCATCGACCGGCAGCCTGCGGTGCAGCTGAAGTCACAGAAGGGGAGCTGGAGCACGTATCCGAACTGGCAGGCGACCAATGCCGGCGCCATTAGCTATGCGCTGACCGCACCCAAAGGGCTGCTGCTGCCCACCGGAGCCCTGGCCGAAAGTGGAAGCAGCACCGGCTGGAACTACCGTATCGGCAGTGGCCTGTTGACCGCTGCCAATTCTGGTGTGGCGATGGCCTCCGGCGCGCTGCAGATGATCAATCTGCCGCCAGGCGCCTATGTTCCGTTCGTGGGCCGCAACGCCGCAGGCGTCTGGCAAGGGCCGGTCCAGTGGAGTGCACGACGCCTGGACGGCGCGCCGGAGGTGCGCTTGACCGTCACGCCCAGCCGCGCCAACACCACGCTGTATGCCTACCTGTATGCCGAGGATGTGCTGGGCAATGGCCAGCTGATCAGCCACAAGCCTTACACGCTGCGCGGTGTCACGCCGGGCCAGCCGAAGACGCTGGACCTGCGCCTGGAAGCGAGCAGCTGGAACATTCCGGCTGGCAGCCGCCTGACCCTGGTGGTTGATACGGTGGATCTGCGCTACTCGGGTATCAGCCAGTTGGGAGGCACGGTGACCTTCAGTTCGCCAGCCAACGCGCCTTCGGTGCTGAAGGTGCCGCTGCATTGATGGAAGGCCGCGCCCGTTGCGGCGGGCGCGGTACGCCAGGCTGGAAAACTGCGAGACTGGCGTTTGGTCCGGGAAAGGGATGAATCCATGGTCATTGCAGGGCTGCTGCTCGGTGCGGTGCTTGCGGCGCCCACCGCACAGGGTGCGCCGATCGCCTGGTCGGACACGCTGTCGAAGGATCTGGACGCTGCCGACGCGGCCATGCGCGGTAGTCATCCGGGCGCCGTGGATCTGCGGAATCCCGGTTTCCTTCCGCAGCTGGAGGCTGCCTCGGCACTTGCCCGCTCGCGCGCGGCCAAAGTCGACAGCTTCGCGGGCTACTGGTGGGCCATGAAGGGTTACGCGGCCTCCTTCAACGACGGCCACGTCAGCCTCAACGCGCTTGCCGACGCGCCCGATCTTCCGACGCAGTGGCCCGGGTTCCTGACCGGCTTCGACGGCGATGCGCAGGTGGTCATGACCGTCGACGGTGGTCCGGGCCATCCGCCGCTGGGGGCTCGATTGCTTTCCTGTGACGGCATCGATGCGCAGACGCTGGCTGCACGCCGGGTGGGTGACTTCAGCGGGCGCTGGAACCTGCAGGCCAGCCGCATCCATGATGGCGGTGAGGTGCTGCTTGAACAGGGCAATCCCTTCGTGCCGGCGCTACACGAGTGCACCTTCCGGGCTGATGCACGTGACACGGCCTATCTGCTGCAGTGGAAACCGCTGGAGCCGGAAGCGCGGAAGGCGCGCCTGGACGATACACGGCGCTCCTTCCGCCCAGCCAATGGCTGGCACGTGTTGCGCGGCGCAGGCTACTGGATCACCACCAGCAGCTTCAACGCCGATCCCGCAGCGGACAATTTCCGGCAGCTGACCCGGCTGCTGCAGCAACTCACTACTGCAGCCGACGCATTGCAGAACGCCCCCCTGGTCGTGCTTGATGTGCGCGGCAACACCGGTGGTTCGTCGCACTGGAGCATCGTGCTGGCGCGCTTGATCTGGGGGGCCAGGGCTGTGGACACATTGCGTGACGACAGCTGGGTGGAGTGGCGGCCGTCCGAGCCCAACATCGCCCAGCTGCGTGGCTTTCTGGAGAAGCTGAAGCAGGCGCCTGATGCATCACCGGCACTGCTTCGCATGCTGGGGACCGTGACCGAAGGGATGGCGCAGGCGAGGGAGCAGGGTCAACCATTGTGGCGGGAACCCGCCAATGATCCGCCCGCCACGGTAGCGCAGGCAGAGCAGGCCGGAGCCGGACGCAGGGGCAGGGTGGTGATCGTGGCCGATGCGTCCTGCGGCTCGGCCTGCCTCGATGCACTGGATCTGTGGAAGCGGCTGGGCGCGATGCAGGTAGGCGTCGAAACCTCGGCCGACAGCCTCTACATGGATGTCAGGCCGGAGCGGCTGCCGGGTGGCCTGGCAAGGATCTCCGTGCCGATGAAGGTCTTTCGAGGTCGGGTGCGTGGTTCGAATGAGCCGCACGTTCCGGATCGTCGCTATGACGGCGACATGCGGGATACCGCGGCACTTGAAGCGTGGATCCGCGGACGATGAACCGGTCCCAGCGGCGTATCGGTGAAGCGGTTCTGGCGCATTGAACCTTTTCACCGGCAGCTGCATCCAACCCGCAATGCGCCCGGCAACCGCTGCAGCTCTACTGACCGAAGGAGCCCTCGGATGTGCGGACTGCCTCGTACTGCGCTTCAACGCGCGATGTCGATCCTGCCGTTGCCTTTCGCAGCCGGCGCGGTGGTGCCTGCGTCCGCGTGCCGTCGCGCCCCAGCAGCAGCGCGCCCAGGACGTGCTGGAGGAGATCCGTCGCCGCACGCAGCAGGACCGCCAACGGTTCATGGCCACGACGCGAATCTGAGTGACGGCGTTCCCAGAGCCGCCGTGGTGGTTCAGGATGCTGTGACGTGCGGGGAATCATCCTTGCGGGTGCCGACGAGCGCGAAGTAAGCTCTGCTTCGTCTACGAGGGGGACATCATGTACGCAAGGATTGCGGCAGCTGCGCTGCTGTGTATCACGGCCCTGCCTGCGTCGAGCGCCAACCGTGGCTCGACGGTGATGGAGGATTACGCGGCGGCGCTGAATGCCCGCGGGCAGATTCTGCAGCTGGATACCGGAGATATGTTCGGGGAAAAGATCGGGCTGTTTACCGGCTCGGTGGAATTTCTGCAGACGGACGTCGACCTGCCGGGCAACAGTGCGCTGGAGGTGAGCATCAAGCGGCGCTTGGTGGCAGGTGCGCAAGGGCGGCAGGGATTGGGCATGTTCGGGGTGTGGGACCTGGCCCTGCCCAGGGTGTATGGAACGTTCAGCACCCAGGGTGGGTGGAAGAACTACGTGGTGGCCGAGCCGCTCAACCGCTGTTCGAAGTTCACCCCGCCTCCAACCGAGATCGTCACGGTGAAGGCACAGACGCCGACAGGGCCGGGGACATTCACCGAGTACTTCAACTCCGACGAGTTCTGGCATGGAACGCAGCTCTACCTGCCAGAGACCGGTGACGAGGATCTACTCGTGCAAAGCAACGAATGGCCCGTGCCAAGTACAGGCCATGCCTACCCGATGCGAACCAAGAGCGGCAATGTCATCCGCTGCGTCGCCATGGACGATGGGGCGGGTGAAGGCTTCGAAGTCACGACGCCTGCCGGTATCACCTACACGCTCAATCATATGGCCAGCCTTGGTAGCGGACCGCCATTGATCAAGAAGGGATACTCGCGGGGAAACTTCGGCTCGGTTACGGAGTTCGAGTTCGTTCTTTTCCGGCAGGAGTTCCATATTCTTCCGACCAGTGCCCGAGACCGGTCTGGTAATTCGGTGACCTACACGTGGGATCCGGCAAATCCACGGCAGTTGCTGCGCATCGCAGCCAACGACGGCCGCATCGTCGATCTCGAGTGGACGGCTGGATCGCCCAGCACGCTGCCAAGCGAAGTGAGCGCGGTCCGTGCGGGCGGGAGGACGTGGACCTACGGTACTGTCGTGGGTGGCTACAAGGTCACCTTCCCAGACCAGTCCTACTGGCAGAGTACGGGGTTCAATGTAGGCACCATGGGTGCCGGTGCCGTCCCCGCAGAGCGGGGTTTCTGCCGGAATCCGGGTGTGGTGACCTACGGCCATTCCGGTTCGATCCGCCATCCCAGTGGCGCAGTGGCGAAGTATCGGTTTGAGCCGACGCTGCATGGCCGCTCGTGGGCGCGTTATGGCTGCAATATGCCCGACAGCACGGGTAGCGGTTTCCTTGACTCGATCGAATACACGCCCGCCAAGTACTACACGTGGTCGCTGGTTTCCAAGACAGTCACCGGGCCGGGCATCGACCAGCCTTATACGTGGGCCTACAGCTACGGCCCGGCCAACGGGTGCTATGCCGACGGCAGCAAGGAACCGTGCCAGGCGAATTCGCCGGCCACGAAGTGGGTGGACGTCAAGGATGCAGAGGGTGTCACCACCCGGCACACCTTTGGCAATCGATTCAATGTGGACGAAGGCTATCTGCTTTCATCGGTCCAGCCGGGCCGCGCAACCACCCTCAGCTATCAGCTTGACGCTTCCGGGAGCTATCCGGCGTTGGCCGGGCGACCGGCATATCAGCGTGCAAGTGGAATCATCGCAGCCAAGCAGATACCGTTGTTGCAGAAGGTCATCGAGCAGGATGGCGTACGCTATATCTGGAAGGTCAATACGTTCGACAGCATGGCACGACCTGTGTCCATCACTGAAGCCAGCCAGCCCGTGCAGTAGGCGTACGGTGTGGCTGGGCATGGGCCGCAACGGGGGCAGTGGCACGTGCTCGACTGCCCCGCCGCGCCTTGTTCGCCCTGGAAGAGGGAGTAGCAAGGACGAAGGCACTACGTCGCCGGAGCCGTGATCCTCTGCAATCCAGTCTGGCCATGGCCCACCCGTGCTGTCGGCGTCTGGCCCGTGATCCCGCCCTGACGCATCCGAGGAAACCCGCATGTCCGACAACCCTCCACCGCTGAACATCCTGGCGTTTTCCGGCAGCCTGCGTGGCAACAGTTACAACCGGCGCCTGGTCAGGGCGGCGGCAGGCGCCGCGCCTCCGGGCCTGCTGCTGACCGTGCATGACACCATTGCCGATATTCCGCTGTTCGACGAAGACCTGGAAGCCGCCGACCCGACCGGCCCTGCCGGGGTCAAGCGCCTGCGCGCGGCCATTGCAGCCGCTGACGGCGTGCTGATCGCCACGCCGGAGTACAGCCAGTCACTGCCCGGTGTACTCAAGAACACGCTCGATTGGCTGTCCCGCGACGATGCCGAGTACCGCACGGTCCTTTCGGCCAAGCCGGTGGCGATCATCGGCGCCACGCCGGGTCACTGGGGCACCAAACTCGCGCAGTCGCAGCTGCGCCATACACTGACCGCCATGGGTGCATTGACCATGGCCTCGCCACAGCTCTATGTGGCCGAAGCGGCGGTCGCCTACGACAATGACGCGGAAGATTTCGACGCGGCGACGCGCAAGCGCCTGCTGCGGTTCCTGGAGGGATTCCAGAGCTGGGTGCAGCTGCTGCAGGTCGGGGCGTCGCGCGCTTGAGCGGTGCCGGCAGGGGCGTCAGCCCCCGCCGGTGCCGGGGCCCGGATCATGCAGGGTGCGCAGCTTCTTCTTGTTGATCTTGCCCACGCTGGTCCGCTCGATCGCATCCACGAAGCTCACGCGGTCCGGTATCGCATAGCGTGAGATGTCTCCGGAACGGCTGCGCGTTGCGACCAGTTCGATGATCTCCGCTTCTGACACGTCACGGCCGGCCTGCCTGACCACCAGTGGCAGCGGCCGTTCACCCCATTTCGCATCAGCGATACCGATCACCGCGACCTCGCTGACCGCCGGATGCAGCGCGATGATGTCTTCCAGCGCGAGCGAGGAAATCCACTCGCCACCGGTCTTGATCACATCCTTGATGCGGTCGGTCACGCGCAGGTAGCCGCCCTCATCGATGTTGCCGATGTCACCGGTATGCAGGTAGCCACCGGCCCACAGCGACGCCGAGGCCTCCGGATCATGCAGGTAGCCCTGGGTGAGCCAGGGTGCGCGCGCCACGACTTCCCCGGTGGCGATGCCGTCGTGGGCAACATCCGCCATGTCCGGATCGACGATGCGCAGGTCCACCAGCGGCACCGGCAGGCCGGCCTTGGTCCGCAGTGACAGCACCTCATCGGCATCGGTCACGTTTTCCACATCGATCTGGGCGATGGTGAGCAGCGGGCAGGTCTCGGACATGCCATAGCCGCCGAAGATGTCGATGCCCCGTGCCAGTGCACGCTGCGCCAGTGCACGGGGCAGGGCGGCACCGCCGATGATCACCTTCCAGCCCTCGAGGTCGGTCTGCGCCGCGTCCGGGTGCTCCAGCAGCATGTGCAGGATGGTTGGCACGCAATGCGAGAAGGTCACCTTCTCGCGGGCGATCAGTGCCAGCAGGCTGGCCGGCAGGTAGCGCCCCGGATAGACCTGCTTGATGCCCATCGCGGTTGCCACATAGGGCAGGCCCCACGCGTGCACATGGAACATCGGGGTGATCGGCATGTAGACATCGTCGCGATGCAGGCGTCCCTGGCGGGGTGCGCCGCCGAGCGCGGCCATCGCCGCCAGCGAATGCAGCACCAGTTGCCGGTGGCTGAAACAGACGCCCTTGGGCTGCCCGGTGGTTCCCGTGGTGTAGAACACCGTGGCACGGGCATTCTCGTCGAAGTCCGGGAAGCGGACGACCGGCGTGGCATCACGCAGGCCCGCTTCGTACTCGGTGGCGAAGCCTGGCGGCAGCGGGCCACCGGCATCGTCCAGCAGGATGCGCGTGCGCAGGTCCGGCAGCTGCTCGTCGATGGCGTCCAGCAGCGGCAGGAACTCGCGGTTGGCCAGGATCACCCGCGCGCCGCTGTGGTTCAGCGTGTACGCGATCTGCTCGGGGGCCAGGCGCACGTTCACCATCATCAGCACCGCACCGATCATCGGCACCGCGAAATAGGCCTCCAGGTAGCGGTTGCTGTCCCAGTCCATCACTGCCACCGTGTCGCCGTGGCCGACTCCCAACGAGGTCAACAGGCCCGCCAGCTGGCCGATGCGCACCTGCAGGGTGCGGTAATTGAATCGGACCTGGTCGCCATGGACGATTTCCTGTTCAGGACTCACCGCCAGCGGCATCAGCAGCAGCTGCTTGATCAGCAGTGGATAGGCATGGGCATCGGGAGTGGGGGCGGATGACATGGCATTTCCTCGTGGGCGGCGTTGCGGTCGCCGGCCTTCTCCGCACCACACTAGCAAGCCCTTCCTGCTGTACCAGCGTACCTAGGTACCTGTTCCCGCGCGCACCCGATTTGCTAATCTCGCCTGGACATGCCGACCCTGCTCATCGCCGACGACCATCCCTTGTTCCGCGCGGCGCTGCATCGCGCGGCCGAAGAGGCGGTCGCCGGCCTGCAGATCCGCGAAGCCGATTCGCTGGACAGCGTGCTCGATGCGCTGGAAAGCCAGTCGATCGACCTGATGCTGCTGGACCTGCACATGCCGGGCAACCACGGGCTTGCTGGCCTGGCGACCATCCGTGCGCTGCAGCCGGGGCTGGCGATCATCATCGTCTCGGCCAATGAGGAACCGCAGGTGATCCGGCGTGCCATCGACCTCGGCGCGGCTGCTTATCTTCCCAAGAGTTCGGGCCTGCACGAGCTGCAGGCGGCGCTGCAGTCGGTACTGGAGGGCGAACGCTGGATTCCTGCCGTGCTGCGGGAGCCGGTGGCGCGCGTTGCGCCGTTCAGCAGGGACGCCGATCTTGCCGCGCGCCTGGCCAGCCTTTCCGCTCACCAGTACAAGGTACTGGGCCTGGTGGCCGAAGGGCTGCTCAACAAGCAGATTGCTGACCGGCTGGGTGTGCAGCTGCGCACGGTCAAGGCGCACATGACACGCATCATGGAGCGGCTGGGGGTACGCAACCGCGCGCAGGCCATCCGCGTGCTGCACGAAATGGGACTGGCCGATCCATCCCGGCAGATCGAAGAAGCGCCCGGGCCCTGATGGATCAGGGCGTGGCCGCAGTGCTCGCGGCCAGCAGGTGGTTGATCGCCCAGCGAAGTGCAAGCGGCTTGAACGGCTTGCTCAACAATGAGAGCCCCGCGCCACGCACTGCATCGCGCGTCGCGCTGCCGGTGTCCGCACTGAGGATCACCGTCGGCCGCAGCCCATGCATGGTCGACAGCCGCTTCCACAACGCGACACCGGTATCACCGTCGTCCAGGTGATAGTCGAACAGCCACAGCGCGGCCTCATGTGCTGATGCTCCGATCACATCGGCGCCCGTTGCCGCAATGACATCACATCCCCAGGAGTGCAGCAGCTGCCGCATCGCCTCCAGCGCAACCGGGTCGTTGTCCACCACCAGCACGCGGATGCCCTTGAGGGCGGTGCTGCCATTGACCATGGGCCCGCCGCGCGGTGCTTCCGGACGCTCAGCGCGGGTCACGCTGATCGAGAAGGCCGAGCCGTGCCCGGGCACGCTGCGCAGGTGCAAGGGTGCATGCAGCAGATCGGCGATGCGGTGGGCGATGGTCAGGCCAAGCCCCAGGCCCTGGCCATTGCTGCGATCGATCCGGTGGAATTCTTCGAAGACCACCGCCTGTTGCTCCGGTGCAATGCCGGGGCCGGTGTCATGCACGCCAATCGACAGCCTCTGGCCCTGGCGGCGGACCCCCAGCAGCACGCCGCCACGGCGGGTGTAGCGGATGGCATTGGCCAGGAAGTTCTGCAGCACCCGGCGCAGCAGCAGTGGATCGCTGTGAACCCAGGCATGGCTTCGCACATAGCCGAACTGCAGGCCGCGGGCGGCCGCGAGCACGGCGAACTCCTGTGCAAGCGGATCCAGTACGTTCGACACCGCGAACGGCCGAGGATCGGCCACCAGCCCACCGGCCTCCAGCCGAGAGATGTCCAGCAGGCCGGACAGCAGGTCATCGGTGGAATCCAGCGCGCCACGGATCTGGTGCAGGAAGCTGTCGAGGAACTCCGATTCGATGTGCTGCGACATCGCGTCGGTCAGCAGCTGTGCCGCATGCAGCGGCTGGATCAGGTCGTGGCCCACGGCAGTCAGGAAGCGGGTTTTGGCCGCATTGGCGCGCTCGGCTTCCTGCACCGCCTGCTCCAGCCGGGCTGTGCGGTCCTGCACGCGGTGCTCGAGGGTTTCATTGCTGCGCTTGAGTGCATCTTCCGCCCTGCGGAACGCCGTGACATCGGTGAAGGTGGCCACATACCCACCACCCGGCATCGGGTTGCCGCGGATCTCGACGATGGTGTCGTCGGGGAAAACCCGCTCGGACAGGTGAGGTGTGCCACGCCGCATGTGTGCAACGCGGCGCTGCAGCGCCTTGTCGGGTGTGTCACCGGGGCTGTCACCGATCTTCAGCTGGTCCAGCGCCCATGCCGTGAGGTTGACCACGGGCTGTCCGACCTGCAGCAGCTCCGGCGGGAACCTGAACAACGCGGCGTAGCGGCTGTTCCAGGCCACCAGCTGCAGCTGTGCATCCACCACGCTGATGCCCTGGCTCATGTTCTCCAGCGCGGCTTCCAGCAGGCGCTGGTTGAAGCGCAGCACCTGGGTCGCTTCGCCAACGGCGCGAGTCACCGCATCCAGCGGCGCGGCGCCACCCTCGCGTGCGGCTTCGACCAGCAGCCTTGCCATGCCTGCGCCGACCACGGCCGTCAGCTCACGCTCGACGGCGGTAACCCGGTCATCATCCAGCATCTGCCCGGCGTCGCCCTCCAGCAGCTGGCGCGCACGCTCCTGGCCCAGGAAGCGACCGGCGGTCCTGCGCAGGGAAGCGGCAGCCACCGCATCCCGCCTTCGGGGTAGCGGCGGACGCACGGCCCTCGACACCAGGGCAACCGTCAGCAGATTGATCGCCAGGCTGGCCCCCATGCTGATCGCGATATGGCCGGGTTGCACGCGCAGCGAGACCACGGCCAGCCAGTGCAGTCCATCGGGACTGGCCGACGGTGTTGCGGCCGGGATCATCATCGGCAGCAACACCAGCCACAGCCAGGCCAGCGAACCCAGCACGATGCCGGCCATGATGGCCGGGGAAGGCGTGCGTGGGCGGTACACGGCCAGCAGCACCGCCGGTGCCAGCTGCGAGAGGGCGGTGAAGGACATCAGGCCGAAATCACTGAGTGCCTCGGTATCGCTCATCGCGCGGCTGTACAGCCACGCCATCAGGAACACGGCGAGGATGCCGGCACGTCGGAACGCCAGAACGCGCGGGCGCAGGTCGGCATTGGCCACGCCGCCGATGCTGCCGAGCAGGTGCGATCCGAATCCATGGTTGCCAAGCATGATCGACAGGGTCAGCCCCGAGAGGATCATCATGCCGGTGGCCGCGCTCAGGCTGCCCAGGTAGGCCAGCAGTGCGAGCAGGTGGTGGCCGCCAGCCTGGGGCAGGGCCAGCACATACAGGTCGGGGGATACCGATGCCGGCAGCTGCGCCGCACCGGCCAATGCCATCGGCACCGACGGCAGCCCGATCAGCAGCAGGTAGACGGGGAACATCCAGCGTGCCGTCTTCAGGTCCGAGGTCTGGCGGAGCTCGACCACGCCGACATGGAACTGGTGCGGCAGGGTGAATGCAGAGATGGCACCCAGCGCAACCATGGTGAGATAGTCCGGCACGATGGCCGGTGGCGGCAGCTGCGCCATCTTTTCCAGCAGCGGCGTGCCGGCCTTGTGCACGGACAGCGCCGCATAAAGGCCAATGGCCAGCAGAGCGGTCAGCTTCAGTACCGACTCCAGACCCAATGCGACCACGATGCCGCGGTTCGGTTCGGTGGCCGATGCCTTGCGCGCACCGAACAGCAGGGTGAAGGTGGCCATCGTCAATGCGAACCAGAACGACATGTCCAGCTGCCAGTCGGCAGATGTGAAACGATCACCCAACAGTGCCCCCAGCCCTTGGCTGACCGCTCTCAGCTGAAGCGCGATGTAGGGAATGATGCCGAACAGCGCCACCAGAGTGATGGTGAAGCCAAGGCCGCGATCCGCACGCAGCCGTGCGACCACCAGGTCGGCGATGGTGGCACTGTTGTGCTGCTTGGCCAGCCGCCCCAGGCGGAGCAGGAACGGCAGGCCGAACGCGAAGATCAGCGCCATGCCAGCGAGGGTAGGCGGAATGGGGAAGCCCCATTGCAGCCCCTGCGACGCCGCGCCGTAGTACGTCCATGCGGTGCAGTGCACCGCCAGGGACAGCGCGTAGATGAGCGGCCATGCCTTCGAAAGCCGATGCCCCCGGCGCTCGCCCCACAGGGCCACGCCAAACAGCAGTGCGGTCCACGCAATGCAGGCCAGCAGCACGAAAGAGGGCGTCAACATCGCTCCAGTGTAGGCAGAAGCCGGGCGCGGCGGCGCTAGGCTGCGATCACGACCAGTGACAGCTGCTCGGCAACCAGTGCGATATCACCATCGGGAAGCCGTTCGACGCTCTTCTGCTGGGTCAGCAGCCACTGCCCGGGCTGGCGCAGCTCCAGCGAGAGCAGCCGCGAGCGGACGCGCACCTCCGAACCGCTCGGCACCGGCGCCAGGAAGCGCACCTTGTTCAAGCCGTAGTTGAGCACGTGGGCGATGCCGGGGAAGCCGGCGAGGGCGGCCACGTCGTCTTCCACGGTCAGCGACAGCAGCAGGAAGCCATGCGCGATGGTGTGCCCGCCCGGCAGCTCTGCCTGCGCCCGCGCCGGATCGACATGGATCCAGTTGTGGTCGCCGGTGGCGTCGGCGAAGGCATCGATGCGCGACTGGGCGATGTGGGTGGCGCCACTCAGCCGCTCACTGGCCGCCCATTGCTGCAACGCCTGCAGGGCAGCCGGCAGGGCAGCGTCGGTGCCCTGTGGGCTCATTCCACACGCTCCAGCAGGGCCAGGATCGCATGGCGGGCCTCAGGCTCGGACAGCATGGGCGCGTGGCCGACATCCGGCACCTCCACCAGCCGGGCATTCTCCGACGTCGCCGCCATCTGCCGTGCAACGTCGGCCGGCAGGATGTCGGACAGGGCGCCACGCACCACCAGCACCGGCACGCGCGAGGTCAGCCCGCGCACCGCGCGCCACAGCACCGGACGCAACAGCCACAGCAGCCATGGCCGGGTGGTGCGGATCACTGCTGGGTCGTAGTCCAGTTCCAGCAGGCCATCGCTGCGCGGGCGGAAGGTGCGCACCGCCATCTGCCGCCAGTCATCGGTGCTGAAGCGCGGGAACGCAGCCTTGCCGATGGATTCCACGTAGGCCGTGGCCTGCACCAGGTCCATCGGCGGCACCGGCTTGCCCGCGTACTTGCCGATCCGTGCCAGCGCCTCACGCGGCACCCTGGGGCCGGCATCGTTGAGGACCGCGCCCGCGATCCGTTCGGGCGCGCGCGAAGCGAGGGTGATGGTCACCAGCACGCCCAGCGAGGTGCCGACGAACACGGCCTTGTCGATGTTCTGCGCGCGCAGCAGCGCGACCAGGTCGTCGGCATAGGTGCGTGGGTTGTAGCTGGTGGGATCATGCGCACGCTCCGACCCCGCGCGCCCCCGCAGGTCGACCGCGATCACGCGCCAGCCCTCGGCAGTGAGCGTACCGGCCAGCGCATCGAAATCGGCACCATTGCGGGTCAGACCGGGAATGCAGACCACGGTGCCGCGTGGTGCCGTTCCCGTACCCGGTGCATGGTCGCGCGCGTGCAGGCGCAGGCCATCATTGCTGTTCCAGTACAGATCTACGTAGGACTGCATCATGCAGGGGCTTCCTGGAAATCGTAACGGATGCGCTAGAAATCGTACCGGACGCTGAGGCTATATTGGCGCGGCGGGCCATAGAAGCCAATCAGCGTGCCGACCGCCGGGATGTTGTATCCGGTGGTGCGGTATTCCTTGTCGGCCAGGTTGGTGCCCTGCAGCGAGAAGGTCCACACATCATCCAGGCGCCAGATGACGCCGGCATTGACCAGTCCATAGCCGTCCTGGCGGATCACCGGGCTCAGGTCGGTGGTGGGCCACACTTCGCTCTGGTAGCTGTAGCTCACCCGTGCCGACAGGTTGCTGCCGTTGGCCAGGTCGGTGCGGTATTCCACGTTGAACGCACCGGAGAACTCCGGGGCATTGGTGAACTTCATCTGCCTGGCCACGTTGACGCCGCGGTCGATGTACTCGTCGTACTTGGTATCCAGCCAGGCCAGGTTGCCGGAAATCAGCCAGTGCTGGCTGGGCAGGTACTGGTATTCGACTTCCAGGCCTTTGACGGTACCGGCGCCGGCATTGGTGAAATCTCCGAAGAAGGAATCATCGATGCCGTCGCCATTGGTATCCAGGCCGGTGAACACCGACAGCTGGATGTCCTTGTACTTGTTGTAGAACGCTGACAGGTTCAGGAACAGGCGCTGGTCGAGGAAGGCCATCTTGCTGCCGACCTCGTAGCTGTCCACGGTTTCGTCATCGAACGGCTCCGCCGAGCGGGGCACCGCCACCGCGTTGGCGCGGATGTTGTAGCCGCCCGACTTGAAACCGCGCGTGGCCAGCCCGTAGACCATGACGTCCGGGGTGATCTGGTAGTCCAGCGAAACCTTGGGCGAGACGTTCTTGAAGTTGGTCTTCTTGTCGAAGTCCGCCGTCACCGCCACCGGCCGGCTGAAGCCCGGGTCGGCATAGAGGCGGTTCAGCACGATCGCGCGCTTGTCCTCGTCGGTGTAGCGGGCGCCCACATCAAGCTTGAGCCTGCGGGTCAGGTCGAACGTCCAGTCTGCGTACAGCGCGACGCTGTCGGTCAGTACCTTGCCCTGGTTGTCGGCGAACTGTGCGCTGAAGTAGTTGTTCTGGATCTGGCCGCCGGCCTCGCCACTGAACTGGTACAGGCCGACCACGCCGCGCACGCGTCCGCCGGCATCGTAGTTCAGCTGAACCTCGTTGCTGACCTGCTCGTCGTGGTAGGTACCGCCCACATCGGCCAGCTTGATCGGCGTGGTGTCGAAGTCGATGTTGGCCTCGCTGTCCGATTCACGCTTGGCCACCACATACTTCACTGCGATGTCGTCGTTCGGTCGCCAGTTCACCGTGGCCGACGCGCCCTTGCTCTCCACGTTGTTGAGGTTGCGCATGCCCGAGCGGATGTCATAGCGGCTGTCCATCGGCGGGTAGGCGCGCAGGAACGGATTGGGCGCCAGCATCTTCGAGCCGCGCATGCCGGACTGATCGTCGATCCAGTCCAGTGCGAACTGCACGTCGAAGTCGTCGCCCGCATACGCACCCAGGTTCACGCGTGCCGCGTTGATCTGCTTGTCGCTGACCGGTTGGCCGTTGAAGGTGTTCTCGCCAAACCCGTCGTGGTTCATGCTGGCCACCGCCACACGGGCGCGCAGGCCGCTGTCGGCACCGCCAATCGGGCCGCCGATGGCCGCCTTCGCATCCAGCTGGCTGTAGTTGCCCACGGTGACCTGGGCGAAGCCCTCGGTCTGGGTGGGCAGGCCGCGCGAGATGTACTTGATCGCGCCGCCGATGGTGTTCTTGCCATACAGCGTGCCCTGCGGGCCGCGCAGCACCTCGATGCGCGAGACATCGAACACGTCCAGCAGCGCGCCCTGCGGGCGCGCGATGTAGACGTCATCCAGGTAGATGCCCACGCCCGGATCGGCGCCCCAGGTGGGGTCGGACTGGCCGATGCCACGGATGTAGGCGGTGACCGTGCTGCTGGCGCCGCGCGCCGCGTAGATGGTCAGGTTCGGCACCTGCGCATCCAGGTCGCTGATGTCCTGGACATTCATCCTGTCCAGCGCCTCCGAGGTAAAGGCGGTGACGGCGACTGGCACCTCCTGCAGGGTTTCCTCGCGCTTGCGTGCGGTGACCTTGATGCTGTCCAGGTTCGTGGGTGAAGCGGTCCTGCCTGCCGCCGGCACGGCCTGTGGCGTGTCCTGTGCCAGTACCGGCCCGGAGGCCAGCAGTGCGCCGATCATGAGACTCAGACAATTCCGTTTCATTCGGTCCTCCCCCAGGCGAGTGCTCACAGATGGCCCATTGCCACCCCTGCAGCCAAGGCTAGCGGTGTCATCCGGCAGCGGCGAGTGGACCTAGGTCCAGTCGGCAGCGGCCGCCGGATGCGGATACTGGGCGTGCCCCCAGCCGGACGCGCTCCCCGGTACCCCTTCATCCACGACTCACGCATGAGGATCTGGCCATGAAATCCGGAATCGATTCGATCAAGGCGGTACTGCTGGCGCTGTGCTGCTGGCTGGCGTCGACAGGCACCGTACTCGCCGCGGGCGCTGCCGGGCATTGGGACATCGGCCTGTACGGAAACCTGTTCGGCGCCCGCGAGTACCAGGTCTGGGTGCCGGCCGGCTACAGCGACCAGCAGCCGCAGCCGCTGCCGTTGCTGTTGGTGCTGCACGGCTGCGTCAACGGCCCCAACCTGATGGGCGAGGCCTCCGGCTTCAACGATGTGGCCGACACCGAAGGTTTCATCGTGGTCTATCCGCGCCAGAACGTGACCTCCAACCCGGCGCGCTGCTGGAACTGGCAGCTGCCGATCAACCAGGCCCGTGACAGCGGCGAGGCGTCGATCCTGGCCGGCATCGTGGACAAGGTGAAGGCCGGTTACAGCGTCGATCCGCACCGGGTCTACGTCACCGGCATTTCCGCCGGCGGTGCTATGACCTCGATCATGCTGGCCTGCTATTCGGACGTGTTCGCCGCTGGTGCCATCCATTCCGGCGGCATGTTCAAGGGCGCGACCACCATTTCCGGCAGCGCCTATGCGCTGTTGGCCGGCAGCATCTATTCGCCAGACAGCAACGGTCGGCTGGCCTGGCAGTGCTCGGGCTCACCGTCGCCGCGGCCGCTGCCGGTGCTGGTGTTCCATGGCAGTGCCGACCTGACCGTCAATCCGGTGAACGGCCAGCAGGCCGTACGCCAGTTCCTGCAGACCAATGATCTGGCCGACGACGGCCAGGACAACGACTCGGTGAAGTACGTGCCGACCAGCACTTACCACGGCCAGGTACCGGGTGGGCGCGCCTATACGGTGGACACCTATACCTATGGCGGGCGCACGCTGGCACAGCACTATGTGGTACAGGGCATGGGGCATGCGTGGAGTGGCAGCCAGTCGGGCTTGCCGTTCACCGACCCGAAGGGCCCGGATGCCACGCTGATCACCTGGTTGTTCCTAAAGGGCTACCAGCGCTGAGGGGCAGGGCGGTCACTGGCGGTACGGGAGCCGAGGGCTCCCGTACCGCCAGGGTTTCAGCGCCAGGTCCGCGCAGCCGTGCACCCCGTTCGGCAAGGAATCGCTTGGGTGGGGCGCCCACCGTCTTTCGGAACATGGTCACGAACGCGCCCGAACTGTCGTATCCCAGGTCATCGGCAATGGCTTGCACCGTACGGCCCTTGGCCAGCATCGGCAACGCGACCACCACATGCAGCTGTCTGCGCCAGCGCCTCACGCTCAGACCCGTCTCGCCGGAGAACAGGCGGGACATGTTGCGCTCGCTCATTCCAATCCGGCTCGCCCATACCTCGAGCGTGGCCCGCTCGGCCGGGGCGGTCAGCATTGCATTGGCCAGCTTTCGCAGCCTTGGGTCGGAGGGCATGGGCAGGTGCAGCCATTCCGGCGGTGCCGCGATGAGCTCGTCCAGAAGCACAGCCATCAGGCGCGCGTCCGCACTGCCAGCGGCGTACCGCCAGGGAAGCGCTGAGGTTCGTTCAAGCAGGGCATGCATGAATGGACTGATCGCCATTGCGAAGCAGTGTGTCGGCAGTCCAGCGATAGCCCCGGGCTCCACGAATACGACGAAGCCATGCGGCTTTCCTGTGCTGCTGGCCCGGTGGGACAGCCCTCCGGGAATCCAGATCGCTCCCTGTGGCGGGACGATCCACAGGCCTGCACGGGTCTCCGCCGTGATCAATCCGCTCGTGGCTACCAGGAGCTGTGCTTTCCGATGCTGATGAAAGGGCATTTCCCAAGCATCGGTGATGGGGTCCACGCCCAGCACCATGACCGGGCTGTCGACGCGATCGGGGTAGTCCGCCCCGATACCCTCCAGCTCGATAGTTGACGTCACCACTGCATCGCCCAGCACAACACGGCGAGGGGGACGTGCGCGCTGTCAATCTTCATGATCCGCCTGCTGCGGTTCATGTCTGTGCCAGACACAGACGAATCCCATCAGGACATGAACGATCGGCAGCTCTTCTCTTCCGGCTTCGGCAATCAGCGTGGTTGCACGCATGCTGGCATCCTCTTCTGTCGAGGATCAGAAGCGTATTGGGCAAAGCGGGGGCCGTCATTCGACAGTTCCGCCAGGTGATTCAGCAATCCGGCCATCTACCGTCTACCGTGCAGCAGCCCAGACGAGTGCTGCGCCCGGTGCGCTACAGTGCCGGAACCGTGATCCGCTGCAGGTCGAGCTTTGCCCGCAGGGCGTAGTGCTTGCGGGTGACCGGCACGACACTGGTCAGGCGGGGGTCAACGTAGTCCTTGAAAAGGGGCGGCCGCGGCGACGAAAGATAGAACCCGCGATCCTGCTTGACCGCCGCCGGCAGCAGAACTTCGCTGAGGTCGCCGTCGGATGCATCGGTGACAAGGCAGGGCACATGGCGGAAGCCGAGCTTGCGCAGCAGGTACAGGCGGTGGGAGCCATTGGTCAGGATCACGCGCTTGCCGAACCGGGTGGCGCTGATCAGGTTGTCACTGAAACCGAGATAGATGACGACGGCGTGGCTGGCCGCGCCGAACGGCTCGTAGCCGGTGATGGTCGCCGGATCGATGGTCGCCACATCGAGGAATCGCAGGTCATTGGACGCGGAAGCAAATGTGTAACTGCCATCGGACTGGGTGAACCTGACGTCGGGGTGTGCATGGCGTCCGCTGCGGGCGACGAGCTGCATGATCTCCTGTGCGGTGGGCGAGGTGGGCATTGCCGCTGCCAACTGGTCGATGTGACGCAGATTGATGCATTCCTGGAAGATCACCAGTCGATCAATCTCGACCATCTGCCAGGCGCGCGGCAGCACGCTGGTCATGCCGTGCATCGAAGGTTGCCGCAGCGCCTGATCGGCCAGCGGCATCATCTCCCCGGTCAACGGCTGGACAGCAATGGCGTCCGCCTCATTCGCCTCGTCCTGGCGCAGGCGATGCACGTCGCTGCGTGCGGCCCTCCAGGCGGCCACCAGTGCGGCCTCGTCGAAGCATCCCGGCGGGCAGCGCTCCCTGATGAAGCGGACGAAGGCCGGCAATGGAAACAGACCCTTCAGTAGAACGGTCGCGTCCACGCCGTCGTCAGTGATCTCGCTGCTCATCCATTCTCCGTCGCGGGGATTGCATCAACGGCCAGCAGACCGTCCTGTTCGTCACGCCAAAGTAATATGTTATATCGTAACATTTAGATGCCTTGGCGGCAATCGCCCTGCAACATGCGCGGCGATGGTGGCTTGGCTGCTCCGTATCCAATGCAACGCCTGGATACATCCACTGACTAGAGGAGATGTTCATGAACGAGCTGATTGAGCTGGGTGTAGTGGCAGGACAGCAGAACCCTGACGAACAGGGTGTGGGTGGTGAACTGATCGAGCTGGGCTCGGTGGTTTCGGAAACGAA
Organism: Stenotrophomonas sp. 78350_Sma; assembly: GCF_056482105.1. Lineage (NCBI taxonomy): Bacteria > Pseudomonadati > Pseudomonadota > Gammaproteobacteria > Lysobacterales > Lysobacteraceae > Stenotrophomonas > Stenotrophomonas sp. 78350_Sma. Next base: position 2,435,531 of record NZ_CM151182.1, on the reverse strand, counting down.
GGCACACAACCACGGCACGTTGTGGGATGGCGTCTTCCCGACCACCTCGCCCTGATCTGCCGCGCAATGCGGTCACTGCGGTGCATGCCCTGCATGCACCGCTTCTTGGTCCCAGGGCAGGAGAGCACGTGATGGAGCAGGGCGCCGCCCCCTATTTCCTGTCGAAGCAGGCGCATGTCTGCGTCACCGGTGATGCGATGGTGATCCTTGACCAGGGCACGGGAAAATATCTCTCCATCGACAGGCGTGGCGCCGCAAGCCTGGGGGGCCTGGTTCTCGATTGGCCCTTGCCGCCCGATGGGCGACGGATGCCGAAGCTCCTCCAGTCGCTGATCGATCGCCAGCTGATCACCCGGGATCCACGGCAGGGGAAGTCCGCGGCAAGCCCCAGTCTCGAACTGCCACGGCACTGGGTACGCGAGGGTGAGCCGAGGGGATGCCCGAAGATCACCGCGCGCGACGTGGGAAGGTTCATGGCGTCGGCGGCCCATGCGGCCTGCTCCAGGGCGGTCCTGCCTTTCAGCGCCACAGTGTCATCGGCCCGCAGGCGCGCCGACATCTCCCAAGGCTCGGCGGCGAGCCTGCAGGAGCTGGCCTTCCTGGTCCGGGTGTTCGATTGGCTCCGACCCGTCGCATTCAGGAAGACCGATGAGTGCTTTCTCTACTGCCTGGCGATGAGGGAGTTCCTGTCGAAGTACGGGATCGTCCCTGCCTGGGTGTTCGCAGTCAGGACACAGCCGTTCGCTGCGCACTGCTGGCTGCAGCACGGTGATCACGTGCTGACCGATATTCCCTTCAACCTGCGCCGGATGGTCCCCATCCTGGTGCTGTAACGAAACCTGTCGCATGTATCGATACATCGCCGTGCTCTGGAACACGTTCTCCGAATCCGCGACTGCCCACGCGGGCCAGGCGGTGGCAAGGATCGAGGCCACGCTGCCCGGTGCCAGCTGCGTGATGAACGGAAACGGGGCTGCGATCTACGCGCAGACTGACAATCCCGGCTATTTCGAATGCAATCGATCCGGTTCCCTGGCGGTGCTCGGAGCGCTGTTCCACAAGCATTTTGGCGCAGGCATCGTACCTGAGCGCGTAGACCTCGATGCGGACTCGGCCGACAGCGCCTGCAGCACCCTCGGCCGCAGCATCGTCGAGCGGTACTGGGGCCGGTACGTGGCGTTCGGCTACCAGCCGCAGACAGCGAGCTGGTTTGTCCTGCGCGATCCCACTGCGGAGATCCCGTGCTACATGACCACGGTGGGCCAGGTGACGATCGTCTTCTCCAACATGGAGGACTGCCTGAGGCTGGGCCTGCGCGATTTCAGCGTGGACTGGTCGTTCCTGTCCTACTCCCTGTTGTACCCGTTTCGTGATGGCTTGCAGACCGGCTTCGAGGAGGTCACTTCCGTCGAGCCCGGCGAAGCGGTTTCGATCCGCGATGGCGAGCCGGCCGGCCGGCAATGCCAGTGGGACGTGGTGCGGCTGGCCCGCGACCAGGCTGTCGAGGACATCGACGAGGCCGTGCAGCTGGCCCGTTCAACACTACTCGGCTGCATCGGCGCGCTGGCCGGCCAGCACCGGAAAATCCAGTTGCAGCTGTCCGGTGGACTGGACTCCTCGATCATCCTGGCGGGCCTGCTGCATGCGCCCTCAGCTCCCGAGGTGACCTGTGTCCATCATTACGATGACGGCATCGGTGCCGACGAGCGGCGATTCGCACGAATGGCCGTCGAAGGGGCCCGGCAATCCTCGGGCAGGCACTGCGAATTCATCGAGTATCGACGGCAGCCACACTGCGCGCTGGAAGAGATCATGTCCTTCCCGAGGACAGCGCGGCCAGCGCATTGCTCCGGTTATCTCCTCCATCGACGCGACGTTGACTTCGACGGCGACACCGTACAGTTCACCGGTGTCGGTGGTGATGCAGTGTTCCTGCGTTTCAAGGGCAACGCTGCTGCGATCGACTACGCCTGGCGCCGTGGCATCGACCGGGGATTCTTCCGCGTGGCCTTCGAAACCGCGCAGTCCGGCGACTCGCTGTACGGCGTACTGCGGGATGCGCTCGTCCATGGCCTGCTCAGGCGTCCGGCCAGCATCAACGGCCGATGGGGCAAGCCCTGCCCATGGGTGCGGGTGGAGTGCGCCGAGCAGGATGGCATGCAGCCGGCCTGGCTTCGGCATGCCCTGGAGCAGGGGCATCATGTATCCCCCTACAAGCTGGCCCATATCGGCCGGATGATATTCCCGACCAGTGTGCTTGATCCGTTCGAGGGCGTGGGACGCTGGCATGGCGTGTCACCGATCAGTGCGCAGCCGCTTGTCGAGTTGTTCGCGCGCCTACCGCTGCACCTGCTCATGGCCGATGCGGAGGACCGCACCATCGCGCGGCGTGCACTGAACGGCCTGCTGCCGGAGGCGCTGCTGTCGCGAAAGGTGAAGTCGTATCTGGATGATCACTCCGTGGCCGTCACCCAGGGGCACCAGCAGTTCATCAGCAGTCTGCTTGTCGATGGGTTCCTGGCCAGGCGTGGCTACCTCGACAGCGCACTGGCCGATGCGGGCATCCGGCGGGTCAGCCCGGATCACTCGTCGCATGTGCTGGGCATCTTCGGCCCGCAGATCAACATCGAAGCCTGGCTCAGGCGCTGGTCCGGCCAGGCTGGCCCGCAGACAGTCGGCGTGGTCTAGGCGTTCCGGCTCATCTCTTCCAGGTAGAGGCTCTCGAGATCGTTGGCGGTGATCGTGCTGGCATCCAGCGTCCTGCGCAGGCGGCCGGCGCGCATCAGGCCGATCGTGGTCGCCACCTCGCGGGCCCGGAACAGATCGTGGGTTGCCATCAGGATCGCCGTACCGCGATCACGCTCCCGTACGATCAGCTCGTGGAATTCGGCGGATGCCGTGGGGTCCAGGCCAGAGGTCGGCTCATCCAGCAGCAGCGCCTTGGCTTCCTTGACGATGGCCAGTGCGATGCCGACCTTCTGCCGCATGCCCTTGGAATAGAGGCCCACGCGCCGGCCAAAGGCCTCGGTAGCCAGCCCGGCGGATCTTAGCGCCTGCTTCAGCCGCGCAGGCGAGCGTTCCTCGACACCGGCCAGGCGGGCGAAATAGTCCAGGTTCTCATAGCCGGTCAATTCTTCGTACAGCGCCACGGTCTCGGGGATGTACAGCAGCCGCCGGCGTACCTCCTGTGGCTGCCGGTGCGCGCTGAGCCCGTCCACATCGGCCGAGCCGGAGGTGGGTTTCAGGAACCCGAGGAACAGTTTGATGGTCGTCGACTTGCCCGCGCCGTTGGCGCCCAGCAGGCAGAAGATTTCCCCCGGCTTCACCTCGAAGCTGACGTCGTCCAGCGCCCGATGCGCGCCGTGTTCCATGACCAGGCTTTTTGCAGACAGCATGTGGATGTTTCCTCAGGGCGTGGCCAGCCGGCGGCGCAGCATGGCGGCGGCAAGCAGGACAATCAGGCTGGCGATGATCAATGCGGCAAGGTCGGCCAGGACACCCCGCTGGGCAGCGCCTTGGGTGTCGCGGAACTGGAAGCGCGGGAGCGACTCGTACTCGTCGAGGGTCTGCGACCGGTCACGGTCCAGATAGCCCTTGTGCAACAGCCGCCGGGCCTGCCAGAAGGTGTGGACCTGACGCTGGAAGTCGAGCGCGCGGCCGGCATCCGAGCCTGCGATGCGGTCAAGCGCGTCCTGTGTGGCCACGGCGGGCAGCAGCAGTCGCGCCCTGTCCAGTACGCGACGGTGCGCTGCCTCCGCCCGGGCGTGCGAGGCCATCAGCGTGGCCAGTTCACGATCAGCGGCAACCCGGTCGGCATATGCCTGGCGCACGGCATCGGGGATGACGGGCGATGACCAATGCTGGGGTGCCGGGCGTACGAGGTGCTCGCGCTGCTGGCGATTGGCGATATCTGACTGCATCGCCTTCACTTCCGTGGCGAACCGCATCTGCGACGGTGGCGGCGCGATCAGGTTCACCGCGGCCAGGGTCAATGAGGGGGCCATGACCACGATCAGCAGCCACAGCGCGCCAGCGGCGATGGCCGCCTCGGTGGTGCGGCGGGAAAGGCACGCGATCAGCATCGCCAATGCCAGCCAGAAAGCACGGTAGGCGAATACGGTCAGGGCCAGCATGATCAGTCCCGCAGGGCTGCGGGCGCCTGACCAGATGGCCATTGCGACGATGATGGCCAGCGTGGGCAGCAGCACCACCAGGCCGCGGGCCAGGGCTTTGACCACGAGCAGTCGCGTCGCCGAAACCGGCTGCGACAACACCAGCGCCGCGATCCCGCGCTCGCGCTCACGCGACCACAGGTCATGTGTGGCCACGAGAATGACCAACGGCAGCAGGAAGACGATGACGAAGGCCAGATCGAATCGCCCTGCAGCCCGTGCCGCCGGATTGCCGATGTCGGCCCAGACGTGCTTGAGCAGCTGGGTCGGATCGCCCAGCGCGACCACGTCGGCGGTGTAGGGATAGGCATCCGCCTGGCCGATCGACAGCGATGCCATCTCACCGGGCACAAGCACCGGCTGCACGCAGGGCAGTACCGACGGCGCCTTGCCGACGAACTCGCGGCTGCGATCCCTGGTCTGCTGCTCTTCCTGCTTGATCAGTGCGATGGCCGCCTCGCGCTGGTCCACCCAGGCGCGGCCGTTCCAGGCAGCGTAGGCCACCAGCCCCAACAGGAGGACAAGCAGTACCGGCAGCGCCCGGTCGCGCAGCAGGCGACGGACCTCGTAGCGGGCAATCGACACCACGCTCATGGCGATCTGCCCAGTTGCCGCGACGAAATGACGACCACCATGAGGCCGAGCATCAGCCAGGCCAGCAGAATGGCGAGGTTCACGCCCTGGATTGCGGCGATGCCAGCCAGGGTCTGCTGCGGCGCCCGGTACTGCACCGGACGGGTGATGCCGGCGATATCGGCCACATGCTTCCCGCCCCCTGGCGCCTTGTGCAGTTTCACTTCCTGGTTGAGTGCCTGGATCAACCGGTAGCGGTAATCCTCCACGCCACGCAGGAATGCCAGGTGTGCCCGGAAATCCGTGCCCGCGAACGCACGCGACCAGGACTGCAGCGCCAGCGTTGGAGAGACAATGGCGAACAGCCGCTGCGTGGCATCCTGCTGCTGGTAGGTGGCATGCAGGTTGTCGAAGTGGCGGTTGTAGACGCGCGTCGAGTTCGCCTCGGCAAACTCCAGGGCCACGCCGCGGAAGTTCACCGGCAGGTCGTCCACGTTGTCGACGCGGTAGCGCGCCATCAACGCCGTGCGCAAGGCATCCAGCCGCTTGCCCGCCGGGTCATGGCCATCCGCACCGTTCTCCGCTTCTTCGGTGACGCCAGCCCTGAAGGAGGGTGCGGAAGGGGTCGGATGCAGGGATTCGGCCACGGCGGGCGCCACCCTTGGCACCAGCAGCGTGGATACCACCCAGAAGCCCAGCAGCACCACCAGCGACGTTCGAGCGGAGCCGGCAAGTGCCGACACGCCCACGGTAAACGCGCAGAACACCAGCAGATAGAGCGCATAGGCCGCGGCAAGTGCGAGCAGGGCGGCGATATCCGCGGCCCCCCCGTACTGGATGGACAGCCCTGGAAGGCTGATCAGCAGCATGGCCATCACCAGCAGCAGCGAGGCGGCCGCCAGGGCAATCAATCGCCCGATGATCAGCACGCCGGCCGAGGCGCCGGTGCCGAGTTCCTGGCGCAGCGTCTCGCGGGCTACATCGCCGGACAGGCTGGCGAAGCCGGCCAGGATGATCAGCAGCGGCGCCACGACCTGCAGCGCCCATGCTGCGGAGAAGCCCTGGAAGCGACTGAGTGCGGTACCGGCGTCCACGGCGCGGTGCCGGGCCGGGTTCTGTGCATGGCCCTCGATGAACACCGAGGTCCCCAGGAAATCCGTCAGCCCCGGGTCCAGCGCCGCCAGCGGCCGCACGGGTGCAGGAATGGCACGCCCCACATGGGCGGCACTGTGGGGATCGATCGTGCCCTGGCTGTCCCACAGCCGCGTCTCTTCCTCGCTCACTGCCTGGCGCTCCTGCGCCTGCAGGGTCATGCGTGCGGCACCGCTGAGCACCGACGCACCTGCAATCAGCAACAGGGCAACGGCGAGCCACAGCACACGCCGCTCTCGCCACATCAGCGTGAGCTGGGTGGACGCAACTGCGAAGGCCTGCTGGATGGCCATCGTCGGCCTCGACCGGGCAGGGGAGTGGGCGTGCATCCGGGCCTACCAGCGATGGGTCAGCGTCATGGACAGGAAGCGCCCCAGCGCTGTCGCATTGGTGGGGTCGTAGCCGGTATTGATGCTGTTGATGATGAACGGCGGATCCCGGTCGAACAGGTTCTGCACGTTGAACGCGAGCGAGGTGCCGCGCTGCGGGTCCGGCGACGGACCGAAGTGATAGGCGAGGTTGAGGTCGACGGTCGTCCACGAGCTGACGTGCGGGCGGGCAAGGTTGGCCGGATCGCGATAGCTGTCCACGTAGTTCACGAACAGCCCGCCCGCGGCCTGCTGCCGGCTCAGTGCGATGCCTCCGCGCAGCTTCAGGTCCACCGGGTAGTACACCGCGTTCACCGCATCCACTTCCGGAGAGGTGCTGGTCACGCGCCGCTTCGAATCGATGATGTACTGCCCGGCCAGGTCGATGGCGATGCGGGCCTGGCCGGCGTCGAAGCCGTAGGAAGAACTGAAATCGATGCCTCGCTGCCGGGTAAAGGCGTTGTTTCGGAAGCGGTTGTCGAGGATCACCTGGCTGTTGGTTTCGTCCGTTCCGGCGGGCAGCGCATACGGGCCCACGCGCGAGACGAACAGGCCCAGCCCCGACACACCCAGCTGGCGTGCCTGCTGGATCTGCTGCTGCGTGGGGTTGGTGGTCAGGATTTCCGCGTAGGGGGCCGTGGACTGGAGGAACAGCGAGGGGAAGCTGCCGCCGAAGCCACTGCCGATGCGGTCGGCGTAGTCGATGTGGTAGTAGTTCGCGTCGATCTTGAGGCCAGGCACCGACGGTGGCGCGAACGAGAAACCGCCGGTCCAGGTCTTGGCACGTTCGGGGCCCAGATCCGGGTTGCCATTGGACAGCATCATGAGGATCGTGTTGCCGCCGGGTGCGGCCGGGTTGGGTACGTTCGCCACCACCACGGTGTTGTTCAACTGCATGTCCTGGTACACCGGCGCCCGGTAGGAGCGGCCATGGCTGGCGCGGAACGACAACCCCTCGGTGGCCTCCCACAGCACGCCGAATTTTGGATTCAGCGTGGAACCGAAATCGCTGTAGTCGTCATAGCGCGCCGCCGCGGTCAGGGACAGGCTGCGCACACCCGGCAGGTCCTTCAGCAGCGGAACGTTGAGCTCGGCAAAGGCGGACCTGACGGTGCGCTGCAGGTCGAGCGGCTTCTCCAGGCCGCGGTGATCGACCAGTTCGTAGCCATCACGACGGTACCCCGCTCCGAATGCAGCACGTACGCCGCCGGCGGGCAGGTTGAACAGTTCGCCGTCGGCAACCACGTCCAGGTAGCGCGATTCGGAATTGGTGTTGGTGGGCGGCGCGGTACTGGCGGAGCTGCCGGTGATGGTGGTGCGCTGGTAGGACACATCGCTCCTGCCGAACCCGGAATCCAGGCGTGCCTGCCACTCATTGGGAAGATCCAGCGTGAGGCCGGCGAACAGGTCGAACTGCCGCGTGTGCGGGAACAGCCGCGTTTCGTCGGCCGTGCCGGAGATGGTGGTATCCATCTCGCGCTTGGCAAACGAGCCGGTGACGTTCAGGGTCAACACATCACTGAGCTGCTGCACGCCGTCCACGTACAGGCTGTGCCGCTTCGATCCTGGATAGAGGTCGTAGGGCCTGACCCGCACGTTTCTCGAGAAGTCCTTCTCCACCGCAGGCAGGTTGCCCTGCTTCAGGAACTCGTAGCTGGCCAGCACGTGGCCGCCTTCCCACGACCAGCCCGCCGACTGCGATGCCTGGTATTCCTCCATGCTGCCGGCGGTCACCGTGCCGTAGCGCACAGCGGTCTCGTAACCGGTGAAGTCGCGCCGCAGGATGATGTTGACCACGCCCCCGACCGCATCGGTGCCGTAGATGGCCGAGGCGCCATCGGTAAGGATTTCCACGCGCTCGACGGCACTCAGCGGGATCAGCGACACATCCACATACTGATAGCGGTTCGATGAGGTCACGCGGTGGCCGTTGATCAGGGTCAAGGTGGTGCCGGTACCCAGCCCGCGCAGGTTCAGGGCAGTGCCCTGGCCGAAGTTGTTGCCGGTATCGCGGTCAACCCCCAGGTTGGCAACGTTCGCACCGTTCGCGCCACCGCCGAAGTTCTGCGGCAGTTTCTCGAACAGTTGCTGCACGGTGGCTGCGCCTGTGCGGTCGATGGCCTCCCTGTCGATCACGATGACCGGGGAGGCGCCGCCACCTACGGCGTTGCGGATGTTGCTGCCCACCACCAGGACCTTGTCCAGGGTGGCGGTCGGGGCCTCGGGCGGCGAGCCTGCCGCGCTTGAGCCACGGCCAGCGACCGTGCTCTGTGCCGCCGCCGGCAGGCTGGCCAGCAATGCAGCAGCGATGCCGAGGGCCATGCATGCGCGCGGCGTGGCAGTGGATACGTTCGTCATTCCCCGGTCCATCGATCCCATCCGAAAGTGGCCTGCAACGCGGCTGCGTCGCCCCAGATGGCGATGTTATATCATATCATTCAAGAGGCAATGGACAGGCGCCGTCGGGCTGCTGGGACGACATCAATGACGAAGATCGCAGCTCCGCCGCCTGTTGCCGAGATCCTGGCGGCGTACTGGAAGGCTGACCGCAGGCTCCTGCTGCTGATCGCCGGCAGTGTCCTGCTATCCAGTCTTGCAGGTGTTGCAGCGCCGTACCTGTTCTCGCGCCTGATCGACCGCCTGCCCATCGATGGAGTCAACGCGCTGGCGTGGGGATTCCTGCTCTACGCCGTCGTGCTGGGCGTGGGCAGTGCCCTGCAGAACACGGTGCAGTACCTGTCGTTCCTCAGTGGCGAGAATCTGGGCTTCATCACCAGCACCCGCTACTTCGCCCGCCTGTTGAAGAAGACCAACAGCTTCTTCCTGGACCACAACCCCGCCGAGCTGCAATCGGCCGGGGAAAAAGGCCGTGGCGCACTGAAGATCATCGTGCAGCTTGGGCTGGTTGCCTTCATTCCCAGTGCATTGCAGATCCTGCTGACCCTGGTGACGCTGGGTGCATTGATCAACCTGCAGGTGGTGGTGATCGTGCTGGCTTACGGCACGGTGGCGGTCACGCTCTCGGCCATTGCCACCCGCCGTGCCCGCATCCATCGCGAAGCCGCCGTCGAAGCCGGGCAGCAGAATGCCCGTTTCGTTGGCAACGCCATGAACGCCATGGAAACGCTGCGCCAGTTCGGCGGCAGCGCCTGGATGGTGCAGCGCTTCGAGCGGAAGGCCCAGGACGTGCGTGACAGCTGGCGCGCCTACGTGCTGCAGCGGATAGGCTTCATCGCCCTGCTGGGCATCGGCCTCGCAGTGGAGTTCATCGTGACCTTCCATCTGCTGCTGCCGCGCTACCAGAGTGGGGCGCTCAGCGTCGGCGACATCGTCCTGTTCAATCTGCTGCTGCTCCAGCTGAACATGCCGTTCGAGATGATTGCCCGTTCCATCGACGACGTCGCGCGCTCCTGGAGCATGCTGGGCCCGCTTTCAACCCTGTGGGCGGCGCCCGAAGAACGGCAGGTGGCCCATGCCCAGCGCTTCGCCGGAGGCAATGGCCGGCTCGAGTTCCAGCGGGTCAGCCATCGCTACGGCAACGGGCGCGGGGTGGACGATGTCTGCTTCCAGGCCGGGCGGGGCGGCATCACCTTCCTGATGGGGCCCACCGGGTCGGGGAAGTCGACGTTGTTCAAGCTGGCCCTGAAGTCGATCGATCCCCAGCGTGGCCGGATTCTCGTGGACGGCGTCGAACTGTCCGATATCGACCGAGCTGCGTGGCATGCCGCGGTCGCGGTGGTTCCGCAGGACGTCATCCTGCTCAATGAAAGCCTGGCCGACAACATCCTGCTGGGGCGTGCGCGTGATGATGGCCGGCTGCGGCATGCCGCACGCAGGGCCGCGATCCTGCCATTGATCGAGGCGTTGCCCGAGGGGCTGGAGACCACGGTGGGCGAGCGTGGCCTGAAGCTTTCCGGCGGGGAGCGGCAGCGCATCGCAATCGCGCGTGCGCTGTATGGTGAACCGGCAATCCTGTTCCTGGACGAAGCAAGCTCTGCCCTGGATGAAGCCACCGAGCGCGAGATCATGGACCACATCCGTGCCATTGCCGGTGACGTCACCGTCGTGGCCATCACCCACCGGCGCAGCATCGTGACCGCGACCGATCGGCTGATCGATCTCGGGGAGGGCCATCAAGGCAGGGCAGGGGCGCTTTCTGCCTCCGGGTGATCGGCCTGGCAATGGGCTACCTTGTGCGCTCATTCCCGATCGCCCTTCAAGCGCCAGCGCATGGAAGCCCTTTCGATGACCGTTCGAAACCGGCGGTGGCTCAACGCCTTCGCCCTGTCCGCCGCCCTGCTTGGCGCAGGCTGCTCCGCCGGAAAGGCTACGCCGAAGGATCTGGGGGCGGACATCGACCAGGTCGCGCAGACTTTGATCGAGCAACCGCTGCTGCATGCTGCCTCCATCGGAGTGGTGTACCGGGGCAGGACTTTCATCCGCCATCGCGGTGACATGGAAACCGGCAAGCCAGGGCCGCCCACCGACGCAACCGTTTACGAAATCGGCTCGTTGAGCAAGACCCTGGCCGGCACCCTGATGGCCAACGCGGTCCTGGAAGGCAGGCTGGGCCTGGAGGATGACATCCGCATGTACCTGCAGGGCGACTATCCGAACCTGCAGTACCAGGGCCACCCCATCCGCGTCCGCCACCTGCTGTCGCATACCAGTGGCCTGCCGAACATGCTGCCGGAACGTGCGAACACGGTGCTGGAGGATTTCACCGACCACCGCACACCGGCTGAACTCAACGCGATCTACGCAGGCTACGGCAAGGCCGATTTCCTGAGGGACCTGCATGCCGTGCAGATTCCGCGGATGCCGGGGAAAGAGTACGCGTACTCCAGCGTCGGCACGCAGCTTTCCGCGCACATTCTGGAACGGGTCCATCAGCGTGACTACGAGCCGCTGCTGCGTGACTTCTTCCGTGATTCGGCCGGCATGACGGGCGTCAGGATCAACCTGGGCGATGCCGAAACGCCACGGCTGGCCGTCGGTTACCACAGCGACAATCCGCTACCGACCACGCCGATGCCGCAGCTGCCATGGGGCGCTTCCGGAAACGTGAAGGCAACCGTCCCCGACATGGTGAAGTACCTTCAGTTCGAGCTGGCCAACGGTCCCGTTGTAAAGGAATCACACCGTACGCTGGCCACGTTCGACGACGACTTCAGCATCGGCTATTTCTGGAACATCGTTTCCGGCGACGATCGGAAGGGCGTGTACTACGCCCACCACGGTGGCGTGCCACGCTCCCAGTGCTACATCTACATCGTGCCGAAGCATGATCTTGGCATCTTCGTCATCACCAACCAGAGCGGCGACCAGACCGCGCGGGCCATGGAGGCAGCGATCGATACGCTGGTCGAGAGAATTGCTGCACGGGAGCAGCTCGCGGATGATGGGGCGTCGCAACCACACTAAGGGTCTCCAATGAGACGCTGGCTCTTCCTGGCGCTCGCCGTGCTTCCACTCGGCGCCGGCGCGGTTGTCATCCGCGATGATGTCGATGATGCGAAGTACCGTATTGAAGCATCGGCGTTCCCGGCGCTGGCCGACATGCCAGGCGAGGGCCACGGTGTCCTCATCGCCCCCGGATGGGTGCTGACCGCGGCCCATGCAGCGCCGATGGAAGGGATGGGTGCAACCATCGCCATCAACGGGAAGAGCTACGGCGTTGCTCGGGTTTTCCTGCATCCAGGCTTCAAACGAATGCCGGACGCCTTGGGCAAGGAGGCCATGGCAACGGGAAGTCCCTCCAGGATCCACGCCTTCCTGGCCACGTCGGACGATATCGCGCTGATCAGGCTGGCAGCGCCAGCCAGCGATGTGCTACCGGTAGCGCTCTATCGGGGAACGGGCGAGGCCGGACAGGTTGCAGCCCTGATCGGGAAGGGCGCTACCGGCAACGGCGCCACGGGCCTGGTGCCGAACGGGTCGCATCGCACGACCCTGCGCCGGGCGTACAACGCCATCACCGGCGGCAACGAACGCTACCTCTGGTACCGGTTCGATCGGCCGCCGCAGGGCCTGCCGCTTGAAGGCGTGCTCGGCAACGGCGACAGCGGTGGCCCGCTGTTGATCGAGGATCAAGGTGCGTGGAAGCTGGTTGGCCTTGGGTCCTGGATCACTGCCGTTCCCGAGCACGCCCTTGAAGCGGGCTTCTATGGCCAGGCGGTCTACAACGTTCGCGTGTCCAGCTACATCGACTGGATCGAGGACGTGATGTGCCGCAACGGCGGCGCCTGCCGTCAGCCGTGATACCGGCGCTGGCAGGGGTTGCCCACTGACCCTGGCGTGGCTGCCTGCCAGGCCTTGCATCGGTCCTGCTGGACTTCCACTCGGGCAGGGGGTGTTTCAATTGCAAATGACTCGCATTACACTCCGGCCACTTCCCCATTGTTGACGCCTGCCGCCCACGTCGGCAGTTCATCCGGCTACCCCAGTGACGTTCACGCCCCTCCTGTGCCGATCGCAGATCCCTGCAACGGGGATACCGTGCCTGCGCTAGGTCGCGACACGGCGGAGGATATGGAGGGGCCCGACGCATCATCGGTTGCGGCAGCTCGCCCGGATGCCGGCAGCACCGCCACTGGCGGCATCCTGGCCAAGGCCTATGAGCGTTGGCGGCGACCGATACTGCGCAGCCTTACCCGCTTCAGAGGCAGCGTCGTCGACAGCGAGGACGCGCTGCACGACGGTGCGGTGAAGTGGATCGCGGCCCATCCGGCGCTCGATTCCTGTGACAAGCAGGGCGCCTATCTCCGGCGGACGGTGATGAACACCGTGGCCGACGAATACCGCGAACATCATGCCGGCCGCCGCCTTCAGGTCATGCCTCTGGCAGACGCTGAGGAAGCCGGCCACGTGATGGCCGGCGATGAATCACAGTGCCCGTTGCAGGTCACTGCACAACGGCAGCGCCTGCAGCGCCTGGCGGAAGCGCTTTCCGAACTGCCCGAGCGTCAGCGCGAGGCCTTCGTGCTCAGCCGCTTTGATGGCTTGACCCAGGAAGACGTGGCTGCCCGCATGCAGATCTCCCGGCGCATGGTGGTCAAGCATCTGTCGCGTGCGGTTGCCTACTGCGAAGTGCGGGTACGCTATGCATCCCTGGCGCAGATGCAGGCACTGCATCGGCCAACCGGGGCGGGCGATGCAGTGCCTGCCTCTGATGCTGATCTCTCCTGCCGATGAACGACACTCCTCCTGCCGCAGGTTTCGATCCGTTTGCCCTGCATGAGGCGGCTGCTGCGTGGCTGGTGCGCCAGCAGGATGCGGACTGGCAGCCGGAAGATGAGGCGGCCCTGCAGCGGTGGCTGGCCGAGAGCGAAGCGCACCAGCAGGCATTCGCCGAGGTGGCCAGAACCTGGCACGACCTGGGCCAGCTGCCGCGCCCCATGCTGGCCTCGGACGGGCCTGCGGCGCTCGCACCAACGGCACCTGCAGCTCCGCGACGGGACGGCAGGGCGTGGCGTGGGCGGTCGCAGCGCCTGCCACGCGTTGCGGCGGCTGCGGCCGTGGCGATGCTGGCCCTGGGTTACGTCGGCTACGGTTGGTACACCGCGCCCAGCTATGTGCAGGACGTGGCCACTGGCGCGGGCGAGATCCGTGACCTGCAACTGCCGGATGGCTCGCGGATTTCGCTCAATGCACGCAGCTCGCTGGCCGTGCACTTCTATCGATCCCGTCGTGAAGTCGTGCTCAGCCAGGGCGAGGCGTTCTTCGAGGTCGCCCCGGCGGCCGACCGGCCCTTCACCGTGGATGCGCAGCGCAGCCGGGTGACCGTGATTGGCACGGCCTTCAACGTGCGCAATGCGCCCGGCGAAGTCGTGGTCAAGGTGCTGCATGGGCACGTGCGGGTACAGCCGGATCGGGCCGAGGGCACCGCGCCGCTCAGCCTGCACGCCGAACAGGGCCTGGCCGTTGCCACGTTTACAGCCGCCTATCGCCCCATTGCGGCAAACGCAGAGAGCATCGGCGGCTGGCGCAACGGGCGCCTGGTGTTCCGGCGTACCCCGCTGGACGAAGTGGCGCAGGAAGTCGGGCAGTATCTGGGCCATCCCGTCACGCTGGGCCAGCCCGGGCTGAAGTTCCTGCCCGTCTCCGGGTACGCAGCCACCGATGCCCCGGCCATTTTCCTGGAGGCGTTGCCGGATCTGTTGCCTGTGCAGGTGACCCGCAATGCCCAGGGCGGCTATCGCATCGACGAACGGCCTGTGACCCGCTGACGCCCCGAGGAAAAATTCTTCCGGCGCGGGTTCCCACTCCACCGCCATTTTCCGTTTACCCCAGTGAGGCCAGTGGTGGCCAAGCATGATGGAGCGGTAATGGGGTACATGAAGATCAAGCGCGCACTTGTTGCCCGCGCGTTCTCTACGGGGGTACACGCCAAGCGGCTGCCGCTGCTGGCACTGTGCATTTCCAGCGCACTGGCGGCACCGGCCATCGCACAGGCCCAGCCGGCCGCGCGCATGCAGTTCAACATTCCGGCTCAATCGCTGGATGCCGCACTGCGCAGCTTCTCCGAGCAGTCCCGGCAGCAGGTGCTGTTCAGCGAATCAGCGGTGGCGGGCCGTCGCGCCCCGGCCTTGACCGGCAGCTACACGCCGCAGGAGGCACTGGCGCGCCTGCTGGAGGGTAGTGGGGTGCGTGTCAACGCCACCCGTCCGGGCGTGTTTACGCTGGCGCAGGAAGCAGCAGCACCTGCGCGCAGCAAAGACACCCAGACCACCCTGCAGACGGTGAACGTGACCGCCAATGCACCAAGCGACGGCTCCTACACGGCACGTGAGCTGAGTCTGGGCAAGCTGGGGCAGAGCATCCGCCAGACCCCGCAATCGGTCAGCGTGATTACCCGCCAGCAACTGGACGACCGCAACCTCACCACATTGGACGAAGCGCTGGCGCAGACCACGGGCGTGACCAAGACCGCCCGCAACTTCGGCAACCACAAGTTCTCGATCCGCAGCTTCACCGTGGACGACAGCAATTATCTGGTCGATGGCGTGGCCGGCATCGTCTATGCCCCCGTGGGTTGGCTGCCCATCGACACCGCCGTACTGGAGCGGGTTGAAGTGCTGCGCGGTGCCGGCGGCATGATGCTGGGCGCAGCCGACCCCAGCGGGGCGATCAACATGGTGCGCAAGCGCCCGCGCGACCAGGCCCATCTCGATCTGGCAGCAACCGTGGGCTCGTGGGACAACTATCGCCTCGAGGTCGATGGCGGCGGCCCGCTCAATGCCGCCGGCAGTGTGCGCGGCCGACTGGTTGCGGCCTACCAGGACCGTGGATACTTCCAGCAGGGCACCTCCTCGAAGGCACCGGTCGCCTATGGTGTGATCGACGCCGACCTGGGCGCGGACACAACGCTGACCTTCGGCCTGCGCCATCAGCAGAGTGACACTGACGGCTACTGGCTGTTCGGCCTGCCGCGCTACACCGACGGCGGCGCACTGGACATCAAGCGTTCCACGTCGCTCATCCAGGACTGGAACCGGCAGGAAGGCACCGTCGACGAAGCCTTCGCAGAGGCGGAGCACCGCTTCAACGAGCGCTGGAAGGCGCGCCTGTCGGTGAACCGCACCGAGTCCGACCTGGACCAGCGCGTTGCGGTTCCGCTCGGCGGGGTGGACCGCGCCACCGGCGTCGGTTCGCGCTTCTACGACATCTATTTCAACCGCTCGCGCGTGCGCAGCGATGGCATCGACCTGCACACCGCCGGCAGTTTCGAAGCCTTTGGCCGCAGCCACGAGGTATTGCTGGGCGCGATGTGGTCGCGCCAGCGTACGCGGCAAAGCTCGGCGGACCTGGCCATCGACGTGCCGATCGATGTCTACGCACCGGACCACAGCGCCATTGCGCAGCCCCTCCAGCCAGCCTGGGACTGGGCGGAGAACGCCCGCGCACAGCAGAGCGGCGTGTACAGCAACCTGCGCCTGCAGCTGGCGGAGCCCCTGCACCTCACGCTGGGCGGCCGGCTGAGCTGGGTGAAGTACCAGTCCAGCGATGGCTTCAGCGGTGCCAGGAGCCGTGACTACGAACAGAAGCACGAATTCACTCCGTACGCCGGGCTTGTCTACGACCTGGGGCCGCAATGGTCGGTCTACGCCAGCTACGCCGATACCTTCCAGCCGCAGAGCTCGTATGTCACTTCCTCCGGCTCGGTGCTGGACCCGGCCATCGGCGCCAATTACGAGCTGGGTGTGAAGGGCGAATTGAACGAAGGGCGCTTGAACGTGTCTGCGGCGGTGTTCTCCATCCGCAAGACCGGCAACGCCGTGGTGGACGAGTCCGACCCGGGCAGTTGCCGGGGCTCCCTGGCGTCTTCCGATTGCTACCGCAATGGCGGCAAGCTGCGCAGCAAGGGTTTTGAGCTGGAAGCCAGCGGCGAACTGGCACCGGGCTGGCAGATGATGGCCGGCTACACCCACGTCACCAGCCGTGACGATGAGGGCGCGACCATCAGCGCCGAGACGCCCCGCCACCTGCTGCGCCTGTCAACGTCCTACCAGCTGCCCGGCAAGTGGAATGCGTTCTCCGTGGGTGGTGGCGTGTCGGCGCAGAGCAGCTACTCCTATCCGGCCTACGACGACCCGGACTGGCGCATGGGGGCGGCGGGGCGCGCCGTGTGGGACCTGCGTGCCGGCTATCGGATCAATCCGCGCTGGAGCGTTGGCCTCAACGTGGCCAACCTGTTCGATACGCGCTACTACGCCATGCTCAGCCAGATCCGCCGGGGCAACTTCTTTGGTGAACCCCGCAACGTGACGCTGACGCTGCGCGGCTCGCTGTGATCCTCCACAACCGGCAGGGCGACAGCGTGCCCGCCACGGCAACGGCATGAAGGCAGGTTTCCGCCAAAGCATGTCGTGGCTGCATACCTGGTGTGGCCTTGCCAGTGGCTGGCTGCTGTGCGCGATCTTCCTGACCGGCACGCTCAGCGTGTTCCGTGAGCCGATCACGCGCTGGATGGAGGCCGGTCCCGTACCGGCCTCCTCGCCAGCGATGGACGCGGGAGCGCAGGCGGCACGTGCGCAGCAATGGCTGGCCACCCACGCCGCCGATGCGCAGGCTTGGCAGATCCGCTGGCCTGCCCAGCAAGGGTGGCCGCTGGAACTGTCATGGGAGGAGGGCGACGGCATCGCGCACGAACGCTGGGTGGATGCCAGCACGGGCATGCCACAACCGCCACCTCGCCTACGGGAAACCGAGGGCGGGCGCCATTTCATGTCCTTCCACTACACCCTGCACGGTGGCATGGCCGGCTACTGGCTGGTCGGCTGGATCACGGCCTGCATGCTGCTGGCGCTGGTCTCCGGCGTAGTGGTGCACAAGCGCATCTTCAAGGATTTCTTCACCTTCCGCCCCGGCAAGGGCCAGCGCAGCTGGCTGGATGCGCACAACCTGAGCGCTGTGCTGACTCTGCCTTTCCTGTTCATGATCGGCTACACCGGGCTCGCATTCTTCTACAGCAGCTACCTGCCGTGGCCCGTGCATGCAACCTATGGCGATGCAGATGGCGCGTACGCGCGCTATGAAGCCGAACTGGCGCCCGCACAGCCGGTTCCGCCCGCCATCCTGGTTTCCATCGCACGACTGCCGGACCTACCGCAACTGCTGGCGCGCGCGCAGGCCATCAGCGGGCAATCGCCGGCACAGATCATCATCCAGACGCCCGGCACCGTGCACAGCGTGGTGGAAGTGGTGGGTCGCAAACCGGTGGAAGGCGCGGACAGACGCCTGCTGACCGAGGCCAGTCGGATCACGTTCGATGCTGCCAGCGGCACACTGCTGCAACAGCACGCGTCGCACCCGCATGGCGTGGGTGCCGCGCAGGTGCACGAGAGCATCGAAGCACTGCACAAAGCGGATTTCGGCGGTTGGCCGATGAAGTGGCTGTACTTCATCAGTGGCCTGCTGGGCACGGCGATGATCGCGATCGGGACGCTGCTGTTCTCCATCAAGCGGCGCAAGCGCAGCGAGCATGAGTTCGGTGCGCCTACGGCGGGCATCTACCGATGGATGGAAGCGTTCAATGTGGTGTCGTTGGCCGGCATCGCGCTGGCCAGCATTGTCTACTTCCATGCCAATCGGCTGCTGCCGTTGGCAATGACTGACCGTAGCGGTTGGGAGATACGCATATTCCTGCTGGCCTGGGCGGTCTCGTTGCTGCATGCCTTGTCGCGCCCGCCACGGCAGGCATGGATCGAGCAGCTGTGGCTGGCCGCGGTGCTGTGCCTGGCGCTGCCGCTGATGAATCTGGCCACCACCGGCCAGCATCTGGTGATGTACCTGCAGCGGGGTGCGTGGCAGCAGGCCGGGGTGGAGCTCACCGCACTGGCATTCGGCCTGGTGTTGGCACGAATGGCGGTGATGCTGCAGCGGCGTTGGCCGCAGGTGCAGGAGGCGCCACGCAGCGCCAAGCCCGTGGAAGGGCGGGGCGCCGGCTATCGCTGGCAGGTGGCCGGTCGCGTGCTGGCCGCTTCGGCCGGCGGCTACGCGTTCACCGCGGCAACCGCCACCGCGCTGGCATTGGGCTTGCCTGCGCTGACCGATGTGCCGCCGGCAGTCTCCGTGCTGGCCAGCTCGCTGCTGGGGTTCGTGCTGATGGTGGCGGTGGGCGTGGGCGTATTCAGTGCCCGCAGCATGGGCAGGGCGTGGCTGGCGTTGGCCGTGGGTGGCGGCTTCATGGCGTTGTGCGTAGCGTTGCTGCGGTCCGGTTCAATGTAACCCGTCACGTTGAACGCAGTTCTGTTCGTATGGCTGTGCGAAGGCGCATCGCCCGTGGGCTCGGGTGGCCCCGCGGCCAGCATTCCACTAGAGAGCGATGACCTTCACCGACGCACCGACCAGTGGCCTTGCAAGCACGCTGTAGCCGTCACGATCAAAACCGACTGCTGGCGTATCGAGCCTTCGCGCTGCTGCGATCGTCGGCGCCGAGCCCAGGTACGTCCAGTTACGCACCACATGGATCTGCCGCATGTCCTCCGAGCGCTCGTCGATGCCAATTGCGCCGGCGTAGGGCCATGCCCGCCGGTGGTAGCCGGCCAGGCCACCTCGCAGCCGTTCGTCATGCGCCGAGGCCGGTTCGCTGCCGTTGCAGGCACCCGCGCAGCGCCTGAGCAGGTGGCGGAAGCAGGGCGCCCCGGCACGCACCGATTCGATCCCCAGCCGCCCGTAGCAGAGCTGGTGCTCGTCCGCCAGGCGCTGCAGTGCGGCGATGGCGGCATGACGGCCGGGGAACAATCCATGGGCCTGAGCAGGATCGGCGCCGTGGACATCCTCGATGCGGACCCCGTCAGCCGCCAGCACGATCGTGCACAGTCGCTTGTTGCGGCGAAGCTTCCTGTTGAACAGCGGCTTGGCCTGCTTGATCAGCCGTGCTTCCAGCAGCTGCGCCCCGATGTCACCGGCGGTGCGGATGCAGGAAAACCCGTCGGTCCTGCCGACAAGCCGTTGTTCGTCCGGCGCCCGAAGGTGGTCCAGCACCCGTCGCCGGATGTCCACGCTCTTGCCGATGTACAGCGCGGCTCCCGCCTCATCGTGGAAGGTGTATACCCCGGGCAACCGGGGCAGCGATGCGGCCTTGGACACGAGATCGCGATGGAGGACGTTGCGCATGGAAGACATCGGGCAACAGGGTAGCGCGTCCAGGCAGCGGACAGCCGGCGCCTTCTTGAACGATTCATGGTCGATGATCGCGTTGCCATCGCAATCTCAATCCGTGCGACAGCCGATCGTATTCTTCCGGCCATGGATTCCCGCCTTGAGATCGCAGATTCAATGTCCGTCCCCCGGCATTCCGGCTGGGTGCAGAGCGGCGAACGTTGGGACCTGTGGTGGAATGGGCGCTCCGTAGCGAACATCGTGCCGCATGCAGTGCTTGGCTTCCGGGTGTGCCTGGAAGCACGCAGAGTGCCCAAGGCAAAGATCGTTGCAGCAGCGAATGCACGGCAGGCCAAGCGCTACGCCGAGCGCTGGTGCGCTGCACGACTCTGCCCGCAGCTGCGGCTGCGCGATGCGGTGGCGAGGGTGGTGGGTGCCACACTCGAAGCGGGCAGATCGTCACCAGTACAGTCGCGGCAGCAACGGCAGCAGGCCCGTCGGTTGGCCGAGGCCGGAGCCGGGGAAGTGGCACGGATCAAGAAGGTCCTGGCGCTGCGAAAGGCAGTACCAGCACCTATAATCGCGCCCTGAGCATCGATCGCCACCCTCGATGCTCGGGGTTCCGGGGGATGCCGTGACCACGCGCGTAGGAATATTTTCCGTTGCGGAAGCCCGGAAAGGTGCAGCGCGCATGGCGATAGTGAGCGGCAAAGCCTGAGTTTGATTTGCACGCGGTATTTTTCTGGAATTGATGAAGAGTGAAGAAGTTCATGGAAGATTCGATTGGAGCCCGGGTTCGCACAGTTCTGTGCACGGGCCTGTTTGTTTTCGCCTGCAGCGCCCACGCGCTTGGCAATGACGAAGCGGCCTCGTTGAAGAGCGTGCTGGCAGCAGCCGAGACCGGCAGCGCAGATGCCGAGAATGATCTTGGAGATCGCTACAACCAAGGCAACGGTGTGGTCAGGAACCCGGTGACGGCGGTTGAGTGGTATCGCAAGGCTGCTGAGCAGGGCCATGCATCTGCCCAATCCTCCCTTGCCGTGATGTATCTGAATGGAACCGGGGTTCCCAAGGATCTCGCGCAAGCACTGTTCTGGGTGCGCAAGGCGGCGGAGCAAGGCAACGGTCTTGCACAGTCCGACCTGGGGATGATGTACCTGGAGGGATTGGGCGTGTCAAAGGATGATGCGCAGGGCCTCTTCTGGATCCGCAGGTCGGCCGAAGGAGGAGCTTCCGCGGGGCAGTACAACCTTGGCAGCCTGTATGAGCGCGGCGGCGCGGGCCTCACCAAAGACCGGGCCGAGGCCATGCGCTGGTACACCAAGGCGGCCGTCCAGGATCTGAAGGGAATTCTGGTCAGCGATGCTCGCCAGAAGCTGTGCTCGAGTGGCAAGGAGGGCCAGGTGTGGTGTGACCAGATCGAACCCCCGCCGAGGTTCAACTCGGTTGAGGAACTGATGGCAGCTGCCAAAAGTGGCGACGCCGAGGTCCAGGCCGTGCTCGCGACCATGTATGCCGATGGTATCGGCGTGCCGAAGGACGATATCCAATCAGCCGCCTGGTTCCGCAAGGCGGCAATGGCGGGCTACGCGCCCGCCCAGTTCGAACTCGGGAACCTGTATGCCAGCGGGCAGGGCGTGCCCAAGGACAGGGATGAGCAGATCTACTGGTACTGCGAGGCTGTCGCACAGGGACATGACGGGGCGTTTACCAATCTCCAGATAATGAGCGCCCTCGAACTGTTCGATCCGAAGGACTGCCCGGAGCGCCGTGCACGCAGGCGATGATGGTTCCACGGCGGCTGGAGCATGTTTCGTCACCCCAAGCCGCCTCTCGTCGCAACCCATTTGCAGCTGACCTGGAAGCAGCACGAAAGTGAGCGGGAGAAGGGGCACACTCCTCCTTCAGGTCCGGCACTTTCCAGGGGGAAAGCAGTGCATCTGGCAAATATCGCAATTCATGTGACAGCAGGCTCCATCGCCTTGGCTGTAGGCTTCCTCATCCTGTTCAGGGAGAAGGGCACCACCGCGCACAAGCGCCTCGGAACGGCCTTCATCTGGCTCACCCTGGTGGTCTGTGCGACGGCCGCTGCCGGCACGATCTTCTTCCGGTTCATTCCCGCATTTGCCGTCCTGAGCCTGCTCGTGCCTTACCAGCTGCTGGGGGGCTGGCGCGTGGCACGAGCGCAGGGTGCCGGGCCGTCGCTGGTCGACGCAGCCGCGCTGCTGGCAGCTGTGTCGATTGCGCTGCCCCTTTCTATCGAGGTACTGGATCGCCCGGGCCGCCTGACGACAGTGGACTACTCCGCCGTTGCGGCGCTGTGGTTGATCCTCGTGTATGACGCCGTCAAATGGATCTTTCCCCGGCGCTGGCATCACTCGCTCTGGCAGTTCGAGCATGCCTACAAGATGACAGCCTCCGTATTCGCCATGCTTTCTGCATTGACTGGCAACGTCGTCCGCGTTGGGCAGCCCTGGTCACAGATGCTGCCTTCGGTGATCGGCCTGGTCGTGATCGCATACTTCTTTCTGCGGCTGGCGCGGAAAAGAGGCCGCTCGGCCGCCATCCAGGGCGGGGCTGATGCGTGAGCCCCGGATGCAGTTTGGGGGACGCCAGCGCAATCCCCCGTCGATGATCACGCCGAAAGCTCCTCACGCACGATCTTCGCCCCGGCGCTGAGCGCGCGCAGCTTGCCGCGCGCCACTTCGCGCGCCAGCGGTGCCATGCCGCAGTTGGTGCTCGGGTAGAGCTTGTCCGCATCCACGAACTTCAGCGCCTTGCGCAGCGTGTTGGCCACGTCTTCCGGCGTCTCCACCGTATTGGAGGCCACGTCGATGGCGCCCACCATCACCTTCTTGCCGCGCACCAGTTCGATCAGGTCGATCGGCACGTGCGAGTTCTGGCATTCCAGCGAGATGATGTCGATGCTCGAGGTCTGCAGCTTGGGGAACGACTCTTCATACTGGCGCCATTCCGAGCCCAGTGTCTGCTTCCAGTCGGTGTTGGCCTTGATGCCGTAGCCGTAGCAGATGTGCACCGCCGTCTGGCACTTCAGGCCTTCGACGGCCCTCTCCAGCGCGGCCACGCCCCAGTCGTTCACTTCATCGAAGAACACATTGAAGGCGGGCTCATCGAACTGGATGATGTCCACGCCAGCGGCCTCCAGTTCCCTTGCTTCCTCGTTGAGAATCTTCGCGAACTCCCAGGCCAGCTTTTCGCGGCTCTTGTAGTGCGCATCGTACAGCGTGTCGATCATCGTCATCGGGCCGGGCAGGGCCCACTTGATGGGGTGTGCGGTCTGGCGGCGCAGGAACTTCGCATCTTCCACGAACACCGGTTTCGGGCGGCTGACCGCGCCAACCACGGTCGGCACGCTTGCATCGTAGCGGTTGCGGATGCGCACCGTTTCGCGCTTCTCGAAATCGACACCGCTGAGGTGCTCGATGAAGGTGGTAACGAAATGCTGCCGGGTCTGTTCGCCGTCGCTGACGATATCGATGCCGGCGTGCTGCTGTTCCTGCAGGGACAGGCGCAGTGCATCCTGCTTGCCTTCAATCAGGCCGTCGTCCTGCAGCTTCCAGGGTGACCAGAGCTTCTCGGGCTCGGCCAGCCAGGAGGGCTTGGGCAGGCTGCCTGCGGTGGAGGTGGGAAGCAGTTTCTTCGTCGACATTGCGTCTTGTTTCCTGGGGGCGAATGGGGAATCGATGGATCAGCGGGCAGCCCACTGCTCAAGCACGGCGCGGTACGGCTTGATGAAGTGTTCTTCGGTGAACCTGCCCTGTTTGACCGCCAATTGGCTGCGCTCTTCGCGGTCGTAGACGATGCGGGTGGAGGAGTAGTCCTGGTGCTTCAGGCTGGGCTGGTAGACCTTGCCTGCCACGGAGTTGGCGTTGTAGATCTCCGGGCGGTAGATCTTCTGGAAGGCCTCCATCGTGCTGATGGTGCCGATCAGTTCCAGGTTCGAATAGTCGCCCAGCAGGTCGCCCTGGAAATAGAACGCCAGCGGTGCGACGCTGCCCGGCGGCATGAAGTAGCGCACCTGCAGGCCCATCTTGTCGAAGTACTGGTCAGTGGGAGAGAACTCGCCCTGGCGATACTCCACGCCCAGGATCGGGTGGTGGTTCTCGGTGCGGTGGTAGGTCTTGCTGCTGGATACGCTGATGCAGATCACCGGCCCCTTGCTGAAGTTGGCACGGTAGGCATCAGACTCCAGGAAATGCTTGAACAGCTTGCCATGCAGGTCGCCGAAGCCGTCCGGAATGCCAAAGGTGGCCTTGCCTTCGTTGCTGGCCGGCAGCACCACGCTGAAATCGTAGTCGCGTACGTAGGACGAGAAATTGTTGCCGACGATGCCTTCGGTACGGGCACCGGTGCGGGTGTCGACGATGGTCGGGCGCAGCACCTCGATCAGCGGGAACGGATCGCTGCCATCGCCGCCGTCGATGTGCATCTCCACCGAGATGATGTCCAGCTCGACCGCATAGCGATCCGCACTCGGGTTGTCCCAGTGCGCCAGATCATTGAAGCGGTTGTTGATCATGCTGATCGTGTTGCGCAGGTTCTCCTGCCGGGATGCACCACGCGCCAGGTTGGCGAAATTGGTGGTGATGCGCGTGCCATCGGCGGGCTGGTAGTCCTCGTTGAAGGGGATGCGCGTGATGCTGAAGGTGAAGGTGTCGGTCGTCATGGGCGGCGTTCCGTATTGCGGGGTGACATCCGGATGCGGGCGAAGGCATCCGGCATTCAGAATGCTGCGGCGGCCTCGAGGGCGGCGGCGCGATGGCGGGGCAGGGCCAGCAGCG
The DNA here is from genome assembly GCF_056482105.1 of Stenotrophomonas sp. 78350_Sma. NCBI lineage: Bacteria > Pseudomonadati > Pseudomonadota > Gammaproteobacteria > Lysobacterales > Lysobacteraceae > Stenotrophomonas > Stenotrophomonas sp. 78350_Sma. The sequence continues at coordinate 2,410,859 of NZ_CM151182.1, read as the reverse complement.
GCAAGGCCCGCCGCACCGCCAGCCGTGCCCGCTCGATCAGGGCATCGTTGTGCACGCAGCCGTCGGCGAAGTCGCGGTCGGTGGCGTAGACGCCCAACGGCAGGGTGCGTGCCTGGAAGAAGCTGAAGAGCGGGCGCAGCTGATGGTCGATCACCAGCGAATGGCGCTCGCTGCCACCGGTGGCGGCCAGCAGGATGGGGGTGTCGACCAGTGCGTCCTGGTGGATGAAGTCGAAGAAATGCTTGAACAGCCCTGTATACGACCCGCGATAGACTGGCGTGCTCACCACCAGCACATCAGCCTGTTCGACGGCAGCCAACTGGCGTTCCACGATGTCCGGCAGCTGCGAACGCCAGAGCGCGCCCGCCAGCTGCGGGGCCAGTTCGCCCAGCTCGACCAGGTGCTGCTCGCTATGGATGTCCTCGCCGATCAGGCCCAGCAGATGCTCGGCCAGGGTGGCGGCCCTCGAGGGGCGCTGCAATCCGCCGGAAACGGCGACGATTCGAAGGGGGCGGGTAGGTGAAAGCATGACCCGATGCTAGCCACGCCCTTCCATGACGTAAAATGGTATTACTTCACCAATCCATGAGCGGGATTCATCATCATGCTGGAGCGGATCCACCTCAGTATCGTGCAGCAGGTCGAGCAGCAAGGCTCGCTCACCGCTGCCGCCGGCGTACTCAACCTGACCCAGTCGGCCCTGAGTCACAGCATGAAGAAGCTGGAGCAGCAGCTGGGCACCGACGTCTGGCTGCGCGAAGGCCGCAGCCTGCGGCTGACCCAGGCCGGGCAGTACCTGCTGGCGGTGGCCAACCGGGTGCTGCCACAGCTGGACCTGGCCGAGGAACGACTGGGCCAGTTCGCACAGGGCGAGCGAGGCGCACTGCGCATCGGCATGGAGTGCCATCCCTGCTACCAGTGGCTGCTGAAGATCGTCTCGCCGTACCTGGCCGCCTGGCCGGATGTGGACGTGGACGTCAAGCAGAAGTTCCAGTTCGGCGGCATTGGCGCGCTGTTCGGGTACGAGATCGACCTGCTGGTCACCCCGGACCCGCTGCTGAAGCCGGGCCTGAAGTTCATTCCCGTATTCGACTACGAACAGGTGCTGGTGGTGGCCAGCAACCACGCCCTGGCCAAGGTCGACCATGTAAAGCCGCGCCAGCTCGGCCAGGAAGTACTGATCAGCTACCCGGTGCCGTTCGAGCGCCTGGACATCTACAACCAGTTCCTGCTGCCGGCCGGCATCACCCCACGCCGGCACAAGGCCATTGAAACCACCGACATCATGATGCAGATGGTGGCCAGCGGCCGCGGCGTGGCGGCCATGCCACGCTGGCTGGTGGAGGAGTATGCCGCCCGCATGGATGTGGTGCCCGTTCGCCTGGGTGCGAAGGGCATTCCCAAGCAGATCTACCTGGGTGCGCGCGAGGCCGATACCGGTATCGACTACCTGCAGGCTTTCATCGAACTGGCGCGGAACAGCACGCCGCTGGCCAGCAATGCGCGCGGGGGCACGTAATGTCCGCACCTTCGTCGCTGCGGACGCGGGCCTTTCTTGATGCCTTTTCGCTGGAGGTGAGCGCCAAAGCCATGCCGGCACTGCGCACGGAGGCTGCCCGCATTCCACGCGGCACGACAATCTCCATTCCCTGGCTGGCCAGCGAGGACGACGACGCACGACTGGCTGCGGCGCGCAGGGTGCGCGAACTGGGCTTCGAGCCGATGCCGCATCTCTCGGCCCGCCGCATCGGGTCGCGTGCGGTGCTTGAACGGTTCCTGCAGCGCGCCGCCAACGAGGCCGGTGTCGCCCAGTGCCTGGTGATCGCCGGAGATCTGGCCACGCCCGCCGGCCCATTTGCTGATAGCGCTTCGATCATCCAGACCGGGCTTCTGGAGAAGGCCGGCATCAAGGCCGTCGCCATCGGTGGTCACCCCGAGGGCCATCCGGTCATGGGCAGTGTCGAGTGCTGGCAGGTGCTGGAACACAAGTGCCAGGCCATCGTAGCGCGCGGCATGGCGCCGATGATCATCACGCAGTTCGCCTTCGATGCCGACATCGTTCTGGCCTGGTTGGACGCGCTGCGCGCCCGTGGCATCGACGTTCCGGTGCTGGTCGGTGTGCCGGGTCCGGCAAGCATCGCGCGGTTGGCACGCTACGCCGCAATGTGCGGGGTGGGTGCCAGTGCATCGATGCTGGCAAGATACGGTATCTCGATCGGGCGGCTGCTCGGAACCGCAGGGCCGGAAGTATTCGTGGACCACTTGGTGAGCGGTTTGACTGACGCCCATGGCTTGGTCAGCCCGCACTTCTTTCCGTTCGGTGGTATTGCCCAATCACTGGACTGGATCAAACGGCACCGGCCGCAGGCATCGGCAGTCGGCGGCTGATGGCCCATCGATGACGGCTACCGGGCAGCGCATGTGGCTGCCCGGTCCCGTCCCGGTCAGCCCTGGCGGTGTCGTCTCTCGGACGGGCAACTGATCAGGCCGGCATTGCTGATGGCCTGGCGCGTACCGCACGCGCGGCATGCAAGCACGGTTCCGCCTCTCACATGCTCCATCTCCTGCTCACCCCAGACGCTGGTTGCGCCGCACGCCGTGCAGGTTGCTTCGATCTGCAGGGCCCGGGCCAGGTCGCCCTCCGCACCCGGTCTGTAGGTAAGGTCGGTGATCTTGAATATGCCGGTATGACTCATTGGAACGCCGTTGTGGGTCTACTACGGGAAGATATCGATGCAGAGGTGTCGGGCGCGTTGGCGCGGTGTCGAGAAGTGGTGCGGGTCAGTTCATGGGTCACTACGCAACGTGAATTCCTCCAGCCGTGCACGGCTGACGGACTGGTGGTTGCCACACCCCGGGCAGCTGAGCGAAGCAGCGCCGTTGAGGTCGACAAGCCCATGATCAGGAATGGCCCGGAATTGCCTTGAGCATTTCAGGCAGGAGCAATCAATCCGGGTGACCTGCAGCAGGGTGCCATCCTCACGCGCCACTCCTTCGACGCTTACTACATAGAACTGTCCGATGTCTCGCATGAAGATGAACAATGCCCTGAACGTGTGGGGCGCCCATCATGCCGCCTGACGTGCCGTAAGGCTCACCCATCGACCCTCCGTATTCTGAAGGGTTAAGAATCAGGATCAGGGGGCAGGCTTGTACCGGGTGCTAGAGTGTGAACAGGTGCCGATGTGGCGCCACATTCAAGGCGAAATTCATGCCCATTCGGGCCGTTGTATATGCAAGTCAAGCAGTAGAGGGCCTTACGATTGATCGCCTGGAGGCGCTCGTGGCCGATGCCGCGAGGTTCAACAAGGTGGCGGGCGTGACGGGCGTGCTGCTGCACGACGGCACGCGATTCGTGCAGTACTTCGAAGGGCCGGAAGATGGAGTGGCCAGCGTTTACGAACGCGTGCTGCAATCGTCCAGCCATACCGATGTGGTGGAGCTGGCGCGAGGGCGCGTCTCCACCCGGCAGTTTCCCTATTGGTCGATGCACCAGCTTCCTGCCGATCAGCTTCTGGTCGGCAGACTTGCCAGGGCCGACTGGTCACGCTTCAAGAGAAGCCAGCCCGAGGAGATCGCGGGCTCCGCGTGGGGAATCGATGTGCTGGCCGCGGCGGTAGCGCCCTACGTGCACGCCGCTTAGTTTCCGCTTCGGCCACCACTTCATCGAGGGGTGCAGTGACATGAAGGTTCTCATCACGCTTGTCGCTGCACTACTGGCTGCGGGCCCGGCGCTTGCCGACTCCCCGCTGCCGCCGCCGGAGAGGTTCACGGCATGCTCCCCCACGCGGAATCTCTGTGCTGATTCCGATCCGGCGCTCAATTCAACGCGGGTAACGCCCCAGGCATCGGGGCGGGATGCCTGGCTGATACCCGGATGGCATCGCTGGCTGTTCCCGTCGGACGATGGGGAATCGGTCGTGGTCGGCTACGAGGGCATGAACCTGGTTCCGGCTGACGTGGCGTTGAGCGAGCCGGTGCTGCATTTCTACAATCGTGGCCGCTTGGTTCGCACCATCACCCTGGGTCAACTGTATCGCCGCACATCGCAGCTTCGGCCTACCGTCTCGCACTTCGCCTGGGTGAGCACCATCGGCTTCAATCGCTCCAACCAGCTCGTGGTCGAGCTGGTCAATGGAGAGAAGGTGGCGTTCGCCTCCAGGACTGGCACCCGCGAGCCGGTTCGGCCGGATAGCCGCTGACAGTCCATTATTGGTGTTCGTACTGGTGTTTGGGAATGACGCATTGCGTGACCGCGCCATCACCCACATTCACCCCGCAGCAGCGAGAATGCACCATTGGGCGCGCTCCGACGCACGCCGTTCACTGCCCGCAGGATCGCGAAGATGTCCAACACCCCCTTTGGTGAATCGTCATGCGCTGCCGCCGCAAGCGGTTGCGTTGAGGTCCGCGGCGCGCGCGAGCACAACCTCAAGAATGTCGACGTCTCCATTCCGCGCAACGCACTGGTGGTGTTCTCCGGGGTATCGGGCTCGGGCAAGTCCTCGCTGGCTTTCGGTACCGTCTTCGCAGAGGCGCAGCGGCGCTACTTCGAGTCCGTTGCGCCGTATGCCAGGCGCCTGATCGACCAGGCGGGCGTGCCCGATGTGGACGCCATCGATGGCCTGCCGCCGGCGGTAGCCCTGCAGCAGCAACGCGGCGCCAGCAACGCGCGCTCATCGGTGGGCAGCGTGACCACCCTGTCCAGCCTGGTGCGCATGATGTATTCGCGCGCAGGCGCCTACCCGGCCAACCAGCCCATGCTGTACGCCGAGGACTTCTCGCCCAATACGCCACAGGGCGCGTGCAGCACGTGCCATGGCCTTGGGCATGTCTACGAAGTGACCGAAGCGTTGATGGTGCCGGACCCGTCCCTGAGCATCCGCGAGCGTGCCATCGCCTCGTGGCCACCGGCATGGCATGGCCAGAACCTGCGCGACATCCTGGTCACGCTGGGCTACGACATCGATGTGCCGTGGAAGAAGCTTCCGAAGAAGGACCGCGACTGGATCCTGTTCACCGAGGAAGCACCCAGCGTCCCGGTCTATGCCGGTTTCACCCCCGCCGAGACGCGCGCCGCCCTCAAGCGGAAGCAGGAACCCAGCTACATGGGCACCTATACCGGCGCGCGTCGCTACGTGCTGCACACCTTTGCCAACACGCAGAGCGCGCTGATGCGCAAGCGCGTTTCGCGCTACATGGAAGGCAGGCTGTGCCCGGCCTGCCACGGGAAACGCCTGAAGCCTGAGGCACTCTCGGTCACCTTCGCGGGCGTGGATATCGGCGAGTTCATGCGGCTGCCCCTGGATCAGCTGGCGGCGCTGCTGGAGCCCATCGCGCAGGGAGATTTCGGTGCCCACGGCAAGGGCGCTCGCACCAGCAGGAGTGCGACACCCCGCGATCGCGCCCGTCGGGCGGCGAGTGGCCAGGCGACCCACGAGGGTGCTCCCGACGTGCGCCTGACCTCGGCCTTGTCCGAAGAGAAGCGCCTGGCGGCACAACGATTGGCCGGCGGGGTCATGGCGCGTGTACGCCAGCTACGTGACCTGGGCCTGGGCTATCTCTCACTGGATCGCGCCACGCCCACGCTGTCGGCCGGCGAACTGCAGCGCCTGCGGCTGGCCACGCAGCTCAGCTCCTTGCTGTTTGGTGTGTTGTACGTGCTCGACGAACCCTCGGCCGGCCTGCATCCGGCCGACAGCCAGGCGCTGTACGACGCATTGGAGCGGCTGCGCGACGGCGGAAACTCGGTGTTCGTTGTTGAACACGATCTGGAGCTGATGCGCCGCGCGCAGTGGTTGGTGGATGTGGGCCCGCAGGCGGGGGAACACGGCGGCCGCGTGCTCTACAGTGGCGAGCCCGACGGCCTGCGCCACGTCCAGGACTCGCGTACGGCCCTGTATCTGTTCGACCAGGTGCCTGCACCTGCCAGCCGGCAACGCAGCGCCGGCAACTGGCTGGAACTGCAGGGCATCCACCGGCACAACCTGCAGGGTGTGGACGCACAGGTACCGCTGGGATTGCTGACGGCAGTGACCGGCATTTCCGGCTCGGGCAAGTCCAGCCTGATGGCACAGGCGTTGCCGGAGTTGATGCTGCTGCACCTCGGGCACGAGCCGGTGGACGAGGGCGCGGACGCCGAGCCCAACGATGGACCGAGCGTGATCGAAGCAACACGAGGCCGCTTGGCCGGCGATGTGGATGCCATTCAACGCGTGGTGCAGGTGGATCAGAAGCCCATCGGCCGCACGCCACGCTCCAACCTGGCCACCTATACCGGCCTGTTCGATCACGTGCGCAAGCTGTTCGCCGCAACACCGGCCGCGCGCCGCCGCCGTTTCGACGCAGGCCGTTTCTCGTTCAACGTGGCCAAGGGCCGATGCGAAACCTGCGAAGGCGAAGGGTTTGTCAGCGTCGAACTGCTGTTCATGCCCAGCGTCTACGCGCCATGCCCCACCTGCCATGGCGCACGCTACAACGAAGCCACGCTGAAGGTGCAGTGGAATGACCGCAACATCGCCGAGGTCCTGCAGATGACGGTTGACCAGGCGCACGCGTTCTTCGCCGAAGAAGACGCCATTGCCCGCCCGCTGCAGTTGCTGCAGGAAATCGGCCTGGGCTACCTGAGGCTGGGCCAGCCGGCCACCGAGCTTTCAGGTGGTGAGGCCCAGCGCATCAAGCTGGCCACCGAGCTGCAGCGCAGCCAGCGCGGGCGCACGCTGTACGTGCTGGACGAGCCCACCACCGGCCTGCATGCATCCGATGCGGACCGGCTGCTGGTGCAGCTGCAGCGGCTGGTGGACGCGGGCAACACCGTGGTGATGATCGAGCACGACATGCGCGCGGTCGCACAGGCGGACTGGGTGATTGATGTAGGCCCCGGAGCTGGCGGGGCAGGGGGCACCATCGTCGCGAAGGGAACGCCGCAGCAGGTTGCGCGGACCAAAGGCAGCAGGACGGCGCCGTTCCTTGCGCGCGAGCTGGCTTCCCTGTAGAGCCGCGCCATGCTCGGCTATCGATGTGGGTATCGGTCAGGCCGTGGGGCGCCCTGGGTACACAATCAGCCTGGCGCCCTTGATCAGCTTCGCCGCCCATTGACAGGGTAGAACGATCGTTCTACCTTTGCGTCGTGAACACAACCACCACCGAAACCCAGCAGAAGATCCTGGCCACGGCCGAGGCGCTGATCTACCAGAACGGGATCCACGCCACCGGTATGGACCTGTTGGTGAAGACCTCCGGCGTTGCCCGGAAGAGCATCTACCGTCACTTTGAAAACAAGGACCAGGTAGCCGCTGCGGCACTGAACGCGCGCGACGTGCGCTGGCTGGACTGGTTCCAGCAGGAGTGCGACAAGGCCGACAGCCCCGAAGCACGCGTCCTCGGCATGTTCACCGTGCTCAAGGGCTGGTTCCAGTCCGAGGGCTATCGCGGCTGCGCCTTCATCAATACCGCCGGCGAGGTAGGCGACCCCGACGATCCGATTCGCCACATCGCAAAACACCACAAGCAGAAGCTGCTGGATTACACGCTGGGACTCACCACGCAACTGGATATCAAGCAGCCGGACGCACTGGCGCGGCAGCTGCTGGTTCTCATGGAAGGCGCCATCACCATCTCGCGCGTGATGGGCGACTACAACGCCGCAGACACCGCCAGGGATGTTGCAGAAGTGTTGTTGGAGCAGGCCAGGCGCTGACGCCTGAGTCATCAGAATCCGTCGAAGTACCCCGTTCATCCATTTGATTGGAGGCCCCACCGTGTCCACTGAAGCACCCCGTCCGCCGCTGCCGCCGTTCACCCTTGAATCGGCCATTGAGAAGGTTCGCCTTGCCGAAGATGGCTGGAACTCCCGCGATGCCGACAAGGTCGCACTGGCCTATTCGCTCGACACCCGCTGGCGCAACCGCGCCGAGTTCACCCATGGCCGCGAGGAAGCCCGGCAATTCCTGGCCCGCAAATGGAAGAAGGAACTGGACTACCGTTTGATCAAGGAACTGTGGGCATTCACCGACAACCGTATTGCCGTGCGCTACGCCTATGAGTGGCATGACGACTCCGGCAACTGGTTCCGTTCCTATGGAAACGAGAACTGGGAATTCGGAGCGGATGGGTTGATGGAGCATCGGTTCTCGAGCATCAACGACATGCCGATCAAGGAAAGCGAGCGCAGGTTCCATTGGCCACTGGGGCGTCGCCCGGATGATCATCCGGGGCTGTCTGATCTGGGTATGTGAGCACGGCCGGCCCACGTTCGCTTCACCCTCCATTGCGTAACCTGTACGCCGCAGCACGTCATGCCTCACGTTGAGGTATGACGTGCACCAAGGCTGGAATCGAGTATTTTCACTCGCAGAACAGGAGGCAGGACGCGACCGTGAGGGCAGTTCCCATCATCATCGCAGCAGCACTGGCCGCACCCTCGCTTGATGCGCGCGCGGCCAGCGAAGACCGCAACACAGCGCCTCATTTCGATCTCGGCGGTGCCATTCGATTCAACTATGGTTGGCTCGATTACGGGCCCACCAGCCGCCTGCAGCTGGAGCTGCTTCGCGCCGACATCGACGCCGGCAGCGGGCCTTTCTCCTTCTCTGCGCAATACCGGTGGTACGACGGCTTCGATGCCATCCATCACGCCTACGCAGGCTGGCAGTTCACCGACGCCACGCAGCTGAAGGCCGGCATCCAGCAGGTGCCCTTCGGGCTGCTGCCCACGGTCTCGCAGAGTTTCTGGTTCGGGTCCGGCTACTACCTGGGCATCGAGGACGACTACGACCCGGGCGTGGTAGTGATCCACCAGGCCGGCAAGACCACCTGGCACCTCGGTTGGTTCTCCGGTGACGAATACGGAACCGGGGCCCGCTACGACCGCTATTCCTTCGATGTGGCACAGACCGATGCGTTGCCGTATCGCGAACGGCAGCGGTTCAATGTACGCGTCGAGCAATCGCACGACTGGGCAGGAGGCGAACTGCAGGTCGGCGCGTCGGCCTTCGCCGGCAAGGTGCAGAACACCCGCAGCCGCCGCCATCACGGCCATCAGGCCGCCGCCGTGCACGCGCAGTGGAAGCGCGATGGCTGGACCACCCAGCTGCAATGGGCTCGCTATCGCTACACCGTGCCCGGCGAGCGCATCGCATTGTCGGCGTTCCAGGCCCCGTTTGAAATCGCGGCCGAGGCCGATGTACCCAGTGCCAACGTTGCCTATTCCTTTGGCCCGCGCGGCTGGATGGACGACCTGACCTGCTACAACAACCTCAGCATGACGCGCCCGGTGGGGCACAGCAGCGGGGTGCGCGACTCCTGGCAGAACGTTACCGGCTGCAGCCTGCAGAAGGGCGTGATGCTCACCTATGTCGACTGGATTGCCGGCCGCAACATGTGGTTTGCCGGCGGTGATGGCATCGGCATCAACAATGGCGGCCCGTCGCGCTGGCATTCACGGCTGAACCTCAATATCGGGTTCTATTTCTGAAAGCTGCTGCGCGTCGGCTACGATGCTACGGCCGGTATGGTGCTGCTGTACCTGTTGGGCTGGATGCTGATCAGCATGCGCACACGCCTGGACACTTACGTGGCCTTGCTGGAAGGCTCCATCCAGGAACCGGAGCAGTCGCAACCCGCGCCGCTGTAGGGTCGAGCCATGCTCGACTACTGCGGGCCGCATCGCGCCCCATCAGGCACCTTGCCGGCGAGAATCTGCAGCACCCGATCCATAAGAACAGGCTCCGGTACACCAGCCAGCACCTGCTCCAGATAATCCAGTGGCTCCAGCTGCCATTGGAGGATTGCCCGCATCTGAAGAACTGCGGGCGCACGCTGCATGGCATCCAGTGAGACCTGCAACAGCACATGCTGGGGCCGCCGCTCCAGCCACAGCACGGGAACGCCTCTGCAATGAATCTGGAACGAGGCGTCTTCATGCTGTTCCACGAACTGGAAGCCCTGTCGTGGCCGAGACTCCACGAATTGCATCACCTGGCGGCGCAGATGTGAGATTCGATCGTCGTTGATGCTTTGGAACCCGATAGGAGATGGCAGTGGCGGCGACAGCCACCGCGTCTGTGCCGCAACCACCGCCACGAGGCACAGCAGCGTGGCCGCCCAGCAGTACCGCGCCACTCAGTCGTCCGGCCGTACCCGTGTGCTGGCGTGCGCCACGAGGCCCAGCCCGGCCATGATCAGGCCCTCCATGACGCGGGGCCCGACGTACTGCTCCAGTTCGCCGTTTTCGCGGGCGCGCTGTGCGGCCAACAGGATCTCCAATACCACGCGAAGGCCGGCCAGCGAGCAATCGGTGTCGGCCAGAGCGAGACGTCGGCCGGGCATCTGATGGCGCTCTGGCCAGGGCTGGCCATCGGAGGCGGCACCGGCGCCGATGCTGTGCAGCAGGGCGATGAGGGTGTTCGGATCAAACGCAGAGCCGTTTGCGGGCGCGTCATTGATCGGGTGCGGGGCAGGGGAGTGGGGCTGGGTCATGGCTGGGCTCCTTACGGGCAGGCAGAAGCCGCCACCGATAAAGGTGGCGGACGGTGCGTGGCTCGAAATCCGGTGCGCGACTATGACCGGTGAGCACAAGGCCCCCACGCACCGCCCGCCATAACCGGCCGACGGATTGCCAGCCGGCACCACAAAGCTTGGTGCCGGCTGGCAAGCGCAAACTACAGTCGCGTTACCGGGATTTCGAGCCCCGACCACCGATGTATTGGTGGCACAAGAAGGAATACCCCCGGCTATGCGCGATGCCAATGCAGTAAGGCCGATGCCGCCACTACATTCAACATTTTCAGAATCGTTGCATACCACGTAATGAGGCTGGAGCCTTGCGCTGCAATGCTATCGGCGATGCCAGTGGTGCAGGCCTACGGACTGTCGGCATCCGCCCGACGAGACCATTAGCGAGGCGGATGCGACAGAATTACCAAAGCCAGCCAGGCGTCAGTAGCCCTTCAACGCGGCCTTGGTCCGCTCCAGCCATGCGGCATTGTGGCTGCGCGCGTGCCGCGACCAGTGTTGGGCATCGTCGATGATGCTGGCGAACAGGCTGCGAGCCTGCTCGCGGTCGGCGGGCTGCGGCTGCGCCATCAACCATTCGGCGTACAGGCAGCGAGCGGCCGCATCGTTTCCGCATTCGACGGCGCGCTCGAATGCGGCGCGGGCTCCGGGTGCTTGGGCGGCAGCCAGTGCCTGCGCGTAAAGCAGGGTCTGTTCCGGCTTGCGGCGCACATCCGGATGGCGGGCGAACAGACCGTCCAGCGTCTCCACCGCAAGCGCGGCGTGCCCGGACTCGAGGCGGGCGCGGGCGAGGCCGCTCAGGATGTAGGGATCGTCGCCCAGCGGTGAGCTGGCCGCCTGCTCCAGCAAGGTTCTGGCTTCCTCGGCCTGGCCGGCATCCAGCAGCGTCATGCCCAGGCGAACCCGATTCTGCACGGTGGGCGTGCGCGCCAGTTCGGCGCGAGCGTTGCGCAGGTCCTGGCCCGGGTCCATGAGCTGCTTGGCGGAACGGACGACCTGCCGGGCGCCGCGCGAGTGGCGGACTTCCGGAAAGTAGATCGCCAGGAAGTAGACGACGCTGCCGAGCAGCGGGAACGAGAAGAGCAGGATGAGCCAGTAGAGGCTCTGCCCCGAGCGGATGGCGTGCACCGCGAAGTAGATGGCTGCCAGTATGTGGAGTCCGATTCCGATGTAGGGCATGTGCGCCGCCTCCGTCCTTGTGGGGGCTGGAACTATAGTGGGGTAGGGATGGGGCGCCAATGGGTTGGGGCAGCCGGGTGTGACGCGTCACGTTAATAGAGTGAGTTCCGCAGGACGGAACGCTGCATGCCACTATGTGGCGGGGCTGCATTGATGGAAGGGGATACATGGAACGTACACAGAAGACGCTAACGATGGCCGATGTTGCTGGCTGGGGTTCGGCGCTGGTCACCTTCGGTTTGGTTCAAGGCGCCTTCTATTTGAAGGCGTATTGGGGACACTTCGGCCTGGATCCCTTTCAGTTTGTTGCCGTAAGCGAGCTTGCGCTGGCAGGGCTTGCGGGGATCGGCATGGTGCTGTTCTTCATACTAATTGCGCTGCTGTTTGGAGGGTGGGTCGAAGGGAAGGTGACAGCGAGGCCGCCCCAAGTCAATCTGCTGATGCGGCTGACCCTTGCTCTTTGTCTTGTTGGAATGGGCGCCTTGCTTTGGTGGTCCAATACCTGGCCCGTTTTGATAGGTGTGGCGCTGACGGGCATATGTGCAATGGCAGTACGCCTGTCCCCAGTGCTGCCAGCCGCCGTGAAGGACTCGCCGTGGCTGGTCTATGCGCTCGTGATGATTGTCTATGTCCCGATCTCGTCAAACTGGCTTGGCTTCGAACGCGCCAAGGCGATTACTTCTGGCGGCAGCAAGTACACGGTCAATGTGACTATTGATGAAGGGGTGCAAGGCAGCCTGAGTCTGGTGGGACGCCTGGGGGATAGCTATGTGCTTTGGGAGCCAATTCAGAAGGCTACAGTTCTTGTGCCTGTGGGCGACGTGAGAAGGCTGGTGATTGCGCAAAAAAACGTTCTGCCTGCCAAGTCAGTCCAGTCGCGATAAGGGATGTTTATCGGGGGTAGGACGGATTGCTACTCCCGACCCAAAGGGGACATCCAGGTCAAAGCCAACACACTCGAATCAACCTAAGTCAGCCGATCTCCGCCTCTGGCTAGGGTGCAATAGTGCTTCGCCACGACCAAGATGACCGCCAAGTAGCTTCTGACGTGAGCCGCAAAGGAGGATATCGCTTACAATTACCCCTAAAACCAAGGACAAAAATGTATGAAGGTATTTTGGTCGTGGCAAAGTGACCTTCCGATGGCTGTCACGAAGGCGTTTATCCAAGAAGCCTTGGAGGAAGCGCTGCATAAGATCGCCGATGACCTAGCGCTGTCGCCAGCCGAGCGCCCCGAGCTCGATCACGACACCAAAGGCGAGGCCGGTCTTGTCGAGATCGTAAAAACCATTTTCGAGAAGATCGAACGATCGGATGCCTTTGTCGCAGACGTGACACCAATTGCTACAACGGGGCAAGGAAAGAAGGTTCCGAACCCGAACGTCATGATCGAGCTGGGCCACGCAATGAAAGTCTTAGGTCATGAACCCATCGTTCTGATCGCCAATGCCGCCTACGGTGGAAAGCCGCAAGACTTGCCGTTTGATCTGCGACATCGGCGCGGTGCAATTACCTATCATCTTCGGAGCACTGATGACGAAGATAAGATACGCGCGGCGAAAGACAAACTCGTGGAAGAGCTTACGTCCGCGCTACAGGTAAATTTAAAGAGTGCGCTCTCGCGGCACGACGTGAAAATCGAATTCGCGCAGTACCCGTCTCGAGATGGAGATCCCTCGACGTGGCTGCGACCGGATGAACGCATTGAACACGGTGACTTTTTTGGGGGATCTGGAGAGCACACACTTGAAGTGAAAGGCACGACCCGTAGCTACTTCCGGATGGTTCCCGCGGGATGGACGACCAAGAAGCCAACCCGGCAGCAGGTCCGTGATGCGCGCGGCCAAGGCAGCTTGTCGCCGCTGGCACGCCGCGGCAGCGGCGATGGCGGAGCCAACGCTCTTGGCGCTGTCGCTGTTGGACTGTGGCGGGGCACTGCGGGCGCGACCCATACTGTCACGCAGTGGTTTGACAAGACGGGCGAGCTCTGGGCATTCGATGGCAACGTTGTTACATCTGAGAACGGGCTTACCTACCTTGGCTATGCGCGCCTTCTTAAGGACTGGTCCACCATGCTGGAACGCAGCCTGGCGTTCTATGACCACTTTGGCGCAACACCGCCCTACCGCGTGGAAGTGGGGGTGAGTGGCCTAGAGAACGTGTACTGGTTGGATCAGCTTCAGTCAGATCAGACGCGCGCCCTGGATCCATATGTACGTCATTCGCGTGAGTCACGCGAGTGGGATCCGGCTGCACGCCTGGCCTTCCTCACGACCGCGTTCAACGAACTGACCAATGCCTTTGGGCGGCCTGCAGTCACCGAACAAGACGTTGCTCAGATCTTGGCCCAAGTACCCGGATAGACCTCGGCACGATTCAACCCGAATGCGCGGACCCTGACGAGTATCTCATCGTTGTTGCTCTCGGGTGCGCCAATGTCGCGCAGCTGCAGAACCTCGGGGCCACCGGCCTGTTCAATCACATATGCCTTCATGACGGATTCCCCTGGAGCGCGACTGATTGGTGGCGAACAAGTAGCGATGGATCTTCCACTTACCGGCCTCCAGACGGAACACGAACAACTCGTTGTTGCCCTCAGTCACCTCTACGCCGGCGGCCAGGATTCGGGTGCGGCCGGCCGAGCGAGGCGCAGCAATCCGTCGTCAGTGACCAGGCGCGCCTGAGGGGGCGCCTGAGGTTGTCACTTCCACCGGCGTTCGAGCCTTGGTGGGAGCAGCTGTCTCGGTTCCAGCTGCAATACCCGGACATTCAATTGCAGGTGTACACCACCGAAAGGTGCATCGATCTGATTGAAGACGGAATCGATGTTGCGCTCCGTGTCGGTACCATTACCCATGAAGCCATGGTGGTGAGACGGGCTCTGGAAGATCGCCATTTGCTGGTTGCGTCAGCGCAGCCGCGCTCTCGCCGGAGACGTCGTGACAGCGCCCCCCCTTCCTGGCGGCAGATGCAATTCGCGCGGGTGACCTCGTGGAACTGTTGCCTCAGTTTCCATTGCCCCAGCAGCAGATTCACCTACTGTATCCCTCGCATCGGCATCCTTCGCTAATCATCAGAACCTATCTGGCCTTCTGCCTGGCCGAGATCTTATTGATCAGCAAGGACTGGCTGCAGCAAGGAGAGGTACGTGCCTGATCTCTCCCATGTGAGTAGGGGTTGCAGCAACTACCTGTCTAACGGCCAAAGGTGGGTGGGCACACTAGTAGCTCTGAGGATGCACGACTTGAGGCCGATCCGTTCGTCGGGTCTGCTTTTGGCCAGAAGCGGACATCAGCGGGGTAGGGGGTTAGGGATATTTATCGCGGGTAAGAAAGAGGATCCGCTGACCCAACGTGGGCATTTCTATAGTGAAAAGTAATAGGTATCGGCTTTCCAAAAGAACCCCGCTGTCGGCGGTGCACCGCGGGTTTGCCAGCGCCCGTCCACCTTGAACACCATATCTGCGTGGCCCATTCGTTCCATGCCGTCACACACCCCGTTGCAAGATGCGCCAGGAGCATTGGCGCTAAGCGTGCCAAAGCTCCTGAAGGTCGATGTCCCCACTATCCGGACGTCGGTTGCTGCTGAGCATGTCGACCTGAACAACCATCGGCAGGTCGAAGGCAGTCCCTGTGACGACGCAGCAGCCTTGGGTCAAGTTTGGAATCAGCGCACGGGAAATCGGGTCAAGGCTAGAGATAGTGTTGTCAATCAGGAACAGGTCGCGGTCGTTCACCAGACGATGGATCAAGAAGTTGTGGATCTGGGATACGATCGTCGGAGAGATGTCGGCTGGCCGCTGGCTGGCGATAGTCAGGAAGACGCCGAACTTACGTCCTTCCTTAATAATTTCTTCAAAAAGTTCCAGACGGTAGTCCTTCCACGCCTCCGCTTCGCGCGCGGACATTTCGGAAAGTATGTTGTGAGCCTCGTCGATAATAAGGTGCAACGTGCGGTTAGGTGGCGAGGCCACGGCGGCGCGATGATGGTGATACGCGTGCTTGGCGATGAGGATGGGAAGAATCTTCTTTGCGTCGGTGCTGCACCTCTTAAGCGATACAACCGTCACCATGGGGAGGGGCTGGGCATCTTCCACCGCCACCTGAACGGCTTTGCGCAGCATGACGATTGCTCCTTCCATGCGCTTCATCAGCGGCAAGATGTGGTCCAGTTGAACCTGCCCCGTGCCTATATCGTTCATCAGGCCCAGGTGGCAGCGAATGTTCAACTCTTCAAACGCGTCCATGTCGGGAAGGGGTGCAGCGTCAACGAGTGGGGCTAGCGCGCCGGCGTAGCCAACCCCGTCTGCATTGAACCAAGTACCACTCCGCGGATTATTGAAGGTCGCCATGCCGCCGTGCCATTGAATCTGGTCGAGCGCTTCGATGAGGTCGTCCAGCCCCAACTGGCGGACCAAAAAGCGGGCTCGGTCCAAGAGCTCTGGACGGGGGCGGCTCGCGGTGAAGGTCTTCTTGATCACACTGCGAAAATAGCGAGTCAACGAGTCTGGCAAGTGTCCAAAGCGTTTGCGCCCCTCTACCACCCGGCTCAGGAAGGGGCGCTGGGTGTGCTGAGTGGCCTGAAAGAGCAGTGCGAGGGTCTCGACATCCCAGAACTCTTCCGGCGAGATGGTGATGTGGTCGCCAGGAATACGTCCGGTTGACACATTGAGCACCCGTTTGTGGGGTGGATCAACGAGTTGCTCTTGGGTGTACTCGCCATTAAAGTCGATGAGGAGGAAGCGGCTGTGCTGGGATAAGCCAGGCGGGTTGCTCTCAAACAATGCCGTGTACAGCTTGGCCAAGGTGTTGGATTTTCCGCTGCCAGTGTTCCCAAATATGCCGATATGAGTGTTGAAGACGCGAGTATAGGGCAGCGCGACCGGCAGGCCTTCTTTCTGCAACACCCCGATGCGCAAGCCCGGGGCATGCGCTGATCGATCAAAAATCTGCGCAATACGCTGATCCGACAACAGGTGGGCTTCGTCCAGAATCATGGGCAAGAACTTGATCCCATGGATGAACCGGCCCTCCTCAAAATACCCGATTGGCCGCGCATCTACGCGTCGGACATATTCGGTTCGAACACCATCCGTCTCACTCCGGCGCTCATCCAAAAATTCACCTTCAACCATGCAGATGATGTCCCGAAAGCCGCGGGAGATGGCTAGGTATTCGCGGATGGAAATGCCCTTCAACCGTTCGCCGCGCAGGAATAGGACCTCCTTGCTTGATTCCTCGTCGATACGGAGAGTGACCTTAGTGCCTGCCACGGCAATTACCTCGCCGACCCGCATCATGGCACAGCCCCGACTACGGGCCCTGCGGCGGGCGGCGGGTTGGCGGCAGAGAGCAGTGCATTGAACGCATCGAAGGTTAGGTGGCCGTTCGGGGCCATCACGCACACCACATTCGCGTAGTCGGCAAACTGGGCGGACAGCCGGGAATGCTCGGTCTCATTGAAGCACGTGACGAAGACCATCAGCTGCGGGTTGGACAGCGAGCGCTTGACTAGGTTGAGGATGTGCTCATCGGCGAACGAAAACCCGAAGGTAATGAGGACAGCATTCTCCCGCTCCAGCTCAAAGCTCAGCATCCTGAGCATCTGGTAGTAGTGCTCCTCAAACACCGTTTCGTGGAACTTCCATTTTGTGGGGTTCACAATCGGGAGCTGGCGGTAGGCTGTCCAGAAGGCGTCCATCTGAACTTGAGTGAGGGAAACATCAGGCAGCGCCGTAACGGGGCCGCCTGCGTCCAACTGCCTCCAATACGCCTGCACTGCATCGCGCATCTGATCATCGACCAACGGGGCGTCCACGAGGTGATCATGACTGTAGTTCACATGGACTTGATCGGCATGCCGGGACCAATAGACCGAACCATGCAGGTTGATAATATTGATCTGAGGGACGGTCTGACGGTGCCGTTCAAAGATGCCTGTGCGCGTCAGGTAGGTATTGTAGTTGCGCGCTTCGACCACACGACGGAAGAAGCCACGACTCCCGTCGTTGACCACGAAATCCTGCCCGCCGTCGAGCGTAATACGATTGGCCGCTTCCGGCAGACACCCGTCGTAGTTGGTAGTGAATACGTTGCAGCGCCGGTCGATCCCGCGCCGGCGCTGGAGCAGCGTGAGGACTACCCGAATGAAGCGCTCGTAATTGGCTTGGACAGACGCTCGCGCGGGGTCGTTACGAATGGCTTCGAACGACATTTGCTGAGCCGGGCGAATGCACCGGTCGTAGTAGTGCATGAAAAGCGCGGTGTAGCGCTTCCTATCCTCTTGCTGCTCGTAATACGTCGCCAAGGTCTCGATGCTGTGTGCTGTGCCGTCGGCCCATGTGACATTTAGGGCAAGAGTCGGCAGCAACCCAAACGAGGCGCCCGAGCCGATCAGAAAGTTGAGGGGCTTGTCGTATATTGCGTTGACATCAAAGCTCATGACCGGACCTTGAAAGGGGGAAATCTATACCTTGCAGGGACATAGATCGTACGTTAATTCTCTAGGCGCACGCTTAATTCAAGCAGCACTTGCTATTCAGTTGATCAGATGCTACTCCGCGGGTCAGACTCTGGTTTAGTACATAAGTCGACGCCCCGTAAAGCGGCGCGGGGGTGCAAACCAGGGGCGCGCGTATCATTGTATGTCCGGCGTAACCTGGGTTCGACTCGATACTAGCGAGCTTAGCCAGGGCCCTGCGCTAGCTCTGTGTGGACACGCCTGCCACCACATTGCGAGCAGCCAAATAGGCAGATTAGGAATACGCCCGACCCCCTCGGCCTCCGAGACCAGGGATGACCATTCGTACGTGCTCGGATAAATGCGTGTTAGCTCTTGGCCCTGTGTTGCCGTGGGAACAAGGTACATCCACTCTTCGGCATGAAGGAAGTATCGGTGCGAGAGTTTGGAGAAGTCACGCCAAAGGCGTTTGCACGCCGACTTCTCGCCGATAGCCGCCAGTGAAAGTAGGAGAACCCGTGCCATGTACGAGGATCCCTCAAAAGTCTCCTTCTCACTTTCCTCCACGTCGAGCGACATCTGAGCGAGAAAGCTAGCCGTTCCGTCGTAGTAGGGGCTCGACAATGCTAGCCTTGAATCTGCTTGGTTCAAAGCGATGATGGTGGCCGCCAAGCTCGCTAGTGTATCCGCGACCCGCGTGTCGTCCCCCTTCTTGCATAGAACGAGTAGAGGGGGAAACTCGCAAGCAATGGCGGCCTCGCCCCAAAGGTCTGGGGCGCCGCGCTCCTCCATGAGCCATGCCCCCAAGTCCGTGTGCTCTTCAGGCGGCAACAATGGCTGAGATTCGTTGGCGAGATACAGGGATGACAGCAGCCCTCGCAGCACGCCGATCCGCCATCCATAGATGACCGAGTCCTCTAACCCCGGGGGCATCGCAAGGTGATCCCGCCGACTGACTTCGACCCAAAGAGCTGCCAGCGCGTCAAGGATGGCCCTCTCGGCTAGTTCAAAATGGTGGCTTACCTCCCATTTCCCGCCATTCTTCTCGTACATCGCCTGTAACATGGCCCGACACACCGTCCAGCCAACCGCGACCGCTTGATGGTTCTCGCTCAGCACAAATGGTGACAGAGCAATGCTCGTTGCCCACATTGCACTGCTGGAAACACGAGAGAGCTCCAGGACAGACGGGGGGGCACTTTCAGAATCACGTTGATCCAGCAAAAGAATCGAGCTCAGCATGCCCGCAAGGAGGCCTAAGGGAAGCTGATCCGAGGTATCTGCCATGTAGAGGTCCAGAAGTCGCCTAGTGTCGTCAATCTCGCTGGGCCACAACTTGGTTGACGCACTAAGAGCCATGTCCAACAGCTTGCCCCGGCTCCACAACTCAAGCTTAGAAGGATAGGGCGCTGTGTTCATCTGTGAAACGGCTACCTGTACC
The DNA here is from genome assembly GCF_056482105.1 of Stenotrophomonas sp. 78350_Sma. Lineage (NCBI taxonomy): Bacteria > Pseudomonadati > Pseudomonadota > Gammaproteobacteria > Lysobacterales > Lysobacteraceae > Stenotrophomonas > Stenotrophomonas sp. 78350_Sma. The sequence continues at coordinate 2,391,265 of NZ_CM151182.1, read as the reverse complement.
TCTTCGCTGAAGCTACCGTTGCTGACGAGGTAAGACCGGTGAATGCCAGGAGGGAAGCCAGGCATTGCGGGCGGCTGGGACATAAGCTGGACCAGCTGAGGCTGGATATCCCTTCGGAACTCACTCACAGTCATCTGCTTGTTGGGCTGGCCTTTTAGCTGGAAGGCGCAACCCACTCCATCCGGCGCGATGGCCAGTACGTCTTTTCCGAACTCAAGCAGGCAGTGGCGGGTGCTGTGGAGAACGGTGTACCCGGATGCAGATAGCATCTGGACAAAGACTTGCTGGTAACTCAACTCACTCGCACTATCCAACCAGTTCTCGAGCAGCCTCTCTAGCATGGTATGCCTCTCGCTTCCGCTGCATGATTTCGTTGTATCGTTGCTGCAGGACTGGGTCCGTGTCCAACTGACTTTGGGCTCTGGCAAAATCCTGCCTGGATTCTGGGTGCATGACCAACCGCATATTCTTTATCTGACCGGCATCATCAAAATCCATCTCGATCTTCTCGAGTAGCTCCAAGAGTAGCTCGGGAGTGAACCCTTTTCCCTTTCCATTTATCACCTGGCCGGCAGCCTCCAGCGCGCGGTCAAGGTCGCCGTAGAGTTTTTTTGACATCCCCTCAGCCATCCGACGCGCCAAGTCGGCTAACACATCGTAGCGCTCAGCTGGCGTGAGCGTCGCTACTTTTCTGACATCGATCGAGCTCTCCGCAGATACCGTCGACATGCCGCTTTCCTCCGCGGTCCCATCGGCGCGCAGAGTGACCATACTGTCGCCTTCATGAATCATGTGTCGCGGGATGTCCGAGAATGCTCCAAGTTGCTTTTGAGCTAAGGCGCTGATCGTTTTGAGGTGCACCTTGTGTAGCTCGCGCTTTACCTTTCGGAGATCGGGCAACATTTGATCTGCTTCCTCAGGGAAAAGGTAGTTTACTGGCACGAAATCTTAGTTCGAGCCGCTTTAGCAGGTTTGAGGCGGATCAGCATATCCTGGCAAACCCTCCGCGGCGCTTGAGCCTCCAAAATTGGCTTTCTCTCCTGACCAATCAACGCTCTAACTACCCAGTGTAGGCTTTGAGCTTCGCTCGTCCGCCAGAGCACAAGGCTTGCGACCGGAAGTCAGTCCTCCAGTAAGCGAGCAGCAGGATTTGATGAAGCGCTTCCGGTCTGGAAGTACCCCACTACGCTCGACACTGACCGATGCTCGGTCAGCTGCATGATTGCCGGCAGGGCAATGCCCTGGCGGCTGGCCTCGGTCACGAATCCCGAGCGCAGGCTATGTCCGCCAAAATCGCCCTCCAGTCCGGCCAGGCGAGCCCGCCGCTGAACAATCTCACCCACAGCCGCCGGGGACAAGGTAGGGCCGACCCGCTGCTTCCAGAGCCGCCGGAAGATCGCCCCTTCGGTGATCCCGGCTGCGTCCAGCCAGTCCTGCAGGGCGAGGGCGGCCCGATCAAGCACCGGCTTTTCCGGGGTCGAGGTGGCCGTAACCCCGGCCTGCTGGGTCTTGCTGTGCTCCAGCCGGTAGATATAGCCCGCCTCGCCAATCCGGCGCAGGTCGCGCAGGTCGGCAGTGACGGGGCAACTGTTTCTGTACTCGGCGTCGTACCGCGAAACAGTGGCTTACAAACGACTGCCCTCGGTTGAAACGAGTATGAATGGGTGACCTTACCCACTAAAAATGTACTCTGTCCGGAAAACTGCAACTAAATCTGTACTTAGCCCGTTTGGGTTCGCGGACGGAATTGTCATCGAGAGAGTCTAGGAGTACGGTTGCGCCGAACACCTAGGGCCTGCCGATCAGGCAGGCGACCTTTGTCACGGCAGGCCCAGATAGTGACATTGGTGTCGCCCTGATCGTCAGTTGTAGACGATAGAATAGTGACGCGTGGACTGGATCTCTTGAGATGAGTTTGGCGACGCGAGCGCGAAAACGCATCCTGGGCGTACGGCAGGCGCGCACCAGCAATTCTTCGAATCTCTGGCACCTCAAGTCGCCGCTCGCTAGCCATGCGGTAACCCTCAGTGGCGATCTCAGTATGCTGCTGTTCTACTACTGCGAAGGTGATCCAGCGGTCCACCGAGCTGAGTATGCCGGGCCAGAAGTTGACCTCTCGATAGGCGGCATGGAGGCGATTGCTGATGCGGTGGTCGTCCTTGAGGATGGGGCGTCCCAAGGCAGAGTGGTAGACGACGGCTCCACCACCGCATTAAAGAAAATTTCCGCACTGCAAGAGGCCGGTGGCCGATCGATCACATTAATTACCGTTGGCGATCTGATTGAGGCGTCCCTACGCATCCGTAACTGGAAGGCAGCCATCGCAGCCTTTCACCGGTGCGGAGGCGTGGACCTAGCGCCGCTTGCAGACGAAGTGGAATCCCATGTCCGGCTTCGCCGCTTCACCACCCTGGGAAATCTGGTCAATGACTTGGATGCCCATCATGCATCCCATGTAGTTGGGGCAGCCGTACTGGCGTTGCGAGCGCGCTCATTTCTATCAAACCTTGATACCGCGCCATGGTCTTTGCACACGAGGTTGATGAGGCTCGATCATGCCCGCCTTGCCTAGGTACACAAGAAGAACGTTGCCCGCTGACCTCAGAGATATGTCGGCGTGGCCGTCGTTTGATTTCAGCGTGCTTAGTCCGGAGGATCTAGCTGTATGGAACCGTCGCAGGGCTGCGCTTGCTTGCTACCTCGCAGGCGATCCAGTTGCATTGATCGAAGAGCGACACGGCTACCAATGTCATCAGGTTGTGCTCTTCTTGAACCGATGTCTCCACGTAATGCACGATGGCCGACTCGCCGGCTTCATGGGCTTGGTAAAGGGAATTCGGACCAAGCCACCTGTTCGAAGACGCCCCGTCCGCTCAATGCCCCATCTGTCACGCGGTGGGTACGTAGGCGCGCTTGACCAGACGTTCACGATTAGTCCGAGCATCCGAGTCGCCTTGGATAAGTACTTGGCGACGGGTGTCGACCCTGCGGGGAACGATCGGGGGAGGGTAACGCCCCGCACAGCACATCAAGTTTTCCTGAGGCTCTGCACTGATGCAGGCCTTGGACCTTCAGACTGGCCGTTCTGCGTAGAGCGCCAAGGACGTACCAGTCTTACCCAATACTTACACCGATTCTTTGCCGACAACCATCAACAGGTAGCGCTGCTTCAGTTCGGGGAGATTAGCCGAGATCGCTCCAAACGGGGCAGATCGCCATTGGAAAAGATCGAGGCGAAGGCTCCCTTCGAAGTGGTAGAGGCAGATGAGCACGAAGTGCACATGATCATCTCGGTCGGCATTGAAACGCCGAAAGGAACGAAATTTGTCCCCTGCCGGAGATTGACGCTGATCGTAGCGGTGGACCGTTACACCAACTACATCTTGGCATGGGATTTGGTAGCGCGTCGCCAGCCATCCAGTGCGGACTTCCTTGAATGCATCGATCGAGCGATTGCAGGACAGTGCCTTTCGGTTGAAATCAAGCAAGCGTTGCTATCGGGAGTGCGGCGCACCAATCAATGTGGACTTCGAATCGGCTTTGACACGCTTTTCGTCGACAACGCGCTGGCGCACCTGTCCGACTCCGTATGCGCCAAGGTCCGCGAATCCGCTGGTGCCGCTGTTAGTTTTGGCGCGATCAAGCGCCCCCAGCGGCGCTGCCTGGTGGAGCGTGTTTTCAGCTGGATGGCACGAGAGCTCTTCCATCGCTCACGCGCCACAACCGGGAACAATCCCGTAGACACGCGACGAGTTCACCCAGAGCGCGCGGCTGTAAGCATGAAGATCTCCATGGAGGACATCATGCATGCAATGACAAATGCAGTAGGGCTGTGGAATAACAAGCCCACCGAGGCCAATTATGGAAGTAGCCCCGCTCAGCAGCTGCTAGATTACTATTTCAATACCAGCGGGGTACTGCCGCCACTGTGCCCACCCCCTAACCTTACGTCCCTGCCGCTGAGGCTTGAAATCTGCATGCCTACCGTACGCGGAAGTCAAGCAAAGGGTAGGTTACCGTATATAACGTATGCCTCCGTGGAGTATTCATCCAGGGAGCTCGCGGCACGGTGGGACTTGGTAGGTGAGAAGATCCGAGTGCACGCCGACCCTAACGACATTTCTACCGTCAAAGCCTACACCGTAGAGGGCGAAGTACTTGACGAGCTACTGCCAATCTCCAGTCGTTGGCGGTATCCGCACTCGCGCGAGATGCGCCGCTTGCTCAAAGCCAAAATCAAGCATGCGCATGACCTTCTTGACCAACATCCCGCCCAGGAGTTCCTCGCGGGCCAGGAACAAGCTGCACTTGAAGCAAACGAAAAGTCAGCCAGGGTGACGCTAGCTGCCTCCATAGTCGCGGAGGAGGCCCGCAAGGGATATACCTCTGAGCAGCCGCAGCCGATGCACTCGAAACGCGAATCCACACAGCAGCTTGTGCGCCGACTTCGTAAGCCAACGGTGATCGACTTCAGCGTCATTGGGAAAACGTGAGGAGCTTATGCACGCCAAGGACAATGTGGAGGCGATCCGTGCGACCTATCCGGACCTGCTCGCTGACCATCCGTTACTGAGGGGTAACGCGATACTTGCCACGCCCGCCGTGAGGGAGGCGGCGACGCTCATCTTCGATAAGGCTCGTCGTGCGCGGTCATCGGTTGCATTCTGGGCGCACCCACTCTCCGGGAAGTCCTCCTGCATTGCCGCCCTGAGAAAGCTGGCACCTGTTCAGTTCCCACGCTGCGGCTTCATAGTCTATGAACCCTCCTCCAAAGAGGTCCCTGCGGAAGGCGCACTGATTGAAGACCTGCTTTCCGAGATCGGCTATGAGGGCCGCATTGATCGCACCCTGACCGGAAAGCGGAATCAGCTTGAACGAGCGCTTTACTCGCTGGCTATCGCTGGAAGACGCATCTTCCTGGTAATTGACGAAGCTCAGAACCTCCACGCAAAGGAGCTCGGGTGGCTGAAGCGCCTGGTCAACTGGCTCACTGTTCGAGATATCAAAGTGACTGTGGTGCTGTTTGGCCAAAGCCAGCTGTGCGCCATGCATGACCGACTCAAGGTCCAAATGCCGGACTTCAGTGAGAGGTTCATGTCGCGACTCAATGAGTTCCGAAGCCTGCAAGACGCGGCTGACATACGAGTATGTCTGCGCTGTTGTGACGAGGAGGCGCAGTATCCGACGGGATCTGGGTGGTCGTACACCCAGTACCTATGGCCGCGTGCTTACGCACAGGGATTTCGTCTCGCAAGGTGTGCAGACGAAATGTTTGAGGCGTTCCGTGCCCGGTCCGGGGGCGTGATTGATCGAGAGGGGGTGAGCATGCAGTGGATAGCGGAAGCGCTCATGCTGGTGGGCCTCGACGCGGAGACCAGCGATGCCGATGATCTGGTGCTGACCCGCAGCGACTGGGAACGAGCAATCGAAGACACCGATTATGGTGCGCGTAGTCCGCCCGCATTCGTGTCTGCCGCACGACGTGGCCGAGTTAATCGTCAGGATAGCGCATGATTTCCTGGAGTCGCCTGTTGATCGATGACCACTGCTCATCGTGGTCCATCGTTCAGCTTTTGGGCTGGCTAAATCGCTCACGCGTAACTTGGCTAAAGACCAAGCGAGCGTGGCGATTCCATTTGCGCGGCCAAGCCGTGCTCTTGCCGGATGCACAAGCGGTACTCTTGCCGGATGCGGATGCGGATGCGGATGCGGGTGCGGGTACGCACCTAGCCGAGCAAGAAGAGCTCAGTGATGTGGCGCACCTGCTCGCCGAACCGCGCAGGTGGCTTGGTGAGGACGAGCTTCGATACTGCCCAGTATGCGTTGGTTACGGGATGCACTACGCGTATCAGCAGGACGATAGGTTCAGGAACTGCATTATTCATGGTATCCCCCTTCAGCTGCAGTGCCCCAACTGCGGCACTTCACTCGACACAAAAGGCGTAAGCTGCAGTGGATACGCCTGTATTGAGTGCGGCCAGTCCCTGCTCGACGCAAGAACCTCCATGCTGCGTGGGGAATGTCAGGGCAAGCTAGCAGCTTCGGCGCTAAACGAGCTCGAAGCATGGCAGGGGGCAGTAGACCAGCTCGGCTCTGGATATCAAACGCCGAGGACGGGGTATGCGCACCCGTTATGGGGAGACCTGTCGACGCGTGAGGAGACCGGCTGGTATTGGCGCGCCATTGAGGTGAATCCGAACTCGTTGGTCGCTGCGGCGCTGGAGCCGGCACCAAGCACCTTCCACTTCTACCCATCACTCCCCAAGCTGATATCTCTGTGCGACCAGCGAGCGGGGAGGTCGGAAGAGCATACGCTCCCGGCCTATCAGCGTATGTTTAGAGCAGTTTCCCGTCACCTCCGACGAAGCCATCTACGAGGTCATGGCGCTTGCGCCAGATATGCGTTAACGGCCATGGGTGGGTTGCGAGGGCGCATCCCTAGGGAGATCTGCATACATCCAGAGATGTGCTGCTTGGGACAGGGCTATGCGCTCTGGCGACTGCAGTGGGACCGCGAGTTCAAGCGAATGGATGCGTGGTTTGATCGGCATCGTGCAGACGACTGGGAGGAGCAGACGGGGCTTCCCAGCCTTCCCGCCGCGCAACTAAGCCTTGCCAGCTCTTTCCAGCACTGGGTCTACGCCCTAGCGGAGATTCAGAATGCATATGCTGACTTAGACCAACGCGCAATTCTCGATGGCGTGACAGACACGCCACATTGGGCCCTCCTTCAGCCGGGGGCCTCTTACAGTTGTCCGATGCACTTTAGGCATCCTGACTTGGGCACGCTTGGTCGATGCGATCGCGGTGGCGTACGACGGCGCGAACATGAGCGAGTTCTATCCACCTTGCAGGAAATTGGAAGACAACGGCAGGCTATCAAAGCGCGCCTGTTGGCCGACCTTCCTGTGCCACCCCCATAGATCGCCAGGGGATGCCTAAGATTGAGGAACCATTGCATAAACCTTAGCTGTTGGAAGACGCGCGGCTATTTCGCAGGCGATGGAAGCAGCGTAATGAGCGCCATCCAAGGTGCAATGGTCAGGGCAGTAGCGAGGTAAGACCGCTTCAAGCACTTGAACTTGGAAGCCAGGATCTTGGAGTTCCTCCAGCATTGACCCAGCAGGTCTCGCTCAAACGCATCCAGTGTCCTGTCCTCGCAAGCGCGCAAGAACTCAGACTCGGTCATTTTTTCGATTCGAAGAAAGAAGATCAGCGAATTGGATCCGCCGCGAAGCTCTGGGAAGTATCCCCACCACAGGTTCCAGAAGCTCAACGTCAACGGCGTCAGGAACAGCACGCCAATGACTGAGACGAGTAGGGTGAGATCTTCCGGCCTGGGGATTCGGGTGGAAAGCATCGCCAGCATTCCCAGGTTGATGCCCAGACCGACCGATAGCTTCGTGTCCACTCGCGAGAAGAAGCCAAGCACGAGCTGCAGCTGCTGCCATGCGGCGTTAACGCGGTCGCTTTGACTTGGCTGGCGGTCGCCAGAATTTCGAACTTCTTGCATGTTGAGAGCTCTCTTTCTTCATGGAGGCGACTAGCTTGCGTCGGATGGCCATGCGAAGACCGCATGTCTCCAAGGTCCCGCAGCAAACCATTCCCGCTGCAGCGCATTGATCAAGGAAGGCCCTGTCGGCTAGCAAGCAGCGGTGCCGTTCCAGGACAAAGGTCACCAGAGCTTCGGCGTGGTCTACGCAATCCGCCGTCGCGCGCTCAGGATGGCGACCGCAAGGGCAGGCCAATCTTCCAGAAAGCAGGGTGTTGCTGCGAAGCGAAACGCGCGCAAGAAGTCGTTTGCCACGCCACAGCTCCAATCGATGCTTTCCCGGTCGCCCATCTTGCCGGACTTCTAACAAGCCGGCTTGCGCTGCCGCCTTGAATTCTGGGCCCAAGCATTCGGCTGCCTGCTCTGCGATAGCTTGATGCTTGGCCGCGTCGCCATGGGCGCGGCCGTTTTCCGCGCCAGGGAAGACCCTGCGTACGTTCGCGCTGATTTGATGGGCCAAGAATCGATACACGGTCGACCACCACTGTCTGGCTGCCGCTTCGTCAATGATGTGGCCCGGCTTGCTTTCACCCCATCCCAAGCAGAAGCTTTGGTTGGGGTTGATGTGTCTGTCAGGGCAGAATTGCGGCAGTTGATGGTGTCCTGGGGCTTCCTGAGCAGACACGTGCTCCCCGGCGATGGCGATCGCCAGGGTGAACACCTGCACAGCTCCGCCTGGACGCGTGATCGAGATCTCAGCCCGTGCACCGCCTGCGGCGCGACGCAGCGTGGCACCGAAGTCCGATGCCACGCCTTGCAGCAATTCGAAGGCCAACGCCATCAGCGGATATCTGAGTGCGGACGGATCGGCTGCTCAAGGGCAGGAACCACCGCGGGGGCCGCTTCTGCGTAATGGGCCGCCAGCACCGCCTTGGCCACTGGGTCACCCGACGCGGCCAGCTCTTCCACCGCCGCCGCGTAGTCGAGGTTGGCCACCTTTCGGTCAGATGTGAAGACGCGGCGAACTGCGTCGGTACCGGCATTGAAGGCCTTTTCGCCAATCGCGGTCTGCACGCCGTCGCACTGTCGCTGTTCTGCCTCCGAGCCCAGTACGGCCCTGCCGGTTGCGCAACGCAGCAAGCTTCCCTTCATACCCAGTCGGGACAGTGCCAGCGGCCCGAGCTCAAAGCCGATGGCCAGACCCAGCTGCTCGGTCGTCGAACCCTCGGAGTTCAAGTAGTCGAGGGCCACGGCGAAGCTGCTGCGAAGTGCGCCTGCGCACTGTACAGCTGTACTCACCGTCGCTTCGGTGTCGGTCTCCTTTGAGGTACCTTCCAGCAGCACGCCTTGCAGGCAATCGCCGATAAAGCGAATGCGTCGCCCGGCGAAATCCAGGTGCACCACGGCATCCAGCTCTGAGCGCAGCACATGGAGAGCACGTACCAGATGCTCCGGATCCTCCTCCAGATGCTTGTCCACGAAGTTGGTGAAGCCGTCGATGTCTGCATACAGCGACACACCTTCGAAGCGCTTGGAATTGGCAGCGCTAAGCAGACTGAAGTTCAGATCGGAAATCGGCGGGGTGGGTCGACTGAATTCGAACTCGCCAATGGGCAGGTCCTCCTGCTCCTCCTTCCAGAGCTCGATGATCCGCGTTTTGGACACACCCAGGCCTGCCGCCTCAACGCAGGCCGCCACCTGGTCTTGGGTCAGTGGCGTGGTGCGGTCTTTGTCGCCGCTCAGCACCGGGAGCCCGAGCAGCGCCCGTGCGCCGTGGGTGAGATAAATGCCCTCCGCCACGCCATGCCCCGCGCACTTGGCGGCCTGATTGGCTGGGGAGCCCAGGAAGAGCGGCTCGCGGCTGGCGCGGCGACCGTTGTTGACGGCCAGTGCCAGCCCGCTGTCGATACCCACACGGACCTGTGCATTGGGGATGTGCTCATCGGTATCGCCCGTTTCGGCCAGTACCTCGATGGTCAGCTGGGCAATGGCCACCGCGCGCTCGATCCGTGCGCGCTCGTCGGCATCGCCATAGGGCTTGGTGACCACCGCATGCAATCGTTGGTTGTGGAAGTCAACGCGGACTGCCTCGCCCTCGACCAAGATGCGGTGGACGGCGCGGTAATGCTGATTCAGGAAGCGGAGAGCGCGCTTGTGGCACGTTTCGCCTTCAACATTGGTGCAGTTGAGCATGTCCTGCAGATTGACGATGTCGATGTAGACATGCGCGCCGTTAACCCGATAGGCGCGGTTGACCGCGATATTGTCCAACGAGGTCTCGCGCGTGTAGTCACGAATATCGACCTTACGGACTTCCTCGTAACGCGTGGCCAGGCGCTTCTTGGTGCGGTCTTCCTTCCAGCTATGTCCCATCGTCCTGCTCCCTGCGGCCAAATGGAGACCGGGCCGGAGCGGGTCGCGTCGCTCTCGGGCCGGGCACCAACCGGTTTTCGGCTGGTTCATTTGTCGTATATTGGGAGCCAGTTCACACTTTCAAGGGAAGGAAGGTATGGGGGCAAGCATTATCGAGCGACTTTCTGCCGACGGCGGCAGGCGACTGGTGGCGGCCTTGGCCGAGTTCCGGACCCTGGCCGGGCTGGAGGGGGCGGCGGCCCAGCTGGCTGAGGCCGGGGAACTGCTGGACGTGGCGGCTGGCGCGTCCTTCATCACGCAAGAAGATGCCGAAACCGACGTCTTTTTCATCGTGGCCGGTGCGGTCGACGTGATCGTCAATGGCAAAGTGGTCAATACCCGCCGAGTCGGGGAACACGTGGGGGAGATGGCAGCCATCGAGCCGACCCAGTTGCGTTCGGCGACCATCACCGCCACCGAGCCCACAGTGGTGCTGAAGGTGCCTGAAAGCGATTTCAGTCGCGTCGCCGATGCGCACCCGCTGATCTGGCGACGGCTGGCGGCTACCCTGTCGCGCCGGCTGAAGGAGCGCAACCGGATGATCACCGCGCCCCGCGAACAAGTGCGGGTCTTCGTGATGTCCTCAGTGGAGGCGCTGCCGGTCACCCGCTTGCTGGTTCAGCATTTCGAGCATGACCCCTTCCTGACGGTGGTCTGGGACCACGGTGTCTTCCGCGCGGCCAACTACACGCTGGATGAGCTCGAAAGTCAGTTGGAACAGGCCGACTTTGCGATTGCCGTGGCGCATGCCGATGACATGGTGATCAGCCGTGGCGACGAGTGGCCGGTCATGCGCGACAACGTCGTCTTCGAGCTGGGCATGTTCATTGGCTTCTTGGGACGTCGGCGTGCCTTCCTGATGGAGCCGCGCGAGGACAAGCTGAAGTTGCCGAGTGACCTGGCCGGGCTGACGACCGTTCCCTACCGTTACAAACCAGGTCCCGATGCGCGTGCCTTGCTGGCACCGGCTTGCGAGCAGATCCGCGCCCGGATTCTCGCCGCTGGACCGAGGGACTGACCATGGCCTTGCTGGAAGAGATGACGGCGGCAGTAGAAGCGATTGCGCAAAGCAGGTGGTCAACCCGTCAAGGGCAGGTTGTGCCCGATCCTGAGGATCTGCGGCTGGGCAATGATGCGGTCGAGTTCGATCGCGCCACCGTGCTGTACGCAGACCTCAAGGGCTCTACCAAGATGGTCGATGTCGAGCATTGGTGGCTGAGCGCGGAGATCTACAAGGCGTTCCTGCATTGCGCCGCCACCATCATCAAGAAGGAGGGCGGCAAGATCACCTCCTACGACGGTGACCGCGTCATGGGCATCTGGGTCGGTGACCGGCAGGCCACGCCTGCGGCCAAGGCCGGGCTGAAAATCAACTATGCGGTGAAAAACATCGTGGTACCCGCGCTACAGCGGCAGTATCCGCACTGGACCGGGACGGTGACGCAAGTGGTCGGGGTCGACAGCAGCACGATCCGCGCTGCGCGCACCGGGGTTCGCGGCGGCAACGACATCGTGTGGGTGGGCCGCGCCGCCAACCATGCCGCCAAGCTGACCGAGCTGGACCTGGATCCGACCACCTGGATCACCGACGAGGTGTTCACCCGGTTGGCCGATGAGTCGAAGTATGGCGGCACGCCGCCGACCTTGATGTGGAAACCCTACGACTGGACCCAGCAAGATAATCGCCGCATTCATGGCTCCAACTGGACGTGGAAGGTCTAGCCAGCGATCAGGGGGCTTCCGCTAGCCGCGCTGCGGGGTTGTTCACCGCGCCGCCTTGCTGGAAGTAGCCAATCACACTGGCCACCGAGCGGTGATCGGTCATGGCCATCAGCGCGGGCAGTGCCACGCCCTGCCTGGCGCCCTCGGTAACGAACCCCGAGCGCAGGCTGTGTCCACCGAAATCGCCTTCAAGGCCAGCCAGCGCGGCGCGGCGCTGGATGACCAGGGCAATGGCGCGATCACTCAACGCCGGGCCGACCCGGTTACCCCACACCCGGCGAAACAGCGCCCCTTCGGCGAGCTTGGCGGCGTCCAGCCAGGCCTGCAGCGCAATGGCAGCCGCGCCCAGTAACGGCTTATCAGGACTGCCGCCCGCCCCAGGGCCGTCCTGCAGCGTCTTGCCCTGATCCAGGTGATAGACGAATCCGCCCTCAGGCAGCGGGCGCAGATGCGTGAGGGTCGCCGCAGCAACTTCGCTGCGACGGCGGCCGCCGCTGGCAAAGCCGAAGTAGAGCAGGGCCCGATCACGCACCCCGGCCAAATCGTCGCCGCACGTGGCCAGCAGCGCCTGCAGCTCGATCCGGGTAATTGCGGCCTTCTTGTGCGGGCGCTCGCCGCGCTTGTGCGCGCCGCGGCGGGCGCTGGCCAGCAGCTGCCGCACCTCTGTGCTGTCGATGGGGTTGGCCAGCTGCTGCAGCTGATGGACCTTGCTCAGCACCGAGACGCGATGGGTAAGGGTGGCCAGCCGCCAGGGTCCGGGCTGACTCTTCAGCTTGGCTGTCACCAGTGCGTGATCCAGTGCGGCCGGCAACTCCCAGCGCAGGCCCTCGGCGGTATCGCGAGCCAGGTGGTCGACGATGAATTGCACGACGGCTGCCGTCGGCAGCGGCAGGCGCAGCGCCTGACCGTAGCGTCCTTGATACCAGCCGGCCCAGTAGCGTAGGGCCGTACGGTAGCTGCGCATGGTGTTGGCACTGCGCGCCGCCGCCACGATCTGGTCGGCGGCGGCGGCCGCCCCAGCAGACAGCTGTGCAGGATCGGGCAGGGTAGGGAGCCGATCAACGGTCAATGAAGGGATGCTTTTCATATGTAGTATGTATCCCTCATTACAGATAGGGTCATCGTATTCCGATAATTCTACATTATCGGAAGTAGATCACCTGCCGCCCTAAGTTTGAACATAGGAGCCCTCATGGCCCGTGGCCTGACCGAACTGAACGTCCATGACGCCGCCGACGACATCGTCAGCACGGGCGAGCGCCCGACCGTGGAACGGATCCGCGCGTATCTGGGCACCGGCTCCCCCAATACCGTGACCCGTCACCTGGACAGCTGGTGGGCCAGCGTCGGCGCGCGCCTGCGCCAGCGCGCCCGCGAACAGAACCGCCCGGACGTGCCGGCGGCGGTGGACACGCTGGCGCAAGGCTGCTGGGCCGCCGCCCTGGAGGCCGCCACCGAACACGCGCGGGCCGCGGTGGCCGGCGAACGCGCCGAGCTGCAAGCCGCGCAGGCCGCCCTGGCCAGCCAGCAAGACGTGCTAGCACATGAGCGCAGCCAGACGTTGGAGCAGCTGACCCAAGCCCAGCACCAGGCCCGCACGGCCGAGGCCAGTGCCGCCGCCCTGCGCGAGCAGCTGCAACAGCTGCATGACCAGCGCGACGACCTGCGCCGCCAACGCGACGGCGCGTATACCCGCAACGAACACCTGGAAGGTCAAATGGCCGCGCTGCGCACCGAGCTGGCGCAGAAAATCGACCAGCACACCGCTGAGCGCGATGAGCTGCTGGCGCACCTGCGCGCGACCGAGGACCGCGCCTTGGCCGAGGTGGACCGGGCGCGACAAGCCCTGCAGCAGCTGCAGCGCAGCGTCACCACGCAAGCCCGTCAGCACCAGCGTGAGCTCAGCGAGCTGAGTACGGCCCGCCAGCACGCCGAACACGCCAGCGCCCAGGCGCTGCGCGAGCGCGACATCCAACGTGCACTGGCCAGCGCCTATGCCAGCCAGCTTGAGCGACTGGGCGATCTGCCCGAGCAGGTACGCGCTGCACTCACCCCGCCGGCAGCGCCGGCGCGAACCAAGCCCAAACCGGCCCGCAAGGCGCGCTCGGGGTAGCCGATGACCGGCGCGACCTGCTGCTCCAGCGCAATCACCCGCCGGCGGGGCAGGGCAGCGGTACCGCCGCAGATCCTGCTCGCTGCACCAGACCCGCAAAGGTAACCGTTCCATGATGAGCAACGCCCAGTTGAACCAAATCCCCAGCATCGAATTGCAGCTCTTCAAATGGATCTCGCTGGTCGAGGCCGACGAGATCCCCGACTGTGTTGAGCTCAAGCGAGCAGGTAGCCGGATCTGGATCAAGCACGCGCGACAGGTGCTGGCTGGACTGGGTGATGACGTCCCCGTACTGACCCTGAGCAGCATCCAGCTCAACCCGCGCCTCAAAGGCCGCGGTTGGCTGACCGAATTCATTGAGCTGTGCGATACCTTGATTCCGTGGCCGGCGCTGTTTGTGGAGCGCGTACAGAATCCCAGGCTGCCCACCTTCCTCAGACGCAAAGGGTTTATCGAACTGCAGCACGCCAACTTCTATCGTCCGTCCAAGGCCTGGCGAGCACGCCACGGTTGGTCGCCTGACCAAGCCCTGGCCGCACAGCAGCAGGCTGACCGAGCACACGTACGCCCCCTATGGGAAAACCCCGACGCCATCGCCCACTTCATCGCACGAAAGAAGGAGAAACCCCGATGACACCCACCATTTCCCGACGCGCACACGCAGCCGACATGACCATGCTCGTGCTCTTCATCGCATTGTTTCCGGTCATGTCAGCCCTGCATGCCCGGGTTTCCATCGAGCTGTATCACGTTCTGGCTGGCGTGCTGCTCGGCGGGATCGCCGCGCTCAGCCACGCCTTGCTCCACGATGGCTTCGTGCGCTGGCGCCACGCCGGTGTGGCGGGCATTGAACGGTCCCGTTCACTGCGGGTACTGCTGCTGGGGATGGTGTATCCCGTGCTCGGGCTGGTCAGTGGCGTGATTGCACTGTTTGGCACCTCACCCAACGTCGGCCTGCACTACGCGATCGGTTTCGCGGCGGGCGGAGCGGTGATGGGCTGGCGCGCGAAGGCGGCACTGGCGCACAAACGAGCGCTGGGTCTGTGACCACGGGCGCCGGCGATGCGCGTTCACCGTGCCATGCAGCGGCCATCCTCCACCGGTGGCCATTGCAACCAGCGAGACTCCACCGCAGCGGGCGTGACGTTGCCAGGCCCAAGCGGCGTTGCTGCCTGGCCGGCACACTACCGCAGCAAGAGCGGCTGCCACCGACGCCTGACCGGCGCCCTCCCCAAACCCTGACGGGCGTGCTCCATGTCAACTCTCACCGATCCTGACGCCGTTGACGGGCAACCGCGCCCGCGACGGCCGTTGTCATTGCTTAGCGTCCCTTTTGAGCCGGGGCTGCTGAGCGCGTCCGGCTGGGAGGACGGCTTGGTAAATCTGGACTGGAGCGACAACGACTGGGACCTCGCCCAGCGGATTGCCCAGCGCGCCACCGAGGCCCAGCAGAGCGGACATGTCAGTGCGTTCGTGCTTCTGCAGTTTGTCGCCAGGATCAGCTCGATGAGCCTGCAGGTTGGCGGCACTACCCTGTTCATGCCGCGCATCATCAGTCCCGATGGAACTTCGGCGGGACTGGACCACATCAGCGCCAATGACCTGCAGGCGCTAATGGCCCTTGCGCGCCAGGCACCCACTGACTGGCTCACGGCGCGCTGCGCCGACATTGCGCTGGCCACGAACCGGATCACGGGCCGGGACATCCAGCAGCTGGCTGCCATTGGAGCGCTCAGCTACCTGCGCCTGGCTCAGCATGCCGCCGCCAACGACGTCACCCCGCAGGCGGTGGACCACCTGCGTAGAGCCCTGGATCTGGCCTGGCGCGGCAAGCGCGCAGATGACGCCTTCCAGGCCGAGCTCTGGGCGACCTTCATGGCCATGTTCCAAGCGGTACTGGAGGGCCCGATGAAAGGTTTGGCCAACCGTTTCGTCGACGAACTGCTCCGCCGCGCAACTACAGAACGCCGGCACGCAGCGGCCGAGTTACTGGAGGCTGCCGCCGCCGCGATAGAGCCAGCGGCGGACATCGACAGCGAGCTGACCCATCAGTTGTTCCGGCTGGCCAGTCGCCTGTGGGCATCACTCAATCTCGTCCAGCGCAGTCGCGAGGCCGGCAGGCAGGCAGGCGAGTCTTTGGTCGTGCGCGCCGGGCGCGTCACTACCGCCATGGTCGCGTCGCATTGGATGGCCCGGGGCATTGCCGAGCTGCGCGAGAGCCACGCCCCACGCGAACGTATTCGCGAGCTCCAGCGTGAGCTGGAGGATGTGCGCCTGCGCATCAACGACGAGATGGGGAGGGTGGCCATCCCCGTCGACAATCGCCCCATTCACGCGTGGGTTGAGGAACACCTCGCAACGACGGACTATCCGGCTTCGTTGATGCGAATTGCGTTCAGTTTCAGCGACTATGCAGACTTCCCTACTGAAGTGGAGCGCGCCAAAGCGCTCAAGGCCGATTACTTCAGCGCATGGTTCGGCAGCACTGAGCTGGATGCCAATGGTGTGCCGCTCCGCTCGCAACCCCGGTTTGATCCCGCCGATCCGGAGCACCTCGAAACGGCAGCGATCGAAAGTGTCTGCCAAACCCGTTACACCTTCTTCCTGGCACCCTTCATTCTGACCAGCGTTCGAAAGCTCTCCGAGCGGTTCAGTAGCTCCTTCAACGACGTGCTTTCCTTCGTTGAAAGAAGCCCGGGTGCTCCCGAGGGACACCACAAGCAGATCGCACGTGGCTTAGCGGCAGGTCTGCAGCATGAATGGGACATAGCTGGGATCAACCTGCTCCCCATGGTCGAGCCGATGGTCCGTACTCAGCTGAAAGCGCAGGGCATCAACACCTTGGTGGCAAACAAGGTCAAGGGCGAACAGGAGCGCTCGTTGTCCGAGCTGTTGGAGCTGGATGAGGAGGTCAACATACTCACTTCCGGTTTGAACTTCGAGCTCAAAGCGCTGATGACCCATCGGGCAGGGTGTAATCTCCGCAACCGCTACGCACACGGGCTGATCTGCGATCAACAGCTCGCCACGTACCCCATTGTGGTCGCTTGGTGGGTCGTGCTGAGGATGGTGCTGGAACCGTACCGCTGAAGCGGTCAACCAGGACCGGGCCGCTGTCGACGGTGGTCCAGCCGGCCAAGCCAGAAGCGAGGATCAATAGCGGAATGTGTCGGCACGTATTCATGGCTCAATGGCTCCGTGCGTCGGCAGGAAAGTAGCGCTTGCCCAGCCGCAGGGCTACATGGACCAACAGGATCAGCACCGGCACCTCCACCAGCGGACCGATGACCGCGGCGAAGGCGACCGGCGAGGCCAGCCCAAAGGCGGCGATGGCCACGGCAATCGCCAACTCGAAGTTGTTGCCTGCCGCAGTGAAGGCGATCGCGGTCGTGCGCGGATAGTCCTTGGCAATGAACCTGCCCATGAAGAAGCTCAGCACGAACTGAATGATGAAATAGAGCGTCAGCGGGATCGCGATGCGCAGTGCATCCATCGGGATGCGCAGCACGTCGCCCCCCTTCAGGCTGAACATCGCAACGATCGTAAACAGCAGCGCCCCCAAGGTGATCGGACTGATCGCCGGCAGGAACCTCTCTTCATACCAACGCACGCCCTGGCGCTTCTTGAGCCAGCGGCTGGTGAGGAACCCGGCGAGGAAGGGGATGCCCAGATAAATCAGCACTGCCTCAGCAATGGTCCAGAAGCTGACGTCGATCACGCTGCCCTGCAGGCCGAACATCGGCGGCAACCATGACAGGAAGAACCACGCATACACGCTGAACAGCGCGATCTGGAAGATTGAGTTGAAGGCCACCAAGCCCGCCACATACTGCCCATCACCACGGGCAAGCTGGTTCCACACCAGCACCATGGCGATGCAGCGCGCCAGACCGATCAAGATCAAGCCGGTCATGTACTCGGGGTAGTCGCGCAAGAACAGAACCGCCAGCCCGAACATCAGGAACGGGCCGATGATCCAGTTCTGCAGCAGGGAGAGCATCAGGACACGCTTATCGGCGAATACCTTGGGCAGCTCCTCGTACTTCACCTTGGCCAGTGGCGGATACATCATCAGGATCAAGCCAATGGCGATCGGGATGTTGGTCGAACCAATCGACAGGCTGTGGAGTGCGCTGGGCACACCTTCGAACATCGCGCCCAAACCGACGCCCAAGGCCATCGCCAAGAAAATCCAGAGCGTAAGGTACCGGTCCAGGAAGGACAGGCGGGGGGAATCAGTGGTCATGGCGGGTCCCGGAGGGCGGTTAGTCGATCTGCGCGATCGGGTCGAGGCGGGCCTTCAGCGCCTCGCGGTCGTCCCAAGCGCTGTCAGGAATGTCCAGAAAGGCCTGCAGACGTCGCTTGATGATCTGATGGGCGAGGTCAAAGGCTTCTGCCTTCTGCGCATCCGAACCGTCCACGGCGGCCGGGTCGAACAGGCCCCAATGCACGCGAACGAAGTCACCAAACACCACCGGGCACGCCTCGGCGGCCGCGCTGTCACACACGGTGACGATCAGATCCATGGCGGCAGCATCAGTTTCGGCGAATTCGTCCCATGACTTGCTGCGCATGCCTTCAACCGGGAAGCCTTCGCGCTCCAATTGGGCGATGGCAAAGGGATTGACGCGACCAGTCGGCTGACTGCCCGCGCTAAAGGAGAGATAGCGGCCTTCGCCCCATCTCTTAAGGGTCGATTCGGCCAGCACGCTGCGGGCGGAGTTGCCAGTACACAGGAACAGAACACGACGGGTCACCTGAGCGATCTCCAAGAGGGACAAGTCAGCAGCCAGCGGGACGTTCGCACGCCTGATCGTCGGCGCAGCAGTTCTCGGTCAGGTATGCCACCAGCGCACTCATGGCCTCGAACTCGGCCCGATAGCAGATGGTGCGACCGCGCTGCTCGGCGGTGATCAGGCTGGCGGCCAGCAATTCCTTCAGATGGAAGGAGAGGGTGGCACCGGGCAGGGAAAGGGACTGAGCGATGTCGCCGGCCAGCTTGCCGCCACTTCCGGCCTGGACCAGCAGGCGGAAGATGGAAAGCCGGGTGGCGTGCCCCAGGGCGGCCAAGGCGTGGGTTGCGGTCTTATGTTCCATGCTTCTAGAATAGTCGAATCGAATTGGCAGGACAACCCCATGCAAGGACTCCCGAATGTCGTCCCCGGCGCTCTGAACCCTCCGGCGGTCGAAAACCTGGGCGAGCCGAATGCCGCGCCACATCGGCCCCGCATCCTGATCCTATACGGCTCCCTGCGTCCTCAGTCATTCAGCCGCAAGCTCGCGTTGGAAGCACAGCGGCTGCTGGAACATCTGGGCGCAGAGACCCGGTTGTTCGATCCGCATGAGCTGCCGATGCTCGATTCGGTGCCTGCCTCGCACCCCAAGGTGCTGGAGCTGCGTCAGGCCTCGTTGTGGTCCGAGGGGCATGTGTGGGTCAGCCCGGAACGGCATGGCACCTTGACCGCCGTGTTTAAGAACCAGATTGACTGGCTGCCGCTGGAGGAGGGGAGCGTACGCCCGACCCAAGGCCGCACCCTGGCAGTGATGCAGGTTTGTGGCGGCTCTCAGTCGTTCAACGTGGTCAACGCCCTGCGCGTTCTCGGCCGCTGGATGCGCATGGTCACGATTCCGAACCAGTCCTCGGTGGCCAAGGCCTGGCAGGAGTTCGATGACGAGGGACGCATGAAGCCGTCGGCCTACTACGATCGCGTCGTGGATGTGATGGAAGAACTGGTCAAGTTCACCCTTTTGATCCGTGGGCGCAGCGACTACCTGGTTGATCGCTACAGCGAGCGAAAGGGCGCTGCCGAAGCCGCCGCCCTGACCGCCGCGGCCGGCGTCATCGAGGCTGCATTGGATGAAAAGGAGAACGCATGAGCGCTGTCATCTATCACAACCCCAAGTGCGGAACCTCGCGAAATACATTGGCGTTGATACGCCACGCCGGCATCGAGCCGGAAGTGATTGAGTATCTGGTCGACCCGCCCAGCCGAGCGCGGCTTGTTGAGCTGATTGCCGCTGCTGGATTGGATGTTCGCGGTGCGATCCGCCAGAAGGGCACGCCATATCTGGAACTGGGGCTGGACGACCCCGCGTTGAGCGAAGACGCACTGCTGGATGCCATGCTGGCCAATCCTATTCTCATCAATCGACCCTTCGTCCAGACCGCCATGGGCACGCACCTGTGCAGGCCCTCCGAGATGGTCCTCGACATCCTGCCAGCAGTGCACGAGCCGTTTACGAAGGAAGATGGCGAAGTGGTGATCGGCCAGAACGGAACGCGCCTAGTCAGCCGCAGAAGCTGCCCCGACTGATCGTTGCGCTGGAGGGTGCGTTAGTTCATTGCTTAAGACTGCTGAGCAGTTTTGGGCGTGACGACCTCCGCCGCTATAGTTGAACTACAAGCACATCTAGGAGAGGCGACGACCATGAACCTGATGCAGGAAATGCTCCGCGCGTTCGTCCAGGGCGCAAGAGAAACGCCCGCTGGATTTTTCTCGCCGATCGTTGGGATGTGGCGGATCATGTCCACCCAGACCGACCGGGCAATTGCCCGATGCCAACGCTAAACCCTACTCAGTTTCGCTGTGAAACTCGACGCACGCAGCCCGCAAAATGCGGCACGGATCAGTGGCCAACATTTCGGCCGGAGTTGCACCATCGAGCATCGCGTGCGGAGTGAGGAACCACTCGACCTCACCCCAGCCTGTGGTGCGGCCCAGCCCGCCCGACTCGTGCTCGAACGGGCCGAATTCGCGCAGAACCTCCAGAATCTCAGCCAAGTGAGCAACAGGCTGGCCATTGGCGTGGAACTGCCAAGTCGGATAGCGGTAGCCGGGCGACGACTGGGTGACGTACACCCCTAATAGCTTGCCCGCGCGGCGCAACTGGCCGACAAGCTCACTACCGTTGGGAGCATGAGAGTCAAGCATGTGACCGACCTGCGCGGCACTCGGCCATTGCGCAGCAAGTGTTTGGCGCGCTGTAGCCGCATCGCGGCGGATCCGTTGAGCGGGCGTAAGGGTGTCGAAGTGCATTCAGGCCCCTCGATCAATGATGACTACACAGGATGTGAGTCTAGCAAGCCAAAGTTTCGCCGGCGAATCTGCCACAGTCTCCGCCGTCGCTTGAGCAGACGCCGGGGTTTCAGCCGGAGAATCATTGCGCACTGATTGCCTGCTGCATGAGCTACTGGTGTAAGAGTGCCGCTGTCTACACGCTGCAAACGTGCGGGGGAAATGTCTCAATTCGCCGAGCTAGATGCGGTCATGTACACCGATGCCGCAGGATGTTGGAGCTTGCGAATGAATAGGCAAGGGCACTTGAAGGGAGTCGCAATCGGCGCACAATGAGGCTCGGACGCCAGCTTCCGGAGGACCACAATGCCGACCTCAATCACGCAAGAGGAAGCTTTCTTGGCGCTTACCTCCCTACTTGAGAGGGGGCGGGTGACTAATCAGCGCAATCTTCGACAAGAACTCGGCGGGCGCGGCTCGGGCCCCACGCTAAAGCAGTACATCGATGCGTTCTACGCTCAGTTTGGCCATCTGATGGTGACGCCGCCGAACGCTGAACCTGAGGGCGCGGATGAGCATCGATCGCTCCGGCCGGATGATCTGGGTACGCCGGTATTGGCGGCAGTCACAATCCCGGTGGATAGTCCGTGGCGAAGACTCATAGATCTGCTCAGTGCTTGGGAATCAGACCTGCTGCGCCGAGAGGATATCCTGTCCAGGCGCGAGATCGAGCTGCGGAGTCAGGGCAAAAAAGTACAAACTTAGTTGCGCCGCCAGCGAAAACGCAGTCGTGCCGAAGAGTACAAATTTACTTGGCGCAGAAGTACACATTTAGTTGTCCCGTCACCAGAGGCCCAGCCATTGCCATGCGGAACCAACAAAGGCCCAGATTCGCCGGATACGGCATTTCGCATAATGTATATTATGTTCAATTCACTATTGCCCGATCCATGCTTCGCTTGCCATGGCCCAGGTCCGATCTTGACGCCAAGTCTGATTGTCACTGACCGATGGCGGTCAACCGTCCTTTTGGCCGTCCTTTCGCCTGCCCGCCGCCGGCGGCCAACCTCTGCAGGAATGGCGGCGAATCATGAGGATTTCCAAGTGACGGGCCAGGCCGGCTTTGCGAGCGCCCCCCGCAGTTGTTCTCGCCGTGACTACGTGCCCGCCTGGCAGGACAGCCTTCGCCGATTCGGCGCCGAGGCTCGAGGCCATCGTCCGTGATGCGTCACGTTAATCGGCAGATCCCATCCCGGGGAGCTTCAGGCCGTAACCCAGTGGCTGCCGTATCTGGCTAGGCTCGGGCCCGCCTCGATGCGCTGAGGATGACCGCCACATACGTAATCAACGTGCCGGTCGCCAACCCCCAAACCTCCATCTCCCAGTTCCTCCGGTACGGTGATGGGCCCGTCATCGCCCAAACCAACAGCAAGGCGGTCGTCACCATCGCCATCCTGTTGGCAATCGAAATGAGCTTGTCGGCAGATTCATGGCCCAGATTGGGATCCCATCCGAAGAGCCAGCGCAGGCGCTTCCAGTAGTCATGCCCCACAGCCAACAGAAATAGGAACGCGCCCGCCAGCAGACTCAGCAAAAACTGTACCAATGGATCCAAGGGACATCCTCAAGGATTGAGCAGCCAGCCTGGGCTGGATATCGCCGAACACGCGCGACGGACGCATCGCATCACAGGAACCTGTGCATCACAAAGACATCCACCAGGCCCAGCGTCCCATGCCGGAACGCCTTCGGTAACGTTCCCACCACTGCAAACCCCAACTTCCGGTACAGCGCCACGGCCGGGCCATTGGTACCGACCACGTAATTGAACTGCATGGCCAGGAATCCTTCCGCCCTCGCCCGCTCCAGGCTGTGTTCCGCCAAAGCCCGGCCCACGCCTTGCCCTTGTGCCGGCGCATCCACCACATAGGTGGCGCTGGCCACATGCGCCCCAAGATCAGGGTAATTCGGCCCCATCTTGTACATGCCCACAACCCGGCCCTCCAGCACGGCCACATAAGGGGTCTGGGCCTGGAACCAATGCGTGCGAAACGTTTCGACCTCAAAAGCACCGCCGAAAGGCAGCGCATCCTGCGTCGCAATGGCTGACTTGAACATGCACCACATGGCGTCGAAGTCACTTTCGCTGGCCGGTCGAATTTCCATGCGACTCCTGCAGATCTGAGGTGGTGGCCAGGCCGGACACTACCAGAATCGAGCTCTGGCGCCGTAGCTGCTTCACGCGCCACCGCCATGCTCTCCGCAATAGTTGAGGAAATTCCGGCCTTTAGAGCAGTAGATGCCCCCTGTATCCGCGCACATCCCGCACTGGCTTCGACGATGGCGCGTGCCTGCCTACGTCCTGCTGGGCATCTACCTGTTGTATCTACTGGCCGGCAACATCTTCCTCAACACGCCCTTGTTCGACCAGGTCACCAACCGCAAACCGCACAAGTTCGTGATGACCACGGGCCCGGCCATCACGCTGCTGCCCGGCCACGTGATCGCCTGGAACGTGCACATGCGCGGCCACGTCAACCACACCGTCTACGTGCTGCATGCCGACCGGGCAAGCGCCAGACTGGCAGTCCTGCCGCTGTTCCAGCGCGAAGTACGGGTTCCGCGCCTGCAGGCCACGGGCGTATCGGCCGAGATCAGCCGTGTTGAAGAGGCCATTCCGCCGCCCCCACGCAGCGAACAGGGTTGGACGCTGCGTTTCGATGCCATCCACAGCGACAGCATCCGCAGCGCCCGTTTCGGCAAGCTGCTGATCATCGGCAAGGGCCAGGGCACGGTCGGCTTCGTCAAGCAGCTGCGCGGCGGTCCTTCGGAACTCCTGGATTCAACCGTCACATTCAAGGGTGCGGACACCAGTTTCGACGGCGTGCAGCTACTGGGCAACATGAACCTGGCTGCGCGCTTCAGCTACCCGCGCCATTACCGGGACCAGGCGCCTGGGCTCGCCAAACTGAAGATCCTGCATGCCCAGCTGGATGTTGATGCACGCAGCCAGGGCCTGCGCATGGATACGGACGCCACCGCCCCGAAGATCTCCAGCGCACCGGTGCCCGGCCGCCTGCAGATTTCGGCGCACCTGATCGACGGCCAGCTGCAGCCCGGCGATCACGCTCTCTGGCAGGTGCCGCTCTATCTTGGCGACGGTGCTCCCGACCGCGGCGTGCTGGCCCTTCAGCTCAATGTGGCCAATGACCTGCGCCTGCAGGCACGCCTGCCACCCCGGCCCGGCTCGGGCGGCGAAGTGGACGCGGACCTGCACATCACCGGTCGTGACATTCCCTTCCACGATCCCGCCCGGTTGCTGGAGCGCAGCTCCGGCACGGTGCGCGGCGAATGGACGTTCACCTCGCTCAACTGGATCCCCGCCCTGTTCGTCCGCAAGCCGTGGCTGCAACTGGACGGCGGCGGCACGCTGAAGGCCGACCTGCGGCTGCGCAACGGCGAGCTGAGCGAAGGCAGCACGGTGGACATTCCCTCTGCCGAAGCAGTTGCCGAGGTGGCGGGCGTCCGGCTTGCCGGTACCGCCAGCGCGCACGGGGAACTGAAGTCAGGCGCTCCAAATCAGGCCCTGCTTGCCGTCCGCCTGCCCCACTTCACCGCGCGTCCCACCGATGCCAAGGACGTTCGGCTGTTCGACGGCCGCGATCTGGCGTTGGACCTGACCGGCGACGGCCGTTTGCAGGAACTGCGCAAGGGCGTCCGCGCCCATTTGAGCTTCAGCGAGGCCACGATTCCGGATCTGTCCGCCTACAACCGCTATCTCGGTTCAAAGCAGGTGCGCCTGCTGCGCGGCACCGGCTCACTCAGTGGTGATGCCACCCTCGATACCGATGGCCGCGTTGGCCATGGCACGGCCCGCCTGCAGGGGCTAAACACCAGCGCCAAGGTCGCCGGCCTGGACATGGGTGGCGATGTGGACGTGAACGCAACGCTGCGCCGGGGCGACTTCAACCAGCGTCATTTCGATCTCTCCGGCACCACGGTCGAGCTGCGCAACGTGCAGTTGGCCGGTGGTGAACGCTCGGCTGCGTGGAAAGGGCGTGCGGCCTTCAAGCGCGGCCGCATCGATGCGCAGTCGCCTTTCCAGGTAGACGCCACCACCGATCTTACGCTCAGTGATGCGCGCCCCTTGCTGGCGTTGTTCGCCGAACGCACCGACTACCCGCGCTGGACCTTGTCGCTGCTGGATTCCGGCCAGGTGGATGCACAGGCGAGGCTGCGCTGGCGCCCGGGCCACCTGGTGATCGATGGCCTGCAGGCCGAGAATGATCGCCTGTCAGTGCGCGCGCGGCTGGATCTGCTGGAACAGCGCAAACGCGGCGACCTCTACCTGCGCTGGGGGCTGCTGGGTGCGGGGATCGAGCTGGACGGTGACCGGCGCCAATGGCATCTGGCCAAGGCACGCGAGTGGTTCGATCAACAGCCTTCCCTGCTGCCAGCAAGCCAGGGAACGGCTGCCGCCGGCTCTTCAGACTGAAGGCCCGCAGCCTGCATCCATTCGCAGCCTCTGTGCGTATACAAAAGCGCTTGTATCAGGGAGCTGCAAGGTATGAAGCGGAGTTCACAGGTTTCCGGGCTTCTGGGATGGGTGGCGATCACCTTCGTTGCGGCGGCCCTGGGTGCATGGGCATCCACGTCTGCGGCCAGCTTCTACGCCACCCTCACCCGTCCAGCGTGGGCGCCACCGGCCAGCGTCTTTGGCCCGGTGTGGACGCTGCTCTACGCCATGATGGCAATGGCCGCATGGCTGGTCTGGCGCGAACGCGGTTGGCGTGACGGACGATCCGCGCTGGTGCTCTATCTGGTGCAGTTGGCCGTTAACGCACTGTGGAGCTGGCTGTTCTTCGGCTGGAAGCTGGGCGCCCTGGCCTTCGCTGACATTCTTGTGTTGATTGTGCTGGTGTGCGCGACGATCGTCGCGTTTGCGCGAATCCGCCCGATCGCGGCGGTGCTGCTGCTTCCCTACCTGGCCTGGATCTCGTTCGCCTCGGCGCTCAACTTCGCCGTGTGGCGGGCCAATCCCGGGCTGCTGTGACCAGGTCGCCAGCCGCTCACGCCTGGGCAATGGCCTGCGGGCGCCATGACCGCAGCAGGGCCGGCTTGAACGCCTGCTGGCCGCAGCCTGTGGGGCATCGCACCACCCGTGCCACAGTATGGCTGACCAGGCCCTGCCCCTCTTCCGCTTTGAAGATCGTCTCGCAGGACAGGCAACGGGCAACCAGCGAGTACAGGTGCAGCAGCCGGCCACTGGCAGGATCCTGCAGTACATCCACATCCAGCAGTTCAAACTGGCAGCTGTCAGGGAGCATGCGGTACTGGGGCGCGGGTGCGGTCTGCAGGTTCACGGGCGTGGCATCTGTTGGAATTCACGATTACCGTAGGGCAATCGCTGTCGAGCCGGCGTGCAGCGCGGATGTCCTGTCTGCGAAATCGACGGGTTATCGAGGCTGGCAACAGCTTCTCGATCACGACTACGCCGCACTGTTTCCGGATGCAACGCCGGGCGAGCACACTGGGGTCAGGCCGCCGGATCGCGCACGCCAGCGGCGATCCGGTTGATGTCTGCACACTCCACCGTGCCCGGCGACGGCCAGGGTGGTGTCCAGCGTCACCCGTCGGTACTCGGTCTCGGCTGTGCCCAACGGTGGAGCGCCCGCGCAGTAGAAGCAGGCATCGAACCCCGACAGATCATCCTGCCGTTCCTCGATCCCGAGGAAGTCCGGCACGATCAGCTCGCTGCCACGACCGTTCAGGCTGCCCGGGTGCCGGACCAGTGCGGTCAGATCGGCGACCCGTGGCGAGCGCTGGCAAGCCAGGGCCACACCCTGCCCGACCAGCCCCGCGGCACCGGTCAGCAGAACCCGCAGCGCGCCTGTGGCCATCGCTGCAACCATCCTAGAGCTTCACAAAGCGCTGGATCTTCCGCGCCAGCCAGCCGCTGAACACCAACGGCGCATCCAGCGCCGACACGCAGATGCATGGCACCCCTGGCGCGGTCACCGGCTGGTGCTCCACATCCTCGTCCAGGTCCGCCACGTCACCGGGCGCGAACAGCCCCAGCGCATCGTTGTACGAGCCCCGCAGGATCTGGGTCAGCTCGCTGCGGCCATGGCTGTGCATGGGCAGGCACTTGCCCGGGGCGATCTTCAGCATGATCAGCGAGGGCATCTGCTCGGCGCGGATGCAGTGCACCCCGGGCGCCATCCAGCGCCAGCGCAGGCCACCCAGCGAGGTGCCAAAGTACGGATGCAGCGACACCGGCAGATGATCGGGATCGGCCTCGGGGCGCTCCTTTGGCATCTGGCGCGCGGCTCCAGCCACGGCCATCGGCGTTTCCGTGGACAGCTGCATCAGCATTGCCTCGCGCAACCGTTCGCGGCGCACGTCGCCAGCGGACGGCTGGGTCTGTTCCAGCAGCACCGAGCCGATCGCCTCTGCGTCGCGCAGACGCTGGCGGCAATGCGCACACTGCTCCAGGTGGGCGCCCGCCACGATGCTCAACGGCGCCGGAAGCGCGCCTGCGGCGTAGCTCATCAGCGTGGATTCGTGCAGATGGTGGTGCGGATTCACAGCGCACCTCCCACTTTCGACTGCAGCTGCAGGAACGCGCGCCGCAGGTGTGATTTCACCGTGCCCAGCGGCATGCCCAGCGCCTCGGCGATCTCGCTGTGGCTCTTGGCCTCGAAATAGGACATCCGCACCAGCCGCGCCTGCACCGCAGGCAGCTCGTTGATGCGCTGGCGAAGACGCGCGTGGTCAGCGAACTGTTCGGCGCTGCTGCGCTCGATCACATCCAGTGTTGCCGCGTCCTCCACCGCGGCCTGCACCTGCATCCAGCCACGCTCACGGCGCACTCGATCAATATGCAGATTGCGGGCGATGCGGTACAGCCAGGTACTCAGCGCGCCCTGGGCCGCATCGTAGTCGACGGCCCGCAACCACAGGCGCAACAGGCATTCCTGCGCCAGCTCCTCGGCCACGGCGTCGGGTGCGCCCAGGCCGCGCAGGTACACGCACAGCCGCGGCATGAAATGGTCGTAGATCCGCATGAAGCAGTCGCGGTCGCGCAGCCGCGCGACACCGTCCATGTCACCGGCCCAGTTTTTCGGCTCGCTGCTGGGCTGCTGGGAGCTGGACACGGTGCGTGCGCTGTTGAAGTTGGTGAGGGTGCTGGCGGCGTCAGGGTACATCTGCGTTCGCGGCGGGCGGGTGAAGGTCTGTCCTCTGTACGCGCGGGGGCAGCAATTGGATGCAGGCAGCGCAACGCATCCAACCGCCCATCCCCGCCGTATGACCTGAGCACTCCCCTCCCGGATGAACGCCATGCGCATTGCCTGGTTGCTGCTGTGCCTGCCCCATGCCGCGCTGGCGGCACCCTGGCTGCGAAGCGAGGGCGTGGCCACTTCCGCGCAGGGCGAGATTCTCTACCGTGAAGTGCACTGGCGGCGCGAGGCGACGGAGGGCGCCGAGCGCTGGGTGCTGTACCAGTGCCCGGGCGGCCAGCCCTTTGCCCGCAAGCATCTGCCTGCCAGCTCCCGCCCGCAGGCCCGGGGCTATTCGCTGGAAGACCGCCGCAGCGGCCAGGCCGCAGAGGTGCAGGCCGCCGGCGATTCCGTGTCGATTGACTGGAAGGAAAATGCCGCCAGTGAGCTGCGTCAGCGCCGCCTTGAATCACCGCCGGATGCAGTGATCGATGCCGGATTCGACTCAGCGGTGCGCCTGCACTGGCCCGCGCTGATGCGCGGCGAGCACATCAGCCTGCCGTTCCTGGTGCCCGGCCGACAGCGCTACTTCCCGGTGCAGGTGCGGCGCACCGGCCCTGTTCGCTGGCAGGGCCTCGATGCCCAGGCCATCGAGGTCAGCCTGGACACCTGGTACGGCGGCATCGCACCGCGCCTGTCACTGGTCTACGCCAGCGCCGACCGTCGCCTGCTGGAGTTCCGCGGCACCAGCAACCTTCGCGATGAGCGTGGCAGCTACCCGCAGGTGACCGTGCGCTTCAGCTCGCCTGCTGCCGAGCGACCGGCAGGCGACTGGCAACAGGCATGGACGCAACCCTTGGCTGAGCGTTGCGTCGTGACGCCCAGGTGAAGTTGGAATTTACTGCGCCGTGGCGCATCCATTGCGCATCCTGCTGCGTACAGGAAGACACGACACCCGCCGAGATCCGCCATGGCCTCTGTAGCGCCCCTTCCCCGTCGACGCTGGCGCCTGCTGCGCACGCTGCAGCGCTGGTTCGATACCGGCAATGCCACGGAAGCCACTGGCGAGCGGCCTGGGCGAATCGACTGGCTGCGCGCCGTGCCGTTCGCACTGATGCACCTGGCCTGCATCGCGGTGATCTGGGTCGGTGTCTCGTGGACGGCAGTCATCGTAGCCGCGGCGCTTTATGCGGTGCGCATGTTCGCCATCACCGCGTTCTACCACCGCTACTTCTCGCACCGCACCTTCCAGGCATCTCGTCCCGTGCAGTTCGTATTCGCGGTGATCGGCGCATCCAGCGTGCAGCGCGGGCCACTGTGGTGGGCCGCCCATCATCGCCACCATCACCGCCACGCCGACCAGCCACTGGACCCGCACTCGCCGCGCGAAGGCGGCTTCTGGCGCAGCCACATGGGGTGGTTCCTGACCCGCGAAGCCTTCGCCACCGACCTGTCGCGGGTGCCGGACCTGGCGCGCTTCCCGGAGCTGCGCTGGCTGGACCGCTTTGATACGGCCGTGCCGGTCCTGCTGGCCGCGGCACTGTACGCGCTGGGTGCCGGGCTGGAGCGCTGGGCGCCGGGCCTGCACACCACTGGCCCGCAGTTGCTGGTGTGGGGCTTCTTCATTTCCACCATCGTGCTGTTCCATGCCACCGTCACCATCAATTCGCTGGCGCATCGCTTCGGCCGTCGCCGCTTCGAGACCCGCGACGACAGCCGCAACAACCTCTGGCTGGCCCTGCTGACCTTCGGCGAGGGTTGGCACAACAACCATCACTTCTTTCCTGGCACCGTCCGCCAGGGCTTCCGCTGGTGGGAAGTCGACCTGACCTGGTATGGGCTGCGCGCGATGGCGGCGCTGGGGCTGGTCAAGGGGCTCAAGCCCATCCCCGAGTGGGTCCTGGCCAAGGCGAGGTACTGACATGCGCATCGCGGTCATCGGATCGGGTATCGCGGGGCTGGCCAGTGCCTGGTGGCTGGATGGCCAGCACGACGTCACGCTGTTCGAAGCCAACGACTATCTTGGCGGCCACACCCACACCCACGAGGTGCAGGTGGAAGGCACACGCATGGCCGTGGACACCGGCTTCATCGTCTTCAATCCCCTGCACTACCCGCTGCTGACGGCATTGTTCGATGAGCTGGGCGTGGCGTCGCAGCAGACCACGATGAGCTTCTCGATGCACAGCGAGCGCAGTGGCGTGGAATACAACGCCACCTCGCTGGATGGCCTGTTCTGCCAGCGACGCAATCTGGTGTCACCGCGTTTCTGGGGCATGCTGGCCGACCTGCGTCGCTTCTATCGGGATGCCCCGCTGTTGTTGGCCGAGGAAGAAGGCCCGACGCTGGGCGAGTACCTGCACAGCCGGCGCTATGGCGAGGCGTTCATGGAAGAGCACCTGCTGCCGATGGCGTCGGCGTTGTGGTCGTCTCCTGCGGCCACGGTGCGAGAGTTTCCGGCCCGCTACCTGGCGCAGTTCATGGCCAACCACCAGATGCTGCAGATGACCGGTCGCCCGGACTGGCGCGTAGTCACGGGCGGATCGGCCCGCTATGTGGATGCACTGCGCCGCCACTGGAGGGTGCATGAGCGGCTGCAATGCCCGGTCACGGCCGTCGAGCGCATGCCCTGGGGCGTGCGCGTGCACAGCGTCGCTGGCGTGGAGGCCTTCGACGAGGTGATCCTGGCGTGCCACAGCGACCAGGCGCTGGCCCTGCTGACCGATGCCGATGCCCCCGAGCGCGACATCCTCGGCGCAATCCGCTACCAATCCAACGAGGCGGTACTGCACACGGATGCATCCTTGCTGCCGCGCAACCGCAAGGCCTGGGCGGCCTGGAACGCGCATGTTCCGCAGGATCCAGCAGCACCCTGCACGGTCAGCTACTGCATGAACCTGCTGCAGGGCCTGCCCGGCAGCACGCCGCTGGTAGTCACCCTCAACCGCAGCGATGCCATCGACCCGGCCAGAGTGCTGCGAACGCTGCACTATGCGCACCCGGTGCACGACCACGCCGCTGTGCGCGCACAACAGCGCTGGGCGGAGCTGCAGGGCCATCGCCACACCTGGTTCGCAGGTGCCTACTGGGGCTGGGGCTTCCATGAGGATGGCATCCGCAGCGCCCGCCGCGTGGTGGATGCGCTGGAGGCCCGCGCACCGCATCGCGAGGCATCGGCAGCGGCCGAGGTGGCGGCATGAGCGCCAGCGCGCTTTACTTCGGGCAGGTGATGCATCGCCGGCATCATCCGCACCCGCATGCGTTCCGTTACCCGGTTGCGCAGCTGCTGCTCGACCTTGATGAACTGGAGACCGTGTTTGCCGGGCGCTGGCTGTGGTCGGTCAATCGCCGCAACCTTGCCGAGTTCCGGCGCAGCGACTATTTCGGCGATCCCGCACAGCCGTTGGCCGATGCCGTGCGCGACCATGCCGCGAAGACGCTCGGTCATCGACCCTCGGGTCCGGTGCGGCTGCTCACCCATCTTCGCTTTGCCGGGCATGTGTTCAACCCGGTCAGCTTCTACTACTGCTACCAGGCCGACGGCAGCACGCTGGACTGCATCGTGGCCGAGATCACCAATACACCCTGGAAGGAGCGGCACGCCTACGTGCTGCCGGTCGCTACGGCCGTCCACGAAGGCGCGTCACTGCGTTGGCAGTTCGACAAGCGCTTCCACGTCTCGCCGTTCATGCCGATGGACTGCCGTTACGACTGGCGCTTCAGCAGCCCCGATGAGCACCTGCGCGTGCACATGCAGGTCTGGCGCGACGGCATCCGCCAGTTCGATGCCACCCAGTCGCTGCAACGCCGACCGCTGGATGGCAGCGGGCTGGCGCGGGTACTCGCCTGCTACCCACTGATGACCACCCAGGTGGTGGCCGCCATCCACTGGCACGCACTGCGCTTGTGGCTGAAGCGCAACCCCGTACACGACCACCCCACCCTTGCCGGGAAACCGCGATGAACTCGATGACACCTTCGGTTACCCTGCCGCGCCCCGGCGCGCTGGATGCCTTCCTGCGCCGCCGCCTGCTGGCGCAGCTTGCCCCCCTGCGCGACGGCCACCTGTGCGTGCGCGATGCCCTTGGCGAGGTCCGGCTGGGCAACGCCCACGCCGGGCTGCAGGTGACGGTGACCATCGACGACCCGTCGTTCTACCGGAAGGTCGCTGCGCAGGGCAGCGTCGGCGCTGGCGAGAGCTACATCCAGGGCGACTGGCGCTGTGATGATCTGGTCGCGCTGATACAGCTGCTGGTCCGCAACCGCGACCTGCTGGACGGCATGGAGCGCGGCCCGGCCCAGGTGGGTGGGTGGCTGCTGCGCGGCTGGAACCGGCTGCGCCGCAACAGCCGCGAGGGCAGCCGGCGCAACATCGCCGCCCACTACGACCTGGGCAACGATTTCTTCGCCCTGTTCCTGTCACCGGACCTGATGTACTCGTCGGCGTTGTTCGCCAGCGACTCCGACTCGCTGGAGTCCGCCTCGCGGCGCAAGCTGGACCGCATCTGCCAGCAGCTGCAACTCAAGCCCGGTGATCGCGTGGTGGAAATCGGGACTGGCTGGGGTGGCTTCGCGGTGCACGCGGCGCAGCACTACGGTTGCCACGTCACCACCACCACCATCTCCGCCGAACAGCATGCGCTGGCCGCCGAGCGCGTACGGGCCGCCGGCCTGCAGGATCGGGTGACGTTGCTGATGCAGGACTACCGCGACCTGCAGGGCCAGTTCGACAAGCTGGTGTCGATCGAGATGATCGAAGCCATCGGCGCCGAGTACCTGGACACCTACATGGCCACGCTGCAGCGGCTGCTGAAGCCCGATGGTGTCGCCTTGTTGCAGGCCATCACCATCGAAGACCATCGCTATGAGCAGGCACGTCGCAGCGTCGACTACATCAAGCGTTATGTGTTCCCCGGCAGCTTCATCCCCTCCGTCAACGCCATCATGGCGGCCAAGACGCGGTCCAGCGACCTGCAGCTGATCGCCCAGCAGGATTTCGGCCATTCCTACGCGCTGACCCTGCGCGCCTGGCGCCAGCGTTTCCTCGCGCAGCTGCCTGCGGTGCAGGCGCAGGGGTTCGATGCGCGCTTCTGCCGCCTGTGGGACTTCTACCTGGCCTACTGCGAAGGCGGCTTCCTGGAGCGCTCAATCGGGGTCTCGCACCTGCTGCTGGCACGCCCGGGCCATCGGCCTGCGGCCCCGCATGGTGAGGGCAACTGAAATGCGGCGGTTCTGGGCCAACCTGCTTGGCAACCAGCTGGTCTGGCTGTGCGCCGTCGCCGGCGCCGGGCGCGGCTGGCAATGGCCCGCGTTGCTGGCTGCTTCGCTCTACATCGGCAGCCAGCTGCTGACCTCGGCGCATCCACGACTGGACTTGCGGCTGCTGGCGCTGGCGCTTGCCTGTGCGTGGCTGGTCGATGCCAGTGCTGCCGCCAGCGGCACCGTGCGCTACGCCGCTGCCCCGCTGGGGTGGGTGCCGCCGCCCTGGATCATGGCCTTGTGGGCTGCGTTCGCAATGACCCTGACCACCTCGATGCGCTTCCTGCAGCGCCATCCTGCCTTGCCGCCCCTGTTCGGCCTGCTGCTGGCGCCATTGGCCTACCTGTCGGCCGCGCGTGGATTCGGTGCGGTGCAGTTCAACAGCCCGCTGTGGCAGGGCGTCCTGGTACTGGGTGCAGGCTGGGCCATTGCACTTTCCCTGATGTGCCGCGCCGCCCGCCCGCTCACTACAGCGCAGCCACCTCTCGCCGGAGCGTCATCATGATCAACCTGCTCTGGGTGCTGCTGTATGCGGCGCTGGTGATGAGTTGGGGCTGGGCCTGGCAGCGCCGCCAGCACAACATCGGTGTTGTGGATGTGCTCTGGGCCAAAGGCGTGGCTGCGGCCGCGCTGCTGCTGGCGTTGCTGGGCGATGGCGCGGTGGCGCCACGGGTGGCGCTGGCTGTGCTCGGTGGCCTGTGGGGCGGTCGCCTGGCCCTTCATCTATGGCATCGCATCCGGCACCAGGAAGAGGACGGGCGCTATCGCTACCTTCGTGACCACTGGCAGGGACACCAGGGAAAGATCTTCGGGTTCTTCATGGCGCAGGCACTGCTGGTGGTGCTGTTCGCCCTGCCCTTCGTCGCGGTCGCCGCCAACCCAACCGCTGGCATGACGCGCTGGCTGCTGGCCGCCGTGCTCGTCTGGCTGCTGAGCGTGGGCGGAGAGGCGCTGGCCGACCACCAGCTGGCCCGGTTCCGCGCCAACCCGGCGAACAAGGGTCGCACCTGCCGAGATGGCTTCTGGCGGTACTCCCGGCACCCCAACTACTTCTTCGAATGGCTGCACTGGTTCACCTACGTGCTGTTGGCGATCGGCTCCCCGCTGTGGTGGCTGGCCTGGCTCGGCCCCGTGCTGATGTATGTATTCCTGCGCTATCTCAGCGGCATCCCGTTCACCGAAAAGCAGGCTCTGCGCAGCCGCGGCGACGACTACCGTGCCTACCAGCGCAGCACGCCGATGTTCTTCCCCTGGTTCCCCCGCCCTTCCAAGGAGCATTCCGCATGAACGCGATACCGTCACTGAATCCGGCCGAGGAAGCA
This sequence comes from Stenotrophomonas sp. 78350_Sma, assembly GCF_056482105.1. NCBI lineage: Bacteria > Pseudomonadati > Pseudomonadota > Gammaproteobacteria > Lysobacterales > Lysobacteraceae > Stenotrophomonas > Stenotrophomonas sp. 78350_Sma. The sequence goes on along the minus strand of NZ_CM151182.1, from coordinate 2,356,709 downwards.
GAAACCGGGCTGACTGCCTGGGCCGAACGTGGCCTGCTGCCGGATGCCGCATTGCGTGCCGGCATCCGGCGACTGTGCGCGCAGCGCCTGCAGGAAGAATCGGAAGGTGGTATTGAAGCGCAGTCCGCGCGTTTCGGCCGCCACATCGCCGAGCTGGCCGACAGCCCGCTCGCCCTGCATACCGATGCAGCCAATCGCCAGCATTACGAAGTGCCCGCGGCGTTCTTCCAGGCCTGCCTCGGCAAGCGGTTGAAGTACAGCAGCTGCTATTACCCCACCGGTCACGAAACGCTGGACCAGGCTGAAGAAGCAATGCTGGAACTGTACGGCCAGCGCGCAGGCCTGGCCGATGGACAGCACATTCTCGAACTGGGCTGCGGCTGGGGCTCGCTGACGCTGTGGATGGCCGAGCGCTATCCGCACGCAGCGATCACTGCCGTGTCCAACTCGCACAGCCAGCGCCAGCACATCATGGCGCAGTGCCAGGCCCGCGGGCTGCACAACGTGCAGGTGCTCACCCGTGACGTGAACCAGCTGGAGTTGCCCTCGGCGCAGTTTGATCGCTGCGTTTCGGTCGAGATGTTCGAGCACGTGCGCAACTACGAGCGCCTGCTGGCGCGCATCGCGCAGTGGCTGAAGCCGGACGGTGCGTTGTTCGTGCACATCTTCGCCCATCGCACGTTGATGTACCCGTTCGAAACCGAGGGCGGCGACAACTGGATGGGCCGCCACTTCTTCACCGGCGGCCTGATGCCGGCGGCCGATACCCTGCTGCATTTCCAGCGCGACCTGCGGCTCGATCAGCGCTGGTTGCTGGATGGCCGCCACTATCAGCGCACTGCCGAGCATTGGCTGGCCAATCAGGACGCAGCACGCGACCGGGTGATGCCGGTGCTGTCGGCGACCTATGGGCCGGTGGCCGCGCGGATCTGGTGGCAGCGCTGGCGGATGTTCTGGATGGCATGTGCCGAACTGTTCGGCTACGACGGCGGCCAGCAATGGCTGGTGGCCCACTACCTGTTCCGTCCCCGCTGAGGTGTGACATGCGCGTGTTCCCGCTGCTTCCGCTGATCGCGGTCGGCCTGTTCGGCTCAGGCTGCTCCTCCAGCGACACCCGGCCACTTCCGCATGCGCCTTCGGTGGATGTGCCACGCTTCATGGGCGACTGGTACGTGATCGCCCATATCCCGTCCTGGCCCGAACGCGATGCCTACGATGCAGTGGAAAGCTATGCCTTGAAGCCCGACGGCCGCATCCAGACCACCTTCACCTATCGCAAGGGCAGATTCGATGCCCCGCAGAGGTCGATGCACCCCATCGGCCATGTCGAAGAGGAAGGCCATGGCGCGGTATGGGGCATGCAGTTCATCTGGCCGATCCAGGCCGAGTACATCATCGCCTGGCGGGATGATGACTACCGCCAGACCATCGTGGCGCGCAGCAAGCGCGACTATGTCTGGTACATGGCACGTACGCCGCAGGTGTCCGACGGCGACTACCAGAAAGCCGTGCAGCGCATCGCCGAAATGGGCTACGACATCCGCCGACTGCGGCGCGTGCCGCAATCCATCCGGTAGTGCGTCGCAACAACGATCCGGTTGCGTCCTGCGTCATGCATCACCCGGCAGAGGATGCCAGAATTGCCGGACAGGCCTGAGCCGGGGATCAGCACGATGGGCAGCCACGCAGAAGCGGCATGGAACGGGCTTGAAGTGCGGCAGATCCGTGCGAGCGACCTGGATGCGATCTGCGCCCACCGCGAAGCCATGTTCCGCGAGAGTGGGCGCGCCGAAGAGGTCCTGCGGGCGATGGCGGCTCCTTTCCGTGCCTGGCTGGCACCGCGCCTGGCCTCTGGCGAGTACTTCGGCCATGTCCTTGCAGACCACGGCAGAACCATCGCCGGCATTGGACTGATGCTGATCGACTGGCCACCCCACCCTGCCCATCCGGAACAGGACTGCCGCGGCTACGTCCTGAACGTGTACGTGGATCCGGAGTACCGCCGCCGGGGCATCGCCCGGAAGCTGATGGCCCTGGCAGACGACGCCTTCGCCGAACGTGGCGCCACCTACGCAGTCCTGCATGCCACCGCGCAGGGCAAGCCACTTTATGCCGACCTTGGCTGGGCCGGAACCAGCGAGATGGCGCGCAGCCTGCGCGCTGGGGGTCGAACGCCCTGAAACCGATCCCGGGCGTTGCGGATCGGTGCCGCGCCTGATGGTTCCCGGTGACATTCACGCCAGGCGCCCATCACGCATGCGGAAAGGGGCTGTTTCCGGCTTTGCAATCCATCCCGCCAATGGATAGCCCCGAATCGATGGATGCAGCGCATCGACTCTTAGGAATAATCGCAAAAATCAGGCAATTTCGATGTTCGCCGCGACAGCAGCGCCAGAATGATCATCACGCCCCACGGGCGCCGATCACCTCCCTGCGCATGAATGGACTTCCTGCCCCGCGCCCGCTGCAACTGGCACTCCTGGACGACCATGAGGTCGTCCGTCGCGGCACTGCCCTGCATCTCTCCCGCGACGTCCGCTTCCATATTGTCGCCAGCCATGCCCGCAGCGAAGAACTCATCGACAGCCTCCAGCAGATGCGGGTGGATGTCGCGATCATCGATCTGACCCTGGCCCGCGACGATCGCAGCGCGGCCGAGCTGACCCCGCTGCTGCGCGAGCACTTTCCGCGCGTCCCCCTGCTCGCTTTTGCGACCCTGTCACCCTTGACCCACATCAACCAGCTCATCGCCACCGGCATCAGTGGCGTGGTGAGCAAGACCGAACCACTGTCGATGCTGTCGGACGCGATCGTGCGGGTATCGCAGGGGCTTCCGCGACTGCCACCCGACTGCACCCTGCCGGGAGACTGCGAAGAACTCAGCCGCAACGAGCGCGAAGTACTGGAGCTTCTGCTGGCCGGCCTGACTGTTTCGGAGATCGCGCTCCGGCGTCATCGCAGCATCAAGACTGTCAGCACGCAGAAGGTTGCGGCTTTGCGCAAGCTCAGGCTGCGCAACGATGCCGAGATCTACGCCATGCGGCAGCAGCTGGAATCACCTTGAAGATGCGCGATCGACTGTGCACATCCCCCCTCCTGCTGCTGGCGCTCATCCTGCTGCCTGCCGCGTCGGCCGAGGATGCATCGTCGCCAGGATGGGAGCCGGGACGCGAAGTGCGGGTGGCGACCGCGCCATCGCTGCACCCGCTACCCGCCGCACTCGCTGACGGCACCACGTTGCCAAGCCTGGCCCACGGCTACGCCAATCTGGTTGCACGGCGTTCGCAACTGCAGTTCCAGGAACACCCGTATCCCAGCACCGGTGCATCAGTGGCTGCCGTCTGCAGGCGGGAAGCGGATCTGGTACTGGTGATCGGCACCCACCTGCCACCCTCCTGCCCCGGGCTGGTGGCATCCAGAACGTTCCGCGGTGGCAAGACGATGCTCGCCGGGCGCAGCGGCGAACGCCTGCCGCGCGACATCACGGAGCTCGATCATCGAGTCCTGGCCGTGGTCGAAGGAGGACCGTATGCGGAATGGCTGGCGGCGCGCCATCCACACCTCCGCCTGCTGCACCTGGCCGATCGTCACGCCACACTGGCAGCCGTCGAGAACGGTACCGCCGATCTGGCAATCGGCCTGGAAGCCACGCTGCGCCCGCTGATCCGCCGGCATTTCGCCGGGCACCTGCACCTGCAGTCGTTCGACAGTGATTTCTCAACCGACCTGCACCTGCTTGCGCACCACGAAGATCGCCAGCTGCTGGAGCGCATCGAGCGGGCATTGCACGACATTACGCTGGAAGAACATGCCAGCCTGCTGCAGCTGTGGGCCCGACAGGCGGCGCCCCCCTCGGTCGACCACGCCCTGGACTGGATGCGCCAGCTTCCCCCGCTGTGGCTGCCGGCCCTGGCTGCCGCATTGGCAGTTACCCCGTTCCTGTGGCATGCCTGGCACAGGCGCCTGCGTGGTGAAGGCCGCGCTCGTGCCCGCGCGATTGGCATGTTCAGCCACGAAGTGCGCAATTCGGCTCAGACGGTACTGGCCTCGATCGACCTGCTCAGCCAGCCGTCGTCACCCAAGGGGCAGCGCGAAGTGCTGGCGGCCGCACATGCCGCGGGCTCCTCGCTGCGCAGCCTGCTCAATCGCTCGCTGGAATTCTCACGCCTGGCCAGCGGCACCTTCAAGCCGAGCGCACGACCCTGCGACATCGCACGACTCTGCCGCCAATCGCTGGATGCGATTCGCCCCCAGGTTCGGCAGCGCGGGCTGGCGCTTCGCTTCGATTGTCTTCCCGAGCCCTGCCCCATTGTCGCCATCGACCCGGAGGGGCTGCGCCAGATCATCGACAACCTGCTGGGAAACGCACTCAAATTCACCGATGTCGGGGGCATCGAACTGCGCCTTCAACTGACGCCCGGCAACGACCCTCGTGAACTCATGCTGGATGTGATCGACAGCGGTATCGGCATCGCTGCCGAACAACTTGCCGTGCTGTTCCAGCCATTCCAGCAGGGCGAAGACGGCAGGACGCGCGGAGGCAGCGGACTGGGACTGATGATCGCGCATGAGCTTGGCCGCGCGATGGGCGGCAACCTGTCAGTGCACAGCGTCCCCGGGCGCGGCAGTCGCTTCACCCTTCGCCTGCCGGTACGCGCCGCCAGGGCCGGGACCGTGACAGCCGCCGCCGAGGTCGGAACGCCGCTGGGCGGGCTTGAGCTGCTGCTGGTGGAAGACAATGCACTCAATCGCCGGGTCATCAGCGAGCAGCTGCGCCGCGCGGGTGCCGATGTGCACGCCTTTGGCGACGCCACCAGCGCGCTTGCCGAGCAGGCTGTGAGGCCGCGCAGCGTAGCCCTGCTCGACATCGGGCTCGGGGATATGGATGGCTATGCACTGGCCATGCAGCTGCGCAGGCAGGCGCGCAACCCACTGCGACTGATCGCGCTGTCGGCACGCCGTGATCGTCGGCATGTGGCGCGCTGCCGGAAAGCAGGGTTCGACGCCACCCTGGCCAAGCCTCTACAGCTTGAGTCGCTGCTGCGGGCGCTGGAGCTGCCGGTGACCGGACAGGCCATCACAACGGGCACAGCTGCCTGTGACCCTGCCTACATCACGGACATCGGCCACGAACTGGTGCGGATCGAACAGGCCATGGATGAGGCCAGCGCCACTGACCTATGCCATCACGCGCATCGCCTACAGGGGGCCCTGCAGATGTACGGGGCTGCCGCAGAGGCGGACACGGCGGCCGACCTGTGGGCACTGGGTCGCGACGCCACGCCCGACTGGGTCGATGCGCGACGCCTGTTGCGGGTCCTTCAGCAATGGCATGGCTCCCGCACTGCGGAAGCCATGCCCAGGGCCTGATCAGGCCGCCAGACGCTCAACCTGGCGACGGGTCAGGTCGTTGAAGCGACCCAGCGACATCAGGTGCTGATGGATCAGCGCCAGCCAGCCACTGCGATGCCACTCGATCACGGTCGCTTCCGGCAGCGCCACGAACTTCTCGACGTCGACGACCTGGAAGCCATTGAGGTTGAACTCGCGGCCATCCGGGGTACGCACGGTGGCATTGCGCTCGACCAGCAGGCCGTTGTCGATCAGGGCCTTGGAGAAGGCCTGGGTCTGTTCGTGCTCACGGGTGAACTGGCCACAGAACTCCAGCGCCTGCTGCACCATCTCGGTGGCCTTGCCGTCGACGAACAGCGGCTGGCCTTCGTCCCCGCCCTTGACCAAGCGCGAGCTCTCTTCGTCGATGCCCAGCAGGAAATCATTGTCCGAGCCGGTGTCGATGAAGATGAAGGGGTGGCGACGCAGGTAGGCCGGGATATAGGCCTCGTCTTCCCACAGGCCGTCCTTGATGAACAGGTTCTGGTCGGACACGCCAACGGCAGCCATCGGCACCGCGGTCGGGCCAGCGAAGAGGATCGGGAAGTGGTGCAACGCCAGCGAGAACTCGCCGAGCACGAGCGGAATGGCGTTGTTGCCCGCGGCAAACTCGAGCCTGCCCGGCAGGATGCGCAGGTCGGCGTGCACATCGGCCTGCAGCGGCACCGGACGGGTGTAGAACAGGGGGGCGTTGCTCGGCGCCGCTTCGGTGGTGGTGTCGCTGGTGGTGGTCATCTTGGGAACCGTTCGATCATGCGCGCCTGCCATCCCGGGCGCGCCAGCGGGAACAACCTGAATCCCGCATTATCAACAAGCTCGATGACAACGGCCACCCCATCGACGGCCTATTTCAGCTGCAGGGGGTACCGCTGCCAGAGCACATGGACCAGGAAACCGGCCAGTTCGGTGTCGCGGGCGCTGACCGCCGCGCGGATCTTGTCCAGCAGCACCATGTCCGAGCAGGAGCGCACATCGGCGTGGTTGGCCTGCCCCGCCCGGCGCGCACGATAGCGTGCGGCCCGCTGCGCATCACTCATGGCGTACCCGAACTTGGGCGGACGACCGCGCTTTCGCGGCAGGGTCAGCTCCAGGGTTCCGGGGTCTTTGTCATCACGCATGAGAGGGGTGCGGGCGGCGGCGAGCAACGGGGGGTGCGCAATTTATCGTGAGGCATCACTTTAATCCAGCTTTTTCTGCAGTTTTGTTGCGATGCAATGCAAAAAATCGCATCCCGAGGGCCCCATCCACGCGTGGCGTGGATCTACTGCAGAGCTCGCGACCCGATCGCCCGGTAGATCCACGCCATGCGTGGATGCGCGCCCCGAACACAAAAAAGGGGAGCCCGCGAACGGGCTCCCCACCCTTCCTCATGCAACGCGCACCGGCTCGTAGCCGTGCAGGTGCGCCTCACTACTCGCCCGTCCCTGGCTGAGCGAACGCAGCGAGGTGGTGTAACCCACCAGCTGCGCCAGCGGCGCAAAGCCACTGACCTCGGCGCGACCTTCCTGGTCGTCGATGCGGGTGATGCGCCCGTGGCGGCGGTTGAGGTCGCCAACAACGTCACCCACCGACGCCGACGGCGAATGCACCGTCACCGCCATCACCGGCTCCAGCAGCTGCGTGCCACCCTCGGCCAGCGCCGCCTTGATCGCCTCGGCACCTGCGCGATGGAACGCCATCTCCGAAGAGTCCTTGGCATGGGTCTGGCCATCGACAAGACTGACCTCGATGCCGACCACCAGATGCCCCTGCGGCCCCTCCGACAGCGCGGCACGCACGCCCTTCTCCACCGCTGCGATGAAGCTGCGCGGCACCACGCCACCGACGATGCGGTCGTTGAACACCACCTGGTCGTCGTCGCGCGGCGCCACGTCCAGCACCACGTGTGCGAACTGGCCCTGGCCACCGGTCTGCTTGACCAGCCGCCCGACCACGCCGGACATCGCGCGCATCGGTGTCTCCTGGTAGGCCACGCGCGGCGCACCCACGCCGACATCGACCTTCCACTCGCTACGCAGGCGCTCGACCATCACCTCCAGGTGCAGCTCGCCCATGCCCCAGACCAGGGTCTCCGCCGTGTCGCGGTCGGTTTCGACGCGGAACGAGGGATCTTCCTGGGCCAGGCTGGCCAGCCCCTGCGCCATCCGGATCAGGTCGGCCGCACGCGCAGGCTCCAGCCGCCAGGCCAGTACCGGCGCCTGTGCCTGGATGTTCTCCAGGCGCAGCGGCTGTGCACGGCCGCTCAGCGTTTCACCACTGACCGCATCCTTCCAGCCCAGTACCGCGACGATGTCACCGGCCACGGCCTGTTCGATGTCATGGGTCTGGTCGGCCTGCACCCGCACCAGGCGGCTGACGCGCCGCCCCTGCGGATGCTGCGAACTGGCCACCGCGTCGCCCACCTTCAAGGTACCCGAGTACATCCGCACGAAGCTCAGCGCACCGTGCTGCTGATGAGTGATCTTGAACAGCAGGCCTGCCAGCGGGCCATCCGGATCCGGCGGCAGCACCACCTCGCCTTCATCGCTTTCAGCGCTGACGGCAGGGCGATCCAGCGGCGACGGCAGGTAATCGACCACTGCATCCAGCAGCGTCTCGATGCCCTTGTCCTTGAACGCAGCACCGGCCAGCACAGGTACGCCCGCACCCGCCAGCGTCGCCCGACGGATCGCCGCGCGCAGCTGCTCGGCATCGATCACGCGCCCTTCCAGCCAGGCATCGGCCAGTTGTTCATCGTGATCGGCCACGGCTTCGACCAGCGCATCGCGCTGAGCCTGCCACTGCGCGCGCGCCGCGTCGTCCCACTGGGTGATGACCGTCGCCGCACCATCGCGCCACTGCAGTACGCGCTCGTCGACCAGATCGACCCAGCCGTTGAAGCCGCTTTCGCTGCCCAACGGCACGCCCAGTGCCCACGGCCGCGCCCGCAGCTTGTCCTGCAGCTGCTCCAGCACGCGCTCGAACGAAGCGCCGACGCGGTCCATCTTGTTGACGAAGGCGATCAGCGGCACGCGATGGCGGCGCGCCTGGCGCCACACCGTCTCGGACTGCGGCTGCACGCCGTCCACGGCCGAGAACACGGCCACGGCACCGTCGAGCACGCGCAGTGAACGTTCGACTTCGATGGCGAAGTCGATGTGGCCGGGCGTATCGATCAGGGTCAGCCGATGCGGCGGCAGGTCACGCGGCGCCCACTGCGCCTGCACGGCGGCCGCACCGATGGTGATGCCACGCTCGCGCTCGATCGCCGAGAAGTCGGTGGTCGCGTTGCCGTCGTGTACTTCGCCGACACGATGGATCTCGCCGCTTTTCCACAGCAGGCGTTCGGTCAACGTGGTCTTGCCGGCGTCGATGTGGGCAATGATGCCGAGGTTGCGACGGCGGGAAAGGACTTGGGTGTTCATAAAGGGATTCCTGCAAAGCCAACTCCAGGGGCCGCGCACCCCGGTTGGCGACAGGGCACGCGGCTAGCGTTCGGTCTCGGCGATCTGGTGCATGGCACGTTCTCCTTGGCGGTACTGGGTCGAGTCGACTGTCAGTCGACTTGCGGGAAATCAGAAACGAAAAGAGCGCCCCGGAGGGCGCTCTGTCGAAGGTCCAGCGATGGCCGTCTCAACGGCCTCGTGGGGCTCCAGGCAGACACGCCCGTTCCGCGCTTGCGCGGGTCAGGGTGAAAAACTTCAGGAGCGGCATCCGGTTCATGGGGCGCATTCTAGACCTGCCAATCTGGCGCGCAAGTGAATATTGAATGCAAAAATGGAACGATGAGGCCGGCCAGCATTGGGGCCGGATCCCTTTGCCAACGGCAAAGCGATCCGACGCCCTGTCTGCCTTACTTGCAGCCGTGCAGCTTCCGCGCCTCGGCCACCGTCGCAGCCTGGTCATCGCCCATCGAGATCCAGCCCTTCAGCGACATCGATGGATCGACATGCGGCTGGCGTGCGCCGCCACGGACCACGACTTCGGTCCAGCTGCCCACCGGCGCCAGCTCGGACAGGCGTGCCGCCTGGTCGTCCTCGGTGCTGAACATGTCGTCCGGTCCCGCCGGCGGCGTGGTATTCACGGTTTCCGTCTTGCGGGTTCGGACCCGGAGTGCACCGTCCGGCAGCCGCTGGGTGATCACGTCGTAGCGCTCGACGCCATATGCCCACCTGTTTTCGCCAACGCTGCGGGTCTCGCTACCGTCATCAGCCACGGCCACCACCTCGCCTGCCGGCCCGACCACGCCCGCAACAGCCCCCAGGCCTGACATCAGCGCTTGATAGACGATCATCTGCCGCTGCTCGGGGGTCAACGCTCCGGACTTCAGCTTGGCGGCAGGAATCTGCAGGTACGCCGCTTCACTGCACAGCACCAGCACCTGCTGGTCGTCCCAACTCACCGACATTTCCTCGTTGGCGAAGTACTGCGTCTTCATCGACGTCACAGCGGCACCATCGCCACTGGAATGCCGCGTCTCGATCAGCGAAGCGTTCTCGGCCGCGCTGGTCAGCGAAACCTGGGAGGTCGAAGCTGCATTGGCAGCGCACACCGAAGCAATCATCGCAGCAAGCAACACGCTGCGCGTAACGGTACGGAACATGGCATCAGTCCATTGAAGAAAACGAAGCAACCATGATACCCGGAGCAACCTGGCGAGCCTTCGCTCAGGTCACCACCACCAGCGGCACTCCGCGGCGTGGATGCTCCAGTACCACCACATCCTGCTGGTAGACCCGCTGCAGGTTGTCCTCGGTCAGCACCTGCAGCGGCGTGCCATCGGCAGCTACCCTGCCCTGCTCCAGCAACACGATGCGATCGGCATAGCCGGCCGCCAGGTTCAGATCGTGCAGTACCACAATCACACAGGCGCCCGCTTCGGCACAGGCACGCACACTGCGCAGCGTGCGCTCCTGATGGCGCAGATCCAGCGCAGCGGTCGGCTCATCCAGCAGCAGCAACGGCGTATCCTGCGCCAGCACCCGCGCGAACGTGGTGCGGGCGGACTCGCCACCGGAGAGCTGCTGCACCTCGCGCAGGCGCAGGGCCTGCAGTTCGGCGGCATCGATTGCAGCTTCCACCTGCGCGTCGTCCACACGCGGATCCGGCGGATGCGGCAACCGCCCCATCGCCACCACTTCCTCCACGCTGAAGGCGAAACGCACGCCGTGCTCCTGCGGCATCACCGCGCGCTCGCGCGCCAGCGGCCCCGCTTTGTAGCTGGCCAAGGGCTTCCCCAGCAGGCTCACCTCACCCATGTCGGCACGCAGGTCACCGGCAGCCACCGCCAACAGCGTGGATTTGCCCGCGCCATTCGGGCCAACCAGGGCGGTCACCGTGCCCGGCTCGAACGCCAGCGAAATGCCGTGCAGGATCTCGCGCTGCTGGCGGCGCACCACCACCTCGTGCAGCTTCAGCAACACGCTCATGGTGCCGCCTTGCGGCGCTGCTGCAGCACCAGCCAGAGGAAGAACGGCGCGCCAAGCGCAGCCGAGAACAGGCCCAGCGGAATCTCCGCCGGTGGATCCAGCGTGCGGGCGGCGGTATCGGCCACCACGATCAGCAGCGCACCGAGCAGTCCGGACAACGGCAGCAGCCAGCGATGCCCGGGGCCGACCAGCAGGCGTGCCACGTGCGGCACCACCAGGCCAACGAAGCTGATCGAGCCGGCAAAGGCGACGGCCGCACCCACCAGCAGCGCACTGAACGCCACCAGTCGGCGACGCGTGCGTGTAACGTCCAGCCCAAGGTGCTGTGCCTGGCGCTCGCCCAGCGCCAGCATGTCCAGCGGCGTGGCCAGTCGCTGCAGCGCAAACACGCCAATCGCAAACAACGGCACCACCGCCGCCACATCGGCCCAGTTGGCACGCGCCAGCGAGCCCATCTGCCAGAACACCAGCGACTGCAGTTCGCTTTCGCTGGCAATGTAAGTGAGGAAACCAATCAGCGCCGAGCAGAACGCCGCCATCGCAATGCCCACCAGCAGCAGCGTGGCGTTACCGGTGCCCTTGCCCGGCCGGGCCAATGCATACGTCAGGCCGATCGCCAGCGCACCGCCGGCAAATGCGGCCACCGGCACCAGCCAGCCGGCGGCACCGGCAGCGCCCAGCACGATCGCGGCCACCGCACCCAGCGCGGCACCTTGGCTCACACCCACGATGCCCGGATCAGCCAGAGGGTTGCCGAACAGGCCCTGCAGGCTGGCACCGGCCATCGCCAGCGACGCACCCACCATCGCGCCCAACAGCGCACGCGGAATGCGCAGCTGCCAGACCACGGCCAGATCACGGCTGCTGACCGCCTGCGGATCGAGCAGGCCCAGCTTCACCGCCAGCGCCTGCATCACCTCCAGCGGCGGCAACCGCAACGGACCCACGGCGAACGACGCCAGCACCGCCCCCAGCAGTGCCAGCAACGCCACCAGCAACATCGTCCGCCCGCGACGGCGGCGCCGATCCGCCGGACTCATGCCTTCGGCAACGCCGCCAGGGCCTTGGCCAGCGCCAGCGCGCCAGCACCGGAGCCCACACTGGTGTACTTCAGCTGCACATCCGGCATCACCCAGACCCGGTTGGCCTGCCCGGCCGGGGTCTGCTTCAGCGTCGGGTACGCCTTCCACAGGCCTTCGGCACCGCCGAACAGCTGCAGGTCGTGCTCGGTCACCAGGATCACCTCCGGCGCCGCGGCGACCACGCCTTCATTGCTCAGCTGCGAGTAGTTCTTCACCCCCGCTTCGGTGCCGATGTTGACGCCACCAGCCAATGCAATCAGCTGCGCCGACGCGCTGTCGGCACCCGCAACGGTCGGTGAGCCACCGGCACCTGTTGCCGAGACGTGGATCACTCGTGGCGCATGGCCCAGCCCCTTGCCAATCGCTGCAGCCTCGTCGAGCTGACGCTGCACCTGCGTGGCAATCGCCTGCCCTGCCTCGGCCAGCCCTAGTGCGGCGGCGACCTTGCGCACTTTGTCCGGTGCCGGCTGCAGGTCATCGATGACTACCGCCGGCTCACCCACTTCGCGCAGCTTCTTTGCCAGCTCGGTATGCCGACGCAGGCTGTTGCCGAGGAACAGTGAGCCCTTCAGGCTCAGCACGCCTTCCACGCCCGTGGTGCGGTTGAACAGGAACTGGTGCGGTGCGGCCAGGCCGGCCTGGGTAGTGGTGTTGGTCGGCGCAGCGAACACCTGCTTGCCCAGCCCCAGCGCCTCGATCACCGCGATGACATCGTCACCGCCGGCAATGATGCGGCTGGTGTCGGCCACTTCGACGTCGGCGCCATCGTCGGAATGCACCTTGGCCGGCAGCACCGCCTTCTGGTCATGCACCGCCGGCATCCCGGCACCGGCCACGCGCTGCCAGCCTGCCGGCAACGCGGTTTCCGCAGCGGCCGTTGCGGCGGGCGGCTCGGCGGCCTTCTGGCCATCCGGCGGCGTCGACGAACCACTGCAGGCAGACAGCGCCAGCGAAACAGCCAACGGAAGCGCGCACAGGCGCAGACGGGACGCGATGTTCATGGACATTCTCCTTGCTGACGGGGCGACGCTTACGCCGCCCCGCCGTGTGACTTACTGCTTCGGGGTGATGCGGGTGATGCGGTCACCCTTCGGGTCTTCTGCACCGCGCGACTTGTTCACCGCGAACACGTTGCCCTTGCCATCGGCACGGACATGGTTCGGCAGCGTGCCGCCGTCGAGGTTGGCGACCACCTTGCCGTCACCATTCACCACGGTGACGGTGCCGGCGCCGCGGTTGCTGACATAGGCCAGGCCGGAGGCATCATCGAAGGCGACGTTCAGCGCACCGGCGCCGACCGGCACATCGTGCAGCACCTTGCCGGCGGCCACATCGACGATCAGCAGGTTGTCGGTGCCCTGCGAGGCCACGTACAGGCGGTTGCGCGCCGCATCGAAGGCCACGCCGGAGGCACTGATCGAATTGCCCAGGTCGATGACCTTGTCGACCTTGCCACTGGCCACATCGATCACCGCCGCTTCCGGGGTGCCGATGCTGACGGTGAACAGCTTGCCGCCCTTCTCGTCCAGCACCAGGCTCATCGGGGTGAACTTGCCGTCGTCCACACCGGATTCCAGCGTCACTGCCGGCAGCTCCTTGAGGGTCCTGGCATCGAACACCGACAGGTGGTCCTCGCCGGTGGCCGAAGCGAACACCTTGCCGTGGGTGCCGTCAACCACCACGTCGCGCGCATGCGGCACGGCATCGACCGGGAACTGGTGGACCAGCGACAGGTCCTTCTGGCGATATACCGCAATCGAGTTCTGGCGGGTATTGGTCACCCAGACATTGCCGTTGGTGTCATCCACGCCCACGCCATAGACCGCGTACACCGCACCGTTGGTGCTGCCCGGCACCTGCGCCGGGGTGATCGCCTTGGTCACCTTCAGCGACTTCGGGTCCAGCTTCAGCAGCTGCGACTGAGTCACCGGCGGGCGGCCCACGGCCGAGGTCACGAACACCGCGTTGCTGGCGGCGCTGTAGGCGGACTGGTACAGGCCCGGCACCAGCTTGTTGGACTGGGTAACGAACTGCGCCTGGCCGGACAGCGGCAGCTGCGGCGAGACACGCAGCTTCAGTACCGTCGCCGCTGCAGGCTGGCTGGCGCGCACCACCACCGGGTGGGTACCCGGCACCGCGTCGGCCGGAATGCTCAGCTGGGTCTTGAAGTTGCCATCGGCATCGACCACCACCGGCTGCGTGTTGAGCACGCTGTCGCCACGCAGCAGGCTGACCTTCTGGCCCGGCACGAAGCCACGACCGACCACGTCGGCAGTGCTGCCGGGAACCACATTCTCACCGCGCGAGACAACCTCACCCTTGAAGGTGGCGTTGGCCGGCTGATCGAACACCGGCTGCGCGGTGGCGGTCACCGCCAGCAACAGGCCGGCGGCGAGAGAGGTAAGACGGAGAGACGGACGGAACGACATGGAAGGCTCCTTGCACACGTAGGCCGCGCCACGTGGCGCGGGATTCATCGGTTGCCTGGGCCGCTGCACGCCGGCAGCCTCGCCTGGGTAGTGGGGTCGCACGGCATCGCGTGCGAAGGGATTCATTCGGCGGCGTTGTCACCGCCGTTGGGCGCACCGTCACCGGTACTGCGGTCGGTCACGCCGTACAGTTCATGCAGCGCGGCATGGAACGACGCGGGCAGCATCGGGCCGTGGCCGAGGCCGTCGAACTCACGGTACTGCACGCTCATGCCCGGCACCTTGGCCAACCGTTCTGACAACTGCATCGCCGCATCCGGCGTGGCGCCACCGATGCGGCGCAGATGCGCGACCACGCGCGGATTGTTCATGTCACGCTTGCCACGATCGCCAACACGCTCGGCACCGCCCAGCATCAACCAGAGCTTTGCCGGCTGGCCATGCACGTTCTGCACGAACTGCTGTTCCGGATCACCCAGCGCCGCGCCCTGGCTCCACCACAGCGAGGGACTGGCCGCCAGATAGGACTGGAAGGCGGCGGGACGGGTGTACAGCGCATTGAGCACGAACAACCCACCCAGCGAGTGGCCCCACAGCGCTTGCTGCTGCGCATCGATGCGTGCGCGGCGCTCGACTTCCGGCTTGATGCGACGTTCGATCACATCCAGGAAGGCCGCCGCACCACCGCCGACCGCCTGGGTCGTACCGCTTTCGTCGTCGGCGCGATCGATCCATGCGGTGTAGTCGCGGGTGCGCGCCTTGGAGTCGATGCGCAGGTCGTTGTCGTAGCCGATCAGCACCAGCACCGGTGGCGCCTTGCGCGCGGCCAGTTCGGCCAGCAGCGGCTGGTCCAGGACCATGGCGACGGCGTTCCCGTCCAGCGCGTACAGCACTGGGGAGGGCGTCTTGCCGGCCTTGGCCGGGATTGCCAGGTTCACCCGCCAACGGCGCTGCTGGTCCGGGCTGTCCACCACGAAATGCTCGAAGCGATAGCTGGCCGCCGGCTCGTCGAGCACGGTGTGGCCAATCTTCTGCAGCGGATTGCGCTGCTGCGCATGGGCGTACGGGGTGGCCAGGAGCAGACCCATCATCAAGGCGGCCAGGCCGCGGGCCAGCGGACCACGGTGCGAGGGCAGGACGAAATGCTTCATCAGCGGCGGCAGAAGCGGCCCAGGGCCGCCGGTTCACAAGGGACCGCAGTCTACCTTAAACGCGAATGATTATCACATCGATCGAACGTCACGCTGTGTATCACGCGCGCGCATGCCCGGTTGCACAGGAGGCGGCACTTCCCCTATTTTCCGCGCACCGGGGCATTGGATCGCCCCGCTTCCAGCGCAGCCATGGACGGCGGGCACTTGCCGCCATCCGGGTCGCGTTCATCTGCGCACAACCGCCATGGGATTGGATCCCATGAATGTGAGACCCCCTTGAAGCACACCGCACTGATCGCCCTTACCCTCGGCCTGCTTGCACCGTTGGCCGCGCACGCCGCGCAGGATCTGCCTACGCTCTACCAGGCCTATGAAGAGGCCGGCAATTCGACCCTGAGCATGGAAGAGCTCAACCAGACGGTGACCTTCACCGCTGTGGCGCTGGGCGTTTCCAGCAACCTGGCTGGCGAACCGCTCATTGAGGCCGGTGATGACCAGGGCAATGTTCTGGCCCGATTGACCACCTCTGATGACCAGCAGGCCGCCAAGCTGGGCGCCCTGGAAGAAGGCGCCCTCTTCACCGCCAGCTGCACGCTGCAGTTCAGCTCGGGCACGGACTACCTGTCCTTCGGCGATTGCGCCGTCAAGTAAAGACGAAGCCGGCAAAATGCCGGCTTCATTTACCCGCCCTGCTGAGTCGAGCCATGCTCGACTCATGCAGCATCACGGCCCCGCAGGCACCGGACCATAAATGTTCTCCTGCGGCGTGCCCGGCAGCAGCGCGAAGATCATGATCACGATCCCGCCGCCCGGCACCAGCGCCAGCAGGAACAGCCAGCCCGACTGGTTGCAATCATGCAGGCGGCGTACGGTCACCGCGATCAGCGGCACGATCGTGACCAGCCACATCACACACAGCAGCACCACCATGCCGATCAGGATGCCTGCCAGCGCATCGGCACTGTTGCGCAGGAGGATCGCCAGCACGCCGGCCAGCAGCATCACCGCGGTTGCGACCAGGAACAGGAACAGCTGGTACATCCAGTACTCGCGGCGGTTGGCACGGCCCTCGAACTGGGCATAGCGCTTCAACGGCAGAATCATTTCCTGCACGGCATCGATCCTTGAAAAAGTGGCCGCGCAGTGTGCCAAATGAACGCACGCAGGACAATGTAGCCGAGCCATGCCCGGCTGCTGTTCCAGAAGACACCCGTAACCCGCGCAAGTGCGAAGTCGAGCATGGCTCGACGCTACAGAAGCCGGGTCAGCGGCCCTTCGCGGCCCTCGCCGCCTCGCGCTCGGCACGCAGCCGGTCCAGCTTTTCCTTCAGCTTGATCTCCAGCCCGCGCGGCACCGGGTTGTAGTACACCCGCTCGCCCATCGCATCCGGGAAACCGGTCTGGTCCAGTGCGATGCCGCCTTCGGCATCATGGTCGTACTGGTACTCGGCGCCGTAGCCGAGCTCCTTCATCAGCTTGGTCGGCGCATTGCGCAGGTGCAGCGGCACCTCTTCGGTACCGCTCTCGCGCACGTCGGCCTTGGCCTGGTTGAAGGCCGCATAGCCGGCATTCGACTTGGCGGTGCTGGCCAGGTACAGCACCAGCTGGGCGAAGGCGAGCTCGCCTTCCGGGCTGCCCAGCCGCTCATAGATGTCCCAGGCTTCCAGCGCCATGCTCTGCGCGCGCGGATCGGCCAGGCCGATGTCCTCGATCGCCATGCGGGTCAGCCGACGCGCCAGATAGGAGGGATCGCAGCCACCATCGAGCATGCGGGTCAGCCAGTACAGCGCGGCATCCGGGTTGGAGCTGCGTACCGACTTGTGCAGCGCCGAGATCTGGTCGTAGAACTGCTCGCCCCCTTTGTCGAAGCGGCGGGTGCGATCGGCCAGCACCTGGGTCAAGGTCTGCGGGGTGATGCGGCCGCCCTCGCCGCCTGCCAGCTCGGCGGCGATCTCCAGCAGAGTCAGTGCACGGCGCACGTCACCATCGGCGGCGGTGGCGATTTCCAGCAGCAGTTCGGGCGCGACCTCGATGCCCTCTTCGCCCAGGCCGCGCTCGCGATCACCCAGCGCACGTTGCAGCGCCTCGACGATGTCAGTGGGCGAAACGCCTTCCAGCACGTGCACGCGGCACCGCGACAGCAGCGCCGAGTTCAGCTCGAAGGACGGGTTTTCGGTGGTGGCGCCGACGAACAGGATGGTGCCGCGTTCGATGTGCGGCAGGAACGCATCCTGCTGCGCCTTGTTGAAGCGGTGCACCTCATCGACGAACAACACGGTGCGCCGGCCTTCGGCGAAGCGCTGCGCGGCTTCGGCCAGCACCTGGCGCACTTCCGGCAGACCGGACAGTACGGCGGAGATGGCGCGGAACTCGGCATCGGAATATTCGGCCAGCAACAGCGCCAGCGTGGTCTTGCCGCAGCCCGGCGGCCCCCACAGGATCATCGAGTGCACGCGGCCGGATTCGACCGCGCGACGCAGCGCGCTGTCCGGCGCCAGCAGGCGCTTCTGCCCGACCATTTCGTCGAGGGTGCGCGGGCGCATGCGCTCGGCCAGCGGGCGCAGATGTTCCCGATCGACGCTCAGCAGATCGGGGCCGGGGAAGGAAGTTGAACGATGTCTTGCCACCCGCTCATTGTACCGCGAGCGCGTGCCAACCAAGGTTGGCGCCCACCAGCGCCAGGCCTCAGGAACCGGTAGAGCCGGCCGCTGGCCGGCTGATCAAGAAAGTGTCAACCAAGGTTGACACCCACCAAGGCGGTGCCGGTTGACACCCACCAGGGCAGGTAGCGCCGGGCCATGCCCGGCGACCGGAATCAATTACCGATGACGTCGGTGCCCTTCGGCGGGGTGAAGCTGAAGGTGCCCGCGGCGAAGCCGGGGTTGCGCTTCCAGCCGCTGAAGCTGATCACGGTGCGCTGGCCGACGGCGTCGGTGATCTCCATCCTGGCCAGGCCCTGGGCATTGAAGCCCAGCGCGGCGTACTGGAAGCTGGCTTCGGTTTCGCGCTTCGGCGACAGCGACAGCCACTGCAGGCCGTCACGCTGTGCGGCTTCTTCGCTGACGTCGTACTGCTGCTCCAGCAGCGCCGGATTGATCAGTGCGGTCAGTGGGCTGTTCTGCTCTTCCTTGCCCTGCTCGCGCACGGTGGCCTGCTCCAGGTCCGGTTCGTACATCCAGACCTTCTTGCCGTCAGCCACGATCAGCTGCTCGTGCGGGCGCACGTACTCCCAGCGGAACAGGCGCGGCGCCGACAGCGCCACGCGGCCACTGGTCGATTCCTTCACCTTGCCGCGGCTGTCGAACACCTGCTGGCTGAACTGGCCATCCAGGCCCTTCAGGCCACTGGTGAAGGTCTTCAGGTCATCGCGGGCACCGGCCCAGGCGCTGCCGGCGGCGGCGCAGGCCACGGCCAGGGTGGTGGTGGCAAGGAAACGGCGAAGGCGGACGTTCATGCGGAGATCCTGTCGGCACGCAGGCCAGGAAAGTTGGATACGAGTGTGCCCGGAACAAGCTGAATGGGCGATCAGGGCGTCATTATGACGCCCCGATCGTCGAACGGCGATGCACGCACGATGACGATTTCATCCACGCGTGGCGTGGCACTACTGCCACCCAGTAGTGCCGGGCCATGCCCGCCAGGCGTTGCGCCATCCATGCGCGGCGTGGATCTACTTCAGCTTGCCGTACAGCACCTGGCCGCGGAAGCCGCGCCGCACTTCGCGGTACAGCGCGCGGAACGCGGCGTAGTCCTGCGGCTGGCACAGCGCCTCCGGCCCCCGCACCGCGTTCTGCTGCAGGCGATGATGCACGGTCACCTCCTGCCCTTCGCGACTCCATTCCACCCGGTACTCGCCGGCGGCGTTGGCAAAGCGCTGGCTGGCCGGGACCGCGATGATCGGCGCGTTGGCCGGGAACTGCAGGCGATAGGTTTCCTCGCGCAGACTGGCATTGCAGTAGAACGGGGTCTCGTTGGCCGGCGCCGAGGCGGTGGCATACAGCCCACGCACCGACTCACCACCCGGCGGGTCCGGCACGGCCATGCCGCCGGCCACGCTGAAATCGGCGTAGTCCTCCGCCTGGAACCCCATGCGATAACCGAACGGCCGGGTCAGGTCGACCGGCACGCCCTGGATCTGCAGCTGCCCTCGCCCGTCGAAACCGGAGGCAGCCATGATCTGCTCTTCAGCGCGCGCGCGGTTCTGCGCGTTGAGCTGGGAGAACTGGGCGCGCATGCCGATCTCGGCGTTCTCGCCCAGTTTCGGAATGGTCTCGCCGCGCAGGTTGCCGTTGGCGTCGAAGGTGAAGCGCACCTCCATCGAGGTTGCATTGCGCTCCGGCGTGTTGGCCGGGGTGCGCGCCAGCGTGGCATCGCGCGTCCGCATCACCGGCGCACCCAGATCCCCTTCCGGCAGCTGTCCGAAACGCGCCCACGCGGTGGTCGAATCCAGGTACAGATCAAACTCGGGAATGTAGGTGATGGCGTGGTTGAAGCGGCCCAGCACCGGGATCTTCGGCAGGGTCGGACCGCCGCCGGCACCAATCAGCACCGGCGAACTGGCAATGCCCTTGGCCGCCAGCAGCGCCTCCAGGATCGTCACATGGTCCTTGCAGTCACCGTAGTGGTTGTCGAGGATGCTCTGCGCACTGTTCGGCTCCAGGCCGCCATTGCCCAGATACACGGCCACGTAGCGGATGTTCTGCGCCACCCAGCGGTAGAGCGCATCGGCCTGCTCGCGCCGGTCGCTGATGCCAGCAGTGATCTCATCAGCCAGCGCCTGCAGCGCCGGGGTCACCTCGGCCGCCGGGCCGGCCTTGAGCTGGTAGGCGCGACCCATCTGCGACCAGTCACGATACGTGCTGGCCATGATGTTGGGGCCGAACTCCCAGCCCGCCGCCGACCAGTTCTGTGCCGGCATGGCTTCGCGCCGCTGGTAGCGCCAGCGCCACTGCGCCTGTCCGTTCTTCACCGTCGGCCGGTCGCTGCCCTGTACGCCACGGCTGTCGACGAACATCGGCAGGCTGGCCGGCGCGCTGAGGGTGACTTCGGCGTCCTCGTACTCGGTGAAGACATTGAACGTCTCCCACAGGCCGAAGTAGCCCGGGAAGTACGGCGTGGCCTGGGTGCGACGCACCTGGTAGTACAGGCGCGTGCCCGGGGCCAGGTTCGGGAACACGATCACCCGCACCTTGCGATCGGCATACATCGCCGCCGAGGCGCTGGAGTAGCTCTCCTGGGTGTAGATGCGGTCGGCCGGCACGTCGCGGCGCTGGCCGTCGGCGGTGATGGTGTAGGCGCCGAGCACTTCCAGCGTCTCCATCTTCTCGCTGTAGCTCAGCCGCACCTGGCTGAACTGCTCGACGGAGGCCTTGGTCTTGAGCAGGACTTCGTAGGTTTCGGTCTGCACATTGCCCGCGTCCGGCCGCACCTGGTAGTCGGCGCGGTAACGGACAATGCTGAAATTGTTGCTGGCTTCGGTATCGCCGCTGGTGGAAGGCGGCGCCGTGGCGGGCGCGGAGGTGGCGGTGTCTGCCAGTGCCGGGCCGGCAGCCATCAAGGCTGCCAGCGCCAGTGCCAGCGCGCTGGGTACGGGGTGAAGCATGCGTCGGTTCCTTGGACGTCGTGGGGGTACGTCGGGTCTTACTTGGGCGGCGGCGGTGCCAGCACCGTGCGGTCGCCATTGTGTTCGGGCGCACTGACCACGCCGGCCGCTTCCATGGCCTCGATCAGTCGCGCCGCGCGGTTGTAGCCGATCTTCAGCCGGCGCTGCACGCCGGAGATCGAAGCACGGCGGGTCTCGGTGACCACCCGCAGCGCTTCGTCATACAACGGGTCGGACTCGTCGCCGGCAGAACTGTTCTCGGGCAGGCCGGTGGCGCCGACGACCACGCCGTCACCCATCGTCTGCACTTCGTCCAGCACGCCGTCGACATAGTCGGCCGGGCCCATCGCCTTGAGGTGTTCGACCACGCGGTGCACTTCCTCGTCGGAGACGAAGGCGCCGTGGACGCGCTCAGGCATGGCCGTACCCGGCGGCAGGTACAGCATGTCGCCATGGCCGAGCAGGGTTTCCGCGCCGGACTGGTCGAGGATGGTGCGCGAGTCGATCTTGGAGCTGACCTGGAAGGCGATGCGGGTCGGGATGTTGGCCTTGATCAGGCCGGTGATCACGTCCACCGACGGGCGCTGCGTGGCCAGGATCAGGTGGATGCCGGCCGCACGTGCCTTCTGTGCCAGGCGCGCGATCAGCTCTTCCACCTTCTTGCCGACGATCATCATCATGTCGGCGAATTCGTCGATGAAGATGACGATGAACGGCAGCGTCTCAAGCGGGCGCGGCGCCTCGCCCAGCTCGGGGTTCGGCTTGAACAGCGGGTCCATCAGCGGCTGGCCGGCGTCCTGGGCTTCCTTCACCTTCTTGTTGAAGCCGGCCAGGTTGCGCACGCCCACCGCGCTCATCAGTTTGTAGCGGCGCTCCATCTCGGCCACGCACCAGCGCAGGCCGTTGGCAGCCTCCTTCATGTCGGTGACCACCGGCGCCAGCAGGTGCGGAATGCCCTGGTAGACGCTCAGTTCGAGCATCTTCGGGTCGATCATCAGCAT
The DNA here is from genome assembly GCF_056482105.1 of Stenotrophomonas sp. 78350_Sma. Lineage (NCBI taxonomy): Bacteria > Pseudomonadati > Pseudomonadota > Gammaproteobacteria > Lysobacterales > Lysobacteraceae > Stenotrophomonas > Stenotrophomonas sp. 78350_Sma. Next base: position 2,334,643 of record NZ_CM151182.1, on the reverse strand, counting down.
CCGCAGGTCTTTCGGCGAGGCCTTGAACAGCAGGCTCAGCACCATGGCGTTGACCGCCACCGACTTGCCCGAACCGGTGGTACCGGCCACCAGCAGGTGCGGCATGCGCGCCAGGTCGGCCACGGTCGAGCGGCCCGCGATGTCCTTGCCCAGCGCCAGGGTCAGCACGCTGGCCGACTTGTCGTACTCCTTCGAACGCAGCAACTCGGAGAGATAGATCATCTCGCGGGTGACGTTGGGGATTTCCAGGCCGATCACCGACTTGCCCGGAATGACGTCCACCACGCGCACCGACTTCACCGACAGGCCGCGCGCGATGTCCTTGTCCAGCGAACTGATCTGGCTGACCTTGATGCCCGGCGCAGGCTCGATCTCGAAGCGGGTGATGACCGGGCCGGGGTTGGCACCGACCACCTGGGCGTCAATGCGGAAATCTTTCAGCTTGAACTCGATCTGTCGCGACAGCGCGTCCAGCGTGTCCTTGTCATAGCCCACCGGCTGCGGCTTGGGGTCATCCAGCAGGGCCAGCGGCGGCAGGTCCGAGCCATCGCCGTTGACGCCACGGAACATCGGGATCTGCGTGTCACGCTTGGCCCGGTCACTCTTCTCGATCACCGGCTCCGGGCGCGGCTCGATCTTCACCGGCTCGCGCTTGGCGCGCACTTCGGCGTCGGCCTTGCGCACTTCCTGGCGCTCCTCGCGCATCACCCGCGTCTGCTGCCACTCGGTGACTTCTTCCTTCTTGCGCGCCAGCAGCGGCGCCAGCGACATCACCCCGCGGCCGATCTTCTCCATCACCGTGAACCAGGACAGCCCGGTGGCCAGGGTGATCGAAGCCAGCAGCAGCACCAGCACGAACAGGTTCGCGCCCAGCGCGCCGAAGCCCACCGTGAGCGAGTTGCCGACCAGCTTGCCGAGGATGCCGCCGGCACTGGAGACATCGCCACTGAACAGGCGCACGTGCAGGAAGCCGGTGCCGGCGATCAGGAAGCCGACCAGGCCGACCAGGCGCAGCGCCGGGTCCAGGTCGTTCTCGCCCTTGCTCTCGCGCTTGAGCCCGAACATCGCGATCCACGCCAGCGCGCCCAGTACCACGGGCAGCAGGAAGGCGATGTAGCCGAACAACTGCAGCAGCACGTCGGCGATCCAGGCCCCGGCGCGGCCGCCAAGGTTGTGCACCGGCGCGACCACGCTGCCGGTATGCGACCAGCCCGGATCAGTGGCTGAATAGGTGAAAAGACTGGCCGCCAGGTACAGCAGGGCCGGCGCGATGGCGATCAGGCCCAGATCGCGCCAGAGGCGCTGGCGGCGTGGATTGTCGGTCGTCGCCGCCGCAGCCGTGCGACGTGACGCCTTGCTGTCGTCGGACTTGGAGCGTTCGGGGACCTGCTTCGCCACCTTAGACCATACCTTTGGAATGCGCTGTTAGTGATTGATAATAAATGAGACGGCGTCAGTTTTCAGTTATGCGACATCCGACAGGGCATTCAGAGCGCCGGAACCACCGCTGGATGACGGCGTTCTGTTCATCGGCTTGAATCGCCCTGCCCCAGCCGCCACTCTATGACCTGCCACGGATGCTGCGCAAACATCGCCAGCGCCTTGTCCCATCTACCTTTTCGCGAGTTTACATGAGCACCAGCCTGCCCTCCCGCCACCAGCGCCTCGTCATCCTCGGTTCCGGCCCGGCCGGTTGGACCGCCGCCGTCTACGCCGCCCGCGCCAACCTGAAGCCGGTCGTCATCACCGGCCTGCAGCAGGGTGGCCAGCTGATGACCACCACCGAGGTGGACAACTGGCCGGGTGATGCCCACGGCCTGATGGGCCCGGACCTGATGGCGCGCATGCAGGCCCATGCCGAGCGCTTCGAGACCGAGGTCATCTTCGACCACATCCACACCGCCGACCTGTCGCAGCGCCCGTTCAAGCTGATCGGCGACAGCCACGAGTACACCTGCGATGCGCTGATCATTTCCACCGGCGCCACCGCCAAGTACCTGGGCATCCCGACCGAGGACGAGTTCAAGGGCCGCGGCGTGTCCGCCTGTGCCACCTGTGACGGCTTCTTCTACCGCGACCAGGACGTGGTCGTGGTCGGTGGCGGCAACACCGCCGTGGAAGAGGCCCTGTACCTGTCCAACATCGCCCGCAAGGTCTACCTGGTCCACCGCCGCGACACCCTGAAGGCGGAAAAGATCATGCAGGACAAGCTGTTCAAGAAGGTGGCCGAAGGCAAGATCGAGACCGTCTGGCACCACCAGGTGGAGGAAGTGCTGGGCAACGACGCCGGCGTGACCGGCGTGCGCGTGAAGTCCACCCTGGACGGCAGCACCCGCGATATCGACGCCCACGGCTTCTTCGTGGCCATCGGCCACCACCCGAACACCACCCTGTTCGACGGCCAGCTGGCGATGAACAACGGCTACCTGGAAATCCGCTCGGGCCTGGGCGGCAATGCCACCCAGACCTCGGTGGAAGGCGTGTTCGCCGCAGGCGACGTGGCCGACCAGCACTACCGCCAGGCGATCACTTCAGCCGGCTTCGGCTGCATGGCCGCACTGGACGCCGAGCGCTACCTGGACGCACAGGGCAAGGCCAGCTGAGAGGCTGGCCCGCTTCTGTAGGGTCGAGCCACGCTCGACTCCGGATAGAAGGCCGACGCCAGTGCGTCGGCCTTTCTGTTTCATCTGCCCTATCCTTTCCCCATGCCCTCCCCCCGCTTCCTCGACTCCCTGCAGTCCATTCCCGCCACCGACTGGGATGCCCTGCACGACGGGCAGAACCCCTTCGTCAACCACACCTTTCTCTCAGGCCTTGAACAGCACGGTTGCCTGCGCGAGGACTGGGGCTGGCAGCCCCGGCATTTCACGCTGTGGGAGGGCGGCACTCTGGTCGGCGCCATTCCGGGCTACCTGAAGACCAATTCGCACGGCGAGTTCGTGTTCGACCATGCCTGGGCCAACGCGTATGCCCGTCATGGCCGCGACTACTACCCGAAGTGGCTGGGCGCGGTGCCGTACTCGCCAGTCACCGGCCCGCGCCTGCTGGCCCGTCACGATTCAGAGCGCGCCGCATTGCTGTCGGCATTGCGCGAGGCGCTGCCGGCACTGGACGTGTCCTCGGCCCATATCAACTTCCACACCGCAGTGGACGAGGCGCTGTTCGGCGATGACTGGCTGCTGCGCGAAGACGTGCAGTTCCAGTGGCAGAACCCCGGTGACTGGGCGACATTCGACCAGTTCCTCGGCGCGATGAACCACAAGCACCGCAAGAACATCCGCCAGGAACGGGCCAAGGTCACCCGCCAGGGCATTACCTTCCGCGTGGTGCACGGCGATGAAGCCAGCCGCGCAGACCTGCAGGCGATGTATCGCTTCTATCTGCAGACGTTCCTCGAGTACGGCAACGCCCCGGCGCTGACCGAGGCCTTTCTGCGCCATCTGGCCATTTCATTGGGCCGCGGGCTGGTGCTGTTCCTGGCCGAACAGGACGGCGAGCCGATTGCCGGCGCGCTGTGCCTGCGCGGTGGCGACACGCTGTATGGCCGCTACTGGGGTGGCGCCACCCTGCCCGGCCTGCACTTCGAGGCCTGCTACTACCAGGGTATCGAATACTGCCTGCGCGAAGGGCTGACCCGTTTCGAACCGGGTGCACAGGGCGAGCACAAGCTGGCGCGCGGTTTCCTGCCGACGCTGGTGCGCAGCCGGCACTGGGTGGCTGATGCGGATTTCGCAGAAGCACTGCAGGACTGGTGCCGACAGGAGCGACGCGATGTGCGGCGCTACCAGCAGCAGCTGCAGGGACATGGGCCGTTCCGCGCAGAGCCGTAGAGTCGAGCTTGCTCGACTGGCGCGGTGCCGAAAAGCGCGCCAACCGCGGTTGGCCCCTACCAGGGCAATGAGGCCTGCCAACCAAGGTTGGCATCTACCAGAGCGCTGGCGAGGACGCTGTGCTCAGGTGCACTGCCAGAAATGCCCACTCACCCGGCACTTCGCGCACCAGAACGTGTAGAGCATGCCGCCACTGCCCCATAGCAGCGTGCCTCCATCGGTGGTCGGCAGCGTCGAATCCAGCTGCATCACGAAGGGCATCTCCTCACCGCAATCGATGCACGCCGGATACCAGGCACTCTGCACCCAGCTGGGCGCGCCGCCCACGCGCGACAGGTTCTGCCGATGATTGGACTGGCCCCAGTCCTGTTGTTGCCAACGCGCACTGTCCATGGCGGCCAGACCCACCTCGGCACGCAACAGGTCGCCGCTGTCGGTCGGCGCGGCCGGCACCTCCAGACGCTGGCTGGGGTGGCAGCTGGGCAGGCCGATGGCATCGTGGCGATAGAAGCGCACGGGCGGGTCTTCCCAGCCGCAGCAGTCCAGGCAGAGGCCCAGCGTGATCTCGCCCGCCGCACCCGGCTGCAGCGCGGCAGCGTCGGTTCTCAGCAGGCGCTGCAGCGGTGCATGGCAGCTGCCACACAACGCTTCCAGCCACCCTCCCATGTGTCCAGCATGGCGCACCTGCCCACCACTCCAGGTCGGATGCAGGCGCCAGATGCGCTTGCGCCAGCTCGGCTCGTCCGCCTGCTGCGCACGGTGCTGCTCACGGCCGAAGCGGATGTGCAGCGGCTGCTCGTCATGCAGGTGTCGCGGCTGCGGCCCGTCGGCGACGCCGGCCCAGTGCGCCCAGACCTCGGCATCCAGCCGTCCCCAGTCGACCACGTAGCCGCGGGCAACGGCGTAGGTCTCAGGCAGGGCGGCAAGCAGCAGCGCCCTCGCCCGCGCCATTTCGCGATCATCATCGGCTTCGGCCAGAATCTGCGCCCAGTGCGCGGCAATGGCAGGGGGCAAGCCCCGCCATACCTGTGAGGCCAGCTGCAGCTCATCTTCAATGGCCACCGCCAGCAACGCCTCCCAGTCCTCCTGCAGTACACGCGGCGCCTGGTAGCTGGCGAACTCCACTACGCTGGCCAGCAGTTCACCGCGCTCGCCGTCGCGATAGCGGCGCCAGGCCTCGGCGCAGACCGGTTCGACAGCTTCATCGGGCAGCAGGTCCAACGCCATGTCGAGAAAGGCCGAGCCGGGTGAACGCCGGGCAAGGGCCAGCAGCATCAGCGCACCGAGCTGGACCGGCTGCTCAGTCGCCAGCACCAGCAGCATGTTCTGGCTGTCGTTGCGGGTGCGCGGGGTGTCGTGCACATCGAGGATGGCAGTGATCGACTCACTCATGCGGGGCTCCTTGCCGATGGAGACTGATGGTGCCAGACATCGCCGATCACCACGACGAATACAATGCCGGCATGACCCGTCAGTTGCCCTGGCGCCTGGCCGATACGCCTGACGCCCCCTTTCCTCCGGCCGAGAGCGCGCTGCGCCAGCCTGATGGCCTGCTCGCCGTCGGCGGCGACCTGCATCCGGTGCGCCTGCTCAATGCCTACGCTGGCGGCATCTTTCCTTGGTTCAGTGAGGGCGAGCCGATCCTGTGGTGGTCGCCGGACCCACGCGTGGTGTTCCGCACCGGTGGCGTGCATCTGTCCAGCCGCTTCCGCCGCCAGTTGCGCAGCAGTACCTGGGAGGTCACCGCCGACACCGCCTTCAGCCGTGTGATGCGTGCCTGCGCTGCGGCACCGCGGCCCGGCCAGGACGGCACCTGGATCAGCCCTGCGATGGTCGAGGCCTACAGCCAGCTGCACGACCTGGGCTTCGCCCATTCGTTCGAAGTCTGGGACCGGCAGACCCTGGTCGGTGGCATCTACGGGGTGGCAATCGGGTCGATGTTCTTTGGCGAGAGCATGTTCAGTGGCGCCAGCGGCGGCTCCAAGATCGCCCTGGCCGCTCTGGCCTCCACCCTGCATGGCTGGGGCTGGGAACTGATCGATGCCCAGGTGGAGAATCCGCACCTGCTGCGGATGGGTGCCGAGCACCTCCCGCGCGCGGAATTCCTGCAGCACGTGCGCCGGACCGTGCGCGTTGACGGCCGGGAGGGCCCGTGGGCCCGGGCGGTCGGACGCTTGCCAGCACGGCGTTTGGCCGGGGGTTAACACAAACTTTGCAAGCTGGCGCTGTCACGCGTAAAATACCGCGCCTTAGGCCCAGCGTGGCCGTTTTCTGAACCGCACAGGACTACATGTCGAAAGACGATTCCATCGAGTTCGAGGGCACCGTCAGCGAGACGCTGCCGAACACCACTTTCCGCGTTCGTCTGGAAAATGGGCACGAAATCATCGCCCACATCTCCGGCCGCATGCGCAAGAACTACATCCGCATCCTCACCGGTGACCGGGTCAAGGTTGAAATGACCCCGTATGACCTGACCAAGGGTCGTATCACCTACCGCATGAAGTAAGCGGTCGGCGCCTGGCGCCACTCGACAAGGCCAGCCCTGGTTGCTGGCCTTTTGTCATGCCCGGAATCCGGCCCTGCCGGAGGTCACCATGACCGAGCTCACCGTGGCGTCGGTCAGCCCTGCTTGCGGCAGATTCGCGCTTGCAGCAGCCGCGGCATCGTGGGAACCGATCCAGTCCGGATCGCCGCCCCCGCCCGATCATGAACGCCCTGCTCCCGCACGTCCTGCTGCCGGCAGTTCTGCTGGTCAGCCTCCCCCTGGCGGCATTCGCCGCTGAACCCACAAAGCCCTCCAATCCGTCCGAGTGCCTTGCCCTCGGCAGCCATCGCGATATCCGCCCCTCCACCACGGAACGCGAGGTGCTGCTGCGCGACGGTGACAGCCACTATCGGGTGCATCTGCAGAAACGCTGCCTGGGCGCTGCCGCCTCGGCCAGCTACGTCTTCTTCACGCCAAGTACGCCTGAGCGGATCTGCGGTGACGCCCGCAGCACCCTGAAGACCGACAGCAACCACTGCGTCGTGACCCGGATCGAACCGATCGATGCGGCGACCTTCAGGCGCCTGGCGCAACAGGGGCGTTGAGTTGCGGCACATGCAACAAGGGCGGCCGAAGCCGCCCTTGTTTCCCAACCGCACCGGGATCGGTCCGGCGCGACGTTACTCCACCGTCACCGGCAACAGGCGCTCCGGCTCGGCCTGGGTCTCGACCACCAGCTCGTCGTCGCGCACGTCGATGCTGACCTTCCCGCCGTTGACCAGCTTGCCGAACAGCAGCTCGTCGGCCAGCGGGCGCTTGATCTTGTCCTGGATGACGCGGGCCATCGGGCGGGCACCCATCAGCGGGTCAAAACCATGGTGGGCCAGCCAGTCGCGCGCCGTCGGGGTGGCCGACAGGCTGACGTGCTTGTCCTGCAACAGCATCTCCAGCTCGATCAGGAACTTGTCGACCACGCGCAGGATGTGCTCGAAGCCCAGCGCCTGGAACTGCACCACCGCGTCGAGGCGGTTGCGGAATTCCGGGGTGAAGCTGCGGCGGATGGTCTCCATCGCGTCGGTGGCATGGTCCTGCTTGGTGAAGCCGATCGAACGCCGCGAGGCCTGCGCCGCGCCAGCGTTGGTGGTCATCACCAGCACCACGTTCTTGAAGTTCGCTTCGCGACCGTTGGTATCGGTCAGCACGCCGCGGTCCATCACCTGCAACAGGATGTTGAAGATGTCCGGATGCGCCTTCTCGATCTCGTCCAGCAGCAGCACGCAGTGCGGCGTCTTGACGATCTTCTCGGTCAACAGGCCGCCCTGGTCGAAGCCGACGTAGCCCGGAGGAGCACCAATCAGGCGGCTGATCGAATGCGGCTCCATGTACTCGGACATGTCGAAGCGGACCAGCTCGATGCCCAGCTGCAACGCCAGCTGCTTGGTCACTTCGGTCTTGCCGACACCGGTCGGGCCGGCGAACAGGAAGTTGCCGATCGGCTTTTCCGGGTTGCCCAGGCCCGAACGGGCCAGCTTGATCGCCGAGGACAGCGTCTCGATGGCCGGGTCCTGGCCGAAGATCACCATCTTCAGGTTGCGCTCCAGGTGCTGCAGCACATCCTTGTCGGTGGCACTGACCTGCTTGGCTGGGATGCGCGCCATCTTGGCCACGATCGCCTCGACTTCCTCGACGTCGATCAGCTCCTTGCGCTGGCCTTCCGGCAGCAGGCGCTGGCGGGCGCCAGCCTCGTCGATCACGTCGATGGCCTTGTCCGGCAGCAGGCGGTCGCCGATGTGCTTGACCGACAGGTCCACTGCGGCCTGCAGCGCCTCGTCGGAATAGGTGACGCCGTGGTGCAGCTCGTACTTGGACTTCAGGCCCTGCAGGATCTCGTAGGTCTCGCCGACGGTCGGTTCGACGATGTCGATCTTCTGGAAGCGGCGGGCCAGCGCCCGATCCTTCTCGAAGATGCCACGGTATTCCTGGAAGGTGGTCGAGCCGATGCAGCGCAGCTCGCCGGAAGCCAGCGCCGGCTTGATCAGGTTGGAGGCATCCATGGTGCCGCCCGACGCCGACCCGGCACCGATGATGGTGTGGATCTCATCGATGAACAGCACCGCGTTGGGCACCTTCTTCAGCGCCGTCAGCACGCTCTTCAGGCGCTTCTCGAAGTCGCCACGGTACTTGGTACCAGCCACCAGTGCGCCCAGGTCGAGCGAGTAGATCACCGCGTCGGCCAGCACGTCGGGAACCGAACCTTCGATGATGCGGCGGGCCAGGCCTTCGGCGATGGCGGTCTTGCCCACGCCGGCCTCGCCCACGTACAGCGGGTTGTTCTTGCGGCGGCGGCACAGGACTTGGATGGTGCGCTCGATCTCGTCGGCACGACCGACCAGCGGGTCGATGCGACCGGCCCGGGCCTGCTCGTTGAGGTTGCTGGCGAACTCGGTCAGGGCATCCCCCTTCGGCTCGCCCTCCCCGCCTTCGATGCGGCCTTCGCCCTCGGACGAGGAGGACGGCTGCTCGCCTTCCTCGCCCAGCTTGGCGATGCCGTGGGACAGGTAATTGACCACGTCCAGCCGGGTCACGTCCTGCTGGTTGAGGTAATAGACGGCGTGGGAGTCCTTTTCGCCGAAAATGGCGACCAGCACATTGGCGCCGGTGACCTCCTTCTTGCCCGAGGACTGCACGTGGTACACGGCCCGCTGCAGCACGCGCTGGAAGCCCAGGGTCGGCTGGGTATCGCGGCCGTCATCTTCGGCCAGGCGGGACACGGAAGCCTCGATGGCCTGCTCCAGCTCCTGGCGCAGGCGTTCGGCGTCGGCGCCACAGGCCTTCAGTACGGCCTGGGCGGACGGGTTGTCGAGCAGTGCCAACAGCAGGTGTTCGACCGTCATGAACTCATGCCGGGCCTCACGGGCGCGCTTGTAGCACTGGCCGATGGTGTGTTCGAGGTCTTTGCTGAACATGGATTACTCCGGCGGCAGATGGGGACAATATGCGGCCTGACTACGCGTTTTCCATCACCCTAGCGGATTGCTGCGTTCAGATGGCGTTAGCAGTACAGATCGCTTGATCTTCATTCACTCCAGGACAGCCCACCCAGCATGAGCGAACCCTACCTGAGCCGCTGGCGATTGCGGCGTGATGGCGCGGCCATCGAAACGCCCCATGCCCGGCTCTGGCCGGTGCTGACCACCGCCGGCGAGCCGGCCATGCTGAAGATCAGCAGCGAAACCGAAGAGCAGAACAGCCATCGCCTGCTGCGCTGGTGGGAGGGCGATGGCGCCGCCCGCCTGCTGGCCCACGAGGGGCCGGCGATCCTGATCGAGCGTGCCGGCGGCGACTCGCTGCGGCAACGTTCGATCGACGGCGACGATGACGCCTGCACCACGATCCTGTGCCAGGTCCTGCAGCGACTGCACCGGCCACGGAGCGCGCCGCCAGCGGAACTGGTCTGCCTGCGTACATGGTTCGCCGACCTGCTGCAGCCAAGGGCTGCGCTGCCGCCACTGCTGGAACAGTGCAGATCACTGGCGGAGGGGCTGCTGCAGGACGAACAGGAGATCCGGCCGCTGCACGGCGACCTGCACCACGACAACGTGCTGGATTTCGGCGCGCGCGGCTGGCTGGCGATCGACCCGAAGCGGCTGCTGGGCGATCGGGCCTTCGATTACACCACGCTGTTCAGCAACCCGGACCTGTGCGGTCCAGGCATCCATGTCGCGACGCGACCGGAACGGTTTGCGGCTCGCCTTGAACAGGTCACAGCGCTGGCGGAGCTGGAACGCACGCGTCTGCTGCGCTGGATCGCGGCCAGCATGGGGTTGTCGGCGGTATGGTTCCGGGATGATGGCGACCCGGCCGACATTGATGAGACCGTGGCACGAATGGCGCTGGAGGCACTGGCGGAGGGATGAAACCCACCCCTTGGGCGCCCACCCTGGTGGGCACGATGCGTGAGGCGTAAGCACACCTCGGCGAAAGGCAGCCGAGCATCGGCTCGGCGCCACAGGTCGGGGCCGGTCAGGCCTTTTCCATGGTGCACAGCAGGGGGTGCTGGTTCATCCGCGAGTACTCGTTGACCTGGGCAACCTTGGTCTCGGCCACTTCGCGGGTGAACACCCCGCACACGCCACGGCCGCGGGTATGGACGTGCAGCATCACCTGCGTGGCCTTGTCCAGGTCCATGCTGAAGAACTGCTGCAGGACGTCCACCACGAAATCCATCGGGGTGTAGTCGTCGTTGAGCAGCATCACCTGGTAGAACGGCGGCGGCGCCACTTCCGGGCGCGCGGCCTCTACGGCGACGCCGTGCTCGTGCTGGGAATCGGGGGAAGACTCATGGGGCATCGGGCCATTATAGAGGCTCGGGCGAGCCTGCGTCGGCCCGCCGCAGATTGGACGGCACGCACGCCCGCCGTCACAATTGCACCCTCTCTCAGCAATGTTTCACAGGATCTTCATGAAAAGGACCCTTCTCTCCACCCTGCTGATCGCCCTGGCTGCATCCGGCTCCTCCGCTGCAGCAGACGCCGACAAGGCCGTGGCCCGCCACCTGGACAAGCTGGGCTACACCTATGAAGTCGATGAGGACGGCGACTATCGCATGGTCTTCGACGTCGAGGGTGACCGCACCCAGATGGTCTATGTACGTTCGTCGGTGGAGGATTTCGGCACCCACAACATCCGCGAGATCTGGTCGCCCGCTTACAGCGCCAAGACCAAGCAGTTCCCGGTGGCCGTGGCCAACCGCCTGCTGGAAGATTCGCAGGATGCCAAGATGGGCGGCTGGGTAAAGCAGGACACCACCGCCATGTTCGTGGTCAAGATCGACGCCGATGCCACTGCCGACCAGCTCAGCGACGCCATCGATGCGGCCATCCGCACCGCCGACGCCATGGAGCTGGAACTGACCAAGAAGGACGAGTTCTGAGTTGAACGCCACGCCGGACCCGCGCTGGGCACCGCACGCCACCGTCGCCACCGTGGTGGTCGACGGCGGCCGCGTGCTGCTGGTTGAAGAGACCATTGACGGCCGGCAGGTGCTGAACCAGCCGGCCGGCCACCTTGAACCCGGCGAAAGCCTGGCCGAGGCAGCCCTGCGCGAGACCCGCGAGGAAACCGGCTGGACGGTGCAGCTGACCCATTTCATCGGCTGCTACCAGTGGACTGCCGGCGACGGCACGACCTTCCTGCGCTTCTGCTATGCGGCGCGCCCGGTCTCGCATGACCCGGCGCAGCCGTTGGACACCGGCATTGATCGCGCGCTGTGGCTGACCCCGGCCGAACTGCAGACCGCCGGCGATCGCCAGCGCAGCCCGCTGGTCTGGCAGGTAGTGGCCGATTACCTGGGTGGCCAGCGCCACCCGCTTTCGCTGGTCCGGGAGGTCGCATGAGCACTCCGCGCGTGATGGTGGGCGTCTCTGGTGGTGTCGACTCTTCGGTCGCCGCCTGGCGCCTCGTACAGCAGGGTGAGGCCGTGGCCGGCCTGTTCATGCAGAACTGGGCCGACGATGGCAGCGGCGACTGCCGCGCCGAGGACGACCGCCGCGATGCGGTGGCGGTGTGCGGCCTGCTCGGCATTCCCTTCCACTTCCGCGATTTCTCCAGCGAGTACTGGCAGGGCGTGTTCGAACACTTCCTGGCCGAGTACGCCGCCGGCCGCACGCCGAACCCGGACGTGCTGTGCAACCGCGAAGTGAAGTTCAAGCATTTCCTGGATGCCGCCCGCGAGCTGGGCGCCGAGCGCATCGCCACCGGCCACTACGCACGGGTGGCCCAGCGCGGCCACCAGTGGCTGCTGCTGCGCGGCGCCGACCGCTCCAAGGACCAGAGCTACTTCCTGCACCAGCTGGGCCAGGAGCAGCTGTCGGCGACCCTGTTCCCGATCGGCGACCTGGAAAAGACCGACCTGCGCCGGATCGCCCGTGACGTCAGCCTGCCGACCCACGCCAAGAAGGACTCCACCGGCATCTGCTTCATCGGCGAGCGTGACTTCCGCGAGTTCCTCGGCCGTTACCTGCCGGCCAAGCCCGGCCAGATCCTCGACCCGGCCGACGGCAGCGTCATCGCCGAACATCCGGGCGTGTTCTATTTCACCCTCGGCCAGCGCGAGGGCCTGAACATCGGCGGCGTGCGCGGCCGCCCGGCCGCACCGTGGTACGTGGTCGGCAAGGATGTGGCCAGCAACGTGCTGTACGTGGACCAGGACCGCGACAGCAAGTGGATGCTGTCCGACCGGCTGCGCTCGGAAACCGCGCACTGGATCGCCGGTTCGCCGCCGGCACGGCGCTTTGAATGCACCGCCCAGACCCGCTACCGCCAGCCCGACGAGCCGTGTACGGTCGAGGTGCTGGACGATGGCAGCGTGCTGGTCACCTTCGCGCGCCCGCAGCGCGCCGTTACCCCTGGTCAATCGCTGGTGCTGTATGACGGTGATGTGTGCCTGGGTGGCGCGGTGATCGCCGCCACCGATGCGCCGCTGGAACAGCGCCTGCGCACCACCCCTTCCCCTTTTGAGGTAATCGCTGCATGAGTTTCACTGTCGACGACCGCGTCCTGGCCCTGGCCGGCATTGCCCAGGCCCTGCAGCAGGTACGCCGCATCGCCGATACCGGCCATTCCGACGCCGCCGCCGTACGCACCGCCGTGGACAGCGTGTTCCGTGTCGATGCGTCCTCGCCGCAGGAGGTGTTCGGTGACCGCCATGCACTGAAGGCCGGCCTGCGCCTGCTGCACAACTACTTCCGCAGCCAGGGTCAGGACCCGATCCTGCCCAAGCTGGCCCTGTCGGTGCTGCAGCTGGAGCGCCGCTTCGTGCAGGACGGCGCCACCGTGAACAAGGTCGCCTCGGGCATCGAACGCGCCCAGCGCCAGGCCACCGAGCTGGGCGACAGCGGCCATCCGGACGTGCTGGCCAATCTGGGTGGCCTGTACGCGGACACCATCAGCCACCTCAAGCCGCGGGTGATGGTGCAGGGCAACCCGCACTACCTGGGCCAGGCCGGGGTGGTGGCCGAGATCCGCGCCCTGCTGCTGGCCGCTGTGCGCTCGGCAGTGCTGTGGCGCCAGCTGGGCGGCAGCTACTGGGACTTCCTGTTCAGCCGCAAGGCGATGATCGAGGCCGTGGACCGGCAGCTGGCCTGAGCCCCATGGGGTCGGATCCCTTTCCGGCACGGAAAGGGCTCTGACCCCGAAGCCGCCAAGGCGTCGGAAAACCGGCGCATTCAGAATGCACTTCGAGGCACATCGACGTTAAAGAGAAAGGGGGTACGGCCGATACATCCTCCGTGCACCTCCCGAGAACGTCCATGTACTCACGCATTTTCATCCGTCTGGCCGCCCCCCTGGCTCTGACCCTGCTGCTCCCCTTCGCCATCGGTTTCGAATGGCCGGCCGCCCTGCGCTGGGCGATCCTGACCACGATGACGCTGAGCTGGCTCGGCTTTGCGTGGTGGACCACCCGCGCCCAGGCGCACCGTTCCCCGGAACATGCCCGTGTCCTGCGTGAGCAGGACCAGCTGCTGACCGAACTGCGCAACTTCGTCGGCAACGAAATCGACGGTTCGCGCGGCGAAGTGGAACGCGCCCGTGACCTGATCCGCCAGGCCGTCTCCAGCCTCGGTGGCAGCTTCGATGCGATGAACCGCAAGTCGCGCCAGCAGAGCCAGGCCCTGTCGCGCATCGTCGACCGCGCCGGCGATGAAGGCAATGCCGGCCTGGACGTTGCCCGTTTCGCCCAGCACGCCAGCCACCGCATGGAACAGCTGGTGGAAGCGCTGGAACAGGTGAGCGGCCAGAGCAGCACCACCGTGCAGCACATCGACCAGATGGCGCAGCACCTGGATGGCATCTTCGCGTTGCTGGAAGACGTCAAGTCGATCGCCGACCAGACCAACCTGCTGGCCCTGAACGCTGCAATCGAAGCGGCGCGTGCCGGTGAAGCCGGTCGTGGCTTCGCAGTGGTCGCCGACGAAGTGCGCAACCTGTCCGAGCGCTCGACCACCTTCAACGAGCAGATCCGCAAGCTGGCGCACAGCTCCAAGGACGCCATCGCCAAGGTCCGCGAGACGGTCTCGCACATGGCCTCGCGTGACATGGACCGCTCCCGCGAAGCCCGCCAGGAAGCAGCGGCAATGCTCGACAACGTCGCGCAGATCAATGCCTCGCTGGGCGACGGCATGCGCGAAGTGTCCGACTGCGCCCGTTCGATCGATGGCAGCGTGGCCGAAGCCGTGCGCGCCCTGCAGTTCGAAGACATCGCGACCCAGGCGCTGGGCGGCGTGCACACCCACCTGGACCGCCTGACCGCGATCAACCGTGAAGCAGTGGCCCTGCAGGAACTGCTGCACCGCAATGGCGGCGTGTTCGACGAAGAGATCGCCACCGCCCTGCAGCGCACCGGCAGCCGCCTGCGCGAACTGCGCAGCGAATGGGAACGCCCGCCGCACAAGCCGGTTGCCCAGCAGAGCATGGGCGCCGGCACTGTCGAGCTGTTCTGATCCTGATGTCCGCTGCCCTCGCCGGCAGCCCGCAAGGCCCCGGTTCGTCCGGGGCCTTTGCCTGTACCCTGCCGCTGGATGCATCCTGTACGCGCACCATGACCCTGATCCGCGCCCTGCCCTCCCTCACCGACACCGAGCGCCCGCGCAACGCGAGCGTGCGTGAGCAGCTGCAGCAGCTGGAAGAGGTCGCCCGCGAAGAGATCCGCGAACTGCAGCAGCTGGCGGATGCGCGCCCCGCTCCGTCGCGGGCGGACGACGAACTACTGGGATTGGCTTGGGATCTCGGGCTGGATGGCGAGGCCCTGAAGTAGATCTACGCCATGCGTGGATGGCTGTCACCGCCACCCGCTCCAAACCCATGGCATGATCCGGCCATGCCACCTACGGCTGGACACGGAGTGTCGTCGCATGAGTACCACGTTCATGACCTGGCTGGGATTTGCCGCGATGGTGCTCATTGCCGTCACCTTCACCTGGCGCCCCGCCTACGCCACCTTGCGGCCGCCCCGGCATCGACCTGTCGCATTCCTGTTCGGCAGCCTGCTATTCATGCTGATGGCCTTTCTATGTGCCTGGATGGCGGCAACGGCGATCAACACCGGGCATGTCCATCTAAGCCACCACCGCGCCGGCACCATTGATGCATGGCGGGACATCGAGCCGGTGACGTATTGGCTGATCATCGTGGCGGCGTACGTGGTCGGACTGATGATCGCCAGCTATTCCATTGCAGGCATTGCGTTGATGAACCGGTAGATCCACGCCATGCGTGGATGGCTTTCATCTGCCGGTGTGACGCCTGGCCCTCGCCGCAACATCCGCGCATGGCGCGGATCTACCGGGGTGGCGAAATCGTTGTGGCATGATGCCCCGGTCCCGTTCATGGAAGACCGATGGCCATCGCCCTGATCGCAGTGCTGTTGATCGAGACCATCCTTCTGATGGCGTGGGTGGCCGCCTATTTCAGCTGGGGCATCACCCTGTTCAATGAGCGCATCGCGGCGTCACCGGCCATACAGGCCCGGCTCTCGCTGGGCAACCTGGAGCGTGACCTGCCGCAGGACAGATGGCTGCAACTGGCCTTCCATGCGCTGCCCGACGGCAGCATGGCGTTCCGCGAGAGCTTCGCGCCGAGCTTCGGCCTGCGCTACTTCCCGGTGATGCGCGGTCGTATCGTACTCAACGCGCGACGGCACGAAGTGCGGGTGATCGGCCTGTGCAGCTGGTTCGTGGCAACCCTGTCGCTGCTGCTGTTGCCACTGGTGGCGATGCGCCCGATGGTGGCACCCATGCTGCTGGTGCTGCCGTTGTTCCTGGCCAGCTATCTGGTCCAGAAGCGGCGCTACGCTGCCATCGTGGAAGCGCTGCGCATGCAGTTGAAGGCGGAGTTTCCGAGGTAGATCCACGCCATGCGTGGATGATCGAGAGGCACGGGCTTCCGTGCCGACCAACGGTCGGCACCCACCAGAGTCGGCGCCGTCAGTAGATCCACGCCATGCGTGGATGGTCGCGAGCGCAGGCACCCACCAGCGTCGGGTTGTCAGCGCACCAGCACTGCTTCGCCACTGGCGTCGGTGCGCATCGGCGCCGGCTGCGGCTGGCGCAGCCACTGAGCCAGGTCACGCGGGCTGAGCGGGCGCGAGTACAGGTAGCCCTGGATTTCGTCGCAACCCTGGCGGCGCAGCATGTCTTCTTCCTGGTGCGTTTCCACGCCCTCGGCCACCACCTTCATGCCCAGCGCGTGACCCAGGTGCACGATGGCCTGGGTCACTTCGGCCGTGCCCGAATCATGCAGCATGCCCTGCACGAAACTGCGGTCGATCTTCAGGCGCCCGACCGGGAAGCGGTTGAGATAATTGAGGTTGGAGAAGCCGGTACCGAAGTCATCCACCGCCAACGGTACGCCGTGCCGTTCCAGCACATCGAAGCAATGGCGCAGGATGTCGGTGTCACGGATCAGCGCCGACTCGGTCAGCTCCAGCTCCAGCCGCTGCGGTGGCCAGCCATGGGCGTGGCAGATTTCGATCACGCGCTCGGCAAAGCCGCGGTCACGCAGCTGCACCGCCGAGACATTCACTGCGATGCGGTCGAAGCGCAGACCAGCGCGGTCCCAGGCCGTGGCCTGGCGGCAGGCCTCATTCAGTACCCAGTCGCCGATCCGTACGATCTCGCCGCACTTCTCGGCGATGGGGATGAACTCGGCCGGACTGCAATAGCCAATCCCGGGTCGGTGCCAGCGCAGCAGCGCCTCGATCGCCGGCGGCTCGCCGTGATGGGCATGCAGCAGCGGCTGGTAGGCCAGGCTGAACTCTTCGCGCTCGATGGCACCGTGCAGGGCATGCTCAAGCTCAAGCTTGCGCTGGATGCGGGCCAGCGCGTCCTGGCTGTAGTACTGGTAGGTATTGCGGCCGGCCTCCTTGGCTGCATACATCGCCGCATCGGCGGCACGCAGCAGGGAATCGAAGTCGGTCTGTGCGTCACCCAGCATCGCAATGCCGACGCTGGCGCCCACCTTCAACGTTGTTTCGCCCCGGCGCAGCGGCTCGGCCAACGAAGCGATCAATTTGCGTGCCACATGGCCCGCATCCTCCGGCTCGGCCAGGTCGCGCAGCACCACGATGAATTCATCACCACTGAAGCGGCCAAACAGATCGTTGTTGCGCAGGTTCTGGTGCAGCCGGGTCGCGGCCGCCTTCAGCAGGGCGTCGCCGGTGGCGTGGCCGAAACTGTCGTTGATGGTCTTGAAGCCATCCAGATCGATGAACAGCATCGCCAGCGATGTGCCGCGGTCGCGCGCCTCTTCGATGGCTTCGGCGGTCTGTTCGCCGAGCAGCACGCGATTGGGCAGGCCAGTGAGCAGATCGTAATGGGCCAGCAGCTCGATGCGCTCGTTGGCCTCGCGCTCCCGAGTGATGTCACGGAACAGCACCACGAAACGCGGCGGCAGCCCATCACGGCGGTCCAGTTCGATCAGCACCTGCACCCAGACGCGCAGGCCGGACTGCCGGTAGAAGCACAGGTCCAGCTGCTCGGGCAGCCCACCATCAGCGATGCGCCCCAACGCCGCTTCGAAGGCGTTGCGTGAATCCTCGGTATACAGCGCCAGCGCCTGGTCGAGGGTGATCGGCTCCTTGCGCAGGCCGTGGATGCGGTAGCACTCCTCGGTCCACTGCATGTGCCGGGTCTGCACCTCGATCTCGCAGCCGCCGATGCGGCCCAGCGCGGAGACGCGGTTGAGCAGCTCGGTGCGCCAGCGGATCAGCGCATCGGTCTGGTGCTGCTCGGTGATGTTCTGCACCTGTCCGAGCAACCGCTTGGGCTGTCCGTCCATGTCCAGCAGTGGCTGCATCCACAGCCGCAGGTGCTGCGATGGCTCAGGGCCGCGGGTCAGTTCCAGCTCGAGATTGGCGGCGCGGCCATCGCGCCACAGCCGCCGCCAGGCCGCACGCAGTGCACCCCGTGAACGCGGGTGCAGCTGCTTCAGCCAGCGACGCTGGCCGGGCACGGCGCCCTGCTCCAGCGCCAGCAGCGAACGCAGCTCCGGCGACCACCAGAAGTGACCGCTGTTGGGGTCGAACGACCAGCTGCCCATGCTGGCGATGCGCTGGGCCTCGCTCAGGTGCAGCTGCTGTTCCTGAAGCAGCCCTTCCAGCTGCTTCTGCTGCTCGATATCGGTATGGGTGCCGACCATGCGCAACGGCTGGCCATCGGCGGTGCGCGCGACCACGCGGCCCCGGTCCAGCACCCAGCGCCACTGGCCATCGGCCTGGCGGAAACGGAACTGTGCGCTGTACTGCTCGCTCAGCCCACGCAGATGCTCGTCCAGTGCGAACCGCACCTGGGCGATGTCCTCGCTGTGCACGCGCGCCAGTATCTCGGTGGCGGTTTCATCGCCCAGTGCCGGGGTGCGCACCACGCGGTCGCTGGGAATGTCCCAGTCCCACAGGCTGTGGCCGGCGCTGTCCAGCGCGAGCTCCCAGCGCCCACCGCCGCCGAGCGGAACCGGCTCGGGAATGCTCAACGTGAAGGCCAGCAGATTGCCGGCGCCATCATGCACAGCGCGCAGGTGGCCGTCGTAGTGCCCGTGCGGGCCACCCGGCAGCGTGCAGGCAACGATGCCGCCATCGGCCGCCATCAGGCGCAGATCCTCCAGCATCGGCGCATAGGCGGCCACGGTGGCCGGCAGGCCATGCTCGCGCGCAGCCGGATTGGCCGCCAGCGGGCGGCCCGTGCGGTCGACGATGACCAGCGCCGACGCAAGCGGGTGCTGCAGCAGGCTGGCGATGATCCCTTGGTCCACGCGATCTTGCTCCGGATGACACGCCCGTCAGCGGGGCACGCAGTGGTTAACGGCGCCTGCGGCGGATAATTGAGTGGTCAGGGCACACCCGCGCGGTAAGATGGCCAGCGCCCCTTTCATCCAGCCCGTCCATGCCTGCAGAACCGACCGGCACCGCCCCTGTTCCCGACCCGCGGATGGCGCAGGCGCTGAGCCGCGACCGGCGGCGGGTGGTGCTGAGCTACCTGGTGATGGCATTGGCCTGGATGATCGCCTCCGACAGTGCCGTGCAGGCGCTGGTGCCGGATCCGCAGCAGGCGGCGATGTGGCAGAGCGTGAAGGGCTCGTTCTTCGCACTGGCCAGTGCCGGCCTGCTGTACCTGCTGCTGCGACCGCTGGCCGAGCACGTGCTGCACACCCATGCACGCCAGCAGGCCTCGGAGCTGCGCCTGCGGCAGATGTTCGAAGGCAACCCCGGCCCGATCCTGGTCTACGACCTGGATACGCTGGCGATCCTCGACGCGAATCCGGCGGCCTGCAGCGCATTCGGCTGGGAGCGCGATGAACTGCTGGAGCAGACCATCGACTCGCTGTGGCCACCCGGCCAGGATCAGGCGCTGCAGACCAAGCTGGAGGCGATCCGTGAAGCACCCGAGGAGCTGTGCGTCCTGCGGACCCAGCTGCAGCTGCGCGACGGCTCGCTGCGGCAGATGGAACTGCGCTCCAACGCCATCAGCTATGACGGCCACAATGCCCGGTTGCTGATCGCCATCGACCGCACCGCCGAAGACCTGGCCCAGTTGCGCCGCGACCAGGCGCTGGCCCGGGTCGAGGAAGCCCACGAGCTGGCGCGCATCGGCGCCTGGGAACTGGATCCATCCACCGGCATGGGCCGCTATTCCAACCAGGTCTACCGCCTGCTTGGCCGCCGGCCTCCGGAAGCCCGCCGCTGGCACCGCTTCGATGAGCTGCTGGTGCCCGCCGACCCCGCCACCGCCACCCAGACCGAGCAGCTGCTGGCCGAGCTGTGCTCGGCTGATCCGGTGCAGGTGGACGTATTGCTGCCCCTGCTGTCGATGGATGGCCGCGCCTTGATGGTGCACCTGCGAGCCGCCAGTGGTGTCGATGAGTCCGGTCGCAGCCGCGTGCTGGGTACCCTGCAGGACGTGACCGAGCGCGAGCAGTCGCGACGCCTGCTGCGCGAGCGCGAAGAACAGTTCCGCGAGCTGGTGCGGGTACTGCCCGATGGCGTGGTGATCCTCTCCGATGAGCACGTGCTGTACACCAATGCCTGGGCGGCCAGCCTGTTCGGCTATGGCAGCCACACCCTGCTGGGTGAGCCGCTGTCGGCGCTGGTCGCTGCCGGTGATCTGGCCCGCGTCCGCGGCCAGCTGCGCGCCGGGCAGCCACACCTGGGCCCCGGCCACAGCAGCGTGGTGGCCATGCAGCGCGCAGACGGGCGCAGCTTCCATGCCGGCCTGGCGGTCGGCGAGGTGCGCTACGGCGGCCGCGACTGCAAGCTGCTGATCGTGCGTGACCTGAGCGATTCCGAACGGACGCGCAGTGCACTGGAAACCAGCAACCGCGAACTGCAGGCGATGGCCGGCCGGCTGTTCTCGCTGCAGGAGGACGAACGCCGCGCGATCTCGCGCGACCTGCATGACGACATCGGCCAGGCGATCACGGCGATCAAATTGTCCGCCCATGCGGCGCAGGACGAGCATGATCCACAGCGCCGCGGCGAGGACCTGGCACAGATCGTCAGCCTGGCCGACACCACGGTGGCCAAGCTGCGCGACATCTCTACCCTGCTGCGTCCGCCGCAGCTCGACGCGCTGGGCCTGGAAGCAGCCCTGAGCTGGCAGGCACGGGTGCTGTTTCGTTCGTCGCCGGTGGAACTGCTGGCCGAGATCGAGCCCCTGCCGCACCGCCCCGACAACAGCATCGAACAGGCCTGCTTCCGCATCGCCCAGGAAAGCCTGACCAATGTGCTGCGGCACGCGCGCGCCAGCCAGGTACAACTTCAGCTGCGCGACGTCGGCAAGCGCGGCCTGCACCTGCAGATCCGCGACGACGGCGAGGGGTTCGACCCGGACGGTCCGCGCGGCCTGGGCCTGATCGTAATGCGCGAGCGTGCGCAGAGTGTCGGCGGCCATGTGCGGATCGAATCCGCACATGGCGAAGGCACCCTGATCGACGTCCACCTCCCCTACCAGGCGGCCAGCATGGCTGCCGTCGATTCACCGGAATACTGAGCCTATGTGGAATCCCAACCAGCCCCCGGTCAGCATCGACGATGCACCCGACCGCCTCGGTGCCGGCAACCCCGAGCTGCAGGCGATGGTCGCCGAGGCGGCCTCCGGCGGCACCGCGCTGATGCTGATGCACGTGGACATCGACCACTTCGCTTCGGTGAACGAGAACATGAGTGCCGAGGTAGGTGACCAGGCGCTGGTGCTGGTGGCGCAGCGGTTGCAGTCCTACCTGCGCGGCCGCGGCAAACTGTGGCGGCATGGCAGCGACGAGTTCCTGATCGCGGTGCCGCGCACCGCCGACGTGCCGCTGCCGGAGGACTTCGCCGAGGAGATCCGGCAGCAGATGGAGCTGCCCCTGTCGGTGCTGCCGTACACATTGTTCATGACCGGCAAGCTGGGCGTGAGCCTGTGCCCGGACCATGCCAGCAGCACCTCGCGCCTGCTCGACCACGCCGAGGATGCGCTGTACCAGGCGGCCCGCGAAGGCGGCAATGCGGTGCGCATCCACGCAGTGGATACCCCGCCGAGCGCGCACAGCGAGAGCATCATCGCGCGCCAGATCGTCGACGCGATCCCCAATGGCGAGCTGAAGCTTCGCTACCAGCCGCTGGTCAGTGCCCGCGACGGCCACGTGGTGGGCATGGAGGCGCTGCTGCGCTGGCAGTCCCCCACGCTGGGCATGCTGGTGCCGGAGCGCTTCATGCGCACCGCCGAGCGGCTGGGCATCATCGTGCAGATCGGCACCTGGGTGCTGGAAGGCGCACTGAAGCAGGCCCGCCTGTGGCGCGACCAGGGCTTCGACGACTTCACCATCGCCGTGAACGTCTCCACCCTGCAGTTGTTGCGGCCGAACTTCTTCGCTGAAGTCATGGGCCTGATCCAGGCTGCAGGCGTGCCGGCGCAGATGCTGACGCTGGAGATCAACGAAAGCGCGCTGACCAACAACGTCAACTTCGTGCACGAGACGCTGGCCAACCTGCGCAACGAAGGCATCAGCCTCAGCCTGGACAACTTCGGCACCGGCGATTCCAGCCTGAGCGCGCTGGTGCGTTACCCGGTGGACAAGCTGAAGATCGACCGCAGCTTCATCAAGAGCGCGCCAGCCGGCAACCGCGAGGCGGCCATCGCCCGCGCGATCATCGCCATGGGCCACCAGCTGGGCATGACCGTGATCGCCAACGGCGTGGAATCGCAGGCCCAACTGGGTTTCCTGCGCCGCAACGACTGCGACGTGTTCCAGGGCTACCTGTTCGGCGAGCCGATGTCGGCCGATGCCGCCGGCATGACCCTGCGCCGACGCTACCTGCGCCCGGAAGCCTTCGCCGAAACGCGCCCGGACCGGACACTGCTGCTGCTGGATGACGAGGAGAACGTGCTGCGCTCGCTGGTGCGCCTGTTCCGCCGCGACGGCTACCGTATCCTGGCGGCCGGCAACGTGCGCGATGCGTTCGACCTGCTGGCGATCAACGACGTGCAGGTGATCCTGTCCGACCAGCGCATGAGCGACATGAGCGGCACCGAGTTCCTGGGCCGGGTGAAGATGCTGTACCCCGATACGATCCGCCTGGTGCTGTCCGGCTACACCGATCTGAACACCGTGACCGACGCGATCAACCGTGGTGCGATCTACCGTTTCCTGACCAAACCCTGGAACGACGATGA
The DNA here is from genome assembly GCF_056482105.1 of Stenotrophomonas sp. 78350_Sma. Lineage (NCBI taxonomy): Bacteria > Pseudomonadati > Pseudomonadota > Gammaproteobacteria > Lysobacterales > Lysobacteraceae > Stenotrophomonas > Stenotrophomonas sp. 78350_Sma. The sequence goes on along the minus strand of NZ_CM151182.1, from coordinate 2,311,625 downwards.
GCTGCGCAAGCACATCCACCAGGCGTTCCGCACCTATGAGGAGCAGCGCCGCAGCAACGCCGGTCCGGCGCCGGTGGAAAGCGGAGATGGCGGTGAGGATCGCCCGTTGCGGTGATGATCCCCTCTGGTAGAGCCGGCCGCTGGCCGGCTGCTCTGGATATCGGGTTCAATGAGGTTGCCGGCCAGCGGCCGGCACGACCGGAAGCGGTCAGCGCGGCTGCTTCACTGGCAACACCACGCGGAAGCGCGAACCGACGCCCGGGGTACTGTCCAGGTCGATGCGGCCATGGTGCTTGTTGATGATGCTGTAGGAGATCGACAGGCCCAGGCCGGTGCCGCTGCCAACAGGCTTGGTGGTGAAGAACGGATCGAAGATGCGCTGCCGCAGTTCCGGCGAGATGCCTCCGCCAGTGTCCTCGAATTCGACCCACACCTGGTCACCGTCGACACCGGTACGCACGGTGATCGTGCCGCGCTCGGCGATGGCGTGGCCGGCATTGAGCAGCAGGTTCATGTAGACCTGGTTCAACTCCGACGGCAGGCACTCCACCAGCGGCAGCTGGCCGAACTCGCGATGCAGGGTGACCTTGTACTTGAGCTCGTTCCAGATGATGTTGATGGTCGATTCCAGCCCTGCATGCAGGTCGACCAGCTTCCACGATTCGTCGCGGCCGGAATACGAGAAGTCCTTCAGGTCACGCACGATGCGGGTGACCCGCTCGATGCCTTCGCGCGATTCGGCCATCAGCTGCGGCAGGTCACGGCTGATGAAATCGATGTCCAGGCGGTCACGGATATCGTCGATTTCCGGAATCAACGCCTTCGGGTCCGGCGCCCGCAGGGCGCGTTCGTAGGCTTCAATCACCGTGAACAGGCTGCGCAGGTACTCCTGCAGGCTGCCCAGGTTGGAGTGCACGTAGCCGATCGGGTTGTTGATCTCGTGCGCAACGCCCGCGGCAAGCTGGCCGATCGAGGCCATCTTTTCCGACTGCAGCAGCTTCTCCTGGGTGCCGTTCAGGCGCAGGTAGGCCTGGCGCAGCTCCGCATGGCGCTGCTGCAGCTCGCGCTCGTAGTCTTCCTGCCCTTCGATATGGCGGAACAACGCCAGGAAGTGCCCCTGGCCCACCGGACCGTGGTGGTAAAGGTGGGCGATGACCACCCCCTCTCCCAGCGGCAGGCTGCCATTCCAGTGACCATGCTGCCGCGCCTGTTCCAGCGCATCGGGGGGCAGCAGTTCACGCAGCCGCTGCGGCGGCGGCAATGAACCTTCCCCGCCGCCGGCCAGCAGGTTCTGCGCGGCCGGATTGGCCAGCGCCACCTGCCCGTCTTCAGTGAACAGCAACAGCCCTTCGCGCAGGCGCTCAAGCAGGGCCTGCAGCACCGGCTGCGGCGGAAGGGGGGCGGTAACCAGGGCGTTGGCAGCGGACACGGCGACTCGGGGCATTCGAACAGGCGCCCAATATACGCGGTCACGCAGCGGGCTTCAGCCCGCGGGGGTGGGTAGTGCGACCGCCGTCGCGTCAGGCGACGGCGAGTGGGCGGCGGGCAGTAACGGTATGTGACTGGCCCTTGGCGTCATAGGCCGAGGCGTCTTCGGTACGGCCCAACTGGCGCAGTGCCCAGTTGACCTCGCGCCGGCGCCGCGAAAGCAGCACGCCGTTGGCGCGGTTGCGCTCGGCCAGTTCCTGCAGCTGTTCGCCCTCGCCGACCGGCGGTGCGCCTTCCAGCGCTCGCAACGCCTCCAGCTTGGCGCCGGTGGCACGGATCAGGGCGTGCACGTCGTGCTCGACCAGGGCCTGGCGCTCAACGTCCAGGGCCTGGGCGAGACGCTGCAGCGGCTCGCTCATCGCTGCGGTCATCCCTGCAGCTGCTGGTCCAGATCGAGCATGCGCGATGCAATCGCGTCCGGATTGATCTTGTAGGTGCCGTTCTGCAGCGACTCGCGCACGGCGGCCACACGCTGGGCGTCGATCGCCGGGGCGGTGGTCAGCTCACGCTCGATGGCCTGCAGATTGGTGGCCTCGCCGGTCAGACGCAGGCTGTCGGCTGCCTCGACCGGGCGTGCCGGCGAATCGCTGCTGACGCCGGGCTTGCTGGCCGGGGTCGTCACGCTGCGCAGTGCCTGGGGGACCTGCAGGTTGCCGTCGATTTTCTGGCTCATGGGGTGTCCTGGAGTTGCCGTTCACAAGGGATAACGGCCTCAGGGCCGCGATCTTTAGGGATATTTTGCGGTAAATCAACGCGCCACGATTACGTCACCTGCGGCGTCGACCGTGCCCTGCACGATCCGCCGCGAGGACAGGTTCTCCACCGAGACCCGTTCATTCTCACCGGCATCGCCCATCGCGCGACCGGCAATGCGGACCTCGACCGAGCCGCGACGTGACACCAGGGCCACACTGTCTCCTCGCTTGATGAGACGCTGCACCACCAGATCGTTGTTCGACAGCAGGGCCCCGGCCTGCAATGGACGGCGGGCGATGCGACCGATCGCCGCGTTGGGATCGGCCAGCACAGCACCGGCAATCCGGGCCGCGTCACGCTGGGCAGTCGTGATATCGGCGGCGGTGAGGGTTTCTCCAGTGCCGATTCCACGGTTGAGCACCAGCACGGTCTGGTTGCGCCGCACCTTTACCGGCACGAACAGGCGCCAGCCGCCCGCGTCGGGGCAACTGACCTCGACCGTGGTGTTGGCAGTGGGCTGCACCTGCAGCGCGCCGCCACACTTCGGCAGGCGCAGCGCATCGGCCACCTGGGCCTCGCCCTCGCTGCCCGCCGGCAGGGTCGTCAGCGCTGCGGCGCGGATGCTGGCTACGGGCTGCCAGTCGGAGGCCGCCGCCCACGGCGAGGCCAGGGCAAGCGCGACGGCCAATAAAGATGTGACCCGGCGCATGGCGCCTCCTGTCGATGGGACCTGGCCCAGCTGCGTGCAAGGGGCGTGCCAGAGCGACGGGGCCTGTTGATCGAGTCCGGGGCGGGGATGCGACCGGATGGGTAGAGTCGACTGTCAGTCGACTTTCGCGCGAAGCGCGGGGGTTCCCACGAACGGATCGAAGAGCAGTCGACTGACAGTCGACTCTACAGAAGCGGTGTGGAGCACGCGGGCGGCACACCACCCTCAAGTTCTGCCGCCGCAGCGCCGATACAGCAGCCATGTCCCATGACCTGCTCAACCGGATCGACCAGCGGACCCGCCTGGCCGGCCACAATCGCCTGGCGCTGCTGCTGTTCCGTCTCGGCGGACGTCAGCTTTTTGGCGTCAATGTCTTCAAGGTGCAGGAAGTCCTGCGGCGCCCGGACCTGTTCCAGGTGCCCGGGCTGCCCAGCCAGTTCTCCGGCGTGGCCGACGTACGTGGCCGCTCGGTGCCGGTGCTGGATCTCGGCCTGGCCATCGGCCATCCCGAACGCGAGCCGGAGGCCGACACCTCGCCCGGCTATCTGGTCGTTACCGAGTTCAACCGCTCGATCCAGGGCTTCCTGGTCAGCGGTGTGGAGCGCATCGTCAACATCGCGGTGGAAGACATCCATCCGCCACCGGAGCTGGGCGCCGAATCGAGCTACCTGACCGCCGTAACCCGCTTCCAGGGCGAGCTGATCCAGGTCATCGATGTCGAAAGCGTGCTGGCCGACATTGCCCAGGTGCGCGGCGAGGCGGTGCTCGACCCCGCGATGGCAATGCCCTCCGACGGCCCGCAGCTGCAGGTGCTGGTGGTGGATGACTCGCGCGTGGCCCGCCAGCAGATCCGCAGCGTGCTCGACCAGCTGGGCGTAGGTGCCACCCTGCTCTCCGACGGCAAGCAGGCACTGGACCACCTGCTGCAGATCCACGCTTCCGGCGAGAACCCGGCCGAACGCTACGCCATGGTCATCTCGGACATCGAGATGCCGGCCATGGACGGCTATACGCTGACGACGGAAATCCGGCGCCATCCGGGCCTGGCCGGCCTGTATGTGCTGCTGCATACCTCGCTGTCGGGCGTATTCAACAATGCGATGGTCGAGCGCGTGGGTGCCAACGCCTTCGTCGCCAAGTACTCGCCGCACGAGCTGGCCGACTTCGTGCTGGACCGCCTGCGCAAGGTGGCGTTGGCGGCCTGACGTCCACTGATCCGGTAGTGCCGGCCGCTGGCCGGCATTCGCAGATCTATCGGGGAGCCGGCCAGCGGCCGGCACTACCCTCTCGAATTTGGCACACCCCTTGCAACTTCCCGGGCAACGTTCCCGTGGGAGTGCACCGTGCGCAACCTGATTACCGACTACCTGGGCGTCCATGCCCAGGCCATGCCGTTGCGCGAACAGCGGATGAAGCTGATCGCCAGCAACCTCGGCAATGCCGACACTCCCGGCTACAAGGCCCAGGACCTGGACTTCGATGCCGCCCTGCGCCATGCCCAGGGGCTGGATGCCAACGGCCTGATGGCCACCACCCACGAGCAGCACTACGAAATCAGTAGTGGCCTGAACCCGTTCCAGATCGCGCGCGACGGCGTGCAGCCCAGCCTGGACGGCAACACCGTCGATCCCGATGCCGAGCGTGCGGCCTATGGCCGTGCCGCGCTCGAGTACCGCGCTTCGCTCAGCTTCGTCGAGAGCAAGGTGCGTTCCATGCTGACCGCGATCACGGGGCAATAAGCCATGAGCAACCTGCCGATCTTCGATATCGCCGGCTCCGCGTTGCAGGCGCAGTCGGTGCGCATGAGCACCATCGCCTCCAACCTCTCCAACGCCGACACCGTCGCCGGCTCCGCCGACGCGGTGTACAAGCCGCTGGAGCCGATCTTCCAGGCCGTCACCAGCAAGAACGATCCGAACATCACCTCGGTGAAGGTCAAGGAGATCACCCAGAGCGAGGCCGCGCCGATCAAGCGCTATGAGCCGGGCCACCCGCTGGCCGATGGCGATGGCTACATCTACCAGCCCGACGTCGATCCGGTGGCGCAGATGGTCAACCTGATCTCGACCTCGCGTAACTACCAGGCCGGCGTGGAGATGCTGACCACCGCCAAGGAACTGGCCCTGGCCACCCTGACCATGGGCCGCTGAGGCCCGCAGTACCGGATACCGCCATGACCACCGCCGTCAACAACCAGACCAATCAGGACGTCTACGCCGCACTCGGCCTGAACGCCCCGAACAGCAACGCTACGAAGAAGAAGAACACGCTGGACCAGGCCGACTTCCTGCGCCTGATGACCGAGCAGCTGCAGCACCAGGATCCGCTGAAGCCGATGGACAACACGCAGATGGTCGCGCAGATGGCGCAGATGTCCACCGTGCAGGGCATCACCGATCTGAACAAGACGGTGAAGGGCTTCCAGGAATCGATGGCCAGCGACCAGGTGCTGCGCGGTGCCGCATTGGTCGGCCACCAGGTGCTGGTGCCGTCGGAAAAGCTGGTGCTGGAGAAGGAAGGCAGCGTTGAAGGCACGGTGGCCGCGCCTTCGGCCGGCATCATCACCGTCGACGTCACCGATGCCACCGGCGCCAAGGTCACTTCGCTGAGCGTGGAAGCCAAGGCCGCCGGCGAAACCGCCTTCAAGTGGGACGGCAAGGACGCCAACGGCAAGCGCATGGAACCGGGCAAGTACTCCATCGTCGCCAACCACGTCGACACCGCCGGCAAGAGCACCAAGTTGTCCACCTACGTGCAGGCACCGGTGGAAAGCGTGACCGTCGGTTCCGACGGCCTGTACCTGAACCTCAAGGGCCTGGGCACGGCCCCGATCGACTACGTGCTCCGCGTCAGCTGAGCCGCACACCCCGCACTTACCAGGAGCATCCCATGGGCTTCAATGTCTCGCTGTCCGGCATCAATGCCGCCAATTCCGACCTGAGCGTCACCGCCAACAACGTCGCCAACGTCAACACCACCGGCTTCAAGGAATCGCGCGCCGAGTTCGCCGACCTGTTCTCGGCCACCGGTTACGGCCTGTCGAAGAACGCCGTGGGTTCGGGCGTCCGTGTCTCCAATGTTGCCCAGCAGTTCAAGCAGGGCCACAACGAACAGACCGGCCGCAGCCTGGACATGGCCATTTCCGGTGAGGGCTTCTTCACCATGAACATGAACGGCACCCGGGTCTATTCGCGCGCGGGCAACTTCCAGACCGATGCATCGGGTTACGTGGTCAACCCGCAGGGAGCGCGCCTGCAGGTGTTCGCGCCGAATGCAGACGGCACCAACTTCGATGCCGGCCGCATGGTCGACCTGCAGCTGCTGACCACCGACAGCCCGCCGAAGCAGACCAGCGAAGTGAAGGTTGGCTTCACCCTGCCGGCCAACGCCAAGCAGCCGACCGTCACCACCTTCGACCCGACCGACTCCAACAGCTACAACCACTCCAGCGGCGGCATCACGGTGTACGACTCGCTGGGCGTGAGCCACATCCAGGTCTCCTATTTCGTGAAGGGTGCCAACCCGAACGAGTGGACCGTGCGCAACTACGTGGACGGCCAGCCGGCTGGCGCACCGACCCCGGTCACCTTCGACAACAGTGGCAAGCTCACCGCGCCGGCCAACGGCAAGGTCAGCCTCGGCACCTTCACCCCGACCACGGGTGCGGGCGTGCTGAACATGACGCTGGATATCAACGGCTCGACCCAGTACGGCGAGAAGTTCGCGCTGCGCAACACCCAGCAGGACGGCTATGCCGCCGGCAAGCTCAACGAGATCACCGTGTCGGAAACCGGCGTGGTCTACGCCCGTTATTCCAACGGCGCCGACAAGCCGCTGGGCCAGGTCGCGCTGACCACCTTCAACAATCCGCAGGGCCTGGAATCGAAGGGCAACAACCTGTGGGTGGATACCTTCAGCTCGGGTACGCCGCGTACCGGCATGCCGGACACCTCCAACCTCGGCAAGATCCAGGCCGGTTCGCTGGAGGCCTCCACCGTCGACCTCACCGAGCAGCTGGTCAACATGATCACCGCGCAGCGCAACTTCCAGGCCAACGCGCAGATGATCACCACCCAGGACCAGATCACCCAGACCGTCATCAACATCCGTTGATGAACTGCTGACCCCGTCTCGGAACTTCCCGCATGGATAAAGCCCTTTACGTGGCGATGACCGGTGCCCGCGCCTCCCTGCAGGCGCAGGGCACGCTCAGCCACAATCTCGCCAACTCGGACACCCCTGGCTTCAAGGAAGCGCTGGCCAACACCGAAGCCTTCCCGATCAAGGGCCCGGGCTTTGCCTCGCGGGTGGATGCACTGCACGTCGACGCCGGTTTCAACCGCCGGCCCGGCGCGCAGCACATCACCGGCAAGCCGCTGGACCTGGCGCTGCAGACCGGCACCTGGCTGGCCGTGCAGTCCACCGATGGCAGCGAGGCGTACACGCGCGGCGCTGCACTGTCGGTCACGCCGAACGGCCAGCTGGTGACGTCCAGCGGCCGCCCGGTGCTGGATGACAACAACAACCCGATCGCCATTCCGCCCTACCAGGCGATGGAGATCGGTGCCGACGGCACGATCTCGATCATTCCGCAGGGCGAAGGCCCGCAGACGATGGCCCAGGTCGGACGGATCAAGGTGGTGCAGGCACCGGACGAGCGCCTGGAGCGTGGCCTGGATGGCCTGTTCCGCAACACCGATCCGCGCCAGCCGTTTGCGCCTGCGCAGGGCACGGCGGTGCACAGCGGCCAGCTGGAAGGCAGCAACGTCGATGCCGCCGGTGCGCTGGTGCAGATGATCCAGCTGCAGCGCCAGTACGAAATGCAGGTGCAGGTGATCAAGCACGGCGACGACAACGCGCGCAGCGCCAACAGCCTGCTGCGCCTGGGCAGCTGACGGAATTCCGGCGCTGCTTGAATGCGGCGCTGGCACACCGCTTGCACACCCGAAGACAAGGGCCGCACCGCGCGGCCGGCTCCACCAGACAGGACACCGAAGATGAACCAGGCATTGTGGATCGCGAAAACCGGACTGGATGCGCAGCAGATGCGCATGTCGGTGGTTTCCAACAACCTCGCCAACACCAACACCACCGGCTTCAAGCAGGACCGTGCCAGCTTCGAGGACCTGCTGTACCAGCAGGTACGCCAACCCGGCGGCTCCTCCTCGGCACAGACACAGCTGCCGACCGGCCTGCAGCTGGGTACCGGCGTGCGCGTGGTCGCCACCGCCAAGAACTTCGAACAGGGTGGCCAGCAGCAGACCGGCCGCGCACTGGACGTGATGGTCAACGGCCGCGGCTTCTTCGAAGTGCAGATGCCCGATGGCAGCTCGGCCTACACCCGTGATGGCTCGTTCAAGATCAACCAGGACAGCGAGCTGGTCACCAACAGCGGCTACCCGGTGCAGCCGGGCATCCAGATTCCCGAAGGCGCGCAGTCGGTGACCATCGGTACCGACGGCACCATCAGCGTGAAGATGGCCGACGGCGCCGCCTCGGTGGAAGTGGGCGCGCTGACCCTGACCGACTTCGTCAATCCGGCCGGCCTGCAGGCCCGCGGTGAGAACCTGTTCCTGGAGACCACGGCCTCCGGCCCGGCACAGAACGGCAATCCCGGCCTCAACGGCCTCGGCACCGTGGTGCAGGGCGCGCTGGAGGGCAGCAACGTCAACGTGGTGGAAGAGCTGGTGTCGATGATCGAAACCCAGCGCGCCTACGAAATGAACGCCAAGGCGATCTCCACCACCGATTCGATGCTCGGCTACCTCAACAACAAGCTCTGACCGGCCAACCCGGGAAACCGCCATGTCGCCCATTTCCAACTTCGCCCGCACTACCCTCGCCTGCGCCGTGGCTGCCCTGCTCGGTGGCTGCGTGATTGCCGGCGATGTGCGCCCCTATCCGGCAATGGCACCGATCCAGCCGATCATGCCACCGCAGGCCGAACCGACCGCCGGCGCGATCTACGCGGCCGGCCCGACCCTGCAGTTGTATTCGGACCGTCGCGCGCGCGATGTCGGCGACCTGCTGACCATCACCCTGCTGGAAAACACCACCGCGCAGACCAGTGCCAACACAGCCACCAACAAGGAGTCCAACCTGAGCCTGGGCACGCCCTCCATCCTCGGCGCGCCCGTTACGCTGGGCGGCAAGGACATCCTCAGTGCGACGGCCAAGGGTGCGCGTGACTTCACCGGCAAGGGCAACAGCGCGCAGAGCAACCGCCTGCAGGGCAACGTGACCGTGACCGTGGTGCAGCGCCTGCCCAACGGCAACCTGGTGGTGCAGGGGCAGAAGAACCTGCGCCTGAACCAGGGCGACGAGCTGGTGCAGGTACAGGGCATCGTGCGCCCCGGCGACATCAGCGCCGACAACACCGTGCCCTCCAGCCGCGTGGCTGAGGCGCGCATCGTCTACGGCGGCCGCGGCCCTGTCGCGCAGTCCAACGCGATGGGCTGGTTGAGCCGCTTCTTCAACTCCGGCCTGACGCCGTTCTGAGTATGGCCATGAAATCCTTCTTCTCTTCCTCCTGGCAGCGACGCGCGGCGTCGTTCGTCGCTTTGATGCTGCTGATCGTGGCAGCCCCAGCCAGCGCTGAACGCATCAAGGACCTGGCCCAGGTCGGTGGCGTACGCGGCAATGCGCTGGTGGGCTACGGCCTGGTGGTCGGCCTGGACGGCAGCGGCGACCGCACCAGCCAGGCGCCCTTCACCGTGCAGAGCCTGAAGAACCTGCTCGGCGAGCTGGGCGTGAATGTTCCGCCGAACGTCAATCCGCAGCTGAAGAACGTGGCGGCGGTGGCGATCCACGCTGAACTGCCGCCGTTCGCCAAGCCGGGCCAGCCGATCGACATCACGGTGTCCTCGATCGGCAACGCGGTGTCGCTGCGCGGCGGTTCGCTGCTGATGGCCCCGCTGCGCGGCGCCGATGGCCAGATCTATGCCATCGCCCAGGGCAACCTGATCGTGGGTGGCTTTGGCGCGCAGGGCAAGGATGGTTCGCGCGTCTCGGTGAACGTACCCAGTGTCGGCCGCATTCCCAATGGCGCCACCGTGGAACGTGCCCTGCCCGACCCGCTGGCCAATGGCGGCGAGATCACCCTGAACCTGCACAACAATGACTTCACGACCGTCTCGCGCATGGTCGCGGCGCTCAACAATGCGTTCGGCGAAGGTGCGGCACGCGCGGTCGATGGCGTGACCGTGGCGGTCACCGCACCGACCGATCCGGGCGCACGCATCGGCCTGCTGGCTCGCATCGAGAACCTGGAACTGACCCCGGGCAGCGCCCCGGCCAAGGTGGTGGTCAATTCGCGTACCGGCACTGTGGTCATCGGCCAGCAGGTGCGGGTCGGACCTGCCGCGATCTCGCATGGTTCGCTGACCGTGACGATCCAGGAAAACACCAATGTCAGCCAGCCCAACGCGCTGTCCGGCGGCCGCACCGTGGCCAGCCCGCAGTCGACCATCACCGCCACCAATGACGGCAGCCGCATGTTCAAGTTCAGCGGCGGCACCACCCTGGACGAGATCGTGCACGCGGTGAACGCGGTAGGCGCGGCACCGGGCGATCTCATTGCGATCCTGGAAGCCCTGAAGCAGGCCGGCGCCCTGAGTGCCGAGCTCGAGGTGATCTGATATGCGCATCAATCCCGCATTCGATCTGCACCCGGCGCAACAGAACGATCCGGCCAAGATCGACAAGGTCGCGCGACAGCTGGAAGGCCAGTTCGCGCAGATGCTGGTCAAGAGCATGCGTGACGCCAGCTTCGGCGACTCGCTGTTCCCCGGCGAAAACAAGATGTTCCGCGACATGTACGACCAGAAGATCGCCGAGGCGATGACCCGCGGCAAGGGCCTGGGCCTGTCCGGCATGATCAGCCGGCAGCTGTCCGGCCAGGCCGCCGATGGCCCGGCGCTGGATACCCGCGTGGACCCGGCCAAGGCCAGTCGTGCCTATCAGCTCAATGCACCGGCCAAGCCTGCGCCATCGCTGCCGCTGGAAGACGGCAGCCAGGCCGTGCGCCTGCTGCAGCAGATGGCCGCCGGCGCCCAGTCGGGCGCACACGCGGCGGTTGCGCCGATGGAACAGGCGCTGGACCTGATCGCCGGTCGCGAAAGCAGCAGCATGCACCGCTCGCTGGGCACCGAAGATCCGTACATCGGCAGCCTGCAGGGCGAGGACTGGGCCGCCAACAGCGATCAGTGGTCGGCCACCGCCAGCAATCGCGGCACGGCCATCAGCCCGGCCGATGCGATGGCTACCCGCACCGCTGTCGCCCAGCTGGGCGAGCACACCCCCGAAGGTTTCGTCGCCAGCATCTGGCAGCACGCGCAGCGTGCGGCAAAGGAACTGGGCGTGGATGCCCGCGCCCTGGTCGCCCAGGCAGCGCTGGAGACCGGCTGGGGCAAGCGCCACATCAAGCACGCCGACGGCAGCACCTCGCACAACCTGTTCGGCATCAAGGCCAATGGCTGGAACGGCCAGCGCGCCGTGGCCGGCACCCACGAGTATGTCGCTGGCGTGCGCCGCAACGAGACCGCCAGCTTCCGTGCCTACAGTTCGCCGGCCGAGAGCTTTGCCGACTACGTGCGCCTGCTGAAGACCAGCCCGCGCTACCAGCAGGCCCTGCAGGCCGGCACCGATGTGCAGGGCTTCGCCAGTGGCCTGCAGCGCGCCGGCTATGCCACCGACCCGCGCTACGCAGCCAAGATCGCCGCGATCGCCGGCGGACCGACCATCGAGCGCGCCGTCAGCGCCGTGGCAGACGCCGGCGCGCGCCTTGGCCAGACCTTCGCCAGCACCGCAACTGCGGCGCTGGGTATCACCCGTCGTTGAGGAACCCCATGTCCAGCGTACTTTCCACCGGTACCGGTGCCCTGCTCGCCTTCCAGCGTGCGTTGGCGACCACCAGCCACAACGTGGCCAACCTCAATACCCCGGGCTACAGCCGGCAGAAGGTCAACTTCGCCACGGCTGATCCCCAGAACTACGGCTACGGCACGGTCGGCAACGGCACACGCATCACCGACATCCGCCGTACCGCCGACCAGCTGGCGATCTCGCGCCTGCTCGACAGCAGCGGCGAGCTGGCGCGCCTGAAGCAGCTCTCCGGCATGGCCGACCGGGTCAATTCGTTGTTCTCCGACGCGGCAACCAACGTGTCCGGCGTCTGGTCGAAGTTCTTCGATTCGGTCAGCGGCCTGTCCTCCAATGCCGCCGGCACCGCCGACCGCCAGAACATGCTGGACGGTGGCAAGGCCCTGGCCAACCGCTTCGTGCAGCTCAACACGCACCTGAACAACCTCAACAGCGAGGTCAACAACGGCCTGCTGGCCGGCGCTACCGAGGTCAACCGGTTGGCGCAGGAGATCGCGCAGATCAACGGTGCGATCGGCACCAACATCGCTACCGCCGCACCGGACCTGCTCGACCGCCGCGACCAGCTGATCACCCAGCTGATCGGCTACACCGGTGGCACCGCCGTGATCCAGGACGGCGGCATCATGAATGTCTACACCGCCGGCGGAAACGCGCTGGTGGTGGGCACCACGGCGACCAAGGTCACCACCGTTGCCGACCCGTACCAGCCGGAGCGGCTGCAGCTGGCGCTGGAAACGCAGGGCAACACCATCCGGCTGGACCCGAAGGCGGTCGGTGGCCAGATCGGCGGCCTGCTGGAGTTCCGCGACACCGTGCTGACGCCCGCCCAGGCCGAACTGGGCAAGCTGGCGGTAGGGCTGGCCGAGAGCTTCAACCAGGTGCATCACCAGGGCGTGGACCTGTATGGCCAGCTGGGGGGGGACTTCTTCAACATCGGCAACCCACGCGTCACCGCCAACAATGCCAACACCAGTACCGCCAGCCTCAGCGCCACTTACGGCGACCTCGGCAAGCTGGACGCGCAGAACGTGGTGCTGCAGTTCGATGGCAGCAACTGGAAGGCCAGCCGTGCCGACACCGGCGCCAACGTTCCGCTGACCGGCACCGGCACGGCCGCCGATCCACTGGTGATCAACGGCGTCAAGCTGGTGGTCGGCGGTACCCCGGCAGCCAACGACCGCTTCCTGCTGCAGCCGACCGCAGGCGTGGCTGGCAGCATGGAAGTGGCGATCACCGATCCCTCGCGCATCGCCGCCGCAGCGGCGGTGAAGGGCGCGGCGGCGACGTCCAACACCGGCACCGGCAAGCTGAGCGGTGTCACCGTCAGCGATTCGACCAACGCCAACCTGCGCAATCCGGCCGCGATCGTGTTCACCTCGGCCACCACCTACACCATCGATGGTGGCCCGCCGCAGACCTACACGCCCGGCCAGACCATCAGCGCCAATGGCTGGAGCTTCGTGCTGGACGGTGCGCCGAAGGTCGGCGACACCTTCAACATCACTCCGACCCCGGCGGGCTCTTCGGACAACAGCAACGCCTCCAGGCTGTCCAAGGTGGAGAGCACCAAGGCGTTCAACAGTGGCACAGTCACCCTCAACGGCGCTCTGGGCGGCCTGACCACCCAGGTCGGTGCAGCCGCCCGCTCGGCCGAGTATTCGCTGGAAGCGCAGCTGGTGATCAATGACAAGGCGCAGGAAGCGCGCGATGAAGTGTCCGGCGTCAACCTGGACGAGGAAGCGGCCGACATGCTGCGCCTGCAGCAGGCCTACCAGGCCGCCTCGCAGCTGATCTCCACCGCCGACAGCATGTTCCAGACCATCCTGGGAGCCGTCCGCCGATGAGCAGCCGTATCTCCACCAGCATGATGTTCAACCAGTCCGTGTCGCTGATGATGGCCAAGCAGGCCAAGCTCAGCCACCTGGAACAGCAGATCGCCACCGGCAGCAAGATCGTCAGCGCCAAGGACGATCCGGTCGCCGCTGGTGCGGCGGTTGGGCTTGACCGCAGTCTGGCCGCACTGGACCGGATGAAACTCAATGCCGGCAACGTGCAGAACCGGCTGGGGGTGCAGGAGAACACCCTGGCCCAGGTCAACGACCTGATGGCGCGCGTCAACGACCTGACCATCCAGGCCAGCAATCCGGCACTGGGCGCCGCCGACAAGAAAACGCTGATCACCGAATTGAACCAGATCCGCGAGGGTCTGTTGTCGCTGGCCAACGCCGACGACGGCACCGGCCGCTACGTGTTCGGCGGCACCAACGATGGCGATCCGCCGTTCGCCAAGATCAATGGCAAGGTGGTCTACCGTGGCGACCAGACCCAGCGCCAGATTGAAGTCGGCCCCGACACCTATGTGCGGGATGCCCTGCCCGGCAGTGAAATCTTCATGCGCATTCCTACCGGCGACGGCTTCGTCGATGGCGGTGCCGCGGCCGGCAATACCGGCAACGGCGTGCTGACCAACATCACCCGCGATGGCAGCGACAGCTGGAACGGCCAGTCCTTCAGCATCCGCTTCACCGCCGCCGACCAGTACCAGGTACTGGACGGCGCTGGCAACGTGACCGGCACCGGCACGTTCAAGGCCGGTGACAACGTGGAAGTCAACGGTGTACGCCTGCAGATCACCGGCGCACCTGCTGCCGGTGACAGCTTCAATGTGAAGCCGGCAACCAGCCGCGACATCTTCGACACCATGGACAAGCTGATTGCCGCGCTTGATGCCGACACCGGTACCACCGCGAAGATGAGCGCGCAGCAGAACGAACTGCAGAGCGCCCTGCGCGATGTGGCCCGTGCGTCGGAGCGGATGATCGATTCGCGTGCGGCCGGCGGTGCGCAGCTGAAAGCACTGGACAATGCCGCCGACATGCGCGAAGCCAACAGCGTGACCTTGAAGACCACGTTGTCGCAGATGCGCGACCTGGACTACGCCGATGCGCTGAGCCAGTACCAGCTGCAGAGCACCGCACTGCAGGCGGCACAGACGATCTTCTCGCAGATGCAGTCGATGTCGTTGTTCAACAAGATCCGCTGACGCTTCCCAAGCGTCACCCTCTGAAGGCCGCGATGCCCTGCATCGCGGCCTTTTTCGTTCCTGCGTGCCCGTTCAGTCGCGCTCGCCCGGCGCGGTCCGGCGCTGCCGGAAAGCTGCTCCGGCGCATTTTCCGTGATTTCCCATCAAGCCCGGCCCTGCCCCGCCGATACCTTCATCAGCGCTGGTTGGGCATGCCCAACCGCCCCTTCCGGGGTTGCCTTCACGCCCGACCAGGGCTGAAAAACCCCGGGAAAACAGCCTCCGGCACCGGATTTCAGCTTCGACGGAATTCACGGCTAAAGGTTGTTGACAAAGCGCCGTTATTCATTTGGCAACAGCGAAGCACACAGCCACACAAAAAAACAGGCGGCGCTTCGTTTCATTCACCAACGGGTTCCATATAAGAGGAGACGACCCCATGGCACAGGTAATCAACACCAATACGATGTCGCTCAACGCTCAGCGCAACCTGAGCACCAGCGGCAGCTCGCTCGCTACCACCATCCAGCGCCTCTCGTCCGGCCTGCGCATCAACAGCGCGAAGGACGACGCGGCCGGCCTGGCCATCAGCGAGCGCTTCACCACCCAGATCCGCGGTCTGGACGTGGCCATCCGCAACGCCAACGACGGTATCTCGCTGGCCCAGGTCGCCGAGGGTTCGCTGAGCGAAGTCGGCAACAACCTGCAGCGCATCCGTGAACTGGCCGTGCAGTCCTCCAACGCCACCAACTCGGCCAGCGACCGCAAGGCCCTGCAGGCTGAAGTGACCCAGCTGGTCTCGGAAGTCGACCGCGTCGCCAAGCAGGCCGATTTCAACGGCACCAAGCTGCTGGACGGCTCCTTCACCAGCCAGCTGTTCCAGGTCGGCGCCAACGCCGGCCAGGCCATCGCCATCAACAGCGTGGTCAACGCCAAGGCCGATTCGCTGGGCGCGGCGACCTTCGCCAACGGCTACACCGGCACCAGCCTGGCCGCGGCCGACAAGGCCACCGCCGACACCACCTACTCCGGCCTGCAGATCTCGGTGACTCCGCCGGGCGGCACTGCGACCACGGTCACCATCAACGACTTCACCGTGAAGGCGGGTGAATCGATCACCTCGGCCACCTCCGCCGCGATCAACAACAAGCTGGGCGAAACCGGCGTCATGGCCTCGGTCAATGCCGGTGTGATCAGCCTGGCCTCGGTCAAGGACGGCCAGACCTTCACCCTGGGCGTCAGTGCCGCAACCCCGCCGGCCGGCGCCACCGCCGCGACCATCGCCGGCCTGGGCCTGACCCAGACCAGCACCGACGGCGGCCTGCTGACCGGCGCCACGGCCAACTTCGTCAAGGACCTGAACGTCACCACGGCCGAGGGCGCGCAGAAGGCGCTGTCGATCGTCGACAAGGCCCTCGAGTCGGTCAACAGCGTGCGCGCCGACCTTGGCGCGATCCAGAACCGCTTCACCTCGGTGGTGGCCAACCTGCAGACCTCCTCGGAGAACCTGTCGGCCTCGCGCAGCCGCATCCGCGATACCGACTTCGCCAAGGAAACCGCCGAACTGACCCGCACCCAGATCCTGCAGCAGGCCGGTACGGCCATGCTGGCCCAGGCCAACCAGGTACCGCAGAACGTGCTCAGCCTGTTGCAGCGCTGACATGAGCCGCCCCCGGGGCACGTCGGGGGCGTCTAACCCAACTCACGTGCAACCGCTCAAGGACCTCTCCTCATGGCACAAGTCATCAACACCAATACGATGTCGTTGAATGCTCAGCGTAACCTGAGCACCAGCGGCAGCTCGCTGGCCACCACCATCCAGCGCCTGTCCTCCGGTTCGCGCATCAACAGCGCCAAGGACGACGCCGCCGGTCTGGCGATCTCCGAGCGCTTCGGCACGCAGATCCGCGGTACCGACGTTGCCATCCGCAACGCCAACGACGGCATCTCGCTGGCTCAGGTCGCCGAAGGTTCGCTGACCGAAATCGGCAACAACCTGCAGCGCGTCCGCGAGCTGTCGGTGCAGGCCTCCAACGCCACCAACTCGGCCAGCGACCGCAAGGCGCTGCAGGCTGAAGTGACCCAGCTGGTCTCGGAAATCGACCGCGTCGCCAAGCAGTCGGACTTCAACGGCACCAAGCTGCTGGACGGCACGTTCTCCAGCCAGCTGTTCCAGGTCGGCGCCAATGCCGGCCAGGCCATCGCCATCGACAAGACCATCGATGCCAAGGCCAACGCCCTGGGTGGTGCACAGTTCTCCAGCGGTACCGCAACCGCAATCGCCGGTACCGCTGACACCGACACCGCAGTGGGTGCGTTCACCATCACCGACAGCAAGGGCACCGTCTTCAACTTCGGCGCCATGACGGTCAAGAGCGTCGGTGACGCTGCCGCCAACACCGCTGCAAACGGCAAGGCCGTCGCTGCCGCCATCAACGCCAAGATCGGCGAAACCGGCGTGCTGGCCGAAACCGATGCCGCCGGCGCACTGACCCTGACCTCGGTCAAGGACAGCGTGAACAACGCGGGCGCTTTCACTGCCATCGGCAGCTCGCTGGCCGGCTTCGCCGCGGCAACCCCGGTCCCGGGCAAGCAGTTCGCCGACAAGATCGACGTGTCCACCGTGAAGGGTGCACAGCAGGCAATGGAAGTGGTCGACAAGGCCCTGGGTGCGATCAACAGCACCCGCGCCGACCTCGGCGCGATCCAGAACCGCTTCACCTCGGTCGTGGCCAACCTGCAGACCTCGTCGGAAAACCTGTCGGCTTCGCGCAGCCGCATCAAGGACACCGACTTCGCCAAGGAAACCGCAGAGCTGACCCGCACCCAGATCCTGCAGCAGGCCGGTACGGCCATGCTGGCCCAGGCCAACCAGGTGCCGCAGGGCGTGCTCAGCCTGCTGCGCTGATCCGCTCGCTGATCGACCTCCGGGCGCTGCATGACGCGGCGCCCGGATCCTGAAATACGTTCCACCTTCGCCAAAGGAAAAGCACCATGGCACAAGTCATCAACACCAATACGATGTCGTTGAATGCTCAGCGTAACCTGAGCACCAGCGGCAGCTCGCTGGCCACCACCATCCAGCGCCTGTCCTCCGGTTCGCGCATCAACAGCGCCAAGGACGACGCCGCCGGTCTGGCGATCTCCGAGCGCTTCGGCACGCAGATCCGCGGTACCGACGTTGCCATCCGCAACGCCAACGACGGCATCTCGCTGGCTCAGGTCGCCGAAGGTTCGCTGACCGAAATCGGCAACAACCTGCAGCGCGTCCGCGAGCTGTCGGTGCAGGCCTCCAACGCCACCAACTCGGCCAGCGACCGCAAGGCGCTGCAGGCTGAAGTGACCCAGCTGGTCTCGGAAATCGACCGCGTCGCCAAGCAGTCGGACTTCAACGGCACCAAGCTGCTGGACGGCACGTTCTCCAGCCAGCTGTTCCAGGTCGGCGCCAATGCCGGCCAGGCCATCGCCATCGACAAGACCATCGATGCGAAAGCGGGTTCGCTCGGCACCTCGACCTTCGCAAGCGGTGCAACTGACGTACTGGCCGCCAGTACCGACGGCTCGCGCATTACCGGCAAGGTAATGGGCGTGGACATCGGCACCGTCGAGATCAAGGCCGGCGCCACCACTGCCGACGCGTCCAAGGCTG
This sequence comes from Stenotrophomonas sp. 78350_Sma, assembly GCF_056482105.1. NCBI lineage: Bacteria > Pseudomonadati > Pseudomonadota > Gammaproteobacteria > Lysobacterales > Lysobacteraceae > Stenotrophomonas > Stenotrophomonas sp. 78350_Sma. Next base: position 2,293,178 of record NZ_CM151182.1, on the reverse strand, counting down.
TCGCCACGGCGATCAACGCAAAGATCGGCGAAGCCGGCCTCTATGCCGAGGCGAATGCCGACGGCTCGATGAAACTGACCTCGGTGAAGGAAGGCAAGGCCGTCGTCGCTGCCGACATCGCGCTTGAGCGCAGCGATCTGACCGCCGCGACCGGCGTGTGGAGCGCGAAGACTGCAGCCGGTGCTTACACCGCTGGCACCGCCACCGCCGCCAACGTGCAGAAGCTGGACGTGAGCACGGTGCTTGGTGCACAGCAGGCAATGGAAGTGGTCGACAAGGCCCTGGGTGCGATCAACAGCACCCGCGCCGACCTCGGCGCGATCCAGAACCGCTTCACCTCGGTCGTGGCCAACCTGCAGACCTCGTCGGAAAACCTGTCGGCGTCGCGCAGCCGCATCAAGGACACCGACTTCGCCAAGGAAACCGCTGAGCTGACCCGCACCCAGATCCTGCAGCAGGCCGGTACGGCCATGCTGGCCCAGGCCAACCAGGTGCCGCAGGGCGTGCTCAGCCTGCTGCGCTGATCCACGGCAAGAAGGCGCCGCTACCGTCGGATCGAACCGACGGTAGCGGCAACCCGGAAGCCACGGTGCACGAAGGCGCGGGCCATGCCCGGCCCGGGATCGCTCCCGAACCGGCTTGGCATCGCCCGCTCCTGCGGACCTCTCTTTCAGCGCTGTACCTTTGACTGTACGTACCGGGCGGCTTCGTCTCCCCCCGATTGTCAGTAGCCTGATCCCTCCCCTGCCTTGGGGGAGGGTTTTTTGCAGACTCCCGGCAGCCTGCGGTGATTCCACCCGCACCCTGCCCCAACCCTCCTGCAAACCGCGTGCCAGATCCGCCGCCAGACAACTGGCACGGCGCATGCATCAACGAAGTCCTCAAGACCCAGCGGCGCAGGCCGCTATTTTCGTTGACGACGGGCCACCGCACGGCGGCCAGGCCCGGATACCAGGAGAATCACATGGCAAGCTTTGGATACGGTGGCATTGGCTCGGGGCTCAACATCTCGGACATCGTCAACCAGCTGGTCGCAGCCGACCGCAAGCCCGCCGACAATGCGCTGAACCTGCAGCAGTCCAAGGCCAAGATGCAGCTGTCGTCGATCGGCACCGTCACTTCGGCCTTCGACAAGCTGAAGACTGCACTGACCGCACTGAAGGCCACCACCGCCTTCGATACCCGCACGGTGACCGCCACCGGCAAGGCGCAGCCCGCCAACACCGACGACGTGCTGACGGCCTCGGTGGCGCTGTACGACCTGGGCACGACCAAGGCAGCAGCCTCCAATGGCACGCATCAGGTGGAGGTGAAATCCCTTGCCACCGCACACAAGCTGATTGCCAATACCTCGGTGGGGAAGACCGACACCTTCGGCGCCGGAACCTTGACGCTGACCGTTGGTGTGGGCGACAAGGCAAAGACGATGAAGGTCGAGGTGGAAGCCGGCGATACGCTGACCACCGTGCGGAACAAGATCGACGCCGCAGGCCGCAAGGAAGGCGTGCAGGCGACCTTGATCGCCTCGGGCGACAACCAGTACCTGTCGATCGCCCAGGAAAAGACCGGTGCCGCCAATGCCATCAAGCTCGAGTACGGCGGCAGCGACCCGAAACTGAGCGCACTGGTGGGCAGCCTGCAGGAAAACACCGCGGCAGCCGATGCCGAGCTGACCATCGATGGCGTCACGGTGGTCAGCGCCAGCAACACCGTGGCCGATGCCGTGCCGGGCCTGACCCTGAACCTCAAGGTCAAGGGCAAGAGCACCGTCGTGATCAGCACCGATACCACTGCAGCCACCAAGGTGATGCAGGAGTTCGTGACCGCCTACAACGCAGCAATCGCGGCGATCAACACCGAGACCAAGTACGACGCCAAGACCAAGGAAGCCGCCACGCTGACCGGCGACGCGCAGATGCGTGGTGCCTCCAGCCAGTTGCGCTCGGTGATGTCGGGCGTGTTGAAGGAGCTGTCCGCCGATGGCCTGGACCCGAAGACGCTGGGACTGCAGACGCGCGGCTATCCCAACGCCGACGGCAGCCTGGTGCTGGACGCCACCAAGTTTGCCGCCGCGCTGGCCAGCCAGCCCGAGAAGATCCGCTCGGCGATCACCGGCGACACCGGTGGTGCCGGCACGCTGTACACCATGGTCGACGGCTACGTCAGCACCACGGTCGGCAAGGAAGGCGCCTTCGTCGCCCGCACCAAGGGCCTCAACACCACGCTGGACAACATCGACAAGCGCCGCAAGGACCTCGACACGCGCATGAAGAACGTGGAAGAGCGCTACAAGAAGCAGTTCATCGCGCTGGACAGCCTGATGGGCAAGCTGCAGCAGAGCAATACGTCGCTGCAGCAGCAGCTGGCACAGCTGAACCGCTAAAGGACGGCGTACAACGCTCAAGTTTGGCGTGCAACGCACCGATAACGGACGCAACAGCAATCAACGCCGCACCGCCGGCAACGGTCCCCACGACCTGCCGGCGGCACCCAGCGCAAGGAGAATCACGAATGTACGGTTCCAGCCGTCAATATGCCGAGCAGTACCGCCAGGTGGGAGTGACCAGTGCGGTTGCCGACGCCGATCCGCACAAGCTGGTGGCGATGCTGCTGGCCGGCGCGCTGGAGCGCGTGCGGCGCGCCCTGGCCAGCCTCGAGCGTGGCGACCAGGCCGGCAAGGGCAAGGCGATCGGTGAGGTCTGCGCGATCGTCGGCCACCTCAATGGCTCGCTGGATCATGAGGCCGGCGGTGAAATCGCCGGAAATCTGTCGGCGCTCTACGACTACGTGCTGCAGCGCCTGACCGAGGCCAACCTGCACAACGACCGTGCCGCCCTCGACGAATCCCTGCAGCTGCTGGGCGAGATCGACAGCGCCTGGAATGCGATCCCGATGGAACAGCGCCGCCCGGCCGCGGTGGCACCATGAGCCTGCACGAACTGCACGCCCAGCTGGACGCCTTCGAAAAGGCCCTGGGCGAAGATGCGCTCGACCAGGCCGACAGCCTGCTCGATGGCCACGACAGCACGCTGCATGCCCTGCTCAGCCAGCCGCTGACCGTGGACGACCACGCCCCCCTCAGTGCGCTGTTCGAGCGCCAGCAGAATCTGCTGGGCCTGCTGCGCCAGCGCCGCGATGCAGTGGCTGCACTGATGAATGACGGCCAACGCTCCCTTCGCGCGGCGCATGCCTACCTGCAGGCAGAATCGCTGGCATGACCCAACTGCCGACAACGTCGCTGCACCATCCCGCCGAAAGCGAGCTGTTCGACGAAACGCTCAGCTGCGAGCTTGCACTACCCGCCGAATTCCAGGCAGGCAGTGGCGGCGGCCGTACCGGCAGTGCCGAGGGCCTGCTGCGCAGCCTGGCCCTGGTTGAAGACAGCCGCGTTGACGAGCATGACGACCGCAATGAAGCCAGCCTGCAATTGCAGCGGCTGGAGGCGAAGCTGGATCTGGCGATGGTGTTGCTTGGCCGACTGGTCCGCCAGCAGGGCCAGGAACTGACCCTGCGCCCGGTGCGCTGGTCGCGTCGCGGGATACGCCTGCAACTGGGCCCGCGCAGTGGTGCCAGCCCCGGCCAGGCGGGCCTGGTGCGCCTGCAGCCCAGCGACTGGCTGCCCGACCATATCGACCTGCCGGTGGAAGTGATTGCCGAAGCGGCCGATGGCGGCGGCGGCCACTACCTGTGGCTGCGCTTCCAGCGCCTTGGCGACGGCCTGGAAATGGCCATGGAACGCCACCTGTTCCGCCTCCACCGACGCCAGGTGGCCGAGGCACGCCGGGCGCGCTGAAACCTGCCACCATCACGCTTGGCGGGCAAGCCTTGGCGCGCCCGTTCAGCTAAGTTAAGGTGGACTCCCCTACACGGACCTGCTGCGTGCCTGTGCGAGTTCTCATCGTCGACGATCACACCCTGGTCCGCGCCGGCCTGGCGCGGCTTCTGCAGGGGTTTGCCGACGTGCAGCTGGTGGCGGAGGCCAGCAACGCCGAGCAGGCGCTGCAGCTGGCCCTGCAGCACGCACCGGACGTGGTGCTGATGGACCTGTCACTGCCGGGCCGTACGGGCCTGGAAGCGCTCAGCGATATCCGGCTGCGCGCGCCCGGTACCCGGGTTGTGATGATGACCATGCATGACGATGCCGCGCACGTGCGCGATGCACTTGACCGCGGCGCGGTCGGGTTCGTGGTCAAGGACGCGGCGCCGCAGGAACTGGAACTGGCGCTTCGTGCGGCGCATGCCGGCCAGGTGTTCCTGAGCCCGCAGATCTCCGCCAAGATGCTGGCACCGATGCTCGGCCGCGAGAAACCCACCGGCATCGCCGCACTGTCGCCACGCCAGCGCGAGATCCTGCGCCGCATCGGCAAGGGCGAGAGCAACAAGGAAATCGCCGCCGACCTCGGCATCAGCGTCAAGACGGTGGAAACCCACCGCGCACGCATGATGGAATCACTGGGCTGCCGTCGCGCCAACGATCTGCTGCTGCTGGCTGCGCGCCACCAGCACGAGCTGGAGTGATTGCCTGCGAATGAGGTCAGCGCTGCACCGGCGACGAATTCCCGTCACCCTGACACGCCCCGACAGGAATCCGTACACGGCGCAGCCTGATCAACCCTGCACTCGCACCGGAAATCAGCAACTTAGCGGCGATCATCGTCAACATTCCGCGTCAATGTAGGGAATTCCCCCACACCCTGTCAGGACATTCACGAAGCCCCTCAGGAACCCCCTGATTCCGCCCTCGCCGGATCAAAAGCAAGATGCGTTCCACAAGGCGCCGGGGAGCGGTGCCGGGGAACCACGATGAAGGCTGCACTCTCGACCCAGCTGGGCCAACAACTTCACCTCACCCCGCAGCTGCTGCAGTCGATCCGGCTGCTGCAGCTCGATGGCCTGCACCTGGAACAGGAAATCCAGCGACTGCTGGACTCCAACCCGCTGCTGGAGATCGAAGAGGCCGAAGCGCCGGCCGCCGATGCCACCGAGGTCGCCGCCACCACGCTGGAGACGGCTGCGTTCGATGAGCTCCCGGAGTCCTCGATGTGGGACGTGGCCGGTACCAGCTGGCAGGACGGCGACGATGATCGCATGGCGCGCATCGCCGCCGGCGAATCGACCGACCCGCAGCTGCGCGTGCTGCAGCGCCTGTCGCTGGACATGGACGATCGCCAGCTGGCTGTCGCAGCATTCTGGCTCGATCACTGCGACGAGGCCGGCTACCTGCAGGCACCGCTGGACCAGCTGCAGTTGCTGGCCAGCGCCCAGTTCGACATCGCTGCCGACGGCGTCGAAGCCATCCGCCAGCAGCTGCTGCACGGTGAACCGGCCGGCATGGCCGCGCAGGACCTGCGCGAGGGCCTGCAGGCGCAGCTGCGCAGCCTGCACGGCGTGGTACCTGCCCGCCACCTGGCCACGCGCATCCTGGACGGCGCGCTCGATGCGCTTGCCGCACATGATTACCCCGCCCTCGCCCGCCAGCACGACGCCGAAATCGACGACGTGCGCGAAGCGGTACGCCTGATCCTGTCGCTGCAGCCACGCCCGGGCGACAGCCTGCTGCCGGAACGCAATGCCGTTGTGGTTCCGGACGTGGTCGCCTGGCACGCCGATGGCCAGTGGAAGGTGGCATTGAACCCGACGACCAGCCGCCGCGTCTCCATCAACAGCCAGTACGAACAGGCCCTGGCAGAGACCAGCGAGGCCGCCCCGGCACTGCGCGAAATGCTGCAGGAAGCGCGCTGGTTCAGCCGCGGCCTGTCGATGCGCTACGACACCCTGCTGCGCACCGCGCGAGTGATCGTCGAGCGCCAGGCCGCGTTCCTGGTGCGTGGCGAGGAAGCCATGGCGCCGTTGACCCTGAAGGAAGTGGCCGAAGAAATCGGCATGCACGAATCCACCGTTTCGCGCATCACCACCGGCAAGTTCCTGCAGACCCCGCGCGGCACCTTCGAACTGAAGCACTTCTTCGCCGTGCGCCTGGAGGGCGCCAGCGTCTCCGGCCAGGCCGTGAAGGCCATGGTCCGTCGCCTGATCGACGCCGAACCGGCCGGTCGGCCGCTGGCCGACGAGGCCATCGCCGGCCTGCTGTCGCGCCAGGGGGTGAACATTGCCCGCCGAACCGTCGCAAAATACCGAGAACAACTGGACATCGCCCCGGCCCGTGAACGGCGCCGGCTCGGCGCCAGGCAACCGCTGTTGGCCCGGGTGGGCTGAAAAGGATGTTGGACATGAACAAGCTCACGGTCCTGCTGGTCGATGACCACGAGGGCTTCATCAATGCGGCGATGCGCCACTTCCGCAAGATCGACTGGCTGCAGATCGTCGGCAGCGCCGGCAACGGCCTGGAAGCGATCGAGCGTTCGGAAACGCTGCGCCCGCAGGTCGTATTGATGGATCTGGCAATGCCGGAGATGGGTGGCCTGCAGGCCACCCGCCTGATCAAGTCGCAGGACGATGCACCGTACATCGTGATCGCCAGCCACTTCGACGATGCCGAGCACCGCGAGCATGCGCTGCGTGCCGGTGCCGACAATTTCGTCAGCAAGCTGTCCTACATCCAGGAAGTCATGCCGATCCTGGAAGGCCTCAGGGAGGAACAGTCGTGAGCGAATCGCGCATCCTGGTGCTGGACAACGACGCCGTGCGTGCAGAGCGCACCGTTGCCCTGCTGGAATTCATGGACTTCAACCCGCGCTGGGTCTCCGACGCGGCCGACTTCGATCTGGGCCGGCAGCGCCAGAACGATTGGATGGCGGTGATCGTCGGCTGCCTGGACGACAACGCGGCCAGCACTGCACTCTACAACTGGCTGGGCGGCAGCAGCTTGCCACCGCCGGTGCTGCTGGCCGATGGTGATGCCTCTGCATTCGCGCAGCAGCACGGCCTGCACGAAGCCAATATCTGGCCGCTTGAAACACCACTGCGCCACGCGCAGATGGAAGCCCTTCTGCGCCGCGCCAGCCTCAAGCGCCTGGACGCCGAGCACCAGGCCGGCGCCGCGCAGGATCAAGGCCCGACCGGCAACGGCGCGGCGGTGACTGCGTTGCGCACCATGATCGAGCAGGTGGCCGCATTCGATACCACCGTGCTGGTGCTGGGTGAATCCGGTACCGGCAAGGAAGTGGTATCGCGTGCAATCCATCAGCGCTCGCCGCGTCGTGACGGCCCGTTCGTGGCGATCAACTGCGGCGCCATTCCGGCCGACCTGCTGGAAAGCGAACTGTTCGGCCACGAAAAGGGTGCCTTCACCGGCGCACTGACCGCCCGCAAGGGACGTTTCGAAATGGCCGAGGGCGGCACCCTGCTGCTCGACGAAATCGGCGACATGAGCCTGCCGATGCAGGTGAAGCTGCTGCGCGTGCTGCAGGAGCGCAGTTTCGAGCGCGTGGGTGGCAACCAGACCATCCGCTGCAACGTGCGCGTGGTGGCCGCGACCCACCGCGATCTGGAAACGCGCATCGCCGAAGGCAAGTTCCGCGAGGATCTGTTCTACCGCCTGAACGTGTTCCCGATTGAAGTGCCCGCGTTGCGCGAGCGTCGCGAGGACCTGCCGGCACTGGTGGAGACCATCGCCGCGCAGCTGGCCCGCACCGGCCGTGGCGAAGTGCGCTTCACCCCGGAAGCCTTGCAGGCACTGGCCGGCTACGAATGGCCGGGCAACGTGCGCGAGCTGACCAACCTGGTCGAGCGCCTGGCGGTGCTGCACCCGGGTGGCTCGGTACGCGTGCAGGACCTGCCGGCCCGCTACCGTGGCGATGCGGCACTGGCCGCCGTCGCTGCGCCGGCACCGGCACAGCCCGCCGCCAGCGAAGAGCGACTGGACCTGCGCAGCTTCTCGTTCCACACGCCCGGCAGCGGTAACCAGCCGGCGCTGGAGCACGGCATCGCCGTCAATCGCCCGGCGGCACCGGCCGCACTGCCCGACGAGGGCATGGACCTGCGCAACCACATGGCCAGCATCGAACTGGGCCTGATAAACGAAGCACTGGAACGCACCCAGGGCGTGGTCGCCCACGCCGCCCAGCTGCTCGGCCTGCGCCGCACCACCCTGGTGGAAAAGCTGCGCAAGTACGGCATCGAGCGCGAGCAGGCCGAACTGGCCGGCTGACGCGCGTCACCAGCATGAAGGGGGCACGAACGCCTGGGCTTGCCCGGGCGTTCGTGTTTGTGGGGCCATAGTAGATCCACGCCATGCGTGGATAGAGACCGTGGCCGCGCGCTGACAACGCCGCGCATTTGCACAAATTCCTACAGACAACGTTGCCGCGTTCCGGAGGATGGAGTGGGACTTCCCAACGAGGTTCCACCATGCAACGCATCACCCTGCTCGCCGCCCTGCTGTTCCCGGCACTCGCCACCGCCACCGCCACCGACTGCACCCTGCCCGCCACACTGGACCAGCGCCAGTTCATCAACCTCAGCGACCCGCTGTACGCGCCCGACAACCCCAATGCCGGGCGCATGGTCCAGGTCAGCTTCGCCGGCAACCAGTACGTGCTGGACATCCTCGGCACCGACACCCGCATCGGCGGCGAATACCGCTACCAGCGTCTGGCCCCGCACATCGCGGAAATCGAGATGGTCGAAAGCCACCCCGCCGGCCCCGCCCGCTACACCCTGCTGCTGACCTGCCAGACCGACCGCCAGGGCCGCTTCATCTACACCCAGCACGACGGCCCCATCGCACCGCGCCAACGCCAGAATTCCGGCCACTGGACCCTGCAGCCGTAGGACAGAAAACCGACGCCGGTTAAATGGCGCCTCCAATGGGGTCAGAGCGTGTCGACCAAGGTCGACACCCACCAGAGCAGGATGCCGTCCTGACAGATCGCGGAGGTCTGTCGAAGGCGGGGTGGGTCCGGTTGCGGGGGTGTCCGCGGCATGGATGCCGCGGCCAAGCCCCCAGGGACGGGTTTACGGCGTCCCCCGTAACCGGACCCACCCCGCCAACCCACGGACAGCCCGCCGTTGACCTTGACGTTGACGTGGCCTCGGCGGGTACAGGGCGCAGCCCTGCCACCAAACACCCACACCCTCACTTCACTGAATCGAAAACCGGTTTCGGCACGGCACTTGCACTGCTCCAGCAGACAACCCCATCCCCTGTTTCTGGAACCGTTGCAGATGTCCCACTCCGTCACTTCGATCCTTTCGCAGATCCGCTCCTATCAGACCCAGATGGGACAGCCGGCGCTCAACCCGCTGGGCGAAACGCCGCGCAGCAACGCCCTGCCGGGCACGGTGCTGGACGCGCCGCAGGCCCAGCCGGCCAGCTTCACCGAAACCCTGCGTGGTGCGATTGCCGGCGTCAACGATGCGCAACAGAAGTCCGGCGCCCTCGCCAAGGCCTTCGAAATGGGCGACCCCAGCGCCGACCTGGCCAAGGTGATGGTCGCCTCGCAGCAGTCCCAGATCGCCTTCCGCGCCACCGTGGAAGTCCGCAACCGTCTCGTCCAGGCTTACCAGGACGTGATGAACATGCCGCTGTAAGGAACATTGACGCATGGCACTGACGCTCTCCAAGGACAGCCTGAACGCCGAGAAGGCCGGGCAATGGTTCGACCGCCTGCAGAGTCTGCAGATCACCCGTCGGCTGGGCCTGATGGCGATGATCGCGGTGGCGGTGGCGGCAGGCCTGTCCGTGTTCTTCTGGTCGCAGAAGCCGGGCATGGTCCCGCTGTACACCGGCCTGGACCAGAAGGCGACCGCTGAAGCGACCGACCTGCTGCGCGCCGCACAGATTCCGTTCGCGCTCGATCCCGCCACCGGCGGCATCACCGTGCCGGAAAAGAACCTGCACGACGCCCGCCTGAAGCTGGCCGGCTCCGGCCTGACCGACAGCGGCAAGCTCGGCTTCGAGCTGATGGAGCGCGACCCCGGCTTCGGTGTCAGCCAGTTCGTGGAAAGCGCGCGCTACCAGCACGCGCTGGAAACCGAGCTGTCGCGCACCATCAACACGCTGCGCCCGGTGCGGGATTCGCGCGTGCACCTGGCCATTCCCAAGCCCAGCGCCTTCACCCGCCAGCGCGATGTCGCCAGTGCTTCGGTGACCCTGGAACTGCGCGGCGGCCAGCAGCTGGAACGCAGCCAGGTGGACGCCATCGTGCACATGGTTGCGGCCAGCATCCCGGATCTCGCCCCGGAACGGGTCACCGTGGTCGACCAGAGCGGGCGCATGCTCAGCATCACCGACCCCAACAGCGAGGCGGCGGTCAACGCGGCCCAGTTCGAACAGGTGCGCCGCCAGGAAACCTCGTTCAACCAGCGCATCCGCGAGCTGCTGGAACCGATGACCGGTCCTGGCCGGGTCAACCCGGAAGTGAGCGTGGACATGGATTTCTCGGTGACCGAGGAAGCCCGCGAGCTCTATAACGGCGAGCCGCAGAAGCTGCGCAGCGAGCAGATGAGCGAGAACACCACCAGCACCCCGGGCCCGCAGGGCGTGCCGGGCGCGACCAGCAACAGCCCGCCGGGCCAGCAGGCCGCACCGGCCACCGCACAGACCCCGACCGAAAGCAGCAAGAACGCCACCCGCAACTACGAGCTGGACCGCACCCTGCAGCACACCCGCCAACCGGCCGGCCGCATCAAGCGCGTCTCGGTGGCGGTGCTGGTCGACAACGTGCCGCGCGCCGGTGCCAACGGCAAGGTTGCCCCGCAGCCGCTGTCGGCCGCCGAACTGACCCGCGTCGAGGCGCTGGTGAAGCAGGCCGTCGGCTTCAACGCCGAGCGCGGCGATACCGTGTCGGTGATGAATGCCCCGTTCGTGCGGGATACCACGCCGGTCGAAGGCCCGGCCTGGTGGGAACTGCCGTGGGTGCACGATGCCGGCCGCATGCTGCTCGGCGCGGTGGTGGTGCTGGCGCTGCTGTTCGGCGTGCTGCGCCCGGCGCTGCGTGCCATCACCGGCCAGAACAAGAAGAACGACGAGCACGCACTGGAACCGCATACCGCGGACGTGCAGCTGGTGGATGACGATGGCACCCCGCTGCCGGCGCTGGGCGCCGACCGGGCCAGCCTGGCCGGACCAGACGCACTGGCCCTGCCGGTGGATTCATATGAGGAACGACTGCGGATGGCGCGTGAAGCCGTGAAGACCGACTCCAAGCGCGTGGCCCAGGTGGTCAAGGGCTGGGTGGCCAATGACTGAGCCGCAATTGACCGGCGTGCAGCGCGCGGCCGTACTGCTGCTGTCCCTGGGTGAGTTGGACGCGGCCGAGGTGCTGCGCCACATGGAACCCAAGGAAGTGCAGAAGATCGGCATCGCCATGGCCACCATGACCGACATCACCCGCGAGCAGGTGGAACGGGTGATGGACCAGTTCGGCCAGGAACTGGGCTCGAAGACCTCGCTGGGCGTGGGCTCGGACGACTACATCCGCAACATGCTGGTGCAGGCACTGGGCAGCGAGAAGGCCGGCAACCTGATCGACCGCATCCTGCTTGGCCGCAATACCACCGGCCTGGACGCACTGAAGTGGATGGACCCGCGCGCGGTGGCCGACCTGGTGCGCAACGAACACCCGCAGATCATCGCCATCGTGATGGCGCACCTGGAAACCGACCAGGCTGCCGACGCGCTGAAGCTGCTGCCCGACCGCACCCGCGTCGACGTGCTGCTGCGCATCGCCACCCTCGACGGCATTCCGCCGAACGCACTCAATGAACTCAACGAGATCATGGAGCGCCAGTTTGCCGGCAACCAGAATCTGAAGTCATCCAACATCGGCGGCGTGCAGTGCGCGGCCAACATCCTGAACTTCATGGACAGCGGCCAGGACCAGGCGATCCTGGGCGAGATCGCGCGCATCGACGCGCCATTGAGCAACCGCATCCAGGACCTGATGTTCGTGTTCGACGATCTGGTCGATCTGGACGATCGCGAAATGCAGCTGGTACTGCGCGAAGTGAGCGGCGAGCGCCTGGGCCTGGCCCTGCGCGGCGCCGACATCAAGGTGCGCGACAAGATCACCCGCAACATGTCGCAGCGCGCGGCCGAGATCCTGCTGGAAGACATGGAGGCCCGTGGCCCGGTGCGCCTGTCCGACGTGGAGGGCGCGCAGCGCGAGATCCTGGCCATCGTCAAGCGCATGGCCGATGAAGGCACCGTCACCATCGGTGGCAGCGCGGAGGCCATGCTGTGAGCAACGTCGTGCGCTGGCTTGCCCCGGACCTGCTGGCCCAGCCCGAACCGGCGCTGGATCAGGAGGATGCGTTCGAACTCACCGAGCCGGACCCGGAACACGAGCCGGAGCCACCGCTTCAGCTGCCGACCCTGGAGGAGATCCAGGCGATCCAGGACAGCGCGGAGAAGGAAGGCTTCCAGCACGGCCATGCCGACGGTTATGGCCAGGGCCAGGCCGAGGTACGTCGCCTCGCTGCGCAGATCGAGGGCATCCTCGACAACTTCAGCCGGCCCCTGGTGCGGCTGGAAAATGAAGTGGTGGGTGCGCTCGGCGAGTTGGCCGTGCGCATTGCCGGTGCGCTGGTCGGGCGTGCCTACGAGGCCGACCCTGCGCTGTTGGCGCAGCTGGTCGGTGAGGCGATCGACGCAGTCGGCGGCAGCACCCGCGAAGTCGAAGTGCGCCTGCACCCGGACGACATCGCTGCCCTTGCCCCCCTGCTGAACCTCTCGCCGCAGCAACGACTGGTGCCCGACACCAGCCTCAGCCGCGGCGACCTGCGCGTGCACGCCGAAGCCGTGCGCATCGACGGCACCCTGGAAGCCCGCCTGCGTGGCGCGCTGGATGCAGTGATCCGCCAGACCGGAGCAGGCGCATGACGCCCGAATCGCAGCCAGCACCACCGCCGGCCGACTGGGCCGTGGCCCGCAACCTGCGCCTGGCCCGTCGCCTCGACGGCCTGCGCGTGGATACCGCGCATGGTCGTGGCCTGATCCGCGAGGGCGTGCTGCGCCGCGCGGTCGGGCTGACCCTGGAAGCGGTTGGCTGCGAGGCGCCGCTGGGCGCCAGCTGCAAAGTGGAAGTGGTCGACGGCGGCTGGGTCGATGCCGAAGTGGTGGGCTTCGCCGGCGAGCGCACGTACCTGATGCCCAGTGCCGAGCTTCACGGCCTGTTGCCCAACGCCCGCGTGGTGCCGTCGGCACGCCGCGGCGGCGTGGAAGTGGGCGAAGGCCTGCTTGGCCGGGTCATCGACAGCGATGGCGTGCCACTGGACGGCAAGGGTCCGATCCGCGCCGAAGGCCACGTCGGCATGGCCGGCGTCTCGATCAATCCGCTGGCACGTGAACCGATCACCCAGCCGCTGGACGTGGGCGTGCGCGCGATCAACGCGCTGCTGCCGATCGGCCGTGGCCAGCGCGTGGGCCTGTTCGCCGGTTCCGGCGTCGGCAAGTCCACGCTGCTCGGCATGATGACCCGCTACACGGCCGCCGACGTGATCGTGGTCGGCCTGATCGGTGAGCGAGGCCGCGAAGTGCGCGACTTCGTCGAGACCACGCTGGGCGAAGAAGGCCTGCGCCGCGCTGTGGTCGTGGCCAGCCCCGCCGACCGACCGCCACTGGCGCGCCTGCACGGCGCCTACCGTGCCACCGCCATCGCCGAGTGGTTCCGCGACCAGGGACTGAACGTGCTGCTGCTGATGGACTCGCTGACCCGCTTTGCCCAGGCACAGCGCGAAATCGGCCTGTCGGTCGGAGAGCCGCCGACAACCCGCGGCTACCCGCCGTCGGTGTTCGCCAAGCTGCCGGCGTTGGTCGAACGCGCCGGCAACGGCGCCAAGGGGCGTGGTTCGATCACGGCGTTCTACACCGTGCTGACCGAGGGCGACGATCCGCAGGATCCGATCGCCGATGCGGCACGCGCGATCCTCGATGGTCACATCCTGCTCTCTCGACGCGTCGCCGACAGCGGTCTGTACCCGGCCATCGACGTCGAATCGTCGGTCAGCCGCGTGGTCACGGAAATCGCTGACGAACCGTGGCGCCTGCGCATCCGCAAGTTGAAGCGACTGGTCTCGGCCTACTCGGCCAACCGTGACCTGATCGCGATCGGTGCTTACCAGCGCGGCAACGACGCGGCCACCGACGAAGCCCTGGAACGCTGGCCGGAAATCATGGAGTTCCTCGGCCAGGACGTTGCCAGGGCCGCAGATCTCCCGCACAGCCAGGCGGCACTGCAGCGCCTGGTGGAACAAGAGAGTTAAGCCATGAACCAGTCCAAGCGCATCGATCCCCTGCTCAAACGGGCCCAGGAACACGAGGACGCAGTCGCCCGAGACCTCGCCGAACGCCAGCGCGTGCTCGATACACATCTATCGCGACTGGACGAACTGCGACGTTATGCCGAGGAGTATGCAAATGCGCAGATGGCAGCGACCAGCCCGGCGCAGTTGCTGAACCGACGCGCTTTCCTGGACCGCCTGGATAGTGCCGTCGAGCAGCAGCAGGCCACGGTCAACGGCAACCGCGAGAAAGTGGAGGCCGAGCGTGCCCGCCTGATCCTGGCCAGCCGTGACAAGGCGGTGCTGGAGCAGCTGGCCGCGAGCTACCGCGCGCAGGAAAAGGTGGTGACCGACCGCCGCGACCAGCGCGAGATGGACGACATTGGTGCGCGCCGCGCGCGCCTGGTGCAGGCTGAAGACCAGGACGGCACCGAGCAGGGAGGCCGCTCGTGATGCCCGCCCCGCTCGCCAGCAGCGCCAATGCGCAGGCCCAGAATGCCGGCGGCAGTACAACGCGTGCGCCGCGCAGTGATGGCAGCAAGGAATTCAGCCAGCTGCTGCAGGGCGGCACGCCTGCCTCACCGGAACCGGCCACGCCAGCGTCGCCAGCCACGTCCACACCAAGCCCACCATCGACCGGCGACGGCAATGGCCAGGCGCCGGATGAGCGCAGCGCAGATGCACACACTCCCCCAGGCGACGCCACCGCCCCGCCGCCGCTGCCATCGATGACCGGTGGCCCCGGTACCGACAAGGACAAGCCCAACGCAGCAGAGGACGCTCCATGGCCCCCCCTGGGCCTGGCGGGCCTGGTGTTGGCCATGCCTACGCCCACCGACCCGGCGGCGGCTCTGCCCGCGGCTGCGGGTGCGGGTGCGCCGGCGCTCGCCAGTGACGGTACGGCGCTGCCCGCCACGACCGGGGCAGCACTGCCCGCCACCACCCCGGCTACCGTCGCCACACCAGCGGCTGACAACAAACCGTCGGCCGCCAGCACCGACGATGCCACGACCTTGCCACTGCCGGAGATGATCCTGCCCAGCGGCAAGCGCGGCGACCGCGGCGAGGGCAGCGACCCGGCCACGATCGGCGACCGTGGCGCTGCCCCGCTCCTGCACGCCCCTGCCCCGGCAGCCCTGCAGGATCTCAAGGCCGCGCTCACCGCCGGCAATGCAGTCTTCAACGGCGAACCGACGCCGAAGCCGGTGTTCGGCGACGACGGCTTCGACCAGGCCATCGGCGCACGCCTGGGCTGGCTGGCGGACCAGAAGATCGGCCACGCCCATATCCGCCTGAGTCCGGACGACATGGGCCCGGTGGACGTTCGCCTGCAGTTGAACGGCGACAAGGTACATGCCAGCTTCAGCAGCCCGCATGTGGACGTGCGGCAGGCACTGGAAAGCAGCCTGCCGCGCCTGCGCGAACTGCTGGGCGAGCAGGGCTTCCAGCTGGCACACGCTGATGTTGGCCACCAGTCGCCAGGCGGCGACGGCAATGCGTCGGGGCAGCCCGGCGCCGGCGGCATGGCCGGTGACGGAGAACCGTCGCCGGGCGACGCCAGCGTGTCGTCCACGCAGTTGATCCGCCAGCGCGGTTTGTTGGACGCGTACGCCTGACAGGCGTGCCAACCAAGGTTGGCACCCACCAGAAGGGGGCGGTCGGCACCCACCAGAGCAGAGGCAGCGTCGGGCCATGCCCGGCGGAATGCCGGGAACCCGACGGAATTCCGTCGCACCCCTTGGCCCCACCTTCGGCACGCCCTTTGCATATCCCGGTGAAGCAACCCTCAGGAGCTTCACCCCGTGGCCGCAGCCGCTGACAAAACCAAGAAGACCGCCGAGAAGGACAAGGCCACCAAGCCGCGCAGTCCGATCCTGATCACTGCCCTGGTGGCCGTGCTGGCCGCCGCAGCCGCCGGTGGCGGCGTCTGGTTCTTCACCCAGTCCAAGCACGAGGAAAAGGCCGCACAGGCGCCGAAGAAGGCGGCGACGCCGGCTCCGGCCCAGTACTTCGCGCTGGATCCGGCCTTCGTGGTCAATCTCAACGGCCCGGTCGATGGCCCGCGTTACCTGCAGCTGGAAGTGCAGCTGATGACGCGTGACCCGGCCGCACTGGAAGCGATCAAGACCCACGCCCCTGCCATCCGCGCGCGCCTGCTGATGCTGTTCTCGCAGGTCAGCCCCGACCAGATCGCCGATGTCGCAGGCAAGCAGAAGCTGCAGGCTGCGTCGTTGGCCGAAGTGCAGAAAGTGCTCAAGGCCGAGACCGGCAGCAATGGTGCCGACGACCTGCTGTTCACCAGCTTCGTGACCCAGTAAGGGCCCACCGATGAATGATCTGTTGTCCCAGGACGAGATCGATGCCCTGCTCCACGGCGTGGACAGCGGTGCGGTCGAGACCGATGCGGAACCACCGTCAGGCGAAGCGCGCTCATACGACTTCGCCAGCCAGGACCGCATCATCCGTGGTCGCATGCCGACCCTGGAAATGGTCCACGAGCGTTTCGCACGCTTGTGGCGGATCGGCCTGTTCAACCTGATCCGCCGCTCGGCGGAGCTGTCGGTGCGCGGCATCGAGCTGATCAAGTTCAACGACTACATGCACTCGCTGTATGTGCCGACCAACCTGAACCTGATCCGCTTCAAGCCGCTGCGCGGTACCGGCCTGATCGTGTTCGAGCCGACCCTGGTGTTCGCCATCGTCGACAACTTCTTCGGTGGCGACGGGCGTTACCCGACCCGCATCGAGGGCCGCGAGTTCACCGCCACCGAAATGCGCGTGATCCACCTGCTGCTGAAGCAGACCTTCGCCGACCTGCGCGAGGCCTGGGCACCGGTGATGGATGTCGACTTCGAGTACATCAACTCGGAGATCAACCCGCACTTCGCCAATATCGTGACGCCGCGCGAGTACGTGGTGGTGTGCCGCCTGCACGTCGAGCTCGACGGCGGTGGCGGCGACATCCACGTGACCCTGCCGTATTCGATGCTGGAGCCGATCCGCGAGCTGCTCGATGCCGGCATCCAGAGCGACCGCAATGATCGCGACGAGAGCTGGGGCCAGACCCTGCGTGAACAGCTCAACATCGCCGAAGTCACCCTGTCCAGCGTGCTGGCCAGCAAGCGCATGACCTTGCGCGACCTGACCCAGCTGAAGGTCGGCGACATCCTGCCGATCGACCTGAGCCCGCAGGTGCCGCTGTGCGTGGAGAACATTCCCGTGTTCACCGGCGAGTTCGGCATCGCCAACGGCATGAACGCCGTGAAGATCACCGCTACCCATCCGCCGGGCACCCGCCCGCGCGTACCCGTCATCCAGGAAGACCCGCAATGAACGATATCGACGCCCTCGAACCGACCCCGGCCCAGTTCAGCAGCCTGCAGGCCGATGAGGCGAACGGCCCGGACCTGAACCTGGACGTGATCCTCGACGTGCCGGTGACGCTGTCGCTGGAAGTCGGTCGCGCCCGGCTGCCGATCCGCAACCTGCTGCAGCTCAACCAGGGTTCGGTGGTGGAACTGGAACGTGGTGCCGGCGAGTCGCTGGATGTGTTCGTCAACGGCACCCTGATCGCCCACGGCGAAGTTGTGGTGATCAATGACCGCTTCGGCGTGCGCCTGACCGACGTGGTCAGCCCGAGCGAGCGGATCCGGAGACTGCGTTGAGCCTGCTGGCCTCCACCCTGCTGGCGGTCGGCAAGGCCGCCGCCCCGGTTGGCCCGCAGGTCGGCCAGCATGCGGCCGCCGCACCCAGCCTGTTCGGTGCAGTGCTGGCGCTGCTGGCAGTGCTGGCCCTGGTCATCGGCCTGGGCTGGCTGCTCAAGCGCATGCCCGGCAGCGGCTTCCGCCCTGCAGAAGGCATGAAGCTGGTGGCCAGCCTGAGTGTCGGCGCCAAGGAACGCGTGGTGGTGGTCGAGGTCAATGGCCAGCAACTGCTGCTGGGCGTCACCGCCGGCGGCATCAACACCCTGCATACCCTGCCCGAACCGTTGCCGCCACCGGCGCCGGTACGCGTGCCGGACTTCAAGAACCTGCCGAATTTCGCCCAGCTGCTGCAGCAGCGGCTGCGCAAGGACCCCTGACATGCGTGTCACCCGTACCCGTCTTGCCACCCTGATGCCGTGGCTGCTGTTGCTTGCCCTGTGCCTGTTGCCGGCACTGGCGCTCGCCGCGCCCGGCGCACCGACCACGCCACTGCCGGACATCAACGTCGGCAAGATCGGGGGTGCACCGGTCAGCCTGCCACTGCAGACCCTGCTGTTGATGACGGCGATCACCCTGATCCCGTCGATGCTGCTGGTGCTGACCTCGTTCACCCGCATCATCATCGTGCTGGGCCTGCTGCGCCAGGCGCTGGGCACCGGCCAGACGCCGTCCAACCAGGTGCTGCTGGGCCTGGCCCTGTTCCTCACCGCGATGATCATGCTGCCGACCTGGGACAAAGCCTGGAGCACCGGCATGGCGCCTTACCTCAACGGCGACATCGACTTCCAGACCGCCTGGACGCTGACCACCACGCCGCTGCGCGCCTTCATGCTGGCGCAGATCCGCGAGACCGATCTGATGACCTTCGCCGGTATCGCCGGGCACGGCACCTACGCCAGCCCCGATGCGATCCCGTTCCCGGTGCTGGTGGCCTCGTTCGTCACCAGCGAGCTGAAGACCGCCTTCGAGATCGGCTTCCTGATCTTCATCCCGTTCGTGATCATCGATCTGGTGGTGGCCAGCGTGCTGATGTCGATGGGCATGATGATGCTGTCGCCGATGCTGGTGTCGGCGCCGTTCAAGATCCTGCTGTTCGTGCTGGTCGATGGCTGGGTGTTGACCGTGGGAACGCTGGCGGCCAGCTTCAATCCGGCCTGATTCAACCCCGTAACGGCCGTCGAGCCTGGCTCGACGCTACACAAGCGTCGCCGGGCGTGGCCCGGCGCTACCGATGGAAAGACGATGTCTCCCGAACTTGCCCTGACCGAACTGCGTGGCGGCCTGATCACCGTGTTGTGGGTGGCCGGCCCGCTGCTGCTCACCGTACTGGTGGTGGGCGTGGTGGTCGGCGTCGTGCAGGCCGCGACCCAGCTCAATGAACCGACCATCGCCTTCGTTGCCAAGGCGGCGGCGTTGACCGCGGTGCTGTTCGCGCTCGGCAGCCTGCTGATCGGCCACCTGGTTGAATTCACCACGCTGCTGTTCCAGCGCATCCCGCACCTGATCGGCTAGGACACGCGCTTCGATGGACGCTGCCACCCAGATGGCTGCCGACGGCCTGCAGGCCTTCGGCATGATCGGCACCGTACTGTGGACCATGCTGCGCATCGGTGCGGTGGCCATGGCCATGCCCATGGTCGGCACCCGCGCGGTGCCGGCACGGATCCGCGTGATCCTGGCCGGCACCCTTGCCATCGCGTTGGCACCGCTGTTGCCACCGGTACCGGACTGGACCGGCTTCGATGCCGCCACCGTGCTGACCATCGCGCGGGAACTGGCCATCGGCGTGTCCATCGGCTTCCTGCTGCGCCTGGTGTTCGAAGCCGGTGCGCTGGCCGGCGAACTGATCGCCCAGGGCACTGGCCTGGCCTTCGCGCAGATGAGCGACCCACTGCGCGGCGGCACCTCCGGCGTGATCGGGCAGTGGTTCTACCTGATGTTCGGCCTGCTGTTCTTCACCGCCAATGGCCACCTCGCGCTGATCTCGCTGGTGGTGGACAGCTACCGGGCACTGCCGATCGGCGCCCCGCTGCCCGACCCGCACGCGTTCTTCAGCATTGCCCCGACCTTCCTGCTGACGGTCCTGCGCGGCGCACTGACCCTGGCAATACCGCTGACGGTGGCGATGCTGGCGGTCAATCTGGCGTTCGGCGTACTGGCCCGCGCCGCGCCGGCACTGAACCCGATCCAGCTGGGCCTGCCGGTCTCGTTGCTGCTGGGCCTGTTCCTGCTGGCCCTGCTGGCCGGCGAAATGGGCCCGCCGGTGCAGCGCCTGTTCGACGCCGCCTTCCAGGCTGCGGACGCGGTCACACACTGACCCGATCATCACGTTTTACTGCTTGCCCTTCCCCCGGGTCTGCGCGCTAGAGTGAATGCGCGGCAACCGGGGGGATGCCGCACATGGCCGCCGCCCTGCGTCGGCCTGCCTCATGCATGCCCCACCGTGGTTTCCGTCGACAGGCAGGTCCGGGAGACTGACGAATGCTGGTAGGCACGTACAATCCGTGGCTGGTGGCGATTTCGTTGCTGGTCGCCGTGATGGCTTCCTACACCGCGCTGGCGATGGCCGGACGCACCGTCACCGCGCCAGGCAAGGGCGCGGCGTGGTGGTGGCGCCTGGGGGGTGGCTTCGCCATGGGCCTGGGCATCTGGTCGATGCACTTCATCGGCATGCTCGCCTTCGACCTGCCCATTCCACTGGGCTACGACCTGCCCATCACCCTGCTCTCGCTGGCCCTGGCCATCGCCTCGTCGGTGTTCGCGCTGTGGCTGGTTTCGCTGCGCACCCTCCCGCATCCACGCCTGGCCGGCGGGGCATTGCTGATGGGTACCGGCATCGCCGGCATGCATTACGTCGGCATGGCCGCGATGCGCATGCAACCCGGCATCGACTATGACCCGGGCTGGCTGCTGTTTTCGCTGATGGTAGCGGTCGCCGCCTCGTGGACTGCACTGTATGTGGCATTCCGCCTGCGCGCGCAGCGCACCCGTGTCGGCGACCGGCTCGCGGCCGCCGGCCTGCTCGGGCTGGCCATCGTCGGCATGCACTACACCGGCATGGCCGCCGCACGCTTTCCGGAAGGCAGCATCTGTGGCGCGGCGGTCGGCGATGGCCTGCAGAGCGAATGGCTGGCCATGCTGGTGGTGATGCTGACCGTCGCAATCCTGGCCGTGGTGCTGGTGGTGTCGTGGCTGGACCAGCGGGTCGAGGCCCAGCTGCTGCGCCTGCGCAACTCGATGTTGAGCACGTCGCTGACCGACGCGCAGCAGGAGCTGACCCAGGCTGCACTGCATGATCCGCTCACCCGCCTGCCGAACCGCCTGCTGCTGCAGCGGCGCATCGTGCAGGCGCTGGCCGAGGCCGAACAGGGCGGCAGCCGTTTCGCAGTGATGTTCATGGATCTTGACGGCTTCAAGCAGGTCAACGATGCCTATGGCCACCAGGCCGGCGACGCGCTGCTGGTGGCGGTGGCCGAGCGCACCCGCCAGCTGCTGCGCCCCCACGACATGCTGGCCCGCCTGGGCGGCGATGAGTTCGTGCTGGTGGTACGCATCGAGCACGACGAGGATCTGCCTACCCTCGCCCGGCGCATCCTGCAGGCGGTCGGCAGTGGACCGCTGCTGCCGGACAACGAACTGCAGGTCACCGCCAGCATCGGTGTGGCGATCTGCCCCGACCACGCCGCCAGCGAGCGGCAGCTGATGGCGTTTGCCGACGCGGCGATGTACCAGGCCAAGGAATCCGGACGCAACGCCTTCGTGCTGTTCGCCGACTGGATGAACGACAGTGCCGAGCAGCAGTTCCGGCTGCTGGCCGACCTGCGCCGGGCGATCGGCAGCGACCAGTTGTTCCTGAACTTCCAGCCCAAGATCCGTGTGGCGACACAGAAGGTGGCCGGCGCCGAGGCGCTGATCCGCTGGCGGCATCCGGAACATGGCCTGATTCCGCCCGATCGATTCATCCGCCTGGCCGAGCGCAGCGGTGCGATCAACGAGATCGGGCGCTGGGCGCTGGACCAGGCCTGCCAGCAGCTGCGGCGTTGGCACGACGCCGGGCATGAAGGCTGGTCGATGTCGGTGAACCTGTCGCCGGTGCAGTTCAGCTCGCCACACCTGCTGCAGGACGTGCGCACGGTGATCGAGCGCCACAACATCGCGCCACGGCACCTGGTGCTGGAAATCACCGAAAGCACGGTGATGCGCGATACCGACACCAGCCTGCGCCTGCTGCAGGCACTGTCGGCACTGGGCGTAGGCATTTCCATCGACGACTTCGGTACCGGCTATTCCAGCCTGCTGTACCTGAAGCGGCTGCCGGCCACCGAGATCAAGATCGACCACGCCTTCGTGCGCGACCTGGAGCACAGCGCCGAGGACGTGGTGATCGTCTCGGCGATCGTGGCGCTGGGCCACGCGCTGGACATGGACATCGTCGCCGAAGGCGTGGAGACCGCCGCCCAGCGCGCCTACCTGGAGCGCCTGGGCTGCGACTACCTGCAGGGCTACCTGCTCGGCCGCCCGGTCGATGCGGCGCGCTTCATGCAGTTGCACGACCTGCCGCGGCCGCGTGTGGAACTGGCGCAGAGCCCGCCGCGGCAACACCCGCCCGGCTGACATCGGGGCGCGCACCCGCCGGGCATGGCCCGGCGCTACCATTGAGTGTCGATCCCCGGTAGATCCACGCCATGCGTGGATGAGCCGTTCCTCCGTCATCCAAGGAAGCGTCCGTGGCCCTACGCACCACCCTTGCTGGCCTGTTGCTGGCCCTTGCTGTTGGCCACGCCGCCGCCGCTGATCTGCCCTGGTCATTGCCAGCCGATGCTTCCCCGGCCCAGGTCGACGCCGCCCTGCAGGCCCTCGGCAAGGGCGTGTTGAAGTCCCCCAGCCTGACCGATGCACAGCGCGGCCACGCGCTGCTGGCGGTGGGCCAGACGGCCGAAGCGCGGCAATCGATCCAGCAGGCACGCGCATCGCTGGCAAGCGACGGTGACACCGCGGCGGTGCAGCGCTGGGTGCCGATGCTGCTGCTCGCCACCGCCGGCGAGCGGGACACAGCCGCCTATGCGCGTGCCTTCCACGGCGCCTTCGCTGCACTCGACGACGTTGCCGCGGTGCAGGCCGATGCCGCGCTCTCGGTCGAGCCAGCCCCGGTGCGCGCCCAGCTGGAGCAGGCCATCGCGGCGCAGGCGGGTGCCGCGACCATCGGCGAGGCCGTCGCACTGGACCTGCTGCGCCTGCGGGCGGTACTGCGCGCACAGACGCTGGCCGCCGCACTGGCCCCTCCGCTGGTTGCGGCGGAAGAACAGCGCCGCTTCGCCATCGACGATGCGTTGCGCATCCCCGCCGGCGATGGCGTCGTGCTGTCGGCGCAGCTGGCCCGTCCTCGCGCCGCATCGGCAGCTCTGCCGACAGCCATGCTGTTCACCATCTACACCGATCCACCGAAGAACCGGCTGAAGATGCTGCTGGCTGCCGCGCATGGCTATGCGGGCATCGTGGTGGACGCCCGCGGCAAGGGCCAGGGTATCGGCACCATCGCCCCCTACGAGCACGACGGCAACGATGCCACCGCGGCGATCGACTGGATCAGCCGCCAGCCGTGGAGCGATGGCCGCGTGGCGATGTACGGCGGCAGCTACGAGGGCTTCACCGCCTGGGCTGCGGCGCGCCACCACCATCCTGCATTGAAGACCATCGTGCCCTACGTTGCCGCCATCCCCGGCCAGGGCCTGCCGATGGAGAACAACGTCTTCCTGAGCGCCAACTATGGCTGGGCGTTCTACGTGGCCAATGGCCCGATGCTGGACAAGGCTACCTACGCGCAGAACCGCCGCTGGTCCCAACTCGGCCGACGCTGGTATGCCTCCGGCCGCCCCTACCGGCAGATCGACCAGGTCGATGGCACACCCAACCCATGGTTGCAGCGCTGGCTGGCCCACCCGTCCTACGATGCCTACTGGCAGGCGATGGTCCCGCATGGCAACCAGTTCAACGACATCCGCATACCGGTGCTGACCATCACCGGCTACTACGACGATGGCCAGATCTCGGCACTGCAGTACTTCAAGGACCACCTGCAGCACCGTCCCGACACCGACCATGCCCTGCTGATCGGCCCCTACGACCATGGCGGCGCGCAGTCGGCGCTCAAGCCGATGCAGCTGCGTGAATATGAGCTGGACCCTGTCGCACAGTTCGACACGCCCGCACTGACCTTCCAATGGCTGGACCATGTGCTGCGCGGTGCACCGCGACCGGCGCTGGTGCCCGACCGTGTGAACTATCAGCTGATGGGCGCCAACACGTGGGGTCATGCGGCAACGCTGGAGGCCGCGGCCGGCGATCACCGCCGCTACCACCTCTCCGCCGACCAGGCATCGTCCGATGGTTACCACCGGCTGCAGGAACAGCCACCGGTAGCGGGCCAGCTGCAGCAGACCGTGGACCTGGCCGACCGCAATGAAATGCGGCATGGCTATTACCCGTTCCCGATCATCGCCGCGCGGGACGAGGTGGATACCGCGCTGTCCTTCGTCTCCGCCCCGTTCACCCGTCCCATGGACATGGTTGGCAGCTTCTCCGGCGACCTGAAGGTCCGGATCAACAAGCGGGATTTCGATTTCACCGTCACCCTGTACGAGTTGCGCGCCGATGGACGTCGGATGCAGCTGTCCTACTACATGGGCCGGGCCAGCCATGTACGCGACCCGACAACGCGCCAGCTGCTGCAACCCGGGCAATGGACCCGCCTGCCCTTCGACCGCACGCGCATGGTCGCCCGCCGCCTGGCTGCAGGCAGCCGCCTGCTGGTGAAGGTGGATGTGCTGAAGGACGCCATGCACCAGGTGAACCACGGCACCGGCCGCGATGTCAGCGACGAGAGCGTGGCCGATGCGGGTGAGCCGCTGCGGGTGGACTGGCACAGCGACAGCATGGTGTCGATTCCGCTGCAGCCGGTGACGCCGGACGGATGATTGCGCCGGGCACGGCCCGGCGCCACCCGTGCCGCCGCCCGCCATCACGGAACGGTTCTTGCGGCACCCTCCTGCAGATCCACGCCATGCGTGGATGCGCCACCCGCCATGCGTGGAACGGTTCTTGCACGCACCCCGGCATCCCCTGCCGTAGTGCCCCGTGATGTCCGAGAACGAATCCGCCGGCGAAAAGACCGAACAACCTACCGAAAAACGCCTGCGCGACGCCCGTGAACAGGGCAACCTGCCGCGCTCGCGCGAGCTCGGCACGGCCGCCGTGTTCGGCGCCGGCGTGCTGGCGGTAATGGCGATGAGCGGCTCGATCGGCCGTGGTGCCGCGGCCTGGATGAAGCAGGCGCTGAGCCCGGAACAGAGCCTGCGGCAGAACCCGAAGGAACTGTTCGGCCACTTCGGCGACCTGCTGCTGCAGTTCATGCTGGTGATCGCGCCGCTGGTGCTGGTCTGCCTGCTGGCCAGCTTCGTCGCACCGCTGGCGATGGGTGGCCTGCGCTGGTCGCAGAAAGCGATGCTGCCGGACTTCAACCGCATGAACCCGATGAGCGGGCTCAAGCGCCTGTACGGCCCGGAGGCCATCGCCGAGTTCACCAAGTCGCTGCTGCGCGTGGCCTTCGTCGGCGTCGCCGCCGGGCTGGTGGTCTGGACCGGCTTCGACACCCTGCGCGGGCTGATCCACCACCCACTGGAAACGGCCATCACCGACGGCCTCGGCTTCACCCTGCGGCTGCTGCTGGCCACTGCCGGCGCCATGCTGGTACTGGCCGCCATCGACGCGCCTTACCAGCGCTGGAACTGGATGCGCAAGCTGAAGATGACCCGTGAAGAGCTGCGCCGGGAAATGAAGGAAAGCGAAGGCAGCCCGGAGGTGAAGGGCCGCATCCGCCAGCTGCAGCAGCAGATGGCCAACCGCCGGATGATGGAAGCAGTGCCCACCGCCGACGTGGTGGTGGTCAACCCCACCCACTACGCGGTGGCCCTGAAGTACGAAGGCGGGGCCATGAACGCCCCGACCGTGGTCGCCCTGGGCGTGGACGAGACCGCCCTGCGCATCCGTGAAGTGGCCGACGGCAACAAGGTCGCGATTGTCTCTGCCCCGCCTTTGGCACGCGCCTTGTATCGGGAAGGCCAACTCGGAAAGGAAATCCCCGTGAGACTGTATTCGGCCGTCGCCCAGGTCCTGTCCTACGTCTACCAGCTGCGCGCCTGGCGCACTGGCCCGATGCCGGACGCCCCGCACATCCAGGTGGATGAATTCGGCAAGGGAGGCCGCCCGTGAGCGCCCAGCCCTCCACCGGATTCAACACCCGCCGCGCCCTGGAAATGATCCGCCAGGGCCTTGGCGCGCCGCTGATCGTGCTGGCCCTGCTGGCCATGGTCGTGGTGCCGCTGGCCGCGCCGGTGCTCGACGCGCTGTTCACCTTCAACATCGCCATCTCGCTGATGGTGCTGCTGGCGGTGGTCTACGTGAAGCGCCCGCTGGATTTCACCATCTTCCCGATCGTGCTGCTGATCACCACCATGCTGCGGCTGGCGCTGAACGTCGCCTCCACCCGCGTGATCCTGCTCAACGGCCAGAACGGCCACGACGCCGCGGGCAAGGTCATCGCCGCCTTCGGCGAATTCGTGATCGGCGGCAACTACGCGGTCGGCATCGTGGTGTTCGCGATCCTGACCATCATCAACTTCGTGGTGATCACCAAGGGTGCCGGCCGCGTCTCTGAAGTGACCGCGCGCTTCATCCTGGACGCCATGCCCGGCAAGCAGATGGCGATCGACGCCGACCTCAACGCCGGTTTGCTGACGCGTGAAGAAGCCAAGCTGCGCCGCGAGGAAGTCCGCGAGGAAGCCGACTTCTACGGCGCGATGGACGGTGCCAGCAAATTCATCCGCGGCGACGCCATCGCCGGCATCCTGATCCTGTTCATCAACATGCTCGGCGGCCTGGCCGTGGGCGTGCTGCAGCATGGCATGCCGTTCGGCGAGGCCGCTGCCACCTACACCCTGCTGTCGATCGGTGACGGCCTGGTGGCGCAGCTGCCGGCCCTGCTGGTCTCCAGCGCCGTGGCCATGCTGGTCACCCGCGCCTCGCGTTCGCAGGACATGGCCCAGGCCATGACCGGCCAGGTGTTCGGCCAGTACCGGGCGCTGGCGATCACCGCCGGCATCATCGGCGTGGTCGGCCTGGTGCCGGGCATGCCCAACGTCGCTTTCCTGACGCTGTCCGCGATCCTCGGCTTCATCGCCTGGAAGGTCTATCGCAAGGGCAAGGCTCCGGCCGCCGACGCCGCGGCCGGCGGCACCGATGCCGCCGCACTCAATGCGCTGGGCCGCCCGGCCGCGCCGGCACCGACCGCCGAACTGAGCTGGGACGAGCTGCGCCCGGTCGATCCGCTGGGCCTGGAGGTCGGCTACCGGCTGATCCCGCTGGTGGACAGCAACCAGGGGGGCGAACTGATGGCGCGCATCAAGGGCGTGCGCCGCAAGCTGACCCAGGACGTTGGCTTCCTGATTCCCTCGGTGCACATCCGCGACAACCTGGAACTGCCGGCCAACGGCTACCGCGTGCTGGTGCATGGCGTGCCAGTGGCCACCGCCGAGATCCACCCGGACCGCGAACTGGCGCTGGACCCCGGCAGTGCCCTCGGCGCGCTGGAAGGCATCGCCGGCAAGGACCCCGCGTTCGGCCTGGATGCCACCTGGATCCAGCCGCACCAGCGTGCCCAGGCCGAGACGCTGGGCTACACCGTGGTCGACCCGGCCACGGTGGTCGCTACCCACCTCTCGCACCTGATCCGCGAACACGCGCCGGAACTGCTCGGCCACGAGGAAGTGCAGCACCTGCTGGCCAACCTGGCCAAGAGCGCGCCCAAGCTCGTCGAAGATCTGACGCCGAAGGCGCTGCCGCTGTCGGCGGTGGTGCGCGTGCTGCAGAACCTGCTGGTGGAGCGCATTCCGATCCGCCAGCTGCGCAAGATCGCCGAGGCACTGGTCGAACACGCGCCCAGCAGCCAGGACCCGGCGGTGCTGACCGCTGCCGTGCGCACCGCACTGGGCCGCTTCATCGTGCAGGAGATCGCCGGAATGTCGGCGGAGCTGCCGGTGTTCACCCTCAACCCGCAATTGGAACGTGTCTTGCAGGAGTCCACGCAGGGCAACGGCGCCGCGCTGGAACCCGGACTCGCGGAGCGACTGCACCAGAGCCTGGCCGAATGTGTCAGCAAGCAGGAAGCGCGAAACGAGCCGGCGGTCGTGCTGGTACCGGGCCCGGTGCGCGCCGCGCTGGCGCGCCTGGTCCGCCACAGCGTTCCGTCGCTGTCGGTCCTGGCCTACAGCGAGGTGCCGGAGGACAAGCGCCTGAAGCTGGTCGGAACGATCAGCTGACGCCGCCCGCCGATGCGCCAGAAAACAGACACCACTTTCGAACCAACGCAACAGACAGATACCAAGGGGAACCCGCACCGTGCAGACCACCGACCACCCGAGTTCTCCGACCGCCACCCCGCCGTCTTCGTCCCGTGACCACAGCATGAAAATCAAACGATTCGTCGCCGCCGACATGCGCTCGGCCATGAACCTGGTGCGCAAGGAACATGGTCCTGACGCCGTGATCCTGTCCAACCGCCGGATCGAGGAAGGCATCGAGATCGTCGCCGCCGCCAACTACGACGAGAGCGCCGTGCAGCGTGCACTGGAAGCCTCGCGTCGTGACGTCGCTCCTCCGCCGGCACCCAAGCCGCGTACCGCCGCCGATGCTGTGATCGCTGCGGTGACCCGCCGCCGCAGCGCTGCCCCGGCGCCGGAGCCGGTGGCCGCCACCACCTCGGCCGTGGCCGCCCTCGCCCGTGCGGCCGTGGGTGCCACCGGCCGCACCCTGGACAGCGCCGACGAGATCGTGCCGACCCGCGGCAGCACCGGCTTCGCAGCCACCCTGGCGCGCGCCGCCGTCAACGAACCGGCGCTGCCCGAACAGATCTTCGCCCCGTTCGCCGAGGCCATCGTCGCACCGGGCCCGGCCGTCACCGCTTCGGCCAACCGCGCCCGCTTCCAGATCGACCCGCCGCACGACACGCATCACGAAAGCGTGCCCCCCGCCGTGCAGCCGCCGCCGCTGCCGGGCGCTGCCATGGCCGATGTCCAGCCTGACATCGCCGCCAGCGAACCGGCAGCGCTCGAAGCCGTCGCCGAAGCCAGTCCGGCCCCCGTGCTGGCCCCGGCACCGACGCTGACCGTGGTCGCCCAGGACGACGCCGAGATCCGCCAGCTGCGCCAGGAAGTGGCCGGCATGCGCCAGGTGATCGAGCGCGAGATGAACCGCTTCACCGACGAGCGCCTGCGCGGCTGCCCGGTACGCGCCACCGCGCTGGACCTGATGGACGAGTACGGCTTTGATGCCGGCCTGGCCCGCGACGTGGCCATGCAGATTCCGCTGGAGACCGAAGCCCACCGTGGTCGCGGCCTGATGCTGGGGCTGATCTCGCGCAAGCTGCCGATCGCCCCGGTCGACCCGCTGGAAGAAGGCGGCGTGATCGCCCTGGTCGGCCCGACTGGCGCCGGCAAGACCACCACCATCGCCAAGCTGGCCTCGCGCTTCGCCGAGAAACACGCGCCGCGTGACGTCGCCCTGGTGACCACCGACACCACCCGCATCGGCGCCCGCGAGCAGCTGTACGGCTACGGCCGCCAGCTCGGCATCGCCGTGCACGAAGCCAACAGCGGCACCGACCTGGACCAGCTGCTGGAACGCCTGAAGGACTACAAGCTGGTGCTGATCGACACCGCCGGGCTGGGCCCGCGCGACCGCGCACTGGCCGCCCAGCTGCAGTGGCTGCGCGCCGCCCGCCAGGTGCGCACCCTGCTGGTGCTGCCGGCCAACACCAGCTTCGGCGACATGGACGAGGTGGTCCGCCGCTTCGGCGCCGCCAACCTGCAGGGCCTGGTGCTGAGCAAGCTGGACGAGACCGGCCGCTTCGGCAACGCCCTGTCGGTGGCCGTGGACCACGCCCTGCCGATCACCTGGGTGACCGATGGCCAGGACGTTCCGGACGACCTGCACCGGGCCAGTGCAGCCAATCTTGTACTTCGCCTTGAAGATTTGCGCCGAGCGGCCGATATGCCCTGCAACCCGGAGTTGAACCATGCCGTCGCGTGAGTACGCCAAGCTGACCAAGACCTTCCCGCTGTCGGCGACCCGCAGCGAGCCGCTCGGCCCTGTGCGCACCATTGCCGTGACCGGCGGCAAGGGCGGCGTGGGCAAGACGAATGTGTCCGCGAACCTGGCCGTGGCACTGGCCGGCATGGGCAAGCGCACGCTGCTGCTGGACGCCGACCTTGGCCTGGCCAACATCGACGTGATCCTGGGGCTGAACCCCACCTTTACGCTGGCCGACCTGGTCGCCGGTCGCTGCTCGCTGGACGACGTCATCGTCGAAGGCCCGAACGGCGTGCTGGTGGTGCCGGCCGCATCCGGCCGCCGGCACATGGCCGAGCTGGCCCCGGCCGAGCACGTCGGCCTGGTCAACGTGTTCTCCGAGCTGGAACGTGAACTGGACATCATGGTGGTCGACACCGCCGCGGGCATCACCGACGGCGTACTGACCTTCTGCCAGGCCGCGCAGGACACCGTGGTGGTGGTCTGTGACGAACCGGCTTCGATCACCGACGCCTATGCGCTGATCAAGGTGCTCTCGCGCGAGCGCGGCGTGGACCGCATCCAGGTGGTGGCCAACATGGTCCGCGACCCGAACGAGGGCCGCGTGCTGTACGAAAAGCTGACCCGCGTCTGCGAGAAGTTCCTCGCCGATGTCTCGCTGAACTACCTGGGCTGCGTGCCGCAGGATGACTGGCTGCGCCTGTCGGTGCAGCGCCAGCAGCCGGTGGTGAAGGCCTATCCGTCCAGCCCGGCCGCGCTGGCGATCACCGAGATCGCGCGCCGCACCGCACGCTGGCAGGCGCCGACCGAACCGCGTGGCGGCGTCGAGTTCTTCCTCGAGCGCATCCTCAAGCAGCGCGGGGTGGCCGCATGAAAGGCGCAGCCCAGTACCGGGAGGTCCAGCGCTCGGCGGCCAACGAGGTCATCGCCCAGCACTCGGACCTGGTGCGGCGCATCGCCCACCACCTGGCTGCGCGGTTGCCGGCCAGCGTTGAAGTGGACGACCTGATCCAGGCCGGCATGATGGGCCTGATCGAAGCCTCGCGCAGCTACGACGCCGACCAGGGCGCCTCGTTCGAAACCTATGCCTCGATCCGCATCCGCGGTTCGATGATCGACGAGATCCGCCGTGGCGACTGGGTGCCGCGCTCGGTGCACCGGCGTGCCCGCGATGCCGCCGCCACCATCCGCCGCCTGGAACAGAGCAGTGGCCGCGCCGCCAGCGCCACCGAAGTGGCCGCCGCGATGGAGATGCCGCTGCCCGAATACCTGCGGTTGATGGAAGACGCCGCACGCGGCCAGGTGCTGAGCCTGGAGTCGCGCATCGAGGACCAGGGCGAGCTGGACACCGTCGCCCAGGGCGGCCCGACCCCGCAGCAGGTGCTGGAGCGCGGCGAGTTCGGCCGCGAACTGGGCAAGGCCATCGGCCACCTGCCCGAGCGCGAACAGCTGGTGCTCTCGCTCTATTACGAGCAGGAACTGAACCTGAAGGAGATCGGCGCGGTGCTCGGCGTGAGCGAGTCGCGGGTCTGCCAGATCCACGGCCAGGCGGTACTGCGCCTGCGTGGCCGATTGAAAATCTTCGAGGCCGCCGACGCCGGCCTGGAAGAATGAACATGCCCGAGGCGGCTGCCCCCGGCCGCCCGGAATGAACAACAAAGGAACTCTGCTTTGAACAAGAACATGCGCATCCTGATCGTCGACGACTTCTCGACCATGCGTCGAATCGTCAAGAACCTGCTGGGCGATCTGGGCTTCACCAACACCGCCGAAGCCGAGGACGGGCATGCCGCGCTGTCGCTGCTGCAGAGCCAGCCGTTCGATTTCGTGGTCACCGACTGGAACATGCCGGTGATGACCGGCATCGAACTGCTGAAGGCGATCCGCGCCGATGCCAAGCTGAAGACCCTGCCGGTGCTGATGGTCACCGCCGAAGCCAAGCGCGAGCAGATCATCGAAGCCGCCCAGAACGGCGTGAACGGCTACATCATCAAGCCGTTCACCGCGCAGACGCTGGAAGAGAAGCTCGGCAAGATCTTCGAACGCCTGGCGGCCAGCGCCTGATGGATACCACGGTCGACAAGAACGCCCTCGCCCTGCGCCTGCAGGAAGCCCTGGACGCCCTGGAGTCCGGTGACGAAGCCGCCTGGCGGCAACGCATCGACGGACTGGTCGCGCTGCGTACGCAGCCGATGATGAGCGGCCTCTCGCGGCTGGCCCGCGAGCTGGGACAGGCACTGGGTGAACTGCCGACCGTACCCAGCGAGGCCGGTGAGCTGGACGACGCCTGCGCACGCCTTGACCACGTGGTGGCGATGACCGAACAGGCCACGCACCGCACCCTGGACCTGGCCGAGGAATGCCGCAGCCTGACCGAACAGCTGCGCGCCGAAGGCCTGCAGCCGGGCCAGGACACGCAGCTCGAGCGCATCCGCCACAACCTGACCGAGATCGCCCTGACCCAGAGCTACCAGGACCTGACCGGGCAGATCATCCGTCGCGTGGTCGGCATCGTCCGCCGCGTGCACGAGGGCTTTGGCGCACTTGGCCTGCCGCCG
Source organism: Stenotrophomonas sp. 78350_Sma (assembly GCF_056482105.1). Taxonomy (NCBI): domain Bacteria; kingdom Pseudomonadati; phylum Pseudomonadota; class Gammaproteobacteria; order Lysobacterales; family Lysobacteraceae; genus Stenotrophomonas; species Stenotrophomonas sp. 78350_Sma. The sequence goes on along the minus strand of NZ_CM151182.1, from coordinate 2,260,594 downwards.
GAACAGCATCGCACCGATCCGGAACTGGCCGGGCCGGCACTGAAGGGACTGGACCGCCACGCGGTCTCGCAGAACGACGCCGACGACCTGTTGTCGGATCTGGGGCTGTAAGCATGAGCGCGGTATCCGACGACATCACTGCCGATTTCATCATCGAGGCCCAGGAAATCCTGGATCGCCTGGGCGAACAGCTGGTGTCGCTGGAGCAGGCACCGCAGGACACCGAGCAACTCAACGCGGTGTTCCGCGGCTACCACACGCTCAAGGGCGGCGCCGGCTTCCTTGGCGTCACCGCCATGGTCGAGCTGTGCCACGCCGCTGAAGAAGCCCTGGGCATCGCGCGTGCCGGGCAGGCGGTACTGCAGGCCCACCACTTCGACGCCGCCCAGCAGTCGCTGGACTACCTGCAGTCGATGCTGGACGCCGTGTCCTCCGGTACCGAGCCGGGCTATGCGCCGCCGGACCTGATCGCGCAGTTCGACATGCACGGTGGCACTACCGCGCCGGTCGCTGCGGCCGCGCCTGCGGCAGGCGGCAGCGATCTGATCACCGACGACGAATTCGAGGCCCTGCTCGATCAGCTGCACGGCGGCAACGCGCCGACCGCGGTCGCGCCAGCGAAGAAGGCCGACGACGGCCTGATCAGCGAAGACGAGTTCGAAGCCCTGCTGGACCAGCTGCACGGCGGTGCTGCGCCAGGCGCGAAGCCTGCTGCCGCCATCGCGGCGGCACCCGCCGCAGCACCGCGCCCGGCACCTGTCCCGGCGCCCGCAGCCAAGCCAGCGGCCAAGCCGATGGCCGAGGCCGAGCACACCGTGCGCGTGGACACCAAGCGCCTGGATGCGATCGTCAACCTGATCGGCGAACTGGTGCTTTCCCGCAACCGCCTGAAGACCCTCCGTGCACGCCTGCGCGACGAGGAGCTGGATCGCGCCGTATCGACGCTGGACATCGCCACTGCGCGCCTGCAGTCGGCGGTGATGCGTACCCGCATGCAGCCGGTGGGCAAAGTGTTCTCGCGCTTCCCCAAGGTCGCCCGCGACGTCGCCCGCTCGCTGAAGAAGGAAGTGGACCTTGAGCTGGTCGGTGCCGAGACCGAGCTCGACCGCAACCTGGTCGAAGCGCTGGCCGACCCGCTGGTGCACCTGGTCCGCAACGCCATCGACCACGGCGTGGAAATGCCCGATCTGCGTGAAGCACAGGGCAAGCCGCGGATGGGCCATGTGCGCCTGTCCGCCCAGCAGGAAGGTGACTACGTCAGCATCGAGGTGCAGGACGATGGCGCCGGCATCGACCCCGAGAAGCTGCGTGCCAAGGCGCGCGAGAAGGGCCTGATCGACCCGGAGGCCGCTGCCCGCCTGAGCAGCGAGGAATGCCTGCATCTCGTGTTCCTGCCCGGCTTCTCGACCAAGCAGCAGGTCACCGATATTTCCGGTCGTGGCGTGGGCATGGACGTGGTGCAGTCGCGCATCCGCGAACTGAGCGGCCAGATCCAGATCCAGTCGGAGCTGGGCCGTGGCAGCCGCTTCCTGATCCGCGTGCCGCTCACCCTCGCGATCCTGCCGACCCTGCTGGTGCAGGCCGGCGAGGACGTCTACGCGCTACCGCTGGCACGCGTGATGGAAGTGCTTCACGCGCCGCGCACCTCGCTGGGCTGGTTCGATGGCCGCGCCGTGCTCGATCGCCGCTCGCACACCCTGCCGCTGGTCGACCTGCGCCAGTGGCTGGATGTGACGCCCGCCGCGTCGACCCTGCTGACCATCGTGGTGCTGCAGGCCGGTGAAGCGCGCTTCGGACTGGTCGTGGACCAGGTGCGCGGGCGCGAGGAAGTGGTCATCAAGCCACTACCCAAAGCCCTGCGCGGCCTGCGCGGTTATGCCGGTGCAACCTTGATCGGCGATGGTCGCATGGCACTGATCCTGGACGTGGACGGCATACGCTGAAACCCCGCCGGGCATGGCCCAGCGACCCGAAAACTGTGACTACCGTCTGTACGCGCTCTCCCGGTGTCTCAAGTCCCATTCATACAAGCCGATACCGGAACCATGGATAGACTCAGCCTCATTGGACTCTTTCTCGCCCTGGCCTCGCTGGTCGGTGGCAGCATCCTCAAGGGCGCCGGCCTGGCGTCGTTGTGGTCGCCTGCGGCGTTCGTGATCGTCATCGTCGGCACCGTCGCCGCGATCCTGCTGCATACCTCGCCGGCGGTGTTCAAGCATGCCTTCAAGATCGTGCGCTGGGTCGTGCGCCCGCCACACAGTGATCGCCGCGAACTGATCCAGCAGATCGTCGAGTGGAGCAACATCGCCCGTCGCCAGGGCCTGCTGGGCCTGGAATCGCAGGTGGAAGCGCAGCAGGACCCGTTCCTGCGCAAGGGCCTGCAGCTGCTGGTGGACGGCGTTGAACCCGAATCGATGCGTCACATGCTGGAGATCGAACTGGGCAGCCAGGAACACCAGGACCAGGCCGGCGCCAAGGTCTTCGAAGCGATGGGCATCTACGCACCCACGCTGGGCATCATCGGTGCGGTCCTCGGCCTCATTGCCGTGATGAAGAACCTGGCCGACCCGAGCAAGCTGGGCCATGGCATCGCCGCTGCGTTCACCGCCACCATCTACGGCATCGCCTCGGCCAACCTGTTGTTCCTGCCGATCGCGGCCAAGCTCAAGAGTGTGATCTCGCACAACACCCGCGATCGCGAGATGGTCATCGAAGGCCTGATCTCGATCGCCCAGGGCGAGAACCCGCGCAACATCGAAACCAACCTCTCCGGCTTCCTGCACTGACATGGCCCGCCGCAAGCACCACGAAGAGCACGCCAACCATGAAGCATGGGCGATCCCCTATGCCGACCTGATGACGCTGCTGCTCGCCTTCTTCGTGGTCATGTACGCGATCTCCTCGGTCAACGAGGGCAAGTACCGGATCATGGCCGACGCGCTCACCGATGCCTTTGGTGGTGCGCCGCGCACGATCAACCCGGTGCAGGTCGGCAACAAGCAGGTGCAGGGCGGCGGCTGGGACAGCCCGTCGGTGATCAAGTCCGGCACCAAGGTCGGCCCGTCCGCGCCGGCACCCTCGCACGACCCGACCCTGCTGCCGTCGATGGCCTCGCAGATGCGCATGCCTGTTTCGGTGCACAACCAGGAACAGATCGCCCGTGCCGAGCGCCAGCTCAACAGCATCGCCGACCGCCTCACCGCCGCGCTGGCGCCACTGATCGACCGCGGCATGATCAGCGTGCGCCGCACCGAACTGTGGATCGAAGTGGAGATCAACAGCGACATCCTGTTCCCCACCGGCTCGGCCGCGCTGGACGTGCATGCACGACAGACGCTGGCCAGCCTGGCCGAGGTGCTGCGTGACGTGCCCAACAGCGTGCGCGTGGAAGGCCATACCGACAACGTGCCGATCGCCACCGCCACCTTCCCGTCGAACTGGGAGCTGTCGGCTGGACGCGCAGCCAGCGTGGTGCACCTGTTCGCCGACCAGGGCGTGCAGCCGTCGCGACTGGCAATGGTCGGCTATGGCCAGTTCCGTCCGCGCGAAGAGAACGACAGCGCGCAGGGGCGGAACCGCAACCGCCGGGTGATGGTCATCATCCTGGCCGACACCTCGCATTCGGTGGATCCACTTGGCCAGCGCCTCAATGCGGCCACCGGCGCCGCCGACAACAGCGCCACCGAACAAGCCGCCGCAACTCCGGCTGCCGCCCCCACCTCCCCCATCGCACCGGTGAAGTTGCCGCCGGTGCCGGCTGGCAGCCGTGTCGGCGCCGCCGTTCCCCCGGCAATGAAGGAGTAAACCGATGCGCATCTGGGCAGTCGCCAACCAGAAGGGCGGAGTCGGCAAGACCACCACCACCCTCGCCCTCGGCCGTGGCCTGGCCGCGCTTGGCCATCGCGTGCTGCTGATCGACCTCGATCCGCATGCCTCGCTCAGCCGCGCTTTCGGCGTGCCGGTGGATCCGCCGCCGGCCGGCGTACTGGAACTGTTCGGCGCCCCGCCGGCGGATCTTTCCAGCCTGTGCCATGCCAGCAACATCCACGGCCTGGACTATGTCTGCGCGCAGTCGGCGCTGGCCACGCTGGAGCGCCGCAGCGCCAACCAACCCGGCCTCGGCCTGGCCCTGCAGAACGCACTGGCGCGTCACCAGGGCCAGCACGACTACATCCTGCTGGACTGTGCCCCCACCCTTGGCCTGTTGATGATCAACGCGCTGGCCGCCGCCGACCGCCTGATCATCCCCACCCAGGCCGAGCCGCTGGCCCTGCATGGCCTGGACGGCATGGTCCGCACCGGCGAGATGGTCGAGCGCTCGCGCCGACGCCCCCTGCCGATCTCGATCCTGCCGACCCTGTTCGACCGCCGCACCCGCGCCGGCAACGAATCGCTGCGCACCATGCAGGATCGTCACGGCACCCGGGTGTGGGAAGACGCGATTCCGATCGACACCCGCATCAGCAATGCCGCAGGCCTCACCCTGCCCAGCGTCGGCGAAGATTACCCGGGCCGTGGCCTGGCCGCCTACCGCCGCGCCCTGAACTGGGTCCTCGGCGAGGATGCCCGCGCGCTGGAGCAGGCCGCATGAACAGCACCGGTGTACTGGACGACTACCTGGACGAACTGCTGGGCGAAGCGATTGCCGTGGCGCCACCGGCTGCACCGCCGCCGGCCAGCGACGAAGCGTGCCCGGCGATTGCAGCGGACGCCGAACGCGAGCCGACATGGGAAGATCTGCCGGCAGAAGTGATCTACGAGACGGGGACTGTTGCTGCCGCCCCGGCAGAGGACGACGCAGCACTGGAAGCCGCATTCGAGGCCGCCACTGCTGCACCCGAACGCGAGCCGACCTGGGACGATCTGCCGGACGAGGTGATCTACGAAACGGAGACTGTTGCCGCTGCCCCGGCAGAGGACAACGCAGCACTGGAAGCCGCATTCGAGGCCGCCGCAATGCCGGTCGCCACTCCCGAGCGCGAACCGATCTGGGACGACCTGCCCGATGAGGTAATCCACGAAACGGAGCCCGTAGCAGCTCCGGCGGCAACGAGTGGCCCAGAGCCCACCTGGGACGACCTGCCCGACGAAGTGATCTTCGAGACCGACGCGGCCGACAGCCATCACCTCGCCCACACTGACAGCCCTGGCCTGCAGGCAGCATTCGAAGCCGCCGCCGGAGGCGAGGATGTCCCCACGCCGCCACCGGCCGTGGTCGCACCCCCGGCACCCCGCCCTGCACCCGCTCCGGCTGTCCCAGCAGCACGCGCCGCCGCCGCGCCGCCCCCGCGCGTTGCCGTGGATGCTCCGGCCACCAGCCGTCCCGGCACCTGGCAGGAGCTGCAGGCACAGGCGCACCAGCCCGCCAGCAGTCCGCATCCGCAGAACCGTCGCGCCGGCGAGCGTACTTCGCGCTGGCTGCGCCTGCGCTGCGGCACCCAGGCCTATGCACTGGAACTGCTGAAGGTGCAGGAGGTCGTGCTGCCGGTGCCGCTGCTGCCGCTGCGCGGCACCGCACCGGCGATGCTCGGGATCATGAACCTGCGTGGCCAGGTGGTACCGGTAATGGACCTCGGCCTGCACCTCGGCGCCGCGGCGGCGGAAGACGATGCCCAGACCCGCATCGTGGTGCTGGAAGAGGATGGCGAGACCATCGGCCTGCGTGTGTCGGCCGTGGAAGATGTCGCCAACCTCACCGATTCGCAGATCGAACCCCCGGATACCGCCCGCATCTGCCAGATCTCCAATGATCTGTTCCGCGGCGTCGCCCGGGTCAGCCAGCGCCCGATGATCCTGCTGGACGCCACACGGCTGTTGAGTTGAGCGGAAAAAAAGGGGACGGAGGGGATTAAGTCGCAACTGGCTCGGCGCTTTGCGCCGACGCGGTGAATGTCGGGGACGCAAGGAGTTGATCCGTTGGATCAGCACCTTACGTCCCCACTGCGCGGTCGCCGTTGCTACTGGCAGTCGCAGAGGGACGCGGGAATTTGCGACTTAATCCCCTCCGTCCCCTTTTCAGCAGCGACCGCAACGACGCACCGCGTCGATTCCCCTAAAGAACCCTGCCGGGGTGCCGTTATGGATCACGGAACCGTTTGTCCGGAGCAACGATGAGCACTGTCGAACTGGGTGAGGATCTCGGCATCGAGAGCAGCACCGAGCTCAAGAACCGCCTCGCCCCGCTGGTGGCGCAGGCAGGCGAGCTGACCCTGGATGCAAGCCAGGTCGCCCGCATCCACACGGCCGCCGTGCAGGTGCTGTGTGCATTCGTGCAGGCCCGCCGCAAGGCAGGCCTGGGCACCGGCTTCCACGGTTGCACCGCAACCTTCCGTGACGCCGCACGCCTGCTGGGCGTCACCCAGGCCCTGGGCCTGGACGTAACCCATGACAACCTGAAATCTGTGGAGAACGCTGCATGAGCGCACGTATCTTGGTGGTGGACGATTCGGCGTCGATGCGCCAGATGGTTTCCTTCGCCCTCACCTCGGCCGGTTTTGCCGTCGAAGAAGCCGAAGACGGCGCGGTCGCGCTCGGTCGCGCCAAGGGCCAGCGCTTCAATGCGGTGGTCACCGACGTCAACATGCCGAACATGGACGGCATCGCGCTGATCCGCGAACTGCGCCAGCTGCCGGACTACAAGTTCACCCCGCTGCTGATGCTGACCACTGAATCGGCCGCCGACAAGAAGTCCGAAGGCAAGGCCGCCGGCGCCACCGGCTGGCTGGTCAAGCCGTTCAATCCGGAACAGCTGGTCGCCACCGTGCAGAAAGTGCTGGGCTGATCGCCCCGCACCGCTCCCCCTCTTCGCTTCCGGACCACCACTGCCATGAGCATGGACCTGCAACGCTTCCACGCCACCTTCTTCGAGGAGAGCCGCGAAGGCCTCGACGCGATGGAGGCTGGCCTGCTGGCCCTGGAATCGGGGCAGCAGGACGCGGAGATCATCAATTCGGTGTTCCGCGCCGCCCACTCCATCAAGGGCGGCGCCGGCACGTTCGGCTTCGATGCCATCGCCGGCCTGACCCACGTGCTGGAAACGCTGCTCGATGAGCTGCGTGCCGGCAAGCGGGCCCTGGAAGGCCACGCCGTCGACGCCATGCTGTCATCGGTGGACGTGCTGCGCGCCCTGCTGCGCGAAGCCGAACACGGACAGGCCGCCGACCCCGCCGCTGTTGCCGCGGTGAAGGCACGCCTGGAAGCCGTTCTCTCCGGCCAGGCCGCAGCGAGCGCGCCGGCCGCTGTCGCAGCCAAGGTGGACGATACGCCGGAAGCCTGGCAGATCGGCTTCACCCCGGCACCGTCGTTGTTCATGAGCGGCAACGACCCGTTGCGCATCATCCGCGAACTGGAACACCTCGGTTCGCTGCAGGTGGCCGCGCGCATGGAGCGCCTGCCCGGCTTTGCCCAGCTCGACCCGCTCGAGGCCCACCTGGCATGGGACCTCGGCCTGGTCGGCAAGGTGCCGCGCAGCAAAATCGAAGACACCTTCGCCTGGGTACTGGACGACTGCGAGCTGGACATCCGTCCGGCAGCGCCGCCGAGCCTGGCTACCCAGGCACCCGTTGCAGCAGCCCCTTCCACACCTGCTGCCGTCGCACCGGCAGCGCCTGCCGCACCCGCTGCCAGCGGCACTGCCAGCCAGGAAGCCGAGACCTCGATCCGCGTCAGCGTCGACAAGGTCGATGCGCTCATCAACCTGGTCGGCGAACTGGTCATCACCCAGGCCATGCTCAAGCAGGTCTCGCACGCGCTGGACCCGGTCCACGCCGAGAGCCTGTTCGCCGGCCTGGACCAGCTGGAACGCAATACCCGCGACCTGCAGGAAGCGGTGATCGGCGTGCGCATGCTGCCGGTCGATGCGGTGTTCCGCCGCTTCCCGCGCCTGGTCCGCGACCTGTCCAGCCGCCTGGGCAAGCAGGTGCGCCTGCGCACCGTCGGTGAAGGCACCGAGCTGGACAAGGGCCTGATCGAGAAGATCGCCGATCCGCTGGTGCACCTGGTGCGCAATTCGATCGACCACGGCCTGGAAATGCCCGACGTGCGTCGCGGTGCGGGAAAGGACGAGACCGGCACGATCACCCTGGCCGCATCGCACCAGGGCGGGCACATCGTCATCGAAGTGAGCGACGACGGCCGCGGCCTGGATCGGGCCAAGATCCTGGCCAAGGCCACCGAACGCGGCCTGGCGGTGCCGGACAACCCGACCGATTCGCAGGTCTGGGACCTGATCTTCCAACCCGGCTTCTCCACCGCCGATGCGGTCACCGACCTGTCCGGGCGCGGCGTCGGCATGGACGTGGTCCGCCGCAACATCCAGGCGCTGGGTGGCGAGGTGCAGATCGAAAGCAGCCTCGGCGCCGGCACCCGCACGCTGATCCGCCTGCCACTCACCCTGGCCATCCTCGATGGCATGACCGTAGCGGTGGCGGGCGAGACGCTGATCCTGCCACTGGCCTACGTTCTGGAGGCCCTGCAGCCGCAGGCCGAGGACATCCGCAGCATGGCCGGCGAAGGCCGCGTGCTGCGCGTACGTGGCGAGTACCTGCCCATCCTCTCGCTGAGCGAGTACTACGGCTACGGCAACCGCGCACCGGGCAGCGAATCGCTGGTGGTGGTGGTCGAAGGCGATGGCCAGAAGATCGCACTGGAAGTGGACGAGCTGGTCGGCCAGCAGCAGGTGGTGGTGAAGAACATCGAGAACAACTACCGCCGCATCGGCGGGGTGTCCGGCGCCACCATCCTCGGCGATGGCCGCGTGGCTCTGATCGTCGACATCGGCGGCCTGGTACGCTCGCTGCGGATGCCGCAGGCCGCCTGATCCACGCTGCAGGCGTGTACTGGACCGCCGCCCTTCGGGGCGGCGGTTTTTGTTTGCGCGCGCCCTGCCAAGGGATCTGACCCCAACCCACTGCGCCCTGCATTCCGTGAACTCCGTCGACGCGAAGGTTTCGCGCGCAACTACGTCATGCAAGCGCAAGCCCCGCCACGGCGGCACTTTCGCGCCGTCATCCCTACGCAACCGAATGTGATCTGCGTCCATAAAGTCCATCCGAACTGCGCCGCTATTTCGCTTTGACGGCCGTCACCGAACCCCCACCGGGCACCACCGTTCGCTCTGCAACCACCCCCAGCCGACGCAACGACGCCGGCGCCCTGCCCACCTGGAGCACCCTGCATGAAGTGGTTCCACGATCTGCCCATCGCCCGCAAGCTGGCCGTGGGGTTCACCCTCACCACCCTGATGACCGTCGTACTGGGTGCCTTCGCCCTGGTCCGCCTGTCCGAGGCCAACGCGCAGCTGAGCGCCATGGCCTCCAACGATATTCCGTCCGTGCAGTACCTCGGCGAAGTGCGCTCGCAGCTGGGTGAGTTCCGTACCTATGAGCTGGCCCAGCTGAGCATGCTGGACCAGCCCGAGAAGGTGGCCGACTACAACAAGCGCATGGACGACACCGCCGCCGTCGTGCGCGAACAGCTGGCCGCGTACGCCAAGCTGCCGGCCGGCGCCAAGGAGCGCGAGCTCTACCGCGCCGTGCAGGCCGACGTCGATGGCTACTTCGCAGCCAATGCCAAGCTGCGCGAAGCGGCCACCGCCGGCGATGGCGTCGTCGCACGGCAGATCTCCGACGACCAGTCGCGCCCACTGCGCCGCAAAGCCTTTGAAGACCTCAAGGCACTGGGCGCGTACAGCAGCTCGCTGATGCAGGGCAAGATCGACAACGCCAATGCCACCCACCGCAACAGCATGCTGGCTATCATTGCCGCCGTCGTATTGCTGGTTGTGGTCGCCGCAACCCTGGCGGTGGTCATCTCACGCGCCGTGGTCGGCCCGCTCGGCAAGGCCGTGAACGCCATCCAGGCCGTCGCACGCGGCGACCTCAGCGTCACCACCCAGAGCACCGGCAAGGACGAGGCCGGCCGCATGCTGGCGGCCACCGCCGACATGACCGCGATGCTGCGCCGCTTCTCCGAGCAGACCCAGCTGATGGCGCAGATGCACGCCGGCCCGGACATCAGCCACCGCATTCCGGAAGACTTCCCGGGCGTCTACGGGCAGCTGGCCAGCGGCATCAACACGGTCATCTTCGAGCATCTCGACTCGATCCGCGATGCCATCGACGTGCTCAACCAGTACGCCACCGGCAACCTTGCCCCGGACGCACGCCGCCTGCCGGGCAGCCGCGCGATCCTGCACGAGTCGATGGATGCGGCCAAGGCCAGCCTGCTGGCCATCAACACGCAGATCCAGCAGCTGGCCTCGGCCGCCGCCGCCGGCGACTTCAGCCAGCGCGGTGATGCGCAGCGTTTCGATCACGATTTCCGCGTGATGATCGAGCAGCTCAACAGCATGATGCAGGTGGCCGACGGCAACCTCGGCCAGCTCTCGCAGCTGCTGCAGTCGATCGCCGCCGGCGACCTGACCGCACGCATGGACGGCCAGTTCAACGGCGTGTTCGCACGCATGCGTGACGACGCCAACACCACCGTTGCACAGCTGACCCAGATCGTCGGCCAGATCCAGGCCAGCGCCAGCAGCATCACCCTGGCCGCCGGCGAGATTGCTTCGGGCAACAGTGATCTGTCGCGCCGTACCGAGCAGCAGGCCGCCAATCTGGAAGAAACCGCCGCCTCGATGGAGGAACTGACCTCCACCGTGCGCCAGAACGCCGAGCACGCCCGCCAGGCCAACCAGCTCGCCATCGGCGCGCATGGCGTCGCCTCGCAGGGCGGTCAAGTGGTCGGCCAGGTGGTCAGCACGATGTCGGCCATCGAAGCCTCGTCGAAGAAGATCGCCGAGATCATCTCGGTCATCGACGGCATCGCCTTCCAGACCAACATCCTGGCGCTGAATGCCGCAGTGGAAGCCGCGCGTGCCGGTGAACAGGGCCGCGGCTTCGCCGTGGTCGCCAGCGAAGTGCGTACCCTGGCCCAGCGCTCGGCCGCTGCCGCCAAGGAGATCAAGGGCCTGATCGATGATTCGGTCGGCAAGGTCGCTGAAGGCTCCAGCCTGGTGCACCAGGCCGGCAGCACCATGGGCGAGATCGTCGCCTCGGTGCAGCGCGTGACCGACATCATGGCCGAGATCTCTGCGGCTTCGCAGGAACAATCGGCCGGCATCGAGCAGGTCAACCAGACCGTGGTGCAGATGGACGAGACCACCCAGCAGAACGCTGCGCTGGTGGAGGAAGCCACGGCGGCCGCACGCGCGATGGAAGACCAGGCCGTGCAGCTGGGCGAGGCTGTGGCGCGCTTCCGGTTGGCATCGCAGGGCGTCGCCGCTGCACCGGCACGGCTGGCAAATGCGCCGCAGCCACGCCAGGTCGCGGCCGCTCTGCCCGCCACCAAGGCAGCACCGACACGACCGTTGCGCGCATCGGCCGCCCAGCCGGCGCTGGCTGCCGAGGGTGATTGGCAGGAGTTCTGATGTACCCGGGGCCAGATCCCCTTCCCACGGGAAGGGATCTGACCCCCTACGCATGGAAAGTGATGCAAATCTCACTTCATAATCCAATGCAGAGGCCGATATCCCCATCGAGCCTCGCGCCAACGCGTGCTGGCGCCCGCCCCTGATCACAGATTCCATGTCCGACGGCCACGACACTGAACTGCACGATGTCCACGCGGCCGACGCCGCGGACGAACGCTTCCTGGTCCGCAACCCCCGCCAGCTGCGGCAGCTGCTGCGCTCGCTGATCGACCAGCGATCACTGATCAATGCGCATATCGACGGCCGGGACCGTTCGTTCCCGACCGCCCTGCTTGATCTCGACGAGGACGAAGACTACCTGCTGCTCGACGGCAGCCCGCAGGAGGCATCGAACCGTGCCGCCGAGCAGGCCGACCATCTGCTCTGCTTCGCCCAGCTTGAACGTGTCCTTGTGCGGTTCCGCCTGCACGCGCTGCAGCGCGTGGACAACGATGGCCACGTCGCCTTCCGCGCCCCGTTGCCGGACGAACTGGTGCACCTGCAGCGCCGCGAGCTGTACCGGCTGGAGACCCCCGTCACCGACTCGCCACAGCTGCTTCTGCCACCCGGCGAAGCCCGCGCCGAAGCACTTTCAATGCGGGTGGTGGACATCAGCGGTGGTGGCCTGGCCGTGGTGGTGCCCAACGACTGCGCCGTGTTCGGCCTGCAGAAGCGCTACACGGCGCAGCTGTCGCTGCCCGATGGCCCGGACCTGGACATCGAACTGGTGGTCTGCAACCTGCTGCCGCAGCGACAGCCCAACGGCATCGAGGTCAAGCGCGTGGGCATGCGCTTTGACAGCCTGCCGCGCGGTGGCGACAGCGCCATCCAGCGCTACATCTTCCGCATCGACCGCCAGCGCAAGGCCCGCCGCAACGGCGAACTGTAGGACCGCCCGGCCGGCACTACCGATCTTCGGCGGATCCACGCCATTTGCGGATGCCCACCCCGCCCCGGCAGATCCACGCCCTGCGTGGATGCCCCAGGCGCCACACCTAAAGTCCCCCCACGCGGGGCCGATATCGAGCCTGACACCGGGACTTCCGGCAGAACCAGGACCCCTCGATGAACGACAAGACCAGCTCCGCCGCCAGCGCCGGTGGCGAATTCCTCAGCTTCACCCTCGGCGCCGAACACTACGGCGTGGACATCCTCAAGGTGCAGGAAATCCGTGGCTACGATGCGGTCACCCGCGTGCCGGATGCCCCGGACTACATCAAGGGCGTGATCAACCTGCGCGGCACCATCGTCCCGGTCATCGACCTGCGCCTGAAGCTGCGCCTGGACAACGCCCGCTACGACGCCTTCACCGTGATGATCGTGCTCAACGTCGAAGATCGCGTGGTCGGCATCGTGGTCGACAGCGTGTCGGACGTGATCCCGCTGTCGGCCGAGCAGATCCGCCCGACCCCGGAGTTCGGCGCTGCGGTCGATACCCGCTTCATCTCCGGCATCGGCACCCACGACGACCGCATGCTGATCCTGCTGGACATCGAGACCCTGCTCGACAGCGCCGACATGGGCCAGACCACCCTCGCCGAAGACGCTGCCGCCTGACCCAGCGGACCTGCTTCACGTTCTGGTCACAAAACCCTTCAGTTCCCCCCGGCAGTGCCGATAGGGGGACAGAAGCCGGTCGCGCAGGAGCGCGCGGAACCGGAACGACCATCACCATCCCCGGAGATACACCTCGATGAAGTCCCTGCTTGCGTTCGTTTCGGCCGCTGTCCTGGCCACCCCCGCTTCCTCCGCGTTCGCCCAGGCGGCCGACATGATCCCGCCGGAACTGGCCCCGCGTTCGGTCGGCAAGGACGGCATGGTCTGTGGCAAGGTCGAAAAGGCCCGCTACGCAGAAGGTTCCGAAGGCCAGCCGACCTTCCTGTACATGGGCGGCGCCTTCCCGCGCCACACCTTCTCGGCCCGCATCGCCGGCGAGAACCGCGGCAAGTTCTCCTTCCCGCTGGAAACCCTGGAAGGCAAGACCGTGTGCGTGATCGGCAAGATCCAGCGCGACGCCTCGCGCGCGGAAATCGAAGTCAGCTCGCCGGCGGGCCTGAAGCTGGCCAACATCAAGTAATCCGCTGTCCGTCGAACCACGCCGGAGCTTGTGCCGGCGTGGTTTCTGCTGCAACCGGGCCCGATGCCCGGACGCGTCTGCCTTAGGAGATCGCAACGCCCATGCCGTGGATCAACAACCTGAAACTGATGCCGAAGCTGCTGTTGACCTTCGGTGTCCTCCTGCTGGTGATGCTGCTGCAGGGCATCGTCGCCTATCGCGGACTGCATTCGCTGAACAACGTCACCACCGAGCTGGCCGGTTCGCGCATGGAAAGCATCCGCATGGCCGGCGAGATGCGCGGCATGCTGGGCGAGTACCGCAATGCCGCCTACCAGCAGCTGATCCGCGCCAGCGATGACGTCAAGTCCGACGCGCGCAAGCAGGCCGTCGACCTGCGCACCAGCATGGACACGTCGATCAAGGACTACCCGAAGCTGGTCGACAACGCGCAGCAGAAGAAGCTGTTCGATACCTTCGCCAAGGAGTGGAAGGACGCCCTGGCCTCCTACGACAGCGTCACCGAGATGCTGGAGCTGGACCTGCCGGACGATGCCATCGATACCTTCGTGGGCGAGACCCGCACCAAGCACCGCAAGGCTGCTTCGGCGCTGGAAGCGCTGATCGCCGAAGACAACCGCCTCGCCCGCGCCTCGCGCGAAGAGGCCGCGTCCACCTATTCTGCCTCCGCCGTGCTGACCGTGATCGCCCTGCTGGGCGGCGCCGCACTCGGCCTGGTCCTGGTCTGGCTGTTCGCCCGCGCCCTGGTCGGCAGCGTACGTGGCGCCGTTTCGGTCGCCAACGACGTCGCCGGCGGCAAGCTCGATGGCCACATCGACGTCAGCCGCCAGGACGAAGTAGGCGAGCTGATGCAGGCCATGCAGCGCATGCAGCGCGACCTGCGCGAGCGCATCGAAACCGACCAGGCCGTTGCCCGCGAGAACCTGCGCATCCGCACCGCGCTGGACTACAGTTCGACCGGCGTCTACCTGACCGATACCAGCAACACCATCGTCTACAGCAACCGCGCCCTGCAGCAGACCCTGAGCCAGTACCAGGATGAAGTGCGCCGCGACCTGCCGGACTTCGACGCCCAGGCCTCGCTGATCGGCAAGCCGGTCACCGTGTTGGAACACCGCGGCGAGATGGACCAGACCCTGCTGGGCAACCTGAAGGCGCACGGCGTTGCCCGTCGCCCGATGCAGTACGGCGATGCCCAGTTCGCACAGGTGGTGTCGACCATCCGCAATGAAGGCGGCGACACCGTTGGCTACGTGGTGGAATGGCGCGACCGCACCCAGGAAGCCCTGGTCGAAGCCGAAGTGGCGCGCGTCATCGCCCAGGCGGCTGCCGGCGACCTGTCCGGCCGCATCGATGCCAGCGACAAGGAAGGCTTCTTCCTGCAGCTGGCACAGCAGATCAACGGCCTGCTCGACGCCAACGCCGGCAGCATCGAACAGATCTCCGGCCTGCTCGCCGCGCTGTCGCAGGGTGACCTGACCGTGCGCATGCACGGCGATTACCAGGGTGTGTTCGCCCGCATGCGCGACGACGCCAACGCCACTGCCGCGCAGCTGAGCGAGATCGTCACCCGCATCAAGCAGTCCAGCCGCGCGATCAGTTCGGCCGCCGGCGAAATCGCCTCCGGCAACAGCGACCTGTCGCGCCGTACCGAGCAGCAGGCCGCCAACCTGGAAGAGACCGCTGCCTCGATGGAGGAACTGACCTCCACCGTGCGCCAGAACGCCGAGCACGCCCGCCAGGCCAACCAGCTCGCCATCGGCGCGCACGGTGTCGCCTCGCAGGGCGGTGATGTGGTCGGCCAGGTGGTCACCACCATGTCGGCCATCGAAGCCTCCTCGAAGAAGATCGCCGAGATCATCTCGGTCATCGACGGCATCGCCTTCCAGACCAACATCCTGGCGCTGAATGCTGCGGTGGAAGCCGCGCGTGCCGGTGAACAGGGCCGTGGCTTTGCCGTGGTCGCCAGCGAAGTGCGTACCCTCGCCCAGCGCTCGGCCGCCGCTGCCAAGGAGATCAAGGGCCTGATCGACGATTCGGTCGGCAAGGTCAACGACGGCTCGGCACTGGTGCACAAGGCAGGCGCCACCATGGGCGAGATCGTCGCCTCGGTGCAGCGCGTGACCGACATCATGGCCGAGATCTCCGCCGCTTCGCAGGAACAGTCGGCCGGCATCGAGCAGGTCAACCAGACCGTGGTGCAGATGGACGAAACCACCCAGCAGAACGCTGCGCTGGTGGAAGAAGCCACCGCCGCCGCACGTGCGATGGAAGAACAGGCCGGCCACCTCAGCGAGGCCGTGTCGATCTTCGTGGTCGACGAAGCCGAAGCCGTGGTCGCCCCGCCGCGCGCCGCTGCCCCGGCCCCGCGTACTGCTGCACCGGCAGCACCGGCTCCGGCTGCCCCGCCCGCCCGCCGCACTGCGGGTGGTCGCCCGATGGCCACCGAGCTGGCCGACGGAGACTGGCAGGAGTTCTGATGCCAGCCTGACCTGAGGTACGAGAACGCCCCGGCCCTGCGCTGGGGCGTTTTCGTTTACGGGGTATCTGGATATCCAGCCAACGGCGAAGCCCCTCGGGGTGGGTCGCGGAAAGCGCTTGGCTGGCGAGGGTTGCCCGGGAGGGTGGGCTGCGCAGGGGACGCTGCAAGTACGTCCATGTAAGCTCGGTCGCCGCATCCATGCGGCTCACGCCCCTGCGCAACCCACCCTCCCGGCCACGGACACTTTCCGTGCGCGCCCACCCCGGATTGAAGAAAGAAGAGCAAGAGCAACAGCCGCATTGCTTCCGGGGTCGGATCCGTTTTCCGCAGGAAAACGGATCCGACCCCTCTTTCCATTTGGAAACCCAACGCTCTTGCCGTCCGACACCGGGATGTCGAATGGGCCGGGCCAGGGTGGGTTGGCGGGGGTGTCCGCGGCATGGATGCCGCGGCCAAGCCCCCAGGGATGGGTTCACGGCGCCCCCCGCCAACCCACCCTGGCCCGACCCCTCTCACAACTCGTGATCGCCGGCCAACCGCCGTTGCTGTTGCTGTTGCTGTTGCCGTCGCTTCAAACGCCTGCCGCAGGCAGCGCCGCAGCCGCCGCTGCAAGGAAACCTGAATACGTTCGGACACGACACCTCAATCCCCCGCCCCATCGGCCGATAACGGGGTTGTCACGGCTTGTCCCGCCGCTGACCGGCTCGGCGCCGCCCGCCCGCTTCGACCTGGTCCTGCTCGATGAATCTCCTGCATCGCTGGCAACACTACTTCAGCAATCTCTCCGTCCGGCGCAAGCTCAACCTGCTGACGCTGCTCATCGCGCTCGGCGTGATCGCGCTCTCGGTGATCGCCGCCCGCATGCAGTACCTGGACCTCACCGAGACCCGCAAGACCGCGCTGAAGACCCAGGTCGAACTCAGCTACGGCATCCTCCAGCACTACCATCGCCTGGCCGGCACCGGCGAGCTCAGCGAGGACGCCGCGAAGAGCGCCGCGCTGCAGGCCCTGGAGGTGATGCGTGCCGAGAACGATGCGTACTACTTCAACATCTACGACACCGGCTACCGCCTGCTGATGCACCCGTTCCGCAAGGACCTGGTCGGCAAGGACATGAAGGACTTCCGTACCGACGACGGCGTGCGCATCTATTACGACCAGGTCGAAGCGGCCAAGGCCGGCGGCGGTTTCGTCAACTACCGCTGGGCCAAGCCCGGCAGCAAGGGCGAGGTCGAGAAGGTCGCCTACGCCGGCCTGTTCGCGCCCTGGAACTGGGTGGTCAGCAGCGGCGTCTACATGGACGACGTGCAGAAGCAGGCGCTGGTGTTCACCGCCATCATGGCGGTCTCCGGTGGCGTGCTGGTGCTGATCGTGCTGGCCCTGAGCTGGGTTATCGGCAACCGCATCGCCGTGCCGCTGAAGCAGGCCACGGCCGTGGCCGAAGGCATTGCCCGTGGCAAGCTGGACAGCCACATCGGCGCACAACCGCACGACGAGACCGGTCGCCTGCTCGATGCCATGTCCGGCATGCAGCAGCAGCTGCATGCGGTCATCAGCGGCCAGCGCGAAATGGCCCGTCGCCACGACGGTGGCGAACTCAGCTACCGCATCGACGCCAGTGCCTTCCCAGGCGAGTACGGGCTGATGGTGCAGGAAACCAACGCCCTGGTCGGCGGCCACGTACAGACCCTGCACGATGTGCTGGACGTGGTGCAGCAGTATGCAGTTGGCGACCTCAGCCGCGACATCGCGCGCTACCCGGGTGAGAAGGCGGCAATGACCGCCACCGTCGACACGGTGAAGACCAACCTCGGCCGCATCAACGCCGAGATCAAGCAGCTGGCCAGCGCCGCCGCCGCCGGCGATTTCAGCCGCCGTGGCGACGCACAGCGCTTCGATCACGATTTCCGCCTGATGCTGGAAAACCTCAACGCGATGATGGCGGTCAGCGATGACAACCTCGGCAAGCTCTCGCAGCTGCTGTCGGCCATCGCCGAAGGTGACCTGACCGCGCGCATGCACGGCGACTACCAGGGCGTGTTCGCGCGCATGCGCGACGACGCCAACACCACGGTCGCGCAGCTGACCCAGATCGTCGGCCAGATCCAGGCCAGTGCCTCCAGCATCACCCTCGCCGCCGGCGAGATCGCCTCCGGCAACAGCGACCTGTCGCGCCGCACCGAGCAGCAGGCCGCCAACCTGGAAGAGACCGCTGCCTCGATGGAGGAACTGACCTCCACCGTGCGCCAGAACGCCGAGCACGCCCGCCAGGCCAACCAGCTCGCCATCGGCGCGCACGGTGTCGCCTCGCAGGGCGGTGATGTGGTCGGCCAGGTGGTCACCACCATGTCGGCCATCGAAGCCTCGTCGAAGAAGATCGCCGAGATCATCAGCGTCATCGACGGCATCGCCTTCCAGACCAACATCCTGGCACTGAACGCCGCAGTGGAAGCTGCGCGTGCCGGTGAACAGGGCCGCGGCTTTGCCGTGGTCGCCAGCGAAGTGCGTACCCTCGCCCAGCGCTCGGCCGCCGCTGCCAAGGAGATCAAGGGCCTGATCGACGACTCGGTCGGCAAGGTCGCCGAAGGCTCCAGCCTGGTCCACCAGGCCGGCAGCACCATGGGCGAGATCGTCGCCTCGGTGCAGCGCGTGACCGACATCATGGCTGAGATCTCCGCCGCCTCGCAGGAACAGTCGGCCGGCATCGAGCAGGTCAACCAGACCGTGGTGCAGATGGACGAGACCACCCAGCAGAACGCCGCGCTGGTGGAAGAAGCCACCGCTGCCGCGCGCGCGATGGAGGACCAGGCCGGCCAGCTCGCCGACGCCGTGGCGATCTTCCGCCTCGACAACCAGGTCTCGGCCGCGATGAAGGCGGCGGCCGCACACGCCGAGCCGCTCCGCACCGCCGCCCCCGTTGCGCGCCCGCAGACAGCGCACGCGCCTGCACCGGTCCGCCGTAGCAGCAGCAACGCCAGCACCTTCGTCGCCAGCGACAGCGACTGGCAGGAATTCTGAGACCCACCCGCGGCGGCTTCGGCCGCCGCCTCTGCCGATGGACACGTCCCCCGTGCAAAGTCCTACTCCCATCGTCACCGGCCCGCGCGAATTCGAATTCGCCGACCGTGATTTCCGCCGCGTCTGCGACCTGATCTACCAGCGCGTGGGTATCGCCCTTGCCCCGGCAAAGCGCGACATGGTCTATGGCCGCCTGTCGCGCCGCCTGCGCACGCTGGGCATGCGCAGCTTCCAGCAGTACCTGGACCATCTGGAGCAGGAAGATGGTGACGAGTGGCAGGCGTTCACCAACGCCCTGACCACCAACCTGACCTCGTTCTTCCGCGAACCGCACCACTTCGACAAGCTGCGCGAGGAGCTGCAGCAGCGCTCCAGCCGCACGCCGCTGCTGCTGTGGTCGTGCGCGGCATCCACCGGTGAAGAGCCCTATTCGATGGCGATTACCGCCTGCGAGGCCTTCGGTACGCTGAAGCCGCCGGTGCGCATCGTTGCTACCGACGTCGATACCCAGGTACTGGCCACCGCCGGCCGTGGCGTCTACAACATCGACCGTGTCGCCAATCTCGACCCGGACCTGCGCCGCCGCTACTTCCAGCGTGGCAGCGGTCCCAACGAGGGCCAGTGCCGCGTGCTGCCGGCGCTGCGCGAGCTGATCGAGTTCCGTCCGCTGAACCTGCTCGCCCCACGCTACGACGTCGGCGGCCCGTTCGATGCCCTGTTCTGCCGCAATGTGATGATCTACTTCGACAAGCCGACCCAGCGCGCCATCCTCGGCCGCCTTG
Source organism: Stenotrophomonas sp. 78350_Sma (assembly GCF_056482105.1). Taxonomy (NCBI): domain Bacteria; kingdom Pseudomonadati; phylum Pseudomonadota; class Gammaproteobacteria; order Lysobacterales; family Lysobacteraceae; genus Stenotrophomonas; species Stenotrophomonas sp. 78350_Sma. The sequence goes on along the minus strand of NZ_CM151182.1, from coordinate 2,240,768 downwards.
TGCAGCACCTTGCCGACGATGGCCTGCTCTACACCGGACACTCGGAGAACTACCTGCACGCCGCCGACCTGATCCAGCCCTGCGGGCGCACCCTGTACCGCCGCGCGGCAAAGGCCGGCGCATGAACGCCTCGCTGCGTACTGACGATGTGATGCGCTACCAGGATGCGCGCTTCCAGACCATTGCCGCCAAGCTGCTGCCGACCCAGTACCTGGTGGTCGATGACACCACCGCGCTGACCACCACCCTGGGTTCGTGCGTGGCGGCCTGCCTGCGCGACCCGGTGCTGAAGATCGGCGGCATGAACCACTTCCTGCTGCCGGAAGGCAACGCTGGCGACGGCGCGCCCGCACGCTACGGCAGCTATGCGATGGAGCTGCTGATCAACGACATGCTCAAGCGCGGCGCGCACCGCAAGCGCATCGAAGCAAAGGTGTTCGGCGGCGCCAACGTACTGAAGGGCTTCACCAGCAATCCGGTCGGCACCCGCAACGCCGAGTTCGTGCGCCAGTACCTGCAGGCCGAGCATATTCCGATCATCGCCGAGGACCTCTGCGGCATCCATCCGCGCAAGATCTGGTTCTTCGCCGATACCGGCCGCGTGGTGGTGCAGCGCCTGCCGCACGCCCACGAGGCCGAGGTGGCTGCCACCGAATCGGCGGTGCGTGCGCGCCTGTCCAAGGCCCCGGTCACCGGTGGCGTGGAGCTGTTCGAATGACCCTGACCGGCAACGCCCCCTGCCGGGTCCTGATCGTCGACGACTCCGCCGTCGTGCGCCAGATGCTCACCGAGATCCTGTCCAGCGACCCGACCATCGACGTGGTTGGCACCGCCGCCGACCCGCTGCTGGCGCGCGAGAAGATCAAGCGCCTGGCCCCGGACGTGATCACGCTGGACGTGGAAATGCCACGCATGGACGGCCTGGCCTTCCTGGAAAACCTGATGCGGCTGCACCCGCTGCCAGTGGTGATGATCTCGTCGCTGACCGAACGCGGCGCCGACACCACGCTGCAGGCGTTGGCATTGGGCGCAGTGGACTTCGTCTCCAAGCCCAAGCTGGACGTCGCGCGCGGCCTGCAGGGCTACGCCGATGAGATCATCGCCAAGGTCAAGATGGCGGCGCGCTCACGGGTGCGCCCGCTGCTGCGGGCGGCCGCTCCGAAGCTCCTGCTGGAAGCAGCTCCTGCAATGCGCCCGGCTGCACCGCAGTTCCGCACCACCGACCGCCTGATCGCGATTGGTTCTTCGGCCGGCGGCACCGAAGCACTGCGCGTGGTGCTGGAAGGCATGCCTGCGGATGCCCCCGCCGTGGTGATGACGCAGCACCTGCCCGCCAGCTTCAGCAGCGCCTTTGCCGAACGACTGGATCGGCACTCGGCGATGGCCGTGCGCGAGGCCAGCGACGGCGAAGCTGTGCTGCCCGGCCATGCCTACCTGCCTCCTGGCGGCAAGCACCTGCGCATCATCCGCGACGGTGCGCGCTGGCGCTGCCGCGTTGACGATGGCCCGGCGGTGAACCGTCACAAGCCCGCGGTCGACGTGCTGTTCCGTTCGGTCGCGCAGAGCGCGGGCGGCAACGCCATCGGCGCCATCCTCACCGGCATGGGTGACGACGGCGCGCGCGGCCTGCTGGAAATGCGCCAGGCCGGCGCGCCGACGCTGGTCCAGGATGAAGCCACCAGCGTGGTCTGGGGCATGCCCGGTGCCGCGTTCAAGCTTGGGGCGGCCGACGAACAGGTTCCGCTGGAACGTATTGCCGAACGACTGTTGGCGCTCGCCCGCGGCTGATCGTCCGCGGCATCGCACCGTCTCATTCCCTCTTTCAAATGCCGGCCCCGGAAGGGTCGGCACGGCTGTCGTGTTTTTCCAAGGAGTTTGACCATGGCCCTGCGTCTCTTCCGTTACCAACCGTCGCTGCTGGCGGCCGCTCTGCTGGCCCCGCTGGCGGCCACCGCTGCCGGCGTGCCAGCACCGCCGCAGGCCGCTCCGGGCGCTCCCCCCGCCCCCGTCACGAAGGGCGCCGCATGGACCGATCGCGTCCAGATCCAGAGTGGTCCGGATTCCGCATCGAAGCGCCTCCACGCACCCGACGTGGCGTTGCGCATCGTCACCCCCGATGACAGCGAGTCGCTCACGCCAAAGGGGCTCGCACTGCTCTTCAGCGGCAATGAGCCGGACTACTTCCGCCGCAACACCCTGCCCGGCAGCATCGTCGAGAGCCAGGCCAGCCCCGCCACCACGCTGATGCCCAACGTAGCCAGGGCGCTGGTGGGTGGCTACTTCAGCTATGCGCCCGACGCGCTGCCCAACCAGAGCAGCACCCTGCGCTTCAGTGCAGACACCTGGGCGCTGGTGCACCAGGGCAACACGCGGAAGGATCCCCTTTACCGCCTCAACCACGTCAGCACCATCGAGCAACGCCGTGCCGATGGCACCTTGGCTGAAATCATCAGATGCAGTGACAGCGACGACCGGGCGACCCTGGGCGAGTGGCAGGCCAATGACTACGCCAGGCTCAAGATTGCCGCCCAGGTGATCACGATGAAGTGCACCGAGCAGCTCATCAAGCGAATACCGGCGATGTACCCTCGCCCGCTTGCTGCTGAAGATCTCACGGCCTACGCAGGCGGTGCCGTGCCGCCGGCACGGGTGCGCATCTATGCCAGCCTGGGGCGGACCACCACCCTGTACACCGACGCCGCCTGCCGCGAGGACTACCGCGACAAGATCGACGTCAAGTACAACAACGCCGGTGACAAGGGCGTGCTCGGCATCCCCGCCACGGAAACCCTGCGCAGCAAGGAGAACGAGCGGTTCTCCATGCTCAGCTACCAGGAGTACGAAGTCGCCGGCGGCAAGCCGCTGATCGTCGAAGCGCGCTTCGACGCATCAAGCCGCATGTACTGCGAGGGCCAGTTGTCGGGTCAGTTCGTGGCCAGGCCCGGACAGGACTACGAAGTGGAAATGGAAGTGGCCGACAAGATGTGCCGCCTGCATCTGCGCCAGGTACACGCCGATGGCACCACGACACCACAGGTCGCACGCAAGACCCCCAGCATCTGTGAGGGCACGCGTGCACCGGTCCGCGTTGAACCACGGCAGGACATGCAGGTCCTGCTGTTCAGCCCAGGCCAGCTGCAGATCCAGGATGCCACCCAAGGCAGCGCACCGGAACGGTTGACCGACGACGCGGGCAGCACCGAGGCACTGCGGAAGATGCTGCAGCAGGCCAGCAGCAATCCCGGCACACGCCTGTGCGTGGTGGTACCGACTACCGATTACAGCAGCGCCCTTCACGATGCCGTGCGCGAACGCGTACTGGACGCACCGCAGGTATTGCCCAGCCTGTGGGAAGAGATGGCCACGGTGAACAGGCGCCGCAGTGCCGCCGCCGATGCTCCGGTCGACATCGCCGCTGCGATCGCCCATTGCAATGCGTTCCCGATCAGGGAATTCGCGCCTCGCTGAGCAATTGCTCCCCTGCCTTCGGCCCTCGCCGGGCATCAACCGCCAGAGCGCGCACAGAGCCTCATTTTCGTTTTCCCAAGGAGTACTACCGTGGCATTACGCCCAACCTGCCTCACCGCCGCGATCGCGGCCATCCTGCTGCTGGCGCCGCCGGCCTACGCCAACGACGAAGTCCCCGCAGCCACGCCTGTCGTGGCTTCCGCAGTCACCAGCGGGTCAACGCTCGATCCAGCAACGGATGCGGCGACCGCGCCAGACGCGGCGCACGCCACCCCGCCGGCCGATCCGGCCATCGGGAATGTCACAGCCGCCGCGGCGCCCCCTCTCGACTACAGCAGCCTGCAGCACATCAAGGTCACCTCAGGGCTGGGTGCCGGCCCCAACGGCAATCGCCTGGGCGATCAGGTGCTGCGCCTGGTGATGCGCGCCGACACCGCTGCCGTCACCGCCGCCAAGGTCGGTCTGTCTGCTCTGGCGTTCGTCACCGGCGTAGGTGACATCGGCACCAGCAACAGCTTCAGCAAGAACAACGTTCGTGGCGAGGACATCCACTCGGTGCCCAGCCCGGCCTTCGGCGCATTGCCCGGCATGATCCGCGAGCAGCTGGCACTCTATTTCGCGGCCCATCCCGGCGCCATTCCCAGCGACGAGCGCACCGTGGAAGCCAGCGCCGGTCAGTGGTCGCTGGTTTACCAGAAGCTCAGCGACGCAGAGACTCCCTACGAGCTGCGCCACGATGTAACCATCGGTTTCCCGGTGGTGCGCAAGCTGTTCCGCAGCGCCAGTGGCGGCCAGGGCGTGCACTGCCGGGACGAAGCACGGGTTGCCCCGTTGCAGGAATGGCAGGCAGACGACTATGCGAAGGCCAAGGCCGCCTCGCGTGACTTTGCAGAGGCCTGCATCGCGCGTTTCGTGGCTGAGCTGCCCCGCCTGTTCCCCGACCATGGCGTGTTGCCACAGCCTGCGGTGGAAGCCGAGCTCCCGGCAGAAGCGCCGGCCGCAACCGAGGAAGCGGCCGCCATTACCCAGGCCTGACGCGCCGGTAGTGCCGACCGCTGGCGCACAACGTGGTCTGGGGAATGCCCGCTGCCGCCTTTCAGCAGGGGGCCCGCCCAGGGCCGCCCGTGCTGTTCCACTTTTCAAGGAGTTTCATCATGGCATTACGCCTGATTTCACCACACAGCATGCTTGCCGCGGCCTGTCTGTTGCCCACGCTCGCCAGCGGTGCCGGTCGAACCGATGGCGCTCCATCGGCACCCACGGCGCCCCCTGCGCGCTGGAGCGAACACGTGGCGATCAGCGCCGGCGCCGGCCAGCACATCCATGACCACCACCCCGATGTGGTACTGCGCATCGTCACCCCGGAAGATGGCGAGCGCATCACTGGCGCAGCGAAGACCGGGCAGTTCGTACGCCAGGTCTTCGGTGCCAGCCCCACAACGCGCCTTGACCCCAGGTATCTGCGCGGAACGAGTGTACATGCAGTACCCAGCCCTGCCATGGAGCTCATGCCCGGCTTGCTCAATGACTGGTTGGAGCGGTACTTCACCGTGTTCCCGAGCGCTATCCCCCAGGGTCGAACGCTGTTGAGGGTGGAGGCAAATCAGTGGGCGCTGGTCTACCAGAAGCCCAAGGCGGGGCAACAGCTCTATCAGCTCAATCACTTTACCCGCCTGCGCCTGCAACAACCCGACGGCAGCACGGTGGATGCAGCGTATTGCAATGATCCCGGGCGCGACGCCACGCTCGAGCAATGGCAGGCCAATGACTACGCGCGCCTTCGCGCCAGCGCCAGGGAACTGGCCGCCTCCTGTGTGCAGCGCCTTACCAGCAAGCTGCCACAGTTCTTCCCGGAGCCGCTGCCAACAGCCGGCAGCGGCGACGGTACGGCGCGCGTGCGGGTCTTCAACTCGGCAACGGAACAGGTCACCATGCTCAGCGATGCCTACTGCCTGGCCGATGGCAGCCGGCGCTTCGATGATCCGCGCTGGCCGGCCTCCAGAGACGTCCCCGCACAGGACAGCGAGGCGGGCAACGTCAGCCTCGGCATCGCCGAAACGGAAACCATGCGCAGCCTGAAGTCGCCGAAGTATCGCGAATATGCCGTGCAGGCAGGGCAGCCGCTGATCTTCGACGCGGACGTCCGCTACCGGGGTGCGTTCTGCAGCGGCACGCTGGCTGTACAGATCATTCCGGTCACTGGTGTGGACTACGAAGTGAAGCTTGATACCGTGGGTCAGGTCTGCAGACTGAACGTCCATAGCGTCGATCGCGAAGGTGTCCGCCTCGCCGTGCCGGCCAGGCGCGCGCCAGAGACGTGCACGCGTCCAGACGTGGACTACACGACGCTCACAGCGAAGACGCCACGCGAACCGCTGGACGCCATGGGCGTGTTTCTGTTCACCGACAGCGGGTTGCAGGTACAGCCCGCGGAGCGGGACAGCGCACCGCTGCAGCTGGCCGACGCTCCTGCCGGCGCTGCGCGACTGGAGATGCTGCTGCAGCAGATGCTGGCAGAGCCGGGAACCCGCGCCTGCGTGATCGTGCCTGAACACGATCATGCCAGCCCGTTGAACACGCTGCTGCGCGACTACGTGCTGGAACACGGTTCGGCATTGCCTGGTCTGTGGGAGACCGCCGCGACGGTCAATCAGGCGCGCCGGGCGGTCCCGGCAGCGCCGATCGATCTGCAGGCCGCCGTACAGCACTGCCAAACGCTGGGCCGCTTGAACTTCCGAGTGCAGTGACGCATCGTCTGCCGATGCCGGAACGCGAGGTGCGGTAGCGCCGGGCCATGCCCGGCGAGCACAGCGCGGTATCGCCGCGCAATCCGGCACCCATGCAGAAACGCCGCGACCCCTCCCGGGATCGCGGCGTTTGGCTTCATCGAAGTGCCGGCCAGCGGCCGGCACTACCGCATCAGGCAGCGACCGTCTTGGCCACGTCCTGGTATTCCTCGATCTGGTCGAAGTTCATGTAGCGGTAGATCTCCGCACCATTGGCGTTGATCACGCCGATGTCCGCCATGTACTCCTCCTTGGTCGGGATGCGGCCCAGGCGCGAGCAGATCGCCGCCAGTTCCGCCGAACCCAGGTACACGTTGGTGTTGCGGCCCAGGCGGTTCGGGAAGTTGCGGGTCGAGGTCGACATCGCGGTGGAGCCTTCGCGGATCTGCGCCTGATTGCCCATGCACAGCGAGCAGCCCGGCATTTCCATGCGCGCGCCAGTGGCGCCGAAGGTGCCGTACACGCCTTCCTTGGTCAGCTCCGAGGCATCCATCTTGGTCGGCGGGGCCACCCACAGGCGGGTCGGCAGGTCACGCTTGCCTTCCAGCAGCTTCGCAGCCGCACGGAAGTGACCGATGTTGGTCATGCACGAACCGATGAACACCTCGTCGATCTTGGCGCCGGCCACTTCGGACAGGGTCTTCACGTCGTCCGGGTCGTTCGGGCAGGCCACGATCGGCTCGTGGATATCGGCCAGGTCGATCTCGATGACGGCAGCGTACTCGGCGTCGGCATCCGGCTCCAGCAGCTCCGGGTTGGCCAGCCACGCTTCCATCTTCTCGATGCGACGCTGCAGCGAGCGCGGATCCTGGTAACCCTCGGCGATCATCCACTTCAGCAGCGTGATGTTGCTGTTGAGGTACTCGATGATCGGTTCCTTGTTCAGGCGCACCGAGCAACCGGCGGCCGAACGCTCGGCCGAGGCGTCGGACAGTTCGAACGCCTGCTCGACCTTCAGCTCCGGCAGGCCTTCGATTTCCAGGATACGGCCGGAGAAGATGTTCTTCTTGCCAGCCTTGGCCACGGTCAGCAGGCCCGACTTGATCGCGTACAGCGGGATGGCGTTGACCAGGTCACGCAGGGTCACGCCCGGCTGCATCTTGCCCTTGAAGCGCACCAGCACCGACTCCGGCATGTCCAGCGGCATCACGCCGGTGGCAGCGGCGAAGGCGACCAGGCCCGAACCGGCCGGGAACGAAATGCCCACCGGGAAACGGGTATGCGAGTCACCACCGGTGCCGACGGTGTCCGGCAGCAGCATGCGGTTGAGCCAGCTGTGGATCACGCCGTCGCCCGGGCGCAGCGACACGCCGCCACGGGTGGAGATGAACTCCGGCAGGGTGTGGTGGGTCTTCACGTCCACCGGCTTCGGGTAAGCGGCGGTGTGGCAGAACGACTGCATCACCAGGTCGGCCGAGAAGCCCAGGCAGGCCAGGTCCTTCAGCTCGTCACGGGTCATCGGGCCGGTGGTGTCCTGCGAGCCGACCGAGGTCATCTTCGGTTCGCAGTAGGTGCCCGGGCGCATGCCCTGGCCTTCAGCCAGGCCACAGGCGCGGCCGACCATCTTCTGCGCCAGCGAGAAGCCCTTGCCGGTGTCGACCGGCTGCACCGGCAGGCGGAACAGATCGGTCGGGGCCAGGCCCAGCGCTTCGCGCGCCTTGCCGGTCAGGCCACGGCCGATGATCAGCGGAATGCGGCCACCGGCGCGCACTTCGTCGAACAGCACGTCGGACTTGACCTGGAACTCGGCGATCACTTCACCGTTCTTCAGCGCCTTGCCTTCGTACGGACGCAGCTCGACCACATCGCCGTGCTCCATCTTCGACACGTCCAGCTCGATCGGCAGTGCGCCGGCATCTTCCATGGTGTTGTAGAAGATCGGGGCGATCTTCGAACCCAGGCAGACGCCACCGGCGCGCTTGTTCGGGATGAACGGAATGTCATCGCCGGTCCACCACAGCACGCTGTTGGTGGCCGACTTGCGCGAGGAACCGGTGCCGACCACGTCGCCGACATAGGCGACCAGGTGGCCCTTGTCCTTCAGGTCGAGGATCTGCTGGATCGGGCCGCGCTTGCCGTCTTCTTCCGGGGTGAACGGCGCATCGTCGCGCTTGTTCTTCAGCATCGCCAGGGCGTGCATCGGGATGTCCGGGCGGGTGGTCGCGTCCGGTGCAGGCGACAGGTCGTCGGTGTTGGTCTCGCCCGGCACCTTGAACACGGTGACGGTCAGGCTCTGCGGCACTTCCGGGTTGCTGGTGAACCACTCGGCATCGGCCCAGCTCTGCAGCACGGCCTGGGCGTTGGCGTTGCCCGCCTTGGCCTTTTCCTGCACGTCGTGGAACGCATCGAACACCAGCAGGGTCTTCTTCAGGCCGTTGGCGGCGATGGTTCCGACGCTGGCGTCGTCCAGCAGCTGCACCAGCGGGGCGACGTTGTAACCGCCGAGCATGGTGCCCAGCAGTTCGGTGGCGCGCTCGCGGCTGATCAGCGGGTTCTGCTCGCTGCCCAGCGCGATCGCGGCCAGGTACGAGGCCTTGACCTTGGCTGCGTCATCGACGCCGGCCGGCACGCGGTGGGTCAGCAGGTCGAGCAGGAACTCGGCCTCGCCCTGCGGCGGGTTCTTCAGCAGTTCGATGACATCGGCCGTCTGCTGCGCGCTCAGCGGCAGCGGCGGGATGCCAAGCGCAGCGCGCTCGGCGACGTGGTGGCGGTAGGCTTCCAACATGACAACTCCCGGGTAATGCGTAGGTTGAAAAAACAAAGTGGGCTCAGGCTTGCGGCACGATCAGCTTCAGGCCCTTGAAGTAGTCGCGGTAAAACGTGTCGTTCCAGGTGATCAGGCCATCGCACTGCAGCAGTGCGTGGGCGCCGACCATGAATTCGTCCAGGCTGCGGCGGCTGCCTCCACGCTGGCGATGACGGCGGTGCATCTCGCCCGCGCGCAGTGCCGACTTGGCCTCCATCGGATTGAAGTGCACGCCCATCTCTTCCAGTGCTTCGAGCACTTCGGCGCCGCCGCGCAGCGATGCGCAGACTTCGGCCAGGGTCGCGCCACAGACCACTACGCGGCCACCGACCAGGCTCTGCCGGAGGATGGCTTCCACCGCATCGGCCTGCGGGCCATTGCTGAGCAGCTCGACCAGCACCGGCGAATCGACGGCGATCATCACGGCTTACTCCTCGTCACGCACCGCGCGTACTGCCGCTTCGGACGACTCGAAGCCGTCCAGCGCGAACTTGCCGCGCGCCCGTGAAATGGCATCGTCAACACTCTTGCGCAGGATGATGCGGCTGCCGTCCAGCTCGACCTTCAGCAGCGTGCCCTTGGTCAGGCCAAGGGCATCACGCACCGCCTTGGGCAGGGTGATCTGTCCGCGTTCAGCAACGGTGGCTTCCATGGGGTACGCCTCAAAAAGTATGCATGAATTATACATACTCGCGACATCCGCGACAAACCCGCCCAATCCGTGACCGCGATCCTATGCTGGTCGCATCCGGGGGTTAGACTGGCGCCGCAGCGACCTGCTGCGGCCCCGGGCTGGACGCGCCGCGTGCCGCCCGTACCCACCCGCCATAAAAGGATGTTCCATGCGCGCCTTGACCCTTGCCCTGATGCTGGCTGCCCCGCTGGCCCTTTCGACGACCGCAGCCCACGCCAATCCGTTCGGCGCCTACACCACCGGCGTCGAGATCACCCAACAGCAGATGGACACCCTGGAAGTCGGCAAGACCAGCCAGGACCAGGTCCGTGAAAAGTTCGGCGCACCCGGCCGCCGCGAACAGCTGGGCGACACCCAGGTCTGGTACTACGACTACGTGAAGATCAAAACCTTCGGCAAGAACATCCAGGAAGCAACCGTCCTGGAGTTCAACAAGCAGGGTGTGCTGACGGCCAAGTCCAAGAGCAACGCCGTCGGCAAGACCGGCAACCCGCTGCTGGATGCCGCCAACGGCAAGTAAGCCCTGCTCGACACGCACTCCCGGACGGGGCGCCCATGGGCGCCCCGTCTGCGTTCGGACCGGCAGGCAACGACCGCACGCGATGACACGAAGGCTACACACACCGCTGTAACCTTGCGTTCCAAGCCAGCCGGGTCATTGCCGGGCGCTGGATCGCCGATACTGGGCAGGATCCGGGGCTGGAATGCCACCGGCGACCGCAAGCAGGCCCGTAGACGCACGGGCCAGAGCAAGCCATCCGCAAGAAGGAGTTACCCCGCATGAGCGATTCGTTCTCCACCCGCAGCCAGCTGAATGTCGGCGGCAAGACCTACGACTACTTCAGCCTGCCCACGCTGGGCCAGCGCTTCGATATCTCCCACCTGCCCTATTCGATGAAGATCCTGCTGGAGAATCTGCTCCGGCATGAAGACGGCGGCGCAACCGTCGGCCCCGACCACATCGAAGCCGTGGCCCGCTGGAACCCGTCCGCCGAGCCGGACACCGAAATCGCCTTCATGCCGGCGCGCGTGGTTCTGCAGGACTTCACCGGCGTGCCCTGCGTGGTCGACCTGGCCGCGATGCGCGATGCCGTGGTGAAGCTTGGCGGCTCGCCGGAGCAGATCAACCCGCAGATCCCCTCCGAACTGGTCATCGACCACTCGGTGCAGGTCGATGTGTTCGGCAAGCCCGACGCACTGGACCTCAACGGCAAGATCGAATTCCAGCGCAACCAGGAACGCTACGGCTTCCTGCGCTGGGGCCAGAAGGCTTTCGACAACTTCAAGGTGGTGCCGCCCAACACCGGCATCGTCCACCAGGTGAACCTGGAGAACCTGGCCCGCGTGGTGATGACCGCGGACAAGGACGGCAAGACGGTGGCCTACCCCGATACCGTGTTCGGCACCGACAGCCACACCACGATGATCAACGGCATCGGCGTGCTCGGTTGGGGCGTGGGCGGCATCGAAGCGGAGGCGGCCATGCTCGGCCAGCCGTCGTCGATGCTGATCCCGCAGGTGGTCGGCTTCAAGCTGACCGGCAAGCTGCCCGAAGGCGCCACCGCCACCGACCTGGTGCTGACCGTCACCCAGATGCTGCGCAAGCTGGGCGTGGTCGGCAAGTTCGTCGAATTCTACGGTGATGGCCTGCAACACCTGCCGCTGGCCGACCGTGCCACCATCGGCAACATGGCCCCGGAATACGGTGCCACCTGCGGCATCTTCCCGATCGACGCCGAATCGCTGAACTACCTGCGCCTGTCCGGCCGCAGCGAAGAGCAGATCGAGCTGGTCGAGGCCTACGCCAAGGCGCAGGGCCTCTGGCACGAGCCGGGCAGCCCGCACGCCCAGTACAGCACCACGCTGGAACTGGACATGGGCACGGTGAAGCCGTCGCTGGCCGGCCCCAAGCGCCCGCAGGACCGCGTGCTGCTGGAAGACGTGCAGAAGAACTACCGCGAAGCGCTGGTCGGCATGACCGCCAACCGTGACAAGCGCAGCGACGACGTCTCCTCCTTCGTCAATGAAGGCGGCGGCGCGGCCGTCGGCAACGAGCAGCTGGCCAAGGGCTACGCCGATATCGAAACCGAAGGCCGCAAGGTCCGCCTGAAGGATGGTGCAGTGGTCATCGCTGCCATCACCTCCTGCACCAATACCTCCAACCCGGCGGTGATGATCGGCGCCGGCCTGCTGGCCCGCAATGCGGCCGCCAAGGGCCTGAACCGCCAGCCGTGGGTGAAGACATCGCTCGGGCCGGGTTCGCGCGTGGTCACCGATTACCTGGAAAAGGCCGGCGTGCTGAAGGAGCTGGAGAAGATCGGCTTCTACGTGGTCGGCTACGGCTGCACCACCTGCATCGGCAACTCCGGCCCGCTGCCGACCGAAGTCAGCGCCGGCATCGCCACCGGCGACCTGGTGGTCACCTCGGTGCTGTCGGGCAACCGCAACTTCGAGGGCCGCGTGCATCCCGAAGTGAAGATGAACTACCTGGCCAGCCCGCCGCTGGTGGTTGCCTACGCCATCGCCGGCACCACCGACATCGACCTGACCACCCAGCCGCTGGGTACCGGCAGCGATGGCCAACCGGTGTTCCTGCGCGACATCTGGCCGAGCAACAAGGAAATCGGCGATGTCATCGCCGCCACCATCGGCCCGGAGATGTTCAAGCAGAACTACGCCGATGTGTTCAAGGGTGACACCCGCTGGAACACCATCGCCTCGCCGGACGGCAACCTGTACGAGTGGAGCGACGCGTCCACCTACATCAAGAACCCGCCGTACTTCGATGGCATGACCATGCAGACCGGCAGCATCGACGACGTGCACGGCGCACGCGTGATGGGCCTGTTCGGCGACTCGATCACCACCGACCACATCTCCCCGGCCGGCAACATCAAGAAGGACTCGCCGGCAGGCCGCTTCCTGCAGGAACGCGGCGTGCAGCCGGCCGACTTCAACAGCTATGGCAGCCGCCGCGGCAACGATGACGTGATGGTCCGCGGCACCTTCGCCAACATCCGCATCAAGAACCTGATGTTCGGTGGCGAGGAAGGCGGCAACACCCTGTACTACCCGGCCGGCGGCGGCCAGCCGGAGAAGCTGGCGATCTACGATGCGGCCATGAAGTACAAGGCCGACAAGGTGCCGCTGGTGGTGCTGGCCGGCAAGGAATACGGCACCGGCTCGTCGCGCGACTGGGCGGCCAAGGGCACCCTGCTGCTGGGAGTGAAGGCGGTCATCGCCGAAAGCTTCGAGCGCATCCACCGCTCCAACCTGGTCGGCATGGGCGTGCTGCCGCTGCAGTTCCGCAACGGCGAGAACGCGCAATCTCTGGGCCTGGACGGCTCGGAAGTGATCGACATCACCGGCCTGCAGGACGGTGCCAGCAAGCGCGCCACGGTTACCGCGACCAAGGCCGATGGCACCAAGAAGACCTTCGAGGTTTCGGTGATGCTGCTGACCCCGAAGGAAGTCGAGTACTTCCGTCATGGTGGCCTGCTGCAGTACGTGCTGCGCCAGCTGGCCGCCAAGTAGAGTCGAGCTCGCTCGACTACGCTCTCTGCAAACCCGAACGGCCGGATCCCAGGATCCGGCCGCCTGCTTTACACGCTCAGGGCCTTACCGCGAAAAAATGCCACGCGGTCTTCTGCGCTGGCCCATGCCAGTCCACGAAGCCGAGTCCCTCTTCCCAGACGGTAGGCCCATCGGGTGCGTCGACATTGACGACCTGCACCACCATCTCACCACCGGCATGCGGCGTCTCCTCCATGCGGTAGCAGACCGCCCCTTGATTCTCCGGGTACAGATTGAACAGGAAGCCTTCGGGACACTGCACCCCGGTGACCCGATACCCACTGATCTGATACCCGCTGGGATCCGAATCGTCGAGGCGGCGCATGTGGATCGAGTACAACGCCACCCCACCCACATGCGGCGCCAACCGCAGGCGGACTGGTGCCGATTCACCTCGCGCCAGCACCGGGAAATCAAGCTGCTCCGGCGGCGAGGCCATCGCCGCGGGAAGACAGCAAAGGGACAACAGCAGGGAAAAACCCAAGATTCGAACCATCACTCGACTCCAACAACGGCAGGTCGAGTGATGATTGCAGCCGACAGGCGCGCCTGTCTTTCAGACAGTTACGAAATGCCAGGCCCTGCCCTCACCGCCGCGGCGCATCCGGGTCAGTCCGCAGGGCCTTCAACAGCCCCCACATATAGAACGCCAGCGTGAACGAGAACGGCAGGCCGCACAGCACCACCGCCGTCTGCATCGCACTGAAGTTGCCGGCCAGCAGCAGGCCGACGCTGGCCACGGTGATGCCCGCCGCCCAGAACACGCGCAGCCAGATTGGTGCGTCATGGCCATCTTCCACGCCGTCGTCAACGCGACGCGTGCACAGGTTGGCGATCATCAGCGTGCCCGAATCGACCGGGGTCAGGAACAGCACGAAGCCGATCACCACCGCGGCACCCGCGACGTACGGCGCGGCGGGCAGGTACTCCAGCAACTTGAACAGCGTCATCGCCGCATCGTGCTGGGCCACGTCACCCAGGATCGCCTGGCCGTGGTTGAGCACCAGGTCGATGGCGGTGTTGCCGAAGATCGACAGCCACGCCAGGGTGAAGCCGAGCGGGATCAGCAGTACGCCCATGATCACTTCGCGGATGGTGCGGCCGCGCGAGATGCGCGCCACGAAAAGGCCGACGAACGGTGCCCAGGCAATCCACCACGCCCAGTAGAACAACGTCCACGAGCCCATCCACTCACGGCCCTTCGGGTCGTTGAGGTACATGTCGAAGCTCTTGCGCACGAAGGCGCCCAGGTAGTCGCCGGTGTTCTGGATCAGGCCATCGAACAGGTGCAGGGTCGGGCCGGTGACCAGCACGAACAGCAGCAGGCCGCACAGCAGGCGCACATTGAGGTTGGAAAGCCAGGCAATGCCCTTCTCCACACCGGCCACCACGCCGATGGTGGCCACCACCATCATCACCAGCACGATCGCCACCAGCACCTGCGGCGTATCCGGGATGTGGAACAGGTAGACCAGGCCGGACTGCACCACCAGCGCGCCGATGCCGAGGTTGGTGACCATCGAGATCAGCGTGGCGAGGATGCCGAAGCCATCGACCATGTCACCGATGCGGCCATGGATGCGCTCACCGAAGATCGGGTACAGCGCCGAGCGCAACGCCAGCGGCAGGTCGCGGCGGTAGGCGAAATAGCCCAGCGCCACGCCGACCAGCGCATACAGCGCCCAGCCGTGCAGGCCCCAGTGCAGGAAGGTCAGCACCATCGCCTCGCGACCGGCGGCCACAGTGCCGCCGGGCTGCCCGGGCGGATTGAGGAAGTGGTCCAGCGGCTCATAGGCGCCGTAGTACAGCAGCGCGATGCCGATGCCGGCCGAGAACAGCATCGAGACCCAGGCGACGTAGCCGAAGGCAGGTGATTCCTCGTTGTGGCCCAGGCGGATGCGGCCATACGGCGAGAACGCCAGCCACAGCACGAAGCCCAGGCACAGCACGATCAGCAGCATGTACCACCAGCCGAACGCGGCCGACACCTCGGCCTGCGCCCACTGCAGCCAGTGCTCGCTGCCTTCGGGATAGAGAACGGTGAGCAGCCCGAGGATGCCGATCGACACCGAGGAGCTGAAGAAGACAAAACGGTTCAAGCGCAGGGGCGAACGCTTGGGATGAGCCAGGGAAGACATGGGGTCGTCTCATCAAGTCCGAGGGAGCACATGGGCGGGGCCGGACCGGTAAACCGGGCCCATGGCGTGGGGCGCGAGCGCATCCTAGGGTTTATTGATTGAACGTTCAATCAATAAAAAGCATAATGGCGGGCAGCCCGATCCTTCGGGTCGCAATCCGTGGAGAGACAATGCCGAAGAAAGGCGTGGAACCGGTACGGCGCGAGCAGCTGATCCGGGCCACTTTCCAGACCATCGACGAGATCGGCATGGCCGATGCGACCGTCGCCACCATCGCGAAGAAGGCAGGGCTGTCCAGCGGCATCGTTGCCCATTACTTCGGCGACAAGGACGGCCTGCTCAATGCTGCAATGCGGCAGATCCTGCGTGAACTGAAGGACGCGGTCGCCCGCTACCGCGCCGACGCCAGCGACGACCCGCGCGAGCAGCTGCGCGCCATCGTCGATGGCAACTTCGACGACAGCCAGATCAACGGCACCGCCATGCGCGTCTGGCTCACCTTCTGGGCCGCGAGCATGCACCAGCCGGAACTGGCCCGGCTGCAGCGCGCCAACGACCAGCGCCTGTTCTCCAACCTGTGCCACCAGTTCAACCGCCTGCTGCCCCACCCGCAGGCCCGCCTGGCCGCCCGCGGCCTGGCCGCGATGATCGATGGCCTGTGGCTGCGCGGCAGCCTGGTCGGCGGCCAGTTCAATGCCGAGAAGTCCCGGCGCATCGCTTACGGCTACATCGACTTCCAGTTGCAGGCTGTCGCGCTATAAGCGCTGCAGCACCCGCCCCCTTCCAAGGAGTACGTCCATGACCACCCTGCCCGTCCAACAGCTCTACATCCACGGCCAGCGCGTCGATGCCACCAGCGGCAAGACCTTCAAGACCGTCAACCCGGCCACCGGCGAGGTGATCGCTGAAGTGCAGGTCGCCAGCCAGGCCGACGTCGAACGCGCCGTGCAGAGCGCGGCCGAAGGCCAGAAGGTGTGGGCGGCGATGACGGCCATGGAGCGTTCGCGCATCCTCCGCCGCGCCGTCGAGATCCTGCGTGAACGCAACGACGAGCTGGCCCAGCTGGAAACCCTGGACACCGGCAAGGCACTGGCCGAGACCACCACCGTGGACATCGTCACCGGTGCCGACGTGGTCGAGTACTACGCCGGCCTGGCCACCGCCATCGAAGGCATCCAGCTGCCGCTGCGCGAATCGAGCTTCTTCTACACCCGCCGCGAGCCGCTGGGCGTGGTCGCCGGCATCGGCGCCTGGAACTACCCGATCCAGATCGCCATGTGGAAGTCGGCTCCGGCCCTGGCCGCCGGCAACGCGATGGTGTTCAAGCCGTCGGAAGTGACCCCGCTGACCGCGATCCGGCTGGCCGAGATCTACACCGAAGCCGGCGTGCCGGCCGGCGTGTTCAACGTCGTGCAGGGCCCCGGTCGCGAGATCGGCCAGTGGCTGACCGAGCACCCGGTGATCGAGAAGATCTCCTTCACCGGCGGCGTCGCCACCGGCAAGAAGGTCATGGCCAGCGCCGCGTCCTCGTCGCTGAAGGAAGTGACCATGGAGCTGGGCGGCAAGTCACCGCTGGTGATCTGCGATGACGCCGACCTCGACCGCGCCGCCGACATCGCGGTGATGGCCAACTTCTTCAGCTCCGGCCAGGTCTGCACCAACGGCACCCGCGTGTTCGTGCCGCGCAGCATGCTGGCCGCATTCGAAGCGGCCGTTGTCGAGCGCGTCAAGCGCATCCGCATCGGCGACCCGATGGCCGCCGAGACCAACTTCGGCCCGCTGACCAGCTTCCCGCACATGGAAAACGTGCTGCGCTACATCGAAAGCGGCAAGGCCGAAGGCGCCCGCCTGCTGACCGGCGGCGGCCGCGCCACCGAAGGCGCGCTGGCCAACGGCGCCTACGTGCTGCCGACCGTGTTCTCCGACTGCCGCGATGACATGACCATCGTCAAGGAAGAGATCTTCGGGCCGGTGATGAGCATCCTTGCCTACGACGACGAAGACGAAGTGGTGCGTCGTGCCAACGACACCACCTTCGGCCTGGCCGCCGGCGTGGTCAGCAAGGACGTCAGCCGCGCCCACCGCATCATCCACCGCCTGGAAGCCGGCATCTGCTGGATCAACACCTGGGGTGAGTCGCCGGCCGAAATGCCGGTCGGTGGCTACAAGGAATCCGGCGTCGGCCGCGAGAACGGCATCTCGACCCTCGGCCACTACACCCGCATCAAGTCGGTGCAGGTCGAGCTGGGCGACTACGCCAGCGTGTTCTGACCGGCGCGCCCTGCGCGCCCCATCGTCCGGCCATCGTGCCGATCCGACATTCCGCCGGGACGCCTGCATGCAGCGCGCCCCGGCCTGCAGGAGACACCCATGAGCACCCATAACGAGTACGACTACATCATCATCGGCGCCGGTTCGGCCGGCAACGTGCTGGCCACCCGCCTCACCGAAGATGCCGATGTCAGCGTGCTGCTGCTGGAAGCCGGTGGCCCGGACTACCGGCTCGACTTCCGTACCCAGATGCCGGCGGCGCTGGCCTTCCCGTTGCAGGGCAAGCGCTACAACTGGGCGTACAAGACCGATCCCGAGCCCTTCATGAACAACCGTCGCATGGACTGCGGCCGCGGCAAGGGCCTGGGTGGCTCTTCGCTGATCAACGGCATGTGCTACATCCGCGGCAACGCGATGGACTACGACAACTGGGCCAGCATGCCGGGCCTGGAAGACTGGACCTACCTGGACTGCCTGCCCTACTTCCGCAAGGCTGAAACCCGCGATATCGGCGCCAATGACTACCACGGTGGTGATGGCCCGCTGCGCGTGACCACGCCGAAGGCCGGCAACAACGAGCTGTTCGCTGCGATGGTCGAGGCCGGCGTGCAGGCCGGCTACCCGCGCACCGACGACCTCAACGGCTACCAGCAGGAAGGCTTCGGCCCGATGGACCGCACGGTGACCCCGAAGGGCCGTCGCTCCAGCACCGCCCGCGGCTACCTGGACCTGGCCAAGCCGCGCCCGAACCTGACCATCGTCACCCACGCGCTGACCGACCGCATCCTGTTCTCGGGCAAGCGCGCGGTAGGCGTGCAGTGGCTGCACAACGACCAGCCGCAGCGTGCCACCGCCCGCCGCGAAGTGCTGCTGTGCGGCGGCGCCATCGCCTCGCCGCAGATCCTGCAGCGCTCGGGCGTCGGCCCGGCCGACCTGCTGCGCAGCCTGGACATCGACCTGGTGCACCACCTGCCGGGCGTCGGCGCCAACCTGCAGGATCACCTGGAGATGTACCTGCAGTACGAGTGCAAGAAGCCGGTGTCGCTGGCCCCGGCACTGAAGCTGTACAACCAGCCGGCGATCGGCGCCGAGTGGCTGTTCCTGGGCACCGGCATCGGCGCCAGCAATCAGTTCGAGGCCGGTGGCTTCATCCGCAGCGACGCCGAATTCGACTGGCCGAACCTGCAGTACCACTTCCTGCCGGTGGCGATCAATTACAACGGCTCCAACCCGATCAAGGCTCACAGCTTCCAGATGCACGTCGGTTCGATGCGCTCGCCGAGCCGCGGCC
This sequence comes from Stenotrophomonas sp. 78350_Sma, assembly GCF_056482105.1. NCBI lineage: Bacteria > Pseudomonadati > Pseudomonadota > Gammaproteobacteria > Lysobacterales > Lysobacteraceae > Stenotrophomonas > Stenotrophomonas sp. 78350_Sma. The sequence goes on along the minus strand of NZ_CM151182.1, from coordinate 2,221,801 downwards.
GCATCCATGTGCGCTCGAAGGACCCGCGCGAACATCCCAGCATCCTGTTCAACTACATGTCGCACGACCAGGACTGGCGCGAGTTCCGTGCAGCGATCCGCATCACCCGCGAGATCTTCGCGCAGCCGGCGCTGGCACCGTACAGCGGCCGCGAGATCTCGCCGGGCAGCGCGCTGCAGACCGACGCGCAGATCGATGCGTTCGTCCGCGAGCATGCCGAGACCGCCTACCACCCGTCGTGCTCGAACAAGATGGGCCATGCCGATGACCCGATGGCGGTGGTCGATGGCCAGGGCCGCGTGCACGGGCTGGAAGGCCTGCGCATCGTCGATGCCTCGATCATGCCGCAGGTGGTGACCGGCAACCTCAACGCGCCGACCATCATGATGGCCGAGAAGCTGGCCGACGTGATCCGCGGCCGCACCCCGCTGGCCCGCAGCACCGCGCCGTACTACAAGGCCAATGGTGCACCGGTGCGCAAGCAGGGCTGAGCCGGCCGCTCACGGTACCCCCCCCGCCGGGCATGGCCCGACGCTACCAGGCGCGTTCTGCCTTCGGTAGCGCCGGGCCATGCCCGGCGGCGTTTGACGCGTTCGCACAATGCGCCACGCAACCCCCTCTTCGCGTTTTCCCTACGGCGGGGTATGCTGCAATGAACGGCCATTGTCGCTACGCTCAGGGCCGGAACCTAATACATCACGATTCCTGGAGGGGGAATATGAGTCTGGATCGTCCCTGGCTGCAGAGCTATCCGAAAGGCGTTCCCGCCGAAATCGACGTCAACGAGTTCCATTCGGTAGCTTCGGTCTTCGACGCTTCCGTCGCAAAATTCCGCGACCGTCCGGCCTACTCCAGCTTCGGCAAGGTGCTCACCTACGGTGAGACCGATGCGCTGGTCACCCAGTTCGCGGCCTACCTGCTGGGTGAGCTCAAGCTCAAGAAGGGTGACCGCGTCGCCCTGATGATGCCCAACTGCCTGCAGTACCCGGTAGCCACCTTCGGCGTGCTGCGCGCAGGCCTCACCGTGGTCAACGTCAACCCGCTGTACACCGCCCGCGAACTGAAACACCAGCTGGTCGACGCCGGCGTGACCGCGCTGGTGGTGGTCGACAACTTCGGCGATACCGTCGAGCAGGTCATCGCCGACACGCCGGTCAAGCACGTGGTCACCACCGGCCTCGGCGACCTGCTCGGCGCCAAGGGCGCGATCGTCAACTTCGTGCTGAAGTACGTCAAGAAGATGGTGCCCAACTACCACATCAAGGGCGCCGTCCGCTTCAGGCAGGCACTCAAGCTGGGCAGCCGCCACGCGCTCCCGCCGGTCGAGATCGACCACGACGACATCGCCTTCCTCCAGTACACCGGCGGCACCACCGGCGTCGCCAAGGGTGCGATGCTGACCAACCGCAACCTGATCGCCAACATGCAGCAGGCGTCGGCGTGGATCAGTGCGTCGGGCATCGAGATGGGCAAGGAGTGGATCATCACCGCCCTGCCGCTGTACCACATCTTCGCATTGACCGCGAACGGGCTGGTCTTCATGAAGTTCGGTGGCTGCAATCACCTGATCACCAATCCGCGCGACATGAAGGGTTTCGTCAAGGAACTCAAGTCGGTGCGCTTCACTGCCATCACCGGCGTCAACACGCTGTTCAACGGCCTGCTCAATACCCCCGGTTTCGACACGGTCGACTTCTCGTCGCTGAAGGTCACCCTGGGGGGCGGCATGGCCGTGCAGCGCGCCGTGGCCGAACGCTGGAAAAAGGTCACCGGCGTGACGCTGGTCGAGGCCTACGGCCTGACCGAGACGTCGCCGGCGGCCTGCATCAACCCGCTGACCCTCACCGAGTACAACGGTTCGATCGGCCTGCCGATCCCGTCCACCGATGCCTGCATCAAGGACGACAACAGCAACATCCTGCCGTTGGGCGAGGTCGGCGAACTCTGCATCAAGGGCCCGCAGGTGATGAAGGGCTACTGGCAGCGTCCCGAAGAAACCGACAAGGCCATCGATGCCGACGGCTGGCTGCACACCGGCGACATGGCGAAGATGGACGAACACGGCTTCTTCTACATCGTCGACCGCAAGAAGGACATGATCCTGGTGTCCGGCTTCAATGTGTACCCGAACGAAGTCGAGGATGTCATCGCGATGATGCCCGGCGTGCTGGAAGTGGCTGCGGTCGGCGTGCCGGACGAGAAGTCCGGCGAGGTGGTCAAGGTGGTCATCGTGAAGAAGGACCCGAACCTGACCGCCGAAATGGTCAAGGAGCATGCCCGGGCCAACCTGACCGGCTACAAGCACCCCAAAATCGTAGAATTCCGAAAGGAACTGCCGAAGACCAACGTCGGCAAAATCCTCCGTCGCGAACTCCGCGATACGCCCGCCCAGTAAGGGTTTCGGGCAATTTGAACGGCATCGGGCCCGGGACGGAAACGTTCCGGGCCCTTTCGCATGCGGCGCCCCGGTGGCGGTGTAGCATCGCCGCGTGTGTGGACCGTTCGGCCCGCCGGCCACCCACCTGACTCTGCGGGCCGCATGCCGAGGACCCTTCCATGAGTACCATCGAAAAGCTGCCCAGCAGCGGCTCGCGTTTTGCCACCATCCGTACCGAGGACAGCGCCGACGGCAATGCCCACTGGTTGTTCATGCACGCCGATGCTGCCACCGGCATCCGTCCGTGCTGCCGAAAGGACATGCTCGACGAGATGTGGAGCTTCATGGCCGCCATCACCCGCAGCCCCGCCGAGCGCCACAGCGGCACATTGCGGCATTTCGTGCTGGCGTCCGATGCCGTCGCCTACAACCTGGGGGGCGACCTGGACCTGTTCACCCGCCTGATCCGCGAAGGCAACCGCGACCTCCTGCTGAACTACGCCCAGCGGTGCGTGGAAGGCGTGCACCACCTGCATACCGGATTCGGCGGCGACGTGCGTTCGATTGCCCTGATCCAGGGTGACGCGCTTGGCGGTGGCCTGGAAATGGCATTGGCCTGCCACACCATCGTGGCCGAGGAAGGCAGCGGAATGGGCCTGCCCGAAGTGCTGTTCGGCCTTTTCCCCGGCATGGGGGCCTATTCCTTCCTGTGCCGGCGGGTGTCACCGCACCTGGCCGAGAAGATCATCCTTGACGGCCGTGTCTACAGCGCCGAGGAAATGCATACGCTGGGCATCGTCGATGTACTGGCGAAGAAGGGCGAAGGTCGTGCCGCAGTTGAGGAGCTGATCCGCCAGCAGCAACGTACCCCACAGTCCTATCTGGCAATGAACGCCGCACGCAGCATTGCCCAGGCTGTCAGCTACGACGAACTGCTGGAGATCACCAAGGTATGGGTCGATTCCGCCCTCGCCCTCGGCGACCGCTCCTTGCGCACCATGGATCGCTTGATCAAGGCCCAGACCCGTCGCGCCGGCCTCGACGCGGCCTGATTCATCCCCTCCCCCAGGATGGGTTCAAGCCCGGTTGGCCGCCGGGCTTTTTTTGTCCAGCCGATGCGCCGTCATGCCGCATGCATGCCGCCGGTTTTTCCGGTCGGGACGTGTGCCGCCTTTGACCCGGGCATGTGCCGTAATTGGCTCAGCTGAGCACCCTCTGCAGTGCATCTCGCACTCGATTGCCGCACCATGCAGTTTCGGCTGGGCTCCATCCGCCGCCCGGAACAAGGACACCGTTCATCGCCATGGAAAAGCACACGAATCTGACGCACAACCAGCACTTCGTCTCCCAGGCGGAGCAGCGCATGAATTCCTGCTCGGATAATCCAGGGAAAAAGAAGGCAAAGATATTCAGGTTCACTGTAGATAAAAGCCAGCCATCGACAATCAACCCGCAGAACAAAGCAACCATAGAGAACAATCTCGCCTTCCATGATCTCTTCACGATCATGAGGACGGGCCATAGCAAGCGGATCAATCTTGAAGCCCTGTTCAACCGCTACGAGGCTGATTACGCCGAAAGTGCAAGATCAATCATTGAAGCCATCTCAATGGCGAGGTCCAGCCCCGGACCGGCAACCCTTCTGTTGACAGAGGACCGTCGACCATACTCGAAGCACTCCCCAACAATCGACCTGATAAAGCGCATCTACCGGCACAAGATTCTTGTCGGCGCACGAAATCCGCTACGAGTCAAAGAAACACTCGGTAGATTCCAGGATTTTCTTGACCACAGCGTCGCCGACCTGGAAGCCCTGGCGCTGCATCGGGCCCTGGATGGAAAGGACCCCGGGGAAGAGAGGCACATCTGCGAAACCTATAAACTGTCCCGCGATGACTATCGAGTATGGATCAGGCTACTGATCCTGTTGCTGTACCCGAAGGCGGACGAAGAGACCCTTCTGGACGGCTGTGTGGATGAGTTCTTCAATGCGAAGGACTATATGACGCTCATCCAGGTACATTCGTTCAAGGAAGGCTGCGCGCTACTTCCGGATACAGGCGTAGTGACGGACGCATTGGACGACGGGATAGTGACCTACATGAACGTATCGAAACACTGCATCATTGCCGTGCAGCACACAAAGATCGAAACCCCGCATTTTGATGCATTCTGCCAGTCCAGGAGAATGACCTTCGAAAAGAGACTGGAAACCATCGAATCGCTGGGATCCAGTATCCAGGCACGCCTCGTCCTGGACGACAGAGCGACTCTTGAGGGGTACAACAAGATCTGCGTAAAGGCGTGCGCCTCGGAGGTTTTCTCCGGTGCCAAGGACGTGCCTGGAATCCGGGTGGCCGAACAACGCAAAACCGCCAGCCCTGTTACGCGCCCGATGGATGATGACCCAAGCACGTCACGTTGGTTCGGCGGGCACGCCGACAACCCGCAGAGACGTTCGTGGCGCATGCAGGTACCACCGGCGCCCTGATCGTGAGAAGCACACCGCCTGAATCGAAAGGAGGCAAGCAGTCGCCCGCTTCCGAGGGAGCGCACCCCGAATCACACTCCGACCTTCACCCGTCGGAACGATCCCGCCTCAAGCAATGGGCTGAGCAGGCTTGAACGCAATCGCTCGCACGAACAGCCGGTGACACAGCCGCAGATCCTAGCGCGCCTCACCATCCTCGGCGGCACCACGCAGGCGGCGCTCGGCACGCGCATCCAGCGCACGCCGGCCTTCCTTGATGGCGTCCTGCAGCACACCCAGGCGTACGCGCCATTCGGCCTTCAACTGCCAGTCGGCCATCCGCATCAACTCGCCGGCGCGGTTGGACGCACGCATCAGGCCGAGGTTGCTGGCCACGCCCTTGATCGCATGGGACTGCTCGCGGAACACCTCCCACTGCGCGGCTTCACCCGCCTGCTCGGCCTTGCCCATGCAGCTCGCTGCGTCCTCCAGGCACTGGCGGATGAACTCACGCTCGAACCCTTCACCCATTCCCAGTGACGCCAGTTCGTCCAGCACGCTGCTGTCGAGCACGCCATCCTGCACCGGCGCCGCAGGTCGCACGACCGGCGCGGCCATAGTCCTCAACTGGGCATTGCTGGCGATCTCGGCCAGGGTGTCGAGCAGCCGTACCGCCACCACCGGCTTGGCCAGGAAGGCATGGGCACCGGCCTGGGTGCAGCGCTGGATCGCCTCCGGCGTGACATCGGCACTGAGCACCAGCACCGGCGTGCGCGGACCACCGCCGGCCTGCATCACGCGCAGTTCCTTGAGCATGTCCAGCCCGCTCATGCCCGGCATGTGCAGATCGACGATGACCGCATCGAACTCGCTGTCGGCCAAGGCGTCCAGTACGGCTTCACCACCATCGACGCACAGCACCCGGTGACCGGCCTTCTGCAGCAGGCGCTGCAGGACCATGCGATTGGCCTCGTGGTCATCGGCCACCAGGATCTGCATGCTGCGCACGCGCGCGCGATGGCGCAGGAATGGGTCGGCAAAGGCAATCACGTTCCCACCGGGCCCCGCGTCCTCCTCGCCGGACAGGGTCGGGACCGCGCCCGGCACCATCGGTTGCGGTGGCGCGAAGGGCAGCTCGACCCAGAAGTGACTACCGCGCGGTGGGTTCTCCAGATAGCCGATGTCGCCGTCCATCGCTTCGACCAGGCCCTTGGCGATGGTCGTGCCCAGTCCCGTGCCCTCATGACGGCGCGCCATGCTGACATCCGCCTGCTCGAAGGCATCGAACAAGCGCGCACGCATCGCCGGTGCCACGCCGATGCCGGTATCGAAAATGTCGAAGCGCAGGCGCACCGCGCCGCTGGTATCTGCATGCACCACGCCGACGCGGATCTCGACCCGGCCATGGTCGGTGAACTTGACTGCGTTGCCCGCCAGGTTCAACAGGATCTGCCGCAGGTGCCCGACGTCGCCGCGCACGCGCGGTGGCACGCCGTCGGCAACCTTCACCCGGTAATCCAGGCCCTTGGCCCTGGCCTGCGGCATCAGGATCAACCCGATCGCCTGGATCACGTCGGTCACGGCGAAATCCTCAGCCACCACGCGCAGCTTGCCGGCCTCGATGGCAGAGATGTCCAGCACCTCCTCCACCAGCGCCAGCAGGCTGCGCGAAGACGCCTGGATGGTGTTGAGGCACTCGCGCTGCTCATCATCCAGGCGCGTGGTCGCCAGCACTTCGGTCATACCGTTGAGGCCATTCAACGGGGTGCGGAACTCGTGGCTCATGTTGGCCAGGAAGCGGCTCTTGGCCTCGCTGGCGCGCCGGGCCTCGGCCATCGCTTCGGTCAGCTGCCGCAACAGCGTGGAGAAGTACAGCGGCACTGCGGCCAGTCCGAGCCAGAGGCCGATGGCCAGGCGGAAATTCTGCATCCAGTACGGCGTCTGGAGCACGGTGAAGCCGAAGCTCACCATGGCCATTGCCACTGCCACGTACAGGTAATGGTTGCCGAACCGCATGCCGTTGCCGACCGTCACCCACATCACCACGATGTAGACCCACGCCAGCGGCTCACCCATCTGCACCATGCCAGCCGCGATCAGGCCGTAGTCGGCCAGCATGCCCAGCACGCGGCGCGCGTCGGAACGTGCCGGCCGCCACAGCAACCAACCGAACAGCAGCAGGGACAGGCTCAATCCGGTCAGCACGATCGCCAGCACACCCACGTACTGCCCATGCGGCAGATCGTGGCGCGGCGCCGGCAACAGCACGTAGGCAAGGATCAGGCTGATCAGGACGATACGGACAATCTGCTGGCCGTGCTCACTGTCCTGCCGCTGGGACAGGCGCAGCCGCAGCCGCGACAACAGGCGTTTCACGCGCCCAGCCCCGGGCGTGCGGACGCCATCGAATGCTCGGCGCAGATCTGGTCCAGCTGCTCACGGCCGCGCATCAGCGCATCCACGCAGCGCGGATCGAACAGTCGCCCACGCTGGGCGTACAGATAAGCCAGTGTGGCTTCCATGGTCCATGCTTCCTTGTACGGACGGGGCGAGATCAGTGCGTCGAAGACGTCGGCGACAGCAACGATCCGCGCTTCCAGCGGGATCGCCTCGCCGACCAGGCCATCGGGATAGCCGCTGCCGTCATAGCGCTCGTGGTGGCGCAGCGCGATGAGCGCGCCCACCTGGATGAAACGGTTCTGGCTGCCACTGAGCAGCTCGTGGCCGATGCGCGGGTGCCGGCGCATGATTGCCAGCTCCTCGTCGTTGAGCTTGCCCTGCTTGAGCAGTACCGCATCGGGAATGGCGATCTTGCCCATGTCGTGCAGCGGGGCGGCCATCTCGATCAGCTTCACGTCATCCTCAGGCAGCCCCAGCTGCTCGGCGATCAGCCCGGCCACGCGGGCCATGCGTTCGAGGTAGGCACTGGTGCCGGCATCACGGAACTCGATGGCCCGGGCCAATCGCGACAGGGTTTCGCGTTCGCGCTCTTCGACCTCGTGCATGCTGGCCAACAGGCGCTGCTCCAGCGACAACGCCCGCTGCTTCACGTTCTCGGTCTGCTGGCGCAGCTGCAGCAGGTTGTAGCAGCGCGCGCGCAGTTCGCGCGGGCGGATCGGCTTGACCAGGAAATCGATCACGCCTGCTTCCAGCGCTGCCTGCCGGATCGGTTCGTCACCGACCACGGTGATCAGGATCACCGGGATATCGCGGTGCTTGGGCAGGCGACGGAAACGACGGGCGAACTCCAGCCCGTCCATCTCCGGCATGCGGTAATCGAGCAGCAACAGGTCGACCGGGTGCGCCTCGCACCAGGCCAATGCGGTCAGCGGATCACCGAAGTCATACACGCTCAATTCCGGCGCGATGTCTTCGATGACGTGACGCAGCATCGTCCGCGCGGACGTCTGGTCGTCAACAATGACGATGTTCAACGCGTACTCCGCCTGGTTTCTCGACCATGCTGGATCATCAGCAGGCGAGGATATCCTGCTGCTGCGAACGCTCGCACCCTGCATCGGCCCGACTCCCGTGTCATGCGTCCCGGTTCATGATCGTCATCGCATTGTGAAGCGGACTCTCCACAATGCGTCATCCCCCGACGTCGATCAAGCCATAACGGACGTCAAGGTAGTGCATTAACGATACGCCGAGTGCGGGAGGCGTCAAATGCGCCGTCTCGTTTCGCGACGGCGCGCACAATCAGGAGTCAGAAAAGCGACTTACTGCTCCGGACGCATGTAGGGGAACAGCAGTACGTCGCGGATCGAACTGCTGCCGGTCAGCAGCATCACCAGGCGATCGACGCCGATACCAAGGCCACCGGTCGGCGCCATACCGTACTCCAGCGCACGGATGTAGTCGGCGTCGTAGTGCATGGCCTCGTCGTCGCCACCTTCCTTCGCGGCCACCTGGGCCTGGAAACGCTGGGCCTGGTCTTCCGGGTCATTCAGCTCGGAGAAGCCGTTGGCCAGCTCCTTGCCGTTGACGAACAGCTCGAAGCGGTCGGTGTAGCCCGGATCGTTGTCGTTGGCGCGGGCCAGCGGCGAGACCTCCACCGGATGATCGGTGATGAAGGTCGGCTGGATCAGGGTGTGTTCGACCGTGGCTTCGAAGATCTCCAGCAGCAGCTTGCCCCAGCCGTAGGACGGCTTGACGCGGATCTTCAAGCGCTCGCAATGGCGCAGCAACGCCTCACGGTCGGTGCAGTCCGCCGCGGAGATTTCCGGGTTGTGGTGGCGCACCGCTTCATCCATGCGCCAGCGGCGGAACGCCGGCCCCAGGTCGATCTTCGCGCCGTCCCATTCCACTTCGGTGCCACCGTTCACGGCCTTGGCCACGTCACGGATCACACCTTCGGTCAGGTCCATGATTTCGTTGTACGTGGCATAGGCCTCGTACAGCTCCATCATGGTGAATTCCGGGTTGTGGCGGGTGCTGACGCCTTCGTTGCGGAAGTTGCGGTTGATCTCGTACACGCGCTCCAGGCCACCCACGGTCAGGCGCTTGAGGTACAGCTCCGGCGCCACGCGCAGATACAGGTCCAGGTCCAGCGCATTGTGGTGGGTGGTGAACGGCTTGGCCGCCGCGCCGCCGGGGATGTAATGCATCATCGGCGTCTCGACTTCCAGGAAGTCGCGGTTGTCCAGCCACGCGCGCATGGCGCGGATGATCTTCGAGCGCTTGATGAACACCGCGCGCGACTCCGGGGTCACGATCAGGTCGACGTAACGCTGGCGGTAACGCTGCTCGACGTCGGCCAGGCCATGCCACTTGTCCGGCAGCGGGCGCAGCGACTTGGTCAGCAGGCGGATCGATTCGGCCTTGACCGACAGCTCGCCGGTCTTGGTACGGGTCAGGCCGCCTTCGACGGCGATGATGTCGCCCACGTCCCAGCCCTTGAAGGCGGTATAGGCATCGCCCAGCACCGTGCCCTGCAGGAACAGCTGGATGCGGCCGGACTCGTCCTGGATCTGCGCGAAGCTGGCCTTGCCCATGATGCGCTTGGCCATCAGGCGGCCAGCCATCTTCACCTGGCGGCCATTGCCCTCCAGGGCCTCGGCGGTCCACTGTTCGGCATCGGCGAATTCTTCCTGCAGGCGGCCGGCGAAGTCCTCGCGACGGAAGTCGTTCGGGTACGCGATACCCTGCCCACGCAGCGTTTTGAGTTTCTCGCGGCGCTCGGCGATCAACTTGTTTTCGTCAACGGCGGGGGTATCGGTAGCTTCGCTCATGGATCTGCGGGAATCGTGTAGTGAGGGGGGATGTTGCGCCCGGCACGGCCGGTTGCCCAGCATACCAAAACCGCCCTGCCCCAGCCTTGGCGGCCGCCCTCGCCCCGGTAGCCGCCAACCTTGGTTGGCGGTCCGCGTGTCGACCAAGGTCGACACCCACCAGATTGCGCGACACCCACCAGAGCGCGGGGTTGGCCTCAACCGTTGCCCGGGAACGCCTGCCGCAGCTCGTCCACCAGCACCCGCTGGTTCTCCGAGTAGTCGATCGGCACCGATACCAGGTGCACGCCACCCTCGTTGAACGCCGCTTCCAGCGTCGGGATGAACTGCTCGATGGCCGTCACCTCATGCCCCTTGCAGCCATAGGCTTCCGCGTACTTGACGAAATCCGGGTTGCTGAAGGTCATGCCGTAGTCGGTGAAGCCGTCCACCGCCTGCTTCCAGCGGATCATCCCGTAGGCGCCGTCGTTGAGTATCAGCACCACCAGGTTCAGGCCCAGCCGGCGCGCGGTCTCCAGCTCCTGGCTGTTCATCATGAAACCGCCGTCGCCGCACACCGCCAGCACCCGACGCTGCGGGTACAGGATCGAGGCCATGATCGCCGACGGCAGGCCTGCACCCATGGTCGCCAGCGCGTTGTCCAGCAACAGCGTGTTGGCGACCTGGGTGCGGTAGTTGCGCGCGAACCAGATCTTGTACATGCCGTTGTCCAGCGCCACGATGCCGTCCGGCGGCATCACCTGGCGCACGTCATGCACCAGCCGCTGCGGGGTGAATCCAGCTTCCTCGGCACGGTCAGCCAGATGCTCCAGGATGGTCGCGCGCAGCGGCAGCAGCGCATCGGCGTTCGGCACCGCGCCTTCGATGCGGTCCGCCAGCTGGGTCAGCGAACGGCCGATATCGCCGATCACTTCCACCTGCGGGAAGTACACCTGCTCCACCGCCGCCTGCGAGTAACCGATATGGATCACGGTCGGCCCACCCGGACGCATCACGAACGGCGGCTTCTCGGTCACCTCGTGGCCGATGGTCACGATCACGTCGGCCTGGTCGATCGCCATGTGCACGTAGTCACGCTCGGTCAGCGCTGCGGTGCCCATGTAAAGGCCCGAACCGCCGGCCACCGCACCCTTGCCCATCTGCGTGGTGAAGAACGGAATCCCGGCGCGCAGCACGAACGCAGACAGCGCCTCGCTGGACTGCGGCCGCGAAGCGGCCGAGGCGATCATCAGCAACGGCCGCTTGGCATTGCGGATGATCTCAGCCGCCCGATCCAGCGCTTCAGGGCTGGCAATGGGACGGTCCACCGCGTGCGGCGGAATCAGCGCCACGCCTTCGACCTCATCGGCCGCGATGTCTTCGGGCAGCTCCAGCAACACCGGGCCCGGCCGCTCTTCCTGGGCCACCCTGAACGCCTCGCGGACGATGGTCGGGATGGTGCGTGCCGAGACGATCTGCCGCGCCTGCTTGGTCAGCGGTTTCATCGTGCTGACGATGTCGACGATCTGGAAGCGTGCCTGCTTGCTGGCGACGATGCCCTTCTGGCCGGTGATCATGATGACCGGCCAGGCACCGAGCAGCGCGTAGGCGGCGCCGGTGGTGAAATTGAGCGCACCCGGGCCGAGCGTAGCCAGGCACACGCCCGGCTTGCCGGTAAGACGCCCGTAGGTGGCGGCCATGAACACCGCCGCCTGTTCGTGGCGGGTGATCACCAGCTCGATGCTGGAATGGCGGAGCGACTCGACGACGTCGAGGTTCTCTTCGCCGGGAATGCCGAAAATACGCTCGACGCCTTCGTTCTCAAGTGCGGCGACGAGCAGGTCTGAACCCTTGGACATGGGAATGCCGTCCTTTTTTCGCTGGACTGGTGGTGGATCGTTGCAGGAAGGATGGAAGCCGCGCGTCAACGCTTGTCGAACCACACCGTCTGCGCGTTGACAAACTCGCGGATGCCGAAGTGCGACAGCTCACGACCGAAGCCGCTCTTCTTCACACCGCCGATCGGCACGCGCGGGTCGGAGGCCGAGAAGCCGTTGACGAACACACCGCCGGTCTGCAGCCGGCGTGCCAGCTGCATGGCTCGGGCACGGTCGCCGGTCCACAGGTTGCCGCTGAGGCCGAATTCGCTCTGGTTGGCCAGTTCCACCGCATGGTCGGCGTCGCGGGCGCGGCTGATCGAGGCCACCGGCCCGAAGGTCTCGGTATCGAAGGCCTGCATGCCCGGCTCCACCCCGGCCAGCACGGTGGGCGCATAGAACGCGCCGGGACGATCGAGCTGGTGCCCGCCGACCAGCAGCTGCGCACCGGCGTCGACCGACGCGCGCACCTGCGCATCGAGCTGTTCAAGCAGGTCCTGGCGCGCCATCGGGCCGATGCGGTTGCCGGGGTCGCGGCCGTCACCGATGGTCAGCGCCTGCACTTTCTGGCAGAACTGCGCCACGAAACGATCGTAGACCGCGTCTTCGACGATGATGCGCTTGCCGGCGATGCAGACCTGCCCGGTGTTCTGGAAGCGCGAGGCCACCGCCGCATCGACGGCCGCATCAAGATCGGCATCGGCCAGCACGATGAACGGATCCGAGCCGCCCAGCTCCAGCACCACTTTCTTCAGCGCCTGCCCGGCCTGGGCAGCGATGCTGCGGCCGGCGGCCACGCTGCCGGTCAGGGTCACCGCGGCAATGCGGTCATCGGCAATCGCGCGGCTGGTGCCCTCGCGGCTGATGTTGGCGGCGATGAAGGTGCCCTCAGGCAGCCCGGCATCGCGCCAGGCCGCGTCGAGCAGCTGCGCAGTGCCGACGATGTTCTCCGCCGGCTTCAGCAGGAACCCGTTGCCGCCCATCAGGATCGGCACTGCCGCCCGCATCACCTGCCAGTAGGGGAAATTCCACGGCATGATGCCAAGCACCACGCCCAGCGGCAGGTAGGACACGTAGGCCTTGTCGTCGGGCACCTGGGTCGGTTCGTCGCGCAGGAACCGTGCCCCGTTGTCGGCGTACCAGTCGCACAGCACGGCGCACTTTTCGATCTCGGCCAACGATTCGGCCCGGACCTTGCCCATTTCGGCGGTAGCCAGCGCGGCCAGCTTCTCGCGGTCGCGGCGCAGTACCGCGGCCATCGCACGCAGCACCTCGGCCCGCTGCTCCAGGCTCCTTGCGCTCCAGACGGCGAAGCCAACCTGGCCGCGATCGAGGATGGCTTCCAGTTCGGCATCGGTGGCGAAGGGATGGCTGGCGATCTGCTGCCCGGTGGCCGGATCGCGGGAAATGGCGGTGCTGGGGGCAGTGGACATGCAGGGCTCCTGTTGTCTCGACAACGGGCGGCGGCCCGTCTCCTGCACAGGAATGTGGACCCGATTGGCGGAGGCAACAAGGCGTCTGCTTATCCTGTGACCTGCACTTACCTGCCTGAATGGGGGCTCCTGGCAGGGCTGCGCCCTGCACCCGCAGAGGCTTCAAGCCAAGGCAAGGGCAACGGCAGAAGCTGGCATTCCGTGGGTTGGCGGGGTGGGTCCGGTTGAGGGGGACGCTGCAAGTACGTTCATGTAAGCTCGGTCGCCGCATCCATGCGGCTCACGCCCCCTCAACCGGACCCACCCCGCCTTCGACAGTTTTCCGGGATCTGTTGGAGCGACGTATTGCCTGGTGGGTGTCGACCTTGGTCGACACAGTAGATCCACGCCATGCGTGGATGACTCATTCGATATCTGACAGATGTGTCGACCAAGGTCGACACCTACCAACAGCCGCCGGAATCTGTCGAAGGCGGGGCACTGTGGGTTTGCGGGGTGTGAGCCGCATGGATGCGGCGACCACTCCCCCATGGAAGGGTTTACGGCGTCCCCGCAAACCCACAGTGCCCCGCCATCTCACGGAATGCACGCTGTTGCTGTTGCTGTTGCTGTTGCTCCGGCTCTTGCACTCGCTTCGGCGGGTGCAGGGCGCAGCCCTGCCGACCCACCTACTTCCGCGGCAGGTAAGTAACCAAGGAAAGATCGTGCCGGCTCTCCGGCACCAGCGCCACGTACTGCAGGTCCAACAACCCGCGCGTGGGGTGGTTCAGCTTCTTCGCCCCTTCATCGAACCGGCGCACATCGTGCTCCGGCCACCACTGGCGGAACTCCTCGCTGTGCGCGGCGATGTCTTCCACCAGCGCCAGGAACGGCGCCTTGTCCGGCGCCTGCGCCATCGCCGCGCGGAAGCCGGCCAGCAGACCGCGGGTCATTTCTTCCCAGTTGAGGATCAGCGTGCGGTACGGCGGGTAGAGGAACATCAGCCGCAGCGTGTTGCGCTCATGCGGCGCCAGCTGGCTGTAGTCCACGAACAGCTCGGCGATGGCGGGGTTCCAGGCCAGGATGTCGAAACGGGTGTTGCGGACGTAGGCCGGGATCGGCTGCATCGCTTCCACCAGCTGGCGCAGACCATCAGTCACGCTCTCGTCCGGTGATTCCAGCGGCACGCCATAGCCGGAGAGCGCGAACGCATAGGCGCGCTCGTCATCGCTCATGCGCAGCACCTGCGCCAGGCGCTCAAGCACCTCGGGCGAGGCACGCACTTCACGGCCCTGCTCGATCCAGGTGTACCAGCTGACACTGACCCCGATCGCCAGCGCCACTTCCTCGCGCTTCAGGCCCGGGGTACGCCGGCGCCCGGCCGGCAGGCCGAGCGTGGCGGGGTCGACACGAGCGCGGCAGGCCTTGAGGAAGCCGCCCAGTTCCTTGCGTTCACTTTCGCTGCGCATCATCGGCCCGTCCTACCCTTTGTAGCGTCGAGCCATGCTCGACGCATCCGCCAGCTCGCGAAAAGCAGCCGAGCATGGCTATGCCGGTCGTCCTGACCGGCACCCTGCGGGCCGTCGCGAGCGACGTTGGCAGCGGCTCCTGCCGCTGCCTTCAGCTCCACAAAAAACGCCACCCTCGGCCTTGCGCGCGAGGGTGACGATATCCGCGCAGGCGCGTCGATCAGGCATCGACGCGCTTGGAGCCCACGGCCAGGCCGGCCTTCAGGCTGGCCTCGACGAACTCGTCCAGGTCGCCGTCGAGCACCTTCTGCGTATCCGAACGCTCGATGCCGGTGCGCAGGTCCTTGATACGGCTCTGGTCGAGCACGTAGTTGCGGATCTGGCTGCCCCAGCCGATGTCGGACTTGGTGGCTTCCACCGCGTCCTTTTCGGCGTTGCGCTTCTGGATTTCCAGCTCGTACAGCTTGGCGGCCAGCATCTTCATCGCGTTGTCGCGGTTCTGGTGCTGGCTGCGGCCGGTCTGGCAGGCCACGACGATGTTGGTCGGGATGTGGGTGATACGCACTGCCGACTCGGTCTTGTTCACGTGCTGGCCACCGGCACCGGACGAACGGTACACGTCGGTACGCAGGTCGGCCGGGTTGATGGTGATGTCGATGTTGTCATCGATTTCCGGCGACACGAACACCGAGGTGAAGCTGGTGTGGCGGCGATTGTCGGAGTCGAACGGCGACTTGCGCACCAGGCGGTGCACGCCGGTCTCGGTCTTCAGCCAGCCATAGGCGTAGTCGCCTTCCACGCGCAGCGTGGCCGACTTGATGCCGGCGACGTCGCCACCGGAGACTTCCATCAGCTCGGTCTTCCAGCCGCGCGATTCACACCAGCGCAGGTACATGCGCAGCAGGATCTCGGCCCAGTCCTGGGCTTCGGTACCACCGGCACCGGCCTGGATGTCGACGAACGCCGCCGCATTGTCCATTTCGCCGGAGAACATGCGCTGGAACTCCAGCTTCTCCACGTGCGCCTGGTGCTTGTCCAGGTCGGCGACCACCGCCAGCGCGGTGTCCTCGTCCTGTTCGGATTCAGCCAGCTCCAGCAGTTCGGTCGCGTCGGTCAGGCCGTCCAGCACCGAGGCGATGCCGCCCACGGTCTTTTCCAGGCTGGAACGTTCGCGGCCCAGGTTCTGGGCGTACTCGGCGTTGTTCCAGACGTCGGGGCTTTCCAGCTCACGCGTTACTTCTTCAAGACGCTCTTTCTTGGCGTCGTAGTCAAAGATACCCCCGAAGCGACAGCACGCGATCGGTCAGATCGGTGATGCGCTGGCGGACAGGATTCAGTTCGATCATGTCGGCGGTTATGCATTCAAAAGATGACTGGTAATGATACCGCAGGCCGGGGGCGCCCGGAATGAGGGCCCGGGCCTGCACCGGGAAGGCTCGAGCGTGATGCACCGGCGCTGCATTCAGGCAGGCGATGCCCGCCTTGGCGTGGGGAGCCGGCTGGGCTGCAGCCGACCCCACACAGGGCCTCCTTGCCCCAGAGCGGGGTCGACGAGGGTATTCCTGGCCCACCCTCGGACGGCCACTTCGGGCAGTTGACTATTTCACCTCGAACTCGCCCACCAGCACGGTTTCGGCGCGATCCTTCAGGCGCATCGTCACCCTCTGGTCCTTCTGCTTGGCCGTACCCCAATGGGTGGTCAGGCGCAGCATCAGGGTCGTCGCACCGGTCACCAGCTGCTGGCGGCTGCCGAAGTAATTCGCCTCCACCTTGTACCTGCCCGGCTTGGCGTTGCGCAGCGAGAACTGCTCGGGACCATAGCCGCCGGTGAAGTCCTGCGACATCTGCCCGCCCTGGTAGGTCAGGCGGTTGCCGTAGTAGGCGCGCTCGCCGTTCGGGTCGGTCACCCACAGGTCCATGTCGCTGTTGTCGGCGTCCCACGACAGCACCACGCGCAGGTCCAGCGGCATCGCCTGCAGCAGGCGCGGGTCGATGCTGGTGGTATCCAGCCGGGGCGTGTTGCGGGTCACCAGGTTGGTCAGTTCATCCAATGCGATCAGGGCGATGCCATCGAAGCGGCTATCCCACGGCCGCACCACCACCTGGTACAACGGCGCCAGCGCCTGCTGCGGCTTTCCTGCCGCGGCCAGCGCCAGGCCCAGGTCACGGAAGCTCTGCGGTTCCTCCTGGCCCATCGCCAGTACCTGCTCGAACACCGGCACCGCCAGCGCAGGCGCATCGGCCTGCATCAGGCGGTAACCGAGCACGCGCAGCAGATGGCGGTTGTCCAGATCCATCTCGGCCAGGTTCGACAGCACCCGCAGTGCCAGGTCGCGCTGACCCTGCTCCAGCAGCAGGTCGGCCACATCGAGGAAGAATGCGCTGCTGTCGGCGTGTGCATCGCGCTCGGCCAGGTAGCGGTCATACAGTTGCGACGGCGGGCCCTGGCGCAGGCGCCGGGCGATGGCGGAGTCCGGCTGCCACGCCGCCAGCTGGATGCCGAGCTCGCCCTCGTTGGCGGCAGCGGGCGCAGCGACACGACCACCAGTGACCGTGATTGAATCCAGGGCCTTGTTCGATGCAGGCGCTGAGCGACGTGCACGCGCGCTGCTGGCTTCCATGCGCTGCTCGGCGGCGGCGGCCATCGGTGCCGGGGCGGGCGGTGCCGCCGGGGCCGGCGCGCCGAGCATCGCCACCGGCGCCGATTCCATCGCATAGTCCGCGGAGGCCACTTCCAATGCCCCGCCCTTCGCCTGCGGCGGCATTCCCTTCGGCCAGCTGCGGTTCCACCACTGCTGGCGCTCCTTCCAGCGTGCAGCCACTTCATCCAGGCGCTGGCGATCTGCAGCGGCACGATCCGCCACCTGCACTGCAAACCTGGCGTCGTACTCAGCGCGCAGCGTGCCAGACGGACGGATCGCATAGCGCAGGTAGTCCTCCAGCGTCTCCAGCACGATCAGCGAGGTATCCGGACCGATCAGGCAAAACTGCTGCGACAGGCGCTGCATGGCCTCGCGGTTGCCGCGGCGGTCGGCGGCCAGCTGCTGCAGGCGCGCCTGTGCCCACAAGCCGGCCAGCAGTTCGCCGTCTTCACTTTTCTGCGTCGCGGGCAGCGCCTGCCATTCGCCGCCACCCACGCGCACCCGCATCGGCACACCATCGGCCGCCAGTCGTGCGTGCAGCCAGAGCCAGCCTTGGGCTTCACTGCGACGATCGATCACCACATCCTGCACGCCGCGCCCTGCATCGACCTGAACATCCAACGGCGACGACAGCAGCTCACGCGCCGCCGCATCGACATCCTTGCCCAGCGCAACGAAGCGGCCGCCATGCGCTTCACTCCAACCACGCAGTCGCACGGCATCGGTGCGCGCACCGGCGCTGCTGATCGCGAACAGGCGTTGATCCGCCGCCATCGCCGGCAGCTGTTCCGGCCCATAGGTCAGCAGACCGTCGCTGACCAGCAGGTATTCCTTCACGCCCGGCTGCGGCTGCCACTGGGCCAGCGCACTGGCACCATCCGGGCGCACCACCTGCAGTGCTGCGCGCAGCTCACTCCAGTTGCCTGCGCGGATACGGAAGCGGCGCACCGGTTCGGCCCGATCACGCAGCACAGTCAGCGACACCGTACCGTCGCCCATCGCGGCGAAGTAGCGATCCAGCAGTGCGAACTCACGCGTGCGATCGCGCTGCCCCGCCGAACCGGAGCCATCCCACAGCAGGCCGATCTCGCTGGGCAACGTGCGGGGCGTACTGCTGGCCGCCACCGGCAGCTGCGCCAGCAGGTAATGGCCATCCTCCCAGGGCGCCACCTGCACCTGTGCCTGGCGGGCTGCCGGCAGGCTCCACTGCAGCTGCTTCGGCAACTGCGCGCCCCTGCCCTGCCATTGCAGCTGGCCCGCACTGATACGGAAGGGTGCCGTACCTGCGGTGGCCGCGCCGGGAGCCTGCAGCTTCAGTTCAACCGAGGCTGCACCGGCCGCGAACTGCAGCGGCAGCGTCCACTGCCAGCCTTGGCCGGCGAAGGCCAACGGCTCGCGAATCACCAGTTGCACACGCCGACTGCCACCGGCCGGCAGCGGGTAGACGCGCAGGCGGAACTGGTTGCCGGCGGTCTGTTCCAGCAGGCCCGGGTCGACACCACGGCGGGCGATCTCCTCGAACACCTGACGGCCGCGGTCCTTGGGCACCGGCACCGCGTCACGCAGCTCGCCGTTGATATCCAGGGCGAAGCCGGAGATCTGTTGGCCATCGGCCAGCGGGAACTGCAGCTCGCCCTCCAGCACGCGCCGGTTCGGGTTGTGGAATTCCAGTGTGATCCGGGTCTGGGCAACGCCGGCCTGCACGTCGCCTTCAATGCGTGCACGCTGCAGCTGCACCGGTTGTTCGGCGGCTGGCGCGATCAACAGCGGCGTGGTGGCCTGCGGCCGGGAGATCCGTGGCGACTGCGCGCCAGCGGGCCAGGCCACAAGGGCCAGCAACAACACAGTGCAGCAACGGGCGAAGACCATGACCGGACTCCAGTGGGATCGTGGAGGGTTGAACGCACGAACAGACGGAACGGGGTTTGACGAGCCGAGCTTTTCAATGTCGTCGCCCACAGGCACGATGCCCCACTCCCATATGCGCAAGGATGCCGATGCGACTCCCCCTGCCCACCATTCTGCTGCTCCTGGCCTGCCCGTTGACCGCCCTTGCGGCGGCCCCGGCCAAAAGCCTGTATTTCCAGCATCACGACTGGGTCGCGGCCTGTGACAATACCCGCACCTGCCGCGCCGCTGGGTACGCCACCGACGAGGACAGCACCCTGAGCGTCCTGCTCACCCGCAAGGGCGGCCCCAACCAGGCCATCCAGGGCCGCCTGTCGCTGCAGCCGGAAGAAGGCCAGCCCCAGCCCAAGGGCGCACTGCATCTGCGCATCCAGCAGCAGGATCTCGGCGTTCTGGCCCCGGCAAAGGGCGAAGGCACGCACAGCTTGAATGCCGCGCAGACCAGCGCGCTGTTGTCGGCACTGGTGCGCGACGGTGGGGTCAGCGTAACCGATGGCGCAGGCCGCCGCTGGCCGTTGTCGGACAAGGGGGCGGCAGCGGTACTGCTGAAGATCGACGAGTACCAGGGGCGCCTCGGCACACCCGGTGCCGTGATGCGCAAGGGCAGTACGCCGGAATCCAGCGTCCCCGCCGCCTTGGCGGTGCCGGTGGTTCGCAAGGCCGCAACCGTGGACTCGACCCCGGGTGATCCGGCGTTTGCTCGGCTGGCCGCCTCACCCGCCCTGCGCGCGGCGCTGCGTGCCTCGCTGAAGGACGACAGCTGCGATGGGCTGCTGGAGACCGACGCCGACGTTCCGCTCAGCAACTCCCCGCTGCAGATCCAGCGCCTGGATGCGCAGCACGTATTGGTCAACGTGCAGTGCTGGCGCGCGGCCTACAACACCGGCGATGGCTACTGGGTGGCCCGTCCGGAGGCGCCTTACCAGGCGCAATGGGTGACCAGCGATGCGATCGACTACGCCGACGGCCAGATCATTGCTGCGCAGAAGGGCCGCGGCCTGGGCGACTGCATCTCGCAGAACACCTGGACGTGGGACGGCACGCGCTTCATCGCGACGTCGGAGGTAGCGGCCGGCCTGTGCCGGGGCGTGCCCGGTGGCACCTGGGAACTACCGACGCTGGTAACCGAGGTCCGCTGACCTGACAGATAAAGGGGACGGAGGGGATTAAGTCGCTTTTGCCTTGTTTGCCATTTGCGACTTAATCCCCTCCGTCCCCTTTTCTTCAGGCGGGGAGGCTGTGCTCCACGATCAGCTGGATGGCGCTGCCGCCGCGATAGTCGTCGCAGGCGAGCCGATAGGCGAGATGCACATGGCGGCCCGGCGCGTTGCCGTGCCAGCCGCCGAAGTGGATCGCGTTGATCGTGCCGGGTACACCCGGCAGGCGCAGTTCCAGCTTCAGGTGGCGCTCCTTCAGCACACGCCAGTTGGCCACTTCGAAGTGACCGTCGAACAGCGGTTCGGGGAAGCCCTGGCCCCACGGTCCGGCCAGGCGCAACGCGTCGGCATGGCGATGATCCAGCTCGTCGGCGGCCAGTTCGCCGTCGCTGAGCACCTGCTGCCGCAGTGCCGCCGGGTCGAGCATTTCCAGTACCACGGCGACGAAGGCGGCCTTGAAGTCATCGACGTGATCGAGGCGCAGGCTGAGGCCGGCCGCCATGGCATGGCCACCGAAGCGTTCGATCAGTCCCGGGTGGCGTGCATCGACCAGCGCCAGTGCGTCACGGATGTGCAGGCCGGGAATCGAGCGCGCCGAGCCGCGCAGGGTGTCGGCACCCGGTTCAGCCGGGGCGAAGGCGATCACCGGGCGATGCAGGCGATCTTTCATCTTCGACGCGACCAGGCCGACCACGCCCGGGTGCCAGTCGGCATCGAACAGGCAGGCCGCCACCGGGCGCTGGCCGGCCATGTCCAGCACCACGCGGGTCAACGCCTGCTCGGCGTCGTCGGTCATCGACTGCTGCACGGCGCGGCGTTCCGAATTGATCTGTTCCAGCGTCTGCGCGATCTCGCGCGCCTGGCGCGGGTCTTCGGTCAGCAGCAGCGCGATGCCCAGTGCCATATCTTCCAGGCGGCCTGCTGCATTCAGGCGGGGGCCCAGGGCGAAGCCGATGTCGGTGGCGGTCAGTCGCGCGGCGTCACGGCCGCTGGCTTCGATCAGCGCACGCAGGCCGACACAACCTTGCCCTGCGCGCAGACGGCGCAGGCCCGCACTGACCAGCGCCCGATTGTTCGGATCCAGCGCCACCAGGTCGGCAACGGTGCCGACCGCCACCAGGTCCAGCAGCGTGGTCAGGTCCGGCCCCTTGCCATCGGCAAAGACACCGGCCTCGCGCATCTGCCGGCGCAACGCCATCAGCACGTAGAAGATCACGCCGACACCGGCCAGCGATTTGCTGGGGAAAGCATCGCCGTCCAGATTGGGATCGACGATGACATCGGCCGGCGGCAATTGCGGACCGGGAAGATGATGATCGGTGACCAGCACCTGCCAGCCACGCGCCTTGGCCGCAGTCACGCCGGCATGGCAGGCAATACCGTGGTCAACCGTGACCAGCAGGTCCGGCTTCAGCTCGGCCAGCTCCTCCACCAGTGACGGCGACAGGCCGTAGCCGTGCACCATGCGGTTCGGCACCGCGTGGAAGACATGCTGCGCGCCGAGCATGCGCAGGCCACGCACGCCGACCGCACACGCAGTGGCCCCATCGCAATCGAAGTCGCCAACCACCAGGATGCGCTTGTCGTTGGCGATGGCCTCGACCAGCAGGCCCACCGCATCGTCGATGCCGGTCAGCAGCTCGGGGGCGTGCAGATTGCCCAGCTTCGGCTGCGCCAACTCCGGTGTACCTGCGCCACGGCTGGCATAGAGACGCGCCAGCAACGGCAGCGTGCCCTCCGGCCAGCTGCCGGGCGCGACCGCATCGCGGCGGTGGATCGTCGGCGTATCAGAGGCGGGATGCACAGCATCGGCGGCAAGGGACATCGGCATCGCCGGTTACGAAAGACAGAGGGATGATACCGCGCGCGGGAGAGGCTGTCGGGATTGCGCCCGGCACCTGCGGTAGTGCCGGCCGCTGGCCGGCAACCCCGGCAAACATCGGGGTCAGAGCCGTTCTCCGATGGAAAACGGATCCGCCCCCGCTCGGCCGAGGCCCCGCTCAGTCGTGAAGCTGGCGCGGCTTCTTCCAGAACTGCCAGCGCTGGCCACGGTCCAGCTGGAACTGCAGGCCGTCCTCGAAATCCAGCACCAGCCGTTGCAGCTCGCCACGCTTCAGCGCGGCCAGCAGCGGACGGATCGCATCATTGCCGAGCTGCTGCAGGGAACGCAGCTGGCGCAGATCGACCAGTGCATCCACGGCCTGCTCGCCGTCCACGGCCACACCGGCAGCCAGGGCCAGGCCCTGCAGCAGCGCGTCGCGGCTGCGCACCTGTGCGTGCGGCGTACTGACCGACACCGGCATCACGCCACCACCCCAGAACCACAGTGAATTGATCGGCTGTTGTCCCTGCGCGGCGCGCTGCTGGTTCCAGGAATGATTGTGCAGCAGTACCTGCGCTTCGGTCATCAGCGCCCGCCAACGGCGGCCGCCCTCGCCTGCCGGCAGGTGCGAGAACAGGTCATCGCCCAGCACCTCGTCCGGACTGTCGAAGTCCGGCAGGGCCAGGTCGATCGGAAGCCGCAGGTACCAGCGCGAAGGGTCCGGTGCGTCGAGCACGAACCCGGCATCGGCGAACAACGGCTGCAGCACCGGCAGCAGGGCCAGGCAATCGGCCAGGGTCGGCCGCAGCGTTTCGCCGTAGGCCATCATCCGCGCGCCGTGCATGTCCGGCACCATGCAGGCCGGATCGGCACGCAGCCAGCACGCGCCGGCCGCATCGCCGACGTCACGCTGGCGGCTCAGTGCGGCCACCGGCCAGTGCGGCGCGGCGACCGTGAAATGGCGTTGCAGCTGTGCCCGCTCGCCGGCTTCGAACTGCGAGGCGTTGGCGCGGCCCAGGGCACGCGCCACGTCATCGGGCAGCGCAGCCGCGGCAAAGCGGCTGCGTGCAGGCAACAGCAGAGTCGCCGTTGCCACCGGGTCAGTCCACGTAGCTGACGCTGACGATCTCGTACTCGCGCTGGCCGGCCGGGGCGTCGATCACGATCGAATCGCCTTCCAGCTTGCCGATCATCGCGCGCGCCACCGGCGAGGAGATGGCGATCAGGCCCAGCTTGATGTCCGCCTCCAGGTCACCCACGATCTGGTACTTCTTCTCTTCGTCGGTTTCCACGTCGGCCAGCGTCACGCTGGCACCGAACACCACCTTGGAGCCGGCATTGAGCTTGCTCACGTCGATGATCTCGGCGTGCGACAGCTCGCCTTCCAGCTGCTTGATGCGGCCTTCGATGAAGCCCTGTTCCTCGCGCGCGGCGTGGTACTCGGCGTTCTCCTTCAGGTCGCCATGCTCACGCGCTTCGGCGATCGCGGCGATCACCTTCGGGCGCTTGACCGACTTCAGGTGATCCAGTTCGTCGCGCAGCTTCTGCGCGCCCTTCATCGTGATGGGGGCTCTCATGCATTCAACTCCTTGTGCAGCTCCTGCAGCGACCAGACGGGGCCGGTGCCGCGGAATTCCAGTGAATCCACCAGCGCCTTGGCGCCGGCAATGGTGGTCGAGTAGGTGACGCGGTGCTGCAGCGCCTCGCGACGGATCGAGAACGAGTCGTTGATCGCCGAACGACCTTCGGTCGTGTTGACGATGTAGACGATCTCGCCGTTCTTGATCGAGTCGACGATGTGCGGACGGCCTTCGACAACCTTGTTGATGATCTCGCAGTCCATGCCGTGCTGCTGCAGCCATGCGGCGGTGCCACGAGTGGCGACCAGGCTGTAGCCACGTGCCAGCAGCGCCTTGGCCACCGGCAGCACGCGCTTCTTGTCCGGGTCACGCACCGAAACGAAGGCCTTGCCGACCGGCGGCGCCTTGATGCCACCGGCTTCCTGCGCACGCGCGAAGGCGGCGTTGAAGGTGCGGCCCACGCCCATCACTTCACCGGTGGAGCGCATCTCCGGCCCGAGGATCGGGTCGACGCCCTGGAACTTGGCGAACGGGAAGATCGCTTCCTTCACCGAGTAGTAGTCCGGCACGATTTCCTTGGTCGCGCCCTGCTCGGCCAGGCTCTTGCCGGCCATGCAGCGGGCGGCGATCTTGGCCAGCGGCATGCCGGTGGCCTTGGACACGAACGGCACGGTGCGCGAGGCACGCGGGTTCACTTCCAGCAGGTAGATGGTGTCGGCACCTTCGTCGCTGGTCTGGATCGCGAACTGGGTGTTCATCAGGCCGACCACGTTCAGGGCCTTGGCCAGCTCCACCACCTGGCGGCGCAGTTCGGCCTGGGTTTCAGCCGACAACGAGTACGGCGGCAGCGAGCACGAGGAATCGCCCGAGTGCACGCCGGCTTCTTCGATGTGCTCCATCACGCCACCGATCAGGACGTTGCCATCCTTGTCGGCGATGATGTCGACGTCGCACTCGACGGCGTTGTCGAGGAAGCGGTCGAGCAGCACCGGCGAATCGTTGGACACCTTCACCGCGTCGCGCACGTAGCGGGCCAGGTCGGCTTCGCCGTAGACGATCTCCATCGCACGGCCGCCCAGCACGTAGCTCGGGCGCACCACCAGCGGGTAGCCGATCTCGCGGGCCAGCAGCAGGGCTTCCTGGTCGTTGCGGGCGATGCGGTTCGGCGGCTGCTTCAGGCCCAGCTTGTCGACCAGCTGCTGGAAGCGCTCGCGGTCTTCGGCCAGGTCGATCGAATCCGGGCTGGTACCGATCACCGGCACGCCATTGGCTTCCAGCGCGCGCGCCAGCTTCAGCGGGGTCTGGCCGCCGTACTGCACGATCACGCCCTTCGGCTGTTCCAGTTCGACGATTTCCAGCACGTCTTCCAGGGTCAGCGGTTCGAAGTACAGGCGGTCGGAGGTGTCGTAGTCGGTCGACACGGTTTCCGGGTTGCAGTTGACCATGATGGTTTCATAGCCATCCTCGCGCAGCGCCAGTGCCGCGTGCACGCAGCAGTAGTCGAACTCGATGCCCTGGCCGATGCGGTTCGGACCACCGCCCAGGATCATGATCTTGTCGCGGTTGCTCGGCGCGGCCTCGCACTCGTCCTCGTAGGTCGAGTACAGGTAGGCGGTACCGGTGGAGAATTCACCGGCACAGGAGTCCACGCGCTTGTAGACCGGACGCACCTTGTGCGCACGGCGCAGCGCGCGGATGGCGGCTTCGTTGGTGCCGGTCAGCTGCGCCAGGCGCGCGTCGGAGAAGCCAGCGCGCTTCAGCTTGCGCAGGCGCGCAGCGTCCAGCGCGTCGATGCCACCGGCAGCGACGTCAGCTTCGGCAGCAATGATTTCCTCGATCTGGTCCAGGAACCAATGATCGATGAACGACAGCGCGTAGATCTCTTCCACGCTCATGCCGGCGCGGAATGCATCGGCGACGAAGAACAGGCGCTCCGGGCCCGGTGCCTTCAGCTCGCGGCGCAGGGTCTGCAGGTCTTCCTCGTTGGCCAGGTCCAGGCCGGTCGGGTCGAAGCCGACCTTGCCGGTTTCCAGGCCACGCAGGGCCTTCTGCACCGACTCCTGGAAGGTGCGGCCCATCGCCATCACCTCACCCACCGACTTCATCTGGGTGGTCAGGCGCGCGTCGGCGGCCGGGAACTTCTCGAAGGCGAAGCGCGGGATCTTGGTGACGACGTAGTCGATGGACGGTTCGAACGAGGCCGGGGTCAGGCCGCCGGTGATCTCGTTCTTCAGTTCGTCCAGGGTGTAGCCGACGGCCAGCTTGGCAGCGACCTTGGCGATCGGGAAGCCGGTGGCCTTGGAGGCCAGCGCCGAGGAACGCGACACGCGCGGGTTCATCTCGATGACGACCACGCGGCCGGTCTTCGGATTGATGCCGAACTGCACGTTCGAGCCACCGGTATCCACGCCGATCTTGCGCAGCACGGCGATGGAGGCATCGCGCAGGCGCTGGTATTCCTTGTCGGTCAGGGTCTGCGCCGGCGCCACGGTGATCGAGTCACCGGTGTGCACGCCCATCGGGTCCAGGTTTTCGATCGAGCAGACGATGATGCAGTTGTCCGCGGTATCGCGGACCACCTCCATCTCGAACTCCTTCCAGCCCAGCACCGACTCTTCCACCAGCACTTCGGTGGTCGGCGACAGTTCCAGGCCGCGGCTGACGATCTCGACCAGCTCTTCGCGGTTGTAGGCAATGCCACCGCCGCTGCCGCCCAGGGTGAAGCTGGGGCGGATGATGGTCGGGTAGCCGACGCGGGTCTGGATCTCCAGCGCTTCGTCCAGGGTGTGGGCGACGGCGGCGGTCGGGCATTCCAGGCCGATCTCACCCATGGCCACGCGGAACAGCTCGCGGTCTTCGGCCATGCGGATCGCTTCGCGCTTGGCGCCGATCAGCTCGACGTTGTACTTCTCCAGCACGCCGTTGTCGGCCAGGTCCAGCGCGCAGTTCAGCGCGGTCTGGCCACCCATGGTCGGCAGCAGTGCATCGGGCTTTTCCTTGGCGATGATCTTCTCGACCGTCTGCCAGTTGATCGGCTCGATGTAGACGGCGTCGGCCATCTCCGGGTCGGTCATGATCGTGGCCGGGTTGCTGTTGACCAGCACCACGCGGTAACCCTCGTCACGCAGGGCCTTGCAGGCCTGGGCGCCGGAGTAGTCGAACTCGCAGGCCTGGCCGATGACGATCGGGCCAGCACCGATGATGAGGATGGTCTTGAGGTCAGTGCGCTTGGGCATTTTCTTCTCTAAGTCAGTACAGCGTGACAAGGGGGAGTGATCGCACGCTGTCGATCAGGAATCTTGATCCGCAGCGCCGCGCCAGGGGCAGCAGCGATGCGGGGGCTTACGGTCCATCGCGACGCCACCGGGGGGGCCGGCGGCGTACTGATCACGCCTTGGCCTGCTCCATCAGCACCACGAAGCGGTCGAACAGCGGACCGACATCGGTCGGGCCCGGCGACGCTTCCGGATGGCCCTGGAACGAGAACGCCGGCACGTCGGTGCGGGCAACACCCTGGTTGGTACCATCGAACAGCGAGCGGTGGGTCACGCGCAGGGTCGGCGGCAGGGTCGCTTCATCGATCGCGAAGCCGTGGTTCTGCGAGGTGATCATCACCCGGCCGCTGTCCAGGTCCTGCACCGGGTGGTTGGCACCGTGGTGGCCGTGGCCCATCTTCATGGTCTGCGCGCCCGAGGCCAGGCCCAGCAGCTGGTGGCCCAGGCAGATGCCGAAGGTCGGGATCTTCACGTCGATGAAGGTCTTGATCGCTTCGATGGCGTAGTCGCAGGGTTCCGGGTCACCCGGACCGTTGGACAGGAACACGCCGTCCGGCTTCAGCGCCAGCACGTCGGCGGCCGGGGTCTGTGCCGGTACCACGGTCACTTCGCAGCCGCGCTCGGCCAGCATGCGCAGGATGTTGGTCTTCACGCCGAAGTCGTAGGCCACGACCTTGAACCTGGCCGGCACGCTGACGAAGGCATTGGCATCCAGGTCCAGCTGGCCCTCGGTCCAGGTGTAGGTCTTCTCGGTAGTGACGACCTTGGCCAGATCCATGCCCTTCAGCCCCGGGAACTTGCGGGCGGCTTCCAGTGCCTTTTCCACGTCGATGTCGCCGGCCATCAGCGCACCGTTCTGCGCGCCCTTCTCGCGCAGGATGCGGGTCAGCTTGCGGGTGTCGATGCCGGCGATGGCGACCACGCCACGCTGGATCAGCCAGTCCTGCAGCGACACCTGGCTGCGCCAGTTGCTGGGGCGGCGGGGAACATCGCGCACGATCAGGCCGGCCGACCACACCTTGGACGCTTCATTGTCCTGGTCGGTCATGCCGGTGTTACCGATATGCGGATAGGTCAGCGTGACCATCTGCCGGGCGTAGGACGGGTCGGTCAGCACTTCCTGGTAGCCGGTCATGGCGGTGTTGAACACCACCTCACCGACGGACAGGCCGGGCGCGCCTACGGATTCGCCCTCGAATACGGTGCCGTCTTCGAGGACGAGGATTGCGGCTTGGGTCACGGGAATCTCACTTTGGCTACCGAGGGGGCTGCCGAAGTCACGCCTGCGCTTCACGGAAATCCGGTTGCAAAAAAGCGCGGACGTACGGTCTGGGACCGGTCCGGCTTTCGTGATTCGGCGAGTGCGAATTGTAGCGCTGCCGGGGCGCTCGCGCCAGCGGTTATCGCTGTTCATGAACAGGCGATTGCGCGTTCATTTCAATCCGGCGGCGTATGCGGGGTCCGCCGCCCGGTAGTGCCGGCCGCTGGCCGGCAATTCCCTTGCCGTCGGGCTTCACGAGGTTGCCGGCCAGCGGCCGGCACGACCGACTTACTGCAGCAGGTCCCTTACCCGGTAGCTGCCCGCCGCCCGGCCCTGCAGCTGGCGGGCGGCGAACAGGGCGCCGCGGGCGAAGATGTCGCGGTTGGTGGCGCGGTGCACCAGCTCGATGCGCTCGCCCAGCCCGGTGAACTGCACCAGGTGCTCGCCCACGATGTCACCGGCACGCAGGCTGGCGTAATGCGGCTCCGCCCCGCCCCGCTGCGCGGCCGTGCCCAGGGTCAGCGCGGTGCCCGATGGCGCGTCCTTCTTCTGGGTGTGGTGCGATTCGACGATGTCGCAGTCCCAGCCGGCCAGCGCCTGCGCCGCACGCTCCACCAGTTCGTCCAGTACCGCCACGCCCAGGCTGAAGTTCGATGCCCAGACCAGCGGGATCTTCGCCGCCGCGGCCTCCAGCGCCTGGCGCTGCGTGCTGGAGATACCGGTGGTGCCCGACACCAGCCCTGCCCCGCGCTCCACGCACAACGCCAGCATCGGGTCGAAACCCTCCGGCAGGCTGAAGTCGATCGCCACATCGAACACCGGCGCGCCGGGCAGTTCGCTGGCGCCGAAGAACGGCACACCGTCAACCACGCGCTGCGCCGGCGCACGGCCGGTTACCGCAGCCACGATCTGCAGGGTTTCGGGTTGTTCGGCGGCCAGCCGCAGCAGGGCCTGGCCCATGCGCCCGGAGGCACCGTGAATGAGCAATCGCAGGGGAGTCTGGTTCATGCCTGCAGGCTAGCGGCAGCACGCCCGCTCCGGCAAGCGTCATCGCTGCTACGCTGCATGCCCTTTCATGCAATGGATGGCAGCTCCCTCATGCAGATCAGCGAACAGCTGGTGCTGGTCACCGGTGCCGGCCGCGGCCTTGGCCAGCACATCGCCCGCGCGTTCGCTGCGCAGGGCGCGCGCGTCATCGTCAACTATCACCGCAGCGAAGCCGCCGCACGTACTCTGGCTGCCGAGCTGGGCGGGCAGGCGATCGCGCTGCCGGCCGACGTCACCGACCGCGCTCAGGTCGATGCGATGCTGCAGCACGCTCTGGCCCACTTCGGCCAAGGTGTCACCACCGTGGTCAACAACGCGCTGGCCGCTTTCTCGTTCAATGGCGATGCCCGCGACGGCGCCGCGGATATCGGCTGGCCGGCCTTCCAGGCGCAGTTCGAGGGCAGCGTGCGCGGCGCGCTGAACACCGTGCAGGCCGCCCTGCCCGGCATGCAGGCGCGTCGCTTCGGCCGCGTGATCAACATCGGCACCAACCTGTTCCAGAATCCGGTGGTGCCCTACCACGACTACACCGCCGCCAAGGCCGCACTGCTGTCGCTGACCCGCACCCTGGCCGGCGACCTGGGCCCGCATGGCATCACCGTGAACATGCTGTCCGGTGGCCTGCTGCGCACCACCGATGCCAGTGCCGCCACGCCGGAAGCAGTATTCGACTACATCGCTGCCAACACCCCGCTGCGCAGCGTCACCACGCCGGCCGAGTTCGCCGATGCCGCGCTGTTCTTCGCCAGTCCCTGGTCGCGCGCGGTAACCGGCCAGAACCTGGTGGTCGATGGCGGGCTGGTGCGGGACTGAGCCGATGCGCATCTCCGAGGTCAGCCGCCTGACCGGTGCCAGCGCCAAGGCCATCCGCCTGTACGAGGCGCGTGGACTGCTGCCGCCGGTGCCACGCCTGAACCGCTATCGCGACTACAGCGAACAGGACGTGGCCTGGGTGCAGCTGATCCGGCAGGCACTGGGGCTGGGCATCACCCTGGCCGCGATCTCGCGCCTGCAGGGCCGTGATGGTCGGCTCGACTGGCCAGCGGTGCTGGCCTTGCTGGAGCAGCAGCGCAGCCGCATTGCCAGCGAGCGGGTGCGGCTGGCACAGGTCGAGCGCGACCTGCAGCAGGTCAGCGACGAACTGCAGCTGTGGCTGCACTCCGGCAGCGGCGACTGCATCCTGGAACCCAGCGGCTGCACCACCCCGGTTTGACTCTGCCCCTGGGACAGACCCCAACCTCGCGCACTTTCCATTGCCCGAGGTTGCCGTGTCCCGTTCCATCCTGATCCTGCTCGGCCATCCTGACCGTGACAGCCTGTGCGGCGCCCTCGCCCAGCGCTATGCCACGGCCGCCGAGAACGCCGGCCACCGGGTGCGCCTGATCGCATTGGGTGAACTCGAGTTCGATCCGGTGCTGCGCCATGGCTATCGCCAGATCCAGCCACTGGAAGCCGACCTGCAGGACGCCGCCGATGCGATCGAGGCCTGCGATCATCTGGTGCTGGTCTACCCCACCTGGTGGGGCGCGATGCCGGCGCTGCTGAAGGGCTTCTTCGACCGCGTGCTGCTGCCGGGGTACGCCTTCCGCTACCGGCGCGACTCAGTGTGGTGGGACCGGTTGCTGGCCGGGCGCAGCGCACGGGTGATCACCACGCTGGATACACCCCCCTGGTACTACCGCTGGATCTACCGCGACCCGGGCATCACCCAGATCCGCGCCACCCTCCTGGAGTTCTGCGGCATCCGCCCGGTGCGCGTCAGCCGCCTCGGCGCGGTACGCAGCAGTACTCCGGCACAACGCAGCACGTGGCTGGCGCTGGCGGCAGAGCTCGGATCACGGGCCACGTAGTTCCACGCCCTATGCCACGGTCCAGTAGATCCACGCCATGCGTGGATGGGCCTCGAAAGCGTGCGAACCATGGTTCGCACCCACCAGGCGACGGCAGTCGAGCACGGCTCGACGCTATTTTTTCGTTGGCCCGCAGCTGTCGCAGCCACCACAGGCACCACCACTCCCGCTCGCCGGCGGCGCGACCTTCCGCCCCAGCGCCTGCAGCCAGGCAGCACGGTCCGGCTTCAGCAGGGCCAGCGCCAGCGCCCCGCGCAGCTTGCGCACGGTGCCGGGGAACTGCTTCTTCAGCACCACCCAGGCACTGACCAGCACGGCCACCGCGATGATCAGGTACTGGATCAGCAGGCCGGTATCCATCAGCCGCCTCCCAGCGCCTTGGTCACCTGGTAGGTGATCAGTGCGGCCACGTAAGCTGCGGCAAACAGGTAGAACGCGGCGAAGCCCATCTGCTTCCACGAGTTGGTCTCGCGCTTGATGGTGGCCAGCGTCGAGATGCACATCGGGGCGTAGATGTACCAGACCAGCAGCGACAGCGCGGTGGCCAGCGACCAGCCATCGCTGATCAGCGGGGTCAGTGCCTGGCTGGCGGCATCGTCATCGGCCGCGGACAGTGCGTACACCGTGGCCAGAGAAGCCACCGCCACTTCACGCGCGGCCAGGCCCGGGATCAGCGCGATGCAGATCTGCCAGTTGAAGCCCAGCGGCGCAAAGAACACGGCCATCGCATGGCCGATCTGGCCGGCGTAGCTGTAGTCGATGGCCGGCATCGTGGCGCCGGCCGGTGCCGCCGGGAACGACAGCAGCACCCACAACAGGATGGTCAGCGCCAGGATGATGCCGCCGACGCGCTTGAGGAAGATCATGCCGCGCTCGTACAGGCCGACCGCCAAGTCGCGCACGTGCGGCAGGCGGTACGAGGGCAGCTCCAGCATCAGCGGATGCTCGCTCTTGTCGCGGCGCCACTTCTTCATGATCCACGACATCGCCAGCGCGCTGAGGATGCCGGCCGCGTACAGGCCGAACAGCACCAGGCCCTGCTGGTTGAACACGCCCCACACCGTCTTCTGCGGGATGAACGCACCGATCAGCAGCGCGTACACCGGCAGGCGTGCGGAACAGGTCATCAGTGGCGCCACCAGGATCGTGGCCAGGCGGTCACGCGGGTCCTGGATGCTGCGGGTGGACATGATGCCCGGCACCGCACAGGCGAAGCTGGACAGCAGCGGGATGAACGAGCGGCCGGACAGGCCGGCGGCGGCCATCATGCGGTCGAGCAGGAACGCCGCACGCGGCAGGTAGCCGGATTCCTCCAGCACCAGGATGAAGAAGAACAGGATCAGGATCTGCGGCAGGAACACCACCACGCCACCGACACCGGCGATGATGCCGTCGGTCAGCAGGCTGGCCAGCGGCCCTTCCGGCAGCACGCTGCCGACGAAGGCGCCGAGCCAGGCGAAACCGGCCTCGATGCCGTCCATCAGCGGCGTGGCCCAGGCGTACACCGCCTGGAAGATCAGGAACATCACCACGGCCAGGCTGATCAGGCCGAACACCGGGTGCAGCAGCCAGCGGTCCAGCGCATCGTCGACCTTCGCGGTCCGCGCCGGCATGCGCACGGCCACCGACAGGATCTCGCGCACCTTGGCGTGGTAGTCGATGCCACCTTCCGGGCCCGGCACCGGCGCATCCAGGTGCGGCACCATCGCATCGAGGCGCTCGACCAGGGCCTTGGCGCCCTGCTTGCGCACCGCCACGGTCTCCACCACCGGCACGCCCAGCTCGCGCTCCAGCGCGGCCACGTCCACCTGGATGCCACGGCGCTGGGCGGCATCGACCATGTTCAGGGCCACCACCATCGGCTTGCCCAGCTCGCGCAGTTCCAGCGCGAAACGCAGGTGCAGGCGCAGGTTGGTGGCGTCGATCACGCACAGCAGCACGTCCGGTGCGGCTTCGCCCGGGTAGAAACCCCGGCACAGGTCGCGGGTGATCGCCTCGTCCAGGCTGGCCGGGTGCAGGCTGTAGGCGCCCGGCAGGTCCAGCACCGCGAATTCACGGCCGGACGGCGCACGCAGGCGGCCTTCCTTCCGTTCGACAGTGACGCCGGTGTAATTGGCAACCTTCTGCCGGCTGCCGGTCAGCTGGTTGAACAGTGCGGTCTTGCCGCTGTTGGGGTTGCCGACCAGCGCAACGCGCAGGGGGGCGGTAGTGGCAGTGGCGGTCATGCGCGTCGTTCCTGGCTGGCGGCGTCGACCACGACCCGCTTGGCTTCACTGATCCGCAGCGCGAAACGGGTGAACCCGACCTGCACCAGCAGCGGTTCGCCCCCCACCGGACCCTTGGCCACCAGGCGTACTTCCTCGCCCTTCACGAAACCCAGCTCGCGCAGGCGACGGGCGATGGCATCGTTGGCATGCAGGTCCTGCACGGACTCGACCACGGCCGAGGTGTGCAGCGGCAGTTCGGACAGCGTCATCTAGCGTGTTCTCTGCTGGATGTAAATGGTTCTCGATTCTAACATTCCCGCGTCGCGTCATGGCCCATGACCAATGGCCCGCTATGATCCATACAGGTATGGAGTGACCCTGGAATCCCATGAACGATGCTTTGCAGATCGAGCGCAGCGGCGCCGTCCTCACCCTCTGGCTGAACCGGCCGGAGCTGCACAACGCCTTTGACGCCGGGCTGATCGCCCGGCTGACCGCCGCACTGGAGGCCGCCGGCCACGATGCTTCGGTGCGCGCGGTGGTACTGGCCGGCCACGGCGCCTCCTTCTCGGCCGGTGCCGACATGCAGTGGATGCGCGGCATGGCTGCGGCCAGCGAGGCCGACAACCGCGAAGACTCACTGGCACTGGCGCGGCTGATGCGCACCCTGGACGAGCTGCCCAAGCCGACCCTTGCCCGGGTCCACGGCGCGGCCTTCGGTGGCGGCGTCGGCCTGGTCGCCTGTTGCGACATTGCCATTGCCAGCACCTCGGCCCGTTTCGGCCTGACCGAAAGCCGCCTGGGCCTGCTGCCGGCGGTGATCTCGCCCTATGTCATCGAGGCCATCGGCCCGCGCCAGGCCCGTCGCTGGTTCGCCACCGGCGAGCACTTCGACGGCGAGACCGCGCTGCGCATCGGCCTGGTCCACCAGCTGGTCGAGCCCGAGCGCCTGGACGAGGCGGTGCAACGCCAGCTGGCATTGCTCGACAAGGCCGGTCCGATCGCCTCCTCCAGCGCCAAGCAGCTGGTGCGGCAGGTGCGTGACAGCCATGACCGTGACGCCCTGGATCGCGATAATGCCGCCCTGATCGCGCGCCTGCGGGTGTCCGCCGAGGGCCAGGAAGGCCTGGGCGCCTTCCTCGACAAGCGCGCCCCCCATTGGGTCACGGAAGCCTGAACATGCTCGATCATCTTGGTTTGACCAGCGCCGACCTGGCGCGCAGCAAGTCCTTCTTCCTGCAGGCGCTGGCACCTCTGCAGATCGGCGTGGTGATGGAAGTCACCGCCGAACAGACCGGCGCCCATGACCACATCGGCTTCGGCAGCGACGGCAAGCCGTTCTTCTGGCTCGGCAATGGCGGTACCGCCAGCCACGGCGTGCACGTGGCCTTCGCCTGCGCCAGCCGCACCCAGGTGGACGCCTTCCATGCCGCCGCCCTCGCCGCCGGCGGCCGCGACAACGGTGCGCCTGGCCTGCGCCCGTGGTACCACCCCGACTACTACGGTGCCTTCGTGCTGGACCCGGATGGCAACAACATCGAGGCGGTCTGCCACCGCCCCGCCGCCGGGGTGACCGCATGAGCGACTACGTCCGCATCGTCGAGGTCGGCCCGCGTGACGGCCTGCAGAACGAAAAGCAGTCGGTCTCCACCGCCGACAAGATCGAACTGATCGACCGCCTGTCGGCCACCGGCCTGCGCAGCATCGAGGCGACCAGTTTCGTCAGCCCGAAGTGGATCCCGCAGCTGGCCGACGCCGCCGAGGTCTATGCCGGCATCCAGCGCCGGCCGGGCATCCACTACCCGGTACTGGTGCCGAACGAACAGGGCTACGACCGTGCCCGTGCGGTGGGCGTGGAGGAAGTGGCGGTGTTCACCGCCGCGTCCGAGGCGTTCAACCGCACCAACACCAATGCCGGCATCGACGAATCGCTGGCCCGCTTCGAGCCGATCCTGCGCCGTGCCGCCGCCGATGGCGTGCGCGTGCGCGGCTACGTCTCCACCGTGCTCGGCTGCCCCTACCAGGGCGACGTACCGCTGGCCGACGTGGTGCGGGTGGCGCGCGCCCTGCACCAGATGGGCTGTTACGAAATCTCGCTGGGCGACACCATCGGCGTCGGCACCCCGCGCAAGGCACGGGCCATGCTGCAGGCGGTGGCCGCCGAGATTCCGATGGCAGCACTGGCCGTGCACTTCCATGACACCTACGGCCAGGCCATCGCCAACATCGCCACCTGCCTTGAAGAAGGCGTGCGCGTAGTCGACAGTGCCGTCTCCGGCGCCGGTGGCTGCCCGTATGCGAAGGGCGCCAGCGGCAACGTCGCCAGCGAAGACGTGGTCTACCTGCTGCAGGGCCTGGGCCTGGACAGCGGCGTGGACCTGCCGGCACTGGCCGAGACCGGCCGCTGGTTGGCCGGCCTGCTCGGCCGCGCCACCGCCAGCCGCACCGGGCAGGCGCTGGCCGCCGCCGGTTGACCGCCGCGCTGCGCCGCCCCGCAAAGGCGGCGCAGTGCACAACAGCGACGGTCCCGGCTTCCGTTAGAATCGGCGGTTCTCGAACCTGCAGGACCGTTCAATGCAGCTGTCTTCCGTACGTGCCGTGATCACTGGCGGCGTCTCCGGCCTCGGCCTGGCCGTGGCCCAGCACCTCGTCGCCCAGGGCGCCAAGGTGGCCCTGTTCGACCTCAACGACGACAAGGGCGCTGCCGCCGTCGCCGGGCTGGGTGCCGACAAGGCCCGCTATTTCAACGTCAACGTCAGCGATGAGGCGGCCGTGGCTGCGGCCATCGACCAGGCCCACGACTTCCTCGGCGGCCTGAACGTGGCGATGAACTGCGCCGGCATCCTCGGCGCCGGCCGCGTGCTCGGCAAGGAAGGCCCGATGCCGCTGGCCGGCTTCCAGGGCACGGTGATGGTCAACCTGGTCGGCAGCTTCAACGTCGCCAAGGCCGCCGCCAACCGCATGCAGCACAATGAAGCCGGCACCGACGGCGAGCGCGGCGTGATCATCAACACCGCCAGCATCGCCGCCTATGAAGGCCAGATCGGCCAGGCCGCGTATGCCGCCAGCAAGGGCGGCGTGGTCTCGATGACGCTGCCGATGGCACGCGAACTGTCGCGCTTCGGCATCCGCGTCAACACGATTGCCCCGGGCGTGTTCTGGACGCCGATGGTCGACGGCATGCCCGAAGCCGTGCAGCAGTCGCTGGCCGCCTCCATCCCGTTCCCGTCGCGCCTGGGCAAGCCGGAAGACTTCGCCAGCCTGGTCGGCTTCATCCTCGGCAACACCTACCTCAACGGCGAGACCATCCGCCTGGACGGCGCTACCCGCCTCGCTCCGAAGTGATTCCCCCCGGGCGCCGGGACGGCGCCCTCCCCCAACGACCTAGATCACCATGAAAGCCAACGACATCAAGAAGGGCAACGTCGTCGAGTTCAACAACGGCGTGTACCAGATCCGCGACATCGAGCGCAGCTCGCCGCAGGGTCGCGGCGGCAACGTCCGCTTCCGCTTCATCATGTACAGCGTGCCGGGCGGCAACAAGCTCGATGCCAGCTTCGATGCCGACGACAACCTGGTCGAGGTCGAACTGCTGCGCCGCCAGTCCACGTATTCGTACAAGGACGGCGACGCCTTCGTCTTCCTCGATGATGAGGACTACACCCCCTACACCCTGGACGCGGACGTGATCGGCGACGACGCCGGCTACATCACCGACGGCCTGACCGGCATCTACGTGCAGGTGATCGACGAGCAGCCGGTGGCGATCCAGCTGCCGGCCTCGGTGGTGCTGGAAGTGATCGAGACGCCGCCGGAACTGAAGGGCGGCACCGCCACCAAGCGCCCGAAGCCGGCCAAGCTCAATACCGGCATCGAGATCATGGTGCCGGAGTACATCGTCAACGGCGAACGCGTGCTGGTGAACACCGCCACCGGCGAATTCGCTGGCCGTGCCGACTAAGCGCCTAGCGCTGATCGGCTGCCTGTCCCTGCTTGCGGCGTGTTCGCCGCAGGCAGCGGACAATGCTGCCGATGCTGCGCTGAAACCCGCGCCGGCCGAACCGGCGGTGACGACCGCACCGGCGGTGGAGGCACCGGCCGCCGTCGAGGCCACCGCCGAAGCCGAGCCCACTACCGACCTGCCCTCGGGCGGTGAAGCACTGGACAAGGCACGTGCAGCCGCAGGCTGTCCGGTTCCGGAGGATGTGTATGACGTCGACGACGTGCGCATCTACTGCGCGATGCCGGCTGACGTGCAGGCCTTCCTTGCGCGCGAGAACACCTGCCAGCATTTTGCGGGTGAAGAACCCTACGACGACGAGCGTCGCCGCGAACTTGAAGAGGCCGGAGCGAAGTACTGCGAGGGCCGCGAAAAGATCTTCACCGATCTGGTTGCGCGTCATCGCGGTGACTGTGCGATCCGCGAAGCGCTGATCGGAATCAACGGTCGCTATGACCTGGACTTCGAGCTGGACCTGAAGCCCTGCGAGGGCTGACCCGTCGATGATGTAGAGCCGAGCATGAGCTCGGCTCTACGGATGGCTTACGGCTGCTTCGCGCCGAAATTGCCGCAGCCGTGGTACTGGCGGGTGCCGATGGTCAGATTCACCTTGGCCTCGAACGCCTCGCCACTCATATCGTCCTGGCAGGTAGTGCGCTGGAAGCTGAGCTTGACGTCGGTGCCATCAGACGCCTTGCCACTCCATCCGTCAGCACCTTCGGTGGGCTTGGCGACATCGAAACGACGCTCACCGTAATCCACTTCCACCTGCAGGCCCGGCGTGTCGCCGTCGACAACCGCAAGCCAGCCGGGTTCATTGCCGGTGGCACGGAACGCGGCATTGCCGGCACTGCCATCGCCTTCGGTGGCCTCCACTGCATGGCACTCGCGGTCGGCCTCGCCCTTCAGGCTCAGCAGGCCATCATCGCTGCCCTTGGTCCAGAAGCTGTTGCCCTGGCCATCGCCATACTTGGCGCCGGACGCCGCCCGCTCGGAGGTCATGGCGAAGGTGCGTTCGCCGATCACCACCGTGGCGGCGTCTTCGCCATTGAAGGTCGCACGCACGTTCAGATCACCACACTGATAGGTGGTCTCGCTGCCACCCGCGGTGCTGGCACTTGGCTGCGGCATGGCAGGCGGAGTGTCATTGCCGCCCGCAGCGGGTGACTGGGCTGGCTGGCACGCGGCCAGCACCAACCCGAGGGAGGCTGCCAACAGACTGGGAACTACACGCATGGCTCGACTCCTTGTCGACACTACAGAGAGGCTCGACCCTACCACCTGTTGGTGAGCGGGGCCTGAAAGCGGCCTGACCGCACTCATGCGGCCAGTACCGCCATCGACAACAGCTGTGCGCCGCTTTCGCCGGAACTGCAGGTCCACACCCGCAGCAGCCGCAGTTTCAGCTCGCGCTCCTGGCCCTGCCCGCGCACCGACAAGCGCACGTCGCTGGACAACAATGCGAGGCGCCCGCACAGCAGCGTTTCCACCGTGTACGACTGCAGGCTGCGCACCTGCAGGTTTCCGGCCAGCCAGTCGCCCAGCCAGGGCAGATCGAGCATGCGCCCGCCCTGCCCGTCCATCATGAACAATGCCGGCGATACCAGCGCGGTCAGCGCATCGTGGTCGTCATCCAGCAATGCCTGCCGCAGGCGCTGTTCCAGCGCTGCCAGCTGCCGCTCATGCAGGTCTTCAACGATGTCCCGTTCCATCCACGGATCCTTCCGGCATCGGCCGGCGCCTGCGCAGGCGCTGCGCGATCCACTGCCGCGCGCCCTGCACCACTACATAGAAGACCGGCACGAAGAACACCGCCAGCACGGTCGCACTGACCATGCCGCCAAACACACCGGTTCCGATCGCCTGCTGGGTTTCCTTCGACGCGCCCTGCGCCAGCATCAGTGGCACCACGCCCAGCGCGAAGGCCAGCGAGGTCATCACGATCGGCCGCAGGCGCAGCCGCGCCGCCTCCAATGCCGCTTCCATCAGGCCGCGCCCCTGCTGCTGCAGCTGGCGCGCGAACTCGACGATGAGGATCGCGTTCTTCGCCGACAGCCCGATCACGGTGATCATGCCGACCTTGAAGAACACGTCGTTGGGCATGCCCCGCAACAGCACCGCAGCAACCGCACCGAGCAGGCCCAGCGGCACCACCAGCATCACCGCCAGCGGAATCGACCAGCTCTCGTACAGCGCCGCCAGTACCAGGAACACCACCAGCATCGACAGCAGCAACAGCCACGGCGCCTGCGCCCCCGATTCCCGCTCCTGCAGCGACTGGCTGGTCCACTGCAGGGCAAAACCGGACGGCAGCTTCTCCGCCAACCGCTCCATCTCCGCCATGGCCTGGCCGGTCGATACGCCGGAGGCCGGTGCGCCGGACAGGTTCAACGCCGGGAAGCCGAGATAGCGCTGCAGCTGCAGCGGCGCCTCGGTCCAGTGCGGCGTCACCAGTTCCGACAACGCCACCATGCCGCCGTCGCTGTTGCGCACGTACAGCTTCAGCACATCCTCCAGCTCCTTCCGGTGGGGTGCATCGGCCTGCAGGATCACCTGCTGCAACCGGCCCTTGTTGGGGAAGTCGTTGACGTACTGCGAGCCCATTGCCGCCGACAGCGTGCTGCTGATCTGCTCGAACCCCACGCCCATCGCCTCGGCCTTGGCGCGGTTGATGTCCAGCCGCACGCTGGTACCTGCCGGCAGGCCATCGGCGTGCACCTCCGACAGCAACGGGCTGGCCTCGGCCAGCTTCAGCAGCTGCTGCAACGCCGCGCGCAGCTCTGCCTGGCTCTGCCCGGTGCGCGCCTGCAGCGCCAGCGAGAAGCCGGACGAGCGCCCCAGGCTGTCGATGGCCGGCGGCATCACGCTCATCACCTCACCCTCGGCAATCGTCGCCATCGCCTTCTGCGCGGCCTCCACTTCGCCGGCTGCGGTAGCGCCTGCACGCTCGCCCCAGTCCTTCAACATGGTGTAGGTCAGCGCCGCGCTCGGGCCGGAACCGGAGAAGCTGTAGCCGAGGATCGACTGGTTGGAGCCGATTCCCGGGCGTGAGGCCACATGCCGTTCGTAGGCTTCGACCACGGCCAGCGTACGTTCGGCGGTGGCTTCGGCCGGCAGCTGGATCGAGGTCATGAAATAGCCCTGGTCCTCTTCCGGCAGGAACGCGCCCGGCAGCCAGTGCAGGCCCAGCAGCAGCGCAACCACCAGCGCGGCGAACACGCCCATCACCCGCCCACTGCGCTGCAGCACCGAGGCCACGCCGCGCTGGTAGCGCCCGGTCATCGTCTCGAAGCCGCGATTGAAGGCGCCGAACAGCCCACCACGACCATGATGGCCATGGGTGCTCGGGCGCAGCAGGGTCGCGCACAGCGCCGGGGTCAAGCTCAATGCCA
Source organism: Stenotrophomonas sp. 78350_Sma (assembly GCF_056482105.1). Lineage (NCBI taxonomy): Bacteria > Pseudomonadati > Pseudomonadota > Gammaproteobacteria > Lysobacterales > Lysobacteraceae > Stenotrophomonas > Stenotrophomonas sp. 78350_Sma. The sequence goes on along the minus strand of NZ_CM151182.1, from coordinate 2,180,842 downwards.
GCAGCGCCGAGAACAGGATCGACACGGCCATCGCCACGGTGAACTGGCGGTAGATCGCGCCCACCGAGCCGCTGGCGAATGCCATCGGAATGAAGACCGCAGTCAGCACCAGGGTGATGCCGATCACCGCACCGGTCAGCTCGCGCATCGCCTTGATGGTGGCCTCACGGGGTGGCAGGCCTTCCTCGGCCATGATCCGCTCCACGCCTTCGACCACCACGATCGCATCGTCAACGATGATGCCGATCGCCAGTACCATGCCGAACATGGTCAGCACGTTGATCGAAAAGCCCAGCGCCAGCATCACTGCAAAGGTGCCCAGCAGCGCGATCGGCGCGACCAGCGCCGGGATCAGCGTGTAACGCCAGTTCTGCAGGAACAGGTACATCACCGCGAACACCAGCAGCATCGCCTCCAGCAGGGTCTGCACCACCTTCTGGATCGAGATCTTCACGAAGGGCGCGGTGTCGAACGGAATGCTCGACTCCACGCCGCGCGGCAGCAGCGGCGCCAGTTCGGCCATGCGTTCGCGCACTGCAGATGCGGTCCGCACGGCATTCGCGCCGGGGCGCAGCTGCACGCCGGCGGCGGTAGCCGGATGGCCATCTTCGCGGGTACCCCAGGCATAGCTCTGCGCGCCCAGCTGGACGCGGGCGACATCGCCCAGCACCACCCGCGAGCCGTCGGCCCCGGCGCGCAGTACGATGGCAGCGAACTGCTCCGGCGTGGACAGCTGGCCATCGGCACTCAGCGGCACGGTGATGCGCTGGCCCGGCACGCCCGGCGAATCGCCGATGCGCCCCGGCGAAATCTCCAGGTTCTGCTGCTCGATGGCGGTGGCTACATCGCCCATGGTCAGGCCGTAGCCGGTCAACCGGGTCGGGTCCAGCCACACCCGCATCGCCTGTTCGGCACCGAACAGCTGCACGCGGCCGACGCCATCAATGCGGCGCAGCTCTTCGATGATGTTGCGCGCCATGAAGTCGCCCAGCGCGGCCTCGCTGACGCTGGCATCCGGCGAACGCAGGCCGACCAGCATCAGGAAACCGGAATCGGCGGCCTCCACGAACAGGCCGTTCTGGCGCACGCTGCGCGGCAGGCGCGGCTCGATCGCCTTGATCCGGTTCTGCACGTCCACCTGTGCAAGCTCCGGGTTGGTGCCGGGCTTGAAGGTGGCGGTGATCGAGGCTTCGCCGGAGGTGTCCACCGACGACTCGAAGTACAGCAGGTGCTTGACGCTGGACAGCTCGCGCTCGATAAGGCCGACCACCGCATCATTCAGCGTCTGCGGGCTGGCACCGGGGTAGCTGGCATAGATGCTGACGCTGGGTGGCGCCACCGCCGGATAGCGCTCCACGGCCAGCCGTGGGATCGCCAGTACGCCAGCCAGGATGATGAAGATCGCCAGCACCCAGGCGAACACCGGGCGATCGATGAAGAAACGTGCCATGTTGGATTTTCCTGGAGGGACCGGCCCGGAACAGGCTCAGCCCTTGCTGCCGGCCTGCACGGCACCGGCGCCTGCGACCGGCAGCTGCCAGTCACGCGCATCGACCACCACACCTTCCTGCAGGCGTTCCTGGCCCTCGACCACTACTTTCTCGCCGGCCTTCAGGCCCGTGCGCACCAGCCACTGGCGATCGACACTACCGTCCACTTCCAGCGTGCGGATCACCGCCTTGCCGTCGGCGCCGATCACCCAGGCATAGGCCTGGCCGCCGGCGCTGCGCAGCACCGCCTGCTGTGGCACGGTCAATGCGCTGGCGGGCGCGCCCCGTGGCACCCTCGCGCGCACATACATGCCGGGCAGCAGCTGCCGCTGTGGGTTGTCGACCAGGATGCGCAGGATCACATCGCCGGTGCGCGTGTCGACATTGATGCCGGAGAACAGCAGCTGGCCGCGCTCGGGCAGCGGCTTGCCAGCGGGACCGATGATCGTCACCGGCAGCTCGCCACCGCCAGCGCTGCGCTGCAGCGACTCGAGCTGCGCCGCTGGCTGGCGCACGTCGACGTAAACCTGGTCGATCTGCTGCACCACTGCCATCGGTTCGGCATCGGCAGCACCGACCAGTGCGCCCTCGGTCACCAGCGCCTGATCGATGCGGCCGGCAATCGGTGCACTGACCGTCGCGTAACGCAGATCGAGCTGGCGACGGGACAGGATCGCGCGCGCCTCGTTCACCGCAGCGCGTGCCTGTTCGTACTCGGCACGGGCATCGTCGCGGTGCTGCTGGCTGACCGCCTGCGCGGCGGCCAGCGCATGCAGGCGCTGCGACTGCACGCGACTGCGGCCCAGCGCGGCCTCACTGCGCTGCAGGGCAGCCAGTGCAGAATCCACGTCGGCGCGGAACGCCGCCGGATCGATCTGGAACAGGGCCTGGCCGGCGCTCACTTCCGCGCCCTGGTCAAACAGGCGGCGCTGCACGATGCCGCCCACCTGGGCACGGATCTGCGCGGTGCGCACGGCGGCCACGCGGCCGGGCAGTTCGTCATCACGCTGTACCACCTGCGGGCCGACGGTGACCACGCTGACACGCGGTGTGGCTTCGGGCGTGGCTTCGGGGTTGGAGCAGGCCGTCATGGCCAGGGCGAGGGCCGCGATCAACGCGACCGGAGTCCTGAAGGTTCTCATTGCTGTGCACAATGCCGCGCAGGCGGCTGATAGGTTCTGAAGGGTGCAGTCTGCGGGGCGATGATGGGGTTTCGATGGAGGAACTGTGGAGATACGATGGAGGCAAGCACCTTAAGGCCCCGCCCCTGCATGCATGCCTCCCCTGCCCTCGCCGCCCTCGTCCTGATCGTCGAGGATGAGGCCGAGATCGCCGATATTCTTACCGCCTACCTGGAACGCGAAGGACTGCGCACCCTGCGCGCCGCCGATGGCCACAGTGCACTGGACCTGCACCGCAGCGCCCGCCCCGACCTGGTCCTGCTCGACGTGCAGCTGCCGCGACTGGATGGCTGGAGCGTCCTGACACAGCTGCGCCAGCGCGGCGAAACGCCGGTGATCATGCTGACCGCGCTGGACCAGGACCTGGACAAGCTGACCGCGCTGCGCATGGGCGCGGACGACTATGTGGTCAAGCCATTCAATCCGGCCGAAGTTGCCGCGCGCGTGCGTGCGGTACTGCGGCGCACGCTGCGTGCCTCACGCGTGGACGCGCCGACGGCGCTGCGCGCTGGCCCGTTGCTGATCGACTCGGCCACCCACGCCGTGCACGTCGAAGGCGAAGGCTACAGCCATGAAGTACTGCTCACTCTCACCGAGTTCAAGCTGCTGCACTGCATGGCGCTGGCGCCGACACGCATCTTCAGCCGCAGCGAACTGATGCACGAATGCCTGCCGGAAAGCGAGGCGCTGGAGCGCACCGTCGACAGCCATGTAAGCAAGCTTCGCCGCAAGCTGGACGAAGTCGGCATGGTCAACGTACCGGCCAGCGTGCGGGGTGTAGGCTACCGGCTGATGGCCGACCGCTGATGGGCCGCCTGCGCCGATCCGGGCTCAGCCGGCACATCATCGTCTCGATGTCGTTGATGGTGATCGGCGTGATCGTGATGATGATCCTGTCGTCATGGTTGCTGTATGCGGTGCTGGTCGAGTTTTTCCCCGGCAGCACCGAGGAACCGGAAGGCTGGCTGCCGACCGGGCCGGAGCTGGCGTGGATGGTCGGCGTGATCCTGACCGGCCTGGCGCTGGCCATCGCCGCCTCGTTCCGTCTCGCCCATCGCATCCTGTCACCCTTGAATTCACTGGTGGACAGCGTGCGCGCGCTCGCTGGCGGCGACCTGGGGGCACGTGCCAGCGTCGAAGAGAATTCGCCGGGCGAGGTGGCGACCCTGGTTGAGGACTTCAATGCAATGGCGCGCCGCCTGCAGCACATGGAGAGCGAGCGCGCGATGTGGCATGCGGCCATCGCCCATGAACTGCGGACCCCGGTGACGATCCTGCGCGGCCGCCTGCAGGGCCTGGCCGAGGGTGTGTTCCAGCCCGACCAGTCACAGTTCCGCAGCCTGCTCGCGCAGGTCGAGGGCTTGTCGCGACTGATCGAGGATCTGCGCGTACTCAGCCTGTCCGACAATGCGCGGCTGGACGTGCGCCGCGCACGCACCGACGTGGTCGCCGAGGTGCACTCGGTGATGACCCTGGTCGACCCGCAGTTCCGTGCCGCCGGCTTCGTGCTGGAGCTGGAAACCAGCCGCGAGGAACACAACGCGCACTGCGACCCGACCCGCCTGCGCCAGGCGCTGCTGGCACTGCTGGAGAACGCGCGACGCTACGCCAGCCCGGGCAAGGTGAGGATTGCCGTGCATGACACGCCGGGACACGTGCAGGTGGCAATCGAAGACGAAGGTCCGGGCATCGACCCGGAACTCCACACCGACATCTTCACTCCGTTCATGCGCGCCGATGGCTCGCGCTCCCGCCAGGGCGGCGGCAGCGGGCTGGGCCTGGCGGTGGTCAAGGCCATCGCTGATGCGCATGGTGGCCGCGTCTACTGCACGCCCGGCAATGCCGGGGGCAGCCGCTTCGTCATCGAGCTTCCGCGCCAGTAACCGGTGGCGCAGCCTGTTCGCGCAGATGCGAGCCGAGCCTGGCGAGATTGGCATCGATCGCGTCCATTTCCTCGCGCTGCGGCACCGGCAGCGTCTGGCGCAGCTGCACGCGCAATGCCCGCCATGCAGGAACTGCCTGCGCACTGGCGGTGGCCACTGCCCCGGCCAGTGCCGCCTGCTCATCGGCCAACGGCAGTCCATAGCCGCCATCCCGCAGCAACGTGCCGGGGCGCAGCCACTGCCCGCTCTGTTCCAGCAGCCCGTGCAGATTCCGGGATTCGTTGCTGCCCGGTGCGGCCAGCAGCTGCCGCTTCAGCACGTCACGCGCGCGCAGTTCGGCGCGGCGTTGCGCGGCCTGCTCCAGCAGCAGCAGGCCGGCGCTGGCACGCAGGTCGCCCTGCAGCAACCAGGGCGCTCGCTGATGCGCGGGCAGCTTCAGCCAGCCGCGCACGTCGCGCACCGGCAGGTCCAGCTGCGAAGCCGCCACATCGAACAACTGCTGGTAGTGGTCGCGTGCCGAGGCGAAGTAGTAACCCTGCGCCTGCGCTGCATTGCGGTCCGTCAGCACCTGCTCGTCCAGTACATGCAGCCGGGACAGCCGACGCTTCAATCCGCGCGGACTCAGCTGGGCCAGCCCGGCCTCGCCCAGGCGCGGCACACCCGCCTGCAACAGCTTCGCGGTTTCCACCGCGCAGTTGTTGCTGACAAAGTAATAGCGCCCGTCATAGCTCCAGTGCACCTGTGCAGTGCGCTCGAGCAGGCTGGCGATCTCGCCGGGCGACAACTGCAACGGCAGCGACTGCAGCCCACGCAGTTCCACCTTGGTGTACTCGTCCACCACCTGCTGCAGCGGCAACACGAACAGCCGCGAAGGATAACCCCCGGTCAGCCCGCGCCAGTTGGAGATCTGCACGTCACCGACGAATGCGCGGAACGACAGCACGCGGTGGTACTCCAGGTCCAGGCGGCAGTCCGGCCCCGGAGCGCGGCCGGGCCGGCAGATCACCAGCCGCAACATGCTGTGGCCCCAGCGGCTCATCGGCTGCGCGCTGCCTTCGGCGAACAGGTAGTCCACCGCGTAGACACGGGAGGGATCGAGCTGCAGCAATGACGCGGCGCCCTCTTCCGCATCGGCCTGCAGCAACGGCAGCGCGGTGGAGCAATGGGATTGCGGCAGCGACGGAGGTGATCCGAAATGCGCCAGGTACCACTGCGCCAGCGCCGGGCGACGGCAGGCAAACTCGGCATCGAGCACGAAGTGCTCGGCGTTCACGGCCAGATGCTCGGCCGGGTCCTTCAATTCATAGGTGTCCGGACTACGGTCACGGAAGTCGTTGTGACCACGGCCGAGATGCCAGGGCTTGCGCTGCCATCCGGCCAGATCACGCCAGCGCGCACTGCGCGACCAGTTCGCGCCGCCACGGTCTGCAACATGGGTCAGCTCATGCACCAGGGCGCTGCGCCGCGCGCGGCGGGCGCCGGGCACGGCGTCATCCAGCAACTCCCGACGCAGGTCGATGTGCCCGGCGAAAGCGCGGCCGTGCACATCTGCCGGCAGGTCATCGCTCCAGCGCACCTGGACCTGTGCCGGCAATGCAGCCAGCAGGCCATCCGGCAGCAGCGCCCTCACGTCGGCCAGGGTCTGGCTGGCGAGCTGCTGCTGTGCCGGATCGAGACCTGAGGGATCGAGCTCCAGGCGATCAGCTGCATGCGCGACGTGAGCGGCCAGCAGTAGAGCCACGCCATGCGCGGCTGCTGTAACCGCCCATCTGCGCCTGGCGCTCAGCCGAGCATGGCTCGGCGCTACAGAAAGCGATGACGCGGAGGTCATGCCGCCTGGATCAACGCGCCAGCAGCGCGCGGGCCAGTTCCAGATCGCTCTGCTGCTGTGCGGCGGTGCTCCGCTCGCGCAGGTGGACCAGCGCGGCCTGCAGGCGCGCGCCCCGGATCTGGCCGTCGCTGGCAACGAAAGCAGCGGCATCATCACGTGCAGCCTGCACCACCTTGTCATCGCCCGAACTGCTGGCCGAAGAGCCCGACGATGCACCGGTGGCGGAGCCGGCCGAGGTGCCGGCGAAGCTGGAAGCGAAGCCGGCCAGCGGCAGGGACAGCAGGGCGAGCAGCAGAAGCGGACGGGTCATCGGTGCGAAGCCGGTTGTGAAGGTGCGTGGAGCGTAACGGGTACGTGAAGGATTTTGCCGACTCAGAGGTCGAAGAGCTTGCCGGGATTCAGCCGCGCTTGGGGATCGAACGCGCGTTTGACCGCCTTCATCAGGGCGATCTCGGCCGGGCCACGGGTGCTGTCCAGGTAGCCCTTCTTGACCAGGCCGATGCCGTGCTCGGCCGAAATGCTGCCGTCGAAGCGGGCCAGCACCTGCGCCAGCAGCTTGGTCACATGTTCGCACTGCGCCACGAATTCGGCGTCGCCGGTGTCGTCGGGCTTGAGCACGTTGATGTGCAGGTTGCCGTCGCCGATATGGCCGAACCAGACCACGTCGAAGTGCGGGTAGGCCTGCCCGATCAGCGCCTGGGTCTCGGCCAGGAACGCCGGCATCGCCGAGATCCGCACCGACACGTCGTTCTTGTAGGGCTTGTAGCGCGCCAACGATTCGGTGATGCCTTCGCGCAGGCGCCACAGCTGGGCGGCCTGGGCGTCGCTGGCACTGATCACGCCGTCGCTGACCCAGCCGTTGCCCATGCAGTCCTCGAAGGCGGCCATCGCCGCCGCTTCCTGCGCCTCGTCATTGGCCGCGAATTCGGTCACCACGTAGTACGGGTGCACCTCATCGAACGGCGCCTGCGCGCCGTGCGCCAGCACATGCTCCAGTGCCCGGTCGGTGAAGAACTCGAAGGCCTGCAGCTGCAGGCGCGCGCGGAACGCGGCGAATACCTGCATCAGCACCTCGAAGCTGGGCAGCGCCAGCAGCATCACGTTGCTTGCAGGCGGCGGGTCGGTCAGCTTCACCGTCGCCTCGACGATAACGCCGAGGGTGCCTTCCGAAGCGATCAGCAGCTGGCGGAAGTCGTAGCCGCTGGAGTTCTTGATCAGACCCTTGTTGAGCTCGAGCAGTTCGCCACTGGCGGTGACCACCTTCAGCCCTGCGATCCACTCGCGGGTGTTGCCGTAGCGGATCACGCGGATGCCACCCGCATTGGTGGCGATGTTGCCGCCGATCGTGCAGGAACCACGCGCGGCGAAATCCACCGGGTAGATCAGGCCGTGGTCCAGTGCGGCATTGTGGACGGCTTCCAGCGGCATGCCGGCCTGCACCACCAGCGTGCGATCGACCGCATCGTAGGCCAGTGCCTTGTTCATCCGCTCCAGGCTGAGTACCAGTTCGCCGTTGGCGGCCACCGCGCCACCGGACAGGCCGGTGCGACCGCCGGACGGCACCACGGCCACGCCCTCGCCTGCGCTCCAGCGCATCACCGCCTGCACTTCCTCGACCGTGGCCGGCAGTGCGATCGCCAGCGGCGCCGGCGTCCAGCGCCGGGTCCAGTCGCGCCCGTAGTGCTCCAGGTCGGCCGGATCGGTCTTCAGCTTCAGGCCGGGACAGGCCAGCTGCAGCGAGGCAATGCGGGAATCGGTCATGGCGGTCCAGCGCGGGGCGTGAAGAACGGGCAAGCGTGCCAGCGGCACGCGCCAGCGTCCAGCCCCGCAGTCGTGCAGATAGCTACGGATGCAACCAATTGCGCACTGCACCATTGGCGGCACGATCTGGCATAGTGGTTGGCCCCTGTCCCACTGGCCGTGTTGCCCCATGTCGCCGAAGAAGACCTCGTTCCCGAAGCAGGATATCCGCGTGCTGTTGCTGGAGGGGGTCAGCCAGACCGCCGTGGAGGTGTTCAGCGCCGCCGGCTACAGCCAGATCGAAGCGCACACCAAGGCGCTGCCCGAGGACGAACTGAAGGCGCGCATCGCCGAGGCGCACATCGTCGGCATCCGTTCACGCACCCAGCTCAGCGCTGAGGTGCTGGCCGAGGCCAAGCGCCTGATCGCGGTGGGCTGTTTCTGCATCGGCACCAACCAGGTCGATCTGGATGCGGCCGAACTGGCCGGCATCCCGGTGTTCAACGCACCCTATTCCAACACCCGCAGCGTGGCCGAGCTGGTGATCGCCGAAGCGATCATGCTGACCCGCGGCATCCCCCAGAAGAACGCCGAGTGCCATCGCGGCGGCTGGTCGAAGTCGGCCAGCGGCAGCCATGAGGTGCGCGGCAAGACCCTGGGCATCATCGGTTACGGCCACATCGGTACACAGGTCGGCGTGCTGGCCGAATCGCTGGGCATGCAGGTGATCTTCCACGACGTGGAAACCAAGCTGGCGCTGGGCAATGCCCGTGCAGCAGCCAGTCTGGACGACCTGCTGGCACGCGCCGACATCGTCACCCTGCACGTGCCTGAAACCCCGTCCACGCAATGGATGATCGGCAGCACCGAGCTGGCGAAGATGCGCAAGGGCGCGCACCTGATCAACGCCGCGCGCGGCACCGTGGTCGACATCGATGCGCTGGACGCGGCCCTGGCCAGCGGCCACGTCGGCGGCGCCGCGCTGGACGTGTTCCCGGTCGAGCCGAAGGGCAACGGCGATATCTTCGAATCGCCGCTGACCCGCCACGACAACGTGATCCTGACCCCCCACGTGGGCGGCAGCACGCTGGAGGCGCAGGACAACATCGGTGTGGAAGTGGCGGCCAAGCTGGTGCGCTACAGCGACAACGGCAGCACCCTGTCGGCGGTCAACTTCCCCGAGGTGACGCTGCCCGAGCACGCCGACAGCCTGCGCCTGCTCCACATCCACCAGAACGTGCCGGGCGTGCTGTCCAAGGTCAACGAGATCTTCTCGCGCCACAACGTCAACATCGACGGCCAGTTCCTGCGCACCGACCCGAAGGTGGGCTACGTGGTGATCGACATCACCGCCAGCGAGGAACAGGCCGCCGCCGTGCGCGACGAGCTGGCCGCGATTCCGGGCACGCTGCGTACGCGCATTCTGTACTAGCTGAAAAAGGGGACGGAGGGGATTAAGTCGTTTATGCATTAACGAGTTAATCCCCTCCGTCCCCTTTTTTCAACGTGCCAGCCAGCGGCGCGCCATGCGCTGCATGGACTCGTCCGATTCCGGGTCTGCGGCAACCTCGGCCACCGGCCGCCAGGCCAGGTCAAGTGACTCCTCGCTGAGCACGAAGGCCTCGCCACCCAGCGCCCGGATCACGAAACGCACGTCGTAGTGCCAGTGCCCCGGCACGTCCCTGCGCTCCGGAATCCAATGCTTGTCCAGATCGAAGATGGCCGGGTCTTCCAGCACCAGGCCGCTCAGGCCGGACTCCTCCTCGGCTTCCTTCAGCGCCACCCGGGCCAGGTCGCGGTCGCCGTCGGCGTGGCCGCCCAGCTGCAGCCAGCGCTGCAGCTTGCGGTGGTGGGTCAGCAGCAGGCGCTGGCCGTCGGCGCTGACCAGCCAGCAGCTGGCGGTGAAGTGCCCGGCCAGCCGTTCACGCCGGAACGGATCTTCCGGATCGTCCAGCAATGTGCCGAATTCGGCAGCCAGTGCGTCGTGGGCGGGCTCACGGCGGGCATAGTCCCGCAGCAGGCCACGCAGGCGATCGTCAAGCACGGCAAGGGTTTCGGCGGTCTGGCTCATGAATGGGCGGCGTCTGGAAAAATACTGCTCATTATCGCCGTTCATTGTTGCGATTGCGCTTGTGCGTTGGCTTCAGCTTTGGCTAAGGTACAGCGGGCCGTTCGCGCGGCCTTCACCATTCCAGGGTTGCCGGCAACGTATCGGCGGCCCACCCAATCCGATCACTAGGAAGTACTGCATGCTGAAAGCTCTGTTGAGGGTCAAGCCGGTTGAACCGGCCGGGCACGTCGATGCCGGCGAACCCATCGAAGGCAGCCTGGACGGCGAAGCCACGTTGAAACGGACCCTCACGGCTAAACACCTCATCCTGCTTGGCGTGGGTGCGGTGATCGGCGCTGGTATCTTCGTGCTGACCGGCCAGGCCGCAGCCAACCACGCCGGCCCGGCAGTGATGCTGTCGTTCGTCATCGCCGGTTTCGCCTGCGCCCTGGCGGGCCTGTGCTACGCCGAGTTCGCGGCGATGATGCCGGTCTCCGGCAGTGCCTACTCCTATTCCTACGCCACCCTCGGCGAGGGCATGGCCTGGTTCATCGGCTGGTGCCTGGTGCTGGAGTACCTGTTCGCCTCGGCCTCGGTCGCGGTGGGCTGGTCGGCGTACCTGATCAGCTTCATCACCACCACCCTGCACATGCCGTTCCCGGATGCCTTGAGCGCGGCCCCGATCGCCTGGACCGGCAGCGAGTTCGTCGCCTCGGGCAAGCTGTTCAACCTGCCGGCGGTGCTGATCGTGGCGGCGGTGTCCGGCCTGCTGTACGTGGGCGTGACCCAGTCGGCCTTCGTCAACGCGATCATCGTGGCGATCAAGGTCACCGTCATCTGCCTGTTCATCGGCATCGGCGCGGCCCACATCGACCCGGCCAACTGGCAGCCGTTCATCCCGGAAAACACCGGCGTGCCGGGTGAGTTCGGCTGGAGCGGCGTGTTCCGCGCGGCCACCATCGTGTTCTTCGCCTACATCGGCTTCGATGCGGTCTCCACCGCCGCCGGCGAAACCAAGGACCCGCAGCGCAACATGCCGATCGGCCTGCTTGGCTCGCTGGCCGTGTGCACCATCGTCTACATCATCGTCTGCGCGGTGCTGACCGGCATGATGCCGTACCACCTGCTGGGCACCGACAAGCCGGTGGCCACCGCGCTGGAACCCTACCCGACCCTGTCCTGGCTGAAGACCCTGGTCGAGATCGGCGCCATCGCCGGCCTGTCCTCGGTGGTGCTGGTGATGATGATGGGCCAGACCCGCATCGCCTACACCATCTCCCGCGACGGCCTGCTGCCGAAGTTCTTCGGCAAGGTCCACGCCCGCTTCCGCACCCCGTACGTCGCCACCATCGTGGTCGGCGTGATCGCTGCCGCACTGGCCGGCCTGGTGCCGCTGAACGTGCTGGGCGAACTGGTCTCGATGGGCACCCTGCTGGCCTTCGCCACGGTCTGCATCGGCGTGCTGGTGCTGCGCTATACCAAGCCGGACATCCACCGCCCGTTCCGCGTGCCGGCGGTGTGGATCATCTGCCCGCTCGGTGCAGCCACCTGCCTGTTCCTGTTCTGGCAGGCGTTCGTGGTGCACTGGCACCTGTTCGTCGGCTGGACGCTGCTCGGCCTGCTGATCTACCTGGGCTACGGCATCCGCAACAGCAAGCTGGCCAAGTCGCCCTGATCCGCCTACGGGCCGGCCTCGTGCCGGCCCGTCCGTTTTCCCTGCGCGCCCCTGACGGCGCGCTTCGACAAGACCACCACACATGTTCAAGCAACTGTGGGCCACCAAGCACCCGCATGCCGCCCATGAAGACGCCAACGGCCTGAGCCTGCGCCGCCACCTCGGCCCATGGGGGCTCACCGCCCTCGGTATCGGCGCCGTGATCGGCGGCGGCATCTTCGTCATCACCGGCCAGGCCGCCGCCAACCACGCCGGCCCGGCGATCATGCTGTCCTTCGTGCTGGCCGCCATCTGCTGCGCCTTCTGCGCGCTGGCCTACGCCGAGTTCGCGTCGATGGTGCCGGTCTCCGGCAGCGCCTACACCTACACCTACGCCACCTTCGGCGAACTGTCGGCCTGGTTCATCGGCTGGATGCTGGTGCTCGAATACGGCGTCTCCGCCTCGGCGGTCGCAGTCAGCTGGACCGGCTACTTCCTCAGCCTGCTCAGCCAGTTCGACATCCATCTACCGGCAGCACTGGTCAGTGCCCCGCTGGATGCACAGCTGCGCCCCACCGGCGCGATCGCCAACCTGCCCGCCGCGGCCCTGGTGCTGCTGCTGACCTGGCTGTGCTACGTCGGCATCAGCAAGTCCTCGGCGATGAACATGGCGATGGTCGTGCTCAAGACCGGCCTGATCGTGCTGGTCATCGTGGTCGGCTGGAAGTACGTGGACACCAGCAACTGGACCCCGTTCATCCCGGCCAACGAAGGCCCCGGCAAGTACGGCATGGAGGGCGTGCTGCGCGGCGCGGCGATGGTGTTCTTCGCCTACATCGGTTTCGAGGCGGTATCGGTGGCGGCGCAGGAATCGAAGAACCCGCAGCGCGACATGCCGTTCGGCATGATGCTGTCGCTGGTGATCTGCACCGTGCTGTACATCGCGATGGCGGCAGTGATGACCGGGCTGGTGCCGTTCCAGCTGCTGGGCACCGATGAGCCGGTGGTGACTGCCGTGGCCGCGCATCCGCAGCTGGGCTGGCTGCGCTGGGTGGTCGAGGTCGGCGCGCTGGTCGGCCTGTCCTCGGTGGTGCTGGTGATGATCATCGGCCAGCCGCGCATCTTCATGATCATGGGCCGCGACGGCCTGCTGCCGCCTGTGTTCACCAAGATCCATCCGAAGTACCGCACCCCGCACATCAACACGGTGATCACCGGCATCGGCATCGCGCTGCTGGCGGCACTGTTCCCGCTGGACATCCTCGGCGAGCTGACCTCGATGGGCACGCTGATCGCGTTCGCCGCCGTGTGTGCCGGCGTGCTGATCCTGCGCCGTACCCAGCCGGACCTGCCGCGGCCGTTCCGCATGCCGATGGCGTGGCTGATCTGCAGCCTGGGCGTGTTGAGCTGCCTGGCGCTGCTGTCGGCGATGACGATGCACAACTGGATGCTGATGGGCGTGTGGACCTTCGTCGGCTTCGTGATCTATTTCTGCTACGGCTTCAGGCACAGCCGCCTGCGGGGGAAGTAAGGGGTTCTGCATTGCAGGGCCTGCGGCCCTGCACCCGCCGGAGCCGGAGCAACTTCCAGAGCAACAGCTGGGTTGAGGATTTGGCGGGGAGGCATGGGTTAGCGGGGGGACGCCGTGAATCCATCCCTGGAGGCTTGGCCGCGGCTTGCTCGCGTGCGCTGTCCTGCGCACACGGCAAGACCGGGGTTGGGCCTCCTGCCCAACCCGCCCGAGGCATGCCTCGGGCCCATGCCGCGGACACCCCCGCGAACCCATGCCTCCCCACTCCTGACACGTTCCCGGCACGTCCGGTAGATCCACGCCATGCGTGGATGATGGTCATTCCCAGCGACCAAGGCGCCCGACGATGATCATCTGCGGCCAAACCAGATGGTCTTCTGTATCCAACCGGCGCCGCCCATGCACCCCATGAAGTACTCATGGTTACCGTTGGCGTTGACGTCCACGGTGTAGCGCTCGGTCTTTGGCATCAGCATCTTCTTGTATTTGCCATCCACGTCGCATGTCTCGCCTTCCTTGCAGACCGTCAGCACCTCGATCTCCTCGGTGCGCTCGACAACGTCCATCTTCTCCGGCCACTTCTCGTTGGCCTCTGCCCTGCAGCGCCACCGCGACTCATCCAGCGGACCGGTGTGCGCGCCACGGCGGTGGCGGTGGCTCTGGTTCATGTCCAGGACACCGCCCTCGATTTCCGGCCGCTGGGCGCGACTGTGCTTTCCATTCACGTCGTGCGTGTTCTTGTCCTGCTCCCTGCACGTCTCCAGCCTCTACACCTGATCGGTTCGCAGGGCCACGTCATTCTCCGCTGACCACTGTTCCCTCGCCGCCGCTGAGCAGTAATCGGTCGAGCAGCCGTAGTCCGTTGCGCCGGCCTCGGCTAGCGGCGATTGAACCAGATGAGCTGCTGCTGCCAGCCGGCACCGGCCATGCAGGCATTGAACTCGCTGCTGCGGTCGGACGCATTGACGTCCACGATGTAACTCTCCTCTTTCGGCATGGGTACCATGTTGTACTTGCCGTCAATGGCGCAGACTTCATCAAGCCTGCAGGGCACCTTGCGGTCCTCGTAGACGGTGCGCGTGGCCACTTCATTCCTGACCGGCCAGTGATCGTCTGCCCGTGCCCTGCAACTCGCGTGAGCGGGGCCGAATGAACGCGCACCTGCATCCATCTTCACCCATTCCATCGTGCAGCCACTGCTGGCCAGCATGATGCCGATCACCCCCATCATCCCCATCGCGCGCGTGATCATCGAAGTACTCCTTTCCCTGGCGCTCGCCGGAACTCCTGCGGCACTTCGATGGTGTTTCGCAGCACGAGGGCTGTCCACGACCGGAACCGCTTCCAGCGCGAGCGCAGCTTCCCCCATTCAGCTTGCGCTATGTCTGACTCGATCCAAACCCACTCCACTGGCTGCGGGCACAACCGCGACTCATGTTCGGTGCAACAGCCCAGCGCCACGCCACAGGCCCAGCCATGGGCCGGATCACGTAAAATGGCGGCCATGGACACCCCCACCTTCCCCTACGACACCGCCCGCCTGGGCGAACTGGCCCAGCTGCTGATCGACAACGTCCGCGAACTGGCCCACGCCGGCTGGACCCCGGCCACCAGCAGCAACTTCTCCCACCGCCTGGACGACCGCCACGCCGCGATCACCGTCTCGGGCAAGGACAAGGGCCGCCTGATCGAGGACGACATCATGGTGGTGGACTTCGATGGCAAGGCCGTTGGCCGCCCGCTGCGCCCCTCCGCCGAAACCCTCCTGCACACCCAGCTGTACCGCCGCTTCCCGGAGATCGGCTGCGTGCTGCACACCCATTCGCCGGTACAGACCATCGCCTCGCGCCTGTACGCGCCGCAGGGCCATGTGCACCTGGAAGGCTATGAGCTGCTGAAGGCCTTCGCTGGCAACAGCACCCATGAGATGGCGGTGGATGTGCCCGTGTTCGCCAACACCCAGGACATGGACGTGCTCTCGGCCCAGGTCGACGATCTGCTCGACCGGCAGAACCTGTGGGGCTACCTGATTGATGGCCACGGCCTGTACGCCTGGGGCCGTGACATGGCCGAGGCGCGCCGCCACCTGGAAGCCTTCGAATTCCTGTTCCACTGCGAGCTGGAACTGCGCAAGCTGCGTGGCTGAACCCGCGCGCAGGTGCAGATGCCGATCCGGAATCTGCGCCCCGCCCCCGCCCTGCTACCCTGTCTTCCCCCCGAGACGTTCAAGCTGCCGCCATGAGCCGACTGCGCATCTACGACGACACCCGCCCCGAATCGCCGCTGCTGGACACCCAGGACGGCGCGCTCATTGCCGCCGAACTGCAGAAGATCGGCGTCACCTTCGAACGCTGGCAGGCCACTGCACCGGTCGCACCCGGCGCCAGCCAGGAGGAAGTGTTCGCCGCCTACCGCGCCGACATCGATCGCCTGGTTGCCGAGAACGGCTTCAAGAGCGTGGACGTGGCCTCGATCGCGCCGGACAACCCGAACCGCGCCGAGCTGCGCAAGAAGTTCCTCGACGAACACTTCCACAAGGAAGACGAAGTGCGCTTCTTCGTCGCCGGCTCCGGCCTGTTCACCCTGCACGTGGAAGACAAGGTCTACGAGATCGAGTGCGTGAAGGACGACCTGATCGCCGTACCCGATGGCACCACCCACTGGTTCGACATGGGCGACGAGCCGAGCTTCGTGGCGATCCGCTTCTTCACCGAGCCGGATGGCTGGGTCGGTCACTTCACCGGCACCGACATCGCGCAGAAGTTCCCCCGTTACGTACCCACCCAGGCGTCCTGATCCATGCAACCCCGCGTCATCCTGACCGATATCGAAGGCACCACCAGCAGCATCTCGTTCGTCAAGAACGTGCTGTTCCCCTATGCGCGCAAGGCCTTGCCCGCGTTCGTCGCCGAACACGGCCAGCAGCCGGAGGTGCGTCGCTGGCTGGATGCAGTGGCCACCGAGATCGGCGGCGCCTGCCAGGACAGCCTGGTGGCCGAGACGCTGCAGGGCTGGATCGACCAGGACCGCAAGCACACCGCGCTGAAGGCACTGCAGGGCCTGATCTGGGACGAAGGCTACCGCCGAGGCGATTACACCGCGCACTTCTACCCGGAAGTGGCACCGATGCTGAAGGGCTGGAACGCTTCGGGCCTGCCGCTGTACGTGTACTCCTCCGGCTCGGTGCCGGCGCAGAAGCTGTTCTTCGGCTTCAGCGATGCCGGTGACCTCAGCCCGCTGGTGTCGGGCTGGTTCGATACCGAAGTGGGCGGCAAGCGTGAGGCCGACAGCTACCGGCGCATCGTGCAGGCGATCGGCGTACCGGCCGGGGAGATTCTGTTCCTGTCGGATGTGGTCGAAGAACTGGACGCCGCCCGCGAAGCCGGCCTGCAGACCCGCTTGATCGACCGCCTGGATGATTACCCGCTGCCGCGCACCGGCCAGGCCGCCAACGGCCATGAGCGGGTCGAGAACTTCCAGCAGATCCAGCTGTAAGCAAGAAAAAGGGGACGGAGGGGATTAAGTCGTTTGTGGCACACATGGGCCACAAACGACTTAATCCCCTCCGTCCCCTTTTTTGCTCAACGATCGTTGAGGGTTTTTACCTTCAACGCTTCGCGCAGCGTCGTCAGATCCACCGGGCCGCGCACCGCGATATCGCGGGTTTCGCCCGGCAACAGGTCCAGCAGATTGTCTTCCACCTGCACGTCCAGCGCGCCGAAGTCGATCCACGCCGCACGCACATAGGCCGCGCTCTGCAGCCGCAGGCGATAGTGATCGCCGTCGATGGCGAGAGTCGCCTTCAGTTTCTGCCGTGGCAGCACCTGGTCCCGGGCTTCGACGAAACCGACCACCTGCCGCGCGCTCACCCCGCCTTCCTGCAGCAGTTCGAACACCGCCACCGTCCGCTTCGGATCGGCACCGGCCAGCAGCTCCGCGTCGCGGAAGTCACCGATCGAGGTCACACCCTCCGCCGCCAGCGCCACCGCTTCTTCACGCTGCCGCAGCACCTTGCCATCCACATCCATCACCCACAGCCGCCAACGTGCCTCCTGCGCGGCACCATCATTGATCAGGCGCACCCACGTGCTGCCCTCGTCGCGCAGTGCAGCCACCGTCACCGGCGCGAAGAAACGCCGCGCGGCGAAATGCAGCGCCTTCCAGCGGCCGAAGTAGTCCACGCTGGACCACGAGGCGCCCGGCCACACATCGTTGAGCTGCCAGTACAGCGATCCCATCGTGTACGGCCGCGAGGCACGGTGATGCAGCGCCGCCAGGGCGATGCCATCGGCCTGCATCACCTGGCTGAGGTAGACGAAGTCCTCGAAGTCCTTCGGTGTGCCATAGCCCAGCTCGATGTAGTGCAGCAGGCGGCTGTTGCCCTCGCCGGCCATGAATTTCTGGTGCGCGCGGACCACCGGGCTGTCGATGCGCTGCTCGGCGCGGGTGGCGATCTGGTCCACCGTCGCCACCGACGGCCACGCCTGCAGTCCGTACTCGGACATGAAGCGCGGGGTCTCACGCAGGTAGGCCTGGACTGGCAGTGCCGGATTGCCCCAGACCTGCCAGTAGTGCTTGTCGCCGCGGGTGGAATCGTTGGCCTTTTCATCCAGGTCGTTGCTGGGCGAGCTGGACCAGTACGGCACGCCCAACCCCTCCTCGCCCACCACCTGGCGCAGGTCGTTGCCGAACAGATCGACATAGCCCTGCCACACCTTCGCTGCAAACGCCGGGTCGGCCGCCTTCAGGTCGCGGCCGTGGCCCCAGTCCTTCCAGGCGGTCTCCTCTTCGTTGTTGCCACACCACAGCACGATGCTGGGGTGATGGCGCAGGCGCCGGACGTTGTCGCGCGCCTCGGCCACCACGCTGGCGCGGAAGGCCGGATCGTAACCGGGCTGCATGCCACCGCCGAACATGAAGTCCTGCCAGACCAGCAGCCCCAGCTCATCGGCGATATCGAAGAACACGTCGTCCTCGTAATAGCCACCGCCCCAGTTGCGCAGCATGTTCATGTTGGCGTCGCGCGCTGCGACCAACACCTGGCGCAGGCGCGCGGCATCGACGCGCGCGGGGAAGGCATCGAACGGAATCACGTTCGCACCCTTGGCGAAGATCGGCACGCCATTGATGACGAATGCGAAGCCCTGGCCGCCCTTGTCGTCTTTCTCGCGGCGCAGCTCGACCGTGCGCAGTCCGATGCGCTGCTCGCGCGCCAGCTCCGGCCTGCCACCGTCGTCCAGGCGGGCCTGCACGGTGTAGCGGTCCTGCGCGCCATGGCCCACCGGCCACCAGCGCCGCGGATCGGCCAGTTCAACCGGAACCTCGATGCTGTTCTGACCGGGCTTCAGCAGCACCGTGCGCTGCACCTGGGCCACGCTTCGGCCCTGCGGATCCTGCACATCCACGTTCACCACCGCCGAGCCCGCCGCTGCGCCCTGCTCCACCTGCAGCAGCACCGCCAGCTTCGCCTGTTCCGCATCCAGTGCATCGGTGCGCACCGCCAGATCAGTCAATCGATGCGTATCCCAGGCCTGCAGGTCGACACCGCGCCAGACACCGGCAGTGACATAGCGCGGGCCCCAGTCCCAACCGAAGTGGTAGGCCGGCTTGCGCGCGAAGTTGCCGACCATCGCGTCCTTCGGCTCGTCGCCATAGGGCGAAGGATAGTTGCCGGCGATCCTGTGCGGCATCGCCTGCACGCCCGGCAACAGCGTGCGGATCGGCGAACGGAACACGATCTGCAGTTCATTGTCCTTGGCGCGCAGACGCCCTTCCACCCGGGCACGCCAGGTACGGTGCGCGTTGTCCGCGCGCAGCAGCGGCTTGCCGTTGAGGACGACCTCGGCATAGGTATCCAGCCCGTCAAAGCGAAGTTCGGCGTTGGCCTTGGCCAGCGTCGCGGCATCCACATCGAAGCGGGCGCGATATTCCCAGTCCGCCAGGCCGATCCATTGCAGCTCGGCCTCGGGCGCACCGACATACGGGTCGCGGATCAGTGCATGCGCCAGCAGATCGGTGTGCACGCTGCCAGGCACCCGGGCCGCACGCCACTGCTGTAGACCGGGGTGGGCCGCGCCCTGCGCGTCACCGGGCAGCATGCGGAATTCCCACTGCGCCTGCAGCGGGGCGGCCAGTGCCGGGAAAGCGGAGGCCGCGATCAACAGCAGGAGCAGGCGGACAACGAGGGGAAGGCGATGCACGGGATGCTCCTGTTTTTCCGCCGGGCATGGCCCGGCGCTACCTGCAAATCCGATTCACGGCAGCACCGGGCCATGCCCGGCGTACCCACCTCAACGCACGACGTTCAACACTTCGTAGCACGCGCCCATGGTGTGGTAATCCACCTTGCCAGCCGGGCTCTTCTCATCGCTGTACTTGCGGTTGTCGGCATCGAGGATGCGGAACCAGGCGCCGTACTGGTGGTCGACGAAGTGTTCCCACGAGTACGCCCAGATGCGCTCGTACCACTGCCAGTAGCGGTCGTCGCCGGTGCGCTTGGCCATCAGCGCGGCGGTGGCCAGCGTTTCGGCCTGCACCCAGAAGTACTTGTCGTCGTCGCAGACGAAACTGTCGCCGCCGATCGGGGCACCGTCCATGCCCGGCTGACGGCGCGTTTCCGGTGCGAAACCGTAGTACAGGCCACCGCGCGCCTCGTCCCAGCTGCGCGCCACTGCCACATCGAACAGGTGCTGCGCGGTCGGCACCAGCCAATCGGCCTGCACATGGCGATCGAGGATCAGCAGCAGCTTGGCCCACTCGGTCTGATGGCCGGGCTGGAAGCCCCACGGGCGGAACAGGTGCTTGGGGTCGTCCAGGTTGTAATCCCAGTCAATCTCCCAGTTCACGTCATAGTGCTCCCAGACCAGACCTCCGGCCTTGGCGGCCTGGCGGCGGGTCATGTTGTCGGCCAGCTGCAGCGCGCGCTCGACATACCGCTGCTCGCCACTGGCCTCGAACGCCGCCAGCATCGCCTCGCACATGTGCATGTTGGCGTTCTGGCCGCGATAGCCGGTGAAGTTCCACTGGCCATCGGCCTCGTCCTTGTACAGGCCGTGCTGCGGCTCCCAGAAGCGTGCTTCCAGCAGCTGCCAGGTCTCGTCCATCCAGCCGCGGGCCTGCTCGACACCGGCCTTCAGCGCGCAGCTGTAGGCCAGCAGCACGAAGGCCACGCCGTAGCAGTGGTTCATGTCATCCTCGACCTTGCCGTCGCGCAGGGTCCAGGCGTAGCCGCCGGTGGCCGGGTTGCGGTGCACCTCGCGCAGGTAGCGCACGCCGTGCTCGACCGCCTCCCGGTATTCGGCATTGCCGAACTCGCGGTAGGCCATCGCGTAGTTGAAGACGAAACGGGTGCTGCTCACCAGGTGGCGGTGGCTGGCATCGTAGATGCTGCCGTCGTCACGGAAGTAGTGGAAGAAGCCGCCGTTCGGATCGATGCAGCGCGGATGGTAGAACGCCATCGTATCGGCGATATGCGCGCGCAGGAACGCGGGCGAACGGAAATCGGGCGAGGTGCTCATGCAGTAATGTCCTGTGCCTGCAGCAGCTGCTGCACTTCATCGAGCGAGGGCATCGCGGCGAACGCGCCCTTGCGGGTAACCGCCAGCGCACCCACGGCGGCGCCGAAACGCAGCGTGGCGGTGATCGCCTCCGGGTCCTGGCAGAACGCGGCGAAACCTGCACCGGCCCCGCCGCGCTCCAGCAGGCCGACCAGCACGCCACCGACGAAGGCATCACCGGCCGCCGTGGTGTCGACCGTGGCCACGCGGAAGCTGGTGACCGTGCCGTGGTTGTCGCGGGTGTACCAATGCAGCGTCGCTGCACCATCGGTGACGATGACCCAGCGCGCCTGCGCGGCCAGCAGGCGTCGCAGCACCGCCGCCTCGCCATCGGCGCCCAGCGGCGCGGCCAGGTAGTCCAGCTCCTCGCGCGACAGCTTGACCAGATCGGCGCGTTCCAGCGCCTGCCACAGGCGCGGGGTCGGGTCCTCGTTGGCCGGCCACAGGGCAGGACGCAGGTTGAGGTCCAGGCTGACCACCGCGCCGGCCGCACGTGCACGGTCCATGCCGGCGAAGGTCGCCTCGGCGATGGCCGGTTCGGTCAGGCTGTTGGAACAGACGTGGAAGCACTGCGCGCTGTCGAAGCACGCGGCCTGGAAGTCGCTGTCACGGAACAGCAGGTCGGCCGCCGGCGGGCGGTAGAAACTGAAGCTGCGCTCGCCACTGGCGTCGAGGGCGACGAAGGCCAGCGCGGTCTTCGCCGCATCGGTACGCACGATGTAATCGGTGCCCACATCATGCTCGACCAGGCTGTCGGCCAGGAAGTCACCGAACATGTCACGGCCCAGCATGCCAACGAACTGGGTCTTCGCACCCAGCCGTGCGGCGGCCACCGCGACGTTGGCCGGTGCACCGCCGGCGTACTGCAGGAACGCACGCGGCGTATCGGCCGAGGCCGGGGGCTGCGCTAGTAGATCGATCAAAATTTCGCCGAAGCAGACAATGGCACCCATTCCGGACTCAGCCTCCCTGCGTTGCGGAAGCCGGCGTACGTGCGCCGACCAGTCCGTAGAAAATGATGTAGCCGTAGCACAGCAACGGCAGGATGAAGCTGGCCTGCACACCGATGTGATCGGCGAGGACGCCCTGCAGGTACGGCACCACGGCGCCACCGACGATGGCCATGATCAGCAGGCTGGAGCCCTTGTTGGTCAGCGGGCCCAGACGCTCGATGCTCAGCGCGAAGATGGTCGGGAACATGATCGAGTTGAACAGGCCGATCGCCACCACCGAATACAGCGCGATGCTGCCGGAGGTCAGCATGGTCGTGGCCAGCAGGGCCACGTTGACCAGCGCGAAGATCGCCAGCAGGCGGCTGGGCGAGAAGCGCGCCAGCAGCGCCGAGCCCGCGAAGCGGCCGATCATCGCCATCGTCCAGTAGGCCGACACGTAGTGCGTGGCTTCCTGTTCGCTGAAGCCGCCGATGCTCGGCATCGACAGGTAGTTGACCAGGAAGCTGCCGATCGACACTTCGGCGCCGACGTAGAAGAAGATGCCCAGCACACCCAGCAGCAGGTGGCGCTTGCGCAGCGCATCCAGATAGCTGTGGTGATGGCCCTGGTCAGCCTGCTCGGTGGCGTCACTCAGCGCCGGCAGGCGGAACAGGAAAACGAACAGCGCCAGCAACACCAGCGCCACCGCCAGGCCCACGTACGGACCCTGCACGGCCTGCGCCTCAGCGGCGCGGTAGGCCAGCTGCTCGGCGGCCGGCAGCGCGCTCAGTTCATCGGCGCTCTTGACCGTGTTGGACAGGATCAGCATGCCGCCGAAGATCGGCGCAATGGCCGTGCCCAGCGAGTTCAGCGCCTGCGCCAGGGTCAGGCGGCTGGAGCTGGTCTGCTCCGGCCCCAGCAGCGCGACGTAGGGATTGGCAGCGACCTGCAGCACAGTGATGCCCGTGGCCAGCACGAACAGTGCGCCGAGGAAGGCGCCATACACGCGCAGCTCGGCCGCCGGCCAGAATCCCAGTGCGCCGATACCGGCGATCACCAGGCCGGCCACGATGCCCTTCTTGTAGCCCAGCGCCGCCACCAGGCGGCCGGCCGGCAGCGACATCAGGAAATAGGTGCCGAAGAAGGTGAACTGCACCAGCATCGCCTTGGCGTAGTTCAGCTCGAACACTGCCTTCAGGTGCGGGATCAGGATGTCATTGAGGCAGGTCAGGAAGCCCCACATGAAGAAGATCGTGGTGACCACGGCCAGCGCCTTGCCGTTGGTGACGGCGGGTGCGTTGCCCGAAGAACCCGATGGACGGGGCGTTGCGGAGATCGGCATGCGGTACGCGCCTCGATGCGCGGAAGGTCGTTGTTGCGTGGAAGGGGTACGTGGAAGGAATCAGTTCGGCCGTGCAGCGCTGCTTTCTCGGATGCGCAACTGCACCGGCGCCACCGTGCGCCGTGGTGGCGCGTCCGGCTCGTCCAATCGTTGCAGCAACAGCGCGGCAGCCTGCCGGCCCCGCTCGCGCGGATCGGCGGTGAGCGTGGTCAATGGCGGAACCGCGACCGATGCCTCGGAAATATCGTCGAAGCCGGTCACTGCAAAATCACCGCCCGGACGGATACCCCGTGAATTCAAGCCCAGCATCAGGCCCAGCGCGACGGTGTCGTTGTAGCAGACCGCTGCACTCGGGCGATGGCCATCGGCAAACAGCTCATCGGTGCGCGCAGCGGCTTCCAGCCGGTTCGGCGCCGACTCGATCATCCAGCCCGGCGGCAGCGACAGGCCGGCTTCGGCCAGCGCCTGCTGGAAGCCGGCACGACGCTGGTGGCACGAGCTCGATGCGGCGTGGCCGCCGAAGAAGGCGATCTGGCGATGGCCGCGCTCGATCAGGTGGCGCGTCGCCAGATAGGCGCCGTGCTGGTTGTCCAGGGTCAGGAAGTCCCAGTCGGCGCCTTCCAGTTCGCGGTTGAACAGCAGCACGTTGGCATTGGCGCCCAATGCCTGGCGCAGCTGCGCGGTGTCGCTGCCTTCGGCCGGAGACAGGATCAGGCCGGCCGGGGTGTGCTCCATCAGCGTGGACAGCACCGCCTGCTGGCGCTCCGGCGATTCGCCGGTGCTGCCGAGCAGGGTCACATAACCACGCCCGCCCAGCGCCTCATCCACGCCCGAAGCGAATTCGGCGAAGAACGGGTTGGACAGATCGTTGATCACCAGCGCGATGCTCGACGAGGTACGACGGCGCAGGTTGGCGGCCGCGCGGTTGTAGACATAGCGCTGCCGGCGCAGCTCGGCCTCGACCTTGGCGCGGGTATCGACATTGACCAGCGGGCTGCCACGCAGCACCAGCGACACGGTTGCCCGTGACACGCCGATGGCACGCGCGATGTCGGTCACCGTCACCGCCTTGCCGGCGCGCTTGCTGGGACTGCTGCCGTTGTCGTTCATCGTCTTCCCGGACTCCGCTGGAGGCTCAAGCCTAATGGATCAGGGCCGTGTCGTGCCGTGCCGTTCGCTGGGTCACCGCGAACGGCACAGTCCGGCTCAGCGCAGCTGGCTGCCCGGTGCCGCGCACCAGGACACCGGCAGGTCCTTCACCGCCGTGCCCCAGCCCTGCTCCGGCGCCTTCTCGTCGAGCGCGAAGTGCAGGCGCGGGCCCTGCTGCAGGCGGTTCCAGTCCAGCCACACCGGTGCATGCGCCTGGCCATCGACCTGCACGCCCTGCACGTACTGCAGTCGGCGGCCATCGGCGCCCGGCGCATCGATGCGCAGCGTGCGGCCGTTGCCCATGTCCACTTCCACCTTGCTGAAGCGTGGGGTGTGCAGCAGGAACTGGCCGCTGCCCGGCACCGCCGGGTACACGCCGATGGCACTGAACAGGTACCACGCCGACATCGTGCCGAGGTCGTCATTGCCGGTCACGCCATTGGGGGCGTTGGTGAACAGCTGCTGCGCGGCACGCACCACGGCAGCGGTCTTCCACGGCTGGCCGATCAGCGTGTACAGCCACGGCGAGTGCAGGTCGGGTTCGTTGTTGGGGTTGTAGCGGAACTGGTTGTAGTAGCTGTACGGCCCGACCACCCACTCCTTGCGGGCGGCGTTGAGCGGGTCGGCCTGCAGTGCGTCCATCGCAAAGAACGCGTCGAGTCGGCGACCGGCCTGTTCGCGGCCGTCCATCGCTTCGACCAGGCCCGGCACGTCCTGCTGCGCCAGCCACTGGTACTGCCACGCCGTGCCTTCATGGAAACCGTGATGCGAGCGCGGGCTGTAGTGGCCATCGGCCGGCGTGTACCACTGGCCATCTTCGGTGCGCGGGCGCGGGAAACCGGTGAAACCGGTCTCGGCGTCGCGCACCTGCGGGTCCCACACCTTGCGCCAGTTGCGGCCGCGCTCACGCAGCGTCGCCGCGTCCTGCGCGTGGCCGAGGCCATCGGCCATCTGCGAGAGCGCACAGTCGGCCAGCGCGTATTCCAAGGTGGCCGAACCGCCATGGTGCGGATCAACGTCCATGCCCTTGGACGGGAACGCACGGTCGTAGACCACGTAGCCCTTGTCCAGATAGGTCGGATTGCCCGAGCGGCCGGCCATGCGCGAGTTCAACGGCGGCGTACCGAAGGCGTTGCGGCGCAGCGCATCCCAGGCCTGCGATTCGCGCCCCTTGAGCGCACCGAAGCGCCACAGGTCGACCAGGAACGGGGTGACCGGATCGCCGGTCATGATGTTGGTCTCGAAGTTGGCATAGCCCCAGCGCGGCAACCAACCGCCCTGCTCGTCGATCGCCAGCAGGGTGCGGCCGATGTCGCGCGCCACATCCGGACGGGTCAGCGCCAGCCACTGGTTCTGCGCGCGGTAGGTATCCCACAGCGAGAAATACTCGTAGTACGTCCAGCCATCGGCACGATGGATGCCATCGTCATAGCCGCGGTAGCGGCCGTCGGCATCGTTGCCGGTCATCGGCTGCAGCAGTGCGTGGTAGACCGCGCTGTAGAACACGCTGCGATCGTCGGCGGTGCCGCCCTGCACGCGCACGCGACCCAGCTGCTCACGCCACGACTGCTGGGACAGCGTGCGCATCCGGTCGAAGCCGAGCAGCGAACCACCCTGCATGCCCTCGGCGCGCAGGTTGGTGCGCGCGCCTTCGGCATCCACGTGCGAGATCGCGCTGACCGCGGTCACCGACTGGCCCTTGGCCAGATCGAAGCTGAGCCAGGCACCATTCGGCTTCTGCTCGCCTTCCATGCTGTGGCGCGCGCCGGGCAGGCCACCGCCCTCGCCCCAGGTGCCATGGGCCTTGAACGGACGGTCGAACTCGATGCGGAACCAGGTGGTGTACTGATGGCCGCCACAGAAACTCTTGGTGACCAGCTTGCCTTCGACCACGCGGTCGCCGACCACATCAACCACGCTGCCGATCACCGAATGGCGCTCGTTGGCCTGTCCGACATTGACCAGCACGTGGCCATCGCCGCTGCGCTGGCTGAAGGTGTAGCGCTCGGCCGCGGCACGGGTGCGCGCGGTCGCCTCGGCGTCGATGCCGCCGTAGCTGGTCAACCGTACCTTGTAGTAGCCGGCCTGGCCGATCTCGCCGTCATGGGTGTAGTTCGATGCGTAGGCCTTGTGGTCGAACTGCTTGGCGTTGCCGGTATCGAAATCGCCGCCAGGACCGATACTGCCGGTGACCGGCAGGATGGACACCTGCCCGCCCTGCTCCCAGCAACCCGCGCCGGAAATGAACGAGTGGCCGAAGCCCCGGATCTTCTCGTCGTCGTAGCGCCAGCCGGAATAGTGGCTGCCGATCGGGCTGACCTGGATCAGGCCGAACGGTGCCGATGCGCCCGGGAAGGTATTGCCGTCGTCCTTGCTGCCGATGAAGGTGTTGACCTCGCGCTCCAGCGCAGCCGGCGCGGCCTGCAGCAGCATCGGCGACGCTGACAGGGCGAGCAGGCAGGCCAGGCGCGCCAGCGGGCGCGAGGACAATGGGACGGCGGGAGCGGACGGCACTGGACGCATGTCGGGTTCCTGTAGTCGATGATGCGGAGGCACACGGCCGGGGCCGTCCGGCACCGTTCCGCTGAGCGCCGCCGTGACCGGCAAAGAGCTCCCCCTGGAATGACGCCCGACCCGTGCAACCGTGAATTTAGATCGATTCAAGTAGAGCATGCAGGTTCAGCCGAATGCATTCTGCGGCGCAGCATGAGGGGGGGTGTTCGGCAGGGCTGCGCCCTGCACCTGCCGAAGCCGAAGCCGAAGCCAGAGCAACAGCAGAAGCTGACTTCCTGAGGGGAGGCGGGGTGGGTCCGGTTGCGGGGGACGCTGCAAGTACGTCCATGTAAGCTCGGTCGCCGCATCCATGCGGCTCACGCCCCCGCAACCGGACCCACCCCGCCTTCGACAGATTTCCGCGATCTGCAGCCGATCCACGCCATGCGTGGATGAATCTCTGACAGATAACGAAATCAATCGGGGTCAGATCCCATGTTGTTCCAGGATCAATCCAACCGTCATCGGGAGACTGTCGAAGGTGGGGCGGTGTCGGATTGCGGGGTGTCCGCGGCATGGGCCCGAGGCATGCCTCGGGCGGGTTGGGCAGGAGGCCCGACCCCGGTCTTGCCGTGTACGCAGGACAGCGCACGCGAGCAAGCCGCGGCCAAGCCCCCAGGGGTGAGGGCGCTTTGCTTGCGAAGCACTGCTTCGCAAGCGCCCGAACGCACAGCCGCCAGCGGCTGGGCCGGACCGCGGAGCGGGGTTTACGGCGTCCCCGCAATCCGACACCGCCCCGCCCAACCCACAGACAACCCAGAGCCGCTTTGGCTTTGGCTTTGGCCGTTGCCCTGGCTTCGGCAGGTGCAGGGCGCAGCCCTGCCGCCCCCCCTCACCTGCGCACGAAAACGTTTCCACTGTTTTCAGCAAACCGTCATCCCTTCGCCACGCCAGTACCATATTGCGCAGCAGCATGCGCCCGCGGGCAACCCATGCTAAAAATCGCCCGCCCATCGCTTAGATCGATCCAAGACGACATTGCGATGGCCGGGAGTTGGGGGAGCAGTAACAGGACGTACCAGGCCACGCGCACGGTGCTACGGCCACTGCATGGCGATAGCGACAATGTCACTTCAAATTAGATCGATTCAAGTTGTCCGTGCCACGTCACCGGATCAATCCAGGAGAGAGGGAGAGATGGGAATGAAGCATTCAACACGTACGCATGGCCAGGACGCATTGTCGCTGGCCATCGCGCTGGCCCTGGCCGCCGCCGTCATTCCGGCCGGCGCCGCCGCGCAGCAGGCCGCTTCCACCGGCTCGCAGGAGGCCACCAACCTGGACAGCGTCCAGGTCACCGGCTACCGCTACGCCATTGAAAAGAGCCTTGAGCAGAAGCGCGACGCCAACGCCGTGGTCGAAGTGATCACCGCCGAGGATGTCGGCAAGTTCCCCGACAAGAACGTCGCCGACGCACTGCAGCGCGTGCCCGGCGTGGTCATCACCCGCAGCGGTGGCGAAGGCAAGAGTGTCAGCGTGCGCGGCCTTGCGCCGGACCTGACCCTGACCCAGTTGAATGGCAACTTCGTCGCCTCGTCTGAGACAAACAACGAAGCGACCCGTTCCTTCAACTACACCCTGCTGCCGTCGAACATGCTGTCCAGCGCCGAGCTGTTCAAGTCGCCGGAAGCACGCATCGACGAAGGCGGCATCGGCGGCACGGTCATCCTGCATACCCGCCGTCCGCTCGACATGGAATCCAACTCCGGCTACGTGAACCTGGAGGGCACCACCTCCGACACCAGCCACGATGTCGATCCGCAGGTGTCGGCGCTGTACTCATGGCACAGCAAGGATGAGCGCTTCGGCGTGCTGGTCGGCGTGACCCAGCAGAACCGCACCACCCGCACCATGGAAGCCAGCACCGAGGACTACCAGTGGTACGGCAACGGCACCACGGCCCGCGATGCCAATGGCAATCTGCTGGAACAGGATGGTATTCACTACTGGTGGGGCCAGTCCGGCTTCAACAACCAGGCCGGCAAGAACTACAGCGAGTTCTTCATGCCGACCTCTGTGAACTTCGCAGTGAAGGAAGAAAAGCGCGAGCGCAAGGGCGGGCAGCTGACGTTCCAGTTCAAGCCGGTCGACAACGTCACGATGACGGCCAACTACTTCCGCTTCGAACTGCAGGGCGACTACACGCAGAACATGCTGAAGGTGCCGGAGTGGAACCTGGCCCGTTACAACCAAGACGGCAACTGGGCCGGTGGCCGCCTCCTCAACGGCCTGGACTTCGACCCGAGTGGCAGCATCGTTACCGGCGCGCAGTACCAGAAGCTGGCCGGAAAGACCTACTACTGCAGCGAAGAAGAAGCGGCGGCCGCCGGCCTCAAGCCCGGCGGCTGGGGCCCGGACGACTGCACCATCCCCACCCCGCAGCTCACCGGCGGCTACAGCAAGGAGAAGGCGCTTTCGCAGACCGCCGACTTGACCATCGACTGGGACATCAGCCCGCTGTGGAAGGCCTCGTTCACCGGTGGCCGCACCTGGTCCGAAGGTGGCCCGTCGATGAACTTCCGCATGTCGGCCAAGCCGCGCCGCAAGGTCGGCAACCAGTGGCAGTCCGGCAACCAGTACACCGCGTGGGACCTGACCGGCACGCCGTCGGTGCAGTTCTCGCCGGACCTGCAGCAGCAGTTGATGGCTGGCGTCGCGGAAGTCGATACCGGCTCGACCGACTCGTCGTGGATGCAGACGGAGGTCAAGCAGAACTACTTCCAGGCAGACGTCACCAAACTGTTCGAGGCCGGCTGGCTGGACTCGATCCAGTTCGGTGCCAAGTACCGCGATGGCAAGGTCCACCGCAATACCGGCAACACCTATTGGGTATGCCCGGGCCTGGACCCGTCAGACTATGACAACAATCGCTACCAGGCCGGTTGCGACCCGACCGCAGGCGATGCGCAGCCGGGCTTCTTCCTGTCCAACCCGATCAGCAACATCACCGGCGCGTTCAACGCCAACGTGTTCCCGGGCATCAACTACCCGGCCTACATCGATTACCTGAACAAGACCTACGGCGGCTCGCACAACCGTACAGAGGAAGACTTCGTCTACGACGTCAACGAAAAGATCTACTCCGGATACTTCCAGGCCAACTTCCACACCGAGCGCGTCCGCGGCAACATCGGCGTGCGCGTGGTGCGCACCAAGCAGTTCGCCCAGTCCAGCGATTCGGTAGAGCGCTTCAACGATTACTTCGTCGACAACGCCAGCGGCGCACCGATGAGCTGCGATGATCCGGCCGCCGATCCGAACCTGCGCTGCCAGGGTGGCTTCGTCCGCCTCCCTGACCCCCAGGTGCGCGACAAGGTGTACGCGCTGTCGTCGCTGGAAAAGACCTATACCGACGTGCTGCCCAGCTTCAACATCGCCTGGGACATCACCGACAACCTGGTGCTGCGCGGCGCGGCATCGAAGGTGGTCGCGCGCCCGAGCTACACCAGCATCGCCTACCCCGGCGGCCTGCGTTACATCAGCGAGGAGTACGCCAACGATCGTCGTGTCACCGGCGGCACCGACACGCCCGGCTGGTACGGCTCGGGCAGCAACAAGGCGTTGGAGCCGTTCAAGGCGGTCCAGTTCGACCTTGGCCTGGAGTGGTACTTCAAGCCGGGCGCGGTCGCAGGTGTTTCGCTGTTCCGCAAGAACGTGGACAACTTCACCGTGCCGGTGGTGCGCGACCAGCAGATGAATGTCGGTGGGCAGTCGGTGACCGTGCAGAAGTACGAGACCCAGGCCAACGGCCGCGATGGCGTGTCGCAGGGCGTGGAACTGTATGGCCAGTACACGTTCGACTTCGGTCTGGGTGTGCAGGCCAACTACACCTACAACGACACCAACCTGGCCTCGATCGTGCTGGACGGCGAGGAAATCGGCTCATCGCCTCTGGTCGGCAGTGCCAAGAACCAGGCCAACGTGACCGTGTTCTACGAGAACGACAAGTTCCTGGCACGTGCTTCGTACAACCGGCGTGGCGAAGTGGTCGGCGGCCTGAACAATGGCATGACCACCTACACCAAGCCGTACAGCCAGCTTGACCTGAACGTGGCCTACAACCTCACCCCGGACTGGACGGTGACGGCTGCCGTGCTGAACGCCACCAAGTCCGAGCTGCGCAGCTACATCGGCAACGACAGCCAGGCCCGCCTGCTGTCCAACCTGTACGCCGGCCGCCAGCTGTATTTCGGCGTGAACTGGAAGTTCTAAGCCCGCATCGGGTTGCCCGGGCCCGCCCCGGCGCAACCCGCGCTCCGCTCCGGCGGGACGATCCTCCACGGCAGCCGCGCTGGTACAGGTGGCTGCCGTTTTTTGTCCGCGCCTTGTCCGTCGTTCAGCCCGGCGCTTGACCCTGCCATCGTTGGAAGGTGCACACTGGCCCTATCCCAAGAGCATCCAAGGAGCTACAGATGGAATTCCATGTCGACGGCATGACCTGCGGCGGCTGCGCGCGCAGCGTGACCCGCGCGATCCAGCAGATCGATCCGAACGCCAGCGTGGTGGCCGACCCACCGACCGGCCTGGTCAAGGTGCAGACCACCGCGTCGCAGGAACAGGTGTTCGCCGCGGTGAACGATGCCGGTTTCCCGCCGCGCACGGCCTGATCCGCAGCCTCGCATCCACAACCAAGCCTGCCCGATGCAACCGCATCGGGCGGGCTTTTTCATGTGCGCGACGGCAGTTCAGTGCTTGTGTGCGCGGCGTCGCACCGCACCTGTCTTCGGAGCATCAACCGGTGACTGTATTTCGTCATCCTCGACCAGCCGCTGCAGGATCGGGCACTCCGGGCGATCGTCGCCCGCGCAGCAACTGATCAACGACTTCAGCGTGTCGGCCATCTGCCGCATGTTCTCGATGCGCTGCTCCAGATCGACGATGTGCTGTTCGGCCAGGCGCTTCACGTCGGCACTGTGCCGCGAGGTGTCGTTCCAGAGGCCCAGCAGGTCGGTGATTTCGGCAACCTGGAAGCCCAGATCGCGCGCGCGGCGGATGAAGCGCAGGCGGTGGATGTCCGCCTGCGAGTAAGCCCGGTAACCCGACTCGGTGCGATCGGCCGCGGGAATCAGGCCGATCTGTTCGTAGTAGCGGATCATCTTCGCCGACACGCTGGAGGCCTTGGCGGCTTCGCCGATGTTCATACGGATCTCCTTCAATGGGTCGCTGCGGCGGCATCCGCCATCGGTGGCTGGAAACGGCGCAGGCGCAGCGCGTTGCCCAGTACGAACACGCTGGACAGTGCCATTGCACCGGCCGCGAACACCGGCGATAGCAGCACACCCCAGACCGGGTACAGCACGCCGGCCGCCACGGGAATCAATGCGGTGTTGTAGGCGAAGGCCCAGAACAGGTTCTGCCGGATGTTGCCCAGCGTCGCCTTCGACAGTGCGATGGCATTCGGCACGCCCTGCAGGTTGCCGGACATCAGCACCACGTCGGCCGATTCCACCGCAATATCGGTACCGGTGCCGATGGCCAGACCGACATCGGCCTCGGCCAACGCCGGTGCATCGTTGATGCCATCGCCGACGAACGCAACATGCCCATGCGCGGCCTTCAGCCGGCGCACTGCGTCAACCTTGCCTTCCGGCAGTACCTCGGCCACCACCTCATCAATGCCCAGTTGCCGCGCGATCGCCTGCGCGGTACCGGCATTGTCGCCGGTGATCATCGCCACCTTCAGGCCAAGCTGGTGCAGCGCCGCGATCGCGGCCGGCGTGCTCGGCTTGATCGGATCGGACACCGCGATGATTGCGGCCAGGTGGCCGTCGATGGCGGCATACAGCGGCGACTTGCCCTGGGTACCCAGCTCTGCCGCCAGCGTCGCAAACAAGGTGATGTCCACGCCGAGGTCGCGCATGAAGCGATCGGCACCGACCTCCACGCGCGCGCCATCAACGCTGGCACGCACGCCCATGCCGGTGACCGATTCGAAATCGGCCATCGCCGGCAACGCGATGCCCTGCTCGGTAGCCGCGTCGACGATGGCGCGGGCAATCGGATGCTCCGAGCGCGACTCCACCGCCGCCACCGCTGCCAGCACGGTGCCGTGATCAAAACCGTCGGCGATCTCCAGATCGGTCAAGCGCGGGCGGCCTTCGGTCAGCGTGCCGGTCTTGTCCACTGCCACCACCTGCGCATCCTTCAACAGCTGCAGTGCTTCACCCTTGCGGAACAACACGCCCAGTTCGGCGCCACGACCGGTCCCGACCATGATCGAGGTCGGCGTGGCCAGGCCCATCGCGCACGGGCAGGCGATGATCAGCACCGCCACCGCATTGACCAGCGCGAAGCTCAGCGCCGGCGAGGGCCCGAAGACCAACCAGACCACGAAGGTCGCCAGCGCGGCCAGCATCACCGCCGGCACGAACCACAGCGTGACCTTGTCGACCACCGCCTGGATCGGCAGCTTCGAGCCCTGCGCCTGTTCGACCATGCGGATGATCTGCGCCAGCATGGTCTGCGCGCCCACCGCCGTGGCACGTACCGTCAGTGCGCCCTTCTGGTTGACCGTACCGCCCACCACGCCACTGCCCGGCTGCTTCTCGACCGGAATCGGCTCGCCGCTGATCATCGATTCATCGATGTAGCTGCGGCCTTCAACCACATCGCCATCGACCGGCACGCGCTCGCCCGGCCGCACTTCCACCACGTCGCCGCTCTGCACTTCATTGACCGGGATGTCGACAGTGCGGCCGTCACGGATCACATGGGCGACCTTGGCCTGCAGGTTGACCAGGCGCTTGATCGCTTCGGAAGTGCGGCCCTTGGCGCGGGCTTCGAGGAAGCGGCCGAGCAGGATCAGCGCGACGATCACCGCGGCCGCTTCGTAGTAGACGTTCACCGTGCCCGGCGGCAACAGCCGCGGTGCAAAGGTCGCCACCACCGAGTAACCGAACGCTGCGGCGGTGCCCACCGCCACCAGCGAATTCATGTCCGGCGCAAGCCGCAGCAGCGCCGGGAAACCCTTCTGGTAGAAACGGCGACCGGGAATGGCCAGCACCAGCAAGGTCAGTACGAACTGCAGGTACCAGCTGGCCTGCATGCCGATGGTGGCCATCACCCATTCGTGCATGCCGGGAATCAGGTGCGAACCCATCTCCAGCACGAACACCGGCAGCGCCAGCGCGGACGCCACGATCAGGTCGCGCTTCAGTTCAGCGCGCTCGGCGTCCTTCTTTTCAGCGGCTTCATCATCGGACTGCACACCGGCCTCGATCGGGCGGGCGGCATAGCCGGCCTTGTCGATGGCCGCCACCAGGGCGGCCGTATCAGCCACGCCGCGCACGGTGGCACGCTCGGTGGCCAGGTTCACGCTGGCCTGGCTGACCCCGGGTACCGCCAGCAGCGCGCGCTCCACGCGACCAACGCAGGACGCGCAGGTCATGCCCTCCACCGCCAGTTCAACGGTCGCGGCGGGTACGTCATAGCCCACACGTTCAACCGCCTGGATCAGCGCCGCGCGATCAACCGGGCCGGAGGGCCGGATGTCCGCACGCTCGGTAGCCAGGTTCACAGAGACGCTGCCGACGCCCTCGACCCTGGACAGCGCCGCCTCGACCCGGCCGACACAGCTGGCGCAGGTCATGCCCTCGATGGGCAGGCTGATCGTGGAGGGGCTGGCGGGGACTGCAGTGGCGCGAGGCGTGCTCATGATCGGATTCCCGGGGTTCCTTCTGGATGCGGACAGGCTAAACCTTGCCATCGTGGGAAGGTCAAATCCAGCCACCCCCGGGTTCATGATGGGGTTCATCCACGCATGGCGTGGAACTACTGAGCGGACGGAGGCGCCAGGCGGATCAAGCCCGGCGCCCCCTGCGGGTCTGCTCAGAAGGTGAACACGTACTCCAACGCGAACTCACGGCCCACCGCGCCCAGCAGGCGGGTCGGGGCGAAGTCGTAATCCAGCTTGTACGGATCCTTGTGGTTCCAGCTGGCCGAATTGAACACGTTGTTGACGTAGACGTTGACCTTGGCGCGTTCGGTCACCTGGTAGCCCACGTTGAAGTTCCAGGTGATGAACGGCCCGACCCGGCCGAAATAACGGGCGGTCTGCTGGCCTGCATTCGGGTTCGGGTTGGGCGAGCCATCCGGACGCGTCGCCGGCTCCAGGCAGTTCAGCAACGGGCTGTCGCTGGGCACGTAGCCATCGGCGAACGGCAGGCAGCCGCCGGGGTTGTCCAGGCGGTCGGTGCCCCAGTGGTAGCGCACGCCCGGCACCGAGCCGACGCGGTCGGCGTAGACATTGGCGTTCCAGTTGCCGCGCTGCCAGGCCAGGCTCGCACGCAGCTTGCTGCGCAGGTCACGATCGCGCCGCTCCGGATTCGGGTCGTTGGCGTAGCGCTGTTCCTTGGTGGAGATCTGGTTGGTGTAGTTCAGGCCCAGCTGGAAGCTGCCCCACTGCGCGGTGTCCAGGCGATAGCGTGCGGTCAGGTCGATGCCACGTACCTCGCGGCTGGCCAGGTTGAACGGACCGCGCTCGATCGATACCAGGCGCCCGTTGCTGTCACGGTTCACGCGCGCCAGGATGCCGGCGCAGTAATCGCCACCAGCTGGATTGGCCCACGGCGTACCGTCCATGTTCTTGCCGGTCAGGCAGCCTGCTTCGCTGGCCAGCACCTCGTCGGCACCGACGTCGACGATCATGTCTTCCAGCTTGATCGCCCAATAGTCGGCACTGACTGACAGGTTCGGCATCACATCCCAGACGAAACCGACCGTCCACGAATCACCGGTCTCCGAGCGGAGCAGCGGCGTGCCACGCCGGTTCACGTCGAACGTGTACCAGACATCGGTGTTGCCGACGCCGCAGTTGTTGACCAGGTAAGCGCCGCTCTGGATGCAGCGCAGGCGGTCATAGGTCTGTACTTCGGAGCTGCTCGGCTGGCCCAGCAGGTAGTGCATGTCCGGCGCATGGAAGCTGGTGGCATACGACCCGCGCACCAGCAGCGATTCCACCGGGCGCCATTCCAGGCCGACATTCCAGGTGGTTTCCTTCTGGCTGCCGATGTCCAGCGCTTCGCCGCTGTTGTCAGCCTTGTAGTTGCCATAGCGGTCATAGCGCGCGGCCGCTGTGGCGGTCACGGTTTCCAGCAGTGGGATCTTGAACTCGACGCCGGCCGAATAGCGGGTGCGCTCGCCGCCACCACGGTCGACGTTCTGCAGATCGAAGTCGATGCCGGCGCGCGGGTCCGGGCTGAGGTGGTAGCCCTGCTGCGCGACTTCGGCCACGGCTGCGAACGAAATCGGGCCGGCCCAGCCCTGGAACAGCTCGCCGGTGATGTCCGCGGACGCCTGGTTGACCCAGGAGGTCGCGCGGTTCTTCGCCACCGTACCCATCTGCCAGT
Organism: Stenotrophomonas sp. 78350_Sma; assembly: GCF_056482105.1. NCBI lineage: Bacteria > Pseudomonadati > Pseudomonadota > Gammaproteobacteria > Lysobacterales > Lysobacteraceae > Stenotrophomonas > Stenotrophomonas sp. 78350_Sma. Next base: position 2,144,603 of record NZ_CM151182.1, on the reverse strand, counting down.
ACTGGTCCGGCGTCAGCGGGTTCCACCAGCGCGACTCGTTCAATGCGTAGATCGCCTCGCCATCGGCAGTGGTGCCCAGCCGCGGGCCGAGGAAGTAGTCGTACGACTTCTGCTTGTCGACCACGTTCTGCCGCTCTTCCACGCGGTAGTAGGAACGCCCCACCGTGGCGCTCCAGTCGAAGCGATCGGCAAGACGCCCACGCAGGCCCGCGCTCCAATCCCATGACAGTTCGCGGTTGGTGTTGCGCAGCGTATCCAGGCCGCCGACTTCGTTCGGGGTGAACTGGCGCACGCCCAGGATCGGGCGCTTGCGGTTGGCGTCCCAGTAGTAGCCATTGTCATCGTCGATCAGCGACACGCCGGGCGGATTGGTGCCCCAGATCGCTTCGGAGCGGTACACCGCCAGGTTGGTCCAGGCCTGCAGGTCAGTGCTGAAATCGAAGGTGGCATACAGGTTGCCGGACACGTTCTCGGCGCCGCCGGTGAGCAGCCAGTTGGCGTAGTCGGCGCTCATGCCGCACAGGCGGCCGGTGTTGGTGATGGTGTTGGCGGCGTAGTTGTAGACCAGCCGGTCGGCCGTGTAGTACTCGCCGTTGAACTTCTCGCAGGTGCCAGCCGGTGGCGCCAGGCGCTGGCCGTTGCTCGGGTCGATCAGCGCCAGGCCGGCAGTGGGACGGAAGCCGACCTTTCGCTGTTCCATGTTCCAGGACGGGTATGGCGCATCGTCTGCGTCGTCCATCTGCGGACGGTCACGGCCAAACAACGGATCGCGCTTGGTGTACTGCAGCGCGTAGGTCACGCTCCAGTTGTCACCGGTCTTGCCGCCGGCCCAGGACAGATCCCAGGTATCACGGCCGCCCTCGGTGGAGGTGCCGCCGCGTACGCGCACTTCATCGCCGTCGTAATTCGTTTTCAGGATGACATTGACCACACCGGCGATCGCATCGGAACCGTAGATGGCCGAGGCGCCTCCGGTCAGTACTTCGATGCGCTCCACCGCAGCAGCCGGAATGTTGCCGTAGTTGGAGAAGTTGGTCTCGCCGCCGTACGGCAGCGGGTAGTCGGCCACGCGCCGACCATTGACCAGCAGCAGCGAGCGGTTCGGCCCCATGCCGCGCAGGTTCAGGCCGCTCGCGTTGGGCGTGTGCGAGCCCCATTGCGAGGCAGCTTCAACGGTGCCGGTGGCCTCGGTGAGCGTCTTCAGCGCGTCGTACACGCTGACGAAGCCTTCCTTCTGGATCTGCGCGGCGGTGATCACGTTGACCGGCGCCGGCCCTTCAACGCTGGCGCGCTTGATGCGCGAGCCGGTAACGGTGACCGCGTCGAGATCCTTGGTGGACGAGCTTGAGGCTTCCTGCGCATTGGCAGCCAGGGGAAGCAGGGCCAGGACCAGGGCCTGGGACAGCAGGTGACGGCGCTTGCGGACGATCTGAGCCATGGGTGGTTGCTCTTCGAAAGTGTGGACGCACGGACGGGTGGTGGCGCGGCACTACGGCTGATCCGGGCGCCTGGATCGGTTCAAGACCGTTGCGGCGCCCTCCCCTGTGGATCGATCCAAACTAAAGCACAGCTGAACCATGCACGGCATGTGGCGGCGCAGCAAGACGCAACGGAGTGCCGCTATTGGCTACCGCTTTCCTGAGCAATCAAAGGTTTGCGATACATCGCTGAGAGAACGGCGCAGAAATCAATGACACGATCGCGACAAGCGCGCGCGGAACGGTTTTGTCCGTCGCGGATCAGCGGCCGGGTCGGCTCCCCTCGCAGAGGGGCTCTGACCCGGTTGCGTCGGTGGGGTCAAAGCCCTTCTGCGGAGGGACCCGACCCCGGGCAGCCCTCAGCCGTCCAGCGCCTGCCGCAGTGCGGCCACGGTGGCGGTGGCGGTCTGGCTCCAATCCGGGTCCAGGCCGCGCAGGGCCGGATTCTGGAACTGCATGGCCGAGCGCCGCAGGCCCTTGGCCGAGGCGTGCAGTTCGCTGCAGCCGCTCTTCCGCGCGACCCTGGTGATGTTGGCCGGGCCCAGCCCGGCGCCAGCCATCACCGTGATGCGCCCCGCCGCCTGGGTGACCAGGCCCGCCAGTACATCGGCACCAGCCTCGGCGCTGACCTGGCCCCCCGACGTCAGTACCCGTTGGCAGCCCAGCCCAACCACCTGCTCCAGTGCGGCAGGCAGATCGCGGGCGGCATCAAAGGCGCGATGGAAGGTCACCTGCAACGGCCCGGCGGCCTGCACCAGTTCACGGCACAGCGGCAGATCGACGTTGCCCTGCGCATCCAGTGCGCCGATCACCACGCCATCGCAGCCGAGTGCCCGGCACTGCGCGATATCACGCAGCATCAGTTCGGTTTCCAGCGCGTCGTAGTGGAAGTCACCCGGTCGCGGGCGCACCAGCACGAACAGCGGAATCGACAGGCGTTCGCGGGCAATCGCGATGCTGGCGAACGACGGCGTGGTACCGCCCTCGGCCAGGTTGTCGAACAGCTCGATGCGGTCGGCGCCGCCGGCCTGCGCGGCCAGCGCCGAGGCCAGCGAGTTGCTGGCGATTTCCAGGGTGAGCCGCGTGCTCACGCCTGGGTGCTCGTGTAGATCGACGGCGAGTCGCGCAGGTCATCCTGGCGCTGCCCATCGCATACGGCGTAGACGAAGCCGCGATGCAATGCGTAGGCGCCCACCTCGCCCTGCTTGTTCATGGCCAGGAAGCACACCTGCAGCGTTCTGCTTGCTTCCGGGCGCTTGCGCACCACACGGTCGATCGCCTCGCGACAGGCCTGCGCCGGCGAGCGACCCTGGCGCATCAGCTCGACCACCAGGAACGAAGCGGCGTTGCGGATCATCTCCTCGCCAACGCCCGAGGCGGTGGCCGCGCCCACTTCGTTGTCGACATACAGGCCGGCACCGATGATCGGGCTGTCGCCGACGCGGCCGTGCAGTTTCCAGGCCATGCCGCTGGTGGTGCAGGCACCCGCCAGATGGCCCTTGGCATCCAGCGCCAGCATGCCGATGGTGTCGTGGTTGTCGCTGTTGCCGGGGATACCACGGCGCTCGGCATTGATCTGTGGCTGGTACTTCTCGGTCTTCAGCCACTCGCGCCAGGCCGCTTCGGCCTGCGGCGTCAGAAGGCGCTTGCGCTCGAAGCCCTGCTGCACCGCGAACTGCTGCGCGCCCTCGCCCACCAGCAGCACATGCGGGCTGTTCTCCATCACTTTGCGGGCAACCGACACCGGATGCAGGATGTCGACCAGCGCGGCCACCGCACCACAGCGGCCATCGCCGTCCATGATGCTCGCGTCCAGGCTCAGCACACCGTCGCGATCCGGATTACCGCAATGGCCGACGGTGGGGTTGCACAGTTCGCTCTCGGCCCAGCGTGCACCGGCTTCCACCGCGTCCAGCGCACTGCCGCCCTGCGCCAGCACTTTCCAAGCAGCCTGGTTGGCCGGAACACCGAAGTCCCACGTCGAAACCACCTTGGCCCCACCCGATGTGCGCGCCTGCACGCCCGGCAATGCCGCCATGCCTGCGGCCAGCGCACCGGCCTGCAGGAACTGCCTGCGATCCACCATTTTCCCCTCCCAGTCTGCAATGTGCGGCCGGCACGATGCCGGTCGCAGCGATCAGTCGTGCGCGGGCTGCCGTGCAGCGTGCCAGACCGCTGCGCCCAGCACCCCCAGTTGGCCATGCTCCACGCGCCATACCGGCACCTGGCGCAGCACCTCGGTCAGCACGCCCTTGTTGAGGAAGCGCTCGCGGAAACGGCCATCGGCCAGGAAATCCTGCACGTGCGCGGAAATGCCGCCGGCCAGGTAGACCGAGCGCGCGCCGACGGCGATCGCCGCGTCACCGGCAAGGCTGCCCAGCCAGGCGCAGAACACCTGCAACGTCTCCACCGCCAGCGCATCCTCGCCGCTGCGGGCAGCGCCGATCAGCGCCTCGGTGCTGCTCCACACCGGGGAGACGCCGCGCAGTTCGCACAGGCATGGATACAGGTTCATCAGGCCACTGCCGGACAGCACGCGCTCGTTGTCCACGTGCGCCCAGCGCTGCAGCAGCTTGCCCAGCACCTGCAGTTCCAGCGCGTTGCCGGCGCCAAGCGCGGCATGGCCGATCTCGCTGGCCAGCACCGGCCGCTCACCGTCGGCGAAACGCAGCGCGGCGCCCAGACCGGTGCCCGCCCCCAGCACCAGCGCCGGGAACGCCTGCGCCGGATCGGCGTCGCCGTTCAGTGGCGCCAGGGTTTCCGGCTGCAGGTACGGGATGGCCAGCGCCACCGCTTCGAAATCATTGATCAGCTGCAGTTCGTGCAGCCCGGACTGCGCGCGGGTGGCCGACAGCGAGACCATCCACGGCAGGTTGGAATTGATCAGTACATCGCCATCGAGCAGGCCGGCGATGGCCACCACGGCGGTCTGCACCGGCTGGCCGAGGCCTGCGGTGAAATCAGCAAGGATCGCCGCCAGGCTGGGATGCTCGGCACAGGCGTAGGTGCGATGGCTGCCCAGCAGCGGCGCCTGGCCGGGTTGCGTTTCCGCCAGCGCAAGGCGGGCAAAGGTGCCGCCGACATCGGCGACGACCAGATGGCGCGGAAGACCGCCGCGGGCGGAGTCGGAGGAAACCGGGGACGCTGCTGCGATGGTCACGCTGGCCTGCTTGGATCGATTGAATCGCCCCGATTCTCGGGCATCGGGGCGGCTTTGCCTAGCACGCCGGTGGTTCAGGTTGGTCTACATGCCTTCCTGTTCGGCCACCTGCACGCCGTCCACCAGCACGCGCAGGCGCTGCGGGCGGAAGCCGGCGAACAGCAGCGGCCGGGTGCGTTCTACCAGTACTTCGTGGCCGGCGATGTGGCGCAGCCACGACTGTACCAGCGAGAACGAGAAGTGGGTGCCCGGATGCAGCGGGTGCTGCACCCAGACCTTCTCGGTGGCGCTCTGCAGCAGCATCGCGCCGGTGAACCAGTGGCGGCTGAGGGTCACCGGCGTGGTGCCGGCCATGAAGCGGATATCCATGCGGGGTCCTTTCGCTGGAGAGGCCTTGCGGCGGGTCAGGGCTGGGCAGTCTGCAGGCTGTAGCTGGTGGTGGCGGTGAACACTGCACCATCAGGCTGGGTGGAGCGAACCTCGACCTTGTGGCTGCCCACCGCCAGATCGGTCGGCAGCGCGCCCCGCCACAGGTGAGGCGATGCGGTGGCCTCCGGCGAACGGTCGTAGCCACGCAGGCTGTTCGCCATATCGTCGGCCACGTTTTCCACCAGCAGGCGCGGGTCGGGCTGGCTCACCTGCTTCATCGGCTGCCAGGCGCCGCCATCGACGCGGTACTCGACCACGCTGGCGTCCTCCCCCATGTAGACGTTGGCGTACACGCCCCAGGCCGGGTAGGCGCCCTGGCGCAGCACCTTGGGTGCATGCAGGCCGATCTGCTCGCTGGCCGCAGCGCCGGCCACCCGGTACTGCAAGCGGTAGCTGCCGTTGCCGGCCACGTCCAGCAGTGCGTAACCCTTGGGCGTGCCGTCGCTCATGGTGCTGTCCGGCACGCCGGCGGCATTCTTCACGCCCGACCAGAACGCGCCGCAGTTGGCACCCACGTTGTACTCGTGCAGCGGCTTGTCACCCTGCCAGCCCTCGGCCTTGCCGTGGTAGACGTGCTGCTGGGTGTGGCTGTGGCCGCTCAGCACCAGCACGTTGCGGAAGTCCTTCAGCAGATCGAACAGGCGCTGGCGGTCGGCATGGCGGAAGGTCTCGCGCCCCGGTGCCGCGTCGAACAGCGGAATGTGCATGCCCAGCACCAGCAGGCGGTCCTTGTGCAGGCCCTTCAGGTAGCTGGCGAGGAAGGCGAACTGGTCTTCGCGCAGGCCGCCGATGTACTTCGGCCTGGCCTTGGGGTCATAGACCACGTCGTCCAGGAACACGAAACTGGCGCCGCCCTCTTCCACCGCGTAAGTGTCCGGGCCGTAGATGTTGCGCCAGCTGTCCAGCGAGTGTTCGTCGCTGGCTGCATCGAAATCGAGGTCGTGGTTGCCCGGCACGTGGAACCACGGCACGCCCAGCGACGTGGTGACCTTGTTGATCGCCGGGTACAGGGTCAGATCGTCGTTGACGATGTCGCCCAGAGTGGTACCCAGGCGGGCCTTGGTCTGGCCGACCAGCGGCGCCACGATCGACTGCTGGTAGTAGCCGATGTCCTTCAGGCTGGCGGTCTGCGAATCGGTGAACACCAGCATCTGGAAGCCACGGCGGCTGTCATGGCGATCCGGCTGCAGCGCGAAATCCCAATTGCGGGTGACGTCGCTGGTCGCGGCGATGCCGCCGTACTTCAGTGCCGGCGAACCGCTCGGGCGGTAGTGGCGCCAGAATGACGGCAGACCATCGGTCGCCTTCGGGAAGGCGTAGGCATCCGGCTTGATCACGAACACGGTCTGGCCGTCACGCACCGGAAGGCTGTAGCTGCCATCGGCAGCGGTCTTGACGATGGTCTCGCCATTGGAGACCTGCACCCCGGCCAGGCCCGGATCGGTGGCACCGCGGCCCGGCTTGCCGTCGCGCTCCAGGTAGACCTTGCCGGTGACCACGGTGTCCGCGGCCCAGGCCGGCGAGGTCAGCAACAGGCAGCACAGCCAGGCAGCAGGCAGTTTCATGGGGCGGTCCGGGAAAGAAAGACCGCCTATTGTAGATTCCGTTGATGACATCGCGCACGCGGTGGCACCAGGTGGTTGCCAGCCAGCGGCCGGCACTACCACTCAACGATGGCGCTTTTCCAGCACCGCCCGCGCATCCTCCAGCGACAAGCCACGCGCGCGCAGCAGCACCAGCAGGTGGTACAGCAGGTCCGAGGCCTCGCCCAGCAGCGCTTCGTCGCCCTGCGCCACCGCCGCCAGCGCGGTCTCCACGCCCTCCTCGCCCACCTTCTGCGCGATGCGACGGATACCGCCCTCGAACAGGTTCGTGGTGTAGCTGCCCGGTGGCCGCTGCGCCTCGCGCATCGCCACCAGCTGGCCCAGCCCGCCAAGGAAGTCCTTCGGCGCGCCATCGAAGCAGCTCTCCGCACCGGTATGACAGGTCGGCCCGGCGGGGCGCACCATCACCAGCAGCGTATCGGCATCGCAGTCCACGCTGATCGACTGCACCACCAGCACGTTTCCGGACTGCTCGCCCTTGGTCCACAACCGTTGCTTGCTGCGGCTGAAGAAGGTCATGTGGCCGATGGCCAGCGTGGCCGCCAGCGATTCGGCACTCACATAACCGAGCATCAGTACCTGCAGGGTATCGGCATCCTGCACCACCGCCGGCAGCAGGCCGTCGCCCTTGCCCCAGTCCATCGCCTGCAATGCGTCCAATGACGGCCTGATTTCAATAGACATCCCGCACCTCGATCTGCTGTCCGCGCAGGTAGCGCTTCAATTCCGGAATGGCGATGGCGCCGCTGTGGAACACACTGGCGGCCAGCGCGCCATCGACGTCGGCCTGGTCGAAGGCTTCGGCGAAGTGCTCCATCGCACCGGCACCGCCGGACGCGATCAGCGGCACCTGGCACAATGCCCGCGCCTGCTGCAGCTGCACCACATCGTAGCCACGGCGTACGCCATCGCTGTCCATGCAGTTCAGCACGATCTCACCGGCGCCCCGCCGTTGCGCCTCGACAATCCAGTCCAGGGTGCGCAGCGGCACTGCCTGGGTCTTGTCCGGGTCGCCGCTGAAGCGGCGTACCCGCCAGTGGCCATCGGTCTCGCGTACCGAGTCGACACCGACCACCACGCATTGCACGCCGAACTCGTCGGCCAGCTCAGTGATCAGTTCGGGACGGCCCAGCGCGGGCGAGTTGATCGACACCTTGTCGGCGCCAGCGAACAATACGCGACGCGCGGTTTCCACACTGTCAATGCCACCGGCCACGCAGAACGGAATATCGATCAGCCGCGCGATGCGCTCGATCCATGCAACATCTACCGAACGCGCCTCGGGACTGGCGCCGATGTCATAGAACACCAGTTCGTCGGCCCCCTGGTCACGGTAGCGTTGTGCCAGCTCGGCGATGTCGCCCATGTCGACGTGGTCGCGGAAACGCACGCCCTTGACCACACGGCCTTCGCGCACGTCCAGGCAGGGAATGATGCGGCGGCTCAACATGCCAGCGCCTCCGCCAGATCCATGCGCTGCTCCAGCAGTGCCTTGCCGAGGATGGCCCCCCCGCAGCCGGCGGCACGCGCCTCGGCCACGTCGGCCACGTTGCGGATGCCACCGGAGGCCTGCACCGCCACGCCCGGCAACAAGCCCGACAGGTGCTGGTAGAGACCGATGTTGGGCCCGGCCAGCATGCCGTCACGGGCGATGTCGGTGCACAGCAGGTGGCGCATGCCGGCGCGCGCGTAGCGCTGTGCAAGATCATCCAGGGTCACGCCGGCGTTCTCGGTCCAGCCGTGCACCGGCAGCTGCCACTGCCCCTGCGCATCCTGGCGCGCGTCCAGGGCAATCGTGATGCGCTCGGCGCCGAATTCCTCCAGCCAGCCGACCACTTCATCGGGGCGACGCACCGCCAGCGAACCGACCACCACGCGGCCCGCGCCGGCGTCGAGAATGCGCGCCACATCGTCGCGGCCACGCACGCCGCCGCCGGTCTGCACCTGCAGCGACGTCTGCGCGCGGATCGACGACAGCAGCGGCGCCAGCGTGTAGCCACCGGCGCGCGCAGCGTCCAGGTCGACCAGGTGCATCCACTGCGCGCCCTGCGCGACGAAGGCCTGCGCACGCGGCAATGGATCATCACCATACGAGGTTTCCTGCGCGTAGTCGCCCTGGCGCAGCCGCACCACGCGGCCATCGCGGATATCCAGCGCGGGATAAACGATGAAACTCATGCAGCAGTGCCCTCGAGAAAATTGCGCAGCATCAACGATCCGGTTTCTCCCGAACGCTCGGGGTGGAACTGTGCGCCGTAGTAACGCCCCTGCTCCACCACGGCGGTGAACAGGCCGCCGTGGTCACAGGCAGCGACGGTGTGGGTATTGAGGGGCGCCGCGTAGCTGTGCACGAAGTAGGCGCTGGCGCGCTCCGGTACACCCTGCAACAGCAGCGACTCACGTAGCGGCAGCAGGCGGTTCCAGCCCATGTGCGGCACGCGGATGCCGCAGGCCGGCACCAGCTTGCGGACCACGCCTGGAATCAGCCCCAGCGTCTCCACGCCCGCTTCCTCGGAACGCTCGAACAACAGCTGCATGCCGAGGCAGATGCCCATCAACGGCACCTCCAGCCGCTGCAACGGCTCGACCAGGCGCTGCGCATGCAGGCGCTGCATGCCGGGACCAGCTGCACCGACGCCGGGCAGGATCACCCGCTGCGCACCGACCAGCCCATCGGCATCGCGCACCAGCCGAACGCTGGCGCCGAGGCGTTCGAGCGCATAGCGCACCGAACCAAGGTTGGCACCACCCGCGTCGATCAGCGCAACGTCACTCACAGCGCCCCCTTGGTGGTCGGCAACGCCGTGCCCTGCCGAGCCAACGCCGGCCGCAGCGCGCGCGCCAACGCCTTGAAGCAGGCCTCCACCTTGTGATGGTCGTTGTCACCGCGTACCTGCAGGTTGAGGTTCAACCCGCTGGCATCGCACAGCGAGCGGAAGAAATGCGGCACCAGCTCGGTCGGCATGTCGCCCACGCGCTCGCGCTTGAACTCGCCGTCGAACACGAAGTACGGGCGGCCGCTGAAATCCAGTGCGGCGCTGGCCAGCGTCTCATCCATCGGCAGTGTGAAGCCGTAGCGGCCAATGCCGCGCTTGTCGCCCAGCGCCTCGCGCAGCGCCTGGCCCAGGGCGAGGCCGGTGTCTTCGATGGTGTGGTGCTCGTCGATATGCAGGTCGCCCTCGGCCTGGATGTCCAGCGCGAAGCCGCCGTGCTTGCCGATCTGTTCCAGCATGTGGTCGAAGAACGGCAGCCCGGTGGAGATGTGCGCATCACCGGCCCGATCCAGGTCCAGTTCGACGCGGATCTTCGTCTCCTTCGTATTGCGCTGGACCACTGCGGTACGCGGCGCGTCGGCCAGCGCGTGGGCGATGCCCGGCCAGTCCCACTCGCCACCGAACTGCTCGGTGCGCAGCTGGAAACCGCGAATGTTGAGGTTGTCGGCGAACTGCAGGTCGGTGATGCGGTCGCCGACCATTCCGGAGCGCGCCCAGTCGATGCTCCGGTCCTGCAGGTAGGCCGTCATCAGCCCGATGCCCGGCTTGCGCGTGGGTGCATTGTCCTGCGGCCAGCTGCAGTCGATCAGTACGTCACGGAAGCGGATGCCCTGGCTTTCGAAGATCTGCAGCATCAGGTCGTTGGGGCCATCGAAGCTGGCACGCGGGTAACTTTCGCTGCCCAGGCCATCCTGGTTGGTGACGATGACGAACTGGTAACCCGCATCACGCAGCTTCAGCAACGCCGGGATCACCTGCGGCACGAAGCGCAGCTTTTCGTAGGCGTCGATCTGGAAATCCGCCGGCTCCTCGATGAGGGTGCCATCGCGGTCGATGAACAGGATGGGGGTCATGCTGCGGCCCTCCGCGCCGACAGGGCCGCAAGCACGCGGTCGTTCTCTTCGGGGCTGCCGATGCTGATGCGCAGGGCATCGCCCAGTTGCGGCGCTGCGCGCTGGTCGCGCACCACCACGCCCGCAGCCAGCAACGTATCGAACGCCGCCTGGGCATCGGCGAAGCGCACCAGCAGGTAGTTGCCGGACGAGGCATACACGCGACGAACGCCGGGCAGGCCCGGCAGTGCTGCAGACAGGCGTTCGCGCTCGGCGATGACCGTGGCCACGCGCTCGGCGGTGCGCGCCAGTGCATCTGGCTGCAGCGCCTGCACGGCCAGCTCGGCACATGGGGTCGGCACCGGATACGGCGCTTGGCAACGGCGCAGTACGGCGATCAGTTCGGGGGCGGCAATGAGGCTGCCGATGCGCGCTGCGGCCAGCGCGTGTGCCTTCGACAGCGTGCGCAGCACGGCCAGGTTCGCGTGCGCGGCCAGCAGCGTGGTTGCCGACGGGCGTTGCGCGTACTCGACATAGGCCTCGTCCACCACGACCAGCGCCTGCCCGCGCAACGCCGTGGCCACGCGCTCGACCTCGTCCAGGCTGATATCACTGCCCGCCGGGTTCGACGGTGCACACAGGAACACCAGCTTGGCATTGCGCGCGGTCGCGGCCTCGATGACCGCATCCAGATCGGCGCGCAGGTCGTCCTCGCCATCCACCAGCGGCACTTCAATCAGTCCGGCGCCCTGCAGGCGTGCACAGACCGCATACATGCCGAACACCGGCGGCGTAACCAGCACGCCGTCGCGACCCGGCACACACATCGCACGCACCAGCAGATCAATCGCTTCGTCGCTGCCACGGCCGACCAGCAGCTGCTGCGGCTGCACGCCATACAGTGCGGCCAGGCCTTCGCGCAGCGCCAGCGGCTGCGGTTCGGGATAGCGCCGGCTGCTGCCGGCGGCATCGGCCGGATTGGCCCAGGCCGACTCGTTGGCGTTCAACCAGACCTCGCCCTGCACTGCCGCACTGCGCGCCGAGCTGTAGCCGGCGAAGGCCTGCAGATCCGGGCGCACCAGTGCCAGCACATCATCGATAGGCACGCTCATGCCGCCACCTCCATGCGCACTGCGACCGCACGCTCATGCGCATCCAGGCCCTCGGCACTGGCGATGATGCGCGCGCAGCTGCCGATTGCCGCCAAGCCAGCGGCGCTGGCGCTCTGCACGCTGATCAGGTTCTGGAAGCTGGCGACGCTGACACCGCTGTAGGCCCGTGCAGCACCCGCCGTCGGCAGTACGTGGTTGGTGCCGCTGCAGTAGTCACCCAGCGCTTCGGGCGTGTAATCCCCCAGGAACACCGAGCCGGCCGCCTGCACCTTGTCCAGCCACGCGCGCGGATCACGCAGGGCCAGGATCAGGTGCTCGGGCGCGTAGCGGTTGCTGATCGCGAAGGCTTCGTCCAGCGAATCGACCTGGATCAGGCGCGAGGCCGACAGCGCCTGGCGTGCGATCTGCTGGCGCGGCAGCAAGGCCACCTGGCGCTCGACTTCGGCCTCGACCGCCGCCAGCATCGAGGCATCGTCGGTCAGTAGCAACACCTGCGAATCCGGGCCGTGCTCGGCCTGCGACAGCAGGTCGGCGGCGACGAACGCCGGATTGGCACCGGCATCGGCAATCACCAGCACTTCGGAGGGGCCGGCCGGCATGTCGATGGCGGCCGCGCCATCCTGTGCGACCTGCTGCTTGGCTTCAGTGACGAAGCTGTTGCCGGGCCCGAACAGCTTGTCGCAGGCCGGAATGCTGGCCGTGCCGTAAGCCATCGCCGCGATGGCCTGCGCGCCGCCCAGCTTGAACACGCGTTGCACGCCGGTCAGGCGCGCGGCCACCAGCACCGCCGGATCGGCCGTGCCGTCGTCGCGTGGCGGCGTGCACAGGACCACCTGCGGGCAACCGGCCAGCCGTGCCGGCACGCCCAGCATCAACGCGGTGGACGGCAGTGGCGCACTGCCTGCCGGCACGTACAGGCCGACGCGGCCGATCGGCCGTAGCATGCGCTCGCAGACCACGCCCGGTGCGGTTTCCACCGCGTAGCCCTTGCCCATGCCAGCCTCGTGGAAGCGCGTGATGCGCTCGGCAGCTTCCATCATGGCCTGGCGCAGTTCGGCGGGTACCGCCGCTTCGGCTGCCGCGAACTCGTCATTGGACACTTCGAAGGACGCCAGCTCCACGCCATCGAAGCGTGCGGTGATCGCGCGCAAGGCGTCGTCGCCCTCTGCGCGCACCTGCGCGATCAGCGCCGCCACCGCGTCGCGGGTCTGTTGCGCCACGGTCTGCACCGGGCGGGTCAATGCCGCGCTACGCGCGGTCTCATCAAGTCGGGACCAGATCAGACGGTTCATGCCAGCGACCGCTCCACGCTCAGTACCATCAGGCCCTGCGCGCCGGCGCGCTCGAGTTCTTCCATGCGTTGCCAGCTCAGCGGGCCCGGGCACATGGTCTGCAGGCGCAGCGCGCCGCCATCGGCCGGCAGCCGCACCAGCGGCTCGGCATCGGCCAGCAGCTGCGACAGCGCGTCGAGGCGATCCTCGCTTGCACGGAACATCAGCAGCTTGCGGTCCTGGCGCTGCACCACGCCGTCGAGGCGACGCAGCAGCATCGCGCGCAGCGATGCACGCGCATCATCCGGCACGCGCACCGCACCGGCCAGCACTGCCTCGCTGTCGAGCAGGTTGTGCACCGGGGTCAACTGGTTGGCACGCAGCGTGGCGCCGCTGGAGACCAGATCGCAGATCAGGTCGGCGGTGCCCAGTCGCGGGGCGATTTCCACCGAACCGGAGAGCTCGACCACCTGCGCATCCACGCCCTGCTCATCCAGCCACTGCTTGAGGATGGCCGGATAGCTGGTGGCAATGCGGGTACCGGCCAGCTGCGCCGGGCCCTGCCACTGCCACTCCTCGGGCACCGCCAGCATCAGCCGGCACTGGCCGAAGCCCAGCCCGCGCAGCGCCTGGTAGGCATCCGGCAGGCCGATCTGGCGACGCGACGCGGCCTGCTCATCCAGTTCGTTGCGGCCGACGATGCCGAGGTCGCAGACGCCGTCGGCGATCAGGCCCGGGATATCGTCGTCGCGCACCAGCAGCAGGTCCACCGGCAGCGATTCGCCGTAGCAGAACAGCTTGTCGCGGCTTTCGCGCCAGCTCAGGCCACAGGCGCTGAGGAGGTTGCGGGCGGGCTCGGCCAGCCGGCCACTCTTCTGGATGGCGATACGCAGCCGGTCGCGTGCCGGCGCTGCCTGGGTTGCACTCATGGGGGAGGTCTCGAAGTTCGGAACGGGGCGCGGATCAGCGCGAAGCAAGGCGGTCGATGGCGGCGGCATAGCCTCGATGGCCATGCTCGAGCGTGCGTGCCACCCGCCCGGTGGTGGTCACGCTGACCCCGGTGCGCTCGTGGATCTCGCGGTAAGGCACGCCCTGCTGCAGCAGCGGCACCACCTTCCAGCGATCGGCCATGGCTTCCAGTTCGGCCGGCGTGCACAGGTCGCGCAGGAAGGCCTCGACCTGCTCCGGTTCGCGCAGGGCAGCAAAGGCCCGGGCCAGGGCTTCCAGGTCGGCCTTCGGGTCCTTGGCGGCAATTTCGGGGCGGGCTTTCAAGGGGTCGTTTCCATGCATCAATGTAATAGCGCGTTAGTACATTAGCGCATTCTTGCGCAGTGCGTCAAATCGAGGGTTGAGGTGCGGCAGGGCTGCTGCCCTGCACCCGCCAAGAGCCAGAGCAAAAGCAAATGCTGATTTCCTGAGCGTTGGCGAGGAGGGTCCGGTGGCAGGGGACGCCGTAAACCCATCCATGGGGGCTTGGTCGCGGCTTGCTCGTGTGCGCTGTCCTGCGCACACGGCAAGACCGGGGCTGGGCATCCTGCCCAACCGCCCGAGGCATGCCTCGGGCCCATGCCGCTCACACCCCTGCCACCGGACCCTCCTCGCCTTAGACAGTTGGCTGCGGCCTGCTGGATCTCGTCAGGAAACTGATTGAAACCGGCTTCTGTAGAGTCGAGCCATGCTCGACTGCTGTTGCCCTGAAACGCAGAACGCCCACCAAAGGGCGGGCGTTCTGCTTTCAAATCAACAACCTGGCCCGACTCAGGGCGCGCAGCGCACCTCGGCCTGCAGCGCCCCGCGCCGCAGGCATTCGCCGAACAGGCTGCCCTGCCGGCTCGGCAGGGACTGGATGTTCTGCAACGCCCCTGCGCCCGTCGGACACGTGCGCGAGGCCAAGGCCTGCAGGTCGCCCTCCAGCTGCGCGCGGTCGATCACGTGGCAGCGATCGACCTGCAGCCGGTACTGTGCCGGCCCTATCCGTGCACTGTGCAGCGCCGGGTCGCTCTGGCAGCCCGCCAGCAGGAGCACGCACAGCGCTCCTGCGGCGGCCCGCATCACGCCATTGCCTTGGACTGCTCCAGCTCCACCTGCAGGGTGCTGGCCAGCTCGTCGCGGGAGACTTCGAACTGCTGCTCTCGCAGCAGGTCCTTCACCGCCACCACGCCGCGCGCCAGTTCGTCCTCACCCGCCAGCACCACGAAGCGGATCCCGGCCTTGGCAGCGTACTGGAACTGCTTGCCGATCTTCTTCGGCTCCATCTGCACTTCGGTGTTGATGCCACCGACGCGCAGTCGACGGGCGATGTCCAGCGACTGCGGCATGCCCTGCTCGTCCATCAGCGCCACCAGCGCCTGCACGCTGCTGGCTTCGATACCGTCGATCAGGCCCGCCTCGCGCAACTGCCAGAACAGGCGCGACAGGCCGATGGAGATGCCCACGCCCGGCAGCTTCGACTTGCTGTAGTGGCTGGCCAGGTCTTCGTAGCGGCCGCCCGAGCAGATCGAGCCGATCTGCGGGTGGTCGGTCAGCGTGGTCTCGTAGACGGTGCCGGTGTAATAGTCCAGGCCGCGCGCAATGGAGAAGTTCAGGCAGTACGCGGTTTCCGGCACGCCCAGCGCCTGCACCAGCTGCAGCACTTCGCGCAGTTCAGCAACACCGGTACGCAGGATCTCCGAAGAACCGGCATCGGCTTCAAGCGTGGCCAGCTGCGCCAGCGCATCGGCATGGCCCTGCGAACGCACGGCCACGAATGCCAGGATCTTCTCGACCTGCCCGGCCGGGATGTCGAAGCCCTCGCCCACCAGCGTCTCGCGCACGTAGTCAGCACCGCGCTTGTCCAGCTTGTCTACTTCGCGCAGAACGGCCAGCTGGCGCTCGCCCTCGGCCACGCCCAGGCTTTCGAAGAAACCGCGCATCAGCTTGCGGTTGTTCAGCTGGATGCTGAAGTCACCAATGCGCAGTTCCGAGAACACGGCGTGGATGACCGCCAGCACTTCGGCGTCGTATCGCACGCTCAGGCTGTCCTTGCCGATCACGTCGATGTCGCACTGGTAGAACTCGCGGAAGCGCCCGCGCTGGGCGCGCTCACCGCGGTAGACGCGCTGCATCTGGTAACGGCGGAACGGGAAGGTCAGTTCGTGTTCGTGCTCGGCCACGTAGCGCGCCAGCGGCACAGTCAGGTCGAAGCGCAGCGCCATTTCCGGCAGCGAACGGTCACCCGATTCGGCGGCGTTGGCCAGCGCACCGGTGGACTGCACGAAATACACCTGGCGCTCGGTCTCACCGCCGGACTTGGTCAGCAGCACGTCGGACAGCTCGAACACCGGCGTCTCCACTGGCAGGAACCCGAAGCGCTCGTAGTTGCGGCGGATGACGTCCAGCATGCGCTGGAACGCAATCTGCTCGCGCGGCAGCAGTTCAAGGGTGCCGGGCGGGGTACGGGGCTTGATCACGGGCGGAACTCCTGCTGGAACGGGACGTGGGAGGGGGCGACATTCTAGCGCCCCCGCCTCGGGCAGGGTCGAACGGCCGCTTGAAGTATCATAAGGCCCTCCCCGCCCGCGATACGCCCCCGCAACATGTCACGGCCTTCCGGCGCTCCGCCCGCCACCAACGATCCCGCCTCGCCGTCCTGCACCACGCTGGACTGCCTGCACTGCTCGGTTCGCCACCTTGCGGTGTGCTCGGCGCTGTCGCCCGATGAAGTGCAGGCGCTGGAGCAGGTCACCGTCTCGCAGCAGGTCAGCATGGGCAGCACGCTGGCCCGCACCGGCGAAGAGCGCGACCATGTCTATACATTGACCGGCGGCGCACTGCGCCTGGTGCGCACCTTGGCTGACGGCCGCCGCCAGATCAACGGCTTCGTGCTGCCCGGCGACTACCTGGGCCTGAGCGGCAGCGACCACCATCGCTACGACATCGAGGCCATCGCCGACAGCCGCGTCTGCCGCGTCGCATTGCCGCAGATGAAGGCACTGCGCAGCCGCTTCCCGCACCTGGAGCGCAAGCTGCTGCAGCGCGCCTGCCAGGAGCTGGATGCCGCACAGGACGCCGCGCTGGCCCTGGCTCGCCTGCAGCCGGCCGAGAAGCTGGCCGATTTCCTGCTGCGCCTGGCCGCACGCGAGGCCAAGCTGGGCGGCGACGGCCTGCGCGTGTCGCTGCCGATGGGTCGTGGCGACATCGCCGATCATCTGGGCCTGACCATGGAAACGGTCAGCCGCACCTTCACCAAGCTGCGCCAGCAGGGGCTGATTGCCCTGCCCCACCTGAACGTAGTGGAGATCCTCGACGAGGACGGGCTGCGCATGCTGGCCGGCGAAGGGTTGATCTGACCGCATCGCGGTTGGTTGGGTTGCCGGCCAGCGGCCGGCACTACCCGTGCTCCATCCATCTGGTCGTGCCCAACCCGTGTTGCCTCCATCCGGTCGTGCCCAACCCAGGTTGTCTCCATCCGGTAGTGCCGGCCGCTGGCCGGCAACCCCAGACATCCCCGATCAGCGCAACAACACCTCGCGCAACGCCGCGTAATCGGCCGCCAACGGTTCCGCGTGCGCAGGCCGCTGCAACAGCGCGTCCAACGCCGGGGGCACCGTGACCACGCCACCAATCAACGGCTCGACCACAGCTTCGAACTTGGCCGGATGCGCCGTAGCCACCACCGCCCAGTCGCCCTCGGCGCCGCGCGCACGCAGGTCCTGCAGCACCTTCACCGCTGTCGCCGTATGCGGGCAGAACAGCTCACCATTGCTGGCGTGCGCCGCCGCAATCGTCGCGCGGATGGTCACGTCATCCACCGCGAACGCGCGGAAGGCTGCACGCAGCTCTGCGTCATCGCCCTGGTAGAGCCAGCGCAGGCGCTCGAAGTTGCTCGGCGCACCCACGTCCATGGCATTGGCCACGGTGGCCACGCTGGCCTGCGGTTGGTAATCAGCGCCATTGAAGTAGGCCGGCAACACGGCGTTTGCATTGGTCGCCAGCACAATCTGCCCGATCGGCACACCCAGCGCACGCGCCAGCACCGCAGCCATTGCGTTGCCGAGGTTGCCGGTCGGCACCACCAGGTTGAGCCGGCGGCGGGTTTCAGCATGATGGGTCAGTGCCGCATGCGCGTAGTAGCTCATCTGCGGCAGCAGGCGGCCCAGGCTGATGCTGTTGG
The DNA here is from genome assembly GCF_056482105.1 of Stenotrophomonas sp. 78350_Sma. Lineage (NCBI taxonomy): Bacteria > Pseudomonadati > Pseudomonadota > Gammaproteobacteria > Lysobacterales > Lysobacteraceae > Stenotrophomonas > Stenotrophomonas sp. 78350_Sma. Next base: position 2,126,571 of record NZ_CM151182.1, on the reverse strand, counting down.
CCGAGCTCAGCGGCACCTGCGCCTGCAGGTCACGGTCGGCCAGCGCCTGCTTGACCATGGCCTGGCAGTCGTCGAATGCACCGGCCACGCGCAGCGCCTGGATGTTGTCACCGAAGCAGCCGAGCTGGTGTGCCTGGCGCGGTGACACGCGGCCATCCGGATACAGCACCACCACGCGCACGCCGGGCTGGCGATGGAACGCCGCCGCCACCGCGGCACCGGTATCGCCGGAGGTGGCGACGACGATCGTCAGGTCGCGACCCTGGCCAGCCTGCAGCCGCGACAGCGCACCGGCAAGGAAGCGCGCACCGATATCCTTGAATGCGGCCGTCGGCCCATGGAACAGCTCCAGCACATGGTCGCCATCGCCGAGCGGGCGCAGCGGCACGGGGAAATCGAACGCGTCACCGCAGATCGACGGCAACACAGACTCCAGCGCGTCGCCGGCAAAGAACGGAGCCAGCAGGTCGGTGGCGGTATCGGCCAGCGTCGCACCGGCCTGCAGCTCACGCGGCGCCGGCAGCACCTCGGGCACATACAGCCCTCCATCGGGCGCCAGTCCTGCGGCGATGGCCGCACTGAGGCCAACGGCCGGAGACTGGCCGCGGGTCGAAACAAATTGCATGGGTTGGGTATCCAGTAAAGGGGAAGGATTCAGCACAGCCGGGCTCCCGGCGCGTCCAGCGGCGAGACCCAGGCATCGCTGTCAAAGCCGGCACCCGCAAAGGCGGCCCGCACCGGCGCCACGGCAGCGTGGGCCTGGTCGGCATCCTCGAACCAGGCGAACACGCTGGGACCGGCACCGGAGATGCCTGCGCCCATCGCATTCGCCGACAGTGCCGCATCGCGGGCTGCCACGAAACCCGCGATCAGGCCGGCCCGTCGTGGTTCCACCAGCACATCGCGCAGTCCCGCCCGCACCAGTGCCGCATCACTGCGATGGCAGCCACTGAGTACCAGCGCCAGGTTCGCGCTCTGCGCCACGAACTCACCCAATGCATAGCTGCCCTGCAGCGCCTGGCGCGCGCGACGTGTTTCCAGCACCGCATGCGGATGCACCAGCAGGCTGTGCCAGGTCGCGGGCACCGGGATCGGCAGCAGGCGATCGGCCGTGCACAACGCAAGACCGCCCAGCAACAGTGGCCCCACGTTGTCACCGTGGCGGCCACCGCTGGCCACTGCTTCGCCATCCAGCGCGAACGGGTAAAGCGCCTCGCGCGACAGCGGCACATCCAGCAGCGCGTTGGCGGCCACCAGCGCCGCGACGCATGACGCTGCAGAGCCACCCATGCCGGAGCCGAACGGAATGCCTTTGTCGATCTCGACCTCAAAGCCGAACTCCAGGCCGAGGCCTTCGCGCAGTGACATCAGCGCAGCGCCCGCGGTGTTCCCGGCCGCATCCAACGGCAGCTCGACCGCACTGCCACGGATCGCCTCGATGCGCACCACCGGTTCCTCGATGCGGCGCACGCTCACGCTATCGCCAACACCGGCAATGGCATGGCCGAGGATGTCGAAGCCCACCGCCACGTTGGCCACCGACGCAGGCGCAAACGCACGTGCGATCACAGGCGCGCTCCTTCACCGGCGGCCACCCGCAGCAGGTCGGCGAACACACCGGCCGCGGTCACTTCCGGGCCGGCGCCCGGCCCCTGCACCACCAACGGGTTGTCGCAGTAGCGGCGGGTACGGAACTGCACCACGTTGTCGGTCAGCCGCAGGTTGGCGAAGGCGTGATCGGCCGGCAGCTCCTGTAGACCCACCGAAGCACCATCGGCGCCAAGCCGCGCCACATAGCGCAGCACGGCCCCGTGCGCCCGCGCATCGTGCAGCCGCTGCAGCAGGCTGGCATCGGACTCACCCAATCGCGCCATGAAGTCCTCCACGCTGCCCTCGCGCAGCAGTGCCGGCACCAGGCTTTCCACCTGCACCTGCTCCAGACTGAGCGTATGGCCGGCCTCGCGGGCCAGGATCACCAGCTTGCGTGCCACGTCCACGCCGGACAGGTCATCGCGCGGGTCCGGCTCGGTGTAACCCATCGAACGCGCCTGCGCGACCAGCGAAGAGAACGGCTGGCTGCCGTCGAAGCGGTTGAACAGCCAGGCCAGCGTGCCGGAGAAGATGCCTTCGATCGCCAGCACCTCGTCGCCCGTATCCACCAGATCACGCAGCGTGGTGATCACCGGCAGGCCCGCGCCCACCGTGGCCTCGTAGCGGAAGCGCGCACCACTGGCGGCCGCAGCAGCACGGATGCGCTGGTAACGCGGCAGCGGCCCGGCACCGGCCTGTTTGTTCGGGGTGACTACGTGGATGCCGGCGGCCAGCCAGCCCTCATAGCGCTCGGCCACGTCGGCGCTGCCGCTGCAGTCGATCACCACCGCATGCGGCAGGTGCGCGGCCAGCAGGTGTTCGGTGAAGCGATCCAGGTCGCTGGATTCGCCCGCTTCCTGCAGTGCCTCCCGCCAATCGGCGTGCAGACCGTCCACTTCCAGCCGCATGCGCGAACGCGAGGCCAGCGCACGCAGGCGCAGATCCACATTGGCCTTGGCCAGCAGCTGCGGGCGCGCCGCCAGCAGCTGGTCCAGCAGTGCCGCACCGACATTGCCCGGCCCGATCACGCCCACTGCAAACGTCTGCGGCGACAGCCAGAAGCCGGCATGTGCGGCACGCAATGCGCGGGTGGCATCGGTACTGTCCACCGCCACCGAGATATTGCGCTCCGACGAGCCCTGCGCGATCGCCAGGATGTTCACCTGCGCACGCCCCAGTGCCTCGAACAGGCGCGCGGCCACACCCGGCTGCCCGGCCATGCCGTCACCGACCGCCGCCAGGACGCTGACGCCCTCACTGACCTGCACGCGCTGCACCTGCCCGACCGACAGTTCATGCGCGAACGCGTGCAGCAGCGCCTCACGGCCACGCGCCGCTTCGGCAGCACGCACCACGCAGCAGATCGAATGCTCCGACGACCCCTGCGAGATCATCACGACCGACACCTGCGCCTGGCGCAGCGCCGCGAACACGCGTTCGGCCGTACCGGGTACACCGATCAGACCGGTGCCTTCCAGGTTCAGCAGGGCCAGCCCTGGGCTCAGGGTCAGGCCCTTCACCGGCCCGCGCGGCGAGCGCTCGGCACTGATACGCGTACCCGGATGCGCCGGTTGGAACGTGTTGCGGATGAAGATCGGCAGGCCCAGGCGGATCGCCGGCGACATCGTCTGCGGGTGCACCACCTTGGCCCCAAAGTAGGCCAGTTCGCAGGCCTCGTCGTAGCTGAGCGATTCCAGCTGCACCGCTTCGGGCACCAGCCGCGGGTCGGCCGACAGCACGCCGTCGACGTCGGTCCAGATGTGCAGCTCATCGGCGTTGAACAGCGCGGCGAAGATCGCGCCGGAGTAGTCGCTGCCGTTGCGGCCGAGCGTGGTGATGCGGTCATCGCGATCACGCGCGACGAACCCGGTGGCAACCAGGCGCGATTGCGGGTGCTGCAGGCGCCACTTGGCCAGGCGGTCGGCACTGGTTTCCCAGTCGACATCCACGCCGAGTTCACCGTGCCCGACCACCAGCACATCACGCGCATCGAGCACCGCACAGTCTTCGCCCAATGCACGCAGGTGGGTGCCAAGCAGCTGCGCGGAGAACACTTCGCCCAGCCCCTGCACACGATCCAGGACCTCGCGCGGCAGCTCACCGATCACCACCAGCGCCGCCAGCACTTCGGCCAGCTGCTCGAAGCGGGCGTCGATCCACTCCACGGTCTCGCCCACCTGCTCGCCCAGCAGGGCCACGGCAGCGCCACGATGGCGCGCGCGCAGCGCATGCCAGGCCTCGCGCCAACGCTCGTCGCCCTTGGCCGCCAGCTGCGCCAGTTCAATCAAGGCGTCGGTGACGCCCTTCATCGCCGAGACGACAGTGACCTGCAGCGATTCGGGACGGGCCAGCAGCAGGCCGGCAACATGGCGGTAGCGTTCGGCATCGGCCACCGAGGTGCCGCCGAACTTGTGCACGACAGTGGACGGTGCAGCCAGGTCGGCCGAGACAACGGGATGAGCGGGGGCGTGGGAAGACATGCAGACCTCGGTAGGAGGCCCCGTCGCATGCAGGTGTCGAGTTTCCCCGCCACCTGTATGGTGCGGGGCCGTGGTTTTCGGGAGTTACACGAAGACGACGGGCCGCACCAGGGCAGTGGTGACGGTGGTGGTAATGGTGGTGGTGGCGACCGGCGCAGTCGAACGACCCGCAGTGGCGGGGGCGATCAGGCTGGCGTGGGCGGCATCAAGAACCATGACGCACAGAAAACACTGTGCGCCGGTCCGCTGTCAAGTGCTGCGATGCAAAAAACCATTGCCGCGATCATCGGTCAACGTGCCGGCATTTGGTTGCATCTGAGACCAAGGCGGCATCAGCACGCTTGACGCGCGCATTCAGCCGGCATGTTCGGCGATCGCCCGCGGCGTGCGGTGGGCATGCGCGCACAGCATCACGCCGGCCACCAGGAACACGATCGCCAGTGCTTCCAGCAGCGAGGGCCAGCGCTGCTGCCAGGCGAAGGCATACGCCAGCGCGAACAGCGTCTCGAACACGATCATCTGGCCGGTCAGGGTCAGCGGCAGCAGGCGGCTGGCGCGGTTCCAGAATGCGTTGCCGAGGATCGAGGCCACCACCGCCACACCGGCGCTGATCGCCCAGAAACCACTCCACTGCGCCGCCGTGTGCCCGCCGGCGTGGCCGATGAAGGCCATCGGCACCAGCAGCAGGGCCAGGCCGCCAGTCGTAACGCCGGTGAGCAGCGACCAGTCGTGGCTGGACAGATCCGGTCGGCGTGCCAGCCAGCGGCTGTTGCCGATCGAGTACAACGCCCACGAGAACAGCGCGCCGAACGCGCACAGCAGGCCGATCAGGCGCTGCCGCCACGGGGTTGCCAGATGCTCGGACATCAGTGCTTCCCAGCCAACCAGTGCTACGCCCAGCACGCACAGGCCGAGTGCCGGCAGCAGCTGCTTCAGTGGTACAGCTCCCTGCTCGCGCACGCCAACCAGGGTGACCACCACCGGAATCAGGCCGACAATCAAGGACGCCGCCGCCCCGCCGGCCCACTGCACCGCCGTCGCCAGCAGCAGGAAATACACCAGGTTCCCGGCCAGGCTCAGCCACAGCAGGCCGATCCATTCGGCGCGGCCCAGCCGCGGTGCCAGCCGCTTCCAGCGCGGCAGCAGCAGGGCCACGGCGATCAGGCCGTAGACCAGATAGCGGCCGGCCGACAGTTGCAGGGCGTTGAACGACTGCAGCACGGCGGGCGCGAGGAAAACCACGCCCCACAGCGCGCCAGCGGCCACGCCATTGGCGATGCCCAGGGCCATCGGGTTGTTGCGCATTCGGGTTCTTCGGGGGGAGAAGAGGCCGCGCAGTGTACGCGGTGACCGGTAGGTCGTTCTTGACCGAGGCTACTGCCCCGTCGCGTTTGTAGGGTCGAGCATGGCTCGAGGCTACAGTCCGGCGCCCCGGCGCCAGGCGGCCGGGGTCTGGCCGCACTCGCGGCGCAGCGCACGGGTCAGTGCGCTCTGCTCGGAGTAGCCTGCACACAGTGCGATTTCGCTGATCGGCGCGGTACTGGCACGCAGCTGATGCTTGGCCCAGCGCAGGCGGCACGCACTGAGCCAGGCCTGCGGGCTGAGCCCGAACTCCTGCTGGAACAGCGCGTGCAACCGGCTCTCGCTGACCCCGACGAACGCAGCCATGCGCGCCACCGGCCACGCCTGCCCGGGGTCGGCCTGGGCCGCCGCACACAGGCCCTGCATGCGCGCGCCACTGCCAGCAGGTGCAAATACCTGCAGCAACTGCGGCAGCAGCGCCGGCATCGGCTGCCCTGCCTGCACGCTGGCAAGGCGCTGGCGCACAGCCAATGGCAGGTGAAGCCAGCGTTGGCGGCACAGATGCTCCTGCGTGCCGTCATCGAGCACGCCCGGAGGACAATCAACGATCACGAATCCATTGGGACCATCAGCCATCTGGTCATGCGCTTCGCCTGCGGCAACGAACGCCCCCTGCAGCAGGTCCAGCCGACCGCCACGACCTTCCATCTCGAACTGCAGTTCACCCTGCAGCGGCAGCACCCACTGCGCGTAGTCATGGCGGTCAAGGCCGGTGGCCTGACCATAGTGCCGCAGGTGGAGGATGGCGCCCATCCGTGAAGTGTGCGCGTGTAACAACGGCCGTGCAAACCGTTGCTATAGTCGATCCGTCATCCAACGCAGGGAGTGCAGGACATGACCCATCAGCAGGTCTCCCTGGTGTTCGCCACCAGCCTCAGCCTGATGCTCGCCGCTTCGGCCTTCGCACAGGAGCGAACGCCCCCGGCTCCGCACTGCATGGACGCTGTCGGCGTACAGGAAGTGGAGCAGGCATCACTACGCTCGATCGCACTGCGTGCCGCCTCCGGCCAGGCCTATCGGATCGACTTCAACGAAGATTGTCCCGGCGTCCGCGGTGCCACCTCGCTGAAACTGGAAGCCCCCTCCGGCTGGGCCTGCGGCCGCCCCAGCGAACGCGTCGTGGTCGACGGCCGCCGATGCGCCATCAGCGCGGTCACCCCGCTGCAGGATCGTGACTACGCCAGCGTCGCCCGCGACAGCGACCGCCTGCGCACGGCCACCCTCCCCGCCATGACCATCCGTGAACGCAGGGAGGTGCGCCGCAGCTTCGGCGGCTCGCCCTCGTACTGCTTCGCGACCCGCAACGTGCGCGCCTGGTCGTCCGACGCGCAGGGCATGCTGGTGGAGACCAATCCGCGCCGCAATGGCGGCCATCGTTACTATCGCGTGGAACTCGGCAGCCATTGTCGTCAGCTCGATCGTGCGCCACAGCTCAGCTTCCACTCCGGCCTGCAGAATGGCCTGATCTGCGGCAATCCCGGCGACCGGATCACGACCGCCGGGTTCGAAGCAGGCGACCTGCGCCATGACGGAATCGCGCCGCTGCCGCAGTACACCCGCGGCAACTGCACGATCCAGGCCGTCTACCCGGCCTCCAGCCAAGCGTCGAACTAACCGTCGACGCCGAGGAAGGTGAACGGCGCGCTGGGCACGAACTGGCTCAGCGCATCGCCGGCGAAGGTATTGCGCTGGTCCTTGCCGAGGTCGAGCTTGAGCACCTTGCCGGCGAAATCAACCTTGTTCAGGTCGACCCAGAACGTGTTCGGGGTCAGCGCCGATTCGAAGAAGTACAGGCGCCGCTTGTGGTCAGCCACGGTGCGCCAGCGCGTGGATGAAATGTTCGGTTCGCCCGGCGTGGTGATGCCATACGGCACCGAGGTGTTGCGGATCACGCTGAACACACTGGCCAGCGCCACCACCGGGTCTTCCGCCTTGGGAATGGCGTTGATGTAGAACGAGGCGCGCGCGAAACGGTCCGCGGATCGGTTGGTGCCGGGCAGCATCACCGTGCCGCCGATCTGCTGCCAGTAGCTGTTGAGCGCCAGCTGCTGCTCGAAGATCGGCGAGTTGGTCATTACCTGGTAGCGCCGGTCATGGTGGATCACCTGGCGACCGCCGATGTACTCGACGATGGCGCTGTCGCCGCTGGCATCGGACAACGACAGATGCAGTGTCGCCTGCCGATCCTCGCCGGGCACCTTGTCGGTGACGATGGAGTACGGCTCCCGCTTCAGCGCTGCCACTGCCTCCTCCACCGTAGCGAAGTTGTCCAGCACGTACTGTGCCCACAGCGAAATCGCCAGGCCCGGCTTGTTGCCACGCTGCTGCGGATACTCAGACTCGACCAGCCACAGCAGGTTGGCCACCAGGCCCTTTTCGTTCATGCCATCGGTGGTCGATACGTCGTAGCCGGTGGCCACCACCGAACCGTAGCGTGCCGTCCAGGCCAGCGACTTCGGCCCGGCCTGGCCGGTGCGCGCGATGCCGCGCGGCAGCACGTAGAGGTTGGTCGCCACATCGACCTTCCAGTCCATCGAGCGCGCGGTGATCACATCACCGTTGTCGCCCAGGTATACCGCGCGGGTGCAGGCCAGTACCGGTGCCACGGTTGCGGCCAGCGCGACCGCCAGCATGCCCCTTTCCATCCACTTCGTCCGTGCCATGACGTTGCACTCCTTTTCCCCGTGATCCAGGCATAGGACCCCAAGCCCGGTGACACAGGGGTGAAGCCTCAACGGACGAAGCGATCGTGCAGCCAGAATCCTGCAAGCATCGACGGCACGAACCACAGGGCCTCGCGCGACGCTACTGCCAGCCCGGCGATGGCCGGGCCCGGGCAATAGCCCGCCCAGCCCCAGCCGATGCCGAACAGCGCGGCACCCAGCAGCAGACGAGTATCGACACTGCGGGCAGCAGGAAGCTGGAAGTGGAGCGAAAACCACGGCCGCACGCGCCGCAACACCCATCGCTGCCCGAACGCACTGACCAGCAGCGCCGAGCCCAGCACCCACATCAGCGTGGGATCGAAGTCACCGGTGATGTCGAGGAAGCCGAGGACACGGCGCGCGTCGGTCATTCCCGAAAGCGCCAACCCCATGCCAAACAATGCGCCCGCCGCGCCGGCGGCCCAGACTACGCGGCTCATGCCAGGCCTCCGCCATGACGGACCAGGTAGGTGGTCAGCATCGCGCATGCCATGAACACCAGCACGGCCGTCAGCGATCGCTTCGAACCGCGGGCCATGCCGCAGACGCCGTGACCGCTGGTACAGCCATTGCCCAGCCGCGTACCGAAGCCGACCAGCAGGCCGGCACCGATCAGCTGCCACGCCGGCAACACGTCACGCAGCAGCGCGCGTGGCGACGCCCCGGGCACCGATTGCCACCACAACACCAACCCCGCCGATGCGAGCAGGCCGGCCAGGAAGGCCCAGCGCCAGCCACGCTCGCCCTTGGCTGCGCGCAGGCTGCCCGCGGCGATACCGCTGATGCCTGCCACGCGCCCGAGGGTGGCGAGCAACAGCACCGCAGCAGCGCCGATCAACGCACCACCGGCCACCGCACTCCATGGCACGTTCATGCCCCGCCCTCTTCGCTGCCGTGCATGGGATTGCCCGTTTATTTAGATTACTCTAAATTAGATCATCCTAAACAAACTGGTCAACCATGGCCCGGACCCAGCTCGACAGCGCCGCGATGGCCGAACACGCTTCGCAGGCCGCCACGCTGCTCAAAAGCCTGGCCCACCCGGCCCGGCTGCGGGTGCTGTGCCGCCTGGTCGAAGGTGAGGCATCGGTCCCGGAACTGCAGGCACTGACCGGCCTGAGCGCATCGGCGTTGTCACAGCACCTGGCAGTACTGCGCGGACTGGATATCGTGGCGACCCGGCGCGCAGCACAGGCGATCCACTACCGGGTCGTTGAAGGGCCGGCGCTGGGCGTGCTGCAGGCGCTACATGCAGCCTACTGCGGTGGTACTTCGCGCTGAATCCGGCGCAGACCTTCAGCCAGCGTGCAGCGCCGGCTGCACCACCTGATCGAGCAGGTCCACCGGCGTCGGTGCCGAGCGGTCGCCCCGCAGGGTCCGGGTGAACCCGGACCAGTCACTGGAAGAAAGCTGGCGCAGCATCGCCGCGTCGACCGGCAGCGAACGCATCGCCCAATAGGGAAACTGGCGCTGGCCCAGGCGGCCGCGTCCCAGTTCGATGATGTCGATGTGGCTTCCTGCCTGCAGGATGCGCTCGTAGACCGAATCGATGCCGTCCGGTGGGCCCTCGATGTACTGCAGGAAACGCTCGTCGTCATGCAGCAGCACGCCGGTCACCCCTGCCAGCTTGTTGAAACGTGCCGCGTCCTCGACCAGCCGATGCAGGCGCTCGGCGGAAAGGTCCGGCAGCGCCCGGCTGACGTAGGCGATGGCACGCAATGGCATGGTGCTTCCTTGACAGGATGTGCACCCACGGTAGCAGTTGCGGAAGAGCCCGTCTCAGTTCGCCGGGACATTGGCTGAAGAGTTCAGGTTGCCGCCACGACCGCTGCGTCCCAGCGCCGTGGCAACACTGCCTCGAACACCACCTGGCCCGCGTCGTTGCGGGCCGCGATGCGACCGCCGTGCGCGCGGACGAACTGATCGACGATGTACAGGCCAAGGCCCAGGCCCTTGCTCTGGTGGAAGCTGGCCTTGAAGGGTTCGAACAGTCGCGGCAGCAGCGCGTCATCGATCCGGCCGGCGTTGCTGACCCGCAGCAGCACGCTGCGCGGGTCGCGCCCATCCACCTCCACCCTCGCCTCGCTGCCATGGGTCAGCGCGTTGCCGACCAGGTTGGCGGCGACCTGGCCAAGGCGATCCAGATCGCCCTGCAGCCGCGTGTCTCCCTGCGTGTCCAGGCGGATCCGGTCCATTCCATGCGCGCTGCCCGCTTCGGCTACTACCGCGCGGGTCACGTCGGCCAGATCGCAGGCACCTGCCTCCAGCCTCAGGCCACCGCTGCGGATCCGCGAGAAATCCAGCAGCTGCTCGACCATCCGCGCCATCCGCAGGGTGCTGGCTTCCAGGTACTGAAGGGTCTGCTGCGCGCCTGCGTTGCCTTCCGGAAGCTCCAGCGCCAGCTTGTCGGTGCACAGCAGGATCGCCGACAGCGGCGTGCGCAGATCGTGGGTCAGCACCGCCGCCATCGTCTCGTTGAGCTTCAGCGCGCGCTCCAGTGCCTCGTTGCGCGCCTTCAGCAACTGCCGCTGCTGGTACAGCTCGATGAAGACATTGACCTTGCTCAGGATCACCTGTGGCGCCACCGGCTTGTGCAGGAAATCCACCGCGCCGCTTTCGTAGCCCTTGAAGACGCGCAGCGGATCGTCAGGCGAGGCGGTCAGGAAGATGATCGGCACGTCGCGGCTGCGATGCGAACCGCGCATCAACTCGGCCAGGGTGAAGCCATCGATCTCCGGCATGTGCACGTCGAGCAGGGCCAGCGCCACTTCGTGCTCCAGCAGCAGCTCCAGTGCCTGCGCACCCGAGGCAGCCAGCAGCAGGTTGACCCCTTCGCGCTGCAGCAATGCCTGCATGGCTACCAGGTTCTGCGGCACGTCGTCGACGATCAGCAGGTTGACCGGGGTCTGCGAGTTCGCAGGGTCCGGTGGCAGCAGGTTCATGCAAACAACTCCTTCAGGCGGCGACACATCATTTCAAGAGGCAGCACGGCATCGGCTCCGGCGTACTGCAGGGCAGAAGCCGGCATCATCGACGCTTCGGCTTCCTCGGGACATTGCAGCCAGGCGCGGCCACCGGCAGCACGCACCGCGGCGACACCTTCGCTGCCATCGCTGCTGGCACCGGTCAGCAGCAGTGCAAGCAACTGCCGACCGAACACCGCGGCGGCGGATTCAAACAACGGGTCGATGGCCGGCCGCGAGAACAGAACCGGCGCATCCACAGGCAACGCCAGCGACCCGGTGTCTTCCACCAGCAGGTGGTAGTCCGGTGGCGCGAACGTCACCGTACCGGGCTGCAGTGGCTGCTTGTCCTCGGCCTCGCGCACCGGCAACGCGCAGTACGGCGCCAGCACCTCGGCGATGCGGCTGGTGCGGTCACGCGGCAGGTGCAGCACGGCGAGCACCGGCGCCGACAGCCCCGCTGGCAACGCACCCAGCACGGCCTGCAGCGCCGCGACCCCACCCGCCGACGCACCGATCACCAGCAGCGCGGGACGCGCCGGCACCACCATCAGGCCACCTTCCGGTACAAGCGGTGCTCGCGCGAACAAACCTCGAAGGCATCATGGTGACGCCCGAACTGCAGCGACTCCTTGCTGCCCAGGCCGAGGAAGCCACGGTGCACCAGCGCCTCGCGGAACAGGCCGACGGCGCGGTCCTGCAGGTCGCGGTTGAAATAGATCAGCACGTTGCGGCACGACACCAGGTGCACTTCGGAGAACACGGTATCGGTGGCCAGGCTGTGATCGGCGAACACCACGTTGCGGCGCAGCTGGCGATCGAACACCGCGCCGTCATAGGCGGTGGCGTAGTAGTCGGACAACGACGCGGTGCCACCGGCGGCCAGGTAGTTGCGGCTGAACTGGGCCATCCGGTCGATGCCATAGGCGCCCGCCTCGGCCGTGGCCAACGCCGACGGGTTGATGTCGGTGGCGTAGACGATGCTGCGCTCGAGCAGGCCTTCCTCGTGCAGCAGGATCGCCAGCGACCACACTTCTTCACCGGTGCTGCAGCCGGCGACCCACAGCTTCACCGAGGGATAGGTGCGCAGTACCGGTACCACCTGCTCGCGCAGCTCACGGAAATAGGCCGGGTCACGGAACATTTCCGAGACCTGCACGGTAAAGAACTGCATGGCCTGGGCAAACAGTTCCGGCTCGTGCAGCAGACGGTGCTGCAGGTCAGACAGGCGCTCACATTCGTAACGCTGCATGGCCTGGCGCATGCGCCGGCGCAGCGACGATACCGCGTAGCTGCGGAAATCATAGTGGTAGCGCTGGTAAAGCGCCTCGAGCAGGACCTTCAGCTCCAGGTCGAACAGGGCCTGTTCGTTCATTGCCGCGAGCACCAGACCCGGCACAACGAGACCAGCTTGTCGACGTCGATTGGTTTGGCGATGTAATCGTTGGCGCCGGCCTGCAGGCAGCGCTCGCGATCGTCCGGCATGGCCTTGGCGGTCAGCGCGATGATCGGCAGGTCCTGCAGGTGTCGCTGCGCGCGGATCTCGCGCATCGCGGCCAGCCCGTCCTTCTCCGGCATCATGATGTCCATCAGCACCAGGTCAACCTCACGCTCGGCCAGCCGGTCCACCGCTTCCTGGCCGTTGCGTGCGATCTCCAGCGTCACCCCCAGCGGCTCGAGCACACTGGACAACGCGAAGATGTTGCGCACATCGTCTTCGGCCAGCAGCACGGTACGGCCATCGAGCACGGTGTCGCGGCGGCGTGCTTCGCGCAGCAGGCGCTGCTGGTCACTCGGCAGGCTGGCCTCCACGCTGTGCAGGAACAGGGTCACTTCGTCGAGCAGGCGTTCGGGCGAACGCGCGCCCTTGATGATGATGCTCTTCGAGTAGCGGCGCAGGCGCTGTTCTTCCTCGCGGCTGAGCGCGCGGCCGGTGTAGACGATCACCGGCGGGAAGCCGACATCGTCGTTGCCGGCCATGTGCTCGAGCAGGTCGTAGCCGCTGCCGTCGGGCAGCGACAGGTCCATCACCATGCAGTCGAAGGTGACCGTGCTGAGCTGCTCCAGCGCACCGGCCAGGGTACCCACCGCGACAATCTGCAACTGCTCGCGACCCAGCAGCAGTTCCAGGTTGTGGCGCAGCTCGTTGTCGTCCTCGACGATCAGCAGGCGCCGCATATCGCGCTGGCTGGTCTGCTCCAGCTGCTCGATGGCCGACACCAGGCGTTCGCGCGTGGTCGGCTTGATCGCAAAACCAATCGCACCGAGTTCGCGCGCGACCTGGCTTCGGTCCATCGCCGAGACCACGTGCACCGGAATGTGGCGGGTATCGGGGTTGCGCTTCAGGCGTTCCAGCACGCTCAGGCCGGACACATCCGGCAGGCCGATATCCAGCAGGATGCCGTTCGGTCGCAGTTCGCTGGCCAGAGCCAGGGCCTCTTCGGCCGTACCGGCCACCACGCAGTCGAAGTCCAGCTCATGGGCCAGTGCCACCAGGGCTTCGGCAAAGGTGGCGTCGTCCTCCACCGCCAGGATCAGGCGGCCGGCACGCTGGCGGCGGCCACGATCGTCGGCCACGCTGGCGGCGCCAGACACCGATGTTGGCGCAACCACAGGTGCGGTCGTGCTGCGTGCATCGACCACCGCTACCGCAGGCTGCGGCGACGGAGATGCGGCAACGAGGGTGTCGCCGGGCACCGATACCGGGGCGCCCTGCAACGGCAGTTCCAGGATGAAGCAGCTGCCTCGGCCCGGTTCGCTGTCGACCTGGATGCTGCCACCCATGCGCTCGGCCAGGTCCCGCGAGATCGACAGGCCCAGGCCGGTGCCGCCATAGCGACGGCGGGTACTGCCATCGGCCTGGCGGAACGCCTCGAAGATGACCTGCAGCTGCTCCCGCGCGATGCCGATGCCACTGTCGCTGACCTCGAACCGGACGCGGCCATTGCCACCCGCGCGTACCTGCAGGCCGACCCTGCCGTGCTCAGTGAACTTCAGGGCGTTGGCCAGCAGATTCTTCAGGATCTGCTGCAGGCGCTGGCTGTCGGCCATCAACTGGCTTGGCGCCAATGCGTCGGCCTCGATCTGCAGGGACAGGCCCTTCTGCCGCGCCATCGGCTCGAACGTCTCGCGCAGGCGCTGCAGCACGCTGTCCACCACCACCACTTCGTCGGCCAGCTCGACGTGGCCGGCCTCGATGCGGGACAGGTCGAGGATGTCGTTGATCAGCGCCAGCAGGTCATTGTTGGACGACAGGATCGCACGCGCATACTTCACCTGCTCTCCGGTGAGCGTGCCGTCCTTGTTGTCGGCCAGCAGCTTGGCCAGGATCAGCGAACTGTTCAGCGGCGTGCGCAGCTCGTGCGACATGTTGGCCAGGAATTCGGACTTGTAGCGCGACGTAGCCGCCAGCTCGTTGCTGTTGCGCACCAGCTGTGACTGTGCGACCAGCAGCGCCTGCTTCTGCGCCTCCAGCTCGTGGGTGCGCTCTTCCAGCTGGACGTTGCTCTGTTCCAGTTCGGCCTGCTGTTCTTCCAGATGGCTTTGCGACTGCAGCAGGCTTCGGCTCTGCTCTTCCAGCTCCTCGTTGGCCACGCGCAGCTCTTCCTGCTGCGCCTGGAGCTCCTCGCCCTGGCGCTGCGACTCTTCCAGCAGCACGACCAGCTGCGCGCGCAGCAGCGAGGCCCGCAGCGCCATGCCGATCGTCTCGGCGCAGCGCTCCAGCAGCTCGCGATCCAGATCGCGCTGCCCACCCATCCGGGCGCGTCCCAGCTCGATGATGCCGACCACGGTGCCATCACTGCTGATCGGCGCCAGGATGCGCTCGCGCACCGGCAGCCGCCCCAGGCTGGTCTGCAGTTCAAGTACAGCGTCGTCGCCCCCCTGCAGGTGGCGGATGTGCTCGTCCCGCGCCACCTGCCCGGCCACGCCCTCCTGCAACGCCAGCGACGCCGGCATGCCGGACGGCAACGCCAGGCCACCGGTCAGCTGCAACCGCCCTCCGTCCAGCCGGTATACGGCGCCGACGTCGGCTCCCAGTTGCGCGCCCAGGCTGGTGGCTGCCGCCTCGGCAATCTGCTCCGGACCGAGGTCGCCGCGCAGGCTCATCGCCACCGCGTTCTCGGCCTCCTGCAGCCACAACGCCCGCATTGCATCCCGGCGTGCCTGGATCGCACGGGAAACGATCAGCGCGATCATCAGGAACGCACCACCGCCGATGCTTCGGTTGACGACCGAGAACGCCGAATTGGAGCTGGCCGGGGCGATGTTGAACCCGATGACCAGCAGGACGCAGGCGAGCACGGCCACGATGAACGGCGCGCGTGCGCTGCGCTGGAACACCGTGACGCCCACGGCCAGGAAATAGGCCAGCCACACGGCATAGCCCAGTGGAACCACCAGTTCCAGGGCGATGGTTGCCGCCAGCAGCACGGCGGAAGTCATCCAGATCCAGCGGTCACGCGTGGTCGCACCAGGACGCATGCAGGTCGGTTCCAGAAGACAAAGGGTCGGTGATGGTACTCCGTGTCGTATTCAGCCGCACAGGACAAATGGCACGTGTCACGCCTCCACACACTCTTCACACTGCACTGCCTAGCTTCACGTCCCTCCCAGGGGTAATGCTCATTTCCACGTGGACGCAGCCGCTTCTACGACGTCCGTGCTGACGGACCCTTCCCGACAACTGCGACTGCTGATCGACAGCGTGCGCGACCATGCGCTGTACCTGCTTGATCCGGAAGGCGTGGTCTGCAGCTGGAACCCGGGTGCCGAACGCATCAAGGGCTATTCAGCCGATGAAGTGGTAGGAACGCACTTCAGCCGCTTCTACCTGGCCAACGACCGCGACGCCGGTGAACCACAGCGCCTGCTCCGCCTGGCGGCGCAGCATGGCCACGTTGCCAGTGAGGGCTGGCGGGTACGCCGCGATGGCTCCTCGTTCCGTGCCAGCGTGGTCATCGAGCCGGTCGTCGAGGCAGGCGAGCTGCTCGGCTTCGTCAAGATCACCCGCGACATCACCGAGCAGTGGCAGGCACAGCGACTGCTGCGTGATGCCCAGCGTGCGCTGCGCAATACCCAGCAGTTCGAGACCGTCGGCCGTCTCAGCCGCGGCCTTTCCCACGAGTTCAACAACCTGCTGACCACCATCGGCAATGCCCTGGACCTGCTTTCGCTGCGCGTGAACGGTGACGATGCGCGCGCCGCCGAGCTGCTGGATGCCGCGCAGGCGGCCACCGACCGCGGCGCACTGCTCACCCGCCAGCTGCTGGCCTTCAGCACCGGCCAGACCCTGATCCGCGAGCCGCTGGACATCAATGCGCTGGTACGGCAAGGGCTGCCGGACCTGCAGCGTGCCTGCCCACCTGCGGTGCTGCTGGAGGTACGGCTCACACCCGGCCTGCCCCGGGTGAACACTGATGCGATGCAGTTGCAGACCGCACTGGCCAACCTGGTCGCCAATGCCGCTGACGCTACCCTCGAAGGTGGGCGCATCCTGATCGGCACCGCATTGGAGCATCGCCTCGACCCGGATGCGGACTCCACCCTGCAACGTGGCTATGTCACGCTCAGCGTCTGCGATGAGGGCCACGGAATGGCGGCCGACATCGCCGAGCGGGCCACCGAGCCCTTCTTCACCACCAAGGACATCGGCAAAGGCAGCGGCCTGGGCCTGAGCCAGGTGTTCGGATTCACTACCCAGAGCGGCGGCTTCGTCGACGTGTCCACCACGCCCGGTGTCGGCACCACGGTCAGCCTGCTGCTACCCGCAATGGAGGACCCTGCCCATGACCGATGACCCGATCCGCGTACTGATGGTGGAAGACCAGACCGATCTGCGTGAAATGATCGGCCTGGCCCTGCGCGACCTTGGCATCGACGTGGCCACGACCGCCGATGCGCATGAGGCCGCCGCCCTGCTGAAGGGGGAGGCACGTTTCGACGTGGTGTTCAGCGACGTCAGCATGCCCAACGGCATGTCCGGCATCGAGCTGAGCGAGCATGTGGCACGCGAACAGCCGCAGGCACGGATGATCCTGTCATCCGGCTATGCCCGTTCGCAGCTGCCGCCGCTGCCCGAACAGGTGGAGTTCCTGCCCAAGCCGTATCGGCTGCGCCAGCTGGTGCAGCTGCTCAAGCAGGAATGCCCCGTCGCCGGGCATGGCCCGGCATCTGGTTCCTGTAGCGCCGGGCCCAGGCCCGGCTGCGCTCCTCAATAGCGCCCCACCAGGTTCAGGTACCACCCGCGATGGGTGTAGTCGAACTTGGTCAGGTCATCACTGAAGTCGGTGAAGTTGTAGCCCACGCCCACGCGGAAATTGCGGCCGATATCGCGATCGACACCGGCCAGCCAACCCTGCCTGCTGCCGCCGTCACGGACGTCCAGCACGCGGTACTCCAGCAGGCCGTGCCACTGGTAATACAGGTCATAGCGCAGCTGTCCCGCAGCGAAGCTGGTGGCCGAGTCGAACCAGGGGCCGGTGCCGCGTCCATAACGCACCTCGCCTTCGCGCCGCGCCGCCTTGGCCGCCACCTCCCAGCGCTGGTCGATGCGGTACACGCCCTCCAGCGACAGGATCTGCGTGCGCTGATCGTAGTCCACGCCGTTCACCTGGCCCATCGTCGACAGGTCGTACAGGTAACTGTAGCGACCGAACAACGCCCAGCGGTCGTTGTCCCACGGCCGGTAGGCGAAGCCCAGGTTGCCTTCGATGAAGCGCGCGCCCGCCACCGGATTGATCGCATCGTCGGTGTCGGCATAGTTGAAACGCGCCGCGATGCGCCAGCTGTCGTTGAGGCGGTGGCTGAGGCGATTGGTGCTGACCCACTGCGTGCGCCGCTCGGCGCCGGTATCGCGACGCCATTCCAGCTTGCTCTGCCACTCGGTGCCCGGCGCGGTACGGCCGCCGGACAGGCTGACCGCCTTGCGGTCCACCTGGCCACTGCTGGCATCAAGCTTGCCGTTGCTCAGCGTGAAGCCCGCGTTCCACCCCACCGCAGGATAGAAGTCCATGCCGAAGGTGTGTGCCAGACCAGACTCCTGCCCGGATTTCAGGAACTGGCTTTCATTGAACACATTGACCTGATCAGACAGACGCCAGCGCTGGCCCAGGGTCCAGCCATCCTGTGCGTTCGGGCTGAACAACGGGTCGTACTCGCTGCGGTCGGTGGACTGGGTGAACGCACCATAGAAGCTGTGCTGCGGGGTCAGCCGGTACTCGGCGTTGACCTGCGCGGCGGTGCCACGGTCACCATCGCTCACCTCGGCACCGACGGTGGACAGGTTGGCGAAGGTCCAGGTACCACCGGCCACCACCGCATCGTTGTCGGCATAGCGGCCATGGTCATCATCCACGGTCAGCTGGCCTCCGCCGTACACATCCAGTGAGGTGCCGATGCGGTGCGTGTAGCGGGCGGCGGCCAGCACACCGGCCACGTTGCCGCCCGCACCGCGGTCTTCCTGCACGCGACGCAGCTCAGCCGACAGGCGGTCGTTCTCGCCGATCCGCCACTCGGCGGTGGCCTGTGCCTGGATCAGCGATTCGCTGCCACGGCGAGCCTCGCTGTAGCGGGCGTACAGGCTGAAGTCGTCGGTCACGTAACCCAGCAGCTCGGCACCCTGCTCGCGCACGCGCTGGCCAGTGTCGAAGCGCCCCACCGAATAGCCTCCATCGACCTGGCGCCACCAGGCCCCGGCACTCCAGTCGCGCTGGGTCCAGCCCAGCTCGCGCAGGTTGACGCGCGCTTCCACTGCGGTCGCCTCGCCTTCGCGCGGCCCCTCCGGATTGAGCCGACTGAAGCTCAGACCGCCGTTGTCCGAGAAGAACACCGGCGCACTGGTCGCCTCGCTGCGGCTGTGCTCGATCTTCAGGTAGGTGCCACGCCCAGCCTGCAGGGTCAGGTCCGCGCCCCTCAGCGAATAGTCCTGGCCGGAGCGCTGCTCGTCCACGTAGGTGGCGCCCACGGCAACGTGATCGCCGAACCAGTGCTTGCCACGCACACCCGCGGTGATGTCATCGCTGTCGAATCCGGCCGGCACCCACTCGTAGTCCACGATCAGGCGTTGCTCATAGCCGTCCAGCGGCACGTCGCGGCTGATCCGGCGCAGGTTCTCGCGGCTGACCTGGGCCAGCGGCCGGGTCAGCAGGATGCGACCCTGCAGGGCGTCGATCTCGTAGTCGGCACCCCGCACCATCGGCACACGCTGCTCCACGCGGCCGGTGGTGCGGTCACGGATTTCCAGCACCACCTGGTCCGAGCCGCTGAGAATGCTGGCGTGGCGCAGGTAGTACAGACTGCCACCGGTACCGATGAACTCGCTGTGGCCCGGCGCCGTCTCGGCCTGTGAGCCGAACAGGCGCAGCTCGCTGCGCGCATCGCCCCAGGCATTGGCGCCACGCGAACGCCACGACAGCGCCGCACCGTACAGCGAACGCACGTACTGCGCGTATTCGGTGCCGGTCAGGCCGGTGTTGTAGTTGCCCCACAACGCCTGGTTCTTGTCCCAGTCCATGCGCAGGTAGAAGCGGCCCATGCTGTCGACATCGCGCTGGGTCAACGAGTCGTCACCGTAGGTCGGGTAGTACAGGTCCGGGTCCAGGCTGCGGAACAGGTCGCGCGGATCGGCCGTGGTGAAGCCGGTGAACAACTCATCCAGCGGACGGTTCTGGGTATCGGCCTGCGCGGTCAGTAGGTAGCGGCCGCGGGTCTTGGCCTTCAGGTAGAACGCCAGGCGGCCATCGCTGAGCACGTCATCGTTGCGCTCGCCGCGGGCCAGGTCCTGCCCTGCCCCACTGGCCTTGTTCTGGTACACGGTGATATCGGCCAGGCCGACGCCGAACAGGTACTGGCCGCTGACATCGACCTCCAGCGTGCGTGCGATGACCGGTGCATCCGGCCGCTCCACGCGTACGTCGAACGCATGATGTCCGATCGGCATCAGGTACTCGGCGGCGAACTTGCGATCCTGGTCCAGCGGGTAGCTGTCGCCGTTGATCTTCAGCGACGCCCCCAGCGGCAGGTCGCGGCCGCGCAGGCGCACCCGCGAGCCATGCACCGGGATGTTCTGCTGGCGCAGGCCATTGCCATCGAACACCTGCTGCAGCAGTGACAACGATGCTGCCTGGTTGGCGTCCACCGAGGTACCGCGGCGGTCTTCCAGCGCGTCACGCAACTGCTGGTTGCCGCGCTCGAATTCCGCCGGCGTCACCAGCTGCATCGATTGCGCGGTGGTTTCATCGACATTGCCCTCGGCATCGAAGGCGCGAAGCACATAGACCAGGCGGTCGCCCCGACGCAGCGGCGTCGAGGCCGGCAAGGTACCATCCCACACGCCCTGGGCAACGGCGGCCACCGGCAGTTCGAACGTCGCCAGTGCTGCCACGCGATCCGTGTCGCTGCCGCGGTAGACGCTGACTTCCAGGCGCTGGATGAAGGCGGTGTAGTTGCCACGCACGTAGAACTCGACCGGCCGCACGATGCGGCCTTCGTCGAAGGCGACCATGCCCGGTGCGGAGACCGACAGTTCCGGCTGGCCCATCGCCGGGTCTTCGGTGGCCCAGATCGCGCCGCCTTCCGGCAGGCGGATCATGAACTCACCGCGCACGGTGGCCCTGCCCGGCTCATCAATCGCCAGGCTGACCCGGCGGTCCGGTTGCAGGGCCTGCGAGCTGGAACGCGACGAGGTGCCCTCGGTCACCGGTTCGTCGTAGCTGCGCGAGCGCAGGCTGAACAACAGTTCGCCCTCGGCGTTGCACTGGGTGCCGTCACAACGGATCGGCGCCGGCTCGGCGGCGGGCGGCGCGGCCTGGGCGGCACCGGCCAGGCCGAGCAGCAGGGCCTGATACAGCGCGGCGCGCGGCAGGCGGGCCGCACGGCGGGCGGCTGAGTGATGCGCGCTCATCGGCGTGCCTCCTGTTGACGGGCAGCCGCACGGGTGGCGGCGCTCTCCTCGTTGCGAACGCGCAGGCGCTGCTGCACGGCGGGGCTGAGCTGGCTGCGCAGCGCCTCGAACACGGCGTTGGCACGACGCAGGCCCAACGCCTGGTTGTAGGCATGGCTGCCGCGCACATCGGTGTGACCCACCAGGCTGACCTGACCACCGCCCAGCTTTTCCAGACGCGCGGCGATAGCGGCCAGCAGCGGCTTGAACTCGTCGCGTACGGTGGCCTTGTCGGTGTCGAACAGCACGTTGCCCAGCAGCGCGCCACCGGCATCCACACCGGCCAGCAGCGAGTGCGGATCGCGCACGTCGGTGCGCAGCTGCACGGCCAGGCCCGCACGGGCACTTTCCACAACCTCGGCCTGCAACGCATCGCGCACCACCGCCGCGCGGGCGAAGGCCAGCGCCTGGCTTTCGCCACTGGCAGCGATCACGACGTCGCCACCCTGGTAGCGGTCCACCACCTCGGCCATCTTCTTCAGCACCGGGCGATAGCTGGCCTGCAGCTCGCTGCTGCCCGGCGCGAACAGCACCTCACCCAGCGCGATCTCCATGCGCTCGGCGGCAGCCTGCGGCGACGGCGGCAGCCGCACGCCGAAGCTGAAGCGGGTCGGTACGCCCTGCGTCACCCGCCGCAGCAACGGATTCTCGGTGGTCAGTTCGGCACCGGCCGGCAGCGTGGCCGGGTCCAGCTTGATGATGAAGTTGCGGCCCAGGCGCGCGTCACCACCGTGCACGTCAGCCAAGTGGTAGCGCCCGAACGGATCGGTCTCGACCAGCAGGCCTTCCACCGTGGCCAGGCGTACACCGGGAATGCCCTGCTCCTGGATGCCTTCGTTGCCGATCACGTAGGCCACTTCATAGCCCTCGGCGACACGGGCGATCTCGCGGCGCACGCTCGGCTCGGCCGCGGTCAAGCCCTTGCCGGCCTCACCACTGCGTTCCACGCGCGTGGCGCCCTGCGCGTCCATCCGCAGGCGATGGCCCTGCGCGCTCTCCAGCACGAAGTCATCACTGAAGGACAGTTCGCGCAGGCGCTGGCGCAGCACCACCTGATGCGCCTCAGCGGTGTCGGACGTGGACGCGCGGCCATGCACCACGCCAATCTGCACCCCGTGCAGCAGCGGCGCGCTGGCATCGGCCAGCGGCTGCGGGCCTTCGCCACGATCCAGCGTGGTCGAGCCCGGCACGTAGGCCGCAGCAGCGAATCCGCCTTGCACGCGCACGCCGCTCAGCTCGGCACTGTCCTGCCAACCGTCACCGTCGCGATCATCGAACACGGTGCCGAACACCAGGCTGTCTTCCAGCAGCGGGTCGGCATCCATCGCCACTTCGGCAGTGGCCACGTTCGACAACGGGCTGCCGTCATCGGCCGTCGCCACCGCCTGGTTCACGTGGTTGCCCGCGCGCACGCCGGCGCCCACCCGCAACAGGTAGGTGATGGTGGCACTGCGGCCCACGGCAATGTCCACCGCACCGATGCGCAGCGGTACCTGGCTGCTGGCCAGCGAGAATGCACCGTCATCGTCGGCCACGCGCATCGAGCCATCGACATAGCTGAAGCCTGGCGGCGGGGTGTCGACCACTACGCCATCACGCCAATGGCTGCCGCCCACGTTCTCGACCACCAGCTGGTAGCGCACCAGGTCGCCCACCTTCACCCGGCGCGGGCTCGCAGTCTTGGTGATGCGCAGGGCGAAGTCGGACACTACCTTGTGGCGCGTCTCGCAGGTCGTGCAGTCCGGCGGCGGTGAGCCATCCGGATACTGCCCGCGCAAGCGGTTCAGCACCTCGGTGCGGGCCTCCTGGTTGACCACGGCCTGGTAGGCGAACTCGTGGCGACCGATCGAGGTACCCGTCGGCACCGTGCAGACGATGTCCGGCCCCTGCTGGACGCATCCGGCCGGCAGGCTCTCGATGCTCAAGCCGGCATCGGGCGTATCCACCAGCTGCAGCGGACGACGCAGCGCAGCGCGCTCGACCGTGGCCACCAGCGTGTAGCGCAGGCGGTCGCCTGGTCGCACTTCGGTGCCACTGGCAGGTCCGGACTGCTTCTCCAGCACCACGCGCGGTTCGGCCAGCGCGTGCTCGGTGCTGCAGTCGCTGCTGCAGGTGGGCGTGTCACCGCCGGTGCCGAGTACGGCATTGCGCACGCTGCCGCTGGCCTGGGCATTGACCAGCGCGCGGTAGCCCAGCGTATAGGTGCCCGGCGCCGTGCCGGCAGGCAGCGTGCAGACCAGCGGATTGCTGGCATTGCAGGTGAACGGTCCCGGCTGGGTGACCGACTGCAGGTCCAGGCCGGTGCCCAGGGTATCGGTCAGGGTCAGCGTATCGAGGGTCTGCGAGTTGGCGACCGTCACTTCCACGCTGTAGTCCACCGCATCGCCCACGGCAACCGGGGCAACGGTGCTCGACTGCTTGCGGTAGGTCACCACCGCCGACAGTACGGGCGTGGTGGTGCCACAGTTGCTGGTGCACGTGTTGATGCCGGTGCCACTGCCGAGCACCGCGTTGCTGACGCTGCCCTTGGCCTGCGCGTTCACCCGCGCGGTGTAGTCCACCGTGTAGGTGCCCGGCACCGTACCGGCAGGCAGCGTGCACACCAACGGATTGGCGGCATTGCAGCTGAAGCCCTGGCTGGCAGTCACCGCACCGAAGTCCAGGCCGGGGCCCATCGTGTCGGTCAGGGTGAACACCACCGTGGTGCGCGAGTTGCTGACCACCGCGGACAGTGTGTAGGCGATGCTGTCACCCACCTTCACCGAACCGGCTGCGGCCGAGGTCTTGCGATAGTCGATCGCACTGCCGGTCACTGGCGTGCTGGTACCGCAGTTGGCGGTACACGACGGATTGTCGCCACCGCTGCCGAGCACGGCGTTGGTGACCTGGCCGGTGGCCTGTGCGTTCACCACCGCGGTGTAGGTCAGGCTGTAGCTGCCCGGCACGGTACCGGCCGGCAAGGTGCACACCAGCGGATTGGCGGCGTTGCAGGTGTAGGCGCCCGCACTGGTGATCGCGCCGAAGTCGAGGCCGGTGCCCAGCGTATCGGTCAGGGTCACCACATCGGTGGTGCGCGAGTTGGTCACCACCGTGGTCAGGGTGTAGGTCAGGCGATCGCCCACTGAAACCGGACCGGTGCTGTTCACCGACTTGGCGTAGCTCACGCCCGGTGTCGCCACCGGGGTGGTGGTGTCACAGTTCACGCTGCACGACGGGTTGTCGGTGCCGCTGCCGAGCACGGCGTTGCGCACGCTGCCGCTGGCCTGCGCGTTGACGGTGGCGCCATAGGTGAGGCTGTAGGTGCCAGGCACGGTGCCGGCCGGCAGCGTGCACACCAGCGGATTGGCGGCGTTGCAGGTGAAGATGCCTGCGCTGCTGACACCAGCAAAATCGAGGCCGTTGCCCAGCGTGTCGGTCAACGTGACCACGGCGCTGGTGCGCGCACGCGTCACCGTCGCAGTCAGGGTGTAGTCGATGCGGTCACCCACCCGTACCGGGCCGCCGGTCGAGGCCTGCTTGGCATAGACCACCTGCGCGGCGGCCATCGGCGTGGTGGTGTCGCAGCTGCCCACGCAGGAGGGGTTGTCGGTGCCGCTGGGCACCACCGCATTGCGCACCTGGCCGCTGGCCTGCGCATTGACCACGCCGGTGTACGACAACGCATAGCTGCCCGGCACGGTGCCGGCCGGCAGCGTGCAGACGAGCGGATTGCCTGGCGTGCAACTGAAGCTACCCGCGCTGGTGACGCTGCCGAAGTCCAGGCCGGTGCCCAGCGTGTCGGTCAGCGTGGTCACCGCCGTGGTGCGCGCGTCTGCCACCAGCACCGTCACGGTATAGGCAACACTGTCGCCGATGGCGACCGGACCGGCGGTGCCGCTGGCCTTCGACACCGAGATGCGCGGCGCCGCCACCGGCGTGGTGGTGGTGCAGTTGCTGCTGCAGGTGGGTGTATCAGTGCCCGTGCCGACCACGGTGTTGACCACCTGGCCACTGGCCTGCGCATTCACCGTGGCCGTGTAACTCAGGCTGTAGGTGCCCGGCACCGTGCCCGCCGGCAGCGTGCACACCAGCGGGTTGGCCGCGTTGCAGGTAAATGCACCGGGGCCGCTGACGCTGGCGAAATCCAGACCGGTGCCCAGGGTGTCGGTGAAGGTCAGCACATCGCGGGTGTTGCCGTCGGCCACGGTGACATCCACCGTGTAGCTCACGGTCGCGCCTACCGCGACCGGGCCGGTGGTGTTCGAACGCTTGGCGTAGCCCACCCGCGTCACCGGCACGGTCACGTCGCTGCGCGTGCAATGGTCGGCGTCTGTGCAGCTGCTGCCCGGTGCCGGCGGATTGCCATTGTTGAAGGGATCGTAGCCGCCGCCCACGCTGGCATGGTTGGTCAGCACGCCGGTCGCAGCCGCGGTGACCGTCACCGGCAGCGTGAACGCCGAGCTGGAGCCGGGGTTGCCGGCTGCGGCCAGCACCTGGCTGCTGGTACAGGTGACATCCTGGCCACTGGCCGTACAGCTCCAGTTGCCGCTCACATGGGCACCCGTCCAGTTCGGCACGATCCCGGCCGGCAGCTGGTCGCGCACGATGATCGCGCCCGCCGGCACATTCGGCGGATTGCCGGTGGGCACATCACTGGTATTGCTCACCGCCAGCGTGTACTGGGTGCCGGCCTGCCCGTAGTTCCAGATGCCACCGGTGGCGTTGTTGCCCTTGACCACCTTCAGCGACGGAGCGGTGATGGTGATGCGGTGGTCTTCCACCTCGCCGTCATCGGCCACACCGGTCGGGCTCTGTATCTGCGTGGCGTTGGTGGCGTAGCGCAGGCGCACGTAGCTGGTACCCGCGCTGACCGACGTCGGCACGGTCCAACCCAGGTTGGCCTGGCCACCACTGCACAGCGCGGTGGTGCTGCGTTCGTTGGCATCAAACTGGCCGTTGCGGTTGAAGTCGATCCAGCCTGCGACGCTGCCATTGCCCACGCAGGCCACTGCCTGGGTGATCAGCGTGCCGGCCTGCATCACCGTCAACCGGTAGCTGGTCGGCCACGCGTCTTCCTCACGGCTGCCCGCCTGCGGGAAGTTGTCATCACCCAGCGCGTCCGCGCTGTAGCTGCTCCTCTGTTCGGTATCCGGGCCCAGGCTGCCGAGGAAATCGGTCAGCGGTGGTGCCAGGCCACCCGGCGTGTAACCGGCGGTGTTGATGTTGAAGTTGCTGGCGCCCTGCGGAATGCCATCGGAACGGAACTGCAGATCGTCCACCACGTGCATCGCATCGCCGTAGCTCTGCGGGGCGTCACCAAAGTCGGCATACGGCACCAGCAGGCCGATGGCGATGGCGGTGGTACCGCCGCCGCGCATCGAGAAGCCCATGTTCACCGCCAGGTTGCCCGGCGCGTGTGCGGCATTGTCGAAACTGAGGAAGGTAACGGCAGCCGTGTTGTCGTCGTTGCCGGGACCGAAGCGGATCACCTGGTTGCCACCGCTGGTCGACTTGTTCACCAGATAGGGGGTGGCATTGGCCAGGTTCTTGCGAACCTCCACCACGTTCCAGGTGCCCTGCGCGCTGGCTTCGACGAACTCGCCGCTGTTGTTGATCGATTCGGCGTCGGCCATCACCACACCGCGCAGGCGGTACGGGGCACCACCCATGGTCGAGGTGCAGGTGATGCTGAAACTGGAGGTGCCGGCGGTGCGCGCGATGCCAGCGATCAGCTGGTTGCTCGAATCGGTACCACCGATGTTGTACAGATCATCAAGGCTGTCGCCGCGCCAGTTGCCTGGCCGATAGCTGCGCAGCACGCCGGTCTCGGCCGTGTTCAAGCGGCAATCGACGCGCAGGTTGATGCCCGCGGCAATCGGCATGTCGATGGACGACAGCGCCCCATCATTGAGCACGACGTTGTCGACGCCGTTGGCACCGCCCCCCCAGGTCAACCACAACACCGTATTGCGATACGGGCTGCTGCCACCCGTGGCGTAGGCGGCTGCCCAGGCAAACGATGGCGCCACCATCGACAGCAGCAGGATCAGGACAAGCGCGATCCAGCGGCCGGGCCGCACGCATCGGGTGTTTTTCTTGGGATGAACGCATCCACCGCCCGCGCGAATGCGCGACGTCGTCGACTGCCACATGGTGATTTCCCCGGGCGGCCCGCAGAGGCCGCTGTTCAGTAGGTCGCCTGGGACGAACTCATCAGCCACGCAACGCGCGCGAAGCACGTTCTGCCGGCTCGATGGCCACTACAACCGTCCCTGGACCTCGTAGGTCAGGTATGAATTTCAGTGACTACGATACCGCACCGCAACAAAAGTGTGATGAACGTCTCATTTAATTTTGCCGATTCCGGCGTTGTTCGACGACCACAGTTGTAGCAATCCGGAAGTGCGGCACCGTGCACGATTCCGGCAGCGCGAACGCCCTTTCCGGCAAGACGTCACGCGAATTCGGCGCAGGTTCCGTAGGTCTTGTCGGCACGAAATGCGCCATGGGCGCCACGATCAGCCCTTCATCGCCCCATGCCGGAACGAGGCCAACAGCGTGGATGCGGCCATTGCCGGGGCCAGACGGCCGCGCGCAAGCGACCAGGTGATGCCGTAGAAGCAGGTCCAGTAGAAGTCGGCCAACCACACCGCGGTGAACTCCACGTTGAACTCACCCACTCGCTGGCCGCGCAGGAAAAACGCCTCGAAACGTTCACCGATCGGAGCCCAGCGCTCCGGCAGCAGATGCAGGTCACCCTGGCGCTGCTGCTCTTCCATCATGCGCGCGAACACCAGCGTCACCAGTTCCCAGTCGGCCAGCAGCGCTGCCGTGACCTGCTCCAGCACCTGCTGTGCATCCACGTTGCCATCGAACGAGCTTGCCGCTGCTTCCAGGCGTTCGAATCCCGCCGCGAACAAGGCCTCGTCAATCGCCTCCCGCGTTGGCGCGAACCGGTACAGGGTCGCGCGACTGATGCCTGCCCCGCGCGCCAGTTCGCTGAGCGTGCAGCGAGGATGGCTGACCAGGGTGGCAGCAAGGGCGTGGTGCAGGTCGCGGCGTGTGCGGGCAGTGGCAGGTCGCATGGAGGGGCCTGGATGCAGAGTCCGATCACGCTAGCATGAATCATCAATTAATAAACTGAATCATATTTGATTCACTCGAATCACGAATGCGCTACAACACACCTGCGTCCGGTGCACCCGGGTCGGTGCACGGCAGGGAACGCGTCACAGGCATCGAAGGAGACAACGCCATGCTGCATCCGCTACGCGACATCGCCGTGCTCTTCGACGCCAGCGATACCGGGGACCGCGTACTGAGCATTGCCGCGCATCTGGCGAAGGCGCAGCAGGCGCATCTGGTCGCGGTATCGACCGCCCAGCATCCCACCGACATCGCCAACGGTTTCGCGCGTGGCGCGGGCATCGCCGCCGCACTCGACCATGAAGCCCGCGCCGACGCCGCCTGCACCGCGCAGTTGATGCAGAACCTGCGCGACACCGCCGAGCCGCTGCAGATCAGCACCGAACTGCGCATCGTCTCGGATTATCTGGGCGGCGCCGATCTGGCCCTGCAGTCGCTCTACTGCGATCTGATCGTCGCCGGCTATCCGCGTACGCCCGGCGCTCCTTCCGGCTGGCACCCACTGGGCACACTGCGCCAGACCGGCGTGCCGATGCTGCTGGTGCCGCCGCACTGGAAGGGCGAGCAGGTCGGCCGGCGTATCGTGGTGGCCTGGAATGCCAGCAAACAGGCCCGTCGTGCCGTGGCGGATGCCCTGCCTCTGCTGGCCCGGGCGCAGGCCGTGCACCTGCTGATGGTCGACACGCCCAAGGCTGAAGCCGCGCCGGGCGCCGAAATGGCCCAGCATCTGGCGCGGCATGGCGTCGAGGTCGAAATCCAGGCGATCAGCTCCAGCCAGGGGGGCGTTGCCGCCACCATCCGCCAGCATGTACTCGATGCCGAAGCCGATCTGCTGGTGCTGGGGCCCTACAGCCGCAGCCGCGTGGTCGAACGCGTGCTCGGCGGCGTCACCGAGGATCTGCTGGCCGAAGTTCCGGCGCCGCTGTTCGTATCGCACTAGCGTCACCCTGCCCGGCGCGACGGTAGCCGGTCAGCGACTGGCCGGTATGCCGCCGGAAGTAGCGGCACAGGTAGGACGCATCCTCGAAGCACAGGCGTTCGGCGATGCGTCCGATCGGCAGTTCGCTGTAGCTCAGCAGGGCCTTGATCTCCAGCACCACCTGGCGGTCGATCAGCGCCTTCGGCGTTTCATCGAAGCATTCCCGGGTCAACTGCGAGAGATAGAACGGGGTAATGCACAGCGCCTCGGCGTAGGACTGCACGTCGCGCTGGCGCGTGCTGCGCTGGCCAACGAGCTCCCAGAAGTTCCAGGCCAGGCGCTCGCGCCGGCCGACCTGCGGCGCGGCCTCGTAGTGTGCCGGGAGCAGCGTGGCGAACTTCAGGAACAAGGTCTGCAGCAGGTTGCGCAGCATCACGTGCCGATGGCGGCCGCCGTTGTGCTGCGCGTCCATCAACTGCTGCAGCCAGCCCTGCAGCAGCGGCACCTCCAGCGGTGACGGCACACAATGCGGGTGCTCGTGCAGGAACTTGAACAATGCATTGGGCAGCACGTAGGCGACCTCCGAGGCCAACGCCTTCGGCATCAGGCAGACCACCGCCAGGAAACCGCGCGAACGCTGCCGCAGCAGCGCCAGCGTATCCTCCGCCAGCACCAGCACGTCGTGCCGCTGCACCGCCACCTCGCGGAAGTTCAGTGCGAATCGCGCACGCCCGGACACGCACACCAGCACCGCCAGATACGCGTGCCCGAACGACAGTGGAACACCCAAGCCTTCAGCCAGCGTACTGACCTCCAGGCGCATGGACTCTTCCTGTTCCAGAAGCTGGGGAATGCGGTCCACGGGCTGATCCGGCTGGATTCCGGGGCCCAGCATATCGGGCCCGGCGCCAGACTTGTGAAAAGTACCGAAATGATCAAGATACCGCCCCCACCCGCAGTAGCCGACGCTGAGGCTGGATCAGACCCCGCTGCGCTGCATGAACAGCAGCTCCGGCGTCGAAGCGTCTTCCACCGGCTGGAAGCCGAGATCGCGGTAGAGGGCCACCGCTGCGACATTGTCACGGTAGACGCGCAGGGTCAGGCGCTGCACTCCAGGCGACCGCAGGGCCTCGGCACCCAACAACTGCATCAGCACCCGCCCCAGGCCGCGCCCACGCGCCTGTGGCGAAACAATGATGCGGCCCAGGTGGGCGGTGCCGGGCGCGCTCAACCAGTAATGGCCGAACCCCATGCACGCGCCCTCCCCGTCCAGCAGCACCCAACCGGGGCGCTCACCCAGTTCAAGCGTCTGTGCGAACGCTTCGGGCAGCAGAGGAAACGCAACGCCTGGGCCGGCCCAGCGTTGCGTCGCTGCAAGCGAATCGAGCCAGCCAGCGATACGTGGGTAATGCAGTGGTTGGACCGGTTGCAACTGTGCGGGCATGAGGATGCCTGTGTGGTCTGGTCCACTGATCGTGAGCGGCCCGCCCAGCGCCGTCACGTTGCGCGGCAGCCGTTGAATGTTGTCCGGCGACAATGCCCTTGCACCATCACAGTCGCAGCTTCAGCCCTGCAGGTAGGTAGGGCCGTCCCAGCCATCAAGGTACTTCGGCAACTCATCGCGAACCTCAACTACGCGTTGCCGGTAATAGAGATGCATTGTGGGCGCCATGGCAACGTCCAGCCATCCGCCGCCTGCGCGGGCGAGCATGGCGTTGGGAACGACACACATGCCCAGACGGTTCGTGCCGAACACAACCTCGCCGCACGTAGCACAGAAGGTCTTCTTCAGCTGCTTCTGGGGGTGGCTGAAGCTTCGCGCATCGAAGGAGGCCATCTGAACCGACGAAGCCTCCCAAGCCGTCGCGGAGAACATGGTGACACCGTAGAAGTCCCTGCACGATGAACAGTGGCAGTTGGCGCGTGCGACCGGCTCTCCAGCCAGCTCAATGGCGACGTTCCCGCACAGGCACGCTACTCGTATCGACATGATGACCCGGAAGAGAGGGGACTGGCGCGGATTCTACTGCCATATCTGGAACACATGCCGACTGCCCCAACAGAAAATTCAATCGGCCTCACCCACAGACGCAACGTGTCGTCCATCGCCGTCGGGGTCTTCGGGCGCTTCCTCCCGATACCCTTTCCCTTCAGGGCCACCAAGGTATCGGGCATGTCGTACCGCACGACGATGGTGTTGATGGCGCGCTCGCCGATGTTGCCCACCTTCTTCACCCGGAGGAAGGTGACGGCGGCGAGCTTGGCGCCGGGTGTAAAAGAGAAGGGCCCGCCGGAGAGCGGGCCCTTCCTTGTTCATTTGCCGGTTGTTGACGACTGGATGGGCTTCGGGGTGGTCAGATCGTAGGCAAAGCATGCAGCCTGCATTTCCGTAAGCGCCTTCCGTCGATCGTGCGACGCCTCTCTGCGATCCGTGATCACTGGGAGCTTCAGACGAATCACGTCAGCGACGGCTCTACGATCAGCAATTGCCGCGGATCCCCCAAACCCAGAGTCCTCCAGCGCCTTTCCCGCCATACCCGAGGCGCCCCCCAATGCACTTAGTCCGGCTATCGCACCGGCGTGCTTGGCAGCGTTCGCCGCCGTAAGTGCAGGTGCGATGACCGTGCCCGCAACCAGCCCGATCCCGTACACCCAGAGGGACGCCTTTCGCTGATCAACGGATTTGTTCTCCATCCCGAGGATGAGCTTCTTGCATTCCGCCAGTACCGCTGGCAACGCCTCCTCAACGTCCGAGGCGTCATCCACCTCCTCTCCAGGCTCATACCATCCGCCGCGGGGATGCCTCCTCGGAGGCTTGACTCCGTTGGGATCAGGCGCCTGGGTCTGACCGTCAACGGGGGGCGGCGGAGGTGGAGGTGGAGGTGGTGCTACGTCGGCCCGGGAAGGATGGCCAACGAAAGAGACGTTGTAGGGTGCAGTGGAACCCCCCTTGGTTGAACAACCAACGCAAAGCACAGCCGCAACCAGAACAGCGGTCATCGCCTTCATGTTGCCCCCTGTCGGCGGCGTCATGCCACCGCTGGGGCCTTTACTACCACAGGATTGCGGTTTTCACGGGACCGACAATCCGACGCTGCCTGCATTTTGCCGGGGCACAGCTTGGCGTACACCGGTTGCATGGCCTGCGGCCGCGTGAATCCAGCCTCCACCTGGGCCAGGTACCCAGTCCGGACGCACGAGGTGGGCAGCCAAAGTGTTGAGAGCGATCCAGTCGAGGATGGCCGGGGCGCACGAAGTCGGCAAGTGGCGCGAGGCGCCGCTGGGCCGGTATGCGCGCTGGGCACTTCGCTGTCTCTCCGGTCCGCTTGTCGCCGTGCACAAGAACACGGTATGGCCATCACCGGAGTGCCGTTGCGACAGGTGCAGATCCCGGCCGGGCATGCCGACTACGCCACTACTGGAAGTACTACGCGCACCTCTCCCCTGAGGGCGATGACAGTGCGGTGGCGAAGCCAACCTATTGATTCGCCATTACCATCACTGTGACCAAATGGTGCCTTATGGTGCCTTTTGATGGCCCGATATGGCCTGTGGCGATATAGCGGCTTTCGCAAGCTGTTGATTCTGGTGACCCCGGCCCGATTCGAACGGGCGACCTTCCCCTTAGGAGGGGGACGCTCTATCCAGCTGAGCTACGGGGCCATGCAGCCGGGAAGTTTACAGGCAACACACCCTGCCCTCCAAGCATTCATGCTCCGTACGATTCCGCTGGCGCGTTGCACCATGGCCGGACAGGCCGCTCTGCTACCATCGGCGATTCAGTTCATCGCGTCCCCCACCTGCCCGCGATGGCACCAAACAACGTAACGAAACACAGGAGTCTGCATGTCTTCCGAGCTGCTCAAGTCCCTTGGCCTGGACGCGATCAACGCTGGCACGTACCTGGGCAACGGGGAGTGGTCGAGCGCGACCAGCGGTGAGCTGATCACCCCGGTCAACCCGACCACCGGCGAGCCGATCGCGCAGGTCCGCGCGACCACCGAGGCCGAGTACGAGACCGTCGTCGCCCGCGCCCAGGAAGCCTTCAAGGTCTGGCGCACCACGCCGGCGCCGCGTCGCGGTGAAGCCGTGCGCCTGTGCGGCGAAGCGCTGCGCAAGCACAAGGATGCGCTGGGCTCGCTGGTCGCCCTGGAAATGGGCAAGAGCAAGCCGGAAGGCGATGGCGAAGTGCAGGAGATGATCGACATCGCCGATTTCGCCGTGGGCCAGAGCCGCATGCTGTACGGCTACACCATGCATTCCGAGCGCCCCGGCCACCGCATGTACGAGCAGTACCACCCGCTGGGCCTGGTCGGCATCATCTCGGCCTTCAACTTCCCGGTCGCGGTGTGGAGCTGGAATTCGTTCCTGGCCGCCATCTGTGGCGACGTGTGCATCTGGAAGCCGTCCAACAAGACGCCGCTGACCGCCATCGCCTCGCTGAAGATCTGCAACGACGCCCTGCGCGAAGCCGGCTTCCCGGACATCTTCTTCCTGATCAACGATGCGGGCACCGCGCTGTCGGAAAAGATGGTCGATGACCGTCGCGTGCCGCTGATCAGCTTCACCGGCTCGACCCAGGTCGGCCGCACCGTCAACGAAAAGGTCGCTCGCCGCCTTGGCCGCTGCCTGCTGGAGCTGGGTGGCAACAACGCCATCATCCTGGACGAAACCGCCGACCTGAAGCTGGCCGTGCCGGGCATCGTGTTCGGCGCCGTCGGCACCGCCGGCCAGCGCTGCACCACCACCCGCCGCCTGATCGTGCACCGCTCGATCTACGCCGACGTGCTGGCCACCCTGGTCAAGGCCTACAAGCAGGTGGAAGGCAAGATCGGTGATCCGACCGATGCCGCCAACCTGATGGGCCCGCTGAACAGCGACGGTGCCGTGCAGCAGTTCCTCGATGCCATCGCCCAGGCCAAGGCCGCCGGCGGCACCATCGAAACCGGCGGCACCCGCATCGACCGCGCAGGCAACTTCGTGCTGCCGGCCATCGTCTCCGGCCTGAAGAACAGCGACGCCGTGGTCCAGCACGAGACCTTCGCGCCGATCCTGTACGTCATGCCGTACGACAGCATCGACGAAGCCATCGACATGCAGAACGGCGTGCCGCAGGGCCTGTCGTCCTCGATCTTCACCCAGAACCTGAAGACCGCCGAGAAGTTCCTGTCGGCCGCCGGCAGCGACTGCGGCATCGCCAACATCAACATCGGCACGTCCGGTGCGGAGATCGGCGGCGCCTTCGGTGGCGAGAAGGACACCGGCGGTGGCCGCGAGTCCGGTTCGGATGCGTGGAAGGTCTACATGCGCCGCCAGACCAACACCATCAACTACTCGGACTCGCTGCCGCTGGCCCAGGGCATCAAGTTCGATCTGTGATGGCAAACGACGCCGAGACGTCTGTGGGTCGGATCCCCGCAGGGGCTCCGACCCTCGACTTCAGCGGCCGCCGCGTACTCATCGCCGGTGGCAGCAAAGGCATCGGTCGTGAAATGGCGCTGGCATTTGCCGGCGCCGGTGCGCAGGTCTCGGTCTGCGCCCGCGGCCAGGCCGGACTGGATGCCCTGCGCGCCGATGCGCAGGCACAGGGCACCCCGCTGCATACCGTCTCCGCCGATCTGGCCGATGCCGGCCAGATCCAGGCCTGGCTGCAGGCCGCTGCCGATGCACTCGGCGGCATCGATGTGCTGGTCAACAACGCCACCGGCTACGGCATGGCCGATGACGAGGATGGCTGGGCCGCCAGCCTGCAGATCGACCTGATGGCGGCGGTACGGGCGTCGCGCCTGGCACTGCCGTGGTTGCGCGCATCCAGCGATGCCTGCATCCTCAACCTGTCCTCGATCGCCTCACAGCAGCCGCGCCCCGGTGGCGCGCCCTACGCCGCCGCAAAGGCCGCGCTGTCGCACTACACCACCTCGCAGGCACTGGCGCTGGCCAAGGACCGGATCCGGGTCAACGCCATCGCCCCCGGTTCGATCGAATTCGACGATGGCCTGTGGGATCGCCGCCGCACCGAAGATCCGACGCTGTACCACGGCACCCTGGCGAAGATCCCGTTCGGCCGCTTCGGACACCCGCGCGAGATCGCCGACGCCGCCCTGTTCCTGTGCTCGCCGCTGGCGCGCTGGGTCACCGGCAGCGTGCTCAACGTGGATGGAGGCCAGGTGTTGATGGGCTGATACCGGCACTTCGGTAGCTGCCAACCTTGGTTGGCATGCCTTTCGTCGACCAAGGTCGACGCCTACCAGGGCTGGCACCTCGTTCGTCGACCAAGGTCGACGCCTACCGCATCCTTGCACTTGCCGGGCATGGGATTGCCTGGGCAGACGCACTATCATGTGCACACTGCCAAGGAGGACCCCGATGAGCGTGGCACCCCGACAGACAAGCGCCCTGGCCGTAGTCAGCCTGGTCATGGGCATCGCCAGCTGGACCGTCCTGCCCTTCGTGGCCAGCATCGTGGCCATCGTCACCGGCCACATGGCCCGCGCCGAGATCCGCCGTCGCCCGCAGGAACTGGAAGGCGACGGTTTGGCCGTCACTGGCCTTGTACTGGGCTGGGTGATGGTCGGCGCCGCTATCGCCGCCATCCTGGTCTTCATCCTGTTCTTCGGCGGCCTGGCCTGGCTCGCCGCGATGTCGAACTGATCGCCATGACCACTTCCGACAGCACTGAACGCTTCAGCAGCCGCGTCGCCGACTACGTCCGCTACCGGCCCGACTACCCGCCCGCCCTGCTGGAGTGGCTGCATGGCCCCATGGGCGTCAGCCACGAGGCCGTGGTCGCCGACATCGGCGCCGGCACCGGCATTTCCAGCCGCCAGTTCCTGGCCACCGGCCATCCGGTCATTGCGG
This sequence comes from Stenotrophomonas sp. 78350_Sma, assembly GCF_056482105.1. Lineage (NCBI taxonomy): Bacteria > Pseudomonadati > Pseudomonadota > Gammaproteobacteria > Lysobacterales > Lysobacteraceae > Stenotrophomonas > Stenotrophomonas sp. 78350_Sma. Next base: position 2,090,629 of record NZ_CM151182.1, on the reverse strand, counting down.
TGGAACCGAACGCCGCCATGCGCGCCGCCTCCGAACAGTGGCTGGCGCCGCAGTATCCGCAGTTCAGCGCCATCGACGGCCGCGCCGAGGCCACCGGGCTGGACGAGGCCAGCGTTGACCTGGTCAGCGTCGCGCAGGCCTTCCACTGGTTCGACACCGTGGCGGTGCGCGCCGAGTGGCAGCGCATCCTGCGCCCAGGTGGCCTGGCACTGATCTACTGGAATTCACGCCTGCTCGATGCCAGCCCGTTCCTGGTCGGCTACGAACAACTGCTGCTGGACTACGGCACCGACTACACCGCCGTGGCCGAGCGCTACCAGGACGACGCCACCATGCAGGCCTGGTTCGGCGCCGGGCTGCGCGGCATGGTGCAGCTGCCGAACGTGCAGTACCTGGATCTGGATGCGCTGCAAGGGCGCCTGCTGTCCTCCTCCTATGCCCCCCAGCCCGGTCACCCGCGCCATGCGCCGATGATCGCCGCTCTGCAGGACCTGTTCGCCGCCCACGCGGTCGACGGCCAGGTTGCTTTTGAATATCGAACCCGAGCCTTCCTCGGCACGCTGGACTGAACCGACGCATGTATTCGCTTGCCCGCCCCTTCCTGTTCTCGCTCGACGCCGAGCGCGCCCACGGCCTCGGCCTGTCCGCACTGGACCTGGCCTATCGCACCGGCACCACGCCGCTGCTGGCCGCCCGCATCGCGCCGATGCCGAGCACCGTGTTCGGGCTGACGTTCCCCAATCCGGTCGGCCTCGCTGCCGGCCTGGACAAGAACGGCGAGCACATCGATGCGCTGTTCGCGCTCGGCTTCGGCTTCGTCGAGATCGGCACCATCACCCCGCGCCCGCAGGCTGGCAATCCGCAGCCGCGCCTGTTCCGCCTGCCGGAACACAACGCGATCATCAACCGCATGGGCTTCAACAACGCGGGCGTGGATGCACTGGTGCGCAATGTCGAGCGCGCGCGCAACCGTCGCGGCCTGCTCGGCATCAACATCGGCAAGAACAAGGACACCCCCAACGAACAGGCCGTGGACGATTACATCGCCTGCCTGGACAAGGTGTATCCGCTGGCCGACTACATCACGGTCAACATCTCCTCGCCCAACACCGCCGGCCTGCGTGAGCTGCAGGAAGAGACCGCACTGCGCCAGCTTGTCAGCCAGCTGCGTGACCGCCAGGAAGCCCTGGCTGCGCAGCATGGTCGCCGCGTGCCGATGCTGGTGAAGGTGGCGCCCGACCTCAGCGAGCGCGACATCGATGCCGCCGCCCGTGTGCTGGGCGAACTGCAGGTGGACGGCGTGATCGCCACCAACACCACCATCGACCACAGCAAGGTGGCCGGCGATCCGCTGGCCAATGAGGCCGGTGGACTGTCCGGCGCGCCGGTGCTGGAGCAGTCCACCCTGGTGCTGCGCCGCCTGCGCTCGCGCCTGCCCGAATCGGTGCCGCTGATCGGCGTCGGCGGCATCCTGTCCGGTGCCGATGCCGTGGCCAAGATGGCCGCCGGCGCCGCGCTGGTGCAGTGCTACAGCGGCCTGATCTTCCGTGGCCCGGCGCTGGTCTCCGAATGTGTGGAGGCGATCCGTCGCCGCCGCGAAGCGCCCAGCCGCGGCGCGGTGGCCCCACTGTGAGCGCGCCCATGGATACCGTCGACGGCAACGCCCCGCTGCGCTGGACGCTCACCCGCAATGCACCGCTGCAGGCGCTGAACACCTTCCATGTGCAGGCCAGTGCAGCGCAGCTGCTGGAACTGCACGACCCCACGCTGCTGCCGGAAGTGCTGGCGCTGCCCGAAGTGGCCAGCGGCCCACTGCTGGTGCTGGGCAGCGGCAGCAACGTACTGATCGCCGAAGACCTGCCCGGCACCGTGCTGGTGTTCGGCAACCGCGACATCAGCTTCCTGGAACACCGCGCCGACCATGCAGTGATCCGCGCCGGCGCCGGCGTGCCCTGGCATGGCCTGGTGATGTGGTCGCTGCAGGAAGGCCTGTCCGGACTGGAGAACCTGGCGCTGATTCCCGGTACGGCCGGTGCTGCGCCGATCCAGAACATCGGTGCCTATGGCGCGCAGGTTGGCGAGTTCATCCAGGCCGTCGAAGCCTGGGACTGCCAGGAACAGGCCTGGGTGCGGCTGGACAACGAACAGTGTGGCTTCGCCTACCGCGACAGCGTGTTCAAGCAGCAGATGGACCGCTACCTGATCACCGCCATCGAGCTGAAGCTGCCATTGCTGCACGACCTGCGCATGGACTACGCCGGCATCCGCGAGGAACTGCAGGCACAGGGCGTGGAACTGCCGGGTGCGGTAGACGTGGCCAATGCGGTGATCGCGATCCGCCGCCGCAAACTGCCCGATCCGGACGTGCTGGGCAATGCCGGCAGCTTCTTCAAGAACCCGGTGCTGCCGCTGGAACAGGTTGACGTGCTGCTGCAGCACTTCCCCGAGCTGCCGGTGTTCCCGTCCGACCAGGACGGAAAACGCAAGGTCTCGGCGGCCTGGATGATCGAGTCCTGCGGCTGGAAGGGCTTCCGCGAAGGCGATGCCGGCGTGGCCCCGAGCCATGCACTGGTGCTGGTCAACCACGGTAACGCCACCGGTGCTGCGCTGCTGGCGCTGGCGCGACGCATCTCCGCCTCGGTGCTGGAGAAGTTCGGCGTGCCGATCGAACCGGAGCCCCGCCTGCTCGGCGCACAGTGGTGAACAGCCCCGCCCTCTCCCCCAGCGCCACCCCGATGCGGGCGGCGCTGTTGATGCTCGGCAGCACGATGGCATTCGGCCTGATGGCCGTGGCGATCCGCTACGCCACGCGCTACGTACCGACCCAGGAAGTGGCGTTCTTCCGCAACGCCTTCGGCCTGCTCGCGCTGTTGCCGATGCTGCTGCGCCCCGGCCACGCACCACTGAAGACCCAGCAGCTGCCGCGCTATTTCGTGCGCAGTGCGATCGGCCTGGGCTCGATGCTGTGCGCGTTCTGGGCGCTGGGCCACCTGCCATTGGCGCAGGCGGTATCGCTCTCGTACTCCACGCCGCTGTTCGTCACCATTGCTGCCGTGCTCTGGCTGGGTGAGACCGTGCGCGTGCGCCGCTGGGCCGCGGTGGTGGTCGGCTTCATCGGCGTGCTGGTGATCGTGCGCCCCGGTACCGCCGGCTTCACCGCGGGAAGCCTGGTGGCGGTGGCTGCCGCCGTGCTCAGCTCATTGGTGGCGATCCAGATCAAGCAGCTGACCCGCGTCGACAGTGCCGACACCGTGGTGCTCTACACCTACGTGTTCTGGGTGCCGCTGTCGCTGGTCCCGGCACTGTTCGTCTGGGTCTGGCCCACCGGCATGGCGTGGCTGTGGCTGCTGGCCACCGGCGTGCTTGGCACCATCGGCCAGCTGCTGTGGACGCGCGCACTGCGCCTGGGCGAAGTCTCCGCCCTGACCCCGATCAGCTTCCTGCAGCTGCCGCTGGTAACGCTGTGCGGCTGGCTGCTGTTCAACGAAACGGTGGATCGCTGGACGATCATTGGTGCCGGCATCATCCTCGCCGCCAACGCCTACATCGCCCATCGCGAGGCCGTGCTGTCGCGTCGTGCCGCCAGTGCCGCGGCCTCGGCAGCGGCCAAGCCCGCGGAATAGAAACCACCTGCATGGACACGCCATGGGTGAACAACCTACCGGGAAGTCACAACTAACAGTCGACTCTACCGGGGGCGATCCTGGCAACGGCCCGGGAACTAACCCAGCGCGCGATACGCACGCTCCGCCGCATCGAACACATTGCCCGGCGCGAACTGTTCGCCCAGATAGTGCAGCGACTGCCGCCGCAATGGAGGCGAACGCTCCTCTCCATCGCTCCCCAGCAGCACCTGCTGGAACTCGATCAGGTCCTGGAGGATGCGCCAGTGCCGGTACCAGGCGATCCAGCGCGGATCGCCACGGTCACTGCCGTAGCCGTCTTCGAACCCCAGTGGATTCTCGCGGCCCCAGCGCCCGCCGACAGCGGCACCGATGAACATCAGGTCACGCTCGCGCGGGGCCAGCGACAGGCCATCCCAGTCGATCAGGTGCAGGCCACCGTCATTGCCCATCAGCAGATTGCCGGCATGCAGGTCGGTATGGCACAGGTGCAGGTCAGCCGGAACCTCCTGCAATGCCGCGTGCAGCTGCAGTGCCTGCGCATGCAGCGCGGTGATGCGCGCATGCTGCCGGTCCCATACGGAAACGAATGCACGGCCCAGCCCATCCTTTGCGGCGGCAAGGCCCTCGCCCGCCAGCCACTGCCCAACGGTCTCAAGTGCCGCAGTTTCCAGCCGCACGGTCGGTAGCCCACGCTGCAGTTCGGTCGGCAGCGGCGACGCGTGCAGGCGCCGCAGCACCTCGCCCAGGCGTCGCCACTGCCTATGGCTCAACGCCGCCTCGAACCCGGACTGGCCTTCTATGTAGGGGAACAGGGTGAACTGCAGTCCCCAACGCTGCACCGACGCACCACCGGTCAGCGCCGGCCATGGGGCCACGATTTCATCGATGCCCAGCGTACCGCGCAGCCAGTGCAGGCTGTCCCATACCGCCGGATCAACCTGGTACGTGCGGCATTTCAGCCACCATTGACCGTGGCGCGCGTCGACACGATACACGCTGGCATTGGCGTCGGCACCCACCGGGCGCGGCACCACAGCGGTGGCGGTAATGCCATAGGATTGTTGCAGGACTTCGCCGAGATGCTGCGCCGAAGCGAATGACATGGATGCAAGCGGAAAGTAATACCTGCCGCCACTATCGCAGATGCGTTCGCCGCGACACAGACATGTCCGTCACAACATCACCTCGGCGCGACCAAAGGACTAGCCCGCGATGCGCCGCATCATCGCTTCCAGTGGACCGCGTGCGAACTGCCACGACCACAGCCACGCCGCGCCTGTCGCCAGCATCAGGAACAACAGCGCCCACAACAGCACCGAGGCAAGCGACGCACGTCCGTCAAGCAGGCCGAGGCTTTCCAGTGTTCCCATGCCCAGCAGGATGTGGCCGACATAAAGCGTGAGGGTCATGCGCCCTGCCGCCGTGAACGGCGCCAGCCAGTCACCCGATCGCACACGCGCCAGCCACAGGCAGGCGGCAATGACACTGCACGCCGCGCCCGCACCGGTGAGTACGTAGGCCGGTCCCGGCGGCATCGGCTGCGTTCCCAGCCACGCCTGCCATGGCGTTCCCTGGGCAAGCTGCTGCACGCCCTGGCCGGCACCAACCAACAGCACGCCCAGCACCAGCAGTGCACGCTGCACCCGCGGTTGCGACAGCTGCAGCCGTGCCAGCAGCATCCCCAGCAGGAAGAAGCACAACCAGGGCAGCAGCGGATGGAAGCCGTTGAACAGGAGGTTGCGGACCGCGCCCGGCCATTGCCACAGACCGGCGTATTCCAGCGTCTGCCAGTTCCATCCCTGGCTGTAGTCCCAGTGCAGCAACGCCCAGAACGAACAGGCCGCCAGGCCCACGATGCTGGCCAGCAACACCCGCGGCGAAGCACGCAACCACACCACGGCCAATGCGAAATACACCGCGTAGTAATGCAGGATATCGGCCGGGAACAGGGTCAGGTTGAGCAGGCCCAGCACCAGCAGGAACAGTGCGCGCCGCCAGGTCTGCACACTGGCCAGCCACCAACCCTGCCGCTGCGTGGCCAGTACCAGGCCAAGACCGGCCAGCGTAACGAACGTCGCCGAGGCCTTGCCCTCCAGCAGATGGAAGAACCCTGCCAGCCAACCCTCACCCTCTGCCGGCACGGCCATCGCCAGGCGGAAGTTGACCAGCACCATGCCGGCCAGCGCCAGGTAGCGCGCAAGATCAAGGCCGTGCAATCGCCGGTCGACGGCGCTCAAGCGCGTGCCCCAAGCAGCAGCGCGAGCAGACCCAGATCCAGCGAAGCCTCATCGGTGCCATCGGCTTCGCCCAGCCCCCGCCGCAGCGCGTCGCTCTCGATGGCGTCCAGCAGCACCTGCGACTGCAATGCCGGTGTCAACGCCGGGCGCCGACGTTCGCGCTGCGCAACGTGCTGCAGGGCTTCGGCCAGCGTCGCCTGCAATTGCCTGCGATTGGCCGCGAATGCCTCGGCCACGGCAGGATTGCGTGCGCTCTCGGCCAATACTTCGACGGCGAGCGTCGCCCATTCCGGCTGCCGGCATAGTGCGTGGAAGTCCTGAAGGAACACCAGCACCTGTGCGCGCTCGCCATCGGACGCAGCCAGGCGCTGCAGCAACGGTGCCAGTTCTTCGCTCTCGGCCACCGCCACGGCAAGGATGATCGCTTCCTTGCCCGGGAAGTGGTTGTAGAGATTGCCCAGGCTGACACCGGCCGCCTGCGCGATGTCACGCATGCTGGTCTGGTGGAATCCCTTTGCGAGAAAGCACTGCAGAGCGGCCTGCAGGATCTGCGCGATGCGTTGCTCGTTGCGGTAGGCTCGGTTCATGGCGCAAATAGTGAACGAACGTTCGTCCAATTAGAAGACGGCAACCCGACCACCATCGGGCTTCGTTCAGCCAGCCTTGACCTCAACCGCTGTTGAGGCCCGATGCTGCGCGGCCTGTCCCATGCTCAACCCGGAGTTCCTGCATGCCAAGGATGATCACCACCCTGCTCGACAGCCGCGTGCTGTGGCTCCTCGCCCGACTGCTGCTGGCCGTGGTGTTCCTGTCCTCGGGCCTGGCCAAGCTGCTGGCGTGGGACAACAGCGTGGCCGAAATGCAGGCGGCCGGGCTGCAACCGCCTGTGCTGTTCAACCTCGCCAGCGCCGTGGTGCTGCTGGGCGGCTCACTGTGCCTGCTGCTTGACCGCCTGCTCTGGCTGGGCAGCGGTGCGCTGGCGGTGTTCATGCTGCTGACCATCGTCATCGTGCATACCTTCTGGACCAAGCACGGTGCGGAACAGCAGCTGGCCCTGTTCTTCGCGCTGGAGCACCTGAGCGTGGTCGGCGGCCTGATCTGCGCGGCCATCGCCAGCCACGCGCGGGCTCAGAAGAACTCGTCGAGCAACCGGTAGAACGCCAGCCGGCGCTCGTCGGCCACCGCGCCGTAGCGCTGGAACAACGGCGCGACCCAACGCGTGTCGCCGAAGTTGTGGACCAGGCTGCGCGCGGCCAGCTCCAGGTCCTGGTAGCGGTCGGCAACACCCAGTCGCCCACAGTCGATGAAACCGCTGAAACGCCCCTCGACCACCATCAGGTTCGGCAGGCAGGCATCGCCATGGCTGACCACCAGGTCTTCATGATCGGGCCGGGTGCTGCACAGTTCGGCGAAGACCTGCTGCGGACTCTGGCCCAGGCGCTCGTCATCGAAGTCGTCAGCGTCGACCATGCCCGCCTCGACCCGTGCCTGCGCCGCCTGCAGGCGCGAGGCCAGTCGCTGGTCGAACGGACAGGCTGCCACCGGCAACGCATGCAACCCGCGCAGCGCGTCGGCCAGCAGTTCCACCAGTTCCTGCGGCGCGAGTTCAGGCGACGAAGCCAGGTCGCGGCCGGGCAGCGCGCTCATCAGCAACCAGCGCCGGCCCGCTTCTTCGGCGGTGGCAATCACCGTCGGCGCCGGTTGTCCCTGTGCCTGCAGCCAGCGCAGGCGCGCGATCTCATCGCCCAGCTCACTGAAGGCGTCGATCACTTCCGACTTCACGAAGGCATCGGCCTGCCCCGGCCGTTGCACACGGGCTACATCCGCGCGCGAAACACCGATCGACTGGCGCTCGATGCGCGCATCGGCCAACGTTTCCTGCCATGCCCACGGTAGCGGCATGCCATCAGTGGAGGGATCGGGTGCTTCCATGCCGGGGTGTTCCTGTTGCCGGTGACCCCACGGATTCTCGCTCATCCTGCACGGATCGCGGCCAACAGCAGCGCGGAAAGGTACATGCCTGCGCCGAACACGCTGTGCGCCACCAGGCTGCGCAGGCGCGCCTTGCCCGGCGCCGGGGTCTTCGAAGCGGCAAGGCCGGCACCCATGCCCGGCTGCAGGATAAGGAACGGCGCGGCAACACTGAGGGTGCCGAAGGCCAGCGCAGCGAGATGCAGGGCGTGATCCACGACAGCCTGCAGCGCCGCGATGCGTTGGAGGGGCTGACCGTCGAGCAGCTGCTGGAACAACGCAGCAGCGTGGTACTGCTGGATGTGCGGCCGCGCGAGGAATTCGATCTGGGCCACCTGCCCGGCGCGCTGAACATTCCCGTTACGGAACTGCGTGCACGGATGGACGAACTGCCGCGTGCCGTCCACATTGTCGCGTACTGCCGCGGTCCCTACTGCGTGCTGTCCAACGATGCGGTGGCGATGCTGCGCGAGGCCGGACTGACCGCGCAGCGGCTCGCTGCCGGTTACCCCGAATGGAAGGCCGCCGGCCTGCAGGTGGACCTGCCCCGGCACTGAGCGAGACACCGGTCATGGATGATGTGTTTGCCCCGTTGATCGATGCGACCTGGCGCGGCGTGTTCTCCGGGCAGCGCACGCTGCAGGATGATCCACTGCTGCAGTTGGCGTGCAGCGATGATTTCGATGAGGGTGAGGATGGCATGCTGCTGCAGCCACTCGTCGGCCCTGCGCGCGCACTGCTGCGCCCTGCCCTGGCGGCTCGCCTGCAACTGCCAGTACAACCGCACTGGACGCTGGCGCAGCTGCAACAGCGTCTGCAGCAGCTCGACCAGCGCACGCATGGCGCGGATCGCGTCTTCTACTTCCCTGCCGCAGAACTTGCGGCCTTGGCCGATCGCCCTCTACCGCCACATGTCCGCCGTCTCGACCCGGCCGACGCAGCCGCGTTCGCCATGTTCCAGGCCAGCGCCAGCGAAGAGGATCTGGATGCGGCCTGGGTTGAACTGGATCACTGGCAGGTGTTCGGTGCCTTCGATGGCGAGCAGCTGGTTGCCGCGGCAAGCATGTACCCGTGGAGCCTGGATCCAGCCCTGGCCGACATGGGCGTGCTGACCCTGCCCGAGGCCCGCGGTCGCGGGCACGCGCGCCAGCTGGTACACGCCATGGCCGTGTCCGCGCAGGCGGCCGGGCTGCAGCCTCAATACCGCTGCCAGCTCGACAACACCGCCTCGATCATTACCGCCGAGCGCAGCGGCCTGCGTGCGTTCGCCGACTGGGACACCGTTCTGGCAGCCGATTGAGGCTGCCGCAGTACAACAAGGAAGCAACATGAAATTGATGGTCATCGGCGCCAGCAGGGGCCTGGGTCGGGCGTTCGTGGAAGGCCTGTGCAGCGCGGGCGACACCGTCATCGGCGTTTCGCGCAAGCGTCCACGCGATCTTGAATGCCCGGAGGGTGTCACCCTGCAGTGGATCGAAGCCGACCTGTCCCAGCCCACCCTGGCTGCCAATCACATCGCAGCGCAGGCACCGGCCGATCTGGATGTGCTGATCCACAACCTGGGCATCTGGGAAGAAACCGCCTTCAGCGACGAGTACGCCTTCCTCGACGAGAGTGATGCCGCGCTCACCCAACTGGTCGACGTCAACATCACCGCGACCCTGGTGCTGCTGCAGCGCCTGCTGCCGCGAGTGCTCGGCGCGCCACGCCCGCAGCTGGTGCTGACCGGCTCGACCTCGGCACTGCCACGCAGCGGCCGCCCGGAAGTGGCATTCGGCGCATCCAAGTTCGCGCTCAACGGCATCGCCGATGCACTGCGCGAGGGTTTCCGCGATCGCCGCCTGGCGGTGACCAGCCTGCAGCTGGGCTACCTCAACACCGATGATGCACTGTCGGTGCCGGTGGCAGAGGCCGCAGCGCGCGGCGACGGCGAACTGGTGCCCGTGCATGACGTCGTTGCGATGGTGCGCGCGTTGCTGCAGTTGTCGCCCTCCGGCTTCGTGCGCGAACTGGTGCTGCCGGCCATCGCCGACCCGCGCTACTGACTACCGCTGCGCTGGCCAGGCTCGGCCTCTTCGCGCAACAGGTACCCCAGCACGATGGCGGTCAGCACGGTCGCCATCGCCAGGACAAACAGCTGGCCACGGACGGCCTCCATGTACGCCTGGGCCAGCACCGTTCCCGAAACGCCGTGCAACGCCTCCACCGCTCCACCGAGGTCGCCCATGGACAGCCTGTGCACGGCGGCACGGGCCACGGCGCCGGCCTCCAGCGTCATGTTCCCGCCAATCCGGGCCGAGAGCATGATGCCGACAAGCGCGAGGGCAATGGAATCGCCTGCCAGTCGCATCGCATTGAAGATGCCAGCGGCCATGCCGGCCTGCTCCTTGCCGACCACGCTGACCGCCAGGCCATCCATGATCCCCCAGGGAAGGCCGATGCCGATCCCGATGACCAGCATCGGCATCCAGCGCACCGACGGGAACGGGAACACCTGCGCCAGCCATGCCAGCCCAAGGGCGCCGATCAGCAGGCCCACACAGCACAGCGTCCGCGCCGGAATCCAGCGCAGCAGGCAACCGGCAACCAGGGGAACAACCAGCAAGGGTGCAGACAGTGCTGCCATCGCCAGCCCAGCCTCGGTGGGCCGCAGTCCTTCAACACCGATGAAGCCAGCCGGCAGCACGACCAGAAGGACGACGTAGGAGAACGCAGGGGCAGCGGCCAGAATCTGCACGCCAACAAAGCGCCGGTTGCGGAACAGGCCGAGATCCAGCAAGGGTGTGCGATGGGAGCGCTCAACGGCAATGAACCCGCCCAGCAACACCACCGAGAGCGCCAGCAGTACCAGCGTCTGCGGATGCAACAGGCCACGTTCCGGCAGCACGATCATGGCGTAGGTGAGTGAGCCCAACGCCAGCATGAAGGTGATGGCCCCCAGCCAATCCAGGCGTGGCGAACCGGCATTTCCCGATTCGACGGATGACAGGGCGACCAGCGGTACGGTCAGGGCGGCCAGCAACGCAGGCAGGAAGAACACCCATTCCCAGCCCAGCGCATCGATCAACCCGCCTGCCAGCAGCGGACCACCTGCGGCCCCTGCACCAAAGGTGGTACCGATCAGGCTGAAAACCCTTGCCCGCGCCTGGCCGTCGAACACCTGCGCCAGCGACGCCATCGCGCCGGCAAACGCTGCCGACGCCGCCATCCCCTGAAGCAGTCGCAGGGCATTGATCCACGCCACATTTGGCATCAGGGGAATCAGGCCGGTGACGAGCGCAAACGACGCGCCGCCCAGGATCCAGATCCGGCGCCGGCCATGCAGATCGGCCAGTCCACCGGCCACCAGCGTGGTGCAGCCGTAGGTCAACAGGTAGGCATTGATGATCCAGGACAACGCCGCAGGGGAACCGCCCAGCGCGTCCCGGATGGCGGGAATGCCCACCGCGGGGCTGGCAATGCTCAAGGGAATGGTGAGCGCGGTCAGGCAGCCTGCCAGCACCACTCCAAAGCGTGATGATCCGGCCGTCTCAGCAGAGGCAACAGACATGTCGATGAAACTCGAGCGTGGCCAAGCGCCACCGCATTGATGCTATCGGCGACGTTATTGCGTAAGAATCCGTCATTCTGTCCATGCTTTAATGACAAAAACGTCATCAATGGCCACGTCATGGACAGCTTTGCCGGTCTCAGCCTCTTCGTTCTGGTCGCCGAGGCACGCAGCTTCGCGGCCGCAGCGCGACAGCGTGGCATCACCCCTTCGGCAGCAAGCAAGACCATCGCCCGGCTGGAAGAGCGCCTGGGCGCCCGCCTGCTGAATCGCAATACCCGCAGCGTCAGCCTGACTGCCGAAGGCGAGCAGTTCCTTGAACGTTGCCGCCGCATCATGATCGAGGTCGCTGCGGCAGAACGCGAGCTGACCGATGCCCAGGCCGCGCCCAGCGGACGCCTGAAGGTCAGTCTTCCACTCGCCAGCGGTCTGATGCTGCCGGTGCTTTCGGCGTTTGCGCACCGCTTCCCCGCCATCGAACTCGACCTGCACTTCAGCGACCGCCTGGTCGATGTCATCGAGGAGGGCTTCGACGCCGTCGTCCGCACAGGCAGCCCCGCCGACTCCCGGCTGCACGGTCGCAACCTGGGCAGTACCCGCCTGCTGTGCGTGGGTGCCCCTGCATACTTCGCCCAGCGCGGCACGCCGCAGCACCCGGATGAGCTGAGTGCCCACGCCTGCGTCCTCCATCGCTTTCCCGGCACCGGCCTGCTCGAACGTTGGCCACTGACAATGCATGCGGGCGGTCAGGAAACGCGCCTGGCACCGGCGATGACCGCCAATCATCTTGAGACGATCCTGCACATGGCCATCGATGGCCATGGCATTGCGTGCCTGCCCGACTTCGCCACGCGTGATGCGCTGGACCGCGGTGTGCTCGTCAGTGTCCTGGACCCATGGAGCACCGAGCGAAGCACCTTCTGGGCCCTCTGGCCAAGCCATCGCCATCAGCAGCCGCGTGTACGCGCGTTCGTGGATTTCATGGCCGAACACCTCCTGCCCGAACGCAGCCAGCGCAATTGAACCTGCGCCCTGCTGCGACTACGCTGATCGTCACTGGCCGTCGGTCACAGGCGGGAACCTGCTATGGATGCGCTTTCACGGGTTGCGGCCCAGGTCCTGGACAGCGCCCTGCCCAGCCTGCCGCTGTACCTGCTGCAGGCCACGGCGGTGATCGGCATGATCGGCGTGCTGCTGATCGCCACCCGTCGCGCCGGCCATGCCATTGAAGGCCGCCGCCTGTACGTGGGCGTGGCGCTGGGCCTGATCTACCTGTTCAACGCCTGGTTCGTGGCCCGCTACACCCAGGGCGTGGTCAAGCTCCACCTGGGTTTCGACATCCTGCTGGTCAGCGGCCTGCTTGGCGGCTGGCGCGGTGGGCTGGCCTGCCTGGGCGCAAGCCTGCTGGCACGCTACCAGTTCGTCGGCACCCAGTACTTCCTGCCGGCCGGCCTCGAGGCCATGTTGCAGATGCTGGCTGGCGTCTGGCTGCGCAGGCGCCTGCACCCGCGCATGCTCAACGAACTCTCGCTGCGCATGATCCTGCAGGCCTGGGGCGTGCGTATTGTCGTCACTGCGTTGGGCCTGGCACTGGGCGTAGCAATCATCGGCGCCAATCAGCTGCCTGTGGAGGAGTTGGCAATCCAGCGCCTGCTGGCACTGCCACTATCGCTGCTGATGCTGGGCGCGGTGTTCGCACTGGTCTACAACGATGCGCAGATCGATGCACAGCGCCAGCGCGAACAGGCCTGGCTGCGCATCGATCCGATCAGTGGCCTGCCCAACATGCGCGCGCTCGGCGAACGCCTGCAGCATTACTGGCGCGACAACGACGGCATCGGCAAGGCCTGCCTGATCGTGGCAGAGATGGGCAACCTGCGCGATCTGCGCCTGCGCTATGGTCCGCTTCAGGACAACGGCCTGTGGCAACGCGACAGTACCGAAGAGGTGCATCGGCTGCTGCCCTCGCTGCCGGCCGGGCGGCTGGAGATCTACCAGTTCGGCGATGCCGCGCTGGCGATCCTGGTGCGCGACCTGACCTTGTCCGAACTGCGCACGCAACCGCAGATCACCGAGCTGGCCAGCAACCTGGCCGATCGTGTCGGCCGCGATTGGCCAGGCTTCCGGCCGCTGTTCCGCTGTGCGGTGGTCGAACTGAAGCCACCGGCCGCCGCAGACGATGGCCACCTGCCTTTCCGGGCAATCACCGTGGCACTGAGTGCGATCGAATCCGGCGTCGTGTTCTTCGACGACCCGATCCAGCGTGACAGCGAGATCGACGCCCTGATCGAAGTCGCCCTCGAACGCTGGCTGCAGCAGGGCGACGCACCGCTCTGCTACCAGCCCAAGCATCGCCTGCAGGACCGCCAGCTGGTCGGCGCCGAAGCACTGCTGCGCATGCGCGACGGCGAGGGCCGGCTGATCGCGCCGATGCGGGTCATCTCGCTGCTGCGCCGGCAGGGGCGGCTGGCTGAACTGGAATGGGCCACGCTGCAGTCGGCCGTCCACTTCCTGCAGCAGTGCCGACGCGATGGCACGCAGCTGAAGATCGCCGTGAACGTTTCGGCCGAGTCACTGCGCCTGCCCGACTTCGGCCTGCGACTGCAGGAACTGCTGGCACTGCACGATGTACCTGGCGCGATGCTGCGCCTGGAGATCGTCGAATGGACCGAGATCGTCGAGCGCGACGTGGTCGATGCCAACATCGCACAGCTGCTGGCGGCGGAGGTCACCCTGTCACTGGATGATTTCGGTGCCGGCTATTCAACCCTGATCCTGCTTTCGCAGTTGGCCATCGCCGAGGTCAAGATCGAACAGGCGCTGATCGCCACGCTGTCCGACGCCAAGTCGCAGTCGATCGTACGCTTCATCGTCGAAGTCGCGCACCGCTGCGGTGCGGTTGTCGTGGCCGAGGGCACCGAGACCCTGGCGCAGGAACAACAACTGCGTGCACTGGGCGTGGATGTCGGCCAGGGCTATCTGTACTCGGCAGCGCTGCCGGCCGACGAGTTCCGCCGCTTCGCCGCCAGCTAGACCGCGTAGAAACCCAGGAACATCGCCACCGCCGATTCGGCCACACGTGCACGCTCCTGTGCGTTCAACGGTGCCTGCCCCATCGTCACCTGTGGCCAGAACGCAAAGCTCTTCACCAACCCGTGCAGCTGGTGGCCGGCGAACTCCGGATCGACCTCGCGCAACCGGCCATCGGCGATTGCCGCGCGGATCCACGCACTCTCGCCACTTTCCTTCTCGCCCATGCGGCAGACGATGGCCTGCGCCCGCTCCGGTGAGTGGATGATCTCGGCCATCGCCACCCGCGCCAGATCGATGAAATTGGCATCGCTGAGCAGTTCCAGCTTCTGGCCCAGCAGCTGCAGCAGCTGCGCCTGCAGCGGCTGGTCGGCGCGGTACGGCAATGCGTCGCTGGCCACGCTGCGTTCCCACAGCTCCTCCAGGATCATCGAGAACAACGCTTCCTTGCTCGGGAAGTGGTTGTAGACGGTGCGCTTGGAGACCCCGGCCGCCTCTGCGATGCGGTCCATGCTGGTCGCCTCGTAGCCGGATGCACGGAACTCCTCCACCGCCGCGCGCACGATGGCGTCGCGTTTACGGTCGGTCAGGCGTTGTGGGGCACGGGGCATGGCGGGAACCGGACAACTGAACGGACGCCACCATTTTACACCCGGGAGTGTACTTTTGAAAAACACGAAACTACACTGTGCAGTGTACTCAGCGGACGTCACCCATGAAGCGCCTGCTCCTTGTCCTTTTGCTTGGAATCCTCGCCGTGACCGCCTACACCTTCTGCAAGTCCTGGTCCCTCCCCGACTTCCCCGATTCGCCGCAGTATCGCGACGGCAAGTTCCGCAATGCCCTGCCCCGACCAGCAATGGGCCTGCGCGACGGTGCGGAGATCTGGTGGACGTTCCTCTTCAACAAGCCCAAGGGCACCGTGCCCGCCCACCCGATTCCGGTGCAGCCGCTGGACCGCGCCACCCTCGACGCCGCGCCGGACCGCAGCCTGTTCCGGCTGGGGCACTCCACGATCCTGCTGAAACTGCGTGGCCAGTACTGGCTGACCGACCCGGTGTTCTCCGAGCGCGCATCGCCGGTGCAGTGGATGGGGCCGGCACGCTTCCATGCGCCACCGATCAGCATCGACGCGCTGCCGCCGATCGCCGGCGTGATCCTCTCCCACAACCACTATGACCACCTGGACCATGCCGCAGTGATGCAGCTGGCCGGCAAGACCGCGCGCTTCATTGCCCCGCTCGGCGTGGGTGACCAGCTGATTGCCTGGGGTGTGGACGCCAGCAAGGTGGAACAGCTGGACTGGTGGCAATCGACCGAAGCCAGCGGCCTGCGCCTGACCGCCACCCCGGGCCAGCACTTCTCCGGCCGCGGGCTGGGCGACAGTGATCGCAGCCTGTGGGCGTCATGGGTGATCCAGGACGGCGACTTCCGCATCTTCTTCAGCGGCGACACCGGCTACTTCGACGGCTTCAAGGCCATCGGCGAAAAGTACGGCCCGTTCGACCTGACGATGATCGAGACCGGTGCCTACGACCCGCGTTGGGCGTTCGTGCACATGCAGCCGGAACAAACACTGCAGGCGCACCTGGACCTGCGCGGCAAGTGGCTGCTGCCGATCCACAATGGCACCTTCGACCTGGCCCTGCACGAGTGGCAGCAGCCGTTCGAACGGATCACCACGTTGGCCGCAGCGAAGAATGTTCCGGTGGCCACGCCGATGATGGGCGAAGCGCTGGACATGCAGGCGCCGCAGGCGGGTAGCCGCTGGTGGGAGACGGTGGAGCTGTAACAGGGGGGCGCTTGACCTGCCGGAAACCATGTAGAGCCGAGCCATGCTCGGCTGCTTCTCAAAAGTGTTCCGTGGAAGTCAAACAAGCCCAGCTCTGGAGGCACCGCAAGTAGAGATACTGGCAGCATTGCTGACATCGAAATGCACGGCTATCAACCCGGCTTCCGGAAGCGCATTTTGGACCTGCACGCATGTATCACGCGCGACTTCGTTTGCGACCGTTCCCTCTCTCTGGAATCGCAACGCCAAGATACCCGGCAAACCACTACCCGGCAGCGCATCGTCACATCCCGACTCTGCGAAACTTCGCTCAAATGCACTGAGACCTTCCCCGATATCGGACACTCGGTACATCAGCGTGAAACTGAATTCCATCATCAATCCATTCCAGATCCGAGGTCGCTACCAATAGCGTATGGCCTGGCCGACGGCCGTCCAGGGCCACATCCGTCAACCCCATTGATGGTGATCGTGACTCAAACCGGCGATCGAGGCGACCGGCCATCATCCACAACCTATTGCAGTGCGTCATGTAACCGATTACATCCCTTGCTAGCGTAGCGCTCGCCCGATTCCGGTCGAACCTGCGAGGCTGTCCGTAATGACGTTGCGCGCCGAACGTTCCAAGGTCTCCCGCTCAGCCATCCCGTGGCGATCTGCCACTGCCCTGCTGTTGGCCGCCCTGGCCTCCAGCGCACAGGCACAGACCCTCCCCCCGCGCAGCCAATGGCAGGCCAGCAGCTCCTCGCAGCAGGTACCGGCGATGGCGATCAGCCACCTGATCGACGGTGACCCGAAGACCGTCACCGGCGGTGCCTTCAGCCCCGGCCACTGGTTCCAGATCGATCTGGGCGCGCCCACCCTGCTGGCTGGCGCGCGCCTCACCTGGGATGTCTCCAACCCGGAAGGCTATTCACTGCAGACCTCACTCGACGGCACGCAGTGGCAGACCGCGTACACGATGGCCGACTCACTGGGCGATGTGGAAACGCTGTACTTTGCACCACGGCAGGCGCGCTACCTGCGGCTGGCCAGCCCACAGCGCACCTCCGATTGGGGCGTGTCGATCTTCGAGATGGAGCCACTGGACGACTCGCTCAGTGCACGCATCGGCGGTGTGGATGCAGCGCAGGCAGCAGCGCTCTGGCAAGGCGGTGGCGCCGTTGCGGTTCCGCCCGGAAAAGCAGGCGCTCACGCGTTCGAGATCACCCTGCCCCGCGCGCAGTCCACGGCTGGCCTTGTAGTGGAATGGGCGGAAGGCGCGCGCGGCGCTGCTCGATTGCAGGCGCAGGACGCGCAAGGCCGCTGGCAGGACCTCGCACATGATGCGCAGGCGGCCAGCCGCAGACAGAGTTGGCTGGCGGCTGACACGGCGCAGCCGCTGCGTGCATTCCGGCTGAGCGTGGACGGCGCCGCACCGCAGGTCGCGCGACTGCGCCTGCTCGGCCCCAAAGCGGTGATGACGCCGATGAAGCGCTATCAGATCGCCGCCAGCGGCGCGCAGCGCGCGTTGTTCCCGGCCTCGCTGCAGATGCAGCAGACCTATTGGACCGCCGTCGGCGTGCACGCGGGGCGACAGAAATCGATCTTCGACGAATACGGCAACCTGGAAGCCTTCAAGGGCGCGCCACTGGTGCAGCCACTCTGGCGTAGCGCTGACGGGCGTGCCGCAGGTGCCACCGGGCAGAACGTGCAGCATGCATTGCGTGATGGCTGGAAGCCGATGCCCTCCGCCACCTGGTCACCGCAGCCCGGCCTGGAGCTGCGCAGCGAAGTGTTCGCCATCGAACGCGACGGGCAACCGGTCACCTTCCTCCGCCATCGCCTGCACAACACCGGAAAGACCCGCATCGACGGCACGCTCAGCCTGGTCGTGCGCCCGATGCAGATGAATCCACCGTGGCAGAACGGCGGGCTGTCACCGATCCGCGATGTGACCATCGATGGACAGGCCGTGCGCATCAACGGACGCACGCTGCTGCACTCGCTCACGCCGCTGGCTGTGTCCGGCGCGGCGCCGTTTGGCAGGGATGGCGCAACGGAAATCACCGCGACCCTCGCTGCCGGCCAGCTGCCCTCCACGCAACAGGCGCACGACGACGACGGTCTTGCCTCGGCTGCGTTGAACTACCGCGTGTCACTGGCACCAGGCGCCAGCGATGCCATCGTGGTCGCGTTCCCGCTGGGTACTGCCGCCGCCGATACCAAGGGCGCACTGCCCGAAGCGCCTGCGCTCGATCTGGCCGCGCTGCCCCGCGATGCCAATGCAGCATTCGATTCCCTGGCCACGCAGGCCTCTGCGGACTGGCAAGCACGGCTGGGCCAGGTCGGCCTGCGCCTGCCCGATCCCTCACTGGTGGACATGCTGCGTGCGCAGGCCGCCTACATGCTGATCAACCAGACCGGCCCGGCCATGCAGCCCGGCCCGCGCAACTACAACCGTTCCTTCATCCGCGACGGCATGGCCACCTCGGCGGTGCTGCTGCGCATGGGCGAAGCCCGCGTCGCCCGCGACTACCTGGCCTGGTACAGCGAACACGGCGTGCATCCCAACGGTCTGGTTTCGCCGATCCTCAACGACGATGGCAGCGTCAACACCGGCTTTGGATCGGACATCGAGTACGACAGCCAGGGCCAGTACGTCGCGCTGGTGGCCGATGTCGCGCGCCTGGATGGCGGGCCCGAGTCGGTGCGTGACTACCTGCCGAAAGTGAAAGCCGCGCTGCACTTCCTGCAGGAACTGCGCGAGCGCACGCTGGTGCCCGGCTACAAGGCCGACCAGCCGGCACCGGAACGCTTCGCGGGCATTCTTGCGCCGTCGATCAGCCACGAGGGCTACCCCTCGCCCACCCACAGCTACTGGGATGACTACTGGGGACTGAAGGGCTGGCACGACGGCGCGTGGCTGGCCGAATCGCTGGGCGACCACGAGACCGCAATGTGGGCGCGCGGGCAGTACAAGCTGCTCTACGACGCGCTGCACGCCTCGATCCGGGCGACGATGGCGTGGAAGGGCATCGACTTCATACCCTCCTCGGCCGACCTGGGCGATGGCGACCCAACCGGGGTATCGATCGCCTTGGACCCCACCGGAGCGCAGAGCGTACTGCCCGCAGAAGCCCTGCGTACCACCTTCGAACGCTACCTGGACGATGTGCGCAGGCGCAGCCAGCCCGGTGCGCTGTACGCCTATACGCCGTACGAGATCCGCAACGTGCTGAGTTACGTGCACCTTGGCCAGCCACAGGTGGCCGACGAGCTGCTGCAGGGGCTGCTGCATGATCGACGCCCGCTTGAGTGGCAGGTGCTGGCCGAAGTGGTGCATTCGCGGCTGCGTTTCCCGCGCTATCTCGGCGACATGCCGCACACCTGGATCGGCGCCGAGTACGGCCGCACGCTGTTCGGCATGCTGATGCGCGAGGACGATGATGCGTTGTCGCTGCTGCCAGGTACGCCACCGTCGTGGGTGGCGGGGGATGGATTGGCGGTGGAACGCCTGCCGACGGCCTACGGCACATTGCAGATGCAGGCAAGGCAGCGCGAACGCACGCTGACAGTCACGCTCGGCGCGGGGCTGCGCAACGAGACGGCGGTGAAGGTCTGGTGGCCGACGCGCACGACGCCGAAAACGGTGCGTGTGGATGGACGTATCGTTTCCAACTTCGATGCCGAGGGTGTGCGCTTGGCAAGGCCGTTCAAGACGCTGGAGGCGCGTTGGTAGAGCAGCCGAGCATGGCACGGCTCTACAAAAGCAGCGGTAGCGCCGGGCCACGCCCGGCGTCATTGGCCCGGCGTCATTGCAGCGTCGGCAACCCCGGCGGATTGGTCTGCGACTGCGGCACCGCTTCCTCGGCCACATTCCACCGCTTCAGCGCCTGCGCATAGGTGCCGCTGCCAATCTGCGTGTTCAGCGCCTGCGTCACCGCGTCCGCAAGGCCACTGCCCTTGCGCGTGGTCACCGAGATCGCCGCGGCGTTCGGCCAGCCGCCGGGGAACAGGCCCACGCGCCGCACCTTGCCATCGCGCGCCGAATAGGCGCCGGTGGCATTGGGCTCGAACGAGACATCGGCCCGCCCGGTGATCACCGCCAACCGGCCGACCACCGCGTCATCGAAGTACTGGTACTCCACCGGCTTCAAGCCGGCCGCAATGTTCTGCTGGTCCCACTGCCGCAGGATCTGGTCCTGGTTGGTGCTGGCACCCACCACCACCTTCAGCCCCGCCACATCCGCCGGCTTCTCGATCTTCTGGATCGGCCCATCAGTGCGCGTGTAGATGCCCAGCAGGTCGTAACGGTAGCTGGAGAAATCGAACTTCTTCTTGCGCTCTTCGGTGACCGTCACATTCGACAGCACCGCATCGTACTTGCCCGACTCCAGCCCCAGCGGCCAGTCGGCCCAGGCCACCGGCACGATCACCAGCTTCAGGCCCAGCGCATCGGCGATCAGCCGCGCGATGTCTGGCTCGATGCCGACCACGTCCTTGCTGTCGGCGCCGTAGTCGGCCAGTGGCAACTGTCCCGGGTGGGTCGCCACAGTGAACGCCCCCGGCGTAACGAAGCGGTAGCCGGCGGGAATCAAGGCCTGCGCCTTGGGATCTAGCGTGCCCTTCAGCACAGAGGTGTTCACACCGGCCAGGCTGGTCGCGGCCGCGACGCCGGCATCCGGTGCCTGGCGCACGCGCGAATAGACGATGCCGGCGATACCGATGACCAGAACGCCTCCGATCAACAGGGCGCTGCGTGAGATTCGACGCGGTGCTGCAGGGCTCATGGTGTTCCTTCCGGGGTTACAGGGTCTTGGCCAGGAAATCGGCGGTGCGTTGCTGGCGTGGGCGCTCGAACAGGGCCTCGGGCGTGCCCTGCTCGATCACCCGGCCCTGGTCCATCATCACCACGTGGTCGGCCACGCGGCGGGCGAAGCTCAGTTCATGGGTGACGATCACCAGCGTGGTGCCGGAACGGGCCAGCTCCTCGATCACGCTGAGCACTTCAGCGACCAGTTCCGGGTCCAGTGCCGAGGTAGGCTCATCGAACAGCAGCACCTTCGGTTGCAGCGCCAGTGCGCGGGCGATCGCGATGCGCTGCTGCTGGCCACCGGACAACTGGCGCGGGAAGGCATCGGCCTTGTCGGCCAGGCCGACCCGCTCCAGCAGCGTGCGCGCCTGCTGCTCGGCCTGCGCGCGCGATACACCACGCACCGCGATTGGCGCCTCGATGATGTTCTCCAGCGCGGTCAAGTGCGGGAACAGGTTGAAGCCCTGGAACACCATGCCCACTTCCGCACGACGGCGGCGGATCTCGCGCTCGGGCAGCTCGTACAGGGTGTCGCCATCGCGGCGGTAGCCGATCAGCTGGCCGCCGACAGTCACGTAACCGCTGTCGGCGCGTTCCAGATGATTGATCAGTCGCAGCAGCGTGGACTTGCCGGCGCCGGATGGGCCTATCAGCACCGTCACGCTTCCAGCGCGCAGATCCAGGTTCACGTCTTCCAGCACCGGCTGATCGCCGAACACTTTGCCCACACCGTGCAGCGACACCGCCGCACCCTCGCCCGCTTCCACCTGGGTGGCGATGCGCGGGCGGTTGATCACGCGCGGCGCACCATCGCTCTGCACGCGCGGGGACGATGACACACGCGACACCGAGCGCTCACGCAGCAGCTGGCCGCGCGCAAAGCGCTGCTCCACGCGCCGCTGCAGCAGCGACAGCACGGTCAGGATCACCAGGTACCAGACCGTGGCCACCATCAGCAGCGGCACCACCTCCAGATTGCGGCGGTAGATCACCTGCACCGTGTAGAACAGCTCAGGCAGCGCCAGCACGTAGACCACCGAGGTGCTCTTGGCCAGGCCGATCACATCGTTGAACGCGGCCGGCAGGATCGAGCGCATCGCCTGCGGCAGGATGATGCGCCGCACCTGGCGGCCACGCGGCAGGCCAAGCGCGGCGGCCGCCTCATACTGCCCATGGTCCACAGACAGGATGCCGCCACGGATCACCTCCGCCGAGAACGCCGCCTGGTTGAGGGTCAAACCCAGTACTGCCGCAGTGAACACGCCAATCAGCTGGGTGGTCGGGTACGAGAACAGGCTGATACCGGTGAACGGCACGCCCAGCTCGATGGTGCTGTACAGGTAGCCCAGGTTGTTCAACAGCAACAACAGCACCAGCAGTGGGATCGAGCGGAACAGCCACACATAGCCCCACGACACCGCCGACAGCAGCGGTGAACCGGACACCCGGGCCAGCGCAAGCAAGGTGCCCAGCGCGAAGCCGAGACCGGTACCGAGCGCGGTCAGCAGCAGCGTACGGCCCAGGCCTTCCAGCACCGGGCGTGCGAAGAACCACTCGGCGAAGGTGCCCCAGCCCCAGCGTGGATTACCCAGCACGGATTGCAGCCCGATCAGGATCAGCGCCAGTGCCAGCACCGTGCCGAAGACCTGCAGCGGATGCCGGGCCGGCACGATCTTCAGCGCCGGTGCGGGCGCCGGCCGCGTGGTGATCCCGTCCAGTGCAGTCGACGGCGTGCTCATGCGTGGGCTCCATGCAGCGCGGCCTGCGCAGGCGCAACGACAGGCGCCGCTGCCCGCAGGTGCTTTTCGAACGGCAGATGCGCAACCGTTTCCGGGTCCGCATCCAGATCGAACAGCGCGGTGTAACCGTGGCTGAGGTACAGGCCAACAGCTTCAGGCTGGCGGAAGCCGGTGGTCAGGAACACCCGCCGATAGCCCTGCCGTGCCGCCTGATCTTCCAGCTCCTGCAGCACGCGCCGCGCGATGCCCTGGCGGCGCAATCCAGGCAGCGTCCAGATGCGCTTGAACTCGGCGGTATCCGGATCGCGGTGCGGCATGAAGGCACCGCCGGAAATCGCCACATCGTCGCGCAGCAGCAGCACGAAGGCACCGACCGGGGCAGCAAAGGCCTGCGCCGGGTAGCGCTGCAGCTCCTCGCGGGCGCTGCCACCGATGCGTCGGCGCACGTCGGCGTAGCGGCTGTCGTACTCCTGTTCCAGGCCATCAAACAGCGGCCGCGCCAGCGGATCATCCACCGAGGTATAGAGGAAGCGTTCGTTGCTGCTCATGCCACGTCCTTCACCAGATAGTCTTCGGCCAGCCGCGCCCACAGGCTGGCGGCCGGCGCGATGGCCGCATCGTTGAACACGTAGCGCGGGCTGTGCAGCGGCGCGCTGTCGCCGTTTCCGACGAACACGAAGCTGCCCGGCCGCGCCTGCAGCAGGAAGGCGAAATCCTCACTGGCGGTGCGCGGCGCGAATCCGGGCACTAGGTGTTCGCTGCCGAAGCCCTGCAGCGCCACCTCGCGGATGTAGGCGGTCTGCTGCGGGTGGTTGATCACGCTGGGGAAACCGCGCGGGAACTCGATCTCGGCGCGCGCGCCAAATGCCGCGGCGGTCTGCTCGGCGACCTCGGTGACCCGGCGCCGCAGGATGTCACGGACCTCCGGCAGGTAGGCGCGCACGGTCAGCTTCAGCTCGACCACGTCCGGGATCACATTGGCCGCCTGCCCGCCGTGGATCGAACCGACCGTGACCACGCCCATCTGCCGCGGATCGACGTTGCGCGACACTACGCTCTGCAGCGCGGTGACGATGTGCGCCGCCGCCAGGATCGGGTCGACGCTGCCCTGCGGCTCGGCACCGTGGCCGCCCTTGCCGATCACCTTCAGCCGCGCCCAGTCCACCGACGCCATCGCCGGGCCATCGACAAAGCCGAAGTGGCCCACCGGCACGCCCGGCCAGTTGTGCAGGCCATAGATCGCATCCACCGGGAAACGCTCGAACAGGCCGTCGGCAATCATCTTCGACGCGCCCGAACCCGTCTCCTCGGCCGGCTGGAACACCAGCTGCAGGGTGCCGTCGATATCGCCGTGATGGGCCAGGTAATGCGCGGCGGACAGCAGGATGGCGGTATGCCCATCGTGGCCACAGGCATGCATCAGCCCCTCGGTCTGGCTGGCGTAGGCCAGCCCGGACGCCTCGTGGATCGGCAGTGCATCGATGTCGGCGCGCAGGCCGAGACGACGGCTGCCCTGCCCGCGCTGCAGCGTACCGACCACGCCGGTGCCACCGAGGCCGGTAGTCACCTCATAGCCCCACTGCTGCAGCAGTTCGGCCACTCGGGCGCTGGTGCGGTGCTCCTCGAAGGCCAGCTCCGGGTGCCGGTGCAGGTCATGACGGATCGCGATGGCCGCCTCGGCGCGCGCCGCGATCTCCGGCAATACGCCCGTCGTTTGGGATTTCCGCCGGGCATGGCCCGGCGCTACTGCGGACTCTCCGCTCATCGCCTTACCCCACCTTCCGCGCCGGTTCGGCGTCGGTCGCATGGCGGCTGGCCTTGTACGGCAGGCCCAGATGCTCGCGCAGGGTCTGTCCCTCCAGCTCGCGCTGGTGGTAGCCGCGCGCCTGCAGGATCGGCAGCACCTGGGTCACGAAATCGTCCAGGCCTTCGCGCTGCGCCGCGAAGCCGAGGATGAAGCCATCGCTGGCCCCGGCATCGAACCAGCGGATCAGCTCATCGGCCACATGCTCCGGGGTGCCGATGAAGTTCGGTCGCGGGCTCACTGCTTCCAGTGCCACCTGGCGCAGGCTCAGGCCCTTCTCACGCGCATCCTGCTTGATGCGGTCAGTGGTTGAACGGAACGAATTGCTGCCGATGTCACCCAGCTCCGGGAAGGGCGCATCCGGATCGTACTGGCTGAAATCGTGGTGATCGAAGAAGCGGCCGAGATAGGCCAGCGCATCCTCAAGCGTGGCCAGTGCGGCGATTGCCTGGTACTTGGCCTCGGCCTCCTCGGCGGTGCGGCCGATGATGGGGCCGATGCCCGGGAAGATCTTCACGTCATTGCCGCTGCGGCCGTGCGCGATCGCCGAGTTCTTCACCTTCTGGGTGAACGCGCGGGTTTCTTCCAGCGATGGCGAATGGGTGAACACCGCATCGGCGTACTTGCCGGCCAACGCAATGCCATCATCGGACGAACCGGCCTGGAAGATCACCGGCTGGCCCTGTGGCGAGCGCTGGATGTTGAGCGGACCTTCCACCTGGAAAAAGCGGCCCTTGTGGTCGAGCCGGCGGAACTTTTCCGGCGCGAAGAACGTGCCGCTGTCGCGCTCGCGCACGAAGGCATCGTCATCCCAGGAATCCCACAGCCCCTGCACCACGTCCAGATACTCGTCGGCGATCTGGTAGCGCAGCGCATGCTCCGGGTGCGGCCGGCCATAGTTGCGGCCCGAGCCCTCCAGTGGCGAGGTCACCACGTTCCAGCCGGCGCGGCCGCCGCTGAGCAGGTGCAGCGAGGCGAACTGGCGGGCAACGGTGAACGGGTCGCTGTAGGAGGTCGACAGCGTGCCGGCCAGGCCGATCTTCTTCGTCGCCGTGGCCAGCGCCGACAGCAGCGAGATCGGCTCGAAGCGGTTGAGGAAGTGCGGGATCGACTTCTCGTTGATGTAGAGGCCATCGGCCACGAAGCCGAAGGCGATGCCGTTGTCCTCGGCAGTGCGCGCGATGTCGATGTAGAACTGCAGGTTGACGCTGGCATCGGCCGGGTTGGAGGGATGCTTCCAGGCATGCATGTGGCTGCCGGGGCCCTGCAGCATGATGCCGAACGGAATGTGGCGCGGGGTCGTGCTCATGGGAATCGCTCCTGCAGGTCAGGCCACCGCCGCGCGCGGCGCGGGCGACAGCAGTTCAAGGGATGTCAGGCGCGCGTCGAGGTCGGCCACGGGCGCATCGAGAATGAACTCGCCCACGCCGAAGCGCCGGTGCAACGCATCCAGTTCGTCACGCACGTGCTGCGCATCACCGGACAACACGCTTGGGCGTGTTTCCTCGATGCGGAAGTCGGCCACGCCCACCTGGCGCGCGTACTCGGCAGCCGCCTCTGAGCTGGGCAGGTTCACCGTCTGCCCGGGACCAAGGTGCAGCTTGTAGACGCGCAGCGCACCGATATGACGCGCTGCGGCTTCGGCAGTCGGCGCGGCAAAGGCCACCGTGGCCAGCAGCGGCGGCTGCGAGGAGGCGCTGCGGTAGGCATCGAACGCGGCCTCGATGTGCTTCGGGTCGCCATCGAAGTGCGCGGCGTAGACGAAGCGCCAACCCAACTCGGCCGCCTGCTGCGCACTCTGCGGGCTGGCACCGAGCAGGAAGCGCTCCGGCGCCTGCTGCGGAACCGGCCGCGCCAATGCCTCGGCTTCGGCAGCGGACAGATAGCCCTCCAGGTCGCGCAGTTGCTGGTCGAAGTCGGCGAACGCCGGGCGCCCAGCCGCCAGCGCCTCGGTCGATGCCGGCAGGCCGCCGGGTGCCTTGCCCACGCCCAGGTCCACGCGCCCTGGCGCCAACGCCGCCAGCAGGTTGAAGTTCTCCGCGACCTTGTACGGCGCGTAGTGGCGCAGCATCACCCCGCCGCTGCCGATGCGAATGCGCCGGGTCTGCGCCAGCACCCAGGCCGCCAGCACTTCCGGCGCCGGGCTGGCCAAGGTCGGGGCTGCGTGGTGTTCGGCGAACCAGTAGCGGTGGTAGCCCAGCTGCTCGGCACGCTGCGCCAGCTGCAGGCTGTTGCGCAGCGCCTGCTCCGGCGAGGCACCTTCGGCCACCGGGCTCTTGTCCAGCACGCTGATCTGATAACTCATGGTCGCGTCCTCGCTCAGGGATGGGCCACGGGAATGCCGAGCAACCCGTTCAGTGCGGCCAGGATCGGCTCGGCACCGGAGATGTACTGGCGGTCCTGGTGCGCGCCGCTGGCCAGGTCGCTGCGCACGCCCTGCGGCAGCACCAGCTTCGGCAGCGACTGGTCCTGCTCGCCGATCTCGGCGATCACCTCGCGGCGCGGCCGCGCGAAACCGATGCGGCGTACATCCAGCTGCGCGTCGAGGCCGTCGATGCTCGACAGCGCCCCTTCCAGCAACAGGCTGTGCCGGCAGAAGAAGCGCTGACCGGGAATCTGGCCGTCCTCGAATTCGCGGTCGAGCAGGAACAGGATGGGTTTGCTTGCTGCGTCGAGCGTCACTGGGGGGTCCTCATCTGTGCCGGCAATGCGATGCCGCTTCGATATCGATGCTAGAGATGCCAGCGGCTGCCATAGCGCTGCCTGGCGACAATCGGCGGTCAGATCCGGCCACGCAGATGCGCCTTGGCCATATGCAAAGCGCCGCCGGTTATGGCATCAGGCGATGCGTCGCAGCGGCGCCGCTACCGCCAGCGCCTGCGTAGCCAGATGCCCGGCCGCACGCTCGGTCGCCAGCGCGATGCGGGCCTGCAACGCTGCACTGTTGATGTGCTCGCCATCGAAGTCGGCCGGCGTGGCATACACGCCGATCGGCAGCGTGTGCGCCTGCAGGAAACTGAACAACGGCCGCAGCTGGTGGTCGATCACCAGCGCATGGCGCTCGCTGCCACCGGTCGCCGCCAGCAGCACCGGTGTATCCACCAGCGCCTCCAGCTCGATGAAATCGACCAGGTGCTTGAACAGCCCCGGATACGAACCGCGATGCACCGGCGCGGCCACCACCAGCAGTTCGGCGGCCTCGATGGTCTGCAGCGCCTGTTCCACCGCCGGTTCCACCTCACCGCGCGACAATGACTGGCCCAGCGAGCGCGCGATCGGCGCCAGCTCCACCAGCTCCACGCTGGCATGCACCCGCTGCTGCAACGACGCCAGCAGGTGCCGCACCAGCAGCAACGTGCGCGATGTCGCCGAACTGGTCGGCGACCCCACCACTGCAACCACCTTCAATGCAGAAGACATGAACTGCTCCTCGATGATGCCGAACTACGTCCGGCCGTCTTTGGCGTGAACCTCAGAACCGGTAACTGACCCGCCCGTACCAGTACGCACCGACGTTGCTCAACACATCGCCGCTATCCCACGTCGTCTCGATGCTGGCCACATCGGTGGCACTGCGCGCGTACTCGGGCACCTTGCGGGTGCGCTTGTCGAACACGTTGTTGATGCCCAGCGCCGCGCTCCAACCCGCACCCAGTTCCACGCCACCGGACAGGTTGGTCACCAGCACCGGCGGCTGCTTGTACTCCACACCGTTGTTCAGGCGCTTGATCGGGCCGTAGTACGTGAAATCCAGGTTCGAGCGCCAGCGCCCGTTCTGCCAGCCCAACCCAGCCACCTGCGTGTAGCTGGGCGTGCGGAAGCGCAGCGCGTACTCGCTGGTCTTGGTCAGCAGGTTGATGTTCGGCAGCCCCTGCAGCGCCCCCGGAATGTCGCTGACCTTCTGGATGGTGGTACGGCCGACGTTGGCCGCGTAGCTCCAGCGCAGCTTGCCCCACGACGTTTCCTGGTTCGCCTCCAGGGTCAGTTCGACACCGCGCGTGCGGGTGTTGCCCACGTTGGTGAAATAGCTGGCATAGAAGGCATCACCCGGCAGGATGCTGATGCCGGCCGTACCCAGCAGCGTATCGATGGTGCTCTTCTGCGCCGCGCTCAGCACCGTGCCGCTGTTGTCGGTGACGCGTGCAGGATCCTGCGCGTTGTAGCCGATCTGGCTGGACTGGCCGAGCTGGCCACGGATGTCGATCTGATAGGCGTCCACTGCCAGGTGGAACGCCGGGCTCGGGTCCCAGGTCACGCCCAGGCTGTAGTTGGTGGCCTTTTCCGGCTTCAGCGGCGTGGCACCCAGCGCGATCGCCGCCGGCGAAGACACCTGCGCCACCAGCGTGGTGCCGCACGGGCAGCTGCCAGTGGCCTGGTAGAACTGCGCACCCAGGCTGGGCGCGTGGAAGCCGTTGCTGACCGTGGCGCGCACGCCCAGCGCATCGGTGAAGTCGAAGCGCGTGGTCAGGCGGCCGGTGGAGACACTGCCGAAGTCGGAATGGTCTTCCCAGCGCGCGGCCGCATCCAGATACCAGCGCGAGGTGATGTTGGTGGCCGCACCCACGTACACCGCCTTGCTGTTGCGGGTAGCCTTCACCGCGTCCGCAGTGGAATAGCCGACGAAGGCCGCAGCACCAAAGCCGGTGTACGACTCCCACTGCCCCGCCCCACGCTCATACTGTTCATGCTGGTATTCGGCGCCTGCGCTCACTTCCAGCGGCGAAGCAAATGCCGCCACCTCGAAGCCACGTCGCAGGTCCAGGTTGGCGATGCCCTGCTGGTAGTCCAGCTTGCCGTCATAGAAATCCGTGGGCGAGCCGGGGTACGGCAACGAGTAGTTCACCGAGTTGCGGGTATAGGTACGTACCGTGCTGCGGTTGCCGGTCAGGCTGGCGTCGTAGTCCCAGCCCGCGATCTGGCCTTTCACACCGGCAGTGCCGGTGTACTGCTTCTCCTTGGTTTCCAGCACCGGCAGGAAGCCATCGGGAAACACGCTCAGAACACCGGGCGCCTTGTAGGTGGTGAAGATGGTCGCCGGCAGGCGGAAGTTCTGGATCGCCTGCGCGGTACGGTCACTGGCCGTGGCATTGGCGTAGAACTGCGCGCTGTCGCCCAGGCCATGGCCCACGTTCACCGCAAACGCCTTCAGCGCATACGACGGGGAACTGAGAATCGTGTTGGCCTCGGCATTGCGACTGGCTTCTGCCGGGTTGGGCGAGGCGCCGGCCGGCAGCCGGTTGTTTGGCCGCAACGCCACCAGATTGCCGTTGGCATCCACCGCCGGATAGCTCAGATAGCCATCGATGTAGCGGCGGGTACGGATCGCGTGGTGCTGCCGCGTGCTCTCGCCGGCCAGGTTGACGAAGCCATCCTGGCCCCACGGCAGGCCCACGTTGGCGCGCACGCTGGTGCGCGAGCCATCGCCGTCGGTGCTCTGCCCGCTTTCCACCGACACATCGCCACCGTGTGCCTGCGATTTCAGGATCACGTTGACCACGCCGGTGATCGCATCCGAGCCATAGATGGCCGAAGCGCCATCGCGCAGCACTTCCACATGGTCGATGGCCGACACTGGAATCAGCGCCAGGTCAGCCCAGGCGTGCCCCGGAAAGCCACCACCGTTGGCCCCGCTCACATAGGCACTGGCATTGCGGCGCTTGCCGTTCACCAGCACCAGCGTGTAGCCCGGCGACAGGTTGCGCAGCTGGTAGCCGCGGATCAGGCTTTCCTGGTCGCTCTGGTAGCCGCCGATCTGGCTCAGCGACGGCAGGCTGCGCTGCAGCGCTTCCAGCAGGTTGCCCTGGCCGGTCGCAGCAAGGTCCTCTGCGGAAATCACATCGATCGGTGTGGAACTGTTCTTCACCGTGCGCGTGCTGGTGCGTGAGCCGGTGACCACCACGGCATCCAACGTGGACGCTGCCACGTTGGCCGTCGCGGCGGTGGCAGCAGGATCTGCATTGGCTTCAGCCGCATGGCTGGGCGAGGCGGCGAGGACAGCCGGGATCAGGACGGCGAGAGTACTCAGGACAGGGGCGTGGGCGGCAGGCATGGGGGCTCGTGGGAGTGGGCCGGAAACACGCTTCCATTCAAGGGCCTGTTCACCTGGTGCGACAGGCGGGATCACGTCACCCAACCGTCATATCCGGCCACCCACATGACCGCTGGTAATGACGTTAGGCAGCCCACACGCACGGGGTGGGATCCTTTTCCAAAGGAAAGGGCTCCGACCCCAGCCTCCATATACCTACCCGGTATCACCTCATGCCCGCGCACCACTCAGCGCAACGCACCGCCACCCGTAGCATCAAGCCATGCCCAGCCCACCTGCCGATCCCACCGCGCCACTCGTTGCCATCGTGGCCTGCCACGGCCAGGGGCTGTTCGAATTCGGCTGCGCGGTAGGCCTGTTCGCACCGGTGCGGCCGGAACTCGGCGTCGCCTGGTACCGCACCCAGCTGTGCGCGGGAGAACCGGGTGCGCTGCGCATGCTCGGTGGAACGCAGGTCCAACTCCCCTACGATCTCAGCAGCGTCGATGATGCCAACATCATCGTCATCCCCGGTTGGCGCGAACCCAGCGAGCGTCCGCCACAGGCGCTGCTTGATGCACTCATCCGTGCCCACGCACGCGGCGCGCGCATCGCCTCGATCTGCTCCGGTGCGTTCGTGCTGGCATGGGCAGGGCTGCTCGATGGCCGCCAGGCCACCACCCACTGGCGCCTCACTGAAGCGCTGGCGCGCGACTTCCCGCGCATCGATGTGCGCGAGGATGTGCTCTACGTAGATACCGGCAGCATCATCACCTCGGCCGGCTCGGCCACCGGCATGGACATGATGCTGCACATGGTGCGCAAGGACTACGGCGCGCGCGTGGCCAACCTTGTAGCCGAACGGCTGGTGCTGGCGCCGTGGCGTGATGCCGAACGCAGCCAGCGCGTCAGCCGGGCCATCCCCAACGGCGAGCCCACGCGGTTGGCAAAGCTGATGGAATGGATGCGCCGCAATCTGCGCGAGCCACACTCACTTGGCAGCCTCGCCGAGCAGGCCGCGCTCAGCCAGCGCACCCTGCAGCGGCAGTTCCTGGAAGCCACCGGCCTGTCGCCGATCGACTGGCTGATCCGCGAGCGCGTAGCTTTCGCGCGTGAGTTGCTGGAAACCACCGACCGGCCGCTGCAGTGGATCGCCGAGCAGGCCGGCTTTGGTTCGCAGGAATCCTTCCGTCGGCACTTCCGTGGTCAGGTCGATGCGAGCCCTACCGAGTACCGCAGCCAGCATCGCGGCGGTCTTGGCGCGGATCGGCTGGTCGGCTGCTGATTCTGCCGTACGTCGTGCTGCGGGCCTGCGTCGCTCACAACGGGGTGGTGCGCCGATGGACCCGCCAGCACTGCCCGGCAAACCCGATCACGAACACTACCAGGCAGCCGAGCAAGGTCTGCAACACCACCGGTGCCATCGGCGCCGCCGCCAGCGGGTGTGCCACCGGCAACCGCGTCAGCGTTTCATTCACGCCGGGCACCAGCGACAGCAGGAAGCTGAAAGACAGCGCAAAGGTCGACAGGTAGGCCGCCAGCCGTCCGAGGAAACGCAGTCGCAAAGCCAGAACACCGCCGAACGCCACCAGCAGCACGATCACGCCGAAGGCGTGGCCGGGATTGAGCCCACCGGTGCTGGACACGGTGAACGAGGTCGCCACCGACAGCACCAGGCCAACCAGATAGATCCTGCCCGAACGCGTGCCGGGATCGATCGCCCGGTGGCGGATGAAGCCATACAGGCCGGCCAGGATCGGCACCAGGCTGATAGCGGTATGGATCGCTCCGGGTAGGGTAAGGGGATGTGCCATCGGTATCTCCGCTGATGAGTTGAACCTACTAGTAGGTAGGCTAATGGGCTGAAAAGAAGGCCCGCATAGCCGCAGGCCCATCACACAAACGTCAGGCGGCTGCGCTCACCCGCGCGATGGCCAGCCGGGCCAGCGTCGCGAACGTGGCCGCATCACCGAAACCGCGCGCAGCCAGCATGGCGCCATGCACCGAGGACATGAACGCCTTGGCCTCATCGGCCGCCGAGGCCTGCAACTGCAGCTGGCCCATGGCAGCGCCCTTCTCCAGCGTCACCGCCAGCCAGCCACTCAGGTCCTCGAAATGGCCGCGCACTTCCTCGGCAATTTCGTCCGGAATCATCGGCGCTTCGGCGGCCAGCATCGCGCAGATGCAGAACGAGGACGTCCCCCCTGCAATGCAGCTGGACCAGTAATCCACATAGGCATTGAGTTCCTGCAACGGGTCGCCCAACTGCCGGTCCAGCAGCGCCAGGCCTTCACGCGCCTCGGCCCGGTACAGTTCAACCACCGTGCGCACCAGGTCCGCCTTGCTGGGGAAGTGGTGGTGGATGCTGGCCTTGCTGATGTTCACCCGCGCCGACACGTCGGCATAGCTGAAACCGTTGTAACCACCGGCTTCCAGCAGCGATCGGGCATGCGCCAGGATCTCCTGGGCTTTGGGCGAGAGCGACTCTTTCATGGCAATTAACCTACTAGTAGGTAGACTCCCTGTCAACCACTCTCTGCTGCACCCGCCGGGCATCGCCCCGGTAGAGACGGCGGCAGGCCGGCTTGCTGGCAACGTGACCTTCGAATGCCCCCTCAATGCGAAGACACGTACACCGCATCGGCGGGCGGAGGTGGCAGCGAGAAACTGCGCCGCATCCGCGCCACCTCGGCCGCCGGCGGCAACGCGAACAGGCGCTTGAACTCACGGTTGAACTGGGACGGGCTGGCATACCCCACCGCCAGCGCTGCCGCTTCGGCAGTCATCCCCTGCCGCAGCATCAGCAACCGTGCCTGGTGCAAGCGGGTCGACTTCACGTACTGCATCGGCGACGTGCCGGTAATCGCGCGGAAGTGGTCGTGGAAGGTCGCCACACTCATGCCCGCTTCGGTGGCCAGTTGCCCCACGTCCAGGGCGGTGGCATATCCGCCATGGATCGTGCGCAGCACCCGGCCGATGCGGCCGAAGCGCCCGCGCATGGCCAGCGCCTCGCGCATTGCGCCGCCCTGCGCACCGGTCAGCACGCGGAAGTACACCTCGCGCACCAACGCAGGGCCGAGCACGGCAGCCTCCAACGGGTCGGTCAGCGCCTCCAACAGGCGCAGCACCGTGGCCTGCATCGGCGCCTGCATCGGGCTGGACATCATGCTCTGCGCCGGTGTCTCCGAGGTGCCTGCCTGTTCGCCCAGTTCGATCAGCAGATCCACCGCCAGCTGCAGATCCAGATGCAGGTAGATCGCCAGCAGTGGCGCCTCTGCCGATGCATCGGTTTCCATGGTGAACGGCACCGGCACCGAAACCGCCAGGTAGTGCTGCGCGTCGTACTGGTAGACCTGCCCACCCAGATAACCCCGTTTCACGCCTTGGCAGACGATCACGATGCCGGGGTCATACAGCACCGGCGTACGTGCCAGTGGTCGGTCGGATCGCAGCAACCGCACCCCCGGCAGGGGCGTGAGCGTATAGCCCTCCTCCACCGCCAGCGTCTTCAGCAGGCCGACCATGCGTGCCTGCACCTGCCGTTGCAGGGAATTGACTACCCGCACGGGCACTCCAGAGGAATAGGCAAGAATGGCCGAATCCTAGGCCTGTGTTCCCGGTCGTTCAAGCACTAACGTGCAAGCCCTGCCCACCACGAACGCTCCCTCATGACCTCTTCCCGCCTTCTCCTCATCACCGGTGTCAGCAGCGGCTTCGGCCGCGCCCTTGCCCAGCAGGCCCTGCTGGCCGGCCATCGCGTGGTCGGCACCGTGCGCAACGAAACCGCCCGCCAGGCGTTCGAAGCGCTGGCGCCCGGCCGCGCATTCGGCCGCCTGCTGGACGTAACCGATATCGCCGCCATCGATGCAGTCGTCGCCGATATCGAAACCAACATCGGCAGCATCGACGTGCTGGTCAACA
This sequence comes from Stenotrophomonas sp. 78350_Sma, assembly GCF_056482105.1. Lineage (NCBI taxonomy): Bacteria > Pseudomonadati > Pseudomonadota > Gammaproteobacteria > Lysobacterales > Lysobacteraceae > Stenotrophomonas > Stenotrophomonas sp. 78350_Sma. The sequence continues at coordinate 2,056,136 of NZ_CM151182.1, read as the reverse complement.
ACGCTGGCTACGGCCACGAAGGCATCCTCGAAGAATCCACGCTCGCCGAGCTGCGGCAGCAGTTCGAAGTAAACGTGTTCGCTCCGGCCGCGCTGATCAAAGCGGTGCTGCCGCACATGCGCGCGCGGCGCCGCGGCCATATCCTCAACATCACCTCCATGGGCGGTTTCATCACGATGCCGGGCATCGCCTGGTACTGCGGCAGCAAGTTCGCGCTGGAGGGCATCAGCGAAGTGCTTGGCAAGGAAGTCGCGCCGTTTGGTATCCACGTCACGGCCGTCGCACCGGGCTCATTCCGCACCGACTGGGCAGGCCGCTCGATGGCGCGGGCGCCGCGCAGCATTGACGACTACGACGCATTGTTCGATCCCATCCGCAGCGCGCGCGAGGCAAAGAGTGGCCACCAGCTCGGTGATCCAGTGAAGGCTGCGCAGGCCATGCTGCAGGTCATCGACAGCGACGCCCCGCCCACCCATCTGCTGCTGGGCAGTGATGCACTGCAACTGGTGCGGGCGAAGCTGGCGTCGATGGCCGGCAGCATCGACGCGTGGGAACAGCTGAGCCGTTCGACTGACGGCCCGGGCTGAGTTCAAGCGGTAACCGCGCTACCACGTCAGAGCTTTCGCGCCAGCAACATCCCCGGCCAGCCGTCCACATTGAACGGCGCGATGCGCGTGTAGCCGCAGGACTCATAGAAGCGCACCAGGTCGCCGCTGCCTCCGCCGTAGCAGTCCACACGCAGATGATCGAGACCGGCAGCGCGCGCCTGCTCGTCGGCAAACGCCATCAGGCGGCGGCCAATGCCTCGCACGCGCACCTCACGCGAGGCCACCAGTACCCGCACATACAGCTCCGGCCCGATGGGCGCAGGCACGTAGGGCATCGACTCGCCCAGCGCCAGGAATGCGTGCACCCCGCCCTGCTGGTCCTGCGCCACCCATGCACCCGGCAGCGCGCACGCATCGGTCACCTGTGTGATCCGGCGCGGCATCGTCGACCACGGTTCACTGCCCCATTGCTGCAGATTACCGATCGACACGAACCATTCGATCACCTCATCGAACAATGCCAGCACTGCAGGCGCATCGGCCACGCTGGCGCGGCGGATGTTCAAGGTGTCCTTTCCTGTTTCAGTCATGCGCGCACTCCTTTCAACGCGTCAATCAACTGCCACGAGGATGCCGGCCAGCGGCCGGCACTACCAAGGCCGGAAGTCCGTGGGCCGGATTTGACATGCAGGCATTTAACTGCATATAGTCCATCCCAAGGGCGGCGCCTGCCGGCCCATCGCGAGGAACCTGCAATGGTGGATATCGCACACAGGGTCGGCATCAAGGCCCCCGCAAGCCAGGTGTACCAGGCCCTGGCCACCCCCGAAGGCGTGGCCGCCTGGTGGGCCGAAGACACACAGGGCGACCGCGAAGCTGGCGGCACGGTCAAGGTGCGCTTCACGAACAACGGCCAGGAAATCGGCGCCATGGAAATGAAGCTGGAACAGCTCATCCCCAGCGAGCTCGTGCTGTGGCGGTTCCTTGCCGGACCTGCCGAATGGATCGGCACCCACGCGCGCTTCGTGCTGAAGCAGGAAGGCGACTACTGCATCGTCCTGTTCACCCACGAAGGCTGGAAAGAGCGCGTCGAGTTCACCTCCCACTGCAGCACCAAGTGGGCGGTGTTCCTGATGAGCCTGAAGGCGCTGCTGGAAACCGGCAAGGGCCAGCCCAACCCACACGACGTCAGGATCGACAACTGGAATTGAAGACCTCCCCATGGCAATAGACCACGTGCGCGACGCAGACAAAGTTTTCAAGGCACTGGCCGATCCCACGCGCCGCACGCTGCTGGATCTGCTCTGCGAAGACAACGGCCAGACGCTCGGCCAGTTGTGCGAGCACCTGGACATGGCCCGGCAATCGGTCACCCAGCACCTGGGCCTGCTGGAAGACGCCAACCTGATCAGCACCGTGCGCCGTGGCCGCGAGAAGCTGCACTTCATCAACCCGGTGCCGCTGCATGAAGTCTATGAGCGCTGGGTACGCAAGTTCGAGCAGCAGCGCCTGAGCCTGCTGCATGACCTGAAACGAGAACTGGAAGGAAAATGACGATGTCCGCAGAGTCCACCCGCTTCATCCACGTGATCTATATCGCCTCCACACCGCAGAAGGTGTTCGAGGCCATCACCCGGCCCGAGATCGCCAGCCGCTACTGGGGTCACGAAAACGTCTCGGACTGGAAGCCCGGCTCGCGCTGGCAGCACGTGCGCGCCAACGAAGCGCGCTCGGTCGAGCTGGTCGGCGAAGTGGTGGAAAGCATCCCGCCCTCGCGCCTGGTCATCACCTGGGCCGCCGCCTCGCAGGCCGACAACCCGGATGCCTACAGCCGCGTCACCTTCGACATCGTGCCCTACCAGGACATGGTGCGCCTGACCGTCACTCACGACGAACTGGAACCCGGCAGCGGCATGGATACCGGCATCCGCCAGGGCTGGCCGATCGTGCTGTCGAGCCTGAAGTCGTTGTTGGAGACGGGCAAGGGGCTGGATGTGTTTGCCAAGCCGAGTGCTACCAGCTGAATCGCGGCATTCGGTTGACACAGAACGAAGACTGCTACGACCGCGTTCCGACGCGCGCACCGACACGATCGCCCACAGGCATCCCTGGCGACGTTCGATGAGTGCTTCAGACGCAGATTCCCTGCACAGCAAAGTGGCGGCGGTCACCCTCGGCTTCTGGGTGATGAAGATCGCCGCCACCACGCTCGGCGAGACCGCCGGCGACCTGCTGTCGATGACGCTCAACCTGGGCTACGTGGCCAGCTCGGCCATCCTGCTGGCGATCTTCGCCGCCCTGTTGGCCCTGCAACTGTCGGCGCGGCGTTTCCACCCGGTGCTGTTCTGGTCGGTGGTGCTGGCCACCAGCACCGCCGGCACCACCCTGTCGGACCTGATCGACCGCACGCTCGGCCTGGGCTACGCCACCGGCGCCAGCCTGCTGGCCGGCTGCCTGGCGCTGGTGTTGCTGGCATGGCGCATGTCGGAGAAGTCGATCTCGGTCAGCAACATCGAATCGCGCCGCGCCGAAGGCTTCTACTGGACCGCCGTGCTGTTCTCCAACACGCTCGGCACCGCACTGGGCGACTTCCTCGCCGACGATTCCGGGCTGGGCTTCACCGGCGGCGCACTGCTGATCGGCAGCCTCATCGCGCTCACCGCACTGGCCAGCCGCATCAAGGGCATCAACCGGGTCATCCTGTTCTGGATCGCCTTCGTGCTCACCCGCCCATTCGGCGCCACCTTCGGCGACCTGCTCACCAAGCCGCTGGAAAAGGGCGGCCTGGGCTTCGGCACGGTCGGCTCGTCGCTGGTGCTGTTCACGATCCTTGCCACGCTGGTGGCGCTGCCGATGCTGCAGCGTAAGGCGCAGCCAGCCAGCTAGCGCGCCGTCCAGCCCCCATCCACCGGCAGCGCCGTGCCGGTGATCTGGGCAGCGGCATCCGAGGCCAGGAACACCACCATCTCGCCCAGCTGCTCGGGCGTTACAAATTGCAACGACGGCTGCTTCTCGGCCAGCAGCGCACGCGCCGCGGTCTCCTGATCCGTGCCTTCGCGCTCGGCCAACGCGGTGATCTGCTGCTCGACCAGCGCCGTTCGCACCCACCCCGGGCAGATCGCATTGGCGGTAATGCCGGTGCCCGCATTCTCCAGCGCGGTCACCTTGGTGAACCCCACCACGCCATGCTTGGCCGCCACATAGGCCGACTTGTTCACCGAGCCCACCAGCCCATGTACCGATGCAATATTGATGATGCGGCCGGCACCCTGCTGCTTCATGTGCGGCAAGGCCGCCGCCGTTGCATGGAACACCGCCGAGAGATTCAGCGCCAGGATCGCATCCCACTTCTCGACAGGAAATTCCTCGATCGATGCTGTGTGCTGGATGCCCGCGTTGTTCACCAGGATGTCGATGCGACCCATCGTCGCGACGGCTTGGGCGATCAGACCGCGCACCGCCTCGCCCATGGACAGGTCGGCGCCGTCATGCGCCACCCGCACGCCGAACTCGGCTTCCAGATTGATACGGATGCGTTCGATCTCTGCCGCATCGCCAAAGCCATTCAGCACGATGTCGGCCCCTTGCCGCGCCAGCGCGGTGGCAATGCCAAGACCGATACCGCTGGTGGAGCCGGTAACCACCGCGACTTTTCCACTGAACATGGGTGAGCTTCCATCGGGGTAGGCCGCCAGTGTAGCGTTACCGGACTACGCACCCTCCTCCTACGTGCCCACGTCCAACGAGTACGTCAGCAGAAATTCCCTGGCGTACTCGTTCCCACCCTGCGCCGACGCGCGGATCAGGTACACCGCACGTGGCACGTCGCTGGCGACACCCTTGCCATGGAACAGCGCCAGGCCAAACTCGTACATGGCCGACGGATAGCCGGCCTCCGATGCCCACTCAAAATGCGCGGCCGCCCGCATGACGTCCTGCTCGACGCCGTCACCCGTCAGCAGTCGCAGTCCCAGCGCATGGATTGCCGGGATATAGCCCTTCTCTGCGGCCTGCTTGAGGGTCGCAAAGCTGTCCGCCTCGGCATGGGCGTCGTCCTCCCCAACGGGCATCGAGGAAGAGAGAAACAACGCTTCGGCACAGCCGCGTGCAAGCTGCGGGGCCAACAGCCGCCGCGCCTCGGCAATGTCACCACGGTCGAGCACCGCATCGAAGTCAGTCGTGAGCTGGGTTGGCATGTTCGTCATGGCGCAGGTGTCCTTCCTGTTCGTGGGCATCCGTTCGCCCCGCTGGCATTATGCCTGCACCATGCCAGGGCATTCCGCCAGCCCCACAAGGCCGGGTGACCAGAAGACTCTCCGCGTCCATCGATGTTGGCCCTATAGTCAACGCCATCCACCCAAGGATGGCCCGATGAACCCCTGCAACGCCCTGCTGCCCGCCGCCCTGATCGCGCTGCTCGCCCCCGCTACCAGCGTGGCCGCACCGACCGCACAACCGGCCGCACCGCTCACCACCGGCAGCGTGCGGCTGGATATTGTCAGCGGCCGCGTCGAGGGCGAGGTCTGCATGTCCAACCTCCCAGCCGAATCAAGGGGCGCGTTCGTGCTCAACGCCGGCCTCAACGTCGCACGGGTCACAGATGGCGAGGGCAAGCCCGTAGGGTTCGACGGCTGGTACGACCCGGGCGTGGATGGCGAAGCGCGCGTCTACACCCTGGCCGAACCCACCACCACGCTCTGCGTGCAGTACGTCGGCGCGTTCCCGCTGTACCCGAAATACGATGCCCTGGGCGACTTCAAAGGCATGATGGCCTTCAACGGCGACAGCGCGCGCTTCACCGAGCAGTCCGCGTGGTTGCCGCAGGCGTTCGACCCCAAGGCCCGCGTGCGCAGCAGCCAAAGCCGCTACGACCTGCAGGTGGAGTGCGCCGGCTGCCGCTTCCTGTATCTCAACGGCAGCCCGGCCATCGAAGGCGCACGGGGCCGCTTCCGCAGCGACAACGCGCGGCCGATCCTGCTGTTCGGCGGCAGCGGCCCGATCACCCGCACTGCGCAGGTCACGATCCTCAACGAGACGCTGCCCACGGCCAAGGTCGATGCTCTTTCCGGCACCGTGCAGAAGGTAGCCGACGTGCACAGCCGCTACATGGGCGTGCCGCTGGCCGACCGTCCCACCTTCCTGCGCATGGTCACGCTCAACCAGATCGAGCGCGACCGGGAGGGGAGCGAGTGGGGCTTTGCCACCTGGCCCACCATCGCCATGAGCGGCAGCATCGGCAACGTGGCCGACTCACTGCTGGCTGGTGGCGAAAAGGCCGAGCGACGCGTGCAGTACATCGCGCACGAAATGGCCCACTACTACTTCGGTACGCTCAACCGTCCGCAGGGACCGTACTTCTGGGTGCTGCTGGAATCCAGCGCAGAGTTCCTGTCGATCAAGGCGCTGCGTGAGATCAGTGGGGATGCCGCGGCGGATCGCTACATCGCGCGACTGCAATCGGCCATCGAAAAGCAGGAGAAGCCGCTGCCGGCGTTCGATGCCATCGACGGCAGCTCGGATCTGGGCGAACTGTACCGCTATGGCTACGGCCCCTTGTTGCTGCTCTCGCTGGAGAAGCAGGTGGGCGAAGCGAAGATGCAGGCCTTCATGCGCAGGTTGCTGGCCGCGCCTTCGCCGAGGAACTGGTCGGAGCTGCAAGGCATCGCATTGAAGGCCGGCATCGATGCCAAGGCCTGGGAGAATTGGCGGGCCAGCTGTGTAGCTGGTGGTAGGCAGAGGTGCCAAGGTTGACACCTCGGCGGCCAACCGTCGCCTGATCGCACCACCCACAAGGGCGCCCATCGGCGCCCTTGCTGCTTGCCTGGATATCAAGAGCGAAGTGTCGCTTACGCCCCGTCGGGATGGGTAGAATTGGCCAAATCGTGTCGTATAAGGCCATGCCATGGAACACCCTCTTGTCGAGGTTCAGGGCGCTGCCCAAGCGCTCAAGGAATTTGCCGAAGCCCGTGATTGGGCGCAGTTCCACTCCCCCAAGAACCTTGTCATGGCCCTCTCTGGCGAAGTTGGAGAGCTGAACGAAATATTCCAGTGGATGACCGAGGCCGACTCCTTCAAGGCAGCGTCCTCTGAAGCCACCGCCAAGGCGGTGCGCGATGAGATCGCCGATGTAGCCCTGTACCTCATCCGGCTGTCGGACGTGCTCGGCATCGACCTGAATGAAGCCGTCAGCAGCAAGCTGGCCATGAATGCCGCCAAGTACCCGGTCGACCTCTCGCGTGGCGTCAGCACCAAGTACAACAAGCTGGTGCAGCCATGATCGTCTATCAGGCAGACAAGGACACCTTCCTTCGTCAGTGCAACGATCAGGAGATCGACCAGGTCATCCTCGCCAGCTACAAGGCAGCGACCAACACCAAGGTCAGCGATTCCGAAGTCAAATCCTGGCGCGCCTCGCTGGGATACGTCGCGCGTGCGCTGAACGACCCTTCCATCCCCGGTGACATCGGCGTGGCAGTGGAATTCATTCTTCCGCAATCGCGAAAGCGCATCGATGTTGTCCTGACCGGGCATGCCGAAGATGGTTCGCCCCACGTCATCATCGTAGAACTCAAGCAGTGGTCAGCCGTCAAGCCGTCCAGTCGCGACGCCATGATCGAGCTGCACACCGGAAACCTGCGCGTCCATCCAAGCTATCAGGCCTGGTCCTACGCAGCGTTCCTGGAAGGCTTCAACGAGGCTGTCCATGAAGGAAGGCTCCAACTGCACCCTTGCGCCTACTTGCACGAGTACGAGCCAGACGGCGTCATCAACTCACCGCACTATCGGCCCTACATCCAGCGCGCCCCGCTCTTCCTCAAAGGCACGCCTGAACTTGAGCGTCTGCGCAGCTTCATCAATCGATACACAAGCAAGGGCAATGGCCTTCCGGTACTGGCCGAACTGGACAGCGGCCGTATCCGTCCCTCCAAGGTGCTCGCCGACGAAGTGTATCGACTGCTGTCTGGAAACAACGCTTTTACCTTGCTTGACGAACAGAAGCATGTGTTCGAAGCCGCCAAGGCAGCATGCACGCAAGCACATGCTGACGGAAAACCTCGTGTCATCATCGTTGAGGGTGGTCCGGGCACGGGCAAGTCAGTCGTCGCCGTGAATCTTCTTGCCACGCTGCGTAATGGCCTGAACGTCAGGTACGTCTCGAAGAATGCCGCACCACGCGCGGTCTACAGTCGCTCGCTCGGAAAATCAAAAGACAACGCACACCTGCACCAGCTTTTTGACGGCTCCGGCCAGTTCATCGATTCCCCTCAGAACGACTTTGACGCTCTGATCGTCGATGAAGCGCACCGGCTTACCGAGCAAGGCGGATTCTACGGAAACGAGGGCAAGAACCAGATCATGGAGCTGATCAATGCCGCCCGGTGCAGTGTGTTCTTCATTGATGAAGACCAACGGGTCACGCTCAAGGATATTGGCACCAAGGAAGCCATTCGGAAATTTGCGGTCGCCCGTGGTGCCACCGTAGAGGAATACGCGCTGTCTTCGCAGTTCCGCTGTGCAGGCTCGGACGGCTATCTGGCATGGCTGGATGACGTGCTTCAAATCCGCCCAACCGCAAACACCACGCTGGACGAGATCAGTTACGACTTCCAGATTTTCAACGACCCGTCCGCGCTTCATGCCGCCATCGAAGCGAAGAATACCGCCAACCGCGCGCGTGTTGTAGCCGGCTACTGTTGGCCATGGAAAAGTAAGAAGAACGATAAGGAAATGGATATTGTCATCGGCAGCTATCAGCGGCAATGGAACCTCAACGACGCTGAAATCCCTTGGATCGTCTCCCCAGACTCGATTGACCAGGTGGGTTGCATCCACACCAGCCAGGGGCTGGAAGTCGACTACATCGGGGTAATCATCGGACCGGACCTCGTCATGGAAAACGGCGCCCTCAAGACAGTGCCACGCGCGCGCGCTCGGCACGACAAGACCATGTTGGGGTACGTGAAGCTCTCAAAGTCCCATCCCGCCCATGCCGCCGAGCTTGCGGACACCATCATCAAGAACACCTACCGCACCTTGATGACCCGAGGGATGAAGGGCTGCTACGTCTACGCGACAGATCCACAAGTTGCCGCCTATTTCGCAGCCCGACTGCAGCGACAGGCAGCCGTCGAACAGGCGGTTGAAGTAGAGGCGTAATCGCCTCCACCTGACAGCTGACCAGAGGTAGATCCATGCCACGCACGGATGCTCTCTCTCAACGCCCCATCACTTCCAATGATCCGGCCCCAGGAACGGCAGGCTCAACACAAACACCGGAACCGCCACAGGAATCAACGCCGCGCCCAGCACCTTGCCGGCGGCCGTCCCAACCCCAGGCTTATCCGTATCGTCCGGCCGGATCCGCTCAGCCCTCGCGGTGATCGACTGCGGCAGCTTCGCCTTCGCGGCCAGCGCCGCAGCGTCCGGCAATTTCACCCGCTCGCCATCACTCTCGAACAGCGCGCTGTAATAGCTGCCACCCTGCCTGGAAAGGTTGCAGTCCGGGTTGGCCGCCAGCTCGTAACGGCTCCGCGCTTCAAGGATGTACGGCCGGCGCGTCAACGCATCGATGGCCTTGGCCACCCGCGGGCTGATCTCCAACCGCTCCAGCTTGAACTGCGCCGCCTGTTCCGGCGTCACCTGCTCCGGCCGCAGCAGCAGCGCGTAGCTGCCATGCACCTTGCTCCTGTCGGCCGGCACGCGCCAGTCCTCACGGAAGTACAGCTGCGCGCAGACCACGGCCTCGCGCAGCGGGCTGTCCATCAGGGCGCGGTAATCACGGAACGGCGCGGCGTCGAAGCGCATCGGCTCGTCATAGACCGGCAGCAGGTACAGCTTGCCGTCGTCGGCCACGAATGCGCTGGTGATCTCGCGATTGGAATGGTGGTAATCCGGCCCACTGGCGCAGCCAGACAACAGGGTCAGGCACAGGACCGAAAGAATGAAAAGGATGGACGTTCGCATGTCGTGTTGAATGGCTTCCCTGGAAAACCGGCCCCACCCATAAGGACGAGACCAGTCCACCATGGTGCCACGGCACCGCATGCGATGCAGGGCCCGCCTTACTTCAACCGCTCCACCAACCGCTGCCCCACCTCCAGCGCCGAAGCCGGGTTCTGCCCGGTAATCAACTCGCGGTCCACCACCACATGCCCGGTCCACGACGCGGCATTGCTGCTGAACTTCGCACCCGCCCGCTGCAACGCAGTCTGCGGGTAGAACTTCATCTCACCGCCCCCCAGCATCGGCTTGGCCTGCTCTTCTTCCTGGTTGCTGATCACCGTCATCTGGTAGCCGCTGTAGATCCACTCCGGCGTGGCCGGCATCGCACCCGCGTCCAGCTTTGCCACGAAACCCGCAGCATCCGGCAGCGTGGACAGCAGCGCGATCGGCCCGTGGCAGACCAGCGCGGTGGTCTTGTTGCGCTGGTGGAAGTCGGCAAGCAGCCGGCCCAGCGCCGGGCTCTTCAGCAGGTCCTGCATCGGCGCGTGGCCACCGGGAATGTAGACCGCATCGAAACGCGCGTAGCCTTGCTGTTCGACGCGCGCCAGGCTGACCACCGGCGACGCCGTCGGCGAGGTCAGTGCAAGTTTCTCCAGCAGCTCCTTGTGCAGCGTCAGCTGCGCGGCATCGTTGCCGAAGTACGCCGCCGTCACCGAGGACGCATCCACCGTCGGCGGCCGCCCCTGCGGCGTGGCGAAGGTCACCTCGTGGCCCGCGTCCAGCAGCAGCTTGACCGGCTGCATCAGCTCGTTGAGATAGAAGCCGGTGGACAGCACCTTGCCGTCCTTCAGGTCCAGGTGGCTTTCGTCGGACAGCACCACCAGCACGTTGGCCGCATGCGCGCCGGTCGCGGCCAGGGTCAGGGCCAGCGCAGCGGCCAGCTGAGTCATCAGGTTCATGGGGAGCTCCTATCGGGGAATGGCCGCCACTTTATTCATCGCCCCAGCGGCGATAAATTGGCTCCATCGCAAAACATCTGTTCCCCGGAGAGGCAAATGAGCCGCAAGTTCGACTACCTGGGCGATGTAGAAGTGTTCCTGGCGGTGGTCGAGCATGGCTCGTTCACTGCCGGCGCGGTGGCGCTGTCCACCACGCCCTCGGTGCTGAGCCGTGCGGTCACCCGGCTGGAAGCACGGCTGGGCCGGCAGCTGCTGCAGCGGACCACCCGCCGCGTGGGCCTGACCGACGCCGGGCGGCTCTATCTGGAACAGGTGCGCACCGCCTTCGGGCTGCTCGACGACGCCGAGCGCGACGTACTGGCCCAGGACGGTGCGCTGGCCGGCCGCGTGCGCCTGAGCGTGCCCACCACCTATGGCCACTACCGGTTGCCGCCCGTGCTGGCGCGCTTTGCGCAGCAGTACCCGCAGGTGCAGGTGGAACTGAACATCACCAACCGCAACGTGGACCTGGTGGCCGAAGGCTTCGACCTGGCCATCCGCCTGGGCCAGCTGCCGGACAGCGGGCTGGTGGGGCGGAAGCTGGAAGATGCGCCGTTAGTGCTGGTGGCCGCGCCGGAGTACCTGCAGCGCCACGGCACGCCGCAGACGCTGGACGACCTGCAGCAGCACCTGTGCCTGCCCTTCGTGATGCCGCGCACCGGGCGGCTGGCGCCGTGGATCTTCCGCGACGGCGGGCACGACGTGGACTGGCTGCCGCGCTCGTCCATCGAGACTTCCGACGATGTGCTGGGCGTGGTGTCGCTGGCCGAACAGGGCATCGGCATCTGCCAGAGCTATGCGTTCATCGTGCGCGAGCGGTTGCTGCGTGGGAAGTTGGTGGAAGTGCTGCCGCAACTGCGCGGGAGATCGCGCCCGTTCTCGGTGATCTATGCGCCGCATCGGCGGCAGTCGGCGGCGGCCCGGGCGATGATTGAGTTGCTGGTGGGGAATGCGACGGCGGTTGGGGATGGTGCGGGTTGAGGCTGCGACGCTCGCTAGCGGTGTCGTGTTTGAACCGCTTTTCGCGGTGTGAGGCTGATCCGGCGCCGATGCCTGCGGGGCAGGACTAAGAACTGTTGCAAAGAAGGCCGTCGCGCTATTCGCTTGTGGTGCAGGCGCTTACGTCATTCCGAATCGCAATCAACAGAGCAGATGCGCGAATACGTCTGGCGGTGTCGCGTGCTGCACGAATGGTGCGTGCCACAATAGTTCTTCGCTCTCGAATTCCACTTCGTGTTCGCCATTTTCTATTGGCGTTCGGAGCGGCGGTGTAAACACCATGACGCGCCACCGACAACGGGTGGCCGGGCGTGCAAACCCGAGACGTAGAGTGAAAACGCTTGCCAGTCGGCACCGTCCTTGAGGCGGTGCCGGCTGGCAATCCGTCGGCCTATATGGCGGGCGGTGCGTGGGGGCCTTCGGGCCCGCCGGTCACTTCTCTGCGTCCCGGTTTGCAACCCGCACCGTCCGCCACCCGCTCACGCGGTGGCGCTGTTAAGTACAGCCAAGGAAACCGACGCCATGAACGATTCTGACATCCTCTCCGCCTACACCGTTGCTGAGCCCATCAACGACGACGCTTCCTTGCCCGACCTGAACTACCTCCTAGGCATCCTCAAGCGCATGCGCGGCTGCGAGGGTGCAGATGGGCACCCGTGGCCCGAAACCGATGTCTCGCCCGGCCGCCGCGTGAGCCTGGCGCGGAGCGAGCGCGCTATGGTGGGTGCGCTTACGGTGCTGGAGCTGCTACACGCGGCAGACCGCTGCCGGGTCGCAGCGGACCCGGAGCGGCATTTGGATGAGGGGGTTGTGGATGGGTTGTTTCTGGCTTGCCGGGGGGTGATTGAGTGGGCTTGCCGGGAAGTGAGGCCGGAATAGACCCCGGCGGCGCTGACATTGCTCTCCCATTTCACCTATCTCAATCCAGCCCTACAGACATCCGACCATTGGCGTCATCTGCCCGTAAGCAATCTATAACCAAAGCGATACCAACGGACGCGGTTCGTCGAAGTCACTAGATTCTTGCCACCTGCGCCGAAGCCATGCATTGCCATTTCCTCTTCGGTGACCACGCCTATCTTTCCATATCACCCGACTAGATTGCGGCCTAGCTAAGAAGCATCACCTCATGCCTCTTCTACTGCTATTGTCCTCGGCTAGGACAGCTACGCTGCGGAGTCCCCTACCTGCGGCTAACCGAATGAGGAAGCAATGGGCGCTAGCACAGATCGACCGGGCCGAGGCAATTCGCAACTCATAGGGCAGGATGCAGCTAGTGCGTTCAGCGCAAGTAGGCCCCGAAGATGGGCAATCAGTGGTCAGAACGAAGCTGATTACGGCATTGACTACCTAGTAACCTCTTTCAACTGTGACGAAGTTGCCGAACATATATTCCAGGTACAGCTTAAGGGCACCACCAACAGCTCAGCACGACTTTCAGACGGAATTAACTTCTCACACTCGTTTGATCGAGCAACACTGAACCTATGGCACTCTGCAATCACGCCGGTCGTGGTCATTGCAGTCGACTTCATAGACGAGCAAGACCCGAAAACAGCGCCCGTTTACTACAAATTTGTAAGCCCCGAACTCGATGATCTGCTGACGGGAATACCTGAAAATCAGGCAAGTGCAGTCATTCGAATTCCTCGACGCCAGATCCTCACAAGGGACCTTGATCTATCCAAAGAAATTGACATATATCTCACCGAATATCATGAGGCGCGACGACAGAATCGAGAGCGAATTCATGCCGGCGGGGACAGAATAGCACAGGATTCATACTCTCTACATATTGCTCGAGACAGCACAAGATCGCGAGATCAATTATTCGAAATTGCAGACGCAGGCCTCGAAGAAATAATAAGCACCACCTCATCATCAGGCAAATTAAGACAGGCGTTGACCATTGTTCGAGATGGCGATGTCAGGCGCGCACTTTTCGAATCTGAGAGCTTAATCAACGACTCATCCCTGACTAGCGATCTCGAGCGCGGCATTGCAGAATTCATTCGATATCAATCACTGTCGCTTGCTGGAGAACACGCTGAAGCAGATCACCATCTCAGCAATGCCTCCCTACTTGCCCCGGAAGTGGACGCCGTTAAAGGAGCGACTGCACAGAATGAACTTGACGACATTCCTCTAGGTCCGAGCGGAGTAGCTTTAAGAGTCGCGCTTATCGAACGCCTGAGCAGTTCAACAGGACCCAGCTGCCGCATAATTCTATCGAAGCTCCACGCGTTGGAGCGGAATTTTTCTGCTGCAAGGGAATCCATCAAAGACATTTCGAGCAACGCAGCGGCTCTTGCAAGGGTCACCATTACAATCTTAGAGGGGGACTGGCCGAAAGTAATTAGCGAGGTTACCAGTGCCTCGACCCTGCCTGGCCTCACCAGGCTGCAGGAACTGACTTTGGTTACTTTTGAAGCGCGCGCGCGCTTTCAGCTATCCATGGGACAGCTGACATGGCCCGAAGAAGGCGAACTGACCATTCCTCCCAGCGGCATTCAAGGTATGGATCTAGACCAACTTAGCGAGGCGCACGAACTGGCTCGAAGAGCACTCCTAATAGCACATGGTCTAACTTGGCCAGCTGTAATCAACTACATCGTCGATGTTGTTGCGATCTCAGCGATGGCACTTGGTCGACTTGATGCAATCATGCCAACGCTTGCTTCACTCGCCCTTGAACGTGCGCACGATTATCAGATACGGCAAACCGTTTCACGGCTCGCATTGAATTCCGATCAACCAGCACTCGTTATTAAGCTGAGGGAAAAAGCGGGCCCTGCATCGCTTACCGCAGACGAGGAACTAACGGTCGGCGTGGCCGCTTGCCAGATCGGAAATCCAACTCTTGGCTTTAAATACGTTGGGGCAACCGATCTTTCGGCACTCCCAGATAGCGACATAAATTTGGCTTCACTCCTTATGATTGGCGCTGCCGCAAATGCAGCGTCTCGGAATGACATATATTCCAAGATCAGCGCGAGACTGAGAAATTCAAATAGCTCTATGATTTATGGAGCGATGCTCGATGCAACTGTGGCAGTAAGAAATTCGTCCCTGTCTCGTGTCGACGCACTGCAAAATCTTGCTAACGAATGGGAAAAACTTGGCCGTCCGGATCCGATCGCAAAACATGTCATTCTAAACTCTGACACCTCAGATCGCGAAGAGGCCGAGCGGGTAATCCTGATGGGCGAGCATCTGTCCGGTCACGCGGTCTTTGATGAGGACCAAGTGCTTGCCATAGGCAGATCCTATCTCACGCTAAACAACTATGACTCAGCCATTGAAGTTCTTTCCAAAGGCTCCCGCCAGTACCGGAGCCCACGAATTATGTCTCTACTTGGTATTTCCTTAGAACTTGGTGGCTATCCAAGTCGTGCATTCAGCATTTTCACCGAACTCGTCGACAACGGCAGCGCGAGCGAATCAACCTGCAGAAATTTTATCAATGGCGCGGTCCGCTTCGGCCTGACAGAGAAGGCAGAGACAATCGTGCGCGGCCAATTAATGTCCGCGACTGACCGAAAGGTTAGGCTTCAATTACTCTCAATGCTCTATCAGATCGAGTCACTCTCAAGTAGTCGTAACAAGGTCCTGTGGGATATTGCCAACCAGTACGGCGGCATCTCAGATCGCGATGACGAGGAAGAGGAAGGGACTTTCTTGCAACTTGCACTAATGGCAAGCAGTGGCAGCGAGAATTCAGGGGATGACCAGCTAGTCTTAGACCTGAGATCTCGAATTGATTCATTCGTGGACAAGTTCCCTAATTCAAAGCACTTCAGATCATTCAAGATGCCTGACTCAAGTCATCCTGGCGATCTGATCGATGC
Source organism: Stenotrophomonas sp. 78350_Sma (assembly GCF_056482105.1). Classification (NCBI taxonomy): domain Bacteria; kingdom Pseudomonadati; phylum Pseudomonadota; class Gammaproteobacteria; order Lysobacterales; family Lysobacteraceae; genus Stenotrophomonas; species Stenotrophomonas sp. 78350_Sma. Next base: position 2,040,800 of record NZ_CM151182.1, on the reverse strand, counting down.
ACTGAACGCCGCAATTGGCATAACGCCGGAAGAACAGCATCGCCACGAGTCAACGCTACGCGCACTTGAGATGGGAGAGCTACCAGTTCCGTTCTCTTGGCGTCCACGCATATTCTTAAGAAACGTACCAGACGTGTTGACTCTGTGGCATCTCAGGGAAGTAGCCCCAGTGGAAAACGCGGCGTGGCACTTCAGCACATATGCCGCCGGATTGTCGCGGACGAAACCGAAAGATCTGCGCACAGGCCCCGTATTAATCTCCTTGGTATCTCTGCTGGTGCTCGATGAACTGGAGATTCTAGATCTAGCGCTTGACACCTTTGAAACTGTTATCGTGGCGCGCGGAACACTAATTTCCCTCCAGAACACCAGAGGCATGGCCGGCTCAGGCATTGGCAAGGATCGCGCGAGCAGAATCATCACTGCTCTGACTGCTCGACTCCCCAAGATTCGACACCCGCATTTCCCGCCGGACGATTCAATTAATAAGGAGAGACCGTGGCATGCCGAGGAAAACCTTGCGGTAAGAACAACCGACTGCGTCTACTACTGCGACGACATCATTGAATCCATCATGGTCTGCCATATCGACCCTAGTGAGATCGAACCAGACGCACCCAGTATATCGACGGTGGAATTTCTATCATTCTTGAACAAATGTGGGTTAATGAATGCAGAGGTGGTGCCCGATAAGCTCGCGCAACTTGTCGATCTAAAAATAGGCATTCAAGTTGAGACAACCTATCTGCTTTCGGCGATCAGCGACGAACTGCGCTCATCAGATTCATGGCAAGCTGCCACCGGCTCCATTTTCCAGAATTGCAGCTTCGCGAAATTATTGAATGGCATATGGACACCAACCAGACCATTCGAGAATCTACTTACACACTTTGCAGAGACAATTTCCAGTTATATAGACCCCGAAGAAGCCCAGCAAGGTGCCTTGCCATTACTTTGGGAGCGTTGGATCACGGCAATTAGACTACAGGATAAACCGAATATTACCACTCTACAGAAGACGGCATTGGCTTTTATCTTAGCCGCCCAAAGGATTCGCGAAAAACAGGGCGTAGCTCGTTTATGGACTTCCTTCTGGAACGCAATAGGACATTCCAGCGTTGCCCCTGATCAGCACGATGATCCAGATATAGTCGGAACACGAGCAGTAGCTGCGATGCTCGGCGATCTACAGGGAAGAAAAGCGAGCACCGACGTCGCAGACGTATCCACGCACATTCGATCAGGCCTGGATAGTAACGCGCAGCTGGACGCCATCTACTCTGATCAATACTTGCAGTCGAGCGCAAGCGCCGCCATCAATGCTATCCGCGCAAAATAAGGTGCGTTCTAGAAATTGACTGGAACGCTAGTTTTTATTATCAAACCAAGCAGACTGGACTTGCAGTACCACTGAATCTAGGACGCAACTCACTCACGCGAAATCGCAGCCCGCTTGAATCCTCCAACGACCCAGTCTGGAATAATTGCGTAATTCCACCAGATTGCGCCCCTTCGAGACCGCCGGGGGGCAAGGCCCCGCCTCAAAAAACAAGGGCGCCTCTCGGCGCCCTCATTCTTTCAACTCACTCCCACTCAATAGTCGCCGGCGGCTTCCCCGAGATGTCATAGACAACTCTTGAAACCCCCCGCAACTCATTGATGATCCGGTTGCTCACCGTACCGAGGAACTCATACGGCAGATGCGCCCAATGCGCCGTCATGAAATCAATCGTCTCCACGGCCCTTAGCGCAATCACCCACTCATAAGCCCGCGCGTCGCCCACCACGCCCACAGACTTCACCGGCAGGAACACGGCAAACGCCTGGCTGGTCTTGTCGTACAGGTCCGCCTTGCGCAGCTCATCAATGAAGATGGCATCAGCCTTGGCCAGCAGTTCGGCGTATTCGCGCTTCACTTCACCCAGGATACGCACGCCCAGGCCCGGGCCCGGGAACGGATGGCGGTAGACCATGGTGCGCGGCAGGCCCAACTCGACGCCCAGGCGACGCACTTCGTCCTTGAACAGCTCGCGCAGCGGCTCCACTAGGCCCAGCTTCATGTGCTCCGGCAGGCCGCCCACGTTGTGGTGGCTCTTGATCACATGCGCCTTGCCGGTCTTGCTGCCGGCAGACTCGATCACGTCCGGGTAGATGGTGCCCTGCGCCAGCCACTTGGCGTTCTTCAGCTTGTTCGACTCTTCGTCGAAGATCTCAACGAACAGATTGCCGATGATCTTGCGCTTGGCTTCCGGGTCGCTCACGCCTTCCAGTGCGGCGAAGTAGCGGTCGGCGGCATTCACGCGCACCACCTTCACGCCCATGTGCTCGGCGAACATCGCCATCACCTGGTCGCCTTCCTGCCAGCGCAGCAGGCCGGTATCCACGAACACGCAGGTCAGCTTCTCACCGATGGCCTTGTGCAACAGCGCGGCCACCACGGACGAATCGACGCCGCCGGACAGGCCCAGGATCACTTCGTCATCGCCCACCTGTTCGCGCACACGGGCGATCTGGTCGTCGATGATATTGGCGGCGGTCCACAGGGTTTGGCAACCGCACACGTCCACCACGAAGCGGCGCAGCAGCGCCTGGCCCTGCAGGGTGTGGGTCACTTCCGGGTGGAACTGCACGCCGTACCAGCGCTTTTCTTCGTTGGCCATGGCAGCCACCGGAATGCGGTCGGTGGTGGCGGTGATGGTGAAGCCCGGCGGCGCAACGGAGACGTGGTCGCCGTGGCTCATCCAGACATTCAGCTTCGGCTCGCCGCCGTGGTCGCTCAGGCCCTTGAACAGTGCATCCGGGTTGATCACGTTCACTTCGGCGTGGCCGAATTCGCGCTGGTCCGCAGCTTCGGTGGCACCGCCCAGCTGCGCAGCCAGGGTCTGCATGCCGTAGCAGATGCCGAAGATCGGCAGGCCGCTGTCGAACACTTCCTGCGGCGCGGCCGGTGCACCCGGCAGCGTGGTCGATTCCGGGCCGCCGGACAGGATGATGCCCTTGGCGCCAAACGCCGCGATCTCGGCCGGGTTGTGGTCCCACGCCCAGATTTCGCAGTAGACGCCCAGCTCGCGGATGCGGCGGGCGATCAGCTGCGTGTACTGCGCGCCGAAATCGAGGATCAGGATCTTATCGTTATGGATGTTGGTCATGGCGCCCTGGCAATGCAGTAGGGAAAACGAAACTTCGAATGCTTTTTCAACAGCAGATAGAGAAAGAGGAACGGGAATCAGCTTCCTCGTTCCTCTTTGCTCGGCCCGCGTCAGGCGCGGTAGTTCGGCGGCTCTTTGGTGATGGTCACGTCGTGGACGTGGCTCTCACGCTGGCCGGCGCCGCTGATCTTCACGAACTTGGGCTTGCTGCGCATGTCTTCGATGGTGGCGCAGCCCACGTAGCCCATGGTGGCGCGCAGGCCGCCCATCAGCTGGTGGATGATGCCGCCCACCGGGCCGCGGTACGGCACGCGGCCTTCGATGCCTTCCGGCACCAGCTTGTCGGCGGTGGCGGCGTCCTGGAAGTAGCGGTCCTTCGACCCCTTCTCCATGGCAGCCAGCGAACCCATGCCGCGGTAGCTCTTGTACGAACGACCCTGGTACAGCTCGGTCTCGCCGGGCGATTCCTCGGTACCGGCCAGCAGGCCGCCGACCATGATGGTCGAGGCACCGGCGGCCAGCGCCTTGCCGATGTCGCCCGAGTAGCGGATGCCACCGTCGGCGATCAGCGGGATGCGGTCCTGCAGCGCTTCGGCCACCAGATCAATGGCTGTGACCTGCGGCACGCCGACGCCGGCGACGACGCGGGTGGTGCAGATCGAGCCCGGGCCGATGCCGACCTTGACCGCGTCCGCGCCGCTGTCCAGCAGCGCCAGTGCGGCTTCGCCGGTGCAGATGTTGCCACCGATGACCTGCACGTTCGGGAAGTTCTTCTTGACCCAGCTGACGCGGTCCAGCACGCCCTGCGAGTGGCCGTGCGCGGTATCCACCACGATCACGTCCACGCCGGCGGCGACCAGCGCTTCCACGCGGCGATCGGTATCGCCACCCACGCCGACGGCAGCGCCGACCAGCAGGCGGGTCGACAGATCCTTGGCAGCGTTGGGGAAGTCGGTGTTCTTCTGGATGTCCTTGACGGTGATCAGGCCACGCAGTTCGAACGAGTCATTGACCACCAGCACCTTTTCGATGCGGTTGCGGTGCAGCAGCTGCAGCACTTCGTCAGACGCGGCGCCTTCCTTGACCGTGATCAGGCGATCCTTCTTGGTCATGATGTGGCGGACCGGATCGTCCAGTTCGGTCTCGAAGCGCATGTCGCGGTGGGTCACGATGCCGGCCAGCTGGCCGTCGCTGCCCACCACCGGCACGCCGGAGATGTTGTGCGCCTGGGTCAGGGCCAGCACGTCGCGGATGGTGGTTTCCGGGCCAACGGTGATCGGGTCGCGGATGACACCGGCCTCGAACTTCTTGACCTTGGCCACTTCCGCGGCCTGCTGTTCCAGGCTGAGATTCTTGTGGATGATGCCCATGCCGCCGAGCTGTGCCATGGCGATGGCCAGGCGGGCTTCGGTGACGGTATCCATGGCTGCAGACAGGATCGGAAGCTTGAGCTTCAGGTCGCGAGTCAACCGCGTTTCGAGGTTGACGTCCTTGGGCAGGATGGTCGAATGGGCGGGGACGAGCGAGACGTCGTCGTAAGTGAGTGCTTCAGCCTGGATGCGCAGCATCGGCATACCCGAGATGTGGGGAAGCGCGACATTTTACCCCTTTTTCGCGCCGTGTGGCAGGGGGTAGATGCGACGCAGTGTCGCGCGGGCGGTGATTGGTTCAGGGGGCCATCCGGGCCGGCGGCATACCGCCTTTGGTAGGTGCCAACCTTGGTTGGCACGGGCCGTCCGGCACCTGGACCCCAGATGGGCCGATGGTCCCGATGGATGTGTGCCAACCAAGGTTGGCACCTACCAGGAGCGAGTCATCGGCCTGCCTTTGGTGGGTGCGGACCGTTGGTCCGCACTACCCTTCAGACATCTGTGCTCCTGCATTGTGCCGACCAACGGTCGGCACCCACCTTAAGAGGATCACTCGGGCCAGTCCTGGAGCGCCTTTGGTAGGTGCCAACCTTGGTTGGCACGATCCGTCCGGCACCTGGACCCCAGATGGGCCGATGGCCCCGATGGCTGTGTGCCAACCAAGGTTGGCACCTACCAGGAGCGGGTCATCGGCCTGCCCCGGCATTGTGCCGACCAACGGTCGGCACCCACCAACAGCAGATCTCCCAATCGCAGGTCAGCTCAGCGCTTCCGCCGCTTCCAGGGTGTTCTGCATCAGCGTGGCCACGGTCATCGGGCCCACGCCACCCGGCACCGGGGTGATCCAGCTCGCCCGCTGGGCAGCCGCTTCAAACCCAACGTCGCCCACCAACCGGCCGTCATCCAACCGGTTGATGCCAACGTCGATCACCACCGCGCCCGGCTTCACCCACTCGCCCGGCACGATGCCCGGGCGGCCCACCGCCACCACCAGGATGTCGGCGTTGCGCACGGCCTGTTCCAGCACGTCCTTGGGGGTGAACTTGTGGCAGCTGGTCACGGTGCAACCGGCAATCAGCAGTTCCAGGCCCATCGGTCGGCCGACGTGGTTGCTCACGCCCACGATGGTGGCGTTGCGGCCGCGCACCGGCTGGTCGGTGTGGCCGAGCAGCGTGGTGATGCCGCGCGGGGTGCACGGGCGCAGGCCGAACTCGCGCAGGGCCAGGTGGCCGACGTTTTCCGGGTGGAAGCCGTCCACATCCTTGCGCGGGTCGATGCGCTGGATCAGCCGGCGTGCGTCGGGGATGCCCGGCAGCGGCAGCTGGATCAGGATGCCGTTGATCTTCGGATCGGCGTTGAGCTGGTCGATCAGGTCGAGCAGCTCGGCTTCGGTGGTACCGGCCGGCAGATCGTAGTCATGTGCTTCGATGCCGACCTTCTCCGCGGCACGGCGCTTGTTGCGCACGTACACGGTCGAGGCCGGGTCGCCACCGACCAGCACCACGGCCAGGCCCGGGCGGCTGCCGCCAGCGGCCACGCGGGCGTCGACGCGCACCTTCAGGCTGTCGAGCAGGTCCTCGGCGATACGGCGGCCATCGAGGATGCGGGCAGGAAGCTGGGAGGCGGAATCGGTCATCGGGAGCGGGCGTGGGGCGGCGGGGACGCTATTGTCCCTGATTCAGGCCCCCTCGCCCACCGCCGCGCGCCGACACCGCGCACCGGTAGTGCCGGCCGCTGGCCGGCAACCCGATAACGTCGGAACGTTTACGTATTTGCCGGCCAGCGGCCGGCACTACCGACGGATGGTGCGCTGAGGTTGCCGGCCAGCGGCCGGCACTACCGGGCTTTATTCTTCCTCTTCCGGCACATCCTGCGGGTTCAGCGTCTTGCTCTCCCGCTTCGGTGCGGTGAACGGGGTCGGCGTCGGTACGCCCTGCGGGCTGTTGCCGTAGATCATCCGCGCGCCGGCATTCAAACCACCACCGGCAATCTCCAGCTCGAAGCGCTCGGCATCGCGGCGACGGATCTGCTCGGCAATCTCGATCGCATCGTCCTCGTCCGCACCCAGCTCCACCAGCGCGGCCTGGCCAAACAACACCGCCGACTCAAACGTCTCGCGGATCTGGAAATCGACACCGGCATGGATCAGCCGCAGCGAATGTTCGCGGTCGAACGAACGCACCATCAGCTTGGCCTGCGGGAACTCGTGCGCCACCAGTTCCACGATGCGGTCGGCGGCCTCGGCCTTGTCCACGCACACTGCAATCGCACGCGCGGTCGCGGCACCCGAAGCATGCAGCACATCCAGGCGGGTGCCATCACCGTAATAGATCTTGAAACCGAAGCGCGCCGCGCTCTGGATCATCTCCACATCGTTGTCGATGATGGTCACGTCCACGTCGCGCGCCAGCAGCGACTGGCTGGCGACCTGGCCGAAGCGACCGAAGCCGATCAGCAGCACGCTGCCGGACAGGCCATCGGCTTCGTCCACACCATCCATGTTCACCGTCGGCTTCGGCGCCACGCGCTTGTAGACCAGCACCACCAGCGGGGTCAGCGCCATCGACAGCACCACCACGGCGGTGAAGTTGGCATTGATCTCCAGGTTGATCACGCCGGCCGATGCGGCGGCAGAGAACAGCACGAAGGCGAACTCGCCGCCCTGCGCCATCAGCACGCCGCGATCCAGCGCCTGCGCGTGGTCGCTACCCATGATGCGCGCGACCACGTAGATGCACAGCGCCTTGGCCGCCATCAACGCCAGCACCAGGCCGAGGATCAGCTGCCAGTTGCCAGCCACCACGCCCAGGTCCAGCGCCATGCCCACGCTGAGGAAGAACAGGCCGAGCAGGATGCCGCGGAACGGCTCGATGTCCGCCTCGATCTGGTGGCGGAAGGTCGACTCGCTGAGCAACACGCCGGCCAGGAACGCACCCATCGCCATCGACAGGCCGGACAGCTGCATCAGCAGCGCGGCACCCAGCACCACCAGCAGCGCGGCGGCGGTCATCACCTCACGCGCCTTCGATTCGGCCAGCAGGCGGAACAGCGGGTTGAGCAGGAAGCGGCCGACCAACACCAGGCCAACGATGGCGCCCACGCCGATCGCCACCGACAGCCAACGCGAGCCCTCGCCATCGGCACTGCCTGCGCTCGGGCCCATCCAGGCCACCAGCGCCAGCAACGGCACGATCAGCAGATCTTCGAACAGCAGGATCGAGACGATCTTCTGCCCCGACGGCAGCGCGATATCGCCGCGCTCGGCCAGCAGCTGCATCACCACCGCGGTGGAGGTGAGCACGAAGCCGGTGGCGCCGATGAAGGCCACCTGCCACGGCAGGCCGAACAGCTTGGCGATGCTGGTCAGCACCAGCGCACAGGTGACGATCTGCAGGGTGCCCAGCCCGAAGATTTCCTTGCGCAGGCTCCACAGGTGGGAGGGCCGCATCTCCAGCCCGATCACGAACAGGAACATCACCACGCCGAGCTCGGCGGTATGCAGGATGGCCTGGGGGTCGGAGAACCAGCCCAGCCCGAACGGTCCGATCGCCAGGCCAGCGGCGAAGTAGCCCAGCACCGAGCCCAGGCCGGCCCGGCGGAACAAAGGCACCATCACCACCGCCGCGCCCAACAGGGCGACGACCTTGACCAGCTCGCTGGTCGCTGCTTCTACCGCCATGCGGTGTTTTCCCCAAGATCCAGAATCGGGTTCAACAATAGAGCAATGCCGATGACGGCAATAGCACGCATGTTGCGCCGGATTGTCTTGAAGGTGGAACGATGCAGGGAGCGACCCCCAGCATCATCCCGAAACCATGCACCCGCCTCGGTAGGCGCCAACCTTGGTTGGCACAATCCGAAACCACAACCTGTAGAGCCGAGCCCACGCTCGGCTGCTCTTCGTGCCGAGGCCAGAAGCAGCCGAGCACGGGCTCGGCTCTACAGTAGATCCACGCCATGCGTGGATGAATCCCCGGCCAGCCTCACCCAACCCGACAAAACGCGGCGTAATCGATATACCCCGGGAACCGCACGCCCGGCGCGCACACCGGGCAGTGCGGGTCCGGCCGGATGCCGGATCCCGAAACCATGCACCCGCTTCGGTGGGTGCCAACCTTGGTTGGCACGAAAACGCCGACCAAGTCGACATCTACCAAGGCATTCCCCGGCCGGGTTCACCCACCCCGGCAGAACGCGGCGTAATCGATATACCCCGGGAACGGCACGCCCAGCGCGCACACCGGGCAGTGCGGGTCCGGCCGGATGCCGGATCCCGAAACCATGCACCCGCTTCGGTGGGTGCCAACCTTGGTTGGCACGAAAACGCCGACCAAGGTCGACATCTACCAAGGCATTGCCAGGCCAGCCTCACCCACCCCGGCAGAACGCGGCGTAATCGATATACCCCGGGAACGACACGCCCGGTGCGCACACCGGGCAGTGCGGGTCCGGCCGGATGCCGGTCTCGCGGAAGCGCATGCCCAGCGCATCGAAGCGCAGCAGCCGGCCGACCAGCGGCTCGCCGATGCCCAGCAGCAGCTTCAGCACCTCGGTGGCCTGCAGCACGCCGGCCAAGCCGGGGAGCACGCCCAGCACACCGGCCTCGGAACAATTCGGCGCGAACTCCGGCGGCGGCGGTTCCGGGAACAGGCAGCGGTAGCACGGCGCCACGCCGCGCTGGCGGCCGGCGTCAAACACGCTTACCTGGCCATCGAAGCGCTCGATGGCGGCGTACACCAGCGGTATCGCGTGCTTGATGCAGGCGTCGTTGAGCAGGTAGCGCAGGGGGAAGTTGTCCGAGCCATCCAGCACCACGTCCACGCCCTCCAGCAGGGCATCCACGTTGTCGGAGGTGACCCGCTCGGGCACCGCCTCAACCTCGATCGACGGATTCAGCGCCAGCAATCGCTCGCGCGCGGAATCGACCTTGAGCTGGCCGACGCTGGCTTCGGTATGCACGATCTGCCGGTGCAGGTTGCTGCGCTCTACGCGGTCATGGTCGGCGAAGCGCAGGTGCCCTACCCCGGCCGCAGCCAGATAGAAGCCAGCCGGTGCGCCCAGCCCACCCGCGCCCAGCACCAGCACGCGCGACTGCTGCAGCCGGCGCTGGCCCGCCTCGCCCACCTGCGGCAGCAGCAGGTGGCGCGAATAACGGTCGTAGAAATCGCGGTCGGCAGCGCTGGCCAGCGGCTGCACCAACGGCAGCGACTGCTCGCGCCAGGCCACGGTGCCGCCCGTCACGGAAGCGACGTTTGTGTAGCCAGCCTCCAGCAGGAACTGGGCGGCATCGGCAGAGCGCTTGCCGCTCTGGCAGATGAGGAGGATTTCCTGGTGCTGCGCCGGCAGATGCACGGCCGGGTCGGCCTGCAGCTCACCCTTGGCCACGCCACGCGCGCCCTCGGCCATGCCCCCGGCCCGCTCATGCGCCTCGCGCACATCGATCAGCACGGCGCCGTGGGCCAGGCGCTCGCGTGCCTGCGTGGGGGAAAGCTCTTGGATGCTCATGCACGAATTATCGCAAAAGTACGGCCAAGCACAGGGTCCGAACCCTGTTCACATAAGAGGGTTCGGACCCCAAGATACGCCATGATGCGCCACCTGCCTTCTCCGGCTGCGGAAACCACGCGGGTCGCACTGGCGGTCCTGCATGCAGCCGCTGGACTTCCGCCCATTATCCACTTTGGGAATTGCTACCCTGGCGATGTCCATTAGGCGCTGGGCGAATTCAGTAGCGTTCTGTATCCGGCACCAACGAGAGCCGAAGCCGGCTGAGGAGATACCCTCGTGGACTGGCGGCAACAGCTGCCCATGCACCTGACCGCCTCAACTATTTGAGCTCGGCCAGAAGAAGGCTTGTTGTCTCCTGTTGCGGTACACCATGTTGAAGAAGACAACCGAGAGTACTCATTGTGCGAAACGGATCCGTTAGAAACGGCAGCACGCGACCCACAATTCGATCAAGCTTTGCAAGCTTCCAAGGATCTCGGCTGGGAGGCACCAGCTGATGGAGGTAGTCATTGCGCATCGCATTCACCTCAATCATCACCGAAACGAACTCCTTAAATTCCGCGCCTCGCAAGTTCGGCTCTGTTTCGGCTGAAACGACCTTATGTAGCAATCTGAGGTGTTGCCGGTGCCCTTGGATTTTCACCTCTTCTACTGCACCGATGTCGCTCGCCACGGCAAGGACAAGATAACGCTCGACCACTACTTCAAAGGCTGCGTTCACGACGACCAAAGCCTCCGCCGCAAACCCTGACTGGAAGAGCTGCCGAGCCCGAGAAGAAACGAATCCAAGATCGACAACCCTGCGGCCATGTTCGCCGGATACGGTTGATAAAGCCGCTCTCCCCTCCCAGCGCCCTTGAACCTGAAACGAAGCATCGTTCTGGCTCGCAAACCCCTGAATCCTTATCTGGCCGTCGTCGAGTCTCGCAAATGTGAGATTAGAACGTAACAGCGCATCTTCTGTTACGTGCCCAGGCACGTTCCCCCCATACTCAAGTGCGAACGCTTGAAGCGCAACATTGGCTGCATCAGCGATGACGTAAGTGAGGTAATAGGGAGCCATATGAATCAGCCAATCGATTGATGGCCCCCTTGCCTTGCTTCTTCCCGAGCGCGCCAAATGCTGCTCTAACTGATCACTCACAAAAGGCGCGACCCGCTCCTCGATGCGCGCAAGCTCCCCCCTGAAAATCTTGAGTAACTGTTTAGCAGAGATCTCTATCTCGATCATCGCTGCCTTGAGGACTCTCAGAGGAATCGGATGCTCCGGCAGCTCGGCTCCCACTGCTTCGCAGACCAAGGGAAATACATCACCCGCTTCGGCCGGCAGATTGTGGAGCCGCACCTGCAATGCGACTGGATCACTTTCGGGGCTGGCTCGATGTTCAATCAACGTCTCCAGGCGACCTGCCAGATGCTGCCACCCCCGTTCCAGAACGACGCAAAAAATAAGGCTATCGATCTTTGAGATACGCGCATCGACCACTAGGGGTTCATTTACCCGGCAAACGCCAGATTCGATCGCTGCACGAAGAAGTTGGAACAGATGATTCTGGGATTCATGAGGAATAAAGCCCCCGTCCCAGTCATATCCTGTGACGCGCCCATCAGAAGAATAGACCTTAGTAGCACACGTGATATGAGGCTCTACTTCTTCGCAGATCTTGTTTGCAATTCTTTCACGGAGAGCCTGAAAATGCCGATTTCCTTCGGCGCAAGGAATCCAGGAACTATTGGCCCGATAAGCGACATGCACACCGCGCCAACTGTAGACCTTGGTCACGATAGACACATTCGAAAGCTCCATATCCATGCTTGGCTGCGACATGCGCGTCCATACTCCCTCTGTTTACTTGTGAGCTGTTTGCTTATGAGCTCAATGAAGGATGAAACGTTCGACGAAGCAACATGACTGGGCAATTGCATACCCGCGACCCAAGCTCCGCGTACTGCACATTGCCGCGCATCCCTGCGCCATTGGAACCGGCGAACAGCAGGATTTAAGGCGTCGATCACCAGTATCCAGCCGCCCGTCCCAGACAGGCAACGCGACCCAAAGCTCCAAGCCCACTGCCCGTTTCAACGCCCATCAGATTTCCTTGGGCAAGTGCTCCATCATGGTGCGTTCAAACGAAAAAGGCGGCCCTGCGGCCGCCTTCTCGTGAATCACTTGCCCTTGACGTGCTTCATCAAGCGCCGCTTGGCCTTGACCTGCCGCTCGGTGAGGACGTTCTTCTTGCCCTCGTACGGGTTGGTACCTTCGCGGAAGATGAAGCTCACCGGCGTACCGATCAGCTTGAAACGCTTGCGGAAGAAGTTCTCCAGGTAGCGCTTGTACGATTCCTGCAGCTCCTTCAGGCGCGTGCCGTGCACGATGAAGGTCGGCGGGTTTGCGCCGGCCGGGTGCACGTAGCGCAGCTTGGAGACGTGGCCGCGGATGGTCGGCGGCGGATTGGTCTCGTAAGCCACTTCCAGCGCCTTGTTCACTTCGCTGGTGGTGAAGGTCTTGTTCGCCGATTCGTGCGCCCGGTGCACCGCACGGAACAGCTCGCGCAGGCCCGAACCGTGCTTGGCCGAGATGCGGACCGATTCGGCCCACGGCACGAAGCCCAACTTCAGCGACAGCATGGTTTCGGCCTGCTCGCGCTGGTACTCGGTCAGGCCATCCCACTTGTTGATGGCAATGACCAGCGCGCGGCCGGCATCGAGCACGGCACCGAGCACGGTGGCGTCCTGATCGGTCACGCCTTCGGTGGCGTCCAGCATCAGCACGGCCACCTGGCACTGCTCGATCGACTGCATGGTCTTGACCACCGAGAACTTCTCGACGACCTCGTCCACGCGCGAACGGCGGCGCAGGCCGGCGGTATCGATCAGGCGGTACTCGCGGCCGTCGCGCTCCAGGTCCACGGCGATCGAGTCGCGGGTGGTGCCCGGCACGTCGGAGGCGATCATTCGCTCCTCGCCGAGGATGCGGTTGACCAGAGTCGACTTGCCCACGTTCGGGCGGCCGACGAAGGCGATGCGGATGCGGTTCGGGTCGTTGTCCAGCTCTTCGCCGCTGCCTTCTTCCGGCAGGCGCTGGATCACTTCGTCCAGCAGGTCGTCCAGACCCTGGCGATGCGCGGCCGAGACGGTCAGCATCTCGCCGAAGCCGTAACGGGCGAACTCCGAACGCACGCTGTCCTCGTCGGTGCCATCGATCTTGTTGATCAGCAGCAGCGTCGGGCGCGACAGCTTGCGCAGCCAGGCCAGGATCTCGTCGTCCAGCGCCGAGGTGCCCTCGCGGGCGTCGACGACGAACAGGATCAGATCGGCCTCAGCCGCGGCAGCCCGGGCCTGGCGCGTGGTGGCGCCCGCCAGGCCTTCGTCCTCACCGGCGATACCGCCGGTATCCACGACGAGGAAATGGTTGTCCTCGTCGAGGCGGCAGACGCCGTAGTTGCGGTCACGGGTGACGCCGGGCTGGTCATGGACCAGCGCGTCGCGGGTGCGCGTAAGCGCATTGAAAATAGTCGACTTGCCGACGTTCGGCCGTCCAACCAGGGCGACCAAAGGCAGCATCGCGATTACTCCAATTTTTAATTTGCCAACCGGAAGGCGGTCAGCTTGCCATCCACGTTCTGCACCAGCAGCACCCCGTCGACGACGACCGGCTGGGCCAGCAGGGCGTCACCGCCGCTCTTCGCCCGTGCCGCCATCGCACCATCGGAGGTCTTCAACCAGTGCACGTATCCCTTGTAGTCGCCGACGACCACGTAATCACCGTGCAGCGCCGGGCCGGTCAGCGAACGACGCGCCAGCTCGGTCTGCGACCACATGGCAGCGCCGGTCGCCTTGTCCAGGCCGAACACGCCACCCTTGTTGTCGGTAACGAACACATTGCCCGACGACACCGCCACGCCACCTGCACCGCCATGGTCACGCGCCCACAGCGGGCGACCGGTCGGGCCTTCGATGGCCATGGTCTGGTTCTTGAAGCTGCTCACGAAGAGGGTGTTGCCCTCCAGCACCGGAGCACCGTCGACGTCGGCCATGCGGTCCAGCTCGGTACGGCCTTCGCCGTTGCCAAGGTTCTGTTCCCACAGGGTACGCCCATCCTGCATGGCCAGCGCGGCAACCGCGCCTTCGTCCTTGCCGATGAACAGCACGCCCGGACCGGTGACCACCGGTGCGTTGCCGCGCACGGTCAGCGCCGGCAGTTCGCTCGGATTGAACCACTTCTGGGTGCCATTGCCGGCATCGAAGGCGGTGACGCGGCCGTCGTTGCTGCGCACGAACACCAGGCCCTGGGCCACGGCCGGCGCGGCAATGACTTCACCCGGAACACGGGCGCGCCACTTCTCGCTGCCGTCATTGATGTCCAGGGCGATGACCTGGCCATCGAGCGTGCCGATCACGACCAGGTTCTCACCGACACCCGGGCCGCCGGACAGGCGCAGCTTCGGCTTCTTCTTTTCCTTCTGCGGCTCCCAGGTCCAGACCTTCTTGCCGGTCTGCAGGTCGATGGCGTGCACGCCACCGGTGATCGCCGCGGCAAACACGTGGCCATTGGCCACCGCCGGGCCCTGGCGCACGCCGATGCGGCGCTCGCCCTTGCCGAGGTTGACCGACCAGGCCTTGTTGACCTTCACGCTCGGCTCGAACTTGACCAGCTCAGCCGGCTCCTGGGCCTTCTTCGCTGCCGCGTCCTTGCCGGCGAACCAGCCCTTGACGGTGCTGCAGCCGGTCAGGGCCATGCCCATCAGGAGCACGGTGGCGACACGGGTGATCATGACCTTCTGACTCATCAAACCGACTCCGCAGGGGCGGCGACCGTGCCGCCGGCATCCATAACCTTGGTTTCCAGCAGGCGCCGCTGCGGCGCTGCCACGTCCAGCGACTTCAGCGCCTTCTCGTACTGTGCGCGGGCATCATCGCGCTTGCCCTGCGCCAGCAGCGCATCGCCATGGATTTCCAGGCTGCTGCTGTCGGTCGCGCTGCCCAGCAGCTTGATCGCCTCGTCGCTCTTGCCGGTGGCCACCAGCAGGCGGGCCACACGCTGGTCGACCACGCGCTGCAGGTCACCTTCGACCTTCACGGCGCGCAGGGTGGCCAGCGCTTCTTCGTTCTTGCCGGCATCGACCTGGGCCTTGGCCAGCTGCAGCGCCGCGAGGTCGCCGTAGATGCTGGACGGGCCGGCTTCGAGCGCCTTCACTGCCTTGGCAGCGTCGTCGAGCTTGTTCTGCTGAAGACCGACCAGCGCCTTCTGGTACTCCACGTTGGCCGAGGCCAGCTTGCCGCCCTGATCCTTCTGGTACCACTGCCAGCCGGCAATGGCACCGATCGCGATGGCTACGCCACCGAGGATGCTGGCGCCATTCTTCCGCAGCCAGCTGCGGACGCGTTCACTTTGTTCGTGCTCGTCGAGCAGATCGTCGATCGCCATGCGTACTCTCGCCCCGCCCATCGGGAGGGACCATTGGGTTTAATCGAAGGTGGTGAAACCGCGCCTCAGTGCGAAACCGGGACTACGGAGCCTTCAGAGGATACCTGAAAGCGTGCCACGTTGGCTCGCTGGTAGGGGGTCAGATCGACGATAGCGCCGTTCTGCTGAACCTGGACCGCCGAGGCGTTGCCCAGGGTCACCCGGGTCACCTGGCCCGGCGTGAAGCTGCGGCTCTCGCCGGATTTGATCAGCGCCTTTTCGACGGTGGCGCCGTCCGGACCACCGATATCGACCCAGCTGTCGCCACTGAACTGCATCTCCAGCGTATTGGCGGACACGGGCGCAGTGGGTGCCGAACGCGGCACCGGCGACAGCGAAGCGACATACGGGGTTGCGGCCGGCTTGCTGGCCGGGGCACTGGCGACTTCAACCGGGGCTGCCGGCTCGACACCCGCAGCGGAGGGGGCCACCGGCACAGCGGCCGGGATCGCGTCCAGCGAGGCGGTGTTCGGCGACGGCGTGGCACTGCCATCGAAATGGCCGCGGGTGGCGAACCACACCGGCACGGCCAGCACGGCGGTGATGCCGACGTACAGCACGCGCCGGCCGAGATTCTCGGCAATGCGGCGCGCACGCGGGGTATGGGTATGGCTGACCAGGGTGGGCGGCACTACCGGCCCCACCTGTGCCTGCTCGAGCAGCTGGCTCACATCGACATCAAGCAGGCGCGCGTAGCTGCGCAGCTGGCCGCGCACGAATACAGGCGCCCCCAGCTTCTGCCACTGCTCTTCTTCCAGCGACTTGACCACCTGGACCGGCATGCGCAGGCGCGAGCCGACATCCTCAAGGGTCAGTCCGGCCGCTTCACGGGCCTGGCGCAGGCGGGTGCCGCAGCCGGCCGCAGTCTCGAGAGCGCTCACAGTCTGGTCATCAATCACAATGCATCAACCCTGGAGTTAGGAGCCCGCTTCCTGCGGAAATTCCTGTCGAATCCGCTGGAGATAGCGGTCAGATGCCGCCCTATCCCCCAGCCGCGCTTCGATTTGAGACGCAAGTTGTAACACGGAACGCGTTGCGGGTGCAGCCGTAATCCTACGCTCGGCGAAGGCCCGGGCCTCCATGTAGCGGCCCTGGCGGAAGCTGAGCTGGGCCATGGCCTCCAATGCGACCGGGTTGCCGGGCAGTGTCGCCAGCGCCGCGCGCAGGTCGCGCCCGGCACGTTCGAACTGGCCTGCATCCAGCGCACAGCTGCCGGCGTTGGCCTGTGCTTCGGCTACGGCGGGATTGCCCGGCGCCCGCTGGGCACGATCGAACCAGATCAGCGATTCGGCCGCCTGACCCTGCTGGCAGAGCCAGGCACCATAGTTGTTGAGCACGTCGCCGCGTTGCGGCGCCAGCTCGGCAGCCTTGCGGAAGTTCTCGCCGGCCTGCTGGCTGCGACCGCGACGCTCGTCGATGCCCGCAAGCAGGACCAGGCCGTCGGGGGCCGTCGGCACCAGCTTCTGGGCTTCGCGCGCCTTGCGCTCGGCAGCATCGAGATTACCGCCCTGGATGTCGCGGCCGGCCAGGGTCAGCAACTCCCGCCAACGCACCTGCTGTCGCACCCCTTCCGGATCACGGACGGAGTAGACCGGCGCCTCGCTCGGGCCAAGCTTGGCCTTGGGATGGGATTTGCAGCCGCCGACCGCGAGGGCCAGCACACCTGCGAACAGAACCAGCCAGAGGCGGTCAGGCCGCGGCATCGCTCCCCTTCCCCGCCTGCAGCGTCTTGTTGAACTCCGCCTGGCGGCGGGTGCGGTCCATTACCTGGCCCTTGAGCTGGCCACAGGCGGCGTCGATGTCATCGCCACGGGTACGGCGGACCATGGTCAGCACGTTGCTGTCGAGCAGGATCTTCTGGAAGGCACGGATGTGCGCTTCTTCCGAACGCTCGTAGCGGGTGCCGGGGAACGGATTGAACGGGATCAGGTTGACCTTGCCCGAATCCTTGGCCTGCACCGCGTTGTCGAACTGGCGCATCAGGCGGGCCAGCTCGCGGGCATGCTCGGGCTTGTCGTTGATGCCCTTCATCAGGGTGTATTCGAAGGTGACCGATTCGCGGCGCTTGTTGGCGCGCAGGTAGCGTGCGCACGAGGCCATCAGCTCGGCGATCGGGTACTTCTTGTTGAGCGGCACCAGCGTTTCGCGCAGCGCATCGTTCGGCGCGTGCAGCGACACCGCCAGCGACACGTCGCTTTCGGCAGACAGGCGGTCGATCTGCGGCACCAGGCCGGAGGTCGACAGGGTCACGCGCTTGTTGGCCAGGCCGTAGCCCAGGTCGTCGCGCATCACGCTCATGGCGCGCACGACGTTGTCGAAATTCATCAGCGGCTCGCCCATGCCCATCATCACCACGTTGGTGAGGCGGCGCATCTGGTGCGGCACGTTGCCCAGGTGGCGTGCGGCAACCCACACCTGGCCGATGATCTCGGCAGTGGTCAGGTTGCGGTTGAAGCCCTGGGTAGCAGTGGAGCAGAACGTGCAGTTCAGGCCGCAACCGACCTGCGAGGACACGCACAGCGTGCCGCGGGTCTTGTCGGGGATGTACACGGTCTCGATCGCGTTCTTGCCATCCACGCCCATCGCCAGCAGCCACTTGTGGGTGCCGTCGGCGGAGGGCTTGTCGAACACGATGTTGGGAACCAGCACCTCGGCATGGGCCTGCAGCTTGGCGCGCAGGACCTTGCCGAGGTCGGTCATTTCATCGAAATCGGTGACGTAGCGATGGTGGATCCACTTCATCACCTGATGGGCACGGAACTTCTTTTCGCCAAGAACCTCGACGAAAAACTTCTCCAGGCCCGCGCGATCGAGGTCGAGCAGGTTCTGCTTGCCAGCCGTGGGTGCCGTCTTCGGCAGCGGCTGGATGGCGGGGGACTGTACGACCTCGTTCACGGCATTACTCTCAGCGCGAAACGACTTCGGTGGCGGCGAAGAAGTAGGCGATTTCAATCGCGGCATTCTCGACCGAGTCCGAGCCGTGGGCGGCATTGGCATCGATGGATTCGGCGAAGTCGGCGCGGATGGTGCCCGCAGCGGCTTCCTTCGGGTTGGTGGCGCCCAGCAGGTCGCGGTGGGCCAGGACGGCGTTCTCGCCTTCCAGGGCCTGGATCATCACCGGGCCGGAGATCATGAACTCGACCAGCGCGTTGAAGAACGGACGCTCGCGGTGCACGGCGTAGAAGCCTTCGGCTTCACGGCGCGACAGCTGCTTGTACTTGGCGGCCACGACCTTCAGGCCGGCCTTCTCGAAGCGGGCGTAGATTTCGCCGATGACGTTCTTGGCAACGGCGTCCGGCTTGATGATCGAAAGGGTGCGCTCCAGCGCCATGGGATGTCTCCAATGGAATCGGGCCGCTGATGGCCCGAAGGGTAACATGAAAAAAACCCGCGTCGGGACGCGGGCTTAGCCTGATAAACGTAGGCGAATTGTAAGAGATCCCACTCAGTAGTGCCAGCCCATGGCTGGCAGGCCTGATGCCCGGCGTTTGCGGTCCCGGGGCTCCCATTCAGGATTGTGGGTTGCCAGCCATGGGCTGGCACTACTGAATCCCCTGTAACCGCCACGGCCATTTTGCTGCACTGCAAAATGCCATACGCCACCGTCTGGTTCTAGTATCAAACAATCGTTTGATTAAGGTCCGCCCACCGATGGCCAAGCCCGCCCACTTCTCGACCAAGGACCGGATCCTCGGTGCCGCCGAGGAGCTGTTCGCCCAGCACGGCTTCGCCGGCACCTCGCTGCGCCAGGTGACCAGCCAGGCCGACGTCAACATCGCCGCGGTCAACTACCACTTCGGTTCCAAGGAAAACCTGGTCAACGAGGTGTTCCGCCGCCGCATGGACGAGATGACCGGTGCCCGCCTGTCGCAGCTCGAGCGCGCCCGCAGCGAACACCCCGGCGAACTGCGCCCGGTGCTGGCCGCCTTTGTCGAGCCGGCGCTGGCACTGGCCCAGGACCGCCAGAACGGCGGCGCCTTCGTGCGCGTGATCGCACGCGCCTACGCCGAGAAGAACGACAACCTGCGCAAGTTCCTGTCCGACCACTACGGCCACGTGCTGCGTGCGTTCGGCAAGGCGATTGCCGAATGCGTGCCGGACCTGAGCAAGGAAGAGCTGTACTGGCGCCTGGATTTCCTGGCCGGCTCGCTCACCTATGCCATGGCCGACTTCGGGCTGATCAAGCGTCCCGCCGGTGTCACCGAAGCGGCGCATCGTGCCCATGCCGCCCACGAACTGATCCATTTCGCCGAAGCCGGGTTCCGCGCCGCCGCACGCGCCAGCGCCCTGCCCGCTTCCCCGTGATTCCACCGGGTGTGACCCACCCAGTAACTGCTGACCAACAAAGGCCCTACACCATGTCCAATTCCCTGCTAGTCCGCCGCGCCGCCGTGCTGGGTGCCGGCGTCATGGGTGCCCAGATCGCCGCCCACCTCACCAATGCTGGCGTCGACACCGTGCTGTTCGACCTGCCTGCCAAGGAAGGTCCGGCCGACGGCATCGTGCTGAAGGCGATCGCCAACCTGGGCAAGCTGAGCCCGGCGCCGCTGGCCAGCAAGTCGCTGGCCGAAGCCATCACCCCGGCCAACTACGAGTCCGGCCTGGAGCAGCTGAAGGACTGCGACCTGATCATCGAGGCCATCGCCGAGCGCATGGACTGGAAGCAGGACCTGTACAAGAAGATCGCCCCGTTCGTGGCCGACCACGCGGTGCTGGCCTCCAACACCTCGGGCCTGGGCATCAACAAGCTGGCCGACGTGCTGCCCGAGCAGCTGCGCCACCGCTTCTGCGGCGTACATTTCTTCAACCCGCCGCGCTACATGCACCTGGCCGAGCTGATCCCGGCCACCACCACCAATGCCGCCGTGCTGGAAGGCCTGGAAGCATTCCTGGTCACCACCCTGGGCAAGGGCGTGGTGTACGCCAAGGACACCCCGAACTTCATCGGCAACCGCATCGGCGTGTTCTCGATCCTGTCCACCATCCACCACACCCAGCAGTTCGGCCTGGGCTTCGATGAAGTGGACGGCCTGACCGGCCCGCTGGTGGGCCGCCCGAAGTCGGCTACCTACCGCACTTCCGACGTGGTCGGCCTGGACACCATGGCCCACGTCATCAAGACCATGGGCGACACCCTGCCGAGCGACCCGTGGCATGAGTTCTTCAAGTCGCCGAAGTGGCTGGACGCGCTGATTTCCAAGGGCGCGCTGGGCCAGAAGACCGGCGCTGGCATCTTCCGCAAGGTCGGCAAGGACATCGTCGTGCTCGACCTGGAGAAGCAGGACTACCGTCCGGCTGATCGCGCTGCCGCGCCGGAAGTGGTCGAGATCCTGAAGATCAAAAACCCGGCCGAGAAGTTCGCCAAGCTGCGCGAGAGCCAGCATCCGCAGGCGCAGTTCCTGTGGGCGACCTTCCGCGACCTGTTCCACTACAGCGCCTACCACCTGGCCGACATCGCCGAGACCGCACGCGACGTGGACCTGGCCATCCGCTGGGGCTACGGCTGGTCGCTCGGCCCGTTCGAAACCTGGCAGGCCGCCGGCTGGAAGCAGGTCGCGCAGTGGATCGCCGATGACATCGTGGCCGGCAAGAGCATGAGCAACGCGCCGCTGCCGGACTGGGTGTTCGATGGCCGCGACGGCGTGCATGCCGCCGAAGGCAGCTACAGCCCGTCGCGCAACGCCAAGCTGCCGCGCTCGTCGCTGCCGGTGTACCAGCGCCAGCGCTTCCCGGATCCGCTGCTGGGCGAAAAGTTCGCGCCGGGCGAGACCGTGTTCGAGAACGACGGCCTGCGCATGTGGCACGACGGCGACGGCATCGCCGTGGTCAGCTTCAAGACCAAGATGAACACCGTGTCCGACCAGGTGCTCGATGGCCTGCAGGAATGCGTCAGCCGCGCCGAGAAGGACTTCCAGGGCCTGGTGATCTGGCAGCAGAAGGAACCCTTCTCCGCCGGTGCCGACCTGGCCGGTGCGCTCGGCCTGCTGCAGGCCGGCAAGGTCGACCAGTTCGAAGAGATGGTCGCCAACTTCCAGCGCACCAGCCAGCGCATCAAGTACTCGCTGGTGCCGGTGGTGGCTGCGGTGCGCGGCCTGGCCCTGGGCGGCGGCTGCGAGTTCCAGATGCACAGCGCCAAGACCGTGGCCTTCCTGGAAAGCTACATCGGCCTGGTCGAGGCCGGCGTCGGCCTGCTGCCGGCCGGTGGTGGCCTGAAGGAACTGGCCGTGCGTGCCTCGCAGGCAGCCGGTCCGGGCGGTGACGTGTTCGCCGAACTGAAGAAGACCTTCGAGACCGTGGCGATGGCCAAGGTGTCCAACTCGGCCGTCAACGCCAAGGAACTGGGCCTGCTGCGCAGCACCGACAAGGTGGTATTCAACAGCTACGAGGCGCTGTACATCGCCAAGGCTGAAGCCCGCGCCCTGGCCGAAGCCGGTTACCGCCCGCCGCTGCCGGCACGCCGCATCCAGGTCGCCGGTGACGTGGGAATCGCCACCTTCAAGATGATGCTGGTCAACATGCTGGAAGGTCGCTTCATCAGCCCGTACGACTACGAGATCGCCGAGCGCATCGCCACCGTGCTGTGCGGCGGCAAGGTCGACCGCGGCACCCTGGTGGACGAAGAGTGGCTGCTGACCCTGGAGCGCAAGCACTTCGTCGAACTGGCCCAGCAGGAAAAGACCCAGGCCCGCATCGCGCACATGCTGAAGACCGGCAAGCCGCTGCGTAACTGATTGATGGCGGGTGCCGGCTGCGGCCGGCATCCCACTGCCTCTGGTAGATGCCCACCCTGGTGGGCACACCGGCAAAACCTATTCGAGAGATCACTGCAATGACCAAGCAAATCCAGGACGCCTACATCGTCGCCGCCACCCGCACCCCGGTCGGCAAGGCGCCCAAGGGCATGTTCCGCAACACCCGCCCCGACGACATGCTTGCGCACGTGCTGCGCAGCGTCGTCGCGCAGGCCCCGGGCGTGGACGTCAACCGCATCGATGACGCGATCATCGGCTGCGCCATGCCGGAAGCCGAGCAGGGCATGAACGTGGCGCGCATCGGCGTGCTGCTGGCTGGCCTGCCGAACACCATCGCCGCACAGACCGTGAACCGCTTCTGCTCCTCCGGCCTGCAGGCCGTCGCGCAGGCCGCCGACGCGATCCGCCTGGGCAACGCCGACCTGATGCTGGCCGGTGGCACCGAGTCGATGTCGATGGTGCCGATGATGGGCAACAAGATCGCGATGGCACCGAGCGTGTTCGACAACGACCACGTGGCCATCGCCTACGGCATGGGCATCACCGCCGAGAAGGTCGCCGAAGAGTGGAAGGTCTCGCGCGAAGACCAGGACGCCTTCGCCTTGGCCTCGCACCAGAAGGCGATGGCCGCGATCCAGAACGGCGAGTTCAAGGACGAGATCAGCCCGTACGAGATCGTCTCGCACCTGCCGGACCTGGCCGATGGCCAGCGCATCATCACCCGCAACAAGATCGCCGACACAGACGAAGGCCCGCGCCCGGATTCGTCCGCTGAAGGCCTGGCCAAGCTGCGCCCGGTGTTCCGCAACGGCCAGTTCGGCGGCACCGTCACCGCCGGTAACTCGTCGCAGATGAGCGATGGTGCAGGCGCGGTGCTGCTGGCCTCGGAGCAGGCGATCAAGGATTACGGCCTGACCCCGCTGGCCCGTTTCGTCAGCTTCTCGGTGGCCGGCGTGCGCCCGGAAGTGATGGGCATCGGCCCGATCGCCGCGATCCCGAAGGCCCTGAAGCAGGCCGGCCTGACCCAGGGCCAGCTGGACTGGATCGAGCTGAACGAAGCATTCGCCGCGCAGTCGTTGGCGGTGATCCGTGATTGCGGCCTGGACCCGAGCAAGGTCAACCCGCTGGGCGGCGCGATCGCCCTGGGCCACCCGCTGGGTGCAACCGGTGCGATCCGTACCGCGACCCTGCTGCACGGCCTGCGTCGTCGCCAGCAGAAGTACGGCATGGTGACGATGTGCATCGGCACCGGCATGGGCGCAGCGGGTATTTTCGAGGCGCTGTAAGGTTCAAAGCGTTGCCTCGTTGGGCTTCATGGCGTGGGCCGGGTTGGCAGGGCTGCCCGGGACACGCCGTGAACCCATCCATGGGGGCTCGATGGCGCCATCCATGGCGCCAACGGTCCCGGGCAGCCCTGCCAACCCGGCCCTTCCAGCCTCCCCGCGGCGGAGGGATGAGCAAAGGCAGTAGATCCACGCCATGCGTGGATGCCTCTGCTCTGGAAACGAAAAAGGCAGCCATAGGCTGCCTTTTTTGCTTGTGCTTCTGCCTTTGATTCCGCCCTTCCCGTCCGCGCCCGCAGGAAACATGACAGGCGGGGCGGGTGGGCCTTTGCAGGACCGTTCGCCGCATGGATGCGGCGACCGAGCCCCCATGGACGGGTTTACGGCGTGTCCTGCAAAGGCCCACCCGTCCCGCCCATCACGTATCAATCAAAGCGCGAACGGAGCGCTTGATAAACCTTATTCCGCCAACATCGCCGTCAGCTTCTCCCGCGCCGGGCCAGCCAGCTTCGGGTTGTCCAGCGCGAAGCGGATCGTCGCCTCCACCAGCCCCAGGTGCGTGCCGCAGTCGAAACGAGTGCCCTCGAATCGGTAGGCATCGACCTCTTCGGTCTTCAGCAGCTGCGCGATCGCATCGGTCAGCTGGATCTCGCCACCCGCGCCGCTGCCAGTCTGTTCCAGCAGCTCGAAGATCTTCGGGCTCAGCACGTAGCGGCCGACCACCGCCAGGTCGCTCGGTGCGTCCTCCGGCTTGGGCTTCTCCACGATCTGCGAGATGCGGCCCTTGCGACCATCGAAGGCCTCGGTCGCGACGATGCCGTAGCTGGCGGTCTTGTCGTGCGGCACGTCTTCAACGGCGATCACGCTGGCACCACTGGCTTCGTTGAGATCGGCCATCTGCTTCAGCGCACCGTCGCCGCGGTTCCAGATCAGGTCGTCCGGCAGCAGCACCGCAAACGGTTCGTCACCGATCACGGCCTTGGCACACAGCACCGCATGGCCCAGGCCCAGCGCCTCGGCCTGGGTCACGAAGATCGCACGCACGCCATTGGGCAGCACGTGACGGATCAGTTCCAGCTGCTCCTGCTTGCCAGCGCGCTCGAGCTTCTGTTCCAGCTCGTAGGCCTTGTCGAAATAGTCGGCGACTGCATGCTTGTAACGGTTGGTGATGAACACCAGCGTGTCACAGCCCGCCTCGATTGCTTCATCCACCGCGTACTGGATCAGCGGCCGATCAATGATCGGCAACATCTCCTTCGGCACGGTCTTGGTTGCTGGCAAAAAACGCGTCCCCAGCCCTGCGACCGGGAAAACCGCTTTGCGAATTCGCTTGCTCATTGGTGCCTGTTGGCCTCGCGTGCCGGAAAGGGCACGACTTTAGCGGATGAAATGTAAGCATCCTGTTCGATTGGCGAGAACTCCGGCATTGTTGCAAACAGGACTTCCTTGATGCTGTCCGCGTCATAGCTGCACACCGCCTCGCGCAGGCGCGGGACGTTGCCCAGCACCAGATCGCGCGAGAACATGCGCACGCCAGCCTCGAGAATCTTCGGGTGCGCGGTGGACCGATAGTCCTCGTCCGAATAGAACAGCGTCTCGTGCAGCTTCTCACCCGGACGCAGGCCGGTGTAGATGATCGGAATGTCCTTGTACGGCTGCTTGCCCGCCAGACGGATCATCTGCTCGGCCAGCAGTCGGATCGGCACCGGCTCGCCCATGTCGAGCGTGTAGATCGCACCGTGCGAGGCCGAGGCCGCTGCCTGCAGGATCAACTGGCAGGCCTCGGGGATGGTCATGAAGTAGCGGGTGACTTCCGGGTCGGTGACCGTGACCGGCCCACCACGCAGGATCTGCTCGCGGAACAGCGGCACCACGCTGCCGGCCGAGGCCAGCACGTTGCCGAAGCGCACGGTAACGAAACGGGTGTGCGTGGACTTCTGGTCCAGGCTCTGGCAGATCATCTCGGCATAGCGCTTGCTGGCACCCAGCGCGTTGACCGGGTCGACCGCCTTGTCGGTGGAGATGAACACGAAATGCTCGACGCGGGCCTCCAGGCAGGCACGGGCCACGTTCTCGGTCGCCAGGATGTTGTTGCGCACGGCTTCGCGCAGCTGCCGCTCCAGCACCGGCACATGCTTGTACGCCGCAGCATGGAACGTGGTGTCGACCGGATGCAGCGACAGCGCATGGCGGATCACCGCAGGATCGCCACAATCGCCCAGCACCGCTTCGATCTCGATATCGGGGAAGCTGCGGCGCAGCTCACCTTCAATGGTCAGCAGCAGCAGTTCGCTGATCTCCAGCAGGATGATGCGGCCGGCGCCATGGCGCGCGCACTGGCGGCACAGCTCCGAGCCGATCGAGCCACCGGCACCGGTAACCATCACGGTGCGCCCGCCCAACCAGCCGCGGATCAGGTTCCAGTCCGGGGTGATCGGCTTGCGGCCGAGCAGGTCCTCGATCGCCACTTCCTTCAGCTGGCCAGGCAGCGACTGGCCCTGCAGGATGTCGCTCAGCTTGGGCACGGTGCGGAACGGCACACCGGTGCTTTCGCAGATGGCGACCACCCGCTGCATGCCTGCGGCATCGAGCGAGGGCATGGCGATCACCAGCAACTTGGCCGCAGTCTCGCGGACCACGGCCGGGGCATCATCCAGGCTGCCCAGGATCGGCAGGCCCTGCAGCTTGGCGCCGCGCAGGTGCGGTGCGTCGTCCAGCAGACCGACCGGCTCGAAGTTGCCGGAGCGGCGCAGATCGCGGACCAGGGTCTCGGCGGCCTGCCCGGCACCCAGGATCAGCACGCGGCGCGCGCTCGAATCCGACTGCAGTGCCTGGTAATCCTTCCAGGCCCGGTACAGCAGGCGCGGCGCGCCCAGCAGCGCCGACAGCGCGAACGGATAGATCACCAGCACCGACATCGGCACGCCGTCGAAACGCTTCCACATCAGGACCAGCACGATGCCGACCAGGCCGATGAAGCTGGCCTTGAAGATGTTCAGCAGGTCACTGACGCTGGCGAAACGCCACAGCCCGCGATACAGGCCCACGCGCCAGAACACCAGGCCCTGCAGCAGCAGCACCAGCGTGGTGTCGACATTCCAGAGCGGAAGCGCGGGCGCGTTGGGGAGGATCGAGTACCGCCCGGCATGGAGCAGCTGCCAGCATGCCCAGACCATGAACAGGTCGTGGCAGACGATGGCCGAACGCGGCATCAGGCCGAGGATTCTGTCCCGCCAGGGTGAAGCCATAAGTCAGGTATTTCCTTGTCGGTGACGCAATCCATTGCGCAGGAGGAGCCAGAGGACGCTCAGCGCGAGAAACCACGCGACCGCCAGGACAGCCTCCCACCTCGGCTGTAAATTGGAGCAGACATTAAGCACTGTAATACTGAACAGGCCCAAAGCAAAGTACATCCCTGTCACCTGGGCGTGGCTGGCTCCTGCCTGCACCGCCCGCTGGTAGACGTGCTGGGTATGGGGTTCCATCCAGCGTTGTCCGGAAATGATGCGCGCCGCCAGTGTGAAGCCCGCGTCCACGAGGAACGCCGAAGCCGGCACCAGCAGCAGGATCCAGTTGATGTCGGTACGCACCGCGGCGATGGCCAGGACGACGGCGACTGCATAGCCCAGCGCGCCACTTCCGACATCCCCCATGAAGATCCGGGCCCGCGGGAAATTGAATGGCAGAAAACCCAGGCAGGCCAGGCCCAGTGCCACCGCCGCCAGCGAGTACGGCCAGGGCAGCACCGGCGCCAGGCCCAGTGCGACAACAATGGCCTGGCTGGCGGCAATACCGTTGATGCCATCCATGAAGTTCCAGATGTTGATCAACGAGGCGGTGAATACCAGCACCAGCCCGGCCAGCAACCAGCTTCCACCGTGCACCTTGACCAGGGCGGCCAGCAGCGCGGCGGCAATGAAGTGCACCAGCAGGCGGCGCATGGCCGGCAACGGCCGGTGGTCGTCCCACCAGCCGATGCCCGCCACCAGTACCAGGCCCAGGCTGGCCACCAGCAGGCTCGGTGTCGATTCAGGCCAGACCCACATCGCTGCACCGGCGGTGACCAGTAGGCTGATGACGATGGCGATACCACCACCGCGCGGCGTCGCCACGCTATGGCTGCGACGCTCGCCGGGCTGATCCATCAGTTGCTGGCGCAGGGCATAACCCCGTGCCGCCCAGGTCAGCCCCGCACTCAGCAGGGCCAGCCCCAGCAGCGCGCCCATCACGAGCCACGGCATGGATCAGAGCACCGCGTAGTTCAGCAGTGGCTTGACCGTGCCCCATTCCTTGCAGCTCGGGCACTGCCAATGGTGGGTGCGCGCACCGAACCCGCAACGGGTGCAGCGGTAAGCGGGATTGCGCACCAGCAGCTGGTCGGTGATGTGCTTGAGGTCATGCAGGGTCGCAGTGGAATCGGCGCCCTCGGCCAGGGTCAGGTCGATCAGCGCGGATTCGCCACGCACCGACGGACGATCCTTGAGCTGGCGGCCAAGGTAGGCCCGGGCCGGAGCCACGCCCTCCTGCTCTTCCATCAGCCGGGTCAGGGCCAGCACCGGGGCGATGCCACGGTAGTGTTCGGTCATTTCCGACAGGAACGCACGTGCGCCGCCCAGGTCGCCGACCTTGCGATAGTTTTCCATCAACGCCGGCAGCAGCTCGGGCAGGTACTCCGGGTCGTTGCGCGCGGCACGCTCGAATGCACGCACCGCGGCTTCAGCGTTGCCCGCATCCGTCTCGAGGCGACCTTCGATGATGCCGGCGCGCACCGACATGGCGTCGGCCTGGTAGGCGCGGGCGATCGCCGCCCTCGCCTCTTCCAGCTTGCCGGCACCGCGGAAGCGTTCAGCCAGTTCACATTCGAACTGCCCGATCAGCTTGCCCATCGGCTCGCCGGTGACGTCTTCGAAGCGGGTGGCGTTGTCGATCGCCTTTTCCCAGTCACGCTCGGCCTGATAGATGCCGATCAGGTGCTTGAGCGCCTGCGGGGCGCGCTGGTCGAGCTGTGCCAGCTCGGTGAACACAGTCTCTGCGCGGTCCAGCAGGCCGGACTTCATGTAGTCCTCGCCCAGCGCCAGCAGGGCCTGCACGCGCTGCGCGTCGCTCAGGTCGTGGCGGTTGACCAGCCCCTGGTGCAGGCGGATGGCGCGGTCGACTTCACCGCGGCGGCGGAACAGGTGGCCCAGCGCGACCTGGGTCTCGAAGGTTTCCTTGTCCAGCTCGGCGATGTGCAGGAACAGTTCGATGGCCTTGTCCGGCTGCTCGTTGAGCAGGTAGTTCAGGCCACGGAAGTAGGTGCTGGACAGGCGGCTGACCTGGTTGTCACCGTGGCGCTGGCCACCACGCCGGCCGATCACCCACCCGGCCAGTGCGGCCAGCGGAACGAACAGGAAAAACCACAGCCACTCGGTGACGAAATCCATCTTCGATCAGCGTCCATCAAAAGATTGGGGGGAAACACCCGCGGCCGGCGTTGCCGCTACGGACTTGTTGGCACGGCGCAGCTGACCGTAGAGCGGAATGACCACGCTCACCAGTACCAGGCCGGCACCGACGATGACTCCGATCAGCAGGGCCGCGATCAGCGCCACGCCGACAGAGGTATTCAACTGGGTAAACAGCAGGTTGATCGACATCGCGGTCATGTTGACCGCACCAATGATCAGCCCAAGGATCAGGACCGCCAGCAGGACCAGCAGACGAAAGACCTTCATGCGACAGCTCCAGTGGCAGGAGTCCGTAGCTTATCCGACCCGCGGCTGGATTCGCACGCGGTGGCGCGACGGAGGCTCAGGCCGGATCGGCGTCCAGCGGCAGCACACTGCTGACCCGCTCGCGCAGTTCCTTGCCCGGCTTGAAATGGGGGACGTGCTTGCCCGGCAGGGCAACCGATTCGCCGGTCTTCGGGTTGCGACCCAGGCGCGGCGGACGATAGTGCAGCGAGAAGCTGCCAAAACCACGGATTTCGATGCGATCCCCGGCGGACAGCGAACCGCCCATCATTTCCAGCAACGACTTCACCGCCAGATCGACATCATCGGCCTTCAGGTGCGCCTGGCGGCGCGCAAGGATTTCGATCAGTTCGGATTTGGTCATTACCGGCTCACATCAGGGGCATCTCAGCCTGAAACGGCCCGGGCAGAAGCCCGGGCCGTCCAGGAAACAACAAACAGCGTAAGGCCGATTACTCGGACTTGTTGCCGTTCAGCTGTGCACGCAGCAGCGCGCCCAGCTGGGTGGTGCCGCTGGAAGCCGAAGAGGACTGGTATTCCTCCAGCACTTCGCGCATTTCCGCGTCATCCTTGGCCTTGATCGACAGCTGCAGGGTACGGCCCTTGCGGTCCATGCCCACGAACTTGGCTTCGATCTTGTCGCCGACCTTCAGGTGCTGGGTGGCGTCGTCAACGCGCTCGTTGGCGATGTCGCGGGCCGAGACGTAACCTTCGATGCCGTCAGCCAGCTCGATGATCGCGCCCTTGGCGTCGACTTCCTTCACCACGCCTTCGACCTTGGAGCCCTTCGGATTGGCAGCCATGTACTGGCCGAACGGATCCTGCTCCAGCTGCTTCACGCCCAGGGAGATGCGCTCGCGCTCCGGATCGACAGCCAGGACGACGGCGTCCAGGGTATCGCCCTTCTTGAAGTTGCGAACGACGTCTTCGCCGGTGGTGTTCCAGCTGATGTCGGACAGGTGGACCAGGCCGTCGATGCCGCCGTCCAGGCCGATGAAGATGCCGAAGTCGGTGATCGACTTGATCTGGCCCGACACCTTGTCACCCTTCTTGTGGGTGGCAGCGAAGGTTTCCCACGGATTGGCGGCAACCTGCTTCATGCCCAGCGAGATACGGCGACGCTCTTCATCGACGTCCAGCACCATCACTTCGACTTCATCACCAACCTGGACAACCTTGGACGGGTTGACGTTCTTGTTGGTCCAATCCATCTCGGAGACGTGCACCAGGCCTTCGACGCCCGGCTCGATCTCAACGAACGCACCGTAATCGGTGACGTTGGAGACCTTGCCGAAGACGCGGCTGTTGGCCGGGTAACGACGGCCGATGTTGTCCCACGGATCCTCGCCCAGCTGCTTCAGGCCCAGCGAAACGCGGTTGCGCTCGCGGTCGAACTTCAGCACGCGGACGTCCAGCTCGTCGCCGACGTTCACGACTTCCGACGGGTGACGCACGCGCTTCCACGCCATGTCGGTGATGTGCAGCAGGCCGTCGATACCGCCCAGGTCCACGAACGCGCCGTAATCGGTCAGGTTCTTGACGACACCCTTCAGGATCGCGCCTTCCTGCAGCTTGTCCATCAGCTGCTCGCGCTCTTCCGAGTGCTCGCTTTCGACGACAGCGCGGCGCGAGACCACGACGTTGTTACGCTTGCGGTCCAGCTTGATGAGCTTGAACTCGAGTTCCTTGCCTTCCAGGTAGGCCGGATCGCGCACCGGGCGCACATCGACCAGGGAACCCGGCAGGAAGGCGCGGACATCCTTGATGTCCACGGTGAAACCACCCTTGACCTTGCCGCTGATGCGGCCGGTGATGGTTTCGTTCTTTTCCAACGCTTCTTCCAGCTCGTCCCACACCATCGCGCGCTTGGCCTTCTCGCGCGACAGGACGGTTTCGCCGAAGCCGTTCTCGATCGAGTCGAGGGCGACCTTGACGATGTCGCCTTCGGCGACGTCGATTTCGCCAGCGTCGTTACGGAACTGTTCGATCGGCACGATGCCTTCGGACTTCAGGCCAGCGTTGATCACCACGACGTCGCCGCGGACTTCAACAACGGTACCGCTGACGATGGCGCCCGGCTTCAGCTTGGCCAGGTTGGCCTGGCTGGCTTCAAACAGTTCGGCAAATGATTCGGTCATTAGATTTACTCTGTTGGACACATGGGTCGGTGGCGTCCCCTTCAGGGGAATGGCGACCGCCCGCCTGTTGGTCGACCCCGGAAACGCAGGTCGTGTGTAGTAGGAAAACCGCCACGCATCATTGCGCGACGGAGCTGGTACAGCACTGCTTTGCGCGACCACCACTGATGCTGCTGGCAGTGCTCCCGCGCGAACGGATCAGGCAGCCGGAACCGGAAGCAGATCCATCACTCGGGCAACGACATCATCGATGCCGATGCCTGTGGTGTCGATGAGGACAGCATCGTCTGCCGGCTTCAGGGGCGCCACGGTACGCTGAGCATCACGGGCGTCGCGGGCCATGATCTCGCGCAGGAGGTCATCAAAGTTAACAGAAACCCCCTTGTCTTTCAACTGCTTATGCCGGCGCTCGGCGCGCTCCTCGGCACTGGCGGTCAGGAAGACCTTGTAGGGGGCGTCCTTGAAGATCACCGTGCCCATGTCGCGACCGTCGGCAACCAGGCCGGGCAGCTCCCTGAATGCGCGCTGGCGCTCCTTCAGGGCGGCCCGGACCTCGGGAATGGCGGCGATGGCCGAGGCCAGTGCGCCGGTGGTCTCCAGGCGCAGCTCGTCGGTGGCATCGGTGCCGTTCACCATGACCCGCATGGCTTCACCCTGCTCGACAAACTGAACGTGGGTATCGAAGGTGCAGCGTACCAGCGCCGAGGCGTCGGAGGTGTCGATGTCTGCCCAGCTCGCGGCCACGCCCACTGCGCGGTACAGCGCGCCCGAATCCAGGTAATGCCAGCCCATCCGGCGCGCGATGATGCGGCTGATGGTACCCTTGCCAGCCCCTGAAGGGCCGTCGATGGTCAGGACGGGAGCGAGTGGATTCATGGGGTTCCCAGAGCGTGTAAAGGGGTCATTCTAGCCCCCGCCAGACGCCCCCAGCGGGATCTTTTGTGCAACCACTTGAAACCACGAGGAAAAGCCCGGTAGAATGGCGGGCTTGAACGAGCGTCAACTGCCGATTGTCTTTCGCATATCGCGGCCACGCTCCACCCGAACAACTACTGTTTACGCCGAGGTATGCCATGAAAGTCCTGTCCTCCCTGAAGTCGGCGAAGGCCCGTCACCGTGACTGCAAGGTCGTGCGTCGTCGTGGCAAGATCTTCGTCATCTGCAAGTCGAACCCGCGTTTCAAGGCGCGTCAGCGCTAAGCCCAACAGCCTTCGCGGCTGCGGCTGGCCCTACGCGGGGCCGACCCGATGCAAAAAGCCGCCTTCGGGCGGTTTTTTGTTTATGCGGCTTTTTCCTGCCGTTTTTGCTGTAATCGCCTTTCTTGACCACTGGGGAGTAGATCGAGATGAAGCGTTACCTGTCCGCCCTGGCCGTGATGGCCACCCTGGCCGCCGCCACGCCGGCGCTGGCCGATACCCTGCTTGTCGACCGCGCCCGCGAGAAGCCGGCCGGTACCCTGCCCGTGCGCGGCCAGAGCATGCAGCAGGTGCAGGCGCAGTTCGGCGCGCCGAGCGAGCAGCTGCAGCCGCGTGGCGGGCAGAAGCGGCAATGGCCGACCATCAACCGCTGGGTGTACCCGCAGTTCACCGTCTACTTCGAGAAGCAGAAGGTGATCGACGTGGTGGCCAACCAGGCGGACCCGAACGAAATCGGCCCGAAACCGCCGATCCGTTGATCCCTTTACCCGCCGTGGGCGGGCCTGTGTAGCGAGACCATGAACCAGACCCTTCGTTTTCCTGCCGAGTGGGAAGCCCAGAGCGGCGTCCTGATTGCCTGGCCCACCGCCGATACCGACTGGGCTGACCGCCTGGGCCAGGTGGAAGAGACCTACATCGCCCTGGTCGCGGCCATCACCCGCTTCCAGCCGGTGCTGATCTGCGTGGCCGACGATGATGTGGAGACCTACGCCGAGATGCGGCTGCGCTCCAACCGCATCGACATGGACAAGGTCCACTTCACCACGGCGGCCTACGACGATACCTGGCTGCGCGATTCCGGCCCGATCACCCTGCGCCGTGCCGACGGCGGGTTCCAGCTGCTGGATTTCCGCTTCACCGGCTGGGGCGGCAAGTTCGACGCCACCCTGGATGACCAGCTGGTGGGCGTGCTCGACCAGGCCGGTGTGTTCAACGATGCGCCGGTGCGCAGCATTCCGTTCGCCCTGGAAGGCGGCGGCATCGAAACCGACGGCGAAGGCACCCTGCTGACCACCTGGAAGTGCCTGCACGAGCGCCACCCGGACCGCGACCGCGCCAGCCTGAGCGCCGACCTGGCCGATTGGCTGCAGCAGGACCGCGTACTGTGGCTGGACCACGGTTATCTGGAAGGCGACGACACCGACGCGCATATCGACACCCTCGCCCGCTTCGCCTCGGCTGACAGCATCGTCTACCAGGCCTGCGACGACGAGAGCGACTCGCACTACGCCGAACTGCAGGCGATGGGCAATGAGCTTGCGGCGCTGCGTACCAAGGATGGCCAGCCGTACCGCCTGTTCCCGCTGCCGTGGGCACAGCCGGTGATCGACGAAGGCCGCCGCCTGGCTGCGTCGTACGCGAACTATCTGATCGTCAATGGCGCAGTGCTGATGCCGGCCTACGGCGATCCGGCCGACGACCTGGCCCGCGACGTGCTGGCCCAGGCGCACCCGGGCCGCGAGATCGTGCAGGTGCCCTGCCGTTCGCTGATCTGGCAGAACGGCAGCCTGCACTGCATCACCATGCAGCTGCCGGCAGGGTTGTTGAAGGCCTGAGGATTGGTAGTGCCGGCCGCTGGCCGGCAACCCTGCACTGCCTGATGGATCCACGGGATTGCCGGCCAGCGGCCGGCACTACCCAGCACCCATTCAGCGCGCGACACGCCGTCGCCGTCCATCCGCGCTAACATGCTGGTTTTCCCCCGCAGGAACGCCCCGCATGAACTCGCGCAGCCCCCTTACCGTCGCCCTGATCCAGGAGCGCAACCACGGTGATGCCGCCGCCAACCTGGCGGTGATCGAAGCACGCGTGGCCGAGGCGGCTGCGCAGGGCGCGAAACTGGTGCTGCTGCAGGAACTGCATAACGGTCCGTACTTCTGCCAGCACGAATCGGTGGACGAATTCGACCTGGCCGAACCGATTCCGGGCCCGAGCACCGAGCGCCTGGGTGCGCTGGCGAAGAAGCATGGCGTGGTGCTGGTCGGCTCGCTGTTCGAGCGCCGCGCTGCCGGCCTGTACCACAACACCGCGGTGGTGTTCGAGAAAGACGGTACGCTGCTCGGCAAGTACCGCAAGATGCACATCCCGGACGATCCGGGCTTCTACGAGAAGTTCTACTTCACCCCGGGCGACATCGGCTTCAAGCCGATCGATACTTCGGTCGGTCGCCTTGGCGTGCTGGTGTGCTGGGACCAGTGGTACCCGGAAGCGGCGCGCCTGATGGCGCTGGCCGGTGCCGAGCTGCTGCTCTACCCCACCGCGATCGGCTGGGACCCGGACGATGTGCAGGACGAGAAGACCCGCCAGCGCGACGCCTGGGTGCTGAGCCACCGCGGCCACGCCGTGGCCAACGGCCTGCCGGTGCTGAGCTGCAACCGCGTCGGCCACGAGGCCTCGCCGCTGGGCGCGTCGGGCATCCAGTTCTGGGGTAACAGCCACGTGCTGGGCCCGCAGGGCGAGTTCCTGGCCGAAGCCGGCACCGATGCCACCGTGCTGCTGTGCGATGTCGACCTGCAGCGCAGCGAGCACGTGCGCCGCATCTGGCCGTTCCTGCGCGACCGTCGCATCGACGCGTACGGTGACCTGCTCAAGCGCTACATCGACTGAGCCGGAGCCCGCGCATGGCCGTCCTCATCCGTGATGCCGGCCCGGCCGACATCGCCGCGATCACCGCAATCTACGCGGTGGAAGTGACCGACTTCGTCAACACTTACGAGTACGACATCCCGGACGCGTCCGAGATGCTGCGCCGCATGCGCGACATCATCGACCGCGGCTTCCCCTACCTGGTTGCCGAGATCGACGGCCAGGTGGCCGGCTATGCCTACGCCAACACCTACCGCACCCGCGTTGCCTACCAGTGGACCGTGGAGAACTCGGTCTACGTCGATGCCGCGTTCCAGGGCAAAGGCGTCGGCACGGGCCTGCTGCAGGCCTTGATCGATGCCTGCGTGGCGCGTGGCTACCGGCAGATGGTGGCCGTGATCGGCGAACCGACCAACACCGCTTCAATCAAGCTGCACGAACGCTTCGGCTTCGAGCTGGTGGGCGTGTTCCGTGGCCTCGGCCGCAAGCATGGCCGCTGGCTGGATACCGTGCAGATGCAGCGCGCGCTCGGCGATGGCGCCGACACCGCACCTTCCAATGAATGAACCCATGACCGAAACCCTTTCCGAGACCGGCGACGACCTGTTCGCCGGCCAGCCGGTGCGCGTCGTCGAACGCGACGGCGTACGCTACACCCTGCTGGGCACCGCCCATGTTTCGCGCGCCAGCGTTGAAGCCGTGGAGAAAGCGATCGACAGTGGCCGTTTCGATGCGGTGGCCGTTGAACTGGACCCGCAACGCCTGCAGGCGCTGAGCGATCCGGACACGCTGGCCAAGCTCGACCTGGTCGAGGTGATCCGCAAGGGCCGCGTCGCCCTGTTCGCCGCCAACCTGGCCCTGTCCGCCTACCAGCGCCGCCTGGCCGAACAGCTCGACATTGAGCCCGGCGCCGAGCTGAAGCGTGCGGTGGAGCTGGCGCGCGAACGCAACCTGCCGGTGCACCTGATCGACCGCGAAGTCGGCCTGACCTTCCGTCGTGCCTCGCAGCGGCTGGGCTTCTTCGGCAAGCTGAAGCTGGTCGCCGGGCTTGGCGCCGGCCTGTTCTCGTCCGAGGAAGTGGGCGAAAACGAAATCGAGAAGCTCAAGCAGGGCGACATGCTGGAGTCGAGCTTCGGCGAGTTCGCCAGCGAGAGCCCGGCGCTGTACGAGACCATCATCGGCGAGCGCGACCTCTACATGGCCACGCGCCTGCGCGAGGAACACGACCCGCAGCAGCGTGAAGTGCTGGCGGTTGTCGGTGCGGGTCACCTTGCAGGCCTGGCGCGCTACCTGGAAACCGATACCGAGGCACCGGCACCGCTACGCGCCGAGCTCGAAGCGGTGCCGAAGAAGCGCAACATTCCGTGGTTCACGCTGGGCATCCTGGCGATCGTGGCGACCGGTATCGGCGTGGGCTTCTACCGCGGCGGGCTGGGCGTGGGCACCGAACTGCTGGCGACCTGGGCGATGTATACCGGCGGCCTGGCGGGCCTGGGCTGCCTGCTGGCCGGCGGCCATCCGCTGAGCATCCTCACCGCGATCGCGGTGGCCCCGTTCAAGCCGTTCCGCCTGAGCATCCCGACCGGCGCGTTCTCGGCGCTGGTGGAAGCACGCCTGCGCAAGCCGGCGTACGAGGACTTCCTCAAGCTGCGCGACGATGCGCAGAGCCTGAAGGGCTGGTACCGCAACCGCGTCACCCGCGTGGTGCTGACCTTCATGCTGACCAACATCGGCAGCATGCTCGGCCTGTGGCTGACCACGTTCAAGGTGTGGGGCAAGGTGGCGGGATAACCCCCCCCAACACTCGTGGCTATACTTGGCGTTTAAGGAAGGAACACCCCAATGGATGCATACGATGCGCTGATGCGCGATGGTTTCGTGGTGGTGCGCCAGGCGATTGCACCCGCACTGGTCCAGGACATCAACGAGCGCATCGCGCGCTTCAAGCAGCGCAATCCAAAGGCGGTGTCGCGAAACCTTGACGATCACAAGCGCATGTATCGGATCGTCAACCTGCACCTTGCGGTGGATGCGATGACCCGCCTGCTCACTGACAATCCGGCCATCGACGTCTGCGATCGCTTCCTCGGCGAACCGACCACGCTCTACACCAGCCTCTACTACGAGCGCGGATCGGAACAGCCGTTGCATCGTGATACGCCAGTATTCTGCACCTCCCCGGGCGAGCGCTACATGGGGGTGTGGACCGCGCTGGATCCGGTTGATGAAAGCAATGGTCCATTGCGCGTGGTCCCGGGCAGCCACCTGCTGCCGCCAATTGATGTACAGGCGCTGCGACACGAGGTCTTCGGCTACGGCCCGATCAGCGCCATGTCGCCGGAGGGCTGGACCGCCTATCAGGATGCGGTTGCGCGCCAGTGCGAAGACGCTGGCCTGAAGCCGCAGTCGGTGCACGTGCAACCGGGCGATGTGATCGTCTGGCACCCGCAGTTGTTCCATGGCGGTGCCCCGCATCCCTCTGCCGGAACCCGTCGCAGCGTGGTCATGCACGTGACCCCGAAGTCGATGCCCGTGGGCCACATGGATGTTTTCTACGGGCAAACCCCTCCGCTGGCCAAAGCGCCCTGGCGCTATTACCGGCGTGGCCAGCGTGAGATCGCACGGTTCGGGCAGGTGGATTTCGGTCACGAGTACACGCGCCGGACCTGGTTCCTGCGCAGGGCCTGACCCGACCGGAAAAAGGGGGAGGCCGCCCCACTACGACCGGCCTCCCCCACACCACAACACGTTGTCGCGCATTACAGCCGGGCAGCGCCCGGCTCTACCATCTCCACTCCACGCGCGCGACGGATCAGCCGCGTCACGGCATTGCGCAGATCATCGAGCACCGCGTAGATCGTCGGCAGGAACAGCAGGCTGACCACGGTCGAGAACGCCAGGCCGCCGGCAATGGCGCGCGCCATCGGTGCGTACTCCGGGCCGTTGCCGAACATCTGCGTATTGGTCAACGAGATCGGCACCATCGCCAGGATCGCCGTGCCCATCGTCATCATGATTGGCCGCAGGCGCTCGCGCGAGCCTTCAACCAGTGCCTGCGTTCGGCCCATGCCGCCGCGCCGCAGGTTGTTGATGTGCTCGATCATCACGATGCCGTTGTTCACCACCACACCCATCAGCACCAGGATGCCGATGAAGGACATGATCCCGAACGAAGTGCCGGTGATCCAGAACAACCAGAACACGCCGAAGATCGAGAACAGCACGCCGCTCATGATCGCCGCCGGGAACAGCAGCGACTCGAACACCGCCGCCATCACCACGTAGATCATCACCAGCGCGATCAGCAGGTTGAACACCATCTGCTGCATCGCTTCGTCGTCGTTGCCGTAGTCGCCGCCATCGAAGGTGAAACCATAGCCGGCCGGGAAGTTCATCGGCTTGAGCACGGACTCCATCGCCTTGCGGCCATCCGGCGCGGTGACCTTCTCGGCCAGGTTGGCCTTGATGGTCAGCGTGGTCTGGCGGTTGGTGCGTCCGATCTGGGTGGCCGAGGAGCCGACATCAACGCTGACCAGGCTCAGCAGTGGCACGCTGCGGCCATCGCCGGTACGCACGCTGAAGCCAGCCAGGTCTTCCGGGCTGCTCTGCTCGGCACCAGCGAAACGCACCCACACCGGCACTTCGTTGTCGCCACGGCGGAACTCGCGCATCGGTGCACCGCGCAGGGCCAAGCCGACGAAGCTGGCCACCTGTTCGGCGTTGAAGCCGAACGCCGCCGCACGCTCGCGGTCGACGCGTACCTTCAGCTCGCCGCCCTTCTCGCCATTGTCGATGCGCACGTCGCGCAGCTCGGCACGCTGGGCCAGCAGCGGCACCACTTCCTGGCCGATCTCCTGCAGCATCGAACTTGAGTCGCCGACCAGCTGCACCTGCACGCCCTGGTTGCCGCCACCACCGCCATCGCCGCCCTGGTTGCCGACGAAATAATCGGTACGCGCCGACTTCGGCAGGCCCTTGCGTAGTTCTTCCTGCAGCGCCTTGATGTCCTTGGCGTACTTCTCGTCCAGGGTGACCACGGTCGAGCTGCCTTCCTGCTCGCTGTACCAGGAGTACACCTGCTTGACGTGCAGGCGTTCGCGGTTGGCGTCGATCCAGTTCTCCACACGCGCCACTTCCTCGGACATCTGCCGATAGGTGTATGCGCCCTTCCACATGTAGCCGATGAAGATGTCCTTGCCGCCATCCCCGCCGAACATGTCGACCTTGGTCAGCTTCATTGGCACCAGGCTGACCAGCACCACCAGCACGATGCCAAGCAGGCTCCAGCCGCGATGGTGCAGCGACCAGTCCAGCAGCTTGGCGTAGCGGCGCTGCAGCCGCGCGATCAGGCCGGTCTGCGAGTGCACCAGCTTGGGCGTGGCCATGCGCGCGGACAGCATCGGGATCAGGCTGACCGCAACCAGCCACGAGGCCAGCAGCGAGACCGAGATGGTGATCGCGATCTGCGCCATGAAGATGCTGATGTTGTTGGTCTCGCCGAACAGGTTCGGCACGAACACGATGCAGTGGCACAGCGTGCCGGCGCTGAGCGCGATGGCCACGTTGCGGGTGCCGATGATCGAGGCCAGCCGCGGCTGCCCGGGCATGCGCTCGCGCTCCTGGTAGATGCTCTCCACCACCACCACGGCGTTGTCGACCAGCATGCCCACCGCCAGCAGCAGGCCCATCATGGTCAGGATGTTCAGCGTCACCCCGACGAAGTACATGAAACCCAGGGTGATGGTGAAGCAGATCGGAATGGCCAGGGTCACCATCAGCGTGGACGGCCAATGGCGCAGGAAGAAGAACAGCACCGTGATCGACAGGATCAGGCCGACCGCACCGGCCTCGGCCAGCTCAAGCAGCGAGGAGGTCACCGCCTTGCCCTGGTTGTCGATCACCTTGATCTGCACGTCGCGCATCGACGGCTCCGCGCGGATCGATTCGACCTCGGCCAGAGCCGCCCGCGACACCTCGACCAGGTTGGCACTGCGCTCCTTGAAAATGTCCAGGCCGACGGCCGGGTTGCCGTCCAGGCGACGCCCGTAATTCATCCGCGCCGGTTTCAGGCGCACGTCGGCGATATCCCCCAGGCGCAGGCCCTTGGCGTTGATCACCAGGTCGCGCATCTCCTGCAGGTCGGTGATCTCACCTACCGGCTGCACGCGCACGCGCTGGCCGTTGTCATCGATCTGCCCGGCCGAGATCGAGAAGTTCAGCGTGCGCAGGCGCTCGCTCAGCTCATTGATGCTCAACCCGTGCGCATTGAGCCGGTTCGGATCGATGGCGATCTCCACCTCATTCGGCGGTGCGCCGGTGATGTCAACGCGGGCCACGCCGGGAATGCGCTCGATGCGCCGCTTGAACTCGCGGTCGAGCATGTCGTAGGCGGTGGTCAGGTCGGTGGTGCTGGCCAGGCGCACCTTCAGCACCGGCTGGTCGCTGCTGGACCACTTGAACACGTTGTAGCGCTGCAGGTCATCGGGCAGGTCGCTGCGGATCGCATCGATGCGCTCGCGTGCATCGGAGGCGGCGATGGCGATGTCGCGGTCCCAGTCGCTGAACTCGATGAAGATCAGCGCCGCTTCGGAGGTGGCCGACGAGCGCATGCGCTTGATGCCAGTCATCGTCGCCAGCGACTCTTCGACCGGTCGAATGATGGTCCGCTCCACTTCCTCCGGGGTCGACCCGGTATAGGGAATCTGCACGAACAGGAACGGCGCGGAGATGTCCGGCAGCGCCTCCAGCGGCAGCCGGAACGAGGCGATCAGGCCGATCACCACCAGTGACACGAAACACATGATGGTAGTGACCGGGCGGCGGATGGAGAACTCGGCAACACTCATGCCGGTTCCTCCGTGCCCGCCGCGCTGCCTGCTGCGCCCGGCTCGATTTCGCCGGCGTGCTTGCGGCCGCGCTCGCGGTAGTAGGCGTCGCCGCGGCGGTCCATCAGGTCGTAGACCACCGGGATCACCAGCAGGGTGAGCAGGGTCGATACCAGCAGGCCGCCGATCACGGTGATCGCCATCGGTGCACGCACTTCAGCGCCCTCGCCCATCGCCACCGCCAGCGGCAGGAAGCCGAACAGCGTGCACAGCGTGGTCATGATGATCGGCCGCAGGCGCGAGCGCGCACCTTCCACCAGCGCCTCGTGCTTGGCCACACCGGCCTCGCGCAGCTGGTTGACCTTGTCGATCAGGATGATCGCGTTCTTGGTGACCAGGCCGACCAGTAGGATCAGGCCGATGAACACCACCACCGAGATGGGCTTGCCGGTCAGCATCAGCGCCAGGATCGCGCCGACCAGCGCCAGCGGGATGGTGAACAGGATCACGAACGGATGCAGCAGCGATTCGAACTGCGAGGCCATCACCAGGTAGACCAGGAAGATCGCCAGGCCGAAGGCGAAGATCAGCGACTTCGCCGCCTGTGCCAGTTCCTCGCCCTGGCCGCCGATGTGCAGGCCGACACCCGCGCCCAGCGGTTGCTCGGCCACCATCTGCTGTACTTCGCGCATGGCCGCGCCCAGATCGATATCGCGCAGGTTGGCCGACACGACAGCGACGCGGGTCTGGTCGGCGCGATGGATCTCGCTCGGGCCAGTGGTGGCCACCACATCGGCCACCGCGTCCAGCGTCACCGGGCGGGTGCTGCCCGGATTGACGATCAGCCGACGGATGCTTTCCACGCTGGCACGATCACCTTCCTGCGCACGCACCAGCACGTCGATCTTGCGGTCACGGAAGCTGTAACGGGTGGCGACATCACCACGCACCTTCTTCACCACCACATCGGCGATCTGGCGGGTGGTCAGGCCCAGTGCACCGGCGCGTTCCTGGTCGAAGCGGATCTGGATTTCCGGGAAGCCCTCTTCCACCGTGGACTTCACGTCGGCGTAGTGCGCATTGCCACGCAGCATCGCCGCCAGGCGCTGGCCAGCCACTTCCAGCGTCGCCATGTCCTGCCCGCGCAGCTCGATTTCCAGCGGCGTGGAGAAGCTGAACAACGCCGGCCGCGCGAAGTCGACCTGTGCACCCGGATGCTGGCCCATTGTGTCACGCAGGCGCTCGGTGATCTCCGCTTCGGTACGCGCGTTGCCACCGCCTTCCATCACCACGGTCAGCTTGCCGATGTTCTCGCCGCTCTCGGTCGGGCTGGCATCCAGGCGGGTGCCGCTGCCACTGACGCCGTACAGCGAGGCCACGCCCTCGCCGTTGCCGTGGGCCAGCTGCAGCTCTCGCACCAGCGCATCGGTCTGCTTCAGCGGCGTGCCGGCCGGCAGCTTCACCGTCATTTCGAAACGATCCTGCGCCAGCTGCGGGATCAGGTCGGCACCGAGCATCGGCACCAGCGCCATGGTCGCCACGAAGATGATGGTGGCCACGCCCAGTACCTTGCCCGGATGCGCCAACGCGCTCGGCAGCAGGCGCAGATAGCCGCGCTCGGCACCGGCGTAGGGCTTCATCGCCAGATCGCTGGCCTTGCGCATCACCGGGCCGACCACCGCCACCACGCCACGCCACGCACGCACGACCAGCCAGGCCAGCGCATAGAAGCTCCAGCGCGCGGTTGCGACGGCACCACGACGCCCCAGTGCCACCGGCTTCTGCCAGCGGTTCTGCGGCTGCCACGGTTCGTTCGGTGCTTCTTCCGGGAACGCCAGCGGCGGCCGCCCCTTCAGCGAGCTGAGCATCGGGATCAGTGTCATCGATACCAGCAGCGAGATCGCAATGGCGATCGCCACTGTCAGTGCCTGGTCGCGGAACAGCTGGCCGGCGATGCCGTCGACGAACACCAGCGGCAGGAACACCGCGATGGTGGTCAGGGTCGAGGCGACCACCGCCATGCTCACTTCGCGGGTACCGGCAATCGCCGCCTGCAGGATGCCCAGGCCACGCTCGCGGGCCTTGGCGATGCTCTCCAGTACCACGATCGAATCGTCCACCACCAGGCCGGTGGCCAGTGCCAGGCCACCCAGCGACATCACGTTCAAGCTCAGGCCCAA
This sequence comes from Stenotrophomonas sp. 78350_Sma, assembly GCF_056482105.1. NCBI lineage: Bacteria > Pseudomonadati > Pseudomonadota > Gammaproteobacteria > Lysobacterales > Lysobacteraceae > Stenotrophomonas > Stenotrophomonas sp. 78350_Sma. The sequence goes on along the minus strand of NZ_CM151182.1, from coordinate 1,997,614 downwards.
CTGGCCCATGAAGAAGAACGTGGCGATGATCGAGACCGGCAGCGACAGGCTGATCACGAACGTGCTCCAGCCATCGCGCAGGAACAGGAAGATGATCAGGATCGCCAGCAGGCCGCCGATCACCGCATCTTTCTTGACGTCGGCGATGGCGTGCTCGATGAAGCGCGACTGGTCCTCGATGGTGGTCAACTCGACATCGGAGGGGAACGTGGCCTTGATCTGCTCCAGGCGCTTGCGCAGCGCTTCGGCGGTGGACACGGTATTGGCGTCGCCTTCCTTGTAGATCGCCAGTTCGACCGATTCCTTGCCGCCCAGGCGGATCACCGCTTCGCGCTCCTTGTAGCCCTGGCGCACGGTGGCCACATCCTTCAGGCGCACCGGCACACCGTTGGCGACCACGCTGGAGCCACCACCGGACGATGCGCTCTGCGCCGCCGAGGCCGCCGCGATGGCGGCCGCCGAACCGGTCGACGCGGCGATGTTGAACATCTGCTGCAGTGCCGAGTCCGCCGCACTGCCGTTCGACGCCTGGGTGGTGACCAGCAGGTTGCGGATTTCCTCCAGATCGGCGAACTGGTTGACGGTACGCACCAGGAAGCGCTGCGAACCCTCCTCCAGGCGACCGCCGGAGATGTTGATGTTCTCGTCCTTCAGGCGCTTGATGACGGTGTCGATCGGCAGGTTCAACTGGGCCAGCTTCTGCTGGTCGATGTCGACCTGGATCTCATCCTCCAGGCCGCCACCGACCTTGACCGCCGCCACGCCGGTAACCGGCTCCAGCTTCTTCTTCAGGTCTTCATCGGCATAGCGGCGCAGGCCGGTCAGCTCGCGGATCGCATCGGCATCGGTGGCCGGCGCGTCCTTGCTCGACAGCACCAGGCGCATGATCGGCTCGGTGGACGGATTGAAGCGCAGCAGCACCGGGGCCTTGGCCTCCAGTGGCAGGTTCAGCGCTTCCATCTTGTCGCGCACCTCCAGGCTGGCCTGGTCCATGTTGGTGCCCCAGGCGAACTCCAGCACCACATCGCTCTGGCCGGTGCGCGAGACCGACTTCAGCTTGCGCAGGTTCTTGACCACGCCGACCGCTTCTTCGACCGGCTGGGTGATCAGGGTTTCGATTTCGGTCGGCGCCGCACCGGTGTATTCGGTGCGCACGGTCAGCGTCGGGTAGCTCAGGTCAGGCAGCAGGTTGACCTTGAGGTTGCCCAGCGCGATCAGGCCGAACAGCAGCAGCGTGACCGTGCACATGGCGATGGTCACGCGGCGGCGGGTGGCGAATTCCACCAGGCCGCCGCGCATGCCGGCGGCGGCGCCGTCGCTCGCCGGCGAGGCACCGTGGTCGTGGCCCGGGGCGGTCATTGCTTGCTCCCGGCCTTGTCTGCCGGCGTGGGGGCCGCTGCGACCGTCTTCGCCTTGGCCTTCGGATCGGCGATCACCTGCACCGCGGTACCGTCGCGCAGTGCGACCTTGCCGGCGGTGACCACCTGATCACCGGCCGCCAGGCCATCACGGATCTCCACCCACGGGCCCTCGGCGTAACCCAGCTTGACCGGAACGCGTGCGACCTTGCCTTCGCGCACCCGGAACACCGCCGGCTCACCGTCGTCGAGCAGCGCCAGGCGCGGCACCACAAGCGCATCGGCACGCTGGTCGTAATCGATGCGGATGCGCCCGAACATGCCGGGCTGCAGCGCGTGCGCGGCGCCATCGAAGGCACTGACCACGCGAAACGTGCCGCTGCCCGAATCCACCACCGGCGCGATGCGATCGACGGTGCCGGTGAAGCTCTGGCCCGGCAGCGCATCGGCAGCCAAGGTCACCGGCTGGCCGGCGCGCAGCGTGGCCAGTTCGCGCTCGGGCACGTTGAGGGTGGCTTCCAGGCGCGAGTTGTCGACGATGCGGAAGATCGGCGTGTTGATCTGCACGAAGTTGCCGGTCTTGATCGAGCGCGAGGCGATCACGCCGGAGATCGGCGCCACCACCGTGGTGTAGGACAGCTCCAGCGTGGCCAGGCGGTATTGCGCGCGGACGTTCTCCAGGTCAAAGCGCAGCTGGTCGACATCGGCGGCACTGACCATCTGCTGGCCAACCAGTTTCTGGGCGCGCTGGTAGTTGTTTTCCAGCTTGCGCATCTGCGCTTCGCTCTGGGCAACGGCCAGGCGTGCGCGGTCCGGGTCCAGGCGCACCAGCGGCTGGCCGGCGCTCACCCGCTGGCCTTCCTCGACCAGCACCGCCAGCGCCACGCCCGAGGTCTTGGCGACGACCTGCGATTCGGCGCGCGGTTCCAGTGCAGCGGTACCGGTGTAGCTGGCCGCGACGGCACGGTGGCTGGCCACTGCCACCTCGACCGGGACCGCGTCGACCTTCTTCTCCTCCTTGGTCTCGGCAGCCTTGGCTTCGGAATTGGGCCCTGCGGCGCAACCGCCCAGCAGCAGGGAGGTGGAGATCAGCAGTGCGGCAGCGCAGATTCCGCTGCGACGGCCGGACAGGAAGGTTGGGTGCGACATCGTCAGGTCCCTGGAGGATGCGTGGACAGGTGTGGTAGCAAAGTAATGCACCACTTCACGGCCACACCATATCCCAAAGGTCATGGTGCCTTCACGCCACCGGTCGGACCGACCCCATTTCAGCTAGATGAAACCTGGGGCTATACTCGGGTCGTTCCGTACCCCACGCCGGAACGACCAGACCCGAATCCCCGGAAACGACACCATGCGCCCGCAGCCGCTCGCCGCTTGTCTCGCTCTGGCCGTCCTCCTGCCCCTTGGGGCCGCCGCACAGCCCGCTCCTGCTCCTGCCACACCCGCTCCGGCCCCGGCTCCTGCCGCCGCGCCGGCGCCTGCCGCGCCCACCGGCAACTTCGACAATGGCCGCGTGTTGGCCTACACCTGCCAGGGGTGCCACGGCATCACCGGCTACAAGAACGCCTACCCCAGCTACCGGGTGCCGAAGATCGGCGGCCAGACCCAGCAGTACCTGGCCCAGGCCCTGACGGAGTACCGCCAGGGCAAGCGCCGGCATCCAACGATGCAGGCGCAGTCGATGAGCTTCAGCGAACAGGAGATCGCCGATCTCTCTGTTTACCTGTCCACCGTCAAGTAAGGCCCGCCCATGTCGAAAGCCGCGCATCCGATGCGTCATGCCATCGCCCTGTCCGTTGCCCTGCTGCTGGCCGCCTGTTCGCAGTCGCAGGTGGAAAACAGCGAGAAGTCCGCCGCCGACCCGGGCCATGCCAGCGGCGAACACGGTTCTTCTTCTTCGGCCGGCCTGCCTGCAGGCCGCGAGGCCGCCGGTGAAGCCCGCGCCAAGGTGAAGGGCAAGGCCACCAACCAGAGCTGCATCGACTGCCACGGGGCCGACGGCAATGCGCCGATCGACCCGACCTACCCCAAGCTGGGCGGGCAGTATGGCGATTACCTGGCCCATGCGCTGCAGGCCTACCGCGCCGGCGACCGCCAGCACATGCTGATGACGCCGCAGGCGAAGGACCTGAGCGATCAGGACATCGCCGATCTGGCGGCGTACTTCGGCAGCCGGCCGAGCCAGCTGCGGGATCTGCACGGGGTCAAATGACCACCGGCCCCCGGTGGGTGCGGACCTTGGTCTGCACGGACCGTTGATTGGTGGGTGCGGACCGTTGGTCCGCACAGATCCGGATATCCACGCATGGCGTGGATCTACTGATTCTCCACCCGATCAATCGGCGCACTGCTGGCGCCGACCGATACTCAGCCTTCCAGCTCTTCCCAGCGCGCGTAAGCGGCATCCAGCTCGGCCTGCACCTTGGCCAGCTGCTGGGTGTGCGCGGTCACTTCGGCGCTGCTGCGGGTGTAGAACGACGGATCGTTCATCGCCGAGGTCAGGCCTTCGACATCGCCTTCCAGCTTCTCGATGGTCTTCGGCAGCTGCTCCAGTTCGCGCGCTTCCTTGTAGGCCAGCTTGCGCTTGGGCGCAGCCGGAGCAGCGGCCGTAGCGGCCGGTGCAGCTGCCGCCGGCTTGGCTGCCGGAGCGGCAGCAGGCGTCGCCACACTTGCCGCGTAACGCTGCCAGTCGCTGTAGCCGCCGACGTACTCACCGATCACGCCATCGCCTTCCATCACCAGCGTGGAGGTCACCACGTTGTCGATGAAGTCACGGTCGTGGCTGACCAGCAGCAGGGTGCCGGTGTAGTCGCCCAGCAACTCTTCCAGCAGCTCCAAGGTTTCCACGTCCAGGTCGTTGGTCGGTTCGTCCATCACCAGCAGGTTGGACGGCTGCGCGAACAGCTTGGCCAGCAGCAGGCGGTTGCGCTCGCCACCGGACAGGCGGGTGATCGGCGCACGCGCACGTTCCGGGGTGAACATGAAGTCCTGCAGGTAGGCATGCACGTGCTTGCGCTTGCCGTTGAACTCGAGGAAATCGCGGCCTTCGGCCACGTTCTCGATCGCGCTCCAGTCTTCGCGCAGCACCGCGCGGTACTGGTCGAAATAGGCAATCTGCAGGTTGGTGCCGGCGTTGACCTCACCCTTGGCCGGCTGCAGTTCGCCCAGCAGCAGCTTCAGCAGCGTGGTCTTGCCGCTGCCGTTGGGGCCGATCAGGCCGATGCGGTCCCCGCGCAGGATGGTGGTGGTGAAGTCGCGGACCATGGTGCGCTCGCCGAAGGCGAACGAAATGTCCTTGACGTCGATCACCTTCTTGCCGGAGCTGACGCCCTGCGCGGCTTCCATCTTGACGTTGCCGCTGAGGTCGCGGCGCTGCGAACGCTCGGTGCGCATCGCCTTCAGGCGGCGCACGCGGCCTTCGTCGCGGGTACGACGGGCCTTGATGCCCTGCCGGATCCACACTTCTTCCTGCGCCAGCAGCTTGTCGAAGCGCGCGTTTTCCTGCGCCTGCGCGTTGAGGCGTTCCTCGCGGCGGCGCTCGTAGTTGGCCCAGTCGCCCGGCCAGCTGGTGACCTGGCCGCGGTCGATCTCGACGATGCGGGTGGCCAGTGCACGCAGGAAGCGACGGTCGTGGGTGACGAACACCACGCTGCCGCTCCAGCCCTTCAGGAATGCTTCGAGCCAGTCGATGGCTTCGATGTCCAGGTGGTTGGTCGGTTCGTCCAGCAGCAGTACGTCGGGGCTGGACACCAGTGCACGGGCCAGCAGCACGCGGCGCTTCATGCCGCCGGACAGGCGGCCGAACTCGGCCTCGCCGTCCAGGTCGAGCTTGGTCAGGGTTTCGCTGACGCGCTGGTCCAGGCCCCAACCGTTGGCGGCGTCGATCTTGGCCTGCACGTTGCCGAGGGCTTCGCCATCGAATACTTCGGCATGACTGAGGTGGTGGAATTCGGCCAGCCACTGGCCCAGTTCGCCGAGGCCATCGGCGACGACGTCGAACACCGAGCCGGCGGCGCCGTGTGGCACTTCCTGCTCCAGGCGGGTGACGCGCACGCCCTGCTGCACGCGGACTTCGCCGTCATCGGGCTTGTGGTCGCCGGACAGCAGCTTGAGCAGGGTGGATTTGCCGGCGCCGTTGCGGCCGATCAGGGCGATGCGTTCGCCCGGCTCGATCGACAGTTCGGCCTTTTCCAGCAACAACGGGCCGCCGACGCTGAAGTCGACGTTCTGCAGAGTAATCAGAGGCATCCGGATATTGTACGGGTTGGGGGCGTCGGCCGGGTTGCACCCGGCACCCGCAGAGGCCACTGCTGCTGCCGAAGCAACAGCCAAAGCTCGTTTCCTGTGGGATGGCGGGGCGGTGTGGGTCTGCAGGACACGCCGTAAACCCATCCTTGGGGGCTCGATGGCGCCATCCATGGCGCCAACGGTCCTGCAGACCCACATCACCCCGCCTCTGACAGTTTCCCGCGATCTGTCGGAACGGCATTCTGCTCTGGTGGGTGTCGACCTTGGTCGACACGGTAGATCCACGCCATGCGTGGATGAACGCTGGAGGGACTGTCGATGGATGGGATCGACTGGGGTTCTGATGGATTACCCCACCTCCCCCAGCAACGCCTGCAACCCCGGCAGCCATTGCTTGCCCGGGTGACGTACCAGCCACAGCGTGCGCTGCAGGGCGGGCAGCGGAGTCTCGAGCACGCGCAGGCGGCCGAGGGCCAGGGGCTCTTCCAGCGCGTGACGCGAAAGACAGGCCAGGCCGAGGCCGGCGATGGCGGCCTGCTTGATCGCTTCGGTATTGCCCAGCTGCAGGGTCTGGGCGAAGCCACGCAGGTGCGGCAACAGGGCCTGTTCGACGGCTTCGCGGGTGCCGGAGCCGGGCTCACGCAGCAGCCAGCGTGCGGCGCGAAGTTCATCCAGCGTCCAGCGCGCGGGGGCGTCGGCGGCAGCGACGATCACCAGCGGGTCCTGCTGCCAGGCCGTGACCTGCAGGCCACGCTCGTGGCACGGGCCTTCGATCAGGCCGGCGTCCACGTCCAGACGCTGCACGGCAGCGACCACGCCGGCACTGTTGTCGATGCGCAGGTCGACCTCGGCCTGTGGCGCCTGGCGCAGCAGTTCGGCAATGCGCGGCGGCAGCAGGTAATTGCCGATGGTGGTACTGGCGGCCAGCACCAACCGCAGCGGTGCGCCCTGCGATGGGTCGCTGCCGGCAGCCAGCTGCCGCTCCAGATCGGCGGCGTTGACCAGCAGGGTACGCGCCGGCTCCAGCAGTGCGCGGCCGTGCCCGTTCAGCGCCAGGCGGCGGCCGATGCGGTCGAACAGCGGGGTGCCGAAGTGCGCCTCCAGTTCCTGCAGGGCGGCGCTGCTGGCCGACTGCGAAAGCGCGATGGCCTGGCCCGCGGCGGTAGTACTGCCGTGATCGGCGATGGCGACGAAGACCTGCAGCTGGCGCAAAGTCAGGCGCATGGCACTTACCTTCTTGATGGGTAGGTTTCACCAATATTATTCGTTTTACAGGTCATCGTCCCTGGCGCACGCTTGCCCCATCACTCCAGCCCTGCTCCTGCCATGAACGCCCCTGCCCTCTCCCCCTGGTCCCTGCCCGCCCTGCGCCAACGCTGGCAGCCACGCCTGCCCGGCCTTCTGCTGGTGGGCCTGATCGCGGCGGCGTCGCTGTACCTGGCCGAGCTGCCGTGGCTGCAGGCACATGGCCTGAGCGCGCTGACCGTCGCCATCGTCGCCGGCATCGTGGTCGGCAACACGTTCTACCCGCGGCTGGCACCGAGCAGCGCGGCCGGTGTCGGCTTTTCCAAGCACTGGCTGCTGCGCGCCGGCATCGTGCTGTACGGGCTGCGCCTGACCTTCCAGGACATCGGCCATGTCGGCGTCACTGGCGTGCTGATGGACGTGCTGGTGGTTGCCAGCACCTTCGGCCTGGCCTGCTGGCTGGGCGTGCGCGTGTTCAAGATGGAGCGCGAGGCAGCCATGCTGATCGGTGCTGGCAGCGCGATCTGCGGTGCGGCAGCGGTGATGGCTGCCGAACCGGTGGTGCGTGGCCGCGCTGCGCATGTCACCGTCGCGGTCTCGACGGTGGTGGTGTTCGGCACGCTGGCGATGTTCCTGTACCCGGCGCTGTATGCACTGGTGCAGTCGCACGGCTGGCTGGCGATGGACGCGCGGCAGTACGGCCTGTTCACCGGTGCGACGGTGCATGAAGTGGCACAGGTGGTGGCGGCCGGCCGTGCGGTCAACGAAGCAGCGGCCGACACGGCGGTGATCACCAAGATGGTGCGGGTGATGCTGCTGGCGCCGTTCCTGATCGCGCTGTCACTGTGGCTGGCCCGTGGCGGCAAGACCAGCGCCGACGGCAGCAAGGCGCGCATCGTGGTGCCGTGGTTCGCGTTCGGTTTCGTGGCGGTGGCCGGGTTCAACTCGCTGCATCTGCTGCCGGCCGGCCTGCAGGCGGGGCTGGTGCAGCTGGATACGGTGCTGCTGGCGATGGCGATGGCCGCGCTGGGCCTGACCACCCACGTCTCGGCGCTGCGCCAGGCGGGCCTGAAGCCGCTGCTGCTGGCACTGATCCTGTTCGCCTGGCTGCTGTTCGGCGGCCTGGCGATCCACCAGGGTGTGCTGGCGGTGCTGGGCTGAGCGCTTGGACAGCGTCATCCACGCATGGCGTGGATCTACTGAACGGCGCCCGATGGATCCGCCCCGCGCGTCGATGTCCTCCGGTAGATCCACGCCACGCGTGGATGGCGCCCCCGCCCCATTAGGCGGGAGCTGCCTTCCGGACGGGTACAATGCGCCATGACTGACTTCTCGACCCTGCCGCTGAGCCCGGCCCTGCAGCCCGGCCTGGATGCCCTCGGCTACACCACTCTCACCCCCGTGCAGGCGCAGAGCCTGCCGGCCATCCTCGATGGCCGCGATGTGATCGCACAGGCGCCGACCGGCAGCGGCAAGACCGCCGCCTTCGGCCTGGGCCTGCTGCAGTCCATCGACCCCAGCGTGATCCGCGTGCAGGCGCTGGTGCTGTGCCCGACCCGCGAACTTGCCGACCAGGTCGGCAAGCAGATCCGCAAGCTGGCCACCGGCATCCCCAACCTGAAGCTGTTGCTGCTGGTCGGCGGCGTGCCACTCGGTCCGCAGCTGGCATCGCTGGAAGGCCATGACCCGCACGTGGTCGTCGGCACCCCCGGCCGTGTGCAGGAGCTGGCGCGCAAGCGCGCGCTGAATCTTGGCGCGGTGCGCACGCTGGTGCTGGACGAAGCCGACCGCATGCTCGACATGGGCTTCGAGGAACCGATCCGCGAGATCGCCGGCCGCACCCACAAGGACCGCCAGAGCCTGCTGTTCTCCGCCACCTTCCCCGACAGCATCCGCGCCATGGCGCGTGACCTGCTGCGCGATGCGGTGGAAGTGACCGTGGAGGGCGCCGACCAGGCACCCGCGATCCGCCATATGTTCTGCGAGGTGGAACCGGCGCACCGCCAGAAGGCATTGGCCGGCCTGCTGCTGAAGTACACGCCGGAATCGGCGGTAGTGTTCTGCAACACCCGCAAGGATGTGGACGAGGTTGCGAATTCCCTGCAGCAGTTCGGCTTCTCCGCACTCGCCCTGCACGGCGACATGGAGCAGCGCGACCGCGAGGAAGTGCTGCTGCTGTTGGCCAACCGCAGCTGCAACGTGCTGGTCGCCAGCGACGTGGCCGCGCGCGGCCTGGACGTGGAAGAACTGGCGGCGGTGATCAACTACGAACTGCCGACCGACGTGGAGAGCTACCAGCACCGCGTGGGCCGCACCGGCCGTGCTGGTGCCAGCGGCCTGGCGATCAGCCTGGTGGCCGGCCGCGAAAAGACCCGCGCCGAAGCCATCGAAGCGCAGATGGGGCAGCCGCTGGACTGGCAGAAGACGCCGCTGGCGACCGCGCGCCCGGCCGAGCTGCCACAGGCGGCAATGCGCACGCTGCGCATCGACGGCGGCAAGACCGACAAGCTGCGCCCGGGCGACATCCTCGGTGCACTGACCGGTGATGCCGGCCTGTCGAGCAAGTTCATCGGCAAGATCGCGATCTTCCCGACCCGTTCCTATGTGGCGATCGCGCGTGAGCAGGCCAACAAGGCCGTGGCCAAGCTGGAAGCCGGCAAGATCAAGGGCCGCCGGTTCCGCGTGCGGATGATGTGATTGAAGCAGCGTTGCCAACCACGGTTGGCAACGATCTGACCTGGTAGTGGCCAACCGTGGTTGGCCCACTCCGTGGCGTCAGTCGCGAAAAGCGCTGCCAACCAAGGTTGGCAACTACCGGTTCCCGGCCATTCGCTCTGGTAGATGCCAACCTTGGTTGGCACCTGCCCTTCGATCAGAACACCAGTTCGGTGTGCAGCGGCAGGTCTGCTTCCCAGCGCGCACGGCCGCCGAGGCCGTCGAGTTCGACCAGCACGCCGGCACCGACCACGTCAACGCCCAGGCGGCGCACCAGCGACAGCGCAGCGACCAGCGTGCCGCCAGTGGCCAGCACGTCGTCGATGATCGCCACGCGGGCACCGGCCGGCAGCGCATCGGCGTGCACTTCGATGCAGTCGCTGCGGTATTCCAGCGTGTATTCCTCGCGCAGCACCTGGCCCGGCAGCTTGCCCGGCTTGCGCACTGGCACGAAGCCGACACCCAGTTCCAGCGCCATCGCGGCGCCAAGGATGAAACCACGCGATTCGATACCGATCACCGCGTCCAGCTTCTGGTCGCGCCAACGGTCGGCCATCGCGGTGATCGCACCACGGAAGTCCTCGCCGTGGGCGAGCAGCGGCATGATGTCCTTGAAGAGGATGCCGGGCTTGGGGAAGTCGGCGATGTCGCGCAGGCGTGAGGCCCACTGCGGAGCGACGATGGCGTCGGTCATGTCACGTTGGCTATCTGATGGCGGCATAGGGTACCTGTTCCGGGCGCCGCCTGCCTGTCGGGGGTGCTCGGCCGGGCTGCGCCCGGCACCTGCGGTAGTGCCGGCCGCTGGCCGGCAACTTCAACGGCAACAGCAAGAGCAACAGCGGGTTTCCTGTGGGATGGCGGGGTGGGTCCGGTTGCGGGAGACGCCGTAACCCCCCCTCCGGGGTCCGGCCCAGCCGCTGGCGGCTGTGCGTTCGGGCGCTTGCGAAGCAGTGCTTCGCAAGCAAAGCGCCCTCACCCATGGGGGCTTGGCCGCGGCTTGCTCGTGTGCGCTGTCCTGCGCACACGGCAAGACCGGGGTTGGGCGTCCTGCCCAACCCGCCCGAGGCATGCCTCGGGCCCATGCCGCGGACACTCCCGCAACCGGACCCATCCCGCCTTCGACAGTTTCCTGCGATCTGTCGTAGATCCACGCCATGCGTGGATGAATCTCCATCGAAATCGAATATTTCAAGAATTGAACGAAGAGCATCCACGCATGGCGTGGATCTACCGTGTCGACCAAGGTCGACACCTACCCACAGCAGCGGGAATCTGTCGGAGGTGGGGCGGTGTGGGAGTGCGGGGTGTCAGCCGCATGGATGCGGCTGCCAAGCCTACAGGGACGTACTTGCGGCGTCCCCGCACTCCCACACCGCCCCGCCAAGCCACGGAATCCAGCTTTTGCTCTGGCTGTTGACCTGGCCTCTGCAGGTGCAGGGCGCAGCCCTGCCGAAACCCACCCTCAGGAACTGCAGGACAGCATTGAACAGCCGGCACGATTGTCGGCCCAGGCCGGGCGCTTGCCGGCAAAGTGCTCGAGCCCGGCGCGCTCGGTGTATGGATCACGCAGTACGTCCTGCAACGCATGTACACCGCCAAGGTCGCCCTGCTCGGCGCGATCGATGGCCTCCTGCGCCAGCCAGTTGCGCAGCACGTACAGCGGATTGGCTGCGGCCATCTTCGCCGCGCGCTCAGTCGCCGACAGCGGATCGGCCTGCAGCCGCGCCGCGTAGCCCTGCAGCCACTGCTGCAACGGTGCCTGCACCGTCTGCCGGCGTGCCTCGTCGTAGTACACCGCCTCCAGCACTGCTGTGTCCGGTGCCAACGGATCGATGCGCATCAGCGCGCGCCAGGCCAGGGTCATGTCCATGCCGCCGTCCTGCATCAGCTGCTGCCAGCGCAGGAAGAGCTGCAGGTCGTCATCGTCGGCTGCGGCCAGGCCGAGCTTTGCGGCAGCATCGCGGCGCGTGCAGGCCACGAAGGTCGACTGGTATGCGGCCAATCCAGCCTGCAGCGGCGCCACATCGGCAAACAACGGCGACAGTGCCTGCGCCAATCGGCTCAGGTTCCAGTACGCCACCTGCGGCTGCGTGCCGAAGCGGTAGCGACGCCCCTGCGCGTCGGTGGTGTTCGGCGTCCAGTCCGGATCGAAGTCCTCGACCCAGCCATAGGGACCGTAATCCAGCGTCAGGCCGAGCACGGACAGGTTGTCGGTGTTCATCACGCCATGCACGAAGCCGACACGCATCCAGTGCGCGATCATCTCGGCGGTGCGCACCGCGATCTGCGCGAACCAGTCGCCGTACAGCGCTTCGCCCTGCCCTTGCAGTTCGGGGAAGTCGCGGGCGATGCAGGCATCAACCAGCTGCTGCAGCAAGGCGGTTTCCCCGCGCGATGCCGGAAGCTCGAAGGAACCGAAGCGCAGGAAGGACGGCGACACCCGGCATACGATGGCGCCAGGCTCGGCACGCGGATGGCCGTCATAGAACATGTCACGCACCACGTCGTCGCCGGTGCCGACCAGCGACAACGCGCGCGTGGTCGGCACACCCAGGTGGTGCATGGCCTCGCTGCACAGGAATTCGCGGATGGATGAGCGCAGCACTGCGCGTCCATCGGCGCCGCGCGAGTACGGCGTGGGGCCGGCGCCCTTCAGCTGCAGCTCCCAGTGGCGGCCATCCGGCGCAACCAGTTCACCCAGCGAGATCGCACGGCCATCGCCGAGCTGGCCAGCCCAGTGACCAAACTGATGGCCACCGTAGTTGGCTGCCCAAGGCTGCATGCCGGCGTACAGCGCATTGCCGCCGAACACGCGCGCAAAGCCCTCGCTCTCGACCTCAGTGGTGTTGAAGCCGAGCATCGCGGCGACGTCCGGCGCCCAGGCCAGCAGCGTGGGAGCGGCCACTGGCGTCGGCATCACCGGCGACCAGGCGGCGCCCAGCACTTCACGCCTGCGCGGGCCGGATTCGGGGTCGCCCGGCAAGGCATGCAGCAGGCGGTTGTCGAAACGGGGGCTGTCGGTATCCATGGGGTTGAAGATGGGGACGACGGCGGCCCTCCTCAATTGCCGCTGAGCGCCTGCAGGTGGCCGCCGTGGGCCTCGGCACGCTGGTAGGCGGGACGCTCGCTGATGCGCTTGAGGAAGCCACGCAGTGCCGGCTTGTCGTCGAGGCCACCACCGCGCGCGGCGGCCGCCTGGATCGGGAAGCTCATCTGGATGTCGGCCGCACTGAAGCGCTCGCCGGCGAACCATGGGCTTTCGGTCAGCCGACGCTCCATCCAGTCCAGGTGCAGGCGCCGCTGTGGGCCGATGAAGCCACGCTCGGCCTTGTCGGCAATGCTGCGCGCGATCGGACGGGCGAAGAACGGCATCGGCGCGTTGCGGATGCGGCCCATCACCAGGGTCAGCAGCAGCGGCGGCATCGCCGAGCCTTCGGCGTAGTGCAGCCAATAGCGGTAGGCGATGCGCTCGGCGCCATCGGCCGGCATCGGTGACGGCGACAGCTGGCGCTGGGTGTCATAGCGGTCGGCGAGGTAGTCGAGGATGGCACCGGACTCGGCCAGCACCAGTCCGCCATCCTGCAGTACCGGCGACTTGCCGAGCGGATGCACATTGCGAAGCTCCGGCGGTGCCAGCAGCGTCTTTGGATCGCGCGGATAGCGGCGCAGCTCGTAGTCCAGCCCCAGCTCCTCCAGCATCCACAGCACGCGCAGGGAACGGGAGTTTTCCAGGTGATGGACGATGCGCATGAGGATGATCCTTGGGGAGGCCCTCATCCTACCGCGGCGGCTGCATGCCCTTTGTAGAGTCGAGCCATGCTCGACTCTACAAAACGGCAGGCAATAAAAAACGCCGGAAGCTTTCGCTTCCGGCGTTCTGGCTACCCAACGGTAGCAGACGGATTAGACCGCCTGCACCTGGTCAGCCTGCATACCCTTCTGACCCTGGACGGCGATGAAGGTAACCTTCTGGCCTTCCTGCAGGGTCTTGAAGCCGGTGCCCTGGATGGCACGGAAGTGCACAAACAGGTCCGGGCCGCTTTCCGGGGTGATGAAGCCGAAGCCCTTGGCGTCGTTGAACCACTTGACGGTGCCGGTCTGACGATCAGACATTTGACTAACTCCTGAAACACATGTTGAAAAAAATCGCAGCCACCGGGTATCGGGGCCGAGACTGAGTTGCAGGCGTTGGTAAAGCGGATCGATGAGCGGATCGTGAGATCAACTGCACCAGGCCACGATTCACGGTGACCCTAGCAAACACAGTGGGTCGAACGATACGCGTGTTTTCTGCAAAAAGCGATAGCCCGGACGTTCATGGGCAAACCCCGCCCGCTAGGCGTGACAAGGCTTGGCAGCCGATCAAGCCTAACTCCGAGTCCCCATTCAGGTTTTTCCTACCCTACACTGGGTAAATGACTGAAGCTGAAACCCAAGCTGAACCCGCCCTCCCCCGCATCTGGGTGGACGCGGACGCCTGCCCCACCGTCATTCGCGACATCCTGTTCCGTGCCGCTGAACGGGTCGGGATCGAGCTGACCCTGGTCGCCAACCAGTGGATCCGCACCCCGCCGTCGCGCTGGCTGCGCTCGATCCAGGTGCCGCAAGGCCTGGACGTGGCCGACAGTGCCATCGTCGAACGGGTGGCCGCCGGCGACCTGGTGGTCACCCAGGACATCCCGCTGGCTGCACTGGTGCTGGAGAAGAAGGCCGTGGCGCTGAACCCGCGCGGCCAGCTGTACACACCGAACAACATGGCCGAGCGGCTGTCGATGCGCAATTTCATGGAGGAGCTGCGCGGTGCCGGAGTGCAGACCGGCGGACCGCCCCCGCTGGGGCCGCGCGACCGGCAGCTGTTCGCCGCCGAACTGGACCGCTGGCTGGCGCGGCGCCCGGCCCGCTGACCCGCGCTAGCCGCCCGGGTCCATTCGGCGCAGGCGCCGCTGGCTGCTGAACCGCCGCGGCTCCCCGGTGAGTGGATCGTCAAAGGCCAGCGCCTGTGCCAGCAGCTGCAGCGGTGGCTCGGCGCTGCCCTCCGGCCGCGACTGCAGCTGCGGGTAAAGGTCATCACCCTCGATCGGCGCGCCCAGCGCGGCCATGTGCACGCGCAACTGGTGCTTGCGGCCGGTTTCCGGCTTCAACCGGTAGCGCCAGATCGGCCCCTCGGCCTCGATCGGCTCGATCAGGCTGCGCGCATTGGGCTCGCCCGGCACTTCGGCCATGCGGAAGAACGGCTCGTCCGGCGCCAGCCGGCTGTGCCGCTGCAGCGGGAACTCCAGCCCCGGCAGCGCCGGTGCCAGCGCCTCATAGATCTTTTCAATGCGGCGCTCGCGGAACAGCCGCTGGTAGGCATCGCGCGTAGCCGCCTTCGCCGAGAACAGCACCAGGCCAGCAGTCAGCCTGTCCAGCCGGTGCAGCGGTACCAGCCCGGTATTGCCCGTACGTGCGATCAAGCGCGCCAGCAGGGTTTCACGCACATGGCGTCCGGCCGGCGTCACCGGCAGGAAGTGCGGCTTGTCGGCCACCAGAAGGTGCTCATCCAGATGCAGGATGGTCTCGGCGAAGGGAATCACCGGTTCGTCAGCCACCTCGCGGAAGTACTGGATCTCCAGCCCCACCTGCCAGGGCATGTCCGGCGACAGCGCCCTGCCCTGCACGTCCTGCACGCGGCCACGCGCGAAGCGGTCCTGCCACTGCGCACGGTCGATGCGTGGGAAACGTGCGCACAGGCCTTCGAGCAGGCTGGGCCAGTGGCCGGGCGGCAGCTGCAGGCGGCTGGGCAGGGTCATCGGGTCCATTCCTGCGGCGGGAAAGCATGCAAGCGTGCCACGTTGACGTCGCGCAGACAGCCCTGCAACGGACACCCCAGGATCAAACCTCTATCATTGTCGTCTTTAGTCCACGGATCCCCCATGGCTCTTACCGCCACCATCCGCAAGGCCGAGCTGCAGATCAGCGACATGGATCGCGGTTACTACGCGACCCACAACCTGACCCTGGCCCAGCACCCGTCCGAGACCGACGAACGATTGATGGTGCGCCTGCTCGCCTTCGCCCTCAATGCGGGAGACCGCCTGGAGTTCGGCCGTGGCCTGAGCACCGACGATGAGCCGGACCTGTGGGAACACGACTACACCGGCGACATCCTGCAGTGGATCGACCTGGGCCATCCCGACGAATCCCGCATCCGCAAGGCCAGCAACCGCAGCCGCCAGGTGCAGGTGATCAATTACGGCGGCAATGCCTCGGACATCTGGTGGGGCAAGCAGGGCAAGAGCCTGGCGCGCTTCGACAACCTGTCGGTAGTTGATCTGGACGGTGAGTTCGTCGAACGCTGGGGCCAGCAGGTCCAGCGCGCGATGCGCTGGAGCGTGCTGATCCAGGACGGTGAAGTGCAGCTGCTCAACGATCAGATGCAGCTCGACGTGATCCCGAACTGGCGCAAGCGCGCCAAGGCATGAGCACGACCCGCTGCGACGTGGTGGTCATCGGCGCCGGCGCGGCCGGGCTGATGACCGCGATCACGGCTGGCCAGCGCGGCCGCCAGGTGCAGGTGATCGACCATGCCAACAAGGTCGGAAAGAAGATCCTGATGTCCGGCGGTGGCCGCTGCAACTTCACCAACACCGGCACCAGCCCGGCCAACTTCCTGTCGGCCAACCCGCACTTCTGCAAGTCGGCGCTGGCGCGCTACACGCCCTGGCACTTCATCGAGCTGGTCAGCAAGCACGGCATCGCCTATCACGAGAAGGAACTGGGCCAGCTGTTCTGCGACATCTCGTCCAAGCAGATCGTGAAGATGCTGGTGGAGGAATGCCAGGCGGCCGGCGCGCAGATCCGCACCGGGTGCAGCGTGCAGCGCATCGAGCACGGCAGCGACGGTTTCCGCGTGCACACCACCGATGGCCTGTTCCACTGCGCCTCGCTGGTGGTGGCCACCGGCGGCCTGTCGATTCCGAGCATGGGTGCCACCGGCTTCGGCTACGAAATTGCCCGCCAGTTCGGCCATCAGGTGCTGCCGACCCGCGCCGGCCTGGTGCCGCTGACACTCAGCGGCAAGCACCAGGAGCGGCTGGCCGATCTGAGCGGTGTCGCCCTGCCGATCGAGGCGCGTTGCAACGGCAAGAGCTTCCAGAACTTCATGCTGCTGACCCATCGCGGCGTGAGTGGACCGGCGATCCTGCAGATCTCCTCGTTCTGGCAACCCGGCGACGCGCTGGAGCTGGACCTGCTGCCCGGCCAGGATGCCGGCGAGTGGCTGCGCCAGATGAAGCGCGAGCGCCCGGCCGCCGAGCTGCGCACGGTACTGGGTGAGGTGCTGCCCAAGCGACTGGCGCAGCGCCTGTGCGAACACTGGCTGCCCGACCGGCCCGTGCGCCAGCTGGACGAGCCGGTGCTGCGCCAGGCCGCGCAGCTGCTGGGCGCGTTCCCGCTGGTGGCCAGCGGCACCGAGGGCTATCGCACCGCCGAAGTCACCCTGGGCGGCGTGGATACCGCTGAGGTGTCGTCCTCGACGATGGAATCCAAGCGCGTGCCCGGCCTGCATTTCGTTGGCGAGGTGCTGGATGTGACCGGCTGGCTGGGCGGCTACAACTTCCAGTGGGCCTGGGCCAGCGGCCACGCGGCCGGGGGCGTGGTGTGAACCAGATCGCCGTTCGATGCGCGCAAGGGGTGCGCGCATGGACGGTTCGCCGCGCATCGTGTATCTAGATTCGCAGATTGGGGAGCAGTGCATGCAGAACGCGAACGACATCACCATCCGCCTGCTGATCGTCGATGACAGCGGCGAAAATGCCGAAGCCATTGTCAGCACCCTGCGCAACAGCGGCATCGCGGTGCGGCCCTGGCGGCCGCAGGATGCGGCCGAGCTGTCCCAGGTGCTGTCCAGCCAGGCCATCGACCTGGTGCTGGCGTCGCCCTCGCAGGGCATCCCGCTGCCGCTGGTAGCCCAGCACATCGCCGCCAGTGGCAAGGACATCCCGCTGGTGCTGCTGGCCGAGCGCATCGACGAGGACGAGCTGGTGCAGGCCAGCAGCCACGGCATCCGTGCCCTCGCCCTCCGCCAGCGCTCCGAGCATCTGTTGGCTGTGGTCCGCGACCAATGGGTGGACCTGCAGGCCCGTCGCGGCCTGCGCCGCATCGAGGCGCAGATGCGTGAGACCGAGCGCCGCTGCGATGCGCTGATCGCCTCTTCGCGCGATCCCATCGCCTACGTGCACGAAGGCATGCACATCCGTGCCAACGATGCCTACCTGGAGATGTTCGGCTACGAGCAGTTCGACGACATCGAAGGCATCTCGCTGCTGGACATGGTCGCCGCGCAGCATGTGGAGGGCTTCAAGCAGCTGCTGAAGGGCCTCAGCCGCGGCGAGGCGCCGCCGCCGCAGTACCAGCTCGATGCCCGCCACGAGGATGGCAGTACGTTCGCGGCAACCATGGAATTCACCGCTGCCACCTACGAAGGCGAATCCTGCCTGCAGGTGGTGCTTCGCCGCCGCATGGAATTCGATCCGGAGCTGGCCCGCGAAGTGGAGGACCTGCGCCAGCGCGACCAGGTCACGGGCCTGCTCAACCGCCCGACCTTCATGCTGCAACTGGAAAGCGCGGTGGCCCAGGCCGGCCGCAGCGAAGGCCAGTTCGGCCTGCTTCTGATCGAGCCGGACCACTATGCGCGCCTGTTGCCGGACATCGGCCTGGCATCGGCCGACACCCTGATCGGCGCACTGGCGTCGCTGCTGGCCGACGTGGTCGGTCAGGAGGCCCAGCTGGCCCGCTTCGGTGAACACAGTTTCGCCGTGCTGCTGGCCGGGCCCTACGCGCAGACCGTGGCACTGGCCGAGCGGATCCGCGAAGCCTATGCAGCGCATGTGTTCAGCATCGGTGCGCGCTCGGCCACGGTGACGGTCAGCATCGGTGGCGTACAGGTGGGCGAGAAGATCGCCAGCATCGGCCAGGTGCTCGCACGCGCCAGCGAGTGCACGCATGCCGCCGCCGAACTGGGCAATACCTGCCGCATCTTCGATCCGGCCGCGGCCGACCGCGTCGAGGAAGAGCGCGTGCTGCGCTGGGTCACCCGTATCCGTGAAGCACTGGCCGGCGACGGCTTCCAGCTGCACTACCAGCCGGTGCTGAACCTGCAGGGCGAGCCGCTGGAGCTGTACGAAGCCTATCTGCGCCTGGAGCACAACGGCGAACTGCTGAGCCCGACTGCGTTCCTTGGCATCGCAGAGGAGTACGGGCTGCTGGCGGAGATCAACCGCTGGGTGGTTTCTCAGGCCATCGCCGTACTGGGCCAGCGCGCCCGCGAGGGCCATGCCACCCAGGTCCTGGTGAAGGTGACGCCGGAGTCGTTCGACGACCCGCAGATGATCGCTACCCTGCGGCGCGAACTGCAGGCACAGGGTGTGCCCGGCGAACGGCTGTGGCTGCATGCACCGGAGGCGAAGGTGTTCACCCATCTGCGCAGCGCGCAGCAGTTCCTTGCCGAAGTGGCGCCCCTGGGCTGCCGCATCGGCCTGGAGCAGTTTGGTTCGGGATTGGACTCGTTCCAGCTGCTGGCCCACTTCCAGCCGCAGTTCCTCAAGCTGGACCGCGGTTTCACCAGCGATCTGGCGGCCACCCGCGAGAACATCGACCGCATCAGCCAGATCACCGCGCGTGCGCAGGAAGCCGGCATCCGCACCATCGCCGAGTTCGTCAGCGACGCCAATTCGATGACCCTGCTGTTCAGTGCCGGCGTGGACTACGTGCAGGGCGACTTCGTCGGCCCGGCGCTGCCGGAGATGGGGTTTGAGTTTGGGTGACCGAGGTAGTGCCGGCCGCTGGCCGGCAGCCTTTGGTACCCAGGGTTGCCGGCCAGCGGCCGGCACTACCCAAAGATAAGGCCGGCTTTCGCCGGCCTTTTCATTGATCAGGTCATGTCGACCAGGTTGTCGATCTTCACGTCCGGGTTGACGTCGGCCTCGTAGTCGACGCCCTCCACGCCAAAGCCGAACAAGCGCAGGAAGTCGGCCTTGTAGCCGGCCAGGTCGCTGATCTCGTACAGGTTCTCGTTGGTCACCTGCGGCCACAGCGCCACCACCTTGCCCTGCACGTCCGCCGCCATTTCCTTGTAGTCGGCACGCAGGCGGCCTTCCTCATCGACCAGCGCAACGGTGTGGCCATCGCCATCGACCAGGTCGTGGCGCAGGCGATCGATTGCCACGCCGTCGGCCTTGCCGCCGTAGAGGATGTCGTACAGCACATCCAGCTGTTCGATGCAGCCTTCGTGCGTGCCCTTTTCCTTCATCACCTTGAACAGCAACGACAGGTAAAGCGGCATGGTCGGAATGGCCGAGCTGGCCTGGGTGACCACGGCCTTCAGCACCGACACGCGCGCGTCGCCGCCGATCCTGGCCAGCTTCTCGCGCAGGCCCAGCACCTTGGTGTCCAGGTCCTTCTTGGCGGCACCGATCGAGCCGTTCCAGTAGATCGCCTGGGTGATCTCTTCGCCCACGTAGGTGAAGGCGGTGGTGGTGCAGCCATTGGCCAGCACGCCGGCATCGGCCAGCGCATCGATCCACATCTGCCAGTCCTCACCACCCATCACCGCAACGGTACCGGCGATTTCTTCCGGAGTGGCTGGCTGCAGATGGGTTTCGGTCAGCACTTCCTTGTCGGTATCCAGGCCACGCAGGGTGATCGGCTCGCCGATCGGCTTCAGCGTGGAGCTGATGATCTCGCCGGTCTTCGGATGCTTGCGGCGCGGCGCGGCCAGGCTGTACACGACCTGGTCGACCTGGCCGAGATCGGCCTTGATCATCTCGATGGTCCTGGCCTTCACTTCATCGGAGAAGGCATCGCCGTTGATGCTCTTGGCGTACAGGCCGGCTTCGTCGGCGTACTTGTGGAACGCGGCGGAGTTGTACCAGCCGGCGGTGCCCGGCTTGGATTCGGTGCCCGGGCGCTCGAAGAAGATGCCCAGGGTCGCGGCGCCGCTGCCGAACGCGGCGGTGATGCGTGCGGCCAGGCCGTAGCCGGTGGAGGCACCAATGACCAGCACGCGCTTGGGACCATTCTGGATGGGCGGACGCGCGCGGATGTAGTCGATCTGCTGCTTGACCGCGGCTTCGCAGCCGGTCGGGTGGGTGGTGACGCAGATGAAGCCGCGGACGCGCGGTTTGATGACCATGGATACCTCGGGTTGGCAGATGCGGCGCACGGGGCGCTCAGCAGGAATACGGGCGCGCGCCTGCGCGCGCGAACCGCAGGATCGTAGTGCGCGGGGGCCGAATGCACAACCGACGCTGGCGTAGGGTGGTGCTTGTTTTGCAGGGTTGCACCCTGCACCTGCGGTAGTGCCGGCCGCTGGCCGGCAACCCCAACAGCAACGTCAAAAGCTGGGTTCCTGTGGGTTGGCGGGGTGGGTCCGGTTGCGGGGGGCGCTTCAAGTACGTCCATGTAAGCTCGGTCGCCGCATCCATGCGGCTCACGCCCCCGCAACCGGACCCACCCCGCCTTCGACAGATTTCCGCGACCTGTCGGGACAGCATTCTTCTCTGGTGGGTGTCGACCTTGGTCGACACGGTAGATCTGATTCCAGTTTGATTATCGATATCTGACAGATGTGTCGACCAAGGTCGACACCTACCAACAGCCGCAGGAATCTGTCAGAGGTGGGGCCATGTGGGTTGGCAGGACCGTTGGCGCCATGGATGGCGCCATCGAGCCCCCAAGGATGGGTTTACGGCGTGTCCTGCCAACCCACATGGCCCCGCCCAACCAGCAGAAAGCCAGCTCCGGCTTTTGACGTTGCCGTTGCATTGAGCGGGTGCAGGGCTGCAAGCCCTGCACACAAAAAACCCCGCTTGCGCGGGGTTCTCTGTGTGCTGCGGGCAGCAGGCGTTTACGGGCGACGGGCCAGGGCCTCGACGTCCTTTGCCTTCGGCAGCAGGTCCTGCTTGCTGACGCGCAGGAAGCCGATCGTCAGCATCGGCACCGCCACCAGGATCGAGGACAGCACCACGATCACCGCACCGATCATGTGCGTCTCGGCCAGGCCTTCCATCGAGCTGCCGCCGTACATGTACAGGGCAAGCGCGGACAGGAAGAACATCACCGCGGTGATCACCGTACGCGACAGCGTCTGGTTGATCGAACGGTTCAGCACTTCCATCGAATCCACGCGCAGGCTGCGGAAGTTCTCGCGGACGCGGTCGAAGACCACGATGATGTCGTTGATCGCAAAGCCCATCACCGACAGCAGGCCGGCCAACACGGTCAGGTCGAACTCACGGCCCAGCAGGGACACGTAAGCCACCGTCACGATCAGGTCGAACATCGCCACAATGCTGGCGGTGACCGCGAACTTCCACTCGAAGCGCACCGCGATGTAGATCAGGAAGCCGGCCAGCATGAAGATGGTGGCGTACAGGCCATTCATCGCCAGGTCCTTGCCGATCTGCGGGCCCACGAACTCGTTGCGGAGCACGGTGGCCTGGTTGTCGGCGGTGGACAGGGCCTTCACCACGGCTGCGGCGGTGGCCTTGTCCTCGGCGGCGGCGTCACCGGTACCCGGCGCATGCTCACCGTGCGGGGCCAGGCGGATCAGCAGGTCGGTGTTACCACCGACGCTCTGTACCTGGGCGCCTTCGAAGCCATTCTGCTCGAGCTTGTTGCGGACCTGCTCGACGTCCACCGCCTTGTCGAAGCGGGCTTCGATCAGGGTGCCGCCGGTGAAGTCCAGCGCGTAGTTGAAGCCCTTGATGCCGATGATGGCTATCGAGGCCAGGAACACCACGATGGTGACTGCCATGGCGACATGGCGCCAACGCATGAAGTCGATCTTGGTGTCGTTCGGGAGGATGTGCAGCGGAAACAGTTTCATTGTGCGTGTCGTCCCGTCAGATGGCCACGTTCTGGAGCTTCTTGCGACGGCCGTAGATCAGCGTCGCCAGCGCACGCGACACGGTGATCGCGGTGAACATGGAGGCGAAAATACCGATGATCATGGTCAGCGCGAAGCCCTTCAGCGGACCGGTACCGAATGCGAACAGCGCCACGCCGACGATCAGGCCGGTCAGGTTGGCGTCGAGGATGGTGCCCGAGGCACGCTCGTAACCGGTCACGATCGCGGTCTTGCCCGGCACGCCGGCACGCAGTTCTTCACGGATACGCTCGTTGATCAGCACGTTGGCGTCCACCGACAAGCCGACCGACAACGCCAGGCCGGCAAAGCCCGGCAAGGTCATGGTCGCGCCGAACAGCGACATCACCGCCACCACGATCAGCAGGTTGAACAGCATCGCTGCCGAGGTGATCACACCGAACATGCGGTAGTACACGCTGAAGAACACCAGGGTGAACAGGAACGCGAACACCACCGCGCGCATGCCGTTCTTGACGTTTTCGGCGCCGAGGCTCGGGCCGACCACGCGTTCTTCGACGAAGTCCATCGGCGCGGCCAGCGAGCCGGACTTCAGCAGCTTGGCCAGGTCGTCGGCTTCCTTCTTCTGCAGGCCGGTGGTCTGGAAGTTCTTGCCGAACACGCCGTTGATGTTGGCCACCGAGATCACTTCCTCGTTGACCTTGAAGCCACGCACTTCCTGGCCGTCAACCACGGTCACGGTCGGCACGCGCTCGGTATACACCACCGCCATCGGCTTGTTCACGTTGGCGCTGGTGAAATCGAACATGCGCTGGCCGCCGACGTTGTTCAGCGTCACGCTGACCGCCGGTGCACCGCTGGTGGAGTCGGTCACCGCCTGCGCGCCGACCATCTGGTCGCCGGTGACGATCACGCGCTTGTTCAGCAGGATCGGACCGCCGCCGTCACGGCGCTGATAGACCTTCGCTTCCGGCGGGATACGACCGGAGTCGATCGCGTCCTGCGCGTTGCCCTCGACCACCGCACGGTATTCCAGAGTGGCGGTGGCGCCGATCATGCGCTTGGCTTCGGCCGTGTCCTGCACGCCGGGCAGCTGCACGACCACGCGGTCGGCACCCTGGCGCTGGATGATCGGCTCGGCCACGCCGAGCTGGTTCACGCGGTTGCGCAGGGTGTTGATGTTCTGCTCGATGGCGCCATTGGCGATCTGCGCGATCTCGGTCTCCGGCACGGTGACCGTGATGCGGTTGCCGCTGACGTCGTAGCCGAGCGTCGGCTGCGCCTTGACCAGGGCCGTACGGGCACGCTGCGCGGCGTCATCACCGGCGGACGGGCTCAGGTTGGCCACGATGCTGTTGTCAGCGCGGCGCTCCACCGACTGGTACGCGATGCGTGCGTCACGCAGGGTGCTGCGCACGTCTTCGGTGTAGGCGTCCAGGCGCTTGTCCAGGGCGGCCTTCTGGTCGACCTGCAGCACGAAGTGCACACCACCCTGCAGGTCCAGGCCCAGCACCATCGGACGACCGCCGAGGTTGGCCAGCCAGTCCGGCACGGTCGAAGCCAGGTTCAGGGCCACGGTGTACTTCTCGCCGACGGTGTCACGCAGGGCGTCGCTGGCGGCGGACTGCGCCTTCAGGTCCGGCAGGCGGACAATCAGGCTCTCCCCTTCCTTCTCGGCACCGATGGTGTCCACGCCGGCCTTCTTCAGGTCGGCCAGAACACGGTCGCGCAGCGCGTCGTCGACCGTTCCGCCACGGTTGGCGGTGATCTGGACGGCCGGGTCCTTCTGGTAGATGTTGGGCAGTGCGTACAGCGCACTGAGCGCCAGTACGATCAGGATGACGACGTACTTCCAGCGTGGAAATTCGAGCATTGCTTGGGTCCCGCGCGGCGCCATCCCCGGCGCCGCGGTTGTGCATCGGAAAGGGAGTGGCTTACTGGGCCGACTTCAGGGTACCGGCCGGCAGCACGTTGCCGACAGCGCCCTTCTGCACGCGGATGCGCACGTTGTCGGCCACTTCGATGGTGATGAAGTTGTCGCCGATGTCGGTGACCACGCCGGCGATGCCGCCGTTGGTCAGCACTTCGTCGCCACGCTTGATCTTCTCCAGCATGGCCTTGTGCTCCTTCTGCCGCTTCATCTGCGGGCGGATCATCAGGAAGTACATGATGGCGATCAGGATGACCGGGAACAGCAGCGTGGTCAGGCCCATGCCCTGCGGTTGGCCGCCGGCGGCCTGGGCGTGGGCGGCGGGAATCAGGAAGGCAAGCAGGTTCATCGTTGGTCCTTTGGTTGGGCGGCGCTCCCGTCCCTTCAGGGGCGGGGGTGTCGACCGCGGATCTGGGTCAGCCTTGAAGTATGCCACGGCCCCGGACGTTCGTCCTTGGGCCGTTCGGCAGGGGTGCTGCGGGGTTACAGGGGCGGCGCAACCGCCCCGCGTGCTGCATAGAAGGACTCGCGGAAGGCCTGGAAGGTTCCCGCCTCGATGGCCGCACGGATGTCGGCCATCAGTTTTTCGTAATAGAACAGGTTGTGCAGGGTGCCCAGCATCGGCGCCAGCATCTCGTTGCAGCGGTCCAGGTGGCGCAGGTACGAGCGGGTGTAGCCGCCGCTGCAGGCCACGCAGCCGCAGCCCGGCTCGATCGGGTCCATGTCGCGCGCATACTGCGAGTTGCGGATGCGTACGGTGCCGAACGAGGTGAAATAGTGGCCGTTGCGGGCATTGCGGGTGGGCATCACGCAGTCGAACATGTCCACGCCACGGGCGACACCCTCGACCAGGTCCTCCGGCCGGCCCACGCCCATCAGGTAGCGCGGGCGGTCGCCCGGCAGCTCCGGGTCCAGGTGGTCGAGCATGGCGTTGCGCTCGTGCTCCGGTTCGCCCACGGCCAGGCCGCCGATGGCATAGCCGTCGAAGCCGATCGCCTGCAGGGCCTCGGCCGAGCGGCTGCGCAGGTCGGTGTGCACCCCGCCCTGGACGATGCCGAACAGGGCCGCGTCGTTGCCGAGCTCGTCATGCGCGTTGCGGCTGCGCTGGGCCCAGCGCAGGCTCAGCTCCATCGAACGGCGGGCGACATCCTCGGTGGCCGGGTACGGGGTGCACTCGTCGAAGATCATCACCACGTCCGAATCGAGCACCTTCTGGATCTTCATGCTCTCTTCCGGGCCCAGGAATACGCGGGCGCCGTCGGTGGGCGAAGCAAAGGTCACGCCCTGCTCGGTGATCTTGCGGCGGTGCGCCAGCGAGAACACCTGGAAGCCGCCGGAGTCGGTCAGGATCGGGCCATCCCACTGGCAGAAGCCGTGCAGGCCGCCGTGGTCGGCGATGATGTCCAGGCCCGGCCGCAGGTACAGGTGGAAGGTGTTGCCGAGGATGATCTCGGCGCCCAGCGCGCGCACCTGGTCCGGCAGGATGCCCTTGACCGAGCCATAGGTTCCCACCGGCATGAAGGCCGGCGTTTCCACCGTGCCACGCGGAAAGGTCAGGCGGCCACGGCGGGCACGGCCGTCGCGGGTCTGGAGCTGGAACTGCAATCGGGACATGGAGCGGTCGTTCAGGCAAATAGTTGCCTATTGTCTCCCAAAACCGCCTTCCCTGCTCCGGTAGCGCCGGGCCATGCCCGGCGGCGAGATCCGCCGGAGATGGCCGGGGGTACCGGATTCATCCACGCATGGCGTGGATCTACTACCGTCCAGTAGATCCACGCCATGCGTGGATGAAGTGCGCGTCAGCCTGCCTGCGGGAACAGCAGCATCGCGTCGCCGTAGCTGAAGAAGCGGTAGCGCTGCTCGATCGCGTGCTGGTAGGCCTCGAACACGCGCTCCTTGCCGGCGAACGCAGAGATCATCATCAGCAGCGTGCTTTCCGGCAGGTGGAAGTTGGTCACCATCGCATCGACACTGCGGATGCGATAACCCGGGGTGATGAAGATCTGCGTTTCTCCGGCGAACGGCAGCAGCTCGCCATCGCGCATCGCGCTTTCCAGCGCGCGCACCACGGTGGTGCCAACGCCGATCACGCGGCCGCCGGCGGCGCGCGTGCGCCGCACCTGCTGCACCAGTTCGGCGCCAACGTTCAGCCACTCGCGGTGCATCACGTGGTCCTTCAGGTCATCGGCGCGCACCGGCTGGAAGGTGCCCGCGCCCACGTGCAGGGTGACGTGGCCGAACTCCACGCCCTTGTCCTTCAGCGCAGCCAGCAGCGGTTCGTCGAAATGCAGGCCGGCGGTCGGCGCCGCCACCGCGCCCACTTCGCGCGCGAACACGGTCTGGTAGCGCTCGCGGTCGTCCACGCCCGGCTCGCGCTGGATGTACGGCGGCAGCGGCAGGCGGCCGGCATGCAGCAGCCATTGTTCCAGCGATTCCGGCACATGGAACTGCAGCACGTAGAACTCGCCATCGCGGCCCAGCACCTCGGCTTCGCCACCGGCATCCAGCGCGATGCGGCTGCCCGCCTTCGGCGACTTGCTGGCGCCGACCTGCGCGCGTGCCTGCTGGGCGCCGAGCAGGCGCTCGATCAGGATCTCCACGCGGCCACCGCTGGCCTTCTGCCCGAACAGGCGCGCCGGGATCACCCGGGTGTCGTTGAACACCAGCAGGTCGCCCGGCTGCAGCAGCGACGGCAGGTCGCGCACCTGCAGATCGGTGAAGGCATCGGGCGCCGGCGGCACCAGCAGCAGGCGGCTTGCGGAACGTTCGGCCAGGGGTGCCTGCGCGATCAGTTCAGCCGGCAGGTCGTAGTGGAAATCGGACTTCTTCAAGGCAGTGGGCGGCAACAGGTCGACAATGGCGCGCATTGTACGTCCAGCGTCTGCGAGCCGGCGCGCTTCGCAGCGAACGTCGCGCAAAATGCTGCTATGCAGCAGGCTTTTGCGGGGTTATCGCGCAAAAAAACAAGTGCTAGCATCGAGCCGGAAGTCCGCTGCACGAGCCTGCCCCAAGCGCGCGTGATGACGCGCGTTTTGCTTTTGAAGACCCGTGCGACCCATTGTTTCAGGAGATCTGCAATGAGCTTCATCGAACGCCTCGCCCCCCTGCGCAACCAGCCCGGCGCCCGCCTTACCTCCGGTCTGGACGATGCCACCCTGACCGCCCTGTCCGCCAACCACCCGCAGCTGATCGCCGCGGTGGACGCCGCCGCCGAGGAATTTGCGCGCGTACAGGCCGACCTGGGGCCGCTGCTGGCGCAGGACGAACAGGCGCAGATCGACGCAATGCAGGACGGTTTCGTCAATTTCTATGCCGATGACGCGGTGACCCCGTACGTGGCGCTGGCCGCGCGCGGCCCGTGGGTGGTCACCCTGAAGGGCGCCGTGCTGTACGACGCCGGCGGCTACGGCATGCTCGGCTTCGGGCACACCCCGGACGCTGTGCTGGAGGCGATGGCCCGCCCGCAGGTGATGGCCAACATCATGACCCCCAGCCTGTCGCAGCAGCGCTTCATCACTGCCCTGCGCGCCGAGATCGGCCACCGCCGTGGCGGCTGCCCGTTTGCCCGTTTCATGTGCCTGAATTCCGGCTCCGAAGCGGTCGGCCTGGCCGCGCGCATCGCCGACGTCAACGCCAAGCTGCAGACCGACCCGGGCGCACGCCACGCCGGTGCTGCGATCAAGCGCGTGGTGGTCAAGGGCAGCTTCCATGGCCGTACCGACCGCCCTGCCCTCTATTCGGATTCCAGCCGCAAGAGCTACATGCAGCACCTGGCCAGCTACCGTGGCGAGGACTCGGTGATCACCGTGGCGCCGTACGACGAAGCCGGCCTGCGCAAGGTGTTCGAGGACGCCGCGCGCAACCAGTGGTTCATCGAGGCGGTGTTCCTGGAGCCGGTGATGGGCGAAGGCGACCCGGGCCGTTCGGTGCCGCCGTCGTTCTATGCCGTGGCCCGCGAACTGACCCGTGCCCATGGCAGCCTGCTGCTGCTCGACTCGATCCAGGCCGGCCTGCGTGCGCATGGCGTGCTGTCGGTGGTCGATTACCCGGGCTTCGAAGGCCTGGACCCGCCGGACATGGAGACCTACTCCAAGGCGCTCAACGCCGCGCAGTATCCGCTGTCGGTGCTGGCGGTGACCGAGCATGCCGCGCAGCTGTACCGCAAGGGCATCTATGGCAACACCATGACCAGCAACCCGCGGGCACTGGACGTGGCCTGCGCCACCCTGGCCCAGCTGACCCCGCAGGTGCGCGCCAACATCGCCGAGCGTGGTGCCGAGGCCGTGCGCAAGCTTGAACAGCTGAAGAACGAGCTGGGCGGGCTGATCACCAAGGTGCAGGGCACCGGCCTGCTGTTCTCCTGCGAGCTGGCCCCGCAGTTCAAGTGCTACGGCGCCAACTCCACAGAGGAATGGCTGCGCCAGCACGGCATCAACGTGATCCACGGTGGCGAGAACTCGCTGCGCTTCACCCCGCACTTCGGCATGGACAGCGAGGAGCTGGACCTGCTGGTGGGCATGGTCGGCCGCGCCCTGCGTGAAGGCCCGCGCCGCGAGCAGGCCGCGGCGGCGTAAGCGCCCGCGTCGGTAGAGCCGAAGGCAGCGGCAGGAGCCGCTGCCAACGTCGCTGGCGACGGCCCGAAGGGTGCCGGTCAGGACGACCGGCATAGCCATGCTCGACTCTACAGAAGGCCTCTCAAGGCCGCATACTCTACGCACACCCCGTCGCTGACTGCCTTTCGGTCGGCGACGGGGCGTTTTCGTTTCCGGCCAAGAGACAGGAAGATCCATGAAATCGATCTGTGTGTACTGTGGTTCCAACGCTGGCAGCAAGCCGGCCTACACCGAACGCGCCATTGCCCTGGGTGACCGCATCGCCCGCGATGGCCTGCGCCTGGTGTATGGCGGCGGCAACGTCGGCCTGATGGGAACCGTGGCCAATGCCGTGCTCGCCGCCGGCGGCGAGGTGACCGGCGTGATCCCGCGCCAGTTGGCCGATTGGGAAGTGGCCCACCGTGGCCTGACCGAACTGGAAATCGTCGGTTCGATGCATGAGCGCAAGTCGCGCATGTTCGACCTCGCCGATGGCTTCGTTACCCTTCCCGGCGGCTTCGGCACCATGGAAGAGATCTTCGAGATGCTGACCTGGCGCCAGCTGGGCATCGGCAACAAGCCATGCGCGTTCCTCGACGTGGAAGGCTTCTACGCCCCGTTGATCGGCATGATCGACCGCATGGTGGAAGAGCGCTTCCTGCACCCGGACCAGCGCCAGGACCTGTGGTACGGCTCGGACATCGAAGAGATGCTGGAGTGGATGAAGAATTACCAGCCGGCGCAGGCCTCGAAATGGATCGACGAGAAGCGCCGCGCCGCCCTGCGATGATGCAACAGTACGCGGCGGCTCAGGCCGCCGCGTGCGCCCATGGGGCGGGCCGCCCCAGCAGGTAGCCCTGGCCGTAGTCGCAGCCCAGTTCACGCAGGGTCTGCCGCTGCGCATCGGTCTCGATGCCTTCGCCGATGGTTTCGATGCCCAGCGTGCGCGCCAGCGACAGCACGCCCTCAACCAGTGCGCGCGTACTCTGCACCTCCGGACCATGCAGGCCGGCGATGAAGCTCTGGTCGATCTTCAGCGTGCTGATCGGGAAGCGATGCAGGTAGGACAACGCGGAGAAGCCGGTGCCGAAATCATCCAGCTGCACCTGGATGCCGCGCTCGCGCAGGCCCTGCAGGATGCGCAGCGTGTGCGGACCGTCGTCCAGCAACGCTACCTCGGTGATTTCCAGGCGCAGCCGGCGCGGATCGGCACCGCAGCTGTCGAGCAGGCCGAACAGGCGATCACTGAACTCCGCCGAGCGGAAATGCCGGGGCGACACGTTCACCGAGACGTAGCCTTCGCCCCCCCGTGCCAGCCCCGCGATGACCTGTTCGTAGATCAACCAGTCCACCTGCTCGATCAGGCCGCTCTCTTCGCCCAGTTCCAGGAACGCGCCGGGCAGCAGCAGGCCACGGCGCTCATGCTGCCAGCGAAGCAGCGCCTCGTGACCGACCACTTCGCCGTCGGACAAGCGCACGATCGGCTGGTAGAACGGCAGGAAGTCGCGGTTGTTGATCGCACGGCGCAGATCGGCTTCCAGGTCCAGGCTGCGCATGGCTTCCTCGCGCATGTCCTCGTCGAAGATCGCACAGCGGTCATGGCCCTGCGCCTTGGCCCGGTACATCGCTGCATCCGCATCGCGCAGCAGCTCCTCACCGGTGCGGTAGCGTGGATTCCACAGGGCAATGCCCAGGCTGCCGGACGGAAACAGTTCGCGCCCGGCGATCCACATCGATTCCTGCAACGCCAGCAGCAGCCGCTGGCCGAAATCCAGTGCCTGCGCCAGGCCCTGCGGGCACTGCAGCAGCACAGCAAACTCATCACCGCCGAGCCGTGCCACCACATCTTCGGTACCGGCCATCGACACGATGCGCTTGGCCACTTCCACCAGCATGCGGTCACCGGCCGCATGGCCGATGCTGTCGTTGACCAGCTTGAAGCGGTCAAGGTCGAGGAACAGAACGGCAAATACCGGCCCGCCTTCACGCTTGGCCAGTGCCAGGGCATCCTGCAGGCGATCCAGCAGGTGCAGGCGGTTGGGCAGGCCGGTCAACGCATCGTGCATGGCCTGGTGGGTCAGGCGCTGCTCGGCGCGCAGGCGCTCGCCGATCTGGCCGAGCAGCTTCTCGTTCACTTCGGCCAGCTCGCGGGTACGCTCTTCCACGCGCTTTTCCAGCTCGGCATGCGCCGAACGCAGCCGTTGCTGGTCGCGCTGCCGGGCCAGCCCGGTGCCGATGTTCTGCGCGACAAAGATCAGCAGGCGCTGGTCATGCACGCTGAACGTGCTGTTCTCGCTGTAGCTCTGCACCACGATCGCGCCGACCACTTCGTCGTCGCGCAGCAGCGGCACGCCCAGCCAGCAATGCGAGCGCGCGCCGGATTCGCGCACTTCACCACTGGCCAGCAGCGCATCGATCTGCGCGCGTGACGCCAGCAGCGGACGCCGGTTGCGCACCACATACTCGGTCAGGCCACGGCTGAACGGCCGTGGCGCGCGGCTGGCATTGTGCTCGTCCACCGAATAGACGAAGTCCAGGCCGTTGCCGGCCGGGTTGACCAGGGCGATGTAGAAATTGCGGGCATCGAGCAGGCGCCCGACCACACCGTGCACCTGGCCGTAGAACTGGGCCAGGCTGTCGGCCGACATCGCCATCTCGGCGATGTTGTACAGCGCGGTCTGCAGCTGTTCGGCGCGGCGACGCTCGGCCACCTCATCCTGCAGGCTGCGGTTGGCGCGCTGCAGTTCCTGGGTGCGCCGCTCCACCTGCTGCTCCAGCCGCACCTGCGCCTGGCGCCGGTCCATCGCGGTCTGCACGTGCTGCGCAACGAAGCCCAGCAATGCGCGCTCGGCCTCGCCATAGCGGGCCGCCTGTTCATAGCTCTGAACCACGATGGCACCGCATACGCGGCCATCGCGCAGCATCGGCACGCCCAGCCAGTCCAGGCTTTCGGGCCCACGCTGCGGGTCGTGCTCCTGTTCCATCACCTGCGCCAGCAGTTTGCGCGAGGGGCCACTGAGCGGCTTGCCATGGCGCAGCAACGCCACGGTCAGGCTGCGCGGCATCTCGCTGGCGTCATGGCTCTGCGTGGGATCGGCGACAAAGTCATCGACCTGATCGGCGAAGTACAGGAAACGGATCTGGTCGCGCACATCGTCGTATTCCACGA
The DNA here is from genome assembly GCF_056482105.1 of Stenotrophomonas sp. 78350_Sma. Classification (NCBI taxonomy): domain Bacteria; kingdom Pseudomonadati; phylum Pseudomonadota; class Gammaproteobacteria; order Lysobacterales; family Lysobacteraceae; genus Stenotrophomonas; species Stenotrophomonas sp. 78350_Sma. Next base: position 1,965,489 of record NZ_CM151182.1, on the reverse strand, counting down.
TGTAGCAGTTCTCGGCATACATCAGCGTGCCCAGCACGCCATGCACGTGGCGCAGCATCTCGGGCATTTCCAGGTCGGCACCGGCCAGGTCGGCGATCTGGAACAGGGCCTGTTGGAGCCGCTCGGCTTCTTCCAGTGCCCTGATCTGGCCGGCCTGGCGGCCGCGCTGCAGGGCCAGCTCCATTGCCTGCCGGGCCAGCCCCCACCACGCGGGTGAAGGCGCCGCGCCCGCAACCGACAGCAGCAGCCGCGCACCGTCATACTCCCAGCCGTGCTGGCCATCGCCGGTGCCGGGTTCCACGGATGCAGCGCTGTCAGTTGCAAGCAAGGGCCAGCCCCCCTGGCCATATCCCAGCTGCGGGTCGTCCCAGCCGACGCGGACCACGGCCGTTTCCGGCAAAAGCGCATGCAACGCGCGCACCAGCGCCGTGCTCAGCACGGCCTCGTGTGGTGGCTCTTCCGCCGGTTCAGCATGCGTGGACAAATGACAATCTCTTGGCGCCGTCTGTGCGTCGCCTCCCCTGAGCCGCCGAGCATAGCGCGCCACCCGGGGGGCAATGGAAGCCCGTAAACCCCGAATCGTGCGCCCGTACGTTTTTCCTGCTGTCCGTAGCCCCTTCCGAGCCATGACCCTCGCCCTGCCCGCCCCCGCCACCGGCTATGCGCCATCGCCTGCAGGCCTTACCCTGTACGCCGTGGAAGCCAGCGCACTGCCAACCGATGAAGCCTTGATGCTGGCCTGGGCCGGTGGCGACCTGCGTGCGTTCGAAAGCCTGTATGCGCGCCATCGCAAGCGCCTGTTCGGCTTCCTGCTGCGGCAACTGCGCGACAACGCGCTGGCCGAGGAGATCTTCCAGGACGTCTGGCAGCGGGTGATCAGCGCGCGCGCCGGCTGGCAACCCGAGGCAGCGTTCAGCACCTGGCTGTTCCGCATCGCCCACAACCGCCTGAACGACCATTGGCGTGCCGCCCGTCATCGCCCGGCTGCACCGGCCGACGCCGATCTGCGCCTGGCAGCGATCGAGGATGGGCAGACCCCGGAAGGCGAGCTTTCCGAATTCGAACAACGTCGCCGCATCCAGCTGGCGATGGAACTACTGCCGCCCGAGCAGCGCGAAGTGCTGCAGCTGCGGCTGGATCAGGAACTGAGCCTGGAGGAGATCGGCCAGATCACCGGCGTGGGCCGGGAAACCGTGAAATCGCGGCTGCGCTATGCGATGGACAAGCTGCGTGCGGGACTGAACGCATGAACCGAGACGAACCCCTGACGCCGGAAGAACGCGAGCTGGCCCGGCTGCTCGGCCGTCGCGCCGAGCAGGCTCCGCCCGCTGCGCTGGATGCTGCCATCCTGGCCGCGGCCCGCGCTGCCGTAGACCCGCCGGCGGCCGATGCGGTCGCCTCTCCCGAGGCGCCGCGCACGCAGCGCACCCGCCCGCGTTGGCCGGCGGTGTTCGGCATCGCCGCCTCGATGGTGTTTGCCATCGGCATCGCCTGGCAGCTGCGTCCGGAACCGCCGCCGGTTCCGGCCGGCGAAACGCAGGTCGCCGCCGCGCCTGCCGCTGACGACGGCGTGGCCGACCAGACCGCCGAAGGCAATGCCGCCGAGACTGCGATGGCTCCGGCTCCGCCCGCACCAGAGGCGGCGCCACTCGCCGCACCTCAGTCGGTGCCCCCCGCCGCTTCCCAGGCGGCGCCCGCCGCCGCCCGCGCCCCGGTGCCAGCCCCGGCAGCGCCTGCTGAAGCGCCGGCTCCCGCCCCGGTGAAGGCAGCGGCGGCACGCGCACGCGTCGCAGAGCCTGTCGCCGATACCGCCTTCGCAGCGTTGCCACCACCTCCGCCGTCAGCGGCGCCTGTGGCACCGGTTGCCTACGCCGCACCCGCTCCGGCATCCGCACCGGCTCCGGTCGGCGCCATGCAGGCGCGCAGCGCTGCGCCAACCGCAGCCAGCACAGCCGACGCCGAACCGGCTCCGGCACTCGATCGGGTCCAGGTCACTTCCAGCAAGCGCGTTGCCACCAACCGCTCGGCACCCGGCGTCATGCGTCGCGGCAGCGAAGCCGGACTGAGTGCGGACACGGTGCAGGCCGAAGTAGACGCCGACGCGCGCCTGCCGCGCCGGCAATGGCTGCAGAAGATCCGCGAGCGCCGTGACCAGGACCAGCGCGACCTCGCCCGCGCCAGCCTGGAACGCTACATCCAGCAGTACCCGGAATCGCGACTGCCGCGCGACCTGCGCCCGCTGCTGGACGACTGAAGCGGACGGGAATACCCGGCAACCCCGTAGAATGGTGGGAATGCCCGATACCCTCGCCCAGCCGGTCAGCCACACGCTGGAAGTCAAACACAGCCGTTTCATCGCCCATGCCACGCCGATCGATGGCGCCGCAGCGGCCATGGCATTCCTGCAGCAGGTCGCGGTGGCCGATGCCACCCACAACTGCTGGGCCTACCGGCACGGGCAGGACTATCGCTCCAGCGACGATGGCGAGCCGGCCGGCACGGCTGGACGTCCGATCCTGGCGGCGATCGACGGCCAGGGTTTCGACCAGGTGATGGTGGTGGTGACGCGCTGGTTCGGCGGCATCAAGCTCGGGGCCGGCGGCCTGGTCCGGGCGTACGGCGGCGCCGCCGCAGAATGCCTGCGCACCGCACCGCGGCTGGCGCTGGTCGCCATGGCACGGCTGCAGCTGCAGGCCGGCTTCGAAGACCTGGGCACCCTGCATGCGGCCCTGCCGGCATTCGGCGCGGAGAAGCGCGATGAACAGTTCGACGCGAACGGGGTGCGCCTGCGCGTTGAATTGCCGGCCGATCAGGTCGACGCATTGAAAATCCGCCTGCGCGACGCCACTCGTGACCGTATCCGCATAGAAGACGACCACCAGGATGACTGACAAGGACGGCGCCCCCGCCTCGCCCCCGCCACTGCGCCGCCTCGGCAGCCTGCGCACGCTATGGCCGTTCGTGCGCCGCCACAGTGGCCTGTTCACCGCCTGGCTGCTGGCCCTGGCGGTGTCTTCGGCGGCCACGCTGAGCCTGCCGCCGGCGGTCAAGCAGATGATCGACCATGGCTTCAGCAGCGGCGGCCAGATCAACCGCGCCTTCGCCCTGCTGATGCTGGTGGCCGTGGTGCTGGCCCTGGCCACCGCCGCACGCTTCTACTTCGTGTCACTGCTGGGCGAAAAGGTCGTCGCCGACCTGCGCAGCCGCCTGTATGCACACCTGATCCAGCTCGGTGCCGGGTTCCATGACCGCAGCCGCAGCGGCGAGCTGGTCTCGCGCCTGACCGCCGACAGTGAACTGCTGCGCAGCGTGGTCGGCTCGACCATGTCGGTGGCATTGCGCAGCAGCGTCACGGTGGTTGGCAGCCTGGCGATGCTGTTCGTCACCAGCCCACGGCTGGCGGCGTGGTCGCTGCTGGGCATTCCGCTTGCGGTCCTGCCGATCATCATCGGTGCGCGCAAGCTGCGCACTGTCGCGCGCAGCAGCCAGGACCGCATCGCCGATGCCAACAGCCTGGCCAGCGAGACCCTGGGCGCCGTACGGACGGTGCAGGCGCATGCACGCGAGCCCTACGAGCGCGGCCGCTTCGACCACGCACTGGGCGATGCCATCAAGGCCGCGCGGCGCCGCATCGGTGCGCAGTCGCTGGTCACCGCCAGCGCCATCCTGCTGGTGTTCGGCGCCATCGTCGGCGTGCTGTGGCTGGGTGCGCACGATGTCATCGACGGTCGCCTCAGCGCAGGCACCCTGGGCCAGTTCGTGCTGTATGCACTGATCGGCGGTGGCTCGGTCGGTGCGCTGGCCGAAGTCTGGAACGAACTGCAGCGCGCGGCCGGCGGCATGGGCCGCATCGGCGAACTGCTGCAGGAAGACATCGAGATCCGCGCGCCGGCGCAGCCGCACGTGCTGCCGCAGCCGCTGCGTGGCGAGATCCAGTTCGACGACGTGGTGTTCCACTATCCGCAGCGCCCGGACCAGGCCGCGCTGGACCATTTCAACCTGCATGTCCGCCCGGGTGAGACCGTGGCTTTGGTCGGCCCGTCGGGCGCAGGCAAGAGCACGGTGCTGTCGATGCTGCTGCGCTTCCACGATCCGGCCGGCGGCCGCATCTGCGTGGATGGCATCGACGTGCGCCAGGTCGACCCGGCCGAACTGCGCGCGCAGCTGGCGCTGGTGCCGCAACAGCCGACGCTGTTCGCGGCCAGTGCACGCGACAACATCCGCTATGGCCGCCTGCAGGCCAGCGACAGCGAGGTCGAGGCTGCCGCACGCGCCGCCGAGGCGGACGGCTTCCTGCGCGCGTTGCCGCAGGGCTATGACAGTGAGCTGGGCGAGCGTGGCGCCCGCTTGTCCGGCGGCCAGCAGCAGCGTGTGGCGATTGCCCGCGCACTGCTGAAGGACGCACCGATCCTGTTGCTGGACGAAGCCACCAGCGCGCTGGACGCACAGAGCGAGCATGGCGTGCAGCAGGCCCTGGAGCGCTTGATGGCGGGCCGCACCACGCTGGTGATCGCGCACCGCCTGGCCACCGTACTCAAGGCCGACCGCATCGTGGTGATGGACCAGGGCCGCATCGTGGCGGAAGGGACGCACGCACAGCTGCTGGCCGAAGGCGGCCTGTACGCTGAACTGGCACGACTGCAGTTCATCGATTGATGACGGCCGGCTAACATCGGCGGAGTGAAGCTGGCACCGCATCAACAGCATCCGCTGAAGGAGGTGCAGGATGTCGTTCCGTCAGTTTCCCGCCGTCGACAGCAACGGTGAAAGCCACATCATCATCGAGTTCAAGCCCGAGGCGAATGGCAGCGGGCACCACTCCGAAGCCACGCCCCGTTACGAGCTCGACGACGGTCGATTGCTGGTGCGCAATGGCCGCGAATTCACCACCAGCGGTGGTGAGCTGAGGCTGACGATCTGAGGTGCGCCGGGCATGGCCCGGCGCGACCGGATTTCGCATCGCCCTGCTCTGGCAGGTGCCGACCTTGGTCGGCACGCGTTTCGCCAAAAGCAGTCGAGCATGGCTCGACGCTACAAGAAGGCGTGGTCAATTTTTGACCAGACATCTTGACAGCCTTGGCTGCCAAGGGCTGCGCGCGGTTATCCACATGTTTGCGCAGAAGCCATCCACACCGCCTGTGGATGAATGCGATCAGCCGAGCACGCGCCCGATGCCGCTGGCGTCCACTTCGGCCGCCGCCACGGTGATCGCTGCAGGGTCGCTGCCCGCAACGAAACCGATGCGGAAATGGACTTCGCCGCCAGGGGTGCGCGAGGAGTGGATCGAAGCCAGGCTGATGCGATGCTGCTCGAACACGTTCAGCAGTTCGCGCAACGACCCCGGCCGGTCTTCCGGCAGGTGCACCGACAGCGCGTTGCGCTCGGTCAGGTCTGCCAGCAGATAGCCCACGCGTTCGAAGGTGTAGTTGCCCTCGGCCAGCGCCTGCTCGCCGAACGCGCTGCGATTGGCCGACAACAGCTGCTCACGGAATGCACTGCGTGCAGTGTCGTCGCCCTGCCCGACCTGGGCCTGCAGGGCCTGAAGTTGGGCGACCAAGCGCTCCAGCATCGGCGCAACGTACGGGTTGCCGAACTGGATGTCCTCATAGATTGCCGGGTTCAACGACAGGATGCGCGAGATGATTGCGGTATCCAGTTCGAACGACGCCGAGCGGTACGGCATCATCGCGGCCAGGTCGCCCAGCTGCGGCTGGTACTGGCGCAGCACGCCGGCCTGGGCCAGATGGGTGGCGTGCACCATCGCCTGCACCAGCGCCATCATCTGGTCGTGGTGCTGCGGGGTGGCGCGCACGCACTCGGCCTGCAGCGTCGCGCACAACGCATCGACCCAGGGTTGCCAGTGCTTCAGCCGTGCTTCGCAGACCACCATTACCCGGCCCTTCAGGGTGGGTGCCTTGGGCGGCGCGGTCATCGGGTGCAGCCCGACCACCTCGGCCTGCGAGGCCAGCATCGCCTGCACCGGCGCCTCTTTCACCGAGGTCACGTCCAGCCACAGGCGATCGCGCTCGCGGCCTGCGGACTGCCGCACGTATTCGGCGATCAACGCGGGCGTATGCCGGATCGGCGCCGAGAACACCAGCACGTCGGCCAGCGCCAACAGGTGTTCCGGCGTATGCGAGTCCGGATCGGCCGGATCGTGGCCGATCACCTGCAGCTGCATGTGCTGCTGGAAGAAGCGGCTCAACCAGCGCCCGTAGGCGCCGGCGCTTCCGACGATGCCGACCGTGCGCGGCGTGCGTTCGAGCAGGCCGCTCATGCCACGCGTTCGGCGCGGAAGCGTGCGCCATCGGCCAGGGCAGCGGGTGCTGCGACGATCACGTCGAACTCTTCGAAACCGTTGTCCAGGGTCGCTTCCAATGCCGCATGGGTACCGGCGATGGCGCGCGAGATCGCCTGCTGCATCGATTCACCGCGCAGCAGGAACGACACCACCAGCGACATCAACACATCGCCAGTGCCGGCCACGTCCACCGGCAGCAGCGGCGAGGTCCAGCGCCAGGTTTCCTCGCGGCCAACGGCCAGGGTCACCAGTTCACCCGGGTTGCCGCCCACGCTGTGCGCGATCACCCAGTGCGGACCACGGTCCAGCAGCGTGCGTGCGGCGGCGATGGCATCGGCTTCGGCCAACGCAGGCATGCCGGTAAGGCGATTGAGTTCGAATGCATTCGGCGTGACCAGCCAGGCATGCGGCAGCAGGCGCTCGGCGAAGATCGCTTCCAGGCCCGGCTCCACATAGGGGCCGGTGTGCGTGTCACCAATCACCGGATCCAGGCAGTAACGCAGCTGCGGGCAGGTCGGCAGGATCTCGTCCAGCCAGTCGGCGAAGGCAGCACCGTTGGCGGTGCTGCCGAAATAGCCGGACACCAGCATCTTCGCCCGCTGCGGCAGGCCGCGCTCGTGGGTGCCCAGCAGCAGGTCGGCGAACCAGTCGGCGGGCAGCACGCGACCGCGCGTGGTGTCGTAGAACGGCGCATTGCTGAGCAGCACGGTCGGAATTTCGGCTACGCGCACGCCGAGTGCGCGCATCGGCGGTACGGCGGCGCTGTTGCCGGCATGGCCGTAGACAAGTTGCGACTGGACCGAGATGACATCGATCGGCGACGGGCCGTCGGGCCGCAGGCGGCGGCCGTGGACCAGGTGGTTGTCAAGGGATTCGCTCATGACCGCATTCTACGCCCAAGGGGGTTTTCGGCAGGGCTTGCAGCCCTGCACCTGCTCAATGCAACGGCAACGGCAAAAGCCAAAGCGGGCTATCCGTGGGATGGCGGGGCGGTGTCGGAGTGCGGGGACGCCGTGAACCCGTCCTTGGGGGCTTGGCAGCCGCATCCATGCGGCTGACACCCCGCACTCCGACACCGCCCCACCTCTGACAGGTTCACGCGGCTGTTGGTGGGTGCCGACCGTTGGTCGGCACATCTGTCGGATACCGAATGAATTCATCCACGCATGGCGTGGCTCTACTGGCAACTGCGGCTGTTGGTAGGTGTCGACCGTTGGTCGACACGTCTGTCAAATATCGATATCCGACCCCGTGCCGACCAACGGTCGGCACCCACCAAAGCAGAACGCTGTCCGACAGATCGCGGCCAACTGTCGAAGGCGGGGTGGGTCCGGTTGAGGGGGCGTGAGCCGCATGGATGCGGCGACCGAGCTTACATGGACGTACTTGCAGCGTCCCCCTCAACCGGACCCACCCCGCCAACCCACGGATAGCCAGCTTCTGCTGTTGACGTTGACGTTGCTTCGGCAGGTGCAGGGCTGCAAGCCCTGCAAACCAAACCCCCTCAGTGAGCAGCAGGCCGCGACGGCGGCAGCCACGCCGCCACGATGCCCAGCAGCGGCAGGAACGCGGTCAGCTGGTAGACGTACTCAATGCTGGTCTTGTCCGCCAGCAGGCCTAGCACGGCAGCACCCAGACCACCCATGCCGAACGCAAAGCCGAAGAACAGGCCGGACACCATGCCGATGCGGTGCGGCATCATCTCCTGCGCATAGACCACGATCGCCGAAAACGCCGAGGACAGAACGAAACCGATCAATACCGCCAGCACCGTGGTCCAGAACAGGTCGGCGTGCGGCAGCATCAGTGCGAACGGCGCCACGCCCAGGATCGAGGTCCAGATGATCGGCTTGCGGCCGATGCGGTCTCCCAGCGGGCCACCGAGGAAGCCGCCGGCGGCGGACGCCACCAGGAACGCGAACAGATGCAGCTGCGCCTGCGCGACCGGAATGCCGAAGTGGTGGATCAGGTAGAAGGTGAAGTAACTGCCGATGCTGGCCATGTAGAAGTACTTGCTGAAGATCAGCACCAGCAGGATCGCCAGCACCTTGGCCACGGTGCGCGGCGGATGGCGTGGAGCCATCGAGGCGGTGCTGGCCGGGCGCGGGGTGCCCAGGTGCAGCGCGTACCAGCGGCCGACATAGGTCAGCAATGCGATGCCGATCAGGGCGGCGCCGGCAAACCACGAGGCGGCATGCTGGCCGTACGGCACGATCACCGCCGCTGCAATCAGCGGGCCCAGCGCGGTACCGAAGTTGCCGCCGACCTGGAACACCGACTGCGCGAAGCCATGGCGGCCCCCCGAGGCCAGCCGCGCGATGCGCGAGGCTTCCGGATGGAAGATGGCCGAACCAATGCCGACCATCGCCGCCGCCGTCAGCACCACCGCATAATTGGGCGCGAAGCCGAGCAGCAGCATGCCGCACAGGGTCGAGGCCATGCCGATCGGCAGCGAGTACGGCGCCGGACGGCGGTCGGTGGCCATGCCGATCAACGGCTGGAAGATCGAGGCGGTGAGCTGGTAGGTCAGCGTGATCAGGCCGATCTGGGTGAAGCTCAGGTTGAAGCCGCCCTTGATCACTGGATAGATGGCCAGGATCAGCGACTGCATCATGTCGTTGACGACATGCGAGGTGGAAATGGCAGCCAGCACGCCGGGAGCCACCGGGCGTGAGGTTGTTGCGGGAGAAGCCAGAGTCGACATGGACACAGTCAGGTTGGGGGCGAGCCACGCATGCTACGGTTGCGCTCTCTTCCCTTCTGCCGCGTTCGGGTCATGCCCTATCGCAAAAAGGACATTGCCAGCGACGTCGATCCGGCCGCACCGTGGCGGGAGGTGCCGCTGCATCGCCCTGTCACCTACCGGGTCACCCAATACCCGGCCGGCACCCATATCGCCGGGCACAAGCACCAGCGCCACCAGCTGGTCTACGCCATCTCCGGACTGATGGTGGTGCGCTCGGAGGTGGGCCGCTGGGTAGTGCCCTCGACCCGCGCGATCTGGATGCCGGCGGGCATGGTGCACGCGGTGGACTGCATCGCCGCCGTGCACATGCGCAGCCTGTACATCGATCCATCGTTCGCCCCGCAGTTGCCAGCCGAACCGTTCGCGGTGCAGGTGGCACCGCTGCTGCGCGAACTGCTGCAGGCAGCCACCCTGATCAAGGGCGAGCACATTGAAGACAGCCGCGATGGCCGCGTGGTGCGCCTGCTGCTGGACGAACTGCATCGCATGGACGTGCTGCCGCTGCACCTGCCCGCCCCCACCGATCCGCGTCTGCAGCGGATCTGCCAGCACCTGCAGAAGCATCCGGGTGACGACGCCACGCTGCAGGACTGGGCGCAGGCGCTGGAGGTGGACGTGAAAACCATCCAGCGGCATTTCGCCGGCGAACTGGGCATGACCTTCGGCCAGTGGCGGCAGCAGGCGCGGTTGCTGGCGGCGCTGGAACGGCTGGCGGTCGGCGACAAGGTCATCGATGTCGCGATGGCGATGGGGTATGACAGCCCCAGCGCGTTCACCAGCATGTTCAAACGGCAGCTGGGGCAAACGCCGGCGGCGTTTTTCCGGTGAGCATTCCCCGGTAGCGCCGGGCCACGCTGGCAGAATGCAGCCGCGCCCGCAAACGAAAACGCCGGGCATCGCCCGGCGCTACCGTTCAACGCTTCCGTTGAAAACTCAGGACGTCATCCGGTCCCAGAAGCCCTTTACGCCATCCATGAAGGTGGCCGACTTCGGCGAATGCTTGCGCGCTTCCTCACCGACGAAGGTGGCTTCGAACTGCTCCAGCAGCTTGCGCTGCTCGTTGGTGAGGTTGACCGGGGTCTCCACCACCACGCGGCAGTACAGGTCGCCCTCGCTGCGGCTGCGCACCGAACGCACGCCCTTGCCGCGCAGGCGGAACAGCTTGCCGGTCTGGGTCTCGGCCGGGATGCGGATTTCCGCTTCGCCACCAAGGGTGGCCACACGCACGGTGTCGCCCAGTGCCGCCTGCGAGATGCGGATCGGCACTTCACAGTGCAGGTCGTCACCATCGCGCTGGAAGATCGCATGCTCGCGCACGCGCACTTCCACGTACAGGTCACCTGGCGGCGTGCCGGCCGGACCAGCCTCGCCCTCGCCCTGCAGGCGGATGCGGTCACCAGTATCGACGCCCGCCGGCACCTTCACCGACAGCACCTTGTCTTCCTCGACACGGCCGTTGCCGTGGCAGGTCTTGCAGGGCTTGGCGATGATCTGGCCACGGCCGCCGCAGTTGTGGCAGGCCTGCTGCATGGCGAAGATGCCGCGCTGGATGCGCACCTGGCCGCGGCCATGGCACACGTTGCAGGTCTCGACCTTGCCGTCTTCCGAGCCACTGCCATCGCAGTCGCCGCACTCGGCCAGGGTCGGGATCTCGATCCGGCGCTCGACGCCGCGCACGGCTTCTTCCAGGTCCAGCTCCATCACGTAGCCGATGTCGGCACCGCGACGGGCCTGGCGCGGACCACCGCCGCCACCGCCAAAAATGTTGCCGAAGATATCGCCGAAGATATCGTTCATGTCCGGGCCGCCCGGACCGCCACCACCGCCCATGCCGTGTTCGAACGCGGCGTGGCCGTGGCTGTCGTACATGCGGCGCTTGTTGCCGTCGGACAGCACTTCGTAGGCTTCCTTGCACTCCTTGAAGGAGGCTTCGGCCGCCGCATCACCCGGGTTGCGGTCCGGGTGGAACTTCATCGCGCAGCGACGGTAGGCCTTCTTCAGCTCTTCGTCGGTGGCAGTGCGGGCAACGCCCAGCACTTCGTAGTAATCGCGCTTGCTCATATCGTGGATCTGGTTCCGGAAAGTCGGGATTCGTCAAAGCGGAAGAGCGGAACCAGGTCCGCTCTTGCGTCGGGCGCCCCGACACGCCGGTGGGCGGTCAGGACCCTGATGCGACAACGGGACGCTGGTTGCCAGCGTCCCGTGTCGGTCCGGATCAGGACTTCTTGTCGTCCTTGACTTCGGTGAACTCGGCGTCGACCACGTCGTCCTGCGCCTTGCCGGCATTGCCGGCATCGGCACCCGGGGCACCGCCCTGGTCGGCCGAAGCAGCGGCGAACAGCGACTGGCCAGCTTCTTCCAGTGCCTTCGACTTGGCTTCGATCTGTGCCTTGTCGTCACCCTTCATCGCGGTCTCCAGGTCGGCCAGCGCCGCCTCGACCTTGCCGATCACTTCGCCACCGACCTTGCTGCCGTGCTCGGTGATCGCGCTGCGGGTGCCGTGGATCAGGGCGTCGGCCTGGTTGCGGGCCTGCACCAATTCCTGGAACTTCTTGTCTTCTTCGCGGTTGGCTTCCGCGTCGGCGACCATGCGTGCGATCTCTTCCTCGGACAGGCCCGAACCGGCCTTGATCTCGACCTTCTGTTCCTTGTTGGTCTTCTTGTCCTTGGCCGACACATGCAGGATGCCGTTGGCGTCGATGTCGAAGGACACTTCCACCTGCGGCAGGCCACGCGGGGCCGGCTCGATGCCGGACAGGTCGAACTTGGCCAGCGACTTGTTGAAGCGGGCCTGTTCGCGCTCACCCTGCAGCACATGCACGGTCACGGCCGACTGGTTGTCCTCGGCGGTGGAGAACACCTGCGAGGCCTTGGTCGGGATGGTGGTGTTCTTCTCGATGATCTTGGTGAACACGCCGCCCATGGTCTCGATGCCCAGCGACAGCGGGGTCACGTCCAGCAGCAGAACGTCCTTGACGTCGCCGCCCAGCACGCCGCCCTGGATCGCAGCACCCAGTGCCACGGCTTCGTCCGGGTTGACGTCCTTGCGCGGTTCCTTGCCGAAGAACTCGGTCACCGCCTGCTGCACCTTCGGCATGCGGGTCTGGCCACCGACCAGGATCACTTCGCTGATGTCGCTCGAACGCAGGCCGGCATCGTTCAGGGCGACGCGGCACGGCTCGATCGACTTCTTGATCAGGTCTTCCACCAGCGCTTCCAGCTTGGCGCGGGTCAGCTTGATGTTCAGGTGCTTCGGACCCGACGCGTCAGCGGTGACGTACGGCAGGTTCACTTCGGTCTGCTGGGCGCTGGACAGCTCGATCTTGGCGCGCTCGGCAGCGTCCTTCAGGCGCTGCAGGGCCAGCGGATCCTTGCGCAGGTCGATGCCCTGGTCCTTGTTGAACTCTTCAACCAGGTACTCGATGACGCGGTTGTCGAAGTCTTCGCCGCCCAGGAAGGTGTCGCCGTTGGTGGCCAGCACTTCGAACTGCTTCTCGCCGTCGACGTTGGCGATCTCGATCACCGAGACGTCGAAGGTGCCGCCGCCCAGGTCGTACACCACGATCTTGCGATCCTTGTTGTCGCCCTTGTCCAGGCCATAGGCCAGCGCGGCCGCGGTCGGCTCGTTGATGATGCGCTTGACGTCCAGGCCGGCGATGCGGCCGGCGTCCTTGGTCGCCTGGCGCTGGCTGTCATTGAAGTAGGCCGGCACGGTGATGACCGCTTCGGTGACCTTCTCACCGAGGAAGTCCTCGGCGGTCTTCTTCATCTTTTCCAGCACCTTGGCCGAGATTTCCTGCGGGGCCATCTTCTTGCCGTCGCTGGTCGACACCCAGGCGTCGCCATTGTCATGGGCCAGGATGCCGTACGGGACGTGCGCGATGTCCTTCTGCACTTCGGCGTCGGTGAACTTGCGGCCGATCAGGCGCTTCACCGCGTAGAAGGTGTTCTTCGGGTTGGTCACGGCCTGGCGCTTGGCCGAGGCGCCGACCAGGACTTCGCCGTCCTTGGTGTAGGCGACGATCGACGGGGTGGTGCGATCGCCTTCCGAATTCTCGATGACGCGGGCCTTGCCGCCGTCCATGATCGCCACGCACGAGTTGGTGGTGCCGAGGTCGATACCAATGATCTTGCCCATGGGGGAGACTCCTGAGGATGCTTGTTGGGGTCAGTCCGGCCGTTCGGCCGGTGGATGAATACGATGTGGGGGAGGCTCGTGGAACATTCAAGCCATCTCCCGAACGCTGTGTTTCCGGTCGTCCGGCGCGTTCAGCGTCGGGCCGGGTCGCGGGTCATTCCGCCTCCCGGCCCGGCAGGGTCAGTCGGCGGCCACCACCACCAGCGCCGGCCGCAGCAGGCGCTCGTTGAGCAGGTAGCCCTTCTGGAACACGGTCACCACGGTGCCGGGGGCGGCGCCCGGGGCCGGCACCTGGCTGATGGCCTGGTGGTGTTCCGGGTTGAACGGCTGGCCGGTCGGGTCCAGCAGGACCAGGCCATTGTCACCGGCAACCTTCAGCAGCTGCTTGTAGGTCAGCTCCAGGCCTTCGCGCAACGGGTGGGCGTCGTCGCCGGCAGCCTTCAGGCCAGCATCCAGGCTGTCGAATACCGGCAGCAGCTCCCCAAGCAGCTTCTCGTTGGCGAACTTGCGGGCCTGCTCGATGTCACGGGCAACGCGCTTGCGCTGGTTCTCCAGGTCGGCGCGCTCACGCAGCGCATCGGCCTTGACCTGTTCAACTTCAGCGCGCAGGCGCTCCACTTCGTCATTGACGCCGGCGGCGGCGGCCGCATCGGCGGCACTCTGCTGGGATTCGATATCTGGATGTTCGTGGTTCATGTCTGGGTCCCTGGCGGTCAATCTCCGCCTCCACCCACCCTAGTGTGGGCGGGATGCTGCGTTTCAAGCGTCGGATGTTCCCGGCGTGCGGCGGGCCGGCGAAAAGGCCGCGCCGAGCACATCGGCGGTGGCCTTGACCAGCGGGATCACACGGTCGTAGGCCATCCGCTTGGGGCCGATCACGCCCAGCACGCCCAGCACCTGGCCGTTGGCGGTGTACGGGGCGGTGACCAGCGAGACGCCCTGCAGCGGCATCATCCCGGTCTCCTCGCCGATGAAGATGCGCACGCCGGGGGCCTGGATGGTCCGTTCCAGCAGCTGCAGGATTTCGCGTTTGCTGGAGAACAGCTCGAAGAGCTCGCGCAGGCGCTCAAGGTCGGACAGGTCCTGTACCCCCATCAGGCGGGTCTGGCCGGCCACCAGCATGTCGTCGGCCGCCGGCTGCAGGGCCTGCTCGGCCAGCTCGATGCTGTGCGCCAGCAGCTGCTCCAGCTCGGAACGGGCATCGCGTAGTTCCAGCAGCAGGCGAGTGCGGATCTCGGCCATCGGCAGGCCGGCGAAATGGGCATTGAGGTAGTTGGCCACCTGCTCCAGCTGGCCCGGCGCGAACTCCTGGCGGGTCTCGATGACCCGGTTCTGCACCTCGTTGTCGGCAAACACCAGGATCGCCAGCACCCGGCGCCCGTCCAGTGCCACGAAATCGATCTGGCGGAAAGCAAACTGCTCGCGCCGCGGCGCACTGACCACGCCGACGAAGTGGCTCATCGCCGACAGCAGCTCCGAGGCGCTGCCGAGCAGGGCCTGGGTGCTGCCGCCACCGGCCAGCTCCTGGCGCAACCGGGCCAGCTCGCCCTCGCCCGGCGGCTGCATCTGCAGCAGGCTGTCGACGAACACCCGGTAGCCATGCGCGGTCGGGATGCGCCCGGCCGAGGTGTGCGGTGACGCCAGCAGCCCCAGGTCTTCCAGGTCGCCGAGGATGTTGCGGATGGTGGCCGGACTGACCTCCAGGCCGGCCACGCGCGCCAGCGTCTGCGAGCCGACCGGCTCACCGTCCTGGATGTAACGCGCGATCAGCGTGCGCAGCAGATGGCGCGCACGTGGGGCAAGCTGGTCGGGAGAACCGTGCATGGAATCAACCTGTGAGACACGGACACTAGATAATGGCGGCGCATCACCTTGGCAAGTCATTGGACCTCCCTCGCCCGCGTGCTAGCGTTGCGCGGCTGCTGATACCCCCGTACCCATGCTCAGACATCTTTCGATCAAGGATTTTGCCGTCGTCCGCGCCACCGAACTGGAGTTCGGGCCAGGCATGACCGTGGTTTCAGGCGAGACCGGCGCCGGCAAGTCGCTGATGGTCGACGCGCTGGGCTTCCTGTCCGGCCTGCGCGCCGACAGCGGCGTGGTCCGCCACGGCGCCGCCCGTGCCGAGCTTTCGGCCGAGTTCGCGTTGGAGCAGCTGCAGGCCGCGCGCCAGTGGCTGGCCGACAACGAGCTGGACGACGAAGAACAATGCCAGCTGCGCCGCGTGATCCGTGCCGACGGCGGTTCGCGGGCGTGGATCAATGGCCGCCCGGTGACCCTGGCCCAGCTGGGCGACCTGGCCTCGTTGCTGGTGGAGATCCACGGCCAGCACGAACAGCAGGCCCTGTTGACGCGCCCGTCGCAGCTGGCCCTGCTGGACGCCTATGCCGGCAACGAAAACGAGCGTCGCCAGGTGCGCCGCGCCGCTGCCGCCTGGCAGGCGCTGGTCGATGAATCGCTGGCGCTGTCGCAACAGGGCGACGTGAGTGACAGGATAGGCTTCTTGGAACACCAGCTGCGCGAACTGGACCGTGAAGACCTGGAGCCGGAGTCGATCGCGGCACTCGGTGCCAGCCACCGTCGCCAGGCCCACGCCAGCGCCCTGCTGAGCGCCTGCCAGGCCGCCAGCAACCAGCTCAACGGCGACGACGGCAGTTCCGCACTGGACCTGCTGCAGCAGGTGCGCCACGAGCTGTCGCGCCTGATCGAACACGACCCGCGCCTGGGCGAGGTGGACGGCCTGATCGAGAACGCCTCGATCCAGCTGCACGAAGCCCTGTCGCTGCTGGACCGCGTACATGACGACCTCGACGCCGACCCGGAGCAGTTCGAGGAGAATGAGCGCCGCCTCGGCCGCCTGCACGACCTGGCCCGCAAGCACCGCGTGCCGATGGACGAGCTGGGCGCGCAGCGCGAGCGCATGCACGCCGAAGTGGAGCAGCTGCGCGGCGCCGACGAACGCCTGCAGCGCCTGGCCGGCGAGATCGACAAGGCCGCCGCCGCCTGGCGCGCACAGGCCGAAGTGCTGACCGCCAGCCGTCGCAGCGCTGCTGCCGAACTGTCGGCCACCACCACCGGCATCATCGCCGAGCTGGGCATGGGCGGCGGCCAGTTCCTGATCGAACTGGAACCGCAGGACGCCGGCAAGCCGGACCCGCAGGGTGCCGAGCGTGTGGAGTTCCTGGTGGCGGCCAACGCCGGCCAGCCGCCGCGCGCCCTGCGCAAGGTGGCCTCGGGCGGTGAACTGTCGCGCATTTCGCTGGCCATCGAAGTGGCCGCGCTGGACCTGGATGCGGTGCCGACCATGGTGTTCGACGAGGTCGACTCCGGCATCGGCGGCGCAGTGGCGGACATCGTTGGCCAGAAGCTGCGCGCCCTCGGCGAGAAGCGGCAGGTGCTGTGCGTGACCCACCTGCCGCAGGTCGCCTCCAAGGGCCATGCCCATTACCGGGTCAGCAAGGCGCCGGTGGAAGGCATGACCCAGAGCGCGGTGGAAAAGCTGGACAGCAAGGCGCGCGAGGAAGAGCTGGCGCGCATGCTGGGCGGCGTGGAAGTGAGCAAGGAAGCGCGCGCCGCCGCCCGCAAGCTGCTGCAGGTGTAACGCCTGTTCGCGGTTATCCACGCATGGCGTGGATCTACAACGCGCGCGGTAGTGCCGGCCGCTGGCCGGCACCCCGATGCGGGTGGGCGAAGATCGTGAGGTTGCCGGCCAGCGGCCGGCACTACCCCCGTGGCTGCGTCAGGTCGACGTTCTCCACCAGGAAATCAAGAAACGCGCGCACCCGCAGCGGCAGGTAGCCGCCCTGCCCCAGGAACACCGCGTGCACCTCTTCCAGGTCACCGGGATTGGCTTCCTCCAGCACCGGCAGCAGTCGTCCGGCAGCGATGTCGGCCTGCACCTGGAACGCGGCCAGCCGTGCCATGCCCAGACCACCCAGCACCAGCTGGCGCAGCGCATCGCCGTTGCTGGCACGGGCATTGCCACTGGGCAGCAGCATCCGCTCGCGTCCGTCCTGCAGCAGCGGCCAGCCCTGCATCGCACGTGCATGGCCGATGTCCAGCCGATTGTGTGACTGCAGCTCCTCAGCGTTGCGCGGCAGTCCATGCCGCTGCGCGTAGGCCGGTGCGGTCACGATCATCATCCGCGTCGCGCCCAGCCGCCGTGCCACCAGGCTGGAGCTCTTCAGCGGACCGGCCCGCACCGCCACGTCGGTGCGCTGCTCCAGCAGGTCGATCACCTCGTCGTTGAGGGTCAGGTCCACGCCTACCTGCGGGTTGCGCTGCAGGAACGCCGGCAGCAGGGGCAACAGGAAATGCTGGCCGAACGGCACATTGGAATTGATCCGCAGGCGTCCACGCGGCTCGGCGTGAGCACTGGCACAGCGCTCGGCCTCGTCCAGGTCGGCCAGCACGCGCAGGCCGCGCTCGTAGAACGCGCAGCCCTCCGGAGTCAGCTGCAGCTGGCGGGTGGAGCGTTGCAGCAGGCGCGTACCCAATCGTTGTTCCAGCCTCGCCACCAGCTTGCTGACCGCCGACGGGGTCATCTCCAACGTTCGGGCGGCCGCGGAAAAGCCGCCGGTCTCGATCACCCGCACGAACACTTCCAGTTCGCCGGATCGGTTGATGTCGGAGCGCGCCATGGCAATGAATCCAGTTCACAGATGATTGTCCATGCGCAGTCTAGTTCACAGATGAGTGCGGAATCACCATGGCTTCCCCTCCAGCCGGGATTGCCCAATGAACCGCTTCAGCCAGCTCGCCGCCACCGCATTGATCGGCCTGTCCAGCGCCGCCAGCGCCGCCCCTGCCCCGCACTGGGTTGCCAGCTGGCAGGCCAGCCCGCAACCGGTCTGGGGAGCGGACTTCCTGTTCCCGTCATTGATACCGGCGTCGCTGCACGACCAGACCTTCCGCCAGACCGCACGCATCAGCCTGGGCGGCCCGCGCCTGCGGGTGCGGTTGAGCAATGCCCATGGCACCCGCCCGCTGCGGATCGGCGGCGCCAGCGTGGCGCCGCAGGCAGGTGCGACGCCGCAGCCGCTCCGCTTCGATGGCCGGCCCGAGGTGCTGATCGGCCCCGGCCAGGAACGGCTGAGCGACCCGCTGTCGCTGGCTGTACAGGATGGCCAGGCGCTGCAGGTCAGCGTCTTTGTGCCAGCGCCGACGCCGCTGCAGACCTTTCATTGGGAGGGCCGCCAGACCAGTTGGATCGCCCCCGGCGACCAGAGCCTGGCACGCGGGCTGGACCGGGCCAGCGCCACCACGGCCCGCCTGTTCCTGACCGGTATCGAGGTCGAGGCACCGGCCAGCGCGCGCAGCGTGGTGGTGATCGGCGATTCGATCACCGACGGCGCCACCGCCAGCCTCGACCGGGACCAGCGCTGGACCGACCATCTGGCCGCGCGTCTGGCACCGCGTGGCGTGGCGGTGGTCAATGCCGGTATCTCCGGTGGCCGCCTCTTGCGCGACGGCATGGGGGAGTCCGCGCTGGTCCGTTTCCACCGCGATGCACTGGATCAGCCTGGCGTGTCCAGCGTGATCGTGCTGGTTGGCATCAATGACATCAGCTGGCCCGGCACCGCCTTCGCCCTCAAGCAGGCGCGGCCCACGCTTGCCGAACTGCAGGCGGGGTATCGCGCCCTGGCCGAACAGGCCCACCACCGTGGCGTTCGGATCGTGGGCGTCACGCTGACACCGTTCGCCGACGCCCTGCCCGGCACGCCGCTGGACGACTACTACCAGCCGGACAAGGATGCCCTGCGCCGCCAGCTCAATGCCTGGCTGCGCACGGACAGTCCGTTTGACGCGGTGATCGACCTGGATGCCGCGCTGCGCGACCCGGCCGATCCGTCACGGATGACCGCTGCTTACGACTCCGGCGATCACCTGCACCCGGGCGATGCGGGCAACCGGGCGATGGCCGAAGCGGTGGATCTGGAGGTTCTGATGGGTCCATCCACGCATGGCGTGGATCTACCGTAAGCAACGAAAAACCCCGGGCAGGCCCGGGGTTTCGTCGCTTATGGCTGGGCGGATCGGCTTATTTGCGCTTCTTGCGCACGTACAGCACCAGCGAGTGCTCTTCCAGCTCGTAGCCGTGGTCGGCTGCAATCTTGCGCTGCAGCTCCTCGATCTCGTGGCTTTCAAACTCGATGATCTTGCCGCTGTCCACGTCGACCATATGGTCGTGGTGGCCGCCACGGTCCAGCTCGTAGACGGCCTGGCCGCCTTCGAAATTGTGCTTGAGCACGAGGCCGGCGGCCTCGAACTGGGTCAGCACCCGGTACACCGTAGCCAGGCCGATCTCATCGCCATGCTCCAGCAGCTGGCGGTAGATGTCTTCGGCGGTCATGTGGTGCTGGGCATTGCGCTGTTCGAGCAGCGCCAGGATCCGCATCCGTGGATGGGTCACCTTCAGGCCGACTTTTCGCAGGTCGTGGGTTTCCATAGGTCTCCGTTCATTGGCGATTTAGCGCCAGCTGCCTCGGATTGGGTCGCGGTGGCACGCCGGGAGTGTATCATCGGTTTGATTTCCCCAACCGCCAGTCCCGATGCGCAATCTCCTGTTGGTCGCCGCCGTCGCCCTGTCCACCACCGGGTGCGGCATCATCTACAAGCAACCCATCTATCAGGGCAACCTGATCCGGGAAGATGCCGTGGCCAAGCTGCAGGTCGGGCAGAGCAAGCAGCAGGTCACCGCGCTGCTGGGCACCCCGTCCATTCCCGATCCGTTCCACGCCCAGCGCTGGGACTACACCTCCAGCCAGCGCGTGAACCGCCTGGGCCGCACCGAAGTGAAGAACTTCGTGGTGTTCTTCGAGAATGACACCGTGACCCGTTGGGAAGGCGATTACTTCCCGGGCAACGACAAGGCCCTGGCCCAGCAGACCGTGCGCCAGTTCGGCCGCAACCTGCCGAAGGACAAGAAGAAGAAGGGCCGCTGAGGCCCCCTGTCCGTCCCCACGGACGGGGTGCGGGCATCAACCGCCGAGCGCGCGTCGCCGGCGGTTGTCCTTTGGGTCGACCAGCAACGCGCGTAGCAGCTCGATGCGGTCACCCTCCAGCACCACCTGCTGCGGGCGCGCCAGTACGCCATGCACGGCCGCGGCCGGGCATCGGTCACTGCCCTCCAGCGCGGCGGCGGCAATGGCATCGGCCACGGTCGCGCCCTCGTCCAGCTGCAGCCGGCGCGACAGCACGTGCTGCGGCCAGGCCAGCACCACCTCGACCTCGATCATCGCTCAGGCCTCGTCGGCGACGCGGACGAAATCATTGACCATCCGATCGGCCAGACCCTGGAAGCCGATCGCCAGGGCCGGCCCCAGCAGGCGCGAGCTGGGCTCGAATTCCAGGGTCAGGGTGACCTTGCAGGCGTCCTCGGCCAGTGCATGGAATTCCCAGCGGCCGTGCAACTGCTTGAACGGGCCATCGCGCAGCTGCATGTCGATGCTGTGCGGGCGCTGCAGGGTGTTTTCGGTCTGGAACCAGGTGCTGAACGAACCCAGGCCCAGGTCCAGGCGCGCCACCAGGCGGTCCTCGCCCTGCTCCAGGATCTGGGCAGCCGAGCACCAGCGGAAGCGGCGCGGATAGGCCTGGACATCGTTGACCAGGTCGAACATGCGCGCGGACGAATGCTCGACCAGGGCGCTGCGGCGGATAGTAGGCATGAATACAGGACGTTTCGGCAATCGACCGGGCGGGCCCGAATCGGAGACAATACGGAAATGAGCAAGAACAGCGGCAAGGATAAAGCAAAGAGCGCGACGGCCAACAAGACCATCGCGTTGAACAAGCGTGCCCGCCACGAGTACCACATCGAAGAGCGCTTCGAGGCCGGCCTGGCCCTGCAGGGCTGGGAGGTGAAGTCGATCCGCGCTGGTCGCGGCAACATCATCGATGCCTACGCCTACGTGAAGCACGGCGAGATCTTCCTGATCGGCGCCCAGATCACCCCGTTGATCCAGGCCTCCACCCACGTAGTCGCCAACGACCGGCGCGAGCGCAAGCTGCTGCTGCACCGGAGCGAGATCGACAAGCTGGTCGGCAAGGTCGAGCGCGATGGCTACACGATCGTGCCGACCGCGATGTACTGGAGCAAGAACAAGATCAAGCTCGAAGTCGCGCTGGCCAAGGGCAAGCAGACCCACGACAAGCGCGATGCCGCCAAGGATCGCGACTGGGCGATCGAGAAGCAGCGCGTGATGCGTCGCGGCAACCGCGACGCGTAAGGCTGCAGTACCGGGCCATGCCTGGCGGCCTTGGTTTTCTGTAGAGCCGAGCCATGCTCGGCTGCCCTGGCCTTCTGTAGAGCCGAGCCATGCTCGGCTGCCCTGGTTTTCTGTAGAGCCGAGCCATGCTCGGCTTCGGCGAAGAAGCAGTCGAGCATGGCTCGACTCTACAAAAGGCGGATCACCCTGCCAGCACGCCCTGCCCGCGCATGCGCGGCGCCAGCGCCGCGTGCATCACCGCCAGGTGCATCACCACCGCCAGTTCCGGCGCATGGCGATCATCCCCCCTCCGCCACTGCTGGGCGAGCTGCGCGGCATCATCCGGCAGCAAGGACAGCAGCTGGGCATCATCCAGCGCATCGGCCGCGCCCTGCAGCTGGCGCGCCGTCTGCCGCGACTGCCACACGTGCACGCCAATACTGAGACTGGCCAGCGACATCAGGACCACAGCCAGCCCGTGCTCGAACCACTGCGACAGCACTTCCGGCCCCCACAGCAGAGCCGCCAGTACGGCCAGGCCCGGCAGGCGCCAGCCGAGCCAATGGATGCGACCGCGCTGCGACCAGTGCACCACCACCGCGCTGGCGATCAGCGCGGCCGCAGCCGTGGCCGGCAGCTCGGTCAGCCAGGTGGCCGCCAGCAGCACCGCCAGCACCGCCCAGACCCAGCCCGGCGGCAACGCGCGCCGCTGGTAGTCGGCACCGACCGGCCCGATCAGCTGTCGCAGGCTGCGTTGTTGGCTTGCATCGGTCACCCACCGTCTCCGTGTCTGTATTGGCTTGGATGGTCGTCGCCAGTGTGTCGCAAATTCGTGCCAATGAAGTTACCAATCCGCTATGACGGCGGCTCTACAACTTCTTGCGGATTGCCAGAATGCGCGGGCAGGCGCCAACCCTGCGGACCGGATACCCCGGCGTGCCGATCAACGCCGCTCGTCTTCTGGAGCGCTGCAGGCAGACGCCGCAGCTCGCAGCAAGGGGCCCACCTCCAGGCGTGGCGCGGGGCCGCGGGCCGGGAAGGCCATTGCAAGCGCCTTCGCCGTACGGTCGGCCTGCGGCTGCACGTACCAGGCGCTCTCCGCCGACAGCGCCTCGCCCCGCACCTGCTGCTCGAAGCGGTACTGGCCCCAGTAGATCGCCAGCGGCTCTTCCAGTGCATTGAGGGGGTTGGGCAGTGCCAGGGCCTCCGGGCACAACGCGGCGAAGGACTCGGCCAGGAGCCGCCGCTGCGGCGCTGGCTGTCCCGCCGAAAGAAAATGACTGAACTCATGCATCACGATCGGCGCCCAATCCTCGTCGGTCCCGAACGTCGAGAACAGCAGGATGTAGCCCCCGCGCAGCTTGGCCTGGGTTCGTTCCGCCTCGGGCCACCATACGAAGCGGACCTGGAAAACGGGCGAATCGTCCACGTTGAAGAACGCCTTCATCTGCTGGGCCAGCGCCAGCACTGCAGGCGCGGCCAGTTGCCGGGCAAGCAATGCCTGCTGCGCAACAAACGGCGCCTGGGCCGCCAGCAGCTGTTCGGCACGTGGCGCGAAGTGCGCGTAGTAGCGGCGCAGCAGCAGCTGATCCTCCCTGTCCTGCCCCGCGATGGCGGCGTCAACAGCTGCGGTGAAGGACGGCACGGCCAGGAAATACCTCGCGTAAGGATCGCCGGTGCGGGTGTCAGCACCCGCGAACAGGCGATCAGCCGGCGCCGATGGTTCCCTACCGCTCCGCGCAAGCGGTGACGTGCGCTGTCGGAAAGCCGCGTAGTCGGCCAACAGCGCCCGGTCCTGATCGCTCAGGCCAAAGCGGCGTTGCCACGCTTCCCGATACACCGGCGAGGTGTATCCAGGCAGCCAGTCCGGCAGGTTGTCCAGCAGATTGAACAGATCCAGCGCCCGGCTGTAGCGGGCCTCCACCGAATAGGGAGGCTCCGCGGCCTGCAGCGTGCAGAACGGCATCGCCACCAGGACGGCGAGTGCTGCGGCAGCACCACGGAATCGCAGAATGCGGGAGCTGGAGGGCATGGCCGGGGCCGTCCGCGGAAGGGCGTTGACCGATTCGAGCACGCCGCTGCGGTGACCACAACGTGCCAAGCGGCATGGGCGGAGCCGGCGACGGGCGGATGGCCCCTCCGCCGGCTCCATCGTGTATATCCAGGTTCCGACTCCCGTGCGTGACTGTTCAGCCGTATTGCCGTAACATTCGCGGCGTTGGGCAGGCCCTGCCCGTGGCGACACGGAATCGGCCCTGTACCTTGCAGCACTGTAGAAACCGGGGGTGCATTGGTTTCGACGGGGGTTGTGAAGTCGCCTGGCGCATGCCGAGGGGGTAGCTTTCCTCGTAAATCCAGCTGCAAAACTCTAGTTGCCAACGACGACAACTACGCTCTGGCCGCTTAAGGCCTAAGCCTCGAAACCGCTTGTGTCCATGCTCGCGGTGTAGAGTCACTATCATGGAATCGCGCTGGGTGGCTGCCTGTCAGTCCGGCACTAGAACACAACAGGCTGGTTCCCGGATGCGCTTTGCACGCCGTGCTGTTCGGGGACGAGATTCAACGGCGAGCTAAGCATGTAGTGCTGGGGATGGAGTGCCTTCGGACGGCGGTTCAATTCCGCCCACCTCCACCATCTGTATGGCCTGTCGAGGCCGCAAGAAGCCGGATCTCCCGCAACGGAGTTCCGGCTTTTTTGTTTTCCGAAGTTGGTGCCCCATCTGCTGTTCCGACATCCCCAATGCCACCCGCATCGGGAGCCAGTCACAGAAGCTGGGATCCGGATCCAGTAGAGTCCCTGCGTCACACGACGTGACCCGACACCTGAAAGGACATCAGATGAAACGCATCACACTGTTTGTGGGCTTGGCCGTGGCGTTGGCACTGGGGCAGGCTTCCGCTGCCACGCCAGGGTCCCGTTATCTGCAGCTGGCCGCTGACCAGCGCGTACAACCCGGCACGGCAACCCTGCTTTCAAGCACCATCGATCTGAGCGCCCCCGGCTGGGTGTACGTGCAGTCGGATGGACGGTACTTCCCTGGCGGCAGCTCTGCCGCCAATGCCTACATCACCATCAACGGTGAGGTGGTCTCAAACGACAGCTACATCGACTGGCGGCAGTCGACGTCGGCCCAGCAGCATTCCTTCAATGTCATCGGTGCCAAATACCTGCCTGCCGGACGCCATACGGTCAACCTGGCCGGTCAGGCCATCGGTTCGGCCGTCAATTTCGGCTCTGCCAGCAACCTCTCCGTGCTCATCACCTCCGCAGGCTCGGTAACCAACAGCAGCCTTGCGAGTGACACCACGCAGCTGGACTTCAATACCGTCGGCAGCCCTGAAGGAATGGCGTTGCAGGCCAAGGACCGCAAGCTGCTGATGACCGCCCAGGCCGGCAATCCCGGTGGCCCCATCGTGGCCATGGCTTCCGGCCGCGCGTTCGCGTGGGGCAGCTACGGCGACGGCATGCTGGGGATTTTCCTGAACGAGCAGGAACCCGGCATCGAATCGATGACCTGGTCGATCAATGACATCTTCAGTGGCGCCGAAACGCAGGCTCCCTTCTATTCGCAGGGCCTGTTCGTCAATCCGCCGGCTTACAGCACTGTCAGCTTCGTCGCGTCCGAATCGCCTTACTACCAGCCGCAGGACGCCAACACCAACAACGTAAAGTACAAGTTCGGCGCCAACTCCCGACTGGTGACGCTGGCCAACGGCTTTGGCGTGGCCGGAAAGGGCTTGAATCCAGGATTCAACTACGCCGCCGCGGGCCCTTACCGCCGCTTCGCCTATGTCTGCGTCGGGACCAATGGCTTCGCGCCCGGCTGCCCGTCGGTGGGCTCGCAGGTGGTCATTGGTGAGGGCCAGGTCTGCATCCCGCAGGGGCACAACGGGGTGGTGCTGTTCTCGACGAAGTCCCGTGTGCAGGGTGACCCGAACGACGGCGGCGGCAGCGTGTTCCTGTTCCTGAAGATCGATGGCCAGCAGGTGGGCAGCCTCGGCACCCAGCAGTTGGGTTCCAGACCGGACTCGGTCAGCACCCGTACCATCTCCGCCAGCTACCTGAGCGCGGGATCGTCCGCGCTGGGAACGGGCTGCCACACCGTGCAGGCCGTGGCCCAGGTACTGGGAGATTTCCGCCACATGTCGCTCAATGCCGACATGCCGCTGGTCTGGTTCGACTGACCCGTCACGCCGAATATGGCCGGTGGCCGGGGTCTGTTCGCCCCGCCACCGGCTATCCCGCAGCACATTGAAGGATCTGCCATGAAAGCCCCCCTCGCCCTCACCCTGCTCTTCGCCGCATTCACCACAGTTCCGGCCACGCACGCCGCCGCACCAGCCATTGCGCCTGCTGGCACCGCTACGCTGGAAGCCCTGCTGGCCTGCAGGGCCGGCTCGAACTTCAGCGAGGCCGACGCCATTGATGCACTGCAGGCCGCCGGCCTGGCCAGGAAACCGGGTGGCACCTTCGAGCCGGAGGACAAGCCGGTCGCCCTGTTCGGCGGTACCGTCACCAGTGCCGATGTGAACGTGGCCGAGGGCGAGAAGAGCCTCTTCGTCTATTTGAACGGCGTTGACTCCAAGCATCTGGCCAAGGCGTGGTCAGTGACCACGGTCAACGAACACGCCAACACGGAGGAACCTTCATACGTGAAGGCCATCGACAAGCGACACACCCTGCACGTGATCGCAGGCGACGACTACGAAGGCTATTCCGCGGCCGTGAAGTGCCAGATCACCCGGTAGCGGGTTGATCCCCGCTACAGCCAACGCCGCACACGTTGGCGGAACAACGGATACACCTCGGGGAAGCGGGCCAGCAACGCCCGCTCTTCCGGCATGATCTGCAGCCAGGTGATGTACAGCACGAACAACGGTACAGCCAGCAACGCGATCGTGTTCTGCAGGTACAACATCGCGCCCGTCAGGATCGTTGCCTGGCCGAGATACATCGGATTGCGCGTGTAGCGGTACACGCCGCGCGTGACCAGCGCGCTCGATGCCGAAGGGCGCAGCGGATTGACCGTGGTGCGCGCCCTCTGGAACGCGAGCTTCGGCAGCAGGTTCAGCGCCAAACCGATCACCATCACCCCGCCTGCCATCAGCGCCGGCATCGGCAGGGGCAACACCGCACCCGGCCACAGTCGGCTCCCCAGCCAGCCGATCCCCGCGCACAACAGCATCACCAGCGGCGGCGGGATCCGGGTTTCAAGCCACGTCATCGCAGTTCCTGCATTGCTCCATTCACTCCAGTGTCACACGGAACTGCCTGAATCGCTTGCATGGCAGCGGCTCAGGGGCCCAAACCGACCGCCCGGTATCTTCCGCTTTGACAGGCCGACCGCTAGAGTGGCGCGACCGCGCAGGAGGATCGTATGGCTACCACGGGCTTGGGCTTCATCGGCCGCACGACCCTCATCATCACCGTGCTGCTCACCCTGGGCGGCTGCGCGACATTGCGCCAGTTCGGCCCCTCGGTGCAGGTGGCCTCGGTCACGCCCGGCCAGTACATCGCCCTGAAACGCGGCGACATCCTGACCACCGGCAAGCTCAGTTCGGCAACGATGGAAACGCTGCGCGTGGCCGGCCTGGATGAAGGCGTCTGCGCCAAGCCCGGCCTGCCCTGCATCGAGGCCATGGAAGGCAGCATCGTGGTGCGCGAGGAGGACAAGCGCTCAAGCCTGGCCGAGCTGTGGCTGCAGTATGCGATGACCCTGCCCGCGCCCAAGCGCGAGTACTCCACGTCAGGCCGCGCCAAGAGCGCGATCACCGAACTGGACGCCGACTTCCAGCCGCGCCTGGACGCGTGGATGCAGGTCGCGCGCCAAGCCTACGCCTATCTGTTCTTCACCGAGCGTACCGCCAACCAGCGCGGCTTCGAAGACCGCCAGACCCAGGTGCGCGACTACTACAACCTGGCCGTGCAGGAAGCCTCGGTACAGTTGTACAACGCCTATGCCACCGGGCGCGTGCATAGTGAAGCCAGCCATTTCCAGCTGGGCCGCTGGACCTTCGTACTGGCACCTTCAGGTGAGGCATCGCCGCTGGATACGCGTACGCCCACCGAGCTGGTACCGGCGGCCTCGCTGTCGTTCACCGGCACGCTGCGCAGCGTGCATCGCCGCGATGGCTTCGGTGCCGAACTTGTGGCGGTGATGGACGATCCTGCAGCCGCCACGACCACCACGCCGCCGGCAGCGACGCCTGCTACGCAGGCCAGCACTTCGGCCACGCAGAGCTGGAGCGAGATGCCGTCGCCGTCGATGACGGTGCTGCTGCGCTTCTCCGGAAAGAACCTGTGGGAAGTACTGCACGACGACGAGCCGGAACTGGAGATCCACGATCCCTACCAGGTCACGGAAGTCACCCTGCATGGACAGCAGGTGCCATTGGCCGCGAACTTCACCGCAGGCTACGCATTGTGGCTGGCGCGCTCCAATTTCAGCCACCAATCGCTGCGTTCGCTGTTCGGTGGCAAGGGCGGCATCGACACGCCGCATCTGTACATGATGCAGCCCTACGACCCGAACCGCCGCGTGCTGCTGATGATCCATGGCCTGGCCAGCAGTCCGGAAGCCTGGGTCAACGTCGCCAACGAGCTGATGCGCGACGACGAGATCCGCCAGGACTTCCAGGTCTGGCAGTTCTACTACCCGACCAACATGCCCATCGCGATGAGCCACGATTCAATGCGTCATACGCTGGACGAGGTGTTCAAGCATTTCGATCCCAGCGGCAAGGCGCAGGCGTCGCATGACATGGTGCTGGTCGGGCACAGCATGGGTGGCGTGATCGCGCGGCTGATGATCTCCTCTTCCGGCGATCATCTGGTGGACACGCTGCTGGCAACCGCTCAGATGACACCTGCACAGCAGGAACTTCTGCGCACCAAGGGCGCACCGGTGCTGACCTTCCTGCCGGAACCGGAAGTGTCGCGGGTGGTATTCATCGCCACGCCACACCGCGGCACCGATGTGGCCGGCACCCGCCTGGGCCGCTGGATAGGGCGCCTGGTGCGGTTGCCGCTGACCGTGCTGGAAGACGTCGCCACCATCGCCAACGACGGCCAGATCGATCGCAACGACGGCAAGCACGGCTACCAGATGAACAGCATCCAGAATCTGGACAAGGACGATCCCTTCGTCCGCGCCGTGGCCGACCTGCCGATGTCGCCGAAGGTGCACTACCACTCGATCATCGCGCGCGCCAAGGCCGATGGTCCGCTGGAAAAGACCGACGACGGGCTGGTGCCCTACTGGAGCTCTCACCTGCCGCACGCGGACTCGGAGAAGGTGATCGTGTCCGGGCACAGCGTGCAGGAAGCCACGCCGGCCATCGTCGAACTACGGCGGATCCTGCATGAGGACATGCAGGAGCACGAGCGCCAGAACAAGTAACCCACCTCATCACGGCCGCTGGCCGTCCCGCGCGGCCGCATCACAGCGGCGGTGCCCAGGCTTGCCGGAACACCGCCACTGCGGCAGACCGGGATACTCAGCCTTGTCCGTCGGACGCAGCGTCGGTGATCAGTTGGGCCACCGCTACCGGCTGCGACGCCAGCGATGCATGACTGGCATCCAGCGTGATGGTGGCACGCGGCTGCATGCGCGCCGCCATGCGCCGCTGGTTGTCGGGATGGATCATGTGATCGGCGCTGGAGACCTGGTACCAGCTCGGCTTGTGCCGCCACGCCGGATCGCTGATGGCATCGCCGAAGGTGCTCGCCAGAGGTGCCTTCTGGGTGACCGCCATTACGCGCGCCTCGTCGGCCGGCAGGTCCTGGCAGAAGCTCTCGTGGAACCTGCCCGGCTGCAGCCACAGGTAGCCGTCACCGTCCGGCGCCAGGTTGGCCGCCGCCTCGGGCAACTGCTGCTGGGTAATGCCGCCGGGGCTCTCGCCCGCATCCGGCGCGAACGCGGCGATGAAGACCAGGCCGGTCACGTTGGGTTCGTTTCCAGCTTCGGAGATCACCGCGCCACCATAGGAATGACCGACCAGCAGCACCGGCCCCGGGATCTGGCGGATCATGCGCCGGGTCCGCTCTGCGTCGTCGGCCAGCGACGTCAGGGGCAGTTCCACGGCATGCAGGTCGTGGAAGCCCCGGCGATCGAGCTCCAGGATCACCTTGGCCCAATGCGCGGCACCGCCCCAGAAACCATGAACCAGAATGATGCTTGGCTTGCTCATCTTGCAGGACTCCTCACTTGGATGGGATGGTTGGCTGGCAGCAGCCCGCGCTGCCTGAAGCCACCCGACCAGACTACGGATCGCACCCGCCAGCGGCGATGCACGGACTCCTGAAAACCATGCCAAGGCTCCACAACACCGAATCGCTCCAGGCTGGATCCGACGCACTGTTTGCGATCTTCCAGTCGTCGCGCATGCAGGGCGGCGACATCAGCTGCAACGTCATGCAGCCCGGCGGATCACTCGCCATTGCCGAAGGCAAGGGGTGCTTCCACTTCATCGAGCACGGCACGGCGCGGCTGCATGCGGATGCCGCGGTGGTGCCACTGCAGACCGGCGAGCTGCTGTTGATGCCGCATGGCCGGACGCATCGCATCGACTGCGCCGCCGACGCGCAGGGGCCGGCCTGCCTGACCACCGCATCGTTCGGGTTCGATGGCCCTGGCAGCCGTCTGCTGCTCGATGCCCTGCCCGGCTGGTTGCATGTTCCAGGGGTGGACCGGATGCCAAGCGGATTTCCTGCCAACTCGGCCGACTGGATGGCGGTAACCCTGGCCGCGATCCAGGCGGAAGCGTCCCGGCCTACGCTGGGCAGCGGCTTGATGCTGTCACGCCTGCTCGACCTGTTGTTTGTCTGGACCCTGCGCTACTGGCTCGGAACGTCCGGTCCGCACAACTGCCAGCGTCTGCATGCCTTGGCCGACCCACTGATTGGACGGGCATTGGCGTTGATGCAGGCCCGGCCCGCGCACGCATGGACCGTCGAGTCACTCGCTGCGTGCCTGAATCAGTCCCGCTCGAATTTCGCGCAGCGGTTCAGCCTGGCCACCGGCATGTCGCCGATGCGCTATCTCGCTGAATCACGACTGCAGCTGGCCGCGCAGATGCTGCGCAGTGGCAACCGACGGGTGTCGCAGATTGCCGGAGATGTCGGATATCTGTCCGAACCCGCATTCAGTCGTGCGTTCCGCCGCGCGTTCGGCATGAGCCCGAATGCCTGGCGCCAACAGGCACCGGCGACATCCGACTGAGGGAAATCCCTCATCGCGCGTGCGCACCCGTCCTCCTATGCTGGCCTCACATTCCCCGCAGGAGGTCCGAATGAACACGCAAGAGCCCAGCCGCCAGCCCAGCCCCGACCCGGCCGAGCGCGATGCCTTCTTCCCGTCGCCCTACTCGCTGTCGCAGTTCACCTCGCCCAGGAGCGACCTGTCCGGTGCCGACTATCCCGACGCGCGCCGCGATGGGCGCTGGAAGGTGCTGATGATTGCTGCGGACGAACGCTACCTGCCGACTGCCAACGGCCACCTGTTCTCCACCGGCAACCATCCAGTGGAAACCCTGCTGCCGATGTACCACCTGGACAAGGCCGGCTTTGACATCGATGTGGCCACGCTGTCGGGCAACGCCGCCAAATTCGAGTGGTGGGCGTTCCCGCGCGAGGACAAGGAAATCGGCGGACTGTACGAACGTTACGCGTCGCGTTTCCGCCAGCCACTGCCGTTGGATGAGGTGGTCGCCGGGCTTGCTGCGGATTCGGACTATGCCGCAGTGTTCATCCCCGGCGGCCATGGCGCCCTGATAGGACTGCCGCAGAGCCGTGCAGTGAAGGACGTCCTGCACTGGGCGATGGCCCAGCAACGCCACATCATCACCCTGTGCCACGGCCCGGCCGCACTGCTCGCTGCAGGCGTGGACGAAGCCGACGGCGGTTCGCTGTTCCGCGGCTATCGCATCTGCGCTTTCCCCGATGCGATGGACCGGCAGACGCCGGAGATCGGCTACATGCCCGGGCAACTGCCGTGGTTCTTCGGTGAGCGCCTGGCACGGCAGGGCGTGCAGATCGTCAACGACGGCATCGATGGCAGCGTGCTGCAGGACCGCCTGCTGCTGACCGGCGACAGCCCGCTGGCCGGCAATGCGCTGGGCAAACTGGCTGCACGCACCCTGCTCGACGCCCTGGCCGAGCGCTGAACCGGATGACCGCGCTGGTGCAGGCGTTGCTGGAAATGGAACGCGCCCGTTCGCTGAGCGCGGTGGGTGCGGTCCTGCGAGGCATCGCGGCACCACTCGGCTACGACCGCGTGCTGGTGTTCGCCACCGGCACCGGGCTGGAGCGCGGTACACAACGCGTGTACTGGATCGAGGGCGACTGGTTCGGCGATGGCAGCGATACCGACCTTGCGGGCTACCTCCACGCCTGCCCGGTCAATCGCCACGTGCTGGACAGCGACGCGCCGTTCTTCTGGAGCAAGCGCCAAGGCGTTCGCGGCGAACGCTACCAGATAGTGAAGCAGCCACGCGGCGAAGGCCTGCATGGTCTGCAAGTGCCGGTGTTCGGCACCACCGGCCTGGAGGGCGCGATCAGCGTTGCCGGTACGTCGATCGACGCGTCAGCCAGCGCGCGCCTGCAGCTGGAGGCTGCTGCAACCGCAGCATTCCGAGCCGCACGCCATCTGGCCGAATCGCCTGCCGAGCTTTCGGGAAGCGCGTTGAGCACGCGCGAGCGCGAAGTGCTGCGCTGGGTTGCCGCCGGGCGCCGGCAGGCTGAGATCGCGGCCACGCTTGGGCTTTCCACGCGCACGGTGGAGAACCATCTGCGCCACGCGCGCCAACGCCTGGGGGTGGCAACCACCGCGCAGGCGGTACGTGCTGCCAGTCGGCGCGGCGAGATCGAGGACTGATCGCGGCGAGGCACTTCCGGCGGTCTGGTTCGCGTGTTACACACGCCATGCGCATGTGCGCGATTGCAGAAAGCAAGGATGATGCTTATGAAACTGCAACTGGCCGCGATGGCCGCGTTGGTGGTGGCAACTGCAACCCTGGCTCCGGTGGCGGACGCCAACACAGGGGTCCCGAGAGAGAATGTTTCCTGTGTGCCTGTGAATGTGGACCGCAACCGCGTCCACCACCACTGCACGGAAACCTACACCGATGAATTCGGCAACGTCTACACAGCCGAGTACTGGATCGACGAGTACGGCAACCCCTACCTGCGCGACTGAGCCGGGAAGGGACTGCGCCGGGCCGCGAGCCGGGCCGGCGCATACGCAGCAGCTGCCGCACGGTCGCCTGATCTACCGGGGGTAGTTGCATGACACCGCGCAGATGCGCGATTGCAGACACAAGGATGATGCCCATGAAACTGCACCTGGCCTCGATGGCCGCACTGATGCTTGCTGTGGGAGCTCTCTCCACGTCGTCCCAGGCCACCGCCAGCGGTGGTGGCGGTGGTCCGGAGAACACGAACTGCGTCCGGGTCAAGATGGGGCCCTATTACCATCAACGTTGCGAAGTGACGTACTTCGAAGAGGATGGCACTCCCTACATCCGGGTGTACTGGATTGACCAGAATGGCCAGTGGTACCTGCCCGCCGACTGAGCAGACATGATCTCCTGATCGCGCCCGCGCGATCCGCCGGGCGGCGCTTTCACCGCCCGCCCGGCACCTGCCAGCCGCCCGTCCCGGCATACCGCTGCCCTCGCCTTCCATGGCATGCTCCATGAAACCGTTTTCATGGAATGGAGGGATTCCACGATGTTGTCGCGCTTCCATCGACCTGCGCTGTGCGCATTGTTGGCGCTTGCTCTGCCTGCCGTTGCCTGGGCCACTGCGCCGGCGCCACTGAAGGTGATGTCGTTCAATGTCCGCACCCCGGCTGATACCGAACCGGGCAAGCGCTGGCCGGACCGTCGCGATGCCATGGTCAAGGTCATCCTCGATGCGCACCCGGCCGTGATCGGCACCCAGGAACTGGTGAAGGAGCAGGCCGACTACCTGTCCGGGCACCTGCCCGGTTACCGCTGGTTCGGCGAAGGCCGCCGCGGTGGAAGCGGTGACGAACACATGGGCGTGTTCTACGACAGCAAGGTGCTGGCCGTCGAGGAATCCGGGAACTTCTGGTTGTCCGACACACCGGAGGTGCCCGGCAGCATCACCTGGGGCAACCTGTACCCGCGCATGGTCACCTGGGCCCTGTTCCGGCGCCTGGACGATGGCCGTCGTTTCTACTTCATGGATACCCACCTGCCCTACCGCGACGAGGACGAGCCGCGCCGGGTGAAGGGTGCCGAACTGATCGGCAAGCATCTGGCAGCCCTGCCGGCCGGGCTGCCGGTAGTCCTGACGGGTGACTTCAACAGCGAGCCCGGTGGTGACACCTACAAGGCATTCACCCGCCTGCTGCAGGACACCCGTACCCAGGTGAAGGCTCCGCAGGGGCCACGCCTGACCTTCCACGATTTCACCGGCCAGGCCACCGCGCAACTGGACTGGGTGCTGGTGCGTGGCTTCCATGCACGCCGCTTCGTCACCGATGACCGTCGCATCGACGGCGTATTGCCGTCGGATCATTTCCCGCTGGTGGTCGAGCTGGACTGGCCTGAGTAGAATCCGGTCAAATCCAAAACAATCATACAGACTGAATGGACACACCTTGGCGCGAAGATACAACCGTCTTCATTTCTTACGCTTGGGGCGGGCAATTTCATGCAAAGGAGTGGATCCGTAGCGATATTATCCTCAACTTGGATTGGAAGTATCGAGTCTTCTGGGACAGGGACAGCGTCGGTTTTGGTCAAAGCATCGACAAGCTGATTGAACGCGCGCTGGCGGAACGCCCACTGATCGTTTTCTGCCTTTGTGACAGCGACTTTCTCTCGGCCATGTCGAGACCCGGCTCAGGATTGAGTCGCGAACTGGCTATGCGGGAGAAGCACGTTGATCAGTCCGACGTGCGAATCGTTCCAGTCATCCTCGGTATTGATGCCCGCGCAGCACTCCCTCCTGTTCTACAAGGGCGAGCATACTTGGATCTCACCGAACTGCATTCGGAAAGCATTCCATTGGGTGAATTTCTGCTCGCGGCTACCGATGGATCCACGCAAGCCCAGATTACACATGAGGTACAGCAACGTCTCGAGTATCACGCACTAAGAAAACGAGCACTTTACTGGCTTCAGGACCAAGGAGTGAGATTTACTGGCTCGGCGAGAACTCATGAAGTTTTCTACAAGGGCAGGCTGCTTACGCCTCCAGACTGGATGTACGAGAGCCCCGACTGGAGTTACATGATTCACGATGACAACGAGGACTTCTGTCCGGCAAAGGGTCGCTGGTTCTGGGACCATAGCGGTCCTTCTCGGGCGATGCAGGCCCTGGGAACTGCTGTTGCTTCGGTGATGTTCCTTGACCGATTAAGACCGGAGCTGCATGGAGCATTCAATTCTGCCGGCTCCGTTCTGGCTGAAAAAGTGTTCGGCTACGTCAAGTCCCATGAACCATTTCATGTTGATGGAGAAGAGATCATTAGAACGTTACTGAATAGTTCCGATGGCTACCGCGTGATGTCGCGTTTATTCCCTCCTACAAGCCAAGCGTAACCCTGGAAGTGTGGCTATTGCCCCATTCAGGATCGCAATGCGGCGTGATCTCAATGCCGTGGCTGTCGCGACATCAGCCGGTACAACGCCTGATGCTGGTTGCGTGCCTGGAAGATGCGGGCACCGACCGCCAGAAACACGGAGATGCCGATCAGGCCCAGCCCCAGCATCTGGTCCGGCAGGCGCACGAAGCCGATCGCAGCCGCCATCGTCGCCAGTACCATCAGCACTACGACCGCTACCGACAGCCCTGCGCCGGGTGGTCCCGGATCACCGAACAGCATGCGCTGGGTATCGCGTTTGTCATCGCTCATCGCCTGCCCTCCTGGAATCTGCCCCCACTAGTTACACCGCGGGCTCCGGTTCTGGCAGAGTCAGAAACGTCATGACTGTGACAACGTCCACAGCACGCGACGCGCTACCCTTCCTCCATTCCCAATCTGCGGAGGGCGTCATGGCGCACCAGAGCCGGCTGGCCGGATTCATCATCGACTGCCAGGACACGCCCGCAGACGAAGGCGCACGCTTCTGGGCGGCCGCACTTGGTCTGCAGGCGCAGCCCGCTCATGCCGAAGACGGCGCCGAGTACGCCGACCTGCAGGGCGCGCCC
The DNA here is from genome assembly GCF_056482105.1 of Stenotrophomonas sp. 78350_Sma. Lineage (NCBI taxonomy): Bacteria > Pseudomonadati > Pseudomonadota > Gammaproteobacteria > Lysobacterales > Lysobacteraceae > Stenotrophomonas > Stenotrophomonas sp. 78350_Sma. Next base: position 1,929,915 of record NZ_CM151182.1, on the reverse strand, counting down.
GCGGGCCTGAACGTGGAAGTGCAGCGGGTCGCTCACCCATCGCGGGTGCACCTGGACATCGAGAGCGACGACATCGATGCCGAGGCAGATCGACTGGAAAAACTCGGCGCGCGCCGGATCAGCTTCGTCAAACGCTGGTGGGTGATGGAAGCGCCGACCGGCCATCGCTTCTGCATCGTGCGCATGCGCGAACGCGCGATACCGGCCAATCATTGGCCCTGAAAGCAGAAAGGGACGGAAGCCGCGGCTTCCGTCCCCTTGCGCCTACTGCAGCTGCGCCACGCTGGGTTGCTGCGGCGATTGCCCCCAACCGCCCAGCGCCTTGTACACGCCAACCACGCTGACGTTGACTTCGGCCTCGGCCGCCGCCAATGCATCATCTGCCGCCAGCTGCGTGCGCTGCGCATCCAGCAGGGTCAGGAAGTCCTCCGAGCCCTCGCGATAGCGGATCTGCGCCAGCGATTCGGCACGTCGCGCCGCCTGCGCCTGCTCGACCACGATCGCCAGCCGCGCCTGCTGCTTGGAATAGCGGGTCAGCGCGTTCTCGGTGTCTTCCAGTGCCAACAGCACGGCCTGTTCATACTGCGCAGCCACGCCCTCGGCTTCTGCCTTGCTGGCACGCAGCCGTGCGCGCACGGTGCCGAAATCGAACGCGGCCCAGCTCAGCGACGGGGTCAGCGACCAGGCCTTGTTGTTGCCGTTGACCAGGCCGCTGGCATCGCCGCCGAGGAAGCCGACGAAACCGGACAGCGACAGCCGCGGGAACAGATCCGCAGTGGCCACGCCCACCCGCGCAGTGGCAGCGGCCAGGCGACGCTCGGCCACGCGCACGTCGGCGCGTTGGCGCAGCAGCTCGCGGGTATCGCCCAGCGGCAGCGCCTTGGCGAACGCCGGCACCTCATGCGGTGCCAGCATCGCGGTCAGCATTTCCGGGCGCTGGCCCAGCAGCACCGCCAGCCGGTTGCGTGACTGCGTCTCGGATACTTCCAGAAGCGGAATGTCGGCCTCGATCGCCTTCAGCCGTGCACGGCTGCTCTGCACGTCCAGCTCGCTGCCAGCGCCCAGCTCCCAGCGCGCCTCGGTCAGCTTCTGCGTATCACGCAGGTTGACCAGGGTGTGCTGGGCCACCGCGATGCGCTTCTGCGTACCGCGCAGCTCGAAGTAGTTGCGCGCCACTTCGGCGGCGACCAGTACCTGCGCATCGGCCAGGTTGGCCTGCTCGGCGTCCAGGTCGGCGCGCGCGGCTTCTGCAGCACGGCGCTTGCGGCCGAACAGATCCAGCTCCCAGCCGGCGTCGAAGCCGAGCTGGTAGCTTTCACTGAACACCCGCTGCCCACCCAGCTGCGGATCGGGTTGCTTGCGGCGGTCGTAGCTGCCGCCTGCGGTTATGTGCGGGGCCTGGTCGAAGCGGCTTTCGACGAACACCGCGCGGGCCTGGCTGACGCGGGCCACCGCCACGCGCAGGTCGAGGTTGTCCGACAGTGCACCGTGCACCAGTTCTTCCAGCACCGGATCGTCGAACTGCGCCCACCAGCTGGCAACCGGCGAGGTGCTACTGAACACCGGCTGCTGCGCACCCTGCAGCACCACGGGCTCCTGCACCGGCGCCTTGTAGTTGGGGCCGACGCTGACACAGCCTGCCAGCACCAGGCTGGAGACGGCCATCGCCAACGTGCGGATCACCATGGCAGCACCTCGCCCAGGTAGGTGAAGCTGCCACTGGCGCCGGATTCACCGATCAGCGCCATTTCCACGCTGGAACGTGCGCCTTCGCTGATTTCGATTTCGCCGTTGCCGCCGTTCATGTCGGTCTTCACGTAACCCGGATGCACGGTGTTGACCTTGATCGGGGTGTTGCGCAGTTCGTAGGCCAGGCTCAGGGTCCAGCTGTTCACCGCTGCCTTGGAGGCGTTGTAGGCCGGCACCTTGAAATCGTAGATGCCCGACGCCGGGTCGGCGTGCAGGGTCTGCGAACCGAGCATGCTGGACACGTTGACGATGCGGCCGGACTTGGCCTGCCTGACCAGCGGCAGGAAGGCCTGGGTGACCGCCACCAGCGCATACACGTTGGTGTCGAAGGTGCGCTTCCAGGTATCGAGCGACTGTTCCGACGGCGCCTGCGCCGGGTTCTCGATCATGATGCCGGCGTTGTTGACCAGGATGTCCAGTCGTCCGTGGCGCTGGCGCACCTGCTCGACCGCTTCGGCGATGCTGGCCGCGTCGGTCACGTCCAGCTGGATGGCTTCCACCGGCAGGCCCTCGGCCTGCAGCTTCAGCGCCTGCTCGACGGCGGTCTCGCGCTTGCGGCCGGCCAGCAGCGTGTGCACGCCGGCCTGGGCCAGCTGGCGCACGGTCTCGGCGCCGATGCCACGGGTGGCGCCGGTGACCAGCGCGATCTTGTTCTGATGGGTGTTCATGGATTCTTGCCTTGTGAGGGGGAAGCCGCCGCTGGCCAGTGACCGGCGGCGACGGGGTTCCATGTCAGTGGTGGATGGTCGGCTCGCCGTGCTGCACCAGCTGTCCACCACCGTTGCGGGTGACGAACTTGCGCAGGGCCACGTAGAACACCGGCGTGAGGAACAGACCGAACAGGGTCACGCCCAGCATGCCGGCGAACACGGTGATACCGGTCACCGAGCGCACCTCGGCACCTGCACCGTGCGACAGCACCAGCGGTACGGTGCCGGCGATGAACGCGATGGAGGTCATCACGATCGGGCGCAGACGCAGGCGGCAGGCTTCCAGCGCAGCTTCAACAATGCCCTTGCCGCCCATCTCCAGCTCTCTGGCGAATTCGACGATCAGGATCGCGTTCTTGCACGCCAGGCCCATCAGCACCACCAGGCCGACCTGCACGAACACGTTGTTGTCACCACCGGTCAACCACACGCCGAACAACGCGGACAGCAGGGTCATCGGCACGATCAGGATCACCGCCAGCGGCAGCGACCAGCTCTCGTACAGCGCGGCCAGCACAAGGAAGGCCAGCATGATCGCCACCGGGAACACGATGAAGGCGGCCTTGCCCTGGGTGGCCTGCTGGTAGCTCAGGTCGGTCCATTCGGTGGTCATGCCCACCGGCAACACCTTGCCGGCGATCTCGGTCAGCTTGTTCATCGCCTCGGCCGAGGACAGCACGCGCGGGTCGGCTTCACCGGCCAGATCTGCTGCCGGGTAGCCATTGAAGCGCAGCACCGGGTCCGGGCCGAAGGTCTGCTTGATGGTAACCATCGAACCGATCGGCACCATCTCGCCACGATCGTTGCGGGTGCGCAGCTTGCCGATGTCCTCGACTGTCTCGCGGAATGGACCATCAGCCTGCGCGATCACCTGCCAGGTACGGCCGAACTGGTTGAAGTCGTTGACGTAGGCCGAACCGAGGTACGTCTGCAGCGTGTCGAACAGTTCGGTGAGCTGCACGCCCTGTGCCTTGGCCTTGACGCGGTCCACCTCGGCATCCAGCTGCGGCACATTGGCCTGGTAGCTGGAAATCGGGAAGGCCATGCCCGGCGTCTGCGCAACGGTACCCTGCATCGCCTGCACGGCATTCTGCAGCGCGCCATAACCCAGGTTGCCACGGTCCTCGATGAACATCTGGTAGCCGTTGCCGTTGCCCAGGCCGAGGATCGGCGGCGGCATCATCGCGAACGCGAAGCCCTCCTGCAGGCCGGCGATCTTCTGGTTGATCTCGGCGTTGATCTGCGCGGCGGTGCGGCCATGGCGCTCGGCGAACGGCTTGAGCGGAATGAACGCCACACCGGTGTTCGGCGTATTGGTGAACTGCAGCGCATTGAGGCCCGGGAACGAAATGGTGTGGGCCACGCCATCGGTTTCCTGGGCGATCTTGGCGACCTTGCGCAACATTTCATCGGTACGCGCGATCGACGAGCCTTCCGGCAGCTTCACGCCGGCAATCAGGTACAGCTTGTCCTGGGTCGGAATGAAGCCCGGCGGCACCAGCTTGAAGATCACGCCGGTACCGACCAGCAGGATCGCGTAGACCACGAACACCGCGCCGCGACGGCCGAGAATGCGCGCCACGCCGCGCTCGTACTTCTCCGAGCTGGACTTGAAGAAGCGGTTGAACGGACGGAACACCCAGCCGAACAGGCGGTCGATCAGGCGGCTCGGGCCGTCCTTCGGTGCGCCGTGGGCCTTCAACAGGCGTGCGGCCAGGGCCGGCGACAGGGTCAGCGAGTTGATCGCCGAGATCACCGTGGAAATGGCGATGGTGACTGCGAACTGCTTGTAGAACTGGCCGGTGACACCGGACAGGAACGCCATCGGCACGAACACGGCACACAGCACCAGCGCGATCGCCACGATCGGGCCGGACACTTCACGCATGGCCTGGTGTGCCGCCGCGGTGGGCGACAGGCCTTCTTCGATGTTGCGCTCGACGTTCTCCACCACCACGATCGCGTCGTCGACCACGATGCCGATTGCCAGCACCAGGCCGAACAGGCTCAGCGTGTTGATCGAGAAGCCCAGCAGGTACAGCGCAGCGAAGGTACCGACCACCGACACCGGCACCGCGATCAACGGGATGATCGAGGCACGCCAGGTCTGCAGGAACAGGATCACCACCAGCACCACCAGCGCGATGGCTTCCAGCAGCGTGGAGACCACGGCCTTGATCGAGTCACGCACGAAGATGGTGGTGTCATACACGGCTTCGTACTTCACGTCGGCCGGCATGGTCTTCTGCATCTCGTCCATCGTCGAGATGACCTGGTCACGGATTTCCAGCGCGTTGGCACCGGGCGACTGGAAGATACCGATACCGACCGCGTTCTTGCCGTCCAGCTGCGAGCGCAGGGTGTAGTCACCGGCGCCCAGTTCCAGGCGGGCCACATCGGCCAGGCGCACGATCTCGCCATCAACACCGCTCTTGAGCACGATGTCGCCGAATTCCTTTTCGGTCTTCAGGCGGCCCTGGGCATTGATCAGGGTCAGGAACTGGCTGTTCGGCAGCGGTTCGGCACCGAGCTGGCCGGCCGAGACCTGGACGTTCTGCTCGCGCATGGCGCGCACCACGTCACTGGCGGTCAGGCCGCGCGAGGCGACCTTGTCCGGGTCCAGCCAGGCGCGCATGGCGTAGTCGCCGCCACCGAAGATCTGCGCGTCACCCACGCCAGGAATACGCGCCAGCGCATCCTTGACGTGCAGGCGGGCGTAGTTGCGCAGGTACAGGGTGTCGTACTTGCCTTGTGGCGACGTCAGGTGCACCACCATCAGGAAGGTCGGCGACTGCTTCTGCGTGGTCACGCCCTGCCGGCGTACGTCCTCGGGCAGGCGCGCCTGCGCCTGCGCCACGCGGTTCTGCACCTTCACCGCCGCCGCGTCCGGGTCGGTGCCCGGGCGGAAGGTGACGGTCATCTGCAGCACGCCGTCCGAGCCGGCAACCGACTTCAGGTACATCATGCCTTCGACGCCGTTGATCGCCTCTTCAAGCGGCGTGGCGACGGTCTCGGCAATGACCTTGGGGTTGGCGCCCGGATACACGGTACGCACCACCACCGACGGCGGCACCACTTCCGGGTACTCACTGATCGGCAGGATTGGAATCGTGATCAGGCCTGCGGCGAAGATCACGATCGACAGCACCGCCGCGAAGATCGGCCTGTCGATGAAGAAGCGGGAAAAGTCCATGGAGGAATTCCTGGGAAAGGCGTTCGGCGGGCAACAGCCGCCCTGCCCCTCGTCACGTTGACGAAGGCAGGAACGGCTGCCGCTGGCGCCGGCAGCTAAGCGGGGACGCGGATCAGTGGTTCAGTGCGGCAGTCGCATCACGGCCCGGTGCCGGCGGCGCAGCCTGCGGCTGCATCGCCACGGCCTTGGCCTGCACTGGCATGCCCGGCATGAAGACCTTCTGCACGCCGTCGATGATCACCTTGTCGCCGGCGGCCAGGCCGTGCTCGACGATACGCAGGCCGTCGGCGGTGCGGCCGAGCTGGATGTCGCGGCGCTGGGCCTTGCCATCCTTGTCGACCACGTAGACGTACTTGCGGTCCTGGTCGGTCAGTACGGCCTTGTCGTCGATCAGCAGGGCCTGGAACTGGCCGCTGCCGAGCAGCTGCACGCGGGCGAACAGGCCCGGGGTGAACTGACGATCGGCGTTGTCCAGCAGTGCGCGGACGCGGATGGTGCCGGTGCTGCGGGCAACCTGGTTGTCGAGGAAGTCAACCTTGCCCGAGTGCGGATAGCCCTCCTCACCGGACAGGCCGACCTTCACCGGCAGCTCGCTGTCACGCTCGCTCGGGCGCTCGCCCTTGCGTGCCATCTGGGCGTAGCGCAGGAAAGTGCTTTCGTCGGCATCGAAGTAGACGAAGACGGTATCCAGCGAGACCAGCGTGGTCAGCACGCTGGCGCTGTCGCCGGCGGTGACCAGGTTGCCGGCGGTGACCATCGCGCGGCCGGCACGGCCGTCGATCGGCGCACGCACCTTGGTGAACTCCAGGTTGAGGCGGGCCGCATCCAGCGCAGCCTGCGCCGCCTGCACGGCGGCACCGGACTGGTCAGCCGCAGCGCGACGCTGCTCGGCGGTCTCGGTGGAAATGGCCTGCTGCTCGGACAGGCGCTTGGCACGCTCGGATTCACTGCGGGCCAGCGTGGCCTGGGTGCGGGCGCGGGCCAGTTCGGCAGCGGCGCGATCGTACTCGGCCTGGTAACTGCGCGCGTCGATGGTGAAGAGCACTTCGCCCTTCTTCACTTCCTGGCCTTCGACGTAGTTGACCTTGTCGATGTAGCCGGACACGCGCGGGCGCAGTTCAACGCTCTGCACCGCTTCGACGCGGCCGCTGAACTCGTCCCACTGGCTGACCTGCTTGACCAGCACCGGCGCGGCGCTGACCTGCGGCGGCGGCGGTGCACCGGCTTCTTCGGCATGGCCGCCGCTGCAGGCCGCAAGCACGGCCGCGGCGAGGATCGACACGCCGGCCATCGCAATGCGATGGCCGAAACGATGTGGGGTGGAATTGGGGGAAGTCATGGCATGCATCCGTACGGAGGGGTGGTACAGCTAGATGAGAACGTGTTGCAAAAACAGGCGGCGTATCCTGCGACCTCAACCATGGTCGAGGTCAAGCGACGCCTGCGGTATCGCGCCACAGGGGAGGAACGTCCAGGTGCAGCAGGCCGCGCGGCAGCTCGGCATCACTGCTGTCGCAGCGGACGATGGCGCGGTTGTCACGGCAGCCATCCAGCAGGGAGACCACGCGGCGGCCGACCAGCAGCGAGCTGGGCCACTCGATGCAGGCATTGGCCGCGTTGGCCGGGGTGCACACCGGGCTGCAGACTTCCAGCATCTGCGCGCGCACGCCCAGCGCCTGCGCTTCCTGGTGTACTACCTGCGCATACATGCGCAGCGCGGCGGTGGTGATCGAGGTCTCGCCGTAGCCTGCCCATGGCTTGGCGTTGGCCGGGCTGCCGATCATCACGTAGCGGCGCGCATGCACGTTGTCCTGCAGCAGCGGCAGCAGATGACGCACTGCGTGCACGTGCGGCATCAGGTCGGCCTGCATCGCACCCAGCAGTTCATCGCCGTTGCGGTCGGTCACCCGACCGCGACGGTAAGGGCCGCCCATTGCGGCGATCACCGCGGCCAGCGGACGCGGGCGATGCGCGATGCGTTCGGCCAGTGCGCGCGCCGAGCCGCCATCGCTGAGCGAACCCAGCAGCGTCTCCAGGCCCGGCTCGTCGGCGAACTGCTCATGCAGCGCTGCCAGCCGGCCCGGATCGCGACCGACCACCAGCACCGGGCTGCCGGCTTCCAGCAATGCGCCGACCACGCCCTGGCCGACGGCACCGGTGCCGCCGAGAACCAGGACTTCGGGCGTCAGCATCCCATTCACGGGACATTTCCTCCCAAATCCGGGATAGTCCCGATTCGACGCAGGCGGTCACCCTTGTGCGGGACCAGGCGGATGGCACCGCCACGCTGCTGACGCATGGGCGCGGTAAACTCACGGAAGTCCTTGTGTACCAAGGAACTCGGGCGGACTTCAACGGTCATTGCCAGGTCCAGGGTGCTCTGGCCGGCGTTCCGGAGACGGGCAAGAATGTTGCGCAGGCTCATGGCGGACGGGCTCCAAATAACGAATGGCGCCACGATAGACCTCAAACCTTTACTTGATTAGTCCTGATTAAGGGGAATAATCATCCCGCTCCCGGTCCAATCGTTCTGTCACGATTGTCCCATCCCCGACGTCCAGGATCCCAGACCATGTCCCACGATCTCAACGAGACGCTGATCTTCGTCAAAGTGGTCGAGCAAGGCAGCTTCATTGCCGCTGCCAAATCGCTCGGCCTGCCCAAGACCACGGTCAGCCGCAAAGTGCAGGAGCTGGAAACGCGCCTGGGCGCGCGCCTGCTGCACCGGACCACGCGCCGCCTCGGCCTGACCGAAGCCGGTTCGATCTACCACGAGCATTGCCAGCGCATCGCGCGCGAACTGGAAGAAGCCGAGAGCGCGGTGAGCCAGCTGCAGTCCGGCCCGCGTGGCTGGCTGCGCTTCACTGTGCCTTATTCGATCGGCATCACCTGGATTGCGCCGCTGCTGGGCCAGTTCCATGCGCAGTATCCAGAGATCCGCCTGGACATGCATATGGGCAACGAGAAGCTGGACCTGATCGCCGGCGAAGCTGATCTGGCGCTGCGCGTGGGTGCCCTGCCCGATTCCAATCTGGTCGCGCGCAAGCTCGGCAGCCTGCGCACCCAGGTGTTCGCCAGCCCGGCCTACATCGAACGTTATGGTGAGCCGCTGCACCCGGAAGAACTGCAGTTCCATCGCATCCTGGCGATGCGCAAGCCGTACCACACGGGCAATTCCCCGCGCTTCACCTGGCAGCTGGGCGAGAACGGCGGTGAACTGCGCGACTTCCCGGTCACCCCGCTGATGACCGCCAACGACATGTCTGCGTTGAATGGGGCATTGGTGTGTGGTGAAGGCCTGCTGCTGACCGGCGACGTGATGGCCAAGCCGTTCGTTGAATCGGGCATGGTGCGCCGCGTGCTGGCCGGCTGGACCGGCCCGGAAGTGGACTTCAACGCTGTGTTCGCCGGCGGCCGTCTGGTTTCGCCGAAGGTGCGGGCGTTCGTCGACTTCCTGGTCGAGAAGCTCAACTTCGACGCCAACTACATGCTGGCGCAATGCCCGGGTGCGAAGCTGGCGCAGCAGCAGAAGGAAAAGGAAGACGCGGCACTGGAAAGCAGCGGCAAGCGCATCCTGGAGAAGGTGGCCGCTTCGGCGGCATGACCGAGGGTATCCACGCATGGCGTGGATCTACCCGGGCGCGCGATGCCGCTTTCCAGCGTGGCTCGGCTCTACAGGCGCTATCGGCGTGCCGAGCAACGCTCGGCACCCACAAAAATGCCGCCTGCAAGGGCGGCATTTTCGCTCCGGCCGATGGCCGGACCGGCTCAAGCAGTAACGCTACGCGTTATTGCTTGAGCGGAATCACCCGAATCTCGACGCGACGGTTCTTGGCGCGGCCGGCGTCGGTGCTGTTGTCGGCAATCGGGTACGACTTGCCGGCGCCCAGCGTTTCGATACGCACGCTCTGCACGCCCTGCCCGATCAGGTACTGCGCGACCGAGTCGGCACGTTCCTTCGACAGGCGATTGTTGACCGCATCGCTGCCGATGCTGTCGGTATGGCCGACCACTTCGATCATGGTCTGGTTGTAATCACGCAGGGTGCCCGCCACGCCGTTGAGCGAACCGTAGAACTGCGGCTTCAGGGTCGACTTGCCGAAGTCGAAGGTGATGCCGTCCGGCAGGTTCAGCATGATGTTGTCGCCCTGGCGCTGCACATCAATGCCGGTGTTGGCAGTGCGCTCGCGCAGCGCGCGTTCCTGGCGATCCTGGTACTGGCCGACGGCGGCGCCGCTGAGCGCGCCGATACCGGCACCGATCAGGGCATGCTGACGACGCTCGGTGGCGCTGTCGCCGGTCAGCAGGCCGGCTGCCACGCCGATGGCGGTACCGATCAGCGCGTTGCGGCCGGTGCGGTTCTGCTGCTCGGTCGGGTTGCCGTACTGGTCACTCTGTACGTAGGAGCCGCCGGTGGCGCAGGCCGACAGGACGGCCGCACTCATCAGGGCCAGTGCGACGTTGCGGGTGGTGTTGCGGATCATGAGGTTCTCCTTGGTTTCCGGTCGGCCGGCGGCCTGCGGGCGCAAAGAGAATAAACAGCCCGATGCGATGCCGGAATGATGATCGGGCACGTCGACAGGGCCGCGTTCAGCTAACTGACCGGATCGCTCAGGTCGCCCTTTACCCCGCCCCCGACTGGCGGTAAGCCGCCAACGCGGCATCGCGACCTGAGGCCAGATCCACCAGCGGCGTGCGTGGATAGTCCGGTGCGTGCGCCGCCAGCAGCAACGGATGCTGCCAGGGCGCGAATCGTGCCTTCACCGGCAGCGCGGCCAGTTCGGGCACCCAGCGACTGATGTAGCGGGCCTGCGGATCGAATTTCTCGGCCTGGGTGACCGGGTTGAACACGCGGAAGTACGGCGCGGCATCGGCACCGGTCCCGGCCACCCATTGCCAGCCCATCGTGTTGTTGGCCAGGTCGGCATCGACCAGGGTGTCCCAGAACCAGCGTGCGCCATGCAGCCAGTGCGCGCGCAGGTGCTTGCACAGATAGCTGGCCACGATCATCCGCACCCGGTTGTGCATGTAGCCGGTGTGCCACAGCTCGCGCAGGCCGGCATCGACGATTGGCACGCCGGTGTTGCCGCGCTGCCAGTCATGCAGCTGCGCCGCACTCGGTGTGGCCCACGGGAAACGGTCAAAGCGCGGGTTGAGATTGTCGGTCGGCGTCTTCGGGAAGTGGTGCAGCAGGTGATAGGCGAAATCGCGCCAGCCGAGCTGGCGCAGGTAGCCGTCGATATCGGCATCGGTGCCGGCACTGCGCAGGCCTTCCAGCGCATGGGCGATGCGCCAGGGTGCGATTTCGCCGAAATGCAGGTGCGGCGACAGTCGCGAGGTGCCGACCCGGTCCGGCAGGTCGCGTTGCTCGCGGTACCCGCGCAACGCACCGTCCTCAAACACGGACAACGCCTCCAGCGCGCCGGCCTCGCCAGGCTGCCAGTGCTCCCAGAAGCCGCTGTCCCAGTCCAGCGTCGGTGCCAGCTGGAGATCATCCAGTGCGAGGCTGTCGACCGCGTGCGCCGCCAGCGCCTTCGGTGCGGCCTGCAGCGCCGGCAGGCGCCAGTGGCTGAGCACGTTGCGCCAGTACGGGGTGAACACCTTGTACGGCTGCCCCTGCTGGGTGGCGATATCCCAGGGCTCGAACAGCAGGCTGCCATTGCAGCTCTGCGCGTCGATGCCCTGCTCACGCAGCATGCGCTTGATGGTGGCATCGCGTGGCTGCGTGGCCGGCTCGTACTTGCGGTTCCAGTAAACGGCCTCGGCGCCGGTCTGCTCGATCAGCAGCTGTAGGGTCGGCAGGCTGTCACCGCTGCGCAGCACCAGCGACGAACCGCGCACGCGCAGATCGGCATCCAGTGCATCCAGTGACCGGTGGCGCCACGCATCGGAGGCGGCACCCGGCGCCCACTCACCTTCTTCGTGCGACGCATGGATATAGACCGGCACCATGTCGTGACCGGCATCCAGCGCGGCCTGCAGGGCCGGATTGTCCTGCAGGCGCAGATCACGGCGGAACCATACCAACGCTACCGACACAGACACCGCCTTCGTTGTGAAAGGCGGACATGATAGCCAGCCGCGGTGAAGGAGATGCGCGCGCCCGGCCATCCACGCATGGCGTGGATCTACCGCTTGAACCGCTCCATCGCTTCACTGATCAGCGCGCGGGCTTCGGCGGCATTGCCCCAGCCATTGAGCTGCACCGGATTACGGCCGGCCGGCAGGTCCTTGTAGACCCGGAAGAACGCCTCGATGCGCTGCCGTTCGATCTCAGGCAGATCCTTCAGATCGCGAATATTGGCGTAGGTCGGGTCGACCTTGTCGGTCGGCACGCCGATGATCTTCTCGTCGTGCTCGCCGCCATCGATCATCTTCAGGTAGCCGATCGGCCGGAAGCGCACGATCACGCCCGGATGCAGCGGTTCGCGGGTCAGCACCAGCGCATCCAGCGGATCGTTGTCACCGGCCAGGGTGCGCGGCATCGAACCATAGTTCGCCGGATAGGCGACCGGCATCGACTGGAAGCGGTCCACATGGACCAGGCCGTCTTCCTTGATCTCGTACTTGGTGAAGCTGCCGGCCGGAATCTCCACGGCCAGATTCACCTCCTGCGGCGCCTGCTTCGGCTGCGCCACCAGGAACGGATGCAGCACGGCATCGGCAGCGGTCACCGCACTGGTCAGCAACAGCAGGGCGGCACCGATGGCAGCGAGAGGAACGATACGACGGGGCGTGGTCATCGGTGCGTCCTCATTCCCAGCAGCGGTCGGCACGACCCTTGGCGGTCTGCGCGCGCGGGCAGTCGCGTGGCGTGATGCGGCCTTCGGCCAGCTCCGTGCGCTGCTTGCCACCCTTGGCGTCGCGGCGCAGCTCGAAGGCATCGTAGAGCCGGCCGGTCACGGTGCGTGCTTCATAGCGCAGGTGCTGCGGGTCGATGTGCAACACCTGGAACAGCTGGGTGTCCTCGGCCACCGGGTCCATCGTCCTGCGCGCTTCGTCGGAAAGGCGATACTGCTTCGGCCCCGCCACGGTCACCACGTACTGTGGCGTCGCGGCCTGCCCTTCGCCACGGCGGCCATAGGTGTGATCGTGGCCCTGCAGCACCAGATCGACGTTGTGGTGGCGTACCACCGGCAACAGCACGTCACGCAGTGCGGCGTTCTCGCGGCCTTCACGCGGCGAGTAGAACGGTTGGTGCAGCAGCACGATGGTCCACGGCTGCGGATTGCCGGTCAGCACCTTGTCCAGCCACTGTGCCTGTGCCTTGGCGGTGCCGAGGTCGAGTGCCGAAGTGCCATCGACCACGGCCACGCGCACGCCCTGCGCATCGAACCAGTAGCTGGTCTGCTGCGCGGCGGCAGCACCATTGCCCGGCAGCGCAAACGTCACCGGCCAATGCCTGCCCAGCACGCGGCGTTCCTGCGGGGTGTCCTCGAATTCCTCGAAATACTCGTGGTTGCCGATCGCCGGGGCCACCAGGGTTTCCTGCGCGAGCCAGCTGGTCGCAGCAAACCACTCGCCCCACTCGCTGTCATCCATGTTGTCGCCGCCGCTGACCAGGTCGCCGGCAAACAGGCTCATGCGTGCCTGCGGTGCGGCCTTCTGCGCGGCACGCACCACGCGGCTGACATGGCTGACGTTCTTGTTCTGGGTATCACCGAAGTACAGCAGGGTCAGCGGCTGGTCGGCCGCGGCCAGCGTGCGCAACTGGTTCCAGGCGCTCCAGCTGCCATTGCCCTGCACGCGGTAGACGTACAGGGTATCGGGCTGCAGACCGCTGATTTCGGCGCGGTGGTGGTGCGACAGCCCGTTCTCGGTCTGCAGCGCGCGTGTCGTTGCGCGCACCTGGCGGATGCCCTCGATGGCCGGCGAATCCCCGGCGGGGGCAATCTCCAGCAGCGGTGCCTGTACGCTGCCGTCGGTACGCCAGGCCACGGCGAACCCATGGCTGGAATCGACCGCCGGCGAGGCGACGATGCGGTCCGGGACCGTCGTCGCTGCGTAGTGGCGGCTGCCCGCCGGCACCTGGGTATTCGGTTCGGCCGCTGCGAACGACAGCGACGGCAACGCCAGCAGCAGGCCCAGCGCCAGCATGCGCATCAGGCAGCGACGGCTCATGCGCCACACTCCAGCGGCAGCGCCAACTGCTTGGCGATGCTCTCCCAGTCGAACGCCACCACGCCCTGGTCGTCATGCACTGCATACAGCGCACCGTGTGGGAAGCGCGCGCTGGGTTGCTGCATCATCCAGATGCCGTCGGTGTTGGCCACGGTATTGCCCTGGAACGCACCAACCGGCTTCAGCGTGTGCCGGTCGAACAGGTGGAACACGCTGCGCTGCTTGCCCTGTTCGGTGGTGATCCACCAGCCGTCCTTGCCGCAGGTGCGCAGGGTCACGCCTTCGGCCTGCGCCTTGAACACATCGCGACCGAAGGTGGTGCCGGTGAAACGCCCGGCCAGCGTGTAGACCTTGAACTCGCTGGCGTAGCTCTCGTCCTCTTCGGCGATCAGCAGGCGATCGTTCTCGGGGTCGCCCCAGATCGATTCGACCACGCGCAGGGCACCCGCCTCAGTGGTGTCACCAATGCTGGCCACAAGCTTCGCTTCGACCTTCGCACCGTCGCGGGTCACCTGGTACTGGCGTACGCGCTTGTCCAGCTCGGCCAGCGGCGGCAGGATGTCACGGCCCTGTGCATCCTCGCCGTTGTCCCAGGAGTCGGTGACGTAGACGCTGTAGCCATCGGCACGGCGGTCGACCCACAGCCCGTACGGCTTGCGCAGGTCGTCCGCAGCGAAGGTCGCCAGCGGGGTGAAGTCCGGCAGGCTCAGCACCTGTACGCGGTGATTGTCGCGCTCCACGATCCACAGCAGATCGTCGGTCACCGCGATGCCGTTTGGGCGGTCGAACTGCCCTGGCGCGGTGCCGCTGCTGCCTACGTCGCGCAGGTGCTGGCCGCTGCTGCCGTCATAGACCACCAGCTTGTCGGTGGCCTTGGCAGTGGCGATCAGCCACAGCTTTCCGTCAGGTGCACGCCAGGCGGCTGGCGAATCGATGTTGTCGGCCGGCGTCATCGGCGAAAGGAATGCCTCGGCGATGGTGGTCACCGCACGTTCGGCCGTGGCCTTCACCTCGGGCTTGGCCACGGACGGATCGTTGCCGGTGGCCGCCGTGCAGCCAGCCAGCAGGGTAGCCGCCAGCGCCGCGGCCATGACGGTGATGCGACGCCCCATCACAGGGCCACCTTCAGGCCCAGCGCGTAGGTACGGCCATACTCTTCCATCTGCAGCGTGCGCGAGCGCGTGCCCTGGTACAGCTCAAGCGGCTTGTCCAGCAGGTTCTGCGCTTCGAGGTACATGCTCACGCGCGGTGTGAACTTGTAGTCCAGCGAGAAGTCGAGCTGGGTGTTCGGCGCAACGTAGATATCGAAGGCACGGCCCTTGCCGATGCTGTCCAGGTACTCGCTGCGGTACACCGCCGCCAGCCGCGTACTCAGACCGTACTTCTCATAGCCGATGTGAGCGCTGTAGACGTGCTTGGAGGCGCGCGGCAGGGTGAAGTCCTCGCCCGCACGGTCCTTGATGCCGGCGTCGAACGTGGTGTCCAGCCAGGTGCCACTGGCACCGACCAGCAGGCCATCCAGGCCGGAAGGCAGGAAGGCCAGCTGCTGCTGCCAGTTGAACTCGGCACCACGCACGGTGGCCTTGCGGCCGTTGATCGGCTGGGTCACGTCGAAACCGCCGTAGGCCGGATCGTTGGTGCGCACGGTTTCCACGATGTAGCCGTCGATCGACTTGTGGAACAGGCCCAGCGAGACGATGCCGCTGCTGCCGATGTACTTCTCCACCGACAGGTCGATGTTCTTCGATTCGTACGGGTCCAGTTCCGGATTGCCCAGTCGTACTTCCTCGTCACCACGGCTGTAGCCCACGCGCGGTGAAATGTCACCGAACGAGGGGCGCGATACGGTCTTGTTGGCCGAGGCACGCAGCACCCAGTCGTCTGCGGCGTCGTAGCGCAGGTGCAGGCCCGGCAACACATTGGTATAGCTGCTGTTGGCCACGCGCGGGGTGACGGTGAAACTGCGGCCGTTGGCCGCCACGTCCACCTGGTTGCCGGTTGCCTTGAACTGGGTGTTCTCCACGCGCACGCCGCCGATGATGCGCAGTGCACCGATATCCCAGGTGCCCATCGCGTAGCTGGCGAAGATATCCTCGCTGGCCACGTAGTCTTCTTCCAGCGAGGTCATCGCGTTGCCGCCAATGTCCTGCGGGCGGGCGCTGTACTGGCTGCCATTGGCCGCCCAGAACGCGCGCATCGCAGCTGAGTCCATGCCGTCACCGAGGTTTCCGTGGCGGTGTTCGGGCGAGGAGGTGCTCCAGCTCGACAGCGCGACCTTCGGGCCGACCCGCAGTTCGTTCTCGTCGACATTGACGTCGCGGTCGCGCCAGCGGCCCAGCAGGCCGATCTTGATGCTGCCGCTGTCGCCGTCGAAACGCACGTTGACCTGCGCGCTGTGCTCCTTGTCATTGACCTGCTTGGGCGAGAGCACGAAGCGGTCGAAGGCGTAGTTGCTGTTGTCCAGCCACTGCGGATTGTCGAAGCTGTAGCTGGGCAGGCGACTACTCTGGTCAAGCGTGCCATTGAAGGCCTTGCCGTTGAGCTTGAAGCGCGCTTCCATCTCGTCATTCACCCGCTCTTCGGTACGGGTGTAGCCAACCTTGTAGTCGACCACGGCATTGGTCAGCTTGTTCTCGCCGCCGAGGCTGGCCGCGAAGGTGTTTTCCTTCTTGGTGCGATAGCGCATGCGCTTGTCGATGGAATCCTTCGGCATGCCGTCCAGGCGGTACTGGTCGGTACCGGTCTTGACCATCCTGGCGTCGTCGAAGTTGAAGATCACACGCTGGCGGGTTTCGGCATCGTCGAACTGGCTGTACAGCGTGCGCAGGTAGTACTTGCTGTCTTCATTCGGGCGCCAGTCGAGGTTGAGGTTGGCACCGATGCGCTTGCGCTCGATCTCGTACTTGCGGTGCTGCAGGTTGATCGCGGTGACGTCGCCAGGTGCGGCGTCATCCTCGCCGTCGTACTCCACTTCGGTGTTGTCCGACTCGAACGTGCGCTTCTGGTAGTTCACGCCCAGTGCCACGCCGAAGGTGTCGTTGAACACTTCGCTGTAGTTGAAGGCCGCCTTCGGGCTGGTTTCACCGGACAGCTGCTGGTGGCTGCCTTCGATCTTGCCACGCAGGCTGCGGCCGTCACGGTCGAAGGCCGAGGCCGATTCCACCAGCACCGCGCCACCGATGGCGTCGCCAGGCATGTCCGGGGTAGGCGACTTCACCACGCGCAGGCGCTCGGTGGAATCGGACGGGATCACATCCAGCGGCGCGGCGCGACTGGAATCTTCCGGCGTGCCCACGGCGATGCCATCCACGCTGACGCTGTTGAGATTGGCATCCAGGCCACGGATCACCACGAAGCGGCCCTCGCCCTGGTCGCGGGTCACGCTGATGCCCGGCAGCCGCTGCAGCGACTCGGCCACGTTCTTGTCCGGGTACTGTCCCAGCGCATCGGAGGACACCGCGTCTTCGATCGCGTCGCTGCTGCGCTTGAGGTCGACCGCGCGGATCTGCGATTCAAGCTGGGCGCGCACTTCGATGCGGTCCAGGTCGACCGCATCGGCAGCCACGGCGCCGGTGGCGGCGACCGCCTGCTGCCCGGCGGCCTGCAGTGGTGCGGCAACCCCCATCGCCAGGGTCAGGGTGATGGCAACGGCCAACGGAGTCTTGATATGCACTGGGAATCCCCATTCCTGTTAAGAATGGGTCTGCACGGTATGTCCGCAAGGTTGCATGGCCGTGACATGGATCTGCACATTTCATGCAGGCCGTCTCCGGCCCGGTTTGGGGTTGGGCGTCCAATCCGGCAAAATGGCGTCCTCTCTCCTTTTCCCCTTCCCGACCATGAAGATCGTCGAAGTGCGCCACCCGCTGGTGCAGCACAAGATCGGCCTGATGCGCAATGCCGCGCTCAGCACCAAGGATTTCCGCGAGCTGGCCAATGAACTGGGCACGCTGCTGGCCTACGAGGCCACCGCCGACCTGGACACCGAACCGCACACCCTGCCCGGCTGGGCCGGCCCGGTCACCGTGCAGCGCATCGCCGGCGCCAAGATCACCGTGGTGCCGATCCTGCGTGCCGGCCTGGGCATGCTCAGCGGCGTACTGTCGCTGATCCCGGCCGCGCGCGTCAGCGTGGTCGGCCTGCAGCGCGATGAGGAAACCCTGCAGCCGGTGCCCTACTTCGAGCGCCTGACCGGCCGCCTGGAAGAGCGCGACGCGCTGATCCTGGACCCGATGCTGGCCACCGGCGGCACCCTGATCGCCACCATCGACATGCTCAAGCGTGCCGGTGCCCGCCGCATCAAGGGCATCTTCCTAGTGGCCGCGCCGGAAGGCATCGACGCGGTCAAGGCCGTGCACCCGGACGTGGAAATCTACACCGCGGCCATCGATGCCCAGCTCAACGACAAGGGCTACATCCTGCCGGGCCTGGGCGATGCCGGTGATCGCATCTTCGGCACCCGCGTGGTGTGATCTGGTTGAAGGGGTCAGAGCCCTTTGCCTGCGCAAAGGGATCTGACCCCGGGGTCGGATCCCTTTCGCAGAAAGAGCTCTGACCCCAAATATTCACAGACCGGTCGCCAGCGCCTGCAGCTGGTCGATGGCCATGTTCCAGCCATCGAAAAAACCCATCTGTTCATGCTGGTCACGCAGGGCCTTGTCCGGGTGCATCACCCGCGCGGTATAACGGCAGCCCTGCCCTTCGTCCTCCATCGTGATGATGGCGGTGAAGCCCAGCCACGGTGACTGCGGCCGCCAGCCCGGGCCGAGCATCGAGGTGAACACCAGGCGCTGCTCCGGCACGATCTCCAGGAAGCTGCCCGGGTTGTCACTGCTGCCGCCGTCGGGGCCCTGCATGAAGGTGTGGAAGGCCCCGCCGGGGCGCAGGTCGAAGGCACGCACTTCGGTGGTCCACGGCGTCGGGCACCACCACTGGCGCAGCAGTTCCGGATGGGTCCACGCCCGCCACAAGGCGGCACGCGGTGCGTTCAGCACGCGGCTGATGACCAGATCGGTGTCAGGGTTGTTGCCTGCGTCTACGGCCATGGGCCTGCTCCTGTCGGTGAAGGGTTTCGACAAACTCGACCATGCGGTCGGCGCGCGCTTCCCAGACGGCGCGCTGCGCGGCCAGCCATTGCTCGGCCTGGCCCAACCGTTCCGGCACCAGTTCGCAGGTGCGTACACGCCCCTGCTTGCGGCTGCGCACCACGCCACTGCGCTCCAGTACGGCCAGATGTTTCATCAGCGAGGGCAAGGCCATTTCGAAGGGCTCGGCCAGCATCGATACCGTGCGCGGCCCCTGCCCCAACGCGGACACGATCGCGCACCGGGTCGGATCGGCCAGCGCCTGGAAGACCTCTTGAATGGCTGGATCATACTTACCCATATGGCTAAGTAATACGCCGATCTGAACGTTGCCGCAAGCAGGCGCGACAGTGGCGTGATTCTTCACGTGGCCTTGCAGGCTGGAAGCGAATGCTCCGCGCACCCGCCACCCTTGGAGCTCCCGATGAAAGCCTCTTTCCTGCTGGCCGCCGTCCTGCTGGTCGGCCTGCCCCTGGCTGCCAATGCCACCACTCCGCAGCAGCAGCGCATGGCCGACTGCTCGGCCAAGAACAAGGGCTTGAAGGGTGATGCCTACAAGACTGCACAGAGCTCCTGCCTCAGCGGCCATGCCGCCGAGACCAAGGCCGCGACAACTCCGCAGGAACGCATGCGCAAATGCAACGCCGATGCCGGTACGAAGAAGCTGGCCGGTGATGCGCGCAAGACCTTCATGAGCAGCTGCCTGAAGGCGTCGTAATCGTCGTGTCCGGACAAAACGCCATCCACGCATGGCGTGGATCTACCGCCGTCTGTGAAAGGCCGGGCATTGCCCGGCCTTTTCATTACCCCAGGGCGCGTGCCTTCAGCTCGCCCTGTTCGTGCAGGGTCACGAAACGACCCTTGTCATCCCTGCCCAGCTGCGCCAACGCCACCTGCGGGTCGTGGGTGAAAAACAGATGCACGTTGCGCGCCAGCTTGTCCTCAAGGAACTGCCGCTTCTCGTCGATCAGCAGTTCGGCGTTGCGGTCGTAGCCCATGGTGATCGGTACATGCACCCATGAGCGGCCGGGAATCAGGTCGGCACAGAACACCACCCCACCGTGTGCATCCTCGCCGGCGTGCGCATGGCCGACGATCTCAGCCAGCATCAACCCCGGCGTATGGCCGTCGCTGTAGCTGAAGCGAACGCTGCGACCCAGTACCTTCGAATACTCGCCGTCCACCACTTCCAGGCGGCCGCTGGCCTGCAGCAGGCCAGGCAGCTCTGGAATGAAGCTGGCCCGGTCGCGCGGATGCGGCTGCATGGCGCGCAGCCAATGCTGCGCACCGACCACATAGGTCGCATTGGGGAACAGCAGTTCCGGCTCACGCCCTTCGCTCCACGCAGCCAGCAGGCCTCCGGCGTGATCGAAGTGCAGGTGGCTGAGCACCACCACGTCGATATCCTCGTGCTCGAAACCGGCCTCGCGCAGCGAATCGATCAGCACGTGCTGGCTTTCCTGCACACCGTAACGCTCGCGCATGCGCGGATCGAAGAACGCCCCGATACCGGTTTCAAACAGCACTGTCTTGCCTTCCAGCGGGCTGGCAAGCAGCGCACGGCAGGCCAGCTCGATGCGATTGAGCTCGTCCGGTGCCGCCCATTTTTCCCACAACGCACGCGGCGCGTTGCCGAACATCGCGCCGCCATCGAGGCGTTGCGAGTTTCCACGAATAGACCAGAGTTTCATGCGCCGATTATCGGCGCCGGCTCGTTAAATAATCGCTAGCCACAGAATGCAGAACCCCGCCGGCCGGCGGGGTCCTGGGGTATTGGTGATTCACCTGGTTGCCGGCCAGCGGCCGGCACTACCGGGTCAACGTGCCGGCACGACCTGGGCGCTGCCAACCGGATTGCGCGGGTCGCTGCCGCCGAACAGCTTGTTCGCCTTGCGGTCCCATTCCACGGTCTGCAGGTTGCCCCACACGTGGCTGGACCCGCGGCCGCCTGCGGCAACGTCGCCCGGCAGGTCGATCTTGTGACCCATCGCCTGCAGCTGCTTCACCGTCGCCGCGTCGAACGCATCGTCCTCGGCTTCGACCAGGTCCGGCAGCCACTGGTGGTGGTAACGCGGCAGCGCGGCAACCTGCTGCGCATCCAGCCCGGCGTCGTAGCCGAGGATGCCCAGCAGCACCATGGTGATGATGCGGCTGCCACCCGGGGTACCCAGCACCACCACCTTGTCGGCGTTCTCCATGAAGGTCGGCGTCATCGAGCTGAGCATGCGCTTGCCCGGCTTCGGCGCATTGGCCTCGTAGCCCATCACACCGAACGCATTGGGCGTGCCCGGCTTCAGCGCGAAGTCGTCCATCTCGTTGTTCAGCAGCACGCCGGTGCCCTTCGGAATAAGCCCCGAGCCGTACAGCAGGTTGACGGTCTGGGTGGCGCCAACACGGTTGCCGTCACGGTCGATGATCGAGAAGTGCGTGGTCTCGTCGTCCTCCAGCGGCGTCGGGTTGCCCGACAGCAGGTCGCTGGGCGTGGCCTTCTCCGGATGGATCGTGGCACGCAGGCCCTGTGCGTAATCCTTGCTGGTCAGCACCTTCTGCGGGATCTGCACGAAGTCCGGATCGCCGAGGAAGAAGGTGCGGTCGCGGTAGGCACGGCGCATCGACTCCACCACCAGATGGGTGCGGTGCGCCGGGTCCATCTTGTTGATGTCCCAGCCTTCCAGGATCTGCAGCATGCTGGCCAGCGCGATGCCACCGGACGACGGCGGCGGCGCGGTGGTGATTTTCCAGCCGTTGTAATTGAACACGATCGGCTCGCGTTGCTTCACCCGGTAGCCGGCCAGCTCTTCAGCGGTCCACTTGCCGCCGGCCTGCTTCACGCCGGCCAGCAGCAGTTTGCCGGTCTGGCCCTTGTAGAAGCCGTCGAAGCCGCCGGCCGCCAGGCGCTCCAGCGTCTGCGCCAGTTCCGGCTGCTTGAACAGGTCACCGCTGGCGATCGGCTTGCCGTTGCGCAGGTAGACCTCACGGGTGCCGGGGTAGCGCTCCATCACTTCGCGGCGCGAGGCATAGCCCTTGGCCATGCGGTCGTAGACCGGGAAGCCTTCGCGCGCGATGCGGATGGCCGGCTGCAGCGATGCAGACAGCGGCAGCTTGCCGTGCTTGGCCGACAGTTCGACCAGCGCCGCAGGCAGGCCCGGAATACCGGCCGACCAGGCACCGTTGACCGAGCGGTCGCGGTCCAGGTTGCCCTGCTTGTCGAGGAAGGCCTGCGGCGTGGCCGCCGCCGGTGCGGTCTCGCGCGCGTCCAGCATCATGTCCTTGCCGGTGGCCGCGTCATGCAGCAGGAAGAAACCGCCACCGCCCAGGCCGGAGCTGATCGGCTCGACCACCGCCAGCGTGGACGACACCGCCACCGCGGCATCGAAGGCGTTGCCACCCTGCGCCAGGATGTCGATGCCGGCCTGGGTGGCCAGCGTGTGGCCACTGGCAATGGCCGCGCCATCGGGGCGCTCTGCACGGGCCGGGCTGTCGGCCCAGGCCATCGGGCTCAGCAGCAGGCCGAGCAGCAACAGGGGGCGGACGATCAGCGTCTTCATTCGGATGGGGGCTCCGCGTAGAGTTCGGGGTGATCGTGCTGCAGCTGGCGCAGCTTGGCCAGCAGCTGGTCTTCCGTTTCCACGATCTCCGGGTCCGGATCGATGCACTCGACCGGGCAGACGACCACGCACTGTGGCTCGTCGAAATGACCCACGCATTCGGTGCAGCGCGCAGGGTCGATCACGTAGATGGTTTCACCCATCGCAATGGCCTGGTTCGGGCAGGCCGGCTCGCATACGTCGCAGTTGACGCAGAGCTCGTTGATTTTCAGCGACACGGCGATACTCCTCGCCCGCGCCCTGGGACAAAGGACCGGCCAGCGCGGGCGCGCGGGCCGGTCAGGTCATCAGCGGCGCCCTTGCAGGACGCCGCCCGGGCCATGCCGGAGCATGGCCGCCATGGCTCGGTATTACTTGGCTTCGACGAAAATGTACTCGGCACCGGTCGGCTGGATCGCAGCCTGCACGCGGGCGTTGTCGGCCGACTGGCCGATGAAGACGACGCGCACGCCCTTCATCGAATCCGGCGACACATCCTTGAACACGGCCTGGATCATGTCAGCCATCTTGCCCGAGGCCGACGAACCGAAGGCCAGCATGTTGCCCGGCTGCACGCCACGGGCCACGGCCTGGGTCGCGCTCTCGGTCTGGCGCTCGTACTTGGCCTGGAAGTCCGGATCCGATTCCGGCGAGAGGTAGTACAGGAACGGGCTGTTGGTGATGTTGCCCATGTTCTGGATCGCCACTTCCTGCAGGTACTTCTTCCAGCCTGCATCGTCGTCCTTGGACGGGGCGACCAGGGCCTGCTTGGCCTCGTCGACCGGAGCGGCCTCTTCCTTCTTGCAGGCGGTGAAGGCCAGGGCCAACGAAGCGATCAGCATCGCGCGCATGGTGGTGTTCATGGGTTTCCTCCCGGAATGGTGCGTGGTGTTGTACGTAATGGGGTGCGGGTACAGCAGGGCTTACGACTGCGCCGCCTTCGCTTCGCGGACCTTGCGCAGGGCTTCGAGCACTGCGGCCGGCACGAAGCCGGACACGTCACCGCCCAGGCGCGCGATCTCGCGGACCAGCGAGGACGAAATGAAGCTGTGCTGCTCGGCCGGGGTCAGGAACAGGGTCTCGACCTCGGGGATCAGGTGGCGGTTCATGCTGGCCATCTGGAACTCGTACTCGAAGTCGGACACCGCGCGCAGGCCGCGCAGCAGCACCCCGCCCTGGACCGAACGTACGAAATGGGCCAGCAGGGTATCGAAGCCGATGACCTCGACGTTGCTGTGGTGGCCCAGTGCGCCACGTGCCAGCTGCACGCGCTGCTCCAGCGGCAGCGCCGGGCCCTTGGACGGGCTCTGCGCCACGCCGACCACGACCTTTTCGAACAGCGGCGCGGCCCGGCTCACAAGGTCGATATGACCGTTGGTGATCGGGTCGAACGTGCCGGGGTAGACGGCAATGCGGCGGTTGGCCACGGTCATGGGCGGATGCAGATGTTCAGATGAGGTCAAAGTGTAGCAGTGGCACGGCGGTACAGGGCAAAGCGCACCTCACGGGTGCCGCCCTCGCGGTGCAGCAGCCAGTCCGGCGGCAGCACCGGCACGTGGCCGGCCGGCGATTCCAGGTACAGCCAGGCGTCGGCGGCCAGGTGCCGCGGCAGCTGGGCCAGCACGTCCTGCCACAGGCCATCGGCAAACGGCGGATCGATGAAGACCAGGTCGGCCTGCTGTGCCGGAGCACCCTGCAGCCAGCGCAGGGCATCGGCCTGCACGACGGTGATCTGGTCGCTGGCCTGCAGCTTGGCGACGGCGGCGGCCAGGTTGCGTCCCAGCTGCGCATCGCGCTCGACCAGGGTGGCGTGGGCGGCACCGCGTGAGACCGCCTCCAGCCCCAGCGCGCCGCTGCCGGCGAACAGGTCCAGCACCCGCGCGCCGCCCAGTCTGGGCATCAACCAGTTGAAAAGGGTCTCGCGCACGCGGTCGCTGCTCGGCCGCAGGCCTGGCAGGGTAGGCACCGGCAGGCGGGTATTGCGCCAGCGCCCACCGATGATGCGGACCTGGCCATCATTGCCGCCACGGCCGCTCACAGGCGACCCCGGCGGGGTTCATTCGAGATTTTCAGCATGAGCGGGATTGTAGTCGTCCGGGCGGCGCCCGGGGACGCGCCAACGCATGCGCGCTGTCGCTCCCACGCTTCGCTGCGCGAAACGCGGGCCCCACTTACCAGCTTCCACACCCCCGCCGCTTCGCGGCCGCCCCCTGACTCAGGGGGCTCTACCCCAGACGCGATCCGATGCCCGACATACAGGCAGGGTCAGATCCGTTTTCCGCAGGAAAACGGATCTGACCCCAGATTTATTTCGATATCCGACAGATGTGTCGACCAAGGTCGACACCTACCAACAGCCGAGTGAACCTGTCAGAGGCGGGGCACTGTGGGTTCGCGGGGTGTGAGCCGCATGGATGCGGCGACCAAGCCCCCATGGATGGGTTCACGGCGTCCCCGCGAACCCACAGTGCCCCGCCATCCCACGGAATGCCGCTGTTGCTGTTGCTGTTGCTCTGGCCTCGGCGGGTGCAGGGCGCAGCCCTGCCAGACCAACCCCTTGATTTCGGGACAATCAGCCATACCCCTTGGCGAGGCCGCACGCGCTGGCGCGGCATTGCACATGGAGCCTTATCGATGACCGAGACCACCCAGACCGAAACCCTTGGCTTCCAGACCGAAGTCAAGCAGCTGCTGCAGCTGATGATCCACTCGCTGTACTCCAACAAGGAAATCTTCCTCCGCGAGCTGGTCTCCAATGCCGCCGACGCCGCCGACAAGCTGCGCTTCGAAGCCCTGACCCAGCCGGCCCTGCTGGAAGGCGACAGCGAACTGCGCGTGCGAGTCAGCTTCGACCCCGCCGCCCACACCATCACCATCGAAGACAACGGCATCGGCATGAGCCGCGCCGAAGCCATCGCCCATCTCGGCACCATCGCCAAGTCCGGCACCGGCGATTTCCTGCGCCAGCTGTCCGGCGACCAGAAGAAGGATTCGCAGCTGATCGGCCAGTTCGGCGTCGGCTTCTACAGCGCCTTCATCGTCGCCGACGAAGTGGAAGTGACCTCGCGCCGCGCCGGCCTGGCTGCAGGCGAAGGCGTGCGCTGGACCTCGCGCGGCGAAGGCGATTTCGAAGTGGCCACTGTCGACAAGGCCGAACGCGGCACCCGCATCGTCCTGCACCTGAAGGATGGCGAGCACGACTTCGCCGATGGCTGGCGCCTGCGCAGCATCCTCAAGAAGTACTCCGACCATATCGGCCTTCCGATCCAGATGCCGAAGGAAGGTGGCGAAGAAGGCGCCGCGGTCGAATGGGAAACCGTCAACCGCGCCAGCGCACTGTGGACCCGCCCGCGCACCGAGATCAGCGACGCCGAGTACACCGAGTTCTACAAGCACGTGGCGCACGACCACAGCGACCCGCTGGCCTGGAGCCACAACAAGGTTGAAGGCAAGCTGGAGTACACCTCGCTGTTGTACGTGCCCGGCCGCGCGCCGTTCGATCTGTACCATCGCGATGCGCCCAAGGGCCTGAAGCTGTACGTGCAGCGCGTGTTCGTGATGGACCAGGCCGAGCAGTTCCTGCCGCTGTACCTGCGCTTCATCAAGGGCGTGGTCGATTCCAACGATCTGTCGCTGAACGTCTCGCGTGAGATCCTGCAGTCCGGCCCGGTCATCGATTCGATGAAGGCGGCGCTGACCAAGCGCTCGCTGGACATGCTGGAAAAACTGGCCGCCGACAAGCCGGAACAGTACGCCACGTTCTGGAAGGAATTCGGCCAGGTGCTGAAGGAAGGCCCGGCGGAGGACTACAACAACCGCGAGAAGGTGGCCGGCCTGCTGCGCTTCGCCTCCACCCGTGGCGACGGCGATGCGCAGACCGTGTCGCTGGCCGATTACCTCGGCCGCATGACCGAAGGCCAGGACAAGATCTACTACCTGACCGGCGAGAGCTACAGCCAGGTGCGCAACAGCCCGCACCTGGAAGTGTTCCGCAAGAAGGGCGTGGAAGTGCTGCTGCTGACCGACCGCATCGACGAGTGGCTGATGGGCTACCTGACCGATTTCGACGGCAAGGGCTTCGTCGACATCGCCCGCGGCGACCTCGACCTGGGCGCGCTGGAAAGCGAAGCCGACAAGCAGGAACAGGAAGCGGCCGCCAAGGACAAGCAGGGCCTGGTCGAGCGCCTGAAGACGGTGCTGGGCGATGATGTGGCCGAAGTGCGCGTCTCGCACCGCCTGACCGATTCGCCGGCGGTGCTGGCCATCGGCGAACAGGACCTGGGCCTGCAGATGCGCCAGATCCTGGAAGCCAGCGGGCAGAAGGTGCCCGACAGCAAGCCGGTGCTGGAGATCAACCCGGGCCACCCGCTGATCGCCAAGCTCGATGCCGAGGCCGATGGCGCGCGTTTCGACGATCTGGGCCGGGTGCTGTTCGACCAGGCCGCGCTGGCCGCCGGTGACAGCCTGAAGGACCCGGGCGCCTACGTGGCGCGCCTGAACAAGCTGCTGCTGGAGCTGTCGGCCTGATCGAGGCGGTGATCGCCGGGCATGGCCCGGCGATGCCCGGCGACGCTCTGGTAGAGGCCAACCTTGGTTGGCGACTCCCGCCGTGGTAGAGGCCAACCTTGGTTGGCGCCCCAAAAGCGTGCCAACCAAGGTTGGCACCTACCAGGGGCGGCGGTTGGCGCTTGCCGAGGCGGGCTGCTCAGGCTTCGCGATCCAGCAGCGAGCCCAGCATCTGGTCCTGCCGCCGGATCACCGCGGCATTTGCAGCGAAAGCCACCACCTCGGCCTTGGCCGCCAGCAGATCACCCAGTGGCGCCCCCGGATCGGGGCCGGTAGTGGCTACCGCCGTTTCCACTCCGCCCTGCGCCACCGCACTGCGCTGCAGCTGCAGGCGCTGGGCATCGGGAGTCGCCAGGTTGGCCACGTTGTGCGCGGCCACCTGCACGTCCTGCTGGGCAGCACGCATCCCGCTGAGGGCGATTCCCAGCACGTTGTTCATGGCGGTCTCCGGGCCGCTCCGCGCAGCCCTCCGGACCGGTTAACGGCCGGCGGGCCGCGACCTTGAGTCCACATCGGCCCGACAGGCCCGAGTGGTAGCATATCCCTCTGATTTCAGCGCCTTTTGCCAATGCTCAGTTTTTTCCGCCGCAAGAA
Source organism: Stenotrophomonas sp. 78350_Sma (assembly GCF_056482105.1). Lineage (NCBI taxonomy): Bacteria > Pseudomonadati > Pseudomonadota > Gammaproteobacteria > Lysobacterales > Lysobacteraceae > Stenotrophomonas > Stenotrophomonas sp. 78350_Sma. The sequence continues at coordinate 1,902,311 of NZ_CM151182.1, read as the reverse complement.
GCCCCAGGATGCCCCCGCAACGGAGGCTCCCAAGACCCAGCACTACTCGGCTGAAGAGCTGGCGGCGGCGTTCCCGTCGGCCGCGCCGGTCGAGGACAAGGAGAAGGAACCGGCACCGGTAGCCGTACCGGCCGAGCCTGCACCGGTCGAGCCGCCACCGGCAGCCACCGTTCCGGTCGCTGTCGAGCCCACCCCGGTGATTCCGGCCCCAGCCGCACCGGTTCCGGCAGCTCCTGCGCCGACGGCGCAGATCGACGTCGCCCCGATCGCGACCCCGGCCATCGAACCGGCACCCGCACCGCTGCCTGAGCCGACCCCGGCACCGGTACCGGCCACCGACGATCTGCCGGCCGCCGCCTCGGTCGATGCCGTGCCCGCAACTGCCGGCAAGCCCGGCTGGCGCGAGCGCCTGCGCAACAGCGTCATCGCGCGCAGCTTTGGCGGCCTGTTCTCGCGCAACCCCAAGCTCGACGACGACCTGCTGGACGAGCTGGAAACCGCATTGATCACCGCCGATGTCGGCGTAGGTGCCACCACCGATCTGGTCGAGGGCCTGCGCAAGCGCATGAAGGCGCGCGAGTTCGCCGATGCCACTGCACTGCTGGCCGCGCTGCGCGCTGAGCTGATCGCGATCCTGCAGCCGGTCGCCAAGCCGCTGGTGATCGACCGCACTGCCAAGCCCTTCGTGGTGCTGACCGTCGGCGTCAACGGCGTCGGCAAGACCACCACCATCGGCAAGCTGGCCAAGCGCTTCAAGGACGAAGGCCACAGCCTGATGCTGGCCGCCGGCGATACCTTCCGTGCCGCCGCCGTGGCCCAGTTGCAGGCCTGGGGCGAACGCAACGGCGTGGCCGTGGTCGCGCAGGGCCAGAACGCCGATGCCGCGTCGGTGGCATTCGATGCGCTGCAGGCAGGCAAGGCGCGCGGCACTTCAGTGCTGATCGCCGACACCGCCGGCCGCCTGCACACCCAGTCCGGCCTGATGAACGAGCTGGGCAAGATCCGCCGTGTGCTCGGCAAGATCGACGCCACCGCGCCGCACGAAGTGCTGATGGTGATCGACGGCACCACCGGCCAGAACGCGCTGTCGCAGCTGCGCCAGTTCAATGCCGCGGTGAATGTGACCGGCCTGGTGGTGACCAAGCTGGACGGCACCGCCAAGGGTGGCGTGGTGTTCGCACTGGCCCGCGAGTTCGGCATTCCGATCCGCTTCGCCGGCATCGGTGAGCGCCCGGAAGACCTGCGCGTGTTCGATCCGGAAGCCTTCGTCGACGCCCTGCTGCCCGAAGCACTGGGCGGCTGATACACCGTGCAGCCACGCATGGCGTGGCTCTACTGCGCTCCGGGCCGCGCGGGGTTCATCGCGGCGACACCCACCACAGTAGAGCCACCCCATGGGTGGCTGCCCACCTCCGGTACACCGATGCCCCGCCAGCCGCACGCCAGCGCCGGAACCACGCAGACCGACGACTTCGTCGCCCGCCTGCTGCACTGGTTCGACGACCACGGCCGCCACGATCTGCCCTGGCAGCATCCGCGCAGCCCCTATCGGGTCTGGTTGTCGGAAATCATGCTGCAGCAGACCCAGGTGACCACGGTCATCCCGTACTTCCAGCGATTCCTGCAGCACTTCCCGACCCTGCCCGACCTCGCCGCCGCGAGCAACGACGCGGTGATGGCGCAGTGGGCGGGGCTCGGCTACTACGCCCGCGCACGCAACCTGCACGCGGCAGCCAAGCGCTGCGTCGAACTGCACGATGGCGACCTGCCGCGTGACTTCGACGCGCTGCATGCCCTGCCCGGCATCGGCCGCAGCACCGCCGGTGCGATCCTCAGCCAGGCCTGGAACGACCCGTTCGCGATCCTCGATGGCAACGTCAAGCGCGTGCTCAGCCGTTATCACGGCATCGACGGCTTCCCCGGCCTGCCTGCCATCGAGAAGCAACTGTGGGCCATCGCCGAGGCGCACGTGGCACAGGTGCCGGCCGGGCGCATGGCCGATTACACCCAGGCGCAGATGGACCTGGGTGCGACCGTGTGCAGCCGCGCCAAACCCGCCTGCGTGATCTGCCCGCTGCAGGACGCGTGCGTAGCGCGCCGCGAAGGCCGCACCGCTGAACTACCCACGCCCAAGCCCAGCAAGACCCTGCCCGAGCGCGAAGCAGTGGCCCTGCTGCTGCGCGACGCCCAGCAGCGCGTGCTGCTGCAGAAGCGGCCCGACACCGGCATCTGGGCGCAGCTGTGGACGCTGCCGCAGGCCGACGCCGGCAGCGTGCTTCAGGACTGGTTCGATGCCCATGTCGACGGCTCGCTGGAAGACGCCGAGGAGCTGCCGGTACTGCAGCACACCTTCAGCCACTACAGGCTGCATCTGCAGGTACTGTCGCGGCAGGTGAACGGCCTGCGGGTGGAAGAACCGACGCTACGCTGGGTCGCCAGCGACGAACTGCCCGCGCTGGGCCTGCCGGCGCCGATCCGCAAACTGCTCGACGGTGCCACGATCAAGGCGTCGAAACGAAATTCCAAGAAACCCCGCAACCACGAGTGAGTGCCATGCCCCGAACCGTCTTCTGCCAGTACGAACAACGCGATGCCGAAGGTTTGGACTTCGTGCCCTACCCCGGCGAGCTGGGCCAGCGCATCTTCAACAACATCGGCAAGCAGGCCTGGGCCGCATGGCTGGCGCACCAGACCATGCTGATCAACGAAAACCGCCTGTCGCCGCGCACGCCGGAGCATCGCGCGTTCCTTGAAGGCGAACTGGTCAAGTTCCTGTTCGAGAAGGACGCGGAAAAGCCGGCTGGCTTCACCCCGGAAGCCTGACAACAAAAAGGGGACGGAGGGGATTAAGTCGTTTGTGGCACAAACGACTTAATCCCCTCCGTCCCCTTTTTTGATCATTTCGCCGGTGCGGTGTTTTCCTCGCGCTCCTGCACCTGCGCCTGGCGCAGCTCCTGCTCCGACGTGCGCAGCGCCTTCACGTCCAGCTTGCGGATGCTGTCGATGAAGCATGGCATGCGCGGGCCGCCGGTGGGGTCGCGCACCAGCACCTTGTCGAAGCGCGCCGAAACACGGTTCATCTGGCTGGTCAGGCCGATGGCTGTGGCATATGGCAGGTCCTGGCACGCGCCTCTCAATTCCAGCAGATAGGCCTCGCTGGGACGCGTCCATACCGCAAGCGCGCTGTCGCCCAGTTCGGTCCAGCCATTGAGGGTGCCGAAGAACTGCATGTCGTTCTGTGGCGCGCCGGCGTGGGCACGGTAAAGGTCAAGCTTCTCGGCGCTGCTGAGCCGGCCGGTGGTCGCGCAGGCGGCCAGAGCCAGGCAGAGTCCGGCCATCAGGATCGGGGTCTTCATGGCGATCTCCTCGGGGAACTGTCGCCATCATGCGCCTGGGCCGGCAATGCCGGCGCGACGACCGGCAGCCCCATTCAGGCGCCGGTCGGCGGTCGACCAAGGTCGACCTCTACCAAAGCAGACCCAAGGCTCCGGATTCCGGTAGTCGCCAACCTTGGTTGGCGCTTGCCCTGCAGGAGCAGCCGACCAGGGTCGGCTTCTACCAAAGCGGGCCGGGCGCCTCAGACGTCGGCGTGGGCCAGTGCGTGCAGGCGCCCTTCGCGCAGCTCCAGCACCCGGTCCAGGCGGCGCGCCAGGCTGCGATCATGGGTGACCAGCACCAGGCTGGTGTGACGTGCGCGGTTGAGCTCCAGCATCAGCTCGAACACGGTGCCGGCGGTGCGGTCATCCAGGTTGCCGGTCGGCTCGTCACCCAGCACGCAGGCTGGGTGATTGACCAGCGCACGGGCCACCGCGGCACGCTGGCGCTCACCACCGGACAGTTCACCCGGCTTGTGATCCAGGCGATGGCCCAGGCCGACCGCTTCCAGCAGCGTGGTGGCCCTACTGCTCGCCTCGGCCACGGCGGTACCGGCAAGCAGCACCGGCATCATCACGTTTTCCAGCGCGGTGAACTCCGGCAGCAGATGATGGAACTGATAGACGAACCCCAGCGCCTGGTTGCGCAGCAGCCCACGCGCGGTGTCCGACAGCGCCGACATGCGCTGGCCAGTCACGTAGACCTCGCCAGCGGTCGGAATGTCCAACCCGCCCAGCAGGTGCAGCAGCGTACTCTTGCCGGCGCCGGAGGCACCGATGATTGCCACCGTCTCACCGGCGGTCACGGTCAGGTCCAGGCCATCGAACACCGGGGTCTGCATGCGCCCTTCAGCGTAGGTCTTGCCCAGTGCTTCGGCGCGGATCACTTCATCGCCGCGGTTGAAGACCTTATTCATAGCGCAGGGCCTCCGCCGGCTGGGTGCGTGCTGCCCGCCAGGCGGGGTACAGGGTGGCCAGGAAGCTCATCAGCAGTGCGACCACGGTGATCGCTACCACGTCGCCGGTCTGCATGTCGGTCGGCAGGCCGGTGATGTAGTAGACATCCTCCGGCATCAGCTTGACGTTGAACACGCTCTCGATGGCGCCGAGGATGCGCTCCAGGTTGAGTGTGAGGGTGATGCCACCGATCAGGCCAGCCAGCGTGCCGAAGATGCCGATCAGCGAACCCTGCACCATGAACACCTGCATCACGCCGCCTGGAGTCAGGCCGAGGGTGCGCAGGATGGCGATGTCGGCCTGCTTGTCGGTCACCAGCATCACCTGCGAGGAGACCAGGTTGAAGGCGCCCATGGCGATGATCAGCGACAGCAGGATGCCCATCACCACCTTCTCCATGCGCAGCGAGTGGTAGAGGTTGGCGTTCTGCTGGGTCCAGTCACTCACCCGGTACGCACCACCGAGGTTCTGCGCCAGGTCCACGCCCACTTCCAGCGAGCGATCCATGTCGTGCAGTTTCAGCCGCACGCCGGTAGCGCCATCGGACCGCAGCACGCGCTCCAGGTCCTGCATGTTGGCGAAGCCCACGCCACGGTCGACTTCGTTGTAACCGGCCTCGAAGATGCCGCTGACGGTGAAGCGTTTCATCCGCGGCACCGCGCCGGCAGGCGTGCCCTGCACTTCTGCAAAGGTCACCAGCACCTGGTCGCCGACGTCCACGCCCAGCCAGATCGCCAGTTCCTTGCCCAGCAACAGGTTGAAGCTGCCCGGCGTGAGGCTGTCGTAGCTGCCCTTGGTGACCTTCTTGTCGATCACCGACACCTTCGGCTCAAGCGCCGGATCGATGCCCTGGATGATCGCGCCCTGCACGCGCGGGCCGCTGATCATCGACTGGATCTCGATGTACGGCGCGGCACCGGCCACGCGCGGGTCCTTGCTGGCCACGTCGACCACGCGCATCCAGTCCGGCATCGGCTCGCCGTCGCGGCTGATGGTGGTGTGCGCGGTCATCTGCAGCAGGCGGCTGCGGATTTCCTTCTGGAAACCGCTCATCACCGCCAGGGTGGTGATCAGCACCGTCACGCCGAGCGCGATGCCCAGGATCGATGCCATCGAGATGAAGGAGATGAAGCCGTTGCGGCGCTTGGCGCGCAGGTAGCGCAGGCCAATGGCCACGGGGATGGGTTTGAACATGCAGGCACGCCGGTCAATTCAGCTTATGGTGCCATCGACCGGGGCCGACGGGAAACGCCGCGTGCGGCGACGGCCAGTCGCAGTTCACGTCGCTGCCCGGAATCGAGCACATCCGGCCAGAACAGCAGGCGCCGACGGCGACGATCCTCACGCCAGACCAACAACAGCCATGGGCCACGCACCACCAGCTGCGGCGCCTCCACCTCCTTCCCCGCCACCTGCAGCGACTCGGGTGGCGCCGGCAGACGCACCTGCACGCGTGGCCTGCGTTGGCGCCAGGCCAGTTCGGTCACGCCGATGGCCCAGGCCAGCAGCACCGCGGGCATCAGCAGGCGCGGCGGCAGGTCCGATGCGCGCAGCAGCCAGGGCGCGGCCAGCAGCACCGCCAGCTGGGCGGCGGCCTGCAGCCGTGAGGGCCGCCACTCAAGGCTTGAGGGCGAGGATCTTCTGCATGAGGGGGACTGCGTGCGCATGCGGGCAGGCCTCGTAGCCCATGAACCAGCGCCACAATTTATCGTCCTCGCAGTCGAGCAGGAACAGGAAAACCTCGCGCTCTTCGGTCGGCGCAGTGCTCCATTCGTGGTCGAGGTAACGGCCGAACAGCTGGTCCAGCTCGCGCATGCCGCGGCGGCAGCGCCAGCGCAGCTTCTTCAGCAGAACGTCTTCTTCCATCGTGTTTCTCCAGATGCAGCAAAGCCACGCATGGCGTGGCTCTGCTGGGAGGTGCAGCCACGCATGGCGTGGCTCTACCGGGTACAGCCGGACCGTATCAGGCGCGGCGTTCCATCATCAGCTTCTTGATCTCGGCGATCGCCAGCGCCGGGTTCAGGCCCTTCGGGCAGGTCCGGGCGCAGTTCATGATGGTGTGGCAGCGGTACAGCTTGAACGGATCTTCCAGATCGTCCAGGCGCGCACCGGTGTCCTCATCGCGCGAGTCGATGATCCAGCGATAGGCCTGCAGCAGGATCGCCGGGCCCAGGTAACGCTCGCCGTTCCACCAGTAGCTCGGGCAGCTGGTCGAGCAGCAGGCGCACAGGATGCACTCGTACAGGCCGTCGAGCTTCTTGCGGTCTTCCGGCGACTGCAGGCGCTCACGGTCCGGCGGCGCCGGGGTCTGGGTGCGGATCCACGGCTTGATCGACGCGTACTGCGCGTAGAAGTGGGTCAGGTCCGGAACCAGATCCTTCACCACGTTCATGTGCGGCAGCGGGTAGATCGGCACTTCCTTCTTGCCGCAGTCCGAGATGGCTCGGGTGCAGGCCAGGGTATTGGTGCCATCGATGTTCATCGCGCACGAACCACAGATACCTTCGCGGCAGGAGCGGCGGAAGGTCAGGGTCGGGTCGATCTCGTTCTTGATCTTGATCAGGGCGTCCAGGACCATCGGGCCACAGGCGTCCAGATCGACCTCATAGGTATCGGTGCGCGGGTTGCTGTCGTCGTCCGGACTCCAGCGGTAGATCTTGAAGGTGCGCACGTTCTTGCCGCCGTTCTTGACGGGGAAGTGCTTGCCCTTCGTGATCTTGGAATTCTTGGGGAGTGAAAACTCGGCCATGGCTGCTCTCGTTGGCTCAGGCGGCCCGCGCCCTTGGGCGCGGATTGCATGGTAGGCGGGGTCGGATCAGTACACGCGCGGCTTCGGCGGCACCACGGACACGTCGTCGGTCAACGTGTACATGTGCACCGGACGGTAGTCGAAGCTGCACTTGCCCTTCTCGTCGACGCTGACCAGGGTGTGCTTCTGCCAGTTGACGTCGTCGCGGTCCGGGAAATCCTCGTGCGCATGCGCGCCGCGGCTTTCCTTGCGCTGTTCGGCCGAGTTGATCGTCGCCACCGCGTTGAGCAGCAGGTTGTTCAGCTCGTAGGTCTCGATCAGGTCCGAGTTCCAGACCAGCGAACGGTCGGAGACCTTCACGTCCTGGAACGAGTCGAAAATCTTGTCCATCTTCTCGCAGCCTTCCTTCAGCGTCTGGCTGGTGCGGAAGACGGCGGCGTCGGCCTGCATGGTGCGCTGCATGCGATCACGGATGACCGAGGTCGGGGTATCGCCGTTGGCGTGGCGCAGCTTGTCCAGCAGCCCCAGCGCCTTGTCGCAGGCATCGGCCGGCAGCGGCTTGTGCGCCGCGCCCGGCTTGATGGTCTCGGCGCAGCGGTTGGCCACCGCGCGACCGAACACTACCAGGTCCAGCAGCGAGTTCGAGCCCAGGCGGTTGGCGCCATGCACGGACACGCAGGCCGCTTCGCCGATGGCGTACAGGCCCGGCACCACGGCATTGTCGTTGTCGCCGACCCGCTGCACCACTTCACCGTGGTAGTTGGTCGGGATGCCGCCCATGTTGTAGTGCACGGTCGGAATGACCGGAATCGGCTGCTTGTGCACGTCGACGCCAGCGAAGATGCGGGCGCTCTCGGCGATGCCCGGCAGCTTGTCGTCGATCACGCCCGGGCCGAGGTGGGTCAGGTCGAGCAGGATGTGATCCTTGTGCTCGCCGACGCCGCGGCCTTCGCGGATCTCGATGGTCATCGAACGGCTGACCACGTCGCGCGAGGCCAGGTCCTTGTAATGCGGTGCGTAGCGTTCCATGAAGCGCTCGCCACTGCTGTTGCGCAGGATGCCACCTTCACCGCGTACACCCTCGGTGATCAGGCAGCCGGCGCCGTAGATGCCGGTCGGATGGAACTGCACGAACTCCATGTCCTGCATGGCCAGGCCGGCACGCATCGCCAGGCCGCCACCGTCACCGGTGCAGGTATGCGCCGAGGTGGCGCTGAAGTAGGCACGGCCGTAACCGCCGGTGGCCAGCACCACGCCCTGGGCGCGGAACAGATGCAGGGTGCCGTCGGACATGTCCAGGGCCAGCACGCCGCGGCAGGCGCCTTCGTCATCGAAGATCAGGTCGAGTGCGAAGTACTCGATCATGAAGCGCGCATCGTGCTTGAGCGACTGCTGGTACAGCGTGTGCAGCATCGCGTGACCGGTACGGTCAGCCGCCGCGCAGGTACGCTGCGCCGCCGGGCCTTCACCGTACTTGGTGGTCATGCCACCGAACGGACGCTGGTAGATCTTGCCCTCGGCGGTGCGCGAGAACGGCACGCCGTAGTGTTCGAGCTCGATGATGGCCGGAATGGCCTCACGGCACATGTATTCGATGGCGTCCTGGTCGCCCAGCCAATCCGAACCCTTGATGGTGTCGAAGAAGTGGTAACGCCAGTCGTCCTCGCCCATGTTGGCGAGTGCGGCCGAGATACCGCCCTGGGCGGCAACGGTGTGCGAACGGGTCGGGAAGACCTTGGTCAGGCACACGGTCTGCAGGCCCTTGGCGGCCAGGCCGAACGTGGCGCGCAGGCCGGCGCCGCCGGCGCCGACCACGACCATGTCGTACTTGTGTTCGGTAATCTTGTAAGCGGACATCTAGTCTGGATTCCTGTCTTGGCGCCTGGGCTCAGGCAACGCCGAGGGCGATGCGGCCCACCGCAAACACACTGACGATCATGCCGAGCACGGCGACGAACTTCACCGCGGTCTGCAGCACCAGGGCCAGCAGCGATTCGTGGATGTAGTCTTCCAGCACGACCTGCAGGCCGAGCTGCGCGTGCCAGAACATGGCGATCAGCAGACCGATCAGCGGCACCGCGTTCCACGGCTTGGCGATCGCAGCGGTGGCGGTCGCGTAATCCGAGCCCAGCAGGCCCAGCACGAACACCAGGAACCAGATGCCAAGCACCACCAGCGCGGCAGCGGTCAGACGCTGATGCACGAAGTGCTCGGTGCCGGTCTTGGCCGAACCCAGGCCACGCACGCTCTTCAGCGGGGTACGGAACTTGCTCATGCGGCACCTCCGAACATCACATAGGCCCACACGGCCAGGGTGATCGCCAGGCTGCCGATGACCGACATCCAGCTGCTGCGGATGAACGTCGCGATGCGGAAGCCGATGGCGAAGTCCTGCACGATGTGGCGGATGCCATTGCACAGGTGGTAGGCGAACGACCATGTCCACGCGAACAGGAACACGCGGCCATACCAGGCCCCGGCATGGCCGGTGAAGCAGTTCCAGGACTCGGGCCCCATCATCAGGGCCAGCAGGCCGGCGGCGATGATGAGGGCACCAACAGACAGAAAGACGCCAGTGGCTCGATGCAGAATCGAGGTGGCCATCTGAATCTGCCAGCGATACACCTGAAGGTGCGGGGAAAGTGGGCGTTGTCTGGTCGCCATTCGCTGGGCTCGTTGTCTCGGCTGGGCGGCACACGGCCGCGTTGGCTCAATGCTGATCAGAAATCGATGCAGCGTCCGTTTTTCTCCCAATCGCCGTACCGCACCGGATCAAGTCCGCCGCGGCCGCCGAATTCCTCTGCTTTTTCCTGTTCCACGGGCACGGGTGCCGCGGGGACCAGCGGAGCTTCAGATTCGTCGTCGGGAGTGGGGGTTGTTTGGCCTATCATGTTCGGTCTCGCAACGCACAAATTTTAGACCTCGTTCACGTGCCTGACAACCTGCCCCCTGCTTTCGTCGGATATCCGCGCCTGCCCGGCCACCAGCTGCTGAGCCTGCAGGGTGCGGATGCGGCCGTTTTCGCCCACGCCCAGTTCAGCAGCGACGTCACCGCGCTGCCCCTGCTGCACTGGCAGTGGAGTGCCTGGCTGAGTGCCAAGGGCCGCACCCTGGCAGTGTTCCAGCTGCTTCGGCTGGCCGAAGAGCACGTGATGCTGGTACTGGCCGACGGCGATGCCGATGCGATTGCGTCGCAACTGCAGCGCTTCGTGTTCCGCCGCAAGGTGAAGGTGCAGGTGCGCAACGATCTGGCGGTGGCCGGCGCCTTCACTGCGCCCGAGGCCGCCAGCGACGCCGCGATTGCGCACGCTGCCGGTGATGGCTGGGAGCTGGACCTGGGCAGCGATGCCCTGCCGCGCACCCTGCGCATTGGCGGCGCCGAAGCGTTTGCCGCCGGCAGCGAAACCGATGAGGCCGCTTTCGCCCTGGCCTGGCGCCAGGCCGACCTGCGCTACGGCCTGCCGCGGCTGGAAGAAAGCCAGCGTGAAGTCTGGACCCCGCAGCAGCTGGGCCTGGACCGCCTGAACGGCTACAGCGTGAAGAAGGGCTGCTACCCGGGCCAGGAAATCGTTGCCCGCACCCACTTCCTCGGCAAGGCCAAGCGTGCGGTGCAGCTGCTGCATACCGCAGCACCGGCACAGGCCGGCGATGGCGTGCAGCAGGACGGCGCCGCGCTGGGCACGATCGCCAGCGTGGCCGGCGACCTGGCACTGGCGGTGCTGCCGCTGGAGGCCGGTGATGCTGACCTGCAGGTGGGTGATGCCGTGGCGCAGCGCGTGCCGTTGCTGGACGGACTGGCACGCTGAATCTGAAGGGCTCTCACCCACGCGGTGGTTGCGGACCGTGGATCCGCACGCCTTCTGTGAAGGAGGGGTAGTGCCGGCCGCTGGCCGGCAACCACGCATGATTGAGGTTGCCGGCCAGCGGCCGGCACTACAAATTACAGGCGCTCGCCGGTTTCCGGGCTGAAGAAATGCAGACCCTGCGGGTGGATCGCCACGCGGATCTGCTCGCCCACCGCCGGCAGCGTCTGCGGCGCCACGCGCATGGTCAGCGCATGCTGGCCGCTGCTCAGATTGACGAAGATTTCGTTGCCGACCGGCTCAATGCCTTCGATGCGCGCGCTGAACGCATGCGCATCATCGGCAGCCGCCGGCTGCAGGTGCTCCGGTCGCACACCCACCGCGATCGGCTTCTGCAACCACGCCGGATCGATCGTGGCCTGGCCCAGCGGTGCACGCCAGTCGCCGTCGACCACGGTCACGCCACTGGCATCGCCCTGCAGCGTCCCGCGCAGCACGTTCATCGCCGGGCTGCCGAGGAAGCCGGCCACGAACAGGTTGGCCGGCCGGTCGTACAGCGCCATCGGCGTATCGATCTGCTGGATGATGCCGTCCTTCAGCACCACGATGCGCTGGCCCAGGGTCATCGCTTCCACCTGATCGTGCGTCACGTAGATCATGGTGGTGCCCAGCTTGCGGTGCAGCTGCGCGATTTCGGTACGCACGCTGTGGCGCAGCTTGGCATCCAGATTGGACAGCGGCTCGTCAAGCAGGAACACCGCCGGCTCGCGCACCAGCGCACGGCCCAGCGCAACACGCTGGCGCTGGCCACCGGACATCGCCTTGGGCAGCTTGTCCATCATCTCGGTCAGGCCCAGCGTCTGCGCCGCCTCGGCGATGCGCTTGTCGATGGTGGCCTTGTCATGGCCGCGCAGCTTCAGGCCGAAGGCCAGGTTCTCGGCAACGGTCATGTGCGGGTACAGCGCGTAGCTCTGGAACACCATGGCGATGTCGCGGTCCTTCGGTGCCACGTCGTTGACCACGCGGTCGCCGATGCTCAGCGTGCCGCCGCTGATCTCCTCCAGGCCAGCCACCATCCGCAGCAGGGTCGACTTGCCACAGCCGGACGGGCCGACCAGCACCATCAGCTCGCCGTCGGCGACCTCGAAGGTGGCGTCCTTCACCGCGACCTGGCCGTTGTCATAGACCTTGCGCACACCCTGCAACTGCACTTTTGCCATATCACCTATCCGGTCCGCCCGAAGCCGGGCTGTCTTTTGGGACTGCCTCGGCCCTCCCGATGGCAGTGATGATTGCGCGCTTGCCGCATGACGGCGAGCACTGCAATCGAATACAGTTGCCCATTCTGCCATGTAAACGTTTTCACGTGGCACTATCCGATGATCGGTGCGCACCGATCTGCGTCGGCGGTGGAACGAAGCTTCCGCCGAGGCAGTGGTTTCGAATGGAACGGTCTTCCGGTGCCCGGTAGAACGCCCCCGACGAACCTCGGACAGGCAGTTGCGCGGATGTCCCCCGAACCCAGCCATGAAGCGATTGACAACGATGTCACCCGGATCTGAAACTCGAGCGATGCACGACACCCTCTTCCTGTTCGGTGCCACAGGTGATCTGGCCCAGCGCTACCTGTTCCCTTCGCTGCTTCGCCTGCTTGGCGACGGCCTGCTGCCGGAGGACTTCCGCATCCGTGCGCTGGCCCTGTCCGGGCATGACACCGAAGCCTTCCATGACATCCTGCGGCCGCGCCTGCAGCAGGCCATGCCGATGGCCTCGCAGGAGGACATCAACGGCCTGCTGCGCCGCATCGACTACCGTTCGGTGGACCTGCGCGACGTCGACTCGGTCGCCGCCGCGGTCTCCGACCTGGTGCACCGCAAGTGCGTCAGCTACCTGGCCATTCCGCCGGGCCTGTACATCTCCACCTGCGAAGGCCTGGCCAAGGGCGGCGCCCTCGCCGCGCCGGCACGCCTGATGCTGGAGAAGCCGATCGGCAGCGACAGCGAGAGTGCCGAGGAAATCATCAGCACCATCGGCCAGTGGATCGACGAGGACCGCGTATTCCGCCTCGACCACTACCTGGGCAAGGCGGCGGTGCAGAACCTGATCGCGCTGCGCTTCGGCAACACGCTGCTGGAAGCGGTGTGGAACCGCAACTACATCGAATCGGTGCACATCCTGGTGGCCGAGAGCGAAGGCGTGGACGGCCGCGACGCCTACTACGCCCGCTCCGGCGCGCTGCGCGACATGGTCCAGAGCCACATCCTGCAGCTGCTGTGCATGGTGGCGATGGAGCCGCCGGCGTCGCTGGAAGCCGACCGCATCCGCGACGAGAAGGTCAAGGTGCTGCGGGCGCTGCGCCCGCTCGATGCCAAGCACGCCGCGCGTGACAGCATCCGTGGCCGTTACACCGCCGGCACCATCAACGGCCAGCCGGCGCAGGCCTACCAGCCGCCGGAAGGCAGCGACGTGGAAACCTTCGCCGGCGTCACCGCGCATATCGACAACTGGCGCTGGAGCGGCGTGCCGTTCCACCTGGTCACCGGCAAGCGCCTGCCCGAACGCACCACCCGCGTGGTGGTCACGCTGAAGCCGGTCACCCACTGGCTGTTCGAGCGCCCGCAGCGCGCACAGGCAGCACCGAACCGCCTGGTGTTCCAGCTGCAGCCGCAGGAGAACATCGAACTGGGCCTGATGAGCAGCCTGGCCGGCCCGGAATGGGGGGCACTGGAACTGCATCCGCTGGAACTGGAACTGTCGGTGCCGACCGGCCTGCATCGCCGCATCGCGTACGAACGCCTGTTCCTGGATGCGTTCAACGGCAACCACACCCTGTTCGTGCGCGATGACGAAGTGCGCGCAGCGTGGGCCTGGATCGACAGCGTCGCTGACGCATGGAAGGACGCCAAGCTGCCGCTGGACCCCTACCCGGCCGGCCAATGGGGTCCGAGCAATGCCGGCGAGTTCCTGCCGCAGGGCGTGGACGCACCGGACAGCGGAGCGTCGGCATGAGTGCAAGCTCGCAGCCGGTGCTGGTCGCCGACATCGGTGGCACCAACGCCCGCTTCGCCCTGGCCGACACCTCGCTGGACGCGCCATTGCTGAAGGAGAGCATCCGCGAATACGCCGTGGCGGAGTTCCCGTCGCTTGGCGATGCGGCCCGCCACCACCTTGAGCAGATCGGCGCTGCTGCCAGCCGCGGCGTGTTCGCGGTGGCCGGCCGTGTCGATGGCGATGAAGCCCGCATCACCAACCATCCGTGGGTGATCTCGCGCAGCCGCACTGCCGCAATGCTGGGTTTCAACGAACTGCACCTGATCAATGACTTCGCCGCGCAGGCGATGGCGATCTCGCTGCTGCAACCCGATGACGTGGTCCAGGTCGGCGGCGCCGCCTGGGTTCCGGGCAAGCCGGGCCAACCGCGCAACTACGCGGTGATCGGTCCGGGTACCGGCCTGGGTGTCGGCGGCCTGATCCTGCGCCATGGGCGCTGCTACCCGCTGGAAACCGAAGGCGGCCATGTCAGCTTCCCGCCGGGAACCCCGGAGGAGATCCGCATCCTGGAGATCCTGTCCGAGCAGTTCGGCCGCGTCTCCAACGAGCGGCTGATCTGCGGCCCCGGCCTGGTCAACATCCATCGCGCCGTGTGCGAGATGGCCGGCATCGACCCGGGCCAGCTGCAGCCGGTGGACGTGACCGCCCGTGCCCTGCACGGTGATCCGCAAGCGATGCGCACGGTCGATGTGTTCTGCGCCGTGTTCGGCGCCATCGCCGGCGACCTGGTACTGACCCAGGGCGCCTGGGACGGCGTGTTCCTCACCGGCGGACTGACCCCGAAGATGCTCGATTCGCTGCAGCACTCCGGGTTCCGCCAGCGCTTCGAACACAAGGGGCGGTTCTCTTCGATCATGGCGCGGGTACCGTCGCTGGCTGTGATGCACCCCCACGCCGGGCTGCTGGGCGCCGCCGCCTATGCCGCCGACGCCGAACGTGACGCACCAGGAGTTGCCGCATGAGCCCCACCTTCCACGACGACCGCATCGAGTTCATCCACCACGGCGATGCCGATGGCTGGATCGAAGCGGTGGCCGCCGAGATGGCGCAGACCCTCAACCACGACATCAATGAAGTGGGCCGCGCGCGCATCCTGCTGTCAGGCGGCACCACGCCGGCGCCGGTGTACCAGGCACTGGCCGAACTGGACGTGCACTGGGACCGCGTGGAGGTGAGCCTGGCCGACGAGCGCTGGCTGTCGCCGCAGGATCGCGACAGCAATGCCTGGCTGGTGCGCGAGCACCTGCTCAAGCGCGCCGAAGGCGCCCACTTCGATCCGCTGGTACGCATCGGCAAGCCGCTGCCGGAATGCGTCTATACCGCCAACCTGCAGGCCCAGCACAGCCAGCCGCCGAGCCTGGTGGCACTTGGCATGGGCAACGACGGCCACACGGCCTCGCTGTTCCCGGGCTCGAAGGACCTGGCCCGCGCACTGGAAAGCACCCTGCCCTATGCCGCGCTGGATGCCACCGGCTGCCCGGGTGCGAACCAGTGGCCGCTGCGCATCACGCTGACCCCGCATGGCCTGCGCCAGTGCCGCCAGCGCCTGCTGCTGCTGCGCGGCAAGCAGAAGCTGCAGGTACTGCGCCAGGCGCTGGACAGCAATGACGCCCAGCAGTACCCGATCCTCAATGCGATCAACCTGGACGGCGCGCGCCTGCGCGTCCACTGGGCTGATTGATGTTGGCGGTGGCGCATGCCGCCGCTTGCCTCTCGCCACCACGAACGCCGGTAGCCAATGAGCCTCCATCCGCAACTGCAAGCCATCACTGAGCGCGTCATCCGCCGCAGCGCCGCCTCGCGTGCCGCCTATCTGGCCGCGATCGACGCCTCCCTGCGCGAGGGCCCGTTCCGCAGCCGCCTGAGCTGCGGCAACCTCGCGCACGGGTTCGCCGCCTGCGGCGGCACCGACAAGAGCCGCCTGCGCGGCGGCATGACGCCCAACCTGGGCATCATCACCGCCTACAACGACATGCTGTCGGCGCACCAGCCGTTCGAGACCTATCCCGAGCAGATCCGCGAGATCGCCCGCGAGCTGGGCGCCACTGCACAGGTGGCCGGCGCCGTTCCGGCGATGTGCGACGGCGTCACCCAGGGCCGCGGCGGCATGGAGCTGTCGCTGTTCTCGCGCGATGTCATTGCCCAGGCCACGGCGATCGGCCTCAGCCATGACATGTTCGATACCACCGTCTACCTCGGCGTCTGCGACAAGATCGTGCCCGGCCTGCTGATCGGTGCGCTGGCGTTCGGCCATCTGCCGGCGGTGTTCGTACCGGCCGGCCCGATGACCCCGGGCATCCCCAACAAGCAGAAAGCCGAAGTGCGCGAGCGCTACGCCGCCGGCGAAGCCACCCGCGAAGAACTGCTGGAAGCCGAGTCCGCGTCGTACCACGGCGCCGGCACCTGCACCTTCTACGGCACGGCCAACTCCAACCAGGTGCTGCTGGAAGCAATGGGCGTGCAGCTGCCGGGCGCGTCGTTCGTCAATCCGGGCACGCCGCTGCGCGACGCGCTGACCCGCGAAGCGACCGAACGTGCACTGGACATCACCGCGCTCGCTGACGACTTCCGTCCGCTGGGCCGGATCATCGACGAGCGCGCGATCATCAACGCAGTCATCGCGCTGATGGCCACCGGCGGTTCCACCAACCACACCATCCACTGGATCGCGGTGGCGCGTGCGGCCGGCATCGTGCTGACCTGGGACGACTTCGACGAACTATCACAGCTGATCCCGCTGCTGGCCCGCGTCTATCCGAACGGCGAGGCCGACGTGAACCGCTTCGCGGCTGCCGGTGGCCCGGCGTTCGTGTTCGGCGAGCTGATCAAGGCCGGCCTGATGCACGGCGATCTGGTCAGCGTGGCGCGCGGCGGCATGGCCGACTACGCACGCGAACCGCAGCTGCGCGATGGCCAGCTGGTCTATCTGCCGGGCCTGGAACGCAGCGCCGATGACGAAGTGGTGCGCGGCGTCGACAACCCGTTCGAGCACCAGGGTGGCCTGCGCCTGCTGCGCGGCAACCTCGGCAAGTCGCTGATCAAGCTGTCGGCGGTGAAGCCGCAGTACCGCACGATCGAAGCACCGGCGGTGGTGGTCGATGCACCGCAGGTGTTGAACAAGCTGCACGCCGGTGGCCTGCTGCCCGAGCATTTCGTGGCGGTGGTGCGTTACCAGGGCCCGCGTGCGAACGGCATGCCGGAACTGCATTCGCTGGCGCCGCTGCTGGGCCTGCTGCAGAACCAGGGCCGGCGCGTGGCGCTGGTCACCGACGGGCGCCTGTCCGGTGCCTCGGGCAAGATCCCAGCGGCGATCCACGTGACGCCGGAAGCGGCGCGCGGTGGCCCGCTTGCCAAGGTCCGCGAGGGCGACATGATCCGCCTGGATGGCGAAGCCGGCACGCTGGAAGTGCTGGTCGATGCGGCGGAATGGGCCGCACGTCCGCTGGCACCGAACACCGCACCGGCCGCGCATGACCTGGGCCGCAATCTGTTCGCGATCAACCGTCGCGTGGTGGGTCCGGCCGACCAGGGCGCGATTTCGATTTCGTGCGGGCCGGCGGCGGCCGATGGCGGGCCGTGGGAGTACGACGCGGAATACGAGCTGGGGCACGATGCCGCGGCGGCGGCGGCGCCGCACGAGGCGAAGGACGCCTGAAGCGAAAAGCCGCGGCAGGCTTCCCGGCTTGGGCAGTAGAGCGCCCTGGCCGGGACACGCCGTAAACCCATCCATGAGGGCTCGATCGCGGCATCCATGCCGCTCACGGTCCCGGCCAGGGCGCTCTACTGCCCTTGGACAATTCCCGGCGCGTCATTTGCGCTGCGGCCACTGAATCAAGAAGAGCAAAGGCAAGGGCAAAAGCATGGGTATCGAACAACATCAGGTGAAGGCGGCGGAGCTGTTGCATGCGGCGGGCATCCTGCCGGTGGTGACGATTCATACGGTGGACCAGGCGCGTGCGGTCAGTGCGGCGCTGCTGGAAGGCGGACTGCCGGCCATCGAGCTGACGCTGCGTACGCCGGTGGCGATGGAAGCGCTGGCGATGCTCAAGCGTGAGCTGCCGGATGTGGTGGTGGGTGCTGGTACGGTGCTGACCGTGGAGCAGATGCAGCAGTCGATCGATGCGGGCGCGGACTTCCTGGTGACCCCGGGTACGCCGCCGGTACTGGCCGACGCACTGGCCGCCGCACCGCTGCCGGTGGTGCCGGGTGCGGCGACGCCGACCGAGCTGCTGTCGCTCTACGCCCGCGGCTTCCGCGTGTGCAAGCTGTTCCCGGCCACGGCCGTGGGCGGGCTGGCGATGATCAAGGGACTGGCCGGGCCGGTGGCGGACCTGAAGCTGTGCCCGACCGGCGGCATCACCGAAAACACCGCCGCCGAATACCTCGAGCAGAAGAACGTGGTCTGCATCGGCGGTTCGTGGATGGTGCCGGGCAACTGGATCGCCAACGGCGAATGGGACAAGGTGCGCGCCAGCGCCGCAGACGCCGCCAGGATCATCCAGCGCGTGCGCGGCCACTGAGCCCGACAAAGGTGTAGAGCCGAGCCCATGCTCGGCTCCGGCATCATCAGGGGTCAGAGCCTTTCCCACCGGGAAAGTGATCCGCCCCCGGGCAACGAGCGCGCAAAGCGCGCGACCCGCTCCTGCTCTTCCTTCTTCATTCCGCGGTAGCGGCGCACGGAACCTGTCCGTGGCCCTGCGGAGGGATTGCGCAGGGGCGTAAGCGCCATGGATGGCGCGCCCGAGCCTCCAGGGATGGATTCACGGCGTCCCCTGCGCAATCCCTCCGCAGGGCCAACCCCACGAATCCTGCCGCGCATCGCGAGGGGCTTCGCCGTTGGCCGAACCCCTTACAGCGGCCGTGCCGGATCCACCAGCCCGTACTGGCTGGCCATCCGCGCCAACGCGATGTTGTCGTGGATCCCCATCTTCTCGAACAGCCGCGCCTTGTGCGTGTTCACCGTCTTCGCACTCAGGCTCAGGCGCCGCGCGATGTCTTCCTGGCGCAGGCCCTGGGTCAGCAGCAGCGCCACCTCCAGCTCGCGCGGCGACAGGCTGTCGAACGGCGAACCATTGCCCTCCACCGTCGACAGCGCCAGATTCTGCGCGATGCTGGTGCCCAGGTAGCGCCGACCGGCCGCCACATCACGCACCGCACCCAGCAGTTCCTGCGCATCGCAGCCCTTGCCGATGTAGCCGGCCGCGCCGGCTTCGAGCAGGCGCTTGGGCAGCGGGCCGTCTTCCAGTACCGACACGATCACCACGCGGGTATTGCGGTGGCTGCGGACGATGCGCTCGGTCACTTCCATGCCGCTCACGCCCGGCAGATGCAGATCGCACAGCACCACGTCCGGCAACAGCTGGCGGACCTCGCGCAGCGCGTCCTCGCCGGTCTCGGCTTCGCCCACCACCTCGATGTCGGTTTCCCCCGACAGAATCATCTTCATACCGGTGCGGACCAGCGCGTGGTCATCCACCAGGTAGACTCGAATCGTCATTCACGTACCTCTTCGAATGCGGCCATTGCAGGTCAAGCTAGGCAGGGTGCCGATACCCCTGCAAGCGCGTTCGGAATGCGACCCCGGCAATCTGCCTTGCGCATCACAGTACCGCGCGTTGTGCTTGCCCCCTGTCTTGCAGAACCTGCTGCAACGAAACAACTGATCTATCACGTAGACGTCCCGGAAGGGCCATCCACGTCAATCCCCCTGTGATGATGCTTCGCTGGCCTTCGCTGGCGGCGAGCCGTGACGTCGCCATGGGTGCCGGCGACTGAACATGACCAGATAGCACCCTACCACCCAAACCAGCGCCGCACACCATCCGGCCAGGATGTCGGAGGGGTAGTGCACCCCCAGGTAGACCCGCGACACGCTGACCAACAGGCTGAACGCGGGCGCCAGCATCAGTACCGGCCAGCGCCAGCGGGTGTTCCAGGCCAGCAGCACCAGGGTGACCGCCAGGGTCATCGAACCCATCGCATGCCCACTGGGGAAACTGAATGTCGATTCCGGCGCGATCGATTCCCACAGGCTGGGGCGCTGGCGCTGGAAGAACTGCTTGCTGCCCATGTTCAGCAGCGCCGACCCCACGAAGCTGACCGCGACGAAGGTCGCCTCACGCCAGCGCCGGTAGCCCAGCAGCGCGCCGATGATCAGCACGTCTGCCGGGATCAGGAACCACTCATAGCCCAGTTTCGAAATGAGCACGAAGAAGCGGTCTAGCCACGGCGAATGCAGGCCATGCATCTGCCACAGCAGGGGTGCGTCGAAATGGAACGATTCAAATTCGTGCACTTCGTCGGCCAGGGCAACAAAGCCCGCCAGCGGCAGCAGCACGCCACCGAACAGCAGGACCAGGCGCCAGGCGTTGCGCGCCATCCAGTGGCGGAAACCGGAGGCGGACTCCGGTGCAGCGAGGATCGCAGGCTTATCCGGCGCTTCGGACATACGTGTGTTCGACGTAATCGTCGATCAGGGCGACGAACTCCTGGGCGATGTTGTCGCCACGCAGGGTCACCTTCTTCTCGCCATCGACGAATACCGGCGCCGCAGGCGTTTCACCCGTGCCCGGCAGCGAGATGCCGATGTTGGCATGACGCGACTCGCCCGGCCCGTTGACGATGCAGCCCATCACCGCCAGGGTCATGTTTTCCGCACCCGGGTGGTGGATCTTCCACAGCGGCATCTTCTCGCGCACGTGGTTCTGCACCACCTTGGCCAGCTCCTGGAAGAACTCGGAGGTGGTGCGGCCGCAACCCGGGCAGGCCGTGACCAGCGGCGTGAAGGCACGCTGGCCCGTGGTCTGCAGCAGTTCCTGGGCGACGATCACTTCCTGCGTGCGCGACTGGCCCGGTTCCGGGGTCAGCGAGATGCGGATGGTGTCACCGATGCCTTCCTGCAGCAGCACGCTCAGCGCCGCGGACGATGCCACGATGCCCTTGCTGCCGATACCCGCTTCGGTCAGGCCCAGGTGCAGGGCGAAGTCGGAGCGCTGCGCCAGGTCGCGGTACACCGCGATCAGCTCCTGCACGCCACTGACCTTGGCCGACAGCACGATGCGATCGCGCGGCAGGCCCAGTTCCACCGCCTGCTCGGCCGAATCCAGCGCCGAGCGGATCAGCGCCTCGCGCAGCACGCGGCCGGCGTCCCAGGGCTGTTCGCGCAGGTTGTTCTCGTCCATCAGCTTCGCCGCCAGGGCCTGGTCCAGCGAGCCCCAGTTGGCGCCGATGCGCACCGGCTTGTTGTAGCGGATCGCGAACTCGATCAGTTGGGCGAACTGCAGGTCCTTCTTCTTGCCGAAGCCGACGTTGCCCGGGTTGATGCGGTACTTGGCCAGTGCTTCGGCACACGCGGGTTCGGCGGTCAGCAGCTGATGGCCGTTGTAGTGGAAATCACCGATCAGCGGCACGTCGATGCCCATCATCGCCAGCTTGTCGACGATGCGCGGAATGGCGGCGGCGGCCTCAACGGTGTTGACGGTCAATCGCACCATCTCCGAACCGGCACGCCACAGCTCAGCCACCTGCTTCACGCTGGAGGCGACGTCGGAGGTGTCGGTATTGGTCATCGACTGCACCACCACCGGCTTGCCTCCACCCACGGTGACCCCGCCGATCTGGACGGCATGGGTCTGGCGGCGCGGCCAGGCAGTGGCATCGGAGGGCGGAGTCGGGCGGGTGACGGCGTCGTGCATGGGCGCATTCTACCGCCCGGCCCAGCATTCGGGGTGACTCGCATTCAGCCGGCGGCACGGCTGCGGCCGATTGTCGCAGGCACGTGCACGCGTGAACGCATACGATGAGCGTGCATGACCGGTCCCGACGCCCCGTTTCTCCGTACCCTGTGCAGCCTGCGCTGGCTTGCCGTAGGCGGCCAGGCCGCCACCATCCTGGTCGCCACCTGGGTGTTGGGGCTGCCGTTGCCGCAGCTTCCACTGTGGGCCGGCGTGGCGGTGCTGGCCCTGTTCAACATCTACACCCAGCTGCGTCCGGAAGCAGCCGACACCGCGCCGCTGACCGCGTTCGGCCACATCCTGGTGGACGTGATCATCCTGACCTGGATGGTGGGCTGGAGTGGCGGCATGGCCAATCCGTTCAGTTCGCTGTTCCTGATCCTGATCGCACTGGCCGCATTCGCCCTGCCCCTGCGCTGGGCGCTGGCGGTGGCACTGGCCTGCCTGCTCGGCTACGCCAGCAGCGGCATCTTCGGCCAGCCCCTGCCGGACGGCTACTTCCGCGCACAGGACCTCAACCGCTGGGGCGTGGTCGCCAACTTCCTGATTTCTGCCGCAGTGGTGTTGGCCTTCTCCACCCGGCTGGCGCTGGCGCTGCGCCAGCGCGAACTGGAGCTGTCGGCACTGCGCGAACGCTTCGCCCGCAACGAAGGCATCGTCGCCCTGGCCACCCATGCCGCTTCGGTGGCGCATGAACTGAACACACCGCTGGCGACCATGACCCTGCTCGCCGACGACGTGGCCGAGCGCAGTGAAGAACCGGAAGTACGCGAGGACATGGAAACGCTGCGCGAGCTGCTGGTGCAGTGCCGCGAGCGCGTGCTGGCGCTGGCTGCACCTGCCTCGGCCGATGCGCCCGGACGCAGCCATTCCAGCGCCCAGCAGGTGCTCGAGCAGTGGCGCCTGGTGCGTCCGACCATCGATCTGCACCGCAACGACGATGCACCGCTGCGGCTGCCGCTTGATCCGGGCGTGGGCCACCTGCTGATGGTCCTGCTCAACAATGCCGCCGATGCCGGCGAACAGGCCGGCCGGCCGCGCGTGGACCTGGACCTGCGCATCGAAGGCGACGACCTGATCGGCGAAGTCCGCGACTACGGCCACGGCTTCAATGCCCGCGCCGCGGTACTGCCGGGCAAGCTGTTCGGCAGCAGCAAGAGTGAAGGCATGGGCGTCGGCCTGGCCCTGTCCCATGCCACGATCGAACGCCTCGACGGCGAGATGTGGATGCGCCCGGCCCAGGGGGCCGGCAGCCGCGTCGGCTTCCGCCTGCCGCTGGCCCCACGCGAGGAAACCCCATGAGCGCCTCAACCCTCGGCCTGCTGGTCGACGACGACGAACTGTATCTGCGCACCCTGCAGCGCAGCCTGGCCCGCAAGGGGCTTGAAACGCAGACCGCGCAGGATGCGGCCAGCGCGCTGGCATTGGCCCGCCAGCACCCGCCGGCGTTCGCCCTGATCGACCTGAAGCTGGGCAGCGACTCCGGCCTGGCGCTGATCCAGCCGTTACGTGCCCTGCGCGCGGACATGCGGATCCTGCTGGTCACCGGCTACGCCAGCATCGCCACCGCG
The DNA here is from genome assembly GCF_056482105.1 of Stenotrophomonas sp. 78350_Sma. Taxonomy (NCBI): domain Bacteria; kingdom Pseudomonadati; phylum Pseudomonadota; class Gammaproteobacteria; order Lysobacterales; family Lysobacteraceae; genus Stenotrophomonas; species Stenotrophomonas sp. 78350_Sma. Next base: position 1,879,073 of record NZ_CM151182.1, on the reverse strand, counting down.
GTGGAAGCGATCAAGCTCGGGGCCGACGACTATCTGCCAAAGCCGGCCACGGTCCCGATGATCCTGCGCGCCCTGGGCGAGGAGGATGACGGCCCGGCCGACGATGGCGAAATGGAAGTGCCCGACGCGATGACGCCGATCAGCCGCCTGCAGTGGGAACACATCCAGCAGGCGATGCACGAAACCGGCGGCAATGTCTCGGCGGCCGCACGCCTGCTCGGCATGCACCGGCGTTCGCTGCAGCGCAAGCTGGCCAAGCGGCCGAGCCCGGAACGCGACCCGAGCCGGTGAGACGCCACGCCGTCCACCGGTAGTGCCGGCCGCTGGCCGGCAACCCCATGAACGGCGGGCGCATCGCCGGAATGCCGGCCAGCGGCCGGCACTACCAGGGCATCAGCGCTTCAACTGCGCCAGGATCTCGCGGGTCATCGGATCGGCAACCGCCACGTCCTCGCCCTGCAGCGCCGGCAACAGGCCACTGGCCAGCTGCTTGCCCAGTTCAACACCGAACTGGTCGAAGGCATTGATGTTCCAGATCACCGACTGCACGTACACCGCGTGTTCGTACATGGCGATCAACGCGCCCAGCGCCTGCGGGGTCAGCGCGTCGAGCAGGATCAGCGTACTCGGGCGCCCCCCCGGATAATCGCGGTGCGGATCATCGCTGCTCTGGCCATTGGCCAGCGCTTCGGTCTGCGCCAGCAGGTTGGCCAGCAGCGCCTGGTGATTGATCGTGTACGGATCATCGTTGTGCACGCAGCCGATGAAATCGGCCGGAACGATGCTGGTGCCCTGGTGCAGCGCCTGGAAGAAACTGTGCTGCACGTCGGTACCTGCCCCGCCCCACCACACCGGCACGGTATCGGTGGTGACCGGCTGGCCGTCACGCTGCACGCGCTTGCCCAGGCTTTCCATCACCAGCTGCTGCAGGTAGGCCGGCAACAGCGCCAGGCGCTGGTCGTAGGTCATCACCGCATGCGTGGCATGACCCAGCAGGTTGCGGTTCCAGATGTCGGTCAGGCCGTGCAGCACCGGCAGATTGCGCTCCAGCGGCGCATCCAGTGCATGCGCATCCATCTGCGCAGCACCTTCCAGCAGCTGCTCGAAACGCTCGAAACCAATGGCCAGCGCGATCGGGAAACCAACCGCCGACCACAGCGAATAACGGCCCCCCACCCAGTCCCACATCGGCAGCACGCGATCGGCGGCAATGGCGAACGCCTTGGCCGCACGTTCCGGATTGGCGCTGACCGCGTACAGGCGCTCGCTGCCACCCAGCCAGTCGTGCAGGATCTGGCCGTTGAGAAGGGTTTCCTGGGTGCCGAAGGTCTTGGAGATCAGGATGCCAGCGGTCCTGGCCGGATCCAGCGCAGCCAGCGTGCGCTGCATGGCGGCGCCGTCCACATTCGACACGAAATGCACACGCAGGCGCGCACCGCTGACCGGGCGCAGCGCATCGGCGACCAGGCGCGGACCGAGATCGGAACCGCCGATGCCGACGCTGACCACGTCGGTGACGCCGCTGTCTTCCAGCGCGCGCACCAGCACGCCCATGCGCTGGCGGATTTCGCGCGCGGTGGCATAGGCCTCGGCGGCAACCGGCGCATCAACCACGTCGCCGCGCAGTGCGGTGTGCAGTGCGGCGCGACCTTCGGTCAGATTGACCTGCTCACCACGGAACAGGCGCGTGATGGCACCGCCGACATCACGTTCGGCGGCCAAAGCCAGCAATGCCTGCAACGCCGCGGCATCGTATTTCTGCCGGGCGAAGTTGACGTACAACGGACCGACCCGCAGCGCCAGGTCCTGCACGCGGCCGGGCTCGGCGGCGAAAAGGCTGGGGATGCTTGCGCCCTTCAGGCGCTGGGCGTGGGAATGCAGCGAGTCGAATCCGTTGTTCGTTGTCATGCGGCCTGGGTCGGGATCGTGTCGTTGGTGTGGGTGATCTGGTTCTTGCCATCAACGTACACCAGCTTCGGCTTGAAGCTGTCGGCTTCCTGCTCGGTCATGCTGGCGAACGCGGCAATGATGATGATGTCACCAACCTGCACGTGGCGCGCAGCGCCACCGTTGAGCGAGACAACGCCGCTGCCGGCTTCGGCGCGGATGGCATAGGTCGAGAAGCGCGCACCATTGGTCACGTCCCAGATGTGCACCTGCTCGAACTCGCGGATGCCGGTGGCAGCCAGCAGGTTGTCATCGATGGCGATCGAGCCTTCGTAGTTCAGCTCGGAATGGGTGACGGTGGCGCGGTGGATCTTGGTCTTGAGCAGGGACAGGTGCATGGGGGCGCTGCAACGGCAAAGGAAAGAGCGGATTCTAGCACCCGCTTGGCCATCGTCAGGGGGCGGCTGCAGGACGCTGAAGGCCGTTCAGGCGCCCTCGCCCGGCGGCGGCGGCGCGGCATGCCCGGAACTGCCCTCCAGTGACAGCCGGAACACCGTATGGAAGGCCAGCCCGGCGACCAGGCCGAAGCCCCCCGCAGCCAGCACCTGCAGGGCGTAGCTGATCACGTCGAAGGTGTCGACATAGCGCAGGCGCTGCAGCAGTGGACCATTGTCCGCGCCCGGCCAGGCGCAGGTGGCCATGGCCAGCGCGCCCAGCCCGAAACCGACCAGCAGGAAACCCACCCGGCGCAGGCGTTGCTGAGACTGCTGGATCAACGCCATCGGCAGCAGCACGGCAATCGCGTTGCAGGCCGCCAGCACGAACATCAGCCCCCCGCCGGTGAGCGCAGGTACCGGCGTGCGCGTGAACTCGAGTGCGAACAACAGGCCGCCGAACAGCTGGGCCGGCAACATGCCTGCCGCCAGCACCGCCAGGATCGAGGCCTGAGCGAGGCGACCCGCCCCAGTGTTCGGTTCTTTCATTTCCAGTCTCCCGTCCGTGGGATGGCGAGAGGCGCCCCGTGGGGGCGCCCGGGAGCCAGGTGCGGCTCAGAATTCCAGGTTGTCGATCAGGCGTGTCGTGCCCAGGCGCGCGGCGATCAGCGCCACGCGGCCGCCGCCGTCGAAGGTCGGTTCGGCCAGCTCAGGGGTGCGCAGCACCGCGTAATCGACCTGGAAACCGGCCGCCTGCAATGCCGCCGTGGCGTCGGCCTCGATGCGATCACGTGCCTGCCCGGCCACGTAGCCTTCGCGCATGCCCAGCAGAGTGCGGTGGATGCTGGTCGCGACCGGGCGCTGATCGGCACTCAGGTACTGGTTGCGCGAACTCTTGGCCAGGCCATCCTCGTCGCGCACGATGTCAGCACCGACGATCTGGATCGGGAACGACAGCTCGGCCACCATCTGCCGGATCACCGCCAGCTGCTGGTAGTCCTTGCGGCCGAACACGGCCACGTCCGGCTGCACCTGCAGGAACAGGCGCGCCACCACCGTGCAGACGCCATCGAAGTGTCCCGGTCGGCTGGCGCCTTCCAGCACTTCACTGACGCCGGGCGCGTGCATCTGCGTGGTCTTGTCCACGCCCAGCGGATACATCGCCTCGACGCTGGGCAGCCACACCGCATCGCAGCCGGCCTGCTCCAGCCCGGCCACGTCGGCCTCGGGCGTGCGCGGGTAGCGGCTGAAGTCCTCGTTCGGCCCGAACTGGGTCGGGTTGACGAAGATGCTGGCCACCACCCTGTCGGCGTACTGGCGGGCCAGGGTCACCAGCGAATGGTGGCCGCCATGCAGGTTGCCCATGGTCGGCACCAGCGCCACGCGCAGGCCCTCGCGCTTCCACTGGGCGATCTGCCCGCGCAGTGCGCCGAGCTCGTTGAAGGTCTGGATCATTGGGCGTAGGCGTGCTGTTCGTCGGGGAAGCTGCCGTCGCGCACAGCGTCGGCATAGGCGCGGGTGGCACCGGCCACCGAACCGCCCTCGGCAAGGAAATCCTTGACGAACTTGGGACGGCGATGGCCACTGTCCAGGCCGAGGAAATCGTGCAGCACAAGCACCTGGCCATCGCACCGGGGGCCGGCACCGATGCCGATGGTCGGCACATCCACCGCCGCGGTCACTTCCGCAGCGACCGGGGTCGGCACGCATTCGAGCACCATGATGCTGGCGCCTGCGGCCGCCACGGCCTTGGCATCCTCCACCAGCTGGCGCGCGGCATCGCCACGCCCCTGGATCTTGAAGCCGCCCAGGCGCAGCACCGACTGCGGGGTCAGGCCCAGATGCGCGCAGACCGGAATCTCGCGCTCGACCAGGTAGCGGATGATGTCGACCTTGAAACCGGCACCTTCGATCTTGACCATCTCGGCACCGGCCTGCAGCAGCTGCAGCGAGGCATCCAGCGCGCGTTCCGGGGTGGCATCGGCGCCGAACGGCAGGTCGGCCACCAGCAGTGCACGCTGCAGCACGCGGGCCACGGCGCGGGTGTGGTAGACCATGTCGGCCACGGTCACCGGCAGGGTCGAATCATGGCCCTGCACGACCATGCCCAGCGAATCGCCTATCAGGATCAGGTCGATGCCATTGGCATCGAAGGTGCGGGCGAAGCCAGCGTCGTAGGCGGTCAACATGACCAGCTTCTGGCCATTGCGCTTGGCCTCGGCCAGGGCGGGAACGGTCCAGGGCTTGCTGTCTGCGTGGGTGCTCATGTGCTGATAACCGGGGGAGATAACCCGGGCATTATCACCCTATCGGCGCGATCCCGCAGGCATCCACCCGCATCACTGCATCCCGCACGCGGCCATGCCCGGGAATGGCCAGATCCGGCGCGATTTCGGCCAGCGGCACCAACACGAAGGCGCGCTCGTGCATGTAGGGATGCGGCACCTGCAGGCCGGGCAGGTCAAGCACCTGAGCGCCATACAGCAGCAGGTCCAGGTCCAGCGCGCGCGGCCCCCAGTGCACCGCCGCATCACGTACGCGCCCAAAGCGCTGCTCCAGCGCCAGCATCGCCTGCAGCAGTCCATCGGCAGCCAGTGAGGTTTCGACCGCGGCCACCGCGTTGACGAACGGTGGCTGGTCTTCATTGCCCCAGGCCGGCGTTGCGTACAGGCGCGAGGCCTGCAGCACACGCGTCCCGGGCAGGCCGTCCAGCGCGGTGATCGCCGCGCCGACAGTCGTGGCCGCATCGCCGAGATTGGCGCCGAGGCCGATCCACGCAGGCGTCATGGCTTATTCGCCAGCCGCACCGGCCGAGGCACCCGGGCGGCGACGACGACGGCGACGCTTGCGCGGTGCTCCGTTCTCGTCATCGCCCTCTTCGCTGTGCATCGCATCCAGCGACGATTCCAACTCGCGGCCGGACTGGGCCTGTGCCTCACGCCAGAATTCAACATCGGCAGCGTGCTCGGCCGAGGCCACCTGGCGCAGGCTGAGGAAGTCGAACGCCGCGCGGAAGCGCGGGTGGGTGAGCGTACGGAACACGCGCTTGCGCTGGCGAGAGCCGAAGCGCGACTGCAGCAGCCAGATTTCCTGCATCGGCAGCGAGAAGCGGCGCGGCAATGCGATGGTGCTCAGCTGCTGCACGGTCACACGGTCGGCAGCACGACGCTGTGCCTCCTCCGGCGCCACGCCCTGCTTGAGCAGGGTCGCCTGCGCGCGGCAGAACGCAGGCCACAGCAGCAGCGCGAACAGGAACGCCGGCGAGACCGGCTCGTCGTTGGCCACGCGTGCATCGGTGTTGGCCAGGCCCTCGACCAGCATGCGGCGCAGCGCGCCGGTGCGGTTGGACTTCAGCGCCTTTGCGCTTTCCGGGAACAATACGTCCAGCAGACCGTAACGCTCCAGGCCTTCGAAGCTGGCCACGCCGTGCCCGGACAGGAACAGCTTCAGCACTTCCTCGAACAGGCGTGCCGGTGCGGCTTCGTTGAGCAGGCCGGCCAGCTGCGGGATCGGCGCGGCGGTGCCCTCTTCGATCTGGAAGCCGAGCTTGGCCGCCAGGCGCACGGCGCGCAGCATGCGCACCGGGTCTTCCTGGTAGCGCTGCACCGGGTCGCCGATGAGCTTCATCAGGCGCGCCTGCACGTCTTCGAAGCCACCGGTGTAGTCACGCACCGAGAAATCCTCGATGGCGTAGTACAGGGCGTTGCAGGTGAAGTCGCGGCGGACGGCGTCGTCTTCGATGGTGCCGTACACGTTGTCGCGCACGAGCATGCCGTTTTCCATCTCGCGGTCGCCGCTGCCGTCATCGCTGTTGGCGCGGAAGGTGGCGACTTCGATGATCTCGCGGCCGAACACAACGTGGGCGAGGCGGAAGCGGCGGCCGATCAGGCGGCAGTTGCGGAACAGCTGCTTGACCTGTTCGGGCGTGGCGTCGGTGGCCACGTCGAAATCCTTGGGTTGGCCATTGACCAGCAGGTCGCGCACCGCGCCGCCGACAAGGTAGGCGCCGAAGCCGGCATCGCGCAGGCGATAAAGCACGCGCAGGGCGTTCGGGCTGATGTCCTTGCGGGAGATCGTGTGCTGGTCGCGCGGGATGACGCGCAGGCTGAACGGTGATGGAGCAGAGGAAATGATGTTGGCGCTTCCGGTTGAAGTTTCGGGATTGCCCAATGGCATCGAGGTGCATATACTAGCGCTCCTGCCTCGGCAGCGACACAGTTACGCTCCCTTCGTCTAGTGGTTAGGACGTGGCCCTCTCAAGGCTAAAACAGGGGTTCGAGTCCCCTAGGGAGCGCCAGTCGCCGCAGCAGGAACCGAAAAAGCCCGCCTTGTGCGGGCTTTTCTGTTTTCCGGATTTGGCGCACCCCGCCTGCTTGATCGCTGTAGCGCCAACCCTCCCGAAACGAGTTCGGGCAAGGCCATCCAGGGCAGGACACGCCGTAAACCCATCCCTGGGGGCTCGGTCGCGCCATCCATGGCGCTCACGGCCCTGCCCTGGATGGCCTTGCCCGCGCTCTTCACAGTTTCCGTACTCACGGCAAACTCGACCCCGACGTGCTGCGTTGCGTCCGCGCAACCCATGATCTGACCAGAGGTGGCAGGCCCGCCGATCCAGGACCGTTGGCGCCATGGATGGCGCCATCGAGCCCCCATGGATGGGTTTACGGCGTGTCCTGGATCGGCTGGCCTGCCACCTCCCCGCAGAACAGGGAGGCGCTGAAACACAGGCCGGCCGTCAGCCTTCCATCTGCTCCAGCTCCTTGCCCTTGGTCTCGCGCACGTAGCGGACCACGAAGAAGATCGAAAGGATGGCCGCCACCGTATAGATGCCATAGGCACCGGCCAGGCCGATGCCGGCCAGCAGCATCGGGAAGGTAACGGTGATCGCGAAATTCGAGGTCCACTGCGCCGCACCGGCAACGGCCAGCGCCGGGCCGCGGATCTGGTTGGGGAACATCTCGCCCAGCATCACCCACATCACCGGGCCCCAGGACATGTTGAAGAACACCACGTAGACATTGGCCGCGACCAGCGCCAGCCGGCCCATGCCATCGGACAGCTGCAGGCGACCGTCGGCAAGACTGCCACTGGCGAAAGCGACCACCATCAGCACCAGCGCCACCGACATGCCGACCGAACCGATCCACAGCAGCGGCCTGCGCCCGATGCGGTCGATCAACAGCACCGTCAGCAGGCAGGCGCCGATGCTCAATGCACCGGACAGCACGTTGATCAGCAGCGCGTCACTTTCCGAGAAGCCGACCGCCTGCCACAGCACTGCGCCGTAGTAGAACACCACGTTGATGCCGACCAGCTGCTGGAACATCGCCAGGCCGATGCCGACCCAGAGGATCGGGCGCAGCTTGCCGGTGACCTTGTCGCGCAGGTCGGCGAAGCGTGGCTTGTGCTGGTCCTGGGCCAGGCTGGCCTCGATCTCGGCCAGCTTGGTCGCAGCCGTGCCCTCACCATACAGGCGCGACAGCACCGCCCTCGCCTGCTCCGGGCGCCCCTTCACGACCAGGAAGCGCGGGCTTTCGGGAATCACCAGCAACAGCAGCAGGAACAGCCCCGAGGGCAGCGCCTGCATCCAGAACATCCAGCGCCAGGCCTCCTGGCCCAGCCACAACGGCTCGGTCGAGGCCCCGGCGGCGCGGGCCAGCAGGTAGTTGCTGAGGAACGCCGCGAACAGGCCGCAGATGATCGCCATCTGCTGCACGGTGGCCAGACGCCCGCGATAGCGCGCCGAGGCCACTTCAGCGATGTAGGCCGGCGACATCACGCTCGCCGCCCCCACCGCGAAGCCGCCAAGCACGCGTGCAGCAATGAACAGCCAGGAGGCGTGGGCGGCACCGGCGCCCAGCGCCGAAACCAGGAACATCAGCGCCGACACGATCAGCACGCCACGACGGCCCAGGCGATCCCCCAGCCAGCCGGCCAGGAAGGCACCGATGGCGCACCCCAGCAGCATCGAAGCGACTTCGAAACCGAGCGCCGCCTCGCTGGAGTTGAAGGCCTGGCGAAGGCCGTCGACCGTGCCATTGATGACACCACTGTCGAAGCCGAACAGGAATCCACCGAGGGTGGCCACGCAGCTGATCAGGACGATGAATGCAGTGTTCTCACCGCCGTGGGGCGCGGTGCTGGGCTGGGCTTGGGACATGGACGATCCTGCTGGGAAGGGAGTCCGGCCACGGCGGGTGACCGATCGCCCCGCAGCGTCGCACAGGCCCTGCCCTGCCGCCAATGACCGCCACGGCCGCGCCTGCCAGACGCCCGATTTCCGCTCTGCGCCGACACCGGAGGCCAACCTGTTCTAGAATTGGCGGGTTCAGGAATCGATCCACCCCCAGCCCATGCCCTTTGTCGTCACCGAAAACTGCATCAAGTGCAAACACACCGATTGCGTGGAAGTATGCCCCGTGGATTGCTTCCACGAAGGCCCGAACTTCCTGGTGATCGACCCGGATGAATGCATCGACTGCACCCTCTGCGAGCCGGAGTGCCCGGTCAATGCGATCTTCCCGGAGGACGATGTCCCCGCCGGCCAGGAAGGCTTCGTCGTGCTCAACGCCGAACTGGCGAAGGAGTGGCCGGTGCTGACCGTGCGCAAGGACCCGCCCGCCGACGCCGGCGAGTGGGATGGCAAGCCGGACAAGCTGAAGCTGCTGGAGCGCTGAGAAGCGCCCGCTGCGACAACGGAAAAGGGCGCCCATGGCGCCCTTTTCTGTTCTCGGTAGGTGCCAACCTTGGTTGGCACAGAAGTGCCGACCAAGGTCGGCCTCTACCCGGGCAGGTGCGGGTCTGGGCCCACGCCCACCCGACCGGCCTTACTGGGCCAGCTTCGCCTTCAGCGCGGCGATCAGCTTCACCGGCGCTTCGGCGGTGGCCGGCAGGCCACGCGGGTCGACCGCGGAGATGTAGGCGCCAGCATCGACGGCCACCACGCGGACCAGGAAGTTGCTGCCTTCGTAGGCCACGTCGTACGAACCGAGCAGCTGGGCGCGGCTGGCGATGGTCACGCCCTCCACGCCTTCCAGCGCGGTACCGACCTTGGCGAAGGCTTCATCCTTGCCGCCGGCAATGGTGAAACCGGTGTTGCCAACGGCCGGAGCCGCGGCTGCCGGTGCTGCCGGCTTGGTGGCCGAAACCAGCGCCGGCACCTTGTTGTCACCGGTCGTGGCCGGCAGGTTCAGGTCCGGCGGCACTTCCAGCGGGCGCATTTCCGGGGCCAGGGCGTAGTCGCCCTTGACGCCACGCTTGAAGCAACCGGTGGTGCCGGCCGCAACAGCTACAGCAAGCAGGGCGTAGGACAGCACGCGGACAGTGGAAACGGATTGACGCATGTGAATCTCCTGGGTCAGACCAAGACGAAAGGTCAGTGGCTGGAAAGGGCTTCGAGGGCGGCGATGTCGCCGGCAAGATGGTCGGCGGCCGCATGGTGCGGCGCCGACAGCGGCAGCAGCGGCAGGCGCAGGTCGTGGCCGATGCCGATGCGGCGCAGCAGCGCCTTGACCGGAATCGGGTTCGGCTCGACACCGCAGAAGTCATGGAACGGTTGCAGGCGCGCGTCCCAGGACCCGGTGGCTTCATGGTCGTGGGCGACGGCCAGCTCACACATCCGGCGGTAGGCGCCCGGAAGCACATTGGATCCGACCGAGATCAGACCATCGACGCCGGCCTGGATCGACCGTGCCGCCGTGCCGTCGTCGCCGCTGAGCACGGCGAACTGCGGGCTGCGCAGGGCCAGCAGCGCCTGCACCCGGCCGGTGTCGCCCACCGCCTCCTTGATGCCGACGATGTTGGGATGGCTGGCCAGCTCGGCCACGGTCTCCGGCTGCATGTCGCAACCGGTGCGGCCTGGCACGTTGTACAGCACGACAGGCAGCCCGCCCTGGTCGGCGACCGCGCGGTAGTGCGCGATCAGGCCAGCCTGGGTCGGCCGCACGTAAGGCGGGGTGACCACCAGCGCATGGCTGGCGCCGAGCGCGGCGGCACGGCGGGTCTGTTCGATGGTCTTGGCGGTGCCCGACAGGCCGGTACCGGCCATGACCGGGATGCGGCCGCCGATGCGCTCGACCGCGCTGGCGAGCAGCAGGTCGTACTCGGCATCGGTGAGCGTTGCCGCCTCGCCGGTCGAGCCGGCAACGACAACGCCATGGACGCGACCTTCCAGTTGCAGGTGCAGCAGGCGCTGCCAACCGTCGGGATCGAGGGCGCCGTCGGCCCGGAACGGGGTCGCCAGCGCGGTGATGAGGCCGGAAAGGGACAAGGACGTGCTGCTCTTGGCTGGAAAGGGAAAACGCCCGCCACGAAAGGCCGGGGGCGACCTGAATGTTACTTGCGGCGCGAAAGCACGGGCAAGTATGCTGGACACCGGTGGATCCCCGCCTCTGGCGGGCATTCAGACTAACGCATGCATTACCCGGAATCGCCTTGACCGACACCACCCCGCGCCCCGCGCCGAGCGAAAACCACCTCCTGATCAACGCCTATACGACGCATCCGGAGTCCCCCCTGCTGTCCGTCACCCGCCGCATTGCCGACAGCGGCTGCAATCTGGTGGACGCACGCCTGGCCACGGTCGGTCGCGATGTCTCGGTCACCGCCCTGGCCACCGGCTCGTGGGACTCGGTGGCCAAGCTGGAAGCGATGCTGACCCGGCTCGAGCGCGAGGAAGGCCTGAAGCTGGTCTGGTACCGCACCGCCGCCAAGCAGGCGCAGTCCAACCTGCTGCCGTACATCGTCGAGGTGATCGCCGCCGACAAGCCGGGCATCCTGTTCCAGCTGGCCGATTTCTTCGACCGCCAGGGCATCACCATCGAGAACCTGCAGAGCACGCGCTACCGCGCCATGCAGACCGGTGCGGAGATGTTCAGCGCGCAGGTCACCATCGGCGTGCCGGCCAACATGCACATCGCCGCGCTGCGCGACGATTTCCTCGAGTTCTGCGACCACCTGAACCTGGACGCGATCATGGACCCGATGAAATTCTGATCGGATGTGCGGATTTTCGCGCGCCTCTCACGGGCGCGTGGCGTTTCATGCAATTGTCGTAGAAACACCCCAGGCTCGACAGAAGGACCTCATGAACAACGGCGATACCCTGGACAGCACCACCCTCTCCCTGCCGCTGGCACTGTCCGGTGGCGACCAGGCCACCCTCGGCGACTATGCCGGCCAGTGGCTGGTGCTGTACTTCTATCCCAAGGACAGCACCCCAGGCTGTACCACCGAAGGCATCGACTTCAACGCCCTGCTTCCGAAGTTCAAGAAGGCTGGTGCGGTCGTGCTCGGCGTCTCTCGCGACTCGGTGAAGTCGCACGACAACTTCTGTGCCAAGCAGGGCTTCAGCTTCCCGCTGGTCAGCGATGGCGACGAAGCGCTGTGCACCGCCTTCGACGTGATCAAGATGAAGAACATGTACGGCAAGCAGGTACGTGGCATCGAACGCAGCACCTTCCTGATTTCCCCCGACAGCCGCATCGTGCAGTCCTGGCGCAAGGTCAAGGTTGCCGGCCATGCCGATGCCGTTCTCGCCGAACTGAAGGCCTCCCAGTCCAAGTGAGTCCCACTGCCTACTGTGTCTGCCATCACCCTGCCCTGCAGCAGGCCGTGGTGGTTTTTCCCTGTCCGTAACCAGGAATCGACGATGACCCGAGGCAAGCGCATCTACGTGCTGGATACCAACGTGCTGATGCACGATCCCACCGCGCTGTTCAAATTCGAGGAGCACGACGTCTACCTGCCGATGCAGGTGATCGAGGAGCTGGACAACGGCAAGAAGGGCACCTCCGAAGCGAGCCGCAACGCCCGCCAGGTGAGCCGCTTCCTCAACGAACTGGTGCAGGCATCGGGCCTGGACAACCTGGCCGACGGCATTCCGCTGCAGCGCCCCAATGGCCTGCAGCTGCGCGGCAAGCAGAGCGCGGGCAAGCTGCGCTTCCAGACCAGCCATTTCGACGCGGGCAAGAGCTTTGGCAAGGTCATTCCGGACAATGCCATCCTCGGCGCGATCCTGGCGCTGAAGGAAGAAACCCCGGACCTGCCGGTGGTGTTCGTTTCCAAGGACATCAACCTGCGGATCAAGGCCGCCATCGCCGGCATCGTGTCCGAGGACTACGAGAACGACCGCGCGCTGGACGATTTCAGCCTGCTCTACACCGGCGCCACCGAGCTGCCGGAAGACTTCTGGAAGCGTCACGGCGACGACCTGCGCAGCTGGAGCGACAAGGGCCGCACGCATTACGAAATCCAGGCGCAGGATGGCGAGGAGTGGTACCCGAACCAGTACGTCTACCTGCCCGGCGAAGACGAAGTCGAACTGCGTGTCAGCCGCGTGGTCGGCGACGGCAAGGTGGTGCTGTCGCTGGTCGATGATTTCCGCCATGGCAGCCACGCCGTGTGGGGCATCAGCGCGCGCAACCGCGAGCAGAACTTCGCGCTCAACGCACTGATGGACCCGGAAATCGACTTCGTCACCCTGCTGGGTACCGCCGGTACCGGCAAGACCCTGCTGGCGCTGGCCGCCGGCCTGGCGCAGACGATGGACCAGCAGCGCTACCGCGAGATCATCATGACCCGCGCCACGGTCAGCGTCGGCGAAGACATCGGTTTCCTGCCAGGCACCGAGGAGGAGAAGATGACGCCGTGGATGGGCGCGCTGACCGACAACCTGGAAGTGCTCACGCACAACCAGGAAGGCGGCACCTGGGGCCGCCAGGCCACCAACGACCTGCTCGCCAGCCGCATCAAGATCCGCTCGATGAACTTCATGCGCGGCCGCACCTTCCTGTCGCGCTACCTGATCCTGGACGAGGCGCAGAACCTCACCCCGAAGCAGATGAAGACGCTGATCACCCGTGCCGGTCCCGGCACCAAGATCGTCTGCCTGGGCAACGTCGAGCAGATCGACACCCCGTACCTGACCGAAACCACTTCGGGCCTGACCTACGCGGTGGATCGCTTCAAGAACTGGCCGCATAGTGCACACATCACCCTGCGCCGGGGCGAGCGTTCGCGCCTGGCCGATTACGCTTCGGAGGTGTTGTGAACCGCTGCACCCGCCTGCTGCTGCCCACGGCTGCGATCGCCCTCGCAGCCACCCTGGGCGCCTGCACCACTACGCGCGGCCCGGCCAGCGTGCCGACCGCCGAGCGCACCGGCCAGTCCTGGGTGGTCACCCGCCCGATCATCGCCGCGCAGGTGCTCGACACCTGTTCGCGACCCAGTCCCGGCCGCGAGGCCGGGCGGGTCAGCGGCTACTGGGCGCCCAGCCGGCAGCAGATCGATCAATTGGAAGCCCAGCTGTCATCGCTTGAAGCGCAGGTGCCGAAGGTGCTGGACTTCGACCGCCAGTACGTCGGCATCGAAAGCGCCGGCAAGCGGCTGATCTACGTCAACGCCTTCCACCTGCCCGACGACAGCGGCATCAATCCGGCACGGGAAGCAATCCGCGTCTGCGACGGCGGTACGCAGTTCTGGGGCGCAGTGTTCGATCCGGCCAGCAACACCTTCAGCGAGCTGCAGTTCAACGGCGGCTTCGGCGGGCCCTGAGGGCCCCGTCGATGGGAATACGCCTGCCCACCTGGGTCTGGATTGGCGCGGTCGCGCTCTCGTGCGTGGCCGGCATGGTCAACGTGGTCGGCTTCCTCGGTTTCGAGCACCAGGCGGTCAGCCACATGACCGGCAGCACCAGCCAGCTCGGCATGGCACTGGCACAGGGGGACTGGCGCGCCGTCGGGCACCTGTGGGGGCTGCTGATCGCGTTCTCGCTGGGCGCGATGCTCAGCGGCCTGTTGATCCAGGACAGCGCCCTGCAACTGGGCCGGCGCTACGGCGTGGCACTGGCGCTGGAATCGGCGCTGCTGCTGATCGCCATTCCGCTCTTTGAACAACACCAGATCTGGGGCGCACTGGCGGCCGCCATGGCCTGCGGCCTGCAGAACGCGATGGCCACCACCTTCAGTGGCGCGGTGGTGCGCACCACCCACCTCAGCGGCATGTTCACCGACCTGGGCATCGGCCTCGGTCACCTGCTGCGCGGGTTGCCGCTGCAGGTACGACGCCTGACCCTCAGCGGCCTGATCATCAGCGGCTTCCTCGCTGGAGGCATCATCGGCGCCTGGCTGTTCGTACGCTGGCAGTACGACGCCCTGCTCGCCCCTGCCCTGCTGACCGGCCTGACCGGGCTGGGCTATGTGATGTACCAGCAGTGGGCGCGCTGGCGGCATTGAATCAAAGGCATCCACGCATGGCGTGGATCTACCTTCCCCTGCTGGACCACGGCACAATCAACCGATGAGCCCGACCACTCCCGTCTCCGTCCTTACCATCGCCGGCTCCGACTCCGGTGGCGGCGCCGGCATCCAGGCCGACCTGAAGGCCTTCGCCGCGCATCGCGTGCATGGTCTTTCGGCGATCGCCGCGCTGACCGCACAGAACACCCGCGGCGTGACCGCCGTGCATGTGCCACCGATCGACTTCCTGCGTGCACAGCTGGACGCCTGCTTCGACGACTTCGACATCCACGCGGTGAAGCTCGGCATGCTGGCCAACGCCGAAGTGATCAACGCCGTCGCCGACGCACTGGAGAAGCATCGTCCGCCCCACGTGGTGCTGGACCCGGTGATGGTCGCCACCAGCGGCGCACGCCTGCTGGAAGACAGCGCATTGCAGGCCATGCGTGAGCGCCTGATCCCGCTGGCCACGCTGATCACCCCCAATACGCCGGAAGCAGAACTGCTGGTCGGCCGGAAGATCAGCAACGGCGAAGACGCAGAACAGGCCGCTTCGGCCCTGCTCGACCTCGGTGCTGGCGCAGTGCTGCTGAAAGGCGGCCACCTGCAGGAAGGCAATCGCGTGATCGACCGCTATTTCGACGGCGTCAGCAGCGAAGAATTCATCCATGCGCGCCTGCCACTGGATGCGCACGGTACCGGCTGCACGTTGGCTTCGGCCATTGCTGCGCAGCTGTGCAACGGCCTGAGCCTGGCCAATGCCTGCGAAGCCGGCATCGACTACGTTGCACGTGGGCTGCAGCAAGGCTATGCGCCGGGCCGCAGCGAAGTACTGGTGCTCGACCATTTTGGCGCGGCTCCGCACGCATGAGCCTGACACCGCGCATCCTCGCCGTGCAGTGCATCGACGGCCATCGCTACGAAGTGATCGCCTGCGTGCCCGCACAGCCCATCGCGCGCCTGCTGTGGCTGCCCGCGCTGGGCGTGGCTGCGCGCCACTATCTTCCGCTGGCGCAGGCCCTGGCTGCGAAGGGCGTGGCGGTCTACCTGCATGAGTGGCGCGGCAACGGCAGCAGTTCACTGCGGCCATCGCGCACGCAGGACTGGGGCTATCGCGAGGTGCTCGAGCGGGATCTACCGACCAGCCAAGCGGTCCTTGCCGCAGCGGATGACGAGGCTGGCGCCCTGCCCTGGATCATCGGCGGCCACAGCCTCGGCGGACAGCTGGCATGCGTGCATGCCGGGCGCAATCCGCAGCACTTCAACCGGCTGTGGCTGGCCGCCAGTGGCTCACCCTTCTGGCGCGGCTTCCCGCCACCGCGGGGTTGGCTGCTGCCGCTGGTCTACCGCTTCCTGCCGTGGATCGCGCAACGCCAGGGCGTCCTGCATGGGCGACGCCTTGGCTTCGGCGGTACCGAGGCACGTGGCCTGATCGCCGACTGGGCGCGCGTCGGCCTGAACAACCATTACGCCGCCGCCGGCATGGACGAAGACCTCGACACGCAGATGGCGCGCGTGCATGGCAGCGCGCAGGCTGTGCTGATGGAACATGACTGGCTGGCACCGACCGGATCGATGCAGACGTTGCTGGCGAAACTGCCGAATGTGGTCGCGCAGCTGCGCGTGCTGTCCGCGCAGGAATTGGGCACGCACGCCGATCACTTCGCCTGGCTGAAGGCCCCGGACGCCGTGGCTGACAGCTTTTTCATTCAGTTGGATGAAAATTTTCACAAAACTGTTGACGGTGCGCGCCGACATCCGCATAATTCCGCTCCTGTCGCAGGGCGCCCGTAGCTCAGTTGGATAGAGTACCTGGCTACGAACCAGGCGGTCGGGAGTTCGAATCTCTCCGGGCGCACCACTCGACAGGTTTCCAGCATCCGCCGCTGGAAATGAAGTAAAATTAAGCAGTAGATTGATTGTGTACCGCGCGCCCGTAGCTCAGTTGGATAGAGTACCTGGCTACGAACCAGGCGGTCGGGAGTTCGAATCTCTCCGGGCGCACCATACACAGTCAGCACAACAAGTTTATGTAATTGGCGCCCGTAGCTCAGTTGGATAGAGTACCTGGCTACGAACCAGGCGGTCGGGAGTTCGAATCTCTCCGGGCGCACCATTACACCGAAACAGCAGGCCTCGGCCTGCTGTTTTTTTATGTGTGTTTTCCGGCAGGGCTGCGCCCTGCACCTGCAGAGGCCACAGCCGGAGCAACAGCAACAGCACGCATTCCGTGGTTTGGCGGGGCGGTGTCGGAGTGCGGGGACGGCGCAAGTACATCCATGTAGCCTTGGCAGCCGCATCCATGCGGCTGACACCCCGCACTCCGACACCGCCCCACCTCTGACAGATTTCCGCGATCTGATGGATCCACGCCATGCGTGGATGAATCTCCATCGAGTTCGAGTATTTCGATAATTGATCGAAGAGCATCCACGCATGGCGTGGATCTACCGTGTCGACCAAGGTCGACACCTACCAACAGCAGCGGGACTCTGTCGAAGGCGGGGTGGGTCCGGTTGCGGGGGCGTGAGCCGCATGGATGCGGCGACCGAGCTTACATGGACGTACTTGCAGCGGCCCCCGCAACCGGACCCACCCCGCCATCCCTCAGGAAACCAGCTTCCGTTGTTGTTGCAGTTGCTGTTGCTCCAGCCCCTAGCGGGTGCAGGGCGCAGCCCTGCCAAAACCCTACACCCCGGCCATTGCCTGCCACCACTGCGACAGCAGCTCCGGCCTGCGCAGGCGTTCGCGCCACCAGCGCAATGCCGCACCATCCTCACCGGTGCGCCAGGCCAGCCAGAAGGTCTCTTCCGGCTTGTGCTCCTCCACCTCGCGGATCACCAGCTGGCCACGCGCCACCGCAGCGCGCGCGCATGGCTCGGGCAGGAAACCAAAGCCCACGCCTTCGCATTGCAGCTTCAGCTTGCTGGCCATGTCCGGCACCGTCAGCATCTCCTGCCCCATCAACAGGCCGACCGTGCGCGGCAGCAGCCGTCGCGCCGAATCGGAGACCGCGATCGCGCAGTGCTCGACCAGCTGCTCGCGACCGAGCACGCCTGGCACTGCGGCCAACGGATGATCGGGCGCGACCGCGAACACGAACTCCACCGTGCCCAGCGGCTCGACCACATAACCACCGCCACTGGGGCCCTCACCCGGCGCGCCGACCAGCAGATCGGCACGCCGGTCCAGCAAGGCCTCCCAGGTGCCTGACAGTGCCTCACCGATCAGACGCAGCCGGGTTGGTGCCTCGGCCTCACGAAACGCGGCGATGTCCGGGCCCAGCAGCCAGGTCGGGAACACCGAGTCCACCGCCAGGGTCAGTTCGGTCTCCCAGCCCGATGCCACCCGGCGCACCCGCAGCTCCAGCTCGCGGGCGGCGCGCAGCAGGTGCCGGCCTTCGTCCAGCAGCGCGCGGCCAGCCTCGGTCGGCTCGGCGCGCGGGCCGACCCGGTCGAACAGCTGAACGCCCAGGTCCTCCTCCAGCTTGGCCACGGTGTAGGAGATGGTCGAGGGCACTTTGTGCAGGGCCTTGCCGGCGCCGGCGAACGAGCCGCGGCGGTCGATGGCATCCAGGATCTGCAGGGCATCGAGGCTGAGCTTGAGCATTCGAATTTTTCGATGATGGCTGTCAAAACTATCCGTTTTTCAAACCCCGGGCGCAAGCGGATACTTCTCTCCAACGGGGAAACACAGCGGCTACCGGCCCACCCCGCCCCATCGAAACCATCGAACAAGGAGATTCCATCATGCTGCAGATCCGCAAGAGCGCTACCCGTGGCCTGGCCGAGCATGGCTGGCTGTCCTCGCTCCATACCTTCTCCTTTGCCAACTACTACGACCCGCGCTACGTCAGCTTCGGCCCGCTGCGGGTGATCAACGAAGACAAGGTGATCGGCGGCCAGGGCTTCGGCACCCACGGCCACAGCAACATGGAGATCATCTCCTACGTGCTGGGCGGTGCGCTGGAACACAAGGACTCGATGGGCACCGGTTCGGTGCTGCGCTACGGCGACGTGCAGCGCATGAGCGCCGGCAGCGGCGTCACCCACAGCGAGTTCAACCACTCGGCCGACGAGACCGTGCACTTCCTGCAGATCTGGATCTTCCCGGATGCGGAGAACATCGCGCCGTCCTACGAGGAGACCCACTTCACGCCGGACAGCAAGCGCGGCCAGCTGCGCCTGATCGCTTCGCCGGACGGCGCCGACGGTTCGCTGCGCATCCACCAGGATGCTCGCATCTTCGCCACCATCCTCGACGGCGGCCAGAAGCTGCACCATGCGCTCGGCAATGGTCGTGGCGCCTATGTGCAGGTGGCCCGTGGGCAGCTGCAGGTCAACGGCATCACCCTGGAAGCCGGTGATGCGCTGCAGGTCAGCGACGAAGCGCAGCTGACCCTGGAAAACGGCAACGACGCCGAAGTGCTGGTGTTCGACCTGCCGCTGTAACCACAACGCCCGCGATGCTGCAGAGCATCGCGGGCGTATGTGTAGAGCCGAGCCCATGCTCGGCTGCGGTTTGACAGCCAGCCGAGCGTGGGCTCGGCTCTACAAGACCCGCGTCAGAACTTGTAGTTCAAGGTGAGCCGTACATTGCGCGGCTCACCCCAGGTGTAGGTGCTGTACCAGTTGAAGATCGTGTAGTAACGCTTGTCGAGCAGGTTGTTGACGTTGACCGTGGCCGACAGGCGATCGTTGAACTGGTAGCGCGCCATCGCATCGAGCAGCCAGTACGGCTGCGTGCGATGCACGACCTGCGCACTGGTCGCCGGGTTGGTGATCTCGCCGAAAGTGGAATCCTGCCAGCGCGCGCCACCACCCAGTGTCAGCCCCTGCCAGTCGCCACGCAGGCGATAGCTGGTGTGCAGGCTGAACTGGTTTTCCGGTTCCAGCGTGGTGACCTTGGCTCCGGCCTGGCGGGCGATCTTGTGCGAGTACCCACCCTGCACCTGCCAGCCTTCCGCCAGCTGGCCCGACATCTCAAGCTCGTAGCCCTTGGTACGCACGCCCATCAGGGCGCGATACGCATCCTGCCCGTCCGGTGTCTTGCCGCCGGTGGGCTGGGCGAAGTTGTCCTGGTCGAGCTGGAACAGCGCCGCACTGGCGTTGAAGCGCCCATCGAGGAACTCGGCCTTCAGGCCCATCTCGTAACTACGGCCTTCCAGCGGATCCAGCGCCTTGCCCTGCTCGTCGCGTTCGCTGTGCGGCTTGAAGATGGTGCTGTAACTGGCATACACCGAATAGTGCTCGCCAAGGTCATAGACCACACCGGCATACGGCACGAACACGCCGCTCTCGCGCGTGCCCGGCGAGCGATAGCTGGCCAGGCGGCTACCCACGATCACCTTCAGTGGATCGGCCACGTCGAAACGACCGACCACATAGACGCCATTCTCGCGCGTCACTTCATTGTTGTCGTAGCTGCGCTGCCATTGCGGCTCCGCAATGTCGCCCTGCCATGCGCGGTAATCGGGCACCTCGGTCGGATAGCCTGGCTGCGGCGAGTAACCGGTATTGGTCCAGCGCTTGCGCGAGGCGCTGCCACCGACCACCAGCTCATGCTCGCGGCCGAACAGGCCGAAATGACCGCTCAGGTAGAAGTCGGCCGCGTTGCTGACAGTCTTGCCAACGTACTTGCCCAGCCACAACGACACGCCTTCGCCGGTGACCGGATCGGGATTGCCAGCGGCCGCTCCCGCCAGCGCCGCGTCATAGCCGTTGACCTGGTGGTTGAGCTGCAGCTTGGCCACCCAGTCGTTGGCGAAGGTGTGCTCGAGCGTGGCAAAACCGGTGCGAACATACTGGCGCCAGCCACTCCAGCGGGTGCCGTTGTTGAACGAACGCGGCATGTCATTGAAGTTGCCGGCACTGTCCAGCAGCGGAATGCCGCCCCAGGTCGAGCCCTTCGGGTCGCTGTCCATCGCATCGCCACCCACGGTCAGCAGCGTGCGCTCGCCCAGATCGGCTTCCAGCACCGCGTAGCCGACCTTGCTGGTGCGCTGGTAGTAATCGAGATTGGAATGCTTGTCCTGCCAGGCGCCCACTGCACGACCGCGCACGCGTCCATCGGCGGTCAACGGGCCGCCGACATCGATCTCGGCACGGTAGTCATCCCAGCGCCCCACGCCCAGCGTCGCGCTGCCGGCGAAGTCCTTGCCCGGCTTCTTGCGCACCAGGTTGATGGTCGCGCCGGGATCTCCCATGCCGGTCAACAGACCGGTGGCGCCCTTGAGCACCTCGATGCGGTCATAGATGGCGGTATCACTGAGCGTGTTGCCCGCCGAGTAGGCCGAGTCACGCGACATCGGAATGCCGTCGTACTGGAAGTTCTGCACGGCGAAGCCGCGTGCGTAGTACTCGGTGCGCTCGCTGTCGTAGGTGACGATGCTGATGCCCGGGGTCACCCGCATCACGTCATCGATGCCGTGCAGGCCGAAGTCATCCATCTCGGCGCGGGTGATCACGCTGATGGTCTGCGGGGTCTGCCGCGGGGTCAGCACCAGGCGGGTGGCGGTGGCGATGGTGCCCGGCGTGTAGGCGCCGCTGCCTTCGGTGATGGTGCCCAGCTGGTTGGCGGTGACCTGCACGGTCTGCAGGGTCTGCGAGGCTGGCGCCTGGCGATCCTTGTCCGCTTCAGTGACGGACTGCGCGGCAGCCATTGCGCTGCTGCCCAACAATGCGATCAGCAGGCTCTGCGCGAGTACCTGCGGCAGCAGGCGGCGACGCGGCAATGAGGACGGAAGACGGACAACGGGCACAGACAGCACGGCAGGACCTCCACAATAGGGTGGGATCCTCTGGCGGCGGCTGGAGGCAGGATGGGAACGCGGCCGGGCGGCCGCAGGCGCAGGAGTGTACTCCCCTGCGCCCCGGCTGTCGTGCTGTGTTCTGTCGCGCTGTGCTGCTGGGGCTCAACCGCCGATGGCGGCGCAGGCCTCCAGGATCAACGCGGTTACTTCCTTGGGCTTCGAGGCCAGTGAGGCATGGCTGGCATCCAGCTCCAGCAGGCGCTTGGGCTGCATCCTTGCGGCCATGGCCTTCTGGTTTTCTGGTGCGATCATGCGGTCGTGGCGGGACAGCTGGTACCAGCTCGGCCTGTGCTTCCACGCCGGATCGCTGACCGTATCGCCGAACGTGCTGGCCAACGGCGCCTTCTGGGTCACTGCCATCACCCGGCCTTCGTCGTCGCTCAGGTCCTGGCAGAAGCTCTCATGGAACTTGTCGGCACGCAGCCACAGGTAGCCATCGCTGTCCGGGGCCAGGTTCGGCGCCGCTTCCGGAAGATGCTGCTGGGTGATTCCGCCGGGGCTCTCGCCGGCATCGGGAGCAAAGGCGGCGATGTAGACCAGGCCCTTCACGTTGGGCTCGTTACCGGCCTGGCTGATCACCGCGCCACCGTAGGAGTGGCCGACCAGCAGCACCGGCCCGTCGATCTGCCGGATCATTTTCTGGGTACGTCCTGCGTCGTCTGCCAGCGAGGTGAGTGGCAGTTCCACCGCCTGCACGCGGTCATGGCCGTTGCGATGCAGTTCCAGGATCACCTTGGCCCAGTGTGCGGCCCCGCCCCAGAATCCATGGACGAGGAGGATGGTCGGTGTCGTGCTCATGAACAGGTCTCCGGCAGCGGCCGGCGGGATGCCGACCGTGCAGCCACTGTCCGCGCATGGCGTTAATCACTGGTGACGCAATCGGGTCATTGCAATCGTATGCGTCGCCCGATGTCATGCATGGCACTTGCCGATCCGACTTGAAAACGTTTTCATGAGCATCCCCTGGAGCTTCGCATCGCGCATGACGCCTTCATCCCCGCGTGCCCAGCAGCACGCCACCCGTGCCGCCTTCTTCATCCCCGGATTCGCCACCGCCGCGTGGGCGCCGATGGTGCCCTACGCCAAAGCCAAGGCCGGGCTGTCCGACGCCAGTCTCGGCGCCGTGCTGCTGTGCCTCGGGCTGGGTTCGCTGCTGGCGATGCCACTGGCAGGTGCGCTGACCGGGCGGCTGGGCTGCCGCCGGGTGATGGTGATCACCTGCGCGATGATGCTGTGCGCCCTGCCCCTGCTGGTACTGGCACCGACGCCACTGGCACTGGGGGCGGCACTGTTCGTGTTCGGCGCCGGCGTCGGTGCACTGGATTGTGCGATGAACATGCAGGCGGTGGCGGTCGAGCGCGACGCCGGGCGCGCAATGATGTCCGGCTTCCACGCCTTCTACAGCATCGGTGGATTCGTCGGCGCCGGCTGCATGACCGGGCTGCTGATCCTCGGCACGCCGCTGTGGCTGGCCGCGCTGGTTTCGGTGGCCGCTCTGCTGCTGGTGGCCGTGCTGTCGGCGCCGCACTGGCGTCCGCAACGGATCCTGCACGAAGGACCTCTGCTGGCGCTGCCGCATGGCGTGGTCCTGTTCATCGGCGTGCTGGCCTTCGTGGTGTTCCTTGCCGAGGGCTCGATGCTGGACTGGAGTGCGGTGTTCCTGGCTGAAGTGCGGCAGGTACCACGCGACCAGGCCGGGGCCGGCTTCGCGTTGTTCACCCTGGCGATGACCGCGATGCGCCTGTTCGGCGACGGTATCGTCGAGCGCCTCGGCCGCACCCGCACCCTGGTCATCGGCGGCATCACTGCAGCAGCAGGCTTCACCCTAGCCACGCTGGTGCCCTCGTTCCCGGTGGCGCTGGCCGGCTACGTGCTGGTCGGGCTGGGTTGCGCCAACATCGTGCCGGCGCTGTTCTCGATGGCGGGCCAGCAGCGGGTGATGCCGGAGAGCATCGCCATCACCGCGGTCACCACGCTGGGCTATGCCGGCATCCTCGCCGGTCCGGCGGCGATCGGCGCACTGGCACATGCCACCAGCCTCGGTTTCGCCTTCCTGTGCGTGGCCGCGCTGCTGCTCGGCGTCGCGGCGTCTGCCCGCTCGCTGGCAAGACGGGTGGCCTGACAGAAAAAGGGGACGGAGGGGATTAAGTCGTTTCCAACCCAGGAGTGCGGGAAACGACTTAATCCCCTCCGTCCCCTTTTCTCAGCTGCGCGTCAGCCACTCGGCCTGGGCCGGCAGCTGGGGTGCCGGGCAGGCACTCTGCGGATGGTGCTCGTCGCGCGCCATCCAGTCGTCGACCACGCCGGCCAGCAGGTCCAGCCGCAGCGGCAGGGTGATGTGATCCTCGCCGCGCATCTCGATGTAGTGCGCGCGCGGGTTGGCCTGGGCCAGTTCGCGGCCCTGGCTGACCGGAATGTGCTGGTCGCCCTGCCCGTGCAGCAGCAGCACGCAGGCGCGGGTATCGGCCAGCGCGCGGGCCACGTCCACACGGTCCAGATCAACGTCGATACGCCGGCTGGCGGCGGCGATCACCTGGTTGATGTCCTGGCCGCCATAGCGCCAGCGCGCGTAGGAGGCCACCGCCTGCGCCTTCAAGCCTTCCGGCTGCAGCCCCATCAGGTGCGGAATCATCGTGCGGATGGCCACGCCGGCGTTGGCGAACGATTCCATCGCCACCACGCCTTCCACCTGGTCCCCCAGCTTGTCGGCAGTGAACACCGCCGTGGCCGCGCCATACGACACGCCGAACAGATACAGCGGGCCGGTCACTTCGCCGCGCGCACGCAGCTCGTTGATCACATCGACCACATCGTCCGATTCGTAGGTGCCATAGCCGGACGGCCCCGCACCGGACTGGCCATGATTGCGCAAGTCGAGCGTGACCACGCGGTAGCCGGATTCGGCCAGCTGCAGCGACCACGGCAGCATCGAATCACCGTTCATCATCCAGCCGTGCAGCAGCACCACGGTGCCGCGCGGCGCCTGTGCGCGGAACGGCTGCGGTACCGCCAGGCTCAGCCCGGTATCCAGCGGCAGGCCGTTCTCGTGGCGCTGCGGCAGGTAGTGGTAACGCGCGCCGTAATCGCCAGGATCGAACACACGCCAGAAGATCGGCACGCCATCGCGGCCCGGCGCGAAGCCGTGGCGATTGGGCAGTTCGGCAATGGCCGCGGCAATGCGCGGACGATCGAGCAGGGTCGATACGCCACCCGGCGCGATCAGCCGATCGGCGAGCGAGGTGGACGAGGCATTGATCGAGGACGAGCATGCAGCCAGCCACAGGCCGGCGCACGCCAGCAACAACAGCAGCAGGCGCTTCATGGGCAATCGGGGAAAAGGTGCGACAGCGTGGCAGGTTAGCGACGCGGGCGTGGGCCATCTATCGCGCGCGGATGACGGCTTGATGACAACGCAGGAACGATTCAGCTTGGTGTACAAGCTGTATCCGTTCAGTCATTGATCCGGATCAATGAACGCGCGCGCGGGATTGCCCACAGT
The DNA here is from genome assembly GCF_056482105.1 of Stenotrophomonas sp. 78350_Sma. Classification (NCBI taxonomy): domain Bacteria; kingdom Pseudomonadati; phylum Pseudomonadota; class Gammaproteobacteria; order Lysobacterales; family Lysobacteraceae; genus Stenotrophomonas; species Stenotrophomonas sp. 78350_Sma. The sequence goes on along the minus strand of NZ_CM151182.1, from coordinate 1,854,206 downwards.
GCTGCCATGCGCACCTCGTTCAAGCTCGCCATTGCCCTGGCCGCCACGCTGGCCGCCGCCTACGGCATCGCCCGCACCACGCCCTACTGGTTCGCACCGCGACAGACGGCGCAGGTCGACATCCACGATCCGACGCTGATCACGCAGGGACAGTACCTGTCGCGCGCCGCGGACTGCGCCGCCTGCCACACCGCGCCCGGCGGCAAGCCGTTCGCCGGTGGCCTTGGCATGCAGACGCCGATGGGCACGATCTACTCGACCAACATCACGCCCGATCCGCAGACCGGCATCGGTGCCTACGACTACGCCGACTTTGAACGCGCGGTACGTCGCGGCATCCGTCACGATGGGCAGCCGTTGTATCCGGCCATGCCGTACGCCTCGTACGTGATCGCCAGCGACGCCGAAATCAAGGCGCTGTACGCCTACTTCATGGGCTCGGTGCAGCCGGTGAAGCAGGACAACGCCGACAGCACGATCCCGTGGCCGGCCAACATGCGCTGGCCACTGGCCTGGTGGCAGCTGCTGTTCGCACGCCCGCGCACGTTCAACCCGGATCCGTCGCTGGATGCCAGCCAACAGCGCGGCGCCGAACTGGTGGAAGGCCTGGCCCACTGCGGCGCCTGCCACACGCCACGCGGGTTGGCGTTCCAGGAAAAGGCGATGGCCGATGATGGCAGCCGCCAGTTCCTGTCCGGCTCGGTGCTGGAAGGCTGGTATGCGAAGAACCTGCGCAATGAATCGACCGGCCTGGCCAGCTGGAGCGAGGACGAGATCGTCGACTTCCTGCGCACCGGCCGCACCGATCGATCGGCAGCCTTCGGTGGCATGGCCGACGTGGTCGAGCACAGCACGCAGTACCTGTCCGACACCGACCTGCTGGCCATGGCCCGCTACCTGAAACAGCTGCCGGCGCGTGAGGGCCGCAGTGCGCAGTGGTCGCCCGGTACCGACACCACCACCGCCGCACTGCGCAGCGGTAACTACCGCGTGGCCGGTTCGCTGGCCTATGCCGAGCACTGCCAGGCCTGCCACCGTGCCGACGGGCGCGGCATGCCGCGCGTCTATCCGGCCCTGGCCGGCAACTCGATCGTGTTCGCTGACGATCCCAGCTCGCTGGTACAGGTAACCCTGATCGGCGGCCGCACGCCGCATACCCCGCACGACCGCATGGCCTTCACCATGCCCGGCTTCGAGCAGCTACCGAATGCGCAGCTGGCACAGATCCTGACCTTCATCCGCAGCAGCTGGGGCAACCAGGCCAGCGCGGTGAGCGAGGTCGACGTGGCGCGCATGCGCCGGGTGGTGCGCGACAAGCCGGTGCACTACGTTCCGCAGGAGGCCGCACAATGAAGCGTTCGCGCACGCGTTCCCGCCTGCTGATTGGCAGTGCGATCACCCTCGTAGTGCTGGCCGGCGCCGGTACCCTCGCCTACCGTCATCTGTACCCGGATCTGGATGCCGCCGTGGCCAGCACGATCGATATCCTCGATGCGCAGGGCAAGGTGGTCGGCCACTACCATGCGCCCAGCGCCGAAGAAATCGCTGGGCTCGGCAATGCCGAATCCGTGATGCTCGGCCGCCGCATCCTCAACGAGACCGCACGGCTGCTGCCGGACAATGTCGGCAACGATCTGAACTGCAACTCGTGCCACATGGCCGAGGGCAAGCGGCCTTTCGGCAATCACTACTTCAATACCGGCGGCGGCGCCTATCCGCGCTACATGCCGCGTCCGGGCAAGGTGATCGGGCTGACCGAGCGCATCAATGGCTGCCTGCAGCGCTCAATGAACGGCAAGCCGCTGCCGAAGGACTCACCGCAGATGCGCGCGATGCTCGATTACATGGCGTGGTTGAGCAGTCCTGTGCCGGACGGTGCAAAGGTGGCCGCCCCCAGTGAGGGGCCCATCGACAGCACGCTGACCCCGGACCCGGTCCGCGGCCGGGCGCTGTACGCCGTGCAGTGCGCCGCCTGCCATGGCGACAACGGCGAAGGACGGCGCGACGCCAGCGGTGACATCGCTTTCCCGCCGCTATGGGGCGACCACAGCTTCAACATCGGCGCCGGCATGGCGCGCCTGTACAAGGCCGCCGGCTTCGTCAAGCACAACATGCCACCGGCGGTGACCCGCGAGCCACCACTGGGCCAGCAGGCGATGCCCGACCAGGATGCGGTGGACATCGCCAGCTACTTCATCAACCAGCCCCGGCCGGACTTCGCCAACAAGGCCAAGGACTGGCCGCGCGACCCGAAACCCAAGGACGCGCGGTACTGAAGCAGGCAGCAGGTGCCGGCCGTCGCATAACACGATTCCTGCATCGTCACGTCATGCCGATGTCATTGGCGCTGCCGACACTCCGGGGTTTCCTCCCTCTGAAGGTCCGGTTTCGATGCGAACGATTGCGCGCTTTCCCCGTGTCTCGCTGCTGGCCCTGCTGATCGCCCCCGCCCTGGACGCCCTGGCCGAAGCACCGCAGGGCGACGCGGCCGAAGCGCGCAGCACTGACGCCCGTACCCTGGACCAGGTACAGGTGATCGGCCAGGCCACCAGCTACGCCAAGACCTCGGTGCGCGCGGAAACGCTGAACCGGCAGACGGTGATGAGCAGCGTCAACGACGCGCTCAATGAAGTGCCGGGCGTGGTGGTCAGCGAGGCCGATGCCACCGGCTCGTCGGTGTGGGGCACGCAGATCAGCATGCGCGGCTTCGTCACCAACCGCGATACGCAGCAGATCGGCACCACCATCGACGGCCTGCCCAATGGCGGCTCAGGTTACGGTGGCGGCTCACTGGCCAACCGCTACATCGACACCCTCGACCTGGAGACGGTGGAAGTCAGCCAGGGCACCGCTGATATCTCCTCGCGCTCGAACGAAGCGCTGGGCGGCACGCTCAACTTCCTCACCAGCGACCCGCTGCAGGACAGTCGCCTGCGCTTCGTGGTCGGTGCCGGTGACAACGATGCGCGCAAGTATTACGTACGCTACGACACCGGCCTGCTCGGCGGCCACACCCGCGCCTGGGTCAGCGCCTCCTCCTCGAAGGTGCACGACTGGATCGACGGCACCGGCCACGCCAGCAACGACCACATCGCCGGCAAGTTCATCACCGAACTGGACCGCTGGACCCTGACCGGCTACCTGTCCTACAACGATGCCGACGAGCCGGAATACACCAGCGTCTCACCGAAGGGGTTCGCGACCAATCCCGAGCGCGACAACCTGGTCGGCACCCTCACCGGCATTCCGTACCTGGACCAGAACTACCGCTCCGGTTCGCGCGCCTTGCGCGAGAACACCTTCGGCTACCTTCGCGCAGCCTTTGACGGCGGCAATGGATTCAAGACCTCGGTGGCCGCCTACGGGCACCGCATGCAGGGCCGTGGCGACTGGTTGCCACCCTACCTGGCGCAGGTCAGCGATGACGGTGCGGGCCGCCCCGAGTCGGAGTACATCGGTGGAAAGACCGTGTACGGCGGCAGCAACCGTGGCCAGATCTTCTTCGTCAATCCCGACGGCAGCGCCGCGCAGCGCCTGGCCAGCTGCACGCCACGGCTGGGCTTCACCGCCGAATATGATCCGAACTGCTACGCCGGCAACGTGCTGGGCGCGCAGTCGTATCGCCACACGCACTACGACAACGACCGCATGGGCGTGACCGCCGATGTCGAGTGGCGACAGACCTTCGGCGCGGTCGACAACACGATCCGTGGCGGCCTGTGGGTGGAGAAGCTGGACCGTTCGGCACGCCGCGACTGGCATCGCCTACTCAATGTCGGCCAGAGCATCGACTTCGACCATCAGCCGTACTGGGTGCAGTTCGAGGACAAATACAAGGTCGACGAGCAGATGTACTACGTCGAGGACGTGGCCCGCTTCGGTCCGTTCAGCGCGCGCCTGGGCGTCAAGCAGTTCTTCGTCGACCAGTCGCGCCGCCGCGTGATCGGTGCCAGCGAGCACGTCACCTCCGATTCCAAGTCCGATCCACTGCTGTCCACCGGCTTCACCTGGGCACCCGGCGTGGAAGGCATGGAGTTGTTCGCCGGCTTCTCGCAGAACTTCGCCGCGATTCCGTCCGGCGTGCTTGGCGAGACCGACCCGCAGCGCTTCCGCAACGTCGAGCCCGAAACCGCCGACAACATCGAAGTGGGCATGCGCATCAGCCGCTGGCCGCTGACCGCCTCGGTCACGCTTTACAACATCAAGTTCGACAACCGCATCGTCTACCTGCCCGCGGGCTTCGTCAGCGGCATCGACTACCTGGGCGAGACCGACGGCGTCTACGAGAACTTCGGTGGCGTGGAAAGCAACGGCCTGGAAGCGGCGTTCGGCTATGGTTGGGACAATGGCTGGCGGATCAACGCGGCTTACACCTACAACCGCTCCAAGTACCTCGGCAGCGGCAACGCCGCGCGCGATACCCAGCTGGGCATCGTCGACGGTGCCAAGGTGATCGGCCAGCCGGAGAACACCCTGGTGCTGTCGGCCGACTGGCAGGGCGCCAACTGGAACTTCGGCCTCTCCGGCCGTTACCTCGGCACGCGCTATCTCGATGCCGCCAACGTCAACAAGCTGCCCTCGGCCACCGTGTTCAACGCCAACATCGGCTTCGACCTGCAGGGCCTGTCGCCGCGCCTGAAGGGCATGGGTGCCAACCTGGTGGTGAGCAACCTCACCGATAAGCGGTATCTTGCAGGGGTGGACGGCCGTGACAACGCCTTCATCGGCGCTCCGCGCACCGTCGGCATCTCCTTCCGCGTGGACCTGTGAGTGAGCCAGTGACCGATATCGGCCGACGCCGGTTGTTGCAGGCCGGCGTTGCCGCCGGCCTTTCCCCGCTGCTGCCCAGCATCGCCCGGGCCGCAGCGATCGCCCCCGCCGCGCAGACGCGCAGCCTCGAAGACCTGCAGCACATCGTGGTGCTCATGCAGGAGAACCGTTCGTTCGACCACTACTTCGGCACGCTGCCGGGTGTACGTGGTTTCGGCGACCGCTTCGTGGCCCCGGCTGCCGCGCTGCAGGCCGGTGGCCGCGTGCGCAGCCTGTGGCTGCAGCCCGATGCCAGCGGCAAGCGTGCGATCGCGCCCTTCCCGCTGGATACCGCCGCGCACTTCGGCTACATGCGGGTGGAAGGCACGCCACACACCTGGCCCGATGCGCAGCGCGCCTGGGACCACGGGCGCATGGGGCACTGGCCGAAGGCCAAGCAGAACCACTCGATGGGCTACTTCCAGCGCAGCGACCTGCCGTTCCAGTTCGCGCTGGCCGATGCCTTTACCCTCTGCGATGCGTACCACTGCGCGATGCAGGCCGGCACCAACCCGAACCGGGTATTCCTGTGGACCGGCCACAATGATGCACACGCGCGTGCTGGCGGCCCGGTGATCGCCAACTCGCACGACAACTTCCCCGAACAGGGCGGGCACCCGGCGTCCTACCGCTGGACCAGCTATGTCGAGCGCCTCCAGAACGCCGGCGTGTCCTGGCAGATCTACCAGGACATGGCCGACAACTTCACGGACAACCCGCTGGCCGGCTTCGAGGCATTCCGCCAGGCCCATCGCGCTGCGCCGGGGCATGACCCGCAGCTGCGCGCACGCGGGGTCAGCACGCGTGGCCTGGCGCAGCTGCGCCAGGACGTGATCGGTGGGCACCTGCCGCAGGTCAGTTTCATCATCGCCGATGCCGCGGGCAGCGAGCATCCTGGCCCTTCCAGCCCGGCACAGGGTGCGGCCTATACCGCACGCGTGCTGGACGCGCTGACCGCCGATCCGGAGGTGTGGAGCCGCACCGCCCTGCTGCTGATGTTCGACGAGAACGACGGCTTCTTCGACCACATGCCACCACCTGCCCCTCCCTCACCGGTGAACGGTGGATGGGCAGGTGCCTCGTCGGTCAGCACCGAGGGCGAGTATCACCGTCATCCCGCGCCGGGCGATGAAAAGTACGATGCTGCCGAGCTGCGCGGACGCCCGTATGGTCTCGGCCCGCGCGTGCCGCTGTACGTCATCTCGCCGTGGAGCCGTGGTGGCTGGGTCGATTCACAGGTGTACGACCACACCTCGGTCATACGGTTGATTGAACGTCGCTTTGGTGTCGCCGCGCCGGACATCTCGCCGTGGCGCCGAGCGGTCTGCGGTGACCTGACGGGCGCCTTCGACTTCGCCCAGCGCGATATCCGCCCGTTCGTGCGCGGCCTGCCCGATGTAAGCGCGGTGGCGGCACGAGCGGCGGCGCTGCCAGGGCGTACCGTGCCGGCGCTGCCGGAGGGGCTGAAGCCAGCGAAGCAGGAAAGCGGCGTACGCCCTGCACGCGCCCTGCCCTATCGGCCGCAGGCAGCGATTGCTGCGGTCGACGCCTCGGGCGTGGATCTGGCGCTGGCCTGCGAAGGTGCGGCGGCGGTGCTGCATGTCTACGACCGGCTGCGGCTGGATGCGGTGCCACGCCGCTACACGCTGCTGCCGGACATGCCGCTGCGCGAGCGCTGGCCGCTCGATGCCCAGGGCCGCTATGACCTGTGGCTGCTGGGCCCAAACGGCTTCCACCGCCACTTCCAGGGGGCGGCCAAGGATCCTGCCGTGCAGGCTTCAATTGATCGCACGGATGGCCAACTGCGGCTGCACCTGCGCAACCTGGATGACAGCGCGCAGCAGGTGCGTGTGCAGGCTGGCGCCTATGCCGGACACATGCCGGAGCAGACGGTGGCGCTGCCGGCGCATGCAGAGACTTCGTTGGCGTGGGATGCAACGCCTACCGCCGGCTGGTATGACCTACAGGTCAGCGCAGGTGAAAATGTCCTGCGCCTGGCCGGCCGTGCCGAGGACGGGCGCCCCGGCACCAGTGACCCGGCGATGGGCAGCGAACCACTGCGGTTCGAGCACGATTGAAGGATCTCTGTAGAGCCGAGCCCATGCTCGGCTGCTTTTCCGGTCAGTTATCAAAGAGCAGCCGAGCATGGGCTCGGCTCTACAGGGTTGACCGATAGATTCAGGCCTCCTGCAACCCTGGCCGGCCATGCTCCACCGCATAGCGCTTCCAGCTCTGCACCGCGCCATTCGGCTGCATCACGGTATCCAGCGTCTTCATGTCGCCGATCCACGCATCGCGGGTGACATCGCACAGCACGTAGCCACGCTTGTCGGTGGTCGCCTTCAGATAGGGGCTGTGCGCAAGCTGGTTCCTGGCATACGCGTCCACACCCTGGCCATCGGCGCCGGAAGTGATCGACGTGGCGAGGAACTCGCTGGAGATCACACCCGAGTCACGGTGGTCCTGCACCAGATCGCTGGCATAGTGGCGATGCGCGTCGCCGCAGGCGGTCACCACGTTGCCGAAGCCCACCTTCTGGATGTGGTCAAGCAGGCGCCGGCGGCTGTCCAGATAGCCTGACCACTGGTCGTCGGACGACTGCACCACCCCGTCCTTCTCGCGCATGTAGTTGCCCAGCGCTACCTGGTGGGCGACGGTATGCCAGCGCGGTGCGGCATCGCCCAGGCCGTCGAACAGCCAGCGTTCCTGCTTCGCCCCCACAATGCTGCGCTCCGCCGATTCCACCTCCTCACGCAGCGCCATGTTCACCTGCTTGCTGCGGTACTGGCGGGTGTCGAGCAGGTGCAGATCCATCAGCGTGCCGTAGCGCGCGCGCCGGTACATCTGCATGTGGCCGTCGCGCGGGAATGCCGAGCGGCGCAGCGGCATGTTCTCGTAGTAGGCCTGGAACGCCTGTGCGCGACGCAGCAGGAACACTTCGCTGGGCGTGTCATCCTGGTCTCCGGCACCGGCCCAGTTGTTGTCCACTTCATGGTCGTCAAAGGTGACGAACCACGGTGCCGCCGCATGCGCGGCCTGCAGGTCGGCATCGCTCTTGTACTGGGCGTAGCGGCGGCGGTAATCGTCCAGCGTGTAGGTCTGCGGCCCCACGTGGTTGCGCAGGTTGGTGAACGGCTGGCCGTTCATCTTCCGCAGGCCCGGCTGGCTTTCGCCTTCGTAGATGTAATCACCGTAGTGGAAGACGAAATCGAGCGGCTCCTCGGCAATGCGCCGCCACGCGGTGTAGTGGCCTTCTTCGTAGTGCTGGCAACCGGCCACCGCAAAGCGCACACGGTCCACCACGGCCGTGGCTGCGGGCAGCGTACGGGTGCAGCCGACCGCACTGGCGTGGCCACCGACGGTGAAGCGGTACCAGTAGGGCCGTCCGGGCGCCAACCCGTACAGTTCCACGTGCACGGCGTGGCCGAGTTCGGGATGCGCCATCGCCGCCCCCTGGCGTACCACCTTGCGCATGCCTTCGTCTGCTGCCAGCTGCCACTCGACCCGCATCGGCCGGGCCGGCATGCCACCGCCGAACACCAGCGGCTCGGTCGCCAGGCGCGTCCACAGCACCATGCCATCGGCCGATGGATCACCCGAGGCCACGCCCAGGGTGAAGGGTGTGCTGGCAAAACGCGGCTTGGCCAGCAGGTTGCGCGGGTTCAGCGCGGTGGCATCGGCCTGCGCGGCCAGCGCGTGTGCCGTGCCCATCCAGGCACCGGCAGCGGACAGGCCGGCCAGGGCCAGGAATCGCCTGCGATTGATCGTATCCACGGCTGTGCCCTCAGTTGTAGATGATGTGGAAGTAGAAGAAGCGGCCGTAGTCGTCGATCTCGGTACGGAAGCGCCCGTTCGGGCCGGTGCTGTAGGTCGGCTGGGTATTGAACAGGTTCTTGGCCTCGTACTTCAGCGTCACGTGCTTGCTGACCTTGTGGCTGAAGCCCATGTTGAAGGTCATGTACGGGTCGTAGTACGAATCCAGCCACTGGGTGTCGCCGAAGTCGACCAGCATCCGGCTGCGGTAAGTGCCGGACAGGCGCAGCTGCGCGCTCTTCCACGGCATGCGCCAGATCACCGAGCCGTTGAGCGACCAGTCCGGCTGGTACAGCAGGCGGTCCAGGCGGCGCTCGGTGCCATCAGTGATGCGGTAGTTGGTCTGGCCTTCCAGCCGCGTGGCGTTGAAGTACATGTCGAAACGCTGGCGGCCCCACTGCAGGTTGCGGTTGGCCACCGCGAACTCGACGCCGCGCAGCGTGGACTCATCGGTGTTCATCGGCTGGGTCACCCGGTAGCGGGTATCGCCCACGTTCTCGAAGGTGGTCAGGGTGTAGATGTCGTCCTTGATCACCTTGTCGAACAGCGCCACCGAGACCAGGCCGTTGTTGCCGTTGAAATACAGGTCCCACGCCAGGTCGATGTTGGTGGAACGGCGTGGCTGCAGGTCGGCATTGCCCTGCTTGATGGTGCAGAAGCCCCTGCCCTCCTCGTCATCGCCACAGCTGGTGCTGGTGGCCTGGGCGATGTTGCTCGGCGTCGGCCGGCCCAGCGTGCGGCTGGCGGAGAAGCGCAGGCGCTGGTCCTCGCTCAGCTTGAACGTCGCATTCAACGAAGGCAGCAGGTTGTTGTAGCCACCGCTCGTGTTGCGGAAGGCGGAGGTATAGGTAGTGCCGCCATCATCGCTGAATGGGCTGTAGGCATCGAAGCGGGTGTGGTCGTAGCGCAGGCCGCCGATCAGCAGCAGCCGGTCCCAGGCATAGTGCGCGGATACATAGGCATTGGTGATGTCCTCCACGTACTTGTAGTCGCTGGTGAAGTTGGCATTTGGATACGCCGCATTGTTGCTGCCCAGTTTCGGCAGCAGTTCCTCGTTCCACTTGCGGTTGTCGATCAGCGGGAAGCCCGGCACGCTGCCCAGCAGCGTCGAACCCGGATACAGGTAATCGTTGAGCGTGGCACTGCTCTTGAAGTAATCGAAGTCGATGTCCTGCCAGATCTTCAGGTGGCGGTATTCGGCACCGGTGGCCAGGCCAAAGCCACGCGCATCGGCGTCGATGTTGTAGCTGAAGTCGGCGCGCAGGTTGTCGATGCTCTCCTTGGCATCGCGCGGGGAGACATAGGCCTGCGCGGGGTTGAGCTTGAACGCCGAGCTGGTCAGCAGGCTGGAATCGGAAACCGCCACCGCGTTGGGGAACCCGTGACTGTCGTTCTCGTAGTCGACGAACAGATTGCTTGGGTAGGCGCGCACGCCCCAGTAGACCTGGTTGTTGTGGAAGGTTTCTTCGGTATGGCCGCCACGCAGGGTCAGCCGCGAACGGTCGCCCATGTCCCAGTTGAAGCTGGCGATGGCGCCACGGTTGCTGCGGTCCCAGCGGTCGTGGCGGTTCTTGATGTAGATGCTGTTGATCTGGGTCGTGCCGCTGTCCTCGGTCTGGTTGCGGATCGGAAACTTGGCGTTGCCGTACAGATCAGTCTTGTTCATCGTCGAGTTCTCGTAGAACCGGTACGAGTACAGCAGCAGCGATGCGTAGAACGGATCATCCGAGGGCTTCCACTCAAGCTTGGCGGAGCCACCGAAGTTGGTGATGAAGTTGGTATAGGTGCCGGTGCTGAAGTTGCCAGGCGCACGCAGCCCGTTCCAGCCCTTGGCCTCGTCCGGACCGGTGGTACCGTCGGTGAGGTATTTGCCAGCGTCGTTGTAGTAGTAGTTCGACTCCACCCAGCGCTTGACGCTGTTGCGTGAACGCTGCTCATAGCGTGCCACCGCAACGATGCCGAACTCCTGGTCGACGCCGAACTGGTTGGAGAACACCATCTTGGCGCTCTTGCCGAAGTGGCCCCGGGTCTCGTGGTTGCCGCCTGCGCTGCGCTCGACGTTGGTCTCGGCGGTGGAATAGATGCCTGCCACATCGGCAAACACGTACTTGCCCGACCGGTCGAAGGCACTGCGGCTGATGATGTCGATCACGCCGCCGATCGCATCCGGTGCCTGCTCCGCACTGAAGCTCTTGTAGATGTCGGTACGGGTGCCGATGTCGCTGGGAATCAGCTGCAGGTTGTTCATGCGCTCACCGGAGCCACTGCCTCCCACGCTGGCAATCGCGATGCCATCGATGGTGGTGTAGTTGAGGTTGGCCTGCACGCCGCGCACGGTCACGTAACGTGGCTCGCCGGCATCCTCTACCGCACTCAGGCCTGGAGCGGCCATCAGGCTCTCGGCCAGTGTCTCGTCGCCGTAGCTGTCCATTTCGTCGTAGACCACCGAATCCTTGATCACCGGCGACGACTTCTTCTGGTCGATGACCTCATGTGCAGCAATCACCTTCACCGTATCCAGGGTCGGCGCCACCACCGCCTCGGCCTCGCGCGGCTTCGGCGCGGCCGGCTTCGGCGCGTTGCTTACGGGTGCCGGATCGATGGCGATGACATTGCCATCGACCACGGTGTAACCCAGGCCGGTCCCTGCCAGCAGCGCGTCCAGCGCCTGCCTGACGGTGGCACCGCGCGGCACCGCACCGGCCATGCGGGCATCACCGCCGGCCGAGTACAGGAACTGCACCCCGGAACTGCGCGACAACTGCTCCAGCGCACGCGCCAACGGCTGCGCCGCGATCGGCGTGGATACACGCGCCTCCAGGCCATCGGCACCGGCGGCGAAGGCCAGCGGCACGCTGCAGGGAGACAGGGCGAGAATGATCGACAGGTAGAGCGTGTTGCGCATCACGGGTCCTTGGAAGAGAGAAGGCAGCAGGCGCCGCTGCGTGGCTCGGCAGCGGCTTCTCCCAAGTAAGAGCCCGCATCCACCGAAGTGGAGAACGCGGATTCGATGAATTTTTTCTGACAGTCAACGGCCACGTCGGCTTCAGCGACTGCCAACCCGCACGGTGCCGCCTTCGCGCTTCACCACGAAACGCGGGTCGCGTTCGAGGAAGGCCTGCAGCGCACCGATGCGATGCGCATCGAGACTGCCCGACAACCGTGCCGATGCCGCGCCTTCGTCCAGCACGCGCACCTGCACCTGGTTGTGCCGGTTGAAGGCAGCGGCCACCTCGTCCAGCCGCTCGTCGAGGAAGGACACTTTGCGCTGCTGCCAATCCAGCAGCATCGACAATGGCAGGTCCAATGACTCGACCGCATGGCTGCGCGCGTCGACCTGCACCACCCGGCCTTCGCCCAGCTGCGCAAGACGCCGGGCGTCCGCACCCTGGCTCCATACCTCCACCTCGCCGGAGACCACGCCGATGCGCGTGCTCTGCAGCCGTCGCGACACATCGAATACCGTGCCGATGTCCCGGATCTCCAGGCCGTTCACCTGCACCTCGAACGGACGGCGGTCGCGGGCGATGTCGAACGTGGCCTCCCCCTGCAGCAGCTCCACCTTGCGGCTGAACCAGCCCATGCGTACCCGCAGGCGGCTGTCCGCGTTGAGCCGCACCTGGGTCTGGTCGGGCAGCACCAGGTCGCGAAGTTCACCCTGTCCGGCACTGTAAAGCTGCTCGGTGGGCGCCACCTGCGGAACCAGGCCCACGCCGAGCAGGGTGATACAGGCTGCGGCAGCCGCCACCCACCAGCGCGCACGACCGCGACGCGGCACAGCGCGCGGCGGCGCGTGCACGCTACCGAACAGCGGCACCACCTTGGCGGCGATCTGCCGCGGTGGAACCGCCGCCTCGTCAGCCAACGGCGATTGCAGCGCCTCACCGACCTGCCGGTGAAGCGCGAGGGCGCGCATGTAGGCGCGCACATGCTCCGGCGAGCGCTTCATCCAGTCCAGGAACGCGACGCGCCCGGCCTCATCCAACGGCCCCTCGCGATTGCGCAGGAACCAGTCCATGGCCTCGCAGGCGATCGTGTCGTCGGCCACGGGCGATGAATTCCGGTTCATGTGAGCTCCCTGGCGCCCAGCGCCTTCCTGCAGGCCTCCAGACCCTTGCCGATGTGCTTGCGCACCATGTGCACCGACACCTGCAGCTGCTGGCTGATTCCCGGGCAGTCCAGCCCGTCGCGGTAGTGCAGCTCCATCACCCGCCGCGTGGTTGCCGGCAGTCGTGCGATGGTGCTGCGGATATCGTTCCAGCGCTGCGCACGCTCGAATTCGCCTTCGATGTCTTCTTCGCTTTTCAGCACTTCGGCCAGCAGGTCGACGTCTTCCAGCGGCGGCAGCGACGACCGCGCGCGCGCGTGCTCGCGCGCCAGATTGGCCGCCACGGTGAACAGGTAGGCTTCCGGGTTCTCGACCGCATCGGCATCTTCGCCGGTGCTGCGCAGCAGGCGAAGATAGACCTCCTGCGCCAGGTCTTCGGCATCCTCGCTGGCCGAACCGCGACGCAGGAAGAAGCCACGCAGCAGCCGGCGCCGCAGTTCGTAGCTCTTCTCCCAGATCCTCACGCTGTTCACGGCCGGCCAACCACCCCGAGGCTGGAAAGCCCCGCAGGGTGACCGCCATCGATGACAGTGGCGTTTCAACAGCCAGCAGGCAGCCGCTAGAATGCGGCCCCTGCGATGTCCCGGCAGCCCGCACAAGGAGTGCTCCCATCAACGCACGCACCGCCATCAACACCCTCAGCAGCCTGCTGTTCCTGCTGCTGGTCGCCCACACCACCGCCTACCAGCAGCAGATGTGGCCGCCCAGCCGGGTCATCCATGTGCATCCGGTGATCGTCGTCCTCGCCTATGCGCTAGGTGTGCTCACGCTGCTGCTGTGGATCGGCGGCCGCCGTGCATCGGAACCCGCCCAACGCCTGGCGCGCTGGTTGCCCATCGTCGCCTGGTGCCTGCTGGGCGTCGGCGTGGCGATCATCCCGGTGTTCCTGCCTGGGCTGTCCCCGGCCTGATCGGCGGCCGCGCCCAGCGCATCCGCCCTTGATACGACGCGCGGCACCAACCCTTGCTTGCCAGAGACCCAAGCCCTGCACGCCTACCGAAGCGTGGGGGGCAGGCCTACGCTTGTCTTCTCGGTGGCCGCCACGGTCGCCCTTCGCGTCACGGCCCCCGCCGTTGCGACCCCGCTCCAGTGCTGTGCGCCCTGCCGGTGTTGTCGCCCAGGCAGAAGTCCGACCGGCGCCCTCTGGAGACAGTCATGAACCAAGCCCTCATTCCCTTCGATACCGATCCACTGGAAACCCAGGAATGGCGTGAATCGCTGGAGGCGGTGATGCAGGCCGGCGGCCGGCCGCGCGCGCACTACCTGATCGACCAGCTGAGCGATCTGGACGCGCAGCAGCACGGCGACCTGCATACCCGTGCCTGGACCGCCTACGTCAACACCATCCCGCCCGAGCGCCAGCCGGCCTACCCGGGCGACCTGGCCATCGAGCGCCGCCTGAACGCGATGATCCGCTGGAACGCGATGGTGATGGTGCTGCGTGCCGGCAAGCATTCCAACGTCGGCGGCCACATCGCTACCTACCAGTCGGCAGCGGTGCTGTACGACGTGGGCTTCGATCACTTCTTCCGTGGCCGCACCGACACCTTCGACGGCGACATGATCTACATCCAGGGCCATTCGGCGCCGGGCATCTATGGCCGCGCCTACGTGGAAGGCCGCATCGATCCGGCACGGATGGACAACTTCCGCCGCGAAGCCGGCCGCGAAGGCCTGTCCTCGTATCCGCACCCACGCCTGATGCCGGAGTTCTGGCAGTTCCCCACCGTGTCGATGGGGCTGGGCCCGCTGACCGCCGCCTACCAGGCGCGCTACATGCGTTACCTGGAATACCGCGGCCTGAAAGAGCACCAGGGCCGCAGGGTCTGGGCCTTCCTCGGCGACGGCGAAATGGACCAGCCCGAATCGCTGGCGGCAATTTCCCTGGCCGGCCGCGAGCGGCTGGACAACATCGTGTTCGTGGTCAACTGCAACCTGCAACGCCTGGACGGGCCGGTACGCGGCAACGCCAAGGTCATTCAGGAACTGGAAGGCACCTTCCGCGCGGCCGGCTGGAACGTGATCAAGCTGATCTGGGGCAGCGGCTGGGACGACCTGCTGGCCCGCGACCACAGCGGCCTGCTGCGCCAGCGCATGATGGAGTGCGTGGACGGCGACTACCAGACCTTCAAGTCGCAGAGCGGCGCCTACGTGCGCGAACACTTCTTCGGTCGCTACCCCGAGCTGCTGGAGCTGGTCGCGCACATGAGCGACGACGATATCTGGGCGCTGGCGCGTGGTGGCCATGATCCACAGAAGGTCTTCGCCGCCTACCAGCAGGCAGTGAACACCAGCGGCCGGCCCACCGTGATCCTGGCCAAGACGGTCAAGGGTTTCGGCATGGGCGAAGCCGGCGAAGGCCAGAACATCAACCACCAGCTGAAGAAGATGAGCGCCGACGCGGTGCGTGCCTTCCGTGACCGCTTCAACCTGCCGGTCAGCGACGACCAGCTGGAGGAGATGCCCTACCTGCGCCCGGAACCGGGCAGCGCCGAGGCGGCCTACTTCGCCGAGCGCCGCCGCATCCAGGGTGGGCAGTTGCCAGCGCGCCTGGCCAGGGTCGATCCCCTGCCGCTGCCACCACTGTCGATCTTCAACACCCAGCTGCAGGGCAGTGGTGATCGCGGCCAGTCCACCACCATGGGCTTCGTGCGCATCCTCACCAGCCTGTTGAAGGATCCGGAACTGGGCAAGCTGGTGATTCCGATCGTGCCCGATGAATCGCGCACCTTCGGCATGGAAGGCCTGTTCCGCCAGATCGGCATCCACTCTTACCTGGGCCAGCTGTACACCCCGCAGGACGCCGGCCAGCTGAGCTATTACAAGGAAGCCAAGGACGGCCAGATCCTGCAGGAAGGCATCAATGAATCCGGTGCGATCTGTTCGTGGATCGCCGCCGGCACCGCCTACAGCAACCACGGCCTGGCGACGATTCCGTTCTACATCTTCTATTCGATGTTCGGCCTGCAGCGCGTCGGTGACCTGGCCTGGGCCGCTGCCGATGCGCGTACCCGCGGCTTCCTGCTCGGTGCCACGTCGGGCCGCACCACGCTGATGGGCGAAGGCCTGCAGCACGATGACGGCCACAGCCACGTGCTGTCGTCGGTGATTCCCAGCTGCGTGTCCTACGACCCGACCTACAACTACGAGCTGGCGGTGATCATCCATGACGGCCTGCGCCGCATGTATGTCGACCAGGATGACATCTACTACTACATCACCGTACTCAACGAGAACTACCCGCAGCCGGCACTGCCCGAAGGCGCCGAGACCGGCATCCTGAAGGGCCTCTACCTGCTGCACCCGGCAGCCGCCGATGCCGCCTCGCAGCCACGCGTGCAGCTGATGGGCGCCGGCTCGATCCTGCGCGAAGTGGAAGCCGCGGCAGAACTGCTGCAGCAGGACTTCTGCATCGCCAGCGATGTGTGGAGCGCGACCAGCCTGACTGAACTGCGCCGCGATGGCCTGGCCGCCGAACGCTGGAACCTGCTGCATCCGGCCGAGCAGCCGCGCGTACCCTACGTGCAGCAGTGCCTGCAGGGCCATGAAGGCCCGGTGGTGGTGGCCACCGACTACATGAAGATCGTCGGCGACCAGATCCGCCCCTTCATCAACGACCGCCGCTTCACCGCACTCGGCACCGATGGCTTCGGCCGTTCCGACACGCGTGAATCGCTGCGCACGTTCTTCGAAGTGGACCGTCATTTCATCGTGCTGGCAGCGTTGAAGACGCTGGCCGATGAAGGTCGCGTCGAGCGTTCGCGGATGCAGGAGGCCATCGCCAGGTACGGCATCGACACCGGCAAGCGCGATCCGGCTGCGGTGTAAGGCTGCTGAGTTCACCACGCCCGCTGTGCGGGCGTGGTGCGGACGGAACCGCTAGGGTATCCGCTTGAACAGGTTGGTCTGCAGGATCGGTGTACCGTCATGGCTGTAGAACGCCTTGGTCTCGGTCATCGTCGTGCGGTCGGCCGCTACGGTGTAGATGCGGGTGGACGCTGGCGTGCCATGGTCCACCAACTGCATCACCAGGGTGTTCGGCGCCGGCAGTTTCAGGTTGGCCTTGTCCGCGCCGTAGGTGCCGGACAAGGGCCCCGGCGTGCCGTCCAGCGCCAGCGTGCCGTCGGACTTCATGGTCTTGCCGTCGTGCAGGACGATGTCCACGTGTGAACTCCAACGACCCGCACCGGCGTCCTTGAACTCCAGCACCACGTGCTTTGGGCGCTGCGCTTCGGGTAGCGCAGACGTGGCGATATCCAGCGACCAGCGCCCCAGCAGCGGTGAGGGCGAAGCTTCCACTGCCAGCGCCGGAACGGCGGAGAGCGAAAGCACAGACAACAACACAGCGGACAACAGTTTCATACGTTGCTCCGTTCCAGTGAAGAAAGCGCTGCGTGACGCGTGATGGGGGGCAGCAGGGCGAATGCTGCGCGCCTGCGGCAGGGGGTGCAAGCCACTTGCTGAACGCCCGGCCACGCGCCATGTCAGGGCCATGTCACACAGGGGTAGTAGAACGATCCAGCATCTCCGGCTCTTCCCCCCATTACACGGCGTTGAACACGCAGCCCTCGCCACGGCACCTCTA
Organism: Stenotrophomonas sp. 78350_Sma; assembly: GCF_056482105.1. Taxonomy (NCBI): domain Bacteria; kingdom Pseudomonadati; phylum Pseudomonadota; class Gammaproteobacteria; order Lysobacterales; family Lysobacteraceae; genus Stenotrophomonas; species Stenotrophomonas sp. 78350_Sma. Next base: position 1,836,891 of record NZ_CM151182.1, on the reverse strand, counting down.
TGCCGCCGGCCACTTTGCCCGCACCCTGGTCTGGTCGTTCGTGGATCTGGTGCTGGGCTACTACCTGCACGCCCGCCTGGGGCTGCCGGCGGCCCACACCGGCCTGCTGCTGGCCATTTCATTGGCCTACAGCAGCCTGCTCGATCTGCTGCTGGCCGCCGTGTTCACCCGCCTGCGCAACCAGCAGCGCCTCGCCCTGCGCCTGCAGCTCATCGGCGGGCTCGGCACGGCCGCCAGCGCCTGCCTGCTATTCAGCCCGCACAGCGCAGCCGGGCCCACCTTCCTGCCATTGCTGGTCGCATCGTTGCTGTTCCGTACCTGCTATGCGGTCTACGACGTGGCGCAGAACGCACTGACTTCGTTGCTGCCCCGTGACGAGGACGAGGCCATGCGCTATGTCTCCACGCGCGCCGTGGTGGTGCCCATTTCCAAGCTGTGCATTGCCGCGGCGTTGTTCAGCGTGGTCGGTCCTCCTGCGTCCCAGGGCAGTGGCAACGCGTTGTTGATCTGCATGATCATCGGCGTGCTGATCGCGGCCGCTGCGCTTCCCCTGGCCTGCGTCGCAACACCGCCACGGCCCTCCGCAACCGGGATGCCCGCTGCTGTTGCCCTGCCCCTGCCGGCACTGCTGCCGGTTCTGCTGGCCGCAGCGGCGGAGACTGCGCTGGTGGGTCTGGCCGGGCGCCTGTTCCCTTTCGCTGAACACGGGGCAGCACTGACCTTCGCGATGGTGGCGGGCATGGTGGTTGCCCCCTGGCTCTGCCTGCGCCTGCGTTCAAGGCTGCACAGCGAGACCGGGATGCTCGCGCTGATGTCGGTGCTTGCCGTCGCCGCCGTTGGCGGGTACCTGGCCATCCCCTCCACGCCTGTCGCGATTGCATGTGCCGCCATCCATGGGACGGCAGTGGCCAGCGTCGGCCTGGTACTGTGGCGACGCACCGCGCTGATCGCCCATCGCCATGCCGCCCATAGCGGACGCGACGATGACCTCAGCTGTTTTGCACTGCTCACCGGAACCATGAAGCTATCCATCGCGGCCTCTTCCTTGCTGCTGGGCGAAGTGCTGCCCGGTATACAGGCGGGCGATCCGGGCACCGCGGCCACCCTGGTCTCGCTGGTCGCCATCGGCAGCCTGCTTTCGCTGGCCGCATTGGCCTGGCCCATCCCGCCAGCACGTACCGAGGGCCTGCGCCCGTGAACCTGGCCCCGACATCGCGGCTGCGCCGCAAGCCGCTGATCGCGCTGGATGCCGACCACAAGCGCATCATCTGGCTGTTGCGCACGATGGGCGCCGTTCCCCGCATCACCATCGCCCACCAGCTGGGCATGCACAACGGCGCGTTGACCCGCCTGGCGCGTGAACTGCTGATGCTGGAAGTGATCGAGGAACAGGGACAACTGTCCGATGGCCAGCGTGGCCGTCCGTCGGTGCCACTGGCGCTGTCCGGTCGGGGCGGCTATGCCGCCGGTGCCACGGTGCATCCCGGTTGGCTGGAGATCGCACTGGTGGACTTCGCCGGCCAGGTCATCGCCCGTGATGCCACCGCGTTCGACAGCGCAGATCCCCACGATTTCGTCTATTGCGTGGACCAGCGCCTGCGCAGCCTCACCAGCAGCACCGGGCTCATGCGCGCCCGTTTCCTCGGCCTCGGCGTGGCGGTCCCCGGGCCCGTGGTCGAAACCGGTCCGGCACGCCGGCACGCGGTGGACTGGCTGCATGGCTGGCGCGATATCGACAACGACCAGTTCTTTGAAGACTACTTTGGCTTTCCGGTCTGGGTGGAGAACGATGCAACCCTGGCGGCGCTGGCGGAGTACTACGACAGCGGGCTGATCCGCGACTGCGCTTCGGCGCTGCTGCTGTATGTCGGCCATGGCGTGGGCGGTGGCGTGATCCATCGGCGTGATGTGATGCGCGGTGAATTCGGCAATGCCGGCGACATCGGCCGCCTGTTCCGCATGGACGCGCCGCGCCCCTCGGGCATCGACCTGCTGGCCACGTTGCGCGAGGCCGGCGCTGGAATTCCATCGCTGTTCGAGCTGGAGGCCTGCCTGGAAAGCCATACCGGCATCATCAGCGCCTGGGCCGAACGCGCGGGCAACCAGCTGGGCGCAGCGGCCAATACCGGCGTCGCCTGGCTCGATCCCGGCGCCGTGATCCTGTCCGGTTCACTGCCCCGCCAGGTACTGGAAGCCCTGGGGCAACACCTGCAGCAGCCAGCACGCTGGAGCAGTGCGCTGGACAGCCTGCGCCTGCCGCAGGTGCATGTGTCCCGGCTGGGAGGATCCGCAGTATCGGTGGGCGCGGCGCTGCTGCCGATCCACCAGCTGGGCGCCGATGCCAGCGTTTAATTGTTTATTTCCGCCGAAGTAAACAATTCCGTCATCGCCCGGACCTACCGTGCAGCGGTCCCCCTTCCCTGCATGGCCGCCCTCCGATGAACATCAGCCCCCTGGTCCTGGGAATCTCCCTGGCCTTGATATCCCTGCACGGCAATGCTTCTGCGCAGGACGCCCCGGTCCAGAACAAGGACAGCGCCGACGCCGCAACGCTGGATGCGGTGGTGGTCACCGGTGCAGCACGCACCCAGCGTCGTTTCGATGCGTCCTTCGCGGTCAATTCACTCAGCCGCGAAGATGTGCAGAAGCTCGCACCGAAAAGCTACGCCGACCTGCTCGGGTCCGTGCCCGGCATCCATGTCGAGGCCACCGGCGGCGAGGTGCAGAACATCACCCGGCTGCGCGGCATTCCCACCGATCGTGGCTTCATCGCCTTCCAGCAGGACGGCCTGCCGCTCTACCAGGAGCTGGATGGCCACTTCTTCAACTCCGGCGACGGCATGAACCGGTTCGACGTGATGAACCAGCGGGTGGAGATCGTACGTGGTGGCCCGGCGCCGATCTATGCAAGCAGTGGCGGCGCCATCGTCAACAACATCCTGGCCGAGGGCTCGGAAGAGACCCACGGCAAGGCCCAGCTGACCGTCGGTGACACCGGGCTGTACCGCGGCGAGATGTACCAGTCCGGCGCCCTCGGCAAGGACACCTTCTATGCAGTCGGTGGATTCCTGCGCCAGCACGATGGCTACCGCGACAATGGCTTCCCGAACGACAAGGGCGGGCAGATCAGGGGCAACATCAAGCACTACTTCGATGACACCAGCTGGTTCAAGGTCAGCGGCACCTTCGTCGATGACCACAATACGTTCTACCTGCCGATCCCGGTCGCCGATCCGCGCAATCCCAGCGTTCCGCTGGACCCGTATATCGACTACTTCGACGGTACGCTGAACTCGCCGTCGCTGCGCAGTGTGAACCTGAAGTACCTCGATGGCGGCGGCGTCCTGCAGGGCATGAACCGCGACCTGGCTGATGGCCGGCACATGCGCTTCGGCAACATCGGCTTCCAGTACGAGAATACCGCCAGCGACTGGACGATCTCGCTGAAAGCCGGCTACACCAAGGGTCGCAACACCTTCGACGCACTGTACTCGACCACCAACCCGGTCGACGCACGCACCTTCGCCAACGGCTATCTGGGCGCGGCCCGTTCCGCCTTCGGTGCCGGCGTCGCGCGGATGGGCTACGCCCTGGCCGGCAGCAACGGAACGAGTGCCTACGATCCCTATGCCGACTCCGGCCTGGTAATCTCGGCCCAGTACCGGGCCGCAGATTCGGACTTCTACTCCGGCCAGGCGGACTTCAGTGCGACGCGGTTGTTTGAAACGGCCTGGGGCAGCCACGATCTGAACATCGGCGCGTACACCGCCTTCTTCGGCACCACGGCCTTCAGCCTGTACCAGGACATGCTGATGGAGATGCGCGGCAAGCCACGCCTGCTGGATCTGGTGGCCTACGGCAACGATGGCACCCCGCTGGGCTATGTGACCGACAAGGGCACGCTGCGTTACACCACCACCCTGAATCGCGGCAAGGTCGATGCCCGCATGTTCGCGGTGTATGCCAATGACACGTGGGCACTGACGGACCGCTTCAAGCTCGACGCTGGTATCCGCCATGAACGCTATCGCTATGAAGGCTACGCAGAGCAGACCGCCCAGGTCGACCTCGGCGACCGCAACACACTGGCCGACAACACCACGCGCCGGTTCACCGGCGTGGTCCAGAACCATCGCCTGGATCCGTCCGCGACCAATTGGACCGTGGGTGCGAACTTCGATTTCACCCCTTCGGTGGGTGCTTACGCCCGCGTCTCGCACATGGAGATCGTTCCCAACTCGTCAGTGGCACGCTCGATCGATCCCACCATCGTGCAGACCCAGCTGGACCAGTACGAGCTGGGCCTGAAGGCCGGATTCGGCCGGTCCTACCTGTACCTGACGGCGTTCTACACGAAGTTCGATCCGCTCAACGCCTCGTTCGTGGCCTTCAACCCGACAACCGGCCGCAATGACCAGTCGGTGCCGTTCATCGGTACCGCCGTCTCCAAGGGCATCGAACTGGATGGGCTGTTCCGGCCGCTGGACTGGTTCAGCATCGCCGGCTCGATCACGGTCAGCGATCCGCAGTACGACAGCCTGCAGAACGATTCCGGCGCCGATCCGGCTGCCGTCAACGGCAAGCAGATCGTTCGCGAGCCCAAGCTCTACGGCAACCTCCGCCCGACCTTCAGTTTCCAGCATGGCCAGGACCAGTTCGAGACCTGGCTGCGTTATGACGTGGTCGGCAAATCCTATGTTGATCTGTTCAACCAGACAGCGCTGCCCGCCTACCAGACCCTCGGCCTGGGCATTTCATGGAAGCGTGGCAACTGGGGCGCACAGCTGGTGGGCGACAACCTCACCAATGAAAAGGGACTCACCGAAGGCAACACCCGCACCGATGCCCTCGCCGGACAGGGTTCGGCCGAGGCCATCTATGGGCGGCCGCTGTTCGGCCGCAACGTCCGCCTGATGGTCAGCAGGAGCTGGTGATGCATCGACGACTTGCCTTGTCCCTTGTCCTGCTCGCCACGGCAGCGCTGCCGCTTGCGGCGGTGGCCGACGACCGCGACAGCGCCGCGCTTGCCGCACGCTTGTTCCCGACCCTCATGCAGTTGAAGCCCGATACGCTGCCCGATGATGCGCGCGCCCTCCTGGCCGAACGTACGCAGCAGCTGGCCCGCTGCCGGACCGCCACCTGCACGCTCGCGTCCGCTCGCTGGACGCCCGCGCAGGCAGGCCTGTTGACCGCCGCGGCTCCCGCGCACGCCGAGGCCATCGAACGGGAACTGGCCGGCCTCAACAATATTCTCTCCGTCTATGGCCAGGGCCAGCCGTCCCGCTACGACGCCATCGACGGCCCGGTCGGCGCGGCAGGCAGCACGCGGCTGGTCGGCGATGTTGCCATTGCCATGCAGATGAGCGAGGTGGACGCCAGCGCGGCCTACACCGCCTTCGATCGCAGCATCGCGGTGGCGGTGGGCCTGCTCGATGCCAATGACCGCCTCGATGCGATCCGCTTCGAGCCCATCAGCGCCGGGACGAACGCCGCGCCGTTTGCGCGTGCGCGGCAGCTCGATTGGAATGCTTATCCGTACAGCGCGATCATCGTTCTTGGCCAGGGACCGGATGAACTGACCACCCCGCTCAGCGCCGGCAGCAAGCTGCGCCTGAAGGCGGCCGCGCAGCGCTACGCGGCAGGTGATGCGCCCTTCCTCATCGTCTCGGGTGGTGCGGTACATCCGCGCGGCACCCGCAGCGTCGAAGCGGTGCAGATGCGCGAGGCGCTGATGGCACGCTTCGGCATTCCCGCAGATGCCATCATCATCGAGCCGTATGCCCGCCACACCACCACCAACCTGCGCAATGCAGCCCGGTTGCTGACGGCCCTGCAGGCACCGCCGCGGCAACCGGCACTGGTGGTCAGCAGTCCATCGCATATCGACTCAGTCGCCAGCAGCGCCTTCAGCGAGCGCAACCGCCATGAACTGGGTTACGTTCCGGGCAAGGTCGGTTCACGCGTTTCGCCCTACGCGATCCCGTTTGTGCCGGCTCCCGAATCGCTGCGCATCGACCCGATGGATCCGCTGGATCCCTGACCCGCGCGACGGCATCCTCAATAGCCAACCTTCACCGTGAACATCACGTTTCGCGGTGCCCCGTACCAGCCCTGGTTGTAGAAGCCGATCTGCGAGTAGTAGTGGCGGTCAAACAGGTTGTTGATGTTGACCGCCGCCGACACATTGGAACTGAACTGGTAGCGCGCCATCAGGTTCACCAGTGCGTAGCTGGGCTGCTGCACCGGCACCCGGCGATTTCCGGGCGCGGTGGCGGTCTGGTACATGCGGTTCTGCCAGTCCACGCCACCGCCGATGGTCAGCCGGTCCCAGGTACCCGGCAGCCGCCAGGTAGTGAACAGCTTGAACAGGCTGCGCGGCTTGGCGGTGTTGATCGCCCTGCCCTGCGCGTCCTGCGCGATGAAGGTGGTGAAGCTGGTGCCAAGGCTCCAACCCGGCAATGGTTCGCCGGCCAGTTCCAGTTCCAGGCCGTCCACGGTTGCGCCCTTCACCGCGCGGTAGGCCGCCTGCGTGCTGCCTTCGACCAGGCCACCGGTGGCCTCGGCGAGGTTGTCCTGCTGGGTGCGGAACAGCGCCGCCGACGCATTCAAGCGCTCCTGCAGCCAGCTGCCCTTGAGGCCCAGCTCATAGCTGCGGCCGCTGACCGGGTCGAGGATCTGCCCGGACTCATTCCGGTTGTTCTGCGGCTTGAAGATACCGGTATAGCTGGCGTAGACGCTGCTGTAGCCGTTGAGGTCCCAGACCACACCGGCATACGGCACGAACTCGTTGCGGTAGCGGTATTTGCGCTTGCTGCCAAAGTAGACCTGGTCGGTCTCCCAGTTGCTCAGGCGGCCACCGACGATCACATGCAGCGGATCGGCCAGCGACAACCGCGCCACCGCATAGGCACCGCTCTGATGATTGTCCAGATCATCGGCCTGGGTCTTGTTGCTGGCCCACACCGGCTCCGGCGTACCGGGTCCGTGCCAGTCCAGGTAGCTGGCCAACGGCGGCAGCGGCGCCAGTGCGCGGTACTGCCCCAGTGCGATCTCGTCGCGTGAACGCGACCAGCCGACGGACGCCGTGTGATGGCGGCCGAACAGCTGGAAGGGACCGGTCAGGCTGACACTGACCGCCTCGCGGCGCACCGGCCCGTCGTAGCGGGTGAAGCTGTTGCCTGCAGGCATGGCGCCGGTAACCGGATCGGGATAGCCGCCCCGGTAGAGATGCTTCATCTCCATGTCGGTATGCGAGCGGCTGTAGGACACGCGCGCCTGCCAGTCGTTGCCGAAGCGATGGTTGAAATCGAAGAAGCCATTGCGGGTGTCGGTGGTCATCCGTGCCCACGGCGCGGTGGCCGATACCGAGCGGTCGAAGCGGGTACGCGTGCCATCGGCGTTGAACAGCGCGAAGCCGCTGCCGAAGCCACGATTGTCGTTGGCCTGGTAAGAGATACCGGCGATCAATCCGGTGTCCTCGCCCAGGTCCACGCTGACCACGCCGTAGAGCGTCTTCGCGGTGCTGTCCAGGCCAGCGGTGTAGCTGTCGCCCTCTGCCTGCGCGGCGACCACACGACCACGCACGCGCCCTTCCCGGCTCAACGGGCTGGACACATCCACCCAGGCGCGGCGCGCGTCCCAGCTGCCGAGGCTGATGCCGCCACTGGCAGCAAAATCACGCAGCGGGCGCTTGCGCACATGGTTCACCGCAGCCGACGGATTACCGGCACCGGTCATCAGGCCATTGGCACCGCGCACGATCTCGATGCGGTCGTACACCACCATGTCCAGATTGTTCTCGCCGAAGTTCCATGGCGACAGCACCGGCATCACCACGCCATCGAACTGGTAGTTGTCGATATCGAAGCCGCGTGCCGAGAATGAGTAACGGTTGGCATCACTGCGCGTGACCGAAATGCCCGGAGCGGTGGCCAGCGCATCGGCGGTGCTGAGCAGGCCACGATCCTCGATCTGCTGGCGGGTGATGACGCTGACCGACTGCGGCGTCTGCCGCGAGGTCAGCGACAGCCCCGTCGCCGTGCCCATGGAATCGGTGGTGTAGGAACGCGAGGTTTCGGTGCTGCCATCGAGGTCGGCCGTGACCTGCACGGTGGGCAGCTGCGAGGTCTTCGCAGCAGGGGCGCGCTCGGCGCTGTGGGCAGTATTGAACAGCGCCAGGGTCGTGCCGATGGCGGTTGCCAGGGCGCGCGGGCGGATACAGGCGGGCATGGGAGATCCAGCAGGAGGGAAAGGCTGGATGAGAATTATTGTCATTTGAGCGTGAGCACACGTATGCCCTAACGCAGCAGATGTATGCGCGCTGCCGGCGCTGATCCGGGGTCAGCGCAGCTGGCTGGGCGCGATGCCGTAGCGCGCACGGAATGCGGTCGCGAAATTCGTGGCATGCCGGTAGCCGACCAGATGCGCGGCCTGCTGCACGCTGCAGCCCTGCCGCAGCTGCTCGCAGGCCAGTTGCAGGCGGTGCTCGCGCAGCCAGCCGAACACCGAGCACTGGTACACCTGCTGGAACTTCAGGCGCAGGCTGCTTGGGCTCATGCAGGCCAGGCGCGCCAGATCCTCCAGGCAATGGTCGGCGGCCGGAGCCGCCTCCAGGCAATCCATCACCCGCTGCAGCATGCGGCGATCACGCGCTGAAACACGCAGGTCCGGCGATGCCTCCCGCGCAGGTGCGCCCAGCGCCAGGGCCAGCATCTGCAGGCCGATACTCTCGCACAGCAGTGCATGCATCGCCCCGTGCCAGCTGCCCGACAGCAGCTGGTCGGCGGCGTGCTCGAGGTGCCCCGGGACCTGCCAACCACGCAACCGCGGGTGACCGGTGCGGTGGGCGGTGGACAGCAGCTCGCTGATCATCGGGTCGTCAATCCCGTCGGGCGCGTCCAACGAGACATTCAGGCTGCGCATCCGCTGCCCTGCGGGATGAATCGCGGTCATCGGCGCCGCCTCGGCCAGCACCATCGCGCCTGCACCCGGGCTCATGCCGATCACCGCCTGCCCGGCCAACCGCGCCCCTGCACGTCCCTCCAGCATCACGATCACCGAGAAGGCCGGCGGCGACTCCGCGTTTGCCTCGAACGGCTGATGGGCGATCACGTCCGACAGCGCCAGGGTCATGCCCGGGCGCAGGCGACGCTGCTCCACCCTGCCCTGCACCACGCACTGTTCACCCGGCAGATCGGCGGCCAGCGCAGGCAGGCGATAGCGGAAGCCGCTGCTGCGGCCCAGGCGATCGAGGTCGGCAAGGGTGAGGTTGAGCATGATGGGACCAGGCGGGATCGTCCTGCATTTTCATATGCGAACCATTCTCATATCCAGCCCTTGCCGCAAGGCCCATTCCACCCTTGTCGATACAAATAGTTACGTTATAACATTTCACATCATTTTCACGGATCGTGCCATGCGTCGCCACCTGCTTACTGCTGCCATTCTGTTCGCCGTCCACTCCGCCCAGGCCGCGGACGAACCCACCCTACCCGCCCTCCGGGTCGAGGCCACCCAGCCCTCGCGCATCGACAGCCGGGTCACCGTCGACAACCCGCAGGCGCAGAACCGCACCCTGGGCAACCTGCTCGAACACGTCTCCGGCGTGCAGAGCAGCGCGTTCGGGCCGAATGCCGGCGCGCCGGTCATCCGCAGCCTCAGCGGCAACCGCGTGCAGATCCTGCAGGACGGCCAGTCCATCCTCGGCATGAACGCGATCAGCGGCGACATCAACATCCCGTTCGATCCGCTGTTCGTACGCAGTGTCACCGTCAACAAGTCTTCCGACACCGTGCGCTACGGCGGCAACGCGATCGGCGGCAGCGTGGAGATCGATCCGGGCCTGATCTCGCGCAGCATGGAAGACAAGGACCAGTCGATGGAACTGGTCCTGCGCAAGGGCTTCAATGCCGCCGACGCGCAGGGCTTCCGCATGAACTTCAACAACCAGCGCAACCTCTCGACCAACCTGCTGGTCTCGCGACAGCGCATCTCGCACTACGACATCCCCGGCAACAGCAAGGCCAGTGCCTGCAACACCCGACTGTTCCCGCCTACCGGCGGCGTCAACTCGGCGCTGGCCGACAGCTGCCAGAAGGAAGCGCGCGTGCAGCAGATCTACAACAAGGCCTCGCAGCCCTACATCGACCAGTTCATGACCGAGAATCCGGACTGGGCCGATGGTGATTTCTCGTTCTTCACCAACAACCCGACCTCGGTCTGGCAGCGCCGTACCTATATCAATCCGGTCAATCCTGCCTATGTCGCTGGCACGCCGTCGTACGTGCAGAAGCAGATCAACAACGACGTGACGCCCGATTACCATCACCGGTTGGGCAACAGCTACGCGCGCAATTCGCAGGTGGCGTTCGGGTCGACCCTGTTCTTCGAGCGGGGTTACGTGGGTGTCAGCATCGATGCCAAGGACAGCGAGTACGGCGTGCCGGGGTTCTCGATGCAGAACCTGTCGTTCGGTTCCAACTATGCCAACGGGCTGCCTGTGGGTGTGGTGATCAAGCAGGAACGCTACGCCCTGGAAGCCCTGCTGCGCGATCCGCTGCCGTGGTTCGAGCGCGCCGAACTGCGAGTCTCCAAGCTGGACAACACCTCGGGCGAGCGGCTGGGTGCCACCCGGGCCAACGACTACGATTTCGAGAGCACCCAGGCCGCGCTGCTGCTCAGCCATCAGCGCCTCGGTCCGCTCAGCGGCCTGCTGGGCTTCAGCCATCAGTCGCGTGATGTCACCGGCAGCGGCTCGCTGCGCTACCTGCCTGACGTCGACACCCGCAGCAACGCGGTGTTCCTGAAGGAGACGCTGGACTTCGGCTGGGCCAGTTTCGACGCTGGCGTGCGCCACGAGCGCGTTGACCATGACCTGCAGCCAAGCCGCTTCAAGACCGCACGCAATGCCGCCAACACGAAACTGCAGGACCGCGACTACCGGCTCAACAGCTACAGCCTGGGATCGTATGCCGAGCTCGGTCCGTTGTTCGCCGCAAAGGTGAGCTACTCGTCGTCGCAGCGCGCACCGGAGATCAACGAGTTGTATGCGAGCAATGCTCACTATTCGGTGATGACCCAGGAAGAAGGCAACCAGAACCTCGAGCCGGAACGCGCGAAGAACCTGGAACTGACCGGCCTGTTCCACCTCGGTGGTTTCGAACTGTCGGCCACCGCCTACCGGATGAAGTACGAGAACTATCTATACCTGGGTTACTCGGGAGTGCAGACCGCCAACCGCCTGCCGCTGAAGTACTGGAAACAGACCGACACCACGGTGAAGGGCTTCGAGATCGATGCCTCGCAGGCATTGGACCTGGGCCGCTACGGCACGTTGAACGTGTCCGCCTTCGCCGACCTGGTGAAGAACAAGGCCGATCACCCCGACTCGTTGCGTGCCCACAATGACGGCGAGTACCTGCCGAACATGCCGACCAATCGCTACGGCGCCAACCTGCAGTGGCAACGGGAGGGCTGGAAGGCGCAGCTGTCCAGCACCTACTACGACACGCAGAAGTACCTCGGCCGCAATGTCAGCGAGGAAGTGCCACTGGATGCCTTCAACCTGGTGGACCTGCAGGTCAGTCGTGAGCTGCCGGTACGCAACAGCTACATCGCCGGCATGGAGGTGTTCGTCAACGGCAGCAATCTGCTCAATGAAGAAGCACGCCCGCACAACTCGCCGCTGAAATACATCGCGCCGTTGCCGGGGCGTGGTTTCCAGTTGGGTGTGACGGTAAGGCTCTGAGCCGGGGCATCCGAAGCGCCATCCATTGATCTCTGATCAGTGGATGGCGCACCGGCAATGAGTGTCACCATAAAGAAAAACGCCTGCAGATCGAGGATCTGCAGGCGCTTCTTTGTATCTGGCGGAGTGAGAGGGATTCGAACCCTCGATAGAGCTTTTGACCCTATACTCCCTTAGCAGGGGAGCCCCTTCGGCCACTCGGGCATCACTCCGGGGTTTTCTCCGCGTCTGGTGCGTTGCACCTCAGCGGGGCGTGAATCATAACGTTAATCGAGTGCGAAGGTAAAGCGTTATTCGGCAGAATTTTCGCTACCGGTGCCACCGGCTTCGTCACCGCGCTGGATGCGCTGATAGATCTCTTCGCGATGCACAGCGACGTCCTTCGGCGCGGTGATGCCGATACGCACCTGGTTACCCTTGACGCCAAGCACGGTGACGCTCACCGAGTCACCGATCATCAGGGTTTCGCCGACGCGGCGAGTCAGGATCAACATTTTTGTAAGTCTCCATGGAACCGTGTGGAAGGGTATCCCCCACCGGCTTGACGCTCCGTCAAGAAGCGCTACCACGACAAAGGGAAAAGATTCGCAATGGTACCGTCAGCCGTCCCGCTCCTACAAGGAGGGGGACGGCCAGGTTCATCACAGGCGGGGGCTGACCCATTCGACGACTGCAGCGAGCGCAGTGGCAAGGGCGGGCCCGTCCTCGCCACCACCCTGGGCGAGGTCCGGGCGTCCGCCGCCCTTGCCCCCGATCTGACCGGCGATATGGGACAACAGTTCCCCGGCCTTGACCTTGCCCATTGCACTGCCGTTCACACCCGCGACCAGGGCGGCCTTGCCGTCCTGGGCACCGGCCAGCACGATCACCGCGTCGCCCAGCTGCTGCTTCAGGCGGTCCATGGCGTCACGCAGGGCCTTGGCATCGAAGCCCTCCAGGCGGGCCGCCAGCACCTTCACGCCAGCAACCTCGACGGCCTGGCCGGACAGGTCGGCCGTGGCACCGGCGGCGATCTTGGCCTTCACGGCTTCCAGTTCCCGCTCCAGCTGCTTCTGGCGCTGGCCGAGTGCACGGATCTTCTCGACCACGTCGGCGGCGCTGCCGCCGAGCAGTTCAGCGGCCTCGGCCAGGCGGGCCTCTTCGGCGTCCACGTAGTCCAGGGCGCCCTGGCCGGTGACCGCTTCGATACGGCGCACGCCAGCGGAGACACCGCCCTCGGAGGTGATCTTGAACAGGCCGATGTCGCCGGTACGGTTGACGTGGGTACCACCGCACAGTTCGGTGGAGTAGTCACCCATCTTCAGCACGCGCACGTGCTCGCCGTACTTCTCGCCAAACAGGGCCATCGCGCCGAAGTCCAGCGCTTCCTGCATGCCCATGTTGTGCACTTCGGCGGCGTTGTTGGCGCGCACCTGCTCATTGACCTTGCGCTCGATCACGGCCAGTTCTTCCGCGCTGATCGGCTGGAAGTGCGAGAAGTCGAAACGCAGGCGGTCCGGAGCGACAAGCGAGCCCTTCTGCTGCACGTGGGTGCCCAGCACTTCGCGCAGGGCGGCGTGCAGCAGGTGGGTGGCAGAGTGGTTGAGGATGGTGGCGCCACGGCGCTCGCCATCGACCTGGCCTGACAGCACATCACCGACCTTCAGTCCGCCTTCGGACAAGGTGCCGACGTGGCCATGGAACTGGCCGGCGAACTTCTGGGTGTCGTCCACCACCAGGCGCACGCCGCTGCTGGTGAGCACACCGGTGTCGCCGACCTGGCCGCCGGACTCGGCGTAGAACGGGGTCTGGTTGGTGATGACGATGACTGCGTCACCGGCATCGGCCGATTGCACCGGACGTCCGTCCTTGAGCAGGGCCAGCACGGTCAGGCCGTCGGCCTGCAGGCGGTCGTAGCCAAGGAACCGGGTCGGGCTCAGGGTCGCCACCAGCTCAGCCGGCAGGGTCACGCCACCACCGAACTTGCCCGCCGCACGGGCGGTCTCACGCTGCTGCTCCATCGCGGCATCGAAGCCGGCGATGTCGACCGTCAGATCGCGCTCGCGGGCGATGTCCTGGGTCAGGTCGAGCGGGAAACCATAGGTGTCGTACAGGCGGAAGGCGTCAACACCCGGGATCACGCCGTTGCTGGCCTTGCCGGCCACGTCCTCGAAGATCTTCATGCCGGCATCGAGGGTTTCCGCGAAACGCTCTTCCTCGGCCTGCAGCGCACGGGTGACGGTGTCCACCGCTGCCGGCAGTTCGGGATAGGCCTCGCCCATCTGCTCGACCAGGGTCGGTACCAGCTTGCTGAAGAACGGCTGGCGCACACCCAGCATCCAGCCATGGCGCAGGGCGCGGCGGATGATACGGCGCAGCACGTAGCCACGGCCTTCGTTGGACGGCAGCACGCCATCGACGATCAGGAACGAACAGGCGCGGATGTGATCAGCGATCACGCGCAGCGACTTGTTTTCCAGGTCGGCGGTGCCGGTCAGCTCGGAAGCCTTGCGGATCAGTGCCTGGAACAGGTCGATCTCGTAGTTGGTGTGCACGTGCTGCAGGATCGCCGCCAGGCGCTCCAGGCCCATGCCGGTGTCCACGCACGGCGCCGGCAGCGGCACCAGGGTGCCGTCGGGCTGGCGGTCGAACTGCATGAACACCAGGTTCCAGATTTCGATGAAGCGGTCGCCGTCTTCATCCGGGGAGCCCGGGGGGCCGCCCGCGATATGGTCACCGTGGTCGTAGAAGATTTCCGTGCACGGACCACACGGGCCAGTGTCGGCCATCTGCCAGAAGTTGTCCGAGGCGAACGGTGCGCCCTTGTTGTCGCCGATGCGCACGATGCGCTCTTCCGGGATGCCGACCATGTCCCGCCACAGCGCGTACGCTTCGTCATCGGTCTGATAGACGGTGACCAACAGGCGCTCGGCCGGCAGCTTCCAGACCTGGGTCAGCAGTTCCCAGGCCCAGGCGATCGCGTCCTTCTTGAAGTAGTCGCCGAACGACCAGTTGCCCAGCATTTCGAAGAAGGTGTGGTGACGTGCGGTGTAGCCGACCTGGTCGAGGTCGTTGTGCTTGCCGCCCGCGCGCAGGCAGCGCTGGACGTCGGCCGCGCGCACGTAGCTGCGCTTTTCCGCGCCAAGGAACACGTCCTTGAACTGCACCATGCCGGAGTTGGTGAACAGCAGGGTCGGATCATTGCCCGGCACCAGCGGCGCCGACGGCACGATGGTGTGGCCTTTGCCCTTGAAGAATTCAAGGAAGTCGCTGCGGATCTGGGAAGTCGTGAATTTGGCGGATGCGTTCATTGGGGGCTGGCAGTCTGCGGGCCGGCGGGCCCGGACCACCGGCCGCATTGGCCAGGGTCGCGAGGGACCGCCGAAAACCTAAAGGGTATCAGGCCCGGCGCCGCCAGTCTCAGTCATCCGGGTCGTAGCGGGTCGCACGGCGGATGCTGTCGCCGTCGAAGCCGCGTCGGGCCAGCAGATCGGCGGCCTTGCGCCGCTGGGTCAGGTCCTGCGGGCCGGCCTCGCCAAAGCGCCTGCGGACCAGATCACGGGCGTTTTCCTGCCAGTCGCCTTCGTAGCTGTCCATCGCGGCGGCAATCGCGGCACTGTCCAGGCCGTGGGTCCCCAGCTCGGCGCGGACATGGATCGGCCCATAACCGGTATTGGCGCGCATCCGCACCAGGTTTTCGGCGAATCGGGTGTCGTCCTGCCAACCGGCCTCGGTCAGCTTGGCGACAGCGGCCTGCGCGGCTTCGTCTTCGATGCCACGGGCGGTCAGCTTGCGGGTGAGCTCCTTGCGCGAGTGCTCGCGGCGGACCAGCAGGCCCAGCGCGCGTTGCACGGGGGTCTGCTCACGCGGCCGGCGTTTGCGGCCCGTCGGAATGTCTTCGGCGTCGGACATGGGTACTCCAAGGGTGGCGCCATCCGTGGCGCCCAGCCCATCCCTGGGCGATTCGAACCTGCGGGACAGGGCGACGTCACTGACGGCGCCGCCCTGCCCCACAGCAAGCCTTACTCGTCGTCGCCTTCGTCGTCGCCTTCCTCGCGGGCCGCTTCGGCCGGCTGGAATTTCTCGCGAAGCTCGGCCTCGAGCTTGGCGGCGACGGTCGGGTTGTCGCGCAGGTAGCCGCGGGCGTTGTCCTTGCCCTGGCCAATGCGTTCTTCACCGTAGCTGTACCAGGCGCCAGCCTTCTCGACCAGCTTGGCATCAACACCCATGTCGATCAGTTCGCCTTCGCGGCTGATGCCTTCGCCATACAGGATCTCGGTGATGACCTGCTTGAACGGAGGTGCCAGCTTGTTCTTGACGACCTTGATCTTGGTCTGGTTACCGATGATCTCGTCACCCTTCTTGATCGCGCCGATACGGCGGATGTCCAGGCGGACCGAGGCGTAGAACTTCAGCGCGTTGCCACCGGTGGTGGTTTCCGGGCTCTGGCCCGGCATCATCACGCCGATCTTCATGCGCAGCTGGTTGATGAAGATCACCAGGGTGTTGGAGCGCTTGATGTTGCCGGTCAGCTTGCGCAGCGCCTGGCTCATCAGGCGGGCCTGCAGGCCCGGCAGCTGGTCGCCCATCTCGCCTTCGATTTCGGCCTTCGGGGTCAGCGCGGCGACCGAGTCGATCACCAGGATGTCGACCGAACCCGAACGGACCAGCATGTCGGCGATTTCCAGCGCCTGCTCGCCGGTATCCGGCTGCGACAGCAGCAGGTCGTCCACGTTCACGCCCAGCTTGGCGGCGTAGATCGGGTCCAGCGCGTGTTCGGCGTCGATGAAGGCTGCGGTGCCGCCCAGCTTCTGGCATTCGGCGATGGCCTGCAGGGTCAGCGTGGTCTTGCCCGAGGATTCCGGCCCGTAGATTTCAACGACACGGCCCTTCGGCAGACCACCAATGCCCAGCGCGATGTCGAGCATCAGCGAACCGGTCGGGATGGCTTCGACGGGCTCGACCACGCGGTCGCCCATGCGCATCACCGAGCCCTTGCCGAACTGCTTTTCGATCTGGCCCAGAGCTGCAGCGAGGGCGCGCTTCTTGTTCTCGTCCATCGGATTGGTCCTTGCAGAGGTCGTGTCGTTGGAGGTGCTGTCTTTGGGGGTCTTCTTTGCCATGGGTTCACTTTAAGTCGGACGTATCGCACAGGCTGAGATTCTGCCCGGCGCTCTGAAAAGAATTATCGGACATCCGTACCAACCTCAGTGGAACCAGAGAATCGCCACAAAAGACCGCGGGGTAATGCGCTATGGAACGGGTCAACGGTTGGGCCGCAGCAGGCCGCAATAGAGGCCTTCGATCGCGAAGTCCTGGTCCGGCAGCACCTCGATCGGCTTGTAATCGGGATTGCGCGGCAGCAGGCGGATACGATCCTTGGCGATCTTCAGCAGCTTGACGGTGATCTCGTCATCGATGCGGGCCACCACGATCTGCCCGGAATGGGCGTCGCGGGTGCGGTGCACGCCGATCAGGTCACCGTCGAAGATGCCCTCGTCGATCATCGAATCGCCCTGCACCTTCAGCAGGTAGTCCGGCGCCGGCGAGAAGAACACCCGGTCCAGCACCACGAAATCGTCCGAGCCGATGTCGGCGCCGATCGGCAGGCCGGCCGCGACCCGGCCGAGCACCGGCAGGCGCAGCACGCTGTCGGGCAGGCCCGGCTCGGCCAGCGTTTCCACTGGCGGCGCCTGCACCAGGCGGATGCCACGGGCCTGGCCGGGGATGCGACGGATCGCACCGGCCTGCTCCAGGGCTTCCAGGTGGTACTGGGCCGCGCGCACGCCCTTGAAGCCGAACGCACGTGCGATTTCAGTCTGCGACGGCGGTGCGCCTTCGCTCTCGATACGCTCGGCGATCAACTGCAGGATCGCCTGCTGGGTGTCGGTCAGGTCCATGGTTAGTAGTATTACTACTAACATGTGGGACTGCAAGTGCCGGGGCGGGTTCTGTAGTGCCGAGCCCGTGCTCGGCAAGCGTCGCCGGGCTTGGCCCGGCACCAGGAGCAAAAGCAGCCGACCAGCGGTCGGCTCTACAGGAATCGCGGAGCGATTCCGCGCTTCCCGCTGGGAACCGCTGCGGTAAACACACTCACGTGTGTTTACCGCTTCTCCATATCGAGAACAGGATCCACACGCCGCAGAAGCCGGCGCCGATGAAGCCGCACACGCCCAGTGCCAGCAGCCAGCGACTGGAGACGCCGCCGACGCTGTGCATCACGATCGACGAGCCGATGATCAGCGCGGCGGTGACGATGCCCATCACCAGCCGGTTCGCGGCGCGGTTGACCTGCTCGCCGAACCCCTGCAATGCGCTGGTTTCCACCTTCAGCTGCAGGCGCCCACGGCGCGCCGCCTGGACCAGCTTGCGCAGGTCGCGCGGCAACTCGCCAGCGAAGTCGACCAGGCCCAGCAGGCTGCGGCGACCTCGCTTGAGCAGCGCCCTGGGCGCATAGCGCTGCAGCACCACCCGCTCCAGGAACGGGCGCGCGGCACTGGCCATGTCGAAATCCGGGTCGAGCTGCCGACCCATGCCTTCCAGGGTCAGGAACGCCTTGATCATCAGCGCCAGGTCGGCCGGCAGGGTCAGGCTGTAGCTGCGCAGCAGCTGGGTGATATCGCCCAGCATCAGGCCGATGCGCAGGTCCTTCAGCGGCACGCCACGATACTGATCAACGAACTGGCTGATGTCGTGCTGCAGCCGGTTCTCGTCCACTTCCACGCCACCGGCCCAGTCCAGCAGCACGTCGGCCACGCCCTGCGGGTCCTGCTCGACCAGCCCGTGCAGCAGTTGCGCGACCTGGAAGCGGCGCACTTCCGACAGCGCGCCGACCATGCCGAAATCGATCACGCCGATACGGCCGTCGCGCAGGTAGATGATGTTGCCCGGATGCGGATCGGCGTGGAAGCTGCCGTCCTCCAGCACCATCTTCAACACGATGTCCGCACCGCGCCGTGCCAGTTCGCGCCGGTCCAGTCCTGCCGCATCGACGCCGGCGAGGTCACGGCCGGGAATGCCGTCGACGAAGTCCTGCACGTTCAGGCTCTCGCAGGTCCACTGCCAGTGCACGTTCGGAATCAGGATGTCGTCGCGGCCTTTGAAGTTGCGCGCGATGCGCTCGGCATTGCGGCATTCGGCGGCGAAATCCAGCTCGCGGCGCAGCGATACGGTGAACTGCTGCACGACCTCGGCCGGACGATAGCGGCGCAGGTCTGGCAGCCTGGCCTCGACGATCTCGGCCAGGCGGGCCAGCAGCCGCAGGTCGGCCTCGACCACATCGCGGATGCCGGGGCGGCGCACCTTCAGCACTACCTCGCGACCATCATGCAGGCGCGCGCGATGGGCCTGCGCCAGCGAGGCGGCGGCCATCGGGGTTTCATCGAGGAAAGCGAACACGTCCTGCGGAGACGCACCAAGATCGGCCTCGAGCTGCTCGCGGATATCCGCGTATGGCAGCGCCGGCACCGCATTCTGCAGCTCAGAGAGCTCGGCGATCCATTCCGGCGGCAGCAGGTCGACGCGCGTCGCCAGCACCTGGCCGAGCTTGACGAAGGTCGGGCCGAGATCCTGCATCGCGCTGCGCACACGCACCGGTGCGGTCATCCGCAGCAGTTCCTGCCGCTCCTCGTTCCAGTGCAGCAGGCGCCCTGCCCGCTCCAATGTGCTGGCCAGGCCAATGCGCCGCACCACGTCGCCGAAGCCATAGCGGATCAGCACGACGGCGATTTCCTGCAGTCGGCCCAGGTCACGGACCGTGCCCAGCGTTTCCCACATCATGCGTGCTCCGGACGATTACCGGAGCAGCATGTCACAGCTGGGCGTCGATACCGCGCAATGCCGCTGCCACGGTTTGCCGGCGGATGGCTTCGCGGTCGCCATCGAACTGGAACAGCTCGGCGCGGGCATAGCCGCCACGGCGCTTCCAGCCGATCCAGACGCTGCCGACCGGCTTGTCCGGACTGCCGCCACCGGGGCCGGCGATCCCAGTCACCGCCACGGCGATGCCGGCGCCGGAATTGACCAGCGCACCGGACACCATTTCCAGCACGGTTTCGCGGCTGACCGCGCCAAACTGCTCCAGCGTCTGCGCACGCACGCCCAGCAGGCGCTGCTTGGCTTCGTAGCTGTAGACCACCATGCCGCAGTCGAAGAACGCCGAGGAACCGGCGATGTCGGTCATGCATTTGGCAATCCAGCCGCCACTGCAGCTTTCAGCGGTCACCAGCTGCAGCGAGGCCTGCTGCAGGCGCTGCCCGAGCGCGGCGGACTGGGTATTGAGTTCAGCGTCGGTGGGAATGGACATCGGCATGACGGTGGGGTGAAGAACCTGCACGTTGTACCGCAGATGACAGGCGGATGTCGCGGGCCTCCGGCGCGGTTGCGTTGCCGGCCAGCGGCCGGCACTACCAGGCATCGGCCGCTACCTCACCACTCCGGCAGTTTCTCCGGCAGCAGCGCCCGGATCGGCGCGCCGTCAGCACTGGCAGCCAGCTTTTCGGCTTCGGCAATCGGCAGGTCGACCTGCAGCAGCCAGCCGTCTTCGTCGGCCTGCTCGCTGCGGATCACTTCCAGCTGGTGCAGGCGCGCACGCAGGCGGCCGGCATCCGGCGGCAGGCGCAGTTCGCCGGTGACATGCTGCAGGCCCAGGCGCTTGCCCAGCACCGCCTGCAGCAGCTCCAGGCCCTGCCCGTCACGCGCGGAAATCCACACCCGCTCGCGACGCGACTCGTCCGGGATACCGTCCTGGCCATCATGGCGGACCTCGGCGCCGTCGATGCGGTCGATCTTGTTGAACACCAGCAGCTGCGGCAGGTCACCGGCACCGACCGCGGTCAGCACCTCGTCCACCTGGGCGATGCGCTCCTCGCGGTGCGGATCAGCAGCGTCGACCACGTGCAGCAGGAAATCAGCCTCGCGCGCCTCGGACAGGGTCGAGCGGAACGCGGCGACCAGATCATGCGGCAGGTCGCGGACAAAGCCGACGGTATCGGCCAGCACCACGTTGCCACCCGGAACCGCGATGCGGCGCACGGTCGGATCCAGCGTTGCGAACAGCTGGTCGGCGGCATAGGCCTCGGCGCCGGTCATGGCGTTGAACAGGGTCGACTTGCCAGCGTTGGTGTAGCCCACCAGGGCCACGCGCGGCAGCTCGCTGCGCACACGCGCACGGCGCATCTGGGTGCGCTGCACTTCGACCTTTTCCAGGCGTTTCTGCAGCTGCTCCACGCGCTTCTGCAGCAGGCGGCGGTCGGTTTCCAGCTGGGTTTCACCCGGGCCGCGCAGGCCGATCGAACCGCCGCGCTGGCGCTCCAGATGGGTCCAGCCGCGCACCAGCCGCGTGGCCAGATGACGCAGCTGCGCCAGCTCGACCTGCAGCTTGCCTTCGTGGCTGTGCGCACGCTGGGCAAAGATGTCCAGGATCAGGCCGGTGCGGTCGATCACCCGGCGCTCGAGGAAGCGTTCCAGGTTGCGCTCCTGGCCCGGGCTCAACGCATGGTTGACCAGGATCAGGTCGGCACCGCTGGCGTCGGCCGCGGCCTTGATCTCGTCCAGCTTGCCGCTGCCGATCAGGGTCGACGGATTCGGACGGTCCAGGCGCGCGGTGATCGTCGCGGCGATGCTGGCCCCAGCCGAGCGGGCCAGATCACCGAATTCTTCCAGCACATCGTCTTCCAGCTTGCCGAAATGGGGCTGGATCAACAGGGCGTGTTCGCCCTTTTTCGAGCGGTCAAACATTCACCGCTCCGGTCTTACTCGTCTGCTTCATCACCTGCCTGACCACCTTCACCCGACTGCACGTAACCACCGCCCGGACCGACCTTCACGTTGCGTGCCGGAACAACCGTGGAAATGGCGTGCTTGTAGACCATCTGACTGACCGTGTTGCGCAGCAGGACCACGAACTGGTCGAACGACTCGATCGTGCCCTGCAGCTTGATGCCGTTCACCAGGTACACCGAAACCGGCACGCGTTCGCGCCGCAGTGCGTTCAAGAAAGGATCCTGCAGCGATTGCCCCTTGGACATTGCACACTCCTGATTATTGTTCTTATTGGGTTGCCGACGGTTGCCACGGCCCCCGAGCCGCCCGCCGACCGATGATGTTACACGGCTGGCGGGGGTTCAGCGTGCGACGAAGGTCGACACCGCGCTGGCCAGGCGCTCCCCATCGACATGGGGGTCGAACCAGCGCGCATCAAGCTCGCCGCGCAGCCAGGTCAGCTGGCGCTTGGCAAGCTGGCGGGTGGCGAAGATCGCCTTGTCACGGAAACGGGCGGCATCGCCCTCCCCGTCCAGGTACTCCCAGGCCTGGCGGTAGCCGACCGCGCGCACCGCCGGCAGGTCCAGCGGCGCCGTCACGGCGGCCATTTCCGGCATCGCGCGCAACGCCCGCACCTCGTCGAGAAAGCCCTGCGCCAGCATGGCGTCGAAGCGCGCTTCGATACGCTGGTGCAGCACCGCGCGGTCACGTGGGGCCAGGATCAGCTTCAGGGTGCGCACCGGCAACGGCGCCACACCCGGCCGGCGCTGCCATTCAGAGATGGGGGTGCCGGTGAGGCGATAGACCTCCAGGGCCCGTTGGATGCGCTGCGGGTCGGTGGCATGGATCCGCGCCGCGGCAGCCGGATCGACCTCCGCCAGCTCCGCATGCAGTGCTGCCCAACCGCGTTCGGCGGCTTCGGCGCTGAGCGCTTCGCGCATCACCGGATCGGCCTCCGGCATCGGCGACAGGCCCTGCAGCAGGGCCCGGAAGTACAGCCCCGTGCCACCTGCGAAGATCGGCGTTTTGCCACGCGCCACGATCTCCGCCACGACCCGGCCGGCATCGGCGGCGAACTCAGCCGCCGAGTAGGTCTGCCAGGGATCGCGCAGGTCCAGCAGATGGTGCGGCGCCTGCGCACGCTCGGCCGCATCAGGCTTGGCCGAACCGATATCCAGGTGGCGGTAGACCAGCGCGGAATCGACGCTGACGATTTCGCCATCCAGCTGCTGTGCCAGGGCGATCGCGGTGGCAGTCTTGCCACTGGCGGTCGGCCCCATCACGGCGATCGCCAGTGGCCGCCGGTCGATGCCCATCAGTCTTCGTCCGGCCAGCGGATCGTCGGCGTGGCGTCGGCACGCGGCGTCGGCACGGCTTCCACCGCCTGCCAGATCTTCAGCGCATCGACGGTGGCCGCCACGTCATGCACGCGCACGATGCGCGCACCGCGCTGGACCGCGATCAGGTGTGCGGCCACCGAAGCCGCGACCCGCTCGGACGGCGTGTCGCGGCCGGTCAGTTCGCCCAGGCTGCGCTTGCGCGACAGGCCGGCCAGCACCGGCACGCCCAGTTCCAGGAAGCGCTCGGAGCGCGCCAGCAGGGTCATGTTGTGCGCGGTGGTCTTGCCGAAGCCGAAACCGAGATCGATCAGCAGGTTCTTCTTCGCAATGCCCGCCATCTCGGCGGCGAAAAGGCGCTGCACCAGGAAGCCATGCACCTCGGCAACCACGTCGTCGTAGTGCGGGTCGGCCTGCATATGGCCCGGCTCGCCCTGCATGTGCATCAGCACCACCGGCACGCCGGTTGCAGCGGCGGCGTCCAACGCCCCGTCCTGACGCAGGCCGAAGATGTCGTTGATCATGCCGGCGCCAGCGTCCACCGCCGCGCGCATCACCTCCGGCTTGAAGGTGTCGATGCTGATCGGCACCTGGGTGCGGGCCGCCAGCTGCTCGATCACCGGAATCACCCGGCGCAGCTCATCCTCCACCGATACCGGCGCGGCGC
Source organism: Stenotrophomonas sp. 78350_Sma (assembly GCF_056482105.1). NCBI lineage: Bacteria > Pseudomonadati > Pseudomonadota > Gammaproteobacteria > Lysobacterales > Lysobacteraceae > Stenotrophomonas > Stenotrophomonas sp. 78350_Sma. Next base: position 1,813,400 of record NZ_CM151182.1, on the reverse strand, counting down.
CCGGGCGGGTGGATTCGCCGCCGATATCGAGCAGGTCGGCGCCCTCCTCCACCAGCTTCAGGCCGTGAGCGACGGCCGCATCGGTGGTGTCGTGCGCGCCGCCATCGGAGAACGAGTCCGGGGTGACGTTGACGATGCCCATGACCCGGGCACGGTCGAGGCGCAGGATGCGGCCGGCGCAATCGAGCTGGGGCGAGGTATCGAACATGGGCAATCCTGCAGGGACAACGGCGGGTAGTTTAGTTCGGCAGGGCGGCGCCCTGCACCCGCAGAGGCCAGAGCAACAGCAACAGCGGGTTTTCTGTGGGATGGCGGGGTGGGTCCAGTTGCGGGGGACGCCGTAAATACGTCCATGTAGGCTCGGTCGCCGCATCCATGCGGCTCACGCCCCCGCAACCGGACCCACCCCGCCTTCGACAGATCTCCGCGATCTGCAGTAGATCCACGCCATGCGTGGATGAATCTCCATCGGAATCGAATATTTCGAATTGGAATCGAAATGCATCCACGCATGGCGTGGATCCACCGTGTCGACCAAGGTCGACACCTACCAACAGCAGCACGAATCTGTCAGAGGTGGGGCGGTGTCGCTGTTGCTGTTGCTGCTGCTGAGGTTGCCGGCCAGCGGCCGGCACTACCACGGGTGCAGGGCGCAGCCCTGCCGACACCCCTCAACGGCGGCGGCGCTTGCGGTCCACGTACAGGGTCTTGGCGATGCTCAGCACGATGCCGACACCGATACCCACCACGCAGCCCAGCAGCAGGTTGTCGGCTCCCAGGCCTACACCCACGCCGACCACGGTGGCGATGACCATTTCGACGGTGTGGGAAATCGGTTCGGGCTTCGGGGCGGACATGCGGGCTCCAGCGTCAGATCAGTTCTTCGGAATGGGCCAGTGGCCCGGAAACGACGAAGCCGGGTTGCCCCGGCCTCGTCTGGTGTCACGTACAGCGGGCCGTCAGTGCGATTCGGCCGGGCCTGCGATCGGCGGCAGCGGACGGGCGTCGCCGCCCTTGTCGTCGCCACCGTCCTTGTTCGACTTGTTCCAACCGGCCGGCGGCGGCGGATCGCGACCTTCCATGATGGCGTCGATCTGCGGCGCGTCGATGGTCTCGTACTGCAGCAGCAGCTGGGACATCGCGTGCAGCTTGTCCAGGTTGGCGGTCATCAGCTCGGTGGTACGCGCATAGGCCTCGTCGAGGATGTTGCGAACTTCCTCGTCAATGCGGCGCGCGGTGTCGTTGGACACGCTCTTGTGCTGCGTGACCGAACGGCCCAGGAACACCTCGTCGTCCTCTTCGCCATAGGCGATCGGGCCGAGCTGGTCGGACAGACCCCACTTGGTGACCATGTTGCGGGCCATCTTGGTAGCGCGTTCGATGTCGTTGGAGGCACCGGTGGTGACCTTGTCGGCACCGAAGATCAGCTCCTCGGCCACACGACCACCGTACAGCGAGCACAGCTGCGACTTGATCGCCACGCGGTTCATCGAGTACTTGTCGCCTTCCGGCAGGTACATGGTCACACCCAGCGCACGGCCGCGCGGGATGATGGTGACCTTGTAGACCGGATCATGCTCGGGCACCAGACGACCAACGATGGCGTGGCCGGCTTCGTGGTAGGCGGTGAGGGTCTTCTCCTCCTCGCTCATGGCCATCGAGCGGCGCTCGGCACCCATCAGGATCTTGTCGCGGGCACGGTCGAAGTGGTCCATGCGGACTTCCTTCTCGTTGCCACGTGCAGCGAACAGGGCGGCCTCGTTGCAGAGGTTGGCCAGGTCGGCACCAGAGAAGCCCGGGGTACCACGCGCGATCACCATCGGCTCGACGTCGTCGGCCAGCGGCAGCTTGCGCATGTGGACCTTCAGGATGTGCTCGCGGCCCTTCACGTCCGGCAGGCCGACCACGACCTGGCGGTCGAAACGGCCCGGACGCAGCAGCGCCGGGTCCAGCACGTCCGGACGGTTGGTCGCGGCGATCACGATCACGCCTTCGCCACCTTCGAAACCGTCCATCTCGACCAGCAGCTGGTTCAGGGTCTGCTCGCGCTCGTCATGACCGCCACCCAGGCCGGCACCACGGTGGCGACCGACAGCATCGATTTCGTCGATGAAGATGATGCACGGGGCATGCTTCTTGGCCTGCTCGAACATGTCGCGCACGCGGCTGGCACCGACGCCGACGAACATTTCCACGAAGTCCGAACCGGAGATCGAGAAGAACGGCACCTTGGCCTCGCCCGCGATGGCCTTGGCCAGCAGCGTCTTGCCGGTACCCGGCGGACCCACCATCAGCACGCCGCGCGGAATCTTGCCGCCCAGCTTGGTGAATTTGGACGGGTCGCGCAGGAAGTCGACCAGCTCGCCTACTTCTTCCTTGGCCTCGTCACAACCGGCGACGTCGGCGAAGGTGACCTTGATCTGGTCCTCGCCCTGCAGCTTGGCGCGCGACTTGCCGAAGGACATCGCGCCCTTGGCACCACCGCCACCGCCCTGCATCTGGCGCATGATGAACAACCAGAAGCCGATGATCAGGATGACCGGCAGGAAATTCATCAGGATCGCGCCGAGGGAAATGCCGCTGGACGGCTCCTCCTGCACGATTTCCACGTTCTTGGTACGCAGCACGTTGATCAGGTCACGATCGAACGGCGCGGTGATGGTGGACGACTGCCCACCGCGGGTGGTGTAGGTCAGCTGGCTGGTGCCGCCGCGCATGTCGCCGCCGAAGGCGACCTTCTGCACGTTGCCGCTGTCCACCTGGTCCAGGAACTGCGAGTACGACGCGCCCTGCGCGCCGGCCCCGGAGGACTTCGGCGAGAAGCTCTGGAAGACCACCATCAGCACGACGGCGACGACCACCCATAGCAGGAGGTTCTTGGTCAAGTCGTTCATCCTCATTGGCTCCGGTGTTCCTCTCAGTGCTGGCGTTGCGTTGGGGTCGAACTTGCGTACGTTGCGAGCTTACTTCATGTGGGCGCGTTTTCCCTGACCCAAGGCATACACCTCGGGAGAGCGCTTGCGCGACGCTTCCGGCTTGCGGATGGAGACCTTGTCGTACCGGCGGCGCATGTCGCGCACGTAGTCGTCAAAGCCTTCACCCTGGAACAGCTTGATCAGGAATGCCCCACCGGTCTTCAGGTGGTTGTCGGCAAAATCCAGGGCCAGCTCCGCCAGGTGCATCATCCGCGGCTGGTCAACCGCGCCCACACCACTCTTATTGGGGGCCATGTCCGACAGCACAAGGTCTACCGGCTGATCCCCGAGCATGGCTTCAAACTGCGATAGGACGGCTTCTTCCCTGAAGTCACCATGAAGGAACTCCACGCCGGCCAGCGGCGGCATGTCGAGGATGTCCAGGGCCAGCACGCGACCGGTGTCGCCGATCTGTCTCCGCACCTGCTGAGACCAACCGCCAGGGGCCGCACCGAGGTCGACCACCACCATGTGCGGCTTCAGCAACCGGTCACGTTCAAGCAGCTCTTCGAGCTTGTAGGCGGCGCGCGAGCGCATGCCTTCGGCCTGGGCCTTCTTCACGAAGGGGTCGGAGAAGTGTTCCTTGAGCCAGCGCTGGCTGCTTTTGCTGCGGGTAGCCATTGAAAATAGGGGCTGATGGGGTCCTCATGATACCCTGATCGCCCCATTCAACCGTGTTTTCCTGCATGTCCATCGCCCTGACCGCCTCCCAGACCCGTTTCCTGCGCGGCCAAGCCCACGACCTGAAGGCCCTGCTGCAGACCGGCGGCAAGGGCGTGACCCCGGCCTTCATCGCTGAGCTGAACGAAGTGCTGGAGCGCCACGAGCTGGTCAAGGTGAAGGTCGCTGCCGAAGACCGCGACGCCCGTGACGTGATGATCGGCGAGATCGTCGAAGCCACCGAGAGCGCGCTGGTGCAGCGCATCGGCCACGTCGCCGTGCTGTACCGCCCGAGCAAGGAACAGCGCCAGATCGTGCTGCCGCGCGGCTGATCGCCCCACTGCCATGCAGCTGAACCACGAACCGCCGGATTACGCCTACAGCCTGCGCGCCGCCGATGGCCGCTCGGCCAAGGTGAATGACCAGGTGCTGGGCAGCAGTTTCTTCCTGACCCCGGACCAGCTGGTCACGCACTGGCCGGTGGCGAGTGCCGCCGCGCTGCAGCTGGCGGACCTGGAGCCGATCCTGGCGCTGAACCCGGCGCTGATCGTGCTCGGTACCGGTGATCGCCAGGTGTTCCCGCCAGCGGTGGTGATGGCCGCCTGCCTGTCGCGCGGGATCGGCCTGGAAGTGATGAACAATCCGGCCGCCGCACGCACCTTCAACATCCTGGCCGGCGAAGGTCGCAAGGTCGCGGCTGCTTTCATTCTCGAAGGCTGACGTGGAATCGCCGGGTACCTCCCGGCGCTAGCTGCCCGAAGGTGTGCAGCGGAAGGCCGAGAACGCCTTGAGCCGGCCAATCAGGTTGCCGCCCTGCCCCCAGCGGATATCCATGACCTTCCAGTCCCGGTCCTGCCGCTGCAGCAGGACCCGGTCGGTCCAACGATAGTCGCCCACGGACATGTCGACGCGGATCCAGGTGGCGTCACCGCTCGATCCGGGCATTCCTACAGATATCGTTTCCGGTCGATCCGGCGCCAGCAGATACGGACTCTGGTCGAGCATATGCGGCTTCTCGTCGTGCGCGGCCAACGCGGCACAGGTCCGCTCGTAAACGCGCTGCGCGTCGACGGCTGAGCGCAGGGCATCGCCCAGCAGTGACGGAATGGCCGTTTCGTTCGAAGCCGGCGCCTGGACCGCGTCGTAGAGACGGGTAACCACGTCACGCGGATCGCTGGCTGCTGCGGCCAGCGGCGCGACGGTGAGCAGTGCGAGCGCGGAAGCAAAGCGGAACATGCGGCACCGGAGCGGATGGGATCGCTCAAGAATGCCGGGTATTCCATCCGCCGTGAAGGTGAGCCTGCGACACACAAGATCGCAAGTGACCGAGCCTCTGCGGTACCCGAGCCGAACATGGCTCGACGCTACAGGTCAGGATCGCCGGGCGTGGCCCGGCGCTCCCCGTTCCAACGGCGATCAGCGCGCCGGAAGGTACTGCTGCGGGTCGACCGGCTTGCCGTTGTAGCGAATCTCGAAGTGGACCATGTCGCGGTTCGCACCGGTACGGCCCATCTCGGCGATCTGCTCGCCGGCCTTCACGCTCTGCCCTTCATTCACCAGGCGCTTGCGGTTGTGGCCATAGGCCGACAGCCACTGGTCGCTGTGCTTGATGATGATCAGCTCGCCGTAGCCGACCAGGCCGGCACCGGAGTACACCACCACGCCATTGGCGGTGGCTTTCACCGCCTGGCCGCTGGTGCCGGCGATATCAACGCCCTGCTTGGTGGCGTCACCGGCCACGTAGCGGCCAACGATCGCGCCATCGGCCGGCCAGCGCCAGGCGATGTTGCTCTTCACCGGACCGACCGGCGCCGGGGCCGGCGCGGTGCTGCCGCCACTGCTGCTACCCGGACGCGGCGGGGTGACCACCGTGGTGGGCGCACGGCCGCCGCTGGCTCCGGCCGGATACAGCCGGATCACCTGGCCCGGATGAATGGTCGACGGGTTGTCCAGGCTGTTCCAGGCAATCAGGTCGGCCGGGGTGATGTCGTGGATGCGGGCCAGCGCATAGATGGTATCGCCCTTGCGCACGACCACGGTCTGCCCGGGCTTGGGTACCGAAGTCTTCGGCGTGGTCACGCCACCGGTGCTGCCGCCGCCCGGGCGGACCACGGTTGCGGTGCCGCAGGCGGTCAGGGTGGAAACCAGCAACGCCAGCGCGCCGATGCGCACTCCCTTGCTCAGACGATCAGGACTCATGCGAACTTCGACCTCCATACAAGCCAGGCGATCAGCACCACCACCAACGCGGTGGCGATCCAGCCCAGCGGTTCAATCCAGCGACGCAGTGCCGCTTCAGCACGCGCACCACCGATACGGATGACCGCGGCCAGCACGAACACGCGCTTGCCACGACCGATCAGCATGCTCAACAGATACTGCGGCATCGGTACACCGACGATACCTGATGCCCACGTGAAGACCTTCATCGGGATGGGCATGAAGCCGCCCAGCACCAGGAAGGTGAACACCGCCCACGGCGACTCGGCCATCTTCGCCTGCACGGTGGTGATGCCCTGCTCGATCGCCGGCAGCATGCCCAGCGCTTCGAACAGCGGCTTGATCGCCTCGAAGGCGTAATGACCCAGCGCATAGCCGACCAGCGCGCCGACCATCGAGCCGGCCAGGCTGAGGGTGGCGAACCACCAGCCGCGTTTCGGCTGGGCCACGCACATCGGCGCCAGCATCACTTCCGGCATCACCGGGAAGATGATCGCCTCGAAGAAGCTCAGCACCGTCAGGTAGGTCGGCGCGCGTTCGTGCGCCGCCCACTTCATCGCCCGCTCGTACAGCGGCCCGAAAATCTTCATGCAACCCTGCTCCGTGGATTAGTCAAGCATGCCGGACAGCAGCGGCACGAAGGTGACCGGCGCCAGCACGCGTTGTTCGATGCTGCCGTCAGCCTTGCGGTCCAGCTGCACCAGCGACTGCCCGCCCGGCCCGCCGACCGGCGCCACCAGGCGGCCGCCCTCGGCCAGCTGCCCGACCAGTTCATCGACCAGTGCGGGCGCCGCGGCGGTGACCACGATGGCATCGAACGGGCCATGCTCGGCCCAGCCGGCGCGGCCGTCGTCATGCTTGGTACGGATGTTCATGCCCAGCGCGCGGAAGCGCTTGCGCGCCTGTCGCAGCAGGTCGCCGATGCGCTCGACGGTGTAGATTTCCAGGCCCAGCGCGCCGAGCACGGCGGCCTGGTAGCCGGAGCCGGTACCGACTTCCAGCACCTTCTTCGGCGAGACCTGCAGCACGGCCTCGGTCATGCGCGCCACCACCCACGGCTGTGAGATGGTCTGGCCGTGGCCGATCGGCAGGGCGGTGTCTTCGTAGGCACGTGACGCCAGCGCTTCATCGATGAACAGATGACGTGGCACCACCCGGATCGCATTCAAGGTCGACTCGTCGACGATGCCGGCCTCGCGCAGGCGATCGACCAGGCGGTCACGCACGCGCTGCGAGGTCATGCCGATACCAACGGCTTCCGGTTGCAGGCGCAGGCGTGGGCTCATGCCGGCTGGTCCAGCGCGGCGCTGAGGCCGCCGACCCAGCTGGCCACCTTTTCCAGGGCCTGGTAGCGGGTCAGGTCGACCTGGATCGGAGTGATCGAGATGTGGCCAGTGCGTACCGCGTGGAAATCGGTGCCGGGGCCGGAGTCCTGCTCACGACCGGCCGGGCCGATCCAGTAGACCTCGTTGCCGCGCGGGTCCTTCTGCGCGATGCAGCCTTCGGCGCGATGGCGGTTGCCGAGGCGGGTGACCTCGAAGCCCTTGACCTCGCTCCACGGCAGGTCAGGCACGTTGACGTTGAGGATGGTGTCAGCCGGCAGCGGATCGGCCTTGAGCCGGGCGACGATCTCCACCGCAGCGCGCGCGGCGGTCTCGAAGTGTTTCGGATCGTGGTTGCGGGTGACCAGCGAGACCGCCACCGCCGGCAGGCCGAGGAAACGACCTTCCATCGCCGCCGAAACGGTGCCGGAATAGATCACATCATCGCCGAGGTTGGCGGCGTTGTTGATACCGGACACGACAATGTCGGGCTCGAATTCAAGCAGGCCGGTCAGCGCCAGGTGCACGCAGTCGGTGGGCGTACCGGCCACCGAGACAGTGTAATGGTCGATGCGCTTGAGGCGGATCGGCAGGTCCAGGGTCAGCGAGTTGCTGGCGCCGGAGCGATCGCGGTCGGGTGCGACCACCGTGACTTCGTGTCCAGCCTCGCGCAGCACCGAGGCCAGCATCCGGATGCCTGCGGCGTCGACACCGTCGTCGTTACTCACCAGGATTCGCATCTTCGATTTAACCGCTTGATTTTCCAAGAATTCGATTCCGTCACCGTGCAGTGTGGGCGGGACCGTCGTGCTCCCTGCGGAAGCCGTCGACCCTGCAAGGGCATCATCTATTGTGCCGCATGCGAGCCGCCGGTCCTACCCTGCCGGCGGTCACGACCGACATCGAACCGTCATAGGCAGACCTGCGCCGGCGGTTTAACCTGTGCGCATGTCGCACCCTGAAGACGAAGATCCGGCCGCATTGTTCCGTGCGGCCATCGGCGAAGTGACGCCGCTGCGCAAGGACGCCGAGCCGGCACCGGCTGCGCCCCGGCCGAAGCCGCGCGCGCGCATGGCCGAACGTGACGAGGCCGAAGCGGCCGGCGAGTTCGCCCGGCTGCTGCGCGACAGCACGCCGCTGGAAGCCGGCGACGTGGCCAGCTATCGCCGCGACAACCTGCCACCACGCCTGTTCCAGCGCCTGAAGCGTGGCCAGTATTCGGTGCAGGACGAGCTGGACCTGCATGGTGCCACCGCCGCGCAGGCGGAGACGCTGCTGCGCCAGTTCCTGCTGGAAGCGCATGCACACGAATACGGCTGCGTGCGCATCATCCACGGCAAGGGTTTGCAGTCCGACGGCGGCGCGCCGGTACTGAAGAACCTTGTCGATCGCCTGCTGCGGCTGCGCAACGACGTGCTGGCGTTCCATTCGGCGCCGACCGGGCAAGGCGGCACCGGCGCGATGCTGGTGCTGCTGGCACGCAGATGAAAAAGGGGACGGAGGGAATTAAGTCGTTTGTGCCACAAGCGACTTAATTCCCTCCGTCCCCTTTTTCTGTCAGGCCTGTGAGGCGTCCTCGACCGGGCCGAGCTCGTGCAGCACGGCCGTGGCGTAGCAGCCCGGCGGAAGTGCGAACGACAGTTCCAGCACGTCATCGGCCAGCCACTGGTGCTGCAGCAGCGCCGGGCGTAGGCGCAGCGCGCGGCGCTCCTGCTTCAGGCGCGCGTCTTCCAGGCCGGCCCGCAGCGCCTTCGACTCGTCGTCGTCCAGCGCGGCCAGCTCCAGCTCGCGTGCCGCATCGCTGCTGCGCAGCTCGCCTTCGCCCCACAGCGGTGCGCTGGGATGGATGTCGAAGCGTGCCAGGCGCTCGGCCAGCACGTCGGTGTACGGCTCGGGTCCGAACACGCTGCGGCTGCCATCGAGCATCCACACTTCACCGTCCAGCGGCTGATCCCAGTTGCCCTGCTCCACACGCGCGGCCAGCACGCGGTTGAACAGCGCCGAACGAGCCGCTGACAGCAGCAGCGAACGCTGATCCTTGCGCATGCGGCGGCCACCGAACATCGCCAGTGCCGCCGGCACATTGCCGCCGTCGCGCCCAAAGCGCTGCTCGCCGAACCAGTTCGGCAGGCCACGCCCGGCAATCTGCTGCAGGCGTTCGCTGATCGCTGCGGCATCGCCCTGCACTTCACGCAGCACCAGCTTGAAACGGTTGCCGGCCAGTGCGCCACGCTGCAGCTTGCGGTTGTGCCAGGTCGCTTCGAGCACTTCGATCTCGTCACTGGCCAGCTCGGCCAGGTCCGGCGCGACGCGCTTGGGCAGGTGCACGCTGAAACGTTGGGTGGTGACCGCATGGCGATCCTTCATGCCAGCGTAGCTCACCGCCATTTCCGGCAGGCCCGCCCACTTGGCCAGCACCTTGGCCACATGCACGGTATTGGCACCGCGCTTGCGGATGTGCAGCAGCAGGTGCTCGCCTTCGCCGATGGCCTCGAAGGCAGGCAGCTCGTCGACCTGGAAATCGTCCGGCGTGGTACGGATGCGCGCCGTCAACAGCGGCGCGCCAAACGCCAACGGCAGCGGAATCATGCCGCCACCAGCAACACGACCGCCTGTGCGGCGATGCCTTCACCGCGGCCGGTGAAACCCAGCTTTTCCGAGGTGGTGGCCTTGACGCTGACCGCATCCAGCGGCAGCTGCAGCAGGCCACCGATGCGCTCACGCATCGCCAGCGCATGCGGGCCAACCTTCGGCCGCTCGCAGATCACGGTGATGTCAGTGTTGCCGACGCGCCAGCCGCGCTCGCGCAGCAGGCTGTCGCAGTGGCGCACGAAATCGCTGCTGTCGGCGCCCTTCCAGCGGTCGTCACTCGGCGGGAAATGCTGGCCGATGTCGCCCAGCGCCAGCGCGCCGAGCATCGCATCGCACAGGGCGTGCAGGATCACGTCGCCATCGCTGTGCGCGAGCACGCCGCAGCTGTGCGGCACGTTCACGCCGCCGAGCATGATGTGATCGCCTTCACCGAAGGCATGGACGTCGTAACCCTGGCCGATACGGACGGGCGGGAACGGTGCGGTGCTCATGGATGCAACCCTTGCAGCAGGGCCGCGCGGACGGTCAGCCGGCGCGGCGGGAAAGTACGAATTCGAACCGGTCCAGATCGGCCGGGGTGGTGACCTTGAAGTTGTCCTCACTGCCTTCCACCAGCAGCGGGCGCTGCCCCTGGCGCTCCATGGCCATGGCCTCGTCGGTGACTTCGACACCGGCGGCCGCGGCTTCGGACAACGCGCGGCTGAGCTGGTGGCGGCGGAACAGCTGTGGTGTCAGCGCGCGCCACAGGCGCTCACGCGGCTCGGTGCCATCGATGCCACCGTCGTCGCCCGCACGCTTGAGCGTGTCGCGCACCGGGGCAGCCAGGATCGCCCCGACCGGATCGGTACGACCGACTTCAAGCAGGCGGCCAAGATCGGCCGGCGACAGGTTCGGCCGCGCGGCATCGTGGACCAGTACGAACTCATCAGCGCGCACCGTCTCCGGCAGCGCCTGCAGGCCAGCCAGCACCGAAGCGGCACGGGTCGCGCCACCGATGCAGGTCAGCACCGGCTTGCCCGCCCACTCGTTCCAGCCGGGCCAGTCGGCGTCGTCCTGGCCGATCACCACCATCGCCCCGGCCACGGCCGGGTGCGCCAGCAGGGCGTCCAGGGTATGGGCAAGCAGGATCTGCCCACCTGCCTGCAGGTACTGTTTGGGCAACGGCGCGCCGAAGCGGGTGCCACGGCCAGCAGCCGGAACCACGACCCAGATCGCCGCACTCATGGCACGTCCGCCGGGTGGTCGCCGACCTGCGCACTGACACCTGCCGCAGGCTGCGCCAGGTGGACCGGCGCATCCTCGACCACGCGGTAGAACTTTTCGCCAGGCTTGATCATGCCCAGCTCGCTGCGCGCGCGCTCCTCGATGGCGGACTGGCCTTCCTTGAGGTCCTTCACTTCCGCAGCGAGCGCATCATTGCGCTGCTGCAGGCCCTCATTGTCCCGCTCCTGGTTGGCGACCTGGGCTTCGAGCATCATCACTTCACCCGAATTTCCCGGACCGAACCAGAAGCGGTACTGCAGCCAGCCCAGCAGCAGGGCCAGCACCAGCAGCATCCAGCGCCAGTCGCGCATCGGCTCAGCGCTTCAGCGAAACGAACGCGTCACGACCGGCGTAACGCGCGCCGGCACCGAGGGCTTCCTCGATGCGCAGCAGCTGGTTGTACTTGGCCACGCGATCGCTGCGGCACAGCGAGCCGGTCTTGATCTGCGTGGCGGTGGTGGCCACGGCGATGTCGGCGATGGTGGTGTCTTCGGTTTCGCCCGAACGGTGCGAGACCACGGCGGCATAGCCGGCGCGATCGGCCATGGCGATCGCTTCCAGGGTTTCGCTCAGGGTGCCGATCTGGTTGACCTTGATCAGGATCGCATTGGCGGTGCCCGAGTCGATGCCTTCCTGGAAGATCTTCGGGTTGGTCACGAACAGGTCGTCGCCGACCAGCTGCACCTTCTTGCCGATGCGGTCGGTCAGCAGCTTCCAGCCCGCCCAGTCATTCTCGGCCAGGCCATCTTCAATGGTGATGATCGGGTACTGCGCGGCCCAGTCGGCGAGGAAGTCGACGAACTGCTCGGAGGTCAGGCGCTTGTTCTCGCCGACCAGGTTGTACTTGCCGTTCTCGAAGAATTCGCTGGAGGCCACGTCCAGGCCCAGCAGCACGTCTTCACCGGCGGTGTAGCCCGCCTTGCCGATCGCTTCGAGGATGGTGTCGAGCGCTTCGACGTTGCTGCGGAAGTCCGGCGCGAAGCCGCCTTCGTCGCCCACCGCCGTGCTCAGGCCGTGGCCCTTCAGCACCGACTTCAGCGAATGGAAGATCTCGGTACCGGCGCGCAGCGCTTCGGAGAACGAGGTGAAGCCCACCGGCAGCACCATGAATTCCTGGAAGTCGACGTTGTTGTCGGCGTGCGCGCCGCCGTTGATGATGTTCATCATCGGCACCGGCAGCGACGGGGTCACGCCGGTCCTGGCGGCCAGGTACTGCCACAGTGCCTGCTTGCTCGATGCGGCGGCGGCGTGCGCGGCGGCCATCGAAACACCCAGCAGCGCGTTGGCGCCCAGGCGGCCCTTGTTCTCGGTGCCATCGAGGTCGATCAGGCGACGGTCGAGGCCGTCCTGGTCGGTGGCCTCGAAGCCCTTCAGCGCATTGGCAATGGTGGTGTTGACGTTGTCGACGGCCTTGCGCACGCCCTTACCCAGGTAACGGGTCTTGTCGCCGTCACGCAGCTCGACCGCTTCCTTGGTGCCGGTCGAGGCGCCAGAGGGAACCGCGGCACGACCGAACGAACCGTCCTCCAGGATGACTTCGGCTTCCAGCGTGGGGTTGCCACGGCTGTCGAGGATTTCACGGGCGTGGATGCTGCGGATCGTACTCATGGTCGGGCCGGTTACCTGTATGGAGAGGGGGCGACAAAACGAATGCCGCGTGATTATCCCCGGCTGCCCGCCACTTGCCAAATGGCGCAGGCGGCTTCAGCCCCAGCTGGACCCGATCACGATCAGGACCATCGATACCAGCATCACCAGCAATGCACCGGCAATCGCCGCCAGGATGGGGCCACGCTGCCGGCGCCAGGCCAGCACCATCGCCACCGGGCAGCCCAGGAAGGACAGCACCATCGTGACCAGCGCGCCCAGCATCCACCACTGCGTGGCCTCCACGCCGCTGTTTCCGTCCCCTGGTGGCCGGAAACCGGACGTGAAGGCCAGCACGCCCACCACCAGAGCGATCCAGGTCAACACGGACAGCCCCAGGGCGATCAGGCCCCAGGGCCAGCCACGCGCCGATGTGGTCGTATTCATCAAAGCAATCCGTAGAACAGGGCGCCCAGCCACAGCGAGAGCAGGATGATCGCCAGCCCAGCCGTGACCTTGCCGCGATTCAGCCACCAGGCCAGCACAGCGGCAACGACGCATCCCACCGCACCGAGCAGCTCTGCCACCAGCAGCGCAATGAAGTACGCCCGCAGATCGAGTGCACTGCTGCCATCACCGGGTGGCCGCACGGACGCGGCACCGATCAGCACCAGGCCGAACATGCCCACGGTGAACAGCACGGCCAGGCCCAGTGCGATCAGGCCCCACGGCCACTGCTTCCAGTGCCGGCGGTGACGCTGGGTTTCCAGCGCCAGCCACGGGTCACGACTCACGCGAAGCGCGAGAAGCCGTGCTTCTTGGTCACCGCATCGAGTTCCATCAGGGTCTCGAGCAGCGCTTCCATCTGGTCCAGCGGCCACGCATTGGGGCCGTCGGACAGGGCCTTGGACGGGTCCGGATGGGTCTCGGCGAACAGGCCGGAGATGCCCACCGCCACGGCAGCACGGGCCAGCACCGGCACGTGCTCACGCTGGCCGCCGGAACTGGTGCCCTGGCCGCCCGGCAGCTGCACCGAATGGGTGGCGTCGAACACCACCGGACAACCGGTATCGCGCATCACCGCCAGCGAACGCATGTCGCTGACCAGGTTGTTGTAGCCGAAGCTGGCACCACGCTCGCAGACCATGATCTGCTCGTTGCCGGTGGCCTTGGCCTTCTCCACGACCGGCTTCATGTCCCACGGCGCCAGGAACTGGCCCTTCTTGATGTTGACCGGCTTGCCGGCCGAGCACACCTTGCGGATGAAATCGGTCTGGCGGACCAGGAACGCCGGGGTCTGCAGAACGTCCACCACCGAGGCCACTTCGTCCATCGGGGTGTATTCGTGGACGTCGGTCAGCACCGGCACGCCGATCTGCTTCTTGACCTCGGCCAGGACCTTCAGGCCCTCTTCCATGCCCGGGCCGCGGAACGCGGTGCCCGAGGTGCGGTTGGCCTTGTCGAAGCTGGACTTGAAGATGAAGTTGACGCCGAGCTTGTCGGTGATCTCCTTCAGCTTGCCGGCGGTATCGAGCTGCAGCTGCATCGACTCGATCACGCAGGGGCCGGCGATCAGGAACAGGGGCTGGTCCAGCCCGACCTCGAATCCACACAGTTTCATGGCGTTTCCTTGTTGTCCGCATCACCGGCCGGGCCGGTGCGCTGGGGGTTGAAGCATGCAGGATGGGGGCCGAAGCCCCCATTCACAAGTCAGGCGCGCGCTGCGGAGAGCAGCTTGCCACCGGCCTTGCGCTCGCGCGCGGCGCGGATGAAACCGATGAACAGCGGATGGCCATCACGCGGCGTGGACAGGAATTCCGGATGCGCCTGGCAGGCCAGGAACCACGGATGCGCGTCGCGCGGCAGTTCGACCACTTCCACCAGGGTGTCGTCCATCGACTTGCCGGCGATCACCAGGCCAGCATCTTCCAGCTGGGTGCGGTAACGGTTGTTGAACTCGTAACGGTGGCGATGGCGCTCGGCGACGACGTCCTTGCCGTACAGCTCGCGGGCCAGCGTGCCCGGCTTCAGGCGCTGTTCCTGCAGGCCCAGGCGCATGGTACCGCCGAGGTCGCTCTTGTCGTCGCGCTTCTCGACATCACCGGTGGCGGTGCGCCATTCGGTGATCAGGCCGATCACCGGGTTCGGCGACTGGCGATCGTTCTCGGTGCTGTTGGCACCTTCCAGGCCCACCACGTTGCGCGCGTAGTCGACCACGGCCGCCTGCATGCCGTAGCAGATACCGAAGTACGGCACCTGCTGCTCGCGGGCGAACTTCGAGGTCAGCACCTTGCCTTCGAAACCACGGTCACCGAAGCCACCCGGCACCAGGATGCCGTCGACATCGGCCAGTGCAGCCATGTCGGTGCCTTCCAGGTCCTGTGCTTCCAGCCACTTCAGATTGACCTTGGTGCGCTGGCGCAGGCCGCCGTGCTTGAGGGCTTCGCCGACCGACTTGTAGGCGTCCTGGTGATCGACGTACTTGCCGACCACGGCGATGGTCACTTCGTCCAGCGGATGCAGGGTCGCGTCGACCGCGTCTTCCCACATCGACAGGTCGACCGGACCGACCTTGTCAGCCAGCTTCAGCTGGTTGACCACGATCTCGTCCAGGCCCTGTGCATGCAGGCCCGACGGGATGCGGTACAGCACGTCCACGTCCGGCACGCTGATCACCGCGCGCTCGGAGACATTGGTGAACTGGGCGATCTTGCGGCGCTCAGAATCCGGCACCGCCTGCTCGGAACGGCACAGCAGCACGTCCGGCTGGATGCCGATCGAGCGCAGTTCCTTCACCGAGTGCTGGGTCGGCTTGGTCTTCAGCTCACCGGCGGCACCGATGTACGGCACCAGGGTGAGGTGCATGAACAGCGCCTTCTCCGGGCCACGCTCGGTGCGCACCTGGCGGATCGCTTCCAGGAACGGCAGCGACTCGATGTCGCCGACGGTACCGCCGATCTCGACCAGGGCCACGTCGTAGCCTTCGGTGGCTTCGTCAATGCAGCGGCGGATCTCGTCGGTGATGTGCGGAATGACCTGCACGGTTGCGCCCAGGTAGTCGCCGCGGCGCTCCTTGCGGATCACGTTCTCGTAGATGCGGCCGGTAGTGACCGAGTTCTTGCGGCTCAGCCGGGTGCGCACGAAGCGCTCGTAGTGGCCCAGGTCGAGGTCGGTCTCGGCGCCGTCGTCGGTGACGTAGACCTCACCGTGCTGGAACGGGCTCATGGTGCCCGGGTCGACGTTGATGTACGGGTCGAGCTTCATCATCGTGACCTTCAGGCCACGGGCTTCGAGAATGGCGGCCAGCGACGCGGCGGCAATGCCTTTGCCGAGCGAGGACACCACGCCGCCGGTTACGAAAATCAAGGGAGTCATGGCTGCAAGCATCCTGTCTGGAAATGGAAAACGGCAGCACCACGCGCACCCGGAGGGCGGGCATGGAGCTTGAAGGGGGTTTTCCGGTTCGCTGGGGCAGCGAGGGAGGTGCTGGGCCGTGCGGCGGCAGGCGCCGGACGGGGACCACCCTGCGAGGTCGGGGCGGCCGTGCCGGTCATATCGACCGTCACCTGCGACCCGCATTGCTGGCGACCACGCATGGTCGTGCCAGCCCATTCGCAAAGGGTGGACACGCACTTACTCCCGGAAAGCCATAGTTTACAGATTGATGGCCGCCAACCCAAGAGGCAGTTGCGGCCATCACACAAAAGAAACGCCCCGCTGGGCGGGGCGTCGGGGGGCGAATCCCTTGCGGCAAGGGCTTCGGAGGGTGGAAGGATTACTTCTTCTTCCTCGCCTCTTCTTCCTCTTCCTGCTGCGGGGCCGGTTGGCCCTGCGCCTTCATCTCGGCATTGGCCTGGGCGCGGCGCTTGGCCTTGGCATCGGCTTCGGCCTGGGCCTTGTCGGCCTGGTCACCCTGCTGCGGGGCCGGCTGGCCGGCGTTCTGCGCCACCACCAGCGGCACTGCAACGGCGGCAGCGGCCAGGATCGCAATGGTCAGCAACTTCTTCATGAGGTCCTCCTCGCGGTATGGCTTGGATGTTTCGACCCAACGGGGGTCGCCGGCGTTCAGATTCCAGCGGCTGCCATTTTACCCCCTCCCCGTCGCCGAGGCTGAACCGCAGGCGTGCAAATTCGCCGCACAGACCGCACACTTGCGCGTCGCTCCGCGCTTTAGAAGATAGATGAACGCCCGCTATAACGCCGCCGATATTGAAGTCCTGTCCGGCCTTGACCCGGTCAAGCGCCGTCCCGGCATGTATACCGACACCGCGCGCCCGAACCACCTGGCGCAGGAAGTGATCGACAACTCGGTGGACGAGGCCCTCGCCGGCCACGCCCGCTCGATCGAGATCACCCTGTACAAGGACGGCAGCGTGGAGGTCAGCGATGACGGCCGCGGCATGCCGGTGGACATCCATCCGGAAGAAAAGATCCCGGGTGTCGAGCTGATCCTCACCCGCCTGCATGCGGGCGGCAAGTTCAGCAACAACAACTACACCTTCTCCGGCGGCCTGCACGGCGTCGGCGTCAGCGTGGTCAACGCGCTGTCGACCCTGGTGGAAGTACACATCAAGCGCGAAGGAGCCGAGCACCGCATCACCTTCCGCAACGGCGACCGCGCCACCCCGCTGGAAGTGGTCGGTACCGTCGGCAAGAAAAACACCGGTACCCGCGTGCGCTTCTGGCCGGACCCGAAGTACTTCGACACGCCCAAGTTCGCGGTGCGCGCGCTCAAGCACCTGCTGCGCGCCAAGGCCGTGCTGTGCCCTGGCCTGACCGTCAAGCTGACCGACGAGGCCACCGGCGAAGTCGACACCTGGTACTACGAAGACGGCCTGCGCGATTACCTGAAGCTGGAACTGGGCGAGCGCGAATCGCTGCCGGCCGACCTGTTCGTCGGCAACCTCAAGAAGGACACCGAGGTGGTGGACTGGGCCGTGGCCTGGCTGCCGGAAGGCGAGCTGGTACAGGAAAGCTACGTCAACCTGATTCCCACCGCGCAGCACGGCACCCACGTCAACGGCCTGCGTACCGGCCTGACCGAGGCGCTGCGCGAGTTCTGCGACTTCCGTAACCTGCTGCCGCGTGGCGTCAAGCTGGCCCCGGAAGACGTGTGGGACCGCGTGTCGTTCGTGCTGTCGCTGAAGATGACCGACCCGCAGTTCAGCGGCCAGACCAAGGAACGCCTGTCCTCGCGCCAGGCGGCCGGTTTCGTTGAAGGCGCGGCCCACGATGCCTTCAGCCTGCTGTTGAACCAGAACGTGGAGCTGGGCGAGAAGATCGCGCAGATCGCCATCGAGCGCGCCAGCGCGCGCCTGAAGACCGAGAAGCTGGTCGTCCGCAAGAAGGTCACCCAGGGCCCGGCCCTGCCCGGCAAGCTGGCCGACTGCATCAGCCAGGACCTGTCCCGTACCGAGCTGTTCCTTGTGGAAGGTGATTCGGCTGGCGGCAGCGCCAAGCAGGCCCGCGACAAGGACTTCCAGGCCATCATGCCGTTGCGCGGAAAGATCCTGAACACCTGGGAAGTCTCGTCCAACAGCGTGCTGGCCTCGGAAGAAGTGCACAACCTGGCCATCGCCATCGGCTGCGACCCGGGCAAGGACGACATCAGCGGCCTGCGCTACGGCAAGGTCATCATCCTGGCCGACGCGGACTCCGACGGCCTGCACATCGCAACGCTGCTGACCGCGCTGTTCCTGAAGCACTTCCCGGCGCTGGTCGATGCCGGCCACGTGTTCGTGGCGATGCCGCCGCTGTTCCGCATCGACGTGGGCAAGCAGGTGTTCTATGCCCTGGACGAGGAAGAAAAGCGCTCGATGCTGGACAAGATCGAACGCGAGAAGATCAAGGGCGCCATCAACGTGACCCGCTTCAAGGGCCTGGGCGAGATGAACCCGCCGCAGCTGCGTGAATCCACCATCCACCCGGATACGCGCCGCCTGGTGCAGCTGACCGTGGATGATCGCGAACAGACAAGTTCGCTGATGGACATGCTGCTGGCCAAGAAGCGCGCCTCCGACCGCAAGGGCTGGCTGGAGTCGAAGGGCGACCTCGCCTCCCTGGAAGTCTGATCCTGAGCGGGGTCGGATCCCTTTCCTGCGGAAAGGGATCCGACCCCATCCGCTCCGGAGCCATCCCGCCGCCATCGGCAAACCCGGCGGCGCCATAATGCGCGTCCACCCGTGTGGACCATCGTATTGGCCAGCCACTCGTTGCTGTTCCCCGCCCTGCCGCTGCACAGCGCGCGGTTGGTGCTGAGCCCGATCCGCCGTGACGACGCGGCCGCGTTGTTCACGCTGCAATCCAATCCGGACGTGATGCGCTGGTGGAACCACCCGGCCTGGACGCGTCCGGCCGAAGCCCGCGAACAGATCGACGACGATCTTGCTGCGCACGCCATTGGTACCCAGTTGAAGCTGGCCGTGCGCGAATCACCCAACGGCCCACTGCTGGGCATCTGCGTTGCGTTCGCCATTGATCGCGAGGCCATGCGCGCCGAGATCGGCTATCTCCTGGCACCAGACCGCCAGGGCCAGGGATACATGCATGAGGCCCTGCAGCAGATGCTGGGCTATCTGTTCCGGACCCTGCACCTGCATCGCGTGGAAGCCGAGATCGACCCGCGCAACGCTCCGTCCGCGCACGTGCTGGAACGCCTGGGCTTCCACCGCGAGGGGGTGCTGCGCCAGCGCTGGCGCATCCAGGGAGAACTGGCCGACTCGGCCGTCTATGGCCTGCTGGCCGACGACGACGCGGCAGCGACCCTGCCCGCTTGACCCAATCTGGCCAGTGGCGGCCTCGACGCGCGGCCATGCCTTTGGACACATACGGCATGGCCCGTCACCGGCCTAGCATCGGAACCCCCTTCCGCTGCCGATCCGGTGCCATGAAGTCCCTGCTGCACACTGCCGCGCTCTGCGTCGGCCTGCTCATCGCCCCAGCCAGCGTGCTGGCCGCGCCTGACGCCGACGCCAAGCCCGATCCGAAAGACGACAGGACCGAAGCCCCTGCACTGCCCGCCGATGCGTCGGCGCGCCAGAGCATGCGCCTGGCCGGCCGCACCCTCGACTACACCGCCACCGTGGGCACCCTGCCGGTGCGCGACGAGAAGGGCAAGGTGATCGCCGATGTGGTGTTCACCGCCTACACGATGCCGGGCAAGGACCGGCCGGTGACCTTCGCGCTCAATGGCGGCCCCGGGGCATCGTCGGTATACCTCAACATGGGTGCCATCGGGCCCAAGGTGGTGACCTTCGGCTCCGAGGGTGACAGCGCATCGGCGCCGGCCACCCTGCATGACAACCCGGGCACCTGGCTGGACTTCACCGACCTGGTGTTCATCGATCCGGTCGGCACCGGCTTCAGCCGCGCACGCATCGGCGACGACGAAGCCAAGAAGGCGCTGTACAACCCCAGTGCCGACATCGAATACCTGTCACGCTCGATCTACGACTGGCTGCTGCGCAACCAGCGCATGGCGTCGCGCAAATACCTGACCGGCGAGAGCTACGGTGGCTACCGTGGCCCGCGCATCACCCACTTCCTGCAGACCCGGCTGGGCGTGGCGATGAACGGCCTCGTGCTGGTCTCGCCCTACCTGAGCCCGACCCTGGAAGACAACGCCGATGTCTCGCCGATGGCGTGGATGCAGACGCTGCCGTCGATCGCTGCAGCGCACCTGGAGCGCCAGGGCAAGCTGACCGATGCGGCGATGCAGGAGGTGGTCGAGTACACCCGCGGCGACTACGCCACCGCATTGATGAAGGGCCGCAGCGACCCGCGGGCGACCGAGGCGATGCTGCGCCGGGTAACCGAGCTGACCGGACTTGACCCGCAGTTCGTGCGCCGTGCCGGTGGCCGCCTGGAAACCCAGGCCTACCTGCGCGAGGTATTCCGCGACAAGGGCACGCTGGGCAGCCGTTACGATTCCAATGTGACTGCGTTCGATCCGTTCCCGAACGATCCGGAGCAGCGCGCCAACGATCCGCTGCTGGACAGCATCATCGCGCCGACCACCACCGCGATGGTCGACTTCGTGACGCGCGTGGTCGGCTGGAAGGTGGATGCGCGCTACCAGGCGCTGAATTACGACGTGAACCGGCTGTGGGACCGCAACGGCGACCTGCGCCAGGGTGCGGTGACCCAGCTGCGCCAGGCGGTGGCAATCGACCCGCACCTGCAGGTGCTGATCGTGCACGGCTGGAATGACCTGTCGTGCCCGTTCATGGGGTCGATCCTGACGGTGGACCAGATGCCGACGATGGGCAGCAACCCGGACCGCGTGCAGGTGAGAAGCTATCCGGGTGGGCACATGTTCTACAGCCGGGCGGACAGCCAGGCGGCGTTCCGCAAGGATGTGCAGGCGCTGTTCCAGCGTAATTGAAGGGTTCGGCCGGGCCTGCGGCCCGGCACCCGCTGGATCAACGGCAACTGCAACGGCAACGTCAAAAGCAGGGTTTCCGTGGGCTGGCGAGGTGGGGTGGGGTTGCAGGACACGCCGTAAACCCATCCCTGGGGGCTCGATGGCGCCATCCATGGCGCCAACGGTCCTGCAACCCCACCCCACCCCGCCGCTCACAGGTTCCTGCTGATGTTGGTGGGTGCCGACCGTTGGTCGGCACGGGATCGGATCCCTGTTTCTGCTCTGGTAGGTGTCGACCTTGGTCGACACGAGGTGTGCGGAAAAATTCTCTGCCCATGAAAAAGCCCGCCGGTATCCGGCGGGCTTTTTCGTTTGCACCCTGGCGTGGCGATCAGGTCCAGCCGAACAGCTCGAACAGCTTCAGGATCAGGTACGCACAGCCGCCGGCTGCCGGGATGGTCAGGATCCAGGCCCAGACGATGCGTTCGATCACGCCGAACTTCAGCGAGCGCGGGTTCTTGGCGAAGCCGACACCCATGATCGCGGTGGAGATGCTGTGCGTGGTCGAGACCGGCATGCCGAAGTGGGCGGCCAGGGTCAGGATGGTGGCCGAGCTGGTCTCCGCGGCGAAGCCGTGGATCGGGTGCAGCTTGACCATCTTGTGGCCCAGGGTCTTGATGATTTTCCAGCCGCCCGAGGCGGTACCGGCAGCCATCACTACCGCACAGGTCAGCACGATCCACATCGCGATGCCGTCACCGGCGTGCGCGTCCGGGTGCATGAAGGCCAGCCAGGACGGCAGGTCATCCAGCGCACCGGTGGCTTCGGCACCGATCAGGGTCATGGCGATGATGCCCATGGTCTTCTGCGCGTCGTTGTGGCCGTGGGCGAAGCCCATGTAGGCCGCCGAGGCGATCTGGGCCTTGCCGAAGAACGCATTGACAATGCGCGGCCGGGCCAGGCGACCGATGGCGCCACCGATCTTGGCCAGTCCGGCGATCAGGCCCCACAGCAGCACCATCACCACGATGCCGAGCAGGAAACCGGCGATCGGCGAAGTGATCATCGGCACGAACACCTTCCACAGCAGGCCCTTGTTCTGCGCCCAGCTGCCCAGGCGCTCGGACCAGATAAGCGCGTCCCAGTTGTTGTGGGCAGCGGCCAGGCCGGCGCCGCAGAGGCCACCGATCAGGGCGTGCGAGGACGACGACGGCAGCCCCTTCCACCAGGTGATCAGGTTCCAGATGATGCCGCCCAGCAGGGCGCACAGGATCACCTGCGGGGTGACGTCGACCACGTTGGTGTTGAGCAGGCCCGACGCGATGGTCAGCGCCACTGCGGTACCGGTCAGCGCGCCGATGAGGTTCATGAAGGCGGCCAGCATCACCGCCCAGCCGGGCGAGAGCACCTTGGTCGCCACCACGGTGGCAATGGAGTTGGCGGTGTCGTGGAAGCCGTTGATGAACTCGAAGACGAGCGCGGCCAGGATCACCACCAGGACAAGGGTCAACATGCGGCGGCGTCCGTCAGCTGTTCTTCAACACGATCTGGTACGCCACCACGCCGGCCTCGCGGCAGCGGTCGATGGCCTTTTCCAGGATCTCGAAGAATTCCTTCAGCAGGAACATCTGCAGGTTGTCCAGGCGGCCGGAATAGATGTCGCGGTACAGCTCGAGCATCAGGCGGTCGGCCTCGTTCTCAAGCGAGCGCAGCTTCTCGTTCAGCGCGGTCATCCGGTCCAGGTTCATGTGGCGCAGGTCGGCCACCATCTCCACCACCACGCCGGCGGCCTGTTCCAGCATCGCCGCGCGCGGCGCGAAGTCGATGTGTTCCAGATGGGTCGTGGCCAGCGAATAGCGATCGGCGAACTTCTCGATCTGCTTCGGAATCTTGTACAGGGCCGAGCCCAGCGCTTCGATGTCTTCGCGCTCGATCGGGGTCATGAAGCTGTCCACCAGCGCCTGGCTGATCTTGTCCGAGGCCGCGCGTTCGCGCAGGCGAGCCAGCTTGAAGGCGTCCAGCGCGGGCTGGCGGTCGGCCTCGCGCAGCATGGAATGCAGCGCCTTGGCGGCGTCGGAGGCCGCGACGGCAGCCTCATCGAGCAGGGTGTAGAACTGTTTGCCGGAACCGAAAATGGTCTGCAGAGAGAACATTGAGAAACCTGTCAGCCGTCGCGGGAAGGACGGCACCAGACGGAATTATGACGGCTAGATGACCATCTCGGGTATCCCCGCCCCCTTTCCGGGCATCGAGACCCCCAACCTGAACAGGCGGTTGCCACCCTGCCACGCCCCTTTGCTAAGATGCCAGCGCGCCTTCGGGCGCACCCTATGGACGACGACCCTTATCCCCCAGCGCCGCGCCGGACCCCGTTCCTGAGCGCCTGCCGCCATCGCAAGCACCCGCCCTCCCTGCCACCAACCGGGGACGACGCCCGTGTTTGAAATGATCCTGATTGTCTTCGCGCTTGTTCTGTTGAACGGCTTCTTCGCCATGTCCGAGATGTCGGTCATGACTTCGCGCAAGAGCCGCCTGAAGCAGATGGCCGCCACCTCCAAGCGCGCCGCCAAGGCGCTGGAACTGTCGGAGAAGCCGGAGAGCTTCCTGTCCACCGTGCAGATCGGCATCACCGTGATCGGCGTGCTGACCGGCTACCTCGGTGGTGAAGCGCTGGGCGAAGCCTTCGCCGGCTGGATCCAGGGTCTGATGCCGGGCTTCGCTTACGCCGGCAACATCGGCACCGCGCTGGCGGTCAGCCTGATCACCTTCATCACGCTGATCTTCGGCGAACTGGTACCCAAACGCCTGGCACTGACCCGCTCGGAAGCCATCGCTGGCCTGGTGGCGATGCCGATGAGCTGGCTGGCCAAGCTCGCCCTGCCCTTCGTCTGGCTGCTGTCCAAGACCACCCAGCTGGTGCTGCGCCTGTTCGGCCTGGGCAAGGATGAAGTCGCCTCGGTGACTGAAGAAGAGATCCGCATGCTGGTGGCCGAGAGCCACGAGGCCGGCGTGATCGACGCCCACGAGCGCGACATGATGAACCGCGTCATGCGCCTGGGTGACCGCACCGCCGACAGCCTGATGACCCCGCGCAACCGCATCGCCTGGCTGGATACCCAGGGCGGACTGGAGCGCAACCTGGAAATCATGGCCGAGCACGAGTTCTCCCGGTACCCGGTGTACCGCGACAACGACATGGACGTGGTCGGCGTGCTTGAACTGAAATCGCTGGCCACGCGCATGGCGCGCGGTGACAACGCGTTGTTCCAGACCCTGCGCGAGCCGCTGTACGTTTCTGAATCGACCCACGCGATGAAGCTGCTGGAGATCTTCCGCGAGGAACAGCAGTCGATGGCACTGGTGGTGGACGAGTACGGCGAGATCCAGGGCCTGGTGACCATCAGCGACCTGATGGGCGCAGTGGTTGGTCGTCTGCAGGCGGTGGAGAACGCCGACGAGGACGCGCTGGTGGTGACCCGCGAAGACGGCTCGCTGCTGGTGGACGGATCGCTGCCGATCGAAGACGTGCGCGAACTGATCGGCAGCAACGACCTGCCCGACGCCGAGGACGGCGACTACTACACGCTGGCCGGCATGTGCATCCATTACTTCGGCCGCATTCCGCACGCGGGCGAGTACTTCGACTGGGCTGGCTGGCGCTTCGAAGTGGTCGACCTCGACGGTGCGCGCGTGGACAAGCTGCTGCTGCGCACGTTGTCCGACGAGCAGGCCGATGAGCTCACCGCCTGAGGCCGGCCAGGGTCCGGACGCCGAGCGCCCGACCTACCGCAACGAGGGCATCCGCACCCTGCTGGAGATGTTTGCCTCCGGTGATCCGGCCGAGCACATGCCGCTTGGCCGGATCCTGTGCAACCTGCAGCAGAGCGCGTTCGGCGTGTTCCTGTTCGTGGCGATCCTGCCGTCGTTCATTCCGATTCCGGGCATGGGCGGTGCGGTCAGCGGGCCGCTGGTGATCCTGATCGGCCTGCAGATGCTGTGCTGCCTGCGCCGTCCCTGGCTGCCCGGCTTCATTGCCCGGCGCGGGCCGAAGCGCGGCACCATGCACCGCTTCCTCGACCGTATCGATCGTCCGCTGCGGCGCCTGGACAAGATGCTGAAGCCGCGCCTGCCGCGGCTGCTGACACCACTGCCCGCCCACGCCTTCACCGGCCTGCTGCTGGTGCTGCTGGGCGTTCTGCTGTCGCTGCCGATTCCGTTCACCAATTTCCTGTTCGGCTTCCAGTTGCTGCTGTTCGCGCTGGCGCTGCTGGAGCGCGATGGCGCGCTGATGCTGTTCAACTGGATCGCGGCGCTGGCGGCAATCGCCTTCTTCGGTTTCAGTTCGGGGCAGCTGGTGGGCTATACGGTGGAACTGTTCCAGCGCTGGTTCTGAGCCGGAATCCGGTAGAGCCGGCCGCTGCCCGGCTGCCACGTTTCCAGGTTTGCCGGCCAGCGGCCGGCACTACCAATACCGGACATCGGTCATCACCGAAGATCGATGAACCCGTTGTCGGCCAACGCCGCCGGTTCGTCCTGCACTGCCGACAGCACGAAACTCAGCGCCGTGCCCAGCAGCGTGCCCGGCCCGTCCCAGTACTCGGCCGAGTCGGCGCGCACATGAATCAAGCGAAGGTTGGGGTCGTCCTTGCCGCCCGGGAAGAACAGCTTCATCGCCGGTGACCACAGCGCCTCGATCTTCGCGCGATCATCGACAACCCGCGCGCGCCCCGCCACAGACACGTAGGTGTTCTTCGATGGCGAGGCATAGGCCACGTTGACGCGCGGATCGAGCGCGATCTCGGCCACCTTCGGGCTGTCGGCAGTGATGACGAACCACAGGTCACCGTCGAAGGTGACCTGCTGGGTGGCCAGCGGCCGGCTGTAGAGCCGTCCGTCGACGCCGGTGGTGGTGAACATCGCCACCTCCACGTCCTTGATCAGTTCTGCCAGCTGGGCGATGTGTTCGGCGCGGGTGTCGGCCATGTGGGGGCTCCTTCTGTTTGAGCCCCCATCAGACGCGGTTCGGCCGCAATGGGCCGTGACGCAATTGTTCAGCCCGCGTGGCGGGCGTGCCAGGCCTGCATGGTCAGTTCGAACGAGCGCAGGCGTGCACGATGGTCATACAGGTTGGCGGTGAGCATCAGCTCGTCTGGCTTGTGCCGTTCAACGAAGGCGGCGATGCCATCCGCCACCTGCTGCGGATCGCCCAGCACGGTGCAGGCCAGTGCCCGCTCCACGCCCAGCTTTTCATGCGGTTCCCAGAACGATTCGATGTCATCGATCGGCGCCGGAATCTTGCCCGGGCGTCCACGACGCAGATTGACGAAACTCTGCTGCTGGCTGGTGAACAGGCGGCGCGACTCGGCTTCGCTGTCGCTGGCGACAACGTTCAAGGCCAGCATCGCGTGCGGCTGTTTCAGCGTGGCCGAGGGGCGGAACTCGCGGCGGTACACCGCCAGCGCTTCGTCCATCACGTCGGGCGCGAAGTGCGAGGCGAACGCATACGGCAGGCCCATCGAGGCGGCCATGCGCGCACCGAACAGGCTGGACCCGAGGATCCAGGTCGGCACTCGCAGGCCACCACCTGGAACTGCCTGCACCGCCTGCCCGGGCTGCACCGGCTCGAAGTAGTGCAGCAGCTCGCGCACGTCCTGCGGGAACTGGTCGGCGCTGTCGAAATAGCGGCGCAATGCACGCGCGGTCGGCTGATCGGTGCCCGGCGCACGGCCCAGGCCGAGGTCGATGCGGTCCGGATACAGCGAGGCCAGCGTGCCGAACTGCTCGGCCACCTGCAGCGGCGCATGGTTGGGCAGCATGATGCCGCCGGCACCGACGCGGATGCGCGTTGTGCCACCGGCGACGTGGCCGATCAGCACGGCGGTGGCCGCGCTGGCGATGCCTGGCATGTTGTGGTGTTCGGCCAGCCAATAGCGGCGGTAGCCCAGCGCATCGGCGTGCTGGGCCAGTTCCAGCATGTTGGCGAAGGCAGCGGTGGTGTCACTGCCCTCGCAGACCGGGGCCAGGTCAAGGATCGACAACGGGATCATCAGGCGTTTTTCCGTCACAGGATCCCCCATGCATGGGGTCGGCCAGGCGCCGCGGCCAGTGACGGTGGCGGGATGCTGATTCCCGTGGGGCGGGTTCAGGGCTGGCTGCGCTTGATCCGGTAGTGCCGGCCGCTGGCCGGCAGGCAACGTGCCCTGGCAGCCGGCCAGCGGCCGGCTCTACCGGGGAAGCATCAGAACGCGCTGGGGCGCGGCTCGGCCAGCGGCTGGTCAACCATCGGCTTCAACTCGGCATCCAGCGCCACGCGCTCGTCGAACACGAAACAACGGCCCTCGTAGCCCTCGCCGCCCACTTCCTCGAAGTAGCCGAGGATGCCGCCCTCGAGCTGCAGCACGTTGTCCATGCCGTCGTTGACCATCCACAGCGCGGCCTTCTCGCAGCGGATGCCGCCGGTGCAGAAACTGACCACGGTGCTGTCCTTCAGCGCTTCGCGGTGCGGCGCCAGCGCCTCGGGCAGGTCGGTGAACTTGTGGATGGGCAACACCAGCGCATCCTTGAAGGTGCCGTACTCCACTTCCTGCAGGTTGCGCGTATCGAGCATCACCACCGGCTTGCCCGCGTCGTCATGCCCCTGCCGCAACCAGCGCTGCACCGTGGCCGGATCGACCGCCGGCGCGCGCGGATAGTCCAGCGGCTGACCGTCGTCACGGCGGAAGCTGATGATCTCGTCCTTCACCTTGGCCTTCAGCCGCGCGAACGGCTGGTGCTCGCTGAGGCTGGTCTTGACCCGCATGTCGAAAAAGCGCGAATCGGCACGCAGCGCCGCATAGAAGCCCTCGACCGCTTCCGGCGCACCCGCCAGGAACAGGTTCAGTCCCTCGCCCGCCACCAGGATCGTGCCCCGCAGCTGCGCCGCCTCGGCGCGCGCCAGCAACTGGTCGCACAGGGCCTGGGGAGCGTCGATGACGGCGAAATGGTAGGCAGCGGTATTGGCGATCATTGCGCCATTTTAGCGCCAGACCGCCCCAGGGTCAGATTTTCACGTTCATCCACCCGTGGCGTGGATCTATCGAAGATCTGCAGATTCAGCGGTCAGAGCCCTCTGCGCATCGGAGGGATCCGCCCCCAGCGCCAGCAGATCGCGTGAAACTGTCGAAGGCGTGGCGGTGTGGATTTGCGGGGTGTGAGCCGCATGGATGCGGCGACCAAGCCCCCAGGGACGGGTTCACGGCGGCCCCGCAAACCCACACCGCCACGCCATCCCACGGAATGCCTGCTGTTGCTGTTGCTGTTGCTGTTGCCGGCCAGAGGCCGGCACTACCGCGGTTGCCGGGTGCAACCCGGCCGAACGCTCTACCCCCGCAACAGCACGAACGGCAGCAGCACCAGCGCCGCCGCACCGGCCATCGCCAGCAGCACCAGAACCACGTACACCGGCCGCCGCCGGAACAGGCTGCCGAAGGTCTCGGCGGTGCCATCACGCAATGCCTGCTCACGCTCAGCGCGGATGCGAGGACCGCGCTCGGCCTGGTACTCGGCCATCAGCGCCTTCGCACGCGAATGATCGCCATCCTCGCGCAGCCACAGGCCGCCATTGGAAATGCCCCACGGGCTGGGTTCGGTGCGGTACCAGGCGATGCCGTGCTGGTCGAGCAGCGTGCAGACATCGGCATATTCGTCGTCGCCGACATTGCGCAGATTGAGCAGGAGTTTTGCCATGCCCCCATGATACCCGGCGCCGATGCGCTACCCTTGCCGCCCTCGCCCTGCGCCCTTCCGGAGACGCCCGATGCGCCGCCTGCTGCTTCCCCTGCTGCTGTCCCTCGCCGCCGTTGGCTGTTCCACCGAGCCCTCGGGCCCACCGCCGGGCGGCACCCTGACCACCTTCGAGCGCATCGATACCGTGCCCGGCACCGGCGCCGAAGCCGTCTCCGGCAGCAAGGTGACCGTGCACTACACCGGCTGGATCTACGACAACCGCACCGAAACCAAGCACGGCAAGACCTTTGACAGCTCGGTCAGCCGTGGCGAACCGTTCACCTTCGCGCTGGGCGCCGGCCAGGTCATCCGCGGCTGGGATGAGGGCGTGGCCGGCATGAAGGTCGGCGGCAAGCGCACCCTGATGATCCCGCCGGACTACGGCTACGGCGACCGCCGCGTCGGCCCGATCCCGGCCGGCTCGTCGCTGGTGTTCGACGTCGAGCTGCTCGATGTCAAACCGTAATACCGCACTGCCCCAGCGGGTCGCCGTCATCGGCGGCGGCCCGGCCGGCCTGTTCGCCGCCGAGCGCCTGCGCGCCGCTGGGCTGGAGGTCGACCTGTACGAGGCCAAGGGTTCACCCGGCCGCAAGTTCCTGATCGCCGGCAAGGGCGGGCTCAACCTCACCCATTCCGATCCGCGGCCGTTGTTCGACAGCCGCTATCGCGAGCAGGCCGCTGTGGTCGGCAGCTGGCTGGATGGCTTCGACGCGCAGGCACTGCGTGACTGGGCCGCAGGCTTCGGCGTTGAGACCTACGTGGGCAGCTCTGGCCGGGTGTTCCCGGTCGACCGCAAGGCAGCGCCGCTGCTGCGCGGCTGGGTACGCCGATTGAAGGAACAGGGTGTGCGCCTGCATGCCAACCACCGCTGGATCGGCTGGAGCGATGACGGCGCCCTGCGCTTTGCCACCGAAGCGGGGGAAATCGATGTCCACCCCGATGCCACGGTACTGGCGGTAGGCGGCGGCAGTTGGCCGCAGCTGGGCAGCGACGGCGCCTGGGTTGCGCCACTGCGGGCGCGTGGTGTGGACATCGCACCACTGCAGTCAGCCAACTGCGGTTTCGACGTGGACTGGACCCCGTTCTTCGCCCAGCGCAATGCCGGTGCACCGTTGAAGCCGGTGGTTGCGCACTGGATCGACCTGGCTGGACAACCGCAGGCTCTGCAGGGCGAGTGCGTGGCCAGTGAGTACGGCATTGAAGGCAGCCTGATCTACGCGTTGGCCGCCGACCTGCGCGAAACCATCAACCACGATGGCCACGCGATGCTGTGGCTGGACCTGGTGCCGGGCCGCGACGAGGCGCGCCTGCTGGCCGACCTGTCGCGCCCGCGCAAGGGCCGCAGCTTCGGCGAGCACCTGCGTCGCCAGGCCGGCCTTGATGCAGTGAAAGCCGCACTGGTGTTCGAGATTCTGGGTAAAGAAGCCGGCAACGACCTGCCTGCCGTGGCGGCTACGCTCAAGCGCCTGCCGCTGCGCCTGCAGCGTCCCCGGCCGATGGCCGAGGTGATCAGCACCGCCGGTGGCGTGCGCCTGGATGCGCTGGATGATGGCCTGATGCTGCGGGCACTGCCCGGCGTGTTCTGCGCCGGCGAAATGCTGGACTGGGAGGCACCGACGGGTGGCTATCTGTTGACCGCGTGCTACGCCAGCGGCCTGCGTGCTGCGGAAGGTGCTATCGCGTGGTTGGCCGGGCGGTGAACTGCACTATGTAAAGCCGAGCCCATGCTCGGCTTGAATCAAAGGCAGCCGAGCGTGGGCTCGGCTCTACGCGCTGGTCACCACGGCCGGCGCATGCTCACCGACGCCAGCGCCACGCCACTGGGATGCGGGTAGGCCTTTTCGCTCACGCTGATGAACCCCTGTCGTTGATAGAACGGCACGGCGTTGAGCGACGCCGACAGCACCACCTCACGGTCACGATCGGCCATCGCCAGCAGGCGTTGCATCAACGCCTGGCCGATGCCCTGGCCGCCACGATCAGGATCAACGAACAACGCATCGACTTCATTGGCATCGGCATCGAACACACCGAAGCCAAGCAGGCCACCCTGCCCGTCCTCGGCCACTACACAGCCGCCCTGCCCCAGCAGCCGTGCGTACTGCGACGGCGGCGGCGAGGCAGACCACGGCGCAATGACCTCGGGAGGGTAGTGACTGCTGCAGGTTTCACGCACACAACGCGTGCGCAGCGCCCACAGCGTGGCGACGTCATCGATGGTGCCGCTCCTGAACCGCATGACAGCTCCTCCTTGTAGAGCCGAGCCCATGCTCGGCTGATCTTCGTTCCAACATCGCGATGAGAGAAGCAGCCGAGCATGGGCTCGGCTCTACAGCAACACGTTATCGCGACTTGCTGGCGCGCAGCGCCTGGATCTTCGGCGGGGGCTGGAAGGAATCGCTGCGCGCATCGGCCCAGAACGCATGGAACACCGCATGGTCGGGCACTTTGTGCAGCAGCTCGCCCGGTTCCAGGTAGCGGTAGAGGGAGGCCAGCGAGCGGATCTCGACAGGCGAAACACGACGCAGGATGTGCTCCGGCCCCAGTTCGGCCGGATCGTTCAGGCCCGCGGCGCACAACAGTTCCTTCAAGGCATGCAGCGTGTGCTCATGATAGCTGTACACCCGGGTGGCCTTGTCCGGCGCATCCAGGTGCTTCCAGCGCGCCGGGTCCTGGGTGGCGATGCCGGTCGGGCACTTGTCGGTGTGGCAGCTCAGCGACTGGATGCAGCCCAGCGCGAACATGAAGCCTCGGCCGGCGTTGCACCAGTCGGCGCCGAGCGCGATGGTGCGCGCGATGTCGAACGCACTGGTGATCTTGCCCGCCGCACCGATGCGGATGCGCTCGCGCAGGTCCAGGCCGACCATGGTGTTGTGCACCAGCAGCAGTGCTTCGTGCATCGGTACGCCGACATGGTCGACGAATTCGGCCGGTGCCGCACCGGTGCCTCCCTCGGCGCCGTCGACCACGATGAAATCCGGCAGCAACCCGGTTTCCTGCATCGCCTTGGCAATGCCGAACCACTCCCACGGGTGGCCGATCGCCAGCTTGAAACCGACCGGCTTGCCACCGGAAAGCTCGCGCAGGCGGGCCAGGAACTGCAACAGCTCGACCGGCGTCGAGAATGCCGAGTGACGCGACGGCGATACGCAGTCCACGCCCATCGGCACGCCACGGGTCACCGAGATCTCGGCGGTCACCTTCGGCGCCGGCAGCACACCACCGTGGCCCGGCTTGGCGCCCTGCGACAGCTTGATCTCGATCATCTTGACCTGATCATGGGTGGCATTGGCAACAAAGCGCTCTTCGCTGAAACCGCCCTTTTCGTCACGGCAACCGAAGTAGCCCGAGCCGATCTCCCAGACCAGATCGCCGCCCATCTCGCGGTGGTAGGGCGAGATCGAACCTTCGCCGGTGTCGTGGTAGAAGCCACCGCGCCGCGCGCCCTCGTTCAGTGCGCGGATCGCGTTGGCCGACAGCGAGCCAAAACTCATCGCCGAGATATTGAACACGCTGGCCGAATAGGGCTTTGCACAGTTCGCACCGATCAACACGCGGAAATCGTGCTTGGCAATGGCGGTCGGCGCCAGCGAGTGGTTGATCCACTCGTAGTCCACCGCATAGGTGCTGCGCAGTGTGCCGAACGGCACCGTGTCCATCTCGTTCTTGGCGCGCTGGTAGATCAGCGCACGCTGCTGGCGCGAGAACGGCACGTCCTCCAGGTCGCTCTGCACGAAGTACTGGCGGATCTCCGGGCCGATTGATTCCAGGCCATAGCGGAAATGCGCCATCACCGGATAGTTGCGGCGCAACGTGCTGCGCTTCTGCAGCAGGTCCCAGGTCCCCAGCGCCACCATCGCGGCAGTCAGGCCGACGCCCCAATACCAGGCCGGCCAGATCGTGGCCAGCCACAGGCATATCGGGAACATCAGGATGGCGAGCAGGTAGACGATATACCGGTGCATGGCTTTCCTCGGTTGCAACTGCCCCCGAGTCTACCGCGCCGCTCGCTGCCCGGGCTTACAAGCGATCGTCAACCACGTTGCGCGGCCAGACCGACTTCACGTCGTAGACGATGCCACCGGGCGCCAGCAGCTCCCGGATCGCGGCGTCATCCATGGCCTTGAATCGGGCATGGGCCACTGCCAGAACTA
Source organism: Stenotrophomonas sp. 78350_Sma (assembly GCF_056482105.1). Taxonomy (NCBI): domain Bacteria; kingdom Pseudomonadati; phylum Pseudomonadota; class Gammaproteobacteria; order Lysobacterales; family Lysobacteraceae; genus Stenotrophomonas; species Stenotrophomonas sp. 78350_Sma. The sequence continues at coordinate 1,780,501 of NZ_CM151182.1, read as the reverse complement.
CGGCGTCGTAACTCCCCGCCAGCGGCTCGGCCAGCCAGTGCACGCCCGCATCGGCCAATGCCGCCGGGCCGACCCACGGGTCGCTGACCTCCACCTGTGCACCGGCATCGCGCAGGCGCTGCGCCAGCTCCAGCGCGCGGCTGTTGCGCAGGTCCGGGCAATCCTCCTTGAAGGTCACGCCCAGCACCAGGATGCGCGACTGCGCAGCTACGCAGCCGCGTTCGGCCAGCATTGCCAGCACCCGCGACGCCACATGCTCGCCGACGCGGTTGTTGACCTGCCGCGCGGTGTGGATCAGGTCCGGGTGGTAGCCCACGCTCTCGGACTTGTGCAGCAGGTAGTACGGGTCCACGCCAATGCAGTGGCCGCCGACCAGGCCCGGCCGGAATGGCAGGAAGTTCCACTTGCTGCCGGCGGCGTCGAGCACATCCTGGGTGTCGATGCCGAGCCGGTCGAAGATCAGTGCCAGCTCATTGACCAGCGCGATGTTGACGTCACGCTGGATGTTCTCCACCACCTTGGCCGCTTCAGCCACACGCATCGACGGCGCTGGGAAGGTACCGGCGGCGATGATGCGCTGGTACAGGCCATCAATCACCGCCGCGACCTCGCGCGTCGAGCCCGAGGTGATCTTGCGGATGTCGGCCAGGCGCCGCTGGCGGTCGCCGGGACTGACCCGCTCCGGGCTGTAGCCACAGTAGAAGTCTTCGTTGAAGCGCAGTCCGGAGACCTGCTCCAGCAGCGGCACGCAGACCTCTTCGGTGGTGCCGGGATACACCGTGGATTCGTAGATCACCAGGTCACCCGCGCGAAGATGGCTGGCAATCAGCCGTGTTGCCGAACGCAGGGGCTCCAGGTCGGGCTGCTCGTATGCATCGATCGGGGTCGGCACAGTGACGATGTAGACATTGCAGGCATCGAGCAGTGCCGGATCGCTGCCGTACTGCAGCAGCTGCGCACTGGCCAGCTCGTCGGCTTCCATCTCCAGCGTGTGGTCCTGGCCGCTGCGCAGCTCGGCGATGCGACCGGCATCGATATCGAAGCCCAAGGTCGGCCACTGCCGGCCAAACGCCACCGCCAACGGCAGGCCGACGTAGCCCAGGCCGATCACCGCAAACCGGGGTGCACTGGCCGCCGCAACCGGCGCACTCATCGGCACATCCCGTGCAACGGATGCGATCGCAGATACGCTGCCATGGCTTCGGCCGACCCACTCATTCGCTGTACCACTCCGGAAAACCCGCACCAGGAAGGCTACAGCCTAACGGCCCCGGCACCCCGCCGCCAAGGCGGGCTCAGGAGCCCAGCGCGACCGCGGCGGGTTCCAGCTCGCCGTCGGCGCCGGTCCAGGCCTGCAGCAGCCGCTCGAAACCACCGCTGCCAAGCAGGAAGCCCGGCCATGCGGCGTCAACGATCTGGGTCAGCAGGTCCGCATCGATCCGCCGCGTGCCCATCGACCAGCGCGGAAATGCGCGCTGCAACACCGGCGCACGGCACAACACCTTCATCTGCGCATGGCTGCGTGCATTGACGATGCGCTGGAACACCGAATCGATGCCATCTTCGGGGCCTTCCAGATACTGCAGGAAACGGCTGCCATCAAACATCAGCACACCGGTGACACCGGCTACACGATTGAAGGCCGTGGCATCGGCCAGCAGGCGATCAAGATCGGTTGTCCGCAGATCGGCGCGGGCCTCACTGGCGTAGGCAATCGCGTGCAGCGACATCGGGTGGCTCCCCCCCTGGGAACGATGGCTGGGACTATGACATGAACAGGGATAACAGTTAAGCACGCCGCTCCGTGCACAACCCGGCTGTCGTGCCTCGGGTGGGCTACAATCGGCGCCGCGCTGCAGGCCCGGATGGCGAAACTGGTAGACGCATCGGACTTAAAATCCGCCGGGGGCAACCCCATGCCGGTTCGATTCCGGCTCCGGGCACCATCGTGCGCGTTGCGCAGCAGACCGATCAGATCGCACGCGAGTAGCGTGGTTGCTCGTGTGCGGCGCGCAGGTAGGGGTCAAAGCACATCGCCAGCAACCGCAGCAGCGGCCGCCCGGGTTCACTGGCGCGCACGACCCCCTCCCGGTATTCGGCCAGGCCGTCCTGTTGCAGCCGCTGCACCGAACGCAGGTCTTCGGCAAAGTACTGCTCGAAATCGATGCCGTGGCGCCGCCCCAGCACCGTGCCATCCACCTCGCCCTGGCACATCAGCTGCTGGATCAGCTCCGCGCGCAGCTGGTCGTCAGCACTGAGCGCAACACCGCGCCAGACCGGCAACTGCCCCTGGTCCACCGCGTCCTCCCACGACGGCAGGTCACGTGGATTCTGGCTGTAGGTGGCACCGATGTGGCTGATCGCACTCACGCCCAGGCCGAGCAGATCGGTATCGGCGTGGGTGGTGTAGCCCATGAAGTTGCGATGCAGCTGGCCGGCACGCTGCGCGCGTGACAGATCCTCTTCCGGCAGTGCGAAGTGATCCATGCCGATGTACTGGTAGCCTGCGGCAGAGAGCTTCTCCACCGCCAGGCCCAGCAATGCCAGCTTGTCTTCCGGCGAAGGCAAACGGCTTTCGTCGATCTGCTTCTGCGCACGGAACAGATGCGGCAGATGCGCGTAGCCATACACCGCCAGTCGGTCCGGGCGCAGCGCCAGCACCAGTTCGAGGGTGCGGCCGAATCCTTCCAGGCTCTGCCCCGGCAGGCCATAGATCAGGTCGACGTTGACCGAACGCATACCGCTGTCGCGGCAGGCGCGCAGGATGTCCAGCGTCTGCTGCACGCCCTGTATGCGGTTGATCGACTCCTGCACCTGCGGGTCGAAATCCTGCACGCCCAGGCTGGCCCGGTTGAAGCCCAGCCGCGCCAGCATGGCGACGTCGCGGGTGTCGATGAAGCGCGGATCGAGTTCGATCGAGAAATCGCGCTGCGGCGAATCGCTGAAATCGAAGCGCCGGCGCAGCCCTTCCACCAGCGTGGTCATCGCCTCGGCATCGAGGAAGTTCGGCGTACCGCCGCCCAGGTGCAGCTGGATGACCTCGCGGCCGTCATCGAACTGCGGCGCCAGCAGGTCGGCCTCGGCCAGCACGCGCGAGACGTAGCTGTGGCCACGGCCGCGGTCGCGGGTGATCACCCGGTTGCAGCCGCAGTAGAAGCAGGGGCTGGAGCAGAACGGCACATGCACGTACAGCGACAGCGCGCGGGCCAGCTGGTTGCTGTCGGCGATCGCCTGGCGCAGCGCCGGTGCATCGAAGCCATCGTGGAAGTGCGGCGCGGTCGGATACGAGGTGTAGCGAGGCCCCGGCCGGTCATGCCGGCGCAGCAGGTCAGGGTCGAAGGTCCAGGCCAGGCCGCCGGCGGCGGGAGAGAACGTGTCCATGGCGCCAGCATCGCGCCGGTCGACTGGCGCCGCCTTGACCCAGATCAATCCTTGGCGGGCATCCCCAGCACCGGCAGGCCGACCTGGGGCCAGCGCAGCATCTGGTAGCGCTTCCAGAAGGTGTCACCGATGCGCGCGGCCACATCGTTGGCCAGCTCCTGCATGGGCGGGTTGCCGCACTCGGCCGTGGTGATCCGGAACAGCACCAGCCATCGGTCGAACAGATCCTTGTCCAGCTCGATGGCCATGTGCTTGGACATCGGCGAGCCTTTGAAGCGCCGGGTGCCACGCAGCATCGCCGACCAGAAGTCGACCAGCTGGGCCAGATGCTCCGGCCAGTCGTGGACGTGGGCCTCGAACACCGGCCCCAATCGCTCCTCCTCGCGCACGCGCGCGTAGAAGTCGTGGACCAGGCGGGTCACCTCCTGCTCGGTGCACAGCTCGGGCGAGGCGACAGGAAGGACAGGCGGCGGCGTTGCATTCATCGGGGTACCCAAAGCGTGCCGGCAGTATGCCGCAGCCGGCCGACACCACCGTTGATCCAGATCAATGTCGGCGCAGTCCGCTGCACCTAGGCTGGCACGCTTGCAGGAAGCATGCCCTGCGGATGCCGCGCCGACCCAGGCGAGTATACGCGCCGCCCACTTTTCGATCCGGGACAGCATGAACAGACCTTCTCCCAGCCGCCGCCAGCGGCTGATCCAGCAGTGGGGCGCCATCCTCTGGCCCAGCTTCATCGCCGCCGGCGTGGCCAGCGTGGTGTTCTTCGCCTTCGTCGATCCGTTGCGCCTGCAGGCCATCAGTTTCCCGGGCACGGCCATCAGCCGAGAACTGGGCTATACGGCGGGATTCTTCATGTTCTGGTCGGTGACGGCACTGTCCAGCGCGGTCACCTGGTACCTGCAGCGGCCCATGCCGAGCGATGACGACGACGAGCTGCCGCTGGGATGAGCACGTCCTGCACTCGGCTTCCCCGTCCCTGGCACTGGCGCGGCACGCTCAGCGCCGCCCTGCTGGTGCTGTTCTACGCACTGCCGTGGCTGCGCTGGGAGGGTCGCCAGGCGCTATTGCTGGACATCAACGCGCGGCGATTCGACCTGTTTGGCTGGACCCTGTGGCCCGGCGACGTCGGCGTGCTGATCGGCCTGCTGGTGGTACTGGCCGTCGGCCTGGCGCTGCTTACCCATCTCGCCGGCCGAGTGTGGTGCGGTCACGCCTGCCCGCAGACGCTGTGGCGGCGCGCCTTCGACTGGATCGCCCGCAGCGCGGCCCGCATGCTGCCTGCACCTGCTGTACGCTCGGCCACCCAGCTGGCCTGGGGACTGCTGTCCGTGTGGACCGGCATTACCTTCGTCGGCCTGTTCAGCCCGATCACCGGATTGCTGGCCGCTGCGCCAAACGCTGGCTGGAGCGGCTGGGAAACGTTCTGGGTGCTGTTCTATGCCGCTGCCACCTGGGGCAATGCCGGCTTCCTGCGCGAACAGGTCTGCCGCTCGTTGTGCCCGTTCGCACGCATGCAGCCATTGCTGACCGATCCGCATACACCACGCATGCTGTACGACGCGCGCCGCGGCGAGCCACGCGGACCGCGTCCATCCGGCCTGGGCGGCGTGCTCGGCCGCGGTCGTGGCCTGCTCGACCCGACCACTGCGCAGGACTACGTATTCCGCGCCGCGCATCCGCTGCTGGCCGGACCGATGCCGACCTTCAGCGCCGATCGCCTCGGTGACTGCACCGACTGCGCTGCTTGTGTCAGCGCCTGCCCAATGCAACTGGACATCCGCCAGGGGCCGCAGGCCGATTGCCTGGCCTGCGGCGCCTGCCTGGAGGCCTGCGCACAACAGCAGCACCGGGCCGGTTTCGGTCCGGGGCTGGTGCGTTACTGCAGTCCGCAGGCGATGGCCGGGCAACCGAAGCGCCTGTGGCGACCCCGGACCCTGGCCCTGCTGTCCTTGTTGCTGGTGCTGCTTGCCTGCGGCGCCTGGCGCCTGCTCTGAATCAACGCGGCCCGTCAGCGTGCGGCGGAACCAGCTGCGCACGTCGGACAATGCCCAGCTGCTCGATGATCAGCGCCATTTCATTGGTGAACTCGGTACGCTCGGTCCCCTGCGGGACGAGCCGGTCCAGCACCTGCTGGTAGGTATCCCAGAACGCCGGACCGCATCCGTGTTTGTGATAGCTGGCTTCCAGTTCGCGGCGTACCCGTTCAGCCAAGCCATGCATGCCGTATTCCATACGACCTCCGTTGGACTTGTTCTGCATCGTTGACGGTCTACCGACTCACTTGCGTGCTACTGAAAGACTCCCGGGCTTCACGTCCGGTTGATCCAAATTAGTCATAGATTTCACGACAGGTCAATTACATGCAGCGACTTTCGCGATTGAAATTATTAATCGTTCACGAAATTACATACGGGGACATGGGTCCCCCGGATGGGGTGAAGCCGACAGGTCGCGGGAACCCTGGACCGACTCCTCCAGTAGATGACACCGATTGTGACCTTCAGATCGATCGATTTTGCCTATTTTGCTAAGCATACTTAGCAAAATGCGCTTAGCGTGCTAGATGCGACAAAAGGCGGCGCAAGTCAGATGGATTCGCCCGCCGACGCTTCTGTCGTGGGGAACAGGTTCGGATAGCGCTGATGCAGGATGTACTGCCGCAGGGCCGGAATCGGAAAGTCCCTAGGCCATTGCGACACTGCGGAACGGCTGATGCCAAAGAAGCGGGCCAGTTCGGCGTCGGTGCGGAATCCCAGCCGGGTGCGCACCTGCCGTTTGCTCCAGAATTCGGTCACGGTCGGTCCCTCTGTTAACCAACCTTATTCTTGTGACAAGGCTTCTTCGCATTCCACGCGTTAAGCTGGCTTGCATAGATGAATACTCTCGGCCAACGACTCGCCGCCGCCATGAAGAAAGCCGGGCACCCCCGTCCGGCCGATCTGGCCCGCGCCGCCAAATCCACCACGGCAACCATCAGCAACTGGCTCAACGACCATGTGAGCGCTTCGCATGTGAAGGCCGAACAGCTGTTCCGTATCGCCGATGCGGCCAAGCTGGACGCGCGCGAGCTGCTGTACGGAGTGAACGGGCGCGGCGTTGGTGAACCAGGTAACGCCTACATTCCCAGCCAGGCCCACCTGGACGTCTGGCAGGACGCCTACGAGCTGGTCAGTCACCTGGTGGCCGAGAATGGCTTGGAAATCGACCACCGCCGCCACGCGGCACTGGACCTGCTGGCATTCGAACTGCTGATGGATGGCTTCAGCCGCAGCAAGGTTGCCCGCGTGCTGACCACCTCGATGACGTGAATGCACCGCCGCTGGTAGCATGGGCCGCGATGGGGATGGGGCTCCCCCGATAACCGCCTGAGAAGGCTGATGGCTCCTGCCAGGACGAACCCGGTGTTCGTCGACGGCAGGCAGTGCCTGCCCTCGGCGTTCGCCATCGAACCCGCACTCGAGGCACGCGATGCAAACGCTGAACAACTATGTCCTTGTCTTCATCGGGGGTGGCATTGGCGCCTGCCTTCGCCACGCCTGCAACCTGATCGGCGCGCGGGTGGCCGTCGGCAGCCCCTGGCCGTGGTCGACCTTCCTGATCAACATCAGCGGCGCGCTGCTGATGGGCGTGGTGGTCGAGGTCTTCGCGATGCGCAATGGTGCCTCGCCGCAGCTGCGCCTGTTGCTCGCCACCGGTATCCTCGGCGGCTATACCACGTTCTCCACCTATGCGCTGGAGATCGGCCTGCTGCTGCAGCGCGGCCAGCATGGACTGGCGGCACTGTATGCCGGTGGCTCGGTGGCACTGGGCCTGGCCGGCCTGTTCGGTGGCATGAAGCTGGCCCGGCTGGTCCTGGGCTGAAACTCAGGTCGCGCCAGCGCGCGCCTGTCCGCGCCATTCGCGTGGCGACTGCCCCGTGTGCGCCTTGAACGCGCGCGAGAGTGCCGCCTCGCTGCCATAACCCACCTCGTCGGCAATCCGCTTCAGTGGCCGGCCCTGGCGCAGCGCCTGCTGCGCCAGCCCTACCCGCCAGCCCTGCAGGTACTGGCCCGGGGTGGTCCCCATCGCCTCGCGGAAGCTGGCGGCGAACACGCTGCGTGACATGCCGGCCACCTCGGCCAGATCTTCCAGCGTCCATCCCTGCGCCGGGGCTTCATGCATCGCCACCAGCGCCAGCCGCAATCGCGGATGGCCAAGCCCGGCGAACAGGCCGCCGCGCATTTCGCCACCTTCCATCAGCTGGCGCAGCACCTGGATCATCACCACCTCGAACAGGCGGTTGACCATCGCTGCTCGCCCGCAACGCTGCTCGAACGCCTCTTCGAACAACAACTCCAGCGCCGCGTTGCCGCCATACAGCTCGGCCAGCGGCAGGCAGATGAAATCAGGCAGCGCGGCACTGATCGGATTGAGCCGGCCACCTTCGAAATGCAGGTTCGCGCAGGCCATGTCGGCGCCCTGCCGTGGGTCGGTACTGAAGCGGTGCGGCATCGGGCGCGGATACAGCAGCAGGCTCGGTACATCGACCTGTACGGTCTGCTGGCCATGACTGACCTGCAGCGGGCCACGTCGCACCAGGTGCAGTTGACCGGCCTCATCCTCGCCGTCCAGTGTGTTGATGCCGCACAGCGCACCGGCATGGAACACCGAGGCGGTGACCGCGAAGCGTTCAAGCAGAATGGCGAGGCGATCGACCATGGCGGGACGTTGGGTCAAGCGAGACAGGCTCAGTGCGACAGATCGTATCGGAATCAACACTGGAAAGGACGGCACTGGCTGCCTCGTCCCTCGGGCGCTATACAGGCCACGGATTCCCGCGCATGGAGGCACCGATGTCGATCCGCATTGCCCTGGCCCTGCTGCCGCTGCTGCTTGCGGTGGCCCACGCACAGGCCTCCCCGCCCTCGAAGATCGAGCACCTGGCCTGGCTGGCCGGTTGCTGGCAGCTTGATGGCCAGCCGGCCGGTGCCGGCGAGCAGTGGTCCACCCTGGCAGGCAATACCCTGTTCGGCAGCAGCCGCAGCCTGCGTGACGGCCGCACCGTAGGTTTCGAGTTCATGCAGCTGCGCCAGCATGACGACGGCCGCCTGGTGCTGACCGCCCTGCCCTCCGGCCAGAACGCCACCGAGTTCAATGCCACCCGGGTCGATGGCAACGAGGCCGTGTTCGAGAACCCGGCCAACGACTTCCCGCAGCGCATCCGCTACCGACGCCTCGATGAACAGCGCGCGCATGCGCGTATCGAGATCGCCCAGGACAACCCGAAGCAGGCAATGGACTTTCCCATGCATCGCGTCGCCTGCGGTGGACCGACGCCCGCACACTGACACGCAAACGCCCCGGACCGGCCGGGGCGTCTGCATGCGATCAACACCACACGGGCATTCACCCAGCCAGCGTGGTTTCCAGTACCTTCAGGCCATCGCGATAGATGCCCTCGAACAGCGCGGACGCTTCTTCGTTGCTGACGCCCACCGGAGTGAACTCACCGGACCAGTCGATCCTCGAACCAGTGCCCTGCTCGACCACACGCAGGGTGGAGCGATAGCCGGTGACCGGGAACGGGGCCTGCAGGATCGAGTAGGTGTAGCTGCGACCGGCCTGATCGAAGGTTTCCAGGCGCTCGACGATGGCATCGCCATCGGGATTGGCCAGATGGCGCACGCGACCGCCTTCGCTGAGCGTGCTCCGGGGAATGTACGGAAGCCAGTCGGGCAGTGAATCGAAGCCGCCGATGAGGTTCCAGACCTGGTCGGCCGGGGTCGGCACGGTGATGGATACAGATGCAGTTGCCATGGGAAGGTCTCCTTGGGACTCAGATGTTGTCGATCGGCAACGGGGCGTTGGCCGCAACCAGGCCCTGGGCGCGCAGTTCCTGCCAGAACCCGGCCGGGATGATTTCCTTCAGTGCGGCGTAGTCCTCGGCGATGCGTTCGGGACGGCTGGCGCCCGGGATCACCGCAGTCACCGCCGGGTTGGCCAGCGAGAACTGCAGGGCAGCCGCCTTGATGCTGATGCCGTACTCGGCCGCGATGGCCTTGATGCGCTCGACCTTGGCCAGGATCTCCGGCGACGCCTTCTGGTACTCGAAGTGGCTGCCACCGGCCAGCACGCCGGAGCTGTACGGACCGCCGACCACGATGCCGGTGTTGCGCTCGGCCGCCTTCGGCATCACCCGCTGCAGCGCACGCTCATGGTCGAGCAGCGAGTAGCGGCCCGCCAGCAGGAAGCCGTCCGGACGGGCTTCGTCCAGGTCCAGGGTCAGCTCGATCGGCTCGACGCGGTTGACGCCCAGGCCCCAGGCCCTGATCACGCCCTCCTCGCGCAGGCGGGTCAGCACCTTGAAGGCGCCACGGCGTGCAGTCTCGAAGTACGACAGCCACTCATCGCCGTAGAAGTCCTGGGCGATGTCGTGCACCCAGACGATATCCAGGCGATCGGTCTTCAGGCGCTTGAGGCTGTCGTCGATCGAACGCAGGGTGGCATCGGCCGAGTAGTCGTTGACCAGCTTGTTGGGGCGGCCGGCGACGAACAGGCCGCCCTTCTCGCCCAGGTCGCGGGCGCTGGTGTCTTCCACTTCGTCCAGGATCAGGCGGCCGACCTTGGTGCTGAGCACGAAGTCGTCGCGGTTGCGCTTGGCCAGCGCGTCGCCGAGCCGGATCTCGGCCAGGCCTGCGCCGTAGAACGGGGCGGTATCGAAGTAGCGGGTGCCCTGTTCCCAGGCCGCGTCCACCGTGGCCTGGGCCTCGGCTTCCGGGATGTCACGGAACATGTTGCCCAGCGGCGCGGTACCGAAGCCGAGGGTCTTGCCAGCCAGCAGAGTGTTGATGCTCATGGGATTCCCCTTGGGGAGGTTGTTGAGGTTGAGGCACAGGCTAGGCTTGCTCAGCCAGACCGTCCAAGACATAATTTATCAATCTTGAGTCCCGGATGGTCTTATGCTCGATCTCCGCCAACTGCGCTATTTCGTGGCCGTCGCCGAAGATGAACACGTCGGCCGCGCCGCCGAGCGCCTTCACATCTCCCAATCCCCGCTCAGCCGCCAGATCGCCCAGCTGGAGGAACGGCTGGAGCTGCAGCTGTTCGAACGCTCGCAACAGCGCATCCGGCTGACCGCCGATGGCCGCACCTTCCTCGCCGAGGCGCGCGCCCTGTTGACCCACGCCAACCGACTGGAATCGCTGGCGCGCCGGCTCGGCCGCGGCGATGAAGGCGGCCTGTGCATCGGCTATCTGGAATACGCGATGCACTCCGGCGTATTGCCCACCGCCCTGCGCGAACTGCGTGGCGACCGTCCTGCCGTGCACATCGCGCTGTACAACCAGCAGTCGGACGTGCAGCTGGAAGGCCTGCGCCAACGCAGCCTGGACATCGCCCTGGTCTGCGAACCACCCGCGTTCGACGATCCGGACCTGGAAGCCACGCAGGTACTGAATGACCCGATGCTGCTGGCGCTGCCGGCCGACCACCCACTGGCCAGCGCAGAGACCATCACGCCCGCGGATCTGGCCAGCCAGCAGTGGATCGGCGTGATGCACAAGGAAAGCGCGCTGCGCCATGACACCTTCATCGCCGCCTGCGCGAAGGCCGGTTTCACCCCGACCATCGCCATGGAAGCGACCGAACCACTGGCCGCACTTGGGCTGGTCGCCGCGGGGCTGGGCCTGACCACCATCCAGCGCAGCCTGGACCACCAGGCACCGACGGGCGTGGTGCTGCGCGAGCTGCCGTGGTTCAGCTACCGCACGCCGCTGTGGGCGGCCTGGCACCGCATCAACCTGCGCCCGCTGGTCGAGACCTTCCGCAGGACGCTGGTGCAGACCGCTACCGAGGGCAAGCCGGCCTTCGTCGACTGAACCGACCGCGCTATGCCGGGCCTGCTTCGGTGTAGCGCATCACCACAAAGCCCTCTTCTGCGGCCGGTGCAACGAAGTGGCGGGTGATCTGCTCGAATTCCTCGTCACTGGCCTGGAACGGATGCTCGCCGAGTGCATTGCGCGCGTGCAGCCGCGCCTTGCAGACCTCGTCTGCCACATCGAGGAAATGCAGTTGATGTGCAGCGCCAGCCGGCGAGAACACTTCACGTGCCCACGCGCGGCTGGCGGGCGTATTGAATGGAAAATCGAGCACCACCGAAACACCCGCCTGCAGCAATGCGCGCAGATGATCGGCCAGCACAGTGCGCAACGTGGCTGCGCGCTGCAGATAGTCGGCAATGGAATGGATTTCGCCCGGATAGAGCGCCGCCAGCCATGCGTCCTCGCTGATCAATACGTGACGCGGCTTCAACGCCAACTGCTGCGACAGAGTGGATTTGCCGGCACCGATCTTGCCGCACACCAGGTGCAGGGTCGGCGCAGGGTCGTTCGATGAAAGGTCGTGCATCTGCGTTCTCCTTGGTGGATTCCATTACCCGGGAGAGTGCTGCATGCAACCCGCCTTCCCGGGCGGGTTGCATGGCCGTGATGACCGCGCGCTACCCCGCCTTCCCGTGGGGAATGCGGATAATCGACGCGATACTGTGCAGGGCCATGCCGCCAGCGTAGAGCGCAGCACGGCCGGCAGGCAATGCCCTGCGGCAGTGCAGCGCGCGCAAGGTAGTGCGGGGATCTATGCTCGGCGCCATTCCCGCATGGAATGACCACGATGCGCCCCCTGCTTCGATGCGCTCTTGCCCTCTGCCTGCTGTTGCCTTCGACGACCTTGCTGGCCGCAGCGCCCACCGCGCCGCGCACGCTCAGCGGCGAGCTGCAGGGCGCCCCCTGGCGGCTGGATGTACCGGCAGACTGGAACGGCGACCTGGTGATGCTGGCCCATGGCTATGAGCCCGTGGGCGTGCCGCGCACCACGCCGATGGCCGCCAGTGACAGCACCGCAGCACTGCTGGCTGCGGGCTACGCCGTCGCGCAGAGCGCGTATTCCAGCCAGGGCTGGGCGGTGGCCGAGGCGATCACCGACATGGAACACCTGCGACAGCATGCGCTGGGTGAACTCAAGCGCGTGCGACACGCCTGGATGCTGGGCTTTTCGATGGGCGGTGCCGTGACCATCGGCAGCCTCGAGCGCTTCCCGCAGCACTATGCCGGTGGTGTGTCGCTGTGCGGCGCCAATCTCAGTGGCGAACAGATCGCGGCCGACCTGCTGACCACACTGGTCGCGTTCGATTATTTCTTCCCCAGGGCCGAGGGGCTGCCGGGCACCGGGTTGGCATCGCGTGATGCAGCCATGCTGCCGCAGGGTGAGCTGTACCAGGGCATCGCCACTGCGCTGCAACGCGACCCAGCGCATGCCGCGTTGCTGGCGCAGCGGCTGCAGGTTTCCCCCGACGAAGTGGCCGGCACGATCAGCCTGCACGCCCTGGTCCTGCATGAACTGGCCACACGCAGCGGTGGCATGCCGGTCGGCAACATGGGCGTGGTCTACAGCGGCTTCGGCGATGACTCCGCATTCAACGCCGGGGTACGGCGCATCGATGCTGTACCTGCCGCGCAGGCCAAGGTGCGCGCGACGCTGGCGCTGACGGGCGCACTGAAGCGACCGCTGGTGATCCAGTTCAACCACAACGACCCGACCATCGTGCCGCACATGCAGACGGTATATCCGCAGTTGGCCGCACACGCCGGTGCGCGGCCGGTGCCGCAGGTACTGCCATCGGTGGGCGAAGGGCATTGTGGCTTTTCGGAAGCACAGGTGGTCAACGCCTTGAAGGCGGTACGGCCCTGAGTCCAACGCGTGCCGCAGCGCGTCAGGACCGACCAGGAAGTGCTGCTATGGTGGACCGGCCCATTGACGGGCACACAAAGGACTGACGTGATGATCAAGATGACCTTGAAGACCGTGATGCTCCTTGGCATGGCCGTGACCGGCCTGGCCTTCGCCGCAGACTCCTGCGAGTTCTGCACCTTGCGGTACGAGCAATGCCTGCGTGCAACCCATGGACCGCTGGGCAAGACCTCCGAGCAGTGCCTGGCCGAGTACAAGCTGTGCCGTGAAACGGACTGCCCGTCGCCCTGACCGGTGTCCGGCCGGCTCCTTCGGGGGCCGGCTCGGCCCGTCACGTTGCCAAACGCTTACGATGCAGGGGCCGGTGCAACACCTGCCGCCTCCCTCCCTGCTGAAGCAATGCATACGATGGCCTTCTTCGAACGTCTGAGCGACACCCGCTACCTGCCGACCGAACACACCGGCGGCGCCTGGAACATCCGCGAACAGCACATCGCGCCTGCGATCGGACTGCTGGCCCACCATCTGGAACGCAACGCCGCCGCACGTGGCCACGGCTTCCTGATCGCGCGCCTGTCCTACGACATTCTCGGCACCATTCCGATCGAAGCGATGGAGGCCGACGTGCAGGTGCTGCGTGGTGGTCGCACCATCGAACTGGTCGAAGCCACGCTGCGCCATGACGATCGCGCGGCGCTACGCGTACGTGCGTGGCTGATGCGCCCGAACGATACGCAGGCCATCGCCGGAACGCCGATCGCTGCCATCGCGCCACCGGAATCGATGCCGGCGTGGGACCCGGGCACGGTCTGGCCCGGCGGATTCATCAGGAGCGTGGAGATCCGCCGGCACGATCAGGGTCCCGGCCGTGCCACCTACTGGGCGCGCGCGAAGCATGCGCTGCTGGAGGGCGAACCGGTCAGTCCGCTGGCGCGTGCCGCCACCCTGTTCGATCTGTCCAATGGCATGGCCGTACGCGCCGATCCGAAGGAGATCGCCTTCCCCAACCTCGATCTGACCGCCCACCTGTTCGGCACGCCTGAAGGGGAATGGCTGGGCTTCGATACGTCAGTCTCATTCGGCCGCCAGGGGCTTGGCTTGACCAGCACGGTGCTCCACGATGCGCGCGGTCCAGTTGGCACGCTTGGCCAGGCCTTGACCGTGCGCCCGTAGCCGCAACAGGCCGGATCAGCCGCCCAGCGTGCCCATCGTGAAGGTGTAGCCGGAGCTCATCAGGAATTCGCGCATGCGCATCTCCGCGCGCCGCGGCGAGGCCAGGTTGGCCGGCGCATACAGCGCGTAGACCACGCCTGCGCCTTCGATGGCTTCGCGGCGTACGCCGCAGTGCCGGGTTTCCGAAGCGATCACCCAACCGTCCTTCAAACGGTCCGGCCCGATGGATTGGCCATTCATCAGCCGGAACGTCAGCCAGCGCACTTCCGCAGAGGATTTGCTCATTGCCCGCGTACCGGCTGCGTACCACGGTCGTTCATGTCCCTGCTCGCCATTGCAGCTCCCTAAGACTTGGAACCTGACCATAGCGCCTTGCCATGTCGTGGGTGACTGAGACTGACCGGGCGCCTCAGGTCGCCAGGTTGAACAGCCGCCACAACGCCTCGCGCCCAGGTGGCGTCAGCCGCAGTTCGCGTCGGCCCTCGACGCGCCGCAGCCAATCGTTGTTCACGAAACTGTCCAGCATCGCCTCACCGACCAGCCCTGCCAGGTGCGGCCGCCGCTCGGTGCAATCCAGGCAACCACGGCAGTAGCGCGCCGGCTTGGCCGTCACCGGCTGCTGCAGGAGCTCGCGCAACGGCAGGCCCAGCCCGGCAAGGAATCCGGCGCCCCCAGCGCTGATCTGCCAATGCCCTTCGCACGGCAGCACGTGCCCCGCCTGCAGCAGGCGATCGGTGATGGCTACCGCGTGCACGCCGGCCAGGTGCCGATAGCAGGAACGTGCCTCGCGCAGCGCCGGCATGCTGCGTGAGGCCGCCGCGGTGCACGAGGGCGTGCGGTCGGCCACGCGCAGGATGCCTTCGAGCATCTCTGCCACCTCGCTTGAGGCCAGCCGGTGGTAGCGGTGGCGCCCCTGCGCGACAGCGACCAGCAGGTCGCCCTCGACCAACCTGCGCAGATGCGTGCTCGCCGTCTGCGGTGTCACCCCGGCCACGCGTGCCAGCTCCGTCGCGGTATACGCCCGTCCATCCATCAGCTGCAGCAGCATGGCCGCGCGCGCCTGGTCACCGACCAGGGCACCGACGCTGACAAGGGAACCGGAGGTGTGGACCATGCCCGCATTGTGGCACGCCGTTGCCGGCCGACAGTTCGATGCAGGCCGAAGCGTCTGCACCTGCTGCCAAGGCACAGTGCGCACCCCGATACCGCAAGGCCTGCCGTGAAAAACGCCCCGATTCCCCGCCGCCGCATCACCCCTTCTGTCCTGTACCCAGGCACGCCCGTGCTGCTGATGACCACGTTGAATGACGATGGAAGCAGCAACATCAGCCCGCTTTCTTCGTTCTGGGCGCTGGGCAACCGGGTGGTGCTGGGCCTCGGTACGCAGGGCCAGGGCTATCGCAACCTGCAGCTGCGCAACGAGTGCGTGCTGAACTTCCCCTCATCCGCCCAGGCTGCACAAGTCGAGGCCATCGCCAGAGCGACCGGCTGCAACCCTGTGCCGGCCGCCAAGCAGGCGATGGGCTACGTGCACGTGCGTGACAAATTCGCGCTGGGCGGGTTCAGTACCGTCGCGTCGACGCACGTTGCTCCGCTGGCCATTGCCGAGTGCCCGCTGCAGGTGGAGGCCAGCGTAATGGCGATGCATCCACCCGGCGAGGATGACGGCCAGGGCTTCGTGATCGTCGAAGCCCGCATCCGCTGCGTGCATGCGCACGAAGACATCACCGTGGACGGCACCCAGCACATCGACGTGGCGCGCTGGAAACCGTTGATCTACCTGTTCCGGCACTACCTGGGTGTAGGAGAGCCGGTCGGGCGCAACTTCCGTGCGGAAATGCCCATGCGCGCGTCTGCCTCGCAGTGAGCAGTCAATTCGCAGGGGCGGTCGAACTGCTGAACTTGTCGCGCACCGACCGCTCACGTTCGCGCCGGACCGATGCACACTGTTCGCGCGCATTCGACATCTGCGTATCTGCTGCAACACGCTCAGCGCTCAGCGACTGCTGCAGGCTGGCGATCTGCGCACGGATGCCGGAGTCCTGTGTTGCGCCGGCCAGGCTGATGCCCGCCGCGGCCAGTTGACGGTTCAGCTCGGCGACCTGCCGGCCAACCTGCTGGCTGCGGGACTCCAGCGGACCGTAGATGCGCGAGCGCTCGCCCTGCACGCAGTTGCGCTCGGCGATGCCGGCGTCGGCCAGTTCGGTGTTCTGGTACACCGCCGCGCGGTTCGATGCCTCCCCCGCCGTTTCCGTGGAGGAACGGCTGGAACGCAGCTTCATGGGTTCAGCGCCGGCAGCACAAGGATTCTGGCTGTATACCGTTTCCCCGGAAGCGCCCTTGCACTTGTAGACCTGGGCCGATGCCAGCGGGGCACACCCCAGCAGGATCATCGCCATCACTACCTTCCGTTTCATCCTGCACCGCTCCCTGGTTCATTGGACAACCGACACGATACGGTGGTTTGGGGGCGACTGCACGATGGCGTCGTTCAGACCGTTTCGCCCTGCAGATCGAGCACGGCCGTGGTCCAGCGGCGCGCCCCCAGCATGGCCACCATGCCGCCGCGATAGACGAACCGGCGTGCATGGCCGTCTTCAATGAAGCAGGTCTCGTTCTGCATCGGCACATAGCCCGCAGAGGCATAGTGCCGATGATCCAGGGCGAACAACACCGCGAAATCGATCCCGCGCTGGCGCAGTTCAGCGTGCGCAGCTTCGATCAAGCGCGAGGCAACGCCTTGCCGGCGAACGTCGGCACGCACCACCACCCCGCCGATCAAGCCGATGCGTTCCGGCTCGCCGTCCAGCAGTACGTTGCGTTCGTACAGTGCGAGGTGTGCGACCACCTGATCACACTCCATTGCCAGGACCAGAGCGACCGGCCCCGGGATGGCGTAGCCCTCGCCCTGCATGTCCGGGAAAGCCTGGCGGAGCAGATCCACCGCCTGCTGACGGTGTTCCGGCGCCACACGCTCCCTGCTGGATACCTGAACGTGCATTGCCCCGTCTTCCTGGAACATGTGTCCAGCCTCATCGTGCCACGGAAACATGACCGGGCCCGCGGCAAGGTTTCACTCTCAGTGCAGTGTGATCCCGTACGAGACGATATCCGTGTAGATGCCCTCGCGCTTGACCGCCCGCGGCTCCCTGCCGAGTACGCTGAAACCCAGCGATTCATACAGCCCGCGCGCAGCAGCATTGTCCGCCAGCACCGTCAGGGTGACCAATTCAATGCCCTCGGCGCGCGCAGACGCAAACGCAGCAAGAAAAAGCTGGCGGGCGACACCCTGGCCACGATGGCCGGTGCCCACATGGACACTGTGCACTTCCGCCGTATGCCGTCGCGCCATCCGCATCGGGCGTACGTAGCGCAGGAAGCCCGCAAGCATGCCGTCGATGAAAGCGCCGAAATAACGCGTGCCGGGATCGGCAAGCTGGGCGCGCATCACGTCTGCCGTCTCATTCTGCGCCTCGGCCAGCGTGGACAGGAACGCAGCGGGCGACTCGCGAAGCGCCTGCAACCGTGCCTGCCAGAGAATGTCGGCGTCGTCAGCACCAAGTTGCCGGATGAGCATGCGACCCACCTGCGAGGTTGTTGATGTGCAGGTGCCCAGCCTAGCGCGGGTTCGCCCGATACGGCGTGGATGCAAGAATGAAGACTGCCCTTTCTTCATTCTCCGCCATGACTGAACTGCAGATTCCCCGCGTTGGATGTGGCGCCGTCGTCCGTGATGCCGACGGCCGCATCCTGCTGATCCAGCGCGGACGCGAGCCGGAGCGCGGGCACTGGGGCCTGCCCGGTGGGAAAGTCGACTGGATGGAAACGGTGGAGGCCGCCGTGGTCCGCGAAGTCCGCGAGGAGACGGCGTTGGAAGTGACGCTGCTGCGCCTGCTGTGCGTGGCCGATCATTTCGAGCCGGCGCTTGCGCAGCATTGGGTCGCGCCGATCTACGAGGCACGGGCACCTGCCGGTGCCGAAGCCTCCGTCCAGGAGCCGGGTGTGCAGACCGGGCTGGGCTGGTTCGCGCTGGATGCCCTGCCCCAGCCGCTGACCCAGGCCACGGTGCGGGCGCTGGCAAGGCTGTAGCTGCTCAGACCACGATGAAAGTCAGCACAGCTGCCGGCCTGGCTTGCGGTTCACTCGATCGGAAGGCCATGCATCTTCAGGAACGAGAGTTTGTCCCAGTAGCCGCGCTGGAACGTGATCAACCCTCCATCAACCGTGAAGAAACCGCATCCTCGCAGGCCAAGAGGGTCGCGCCATTCCAGCGCAGCGACATTGCCGGCCTCATGGATGACTTCGGGAATGCAGACCATTTCGGCGTTGTTGAATTCACGCTCGAAGGTGGCACGGATCGCATCACGGCCCTTGATCGGGTCCTGGGTGACCTGGTGATTGATCGCGTCGGGGTGATACAGCTCCGCCAGGCCAGCAGCATCGCCTGCGTTGAAGCGCTCGATCCAGGTTTCCACGATATGCCGGGGAGTCATCCGCATGAAGTCCGCCAAGGCCCAGACCCGATCATAGCGCTCGTACAGCACATTCCAGACCGCAGAAAAACAAAAAGCCCTGACCGGAGTCAGGGCTTTTCAATTGGAGGCCTCAAGCGGAATCGAACCGCTGTAAACGGATTTGCAATCCGGTGCATAGCCACTCTGCCATGAGGCCAACGTACTGCGCGCCAGGAACGTAGCCCTGACAAGACAAAACCCCAAGATGGGGCCTGTCGGAACATGGAGCGGGAAACGAGTCATGCACTAGAGCGCTAAGTCTCTGTTTCCCAATCACTTTCTCCACTGTGGTGATCAGCGAAGAACTCAATTATAGCCTTGTTTTTCGCCCTCGGCAACAAAGTTCATCCAACCACTTCCACCAGCGTCCAAGGATGATCCATCCACCCGTCGTTACGCCTGATGCGTCCAGCTGCTGAGCGGGTTCGCTATCGAACTCCAACTTGCGACGATCATGACTTGCGCTCGCTCCGCAGGCAGCGCGGGGTGGTGTCGCGTGGACTACCTGGCACCTGGACGGCTGTAGGACACAACCGCCGGCATCGGAACACCGCAAGTACTCATCTTTACATCGCTGCGGCTAACTTCGCCGGAGCGCAACGCGGCGCCAGTGTAGTGGCAGCCAGCCTCAACGAAGGCGTGCAGCAATCCGGTTCATCTGCTCGATCTCCGCGCGCTGGCCATCGGAAATCGCTTGGCATAGGTTGACGAGTTCCGGATCTGAGAGCTGCGCCTCGCGGCACATGAGGATCGCTCCCGAATGGTGCGGGACCATAGACGCGATGAACTGTCGATCGCCGATTCCGGTTTGAGCACGGGTAGCGGCAAAAGAACCGAGTGTGAGAACGGCAAACAAGCCGTACAGCACGAGATTGAGCCGCCGGTTTGGAAACATGCCGGGCATTGTCGCTAGCATGAAGATGCCCATTGGCGCCCACATAGTGACCGCCATGTAGAGCATGTTGAGATTGTTTCTGAAGTCCCTGGCGCCGTCGATCATGCTGAACATTACGAAGTACATGACGACGAGGCCCAACACCATGTTCACCCAGAACTTGGCGTATGGTCGGCCGTGCTTACCCATCTGACCGGATGTGTGATGTTGATGTTCATTGGAATGTTCAGCCATCTCCGTCTCCTATGTGCTGGGGCAACCTGGCAGGGTCACTGGTACTGCGGCAGATACTTTGTCGATATATCAGCATGTGGAGCGATGCATCACTAACCGCTGATTTCCAGTCCCCAACTGGACGTAGGGGCGTCGAACGCTTCAACTCGCTGGTCTTGAACCGTCTGGATATCAGACCATACCAAATCGGTCTTGATGGGCTTTGCGCCACCTATGACGCTGGTACCGTGAGCGCCAATATCGAGCTTGCGTCCTCATCGCTCGATGGGCCGGCAACTGATCGATTCTTGCATATCAAGCAAGACAAGGCCACCTGCGGCGGACGCCAATGGCCTCCTCCGCCTTCGCTTAGGGCATCGCCTCAAGCGTCCGTCGCAGGCCATAACGACACAACAGCCCTTGGGCAAGAAAGGAGCCGGTGATGTAGCGCACCCGAAAGGAGACGAAGACATGCACAAGGACATTTCAACATCAAAGGTGTTCTATCGTCCCATCGAGGCGGCCATCCGATGGGCTGGGTTGCTGCGGTATCTCCCGATGATCCTGGCCACGATCGCGTCACCGCGTGTCCTGCCTCGGTCGCTGAACTGCCCTCGATGGAATGAGTGCCGGCTGCACTCGGAACGTATCTATGACGGCATCCTCAACGGAGAGCTGCCCTACGGCAAGAACGGGATCACGCTCAATGATCCGAACCTGCTCAATTCTCTGGATCTGACTGTTCGCCATGTCGATCTAAAACGCTGGATGCGCACCCACTATCCCGAGCACCGGCCAGGATTTCTGTTCAGCCGTGGCGAACGCATGGCGCATCCTTTCATCACCATGGAAACAGGACAGGCGATCCTCGTGGAGCGGCTGGCCCTTCAGGCCGCGCTTGAACAAGCCCGACGTGAGATGCGAGAACTGCAGGAGCAGCACGACACGCTACTCAAGCAATCCTCGGTGCTGTTGGCATCCAAGCAATGCGAGATCAGCGAACGGGCGGAAACGACCTATCTCAACATCATTGGAGGGATGTTGACGCTGATGCTGAGCCAGTCGCCTTCAGGCGTGCCCTATTCCAGCTTCAAAACGCAGGAGGCCCTTGTCTCTGCATTGGTCGCCCACTACGGCGGCACCATGGGCATCACTGAGCGCACCTTAAACGGAAAGTTCGCCAACGCTAAGAGGTACGTTCGTAGCGCAAGCGCATGAGGTTATCCAGCTTGTATGTGCAATCGCGGAGATTGCATTTGCAATGTCTTTCCGCAGCCAGGTCTATTGAATAGAGGTCACGCCAACAAACGCCACCGAGCGTTCAGGAGTGACCGCCATGTCGCAGACCCCTGTACTCCCGCCGAACGAGCGCCGCATCCTGCGGCTCGATGAAGTCGAAGCGAAGTCCGGCTTCAAACGCGCCCACATCTACAACCTGATGAAGAAGCGCCAGTTCCCTCAGGCGCTGCGCCTGGGCGTGCGCGCTGTCGGCTGGGATTCGATCGAAATCGACCAGTGGATCGCCGAGCGCCTCAACCACCGGACCTGACCCGCTCTCCCGCGGACTTCCCATTCCCAGCCGGAGAGCGCCATGCAGGTCGTGTCCATCATTTCAACGAAGGGCGGCGTCGGCAAGACCACGACGGCCGCCAACCTGGGCGGGCTCGCCGCGGACGCGGGCCTGCGCGTGCTGCTGCTCGATCTCGACGTGCAGCCCACCTTGTCCTCCTACTACGAACTGACCCAGCGCGCGCCGGGCGGCATCTATGAGCTGTTGGCCTTCAACGAGCGCGACCTTGGCCAGCTCGTGTCCCGCACGATCATCGCGGGCCTGGACCTGGTGCTGTCCGACGACCACCGGGGCGAGCTGAACACGTTGTTGCTGCATGCGCCGGATGGCCGCCTGCGGTTGCGGCATCTGCTGCCAGCACTTGCTCCCCTCTACGACCTGGTGCTGATCGACACCCAGGGCGCGCGTTCCGTGCTGCTGGAGATGGCGGTGCTCGCCTCCGATCTCGCGCTGTCGCCCGTCACGCCGGAGATCCTCGCGGCACGCGAGCTGCGGCGCGGCACCATGCAGTTGCTCGAAGACATTGCGCCGTACCGGCACCTGGGCATCGAACCGCCGCCGCTGCACTTGCTCATCAACCGCGTCCACCCGGTGTCCGCCAACGCACGGCTGATCCAGCAGGCCTTGCGCGACCTGTTCCAGGACAGCGCCGGCATCCGCGTGCTCGCCACCGACGTGCCGGCCATAGAAGCGTATCCACGTGCCGCAACGCGCGGCCTGCCGGTGCATCGGGTCGAGCACCGCCAGCCGCCCGGCAGAGTCGCCCCTGCCGCGCTCGACACGATGCGCGCGCTCGCCAGCGAGTTGTTCCCGCAATGGCAGGACCGACTGGCTCAAGTATCCGGCCGCCCGCAGCGACCTCTTGATCCTGGGAGGCCCCATGGCGAACGCACATGAGCTGGCCCGCGGCCACAAGCGGCTGCGCGCCCTGATCGAGTTCGCGGTCGGTGAGGGCTGGCACGTCAAGCGCACGCCGGGCGGGCACCTCAAGTTCACCAAGGCCGGCTGCGCGGCGATCTACACGAGTTCGACAGCGAGTGACCACCGGGCCGAATTGAACGCCCGTGCGCAGATCCGCCGCGCCGAGCGAGAGGCCCGCATGGCGCCGGCCGGCGGTCGTGGGGACTGCGAGGGGTGCGGCCATGGCTGACATGACCTCGCAGGACATGGCAGGCAAGCTGCTCGCGGCCGGCTTCGAGCGCAGCGGCCCAGCGGCTACGGCCTTGAGCGACCCGATCGCGGACACGCCCATGGTCGTGACGCTGGACCAGTTGCGGCCCTACGACCATGACCCGCGCATGAAGCGCAACCCGGCTTACGAGGAAATCAAGGCATCCATCCGCGAGCGCGGCCTGGACGCGGCGCCGGCCATCACGCGCAGGCCCGGCGAGGACCACTACATCATCCGCAACGGCGGCAACACGCGACTGGCGATCCTGCGCGAACTCTGGTCGGAGACCAAGGAAGAACGCTTCTTCCGCATATCGTGCCTGTTCCGACCATGGCCGGAGCGCGGTGAAATCGTCGCGCTGACCGGGCATCTTGCCGAGAACGAACTGCGCGGCGGCCTCACGTTCATCGAGCGCGCGCTCGGCGTCGAGAAAGCACGGGAGTTCTACGAGCAGGAGAGCGGCGCCGCCCTGAGCCAGTCGGAACTGGCCCGCCGCCTGGCGGCCGATGGCTTCCCCGTCCAGCGGTCGCACATCACCCGCATGGCCGACGCGGTGCGCTACCTGCTGCCCGCCATTCCCACTGTGCTCTATGGCGGCCTGGGGCGCCACCAGGTCGAGCGGCTGTCGGTCATGCGCACGGCCTGCAAACGCACCTGGGAGCACTACGCCAAGGACCGTTCGCTGCCGCTGGACTTCGACAGTTTCTTTCAGGAGGTGCTGGCGCAGTTCGACACGCAGGGCGACGAGTTCGCGCCGCAGCGCGTGCAAGACGAGCTGATCGGCCAGATGTCCGAGCTGCTGGGCATCGGCTACGACGTGCTGGCGCTGGACCTGACCGAATCGGAAAGCCGCCACCGGGCGCTGGTCAGTGACCCGACGCCACCTGCGGCGCAGCCGGCGTTGCCTTCGCCCACCGCCGGCACGCCGACTCCGCCGGGCGCAGCATCGTCCATCGCCACGCCTGCAGCGGCGGCCGGTCCTCCACCCGCCAGCCCTCCGGCGTCCGAGCCCACCTTGCGCCACGACGACACGGCGGTTGGCGAAGCGGCCACGGGAAGCCAGCCGGCCGCACCGGGCGATCTGCTTCGCGAGCACATCGTCTCGCCAGCACCGACGACAGAACGGCTCCAATCGATCCAGCGCATGGTCGCCGACCAGTTGGGCGATGCGCTGCCGCCCGACTTCTCGGCGAGCGTGCTGCAGTCCATCCCGGTGCAAGCCGGCGGACTCTATCCGATCTCCGACGTCTGGTACATCGACGCCGGCCTGGACACGCCCGATCGGCTGCGCATCCACATCGCGCAGTTCGCGCGCGAGATCGCCGGGGAGGCAGGCCTGGACGAGTGCATCGAGGATCGCGCCGATGGCATCGGGTTTGCGTGCCGCGCCCGCGGCCAAGCCCCGTCGCCGCTCGGCCGCGCGGTGCTGACGCTGCTCACTTCCCTGACGGGTCAGCCCGTCGCCGAAGCGGGCCTGGACGGCGCGCAGCTCGCCGCCGACCTGCCGACCCTGTTGCACGGCCAGAGCCAAGGCCATGGCAGCGGCGCAAGGCGCTTGAGCGACACGGCGTTGGTCAAGCTCTTTCGGCTGCTGCGCCTCGCCCGGCGTCTGCTGGACCTGGAAGCCGGCACCACGGCGCCCGGGACGTGAGCGAGGGAGGCCGCATGTCCACATCGCATCCGCTCAACCAGGCCGTGATTGCCCAGGCGCTGTATGACCTTCGCAACGGCCAACTGCGCCGCTGCAAGGCCATGGGCTTCGGCGAGGCCGAGCTGGATGCGCTCAAGCACCCCGCGCTGATCAGCGTGCTGGCCAACGCCAGCGTCTCGTGGTGCTCGGTCACGGTCAACCGCGAAGTGCTGCAGCGCCTGCTCAACCAGGCACAGGACGTGGAGAAGGAAATCGCCACGGTCGATCGCATGCTGCGGCTGGGGGCCAGCACGGAGATGGTCAGCCGCTTCTATGGCCTGACCCATCAGGAAGTCGCCCTGCGGCGGGAGATCCTCGGCCTGCCCAAGCGCAAGGGGCGCCACCCCGTCCTGGACGAGACCCAGGACACCGAACTGTGGCGGCAATGGAAAGCCGTGACCAGCAGCAGGAACGTCGATCTGGAGGACGAGACCTCGATTCTCGATGCGGCCATGGACCTGGCCGAGGGCATGTCGCTGCCGCTCTCGGTGGTCTGGGCCGCGATCAGGAACTGGGTCGATCAGGGATTGGGCTAGGCCATGGCCGTGGACGACACCGCCCCACGAGCCCAGCGCCCTGGCCCCATCGCACTCGCCGACCTGTTCGACGCTGCGCTGAAGGACCTCGCGCCCAAGTCCAGCTCTGGCGCTCCCGCGTCCCTGCCTGCTCCAACGCCCACGCCTCCTACGTCCGGCGACGCCTTCCTGTTCAGTGGCAATCGGCACGAGAGCGTGCCGCGGCGGCTGTTCCTCGACCGCCGCCTGACACCGCTGGAGCGCAACGCCTGGCAGGTGTTCCGATTGATGCTCAACGACGATGGCGTCACGGCATTTCCCACCTATGAGCAGTTGCGCCCCTGGCTGGCGTCGATGCCCTGCGCAGGCCAGGCCTCCCATGAGACCGTGGCGCGGGCGCTGACGCTGCTGCGCCTGACGCGCTGGCTGAGCCTCGTGCGACGACGGCGCGACCCCAAGACCGGTCGCATCCTCGGCAACCTCTACGTCCTGCACGACGAACCGCTGACGCCGTTCGAGGCGATGCAACTCGACGCCGACTACCTGGCCCTGGTCAGCCAGTCGCTGGGGCATTCGGCCAAGGCCGTCCAGGTGGTGGGACTCAACACCCTCCAGGAGATCGCGGACGACCCGATGCTGTCCGGACGCACCTTGCCGTCGCGGCTGCAAGTGCTCGCCGAGCGCCTGGCCGACCAGGGCATCACCGCCTCCGAAAGTTATCCACAGGAGGATGCGGTCCACGATTCCGAAGAAGGGCCCGCGAGCCTTCTTCGGAATGGCGATCGCCCATCTTCGGAATCCGAAGCAGGGCCGAAACCCGCGCCAGACGGCGCTCTTCGGAATTCGAAGCAGGACCGTACAGTACGTAGTAGTCGTATTGATGAAGTACGTACTACCGCGCAGGCGCGTGCGCTGGGCGACCTGCAATGGCCCAAGCGCTTCGCGGAACTGAAGGCGGAACAGCAGGCCGGAGCCAAGATGGCGTTGCAGCAGGTGGACGCTGCCCTGCGGCAGGCCGTGCTGGACGAATGGGCCGCACGGTGCGGCAAGCATGGCATCCGCAACCCCGCCGGTTATCTGTTCGGCATCATCCAGCGCGCCATGCGCGGCGAGTTCAATGCCTGGGCCAAGCAGACCGGCCCGGCACCGCCAACACCATCGGCGGCGCGAGCGCCACCAACCGAGCCGCCGCGCAACGTCGTGCCGCCCGAGGTGGCCCGGCAGCACATCGAGCGCCTGCGCGATCTGCTGCGCAAATCCTGAGCACAGGGCTTGTCAAAGCCGTGAAGTAGATCTCCATGGCGGTCGGCAGAAACGGTCCCCTGGGGACGGCTGTGCGGTGAAGCGCCGGGCGACGGCGCGACATGCTGCGCAAAACCTGAGTAGAGCGCATGCAAGACCATGAAGCAGACCTCCATGGCGCTCAACGGAACGGTCCCCTGGGGACGGCTGCGCGGCGAAGGATCGTGTCGAACGGCAGCGCGACGTGCGGTGCAGCACGCATACCGTCAACAACCGAGGACGGGAACGCCGATGTGAGTGCCCATCTGCGGAGCGGTCCCCAGGGGACCGTTGCGCGCTGCGCCGCCAGCGCGCACAGAACCGGGGGTCGGCTCATTTCGGTTTGTTGACTGACTGCCTTCCGCTGCATGCGGATGCTGGCGGCTCCCTGTCCACCAGCGAGCGATCACCATGGCAACCAGCAACGAACCATTGCAACTCAACCTCGGCTCCCTGCGCAGCGCGATGTCGCTGACGCTGCACACCCACCACGCCTCGCGCATCTGGCATGGCCGCGCCGCCGCCGAGGGGCGACCCGGCATCGTCGGCCTGAACGGCTACATCGCCGTGATGAACAAGATGAAGCGCGGCTCGGAGCAGGACGACCCGTACAGCGACTGGTGGATGTTGCGCATCGAGGAAAAGCTCGACCAGACCAGGACCACGTTGCAATCGCTGCGCGAGCAGGTTGACCAGGCACTGGCCGGCGTGCCTGCGGCGTTGAGCCTGGGTGAGAACCTCAACGTGCAGCCGGTGAAGCTCCCCTTGTTCGTGAACGCGCAGCTCGGCTTTGCCGCCGTCTATCTGCTGGCCGACTACGACGACATCGCCCGCAAGCTGATCCTCGCCCACCACACCGCGCTGATCGATCGCTCGACGTTGGAGCGCTGGCTCAACGAAGGTGCCCACGCGCTGCGCAGCCTGTTCAGCCTGGCCCAGCAATACCGCTACTCGGGCTGCACCCGCGACGACTTCGCGGCCAAGAACGCCGCAGCTCGGGCAGCATTGGAGAAGTTCGGCGAACTGCCGCAGGACGTGCTCGAAGGCATGCGCCGCTCGAAGTTTGCGCCGCCCGTCGTGCGCCGTGGTCTGCAACAGCGTGGTGATAGCGCTGCCGCAGCCGCATCTCCCACCGACGAAGGCGCTGCCGCCGATTCGGCCGAGGCCAAGTCCACAGCCGCCGGCGAGGACGAACCGGCATGAGCGACCCGAACCGCGAACCGCGCTACTTCCGTCGTCTGGAACAGCCAGCCTTCATGCGGCTGGAACACGCGGCCTCTCTAAAAGGCCTTTTAAAGCCTTTTAAAGGTAAAGGGGACTTCGAGGCCTGGGCCAGCCAGTGCTTCGCCATGCGCGACGAGTTGATTGCCCTGGCGCAGCGACAGGTGCTGCCACAGGCGTGCGGGCATCCCTTCCACCTGCTTCCCGTCGAGCTGGCCCAGCAGACCACTGGCGCAGGCACGACCTTTCTTCGCTGGCGCAAGCACGATCGATCGGCCATGGGCGTGGCGTTGTGGCAGGAGCTGATGGCGAGCCCCAGCACGCCGGTCAACCTGCTGCACGACCTGCACGAGATCGAACTGCAGCGCGTCATGCTGAACATGCAGATCAGCCTGCTGCACACCCTGGGCAGGCAAGCACAGGAATGCGCCAGCAAGGCCGCGCAGGCGGACAACACCTACCTGCGCCGGCTCGCGTCCGTTCCTGCCGCAGTGCGCGATCGGTGATTGCGCCTGCCATCCGAGCACGCGCCCGAGCCCAACGAGGCACGGGTATTTCAACCACCACGGAGATTCCAACATGAGCACACAATTCATCGGCGAGGGCAACATCGGATCGCCTCCCGAGTACCGCGAATTCCCCAATGGCAACGACGATCCTCGCCGGTTGCTCCGGCTGAACGTGTACTTCGACAACCCCGTCCCCACCAAGGGCGGCGAGTTCGAGGACCGCGGCGGCTTCTGGGCGCCGGTGGAACTCTGGCACCACGACGCCGACCGCTGGCAGCAGCTCTACCAGAAGGGCATGCGGGTGCTGGTCGTCGGCCGCATGGAGCGCGACCCCTGGACGGACAACGAAGATCAGCCGCGTGAGACTTGGCAGGTCAACGCGCGCAGTGTCGGCATCCTGCCGTACCGCATCGAGTCTGTGGCCCTCAGCCCGAAGCCACAGGAGGCAGAGCCGAAGCCCCAGGCCACCCAGGAATCGACGGCGCCGAAAGAGACCAAGCGCAGGAAGTGATCGGGCATGGAGGGCGGCTGCCGCAGTGCTTCGCCGCCCTCCATGCGCTGCGAATTATCCCCAGGGGATAGCTCCACCAACGTCCACCGAGTTCCACGCGCGCTCCCGGAAATCGCGGCTCTCGGCCCGCACACTTCCGGCCACGCACCTTCCCCGCACTCGCCATTTCATCGGCGTGAAAGCGGTCGCTGCCGCATGCGGCTTGTTTGCTGCTGCCAGGGGCTGCGCTCGGCATCCTCGATCCCAGCAACTCCATGAACAACAGGAATCGGGATGGACGGATATGCGGCTGTTCTTGTGCGAGAAGCCCTCCCAGGGCAAAGACATTGGCCGGATTCTCGGCGCCACGCAGCGCGGTGAAGGCTGCCTCAACGGTTCCGGCGTCACGGTCACCTGGTGCATCGGCCATCTCGTGGAGGCGGCGCCGCCCGAGGCCTACGACGAGCAGCTCAAACGATGGTCCGTTGAGCAGTTGCCCATCATTCCCCAGCACTGGCGGGTCGAGGTCAAACCGAAGACCGCCACGCAATTCAAGGTCGTCAAGGCGCTCTTGGCGAAGGCGACTCACCTGGTTATCGCCACCGATGCCGACCGCGAGGGCGAATTGATCGCCCGCGAGATCGTGGAGCTTTGCGGCTACCGCGGCCCCATCGAACGCCTGTGGCTGTCGGCGCTCAACGATGCGTCCATTCGGGCGGCACTGGGCAAGCTGCGGCCTTCGGCCGAGACGCTTTCGATGTACCACTCGGCGCTGGCGCGCTCCCGTGCGGATTGGCTCGTGGGCATGAACCTGAGCCGGCTGTTCACGGTGCTGGGGCGACAGGCGGGTTACGACGGCGTGCTGTCGGTCGGCCGCGTACAGACCCCGACGCTCAAGCTCGTTGTGGACCGCGACCGCGAGATCGCGCGCTTCGTGTCCGTACCATACTGGGCCATCGCCGTGTCCCTGTTCGCAGGCGGTTCGACTTTCGCCGCGCAATGGGTTCCACCCGATGCGTGCACCGACGACGCAGGCCGCTGCCTGCGGCAGCCGGTCGCACAGCAGACCATGCAGCAGATCCGCGCTGCGGGCAGTGCCCACGTCGTGTCGGTGGAGACTGAGCGTGTCCGCGAAGGCCCGCCGCTGCCGTTCGACCTGGGCACCTTGCAGGAAGTGTGTTCCAAGCAGCTTGGGCTGGACGTGCAGGAAACCTTGGAGATTGCCCAAGCCCTGTACGAGACGCACAAGGCCACGACGTACCCCCGCTCGGACTCCGGCTACCTGCCCGAGAGCATGTTTGCCGAAGTGCCCACCGTTCTCGACAGCCTGCTCAAGACCGATCCCTCGCTGCGCTCGATCATGGGCCAGCTCGACCGCTCGCAGCGCTCGCGCGCCTGGAACGATGGCAAGGTCACGGCGCACCACGGCATCATCCCGACGCTCGAACCGGCGAAGCTCTCCGCCATGAGCGAGAAGGA
The DNA here is from genome assembly GCF_056482105.1 of Stenotrophomonas sp. 78350_Sma. Lineage (NCBI taxonomy): Bacteria > Pseudomonadati > Pseudomonadota > Gammaproteobacteria > Lysobacterales > Lysobacteraceae > Stenotrophomonas > Stenotrophomonas sp. 78350_Sma. Next base: position 1,750,673 of record NZ_CM151182.1, on the reverse strand, counting down.
ACTGGCCGTGTACAGGCTCATCCGGTCGCATTACCTGGCGCAGTTCCTCCCTCACCACGAGTTCGACCGCACTGTGGCCAAGTTTTCGTGCGGGGGGCAGAACCTGGCGGCCACGGGCAAGCAGGTTGTCATCCCGGGTTGGCGCCAGGTGCTCGCCGAGCCGCAGGCCGAAGACGGTGATGGCGAGGGCGATACTGCGGTCCGCGCCCAGGTGCTGCCCGCGCTGCCGAAACTGTATGAGGGCCTGGCATGCCAGGTGGCCGACGTCGATCTCAAGGCACTCAAGACGCTGCCGCCCAAACCGTACACGCAAGGCGAGTTGGTCAAGTCCATGAAAGGCGTCGCCAAGCTGGTGTCCGATCCCCGCCTGAAGCAGAAGCTCAAGGATACGGTTGGCATCGGCACCGAAGCGACGCGGGCCAACATCATCGGCGGCCTGATCGCTCGCGGCTACCTCGTGAAGAAGGGGCGCGCCATCCGCGCCTCGGATGCGGCTTTCACTTTGATCGATGCCGTGCCTGCGGCGATTGCCGACCCTGGCACCACCGCCGTCTGGGAACAGGCGCTCGACATGATCGAGGCCGGACAGCTCACCCTGGACGTGTTCATCGGCAAGCAGGCCGCGTGGATTTCGCAGTTGATTGCGCAGTACGGCAGCGCCTCCCTGTCCATCAAGGTTCCCCAAGGGCCGGCATGCCCGCAGTGCGGCGCACCCACGCGCCAGCGCAGCGGCAAGAGCGGCCCGTTCTGGTCGTGCAGCCGCTACCCGGACTGCAAAGGCACGCTGCCAGTCGAATCCGGCAGCTCCAAGCGCGGCGCCTCGCGCCCGCGCCGTAGCGGCCGCAAAGGCTCCTGACCGCCCCCGTTCCCCGTGAGCCGTGCCCGCCTTCGGCGGCGTGGCCCCTGTCCCGCACTCCGCCGCATGCCCTGCGGGACGCCCAGCGCGCAACGCCTTCTTGATCCGTGTGCGCGTCCCGCCCAGCCGTCCCCGGCCGCGGGACCTGAAGGTAGCTTCTCTGCGAGCCGCACCACGCGCGTTCTGTTGATCTGCGTTTCTTCCGCCCTCTGCGAAGGGTCTCCCGGTGGCTTGCCAGGCTGCACGAGCCACCGGGAGACCCTTCGTGGTCAGCGGTAATCGGTGCCGGTGCCCGCCGGTGCAAAAACGGGCTCCCTTTGTGCGCGGATGTGCGCCAGACGATGCCGGCCCCAGCCACGACATGGGCCGGGTGTGATTGCTTGATGAGCAGACGGTTCTAGCGACGACCGGGCCTGCCAATCAGCCCACGGGTGGTTCCTCTTTTCTCCCGAGCCGAAGGCCGTTGGGCCTTCGGCGCCATTCTCCTGCCCATCAACGTCCCGGCCCGGCCATTGGCCTGGGCCACACGAACAGGAGAGACGACATGCACCCTCAACCTTGCGCACCGCTGCTGTACGGCAGACGGAGGTCGAGAACGGCATGCCCGCCTATCGCGCGGCCATCGCCAATGGTACGCTCGGCTGCAGCCGAGGCCGTAGCCCAAAGGCTGGACTACCTCTTTTGCAGAGGTAAACCTCGGGATGAACTGGGCGAAAACATGCCTTATGTGCCCGCCTTACGGCGAGCTGTTTCCGATGCTTCGCGCAGGATTTCCCGCCCCCCATTCGCTGCGATTGCGGCCACGATGACGCCCAGCACCAGATCCGGGATGTTCGACCCGAACCCCATCACCAGCACCCCGGACAGCACAATCGCACCATTGACGATGGAGTCGTTGCTGGTAAAGATCGCTGACGCCTTGAAGTTCACATCTTCCCCGCGATGGAGGCGCAGTAGTCTGAGGCACACTAGGTTCAAAGCCGCGTTCAGCGCGGCCATGGCCATCATGGCTGGGCCGACAGGCTCTTCCCCTCCAGCGAAGCGGCGTAGGACTTCCAACAGCAGCAGCGCGGCCAGGCCGATTAGCAAGAAACCCGACAAGCGGGCCGCGCCCACCTTGACCGTTGCCGCACGACCGACGGCATACAGGCTAACCGCATAGACCGACGCATCGGCGAGGTTGTCCAACCCGGCGCCCATCAGCGCCGTAGAGCCAGCCCAGATGCCAAGGGCAATGCCGGCGGCGGACTGCGTCAGGTTGATCAGCAACACAGTCAGAAGAATCTTTCGGTCCTTCGCATCGCTCGCATCTAGGCGGCCCAACTCGTCGTTTTCGTGATTTCTGTGGTTTTCAGCCATGCATTGTTCCTTCCAAATCGATGGATGCTGAAGCCTGTAGCGGCTGGAGAGTCAAGGCGCAGATGCAACGAACTTGCCACAGGGTCTTCCCGGACGCCCTTGACTCTACCGTAGCTAGAAGGTTTTCCAATCCAGTCAGAGCTTTAGGACAGAACAGATGAGCACCAATGCGCCCCCTTCATTGCGACTGTCATCCGGTATGGCTGCTATCCACTGATCCGTGGCGCCACTGCGGTTGTGCTCTTCGGCGAGCTCGCGACCGGCCGGCCGTCTTTTCCGACGGAGCTACTCACAGTGATCGTCGCGCTCGCTTGTGCCGCCTTGCTAGAGGGCGGGCGGCCTTTCCACTCCCCGTTGAGCCAGTAGCGGCGTTCCAAGCTGTGGTTGGCCGTCGGCGCATGGCTCGGCTTCTTGGTCGTGCATCTGGCCTTCCAGCACTCCAATCTGGGATACCGGGTCGGGCCGTTGGGATTGTTGATCGGGGTGGCTGAAGCCCATCGCTGGCATCACAAGCGTGAGCACGAAGACGCCCAAGTCAACTACGGCGATTTCTGGATGCCCGGGGGCCACTTGTTCAGCGCTTTCCGGTCGCAAAAGCACACGCTGGGCGCCAAAGAGTGACACTCAAGAAAGATGGACTTTCCAATGGACTACGGCCCGCAGCTTGTCTATCCCTTCCGGAGCCGGCCAGCAGCGGCAAACGCTTGCGCTGCTGGCTATACGATCTTGCCCACGTCGCATTCTTGCGCGAGTCGGGCCTTGCGGCTTCTTGCGAAGCGATCGCGAGTTGCGTGGCGTGCCCATGAGTCGGGCCGCGTCGTGGCGCACTGCTACCTTGGCCTGCACCTGCACCTGCGCAGCCACGCCGCGATGCTCGGTCTGGCCTGGAGAACCCGTAAGGTGGCGGAGATTGCGGCGCGCAGGTCGTCCGGCTCGCGCTGGCTCCTGTGGGCCACGCCCTCGGTCGCACGCCGTCTCAAAACGTCAGAATCGCGCGCTTTCGCATGATGGAGCGCGGCACGTGGCTCTCAGAACTGGACCCGATCACTTCCAGCACCGATGACACGCTCGAGCTTCAGGCGGGCTCGGCCAAGCTGTTGAGAATGCCGCACTCGCGCGAGGTTCGGGCGCTATCGCAGGAGCGTCGCAGATCCATTAACTCGCGCTCCAAGGCGCGCAATTCCTTCATCTTGGTCCGCACTTGCGCGATATGAGCGTCGACCAGCGCGTTCACCTCGCCGCAGCCCAACTCTGGCCGATCCCGTAAGTTCAGCAGTTGACGGATCTCATCCAGCGTCATGTCCTTCGCCCGGCAGCGGCGGATGAACAGCAAGCGCTGCAAATGGACTTCGTCATAGAGCCTGAAGTTGCCCTCGCTACGTGCAGGCTCGGGCAGCAAGCCTTCTGACTCGTAAAAGCGCACGGTCTGCACCAAGCAATCTGCCTTCTTGCCCAGTTCACCGATCCGCATCATGGTTGCTTCCTATAAAAAACTTGACTCTATATCTACTAGAGGTTTTCTAATGATGGCATCCGGGGAAAACCTTGTCAATGAAGAGCGATCTATGAACAAAGAACCTTCCAGCCCATGCGCCTGCTCCGGCGGCAATGGCCAACAGACGGCGTGCGCCAGTGAGCAGGCCAGCACTGAAACCACCGTTTTCCACGTGAGCAACATGGATTGCCGCAATGAGGAAGCACTGGTGCGGCGAACGCTGGAGGGCATGCCCGGTGTCGAGCGGCTCCTGTTCGATCTTCCGCAGCGTTTGTTGACCATTTCGCACCGCGAAGTCTCGGCCGATGCCTTGGAGCAAGCGCTGAATTCGGTGGGCATGAAGGCTCAGGCTGTCCGAGACGCCGCCGTGTCGACCACCTACCGCATCGAGAACATGGACTGCCCGAGCGAGGAGAAACTCATCCGCTCGCACCTCGGGGCAGTCGAGGGAATTCAGGACCTCGACTTCGACCTCGCTGAGCGCACCCTGTCGGTGAAACACCTCGCTCAGGCACGCGCGCAGATGGAGCAGGTCCTGGCCTCGATCGGCATGCGCGCCAAGGAGCAGACCTTCGGCCACACGGGGCCGATCGAAGCCGCGGCTGTGATCCCATCCTCGGCCCTGCAGCAGCAACCAACCGCTGCCGTTTCCGCGCCGCCGATCGGCGAGCGGGTGACGTACCGGATCGAGAACATGGATTGCCCGACGGAAGAAGCGCTGATCCGCGACCGGCTGGGCAAGCTGCCGGGTGTGACCGCGCTCGACTTCAATCTGATGCAGCGTGTGCTGGGAGTCCAGCACACGCTGGCGACCTCAGCGCCGATCGAGAAGGCGCTTGCTTCCATTGGAATGCAGGCTGCGCGGCAGGACATGCAGACAGCCACCACGGTACTTCGCATCGCGAAGATGGACTGTCCGACCGAGGAAAGTCTGATCCGCGGCAAGCTGCAAGGCATGCCGGGCGTGCAGGGAATGGATTTCAACCTGATGCAGCGCACGCTCACGGTTCGGCACACACCCGACGCGATCAAGCCGGCAGTCGAAGCCATCGAATCGCTGGGCATGGAAGCCGAGGTCCAGAGGACTGATGAGCCGCGCGATGCCCCGGTGGCCGCGCACAAGACCAATTGGTGGCCGATGGCGGTTTCGGGCGTTGCGGCGGTGGCCGCCGAAGGCGTGTACTGGGTCAACGACGGCAATCATTGGGCCGTGATCGTGCTGGCACTGGTTTCGATCTTCACCGGCGGCCTCAGCACCTACAAGAAGGGCTGGATCGCGCTGAAGAACCTCAACCTGAACATGAACGCCCTGATGGCCATCGCGGTCACCGGCGGCATGGCGATCGGCCACTGGCCGGAGGCCGCCATGGTCATGTTCCTGTTCGCGTTGGCGGAAGTGATCGAGGCGAAGTCGCTGGACCGCGCCCGCAACGCCATTCGGGGGCTGATGGACTTGGCGCCCGAGACCGCGACCGTGCGGCAGGCCGATGGCTCATGGACAGAGCTGCCGGCCAAGGAGGTCGCAAAGGGCGCGGTGGTCCGCGTGCGTCCTGGCGAGCGCATCGCACTGGACGGCCTGATCACCTCGGGTCGATCGGCCATCAACCAGGCGCCCATCACCGGCGAGAGCCTGCCCGTCGAGAAGGCCGAAGGTGACCAGGTCTTCGCCGGAACCATCAATGAGACCGGCTCTTTCGAATACAAGGTGACCGCAGGCGCCAGCGACTCGACGCTCGCGCGCATCATCCATGCCGTGGAGTCCGCGCAGGGCAGCCGTGCGCCCACGCAGCGCTTCGTCGACCAGTTCGCCCGCGTCTACACGCCGGCGGTGTTCGCGGTGTCCGTGCTGGTTGCCGTCGTGCCGCCGCTCGCCTTCGGCGGCGCATGGTTTGACTGGGTCTACAAGGCCCTGGTACTGCTGGTGATCGCCTGCCCCTGCGCTCTGGTCATCTCCACGCCGGTCACCATCGTCAGCGGCTTGGCCGCTGCCGCCCGACGCGGCATCCTGATCAAGGGTGGCGTCTACCTGGAGGGCGGGCGCAAGCTCAAGGCGTTGGCCCTGGACAAGACCGGCACACTCACACATGGCAAGCCCGAGCAGACCGACTTCGTGCCGCTGATCGGCGAGGCGCAGGAAGTTGCCGCCTGGGCCGCAAGCCTCGCGGCACGCTCGGACCATCCTGTGTCTCAGGCCATCGCCCGCAAGGCGAACCGTGACGGCATCGCGCTGCACGAGGTCGACGACTTCGCGGCGCTGCCTGGCCGCGGCGTGCGCGGCCGCGTCGCCGGGCGCATGTTGCACATGGGCAACCACAGGCTCGCCCAGGAGCTGGGCCTGAGCGAAGCGACGCTCCAGGCTCGGCTGGAGACCCTGGAGCGCCAAGGCAAGACAGCGATCCTGCTGATGGACGATGCGACCGTGCTCGGCATTTTTGCAGTGGCCGACACCGTGAAGGAAACCAGCCGTGAGGCGGTGGCCGACCTGCAGGCGCTGGGTGTGCGCACGCTGATGCTGACGGGGGACAACCAGCACACGGCCGCGGCCATCGCTGCCCAGGTCGGAATCTCTGAAGCCCGTGGTGACCAACTGCCCGAAGACAAGCTCAAGACCATCGAAAGCCTGGTCGGCGGCGAGGGCCAGGTGGGCATGGTGGGCGACGGCATCAACGATTCGCCCGCGCTCGCCCGTGCCGACATCGGCTTCGCCATGGGCGCGGCCGGCACCGACACCGCGATCGAAACAGCCGACGTCGCCCTGATGGACGACGACCTGCGCAAGATCCCCGCCTTCATCCGGCTGTCGCGTAGCACTGCGGCGATCCTCACGCAGAACATCGTTCTGGCCCTTGGCATCAAGGCGGTGTTCCTTGCGTTGACGTTCACAGGGCATGCCACCATGTGGATGGCTGTGTTCGCTGACATGGGGGCAAGTCTTTTGGTTGTCGTCAATGGGCTGCGCCTCCTGAAGTTCAAGGCGGCATGAACAATGGATGAACCATCTCTTCGCAAGACGCAGTGGTACTCACTCGCGATCGTTATATTCGCCGGCGATCAGGCAGCTAAGAGCTACATTGACGCGACAACTCCCTTGGGTTGGTCGCACGAGGTGGCGTCATTCTTCAACCTAGTTCACGCTCTCAATCCCGGCGCGGCGTTCAGCTTCCTTGCTGGCGCGGGCGGCTGGCAGCGGTGGTTTTTTCTGGCGATCGCGTTCGCAATATCGGCATGGCTCGCATGGCTGCTCTCCCGGCCGCTGCGCAAAACGGAAGGCCTTTCGTACAGCCTCATTCTGGGCGGCGCATTGGGCAACGCGTTCGACCGCGCCACGCGCGGGCACGTTATCGACTACATCGACTTTCACCTGCACGGCTGGCACTGGCCCGCCTTCAACATCGCTGACATGGCCATCGTGGGCGGGGCGATCGCGCTGGTGGCCCAGTCGTTCATGAGCGTGGAGAACCCGGCCGCCACAAAGGAGTCCCAGTGACATTGGGACGATCCGGAAATTCGCAATGCACACGGTGCAGGACACCAATCTGAAGAGAACGGCCCCCAGCATGAGCGGCCGCGGCTTGGCCCTCATGCTAGCGCCCACCGCCGCTTTTGCTGCAACGCCCTGTTGCGATGGCGGCGATTGCTGCAACGACGTCGCAATGCCTTGCTGTGAATAAACAGCACGCAAGCCAGTTGACCTGGCAATTATGAAAGTCCATCACGGCGATGCTGGCCTTTTTCGTTCCAATGAGCCGTCACGGAGAGGTGATGATGAAGCTATGCCGGGATCCTGCAAGCTTTAGGACGGTCTTCTTTACCGCATAGCGATATGCTGATGTCACCCGTTCGCCTCGCCTGGCAAGTACAAGTAGTTCGTCGCGGTTTTCTGGCCGTGTCCGCCCGCTTCGCTGGCCCTTTTGCCCCAAACAAGCGCAATCATGCCTGCGTTACCACCAAAGTTCGCCCCCGCCAGTTGCTGTTCCTAAAGGGCATCAAGCTCAACGCCATCGCCGACCGGCCAGCGTATTTCGCATCGCTGCGTGCCCGTCGGGGCCAGCCCATCGTCATCCTCGCAGAGCTGGGACCGGACGAGGCATTCGCCCTGTGGAAGCAGCATGTACTGGGCGACAGGCCTCGCTGACCCAGTTTCGCCTCATCCTCCTGACAGCCCCGCACTTATTGCGGGGCTTTCTTTTTTCCGCGTTCGCCAATCGGGGCTGTTGCAAATGCCGATTTCCGGCTGACGCGGCTCGCCTCGCGCATGAAGCTGCCCGCATGTGTCGCTGATTCGTCAGCACCATGCCAGCAGCCAGAGTTTCCAGGCTGCCGCGGATTCTTTCCGCGCTACCCGCCAGTCCGCCATCGCATCGAGTCTGCGGACGCGCGTCACCCGTGACGCCGATGCTTTTTTCTCAACCGCGTGCGGGAGCTGCCATCCCGTGAGGGACGAGGCCCCGCTTTTTCCAAGGAGCCCGTCCATGTCCCAGCAAGCCTCTTTCGGCCAGTTGGCCTTGATCCATTGCGGCAAGTTCCTGCCGCTCGAAATCCTGCATAGCGCCGCCGGCCACTACATCGGCACGCGCGATACAGAAGGTCCCGTTTCGCGGGAATCCTGCCAGTACTTCCGCAGCTATGCCGCGGCTCAACGTGCCCTCGAAAGAGGCGGCTGGTCCCAGCTCGCCACACCCTGATCCAACTGGAGGAACCACGTCATGAACCAGCTTTTGCCCCAGGAAGTCGTCGATCAGATCATGCGGGAAGAGCAGCATTTCGCCGCCGCGCCCCAAGCCTTCTTCGAGGTCTGGAAGCGCGGCGTCGAGATCGCAGGCCCGCAATGGTTTGGCGACGGCACGCGCGAAGGCCTGAACCAGGCAAAGAGCAAGTGGGATCTGCGTCCCGACATGCTGCGTGCCAACGACGCACTCGGCGTCCTGAGCAGCGGGGAACGCATGTTCCTGTCCGCCATGTTCAGCTTCTACAACGCGCGCGAGGGCGGTGCCATGCTCAAGCGCTGCCACTTCCAAGGACTGTCGGACTTCGATGGTCTCGATCTGCAACGTCGCCAGGTGATCGCCGACCTGCTGCTGAACTACAGCGGTTGGTGAGCCGGTCCCTGGCACACCTTCATCACTGCGTTCACGGGACCCCATGAGGGACATGCGCCTCGTTCGAGGCCATGTCCCTCGCGTTTTCTCCCCGCCCAGCGCCATCCGGCATCAGGCGGTTTCCCCTGCGGATGCCATCGTCCGCAAGGGCTGGCTCCGTTCATTCATCGAAAGGAGCCTTCATGGCCAACAACTACTACGAAGCCACCGGCGTTCTCGTGCTCGACCGTGTGACGCCCGTCATCCAGGCGCTGTTCGGCGCCTTCGCGCTGGACGAGAGCCACCCCGGCAACGGGCAGGCCTACATCGCCCAGATCGCCGAGACCACCAATCCGCAATGGCCGGACGTGCTCGATGGCCTGGAAGACCTGGCCACGCAACTCGGTATTCCGATGCCGGACGACGAAGGGCTGTCGATCCCGCCGCTGCTCGAACTGCTCGCCGTGCACTTCCGTGCCGATGAGGACGAAGAGCTGGGGAACTTGATCGACCGTCATTCGTTCGAGGACACCGCCGATCTCGACGCATTGTTTCTGATCGCCACCCGGTTCGATGACGGGCACCACCTGACCGCCATCCAGTTCGAGGGCTGCTGGTACTGCAGCAAGCCGCGGCTGTTCGAGTTCGGCGGCAACGGCTGCTACCTGAGCCGCGAGGTCCGCTTCATCAGCTCCTCCTCCCAGGCCCTCCAGCTCGGCGACCAATTGCGCAAGACCATTGTGGCCGCCGACATCGAAGAGGCTTCGGCCCTGATCGCGCTGGAGACCATCAATCTGCTGGCGGGCGTCAGCGACGAGCCATTCCGCATGAATTTGCGCCGGCGCGTCGCCGAGCGATTGGCCCAAACGCCAACGATCAGCGTCACCTGACGCTGTTTCCTTTCTTTCCACCCACCGGGGTCAATTCCCGGTGGCGGGGATTTGCTCCATCATTATTCTGTTGGAGAAATCCCATGTCCCAGAATCCCAATCCCTTTCTACGCGGCTACTGGAATCTGAAAATCGTCCGCACGCTGTCCATCAGCTACGAGGACGGAAGCCCGCATGTTTGGCGAAACATCCACCCGAGCCAGCAGCACCTCTGCGACGCGGCGCTGGTTTCTTCTCCTTGCATCATCACCAGCGACTTCGCGGTGGTCAGGACTGGCACCGAACCTGTCGGCGCCGCACTGATCGCCGAATGCGACGCGGCTGAAGGGGGCAGCGGCGAAGGCATGGTGGGTGCCGTGGTGTACGCGATCCACGGCGACGACTTCGACGGCCGCCCCGTCCACATTGGCGACACCTATTCGGCCGAGGCCGCACGGGAAGTCGTGCAGCGGTTGAGCTTCGAGACCGGCTACTACAGCCGGTGCTGGGAAATCAGCAGCGCGCACATCAGCCGCGAAACCGGCCAGTACCTGGCCAACCTGGCTGACCTCGCGACGCCGGAGGCCTTTTTGTTCATCGCGTTCCGGATTCCCTACAGCCCGGCGATCGGCGTCAAGCTGATCTCCACGCCCTGGACGGACCAGCACCTGCAGGACGTCGAGGGGATCGCCGCCGAGCAGCTTCGGCAGGAGCACCGCAGCAAGGGCATGCCGGACGAGCTGGCACAGATCCTTGAACTGGCCGGCCAGGCCGACGTGCGCATCCTCATCCTCGATGCCGACGCACCCGTGTTGCCGGGCCTATCGCTGGCCGGCGAATAGCTGCCACACACATCCCCGGCCTTCCTTGTCCTCACCGCATGCCGGCCCGGTCTCCCGCCAGAGAGCCGGGCCGGCGCACTTTCACAGGAGCGATCCCATGTTCCCCGACCTCATCACACCCGCATCCGACTTCGAGCACCAACTCGGAGCCTGCGTCAACGCCATGAGCCAGGAAGATGCCATCGGCCAGATCCTGGTATTCGAGCGCATGAGCGGCACGCTGCACATGCGCCATATCGCCAGCGCCGACCTGGTGGACACCGACGTGGACGACTACGAAATGGTCGTCTTCGACGGTGGCAACACAAGCGGCGACACGTGGAAACACGTGTTCTTTCCGCGTCAGCGCGAGCACTACTTCGTGTACCAAGCCTGATTCCTCCAGCCCCTTTCGAGGGGCTTTTTCTTGCCCGCAGCACAGGAAAACGGTTGTGGTGCGGTGCCGTTTCCTGCGGGCAGGCAGACCGCCCCAGGGCCATGCTTGCCCCATGTTCGTCGGCGTTGCCGGCACATGCCCAGGCAGTCGAGACCTTCGAGGCTGCAAGCGCGGGAAACCGTGCTGGTCGTTTCTTCCTACGGACCTACCGCGTCCATCCACGCCACCCACAAGGGACCTCTCCCTTGCGGGCGGGGAATCCCTTGTTTTTCCTCAAGGAGTTTCCCCATGGATCGTTCCCTCATCAAATCCATGATGCCTTCGCTGGTCGCAGGCCATGTGCCCCGCAACGTGCGGTCGTTCAAGTACCGCGTGTTCGATGATCAGCCGCTGTCCTCAACGCTGGGCTTCGCCATCGACCCCCAACCCTTCGACGGCAAGGTGGTCGCCGCGACCGACGATGCCATCGTCGTCAAGCTCAAGCCTTCCGAGTTCGCGGTGCTCGATCCCAGCCTGGTGACCACGGTTCCTGCCGAAGGCGCCAAGGTGCATGTCCAACCCTATGCCCGTCGTCGCTTCGACGGACTGCGCGCGGACACGCCGGAGGTCATCACCGAGGAGACTTCGGACGGCACGCCGTACACCATCACGAGGCACATCCTCGGCTCGGCGCCGGCCAAGCTGCCCATTCCCACGCCGCAGTGCATGGAGTTGGGCCAGCTCATCGAGCAGTTGGAGGAGATGCCGGCCCCCGATCGCTTCCGGCGCATCACCCACATGCTGGTGGATGCCGGTGCCCGCGACTTCACCTGGGTCGATCCCACGCCCTCCAAGATCATCGAGACCCCGCCGGCGATCAGCTTCACGGTCTCGACCGCGAAGTTCGAGGGCCGGGTGACGATCCTCTACGACCGCGGCGGAGACACCTACGTGGTGGAACTGCACCGTCAGAACGGTGAATCGGTCGAACTGGTCGATCGGCACGACGAGGTGTATTTCGACATGCTCGGCGAAGTGCTGGAGAGGCTCATCGACGACGGGCGCTGGCGCCAGATCGACGTGAGCATCCTCGACGCGAAAGCGGCCCGCAAGCGCCAGGCCGTCCCGGCATGACGCCCCGCAGCGAAACCGGGCGGTCCTGCGGCTGACCCGAGGCATCCGCCACGGCGTTCCAGCCGTTCCGGCCGCGTGCACTACAGGCCCTTCATCCCATCGGATGGAGGCCTTTCTCATTCTTCCACACAGGAGATTTCATCCATGTCACTGCGATTCAAAGGCGCTGACCTGCGCCCCGTGCTGACCGAAGCCATCGCCAATCAGGGGTCGTCTCAGAAAACGGAAAAAAATCGTACGCTAAGAGCCGAAGTGGGCCCTTTAGCAGCAATGCAAAGCTGCGATCAACGGGCAGGAAACATTGCCATGGTGCGCGTTGCACTCTCTCACTAGCGTCGACAGGGCCTCTTCCATCCGCGTGAGGTCCGCCATGCGTGCGCGCACATCGGCCAGCCGGTGAGCAGCCAGTTCGGCCGCCTCGCTGCAATGGGTGCCGTCCTCCAGTTTCAGGAGCTGGCCGACTTCATCCAGGCTGAATCCCAGGCGCTGGGCTGACTTCACGAACTTCACCCGCGCCACGTCCGCCTGCCCGTAGCGGCGGATGCGACCGTAGGGCCGCTCCGGCTGGGGTAGCAAGCCCTTGAGCTGATAGAAGCGGATCGTCTCCACGTTGACCCGGGCTGCCTTGGCGAAGGCCCCGATGGTCAGATTCTCTTGAGCGTTCTCCATGGCGCTTGACTCCGTAGTTGACTACGGAAGTAACGTTACAGCATCAAGCGAAGTCCCGGAAGGAGAACCTTATGTCGGAACCCAAGAACGGCTGCGGCGCACTGGCGACCGGCGGCGTCGCGGCCGTCCTCGCCTCGGCCTGCTGCCTCGGCCCCCTTGTCCTGGTCGCGCTCGGCTTCTCTGGCGCGTGGATCGGCAACCTGACCGTGCTGGAGCCGTATCGGCCGATCTTCATCGGCGCAGCGCTCATCGCGCTGTTCTTCGCCTGGCGCAGCATCTTCCGACCAGCCCATGCCTGCAAGCCCGGCGACGTTTGCGCCGTGCCCCAAGTGCGGACTGCCTACAAGGTGATCTTCTGGATCGTGGCCGCCCTGGTTCTGGTTGCCCTCGCGTTTCCCTACGTCCTGCCGCTGTTCTACTGAAAGGAGATCACCATGAAGAAACTCACCACCCTCACCACCCTCATCGCCCTGGCCGCCGCTCTAAGCGCGCCCGCCTGGGCTGCCACCAAGACCGTCACCCTGTCGGTGCCCGGCATGACCTGCGCCGCGTGCCCGATCACGGTCAAGACGGCTCTGTCCAAGGTCGCCGGCGTCGAGAAGGCCGAAGTCAGCTTCGAGAAGCGGGAGGCCGTCGTCACCTTCGACGAGGCCAAGACCAATGCCGACGCCTTGACCAAGGCCACCGCAAACGCGGGTTACCCGTCCAGCGTCAAGCAGTGAGGGCGTAATCATGGCCGAGGCGATCACCCTCCACATCGAAGGCATGACCTGCACGTCGTGCGCCGAGCACGTCCAGCAGGCTTTGACGAACGTGCCCGGCGTGCGCGCGGCCTCGGTGTCCTATCCGCAGCGGCAGGCCGAAATCGAGGCGGATGCAGGCGTGAGCGTGGCCCCGCTGGTTGCCGCAGTGGCCACGCTCGGCTATCGCGCACGGCTTACCGACACGCCGAACAAGCCTGCCGGCCTGCTAGACAAGGCGCTGGGCTGGCTCGGTGGCGAAACGAAGCATGTTGGCGGTGAACAAGCGCTGCACGTGGCTGTGATAGGCAGCGGCGGCGCGGCGATGGCGGCTGCCTTGAAGGCCGTGGAGCAAGGCGCCCGCGTCACGCTGATCGAGCGCGGCACCATCGGCGGCACCTGCGTCAATGTCGGCTGCGTGCCGTCCAAGATCATGATCCGCGCCGCGCACATCGTCCACCTGCGCCGCGAAAGCCCGTTCGATGCTGGCCTGCCGGCCGCAGCGCCCGCTGTACTGCGCGAGCGGCTGCTGGCCCAGCAACAAGGCCGCGTCGAGGAGCTGCGCCATGCCAAGTACGAAGGCATCCTGGCAAGCACTCCGGCCATCACCGTGCTGCGCGGCGAGGCCCGGTTCAGGGACACGCGCACGCTGACCGTGGCGACCGCTGACGGCGGCACGCACGAGGTGAACTTCGACCGCTGCCTGATTGCCACCGGCGCGAGCCCGGCGCTTCCGCCAATCCCGGGCCTTGCGGACACACCCCACTGGACCTCCACCGAGGCGCTGGAAAGCAGCTCGCTCCCCGAGCGGCTGGCCGTGATTGGTTCCTCCGTGGTGGCGGTCGAGTTGGCGCAAGCCTTCGCCCGGCTGGGCAGCCAGGTCACGATCCTGGCGCGCAGCACGCTGTTCTTCCGAGAAGACCCGGCCATCGGGGAAGCCGTAACAGACGCCTTCCGCGCCGAGGGCATCGAGGTGCTGGACCACACCCAGGCGAGCCACGTTGCCTATGCGGGCGGGGAATTCGTGCTCACCACCGGGCAGGGGGAAGTGCGCGCCGACAAGCTGCTGGTCGCCACCGGTCGCGCGCCGAACACGCGCAGCCTGAACCTTGAAGCGGCAGGCGTCGAAGTCAATGCGCAGGGAGCCATCGTCATCGACCGCGCCATGCGCACGAGCGCACCGCACATCTTTGCTGCCGGCGACTGCACCGACCAGCCGCAGTTCGTCTATGTGGCGGCGGCGGCCGGCACGCGCGCCGCGATCAACATGACCGGCGGCGACGCGGCGCTGGACCTGACGGCGATGCCGGCGGTGGTGTTCACCGATCCGCAGGTGGCGACCGTGGGCTACAGCGAGGCGGAAGCGCACCACGACGGCATCGAGACCGACAGCCGGCTGCTGACGCTCGACAACGTGCCGAGGGCGCTCGCCAACTTCGACACGCGCGGCTTCATCAAGCTGGTGGCGGAAGCTGGCTCAGGGCGGCTGATCGGCGTACAGGCGGTCGCGCCGGAAGCGGGCGAACTGATCCAGACGGCCGCGCTGGCGATCCGCCACCGGATGACCGTGCAGGAGCTGGCCGACCAGTTGTTCCCCTACCTGACCATGGTCGAGGGACTGAAGCTCGCGGCGCAGACCTTCAACAAGGACGTGAAGCAACTGTCCTGTTGCGCCGGATGAGGAAAAGGGAGGTGTTCGATGAACGCCTACAGCCGCGCCAACCGCCGCATCTACGCGGCCTTGTCCGATCCCCTGTCGGCCACCCACCGGCACCGCCTCGACGATCTGCTCAAGCGCCACGACAACGGCAAGACGACCTGGCTGGCCTGGCTGCGCCAGTCGCCCGTCAAGCCGAACTCGCGCCACATACTCGAACACATCGAGCGCCTCAAAGCCTGGCAGGCGCTCGACCTGCCTTCCGGCATCGAGCGGTCGGTGCACCAGAACCGCCTGCTCAAGATCGCCCGCGAAGGCGGCCAGATGACGCCCGCCGATCTGGCCAAGTTCGAGGCACAGCGCCGCTACGCGACCCTGGTGCGCTCGCCATCGAGGGCATGGCCACCGTCACCGACGAAATCATCGACCTGCACGACCGCATCCTGGGCAAGCTGTTCAACGCTGCCAAGCACAAGCATCAGCAGCAGTTCCAGGCGTCCGGCAAGGCGATCAACGCCAAGGTGCGGCTGGCCACCTCGATCAAGCAGGGCACGGTGACGGCCTCGCTGATGCTCAGGAAACTCGGCAGCTACCCGCGCCAGAACGGCCTGGCCGTGGCGCTGCGCGAGCTGGGCCGCATCGAGCGAACGCTGTTCATCCTGGACTGGCTGCAAAGCGTCGAGCTGCGCCGCCGCGTGCATGCCGGACTGAACAAGGGCGAAGCCCGCAACGCGCTAGCCCGCGCCGTGTTCTTCAACCGGCTGGGCGAAATCCGCGACCGCAGTTTCGAGCAGCAGCGCTACCGGGCCAGCGGCCTCAACCTGGTGACGGCGGCCATAGTGTTGTGGAACACGGTCTATCTGGAACGGGCCTCAAACGCCTTACGCGGTCACGGCCAGACTGTCGATGACGCCCTGTTGCAGTACCTGTCGCCGCTGGGCTGGGAGCACATCAACCTGACCGGCGATTACCTCTGGCGCAGCAGCGCCAAGATCGGCGCGGGCAAGTTCAGGCCGCTACGACCGCTGCAACCGGCTTAGCGTACGATTTTTTCCGTTTTCTGAGACGTCCCCAATCAGTGCCGCATTGTCCTGGTCAAGGATCAGGGCGTGTACTTCCTCGCCGAGCGTGGGGAGCGTCGCCCGGATGGGCGCCAGGCACTGCTCGCCTACGCCGTCGGATGCAACCCGGACACCGACCCGTTCGATGACTGGTGGCACCTCGCCGGCCGCGAGCTGGGCGGCGATGACTTCGCGGAGTATTTCGACCCGAAGGACGGCCTGTTCACGCGCCTCCAGCACTCGGCGGACGATCTCGTGCTTTCCGCCACCGCCACGCACCTGTCCTTAGCAGTGGTGCCTCCCGCCTGACGCGGCAACCGCCTCGCAGCCCCCGCATCGGGGGCCTTCTTTTGTTCGCACCGCCGCCATCGCCGCGCGTGCGCGTTTGTCTCCAGCCGCCGAGGCACGCCCCGCCGGCCACAACGCCGGCATGCCACCGGAGACAACCGCATGAACACGCCATCGACCTCGCCGAGGCTGCACCTCCTACCGGTGTCGCTGCGCACGGCCAATGCATTCGTTCTGTCGCACCATCGCCACCACCGCCCGGTCCAGGGCGCGAAGTTCGCCCTGGCCGTCACGCTGAGCGACAGCGACCTGATCCACGGCGTGGCCATTGTCGGCCGCCCGGTCGCGCGGCACCTGGACGCTGGAAGTCACGCGGCTGTGCACCGACGGCACACCCAGCGCCTGCAGCAAGCTCTACGGCGCGGCCTGGCAGGCGGCAAGGGCGCTGGGCTACATACGCCTGCTCACCTACACCATGCCCGACGAAGGTGGCGCCAGCCTGCGCGCCGCCGGCTGGCGGCTGATCGGCGCGCGCGGTGGCGGCGCCTGGAGCCGTCCCGGCCGTCCGCGCGCCGATACCCCCGAGCACCTGCGCGGCGCCAAGTGCCTGTGACAGGCGCCGGGTGGCGCGGACAAAGGGAAGCGCCCGGGTGCCGATTGATTGCTGCCGCGCGCGCGAGGCCCCGCCATGCTGGCCCCATGCCTGCTGACGTCGTCAGCGACATGCCAGGCAACCATCGGTCTTCGAGGTTGCGGCGCAGTTCCCACTGCGTGACCGAGCCAGCTCGCACCGCATCCTTCCGCGAGCGGCCACCAGCCTCTGGTGGCGGATGCTTTCGCCTTATCAACCCACCGCGGGGTCACGCACCTTCCCCGCATGCGTGGGCCGGTGTGTCTCCGCTTCATCCCAATGGAGATTCACCATGAACACCACGTCCAACGAGAAATCGTATTTCGACCTCCACACCTCGGGCATCGGCTACATCCAGCGTGTCCGTGAAGTGCCCGTCCGGGGCGGCCGCCGTGCGCAGCCTTTCCTGGCATGCACCATCGCCGCGCTGGTCGGCCCCGCCCGGGACCCCAGCTACCGCTACTTCGACGTCAAGGTCTCGGGTGCCGAGGCCAAGAAGCTCGTTCAGCGCTACATCGGCGTTGACGATCCCAAGCAGCGCCCGCTGGTGCGCTTTCGCCTCGGTGACCTGTGGGGCGATGTGTACATCCGCGACAAGGGTGAGCAGAAGGGTCAGGCCGCCGCGTCCCTCAAGGCGCGACTGCTCAAGGCCGAACTGATCGACCGGGCCGAACTGGCTTCGATCGAGCAGCACGAGTTGATCACCCGCGGCATCGGCTATCTCAATCGTGTGAAGGACGTCACCCCAAAAGCTGGCGACTCGTTCCTCTCTTGCACCGTCGCGGCACTGGCCGGGCCTGTCGATGAACCGGAGTATCGGTACTTCGACACCATCGTCGCCACCCCGGAAGCCGAGCACCTGGTTCGCCGGTGCGTTCAGGCCGTCGAGGGTGACCGCAAGGTGCTGATCGCCTTCCGTCTGAACGACATGAAGATCGATCCGTACATCCGCACCAAGGGTGAGCACGCCGGGGAACCGGCCGCCAGCCTGGAATCGACGCTGGTCCACATCGGTCTCATCAAGATCGACGGCACCCAGGTCTATCCGACGAGCCAGGCGCAAGCCGAGGCGCCGCCGGCCGAAGACGCATCCGCGTCCGAAGCCGACGATGCCATCGACACGGCCACCGAGCCCGCCGAGCGCGAGCCCGAGGCGCAAGTCCAGGAGCAGGAGCCGGCATTGGCTGCTTCGTTCTGATCCGGCACGGCCTCTCACGGGGCCTTGTCGCTTTTCCTCCCCACGTACGCCGCGTCCCCAGGACGCGTGCTTGCGCATTTCATCCCCCGAGTTCCGCGTGGTCTCACGGCCACGCGGTTGTCGAATTTCTCAAAGGAGATCAGCCATGTCTCTGGTATCCCGCTTTGCTCCGCAATCCCCGATCCTGCGCTCTGATCGCCCACTCTCGGACGACCGCATTCGTGCCGTCGTTCCGTCGATCTTCGCCGACGCTCCACATGGGAGCCGGTCCGATCGGTATGCCTACATACCGACCTCGACCGTGCTGACCAAGCTGCGCCAGGAGGGCTTCGAGCCCTTCATGGTGTGTCAGACGCGCGTGCGCAACGAAGACCGGCGCGAGTACACGAAGCACCTCATCCGACTTCGCCATGCAAGCCAGATCAACGGCGACGAGGCGAACGAGATCATCCTGCTCAACAGCCATGACGGCACGAGCAGCTATCAGATGCTCGCCGGCATGTTCCGGTTCGTCTGCCACAACGGCCTGGTTTGCGGTGACACCACCGCAGACATCCGCGTTCCCCACAAGGGCGACGTGGCCAGCCAGGTGATCGAAGGTGCCTACGGAGTCCTCGAAGGTTTCGAGCGCGTGCATAACGCGCGCGATGCGATGCGCACCATCACCCTCGATGAGGGCGAAGCGGAGGTCTTTGCGAACTCTGCGCTCGCACTCAAGTACGACGATCCGGCCAAGTCCACGCCTGTCACCGAGAGCCAACTGCTGGCCCCTCGGCGATGGGACGACCGCAAGAACGACCTGTGGGCCGTCTTCAACCGCGTCCAGGAGAACCTAGTCAAAGGGGGCCTGAACGGACGCACGGCCAACGGCCGCAATCAGCGCACCCGTCCGGTGCAAGGCATCGACCAGAACCTGCGCCTGAACCGGGCGTTGTGGCTGCTGGCCGAAGGCATGCGCCAGCTCAAGGCGTGATGCCACGCGGACCTCGCCCACCTCGGGCGAGGCCATTTCCTCTCATCCACCGGGTGCCGTCGGCGGCCCGTCATTCATCATCAGGAGAACCATCATGGCAACCCCATCGGCTTCCGAGAAATCTGTTGCGCCCATCGTCGTCCCCGGCCAGCTCACGCTGCGTACCATCCGCGGCAAGAACGGCCCGTTCACGGTTGGCCGCCTCGCGACGCACCTCGGTACTTTCGAGGTCAAAGACCCGGAGCTGGAGCAGTACCCCGAAGGCAAGTACGACGGGGAATTCATCATCAGGTACATCTTCCCGAAGTCCTATCCGGTCGGCGGCGGCATGCGGTTCGAGATCCGTGCCAGCCTCGACGGCATGACGCTCAACGGCATCGACAAACTCAGCCGC
Organism: Stenotrophomonas sp. 78350_Sma; assembly: GCF_056482105.1. NCBI lineage: Bacteria > Pseudomonadati > Pseudomonadota > Gammaproteobacteria > Lysobacterales > Lysobacteraceae > Stenotrophomonas > Stenotrophomonas sp. 78350_Sma. The sequence goes on along the minus strand of NZ_CM151182.1, from coordinate 1,731,074 downwards.
GACGAAGCCCGCAGCTTCGCCACCCAGGACGTCGATCCGCTCGATGAAGAGCAAGGGGCGCAGCCTGCGGCAACGCCGGCCAAGCCCACCAAAGCGTCCAGGCCCGCCAAGCCCGCACCCGTGCAGGCGTCCGCGGACCCGCTGGTCGATACCACGCCCTTCGGCGTGGATGCGCCACCGCCTGCTACGGCCGCTGCCCCCGGCAGCACCGAAGACGGTGACGCCGCGCTCTTCGGCCTGCTGTGGCCGCTGGGCGAGTCCGTGAAACTGGATTCGACCATCGACCGCCGCACCCTGCGCGCGCAGATCGCCCGCCTGGGCGAGCTGGGCTACGCGCTGGACTTCAAGACGCAGGAGTGGAGCCGCCAGGCCGAACCAAAACCTGCGTGATCGCAGACGCCGCATGCGCGGTGTTCTTCATCCACCCGCCGGGGTTCCTTTCCCATGCGGGGGAGGCCCTGGCCATTTTCTGGAGGTCTCCATCATGTCCACCATCGCTTGCGATACCCCGCGTTCAACGCTGGATGAACCCGCGTGGCGGGACCTTTGCAAAGCGGCCGCCGCACACGCCCAGCGCGGTTGCGGCTTGTCCTACGACCACTACGTGACGCTCTTCAGTTCGGCGATCGACGCACAGGCCAATCGTTTGCCGGATGAGCAACGTGCTCAGGCTCTCGAAATCGCGGCCCAGGAATGGGACTACGCAACACCTGCCGAACGGCAGGAAACCCAGGACTGGAATGCGGAGCATGGCTATTGCTCGCACGGGATCGAGTTCGGCTACTGCCCGGCCGGTTGTGATCGAGACGATGACGACTGGGATTGAGGGCGACGCATAGGTTCCTTCGCCGCAGATGCGGCATTCCATCACCCGCTGGGGGTTCTTCCCCACGGGGAGGCCTTCAGCTCAACTTTTCGAGGAGGCCTCTCATGGGCTGGTATTTCTCAAACCAATCGCGGTCCGAACTGATCGCGGAACTGATCGCACCGCAAGAGACCGAGCGCGCCAGCGTCAAGGTCATCGCTCACACCCTGCGCGGCAACGTGCTGTGGTCCGTCGCCGAAGTGACCGCCAAGGTCGAAGGCGTGCATCGTGATCTCGCACCGGGCCAGTCCCTGCGCTACATCCGCTGCGATCTGCTTGAACGAAGCGGCGGCCAGTGGGGCTACAAGTCCTTGGACGAGTCCATGCACCCGTACTACTACACGTGCCCGCTGTCCTATCTGGACCTCGCACCGGAGCAGTCCGCCGACTGGCGTGCAGGCGTTCGCGCCTACCACGCCCGGCGGCGCACACCCACGGCATCCGCGGCATCCGCCGCGGCGTCGATGGCCTGAGCCAGGAGGAACCGACATGGACCCGATCCTGGCAACGCTTCCGCCCTCGTTGCTGGCACTCGTTGAAGGGAGTTTGTCCAACGACGAAGTGTCCTCCGACGAGGAAATGCTGGCGTACTTCATCGACAACGGCCTCACCGAGGACCAGGCACGGCAGGCACTGACCTACCGCGACCAGTACCTCAACAACATCTACCTGGAAGGCTTCACGCCGATCACTTCGGCGGACGAGCCGCTTCACTTCAACCCGCACACCCGGCAGTTCGAGCCGGACTGAGCGGTTTTCTTCCACCCCCTGGGGCAGTACTTGCCCCAGCGGGCGGTGCTGTTCCCGTTCATCCGAGGACACCACCATGCCCGCAAACACTTCTTCCACGCTGTACCGCATCGACGAATGCCCGGACGTGATGGCCGACGCCTGCGTCGGCGATGACCAGGGCAACCTGATCTTCCTGTCCATCTGGGCGCGGGACACCGCCGTCCAGCAGTTCCTCGCTCGCCTGACCCTCGGGCGCGACGAGCAGGGACTGGACCAGTTCCACGTCATCACCGACCAGGGCGGCAGCGTCCCGGTATTCATCGGCAACGTCGATCGCCTGGAAAAGCGCATCACGCGCGCGTACCGGCGGACGCTGTTCGGCTCGCTGTCCAACGTGTGGCTGTTCGACCGGCGCTGCGTCAAGCCCGACAAGGCCAACGCCAGCGCATTGGCACTGCTGCCACGCGACAGCGCCCACAGGCTTGACCGCCTGTGGATGCTGGTGCGGGACACCTGCCCGTTGCCGCTGCTCGATCACTGGCGCGAGACCGTGCTGGAACTGCTGCAAACCCGCGAGATGCTGGCCCGCCTTCCGTTCGCCCTCGGGCCGCTGGAAGGCCATCGGCTCGCCATCGACGTGCCGGCGCTGACCCTGGCGCTCGGCTCCCTGATCCGCAGCGACGCGCTCACCGCCTATCCGTATCCGGCCAAGATTTGGACGCCGGAAGCGGTAGCGGCTTGACCCACCCTCGGAGGCACGCCTTGGCGTACTTCCGTGTTTCATCCCCGCCAACCAGGAGACTTCCATGGCCCTCATGTTCCCGCGGCTCGCCCGCAATTTCGTCAAGAACGGATATTTCCCGACCGACGAACCCACGCTCGAAAGAGCGCTCAACGCACTGATGCCCAGCGACGGGCCGATGTGCATCCTCGATCCCTGCGCCGGCGAAGGCGTGGCGATCGCCGAAGCCGCCCATGCCCTCGGGCGCGAGCAGGCAAAGGCGTTCGCCGTCGAGTTCGACGCGGAGCGGGCGCGCCATGCCCGCGGCCTGGTCGATCACTGCCTGCACGCGGACCTGATGGACACGATGGTCTCCAAGCAGTCCTTCGGGCTGCTCTGGCTCAACCCGCCGTATGGGGACCTGTCCAAGGACGTCAACGGCAACATCGGCTATCAGGGCCAGGGCCGTGCCCGCCTTGAAAAGCTGTTCTACCAGCGCACGCTCTCGCTGCTGCAATACGGCGGCGTGCTGGTTTTCATCGTCCCCGGCTACGTGCTCGACGCGGAGTTGGTCGGCTGGCTGACGCGCCACTACACGGACCTGCGCATCTACCGAGCGGTGGAGACGCAGTTCAAGCAGGTGGTGATCTTCGGACGCCGGGTGCGCCAGCGCGAGCAGGTGCCCGATGGCGTCAAGGCCGTGCGCAATCTGCTGTTGCAGGTAGGGCAAGGCGAAGTCGAAGCCGAGGAACTGCCGAGCGAGTGGCCGTTCCTGCCGTACATCGTCCCCGCCAGCCCGGCCGAGCCAGAGCATTTCTTCCGCGTGACGATGGAGCCCGAGCAGTTCGCCGATGAGGTTGGCAGGCTGCAAGGCTTGTGGCCATCGCAGGACACGCACCTGGGGGCTGCGCAGCAATCGCTGCGTCCACCGGCGCGGGCCTTGTCCCGCTGGCATCTCGCCCTGGCTCTGGCCGCGGGTGCGATCTCGGGGGTTGTGCGCTCCAAGACCGGGCGCGTGCTCGTCGTCAAAGGTGACACCCACAAGGACAAGACGCTCCAGCGGGAGTTCACCGAACGCGAAGACGGCTCCATCGCCGAGACCCGCATCCTCACCGACAAGTTCGTTCCCGTCATCCGCGCGTGGGACATGACACCTGGCTCCGCGACACGGGGCGAGGTGTTGACCATTCGCTGATCCACCGGACGCGCTGCCGTCCTGCTGTACCAACTCGAAGGAGAAACACCATGATCCCCAATCCGTTCAAGCGGCCTGCGCCGCACAAGCAACCGTTGTTCGCACCGAGTACGTTGAAGTTGAGCGAGAAGGTGCATTGGCTGGCCCGGCGAGGCCTGATCGACCCCTTGGCCTATGTCCAGCGCCATGTGCGCGGGGACTGGGGCGAGATCGATGAGGCCACACGCCAAGCCAACGACGTGGCGATCCAACAGGACAACCTAATGATCTCGCAGTTCAGGATCACGCCGGACCTGGCGCTGATCGTCAAGACCAGCGAGGACCACCAGACCACGGTGGTCCAGCTTCCCGAAGAGCGGGACCTGATCTGAGGCCCCACATCGTCATCCTCATCCACCTGACGGAGCCACTTCACTCCGGCAGGGGTGTCGTGGCTCAATGACTCATCAAGGAGGAGCCCATGGCATCGCATCGCATCGAAACCTACTGCCAGCGGCTGGCGTTCCCCATCGGGGCGCTCATCTTCAGCAGAGGTGTAGACCGCCTGGTCCGCGCGGGTCGCCTGGACCCGATCCCGTACTTCAGGCGCCACACCCGTGGCGACTGGGGCGACGTCAACATCCAGCAATGGCAGACGAACAGCAGCGCGCTTCAATCGGGCGCGTCGCTGGAATCGCACTACGTGATCCATCCGGGGCTCGCCATTCGCATCGTCACCGATTCGCAGCGCTGCGCAACCGTCATCGTGCTTCCGTCCGAAGACTGAGCACGGTTCACCTGCGGGCCGCCCAGGCCAGCACCTTCAACCACCCTCAGCCACGCGTCGATTCTCTTCCCACCACGGGGCATGCCATTGCCCCGCTGGGGGTGGTGCATGCCCCATTTTTCTTTGGAGCATCACCATGTCCCTCGATCTCGAAACCACTGCCGCTGAATCCGCGCCCGTACAGGGCGAACTGCTCGACGCGGAATCTTCCCCTCTGACCCTGAGCCTTCAGGATTTTGTCGGCGAGTTCGGCGACGAACTACTCGACGCCCTCAACAGCGCTAATCCGCCGGTCTATACCGGCCAACCGCAGGCGCACCGGCAACTGGTGGTCGCCAGCCTCAAGCGCAAGCTGTTCCCAGCCCAGGCCGAAGTCGTCCACGCCGCCGCCGAGCTGCTGATCGACCGTGGCGAACGTGCTGCGATCGTCAATGGCGAGATGGGCTGCGGCAAGACGACCGTCGGCATTGCCACGGCCGCCGTGCTCAACGCCGAAGGCTATCGCCGCACTCTGGTGCTGTCGCCGCCCCACCTGGTTTACAAGTGGCGGCGCGAGATCCAGGAGACGGTGGCCGGTGCCAAGGTGTGGGTACTCAACGGGCCGGATACGCTCGTCAAGCTCATCAAGCTGCGCGAGCAGTTGGGCGTGCAGCCCACGGGCCAGGAGTTCTTCGTCCTGGGGCGCGTCAGGATGCGGATGGGCTTTCACTGGAAGCCTGTCTTCACCACGCGGCGCACCCGCCACGGCGACGTGGCGGCCTGCCCGGACTGCGGCACGGTCATCACCGACCTCGACGGCGAGCCGGTCAACCCGATCGCGCTCCAAGCCGAGGAGTGCCGCAGGAAGTGCGGCCACTGCGCCGCGCCCCTGTGGACACTGATCCGCCCGCGCAGTCTGTCCGGCAGCGACCAGTCCTCGGCCGTGCTCAAAGCCTTAAAGCGCATACCGACCATCGGAGAGGTCACCGCGCAGAAGCTGATGCAAAAGTTCGGTGACGGGTTCCTGGCGTCGATGCTCGGCGACAACATCCATGAGTTCATCAACCTCATGGATGGCAACGGCGAGCTGGTGTTTTCCGACCGTCAGGCCACGCGCATGGAACGTGCGATGGCCAACATGGAGTTCGGCTTTGGCGAGGGCGGCTATCAGCCGTCCGAGTTCATCAAACGCTACCTGCCGCAAGGCACGTTCGACCTGCTCATCGCCGATGAGGCACATGAGTACAAGAACGGGGGCAGTGCCCAGGGCCAGGCCATGGGCGTGCTGGCGGCGAAGGCTCGCAAGACCTTGCTGCTGACCGGCACGTTGATGGGCGGCTACGGGGACGACCTGTTCCACCTGCTGTTCCGAGCCCTTCCGGGGCGGATGATCGAAGACGGCTACCGCCCGACCACGAGCGGCAGCATGACCTCGGCTGCGATGGCGTTCATGCGCGATCACGGGGTGTTGAAGGACATCTACTCCGAGAGCACCGGCACGGCGCACAAGACGGCCAAGGGCACCAAGGTATCGGTGCGCACGGTCAAGGCCCCGGGGTTTGGCCCCAAGGGCGTGCTGCGCTGCATCCTGCCGTTCACGATCTTTCTCAAGCTCAAGGACATCGGTGGCAACGTCCTGCCGCCGTATGACGAGGAGTTCCGTGAAGTCGCGATGGACACGGCGCAAGCCGCGGCCTACCGCGATCTGGCGGGTCGGCTGACCGCGGAGCTGAAACAGGCTCTGGCGCGACGCGATACGACCTTGCTGGGTGTGGTCCTCAACGTGCTGCTGGCCTGGCCGGATTGCTGCTTCCGGTCGGAGACCGTGGTGCATCCGCGCACGCGCAACACCTTGGCGTTTGTCCCGGCTCAGTTCAACGAGTTCGAGATCAGCCCCAAGGAGCGTGAGCTGATCGACATCTGCAAAGAGGAGAAGGCGCAGGGCCGCAAGGTCCTGGCCTACACGGTCTATACCGGCACGCGCGACACCACGTCGCGCCTGAAGGTGTTGCTGGAGCAGGAAGGCTTCAAGGTGGCGGTGCTGCGCGCGAGCGTGGATGCCAGCCGCCGCGAAGACTGGATCGCCGAGCAACTGGACCGTGGCATCGACGTGCTCATCACCAACCCCGAGTTGGTCAAGACGGGGCTGGACCTGTTGGAGTTCCCGACGATCGTGTTCATGCAGTCGGGCTACAACGTGTACTCGCTCCAGCAGGCGGCACGCCGCTCCTGGCGCATCGGGCAGAAGCAGCCCGTGCGTGTGATCTACCTCGGCTACGCCGGTTCCTCGCAGATGACCTGCCTGGAGCTGATGGCCAAGAAGATCATGGTCTCGCAGTCCACCTCGGGCGACGTGCCCGAATCCGGGCTCGATGTCCTGAACCAGGACGGTGATTCCGTCGAGGTCGCACTGGCCCGGCAGCTTGTCGCCGCATGACACGTTCCACTTACGGCCCTTCGGGGCCGTTTTTTTTGCCGCTCCCGGTAAATCGGACGCTGCCTGGTTCGCATTGTTTGCTGCCGCTCGCGGCCTGAGCGGCGATGGTGAGGGCTGGATGTTTCAGGACGCCGAGCTATGTGCCCCTCTCCACCGTGGTTTCACTATCCCGAACGCCGCCTTCTGGCGGGATTTCTCGGCCTGCTGTGGTCGGTGCTGGCCGGTGGCTGCGCGACGACGACTGCGCCGGTCGCGCCCGACACCATCGCGGAAGTCTTGGCCGCGCCTGAACCCGAGGCTTCCGAGTACATCCCGGTCGTGCGCTACGCCCGCTACACACTGGTCGAACTGGCACCCATGGCGGCGCAGCGCGACCTGTTGTTGCAGACCATCGACGTGTCCATGCCCGAGGATGCCCGCGCCACGGTCGGGGATGGGCTTCGGCACGTGCTCAAACGCAGCGGCTATGGCCTGTGCCAGACCGCGCATGCCGTGATCGAGCTGTACGCGCTGCCGTTGCCGGCGGTACACCTGCACCTCGGCCCCATGACCTTGCGCGATGCGCTGCTCACGCTGGCTGGCCCGGCCTGGGAACTGCACGCGGATGACCGCGCACGGCAAATCTGCTTCGAGCGGCCCGGCGATCGCGCGGTCGCCGAGTCCCCATCCGAGCCACCCGCCACCGAGGCGGTGCAGACGTTCCCGCTGGCACCCATGGTTTCGGGAGGCCAGCCATGAACGCCCCGCAACCTGCCCAGCGATCGACCGCCGCCGTGGTGGTGCAGAGCCTGATGTGGCTCTGGTTGATCTTCCTCAGCGTCTTGGCGGCCCTGGGCTACCAGGCCCTCAGCGACCAGGCCGACCAGGAGCGGCTGGATTCCCGCCTGCAACGCCTGGAAGCGCAGGCAACTGGCTTGGCCGAGACGATCGAGGCCATCCAGCAGCGCCCGGCCGTCGCGACGGACGCTGACCTCAAAGACACCCGCCAGATTCTGGAAGCACGCGCGGCCCAGGTCGAGAAATCTCTCAGTGGCTACGCAGCGGCCGACGACCTCCAGGCGCTGCGCGCGGAGGTCGAGCAGATCAAGGCGCGCCAAGCCGCCGCGCGTGCCACCGCACCCGCCCAGCGGCGCGCATCGCGCACGTCCGCCGCCTCCAAGACCGAGCTGCCGCCGCTGCCATTCCGCGTCGTCGGCGCCGAACTGCGCGCCGGCCAGCGCAGCGTGTCCGTCGCGCCGAGCATCGGGGACTTCACGCCCGCCCAACTTCAGGTGCTGCTGCCCGGGGATGCGGTCGGCCCGTGGCGCCTGCAGGCGATCGAGGGCAACACCGCAGTGTTCCAGGCCGGCAACCAGACCCGCCGCGTGGCGATTCCCTGACCGGAGCACCCCATGAAGCCGTCGATCCTCCTTTTCGCGGTCCTGGTGGCGTCGTCGCAATGGCCCGCCTGGGCGCAGCAGCCCGCAACGACCTCGGCGCGCAACGCACAGAGCCAGGAGCGCCCGCTGGCCGCCCGCGTGCTGGACGACCGGGTGGCAACCGAATGGGGCTTGCAGCCACAAGAATGGGCACGCTACCGCGAGCTGATGGATGGGCCGCTGGGTATCTACTCGCCCAACCTGGACCCGCTGTCCGCCCTGGGCATCGAAGCTCGCACGGACGAAGAACGGCGCCGCTATGCGGAACTGCAGGTGCAGGTGGAAGCGCGCCGCGTCGAGAAGCTGCTCGCCTACCAGCGCGCCTACGACGAGGCCTGGCAGCGCCTGAATCCGGGGATGCAGCGCGTGAACCTGCCCGACGACAAGCCGGGCGCCGGCCCATCCAGCAGTCCCTTGCGCGGCAGCGGCCGCATGGCGGTGTTCGTCAAGGACGGCTGCGCAGCCTGCGGACAGCTCGTGCAGCGCCTGCAATCCTCGGGCGCGGAGTTCGACCTGTACATGGTGGGCAGCCGCCAGGATGACGCGCGCATCCGCGACTGGGCCAAGCGCGCGCAGATCGACCCGGCGCGCGTGCGCGCCGGCAGCATCACGCTCAACCACGACGGCGGCCGCTGGCTGTCACTGGGCCTGCCCGGCGATCTGCCCGCCGCCGTGCGCGAAGTGAACGGCCAATGGCAGCGCCAGCCGTAGCCATGCCCCTGCGCGCACTGGTGCTCACTGCCGGCCTGTATGCCGTTGCCGCCCTGGCCCAGGAGGTTCCGCCACCGGCTTACCAGCTTGCCGCCCAGCGCGCAGGCATCCCCTCGACCGTGCTCTACGCCGTGGCCTTGCAGGAGAGCGGCATCCGGCGCAACGGGCGCCTGGTGCCGTGGCCGTGGTCCCTCAACGTCGCCGGCCAGTCGCGCCGCTTCGCCACGCGCGCCGACGCCTGCGCTGGCCTGCAGCAGGCGATGCGCGCCACGCCGCACACGCGCATTGATGCGGGCCTGGGCCAGATCAACCTCGGCTACCACAAGCACCGCTTTACCGGCGCGTGCGACCTGCTGGATCCGTATCGCAACCTGGCCGTTGCCGCCGAGATCCTGAAGGAGCAGCACACCCCCGGCGAGGACTGGCTGCTGGCGATCGGCCGCTACCACCGCCCCGCAGGCGGCGAGCCCGCCGCCCGCTATCGGCGCAGCGTGTCGCGCCACCTTGCCCGCGTGCAGGGCACGCGACCAGCCGCCGCGGTCCTCGCGGCGCGCCAGGAGACCTCCCCATGACGAAACCCCATCCCGCCCATCTCGCGTTCACGGGCCTACTCATGCTGCTGTCAGGCCTGCCGCTGGCCTCGCGTGCCGGCGAGCCACTGATCGTTGTCGAGGACCGTGGCGGCACGTCGGCATTGCCGTACTACGAAGCCCTGAATCTCCAGCCGCGCGCCAACGCACCGGCGCGGCCGTCCATCCCGACGCCCCAGGTTCCTGCCACACGGGCGGACGAAGCCGCGATGCTGCCGGTGCGCAGCGCCAAGCTCACGCCCGGCACCGTCGCGCGACGGGTGATCGAAGCGCCCGGCCTGCGGCCGTTCGTGGTCATCGGCGACGACGAGGCTTCCCGGGCCTGGTTGCAGCGCCGCGCCGCCGCTTTGCGCGAACGTGGCGCGGTCGGCCTGGTCGTCAACGTCGAGACCGCGCAGGGCCTGGCGCGGCTGCGCGCCCTGGTGCCGGGCGTGCCGCTCGCGCCCGTGGCCGGCGACGACCTGGCCGATCGCCTGGGCCTGCGGCACTACCCGGCGCTGATCACGGCCACCGGCATCGAGCAATGAAGCCATGTCGGGCAAACAGCCGGTCGAGGTTCTGCTACGCCCAGCGGTGGAGCTATACACCGTCGCGGCGTGTGCAGGCGCCGCGTTTCTGTGCCTGGTGGCCCCATGGTCGCTCGCGCTGAGCCCGGCCATGGGCATCGGCAGCGCCTTGGCGTTCGGCGCCTACGGCGCGATCCGCTACCGCGATGCCCGCATCATCCTGCGCTACCGGCGCAACATCCGCCGTCTGCCGCGTTACGTGATGACCAGCAAGGACGTGCCGGTCAGCCAGCAGCGCCTATTCGTGGGGCGCGGCTTTCTCTGGGAGCAGAAGCACACGCATCGGCTGATGCAGACGTACCGGCCCGAGTTCCGCCGCTACGTCGAGCCGACGCCGGCCTACCGGCTGACCAGGCGCCTGGAGGAACGGCTGGAGTTCGCGCCATTGCCGCTCTCGCGCCTGCCGAAGCTCACCGGCTGGGACGCGCCTTTCAACCCCGTGCGCCCGTTGCCGCCTGTCGGCGGCCTGCCAAGGCTGCACGGCATCGAGCCCGACGAAGTGGACGTCAGCCTGCCGCTGGGCGAGCGCGTCGGGCACTCGCTGGTGCTGGGCACCACGCGGGTGGGCAAGACGCGCCTGGCCGAGTTGTTCGTCACGCAGGACATCCGTCGCAGGAATGCTGCCGGCGAGCATGAGGTCGTCATCGTCATCGACCCCAAGGGGGATGCCGATCTCTTGAAACGGATGTACGTCGAAGCCCAGCGCGCTGGCCGCGAAGGCGAGTTCTACATCTTCCACTTGGGCTGGCCGGAAATCAGCGCCCGCTACAACGCCGTGGGCCGCTTCGGTCGGATCTCGGAAGTGGCGACACGCATCGCGGGGCAGCTCTCCGGCGAAGGCAACAGCGCGGCGTTCCGCGAGTTCGCATGGCGCTTCGTGAACATCATCGCCCGCGCCCTGGTGGAACTGGGGCAGCGCCCGGACTACATGCTGATCCAGCGCCACGTCATCAACATCGACGCGCTGTTCATTGAGTACGCCCAGCACTACTTTGCCAAGACGGAGCCCAAGGCCTGGGAGGTGATCGTCCAGATCGAGGCCAAGCTCAACGAGAAGAACATCCCAAGGAACATGATCGGGCGCGAGAAGCGTGTGGTGGCGCTGGAGCAATACCTCTCCCAGGCGCGCAACTACGACCCTGTGCTCGATGGCCTGCGCTCGGCGGTGCGCTACGACAAGACCTACTTCGACAAGATCGTTGCATCGCTGCTGCCGCTGCTGGAAAAGCTCACGAGCGGCAAGATCGCCCAGCTCCTGGCGCCGAACTACTCCGACCTGGCCGACCCGCGCCCGATCTTCGACTGGATGCAGGTGATCAGGAAGCGCGCCGTCGTCTATGTCGGCTTGGACGCGCTGTCCGATGCGGAGGTCGCCGCAGCGGTCGGCAACTCGATGTTCAGCGATCTCGTCTCGGTGGCTGGGCACATCTACAAGCACGGAATCGACGATGGCCTGCCGGGCGCATCGGCTGGTGCGCGCGTGCCGATCAACGTGCATGCGGACGAGTTCAATGAATTGATGGGTGACGAGTTCATTCCGCTCATCAACAAGGGCGGTGGCGCGGGCCTGCAAGTCACCGCCTACACGCAAACGCTTTCGGACATCGAGGCCCGCATCGGCAACCGCGCGAAGGCCGGCCAAGTGATCGGGAATTTCAACAATTTATTCATGTTGCGCGTGCGCGAGACGGCCACCGCGGAACTGCTGACGAGGCAGTTGCCGAAGGTCGAGGTCTATACGACCACCATCGTCTCGGGCGCGACGGACAGCTCAGACATCCGCGGCGCGACGGACTTCACGTCGAACACCCAGGACCGCATCAGCATGGCCAGCGTGCCGATGATCGAGCCGTCACACGTCGTCGGTCTGCCCAAGGGCCAATGCTTCGCGCTGCTGCAGGGCGGCCAGCTTTGGAAGGTGCGCATGCCGCTTCCGGCGCCAGACCCCGATGAAGTGATGCCGACGGACTTGCAGCAACTGGCCGGGTATATGCGCCAGAGCTACAGCGAGGCCACGCAGTGGTGGGAGTTCACCAGTTCCGCAGCCTTGCCGCATGCAGCCTTGCCCGACGACCTGCTGGATGACGCCGCTCCAGCCGAGCCTGACGCGGTGGCCACCGGCGCCGACGACAGCACCGGCGAGGCCGCACCATGAAGGATGCCGCCTCGACCGCGCAGCGGGAGCAGAACCAGCGCCAGGGGCTGATCGTCGGCACCATCACCTTGCCGTTCCGGCTGCTCGGGGTGCTCATCGGCTCGCTGCTGTTCTCGATCGTGGTGGAGTGCGTCGGCATGCACCTGTTCTGGAAGGACCAGGGCTGGCGCCACTCCCAGCAGATGCTGCAGTACGAACTCGGGCACCTGTCCAACCACTTCACGCGCAGCGTGGTGGTGCAGGAGCCCGGGCGCACGGCGCACGAGCTGGTGGATACCGGGTACGAGTGGGTGTTCGTGCGCTCGGGGTTGCTGGAGCGCATGAGCCAGACCGCCGAGCGCGCCCGCGCGGCCAGCCACGGGCAGAGCCGCAACTTCCGCTACTACATCAGCCAAGTCTATGTCTGGGCCGAAAGCTACCTGATCGCTGCGGCCTTCACGACGCTCACCTTCCTGGTGCGCCTGCTGGTCCTGGTACTCACGCTGCCGCTGATCCTCACTGCAGCATTCGTCGGCCTGATCGACGGCCTGGTGCGACGGGATGTGCGCCGGTTCGGCGCGGGCCGCGAATCCGGCTTCATCTACCACCGCGCGAAGGCCAGCCTGATGCCGTTGGCCGTGCTGCCTTGGGTCACCTATCTCGCACTGCCCATAGCGGTGCATCCTCTGGTCATCCTGCTGCCCAGCGCGGCGTTGCTGGGGATGGCAGTCAGCCTGACCGCAGGCAGCTTCAAGAAGTACTTATGAGGTGACACGGGCGGCACTGCTCTGCAAAGCCGTGTGCCGTTCATCGGTTCTGCAGGGTATCAAGAGCAGCATCCAACGCCGTAACCGCCTCGACGACCGTTCTTACCGTCGCCCGATCGAACTCATGATCGCGCTGAGCGTCGTGCACACCGCTATTGAGGTAACCCCATTCAATACTCGTACCGCTGACATTGAGCAGCCTGACCAACGCCCCTACGGCATCCGGCGCACCCGCATGTTGCGCCGCGATACGCTCGACGGCCGACCGCAACTTGGTGCATTTATTGTTCAGCTCCCAAGGCGCGCGGGGCCCGCTCAGCTTGATGTCGATCCGGCCGTCCGCCCGCCGACCCAGCCACGTCCACAGGCGGTCCGTCAGACTCTCCAGCGCCGGCCGGGCCTGGCGCAGTGCCTCGCGTTTCTCGTCAGCCGCCAACGCCTGCTGGGCCAGAAGAACATAGTTCTTCGCTGGCGGGTCGCTGTCGACCCGCAGTTCGTGCTCTCCCTGATGCGGGAGAAACTTGTAGCGCTTGATGGCCGCGGCGCGGCGCACGCCCAACTCCTGCTGGATGCGGTGCAGGAACTCCTCTGCGTGCGAGGTGAGGATAACCTGCTTGCCGTGGAGCAAACCGTCCTCGAAGAAGGTACGCCAGATGCCATCGCGATGGTCGTCGTCTATCGCATTGACGACGTCATCGAAGATGACCACGGGGCAGCCCTGCGCGAGGTTCTTGGCAAGCAGAATCGCCAGACCCAAGCATTTGATGTGCCCTTCGCTGAAGACGATCAACGCGTCGTAGCGCACGCCCGGCTCGCCGGCGAACTCCACCTCGATCTTGCCGTTCTCGGCCACGGGCAACCACAGCGCGTGCAGCAGATCGCCGGGCGGATCGGCCCGGTTGAATGCGTTGTAGAGATGGCGGGCTTGGTCTCCCAGCCCCTGTAGCAGAACCCCCGGCAGAGCGGTCAGGTATGCCTGAATCTCGGGTAGGAAGCCGTCGTAGGCGGCCTTGACCCGCTGATGGTGCACCACCACCGGCATTTCGTCCGTGGCCGCCTGGATCAGGCCGCGGTTCGCGTCGTCGAATTGGGCCACGGTTTGGCGGGCGGCCGCCAGCTCCTGATCCGCAGTCGTGCGCATGGTCCGCAGCCGTTCGATCTCCAGCTGATGCTGTTGCAGGCGGTCCCGCTCCTGGGCCATCGCGCCGCGCTGGGCATGCACGTCGCGCGCCTGCGCGTCGAAGCCTTCGATGATCTGTGCGATCCGTAAGAGGGCTTGCCAGGCGCGCTGGTCCCCATTCACCCAGCCGCCGAGCCAATTGCCCGCCGACGTGGGAGGCAGCAGTGGCAGGCCCGCGGCCTGCGATTCGGCAGGACAAGCGACCCCAGCCGCCGCCACCACGCGGCGCATTTCGTCCCACAGCGCTCGGACCGCCTCGCTCAACTGCGTCCGATGCCCGGCCTCTTGCTGCTGCAGGACGGCCAGTTGCGCGAGCTGCTCCAGGCCCATTCGCGCCCTGGCGAACGGGTCCTGTGCCACAGCGGCCAGTCCGGTTCCACATGCCGGACACGCGGTCGCCCCGTCCGCCAACGCTTGCACGGCCTCGTAGAGCTTCGCGTACGACACCTCGCCCGCGCGGGCCGCGAGTTGCGCGGAAGACGCTTGCCACAGTCCCTGGACGCGGTAGGCCTCTGCCAGCAACGCTTGCAGGCGGGCCTGGGTCACCTCGTGAATGGCAGGCGGGTTGGCGTCCAGCTGAGCCTGGACATACGGTAGCCGTCCTTGCTGCTGCGGCGTACCCAGCAGCCAGTCCACGCAGGCTTGATAGGTCGCGCCAGGTGACATGCGCTGCGCCAAAGCTTGTTCCAGGCCCTCGACCGCTGCGATCTTCTGCGGGTAGGCGGCGATGGTCTGTTCGGAGTTCGCCAACCGCAGGCGACGCTGCGCCAGCTGCGCCGCCTGCACGCCGGCAAGCATCAGGTCCTGATCGAGCGAGGGGTTGAAGCCGCGCACGAACTCGCTGAACTGGTCCACGCCGAACAGGGTGGCGATGAGCTGGCGCTGATCGCTCGGGGTCCGCGCGGCGATTCGGGCGAAATCGTCGAGGCGGTTCTTCTCGATGAAGCAGAAGCGATACTCAGCTTCGTCGGGCTGGACGGCCTGCGCTTCGCCCGCCGCCGTAGACGACAGGACTGGCGCGACGTGGCGGCGCAGGCGAGCGTTGTTGCAGTACGTCCGCTGGTCGACCCGCTTGGCCTGCGCTTCGCTGATCGAACCGAGCATCGCCACTTCCAAGGCTTCGCAGAAGCTGCTCTTGCCGGTGCCGTTGGCACCGTAGACCAAGGTGATGTCATGGCTGAGGTCGAACGTCTCCTGCCGCATGAATCCTCGAAACGGCCCGACTTCGAGCTGGTGCAGTCGCCCGAGCGCCGGCCCGTTTTCGGGGCCGCGCGCGTCCCCGTCGTAGGCGACAGGCATCTGCGCCAGATGCGCGATGGCCAGCGGCGCCAAGCGCGTGGAGCGCCCCCGGCGTGCAGCACCGACCTCGGCCAGTGGCTGCAGGTGATCGAGCACCAGGTGCGCCAGCCGGCGCACGTCGTCGTGCACGTGCCGCTGCGCCAAGTGCGCCAGGAACCGGTGGTACTCCGAACGTATGCTTGCCACAGCGCCCCCTCACTTGGTCAACCACTGACCGTAAGCCTCCACATCGATCATGGGGACCGTTCCACTGAACTGAAGCTGCGCGATCAGCTTGAAAAGAAACGCGGTCGCCGGCTTGTTTTCGTTGGTGTAGCTGTACGCGCCGCTGGCTTGGTCATAGAAAAAGTGCCCGTGGGCGGCAACGCATCCGATGTCCAGACGCCCCTCGGTGAGGTTTGCGTTCAGCGCCTTGTCCATGGATGGACCCAATGCAGGACTCCATTCGCTCTCGAAGGTGAGCAAGCCACCCAGAATCGGAATCAACGGCTTCGCTGGGTAGGTCCCGCCAGCGTGCGGGATCGGCAGGCTCGTGCGGTGCAGCCTGCGCACACTGGCGACCTTCTCCTGGGCATAGGCCACAAGCCCCGCGTCAGCCGTCTGCTTGGCCTCGAAAACGGCGTACACGCTTTCGGCTGGAATGATCGTCTCGTTCTCGTAGGTGAAGATAAAAGGCGAATATTGCCGATCAAACACCACCACATCGATCTGCTGGCTGAAGTTCCCCAGGCTGTCCACCACATGCGCCTTGGCCGCCTGGTACCGTTTGGGCAGATAGGTATCCAGCATGTCGATCCAGACGTTCTCGCTCGCATCCCCCTTCGTACCCGGGTGACCGAAGGTCTTGCGTACTACGGACAAGCGCTGCTGGATGTCCTCATGCAGGGACGACAGGAGCTGGGAAAGCGACCACTGGGACATGCTGTACCTCGATGGGACGTGTATGGAAGCCGATGGAATCAGGACAGTGGGAACTTGGGGCCAAACAGTGCGCGCCAGGCGCGAAGCGCTTCGATATTGCGACCACGACGCGCGTGGTCGATGGCGATGCTTGCGTCTTGGCTCGCCTGGAACAGCAGCTGCTGCGCGCGCTGCTTGCGCGCGGCATCCATATCGTTGCTGATCGCCGGGCCAAGTCCGGCGGGATCCGGCCACTCGTCATGAACTCGATCGGCAAGCGTGGCAAAGAACGACTGGATCTCGCGATCGAACGATCCTCCCCAGCCGCCGTAAAGACACTCAAGGGCCATTACCTCGATCAGGAACGAGGGCTTCACCGGCTTCAGATCGCCGTGCTTGGGATTGTTGTTCCAGTACTTCACCATGCGCACGAGACCTTTCCACTCATTGCCATAGGCTTGGTGCGCTGCGGTCGCCTTGTCCTTATGGATCTCCGGGTCCGTCTTGATCCACTTTCCGGACGCCGTATCGGGGATCTCATACTGGTCGCCGGTATCGAATGCGGGCACCGCATCCACGCTGACCACCCGGTAGTCCGTGTTGTCCTCCGCGTCGATGTGAACACCGAAATCCACGTTGATCGAGCGCGCCTGTTTGCGCACGGCCGCCGAACCGTATTTCTCCACCAATGCAGAGTGGAAATCATCCAGCACTACCGATGCGGCCTTGCCGTGGTAATGCTTCTCCGAGTCCTTCAGCACGAAGAAGATGTCGATATCCTTGAGCGGCTTCGTCTTCGTGTATCGAGCATAGGAACCGGTCAGGAAGCTGCGCGCAATGCCGAACTTGGTCTGCAGGTAGTCCCGCACTTCGTTCTGGCGTTGCGAGGCATTCTTCTGTTCGCGTTCGTTGAGTTCCAGACGCGACTTGAACTTGCGAAAAGCTTCATCGATCGACAGCATCAGCGTTGCCTCCAATATCCGGCCTGACCCGCCAGGCCGCTGTGTTCGACAGTCGAGCCTAGGCTCTGCTTGACCATTCCATCCGTCGAGCGATAACTTCCTTTGCTCCATCCCTCCACATCAGGTCGCCCTGGCTTTGTATCGAGCATTAACTTGTACTTGGCCTGCGATGGCAGCAGCCCAGCTTTCTTGATCGCGTACTTCAACTGCTCGGTATCTGTCCAGAAGCTGCCGTCGCCATCGGACCACCCATACACGATGTCGATATCCCATCGGGTCACGAGCTTGTCGGTTGCCGGGTTGTAGATCTCCAGAATCACCTTGCGCAGATCACCGGTCCCGAGCCACGTCTTGATGGCTCGGGTATTGCTCTCCCAGCGATCCGCAAAGTGCTCAGGGTCCAGCCCACTGAGCAGGATGATGTCTTTCAAGCTCTTGAGGATGTTGTCGGTCACATAGGTAACCGAGTGCGTGTACGAGTAGGTGGCGACGGTGCTCATGACTTGAGGAAACCTCCGAGGTCGAGCGACAGCGCTTGCCCAGCATCGGCCTGCGCCTGCGTGGCAATTCCTTGGCTCAAGTCCCGTGCAATGATGCGAGAACTGTGCTTTTTGAGCGCGCTTTGCACCCAGCCGAGCTGCTCCTTCGGACACGGCAGCGAGACTCCCCAGTCTCCCTTCAACGGCTCGAACCCCAAGACTTCTTCGTTGGCATCATCACCATAGATCGCGTCTTCGTCGAAGAGGCAGTAGATCCTGGTCCGTGGTCCATCGCATGTCGCAACGATGGGCGCGCTCTTGGGTGCCTGGTCGGCGATCAAGCTGGCGGCCACGCCCGTCACGGCCCTGAGTTCAGAGCGAGCCGTGCCGTCCTTGCCCTGAGTGAGCAGTTCGACAATGGCATCCCATGTCTGCAACGCATCGCGGTGCGGCGAGCTGCGAAACGTCCGGCTGACAACGGTGGTCATTTTTGCTTCCCTCCTTGAAGGCGCATTTGCTTTGCCTGTCGTATCGCACTGCGCAAGTGCTCTACGGAAAGCTTGTTCGGATCGATAGCCACTTGCGGGTCGGCCGCGAGGGCGTTGGCTACGACCTTGCGAATGGCCCGACCATCCAATCCGACGCACTCGCCAGCGCACGCGTCGAACTGGTGAGCCGAGGAAAGCTTGCCAATCCCCGGAAATGTCTTTGCCAGGCCATTCAGGCAGTCCACTAGGATCTGCTTGCAGGCATCCTTGCCGGGCAGTGGCACCTCCATCACCATGTCGCAACGAGATAGGAAGGCACTGTCGACGGCCTGTGGGAAGTTGCTGGTGGCCACGAACAGCAGATGCGGGTTGCGTTCGGCCAACATGTCCAACTGCACCAACACCGCGTCGGTGGCCCGGTGCACATCAACCGGGTTGGCTTCCAGGCTGAGCTTCGCTCGATCAGCCGCAAGCGTTTCGACCTCGTCCAGAAGGACGATCGTCGGGCCCGCCGCTGCGGATTCTGCGATCGATTGCGAGAACAGGTCTGCCACGGCGCGTTGAGTCTTTCCCATTGCAGAGCTCGTCAGCGTGTGAGGCTCCACTTCCAGCAATCGAAACTTCGCAGAAGAAAAAGATTCGGCCACACGATGCGCCAAGCCCCGTGCCAAGGAGGTCTTCCCAGTCCCCGGCGGGCCGACCAACAAGATCACGCCGTGCAGGGGGAGTACCGTGCGCTCCACCTTGGGGCGCACCGTGAAGTTGACGATCGCTTGTGACAGCAACTGTTTTTTGATGGCTTCGTCCATCACGATCGAATCCCACAAGTCACCCAGCGACTTATCCGGCAGCTTCCAGCTTCGATGGATGCCTTTCGGCAAAGTGGCGTCTGATGAAGGATTCTTGGTCATCCGTGGCTCTCGGCGGGTCAGAGAATGGTGCGATAGGTCGCCAGCACCTTGGTCGTTTGCACAAGGCCTTGGCGCAGCAGGATTTCGAGATAGCGGTCCACATCGATCGGCGGATGCTTGAGTTGGGCACGCTGGCGCTGCGCAGCCGACACTACGGCGGCCGCATCCAGATCCAGCAGGTTGTCCACAAACTCATCGGGGTGCTGCGATTCGATGCCGTACGGAGCCAGCAGATCGTTCGGGAAATCACGTTCGTTGAACGTCACAATCACGCTCGCACCGCAGCGAATCGCCGCAGCCAGGACGTGCCGATCGTTCGGATCGGGTAATGTCAGGCCTGCCACGAGCGCTTCGTAGCCCTCCACCAAGCCGTCCGGAATGGCCCTGTCCATGAGATCCGACGTCCTGTCGACCTGAACCCGGGTGAGATCGGGGCGGTTGATCAACAGATTGCGTTTCCACTCCTCATGAATGGCTTGGCTCCACCGCGCCCGGAAGCGGCCAGACAGGCCGAGCCACATCAGGAAATCCCGCAGTGGCGCGGGATATAGAACGCACGCGTCGTAGACGGCGGTGAATGGGGAATGCCTCATTCGTATCCCATTCCCAACTCTTGCGACTGCTGAGCGAGTTCGGCCATCGCCTGCTCACTGGCGCGCTCGCGCGCTTCCTTGTACTGCATCAGATCGGCGAACCTCACCCTGCGGTGCTTGCCGGTGCGATGAAATGCCAACACCCCATCTTCTAGCAGCTTGACGAAATGGGGACGGGACACGTTGAGCAAGTCCGCCGCCTCTTGGGTCGTCAGCTCTGCATGGACGGGCACCACCTTTACTGCATTGCCATCGGCCAACTCGGCCAGGATGTCGACCAGCAGGCGTAAAGCCGAGGTAGGCAGTTCCACCTGATGAGCCTGTTTGTGGTCATCAAAGATCTGGATGTGCTGCGTCTCGAACTGGGTTGCGAGGTAAGCCGCCAAGGCACGTTGACCCTGGACGGCTGCCTTAACCTCTCCCGCGGCGGGAAGGGTCATCTTGGATTGGGCAGTGGCGGTGGTCATGGGTAGCTCCTAAGCGAAAACGGTTGCAGAGCCGATCATATTCGAAACACTCGAAAAACGCAATAATCGAAACTCCACCCGGGCTTTTGTAGGTTCGCTCGCGGTATGCCCAATCCGGTCGTCCGCCAGTTCCTATTGTTTGCGGCCTAAAACAGCCCTGATCTCCACGATCACCCCATTGCTGATCACACAGGAATGGCGCGATGGTGGCTTCGATCTGGCTGCGCGCCGCGCATCGCGGCGTGCCCACTTTTCTCGTGACGGCCCTCCTGCTGGGTCAGTCCCAGATGGCCTTGGCCGAGTCTCCGGCACAGCGCCAGGAGCTGGTCGCCGCACTGCGCCAGCTCGACGCGCTGGAGCGCACCGTCGCGGACAGCGCCGCGCATGCCCCCATCCAGCCGGGCGAGCGCTACCACTTCGACTACCCGCGGCTGCTGGCTGACCTGGCGCGCGTTCGCGCCGGCATCCAGTTTCACCTGACGCCATCGCGCGCTCAGCCGCGCGACCCCTCCGAACTGGCCGGCGACTACCGCACCGAGCGGGCGGCCGAGCCGCTGCCGGCGACGACTGCGGGGGGCAAGCAATGAACGGCGCCCAGGTCTCGGCATTTCAAGCCAACAGCGGCATCGCGCCTTCCGCAATGGCGACCGTCCTGGTCGGCGTCGTGTTCGCGGTCCTGCTCGTGTGGGGCGTCTGGGCCATCCGAACGGCCTACGTGGGGTGGTCCGAGAGCCGCCTCAACCAGCGCCAGTTCCTCGGCGTCTGCATCCGCTTCGTCGCGATGTACCTCGTCCTGAGTTTCTTCCTTCTGTCCTGACCTGAAAGGCCCGACCATGCACAACCGCATCCTCACTTCCCGTCTCGCCCAGCGCGCCGCCATGGCCCTGGGCGCCGCCGCGCTGCCCGCGCTGTCGTTCGCGCAAGGCCTGCCGCAGTTGGAGAACCCGACGCGCGGCACCGGCAACGGCATCATGGAGACGATCCGCAACTACGGCTACGACATCATCATGCTCGTGGCCCTGCTGGTGGTGGCGTCGATGTTCATCGGCGTCTGCTACCACGCCTACGGAACCTACGCGGAGATCCACACCGGCCGCAAGACGTGGGGCCAATTCGGCCTCACGGTCGCCATCGGCGCCGTGTTGCTCGTGATCGGCATCTGGCTGCTCACCGAAGCCACGGGCATCCTGTAAGGCGAGGCCGGTATGTCCGAGCAGCAGCACGTCCGTGCGGACGGGACGGTCACGTTCCTTCCGCACCGGCTCAACCGCCATCCCGTTGTCGTGCGCGGCCTCACCGCCGACGAGCTGTGGATCTGCTGCGGCCTGTCCGGCGCCGCCGGCCTGCTGGTCGGCGCGCCGCTTTCGTGGGTGTTCCGCACGATCGCCATCGCACCGACGTTCGTTGTCCTGGGCGTGGCCTTGGGCGTGTTCATCGGCGGCGGCATCCTGCGCCGCCTCAAGCGTGGGCGCCCCGACACCTGGCTTTATCGGCAGTTGCAGTGGCGCATCGCAACGGGCCATCCGCTGATGGCCGGCTGGGTGGGCGGCCACGTGCTGATCTCGCGCTCGGGCTTCTGGTCCACCCGCAGGAGCATGCGATGAGTCGCTTCAAGAACGAGATCGCCCACCTGCAGGCGCACATCAAGACCTTGCGCCTGGGCGCGGGCGCGCTGGTCATTGTCGCCCTGGTCATGGGCGGCGGCTGGTGGAGCGCGCCGCGCGACCTGACCATCCACGTCCCGCCCGACCTGCGCTCTGGCAGTACCCGCAAGTGGTGGGAAGTGCCGCCCGAATCGGTCTATGCGTTCACGTTCTACGTGTTCCAGACGCTGAACCGCTGGCCGACCAATGGCGAAGAAGACTACTCGCGCAACCTCCACACGCTCTCGCCGTACCTCACCCCGTCCTGCCAGGCCTTCCTTCGCGCGGACTACGACTACCGCCGCTCCACCGGCGAGCTACGCCAGCGCGTGCGCGGCATCTACGAGATTCCCGGCCGCGGCTATGGCGACGACCCCACGGCGCGCGTGCGCACCGTGTCCGATCGCGACTGGGTGGTGACGCTGGACATCACGGCGGACGAGTACTACGGCGCCGAGCAGGTCAAGCGCGCCCTGGTGCGTTATCCGATCAAGGTCACGCGGGTGGACGTCGATCCCGCCCGCAACCCGTTCGGCCTGGCGCTGGACTGCTACGAAGGCGCGCCCCAGCGCATCAGTGCACCGGAGCCGGCGCGCCCGGCGTCGAGTGGCCTGTCTCCGCAAGCGCCTCAAGGAGGAAACACCCCATGAAGCATCCTGTACTCGCGCTGCTGGGGCTACTGGCCGTGGCCGCGGCACCCGTCGCCCAGGCGGTGGAGATCCTGCGTTGGGAACGCATGCCACTGGCAGTGCCGCTGAAGGTCGGTCAGGAACGCATCGTGTTCATCGACCGGAACGTGCGCGTGGGCGTGCCCGCGGGCGTGGGCGAACGCCTGCGCGTGCAGAGTGCGGGTGGCGCGGTGTACCTGCGCGCCAGCGAGCCGATCGAGCCCACGCGGTTGCAACTGCAGGACGCCGACACGGGCGCGCTGATCCTGCTGGACATCGCAGCCGAACCGCCCAAGGACGGGGAAGCCGAGCTGGAGCCGGTGCGCATCGTCGAGGGTGACAGCGCACCGGGACGCTATGGCGAGCAGGCCGACAGTGCCGAGGCCCCGGCACGCGCCCAGGGCCAGGCAGGTGCGCGGACCGCGCGGCGCGAAACTCCGGTCCCTGTCGTGCTGACGCGCTTCGCCGCGCAGAACCTCTACGCACCGCTGCGCACCGTCGAGCCGCTTCCGGGCGTCATGCGGGTCAACCTGCCCCGCGACCTCGACCTGGACACACTGATGCCAACGCTGCCGGTGCGCGCGGTCGCGCTCGCGTCGTGGCGCCTGGAAGACCAATGGGTGACTGCCGTGCGCCTTACCAACACCGGCGCCGACTGGGTCGCGCTCGACCCGCGCGTGCTGCAAGGCGATTTCCTCACCGCCACCTTCCAGCACGAGGCGCTGGGCCCGCGCGGCACGCCCGAGGACACGACCGTCCTCTACCTGGTCACGGGCGGCCGCGGCCTCGCGCAGTCGCTGCTGCCGGCGATTCACCGCTTCGACCCTGCCGTGCATCTGCCGCAGCCGGACGGCGACGAGAACGCCAAGGAGGCCCGCCATGCGCAGTAACGGCCTGCTCAAGTGGCTGATGATCCCTGTCGCCATCCTGGTGCTGTTCGTCGGTATCCGGCTGTTCTCGGGTGGAGGCAGCACGGCGCCACCCGCGGCGGACAACGGCGCCCAGCTCACGCCCGAGGAAATGAAGGCGCTGGGCATCGAAGGCGACACCCCGCGCGACACCGTGGCGACGCTCGTTGCCCAAGTGAAGCAGTTGCGCACCGAGCTTCAGACCGCGCTCTCGGACAACAAGTCGCAGCGTGAAGAGAACCAGCGACTGCGCCAGCGCGAGAACTCCATCGACCAGCGCATCAACTCGGCGCTCGAATCCGAGCGGTCCAACCTGCGCCGCGACCAGGAGCAGGCGGCCAGCGCGCGCCAGCAGACCGAAGGGCTGCTCGCCGACCTGCAGCGGCGCCTGGACAGCATCGGCGGGCGCGGCGGCGGCCATGCGGACCTGCCCGTGGGCCTGGGGCTGCAGGGCGGCGACGAGGCCGGCATGGAGGGCGGCGTGCGGTGGGTCGAGCCGGACGACGCAAAGCCCGCCGAGGGGCGCAACGGCGGTCGTGGCGCGAGCGGCGGAATGAGCTTCCCCACGAGCTTCGGCCCGGCGCAGAGCACGCTCGAAACCACCGCGGAAACCGTGGCCAACGCGGGCGCCCGCGCCTCTGGGGTCAAGAGTGCCAAGCCGGTCTATACCGTGCCGACCAACTCCACGCTCATGGGTTCGGTCGCCATGACCGCGCTGATCGGCCGCGTGCCGATCGACGGCACGGTCAACGATCCCTATCCGTTCAAAGTCCTGGTCGGGCCGGACAACCTGACCGCCAATGGCATCGACATTCCCGACGTGGCCGGCGCCGTGTTCAGCGGCACCGCATCGGGCGACTGGACGCTTTCGTGCGTGCGCGGCCAGGTGCGCAGCATCACGTTCGTCTTCAACGACGGCACGATCCGCACGATCCCCGAAGACCGCGAGGGCAACCAGCAGAACAACCAGCAACGCGACGGCTTGGGCTGGATCAGCGACCCGCACGGCATCCCCTGCGTCAGCGGCGAGCGGCGCAGCAACGCCCAGCAGTACCTCGGCTCGCAGGCCCTGATCACCGCGGCCGGTGCCGGCGTGGCCTCGCTCATCGAGAGCGACAGCGGCCGCATGTCCTATGTCGGCTCGGACGGCTCCATCGGCACCGTGGGCATCACCGGCCAGGAAGCGGTCGGCCAGATTCTCGCGGGCGGTGTCCGGGACATGTCGGCCTGGGTCAACAAGCTCTACGGCCAGGCGTTCGCCGCCGTCTATGTGCAGCCCGGCGCCAAGGTCGCCGTCCACCTCGAAAAACCGCTCGCCATCGACTTCGATCCCGAAGGCCGCAAGGTCGATCACCGCGCAGGAGAAAGCCATGCTCTCGAACTCGATTAAGGGCCTGGTGCTGGCCCTCGCCGTCGCGGTGCTCGGCGGCTGCGCCACCAGCAAGGAAAAGCTGCTGACCCACGGTGACCGCACGATGATGGACATCTGGCAGCAGGAGGCCGGCGACGGCGGTGGCGCAGCCGGACGGAACGCCGGCCGCCAGCTGCTCGATGCGCGCCAGAGCCTGCGTCGGCCCCTGACCGACGCCGACGTGCAGGCCGCACCTGTCGAGCAGATGCGCTACACGCGCACCGCGCGCAATGAGGTCCACCGCCAGTTCCAGCGCCTGCCCAATCCCGATCTCGTGATGTACGTGTACCCGCATCTGGCCGGCACCGATCCCGTGCCGGTGCCCGGCTACACGACCGTCTTCCCGCTCTACCAGCGCATCCAGTACGCGATGCCGGGCGAGCGCGTGGAGGACTACTGATGCGGTGGAAACTCCCATGGCCGAAGCTGGCCGGCGCCGGCTCCAGTAGCCCGGCTAGCGATGAGCAGCCGGACAGCTGGCAGCGCCACGTCGAGGCCTTGCGCCAGGCCGGCATCCCCGAACCCGGTTCGGCAGTCCACGGCCGCAAGCCAGCGACCGTGGCCGACGAGCAGGCGCTGTACGACGTTGCGCCGTCCTTCGTGGAACTGCTGCCCTGGGTGGAGTTCTTGCCCGGGTCGAAATCGATGCTCCTGGAGGATGGCCAATCGGTGGCGGCGTTCTACGAACTGGTGCCGCTGGGCACCGAAGGCCGGGAACCCGGCTGGCTCGCGCATGCCCGCGACGCCCTGGAAAACGCGCTTCAGGACAGTTTCGATGAACTGGACGAGAACCCGTGGGTGCTCCAGCTCTATGCCCAGGACGAACCGAGCTTCGACCAGTACATGCAGACCTTGCGCGATTACGTGCAGCCACGTGCGCGCGGCTCGGCGTTCACCGAGTTCTACTTGCGCTTCTTCGGCCACCACCTGCGCGCTGTGGCCAAGCCCGGCGGCCTGTTCGAGGACACGGTGGTTACGCGGCTGCGCTGGCGCGGGCAGACGCGGCGTGTGCGCATGGTGGTGTACCGCCGCGCGAGTGGACAGGGACAGGCAAACCGCCGCGGCCAGACACCCGAGCAGATGCTGGGCATCGTCTGCGACCGCCTATGCGGCGGCCTGGCGAACGCCGGCATCCAGGCCCGGCGCATGGTTGCAGCGGACGTTCACGACTGGCTGCTGCGATGGTTCAACCCGCGCCCCACGCTGCTCGGCCCTGGGGTGGAGGACCGGGAGCGCTTCTACGCGTTGGCGCGCTATCCGGACAGTACCGAGGAAAGCGAGGCCGGCGAGATCGAGTTGGCGAGCGGGCGGGATTTCAGCCAGCGGCTGTTCTTTGGGCAGCCGCGCTCGGACGTGGCGCAAGGGGCCTGGTACTTCGACGGCATGCCGCACCGCGTGCTGATCACCGACCGGCTGCGCATGCCGCCCGGCACCGGGCACCTGACCGGCGAGACCCGCAAGGGAGACGCGATCAACACGCTATTCGATCAGATGCCCGAGGACACCTTGATGTGTCTCACCATGGTGGCCACGCCGCAGGACGTCCTCGAATCGGACCTCAACCATCTGGCGAAGAAAGCTGTGGGCGAGACGCTGGCGTCGGAGCAGACGCTCAAGGACGTGCATGAAGCCCGCTCCCTGATCGGCAGCGCGCACAAGCTCTACCGGGGCACTCTGGCGTTCTACCTACGCGGGCGCGACGAGGCGGAACTGGATCGGCGCGGCCTGGACCTCGCGAACGTGATGCTCAACGCCGGCCTGCAGCCGGTGCGCGAGGACGACGAGGTGGCGCCGCTCAACAGCTACCTGCGCTGGCTGCCGTGCTGCTACAACCCCGGCAAGGACCGGCGCCGGTGGTACACGCAACTGATGTTCGCCCAGCACGCGGCGAACCTGTCGCCGGTGTGGGGCCGCGCCCAGGGCACGGGGCACCCCGGCATCACGATGTTCAATCGCGGAGGCGGCCCGATTACGTTTGACCCCTTGAACAGGTTGGATCGGCAGATGAATGCCCATCTGTTCCTGTTCGGTCCCACGGGCTCGGGCAAGAGCGCCACGCTCAACAACCTGCTGAACCAGGTCACCGCGATCTATCGGCCGCGCCTCTTCATCGTGGAAGCCGGCAACAGCTTCGGCTTGTTCAGCGACTTCGCCAGGCGCCTGGGGCTGACCGTGAACCGGGTCAAGCTGGCACCCGGCTCGGGCATCAGCCTGGCGCCGTTCGCCGACGCACGCCGGCTGATCGAAACGCCCAGCGACGTGCAGACGCTCGATGCCGATGCACTGGACGAAGACCTGCCACCGGATGCCTCGGCCATGGAGGCGGACGAGCAGCGCGACGTGCTGGGCGAGCTGGAGATCACGGCACGGCTGATGATCACGGGCGGCGAAGACAAGGAAGAAGCGCGGATGACGCGGGCCGACCGCTCGCTGATCCGCCAGTGCATCCTCGACGCGGCCGAACATTGCGTGGCAGAGAAGCGCACTGTGCTCACGCGCGATGTGCGCAATGCGCTGCGCACCCGCGGCCAGGACCCGACGTTGCCCGAGATGCGGCGCGTGCGGCTGCTGGAGATGGCGGACGCGATGGACATGTTCTGCC
Organism: Stenotrophomonas sp. 78350_Sma; assembly: GCF_056482105.1. Taxonomy (NCBI): domain Bacteria; kingdom Pseudomonadati; phylum Pseudomonadota; class Gammaproteobacteria; order Lysobacterales; family Lysobacteraceae; genus Stenotrophomonas; species Stenotrophomonas sp. 78350_Sma. The sequence goes on along the minus strand of NZ_CM151182.1, from coordinate 1,703,682 downwards.
AAGGCACGGACGGCGAGATGTTCGACCGCGACGGCACGCCGTGGCCCGAGGCCGACATCACGCTGGTCGATCTGGCGACCTACGCCCGCGAGGGCTACAACGCGCAGCTCTCGATCGCGTACATCAGCCTCATCAGCACGGTGAACAACATCGCGGAGCGTGACCAGTATCTCGGCCGCCCGATCATCAACGTGACCGACGAAGGCCACGTGATCACCAAGAACCCGCTGCTCGCGCCGTATACCGTGAAAATTACAAAAATGTGGCGCAAGCTGGGGGCCTGGTACTGGCTAGCTACACAAAATATTGACGACCTACCGCGCGCCGCGGAGCCGATGCTCAACATGATCGAGTGGTGGATCTGCCTGTCGATGCCCCCCGATGAAGTGGAGAAGATCGCGCGGTTCCGCGAACTGAGCCAAGCGCAGAAAGCGCTGATGCTCTCGGCACGCAAGGAAGCGGGCAAGTTCACCGAGGGCGTCATCCTCTCCAAGAGCATGGAGGTGCTCTTCCGCGCCGTGCCGCCGAGCCTGTATCTCGCGCTCGCGCAGACCGAACCCGAAGAGAAGGCCGAGCGCTACCAGCTCATGCAGCAGCACGGCGTCAGCGAGTTGGATGCCGCCTTCAAGGTGGCCGAGAAGATCGACCGGGCACGCGGCATCGAGTCGCCGGCCCTGGACCTGCCCTGAATCTGCCGTACACCGGAGAACGCCATGGAACAGAAACGCCCATCCATTCCGATGCAGGTCCAGGCGTTCCGTCGTCGGCGCTGGCAGTTCCGCTGGCCCTGGGCATTGGCCGCGGTGCTGGTTGCGCTGCTGCTGATCTGGCTCGTGTCACGTTCGCCAGGCGGGTCCACACCTCAGACTTCGGCGCCAGTCAGCGACACGCAGGTGGCTGGGCCTCCGTGGCAGATGGGCAATCCGGAAGGGCGTTTCACGCTGACGCTCTACGCGGACCTCGAATGCCCGTTCTGCCGGTCCTATTTTCCAGTGCTCAAGCGTTGGGTGGCCGGCAATGCGGACGTGACCTTGCAATGGCACCACCTGCCGTTGGCCGCGCATGAGCCAGCCGCGTCCGCCGAAGCGCGCCTGGCGGAATGCGCGGGCGAAGCCGGCAGCCATGCCGCCTTTTGGCAGGCCGTCGAATGGGTCTATGCCCACACGCGGAGCGACGGCCAGGGCTTGCCTGAAGGGCTGCGCTACCCCGACCTCACTCCAGCGATCGAGCAGTGTCTGGCGAGCGAGCGGCCCGATGCACCGATCCGCGCCCAGACGGCGGAAGCCACGAACAGCGGCGTGATCGCCACGCCATCGCTGCGGCTGCACGATCGCGAAACCGGCAAGGCGATCCTGCTGCAGGGCCCGATCGAGGGCGATGCCTTGCTGTCGGCCATGGACATGCTCGCGGCCGGCGATCCCGCCGCCATACCCACATCGGAAATGCCTGCCGACGTCGTCGGCGACATGCCCAGGTAGCCCCGGTCTTCAAGGCTACGGCGCAGTCCGCTGCGCTGACCGCAACCCGTTCGCCTCGCATCCTGGCCGCGAACGATCACCGCCACCGCGGTGATGGATGCACCTTGTTCGTTCCCCAGGAGGGCTTGCCCTCCCCGGGCGCGCGCCCTCCGATCTCACCATTTGGAGGTTCGCCATGTCTTTCGTCGTCAATGACTCCTGCCTGGAGTCGCTTTCCGCCATCGCTGCCCAGCACGAGGACTGGATCATCCAGCAAGCCATTGCGCTGCTGGAGAAGCGGGTTTTCAAAGCGGGTCCGAAACTCCTCGACCCCACGGCCGTGCGCGACTACCTGCGCGTGAAGCTGGTGGCCGAGCCCAACGAAATATTCGTCGCTGTGTTCCTGGACAGCATGCACCAGGTACTGGCCTACGAGCCGCTGTTCAGGGGCACGATCAACGCGACTTCGGTCTATCCGCGTGTCGTTGTGCAGCGTGTTCTGCAGTTGAATGCGGCCGCGGTGGTCTTCGCGCACCAGCACCCCTCGGGCATTTCCGAGCCGTCGAGCGCGGATCGCATGCTGACCCAGCAACTGCAGGCCGCGCTGGCGCTCATCGATGTGCGGGTACTGGACCACATCATCGTCGGCCAGGGTGCCCCGTTCTCCTTTGCGGAGTCCGGCCTGCTGTAAGGGTTGTACTGCTTCGTTGATCAGCGCGGAGGCTTCGGCCTCCGCATTTTTCTGCGCGGCGACACAAGCAGGTATGCGGGGTGGCCGCGATGCGCATTGTTTGTTGGGGCCGCATGGGGTTCGGCGTTTGACTATGGCCCTGATCAACTTCCGGGGTGCAAGACATGCCAGGAGCTTTTACCCGGTTCGCACCAGGCTGGCGAACCCTTGGCCTGGCCATCGTGCTGCCGGCGTCGTTCGCGGCATTCAGCCCGGCCGCGTTCGCCGCCGACGTGGTGGTCGTCACCGACAGCCGCCACCCGGTCAAGACCATGGGCGGCGAGCGGCTGATCGAGCTGGACCGGGCATCCGGGCTCGAAGCAGAGCTTTCCGCAGATCTGCCAGCCGACCCCGAGCGCGCAGCAGCCATCGTCCGGCAACGCCTGAACCAAGGCGGCACCGACCTTCAGCGCCGCATTGGCACCGCCTACCAGGGCATCACCGACGCATGGAGTTTGGGTGTCACGACCATCCCGGCCGTCGTGGTGGACCAACGCTATGTGGTCTATGGCGAGCCTGACGTGGCCCGGGCCGTGTCCTGCATCGAGCAGCACCGGAGGAGGCAACCGTGACCTATCGCCCATTCGACCTGCTGCGCCGCCTGCGCGTCGCCGTGGCCTCGCTGCTGCTGGTCAGCGCCACGGGCAGCTACGCCCTGAACACCGTCACCATCGTGTCCTCCGTCATGTCGCCGGACTGCCTGGAGTACCGGGTGGTGGGCATCTGCTACTGGCTGTATTGCACCTATGGCGGCTGCTCGGTGCGCACGTCCACCAAGGTCCGGCACTACGTCCCCGATGCGGTCGTCTCCAGCTACAGCAACACCGGAGAGAACCCCTGGGTCGAAGTGCGAGCGATGAGCATGCCGAACGCCTCGGCCCAGGCAGGCGGCGACGGCACCACCAACGAAGACCACGAAAACAACCTCGCCAAATTCAAGAACGCCGATGTCATCGGCCATCCCGGCGGCGAGGTGTTCAACCAGTTCGCCTCGTCCTCGGGCTATTTTTGCCAAGGCGCGGGAACGGCCTTCATGCCGTATCTGCTCAGCACCTTGGACACGCTGGCCTGGCGCTACAACGTGCCCGAGATGGCCTACCCGGAGGCGCTGATCCCGGGCCGGCGCGAGGTCGGTGCGCGCACCACGATGAACCTCTGGGGCAATGTCTATCCGCGCGGCGGCTTCCTGCACCAGACCGACGACCACAAATCCGGGGCGGTCGTGGCTCAGCGCGCCGGTGACGTCGTCACGCGGCGCGGGCAGTTGCACGTGTACCAGCCGCTGCTCGCCAACGCGCGTGATGGCTACTGGCCGGCCGGCGCGCTGATGGAAGGTGATGCCTCGACCGGCAAGTGGCAGGAACTGACGCCGCGCCTGTCGAACACCTGCGTGGTGTTCCCCCACAGCGGCACGCTGACCCAAGCCCAGCAAGGCGACTACGCGTGGGCGCTGTGGCGTCCGTATGCGTGCTGCGAACGCCGGGGCCAGGTGTTCCTCGGCAGCGTCGATTTCCTCTGAGGTGCCACGATGAAGCGTCCTGAACCGAAGAACCTGTCCACCAAGGCGTGCCGCCTGCTGCGCCCGACGGCACTGGCCGGCACGCTCGCCCTGGTCTGCGGCCTGGCGTGGGCACAGGTCGGATACCAGAACAGCGGCCCCGTCATTGGCGATGACGTCATGTACTCGATCGGCGGCGGCAGCGCGGTGTCCATGGGCCGCGCGGCCGGCATGCGCTCCATCGGGGTCGGTGTGGGGTGGAACAGCAACCTGATCTGCGGCGACATGAGCATCCAGACCACGCTGCGCAATCAGCTCAACGGCATCACGAACGGCTTTCAGCAGATCATGAGCAACGTAATCCAGAGCGCCACCAGCGCGGTAGCGTCCCTGCCGGCGCTGATCATTCAGCGCGCCGATCCGGGCCTGTACAACCTGCTGACCAACGGCGTGCTGCAGGCGCGGCTGGACTTCGACCGCTCCAAGCTGACGTGCCGCGCCATGGCGGAGAAGATGGCCGAGACAGCGGGTGGCCAGCTTGGCTGGAGCCAGATGGCCGAAGGCATGGCCTTGCGTGACGCGGTTGGCAGCAACGATGCCGTGTCGGCCGTCGAGCAGGCCGAGACGCGCCGCGGCAACGACGGCGTGCCCTGGGTGGGTGGCAGCAATGCTGGTGGCGCAGGCCAGTCCGCCATCCGGGTGGTCGGCGACGTCACCCGCGCGGGCTACAACCTGGTCAACGGTCGTGGCGTGACGGACACATCCTCCATCGCGTCCGCCAGTTGTGCGAGCCTGTCCTGCCAGACCTGGACGTCGCCGCAGCAGGCGACCGAATGGGCCACGCGGGTCCTCGGAGAGCAGGTGCAGCGCACCTGCGACTCCTGCACCAAGACCGAGACGGTGCCCGGCGTCGGGCTGACGCCGCTGATCCAGGAAGAGTACGAGGCGAAGCTGGAGGTCCTTCAGGAGCTGGTTTCCGGCACGCGCACTACCACCTTTGAGAACCTGCGCGAGGCTGGCAGCACGTCGCTGCCAATCACGCGTGGCGTGATCGAGGCGCTGCGCGACGAGCCGGACCAGGACCTTCTGGCGCGGCGCCTCGCGTCGGAGGTGGCGCTGTCGTCGGTGCTGGAAAAAGCGCTGCTGCTCCAGCGCACGCTGCTCACGGGCAAGAAGGAGCCCAACGTCGCAGCCAACGAACTCGCGGTCAAGGCCGTGAACCACGAGAGCGACACGCTCGACCGGGAGATCCGCAACCTGAAGACGGAGCTGGAGCTTCGGCGCGAGCTGGCAAACAACTCACCGATGGCCATCATCCAGCGGCACGGTACGCGCGCGGCAGGCTCGCGCGGCATCTACGAGGGTGATCCGGTACCCGACCGCCTCGACCAGTTGCAGAAGGGCAATCCAGGAGCCAGGCCATGAGCGCGGCGCGCATGACTTGGCGCCCCTTGCGCTGGCTGTTCAGCCGGCGCGCGGCGAAGGCGCTGCTGTGGACGGTGCTGATCGTTGCCGCCGCGGTCGCGGCCAACATCGCCGGCATCTACCTGGTCGGCAGCGTTGCCGGCTGGGAGCGGTGGCTCGCCGCCGCTGCGGGTTACTTATTCGTGTGGCGGCTGTGTCTATACGGGGCGACGGTGTACGGGTGGATCTGGATGCGCCGCCGGCTGCTGGTACGTGAGGACGACGCCCAGGCGCGGCACCGCCTGGTGCGCACCGAGATCGCAGGCGTCGTCGCCATCGTGGCGCTGGAAGCCAGCCTGTTGATGCAGGGCTGAGAGGAGATTCGGGCCATGACTCTGTTCACGACCGACTACCTGGAGTATTACCTTACGCTGGTGTCCTGGATCGTCAACAACGGCATCTGGGCCGTGCTGGTATCCAGCGGCGTCTTCGCGCTGCCTTTCGTGGCGATCATCGTGCAGGAGTGGTTGAAGGCCCGTGCAGAAGGCGCCGACGAGGGCAATAAAGGCGTGCTGAGCGCCGCCCGCATCGAGAACCGGGTCTTCGTCGCCATCGTGGTGGTGATGTTCGCGGGCATCCCGTTCATCGACGTGGACCTCAACACCATCCAGTACGACAGCTCGCGCTCGGCGCAATGCCAGGTCAGTGTGCCGCAGCCCTCGAATACCGGCTGGTCGCAATCTTTCAGCACCATCAACAACCAGTCGGCGAAGGTGCCGGTGTGGTGGGCGTTCATGCACGCGCTCTCGCGCGCCGTCACGGGCGCTTCAGTGGCAGCGATCCCGTGCGGCACGGACCTGCGGCAGATGCGCATGGAGATCGACGCGACTCGCATTGACGACCCAGTGTTGGCTCAGGAAGTAGCGGATTTCTCGCGGGATTGCTATGGGGCTGCGCGGGCGAAATTGTTCATGCAGCGGCCTCAACTCGATGAGCAGCAGCTGCACGACGTAACCTGGATCGGCTCACGCTTCTTCACGGACACGAACGGCTACTACGACACATACCGTTCCAGCACCCCGCGCGAGGACTGGCCCTATGACAGCACGCGCGACGCAGGGCTTGCGCAGGTGGCCAGCGGCGGCGGCTATCCGACCTGCAGGCAATGGTGGGCCGATGGCAGCAATGGACTGCGGGCACGCTTGCTGGGTCAGGTGGACCCGAGCCTGCTCAATCGCCTGGCGGGCTGGGCTGGCTTCCTGAGCCGTGCCGAGGTGGACGATTCGGTGATCCGCGCGATCGCGTCACCGCGACAGCAGAAGCTGAACCAAGGCAGCGTCTATACGGACTACGGTGGCCAGATCGAAATGACCGACCCAAACATCATCACCCGGGCGGCGGCCGACGTAGGACTGGCGGTAGGCTCGCTGGGCTACTTCCCCTCCATGGATGCAATGCGCCAGGCTCTTCCGATGGTGCTGGCGCTCTTGAAGATGGCGCTGGTTGTCTGCATTCCGGTGGTGCTCATGGTTAGCACCTACAACCTGAAAACACTCGTGACGGTCAGCGTGGTGCAGTTTGCGCTGTTCTTCGTGGATTTCTGGTTCCAACTCGCGCGCTGGATCGACAGCACCATTCTGGACGCGCTCTACGGATGGGGCTGGGGATGGAACCGGCCGCATACGAATTTCGATCCGGTCATGGGCCTCAACAATGCCTTCGGAGACATGCTGTTGAATTTCGTCATGGCGACGATGTTCATCGTGCTGCCCTTGTTCTGGGTAACCGCCTTGGGATGGGCGGGCTACGCCGTGGGGGGCATGTTGCAAGGGCTTGCTGCTGGTACGGCAGGCGCCAAAGCGGCCGGCGGCAAAGCCGCCGACATGGCCTTTGGCGGCGCTATGAAGTGGGCATCGACACCCAGCAAGAGGAAGTAGTGCCTTGCTTCTTCGCTAGGTCTCATCAGATGGATCATGTGAATCTATCCGATACTCATCGTGGGTATAGAGGCCAAAACCGGCGTGCCCGTGCCGCCACTCTGGTTCGGGCGGCTCCCATTCGACGGTATCGTGCCCCCGGGCCACAAACACCAGCGCGACCAGCAGCAACGCCAGCCAGAAAGCAACGTAGAGCAGCAGCCCCAGGACAGCCAGTTTGCCGGCCCACAGCAGCGCGGCGGCGGCAGCCAACGGCACACCCTTGGACACCAACCAGTTCGACGCCCGACGTTCGCTGCGCGCATAGGCGCGCCACCCGCGGCCAAGGGCGCGGCCGAGGCGTTCCGCAGTGCTGATGCGGGTCGTGGTGCTCATGGTCGTCTCCTGCTACTGAGGGATGCCTATTCCAATTTGGTCCATTTCATTCTGCTGCGGGCTTCAAAGTGCTTCATGACGCTTCGTCATCCGGTTCCACCGGGCCGGGGTCAGGCTCCACGTCGACGCGATACGTGGCAACGAAGTGCGGCCAGTCCACATGGTCCACCAGGTCGATGTCATCGACAACGCCTACCTTTGCTGCCGCACGCTCGAACAGGGCGATGCTCTTGGCGGGATAGTTGTTGCGCGACGGATAGAGCACCCCGTCGAACAGCGCTTGGCCGTCGTCTCCGAGAATTGCATGCACCTGGGCGGACACTTGCTGCGTGTGCGTGTAGTCGCGGCTGGCCAACTGCTCCAGGTTCAGGCCGAAGTAGCCCGCCATGACGCCCGGCGCCGTGAGGTCGGCCAAGAGCACATCGTCCATCACGCCTACTGCGCGCACCATCCGGGCCTGGACTTCTTTCAGCGCGATCGAGCGCTTCGTGTCCGCAAGCCACTGGTGCTTATGAAACACCGACTCCATCAGCGCCGTGGGCAGGTCGCGCCCCAGGTAGAGCACGCCGTAGGCCCGCGCCGGGTCATCGTAGCGATTGGTGCTGCTGCGGCCATAGTACAGCGGGCTGCCCCGATAGACGACGCGGCTCACATGCTGGAGCAGTTCACCGGCATCGATCAGGAACGAAGGCAGCTCGTGGCTCATGGCGATCTCGCTTCAATGCACCTGAACGCCCAGTACGTTGAACACGGCATCGGCCACGTCATCGATCGTGCTGTGCGTCACCGCATCCACCGGCGAGCGGCCGCCCAAGCCTTCGAGCGGTTCGGACAGCGCGCGGTAGATCGTCCAGGGGTCGATGCCCTCGACCTCCTGAAGCACGGTTTGGGTCAACTGCTGCTTTACCGGGTCGAGCTGCCAGTCGGGCAGCTTCTGACCGCGCGGCCCCACGTTCAGCGCCAACAGCCGACGGGCGAGGATGTCCTTGTAGATCTGCTGGCGCGACTTGTCCGCCAGCTTGGCGTACTCGGGGATCGGCAGGTTATGCGGCTGGTTGAAGGCTTCCAGCAACACGGCGCGGCCTCGCTGGACGTCGGTTTCAGTCGGTGCCCAGCGCGTTTCGGTGCGCAGCGCGGCCGCCTTGCGTGCCAGGGCCTGCCCCACCGTCTCTCCGTCCAAGTTGGCGGGCAGCTTCACCGCCTCCACGCGCTCGTGAATGAAAGCCTGCAACTCGGCCGCGAAAGCCGGCGCATCCCGGATTTCGACGGTATCCGCGAAGCGGCGCACATCCTCCACCGTGACGCGCGGCAGGCGATCGGCAATGAATTCAATGGCATTGGGCATGGTGATCTCCCAGGCAGGTTTGAGACAGGATTCACTCTAGTCTCTATTGTCGCTTTTGTCAACTTTGTCGCCTTTCGAGAACCTGCCCGGCGGAAGCGGCGTCCACTCAGCATAGAGCGCGACCAGCACCGGCTCGCCGTCCAATCCATTCCACCGAGTTCCCCATTGACGCTGGAATCGCATCCCGTGCCCCGCTATACCGAAACGGTGAAAGGCCAGAGGGCCGAAATGGCAAGGGAACGGGGTGCAAGGGGAAAGGCCCTACCTCGAAAAGGCCAAAAGGCCTCCCGATCGGCCCGTCATCAGGACACCCACATGCTTTCCCTGTTCCAGCGAAAACGGCCCGCGGTCGCTACCGCTCCAACGCCACCACCCGCATCCGACCTCCCGAAAGGGTTGATGCGGCCCGAGTCGGCCGCATCGCTGCTGGCCACCCCGCGTCGGCAGAAGCTGCTGGAGCACATCTGGCAGCGCACGTCTCTGTCGCGCAAGCAGTTCGCCGTCCTGTACCGCGCGCCGCTGGAGCGCTACGCCGAACTGGTTCAGGCCTTCCCGGCTTCCGAATCGCATCATCATGCGTACCCGGGCGGGATGCTCGACCATGGCCTGGAGATCGTTGCCTATGCCCTCAAGCTGCGGCAGTCCCATCTGCTTCCCATCGGCGCAAGCCCCGAGGACCAAGCTGCGCAGGCTGAAGCCTGGACTGCTGCGGTCGCCTATGCCGCGTTGTTGCACGACATCGGCAAGATCGCCGTCGATCTGCACGTCGAACTGGCCGATGGCTCGCTGTGGCACCCGTGGTACGGTCCGCTGCACCAGCCGTACCGCTTCCGCTACCGCGACGATCGCGAATACCGCCTGCACAGCGCGGCGACGGGCTTGCTCTACCGCCAACTGCTGGACACCCAACTCCTGGACTGGCTCAGTGACTATCGCGACCTGTGGGGACCGCTGCTCTACGTCCTGGCCGGCCAGTACGAGCATGCCGGTGTGCTGGGCGAACTCGTGGTGCAGGCCGACCGCGCCTCCGTGGCCCAGGAACTGGGCGGCGATCCGGCGCGCGCCATGGCCGCGCCCAAGCACGCGCTGCAACGCAAGCTGCTTGACGGGTTGCGCTACCTGCTCAAGGAAGAGTTGAAGTTGAATCAGCCCGAGGCCTCCGATGGCTGGCTCACCGAGGATGCCTTGTGGCTGGTGAGCAAGACGGTCTCGGACAAGCTGCGCGCGCACCTGTTATCGCAGGGCATCGATGGCATCCCTGCGAACAACACCGCCGTCTTCAACGTGCTGCAGGACCACGGCATGTTGCAGCCCACACTGGACGGGAAGGCGGTCTGGCGGGCGACCGTGACCAGCAACGCCGGCTGGACCCACTCATTCACGCTGCTGCGCCTCGCACCTGCGCTGATCTGGGAGGCTGGCGAGCGACCGGCGCCGTTCGCCGGGACGGTAGCGATCGACACGTCACCTGTCGAGAAGCACGCCGCTGCGGCATCGTCGCCGGAGGTCGCGGCGAAACCGACCCCAGGAGGTCAGGAATCGCCGCCATGGGAAGGCGGCAGCGCTGCTGACCCAATTATCGCCCCCCTGGCTGAGGCCATGCCCGACGTCATGGAGGATCTGCTGACGATGGTAGGAATGGGCGATTCGTCCGCCACACAGCAGGATGAGTCAACCATCCCCACCGAACTCTCTGCCACACGCCCTGAAGCACCACCACCATCGATCGTGGCATCTTCACCCTCATCACCGGCGCCCGCGGCCACACCAGCAGCGACAACGGTGCAGCCATCTGGCGAGCACTTCATGGCATGGCTGAAACAGGGGATTGCCTCGCGTCGGCTCATCATCAATGACGCGAAGGCACTCGTGCATACCGTCAGCGATACCGCATACTTGGTCAGCCCAGGAGTGTTCCAGCGATACGCTCAAGAGCATCCGCAGTTGGCAGCCATTGCCCGCCAGGAAAAACTGGAGCCGTGGCAGTGGGCACAAAAGCGCTTCGAGAAGCTGGCCGCGCACCGCAAGCAGGCCAGCGGCCTGAACATCTGGACTTGTCACGTCTCAGGGCCGCGCAAATCGCGGCAGTTGCACGGCTACCTGTTGACGCAGCCCGGTGCGTTGTTCGAGCGAGTGCCGCCCAACAACCCCTACTTGTGCCTCTTCAACGAGGAGGCGGGGCGTGAAGTCTCGCTGGCTGCGAAATGAGGATATCCAGTGGGCGCGGTCCGGATGCCCGCTCTTCGGTGCACAGGTCAGAGCGTAACCCCATGGGAAATGCCCTGCTGCGCCGCCCGGTATCGTCCGGGGGTCATACCCGTCCAGTGGCGGAACGCGCGGTGGAAGACGGCAGGGGCACTGAAGCCCAAAGCATCGGATATCTCCTCCAGTGAGCTGTCGTTGCGCACAAGGTGGAGGATGGCCAGATCCCTGCGCAACTCATCCTTGATGCCCTGGAACGACAGCCCTTCCTGCTGCAGCTTGCGCATCAATGTCCGCGAGGACATGTGCAGCCGGCTGGAAACATCGTCCAGCGTCCGTCCGAGATCCACATGCAGCAGCTCACGCACCTTCAGCCGGAGGGCGTGCTGGTGGTAGGAGGTGAAAATCCAGTCGCGCGGCGCCCGCTCCAGGAAGCTGCGCGCGTCGGACGCGCTGCGTTTCGGCCGGACCTTTGCGAGTTCGGCGTGAAAGGTGATCTGAGAGAGGGGTCCGCAGAAATCGATCGGGGCCGGAAACAGGATCGAATAGTCGGCTGCAAATGATGGGCGTGGAAAAGCGAAGGCCACACTGCGCACCGGGACCTCTCGGCCGGCGAGCCATGACACGATGCCGTGCGTCAGCTTCAGCATCAGTGCGTGCCCGAATCGGTTCCCCCCCGCTTTGGAAGACCGCGGGACAAGTTCCAAGCGCAAGGAGGCGTCTGCCTTCGTGAGACTCAGCCTGTAGTCGTCCAGCAGCAGGTTCCAGACCTGCGTGAAGCGATACAGCGCTACCTCGATGCTTGGCGCGTCCATGACCGCTCGGACGATGTACTTCAAAGCGCCGGTCCGTATGGGCCGGCTCCACAGTCCCATCATTTCATCGCCGGTGGCAGCGGCGCTTCGTCGGTACAGCCCGACCAGTTGATCGTGCGTCAGACGCGAGCCGGGGTGGCTGATGAATGCCTTCACGATGCCGGCCTGCTGCAGGCAGCGATCCAGGGCCTGGTCCGAGCACAGCGAGCGCAGGCTGCGCAGCAGGTCCTCCACCAGATCGCATGAGACCGTGGCCGCCGCGACGGCATTTGGGCTCGCAGGAAGTCCTCTTGGCGGCCTGACGAGATTGTCAGTTTTTGCAAATTTCACGGCGCTATTGGCAATTGAGCCCAGCATCCCCGGTAAGTAATCTACGGGCATGGAAAAGGTAAAGGCCCCTCAATAGTATCGGCTGCGAGGTTCGACCGCGATTCCGGCGGTCTCTCTGCACTTCGCGCCCAGGCCAGGCTCAGTGCGCAAGAATTGGCAACATTGGCATAGATCCTCGGCCTTGAACGGATGGTCCGCTTCAGTGCGGGCCATGCCGTCACCGCAGCGGCGAGGCGGCCGATGCCTGCCGGACCGAGCATATCGACCTGCCCGCCGCAGACCACCATGTTCATGACCCACTGCAAGGAGAACTTCATGTCCGAGCCCATTCTGCTGACCTCCGAACAAGACAACATCGGCATCGTCACGCTCAACATGGCGCACAAGCGCAACGCGCTCAATGAGGAAGCGATCGCCGCCATCGACGCCTATTTCTCAGCGGTGCCCAGCCACATCCGGGCCATCCTCCTGACGGCCAAGGGCGATCACTTCTGTGCCGGCCTGGACCTCAAGGAACATCACGACAAGGCACGCAGCGGCGTCGAGTTCATGCGCGTCTGCCAGGGCTGGCACCGCGCGTTCGACAAGATCCAGCATGGCGGCATTCCCGTGGTCGCCTGCCTGCAGGGAGCGGTCGTGGGCGGCGGGCTGGAACTGGCCAGCGCAGCCCACGTGCGCGTTGCCGACAGCCGCACCTTCTTCGCACTGCCCGAGGGCACCCGAGGCATCTTCACGGGCGGCGGCGCCACGGTGCGCACTGCGCGGATCATCTCCGCCCCTCGCATGGTGGAGATGATGCTCACCGGACGGGTCCTCGATGCGCGGGAGGGCCGCGAACTGGGTTTGGCCCACTACGTATGCGACATCGCGAAAGGCGACACGCCCGCACCCGAGTTCGCCCTGACCCTCGCAAAGAAGATCGCGGGCAATGCGCCCCTTTCAAACTACGCCATCGTCAGCGCCATCAGCCGCATCGCCGACATGTCGGCCACGGACGGGCTGTTCACCGAGGGGCTGGTGATGGCCATGATCCAGCAGGGTGACGATGTGCAGGAGCGCCTGGGCGATTTCGTGAACAAGAAGGCGCACAAGGTCCAACTGAATGCTTGATCTTCAAGACGCGCGCTACCGGCCTCGGCCAGCGATGCGCGACCGCGTCATGGCTGGGCTCAGGTCACTTGCAAGGACCCCCTGGCGCCCATCAGCAACTCCACCACATCGGGTGCGTTGATGACGCTAAAACGCGGGTCCATCTGCGCGGCGGTCATACCGTTGTGGATCATGCACGAGCCGCAGATGGCAATGCGACCTCCCTTTTCCAAGAATTTCTCCAGCAGATCGGCAACGGGTTCGAAAGGCTTGCCGATGTCCAATCCAGCGGCCGCGCCGGGTTGTCCCAGTTCCACGGCTTCCACCATCAGGATGATGGTCGCCGTATGTCCCTTGAGCAGCGCGTTGAGCGCCATGATGAAGGTCACGGTCACCTTGTTGGGATTGCTTCTTCCGTCAAAAATGGTCGCAACGAAGTCGGTGGTCTGCATGGCTAGGTCCTTGTGATAAACAGCGACTGTGGGGATGCGAGTTGGAGGGTGCAAAGCTCTGGCACCGGATGCAGGCGGTCCGCGGCGCCGCACGACGGACCGGGCCCAGGCTACGGGGCGCTGGCCGGCGCGCCCGGAATGCTGGACAGCGCCGCGAACTCGTTGAAGGCGGCCACCGCGTTCGATGCGTACATCGCCGACGGACCCCCTCCCATATAGATGGCCACGCCCAGGGCCTCATGGACCTCCGCAGCCGTCGCGCCGAGCTTGACCAATGCCTTGGCATGAAAGCCGATGCAGCCATCGCACCGCGCGGCCACGCCGATCGCCAACGCGATCAGCTCTTTCGTCTTGGCGTCGAGTGCGCCGTCGGCGATCGCTGCCTTGCCCATCTCACCAAAACTCTTCATGACCTGCGGCACTCCCTTGTGCAGGGGCGCCAGGTGAGCCACCACGTCCTGCGTCAGTTGCCGGTAACTTGTCGTCATCGCGAACTCCTCATGGTTTTGGAACATCGAATATGAAACCGGGTTGACCCGCACGCTCGACCGGACCCAGACGGCTTCATGGCGCAGCGGCCGCCGCCGACTGCCGGCGGTTGCGCCAAGCCAGCCAACCCAGCAGGGCCAGCACGAGCGCGATGAGGGGCAGCATCAGGCCGTTGATGGTTTCCCAGCCCGAGGTGTTCAGCAGCCGGCCCGACCCGAACGAGGCGACGGCCACGGTGCCGAACACCAGGAAATCGTTGAGTGCCTGCACCTTGGCGCGCTCGGGCGCGGTGTAGCAGTCGGTCACCAGCGCCGTGGCGCCGATGAAGCCGAAATTCCAGCCCACGCCCAGCAGGATCAGCGAGCCCCAGAAGTGCAGAAGTTCGAGGCCGGCCAGGGCCAGCAGGCCAGAGGTGCCGATCAACACCAGTCCGCACGCCGTGATGGCGGTCTTGCCGAAACGCGCGATCAGGTGGCCGGTGAAGAAGCTCGGCGCAAACATGGCGAGCACGTGCCACTGGATGCCCAGCGCCGCCTCGCCCACGGTGTGGCCGCAACCCACCATGGCCATCGGCGCGGCCGTCATGATGAAAGCCATCAGGCCGTAGGACACGATGCCCGCCGTGACGGCCACGACGAAGCCTGGACTGCGCGCGATCACTGCCAGCGGGCGCGCCGCGCCCACGACGGCGGACGCCTGGGGCGGCGGCATGCGCAGCATCAGCAGCAGCGGCAAGGCCAGCAGCGCCAGGCCCGCCTGCCCGAGGAAGCTGCCAGCGAACGGCGCCATGGGCCAGGCGTCGCGCGTCCAGATGACGACCTGCGGGCCGATGACCGCGGCGATCAGGCCGCCGATCATGATGCGCGAGATGACGGTGGCGCGCTGCGGCGGCGGCACCGCATCGCTGGCCGCGAAGCGGTAGCTCTGCACGCACGCGCCGTAGAAGCCAGCCATCGCCGTGCCCACGCAGAAGGTCTCGAAACTGCCCCACAGGACGCCCAATGCGGCGATGAGCCCGGACACCGAACCCAGCAGCGCCCCCAACGCATAGGCCGCGCGCCGGCCCAGACGACGCATCAGCAGGGCCGCAGGGATGGTCGACAGCGCCAGCCCCAGGTTGTAGAGGCTGACCGGCAGTGTGGCCAGCGAAGGGTTGCTGGCCAGCATCTGACCCACGATGCCGCCCAGCGAAATGATGATGGGTGGCGCGGCGCCGCCCAGCGATTGGGCGGCCATCAGCAGGCCCACATTGCGGCGGGCATCTGTCGCAGCGGGCGGTGGCAGCGAAGCAGGTGGCGTCATGAACGAATCAGGAATGAGGTGTCAGGCGAACCCACGCCGCAGCATGAGAACACCGGCAGGAAGACCTGCCGCACTTCCTGCCTTCGAGGAAGTGCCTTGATATTTTATTAGCTTATGCTAAATTAGATACATGTTAAATACAAGCTGCCATGATGGTTGACAAGAAAGACCAGTCGTTTCTACAGGACGGCGCGGCCAAGGCTGCGGCCATGCTGCGGACGGTCGGCAATGAGCATCGCCTGCTCGTTCTCTGCCTGCTGATCGAGCATGGCGAGATGACCGTCGGTGCCCTGCACGAAAACGTGGCGCTGAGCCAGTCCGCCTTGTCCCAGCACCTGGCCAAGATGCGCGAGGAAGGCCTGGTGACCTATCGGCGAGAGTCGCAGACCCTGCACTACCGTATCGACAACCCCGACGTGGCCAAGCTCATCGCCACGCTCAAGGCCATCTTCTGTCCCTGATCCACCCTCGGAGGCCATTGCCATGTCCCTGAAATCCATCTCGCCCCAAGCTGCCAGCGAACTCATGAACCAGGGTGCCGTTCTGGTGGACATCCGTGCGGCGGACGAACATGCCCGTGAGCGCATCGCGCAGGCACGCCATGTGCCGATGGACCGCTTGCGAAGCGGCGGCCTGCCGCTCGACGGCGCTTCGGCAATCATCTTCCACTGCCGCTCGGGCAACCGGACGCGGGTGAACGCCCCGACGCTGGGGGCATGCACGGCCTGCGAGGCCTACGTGCTTGAAGGCGGGCTGGACGCCTGGAAGAAGGCCGGCCTGCCCGTCGTGGCGGACGCCTCTCAACCCCTGGAGCTGCAACGGCAGGTGCAGATTGTTGCGGGGTCCTTGATCGTGCTGGGTGCCGTGCTGGGCGCCACGATTTCGCCATGGTTCCATGTGCTTTCGGGCTTCGTGGGCGCGGGGCTGGTCTTCGCCGGTGTCTCGGGGTTCTGTGGGCTCGCGCGCGTGCTGATGCGCATGCCCTGGAACCGCCGCGCGCTGGCCGGCTGAGTCTACGGGTGGGGAAGCGATTTCTTCACTCGGCCGCCGGTCGGCAAGAACATGCGACGGCAAGTTTTTAATTTTGAGTTAATTCGACCCGGACACCATCTGGCATGTGAGAACGACCCACAAACATCCGATCAAGGGAGCTTGGGCGACAACAGACGGGTCATACATTCAGCGAGGCAAAGACACCGTGAAGATCGAACCCTTCTTTGACGAGGACACCAGCACCTTCAGCTACATCGTGCTGGACACGAAAAGCGGTCAGTGCGCCATCATCGACAGCGTGCTCGGCTACGATCCTAAATCCGGCCGCACCTCGCGCGCCG
Source organism: Stenotrophomonas sp. 78350_Sma (assembly GCF_056482105.1). NCBI lineage: Bacteria > Pseudomonadati > Pseudomonadota > Gammaproteobacteria > Lysobacterales > Lysobacteraceae > Stenotrophomonas > Stenotrophomonas sp. 78350_Sma. The sequence goes on along the minus strand of NZ_CM151182.1, from coordinate 1,686,923 downwards.
GCGCGGACCGCATGGCCGAGCGCGTGCGGGAACTGGGGGCGAGCGTCCAGTGGATTCTGGAGACGCATGTGCACGCAGATCACCTGAGCGCCGCGCCGTATCTCCATTCGTGCCTGGGCGGCCGAACCGGCATTGGGGCGAACATCCGTACCGTACAGCAGGTGTTCGGCCAGCTCTTCAACGCCGAGCCGGCCTTCGCGCGTGACGGCCGGCAGTTTGATCGTCTGTTCGACGACGGCGAGACCTTCATGCTCGGCACGCTGCAGGTGCGGGCCATGCATACCCCCGGCCATACGCCCGCTTGCATGACCTATCTGGTCCAGGACAACGCCACACCTGAAGCGCCTGCCGCAGCCTTCGTGGGCGACACGCTGTTCATGCCCGACTATGGCACGGCGCGTTGCGACTTTCCGGGTGGCGACGCGCGCACACTGTTCCGCTCGATCGGCCGCGTGCTGTCGCTGCCGCCGGAGACCGTGCTCTACATGTGCCACGACTACCGCCCCGGGGGGCGCGAGCTTCAATGGAAGACCACCGTGGCCGAGGAGCGTGCGCACAACATCCATGTGCGTGACGGCATCAGCGAGGATGACTTCGCGGCCACGCGCGAGCAGCGCGACGCCACGCTGGCGATGCCCGTGCTTCTGCTGCCCTCCGTGCAGGTGAACATGCGGGCCGGCGAGTTGCCGCCTGCCGAATCCAACGGCGTCCACTACCTCAAGATTCCCATCGATGCCCTCTGAGAGCGGCACCGACCGGCTGAAAGGACAATTTCCGGGCAGGAGACCCTCATGGACATCAAAGCCTTGGACCAGGGACTGGCCGTCAGCGGCCAGATCGCTGCCACCGACCTGCAGGCCATCGCCGAGGCTGGCTACCGCTCGGTGATCTGCAATCGGCCCGATGGAGAAGCGGGCGATCAGCCCGGCTTCAGCGAAATCGAGCAGGCCGCCCAGTCACTGGGTATGGCGGCGACCTACCTGCCCGTCGAGTCCGGCAAAGTGACCGACCAGCAGGCCCAGGCCTTCGGGACGCTGATGACGCAACTGCCCGGCCCGGTGTTCGCCTACTGCCGCACCGGCACGCGCTCGGCCACGCTGTGGGCGCTGAGCCAGGCGCAGCGTCAGCCGTTGGCCTCCATCCTCGAAGCCGCGCGCGGTGCCGGCTACGACCTGTCCGGCGTGGCCCGGCGCATCGCCAACGGCGGGCGCACACCCACCGAAGTCGTGGACGCCACGCATGACATCGTGATCGTCGGCGCGGGCGCGGCGGGCATCGCGGTGGCGTCCAGCCTGCTCGCGCGCAAGCCGGACGCGGACATCGCCGTCATCGACCCGGCGGATGTGCACTACTACCAGCCGGGGTGGACGATGGTGGGCGCGGGCATCTTTCCGCCTGCGCACACGGCGCGCACGATGGCGAGCGTGCTTCCGCGCGGCGTCAAGTGGATCAAGATGGCCGTCGCCGCGTTCGAGCCCGAGCGCGACGCCCTCGTGCTCGATGGCTGCCGCGTCGTCAAGTACCAGCAGCTCGTGGTCTGCCCGGGCCTGAAACTCGACTGGAACGGCATCGAGGGCCTACCTGAAACACTGGGCCGCAACGGCGTCACCTCCAACTACCGCTACGACCTCGCGCCCTACACCTGGGAACTGGTGCAGAACCTCAAGAGCGGCCAGGCCCTGTTCACGCAGCCGCCCATGCCCATCAAATGCGCGGGTGCGCCGCAGAAGGCGATGTACCTCTCGGCCGATCACTGGAAGCGGCAGGGCGTGCTCAAGAACATCCACATCGAGTTCTGCAACGCGGGAGGCGTGCTCTTCGGCGTGCCGGACTACGTGCCCGCGCTCATGGAGTACGTGAAGGCTTATGGCATCGATCTGCAATTCAGCAACCAGCTCGTGGCCGTCGATGGCGCAGCGCATGAAGCCACCTTCATCCGCACGAACGCCGACGGCACCAAGGAGCGCGTCACCCGTCCATTTGACCTGCTGCACGCCGTGCCGCCACAGAAGGCGCCGGACTTCATCCGAGTGAGCCCGCTGGCGGACGCTGCGGGCTGGGTGGACGTGGACCCGTCGAGCCTGCGCCACAAGAAGTACGCCAACGTCTTCGCACTCGGCGACTGCACCAACACCACCAATGCCAAGACTGCTGCGGCCGCACGCAAGCAGGCGCCGGTGGTCGCGCACAACCTGCTCGCCGCCCGGAGCGGGTCCACGCGCCTGGCCAGCTATGACGGCTATGGCTCCTGCCCGCTCACTGTCGAGCGCGGCAAGATCGTGCTGGCGGAATTTGCCTACGGCGGCAAGCTGGCGCCTTCGTTTCCGAAATGGTTCATCGACGGCAAGCGGCCGTCATCGCTGGCGTGGCTGCTGAAGGAACGCATCCTGCCGCCGGTCTATTGGGACGGCATGCTCAAGGGCCGCGAATGGCTCGCGCATCCTGTCCTCTCGGACGGGTGAGCCGCCGCATGCGTCATCGCCGGGACATGGGAAACCGACGCTCATAGTGCGGGCGAAAGGAGGAGCGGCATTCGGCCCTCCGAGCCTCAACAGCGGCTATCCCTGCCAGGGGAGACTGTCCTTCGGGATGCGGGTGGTTATAACGGATACGTGCGTCCACTGTGATTTCCTGGCACTAGGCGAACAAGCGATCGTCCCGCCCCCTGCCGATGCTGACCCCAGGCGCAGCGCCGGTGTCTGCCGCGAGGCGGCCGAGACCTTCGCGTCACGACGATTCGAATATCCGGGCCGACTGTATTTGGATCTCGCCATCCAGACAGTCCACGGTCAAAGAGCGCGGGGCACCTCGAAAAACACTCTTAACTTTCGCTTAATCGAGGCTGACCATCATTCCCGTGATTCACATGCGACATTCATAAAAACAATGCTGAGGCAAGCCCTGATGGAACACTATCGCCAACACCAGTGGTTGGCATCGGAACCAATTCGGATGGTTGCGCGCCATTTCTGGAGCGCCCATGAATGAAAGCCTAGGGTTTCTCCTTGCTCTGAGCTTTATCGTCTCGCTGGCGGCTCTGGGCGCGTTGATCTGGTCCATCGTGACGCGCCAGATCCATGCGGGAAAGAAGGAGGCTTCGACCATATTTCTGGAGGGCGAGGCCGGCTCCCCGGATGATCCATCTTCATTCGATGAAGGGGCGGCCGAGCATCGATTCGACGCCTTGCGTGCCGGCGTCGACGCCCCGGGTCGGAACGTCGTACTGGTCCTGTCCATCGCTTCCTTCCTGTTCCTGATCGTTGGCTCGCTGTTCGGGATGATCGCCTCGCTGAAGTTGCACTGGCCCGACTGGCTGGCGAGTCAGGCGTTCACCACCTTCGGGCGCGCGCGCACCGTCCATCTGAATCTGGTCGCGTACGGCTGGCTGTCCACAGGGGGCATAGCGGTCGCGCTCTGGATCATCCCTCGCATGTTTCATACGCCCCTGCGAAGGCCCGCAATGGCGATGGTGGGCGCGGTGCTGTGGGCCCTCGGCGTGGCGGCCGGTGCCATTGCCATTGCCAATGGATGGAGCGACGGCCTGGAGTGGCTCGAAATCCCATGGCAGATCGACATCGTCCTGGCCCTCGGCGGCTTCTTCATCGCATGGTCCGCCATCGCGACGACCCGAAAACGCAACGTTCACCACATCTACGTCAGCGGCTGGTACTACCTCGCGGGACTGGCATGGTTCCCCATTCTGTTCTTCATCGCGAATATCCCGGGCCTGCATTCAGGCGTGCAGCAAGCCACCACCAACTGGTGGTTCGCGCATAACGTGCTTGGCCTCTGGCTGACACCGCTGGGGCTGGGTGCTGCCTATTACCTGATTCCCAAGATCATCGGCAAGCCGATCTATTCGTATAGCGTTTCGCTGCTGGGCTTCTGGGGCCTTGCCTTGTTCTACAGCCAGGTGGGTATTCATCACCTGATCGGTGGGCCCGTGCCGACGTGGGTGGTCACGCTGTCGATCGTGCACAGCGTCATGATGTTCATTCCTGTCATCGCGGTGGCGATCAATCAGCACGTGACGGTCGCGCAGAATTTCTGGGCGTTCAAGGAGTCCATGGCGCTGCGCTTCGTGTCCACGGGCGCATTGATGTACACGGCCGCATCCTTCCAGGGATCGCTGGAGGCTGTACGGGCCATCAACTCGATCACCCACTTCACGCACTACACGGTGGGGCATGCGCACCTGGGAGCTTACGCATTCGTCTCCATCGTGCTGTTCGGCGCCTTCTACTATCTCTTGCCCTACCTGACGGGCAAGAACTGGCCCTGTCCGCGACTCATCGCCATCCACTATTGGCTGACGGTCCTGGGTTTTCTGATCTATTTCCTGTCATTGACCATCGGCGGTTTCCTGCAAGGCATGTCGCTGCTCGATCCACAGACCAGTTTCGCTGACATCACCCGCAACATCGTGCCGTATCTCGAAGGTCGATCGGTGGGCGGCGGCATGATGACGCTGGGACACTTCGTCTTTGCCTTCCATGCGATGGCCCTACTCTGGTCGAAACGGCGAGGTGACGCATGAACCGGCTGATTCCATTGTTCGTCGGCGCTGTCGGAATCTTGGTGTTCGCGACCGTCATGCTCGTGGTGCTCCCCGGCCTGCAGGTCCGTACGGTCCAGGCACCTGCGCAGTTGCAGAACTACACGATCGAACAGCTAAGAGGCCGTGCGCAGTACGTGGCCAATGGCTGTGTCTACTGTCACAGCCAGCAGCCTCGTTCGAGTGGCCAGACGCTGGCGGATCAGGCCCGGGGCTGGGGAAGGCCGTCCACGCCGGGCGACTACGCCTACGACGCTCCCCAACTGCTCGGGACGATGCGCACCGGCCCCGATTTGCTGAATGTCGGGGTGCGCCTGCCGAGCCGGGACTGGCAATTGACCCACCTGTACCAGCCCAGGGCCATCTTCGACTGGAGCATCATGCCTTCGTACCCCTTCCTCTTCGAGGTCAAGGAGAAGGCCGCGCCCGGCGAGGTCGTGGTCAAGTTGCCGCAGGAGTACCGTCCCGCGGACGGGAAAGTGGTGGTGGCCCGACAGGAGGCGCTCGACCTGGTCGCGTACCTGTTGAGCCTGGACCGTTCCTACCCCGTCAGCGCCAAAGAGGCGACATTGCGTGATCGTGGCTACGATCCGAAAACTCAGAAGGGCCCGCGTCAATGAGGGGCGAGATGAAATCCGAGCTGAGCGGCAAGGGGCGTCGTGTTCAAGACGTAGACCCGACATTCGACCCCTGGGAGCAATCGCGTCCCATTCCCTTGTTTGTGCTGGCCATCTTCCTGGCGCTGGCGATCTGGGGCGCTTTGAGCTACATCGCCGACCTGGCGCCGAATCGCGGGGCGGCGATTGGCGGGACCGTTGCGCCGAAGCAGCAGGCGCCCGCAGTTCCCGATGACGCGCCGGTGCTCGTCTTTCAGGGCAACGACATCGTCTGGGCCTGCGCGTCATGTCACGGCGACCACGGTGCTGGCGCGGGGCTGACGCCCGCGCTGGCCGGCCTGTCCGAAGCCTACATCGCGAAGCAACTCCACGACTTCGCTACCGGAAGCCGCCCCAACGAGTCCATGCGGTACGTGGCCAGTGCAATGAGCGCCGAGGAGATCGGGCAAGTCTCGGCCTATTACGCTGCGCTGCCGCACGTTGCCGGGCCGCCCGTCGATCTGGGCGGAGACGCGGCGCGTGGAGAGGCACTGAGCCGAACGGGCGACTGGAAAAAGGATATCCCGGCGTGCGTGACCTGTCATGGCCAGCAGGGTGAGGGTGTCGGCGGCCATTTCCCTGCGCTGGCGGGTCAGCAGCCCGAGTACATCTTCCACCAGTTGGTCTCATGGAAAGGCGGCCATCGCCACAATTCGCCGCAATCCTTGATGGATGACATCGCGTCGCGCATGTCGGACCAAGACATGCGCGATGTGGCTCAGTATTTCGGATCTTTGCGTCCGGGCAGCAAAGGAGGCAATCATGACGAACAACGGTGATCGCCGCTCTGCGCACACGGGGACACTCCGGCGTGCCGGTTATGCTGCGGCGCTGGGTCTCCTGCTGTTTTCGGCAGGTTACGGCGTCTACGAGAGCGGCGTGATGGGGTATCTGTACAGCGCGATCAGCGGCAAAACGGTCACGATTCCTTCGGCCGCGCCCTATTCGAGAGCAGATATGGAAGCTGCTCGCAAGGCCTACGCAAAAGACGCCAAGGCGTCTCCGCCCGGTATGCCCGTCGGTGCGGACGGCTACTACCTCCCGCCTGCGGAGGATGACATTCCGAAAGGACCCTATGGCGATGCCATCCGGCGAGGAATGAAAATCTTCACCGACACTGGCGCCATGGTCAAAGACCACGTGGGCAATTCGCTGGCCTGCGCGAACTGCCACCTCGACTCGGGACGGCGAGAGAATGCCGCACCGATGTGGGCGGCCTATGCGTCCTACCCCGCTTTTCGCAGCAAGACCGGGACCATCAGCACGCTCGAAGACCGGATCATGGGCTGTTTCACCTATTCGATGAACGCCCAGGCGTCGTCCTCCGGGAAACCGCCGCCCGCTGGCAGCGATGTGTACCGCGATCTCATGACCTATATGGCCTGGATGGCCGATGGGCTGCCCGCCGGCAACAAGCCGCGCGGAGCGCTCTATCCCAAGGTGCCGAAACCAAAGGACGACTACGACGTGGGCCGAGGTCTGGCGGTCTATCAACAAAATTGCGCACTGTGCCATGGTCCTGATGGACAGGGCACGCGGGAGGAAAACGGCAAGATGAGATTTCCCCCGCTTTGGGGACCCGAGTCGTACAACTGGGGCGCCGGCATGGCCCGCATCGATACTGCAGCGGGCTTTATCTGGGCGAACATGCCGCTTGGAAAGCCATACAGTCTGACAGAACAGGAGGCCTGGGACGTGGCGGCATTCATCAACAGCCACGAACGCCCCAAGGACACACGCCAGACCGGAACCGTGGCTGAGGCGCTGGAGAAATACCACGAAGGTGAGCAAAGCTACTACGGGAAGGTCGTGGGCGGAAAACTGCTTGGGGTTGGAACGGATGCCAAGAGCGGACCGTAGTTCCGGTGGGGATTTCGACTATGAGCAGGCCCGTGTGGCGGGCCGGATGGTGTTTTTCGTAGACGGGCTTTGGTGCGTGAGCTGTGCGATGGCCTTGCAGCGCGTCCTGCAGCGTGTGCCCGGCGTGGTCTCGGCGACGGTGAATTTCACCTCCGGTTCGGCGCTGGTGACCTGGGTCCCGGAGTCGATCGACTTCCCCTTGCTGCTGCGAAAGGCCGAGGGTCTGGGCTACGCACTGTCCCCGTTGAAAGGCAGCGACGAGCTGGAAGCGGCCCTGCAGCGGCAGGCCAGGAAGATCCGCTTGCAGTTGACCGTCGCGGTCGTCTTCGGGATGTGGAGCATGCTGGGCTCATGGGTGCTTTACCTGAACGCCGACGAGGCGGCGGCGCTCGTCATCGCCTGGGCCAGCGTCGTAGCAAGCCTTCCCGTCGTCGGATATTCGGCGTGGGATTTCTACCGCGCCGCCGCCCGTTCGCTGCGCGCCGGGATCGCAGGGATGGACGTCTTTGCCTCTGTTGCTGTCCTTGGCTCCCTCTTTGTGTCGGTCGGGTCCCTGGCCATGGGGTCCGTGGCGATTTACACCGACGCCGCCACCATGTTGATCACTTTTCTGCTGATCGGAAGATTGATCGAAATCCATGCCCGGCAGGAGAGCGGACTTGCCGTACAAGCATTGCGCAGCCTTGCGCCGGAAACCGCGACGAAGCTGACTTCTGCCGGCGGCGAAAAGGCCGAGAGCACCGTCCTGCTGGCAGAGCTCGCGCCCGGTGATACCGTTTTGATACGCGCCAACGAGCGCATCGCGGTCGATGGCATCGTCGTAGCGGGACAGTCGGCCGTCGATCTCTCGCTGCTGCAAGGCGAGTCCGCGCCTCGCAGCGTTCAGCCTGGCGAACGGGTCTTCGCCGGGTCCGTGAACCTGCGCGGACCTCTGACGGTCCACGTGACCGCCGGTGCGGGGGACCGACGATTGGACGTGCTCGGCCTGCGCATGCTTGAGCTGTTTGGCGCTCGTTCGTCGTTGTCCGAGACGGCCGAGCGCTTCGTCCGGATACTGCTCCCGGTCGTGGTGACGGCATCTCTGCTCGCCTTCGTCCATTACCTGTGGAACGGCTCAAGCGCAGACCAGGCGTTGCTCGGTGCGCTGAGCCTTCTGGTCGCAGCCTGCCCTTGCGCGGTCGGTCTGGCGATGCCGCTGGCCTACGCCTTTACCTGCCGCGAGGCCGCGCGGCGCGGCGTCCTCCTGAGAGACTCCGCGAGCGTCGAAGCGCTCGCCAGGGCAAGGATCATGGCGTTCGACAAGACCGGCACATTGACGTGCGGTCAGATGCGTATCGTCAGCATCCAGACGCGGCACGGGGGGGCCGAACAGGACCTCATCGACCTTGCGGCAAGGGCCGAGGCCGGCGTCGCGCACCCCATTGCACACGCGGTGGTCCTCGCGGCCCGGCAGTCTGGAATGAGCAGCGCGTGCGAGCCCGACGGATGCCAGGTGACGGCGTGCGCGAAAGGCGTGACGATGCATGTCCCCGGCGGCGAGACCGTGTGGGTGGGTGAAAGGCATTGGCTGCTCGCCGCGGGAGTCGAGGGCATGCCGCCGGAAGATGGCCTGCCAGGGCTGGTACACGTAGCCAATGGCCGGGATTGGCTCGGCTCCTTGCGTCTGCAGGATGCCCCTCGCGACGACGCCCGTTCGTCACTGCAGCGGTTACGTGCGCAGGGATTGAAACTCTGGTTGCTGACCGGGGATTCCAGCGCAGCGTCCGAACGCCTGACGGCTGACCTGGGCATAGACTTCGACCGGGTCGAGGCCGATTGCTCTCCGGAAGAAAAAGCCGACATCGTGGCAAAGAGCCCAGCGCCTGTCGCATTCGTGGGCGACGGCGCCAACGATGGCCTGGTCCTGGCCCAGGCAGCCTGCGGAATCGCCATCCCAGGATCGAGTTCCGTGGCTGTTTCCGCAGCCGGGGTGGTGATCGCGCACGGCAGCGTGGGCGCTGTCGTCGAGACCCGTGAGTTGGCTCGCAAGTTTGATCGCATCGTCCGGCAGAATCTCGCATTTTCCGTCGTGTACAACCTCGCCGTGATTGTCGTGCTGTTCGAAGCAGGCGTGACGCCCTTTGCCGCCGCGCTCGCCATGCTGGCCAGCAGCGCGTCGGTGCTCCTGAACACCTGCAGGCTGCTGCAGGGCCGCGTCGTCTGTGACAAGTCGATGCAGGCCAAGCCGGCTGCGTCCTGAAAGGAGCACTGGAATGCTCAGGCTGTGAGCAGGCTTGCGCGGTGGCGAAATGCCGCGACCTTGGCGTTTGCCGGTAGCGCACATGCGTTGACGTTCGCCCCGGATCCGTTGCCCCAGTGGTCGCTGCCCATCGTTCAAATCCTCGCGCTGGCGGTGCTGGCACGCGCCAGCTTTGCCGCCGAGCGCGGCCGGCAGGCATTCCTTCGCGGATGGGCGTTCGGCTTCGTCAATTTTGCGGTCGGCTTGTACTGGCTGTTCATCAGCATCCATGACTACGGTGGTTTGTCCGCGCCACTGGCCGGTGCGAGCGTCGTGGCGCTGTCTGCCTTTCTCGCGCTGTTTCCCGCTCTTGCCTGCGCGATCAGCAAGTGGCTGCAGTCTCGCACTCGGCGGGGAGCAGCGCTGTCACAAGTGCTGGTCTGGTCAGCTGTCTGGGCCGCCTCGGAATGGCTGCGCGGCGTGCTGTTCTCGGGCTTTCCGTGGCTGAACATTGGCTACGCCCATGTGGACAGCCCCTTGGTCGGCTGGGCGCCGTTGCTGGGCGTGCATGGCGTCGCGCTGCTCGCGGCGTGCGCCTCGGGGACCGTGGCGTTCCTGTCGCGTCCGGCCGCGGCTTCCATGCGCTCGAACGTGTCTTTGCTGGCGACGGTGCTGATCCTGATCGCCACGGGATGGACACTTACTCGCCTCGATTGGTCGACGGCCGAAGGCGAGCCGCTGCATCTGAGGCTAGTGCAGGGAAACATCGATCAATCGCAGAAGTTCGACCCGACCCTGCTTGAAGACGGCATCGCCAGTCACTTGCGGCTGGCCGCACAGCCACCGGGCCCCGGAGAGCCGCATCCGGACCTGATCGTCTTGCCAGAGACCGTCGTGCCCGTATTCCAAGACCAGCTCGACCCGATGATTTGGAAAACCTGGCTCGACGTAGCGGCGAACCAGCGCAGCACGATCGCGATGGGCGTCCCTTTGCACAGCATGGCGGCCGACGGCAGTTCGCGCTACACCAACAGCGCCATCGGCTTCGACTCCGGCACGCCGTTGCAGCAGCTTGTCGACGCCTCCGTGCCGCTACGCTACGACAAGCACCACCTCGTGCCCTGGGGCGAATATGTACCGGCTGGGTTCGAGTGGTTCACGCGGATGCTGAAAATGCCGCTGGGTGACTTCGATCGTGGAGCCCCGGTCCAGAGACCATTCTCGGTGAATGATCAGCATTTGGCGTTCAACATTTGCTACGAGGATGTTTTCGGTTCCGAGCTGCTCCCGTCGCTCCTGCCGACCCCAGGCGCAGGACCCGGCGCGAGCGTGCTCGTGAACTTGAGCAACCTCGCTTGGTTCGGCCAGACCTGGGCGCTTCGCCAGCATCTGCAGATCGGGCGGTTGCGCAGCATCGAGACCGCTCGGCCTATGGTGACCTCCACGAATACAGGCATCACGGCCTCGATCGATCCGAAAGGACGGGTCGTTGCCGCTCTGCCGCCACATCGGCCGGGCGTGTTGTCCGCGACCGTACAAGGCATGAGCGGCCTGACGCCGTATGTTCGCTATGGCGACCAGCCGGTCCTGTTGCTGGTAGGGATAGTATTGGCTGCTCTCGTACGGCGCCCGACCCCACGGTAGTCGCAAGAGCGGCAGCCGCACGAGCACCGCCATGCGCCTGATCCCTGGCGGATGCCTACTCCGAAGTCAGGCGCTGGATCGAACGAAGGCGAACCACATCAGCACGCCTGCGTCCATTGGCTGTGACCGCGCTATCCCTGGCAGGGTCCGAACCTACGGTTTTGAATCCAAGCCACGCCCTGCAGGCCTAGCTTGACCTTTTTTGGGTGCGGGGTCGGTGGGCACGAGAAATTTCGCAACCAGGCCTCCGCCTTCCCGGGGTTCGAGATTCAGGGCCCCACCAAATCTCTCTGCAATGGCCCGAACGATCGAAATGCCCAGGCCCGCCCCGTCCTTGCTCTTTCGGCCCTGATCACCGCGCCAGAAACGTTGGCCAATTTGGCATGCCTGCTCGGCAGTCAGCCCGGGGCCACGGTCCGACACGCTAATCACACACTGCTGTGCATTCGGATCCAGGAACACGCCCACCTCGATGGCCGTATCTCGCGGCGAATAGCGCATCGCGTTGTCAACCAGATTGCGAACCGCCGTTTCCAGCATCGACTTGGGCACCGGGGTTCCGATGTCCTCGCCGCTGACGTTCAACGACAAGCGCTCTTTTTCTGCGGCCTTCCACTGTTCCAGCACGCCGCCGACGGAAGCGACCACCGAAGTGCAACCATCCGCCTTGTCGGCAGACGTCTCGGCGCGGGCCAGTATCATCATCTGGTCCAAGGTGCGCCTCAGCCGCTTCACGCCTTCCTCTGCACTGGAAAGAGAGGACGCCACCTCGTCGCCTTCACTGATCCGGGCCACCTGCAGGTGCGTATCGATCACGGTCAACGGCGTGCGCAGCTCGTGCGCCGCGGCGTCGGTGAATGCCCGTTGGCTGGCGAGTGTCCGTGCCAGGCGCTTGAGAAGCCCATTCATTGCGTCCAGAACCGGGCGCAGTTCCGAGGGTGAATGGTTGACGGCGATCGGGGACGTGTCGTCCGCGTGTTTGTCGCGCAATTGCTGCGACAGAGCCTCCAGGGGGGCGAGCCCCCGTCCGATGCCGATCCAAAGGGCAGCCAGGCCGCCCAGGAAGGCAATCAAGAAGGGCACGCCAGCCACGCTTAGCAATTCGTTGATCAGCATATCCCGCTGATCCACGCGATCCGCCGTCGTGATCTGGTAGCCATTGGCACGAAGAACGTAGACCCTCCACTGATGTCCCAAAACGTCCCGCGTGCTGAAGCCGGCCGGCAGTGACTCGAACTCCGAGTGAGGTCCGGTGGTCGTTCGTGCCAGGATCTCTCCCTGCAAAGACCGGATTTCGCATGCGATGCCCTCCTTGCCGCTGACGCGCACCGCCTCGGTGAAGTCGTTGGACGCTGCATTCGGAGCCAGCGCGGCGCGTTCAAGAAGCCCCGACACCATGCGTGCCGACATGGCAAGACGACCGTCGAGGGTCCGGTCGAGATTGGAATGAACGCCGCGCATCATCCAGCCGGCGGCAGCGCCCCACAGAACCAACAGCGAAATGCCGGCGATCAGAACGGCGCGCAGCCGCAGGCTCATGATGCAAGCCTCCAGCCCAGCCGATAGCCGAGCCCACGGACCGTCTCGATGGCTTCGGCGCCGAGCTTGCGGCGGATGTTGTGGATATGCACATTCAGCGCGTTGCTGCCGATCTCTTCCCCGAGGCCGTACAAGCGCTCGTTGAGCATGTCGGGCGGGACCCACCGGCCATCGGCGTTGGCGAGATGGGCCAGCAGATCGACCTCGCGGCGCGACAAGGAGACGGGCTCGCCCTGGAACCAGGCCAGCCCGCTCTCCGGCTCCAGCCGCAGGGGACCGGCCGAGATGACCTGGGCCGCACGGCCTTGCGTGCGTCTGACCAGCGCATGCAACCGGGCTGCGAGTTCACGCAGGTCGAACGGTTTGATCATGTAGTCGTCGGCACCTTCATGCAGCCCTTTGAGCCTGTGTTCGATGGCGTCCCGCGCCGTGAGGATCAGGACGGGCAATTGAGGTTCGACGGCCCGCATGCTGGCCAGCAACTCCATGCCGTCCCGGTCAGGCAGCCCGAGATCGAGCACCAGGGCATGGAAGGTGTCTTCCGCATGCGTGGCTTCGGCTTCTTCTGCGGTGCCGACGTGATGCACCGCGATGCCGTGCTTGTGCAGACCGGCCACGATCCCCCGTCCGATCAGTTTGTCGTCTTCCACCAACAGTATTCGCATGGCGCCTACCAACCTGAATTTGCTTGTTTGACACGCTCATGTTAGGCCAGAAATGACAGCAAGGTAGGACGCAAGTTCCCGCTAATTCTCAGTTAATCGGGAGAAGACATGATTTTGAAGATTGCCCCTTGAGGGCGCACCTTCCAGGGATGCCCATGTGCATGAACTATGACCCGGCCCATGCTTGAAGCTCTCGATCTCGCGGGCGTTCGCGGGGAGCGCCGCCTGTTTGACCATTTGACTTTCCGGATCGTGCCGGGCGAGTGCCTGTCGGTGCACGGCGAGAACGGCAGCGGGAAGACCACGCTATTGCGAACGCTTGCAGGGTTCGCTACGCCTGCTGCTGGCAGAGTCTTGTGGAAAGGAAAGCCGCTGCGCAACCAGTGGAGTGAATACCAACGCGAACTGGTTTACAACGGCCATGGCATTGGACTCAAAGAAGACCTGAATGCCTTGGACAACCTGCTTGCCGCGGCCGCCATCGCTGGTGAGCCGGTCACCACGGAATGCGTGGAATCAGCGTTGGACGAAGTTGGCTTGGCCGAGCACAGGCACTTGCCGTTCCGGATGTTGTCACAAGGCCAAAAGCGTCGTGCAAGCCTGGCTCGATTGCTCCTCTACAGGAGGAAGTTGTGGATTCTCGATGAGCCCTCCACAGCGCTGGACCAATTCGGTGCGCGATGGCTTGGTGAACTGATCCATCGGCACCAGTCACGCGGCGGCATGGTCGTTCTGACGAGTCACCAGGAGCTGGCCTTGAAAACTTCTCAGACCGTCCGGATGGGGGCATGAGCCGGCCCCTCGTTGCCAATCCGGTATTTGTCGTGATGCGCCGGGACTTGAAGCTCGCCTTGCTCCGAAGGTCAGACGCGCTGATACCTCTTTGCTTCTTTGTCGTGGTCGTCAGTCTGTTTCCATTGGGTATCGGCCCCGAGCGCGAAATGCTCCGACGGATCGCTCCGGGCGTCCTGTGGGTATCGGCGTTGCTGGCCAGCATGCTTTCGCTCAATCGCCTGTTCGAGCAGGATCACGCCGATGGCACGCTGGAGCAGATGATGCTGTCGCCAGCGCCGTTGGCCATGTTGGTCGTCGGCAAGATCGCGGCGCATTGGCTGTTGTCCGGTTTGCCCTTGGCCTTGCTTGCGCCCGCGCTGGCATTGCAGTTCGACCTGCCTGCCTTGTCCCTCTGGATTTTGACCGCATCGCTCGTTATCGGTACGCCGGTGCTCAGCCTCATCGGCGCCGTCGGCGCGGGGCTGACGCTGGGCGTACGCGCAGGGGGTGTCCTCGTTGCTGTGCTGGTGCTGCCGCTCTACATCCCGGTGCTGATCTTCGGTGCCGGCGCGGTCGATGCGTCGATCATCGGTCAGGGAGCGTCGGCCAACCTCTCTTTGCTCGCCGCCGTGTTCGTCTTGGCGGCGTTCTTCACGCCATTCGCAGCGAGTGCATCGCTGCGCATCGCACTGGAGTACTGAGGAGCGAAGCGTATGGTCAACTGGTTCAAGTTTTCATCTCCCAAGGCGTTCTACCCACTCGCGGGGAAGCTCGTCCCTTGGCTCGGCGTGACCGCCGCGGCGCTGTCGCTCGCGGGCGTCTATGTGGGGTTCTTCTTGGCACCCACCGACGCCCAGCAGGGAGAGGGGTATCGCATCATCTTCCTGCACGTGCCGGTTTCATGGATGTCCATGGTCATCTATCTGGCGATGGCGTTCTGGGCCGGCATTGGCCTGGTGTTCAACAGCCGCCTGTCGGCAATGATGGCCTCGGCGCTGGCCCCCACGGGTGCACTGTTCACCTTCCTTTCTCTGTGGACCGGCGCCTTGTGGGGAAAGCCGATGTGGGGAACCTGGTGGGTCTGGGATGCGCGGCTGACCTCTGAACTAGTCCTGCTGTTTCTGTACATCGGTTTCATCGCACTCCAGTCGGCGATCGAAGATCGTCGCCGTGCCGACCGGGCAGGCGCCGTGCTGGCACTGGTCGGCGTGGTGAACATCCCTGTGATCTATTTCTCCGTGCAGTGGTGGAACACCTTGCACCAGGGCGCCTCGGTATCGCTGACTCGTTCGCCCTCCATGGCGACGGTCATGTTGTTGGGCATGCTGATCATGGTTCTTGCGGCCTGGGCTTACACGGCTGCGGCGGCGCTGGCGCGTGTGCGCTGCATCATCCTGGAACGCGAACATCACGCCGGCTGGCTGCAGGACATCGAGGAGGTGAAGCGATGAACTGGGCCAGTGTGGGTGAGTTCCTGGCGATGGGCGGATATGGCGTGTACGTTTGGGGATCCGTCCTGACGACGGTGGTGTTGCTCTGGACTGAATGCCGAATGCTCCGGCGCCGGCGCCGAGCAGCGCTATGGCGCATCCAGTCGGAATTGCTGGGCAAGGAGGCGCGGCGTGAAGCCACGAAATAGACGCATCGCACTCATCGTCGCCGGGCTATCCGCCCTCGGCATCGCCACCGCGCTGGTGCTCAATGCCTTTCAGAGCAACCTTGTGTTCTTCTTCACGCCCTCGCAGGTCAGTGCCGGGGAGGCACCACTGGAGCGCACCTTTCGAGTCGGCGGCATGGTGGAACGAGGTAGTCTGAAGCGCCAGCGTGGTGAGCTTGCCGTGCAGTTCGTCATCACCGATACGGTCAAAGCAATCCCGGTCACGTATTCGGGCATCTTGCCTGACCTGTTCAGTGAAGGAAAAGGGGTGGTTGTTCAAGGACGGCTGGACAGTGCCGGCCTCTTTCGCGCCGAGGAGGTGCTGGCCAAGCACGACGAGAACTACATGCCGCCCGAGGCCCAGCATGCGCTGGACGAAGTCCAGAAGAAGCCGGCTTCAAGGAAGCCTTGACCCATGATTCCAGAAATCGGCCACCTCGCCCTCATCGCTGCCTTGTTCGTGGCACTCGCTCAAGGTGTTCTTGCCCTGGCCGGCGCGGCGCGAGCCAACCTCACCTGGATCGCGTTCGCCCGCCCCGCTGCACGCGCTCAATTCCTGTTGGTGATGGTCGGTTTTGCCGCGCTCACCTGGGCCTTTGTCGCGAAGGACTACTCGGTCGCCTACGTCGCTCAAAACTCCAATTCTCAGCTCCCGCTGGGCTACAGAATGGCCGCGGTCTGGGGCGGACATGAGGGTTCGCTCCTGCTCTGGCTGCTGATGCAGACCGGCTGGGCCTATGCGGTCAGCCGGTTGTCGAAACAGCTTCCGGATGCCATGGTGGCGCGCGTTCTGGGCGTGCTCGGCCTGGTGACGGCCGGCTTCCTGCTGTTCGTCCTGTTGACCTCCAATCCCTTCGAGCGACTTTTCCCGGTACCGCAAGATGGATGGGATCTGAATCCGCTCCTGCAGGATATCGGCTTGATCTTTCATCCACCGCTGCTTTACATGGGGTACGTCGGATTTTCGGTGGCCTTCGCATTCGCGATTGCTGCATTGCTTGCCGGACAACTGGACTCGACGTGGGCACGCTGGTCTCGTCCCTGGGCCACCGCAGCCTGGGCAAATCTGACGGTCGGAATCGCCTTGGGGAGTTGGTGGGCCTACTACGAGTTGGGCTGGGGGGGCTGGTGGTTTTGGGACCCGGTCGAGAACTCGTCGTTCATCCCCTGGCTGGTGGGCACCGCCTTGATCCACTCTTTGGCGGTGACGGAAAAGCGGGCCAGTTTCAAGAACTGGACGGTGCTGCTCTCGATCGGCGCATTTTCTTGCTCGCTTTTGGGTGCCTTTCTGGTGCGCTCGGGCGTACTGACTTCTGTGCATGCATTTGCCACCGATCCGCGACGCGGGTTATTCATTCTGATTCTGCTGACGGTCATTGTGGGCACGTCGCTCGCTTTGTTCGCATGGCGAGCCCCTAAGGTCGGCATGGGAGGACGGTTCGACATGGTCTCCAGGGAGTCCTTGCTGCTGGTCAACAATGTGCTGTTGGTCGTCACTGCCGGCGCTGTCGCGCTCGGTACGCTGTACCCACTGCTCGTCGATGCGCTGGGCCTGGGCAAGCTCTCCGTGGGGCCGCCATACTTCAATGCGGTGTTCGTGCCATTGATGATCCCCGCGTTGCTTCTGATTGCGGTAGGACCCGCCGCCAATTGGAAGGCCGCCCAGTTCGGTGCCATCTTCAGGCAGTTGCGCGTGCCGATGATTGCTGCACCCCTGGTGGGCCTGACCGCCCCGTTCGTGCTGGGGCACTGGTCAGCTTCTGCGGCGTTGGGCTTGATGCTCGCCACGTGGATTGCGGTGTCGGTGGTGACGGGCATCTTCGGCCGAATGCGCGCCACCCGCGGCGGGTTGCGTGCCCAGCCACGCAGTTGGCTTGGGATGCATATGGCGCATCTGGGCATCGCGGTATTCGTGACTGGCGTGACCATCGTCAGTGGGTATGAGACCGAGCGAGACGTTCGATTGGCCCAGGGCGAGTCCGTCAGCATCGGCGGCTACGACCTCACTTTGATCGGCGTCAGAAGCACGCGGGGGCCCAACTACGTGGCGCAGATAGGCGATATCGAACTGTCGCGCGACGGCAAGGTCTTGCGTCGGCTGCATCCGGAAAAGCGCAATTACCCGGCCTCGCAGATGCCGATGACCGAGGTGGCGATCGATGCAAACGGACTGCGCCACGTCTACGCGGCGCTCGGCGAACCGCTCGGCGACGGTGTTTGGAGCGTTCGTGTCTACCACAAGCCATTCGTTGACTGGATCTGGATCGGCTGCATCCTGATGGCGCTTGGCGGTGGCTTGGCCATCAGCGATCGTCGATACCGTCTGAAGCCTCGCCGTCAACACGTCGCTCCGCCATTGCCCGAGGCCGCATCATGAACCGTTTCCTATGGCCGCTGCTCGGATTCCTTGTCTTGGTGTCGTTCCTCGCAGTGGGCCTGACGCTCAAGCCCAGCGAGGTGCCATCGCCCTTGATCAACAAGCCCGCGCCGCGCTTCAGCCTTCCGCAACTGCAAGCTCCGGACCTGACCTTCTCATCCGAGAGCATGATCGGGAAAGTTTGGGTACTGAACGTGTGGGCTTCCTGGTGCGCGCCCTGTCTTGAGGAGCATCCTGTCATCACCGAATTGGCCAGCAGGCATGCTGTTTCGGTGGTCGGCATGAACTACAAGGACACGCCCCAGAACGCCATCGCCTGGCTACGGCGCAATGGCAATGCCTTTGAAACGACGGTCTCCGATGCGCATGGGGCGGTCGGCATCGACTTCGGGGTGTACGGCGTGCCGGAAACCTATGTGATCGATAAGGCAGGCATCATTCGCTACAAGCACACCGGGGCGATTGACGCGGGGGAAATGCGCGGCGAGCTGCTGCCGCTGGTGCGGGAGCTTGAGAAATGATTCTCTGGCGGGTGGCATTGTTTTTCTTTCTGTTCACGGCTCCGGTCTGGGCCAGCGACCAAGCGGCCGAGGACCGAATGCTGGGCATTGCATCCGAGTTACGTTGCCTGGTTTGCCAGAATGAATCGATTGCAGCTTCGCAGGCCGATCTTGCCGCTGACTTGCGCCAACAGATCCGCGAGCAGATCCGTGCCGGCAAGAGCGATGACGACATCCGGACTTATATGGTCGAGCGATACGGCGATTTCGTGCTCTATCGCCCGCCCTTGAAGCCGACAACGATGTTGCTTTGGTTTGGCCCGTTCGTGGTGCTTGCCTTGGGCATTGTGGTCTTGGTCATGAATCTGCGCAGCCGAAACCGCAAGCCGAAGCATGCTGCACTCAATGAAGAGGAGCGCAGACACGCGGACGCGCTGCTGGCTCCGCCACACAATGTACTGGACGAAACATGAGCATCGTTTTCCTGACTCTGGCGTCGGTGCTCGTGGGAGGCGTCTCGATATGGCTTTCTTTCGTTCTCTGGCGAGGGGGACATGGTGCGAGCGACCAAGTTGCCCCTGAAAGCGTGAACGTCGCGGTACTGCGCGATCAATGGGCGGAGTTGGAGAGAGACCACATCAATGGCACGTTGTCGGCCAATGAATTGGCCGATGCAAGATCTGATCTTCAGCGGCGAGCGCTGAATGAAACTGCTGCTCCTCCGTTGAAATTGGGGCCGCCTGCTGGAAGCAAGCGGGCAGCGATCACTGTCGCCATTCTGCTGCCGATCGCGACAGCGCTCACCTATTCGTACCTGGGAAATCCGGCCGCCACGGACCCGTCACAGGTTCGCAGCGCGAGCATGACGACGCAAACCGATGTGCAAGCAATGGTGGCCTCTCTTCAGGCACGGCTGGCCCAGCACCCCGATGATCCTGGAGGCTGGCTCATGCTGGCGCGTTCCTACCGTTACTTCGGCGATCATGAGCAAGCCGTCAATGCCTTCACCCACGCCAATGAGCTGGTCCAGAACGATCCACAGGCGTTGGCGGAGTACGCGGAGTCGCTGTCCAGAATCCGTGGCTCCGGTTTTGAGGGAGAGCCCACTCGTCTGCTTGAGCGCGCCTTGTCGCTCGATCCCAATGCAGCCCTGCCTCTGACTCTGGCCGGCGCTGCTGCGGTGCAGCGCCGGGACTATCAAACGGCCATCGCGCACTGGGAGAAGCTGCTCGGGATGATGCCCCCCGATTCCGAGGCGGCGAAAGTCGTCGCGGCCGGGATTGAACGGGCCCGGACGGAGCAGGCGGAACTCGCCCATGGTCGATCACCAGAGCCAAGCGCAAAGCCTTGATGGCATCCCCGTCCCCCACGGGCCATTGGGGGGACCTTTAGTTTCGCTTAATCGGGTCATCGCATGATCCAGGCAGCTTTGCTTGGAGGACTCGGATTTGGCTTTTTATCGGCGCATCGTAGCGATCTTTCTCCTGTGTGGTTGTGCGGTCGGCAGTGCGTGGGCGGACGGCCTTTTTCCCTCCTGGGGCCGCAGCGAGCGGCAATTTCTGGACGTTGCCGAAGTTCTCAAGCTGGACGCTGTGCAGCAGCAGGGCGATTCGTTCTCGGCCGCTGGACACGTTGCCGATGGCTACTACGTTTATCGCCATGCCATCAAGTTGGTCGATGCGCAGGGCCATGAAGTCAGCCTGACGCTTCCGGCAGGAACAGCCAAACACGACGAATTCTTTGGCGATACGGAAATCTATACGGGCGATGCCCTCAATCTGCGCTTTCCCGCCACCGCCCCCGGCCCGCTGACACTGCATTGGCAAGGGTGCGCGGAGGCAGGTATCTGCTATCCGCCGCAGACCATGAATGTGGCATTGCCGGCAGTGGTGGCCGGCACATCCCCGACCGGCAATGACTCCGTACAGCGGAGTTCGGCTTTGACCTCCACCAACACAGTCAGCTTGGGCGGAGCTACCGAGGTGGCAGAGGATCAAGCGGCAGCGCAGCGCCTAGCAGCATTGGGCCCCGTGTGGGGAACACTGCTGTTTTTTGGCTTCGGCTTGCTGCTCGCTTTCACACCATGCTCGCTCCCGATGATCCCCATCGTCTCCACCATGGTCGTCGGCAGCCAGGCCAAGCCGCGGCGGGCTTTCTTCCTCTCTCTGTCCTATGTCCTGGCGATGGCGGGCACCTACGCCGCGGTGGGCGTGGCCGCTGGCTTGGCCGGGGCCAACCTGCAAGCCACACTGCAATCGCCTTGGCTGCTCGGAGCGTTTGCAGCCTTGTTCCTGGTCCTGGCGAGTTCACTGTTCGGCCTGTTCGAGCTGCAGATGCCCTCGGCGCTGATCAATCGGGTCGAATCCGCCGGTAGAGATCGCTCGGGCGGGAGCATCTCCGGCGCGGCGGCGCTGGGCTTCCTCTCGGCGCTTCTGGTCGGGCCTTGCATGACCGCTCCATTGGCAGGCGCATTGCTGTACATCGGGCAGACCGGCAGCGCGGTCTACGGTGGCATGGCCTTGTTCGCGCTGGGTTTGGGCATGGGACTGCCCCTGCTGGCCATCGCCGTGTTCGGTGCCCGGGTCCTGCCACGGCCTGGCGCGTGGATGGACCGCGTGCGCGTGGCATTCGGCTACGTCATGGTGGGCATGGCCGTGATGATGCTGACGCGCTTCCTGCCCGGCACGGTCAGCCTGGTTCTGTGGGGCGCATGGGTCTTGTCGGTGGCGATTGGCCTGATCGCGTGGGGCCAGGCCGTGGCAGCGAAGCATCGGCTGGCATGGTCGCTGCGGTCCGGCGCCGTCTTCGCCGGCTTGTGGTCCATCCTGATGCTGGTCGGCGCGGCCTCTGGCGGCGAATCGGCATTGCAGCCGCTGGCCCACCTGCGCGGTGGTTCGACTTCGCCAGCACCGGCGGCGGGCGGCGTCGCTTACCTGCAGGCGAAATCGGTCGAGGACGTGGATGCGCATTTGGCACAGGCCGCTTCGCGCGGCCAATGGACCCTGATCGACTTCTACGCCGACTGGTGCGTCAGTTGCCATGTGATCGAACGCAACGTATTCGGCGACCCCGCCGTCGCGTCCCGCCTGGCCCGGATGCAGGTCGTGCGACCAGATGTGACGCGCAATGATGCGACCGATCAGGCCTTGCTCAAGCATTGGGGTGTCATGGGGCCGCCCACGCTCATTCTGGTTGGCCCGGACGGTACGGAACGCCGGGACCTGCGCGTCGTCGGTGAGATCGATGCCCGCGCCTTCCTGGTGCGCTTGGACAAGGCAGGTTCCTGATGATCAGCGTAGGTCCGTTCTCCGTCCAAGTCGTTGCCGTCTTCCTGGCCGTCCTGCTGGCCTGGGCGGTGGCGCGCATGGTTGCCAAGCGGTTGCCCGACTCTCCGTACAAGGCGGCCGGCGGAATGTTGCTGGACGCCGCTTTTGTGGGGTTTGTGGCGGCTCGCCTCGGCTACATCGCGCAATGGTGGGAAGAGTACGCGCAGTCGCCGATGTCCATGATTTCCATTGGCGACCAAGGCTTTTCGTGGTGGGTCGGTGTCCTGGCAGCGCTGGCGCTCATCTGGTGGCGCACCCGTGCGGTTCGGGCATTGCGCCGGCCTGTATTGGCGGGAGTTGCGGTCGGACTCGCAGCCTGGTTTGCTACCGGGGGCGTACTGGCTCTGCTGCAGCGCTCGGCACCGCCGTTGCCAGCGTTGACGCTCGCAACGCTCGATGAACAGCCAGTCGTCCTGAATTCCTATGCTGGGCGGCCCGTCGTGCTCAACCTCTGGGCGTCGTGGTGTCCACCATGCCGTCGCGAGATGCCGGTGTTCGAGCAGGCACAAGCGCAGTATCCCGATATCGCTTTTGTCATGGTCAACCAGGGAGAGAGCGCCCAGCAAGCCCGCGCCTTTCTTGAGAGCGAACGCCTGCATCTCAAGGATGTGCTGCTCGACCCCGCTTCCCAGACCATGCAGGCCGTCGCATCGCGAGGCCTGCCCACCACCTTGTTCTTCGATGAGCAAGGACGCCTGGTGGATACCCATCTGGGCGAACTCACGATGGCCAGCCTCAAACACACGGTGTCGCGCCGATTCGCGCCAGCCCAACAGATCAAGACAGACAAGGAGTAACCATGTTTGCACAACGCTCGCACATTTCGTTCCTGCTGGCCGCCAGCTTCATGGTGGTCACCGGCTGCAGCAAGGCAGAGACGGCTGACAAGCCGGCCGTCCTCAAGGCGCTGGAAGGTCAGGGCCTGACCGTCACGCAGGAATTCAAGGTCGGCGGCGGTCTGCGCGCCTTCGCTGCCGTCGCGGGTGACCGGCCCATTGCCGTGTACATCACGAGCGATGGCAATGCCATCGTGGGAACTCGCCTGAACGCCAAGGGCGAGCCAATGGACGAAGCGGACCTGGAAAAGCTGGCCGCCAAGCCGGTCAGCGACAAGGAATGGTCGCAGCTGCAGTCGTCCACCTGGGTGCTGGACGGCAAGGCAGATGCGCCGCGCGTCATCTACACCTTCAGCGATGCCAACTGCCCCTATTGCAACGCCTTCTGGGAAGCTGCACGCCCCTGGGTGGATTCCGGCAAGGTCCAGTTGCGGCACATTCTGGTAGGCATCATCAAGGATGACAGCCCGGCCAAAGCCGCGGCCATTCTTGGCGCGCCTGACCGGAGTGCGGCGTTGTTGACGAACGAGCGGCAGTTTGGCCAGGGCGGGATTACGCCAGCCAAGAGCGTGCCTGCCGATGTGCGCAAGATCCTCGATGACAACCTGGCACTCATGGCGAGCACCGGCTTCCGGGGGACGCCCGGCATCGTTGTACGCGGCCCCAATGGGATCCTCAAGAAGTACAACGGCATGCCGCGAGGGGCGCAATTGGGTGAAGTGCTGGGGCCGCGCTGAACCAGCCGCCCAGGCGCCGAACCTGATGGCCGCTTCTCTCAGCCCGCATCTCAGGCTGCTCAACGGAAATTGCACAAAGGATCATTCACTATGCTCTCGCTGACGGGTGGAGTGCTGGGCCTCATCATCGGAGCCGTGCTGGGATTGACTGGCGCCGGCGGCGGCATCTTCGCGGTGCCGGCGCTGGTGTTCGGCCTGGGCATGGACATCCGTCAGGCCGCGCCCGTGGCGCTGCTCGCCGTGGGAGCAGCGGCGACCCTGGGCGCTTTGCAGGGCTTGCGCCAGGGGGTAGTTCGGTACAAGGCAGCGATGATGTTGGCGGCTGCCGGCGCCGTGACGGCTCCGCTGGGCGTGCAGTTTGCCCACTGGCTTTCGCCTCGATGGCTGAACCTGATCTTCGTCGCCATCATGCTCGTGGTGGCCTACCGGATGTTCATGTCATCTCGCGGCAGCCAGACGCAGGACGATCTGGCTGACGAGCCAGCCCGGGTCTGCAAGATCTCCAAGGACACCGGCCGCTTCGTCTGGAACGTGCGAACAGCGACCACGCTGGGGAGCATCGGCATCGTCTCCGGTTTGGCCACGGGCATGTTGGGGGTGGGCGGCGGATTCATCATCGTCCCGGCTCTGGCGCATTTCAGCGAGCTGCGCATGCACAGCATCGTCGCGACCTCGCTCATGGTGATCGCGCTGCTGTCCGCTGTAACCGTGTTCATCGCGTGGAGTCATGGCATGACGCTCACCGCGCCCGCCTGGACATTCGTTCTCACGGCGCTCGTGGGCATGTCGCTCGGCCGTGTTCTGGCACGCAGGATTCCCTCAAAGATGCTCCAGCGGGTGTTTTCGATCACCTGCGTGGCCGTGGCGGCCCTCATGCTCATGCGCAATGTTGGCTAGAGGTCCGATGTTCGATTAATTGATTGTGGACGGGAAAATTCAATGCAGACAAGGAAAGTAGATGTCGCCATCATTGGCGCGGGAACCGCTGGCAGCACCGCATTCCATGCGCTGAAAGCGACAGGCAAACAGGTGGTTCTGATCGATCGGGGGCCATTGGGGACGACCTGCGCGCGCGTCGGATGCATGCCCTCGAAGGCGGCCCTGCATGCCGGCATGCACTGGAAGGTCGCCAAGGCACTGGCAGCGAGCGCCACGCCATCGACCCAAGGGCCGCAGGCCTTATGGTCCCACGCCCGCCAGACCAGGGATGCGCTGGCCGGCGCCGCCGCGGAGCGCACGCGCAAGGCGGCTGGCGAGAGCCTGATCATGGCCGAAGCGCGCTTCGTCGCGCCGGGCATCTTGCAGGCAGGTGAACAACGGATCGAGGCCAGCGCCTTCATCGTGGCGACGGGCTCTCGCCCGGTGGTCCCCAAAGCGCTCGACGGCGTTGCCTCCCGCATCCTGACCACCGATACCCTGTTCGACCTGGGCGTCCTGCCCGCACGGATGGGAATCCTGGGACTGGGCGCCATCGGGCTGGAACTCGGCCTGGCCCTGTCTCGCTTGGATGTGCAGGTGGTCGCGGCAGACCAGAAAGACGCCATCGGCGGCATCCAGGACCCCGATGTCCTGGAGCGGGCGATCGCCAGGTTCGAGACCGAGTTGCCGATGTGGTTGGGCGCCGCCGTCGAAGTCAGCCTTGAAGGCGACCAGGTGCGCATGCGCGCCGGCGAGCGCGACGCGCTCGTGGATCGGCTTCTCGTCGTGACGGGACGACAACCCAATACCGAGGCGCTCGATCTCGCCGCGGCCGGCATCTCCTTGGATCAGGCTGGCCGACCGAGCATCGACCCCGCGACCATGCAGGCCTGCGGGCCGTCCCAGGTGCCGATTTTCTTCGCAGGCGATGTGCAGCCGGATCGCCCTCTGATGCACGAGGCCGCGGACGAGGGTCAGATGGCAGCGCAAGCCGCACTGGCGAGCTTGCGCGGCGAAAGTTGGCCGGGCGCATCCCGGCGCGTGCCGATCACGATCCTGTTCACCGACCCGGATGCGTGCGCAGTCGGCATGACCTACGAGGCGGCGGTGCAGGAAGGCGCGGTCGTCGGCACCGCGGAAGGCAGCGGCAACGGGCGCTCCAAGATTCTTGGTGCTCCGGAAAACCTGCTGCACATCTATGCCGCCCCCGGCTCAGGCGCCTTGCTCGGTGCCAGCATGCTCCTGACGCAAGGCGAGCACCTGGCGCACCTGATCGCTTGGGCGATCCAGGCGAAGCAGACCGTCAACGATCTGCTGGCCATGCCGTACTACCACCCCTCCATCGAGGAGATGCTGCAAAGCGCCTTGAAATCCGCATCCCAGCAGATGCGCCCGTGAACAACCCTTCTGACTGCACCACCGACCGACCATGACCCAAGACACCCAGCGCCCCACATTGAAAGTGATCCTCCACGCACCGACGGCAGAAGCCTTTGAGCGTGCGCGAAGCAATGCAACCAATCTCAAGCGCGCGGCGCCCGATGCCGATGTGCGCATCGTTGCGAACGCGCAAGCCGTCGCCGCCGCCCTGGACACGGCACCTTCCGACCTCGACGCGCTCACCTGGGTATGCCCGAACACACTTTCGCGGATCGGCAGGGACAACAGAGAGCCGCTCGAAGTACTGGACGGGCCTGCTGTTATCGAGATGGCGCGCATGCAGCAAGCGGGATGGATCTACATACGGGCGTAGCACGCGACTGCCGGTTCGGCATGGGGGGGCTGAGACCATGGAATTACGACATCTGCGCTATTTCATGGCCCTGGCTGAAGAGTTGCATTTCACGCGCGCCGCCGAGCGCCTGCACATCGAACAGCCCCCCTTGTCCCGTGCCATCAAAGAACTGGAGGACGAGCTAGGGGTCGTGCTGTTCGACCGGAACCGCCGTGGAACCGTGCTGACGTCGGCGGGTGTTGTCTTTCTTCAAGATATCCGCAGATTGTTCACCGTGCTCGAACAGGCACGCGAAAACGCCCAGGCCGTGGCAGCAGGTTTGCGAGGCAGTCTGCGCATCGCGATTTCCGACGGGGCAATCGATGCTCGCCTGTCGGCATTTCTGGCCCGGTGCCGCGCGGAGGAGCCGGAGATCGAGATACGGCTGTCCGAGGTTCCGCTGGCCGAGCAGTTGCGCGGCCTGCGGTCCGGGGATTTCATGATCGGATTCGCGCATACGGCCGACGTCGGCGACGACATACGGGCTGAGCCCATCTGGCGAGATCCATTGGTCATTGCCGTGCCGGCACGGCACGCACTGCTCGCCCACAAAAAGGTCCCGCTCCAAGAAGTCGGGATCCATCCACTGGTCTTGTGCGATCCCCATGCGTGCGAGGGCTACTGCCGGGAACTGACACGACTGCTGCAGGTGCTTGAGCACAAGTTGAACGTCGTCGAGGAGGTGTCCTCGCTGGACATGATGCTCACCTTGGTCGGTGCTGGTTACGGTATCGGCTTTCTCGCGGCGAGCAAGATTCCGGTTTGCCAACGCCCGGACGTGGTGATCCGTCCCCTGGCCATCGATTCAGCCGTCATCACGACTTACTTGCTGCGGGCCGACAGCAGTGATTTGTCGGCTTCGCTGGAGCGGTTCATCGTTCGCCTACGTGACTCTGCGAGCGGCTGAAGGCCCCGCTGGCAGACACCCTCAAAGATCGGTTTCGGCACGAAGATTGCGCTCGGTGGCCGCCATCAATTCAGCCGCGCTTATCCCAAGTGCTACTGAAATTTTCAGTATGAGGGGCAGCGTGGGCACGTGCTCTCCACGCTCGATCTTGCCCATGTGCGAGCGCGAAATGCCTGCCCGAGATGCGAACTCGTCTTGCGCGACTCCTTGTGCGACGCGCGCAGCGCGCACGGCCTGTCCGAAAGCTGTCGCCGCTGCGGATTCATACGTTGTTGTGCCAGAAGGACGGCCTGGCTGAATGGTTGATTTCTGCATTAGCAGAAGCGTCAAACAATCTGCCAAAATTAACCACGTTAAAGATAACGGCGTTAAACTTCACTCTTGACCACGATGCAAGTTCACCTACTCGGCCAGAACACTTTTTGGGGGCTCGCATGCATGATGCCACCAGCCAGTTTCCCCATCTCAGGCTTGCGATAGCACCTGGGGTGCCATCCTCATGCTTCTCCTCGCTTCTCGCCCTGCAACGCGCGGAAGAGCCGGAAATCACTATCGCGTTCTTTGAGACATCAAGTGACGACCTGGTGACGGGCATTGATGAAGGTCGTTACGACGCAGGAATGTCGCTTCGGGCCGTAAGCGCTCCGTCTCTGAAAAGCCAACCCTTGTGGATCGAGAACATCGCTGTTGCCATGCCATTGTGGTCCCCCTTGCTCGCCCAGACAAAGCTTACGATCGCCGAACTTTTGGACTACCCCGTGTTTCGCTGGCCGGCAGAAAGCTGCTCACTACTGGATCAGCGGCTGTCATCCCTCCCGTCTTTAAGCCGGCAGAGCGTCCAGCATGTGACCTCGTTCGACATGTTGGCGCTATGGGTCGGCGCTGGCTATGGTGTCGGGATCACCGCGCAATCGCGCATCGAGCGCGCTGATGCATGGGGGATCACCGCCCGGCCGCTGGCCGAGGGGCCCTACGAGGTCGTGACTCATCTGCAGCGCCTCAAAGGACGAACTAACGCGGTTTCTGAGCGGTTCGAGCGCAGAGCGATGCAGGTAGCCAAGGATAGTGCAGTCCAATCGAATACCCGATAGCGCGCCCGCGCTGAGCGTTCCCTGATGTGCAGACGCCAGGCGTCCGGCGATCTGCTGGACATGCATGATCGTCTGCTCGATTTCTCGACGGCGCATACCGGCGCCGTGTCCTTCGCTCCCGCACAGCGTGCTGAGCGAACTCATGCAGGCGGTGCAGATGTAGCGCGGGGGCCGTAAGGCCCCCGCGAGGGCTGTAACCCTATGCGCCGTCCAAGGCGACAGCGCTCTCCATCAGCCGGCGAACACTCTGGCGCACCTCTTCGGAGATAGGCCGCGGCGGTACGACCTCGGGAGCATTCGCATGTGGCTCGCTGCCTGCGATGATCTGTACCACCATGCCCAGATTGCTTGGCGTCACGATGTCGATGGCCGCGCGGTCACCCAGGTCGGGATGTGGCTGGGTCAGCATGCGGTAAAGCTCCCATGAATCCGCCTGGGGGTACTGGCGCATGAGCACCTGGGCCAGCTTGTGTTTGAGCGGCACCAGTTGCCAATCGGGAACTCGCTGCCCCCGGTTGCCCAGGCTGATGGAGAGCAGCTTGCCCGCCTTCAACTCGCGGTTGATCTGGTCCTTGGACTTTCCAGCCAACTTGCCGAACAGGGGCACCGGCAGACTGCTCGGCGATTCGTAGATGGCCAGCATTTCCTCGCGCTCGCGCTGGATGGCCGACACCTCGGGTTCTGGCGCATGAGTCGGGGATGGCGGCACCTGCGACAACCGTTGGAAGGTGATGCCCCCTTCGTTCGGCGTCACGACGATGGGGGTGGCCACCACCGGCGGAACGGGAGGCGCAGAGGAAGCTGCAACGATGGCGTCGGGCTTGTCCTCCTCCGCCATGGCCGGTACGCCCTCGATGTGGATAGTGAGGTGCGCGCTGGCCGCTTCGACTTGGCCCTGTTCGAGCAAGTCGAGGCGGTCGGCCCAGTCCTGCATCATCCGGCGGCGCGGTTCCACGTACTTGGCGTGGTTGTAGGCCGAACTCACCTTGTTTGGGTCGGAATGCGAAAGCTGCGCGTCCACCCAAATCTTGGGATAGCCGATCTCGTTGAGTGCCGTCGAGATGGTTCCACGAATACCGTGGCCGGTCAGTTTGTCCTCGTAGCCCATCCGCTTCAAGGCGGCGTTGAGCGTGTTCTCGCTGATGCGCTTCTTGAGTTCGCTGCGGTGCGTCAGCAGGTGGCGCTGGGCGGGCCGCATCACCCCCAGGAGGTAGCGCACGATCTCGATGGCCTGAAGGGACAGCGGCACGATGTAGGGCGGTACGTCCTGCGGCCGCTTCCCCGCTTTGCGCATCTCGTCCTGAAGCTGCTTGACGATCTGCGGGGGGATGATCCAAAGCCCACGGTCGAGGTCGAACTGATCCGGGGTCGCCAGCCGCAGTTCGCCGGTGCGCACGCCGGTCAAGAACAGCAGGCGGATACCGAGCTGGGTTTGCCAGCCGCGCGGGTTGTAGAGCCTGAGCTTCTGGAGGAACTCGGGAAGCTCGGGCAGGTGCAGGTAGGGGTTATGGGTCACCGCGGGCTTGGGCTCGGCCACTACGTCCAGGTCCGTGGCCGGATTGGCCTCCATGCCCTCGACGATGACGAGCGCATAGCGGAATAGCTGCCCCAGCCAGGTCCGGACCTTTTCGGCAGTGGTGAAGGCCTCGCGCTTCTCGATCCGCGCCAGGACGCCCAGGAGTTGCGGCCTGCGAATGTCATAGATCGACATCTGCTTGAGGCTGGGCAGCACGTCTTTCTCGAAGATCCGCTTGATCTGCGACAGTGTGCTGTTCCGGCCTTCCTTGAGTTCCTTGGCGCGGTGCTCGACCCAAGCATCGAAGACTGCCTTGAATGTGTAGTCCGAGGCCAGCTTGACCGCATGCCGTTTCTGCTTGCGGTCGGTGTGGGGGTTGATGCCTTGGGCCAGGAGCGCCCTGGCTTCGTCGCGCAAGGTGCGGGCTTCGCGCAGGCCGATCTCGGGATAGTTGCCCAGGGATATGCGTTTTTGCTTGCCGAGCCAGTAGTAGCGCAGGTGCCACGATTTGCCGCCGGTGGGGGCGACCACCAGGCCGAGGCCATCGGTATCGGGGATGCTGTAGGTTTTCTTGGCGGCCTTGGCTTGCCGCACGGTCAGATCAGAGAGTGCCATCATCAAACTCCTAAGTCGTGAGACTTAGGCTCAATGCTGCTGGTCATCCCGATCCAACCCCAGCAACAACCCGGAACCGGCACCACCCGCATTCTCTGGCCTCAATTTTGGCCTCAAAAACGCTGGCTGTCGGTGGATTTCCGTGGCTTTGGCTGGAATGAAAAAAGGGGCCGAAGCCCCTAATTTCAATGACTTACAGACGTCAGTGGAAGTCTGTAGATCAAAACTTGGAGCGGGAAACGAGACTCGAACTCGCGACCTCAACCTTGGCAAGGTTGCGCTCTACCAACTGAGCTATTCCCGCGTAAGCCACCATGGTACCGGAAATCCGGAACACACACCAGCGATTTCACCTTTCTGACTGCGCGTAAAGCCTTGTGGCCCAACGTGCCCCGCCTTGCCGTGGCGGGAGAAAAACAAGGCCCCTACCGGGGCCCTGTAGAATCTGGAGCGGGAAACGAGACTCGAACTCGCGACCTCAACCTTGGCAAGGTTGCGCTCTACCAACTGAGCTATTCCCGCAGATTCCGTTCGACCTGCGTCGAAGGAGCGCTATTGTGTCCAAATTCCTTCACGCCGTCAACAGTCTTCACATCATGCGGTCACGGGCGTCCGCGCTGGGGTACGCTGCCCCGCCCGGCTCCATTCGCCCATGCTCCTTCGCGGCACGCCCATGTTGATCGCCCTGCTGCTGCATCTGCTGGTGGCCCTGCTGTACTGGGCACTGATACCGCTGGGAATGAACTGGTATCGCGACCATTTCGGCTTTGCTTCACATCGTGACATCGGCCTGGGCATCGCCCAGTTCTATCTGTTCTGGATGTTCATTGGCGCCCAGCCGCTGATCGCAGTGCTGCGGCCGCTGTTCGCCAAGCTGCTGGTGCTGGCGATACCCCTGGCGTTCGCGAGCTGGACACTGATGCACAACCACCCGCTGCGCCTGCTGTACTTCACCGTCGGGCCCGGCTTGCTGGCACTGGCCGCGATCGCCACATCCGTGTGCCTTGCATCACGTAGCCGCTTGCCCAACACCCCGGACACCGCCGATGCCTAGACGCTACATCCGCCTGTTCTGGCTGCTGGTCGCGCTCACCTGGCTGGCGCTGATCGCCGCACTGGTCAATGCCGGCTTCACCCCGGACTACTGGCTGCTGCATCGCCTGGAAGGCGCCGAGCTGCCCTACCCGACCAGCACCGTCATCGTGTTCGCGCTACTGGGAACGGTCGAGCTGGTGGTGGCTGCCTTGATCGTGCGGCCCTGGAAACTGAAGCGGCTGTGGTTGCGCCTGCTGATCGCCTTCGCGCTGCTGCTGGCGTGGTCGGTACCGTGGATGCTGTCGGCAATGCACCAGCCGCCCGTACACGGCATGCACATGCTGTGGTTGCTGCTGCTGGACGTGGGCCTGCTGCTGGCGCTGTGCCTGGTGTCGGCGGTGAGCGCATGGCGGGCACTCAGGCGTCGAAAGGGCCCCTAGACGGCCCGACCCCAACGCCAGGCTTACTTCCGGAACTCCACCCGCACATGCTGGCCGAAGCGCGCCTTGGCCTCGCCATCGAACTCCAGCACGCATTCCACCACCTTGGCTACGCCACGCCCTGCATCTTCAGGCAGGCGGGCCTGCGCAAACACCGGGCTGATGCGCACCACGCGTGCCGATGGCAGCGTGCTGGTGTTCTCGGCACCATCGCTGTCCGGCACCACGGTGGCCTGCATGCCGACCTGCACGGCGTCCGCATAGGCGGCGCTGAGTTCGGCACGCACCTGCAGCGGGCGCGCCGGCAACAACGAGATCGCCGGCTTGCCAGCCTGCACGAAGGCACCGAGTCCCGGGACCTGGCCGACCACGGTGCCGGCTTCCGGCGCACTCAGCGACATCTGCTGCAGTTTCAGCTTGGCGTGTTCCAGTTTGTGCTGGGCCATGTCGACCTGCGCACCGGCCACGTCGACGTCAGCATGCAAGCCGGCCAACTGCTGCTTGGCCGCATCGGCCTGCTGGTTGGACGACACGCCTTCGCTGGCGCCGGTAGACAGGCGGGTGGCGTTGCGCTCCAGTTCGCGCAGCTGCGCCTGGCTGCCCTTCAGGCGGTCATTGGCCAGCGTCAGATCCGCGGTGGCCATCGCCACCTCCTGCTGCAGCAGGGCGCCATCCAGCGACAACAACAGCTGCCCCTTCTTCACCGTGGCGCCTTCCTTCACCGGTGCGGCAGTGATCGAGCCATCCACCGGCGGTGCCAGCGCGATCAGGCCACCCTCGACGTCGATGATGCCGCGCGCGACCGCGACCTTGCCGGCGGTGGCAGCGCTGGCCTTACCTGCAGGTGCTTGGGCAGGCGCGTCCCTGGAACAGGCGCCGAGCAGCAGTGCCGCGGACAGGGCCAGGCTGAGGGGAAGCAGGTGCGACGTCTTGGTCATGGGGCGGACTCTACAGTTTCGTTCTGGCGGCGGTCATCACGGACCATGCCGTCTTCCATGGCGATCACCCGATCGGCATGCCGGATCAGGCGCGGATCGTGGCTCACGCACAGCACGGTGGCGCCATGCGCACGTGCGTAGCGATGCAGGATGTCGATCACGCGCTGGCCGTTCTCGGCGTCCAGCGCGCTGGTGGGTTCGTCGGCGAAGATCAGCGTCGGCGACTTGGCGAAGGCGCGCGCAACGGCTACACGCTGCTTCTCACCGCCGGACAACTGCGCCGGTCGCATGTGGCTGCGATGGCTGAGGCCCACTTCTTCCAGCGCCTTGCGGGCCAGCGGCTCGCTTTCGCGATTGCTCATGCCGCGGTAGCCCAGCGGCAGCTGTACCTGCTCCAGCGCGGTCAGTGCCGGGAACAGGTTGAAGCCCTGGAACACGAACCCGACATGGTGCAGGCGGAAACGCTCCACTTCGCTGCGGCTCATGTGGCCCACATCCTGGCCGAGTGCATGCACGCGACCACCATCGGGTGCGGACAGGCCGGACAGCAGCGACAACAGCGTGCTCTTGCCGCAGCCGGACGGGCCGGATACCAGGGTCAGCTCGCCGGGATAGACGTCCAGTGACAGGCCACGCAGCACCGGCACCTGCACATCGCCGGACATGAAACCCTTTTCCAGTGCGTCGGCCTGCAGGGTCGGGGCGACAGCGCGAGTAGAAGTCATCGGCCGGCCCTCAACGCAGCAGCAACGATGGATCGGAGCGGACGACACTGCGTACCGCCATGATGCTGGAGAGCATGGCCATCACCGCGACCAGCGCCACGCAGCCGAAGATCACCATCGGCGTCAGCTGCACCGGTACGCGCTGGGTCTGCGCGATCAACAGCACCACGGTGCTGAAGGCTGCCGCCAGCAACATGCCCACGCCGCCGATCAGCAAGGCCTGCTCGAACACCACGCGCGCCAGCGCATAGCGACCCGCACCGAGTGCATTGAGCGTGGCGTACTCGCGCACCGAGCCGGCCACCACCGAGGCGAACGACTGGTTGGTGATCACCGCACCGACGAAGCAGACGATCACGGCCATGAACAACACCGCGATACCCGCGCCGGTATCGAACAGCCAGTGCTGCTGCGAGCGGCTGGCGAATTCCGGCGCGGTCCAGAACTCGACCGGTGTGGCCTGGCCCATCGACGCCGCCAGTCGATCACGCACGCGGTCGGCCAGGTCCGGCGAGCGCAGGCCGGCCACGAAATAGGTACTGCCCTCATGCGGGTCAGTGCCGGCGATGGCACGCGCGGTGTCGAGCGAAGCCAGCACGTTGACGCCACCAAGGCCACGCAGGCCGGGCTGCGCGGCAACCACACGCACGGCCTTGCCGTTGATCCAGGCACGATTGTTCTGCAGATCCACGCCCAGCGTATCCAGGTCGGCGCTGTCCACGATCACGGCGCCCGGTTCGCGCAGCTGTGCACGCAGGTCGGCGGGCAGGATGTGCGCGAACATCATCGCGTCGTCGCGGGTGGAGATGCCGGACAGATACACCGACACGTTGCCCGTACCCTGCGCGCTGGAGCGCCATTCGCCATCAACCCACTCATAGGGTTCGACGCGGGAGACATCCGGATCCATGCGCAGGTGGCTTTCGACGTCGGCGCTGATTGCATGGCCGTAGTTGACGCTCTGGGTGCCGGGGAAACCGGCCCATATATCAGCCGACGATGCTTTCACGTAGATCGCCGCGGTGCCGAAGATGCCCAGCACCAGTGCAGCCTGCACGATCAACAGCACGCCGGCGAAACACATCGCCAGCACTACCGGCAGGAACCGGCGCCACTCGTAGGCCAGGGTCTTGCGGGCCAACGCGATCATTGCTGTTCGCCCTCACCCTCGACCGGCAGCGGTGCGCCGCCAAGCGCGCGGTACAGCGACGCAAAGGCGAGCACGCGTGCGCCCTGCGCACCGATCAGGTCGGCCTGCGAGGCCAGCGCGGCACGCTGCGTGTCCAGCCCGTCGAATTCGCTGGACAGGCCCAGCTGCACCTGCCGCGCCTGGCGCTTGACCTGCTGTCCGGCTGCATCGTTGGCCGCGCGCAGCGACTGGATGCTGCTGTCCTGGCGTGCAAGGCTGCCGAGCGCACCTTCCACTTCGCTCACGCCTTCCAGCACGGCCTTGCGGTAGCCGAGCAATGCGGCGTCCAGTTGCTTCTCATCGGCATGGAAACGCGCGCGGCGTTGGCCCCAGTCCCACAGTGGAATATCGACGTACGGGCCGATCGACGGACTGGAATCGGAATTGGAGCGGGCGTTCTGGGTGAGGTTGTAGGCGTACAGGATCGAACCACCCAGGCTGATCCGCGGATACATCGCAGCGCGCGCCGCGCCCTTGCTGGCCGCGGCCTGCATCACCTCCGATTCGGCCAGCAGGATCTGCGGACGGTGGCGCAGCAGATCAGCGGGTACCTGCTGCAGCGAGAACGTGCCCAGCTTCGGCGGCGTGCGGTAGGCGCGCCAGGCCGGGTCCGGACCGTCACGGCCCAGCAGCAATGCCAGCGCGCGGGCCGCGTTGTCGGCGTTTTCCCGAGCCTGTGCGATTGCGGCGCGGGTGGCGGCCTGGCGTGCACGCAGGCGATCCAGCTCGCCCGGCTCATCCAGGCGCAGGCGCTGGCGGACCAGGGCCAACTGTTCGCCACGGTCATCCACGGCCTGCTGCTTGGCCAGCAGGTCCTGCTGGGCCTGTGCCACGGTCAGGTCCAGATAGCTGCGCACCACGTCGGCAATCACCGCCACCTGCGCGGCATTGCGCAGCGCCTCGGCATTGCCGGCCGAGGCCTGCGCGCTCAGCTGCGCACTCTCGGCGGCGCCGAACAGGCCCAGGTCCCAGATCGCTTCAATGCCGGCATGGAAGTAGGTATCCACTGCGGCGGCGTCCTGCACCTGCTTGGCGCTGGCCGAGATTTCCGGCAGGAAACGCGAGTCGGACGTACCGGCGACGATGCGTACGGCCTGCAGGCGAAGCGTCGCCTGCTGCAGGTCCAGGTTGCCGGCGACCGCCTGATCGACCAGGCCATCCAGCGCCGGGGCGGACAGCACTTTCCACCACTGCCTGGCATCCACCGCCACGCCCTGCCCCTGCGGCACCTGGGTCCAGGTACTGGGCGTGCGGTCAGGCAGGTCCGGCACCGGCACCGACATGCAGCCAGCCAGGGCCAGGCTTGCCAACAACGCGCCAGGGCGCAGCACTGCATGCAGGGAGAGTCCGCGCCCGGTCCTGGGCACTGCCACTGGAGTGATACGCCTGACCACCAGCCCGCCAACGTGTAGAAGGAGCATGAAGGCTACCGTGCGATTGTGGAGCGAACATGGAGAAATCGTCCGAAAAAGGTCACAGCACGCGTGCGGTTCAGGCAACGCCGACCCAGTCTTTCACTACGCTTTCAATGCGTTCCCGGCACGGAACACTGGACGACTTTTACGGCGTATTGCACATTGCAGCACTGTCCTGCTTCGATGCTGCCCGACCGTGAAACACCCCCGCCACCGGCTGCTGATTGGCTCGATCACGACAGCGACTGTCGGTGTGATCGTGCTCGTCCTGACCACCCCACTGGTCTCGAACGCCCTGCAGCTACGGATGGAGCGCAGCAACTTCATCCCCGGTGAATCCTCGATCTTCACCTTCGAGCCGTATGCCATCAACCAGGGCTCGTCGAACTACTGGTTGTACGGGAAGGACCGGAGCTACTACTACCACTTCACCTACGAAGATGACGTTCCCTACGTCTACATTCCGCAGGACAACCGCTGCCCTGGTTTCGACCGGCAGGATGCCCGGACCTGGTGCAGCGCCCTGCCCGGCAAGCCACGCCAGCGCGGCAGTGGTGCAACCGAAGTGACAAACGAAAAACGCCCCCTTGCGGGAGCGTTCTTCTTGAATCTGGAGCGGGAAACGAGACTCGAACTCGCGACCTCAACCTTGGCAAGGTTGCGCTCTACCAACTGAGCTATTCCCGCAGATTCCGTTCGACCTGCGTCGAAGGAGCGCTATTGTGTCGATATTGCTGCACGGCGTCAACAGGAATTTTCACCGCGGCAAGAGGACGGCGTTCAGGCCGCTGCCTGCTCTCTTCACGTGCGCAGGCCACGGCGGTGGAAGTAGGCCTGCTCGGCGAGGCGCCGCGTGGCCGCCGTGTGCAGCATTGCGTTGAGCGGCCAGTCGGCCTGCAGATGATCCATCGCCCAACGCAGCAGGCGCTTGCCATGGAATGCCGGCGCTACCTGCCGCGCCACTCGTTCCGCTTCCGGCCCTTGCCCACGCAGATGCCGTGCAATCGCCTCGCCGACCGCCCAGCCATGCCGCCATGAGGAGTGGATGCCCCCCCCGGCGGACAGCGGCGAGACGGTGCCCGCCGCGTCGCCGGTCGATTCGACGGAGTGATGTTGGAAAGTTCAGCCCATGCGGTAGCGACGCCGGTGCGTGAGCACTGGGCGTCGCTAAAGCAAAGTCGGGCGGCCGAGGTCGCTGTTTCATTGCGTAAGAGCATTGTGGGTCCGCTGATGGCTCCACCATCTGAGGTGACGCTGGCGAGGAATCTAGGTTCCACCCATCACAAGTTCGAGGAGATCTTCAATGGCTCCTTCGCCTCCTCGAACTTTGACGGCTTTAGCGCTTTGAAAAGGAGCTTCTGCATGGCAGCGATCTGCGAAATGAACAAAATTCTTGTCGGCAGAGACAACCACATCAGCGTCCAGTAGATAGGTTGCAAGTGCACAATCGCCCGGGGTTCCAGGAGTAACCTTGTGCCACGCCATTAGAAACTCGAAGGCTCCTCTCATCCACTGCCTTGGAACATTGCGAGCGTCAAGTTCGTGATACCAAAGACGGTTCATGGATTCTCGATCATTCAGCATAGACATAACGTCCACCTCGTTGTCCAACCACTCCCGATAGGGACTGGCATAGATCTCGAGCTCTGCACCGAAAACGTACAGACTGGGAGCCCGCCAGTAGTCCACCGGCGTGCCATTCCAACCTCGTACGTCAAACTTCGGCTCGTGCGCAATTTGCTGTAGATGCGTATGGCCAAGGTTCTGGTTAGAGCTTTTGACCCTATCGCGGACCTCAACTGCTTCGAGCCGAGCGAGCTTAAGCTCTTCTTCTGCCCGCATGCTCTCGTCCGTGACTGGGTCGGGGATGCTTTTTGCAGCTCGCTCCCAGAATCCGCCCGACCTTCTTACCCAGTCGTAGCGAAGTCGATTCACCTCGATGAAGGTCGGATTCGAGATTGCCCATTGCGGTCGTAGCCGTTTGATCTCGGCCTTCATTTCCAGACACTCACTGTAGGCCTCTGGCATAAGCCGCTTCCAGCCGGGCCGCGTAACAAGTTTTAAGACTGCCTGCCGTCTTTTGACGTCAGGTATTCTCTTGAGCTCCTCCACCACGGTAGGCGAAACAAGAATTTCGGTAGCCGCTTCCCTTGCGGCTCGACTTAGCGCATCGCCCATGTTCAGTTCAGAGGCGTAGCTCCATACATTTGTGTCGAGCAGGATTCGCCTTCTTTTTTTCATTTCACCACCACTCCAGCGTTGCATCTCACTCGACTACATACGCCGAAGGGCGATGCAGAAGCTATGTCAAAATTTCAGGCGCGGTCAGCATAGCGCTCGCTTTCCATGCGCAGGATGCATGAGCGCCGTCCAACAGGGTAAGAAAGTGCCCGGCGCGCTGGAAAGCGCGAGTGGAGGAAAAGGATGAGGCCCGTTGCCCGCTAGGCGACCTCGGCTCTTGCTCACTAACTGGGCTCATCGCGATCGAACCCCAAGCGCTTACGTGTCAGGTCGCACATGAACAAGTCGTAGCTGTGGCGATACTCACGAGCTCGGGTCTCGATCGCCATGACCTTGTGGAAGCGGATGGAGCCGGCCACCACCGCCAGCTTCGCGGGTGGATAGAACGGAGTTTCCACCGGCACGGCCACTTGGGCAGGACCGTCTGCCGGGTCAGCATCGGCTGGCGGCTCATAGGAGAGTCGGCAGGCTTCGGGAAACACCACGATGTTGGTGCCCGCCTCGCCCGTTTGCACGGAAGGAAACACCAACCCGTCCACCTGGTCGCCAAAGCGCACCTGCAGGTATTCGAAGACCACCTGAGTGGACAGATAACTCAGCTCATCATGGCGCGCCTTCGGTCGGGACATCTTCTTGACCAATGAACCTAGGAAAACCTTTCTATGCCATGCCTCACGGAACCCCTCATCCAGCAGCGTGAGCGGCGGCGGTTCGAGACGGTCCAGAGCGGTCAGATCCAGAAGCTTTAGTTCGCCGTTGGGCGTCAAGGCGGCGCTGACGACGTGGTCCCCGGTGATGGAGCGGATCTCGCTCAAGCAGGTCCCCCGTTCCAATGCACAGTAGAGGGCAGAAATGCCATTCGGGGTCATGCGCTGGCTGCTGGCAAGATACTTTGGGGTGGTTCCGAACTGACCAGCAGGATTGGCGACAATGTCTTCAGCTTGTTTCTGAGTCTGCGCAAGCCTTGCACGGTAGAGCAGATCGCCGTTGGCGAGGGTCCGAACCACCTCTGGCTTGAGTGCACCGCCATCGGTGACCAATAGCGAGAACACGGACCCCAGGAATCTGCCAGCCTCCGCATTGAAGAAGCGGTGCCTGTGACGGACATTCTCGACGAATGATTCCCAGCGTTCCTCGTAGAAGTTGCGCTCCAAGGACCCGTCATCCCCGAAGAAATGCCTGTCACACCCAGTCTCGTCATCGGTTCGAATATGGTCGGGCATAGCTGCCAGTAGCTGTTCGATGTACGGCTCTTCTCCTAAGTTGCACCATTCGGAGAGAACGATATCGGCCTCGGTCAGTGGAATGGAGTCCGATCCGCCTTCATACAACATGTTCAGCTCGAAGTCGGACATGTCATCCTTGGTGGCGACGTTTTCCAGAACGCGAGCGTAGATGTACTCGAACAACCGCTGAGGCGCTATGGTGGAGCCAGTGCGATTGCAGTACTCGCAGTCACCTTCCTGCCCATATGTCTCGAACAGCTTCTTGAGTGGGGCCGGTGTTACGCAATCGATGCAGATCATAGGTACGTCCTGTGCCTCGCTATCCTTGGCCATCCCGATCTGTGACGGCCTTTGTTCTTGTTCTTTACGGTGTCGCAGGAAGCGTCACGCAAACGGATCCCTGAAGGTCAGGCTCTCTTCCAGAATGAGACCGTGGACGCCCTCAGTGTACAGAGAGCGGCAGCCTTCGATGGTGGCGGTGGCCGCAACGGAGGCATCACAAAACGACAGGCCATGCCAATCTGCAATTCTGCGCGCCAGGTCGTGAGCTTCCATGGTCATGGGCACGACATCGCACAGAGCCTTCACCTCATCCAGGAACTGCCCCACCTCACTCCAGGTCATGCGTAGCTCGTCACGGCAGACATGCGCAACTTCATTGAGGACCTGCACACTGATCACAGGCCGCCTTGCAATGAGCGCTTCTGCGCTCCCTGCCCTAGACGCGTCCGCGGACATCAGATTGAGGATCACGCTGCTGTCGACAAAGAACCTGGGCAATCCCACTTCGGACCTACCCATTTGACTCGTCCCGGCAAAACTTGAAGTCGGCCGGCAGTTTGCCGCGGAACCGGCGCAGGCGCGCCAGTAGCTCGTCGGCACCGGACTTCTTGCTGATGGCGAACGTGCGCGGCGAATCGACCACGACTTCAATGTCATCGCCTTCACGCAACTCAAGCACTTCGACGACACTGGCGGGCAGCCGGATGGCTAGGCTGTTGCCCCACTTGGCCACTTGCACGAAACATACCTCTTTGCCGGATATACAAAAAGACAAGTGTATATCCAGGAAATGACGTAGCAAGCAAAAGATCGTGCGCCGAAGCGTTCAGTCACTCAGGCGCGCAGAGGCAGGATACGGCATCCTGCGACTCAGGCTCTCTGGGGCACAAGCTCCGGCGTACTCGAGTACACGACGAGGCGGGTCGAACCGCGCGTCAGGGCGACATAGAGGTGCCGTGCATCCATGTTCTCCGGGTTGGGGATCATCGCCACCTCGGCCTCCAGCCCGAGTTTGTCCGGCTGTATTGGGAGCGCTCGCAAGGCAGTGACGCGAAAATCCCCAAAGGGATGGATGTCCCCTTCATCACGGCCAGCCAGACCCAGGATGGCTCCATCAGTGGCACGTATAACGCTCGCAGCGACAACCTGGAGCGTTTCTGGAAGAGCCAGTTCGGTTTCACGCATGGTCTGATCATCGCCGATACGTTCTATGAGAACGTCACCCGGGACGACGGCACCAGCCAAGTTGTGCAGTTCAGTCCGCGCACTGGCGAGCCGATGCTGATCGCCTGCCTATGGTCCCGGCGGAATGGGCCCGACGAAGAGCTGTTGTCCTTCGCCGCCATAACTGATGAGCCGGAGCCTGAGGTGGCCGCAGTCGGCCACGACAGGACCATCATCAACATCAAGCCTAAGCACGTGCAGCGCTGGCTCAATACAGATCCGCGGAATCTGCCCGCGCTTTACGAAATTCTTGATGATCGGCAGCACCCGTACTACGAGCATCGACTAGCCGCCTGACAGCAATGTCGCGACGGCTATCGCCAAAGCCTTTGCGCCGGGCACAGTCAAGTCGGCCGGATTTACGGAAGCGTAACGCCTACGACGGCTGCTGCCGCCTTGAAAACCTTGTAGGCGTCGGAAGATGAGCCAAGCGTCTGGACTGTAGTCGCAATACCACCCAGCATGGTGCGCACTGTCAGTTTGTTCGGCTTTTCCTTCTCGACTTCAGTGATGGTGGTCCGGACCAGTTCTCTCACGTCCTCCCGCTCGTCCGCAGGAAGATTCGACTTAGCCAGTTCAGCAAGAACGGCCTCAAGGGCACTTTTCAACTCTGCGAACTGGCTCTGATCCGCAGTCTGCTGAACATGTGCCACGGCATTGGCACCGGTTTGAACAGAGGCTACGGGAGCATGGAAAATGTAGGTATGGCTTGCGGGTGCAGCAGGAGCCGGTATAGGTGATGGTGATGGTGATGGTGATGGTGATGGTGCAGCCGCCGGTCGAGAGCGCGTTGACATGATTTCGTCTTGCCAAACGTCAAAATCAATTCCCTTGCAGAAGAGGATCATTCCACCCAGACCCCTCGTGCGATGTTGGATGTACGACTTCTCGCTCAGATCTTCTATGACCTCTTCCAATTCCTGCTGGTAGTCGGCCAATCTCTTCTTGGTAGCCGTCTGGAACGCGTGGGCAAGTTCGTAGATTTGCAGCATGCGCCCATCGGGAAGCTCATTCAATTTCTTGAAGATCAGCTTACTGATCTGATTGCGGATAACCTCACTTGAAGGACCAAGCCGCGCAGAATCATCACCCAGCTTCTCCTCAACAATCAACCCTCGTGCAGGATCCACTCTCACGTCCAAGCAGCCTGCTTCCGCAAGTTGGAGCCAGCGATGAGCCACATACAACGGAGGGGCTGATACGCCAGGCATGTCGCTCGGATACTTGGATTGAGCCATCAAGACGGTCTCTCTCCAAGCAAGAAAGTTCGACACCCCAGAAAATTTGGAATCCAGTTGCCGAATCGCTGCATCGAAGTCAGCCTGTCCCTCTGCCAATCCATTCAGCCAATCCAAATTATTGCTCACCAACAATCTCCTAATTCACTCAACGCGGCTCAGCCGGTGTCAGTTATCCTTTCGAGGAATGCTTGTTGTAACTACGGGGTCGTGGAGAGGGGCGGAGTCGACCTGCGACCCCAGGCGGTCCGCCCACTCAGGCATACGATCAATCTCAGCCTTCCGCCCAAGCCCCACAGAGAAGCGCGCTGATTCTATCAACAGAGGTCTGGGTAACAACATCGATCGGCGGTCGCCCGCCCAGCTCGCTATGTGGCTGAGAAAGTGCGCGATAGATTGCCCGCTCGTCCATAGCGTCCGCTGCTTGCTTGAGGAGCGCTTGGGTGAGCTTGTGGCGCACACCATCCGGCCGCCAGTCCGGGGCGCGCTGCCCGCGGCTCCCGAGA
The DNA here is from genome assembly GCF_056482105.1 of Stenotrophomonas sp. 78350_Sma. Lineage (NCBI taxonomy): Bacteria > Pseudomonadati > Pseudomonadota > Gammaproteobacteria > Lysobacterales > Lysobacteraceae > Stenotrophomonas > Stenotrophomonas sp. 78350_Sma. Next base: position 1,644,299 of record NZ_CM151182.1, on the reverse strand, counting down.
GCGAGCGTTAGCAAGCGTCCAGCCTTGATGTCGCGGTTCACCTGATCGCGGGATTTGCCGGCGAGCTTGGCGAACGTGATGACAGGCAGATTGCGCGGAGCCTCATACACCTCCAGCTTGTCGGTATGCTCCCGTTGATACGGGGAGAGCTCGGGCTCCACTGGTGCCGGAGGGGCCTCCCGGATCGGAACGGCCGGCAACCGCAGAGCAGCGGCGGCAAGCGATGGGCTGACAGCCAGCTCCTGGCCCTCGGTGCTGGGCGACTCTGGGTCGGGGCGTACTTCGGCATTTAACTGGTTCGGTAACAGCGGCATCGCATCAAACTGCACGGTCAGATTCAAGTGCAGGCTAGCTGCCTCTGACAACCCCTGCTCTCAGAGATCGAGGCGATCTGCCCAGTCCTGCATCATGCAGCGGCGTTGCTCGACATACTCGGCGTGGTTGTAGGAGAAGTTAACCTTGTCAGGATCCGTGTGCGATAGCTGGGCGTCAACCCAGACCTTCGGGTAGGCAACCTCATTCAATGCTGTCGATATGGTCGCTCGAATTCCATGGACGGTCAGTAGGCGGACGTATCCCATGCGTCGCAACGCGGCCTTCAGGGTGTTTTCGCTAATCCGTTCGCTCAACTTGTTCTGGTGACCCAGCAGGTACTTCAGCGAGGGCCGGCGCTGCGCCGGCAAATGGCGGATGATCTCCTGCGCCTGCACGGAAAGCGGGACGATGTACGGAGGGATATCCGAGGGCAGCTTGCAATCCTTGCGCATTTCCACCTGCAGTTGCTTGACCACCTCAGGCGGGATGATCCAGAGGCCTTGATCAAGTTGAAACTGGCCCGGGGTCGCCAGACGAAGCTCTCCTGTCCGAACGCAGGTCAGCAGCAGCAACCGCACCCCAAGCTGAATCTGCAGCGTCCTCGAGTACGGGCGTAGCTTCTGCAGCAACTCGGGGAGGTCCGCCATCCGTAGGAATGGGTTGTGCGTGACTGGCTTCTTGGGTGCCGCCACAACATCGAGGTCGGATGCCGGGTTGTGTTCAAGATCGGCGACCTTCACCAGCACGTAGCGATACAACTGGCGAAGCCACGTCCGGCACTTCTCAGCTGTTGTGAGAGCTCCGCGGCGCTCAATCTTCTCAAGAGCCTCCAGGAGATCAGGACGAGGGATCTCGTACACGGACTTTGATCCGAGAGTGGGCAGAAGGTTCTTGTCGAAGATGCGCAGGATTTGCTCCTGGGTGCTCTGTCGGCCCGGCTTGAGGCTCAGCTTGCGGAACTCGAACTACTGTTCGAACACCCTCCTGAAGGTATGCTCCTCGGCAAGCAAGGCCATGCGGCGTTCCTGATTGCGGTGCCTGCGTGGGTTGATTCCGCGAGCAACCAGTTCGCGAGCGAGGTCGCGCCGGGTACGAGCTTCTTTGAGGGAGACTTCGGGATAGGTCCCGAGAGATAGCCGTCTTTGCTTGCCATTCCAGCTGTACCGGAAATGCCAGCTTTTGCCGCCTTCGGGGGATACGGCCAGTGAGAGACCGTCGGTGTCGCCTATCGTATAGGCTTTGGATTTGGCTTTCGCTTGCCGAATGGTTGTGTCGGAGAGTGCCATGCTCAACTCCTCTGTGCCTGGATTCAGGAACAGATGGTCGACATATCGCCCGCTACCACCCAGCAACAATGCGCCTTAGCCAGTGTCCGTATTGATGGACTAAAAAATGGACTAAAAAAGCGCCAGCTACTGCTGGATTCCAGTGGCTAGCACTGGAACGAAAAAAGGGACTTTCAACCCTGCTTTCAACGACTTACAAAATTCCTTGGAATCCTGTAGATCAGAATCTGGAGCGGGAAACGAGACTCGAACTCGCGACCTCAACCTTGGCAAGGTTGCGCTCTACCAACTGAGCTATTCCCGCTTGGGAGGCGAAATTTTACCTGTTCCAAGGATTGCGTCAAGCGCTTTTTTCAGGGTCTGCGAGGCGCCTTGCACCGCGTATCCACGCATGGCGTAGATCTACCACGGCGTCCCCGCAAACCGATTGATCCGCATCCTCCGTGGATGCAGCATTTCCAGTAGATCCACGCCATGCGTGGATAGGCGCATCAATAGGGTCAGAGCCCTTCCCTGCGGAAAGGGATCCGCCCCCGGGGCTCAGTTGCCCAGCTTCTTCTGCCGCGAGCGCTCGCGTGCGGCGCGTTCGTCTTCGCGCAGGCTCGGCCATGCGGCGTGCAGGTACTGCAGACCCGACCACAGGGTCAGTACCGCAGCAATCGCCAAAGTCCAGTCACCGATGTGGAACACCGGCCAGCCCATCCAGATGTCTTCCACCGGCACGTTGGGGGCCACCGAATACAGCAGGCACAACAGCGCGACCATCTGCGCGGTGGTCTTGACCTTGCCGATCATCGCCACGCGCACCTTGGCGCGCTGGCCCAGCTCGGCCATCCATTCGCGCAGCGCCGATACTGCAATCTCACGACCGACGATGACCGCCGCCCAGAACGCCATCCACGGCGTCGGGTGGCCCTGCACGATCAGGAACAGCGCCACTGCCACCATCAGCTTGTCCGCGACCGGGTCGAGGAAGGCGCCAAAGGCCGACTCCAGCTGGTAGCGGCGGGCGATCCAGCCATCGAGCCAGTCGGTGATCGCGGCCAGGCCGAAGATCGCCGCCGAAGCGAAGTTGGTCCAGGTGTAGGGCAGGTAGAACACCAGCACCAGCACCGGGATCATCACGATCCGCAACAACGTCAGCCAGGTGGGCAGGGTCAACTTCATGCTTGCGTGCTTCTCTCTCTACTCGGCCGCATCAGGCGTGGCCAACCCGTGCAGGTTAGCGTAGATACGTGCCGCGAGGGCGTCATTGATGCCTTCCACCTTGGCGATTTCCGCTTCGCCAGCGGCTTTCAGGCCCACCAGGCCGCCGAAATGCTTGAGCAGGCTGGCGCGGCGGCGCGGCCCGATACCGGGGATGTCCTCCAGCTTGCTGGTCATCCGTGCCTTCTGGCGGCGGCCGCGGTGGCCGGTGATGGCGAAGCGGTGCGCCTCGTCGCGCACCTGCTGGATGAACTGCAGCGCCGGGTTGGCCGCGCCCGGGCGCAGCTCGCGGCCATCGGGCATCACCAGCGCTTCGTGGCCCGCGCGGCGCTCCACGCCCTTGGCCACGCCTACCAGCAGCACGCCTTCCACGCCCAGGTCGGCCAGTGCGGCCTGGGCCTGTGCCAGCTGGCCGGCGCCACCGTCGATCAGCAGCACGTCCGGCAGCACGCCCTGCTCTTCCACCGCACGGCGGAAGCGGCGGTCGATGGCCTGGCGCATGGCGGCGTAGTCATCGCCCGGCTCGATGCCGCTGATGTTGAAGCGGCGGTACTGCGCGCGCACCGGGCCTGCCGCGTCGAACACTACACACGACGCCACGGTGGCCTCGCCCAGGGTGTGGCTGATATCGAAACATTCGACACGCTTGACCGGCTCGGCAAGACCCAGCATGTCGCGCAATGCATCGCTGCGCGCGTGCTGCGCGTTGCGGCTGTTGAGTTCGGTGGCCAGGGTCAGCTGCGCGTTGCGGCTGGCCAGCTCCACGTAGCCGGCACGCTCGCCGCGCACGTTCCACTTCAGCTGCACCTTGCGCTCGGCCGAGGCCGACAGCGCGGCGACCAGCAGGTCGGCGTCGGGAATCTCGCGGTCCAGCAGGATCTCGCGCGGCGGCTCGAATTCGATGTAGTACTGCGAGACGAACGCGGCCAGCACTTCCTCCGGGCTCTCCTCGCCATTGGTACGCGGAAAGAACGGGCGGGTACCGAGGTTGCGGCCATCACGGAAGGCCAGCAGCAGCACGCAGGCCTGCGAGCCCTGCATGGCCACTGCCAGCACGTCCAGGTCGGCGGCACGGCCGTCCACATACTGGCGGGTCTGCATGCTGCGCAGCGAGGAAATCAGGTCACGCAGGCGCGCGGCCTGTTCGAACTCCAGCGCCTCGCTGGCGGCCTGCATCTGCTCGCCCAGTTCACGGGTCAGCTCGTCGCTCTTGCCTTCCAGGAACAGCGCGGCGCGGCGCACCGATTCAGCGTACTCGGCAGGCGCCACCAGCTCCACGCAGGGCGCGCTGCAACGGCCGATCTGGTACTGCAGGCACGGCCGCGAGCGGTTGCGGAACACGCTGTCCTCGCAGCTGCGCAGCTTGAACAGCTTGTGCATCAGGTTCAGCGTTTCGCGCACCGCAGTGACGCCGGGATACGGCCCGAAATAGCGCCCGGGAATGGCACGCGGGCCGCGATGCAGGGCGATGCGGGGCCAGTCCTCGCGGGTCAGCAGCACATGCGGATAGGTCTTGTCGTCGCGCAGCGAGACGTTGTAACGCGGCGACAGCGACTTGATCAGCTGGTTTTCCAGCAGCAGCGCTTCGGCTTCCGAGCGCGTGACGGTCACGTCCATGCGCACGATCTGCGAGATCATCGACATGATCCGCGCATTCTTCGGGCTGCCGTTGAAATAGCTGCCGACACGGTTGCGCAGCGCACGCGCCTTGCCGACATACAGCAGGGTGTCGTCGGCAGCGTACATGCGATACACACCGGGGGCGGTACTGAGCTGGGCCGCGAAGGCCTTGCCGTCGAAGGCCGGGGCGGGAACGTCGGTCATTCGCTGATCGGCACTTCGCTGAGCACGCCGCTTTCGGGGTCGAATCGCAGCACGGTGTGGGCGTCGGTCTCGGCGATCCACACCGCACCGGCACCCACGGCCAGTCCGGCCGGGCCATGCAGGCGGCGCGGCAGCGGCTGGGTCGTCAGTTCGCCACCGCCCAGACGCAGCGTGCGCAGGCGGCCATTACCGGTATCGGCAATCCACAGCAGCGGTGCATCCGGACTCAGCGCGATCGCCTGTGGGAACTGCAGGCTGGCCTGCGCGCGCGGGCCATCTTCATCGCCGAAACGCCAGGGGCCCTGCCCGACCAGCGTCTGCACCAGATCCCCACGCAGCTGCAGTGCACGGATCGAGGAGCCCAGCGCATCGGCCACGTACAGCACCTGCTGCACCACGGCCAGTGCGGTCGGCTGCGCGAACGCAGCCAGATGGCCGCTGCCATCACGCTCGTCGATGGCACCGCTGCCGGCGCGCCATTGCAGGCTGCGCTGCCCGAGGTGGTAGCTCCAGATGCGGTTGTCGCCGGCCATGGCGATGTGCAGCTGGTTATCGGCGATGGCCAGACCGACCGGGTGGTCCAGCGAGACCTGCCGCGCCTGCGCTACCGGGCCCTCCACCGGCGCGCCGGGGCGGCCATTGCCGCACAGCGTGTCGACGATGCCGGTCAGCAGGTTGATGCGGCGCACAGCATGGTTGCCGGTGTCGGCCACGTACAGCGCGTCGCGCTCCAGCACCAGCGCCTGCGGACGATGGAACGCCGCTTCGGCGAGGTTGCCGTCCATGAAATCGGCCGTCCCCAACCCGAACTGGCGCAGGATGCGCCCGCCGTGGCTGCATTCGAGGATGCGGTGATGGCCACTGTCGGCGATGTACAGGCGTTCGGTGCTGACCGCCAGGCCCAGCGGAAAACGCAGTGCCTGCCGCGGCTCCGGGTGCAGCTCGGTACCGCCGCGCGGCGGTGCCGACGGCGCGCCGTGGCACAGCGCATTCAACGCGCGCTCAAGGTCTCCCGGAGCACCCAGCCCGACCAGCCGTTGCTGTTCGCGCCCCTGCGCATCCAGCAGCACCACGGTCGGCCACGATGTGACGCCGAAGCGACGCCAACCATCCCAGTCAGCATCGAGCAGGACCGGCATTGACAGCCCTTGGCGACGCAGCAGTTTCAGTGCGGCGCCGGCGTCACGCTCGAAATCGAAACGGGGTACCTGCAACACCAGCGGTTGCAGCATGCCGGGGTGACGCGACAGCCATTGACCGAATTCGGCCAGGCGCTGCGCGCTCCAGGCAGAGGCGGCGTTGACGAACAACAGCGCCACCGGCCGACCGCGCAGTTCGGTCAGGGTGCAGGGGGCGGCGTTGAGCCAGGTGGCGAACTCGGGCAGGTCCGGGACGGGCTGGACGTTCATGGCCCGATTATGCCGGAGTCGGCGTCATGCAACAGTCGTGCCACTGCACGTTTTGCAGCATTGTCGACCAGCGTCCAGACCTGCTCGAAGTGATCGCTGCCGCCGGTATAGGGATCGGGGATCGCCACCCGCCCCTCCCCGCCCGACCAGGGCAGATACAGCGCCAGCCGCTCACGCTGGGCAGGCGTGGCCAGGCGGCCGGCGTCCCGCAGGTTCGCCTCGTCGGCGCACAGGGTCCAGTCGAAGCGGTCGAAATCAGCGGCTTGCAGCTGGCGCGCACGCAGGCCGCCGATGTCCACGCCATGCCCGGCCGCACAGGCGATCGCGCGCCGGTCCGGTGGCTCGCCGACATGCCAGTCGCCGGTGCCGGCCGAATCCACCTGCACCCGCCCCGCCAGCGGCGAAGCGTCCAGGCGTGCGCGGAGCGCACCCTCGGCCATCGGCGAACGGCAGATGTTGCCGAGGCAGACGACCAGCAGCCTCATCGCGCGGCCAGCGCCTGCAGCAGCGCTTCAGCGCGTTCCAGATCTTCGGGCGTGTCGATGCCGGGCGGGAACGGTTCCGGCGAGATCGCCACACTGATCGGATGGCCCGCTTCCAGCACGCGCAGCTGCTCCAGCGATTCGACCTGCTCCAGCTGGCCCGGGGGCATCGCCGCGAACTGCTGCAGGAAACCGGCGCGGTAGCCGTAGATGCCGATGTGGCGCAGCCAGGCATGCCCTTCCGGCAGCGTGTCGCGGCTGCGCGCGAAACCATCGCGGTGCCAGGCGATCGGTGCGCGGCTGAAGTACATCGCCTCGTTGCGCACGTTGCGCACCAGCTTGACCACGTTCGGGTCGAACAGCGTCTGCGCGTCCTCGACGGAGGTGGCCAGGGTCGACATGGGCGCGTTGCCGCCGACCAGCGCTTCGGCCACCGCACGGATGCCGGCCGCAGGCGCGAACGGTTCGTCCCCCTGCAGGTTGACCACCACGGTGTCGTCTGCCCAGCCGACGATACGCGCACATTCGGCCAGGCGGTCGGTACCGGACACATGCGATGTGGCGGTCATCGCTACCTTCACCTCGGCCAGCCCGGACAGCGCGTCGGCAATGCGTTGATCGTCGGTAGCGACCCATACCTCGCCAGCGCCTGCCTGCAGCGCGCGGCGCGCCACGTGCAGCACCAGCGGCTCACCCCCCAGCAGACGCAGCGGCTTGCCCGGCAGCCGCGAGGCGGCATAGCGGGCCGGGATGGCGACAACGAATTCAGTCATGGGGCGATACTCGGCAGGCTCGTTACAACGGGGATGCGGCCGGTGGCGCGTGAATGCAAGCGCCACCGCGCCACTCAGTTCGGTCGCAGCTTGTCCAGGCGGTCAGTCAGCGCCACCCAGAACGCGGCAGGCAGCTCGGCACGCAACGGCACCGCGTAATGCCAATCGTTGCCGAATGCGCGGCATTTCACCGCATCCTTCTCGGTCATCAGCACCGGCAGCTGGCTGCCGAAGGACAGGTCCTGCGGCTGGTAGGCCTGGTGGTCGGCGAAGGCATGCGGCACCACGCCGATGCCACGCGCGCGCAGCATGTCGAAGAAGCGCTGTGGATGGGCGATGCCGGCCACCGCGTGAACACGCTGGCCCTTGAAGTACGGCAACGGGCGCGCGCGGCCACCGGCCAGCGGCTGCGCGCTGTCGATGTGCAGGGCCATCGGCCACTGGCCGAAACCGCAGGCCTGGGCCGCAGATTCCTCATCGGCCTGGCCGAGATTCACCACGCGGAAGTCGCACTCGCTGGCACGGCTGATCGGCTCGCGCAGCGGTCCGGCAGGAATCATCCGGCCGTTGCCGTAGCGACGCTGGGCATCGACCACTTCGATCTCGATGTCGCGCGCCAGCCGGTAGTGCTGCAGGCCGTCATCGCAGACGATCACATCGCATCCGGCCTGGATCAGTGCCTTGCCTGCGGCAACCCGGTCACGGTCCACGCGCACCGGCACGCCGGTCTTCCAGGCGATCAGCACCGGTTCGTCACCGCCCTTGGCGGTCGGCGTGTCGGCCTGCACCCACAGCGGCTTGTCGGCGTCTTCGCGGCCATAGCCACGGCTGGCGACGCCCGGCTTCCAGCCGGCCGCACGCAGGCGCTCGACCAGGGCGATGGTCAGCGGCGTCTTGCCGGTGCCGCCGGCGGTGATGTTGCCAACCACGATGACCGGCACCGGCAGCGCGTAGCGCTTGCGCCATCCCCGCCGATAAGCGCGGCGGCGCAGCGCGGTGACGCCGGCATACAGCGGCGCCAGCAACCGCATCGCCCACGGAACCGGGCTGCCGTCGTACCAGTACGGCGGGGTCTGGGTACCCTTGCCAGCCATCAGTCCTGCCTTTCGCGGAACTGCATGCTGTGCAGATGCTGGTACAGGCCACCCATGGCAAGCAGCTCCTTGTGGGTACCCCGCTCAACGATGCGGCCGTGGTCCATCACCAGCACCAGGTCGGCATGCTCGATGGTCGACAGGCGATGCGCGATGACCAGCGTGGTGCGTTCGGGCATCAGGCGCTGCAGCGCATCCTGCACCAGTCGCTCGGACTCGTTGTCCAGCGCCGCAGTGGCTTCGTCGAGGATCAGGATCGGCGCGTCACGCAGGATCGCGCGGGCGATCGCCAGGCGCTGGCGCTGGCCGCCGGACAGCAGTGCGCCGTTCTCGCCGACCGGGGTCTGCAGCTGCTGCGGCATGCGCGCGATGAACTCCCACGCATTGGCCGCTTCGGCCGCCGCACGGATCTGCTCCTCGCTCGCTTCCATGCCATAGGCGATGTTGGCCGCGATGGTGTCATCGAACAGCATGACCTTCTGCCCGACCATCGCCACCTGGCGACGCAGGTCGGCCAACGGATAGTCATCCAGCGCGACGCCATCGAGGGTGATGACACCACCGCTGGGCTCGTAGAAGCGCGGCACCAGCCGGATCAGGCTGGTCTTGCCACTGCCGGAACGACCCACGATGGCGGTGACCGTGCCCGGCTTCGCCACGAAACTGATGTCGTCCAGGGCAATGCCGCTGTCCTCGCGGTAGCGCAGCATGACGTGGTCGAAGGCCAGCTCGCCGCGCACGCGCTGCACGCTGTTGCGGCCCTCGTCACGCTCGACCTGCATGTCGAGGATGCCGAACAGGCGCTCTGCGGCGGCCACACCGCGCGAGATCGAGGTCTGCACGCTGGTCAGGCGGCGCAGCGAAGGAATGATGGCCATCATCGAGGTCATCAGGCCCATGAACTGGCCGGCGTTGAGGCGACCGGCCAGCGCTTCGCGGGTCGATACCCAGACGATCACCGCCAGCGCCAGTGCGGCCAGGAACTGCACCACGCTGGACGCCGCCGCACGGGTGACTTCCACCTTCATGTTCAGCGACAGCATGCGGTTGGCCAGGCGCGAGTAGCGCGAGATCTCATGCTGCTGGGTGCCGTGCACCTTCACTTCCTGCTGCGCCGCCAGCGACTGTTCGGCGGTCTGCGCCATCGAACCCATGCCGTCCTGGATACCGCGGCTGATGCGGCGGTAGCGCTTGCCCACGTAGGACACGATCACGCCGATCAGCGGCACCACCACCAGCATGGCCACGGTGACCTTCACGCTCATCTGCAGCATTACCGCCAGCATGGCGATGATGGTCAGAGTGTCGGCCACCACGGTCTTGAGTGCGTCGGCGCTGGCCTGGGTAACCTGCTCGGTGTCGAAGTTCAGGCGGCTGACCATCACCGGCGTCGCTTCGGTATCGAAGTGCGAGGATGGCAGGTGCAGGTACTTGGCCAGCACCTGTTCGCGCAGGTCACGCACCACGCTGCGGCCGGTCTTGGCCAGCGCGTAGTCGCTCACCCAGGTGGCGAGGCTGCGCATCAGGAACAGGCCGAGGATGGTCAGCGGCAGGATCACCGCCATGCGCGGTTCCGGGTTGACGAAACCACGGTTGACCAGCGGCTCCATCAACTTGGTGAAGTGGTAGCCCGCCAGGGCTTCGACCACCATGGCGATGACCGCGGCCACCATGAACACCCAATAGGCGCGGGTGTACCCCAGCAGACGTTTGTAGATCGGCCACACCGGCGCGTGATTGGAACTCATGGACGCACCTCGGGTGCTGTTGCAATGGCAATACGGCGGAAACCGAGCTGACCCAGCGCATCCTGCGCGGTCACCACGGCCTGGTAGGGAGTGCGCGCGTCGGCGCGCAGCAGCACGGTCTGCTCGCGATCGCTGCCGGCCACGGCGGCGATGGTCTGCTTGACCGACTCGACGTCGCTGCGCAGCACTTCCTGGTCATTGATGAAGTAACGGCCTTCGGCGTTGATCAGCACGCTGAGCGAGCGTGGCGGCTCGTTGGTCTGCTGCTGGCTTGCGGTCGGCAGCTGCACCTGCAGCGTAGAACGCGCGTCGAAGGTGGTGGTGACCACGAAGAAGATGATCAGCACCAGGATGACGTCGATCAGCGGCACCAGGTCGATATGCGGCTCATCCTGGGATCGGTCGTTGCCGATACGCATCGATCAGGCCTTCGCCGTGGCGGCGCCGGCCTGGCGCGCGGCCGGGGCCGGGTTCATCACCCCGGGGCGGCCATCGAGCGTATCCAGCAGGGCGCTGGCTTCCTGCTCCATCTCCACCACGTAGCCGTGGATGCGGCCCTTGAAGTAGCGATGGAACATCAGCGCCGGGATCGCCACGATCATGCCAGTGGCCGTGCACACCAGCGCCTTGCCGATGCCGCCAGCCAGCTGGTTCACGTCGCCCACGCCGTGGTCGAGGATGCCCAGGAACATCTGGATCATGCCGATCACCGTGCCGAGCAGGCCCAGCAGCGGGCCGGCCGAGGCAATGGTGCCCAGTGCGTTCAGGAAACGCTCCATGCGGTGCACCAGGTGGCGGCCGGTGTCTTCGATGCGCTCGCGGATCTGGTCGCGCGGGCGGTTGCGGGCTTCCAGTGCGGCAGCCAGCAGCGCGCCCAGCGGCGAATTCGCCCGCAGGGTCTGCAGGTGGGCCGGGTCGAGCTTGCCGCGAGCGGCCCAGTTGCGCACTTCCTGGCCGAGGCCGGGCGGCAGCACTTCAGTCCGCCGAAGGGACCAGAAACGCTCCAGGATGATCGCCAAAGCCAGTACGCCCAACAGCAGCAGCGGCACCATCGGCCAGCCACCGGCCTTGACCAGTTCCCACACGTTTCAACCCTCCGGCCCAACGGCCGCTTGTTCGATCGGCGATAGGATAGCAGCCGACCGCGCCCGCCCAGCGGCATCCCACCACCGGGATGCATGGATGCGCTGTTCACGCAGCTGCAGGCCTTGTGCGCCAAGCCATACGCGGATCGCCCCGGAGTCGGCCGTGGCCAGCACTTCCGCGCCTTGCGCCTGCCAGCGCTGGACCACCTCCTGGCGCGGGTGGCCGAAGCGGTTCCGGTGCCCGGCAGAGACCACCGCCAGCCGCGGCGCCACCGCCGCGACCCACGGCGCACTGGAGCTGCCGCCGCTGCCATGGTGCGGCACCAGTACCACGTCCGCCTTCAGCGCGTGCGGATACCCCTGCAGCAGCGCCGCCTCGGCCGGGCGACCAATGTCGCCGGGAAGCAGCACCACGCCGTGGCGGCTGGCAATGCGCAGCACGCAGCTGTCCTCGTTTTCGGCTTGCCGGCTGCCCGGCGCGGGGTGCAGGACCTGGAAATCGACCCCATCCCACTGCCAGCGCGTCCCCTGCTGGCAGGGGGCAGCCCCGGCGATGGCGCTGCCGGGCGGCGCCAGCAGTTGCAGCCCGGCCAGCTGCCGGCGCAGGCCGGGCAGGCTGCCGGTGTGATCCAGGTGGTCATGGCTGAGCATCGCCTGCTGCGGCGGCCCCTGACCGAGCGCACGCAACGCCGGAATCAGGATCCGCTCGTTGCCGTCACCACCGGTCGGTGGCCCAACGTCGTACCAGAGCGCGTGCCGGGCCGTGCGCACCAGCACCGCCGTGCCCTGGCCGACATCGTGCACCAGCAGCTCCAGTTCGCCCTCGGCAGGGGCATGCCGGGCCGGCCACAGCAGCGGCAGGCACAACAGCAGGCCAGCGAGGCCACCGCCGGCGCCGCGCGGCAGCAGCCACCAGAACACCCCCAGCAAGGCCACCGGTACCGCCCAGCGCGGCGCCTCGGCCAGCCACCACATCGCCTGCGGATGCAGCGCCAACGGCTGCAGGGCCTCCCAGCTGAGCTCGAACAGCCAGGCCGCGGCGCGCCAGGCCCAACGCCCCGCGCCGTCATGCAGCACGTGCAGGCCGGTACCGAGCAGCGACAGCGGAACAACCAGCATTGTCCACCACGGGATGATCGGCAGATTGACCAGCGGCCCCAACCGCGCGGTCCCGCCGAACAAGGCAACGCACAGCGGCAGCAGGCCGAGGCTGGCAACACCCTGCGCGGCAAGGAACCCGCGCAGCCCACCACCGATGCCCTCCGGCCCCGTCCTCGGCAGGCACCAGAGCAACCACAGCACGCCACCGAAGCTCAGCCAGAACCCGGCCGAGAGCACCGACAGCGGCGCCGGCAACAGCATCACCATCGCGGCCAACGCCAGCCCCTGCCCTGCACCAACCGGGCGACGCCCGGCCCTGGCCAGTGCGACCAGCCCGATCATCAGCGCCGCGCGCACCGTCGGCAGTGCACCACCGGCCGCTACGGCATAGGTGGCTGCGGCCAGTGCCGCTCCCCATGCGGCCGCCTGCGGCCGCGGCCAGTACCGTCCCAGCAGCGGGCACAGCCACCACGACAGGCGGCACAGCAGCACGCCGAAGCCAGCGACCACGCCCACGTGGAAACCGGAAATGGCGACCAGATGGGTCAGGCCCAACGCGCGCAGGTGTTCCCAGTCGGCATCGGACAGACCACGGGTATCGCCCAGTGCCAACGCCTGCACGAACCGTGCGGCAGGATGTGCCACCTGCACGGCGATCGCGGCACTGCTGCGTTCCCGCCAGGCCTGCAGGCCCCGCGCCGGCAGCCACTCGCGCGCGCTGGCCGGATCACGCACCGAGGCATTGCCGGAGATGCCCCGCAGCACGGCGTGGCGTTCGCCATCGAAGCCACCGGGATTGATCCGTGAACGCGGCGCCCGCACACGCAACGACAGTTCCCAGTACGCCCCGGCGCGAACCGCATGGCGTCCAGCGCCCAGGCCACGTTGCGGAGGCCCGCGCCACGGATCGTTCCAGGTCACCTGCAGGCGCTTGCCACGCAGCGCTGGCAGCGCGTCGGCCTCTTCGACGTGCAACACGAAACGCGTGTAGCCCGGCCCACGCTGCGGAAGGTCGGCAACCCGGCCCCGCACCTGCACATCCTGCGGAGGCGCGCCGGGCACAAGCTGGCCGTGCAGGACCCAGTGCCCGTGCAGTGTTGCCCATGCCAGGCCGAGCAAGGTCGCGGCCCACGCACGGCCGCGCCAGCGCAGCAGCCAGCCGCTGGCGCCGGCGACTGCCATCGGCGCGCTCAGCCACAGCGGCAGCAACATCGGCATCTGCACGCAGGCCAGCGCCCCCAGCACCAGGCCGGCGGCGCAGCCGGGGCCAAACAGGGCCGGGGCGGATTGTTCGGGAGCCATTCCCCCAGCCTGCCGCCGGAGGTGGCAGGCTGCCTATCGGGCCTTTCCTCGCGTCGCTGTCAGCGCCGTACGGTGCCGCGGTGGAAATTGACCCTGAAACTGGCGCCGCCGCCAGCCGCTTCACCCACGCTGACCGAGCCACCGTGGTGCTGCACGATTTCCTTCACCAGGTGCAGGCCCAGGCCGCTGCCGCTGCCGGCAGCACGCAGGCGGTGGAAGGGCTCGAAGATCGCTTCGCGGTCACCGACCGGAATGCCGGCGCCCTGGTCGCTGACCTCCAGCAGGCCACGTGCATCCAGGCGCACGCAGATGGTGCCGCGTCCGCCGCCGTGGACGATGGCGTTGTGCACCAGGTTGGCGATCACCCGCCCCAACGCCAGGCTGTCGCCATGGATCCACACCGGCATCCCGGGCGCATCCACTTCGAAGCCGTAACCGGCACCGACCACCAGCGGCGCCAGATCGGCGGCCGCTTCACGCACCAGCAACGCCAGATCCAGCCGCTGCAGTGCGCCGACATTGCGATCAAGTCGCTGCAGGTCAAGCAGGTGCTCGGCGACGTTGCCGAGCCGCGCCACGTCGGTCAGCAGTTGCGACTTCAACTCGCCCTGCGGCAGCTGCGACAGGCGTGCCTGCACCACTGCAATCGGCACACGCAACTCGTGCGCGGCATCGGCAAGGAACTTGTCACGCGCCGCATACCCCTGCTGCACCTTGTCGATCGCATCGTTGAACGCTTCCACCAGTGGTGCGACCTCGGTCGACACCAGCTGCGCATCCAGCCGCGCGCCCGGCTGGCCGATGTCCAGTTCCTTGGCCTGCTGCGCGGAGCGGCGCACGCCGCGCATCGCGCGATGGATCACCGTCGGCATCACCAGCAGCGTCACCACGATCAACGGCAGGAAGAACCACAGGCCGATCAGGCGCAGCACCATCAGCGCGCCATCCAGCAGCCCGCCCTTCGGTGCCCCGCCCACCATCACCGTGATGCGCCGCCCATCCTCGTTGCGGATCATCACCCGCGCCACATCCAGGTACGGCGGCACCAGCGAACCGAGTTCGGTCGCGCCCAGCGTCGGCAACCGCGCCAGCAGCGGCGCGTGGATCGCCGGAATCGTGCCGCGCTCCAGCCAGCCTCCCTTGTCGTCGACTGCCGCGAACCAGAGGTTGCCGCCTGCACTGGCATCGAGTTTTTCCCAGCGCGCCTGGTCCAGCACCAACCGGCCACCCTCGCTGTGCACCGCCTTGGCCACTGCCTCGGCCATGAACATGTCCATGCCCCAGGTGTCCTTGTCACCCCAGGTCAGGATCAGCGCGACCACCGCGAACAGCACGGTGAAGGCTTGTGCAAGGAACAGGCGCCAGGCCAGGCCAAGCGTGATGGAGCGGATCGGACGGGCCATCTCAGGCCTCCGCCAGCAGGTAGCCGACGCCGCGGATCACGTGGATCTCCACACCGGCCCCGGCCTGCTGCAGCGCCTTGCGCAGCTTGGAAATGTGCGCATCGAGCGCATTGGACTGGATCTCATCATCAAAACCGTACACTGCCGCCTCCAGTGCGCTGCGGGTGACCGTGCGCCCCTGGCGCATCGCCAGCGCCTGCAGCACCAGCACCTGGCGCCGGGGCAGCGCCAGCAGCTGGCCCTCCACCTGCGCCTGCAGCGATTCGAAGTCGAATTCCAGCCGGCCCAGATGCAGGCTTGGCGTCACCATCGCCGAGGGTCGCCGCGAGACAGCCCGGATCCGCGCCATCAGCTCCTCGATCGCCACCGGCTTCACCAGGTAGTCATCGGCACCGACATCCAGGCCCTCGACCTTGTCCGACAGCGTGCCCTTGGCGGTCAGCATGATCACCGCCAGGTTCGGGCGCAGCGCACGCGCGGTGGCGACGAAAGCCACGCCATCGCCATCGGGCAGCTGGCGGTCGAGCAGCATCAGCTGGTGCACCGGCTCACGCAGCGCGACCGCAGCTTCGGCCAGGCTGCCGACCACGTCGGCGACCACGCCCTGCCGCTCCAGGCCCGATTGCAGGGCACGGGACAGATCGGGATCGTCTTCGACCAGGAGGATGCGCATCAGGGGCTCGGCTACCGGAAACGGTGCCGATCATAGTGCCTGGCGCTGGGTTTGGGCGCCTTCGCGTGCCGATTGCCAAGGCGCAATGTTCTGACAATGTTGTGCCCCCACCATGCGCAGCCATCCCCCGCAAAGTGGCTGATCGATGCCGTCGCTGTCCCCGACCCTGCTGCGCCCGTTGCTGTTCTCCGCTGCCATCGGCCTGCCGTTGATCGCCCACGCCGCCGACCAGAACCCGGGGGTGCAGGCCGGTATCAGTGCCGGCGCGACCTCAGGGGCGTACGCCCACTACGACGTCAAGCCGCTGTTCGTGCCGTCCATTGCCTGGCAGGGCGAGCGCTTCTTCGCCAGCCCCGGCTCGCTGGGCATGTACCTGTACAAGCGCGAGGGCCTGCGCCTGTCGGCGGCGGTCACGCCCTACACGCTGCGCTTCAAGACCGACGACGTGAACGATCCTCAGCTGCGTCGCCTGCACAGCCGGCAGATGTCCGCCATGGCCGGCATCAATGGTGAATACAGCGCCGACTGGGGCATCGTCGAGGCCAGCGTGATGCGCGAGGTCACCGGGCACGGAGGTGGCATGGAGGCGCGCCTGCACTACAGCTATCCGATCCAGGCCGGTCGCTTCACCTGGGTGCCCAAGGTCGGCGTAGTGCACTCCAGTGCGCGCCTGCTCGACTACTACTACGGCATCACCGACGAAGAAGCGCTGCGCTCGGGACTGGCCGCCTACAACCCGGGCAGCGCGACATCACCGAGCCTGCAGATCGCGGTCAGCACGCCCCTGGGCACGAAGTGGCGCGCGACCGGCGTCGTCGCCAACCAGTGGTTCGGCGATGCCGTAAAGGACAGCCCGATGGCCCGTCGCGGTACGCAGACGTCGGCCTTCGTTTCCCTGATGCGCTCGTTCTGATCGAGCGCCCGCAACGGACAAGGACCCCCCATGGCCTCCGTCTCCCCTGCTGCTGAAGCACACGCGATCCTGCGTGCCCCGGACCTGGACAGCGCCGAGCGCGCCTACCTGGGGCTGCTGCCCGACCTGGAACACGTGAACGCGCTGACGCGCCGCGCACTGGGCCTTTCGCGTGCTGCCGATGCGGCACGCGGCTATGCGTTGTCGATGACGCTGGTGGGATTGCGCCTGCAGGAACTTGAGATGGGCGAGGCCAGCGCGAAGGAGCATCGGCAGGCCACCCTGCGCAGCCTGCGCCAGGCCTTCAGCGCCTGAGCACAGGCCATCGGCAACGGTGCCGCAGCACCGCGCACCCGCTCAGCGGAACGTGGTCCAGGCCAGCACAGCGGACAACAGGGCGACCCAGATCACCGCCTTGAACGTACCTTCCAGCATATTGCCGCCGAACAGCAGTTCAAAGAACGGATTGGGCTTGGAAACCGGCACATGATCGCTCATGGGTGAAAGATCCTGGTGATGGGTGGAGGGAATGCACGCATGTCTGTGCGGGCACCACTCTAGTACAGGTGCGCCGTCGGCGGATGTGCCGGGAACATCCGCTTAACACCCTCCGCGCCAGTTCGGGTATGTTCAACCCAACGCTGCGTTCAAGGATGATCGATGCTCAAGCGCGTCCTGCTCCCTGTTGTCGCCCTGCTGCTGTCCGTGCTGGTCATCGCGCTCGGATGGCAGAACCGCCAGCTGCGGCAGATCAACGAGCAGATGGCCACGCAGCTGCAGGACATGCGCCTTGAAGCACATGGCCTCGAGCTGGGCAGTCGCCCGGATGCACTGGCGCTGCGCACCACGCAGCAGACCTTCGTCGATATCGGCGGTGCGCGCGACGTTCCGCAGATCCTCTATTTCTTCTCCACTGCATGCCGCTACTGCCTGGCCTCGGTACCGCAGCTGCAACAGATCGCCGCGGCCCGCGGCAACAGCGAACTGGTCGGTGTCGGCCTGCCGCCATACGACCAGCTGGCGGACTACGCCGGCAAGCATGCACTGCGTTTCCCGATCGCCATCGACAACGAAGCCGCTGCGTCCACGCGTTATCGCGCCACCGTCACGCCGATGCTGATGGTGCTGGCCGCCGATGGCCGCGTTGCCTACAAGCATGTCGGCCAGCTCGACGCCCAGGTCGTGCAGGCCGCCGTGGCGTCGCTCGCACCGAAGCCGGCGCTGCCCTGATCCCGCATGCCGCGCATCACGTCGCGGCGCCCTGTTACTGCATTCGCGCCACAACCGGCACTCCCGTGCCTTCGGCAACTGCAACTCCACAACGCCAACCAAGGAGATACACATGATCGGAAAGAAAGTGCTTTCGTCCGTCGCCGGTATCGTCGTTGTCGCGGCCATGGCCTTCGGCGCCAGCCAGGCCTTCGCCGTCTCGCCCAAGACCGGATATGCACCGGGCTGCGAACCGCACCCGCAGTGCCCGTTCGGTAACGCTGGCAAGCACGGCCAGCTGCTGTGCTGCGACCCGCTGTAACCGGATCCGTCCATGGGGTCGGCATCGCTGACCTGTCTCACCCGCCGCGGAGCTGAGCCAGCGCCGCGGCCATGACCGGGCCACCCCGCAGTGACCCACCACGCCGGGCCGCCTTGAAGCGCGGCCCGGCACTTCCCGGCCCGGATTCATCCTTCCCGCAGCGACTTGACGCGCGCTTTACCGGCTTTCGTCGCATACCGGTTTCACACCGCAGGGGGCAGTGCCACGCTGGATTCCCTTCTCCGGAGCACCGTGCCATGCCGATGCTTGCCCTGCTGCTGTTGTGCGCTGGCCTGTTCGGCCGCGATCCCGACGCCGGGGATGCCTCCCTGCGCAGCCAGATCCTGCAGGCCGACACCGGGCATGCGGGCATGTCCCCAGCGCATGACCAGACACCGGAGCCGACGGCCCTGCAGTTGTATCGGTTGCGCCAGGACCGCGTGCTGCGCGTGGGTAACCAGCGCCTGCCTGCAAGCGGCCAGCAGCATCAGGCCGGTTCAACACGCTTCGCGCAGGTCTGGGAACGCGTGGACGGCCACTGGCGGCTGCAGCGCATGATCAGCATCGACGAATGGGTTGCCCAGCGCTGACTCTGGGGCGCCGGCGACCGTCGCAAACGAAAAAGCCGGCCCAGGGCCGGCTTTCATCGTGATCCACCGCTGCACCGGCAATGCCGGGAGCCAGGTGGTGGGCGGTACAGGGTTCGAACCTGTGACCCCTACCATGTCAAGGTAGTGCTCTACCGCTGAGCTAACCGCCCATCTTGTTCTTGCCGCCCGAAAGCTGGCCTTGCTACGTAAAAACCCGGCGCCAGGGCCGGGCTCTTCAGTTCACGACAGCCCCCTTCCGGAGACTTCGTGGTGGGCGGTACAGGGTTCGAACCTGTGACCCCTACCATGTCAAGGTAGTGCTCTACCGCTGAGCTAACCGCCCGTTTTTGCTTCTGAACGTCCGCGATTGCGTCGGTGCAGGCCGCGTATATTACGGATGCCGGCCGTGAAGCGCAACACTTTTGTGAAGAAGATGCTGCACCGCCGCGTTCAGCCCAGACTCGCTTCCTTCAGCTGCCGGATCTGGTCACGCACGCGTGCGGCATCCTCGAATTCCAGGTCCTTGGCGTGCTGGTACATCTGCTGTTCCAGCGCCTTGAGACGGGCCGCCAGCTGGGCCGGGCCGAGCGAACGGTAATCGGCTCCTTCCTCGGCAACACCCGCCCTGCCCTTGCCCTTGCCCTTCTTGGCCTCCTTCTCTGCGGCGTCCGAACGCGCGCCTTCGAGGACGTCGACGATCGGGCGCGCGACCGAGCGCGGCACGATGCCATGTTCTTCGTTGTACTCGACCTGCTTGGCGCGGCGGCGGTCGGTCTCGTCGATCGCTGCCTGCATCGAGCGGGTCACCTTGTCCGCATACAGGATCGCCTTGCCGCGCACGTTGCGGGCGGCGCGGCCGATGGTCTGGATCAGCGATCCGGTGGAGCGCAGGAAGCCTTCCTTGTCGGCGTCGAGGATCGCCACCAGCGACACCTCGGGCATGTCCAGGCCCTCGCGCAGCAGGTTGATGCCCACCAGCACATCGAACTTGCCCAGGCGCAGGTCGCGGATGATCTCCACGCGCTCGACCGTGTCCACGTCCGAGTGCAGGTAGCGCACGCGGATGCCGTGTTCGGTCAGGTATTCGGTGAGGTTCTCGGCCATGCGCTTGGTCAGCGTGGTGACCAGCACACGGTCACCCGCCTTGATGCGCGCATTGGCCTCGCTCATCAGGTCGTCGACCTGGGTGCCCACCGGGCGGATTTCCACCACCGGATCGATCAGGCCTGTCGGGCGCACCACCAGCTCGGTGATCTCGTCGCCGGCCTCGCGGTACTCGTACGGGCCTGGCGTGGCGGACACGTAGATCGCGCGCGGGCAGCGCTCCTCCCACTCCTCGAAACGCAGCGGTCGGTTGTCCAGTGCCGACGGCAGGCGGAAGCCGAACTCGACCAGGGTTTCCTTGCGCGAGCGATCACCCTTGAACATGGCACCGATCTGCGGAATGGTCACGTGCGATTCGTCGATGACCAGCAGCGCGTCCGGTGGCAGGTAGTCGAACAGCGTCGGTGGCGGTTCGCCGGCGTTCTTGCCGGTCAGGTGCCGCGAGTAGTTCTCGATGCCGTTGCAGAACCCGACCTCGGCCATCATCTCGATGTCGAACTGGGTGCGCTGCGCCAGGCGCTGCGCTTCGACCAGCTTGTTTTCCGCGTACAACTGCTCAAGCCGCTCCTTCAACTCCACCTTGATGGTTTCCACCGCGGCCAGCACGCGCTCGCGGGTGGTGGCGTAGTGGGTCTTGGGGTAGACGGTGAAACGCTGCATGTTGCGCATCGTCTCACCGGTGAGCGGGTCGAACATGGTGATCTTCTCGACCTCGCCGTCGAACAGCTCGATGCGCAGCGCCTCGCTGTCCGACTCGGCCGGGAACACGTCGATCACTTCGCCACGCACGCGGAACGTGCCACGCTGAAGCTCGTACTCGTTGCGCGTGTACTGCAGCTGGGTGAGGTGATTGATCAGGTCGCGCTGGTCGATGCGCTCGCCCTTGGACAGGATCAGGCGCAGCGACAGGTAGTCCTCGGGCGCACCCAGGCCATAGATCGCCGACACCGTGGCCACCACGATCGCATCCGGGCGCGACAGCAGAGTCTTGGTCGCGGCCAGCCGCATCTGCTCGATGTGCTCGTTGATCGAACTGTCCTTCTCGATGAAGGTGTCCGACGAAGGCACGTAGGCCTCCGGCTGGTAGTAGTCGTAGTAGCTGACGAAATACTCGACCGCGTTGTGCGGGAAGAACGCCTTGAACTCACCATACAGCTGCGCCGCCAGCGTCTTGTTCGGCGCCATGATCAGCGTCGGCTTCTGCACGTTCTGGATGACGTTGGCGATGGTGTAGGTCTTGCCCGAGCCGGTGACGCCCAGCAGGGTCTGCTTGGCGATGCCCGCTTCGAAGTTGCTGGTCAGCTTCGCGATGGCATCAGGCTGGTCGCCCGCCGGCGAATACGGCGAGACGAGTTCGAAACGGTCGCTCATGGTGTTGCCAGTTCCCGGGAAGGACAAGTATACGGGGCAAGGGGTGACGGCCGGCTGAGGGGTTTCCGGGCAGGCCGGCGCGGCGGTGCCTGATGGCGGCACTGCCGCCGGGGCGAGAAGCTTGAAACCATGCACCGCATCCCCCGTCCCGATCGTTCGGCGCCACGCGGCATGCATCTGGTCGAGATGCTGGTGGTGATCGCCGTCCTTGCCGTTCTGGTGGCCGTGGGTTGGCCAGCCCTGCATCCGCTGCTGTTGCGGCATCGCGCCGACGCCCTGCAACTGGCCCTGCATGCCAGTCTTTCCAGCGCCCGAAGCGAGGCCCTGAAGCGCCGCGAACTGATCGGGCTGTGCGCCAGCGACGACGGTGAGCAGTGCTCCCGCGACTGGAGCGCAGGGTGGATCATCTATCGCAGCGGCAGGCACCGGGGGACACCGGCATCCGCCGATGACATCCTGACCCACCACCAGGGCCGGACCGACATCGCGATCGTCGCCCAGGCCAGCAGTGGACGGCCATTGCTGTTCTTCCAGCCTGATGGCCGCAGTCCCGGCGCCAATCTGACACTACGCATCTGCGCAGGAAACCGGCTGCATGGCAGGTTGGTCATCAACAACGGCGGCCGCATCCGCAGCGAGCGTGTCGACCGCACCCTCCCCTGCTGACAGACCAAAAAAGACAAAAGCCGCGATTTCTCGCGGCTTTTGCAGTATCTGGCGCCCGAAGTTGGACTCGAACCAACGACCCCCTGATTAACAGTCAAGTGCTCTAACCGGCTGAGCTATTCGGGCGGGGAGGCGCATTGTACTGGGCGTTCAGAGGAAGATCAACACCTGATTTACCAGCAATCGGAAACCGTGCCGCTGGCCGTTTTGCGGTTGGCCTGGTCCACGCTCAGCGTCCCGCAGCTGTCCTTGGTCTGGTTGCCCTGGGGTGTCGCCGTCAGCGTGAACGAGGACGCCTTGCCATCGAACGTGACTGCGTAGCGTGTGGTCCCGCCCTCGCGCGGCGACACCTTGCTGGGCAGCGCGAAGCCCGAGTAGGTGTTGTTCACCGAGTAGTAGCGCTCAGCGCGCTGTGCGTACTCCACCAGGTCCGCCTTGGCCACGCCCCGGTGTGACTGGCGGATGTACTGCTGGTAAGACGGAACGACAATCGCGGCCAGAATGCCGAGCACGATCACTACGATCATCAATTCGATGAGGGAGAAACCGTGCTGCTTGCCGGGACGACGCAGGGTGCGGGAAAGAGTGTTCAGGCTCATGGGATTGTCTTCGTTACTGGATCTGGCGCCAGG
Source organism: Stenotrophomonas sp. 78350_Sma (assembly GCF_056482105.1). Classification (NCBI taxonomy): domain Bacteria; kingdom Pseudomonadati; phylum Pseudomonadota; class Gammaproteobacteria; order Lysobacterales; family Lysobacteraceae; genus Stenotrophomonas; species Stenotrophomonas sp. 78350_Sma. Next base: position 1,621,791 of record NZ_CM151182.1, on the reverse strand, counting down.
ATTGGCGACCGCAGGGATAAGGCACGTACATCGTCGGAGCACCCGCCACGTTGACCGCCATCCAGCAGGCGCGTCCGCCTCGATCGGCACCCTTTGCCAGGCGCGGCATCACCGAGACATTGACGTCCTTCACCGGTGCCGTGCCGCCGGTATCGAGACTGACGCCGGCCGTGCCCGCTCCATAGGGCGTGCCGGTAATGGACCCGACCCGTGCCTGCTCCAGCGATGCAACACCCGAGATCGGATTGAGGCCAAACAGCCAGTTGCTTCCCTCGGTCGAACAGCCACGGCCACCCGCGGTGGGCATGTAGGTCGGCATGAACACCGTTCCCGACGCCACTGCAGGATTACCAACAAAACGTTCACCTGCGCCGGGCAATGCAATGCTCCACCCGCGCGCCGCCCCGGAGAAGGGGGTGGCCGTGACCGTGCGCAACTTGTTGGTGGTGGTCACCGTATAGGCCAGCAGATTGGCGGGCACGATCGTGGCCTCCGGCTGGTCCTTGCTGGTGTCGTTGACACCGTACAGCGACTGCGCGGTGAGATCCTGCGGGTCATTGTCGAAGGAGAAGCTGCCGGTACCCAGCACCAGCATCACGCCACCACCGGGTCCGGTCACTGCGGTCATGCCGCCGGTAATCGGCTGGCGGTACACCTGGTTGTTGTTGTTGGTCTGGCGCGCCGTGGTGAACACCGGCGTGGTGACCGAGGTCGCCGTGCTTTCCAGGTCGAACTTCCACAGCGCGCCGCGCTGGTCGGCCGCATAGATCGTGTCCGCCAGTCCGTCACGGCCACGTACACGCCCCGTCCCACCGGCGCTGTCGGCGCGCCAACGGTCGACGGCCACGATGTTGCCCAGGCCATTGTCACCGGCAGGTGCGGTTGCCGCGGCCTCGGTAGCAGTGATCATCCGCACCGCGCCCGATCCCAGGTCGACCACGAACAGCACGGCCTTGCGGCTGAGGCTGTTGTAACCGTTGCCGAAGATCGCTTTCCACGCCACCCCGGTCCCTTCCTTCACCGGCACGATCACCGGCTTTCCAAGGACATGACCGATATTCGCCTTCACGGTGCTATCGAGCCCCGGCGCCACGTCACTGATTTCCCACAGGCGGTTACCGGTGCCGAAGCTGGACGGCGTGGTTACATCCAGCGCGAACACCGAGCGCCCACCGGCGCCCGCCGTACCCACCAGCGCCGTGGCCCAGTTGCCACCGATCTGTGCGTCCGCCACCGCGATCGGTCCATCCACGTAGTAGCGATGACGGAAGCGCTGGTCGGACTTGTTGGCCGCCACGTAGGGGTACAGAAGGTTGGCCATGTGGCCCAGCGCCGTGCCAGGAACGTAGGCGAAGGTCTCGCTGCCACCGGCACTGTCACTTACGCCGTTGCCGTTCATGCCACCGTCGAAGGCATGCAGCATGCCGTCGTTGGCACCGACATAGACCATGTAGCGGCCATTGTTGCGCTTGCGGGTCAGATACGTGGCATACGAGGTCGCCATCGCGGTGCTGATGCGCTGGTAGCCATAGTCGTCGCGGGGCGAACTGATCACCGGACTGGAATTGACGATGTCGCCCAGCACGGTGGTACGCGTGCGATAGATGCCCCCCGAGTTGCGTACTTCGCGTGATGCGTCGCCGCGCAGATAAGCCATGGCCGTGGCGATGTCGCCGCCCAGCTTTTCAGCCTCGGTCGCGGAACAGCGCGCAATGCCCGGATACTGCTTCTCGTCCTTGTTGCAGAGGTCGGTGAAGGCGATGTTGGTGCTGCTGAAGTCAACCGCAGCATTGCCCTTGGTGGCGACGATGGTGCGCGAACGCTGCGCCCCCAGCTTCTCGGCCGCTTCCCATACCTGCGTGTACTCGGTCTGCTGCGTCTTGTCGTTGACCGCGAGCTTGGATGCCTTCAGGCGGCTGAACCAATCGGTTTCCTCGTTGGCCACTTCGAACTGGGGCGTGACCGCCAGCGATCCGGTACCGATACGCGCGCCGGTCAGGCCCTGGCTGCCCGAAGGCGCTGGCCCGGAGGTGACCGACGACAGCACCCGGCGCATGGCCGTGGTGATGTCTGCCGGAGTACGCGCGTTGATGTACTCACCGCGGGTATTGGTCGCGGCATGCCAGATGTCATCCACGGTACTGGGATTGTCGTTCTGGCGACTCGGCCAGTTGCTGTAGACCGCCGAATCGGTATACGGGTTCTGCTGCCTGTTCGGGTCGAACAGATTGCCACGCGCACCCAGCGTGATCCCGTAGAAGTTGATATGCAGGTCCTTGTTGCAGTCCAGCGACTTGTCGGTACTGGTCGCACATTGCTCCGGTACCGGCACCTGTCCCCGGGGCATCCGATCATCGGTTCGCAACGGGTTCACGTAGTAGTACGCGGCAATATCACCCATGGTGTTGGAATTGCCATCCGAGAAGGGAGTCCCCATGTCTCCGTCCACGTTGCCCGGGGCAGGCGCCAGGGATGACGAAAGGTTGTTGCCATTGTTGCTGTAGCCGTCGGTGAACAGCATCACCGCATTCTTCTGGCAGGACAGCTTGATGGGGGCATTGTCATCGGTCCGCATGAACTGCAGGCCCGCGGCGTTGACGGCATGTCGATTCGGCGTACCACCACTGGCCGTCAGCGCGATCATGCTGGTGTAGAGCGCGGACTTCTGCCCGATCACGCTCATGTCCCGGATCGCAAGCCGTTTGTTGGAGTCCGTCGAGCTGTTGTAATCCTGGAAATCGTTGATCCGGAAGTAGCCGACATACATGTCATTGACATTCAATGCACGCGTCATGCCGGCGATCATCGCCCGGTTGCGGTTACCGTAGTACGAGTACCAGTTGGCGAAGTTCTGCAATGCGGCAGCATCACCGGTGCCGATGACGTACTTCCACATGTCACATCCCGAACCGCAGGCGCCGGTAACCTTGGTTCGCTGGATACCTGCATACGCATTGGCAGTGCCCGGCAACTGCGGATAGGCGTCGCCCTCACTTGTGTACGGCATGTAGAACGTAGCGGGCACATAACGCAGCGACGCATAGCCCGCCGAGTTCCAGATCGCGCCTCTCGTATTGGCGTTCTCGCTGCCAAAACCACCATTGGCCCTGCTTGCAGTCCTGTAGGTCTGCCCGGCCGGTACCGTCATCCCTTCCTGCATCCTCTGGACGTCCCAGGACGAGGTACCCAGATAGCTGCTGGCGATCGCCAGTGTATCCGTCTCACGAGGATCGATGAGGGTGGCCGACGTACTCGCCACTGGATACGACTGCACTTCTTCGTTCACGATCCGCAGCCAGGGCTCGTACTTGATGGCAGGGTCGTAGTAGGTCGGGTTGTAGGCCGCCGATCGGGCAAACCCGAAGACATCCAGCGCCGGGATGCCGTTGTAGCTGTTGATCCGTGCGCCGGGCAGCACATAGAAGTAACTGCACTCACCAGTCTGGATGGCATTTCCCCACCGGTCATAGGTTACGGGCACGTCTTCAGGCGTATTGAGCACCCCGGCCGATCGGAAGAAACTCCTTCTTCCGTAGTGCCAGCACGCCGTACCATCCTGCCCCGGGAACTGGGTCTGGAAGGTCATCGAACCCGAATCATCCACCGCCATGATGAACGACGGCGGCGCGGAGACCTTCAGGTTCATCGGGTGCTGTGACAACGTTCCCTGCGCCTGCGCGGCGAACAGGTTCATCGCAAGCCAGGTACCACCCGCCACCGCCAGCAGCAGCCCGGAGCCGGCCAGGATCTTGATCTTTCGGGTCGCCATGACCGGATTCCTCAAAGCTTGAAAACAGTGTCGACAGCCGCCGAGGAGGTACCCTCGTTGCTGGTGGCGGCATCGCGATCGGAGCCGAACGCGGTGATCTGGTAGACGCGGGTGGGCTCTTCGCTTTCCGGCGTGCCCATGCCCAGCGTCGATTCGCCCTGGATGCAGGCGTCGATGCGGCGCACGCTGACCACCGGCGCCGCCGACAGCTTCTGCTCACCCACCCAGCGGGTGGGATCGAAGCCGTCGTCGCAGATGCGCTTGATGGCGTCAGCCTTCAACGCGCCGCCATCGCCGGTATTGTTGTCAATCTCCTCGATCGACCGCTCGGCATCACGTACCGCTCGTTCGCTGGCCTGGAACGCCACGTTGGCGGCCCGGTAGTTGGAGGACATGCGCTCCTGCATGCTGGCCACCTGCATGCCGACCACGCCGATCAGCGACAGCAGGATCAACAGCATCAGGGCCACGTACAGCACCGCGCCGCGCTGCTGCGCGCGCCCCTGGAATCGACGGGAGACGGAGGGCTTCATGGGTCAGTTCCCGAACAGTCGGTTGCGCAGCGCCACGGACACCTCGTAGGAGGCACGGTAGCGATCGTCGTAGGTCGTGGGCGGATTGAAGCCAACGCCGAGCACACCCAGCTGGGCCACCGCCGTATTGGCCTGCTCCGCAGCGGCCCGCTGCGGGCTGCGCACCAGCAGCCCGAACTGCACCATGCCAACCCGCCGCCACGCAGCGACAGCGGCGGCATCGGTACCGGTGCTGACCCCGCTGGCAGTCTTCTGGAAGGCGATTACCCCGGTCGGCGGCGCGGCGCTGCTGATCGCCGTCTCGGTATCCTGTCCATAGAGGAACTGCAGGCTCTCGATGCCCTCCACCAGCTCCTCACCGGTGGCGAAGGTGTTGTCGCCAGCGCCACGCGCGCGGTACAGCGCGGGTTCGCCGGCGGTATTGGTGGCCACGTAGTACGCCATCGATTCCACCCGATAGACCATGGTCACCGCGTTGTTGGCCGAATAGGCCGAGAGATCGGCTTTGCTGGCCGTGATCGTGCTGCCGGCGATTTTTCCGGCGAACACGTCCACCTTGCTGCAATCGGCCACGGCAAACGCCGAGGGCGTGGTGACGGCACCGGCCGACAGGCGGGCCGCCGCGTCACTGGCGATCGTGATGTCCGGCGAAGTACCGGAACCGATGGACAGCACCGGCGAGCCTTCCGGCGCCAGGTAGCGCATCACGATGATGTCGCTGCCGCCAAGCGGTTTGGGCTTCAGATTGGTGATCGCCGACGGCGTGCTGCCGGCCGCCCCCCAGCTCGCGCCGAGGGTCAGCTTGTTGCCAGGCGCGGTACCCTGCGCCTCGTAACCCTGGATCGGCACCGAGAAGTCCATCGGGCTGCCATCACCCGACTTCACGCCGGCAATGTTGACCTTGACACTGTCCTGGGCACGCACCAGATGCGCCTGGTCGTTCACGCAGCCCATGTGCCCGGCCATCCGGATGTCGCGCTCGAGGAACTCCAGTGCGAATCGAGCGTTTTCCTGGGTGCGCGCGACACCCTCGGACAGCTGCGAGGCCGCCCGCGAGGCCATGAAGATCTGGGTCACGCCCAGCATCAGCACCAGGCCGATGACCAGCGAGATCAGCAGTTCCACCAGCGAAAGGCCTGCCGCATGGCTGGCAAGGGAAGGCGCGCGCTTCATAGACGGGTAACCAGGGTGAACGTGGTGATGCTGTCGGGATTGGCCGCGTTCCATCGCTCGTCTCCCCAGCCGATGCCCACCGTGACCAGACCATCGTTGACGGTCACGTTGGCGCTGGCCTTGCCTCCCAGCACCTTGACGACCTGGCATTGCCAGCGCGCCACGTTCGCCTTGGAGGCTGTCACGTCGGCACTGTTGGGCCAGGTGCAGGGGCCAGCCGGCGCGGTGACCGAGCCGGCAGTGAAGGAGGCCTTGGTGTATTCGCCACCGTTGAGGGTTTCGCTGCGCTGCACGCGCATCAGCTCGATCAGGTCGTAGGCCAGGCTGGTGGCCTGGGTGCGCTGGCTGGCGCTCTGCACGAACCGCACGTTCATGGTCTGCAGCAGCGCAAAGCCAAGCAGGCCGAACGCCAGCACCAGCAGCGCGATCAGCACCTCGATCAGGCTGAAGCCACGACTGCGGGCAGGCCCGCCCATGCCGGAACGAAGACGTTTCATTTGCAGGTTCCTGCGGTAGAGCGGACCTGGCCCGAGAACAGGACGGTCAGGGTCCGCATGGGGTCACCCGCCTTGCAGCCCTGCGGCACCAGGCTCACGATCTGGTCGGCGGACGCGCGGCGGCGCCCCTGGGAATCGAAGGTGATGACGGTTGGGCTGGGAGCCTCGACCGCCAGGCTGCTGCTGCCCTTGGAGAAGCGCAGCACGCTTTCGCTGCCACTGATGGAGCCATCGCCATCGGCATCGCCCCAGGCCAGCATGCCCTTGCTCCACTCGCCGTCGCAGGACGTGCCGTTGCTGCTGCCGCAGACCCCGCCACCATGGCGGTTGCGGATGGCCTCGCTGCGGGCGAGCGACAACAGACCGATCACCTCGTTGTTGGTGGTGGTCAGCCGGTTCGAGCGCATCGCGGTGCGGAAGCTGGGATAGGAGATGCTGGCCAGAATGACCAGGATGACCAGCGTGATCATCAACTCGACCAGCGTGAAGCCGTTTTGCCGGCGCAAAGACATTGGACGCTCCCCAGCGTGTTGATGGCCACGATGGGCCATCGTCCCGCCACCGGCAAGCGGCGGCAGGATGAACGGTCAATCCGGGGCGACGGGCGTCAACGCCTTGACGGCCCGCCCTCCCCTACCTGTCCCGGCGCGATCCCCATCGCGCCGGCGCGGGCTCAGGCCAGCACCTGGTAGCAGGGCTGGTACTCGCCGGAGATCTTCATCCGGCGCTGCTCGACGAAGGCACGCAGCAGCCCGTCCAGGGCCTGCATCATGTCCGGGTCGCCATGGATCTGGAACGGCCCGAACTGCTCGATGCGACGCATGCCGTCTTCCTTCACATTGCCGGCGACGATGCCCGAGAACGCCCGGCGCAGGTCCGCCGCCAGCGCATGCGGCGCACGCCCGTGGTGCAGGTCCAGCGCGGCCATTGCTTCGTGGGTCGGCACGAACGGCTGCTGGTACTCCCACGGAATCTCGATCGACCAGTTGAAGAAGAACGAGTCCTTCTGCGCCAGGCGGTGCTCGCGCACGCGCTTGATGCCATTGGCCATCTTCTTCGCCACCGCAACCGGGTCGCCGATGATGATCTCGTAGCGCTCGGCGGCTTCATCACCCAGGGTCAGGCGGATGAAGCGGTCGATCTGCTCGAAGTACGGCGCCGCCACCGTCGGGCCGGTCAGGATCAGCGGGAACGGCAGGTCCTTGTTTTCCTCGCGCAGCAGGATGCCGAGCAGGTACAGGATTTCCTCGGCGGTACCGACGCCACCGGCGAACACGATGATGCCGTGGCCGATGCGGACGAAGGCCTCAAGGCGCTTCTCGATGTCCGGCATGATCACCAGGTGGTTGACGATCGGGTTCGGCGACTCGGCGGCGATGATGCCCGGCTCGGTCAGGCCGATGTAACGGGTGACCGTCCTGCGCTGCTTGGCATGGGCGATGGTGGCCCCCTTCATCGGGCCCTTCATCGCACCCGGGCCGCAGCCGGTGCAGATGTCCAGACCACGCAGGCCCAGCTCATAGCCCACCTGCTTGGTGTACAGATACTCGTCGCGCGAAATCGAGTGGCCGCCCCAGCAGACCACCAGGTTCGGGTCGCCCGGATTGAGGATGCGCGCATTGCGCAGCAGGCCGAACACGGCATTGGTGATGCCTTCGGACGACTCCAGTTCGGCCGCGTAGGCCGGGCCCATCTCGATGGCCATGTAGGCCAGGTCACGCACCACCGCGAACAGCAGTTCGGCGACGCCGCGGATGATCTCGCCATCGACGAAGGCCATCGCCGGCGCGTTGACCAGGTCGATGCGCACGCCGCGATCCTGCTGCGCCACCTGGATGTCGAAATCGGGATACAGATCGCGTGCCGCGCGCGGATCGTCAGAGGCGCTGCCACTGGTCAGCACGGCCAGCGCACAGCGGCGCAGCAGCTCGTGCATGCCGCCGGCAGACGCATCGCGCAGGCGGGCCACTTCGGCCCGCGACAGCACATCCAGCCCACCGCGCGGGTAGATCCGCGCGTCCTGCACCGGCAGTGCGCGGGCTGATTTTTCGTTCGTGGTCATATCCAATTTTTCGCTTCCTTCAAGGTTTCCGACTGTACTGCCGCCCCCTTAAAAAGCAAAACGGCCGGGAAGCCCGACCGTTGGATGTGTGCTCCCCGCGTTCGCCTTTCCGGGACCGCATCGGCGGCGTTGGCACCGCGCACATTTCTGGATGCTACGCCGATGCAGAGTGGCCTGCAAGGACTTTCGCCTGAACGGAAAACGGCCGGGTTTCCCCGGCCGTTTTCACTTACTGCGTCAGGCTCTGACGGATCAGAACTTGTACTTCAGGGTCAGCTGCATCGACCAACGCGACACGGCGGTGTTGCCCTTGTCGTTGTTGTTTTCCTGGATCGAGGAATTGTCGGTACGGCCGGTGAAGTTGTACAGGTACTTGCCGGTAGCCGGGTCGATACCCGAGTAGTTGGCAACGCGACGGGTGGCGTAGAAGCCGTAGTCGTCGATCAGGCCCCACTTCTTGTTCAGCAGGTTGCCGACATTCATGATGTCCAGGGCGACTTCACCCTTGTGACCCTTCACGAAGCCCGGGAATTCCTGGCTGATACGGACGTCGAAGCTGTTGACCCACTTGGCGCGGTGCGAGTTGGCCGGGACCACGCTGCCACGGTAGGCCTCGAGCTCCGGATTCTGCGCCAGCCATTCGAAGAACTTCTTCTCCATGTCGGCACCGCCGGTGAAGATCACGTCACCCGGGCCCTTCGGCACGTAGAACAGGTCGTTGGTACCGGCACCGTCGCCATTCACGTCGTTGTAGTAGACGTAGCTGTACGGACGGCCCGAACGGCCTTCATAGAACAGGCCAACGCGGGTGGCATTGTCACCGAAGAAGTTGTGCTTCCACTCCAGGGTGCCGGTGATGCGGTCCTTGATCGCGTAGCGCGAGTTGTACGCAACGTTGTCGTTGGCGTTCAGGCTCAGCGTGTTGTTCCAGTTCGAGGTGTTCTGCGAGCTGGACAGCGGGCTCACTTCCTTGGACTGGGTGTAGGTGTAACCCAGCGACCAGCCCCAGTTCTCGGTCAGCGGCTTGGCCAGCGAGAAGGTAGCCTGCGAACCACGACCCTTGTCGGTGTTGCGCAGCAGGATCACGTCGCCGATGTCACCCGGACGGTTGACGCGGTCACCCGGGCAGGTCAGATCGGTCGCCGAGCAGGCGCGACCATTCTTCTGGCCAGCCTGCATGCCGTTCGGGCCGGCATTGGCACCGTTCATGCCGTAGTCGTTCCAGTACAGCGCGCGACCATCCTGACCGACCGAACGCTTGGCATTCGGGGACATCACGTCCAGGCGGTCGAAGTACAGACCATCCTTGACCTTGGTGAACAGCACTTCAGCCGACGCCACGATGCCGTACCACGGCAGCTCATGGTCGAACGCCAGGTTGGCCTTCCACACCGACGGCAGGCGGGTGCCCGGAGCGATCAGGTCGACGTTCTGGCGGGCCGAGGCCAGCGACGGGTTCGGGATGTACGGGTTGTCAGCGTCGAAGCTGAAGCCACCCGGGTTGCGAGTCAGGTTGTACTCGGAGTAGTTCAGGCCGGTGTTCTGGTAGGCACCTGCCAGCCACACGTTCGGAGCAGCGCCGCCGAACAGGCCAACGCCACCGCGCAGCTGGGTCGGACGATCGGTGTCGAAGGTGTAGTTGAAGCCGACGCGCGGCTGGAACAGCTTCTTGTCGACCAGCTGGGTGTTGTTGAAGCCGTACAGCTGTTCGATGCGCGGGTTGTACAGGCGCTGGGTGCTGAAGTCCGGCATGTCGATACGGATACCGAACATCAGGCTCAGGTTGTAGTTGATCGCCCAGGTGTCCTGGATGAACAGGCCGGTGTTCTTCAGGTGGAACTTGGCCGGAATGTCGTCAACGCTGCCGCCGGCGCGCGGCACGCGCACCTGGTAGGCCGACGGGGTACCGGCTTCAAACGCAGCCAGGTCGGCGAACTCGTACGCGCCGTACAGGTTGCGGCCGTAGAAGTTCATCAGGTCGTTGTCGGTATAGTCGAAACCGAACTTGACGGTGTGGTCACCGATGTACCAGGTACCGGCACCGAAGGCGCTCAGTTCCTTCGACTCGACGATGTTGGTGTGGGTGTTCTGCTCGGTACCCAGGTACAGCGAGTTGTTGCCGAAGCGCACGCGGATCTGCGGCAGGTGCGAGGCAGCAACGCGGTTGGACGAGTAGTCCTTGTGCGAAACCTTGAACTCGGTCGAGAAGTTCTCGGACCAGTCACTGAACAGTTCACCCATCCAGGTTTCGTACTGGGTCGGCTGGGTGTACCAGAAGTCGCTCAGCGAGATGGCGCTGTTGTTGACCTGCGGGAAGCGGACGACGTCCTGCTTCATCTTGTTGTAGCGCAGGGCCGCGCGGTGGTTCTCGTTGATGTTCCAGTCGAGCTTGATCGCGTATTCTTCGATCGAGGTCTTGTTGTCCAGCGCACCGATGCCGCCAACCGGGTAGCCCAGATCGGACATGCGCTTCTGCACGCGGGCGATGTCGGCGTCGCTGATGCCGTTCGGCTTGTTGTACGGGGTTTCGCCGAGGCTCACGCCGCCGCCGCTACGCTCGTACTTTTCATAGTTGGTGAAGAAGAACAGCTTGTCCTTGACGATCGGGCCGCCCAGGGTCATGCCGTAGGTCTTCTCGTCCTTGAAGCCGTTGAAGTCCGTGGTGTCACCTTCCAGGCGCGTACGGATCATGTCCTTGTCGCGGTACGAGCCGTACACGGTGCCGTGGAACTCGTTGGTACCCGACTTGGTGACGGCGTTGATCACCGCACCGGTACCACCGGCGATGGTGGTGTCGTAGTTGGCCAGGTCGATGTTGATTTCCTGGATGGCGTCCATCGACACCGGCTGACGCTCGGTCGGCAGGTTGTTGGAGCCCAGGCCGAACGGATCGGAGGCGCTGATACCGTCGATGCGGATGGCGTTGTAGCGGGTGTTCTGGCCACCGGCCGAGATCGCGCCGTCAGCCTTGCTGACCTGCGAGATGCGCGGGTCCAGGCGGATGTAGTCCTGGATGTTGCGGTTGGCCGACGGCAGCGCGTCCATCGTTTCGCGGGTCACGTTGCTGCCGGTGCCCATCTTGTTGGCGCTGAACAGGTCCAGGCCGCCGGCGGTCGCAACAACGTTCACCGCGTCCAGGTTGGTCGCAGCCAGGTCACCGCCCAGGTTGGCGTTGACGGTGTTGACCTGGTTCAGGTTCAGGTAGACACCCTCTTCGGTCTTGGTGCCTTCACCGGACTTGGTGATGGTGATGGTGTACGGACCACCCACGCGCAGGCCGCGCGCGTTGTATCGACCCGACGCATCGGTGGTGGCACGCGAAACAGTGCCCGACTCGGTGTGGGTGATGGTGACTTCAGCGCCGGCGACAGGCTGGCCTGCGGCGGACATCACCTGACCGCCGACACCGGCAGAGGTGCTCTGGGCGAAGGCGGGAGCGGCGGCAAGTGCGGCCACGAGACCAAGGGTAAGCTTGGACATCCGGAGTGGGTGGGTCATTTTTCGGTAGCCTCGATGCGAGTTGGCGATGGCGGAAAAAAAGCGCATCCAAACAGCCCTGCGGGTGGCTGGTCGGAGATTTATCTGGGGTTCCCTACCGCTTGGCTGAAGGCAGCCATAACGGTTAACACTAGATTAACACGCTACGCCATCAATGTGACGGTTGTGCGACAAACGGCACCGGATCGCAACGCAATCGTGACGGGTTCTTCACTCCGTCTTTCCCCGGGGCTCACTCGCCGGGAATTGCCCCGCTGGCATCGAGAATCTGGCCCCGCCAGGCGCTGCCAGCGCTGGACAGCAGCGCCACGGCCGCAGCGGCGGCCACCTCCGGGCCCTGCGCGGCCGGGTCCTGGTCGACGGAATAGGCGCGGGCGCGCAGCGCCGTGCGCAAGGGGCCAGGGTACAGGCCGCTGACCCGCACCGGGCTGCGGCCGAGTTCGTCGTGCAGGCTGGTGATCAGCCCGCGCAGGCCATGCTGGGCCACGCCGTACCCACCCCAGTAGGCCTGCCCCACCCGTTCGGAGGCATCGACCGCAAACACCAGGGCCGCATCCTCGCGCTGCCGCAGCAGCGGCAGGCAGGCCTGCGCCAGCCACGCCGGAGCAGTCAGGGTGACATGCACCGCACGGGCGAAACTGGCCGGGTCGGCCAGTTCGAACGGGGTCAATCCGGGGAAATGGGCGGCACAGACCAGCAGCCCATCCAGCCGCCCCAGCTCGCGCTGCAGGGCCTGGGCCAGTTCGGCATAGTCGTCGGGGCCCGCCCCCTCAAGATCCAGCGGATACAGCAGCGGTTCCGGGCCGACGGCCTGGACCTGGGCATAGACACGGTCCAGGCGGCGCGGCTTGCGGCCCAGCAGGACCACGGTCGCCCCGGCAGCGGCGGCGGCAACGGCTGCCGCACTGCCCAGCCCACCACCGGCGCCGGCAACCAGCACCACGCGATCCTGCAACGGGCGGCCATCGAGCGCCCCGTTGGTCGGTGACGTCGATGGCCAGGCACTCATCCCTGGGTCGCCTCTTCGACGATGCGCTTGAGTTCGCCGGCTTCAAACAGTTCCAGGACGATGTCGCAGCCGCCGATCAGCTCGCCGTTGATGAACAGCTGCGGGAAGGTCGGCAGGTTGGAGAACCGCGGCAGGTTGGCGCGGATCTCGGGTTCTTCCAGCACGTTGACGGTGCGCAGGGTGACCGCGCCGGCTGCCATCAACGCCTGTACGGCGCGGCTGGAGAAGCCGCACATCGGGTATTGCGGGGTGCCCTTCATGAACAGCACGAGCGGGTAACGATCGACCTCGGCCTGGATTTGCTGCATTACCGCCACAACCTCACTCCTTGCTTCGCCGGACAAACCGACCGCGGTGGTCGGCTAGACTGCCCACGGTAGCCGCCATTGTAAGCGGATGGAACCGGCTGCCGCCGCCCCTCTGGCCACGAACCTGTCCATGCCTGTCGAATTGCCTGCCCTGCCCTACCTTTCCGGCTCCCTGCAGCCGCACCTGTCCGCACAGACCCTGGAACTGCACCACGGCCGCCACCATCGCGCCTATGTGGATGCAGTCAATGCCGGCATCCTCGGCACCGAGTGGGAAGAAGCGTCACTGGAGGAGATCGTCCGCCAGGCCCAGGGAAAGCTGTTCGATGCGGCCGCCCAGGCGTGGAACCACGGCTTCTACTGGCAGTGCCTGCGGCCGCGTGGCGGTGGCGAACCGCAGGGTCGCCTGGGCGAGCTGGTGAAGCGCCAGTTCGGCGACGTGCAGCGCCTGCGCGAGGAATTCAACCGCACAGCGCTGGGCCTGTTCGGCTCCGGCTGGGTGTGGCTGGTGCAGCATCCGGGCGGGCAGCTGGGCATCCAGGCCACCCGCAATGCCGGCACGCCGCTGACGGGTGAAAGCACGCCGCTGCTGTGCTGCGATGTCTGGGAGCACGCCTACTACACCGACTACCAGAATGACCGCGCGCGTTACCTGGACGCGTTCTGGCAGCTGGTCAACTGGGAATTTGCTGAGAGCCAGCTACGCTGAGGCAACGGCTCCGCCCCGGGGTGGTGCCGGCCGCTGGCCGGCATCCCCATCGGTGTACAGAGATGGCGAATCTGCCGGCCAGCGGCCGGCACTACCGGGAAGCAGAGCGTGGCATCACGCGCTTTCGTGTGCGGCCACTGCGTCCATCACCCGTGCCGAGTACACCAGCGCGGCGCCGGCGTTGAGCGACACCGCCACGCCCAGCGCCTCGGCGATTTCCTCGCGGCTGGCACCATGCTTCAGCGCCGCGTCGACGTGCACGGTGATGCAGCCGTCGCAGCGGGTGGTCACCGCCACCGCCAGCGCGATCAGCTCGCGGGTCTTCGCATCGAGGTGGTTGGTCTGCGCGCCAGCGTTAGCCAGGGTTGCGTAGCCCTTGACCGTGTCCGGCGAGAGCTTGCCGATCTCACCGATGCGGCCCTTCAGTTCCTTGCGGTAGGCATTCCAGTCGAGCATGGGGGTGACTCCTGAGAAAGGAGCTCCACGCTACCACCGGGAATGTTGCGCCGATGCCTGCACCGGCGCGTCACAGCGTTGCACTGCCGGCCAGCGGCCGGCACTACCGGGCTCAGCGGTTGCGCAGCGCGTGCACCGCCGGCGCCACCTGGGCCTGGCGGTCCAGCTCCAGGCCAACCTGGTCCAGCGCATCGGCCAGTGCAGCGGCATCATCGTCGCGCAGGGTGGCGTGGCCGACCTTGCGGCCTTCGCGCGCTTCCTTGCCGTAGTCGTGCCAGTGACCGCTGGCCTGGGCCAGCACCGGCAACGGGTCGGGCATCTCGCCCAGCCAGTTCAGCATGCAGGCATGACCGAGCATGCGGGTGCTGCCCAGCGGCAGGCCCAGCACGGCGCGCAGGTGGTTTTCGAACTGCGAGGTCTCACTGCCTTCGATGGTCCAGTGGCCGGAGTTGTGCACCCGCGGCGCCATCTCGTTGGCCAGCAGCTCGCCATCGCGGCAGAACAGCTCCAGCGCGAACACGCCGACGTACTGCAGGTGTTCGGCGACACGGCGGGCATAGCCGATCGCGGCCTGCTGCTCGGCATCGGCCAGCACGGCCGGGGCCACGCTGGCCGACAGCACGCCGTCGACATGCCAGTTGCCAGTGACCGGCCAGGCCTCGAAGCTGCCATCGCGGCCACGCACAGCGACCACACTGACCTCGCGCTGGAACGCCACGAAGCCTTCCAGGATCAGGCCGGTACGCTCGACCTGCGCACCCAGTGCATCCCACGCGGCGTCGATGTCGGCCTCGCTGCGCAGGCGGAACTGGCCCTTGCCGTCGTAACCAAGGCGGCGGGTCTTGAGGATGCACGGCAGGCCGAACTCAGCCGCCTTCGCAGCCAGCTCGTCACGGCTGCGGATATCGGCAAAGGCCGGCAGCGGGATGCCCAGCTGCTGGAACAGGGTCTTCTCGCTCAACCGGTCCTGGGCCACCGCCAGTGCGGCCGGCGGCGGATACACCGGTACGCGGTCGGCCAGGAACTGCGCGCTGTCAGCGGGCACGTTCTCGAAATCGAAGGTGACCACATCGACCTTGGCAGCGAACTCCGCCAGCGCCTGGCGGTCATCGAAGGCACCGACGGTAAGCGGCGCCAGCGGGCCGCTGCAGGCGTCGGCTGCCGGGTCGTACAGTTCGAAGCGCAATCCCAGCGGCGCACCGGCCAGGACCATCATGCGGGCGAGCTGGCCGCCGCCCAGGATGCCGACGGTCAGGCTCATTGGCGCGGATCGTCGTGGGCCATCACGTCTTCGGTCTGGCGCGCACGGAACGCGTCGAGCGCCTGGCCGATCGCCGGCTGGTCGCTGGCCAGCATCGCAGCGGCGAACAGCGCGGCGTTGGACGCGCCGGCATTACCGATGGCGAAGGTGGCGACCGGGATGCCGGCCGGCATCTGCACGATCGACAGCAGCGAATCCATGCCGTTGAGGGCCTTGGACTGCACCGGCACGCCCAGCACCGGCACGGCGGTCTTGGCGGCGATCATGCCCGGAAGGTGCGCGGCCCCGCCGGCACCGGCGATGATGGCGCGCAGGCCACGCGGGCCCGCCTGCTCGGCGTAACTGAACAACACATCCGGCGTCCGATGCGCGGACACCACCTTCACTTCGAACGGAACACCCAGGGCTTCAAGCTTCTGGGCGGCGTGCTGCATGGTTTCCCAGTCGGAACGGGAACCCATGACGATGCCGACAAGCGGCGCGATCGGGTTGGGGGTCATTGGCCGTCACCTGCCTTAAAGACGTATTCTAGCCATCTTCCACGCAAGACGAAGAACCATGGATCGCAAGCTGCTCGACCTGCTGGTGTCGCCGGACACCCGCCAGCCCCTGTCCCTGCTGGATGGCAAGGGCCTGGAAGCCCTCAACAAGGCCATTTCCGCCGGCGCGGTGAACAAGGCCGATGGCAACCCGCTGGCGCAGCCGCTGCGCGAAGCGCTGGTCACCCGCGACCGCAAGCAGGTGTTCCGCGTTGACGACGGCATTCCGGTGCTGCTGGCCGAGGAAGCCATCCCGACCGCCCAGATCACCGACTTCCCGGCCGCATGAGCGCGCTGCCGACGCCGGATGCGGCCGTTGTCGCCGCCGATGTCGCGCGTGCGCTGGCCGAGGACCTGGGCAGCGGCGACGTCACCGCCGCCCTGCTGCCCGACCAGGCCGACAGCGCTTACCTGCTGTGCAAGCAGGATGGAGTGATCGCCGGCCGCCCATGGTTCGACGCCACCCACCGCGCGCTCGACCCGGACGTGCGCATCGAATGGCGTGTCTCCGAAGGTGACGCGGTCACTGCCGGCACCGTGCTGGCCCTGCTGCACGGCCGCAGCCGCAGCCTGGTCAGTGCCGAGCGCACCTCGCTGAATTTCCTGCAGACGCTGTCCGGCACCGCCACCACTACGGCCCGCTACGTGGCCGCCGTGGCCGGTACCGGCACGCGCATCCTCGACACCCGCAAGACCCTGCCCGGCCTGCGCCTGGCGCAGAAGTACGCGGTGCGCTGTGGCGGCGGCGAGAACCACCGCTTCGGCCTCTACGACACGGTGATGCTGAAGGAAAATCACATCCGTGCCGCCGGTTCGCTGGCCGCGGCGGTGGCCGCCGCGCGCCGGCAATGGCCCGCGCTGCCGCTGGTGGTCGAGGTCGAGGACCTGGCCCAGCTGCGCCAGGCGCTGGAAGCCGGTTGCGAGCGCATCCTGCTGGATGACTTCAGCCCCGACCTGCGCCGCGAGGCAGTGCGCATCACGGCGGGCCGCATTCCGCTGGAAGTCTCCGGCAGCGTGGGACTGGGTGGCCTGCGTTCGATCGCCGAAGACGGCGTGGACTGCATCTCCATCGGTGGACTGACCAAGCACGTGCAGGCCATCGATCTTTCCCTGAAGCTGGGCCCGCCGCCGGGTTGAGGCCTGGCCGGGGTCAGATCCCTTTTCCCGTGGAAAAGGGATCTGACCCCGTTCTCACACCCGGCGTTCACGACGGCGCTGCGACGCTGCGGTCATCCCCCACAGGAGCCGCGCATGCGCCGGATGCTCTTGCCTGCCTGCCTGCTGCTGGCCGCGACCCCGCTGTCTGCGGCTGCCGCCGAAGCCTGCGATGTGCCACCGCGCTTCGGCCTGAGCCCATTGGCGGTGGCCATCCGCAACACCGCCTGCAACGAGCACCGGTTGTGGTTCCGCCCCTTCATCGATCGTGATGGCCGTGCGGCCAGCCTCAGCGTCACCGAAGCCGAAAGCGATCACCTGGCCGACAACGGCCTGATCGCCTGGCGGCGAGTGGCCGGCTACTGGCGCAACAGCGGCACGCTCAACGCGATGGGCAGCATCGCAGGCGCCAGCAGCTGCCTGGCACCGCTGGGCACGCGCTACACCGACAGTGACTGCCGCGCCTTCCTGATCGACAACCCGTGGTCGGCCGCCTTCATTTCCTGGGTGATGGTGCAGTCCGGCGTTCCCGGCTTCAACACGTCGCCACGCCACATCGACTACATCCGTGCCGCGTACCAGGGCGGCCCCTCGGGCGTGCCGTACCGGCTGGTCGATCCCGCGACCGCAAAGCCCGCACCGGGCGACCTGCTGTGCTTCCTGCGCGACCGCGGCACCACGCTTAGCTACAGCGGGCTGGTGCAGGCACTGGGCAACGGCTCGGTGGGCCACTGGAAATCGCATTGCGAAGTAGTGGTGGCCGCCAACCTGGGGGGCGACCAGACCCTGTACCTGGTCGGTGGCAACGTGATGAACACCGTGGCGATGCGGTTGCTGCAGCTGGATCGTACGGGGCTGATCAAGCTGCCTCCGGCACGCGAACGCAACAGCACCGGCATCGATCCCAGCTGCACACCGGGGCGCGAGGACGAATGCAGCTTCAACCGGCAGGACTGGGCAGCGCTGCTGCAGTTGACTGCCACATCACCGCTGGTGATGCCCTCGCCCACTGCCACGCCGATGCAACCCACGCCGGTGCCGCAACCGGTCGTCATACCGCCTCAACCGGTCTCAACTGGCCCAGAACCAACGCGCTGATGCCAGGCGCTTGATCCAGCGCGCGTTCGCCGCCATCTTTGCGGGATCGACCTCTGACGGCTGACGCCATGCCCACCCTGCTGCTGTTGCTGATTGCCGGCGGAATCATCTATTTCTTCTGGAACGCGGCGCGTTCGGCCGCCGAGCGCGCGGTCGAGCTGGGGCGCAATGCCTGCCGCGCAGCCGACGTGCAATGGCTGGATCAGGCGGTACATGCCACCGGCCTGCGACTGTCGCGTGGCGAGGATGGACGGCTCGGATTCGAGCGCACCTTCAAGTTCGAGTATTCCTACGATGGCATCGATCGCCACGTGGGCCGCATGGTGCTGCGCGGCGACCAGCTGATCTCGTTCACCGGCCCGGGGGCGGCGCGGATCAGCCAGATCCGGCCGGATGTGGATGATGCCGAGGATGTGTAAGGGCTTTGAGTGCCGACCAACGGTCTGCACCCACCGGTAAATCCTGCAAAGGAAAACGCCGCCCATCGGGGCGGCGTCGGAAACATTACTTGACCACGCGCAGGTTCGGGCGGCCCTTGGGCGGCGGATTGGCCGGCGGCGTATCGTCCGGCGGCGTACCTTCATCGTGCAGCAGCTCGTCGCTGGTCGGCGCGGTGTCGTTGCCTGGAATATCGTCCGGCAGCGCCATGCCCTGCCCGGTCTCGCGGGCGTAGACGGCCAGCACGGCGCTGATCGGTACCTGTACCGGATAGCTGGTGCCGGAGAAGCGCGCCGAGAAGCTCACCATCTCGTTGTCGATCATCAGCCGTACGACAGCACGTTCGGCGATGTTGAGCACGACCCGGCCATCCTTGACCGCCGAAGGCGGGACCTGCACGCCGGGAACGCCGGCGTCGACCAGGATGTGCGGGGTCAGCTGGTTGTCGTTGATCCATTCCACCAGCGCCCGCAGCAGGTACGGGCGGTGGCTGGTCATGTGGAAGAAGTCTTCGGTCATGCGTGAAGTGTACGCGCCCGGCGGCCCGCCGGGGCGGATCGCCTGCACGCCGGTCGGCGTGCAGACGGGTAACGCGTGGCTGGATCAGACCGGCAGATCGCGTAGTTTCTTTTCCTGATCGGTCAGGCTGCGGACGAAGCCGGGGTGGCGGAAGATGCGGTTGCCATAATCCTCGATCGCCTTGCCGTCCTTCGGCAGCGGTACATCCAGCGACTGCAGGCGCCAGATGATCGGCGCCATCGCGCAGTCGGCCAGGCTCATTTCCGGATTGAGGAAGAACTTGCTGGCCTTGAACAGCGGCAGCGAGGCGGTCAGCAGCTCCTTCAGGCGCTTGCGACCGGCCTCGGCCTGGGTCTTGTTGCCCAGCTGGATGGCCTGCACCTGCGGCACCCAGTCGTGCTCGATGCGCAGCATCGCCAGGCGGATGCGTGCACGCGAGAGCGGATCGACCGGCATCAGCGGCGGATGCGGATAACGTTCGTCCAGGTACTCGCTGACCACCGATGCGGCGTACAGCACCAGCTCGCGTTCGACCAGGGTCGGCACCGAATGGTACGGATTGAGGTCGATCAGGTCTTCAGGCGGGTTCTGCGGATCGACCGGAACGAAGTCGAACGTGACCCCCTTGGCCGCCAGGACCAGACGTACACGGTGGCACAGTACATCGTCGTTCGAGGAAAACAGCGTCAGTGTATTGCGCATGCGTACGCTCGCCGCCATCAAAGGCTCTCCCACGACAGGAGACCGCCTGCCGCATCGGCGCCGCCGGCACCGTGCCGGCGATCGACTCCTCCCCGAGTGTGCAACCGACCATCACAAAAGCCAATAGGCCCATGCGATGGCCGGCAGCAGAATCAGTGAACGTCCTTCCAGTATTCCTTCTTCAACAGGTACAGCAGGAAGGTCAGCAGGGCCAGGAACAGGATCACCCACACGCCCAGCTGCTGGCGCTTGAGCGCGGCCGGTTCACCGGCATATTCGAGGAAGTTGGTGATGTCCCGCACGGCCTGGTCGTATTGCCCGGCATCGACCGAACCCGGCGTTTCGATCCTCAGGCCGGTCACCGGCGGGTCCATCCCCGGCGCCTCCGGCTTGCCATGCACGGCATGCTGCAGGCCCTGCATCTCCCACAGCGGGTTGGGCATGGAAGCGTTGGCGAACAGCGCGTTGTTCCAGCCCAGCGGCCGGCTGCTGTCCAGGTAGAACGACTTGAGATAGGTGTAGACCCAGTCACTGCCGCGCACGCGCGCGATCAGGCTGAGGTCCGGCGGCATCTTGCCGAACCACTTCTCGGCGTTCTCCTTGGGCATCGCCACCGGGATCGGGTCGCCGATCGCCGAGCCGGTGAAGTTGAGGTTGTTCATCACCTCCTCTTCGGTCAGGCCCAGGTCCTGCGCCATCCGCGAATAGCGCAGGTACTTCAGCGCGTGGCAACCGGAGCAGTAGTTCATGTACAGCTGCGCGCCGCGCTGCAGCGAGGCACGGTCACCCAGGTCGTTGCCGGCCTGCAGAAGCTTGGTGCCACCTTCGGCGGCGGAGGCCAGGAAACTGCCCAGCATCAGGGCGGCCGTCAGGGCCAGCCGGACCATCCAGCGATCAGTCATGGGTGGTCACCCTCTCCGGTACCGGTTTGGTCTTGTCCAACCGTGTCCATAGCGGCATGGTGATGAAGAACGCGAAGTACAGGAAGGTCAGCACCCGCCCGATGTAGGTTTCGTGCACGTCGGTGCCCGGACCGGAGCCGATCACGCCCAGCCACACGAAGCACACCGCCAGCACGCCCAGCATCACCTTCGAGATCCAGCCGCGGTAGCGCACCGACTTCACCCGCGCCTTGTCCAGCCACGGCACCAGGAACAGGATCGCGATGGCCGAGAACATCACCAGCACGCCGCCCAGCTTGTTCGGCACCACCCGCAACATCGCGTAGTACGGCGTGTAGTACCAGACCGGCTTGATGTGTTCCGGGGTCACCAGGCGGTTGGCCTCGGTGAAGTTGTCATGCTCCAGGAACAGGCCACCGAAACCGGGCGCGAAGAAGATGATGAAGGCGGCGATGATCAGCAGGAAGCCCGCACCGACGCCATCCTTGAGCGTGTAGTACGGGTGGAACGGAATGCCGTCGGCCGGCGCGTTCGGCGACCAGCGGTTGCCCTTCGGCCCCTTCTTGATCTCCACGCCATCGGGGTTGTTCGAACCCACTTCGTGCAGCGCACCCAGATGCAGTACCACCAGCAGCAACAGCACCAGCGGCAATGCGATGACATGCAGCGCGAAGAAGCGGTTGAGCGTGGCGTCACTGGGCAGGTAGTCGCCCATGATCCATTCGGTCAGGCCGTTGCCGATCACCGGTATCGCGCCGAACAGCGAGATGATCACCTTGGCACCCCAGAACGACATCTGGCCCCACGGCAGCACGTAGCCCATGAAGGCTTCGGCCATCAGCACCAGGTAGATCAGCATGCCGAGGATCCACACCAGCTCGCGTGGCTTCTGGTAACTGCCGTACAGCAGGCCGCGGAACATGTGCAGGTAGACCACGATGAAGAACAGCGAGGCCCCGGTGGAGTGCATGTAGCGGATCAGCCAGCCCCACTCCACGTCCCGCATGATGTACTCGATGGAACCGAACGCTTCGGCGGCGTTGGTCTTGTAGTGCATCGTCAGGAAGATGCCGGTGACGATCTGGTTGACCAGCACCAGCAGCGCCAGCGAACCGAAGTAGTACCAGATGTTGAAGTTCTTCGGCGCGTAGTACTCGCTGACGTGCTTGCGGTAGACCGGCATCAGGCCGGGCGCGCGGGCGTTGACCCAGTCGGCCACGCCGCTGGCGGTACGGCTGAGGATATTGGCCATCAGGCAGCCCCCTGCGGATCGACACCGATGATGATGGTGTTGTCGTCCTGGTAATGGTGCGCGGGC
Organism: Stenotrophomonas sp. 78350_Sma; assembly: GCF_056482105.1. Lineage (NCBI taxonomy): Bacteria > Pseudomonadati > Pseudomonadota > Gammaproteobacteria > Lysobacterales > Lysobacteraceae > Stenotrophomonas > Stenotrophomonas sp. 78350_Sma. The sequence goes on along the minus strand of NZ_CM151182.1, from coordinate 1,599,845 downwards.
ACCTTCAGGTTGATCGGCGCCGGCACGTCCTTGAAGACGCGGCCGGACATGTCGAAGCGCGACTTGTGGCAGGGGCAGAAGTAGCCGCCCTTCCACTGCGGGTCGTAGGGTTCAGGCCGGATCTCGGCGACCATTTCCGGCGAGCAGCCCAGGTGCGTGCACAGGCCGACCAGTACGGAGATGTCCGGCTTGATCGAGCGCAGCTCGGGGTTCTGCTTCAGCACGTAGTCCGGCTGCTGGTCCTTCTCGCCGGACTCGGGGTCCTTGAGACGGCCATCCAGCCCATGCAACGCATCGAGGATGGCCTTGGACCGCTTGACGATCCAGATCGGCTGGCCACGCCATTCCACGATCAGGCGTTGGCCTTCCTGCAGGGCGCTGATGTCGGCCACCACCGGTGCGCCGGCAAGCTTGGCGCGGGCACTGGGGTTCCAGGATTTGATGAAAGGAACTGCGGTGAATCCGACGCCGACGGCACCCACCACGGCTGTGGTGGCAGAAAGAAAACGCCGACGTCCGGTGTTGACTGGATCGTGTACCCCATCGTTGGCCATCCGGCACTCCGATATTGATTAGGTAGCTTTAAGGCTGCCAGCGGATCCGGTGGGGGCCAGAGCCGCATTGAATCATGGGCGAGTGTAGCGGAACCGTCGCGCGCCACACAACGCATTGCAACAACATTGATTGCGGGGTTGCCGCCCAGCGGCCGGTCAGTACCGGCCATTGCCCTGGGATTGCCGGCCAGCGGCCAACACTACTGGTGCGTCAATGCGGTGCGGTAACGTTCGGCCAGCTGCCCGACCCGGCGTACGTAGTACTGGGTCTCGCTGTAGGGCGGCACGCCACCGTGGCGGTCGACCGCGCCTTCGCCGGCGTTGTAGCCGGCTGCGGCCAGGGTCAGGTCACCATTGAAGCGTTTCAGCAACCACGCAAGATACTGCACGCCACCACGGATGTTCTGCCCGGCATCATAGGAGTCACTGACCCCGAAGCGCGCGGCGGTTGGCGGCATCAGCTGCATCAGGCCCTGCGCGCCGGCACGGCTGAGCGCGGTCGGGTTGTAGGCCGACTCGGCATGGATGATGGCGCGTACCACGGCTTCGTCGACGCCGAACTCGCGTGCGGCCGAGGTGATCTCGGTCTGGAACGCGGTGGTGTTCAAGCGCACCGAACCGAAGTCCACACGCGGGTTGACGCCGCAGGCGTAGCAGCGCTCCATGAAACTGTAACGGATGGTGCGCACCGGGCCGAGGTTGGCCACCTGGGTCGGCCGCGCACTGGTGTAGTGGCGCACGCCATCCTTCATGAAGGAATAGACCTGGCCGCTGACCATGCGACCGGCCCGCGAGGCCGCCGGTGCCGCGACCGGGGCTGGCGCAGCGGCGCTGGCCGCCACGGCGACCGGATTGCGTTCGATGCTGGCGACAGTGGTCGGCGCAGGCTTCGGTGCAGCCACAACCGGGCGCGGCGCCGGGCGGGTGTCACGGCTGTAGCTGATGGTGCTGCAGCGCGCGCCGACCACCCGCTTGCTCACATAACTGGTGACGCCGTCCGCCCCCTGGCACTTGTACAGGGTTCCAGCGCTGGCCGGCGCAGCGGTCAGCGCAGCGATGATGATCGCCGTTGTCCCCAGTATCCCCTTCATGGCGGCGAGTGTCCCAGCTTCGCCGGGGCTTGCCAAGCGATGTGGCTCAGCCTGTGACCGGCGGCACAGCCAGCAGCTGGCCGAGGCCTGCCAGGCGCTGTGCCAGTTCGTCGCGCAGCCCCGGCGGGGTGGTCCAAAGCGCCACAGGTATGCGGTCCAGGCTGAGAATCTGCGCCAGCATCATGCCGCGGCTCTCGGCGCCCATGCGCAGCAGGCAGTGGTCGGGGCCATCCGCTTCCAGTACTCCACACCACGGCGGGATGCGGCCTTCCAGCTCGGCGTGGCTGCCGGCCAGGCGGAGGATGGCCTGCAACGCGAACGGCGCCTGGCTGACTGCCTGCCGCACCATCACGTCCGGGGGCGCTGGCGTGCGCCGATGCAGGCCCGGCTCGGTGCATTCGCGCACCGCGCCCATCCGGTCCACGCGCAGGGTGCGCCAGTCCTGCCGTCCCAGGTCCCAGGCCAGCAGGTACCAGCGCCGGCCATAGTTGACCAGGTGCTGGGCCTCGACCTCGCGCTGGGTGACCGCGTCCTGCGCACTGCGGTACTCGAAGGCAAGCCGCGACGCCTGCCGGCAGTGCTGGGCCAGCCGCCCGAGCAGGCGTGCGTCGGTGGACGGAAGGTCAGACAGGGTGGCCGTCGCCGCATGCACCTCGCCGGCCTGCTGGCGGCGACGGGTCGGCACCAGCGGGTCGAGCTTGGACAACAGGCCACGGGCGGTGTCGTCGATGCCGGCAACGGTCGCGGACGCGGCACGCAGCGCGATCGCCAGAGTGGTCGCCTCCTCCTCGTCCAGCAGCATCGGCAGTACCGGTGCCCCGGCCCCCAGCTGGTAGCCGCCCCCTACCCCGGCCGAGGCCTGCACCGGATAGCCCAGTTCGCGCAGTCGCTCGATATCGCGACGGATGCTGCGCCGGTCCACACCCATGCGCTCGGCCAGCTCTGCCCCGGACCACTGGCGGCGGGCCTGCAGCAGGGCGATCAGGCGCAGCAGTCGATGGGCGGTATGGCGCATGAAGGATCGAGGACAGAAGTCGTCCGCAATAGTGCCTCAGGATGGCCTCCAGTTCACCACCCACCGCAAGGAGCAATGCCATGAATTCCCGTCAGATCACGCTGTACCACGCCGCCCGTTCCCGCTCGAGCGGCGCCGTGGCCCTGCTCGAAGCGCTGGGTGCCGACTACCGCATGCAGGTGCTGGACCTGAAGGCCGGCGCCAACCTGGCCCCGGCCTATCTGGCCATCAACCCGATGGGCAAGGTGCCGGCCATCGTCCACAACGGCGCGCTGGTGACCGAACAGGTGGCCATTTATCTGTACCTGGCCGACCTGTATCCGGAAGCCGGACTGGCCCCGCCGATCGGCGACGCCCTGCGCGGGCCCTACCTGCGCTGGATGGCCTTCTATGGTGCTTGTTTCGAGCCGGCAATGATCGACAAGGCGATGCACCGCGAGCCGCCGCCGCGCCTGATGTCGCCGTACAACGACGCCGAAACCGTGCTGCAGGTGGTCGAGGCCCAGCTGGCGCAGGGCCCCTACCTGCTCGGCGAGACGATGAGCGCCGCCGATGTGCTGTGGGGCAATGCGCTGGCCTGGACCACGGCCTTCGGCCTGGTGCAGCCTGCGCCGGCCACGGCTGATTACATTGCACGGATGAGCGCGATGACCGCCTTCGACCGTTCCCGGCAGATCGATGCGGAGCTGGCGGCGGCGTAAGGGCGCCCACCGGGCACCGCCCGGCGCTACCGGGGCCGGCGGGATGCGGGTAGCGCGGGGCCGTGCCCCGCGAGCGCACAGCGCGGCGGGTGGCGCGGGATGCGGGTAGAATTGCCGGCTTTCCCGCCACCCGAATGGATTAAGCGCCATGACCGGGACGCCAGACGTCTTTCCGCCCGCCACGCCGGGCGGTACCCCGCTCGTTGCCCTGCCCGCTGGTCCGCGCAAGCCCGACCAGGTCAAGGGCAAGCTGTACATCAAGACCCACGGTTGCCAGATGAACGAGTACGACTCGGCCAAGATGGCCGACGTGCTCGCCGCCAGCGATGGCCTGGAACTGACCGACAGCCCGGACGACGCCGACGTCATCCTGGTCAACACCTGCTCCATCCGCGAGAAGGCGCAGGAGAAGGTGTTCAGCCAGCTCGGCGTGTGGAAGGGCCTGAAGAACAAGGGCCGTGAGGTCATCATCGGCGTAGGCGGCTGCGTCGCCTCGCAGGAAGGCGAAGCGATCATCAAGCGCGCGCCGTTCGTCGACCTGGTGTTCGGCCCGCAGACCCTGCACCGCCTGCCGGAGCTGATCCGCGCCCGTCGCGAGCAGAAGCGCCCGCAGGTGGACATCAGCTTCCCCGAGATCGAGAAGTTCGACCGCCTGCCGGAACCGCGCGCCGATGGCGCCTCGGCGTTCGTGTCGATCATGGAAGGCTGCTCGAAGTACTGCTCGTTCTGCGTGGTGCCCTACACCCGCGGCACCGAAGTCAGCCGCCCGTTCGAGGACGTGGTGGTGGAAGTGGCCCAGCTTGCCGCGCAGGGCGTGCGCGAGATCAACCTGCTCGGCCAGAACGTCAACGCCTATCGCGGGCCCTATGGGGATGGCGAATTCGCCGACCTCGGCCTGCTGATCCGCACCATCGCCGAGATTGATGGCGTTGGCCGCATCCGCTTCACCACCTCGCACCCGCTGGAGTTCAGCGATTCGCTGATCGATGCGTTCCGCGACGTACCGCAGCTGGCCAACTTCCTGCACCTGCCGGTGCAGGCCGGCAGCGACCGCGTACTGTCGGCGATGAAGCGCGGCTACACCGCGCTGGAGTTCAAGTCGAAGATCCGCAAGCTGCGCGCGGTGCGCCCGGACATCTCGATCAGCTCGGACTTCATCGTCGGCTTCCCCGGCGAGACCGATGCCGACTTCGAGAAGACCATGAAGCTGATCGAAGACATCGGCTTCGACCACAGCTTCTCCTTCATCTATTCGCGTCGCCCGGGCACCCCGGCTGCGGATCTGGAGGACACCATCAGCGATGCCGAGAAGCATGCCCGCCTGTCGCGCCTGCAGGAGCGCATCAATGCACATGCTGCCGGCATCTCCGAGAAGATGGTCGGCACCGTGCAGACCGTGCTGGTGGAAGGGCCCTCGCGCAAGAACCCGAACGAGCTGACCGGCAAGACCGAGAACATGCGTTCGGTGAACTTCCCGGCGCCGGCACGGTTGATCGGCCAGTTCGTGGATGTTGTGATCACCGAAGCGTTGACCAATTCGCTGCGCGCGCGGGTGGTGGCGGAGTAAGGTCTGGGTGTGCCGACCATTGGTCGGCATCCCTCAATCCAGCCGCTTGCGGAAACGCAGGATCGCCAGCGTCATCATCACCACGATGAAGGCCAGCAGCGCCAGCGCGTCGTGCCATAGTTCCCACAGCGAGGCGCCGCGCAGCATGATGCCGCGCACCAGGCGCAGGAAGTGGGTCAGCGGCAGCACTTCGGCCAGCCACTGCACCGGCCGCGGCATGCCCGCGAACGGGAACATGAAGCCCGACAGCAGGATCGACGGCAGGAACAGGAACAACGTCATCTGCATCGCTTGGAACTGCGAGCGAGCGCGCGTGGAAATCAGCAGGCCCAGCGCCAGGTTGGCCAGCACCAGCAGTACCGCAGCCAGGTAGATATCGAGCAGGCTGCCGCGGATCGGCACCTGGAACAGCCAGGTGCCCAGCACCAGCACCAGGGTGGTCTGCAGCAGGCCAATGGCCGCATAGGGCAGCACCTTGCCGACCATCAGTTCGCTGCGCGACACCGGCGTGGCGATCAGCAGTTCCATGTTGCCGCGCTCGCGCTCACGCACCACCGCCACGGCCGTGAACATCACCAGGGTCATGGTCAGGATCACCCCGATCAGGCCCGGCACGATGTTCACCGCCGAGCGCCGCTGCGGGTTGTAGAAGCTGGTCACGCTGATTGGACCACCGGCGATGCTGCCTTCGCGCAGCGGCCGCGTGTTGCTGGTCGGGCGCGTCTCCAGCGGCACCTGCGCCAGCTGGATCGCCGCGCTCTGCACCACGGTGTCGCTGCCATCGACCAGCACCTGTACCGCTTCGCGCCCATCGAAACGGCGACGCTCGAAATCGGCCGGCACCACGATGCCAACGCTGATCTCGCCCCGGCGCAGCGCCTGCATCAGCTGGTCAGGCGTATAGGCTTCGCTGCGCGGCGTGACCACCCCCGTGGCGACCATGTCCTGCACCAGCGCGCGCGAGGCCGCACTGTTGGCCTGGTCGGCGACACCGGCATCGAGGTGGCGCAGGTTGAGATTGATCGCATAGCCGAACAACAGCAGCTGCATCACCGGAATGCCGACGATCATCGCCAGCGTGATGCGGTCGCGGCGCAGCTGGCGCAGCTCCTTGAGCATGATCGCCCACAGCCGGCGCAGGTTCATGCTGCTGGCTCCCTGCCACGGCCGCGGGTGGCAGCGACGAACACGTCTTCCAGGTTCGGGGCCACCGCATCGATGCGGGCCCGCGGATCGGCACCAGCCAATGCGTGGTGCAACGTGGGCATGTCGGCCGCGCCTTCACTGCACAGTACGCGCAGCTGCGTGCCGATCTGTGCCACGCTCAGCACGCCAGGCAGTTCGGCCAGCGCGCGGCTGGCCTGGCGCGGCTGCGCCGACGTGACCTGCAACGTGCGGCCGTCCAGCCGTGCGCAGAGTTCGGCCGGCGTGCCATCGGCAACCAGCGCGCCTCGATCGAGGATCGCCAGCCGGTGGCAGCGCTCGGCTTCGTCCATGTAGTGGGTCGACACCAGCACCGTGGTGCCCGCATCAGCCAGCTCGAACAGGGCCTCCCAGAAATCGCGGCGCGATTCCGGATCGACCGCGCTGGTCGGCTCGTCCAGGAACAGCAGTTCGGGCGAATGCACCACGGCACCCGCCAGGGCGAGGCGCTGCTTCTGCCCACCACTGAGCGTGCCGGCCAGCTGCGGCTGCCGATCCTGCAGCCGGTACTGCTGCAGCAGTGCATCGACGCGCTGCCGCGCCTGCGTGCGCGGCATGTCCTGGATGGCGGCGAGGAACTCCAGGTTCTCGCGCACCGACAGGTCTTCATACAACGAGAAACGCTGGGTCATGTAGCCGATGCGCCGGCGCAGCGCTTCGGCCTGCTCCGGCACGGCCAGGCCCAGTACCTCAATCTGGCCGGCACTCGGTTCCAGCAGGCCGCACAGCATGCGGATGGTGGTCGACTTGCCCGACCCGTTCGGACCCAGAAAGCCATACACCTGTCCGCGCGGTACGGTCAGGTCGACGTTGTCCACGGCCAGCAGGTCGCCAAAGCGGCGGGTCAGGCCCTGCGCATGCACCGCAATGTCGTCACCGGTGTTCAGAAGCTCACCTGTACCGGCATTCCCGCCGGCAGCTTCTGCATGTCGGCGGCGTCGTCCACTTCGATCTCGGCGAGGTAGCTAAGGCGTGCGGCGTCGTCACCGGTCAATGCGTAGTACGGAGTAAACGAAGGCTCGCTGCGGATCGAGCGCACATGCCCCTTCAACGCAACGCCTTGCCCTTCCAGATGCACCTGCGCGGCCTGCCCGACCTTGACCTGCAACCGCAATGGCTGCGGCAGGTAGACGCGCGCATAGGGACGCTCGCCGACCAGCATCACCGCCAGCGGTGCGCCGATCGGCGCCTGGTCGCCCTGCCGGTAGGGCAAGGCATCGACGACGCCATCGCGGGGCGCGCGCAGCTGCAGCTTCTGCAGGTTGACGCCCTGCACCGCCTGCTGCGCCTGCGCGGCGTCAGCCGCAGCCTTGCCCTGGGCGATGTCCTGCGCCCGGCTGCCATGCACCAGCTCCAGCCAGGCCTGCTCGGCGGCACGCGCACTGGCTTCGGCATTGCCGGCCGCAGCCCGTGCGCGGTCCAGCTCGGCGGCGGCGACCAGGCGCTGGCGTGCCAGCGGTTGCACGCGGCGGTAGTAGGCACTGGCTTCGGCAGACTGCGCCCGTAACGCGGCCAGCTGTGCCTGGGCCTGTGCGATCTGTTCCGGGCGCGGCCCGATCTTCAATTCCTCCAGCTGCGCCTGCGCGCGCACCGTGTCGGCCTGGGCGGCGGCAAACTGCGCATCGCCGCGCGCCGGGTCGAGCTGCATCAGCACGGTACCGGCCGTGACCTGCTGGCCCTCGCGCACATCCACCGTAGCGATCACCTCGGCCGCCGGTGCCGGCACTGTGATCCGGTCCCACTCCAGTGTCCCCAGTGCAACCGGAGGCGCCTTGCCACAGCCTGCCAGCAGGGCAAGGCCTGCCAGTCCGATCCCACGTGTCCAGCTACCGGTGTCCATGCCATCCCCTCCTGCGACGGCGCCACGGTGCCATGCGCCCCGTGCACCCACAATGATTGCAATCAGCCATGGTGTTTTTTTCACCGCCGGCTGCCCGGCCTTTTACCGCAAGGCTCTGCGCCACCTATCCACAGCTTGGTTCAGCATCATTCCACAGCCGGTGTGGAAAACCGGCAGGCGGTGTCCGTGTTGGGTGCCTGGCAGCGGAACATGCGCTGCCGTCACACGGGCCGACCGACCGTGACGGTTTTTTCACCACCACCTCATGGTCCTTGTGGCACAAGCACTGCGAGGGCCTATCCACAGGTTTTCGCGCACCCCGTCCACACCGGGTGTGGAAAACCGCGTATCGGCCCGCTGCTGGCCGCGCGCCCCGTGCGCGCGCTACCCTTGTCTCCCCTGAATACACTGCGGTGGAAGGCGTCCGCCCCACCCGAAGCAATGAAAAGCATCGAGCATCGAGACTTCACCCTGTCGCCGGAAGACAACGAACGGCTGGCCAACCTGTGTGGCCCGTTCGACGGTCATCTGCGGCAGATCGAACTGAAACTCGGCGTGGAAATCGCCAACCGTGGCTTCGTGTTCCGCATCAGCGGGCCGAACGAGGCCATCGTCGAGGCGCAGAAGCTGGTCGAGGCACTTTACGCCGAGACCACCGAGACCACCTTCGACAACCACGCCATCCACCTGCGCCTGGCGCAGGCCAATGTCGAGCAGATCGCCGAGCGCTCCTACGAAGCACAGGAGGTGGCGATCAAGGTCAAGCGCGGCACGGTACGTGGGCGCGGTGCCAACCAGGCCCGCTACCTGCACCAGATCGCTACCCACGACATCAACTTCGGCATCGGCCCGGCCGGCACCGGCAAGACCTTCCTGGCCGTGGCCAGCGCAGTCGAAGCACTGAACGAATCGCGGGTGCAGCGGCTGATCCTGGTCCGCCCCGCAGTGGAAGCCGGCGAGAAGCTGGGCTTCCTGCCCGGCGACCTGAGCCAGAAGGTCGATCCCTACCTGCGACCGCTGTACGACGCCCTGTACGAGATGATGGGCGTGGAGAAGGTGGTCAAGCTGCTGGAGAAGAACGTCATCGAGATCGCGCCGCTGGCCTACATGCGCGGCCGCACGCTCAACGATGCGTTCGTGATCCTGGACGAAGCACAGAACACCACCATCGAGCAGATGAAGATGTTCCTGACCCGCCTGGGCTACGGATCCACCGCGGTGGTCACCGGCGACCTGACCCAGACCGATCTGCCCAAGCACGTGAAGTCCGGCCTGCGCGACGCCATCGACGTGCTGCGCGAGGTCGAGGGTGTCAGCTTCACCTTCTTCGAATCCCGTGACGTGGTCCGCCACCCGCTGGTCGCGCGCATCGTCAGCGCCTACGACCGCCGCGACCTGCATCAGATCCAACCTGGAGCAACTCCATGACCCGTGGTCCCGTGCGACTGGACGTCGCCGTCAGTTATGCCCTGCCGCGTGCCGGCCTGCCGGCGGCAGTGAGTTTCCGCAAGTGGGTGGCCGCCGCGTTGAAGGGCCGCATCCGCGAGGCCGATCTGGCCATCCGCGTGGTCGATGCCAAGGAAGGACAGTCGTTGAACCGCCATTACCGCGGCAAGGACTACGCCACCAACGTGCTCAGCTTCCCGGCCGAAGTGCCCGAAGGCCTGCCCAAGGGCGTCAAGTTCCCGCTGCTGGGTGACCTGGTGATCTGTGCTCCGGTCGTGGCACGGGAGGCCGACGAACAGGGCAAGGCGCTCAATGCCCATTACGCGCATCTGACCGTACACGGCGTGCTGCACCTGCTTGGCTGGGACCACGAGGACGACAAGGAAGCCGAGGCGATGGAGCAGCTGGAACGGGAGATCCTGGCCGAGCTGGGCATCGCCGACCCCTACGCCGGCGAGCGCTGACACCGGGCCCTGTTCCGAGCCCACGCACTCACGGAAGAGGAGCGCAGCATGACCCTGCCCGCACTTGTGCTTGCCGCGCTACTGCAGTCCGGGGCAGGCCTGATGCCCGATCCTGACCGTCCCTCACCGTTCCCCACCAGCGACAGCGAGGCCGACATCGCCGCAAAGATCGCCGAACTACGGGCGTTCTTCGGCAGCAGCGAGCGCGACACCCGCAACATCGTCGCCACTGCCCAGCAACGGGCACTGATCGAGCGCTTGGAAGCGCGGCACGCGGCACGTCTGGCCGGCATCTGGGTGGACAATGCGAGGGGCTGGAACGTTGTCGTGCGACTGGCAGGCGCCGCACCCGAGGCCGATGAGACACATCCAGGGGCGGATGGCCCGCAACGTGTGCGCTACATCACCGGCGCCGCGATGACCGAAGCGGAGATGACGCGCCGCCTGCGCGCACAGCGGGACTGGTTGCGGGCCCAGCTGCCTGACCTGTTCGGCTATGGCCTGGATGTCACGACCGGGGAGCTGGAGGTGGAGCTGCGGGATACCCCAGCCAACCGCGCGACGGCGGCGGCCGTGCGTGACCACCTGCAGGCGCGACTGGGCTACCCGGTCAGGCTGCGCTGGTACCCGGCGGCCACGCGCTGGAATCCGCCCTGACTGCGCCACGGCTGGAGTGTCAGCCCATGCGCTGAGCTACTGTTCAACACCGGCCAGGACGCGGAAGGAAAAAGGATGAACCCAGGGAACAGCTTCACGACGTTTGCGATGGGCGCCGGCCTGTTCGCCACCCTGCTGGTGCTGGGCGCTTACACCGTGCGCCGCCTCAGCGCCCGCGACCCGAGCGGCAGGCACTGGCTGCTGCGCAGCCTGGCCCTGCTCTCGCCCGTGTGCCTGCTGGCCGGGCTGGCGATCGGCATGATCGGCCCCCACCTCACAGATAGAGCGGAACCCGCCCACCTGCCCGGGCTGTGGGAAACTCGATGGTACTGGTACTGGTCGGTGCCTTGACCCTGCCGGTGCTGTGGCGAACGCTGCTGCAGCAGCGGCTTGGCAGGCCGGTCAACGCGCTCCCGTTCTTCCATGCCAGCCGCACCTCGCTGCTGGTGCTGTTCGTGCTGGCCGTGATCTACATGAAAGTGGGCAGGACCGCCGCAGCGGAACTGATGCCCTGGCTGACCAGCCCGGGCCTGTGGCCGGCGGTGGCGCGCATCGCGGGGCAATCGATGCAGGTCGCCATGCTTGCGGTCGTGCTGACCCTCTCACTGATGGTCGTGCGGCTGGCGATGACCGGTTTCCTGCGCCTTCCCAGCGGGCTGTTCAGGCGCTCGCCGGGGCTATGATGGCGGCCCTTCGCCTGCGGAAACCGACCGTGTCACTGCGCTGCTGCCTGCCCCTGCTCTGTGCCCTCGCCGCTCCCTCCGCCTTCGCCTCCAGCCTGGACCTCCCGGCCCTGATCGAATGCCGCCAGGGCGTGGCCGACCAGGCCGCGCTGGCACCATTGCTGTCCGACCCGCTCAAGGCCGTGGCCCAGGGCCTGCAGCCGCTGCCGCAGGGCAACCAGTTCATGAGCGAATACCGGTTGGCCCAGCCGATCAGCGTATTCGGCGTGAACACCGAGCGGGTGGCGGTGGCGGGCGCCAGCGTCATGGCCGTCCTCGACCAGGCCGACCCACGCCCGCTGGCCAAGCGCCTGGCCCTGGAGACGGGCTACGACCAGGACGGCAAGTTCATGGCCGGCCGCGAGGTGGTCAGCCGCGATGTGACCGACCCGAGGACCGGCGAGGCCCAGATCGAGTCGATCATCCTCAGTGTCTCCACCGTGGCCTCCCACCCCGGCAAGACCCTGGCCGGCTGCACCTACAGCCTGGATCTGCCCGAGGAAGCGGCAGCCCCGGGCTCCCCTGCCCCGGCCACCAGCAGTCACTGACAGGCCGCCACATCCTGCTAGACTTGGGCCAACGCCCGGCCTGCCGGGTGCCTTTTTTCCAGAGATGTCAGAAGACGACAGTAGTAGCTCCCCTGCGGAGCACAGTGAAAAGAAGCGCGGCTGGCTTGAACGCCTGACCTCCGCCTTCTCCGGCGAACCCCATACCCGCGACGAGCTGGTCGCTGTCCTGCACACCGCGCAGGAGGAGGGCCTGATCGCCGCCGATACCCTGAAGATGATGGAAGGCGCCATTTCGGTGGCCGAGCTGACCGTGGGCGACGTGATGATCTCGCGCTCGCAGATGGTCTCGCTGCCGGTCGAAGCACCCTTCCTGGAACTGATGAAGCAGGTGGTCGAATCCGGCCATTCGCGCTTCCCGGTGCACGGCGAGAACAAGGACGACATCCTCGGCATCCTGCTGGCCAAGGACCTGCTGCGCGGCGTGGTTGCCGACAACGGCCCGGCCAACGTGCGTGAGCTGCTGCGCCCGGCGGTACTGATCCCGGAGGCGAAGAAGCTCAACGTGCTGCTGAAGGAGTTCCGCCTGTCGCGCAACCACATGGCCATCGTGGTGGACGAGTACGGCGGTGTCGCCGGCCTGGTCACCATCGAGGACGTGCTGGAACAGATCGTCGGCGAGATCGACGACGAGCATGACGAGGCCGAGGATCCGTCGGCGCAGATCGCGATCCAGTCCGACGGCCAGTACGTGGTCGACGCACTGACCCCGATCGGCGACTTCAACGAACGCTTCGGTGCCACCTTCTCCGACGAGGACTACGACACCATCGGTGGCCTGGTCACCGAGGCCGTGGGCCACCTGCCGGAAGTCGGCGACGAACTGGCGCTGGACCGCTTCATGTTCCGCGTGGCCCGCGCCGATGCGCGCCGGGTGCAGGCCTTCCATGTGACCGTGCTGCCGCCGGACGCGCAGGACGACGCTTGAAGCGCCGCGGCCTGATCCTGACGCTGTGGCTGGCACTGTGGGTGCTGGCCATGGCCCTGCCGCTGGCCGCGTTCGCGCAGCCGGCGGCGGCCACACCTGCAGCGTCCATCGCAAGCGCCGAGTCCCCTGCGCCTCGTATCGGCGTGGTGACCATGCAACCGGGCACGGTGTTCTTCGAGCGATTCGGCCATGACGCCATCGTCGTGGTCGATCCGCTCAGCGGTGAAGCGACCTCGTACAACTTCGGCTACTTCGATCCGTCCGAAGACGATTTCATCAGCCGCTTCGCACGCGGCGACATGATGTACTACCTGGTGGCGCTGCCGCTGCAGCAGGACCTGTCCTACTACGACGAGACCGGCCGTGGCGCCAGCGTGCAGTGGCTGGACCTGCGCCCGGACCAGGCCCGCTCGCTGGCCGCCGACCTGGCCGAACGGGCCAAGCCGGAAAACGCGCGGTACCACTACGATTACTACACCGCCAACTGCGCCACGATGGTGCGCGACACGGTGGACAAGGCACTGGGTGGCGGCCTGCAGTCGCAGCTGGCCGGTCGCTCGCGCGGCAACACCTACCGCAGCGAGTCGGTGCGCCTCGCCTCGCCGGCCCCGTGGATGTGGCTGGGCTTCGACGTCGGCCTGGGGCCGTTCGCCGACCAGCCACTGTCGCGCTGGCAGGAGGCGTTTGTGCCGATGCGCCTGGCCGATGCCCTGCGCCAGGCGCGCAACAGCGATGGCCGGCCGCTGGTGCAGTCCGAACAGGAACTGCTGCCGCACCGCATCGCCCCGGAGCCGAAGGAGTTCGCGCGCCGTTGGTGGCCGTGGCTGCTGTGCGGCCTGGTGATCGCCGCCGGCGTGCTGGCGCTGCGCCGCCGTCCGCGCCTGCTGGCCGGGCTGGCGTTGCCGTTCTGGCTGTTGTGTGCCCTGTTCGGCGGCGTGCTGGTGTTCCTGTGGGGCTTCAGCATCCACTACGCCGCGTGGGCCAACCGCAACCTGCTGCTGCTTTCGCCACTGGCCGTGCTGCTGCTGCCGGGTGCGATCGCCCTGCTGCGCCGGCGCGTGCCGGGCCGCATGTTCAGGGTGGTGCTGTGGCTGCTGGCAGTGCAGGCCGTGGCCGCGCTGGTGCTGCACTGGCTGAGCCTGCAGGCGCAGTACAACGTGCAGTGGATCGTGCTGCTGCTGCCGGTGCACGTCGCCCTGGCGTGGGTGCTGGCGCGTCGTCCTCACTTGTCCGAAACACGGCCCTGACGCACGATGGCGGGCATGTCATTGCCCGCCTCCGCTTCCGCCCCGGCTTCGGCCAACCCTACCTGCGTCATCAACTGCGTCCACTACGATGACGAAGGCAAGCGCCACGACATCAGCCTGGACGCCATCAGCGATGTCATTGCCAGTGGCAACGGCTTCGTCTGGGTCGGCCTGTACGACCCCAATGAAGACGTGCTGTTGAAACTGCAGGAAGAATTCTGCCTGCACGACCTGGCCATCGAGGATGCGCGCAATGCGCACCAGCGGCCCAAGGTCGAGACCTACGGCAATTCGCTGTTCGTGGTGGTGACCACCGCGCAGATGGTCGACGAACGCATCCAGTATGGCGAAACCCATGCCTTCCTCGGCCCGCGCTTCCTGGTGACGGTGCGCCACGGTGCCTCGTTGTCCTACGCCCCGGTACGTGCGCGCGTGGAGCGCGAGCCGCAGCTGCTGAAGATGGGCCCGTCGTACTGCCTGTACGCGGTGACCGACTTCGTGGTCGACAACTACCTGCCGATCGTGCACCGCTTCCGCGACACCCTGGACCTGCTGGAAAAGGACATCTTCGCCGACACCTACAAGCGCAGCACGGTGGTGCGGCTGTACGAGCTCAAGCGCGAACTGAACAAGATGCGCATGGCGGTGGCACCGCTGCAGGATGTGCTGGCCCAGATCCGCCGCTACCAGGGCGATCTGATTCCCGACGAAGTGAAGCTGTACGTGCGTGATGTGCATGACCATGCGGTACGCATCAGCGATGTGATCGACACTCTGCGCGAGATGCTGGGCACCGCGCTGAGCGTGAACCTGTCGCTGGTGACACTGGCGCAGGGCGAGACGGTGAAACGACTGGGTGCCTGGGCTGCACTGCTGGCCGCGCCGACGCTGATCACCAGCTGGTACGGCATGAACTTCAGCCACATGCCGGAGCTGAGTGAGCCGTGGTCGTACCCGCTGATGATCGTTGGCGTGGGCGGTGTGTGCGTGGGGTTGTACCGGTTGTTCAAGCGGGCCAAATGGTTGTGACCCGCTTCTGGTAGTGCCGGCCGCTGGCCGGCAACCAGGCAATGCCGGCCAGCGGCCGGCACTGCCGTTCGGCATCAAGCCACGTAGACGGTCTTGATGTTCATGAACTCATGGATGCCGTGGTCGGCCAGTTCGCGACCGAAACCCGACTGCTTGCTGCCACCGAACGGCAGCCGCGCATCACTCTTGACGATGGCGTTGACGAATGCCGCACCGCATTCCATGCGCTGGGCAAACCCTTCGCCGCGCACCGGGTCGCCGGTCCACACGCTGCCGCCCAGGCCGAAGCGGGTGTCGTTGGCCACGTGCAGCGCTTCGGCTTCATCCTTGACCCGGATCACCGCCGCAACTGGTCCAAACAGTTCCTCGTCGTAGGCCGGCATGCCAGGACCCACCTGGTCGAGCACCGTGGCCGGATAGCCGGCATGGGTGCCGGCAATCGGCTCGCCGCCGATCAGCACCCGCGCGCCCTTGGCCACGCTGGCCTGCACCTGCTTGTGCAGTTCGTCGCGCAGGTCGGCGCGCGCCATTGGCGCCAGCGTGGTGCCCCGCTCATCAGGATCGCCGTACTGGCGCTCTGCCGCCGCTTCCACAAAGCGACGGGTGAATTCATCGGCCACCGCCTCGACCACGATGAAGCGCTTGGCCGCGATGCAGGTCTGGCCGCTGTTGTCGAAACGTGACTTCACTGCCGCCGCCACGGTCTTGTCGAGATCGGCATCGTCGAGTACCACGAAGGCGTCACTACCACCCAGCTCCATCACCGACTTCTTCAACTGGCTGCCGGCGTTGGAAGCGATCGAGCGCCCTGCCCGCTCGCTGCCGGTCAGCGTCACCGCCTTCACCCGTGCGTCGCGCAGCAGCTCGGCAGCCTGGTCGTTGTCGATGTGCAGCACGTCGAACACACCATCGGGTAGACCCCCGTCACGGCACACGGCCAGGATCAGGTCGGCGCACTGCGGTACGTTGCTGGCGTGTTTCAGCAGGGCCACGTTGCCGGCCATGAACGCCGGGGCCAGGAAGCGGAACACCTGCCAGATCGGGAAATTCCATGGCATCACCGCGAACACGCAGCCGATCGGCTCGTAGCGCACGTAGCTGCGCTGGGCTTCGGTGTCGATCAGCTGCGGCTTGAGATAGTCGGCTGCGTGGTCGGCGTAGTACTCGCAGGCGGCAGCGCACTTGTCGACCTCGGCCAGCGCCTCGGCCTTGAGCTTGCCCATCTCGTGGGTCATCGCCTGCTGCAGATCGTCGCGGCGCGTGCGCAGCTGCTCGGCGATCCGGCGCAGGATGGCACCACGATCCTGCAGCGAGTGGTCGGCCCAGCCGGGGAAGGCATCGGCAGCGGCCTGCAGGCGCTGCTCGATATCGGCAGCGCCCATCAGTTCATGGCGGTAGGTCACCTGGCCGGTGGCCGGGTCGACGATCTCGACGGTCATGGGGGATCTCCCTCTGGAAGACCCCCATTGTGCGCCGCCGGCCGTGAGCCGGGTGTTGCCGGCACTGTCGACAAACCGTGTGCTCAGCCGTTGTCCTGGCGTGCCAGCTGCAGGTCGCGCTGGCGCCGCTTCTCCGCACGCGCATTGATGTACCAGCCGATCACTGCGGCGATCGACACCGCCGACACCAGCAGCGTGGCCAACGCGTTGATCTTCGGGCTGATGCCCATGCGCACCGAGGCAAACACCTTCATCGGCAACGTGGTCGAACCCGGTGTGGCGACGAAACTCGCCACCACCACGTCATCCAGCGACAGGGTGAAGGCCAGCAGCCAGCCCGCCACCAGCGCCGGCGCGATGATCGGCAGGGTGATGCGGCCGAACACAGTCAGCCGGCTCGCGCCCAGGTCCATCGCCGCTTCTTCCAGCGACAGGTCCATTTCCTGCAGGCGCGAGGACACCACCACGGTGACGAAGCACAGGGTGAAGGTGACGTGGGCGATCCAGATGGTGGTCAGGCCGCGTGCCGGGAACCCGGGAATCGCGCCCATCGAAGCCAGCAGCGCCATCAGCGAGAAGCCGAGGATCACATCCGGCATCACCAGCGGCGCGGTCACCAGCGCGCCGAACAGCGGCTTGCCACGGAAGCGCTTGAAGCGGGTCATCACCATCGCCGCCAGCGTACCCAGCACGGTGGCGGTGCAGGCGGTCCAGAACGCCACCACCAGGCTGGTCCACATCGCGTCCATCAGCGCGCGGTCGGCGAACAGGTCGCTGTAGGCGCGGGTGGAGAACCCGGCCCAGACCATCGCCAGCCGCGAGCTGTTGAACGAGTAGAACATCAGCAGCAGGATCGGCAGGTACAGGAAGGCGAAGCCGAGCAGCAGCACGCCCAGCCCCAGGCCCTTGGCGCTACGCGGGCTCATGCCTGCTTCCCTTCCAGCAGGCGCTGCTGGGAACGGTTGAACAGCAGGATCGGCACCAGCAGCAACAGGATCATCGCCACCGCCATCGCCGAGGCGCCCGGCCAGTTGCGATTGTTGAAGAACTCGTTCCACAGCTGGCGGCCGACCATCAGCGTTTCCGAGCCGCCCAGCATTTCCGGGATCACGAATTCACCGATGGCCGGAATCATCACCAGCATGCAGCCGGCGATGATGCCCGCCTTCGACAGCGGCAGGGTAATGCGCAGGAACGCCTGCCACGGCTTGGCACCGAGGTCGTAGGCCGCTTCCAGCAGCCGGTGGTCATGCTTGACCAGGTTGGCGTACAGCGGCAGCACCATGAACGGCAGGTAGCAGTAGACGATGCCGATATAGGCGGCGGTCGGCGTATCGATCAGCTGCAGCTTGGGCAGGCCCAGGCTGGTCATCAGCGTCTGCAGGCCGGTGAACTGCAGGAACTGGTCGAGCAGGCCGTTGCGGTCCAGGATCGCCTTCCACGCATACACGCGGATCAGGAACGAGGTCCACGAAGGCAGCACCACCAGCATCATCGCCACATTGCGCGCGGCCGGTGACAGGCGGGCGATGGCATAGGCCATCGGGTAGCCGATCAGCAGCGTCAGGAAAGTCGAGATCGCTGCGATCCTGATCGAGCTCAGGAAGGCCTGGGCATAGATCGAATCGCGGAACAGCGCCAGGTAGTTTTCCAGGTTCAGCTTCAGCGAGAAGCCGCCGTCCGCGTACTGCAGCAGCCAGGTGTACGGCGGCGAGCCGACCCGGCTGAGCGAGAAGCTGATCATCAGCACGATCAGGAACGGCACTGCGAAGAACAGCAGCAGCCACAGGTACGGAATGCCGATCACCGTGGCACGCAGCCCCGGCAGCCAGCGCTTCAGGCCGGCCGTGCTCATGAGGTCAGCACCACGCCGTCGTTGTCGCGCCAGTGCACCCACACCTCATCGCCCCAGGTGAGGCCATCGCTGGCCCAACGCTGCGAATTGGCGAAGTTGGCCAGTACCTTGGCGCCGCTGGGCAGGCGCACGTGGTAGACCGAATGGCTGCCGAAGTAGGCGATGTCCTCGATCACGCCCTGCGCTTTGTTGGTGTGCCCTTCCGGCTCGTCCTTGCCGATCATCACCTTCTCCGGGCGCAGCGCGAACGCGACCGGCTGACCTTCATAGCCGGTGATGCCATGGGCGATGTAGATCGGCGCCGGGAACAGCGGCGAGCGCACGGTGACGTACTCGGGCAGGTCCTCGTCGATCACACCGTCGAACAGGTTGACCGAACCGATGAACTCGGCGACGAAGCGGTTGGCCGGCTGCTCGTAGACCTCGTCGGGCTTGCCGACCTGCTGGATCCAGCCGGCATCCATCACCGCGATGCGGGTGGCCATGGTCATCGCTTCTTCCTGGTCGTGGGTGACCATCACGCAGGTCACGCCCGACGATTCGATGATGCTGACCAGTTCCAGCTGCATCTGCGAGCGCAGCTTCTTGTCCAGCGCGCCCATCGGCTCGTCCAGCAGCAGCAGCTTCGGCCCCTTGGCCAGCGACCGCGCCAGCGCCACGCGCTGCTGCTGGCCGCCGGACAGCTGGTGCGGCTTGCGCTTGCCCAGATGGCCCATCTGCACCAGGTCCAGCATCTCGCCGACACGCTTGCTGATCGCGTCCTTGCCCAGGCCGTCCTGTTTCAGGCCGAAGGCGATGTTCTGCTCGACCGTCATGTGCGGGAACAGGGCATAGGACTGGAACATCATGTTGACCGGCCGCTGGTACGGCGGCAGCGCGTCCAGGCGCTGGCCATCAAGGGTGATGCTGCCCTTGGTGGGTGTCTCGAAGCCGCCGAGGCAGCGCAGCAGGGTCGATTTGCCGCTGCCGGAGCCACCGAGCAGGGCAAAGATCTCGCCCTTGCGCACGTCCAGATTGACGTCGTCGACGGCGACAAAACCGTCGAATTCCTTGCGCAAATCACGAATGGAGAGATAGCCGGGCGCACCGGTCGTGTCGACGACGGCGGCTACCGGCTGGGCTTCAACGGGCATGGGGGCTCCGGGAGCGGGCGGTGGACAGCGGCCGCCATTCTAACGGCCGGGGGCCGCAGGGGATATGACGGCGACGGGCGGAAGCCGCCAGCGGCCCGCTCCCGGGCCGGAAGGGGTGTCGGCTTTACCCCGCCATCAGGGCCCGTCCGCGCAGAAATCCGGGGCTGCCCGGTCGAGCCTACGGCGTCCCGGCCAGACACCACGGGCAACGACCCGATCTGCAACGTTTTTCGGAGCGGGATCTGTTGAAGGCCCCGGGGCATTCCCCGCGCAATGCCTCCGATCAAGGCCTTGCATGGACCCATCCCGTTGATTCCCCCCGTCAGCCCCTCCCCTCTCCCTTCCCGTCCGTCGTCATCCGTGCCCCCAGGGCTGCCGCTGGCCATCATCGGCGCCGGCCAGGCCGGGTTGTCCCTCAGCGCACTCCTGCAGGAGGCCGGCGTCGAGCATCGCGTGCTGGAGGCCGAAACCGTGGGTGCCAGCTGGCAGCGGCGCTGGGATTCGTTCCAGACCAACACCGCCAACGCGACCATGGCCCTGCACGGTCATGCCTATGCGGGCGATGACCCGGAAGGCTTCATGGGTGCCCCGGAGGTGATCCGCCGGCTCCGCGACTATGCCGACGAGCGCGTGTTGCCGATCAGCGAGGGGTGCGCGGTACATCGGGTCGCACCCGAGTGCGGCGGCTATGCCATCGACAGCAGCGAGGGGCTGATCCATGCCCGCGCGGTGGTGGTCGCGACCGGTGAGTACCGCCGTGCGCGGATGCCCCGGGTCCCCTTCGCGCCCGCGCCCGGCCTTGCCGTGCTGCACTCGGGCAACTACCGCAGTGCCCACCAGCTGCCCGATGGCGCAGTGCTGGTCATCGGTGGTGGGCAGTCCGGTGCGCAGATCGCCCAGGACCTGCGCGACAGCGGTCGCAGCGTGCACTGGTCACTGGCCCAGCGTCATTCGCATACCCGCCGGCTGCGCGGCAAGGACTCGATGACCTGGTGGGACATGGCCGGGCGCATCCACCAGCATGTGAGTGAAGCGGCCGCCGTACTGGCCGGACAACCGGATGCGCTGCGCAAGGCCCGCACCGCGGAGTTCCCGCTGATCTCCGGCAAGGGAAGTGCCGGCCTGGGCAGCTCGATCAGCCTGCTGGCGATGCATCGCGCAGGCATCAGGTTGCTGGGCCGGCTGCAGGAATTCAATGGAAACATCGCCCGCTTCGCCGATGTCCGCCCGCAGCTGCGCACCGCGATCGAGGCGACACGGACCGAATACGACTATCTCGATTCGCTGGCCAGCGCGTACTACGCCACGCGTCCCGAGCCACGCACCGACGATGCCCGCTACATTCCGGAGGAGGTCTATCTGCACTGGGAACCGGACGCATCCCCGCGCGAACTGGATCTGCAGGCCGCGGGCATCCGCTCGGTGGTGCTGGCCACCGGCTTCGTCGCCGAATGGCCCTGGCTCGACGTACCGGGCGCGCTGGATGCACATGGCTACCCGCTCGGCGAGTTCGGTGTTTCACCACAACCGGGGCTGTTCTTCATCGGCATGCACAACCTGCAGCGGATGAGTTCGTCATTCCTGTGCAACGGCGGTCGCGATGCACGCGACCTGCTGCCTGCCATCCTGCATCACCTTGGCCGGAGCGACAGGGCCGACTCCGACGCAGGGTAAGGCAGCCGCCGGGCATGGCCCGGCGCTACCCGGGCCGCTTACCGGCCGGTCTTCACCTCGGTCCACAGCCGGGTGTAGAGCTTGTCGGTCTCCGGCGTGTTGATCGAGTACGTGAACATCTTCTCGGCCACATCGGCCGGCGGGTAGATGGTCGGGTCGGTACGGATCGCCTCATCCACCAGCGGGGTCGCGGTCGGCACCGGGTTGGCGTAATGGATGAAGTTGGTGTTGGCCGCGGCAACCTTCGGCTGCAGCAGGTAGTTGATGAACGCGTACGCGGCTTCCGGATGCTTGGCGTCCTTCGGGATCGCCAGCATGTCGAACCACTGCGGTGCACCTTCCTTCGGGATCGAATAGGCCACGTGCACGCCATTGCTGGCTTCCTCGGCACGGTCACGGGCCTGGATGATGTCACCCGACCAGCCGACCACCAGGCAGGTACCGCCGTTGGCCAGCGAGCCCACGTACTGCGAGGAGTGGAAGTTCTGCACGTACGGGCGGATCGACTTCAGCAGGTCGGCCGCCTTCTGCAGCTCGGCCGGATCGCCGCTGTGCGGGTCCAGGCCCAGGTAGTGCAGCGCGATCGGGATCATGTCCGCCGGCGTGTCCAGGATGGTCACGCCGCAGTCCTTCATCTTGCTGATGTTCTCCGGCTTGAACACCAGGTCCCAGCTGTTGGCGATGTCGGTGCTGCCACCGAAACGCTGTTTCAGCATCTCCACGTTGTAGCCGATGCCGGTGGTGCCGATCATGTACGGCACGCCGTACTGGTTGCCAGGGTCCTGGGTGGCAATGCGCTTCATCACCGCCGGATCGAGATTGGCCAGGTTCGGAATCTTGCTCTTGTCCAGCGGCAGGAACACGCCGGCCTGGATCTGGCGGCCGAAGAAGTTCAGGGTCGGCACCACCACGTCGTAGCCGCTGTTGCCGGCCAGCAGCTTGGTCTCGACCATCTCATCGCTGTCGAACACATCGTAGGTCACCTTGATGCCGCTCTCCTTCTCGAAGGTCGGGATGGTGTCCTCGGCGATGTAATCGCTGTAGTTGTAGACGTTCAGGACCTGGCTGTCCTGCGCGCCGCCGTTGCCACCGCCACAGGCGGCAAGCATGGCGGAGGCCAGGCCGAGCGTGAGGATACGCAGCTTCATCGGGTGCTCCAGAATGCGGGAAGGGGGGCCGGCGGGAGCCGGCGACGGGTGCCAGCCTACCCCCCGGCGGCGGATTTTTCTATTCCAGATGCTCAGACGTTCAGCAGCAGGAACTCACGCTCCCACGAGCTGATGACACGGAAAAAGGTCTCGTATTCCTTGCGCTTCACCGAGATGTAGGCCCGGCAGAAGCGCTCGCCCAGCAGGGCCTGCAGCTCGCTGCACTGCTCCAGCCCGTCCAGCGCCTCGCCCAGCGAGCGCGGCAGGTTGTAGCCCAGTTCCTTGGCACTGCCGGTCACCGGCGCATCCGGTGCCAGCCGCTCGCGGATGCCCAGCAGGCCGCAGGCCAGGGTCGCCGCCATCGCCAGGTAGGGGTTGGCGTCGGAGCCGGCGAAACGGCTTTCCACGCGCATGTTCTCCGGCGTGTCCAGCGGCACGCGCAGCCCGCAGGTGCGGTTGTCATAGCCCCAGTGCACGTTGCTCGGCGAGACCTCGCCGAACACCAGTCGCCGATAGGAGTTCACGTTCGGCGCGAAGAAGGCCATCGCCTGCGGCACGTACTTCTGCAGGCCGCCCAGGTAGTGGCCGAACACCGGACTGAACTCGCCCTCGGCATCGGTCTCGCCAGCGAACACATTGCTGCCGTCGCTCACCCGCACCAGGCTCTGGTGGATGTGCATGGCGCTGCCCGGCTCGTTCTCCATCGGCTTGGCCAGGAACGTGGCATACACGCCGTGGCGCATCGCGGCCTCGCGCATGGTGCGCTTGAACAGGAACACCTGATCGGCCAGGTCCATCGCATCGGCGTGGGTGAAGTTGACCTCCAGCTGCGCCGCGCCGGATTCGTGGATCAACGTGTCCACGTCCAGCTTCATCGCATCGGCGTAGTCGTACATCAGGTCGAGGATCGGGTCGAATTCGTTGACCGCGTCGATCGAGTACGACTGCCGCGCGGTCTCCGGGCGCCCGGAGCGGCCGGCCGGTGGCAGCAGCGGGAAGTCCGGGTCGGTGTTCTTCTGCACCAGGAAGAACTCCAGCTCCGGCGCCACCACCGGGCGCAGGCCGAGCTCGGCGTAGGCCGCCAGCACGCGGCGCAGCACGTTGCGTGGCGCCAGCTCGTGCGGCTCGCCGTTCTTGGTGTAACAGTCGTGGATGACCTGCGCGGTGGCGTCGGCCGCCCACGGCACCATGCGCACCGTGTCCGGATCGGGGCGCAGCATCATGTCCGAGTCCGACGGCGAGGTCAGCTCGTAGTAGTCATCAGGGAACTCGCCGGTGACGGTGGTGGCGAAGATGCCTTCGGGCAGCCGCGTACCGTAGTCGTGCGAGAACTTGTCGGCGGGAATGATCTTGCCGCGCGCGTTGCCGGTGATGTCCGGCACCAGGCATTCGACCTCGGTGATGCGTCGCTCCTTCAGCCAGCGCAGCAAGCTGCTTTCCTGCGGTGCGGGGGGCGTGGCCGTCTTGCGCGGGCGCGTTCGGGAACTCATCGGGAATCCAGTCGGTTCTGTTGGTGCTGCCGGCAAGCTTGGCCGAACGCACGGAAAATAGCGTGATAGAACGGCGAATCCATGACACGCCACTCCGGGTGCCACTGTACGCCGAGCACGAAACGATGGCGTGTGCTGCGCGCCGCCTCGACCAGTCCATCATCGGCCACGGCCTCGACCTGCAGCCCGTGTGCCAGTCGATCGATGCCCTGCCCGTGAACCGAATTGACCTGTGCGCGATCACCACCCTGCCACTGCGCCAGCCAGCCATCCGCCGCCAGCGCGACCGCTTGGGCCGGCCCATACTGCACCTCAACCGGCGCCTGTGGGTCTTCACGATGATCCGACAGACCCGGCACCGCGTGAACCTGCGGATGCAGCGTGCCACCCAGCGCAACGTTCAGCTCCTGGAAGCCGCGGCAGATCGCCAGCACCGGCAGGTCCAACGCCAGCGCCTCGTGCAGCAGTGCGAAGGCGCTGGCATCACGGGCCGGATCATGCGGGTTCCCCGGCCAGCTGCGGCCACCTTCGTAGTGCTGCGGTTCGATGTTGCTGACCGCACCGGTCAGCAGCAGGCCATCGAGCCCGCGCAACCACTCCGCAGCCGGCAACGGCGGCTGCAGGCTGGGCAGGACCACCGGGGTTGCTTCGGCCGCCACCACCAGCGCGCGCACGTACTTCTCGCCGACCACCGCGAAACGATGATGGCCGAGTACGGTGCTGTCGGTGGGCAGGCCCACCCAGGGCAGGCGGCGCATGGGAAAACTCCTTGGCGTGCCGCCACGTTACCCGTCGCCCGGCGAATGCGGCAAGTCGTCGCCGTCACGCCACGGCCGTCGCGCATCGGCGAAACTAGACGCGTGAACGCTGATCGTCCTGCCCCGCACCGTCCTGCCGCCCTGTGCCCGCGAGGCCCGCAGTGAGCGCCGCCTTCCCGCCCAGCTGGTACGTGGCCAGCCTGCCCGAGCCACCCGCACTGCCTCCGTTGCAGGGTGATGTGCAGGCCGATGTCGCGGTGCTCGGCGCCGGCTATACCGGCCTTACTGCTGCCCTGGAACTGGCCGCGCGCGGCCAGCGCGTGGTGCTGCTGGAAGCGCAGCGGATCGGCTGGGGCGCCTCCGGCCGCAACGGCGGCCAGGCACTGGTCGGCTACGGCTGCGAGGTGGACGAACTGGAGCGTCAGCTGGGTCGCGACGATGCACGCCATCTGTTCGACTGGTCGCGCGACGCGGTGCAGGCGATGCGCACGCGCATCGATCGCCACCGCATCGACTGCCATTGGGTGGAAGGCCACGCCAGCGTCGCCATCCGTGAACGCCACGAGCGTGACCTGCAGGCCAACTGCGAGCACCTGCAACGCCATTACGATTACCCCATGCAGTGGTGGAGCCGAGACGCCCTGCGCGCGCAGCTGGACAGCCCGCGCTATCGAGCCGCGATGTTCGACCCGCTCAGCGCGCACCTGCACCCGCTGGCGTATGCACGTGGCCTGGCCGATGCGGCGCGCGCGGCGGGAGTGGTCATCCACGAGGATTCGCCCGTGGTGCGCATCCAGCGCGGAGCGCAGCCAACCCTGCACACTGCACAGGGTCGCGTGCACGCCGCGCATCTGGTGGTGGCCGGCAATGCCTGGCTGCAGGGCCTGCTGCCCGAGCTGGAGCGGCGGATCATGCCGGTGGGCACCTACATTGGTGCCAGTGAGCCACTGGGCGCCGAACGCGCCCGTGCCCTCATCGGCAACAACATGGCCGTGGCCGACACCGCCTGGGCACTGGACTACTTCCGCCTCAGCCACGACCACCGGCTGCTGTTCGGCGGCCGCGCCAGCTACTCGGCACTGCCCCCGCCCGGCCTGCGCGGGGTGATGCAGCGACGCATGCACGACGTCTTCCCGCAGCTGGCCGACGTGGTACTGGACCAGGTCTGGGGTGGCTACGTGGACATCACCCGCAACCGCGCCCCGCACTGGGGCCGGCTGGACGGCAACCTGTACTTCGCGCAGGGATTCTCGGGGCATGGCGTCGCTGCCGCCGGGTTGGCCGGCGAGGTGATCGCCGCCGCCATCGCCGGCCAGAGCGAGCGCCTGGACGTGTTCCAGCGCCTGCGCCATGCGCCCTTCCCCGGCGGCCGGCTGCTGCGCACGCCCCTGCTGGTGGCGGCGATGTCGTGGTACAAGCTGCGGGATGCGTTGTGGTAGCGGGACCCTTCCCAGCCACATAATCGGCGCAGGAGCTGGGGAGCACGTGGATGCAGTGGTGGAAGGACGGCCTGCAGGTGAGGATACGCGTCAGCCCCGAGGGGCTGGTGCTGGCGCTGCTCTATGCCTTCGCCTGCTGGGGCGCGCGCAAGCTGTCATTGGACCAGTTCTTCCTGCCTGCCGGCGTGCGGGTGGCCGCGCTGCTGCTGTGCCCGCCCCGTCTTTGGCCCTACCTGCTGATCGGTGAATACGCCTACTTCGCGCATCTGCGCATCCCCCTGATCAGCAAATACAACCTGACCTGGGTGATCCTCGCCTCGGTGTTCCTGATGCCTGCCGTGATGCTGATCGTGCGCCTGCACCGGAAGCTGCTGGCGCGCACCACGGTCGTCGGCGTGATCTCCATTGCGGTATGCGCCGCCACGGTCATCAGCCTGCTCAACCTGGGGATCTCGTACCTGATCTGGGAACCGTTGCATGAAGAGACATTTCTCACCAACGTGCTGCGCTATGCGCTGGGCGACTTCACCGGCATCCTGATCCTGGCGCCTCTGGCACTGCTGTGGATCCGCCGCGCCGAAGAAAAATGGACAACCCGGTCTGTAGTGGCCACGGTCGCAGCACTTGGCACCATGCTGGTCATTGGCCTGCAGGCAACGCCGGTACCTGCCTCGATCACGGCCCCTGGCTCGCTGCAGCTGTTGCTGATCCTGCCTATTCCCGCGATCGCCCTGACCTGCCTGCTGGGATGGCGCGGTGCGGCCATCGGTGTCGCCGCCGTGAACATGATCCTTGGCCTGAGCGCCCCGGCCGACCATCCGACGGCATTCGACCCGGCCACTTTCGCCACCCAGCAGGCCATGGCCGTCGCCAGCATCGCCCTGCTGCTGCTGGGCGCGCGCATCACCCACTTCCAGAGCCAGCACCGGTTGCGCGAGGAAGATGGCAAAGCGGCCCTTCAGCTTGCCCGCAATTCGCACCTGGCCGGCGAGATGGACCTGCGTGAACGGGCGGCTCACCTGCGCCAGCTGGGCGATGGCATGGACCTGTCCCTGAACGAGATGGTGAACTGGCTGCATGCCCAGGGTCATCACGCCGTGGCCGACAGCCTGCGGCATACCTCGGAGGTGCATTCACGCTTGTTCCGGGCCCAGGCCAGCATGATCTATCCCGCCGCCCTGGAACAACTGGGCCTGTACGTGGCGTTGCAGGCAGGCGGGGTGCGCGAGGCGTGGAATGCTACGCATCGAATCGGCCAGCCGAGGTTGACGGGTGACCCCTGCGCGCTCGGGGTCGGCCTGCAGCTTGCTGCCTATCGACTCGTGGTCGATGCGGTCTCGCTTCTACTGAAATGCGAGGCTGGGCAGATCTCAGTCAGTATCCGCTGCGGAAGTTCCATCCGGAAGCGTGGTGCCTTCATCTGCGTGGCTCTTCTGGACCGCCACGAATCACTGGGAAGCAGGGCGAAGGAACTGGCGAACGAGCAGCTGCTGGGCCGGGTCCTCGCACACGCGGGCCACATGGACGTGAGTGGCAACAGGCTCAGGATGGTGTTGACCGAAGCACGGGATGCTCCCCGCCAGGCAGGCGCTACTGAAGCGTTGAGGGAAAGCACACGTTCCATTGACCCAGGCGCCCCCCGGGCCGCGATCTGACTTTCCCGATGAAAGGAGATGCAGATCACTACTCGAAAGTAATCCCTGGTCGATGCCGAACCCACCCCGTCAGGATCTGGCGCCGGCGTGCAATTGCGCCCCCATGCTTCTATCGATACTGTCCATCCAATGGCGCGTCATGGCGCGTTCAAGCAACCCGCACGGCCGCTGCCATGTCACGAGCAAGGGAGGCTCGGGTTTGGACCGATTCAAAAAGGCAGTTGAACTGAGCTTCCGTATCCGGCCAGCCGGAATCGCACTCGCGGCCGTCTATGCGCTGGGCTGCCTCGGCTCGCGTCAGTTCTCGCTGGATCAGTTCTTCCTGCCGGCGGGCATCCGCGCAGCGGCACTGCTGATCGTCCCGACCCGCCTGTGGCCCTACCTGCTGCTGGGCGAGTACGCGTACTTCGCAACGCTGCGCATCCCCATGATCGACACCTATGGCCTGGATTGGGTCATCCTGGCTTCGACGCTGCTGATGCCGATGGCGATGCTGGTGGTCTACCTGCATCGGTTGAGAATGCCGTCCGAAGCAGCCACCGGTCTCTGGCTGCTGTCGCTGTCCTTCTGCACGGCCCTGTTCGTCCCGGGTCTCAACCTGGGCATTTCATATGTCCTATGGTCGAACCCACCACCCAGCAATCTGCTGGACGCGGCCGACCGGACGATCTTTGGTCACTTCGCCGCCATCATCACCCTGGTGCCGTTGGCATTCCTCTGGTCGCGACGGCAGGCCGATCCCGGTTGGACCGACCGTTTCGTCGCCCCTACCGCATCGGCGATCCTCGTGATGCTGGTGTTGGGCCTGTGCATGCAGTTGACAAGCGCCGGCGCCCACACGACGCGGACGCACATGGTGCTGCTGGCCGCCCTGCCCGCCATCGCCCTGACCTTCATGCACGGGTGGCGTGGCGCAGCCATCGCGATTCCGTTGTTGAACCTCCCCCTGCACGGTGCAACGCCCAGCACCGGCCTGCCGTCCTCATTCGACCTGGGCACGTTCGCCACCCAACAGAACATGGCGGTGATGAGTGTCGCACTGCTGGCACTCGGTTCCAGCATCAGCTATCACCATCAGCGCGCCCGGTCCCGCGGCCTGGCCGAGGCAACCACGCTGCGCCTGGCACGCGGCTCGCATCAGACCAGCGAGCGCGAGCTGCGTGAACGGGCCGTCCACCTGAAGCACCTGGGCGAGGGCATGGACAGTTCGCTCAGCGAGATGGTCAGCTGGCTGAAGTCCCAAGGCCACCATGCGGTCGCAAACAGCCTGCAGCACGCGTCGTCGGTACATTCACGGCTGTTCCGTGAACAGGCCAGCCTGGTCTATCCCACTGGACTGGAGCAGGTCGGGCTCTACATCGCGCTGCAAGCCGGCGGTGCATGCGAAATCTGGAACAACACGCATCGCGTCATTCCGCCCCGGCTGGCGGGCAATCCCTGCCTGCTGACCGTGGATCTGCAACTGGCCATCTATCGCTCGCTGATCGAGGCGGTTTCACTTCTGCTGGAACTGGAGACCGGGCAGGTCTGCGTGCGCGCCCGAAGCGGCCGGGCAGGCAAACGTCGCGGCATTGTTGCTGTGGTGAGCCTGCTCGACCGTGGTTGCACGCTGTCCACGCGCACTACCCACCAGGCCGTCGAGCGCCTGGCCGGGCGGATGCTTGCCTACGGCGGAACGGTCCACTGCCGCGGCAATCGGCTGCGGCTGGTCCTGCATGAACCAATCACCCACGCGTCGCCCGCGGTGGCCTGACACGCAATCCCACCCGGCCAGTGGCGTTCGCAGCTAAAGTTGCAGCCGAAACCGCCGCTATCCGTGCCGAGCCCCTCCCTCGTGAGCCACCGCATCATGCCCGTCCTGCCGCAGGCCGCCGTCGATGGCGACCTGGCCGATCCGCTGCCGCAGCGGATCCTGCTGGTCGAAAACTCCCGTGCCTTCACCGGCATGCTGCGCGAGGCCATCGAACAGCGCCTGGAGCTGCCGGTGGTGATCGCCTCCACCCTGGCCGAGGCCGACCGCCTGCTGAGCGAAGGTGGCGGCTGGTTCCTGGTACTGACCGGACTGGTCCTGGCCGATGGCGACCGCGACGCGGTGGTCGAGTTCTTCCTCAAGCGCGATCTGCCCACCGTGGTGGTCAGCGGCGTCTACGACGAGGACCTGCGCAAGCGCGTGCTGCAGCAGCAGATCATCGACTACGTGCTGAAGAACACGCCCGGCAGCATCGATTACCTGGTGTGGCTGGTGCAGCGGCTGGAGCGCAACCGGCGCATCGCCGCGCTGGTGGTGGACGACTCACCGTCCGCGCGCGGTTATGCCGCAGCCTTGCTGCGCATGTATGGGCACGAGGTACATGAGGCGGCCGATGGCAATGAGGGCCTGGCTGCGATCGAAGCGCATCCTGCGATCCGCCTGGCGGTGGTCGACCAGGAGATGCCGGGCATGCAGGGCGTGGAGTTCACCCGGCGCCTGCGCACCCTGCGCTCGCGCGACAAGGTGGCGGTGATCGGCATCTCCGGCAATACTGATGCGTCGTTGATCCCGCGCTTCCTGAAGAATGGCGCCAACGATTTCCTGCGCAAGCCGTTCTCGCGCGAGGAATTCTTCTGCCGTGTCTCGCAGAATGTGGACCAGCTGGAGCTGATCGGCACCCTGCAGGACCTGGCCACCCGTGACTTCCTCACTGGCCTGCCCAACCGCCGCTGCTTCCTGGAGCAGAGCCAGCGCCAGCTGCCGCAGCTGCAGCTGCATGGCCAGTGCGTGGCGGTGGCGATGATCGACATCGACCACTTCAAGCACATCAATGACACCCATGGTCATGAAGCCGGCGACGATGCACTGCGGGCGGTGGCCGGCGCGGTGGCCGCACACGCGCGCAGCCAGGACCTGATCGCACGCTTCGGCGGCGAGGAGTTCTGCCTTCTGGTGCCGGACATGGAGCAGGACGAGGCGCTGCTGTACTTCGAGGAACTGCGCCAGCGCATCGCCGCGCTGGAGGTCGACATCGGTACCGCGACTCTGCGCATGACCGTCAGCATCGGCCTGTGCTGCCTGCGCCCGCAGCGCGATGCACTGCACCGGCTGATCTCCGAGGCCGACCGCCAGCTGTACCTGGCCAAGGCCGGTGGCCGCAACCGGGTCAGCTGCACCACGGTGGCCAGCCCGCTGCGCCCACGCGAGCCTGCCCTGCCCTGACCGCGGCGCCTTGATCCAGATCAACGCCATCGAGGGGTGGCGGTCCTACAGTCGGCCCCGACATACGCATGAAGGGGAGCCGGGATGGCACTACTGGTCTGGCAGGACGATCTGAACATCGGCATCGATGTGATCGACCAACAACACCGCCGCATCATCGAGATGCTCAACCACCTGCACGTGGCCCAGGCCAGCATGCAGCGTGCTGCGGTGGGTGAAGTGATCGACGAGGTGGTGGACTACACCATGTCGCACTTCGCGTTCGAGGAAGAGTTGATGGAGGAAGCGGGCTACCCGTTCTGTGCGGCGCACAAGCGCGTGCATGAGGTCTTCATCAAGCGGGTATCGGAGTACCGCATGCGCTTCCAGGCCGGAGAGGACATCAGCGACGAACTTCGCACCATGCTCTCGCGCTGGCTGTTCAACCACATCCGCGGCGACGACCAGGCCTATGCCGAGCAGGTCAAGGCGCACCTGAACCAGTTCGCCCGCGAACACCAGGGCGGTGGCTGGCTGGGTCGCACGCTCAAGCGCTTCTTTGGTTGAGCCTCAGCGCGCGCCGGTGCAGTGCGACCAGCGCGCACAGGGTCGCCACCGCGGTCAGGCACAGGTAGTAGCCGACCGCGACCAGGCCGAAGCGTTCGGCCAGCCAGGTCGCCAGGTACGGGGCCGGTGCCGCACCGAGGATGCCGGCCAGGTTGAATGACAGCGATGCACCGGTGTAGCGCACCTCCACCGGGTAGATCTCGGCCAGGAAGGTGCCGCAGGGGCCGTAGGTCAGGCCCATCAGGAACAGGCCCAGGCACAGGAAGGCGGTGACCAGCCATGGGCTGTGCGGCTGGAACAACGGCGCGAACAGAACGCCGAAGCCGACGATCAGCACGCTGGCGACGATCATGGTGCGACGCGTGCCCCAGCGGTCGCCATAGCGTGCCGACAGCGGGATGCCCAGTGCGAAGAACAACATGCCGACCATCTGCATCAGCAGGAACTGCTCGCGGCTGTAGCCCAGCACCGCAGTGCCGTGGCCAAGGCTGAACACCGTCATCAGGTAGAACAGCACGAAGGTGGCGAACGCGCCCAGGGTGCCCAGCAGCATCGGCACCGGATGGTCACGCAGCACCGTCCACATCGGCAGCCGCACTGGCGCCTTGCGCTCCAGCGCCTTCTTGAAGTCGGGCGTCTCGTGGATGTTCAGCCGCACCCACAGTCCCAGACCCACCAGCAGCGCGCTGGCCACGAACGGAATGCGCCAGCCCCACTGCAGGAAGTCGTCCTGGCTCAGGCAGCGGCCCAGCACCAGGAAGATGCCGGCCGACAGCAGGAAACCGATGGGCGCGCCCAGCTGCGGGAACATGCCGTACCAGGCGCGCTTGCCCGGTGGGGCGTTCTCGGTGGCCAGCAGCACCGCCCCCCCCCATTCGCCACCCAGCCCCAGCCCCTGGCCGAAGCGGCACAGCGCCAGCAGCGCCGGTGCCCACAGGCCAATCTGAGCGTGGGTAGGCAGCAAACCGATCAATACCGTGGACAGGCCCATGGTCAGCAACGCGGCGACCAGGGTGGCCTTGCGGCCGATGCGGTCGCCGAAATGACCAAACACCGCCGAGCCGACCGGCCGGGCGATGAACGCCACCGCGAAGGTCGCCAGTGACTGCAGCAGGGCCGCCTGCTCGCTGCTGTCCGGGAAGAACAGATGCGGGAACACCAGCACGGCGGCCGTGGCGTAGATGTAGAAATCGAAGAATTCGATGGTGGTGCCGATCAGGCTGGCCAGCAGGACACGACGGGGGGAATTCACGGGTGGCGCGGCAGCAGCGATCGTCGACATCGGCAGGACGGATAACGGTAGATCGGCCGATTCTGCCACGTGACGGTGGCCACACGGGGCGATGGTTTCAGCCGACACCGATGCCAACGGAATTTTTCTGGTCACCCGCCAGGCTGCGCCACCGGTCCCTGCATGGATGCTTTGCCGATGGCTGCAGTTGCGTTGTCGTGGTCCGATTCGCCGAAGCTGCCGCGCATGGCGGCGTGGCTGGTGGTGCTGCTGGTACATGGCCTGATGGCGCTGTGGTTGTCGGGCAGTGGCCGGGTCGTGCGATGCATCCCGCGTTCGCACCGCGCCGCAACTACTTCCGCATCCGCCGGCAGATGACCCCGGAGCAGATCGTGCATGGCGTGGCGCAGCTGCTGGGGCTGTGGCCGCCGGGGTACATCGTCGACCCGTGCGAACTGGGTAGACAGGACATGGATTATTTCCAGAATGCCGTCGATGAAGCCGACCGGGATATGCTGCGTGCGGCGGTGCTGCAGGTGAGCGCACGCTGCAGGTAGCTCGACGGCTGTCTGCCTTCTAGCGAAAACAGCCGAGCATGGCTCGGCGCCACAAAGAGCGAATGGCCGTCCAGCAAGCGCGTCGTTACAACTGGATCCAGGTGGCCTTGATCTCGCTGTATTTGTCGAACGCGTGCAACGATTTGTCGCGCCCGTTGCCGGACTGCTTGTAACCACCGAACGGGGCGGTCATGTCACCACCGTCCCAGCCGTTCACCCAGACGCTGCCGGCGCGCAGCTGGCGTGCGACACGATGGGCGCGACCCAGATCACGTGTCCACAGGCCCGCCGCCAACCCATAGCGGCTGTCATTGGCCACGCGCACCGCTTCGGCCTCGTCGTCGAAACCAAGCACGGCCAGGACCGGCCCGAACACTTCCTCGCGTGCCAACGCGTGGTCCGGACGCACCCGGTCGAACACCGTGGGCTGCACGTAGCAGCCGCCGGCCTCCACCTCGGCCCGATGGCCGCCGAGCAGCAGGCGGGCGCCGTCGCTTTCGGCCCGTGCGATATCGGCCAGCACCTTGTCCACGTGCGCGGCATCCACCAGCGCGCCCATCGGTGCATCGGCGTCCAGTGGATGCCTGGGCTGCATGTGCTGGCCATAGGCAATCACCTGGTGCACGAAGTCCTCACGGATCGAACGCTGTACCAGCAGCCGCGAACCGGCGGTGCAGACTTCGCCCTGGTTGAAGAAGATGCCCTGCGCCACGGCCTTGGCCGCTGCGTCCAGGTCCGGGGCGTCGGCAAACACCACGTGCGGGCTTTTGCCACCGCATTCCAGCCAGACCCGCTTGAGGTTGGACCGACCCGCATGCTCCAGCAGCTTCGCGCCGGTGGCGGTGGAACCGGTAAAGGCCAGCACGTCCACATCCATGTGCAGCGCCAAGGGCTCGCCCACGCGCGCGCCATGACCGGGCAGCACGTTCAGCACCCCGTCCGGCAGGCCTGCCTCGGCCGCCAGCGCCGCCAGCCGCAGCGCGGTCAGGGGCGATCGCTCCGAGGGCTTGAGGACCACCGAATTGCCCATCGCCAGTGCCGGCGCGATCTTCCAGCAGGCCATCAGCAGCGGGAAGTTCCACGGCACGATTGCGGCCACCACGCCGGCCGCTTCCCGCGTGACCAGGCCCAGCTCGTGCGGCCCGGTGGGTGCGATCTCGCCGTACAGCTTGTCCACCGCTTCGGCGGTCCAGGCCAGGCAGCGCACCACGCCAGGCAGGTCGATGCGGCGTGCATCGCGTACTGGCTTGCCCATGTCCAGGGTTTCCAGCAGGGCCAGCTCGTCGGCGTATTTTTCCACCAGCCCCGCCAGCGCCAACAGCACGCGCTTGCGATGGGCCGGGCTGGCCTGCGACCAATGGCCCACATCGAAG
Organism: Stenotrophomonas sp. 78350_Sma; assembly: GCF_056482105.1. Lineage (NCBI taxonomy): Bacteria > Pseudomonadati > Pseudomonadota > Gammaproteobacteria > Lysobacterales > Lysobacteraceae > Stenotrophomonas > Stenotrophomonas sp. 78350_Sma. Next base: position 1,565,324 of record NZ_CM151182.1, on the reverse strand, counting down.
GCACGCCGTGCCGCCCGCACCGCGCGCTCCACGTCCTGTGCATCGCAGTCGGCGACCGCCCCCAGCACGCGGCCATCAATCGGGCTGATGCAGTCGAAGCGGGCGCCGCTGGCAGCGTCGGTGTAGCGGCCATCAATGAATGCCTGTCCGGGCATCGAAAGCTGCTGGGCCAGTGCCTGCCAGTGGCTGCGGTCGGGAAAGTCGGCCATGTCGGGCTCCTCGGAACAGTTTCCCCGGTTATACCGGCGTGGCCGCGACTCCGCCGTGACGTGGCTGCGCTACATTCTCCCCATCGGACCTGATGGAGCTGGCATGAAGCGTCCCGCGAGCGACCTGCACGATCTGGCTACCCAACGCCCGCAGTCACTGGAGGCGTACTGGATGCCGTTCACCGCCAACCGCCAGTACAAGGCAGCGCCGCGTGTACTGGTGCGTGCCGAGGGCATGCACTACGAGGATGCCGACGGCCGCCAGATCCTCGATGGCACGGCCGGCCTGTGGTGCTGCAACGCCGGCCACGCGCGTCCCCGCATCGTGGAAGCCATCGTCGAGCAGGCGCGCACGCTCGACTACTCGCCGGCCTTCCAGATGGGCTCGCCGCCCGCATTCGTGCTGGCGCAGCGGCTGGCCGCATTGGCACCAACGCCACTGAACCATGTGTTCTTCACCAGCTCCGGCTCGGAAGCGGTGGATACCGCGATGAAGATCGTGCTGGCCTACCACCGCCAGCGCGGCGAGGGCCAGCGCACGCGCTTCATCAGCCGCGAGAAGGCCTACCACGGCGTCGGCTTCGGCGGCATGGCACTAGGCGGCTTGCCCAACAACCGCAGGGCGTTCGGCCTGCAGCTGGGCGGCGTGGACTACCTGCGCCACACCCTGGACCTGCAGCGCAATGCGTTCAGCAAGGGCCTGCCGCGCCAGGGCGCTGAACTGGCCGACGACCTGGAGCGGCTGATCGCGCTGCATGACGCCTCGACCATCGCGGCGGTCTTCGTCGAGCCCATCGCTGGGTCCGCCGGGGTGATCCTGCCGGCGCCGGGCTACCTGCAGCGCCTGCGCGAGCTGTGCGATCACCACGGCATCCTGCTGGTGTTCGATGAGGTCATCACCGGCTTCGGCCGGGTTGGCATGCCCTTCGCCGCGCAGCGCTTCGGGGTCACCCCGGACCTGCTGACGTTCGCCAAGGCGGTCAGCAACGGTGCGGTGCCGCTGGGCGGCGTGCTGGCCAGCGACGCCGTGCACGCCGCGCTGATGCAGGCGCCACCGCAGGCCATCGAGCTGTTCCACGGCTATACGTGCTCTGGCCACCCGCTGGCCTGTGCGGCCGCGCTGGCCACGCTGGAGGTCTACGCCGAGGAGCGCCTGTTCGAGCGGGCCATCGAACTGGGCGAATACTGGCAGGAACGGCTGCATGCGCTGCAGGGCCTGCCCAACGTGATCGACATCCGCAACTTCGGGCTGGTCGGCGCCATCGAACTGGCACCACGTCGCGATACCCCAGGCAGCCGCGGCTACGAGGTATTCCGGCGCTGCTTCCACGACGGCGGGCTGCTGGTGCGCTGTACCGGCGACATCATCGCGCTGTCGCCGCCGCTGATCGTGGACAAGGCGCAGATCGACCAGATCACCGGCACGCTGGGCGAGATGATCCGGGCCACCGCCTGAGCCCGGGCCGGCGGCGGCGAGCGGGTACAATGGGCGGTTCCGCTCCTGCTCGCTGCCGTGCCCATGGATATCGTCGTCAAAGAAGAACTCAAGGCCTATATCGACCCGCTGACCGCGGACGAACATGACGCGCTGGAGCGCAGCATCCTTGCCGAAGGCTGCCGCGATGCACTGGTGCTGTGGGGCGACGTACTGGTCGATGGCCATAACCGCTTCGGTATCTGCCAGAAGCACGGCCTGCCCTTCAACACCGTGCAGAACACCCGCTTCCAGAGCATGGAAGACGTGCACCTGTGGATGATCGAGCAGCACCTGGGCCGCCGCAGCGTATCCGACTTCCAGCGCGGCGTGCTGGCGCTGCGCAAGCGCGACATCCTGGCCGCCCGCAAGCAGGTCGAGCAGGCCCAGCTGCAGCGCGAGAGCGATGGCACGGCCGAGATGGCTGATGAGGCTGGTGAAGACGGCCCGCCGTGGGAGCCGGCACCGAAGGTCAGCCGCGCCGAACTGGCCCGCGAAGCCAAGCTGAGCACCAGCCAGGTCGGCATGATCGAACGCATCCATGCCCAGGCCGCGGCCGAGGTGGTGGAAGCGGTGAAGGCCGGCATGATCTCGATCAGCGCCGCCGCGGCCGTGGCCGACCTGCCCGAAGAAGAACAGCGCGCCGCCGCCGCCGGTGGCAAGGACGAGCTGAAGCAGGCCGCCAAGCGCGTGCGCGAGTCCAAGCGCAAGCCGCGCGCGCCGAAGCCTGAACCGGCCGAGATGGATTTCGAGGAAGCGGATGAGGACGAGATCGCCAGCCGCGATGCCGAAGTGCTGTCGGCACTGGAACAACTGGGCGAGGATGCACCGGCGCTGCGCCGTCGCGTGGTCGCCCTGACCCGCGAGAACGACACCCTGCGCGCGCAGCTGGCCGCGCTGCGCAAGCAGCTCGAAGCGCTCTGAACCAACGGGTAGTGCCGGCCGCTGGCCGGCAACCCCATGAACGTTCCGGGTGCGTTGAGGATGCCGGCCAGCGGCCGGCACTACCAGATGCTCATGCCGTGCCGGTTAGACTTCCCGCATGACGTCTGCCATCGATCCGCGCCGCGCTCAGCTGCGGCGCCTGAAAGCCCTCGCGCTGGGCCTGCTGCTGTTGATGCTGGCCGGTTTCGCGGTCAGCCACTGGCAGGGCGAGCGCGGCATCTGGGCCTGGGTTTCGGCTTTCTGCGAAGCCGCGGCCGTGGGCGCGCTGGCCGACTGGTTCGCCGTGGTCGCGCTGTTCCGGCGGCCGATGGGCCTGCCGATTCCGCACACCGCGATCATCCCGCGCAGCAAGGAGCGCATCGGCGACAGCCTGGCGCTGTTCGTGCGCGACCAGTTCCTGGAGCCGGGCGTGCTGCTGGCCAAGCTGCAGGTATTCGATCCGGCCAGCCGCCTTGGCAGCTGGCTGGCCGACCCGGCACGCTCGCGCATGCTGGCCGACATGGCCCGCGGCTGGGCGCTGCAGGCGCTGGATTTCTTCGACGAAACCGCCGTGCGCCGGCAACTGCACGGCTTCGTGGTACAGCAGCTGCGGCAGTGGAATGCAGCTGCCACTGCCGGTGAACTGCTGGCCCTGCTGACCGCCGATGGTCGCCATCAACGCGTGCTGGACGAGGGCCTGCAACGGCTGGGCCGCTGGCTGGAGCAGCCTGAGGTGAAAGAACGCGCCTCGCAGCTGATCGTGCGCTACATCCAGCGCGAATGGCCGACGCTGTCGAGCACGGTGAACTGGGTCAAGCCGATCGATGAGATCGGCGACAGCCTGGCCGAACGCCTGGCCCGCGCGGTGCTGGAAGAGCTGCAGCAGGTGCTGGCCGAGCCGCAGCACCCGCTGCGCCAGGACTACGAGACCTGGTTGCAGAACTACGTGCAGCGCCTGCGCGAGGATCCGGCGCTGGCCGAGCGCATCGAGCAGCTCAAGCAGGAAATGATCGACCACCCGGCCCTGCAGGAGTACGTGCAGGGGCTGTGGGCGCGCATCCACGCCAGCCTGCGAGCGGACCTGCAGCGCGAGGATTCGGCGCTGGTCGGCCACCTGCAGCGCAGCCTGGGTTCGCTCGGTGCCAGCCTGCAGGCCGACCCGGCGCTGCGCGAGGCACTGAACCAGCATCTGATGGAAGGTGCGCAGCGCCTGACCGGGCGCCTGCGCGAAGGCGTGACCACGCATATCGCGCAGACTGTGAAGGGCTGGGACGAGCGGCACCTGGTCGAACAGCTGGAACTGAGCGTGGGCCGTGACCTGCAGTTCATCCGCTTCAACGGCACCCTGGTCGGCGGGCTGATCGGCCTGCTGCTGCACGCTGCGACGGTCCTTTTCCGCTTCTGAAGCCTCCCTGCACGGGAGCGGGCGCCGTCACGCTTGATTAACGAAATGCGAATGCCTATCATTTGCTAATCGGTTGTACGCTTAGCCAAGCGGGGCACGGAAGCACGCACCCACCCGCCCCTTCGCCCGTGTACATCCCCCGACTACCGGGTCACCCGCATTGCGCGGGTGGCGCACCGTCGATGGGACTCGCTGGGCGACGTGCGCGGAGCGCACGGCTGCTGCGTCCGCGCATTCCATCGCCTGTTTCGTCCTGCATGGAATCGCACCGATGGCAATGCCGCTGAACCTCCCTCGTCCCTCTCTGCTGGCCCTGGCCGTGACCGCACTGATGATCGCTCCGCTGGCACACGCCGACGGCACCGCCGAATCTTCCGCGCGCACGCTGGACACCGTAAAGGTGACCGCCGATGGCGAGATCCCGAACAGCTACACGGTAAAGAACGCGCGCAGCGCGACCAGGCTGGACCTGTCGTTGCGCGAGACGCCGCAGTCGGTGACGGTCATCACCCGCCAGCGCCTGGACGACATGGGCCTGTTCTCGCTGTCGGACGTGATGGGCCAGGTGACTGGCGTCAGCGTGTCGGTCACCGACAGCGAGCGCATCAACTATGTCTCGCGCGGCTACACCATCGACAATTTCCAGATCGACGGCATGCTCAACACGTTCGGTGGCTCGGTCAAGACCAATACCGACAACGTGATCTACGATCGCATCGAGGTGATCCGTGGCGCCACTGGCCTGACCACCGGCGCCGGCGATCCCTCCGGCACCATCAGCATGATCCGCAAGCGCCCCACCGATACCTTCCAGATGGGCGCCAACCTCACCGTGGGACGCTGGGGCAACCGCCGCCTGGAAGCCGACCTCGGTGGTCCGGTTGCCTGGGACGGACGCATCCGTGCGCGCGTGGTCGCGGCCAAGCAGCAGAGCGATTCGTTCCGTGATGTCTATTCGCTCGACAAGGATGTGTTCTACGGCATCGTGCAGGCCGACCTGAGCGACAACACGCTGTTCGAAGTGGGCTACGAATACCAGTCGCCCCGTACCACCGGCGTGACCTGGGGCGTGGTGCCGTACTGGGGTGCCGATGGCGCGCCAGCCAACCTGCCACGCTCGACCAACCTGTCGGCCTCGTGGAGCGCCTGGCCGATCGTGGAGAAGACCAGCTTCGCGCGGCTGGAGCAGCAGCTCGGCAACGGCTGGTCGGTGAAGGGCAATATCAGCCACGCCGTGCGTGATACCGACGGCAGCGTCTGGTACGGCGCAGCCGGCAATCCGCGTGCCGATGGAACCGGCGTCACCGCCTACATCTCGCACTTCAACGAGCACAGTACGATGGACGTGTTCGACGTCAACGTCGGTGGCCCGTTCCAGCTGTTCGGTCGCGAGCATGAACTGGTGTTCGGCCTGGGCCAGTCGGTGCGCAAGGGCGAGTCGGAAGGCATGGACTTCGACTACGACGATGCTTATGCCATGGTGCCGGACTGGCGCCACTGGACCGGCAATGTGCCGGTGCTTCCGGTAACCCGGCTGGGTAGGCTGTCGTCGCAGAATGAACTGCGCCAGCGCGCAGCCTACGTTGCCGCGCGCCTGCGCCTGGCCGACCCGCTGCTGGCGGTGGTCGGCGCGCGCTACGGCAGCTGGGAAACCCGCAGCTGGGCTTATGGCTACGATGCCAATGGCAACCGCAACCGCACCACCCGCACCGGCTACAGGCCGGACGACATGCTCACCCCGTATGCCGGCCTGGTCTACGACTTCAATTCGATCTTCAGCGGCTATGTCAGCTACACCGACATCTTCAAGCCGCAGAACTACCGCGACCGCAATGGCAACTACCTGGAGCCGGTGGTTGGCAACATGTACGAAGCGGGCGTCAAGGCCGAGTTCTTCGGCGGCCTGCTCAATGCCTCGGCCGCCGTATTCGAGGGCAAGCAGGACAACGTCGCCGAGATCGATGATTCGGTGCCGGTGAACTCGCTGCCCGATGGCAGCCAGGCCTACCGCTCCACCGGCAAGGGCAACAAGGTCAAGGGCTGGGAGATCGAAACCCAGGGCAGCATCGGCGAGCAGTGGAACGTCTCGGCCGGTTTCGCCCATACCGTCATCCGCAACAAGGACGGCGTCCTGCAGCGGACCACCGCCCCACAGGACACCTTCCGGCTCAACAGCAGCTGGCGCCCCGGCGGTATCGACGGTCGCTTCTGGCTGGGTGGTGGCGTGACCTGGCAGAGCAGCATCTGGAACAACAGCACCAAGGCCGATCGCAGCAAGGCCAGGATCACCCAGGACGCGTTCTACCTGGTCAACCTCGCCGGCGGCTACCGCTTCAACGAGAACTTCAGCGCCCAGCTGAACATCAACAACCTGCTGGACAAGAAGTATTTCAACAACGTCGGTTTCTACAACGGCGTGTACTGGGGCGAACCACGCAATGTCACCGTGACGCTGCGCTGGAAGCTCTGACCCTGATGGATGGCACCGGTTCTGCGACCAGTGCCAGGCCAGGGATGGCCTCCTCCGGCGCACAGTGGTGCGCCGGCCTTCTTCCACCGAAACCTGCAGGAATGCCGTGGACCGCTCGCCCGCAACCGCCAGCCCCCGCACCTTCTTCTCCAACCCGCGCTGGGGCGTGCTGTCACGTTCGTTGGCCGCGATCTTCGGCGGCTATGCGCTGGCCTCGGTGACCAGCGTGTTCTGCGCGGTGGCGCTGCCCGGCGCGCGCGGGCAGACCGTGCTGACCGGCATGCTGCTGGCGATCCTGGTCGCCGCCTGTGCCGCACTGTGGGCATTCGCCACCCGCAGCGCGCTGCGCGCATGGGTGGGCATCCTCGTCCCGGCCCTGCTGATGGCAGGCATTGCGCGCCTGATGGGGGCCTGGGCATGAAGAACGGATTCCGCCAATCGATGGCCTGGCTGCACACCTGGACCGGACTGCTGGTCGGCTGGTTGCTGCTGCTGATCTTCATGGCCGGCACAGCCAGTTACTACCGCGAGGAAATCAGCCGCTGGATGCGCCCGGAGCTGCCAGCCAACAAGGTCAGCATCGATGTGTCCGCGCAGCGCGCGGTGGACTACCTGCAGGCCAATGCCGGCCAGGCCGAGAACTGGTTCGTCACACTGCCGCAGCCGCGCAACCCGGCCATGCAGATGTTCTGGCGGTTGCCACCGGAGCTGGCCGACCCCAGCCGTGGCCGCCGCGGTCGCTTCGGCGACGCCACGCTGGACCCGAACACCGGCCAGGAGTTGAAAGCGCGCGAGACCCGCGGCGGCGACTTCTTCTACCGCCTGCACTTCGACCTGCACTACATCCCGGTGCTGTGGGCGCGCTACCTGGTCGGCTTCTGCGCGATGTTCATGCTGGTAGCGATCATCACCGGCGTCATCACCCACAAGAAAATCTTCAAGGACTTCTTCACCTTCCGCAAGGACAAGGGCCTGCGCTCCTGGCTCGACTTCCACAACGTCAGTGCGGTGATGGCGCTGCCGTACCACGCGATGATCACCTACACCGGCATTGTGACGTTGATGATCATGTACCTGCCGTGGGGGGTGAAGGTGGCCTACCCGCAGGATGAGGACAAGTTCTTCTTCGAGGCCTTCGGTGGCATGCCGGAGGTGACCGCACCGGCCGAAGGCCGCGCCGCGCCGCTGCCGATCGCACAGCTGCTGGACAGCGCACGCGCGCATTGGCACGGCGTGGAAGTGGCCGGCTTCACCGTGTCCAATCCGGGCGCGGCCAATGCGGTGATCGATATCCGCCAGCGCGACGGCAAGCGACTGTCCACCGACACCCCGGCCGTGCGCTACAACATGGTCAGCGGTGCGCTGCTGGAAGAAACACCGCCCTCCGGTGGCGCCACCGCCACCCGTGGCGTGCTGTACGGCCTGCATCTGGCACGTTTTGCCGACTGGGGCCTGCGCGCGTTGTTCTTCCTGTCCGGCCTGGTCGGCTGCCTGATGGTGGCCAGCGGCGTGGTGCTGTGGGCGGTGAAGGAACGGCCGAAGCATGCCAAGAGTGGACACACCGGCTTCGGCCTGCGCCTGGTCGATGCGCTGAACATCGGCACCGTCGCCGGCCTGCCAATCGCCTTCGCAGCCTACTTCTGGGGCAACCGCCTGCTGCCGCTGGACATCGCCGAGCGCTCCAGCGCCGAGGCCAACGTGTTCTTCTATGCCTGGGGCGCGGCACTGCTGGCGGCCTTCATCTGGCCCAAACGGATGATGTGGGCGTGGCAGCTGTACCTCGGTGCGGCGGCGTTCGCGCTGGTGCCAGTGGTCAATGCCCTGACCACGCACGCCCACCTGGGCGTCACGCTGCGCAGCGGTGATTGGGTGCTGGCCGGCTTCGACCTGTCGATGATCGCCTTCGGCGCGATGCTGGCACTATGCGGCTGGCGCATGCAGCACTGGACGCCACCGCTGTCTGCGGCCGAGAAGAAGAAGCGCGCCGCTGCAGCAGCAGCGCCGAAGGCATCAGTCGAAGCGACCGAAGCGGAGGCCAGCGCATGATGCTGCTCGCTCTGACGCTGTCGTTCTCTGCGTTCACCGCCCTGTCGCTGGCGATGGAAAAGCACCAGCACGACCTGCATGGCAAGGCCGCTGCCGCACCCGCACGGCGGATGCAGTGGCGGGTGCTGGGCTGGGCGCTGCTGACGGCGGCGTTCGCACTGTGCGTGGCCGACCACGGCTGGGCGATGGGCCCGGTGCTGTGGCTGGGCGCGATGACCGTGGGCGGCGTGGTGCTGTCGTTCGGGTTGTATCCGTATCGTCCGCGCTGGATCGCGCCGCTGGCGATCGCGCTGCCCGTGGCCGGGCTGCTGGTGGCGTTGCTGTAACCGCCATCCACGCGTGGCGTGGATCTACTGAACAACCATCCACGCGTGGCGTGGATCTACCGGCCAGATATGGGTAGTGCCGGCCGCTGGCCGGCATCCCATGAACCCTCTGCGGATCTGACACCGTTGCCGGCCAGCGGCCGGCACTACCGGAATTACCCCAACCGCTTCAGCTCCCACGCGCGGTGGATGCGCGCGTTGCGCTCGAAGTCCGGACCAATCGTGCGCGCGGTGATCTCGCGGCACTGGGCGAACTCGGCGATGGCGTTCTCTTCCAGCTTGAAGCGGCGGAAGTTGTTGGAGAAGTACAGCACGCCGCCGGGCGCCAATCGTGCCACCGCCGCGCGCAGCAGCTTCAGCTGCTCGCGCTGCACGTCGAAGTCATCGGCACGGGCGGAGTTGGAGAAGGTCGGCGGATCGCAGAAGATCACGTCGTACTGCCCACGGTCGCCCTCCAGCCAGGCCATTGCATCGGCCTGCACCAGCAGATGCTGGTTGCCGCCCTGCCCGTTCAAGGCCAGGTTGTCGTAGCACCACTGCAGGTAGGTCGCCGACAGGTCGACGCTGGTGGTGCTGGCGGCACCGGCCACGGCGGCCTGCACGCTGGCCACGCCGGTGTAGCAGAACAGGTTGAGGAAGCGCTTGCCGCGCACCTGCTCGGCCATCATCCGGCGCAGCGGGCGATGGTCGAGGAACAGGCCGGTATCGAGGTAGTCGAACAGGTTCACCTGCAGCAGCGCGTTGTTCTCGCGCACCACGATGAATTCGTCACGCTGCTCGAAGCGGCCGTACTTGCTGCCGCCCTTGCCGCGTTCGCGCGACTTCATCGAGACCTGCTCCGGCGGTACGCCGAACACTTCACGCGCGGCGGCCAGCAGTTCGTTGCGACGGCGGCGCACGTCGTTCTCCGGAATCGCGGCCGGTGCGGCGTACTCCTGCACATGCAGGAAGGTGCGGCGCTTGCCACCCTCTTCCTCGTAGACGTCAATGGCGGCCGCGTATTCCGGCAGGTCGGCGTCATAGGCACGGAAGCAGGTGATGTCTTCACGGGTGCGCCAGCTCTTGAACTTCTTCAGGTTCTTGCGCAGGCGGTTGGCCACCATCTGCGCACCTTCGCTCAGTTCGCGTGGCTGCGCCGGGTCGCGGCCCGGCACAGCGATCGGGTCGCAGACGATCAGCGCGCATTCCAGCGCACCGTTGAACATCTGGTACTTCTTGCCGGCGCGCAGGCCGGTGGCAAAGGCCAGTTCGTCGTTGCCACACAGCAGGCTGGCGCGCCACTGCGGCACGGCCTTCTGCAGGGCATTGCCCAGTGCACGGTAAAGCGCCGGATCGGCGGCCAGGCGTTCGTCGTACGGCGGATTGCAGACCACCGCGCCGATCTCCTGTTCGGGCGCAGCCAGGTCGGCCACGTCGGCACGGGTGAAGCGGATCGCATGAGCGACGCCCGCGACCTCGGCGTTCTCGCGCGCCGCCTGGATGGCGGCCGGGTCGATGTCACTGCCGTGGATGACCGGCTTCAGCGCGGCCAGGCCTGCGGCCTCACGGTCACGCGCTTCGCTCTGGATGGCCTTCCAGGCGGCCTTGTCGAAGCCCAGCCAGCGGCTCGGCGGCAGGCTGCCATGGCGCATCAGGCCGGGAGCGACGTCGGCGGCCATCAGCGCGCCTTCGATCAGCAGCGTGCCGCTGCCGCACATCGGGTCCAGCAGGCCACCGCCGGCGGCATGCAGGCGCGGCCACTGCGCGCGCAGCAGCAGCGCGGCGGCCAGGTTTTCCTTCAGCGGTGCCTCGTGGGCGGCGCCACGCCAGCCACGGCGATGCAGCGGGCCACCGCCGAGGTCGATCGACAGCGAGGCACGGCCCTTGCGCAGCGACAGGTTGACGCGCACGTCCGGCAGGTCGGTGTTGACCGACGGGCGCTCCAGGCCTTCGTCACGCATGCGGTCGACGATGGCGTCCTTGATCCGCTGCGCGGCGAAACGCGCATGGGTGATCTTGTCGCCGGACACGTGCGCGTCCACCGCCAGGGTCATCTCCGGCTTGATGTGCTCCTGCCAGGGCAGCGCACGCACGCCGTCGTACAGGGCCTGTTCGTCCGGGCATTCGAATTCGTCGATCGGCCACAGCACGCGGCTGGCCAAGCGCGACCACATCACGATCCGCAGCGCCTGCTCCAGTTCGCCCTCGGCGTTGACGCCGGCAATGGTGGCAGTGGCCTTGCCAAGGCCCAGGGCCGACAGTTCATCGGCAAGCAGGTATTCCAGGCCCTTGGCGCAGGAGACGAAGAATTTCACGGGATCGGTTCGCAGGTGGTCGGGCGCGGCACAGGGGCCGGGCCAGTCGGAAAGGAGGGCCGTAGGCACGGCCGGCAGGCCCGCGCCGGGGGCGGCGGGGCTGCCATTGTAGTCAAAGCGGGCGGGCGCGCCGTGCGCCCGGGCTTCACAGTTGCCGTAGCAGGCGCTCGAAGGCCTGCGCGGAGGCCTCCACGTGGCGTTCCAGGCGGTGGCCGTCATCGACCAGCAGCAGCTGCGCGGCGCGCGCCTGTGCCCAGGCGATGACCCCGGCGGCCGGGACCACATCGTCATGCCAGGCCTGCACCACCGTGGTCGGCACCGCGGCGGCATCCAGTGCCGGCATCGGACCCATGGTGGTCGGCGGCACCATCAGGAACAGGCCGGCCACCGGCACCTGCAGCGAGGCGATGGCGGAGATGTAGGCGCCCAGGCTGGAGCCGGCCAGCACCACCGGGCCCTGCCGGGCGGCAAGGGCGGTGCGTTCGACCAGGCGGCGCAGGCGGGTCGGCACGTCGCCTACCCGGCTGACCTCGCTCATGGCGTCCAGGTCGGTGTAGTCGGGGCGCTCGTGGGTCCAGCCCAGGCGCTGCGCCACCTCCGCCAGCGCGGTGACCTTGGTCGCTTCCGGGCCGCTCTCGAAGCCGTGGGACAGGATGCAGTGGCCGCGGCTCACGCGCAGGCTCCGTGCGCGCGGTTCGACAAGGAAAGGGAAGGCAGGTTCATGCCGCAATGCTAGCATCGCCGGATGCCCAACCCGCTCCTGCCCGGCCTGCAGCTGCAGCCCCTGCCCTACGAAGACCGTCTGCCGCTGCGCGACCCGGCCACGCTGGAGATGGTGGTGATCCACTGCACCGAGCTGCCCGATCTGGTGATGGCGCGGGAGTACGGGCAGCGCGTGCTGTACGACAGTGGCGCCGGCAACAGCGGCCATTTCTACATCGACCGTGATGGCCGCGTGGTGCAGTACGTGGCACCGGAACGCGTGGCCCACCACGTACGCGGCATGAACGCGCATTCGCTGGGCATCGAGCTGGTCAACACCGGGCGCTACCCGCACTGGTTCGACAGCCGTCACCAGGCGATGGACGAGGCCTACACCGAGGCGCAGCTGGTGGCGCTGGAGGCGCTGCTACTGGCGCTGGTGGCGCGCTATCCGTCGCTGCGGCGGATTGCCGGGCACGACCAGCTGGATCTTGAGCAGGTGCCGGCCAGCGACGACCCGACGCTGATGGTGGCGCGCAAGCGTGATCCGGGGCCGTTGTTCCCATGGGCGCGGGTGCTGGCGAAGGTGCCGTTGCAGCCTGTTGGGTAAGCGGCAGGGCTGCGCCCTGCACCCGCAGAAGCAACGTCAACGTCAAAAGCCGGCATTCGGTGGGATGGCGGGGTGGATCCGGTTGCGGGGGACGCCGTAAACCCGTCCCTGGGGGCTTGGCCGCGGCATCCATGCCGCGGACACCCCCGCAACCGGACCCACCCCGCCTTCGACAGTTTCCCGCTGCTGTTGGTGGGTGCCGACCGTTGGTCGGCACGGGGTCGAATCGATCGGAGGGTGCCTTTGTAGAGTTGAGCCGCGCTCGACTGCGTTTTGCCCGGATCGCTCAGGCGCCGGTCGCCACCGGGCGGCTGCTGTCGCTGACCCACCCGCTCCACGAATCGGCGTAGATACGCGCGCCGGACAGGCCGGCCGCTTCCATCGCCAGCAGCAGATGGCAGGCGGTCACGCCGGAGCCACACATCAGCACCACCTGCTGCGGATCACGGTTGCCGATCACGCCCTGCAGTTCGGCGCGCAGCGCCTGTGCGTCGCGCAGGCGGCCGTCGAGTACGTTCAATGCGAACGGGCGGTTGACCGCGCCAGGCACGTGGCCGGCGACCGGGTCCAGCGGCTCGACTTCACCGCGGAAGCGCTCACCCGCGCGCGCGTCGACCAGCCAGCCCTGCGCATGCTTCAGCCGCGCGGTGATTTCATCGGCATTGGCGATCTGTGTGGTGTCGAAGCGGCCCGGGTAGGCAGGCAACGCCGTCACTTCAGTCTGGCCGCTCGCCAGCGCGTGACCAGCCGCCTGCCAGGCGGCGATGCCACCGTCGAGCACGGCAACCCTGCTGTGACCCATCAGGCGCAGCAGCCACCACAGGCGCGAGGCGGCCATGCTGCCGTCGCTGCCGTCGTAGACCACCACCTGGGTGTCGGGGCCGATGCCCCACTGCCCCAGCTTTGCGGCAAAGGCATCGCTGTCCGGCAGTGGATGGCGACCATGGCCGACGCGCGACAGATCGGACAGGTCACGATTGAGATCGGCATACACCGCACCCGGGATATGACCTGCCAGATACTGGCCGCTTCCCGCCTGCGGGTCGGCCAGCGAGGAACGCGCATCAACCACGCGCACCGCAGTGCTGGCGGTGGCGCGTGCGTCGACCACGCGGATGCCCTCGCCCAACGTGGCAGCCAGGGTGGCGACATCGACCAGGGTGGTCCACGACGGATCGATCAGGTTCATTGCACTTGCTCCAGGCGGCGACGCAGGTTGTAGAGAATGGCCGCGGTGGCGCCCCAGATGCGCTGGCCGGGCCAGCCGTACTCAAGGACGTGGCGGATGCGGCCGCGATGGTTGATTTCGACCTGACGCAGGTTGTCGGCCGCCATCAGGTAGTCCAGCGGCACCTCGAACACCTCGGCCACTTCGCTGGGCTGCGGCACCGGCACGAAGTCCGGATCGACCACCGCCACCACCGGGGTGACCCGATAGCCGGTGATCGTCACGAAGGGATCCAGGTAGCCCAGCGCCTGCACCTGGCCGGGCGCCAGTGCGATTTCTTCCTGGCTCTCGCGCAATGCCGCCGCCAGAGCGTCGCGGTCGTCGGGCTCGGTGCGGCCGCCGGGGAATCCGACCTGGCCACCATGCGTGCGCAGGGTTTCGGTGCGGCGGGTGAGGATCACCTGCGCGCCATTGGCACGCGGCACGATACCCGCGAGCACGGCCGCCTCCACCGGAGGGCCGGACGGCAACAGGTCGATCAGCTCGCTGCGGTTCCAGCCGTCGCCGGCCGGCGGTTCGGCCAAGGGGTGCAGCGCGCGCATCAGTCGTTCGTGGTCGGCCAGCGAGCCGCGCAGTGATTGCTGGAGTTGCGCGCGCAGCGGCTGCACGCGATGCAGGATGCGACTGCGTTCGTCGTGGCTCATCGACGACCACCGTGCGATTTCATCGATATGCCGCCCGCAGCCGGTGCACTGCCGGTGCGGATCCAGCGTGCACACTCCGATGCAGGGACTTGCGACAACACGCGCCGATTCTTCCATTGTTTGCACCCGCCAACAGTAGCGCGAATGGGCTGGATTTGCGCGGGTGGCCCGGCCGGACGGTAGAGTCGACTGTCAGTCGACGCGCGCGCACCGCGGGCGTTTTCTTGATGTGACCCAAGTGCAGTCGACTGACAGTCGACTCTACCGTCAGGAGCTGCGCAAACAAAAACGCGCCGGTGGAATCACCGGCGCGTTTCGTTTACGACTTCGATTTACTTGACGCTGACCAGCTTGATCTCGAACTGCACAGCCACGTTCGGCGGGAACGGGGTGCGCGGGTCGGCACCGTAGGCCTGGTCCGGCGGCAGGGTGACTTCCCACTTCGAGCCTGCCGGCATCTGCAGCAGGGTCTCGCGCATGGCCTTCATTTCGACTTCGCTGACCTTGATCGACGGGATCTGCTGGGCCGGGCGGGCTTCGGTCGGGCGCTGGCCGTACGGGAACGGACCGGCCACTTCCAGCTGCACGGTGCTGGCCTGGGTCGGCTTGGCACCCTTGCCGGCCTCGATCACGCGGTACTGGACGCCGCTCGGCAGCGACTGCACACCGGCCTTGGCCTTGTTCGCCGCGATGAACTGATCGCTCTTGGTCTTGT
Source organism: Stenotrophomonas sp. 78350_Sma (assembly GCF_056482105.1). Lineage (NCBI taxonomy): Bacteria > Pseudomonadati > Pseudomonadota > Gammaproteobacteria > Lysobacterales > Lysobacteraceae > Stenotrophomonas > Stenotrophomonas sp. 78350_Sma. The sequence continues at coordinate 1,550,277 of NZ_CM151182.1, read as the reverse complement.
TTTCGGCAGCAGCCTTTTCGTACTCGGCCTTGGCAGCCTGGGCACGGCCCTGCTCGCGCTTCTGGAACGCTTCAACGGCCGGCTTCAGCTGCTCGGCGGTGATCGCCGGCTGCTTCTTGGCGTAGGCATCCTGCAGGCCCTTCACCACCGAGTTGATGTCCAGCTGCTCACCACGACCGGTCAGCTCCGCCAGGTTGTTGCCGTAGTCGTAACCGAAGTAGTAGCTCAGCTTGCCCTTTTCGGACGAAACGTCCTGGGCGAAGGCATTGCCCGTCAGGGCCAGGGCCGCGACGGCGACCGCGATAGAACGCAACTTCATCAAACAGTTCTCCAGGGGTGGTAACTCAGGGACGTTCTGCGCCGCCCTGAGGCGACGGGTTAGGATAACGGGCGCAACGTGTAACCGCTACTCACGATGCAGGCTATGACCCGTCTGCGTTCGCGGAGTTCAATATCACTTTTTTTTAACGTTCCAGGAGTTTCCCCGTGGCCGATGCCCTGATCGCTGTCACCGACGACGGCGCCATCCGCACCGTGACCGTCCAGCGCCCGGACAAGCTCAACGCCCTCAATGCCGCGACCCTGCAGGCCCTGGCCGAGGCCTTCAGTGCTGCCGCCGCAGACCCGGGGGTGCGCGTGGTGGTGCTGACCGGCGCTGGCCCGAAGGCGTTCGTGGCCGGCGCCGACATTGCCGAGATGAACACACTCAGCGCGGTTCAGGGACGTGATTTCTCGCTGCTGGGCCAGGCCCTGATGCGCCAGATCGAGCGCATGCCCAAGCCGGTCATCGCCCGCGTGAACGGTTTTGCCTTGGGTGGCGGCCTGGAACTGGCCATGGCCTGCCACCTGCGCATCGCCGCCGATACCGCCAAAGTCGGCCAACCGGAAATCAATCTCGGCCTGATTCCCGGCTTCGGCGGCAGCCAGCGCCTGCTGCGCCTGTGCGGCCGCGCCGCCACCCTGGAGCTCTGCCTGCTGGGTGCACCGATCAACGCCGCACGTGCGCTGGAACTGGGGATTGTCAACGAGGTGGTGCCGGCCGACGCGCTGGACAATCGCGTGAATGACGTCGCCCGCCAGCTGGCGCGCTCGGCGCCGCTGGCCCTGCGCGGCCTGCTGGACGCGGTGCACGTGGGTGGCGAATGCAGCCTGGAAGCCGGGCTGGAATACGAAAGCGCGCAGTTCGGCCTGCTGTTCGCCACCGAGGACATGCGCGAGGGAACCAGCGCCTTCCTGCAGCGCCGTCCGCCGGCCTTCCAGAACCGCTGACGCCATGGCATCCCGACCCAACCCCGCGCAGCTGTTCGTCCGGGTCCAGGCAGACGATCTCGATGGCGCCCTGCAGGCCGGTCTGATGGACTATGTCGCCCGCGCCGACGACGCGCAGTTGCTGCCCGGCCACCCGGAACTCCCGCAGCGCTTGCAGCAGGCCCAGCAGCAGCTTCAGGCCGCCTGGGCGGCACGCGAACGCTACCGCGCCCGTGCGGTGCGACTGGCCCGCCGGGAAGCCGAACGCGACGCGCGGCGCACGCCGGCCCCGGCGCCGGACGTGAAGCCCGCCCTGCCCGCTGCGGCGGCCGCCATCCTCGCCCGGGCCAAGGCCCGCGCCAGCGGCAAGGAGCAGTAATGGCCACCACGAAGAAGACCCCACGCGCCCCGGCGCTGCGTGGCGGCACGATGCCGCGCGCCGACGTGGTGGAAATGTTCACCCGCCTGCGTGAACTCAATCCGCACCCCAAGACCGAACTGGAGTACAGCTCGCCGTTCGAGCTGCTGGTGGCGGTCGCGCTGTCGGCGCAGGCCACCGACGTCGGCGTCAACAAGGCCACGCGCCGTTTGTTCCCGGTCGCCAACACGCCGGCGAAGATCCTTGCGCTTGGCGAGGACGGGCTGAAGCAGTACATCGCCACCATCGGCCTGTTCAACGCCAAGGCCAAGAACGTGATCGCCACCTGCGCGATCCTGCTGGAAAAGCATGGTGGTGAAGTGCCGCGCGATCGCGATGCGCTGGAAGCGCTGCCGGGCGTGGGCCGCAAGACCGCCAACGTGGTGCTCAACACCGCGTTCGGCGAGCCGGTGATGGCGGTGGACACGCATATCTTCCGCGTCTCCAACCGTACCGGCCTCGCCCCGGGAAAGAATGTGCGCGACGTGGAAGACAAGCTGGTGAAGGTGATTCCCGCCGAGTTCCTGCTCGACGCGCATCACTGGCTGATCCTGCACGGTCGTTATGTGTGCAAGGCGCGCAAGCCGGATTGCCCGGGGTGCGTGATCGCCGATCTGTGCCGGTTCAAGGAAAAGACCACGGCCGAGGCATGACGCAGTCTCTGTTGTGACCAAACGAAGACGGCGGGCACGAGGCCCGCCGTCTGTGTTTCAGGACAAGCGTGCTTCAGGAGATCAGAACGACAGGTCGCCCCATACGCCGAATTCCTTGGTCTTGTCGTTCTTCTTGTCGCCGGCGTTGGCCAGGTGCGTGTACTTGTACACGGTCGACAGCTTGAGGTTCTTCATGACCGGGAACTCGACGCCGACGTTCCAGTACTTGTCGCTCAAGGTCGGGTCCAGGGTCTTGCTGACGTCGGTGTCATCGTAACGACCGAACACGTTGATGCCGCCATCGGTCACGCGCACGCTGCCCCACACCGACCAGCCGCTGGACTTGTCGGTGGCAACGGTCATCACGTTGTTGAGGTTCTTGGCCTGGAAGTACTCACCACCGACGCGGAAGTCGCTGCTGGCGTAGGCCACCATCGCGTTGGCGCGGGTGTAGGTGTTCTCGGAACTCTGGATGTCGGTTTCCTTGCCCAGCTTGCCGCTGTAGCCGCCGACGGCAACCACGAAGTTCTCGTTCGGGGTGTAGGCCACGCGGCCTTCCACGTCCATGCCCTTGCTGCGGGTCGGGTTCTTGTAGCCGGCGCCGGACACCACCGAGACGGCGTAGTTGAAGTTGTTGCCCAGGTTGCCGAAGCCATGCAGGCCCCAGTCGGACGAGTTGCCATACTTCAGGCGGTCGGTCAGGGTGTTCTCGACATAGCGCATGCCGTAGAACTTCTCGACGTACGGGATCCACGGCATGTCGGCGGCACCGACGCGCAGGTTGAAGGCCGGGTCGAAGCTGCCCTGCACGTAGGCCTTCTTGACGAACAGTTCGGTGTTGCCGATGGCCGAGCTGTACTGGAAGTCGGTGGTCAGGTTCGCCGACCAGATGTCGTTGAACTTGTGGTCGACGGTCAGGTAGAAGCGCTTGACGTCCAGACCGGTGCCGCTGGCGGCGGTGTCCTTGCCGTTGCTGGTCTTGTCGATGTTGGTCAGGTCGAAGAACATGCGACCGCCGATCTTGTTGTCATTGACCAGCTTGGCCAGCTTGTCGACGCTGGTCTGGGTCTTCTGTGCACCTTCCAGCGCCTGCGCCTGGGTGATGTTCACTTCGGACTGCGCGTCGGACTGCGCCTGCAGCGCCTGCGAATCGTTCTGCAACTGCTGGACCTGGGCCTGCAGCGCGGCGATCTGTGCCTGCAGCTGCTGCAGCTGTGCCTGGGATACGCCCGAGCTGGCGGGGGCTGCGAAGGCGTCGGCGGAAACCAGACCGAGGCTTGCAACGACCGCGGCGGCGAGCAAATGGGAACGCATTTTGGATCTCTCCAGAGGGTTGGAATGGCTTGGGCAGAACGCCACGCCGGCAGGCCGGTCAAGCGTTTTGCGAACGTTCCGTTAAAACCATGACAGTCGAATGACAAACTGCGCACCAAACACAGGTTTCTTCGTGCGGTCATGCGGACGACGCATTTGCGCCGGCATCTGTGTCGAGGCCTTGCGGCACATGGCGTGATGTATCCGCTTCAACACGCAACGCGGCACCATGCATCCCGGTGCGGGACATGGCATCGCTGCCGGATGCCCATTCCCGGGATGCGTGCGCGCCAGCGTGGAGGCTCCGACAGCGACATATAGAGGAGGGCGGCGCGCCCCCCTGCCGCCCCTCGACCGCGCGCCAATCCTTCACGGACACCGCCGCAGCTGTAACGGCCAGCGCTGTAACGGTTGCGTCATACAACGGTCCCTGCGCTGTCATCGAACCGTTATGGAATGTGCGCCGGGCGGGTAACCCCGCATCCCAATCAACCCAGGAGCCACCCCGTGATCCACGCCTTCAAGTCGCGCGTTGCCGTTGCCGTCTTCGCAGCGTCGTCCGTGTTCGCCGCCAACGCCGCTGAAATCACCGGCGCGGGCGCCTCGTTCATCTACCCGGTGATGTCGAAGTGGTCGGCCGACTACAACGCCGCCACCAGCAACAAGGTCAACTACCAGTCGATCGGCTCCGGCGGTGGTATCGCCCAGATCAAGGCCAAGACCGTTGATTTCGGCTCCTCCGACGCCCCGCTGAAGCCGGAAGAACTGGCCGCTTCGGGCCTGGCGCAGTTCCCGTCGGTGATCGGCGGCGTGGTGCCGGTGGTCAACGTGGCCGGCATCGCCCCGGGCGCACTGAAGCTGGACGGCACCGTGCTGGCCAACATCTTCCTGGGCAAGATCAAGACCTGGAACGACCCGGCCATCGCCGCGCTGAACCCGGGCGTGACCCTGCCGAGCGCCAAGATCACCGTCGTGCACCGTTCGGACGGCTCGGGCACCACCTTCAACTTCGTCAACTACCTGTCCAAGGTCAGCCCGGAGTGGAAGAGCTCGGTCGGTGAAGGCACCTCGGTCCAGTGGCCGGCCGGCATCGGCGGCAAGGGCAACGAAGGCGTTGCTGCCTACGTGAAGCAGATCAAGGGCGGCATCGGCTACGTCGAACTGTCCTACGCGCTGCAGAACAAGCTGTCGTACACCGCGATGAAGAATGCCGCCGGCCGCTTCGTGCAGCCGAGCGACGCGTCGTTCGCCGCCGCCGCTGCCAGCGCCGACTGGGCCAGCGCCAAGGACTTCTACCTGGTGATGACCAACGCCCCCGGCGCCGAGTCCTGGCCGATCACCGCCACCAACTTCATCCTGGTGCACAAGAAGCCGAAGAACGCTGCCAACGGCAAGGCCACCCAGGAGTTCTTCCGCTGGGTCTACAAGAGCGGCGACGCCCAGGCCCGCCAGCTGGACTACGTGCCGCTGCCGGACAGCCTGGTCCGCCAGATCGAGACCTACTGGTCGCAGAACCTGAAGTAAGCGTTCCCCCCGCAGGAACGGGGTCGGCGGGTCCTCTCTCCCCCGCCGATCCCACCCGGGCGCGAGATCCTCGAGATCTCGCGCTCTTCTTGTTTTTGGGGGTTGATCGTGAAGAGCGCTGCGCTTCCAATCTACTGCCCGGAGTCGGCGCAGGGCCCAGCCCGGGACACGCCGTAAACCCCGCTCCGCGGTCCGGCCCAGCCGCTGGCGGCTGTGCGTTCGGGCGCTTGCGAGGCAGTGCCTCGCAGGCAAACCGCCCTCACCCTTGGGGGCTCGGCCACGGCATCCATGCCGTGGACGGTCCTGCACGGCCTGGCCCACCGACTCTGGACAGTTCATCGCGGGCGCGGTGGGGTCATGGAAGGCAGGAGCAAAGGCAGGAGCGTTTGTAGAGCCGAGCCCATGCTCGGCTGGGTGCTGGAGCGTGCGGACCAACGGTCCGCACCTACCGAGGGCAGGGAGCAGTCGAGTATGGCTCGACTCTACAAGGGCCAACCGACCGTCATATCGGTGCGCAGATCGGGGGTTTCCCGGCACCTGCCGGATCGGCGCCAACCCCGTGAAACCCTTGTCAGAACGTGATCCAGGACACCTCTGTCATGGTCGTAATACGGCTGTAACAAAAACATCATTTCATAGCCGCATCCGCCGACCACGTCGGCTCTTCCCCGCTATGGAGTGACCATGAAACTGCACTCGGCCGGCCTTGCCGCCCTTTCCCTGGCCATCGCCCTGGGCCTGTCGGCCTGCGGTGGCGACAAGCAGGCCGCGCAGCAGCCGGCTGCCGACGGTGCCGCTGCCCCGGCAGCTGCCGGTGCCAAGGTGACCGCCGAAGTGTCCGGCGCGGGCGCGTCCTTCATCTTCCCGCTGGTCTCCAAGTGGTCGGCTGACTACAACACCAGCACCGGCGCCAAGATCAACTACCAGTCGATCGGCTCGGGCGGCGGTATCGCCCAGATCAAGGCCGGCACCGTCGACTTCGGTTCCTCCGACAAGCCGCTGAGCAGCGAAGAGCTGGCCCAGGCCGGCTTGGCGCAGTTCCCGTCCGCCATCGGCGGCGTGGTGCCGGTGGTCAACATCGAAGGCCTGGAAGCCGGCAAGCTGCGCCTGAGCGGCGCCCTGCTGGCCGACATCTTCCTGGGCAAGGTCAAGACCTGGAACGACCCGGCCATCGTCGCCGCCAACCCGGGCGTGAAGCTGCCGGACGGCAAGATCACCCTGGTCCACCGTTCGGACGGTTCGGGCACCACCTTCAACTTCTCCAACTACCTGTCCAAGGTCAGCCCGGAGTGGAAGAGCAAGGTTGGCGAGGGCACCTCGGTGCAGTGGCCGGACGGAGTGGGTGGCAAGGGCAATGAAGGCGTCGCTTCCTACGTGAAGCAGATCAAGGGCTCGATCGGCTACGTCGAACTGGCCTACGCGCTGCAGAACGGCATGCCGTACACCGCCATGCAGAACGCCGCCGGCAACTGGGTCGAGCCGAGCGCGGAAACCTTCGCCGCTGCGGCCGCCAGCGCCGACTGGGCCAGCGCCAAGGACTTCAACCTGGTCATCACCAACGCCCCGGGCGAGCAGGCGTGGCCGATCACCGCCACCAACTTCATGCTCATGCAGAAGCAGCCGAAGGACGCCAAGCGCAACCAGGACACCCTGGCCTTCTTCAAGTGGGCCTTCGAAAACGGCCAGGCCCAGGCCAACGAGCTGCACTACGTGCCGCTGCCGGCCGAACTGGTCAAGCAGATCGAGGCCTACTGGGCGTCCGACCTGAAGTGATGGACACGACGGTGCCCGCCCCGCGCGGGCACCGCCGCTTCCACGCCGTGCCGCCCCGCCCCTTCCTGGCCCTGCCGTCCCCATGAATGCCATCGCCCAGCCTGTAGCCGCCCCGTCCACGCGTGATGCGCGTGATGCCCGCAACGACAAACTGTTCCGATGGGTGCTGGTCGGCACCGTCATCTTCGTCCTGATCGCCCTGGCCTGCGCCGCGCTGTCGATGCTGTGGGGCGGCCGCCATGCCCTGCAGATGCAGGGCCTGAGCTTCTTCTTCTCCGCCGACTGGAATCCGGTCGAAAACAAGTTCGGCGCCCTCGCCCCGATCTACGGCACCCTGGTCACCGCGCTCATCGCGATGGTCATCGCCGTGCCGGTCAGCTTCGGCATCGCCTTCTTCCTCACCGAAGTCGCCCCGCGCTGGCTGCGTGGCCCGGTCGGTACCGCCATCGAACTGCTGGCCGGCATTCCCTCGATCATCTACGGCATGTGGGGCCTGTTCGTGCTGGTGCCGGTGATGACCGAGTACGTCACCCCGTTCCTCAACGAAACCCTGGGCGAATGGCCGATCATCGGCCCGATGTTCCAGGGCCCGCCGCTCGGCATCGGCATGCTCACCGCCGGTTTCGTGCTGGCCATCATGGTCATTCCGTTCATCTCCTCGGTGATGCGCGAAGTGTTCCTGACCGTGCCGACCCGCCTGAAGGAATCGGCCTATGCGCTGGGTTCCACCAAGTGGGAAGTGAGCTGGGACATCGTGCTGCCCTACACCCGCTCGGCGGTGATCGGCGGCATTTTCCTCGGCCTCGGCCGCGCCCTGGGCGAGACGATGGCGGTGGCCTTCGTGATCGGCAACAGCGTGCGCCTGTCGCCGTCGCTGCTGGAACCGGGCACCACCATCGCCGCGCTGATCGCCAACGATTTCGGCGAAGCCACTGAAACCTACCGCTCGGCCCTGCTGCTGCTCGGCTTCGTTCTGTTCATCGTCACCTTCGTGGTGCTGGCCATCGCCCGCCTGATGTTGATGCGCCTGTCCCGCAAGGAGGGCAACTGATGTCCACCACCGCTGATTCGTTGTACCTGCGCCGCCGCATCGGCAATGTCGTTGCGATCACCGCCTCCTGCGCCACTGCGCTGTTCGGCCTGTTCTTCCTGGGCTGGATCCTGTTCACCCTGGCCTCCAAGGGCCTGGCCGGCATCAACTGGGATCTCTTCACCAAGATGACGCCGCCGCCGATGCAGGAAGGCGGCCTCGCCAACGCCTTCTTCGGCAGTGCCGTGATGTGCGCGCTGGCGATCGGCATCGGCACCCCGCTGGGCGTGCTGGCCGGCACCTGGCTGGCCGAGTACGGCAACGCCCGCAAGGCCGGCACCGTGGTCCGCTTCGTCAACGACATCCTGCTGTCGGCCCCGTCCATCGTGCTGGGCCTGTTCGTCTACACCCTGTACGTGATGCAGACCGGCGGCAACTTCTCGGCGTTTGCCGGTGCCCTGTCGCTGGCCTTCATCGTGCTGCCGGTGGTGGTGCGCACCACCGACGAGATGCTGCGCCTGGTGCCCTCGCAGATGCGTGAGGCGGCCCTGTCGCTGGGCATCCCGCAGTGGAAGGTGATCGTGCAGGTGCTGTACCGCAGTGCCTCGGCCGGCATCATCACCGGCATCCTGCTGGCGCTGGCCCGCATCTCCGGCGAAACCGCGCCGCTGCTGTTCACCGCCTTCGGCAACCAGTACTGGAACAACAACATCTTCCAGCCGATGGCCTCGGTGCCGGTGGTGATGAACCAGTTCGCCGGCAGCCCGTATGAATCCTGGCAGGTTCTGGCCTGGGCCGGTGCCCTGGTGCTGACTGTCTTCGTGTTGCTGGTCAGCCTTGCCGCCCGCGGCATCCTGCTGCGCAACCGTATCTCCCATGACTGACCTTTCCGTGGATAACGCCATGAACGACCTTTCCAACGCCGTGCCGATGCAGCGCATCGCCGTGCCGTCCTCGCACGAGAGCCTGCACACGCCGTCGCCGGTGAAGCTGGCTGCGCGTGGACTGGACTTCTACTACGACAAGTTCCACGCCCTGAAGGGCATCAACCTGGAGATTCCGGAAAAGCGCGTGACCGCGCTGATCGGTCCCTCCGGTTGCGGCAAGTCGACCCTGCTGCGCATCTTCAACCGCATCTACGCGCTGTACCCGAAGCTGGAAGCGCGCGGTGAAGTGCTGCTGGACGGCGAGAACATCCTGTCGCCGAAGTACCCGATGAACCGCCTGCGCAGCAAGGTCGGCATGGTGTTCCAGAAGCCGGTGCCGTTCCCGATGACCATCTTCGAGAACGTGGCCTACGGCATCCGCCACCACGAGAAGCTGAGCAAGGCCGACATGGCCGACCGCGTCGAGCAGGCGCTGCGCCAGGGCGCACTGTGGGACGAAGTGAAGGACAAGCTGGGGCAGAGCGCACTGGGCCTGTCCGGTGGCCAGCAGCAGCGCCTGTGCATCGCCCGCGCCGTGGCCCTGCGCCCGTCGGTGCTGCTGCTGGACGAGCCGACCTCGGCGCTGGACCCGATCTCGACCAGCCGCATCGAACAGCTGGTGGAAGAGCTCAAGCACGAGTACACCATCGTCATCGTCACCCACAACATGCAGCAGGCCGCGCGCGTGTCCGACTACACCGCCTTCATGTACCTGGGCGACCTGATCGAGCACGACCGCACCGAAGTGATCTTCTCGCAGCCGTCGCAGCGGCAGACCGAGGACTACATCACCGGTCGCTTCGGCTGATCGACGCTGTTTCTTCGCCATATGTCCCAGCCAGGCATGGCCTGGCTCTACCCGGATTGCAGACCATGAACCTTCCCAACGACCACATCGTCAAGAGCTACGACGAAGAGCAGCAGCGCCTGGTGGCCGAAATCGTGCGCATGGGCGAGATGGCCGTCGCCCAGCTCGAAGCGGCGATGGACGTGATCGAGAAGCGCGACGAGAACGCCGCCCATCGCATCATCGCCAACGACGAAGCGATCGATGCGCTTGAGCAGCAGATCAGCCATGACGTGATGCGTCTGGCGCTGCGTGGGCCGATGGCGCGCGACCTGCGCGAGATCCTGGCCGGCCTGCGCATCCCGGCCGACATCGAACGCATCGGCGACTATGCAGCGAACGTGGCCAAGCGTTCGATCGCGCTGGGCAAGGTGCCGCCGCTGCCGCAGATCCAGGGCCTGCGTGCGCTGGGCCGCCTGGCCGCGCAGCAGGTGCGCCGCGCCATTGCCGCCTACCGCGACAACGACGCCGACGCCGCGCTGGAACTGCGCGAGGACGACGCCCGCCTGGACGCGCAGTACACCGCGCTGTTCCGCGAGCTGCTGACCTACATGATGGAAGACCCGCGCAACATCACCCCGTGCACGCACCTGCTGTTCATGGCCAAGAACCTGGAGCGCGTGGGTGACCACGCCACCAACATCGCCGAGAACGTGTGGTTCCTGGTGCACGGCGAGCAGCCGCTGCCGCCGCGCGAGAAGCGCGACGAGACCTCCAGCACCGGCCAGCCCTGACGCTGCACTGCAACACCGGAGTCGACTCCAAGGTGGCCGCTGTCCTGGTGACAGCGGCCTTCTTTTTTGGGTTTCTCCGTGAATTCATCCACGCATGGCGTGGATCTACCGGGCCGCGCGTGGCGTGGATGCGCTGCCGCGGCTACCGTTCTCCGCTTCTGTAACAAATCTCACGAAAATTTGAGTTCTTGGCGAGGATTCGTTGAGTAGGATCGCTGCACCATCGATTCACCCCGGGCACCTGCCCACCACCCAGGAGTAAGACCGATGAGCAGTTCCAACAAGACCCTGTCCCTGCTGACTGCTACCGCCCTGGCCGCCGGCCTGGGCATGACCGCCAGTGCCTCGGCCCTGAGCATGAGCGACCTCGCCCAAGGCTACCTGGTGGCCGGACAGGCAGCCAAGGCCAGTACCGACGCCAAGGCCGCCGACACCAGGATGGCCGCTGACGCGACCAAGCATGCCGAAGGCAAGTGTGGTGCCGACGGCAAGACCGCCGAAGGCAAGTGCGGTGCTGACAAGGGCAAGGCTGCCGGTGCGGCCGCTGGCGCCAAGGCCAAGACCGGCGACAAGAAGGCGGCCGAAGGCAAGTGTGGCGAAGGCAAGTGCGGTGGCAAGCACTGAGGTCCGCGCCAGCGCCGTCAACCCGCGGTCGCCGCTTCGTGCGGCGGCCGCCGGGTTGGGGCTGCGCCGGGCGCTGCTGCAGGACCTGCGTGATGCACCGGCGGACGACTTCGATTTCCTCGAATGCGCGCCGGAAAACTGGATCAATGTCGGCGGCCCCGCCGGGGATGCGCTGGCCGAGCTGGCACAGCGCCATCCGCTCAGCTGCCACGGCCTGTCCCTGTCGCTGGGCGGTAGTGCGCCGCTGGATACCCGGCTGCTGGAGCAGGTCGGCCAGTTCCTGGAGATGCACCGCGTGCCGCTGTACAGCGAACACCTGAGCTACTGCAGCGACGACGGCCACCTGTACGACCTGCTGCCGATTCCGTTCACCGATGAAGCAGTGCGCCACACCGCCGCACGCATCCGTCAGGTGCAGGATCTGCTGGGCCGCCGCGTCGCGGTGGAGAACGTGTCCTATTACCTGGCGCCGGAGCCGGCGATGGACGAACTGGCCTTCACCAATGCCGTGCTCGCCGAGGCCGACTGCGATCTGCTGCTGGACGTCAACAACGTCTACGTCAATGCCTGCAACCACGGTTACGACGCCGACGCGTTCATCGCCGGCCTGCCCGCAGACCGCATCGTCTGCCTGCACGTGGCCGGGCACCTGGATGAAGCGCCGGACCTGAAAATCGATACCCATGGCAGTGCGGTGATCGACCCGGTCTGGGAGCTGCTGGCACGCACCTATGCGCGCATCGGCGCTCGCCCCACCCTGCTCGAGCGCGATTTCAATTTCCCACCCTACGCCGAACTGCGCGGCGAACTGCAGACCATCCGCCGCCTGCAGGCCGCGCACGCGGAGGCCCTGCATGGCTGATGCCCCCGCCACGCTGCGTGCGCAGCAGCACGCGTTCACCGCACACCTGCGCGATCCACAGGCGGTGGCCTCACCCGCCGGACTCGAACCGCGCCGCGTGGCGGTGTACCAGCGGCTGCTGTTCAACAACCTGCTCGGTCTGTTGAGCAACGGCTTCCCGGTCTGCGTGCGCCTGCTCGGTGAACCGACCTGGAGCGCGCTGGTCCGCCACTACTTCAGCATGCACCGCTGCCAGACCCCGCTGTTCACCGAACTGGCCGCTGAGTTCGTGCAATGGCTGCAGGCGCAGCCGCAGCTGCCACACCCGGCGCTGGCCGAGCTGGCCCACTACGAGTGGGTGGAAACCGCGCTGTACCAGCTGCAGGCCGAGCCACTTCCTGCGCCTGGCGGCATCGACCCGCTGCGGGTGCCGCTGCAGCGCTCGCCGCTGGCGTGGCCGCTGCTGTACCAGTGGCCGGTGCACCGCCTCGGCGCCGAGGATGCACCGACCGAGCCACCGGCCGATCCGACGGGCCTTCTTGTGCGCCGCGATGCCGACGGCGAGGTGCGGTTCGCCACGCTCAGCCCGCTGGCGGTGTACCTGCTGTCCAGCATCGGTGAACAGCCTGGCCAGGAAGGGCATATCTACCTGCAGCAGCTGGCTGCTGCACATGGGCTGGCCGAGGATGCGCTGGCCGAACCCGGTGCCGCGCTGCTGCAGCAGCTCCTGCAGGCCGGTGTGATCGGCCCGCTTGCATCCCCACCCTGACGCCCCTTCCACCGGAGATCCATCGATGAACCTTCCGCTCCTGGCCGCCGCGCGCGGCCAGCTGGACCGTCTCGCCCCCTGGTTGGCCCCGCTCGGCCTGCGCCTGCTGCTGGCCTGGGAATTCTTCGAATCCGGCCGCGAGAAGCTGCACGGCCAGAACTGGTTTGCCGACCTGCAGGACGCCTTCCCGTTCCCGTTCGACCAGCTGCCGGCCGGCCTGAACTGGCAACTCGCCACCTGGTTCGAACTGATCGGTGCGGCCTGCCTGCTGGTCGGCTTCGGCACCCGTTTTGCCGCCGCCAGCCTGCTGGTGCTGACCGTGGTGGCGACGTATGCAGTGCATTGGCCGATGGAATGGCATTCGCTGGGCGACCTCGCCATGGGATATGCCATCAGTGACCAGGGCTTTGGCAACTTCAAGCTGCCGGTACTGTTCATGGCGATGCTGCTGCCGCTGCTGTTCACCGGTGCCGGCAGGCTGAGCGTGGATGCGTGGCTGGCGCGTTGGTCTCCCTCGGCCACGCCTGTGCGGCCAGCAGTCCGGTAGATGCCGACCTTGGTCGGCGCACACCGTGCCAACCAAGGTTGGCACCTACCGGAACCCTGAGCGTGCGGTGCCCGGCAGGCTGAGCGTGGATGCGTGGCTGGCGCGTTGGTCCGCGTCGGGCATGGTGGCGCGGCCTGCGGTTCGGTAGGCGCCTCCCCTGGTCGGTGCACCGTGTGCCAACCAAGGTTGGCACCTACCGGGATCCTGAGCGTGCGGTGCACCGGCAGGTGTCGAACTTGGTCGACACACCCCCACGCAGGCATCCCGTGCATCGCGGGCCAGCCGGGCGCTCAGGATCGCTCTGCTAGAATTCACGCATGACTGACCCCACTCCCGCACCTGCCGCCGCTCCCGATTCCGCAGTACCCCAGGCGCAGCGCGCGATGTCGCAACGCTTCCGCGGCTTCCTGCCGGTGGTGGTGGACGTGGAAACCGGCGGTTTCGACAGCCAGCGCAACGCGCTGCTGGAAATCGCCGCCGTGCCGATCGAGATGGACGAGAACGGCCTGCTCTACCCCGGCCAGACCGCCAGTGCCCACGTGGTCCCGGCCGAGGGCCTGGAGATCGACCCGAAGTCGCTGGAAGTGACCGGCATCATCCTCGACCACCCGTTCCGGCTGGCCAAGGAAGAGAAGGCCGCACTGGACCACATTTTCACCCCGGTGCGTGCGGCGATGAAGAAGTACGGCTGCCAGCGCGCGATCCTGGTCGGCCACAACGCTCATTTCGACCTGGGCTTCGTCAACGCCGCCGTGGCCCGGACCGGCCACAAGCGCAATCCGTTCCATCCGTTCAGCGTGTTCGACACAGTGACCCTGGCCGGCATCGCCTACGGGCAGACGGTGCTGGCGCGTGCAGCCACGGCTGCCGGGCTGGGCTGGGATGCGAACGAAGCGCACAGCGCGGTGTATGACACCGAGCAGACCGCGCGGCTGTTCTGCACCATCGCCAACGCCTGGCCGCGGTAACGCAGCCAACGGCGGAGCCCCTCGTGGCGTGAAGCGAATCATCGGTTGGGCCGGACGGGTTGCTGGGCGCCACGGAAAGATCAGAAAAGCAGGAGCAACAGCGGGTCGCTGCGCTCGTTGGGGGGCTGCCGACGACCTCTGTGGTGGGTCACTTCTTTGGTGGGTGCCGACCATTGGTCGGCACCGCCAGTTGGTACGGCACTCCAGTAGATCCACGCCACGCGTGGATGTGATCAACCGATGCTCGTGCGGTCGCGGCCGTCGCTCTTGGCGCGGTACAGCGCACGGTCGGCGCGCTGGTACAGCAGCGCCGGGGTGCGGTCATCGGCATCCAGTTCCACCAGCCCTGCACTGAAGGTCACGCGCAGGCCCGCCACGCCGGCCCAGTCGGGGTGGTCATGGAACAGGCCGCGCAGGCGCGCGCACAGCTGCGCGGCTTCTTCCAGGCGGGTGTCGTTGAGCAGCAGCGCGAACTCCTCGCCTCCGGTGCGCGCGGGCAGGTCCGAGTCGCGGCTGGCGGCGGCGATCAACCGCGCCACCTGCACCAGCACGGCGTCGCCGATGCTGTGGCTGTGGCGGTCGTTGACGTCCTTGAAGTGGTCGATATCCAGCACCACCAGGCACAGCGGGTGGCCACTGCGCTGCGAACGCGCGAAGTCGCGGGCCAGGGTTTCATCGAAGGCACGGCGGTTGGCCAGGCCGGTCAGCGCATCCTCGCGGGCCTGCCGTTCGAATGCCTCGGCCTGGCGTGCCAGGCGCTCGGCCAGTTCGGTCTTTTCCTGGTTCAGCGCCTGCAGGTGCACGGTCTTGGCCTGCAGGTCAAAGGTGGCTTCATCCACCCGCCGTGCCAGGCGCAGATTGCTGGCCTTCAGCTGCTGCAGCAGCAGGCGGTACAGCACAACCAGCCCGGCCAGCAGCAACAGCCCGCCCAGCAGCTGCACGCTGCGGCGCTGCCACCAGAACGGCTCCACCGTGAAGCTCCATACGGCTTCCTGCTGGCCCCAGGCCCCGCCTGGATGCGCCGCCGACACGTGCAGGGTGTAGTCACCCGGCGGCAGGCCGACGAACTCGACACTGCGCTGCGGGCCACGCTCGACCCAGCCCGCATCCAGGCCATCAAGCCGCGTGCGGTAGCGGATCCGGTCGGACATCAGGTAGCTCAGGCCCACATAGCTCACCGCCAGACGTCGGCCGCCGGGGATGTAGTTGCGATCAGGGCCTTCCCAATGCACGGGTGCGCCATCCACCTGCACGCTCTCGATCGCTGCCGGCGGTGATGGGCGCTCACGGAAGCGCTGCAGGCGCTGCGGGTCGACGGTGCTCAGGCCACCGGCGGTGACCACCCAGAACGTGCCGTCCTGGCGCAGGATCGCCGATGGTCCGGAGCTGCCGTTGGCCTGTGCGTTGGCCATGCCGTCGATCTCGTTGTAGCGCTCCACCACTACGCGCGGTGCGCGGCCATCGGCCACGGCGTTGAGGGTGGCCATGTCGGTGCGCAGCACGCCGCGGTTGCTGCTGATCCACACATTGCCCAGGCGGTCCGGCACCAGCTGGAACACCGCATCCACCGGCATGCCCTGCTCCAGCCCCACCCGCGCCAGCGTGCCGTTCCGCCAGCGGTACAGGCCACGGTCGCTGCTGATCCACATCGCATCGCCCAGCTGATGGAAGCCGAACACACTGCGGCCGCCACCCAGCGGCGCCAGGTCGATCGACTGCACGTGGTCGCCGCGCAGTACGCGGATTCCCTCGATGGTGCCGATCCACAGGTTGCCCTGATGATCGTGCTCGAGCGCGGTGATCAGGCCACTGGGCATGCCCACCATGTTTGATACCTGCACGCGGTCGCCATCGATGCGGACGACGCCCTTCTGCGTACCCGCCCAGACCCTGCCCCGCGGGTCGACACTGATCGCGCGGATGTTGCCACCCGGCATGCCGTCGGCCGCCGCATAGTTGTGGCGGAGACTGCCATCGCGGCCCAGCCGGTAAACGCCATCGCCGAACGTACCGACCCACAGGTCGCCGTCCGGCCCCTGCGCCAGGCTCAATACCGATGGCGCCTTGCCACCGCGGTTGTGCAGGGGAACCGCGCGGAAGCGGCCATCAGGCGTCTGCAGGTCGAGGCCGCTGGCACTGCCGACCCACAGCTGGCGGTCGCGGTCCTCGAACACGGTGCGCACATAGTCGCCACTGAGGCCATCGCGCTCGGTGTAGCTGCTGAACAGCGTTTCGCGCAGGCGGTACAGGCCACCGTTGGCCCCCACCCAGATGCTGCCTTCGGCATCCTCGCGCAGACTGACCACGCGCCCGCCTGGCAGGTTCAGGCCGGCCGGCAATCGTTCCAGACCATGCGCCGAGATCCGCAGAAGGCCCTGGTTCTCGGTTCCCAGCCACAGGTCGCCGTGCCGGTCCTGCAGCATCGAGGTCATGTGCAGCTGTCCCGGCAACCGGTGCACAAGCACCAGCTGATCATCCTCCACGCGGTACAGGCGCTCGCCAGCGACGATCCACAGCGCGCCATCCGGAGCCCGGTACGGCCATGACAGGCCGGTGCCGGCCCCCAGGCCCCACGCGGCGGGCGCGCGCTTGAGCACGCCGTCGTTGTCGCGCAGCACCAGCCCGTCAAGCGTGCCGACCCACACCCGGTCCTGCGCATCGACCACCAGCTTGGTGAAGCTCATCGCCATCGGCAGGTCGGCGGCCGGGGCCTGGTAGACGATGCCGGTGTCCGGCGTCAGATAGCCGATGCCCTTGCCTTCATACAGCAGCCACAGGCGGCCCTGGCTGTCCATCTGCATGGACTGGATCAGTACCTGCGGGGTATCGGCCTGGTGCTCCCAGACACGCCACTGGCCGTCGTTGCCGCGGTGGCTGACGTTGCCGCGCGAATCACTGATCCACAATCCGCCCTGGCGGTCGACGAACAGCGCGCCGATGCCGTTGTCGCGCAGCCCCGGGCGGGTGCTGCGGTCGAACACGGTGAAATCGAGGCCGTTGTAGCGCACCAGGCCTTCCCAGGTGGCGAACCACAGGTGGCCTTCGGGGGTCTGCGCGATGTCGCGCAGCGAGTTGTGTGGCAGGCCGTTGCGCGAGGTCCACACATCGATGGCGTAGTCGCGCAGTGGCGGTGCCCCCTCCTGCGCTGCCGCCGGCACTGCAAGGGCCAGCAGCAGCCACAGCAGGCCGCGCTGCAGCGCCTGCCGGGCTTTCGAAACGCGGCGCTCCACCCAGCACCCGTTGTCCCCTGGCCTGCCCATCAGCTCGGCGGCAGTGGCCGGTGGCGGCTGCAGAGCATGGCAGCAAGCGGAAACGACCGTGCAACGCGGAACAGCGGGCCGGCAGGAACGGGCTGAC
Source organism: Stenotrophomonas sp. 78350_Sma (assembly GCF_056482105.1). NCBI lineage: Bacteria > Pseudomonadati > Pseudomonadota > Gammaproteobacteria > Lysobacterales > Lysobacteraceae > Stenotrophomonas > Stenotrophomonas sp. 78350_Sma. The sequence goes on along the minus strand of NZ_CM151182.1, from coordinate 1,532,704 downwards.
TCATCAGGGAGAAACTGGGGAGATGCGCAGATGATAGGCCAAACACTGGCCCCGGCGTCATCGCCGTGCGGCCGGCACGCTCAGCCGGCCCGGCCAGGCGGCACCACCTGCGCACTGGCCGGCCACTGCACCACCGCCTCCAGACCGCCCTCGGCACGGTTGCGCAGCCACAGGCGAGCGCCATCCTTCTCGGCCAGCGCGCGCGCGATGGTCAAGCCCAGCCCGGCGCCGCCGGTTTCCCGCGAACGCGAGGTTTCCACCCGCACGAACGGGTCGAACACGGCCTCCAGCTGATCTTCCGCCAGGCCCGGGCCATCGTCGGACACCATCGCCGTGATCGCGCCGCCGCTGCGCTCCACCCGCACGCGCACGCGGTGGGCATACATCACGGCGTTGTCCACCAGGTTGGAGAACAGCCGATGCATGGCCAGCGGGCGCAGCATCAGCACCGCACCGGTGCCGCCTTCAAAGACCACATCGGCACCGCCCTCGGCGGCGTCTTCCACGATGCTTTCCAGCAGTGAATCCAGATCCAGCGCGGCGCGCTGCTCGGCGCTCTCGGCGCTGCGGGCCAGCTCCAGGCCTTCGCGCACCAGTGCCTGCATCGCCGCCAGATCGCCGATCAGGCGTTCGCGCAGCACCTCGTCGCTGACGTTCTCCAGGCGCAGGCGCAGGCGGGTCAACGGGGTCTGCAGGTCATGGGTGATCGCCGCCAGCATCTGCGTGCGTTCGGCCAGGTGCCGCTGCAGGCGGTGCTGCATGGCATTGAAGGCCTCGGCGGCGCGCTGCACCTCGCGCGGCCCGCGCAATGGCAGTGGATCGCGCTGCAGATCGTCGCCGAGATCCTCGGCGGCGGCCGCCAGCTCCTGCAGCGGCGCGCTGGCCATGCGCGCGACGATGTAGGCCAGCACCGCGATGGCCAGCACCAGCAGGGTCAGGAACCACGGGTCCACGGCCAGAATGCCGTTGTGGGCCACCGCCGGCGAATCCAGCGCCAGCTTCAGCAGCGTACCGTCGTTGAGCGTCACATCGACCGCGCGGCACTTGGGCGGAATGAAGGCCGGATCGCGCTCGCGCGGATGCCGCCGGTGCCCCGGCGGCGGTGGCGGCAGCAGGTCCTGCAGCTTGGGAATGCAGGAACGGAACGAGGTGAAGTGCACATGCGCGCGCGACACCGGGCCGGGCCGGTCATCCAGGACTTCCATCAGTGCGGTATCCGCCCGCCCCAGGCGCGCGCCGGGCTGCAGCGCACGCACGCTGGGCCCGCCGACCTCGAGCAGGCGCTCGCGCAGTTCGGGATTGCCATCGAGCAGGTTGACGTAACCCTGCAGGCGGTCGGCAATGCGGTTCAGGTTCTGCCGCTCGAACTCCTGCTGGCGTTTGGAGGTGGCCAGCATGGTTGCGCCGATCGCAGCCACGCTCATGCCCAGCAGCAGGATGACGAACAACCGCCCGACCATCGAGGACAGGAAATGGCGCAGGCGCTTCATGACGGCTTATTCCAGGTTCACCGAGGAGGCCAGCACGTAGCCTTCGTTGCGCACGGTCTTGATCAGGCCATCCGGACCACCATCATCGCCCAGCTTGTTGCGCAGGCGGCTGACCTGAAGGTCGATCGCGCGGTCCTGCGCCTCGTAGTTGCGGCCACTGCTGAGCGCCACCAGCTGCTCGCGCGACAGCACCTTGTTGGCATGGGCGATGAACACCCGCAGCAGGCGGAACTCGGCGCCGGACAGCACCACCACGCGATCGTCCGGGTCCACCAGGTGGCGATGCTCCAGGTCGAACACCCAGCGCGAGAACCGCGCGCGGCGCACCGCCAGCGGCTCCAGGTTGGCCGGCAGCGCCTCGGTCCGGCGCAGTACGTTGCGGATGCGCGCCAGCAGCTCGCGCGGTTCGAACGGCTTGGCCAGATAGTCGTCGGCACCCATTTCCAGGCCCAGCACGCGATCGATCGGCTCGGCGCGCGCGGTCAGCATGATCACTGGCGTGTTCGAGCGCGCGCGCAGGTCGCGGCACAGGGTCAGGCCATCTTCGCGCGGCAGGTTGAGGTCGAGCACGATCAGGTCCACGTGCTCGCGGTCCAGCAGCTGGCGCATGGCGGTGCCATCGGCGGCCGTGCTCACCTGGTAGCCGGCACGGCCGAGCTGTTCGGCCAGCAGGGTGCGGATGTCGTTGTCGTCGTCGACGATCAGCAGTCGATGCATCGTGTTTTCAGTCTCCATGTCGCGATCATCCCGTGTCGGCAGCTGAACCGCATCCGGGGCAATGCGTACCAGTGTATCCAGCCGCGGGCGGGATACCCGTGGTTACGCGTATTCACCGACAGTGTTACATAGAGACATACCCCGAGGATTGAGCGGCCCATCGCCCGGTCTTCACAATGCCCACCAACGCCGCCCGTGCGGCCCCGAGAGTGAAGCCACGACGTGACGTTCCGCCTGTTGCCCGCGACCCGCCGGGGTCGCCTGATACTGATCGCCCTGCTTGCCCTGATTGTTGCCGTGGCCGCCTGGTGGCTGCTGCGCAGGCCCGCCGCCCCGGCCGTAGCGACCACGCCGGTCAGCCGCGGCGACATCGAGCAGACCGTGGACGCCACCGGCGTGATCGACGCCTACAAGCTGGTCAGCGTCGGTGCGCAGGCCTCCGGCCAGATCAAGTCGCTGAAGGTGCAGCTGGGCGACACGGTGAAGGAAGGCGACCTGATCGCCGAGATCGACGCCACCACCCAGCAGAACCAGGTGCTCAACGCGCAGGCCTCGCTGGACCAGGTCACCGCCCAGCGCGCCGTGCAGCAGGCCACCCTGCGCCAGGCCGAACTGGAGTTCGCGCGCCAGCAGCAGATGCTGGCCGCCGAGGCCACCTCGCGCCAGGAATTCGATGCCGCTGAGGCGCAGCTGAAGACCGCCCGCGCCCAGCTGCAGTCCTACGAGGCGCAGATCAAGGGCCGCGAAACCGAGCTGGGCACCGCCCGCGCCAACCTGGCCTACACCCGCATCACCGCGCCGATGGATGGCACGGTGGTCGCGGTGGTGGCCGAGGAAGGCCGCACCGTGAACGCCAACCAGACCGCGCCCACCATCGTGATGCTGGCGCGGCTGGACGTGGTCACGGTCAACGCCGAGATCTCCGAGGCCGACGTGGTCAAGATCAAGGCCGGCATGCCGGTGTACTTCACCACGCTGGGCGACCCGGACCGCAAGTACCACGCCACCCTGCGCCAGATCAATCCGGCGCCGGCCTCGATCGCCAACGAGAATTCGTCCAGCTCCAGCAGTTCGTCCAGCTCCAGTTCCAGCAGCGCGGTCTACTACAACGCGCTGTTCGACGTGGAAAACCCGGACGGCACGCTGCGCATCGACATGACCGCGCAGGTCTCGGTACTGCTCAAGCAGGCCAAGGGCGTGCTGATGGTGCCAGCGGTGGCGCTGGGGCCGAAGCGTCGTGGCGATGAGCGCATGGTGCGGGTGCTGGACGACAAGGGCCAGCCGCAGCCGCGCAAGGTCACCGTCGGCATCAACAACGGCGCCTCGGCCGAGATCCTGTCCGGGCTGAAGGAAGGCGAGCGCGTGGTGGTCGGCGAGGCCAATGCGGCTGCGGCCGGTGCCGGTGGCGGGACCCGTGGCGGCATGCAGATGCGGGTCGGCGGCCCGGGCATGGGTCCGCGCCGATGAGCACGACGGCGCCGCTGCTGCGCCTGCGCGACCTGCGACGCGAATTCCCGGCCGGCGACGATGTGATCGCCGTGCTGCGTGACGTCAACCTCGACATCCACGCCGGTGAGATGGTGGCCATTGTCGGCCAGTCCGGCTCGGGCAAGTCGACGCTGATGAACATCCTGGGCTGCCTCGACCGCCCTACCCGCGGCAGCTACCAGGTGGCCGGCCGCGAAACCGGCAGGATGGAGCCGGACGAACTGGCTGAACTGCGCCGTGAGCATTTCGGCTTCATCTTCCAGCGCTACCACCTGCTGGGCGACCTGGACGCGCGTGGCAACGTGGAAGTACCCGCGGTGTATGCCGGCAGCCCTGGCCCGGTGCGCAACGCGCGCGCCGAGCAGCTGCTGCAGCGGCTTGGCCTGGGCGATCGCATGCACCACAAGCCGGGCCAGTTGTCCGGCGGCCAGCAGCAGCGCGTCTCGATCGCGCGTGCGCTGATGAACGGCGGCGAGGTGATCCTGGCCGATGAGCCCACCGGTGCGCTCGACACGAAATCGGGCGAGGAAGTGATGGCGATCCTCGGCGAACTGCATGCCGAAGGCCACACCATCATCATCGTCACCCACGACATGAGCGTGGCCCAGCACGCGCAGCGCATCATCGAGATCCGCGATGGCGAGATCATCGCCGACCGCGCCAACCCGGAGGCGCCGACCTACCGCGCGCAGCGCGAAGCCAGCACCGGCGTTGCCCACGGCAACAGCTGGCGGGCGGCCCGGGATCGTTTCACCGAAGCCTTCCGCATGGCCCTGCTGGCCATGAACGCGCATCGGCTGCGTACCTTCCTGACCATGCTCGGCATCATCATCGGCATCGCCTCGGTGGTCTCGGTAGTGGCGCTGGGCAATGGCTCGCAGCAGCAGATCCTGCAGAACATCAGTGCGCTGGGCACCAACACCATCGACGTCTATCCCGGCCGCGGCTTCGGCGACATGCGCTCAGCCCGCGTGCAGACACTCAAGGCCAGCGATGCCGATGCGCTGGCCAAGCAGAGCTATGTGGACAGCGCCACCCCCAGCGTGTCGACCTCGGTCACCGCGCGCTACCGCAACCAGTCGTCCACCGCGCAGGTCAGCGGTGTCGGCGAGCAGTTCTTCCGGGTCAAGGGCGTGACCCTGCTCAGTGGCAGCTTCTTCGACAGTGACGCAGTGAAGGGCCTCGGCCAGGTGGCGGTGATCGACGAGAACACCCAGACCCAGTTCTTCCCCGATGTCGATCCGGTCGGCCAGGTGATCCTGCTCGGCAACGTGCCGGCACGCGTGGTTGGCGTGGCCAAGCGCCAGAGCTTCGGCTTTGGTGGCAGCACCAGCCTCAGCGTATGGGTGCCGTACACCACCGTGATGTCGCGCATGCTCGGCCAGAGCCACGTCTCCAGCATTACCGTGCGCGTGGACGACAGCACGCCGATGGATGCGGCACAGGAAGCGATCACCCGCCTGCTGACCCTGCGCCATGGCACCGAGGATTTCTTCCTCAGCAACAGCGCCGAGATCCGCGAAACCATCGAGCAGACCACGCGTACGATGACCCTGCTGATCGGCGCCATTGCCGCCATCGCACTGCTGGTCGGCGGCATCGGCGTGATGAACATCATGCTGGTGTCGGTGACCGAGCGTACGCGCGAGATCGGTGTGCGCATGGCCGTGGGCGCGCGGCAGAGTGATATCCGCCAGCAGTTCCTGATCGAAGCGGTGCTGGTGTGCCTGCTCGGCGGCGTGCTCGGCATTGGCCTGGCCCTGCTGCTGGGCTCGATGATCGGCCGCTTCGCCAGTGACTTCCAGGTGCTGTTCTCCACCGCCTCGATTGTTGCCGCATTCGCTTGCTCGACGCTGATCGGCGTGGCGTTCGGCTTCCTGCCCGCGCGCAATGCCGCGCAGCTCGACCCGGTGGAGGCCCTGGCCCGCGAATGAAGATGATGACCCGACTACCCTTCCCTGCTCCCTCGCGCCTGCTGCTGGCCGGCGCCGTCCTGCTCGCGCTGTCCGGTTGTGCGTCGGTCGGCCGCTATCCCGTGCACGACCTCGATGTGGCGGCCACCTACGGGCGTGGTGATGCCACGCTCAATGCACCGGCCGACGACCCGCGCAGCAGCCTGGATACCCCCGGCCGCGACATTCGCCAGGACAGCTGGTGGACCGGCTTCGGCGATGAGCGGCTGGACCGCCTGGTAGCGCAGGCATTGGCCGCCAACAGCGACCTCGCTGCCGCCGGCCTGGCCGTGCAACGCTCGCGCCTGCAGGCCGGGCTGGCCAGCAACGCGCTGTGGCCACAGCCTTCGTCGTCCGGCATCAGCGGCAATACCAGCCGCGCCACCGACCAGGCCGACGACTGGCGCCGCAGTTATTCCACTGGCGTCTCGCTGGGCTGGGAGGTCGATCTGTGGGGCCGCCTGCGCACCCTGCGTGACATCGCCCGCTGGGAAGCCGAGGCCAGCGAGGAAGACCGGCAGAACACCGCGCTGCTTGTGATCGGCGACACCATCACCCAGTACTGGAACCTGGCCTACCTCAATCAGTCGATCGCCACCGGCCAGGCCAACCTGGAGCGCCTGGAGCGCACCCGCGAACTGGTGCAGGCCCGCTTCGAGGCCGGCGCGGTATCGCGCCTGGAAGTTCGCCAGGCATTGCAGAACCTGCAGTCGCAGCGCTCGGCGCAGAGCGCGCTGGAACAGCAGCGGGTTGAGGTGCGCAACGCCCTGACTGTGCTGCTGGACGGCACGCCGTGGCCGCAGCAGGACGAACCGCAGGACCTGCTGGGCGCACACAGCCCGGGCATCAGCGAAGGCCTGCCGACCGACCTGCTCGGCCGCCGTCCCGACCTGCGCGCGGCCGAACTGCGCCTGCGCAACAGCCTGAAGACCATCAAGGTGACCGCCACCCAGTACTACCCGGCCCTGAGCCTGACCGGCAGCCTCGGCTCCAGTGCGACCTCGCTGGGGGATGTGCTGCGCAACCCGGTGGCCACGCTGGGCGCGGGCCTGTCGCTGCCGTTCCTCAACCTGCAGCGCGCGCAGCTGGATACGGATATCGCCGGCACCGCGTACCAGATCGCCGCGACCAACTTCCGCAAGACGTTGTACACCGCGCTCTCTGAAGTGGACAACGCGTTGTCCGCGCGCGAACAGTTGGCGCGCCAGGTAGCGGCCTCGCAGGCCTCGTACGACGAAGCGGTGGAAGTGGAGCGCGCGCAGGAAGTGCGCTACCGCGTGGGTGCCACCGATCTGCGGACCTGGCTGGAAGCGCAGCAGACCCGGCGCGACGCCGAGCTGTCGCTGGCACGCGTGCGCCAGGGGCAGCTGAACAACGACGTCACCCTGTTCAAGGCGCTGGGCGGCAGCGCGGGGTAAGGCGATGCGGGGCTGCGCCCCGCACCCGCCGAAGCGACGGCAACGGCAACGGCAACGGCAACGGCAGCGTCAACGTCAAAAGCTGGCTTCCTGTGGGACGGCGAGGCGGGTCCGGTGGCAGGGGACGACGTGAACCCGTCCATGGGGGCTTGGTCGCCGCATCCATGCGGCTCACACCCCTGCCACCGGCCCCACCCCGCCCTCGACCGTCTCCGCGAGCTGTCGGAATCTGCTGCTGATGCTTGGTGCCGGCCGTTGGTCGGCACGGGCCCTGATCCGGTTCTGCTCTGGTAGGTGTCGACCTTGGTCGACACGATCCTTCCGATCAAAAAAATGGGTCAGATCCCTTCTCCCGTAGGAGAGGGATCTGACCCCGATCACGTCGCGCCAGCCGATCAACCGCGCTGTCGCACGGCCTCGAACAGGCTGACGCCGGCGGCGACGGACACGTTCAGGCTCTCGATCTCGCCCGGCATCGGGATCTTGACCAGGCCATCGCAGTTTTCGCGGGTCAGACGGCGCAGGCCATCGGCCTCGCCACCCAGCACCAGCGCGATGTTGCCCTTCAGGTCCAGCTGGTACAGCGAGGCGGTCGCTTCACCGGCCAGGCCATAGATCCAGACGCCCTGCTTCTGCAGGTCCTTCAGGCAGCGCGACAGGTTGGTCACTGCCACCACCGGGATCAGATCGGCGGCACCGGCCGAGGTCTTGCGCACGGTGGCATTGACCGTGGCCGACTTGTCCTTGGGAATGATCACTGCGGTCGCACCGGCCGCAGCGGCCGAGCGCAGGCAGGCGCCGAGGTTGTGCGGGTCCTGTACCTCATCCAGCACCAGCAGCAGGGCCTTGCCCTCGGCTGCAGTGACCAGGCCTTCCAGCTCGTTCTCGCTGTAGGTACGGGCGGCGGCATAGCGCGCGGCCACGCCCTGGTGGCGCACCGAACCGCCCACGCCATCCAGCGCCTGGCTGTTCACCTTGCGCACGTCAATGCCCTTGCGGCGGGCGTTTTCCTCGATCTCGGTCAGGCGCGGGTTCTTCGCACCGGCCTCGACCAGCACTTCGCGGACGTTCTCGGCGTCGTTCTCGATGGAGGAGGCGACGGCGTTGACGCCGACGATCCACTGGCTGTTCTTGCTCATGCGGGCGGGGACCGGAAAGGGGGTGGCTATGGTAGAGCATCGGCGGGCCGGGTGCTGCGGCAGCCCAACGGCCGCCGGGCATGGCCCGGCGCTACCCGCGCGTGCGCGGCGGCCAGTGCGGGGTGTCGTGGTCGGGGTGCTGGTGGGACACGATCGTGGCCAGGAAGTCCAGGGCCGCGATGTCCTCCTCGGTACGACGGGCCGGCAGGCTGGACAGCGTATCGACGAAAGGCAGCTTGCGCTCGACTCCGTACTGGATCGTCGGCGGCAGCCGCTCGGGTTCGTCAAAGGCACCGGCGGCCACCGCCACGCCGTCCGGGGCCTCGTAGGTCAGCGGCGTACCGCAGTCGGCGCAGAAGCCCCGGCGTACCACGTTGGACGACTGGAAATAGCGCGGCTGGCCGCGTGTCCAGCTGAACTGCACGCCGCGCACCGAGACCAGCGGAGCGTAGTAGGCACCGAAGGCTTTCTGGCACATCCGGCAGTGGCAGATCGAACTGTCGGTGAGCGCGCCGCGCGCCTGGAAGCGGATCGCGCCGCACTGGCAGCCGCCGCTGTATTCGGGTTGGCCCTGCATTGCTGCTTTCCTCCGGAAGATCGTGTCGACCAAGGTCGACACCTACCTGATGAGCGGTGCCGATACGGTGGGTGCCAACCTTGGTTGGCACACCGCGAATGTTCAGCCGAGCATGGCTCGGCCCTACCGATCAATACTGCTTCTTGGTGCGCTTGGCCGGCTTGCCACGCTCGGGCAGCGGCGGCAGGTCATCGCCTTCGTCCTCGCCCTTGTGTTCGACCAGGCGGAAGTCGATCTTGCGCTCTTCCATGCTGGCCTTCAGCACCAGGATGCGCACGCGGTCGCCCAGCCGGTAGCTGCTGCCACGGCGTTCGCCGGTCAGCGTCTTGCGGGTGGCGTCGAACTTGTAATAGTCCTGCGGCAGCTGGGTCACGTGCACCAGGCCCTGCACCTTCGACTCGTCCAGTTCGACGAACAGGCCGAAGCTGGTCACGCCGCTGATCACGCCGTCGAACTGCCCGCCCACGTGCTTTTCCATCCACGCGGCGCGGTAGCGCTCGTCCACCTCGCGCTCGGCCTCGTCGGCCCGACGCTCGCGCTCGGAACACTGCAGCGCCAGCGCAGCCATTTCGCGGGCGTTGTAGGTGAACTTGTCCAGCGGCTTGCCGGACAGCGCGTGCTTGATCGCGCGGTGCACCAGCAGGTCGGGATAGCGGCGGATCGGCGAGGTGAAGTGCGCGTACGCCTCCAGTGCCAGGCCGAAGTGACCGTGGTTTTCCGGGCTGTAGATCGCCAGGCTCTGGCTGCGCAGCAGCACCGATTCCAGCAGCGTGGCATCGGGGCGGTCACGGATCTTCTTCAACAGCTTGGTGTAATCGCCCGGGCGCACCTTCGACCACGGCGGCAGGCTCAGCTTGAACTCCTTGAGGAATTCCAGCAGGTCGGCGTACTTGGTTTCCGGCGGCTTCTCGTGGATGCGGTACGGGGCCGGCACGTGGCGCGACAGCAGGTACTTCGCCGCCTCGACGTTGGCCGCGATCATGCATTCCTCGATCAGCTTGTGCGCATCGTTGCGCACCAGCATGCCGGCCTGGGTGACTTCACCGCGGTTGTCCAGCACGAAGCGCACTTCGCTGCTTTCGAACTCGATGGCACCCCGCTTGGCGCGTGCCTTGGACAGCACCTTGTACAGCTGGTGCAGGCGCTGCACCTGCGGCAGCAGGTCACCCATCCAGGCCTTGGTATCGGCATCGTCCTCGCCCACCGCCTTCCACACCTGGGTGTAGGTCAAGCGCGCGTGCGAGTTCATCACCGCTTCGTAGAAGCGCGAATGCGTGACCAGGCCGTCGCGGTCGATCTGCATGTCGCAGACGAAGCACATGCGGTCGACCTTCGGCATCAGCGAGCAGATGCCGTTGGACAGCGTCTCCGGCAGCATCGGCACCACGAAGCCCGGGAAGTACACCGAGGTGGCGCGCTTCTGTGCTTCCTCGTCCAGCGGCGTGCCCGGACGAACGTAGTTGGAGACATCGGCAATCGCCACCACCAGGCGGAAACCATCGGCATTCGGCTCGCAGTACACCGCGTCGTCGAAGTCCTTGGCATCCTCGCCATCGATGGTGACCAACGGCGTGCTGCGCAGGTCGACGCGGCCGCCGATCATCGCCGGCTCGACCACCAGCGGCACCGAGGCGGCTTCGTCCAGCACCTCCTGCGGGAACTCGAACGGCAGCTCGTGGCCATGGATGGCGGTCTCCACCACCAGCGAGGCGGTCAGCTTGTCGCCGAGCACGGCGATGATGCGGCCGATCGGCGGGCGGCGGCTGTCCGGCGCCTGGGTCAGCTCGCAGACCACCAGCTGGCCGTCACGCGCGCCGCCGGTCTGGTCTGGCGGCACCTGCACGTTGCGCTGCACGCGCTTGTCGTCGGGCACCACGTAATTGATGCCCATCTCGATGCTGAAGCGACCGATCAGGCGGGTCATGCCGCGTTCGAGCACGCGGGCGATGCTGCCTTCGCGACGGCCACGGTGGTCGATGCCAGTCACGCGGGCCAGCACCTTGTCGCCGTGCATCACCTTGCGCATTTCATACGGCGGCAGGAACAGATCGTCGCCACCCTCGACCGGGCGCAGGAAGCCGAACCCTTCCGGGTTGGCGATCACCACGCCGGTCACCAGGTTCAGGGTCTGGATCGGGGCGAAGCCGCCACGGCGGTTCTGCACCAGCTGGCCATCACGGACCATGGCGCCGAGCCGGCGCGACAGCGCCTCGGCACGGTCCGGTGCGGTCAGTCCCAGGCGTGCGCCCAGTTCCTCGGCGGTCTGCGGCCCTTCGCAGCGCTCCAGCAGGGCCAGGATGGCCTCGCGGCTGGCGATGGGTTGTTCGTATTTCTCCGCTTCGCGCGCGGCGTAGGGATCGTCGATCACCTTGCCGGTCGGCGGCAGCTTGCGGCCCGGGGCCGGGCCCGGTGCGTCGCTACTGCGGACCTTGCGGCCACGCGGTGGTGCGCCGCCTTCATTCAATTCAGGGAACCAGCCCGGCAACGGCTTGCCCGGCTTGGTGGCGCGGGCTGTGCCCGCCTTGGCGCCCTTCTTCGGGGCCTGGCTGCGGGAGGTGCTCCCGCCCTTGCTTGGTTTTTTGGTAGTCATCGCCCTACATGGTAGCCGTTGACGGCGTGCAGAACGGGTCAGCACTCGCCCTGGAGGCGTTGGATCAAATAAATTCAGGAAGTCGTTGACAGTCCCCGGATTCATCTTCACAATTGCGCCTCTGGAACGCCCAGGTGGCGGAATTGGTAGACGCACTAGTTTCAGGTACTAGCGGGTAAAACCGTGGAGGTTCGAGTCCTCTCCTGGGCACCAACGAAAAAACTCCTCGCTTCGGCGGGGATTTTTTTTGCCTGTAATCCAGCAATGGGGTCGGATCTCTTTCCAAAGGAAAGGGCCCTGACCCCAAGCAGGTTGGATGGGGTCGGAGCCCGTTCCGCACGCGAAACGGAATCAGACCCCGGATCCAGAAAAAGTGTTGACACCTCCATAACAACACCCCATAATCTCGCTCCTCGACGCCCAGGTGGCGGAATTGGTAGACGCACTAGTTTCAGGTACTAGCGGGTAAAACCGTGGAGGTTCGAGTCCTCTCCTGGGCACCACGTCGAGAATGAGAAAAGCCCGCGAAAGCGGGTTTTTTCATGGCCGGAATCCAGCATCAGAACAGCGGCCGCAGCACCAGCTCCAGCCCAAGCAGCAGCAGGAACCCAAGGAAACAGGCGCGGAACACCCGCGCACTGATCCGCTGCCGGATCACCTGCCCCAGCCACATGCCCAGCAATGCCGGCAGCACCGCCAGCGCACTCAGCCCCAGCTGCTGGATGCCGAATGCGCCGTGCAGCACCAGGCCGGTGGTCAGCGAGATCGTCGACACGGTGAACGCCAGCCCGAGCGCCTGCACCAGCTCTTCGCGCTGCAACCCCAGTGACTGCAGGTACGGCACCGCCGGCATCACGAACACGCCGGTGGCGCCGGTCACCACGCCCGACAACGCGCCCACCAGCGGCCCCAGCCAACGCTCGCGCCGCTGCGGCACGCGGAACACCGGCGCAAGCAGGGCATAGGCCGCATAGACCACCAGCGCTACGCCCAGTGCAACGCGCGACCAGGTGCGATCCACCCGTACCAGCAGCGCGGCCGAACCCAGCGTCACCACCACCACCGCCAGCATCATCGGCCACAGGCGCCGCACGATGTGGCCCAGCGATGGCCCGGACAACAGCTGCCATGCATTGGTGACAAAGGTCGGGATGAACAGCATCGATGCCGCCGCCACCGGCGACAGCGTACTGCCGAGCAACCCCATCGCCACGGTCGGCAGGCCCATGCCGGTCACGCCCTTGACCACGCCGGCCAGCACGAACACCACTACCAGCAGCACGTAGAAGTACATCGATTCATTCATGCCTTCATTGGATCGACCGACCACCCGGCGCACAATGCGGTCTTCCCGGCCACGCCTTCGGCTGATCCGAAGGCTCAGGCGTTGCAATGAGGGCATCACATGCGGATGGATATCGCCGACCTGCGCCTGTTCCTGGCCATTGCCGAAGCCGGCAGCATCACGGCCGGCGCGGCCCAGGCGAACCTGGCACTGGCTTCGGCCAGCGAACGCCTGCGCACGATCGAAGCCGACGCCGGCAGCGCGTTGTTGAACCGGCATCCGCGCGGCGTCAGCCTGACCGAAGCCGGTGCCGCCCTCGCCCACCATGCACGCCTGATCCTGCAGCAGCAGGCACAGCTGCGCGGTGAACTGCAGGCGTTCGCACACGGTGCGCGCGGCACCCTGCATCTGTATGCCAACACCGCAGCGCTGACCAACTACCTGCCCTCGCGGCTCGCGCCATGGCTGGCCGAACGCCCGCGCCTGCACGTGGAACTGCTGGAGCGCACCAGCCCTGAAGTCGTGCGTGTGATCAGTGCTGGCCAGGCCGAGGCCGGCATCATCAGCGATGCCGTCGACGCTGCCGGCCTGCAGCAGCATGTGGTCGCCGAAGATCCGCTGGTGATGCTGCTGCCCGCAGACCACCGCTTCGCATCGCGGCGCAGCGTGGCCTTCACCGATGTTGCCGGCGAGACCTTCGTTGCCCTGGCCGATGGCAATGCACTGCAGACCTACATCGAAGACCAGGCGCGCGACATCGGGCGTCGCCTGGACGTGCGCATCCGCATGAAGACCTTCGAGGGAGTCTGCATCATGGTCGGCCACGGCATTGGTGTCGGCATCGTGCCGCGTACCATTGCGCGCCAGCATCGACGCAGTACGCGTACCGTTGCGGTGCCGCTTGCAGATGCGTGGGCACAACGCCGCCTGTGCGCCTGTTTCGCCGAGTGGGCACAGCTGTCACCGGCGATGCGCAGCCTGCTGCATCACCTGGGCGTGCAGCCGCAGAAAAAAGTGTGAAATGTTGTTGACACACTCTCTGCCGTACCGCACAATTCATCTCCTGAGTCGCCCAGGTGGCGGAATTGGTAGACGCACTAGTTTCAGGTACTAGCGGGTAAAACCGTGGAGGTTCGAGTCCTCTCCTGGGCACCACGACTCAAGATGATCAAACCCGCGAAAGCGGGTTTTTTCGTTTCCGGTGTTCGGCGAACCTGGCATCGCATCTACCGCTCGGACTGTCGTATCTCGCACCACCCGGGAGTCGCCTGCTGGTGCATACATCCTCTCAGCGCGTCGTTACCCGACCTTGAACGGCCCCCTTTTGGGCCGCACTTCACGTTACCCGTTCAATTCGTACTTTTCCTAGTCGAGATCCACCCGATTTCTTTTCGGTGGGAGGCAGATTTACGGGAGCCGGTTGCAGGTGTATCGCCACGACCTGACCAGCGCCCCCTTCCCCCAAGGACGCACCAATGCAGCGCAGCATCATCTGCCCTCACTGTCATACCGTCTCGAACCACGGCGTACGCGTATGCGTGGGATGCCAGGCCGAGGCCCACTACGGCGCATCGAAGGAGGCCGTAATGCTTGTCGTTGTCGCCGCCATCATCTGCGGCGCACTGGTCGGCAGCCGATTGCAGGCCACTGCCGGCTGGGTCACATGCGGCGCCGTACTTGTGGCGGGAATGTGGGCCATTTCCCGATTGTTCTGCGACCGGGTGGTGTTCAAACGCGTCTATCGCACACGCTGAGCCTGCGCCGTTGCACTACCCCATCGACATGGCCCGTACGACCCGCGTTGCACAAACAAAAACCCCGCCTTGCGGCGGGGTCAAAATACAGCACGTGTTTCCAGGGAGTTTTCAGTGCCCGCCACCGGCGGCCGCACCTGCGCCTGCGCCGAACGGCGGCTTGGCCAGCCACAGGAACGCGATGATCGCCAGGAAGATCCAGCCCAGCAGGAAGAAGATGTCGTTGAAGCCCATCTGCGATGCCTGGTGGTTGATCATGTTGTTCAGTACCGCCGCGCCATGTTGCAGGTCGCCCTGCCCCATCGCCGTCACCTGGTCCTGCATGCCCGGCTGATAGGCCGAGATGTGCTCGGTCAGGTCGGCATGGTGCACCTGGGTACGCCGCGCCCACAGCCACGTTGTCAGCGACGCCGCGAAACTGCCGCCCAGCGTACGCAGGAAGGTGGCCAGGCCGGAGCCCGCCGCGATCTCGCGCCCATCCAGGTCCGACAGCAGGATCTGCAGCACCGGCATGAAGAACAGCGCGACGCCGATGCCCATGATCAGCTGTACGCCCGCTACATGGGTGTAGTCCACCTGCAGGTTGAAGTTCGAACGCAGGAAGCTGGTCATCGACAACACGATGAACGCAATCGTAGCCAGCATCCGCATATCGAAGCGCGAGGCGTACTTGCCCACGAACGGGGTCATGATCACCGGCAGGATGCCGATCGGCGCCGTCGCCAGGCCCGCCCAGATCGCGGTGTAGCCCATGTCACGCTGCAGCCACTGCGGAATCAGCAGGGCCACGCTGAAGAACGCCGCGTAGGCCACCACCATCGCCAACGTACCGGCGCGGAAGTTGCGGTGCCGGAACAGCTTCAGGTCGACGATCGGATCCTTGTCGGTCAGCTCCCAGATCAGGAACACCGTCAGCGTCACCACCGCCACGCAGGCCAGCACCACGATCTTCATCGACGAGAACCAGTCCTCGTCGTTGCCCAGGTCGAGCACCAGCTGCAGCGCACCGACACCGATCACAAGGGTGACCAGGCCGACGTAGTCCATCTTCGGCTTCTCGATGTGCTCCGGGCGCCCCTTCAACTGGTTGCCTACCACCAGCGCGGCAAAGATGCCCAGCGGCACGTTGATCAGGAAGATCCATTCCCAGCTGTAGTTGTCGGTGATCCAGCCACCGAGGATCGGGCCGCAGATCGGCGCCACCACCGTGATCATCGCCAGCAGCGCCAAGGCCTGCCCACGTTTCTCGCGTGGATAGATCGAGACCAGCAGCGACTGCGTGATCGGGTACATCGGGCCGGCCACGAAGCCCTGCAGCGCACGCGACAGCACCAGCATGCCCATGCTCTGTGCCAGGCCGCACAGCAGCGAAGTGATGACGAAGGCCAGCGTGGCCCAGACGAACAGCTTGCGTTCGCCGAAACGGCGGCTGAGCCAGCCGGTCAGCGGCAGCGCGATGGCCGTGCTGACCGCGAACGAGGTGATGACCCAGGTCGCCTGCTGCGAACTGGCACCGAGGTTACCGGCGATGGTCGGCAGCGAGACGTTGGCGATGGTGGTGTCGAGCACCTGCATGAACGACGCCATCGCCAGGCCGACGGTGCACAGGGCGACGCTGGGCGGCAGGAACCCGGAGGCCGCACCCGGCGCCGCCGGTGCGCCCGGAGCGCCGGGCGCGGCTGGAGCTTGTGCGGACATGGCGACCTCAGCCCACCTTCGCCTGCTGCGGCAGGTTGCCCTGGATGATCGTATGGATCACCTCATCGGCATCATGCAGCTGCTTGGCATACACGTCGGTGTCGAACACCGTGCCCTTGGCCGGCGTGCTCGGCAGCACTTCGCCCTTCTGGTCGCGCAGGCTCACTTCAGCCTTCATCGACAGGCCGATGCGCAGCGGGTGTTCGGCCAGCTGCTTGGCATCGATGGCGATGCGCACCGGCACGCGCTGCACGATCTTGATCCAGTTGCCGCTGGCGTTCTGCGCCGGCAGCAGCGAGAACGCCGAGCCGGTGCCCAGGCCCAGGCTCTGGATGCGGCCCTTGTACTTCACGTCGCCGGCGTACAGATCCGACTTCAGCTCCACTTCCTGGCCCAGGCGCATGTGGCGCAGCTGGGTTTCCTTGAAGTTGGCCTCGACCCACATCTGCTCGGTCGGCACCACCGCCATCAGGGCATTGCCCGGCTGCACGCGCTGGCCGACCTGCACCGAACGACGGGCAACGTAGCCGGTCACCGGCGCGACGATGCCGGCGCGGGCGTTGTTGAGGAAGGCCTGGCGCAGCTGCGCGGCGGCGGCCTGCACGTCCGGCTGGGTGGCGATCACGGTGTCGTCGACCAGCGCGCGGTTGCGCTCGACGGTCTCGCGCGAACCGGCCACGGCGGCTTCGGCAGCGGCCAGCTCGTCACGGGCATGGGCCAGTTCTTCATTGGAGATGGCACCGGTGGCGGCCAGGTCCTTGCGACGGGCGAAATCTTCGCGCACGCGCTTCAGGGTCACCTGGCGGGCGTTCAAGTCCGCCTGCGCGCCCTCCACGCTGCGGTACAGGCCACGGGTCTGGCGCACGGTCTTGGCCAGGTTGGCTTCGGCCTGCTGCAGTGCCACCGAGGTGTCGGACGGATCCAGCTGTACCAGCAGCTGGCCGCGCTCCACGCGCATGCCGTCATCGGCGTTGATGGCGACCACGGTACCGGCCACCAGCGGGGTGATCTGCACCTGGTTGCCCTGCACGTAGGCGTCGTCGGTCTCTTCGAACCAACGGCCGAACATGAAGTACCACAGCGCCAGTGCTGCAAGCAGCAGCACGACGATCACGAACAGGCCGCGCAGCAGGTTGCCGCGGCGGTTGGGGGCGGCCGGGGCCGCGGTGTCTTGGGTCTGGCTCATGGCAGGCGTCTTCAGGAATGCGAGGAATTGGAATGGGAGGCGATCGGTGCGAGGTCGGCTTCAGCGGGCTGGAAACCACCGCCCAGCGCCTTGCTCAGGCGCACCGAGGACTGCACCTGCTGCGACTGCAGCCCGGCCAGCTGCTGCTGCGACTGCAGCAGGGTGGACTGCGCGGTCAGCACGTCCAGGTAGCTGCCGATGCCGGCGCGGTAGCGCTGCTGGGCCAGATCGAAGGCCGAGCGCGCGGTGTCCACCGCCTGCTGCTGCGAGTGCGCCTGCTGCGCCAGCGAACGCACTGCATTGACCTGGTCGGCAACGTCGCGCAATGCGTCGAGCACGGCCTGGTTGTAGTTGGCCACCGCCAGGTCGTACTGCGCATCGGTGTTGGCCAGGTTGGCGCGCAGCTTGCCCCCCTCGAAGATCGGCAGGCTCAGCGCCGGGCCGATGTAGGCGAAGGTGGAGCTGCTCTTCAGCAGGTCGCCCACGTTCGGGGCGACCACGCCGGCCAGCGCGGTCAGGTTGAAGCTCGGGTAGAACTTGGTCTTCGCAACCTTGATCTGCTTGTCGGCCGCTTCCACGCGCCAGCGTGCGGCGACGATGTCGGGGCGACGACCCAGCAGTTCGCTGGGCAACACGCCCGGCAGTTGCAGGGCCATCGGATTCAGCGGCTGCGGGCGCTGGATCGACAGGCCGCGGTCCGGCCCCTTGCCGACCAGCGCGGCCAGCGCGGTGCGGGCGGCATCGATGCGCTGCTGCGCGGCCTGCACCTGCTGCTGCGCGGCGGGCACGCGGGCCTCGGCCTGGCGCACCTGCAGATCACTGTCGATACCGGCGCTGCGACGCTGGCGGGTCAGTTCCAGCGACTTCTGCGAACGGGCCAGCTCTTCCTCGGCCACGTCGTTGAGCTGCCACGCATAGGCCAGGTCGGCATAGGCCTGGGTGATGCCGGTGGACAGGTTCAGGCGTGCAGCCTGGGCTTCGACAGTGGCGGCATGGGCGCCGTCCACGGCCGCTTCCCAGGCAGCGCGCTTGCCACCCCACAGGTCCACGCCATAGCTGAAGTCGAAGGCGACCTGGCTGCTGCCGGCGTAGTGGCCACCCATCTCGCTGCCTGCCATCGACTCAGGCAGGCGCAGGCCGGTATAGCCACCGGACACCGACAGGCTCGGCAGTCGATCGGCACGCGCGGTACCCACCTGGGACTGGGCCTGGCGCAGGCGCGCATCGGCGGCGTCCAGGCTCGGGTGACCGGCCAGGCCTTCGGCAACCAGGGCGTCCAGCTGTGCATCGCCCAGCGCCTTCCACCAGTCCTGCGCCGGGAAGCCGGTGGCGCTCAGGTCGGTGTCGGCCAGGGTGCGTTCGCTGTGCAGGCTGTCCACGTCGAGCACGTGGCCCTGCGGGTTGAGGCCACGACTGCTGGCGCAGGCGGCCAGGGCCAGGGCCAGCGCTGACACCAGCAGCGCGCGCCCGGACCGGCGGAGAGTGGAATGCGGGATCGGGTTCATGGGGTCGTCAGGGAATCGCGGATTCGGGTAAGGAGGGACAGCAGCAGCGTGCGCTCGTCGGCGGAAAGATCACGCAGGGCGTAATCCATCACCGCGTCGCCGCGCAGCTTCAGCCGCGCCCACAGTGCGCGGCCTTCATCGGTCAGCACGATCTGCAGCGCACGCCGGTCCTGGGCATGCGGTTCGCGGCGGACGCAGCCCAGCGACTCCAGCTTGTCCAGCAGGCGGGTCACCGCACTGGGCACCTGGTCGATGGCCTGGGCCAGCTCGTTGGCCGTGCACGGGGCCATGTTGGAAAGCACCTTCAACCCGATGTAATGGGTGAAGCCGATACCCAGGTTTTCTTCAGCCATGGATGCGTCGAGTTGACGGACCAGGCCGTCGCGCACCTGGCGCAGCAGCAGGCCGAAGCTGGGGGGAGTGGTTGCAGGACAGATCATGGGGGAGCATTCTCTTCCAAAAAAAATATTTCTCAATGGAAATATTCGATCTGGCATCGAATGCTGTGTTGCAGCAGCGGGCTGGATCAATGAAGGCGCCTACCTTAATGATCTGGTCAGGTGGCCCGGTAGTACAATTCAGCCAATGGATGACACATTTCAGCCAGCGGATATGATGAACAAGGCAGAAATCCCCCCTTCCAAGCGGTTGTTGCGCGACGACGCGCTGGATTGGTTCGAGCGCAATGACGGGCCACCGGTTGTCGCTTTCCGCTTCGACAGCCCCTTGGGCCTGGTCCGTGAAGTGGACTGGCACCACCACCAGCGCGCGCAGCTGATCTGCGTCGAACGCGGCCTGCTGACCACCCGGACCTCGCACGGCACGTGGTCACTGGCGCCGGGCTCGGCCGGCTGGATGCCGCCGCTGGAGCCGCATACGGTCACCCTGGACGGCCCGCTGCGCGGCTGGGGCATGGCACTGGCCGCGCCAGCCTGCGCCACCCTGCCCGCCGATCCCTGCGTGCTGGGCCTGTCCAAGCTGGCGCAGGCGCTGGCCGACCGCATCTGCGAATGGCCGCTGGGCTATGACACCACGCCCGAGCGCCAGCACATCATCGAGGTGCTGCTGGATGAGATCCGCACCGCGCCGCGCCAGCGCATGCATCTGCCGATGCCGCATGACCGGCGCCTGCTGAAGATCGCCTCGCAGCTGCTGGCCGACCCGTCCGACGAGCGCAGCCTGGCCGAGTGGGCGCACTGGGCCGGGCTGTCGCCGCGCAGCCTGACCCGCCACTTCCGCGACGAGACCACGCTCAGCTTCGCCCAGTGGCGGCAGCAGGCCCGGCTGTCCGAAGCCCTGCGCCAGCTGACCGACGGCCGCAGCGTCGCCGACATCGCCCATGCACTGGGCTTCAGCAGCGCCAGCGCCTTCGTCACCGTGTTCCGCCGCCACTTCGGGCTGCCGCCGGGGCGCTACCTGGCGCGGGCCGGACATGGCCTGGAAACCGGGCTGGACCCTGCGCGCGGCTTGGCATCCCCCGCCGCATCCGGATAATCACAGGATTGCGAGCGGCGACCGCCGTCGCCGCCTCCCGACAACAGGTAACAACGCCGCATGACCGAACTTGCCCGCCCCGTGTTCCACGGATTCGAACAACTGCCGCTGCGCGAGTACGCCGAACGCGCCTACCTCGACTACTCGATGTACGTGGTCCTGGACCGCGCCCTGCCGTTCATCGGCGACGGCCTGAAGCCCGTGCAGCGCCGCATCATCTATTCGATGAGCGAGCTGGGCCTGAATGCCGCGTCCAAGCCGAAGAAGTCCGCGCGCACCGTCGGTGACGTCATCGGTAAGTACCACCCGCACGGCGACAGCGCGTGCTACGAGGCGCTGGTGCTGATGGCCCAGCCGTTCTCGTACCGCTACCCGCTGATCGAGGGCCAGGGCAACTTCGGCTCCAGCGACGACCCGAAGTCGTTCGCCGCGATGCGTTACACCGAATCCAAGCTGACCCCGATCGCCGAAGTGCTGCTGGGCGAGCTGGGCCAGGGCACCACCGACTGGGCACCGAACTTCGACGGCACCCTGCAGGAACCGACCTGGATGCCAGCGCGGCTGCCGCACCTGCTGCTGAACGGCACCACCGGCATCGCCGTTGGCATGGCCACCGACGTGCCGCCGCACAATCTCAACGAGATCGTCAGCGCTCTGCTGCACCTGCTGGACAACCCCGATGCCAGCGTGCGCGACCTGTGCGAGCACGTGCAGGGCCCGGACTACCCCTCCAGCGCCGAGATCATCACCGCCGCCAACGATCTGCGGAACATGTACGAGACCGGCAACGGCAGCGTGCGTGCGCGTGCGACCTTCACCAAGGAAGCCAACAACATCGTGGTA
The DNA here is from genome assembly GCF_056482105.1 of Stenotrophomonas sp. 78350_Sma. Taxonomy (NCBI): domain Bacteria; kingdom Pseudomonadati; phylum Pseudomonadota; class Gammaproteobacteria; order Lysobacterales; family Lysobacteraceae; genus Stenotrophomonas; species Stenotrophomonas sp. 78350_Sma. Next base: position 1,511,568 of record NZ_CM151182.1, on the reverse strand, counting down.
ACGGCGCTGCCGTTCCAGGTGTCGCCGTCGAAGGTGATCGAGCAGATCGCCGCGCAGATGCGCGCCAAGAAGCTGCCGTGGCTGGAGGACATCCGCGATGAGTCCGACCACGCCAACCCGGTGCGCGTGGTGCTGGTGCCGCGCTCCAACCGTGTCGACGCCGAACAGCTGATGGGCCACCTGTTCGCCACCACGGACATGGAGCGCAGCTACCGCGTCAACCTCAACGTGATCGGGCTGGACGGCCGTCCGCAGGTGAAGAACCTGAAGATGCTGCTCAGCGAATGGCTGACCTTCCGCAGCAACACCGTCACCCGCCGCCTGCAGCACCGCCTGCAGAAGGTCGAGCGCCGCCTGCACCTGTTGGAGGGCCTGCTGGTCGCCTTCCTCAACCTGGACGAGGTGATCCACATCATCCGTACCGAGGACGAACCGAAGGCCGCGCTGATCGCGCGCTTCGGCCTGTCCGACGACCAGGCCGAGTACATCCTGGAAACCAAGCTGAAGCAGCTGGCCCGCCTGGAGGAGATGAAGATCCGTGGCGAGCAGGACGAGCTGGCCAAGGAGCGCGAGAAGATCCTCGGCATCCTCGACAGCAAGGCCAAGCTGAAGAAGCTGATCCGCGACGAACTGACCGCCGACGCCAAGAAGTTCGGCGACGCACGCCGCTCGCCGCTGGTGCAGCGCCAGGCCGCGCAGGCCATCGACGAGACCGAGCTGGTGCCGAGCGAGCCGATGACCGTGGTGTTGTCCGAGAAGGGCTGGATCCGCGCGGCCAAGGGCCACGACGTCGATGCATCCGCGCTGTCCTACCGCGACGGTGATGCGCTGCAGGGCGCGGTGCGTGCGCGCAGCACCCAGCAGGTTGCGTTCCTCGACAGCGAGGGCCGCGCCTACTCCACGCCGGTGCACACCCTGCCCTCGGCGCGCGGCAACGGTGAACCGCTGACCGGCCGCTTCTCGCCGGCACCGGGCACCAGCTTCGTGACCCTGGCCAGTGCCGAGCCGGATGCCCGCTTCGTGCTGGCCTCCAGTCATGGCTATGGCTTCGTCACCCGCTTCGAGAACCTGATCGGTCGCAACAAGGCCGGCAAGGCGATGCTGAACCTGTCGTCCGGTTCCTCGGTGCTGACCCCGTCGGTGCTCGCCAACGTGGCCACCGACCGCATCGTGGCGGTGACCAGTTCGGGCAACCTGCTGGCGATTGCTGCCAACGACCTGCCGGAACTGGACAAGGGCAAGGGCAACAAGATCATCGAGATCCCGAAGGCCAAGCTCGCCACCGAACGCGTGGTCGCCATCGTGGCGATCAGCCCGGGGCAGACCCTGCAGGTACGCAGTGGCCAGCGCACCATGGGCCTGAAGTTCAATGAGCTGGACGCCTACCTCGGCGCCCGCGCCACCCGCGGCCACCTGCTGCCGCGCGGCTGGCAGAAGGTGGAAGGGTTGTCGGTGGAGTGAGGGCTGGGGGTCGGACCCCGTTCCAACGGAACGGGCTCCGACCCCGGACACGAAAAAGCCGGGGAATTCCCCGGCTTTTTCGTTGTCGGCTGGCGGGCGGTGGAGCAGCTGGCGGGCGAAGGCTGGCTGGCGGTGCTCCGGTGCTGGCGGGCGACAGAACGCTGTGCTTCATCTGGTAGCGCCGACCGCTGGTCGGCTGCCTTTTGAAGAGCAGCCGACCAGCGGTCGGCTCTACCGGGTGGTCGCCGGGAATTGCCCGGCACCCCCTGCGGCTCAGTGCGCCGGGGCGCCGTTGCCGTCGATCTTGCTCAGCTGGTACAGCTCCAGGCCGATGCGCTTGATCAGGCCCAGCTGCTGCTCCAGCCACCAGGCGTGGTCTTCCTCGGTGTCCTTCAGCTGCGCGAGCAGGATGTCGCGGCTCACGTAGTCGCCGTTCTCTTCGCACAGCTTCATGCCGGCGGCCAGATTGTTCCGAACGGCGTATTCAGTATCGAGATCCTTCTGCAGCATCTCTTCCACGGTCTTGCCGGGCTCGGTGGCATGCGGGCGCATGTCCGGGTCGCCGCCGAGGAACAGGATCCGGCGCAGCAGCGCATCGGCGTGCTGGGTTTCCTCTTCCATCTCGTGGTTCAGGCGTTCGTACAGCGCGAACAGGCCCTGGTCCTCGTAGCGGCGGGAATGGATGAAGTACTGGTCGCGGGCAGCGAGCTCGCCGCGCAGCAGTTCCTTCAGGCAGGCGATGACGTCCGGGTTGCCTTTCATGGGGGGGCTCCTGTGAATCGATGTGGCATAGGGTGCCCCATTTCAGAATACGGTGATCTAATCGGAATCAGTCGCAGTTGCGCCTGCGGCTACAATCGCCCCTCGAGTGCTGGAAGGACCTGCAATGCGACGTAGATGGCGTTGGATACTGGCTCTGCTGATCGCCATCGTGATGGCTGCGGTCCTGACAATCTGGCTGCTGCTGCGTGGCAGCCTGGCCGACCTGGACGGCGAGCATGCCCTGCCGGGGCTGGCCAAGACGGTCACCGTCGAGCGCGATGCGCTGGGCGTGGTCACCATCACCGCCGGCAGCCAGGCCGACGCCATGCGCGCATTGGGTCGCGTGCATGCGCAGGAACGCTATTTCGAAATGGACCTGATGCGCCGCAGTGCCGCCGGCGAGCTGTCGGCGCTGTTCGGGCCGAAGGCCATCGACGCCGACAAGCGCATGCGCGTGCATCGGCTGCGCGCGCGCACCGAGGCGAACATGCGGGCTGCGCTGGGCGACAACATCGAAGCCGTGAGCGCCTATGTCGGTGGGGTCAATGAGGGCCTGGCCGATCTCTCCGTGCGCCCGTGGGCCTACCTGCTGCTGCGGCAATCACCACAGCCCTGGCAGGCCAGCGACAGCGTGCTGGCCGGGCTGGCCATGTATGCCGACCTGCAGGATCCGGGCAACCAGACCGAGCTTGCGCTGAGCCGCATCCGCGCGGTGGTGCCACCGGCGCTGTATGCGCTGATCGCCCACGACGGCACCGAATGGGATGCACCGCTGTTCGGCGAACCCACCGGCAACGCCGCCCTGCCCGATGCCAGCCAGCTTGACCTGCGCACATTGAAGGCAACATCCGGCACCGCGCAGGAAGAGGCGGACGCCGTCGGCAGCAACAACTTCGCGGTGGCCGGGGCGCTTACCGCCGATGGCCGCGCGATCGTCGCCGACGACATGCACCTGGGCCTGCGTGCACCGGGCCTGTGGTTCCGCGTGCGTCTGCGCTACCCGGACCCGCAGGCTGCCGGCGGCCAGGTCGATGTCACCGGTTTTTCGCTGCCCGGCCTGCCCGCGGTGATCGTCGGCAGCAACGGTCACGTGGCCTGGGGCTTCACCAACAGCTACATCGACACGGCGGACTACCGCACTGAACCGGCCAACGCCCCGGCGACCGTACATGAAGAACGCATCACCGTAGCCGGCCAGGCCGACGTGGTGTTCCCGGTGCGCGAAACCGCCTGGGGGCCAATCCTGCATACCCACGCCGATGGCAGCGGCGACGCGCTGCGCTGGGTCGCCCAGCTGCCCGGCGCGGTGCGCCTGGACTTCGGTGACCTGGCCCGCGCCGGTGACCTGGACGCTGCCCTGCAGTTCGCCGACCACGCCGGCATCCCCGCACAGAACCTGGTGGTCGGCGACCGCAGCGGACGCATCGCCTGGCGCCTGATCGGCGCCCGCCCGGACCGCGGCCCCGGCTGTGCGCCTGCGGGCTTCACCGCCGCCAACAACCAGGACTGCGCACCCTGGCCGATCCGCAGCGATGCCTCACCGGCACTGATCGACCCACCCAACCATCGCCTGTGGACCGCCAACGGCCGCGTTCTGGACGGCGAGGCACTGGCCGCCGCCGGCAACGGTGGCTATGACCTCGGTGCACGGGCGCGGCAGATCCGTGACCTGCTGGCGATCCAGGAGCGCTTCGACGAGCACGATCTGCTGGCGATCCAGCTCGATGACCGCGCCGTGTTCCTGCAGCGCTGGTGGGCCCTGCTGCACGACGTCATCGAACGCAGTGACGACCCTGCGCTGAAGCGATTGAAGGCGGTCAGCCATCAGTGGGGCGGGCGCGCTTCAGCCGACTCGGTCAGCTACCGGGTGGTGCGCGAGTTCCGCACGCAGGTGATGGAGACGCTGTCCGATGCGCTGCTGGCACCGGCCAATGCGCAGCTGGGTGAGGACTACCTCGATCCGCGCCTGGCGCAGCTGGAAGGCGTAGCCTGGCCGATGCTGCAGCAGCGCCCGGCCAACCTGCTGCCGCCGGCGTTCGACAGCTGGGATGCGCTGCTGATCGATGCAGCACGCCGCACGGAAGCCGAGCTCTCCAGGCAGGGCCCACTGGCCAGGCGCACGTGGGGTGAACGCAACACCGCGGCGATCTGCCATCCCATTGCTCGCGCACTGCCGGACATCGCCAAGCGCTGGCTGTGCATGCCCGCCGACCGGCTGCCTGGTGACCGCGACATGCCGCGCGTACAGACGCCGAACTTCGGTGCTTCCGAGCGCATGGTGGTGTCGCCCGGCCACGAGGCCGACGGCTTTGTGCATATGCCCGGCGGCCAGAGCGGGCATCCGCTGTCACCTTACTGGGGTGCCGGCCACGAGGACTGGGTGCATGGACGCCCGACCCCGTTCCTGCCTGGCAAGGCACAGCACGTGATGACGCTGGTGCCGGCGCGTTGACGGCCGGGGTCAGATCCCTTTTCCAGAGGAAAAGGGATCTGACCCCACCTCCACGCCTGCGTGGATGCCCCCCAGCGCTCAGGCCCTGCGCCGCTCGATCAGGTTCAGCAGCGGCCCGGTCATCGCCGTGGTCACCAACGCCATGATCACCAGCACCGCGAACAGGCGGTCGCCGAGCAGGCCCAGCTCGTAGCCCAGGTTGAGCACGATCAGCTCCATCAGGCCACGGGTGTTCATCAGTGCACCCAGCCGCCACGCCTCGCGCGTGGGCATGCCGGCGCTGCGTGCAGCACTGAAGGTGCCCAGCAGCTTGCCGGCCGTGGCCACCACGATCACCACCGCGCACAGCACGATATCGCTGGCCTGCAATGCATCGGCGCGCATGCGCAGACCGGTCATGGCGAAGAACAGCGGCAGCAGCAGCGTCACTGCGAACGGTTCGACGCGGGCCATCAGCAGCTCGCGCAGCTGCACGTTGGACGACACTGCCACGCCCGCAGCAAAGGCACCGAACAGCGCATGGATGCCGAGCATCTCGGTGACCAGCGCACTGGCCAGCGACAGCAGCAGGATGCCCAGCAGCCAGCGCCCCTCACGGCCCGGTGCGATCTGCTGGTGGGTGAACCAGGGCTTCACCAGCCCCAGCATCAACGCCACGAACGCAACCACGCACAGCAGGTTGAGGCTGGCCGGTAGCCAGCCACTGGCCTGGGCCGCTGCGACGATCAGCGCCAGCAGGCACCACGCGGTGGCGTCGCCCAAGGCGGCGCAGGCGATGGCGGTCTGGCCCAGCGATGTCTGCGTGATGCCGCGGTCGGCGAGGATGCGCAGCAGCACCGGGAACGCGGTGATGCTCATCGAGATGCCGACAAACAACGCGAACGCGGTGAAGCCCACACCTTCAGGGCCGTGCTGCGGATACAGCCAGATCGCCAGGGCGACGCCGAGCACGAACGGCACCGCGATGCCAGCATGGCTGACCGTGAAAGCAAAACGCCGGCGGCCACGCAGTGCCGCCAGGTCCAGCTCGGCACCGGCTACCAGCAGGAACATCAATACGCCCAGCTGGCTGAGCATGCCCAGCGGGCCAAGCGAGCTGGCCGGGAACAGGGCGCCATGCAGCTGCGGCAACAGGCTGCCGAGCACCAGCGGCCCCATCATCAGGCCGGCGGCCATCTCGCCGATCACCGCCGGTTGCCCAAAGCGCTTGAGCAGCGCACCTGCGCCCTTGGCCACCAGCAGCAGCACCAGCAGCTGCAGCAGGAACAGGCCCAGCGGTGACGCCAGATGCTGCGCCCAGCTGCCTTCGGCAGCAGCCGTGGCACGGGCGACCGCCTCGGGCGCCGCCGGCCCGGCATACCGCGCCAGCAGCACGCCGACCAGCAGCGGGACACCGGCCCAGGCCAGATAACGCCATCCCCATTTCGTGGGCGGCGCGTTGCCGCCTGCCTGTACGTCCATGAACATTCCCCAATGCGCAGGGGGGCGATGATACAAAAAGGGGACGGAGGGGATTAAGTCGTTTGTGCCACTAACGACTTAATCCCCTCCGTCCCCTTTTTGGGGCTTAGGCCAGGGCCTGCGCGTGCACGCCGGCAATCGCGCGTCCGGAAGGGTCGGCAGCTGCGGCGAAGCTGGCATCCCAGGCGATCGCCGCCGGCGACGAACAGGCGATCGACTTGCCGCCCGGCACGGTCTCCGCCGCCGCGCGGCTCGGGAAGAACTGCTCGAACAGGTGGCGGTAGTAGTACGCCTCCTTGGTCTGCGGCGGGTTGTGCGGGAAGCGCTTGTCGGCCGCCGCCAGCACACGGTCGCTCACCTGCGCCTCGGCATGCGCCTTCAGCCCGTCGATCCAGCCGTAGCCGACGCCATCGCTGAACTGCTCCTTCTGACGCCACAGGATGCTGTCCGGCAGATAGCCATCGAATGCCTCGCGCAGCACCGCCTTCTCGATGCGGCGGCCACCGAACCCGGCACCGACCATCTTGTGCGCAGCATCGAAGCGCATCGCCACGTCGAGGAATTCACGATCCAGGAACGGCACGCGCGGCTCCACGCCCCAGGCCATCATCGACTTGTTGGCACGCAGGCAGTCGTAGTTGTGCAGGGCGTCGAGCTTGCGCACCAGCTCATCGTGGAATTCGCGCGCGTCCGGCGCCTTGTGGAAGTACAGGTAGCCACCGAAGATCTCATCGCTGCCCTCGCCGGACAGCACCATCTTCACCCCCATCGCCTTGATCCGCCGCGCCAGCAGGAACATCGGTGTCGATGCACGGATGGTGGTGACGTCGTAGGTTTCGATATGGCGGATCACTTCCGGCAGTGCATCCAGGCCTTCTTCGAAGGTGTATTCGAACCCGTGGTGCACCGTACCCAGCGCTTCGGCGGCGATCGCAGCGGCGGCCAGATCGGGCGAGCCCTTCAAGCCGATCGCGAACGAGTGCAGGCGCGGCCACCAGGCTTCGGTCTGCCCGCCGTCTTCGATGCGGCGGCGTGCATAGCGCGCGGCCACCGCCGCCACCAGCGACGAGTCCAGGCCACCGGACAGCAGCACGCCGTACGGCACATCGCTCATCAGCTGGCGTTCCACCGCATGCTCGAAGGCCTGGCGCAGTTCGGCCAGATCCGCCTGGCGGCCCTGCACGTCGGCGTAGTCACGCCACGGTTGCTGGTAGTAGCGCACCAGCTCACCGCTGGCGCTGTCGAAATAGTGGCCCGGCGGGAACTGCGCGACATCGGCGCAGGAATCGACCAGCGCCTTCATCTCCGAAGCCACCCGCAGGCGCCCCTGCGCATCGTGGCCCCAGTACAGCGGCACCACCCCGATCGGATCGCGCGCAACCAGCACCCGGCCGGCATCACGGTCCCACAGCGCGAAAGCGAAGATGCCGTTGAGCTGCTCCAGCCACTGCGCTGGCGATCCGCCCTGGCGGTACAGCGCGTTGATCACTTCGCAGTCCGAGCCGGTCTGGAAGTCGTAGGCGGTGGTCAGCGCGGCCTTCAGCTGCTGGTGGTTGTAGATTTCGCCGTTCACTGCCAGCGCCAGCTGCCCATCGGCCGACAGCAGCGGTTGCGAGCCGCCGGCCGGATCGACGATGGCCAGCCGCTCGTGGACCAGCAGTGCGCCTTCGTCCAGGTACACGCCGCTCCAGTCCGGGCCCCGGTGGCGCTGGCGCTGCGACAGTTCCAGCGCATGGCGGCGCAGGGCGGGAAGATCGTCACCGGCCTGCAGGCCGAAGATTCCGAAGATCGAACACATGGCGGAGCTCCTGTTGGGGAATTTCACGAGGGGAAGGTGTTCGACCGGCCATCCAGGCCCGGGAAGGCTGCGCCCGGGCACAAAAAAACCCGCATCGGCTGATGCGGGTTTTCTGGTGTCCGGGCGTGTGTTGCTGTCTATCTACCCAGGGCGCAGTCCCGCATCGGCCGCGCACGATTATTCGCGCGCAGATTATTGCGGTTGTTGTTATTGACGGCGGTGGCCAGGCGGATCGACATGGCATCGACCCTACCCCGGTTTTCGGCGCGGCGCAACAGTTGCGTCAGCAACCACGCCTGGAGCGCATAATGGCGCGCCCTGAACCGTGTAACAGGAATGCAACACCGCAATGGACGCACCGGGGCACTGGCCGCCCTGCTCTGCCTGGGCCTGACGGCCTGCCAGACCCTGGCCCCGCCTTCTACCCTGCCGCAATCCCAGCAGCAGGCATTGGAACAACGCGGAGCCGACGGCAGCTTCGAAGGTGCCTTCGATACCGCGCAAACCTTCGAACGCTTCAACGATCCGCGGGCCATCACCTACTACGAGCGTGCCGCAGCGGTCACCCCGTGGACCTTCCACAACACCAAGGCGGAAGAAGCACTGGGCCGGATCTGGATCTCCGGCACGCTGCGCCATGCCGACAGCCCCCACATCAACCCGGCACCGGTGCTGCGCGCATCCTGGCGACGTGGCGAACGCGCCTATCTGGCGGCCGCCAACCACGGCAATCCCTATGCGTTCTACGGGCTCGCCAAGGCCTATCGTCAGCGGGGCGACGCGCAACAGGCGCTGCGCTGGGACCTGCGCGCGATGATCTACCAGCGCTATCCAAGCCGTTCCTCGCAACTGCCGGATGCAGTGGCCGCGCAGGGCGACACCGTGCATCCGCTGGTTGCGCGCATCCAGCGTCGCGCGGCGCGTGGCGATGCCGAAGCGCAAGTGGATCTGGGCGCACTGCTGGAGAAAGGCATAGGACTGCCGCGCGATCCGGCACGTGCGTTGCAGCTGTACCAGCGTGCCGGGGAACAGGGCAATGTCTTCGGCCAGTACTTCGCCGGGCTGCTGCTGGGCCGGAGTGCGCCGGGCGTGGAGAAGGACACCGAGGCGGCGGCACGCTGGTTCGCGAAGGCCGAGGCACAGCGCTTCTACATGGCAGCGCCGAGTTACTGGAAGAAGGCGGTCGAGCCGCCGTTCTTCATTTTTTCGGAGTAGAGCCGAGCCCGGCAGGAGGCATGCCGGCCAACGGTCGGCACCCACCGTCGCAGGCTCACACCAGCAGCCGTTCCACCAGCCGCTGGTACAGCCCGGGCAGTGCTTCCAGTTCGTCCACGCGCACGTTCTCGTCCACCTGGTGGATGCTGGCGTTGACCGGGCCTACTTCGATGCACTGCGCACCCAACGGCGCGATGAAGCGCGCATCGGACGTGCCGCCGCCGGTGCTTTCCTCCGGCGCACGGCCGATGTGCTCGGCCAGCACCGCCCGTGCGGCGGCGCGAAGCGTGCCTTCCGGGGTGTAGAACGGCTCGCCGCTGCGGTGCCACTTCAGCGTGTACTGCAGGCCATGCCGGTCCAGCAGTGCGGCGATCTCTGCTTCCAGCTTCGGCGCGTCCCAATGCGGGTTGTAGCGGAGGTTGAAATCCACTTCGAGCTCGCCGGGAATCACGTTGTTGGCACCGGTGCCGGCGTGGATGTTGGAAATCTGCAGGCTGGTCGGCGGGAAGCTCTCGTAGCCATCGTCCCAGCGTCGCGCACTCAGTTCGGCCAGTGCCGGCGCCGCCTGGTGGATCGGATTGCGCGCCTTCTCCGGGTACGCCACATGCCCCTGCACCCCCTGCACGCGCAACTTGGCGGACAGGCTGCCGCGGCGACCCACGCGCAGCAGATCGCCCAGCGCCGCGGTCGACGACGGCTCACCGGTGATGCACCAGTCGATGCGCTGCCCGCGTGCGGCGAACAGGCGTGCAACGTGGCGCACCCCATCGATGGCATCACCCTCTTCGTCGCTGGTCAGCAGCACCGCCAGCGTGCCGGGATGGTCGGGATGGGCGGCGACGAACTGCTCGGCGGCGACCACGAACGCAGCCACGCTGCCTTTCATGTCGGCGGCACCGCGCCCGTACAGCACGCCATCGCGGATCTGTGGGGTGAACGGGTCGCTGGTCCAGGCTTCGCGCGGGCCGGTTGGCACCACGTCAGTGTGGCCCAGCAGGACCAGCACCGGTGCGCCTTGGCCATGGGTTGCCCACAGATTGTCGACCTCGCCCAGGCGCAGGTGGTCACAGTGGAATCCAGCCTGCTTCAGCCGCACCGCCAACAGCGCCTGGCAACCTGCATCGTCCGGCGTCACCGAAGGCCGTGCGATCAGCTCGCAGGCCAGGTCGAGCACGGCACTCATGCGTCGCCCACGCCGAAGCGTGCCTTGAAGCCATTGTCACTGAAACCCTGGCTGGCCCTGCCATCGGCGGTGACCACCAGCGGGCGCTTGATCAGCTGCGGGTACTCGCGCAGCAGCAGCTTCCACTCGGCCTCGGAATCGGCGGCCTTGCGGTTGTCGGGCAGCTGCCGCCAGGTGGTGGAGGACCTGTTGACCATCGCCGCCAGCCCCCCCAGCTGTTCGGCCCATTCCAGCAGCATTTCCGGGCTGGGTTTGTTCTCGCGGTAGTCGACAAAGGTGTACGGCACGCCGAAGCGGTCCAGCCACTTGGTCGCCTTCTTGCAGGTATCGCAGTTCTTCAAACCGTAGACAGTGGTGCTCATGGCCATCTGTGATGCTGGAAAACAGGGGGCCAGAATCTCACAACAGGCGCTCGGACACGACCCGGAACGGCACCCTCGGCAAACGGAAGGCCAGGCCCGATTCAAGCGCCACGCCCATCGCCTGCAGGCGCGGGCAATGCAGTTCGCCTTCCAGGCGCAGCGGCTGCAGGCTGTCGACGTCCACCGGCAGCGCGATACGGGTGCTGGCCCAGCGGCGATCACAGGTGCGGGCGATGGCTTCGTCCTGGCAGGTCAGGAAGCGTAGCAGGGCCTGCTGGCCACCGAAGGCCGCCGCCCACGCGGTATCCGCGCAGTCGGCAGCAACCCGCCACTGCAGGCGAAGGTCTGGTGCACTGCCCTGCCCGCCTTCGATCAGCGTGTGGCCACGACCGGCGGCATCCAGCACATGTTCGAAGCGGGTGGAAAGATGCGGCTGCATGGCATCACTGAACGCACGCGCCCCGGCGACGAAGGCCAGTTGGTCCATCACGTTGCGATCAAACAGCACCACCGGCGTGGCGTCCGGATCGTCGTCACGGCACAGGTACCAGCGCCAGTTGCTCTGCTGCGGCGACGGCATCAGCGCGCGCAGCGGCCCGGCCAGCGCGGGCCCGAAGTGCCCGTGACGGTAGCTGAGGATGGTGTACGGCGTGCGCCCGGCATGCACCACGTAATGATGGCCCGGTGGCGGCGTTGGTGCGTGACGCACGTCGACCCACCAGCTCGCGTAGACCACGTCGCGCACATCGCTGGCCAGTGCCGGCATCGGCCAGCGCCGCGACAGCGCGCGACGCAGCCGGCTCCAGCGGGATGCATGCAGCAGGCGCGGCAGCATCCGCCCGAACGCGTTGTCGGACGGATGCCGGTAGATCGCGGACTGCGCCAGGTCTTCCGGCGCAGCCACCTTCAGTCGGCCAGGCCGCGCAGCAGGTCGTTGACGCTGGTCTTGCTGCGGGTCTTGGCATCGACCTGCTTGACGATCACTGCGCAGTACAGCGAGTGGGTGCCGTCCTTGCTCGGCAGCGAGCCGGACACCACCACGCTGTACGGCGGGATGTAGCCGTAGCTGATCTCGCCGGTGGCGCGGTTGTAGATGCGGGTACTCTGGCTGAGGAACACGCCCATGCCGATCACGCTGTGGTGGCCGACCACCACGCCTTCCACCACTTCCGAACGCGCGCCGATGAAGCAGTGGTCTTCAATGATGGTCGGGCTGGCCTGCAGCGGTTCCAGCACGCCGCCGATGCCGGCGCCGCCGGACAGGTGGCAGTGCTGGCCGATCTGCGCGCAGGAACCCACGGTAGCCCAGGTATCGACCATGGTGCCTTCGCCGACGTAGGCGCCGATGTTGGTGAAGCTCGGCATCAGCACCACGTCCTTGCCGAAGTACGTACCACGGCGGGCGATCGCACCCGGCACCACGCGCACGCCACCACGGCGGAACCTGGCTTCGTCATAACCGGCAAAACGCGATTCGACCTTGTCCCAGAACGGCGCCGGGCGCGCATCGACCACAGCCATGTCGTTGACACGGAAGTACAACAGCACCGCCTTCTTCAGCCACTCGTTGACCTTCCAGCCACCGTGGCCGTCCGGTTCGGCAACGCGGAATTCGCCGCTTTCCAGGCCATCGATCACACGGTTGACCAGCGGCTTGGTCGAGCCTTCCAGTTCGTGCAGGGTCAGCGTGGCGCGGCGTTCGAAGGCACTTTCGATACCGAACTTCAGTTCTTCCACGCCCGGCGCGGCCGGCTTGCGCAGCGACTTGCGGGCGATGGTTTCGGCGCGTGCGGCTTCTGCACTCTTGGCCGGGGCCTTCTTGGGTGCCGCCACCTTCTTCGCCGGCGCCTTCACCGCTGCGGCTTTCTTCGGCGTGGCAGCCTTCTTCGCGGCCGGCACGGCGGCAATTTTCCTGGCCGCTGCGCTCTTGGCGGTGGCAGCAGTCTTCTTAACGGGCTTGGTGGCCATCAGGCGGGGTCTCCGGCGTTTCGATCAGGGTCCAGGCAGGCCAGCATCGCGTCATGCAGCTGCTGCCGGGCAGGTTCAGTCAGGGGGAGGTCGTGTTCGTCACTGATCACGAAGGTGTCTTCGGCGCGTTCGCCGAACGTGGCAATGCGCGCATCATGCACGCGCAGGCCCTGGTTGCGCAGCACGAACGCCACGTCGGCCAGCAGGCCGGGGCGGTCGGGCGCGACCAGGGCAAAACGGGTTGCGCCCGGTTCATCGCGGAACTCGATGCGCGGGGCGAAACGGAAATGGCGCAGCTGGCGTGGCACCACCCGGCGCGACGGGCGCAGGCGCGACAGGTCACCACTGAGTGCCTCGCGCAGCGCGGCCTCCAGGTTGGCGCTGCTGCCATCGGCGAAGCTGTCGGCCGGGTTCACTTCGAAGGTATCGAAAATGGTGTCGGCCGGACCATCCAGCACCCGCGCGCGATGGATGCCGTAGCCCTTGCGGTCCAGGGTCATCACGATGGCAGCGAACAGGCCGTCGCGGTCCGGCGAATGCACGAACACTTCCAGTGCCGGGTCGTCGACGCTGATGCGGCGCACCTTCACCAGCGCCTGGCCCTGTTTCACCGGTACCAGTGCGGCAGCCTGCCAGGCCAGCTGCTCCGGGCGCAGGCGGATGAAGCCTTCGTCGGGCATCACGGCGAACTGGCGGTCGATGGTGGCATCGTCATACCCCTGCTCGCGCACCAGCGCACGCACGCTGTCACGCGCCTCGGCCACGCGCTCGGCGGCAGGCACCGGGTGCTCGAGGCCTTCACGCAGCGCGCGCCGGGTCGCGAAATACAGGTCGGCCAGCAGGCGGTCCTTCCACGCGTTCCACAGCTTCGGGCTGGTGCCGGCGATATCGGCGCAGGTCAGCAGGTACAGATAGTCGAGGCGGTCGCGACTGCCGACCAGGGTCGCAAAGCGATGGATCACCACCGGATCGGCGATGTCCTGCTTCTGCGCGGTCACCGACATGCGCAGGTGCTGTTCGACCAGCCAGGCCACCAGTTCGGTGTCGGAGATGCTCAGGGCATGCGCCTGGCAGAACGCGCGTGCATCGACCGCGCCCAGTTCGGAGTGGTCGCCACCGCGACCCTTGGCAATGTCATGGAACAGGCCGGCCAGCAGCAGCAGCTCCGGCTTGCGCAGGCGCGGCCACACCTCATGTGCGATCGAGAAGCGCTCGTCGGCACGGCTGCTGGCGAACTGGCCGATGTTGCGCAGGACCATCAGCGTGTGCTGGTCCACCGTATAGACATGGAACAGATCGAACTGCATGCGCCCGCTGACCTGGGCGAATGCCGGAATCCACTGGCCGAGCACGCCCAGCCTGGCCATGCGCGAAAGCGTATCGACCGGGCGCTGGCCACGCAGCAGGGCCAGAAACTGCTCGCGCGCGTCGGCGTCGGCCTGGTCGTAGGCCGGCAGCAGCGGCAGCGATTCGGCCAGCGCGCGCGCGGTCAGCGAATGCAGGCCGCGCACCTGCGGGTTGTTGGCCCAGCTGGAGAACAGCGCGAACACCTGGCCGATATCGCCACGCGGCCAGTCGGCATCATTGGCCGCCAGGTAGCCGCGTCGCAGGGAAAAACCCACGGTCAGCGGTTCCGGCTGCGCCTCGCCATCGAACTGTTCCTCGAAGCGCTGCAGCAGGCGGTCACTGATCCGGCGCACCACCAGAGCGGCGCGGTAGAAGCCCTGCATCATCTTTTCGACACCGAGATTCTCGGCATCGTCTTCGAAGCCCAGGCGCGCGGCCAGGGTCTTCTGGTAATCGAAGCGCAACCGTTCTTCCGGGCGCCGCGCCACCAGGTGCAGGCCAAAGCGCAGACGCGCCAGCACCGCACGCTCGCGCTTCAGCGCGGCCGCTTCGTCGGCACCCAGGTGGCCCAGGCCGACCAGCGCTTCCAGGTCGCGCACGCCGAAGGCGCGCAGCGCCATCCAGCCCAGCGTGTTGAGATCGCGCAGGCCGCCGGGGCCATCCTTGAGATCCGGCTCCAGGTTGTCGGCGGTGTCACCGAAACGCTGGTGACGGTTGCGCAGCTCTTCCAGCTTGGCCAGGAAGAAGGCACGTGCAGGCCACAGCTCCCGGTCGTCGATGGCCTCGCGCAGCGCGCGTCGGGCAGCGTCCTCAGCCAGGATCGGACGCGCCTCGATCAGCGCGGTCAACACGGTCTGGTCGGCAGCAGCCTCGCGGCACTGCGCGGCACTGCGCACCGCATGGCTGACTGCCAGCCCGCAATCCCACAGCAGCGCGAACAGGCGCGCCAGTGCGGATTCGTGCGCCAATTGTGCCGGCGGATCGCCGAACACCAGCAGGTCGATGTCCGAGCGCGGGAACAGTTCACCGCGCCCATAACCACCCACTGCGAACAGCGACAGGCCGCTGTCGACCGGCAGGCAGCGCTGCCAGGCCAGGCGGATCAGATGGTCGGCGGCACGCGCGCGCAGCGCCAGCAGGCGCTCGATGTTGTCGCCCTGGTCGAAGCGGCGGTACAGGCGCGCGTCGGCCTGCTGCAGCGCCTGGCGCGCGGCAGCAGCCCAATCCGGGTCGTTGAGCGACGCGGCCGGCGTGTCCAGCAGCGAACTCGCCGGCAGCATCCTCAGGAGACCTGCGACTCGCCCGGCGACAGGGTCAGCACGTCGACGCCGGTCTCGGTGACCGCGATCATGTGCTCCCACTGCGCCGACAGCTTGCGGTCCTTGGTCACCACGGTCCAGCCATCCGGCAGCACCTTGTTGTAGCGGGTGCCCTCGTTGATCATCGGCTCGATGGTGAAGGTCATGCCGGGCTGCAGCACCAGGCCCTGGCCCGGGCGGCCGTAATGCACCACCTGCGGCTCGTCGTGGTAGACCTTGCCGATGCCGTGGCCGCAGTACTCGCGCACCACGCTGAAACGCTCGCCTTCGGCATAGCTCTGGATGGCATGGCCGATGTCACCCAGGGTTGCGCCCGGACGCACCGCACGGATGCCGCGCCACATGGCTTCGTAGGTGGTTTCCACCAGACGGCGGGCCATTACCGACGGGGTGCCGACGAAGTACATGCGGCTGGTGTCGCCGTGCCAGCCGTCCTTGATGACGGTAACGTCGATATTGATGATGTCGCCATCCTTGAGCACCTTCCCTTCGCTGGGAATGCCGTGGCAGATGACGTTGTTGACCGAGGTGCACACGGTCTTCGGGAAGCCGCGGTAGCCGACGTTGGCCGGAATCGCGCCCTGCACGTTCACGATGTGGTCGTGGCAGATGCGGTCCAGCTCCTCGGTGGTGACACCGGGCTTGACGTGGGGGGTGACGATGTCGAGCACTTCGCTGGCCAGGCGGCCGGCGATGCGCATCATCTCGATTTCCTGCGGGGTTTTCAGATTCACGCTCATGGCGCCCATTATCGCCGATCCGGCTGCAATCTGAACGAACGCCACCCAACTGGCGATCCGGGGCATGCACGGTTCCGGCAAGGAAAGTGAAAGCGTGACGACCTCCACCCTTTCGCATGCCTATTTATCACGGATTACAGACACTTACCCCCACAAGCTGGCCATGACTGTCGTCAAAGCGGCCCCGAATGCGCCGCCTTCGCCTTGTTCAACAGACCTTCGGGTCAGGGAGGTTGTCCATGCGATCCACGCTCCGCTCACCGCTCGCCTGGGCCCTGACCGGACTGTTGCTGGCCGGCCCCGCACTGGCGGCCGATACCACGACCTTCAACGTCACCCTGGTGGTCACCAAGGCCTGCACGATCACGGCAGCGGCCGCCACCAACGTTGACTTCGGCACGGCGGCCTCGACCACGGCGACCCCCACCCTGGGCCAGGGTACGGTGACCGCCCAGTGCTCGGCCCTGACCCCGTACACGATTTCGCTGAACGCGGGCGCCAATGCCAGCACCGCCAACGACGTCACCACCCGCCGGATGAAGAACACCAATGCCGCGGTGACCGCCAACAACTTCGTCGGCTACCAGCTCTACCAGGACGCCGCGCATACCCTGGTCTGGGGTGCCACCTCAGGCACCAACACCCAGGCCGGCATCGGCACCGGCCTGGCCGTGCCCTACATCGTCTACGGCCAGATCCTGAACCTGAGTACCAACAACCCGGCCACCGGTAACTACCTGGATACGGTCACCGCCACGATCACCTATTGATGGAGCACGCCCGCATGGCCGGACCCCGCCCGTGGCGCGCCACCGGCGTGGCGCTGCTCGCCCTTTTCCTGCTGGCCACCGCCGCTGCCAGTGCCACCAGCCTCCAGGTCGCCCCCACCAGCCTCCAGCTTGAGGCCCGCCAGCGTGCCGGCGAACTGTGGCTGACCAACAGTGGTACCTCGCCGGTCAGGCTGCAGGTGCGGGTCTTCCGCTGGGTGCAGCAGGATGGCCAGGAACAACTGCTGCCCACTGATGAACTGCTGGCCACCCCGCCGATGCAGGAACTGGGCGCTGGCCAGCAGCAGCTGGTACGGGTGATGCGCCCGAACCACGAACCGCCTGCGGCACAGCAGTACTACCGGCTGATCGTCGACGAGGTGCCTGATCTGGCGACCCGTGCCAACGGCATGCAGTTCGTGCTGCGCTATTCGATTCCGGTGTTCGTGCAACCCTCGGGCGGCAAGCTGGCGCCGCGCCTGCAGGCCAGCCTGGTCCGGCTGGAGGACGGACGCAACGGCGTGGAGGTGGCCAACACCGGCAACAGCTATGCACAGATCGCCGACCTCGCACTGGGCAGCGTCCAGCGTCCGCGCATCGTGCACCCCGGCCTGCTGGGGTATGTACTGCCCGGGCAGGTGATGCGCTGGCCGATCGAGCGCACGGCCATCGACCGCGACAACGACCAGATCACGGCCAAGCTCAATGGCGAGTCGGAACAGACGCCGCTGTCGCCACCACCGGCTCGCTGAGGCGTTGATGGGCGCGCTGTTGGCTGCCCTGGCTCCTGCGGCGACCGAGGCCGCCGATGTGCCCGGCATGGCTGCTGCCGGGGCTGCGGATGTCTCCGGGGTGTCGGCCGATGCGATCCTGCCTGCCCCCACGCCCCTGACCGCCAGCCAGACGCTGTACCTGGACGTCTCGCTCAACAGCACGCCGCGCGGCCTGCTGCCGTTCACCGAAAACCATGGCCGGCTGCAGGCCAGTCCGGAAGTGCTGCGCCAGCTCGGCTTCAGCGCCCGCGGCGATGCGCCGGTCTATCTGGACCAGATCAGCGGGGCCGTGGTGCGCTACGACGCGCATATGCAGACCCTGGCCCTGGACGTGCCACTGGACCAGTTGACCCTGCCGACCACCGTGCTCAGCCAGCCACAGACCCGCGCGCTGGCCGGAAGCGCCTCGCCCGGCCTGCTGCTGAACTACGACGTGTATGGCAGCCGGGTCGACACACTCGGCAACCTCAGCCTCAGCTCGGAGCTGCGCCTTTTCGGGATCGGCAACGGCACCTTCGAAAACACCGCGATCAGCCGCCGCTACCAGCAATCCGGTGACCGCCGCTGGCGTGGCGAGAGCGTGCGCCTGGACACCCGGTGGAGCCTGGACTTCCCCGACAGGGCGATGACCCTGGACGTCGGCGACTTCTACAGTGGTTTCGTCGACTGGACCCGGCCCGTGCGCATGGGCGGCCTGCAGATCGGCCGCAACTACGGCCTGCAGCCCTACCGTGTGCTCACGCCCACCCCCAGCTTCCTCGGACAGGCGGTGGTGCCGTCCACGGTCGAGCTGTACGTCGATGGGCTGCGCCAGTACAGCGGGCAGGTGCCGGTCGGTCCATTCCAGCTGGCCGCGCAACCCGGCATCAGCGGCACCGGCAGTGCGCAGGTGGTGGTGACCGATGCGTTCGGCCGCATGCAGACGCTGGATTTCAGCTTCTACGGCACCCAGCAACTGCTTGCCAAGGGCCTGTCGGACTGGTCGGTCGGTGTTGGCCGCCTGCGTGAGGATTTCGGCCAGCGCTCCTTCGCCTACGACGATCGCACCGTGGCCAGTGCCAGCTGGCGCGGCGGCGTCAGCGACGCCTTCACCGGCGAAGCACATGCCGAAGGCGGCGGCGGCCTGGCCCAGGCCGGCATCGGCGGCTGGTGGCTGCTCGGCGGCGCGGGCGTGTTCAACGCCGCCTATGCGCACAGTGACTATCACGGCCTGCAGGGCGGGCAATGGGCACTGGGCTACAGCTGGAACAACCGCCGGCTCAACTTCAATCTGCGCACCGTGCGCAGCCATGGTGATTACCGCGACCTGGGCGCACTGCAGGGCAACCTGCCGCCGAGCATCAGCGAACAGGCCACGGTCGGCGCCGATCTGCTGCGGCTGGGCACACTCAGCGCCAGCTACCTGCGCCTGCGCTATCCCGACGGCGAGGACAACCGCTACGCCAGCCTCTTCTGGTCGCGCACCTGGAGCCAGCGCTGGTCGGCTTACCTGTCGGTGAACCAGAACCTGGACAAGAGCGATGACCGCAGCATCTACCTGTCGGTCACCGCCAGCCTGGGCAACAACCGCCAGGCCAGCCTGTCCAGCCAGCGCAATGGCGACAGCCAGAGCTGGGTGGCCGATGTCACCCAGCCGGTGCCCGGCGACGGCAGCGCCGGCGGCGTCGGTTGGCGTGCGCAGGTGCGCCATGGCGAGGATGGCAATGGTGGCCTCGCCGAAGTCGGCATCCTCAATGCTATCGGTCGCTACTCATTCGGCGCCTCGCGCCAGGGCGGCCTGAACTACGCCTACGCCAGCGCCAGTGGCAGCCTGGTGTGGATGGGCGGGCATGCCTTCGCCACCCGCGAGGTCTCCGATGCATTCGCGGTGATCAGCACCAATGGTATCGGTGGCGTGCCGGTGCGGCTGGAAAACCGGCTGATCGGCGTGACCGATGATCGCGGCCTGCTGCTGGTCAGCCCGTTGCTGTCCTGGCAGCGCAACCGCGTCTCCATCGATACCCTGGACCTGCCCGAGGACATGCGCGCCGACCGCATCGAAGACTGGGTGACACCACGCCAGCGCGCCGGCACCCACGTGACCTTCGCACTGCGCTCGCGGCCCTCGCTGAGCCTGACCCTGCACGGCATGGACGGGCAACCGCTGGAGGTCGGCAGCGAGGTGCAGCTGCCGGACGGGCGCCAGGCGCTGGTGGGCTATGACGGCCTGCTGTACCTGGAAGACGTGGCCGCCGGCAGCGTGCTGTACATCACCACCAGCCGCGGCCAGTGCCGGGTGAAGGTGCCGGACCTGCCCAAGGTGGTGGCCACCGGTGCACGCCCCAAACCGGCGCCGCTGCAGTGCATTCCGGAGGTGGCGCCATGAAGGTGCTGCTGCTCGGATTGCTGCTGATAGCCGGCCTGCTGGCGGCGGCACCGGCACGTGCCACCGCGGTCTGCACCGCCATCGCCGATCCGACGCTGCCGTTCGGCAACGTGAACAGCAATGCGCCAGGCGCAACCACCGGCACGCTCAACATCACGGTGTCCTGCACCACCGCTGCGTTGAGCCTGCTGGCCACCACCGGCGTGCGGGTCTGCGTGGGCATCGGCGCCGGCAGCGGCGGCGGCAGCAGCTCCAGCTGGCGCACGATGAAGACCAGCGCCAGCGACAGCATGAATTTCCAGCTCTACAACACCTCCAACTTCAGCCAGGTAACCGGGCTGACCCCGCGTGGCACGCCGCCGGCACAGGAACTGGCCATGACCTACAGCGTGCCGTTGCTGACCGGTGGCAGCGGTGCGCAGTCGACCCAGCTGTTCGCGCAGATCCCGGCCAACCAGATCCTGGCGTCGGGCGCCTACAGCAGTACGTTCAGCGGTGCGAACGTGGTGCTGACCTGGGCCTGGAACGAAGTGCTGCTCGGCACGGCCACCGTGCCCGCCACCTGCAACGGCGGCGCCACCGGTACCAACAGCGCCAGTGCCGCCTTCAGCTTTACCGCCACCGCCAACGTGTTGCCGCAGTGCGGAAGCTATGTCACCACCAACATGAACTTCGGCAACGTCACCGGCAGCATTCCCGCCAACATCGACCAGACCGCCACCTTGACCCTGACATGCCTTAAGAACACGGCCTACCAGGTCAGCCTCAACAACGGCCAGAACAACCCCACCGCCACCAGCACGCGGCGCATGGCCACCACCATCGGCGCCAGCACCTACTACCTCACCTACGAGCTGTACCGCGATTCCACACGCACCCAGCGCTGGGGCAACACGCTGACCGTCGATACCGCCAGCGGTACCGGCACTGGCAGCGCGCAGCAGCTGACAATCTATGGCCGGGTGCCGCCGGTCACCGGCCAACCACCGGCCGGCACCTACAACGATGTGGTGCAGGTGACGATCACCTATTGACCTGCGTGCCGACCAACGGTCGGCACCCACCAGGCAGGTTTCGGACGATCGACGCCCACCGGGGCGGGTTTCCGTAGATCCACGCCATGCGTGGATGCGCGCATCACGCCTGCGCCAGGAGCAGCCGACTGACAGTTCTACAGATTCGGCCGATCCAGCCGATACCGCGCAGCGATATCTTTCAGCACGGTGGTTGGCAGGTGGTTCGCGCAATTCTGATCGGGGCGATGCTGGTCGCCAGCACGCCGGCGTGGGCTGAACCCAGTCCCGCGCCGCTGCAGATTCGCCTGACCGTGGTCGAAGCCTGCCGCGATGATCCCGGCAGCGCCCACTGCCCCGCCCCCCACCAGCGCAGCGACGCACCGCAACTGCCTCCCCAGGTCCGCGAGCTCGCACCTCCCGCCGACGACGAAGACTCGACGTCCGCCGTGACCGTCATCTACTGATGCGGGCACTTCTGACTCTGCTGGCGATGCTGCTGGCGTTGCCTGCCGCGGCACTGGACCTGTTGCCGACCACACTGCAACTGCCCGCCGAAGGTGGCCAGGGCGAACTGTGGCTCTACAACCCCGGTCCCGGCCGCTGGCAGGGCCGGGTGCAGATCATGGCGTGGGAACAGCAGACCGACGCCGAAGTGCTGCGTCCCACCGACCAGGTTGTCGCCAGCCCGACCCAGCTCGACATCCCGCCCGGCATCCGCCAGCGCATCTGGCTGCTGCCACGCCAGCCGGCACCCGCTGTCGGTGAACAGGCCTATCGGATCGTCCTGGCCCCCACCACGCCAGGCCTGCAGCGTTATTCGCTGCCGTTGTTCCGCGGGCACGCCACACCAATGACCCAGCCGCGGCTGCATGCATGGATTGAACCTGGCCAGTCGCATACCGTCCTGCGAATGAACAACGCCGGTACCCTGCACGCACGCCTGAACGATCTCGCCTACATCGCCAGCGACGGCCGACGCACCCTGCTGCTGCCGGGGCTTGCCGGCTATCTGCTGGCCGGCCGTGAGCGCCGCTGGGCCCTGCCCGCCCACCCTGATGGCTACGCCGGCGGTCATTTCCAGGCCCTGCTGCAGGATGGCCGCGTGGTCGATCTGGTCGCTCCAGACCCGGCAATTGCAGCCAGCGCACCGAGCGGGCTATAATCGACCGGATTCCTGCCGCCTGCGTGCGCGGGAGCCCGTCCACACCGGACGTCACCGGTGAATCCACACCTGCTGCCCCCATCCGTGCCGGGGTGCTCCGCAAGGAGTTCGGCCACGGAGGCAACAGGGAAGCCCAACCCCGGAACCGATCGCGCTTCCACGCGTCCCGCATACCTATCCCCGCGGGCGGAATCGCTGGTTCCATATCAGGAGTATTGCAATGCCCCAGGTCACCATGCGTCAGATGCTGGAAGCCGGCGTCCACTTCGGCCACCAGACCCGCTACTGGAACCCGAAGATGGCTCCGTACATCTTCGGCGCCCGCGGCAAGATCCACATCATCAACCTGGAAAAGACCGTCCCGCTGTTCAACGACGCGATGAACTTCATCTCGTCGGTGGCCCAGAAGCGCGGCACCGTCCTGTTCCTGGGCACCAAGCGCAGCGCCCGCGAAACCATCAAGGAAGAAGCCGAGCGTTGCGGCATGCCGTTCATGAACCAGCGTTGGCTGGGCGGCACCCTGACCAACTTCCGTACCGTCAAGCAGTCGGTTGCCCGCCTGAAGGAACTGGAAGCCGGTGAAACCGACGGCACCTTCGAGAAGCTGGTCAAGCACGAAGTGCTGGGCCTGCGTCGCGAGCGCGACAAGCTGGAAGCCTCGCTGGGCGGCATCAAGGACATGAACCGTCTGCCGGACGCCATCTTCGTGATCGACATCGGCCACGAAGACATCGCGATCAAGGAAGCCAAGAAGCTGGGCATCCCGGTCATCGCCGTGGTCGACACCAACTACAACCCGGAACTGGTGGACTACGCCATCCCGGGCAACGACGACGCCATCCGCGCTGTGCAGCTGTACGCCCGCGCCGCTGCCGATGCCGTGCTGGAAGGCAAGGCCGCTGCCCCGCACGCCGCTTCGGTGCGCGAGGAAGAGTTCGCTGAAGCCGCTGCCGAAGGCGAAGAGAAGCCGGCCCGCCGCGCTCCGGCCAAGAAGGCTGCCAAGAAGGGCGACGACGCCCAGGCCTGATCCAGGCCCCGGGGTGGACGCCCGGCGTCCACCCTCCCTGCGCGCAGCCCTTGGCGCGTGACAGGACCGTGTCACACGGGCCGGCCACCATGCCGGCCCTACCCCTTTCTTTCGTGAGGTAATCCCGTGGAAATCACTGCTTCCCTGGTCAAGGAACTGCGCGAGCGCACCGGCGCCGGCATGATGGAATGCAAGAAGGCGCTCACTGAAGCCAACGGCGACATCGACGCTGCTGCTGAAGCCATGCGCAAGTCCGGCGCCGCCAAGGCCGACAAGAAGGCTGACCGCGTGGCCGCCGAAGGCCGTCTGGGCCTGGCCCAGGACGGCGGCAAGGCCGTGCTGGTCGAAGTCAACTCGGAAACCGACTTCGTCGCCAACGATGACAACTTCAAGTCCTTCGTCAACGCCGTCGCCGCTGCCGCCCTGGCATCGGGCGCCAGCGACGTCGAAGCCGTGAAGGCTGCCAAGCTGGCCGATGGCCGCACCGTTGAAGAAGCCCGCGCCACCGCCGTGCAGACCCTGGGTGAGAACATCCAGATCCGTCGCATGGTGAAGGTTGATGGCAACAACACCATCGGCGCCTACGTCCACACCAACGGCAAGGTTGGCGTGCTGGTCGACCTGGTCGGCGGCGACGTCGAGCTGGCCCGTGGCCTGGCCATGCACGTGGCTGCCCTGAAGCCGCCGCACAACAAGGCTGCGGACGTCCCGGCCGAGTTCGTCGAGAAGGAAAAGGAAATCGAGCTGGCCAAGATGTCCGAAAAGGACAAGGCCAAGCCGGCCGAGATCCTGGAAAAGATCATCAGCGGCAAGATCAACAAGATCGTCAGCGACGTGACCCTGTACGGCCAGACCTACGTGCTGGGCGACACCACTGTCGAGCAGGTGGTCAAGGCCGCCGGTGCCGACGTGGCCGGCTTCCAGCTGCTGATCGTCGGCGAAGGCATCGAGAAGGTGGTGGAAGACTACGCCGCCGAAGTTGCCAAGGCGATGCAGGTCTGATTCCAGCCCTCGGGCCGTGAAACGACCAGAAGGAGCCGCGGGAAACCGCGGCTCTTTTTTTATGCCCGGGACAATGGGAGGCCCATGCTCCAACCGTGGGTGCGCACGCTCGGTGCGCACGCCGGCGCCGGGCACACCGGCACCTTTGCGTTGCGCGCGAATCAAGCCGATACTCGGCACAGGGAATCAACAGTCATTTAGCAGGAACGAAAATCGCGGACTGTGATGCATTCCTAGGTATTCTTGTCCCAATGGAATTGAACGACCCGACATGCCTCCCGAGCTGACAGCTGCCCTGGCGCTCTGCCGCAACCTGCCCTCGCCACCCGGTATTGCCCTGCGCATCATCGAACTGGCACAGGACCCGGAAGCGGATATCGCCACCGCCGCCGACATCATCGCCATCGACATGGCGCTGAGTGCTCGCATGCTGCGCATCGCCAATTCGCCGCTGTACGCCAGCCGCCGCCGGATCGAGAACCTCGGCCAGGCACTGACCATGCTCGGGCTGAATGCCACGATCAGCCTGGCCCTCGGCTTCACCGTCACTCAGGGACTGACCGGCGGTGCCGGCGCCGACCACGACCTGCGCCAACGCGCCTGGAAGCGCAGCATCCTCAGCGCACTGGCCGCCAGCCAGCTGGGCCAGGCCCGCGGCCTGCGCCGGCTGGAAGAACTGATGCTGGCCGGCCTGCTGCAGGACCTGGGCGTACTGTGCCTGGCCCAGGCCGAATCGGAGCGCTACCTGCCGTTGCTGCGCGAAGCGCGCGACAACATCGATCTGGTCGCGCGCGAGCGTGACGAACTGGGCTGCAGTCACGCCGAGGTGGGCGCCTGGGTGGCCGAGCAGTGGGGCCTGCCGCGCTACCTGGTGGAAAGCATCAGCCACAGCGAAGACCTGGACGCCGCAGAATCGCCGTTCCAGGCCTGCGTGCAGCTGTCCGGCGCGGTGGCCGACATCTGGCTGGATGATGACGCCGATGCCGCCCGCGAACGCGCCCTGCAGCAGGTGCATGACCGCCTTGAACTGGACAGCGCCCGTTTCGACCAGGTCCTGACCCGCATCAGCGAGGCGCTGCCGGACATCGCCAGCCTGTTCGAGGCCGGCCTGAATTCCCCCTCGCGGGTGCGCGAACTGATCGACCATGCGCAGGAGCTGGCAACCCTGCGCAACCTGCGCGAGCTGCAGGATGCCGACCAGGCCCGTCGCCGCGCCGACGAATTCGAAGCCCGGGCCAAGCGACTGGCAGACCAGGCCCATCGTGACGCCCTCACCGGCGTGCTCAACCGGCGCCAGCTGGAAGCGGTGCTGGAGCAGGAGTTCCTGCGCGCCGGGCGCCAGGGTTGGCCGCTGTCGGTGGCCTTCATCGACCTGGACGACTTCAAGAAAATCAATGACGCCCACGGCCACCTGACCGGCGACGAAGTGCTGCGCGCCTTCGCCGGCAAGCTCCAGGGCCAGCTGCGCAACAGCGACACCGTGGCCCGCTTCGGCGGCGAGGAGTTCGTCGCGCTGCTGCCCAACACCAGCGAAACGGTGGCACTGGACGTGATCCGCCGGGTGCTGGCCAACATCGTCGCCACGCCGATGGCCGAGCTGGAAGGCGGCCCGCTGTTCGTCACCTTCTCCGCCGGCGTCGCCACCCAGGGCGGCTACGAACGCTTCGCCGACGTGCAGGACCTGCTGCGCGCCGCCGACGACGTGCTGTACCGCTCCAAGAACCTCGGCCGCAACCGGGTGATCGCGCGCTCCCCCGGCGCCCTCGGCCACGACGAGCTGTCAGCGACCGCCGGCGCCGAGCTGGGCTGAACGGGAAGCCCCGGATGACCGGGGCGAACGCCGGGATTTTACGCCGCAGTGCACAAAACACTATGGCCTGACGCCGCATGCGCGTAGAATCGCCCGCGATTTCCACGCACCCGAGGTCCCCATGTCCAAGCTCGCCTATCGCCGCATCCTTCTGAAACTGTCCGGGGAGGCGCTGATGGGAGATGAGGACTACGGCATCGACCCGAAGATCATCAACCGCCTGGCCCGTGAGGTCATCGAAGCCCAGCAGGCCGGTGCCGAAGTGGCGCTGGTGATCGGCGGCGGCAACATCTTCCGCGGCGCTGGCCTGGCCGCGGGCGGCATGGACCGGGTCACCGGCGACCAGATGGGCATGCTGGCCACCGTCATCAACGCCCTGGCCATGCAGGACGCCCTGGAGAAGCTGGGCGCCAAGGCCCGCGTGATGAGCGCGATCAAGATCAACGACGTGTGCGAGGACTACATCCGCCGCCGCGCCATCCGCCACCTTGAAAAGGGCCGACTGGTCATCTTCGCCGCCGGCGTCGGCAGCCCGTTCTTCACCACCGACTCCGGTGCCGCCCTGCGCGCGATCGAGATCGGCGCCGACCTGCTGCTGAAGGCCACCAAGGTCGACGGCGTGTACGACAAGGACCCGAACAAGCACAGCGATGCGGTCCGCTTCGACAGCCTGAGCTACGACGAAGTGATCCGCCGCGGCCTGGAAGTGATGGATACCGCCGCCTTCGCACTGGCCCGCGACAGCGACCTGCCGATGCGCGTGTTCGACATGGGCCAGCCGGGCGAGCTGCTGAAGATCCTCAACGGCGAGAACATCGGCACCCTCGTCCAGGGCCGCGATCCGGCCTGAGCCTGAGCGCGCGGCGACAACCGGGCCGATTCAGGCCCGGCAGCGTCCCGTATTCGCCTATAATCGCCCGATTCCAGATACATCCAGGACCGGGCGATGCTCAACGACATCAAGAACAACGCGCAGACGCGCATGGCCAAGAGCATCGACGCTCTGAAGCACACCCTCACCTCCATCCGGACCGGGCGTGCCACGCCGGCCCTGCTGGACCGCGTGACGGTCAATGCCTACGGCAATGCCAGCACCCCGCTGAACCAGGTTGCCTCGATCTCCAATGCCGACGCGCACTCGCTGCTGGTCACCCCGTTCGACAAGGGCATGATCAAGGAGATCGAAAAGGGTCTCTACAACGCCGAGTTCACCCCGAACACGCTGGGCACCGCGATCCGCATCAACATGCCGCCGCCGACCGAAGAGCGCCGCAAGGAACTGGCCAAGCAGGTGCAGAAGGAAGGCGAAGGCGCCAAGATCGCGATCCGCAACATCCGTCAGGACGCGAACAAGGAAATCGCCAAGCTGGTCAAGGACAAGGCGATCAGCGAAGACGAAAAGAAGCGCGGCGAAGACGACATCCAGAAGCTGACCGACGCCAACATCAAGGACGTCGACAAGGTCGTCGCCGACAAGGAAAAAGAACTGCTGTCGGTCTGAAGTCGATGCCTTCAGTCCCGCCTCCGTTGCCGGCCGCCCTGCCCCGCCACGTTGCCATCATCATGGATGGCAACGGGCGCTGGGCACAGCAGCGCCGCCGCCCGCGCGTGATCGGCCACCGCGCCGGCGCGCGCGCGGTCAACCGCACCATCGAGCGCTGCCTTGAACTGGGCATTCCGGCGCTGACCCTGTTCGCGTTTTCCAGCGAGAACTGGGGCCGGCCGCAGGAAGAAGTCGACGCCCTGATGAAGCTGTTCCTTGGCGCGCTCGATCGCGAAGTGGACGAACTGCACCGGCGCGGCGTGCGCGTACGCTTCATCGGCGAACGCGAGCGCTTCGGTGCCGGACTGGTCAGCCGCATGCAGCTGGCCGAGCAGCGCACCGCCGACAACACCACTCTAACCCTGTCGATCGCCGCCAGTTACGGCGGGCGCCAGGACATCGCCCGTGCCGCGCGCGCGCTGGCCGCTGAAGTCGCCGCAGGCCGCCTGCTGCCCGAACAGATCGACGAATCGCTGCTGGGCAGCCAGGTGGCCCTGGCCGACCTGCCGCCGCCGGATCTGTTCATCCGCACCGGTGGCGACACCCGCATCAGCAACTTCCTGCTGTGGCAGCTGGCCTACACCGAGCTGTGGTTCACCGAGGCGCTGTGGCCGGACTTCGATGCCGACCTGCTGCAGCAGGCGCTGGATGCCTATGGCAGCCGCGAGCGTCGTTTCGGCCTGACCAGCGCCCAGATCGCCGCACTGGCCACCGAGACCTCCAGCCCATGACCAAGACCCGAGTCCTCGCCGCGCTGATCATGGCGCCGGTCGCCATTGCCGCGATCCTGCTGCTGCCGACGCAATGGCTGGCCGCCGCCGCCGCCGCCGTACTGCTGATCGGCCTGTGGGAATGGCTCAAGCTGGCCGGCATCGAAGACACCCTCGCGCGCACCGTGCTGCTGGTGCTGAACCTGCTGTTGATGGTGCTGCTGGTGTGGGCCGATGGCAGCACGCTGGTGCTGTTCCAGATCACCACATTGGCGGGGGTCGCCTGGTGGCTGGCGGCGCTGGTCTGGCTGCGCTTCTTCAACTTCGGCGCCCAGCCGACGGCCCCCTCCCGTATCGTGAAGATGCTGGCCGGCACCCTGGCCATCGTTCCTGCCTGGGCTGCGCTGGTGCTGATCCACGCCGGCGGTGACCCGCCGGGCAAGCAGGGCCACCTGTGGCTGCTGGCGGCACTGGCACTGGTCTGGGCAGCCGATTCGGGCGCCTATTTCGCCGGCCGTCACTTCGGCAAGCACAAGCTGGCGCCGCGGATCAGCCCCAACAAGACCTGGGAAGGCCTGTTCGGCGGCCTGCTGGCTGGTGTCGGCGTGGCCCTCGGCCTGGGCTGGCTGGCCGGCATCGACATCGCGCACCTGCCGGGCCTGCTGATCACCTCGGTGGTGGCCGTATTCGCGTCTGTGCTGGGTGATCTGTTCGAAAGCCTGATCAAGCGCCACGCCGGTGCCAAGGACTCGGGCAACCTGATTCCGGGCCATGGTGGCGTGCTCGACCGCGTCGACGGCGTCCTCGCCGCCGTGCCGGTGTTCGCGCTGGGCAAGGAAATCTTCGGGTTCTGACCATGAATGCTGTCGCAGACCTGCGCCGGGTCGCCGTATACGGCGCCACCGGCTCGATTGGTGCCTCCACGCTGGACGTGATCGCCCGCCACCCGCAGCGCTACCAGGCCACGGTGCTGGCCGCCGGCCGCCAGGTGCAGGCGCTGCTGGCGCTGTGCCGCCAGCACAAGCCCGCGCACGCGGTCATCGCCGACGAAGCGCTGTTCACCGAACTGCGCGACGGCCTGCGCGATGCCGGGCTGTCCACCGAGGCCCACGCCGGTCATGCCGCACTGGACCAGCTGGCAGCAAGCGATGCCTGCGACACCGTCGTCGCAGCCATTGTCGGTGCTGCAGGGCTGTCCTCGACCCTCGCCGCCGCTGCGGCCGGCAAGCGCATCCTGCTGGCCAACAAGGAATCGCTGGTCCTGGCCGGTGAACTGCTGACCCGCACCGCCGAGCGCGCCGGCGCCGAGATCATTCCGATCGACAGCGAGCACAGCGCGATCTTCCAGTGCCTGCGTTCGCGCGACGCCAGCATCGACGGCGCCGGCGTGCGCCGGATCCTGCTGACCGCGTCGGGTGGCCCGTTCCGCGGCCGCAGCCGCGCCGAGCTGGCCGAGGTCACCCCGGCCCAGGCCGTGGCCCACCCGAAGTGGTCGATGGGCCCGAAGATCTCGGTCGATTCGGCGACGTTGATGAACAAGGGCCTTGAAGTGATCGAGGCCCATCACCTGTTCGCGGTGCCCGGCGAGCGCATCGAGGTACTGGTGCACCCGCAGAGCCTGGTGCATTCGCTGGTCGAGTTCGTCGACGGCTCCACCCTGGCCCAGATGGGCCTGCCGGACATGCGCACCACCCTGGCGGTCGGCCTGGGCTGGCCGCAGCGCATCGAATCAGGCGTGGCCGGGCTGGACCTGCTGGCGCAGGGCCGGCTGGATTTCGAGGCGCCTGACACCGACGCCTTCCCCTGCCTGGCGCTTGCGTGGCAGGCGATGCAGGCCGGTGGCACCTCCCCGGCGGTGCTGAACGCCGCCAATGAAGAGGCGGTTTCAGCATTTCTTCAGGGCCGGATCGGTTTCCTGACCATCCCGGAGCTGGTTGCTAACGCTCTTTCAACACTGCCGACGCAAGCAGCCGATACACTGGAGGTCCTGTTGTCCGCCGACCAGCGGGCACGCCAGCTCACCCTGAACGCCATCGACGCCGCCTGAACGACCGCCTCGCCCAGCATGACGCCGCCGCCCCTGCCCGCCACTGTGAGCCTGCATGACTGACTTCATCGGATCGGTCTGGTGGATGATTGTCAGCCTCGGGCTGCTGGTCACGTTCCACGAGTTCGGGCATTACTGGGTCGGCCGCCTCTGTGGGGTCAAGATCCTGCGCTTCTCGGTCGGCTTCGGCCGCCCGCTGTGGTCGCGCCGCGACAAGCACGGTACCGAGTTCGCCGTTGCCGCCATCCCGCTGGGTGGCTACGTGAAGTTCCTCGACGAGCGCGAGGTCGAGGTCCATCCCCACGAGCGCGGCCAGGCCTTCAACCACAAGACCGTGTGGCAGCGCATCGCCATCGTTGCTGCAGGGCCGATCGCCAATCTGCTGCTGTGCATCCTGCTGCTGTGGGCGATGTTCGTGATCGGCAAGCAGGACTACTCGCCGACGATCGGCCGGGTTGACGGCATCGCCGCCAGTGCCGGCCTGGTCAGTGGTGACCGCGTTCTGCGGGTGGATGACCGCCAGGTCGCCACGCTGGGCGAGGCCAGCATGGCGCTGACCGCCGCCGCGATGGATCGCCGCGACGTCACGCTTGAAGTACTCGACCCCGCGGACCAGGTACGCGTGCGCACCCTGCCGCTGTCGCAGCTGCCCGCCGGTTTCGATGAACGACGGGTGCCGATCCTGGCCGGCCTGTATTGGCAGTCGTGGCTGCAGCCGGCGCTGGTCGACTCGCTCACCGCCGATTCGGTGGTCACCGGGCTGCTGCAGCCGGGCGACCTGATCGTGGCGATCGACGGCCAGCGCATCGACAGCGTCGACCAGGTGATCGGCGAGATCCAGGCCCTCGGGCGTGCCGGAGGCCCTGGCATGATCGAGGTCCTGCGAGGCGGTGAACGCCTTGCACTGGAAGTCACGCCCCGCCAGGGCAAGGATGGCAAGGGCAACCCGGTCTGGCAGATCGGCGTCGGCTTCCCCACCACCTACAGCCCCTCCTACGACACCCTGCTGCGCTATGGGCCGCTGGATGCAGTGACCGTCGCCGTGCGTGAAACCGGCCGGCTTGCCGCCGATTCGCTGGGCATGATGGGCCGCATCGTCACCGGCAAAGCCTCGCTGCAGAACGTTTCCGGGCCCGTCACCATCGCCCGCGTGGCCAATGTCTCGGCCAAACGCGGCCTCGACTGGTTCCTGCAGTTCCTTGCCCTGCTGTCACTCAGCCTGTGCATCATCAACCTGTTGCCGATCCCGATCTTGGACGGCGGGCACCTGCTGTATTACCTTATCGAGTTGGTCAAGGGCAGCCCGCTGAGCGAGCGTGCCATCGCCGCCGGCCAATACATCGGCCTGGCGTTGCTGGCCGGGCTGATGGGGTTGGCGTTCTACAACGACATCCTCGGCCTGGTCCCGCGATGAACTTTTCCACGTTGTTGCCGTCTACAGCGTCGGCATCCCGCACCAATGAAATCGACCTTCCTACCGGACGTGACATGACGCGACTCCCCAATCGCCGCCTGCTGGCCCTCGCCCTCGCCGCCGTCACCGGCGCTCCCGCCCTGGCCCAGGCAGCCGAGCCCTTCACTGTCAGCGACATCCGCGTCGATGGCCTGCAGCGCATCAGCTCGGGCACGGTGTTCACCTACCTGCCGGTGGAACGTGGCGAGACGATCACCGACAACAAGGTCGGCGAGACCATCCGCGCCCTGTACAAGACCGGCTTCTTCGAAGACGTGCAGCTGGACCGCCAGGGCAGCATCCTGGTGGTGACCGTCAAGGAACGCCCGGCGATCAACAAGCTGACCGTGACCGGCAACAAGGACATCAAGTCCGAGCAGCTGCTCAAGGGCCTGTCCGACATCGGCCTGACCGAGGGTGGCACCTTCGACCGCCTGAGCCTGGACCGCGTGACCCAGGAACTGCGCCGCCAGTACAACGACCGTGGCAAGTACACCGTCGAGATCACCCCGACCGTGAGCCCGCTGGACCGCAACCGCGTGGACATCGCGATCGCGATCAAGGAAGGCAAGGCGGCCAAGATCCGCCACGTCAACCTCGTCGGCACCGAGAAGTTCGAGAGCAAGGACATCCTGGAGACCTGGGAGTCCAAGGAGCACAACTGGGCGTCGTGGTACCGCCGTGACGACCAGTACTCCAAGGAAAAGCTGTCCGGCGACCTGGAAAAGCTCAACTCCTGGTACCTGGACCGCGGCTACGTCGACTTCAGCATCGATTCCACCCAGGTCTCGATCAGCCCCGACAAGCGCGACATGTTCCTCACCGCGGGCGTGACCGAGGGTGCGCAGTACAAGATCTCCGAGATCAAGGTCAGCGGCGACACCATCCTCCCGCAGGAGGACGTCGAGCGCATGGTGATCCAGAAGTCCGGCGACACGTTCTCGCGTGCCCTGCTGGAATTCAGCTCGGACACCATCACCAACTCGCTGTCCAACATCGGCTACGCGTTCGCCAAGGTGAACCCGATCCCGACCACCAACCGCCCCGACCAGACCGTGGCCATCAACATGCAGGTCGTTCCGGGCCCGCGCGTGTCGGTGCGCCGCATCCTGTTCCGTGGCAACACCCGCACCTCCGACGAAGTGATGCGTCGCGAAATGCGCCAGTTCGAGAACAGCTGGTACTCGCAGGCCGCGATCGACCGCTCCAAGATCCGCCTGCAGCGCCTGGGCTACTTCGAATCGGTGGACGTGGAAACCCCGGCCGTCAGCGGCAGCAACGACCAGGTCGACGTCGTCTACAACGTCAAGGAAACCACGTCCGGCAGCTTCGTGTTTGGCCTGGGCTATTCGCAGTCCTACGGCATGACCACCTCGGTGCAGCTGTCGCAGAACAACTTCCTCGGCGGCGGCAACCGCGTGTCGGTCGAAGCCTCGCGCAGCAGCTACCTGCAGCGCTACGGCTTCAGCTACACCAACCCGTACTTCACCGATGACGGCGTGTCGCTGGGCTACAACCTGTCCTGGCGTGAACTGGACTACTCCGACTTCAACACCGCTCAGTACAACAGCACCAATGGTTCGGCGCAGGTGGTGTTCGGCGTGCCGCTGACCGAGACCGACACCGTCTCGCTGATGTTCGGCATCGACAGCAACCAGATCACGACCTACCGTGGCTCGACCCCGGCCTCGATCATCGATTACATCGATGCGGTCGGTTCGCGCACCTTCCATGCCTGGCGTACCGAGCTCGGCTGGGCGCGCGACTCGCGCAACGATTACTTCATGCCGACCCGCGGCACCTACCAGCGCGTCGGCCTGGAAACGACCCTGCCAGGTTCGACCATCGAGTACTACAAGCTGAACTACCAGATCAGCAAGTACTGGCCGATCATGCCGTCGCTGGTGATCAACACCCGCGCCGAAGTGGGCTACGGCGATGCTTACGGCAAGGACTACACCCGCACGATCACCGACGCCGACGGCAAAACCCGTACCGTCACCGCCAGCGGCCTGCCGTTCTTCGAGAACTTCTACGCCGGTGGTACCAACTCGGTACGCGGCTTCGAGGACAACACCCTCGGTCCGCGCGAAGTGACCCAGGGTTACCCGGAAGGCCAGCCGCTGGGTGGCTCGCTGAAGACCGTCGGTTCGGTCGAAGCCTACTTCCCGCGCCTGTTCGACAGCCCGTCGGCCCGCGTGTCGGCCTTCGTCGACTTCGGTAACGTCTACAACGGCACCAAGAACTTCAAGGCCAACGAGCTGCGCGTGTCCTCCGGTGTCGCCCTGTTGTGGCGTGCTCCGGTCGGCCCGATCTCGATCAGCTACGCGTTCCCGCTGAAGAAGGAAGACGGCGACAAGATCGAACGCCTGCAATTCACCTTCGGCGGCCAGTTCTGAGGAACGACGTTCCTCAGAACTGATCCACCTCCGGTGAATTGCCCGCGCATTTCACCTATCCCCCGCGCCGCTGGCGCGCCCCCCTTAACAAAAGGGGGGCTCTCCACCAGACGGGGCGCGAAGCGCCGGGCTCTGCCCGGCGTTTTCGTTTTACTTGCTCGCCACCGTTACTTCCCGCGCTCGCGTGAAATCATCTGGTGATGGCGCAGGGGGCTGACCAGGACCGTTGGCGCCATGGGCCCGAGGCATGCTTCGGGCGGGTTGGGCAGGACGCCCAACCCCGGTCTTGCCGTGTGCGCAGGACAGCGCACACGAGCAAGGCGCCATCGAGCCCCCAGGGGTGAGGGCGCTTTGCTTGC
Source organism: Stenotrophomonas sp. 78350_Sma (assembly GCF_056482105.1). Lineage (NCBI taxonomy): Bacteria > Pseudomonadati > Pseudomonadota > Gammaproteobacteria > Lysobacterales > Lysobacteraceae > Stenotrophomonas > Stenotrophomonas sp. 78350_Sma. The sequence continues at coordinate 1,477,067 of NZ_CM151182.1, read as the reverse complement.
GAAGCACTGCTTCGCAAGCGCCCGAACGCCCAGCCGCCAGCGGCTGGGCCGGACCGCGGAGCGGGGCTTACGACGTGTCCTGGGCAGCCCCCTGCGCCATCACCCCGGGACATCAGGCAGGCGCCGCTTTTGACCCCGCATGACCGCAATGGCCTCACACGTTAAACTCCCGCCGTGAATACTCCCACCTACACCGCCCAGCAACTCGCCGAGCAGTTCGGCCTGCAGGTCCATGGCGACCCCGCCACCGCCATCCATGGCGTGGCCACCCTCGCCCATGCCGGTCCTGGCCAGCTGACCTTCCTCGCCAACCCCCGCTACCGCGCCCAGCTGGCCGACAGCCAGGCCTCGCTGGTGGTCCTGCGTGCCGACGACGCCGAGGCCGCCCCCGGCGCCGCGCTCGTGGCCAAGGACCCTTACACCACCTTCGCCAAGATCGCCGCGCTGTTCGACATCGCGCCGACGCGCCCGCCGGGCATCCACCCCAGCGCCGTCATCGATCCCAGCGCCCAGGTCGCCGCCAGCGCCCATATCGGTCCCTTCGTCTCCATCGGCGCGCGCAGCGTGGTCGGTGAGAACTGCATCATCGGCACCGGCAGCGTGATCGGCGAAGACTGCAGCCTGGACAACGGCTGCGAGCTCATCGCGCGGGTCACCCTGGTCACCCGGGTCAAGCTCGGCAAGCGCGTTCGCGTGCATCCCGGTGCCGTGCTCGGCGCCGATGGCTTCGGCCTGGCCATGGATGCCGGCAAGTGGATCAAGGTGCCGCAGCTCGGCGGCGTGCGCATCGGCGATGACTGCGAGATCGGCGCCAACACCTGCGTCGACCGCGGTGCGCTGGAAGACACCGTGCTGGACGACGACGTGCGCCTGGACAACCTGGTGCAGATCGCGCACAACGTGCAGATCGGCGCGCACTCGGCCATCGCCGGCTGCACCGGCATCGCCGGCAGTGCCAGGATCGGCCGCTACTGCCTGCTCGGCGGCCACGTCGGCGTGGTCGGCCACCTCGAGATCTGCGACAAGGTCGTGATCACCGGCAAGTCGGTGGTCCGCAATTCCATCCATGAGCCGGGCGAGTACTCGTCCGGCACCCCGTTGACCGACAACCGCACGTGGCGCAAGAACGCCGCGCGCTTCAAGCAGCTGGACGCATTGGCTCGCCGCGTCCTGGCTGCTGGCAAGGAGAAAGAATGAACGACACGCTGCAGCTTCCTATCGACGTCTGCCAGATCCAGGAACTGCTCCCGCACCGTTACCCGTTCCTGCTGGTGGACCGGGTGCTTGAACTCGACATCGAAGCCAAGCGCATCCTTGCGCAGAAGAACGTCAGCATCAACGAGCCGTTCTTCCAGGGCCACTTCCCGGGCCGCCCGATCATGCCCGGTGTGCTGATCATCGAAGCGCTGGCCCAGGCCGGTGGCGTAATGACCCAGCTGACGCTTGGCCGCGATGCGCAGTCCAAGCTGTTCTACATGGTCAAGGTGGAAAACGCCCGCTTCAACAAGCAGGTCGTCCCCGGCGACGTGCTGATGCTGGATGTGCAGATGAAGCGCCTGATCCGCAACATGGGCTGGTACTACGGCGAAGCCAAGGTCAACGGTGAAGTCGTCGCCTCGGCCGAGGTCATGTGCGCCGGTGCCAAGGGCTGATCCACGGGAGGCAGCAATGACTGACAACGCACCACGGATCCACCCGACCGCCGTCATCGATCCGGCCGCGCGCCTGGCCGACGACGTCCAGGTCGGCGCGTTCACCCTGATCGGTGCCGATGTCGAAATCGGTGCCGGCACGGTGGTGGGCCCCCACTGCAGCATCCACGGCCCGACGAAGATCGGCCGTGACAACCGCTTCGTGGGCCACGCAGCGGTCGGTGGCGAGCCGCAGGACAAGAAGTTCGCTGGCGAACGCACCGAACTGGTGATCGGCGACCGCAACGTGTTCCGCGAGTTCGTCACGCTGAACCGTGGCACCGGCGGCGGCGGTGGCATCACCACCATCGGCGACGACAACTGGATGCTGGCCTACACGCACGTGGCGCATGACTGCCATGTCGGCAACTTCTGCGTGTTCTCCAACAACACCACGCTGGCCGGCCACGTGACCGTGGGCGACTACGTGATCATCAGCGGCTTCGCCGGTGCCCACCAGTTCTGCCGCATCGGTGCGCATGCCTTCCTCGGCATGGGCGCGCTGACCAATGGCGACGTACCACCGTTCACCATGGTCGGCACCGATTCGCTGGGCCGCCCGCGTGGTATCAACAGCGAAGGCCTGAAGCGCCGCGGCTTCGATGCCGAGCGCATCTCCGCCATCAAGCGCGCCTATCGCACCCTGTACGTGGCAGGCCTGCCGCTGGCCGAAGCCAAGGTGCAGCTGACCGAACAGGCGCGTGACAGCGATGACGTCAAGGCGATGCTGGACTTCATCGAGCACGCCGAGAGGCCCTTGCTGCGATGAGCAGCACGACCGGCCAGGCGCCGGCCGGCGCCGCCGTGATTCCGCTGGCCTCCATGGCTGGCAGCGTCCCTGCCCAGCGGGTGCTCAGCGAGCGCCCGTTGCGGATCGCCCTGGTGGCCGGTGAGGCCTCCGGCGATCTGCTCGGTGCGGGCCTGGTGCGCGAACTGAAAGCGCGCTTCCCGAATGCCGAATTCGCCGGCATCGGCGGCGATGCCATGCGCAGCGCCGGCTGCCAGACCTGGCACGACGCCAGCGAACTGGCGGTGATGGGCCTGACTGAAGTACTGCGCCATCTCCCACGCCTGTTGAAACTGCGTTCGGCGTTCCGCCAGCGTGCACTGGAATGGCAGCCGGACGTGTTCATCGGCATCGACGCGCCCGACTTCAACCTGGGCATCGAGCGCTGGCTGAAGCAGCGCGGCGTGCGCACCGTGCACTACGTCAGCCCCTCGGTCTGGGCCTGGCGCGAGAAGCGGGCGGAGAAGATCGGCAGCAGCGCCGACCTGGTGCTGTGCCTGTTCCCGATGGAACCGCCGATCTATGCCAGGCACGGCATCGACGCGCGCTTCGTCGGCCACCCGATGGCCGATGACATTCCGCTGCAGGGCAACCGCGAGGAGGCCCGTGCCGCACTTGGCCTGCCGACCTCGGCCAAGGTACTGGCAGTGTTGCCGGGCAGCCGCCTGGGCGAGATTTCGCGCTTGGGCGAACCGTTCTTCGAGGCCGCCTGGCAGGTCTCCGAACGCATCCCCGGCCTGCACGTGGTGGTGCCTGCGGCCAACCCGGCCTGCAAGCGCCTGATCGAAGAGCAGCTGTCACGCTCGGCGTTGCCGGTGGCTTTTTCGCACGTTCTCGACGGCGAGGCACGCAACGCGATGATCGCCGCCGATGTGGTGGTGCTGGCCTCGGGCACCGCGACGCTGGAGGCGATGCTGGTCAAGCGGCCGATGGTGGTCGGTTACCGCGTCAACGAGCTCACCTACCGTCTGGTCAAGGCGCTGGGCCTGATCAAGGTCGATCGCTTCGCCCTGCCCAACATCCTGGCGGGCCAGGACCTGGCACCGGAACTGATGCAGCACGACTGCACACCAGACAAGCTGGCGGCAGCCATCCAGCAGTGGTTCGACCACCCGCAGCGGGTGATCGACCTGCAGGACACCTATGCCCGCCTGCATGAGCGCCTGCGCCGCAATGCCTCGGCCCGTGCGGCCGACGCGGTGGGCGAGCTGCTGATGCGTGACCAGGCCCAGGCATGAGCCGCCGCCATGCCGCAGCGGCCAGCCTGGCCCTGTTCGACGGCGCCGCCGTGGTCGAGCCGGAGCGTCTGGTCGCCGGCGTCGACGAAGCTGGCCGCGGTCCGCTGGCCGGACCGGTGGCGGTGGCAGCAGTGGTGTTCGATCCATCCCGGCCGCGCATCAACGGCCTGGACGATTCCAAGCAGCTGACCGCAGCCCGCCGCGAGCAACTGCATGACCGCATCATCGAACGTGCCCTGGCCTGGCAGGTGGTGCTGGTGGACGTGGACACCATCGACCGCCTGAACATCTACCAGGCCACCCTGCAGGGCATGCGCGACGTGGTTGCGGCAGTGGCCCACGTCGCCGGCTTCGCCCGCATCGACGGCAACGTCGTGCCCAAGGGCCTGGTGCTCCCCGCACAGGCGCTGGTCGGTGGCGACGGCATCGACCGGTCGATCATGGCCGCTTCGATCCTGGCCAAGGTCTCGCGCGACCGCTACATGCAGGACGTGCACGCCCGCTACCCTCAGTATGGGTTCGAGCAGCACAAGGGCTACGGCACCCCGGCCCACCTGGCAGCCCTGCGCGAGCACGGCCCCTGCGAGGAACACCGCCGCAGCTTCGCCCCGGTGCGTGAGTGCCTGCAGGCCGAGCAGGCCGTCACGATCGCCTGAACAGCCGTCGGGCATGGCCCGGCGCTACCACGCCAATGTGAACGCATCCGGTAGCGCCGGGCCATGCCCGGCGGTATTCGCGCAATCGACGTACCGTCAAGTCCTTGTCGCCTCCCCCTGCCCTCGCTACCCTGACCGGGCACTCCAGCGCTTCCCGACCCCGGCGACGATTCCCCCGTCAGCACCCGGGGCCCGCGCGCTCCAACCTGGTCCGGCATGTCCAACTCCCGCTTCGTACATCTCCACGTCCACACCGAGTTCTCGCTGGCGGACTCCACCATCCGTGTACCGGCCAAACCGGACCAGGCGGACCCGAAAAAGGCCAAGCAGGCCAACCTGCTGTCGCGCTCGGTCGAGCTCGGCCTGCCCGCGCTGGCGGTGACTGATCTCAACAACCTGTTCGCGCTGGTCAAGTTCTACAAGGCCGCCGAAGGCGTGGGCATCAAGCCGATCGCCGGCGCCGACGTGCTGATCGCCGAAGAGGGCCAGGACCCGTGGCGGATGACCTTGCTGTGCCGCGACCGCGAAGGCTACCTGAGCCTGTCGCGGCTGCTGACCCGCGCCTGGATGGAAGGCCATCGCCCGGAAGGCGGTGTGGCCATCCATCCGGACTGGCTGAAGGCCGGCAATGCCAACCTGTTCGCGCTGGCCGGCCGGCAGAGCCTGGCCGGGCGCCTGGCGCTGGACGGCAAGCATGAACTGGCCGAGCAGCAGCTGGCCGACTGGCAGCGCGTGTTCGGCGATGGCCTGCACCTGGAACTGACCCGTACCGGCCGCGAGGGCGAGGAAACCTTCAACCAGTTCGCGCTGATGGCGGCCGGCCAACGTGGCCTGCCGGTGGTGGCCAGCAATGATGTGCGCTTCCTGTCGCCCACCGATTTCAGCGCGCACGAAGCGCGCGTGTGCATTTCCACCGGGCGCGTGCTGGACGACCCCAAGCGCCCGCGCGAGTACAGCGACCAGCAGTACCTGAAGTCGGCCGAGGAGATGTGTGCGCTGTTCGCCGACATCCCCGATGCGATCGACAACACGCTGGCGCTGGCCGAGCGCTGCAACATCGAGATGCGGCTGGGCACCTACTTCCTGCCCAACTACCCGGTGCCCGACGACGAGACCCTGGACACCTGGATCCAGAAGATGTCGCGCGATGGCCTGGAAGAGCGCCTGGAGAAGAATCCGCTGGCGCCGGGCAAGACCCGCGAAGAATACTTCGAACGCCTGGAATTCGAGCTCAACACCATCATCAAGATGGGCTTCCCCGGCTACTTCCTGATCGTGGCCGACTTCATCCAGTGGGGCAAGAACCAGGGCATCCCGATCGGCCCGGGCCGTGGTTCGGGTGCCGGTTCGCTGGTGGCGTGGGCACTGAAGATCACCGATCTGGACCCGCTGCCGTACAACCTGCTGTTCGAGCGCTTCCTGAACCCGGAACGCGTGTCGATGCCCGACTTCGACATCGACTTCTGCATGGACCGCCGCGACGAGGTGATCGACTACGTCGCGCGCAAGTACGGGCGCGAGCGCGTCAGCCAGATCATCACCTACGGCACCATGGCCGCCAAGGCGGTGGTGCGCGACTCCGGCCGCGTGCTCGGCTTCCCGTACGGCCTGGTGGATGGCGTCTCCAAGCTGATCCCGAACATCCTGGGCATCCACTTGAAGGATGCACTGGGCAAGGGCAAGGAAGGCCCCAGCTCGGAAATGGCCTCGCCGGAGCTGATCCAGCGCTACGAGACCGAGGACGATGTCCGCGACCTGATCGACCTGGCGCTGCAGCTGGAAGACCTGACCCGCAACGCAGGCAAGCATGCCGGTGGCGTGGTGATCGGTCCCGAACCGCTGAGCGAGTTCTGCCCGCTGTACGCCGAACACGACGAGAACGGCCTGGGCAAGAACCCGGTCACCCAGTTCGACAAGAACGACGTGGAAGAAGTCGGCCTGGTGAAGTTCGACTTCCTCGGCTTGCGCACGCTGACCATCATCGACTGGGCGGTGAAGGCGATCAACAAGCGCCATGAGCGCGCCGGCATCCCGCCGGTGGACATCGCCGCGATCCCGCTCGACGACACGCCCACCTACAAGGACATCTTCGCCAACGGCAACACCGGCGCGGTGTTCCAGTTCGAATCCTCGGGCATGCGCCGCCTGCTGAAGGACGCGCGCCCCGACCGTTTCGAAGATCTGATCGCGCTGGTGTCGCTGTACCGCCCCGGCCCGATGGACCTGATTCCTTCGTTCAACGCGCGTAAGCACGGCCAGGAAGAAATCATCTATCCCGATCCGCGCACCGAAGCGATCCTGAAAGACACCTACGGCATCATGGTGTACCAGGAGCAGGTGATGCAGATGGCGCAGATCGTCGGCGGCTACTCGCTGGGTGGCGCCGACCTGCTGCGCCGTGCGATGGGCAAGAAGGTGCCGGCCGAAATGGCCAAGCACCGCGAGATCTTCCGCGAAGGTGCGGCCAAGGACGGCGTGGACGAAGCCAAGGCCGATGCGATCTTCGACCTGATGGAGAAGTTCGCCGGCTACGGCTTCAACAAGTCGCACGCCGCCGCCTACGCGCTGGTCAGTTACCAGACCGCGTGGTTGAAGCGCCATTACCCGGCCGAGTTCATGGCGGCCACGCTGTCGTCCGACCTGGACAACACCGACAAGGTGGTCGGCTTCCTCGACGAGGTGCGCAACCTCGGCCTGACCGTGCTGCCACCGAAGGTGAACCAGTCGGCCTTCATGTTCGAAGCGGTGACCCCGGACACCATCCAGTACGGCCTGGGCGCGATCAAGGGCGTTGGCCAGGGGGCCTGCGAAGCGGTGGTGGACGAGCGCCTGAAGGGCGGCGGGTACAAGGACCTGCTCGACTTCTGCACCCGCGTCGGCTCGGCCAAGCTCAACCGGCGCACGCTGGAAGCGATGATCAACTGCGGCGCGCTGGACGAGCTCGGTCACAACCGCGCCTCGCTGATGCTGCAGCTGCCGGAAGTGATCAAGGCCACCGACCAGATGGCGCGCGAGCGCGCCTCGGGCCAGAACTCGCTGTTCGGCGGCCCCGACCCGAGCACGACCACGATCCAGCTGGACCTGCCCGAAGCCGAGGAATGGCCGCTGCTGCAGCGCCTGAACGGCGAGCGCGACACGCTGGGCTTCTACCTCAGCGGGCACCCGTTCGATCCCTGGCGCGACGATGTGCGCGACCTGGTCGGCAACGACCTGGGCGCGGTGGAGAAGATCTGGAGCGCCAACAGTGGCGGCGGTGGCGGTGGCGAGAAGCGCTGGCGCCCCGAAGTACAGACCGTGCTGGCCGGCCAGGTGGTCGGCGTGCGCCGCAAGGGCGAGAGCCAGATCTTCATCCAGCTCGAAGACGGCCGTGGCCGCGTCGAGTGCAGCGCGTTCTCCGACGCGATGGCCGAGTTCGGCCACCTGATGACCAAGGACCGCATCCTGGTGGTCAAGGGTGGCCTGCGCGAGGACGAGTTCAACGGCGGCTACGCACTGCGCATCCGCCAGTGCTGGGACTTCGACGAGGTCTGCGCCAACTACGCCACGCGCCTGTCGCTACGCCTGGACCTGCGCCAGCAGCGCCCGGTCTGGGAGCGCATCGATGCCCTGCTCGACCGCCATCGCCCGGGGCGTACCCCACTGCGCCTGGACCTGCTGCTGAAGGGCCCGCAGGGCGGCGTCGCCGGCATGCTCGATGTGTCCGGGCAGAGCGCCGTACGCATCGATTCCAAGCTGATGGAGGCGCTGCGCGCCGACCCGGCCGTGCGCACGCTGAAGGTGCGCTACAGCCCACCGTGGGCCAGCTGAGGCTGGCGCCATCGTTTTCCTGCACTCCCCGTTCCAGATATCAAGGACGATTTTCCGATGAAGACCCTGCTGTTCCCGTTCGCTGCCGCTCTGGCCCTGGCCGCCTGTTCGCCCTCGAAGGTCGAGTTCCAGATCGACAACCCCACCGACACGCCGCTGGCACTGAGCATCGATGGCAAGGACCTGCCGGTCGCCGCACAGGGCTCGCGCCCGATTTCGCTGGCCGTGGGCGAGCATCGCCTGCACACCGAAAAGCTCGGCGACGTGCGCTTCATCGTCTACACCGACGGTCGTGGCGGCCTGATCAACCCGACCCTGAGCGAATACGTGGTCGCCCGCGAGATCTACGTCACCGACGAGAGCAAGCTGAAGAACTTCGGCACCGGCAAGGCCGGCATCGAGCTGGGTGGCGTCGACTTCGAAGGCCCGTTCGAGAAGCACCACGACCTGTTCATCGACAAGACCTGGACCTACGGCGTGCGCGAGCCCTTCCCGAAGGAAAAGGTGGTGGCCCACGTCGACGCCAGCGGTGGCCAGATCGTGGCCAAGGTGTTCACCGCCCCCGACTTCATTGCCTACGTCGAAGAAGGCATGGGCGAGCCGGGTGCGTTCAAACGCGAGCAGCCGGCCGGCTACGTGGCCCCGGCGTACAGCCTGGAACCGGCCCCGACCAGCCTGCCGGCGCTGGTACCGGCCTTCGAGACCCACGCCGCGCCGCTGCGCGAGGTCTATGCGCGCTGGCTGAAGGCCACCACCGCCGAGGAACAGAAGGCCCTGCGCAAGCAGGACTTCGCCGCGCAGATGGCCTTCACCGCGGCCACCGCCAGCCTGGGCAGCGGGCTGGGCAGGGAGGCCAACGAGGCCTACAACGACTTCGTCTCCCAGCGCAGCCAGCTGATGGGCCGCAGCGCCCTGGTGGTGCCCTGAACTGACTGGCGCCCCCTGCCCGGCTGCGCTACCGTCGCCTTCCAGACGAGGGCGTACGGGTGGTTTGCACGCATTCGGCTAGAATTCCCCTCTTCTTTACACGACGGCTTCCGATGAATCCGAACTACCTCGACTTCGAGCAACCCATCGCCGACCTGGAAGCCAAGATCCAGGAACTGCGCAACGCCAGTGCCGGGCCGGCGGTCAATGTCGAGGCGGAAGTGCACGCGCTGCAGGACAAGCTGCGCATGCGCACCGCGCAGATCTTCCGCAACCTGACCTCGTGGCAGGTGCTGCAGCTGGCCCGTCATCCGTCGCGCCCGTACACCGCCGACTACCTCCGCGTCATGTTCGATGAGTTCCAGGAGCTGGCCGGCGACCGTGCCTTCGCCGACGACAAGGCCATCATGGGTGGCCTGGCCCGCATCAACGGCCGTGCAGTGATGGTGATCGGCCACCAGAAGGGCCGTGACACCAAGGAAAAGATCAAGCGCAACTTCGGCATGCCGAAGCCGGAGGGCTACCGCAAGGCCCTGCGCCTGATGAAGATGGCCGAGCGCTTCGGCCTGCCGGTGCTGACCCTGATCGACACCGCCGGCGCCTGGCCGGGCATCGACGCCGAATCGCGCGGCCAGTCCGAAGCGATCGCACGGAACCTGATCGAGATGGCCGAACTGAAGGTGCCGATCATCTGCACCGTGATCGGTGAAGGCGGCTCCGGCGGCGCGCTGGCGCTGGGCGTGGGCGACCGCACCGTGATGCTGGAGTATTCGGTGTACTCGACCATCACCCCGGAAGGCTGCGCCTCGATCCTGTGGAAGGACGCCGGCAAGGCCAAGGATGCCGCCGAACAGCTGGGCCTGACCGCCCCGCGCCTGAAGAGCCTGGGCCTGGTCGACAAGGTCGTGCGCGAGCCGACCGGTGGCGCCCACCGCAACCCGACGCAGATGGCCAAGCGCCTGAAGGCGGTGCTGCTGAACGAACTGGACGCGCTGGACAAGCTGTCCACCGAACAGCTGCTGGAACAGCGCTACACCCGCCTGCGCAGCTACGGCACGTACGAAGCAGCCTGATTCATCGGCTTGTTACTTTCTTGCTCGTGCAAGAAAGTAACCAAAGAACACGCCGCCGAACGCGAGCCGGTGCTGTGCACCGGTTCCCTGCGCTTCTCGGTGAATCAGGGGACGGCGCCGAACTCGCTGCGCTCAGACATCGGCACCTCTTCGCCCCTGTTTCACCTGCGATGCTCGGCTCGCTCATGGCGGACCTGGACATCAAAAGCCACAGCTGCACCCAGTAGAACCACGCCATGCGTGGATGCATCTGTGCGATGCGCCGCGCGCGCAGCGCGCCCCGTTCAGAACGGCTTGGCCAGCACCAGCCATACGATCGGAATGAAGGCCAGCAGCGGGATCTCGTTGATCCAGCGCAGCGCGCGCGACGACGGCAGCGCCCTGCCCTTGGCCACGCCCTTGAGCAGGCGGCCAATCCAGCTGAAGTACACGAGCAGCAGCACCACCAGCCCCAGCTTGGCATGCAGCCAACCGGCGCCACCGGGCGCGACCATGGTCGGGAAATCGGGAATGACCTTGTAGCCCAGCCACAGCACTAGGCCGAGCAGGAAGGCCAGGCCGAACATCGAGTGGCCGAAGCGGTAAAGCCGCAGGCCCATCAGCTGCAGGCGCTCGGTCACCGCCGGCTGGCCTGCGGTCTCGGCCAGGTTCACCAGGATGCGCGGCAGGTAGAACACCGTGGCCATCCACGCCACCACGAACACGATGTGGAAGGTCTTGACCCAGTAGTAGCTCTGCATGCGCTCGCTCCGGCGGCTGGCGTAGGTGGATACCTATTGTCGCAGTAGAGCCACCCCATGGGTGGCTGCCGCGTCCAATCGCCGCACCATGGCAGCCACGCATGGCGTGGCTCTACTGCAGGTCCGCCACACCCGGGGGCACAACACCGTACGATAGACGCCGTTTTCCCCGATCGCGCACCGCCCCATGGACAAGACCTACGACGCCGCCTACTTCCAACGCTGGTACCGCCGTGCCGACATCGGCGGCAGCGCCCGCCTGGCGCGCAAGGTGGCATTGGCCGTGGCCAGCGCCGAGTACTACCTGGAGCGGCCGATCCGCAGCGTGCTGGATATCGGCTGCGGCGAAGGCGCCTGGCGCGCGCCGCTGCTGAAGCTGCGTCCGAAGGTCGAATACCTCGGCTTCGACAGCAGCGAGTACGCTGTGCGCCGCTACGGCAGGACCCGCAACCTGCACATGGCCCGCTTCGGCGATTTCGCCTGGCTGCGGCCCTGTGCCCCGGTCGATCTGCTGATCTGCTCGGACGTGATGCACTACGTGCCCGACCGCGAGCTGCGTGCAGGACTGGCCGGACTGTCCGAACTGACCGGAGGGGTAGCCTTCCTGGAAACCTTCACCGCCGAAGACGCGTTCGAGGGCGACCATGACGGCTTCCAGGCCCGCCCGGCGCGCTGGTACCGCCGCACGCTGGCCCGGCATGGCCTGCAGCCGGTGGGGTCGCACTGCTGGCTCGGCCCCGCCCTGGCAGGCGATGCGGCCGCGCTGGAACGGATGTGAATCCGGATTCATTATTTTCAGCCGACTTAACCTGCGGGACACCCGGATGGGATATGCTGCGCGGCAACATATGACCATACATATTCGGTCGTCATGCTCTATCAACTGCACGAACTGACCCGCAACCTGCTCGCCCCCTGGGTGCACCAGGCCCAGGCCAACGCCAGGTTCTTCGCCAACCAGGGCCACTGGTGGTCGCAGATGCCCGGCGCTGATCGCCTGGCGGCGGTCAATGAACTCTTCCATCGCATCGGCAAGGATTACGAGAAGCCCGAGTGGGGCATCAACGAAATCGACGTCGATGGCGAACGCGTGCCGATCGTCGTGCACGAGGAAGTGAGCAAGCCGTTCTGCAAGCTGCTGCGCTTCAAGCGCCACAGCAATGAAGCCGACCAGCTGCACACGATGCTCAACCAGCCGTTCGTGCTGGTGGTGGCGCCGCTGTCCGGCCACCACGCCACGCTGCTGCGCGATACCGTGCGCACGCTGCTGCGCGACCACCGCGTGTATGTGACTGACTGGGTCGACGCGCGCATGGTGCCGTCCAGCGAAGGCGAATTCGGCCTGGACGACTACATCGCCTACATCCAGGAATTCATCCGCCACCTCGGCGTCGAGCGCCTGCACGTGGTGAGCGTGTGCCAGCCGACCGTACCGGTGCTGGCCGCGGTTTCGCTGATGGCCAGCCGTGGCGAGCCGACCCCGCGCACCCTGGTGATGATGGGGGGCCCGATCGATGCGCGCTGCAGCCCGACCGCAGTGAACAACCTGGCCACGCAGAACCCGTTGTCGTGGTTCGAGAACAACGTCATCCACACCGTGCCGGCCAGCTACCCCGGTGCCGGCCGCCGCGTGTATCCGGGCTTCCTGCAGCACGCCGGCTTCCTGTCGATGAACCCGAGCCGCCACTTCAGCTCGCACTGGGACTTCTACACCGACCTGGTCAAGGGCGATCTGGAAGACGCCGACGCGCACCGCCGTTTCTACGACGAGTACAACGCGGTACTGGACATGCCGGCCAAGTACTACCTCGATACCATCCGCGTGGTATTCCAGGACTTCCTGCTGCCGCGTGGCGAGTGGGTGGTCAATGGCGAGAAGGTCGATCCGTCGGCGATCCGCGATACCGCGCTGCTGAGCATCGAAGGCGAGCTGGACGATATCGCCGGCCTCGGCCAGACCGAAGCCGCGCAGGCGCTGTGCACCGGTATCACTGCGGACCGCCGCGAGCATTTCATCGTCGAAGGTGCCGGCCACTACGGGATCTTCAGCGGTCGTCGCTGGCGCGAAGTGGTGTACCCGAAGGTGCGCGACTTCTTCGCAGCGCATGCCGAAGCACCGGCGGCGAAGGCTACGAAGAAGAAGAGCAACGTCACCCCGTTGCGTCGAAAGGCGGGGTAACCCGCCGGTGGTGGGTGCCGACCTGGGTTGGTGCGTCCCGGTAGATGCCAACCTTGGTTGGCGCTCTACCATGGAATCCCGGTAGCTGATGGAGCGTGCCAACCAAGGTTGGCACCTACCAAAGCGAAGTCCACCAAACGCCCCGACGCTGATGGATTGTGCCAACCAGGGTTGGCACCTGCCGAAGCGTGGATTCCCGCTTACAACCGCACCAGCAGGTTCTTCGCGATCAACCCATGCAGCTTGCCGATGCCGCGTGCCAGATGCATCGTCAACAGCAGCAGCAGCACGCCCACCGCGGCGACCGCGATCGCCACCAGCGGCGAGGCCGCCATCGGCAGTACATTCACGCCATCGACGTACACGCCAGGAATCTCGCCACTGAAGATCGCCGCGACCGGCGCCCAGATCAGGCCCAGCGACAGCGACAGCAACGTCACCGCGATGGTGAAGTAGATGACGCCCAGCGGCAGCATCAGCACGAAGTACAGCAGGGTCAGCCAGGTGCGGCCATCGGTGAACATGTCGCCGATGCGCTGCAGCCAGGTACGGCTGCGGTCGGTGTAACGCGGACGACGCGGCATGCGCTCGCCCAGCAGCGCTTCCACCAGCCGTCCTTCCAGCAGCGCCAACCCGCGCACCGAGCCGAAGAACAGCACGGTCAGCGGAATGCCGACGATCAGGATCAGCAGGCCCAGCGACAGCGACAGGCCGGTCACCACCCAGGTGAAGAAGAAGATGCCGGTGGCGAGCGACAGCAGCATGTAGAACAGCGCACCGTAGGTGTGCGGATCGGTCACCACGCCGAAGAAGCGCGCCAGCAGCGAACGCTGCACCGGCGCCGGCGGCGGTGAGGCCGGCTCGACGCCACTGGCTTCCGCCGCCGCACGCAGCACCGGCGCGGTATCCGCACGCGGCGTACGCAGCGCGCGGTTCACCGTCACTTCGGTCTCGCGGTAGATGTCGGCCACTTCGTCCGGCGCACCATAGCTGCCGGCAACATCGGCGATCACCTCGGCCTCGCTGCGGCCGGGCTGCGCGGCCAGCTCCGAGCGCAGGTATTCCTCGGCGTCGTACAGCGCGTCCTGCACCATCGCCGGATCGGCACCTTCCAGCGCCGCGCGCAGCTGCGCCAGATACTGCGGGATGGTCGTGGGCAGGGCTCGGCCTGCCAGGCTCGGGTCGTTCATTGCGGTACCCCCTCCAACACGGAATCGACGGAATCGCGGGTGGCCTGCCAGGCCTGGCGCCATTGCGCCAGCACCTCGCGGCCACGATCATTGATGCGGTAGTAGCGCCGCGGCGGCCCGCTGCTGGACGGCTCCACATGGCTTTCCAGCAGGCCGGCGCCCTCCAGGTTGCGCAGCACCGGGTACAGCGCGCTCTGCTTGCCGCTCAGCACGCCCTCGCCCACCCGTTCCAGCTCCTTGGCAATGAGGTAGCCGTACAGCGGCTCGCCGGCCCGGGCCAGCACTGCCAGCAGGGCCAGCGACACCGTTCCAGCGCTCAGCTCCTTCTGGAACTTCTTCAGGTGGACATCGTCCTCGGACATGACCGGCCCTCCACTACGTTGAAGTCCACAGTAGTGCGAAGTTCGGTATAGCGAATGTGTCGTTAGTCATCGTGCCGGTTGGCGAGACCCGGCCCCTCGCGCAGAATCGAAGCCTTGTTCATGTTCCGGGGTTCCCATGCCGCACCGTCGTCGCCTTGCCCTGACCGCCCTCGCCCTCGCCTGCCTGCTGCCCGCCCTGGCCAGTGCCGCCACGCCCTACCGAAGCCCGCAGCAGATTCTCGATGCGTCGGCGGCCAGCGACTGGCGCACCCCGGATCCGGCCAACCTGCTGTACATGGACCTGCCGGCCGGGCGGGTGATCATCGAACTGGCGCCGCAGTTCGCCCCGCGCCATGTTGCCAACATCCAGACCTTCGCCCACGAGCACTTCTGGGACGGCACCAGCATCTACCGCTCGCAGGACAACTTCGTGGTGCAGTTCGGCGATGCCGACGCCGATGACGCGGCCAAGGCCAAGCCGTTCGGCAGTGCCGCGCGCAAGCTGCCGGCCGAGTTCGAACGCGCCAGCGCCGGCCTGAAGGTCAGCGTGCTGCCGGACCGCGATGGCTGGGCCGCGCAGACCGGGTTCGTCGACGGTTTCCCGGTGGGCCAGGATCCGCAGGCCGGCAAGGCCTGGCTGGCCCACTGCTACGGGATGCTCGGCGCCGGCCGCAGCAACGAGGAAGACAGCAGCATCGGTGCCGAACTGTACGTGGTGACCGGCCAGTCGCCGCGCCAACTGGACCGCAACATCACCCTGGTCGGTCGCGTGCTGAAGGGCATGGAACTGCTCAGCGCGATCCCGCGCGGACCCGCGCCGATGGGGTTCTACACCGACCCGAAACTGCGCACGCCGATCGTGTCGATCCGCCGCGCCAGCGACGTGCCGGCCGCAGAGCGCACGCCGATCCAGGTGCTGCGTACCGATTCGAAGACCTTCGCCGATACGGTGGAGGCACGCCGCAATCGCGTGGATGATTTCTACAAGCGCCCGGCCGGGCATATCGATCTCTGCAATATTCCGGTGCCGGTGCGCTGATGGTTTCCTGCGCGTGACGCGTGCTGAAGGTGCTTCACTGTTCATGGGCGTTACTTTTCTTTGTACGCAAAGAAAAGTAACCAAAAGAAACGCGCCGCCAGGTCGCGAGCCGCCGTGCTTCGCACGTCGGTCCCCTGCGCTTCTCGGTGAATCAGGGGACGGTGCCGAACTCGCTGCGCTCAGACATCGGCACCTCTTCGCCCCTGATTCCCCTGCGATGCTCGGCTCACTCAAGGCGGACCCAAGGTCAAGAGCCACAGCTGCACGACGATGCATGGTAGTGCCGGGCCGGGCCCGGCGAGCGAAGCGACCGCTTCTGCCTTTGATCTTGGATCCGCCTTGAGCGAGCCGAGCACCGCAGGTCCGGCGAGGGCGAAGAGGTGCGGGTGTCTGAGCGCAGCGAGTTCCCGCGCCGTCCCTCGACGGGCCGAGGAGCGCAGGGCACCGGTGCGCAGCACCGGCTCGCGGCCGGCGGAACGTTTCTTTTGGTTACTTTTCTTTGCGTACAAAGAAAAGTAACGCCCATGAACAGTGAAGCACCTTCAGCACGCGCAACGCGCAAAACGCCAATTCCTCAGCCCTTCTGACTCACCGCCACGCTACCCAGAATCAGCACACCGGCAATCAGCATCTGCACCGTCACCGCCTCACCCAGGAACAACCACGCAAACGCCGCGCCGAACAGCGGAATCAGGTAGGTCACCGTCGACGCGCGTGACGGGCCGATGCGGCCGATCAGGCGGTAGAACATCAGGAACGCCAGCCCGGTGCAGGCTACGCCCAAGGCGATCGCCGCGCCCCAGGCCTTCAGCGGAATCGCCGCCTGCGGCCAGTGGCTCACCGCCATCGGCAGCATCCACAGCGAGGCACACGACAGCGTGGCTGCCGCAGCCGCGGCCGACGGCAGGCCGGTCATGTGCCGCTTCACCAGGTTCACGCCCAGGCCGTACAGCAGCGAAGCCGCCGCGCCGGCCAGCACCGCGGTGCCGATGCTCAGGCCCGAGACCTTGGCGGTGGCCAGCACCACCACGCCGGCAAAGCCGACCAGCAGCGCACCGGCACGGCGCATGCCGATCTTTTCACCGAAGAACAGGAACGCGATCAGCGCAGCGAACAGCACCGTCATCGCATTGCAGATCGCACCGATCGCGGCCGGCGCCTGTTCGGCGGCATAGGCAAACAGCACGAACGGCAGCGCCGAGTTGATCAGGCCGATCGGTGCAAGCCACAGCCAGCGCCGCGGCGGGAACTGCGCGCGGGCACGCCACAGGAACGGCAGCAGCACCAGCGCTCCCAGCACCAGCCGTACCTCGACCAGCGCGAACGGGCCGAACGACGGCACCGCCACCCGCATGAACAGGAACGAGCAGCCCCAGATGGCGCCCAGCAGGGTCAATTCCAGCGGCGTGCGCCAGTCGCGCTCGGCCGCCTGTGGGACCGCATTCATGCCCTGCCTCCGTCCATCATCTGTTTCGTGCCAAGGCAGACAGGATCAGGCGCAGACGCCCGCCACACAAGCGCGTAGTATCGCTGCCAGCCACAAATATGGTTTGAGGCTCGACATGCAGCTACGCCCTTCCCTGCTCCCCGCACTGGCCGTGTTCGCGGTCGCCGCACGCCACCAGAACTTCGCCCAGGCCGCTCAGGAACTGCACCTGACCGCCAGCGCGGTCAGCCACCATGTGCGTCGCCTGGAAGAAGTGCTGGAAGTACGCCTGTTCCTGCGCCACGCCCGCGGCGTGCGCCTGACCGCCGAAGGCCGACAGCTGGCCGACGCCGCCAGCGCTGCGTTCACCGACGTCGCAGCGGTTGCCCACCATCTGCACCCCGATGCCGACAGCGTACCGCTGCGGATCACTACCCTGCGCTCGCTGTCCTACTGCTGGCTGTTGCCACGCCTGCCGCGCTTCACCCAGGCGCATCCGCATATCCGCATCGAACTGCATACCGGCAGCGGGCTGGATCGCTACGACGACAACGGCCCCGAAGTCGGCATCCGCTACGGGCTGGGGCAATGGCCGGGCCTGCGCGCGCAGCATCTGATGGACGACTATCTGTTCCCCGTAGCCTCACCCGCGCTCGCCGGCGTCGAAATCCTGGACGACCCGGCGCGCATCGCTGGATTGCCGCTGCTGACCGATCTGTCACCGCAGGGCTGGCGTGACTGGTTCCGCCACGCCGGTGTACGCCCGCCGTCGCCGCTGCCGCCGATGCACACCTTCGCCGACAGCACCGATGCGATGCGTGCAGCGGTGTATGGCATGGGCGCGGTGCTGGCGCGCACCCACGTCGCCCAGCCCTACCTGCAGCGCTATGAAGTGGTGCGCCTGCCCGGCCCTGCGCTGAAGGCCCGCTACGCCTACTACGTGGTGCATGCCGAAGGGCAGCCGCCGAGCCCTGCGGCACGCCTGTTCATCGACTGGTTGCTGGAGCAGGCGCAGGACGAGCGCACGCCGATTCCCGCGCTGCCGGACAGTCTGTTGGGGCGCCCTGCCACGCGCGGCTGACTGCGCCCTCACCCGCTCTTTGCTTCACGCTGGCTAGGCTGCTGGCGAACCCACAACGTACCTATGCCATGGCCATGCTGCGACTGCGCATCACCGGAACCGAAGACGACGCCCGCGCCATCAGCGATCTGCTGCTCGGCCTGGAAGGCATCGAGCATGTCGAGGAAACCGACGACCTGATGCCGCACATGGACGACGACGACTCCAGTTCGGCCGGGCTGTCCGACGACATCGGCCCGGGCATCCACGAACTGGAAGTGGAAGTCGGCAATGAAAGCACCGCGCAGAAGGTGCGCGATGCCGTGCAGGAACTGGCGCTGGAGCTGGATGTGTTCGTCGAGTACGAGACCGACGAGGGCTGATGCCGGCTGGCTGCCGGCATCAGCCTTCACCTCAGAGGTTGGGCGGCAGCTTGCGACGGCGGCGGCGCCACCACGCCCGCACACCCCAGGCCGCGATCAAGGCCAGCACCGCCACCGGCAGCAGCGCTGCGGCGGCGCGGATCAGGAACGCAATGCTGGTGCTGAGGATGCCGCCCGACTCGCTCAGCGCCTCGCCGATCTCGCTGCGGCTGCGCTGGCCCGAGGTGGTGTCGAAGTGGATCGTCACCAGTTGGGTATCGATGCGCCGACGCTGCTGCGCGGCCTCCTTGTTGGCCTGCTCGACACCGGCCTCGATCTCCGACAGCCGCGTGGTGATCGCCATCAGGTCTTCGATCTTCAGGTCCTTGCGATCCTGGTAGGACAGCAGCCGCGCGTGTTCCTTCTCCAGCCGCGCCTTGGTCAGCGCGGTGTCGGCCACGGCCTGCGCGAGGTCCTCGGCACGCGTGTTACGTGACTGCAGCGTGCCGCCTTCACCGGCCAACGCGATCAACGGCTCGGTGCCCTTCGGTGCAATCCGCACCTTGACCTCGCCGCTGGGCTGCTCGCCACTGCGCTGGTCGACCTGCAGCACCGCGCAGTCACCGAACTTCGCGCTCTGGCAGGCCTGTGCCACCTGCTGGACACGCGGTGCGATCTGCGCCGCTTCCAGCTGCACCTGCACGTCGTGTTCGTAGGCGAGGAATGCGCCTTCCGGTGAAGCGATGGCAGCCTCGGCCGCCGTGGCGCCCGCATCCGCCGCCATGTCGCCCTGCTTGGCGCAGGCGCCCAGCGCCAGCAGCAGCACCGGCATGGCCAGCGTGCGCGTCCACGCGCGCAGCGGCCTCACAGCGCGGCTCCGTTGTAGGAGGTCACCGAAAGACCGGCCAGATCCACCTGCGGCACGCAGCGCACGTTCACCGCCACCATCGGTGTACCGCTGCGCGGATCCACCGCCTCGCTGTAGGGGGCAATGCCGCATTCGCGGCAATGGTGATGATCGATATGGGCCTTGTTGAAGTGGTAGGTGGCCACGTCCGCCGGATCGGTGCTCAGCTGGAACGCTTCGCGCGGGGCGAACCACAGCAGGCTGCCGCGGCGACGGCACATCGAGCAGTTGCAGTCGATGACGTCGCTGATCGGCGCCTCGGCCTGTACGGTGAATGCGATCCTGCCGCAATGGCAGCTTCCCTGGTATTCCATGTCCTGTGCTCCGCTGGAGGGTCCGTGTCTGCGCCCATGGTAATCCTATGGCACGGGGACAAAGCAGCTCCGGCGCCCTATGCTCGGGGTTTGACCCTGTACAGGAACGCCGATGCGCCCGCATCTTCTTGCCCTCGCCCTGGTCGCCGCCCTCGCCGGTTGCCAGCCGGCCGACGCCCCGACCAACGGTTCCACCCCGGCCGCCAGCCAGCAGGCCGGTGACGCGGCGGTCGATGCCGCCTTCGCCGATCTGTCCAAGCGCGCCCTGGACACCTGGATGCAGCTGTCGCCGGTCAGCGCCACCCAGATCGGTGACCATCGCTACGACAGCGAGCTGGACGACCTCAGCGCCGCCGGCCAGCAGAAGACCGTGGCCGCCTACAAGGCACTGCTGGGCGAGCTGGACAAGATCGAAGTGGCCAAGCTGGGCCGCGAGAACCAGGTGGACGCGGCGATCCTGCGCAACCAGCTGCAGTCGGAAATCTGGAACGCCGAAGTGCTGCAGTCCGGCAAGTGGGACCCGCAGCTGTACAACGGCATCGCCGGCAGCGCGATCTACGGCCTGATGGCGCGTGAATTCGCACCGCTGCCGGAGCGCCTGAAGTCAGCCACCGCACGCATGGAGAAGCTGCCGGCGATCTTCGCCCAGGCCCGCGAGAACCTGGACCCGGCGCGCGTACCGAAGATCCATGCCGAGACGGTGGCCAAGCAGAACAAGGGCATCCTCAGCATCGTCGATACCTTCATCACCCCCCACATCGGCGAACTGCCGCAGGCCGACCAGCAGCGCCTGCAGGCCGCCATCGACGGCCTGAAGAAGGCCGTGGACGAGCAGCAGACCTGGCTGGACAAGACCCTGGTGCCGAATGCCAAGGGCGACTTCCGCATCGGTGCGGAAAAGTACGACCAGAAGCTGAAGTTCGCGCTGAGCTCCTCGCTGTCGCGCCAGGAGATCGGTGAGCGCGCGCGTGCCGAACTCAAGCGCGTGCGCGAGGACATGTACGGCATCGCGCAGACCGTGCTGAAGGACAAGCCGGGTGCGCCGGAGATGCCGGCCCAGCCGACCGACGAGCAGCAGCAGAAGGCGATCGAGGCCGCGCTGGAACTGGCCTACGCCGACAAGCCGGCACGCGACAAGGTCGTCGACGATGCCAAGGCCGCGCTGGACCAGTCCACTGCGTTCGTGCGCGAGCACGACCTGATGACCCTGCCCGACGCACCGGTGGACATCATCCTGATGCCGGAATTCCAGCGTGGCGTGGCCGTGGCCTACTGCGATTCGCCGGGCCCGCTGGACAAGAACCTGAAGACCTTCTACGCCGTGTCGCCGATTCCGGACGACTGGAACGACAAGCAGGTCGACTCGTTCCTGCGTGAATACAACTCGCGTATGATCCACCTGCTCAGCATCCACGAAGGCACCCCGGGCCACTACCTGGAGGGCTGGCACTCGGCCAAGTTCCCCTCCACCCTGCGTGCGGTGCTGCGTTCGGGCCTGTTCGCCGAAGGCTGGGCGGTCTACACCGAGCGCATGATGCAGGAGCAGGGCTACCTCAACAACGACCCGTTGTTCCACCTGGTACAGCTGAAGTTCTACCTGCGCACGATCTCCAACGCGATCCTCGACCAGGGCGTGCACGTGGACAACTGGGATCGCGAGAAGGCGATGCACCTGATGACCCACGACGCGTTCCAGCAGGAAAGCGAAGCCTCGGGCAAGTGGGTGCGCGCACAGCTGACGTCGGCGCAGCTGCCGACCTACTTCGTCGGTGCGCAGGAACACTTCGACACCCGCAAGGCGGTGCAGGAGAAGCTGGGCGACAAGTTCAACCTGAAGGCCTACCACGACCAGATGCTGTCCTACGGCGCACCGCCGGTACGTTTCGCCCGCCAGCTGATGCTGGACCAGCCGATCGAATGATCGGGGTGGTGTAAGTTGCAAACGGAACGGCCCGGGCAAACCCGGGCCGTTTCTACATGCGGTGGCGGGAGCCGCGGCTGCATCACGCACCGGCAACATGCACGGGTGCATCGTTCGCCGGGTTCTCCCTTCCACCAGCGTCCATGTCTCTCCCTCTGCTCCGTCTTGCACTGCTGCCCACGCTGCTGGCCAGCGCCTGTGCCTTCGCCGCCTGCCCTCCACCACCGCCCGGCCAGCCCGACATCCGTGCCCTGGGCTACTACACCGACCAGGCCGGCTCGGTGATCGACCCGGCACTGCACCAGCAGAACAAGGACGCCACTGCGCCGCTGGACCGCTATGCCGCCGACGTGGCGCGCATGAGCGACGACTATCTGCGCAACGGTGACCCGGCAGCGGCGCAATGCACGCTGGCATGGCTGGGTGCATGGGCAGACGGAGGCGCGATGCTCGGGCAGATGATCCGGGTCAACAACGACCAGTCGTTCTACATGCGGCAGTGGATGCTCGATGCCGTGGCGATGGCCTACCTGAAAGTGCACGACCAGGCCGACCCGCAGCAGCGCGCACGCATCGATCCGTGGCTGCAACAGCTGGCACGCGCCAACCTGGCCTACTGGGACAACCCGAAACGGCGCCGCAACAACCACTACTACTGGGGCGGCCTGGGCGTGCTGGCGACCGGCCTGGCCACCGACGACGACGCCCTGTGGCAGGCCGGCCACGCCGCCTTCCAGAAAGGCATCGATGACGTCCAGGACGATGGCAGCCTGCCGCTGGAAATGGCCCGCGGGCAGCGTGCCCTGCACTACCACGACTACGCACTGGCGCCACTGGTGATGATGGCCGAACTGGCGCGGCTACGCGGGCAGGACTGGTATGCCAGCAGGGATCACGCCATCGACCACCTTGCCCGTCGCGTCATCGAAGGCAGCAAGGACCCTGCATGGTTCAACCAACACACCGGCGTTGCACAGCTGCCGCTCCGCAGACCGAGCGGCTGGGTCGAGTTCTACCGGTTGCGATCACCCGATGGCGGTCTGTTCGATGCCGCGCATGCACGCGGCCCGTTCCACTCGCCACGGCTGGGGGGCGACCTTACGCTGATGGCCACCCATGGCATCGTGCGCACGCCGCTGCGATAGCACTCTGTTTCAGTGACGGGCCCGCTGCAGCAGCTGCTGCAACTGCGCGCGGCTGCAGCCCTGCCGGTCGCAGCCCGGCAACGGCAGTGCGACGCGCCCCGGCGGCTGCGCCTCGGTCAGCGGCAGCGCATCGCGCAGCTGCCCGGTGGTGGGATAGACGTAGGACACGCGGAAACGCTCGCCATCGCTCTTGCGGTCACGCCAACGCTCGAACTGCAGCAGGCCACCGATCGGCGTCTTCTCGTACTGGCCTGGCAACGTGTAGTCAGCGATTCCCAACGCGGCCAGCACGGAGCCGATGTTGGAATCGTGGCCGACCAGCAGCGACACCTTCGGTGACGCCGGATCCGTGAACAGCGCGGCCACCCGTGCCAGCAGCGGCGCGGCCACGTCACGGGCGACCTCGGGGGTACCGAACAGGATGTCCTGGTAGCGATTGCGGATCTGCGCCAGCGCCTGCCATTGCGCTTCGTTGTTCAAGCGGCCCCAGCCTTCGCGCGGAATGCCACTTCCCTGGTAGTGCTCCATCAGCAGCGCATCCACCACCCCGCTGGCCAGCGCCAGTGAACCCGAAGCGCGAGGCTCGTTGCCCGGCTCCGCACTGAAGGTGATATCGGCCAGCGTCAGATGGCAGTCGCCGCGGCCGGTACACGCCGCCGACTCCGGGTAGCGGGTGATCTGCTCCACCACGGACAGTGCCGGTGCCATGTCCACGTCGGTCAGCGCTTGCTGCATTGCCGACAGCGCGCGGTCGCGGAAGACCGTGTCTCTGTTATGGATTACCGGATTGAACAAGGGATCCATCGTGCCCAGCGGCATGCGCTGCTCGATCGCAACGTGGCAGCCCGGGAAGGCACCGGCAACGAAGAACTGCGCGGTGGCCTGGGTACGTTGCAGGCTGTTGGCATGGGCGTGGAAGTCAGCGGGCTGCGGGCAACCCGACGCCGGCAACAGTCGCGCCTGGCGCAGCCACTGGCCGATGTAGCGGCCCATGTAGACCTCCAGCACGCCGCCCTTGGTGGTCAGCTCGCCCGGTGCCACCTCCCAGCGCGGCCAGGTCTCGGGTGTCGCGTTGGCGAGCGCGCCGGAGGCCACCACCGGCGCGCGCAGGTTATGGCGGCTGAGCAGGATGACCTGCTCAAGCTGCTCGCCTGCGGCGGGTGCGGCCATCGCGGTTGCAGTGCTCATGGCCAGCGCGAGCGCCAGCAACAGGGAGCGCAGGGGGAGGATCATGCAGGTCTCCAGAAGCACGCTGGGGTCAGAGCCCTTTCCTGCGGAAAGGGATCCGACCCCGATCCCATCATTGATCGGCAGCCACGAAACCACCGGTCTGCCGCGCCCACAACCGTGCGTACAGTCCACCGGCCGCAATCAGTTCCGCATGGCTGCCGGTTTCGACGATGCGGCCCTGGTCCATCACCACCAGCCGGTCCATGCGCGCGATGGTCGACAGCCGGTGCGCGATCGCGATCACCGTCTTGCCACCCATCAGTTCGTCCAGGCTGTCCTGGATCGCCGCTTCCACTTCCGAATCCAGCGCCGAGGTCGCCTCGTCCAGCACCAGGATCGGTGCGTCCTTCAGCAGCACGCGGGCAATGGCGATACGCTGGCGCTGGCCACCGGACAGCTTCACGCCGCGCTCGCCGACGTGCGCGTCGTAGCCGCGACGGCCCTGCCCGTCCACCAGCGTATCGATGAAGGCTTCGGCACGTGCTTTGGCTACTGCTGCGCGCAGCTGCTCATCGGTGGCGTCCGGACGGCCGTACAGCAGGTTGTCGCGGATCGAGCGATGCAGCAGCGAGGTGTCCTGGGTGACCACGCCGATCTGCTGGCGCAGGCTTTCCTGGGTGACGTAGGCAATGTCCTGGTCGTCGATCAGGATGCGGCCGCTCTCCAGGTCGTACAGGCGCAGCAGCACGTTGACCAGGGTCGACTTGCCCGCACCGGAGGGGCCGACCAGGCCGATCTTCTCGCCGGGTTTCACCACCAGGTCCAGGCCGGCGATCACGCCGCCCTTCTTGCCGTAGTGGAAGTGGATGTCCTGGAAGTGCACGCCACCACGGGTCACCTGCAACGGCACTGCATCCTCGCGGTCCTGCACGGTCAGCGGCTGGGCGATGGTGGTGATGCCATCCTGCACCGTGCCGATGTCCTCGAAGATGCCGTTGATGGTCCACATGATCCAGCCGGACATGTTGTGGATGCGGATCACCAGGCCGGTGGCCAGCGTGATCGCGCCGACGGTGATGTGGCCGCCATTCCACAGCCACAGCGCCAGCCCACAGGTGCCGGCAATCAGGAAGCCGTTGACGATGGCGATGGCGATGGTCAGGTCCATGCCGGTGGTGATGCGGGTCTGCGCGCGGTGCTTGACCGCCAGTTCCTGGATCGACTCGGCCACGTAGGCCTGCTCGCGCCCACCATGGGCGAACAGCTTCAGCGTGGGAATGTTGGTGTAGCCATCGACGATGCGGCCCATCGCCTTCGAACGCGCTTCGGAGGCGATCCAAGCGCGTTCCTTCGCCCGCGGAACGAAGTAGGCCAGGATCACCGCGTAGGCCAGCAACCACAGGATCAGCGGCACCATCAGCCGCCAGTCGGCCTGCGCGAACAGGTACAGCGCAGTGCCGGTGTAGACCACGATGTACCAGAGCGAATCGACCATCTGCACCGCCGATTCGCGCAGCGACGTGCCGGTCTGCATCACCCGGTTGGCGACGCTGCCGGCGAAATCGTTCTGGAAGAAGCTCAGGCTCTGCCGCACCACGTAGTTGTGCATCAGCCAGCGCGAGCGGTTGCTCAGGCCGGGCACGATGGCCTGGTTGACCAGCAGGTTGTGCAGGCCGACCAGGATCGGCCGTGCGATGACCGTGATGAACAGCATCCAGCCCAGTTCATTGGCGTGGCGCTGGAAGAAACCGGCACCCGGCTGCTCGGCGACCATGTCGACGATACGGCCCAGGTAATCGAACATCGCCACTTCCACCAGCGCCAGCAGCAGGCCGGCGATGAGCGTGGCCAGCAGCACCGGCCACACCGGGCGCAGGTAGTGCAGGTAGAACGGCAGCACCTTGCGCGGTGGCATGCGCCCATCCACGGGCGGGAACACAGGGATCAGGGATTCAAACCAACGGAACATCGCATTCCCTCGCCATCATTAGCCGGCGGAGTATCCCACGCCGCATGTGTACACCGGCCGACGATCGCCGCGGCTCCGGTAGTGCCGGCCGCTGGCCGGCACCCTTGCGACGCATCCGGGGAACATGAGGTTGCCGGCCAGCGGCCGGCACTATCCATCGGATTCGTCAAACGTTGGCGCCGGGCCACGTCCGGCGGCGTCACTTCACCGGAGTGAACAGCAGGTCCTGGAAATCGAAACTGAAATCGGTCAGGTCGGAAATCGGCTGCATGCGCACCTCGCGCACCTTGCCATCCGGGTCCAGGCTGAAGTTCACGAATGCGTCGGCGTTGAGCGAACGGTCGTCCCAGCGCACGATGAAGGTGTCGTGCTGCCAGTGCTCCAGGCGCCCGCTCAGCTGCGCGGTCTTGGCAAAGCGCAGGCGCAGGCCCTTGCCCTCGCTGCTGACCTGCATATCACCGTACCAGCGGTCACGGAAGGTGCCGGTGTAGCCGGCCAGCGCCAGCGACGGCCTGCTGCCCTTGTCGCGCGCGCTCTGGTGCTTGGCCCAGGCCTCGTCGGCCTTGTCCTGTCCCTTGGCCACGGCCTTGGCATAGGCGTCCACCCAGTCATGCTTTTCACCGCCCAGGTAGGCATCGAGCACACTCAGGGTGATCGCATTGAACGCCGCGCCCACTTCCTGATTGGTCAGCACCACCACGCCCAGTTTCTCGCCCGGTACCAGGGTCAGCCGCGAAACCATGCCTGGCCAGCCACCGGTGTGCCAGACCAGCTTCTGCCCGCGATAGTCGCTCAGGCTCCAGCCCTCGCCATAGCCGGCGAAATTGGCCCGCGCCGGTGCCAGTTCCGGCACGCTTGGCGCCGGAATCGACTGCGGCGTGATCATCCGCCACATCTGCTGCTGGCTCTTCTCGGTGAACAACGGCGTGCCATCGGCCAGCTTGCCTTCGGCCAGCTGCACCTGCATCCAGCGCGCCATGTCATGCGCGCTGGAATAGATGCCACCGGCGCCTGCGTTGTTCGACCAGGTCAGCGGCGCAACGGTGCGCAGATCCTTGAAATCGTACTTGGCGTGACCGACCGCGGCCTTGTCACCGGGCTTCAGGTGATCGGCGTTGTAGCGCGTGCCGGTCATGCCCACCTTGTCGAAGATGCGCGCCTGCAGGAACTGCTGGTAGCTCATGCCGGAAACGTGCTCGATCACCTGCTGGGCGACCGCGTACAGGATGTTGTCGTAGGCATAGCTTTCGCGGAAACCGCCCTTCAGCGGCACCTTGCCCAGGCGCTCCACCACTTCGGCATTGCTGTAGGACGTGGTCGGCCAGAACAGCAGGTCACCGGCGCCCAGGCTCAGGCCACTGCGATGCGACAGCAGGTCGCGGATCGTCATCTGCCCGGTCACGAACGGATCGGACATGCGGAACGACGGCAGGTGGTCGATCACCTTGTCGTCCATCTTCAGCTTGCCGTCCTCGGCCAGCAGGTTCAGCGAGGTTGCAGTGAACGCCTTGGTATTGGAGGCAATGGCGAACAGGGTGTCGGCCTGGACCGGCTCCGGCCTGCCCTGTTCACGCACGCCCCAACCGCGCTCGAGCACGACCTGGCCGTCCTTGACCACGGCCACGGCGATGCCGGGCACGTCGAACTGCGCGCGCACGCGCTCGACGGTCGCATCCAGGTCCTGCAGCTGCGCCGGGGTGCCCGCGCTTGCCATGGTCGTGCATGCCAGCAGCACGGCTCCTCCAATCCAGGGTTTCATCCAGCACGATCTCCGAAAAGGGGTGGCGGCCATGTGCAGGCCGTCATCAAGGGTTCGCGCGATGGTAACGGTCATCGGCGCAGGCTGGCCTGTGCCATAGGAGGGGTGTCATGGACGGGAACGGCCAACCGAGCAATGGATCCACCATCATTCCTTGCCTGCGCTACCGCGATGCGCAGGCGGCGATCGACTGGCTGCAGCGCGCCTTCGGCTTTCATGCCCAGGCGGTGTATGCCGATGGCGATACCGTGTTCCACGCCCAGCTGACCTTCGGCAACGGCATGATCATGCTCGGCTCGGCCGTCAAGGAAAGCGCCTGGAGCCAGCATGCCGCGATGCCGGACGAGGTGGGCGGCCGCCAGACCCAGAGTGCCTGCGTGATCGTCACCGATGCCGACGCGCACTACGCCCGGGCCAAGGCGGCCGGGGCACGCATCGTCATCGACATCGCCGACCAGGACTACGGCGGCCGTGGCTATGCCTGCGCCGATCCGGAAGGCTACCTGTGGTGGTTCGGCAGCTACGATCCCTGGCGCGCGGACCACGGCCAGTGACCGCAGGAGCGATCCGCTGCGGCATCGGCGGCTGGGTGTTTCCGGAATGGCGCGGCGGCGTGTTCTATCCCGCCGGCCTGCCGCAGCGGGAAGAGCTGGCACACGCCAGCCGTGCGCTGCGCTGCATCGAGATCAACGGCACCTTCTACCGCACGCCGACCGCAGTGCAATGCGCGCAATGGGCCGCGCAGACCCCTGAAGGCTTCCGTTTCTCGCTGAAGGCGCCGCGCTACCTGGTACAGCGCCGCGACCTGTCCAGCACGGTGGATGCCGCGGCGCCGTTCCTGCAGGCCGCACTCGCGCTCGGTGACCGGCTGGGCCCGCTGCTGTGGCAGTTCGATCCACGGCATCCGGCCGACGCCGAAGCGCTGGAACGGCTGATGGCGCAGCTGCCGAAGCAACTGGACGGCGTGCCGCTGCAGCACGCCCTGGAAGTCCGCAATGCCGAGGCGCATGGCCCGGAACTGGTTACCGCTGCGCGCGCGCACGGCGTGGCCCTGGTGATCGAGGACAGCGACGAGGCACCCCTGCATGGCGATGTCAGCGCCGGCTTCGTCTACGCACGGATCAAGCGCAGCCAGGCACGTTTGAACGAGGGCCTGCCGGCACCCGTGCAGCAGCGCTGGGCCGAACGGGCCCGGCGCTGGTCGCGCGGCGAGCCGGTGGACGACCTGCCCTGCCTGGCAGCGCCCGCCCCTGAAACCCCGCGCGAGGTCTACCTGCTGTGCATCGGCGCAGGCAAGGCGCGCAACCCGGCGGCAGCGATGGCGCTGCAGCGGCAGGTTGACCGGGGCAACAATTCCACACGCGGGTAGCGCTGCGACGTTCGCCTTGCCTCACAATAGGCGGATGAGCACACCCGACACCCGCAAAGCGCTGTGGCAGATCCACTTCTGTGTCCTGCTGTGGGGCGTCACCGCCATCCTCGGCAAGCTGATCACCCTGCCCGCATTGCCGCTGGTCTGGTGGCGCATGCTGCTGGTGACGGCGATGCTGGCCCTGCTGCCACGGGTGTGGCGCGGGCTGCGCACCCTGCCCCTGCGGCTGGTGGCCGGCTACGCTGGCATCGGCGCGCTGGTCGCCCTGCACTGGCTGACGTTCTACGGTGCGGTGAAGCTGGCCAATGCGTCGGTGGCCGCCACCTGCATTGCGCTGGCGCCGGTGTTCACTTCAATCATCGAACCGTGGGTAGCCAAGCGGCCGTTCCAGCTGCGTGAACTGGCCTTCGGCCTGGCAGTACTGCCGGGCGTGGCGCTGGTGGTCGGTGGCGTGCCCGATGGCATGCGCCTGGGTGTATTGATCGGCGCGATCTCGGCATTGCTGGTGGCGGTGTTCGGCTCGCTCAACAAGCGCATGGTCAGCCACGCCGATCCGCTTACGGTCACGGCGCTGGAGCTGGGTGCCGGCACCCTCACCCTGACCCTGCTGGCACCGCTGATGCCCTACCTGCTGCCGGCGCTGGCCAGCCCGCTGTGGGTGGTTCCGGACCTGCACGACGGCATCCTGCTGCTGGTACTGGCCGGGTTCTGCACGCTGCTGCCGTTCGCCCTGGCCCTGGTCGCGCTGCGCCACCTGAGCGCCTACACCGTACAGCTGGTGACCAACCTGGAACCTGTCTACGCAGTGGTGCTGGCGGTGGTGCTGCTGCGCGAGCAGCACGAGGTCACGCCATGGTTCTACCTGGGCGTGGCGATCATCGTCGGAGCAGTGTTCCTGCATCCGCTGCTCAATCGCCGCAAGCCGGTGCAGCATCCGGAAATCCTTGGCACGGCCGAGGCGCGCAACATCGCCGATTGAGTGCATCCACGCACGGCGTGGATCTACCGCGCGTGGAGCGACGTTTCAGCGCTGCGGCCAGTGCCATGCCGGGGCATCCAGCAGCCCCTGCCCACTCAACAACGTGCGGCCCTGCTCCTTGTGCAGGTGCAGCGAGTGGCAGCCCGGTGCCTGCTCCAACGCGGCGATCAGCCGGCTGGCGTGAGACACCACCCATACCTGGCTGCGTGCACTGGCGGCGATGATCAGCCGCGCCAGCGCCGGCAGCAGGTCTGGATGCAGGCTGGTCTCCGGCTCATTGAGCACCAGCAGCGGCGGCGGGCGCGGTGTGTGCAGTGCGGCAGCCAGCAGCAGGAAACGCAGGGTGCCATCGGACAGCTCGGTCATCGACAAGGGCCGCAGCAGCCCGGGCTGGTGGAAGCGCAGGGCCAATCGGCCATCCAGTTCCTCGAAGCCGATCGTGGCACCTGGGAAGGCATCGTCCACGCTGCGTGCCAAGGCAACCGGATCTCCGATCTCGAGGATGGTCACCCAGGCCGCCGCCAGATCGCGGCCGTCGTGATGCAGCACCGGCGTGCGCGTGGCCATCGCCGGCTGCCGCGCCGGCGCATCGGCATCGCTGCGGAAATGATCGTAGAAGCGCCAGCGACGGATGTACTCACGCAGGGCGATGGTTTCCGGCATGCGCTGCGGATCGCCGACCTGGGTGAACAGGCTGTCGAACGATGACAGCCGGTCGTCGACCCGATCCCAGCCGTGCGCATGGCGTTGCCGCACCATCGCCCCGCGGCGATCGACCAGCAGGTTGGCGCTGCGCAGGAACGGCCCGGCCCAGATCGCCTCGGCCTTGATCTGCGGGTCCAGTGCGAACGCTGAACGGCTGGGCGGTGGATAGCCCAGGTCGATCGCATAGCCGAACTGGTCAGTGGCGAAGCCGAGCTTCAGGCCCACCGCTTCCTGGCGCGGGCCACCCTGCAGGGGAATGTCGCCCGCCGTGACCCGGCGGTCGATCTTTTCCGGGCCGGCCCACAACGCCGAGCCGAGTCCACCTTCGCGCGCCAGCACTGCGGCCACTCCGCCCTGCGCGGTTTCCGCCAACAGGCGCAGCGCGCGGTACAGGCTGGATTTTCCACTGCCGTTGTCGCCGGTGACCACATTCAACGGCTGCAGCGGCAGCACCAGTCCATGCAGTGAACGGTAG
Source organism: Stenotrophomonas sp. 78350_Sma (assembly GCF_056482105.1). Classification (NCBI taxonomy): domain Bacteria; kingdom Pseudomonadati; phylum Pseudomonadota; class Gammaproteobacteria; order Lysobacterales; family Lysobacteraceae; genus Stenotrophomonas; species Stenotrophomonas sp. 78350_Sma. The sequence goes on along the minus strand of NZ_CM151182.1, from coordinate 1,445,814 downwards.
TGGGCGATGGCCAGGGTCTGCAGCATGGTCGGCGTCCGCGGGAACAGATGCACCATGCTGGCCGGTCGTGGTCGCAGGGATTGCGACGCGACGGTGTTGAATCGGGAACGGCATCCACGCGTGGCGTGGGCCTACCTGAGTGGCATCGAATCATCCGCACGTCGCATCCATTCGACGGGGGGGCGATTCAGTCGGCCCGTTCCACCCGGTTGCGGCCATTGCCCTTGGCCCGGTACAACGCCTTGTCGGCACGTGCCAGGGTCTCGTCCACGCTCTCGCCAGTGAGGTGCTGGGCGACACCGATACTGATCGTGACCGGGAAACCCAGCGGAAGGTCGGCCACCGCCAGGCGCAGGAACTCGCATTGCAGCTCCGCGGTGCGCAGATCGGTACCGGGCATCACCGCCACGAACTCTTCGCCGCCATAACGCGCGGCCATGCCGCGGCCGGCGAAGTGCGAGCGCAGCAGCGCTCCCAGTTCGGCCAGTACCCGGTCGCCGGTGGCGTGACCCTGGAAGTCGTTGATGTGCTTGAAATGGTCGATGTCCAGCAGCGCCACGCAGGCCGCACTGGGCGGATTCCCGGCCACCGCCTCTTCCAGCGCGGCCGCCATCGCACGGCGGTTGGGCAGGCCGGTCAAGGCATCGGTACGGCTCTGTGCGGCCAGGTCGGCATTCTGCGCCAGCAGTACGTCCTGGTATTCCGACAACAGGCGCTCGTAATCGTCGCGCTCCAGCATGTGCTTCTGGATGTCGAGGGCGAAGCGGCGCAGTTCCATCACCAGCATCACCTGCCGCGACAGAGCAGCCAGCGCCTCGGCCTTGTCGCTGGCCAGGTGCTGCGGATGCGCGTCGAACACGCATAGCGTGCCCAGCGGCAGGCCATCTGAACTGATCAGCGGCGCACCGGCATAGAAGCGGATGTGCGGATCGCCGGTCACCACCGGGTTGTCGTGGAAGCGGATGTCCTGCAGCGCGTCCTCCACCACCATGATTTCCTGCGGCTGCAGGATGGCGTGGCCGCACATCGATTCGCTGCGCAGGTTCTCCGCCGCATCGATGCCCTGGATCGACTTGAACCATTGCCGTTCGACGTCGATCAGGGTCACCGCCGCCATCGAAGTGCCGCAGACCGCCTTGGCGATCACTACCAGGTCGTCGAAGGATTTCTCACGCTCCGAATCCAGGATGCGGTAGCGGTACAGCGCCTCAAGCCGAAGGGCTTCGTTGGCGGGCTTGTCGGGCTTGATCATGCAGCGTCATGTTCCGGCAGGTCACCGCCAAGTCTAGCGGATGCCGGTGCGTAAACCGCACAACAGGTACCGCCGGCCACTGGCCGGCATCCCGCAGTCATTCGATGACTGGTGCAGCCGGCCAGCGGCCGGCACTACCACGCGTTACCAGTCCAGCTGCTTCGGCAGCAGGCCCTGCAGTTCCTGCTCGGTCAGGTTGCGCCACTGGCCCGGCTTCAGCGCGCCGATCTTGATGTTGTCGATGCGCACACGGCGCAGCTGGGTCACGCGGTAGCCGAATTCAGCGGCCATCAGTCGGATCTGCCGGTTCAGGCCCTGCTGCAGGGTAATGCGGAAACCGAACTTGGCGATGCGCGAGGTCTTGCACGGCAGGGTCATCTGATCGTGGATGCGCACGCCGCGCGCCATGCCACGCAGGAATTCATCGGTAACCGGCTTGTTCACCGCCACCAGGTACTCCTTCTGGTGGCCGTTCTCAGCGCGCAGGATCTGGTTGACGATGTCGCCGTTGCTGGTCATCAGGATCAAGCCTTCGGACTCCTTGTCCAGTCGGCCGACCGGGAAGATGCGCTGTTCGTGGCCGACGAAGTCGACAATGTTGCCCTTGACCGATGTTTCGGTGGTGCAGGTGACGCCGACCGGCTTGTTCAGCGCGATGTAGACGTGGCGGCGGGTCCCGGGCTTGCGGGCGACGCGGGCGCGCAGCGGCTGGCCGTCGACCAGTACCTGGTCTTCTTCGCCCACCACCGCACCGGTGCCGGCCGGGTGGCCGTTGACGGTGACGCGGCGGGCGGCGATCAGGCGATCGGCCTCGCGGCGGGAGCAGAAGCCGGTGTCGGCGATGTGTTTGTTGAGTCGGGTGGTCATCGCCCTATTATCCGGCATCGCCGCCCGCTGCGCCTCATGCCGGGCCGGGCGGATCGAGCTCTTCACCGTCGAACACACGGTTGCGGCCTGCGCGCTTGGCCACGTACATGGCATGGTCGGCCCGCCGCAGCAGTGCCGCCAGGTCATCCTCGCCCGGCCGCCACTGTGCCAGGCCGATGCTGGCCGTCACTTCCAGCCCCGCTACCTGCAACGCCAGGCCGGCCTCGGTGATGCGCTGGCGAAGGCGGTCCAGCCGCGCCGATGCCGCCTCACGCGGCATGCCCGGCATCAGCAGCAGGAACTCCTCGCCACCCATCCGTACCACTTCGTCCTGGCTGCGCACCGCCGTGCGCAAGGCCCGCGCGACGGCCACCAGCACCTGGTCGCCCACCGCGTGGCCATGACGGTCGTTGATGTCCTTGAACAGGTCGATGTCGAGGAAGCCGATCACCAGCGGCCCTCCTTCACGGTTGACACGCTCCAGATGCCGCGCCAGCTGCTGCAGGCCGGCACGACGGTTGGGCAGGCCGGTCAGGCCATCGGTCTCGGCCAGCTGGCGCAGCTCGTCACGCTGCTGGCGCAGGCGGCCAAGCCGCTGGTTCAGGGCGTAGGCAGCCATCATCAACAACCAGGTCACCGCCAGCTGCAGCGCCTCCACCCGGTATTCCAGCAGCCACTCCGCACCACAGGCATCGGCGATGATCAGTACCAGCATCGGTGCCAGCGCTGCCAGACCCGCCTGCGCCCAACGGTCACCGCGCCAGCGTGCCCACAGGCCGACCAGCAGTGCCAGGCCACACCCGGACAGATAGGACACCTGCAGGCCCTGTGCGACCCAGGCCAGATGCTCCCAGCGCAGCCACGGCACCAGCGCGGCCAGCGCCATCAGGGTCCACAACACCAGCAGCTGCGCAGAGCGCGATCGAGGCAGCACGCGGTCGCCTCCGTTCAGCCGCCACAGTGCCGGCAGCACCAGCGCCTGCGAGGCCGCGGTCAACGACAGCAGCCACCTCGCGCCATGCTCCCCCACCGGCAGCCAGGGTTCCGGGTAGCCACTGAGCCCGCCGAGGATGGCCTGCCACAACACCAGTACGGTGGTGCAGGCGATATAGACCAGGAAGCTTCGGTCGCGCGTGGTCAGGAACGCCATCAGCGCCGACAACGCCAGCGCGATCGCCACCGCGATGCAGGCGGCACGTACCAGCAGGCGCGCGGTATCGTTCTGCTGCACCGGGCTGGGTGCGCCCAGCCGCAGGGTCGGTACCCAGCGTGTTTTCAGCGGCGTCTGCCAGGAAACCAGGAAAGGCTCGTGGCTGCCTGCCGGCGGTACGGCCACCATGCCGATACCTGCGCGGAAACGCGAATCGCGGGTACGGGCATCATGCATGTCGCCGCAGATTTCGCGGTCGCCATGCTGGACGCGCACTTCACCGGCAAAGACGTTGAACACATCCAGTGCCTGCGGCTCGCCCGACCAGCCAGTGGGCGGTGCGGGCACCTCGGCCTGCTGGCGGGCGCCGGACAGCATCTGCGGCGTGCACGCTCGGTGCGGCGTCGGCTCGTCGGTAGCACCGCCGACCAGAAGATAATCACGGCCCGACACGGCCTCTGCAGCCAGAAGCGGCCACGGCAACGCCAACCACACCATCAGGACGGCCAACACCGCTCCTGTTCCATACCGCCACTGCCTGCCGCCCACGCCACGTCCTGTTCCTGCTTACGTCCGCGCCCACTGCGCGTCGCCCCTGGCGCGCATTATCGCAGCCGGGCACGCCGCGCATGTGTAGACCAAAGTCGGCGCCCGCGGTTCAGCCTGCGCTGGGCGGTCCCTTCACGGCCACCAGCCGGAACGGCCTCAGGTCAGCCAGGGTCATCCGCTCCAGCGGCTGCGGCCGCTCGACCGCATAGCCCTGCAGGCCCTGCACCCCAAGCCGGGTCAGTGCGGCGGCGACTTCGGCGGTCTCCACCCATTCGGCCACCACCTCCATCTGCAGCTCGCGCCCCAGTTCACTGATCGCGCGCACGGTGGCGTGGCTGACCGGGTCGGTGTCCATGTCGCGGACGAAGGCGCCGTCGATCTTGAGCATGTCGGCCGGCAGCTGGCGCAGATAACCGAACGAAGAGAGGCCGGACCCGAAGTCGTCCAACGCCATCCGGCAGCCGCGCGCCTTCACCGCGTCGATGAACGCACGGGCCTGGCTGAGGTTGCTGATCGCGGCCGTTTCGGTGATCTCGAAACACAGCTTGGACGCCAGCGCACGGTTGCGTTCGAGCAGGTCGCAGACGAAGGAGAGGAAACCCGGTTCGGCAATCGACTGGGCAGATACATTGACGTTGCACAGTCCCAGCTGGCGGACATGCACCGGGCAGACCTGCAGGTGGCGGAACAGCAGTCCGAGCACGTGCCGGTCCAGCGCTACCGCCATGCCATAGCGCTCCACCGCAGGCATGAACTGTCCGGGCAGGTGCAGGTTGCCGTCGGTGCCCCGCATGCGCACCAGCACTTCATAGTGCAGGTAGGACGGATCGCCAACCCGGGCGATGCGTTGCGCATACAACAGCATCCGGTTCTCGGCCATCGCCAGGCTGACACCCTGCAGGCGCTCGGCCTCCTGCCGCCGCTCCTCCAGTGCCATGCGGTTCTCGTTGAAGCAGTGCACGCGGTTGCGGCCGGCCTGCTTGGCGGCATAGCAGGCACTGTCGGCAGCGCTCATCAGCCAGTTCACATCGGGTGCGTCGGCGCTGACTTCGACCACGCCGATGCTGCAGCTCAGCTGCGGGCGGCCTTCACTGATGGGGAAGGTCGCCTGCCCCAGGTTGCGGATCACCCGCTGCAGCACCCGCTTGGCTTCGTCCTGGCTGGCATGGGCAAGAAATACCGCGAACTCATCGGCGCCAAGTCGCCCGACCCAGTCGCCATCACGCACCGCAGCCACCAGGTAGTCGGCAAAGCTGCGCAGCATCTGATCGCCGGCGGCGTGGCCGAAACTGTCGTTGACCAGCTTGAAGTGGTCCAGATTGATGTAGCACAGCGCATGCGTTCCACCATCGCTGCGCACCTGCAGCAGTGCGCGTTCCAGCAGGCGTTCGATCTCGCGACGGTTGATCAGGCCGGTCAACGGATCGTGGCTGGCGTGGTGCTCGATCTCGCGTGCCAGCGCATGGTTCTGGCTGACGTCCTCGATGATCGCGAACACCGACAGGCCACCGCCGGCGCTGCGCACACCGGTACCGCTCCAGCGCCCCCAGACCAGGCTGCCGTCACGCCGGCAGAAGCGCAGTTCGCTCGGCCGCAGCTGGCGGTCCCAGTCGATGCGGCCGACGCCGTCGATGACCAGCTCGCCTTCCATCAGCAGATCGCCCAGCGACATCTGCAGCAGCACCTCACGCCGGTAATCGAGGATATCGGCCATCGCCTGGTTGGCTTCGACCACCCTGCCTTCGGTGTCAAGCTTGAGCATGCCGACGTTGGCCTGGTAGAACGCCGCGCGGAAGCGGCTCTCGTGTTCGGTCAGGTCCTTGCCCACGCGGCGCGCGAGAGCCACCGCCATCAGGCTGATCGCCAGCACCTACAGTCCTCCCACCACCAGCGTCGCGATGCGCACCATGGTGGCCATCCGCAGCAATGCCTGCGAGAACGCCTGCGCCTGCACCTGCAGGCGACGGTCGAGATCACGCAGCTGTTGAAGGTAGCGGTCACGCGCAGCGACCGGCAGCCCGCCCTGGCCGTGCCGCTGCTGCAGCTCATCCACCAGCCGCTGCACGGCCATCAGGTCGCCGTCGGTCTGCCGCCACAGGGCGGTCGCTTCACGGAATGCGCCGATGTCGCGTGCATACCGGAACGAGAACACCAGTCGTGGAATATCGGCGCGCGCGTTACCGCCCCGCAGGAAGCCCTGCCGGGCCTTGGCCTCGTCCGGTTCGGCCTGCTCCAGTGCCAGCCGCGCCTGCAGATCCCCCATGGGCACCTGCAGGGCCCGGCGTGCATCGTCCAGGTCCTGGGCATCACCACGCGCCAGGTAGCGGCTGAGTGCGGCGGTCGCGTCCTGCTGCCCCCGCGACCAGTACCCCTGGCCGGCAATCCAGGCGGTGGAAGCCGCCTGCAGTTCCTGGATCAAGGCGGACAGTGCGACCAGTCCAATCGCCATGCCCGTCAACAACGCAAACCGAAGTCCCAGGCCGCGGGTCATCGGCACCCGCCGGCTCTGTTGGTCCGTGCCACTCCTACCCATCCCGGATCCCCCCGAATGTGATGCGGTGACAACCTCCTTTGGAACCAGCTCAGCCTAGGACCGGGAATGTGTTGGCCATGCGAAAAAGGGGACGGAGGGGATTAAGTCGTTTTCGGCATAAGCCCCCCGGCCAGCCATTTACGACTTAATCCCCTCCGTCCCCTTTTCCAGCCCCATAACGGACAACGCCAGCCCGAAGGCTGGCGTTGTCATGGCTGCGGTACGACTCAGTAGCTGCGCGGGCCGCGCGGCTTGAAGCCGTCACGACGCGGCGGGCGGCTGTCGCGGTCACCGCCGCGATCGCCACCATTGCCACCCGGACCACCCGGGCCGCCACGACGCGGGCCACCCGGACCGCCCGGACCACGCTTGTCGAAGCGCGGCTTGAACGGGCGCGGGGCCGGGTTGGTGTCTTCACCCGGGGCCAGCGCGCGCATCTGCAGCTGCTGGCCGGACACCCAGACCTTCTGCAGGTGCGACAGCACGTCCGACGGCATCTGTGCCGGCAGGTCCAGCAGCGAGAAGTCGTCGTGGATGTCGATGCGGCCGATGAAGCGGCTTTCCAGGCCAGCTTCGTTGGCGATGGCGCCCACGATGTTGGCCGGCTTCACACCATGCTGGTGACCGACCGAAATACGGTAGGTCTCCATGCCCTGCTCCGGCGCACCACGCGGCGGAACCTCACGGCGCGGACGCTGCTCGAAACCACCTTCGGCGTCATCGCGACGCGGGCCACGCTCGAAGCGCGGACCACGCTCGTTACGGTCGAAGCGATCGCCACGCTCCGGACGGTCGCCACGGTCGAAGCGTTCGCGCGGCGCGCGCTCTTCACGCGGGGCCCGCACCGGCGGCTGCAGCAGGAACGGGGTATCGCCCTGCAGCATCTTCGCCAGCGCGGCTGCCACTTCAATGGCGGGCACGTTCTGCTCGTTCTCGAAGCGCTCCAGCAGCTGGCGGTAGAAGTCCAGGCCACCGGCACCCAGGGTTTCGGTGATGCGCGAGGTGAACTTGCTGATGCGGGTGTCGTTGACCGCTTCCACGCTCGGCAACTGCATTTCTTCGATCGGCTGGCGGGTGGCGCGCTCGATCTGGCGCAGCATGCCCTTCTCGCGCGGGGTGGCGAACAGGATCGCCTCACCGCTGCGGCCGGCACGACCGGTACGGCCGATGCGGTGCACGTAGCTTTCGGTGTCGTACGGGATGTCGTAGTTCAGCACGTGGCTGATGCGCTCCACGTCCAGGCCGCGCGCGGCCACGTCGGTGGCGACCAGGATGTCCAGCTTGCCTTCCTTCAGCATGGCGATGGTGCGCTCACGCTGGGCCTGCTGCATGTCACCGTTGATGGCGGCAGCGGCCAGGCCACGGGCCTGCAGCTTGCTGGCCAGTTCTTCGGTGCCGGCCTTGGTACGCGCGAAGATGATCATCGCGTCGAACGGCTCGACTTCCAGGATGCGGGTCAGCGCATCCAGCTTGTGCATGCCGCTCACCCACCAGTAGCGCTGGCGGATGTTGGCCGAGGTGGTGGTCTTGGCCGCGATGGTCACTTCCACCGGGTCCTGCAGGTAGGTCTGCGCGATGCGGCGGATCTGCGGCGGCATGGTGGCCGAGAACAGGGCTACCTGGCGCTGCTCCGGCAGCTTCTTCAGCACGGCTTCGACGTCGTCGATGAAGCCCATGCGCAGCATTTCATCGGCTTCGTCCAGCACCAGCGTCTTCAGCTCGGACAGGTCCAGGGTGCTGCGGTCGAGGTGGTCGATCACGCGGCCGGGGGTGCCGACCACGATATGCACGCCACGGCGCAGGGCCGACAGCTGCTGGCCGTACGGCTGGCCGCCGTACACCGGCAGCACGCGGAAGCCCGGGATCTTCGACGAATACGACTGGAACGCCTCGGCGACCTGGATGGCCAGTTCGCGCGTCGGCGCCAGGATCAGGGCCTGGGGCTTGATCTGCTGCAGGTCGATGTTGGACAGTACCGGCAGTGCGAACGCTGCGGTCTTGCCGGTACCGGTCTGGGCCTGGCCCAGTACGTCGCGGCCTTCCAGCATCGCCGGGATGGTGGCAGCCTGGATCGGCGACGGGGTTTCATAGCCGATGGCGGTGACCGCCTGCATCACGGGCTCGGACAGGCCGAGCTGCGCAAACTGCAGCGGCGCTTGGGAATCTTGGGACATGGGGAACTCCGAAGGCACTGCCGTCTTCCTGGCAGTGCGATAAAAAGGTGATGGTCCGCGCTTTGGGCGCCCTTCTTATCGCGTGCCCTGGCGCTGCTCGGTCGGAGGAGATTTCACTCGCTCAGAGCGGAATGATACCGCATTGATCCTGAACGAGGCGTACAGCTTTCCGTGCGCGTGCCGTCATGCCCCGCGCTGGCGCACAATACGCGCCCTCTTCCCGGCCCGGCCGCTGGCCCGCGCCCTCTTTCCAGGAACCCCGCTCCATGCAGATTCTCGAATTCGACCTCGACGGCGACTACGTCGAACTCAAGCAGCTGCTCAAGCTGGCCGACCTGGTCACCAGTGGCGGCGAGGCCAAGATGGTCATCAGCGACGGCCAGGTGCGGGTCGACGGCGAAGTCGAACTGCGCAAGGCCTGCAAGATCCGCGCAGGCCAGGTGGTCGAATTCGCCGACAGCCAGATCCGGGTGCTGGCCGCCGGCTGATCTGAAGCTGTTCAGGCCACGCGCTGGGTCAGGTGCGAGGCAATCAGTTGCCTGAACGGTGCCACGCCCTGCGCCAGGCGCAGGCCCGCCGCCCGCAGCAGGCGCGCCGGACGGCGATCGTCGGTGTACAGGCTGGCGATCGCGTTGGTGGCCTCGTACAGAGGCCGCGACGCCAGCCGATGACCGCGCTGGTAGCTGGCCAGCATGCCGGCGGCGGCGATGTCGGCACCGCGGCGCTGCTGTGCGACGATACCCTGCGCCAGCCGCTGCGCGCTGGCCAGGCCCCGGTTGAAGCCATGCGCGGTGACCGGGTGCATGCCGACGGCGGCATCGCCGATCAGCGCCGAACGCTCGCCGACAAAACGGTGCGCGTACACACCGACCAGCGGATACGCCTGCGGCGTGGCCACCGGCTGCATCCGGCCAAGGCGGTGTTCGAAGCAAGCACTGACGGCGTCGCCAAAGGCCACCTCATCCATCGCCAGCAGCTCCTCGATCTGCCGCGGCGGCAGCGTGATCACCGCCGATGCCTGGCCCTCGTTGAGCGGCAGCAACGCCATCGTGCGGCCGTAGCCGAACCATTCCCAGGCAGTGTGGTGATGGTCGCGCTCGACCTGCATGCGGCACACCAGCATCGACTTGCCGAAGTCACGCATCTGCGCACCGATGCCAAGCATGCGGCGGGTGGCGGAGAAGCGACTGTCAGCGGCCACCAGCAGCCGCGCATGAAGTTGGCTGCCGTCATCAAGTTTGACCACGTGGCCCTGCGCATCGGCCTGCACGCCCAGCACCTTGCGCCCGTCGAACAGTTCCAGGCCGTCCTGCCCCTGCACGGCATCCCATGCAGCACGGCGGATCAGATGATTGGGTACCAGCCAGCCCAGCGGCTGGCCGTCAACCTGGCTGCTGGCGAAGGTCAGCGCGAACGGCGAGCCGCCGTTCATCACCCTGGCATCGCGCAGCTCAGCGACTTCGGCCTGCGGCAGGCGCTGCCACAGCCCCAGCTGCTCCATGCTCTGCCGTGAGGCATGGGTCAACGCGATCTCGCGGCCATCGAAGGCGGCCTCGGCCAGCGCCTGGCGCGGCTGCACTTCGACCAGCCCGACCTGCAGCCCGCTGCCGGCCAGCGCACGCGCGAAGCACAGACCCGCCGGTCCGGCGCCGACCACCACCACGTCCATCCTGCGCATGCGCGCCTCCTGCCGTTGATTCAGTCCGGGCCAGCATAGCGCCACGCACCTGACCGGCCTTGATCTGGATCAGGCCCGGGTCACAACAACGCGAACACCAGCGCCAGGATCGACAGCAGCGACACCGCCCACACCAGGCTGCGCACATAGGGCACGCCTGCGGCATACAGCGGCAGGTAGACCACGCGCGCCCAGAAGTAGGCCTGCGCGGCCAACGTCGTGGTGTCGTTGCCGCGACCGGCCACCACCACTGCGATGGCGGCGGCGGCGAAGAACGGGAACGTCTCCAGGAAGTTGGCCTGCGCACGTTGCAGGCGACCGGCCAGTGGGCTGAGCGGCTTCGCTTCGCCATCGCGTGCCGAGGCATTCCACTTCATCCCGCGCTCGCGGGTGACCACGGTGGAGGTAGCGAAGATGTAGACGAAGCCGAGCACGATCGACCAGGCCAGCATTGTCAGTTCAGTTGCCATCATTCATCTCCTCAGGGTGCCGACGCACGCAGGCTGTATCCGGCCAGGCGCCACACCTGGTCCTCGTCGAAACGGAACGAGACCAGTTCGCGCACCGGCTGTGCGCTGTTGGCGAAACGGGTCGGGAAGCTGACGTTGATGTACAGCCCTTCCGGCACCGCGGCACCGGCGCTGTACTTGACCCGGGTGATGGTCGGCTGGCCACGCCCGGCCAGCGCACCCAGACGCGTGCGCTCGGCGGTCAATTGGCTGACGAAAGCGGCCTTCGGTACTGCACGGCGCGCGACGGCCGAAGCGCCATCCCACAACTCGCCGGCGCGATTGGCATCAACCAGCTGCGCCGCCTTCACTGCGGCCGCACCCATTTCCGCATCCTGTTTCTGCACCTGTGCCTGCTGCGCGGCGGTCAACGCCGGAGCACCGGCGGTGGCCGGTTTTGCAGCCGACGGCGAGGCCGGTGCCGGGCGCGCGGGCGCCGGGGCGGGCGTGGCGGGCGCAGGCGTCTGCGCCAACGCGAGCATGGGCATCAGGGACAGCAGCAGGAGCACGCGTTTCATGAACACCGCCGGTTCTCGGGAAAGAACCGCAGTCTACGCCAGCACGGTGAGCTGTCCGTCAGCGCGCGTTGGCGCTGCCTTCCACCGCTGCGGCATCGGCCTGCGCGGCGGGCGTGCCGGTGTCTGCCGGCGCCTGTTCGGCCACCGGCGGCGGCTCCGACGGTGCCGGTGGCAGCGTTGCCACATCGATCTCCGACAGCGGGCTTTCTTCCGGGCACACCGCATCCGGGAAGCCGAAGCGCTGCTTCAGTGCCTGGCCGCAGCTGTTGATCGATTCCATGTCGGCGCCTTCGCGCTTGCACTGCTGGTCGAAGGCGATCAGGAACGCGTCCTTGCGCTGCACGAAGTCATCGCCACAGGCGCGCATCTGCTTGATCCGTTCCAGATCGTCCTGCACCGCATTGGTGCCATCCAGGCCGTACTGACGCAGCTCGTCCGGCGTCAGCAGGCGCAGGCTGCGATTGGGCACAGTCATCATCAGGTCGGCCACGCCCACCGCCACGCCGTTGCGCTGCAGGTAGTCCTTCACGTTGTCGTAGACCTCGTGCAGCTCGCGGTTGAGTTCCGCGCGCGAGGTGGCCTTGGAACTGATGCGCATCATGCGGTGGATGCCGACCTTGCCCGACAGCAGGCGGTTGTCACCGGCGGCCAGCACGAACACGCAGGCGCTGTGGCAGATCGAGCCTTCGCGCACCCAGATGGTCCAGCCGGATTCACCGATGCTGTCACCGGCGACGATCGCCGATTCCACCTGGCCGCCGCTGGAATCCAGATCGAGGATGCGCTTGTGGATCTTCTGATCGTCAGCGACCACGGCCAACCGCCACATCATTTCGGCGAAGCCCGGATTGATCTTGCCGGCGTAGCGCACGCGCATCAGGCCACGTTCGGCGCACGGCGCCAGGGCCTGGGTGATCTGCTCGCGCTGCAGGCCCTCCAGCTCGACGCCGTCGCCGGCATCGCCAGCATATTCCGTGCTGCAGCTGACCCAGGCGCGGCCATTCTCCAGCTGCGCCTGTGGCCACGGCCGATCCGCCCGGCTGCGCGGCGGCGCCGGCGGCGGCGGCGCATCGGCGGCATTGATCGACACCATGTTCTCGCCATCGCTGGCCGGCGCCCGCGCTGCCTTGTCGGCAGCGGTCACATTGCCTGGATTTTCCAGCTGACTGCAGCCCGCCAGGGCCAGGCACAACAGGGGCAACCAGCGGAATTTGGCGGACATCGGGCAACCGGGATTCATGGGAGCAAGAGCCACAGTCTACCCGTCCGGGGCGCGCATTCAGCGCGTGGCACTGAACCCCTTCTGACCCTTGGGAAAGCGTGTCGACCAAGGTCGACACCTACCAACAGCAAAGCGTGCCGACCAACGGTCGGCACCCACCAACTGCAGCGACCAACTGACAGAGGTGGGCGATGTGGGCTGGCAGGACCGTTGGCGCCATGGATGGCGCCATCGAGCCCCCATGGGTGAGGGCGCTTTGCTTGCGAAGCACTGCTTCGCAAGCGCCCGAACGCCCAGCCGCCAGCGGCTGGGCCGGCCCGGGGGTTCACGGCGTCCCCTGCCACCGGACCCACCACGCCATCCCACAGGAATCCCGCTTCTGCTGTTGCTGTTGCTGTTGCCGGCCAGCGGCCGGCACTACCGCGGGTGCCGGGCGCAGCCCGGCCTGACCCCCTTCAGCATCCATGTCCGAATGTGGCGAGTATCCCTACCCGCACACGCCTAGACTGGCGCCATGGACACCGCCCTCGCCCTCGACACCGCCGCCTGCGACCGCGCCCGCCTGGCCCGCGACGCACGCTTCGACGGCGTGTTCTTCACCGCCGTGCGCAGCACCGGCATCTACTGCCGCCCTGTCTGCCCGGCGCCACCGCCGAAGCCACGCAACATCACCTACTACCCGACCGCGGCCGCGGCCGCCGCTGCCGGCTACCGCCCCTGCCTGCGCTGCCGCCCGGAACTGGCGCCACAGGCCCAGCAGGCCCTCGCCGGGCAGACCGTACAGCGCGCCCTGGCCATCATCCACGGCGGCTTCCTGCAGGAGCAACCGGTAGCGGACCTGGCGCAGAAGATTGGACTCAGCGCGCGCCAGCTGCAGCGCCTGTTCGTCGAACATCTCGGCGCCACACCCGGGCAGATCCATGCCACCCACCGCCTGCTGCTGGCCAAACAGCTGCTGACCGAAACCACCCTGCCGGTGACCGACGTCGCGCTGGCCGCCGGCTACAACAGCCTGCGACGTTTCAATACCGCGTTCCTGCAGGGCTGCGGCATGGCGCCGACCGCGCTGCGCCGCCAGCATCAACCGTTGGCAGCCGATGACGGCGGCCTGGTGCTGCGCCTGGTGTACCGCCCACCTTTGGATTTCCCGCGCATGCTGGCCTTCCTGCGCAAGCGCAGCCTGCCCGGCATCGAACTGATCGGCGACGACAGCTACCAGCGCGTGCTCGGCACGCCGGAGCGCCCCACCCTGCTGCGCGTCACTGCCGACCCGAAGCGCCCGGAACTGCGTCTGCAGCTGGGTGCGGTCGACCCGCGCCTGATCCCCGACATCGTGCGCCGTGTGCGTCGCGTGTTCGACCTCGATGCCGATCTGCAGCAGGTCCACGCAGCCCTCGGCGAAGAACCACTGCTGGCGCGCGGCATCGCCGAACGCCCAGGCCTGCGCGTTCCGGGCGGCTGGGATGGCTTCGAGGTCGGCGTACGCGCCGTGCTCGGCCAACAGGTCAGCGTCGCCGCCGCCACTACCTTTGCGCGGCGTCTGGTGGATGCGTACGGTGCGCATCTGCCGGGCATGCCGTCCGAGTTCGATCGCCAGTTTCCGGCACCAGAGGTACTGGCCGAGGCGCCGCTGGAATCGATCGGACTGCCGCGCAGCCGAGCCTCAACCGTGCGTGCGCTGGCCGCTGCGTGTGCCAGTGGCCAGCTGGACTTCGAACCCGGGCAGGCTCTGGAGGAGTTTGTTGCGCGCTGCGTTGCACTGCCCGGCATCGGCCCGTGGACCGCACAGTACATCGCCCTGCGCGGACTCGGCCAGCCCGATGCATTCCCGGCCGGTGACCTGGTGCTGCAGCAGGTCCTCGGCCACGCGCAGGGCCAGCGCCTGAGCGAACGCGCGACCGAAGCACGCTCGCAACCCTGGCGCCCGTGGCGCGCCTATGCCGTGCTGCACCTGTGGCACCTGTCCGGAACCTTCGTTGGAGAACCGACATGACCCTGTTGTTCGATCGTTTCGACAGCCCGATCGGTGTGCTGACCATCGCCGGTGACGAACGTGGCCTGTCACATGTGCTTTTCCCCGAAAACCGCCATCCGGCACGCGGACGCGATGACTGGCACTACGCACCGGATGCGCTGCCGGAAGCGCGCGAACAGCTGCTGCAGTTCCTGCACGGCGAACGCAGCAGCTTCGACCTTGAACTGGCGCCACGCGGCACGCCGTTCCAGCTGCGGGTGTGGCAGGCGCTGGCGCTGATCCCATTCGGCCAGACCTGGAGCTACCTGCAGCTGGCGCAGCACCTCGGCCAGCCCAGTGCGACCCGCGCGGTCGGCGCCGCGAACGGCCGCAACCCGCTGCCGATCATCCTGCCCTGCCATCGCGTGATCGGCAGCAATGGCGCGCTCACCGGATTCGGCGGCGGCCTGGAAACCAAGGCCGCGCTGCTGCGGCTGGAACAACGCCAGGCCCCGCTGTTCGCCTGAGAGGGCTGGCCGGGCGCCGCCCGGCACCCGCAGAGGCAACCGCAACGGCCGAAGCAACAGCAGCATTCCGAGGCATGGCGTGGTGGGCCGGTTGCGGGGGACGCCGTAAACCCGTCCATGGGGGCTTGGCCGCGGCATCCATGCCGCGGACACCACCGCAACCGGCCCCACCACGCCTTCGACAGATTCCTGCGATCTGTCGGGGTGGTGCACTGCGCAACTGTTGGTAGGTGTCGACCTTGGTCAACACGGTAGATCCACGCCATGCGTGGATGGAAGCATCAGGAATATGTCTGGAGAAAAGCCCCCTTCTTGTTGAAGGGGGCGCGCCGACAGGCGCGGGGATAAGGAAAAATGCGCGGACACGGCGCGCGACAGCGCGCCGTGTCTTGGGCGCGTCATTGCCGCCGCTTATGATGTTGCGATGACTTCCGTACGCCTGACCTGCGCGCTGGCGCTGCTGCTGCCATTGGCCGCCTGCACCACCGCGCCCGCCCCTTCCGCCTCCGTTCCCACACCCGTCGCTTCGGCTGCGCCGCCCAAGCTGCTGTTGATCTCCATCGATGGCCTACGCGCCGATGCACTGGACCGTGGGCTCACTCCGAACCTGCAGCGACTGATCGACGGAGGCGTACGTGCGCGCTGGATGACGCCGTCCTATCCGTCGCTGACTTTCCCCAACCATTACACCATCGTCACCGGCCTGCGTCCGGACCACCACGGCATCGTCAACAACAGCATGGACGATGCAACCCTGGGCCGTTTCGAACTGAGCAACCGCGAGGCCGTCACCACCAGTGCCTGGTGGGGCGGCGAACCGATCTGGGTCGGCGCCGAGAACGCCGGCGTCCGCTCGGCCACCACGTCGTGGCCGGGCAGTGAATCGGAAATCCGCGGCGTGCGCCCGAGCCAGTGGCGCATCTACGACGGCAAGGAACCGCTGGAGCAGCGCGCCGGCATCGTGCTCGACTGGCTGGCCCAGACCGATGCTGATGCACCGCGCCTCACCACGCTGTACATGGAACACGTGGACAAGGCCGGTCACAACTACGGCCCCGAGTCGAAGCAGTACGCCGACGCCATCGTGCGCGCCGACCAGATCGTCGGCCAGGTGCTCGACGGACTGCAGCAGCGCGGCCTGGCTGCGACCACCAACGTCATCGTGGTGTCTGACCATGGCATGGCCAGCGTGGCCGATGGCCACGTGATCGCGACCGAATCGATGGCCGATCCGGCCATCGCGCGCAATGTCAGCCAGGGCCAGTCGGTGGGTTTCGCGCCGGTCGCAGGCCGCGAAGCAGAGGCCGAGCGCGCCCTGCTCGGCCGCCATGCGCATTACGAATGCTGGAAGAAGGAAAACCTGCCACCGCGCTGGCACTACGGCACGCACCCGCGGGTCCCGGCCATCGTCTGCGCCATGGATGAAGGCTGGGATGCACTGCACCGCGAAAAGATCGCCAAGCGCGCCAAGCAGGACCGGGGTTCTCATGGCTACGACAACGCGCTGCCGTCCATGCGTGCGGTGTTCGTGGCCGGTGGCCCGTCGTTCCGCCAAGGCCTGGTGATCGATGGCTTCGACAATGTCGACGTCTACCCGCTGCTGGCCCACCTGCTGCAGGTGCCGGCCGCGCCGAACGACGGCAATCCGGAAACGCTGAAGAAGACCCTGCGCTGATCGAATGTCTCTGTCGGGCATGGCCCGGCGTTACCGCGCCAATGTGGGTAGCGCCGGGCCATGCCCGGCGAACGCGGCGGCCAGGACGACACGCATAAAAAAACGCGGCGCCAGGCGCCGCGTTTTTCCTTGAACCGGTCGTTCGGCCGGATCAGGCCTTGGCGACGGCCTTCTTCGCCACAGCCTTCTTCGCCGGAGCCTTGGCCACGGTCTTCTTGGCAACCGGAGCAGCGGCGCCTACGGCGACCTTGCTCGCGGTGTGCGAACGGGCGTTGCCGTAGCTGGCGTTGTAGCGCTTGCCCTTGGCGGTCTTGCGGTCACCCTTACCCATGTCTTCAACTCCTCAAATGTGAAATCTGGTTACCCCGTACTGACACGGGTTCGGCGGGGCCGCCTTGCTGGGCGCCCCCGCGCACGATCGAAAATCCTATCACGGAGCGCCTAGTGCGCGCAGCTGGCGTCGTGCACGTGACCGTGGTTGAGGCGCAGGTTGACCAGATGGGCCACACCCACCAGCAGGCCGCCGACGGTCATCACCACCGCGTGCGGCACCGCATTGTGGTGCAACGGGTCGTACAGCACGCCGGCCCACAATGCGACCAGGCCGGGAATCAGGAAGCCCAGCGCACGCAGCGCGCCGTGGCGACGGTAGCCCCAGACCAGGCTAAACAGCCCCAGCAGGGTCACGAACACCACAAGCGCCTGTTCCACGCCGTCGCTCAGCCAGAACGACAGGCCCAACGAAGGCGCTGCGGCCAGCAGCACCGGAATCACCGCGCAATGCACCGCGCACAGCATCGAACCAGTGGCGCCGAAACGGTCGAGCAGGTGGCGCAGGCGTGAGGACAGGGACATGACTTCCAGCAGGGTCGGCGAATCGTTATGGAATAATATAACATCCCTCCCCGACCCGCACGGTTTCCCTCCCCCCTGTCCCGCTGACGGGATTCGTGCGCCCAGCGATTGATACAGTGTAACAAAGGACCCACCGATGCCCGCCCGTACCCCGCGGTTGAAGCCGCATTCCCTCGCCCTGGCCCTCACCGCCCTGCTTCCGACCGTTGCCTTCGCCGCCAGCGAAGACGATTCCCATCGTGACCGCCACCTGACTGAACTGTCGTCGGTGCAGGTCACCGCCTCGCCGCTGCAGGGCGACGCCGAATCGCTGGCGCGCCCGGTGGAGGTACTGGCCGGTGAACGCCTGGACGAGCAGAAGGCCGGCACCCTCGGCGATACCGTGGCCAAGCTGCCCGGCGTGCAGAGCACCTTCTTCGGCCCCGGCGTCGGCCGCCCGATCATCCGCGGCCAGGAAGGCCCGCGCGTGGCCGTGCTGTCCAACGGCATGGGCAACATGGACGCCTCCACGGTCAGTGCCGACCACGCCACCAGCATCGAGCCGTTCCTGGCCGACCAGATCGAAGTGCTGAAGGGGCCGGCGACGCTGCTGTTCGGCAGCGGCGCCATCGGTGGTGCGGTCAATGTGGTCGATGGGCGCATCGCGCGCGAACTGCCGGAGCGCCCGCTCAGCGGCCGCGCCGAGCTGCGCGGCAATTCGGTGAACAACGAACGCAGCGGCATGTTCCGCCTCGATGGCGTCAGCGGCAACGTCGTCCTGCACGTGGACGGCCTGGTGCGCAACGGCGACGACTACCGCATTCCCGGTTACGCGGTGATCGACAGCCTTGAAGATCATCATGACCACGATCACGACCATGATGCGGCCGAGGGCGAAGAACCGCGCCGCGGCCGCCTCGACAACAGCTCGATCCGCACCCGCGCCGGTGGCGTCGGCGCAACGTGGCTGGGCGACGGCGGCTACTTCGGCGTATCGGCCAGCACCTACCGCACCAACTATGGCATTCCCAATGGCGCGCACGTGCACGCCGATGGTGATGATCATGGCCATGACCACGGTCACGACCATGGCGACGAAGAGGAAGGCGGCGACGAGCATGACGTGCGCATCGACATGGTGCAGAACCGCTTCGAGACCAAGGCCGGCATCTACAACCCGGTCTCGTTCCTGAAGAACATCAACGCACGCGTGGCCTACACCGATTACGAACACGTGGAGCTGGAAGCCGGCACGCCGTCGACCCGCTTCACCAACCGCGGCATCGAAGCGCGCCTGGAAGCGGTGCAGCAGCAGATCGGCGGATGGGACGGCGCCTTCGGCCTGCAGTTCGGCAACAGTGATTTCGGCGCCAAGGGCGAAGAGGCGTTCGTGCCGGATACCGGCACGAAGAACATCGGCCTGTTCGTGCTGCAGGAAAAGCAGTTCGGCCCGTTCAAGCTGGAACTGGGCGGCCGCCACGACCAAGTCAAGCTGGACCCGACCGGTGACTACCGCCGTCGCACGTTCGGCGCCACCAACCTGTCTGCCGCTGGCATCTGGAAGCTCAACGATGCCGTTGACCTGCGCATCGGCGTGGACAGCTCCGAGCGCGCACCGACCAACGAAGAGCTGTATGCCGCCGGCGCGCACATCGCCACCCGTTCGCTGGAAATCGGCGACGGCAACCTGAAGACCGAGCGCGGCCAGCGCGTGGAACTGGGCATCCATACCCACAGCGAACGCCTGGACTTCTCCGCGTCGGTCTATCAGACGAAGTTCAAGGACTTCATCTACCTGGCCGAAACCGGCATCACCGAGGGCCTGCCGGTGCGTACCTGGACGCAGCAGGACGCGGTGTTCCGCGGTGCCGAGGCCGAAGCGCTGGTGCACCTGTTCGAAGGCGGCGCCGGTGACTGGGATCTGCGCCTGTTCGGTGACTACGTGAAGGCCAAGCTGGATGGCAGCGGCAGCCGCAACCTGGACATCGCCGTGCCGCATGGCGACCACAACCACAACTACACGGTGGAGCTGGCCAACACCGGCTACCTGCCGCGCATTGCCCCGGCCCGTGTCGGCGCCGACCTGCGCTGGTCGAAGGACGGTTGGCGCGCTTCGGTCGGTGCGGTGCGCTACAGCCGCCAGAAGGATGTCGCCCAGAACGAGGCACCGAGCGACGGCTACACCCTGGTCGACGCGCATCTGGCCTACCGCTGGGACCGCAACGCCAGCAACAGCTACGAGGTGTTCCTGGATGGCAGCAACCTGACCAACCGCGAAGTGCGCCCGCATACCTCGCTGCTGCGCGACTACTCGCCGCTGCCGGGCCGTGGCGTCGCATTCGGCATCCGCGCGTTCTTCTGAGCGCGCGCCGGCGTCGTAGCTTTACCTTAGGGGGCCGAAAGGCCCCCTTTTCTGTCGCATATGGCATGGGCTGGTGAAACAGGCGCCCTACCTATGCATCACGATCTACTGCGCGGCTAGACTCAGCCGGTGTCAATCCAACAGACAAACTGAGCGGAAACATTTGCATGGCCATGAGTCTCGATGCCGAACTGGAAGAACGCTTCCTTGCAATCGCCAAGCGCGGGAGAACCGCTTGGCTGGCCGGCGATATTGCGGAGGCAGAGCATCGCTTCCTTGAAAGCTGGGACATGATTCCGGAGCCGAAATCTGCTTATGACTACGGCCAGATTACATCCTATGGAATGGCTGTCTTCTATCGCGATACGGCCCAGTTTGAGAAGGCCAGAAAGTGGGCGATGGTCGCCAGAGACATCTATGGAGAAGGCGAAGCTGCGAGCGTGTCCATGGACGAACTCGCCGCCACCATCCAGTTCGAGTCCGGAGACCTGGATGGGGCCTACACACTATTTGAACCGCACTACCGGAAGTACGGCCGTCGTGTTTTTGAGGGCCATAAGAAGGGGTTCATTGATTTCATCAAGAGCAGGAAGAAAACTGGAAAGGTGGATCAGTGAGCCGCTAGCCAGCTCCCATCCGCTCCAGATACTCATCCACGCATGGCGTGGATCTACTGCATCCTCCGGGAGCCATGGGGCTTCTTCATATTGCTGCGGCACCATCACACACCCGTCACAAAGATGTGCGTACGACAACAACCGGACAATCCCGTCACTCAATGTCTCGCCATCCGGACACTAATGTCCGAAAATGAAGCCATGACCGCCCAACGTGCCGATGCCGCTGCCCGCCGTGCCCTCATCCTCGACGCCGCCGATCATGTCTTCGGCCAACACGGCGTCACTGCCCCGCTGGACCTGGTGGTCGAACGCGCCCAGGTGGGCCGCGCCACCCTGTACCGCAACTTCCCCGACCGCACCGCGCTGATCCAGGCGCTGCTGCAGCGTACGGTCGACCGTATCCGGCGCCAGGTCGAACAGCTCGGCGACCGTGACGACGCCCTGTTCGAGGTGTTCGAGGGCATGGCCCAGCGCATCATCGACTCACCGGCACTGGCCGATTACTGGCGCGCAGTGGATTCGGACGTGCCAGCCATGCGCACCGCACGCGAAACCGTGCGCGACCTGCTGGAGGAGCCGATCGCCCGCGCCAAGGCGGCCGGCCTTTGCCGGGCCGATCTGGAAAAGACGGATATTTCACTGATCTCGGGCATGCTGGGGGCAGCCCTGCGCGGCAAGACCCGCGACGAGCGTGCCCAGTTGGCCGGGCGTGCCCTGCAGCTGCTGCGCGGGGGTCTCCAGGGAGCAACCAGCGAGGCCCGCTGATGGTCCAGCCGTATCTGAAGCCGGTTCCGGATTGGGAGGAGCACGAGAAGCCGACCATGCCCGGTTCGGCTTCGATGCCCTGGCACCCACCGTACCGTCGGTTGGCCTATGCACTGGTATCGCTGCTGGTGGCGATCACCGGCGGCCTTGGCAATGCGCTGGTCACCGCCAACCTGCCGTTCCTGCAGGGCCAGCTGGCACTGACCCCGACCCAGGGCAGCTGGCTGGTGGCCGCGTATGCAATGGTCAACGTCACGGCCAACCTGCTGGCCTTCAAGTTCCGCCAGCAGTACGGCATCCGCCTGTTCGCCGAGATCGGGCTCGGCCTGTACGCAGCGCTGGCGGTGCTGCACCTGTTCGTCGGCAGCTTCGAGACCACGATGCTGACCCGCGCCGCCAGCGGCTTCGCCGGCGCGGCCTGTTCGACACTGGGCACGCTGTACATGCTGCAGGCGCTGCCGCGGCGGTTCACCGGCAATCTGCTGGTGGTCGGCGTCGGCCTTTCGCAGCTGGCGGTGCCGATCGCCTGGATCGTGTCGCCAGGCCTGGTCGATACCGGCCAGTGGCACCAGCTGTATTCCTTCGAAGCCGGCCTGGCGCTGTGTGCGTTTGCCGCCGTAGTGGTGCTGAAGCTGCCGCCCGGCATCCAGGTGAAGGCGTTCGAGCCGCTGGACTTCCTTACGTTCGCCCTGCTTGCACCAGCCGTCGCGCTGCTGGTGATCGTGCTGGCACAGGGTTACACGCGCTGGTGGCTCAACACTCCGTGGCTGGGCTGGGCATTGGTTGCCTCGATCGTGCTGTCCACCGCCGCCTTCATCATCGAGCACTACCGGCGCAATCCGCTGCTGCAGATCCGTTGGCTGTCGAAGCTGCCGGTGCTGCACTTCATCGTCGGCGCGTTCCTGATCCGCTTCCTCACCACCGAGCAATCCTACGGCGTGGTCAACCTGATGCGCACGCTGGGCATGGGGCCTGACCAGATGCGCCCGCTGTTCGTAGTGATCCTCGCGGGCGTGGTCACCGGCATCGCCGGTGCATCGCTGACCTTCGGCCCGAAGCGGCTGATCGCCCAGCTGCTGATGGCGATCCTGCTGCTGGGTGCCGCCGCGTTCTTCGACCAGCACCGCACCAGCATGGATCGGCCACACGACTTCTACGCCAGCCAGTTCCTGGCCTCGGTCGGTGCCGGTATGTTCATGGGACCGTTGATCATGCTCGGCATTTCCGCCGCGCTGAAACAGGGCGTGGACCACATGATCACCTTCCTGGTGACGCTGTCGATCACGCAGACACTGGGCGGCCTGGCCGGCTCGGCGGTGCTGGGCACCTTCCAGCTGCATCGCGAGCAGTTGTACTCCAGTGCATTGACCAGCCAGCTCGACCCGGCCGACCCGGTGGTGGCACAACGCCTGCGCATCCAGCAGCAGCTGTACGCCGCCCAGATCACCGATCCGGTGCTGCGCAGCGCGCAGGGCAGCGCGCAGCTGGCGCAGACCACGCGCCGCGAATCCAGCGTGCGTGGCTTCAATGATGTGTTCACGCTGAGCGGCTGGTTGGCCATCGGCTTCCTGTGCTGGTTGCTGCTGCTTTCGCTGCGCACCGCCGTGCTCAAGCAATGGCGCAAGCGCCATCCCGCCCTTCCCACTGTGGCCGCGCCGGCCGCGTCCCGTTGAGTCCCTCCATGCCTCCCGTCCCGCCCCGCCCCGACGACACCGACAACGTTTCCCCTCCGCCGCCGACGGACGCGGCCCCCGCGCCCACGCCAGTCGAACCCGCCGTGGCGCCGAAGTACCTCAAGCCCAGCGCACGCAGCGTGGTGGTGATGGTAGTGGTGGCACTGCTGGGCATTGCGCTGATCCTGCGCGCCTGGCACCTGTGGCCGTTCACCAGCAGCGTGATGGTGACCGACAACGCCTATGTGCGCGGACAGATCACCGTAATGGCGCCACAGGTGAACGGCTACGTGACCGAAGTGCTGGTGAAGGACTTCCAGCACGTAAGGGAGGGCGAGCCGCTGCTGCGCATCGATGACCGCATCTACGCGCAGCGTGTCGCCCAGGCGCAGGCAACGCTGGACAGCGCACGCGCAGCACTGGCCAACTCCGACCAGTCGCAGGCGCAGAACCGTGCGCAGATTGCCTCCGCGCAGGCTACGTTGTCAGCCGGGCAAGCCGAACTGCAGCGCTCGCGCAATGAGACCAAGCGCTACGAGGAGCTGGCCGCGCAACAGCTGGTATCGATCAACGACCGCGACAAGTTCCGCACCACCCAGGCCTCGGCGCAGGCCAGCGTGCAGCAGTCGCAGGCGCAGATCCGCATCGCCGAGGAAACGCTGGTGTCGACCCAGGTGGCGCGCAAGAGCCTGGAGGCCCAGGTGGAAAGCGCGCAGGCGCAGCTGGAACTGGCGCGCATCGATCTGGCCAACACGGTGATCCACGCGCCGCGCGACGGCCAGATCAGCGAAGCCAGCGTGCGCGTGGGCCAGTACGTCGCCGCCGGTTCGCAGCTGCTGTTCCTGGTACCTGATGCGCTGTGGGTGGTGGCCAACTACAAGGAAGGCCAGACCTGGGGGATGGCGATCGGCCAGCCGGCCACGTTCTCGGTGGACGCGTTCCAGGGCCAGGTATTGCGGGGTCGCGTGCAGGAGATCGCGCCGGCTACCGGGTCGGAGTTCAGCGTGCTGCGCCCCGACAATGCCAGCGGCAACTTCACCAAGGTGGTGCAGCGGCTGCCGGTGCGGATATCGATCGATGAAGGCCAGAAGCTGGCCGCGCAGCTGCGGCCCGGCATGTCGGTGATCGTGCGGGTGGATACCCGTTCCAAGCCGATGGACTAGGACGCGGGCCCTGTCGCGCCGATATGAAACGGGGTCAGATCCCTTTGCCAATGGCAAAGGGATCTGACCCCGTTTCCACAATGCCGGCCAGCGGCCGGCACTACCGTTGCGTTAGCCGGCGCAGCGCGCGCAGAGGCCGTGTACTTCCAGGGTCTGCGCCTGCGGCTGGAAACCCAGCTCCTTGGCGCGCTTCTCCAGCTGGGTGACGATCTCGCGGTCTTCCAGTTCCACCGCGCTGTGGCAGCTGTTGCAGATCAGGAACGGCACCGAATGCGCGGCGCTGCTGGGATGGTGGCAGGCCACGAAGGCATTCACCGATTCCAGCTTGTGCACGAAGCCATTGGCCATCAGGAAGTCCAGGGCGCGGTACACGGTGGGCGGGGCATCAGCGCCCACGCCCTTGCCGTTGCGCACCCATTCCAGCAGTTCGTAGGCCTTGACCGGCTTGCCGGCCTCGGCGATCAGCTTCAGCACATTGGCGCGGATCGGGGTCAGGCGCAGCCCGCGTTCGCGCGAGACGCGCTCGACCACCGCCACGAAATCCGATGCGTCGTGGACGTGGTGGTGCGGGGCGGTACAGGCAGTGGCGGTCTTGGCGGGCATGCGTGTTCTCCGGTTCGGGCCTGGCAAGGATGCCTCAGGCCGTTGCTACCTTGGTGATGGCCACATCAATGCGTTTCAAGGCCTGCTCGCGGCCGGCCAGGTAAACGGTATGGGAAATGTCAGGACTGACCTGGGTGCCGGTGATGGCCACGCGCAGCGGCTGGGCGACCTTGCCCATGCCGATTTCCAGCGCCGCAGCCGCATCGTGCAGGGCCACGCCCACCGATTCGGCCGTCCATTCCGGCAGGGCGGCCAGCAGCTCGCGGGCCTTGCCCAGCGCCACCTCGGCACCGGCCTTGAAGTGCTTGGCCACGGCGGCTTCGTCGTACTCGGTCAGCGGCTGGTACCAGACCACGGCCTTCTCGGCCATTTCCTTCAGGGTCTGCACGCGTTCACGCAGGGCGATCACCACGTCCTCCGGGGCGGGGCCAGCGGCCACGTCCAGGCCCAGCTTCTGCAGCTGGTAGACCAGGTGCGGCACGATCGCGGCCACGTCCTCGGTCTTCAGGAAGTGCTGGTTGACCCAGCCCAGCTTGGCCATGTCCAGGCGCGAGGCCTTGGAGTTGCAGTCCTTCACGTCGAACAGGTCGATCAGCTCCTGGCGGCTGAACAGCTCCTGGTCACCGTGCGACCAGCCCAGGCGGGCCAGGTAGCTCAGCAGCGCGTCCGGCAGGTAGCCGGCATCCTTGTACTGCATCACGTCGGCTGCACCGGTGCGCTTGGACAGCTTGGCGCCCTGCTCGTCCAGGATCATCGGCATGTGGCCGAACTTCGGCACCGGCGCACCGATGCCTTCGTACAGGTTGATCTGCCGCGGGGTGTTGTTGATGTGGTCGTCGCCGCGGATGACCTCGGTGATGCCCATGTCCCAGTCGTCCACCACCACCGCGAAGTTGTAGGTGGGGTAGCCGTCCGGGCGGAAGATGACCATGTCATCCAGCTCGCTGTTGGCGATCTCGATGCGGCCCTTGATCAGGTCGTCGAACACCACCGTACCTTCCAGTGGGTTCTTGAAGCGGATGACGCGGTTCGGGTCGTCCTTGCGCGGCAGGCCCAGTTCGCGCGCAGCGCCGTTGTAGCGCGGCTTCTCCTGCTTGGCCATGGCGGCCTCGCGCATCGCGTCCAGCTCTTCGCGGGTCTCGTAGGCGTAGTACGCCTTGCCGTCGGTCACCAGCTGCTCGGCCACTTCCAGGTAACGGGCGACGCGGTCGGTCTGGTAGATCGGGCCTTCGTCATAGTCCAGGCCCAGCCACTCCATCGCCTCCAGGATGGCGTCGATCGCGCCCTGGGTGCTGCGCTCACGGTCGGTGTCCTCGATGCGCAGCACGAACTCGCCGCCACGGTGGCGGGCCTCCAGCCAACAGTACAGCGCAGTGCGGGCACCACCGATGTGCAGGTAGCCGGTGGGACTGGGGGCGAAGCGGGTGCGGCAGGTCATGGACGGCTCGAGGAACGGGAATCCCCCGATTTTACCAGCCCTCCGCCCCCGACGGAAAAAGGGGACGGAGGGGATTAAGTCGCGATTGCCCAGCCCCTGGGCGTGGCGACCGGGAAACGGAGGGGAGAAACGACTTAATCCCCTCCGTCCCCTTTTACGGTTCTACCTTGCGCGGGAACGACTGCTCGCGCGTTGCGGCGTTGTAGGCAAACGAGGCGACGATGGCCGCGGCCTGCTTCAGGTCTTCCGGTTCGGCGTGGTCCCAGGTGTCCAGGTGGCTGTGGTGGACGTTGGTGAAGTAGTCCAGCCGGTCCTGGATGAACTGGAAGCCCGGCAGGCCGATGCGGTCGAAGCTGATGTGGTCGGTGCTGCCGGTGTTGCGGGTCGCCACGGTAGTGGCGCCCACGTCATGGAACGGCGCCAGCCAGGCTTCGAAGATCGGCATCGCCGCCAGGTTTTCCTGCGCGTAGATGCCACGGAAACGGCCCGAGCCGTTGTCCATGTTGAAGTAGACCTGGAACTTGCTGTAATCGCGGGTCTTCTGCAGCGCGCCGGTTGGCTCGCGCAGCGAGGCGGGCAGCGCCTTCTGTGCCGGGTCGGTGGGTTCGGGGAAACGACCGAAGTGCTTGGCCACATAGGCCTGCGAGCCGATCAGGCCCTGTTCCTCACCACTCCACAGCGCCACGCGGATGGTGCGCTTGGGCTTGGCGCCGGTCGCCTTGAGGATGCGCATCGCCTCCATCATCACCGCCACGCCGGCCGCGTTGTCGGCCGCACCGGTACCGCTGTGCCAGGAATCCAGGTGCGCGCCGATCATCACCACTTCATCGGGCTTGCTGCTGCCGCGGATCTCGGCCAGCGTGTTGTAACCCGGCTGGTCGGCCTCGTCGGTGAAACGCGCGGCCACATCCACGCGCAGGCGCACGGTCTGCTTGGCCTCCAGCGCGCGCGCCAGCGGATTGAAGTGCTCGCTGATCATCGCCAGCTCGGGGATGCCCACTGACTCACCGGACTTGCGCGAACCACCACCGGCAACCCGGATGATGCCGTTATCCCAGCTGCTGATGCTGATCGAGGCCAGCGCGCCCTCTTCGACGAAGAACGCATTGACCTTGGCTGCCAGCTGCTGGCGTTCCTGGTACTCCTTGACCCGCTTGGCACGCTCGGCGGTGGCGTCCTTGTCCTTGGGCAGGGTGAATTCCTGCAGGCCCTCCAGCGAGGTGGCGTCGTGGCGATGCGAATCGGGCTCGGTGCCGCGCTTGTACTCGCGCGCCTCGCCCAGCAGCAGGATCCTGCCGCGCAGCTTGCCGCGGTACTTCTCGATGTCTTCAGGCTTCTTGATCTCGACCTGGACCAGCTCGCCTTCAACCGGGCCCTTGGTGCCCGGCGTCCAGGCCTTGGGCAGTGCATGCAGCGGCTGCACGCGGTCACCCAGCATCTCCACGCTGGCCGAGGTGAACTCCCAGCCGCGCCCGAAGTCGTCGAAGGCTTCGTCGTGGACGTTGTCCAGCTTCCATTCGTTGAACTTGCCGCGGGTCCACGCGTTGGCGCGGCCCATCGCCGGCGAGTTGGTCAGGCGCGGGCCGATGCGCTCGGTGAGATAGCTGAAAGTGTCCATCACCTGCGAACGGTGGAAGGCCTCCTGGCGGATGCGGCTGACCATGTCCAGATCCACCGTCTCGCGCTGCTGCGCCCCTGCGTTGCCACCCATCGCCAGCGCTGCGGCCAGCATGCCCCACTTCAACACATCGCACCCCTGCCCTTCGGCTCGATCATCAACCCATCGAGTCTAGCCAGCAGGGGCGCGGCGATACCGTCCCATCGGTCATGGACAACAGTAGATCCACGCCATGCGTGGATGAACAGCCGAATCACCCATTCCACCCCAACCACAACTGCGCCCGCTCGGGCAGCAGCAGCAACCAGTGCCGCCGGTCGATGCTGCTGCAGCCGTACACCGCGGCGTGTGCGGGCCAGTCATCGGGCAGGCCACCGATACCGATCTCGGCCAGCGCCTCTGCCCCGGCCTTCCAGGGCCGGTAGCGAGGCACCTTGCCCGCCAGCGCACCGCGTCCCTGCCGTGCGCCCTGCAGCCAGCCCAGCCCCTTGCCCTGCAGTCCCTCGCAGGTCACCGCGGCCAGCTGGAAGCGGGCCAGACCGGGGGCGATCCGTGCCCCCGGCAGGGCCGCCAGCACGCCATGTGCCTGCAGCAGTGCATCCACTTCCAGCAGGGCCGGAATGCCCTGCCGTGCCCGTTGCCGCAATCCCTGGCGCCAGCCCATGGCGTGCTCCTTACTTCAGTTCTGCGCCAAGCGCGTACCAATCCACCCGGCGGGTCACCCACATCGCCAGCGCCAGGATCACGAACAGCAGCAGCGAACCCATCAGCAGCGCGTTGTTCTCCGACACCAGCAGGCCATACAGCGCGCCGTACAGCACGGTCAGCAGCGCCGCGAAGCCGAGGCCGCGCTTCCAGTGGCCCAGCACATTGGCCAGGTACACCGCCTGCAGGCCGATACAGGCCACGGCCGAAACCAGGTAGGCCTTCCAGAACGCGATGTGCTCGGACAGGCTGATCAGCAGCAGGAAGAAGATCGCCAGCGCCAGGCCCACCATCAGGTACTGCAACGGGTGGATGCGCAGCGACTTGATCAGCTCGAACAAGATGAAGCCCACGAAAGTCAGCAGCACGAACAGCACGCCGTACTTCGAGGCACGATCGGCCTGGGTGTAGGTATCGACCGGATCGACCAGCGACACCGTCACCGCCTGCGATTCGACCGCACCGTCACTGCGCAGCTGGCGCTGTGCGTCGGAGGCCAGCGAGGACACCGCCCAGCGCGCATCGAAGCCCTGCGCATCGACGCGGCGCTCGTTGGGCAGGAACGCACCGCTGAACGACGGATGCGGCCAGCTCGAACGCAGCGCGATGTGGGTGTCATCGCCCACCGGCACCACCGACAGCATGCGGCTGCCATCCAGGCGCAACTCCAGTTCAACGGTGCTGGCAGCCAGCGTGCCGCCCTGATCCGCAGCAAAACCGGCTACCGGTGCATGCAGGCCTCGCCCCACTTCGCTGGCCGCGCCAACGCCCGGCAGCAACCGAAGCTGCTTGCCATCCACGCGCAGGTTCGGCGTACCGACCAGGCCGCGCACATCGGAAATGCCCACCGCCACATACGGCTGGCCATAGCTGCGGCCGGCCTTCACCGGATAATCGTCCGCGGCAAAGGTCGCCTTCAGCTGGCCGTTCCAGCTGTACACCGGCACCTTGAACAAGCCGACTTCGCGCTGGCTCGGCAGCATCTCGCCGCCCACCTCCAGCGACGCCGGCATCTGCAGCCAGTGCCCTTCGGTGACCTGCACCTCGGTCTTCTTGACGCCCAGCGGGTCAACCAGTTCAACCTGCTTGCGTTCCACCCATGGCACCACCCGTACCGGGCCCACCAGCTGCTGTGCACCGGCGCGGCTGTCGGCCACCCGCGAGAAGGCCTCGTCACGGTACGCGCTGCGTTCGTTGATGACCCCGCGGATCATCGTCAGCGGAACCAGCAGCAGCAGGATCAGCCCACCGACAATGGCGAACCTCAGCAGCATCTTCAGGGATTTCATGGTCCATCCTCGTTGGAGAGGGCTGCAGGATGGACCGCCGTGGTGAGCAGGGTTTGTGGCGAATTTGAAGCGAGTGTGAAGTCAGCGGCGCGGGCGCTGGCCCGGCGCACCCAAGGGCAGCCACAGACTGGCCACGGTACCGCCGCCCTCGCGGACGTCGACACTGGCGCGTCCATCGTGCAGGCGCGCGACTTCCTGCACGAACGGCAGGCCCAGGCCGGAACTGCGCCGACCACTGCCCGGGCGGGCCAACGAATAGAAGCGTTCGAACACCCGCTCACGTGCGTAGTCGGGAATGCCTGCACCGCGGTCGGCCACCTGCAGGCGCACGCCCTGCCCGTCCACCTCGGCCTGCAACGCGACCTCCGCGCCGGCCGGGGAGAACGCAATCGCGTTGTCGATCAGGTTGTGCAGCGCCTGCCGCAACAGATAGCCGTCGCCCTGCACCTGCAGGTCGGGCACGCTGCCGATGCGGACCTGCACGCCCGCCGCCTGCGCGCGCACCTGCGCGGCCGCGGCCGCATCGGCCAACAAGGTTGGCAGCGCGATCGGATCACGGGTCTGCAGCCAACCGTGCTGTTCCACTTCAGCCAGTGCCAGCAGCTTGTCGATGGTCTCGGTCAGCCGCTCCTGCTGGTCGACAATGCTGCGTGCGAAATGCACGCGATCGGCTTCGGGCAGCGGCTCCTGCAGCAGCTCGGCAGCACCACGGATGGCCGCCAGCGGGCTTTTCATCTCATGCGTCAGCGACTGCACGTACTGCTCGACGTAGGCCTTGCCCTCCAGCTTGCGGCGCATCGTTTCCAGTGCCTGGCCGAGATCGCCGATCTCGTCGCGACGGCGCCGTGGCGGCGGCACCGGTTCGCCGGCGCTGACCGCGCGTGCATAGCGGCTGAGCTGGCCCAGGCCGGTGGTCAGCCACATCGTCACCAGCACGCCGACCAGCGCCGACAACCCGATCAACCAGGCGCCGCGCTCGATGATGGCGCGCTGGCTGGCGGCGATGAACGGATCGATGCTGCGGTTGGGCTGCGCCAGGCTGAGCACGCCGATCAGGGTGCGCCCATCGACCGGGTCGTACACCGGCGCCGCCACATGCATCACCGTATCGCCCTCTTCGCCAGCGATTTCAGGGCTGG
Source organism: Stenotrophomonas sp. 78350_Sma (assembly GCF_056482105.1). Taxonomy (NCBI): domain Bacteria; kingdom Pseudomonadati; phylum Pseudomonadota; class Gammaproteobacteria; order Lysobacterales; family Lysobacteraceae; genus Stenotrophomonas; species Stenotrophomonas sp. 78350_Sma. The sequence continues at coordinate 1,414,997 of NZ_CM151182.1, read as the reverse complement.
AACGGGCGCCGTACTCACCACGCAGGGTGCGGTAGACGTCGTTCCAGCGCGAGTTGTCGCGCCCCAGGTCGCGGCCCAGCGAGTCGTAGATGACGATGCCCTTGGCGTCGGTGATGGTCACCCGGTAGTCCAGCGAACGCTTCGGGAAACGCCAGACCATCGCCTTCAGGTCGCGCTGCCGCGCCTTGGCCAGGTTGCGGGTGAAGCTGCCGCTGCGGATGGTGCCCGCCTTGACGTCGGCGGCGGCCATCTCGGCCAGCACGTTGGCGGCATCGACCAGGGTCGATTCCATCGCCTGGCGCACACCCGGCTTCACTTCGTTGACGAACACGCGCATCACGAAGAAGGCCGCGATGCCGGTGATCAGGAAGAAGCCCAGGAACAGCTTCAGCACCAGGCGCATCGGCTAGACCTCCAGCGCGTAGCCAAGGCCACGGTGGGTGCGGATCGGGTCGTCGCTGGCACCGGCCGCGCGCAGCTTGGCGCGCAGCGTCTTTACATGGGTATCAACGGTGCGGTCGGCACTGTCGGCGCTGCTGTCCCAGCCACGGTCCATCAGCTGGGCACGGCTGAGAATGGCGCCGGGGCGCTGCAGCAGCGCCTCCAGCAGCGCGTACTCGTAGCGGGTCAGGTCCAGTGCCTGGCCACGGAAGCGGATGCGCCGGCCTTCGCGGTCGATGGCGAAGGTGCCATGTTCCTGCCACCCCGCATCGGCGCTGGGCGCTGCCACGACCGGTGCCGCACGGCGCAGGCGCGCGCGCACCCGCGCCACCAGCTCGCGCGGCGAGAACGGCTTGGTCATGTAGTCATCGGCGCCCAGCTCCAGGCCGAGCACGCGGTCCACTTCGTCGTTGCGGGCGGTCAGGAAGATCACTGGCAGCTGGGCCGCCGGTCCGGGCTGCGCGCGCAGCCGCCGGCACACCTCGAAGCCGCCCAGGTCGGGCAGGCCCACGTCCAGCACCACCACATCGATATCCCCGGCCTGCAGCCGCTGCAGGGCCTCGCCGCCCAGCAGGCAGTGGCTGGCGGCATAGCCCTCACTGCGCAGCGCATAGAGCACGGTTTCGGCGATGGCGGCTTCGTCCTCGACTACCAGGACATGGGCAACGGGAGCTGTCATGGCGCGCAGCATAGCCGCTGCGGCCGCCGCCCCGTACACTGCCGCCCATGAACTATCGCCACGCCTTCCATGCCGGCAACCACGCCGATGTGCTCAAGCACATCGTGCAGCTGGCCCTGATCGACAGCTTCAAGCGCAAGGACAGCCCGTTCTTCGTGCTCGATACCCACGGCGGTGCCGGCCGCTACCTGCTGGCCAGTGAAGAGAGCCGCAAGACCCTCGAGGCCGAATCCGGGATCATGCGGCTGATGGCCCAGCCCAAGCTGCCGGAGGTGGTCGAGCGCTATCTGAAGGCGGTACAGGCCGACAACCCGGTGGGCGCGATGACCAACTACCCGGGCTCACCGCTGCTGAGCGCACAGGCCATGCGTGCGCAGGACCGCATGGCGGTGTGTGAGCTGCAGGAAGCCGAAACGGCCACGCTGAAGGCCCTGTTCGCCCATGACAGCCGCGTCGATGTGCGCCCGGGCGATGGCTATGCCCTGCTGCGCTCGCTGCTGCCGCCGAAGTTCAACGGCAGCAAGATCGGCCGTGGCCTGGTCCTGATCGACCCACCCTACGAGGCCCAGGACGCCGAATACCAGGCTGTTCTGGCCGCCCTGGCCGAAACCCTGGCGCGCTGGCCGCAGGCCACCTGTGCCGTCTGGTTCCCGATCAAGCAGCGCCGCACCATCCTGCATTTCCTGCGCAAGGCCAGCGCCCTGCCAGTGAAATCGGCGATGACGATCGAGTTCCTGGTGCGACCGGACGACTCGCCGCTGCGCCTCAATGGCAGCGGCATGCTGCTGCTCAACCCGCCCTGGCAGTTCGACCGGGTGGTCGGCCCGGCCCTGCCGGCACTGCGCCAGCACCTGGGTGAACCCGGTGCCAGCACCCGCCTGGATTGGCTCAAAGCACCCGAATAACGGCCTTCACGAGGCTGTACCGCCGTGAGCCTTTCGTTCACGGAATGCAGCCCCGGTGATGCCACAATCGATGGACCACCAAGGAATCACCCGGTATGGCCACTCGCAACCGCATGCCGCCCTGGCATGAGATCTTCAAGGCTCCCAGCGGCCACGAGCTGCTGATCCGCCCCATCCGCCCGGAAGATGGCGCACCGCTGCAAGCGGCGTTCAGCCTGTTCGGGCCGGAAGAAATCCGTGATCGTTTCCTGCAGGCGGTGACCGAGCTTTCGCCGGAAACCACCCAGCGCCTGACCCACCCCAATCCCAAGACCGAGATCACCCTGGTCGCAGCCGAATCCCTGCCCGCTGGCGAAGCGGTGGTCGGCGCGGTCGCCCGGGCCTCGATCATCCCCGGTACCCGTGAAGCCGAGTACGCGATCCTGATCAGCCGCTTCCTCATTGGCCAGGGCCTGGGCCGGCAGCTGATGCGCAAGCTGGTGAAGTGGGGCCGCGGCAAGTACCTGGACCGCCTGTACGGCGACGTTGCCGCCGAGAACGAGCCGATGAAGCAGCTGGCCGCCTCGCTGGGCTTCAAGCCGGTGCCGCACCCGACTGGCGCCGAAGGCCTGGTGCGGATGGTGCTGGAGCTGGACAACTGACGGATGCGCCGGGCCCCGCCCGGCGACGCTTTCCGGTAGTGCCGGCCGCTGGCCGGCATTGCGTTACCCCAACGGCACATGAGGCTGCCGGCCAACGGCCGATACGACCCACCGGGCTTCGATCGGGCTTCTGCTAAAATCCGGGGTCCATGTCGCGTACCTCATACCCCGCCCCGCCGCTGCCGCGCGCCGGCCAGCTCCGCGCCTGGTGGCGCGCCCCCGCCTCGCCGACCGCCCTGGCCTGGTACCTGGCCCAGGCCGCGCGTGCGCACGATGCCCCGCTGCTGGTGATCGCCCGTGACAACCACGGCGCCAATCAGCTCGAAGCCGACCTGCAGACCCTGCTGGGCAGCGACCCGTCACTGCCGGTGGTCGCCTTCCCGGACTGGGAAACCCTGCCCTACGACCGCTTCAGCCCGCATCCGGACATCATCTCGCAGCGCCTGGCTGCCCTGCACCGCCTGCCCGCGCTGAAGCGTGGCCTGGTGATCGTGCCGGTGCAGACCCTGCTGCAGCAGCTGGCCCCGCGCAGCTACGTGATCGGTGGCAGCTTCGACCTGAAGGTCGGCCAGCGCCTGGATCTGGAGGCCGAGAAGCGCCGCCTGGAAAGCGCCGGCTACCGCAACGTGCCGCAGGTGATGGACCCGGGCGACTTCGCCGTGCGCGGTGGCCTGCTGGACGTGTACCCGATGGGTGCCGACGAGCCGCTGCGCGTGGAGCTGCTGGACGAAGACATCGACTCGATCCGTGCCTTCGACCCGGAAAGCCAGCGTTCGCTGGACAAGGTCGAGTCCGTGCACATGCTGCCCGGCCGCGAAGTCCCGATGGACGAGGCCAGCATCGCTCGCGTGCTGGCCACGCTGCGCGAGCGCTTCGATGTGGATACCCGGCGCAGCGCGCTGTACCAGGACCTGAAGTCCGGGCTGGCCCCGGCTGGCGTCGAGTACTACCTGCCGCTGTTCTTCGAACGCACCGCAACCCTGTTCGACTACCTGCCCGACGGCAGCCTGCCGGTGGTCTGTGCCGGTGCCGGCGAAGCCGCCGAGGCGTTCTGGGCGCAGACCGGCGAGCGTTACGAACAGCGCCGCCACGACGTCGAACGGCCGCTGCTGCCGCCGTCGGCGCTGTACCTGTCGCCGGAGCTGCTGCGCGAGCGCCTGAACGATGCCCCGCGCATCGAGGTGTGGTCGGCTGACCACGCGCGCATCGCCGATGCCCATGCGTTGGGTGACCAGCCGCTGCCGCCGCTGCCGGTGGCCGCACGCGAGGCCCCCGCTGGCGACGCGCTGAAATCCTTCCTCGGCCACTATCCGGGCCGGGTACTGATTGCCGCCGATTCGCCCGGGCGTCGCGAGGCCCTGCTGGAAGTGCTGCAGGCCGCCGAGCTGAAGCCACCGGTAGTGGCCGACCTGCCCAGCTTCCTCGCCGACGATGCGCGCTTCGCGATCGCGGTGGCGCCGCTGGAGGATGGCTTCGCACTGGACGACCCGCGCATCGCGGTGCTGACCGAGCGCCAGCTGTTCCCCGAGCGCGCCGGCAGCACCCGCCGCACGCGCCGTGCCGGCCGCGAGCCGGAAGCGATCATCCGCGACCTCGGCGAACTGACCGAGGGCGCGCCGATCGTGCACGAGGACCATGGCGTCGGCCGCTACCGTGGCCTGATCGCGATGGACGTCGGCGGCATGCCCGGCGAGTTCCTCGAAATCGAATACGCCAAGGGTGACCGCCTGTACGTGCCGGTCGCCCAGCTGCACCTGATCAGCCGCTACTCCGGTGCTTCAGCGGAAACCGCGCCGCTGCATTCGCTCGGTGGCGAGCAGTGGAGCAAGGCCAAGCGCAAGGCCGCCGAAAAAGTACGCGACGTTGCTGCCGAACTGCTGGAGATCCAGGCCCGGCGCCAGGCACGTGCCGGCCTGGCACTGCAGGTCGACCGCGCGATGTACGAGCCGTTCGCGGCCGGCTTCCCGTTCGAGGAAACCCCGGACCAGTTGGCCGCGATCGATGCCACCCTGCGCGACCTGGCCAGCAGCCAGCCGATGGACCGCGTGGTCTGCGGCGACGTCGGCTTCGGCAAGACCGAGGTGGCCGTGCGTGCGGCATTCGCCGCTGCCAGTGCCGGCAAGCAGGTGGCCGTGCTGGTGCCGACCACGCTGTTGGCCGAGCAGCACTACCGCAACTTCCGCGACCGCTTCGCCGACTATCCGATGAAGGTCGAAGTGCTGTCGCGCTTCAAGACTGCCAAGGAAATCAAGGCCGAACTGGAGAAGGTGGCCGCCGGCACCATCGACGTCATCGTCGGCACCCATCGCCTGCTGCAGCCGGACGTGAAGTTCAAGGACCTGGGCATGGTCATCGTCGACGAGGAGCAGCGTTTCGGCGTGCGCCAGAAGGAAGCCCTGAAGGCGCTGCGCGCCAACGTGCACCTGCTGACGCTGACCGCCACGCCGATCCCGCGCACCTTGAACATGGCCATGGCCGGCCTGCGCGACCTGTCGATCATCGCCACGCCGCCGCCGAACCGGCTGGCGGTGCAGACCTTCATCACCCAGTGGGACAACGCGCTGCTGCGCGAAGCCTTCCAGCGCGAGCTCGCTCGCGGTGGCCAGCTGTACTTCCTGCACAACGACGTGGAAAGCATCGGCCGCATGCAGCGCGAGCTGTCCGAGCTGGTGCCCGAGGCACGCATTGGCGTCGCCCACGGGCAGATGCCCGAGCGCGAGCTGGAAAAGGTGATGCTGGATTTCCAGAAGCAGCGCTTCAACGTACTGCTGTCGACCACGATCATCGAGTCGGGCATCGACATCCCCAACGCCAACACCATCATCATCAACCGCGCCGACCGCTTCGGCCTGGCCCAGCTGCACCAGCTGCGTGGCCGTGTCGGTCGTTCGCACCACCGCGCCTACGCCTACCTGGTCGCGCCCGACCGCCGCTCGATCACTCCGGACGCCGAAAAGCGCCTGGAAGCCATCGCGTCGATGGACGAGCTCGGTGCCGGCTTCACCCTGGCCACGCACGATCTGGAGATCCGCGGTGCCGGTGAACTGCTCGGCGAGGACCAGAGCGGGCAGATGGCCGAGGTCGGCTTCAGCCTCTACACCGAGCTGCTGGAACGCGCGGTGCGCAGCATCAAGCAGGGCAAGCTGCCCGACCTGGATGCCGGCGAGGAAGTGCGCGGCGCCGAAGTCGAGCTGCATGTACCGGCACTGATCCCGGAAGACTACCTGCCGGACGTGCACACCCGCCTGACCCTGTACAAGCGCATTTCCAGCGCGCGCGACAGCGATGCGCTTCGCGAGCTGCAGGTGGAGATGATCGATCGTTTCGGCCTGCTGCCGGATGCAGCCAAGCATCTGTTCGCCATCGCCGAGCTGAAGCTGAAAGCCAACACGCTGGGCATCCGCAAGCTGGACCTGGGCGAAAACGGCGGCCGCATCGTGTTCGAGTCCAAGCCGAACATCGATCCGATGGCGGTGATCCAGCTGATCCAGAAACAACCGAACCTCTACGCCATGGAAGGGCCCGACAAGCTGCGCATCAAGCACCCGCTGCCGTTGCCGGAAGACCGCTTCAACGCGGCCCGCGCCCTTCTGACCACCCTCGCCCCGGGTTGATCGCCCCCGAACACCCCGCACCGGTCCCCACCCGGTGCGGGCGGATGACCATGTTCCCTGACGCCGTACCCGCCCCCGACCTGCTGCACGCGCAGGCCTGCCTGATCGATGCCCTCTCGATGTCGCTGCAGATGCGCGACGCTTACACCCGCCACCATTGCGACCGCGTTGGCCTGCTCGCGCAGCGCCTGGCCACGCACTGCGATCTCGATCACGATGCCTGTTCGCAGATCGGCCTGGCCGCGCGCTTCCACGACATCGGCAAGATCGGCATTCCCGACGATGTACTGCTGACACCGCGCCGGCATACCGACGAAGAACGCGCGATCATGCGCGAGCATCCGGTGCGCGGCGAACACATCTTCCTCGCCACCGGCCGCAGCGACGCGGCACCGGTCGCACGCCTGATCCGCGCCCATCACGAGGCCTTCGATGGCAGCGGCTATCCCGATGGCCTGCGTGGCGAGAGCATTCCGCTGGGCTCACGCATCGTCACCGTTGCGGATGCCTACGATGCCATGACCAGCGTACGCCCCTACCGCGCGGCGATGGAACGCGAGACTGCGTTGCGCATCATCGACGAGCAGTCCGGCGGACTGATCGATCCCTACGTGCTGCAGCGCTTCCATCGCATGCTGGCACGGGAACCGGAGCTGGCCTGACTGATGCTCTGGCCGGCTCGTCGGTAGAGTCGACTGCTAGTCGACTGCTCTTCGTACCGATCGCGAAAACCCCGCGCTGCGCGCGATAGTCGACTAGCGGTCGACTCTACCGATCCGGCGCCACCGGGTCGACAAACAAAAGGCCCGGCGTTCGCCGGGCCTTTCGCATCACGCATCACGTGCGATCGATTACCAGATCACCACGCGCTTGTCGTCGGCACGCACCATCGCGTCGCCGGCCTTGCACTGGAATGCAGCGGCATAGGAGGGCATGTTCGACGGTGCACCGTTGGCACGGAAGTTGGCCGGCGCATGCGGGTCGGTGTTCAGGCGGACGCGCAGCTCACCGTCGGTGAAGTTGCGGCGCCACACTGTGGCCCAGTTCATGAAGAAGCGCTGGTCCTGGCTGTGGCCATCGACCTCGACATTCGCCTTCGGATCTTCCTTCAGCGCCATCTGCAGCGCGTCGTAGGCCACGGTCAGGCCGCCCAGATCACCGATGTTCTCGCCCAGAGTCAGCTTGCCCTTGACGAACACGCCCGGCACCGACTCATAGCCATCGAACTGTGCGACCAGCTGGTCGGTACGCTCGGTGAAGGCCTTGCGGTCGGCGTCGGTCCACCAGTTGTCGAAGTTGCCGTTGGCGGCGAACTGGCTGCCCGAGTCGTCGTAGCCGTGCATCATCTCGTGGCCGATGACCGCACCGATGCCGCCGTAGTTCAACGCCGGATCGGCCTTGGCGTCGAAGAACGGCGCCTGCAGGATCGCCGCCGGGAACACGATCTCGTTCTTGGTGGCGTTGTAGTACGCGTTGACGGTCTGCGGGGTCATGCCCCACTCGGTCTTGTCCACCGGCTTGCCGATCTTGTCCAGCATGTAGCGGTAGTTGAACGCACGTGCCGCCTGCATGTTGCCCAGGTAGCTGTCACCGTTGGTCTGCAGGCCGGTCCACTCACGCCACTTGTCCGGGTAACCGATCTTCGGGGTGAAACTGGCCCACTTTTCCAGTGCCTTCTTCTTGGTTTCTTCGCCCATCCACGGCAGCTGCTCCAGGCGCGCCTTCAGCGCCACCGAGAGGTTCTCCACCAGGTGCTGCATGGCCACCTTGGACTCGGCCGGGAACACGGCGTCGACGTACAGCTGGCCCAGGGCTTCACCCATGCCACCGTTGACCGACTCCAGCACGCGCTTCCAACGCGGCTGCATCTCCTGCTGGCCGCGCAGGGTCTTGCCGAAGAACTCGAAGTTGGCCTTCTCGAACTGGCTGCTCAGGTAGGGCGAGGCGTCGTCGATGGTGTGGAAGCGCAGGTAGGCCTGCCAGGTGCTGGCCGGCACATCGGCGAGCATCTTGTCCATTTCACCGAAGAAGCCCGGCTGCGCCAGCGAGAACTTCTGCGCGGCCGGCACCTTCAGGGTGTCAAACAGCGCGGTCCAGCTGAAGTTCGGGGTCAACTTGTCGGCGTCGGCGGCGCTGAGCGGGTTGTAGCGCTTGGCCGGGTCACGCATTTCGATGCGCGACATCGAGGCCTTGGCCAGGCGGGTTTCGAAGGCCATCACGGCCTTGGCCTGCTCGGCGGCCTGTGCCGCGTCCACGCCGGACAGGGTCAGCACCTGTGCGATGTAGGCCACGTAGGCGTCGCGGATCCTGGCCTGCGCATCGTCGAAGTAGTAGCCCTTCTCCGGCAGGCCCAGGCCGCCCTGGCCGACGTAGGCGATGACGTTGGCCGAATCCTTGTAGTCGGCATTGGCGAACAGCGAGAACAGCACGCCCTTGCCCTCGGCCTGGCTGTCGCGCAGGTACTGGGTGATAGCGGCGGTGTCGTTCAGCGCGGTGATCTTGTCCAGCTGCGGCTGCAGCGGCGCCAGGCCGGCGGCTTCGATCTTGGCTTCGTCGTTGCCGGTCTTCCAGATGTCACCGATCTTGGCTTCCACCGAGCCGGCCTTGGCCTGGCTGGCGGCGGCCTGCTGGACCAGCGCGTGCTGCACTTCCAGCGAGCGCTCGCGCAGGATCTCGAAGCTGCCCCAGGTGGTCTGGTCGCCCGGCACCGGATTGGCCTTCAGCCACTTGCTGTTGACGAAGCCATTGAGGTCGGTACAGGCCGAGATGGCCGGATCCAGATCGGCACTGTTGAGGCTGATCAGCGCGGTCTTGATCTGCGACTGGTCGAAGGCCGGCTTGGCGTCGGCGCTGGCGGCCGGTGCAGTTTCATTCTTGCCACAGGCGGCCAGCGAGGCAGCGATGGCGAGGGTCAGGCCCAGCGGGACCAGGTTGCGGACGTTCATGAGGCTCTCCTGCGGGTAATTTCACAGGGTAGCCGGGGAGGCCTGCGGTGGGACCGGCCAAAGGTCACAGGGGGAACGCCCGTGGCCGCAATCGGGCACGTGCGGACCGTTGGTCCGCACAACCCGCCAGAGCAATACCCACCAGCGGTGGGTATCTACCGCGCCTTGCCCTGGTTGGCTACGGCTTCAGCAGCCTTGCGCGCCGCTTCCGGGTCACCCAGGTAGCGGAACGACTGCACGGTCAGATCATCGTTCAGTTCGAACAGCAGCGGGATGCCGGTCGGGATGTTCAGCTCGAGGATTTCCTCGCGCGAGACATTGTTGAGGTACTTGTATAGCGCGCGCAGCGAGTTGCCGTGGGCGGTGACCAGCACGGTCTTGCCGTCCTTCAGCTGCGGCGCGATGGCGTCGTGCCAGTACGGCAGCACGCGGTCCAGGGTGGTGGCCAGAGATTCGGTGCCCGGCAGCGCGTTGCGGTCCAGGCCGGCGTAGCGGCGGTCATGGATCGGGTGGCCCGGATCTTCCAGGTCCATGGCCGGCGGCGGGATGTCGTACGAACGACGCCACACCTTGACCTGGTCCTCGCCGTGCTTGGCGGCGGTCTCGGCCTTGTCCAGGCCCTGCAGGCCGCCGTAGTGGCGCTCGTTGAGGCGCCAGGACTTGTTCACCGGCAGCCAGTCCTGCTCCAGCTCGGCCAGCGCCCCCTGCAGGGTGTGGATGGCGCGCTTGAGCACGGAGGTGTGGGCAACGTCGAACTGCAGGCCTTCCTCGCGCATCAGGCGACCGGCGGCGGCCGCTTCCCGGCGCCCCTGCTCGGTCAGGTCGACATCGACCCAGCCGGTGAAGCGGTTGTCCAGGTTCCACTGGCTCTGGCCATGGCGCAACAGTACGAGTTTACGGGTCACTGCAGGGTCTCCAACGCGAGGAAAGGCAGGCGGCCATTGTAGCCCCGGGCGCCACTCACCGGGCCGTGGCACCGCGCATGCGATGCTGCGGCCAATGAATACGGTGATCGACCCCGGGCGCTGGGAAGGCAGCGTCGCCGCCGCCCGCGAGCAGCAGATCCGGCTGGCTGGCCGCGTGGAGCGCCAGGACCGCCTGCCGCGCAACGTGCGCTGGCTGGCCGGGCTGGATGTCGGCTTCGAAGACAACGGCGCCATCACCCGCGCCGCGGCGGTGCTGCTGGATGCAAAGACGCTGCAGCCCGTAGCGCAGGAAATCGCGCGGATTCCTACGGTGATGCCTTACATCCCCGGCCTGCTCAGCTTCCGCGAACTGCCGGCACTGCTGGCCGCGCTGGCGCTGCTGCCGCGCACGCCGGACCTGGTGTTCGTCGACGGCCACGGCATCAGCCATCCACGCCGGTTGGGCGTGGCCGCGCATCTGGGTGTGGTGACCGACCTGCCGAGCATCGGCGTGGCCAAGTCGAAACTGGTGGGCCGGTTCGTCGAACCGGGCGCCGAGGCCGGTGCGCATACGCCGCTGCAGGATGGTGATGAACAACTTGGCTGGGTGCTGCGCAGCAAGCTGCGCTGCAAGCCTCTGTTCGTGGCCGGCGGCCATCGGGTCAGTGCTGATACCGCGCTGGACTGGGTGCAACGCACGCTGCGTGGCTACCGGCTGCCGGAGCCGACCCGGCTGGCGGATCGGCTGGCCTCGCGACGGGACGAATGACCGCACCGGGCATTCCCCGGTGCGGCCTTCATTTTCATTCAACGATGCACGTGACCGCGATGGCCCTGCGCGTCCTCGCCGTGGTCGTGGCCCTCATGGCCTTCGTGCTCGCCGCCCTTGGCCGGCGCCGGCTCACCACAGGCTTCGCCGCAGTGGTCCGCTTCGAGCTGCAGTGTCACGTGCTCGATGCCGAAGTCATCGTGCAGGCGCCCGCCCAGCTCACGGCGCAGCGCATCGGCATCGGTGCCGTCGCGCATCACAATGTGCGCGGTCAGCGCCGGGGTGCTGGAGGCCAGCGCCCATACATGCAGGTCATGCACGTCCAGCACCGCAGCGTGGCCGGACAGGCTGTCACGCACCTTGGCCACGTCCATGCCCTTGGGCACGCCTTCCAGCAGCACGTTGATCGCCTCTCGCATCAGTACGTAGGTGCGCGGCAGCACCCACAGGCCGATCAGTACCGCCAGGATCGGATCGATCGGCTTCCAGCCGGTCCACTTGATCAACAGCGCGCCAGCAATCACTGCCACCGAGCCGAGCATGTCCGCCCACACTTCCAGGTAGGCGCCCTTCACGTTGAGGCTCTCGCCGCTGCCGGCCTGCAGCAGGCGCATCGAGATCAGGTTGATGACCAGGCCCGCCGCCGCGATCACCAGCATGCCCGACGAGGCAATCTCCTGCGGTTCACGGAAACGCCCAATGGCTTCCCACAGGATGTAGCCGGCAACCACGAACAGCATCGCGCCGTTGATCATCGCGCCCAGCGCTTCCAGGCGCGCATAGCCGTAGGTGCGACGCGCGTCCGGCGGGCGCCGGCTCAGCCGCACCGCGACCAGCGCGATCATCAATGCCAGAGCATCGGTGGCCATGTGCGCCGCATCGGACAACAGCGCCAGGCTGTTGGTCCAGAACGCGCCCACCACTTCGACGACGAGGAAGGTGGAGGTCAGGCCGAGCGCCCACCACAAGGGTTTCTCGTGGCGGATCTCGGATGGCAGGTGATCGTGGTCGTGGCCCATGGCAACAGCTCCTTTGCGATGGAGGCAGGCTACGCCGGCGGCCGTGGGGAAACTATCACGGTGTTTATAACATTGCAGACTGCACGCCGCGGCTCGCCGCAGCTTGCGCCCGTGCCGGGCCACACTATGATGGCCGCATCCCCTCTGGATGGGGAACGGGCAGCCGGATCGCTTCGGCGTTGCTGCCCGCAATGGACACCCAAGCACAAGGAATCCGGAACATGTGGACTACCAAGACCCCCTGGGTCGCCGTCGCCGTGGCTTGCGCGCTGGGCACGGCCGCAAGCGCCTCGGCCAAGACCTGCCAGCAGAACTTCCAGGCGGTAGGCGACCCCCGCAATGGCCAGTTCTTCACCTCCGAGGTCACCCTTCCCGGCCTGAAGCCCCGCAGTGCGCTGGGCCAGCTGCGCAAGGCAGCGCTTGATGAGGGCAACAACTTCGTCAGCGGTGACGTCATCACCGAGACCGAAGGCCAGATGTACGTGCTGCAGACCGACACCAAGATGCCACTGGTCAGCATCATCACCGCCTCCAATGGTGGCAACGTGGTGGTCGGCACCAAGCTGTCGCGCGGGCAGACCGCCAAGGAAGAGGACGCACGCAGCGCGCTGTGTGGCTGGCTGGACAAGCTCAAGACCGGCCCCGAAGGCGAGGCGATCGCCGAAGCCGTGCGTGTTTCCAGCGGTTTCGACAAGCCGATCCAGGCCACCGCGGTCGGCATGTCCACCGAAATGGGCAAGGACTCCAAGCGGCTGCAGCGGGAAATCAACACCGCACCGCTCAGGGCGCTGTTCTCCGGCACCAGCACCCCGCCGGATACCGATGCGATGTACCAGCCGTTGCTCGTCAAGTATTTCGGCCGTCGTTTCGTCATCGATGGCCAGGTCTACACCGCCCAAGCCAACCGCTTTGCCAAGACCTTCGAGGTGGGCTATCTGGTCACCAGGATGAAGGGCATCGGTGGCATCGGCGGGCGCCAGTCGAACGACGACAACAACGCCAACTTCACCGTGCACTGTGCCCTGGCCCCGGATCAGATGGCACTGGGCGCCACCCTGCGCGAGAACGACTGGGTGAAACTGGAAGGCGTGGTCGACAAGATGGACACCGGTGGCGTCCACCTGCGCGATTGCCGGCAGGTGAAGTAACCCCCAGGCTGCGCCGGGGAACGCCCCGGCGCAGTTCTCATCGGATCAGAACCCGAAACGCAGGCTGGCCCAGTACGCGCGGCCCGGCTCGTTGTAGGTTGCCGCGCCGGCATCGCTGCTGTTGGCCTCGCGGAACAGGCGCTTGTCGGCCAGGTTGTTGACGCCGAAACCGAAGCTGACCGTCTCGGTCACCTTGTAGCGCGCGCTCACGCCCCAGATGTTGTACGCACCACGGTCCTGCAGCGCGAGCGACGGATCGCAGGTACCGGTGCAGCGCGGATCATTGTTGATGTTGGTGGTGGCCGGCTTCTGCTTGCCGTAGAACGTGCCGGTCAGCAGCAGCGACAGCTTGTCGGTGGCCTGCCAGTCCAGCATCGTGTTGACGGTGTACTTCGGAATCACCGACAGCGGCTGGCCGGTGCTCTTGTTCTCGTTTTCCACCATGTAGGTGAAGTTGTTGCTCCACTTCAGGCGGTTGCCCTGCTCGCCCAGCAACGGGATCACCAGGTTGCCTTCAAGCCCCTGCACGATCGCCTTCGGTGCGTTCTCCCAGCGGAAGATGCGGCCCCTGGTGTCGGCAGTCAGGCCGATCTGGGTGTAGCCGGCCTGGATCTTGTCCTTGTAGTCGTTGTGGAAGTAGGTCAACGACGCCTGCCAGCCGCTCTGCGGTGCCCACTCGATGCCCAGTTCCTTGTTCAGGCTGGTTTCCGCCTTCAGGTCCGCGTTGCCGCGCATGTAGCAGCCGGCGCCCAGGCTTGGCAGTGCATTCGGGCAGCCATTGCCACGGGTGTAGTACAGATAGTCCGGATTCGACTGGTACAGGTTCGGCGCCTTGAACGCGCGGGCGATGCCGCCCTTTACCACCCAGTCGCTGTTGATGCGGAACTGCGCATTGAGGCTGGGGCTGGTGTTGTTGCCGAACTGGCTGTGGTGGTCGAAGCGCAGGCCCGGGGTAACGATCCAGCGCTCACCCAGGTAGATGTTGTCTTCCACGAACACGGCCGTGGTCTGCGCGTCGGACTTGCCGCGTGCGCGATCGGCCGACAGCCCCGGGATGCCGCCGCCGCTGGTACTGGACTGGCTCATCGAATACGGGTCGGTCAGGCGGCTGTCCAGGTACTCGAAGCCCAGCGTCCAGATGTTCTCGGCGCCGCCCAGCGTGGTCGGGAAACTCACTTCGCCATCCAGCTGGTAGTTGCGCAGGCGCGAGGTCGACCAGTCGGTACCGTTGAAGCTGCCTTCCGGGCCACCGGCCAGGCCTTCGTTGATGCGCGAGTTGTTCACCGCTTCCACCGCGGCGGTCACCCGCGAGGTCACGTCGCCCCAGCGGCCACGATGGGTGATCGCGCCGGTGTTGCGGTACATGCGGTTGGTTTCCGCCTTGTTGTCGGCCAGGGCGGCCAGATCGATGCCGGTCGAAGTGCCGGTGGTGCTGACCGCACGGTCGCCGGCGTAGATGTTGCCCTGGCGGCTGGTGCCGGCTTCGAACTCCACCACCTGGTTGGCGGTCACGTCCCAGCGCAGCAGCGCGTTGACATCGCGGTTCTTGACGCCCTCGCGGCCGGCCGGCGGCACCGCGTTCGGATTCGTCGCGAAGTCACGGTTGAGTTCCAGCGAATCGGCGTCGGTCTTGTTGAGATTGCCGTACAGGCGGAACGACAGGGTGTCGGTCATCGGCCCGCTCAACTGCAGGCCGACGCGCTCGCTGCCGCCTTCGGCGCTGTGCTCGGGCACCAGGCCGTACAGGTCGACCGCACCGGTCAGGTCGCCGGTCGGGCGCTTGGTGATGATGTTGACCACGCCGCCAGAAGCACCGGAGCCATAGCGTGCCGCCGCCGGGCCGCGCAGCACTTCGATGCGCTCGATCATTTCCGCCGGCACCCAGTTGGTGTCACCGCGGGTATTGCGCTCACCGCTGCGCCCCATGCGCACGGCATCGCGTGCGCCGATGCGCTTGCCATCGACCAGGATCAGGGTGTTTTCCGGGCCCATGCCACGCAGATCGATCTGGCGGTTGTTGCCGTACTGGCCCGAGGCACTGTTGCCGGTCAGGTTGACGCCGGGCATGGTCCGCAGCAGCTCGGCGATGTCATTGGCTGGCGGGCGCCGGGCGATGTCCTCGGCGGTGATGGTCGAGGTACCCAGTGCCTGGCGCGCGATCTGCGAGGCGGTGACGTGCACCGTGTCGATATCGGTAGCGTCGGTTTCGGCCTGGGCGGTCAGGGCACTGCCGGCCAGCAGGGCGGCAACAGCAAGCGCCAGCGGGCGCGGCGATAGGACAACGGCAGGAGACATGATCAGGACCTTCTGGCAGGGCTACGGGGCCTCTGGCAAAGGGCTTGAGGCAGCGACGAGGGGGAGGCGGAGCAGTGCTGCAGGCACCTGCAGCCCGTTCCGTGCGCGCATTCTCCCACCAATGCGATTGATTCTCAAATGCGTTCACTCATTGCCGCAGCGGCGCCGATCTGGTTTGCGCACCGTGCAACCCTGCACGGCGCGTAAACTGGCCGGCTAACCCGCCATCAACCGCACGCCTCCGCGGCCGATACCCGTGGTTTGTCGTACGCAGTCAGAGATCGACGTGGAAACACCCCAACTGGACGATGCCAGCCAGCCGCTGGCCGAGGCGTGGCAGCTGTGCCTGCAGCAGGCCGGCCCAGCCGCTACCGCGCTGCTGCATGCCGCTGCCGCCGATGCCCCACCGGCGCTGGCCCAACGCTTCTACGAAGTGCTGCTGCAGGACGCGCGTGCACGCCGCTTCCTGTCCCATGACCAGGTCAAGCAGCGCCTGCAGCCGGCCATGCAGCGCTGGCTGGTGCAGCTGCTGACCACCGACGCCGCCGGCGTCGTCGCCACCGTTGCCTCGCAACGGGTGATCGGCGATGTGCATGCACGGGTCGGTATTCCCGTCGACCTGGTCACCCGCGGCGCGCGCGTGCTCAAGCACGCGCTGTTCGTGCGCCTGCGTGACGACGCGCCCGACAGTGCCACCGCATTCGCCGCCATCGACTGCCTCAGTGCGATCATGGACATCGCCATGGAAGGCATGACCCTCGCCTACACCCATGCGCGCGAGCGCTCCAGCCGCGCCGACGCGGCATACCGGCTGTTCTCGCTGGTGCAGAACGTCAGCACCGAACGCGAGCGCCAGCGTGCACTGCTGCTGGACTGGGAAAACGCCCTCCTCTACGCGTTGGCCGGCCATATGCAGGGAAGCGACAGCGCCAGCCTGGCCACCTCCGAATTCGGCCTGTGGTTCACCCACAAGGGTATTCCCAGCTTTGGCGAAAGCAGCGAGACCCAGCAGGTCGGCCGGCTGATGGCCCGCATCGACGGATGCCTGCAGCGCGCCACGGACGATGACCCTGCGCAACGCCTGGCAGCCCTGCCGTCGATCCGCGAGGACCTGGCCAGCATCCGTACCCTGATGACGCTGCTGTTCGAACGCATCGGCGAACTGGATGCCGGCAGCGACGCGCTGACCAACCTGCTCAACCGCCGCTTCCTGCCCACCGTGCTGCGCCGGGAAATCGAGCTGGCCACACGCAACCGCACGCCGTTCTCGCTGCTGCTGCTCGACCTGGATCATTTCAAGGCAATCAACGACGGCCACGGCCACGATGCCGGCGACCGCGCGTTGCAGCACGTCGCCGGCCTGCTCGGCCAGCTGACCCGCGGCAGTGATTACCTGTTCCGCTATGGCGGCGAGGAGTTCGTGGTGGTGCTGGTCGCGGCCAGCGAATCACAGGCCGCGGTGATCGCCGAGAGCCTGCGCCGGCAGATCGCACAGTCGCCGGTAGCACTGGCCAATGGCCAGGTGCTGGAGCTGACCGCCAGCATCGGCGTGGCCGGTCACGATGGTCATCCGGATTACGAGCGGCTGATGGCACGTGCCGACGCCGCGATGTACGAGGCCAAGCGCAGCGGCCGCAACCGCGTGGTGGTGGCCAGCGCGGACCTGCAGGAAGCCCCGGGACGGCGTGCACTGCAGCGATGACGACAGGACAGGTAGAGTCGACCGCTGGTCGACTATCGCGCGCAGCGCGGGATTTTTCGCACGCGGGGCGAAGAGCAGTCGACTGACAGTCGCCTCTACCGACAGCCGGCTCGACCAATACGGCCGCCAGCTGCTGCTTTCACCGCCACCACCCACCACGCCGCCCACCACAGCAGCGCGAGCACCGCGATGCCGGCGCCCAGCAGGCACACCGCAGGCCAGCCATGCCGGGCCTGCATCCAGGGCCCAGCCGCCGCACCGGCACCGCTACCCACGGCATAGAACAGCATGTACAAGGCCACCAGGCGTCCATGCTGCTCACCCGGCGCGCCCAGCAGCAGCGCCTGGTTCGATACATGCAGCGCCTGCCCACCCAGATCGAGCACGATCACACCCAGCAGCAGCAACGACAGCGACTGCGGCAGGCCCAGCAGCGGCCACCACGCGACCAGCATCAGCAGCAACGCGCCAAGACTGACCCGATCGGCAAAACCGCAGTCCATCCAGTGCCCGACCCGCGCTGCCATCAATGCACCCACCACCCCGGCCAGGCCCAGCGCACCGATGGCCGCGGTGGACCAGTGCAGCGGCGGTGCCGACAGCGGCAACGGGGCGGCGGCCCAGAACACGTTGAGCCCCGCAAACAGCAGCAACGCCAGCGGCCCGCGCTCGCGCAGCGTTCGGTCCTCGCGCAGCATGCCCAGCATCGAGCCCAGCAGTTCGCCCCAACGTGGCGGCAACGCCGGTATCGGCACGGCCGGCAGGCGCCGCCACAGCAGTATGGACAGGGCCGCCATCACCGCTGCCGACAACAGGTAGACCGCTTGCCAGCCGGCGATGGCCGCCACCGTGCCGGACAGCACCCGCGCCAGCAGCAGCCCGATGAACACCCCGCCCTGCACCACCCCCACCACGCGCCCGCGCTGCGTGGCCGGGGCCATCGCTGCCGTGTAGGCGATCAAGCCCTGGGTCAGCGCGGTGCCCAACAGCCCGGCCAGCAGCATGCCCGACAACAGCCAGCTGGCCGTGCGTGCCGCCGCCAGCCACAGCAGAGCCACCACCAGTGCCGCCAACTGCAGCCGCAGCAGGCGCCGCCGATCACCGCGATCAGCCAGCGGCAGCAATCCGATTAATGCCAGCACGCTGCCGGCCTGGGTCGCGGCCAGCACCGCACCGGCTACTGCCCGCTCCAAGGCAAAGGCCTGCGCCAGCCGATCCAGCAGCGGTTGTGCGTAATAGACATTGGCAACGCTGGCACCGGCGGCAACCGCAAGCAGCACCAGCAGGGAGCGTGGAATCGGCATGGCATTCATTATCTGGTTGCATATTGAAACCGGATGCAGGCTAGCGCCATTGGTTTTAAACTGCAACCACATCGGACGGAGACCGCCATGCACGCAGACAGCCCCTGCCCCGTTGCCCGCAGCGCCGATCTGCTCGGTGATCGCTGGGCACTGCTGGTGATCCGCGATGCCTTCGACGGCGTCAGCCGCTTCGGCGACTTCCAGCGCAGCCTGGGCGCCGCCCGCAACATCCTCAGTGATCGCCTGCGCAGGCTGGTCGAGGCCGGCATCCTGCAACTGCAACCGGCCTCCGACGGCTCGGCCTACCAGGAATACGTGCTCACCGCCGCAGGCCTGGAACTGTTCCCGCTGCTGGTCGCACTGCGCCAGTGGGGAGAGCGCCATCGCTTCGGTGCAGGCGAAGCCCATTCACAGCTGATCGAATCGGCGACGCGGCGGCCGCTGCCCTACATGCAGCCGCGCGGGCGTGACGGCCAGCCCCTGCAGGCCGCCGCAACACGTGTGCGCAAGCTCAAGGACGACGGGCACGGCGCCTGACCCGCCCATTCGCGCACACCACGATCCGGTCGTGCCGGTTAGCATCGGATGTTTCCGCCGCCGGACACCGCCGATGTCGCGCTATCGCCCTTCCCTGATGACCGCCCTGCTGCTGCCGCTGCTGGCCTGCAGCGCCGGAGCCACACAGGCCCGCGAGGTTGCCGCGCCCGCCGACCACGTGCAGGCCGATGGCCCCTATGTGTTCCGCGAGGGCGACCGGCTGCAGGCCAGATGGATCTGCGACGACAAGGTCGAGTCGCACACGCTTGCCACGCAGGCCGCAGGTACCGATATCGCCCCGCGCTGCGGCTACGAACACACGGTGCATGTGGCTGCCCCGAATGCACCGTCGATCTCGGTGCTGCCGGCCGTGCCACGCATCGTCGCGCTGTCCGACATCCACGGCCAGTACGGACTGCTGGTGCGCCTGCTGCGCGCCCACCAGGTCATCGACGCACAGGATCGCTGGGCGCTGGGCAAGGACACCCTGGTCATCGCCGGCGATGTATTCGATCGCGGCCCGCAGGTGACCGAAGCCTTCTGGCTGCTGTATGGCCTGCAGCAGCAGGCGGCTGCGGCCGGCGGCGCGGTGCACTTCGTGCTCGGCAACCACGAGACCATGGTGCTGTACGACGACCTGCGCTATGTCAACCCGAAGTACCTGCGCAGCGCCCAGCTGCTCGGTCGCAGCTACCCGCAACTGTACGGTCCCGACTCGGTGATCGGGCAGTGGCTGCGCACCCGCCCGGTACTGCTGAAGATCGGTGACACCCTGTTCCTGCACGGCGGCATTTCGCCCGAAGCCGTCGAGCTGGCGCTGGACCCGGCGCGCACCAACGCGGCCTACCAGGCCTCGCTCGGCCTGCCCAGGGCCGAAGTGAAGGCCGACCCGGCCACCGCACCGCTGTATGACGGCAAGACCAGCCCGATCTGGTACCGCGGCTACTTCGATGGGCGCCTGGACACCGCAGGGGTGCAGAACGTGCTCGACCGCCTGCAGCTCTCGCGCATCGTGGTCGGCCATACCTCGATGCCGCATGTCAGCAGCTTCCATGGCGACCGTGTGATCGCCATCGACAGCAGCATCAAGAACGGCGAGAACGGCGAACTGCTGTTCATCGAAGATGGCAGGCTCAGCCGTGGCCTGCTGGACGGTTCGCGGGTGCCGCTGGCGCAGGGCGAGCCCGGCCTGCAGGACTGAATGGCGGGACAGCGCGACGGCACCCGGCGGTAGCGGCGCGCTCCACCTTCACCCGGTTTGCGGCTACCCTCGGCAGCCGAGAGAGGCCCACCCCGTCCATCCGGTGAGCCTGACCGTTACAGGAGCCCCCGCGCATGCGCGTTCTGATTGCTGAAGACGACCCGGATATCGCCTCCGGCCTGTGCGCCTCGCTGCGCCGGCAGGGCCATGTGGTCGACCACGTCGACAATGGCGCGCACGCCGACGCCGCGCTGGGCTCGACCCAGTACGCGCTGCTGGTACTGGACCTTGGCCTGCCACAGCTGGATGGCCGCGATGTGCTGCAGCGCCTGCGCCTGCGCGGAGATGGCCTCGCAGTGCTGGTGGTGACCGCCCGTGACGGTCTGGCCGAGCGCGTGCGTGTGCTCGACCTGGGTGCCGACGACTACCTGGTCAAGCCGTTCGCGCTGGACGAATTTGAAGCACGCGTGCGTGCCCAGCTGCGCCGGGTCACCAGCAATGGCAACCCGGACCTGCGCATCGGCCGCCTGCGCATTGACCTGGCCGGGCATCGGGTGTGGATCGACGACCAGTCGCTGGAACTGACCGCGCGCGAATTCGGCCTGCTGTCGGCACTGGCGGTACGCGCCGAGCGCATCGTATCGCGCGCGCAGCTGGTGGAAGCGCTGTGCGACTGGGGCCAGGACCTCACCGACAACGGCCTGGACATCGCCCTGCACCGCCTGCGCCGCAAGCTGCAGCCCGGCGGCATGGGCATCCGCACCGTGCGCGGGCTGGGCTACATGCTGGAAGACGCGCAGGACGAAAGCGCCTCGTGATCAGTGGCCCCCCCAGCCTGCGCCGGCGCCTGCTCGCCTTCCTGGCGCTGCCGATGCTGGGCCTGCTCACCTTCAACACGATCCTGGCCTATTACGTTGCGCTGGACTATTCCAACCGCATCCACGACCGCAACCTGATCGACGACACGCATTCGTTCGCGCAGATGCTGAGCACCATGCCGGTGACCAGCGACCTGTCTCCGCAGGCGCGCTTCCTGATCGAGTACGACCCCGACGGCCATCGCTACTTCAACGTCGACAGCAGCCGCAAGGGCACCCTCAGCGGCAACGCCGACTTCAGCCCCTATGCCCCCTCGCAGGACTGCACCGGCGTGCATCCGGCGCTGTACGACGGCAACCTCAATGGCCAGCAGGTGCGCATGGCCACCGTCTGCACGCAGGCGATGAACGATCCGCAGGACCAGCTGGCGGTGACGGTGGCCGAGAGCATGGCCGACCGCCGACAGCGTGCGCGCGAGATCCTGATGATCATCATCCCGCTGATGACCATGCTGGCGCTGGGCACTGCCGCGCTGGTCTGGTTCGGCGTGACCTACGGCCTGCGTATCCTGACCCCGCTGAGGACCCGCCTGGCGCAGCGCCGCGGCGAACTGGCACCGATCTCCGATGCCGATGTGCCGGAGGAGATCCAGCCACTGATCAGCACCATCGACGATCTGTTTGCCCGCCAGGCGGAAATGATCACCCTGCAGAACCGCTTCATCGCCGATGCCGCGCACCAGCTGCGTTCGCCGCTGGCGGGCATGGCCCTGCACGTGGACCAGGCGCTGGCACACGGTGACCCCGATACGGTGCGCGAGGCACTGCAGCACATCCGCCGGCTCAACCAGCGCACGGCCCGGGTCAGCACCCAGCTGCTGGCGCTGAGCCGGGCGCAGACCGTGCCCGATACCGTGGAGGCACTGGATCTGTGCGAGCTGGTGCCGCAGTGGGTCGGCACGCGCGTTCCGGAGGCGATCCGTGATGGCATCGACCTGGGCTACCGCGGCAGCCCCCATCCGCTGCGTGTACTCGGCAACGGCGCCATGCTGCAGGAAGCGCTGGACAACCTGATCGACAACGCCCTGCGTTATGCCGGCCGCAATGCGACCGTCACGGTCGGCGTGCACGCGCTGGACGACAATGATGTCGAACTGTATGTGGAAGACAACGGCCCCGGCGTGCCCGACGACGTGATGCCACGGCTGGGCGAGCGCTTCTTCCGGGCACCGGGCACCGCTGCCAGCGGCACCGGCCTCGGCCTGGCCATCGCGCACGAGGCGGTGGAGCACTTCGGCGGCCGCCTGAGCTTCCTGAACCGCCCCGGTGGCGGACTGAAGGTCGCCATCACACTGCCGCTGCTGAAGGCGCCCTGACCCGGCCCGGGGCGCTGAAAGGCTGGCGAAAATCGCGCTTGCGATCCTGCCATCCCCACTGCCGTCCCGGAGCCGCCAGGTGACCGAATCGCACGACTTCTTCCTCCCCGGTGGCCCACAGGGCGTGCTGCTGGTCCATGGCCTGACCGGCACCCCGGCGGAAATGCGCATGCTGGGCAAAGGGCTGAACAACGCCGGTTTCACCGTGCACGGCGTGCAGCTGCCCGGCCATTGCGGCAGCGTGGATGACCTGCTGGCGACCACCTGGGAACAGTGGTACCAGGGTGTGGAAGATGCGGCGGCAACCCTGCGCGGCAAGGTTGACCAGCTGTTCGTCGGTGGCCTGTCGATGGGCGCGGTGCTGTCACTGGCCCTGGCTGCACGTCGCCCGGAGTGGGTGTCCGGGGTCGGCGTATACGGCGCCACTTTCCGCTACGACGGCTGGAACATCCCCGCCGTGGCCCGCTTCTCGTTCCTGCTGCCGTGGTTCAAGCGCTTCAACATCGGCCGCGACCGCATGTTCATGGAAGAGCCGCCCTACGGCCTGCGTGACGAGCGACTGCGTGCGCAGGTCAGCGCCGCCATGCTGTCCGGCGACAGTGCCGCCGCCGGGCTGCCGGGCAACCCCTGGCATGCGCTGGCCGAGATGCGTGCGCTGAGCAACTGGACCCGCCGCCATCTGCACCAGGTCACCGCACCGTGCCTGGTGATGCACGCCCGCGAAGACGACGTGGCCAGCATGGGCAACGCCGAGCTGGTGATGTCGCGGGTCAGCGGTCCGAAGGAACTGGTGGTACTGGAAGACAGCTACCACATGATCACCATCGACCGCGAACGCCGCGATGTGATCCGTCGCAGCGCGCGCTTTTTCACCGAGATCGGTGAGCGCACGGGCGTACTCAAGGCGGTGGCCTGAGATGGGGGCACTCGCCACGCTGCTGTGGCTGGCCAACGTGGTGCTCGATACCGGTGGCCAGCTTGCCTTCAAGGCCGCCGCCAGCGACCCGCAGGACGGCGAAGGCCTGCAGCGCTGGAAACACATGCTCAGCCGGCCCTGGCTGTGGATCGGCATCGCCTGCTACGTGCTTGAGTTCGTCGCCTGGATCGCGTTCCTGTCGCTGGTGCCGCTGTCCAAGGGCGTGCTGCTGGGCTCGATCAACATCGTCGCGCTGATGATCGCCGGCCGTTTCCTGTTCCGCGAGAAGGTCACCCCGCTGCGGGTGACCGGCATGCTGCTGGTCACTGCAGGCGTGGCGGTGGTGGGGGCCGGCTCATGAGGCGTCTGTATGTGATCGGCTTCCCGCTGCTGATGGCCTTCGACACGCTGGCCCAGCTGTGCTTCAAGTTTGCCGGTGATGCCGCGCTGCCGGTCGAGGCCAACACCGCCTGGCTGCTGCGCGTGCTGTCGCAGCCGTGGGTGTACGGCGCCATCCTCGGCTACGTGGGTGCGTTCTTCACCTGGATGAGCCTGCTGCGCCATGCGCCGATCGGCCCTGCATTTGCCGCATCGCACCTGGAAGTGATCAGCGTTCTGCTGCTGTCGGCGTGGCTGTTGAACGAACCGCTGACCCTGCATCACCTGGTCGGCGCGGTACTGATCGTGGCCGGCATCGTCTGCCTGGGCCGTGCCGAAGCGGACGATCCGCACAGCCCTGCCGAAAGCACCGCATGAGCACGTTGCGATGAGCCTGTTCGCGCGCGAGCTGCCGCCCACCGCCGGCCTGCCGATGCAGGCCAGCGACTTCCTTCCTGGCGGTGGCGACCTGCGCGCGGTCCTGGCCAGCCAGCTCGGCACACCGCCGCTGCAGTTGACCTGTTCCGGCACGCACGCGCTGCTGATCGCGCTGCGAACGCTGCGCAGGCGCACACCCCAGCGCGACACCGTGATCCTGCCGGCCTACACCTGTCCGCTGGTGCCGATCGCGGTGCACAGTCTGGGCCTTCGCGTACAGCTGTGCGACACCCGTCATGGCCACTTCGATTTCGACCCTGGCCAGCTCAAGCGCCTGGCCGATGCACGCACGCTGGCGATCCTGCCCACTCACCTGGGCGGGCGCATCGCCGATGTCGAGCTGGCCTGCGAGGTTGCGCGCGGCGCCGGCGCCTGGGTGATCGAGGATGCCGCGCAGGCGCTCGGCGCACGCGTTGGCAACACCAGTGTCGGCCTGCGCGGCGATATCGGATTCTTCAGCCTGGCCGCCGGCAAGGGCCTGAGCCTGCACGAAGGCGGCCTGCTGGTCAGCCGCGATGACGAACTGCGTGCCGCGCTGGCTGGACATGCCGCCGAACAGGTGCGCTTCAACCTGCGCTGGGAACTGCTGCGCAGTGTGCAGCTGCTCGGCCTGGCCGCCTGCTATCGGCCGTCGCTGCTGTCGCTGGTGTACGGAAATCCGCTGCGCAGCGCATTGCAGCGTGGCGACCTGGAAGAAGCGGTCGGTGACATTTTCCCGCTGGAGATTCCGCAGCACCGGGTCAGCCAGTGGCGGCAGAACATCGGTGCACATGCCGCGCGGCGCCTGCCGGCCTTCCTGCAGGCAGGGCGCCTGCGTGCATTGCAGCTGCGCGTGCAGCTGGCACAGCTGCCGGCGGTGGAAGTGGTCGATGGGCTGGCCGGTACCGGCGGCACCTGGCCGATGCTGATGCTGCTGCTACCCAGCCAGCGGGCCCGCGATGCCGTGCTGAAAGAGCTGTGGCCACGCGGTCTCGGCGCCAGCCGCATGTTCATCCATGCCCTGCCCGACTACGCGTACCTGCGCGGCATCGTGCCGCAGGACGACATGCCCAACGCGCGCGACTTCGCCGCACGCATGCTCACCCTGGGCAACAGCGCCTGGCAGACCCGTGAAGACACGGCCGAAATCCTGCAGGTCCTGGCCCGCGCCTGACCCGTACGTGCACGCGTGGCCTGCGTTCCGCGCATTCATCCATGCACCTTCCTGAACGCTTTCCCAGCCCGTCAATAGAGCCTTTCAACAGGAAAGGAACGAGAAAGGCTGCCTACCTACATTGAGCCTGCCCCGGCATCGGGCCGGGCGTTTCTTTCATCGACGGACCTGCCCATGCACTGGAGCATCCTGTGTGACTTCGATGGCACCATCAGCCTCGAAGATGTCATCGACTCGCTGCTGGAAAAGTACGGCCAGCCGGGCTGGCAGGAACTGGAAGACCAGTGGAAAGCGGGAAAGATCGGCTCGCGTGAATGCATGCAGGGCCAGGTGCGGCTGCTGAAGCTGGACCCGGCCACGCTTGACGCGCACCTGGACCAGGTGCAGATCGATCCGGGCTTCGTCGCCTTCGTCGCCCGCGCCGAGCAGCTGGGCCTGCCGCTGCGCATCGTCAGCGACGGCCTGGACTATGCGATCCACCGCATCCTCGCCAACCACGGCCTGTCGCGGCTGCCGGTGGTGGCCAACCACCTGCGCTGGTGCGAAGACCACTGGGAACTGGAATCGCCCTACCAGGCCGAAGGCTGCCGCAGTGGCACCTGCAAGTGCACCTGCGCCGCGCAGGCACGTGCCAACGAAGCGCCGCGCGTGCTGATGATCGGCGACGGCAGCTCGGATTTCTGCGTGTCCGAAGATGCCGACTTCGTATTCGCCAAGCGCCGCCTGATCACCCATTGCACGAAGGCCGGCATCGAGCATGCCGCCATCGACACCTTCCACGATGCAATCGCGCTGTTGCCGCGCCTGCTCGATGGCAGCCTGCTGCAGCCACGTCGCCTCGACGCCACCCCGCAGCCCGCCGTACCGCCCCTGCTGCTGGCCACCGCCTGAGCACTCCCTTCCAGCCACGCTCCCCCGTTGCCCCCTTTCGAACGTCCTTCACGGAACCGAACTGCATGAACATTTTTGACAAGAACGCCGACGCCGCTGCCTCCGATGCGCAGCTGCTGGCCGATGAAGCCCGCTACAGCTCCTTCGGCGACACCGTCCACTACGTCGACCCGCCGAAGATCTTCCAGCGCGGCGAAGGCAGCTACATGTTCGACGGTGCGGGCGTGCCCTACCTCGACCTGCAGATGTGGTACTCGGCCTGCAACTTCGGCTACAGCAACAAGCGCCTGAACGACGCGCTGAAGGACCAGATCGACACCCTGCCGCAGGTCGCCAGCCAGTACCTGCACCCGACCCGCGTGCAGCTGGCCAAGACCATTGCCGTGGACATGCATGAGAAGTTCGGCCTCGATGGCCGCGTGCACTTCAACGTGGGCGGCGCGCAGGCCATTGAAGACTCGCTGAAGATCGTGCGCAACGCGCGCGGCGGCAAGAGCCTGATGTTCGCCTTCGAAGGCGGCTACCACGGCCGTACCCTGGGTGCGTCGTCGATCACCTCCAGCTACCGCTACCGCCGCCGCTACGGCCACTTCGGCGAGCGCGCGATGTTCATCCCGTTCCCGTACCCCTTCCGTCGTCCGAAGGGCATGACCCCGGACGAATACTCCGACCACTGCGTATGGCAGTTCGAACGCCTGTTCGAAAGCGAATACAACGGCGTGTGGGATCCCAAGGTCGGCCAGGCCGAGTACGCTGCGTTCTACGTCGAGCCGATCCAGGGCACCGGCGGCTATGTCATCCCGCCGCGCAACTTCTTCACCGGCCTCAAGCGCGTGCTGGACAAGTACGGCATCCTGATGGTCGTCGATGAAATCCAGATGGGCTTCTGGCGCACCGGCAAGTTGTGGTCGATCGAGCACTTCGGCGTCACCCCGGACGTGCTGGTGTTCGGCAAGGCGCTGACCAACGGCCTGAACCCGCTGTCGGGCCTGTGGGCGCGCGAAGAACTGATCAACCCGACCGTGTTCCCGCCAGGTTCCACCCACTCCACCTTCAACTCCAACCCGCTGGGCACTCGCCTGGGCCTGGAAGTACTGAAGCTGGGCAAGGAAATGGACTACGAGCGCACCGTGCCGGAAAAGGGCGCGTACTTCCTCGACGGCCTGCGTGGCCTGCAGAAGCGTCACCCGGAAATCGGCGACGTCGACGGCCTGGGCCTGGCCCTGCGCGCCGAGATCTGCCAGACCGACGGCTACACCCCGAACAAGGAACTGCTGGACCGCATGGTCGACATCGGCCTGGCTGGTGACCTCCTGCACGACGGCAAGCGCATGGGCCTCGTGCTCGACGTGGGTGGCTGGTACAAGAACGTGATCACCTTCGCGCCGTCGCTGGACATCAGCTACGAAGAAATCGACCTGGCGATCACCCTGCTTGACCAGGCACTGACCAAGGCCAAGGGCTGACGTCGATGCGCTGCCGGTTCCCGTGCCGATGGACATGACGTCACGCGCGTCCAGCACCGCGCTGGAACCGGCCGCGCTGCTGGAGGGCTTCCTGGCCCACCCGCCGCTCGGATTCGAGGCAGGTCGCCTTCCCAGCGGCCTGCCGACCTTCCGTGCGCCGCTGGACCTGACCACGACGATGGACGACGAACTGCGCGGCAGGCTGCTCGGCCTGCCGCTGTCGCGCCTGTGGCGGCCGTGGATCACCTGGAAGACCCGTTTCGTCGGTGCCACCAGCACCGAGTACACCCCGCTGCCGGCACACATCGCGCCTGAGGCGCTGGCCGAGGACGTGACGCGTCACGCGATCGGCGATACGCGCCTGCTGGTGGTCAAGGACCTGGCGATCGATTCACCGCTGCTGGACGACGCCGCCAACGCACACAGCGGCGCCTTCCTGCAGGCATTGCTGGAACGCGGCTTCGTTGAACTGGAAGGCATGCCACTGGCCTGGGTGGCGATCGATTTCGATTCGCTCGATGGCTATCTTGGCCGCCTGTCGTCCTCGCGCCGCAAGAACATCCGGCGCAAGCTCCGTTCGCGTGATGACCTGCAGATCGACTGCATCGCCACCGGTGATCCGGCCCTGGCCGACCCGCAGCTGCAGGCCGAACTGTATGCGCTGTACCTGGGCGTATATGCGCAGAGCGCGGTGCATTTCGACCAGCTCGGCCTGCCCTACTTCCAGCATCTGCTGGCCGACAGCCAGGGCCAGGGACGGATGTTCCTGTATCGCCACCAGGGCCAGCTGATCGGCTGGAACCTGTGCTACATCCACGCCGGAAAGCTGGTGGACAAGTACATCGGGCTGGCCTATCCGCAGTCGCGCGAGCACAACCTGTACGCGGTCAGCTGGATGCACAACCTTGAGTACGCGCTGCAGCACGGCCTGAGCCACTATGTGGCCGGCTGGACCGACTCGCGGATCAAAGCCGAGCTGGGCGCCCGCTTCACCTCCACCCGGCACGCGATCCACGCACGCTCCCCGCTGCTGCGCGCCGCCCTGCGCCGCCTGGCCCCGTACCTGCAGGGCGAACCTGATGGAGGCGGCTGAGCGATGCCGTTGCGTTCCCCGCTGATCCTCGACCTGGACGGTGGTGTGCTGCCACTGCCCCAGGCACAGACCCTGGCGCTGCCGCAGTGGCACGACCCGCTGCGCTTCGCCTGCAGCAACAGCACCCTGGATCGCTTCGGCGCCGAAGTGCTCGCGTCGCTGCCCGCGCAACCCGGCACGGTCATGCTCGGCAGTGGTGACTTCCACCATCTCAGCCTGCCGCTGCTGCGCCGCATGCGTGCACGGGCGCCGTTCCAGCTGGTGGTGCTGGACAACCATCCGGACAACATGCGTTTTCCGTTCGGCATGCATTGCGGTTCATGGGTGAATGCCGCCAGCAAGCTGCCGCAGATCTCGCACATCCATGTGCTCGGCATCACCTCCAGCGACATCGGCCTCGGCCATGCCTGGGAGAACCACTGGCGCCCGCTGCTGGACGGCCGCCTGACGTACTGGTGCATGGACGTGGATGTCGGCTGGGGCCATCGCCTCGGCATGGGCCACGCGTTCCGCCGCTTCGAGCACCCCGAAGCGCTGGTGGCTGCGTTCGCTGCCGAACAGGCCAAGTCGCCACAACCCACCTACCTGTCGATCGACAAGGATGTGTTTGCCGAGGACGTCGCCCGCAGCAACTGGGACCAGGGCCGTTTCCAGCTGGAAGACGCGCTGGTGGTGATCGAAGCGCTGCGTGCCGGCGGCCTGGTCGGCAGTGACATCACCGGCGAGGTGTCGCTGGCCAACTACCAGAGCCGCTTCAAGCGCTGGCTGTCGTCGCTGGATGGCCAGCCGGACATCAGCGCCGATGATCTTCCCGCCTGGCAGGCCCGGCACCAGCAGGTGAACCGCGAACTGCTGGCCGCGATGGCCGCGGTACCGACGGCCGGTTGAGCGCTGGTGCCGGCCGCTGGCCGGCATGGCTTCGGTAGTGCCGGCCGCTGGCCGGCAATGCCAACCAAGGTTGGCATCTACCAGACCAATGCCGGCCAGCGGCCGGCACTACACTGGACTCCCGTCCCGGAGCTCTCGCCATGCCCCAGACCGTCATCCCGCAGCTGCGCATGCGCCACGCCGATACCACCCTGCCGTTCTACGTGCAGGGGCTGGGTTTCGTGGTCGACTGGGAACACCGCTTCGAACCCGGCTTCCCCCTGTTCGCCCAGCTCACCCGCGACGGCCAGACGCTCTTCCTCACCGAGCACAGCGGCGACTGCGAGGTCGGCGGTGCGGTGTATTTCATTGTCGACGACGTCGACAGCCTGCACCGCGCCTTCAGTGCGGCCAACGTGCCGATCGAGCAGCCCCCGCATGACACCGAGTGGGGCAGCCGCGAGATGTTGCTGCGCGACCCCGACGGCAACCGCCTGCGCTTTGCCACCCACATGGACTGAATCGGACGGACTTGAGGCGGATATACGGAACATATATGCTTCGTATATCCACTCCACCAGGACCGCCCATGGGCATCGTCAACATCGATGACACCCTGCACGACCAGCTGCGCCGTGCCTGCACCGTCTCCAGCCGTTCGATCAACGCCCAGGCCAACTTCTGGATCCGGGTCGGCATGCTGTGCGAGATGAACCCGACGCTGAGTTTCCAGGACATCGTCGCCAGCGAGCTGCGCGCGGCCGGCGTGCAGCCGCCGTTGTTGCCTCCGGGCCAGGTCTGAGCCGATGGGCATCATCAAGCGCCCCGACGAAATCGCGTTGATGGCCGAATCCGGGCGCCTGCTGGCGCAGGTGTTCGCCGCGCTCGACCAGCTGCCGCTGCAGGGCCGCAGCACGATGGAGATCAACGAATTCGTCGAGCGCATGATCGTCGATGAGCTGCAGGCACGGCCGGCCAGCAAGGGCCAGTACGGCTTCCCGTATGTGCTCAACACTTCGATCGACAACGTGATCTGCCACGGCGTACCCAGTGCCACCGACGTGCTGCGCAACGGCCAGATCGTCAACCTCGACATCACCCTGGAAAAGAACGGCTACATCGCCGACTCCAGCACCACCTACCTGGTCGGTGAGGTCGACTACGCCGCGCGCAGGCTGGTGCAGACCGCCTACCAGGCGATGTGGAAAGGCATCGCCGCGGTGCGCCCCGGCGCACGCCTGGGCGATATCGGCCACGCCATCGCCCGCCACACACGCAGCCACGGCTACAGCGTGGTGAAGGAGTACTGCGGCCACGGCATCGGCCAGGAGATGCACGAGGAACCGCAGATCCTGCACTACGGGCATCCCAACACCGGCATGGTGCTGGAAGAAGGGATGGTGTTCACCATCGAGCCGATGCTCAACCAGGGCAAGCCGGCCATCCGCCAGGAGCCGGACGAATGGCCGGTCTACACCCGCGACGGCAAGCTGTCGGCGCAGTTCGAGCATACCGTGGCAGTCACCCGCAATGGCGTGCGCGTCCTGACCCTGCGCCCCGGCGAGACACCGTTGTGCGCCATCGACCGGATGGCGACCGGCTGACCTCAGCACCTCCGCGCCTTGATGTGCCTCTTGCATGGCGTGCGACATCTGTCGCACACTCACGACATCAATCGCACGCACAGGTCTGACCATGCCCCGCGTCCCAACACCTTCGAACGCCGAACTGGAGTTGTTGAAGTGCCTGTGGCGCGACGGCGCCTGCAGCGCGCGTGAATTGCACAACGCGGCAGCTGCCGCACTGGACTGGTCGTACTCGTCCACGCGCAAGACGCTGGAACGGATGGTCGACAAGGGCCTGGTGAAAGAGGGCAGCCAGCACGGTCTGAATGTCTACAGTGCCAAGGTCGGCAAGGTGGCCACCCTGGCCGCACTCAGTGCCGACTTCGCTCGTCGCGTACTGGAGATCGACGGGCCGCTGCCGACCCAGGCATTCGCCGAAAGCCGCCTGCTGAGCGACAAGGAAATCGAGCAACTGCAGGCGCTGCTGCTCCAGGATGACGAGGACCAGCCATGAGCCTGTCATCAACCGCGCCGTGGATGATCAGCCTCGCTGCGAGCCTGCTGGGGGCTGGCCTGGCCTGGTACGGCGCGCAATCGCTGCAGCGGCTGCTCAGGCTTTCACATGCGTCGACACGCTTTTGGCTGGGGGCGTGGTTGTGTGCCGTGCTGCCCCCCTTGCTTGCGCTGTTGCTGCCGATGCAGGCGGCACCGTTGCAGAAGCTGGCCAGCGCATTGCCCGTTGCGCTGGACAGCGGCACCGCCGTACTGCGGCCAGTGCAACAACTGCCTGCACTCGCGGCGACCGAGCCATTGATGGCTTGGCTGACGCCACTGCTGCTGACCGTCTATATCGCGGGGGTCATGCTGGCCCTCGTTCGTTGGGCATTGGCCAGCGGCCGGCTGCGGGCCCTGCTACGCCGCAGCCACCCGCTGCAGACTGCGCAGTTGCCTGGCCCGCAATCGCACCATGCTGTGCAGGGGCTTCAGCAGGAAGGCGTCGCGTTGCGCATTGTAGAAGGCAGCGGCACGCCGTTCGCCCTGTGCAGGCCGCAGCCGCAGATCATCCTGCCCACGGCATGCCTGGCCCTGCCTGATCGTACGCTTCGCCTGGTCATCGGCCACGAGGCGGCCCACCTGCAGCGCCGCGACCCCCAGCGCGCTGCGCTGATGCGGTTTGTTGGTGCGCTGTACTGGTTCAATCCCTTCGTTCGACGCATTGCCGCGCGCATGCAACTGGCCGCCGAACTGCAATGCGATGCGCGAGCACTGGCCGAGGGTGGCGCCGCCAACGACGGCCGTCTGTTGGCCCACGCCTATGTCCAGACCCTTCGCTACGCGACGGCCGTGCAGCCGACCAGCGCCCTCACCCATCGCGATCTCGGCGGCCACCAGGTGCGCCTGCAGCACATGCTGAAGGGTGACAACGGTCGCCGCCCAGGCCTCACCAGCGTCCTGCTGCTGCTCGCACTGGGCTCTGCCTGCACAGTCGGCGTGGCCACCGTACAGGCGACCGTGGTGGCAGGACCGACGCCCGTGACGCTGCCACTCCCCATCGCATCGGTAACACTGGTGGAAGCCACGCTGCCACCTCCGTCATTCTTCATGCCACTGTCCAATGCGCGGGTCACCAGCGTGTTCGGGCACGTCGCCGACTTCCGCCAGAGCGCCCACCACGGCACCGACTTCGCCGCGCGCCGTGGCACCGCCGTGCTCGCCCCCGCCGACGGCACCGTGATCGCTGCCACGCACGCCTATCCCGATGGTGCGAACTACGGCACGGTTGTCGTGATCGATCACGGCGGTGGCTGGCAGTCGCTGTTTGCACACCTGCAGGACTTCGCGGTACAGCCAGGCCAGCAGGTGCGCAGGGGCGATCCCATCGCCCGCAGCGGCAACACCGGGCGCACTACCGGCCCACACCTGCACATGGAACTGCTGCGCAACGGAACACGAGTGGACCCGCAGCACTGGTTGCAGTAATGCACTGACCGGCGCCCTGCCGCCGCCCTCCATGCATCGTTTCGATACCCGGCCGCGGGAGGACCTGCTGCGGCCCGCTGTCCCGCCGTGACAAAGGAACCGCACGACCATGCGTCGATCTTCGCCCTCCCCGACAACACTGCGGCCACACGCGGGCGTGTGGCTCACCATTGGCTGCCTGATGGGACCAGCGAATGCCATGGCCCTTCCACCAACGACACCCTCCCCTTCAAACACGACCGATCTGGATGCAGTGCACGTCCAGTCCGAGCGCTACGACGCTCGCCGTGACGACACTGCGAGCCGCATCGTGGTGGACCGCGAGGCGCTGCAACGGCATGGCGATACCGACCTGCTGGAGGCACTCAAGCGCTTGCCCGGTGTCAGCGTTTCGAACGGCGCACCGGGCCGTCCAGGCACCGTGTCACTACGCGGCCTGGGCGCGGGCTACACGCAGATCCTGTTGAACGGCCAGCGCACACCCGCCGCTTTCAGCCTGGACTCACTGGCCACCGATCTGATCGAGCGCATCGAAATCCTGCGCGCGCCCTCCGCTGATCAGGGCATGGGTGCCATCGCCGGCACACTCAACATCGTCACCCGTGCACCGGTTGCAAAAGACAGTCAACGGCTGACGGTTTCATGGACGGATACCCAAGGGCGCATGACCCCGTCAGCGAGCTGGCGGCAGGCCCGTTCCAATCTCGACCGTGATGTTTCACTGACCGCCACGGCAACCGCCCGCGCATTCCTGGCGGAGGAACGCAGTAGAGAGGACGCCTGGGATGGTGTTGGTACGCCGTTGCTGCATCGACAATCGCGCCTGCGTGCCACCGGCCAACGCAACAGCGTTTCGCTCTCGCCCTCACTGACCTTCAGAACCAGCGATGACACCACCCTTTCGCTGCAGGCCCTGGTGGACGCGTCCGACTTCCGTCGCGACATGACCATTGATTGGGACACGCTGCTGGGCCCGGCACTACGCACTCCCCATTACCGGCAACGCACGCACCTGCGCCTTGACCAGGGCCAGGTCAGTGCAGAGTGGGAGAAAAAACTGTCGGATGGAGGCAGCCTGAACCTGCGCCTGGCAATGGACGGAAACCGGGAGGACTACCGCTTTCGCGAACAAGGACAGGATGAGGCACAGCAGGATAATCTTTTCGATCGCACCGATGCGAAGCTGCACGTGCTGGGTGGCACCACCCGCGTGAAGTGGACCCTGCCGGCGTGGGGCCGCCATACACTGCAGGTCGGTGCCGAAAGCAGCATGGACTCGCGGCGTGAATCCCGAGTGCAGCAATTGCATTCTTCCCCCAGCGAACCATCGACGGTCAGCGACCTCTCCTTCGATGCGCGGCTGAATCGCGTGGCGCTGTACGCGCAGGATGAGTTTCCTTGGGGCGCGCGCAGTGCCTTCTACGTCGGCGGTCGCTGGGAACAACTGCAGACCCGCAGCGAAGGTCGGAATTTCGCCACCACGCGTCACCGTGCCAGCGTGTTCACGCCGGTCCTGCAGGGCCTGTGGAAGCGTGCAAAGGGCAAGGACCAGCTACGGGTCTCATTGAGCCGCAGCTTCCGCGCACCAGCGCTGCGCTCGCTGGTCCCGCGTCCGTACACCTCTACCAACAACCGTCCACTGAACCCCGACGAGATCGGGAATCCATCGCTGCGTCCGGAACTGGCGTGGGGTCTGGATGCGGCTTGGGAAATGCACGGCGGTGAAGGTACTCAAGGAAGCATCGGCGGCTACCTGCGTCGCATCGATGCACCGATCCGCAATGAAACGGTGCTACGTGACGGGCGCTGGGTATCGACGCCGGTCAACGGTACCCTCGCCATGACCTGGGGAATCGAGATGGATGGCAGGATGCCGCTGGCACGCCTGTACCGCAGAGGGCCGGATATCGAGCTGCGCGGCAACGCCACCTGGAACCACTCCCGGGTCAGGGATCTTCCCGGGCCTGACAATCGGATTGAAGACCAGGTGCCATTCACCGCCAATGCGTCGCTCGATTACCGCATCTCATCGCGCTGGAGCAGCGGCCTGGCCTACACCCATCGCAGCGGAGGCAGAATACGCTACAGCCTGAGCGAGCTGGACATCACGTCCTATCGACGCGAACTGGAAGCCTGGGCACAGTACGCGACCGAGCGGCACGGCAAGCTGCGCTTGACCGCCTCGAACCTGTTGGCGCAGGACATCGAGACCGGCCAGTGGCGTTTCGACGAAGGCGGGTCGCAGGTACTTCGCAACACCCGACGTTCCGTACCCAGCCTTCGCCTGCAATGGGAGCTCCCGCTGTGATCGATGTATGCACGAAGTACGACTCAAGCGCGCGGTACCCGACCGCGCACTCATGGCGATAGAGGACGCAACAGCAACAACGTCGCAAGGCAGAACATGAACATCGCCACGCCAGCATCCAGCACCCGCCACGCAGACGGCCTGCGGAACACCGGCTGCAACAGGCGCGCGCCATAGCCCAGCGTGCAGAACCAGATGACGCTGGCTGCGCAGGCGCCGGCAGCAAACGCCCAGCGCAGATCGCCCGGATAGCGCGTGGACAGGCTGCCCAGCAGCACCACGGTGTCCAGATAGACGTGCGGATTGAGCAGGGTGAAGGCCAGGCAGGTCAGCAGCACCTGCCGTCGATCGCCACCGTCCACGTCACCCGCCGCCAGTGCACTGCCACCTCGCCACGCGCGCAGCCCGGCCTGCAGGCCATACCAGAGCAGGAATGCCGCGCCACCGAAACGCAGCACCTGCAGCAGCAGCGGCCACTGCAGCACCAGCGCACCCATGCCGCCAACGCCGGCAAGGATCAGCGCGATGTCCGCACCTGCGCAAGCCAGCACTACTCTCCCCATATGGCGCTGCTGCAGGCCCTGGCGCAGCACGAAGGCGTTCTGCGCGCCGATGGCGATGATCAGGCCGGCACCTGCGAACAGGCCGGCGGCGGTAGCAGCAATCCACATCGGAACAGGCCAGGCAGCGGGGGGACGCGCAGGGTGCGGCCAACGGACACGTTAAGACAAACTGATTTTTCTTTATCCTGTGCAGAAATACTGAAGAGGTGCCGGTGTGGACCTGGTACATCCGCAACTGTCCGCATTTGCTGCAGTGCTGGAAGAAGGCAGCTTCGAGGCCGCCGCACGCCGGCTGTCGATCAGCCCGTCGGCACTGTCGCAGCGGATCAAGGCCCTGGAGGACCGGCTTGGCCAGGTGCTGGTGGTGCGCCAGGCACCGTGCCGGCCCACCGCCG
Organism: Stenotrophomonas sp. 78350_Sma; assembly: GCF_056482105.1. Lineage (NCBI taxonomy): Bacteria > Pseudomonadati > Pseudomonadota > Gammaproteobacteria > Lysobacterales > Lysobacteraceae > Stenotrophomonas > Stenotrophomonas sp. 78350_Sma. Next base: position 1,378,685 of record NZ_CM151182.1, on the reverse strand, counting down.
CCGGTGAGGCACTGCTGCGGCGTGTGCGGCCGATGCAGGCGCTGGAGGCCGAGGCAGTGGCCGAACTGCTGCCCGAACGCGGCAGTGACGCCGCGCGCACGCCAATCCCGCTGGCGGTCAACGACGACTCGCTCGACACCTGGTTCGTGCCGGCCATCGCCGACCTGCACCAGCGCCATGGCTATCTGTTCGACCTGCGCATGGACGACCAGGACCACACCCTGCAGCTGCTGCGCGATGGCAGCGTGCTCGGCGCGGTCACCGCCGAAAGCCAACCGGTGAAGGGCTGCAACGTGCATCCGCTTGGCGCGATGCGTTACCACGCCATCGCCTCTCCCGGCTTCGCGCGTCATTACTTCAGCGACGGCATGCAGGCCGCGGCACTGGCGCGCGCACCGATGCTGGTGTTCAACCGCAAAGATGAACTGCAATGGCGCTTCGTGCGGCGCCTGACCCGCGCGCACCTGCAGCCGCCGCTACACTACCTGCCCTCCTCCACCGGCTTCGTCGAGGCCGCCGCGTGCGGACTCGGCTGGGGCATGGCCCCGGAAACGCTGGTCGCGCCCGCCGTGCGCGCCGGCCGCGTGGTGGTACTGGAACCCCGCCGCTGGCTCGATGTGCCGCTGTACTGGCAGCATGCCGCCGTGCGTTCAAGCACGCTGCAGCACATCACCCAGGCGCTGCGCACTGCGGCCAGCGGCACCCTTCGTTGAGGACAGACCGATGACCGCAGACCCGGGCTTCACGCCGCGCGCACTACCGTTTGCGCACTTCTTCACCATTGGGACGGCATGGGCGTGATCGGCCGACGTACAAGGATGCACTGCGCGAAGACCGCGCTGGCGCTCGCGCTGGCAACCTGCCTGCCACCCGCTGCGCTGGCGCAGACCACCGGCGATACACCCGCATTGGACTGGGAACAGGCGCGGCAACGCCTGGAACAGGTCTCCGATGCACTGGCCGCCGCCGATGCAGCGGTGCGCAACAAGCAGGACCTGCAGGAAGCCACCCGCCTGCTGCGCCTGCCGGAAATCACCGGCGAAGTGCGCCGCCTGCAGTTCCAGAAGACCCTCACGCTGCCACTGGGTTCACTGGCGCCGGTGGCCGAGGCCTATGGCATTGACTCGCCACTGTCGTTCACCGAACGCGACTGGCGTACCCGCCCGGTGGTGACCGCGGTGCTGCCGCTGTACACCGGCGGCGTGATTCCGGCCGCGCAACGTGCCGCCAGCGCCGCCCACGAGCAGGCCAGCGCCGAGCGCGAAGCACAGCGCCAATCGCTGACCGTGCAGCTGGCCCAGGCCTATTTTGGCCAGCGCCTGGCCGAGCAGGCGGTGGACGTGCGCCGCGATGTGCGCGATGGCCTCAACCGTCACCTGTCCGACGCGGAGAAGCTGGAACGCGAGGGCTTCGCCACCCGCGCGCAGCGCCTGCAGGCCACCGTAGCCCGCGACAAGGCCGAGCGCGAATACCAGAAGACAGTGAACGACCTGGCCACGCTGAAGGCAGCGCTGGCCACGCTGCTGCGCAGTGGCGGTGAGGTGCAGCCGGTATCACCACTGTTCGTGCAGCGCGTGCCACTGGAACCGGTGGCCAGCTTCGAGCGCACCGCGCAGGCGCGCCAGCCGCAGATCACGCGCCTGCGAGCGATGGTGGCGCAGGCCGAACAGGGCGTGCGCGTGCAGCAGGCCAAGCTGAAGCCGCAGATCTTCGCCTTCGGCCAGTACGACTTCCGCCGCCGCGACGAGATGCTGACCGATCCGGACTGGGCGTTCGGCATCGGCCTGAAGTACACCTTCCTGTCGCCGAACTCACGGCCGGCGCAGATCAGCGCCGCGCGTGCGCAGCAGGACCAGGCCGAAGCGGGCCTGCGCGAGGCTGAGAACCAGGTCGCACTGGGCGTGCGCAAGGCCTGGAACGAGCTGGAAACCGCGCGCCAGCAGTATGTGCTGCTCGACAGCAGCATCGCCCAGGCACAGGAAAACCTGCGCTTGCAGGAACTGGCGTTCCGCGAAGGCCAGGCGACTTCGCTGGATGTGATCGACGCGCGGCTCGGCCTGGGCGGCGCCCGTGTCGAGCGCGCGCAGGCCGCCTACCAATACGATATTGCGCTGGCACAGTTGCTGGAGGTCAGTGGACAGATGGACCGTTTCGAAGAGTTCCGGCGGCGTGCGGACGAGGTGATCGACCATGAGTGATGTGCTGCACGACGATGCGACGACGCCCCCGGCCAAGCGCCGTCTGGGCCCAATCCTGATAGTGGTGCTGCTGGTCGTGGTGGTGCTTGGCCTGTGGCTGGCCTGGCGCAGCCCGGCCGACCAGATCCAGGGCATGGCCGATGCGGACACCATCAACGTGGCCGCCAAGATCACCGCGCGCGTGGCCGAACTGAAGGTGCGCGAGGGCGACCGCGTGCAGCCCGGGCAGGTGCTGTTCCTGCTCGACAGCCCGGAGGTAGCCGCCAAGGAACAGCAGGCCCACGGCGCATTGGCCGCCGCACAGGCGGTGGCCGACAAGGCCGACGAAGGCGCGCGCAGCGAAGATATCCGCGCCGCCGAAGCGAACTGGAAGCGGGCCGAAGCCGGCGCGACGCTGGCCGAAGCCACCTACCAGCGCGTGCAGAACCTGTTCAACGAAGGGGTGATGACCCGGCAGAAGCGCGATGAAGCGCATGCCCAGGCCACCAGCTCGCGCGAACTGGCGCGTGCCGCCCGCGCGCAGTACGACATGGCATTGGCAGGCGCACGCGAGCAGGACAAGCGCGCCGCGCAGGGCCAGGTGCAGCAGGCGCAGGGCGCGGTGGCCGAAGTCAATGCCGCGCGTGTCGAAGTGGAAGGGCGCGCGCCGGTCGCCGGCGAGATCAACAAGCGCATGGCTGACCCGGGCGAACTGGTGCCGGCCGGCTACCCGGTGTTCACCCTGGTCGACATCGACCGCATGTGGGTGGCGATGAACCTGCGCGAATCGCAGATGCAGGGCCTGAAGGTCGGCAGCAAGCTTCAGGGCAGCGTGCCGGCACTCGGCCTGGACGGCGAATTCGAGGTCTACTTCATCAACCCCGCCGGCGACTATGCAACCTGGCGTACCACCCGCCAGTCGTCCGGCTACGACGTCCGCAGCTTCGAGGTGCGGGTGCGCCCGGTACGCCGCATCGAGGGCTTCCGCCCCGGCATGAGCGTGCTGTTCGCATGGCCCCAGCACTGAGCCCCGGCCGCGGCGGCTTCGCCGCAAGCTGGCGGCGCGAGCTGCAGTCGCTGCGCGGCAACCGCGCCGACCTGCTGCTGGTCACCGTGCTGCCGCTGCTGATGCTGGCGGTGATGGCGTGGATGTTCACCCCATCGGTGATGCGCGACATCCCGATCGCCGTGGTCGACCTCGACCACAGCAGTGACAGCCGCCTGCTGCTGCGCATGCTCGATGCCAGCCCCGGCGTGCGCATCGCCAGCCAGCCGGTGGACCTGGAAGACGCCCGTTCGCAGCTGCGCCGCCTGGATGTGTTCGCCATCGTGCTGGTGCCGGGCGACGTCACCCGGCAAGCCCTGCGCGGCCGCCAGGGCACGCTGTTCGCCTATTACAACGCCACCTACATGACCACCGGCCAGTCGGCGGCGCGCGATATCGGCGACGCGGTCTCGGCATGGAACGCGCGCCTGCTGCGCGAGCGCATCGGCCTGCAGGTTGGCCCGGGCAAGCTGCGTGCGGCGCCGATCGCGGTGCAGTCGGACATCCTCTACAACCCGGCGCGCAGCTACGAATTGTTCCTGCTGCCGCTGATCTTCCCGGCAGTGCTGTCGCTGGTACTGGCGTTGGCAGTGGCCGGCAGCCTCGGCCGCGAGATCCGCGACGGCACCCTGCCCGCCTGGCTGGGTCGCACGCCGTGGTCGGCGATTGCCGGCAAGGTCGCGCCGTACATCCTGCTGTTTTCGCTGTATGGCGCGCTCGGCATCGGTTACCTGGCCTGGCTGCGCGGCGATGGTGTGGCCGGCAGCGTGCTCGTGCTGCTGCTCGCACAGCCACTGTTCTACCTGGCAACGGCCGCCTACGCGTTGTTCTTCGTCGGCGTCACCCGCGACATGGGTACCGCGCTGTCCGCGGTCGGCCTCAGCATCGGCACCGCACTGGCATTTTCCAGTGCCACCTTCCCGGTGCTGGATGGCCCCCTGTTCACCCGCATCTGGCATCAGCTGCTGCCACTCAGCGCCTACATCAAGCTGCAGACCCAGCAGCAGTTCATCGGTTCGCCACTGGAGGTTTCGATATGGCCGCTGACCACGCTGTTGTTGATGACGATGGTGGCCGGTGGCATCGGCGGCCTGCGCCTGATCGCCTTTGCGCGTACACCTGAAGCCGCGCAGCCAGCGGGAGCCGACGCATGAGTGCTCTCTGGCGTAGCCTGCGGCAGACGCTGATGGCAGTGCTGTGCGACCGCTATGCGATCGTGGTGATGGTCGGCGCGGTGATCCTGTACTCGTTCTTCTACCCGGCCGCGTATCGCCACCAGGTGGCGGGCAACCTGCCGGTGCTGGTGGTGGACGAAGACCACAGCGCGACCAGCCGCGAGCTGCTGCGAAAGCTCGATGCACTCCGCGTTGCACGCGTGGTCGGGCAACCGGCGGACATCGACAGTGCGCGCCAGCAGCTGGAAGCCGGCCACGCAGAAGGGATCGTGCTGATTCCGGCCAACCTGGAGCGCGACATCCTGCGCGGCCATCCGGCCAAGCTGGTGCTGCTCGGCAACGGCGCCTACCTGGGCCGTGCCAGCTGGGTACTGGGCAGCGTGGCCGATGCACTGGGCGCGTTCGGGCGTGAGGCGGTAGTCGGCCAGGCGGCCTTCATGGGCGCGCCGCAGGCACCGCCGGTCACCCTGGTGCAGCGCCCGCTGTACAACACGCAGGAAGGCTATGGCAGCGCCATCGTGCCCGGCGTGGCCGAGCTGATCGTGCACCAGACGCTGCTGATGGGCATCGGCGTCCTGCTCGGCGGCCGCCGCCTCGCGCTCGGCCGGCGCCTGCGCTTCGACCTGCCGACCCTGGCCGGCATGGCGATGGGCTTCGGCCTGATCGGCCTGTTCGGCCTGTTCTACTACGCCGGCTTCACCGCCTGGGTGCAGGACTATCCGCGCGGCGGCAACCCGCTGGGTCAGTTGTTGGGCGGCACGCTGTTCATCGCCGCCACGGTGGCGTTCGGCCTGTTCGTCGGCAGCTTCTTCCGCACCCGCGAACGCGCCTTCCAGTACATCATCGCCACCTCGATCCCGCTGTTCTTCCTGGCCAACCTGTCGTGGCCGGCAGTGATGACGCCGCCACCGCTGGTCTGGCTGGCGCAGCTGCTGCCGACCACCTCGGGCATCAACCTGATGGTGAGGCTGAACCAGATGGACGCCCGCCTGGCCGAAGTCAGCCACGAACTGATCACCCTCACCGTCCTGCTGCTGCTCTACGGCAGCCTCGCCACCTGGCGCCTCCTCGCCAAAAAGGGGACGGAGGGGATTAAGTCGTAAACGGCCGGTTGGGGGAATTGCGACTTAATCCCCTCCGTCCCTTTTTCCTGCAACGAAGAACGCCGGCGCGGGGCCGGCGTTCGGGTACTGCGGTGTGGAAGGGGAAACGAGGTATGGCTGTGAGCGATCAGCGGTAGACGCGTTCGCAGCGGCGTTCAACGACGCGGTCGCCGTTCTTCTGCTGGCTGTTGCCTTGGATCTGGCGACCGGCCGCACCACCGGCAACAGCACCGGCCACCGTAGCGAGCTTCTTGCCATTGCCGCCGCCCACCTGGTTGCCCAGCAGGCCGCCGATCACTGCGCCGGTAGCGGTACCCGTGATGCGGTTCGGATCGCGCGAGTTGCGCTGCACTTCCACGTTCTTGCAGACTACGCGGCTGCCGTCGTTGAACTTGCGTCCCTCATCGCGCGGCCCATACGTCTGCGCACCGGCCACCGACGAAGCCGCCAGCAGCGTGCCCAGCACAAGCAATCGGGTCGAGGTCTTCATGGCCATCTCCTGAGTTCCGGTATGGCGCAAGTGTCCTCCTGCGGTTGGCAACCGGAAGTGAAATGCGCGTGTCCGCCGCCTCATCGGCCATCGCGCGTTCAGGAAGAAAGTTGCGCCCATCGCGATCAGCCATCGCGATGGGCGCCGTCTCCCTGCCGGCACGCGCTGTTGCTAGAACTCTTCCCAACCACCCGCGTTGGCAGCCAACGTCGGCTCGATGCGCGGCGACAGCACCGCCGGGCGTCTCACTGGCGTGACCGAGGCGGCTACTGCAGCAAGCGCGCGCGGGACCGATACGGCTGCCGCGGCCGCACCGGTGCGGAACACCGACACCGCCTCGGTCAGCAGGTTGGCCTGCTCTTCCATGGACCGCGCTGCGGCGCTGGCTTCTTCCACCAGCGCCGCATTCTGCTGCGTGGTCTCGTCCATCTGCACCACCGCCTGGTTCACCTGTTCGATGCCCGAGCTCTGCTCCTGGGAAGCAGCAGAGATATCGGCCATGATGTCGGTCACGCGCTGCACCGAGGCCACGATCTCGCCCATCGTGGTGCCTGCCTGGCGGACCAGCACCGATCCATCGGCGACCTTGCCGACCGAATCCTCGATCAGGCCCTTGATCTCCTTGGCGGCAGCGGCCGAGCGCTGGGCGAGGGTACGCACTTCGCTGGCGACCACGGCGAAGCCGCGGCCCTGTTCACCGGCACGCGCAGCTTCCACTGCGGCATTCAGCGCCAGGATGTTGGTCTGGAAGGCGATGCCGTCGATGACCGAGATGATCTCGGCGATCTTCTTCGACGAGGCTTCGATGGCCGACATCGTGGTGACCACCTGGCCGACCACATCGCCGCCCTGCGAGGCGACACCGTGCGCGCCGATGGCGAGCTGGTTGGCCTGCCGTGCATGCTCGGCGTTCTGCTTCACGGTGGAGGTCAGCTCCTCCATCGACGCAGCCGTCTCTTCCAGGTTTGCCGCCTGCTGCTCGGTGCGCCGCGACAGATCGGTATTGCCCGAGGCAATCTCGCCTGCCGCCAGGTTGATGCTGGACGCGCTGGACTGGATACGGCCGACAATCTGCTTGAGCTGATCGACGGTGGCATTGCAGTCATCGCGCATGCGGGCAAACACGCCGTGGAAGTCGCCCTGCATGCGCACGGTGAGGTCACCGCGCGAAATCGCCTGCAGCAGGGTCGAGACCTGCACCAGGTTCTCGTCGGTGGTCTGCATCAGGCGATTGAGCCCGGCCACCATGTCGCGGAAATCATAGGCGAAGCGGTCTTCGTCGCCGCGCAGGCTGAAGTCGCCCGCCGCCGCTGCCGTCGCCAGCCGGCGGATCTCGCTGTTGATCGCCGACAGGCTGGTCTTGGTCTCGTCCATGGCCTGGGTGATCGCCGCCTTCTCGCCGGGCAGCGGATCCATGTCCACCGACAGGTCGCCTCGGGCGTAATGCTTCATCACTTCGATCAGCCGGTTCTGCACCTGCACGTGCGAGCCGACCAGCGCATTCGTCTCGTGCACCATGCGCCCGTAGTCGCCGGGGAAGGCACTCTCGTCCATGCGATAGCTGAGGCTGCCCGCATCGTGCTGGCGGGCCAGCTCGCCCTGCGCCGCCATCACCGACTGCAGCTGCGCCTGCATGCGCTGCATCGACCTGAGCAGCTGCGTCACCTCATCGTTACCAGACGCGTCGATGCTGTTGTCCAGCCGCCCGTTGGCGATGCCGTCGGCCAGCTTCACCGCACCTTCCAGCGGGCGGGTCAGGCTGCGGGTGATGGCCCACGCGGCCAGCGAGCCCAGTACCAGGCTCAACGCGCCGAACACGATCGACAACGTGCCGGTCCAGGATTCGGTTGAACGGTATTCCTCGCGGCTGCGCTCGGTCAGAGTCTCCTGATGCCGCAGGAGGGTCGAGATCGCTTCATTCCAGGCCGTCGCCAGGCCGTGCTCGGCCAACAACTCCTTGGCCGCACCGTCGAAATCACCGGCCTTCATGCGCTCGTGTAGATGCTGGGTGGAGGCGTCGGTGGCCTTGCGTGCCGCGTCGATTTTCGCCACCAGGGTATCGCCGGTGGCGTCGCGCGGAATCTTGATGTACTTGGCCCAGATACCGTCGTAGGTCTGCGACAGCTCCTGCGCCTTCTGATAATCCTTGTCGAAATCCTCGCCGCGCTTGATCACCATCAGCCGGCGGTGCATCAACACCGCGTTGTTGGTATCCAGCATGTCGTTCAACAGCCGCATCTTCACCATGTTGACGTCCACCACTTTCTCGAACTGGGCGGACTTCAGGTGATTTCCGTACAGCACCAGGCCAACGATGGCCACGATGAACAGCAGCAGCAGACCGAACCCGGCACCCAGCCGGGATCCCACTCGGAGGTTGCGTAAGGCGAGCATCTCAATTCCCTTGATCATGGCCGTACGATCGATGGCGGCGCAGGCAGGGGAAACTTTATGGTTCGATATTATTATATCGGTCTAAAACTCTGGAACTGTGCAGACAGGTGTGAAACCCGCCCGGAACGGCAAGCGCTATATCTTTCAGGAATATCGGAATGACGAGGGACTGGTGATTATCGTCACGCGCAGCTCACGAAACCGGCTGTGGGAACCGCATTTCGATGAATCAATGCAACAGAATGCATGTACCGTCCGAACATCGCACACATACCCGCATGAGACCCGCCTCTACAGTGGCCGGGTGAGCAACGTGCCCCCCTGAAGTTTCCATTGGATGCCACAGACATCCTCAGGAGCACACTGCCGCAGCGGCATCAGGCATTTCAGCTCCAGACGTCGCCTTCAGGTGACATCCAGACCAATCCAAACGGCGCATCCGAAAGGAACCAGAACCCGTGTTCATCGAGATCCGCCTAATCTCTGGCGGCCGGCCATGCGCGGCGAAGCGCACCCAACTGCCCATCAACATCCCCATCGGCGAAGACGCCTTGCGAAGCCAGCTTCAGCTTGCCTTCCATCATCAGCAACTTCAGCATCGAAAAGAACGCTTCCGTCTGCTGCTCGAAGGTGACGTCACGCCCCTCCAACTCAACGTTCATGTTGATCCACAGTGACCCCATGGAATAGCCATAGGAGTAATGAAGAACATTCCTGACAACCTCAGGCATCATTGCAGCGCGCTCCTCGGCAACGCCATCTCCATCAACAATGGAACGCCAGGAACAGCTCTCCCATGCGGAGGACGACATGTTCGCCCGCGAACTGGGCGAAACTCCCTCTGCTCATCGTGAATGGTCGCAAACCTTTCAGAGAACCAACCCACTCCCTCGCAGGACAGCGATCCCCGGCCTGAATCAGGCACCGGTGACAGCCAAGGGACCGCACTCATCGTCAGTGAAGAATCTGGTCTCCAGATCCTGAGCGGGCTCCATGCCACCGTATACGGTTCGCGATCCACTCAGCGTCTTCAATTCCAGAAAATGCCGTTGGAGTTCCGACATCGCGACACCGATATCCGCCCACTCCATATCGAATGACAGTTCGATGCTCACCATTCCTTCAAACCTGATGACACGAATCAACAGCATGGGAATATGAACAGCCGAGCCCAATCGGAAGCCCTTTACTTGTTGGGCCATGCATGAGCCATACGGAAACTCATGGAAACGTCCTGCAGAGTGCTCGCCAGCCGCGATGGGTTCGCCTTCCCACCCGGTCGACGAAACGGACTCAGCCATGCGGCCCATCTCCTCCAGCAGCGTGGACACATGAACCGATGGGACCGCCTCCATGACAATCTCAAACGCGTCACTCATCAATAGGCTCCTTGGGATGCCTCTTGCGGCCGATCGGGCGCAACCGCCCTGCGCTGGATAGCGGAGACATCCACCTTCAGACGGATAGTTCCTTCGCCAGCACTTCGCGGCTGGCGGCCATCTTCGCCCACTCACTCACGTGCATCAAAGCATCACCGGCGCTCATCCACGGAAATTGACTCCCAGAATGGAGCAATCGAATTCTCCTCAAGATACGTCTCAAGATCCCTGAACGGAGAAACGCCGATATCCATCAAAGAAAACCAGAAGGCATCACATTCGTCGCAGACAAATATCTGAACACCACTCTCCTTGACGTGAGCCTCAAGCATCTCACCTTGCTCACAACGTGGACAGATCACCAAGCACCTCACCGTACAGTGACACCCGAATTTTATTTTGCTGGCACCAGGTTCAACAATAGTTCTCGCGTTGTTCCCGCCAGCAAGGCTGATCACTCGCCCCGTTCGGCCGATGTGTGCTCCCGAATCTCCAGGCATCGCCGTTCCCTTCATTCTCCCGGTCTCGGCAACGAGAGAAATCAACCAGGCTCCATCCGCAACGAAAAAAACGGCATGCGTCGACGTTGCGGGGTTTGGAAGCGCATGTGTCATTGCATGCTTGACACGCTTTCCAGTCGTAGAACCGATTCCATGATCAAGGCCGCCCGGACTATTCCGGGTCCTGGTTCCTGTATTGAAGGCCAGCGGAGGGCCGCAGGCAACGCTACAGTGGCGCATGAAACTCGTCCTGCAGATCGAAGGCAGCGCCATCAATGACATCGCCAGCCTGTACGCGGAGATCAACCGCGTGTTCATGGCCGGCGAGGACTGGCAGCTCGGACCGAGCCTGGATGCTCTGGACGATCTGTTGCATGGCGGCTATGGCGCGTTGGCCGGCCAGGCGCAGGCCACGCTGATCTGGCGCGATATCGCCCACAGCCGCACGGCCCTGGGCGTGGAGACCACCCGCCAATGGCTGCAGGCCAAGCTCGACACACCGGGCAGCTTCAATACGCAGGCCATTGCCCGCCAGCTGGACACGCTGCAACGGGGCGAAGGCCCGACCTACTTCGAGATCGTGATGGAGATCTTCGCCAGCCACCGGCAGATCACCCTGGTTCCGGCCTGACTGCGTGCCCTGCACGGGGAGTGCCCGCCAACCGCAGCGGCGTCCACCGGCCCCAGCAGTTACCATGGACGGCCCTGTACCTGCTCCGCTGCCGCCGCCCTCCGGCGCGGCCGGACGCCCAGATCCACGAGTCCCATGTCCAAAGACAAGTCCGCCGAACACACCCCGCTGATGAAGCAGTTCTTCGCAGCCAAGTCCGACTACCCGGACCTGCTGCTGTTCTTCCGCATGGGCGACTTCTACGAGCTGTTCTACGACGACGCGCGCAAGGCCGCGCGCCTGCTCGACATCACCCTGACCCAGCGTGGCAGCTCCGGCGGCGCACCGATTCCGATGGCTGGCGTACCGGTGCATGCCTACGAGGGCTACCTGGCACGGCTGGTGGCGCTGGGCGAGTCGGTGGCGATCTGCGAGCAGATCGGCGACCCGGCGCTGGCCAAGGGCCTGGTCGAACGCAAGGTGGTGCGCATCGTCACCCCCGGCACGGTCACCGACGAAGCGCTGCTGGACGAGCGCCGCGACACCCTGCTGATGGCGCTGTCGCGCACGAAACAGGGCTACGGCCTGGCCTGGGCCGACCTCGCCGGTGGCCGCTTCCTGGTCAACGAAGTGGAAACCGACGACGCGCTGGAAGCCGAGCTGGCCCGACTGGAGCCGGCCGAGCTGCTGGTGCCCGACGAAGAAAACTGGCCGGAATTCCTGCGCCAGCGCACCGGCGTGCGCCGTCGTGCGCCGTGGCTGTTCGACGCCGACAGTGGCCGCCGCCAGCTGTTGAACTTCTTCAAGCTGCATGACCTGAGCGGTTTCGGCATCGATGACAAGCCGCGCGCGACCGCTGCCGCGGGCGCCCTGCTCGGCTATGTCGAGGAAACCCAGAAGCAGCGCCTGCCGCACCTGACTTCGATCGCGATGGAAACCGCCGGCGAGGCGATCGCGATGAACGCCGCCACCCGCCGCCACCTGGAACTGGATACGCGCGTCGACGGCGATACCCGCAATACCCTGCTGGGCGTGCTCGACAGCACGGTGACGCCGATGGGCGGCCGCCTGCTGCGGCGCTGGCTGCACCGCCCGCTGCGCCTGCGCGAGGTGCTGGTGCAGCGCCACCATGCGGTGGAAACCCTGATCGATCGCGGCAGCGACGCCGACATCCGCGAACAGTTCCGTCGCCTCGGCGACCTGGAACGCATCCTCACCCGCGTCGCACTGCGTTCGGCGCGCCCGCGCGATTTCTCCACCCTGCGCGATGGCCTGGGCCTGCTGCCGGCGGTGCGCGAGGTGCTGGCGCCGCTGGATTCGCCGCGCCTGCAGGCCCTGCATGCCGCGCTGGGCGAACACGATGAGTGCGCGCAGCTGCTGGCCAGCGCCATCGCCGAAATGCCACCGCTGAAGCTGAGCGACGGCGGCGTGCTGGCCGACGGCTTCGATGAAGAGCTGGATGAACTGCGACGCCTGTCCACCCATGCCGACCAGTTCCTGGTCGACCTGGAACAGCGCGAACGCGAAAGCAGCGGCATTGCCACCCTGAAGGTGGGCTACAACCGCGTGCATGGTTATTACATCGAAATCAGCAAGGGCCAGTCCGACCGCGCGCCGGTGCACTACACCCGGCGCCAGACGCTGACCAATGCCGAGCGCTACATCACCGAAGAACTGAAGGCGTTCGAGGACAAGGTGCTGTCCGCGCGCGACCGTTCGCTGTCGCGCGAGAAGTACCTGTACGAACAGCTGCTGGATACCCTTGGCGGGCAGCTGGAACCGCTGAAGCAGTGTGCCGCTGCACTGAGCGAACTGGATGTGCTGGCCGCCTTCGCCGAACGCGCGCAGGCGCTGGACTGGGCGCGCCCGGAGCTGCAGGCCGAGCCGTGCCTGAAGATCGAGCGTGGCCGCCATCCGGTGGTCGAGGCGGTACGCGAGCAGCCGTTCGAACCCAATGATCTGGACCTGCATCCGGACCGTCGCATGCTGGTCATCACCGGCCCGAACATGGGCGGTAAATCGACCTACATGCGGCAGAACGCGCTGATCGTGCTGCTGGCTCACATCGGCAGCTTCGTGCCGGCCAGCCGTGCGCTGATCGGCCCGATCGACCGCATCCTGACCCGCATCGGCGCCGGCGATGACCTGGCCCGCGGGCAGTCGACCTTCATGGTCGAGATGGCCGAGACCAGCTACATCCTGCACCACGCCACCGCGCATTCGCTGGTGCTGATGGACGAGATCGGCCGCGGCACGTCCACCTACGACGGCCTGGCGCTGGCCGATGCGGTGGCCCGCCACCTGGCCTACCAGAACCGCTGTTACACGCTGTTCGCCACCCACTACTTCGAGCTGACCGCGCTGGCCGACGAGCAGCACGAGGGCGGCCGCAGCGGCATCGCCAACGTGCACCTGGATGCCGTCGAGCATGGCGAAGCGCTGGTGTTCATGCACGCGGTGAAGGATGGCCCGGCCAACCGCAGCTTCGGCCTGCAGGTGGCCGCGCTGGCCGGCCTGCCGCGTGCCACCGTGGCGCAGGCCCGCCGCCGCCTGGCCGAGCTGGAGCAGCGCGGTGGTGAAAGCCATGCCGCCGAACTGGCGCCACAGGCACTGGATGCGCCGCAGCAGTTCGGCCTGTTCAGCGCACCGGCCAGCAAGGCGCAGGAAGCGCTGGCGACGATCGATCCGGACGAGTTGACCCCGAAGCAGGCACTGGAAGCCCTGTACCGGTTGAAAGCGCTGCTGTAACCGCAGCAAACGGCAAGGGCCTCCCGCTACCGTGCGGGAGGCCCGTCGAAAGATTCCGCAAATCCGATTCTGCATTTCAATTGACAGAATCTATCAACCTGAACGAATCATTCGATTATTCATTTCATCTGGCCATAGCTAAAGTCGAGTGAAGATGTTTCTCCCACGTCTTCACCGCCACCAGGAGCCAGCCGATGAGCCAGTCCGACAACAACAACGCCAAGTGCCCGTATCACACCGCCCCGTCGCCGGAGCAGGGCGCCGAGCAGCAGCGCGAGCTGAGCACCACGCCCAAGCAGAAGCACGGCGATGACCCGGTCACGCCGATGACCACGGCCTTCGGCGCACCGGTGGTGGACAACCAGAACAGCAAGACCGCCGGCCCGCGCGGCCCGCTGCTGATGGAAGACGTGTGGCTGCTGGAGAAGCTGGCCAACCTCAACCGCGAGATCATTCCCGAGCGCCGCATGCACGCCAAGGGCTCGGGCGCGTTCGGTACCTTCACCGTCACCCACGACATCAGCAAGTACACCCGCGCCAAGCTGTTCGAGAAGGTCGGCAAGCAGACCGAGATGTTCGCCCGCTTCACCACCGTGGCCGGCGAGCGTGGCGCCGCCGACGCCGAGCGCGACATCCGCGGCTTCGCACTGAAGTTCTACACCGAAGAAGGCAACTGGGACCTGGTCGGCAACAACACGCCGGTGTTCTTCCTGCGCGACCCGCGCAAGTTCGCCGACCTCAACAAGGCGGTCAAGCGCGACCCGCACACCAACCTGCGCAGCGCGCGCAACAACTGGGACTTCTGGACGCTGCTGCCCGAAGCGCTGCTGCAGGTGACCGTGGTGATGAGCGACCGCGGCATTCCGCGCAGCTTCCGCCACATGCACGGTTTCGGCTCGCATACCTACAGCTTCACCAACGCCGACAGCGAGCGCTTCTGGGTGAAGTTCCACTTCGTCAGCCAGCAGGGCATCGAATCGCTGACCGACGCGCAGGCGCAGATCCTGGTCGGCCATGACCGCGAAAGCCACGGCCGCGACCTGTTCGCTGCGATCGAGAAGGGCGACTTCCCGAAGTGGAAGCTGTTCATCCAGGTCATGCCGGAACTGGATGCGGAAACCTACCGCGTGCACCCGTTCGACCTGACCAAAGTGTGGCCGAAGAGCGACTATCCGCTGATCGAAGTGGGCCAGTTCGAACTGAACCGCAACCCGGTCAACTGGTACCAGGACGTAGAGCAATCGGCATTCGCACCGAGCAACCTGGTGCCGGGCATCGGTCCGTCGCCGGACAAGATGCTGCAGGCGCGCCTGTTCGCCTACTCCGATGCGCAGCGTTACCGCCTGGGCGTGAACCACCACCAGATTCCGGTGAACGCCGCGCGCTGCCCGGTGCACAGCAACCACCGCGACGGTGCGATGCGCGTGGACGGCAACTACGGTGGCCTGCCGCACTACGAGCCGAACAGCTACGGCCAGTGGCAGGAGCAGCCGGAGTATCGCGAGCCGCCAATGAAGATCCGCGGTGACGCCGACTTCTGGAACTTCCGCGAGGACGACGCCGACTACTTCAGCCAGCCCGGTGCGCTGTTCCGCAGCTACAACCAGGCGCAGAAGGACCGCTTGTTCGCCAACACCGCCCGTGCCCTGGGCGATGCGCCGGACTTCATCAAGCAGCGCCACATCGACAACTGCAGCAAGGCCGACCCGGCCTATGGCGCCGGCATTGCCGCGGCCCTGAAGGCGCTGGCCAGCCAGCCGTCGGATCCGTTCAAGCCGGCCCAGCCGGAAAGCGACTTCCCGGCCGCTACCCCGGGTGCGGAAGACATCGAGCTCTGATCGCCCCTCCGCGCGTACGGCACGCCGCCTCCCTGTGGGGCGGCGTCGCCGTTTTAACGGTCCGCGTCGTATCGTCTGCACGCCCAAACCCAATCAAGGATCTCCCTGATGAGCCTGACCGATGAACTTCTCTCCAAACTGCAGGGCGCCCCGCTGCAGCAGGTGTCGCAGCAGCTCGGCATCAGCGACACCCAGGCCTCCGGTGCGATCAGCGCCGCGCTGCCGGTGCTGATGGGCGCGCTGGGCAACAACGCCTCGCAGCCGCAGGGCGCGCAGGCGCTGCTCGGCGCATTGCAGAACAACCACAGTGGCCTGGACCTGGGCAGCGTGCTCGGTTCGGTGCTGGGCGGCGGCGGCGGTGGTGCCGCCAGCGACGGCGCCGGCATCCTCGGCCACATCTTCGGCGGTAGCCAGCAGAAGGTGGAAACCGGCCTGGCCCAGGCCACCCAGCTCGACAGCGGCCGCACCAGCCAGCTGCTGCAGATCCTCGCCCCGATCGTGATGGCCTTCCTTGCCCAGCGCCTCGGTGGCGGCCAGGCCGATGCCGGCTCGCTCAGCCAGGCGCTCGGCCAGGAAAAGCAGCAGGTGCAGCAACAGGGCGGTCTTGCCGGTGGCCTGCTCGGCAGCCTGCTGGACCAGGACGGCGATGGCCAGCTGGGTGTGGGCGACCTGCTGAAGCTGGGCGGCAACCTGCTGGGTGGCAAGCGCTGACGGAAGGTGTCGCCGGGCATGGCCCGGCGCTACCGGGCGTCGCGTTCATCGATATCCGCCGGGCGAGACCGGCATCTCCGTGGGTAGCGCCGGGCCATGCCCGGCGTCCTACCGGTTGCCCGCCTTCAGCCGCTCCAGAACCGGCGCGAACAACGGCGCCTGCATCGAACGCGGCGGCGCCACGGTCTTCCCCTTCTCCTGCGCCTGCCAGTACGACCACGGCAGCGGCCCGTCGCCCAGCTCGTAGTCCATGCCATCCCACCCATCCTCGCGGAAGGCGTAGAAGGCCCAATGCACCTTCTCCTGCTCCAGCACCTGCAGCACATCCTGCAGGTAGCGCTGGCAGTCGGGCCAGCGCCGCATGCAGCCGAACTCGCCAACCACCATGCGGTTGGCCCCCACGCCATGCGTCTTCGCCCAGTCCATCGGCTGCTGCAGGTAACTGCGGACACGCGTGGCATCCCAGCGTTCGCTGTGCTCGCCAAACGGCACCACGCCCGGGTAGCGGTACGGCGCGGTGCGCTTCTGGTTCGGCGCGCTGGTTGCGGCATACGGCTCATACATGTGCACGCTGTACAGCAGTTTCGGGTCCGCCAGCGGCGCCGGCCAGTAGTTGAAGCCATCGGCAGCGGCGTACCAGCCGGCATCCAGCATCAACGGCATGTCCGCATCGACCGCGCGGATGCTGGCGATCAGTTCCGAGTAGAAGCGGCGCAGATCGCGCGGCCCGTCCTGCACACCGGTGTACCACTGGCGCATGGCCTCTGCCGAAGCATGCTCGGCCATGCCAGCACCGTATTCGGGAACCGGTTCGTTGATCAGGTTGTAGGCGGCCAGTGCGGGATGGCCCTTCAATGCCGTGGCGAGGTCGCTCCAGAAGTGCCGGGCCGGCGCGTGGTTGTCGAAGGACTGCCACAGGCGCGGGTCGACCTTGTCGCCGTTGTGCTGCTTCCAGCGCAGCAACGGCAGCGACAGCGGGGTCAGCACCACTTTCAGTCCGG
This sequence comes from Stenotrophomonas sp. 78350_Sma, assembly GCF_056482105.1. NCBI lineage: Bacteria > Pseudomonadati > Pseudomonadota > Gammaproteobacteria > Lysobacterales > Lysobacteraceae > Stenotrophomonas > Stenotrophomonas sp. 78350_Sma. Next base: position 1,361,514 of record NZ_CM151182.1, on the reverse strand, counting down.
CCGCGTCGGCATCGTCCAGCACTCGGCGCAGCGTCGCCAGGTCGGCGGCGACCAGCCCTTGATAGTCATCGGCGTTGCCGATCAGGAAGTCACGGCCGCCCTGCCCCTTCCACTTGTCCGGTACCAGCCGTACCCAGGTCGCACCGGTTGCACGCAGCGCCTCGAAGTAGTTCCGGTCCGGAGGCGACATGTTCATGCTGTTGCCCCCGCGCTGCGGAGCGTCCCAGAACGTGATGTCGGCCGCATGTAAGGGCGCGGCGGCAAGCAGGGACAGGCATAACAGCATGCGATGCATGGGCAGGCTTCCAGAAGGTGGACTTCCAGCCTGCCCCGCCATTTCCGAATGCACCGTGACTCACGCCTCCATTCACGCCGCGACAGGAACCATGCACCGGAATCGCCGTTCGGTCACAACGCGTCGATGTCTCCCAGCGCACGGATCAGCCGCCGCGCACGCTTGTCCGGCTTGTGCTCCGGCGGCTGGAAGCCGTCGCGCGCCGCGATGCGCAGCGCACGCTGTTCCGCGCGACGCGCCTTCGAGGCCTCGCTCTCGGCATACAGCTGCTGCGCCGCCGGTGCCGGCCCGCGCTGATCGCTCAGGCCCAGCACCTGGATCTCGAAATGCTCCTCGCCACGATCCACCTGCAGCTGCTCGCCCACGCGCACCGCGCGCGAGGATTTCGGACGCTGGCCGGCGACGCTGACCTTGCCGGTTTCGATGGCCTGCTTGGCCAGGCTGCGCGTCTTGAAGAAACGGGCCGCCCACAGCCAGATGTCCAGGCGGACACTGGGCGACAGCGGGGGAAGTTCATGCATCGATCTGGACTACTCCGGTGGCTTGTTCAGGGGACGCGGATGATCGGGGTCGGTCCGGCAGCCGGTGCCGCCGATCAGGGTCGGCACACCCGCGGACAGATCCTGCCGCTGGCTGCCGACCAGGCACTCGGCGCGGTCGGTCGGCCGCACCTGGGTATCGCCCAGCCGGTCACCTGTCGAACATGCGGCCAGTGCGGCGCCGATCAAGGCCAGCGCCAGGGCCCGCGTCACCCGCAGTCGTTGATGCATTGCCACATCCCGCAAACCGGCTTGGTGCTAGTGTGCGCCTCCCGGGATTCGATCACCACTCCATGGCCAAAGCGCCGCTTGACCTGACCTCCGGCCCGATCGGCCGCAATCTTCTGCTGTTTTCACTGCCGATCCTGGCAGGCAACATCGCGCAGTCGCTGAACGGTTCGGTGAATGCGGTCTGGGTCGGGCGCTTCCTCGGCGAGGCGGCACTGACCGCCACCGCGAACGCCAACAACATCATGTTCTTCCTGATCGGCTCGGTGTTCGGCTTCGGCATGGCCTCGACCATCCTGATCGGCCAGGCCATCGGCGCGCGCGACATCGCCCAGGCGCGGCGCGTGGTCGGCACCAGCGCCACCTTCTTCATCGGCCTGTCGGTGATCATCGCCATCGCCGGCTGGTTCATGGCCCATCCGCTGCTGGCAGCGATGGGCACGCCGGCCGCTTCGCTGCCGCTGGCCGAGGCCTACCTGCAGATCATCTTCCTGGCGATGCCAACGCTGTATGCGTTCGCCTTCCTCACCGCCGCGCTGCGAGGTGCGGGCGATTCGCGCACGCCGTTCCGCTTCCTGATGGTCTCGGTGGCGCTGGACATCGTGCTGAACCCCGTACTGATCTTCGGCATGGGCCCGTTCCCTGCGCTCGGCATTGCCGGCTCCGCCTGGGCCACGCTGGTCGCGCAGACGCTGTCGCTGGCCGGCCTGCTGCTGTACATGCGGCACAAGCGCCACACCTTGTGGCTGGGCCGTGCCGACATGCGGCTGTTCAAGCTCGACCTGGCCATCCTCAAAGCCCTGGTGATCAAGGGCGTGCCGATGGGCCTGCAGATGGTGCTGATCTCGCTGTCGGTGATCCTGCTGATGACCATGGTCAACCAGTACGGCACCGACACCGGCGCGGGTTACGGCGCTGCCCTGCAGCTGTGGAACTACCTGCAGATGCCGGCGATGGCGATCGGTGCGGCCTGCTCGTCAATGGCCGCGCAGAATGTCGGTGCTCAGCGCTGGGACCGGGTGCGCGGCACCGCGCGCCAGGGCGTGCTGTTCAATTTCCTGCTGACCGGCGCGCTGATCCTGCCGCTGGTGGTGTTCGACCGCCAGCTGCTGGCCCTGTTCCTGCCACCGGCCAGCCAGGCGCTGGACATCGCCCGCCACCTCAACCACGTGGTGATCGGCTCGTTCCTGTTCTTCGGTGTCAGCTTCGTCATCTCCGGCGTGGTGCGCTCCACCGGCGCGGTGATTCCGCCGCTGCTGATCCTGGCCGGTTCGCTGTGGGGCGTGCGCGTGCCGTTCGCCGAACTGCTGCAGCCGTACTGGGGCGCCGATGCGATCTGGTGGAGTTTCCCGGTCAGCTCGTTCGTGTCGATGCTGCTGTCGCTGGCGTATTACCGCTGGGGCGGCTGGCGCAAGGCGAAGATGATGGGCAAGCCCTCGCACGCCGAGGAACTGGCCACCCCGTCGGAGATCCCGGCCTGCCCGCCGTCGCCGGTGGCCGACCCGGATGCCGCACCACCACGGTAGTGCCGGCCGCTGGCCGGGAACTTCACACCTCTCCAGAAGCACCGCGCAACAGCCAGCCAGCGGCCGGCTCTACCGTTTCTTCTTCGCCGCGTTGAACGTGGCCGCTGCGCGCAGCAACGCCTTCAACGCCGCGCCATTGGGCATCGCACCTTCATGGATATCGATCGCGCGCCGCGTGTTGCCCTCCAGGCTGGCGTTGAACAGGCCCTTCGGATCGGCCAGCGCCGCACCGTTGGCGAAGGTGAGCTTCACCGCCTGCTTGTAGGTCTCGCCGGTGCACAGGATGCCGTTGTGCTCCCACACCGGCGTGCCACGCCACTTCCAGGTTTCCTGCACGTCAGGCAACGCCTCATGGATCAATGCACGCACGCGCGCCAGCGTTTCGCCGCGCCAGTCGCCCAGTTCGGCGATGCGTGCATCAATCAGTTCAGCCGCCGGGGTTCCGGCATCGTCAGGATTCGGCGCGTGCGTGGCCATCAGCGGTTCTCGTCGGCAAGGAGATCGTAGCGGTGGACTTACATGCGTTCGCCGGGCAACGCGGCGGCCTGGCGCACCCAATCGAGGAACTGTGCCTCATCCTGCACGCCATCCTGCGCAATGTGCAGGTAGCGCGTATCGGCGCTCCGGGACGGCTCGGGTGGCACCGGCGTCAGCGCCGCGCCGCGGAAAAACGCCACCTTGATGTAGCGGGCAAAGCAATGGAAGCTGAGAAACCAGCCTTCGCCCGGCGCCACCGCATACATCGGCGAGTTCCACTTCACCGCCTTGTGCACGCCGGGCACAGCCTGTTCGATCAGCGCATCCAGCTGTTCGCCGATCGGACGTTTCCAGTCCGGCATGGCGGCGATGTACGCCTGCACCGGGGCATCGCCCTCGCCCTTGGCGATCTGTGGGTTGCCGCCGGACAGCAACGTAGGCGCGGCGGAAGGTGCGGTTCGCTTGGCAGGCATCGCACGGTACGACCATCGGGATGACGCTGCAGCCTAGCGCGGCCCGTAGCCGGTGGTCACGGCGCAGTGCGCCATCGGCTCAGTCCGCCTGCCGCGCCTGGAACTGCCGCCAGTCCGGCAGCTTGCGATGCCGGCGCAGCGAGCGCATCAGCGCCGCCATCACCATGCCGAACAGCGCACCGGCCACCAGGCCGGCCACCAGCAACAGCGCCAGCGGGCGCTCGCTGCCCTGCCACAGCATCAGCCACATCAGCGCGGTCCAGAACAGCCCGAACAACAGGCCCTGCACCAGCGCATTGATGCCGAAGCCCGCCAGGATCGGTGGCGGCAGGGCAATGCCCAGGCGCCACAGCAGGCGGTGCAGCAGCGGCGCCGACTGCACGCGCGCCAGCCCCTTGCCGTCGAGGAAGCGCAACGCCGACTGGATCACGGCCGGATAGCGCGGGTTGATGTCGTTCATCACCTGATCGTGGCCGATGCGATGCCGGAAACGCAAACGGCCACCCGAAGGTGGCCGTCGCGGCAACAACCGAAGTTGTTTATCAGGCCTTTTCGGCCAGACGGGCAGCCTTGGCGGCAGCAGCAGCAGCCAGGTCTTCCTTGATGCGGGCAGCCTTGCCTTCCAGGCCACGCAGGTAGTACAGCTTGCCGGCGCGGACCTTACCACGACGCTTCACTTCGACCGAGTCGATGATGGCGCTGTGGGTCTGGAAAACGCGCTCGACGCCGTAGCCGTGCGAAATCTTGCGGACGGTGAACGAGGAGTTCAGGCCGGCGTTCTTGGTGGCGATGACGACGCCTTCGTAGGCCTGCACGCGCTCGCGGCTGCCTTCCTTCACCTTCACGTTGACGACAACGGTGTCGCCCTGGCTGAACTTCGGCAGTTCACGGGTGATCTGGGCGGATTCGAATTCCGCGACGATGGACTTGTTCAGCTTGCTCATGGGTTACACCGATTCTTGTTCGGGTGGGCGTGTCGTGTCGACAACGTAGGCTCATGCAGTCACCGGACTGTGCTGCACGTTTGTTGTGGGTACTGCGCGCGCCGGCCGGGGCTGGCGGTAATTGGCCATGATAGCCGATAAAGCCAGCCCTGCGCTAGGGGTCAGCCTTCTGTTTCGGGGCCTGGCGAGCCTGGTCCAGCAGTTTGCGGTCGGCCTTGCCCAGCGCCTGTTCATCCAGCAGGTCCGGGCGCCGCTGGGCGGTACGGACCAGCGACTGCTGGCGGCGCCAGGCGGCGATGGCCGCATGGTTGCCCGAGCGCAGTACGTCCGGCACGTCACCCAGCGGGTGCTGGGCCGGCTGGCTGTAGTGCGGGCAGTCGAGCAGGCCGAGGTCGCCCTCGAAGCTGTCCTGCGCCGCCGATTCCGCGTCATTCAGGGCACCGTCCTGCAGGCGGGCCACGGCGTCGATGATGACCGCCGCACCCAGCTCGCCACCGGACAGCACGTAGTCGCCGAGGGAGATTTCCTCGTCGACATTGGCCTCCAGGAAACGCTCGTCGATGCCCTCGTAGCGGCCGCAGAGCAGGACCATGCGCGGCAATGCCGCCAGTTCCCGCACCTTGGCCTGGGTCAACGGCGCCCCCTGCGGGCTGAGATGGATCACCCGTGCCGGGGTCGGATCAGCATCGCGGATCGCCTGCAGGCAGGCCTGCAACGGCTCGATCAGCATCACCATGCCCGGGCCACCACCGAACGGACGGTCGTCCACCCGGCGGTAGTTGCCTTCGGCGAAATCACGGGGATTCCAGCCATGCAGGCTGAACAGTCCCTTTTCCTGCGCACGCCCGACCACGCCCAGTCCGGCGGACTGGGCGAGGAACTCGGGAAACAGGGTGATGACGTCGAAACGCATGCTCACACTCAGAACTCGGGATCCCAGTCGACCACGACCAGGTTGGCCTCGAAGTCGACCGATTTGACGAAGTCCGGCTGCACGAACGGAATCATCCGCTCGCGGTCACCCCGGACCACCACCACGTCGTTGGCGCCAGTGCTGAACAGGTGCGAGACCTGGCCCAGGGCAACGCCCTCGGTGGTCTTCACGTCCAGGCCTTCCAGGTCCACCCAGTAGTACTCGTCGGGCTTCGGCGGCGGCAATGCACTGCGGGCCACGTAGATCTCGGTGCCGTGCATCGCTTCGACGGTATCGCGGTCCTCGACGCCGGGGAAACGGGCGACCAGGTGCTTGCCGCTGTCGCGGCCACGCACACCTTCAATCGTGGTTTCCACGCCGGACGGGCTACGCACGATCCACGGCTGGTAACGGAAAATGGCGGAACGTGGCTCGGTCCAGGACTCGAGCTTGATCTCGCCGCGCACACCAAAAGCGCCGACAACCCTGCCCAGCAGGATGCGGCGCTCGATATCTTTCATCTGCTTCAACCAAGAGGGCCACGCCGAAGCGTGGCCCGTCAGGATCAGGCCGCAGCGGCCTGGGACTTGGTCGCTTCCTTGATCAGGTTGCGGACCTTGTCGGTCGGCTGGGCGCCGTTCTTGACCCAATGGTCAACGCGGGCCAGGTCCAGCTCGATGCGCTTCTCGCCGCCCTGGGCGACCGGGTTGTAGAAACCAACGCGCTCGATGTTGCGGCCGTCGCGCGCGCTGCGCACGTCGGTGACGATGATGTGGTAGAACGGACGCTTCTTGGCGCCGCCGCGGGTCAGTCGAATCTTGACCATGGTGTTTTTCCTGTTGCCCAGTCGCCAGGATGGCGAGGTAAGCGGGCGATTATAGCGGCAGAGCCCGGCCGAGCCAACCCCGGGGATGAACTCCCGGGGTCAGATCCCTTTTGCGGCGCAAAAGGGATCTGACCCCAATCTGTCCCAAGCCACCGCCGCCAGCACCGCCCTTCCCTGTTCAGCCAAGGCCTGCGAGCCGGGCAGGACATGCCCATCGATGGCGTCCAGCGCCCACAGGCCACTGGCATTGCAGGCAAAAGCCGCCTTCACAGCGCCCAGCCCGGCCAGCGGCAAGGGCTGCGTGGCCTGTGCGCCCGGCCAATGCCGCTGCAGCAGCGCTTCGGCGGTCCCGCGCAGGGCCGGGGCCTGCGGCCAGAGCAGCCGTTCACCATCGTGCACGGCCAGGTTCCAGGTGCTGCCCTCGCTGATCTCGCCGCGGGCGGTCACGAACAGGGCGTCGTCAAAGCCGGCCGCCATCGCCGCGCGGCGCTCGGCGAACAGGCCGAACGTACCCACGTGCTTGATCTGCGGCAGCTCGCGCTGCCAGACCACACTGCGCACACGCTTGGGCGCAGCCAGCGCCACCGGCGCGGACACCGCCACCAGCACGTCCACCGGCACAGCCGCCATTGGATTGCGGAAGTCGAAACGGCGCGAATACACGGTCACCCGCAGCGAGGCATCACCCTGCCCCGCCTGCTGCAGCGCCTGCGCCATCCAGGCCTGCACCTGGCCGACATCCAGTTCGCTGCCGAACAGTTCGCGCGTGGCCTGCGACAACCGCGCCAGATGCAGATCCAGCCCCTGCACGGCATGGCCGCGTACCTGCAGCGAGGTGAAGTGGCCGTAGTTGACCAGGGCCGGCAGCAGATCCTCTACCTGTGCCGGCTGGCCGTTGCAGAACACCGTCATCGCAGCAGGGCCTGCGCCTGTTGCCACATGTCGCGCAGCACGTCGGCGGCGGGTGCTGCCGGCGCCATCCAGGCTGATTGGCCGGCCCAGGCCTGCATCGCGGCCAGGCGATTTTCCTGCACGGCCTGCTTGCGCATCGGCGCGGTCAGCCCGCGCTGCACCGGGTACGGGCGTGGCGCCGGGGCACCTTCCGCGGCGGCGGCGCGCACATACGGCGTGGCCAGGCCACGCCCCAGGCGACCACTGAACGCACGGGTCGGCCAGGTGTCTTCGGGTTCGCTGGCGGCCAGCCCATCAGCCCACGCCGAGGCGATCGCCGCTTCGGGCGTGCGCAGGAACGCAGTACCAATCTGCACGGCGCTGGCCCCCAGGGTGAGTGCGGCAGCGATGCCACGGCCATCGGCGATACCGCCAGCGGCAATCACTGGAATCTGCAGGTGATCGGCCAGGCGCGGCAGCAGCGCGAACAGGCCGACCAGCTGGCGCTCGGCCATCGCCGGATCGAATGCACCGCGATGGCCACCGGCCTCCATGCCCTGCGCCACCACGGCGTCGGCGCCGGCATCCTGGGCAGCGCGTGCTTCAGACAACGTGGTCGCGCACGCGATCCAGGCGATGCCGGCATCCTTCAACTGCTGCACGTGGCGCGGCAGCAACACACCCATGATGGTCGAGGCCACTGCCGGGCGTGCGGCCAGCAGCGCGGCGAACTGTTCTTCGAAATCGGCGGGCGTGGCGTCGGCGGCACTGGCCGGCACGTCCGGGCCCCACTGCGCGAGGAAGGCGCGGCTGGCGGCTTCGGCGGCAACGTCACGGGTCGGTGCGGGATCCCGCACCCACAGGTTCACCTGCGCCGGACCGCTGGAGGCCGTGCGGAAGTCGTCCATCCAGCGACCGATGTCGGCCGCTGACGACAGCACCGCGCCCATCGCCCCCATGCTGCCGGCATTGGCCAGCGCGGCCGACAGCGGCACCGGGCAGGCACCGGCCATCGGTGCCAGCAGGATCGGAAGCTGCAATGAAAAACGCCGACAGAAGGTGTCGGCGCGTTCAAGAATCGGCGATGCGTTCACGCGACATACCTGTTGGAGAAGTCGCCATCCAGCATACGCCAGTCATTGTGACCGGGGCCGGGTCGCAATGCGCGCCGGCCCCGTCGCTGCATCAACGGAACGGCATGCCGCGGCCGCCCATGGCGCCCATCATGCCCTTCATGCTGCGCAACATGCCCTTCATGCCGCCGCCGGCCATCTTGCTCATCATCTTTTCCATCTGCATGTACTGCTTCATCAGCTTGTTGACGTCGGCCGGGGTCACGCCCGAGCCCTTGGCGATACGCGCGCGGCGCGAGCCGTTGAGCAGGTTCGGATTGCGCCGTTCCTTCTTGGTCATCGAGCCGATGATGGCGATCATGCGCGGCACTTCCTTGCCCTGGCTGACCTGCTGCTTCAGATGGTCGGGGATGTTGCCCAGGCCCGGCAGCTTGTCCATCAGGCCGCCGATGCCGCCCATGTTCTGCATCTGCTCCAGCTGGTCACGCATGTCGTTCAGGTCGAACTTCTTGCCCTTGGCGACCTTCTCGGCCAGCTTGGCCGCCTTGTCCTTGTCGACCTGCTGCTCGACCTGCTCGACCAGCGACAGCACGTCGCCCATGTCGAGGATGCGGCTGGCGATACGGTCCGGATGGAACACGTCCAGGCCTTCCGGCTTCTCGCTGACACCGACGAACTTGATCGGCTTGCCGGTGATGTAGCGCACGCTCAGCGCGGCACCGCCACGGGCGTCACCGTCGGTCTTGGTCAGCACCACGCCGGTCAGCGGCAGGGCGTCGCCGAAGGCCTTGGCGGTGTTGGCCGCGTCCTGGCCGGTCATGGCGTCGACCACGAACAGGGTTTCGGCCGGATTCACCGCAGCGTGCAGGGCCTTGATCTCGGCCATCATCGCTTCGTCGATGGCCAGGCGGCCGGCGGTATCGACCAGCAGCACGTCGACGAAGGACTTGCGCGCATCGTCGATGGCGGCACGGACGATGGCTTCCGGCTTCTGGTCAGCGCTGGACGGGAAGAACAGCACGCCGACCTGCTCGGCCAGGGTCTTCAGCTGCTCGATCGCAGCCGGACGGTAGACGTCGGCCGAGACCACCATCACCTTCTTCTTGCGCTTTTCCTTCAGGTGCTTGGCCAGCTTGCCCACCGTGGTGGTCTTGCCGGCGCCCTGCAGGCCCGCCATCAGGATGATGGCCGGCGCGGGCACATTGAGGTTCAGGTCGCTGGCTTCGGCGCCCATCACCGCGGTCAGCTCGTCGCGCACGACCTTGATCAGGGCCTGGCCCGGGGTCAGCGACTTCAGCACTTCCTGGCCGACCGCGCGCACCTTGATGCGCTCGATCAGGGCCTGAACCACCGGCAGCGCGACGTCGGCTTCGAGCAGCGCGATGCGGACCTCACGGGTCGCCTCGCGGATGTTCTCCTCGGTCAGGCGGCCACGGCCACGCAGGCGCTCGATGGTGCCGGAAAGGCGCTGGGTCAGGGACTCGAACATGCGGCGCAACCTGTCTGAAAGCGGGGGACAATAAGGCAGACAGTATAACGGGTCCGCTCCCCTCCCCGGACTGCGACCACGGGGCCGTCGCCACCACCGCAGGGGTATGCGAAACTGCAACGATGTTAATCGTTCTCATCGCCGCCCTGCTCTACCTGGCCGCCAGCGCCCTGCTGGTGCGTGCGCTTGGCCGCGATGAAAGCACCGGCTCCCCCGCCTGGCTGTGGCCCGCCCTGCCGGCGATGCTGCTGCACGGCGGCTACCACGTGATGGTGGCGATGCGCACCAACGGCGGGCCGGACATGCACTTCTTCGCCGCGCTGTCGCTGGTCGGCCTGGGCATGGCCTGGCTGACCTCGCTGGTCGGCGCGCGCGGGCGGATGTCGGCGCTGGGCGTGGTGGTGTTCCCGCTGGCTGCCGTACTGCTGCTGGCCTACCACGGCTACGGCCACGAACCAAGCAAGGTGCTGGGCTGGCGCCTGGCCAGCCACGCCTGGCTGGCCCTGCTGGCCTACGCCACGCTGAGCATCGCCGCGCTGCTGGCGATCATGCTGTGGCTGCAGGAACGTGCCCTGCGCCGTCGTGAATTCCGCCCGTGGCTGCGCGCACTGCCGCCACTGGCCGATCTGGAATCGCTGCTGTTCCGGGTGATCACCGTCGGCTTCGCGCTGCTCACCCTGACGCTGGTCACCGGCGTGCTGTTCGTCGATGACCTGCTGGCGCAGAAGCTGGTGCACAAGACCGTGCTGAGCGTGCTGTCGTGGATCGTGTTCGGCGTGCTGCTGATCGGCCGCCGCCGCTACGGCTGGCGTGGCATGAAGGCGGTGCACTGGACGCTGGCGGCGATGCTGTTGCTGCTGCTGGCGTTCTTCGGCAGCCAGTTCGTGATCGAGCTGGTGTTCGGGCATACGCGATAGGCGGTGTGCCGACCAACGGTCGGCCCCCATCCTGGTAGTGCCGGCCGCTAGATGGCGTGGAACCACGCCCTGCGAGGATGCCGCAGGCGATCAGGGCACCGGCTGGGCCAGGATCTTCCGCACCGAACGGCCGCTGTTGGTGAGGATGTCATCGACCTGCCAGCAACCCTGGCCCTGGCGCACCATCGGCAACCGGGTCACGTAGGCCTTCTTCCAGACCGAATAGCGCATCTCGACCTGGCCGGCGGTGGCCGAGACCTCTTTCCAGCTGTAGCGCACCGGGGTTTCGATGTCGCCGTCCTGCGCATCCAGCCACGGGTCCGAATCGATCGTGCAGATGCCTTCCTCGCGCTGCTGGCAGGCACGCTCATCACGCAGTGCCTTGCCGAAGTCCGGGCTGACCAGTGCCGGCGGTGGTTCCAGCAGATCGCCATTGCCGGTGGTCGCCTCGAAGAAGGCGCGGGCAATGGCAGTGGGCTCCTGGCAGGCCGGTGCGGCCTGCACGTTGGCGGCCAGCAACAGCCCGGCGATCACGAACATCCCTGTCTTTCGCATGGTTCTCTCCTTGAGGTAGTGCCGGCCGCTGGCCGGCAACACAGGATCTCATGGCGTTGCCGGCCAGCGGCCGGCACTACCCTATACCGGGCTTACAACCCGTAGCGCTCGATCACGTCCAGGTGCGGCTGCCGGTCCTGGTCACAGGCCTCGGCCAGGCGCAGCCAGCAATGCGGATGTGGCCACGCTGCGGTCTCCTGCTGCAGGAAGCGGTGCAGCGCCAGCGGCGCATGATCCTGCGGCTGGGCAACGGTGAACAGCACGCCCGGCAGGGTGCCCTCCTCCACACCAGGGTCGGTCACGGTGTAGTCCGCGCGACTATGCGACCACACCTGCCAGCCCTGCGCCTCGGCAGCTTCGACAAAGGCATTCCAGGCCTCTTCGCCCGGGTGCGCGCCATCGATCAGCCAACTGCGCGCGAAGCCGCCGCGTTCCAGCACATGTACCTGCGCATAGGTCGGAATGAAGTGCTCGCGAGCCTCCTCCTCCTCCGGCGCCGGGTGCACCAGCGCGGCATCGAACACCACCCAGTCGCCGACCTGCTGAGCACGGTTGGCCGGTGCGTTCTCGACGATGCGCGCGGTCACCGGGCCACTGCGCCGGGCGTAGTATTCCATCGGCTCGCCATTCTCTTCGCTGCGGATGATCACCCAGCCCCACGGCTCTTCGACCACGCCGTCCTGGCTGGACAGCTCCATGCCGATCGCCGCCGCCGAGCGACGCACCGCGTCCCAATCCCGCGCCGCGCTGGCGGCACTCATGTGGTCCCAGTGCGCGGCGTTGGGTTCTTCCAGCAGCTCCACCAGCTGCGCATAGCAGGCCTGTGCTTCGCTGAAGCGGCCGGTTTCCATGTACATCCGCGCCAGCGTGCCACGTGCGCCGTGCGAACCCGGCGAGGCGGCCAGCAGCGCCTGTGCGGCCTGCTCCAGCGCCGGCCAGTCGGATACGCGACGGGCGCGCTGCACTTCGCACCAGTGCGCGAACACCGGCACGCTGCCGCGGTAGAGTTCAGCCAGTTGGCGCAGCCCATCGTCGTCGCCCTGCTCGGTCAGCCAGCGCATCAGCGTGTACGCGGCCGGACCATCATCCTGCGTGTGCGCACGCACGAAACGCCACAGCAATGCACGCGCTTCCGCCTGCGCACCACAGGCGCTCAATGCCGAGGCAGCCATCTCGGCCAGTGCTTCATCATCCGGCAACTGCATCTGTGCCTGCAGCAGCCACTGCGCCTCGCGCTCAGGATCACGCGACTGGTTCTGCTCGCCCTGTACCTCCAGCCAGGCCAGCAGTTCCGGTGCCGGCACCGGCAGCGGTGCGACATCCGGCAAAGCATCGATGCGAGCGGCCAGGCCGGCCACCAGCGCTGCGGCACCGCGGTCCTGGCGCAGCTGCGCCAGATGGGTCCGTGCCAGCTCCAGCTGGCGCTGTGCCACCCAGCGTGCGCCGCGCTGCAGGGCCAGCTCCAGGCTCAGCGCGGCCACTTCGATCAGCAGCCGGTGCGAGCCGACCTTCGCGAAGTGCTCGATGATGGTGGTGTAGCGCGTACCCAGGTCCCAGGTGTTGCGCGACGGATCACGCTGGCATAGCGCGGCGGCCGTGTTGGCCCACAGCCGCCAATAGGTCGGGGTCAGTTCGTTCCACGGCACCAGCTGCTGCAGCGCTTCTTCGTCGCGGCCGAGCTGCGCCAGCGCCCAGGCCTTGGACAGGCGGCGCGGCACCGTGCAGTTGGCCGGCTCGTACTCGCCGGACGCAGCGACTTCGGCCTCACGCGTCTCGATCAGCGCCAACGCTTCTTCGGCGCGGCCCATGCCGAGCAGGATCTTGATCTGCATCTCCGGGAAGCTGTCGAACACTTCCTTGCCGCAGGCCTCGATCGCATCGGACTGCACCTGCAGGTAATCCAGCGCATCCTGGCCGCGGCCATCGTCGAGCAGTGCATCAGCCTTCTCGCAGCTCAGGCACTGGAAGCACGCCCAGCTCGGGTCGATGCGTGCCAGCGTTTCATCACACACCTCGACGCGCTCGGGAACCCAGCCCGGGCCATCGATGTTGCCGTAGCAGGCAGCCAGATCCTGGGTCACGCAGATCGACTGTGGGCACTCCAGCGTGTCATCACGATGCGCGCGTTCGAACAGCGCCACGGCTTCGCCCAGCGCGCTCTCGCCTTCCACACGGTTGCCGACGCGGTTGCGCAGCGCCCAGTGGCCGACGTAGACGTCAACCCAGGGGTTGTCGAGCGCCTTGCCCAGTGCACGCGCTTCGGGCAGCAGCGCATCGACGCGGTCGACACGCAGTTCGCTCACCTCGTCGGCGAGGCGGTTCAGCAGCTGCGCGTTCTGCGCCTGGCCTGCCTGGCGCAGGTCGCCCTGCAGTTTTTCGACCCAGTTCCAGATGTCCATAGGGTAAGTGCTCCTGTCTAGCGAAGGCTGGATGAGAGGGGGGCGGTGCTCAGCGCAGCATCTGCTGCAGGGCACCGGCGATATCAGTGAAAGCGCCGTTGAGGTCCGGCCCCGGCGTGGCGGTCGCACGGGCCAGCGGGCGGCCCTGCGCTGCGACGATGATCTTCAGTGAGCGCAGCAGGCGTGCTGCGGCTTCGGCCTGCGGGTGGCCATCGCGTTGGGCGCGCAACAGCGCCTGCACGGCCGGATTGTCGAGGTTGAGGTACAACCGCGACGGCGCACGCGATTCGATGCGCGCCGTAAACTGCCGGGCCAGGCGCAGCGCCGCCATTGAAACGCGCTTGTCATTCTCGTCGTCTTCCAGTCGCTGCTTCAGTTCGGCCTCGCGGTCGGGCACCACCACCACCGGCAATGCCTCCGGGCTGAAGCGTGCCGGCAGCAGCTGTTCGCCATCCCCGAGCTGCTCGCGCAGCCACGCCAGCTGCGCCTCGTCGAGGCTATCGTCAGTGCGGAACAGCGCGCGGTTGCCCTGCTCCGTGCCGAGTTCAACCAGGCGCAGGCCCTTGGCCTGGGCCCAGCGCCGCAGGAACGGCACCACGGCATAGCGATGGCCATGCGCGACCGGCACGCCCATCGCACGGAACAGCATTTCCTCGAAGCCGCCGCCATTGTCGAGGATCACGTGCACGGCACCGCGCGCCGGCAACGCACTGGCCGGCAGGTCGCCCTGCGAAGTCGGCACGCGCACGTGTTCCAGCAGCAGGTCGAACAGGCGGTCATCGCACAGCGCTGCGCCCAGCAAGGCCTCATTATGGCGCGTGAGAACGCGCCGCCAGGCTTCCGGCTGCTGCCGCGCGACGTCGGCCAGGCCGTCGATCAGCGCTTCCAGAAGTGCATGCTGCACGGCGCGGTACTGGTCGTCGCGCTGCAGGTCTTCGCGGCTGGCGGTGGGCGTCAGCCGCGAGGATTCGATCACCCCACCAATGAAGCCCGCCCACGGCGGCAGCAGGTCGCGCGCATCGTCGTCCAGCAGCATGCCGCGCACGAACACCGACAGATTGCGGTTGTCGCTGGTGCCGTAGGTAGCGCCGTCCTGCACCCACAACAGGCCGGTGGCATCGCTGCTGCCATCCGCGCGCAACGGCACGGTGACGATCGGCTCGAAATCATGTTCGAAACGCGCGGCGAACTGCAGCGCCTGGCGGCGCGCCTGCACCGGATGCAGGGCAACATCACCCTGCCCGCGCCACGGCGGCGGCTCGGGGTTGAGTGCTTCGGCCGCGGCACCGATGAAGATCGGCTCGGACAGCAGGGCACAGTAGCGGCCCAGTACCTCATGCAAGCGCGCTTCGTTGGCCAGCGGCAGGAAATCCGGATGCAGCTCCAGCTCCACCTCGGTGCCGACCGCGCGCGCCGGCATTTCGCTGACGGTGTATTGTTCGGCGTTGCTGGATACGTACAGATGCCCCAGTTCCGGCGTCTGGTACGAGGTGGTACGCACGCTGACCCTGCGCGCCAGCACGAATGCCGACAGGAAGCCGAGGCCGAACATGCCGATCAGCCCCTCATCGTCCTCGCCGCCCTGACGCAGGCCACGGGTGTAGCCGACGCCCACGGTAGCCAGGTAGTCGTGGATTTCCTGGCGGGTCAGGCCAGCACCGGTATCGGTGATGCGCAGCACGCCGGCAGCGGCATCGACCTGCACTGAAATGCGCGAAGGCACTTCGATGCCGGGCTGTTCGATGCGACGACGGATGATCGAGTCGTGCGCGTTCTGCACCAGCTCACGCAGCGCCACCACCGGAGTGGAGTACAGGTGCTTGCCCAGCACCGTCATCAGTCCATTGAGATCGACCCCGGCACGACGGATTTCGGCGTTGGGGGCGGTGAGCGCGGTGTCCTGCATGTAATCGTTTACTCCTGGGCACGGAAAGACGCCGGAGGGCGCCTTCGTCGAGCGGGAAAAACTAGCACAGGCATGCTGACCGTTGCCGTGTCGGCTGCCGTATTCCAAGTGTGCAGTGGCAACGCCGGGCCATGCCCGGCGCGATCACGCCGCGTCGATGGCCTCGGACAGGCGTTCCACCGCAATCACTTCCATGCCCTTCACCGAACCGCCCTTGGGCGCGTTGGCCTTGGGCACGATGGCGCGCTTGAAACCATGGGTGGCGGCCTCGCGCAGGCGATCCTCGCCATTGGGTACCGGGCGGATCTCGCCGGACAGGCCAACCTCGCCAAAGGCAATCGTCTTTTCCGCCAACGGCCGGTCCTGCAGCGAGGACAGCACCGCCAGCAGCACCGGCAGGTCGGCCGCGGTCTCCTGTACGCGGATACCCCCGACCACATTGACGAACACGTCCTGGTCGCCGACCAGCACGCCACCATGACGGTGCAGCACTGCAAGCAGCATGGCCAGGCGGTTCTGCTCCAGGCCGACCGCGACACGGCGCGGGTTCGACAGCGGCGATGCATCGACCAGTGCCTGCACCTCCACCAGCAGCGGCCGGGTGCCCTCGCGGGTGACCATCACGCAGCTGCCGGGTTGGTGGGTGCTGCCACCGGACAGGAAGATCGCCGACGGATTGGAGACTTCCTTCAGGCCCTTGTCACCCATTGCGAACACGCCCAGCTCGTTCACCGCGCCGAAGCGGTTCTTGAACGCGCGCAGCAAACGGAAGCGGCTGCCGCTCTCGCCTTCGAAATACAGCACCGCGTCGACCATGTGCTCGAGCACGCGCGGGCCGGCGATGCCGCCCTCCTTGGTCACGTGGCCGACCAGGAACACGGCGGTGCCGGTCTCCTTGGCAAAGCGCACCAGCCGCGCGGCACTCTCGCGCACCTGGCTGACCGAACCCGGCGCGGCGGTCAGGCTCTCGGTCCACAGGGTCTGTACCGAATCGGCCACGATCAGCCGCGGGCCCGCCCTGGAGGCATGCTGCAGGATCGACTCGACGCCGGTCTCGGCCAGCGCGTTGACCCCATCCAGCGGCAGTTCCAGCCGGTGCGCGCGGCCGGCCACCTGCGCCAGCGACTCCTCGCCGGTGACATACAGCACAGGCAGTTCGGCCGCCATCTTCGCCACCGCCTGCAGCAGCAGGGTCGACTTGCCGATGCCCGGGTCGCCACCGACCAGCACCACCGCGCCCTCGACCAGGCCGCCGCCGAGCACGCGATCAAACTCGCCGATGCCGGTCGAGACCCGGCGATGCTCGGTCTGCTCCACGTCCTTCAGGGCGGTGATCTTCGGTGGATCGATCTTGCCCGCCCAGCCCGCCCGCCGCGACGCCGGCGCCTTGGCCGCCGCCGCGCTCTCCAGCACGATTTCCGACAGCGAGTTCCAGGCGTTGCACTCGGTGCACTGGCCCTGCCACTTGCTGAATTCGGCGCCGCATTCATTGCAGACGTAGGCGGTGCGGGCTTTTGCCATTGGATGATTTCCAGCAACAGGAACAGGAACAGGCGTGGCAGGATAGCCGAGCCGGGTCGCAGGTGCTGCGACCGCTCAAGTCCCGCCTGCCCGCGCCGATAGCTGTCGCGGGCGTGCGCCTTGCGGGCGCCCCCTCCCTCCCCCTCTGGATTCAACATGACTGGCAGTTACAGTCAGAGCCTGGTCGCCATCTCCCTGCTGGTGGCCATTCTTGCTTCGTACACGGCGCTGGACATGGCCGGCCGCCTGGCCACGGCCGAGGGCCGCGTGGCCCGCTGGTGGCTGGCCGGCGGCGCGGCGGCGATGGGCCTGGGCATCTGGTCGATGCATTTCATCGGCATGCTGGCCTTCGACCTGCCGATCCCGGTCGGCTACGACCTCGGCATCACCCTGTATTCGCTTGCAGTGTCGATCGGCGCCTCGGCCTACGCACTGTGGCTGGTGTCGCGGCCCAGCCTGCCCTGGCGCCGGCTGCTGGCCGGCGCCGTACTGATGGGGCTGGGCATTGCCACCATGCACTACCTGGGCATGGCCGCGATGCGCATGCAGCCGGGCATCGACTACCACCCCGGCTGGTTCGCCGCCTCCATCGCGGTGGCCATCGGTGCCGCAGGTGCCGCGCTGTGGATCGCCTTCCGCCTGCGCACCGAACAGCGCAACACCATCCTCCTGCGCGCGCTGGCGTCGCTGGTGATGGGCCTGGCCATCGTCGGAATGCACTACACAGGCATGGCGGCCGCGCGCTTTCCCGAAGGCAGCATCTGCGGCGCGGTCGGCAGTGGCGGCATCGACACGCGCTGGTTGGCGGTGCTGGTGATCGTCACCACCGTTGCCACCCTGGGTATCGCCCTGGTCGCCTCGCTGTTCGACCGGCAGATGCGCGTGCGCACCGGGTTGCTGGCCGATTCACTGGCACACGCCAACGACAAGCTGATCCAGGCCGCCCTGCACGACCCGCTGACCCAGCTGCCCAACCGCATGCTGCTGCAGGACCGCATCGAGCAGGCCATCGAGAAGGCGCGCCGCCGCAACCACGCGGTGGCGGTGATGTTCTGCGACCTGGACGGCTTCAAGGCGGTCAATGATGCCTATGGCCACCAGCTCGGTGACCGCCTGCTGGTGGCGGTGGCGCAGCGTATCGGCAGCCTGCTGCGGCCGCAGGACACCTTCGCCCGCCTCGGCGGCGACGAGTTCGTGATCGTGCTGGCCATCGATATTCCCGACGATGCCGTGGTGGTCGCCGAGCGGATCATCGCGGCGGCGGGCGAACCGTTCACCCTGGATGCCGCCGAACTTCAGGTCAGCGCCAGCCTCGGCATCGCCCTGTATCCGGATGATGCCGGCAACGAACGCGAGCTGATGGCACACGCCGATGCGGCGATGTACCACACCAAGGAAACCGGCAGGAACGGCTATACCTTCTTCACGCCGTCGATGCAGCTCAGTGCCAACCGCCAGCTGCGCCTGCTGCAGGACCTGCGCAAGGCCATCGCCCGCGACGAGCTGGTGCTGCATTACCAGCCCAAGTTCCCCGCGGCGGGTGCACCGGCCACCGGCGCCGAGGCCCTGCTGCGCTGGCAACACCCGGAACTGGGCCTGCTGGCACCGGATGTGTTCATTCCCATCGCCGAACGCAGCGGCCTGATCCTGCCGATCGGCGACTGGGTACTGGACCGCGCCTGCGCACAGCTGCGTGCGTGGCACGATGCCGGGCACACGGAATGGTCGATGGCGGTGAACCTGTCGCCGCTGCAGTTCTCCTCGCCAGCCCTGTTGAACAGCGTGCGCGATGCATTGGAGCGGCACCGCATCGAACCGGCGCGCCTGACCCTGGAGATCACCGAAACCACTGCGATGAAGGACGTCGACGCCAGCCTGGCGATCCTCAACGACCTGACCGCGATGGGGGTGCACATTGCCATCGACGACTTCGGCACCGGCTATTCCAGCCTGCTCTATCTCAAGCGCATGCCCGCCACCGAACTGAAGATCGATCGTGCATTCGTGCACGATCTGGAGTGCAACGCCGAAGATGCCGCCATCGTCTCGTCGATCATCGCGCTGGGCCGCACCCTGCAGCTGCAGGTGGTGGCCGAAGGCGTGGAGACGCAGGCGCAGCGCGAATACCTGAGCGAGCTGGGCTGTGATCAGTTGCAGGGTTACCACCTGGGCCGGCCGATGGAGGCCGAGGAGTTCCTGCGCCAGGTGGGCTGACGCCCCGGTTTCGGGGGCGGCCCCCTTGCCGCAGGCAAGGGCTCTGACCCCACAGGCGTCGCGCGTGCCGCCATCCACGCGTGGCGTGGATCTACTGGCTGCCGGCCAGCGACCGGCACTACCGGACAACGGAAAAAGGGGTACCACCTGGGCCGGCCGATGGAGGCCGAGGAGTTCCTGCGCCGGGTGGGCTGACGCCCCGGGGTCAGAGCCCTGTCCTGCGGACAGGGATCCGACCCCATCCATCCGAATCCGCACTGCAAACAGAAAGGCCGCCCGAGGGCGGCCTTTCTGCGTGGCAACGTCGCGAAGACGTCAGTGCATCATGTGCACGTTCATGTTGTGCATGACCCACAGGGTACCGACCACGATGATGCCGATCACCACCACGGTGAAGGCCGCAGCGTTGACGTTCCAGCGGCTTTCCGAGGAGCGGTCCAGGTGCAGGAAGAACACCAGGTGGACCAGCATCTGCAGCACCGCGGTGATGGCGATGACCACACCGTTGACGGTACGCGAGAAATCGCCCGACATCACCATCCAGAACGGGATGACGGTCAGCACCACCGCCAGCACGAAGCCGATCAGGTACGACTTCACGGTGCCATGGCTTTCGCCGCCAGTGCCGTGGTCGTGTGCATGGTTGTCATGTGCCATTACAGGGCTCCATTGAGGTAGACGACGGAGAACACACCGATCCAGATCAGGTCCAGGAAGTGCCAGAACAGGCTCAGGCACGCCATGCGGGTCTTGTTGGTCGGGGTCAGGCCGTACTTCTTCAGCTGCACGAACATCACCAGCAGCCACAGCAGGCCGGCGCTGACGTGCAGGCCGTGGGTACCGACCAGGGCGAAGAACGCCGACAGGAAGGCACTGCGGTCCGGACCGTAGCCCTGGTGGATCAGGTGCTGGAACTCCCACACTTCCATGCACATGAAGCCGAAGCCCAGCAACCAGGTGATGGCCAGCCACAGGTACATCTGGCCCATCTGCTTGCGGTGCATGGCAATCATGCCCAGGCCGAAGGTCAGCGAGGAGGTCAGCAGCAGCGCGGTTTCCCACGCCACGAACGGCAGCTCGAACAGGTCCTTCGCGGTCGGGCCACCATCGGTACCGCCTGCCAGCACCACATAGGTGGCGAACAGCGAGGCGAAGATGAGGCAGTCGCTCATCAGGTACACCCAGAAACCGAAGACGGTGTTGCCGCCAGTGTCGTGGTGCTCGTGGTCGTCATGGCCATGGGCCGCCGCTTGCGCGGCGTGCCCGTGGCTCAGGGTCGAGGTATTGGTGCTCATGCCTTCAGCTCCGACTTCACCAGGCCCTGGGATTCCAGGTGCTTGCGGTGTTCGTTCTCGATGCGTTCCACCTCGGCGGCCGGGACCCAGTAGTCCACGTCCTGGTCGAAGGTGCGGTAGATGAACGTGGCGATCATGCCGACGAAGCCGACGATGGCCAGCCACCAGATGTGCCAGATCATCGCGAAGCCGAACACCAGGCTGAAGGCACCGATGACAACGCCCGTGCCGGTGTTGCGCGGCATGTGGATGTCAGTGTACCTGGCCGGCTTCGGCCAGGCTTCACCACGCTGCTTGCGCTCCCAGAAATCGTCCAGCTCGGTGACTTCCGGCAGGCTGCCGAAGTTGTAGAAAGCCGGCGGCGAAGAGGTTTCCCACTCCAGCGTACGGGCGTCCCACGGGTCGCCGGTCAGGTCGGCGGTCTTCTTGCGGTCGCGGATCGACACGGCCACCTGGATGATCTGGCACAGGATGCCGGCACCCACGATGAAGGCACCTGCGGCCGCCACCAGCAGCAGCGGCTCGTAGGCCGGGTTGACGGTGCTCTGCAGACGACGGGTCATGCCCATGAAGCCCAGCACGTACATCGGCATGAAGGTCACGTAGAAGCCGATGAACCAGCACCAGAACGCGCACTTGCCCCAGAACTCGTTGAGGCGGAAGCCGAACATCTTCGGCCACCAGTAGGTGATACCGGCGAACATGCCGAACACCACGCCGCCGATGATGACGTTGTGGAAGTGGGCGATCAGGAACAGGCTGTTGTGCAGCACGAAGTCGATGGCCGGGATCGCCAGCATCACGCCGGTCATGCCACCGATGGTGAAGGTGACCATGAAGCCGATGGTCCACAGCACGGGCGTGGTGAACTGCACGCGGCCGCGGAACATGGTGAACAGCCAGTTGAAGATCTTCACGCCGGTCGGGATCGAAATGATCATCGTCGTGATGCCGAAGAAGGCATTGACGTTGGCACCCGAGCCCATGGTGAAGAAGTGGTGCAGCCACACGATGAACGACAGCACGCCGATGCAGGCGGTGGCGTAGACCATGCCCTTGTAGCCGAACAGCGCCTTGCGCGAGAAGGTCGCGATGACTTCGGAGAACACGCCGAACGCCGGCAGGACCAGGATGTACACCTCCGGGTGACCCCAGATCCAGATCAGGTTGATGTACAGCATGGCGTTGCCGCCACCGTCATTGGTGAAGAAGTGCGTGCCCAGGTAACGGTCCAGGGTCAGCAGCACCAGGGTGATGGTCAGCACCGGGAAGGCGGCGACGATCAGCACGTTGGTCACCAGGGCGGTCCAGGTGAACACCGGCATCTGCATCAGCTTCATGCTGGGGGTACGCATCTTCAGGATGGTGATGAAGAAGTTGATACCGCTCAGCGTGGTACCCAGGCCTGCGACCTGTAGACCCCAGATGTAGTAGTCCATGCCGACGCTTGGACTGTATTCGATGCCCGACAACGGCGGGAACGCCAGCCAGCCGGTGGCAGCGAACTCACCGATCCACAGCGACAGCATGATCAGCACCGCGCCCGACACGAACAGCCAGAAGCTGAGCGAGTTGACGAACGGGAACGCAACGTCGCGCGCACCGATCTGCAGCGGCACGGCCAGGTTCATCAGGCCGGTGATCAGCGGCATCGCCACGAAGAAGATCATGATCACGCCATGGGCGGTGAAGATCTGGTCGTAGTGGTGCGGCGGCAGGTAACCCTCGGACCCGCCGACGGCGAGCGCCTGCTGGGTACGCATCATGATGGCGTCGGAGAAGCCGCGCAGCAGCATGACGAAGGCGACGATGAGGTACATCACGCCGATCTTCTTGTGATCCACCGAAGTGAACCACTCCTTCCACAGATAGCCCCACAACTTGAACTTGGTGATCAGGGCCATGACGCCCAGGCCACCCAGCACCGCGCCGACCAGGGTGGTCAGCACGATCGGATCGTGGGGGATCGACTCAAGAGAGAGTTTTCCCAGCATGTTCATTCTCCCGAACCCGCGTGGCCGGCGTGACCGGCGGCGGCGTGCTCGTCAGCAGTGTGTCCGGCGTGTTCAGCCGGAGCGGCGGCAGCGTCGGTATGGCCCTGGTGGCCCTCGTGACCTGCGTGGGCATCGTGGCCTTCGGCAGCAGCACCATCGGCCGGGGCCTTGTGCTCGTGCTTCATGCCGTAATGCTTGTTGTCGCCCATGTGCTTGGCGATGACCCAGTCGAACAGGCCTTCTTCGGTCTTGCCGAAGTAGGTGACCGGATACCACTCGGCGTTGCGTGCTTCACCCAGGGCCTTGAACGAGGCCTTGTCCAGGGTCTGCTCACCGGCGCGGACCTGGTCCAGCCACTGGCGGTATTCAGCATCGGTGACCGAGTAGGCGGTGAAGTGCATCTTGGCGAAGCCCGCGCCGCTGTAGTGCGAGGACATGCCCGGGAATTCACCGGTCTCGTTGGCGATCAGGTGGAGCTTGGTCTCCATCGCAGCCATCGAGTAGATCATGCTGCCCAGGTGCGGAATGAAGAAGGCATTCATCACCGAATCGGACGTGATCTTGAAGTTCAGCGGCGTGTTGACCGGGAACTTGATTTCGTTGACGACCGCCACCTTCTCTTCCGGATAGATGAACAGCCACTTCCAGTCCAGCGAGATCGCCTCGATGGTGACCGGCTTGACGTCCGAATCCAGCGGCTTGTACGGGTCCAGCGCGTGCGACGAACGCCAGGTCAGGACCGCCAGCACCAGCACGATCATGCAGGGAATGGACCACACCACCACCTCGATCGCCGTCGAGTGGGACCACTTCGGCTCGTAACGGGCCTTGGTGTTGGAGGCGCGATACTTCCACGCGAAGGTCAGGGTCATGATGATGACCGGGATGACGACCAGCAGCATGAGCACGGTGGCCGTGATCAGCAGGGTCTTCTCATCCTGGCCGATCTGGCCCTTCGGACTGAGGATGGCCACGGCATCGCAGCCGGTGAGCATCACCAGCAACGACAGCAGCAGGCCCGGGCGCAACCAGCGCCCAAGGGTTTTCAACGGAATCATCGGTCGATCCAATTGCGAGGGAATGCCGTTCCCCGTCCTGCCTGATCCGGCAAAAGCCGGTCCCGCCGGTCCGGAAGACAGGCAGGGAGGTGGGGTCGAGTCAGCCTTTCAATTTTAGGCCGTCACCCACCATTTAAGAAAGGCATTGACAATGATCAGGCGCAGGAAAGGCCCGTTTCAGGCTGCGACACGTTGTCGCAGTGCGCGACCACGGCGGGCAGAACGCCCGAGGGCGGCATCCTGGCACAGTCTGGCGGCGGATGCCCTGCCCGGGTCCGGCACGATCATCTGAACGCGTTCAGGCATTCAGGCAAGGACAAGGACAAGGACAAGGACAAGGACAAGGACAAGGACATGGGATGCTCGGCGCAGGAGGAAGGCACATGGACAAGATCGACTTCAAGACGCGCGACCGGGCACTGTATCAGCCACCGGTCGGCCGATTCGTTGCGGTGGAGGTACCGCCCCTGCCCTACCTGATGATCGACGGCCGCGGTGACCCGAACACCGCCCCGGCCTACCTGCAGGCGGTGCAGTGGTTGTACGCGGTGAGCTATGCACTGAAGTTCGCACTGAAGAGCGAAGGCCAGGACTACGTGGTGCCGCCGCTGGAAGCGCTGTGGACCGCCAGGGATCCATCGAGCTTTGTGGCACGCCGCAAGGATGAGTGGAGGTGGACGGTGATGATCCGTACGCCGGACGGGATCAGTCCAGAGCAGTTGGAGGCTGCCATCGCCAAGGCGGGGACGAAGCTGGGTGAACCACCTGGCAGCCTTCGCCACGACATTCTTGAAGAGGGCCTCTGCCTGCAGACCCTGCATATTGGAGCCTACGATGACGAGGGCCCGATCCTGGCGAAGTTGCACGATGAACTGATGCCCTCTCTGGGGTATGCCTTTGCCGGCCCCCACCATGAGATCTACCTGAGCGACCCGCGCAGGACCGAAGCCGCTCGATTGAAGACAGTGCTGCGGCAGCCCGTCCGCGCGGAATGACCGCCTGCATGCACCGCTCTGACAAGGACCCGTAGATTCATGCCCCTGGTTGATCGTTTGCTGCGCTGGACCACCCTGCCGACCAGCCGCCGGACCATTGCGCTGCTGTGCAGCGTGTTGTTGCTTGTACTGGCCTGCAATCCCGACCTGCTGCCGCTGCTGTCGCTGGTCGATGCACTGGGGCTGGATGTAGTGGTGTTGCTGCTGGCTGCACAGGTAACGGCGGTATTGCCCTGGTTGCGGGAACGCACCGGGCGATGGGTCCGGCTGGCCATGCGGATCGCGGCCGGGGTGCTGGCCGGGGTAATCGGCGGCTTTCTGCGGCAACTGATGATGCTCGTGCTCATCAGATCCGGCACGTACTGCGCTATATATAGGGTTTGATCACCCGGGCCTGCAGGGAAGACATGAAACAGCTCGCTATCACGCTCGGCGCACTGCTGCTGTCCGGCAGCGCATGGGCCGATACACACCAGACCGGAAAAATCACCAAGCTGGTTGTCGAATCCACGTTCGTTTCCGTATGGCTGGAAGGCCAGCCCACCAACAACGAGTGTGTTTCCGACGGGCGCTGGGTAATCGATCTGTCCAGCGACAAATCCGGACGGGAAAAATACGCGGCCATCCTGTCGGCGGCGTCATCGCGGTCACCGATCGGCTTCCACGCCCTCACCAGCGAAGGATGCGGCGTGTTCGGAGCAAAGAAGATCTACTATTTCGACCTTGCCTATTGAGGCAGCACTCCGCGCAGACGTGCTGCTCAGCGCCTCGGGGCCGGATCTGCGATGCAGACCTTGGACCTCTGCAAGCTGGATAAAAAGTCCATGACACAGCATGGATAGTCGTCGCCACTGAAGGCGAGGGACTTGGGCTCATACATCATTTGACTTACAGTTCCACCAGCTTGGCGGTACAGATCCCTGCCGGCCATTTTTCCAGATGGCCTTGCAATCGGGAATCGAATATCCCTGTCACCGAAACTCTTCGCCCCCGGGATGAGTAAAATGGCGACATACCTCCCAGCCATAATCCCAACTCCGGCTTTGAGTAGCAATCAGGCGTTTCGTAGAGTGCATTCATCTCGAAAGCCGCGCAATAGTAGCCCTCCAGGGAGACGAGTCTTCCATTAAAAGCTGCGGGATCCGCTATGGCGTCCGCAATTGTGATTGCCATCGGCGTTTCCGCAGGCAGCTGGCAGGCTTCCGAGTTCAGAGCCTCCACAACAGCTACTGGCTCATCCACTGCGGACGAACAACTCGCCAGCAGCACGAGGACTAAACCCGCAATTCGAGCATCCACTCACAGCCCTCCCAAAGCTACCTTCCACAGCCAGAAGACATATCAGAGCTACACTTCACACCCTTGTCGTAGTCACGATAATACTGTCTGGTAGGCTCTCCGAGTTCCCTACCTACTTGACGCTCGAAGGAGCTCGCACGATTTTCCTCACGGTCTACACCGTTCTTCTGGACGTCCCGCTTAGACTTTGTAAACTCCATTGTACCCACGCGATCATGTTCGGCAGCATGCGAAATCTCATGAGCGCTATTCACAGCAGGAGGCTGCACCTCGCCCGTGGAGCTAATCTTGATCCCCAAAGATGGATTCAACTTTATGGTCCTCGTGTCGGTTACGTACCCCGGCTCCAAATCACTCCCCATCACAATAGTGTAGATTTCCGCAGACCTTTCGAGTTGCTGTAGTTCCGAGTGAGCGGAAGGCGACATTACGACTCCCATCATGTGCAGACGGCCCCGTCTTTCACTGACGCCTTCTAGGTACTGATACACGACCTCTCTTCCATCCGGATCCGTGAACCTGTACGGATTCCCGTCCGCATACCTATACCGATTGAACTGCGCAACAGGCTGCTCGTACGCTGTCACCGGATCAACCGACAGGAACACCCCCAACTGCGGGTCCATGTATCGCTGCTGCATGTAACTCAGCCCGGTAGCCGAGTCGCTCACATGCCCGGTATACCCCGGCCCGTCCGTGACCTGACCACCGACCACGGCCCCGTAGGGCTCGTAGTCATAGCGCTTGATCACATTGCCATTGGCATCGCTCTCAGCCACGACCGAGCCCAGGGCGTCAGTGTGGATGTACGTCACCGTGGTCTGGGCGATTGCGGTTGGTGACAGGCCAAGGCCGATCAGCAGCACACCACGCAGCCAGGCGCCTGTTGCGTCCAGCTTCCAAATTAGATCCTCGAATTTCCTGAGGCGGCTGGACACACCGCCTGCAGTCCCCCCGAACCTGCGCATCCCTGCAACTCCTGAAAGAGCCTCGAAGCAAGGCTGTGCATTCATAGCACAGGAAGGGACTCGGGAAATCGACCTGTAGTTTCGAGGATGAACAACGTCCCCGGATCCTTGCGCAAGCAGGCTGGCACGCGAGAAACGGGACATGCCTCGTGAGCAATGCCAGACGCACGGCAATTATGGGGTTGCCGGCCAGCGGCCGGCACTACCAGAGCACAAAAAAGCCCCGACCAAGGCCGGGGCTTTTCATTACAACTGGTGCCGGAAACAGGAGTCGAACCTGCGACCTACGCATTACGAATGCGCCCACTGAATGCGGCTAGCGATGCAAGCGAACAAGAACTCAATGGATGCAACCCATTCCAGCCGAGCGGACCGGCATGTTCGGTGCCATCGCAGCACTGTGCTGAGCTAGCCCGACAATCGCCGGGCACCCTTTTCCGGGCACTGACCTGCACCGAACCTACTAACGGTAAGCGCCAACTAAGCCTTCGGATACTTCCCATCGCTCAGAACCACTAGCCATTCCGCAAGAAGTTCGCAGCCCCGCAACTACTCAACCTCGCTCGATTGAATATCCAGTGCAACGTCTTCGCTCGAAAAGTAAGCACTCTGGGCCGTCGGAGTTATGCGATAGAGCCGCTGATACCCATCCTTGTCTCGCAGCAGCAATTCTCGTTCCTCGAGGTGCTTCGCACGCCGTCCAACCAGCTGGTGGGAACAGTCTAGCTCCTCCGCAACATCCTTAGGCTTCATCGGCGATCCCTCAGCGTCAAGCGCTGCGAGAATATTTAGATCAACCTGCTCCAGCAAAAGATTCTCGGAAACCTGCCGAACCTGGTCTGCGTACTTCCGAGAGAGATTCGCCACGACGACGGTACCGCTACGGCACTGAGGGCAAACCATTCCATACATCTTAATTGCGGATAACTGATCAAATGAGAACTTGGTAGAACACGTGTCGCAAGAAATATCTTGATTCCTATTCAGAAATGAGAGCACGATCCCCGAATAATCAAAAACTCTTTCAACAAAGTAAAGTCTAAATTCTCGCTCACCCGATGGTCGCCCAAACCGAATACTGTAGCGCTCGCACAGGCCGTAATTTAGCGAATAGACCGAAACCTTCTTTCCCGATCGGTCCGACATTTCGAAGTACTTTGTTACGAAGAAATTCAATTCCAGCGTCTGCAGCACCGACTCCATTGCCACCGGAACATGAAAATGACTTGTCGGCGGAGTTCCTTTTATCCGAGTGAAGACTTCAGACGTATGTTCCCTCAGCTCGCGGGCGCGCCGAACAACGTCCTCCAAGAGCTCTTTCAGACTAAAAATAGAAAGCCTTTCAGCGAAGGTGTCATGAAGAAAACGACCAAGCGAAAAATATGGCTCAATCTTATCCTCATAATATTTTCTAGAAGCATCCTTGATGATTTTGAGATTAATCTTACTTCCACGAACGGACGCCATCTCCGAGGCAAAATGCAAGACGTAACCAAGAATTCTCGGATTCCCAAGACTGGCGTAGAAAAGCTCACGCCAAAGATGTTCGTCATCGACAGCGAAAACTTCCGACTCCCTCCCCGGAAGAAACTTATTGAATCGCTCACCAACTAGACGTTTTGTAAAATCAATTGCTGAATATTCCATGGTCGCGACGTCAGCCGGCGCGTGCAACTTGTATAGGTCAAGGTAGACCTCATCAACCTTCGCCTTGTCGATCTGACCATAATAAATGCGGCCGGGATAAGCCGCAATCTTCAGCTTAACTAGTTCATCGGACCAATTATTCAAGGGCGCGAGCATTCCATCCACCACGAAGCGCATACCATCCTGCGGAAGTTCGCTAAAATCGTCGATCAGAATGTAGAGTTGCCGCACCTTCACGCGATCAAGCAGCTCGCGAAGCTTTACGATGAAATCATTCATCCGTAGCGTTCGAATTAGAACGTCCGAATAATCGAACTCGTCGACAGACTTATTACCCAGTGTCGCGCCCCCCTCAAAGGTCAGCCCGATACCCTCTGCCCCCAGGCCGGCAGAACCTTTGACGCTGCGATCGGCAGATATTTCTCGCTTTTCTCTAGTCGCCCTCGTAAGAATTCCTACCGCATTCTCATAGGTGGGAACATTCAGTGATTGGACCAACTCCTCGAGCGCAACATCCAGCTCGGAGATGCCGCCACCGAAAGCCTCCTTGACTTTAGACCAAAGAGAGGCATGAGATATTCGCTTCTTGAGCTGCGCCCTTATTTCGTTGACCAAGGACTCGAGAAACGCCTTTTGAAGCAATATTTTTTCCAGTGCCTCCCTCGGAAGGCCTGAGTCTGTTGCGTAGACGCGACCACTGACAACGGGATCAACCTGAGATGACTCGTAGATTGTCTTTATATCGATGTACGCCGACGTGGAGTAACCCCTACGCAGGATCTCGCGCTGCATCTTCTGGAAGATTGTGGACTTGCCCGTTCCCTTTCTACCGATCAGGAAGGTAGTGTGCGGCTCTAGCAGAGTGGTGATGATTTTATTGCCACGCAGAGGATCTACGTATAGATCATCGATCAGCGAGTCTCCAGAGGCTTCATCCACCAGCTCAGCTCGGCGGTAAAGCTTTAGTGACTGGCAAATCTTACGGAACCCATCTGAGACTTCCTGATCAAACACGCCTTACTCCTTAGTGAAAAAGCTTCGAAATGAGAAATGGGTACCCACGCTTCTGAACGCACTCTACACAGGAAGTTCATAGATTGGCACCCCTCTTGCCCCCAGCCGGACTCCCCCAACCCACGCAGTACTGATGCAGTTACTCATGGCACCACAGAGGGCCAGGCGTCCTTTTGGAACAAGGACTTAGCCAACCCCAACTGGCAGCCAGGGTGCCGATAAGTGCCTTGTAAGCCGGGGAGCCATCACTTTGAGCCGATTCGGGCCCGTGAAGTCCCAGGGAAAGCAAGGTAGGGCTCACGCCTGCTTTCAAGGCGGACAGCAGCTTGCGGTGTACACGCCCGGAACCGAACCTACGTGTAGTACCTCTCATTGACGTTGCGGTTGCAGGCGAGACACTTTCGATATGCACCAAAACGCCCAGGACGCTCCCGTCCCAGCAAGCCACCGCATTCGCAAACCAAAACGCTGCGCCCTTGATCCCAGCGCCAAAGCCTTAGAGTAGCGACAAGTGCAACGGTGACCGATACCGCGATAGCCAACGCCGGGAGCCATCGCACCATCGCATACACCCCTGCAAGCACCGGACTCTCCTGGAGCGTTCCCAACGGCAGCATCAGCAGCAACCCTAGCGCCAAAGCCCCAAGTGCGGGCGCATACATCCTTACCATCATCCACGTCCAACGGTCCATGTGGTCATCCCGGCGATTGTTTAACGCATCCTTGAGCATATCGGTCGCAGGGGATGAGACTTGAACAGCGAACTTTCTTTGCCGCCCGTACAAGGTCGAACACCACCGTACGCTTCATACATGGCCACCACGTCTTGCGGTTGCAGGCACAAGCTCACACACCGCCGCCCACGTCCTGCGTGCTGAACTTAGGCAGCATGCGCTTTAGTAGCGCTTAGCATGGGGCAGACGGCAGCATTCCTTGCGCTCGCGAAAGTGACGGTCAGCCCTGCCCGCACTGGCACCCGATCGGCAGAGACAGACTTGAGCCATCCATGCTTGAACCACAACCGCATCACCCGGATCTCCGGCGAATGGTCACGTCACATAGGCTAGGTATGACGCGGATCGGCAGCAGCGCTTCATACGTGGCAGAGGCCGTAAGGGCATGCACAGCTCCCGAGACAGGGTCCTAACGGACGGGAAACCGGTGTGCCTCCAAAAGGCCGGAGGATCGCCTACGAGGGATCCAGCCGAGGGAGAATTCCTAAGGAGATGCAAATTGAACACCAACTCGTACTCTCTCAGGGGGGCGTCGGGGCGGCAGCGCCTGCCGGAAGCCGACCTCTAGAGCGCTAGGATCTCCGGGCTGTGAGGCCTCGATGTCACGCTTCCCTATATATGTTAGAGCTTATAAATAAGAGCTAATAAATATTAGGGAAGCGTGACATCTCGGCCAGTGCTGGGAGCCTCGCCTATTCTTGGCTCTTGCGTTTCTTCCCATCCCGGCGCTGTTTGTCCCTCTCGCGCCTCTGGATCACCTTGGGATCCGCTGCCTCCTTCAGCACACGGTGAAGCTCCTGATCCGTCATAGCGGCCCCACTGCGCTCTCGCTCTCGCTGTCGACGCTTGCGGTCTCGGGCCGCAATACGCTTACGCTCCTTCGGAACGTCCAGCACCCCGAACCGCTCCTGGACGCCTTCCTCGACTTTAGTTCGCGATTCGGTGCAGCGCTGGGCTACCGGACATTGGCTGCAGATTGCGTGCCCTTCGGTGCGCATACCAAAGCAGGCTGGATCGGAGGGCCCGGGGGCATCAAGCACCACCGGAGTGCGCGACGTGTACCCCCCTCGATGGGACTTAGCCTCATCGACGAGCTCCTGCCCAAACCGGCGCGTAGCCTCTGCTTCCGAAATCAGCTGCTCGACGCACATGAAGCGGCTAAGCAACACCGGCTTGCGAGCACGTCCGGCCTTAGCAATCTGCTCCTCGATCCACGCCAGGGCGTCCAGCTGCTGTTGGTCGCCCACGAAGTTAGCCGCATAGAATCGCGGGTCGAAGTCCTTTGCAAAGGGATCGAAAACACCTTCCGCCCGCTTCTCCTCCAAGCGCTCGAGCAGCATGGGCAGCTTGGAATCACTGCAAAGCTGATTCGGGCGTGGCAGCTGTCGCGTCCCGCTAGCGTCAGCATCCAGCATCAGCTCAATGACATACCGTTCGTAGGGCACCCCCATCGCATCCGCGCGCTGGCGTGCCCGCCAGATGCTAGCGAAATCGCCTGCCTCAAGGCCATTAATACGGCTCGGGAACCCCTGCGGCTCGCGCCCCTTACGTCGCAAGAAGCGATGCACGTAGTGTTTTCGATACGCTTCATAGAAGCTCTGCGTGCGGTCGTACGCACTCATGTATCGGTACGTCAGATGTGCAGATCGCGCAAAGTCCGGTTCTTCATCAAAGTCGCCCGGCATAAGCCATTCCCGTGCCTGCACCATTTTCTCCGTCGCCAGCGCATCGGCGCCAACCTTCTTGGCCGCGGCCAATTTCTTGGCGCGACAATATCCTTCCATACTCATTCCTGACATCTCGTATCCGTTGTCCCTCAGTGAGGAGTGAAGCTAATGCGCTAGCAGCGCCGTCATTTGATTACGTCGATAGATGCGGAGGGCCCTCCGCATACAGGACTATCGCCCCAATACAATCAGTTCTGCCGCTCAGCGACGCGGTCGACGGACATCTCCGCGTTCCAGCGATCCATCACATGCAGTTGCACGTCCGGCGCGATGAGCATTTTCGGAGTGATCCGCTTCTTCCCCTTCATATCCCGCAGGTAGCGCACCGCAACGTCAATGTAGACCCCATAAGGGACACCGAGCATGTCAGCAGCCTGACGCGCCGCCCAAAGCATGCGGAACATGGAGACATCGCATACGCGCATATCGTGCCTCAGCGAGCGATCACCTACGTGGGCTGCGAACAGCTCCGCGAAATTGGACGTCGCGCGAAACGGGGACAGGTCGCTGCACTCGAAGGAGCGGCGTTGC
This sequence comes from Stenotrophomonas sp. 78350_Sma, assembly GCF_056482105.1. Taxonomy (NCBI): domain Bacteria; kingdom Pseudomonadati; phylum Pseudomonadota; class Gammaproteobacteria; order Lysobacterales; family Lysobacteraceae; genus Stenotrophomonas; species Stenotrophomonas sp. 78350_Sma. Next base: position 1,329,066 of record NZ_CM151182.1, on the reverse strand, counting down.
GCACATGCATTCTCCCTTGCCATTACGGCCTCCCCCACAATTTCGAGCGCGGTCTCGTGTTCAACCTGCTCGACCGAACCACCCGCCCCAAACATCGAAATTGCACGAATCAGGTCAGTCATCTCATTGCCTCTCGTAAGCACAGCCAGTCGCTGTACGAGCAGCCTAGCGACTGCAATATGGCAGGATGTACGATACGGACATCCCGCCATTTTTCACTCATGTATGAAGCCTGGATCCAGAAAGTTCCCAGAGATTGAGCAGCTATTGGCACTGGCAAGGCTAGTTCGGAAAAGGCTCGATGAGCAGCTGGATGAAATCGGTTTGGACACCAACATGTATTTGGCAATGAGCGAAATTGATCGCCTCTGCAAGCGGGGATCACACGCAATCAGAGCTAATGTGGCGAAGAGCTTGGGTATGTCACCGACCTCGATGACAGGCATCTATAGGCGGTTGGATGCCGCTGGTCTGATCGAAGAGCGGCAAGACGAGCCGATTTTTTTTGACTCCACCCGACAGAAGTACGCAAGGCTCTCTGACAATGGCAAGAAGCTTCTAGGCCGCGCCAATGATGCCTGGGAGAAGATCAATGTCAGCTACCTGGGAGATCTGAAGGACAGGCAGCTGAGAGACTTCTCATCGTCCATGGCAGTCATTCGCTCAGCACTGGAATCTAACGACGGTTTGGCGTAGCAGCCAAGCACGATGCACGCTCCGGCTGTATGGAGTGCCTCAGGCGTCAACCCCAATTCGGCAGCGAGGTAACGCGACTTCCCCAACTCACCTAGGACTTCGCGACTTGGATGCGGATGATCCTGACCCTCTGCTCGATAGGAGCCTCAGCAATGCCAACCAATCGCGTCATAGCGCGCGTCGGACTGAGCAGCTACATCCCTGCATGCATAGTCGACGGAGCGCCCCACATCGCGCGTCAGGGCGTGCCAGTGCGCCTCTGACTACGGATAGCACACCCAAAAGAAGTTGGACCCAGATCGCAGACGTCGGCACATACGAAAGGCCCGCTGACATCTCTGCCAACGGGCCTGATCAAGCTAGCGAGCAAGTTATCGGGGGCGAATGCCGAACCCAAGCAAGACAGCCCCAGCGACGGTCAGAGCTTGCCCCACTGCGAGCGCGTGCATGTTCGCGATGTTGCTGTAGCCGTTTACTGATGGGTTGATCAGGAAGTAGAGCCCGATCCCAAGCCCAGCCAGGCCCAACACCACGCACAACGTCGCGGAGCCAAGCTCCTGCCTCGTGCTTGTAGCGGCGCGATTCGATTCAACAATTGCCTTGGGCAGGTCCGCATAGCACTTAGGACACTTCGCGGATGATCTGCCCGAGGGTATCGCAGCATGACAAGCCGGGCATTGATAGAGATTAATTGCTGAATCGCTGGTTTGCATGTTCTTTCCTCCATGATTGGATGTGCGACGGTTTCCGACATCAGCCACCGGTTGAACTACTAATCTGAGCGTCCTTCACCAGATCACGCAGCGCAGCGCGCTGTTCGTCATCTAGGCTGTATTCGGTATCGCAGACCCGGACCTCGATCCTATTGGCACGGGCGAAGGCCCCTGCTTCTGCCAAGGTCATCTTCTTGCCGAAGGAAAGGATGGCGTACTCATATCGATTGAACGCCGGCATGTCGCTGGGAAGCGAAACAGCCCTTCCGTCGACGAGCATGTCAAAGCCTGTACCAGCACAGCGAACGTCATAGGACATGTTGAAGGTGACGATGGCCGAAACAGTGAAAGAGTCCAACTTCGTTACGGCGCGGTCTCCGTCCACCACGCTCTGCAGGCTCAGAGAAATGCCCCTGCTGGTCTTGGACAGCTTCGATAGCTCCACTTTGGCCTCGTAGGAGGTTCGATCCTTGAAACGGTCGTATGACCGCTGTTGTTGAGCCACTACCTCCCCGGGAACAACAGCCGTCAGCACCAACGACATGACGGCAACATGCGTAATCCGGTTCTTCATCTCAACGTCCCCGACTGAGCGCTGACGGGCCCGGCCACCCCTTGCGGCCAGTCATACCTCGCACAACGCCATATACTGCTATGGTAATGACTTCTACTGATCAGGTATATGGCCCATGCTGCTGCAGGTTCACAGACCGTTACCTCCGCGTGCCCTCGCCCACTGTCATTACTGCAACGTTTTCCAAGCGGCTCTCCGAAGCTCGAGCACTGCGCGGGCTGTCCCAGCGCGCGCTGGGGGCGCTGGTGGATAAGGACCAGGACAAGAACCGTGGTGCCGTGCTGATCAACAGGTACGAGCGCGAACGAAACCAAGCCGACATGACCAAGGCTGCGGAGTTGGCCAAGGCATTGGATGTCCCGGTCGCCTACCTGTTCGCTGAGGACGATGACCTGGCTGCGGCGATCTTGGCTTTCGCCAAGCTTCCCTTTGGGGAGCGCCAAAGGATGCGGGAAGAGCTCGAGCGTTTGGCTGGTGAGCAGAGGGATTAGCCCTCTCACGCCGCCAGCTTGGCAACTGCCGCCGCCAGGGTGTCCGGGGCCAGGTGGGCGTAGCGAAGAGTCATGGTGATGTCTGCGTGTCCCAAGAGCTCCCGCACGGTATTCAGGTCCACCCCCGCCCGCACCAAGCGTGATGCGAAATGATGGCGCAGATCATGGAAGCGGAACTCTTCAATGCGGGCATCGGCTATGAGTTTTCCCCACCCCTTCTTGATGTCGGTCACGTCGAAGACTTTGCCCGAACGGCGCTCGCCCACTTGCCGAGCCCAACGCTGCAGGACTTCCATGGCTTCGACGTTTAGCGGGATGTGACGCTGCCTACCGGACTTGGCGTTCTCGGCTCGAATGGTCAGCATCTTGGCTTCCCAGTTGATGTCAGCCCAGCTCATCGACAACAGCTCACCACGTCTCATACCGGTATTAATGGCTGTAAGAACCACCGGGGTCAGGTGATCGACGTACCCGTCCATCGGCAAATCAGGCAGAACCGCTTGCCGGTACTTGCGTCGGGCCGCATTGGCGTTCGCCCTTCCCTCAACCCCAGCTAGATCGCGCGCTGCCAGCGCGGCCCGGAGCATCGCTTCCTCATCCGGGGAAAGGAACCGAACCACCTTGCGGCTAGCTGCTGATCGCTGACGCATGCTCATGAGGGGGTTAGTCTCGATCAGCTTCCACTCAACGGCCCGAGACAAGGCAGACCGCAGGCAAGCAAAGTCGCGCGCTGCGGTAGCCTTGGTGACGGCGTCAGGGCCAGTGACACGCCCGCGCCACCATCGCTCCATGGTGGGCACGTCAATCTCAATGATCTGACGACGCAACAGCCACGGGAACACGGATCGGATGCGATCCGGGTACTGGCGACCACCCTTGAGCTCAGCTATCGCCCAGGGCTCGAAGTGATCGTTAAGGAGCACTTCTAGAGTGCAACTGGTGGGCTTGGCCTTCGCGAGCGCCGGCAATCCGGACTGAACGTATTCAGCGACCGCTTGCCGGGCTTGGTCGCGGGCCTGATCAAGTGACAGATGTTCGACCGAACCTAGGGTACGACGCTTACCGTGCGCCCAGGTGACGATCCAAGCTTTGTGGCCCGAGGGCTGCACTCGCAGGATCAGGCCGCGAACTTGAGCGTCCCTGAGCTCATAGGGGCGCTCTCGGGGCTCAGCTGTGAGAACGATGCGCTTGGTGAGGGGGGATGACATTGGGCGGAGCGTCCGTAAGTGGCGGTAACGCCAACTTAGGACAGGATGCGAGGCGGTGTTTGGATGAGGATCGTCCGCGCGCAGCTTCGCTTATCCCCGAAGGATCGGTCCAAATTGCTGCATGACTCTAGGCATCGAGTTTCTGAACGTGTGGTCCGCTAGCAACTTCAGCAATGCAACCTCGACGTCCAATGAACTTGCATTAGGCAGCTGTTGAGCCAACAGATCGCAAACCTTATCCACGATTCCCTTGGCCACCTTCCGGGGCTTGGCCGCATCATCCGGCACTAACGGAATGTCTTGAGCGCGAAGACTCAAGGTGTTGAGGACGAAATGCTGTCTCAATTTCATCAACGCTTCCGCTCTATTTCCATGAAGATACTCTACAAGGCCCATTTCTGGCGTGTAAGGCAGGTAGGAAATATTTGCAGCCTGTTCCGCCGCGATTCTAACAATCTCCTCAACCCTTGCATCCGCGATTGACTGCTGAGCATCTGCGTCAAGGACCATGTACGCCTTTGTGATCGCCGGAAGCAACGGAGTTTGACGAACAAAAAAACGAAGCACATTTGCAAACCCCCCGACCGGAACAGCACTAACACCTGGACAGATAGATCCGTCTGCGTACAAACGCGTCATCGCATGCCGGACCAACTGTTCCACAACAATTCGGGCAGACTCATCTTCTACATATATCAAAATGTCGGATGCCGCCTCTTCACGATAGGCCAGTGCGCCCAGGACATAAGACGGGAAGCAGCCGCGTGTACATTGAACAACGCCGTCTTCCGTCTCCTGAAGGAACAACAGGCTGTCACGTGAGGCTTGCTTGATCAATGTGGAAGAGTGCGTAGACACAATAACGGTCAAGGACTTGCTGCCAGCAATATCACCCAGATGGCTAAGCAACTCTGCCTGTGCTGTAGGATGAAGCGCAAGCTCAAGCTCGTCTATCAACAAGAGGGAGTTGTCAGGGCAATCCTGCAGCATCCGTAGCAGCTTAATGATACACAGCTCACCCAAGCTAAGGTTCTTTTCTGAGAAGTACTGCTTCTTTCCTCCTACATCGGGAAGCTCAATCAAGAACGCCTGACTCCCCACTCCTCGGCGCACATTAATTGTCTTCAGAGCGTCGAACTTGTTCGTGCAGAATATTCTGTTAGCCGCATCGATTATTCCTCGCGGGGCCGCGCGCACTCTTTTTGGCGAGAAATCTTCCTGACTCGGCTCGATTCGATCTGCATTCGCCGCGATGTAGAGCACGTTCGGGTACGGCAAGCGCGATAGAACTTTGCTGTTCTTCTTCGGCGTAGGAACCCACCGCTCAGTTCTGTACGTGTACGAAACGTTTCCGCCTGGCGTTTCGTAAGAGATTTTCGCTCCCTCGTAGGAATCCAATCGATCAGATTTTTTTGAAGCAGGGAAATGGAGAGGAAAGGAGTTACTAAATCCGATACGCCTGATGCACCCGAGCAGCGAAGTCTTCCCCGTGCCATTTGCACCAGTGAGCAGCCACAATCCCTGATTCGGGATTTCAAACTCTAGACGTTTGATATGGCGCAGGTTTTCAATGATGATCTTCGAAGGCATTCCATTCCCCTGTATCGACACTCGTGAGAGTGTAGCCGGTATGATCCGGCCAGAGGGGTGTATTCGACCGGAGCTTAAGGACGGCGGCCTTTCTCGTGAGTCATCTATCGGAACTCCAAGAGCGTCGCGCTCATCAGTCTTTGGCTCAGCTGCATCCCGCATCTCACGAATAGCGGCTGTACAGCGAACTGCCGTATCCAGCTAAGTCAGCCTGAAGCCACCCTGTTGATGGAGCCGCCGCCTCCGGCGCGGACACGATCCATCCGCAACCAGCAGCAGTGACGCCGAGCAAGCAATCTGTCCGGCAGCGAATCCCTCACCAATCAGTGACTTCCAACGCCCCGCCCAAACAAAAAGCCCCGACCAAGGCCGGGGCTTTTCATTACAACTGGTGCCGGAAACAGGAGTCGAACCTGCGACCTACGCATTACGAATGCGCCGCTCTACCAACTGAGCTATTCCGGCGGAGCCCGCGATTTTACGGGTTGGGCGCCCCGGCGGTCAATCCACCCGGCTCAGCCCGCCTCGACCCGGTTGGCGCAGGGCCGCCCGGCGGCGAAATCGGCCAGGTTGCCCAGCGTGATCGCCGAGATCTCCTGCAGCGCCTCCACGGTGAAGAAGCCCTGGTGGCCGGTCACCAGCACGTTGGGGAAGGTCATCAGGCGCTGGAAGGCCTCGTCGTCGATGATCTCGCCGGACAGGTCCTGGAAGAACAACGCGCTTTCCTGCTCGTACACGTCGATGGCTAGGTGGCCGAGCCGGCGCGACTTCAGCGCGCGGATCACCGCGTGGGTATCGACCAGCCCGCCGCGCGAGGTATTGACCAGCATCGCGCCCGGCTTCATCCGCGCCAGTGACGCGTCATTGATCAGGTGCTGGGTATCGGGCATCAGCGGGCAGTGCAGCGAGACGATGTCAGCCCGCGCCAGCAGTTCATCCAGCGCCACCATCTCGCCGACGCCCGCGAAGGCGGCCGACGGATACGGGTCATGCCCCAGCACGGTGCAGCCCATGCCGTTGAAGATACGCGCGGTGGCCAGGCCGATCTTGCCGGTACCGACGATGCCGACCGTGCGGCCGTGCAGGGTGCGGCCAAGCAGTCCATCGAGCATGAAGTTGCCTTCGCGCACGCGGTTGTAGGCGCGATGGGTCTGGCGGTTGAGGGTCATCACCAGCGCCAGCGCGTGCTCAGCCACCGCTTCGGGCGAATACGCAGGCACCCGGGCGACGAACAGGTCCAGTGCTTTCGCCGTGGCCAGGTCCACATTGTTGAAGCCCGCACAGCGCAGCAGCACCGCACGCACGCCCAACGCGTGCAGCGCACGCAGCACCGCCGCATCCAGCCGGTCGTTGACGAACACGCAGACGGCGGCGCAGTCCTGCGCCAGTGCGGCGGTATGCACATCCAGCGCGGCATCGAAGTAGACGAACGTACAACCCTGCCCCGCAGCATCGCGCTGGTTGGCTTCGTCGAGGAAGCGGCGGTCGTAGGGTCGGGCGCTGAAGACGGCGATCTGCATGGAAGGACCTGGGTGGAATGCCCTGCCGACCATACCGCAGCCACGCGTCCGTGGGGATGGCACCGGCGATGCGAACATCGCCGGTGCCCTGTACCACTTAGAACCGGTAGCCCAGGCCCAGCATCACGCCGTTCTGGATCTGCCCGTCGCGGCGCTCGCCCACGTAGTCGGCCATGATCGACAGGCGTTCGCTGGCGCGGCTGGTCACGCCCAGGTTCCAGGCCAGCACCTGCTCGCCCACGGCCTGGCTGCTGGCGCCGAACACCAGGTCAGGTGCGGCGGCGAAGCCGGTGCTGTAGCGGGCCTGCGAATCGCCCAGTTCCTTCTGCCAGACCACACGGGCGCGCGGGGTGATGCGCTCGCCGTTGTTGCCCTCGAAGGTCCTGAACAGCTGCAGGCCGGCACCAACGCGAATGCTTTCCAGGCTGCCGCTGCGACCGACCAGTGCACCCGCGCCCTGCCCTTCATTGAAGCGCGTGGCCGAGGTCCGCGCGTAGTCCACCACCGGCAACAACGGCTGGATCACCAGGCCCTTGCCGGTGGTGAACGAGAACGCGTGTTCCACCCGTGCCGAGATCGCATCGTTGTTGTACTTGGCGCGCAGCGGCTGCTGCAGGCCATCGATACCGCTGACGCTGCGCCGGGTGTCATGACGCAGGTCGGTATAGCGCACCGCCGCCGACAGATAGCCGCGCGAATAGGTCGCGTCCAGGTAGCCGCCCACGTCCAGCGCGCGCACGTCACCGCTGAAGTCGGAGCCGTCGCGGCCCTTGGTCGACATATCTGCCGCTGCCACGCTGACGCCCAGGGTGACGCGGTCATCGGCAACGCGGGTATCGGCACCGACGACGATGCCGCCGATGTTGTGGCTCAAGCCGGCCACGCCACCGTCAGCATCAATGCGGCCGTGGCTGGCGAAACCTCGCGCCCACAGGCCATGGCTGCGGCCAGAGCCACTGCCTTCACCGCCACCCACCGCCGGCTCGACCAGATGCATGGCCAGCTGGTTGAACAGGCTGCCGTGCCGCATCCCGGGCTGCGCCGACACCGACTGCGCGGCCTGCGAGGCCAGGCCGTCGGCATCACCGCCACTGCGCATCGCAGCCTGGTGCTGCTGCACCACATTGCCGATGCTGCCCACCAATGCGGTGTCGGCCAGGCGCAGGCTCGCGTGCGCGTCACCGCGCAGGGCACCGGCCTGCCGTGCGATCACATCACGGTCAGCGAACTGCAGAGCGCCGAGCAGCGACTTCAGGCCACCATCCTTGCGATCGGAAGCGGTCGCCAGCGCACGGCCAAGGGCATCTCCCGAAGCACCATTGGCAAACAGCCCCAACTGGTCGAAGCCCGGGTTGGCGGTCAACCACAGGCCGTCCGCGGTCTGCTTCACGTTGAAACTCAGCAGCGAGTTGTGGCGTGGGCGGAACACTTCACCGCCGATGATGCTGGCGCTGTAGCCGGTGTCGCCCAGGCGCACGACGTCTTCGAAGCCGCCCTGGTAGATCGGGCCCTGCACGAGATCGCGACGGAAATCCTGGCCGTAGTAGCCCTGCGCCACGTTCAGTTCAAGGAAGGCACCCTTGGAGATCACCAGCGCGCCGTCGGTCTGCTTGCTGTCGAAGAAGCTGCCTACGCGCAGGCGGCCACTGCCAGCGCCGCCGTTCTCGGTCACATCAAACAGCACCTTGCCGCCCGGCATGATGTTGACGTAGCCGTGGGTGACCAGATCGCCGCCGCGCGGCATCAACGTGCCATAGACGCGCAGGCGGTTGAAGCCATCCTCGCGCCAGGACGGGCGGGTACCGCTGGCCAGCGCACTGAGATCCATCGCGGTGCCGGCCACGTCACCATTGCCGACCAGCATGCCTGCGCCCATTACCCGCACCTCCGAAGCACGCAGGGCGCCGCCCTCCAGTGCAATGGTGCCGTTGTCGACCAGCATGAAGTCGGCACCGGTGGTGGCGGAGGTACGCCAGGTGGCACCGTTGGTCACGCGGATCACGCCCATGGAGTTGTCCAGCGTGGACACGTCCAGGTCGCCCAGGCGCAGCCTGGAGAGCAGCGCAGCCCTGTAGATCGGATCGTTCTGATAGCTCTGCACCGACCTCGGGCCGATGCCCTGCGGACCATTGCCGGATGCGTTGTAGATGCCCTGTGCCAGGCTGATGTAGGTCGATGACGCATTGGTGTTCCAGCGCGCGAAATCATCATCGACGAAGGTCTGCAGCTGGCGACCGGTGCGCAGGTAGCCCGGGTTGATGTCGCCGCTCACGTTGGCGGTGACATTCAACGTATCGCCCGGATCGCGGTAGCCCTTCGCGGTGATGATCCTGTTGTTGTAGATGTCCTGGCCCGGGAACGACTCCAGCTTGCTGCCGCTGCCATCAGGATCGAAAGTGACCGAAGCACCCGTGGTGCGCGCCGGATCGCGGAACACCAGCAGGCCGTTGGGCTGCACGACTTCATACATGGCCTTGTGCAGCAGCCCGGCATCGATGCCGCCGCCGTAGTTGCCGGTGTAGATCTGGGTCATCCGCGGCGACGGCGTGTAGATCACTTTGCCGCTGTTGCTGGCCGCGTGGATCTGTACCGAATCGACAATTGGCAGATCACCGGCCAGATAGCGCTCGACGCCACCGGACTGCATGATCGAGCAGGACGAAATGCAGTTGCCGGACACGATGGTGTTCAGGCCGGCGGTGCGGATGATGCCCTGCAGCCACTCGCCGGCGATCAACGCGCCACCATTGGAGGTGCGCAGCACCACTTCGCGGATCGGCCGGCCCTCGGCCTGCGCCTTGGCCAGCAACGCCGGCAGCGACACCACGTCGGCGTAGGTGACGCCGCCGCTCAGGAAGATGCGATCCCCCTGCACGTGATAACTCATTGCCATGACGTCATCAGCCGCCGCGATGGCGCCAACGCCGATCAGCCCGGCCAGGGCCAGGCTCAACTTCGAATGCTTCATACGTTCTCTCTCCACCCGCAACACGCGGGTAAAGAGTCAAACGGCAGAACGCCGGAATCTCCCCCAGCGCGGCCGGCAGGGAAAAATGAATGCATTCACAATGAGAGAGGGGGCACCCTGCACTCTTCCCCATCCGGTCATCGTCGCGTAAAACTCGAAGGCGCATCCACCAACGTCAGCCGAGGCCAGCCCTGTCCGTTCCGTCCCCCCTGATCCACCACGCGCCGGAGCCATCCGCGCCTGCGGACGCCTTCATCGCGTTCGTACGCGAGGAACGCGCGCCACTGTGCGCGTTCCTGCGCACACGGGGCGTGGGGCCGGAGGATGCGGAGGACATCGCGCAGGACTGCATGGAGCGGCTGATCCGCTATCGCGCGCACGGCACCGACGAACTGCGCCTGCTGCTGTATCGTATTGCGCGCAATCGCCTGGCCGATCGCGGCCGATCGCCGCAGTCGCGACCGCACCTGTCACTGGCCGAGCATGATGGTCACGACGAGCCCACCAGCCCGTCGCCGGACCCCTTGCGCCAGGCAGAGTCCGGGCAGATGTTGTCCCTGCTGCGGCAGGCCCTTTTCAAACTGCCCGAGCGCGCGCGCGAGGTGTACCTGCTCAACCGGATCACCGGCATGAGCTATACGCAGATCGCACGGCACTGTGGAATTACAGCCAAGACCGTGGAAAAACATATCGCCCGCGCCCTGCAGGGCCTGCGCCAGGAGTTGGGACCGGATCCGCTGCACAACGACAGGGATGCCGAATGAGCAGCCACCGGCACATGGAAGACGCCTCGCTGTTCGCACGCGCCAGCACCTGGGTGGCGCGTCTGGAAGCTCCGGACTGCACCGCAGCCGAACGCGAGTCGTTCGAAGACTGGCTGGCTGAAGACCCTGCCCATGTCAAAGCCTGGGTGCAGGCCGAAGACCTTTTCCAGCAGGGCCAGGGCCTGGCTGCGGACCCGTGGCTGCGGACGGCTGCGGCGCGTGCGGCACGGCCTGCCCGACGCCGCTGGCTGCCTGCGGCTGCCGCGGCCGCGGGTATCTGCCTGGCCATCGGCGTGGGCTGGATGGTAGCGGTGGATGGCAACCCTGCCCCGCAGCGCTTTGCCAATGACACGCATCAGGCACAGCGGCTGACCCTGCCCGATGGCAGCGTGGCCATGCTCGATGCCGGCACGACGCTGCACGCCCGCTTCGGCTGGCGCCACCGCGATCTGGACCTGGAACGCGGCCGCCTGCAGTTGCAGGTCGCGCCATCGAACAAGGCATTGCAGCTGCGCGCCGGCACCAGCACGATCCGCGATATCGGCACGACCTTCCAGGTCGAGCGCCTGCACGATGGCCTGGTCGAGGTCGCGCTGCTGGAGGGTGCGGTGGAAGTCAGCAACGGCGCCGCCCAGCACACGCTGGCCCCTGGCCAGCAACTGCAGGTACTGCCCTCCGGGCGCATCCAGCCTGGTCCAGCGCTGTCCTCCACGGCAGCCGCCGAGGGCTGGCTGCATGGGCAGCTGGTCTTCGATGCCACCCCGCTGTCGATCGTGGTCGAACGCATGAACCGCTATGGCCATGCACCGCTGGTGATCGCTGACCCGGAGATCACTGATCTGGCGGTCAGCGGCACGTTCCGCGCAGGCGATGCACAGGAGTTGCTGTCCGCGCTGGAACTTGGCTGGTCCATTGCTGGCCAGACGCGCCCGGATGGCGCGCTGGAACTGCGCCGCACGTACTGAGGAGGCCTGCGGTGATGGCAGGACCAGGCGCGCTGCAGTGGGGGCTGCTCCGCCCCCTGCTGTGCCTGGCGCTGCTGGTCGCCGCGCCGCCTGCCGCCCTCGCAGGCGGTCCGGCTGCCACCCACGACTACCACATCAACGCTGGCCCGTTGACTTCGGCATTGCAGCAGTGGGCACGGCAAAGCGGCATCGCACTGGTGTTCGATGCCCGGGAGCTCGCGGGGCTCCATGCCAACGGCACCCATGGCCTGGCCGATCCGGCATCGGCCCTGAAACAGCTGGTCGCCGGCATGCCGGTGACCATCCTTCGAACACCGTCCGGAGGCTTCGTGGTCCGCCGCATCCGCGTCGCGCCCGTCGTCGCGCCGCCGGTTCCGGCAACGGTGGCGCCGCGCCCACGCACGCCTCCGCCATCCCCGCCCCAGGTAGACCTGGCGCCGATCCATGTCACCGGCAGCCGATTGCCACGCACCTCCGTGCAGACCACCCTGCCGGTGACCACGATCGACCGCGCGGACATCCTGCGCAGCGGCTACGGCAGCCTGTTCGACCTGCTGCGACACCTGCCCGGCATGAACGGGCTGCCAGCGATGAGCAGCGCACGCAGTGGCGATTCGCAGTACCTGCCTGTTGGTGCGGCCGCCACCACCAGTCTGGATGGCATGGGACCGCGCGCCACCCTGTTCCTGGTCAATGGCCGGCGCCTGCCCCGCTACCCGATGGTGTCCCTGGAACAGGGCGGACTCACCGACCTGGGCGGCATTCCACTCAGCTTCGTCGAACGCATCGAACTGGTGCGCGGTGGCGCCTCGGCCATCTACGGCGCCGATGCCATGTCCGGCGTGGTCAACATCATCCTGCGTGACCAGGCCGACGGCCCGGAAGCCACGCTGCAGACCGGCCTGAGCAGCCGTGGCGACGCCGGCCAGTACCGCGTGCAGGCCGCCACTGGAGGCCTGCGCGGGAACGGCGACCGCTGGTTCGCAGGTGTCGACCTGCATCGCGTCGACCATCTGGCGGGGAACCAGCGTGACTGGCACGCAGAAACGTCGCAGTATCTGATCGGCGCCTTCCGCGAGGGCGACTACTGGCCCGCCACGCGCTGCGACGGACCCTTGAAACGACGCAATGGCGCCTGCTGGTTCGACAGCTCGCGCCCACGTTCGCTTCAACCCGCCTCTGATACCGCCTCTGCCTATCTGCGCTATCGGCATGAGCGTGGCGAGGGCCGCTACGTCTACGCCGAGGCCCGTGCCAGCCACAACCGGCAGCGCTTTGATCTGGGCCCGACCGCCGTGGCTCTCAATCTGTACGGCTACACCTTCAACAGCGTCCTGCGCGAAGCCGGCAATGTGCGTCCCCAGGTACGTGCCACCGATGCCGATCTCACCCTTGGCATCGGCCGGGACCAGGGCAGCCACAGCTGGGACGCCGGCATCAGCGCGCAGCGCAGCGACGTCACCCTGTCCACGCCAGGCACCGTGCGCGCCGCCCCCTTCGTCGAGGCCGCGCAGTCACTCAGGTTCCTGCCAGGGTTCAATGCATTGCCCGCCGATGAAGCCAAGTCGTTGTTCCCGGCGATCCGAAACCGTGGACTTACCGAGCAATGGCAGGGCTGGTGGGGCATACAGCGCGCATTGATGCCGATGCGGGGTGGCAATGCGCAGCTGGCCACCGGCATCGACCTGCGCCATGAACGCTGGACGTCCCACCCGGACACCCTGCTGAGCCAGGGCGATCTGGCACTGGGGCTGCCGCAGCAGCAGCGGCGCCTGTCGCGGCAGAGTGGCGGCGCGTATGCGGAACTGGGCCTGCCACTGACATCGGAACTGCGCATGGACCTGGCCGCGCGCTGGGACTACGACGGCGACTACACGGCATTCTCGCCCCGTGCCGGCCTGCGCTGGACGCCAACACCGCACTGGTCGTTCCTGCTGGCCAGCGGTCGCGGCTATCGCGCGCCCAGCCTGTTCGAACAGCGCCGTCCGCCAGGACAGTTCGGCACCCTCACTCTGCCCGCCTCAAGCGCACTGCCGCCCTGTGCACAGAGCGGGCCCGACGGCCGCTGCGTGGTCACTGCGGATGTGGAGGAGAACACCACGCTCAAGGCCGAGAGCTCACGCAGCCATTCGCTGGCGGCGACCTGGTCACCCAGCGATGCGTTCTCTCTGTCACTGACCCACAACATCGTCGAGCTGCGCAACGAAATCCTCGCGCTGCAGCCGGTCGATGCCGTGTGGAACCGTGATACCTGGCAGCTGGATGAGGATGGCAACCTGAGCAGCCTGCGGCTGTCGTTCGACAATATCGGCCGTACCACCTCCCGCAACTGGGTGCTGCGTGGCGAATACCGGATCGACACCGGCAGCAGCGGCCAGTGGATGTTCTCGCTGGACGCGCTGAAGCAGCAGGAGCTGCGCCGCCGTCGCGACCACGAACCGGCGATCGACCTGCGCGGGCACGTCACGCCCGAGATGGCGGCGGTCCTGAACGTGCAATGGCAGAACAGCAACTGGGACATCGCCCTGCGCGGCAACCAGGTGGGCCGCACCCGTGCATGGCTGCCCGGCGACGAGTGCCCGCAGCGGCAGATCGACCGGAACCACTGCATGAATCCGCGCCAGCTGCGCTGGAACCTGCACCTGGCGCGCCGCCTGGGTCCGCGCGTCATCGCGGCACTGGACGTGCACAACGTGCTTGATGCGCAACCGGTGAACTACCTGGTCGGCAATGGTGGGCAGATGCCGGGACTGGACGATCCACTGGGCCGCTACTACCTGCTTACCCTGCAGTTCCGCTGAGCGTAGTACGCTACGCGGCCTGTTCCACCGGCCCGCCACCTCCCCCATGAAAGCCTATCTCTGGTTCTGGGGCGCGTTCCTGCTGTTCTTCGCGTTGCCATTTCCCTGCATTCTCTATTTCGGCACCTCGTGGCCGGTGGCCCTGGTCGACCGCAGTGCACCATGGCTGGCACTGCTGCTGCTCGCCCTGTCACTGAACGCATGGCTGGCCCTGCTGCTCGCCTTCCTGCATACCCTGCTGCTCGGACCACCGCGCGCCCTGCATCGCGTGCATTCGATCCTCGCCGATGGCGAACCTCGTGATGCGCTGATCGAACACGCCGAACAGACCGGCGTGCAGGTGCGTGGCTTCGCGCAATGGAAACTGCAGTTGTCCTTCCAGAATCTGTCGGGCACCCCGATCCGCGAACAGCTGCTGGTGGTCGACAGCAAACCCCAGCTGCATCGATTCGAGGTGGGCAGGCACATCGATGCGCGCCTGAACCGGATGCCGGGCGCGTTCCCGAACGTGGTACTGGACGGTGCCCAGCCCGAACTGAACGTCGCCAGCCTGTGGCGGCGAAGCATCGGCGCTGCGATCGGCATCGTCCTGGTGGCCGCCGCCTATGTGGCGGCCTACCGCCTGCAGAGCGAGGGCCTGGGCTGGACCTTCCTGTCCTTCGGCCACCCGCTGCTGGTGTGCCCGCTGGTGCTGTGCGGGTACATATTGGGGTTGCGCCTGCTTGGCCGCCTTTTGCAGGCTGATGCGCGCGGCGATGCGCTGAAGTATCGCGGCATCGGCGTGGAGGCCAGGGTACTGAAGGTGCGCCAGACCGGCACCTACCTCAACGAGCAGCCGCAGGTGGAGTTCCAGCTGGAGTACACCGATCGTGACGGCGATATGCAGCGCGCCAGCGTGCGTCGCTTCATTCCACTGATCGACCTGGCCAACATCCCGCGCGAACACGTGACCCTGCTGTACGACCCGGATGACCATGGCAACGTGCGCCTGGAGGGCGTGTGAAGCAGCCTCCTTCCACCCGACGGGTGTTTTCGCTGGTGCTGCTGGCGCTGGCTGGCGTGGCCGTTGCCGGCGGTGCATTGGGAACCATCGCCGAGACACTGGGACATCCGGTGCGGCCCGACCTTTCGCCAAGGCCACTTGCCTCGCAGCCACCGCGCGAGCAGGCCGACTCACTGGCAACGGCACCCGGACTGCAGCCCGCCCTGATGCCCGAACGCAGCAACCGGCTGTTCGATTCGGAATACCTGCAGGGCGCACGCCAGGCACTGGAGCAGTTGCCCGCATTGTCCGGACACCGGCTGACGGTATTCCACAGCATCCACTTCTACGACGATGGCCGCATCAACCTCGATCTGGTCGATCCGCAACAGCCGGGTCACGTCGACAGCTATCACTTCGAACGTGGCCAGTGGCGCAAGGGCAACCCGGTGAACCCCCAGCAGTTCGCACCCACCATCAGCCTGCAGCGCAGCAGCACCCCGCTGGCCAACATCGATTTCGATGCTGTACCACGCGTGGCCAAGGCACTGCAGGAACAACGCAACGCATTGCAGAACCCGGCCTCGGAAGTCGGCCACGTCTACGTAATCGTCCGCAAGGCCGGCAGGCTGGCATGGCTGCCGGACGAGGTCGCCGGCGACCGCGAATCGGCCCGCCTGCAGTTCGACGCACGGGGCGTCGCACGCAGCGTCAAAAAAGGGGACGGAGGGAATTAAGTCGCCATCGGCATCAAGGCAATTACGACTTAATCCCCTCCGTCCCCATTTTCTATTTTACGGAGCGGGCGATGGCGTACTGCGCGGCGTAGTAGGTGGACAACACCAGCAGGCTGGCCAGCGGCAGGCCACCGGCAAAGCGGTCCCAGGCCAGCAATGAATCGCTGGCCACGAACAGCACGGCACCGGTTGCCGCCCAGCGTGCACTGCACGGTTCCGGTGCGGCCGCCTGAGGACGCGCCCATGCGCGTGCAAGCGCCAACACCGCCATCGACGCCAGCACCACCACGTAGGCCAGCACCGGGATGCGCATAGGCACCGGCAGGTACGGCCACAAGCCAAGCACGTTGAGCGTGGCGAAGGCACCCAGCAGCACACTGGCGCCAACCAGGCCACGACCGGCACGCAGGCCAGCGCGGAAGGCGACGATGTAGCAGACGTGCGCCAACAGGAACGCGACCAGCCCCGGCACGAACGCGTCCATCGGCAGCATCAGCGCGATGTCGCCCACGCACGACAGTAGCATGCCGGCCAGCACCGCGCGGCGGTAGAACGGCTGCGCCGGATCATGCACGCGCCAGGCGATGGCGGCGATCAGCAGCGTGGTGGTCGGCTTGGCCAGCCAGTGCAGCCAACGCCCATCGCCGTGCAGGAATGCGCCCACGATGGCGAGGATCGCCATCAACAGGATCACGCCATCGCGGGCGCGCGGCTTCATCGTGCCTTCCACAGATCCGCAAGGCGGTCAGGCTTGCCGGCAATGCGCTCAAGCACCGGGTACTGCAGGCCATCGTGGTAGTCGATGTTCATCGCTTCAATGCGGTCGAACTGCTTCACCAGCAGCATGATCGGCGCCTTGTCCTTCGCTGCCGCAGCCACCGCGTCCTTCAGCCGCTGGCTGCTGTATTCGCGGCCGCCAACCGCGATCACCTTCATGCCCGGCGCCAGCCCTGCGTTGAACGCCGGGCTGTCCCAGATCACATCACCGACCGAACCGCTGTCGAGCACGGTGGCACCCAGCGAGTAGGCCAGCAATGCCGCCTTGGCACGCTTTTCCTGCGCCTTGTAGGCGTCGTTCGGGGTATCGCGGTAGACCAGCTTCCAGCCGGCCAGCTCCAGGCCGCCAGTCAACGAACCGTGCCCGTCCAGTCGCCCGCGCAGGAACGTGGCCCAGTCATACGGCGCGATGCCGTTCAAGGTCGCGACCACGTCATCAAAGGTGTACGGGTTGACGTCCCAGTCA
Organism: Stenotrophomonas sp. 78350_Sma; assembly: GCF_056482105.1. NCBI lineage: Bacteria > Pseudomonadati > Pseudomonadota > Gammaproteobacteria > Lysobacterales > Lysobacteraceae > Stenotrophomonas > Stenotrophomonas sp. 78350_Sma. The sequence goes on along the minus strand of NZ_CM151182.1, from coordinate 1,311,814 downwards.
CCATTGCCGACGCCGAAGAATGCACGTGCGAAGTCGTCCAGGCTGCGACGGTTGCCGCTCAGTTCGCGCAGCTTGCCCTCCACTTCCAGCCACAGCATCTGGCCGCCGGAGTAGTAGTCCTCGCTCATCTGGTAGTTGCGGTAAGGCAACGTGCGGCGCTGGGCGATGGTCGGGTCGTTGGTGGTGTCCTGCAGCGGGCGCCAGGCAAGGCCCGGGCGACCGCGGTCATAGGTCGCGGCCACATTGGCCAGCATGTCGCGCGCCTGCGCGACCGACCACAGCCCCGAGCGTGCGGCCAGCACCTGGCCCCAGAACTGGGTCTGGCCCTCGTACACCCACAGCAGGCTGTCGCCCATCGGCACGTTGAAGTTGGCGGTGGCCAGGTCGGCGCCACGGCGGTACTTGCCGTTCCAGGAATGGGTGTATTCGTGCGGCAACAGGTCACGCATCCAGGCATTGCTGTCCCACTCGGTGAAATAGCCCGGGTCGGCACTGTTCTCGCTGGAGCGGTGATGCTCCAGGCCGATGCCGCCGAGGCGGTCGGTCAACGCCAGCAGGAATTCATAGTGGTTGTAGTGACGCGCGCCATAGAGCTTGTCGGCCTGCTGCACCAGCGCGCGATGCATCGTGATCTGCGCCTCGCTCGGCTTCAACGATTTGGCGTCGTCAGCGAACACGTTGAGGTGCACCGGCACCTTCGCGCCCGGGTCGAGATCGATGCGCTGGTAGTGCTCGCCCGCGAACAACGGCGAATCGACCAGATGGTCATAGGAGATCGGCTTGAACACCACGGTGTCACCGTCGCGACGCGCGGTCTCCAGCGCAGTGGCGAACGACCAGCCCTTGGGCAGGGTCACGCTGGCCTGCACCTGCAGGTTGCGCGCATCGACGCCGGCCGGATACAACGAGTTGGCGTTCCACTGCAGGTTGAGCATTTCCGGGGTCATCACCACCCGGCCCTGGCTGCCGCCCTGCGAGGACAGGAAATCGAAGTGGGCGACGATCTCGCTCACGCCCTCGGGCACGTCCACCTTGAACGCATAGACGTTGAACTGGTCACGCTGCCAGGCCAACGGTTTGCCGTTGGCAGTCACGCGCAGGCCGGCCAGCTTGTCGATCGGGCCGGTGGGCGAATGGTTGCCGGGAATCCACTGCGGGTACAGCAGGGTCATCGGGCCCGGCTTGGCCGGCACGGTGGCGGTCACCTTGAAGATGCGCCGGGCCAGGTCGCGCGCATCCACATCGATGCGCAGCAGGCCGGGAGCCGCCGCGTCCGCCGGTGGCGAGATCTGCGCCAGTGCAGGCGTGGCCGCCAGCGCGAACAGCAACGACATGGCCAGGGCTCGGGTCTTCATCGGCAGCATCCAACAACGGAGAATCTTCCGATGCTAGGCCTGTAAAGTGCCCCGCCCCATGGCCAAAGGTCATGGGCGGTGCGCCCATCCGCGCATGCCCGAAAGCGTGCGAACCAAGGTTCGCACCCACGGTGTGCTGGTTCGCACCCACGGTGTGCTGGTTCGCACCCACGGTGTGCTGGTTCGCACCCACCTTGTGCTGGTTCGCACCCACCGTGTGCTGGTTTGCACCCACCAGAGCGGTTTCGGTAGATCCACGCCATGCGTGGATGAGGCCTTCCCCGGTCAATCCACCAGACGCAGGCGCAGTTCCTTCGGCAGCGCGAACACCATCGATTCCGGTTCGCCATCCAGCTCGCCCACGCCGCTGGCACCCAGCTCGGCCAGGCGTGCCAGCACGCCATCGACCAGTACCTGCGGTGCCGAGGCACCGGCAGTGACGCCGATGTGCTGCTTGCCCACCACCCATGCCGGGTCGATTTCATGCGCACCGTCGATCAGGTAGCTTTCCACGCCTTCACGACGGGCCAGCTCGCTCAGTCGGTTGGAATTGGAGCTGTTCGGCGAACCGACCACGAGCACCAGATCGCAGCGCTTGGCCAGGTCGCGCACAGCGTCCTGGCGGTTCTGCGTGGCGTAGCAGATGTCGTCGTTCTTCGGGCCCTGCATCGCCGGGAAGCGCTCACGCAGCGCATCGATGATGCCGCGCGTGTCGTCCACCGACAGCGTGGTCTGGGTCGTGTAGGCGAAATTCTCTGGCTGGTTGATGTGCAGCGTGGCAACCTGCTCCACGTCCTCCACCAGGTAGATCTGGCCCGTACCGGCTTCGCGGTTCCACTGGCCCATGGTGCCTTCCACTTCCGGGTGACCGGCGTGGCCGATCAGCACCACGTCACGACCGGCACGGCAGTGGCGGGCGACTTCGAAGTGGACCTTGGTCACCAGCGGGCAGGTGGCGTCGAACACCTTCAGGCCGCGGCGTTCGGCTTCCTGGCGCACGGCCTGGGAGACGCCGTGTGCGCTGAAGATGACCGTGTTGTTGTCCGGCACTTCGTCCAGTTCCTCGACGAAGATCGCACCGCGCTGCTTCAGGTCGTCCACCACGAAGCGGTTGTGCACCACTTCATGGCGGACGTAGATGGGCGCGCCCAGCGTTTCGATCGCGCGCTTGACGATCTCGATCGCACGATCGACACCGGCACAGAAACCACGCGGGTTGGCGAGCAGCACATCCATCAGTTCAATCTCCCGGCAGCGGCCGGCTTACGGTTTCGGGTTGGCATTATCCGCCTTTTTGGCGGACTTGCCTTCGAACAGGCCAAACAGGGCGATGCCGATGGCACCGACCACGATGGCCGAATCGGCGATGTTGAACGAGGGCCAGGTATAGCTGCCCACGTACCACTGGATGAAATCGACCACATGACCATGCACCTGGCGGTCGATCACGTTGCCGATCGCGCCGCCGATGATCAGCGCATACGGCACGGCCGCCTTCCAGTTGCCACGGGCGGTGCCGCGCAGCCACCAGGCCATCAGGCCGCTGATGACGATCGCCAGCACGGTGAAGAAGTGCTTCTGCCAGCCACCAGCGTCGCTCAGGAAACTGAACGCCGCACCGGTGTTGTAGGTGCGGTACCAGTTCCAGAAGCCGTCGATGACCACCACCGGCTGGAACTCCGGCAGGCTCGACAGGACCCAGGCCTTGGACCACTGGTCCAGCCCGATGATGGCCGCCGACAGCAGCAGCCAGACCAGGGCGTTCGGGTGCGGACGGGGCGCGGCCATCAGAACCAGCTCCGCACTTCACCGGCGCCGGTGATGTTGCTCACGCAGCGGCCACACAGTTCCGGATGGTCGGCGCTGCTGCCGACATCGGCACGGTGGTGCCAGCAGCGCACGCACTTGGCCTTGGTGGTCGGCTGGGCGCTGACGAACACCTCGTCGGTGGTCGCCGGGCGCACCTGCACGTCGCCGCTGATGAACAGGAAACGCAGTTCATCGGCCAGCGGCTGCCAGCGCGCTGCCTGCTCTTCGCTGGCAGCGATGGTGATCTCCGCTTCCAGTGCGGCACCGATCGCGCCGTTGGCACGCATCGGCTCGAGCACCTTGGCCACCTGCTCACGCACGGCCAGCAGCTGGTCGAAGTCGGTGGCGTTGAGCTGGGCATCGGCCGGCAGCGGCGCCAGGCCGTCGTACCAGGTGGTGAACAGCACGTGGCCAGCACGTTCGCCCGGCAGGTAGCCCCACAGCTCGTCGGCGGTGAAGGTCAGGATCGGTGCGACCCAGCGGGTGAACGCTTCGGCGATGTGGTACATCGCGCTCTGTGCCGAACGACGACCGTGCGAATCGGTCGGCATCGTGTACAGGCGGTCCTTGGTCACGTCCAGGTACAGCGAGCCCAGGTCCACGCTGCAGAAGTTCAGCAGCAGCTGCACGATCTCGGCCATGTTGTAGCCGTCGTAGGCGGCCTTGATCTTCTCCTGCAGCTCCCACGCGCGATGCACGATCCAACGGTCCAGCGCGACCATCTGGTCGAGCGGGCGCAGGTGCTGGGCCGGATCGAAGCCGTCCAGGTTGCCGAGCAGGAAGCGCGCGGTGTTGCGCAGGCGACGGTAGGCGTCGGCGTTGCGCTTGAGGATCTCCTGCGACAGCGACATCTCGTTGCTGTAGTCGGCCGAGGCGATCCACAGGCGCAGGATGTCCGCGCCCAGCTTGTTCATGATGTCCTGCGGCTCAATGCCGTTGCCCAGCGACTTGGACATCTTGCGGCCCTGCTCGTCCACGGTGAAGCCGTGGGTCAGGCACTGCTTGTACGGCGCGCGCTTGTCGATCGCCACGCCGGTCAGCAGCGAGGACTGGAACCAGCCGCGATGCTGGTCGGAACCTTCCAGGTACAGGTCGGCCGGCTTGCCGAAGCCACGCGCGGCAAGCACGCCCTCATGGGTCACGCCCGAATCAAACCAGACGTCGAGGATGTCGGTGACCTTTTCGTAGTCGGCCGCTTCGGCGCCCAGCAGTTCGGCGGCATCCAGCGAGTACCACACGTCGATGCCCTCGGCTTCGACACGGTCGGCGACCTGCTGCATCAGCTCCACCGAGCGCGGGTGGATCTCGCCGGTCTGGCGATGGGTGAACAGTGCGATCGGCACGCCCCAGGTGCGCTGGCGCGAGATCGTCCAGTCCGGGCGACCGTCGACCATGCTCTGGATGCGCGCCTTGCCCCAGCTCGGGAACCAGCCGACGGTGTCGATGGCGGCCAGCGCATCGTTGCGCAGGTTGGCCTTGTCCATCGAGATGAACCACTGCGGGGTGGCGCGGAACACCACCGGCTTCTTGTGACGCCAGCAGTGCGGGTAGCTGTGGCGGATCGGATGGAAGGCCAGCAGCGCACCGTTGTCACGCAGCACGCCGACGATGGCCTCCTGCGCCTGCCATAGATGTTGGCCAGCCAGCACCACGTCACCGGCCGGCGGGGTCGATTCCAGGTATACGCCACGGCCGTCGATCGGGGTGATCTGGCCGGCGTTGTACTTGTCCAGCAGGCCGTACTTCTGGCTGACCACGAAGTCTTCCTGGCCGTGGCCGGGGGCGGTGTGCACCGCACCGGTACCGTCCTCGTCGGACACATGGTCGCCGTTGAGCACCAGGATCTCGCGTTCCGGGTAGAACGGATGCGCCAGCAGCTGGTTTTCCAGCGCCGCACCGGTGGTTTCACCGTGCAGCACCACCTCGTCCACGCCATAGCGCTGCAGCGCGCGCTCGGCCAGGGCCACGGCCAGCACCAGCCAACGGCGCTTGCCGTTGTGGGCCGGGCCTTCGGCCAGCACATAGTTGATCTCCGCACCCAGCGACACCGCCAGCGAGGCCGGCAGCGTCCACGGGGTGGTGGTCCAGATCGACACCGCCACCTCGACGTCAGCCGGCACGCTCACGCCGAACGCCTGGCCGATGGCCTGTGCGTCACGCGCGGCGTAGGCCACGTCGATCGCCGGCGATTCCTTTTCGTGGTACTCGATCTCCGCCTCGGCCAGCGCCGAACCGCAGTCGAAGCACCAGTACACCGGCTTGGCGCCGCGCACCAGGTGACCGTTGGCCACGATCTTGGCCAGCGCACGGATCTCGTTGGCTTCGAAGTCGAAGCTCAGGGTCTTGTACGGGTTGTCCCAGTCACCGGTCACGCCCAGGCGCTTGAAGTCCACGCGCTGGATGTTGATCTGCTCTTCGGCGAACTCGCGGCACTTCTGGCGGAACTCGACGGCGTCGAGCTTCACGCCCACCTTGCCCCACTTCTTTTCGACCGCGATCTCGATCGGCAGGCCATGGCAATCCCAGCCCGGCACGTAGGGCGCATCGAAGCCGGCCAGGTAGCGCGACTTGACGATGATGTCCTTCAGGATCTTGTTGACCGCGTGGCCCAGGTGGATGCGGCCGTTGGCGTACGGCGGGCCGTCATGCAGCACGAACAGCGGGCGGCCGGCGGCGTTGTCGCGCAGCTGCTGGTAGAGCCCCTGCGCCTCCCACTGCGCCAGAATGCCCGGCTCGCGCTTGGGCAGGTCGCCGCGCATCGGGAATTCGGTGGCTGGCAGGTTCAGGGTGGTCTTGTAGTCCTGGCTCACGCAGTGGCTCGCAATCTATGTTCGGAAAGGATGGCGCGCGCCTGTTCGGCGTCGCGGTGCATCTGGTCGGTCAGGGCCGCCAGATCATTGAATTTCTCTTCGTCGCGCAGCTTGGCGACGAACTCCACGTCGATGTGGCGCCCGTACAGGTCGCCCTGGAAATCGAACAGGTGGGCTTCCAGCAGCGGCTCCACGCCCTCCACCGTCGGCCGCGTGCCGAAGCTGGAGACCGACGGCCACGGCTGGTCGAACACGCCGTGCACCCAGGTCGCGTAGATGCCCGACAGCGCCGGCGTCTTCGGGAAGCGCAGGTTGGCAGTAGGGAAGCCCAGCGTGCGGCCGAGCTGGCGCCCGCGCACCACCCGGCCGCTGATCGCGTACGGACGGCCGAGCAGGTCGTTGGCACGGGCGAAGTCGCCCTCCTGCAGCAGCTGGCGGATGCGGGTGCTGGAAATGCGTTCGCCATGCAGGTCGACCGCTTCGATTTCGCCGGCGCTGAACCCCAGCTCGGCGCCCATCGCCTGCAGCAGGGCCAGGTCGCCACGGCGGCGGTTGCCGAAGCAGAACTCCGGGCCGATCCAGACTTCGCGGGCGTTCAGGCGCTGCACAAGCAGCTGGCGTACGAAGGTCTCGGCCGGCATCGCTGCCATTGCCGCGTCGAAGCGCAGCAGGCCGACCGCATCGACGCCCAGCTCGCGCAGGATCTCGACCTTGCTGCGCGCCAGGGTCAGCCGCGGCGGCGGCGTGCCCTGGGCGAAGAATTCACGCGGCAACGGCTCGAAGGCCACGGCCACGGCGGCCACGCCCAAGGCGCGCGCGCGGGCAACCGCATGGCGCACCAGCGCACGATGGCCCAGGTGGAGGCCGTCGAATGCACCGATACAGACCACGCTTCCGTTGGGGAACAGCTCCCCGCCCTCGACGCTTCTGAACAGCCTGCTCATCAACTCTCGTTCCGGCCCGACCGGGGCCGCCGCTTCAATGGTGTAACCCTGAAGTATAGCCGCCACGGGCCGCGATCAATGCCCGCGCAGGTCGCGCGGGCGGAAGCCCATCGCCAGCATGGCCACCGCGTAGGTCGCACCACCGCCGCCGACCAGCAGCGACAGGCTGCCGATCCGCTCCCACACGCCCATCGCCGAGAATGCCGGCAGCCAGTGCAGCAGGGCCAGCAGCGCGGCGACCATGGCCACGCAGGCCAGCAGCAGGCGCAGCAGATAGCCGCCCCAGCCCGGTCGGCGCTGGTAGACATCGGTCTTGCCCAGCCAGTACCACAGCAGGCCCAGATTCAGGTAACTGGACAATGCGCTGGCAATGCCCAGCGCCAGATGCAGGCCGGGCTGCTTGCCGATGGCCGCCATCACGCCCTGCGCTTTCAGTTCGTCCGGCACCATTACCTGGTACAGCACCGCCAGCAGGGCGAAGTTGAACACCATGTTGGCCACCAGCGCGGCCACACCGGCGCGCACCGGGGTCTTGGTGTCCTGCCGGGCGTAGAAAGCGGGCAACACCACCTTCAGCAAGGCGAACGCCGGCAGGCCGAAGCTCAGGCCGTACACCGACAGCGCGGTCATGCGGGTATCGAAGGCACTGAACTGGCCGTGCTGGAAGATGGTGGCGATCAGCGGCTCGGCCAGCAGCAGCAGGCCCAGCATCGCCGGCACCGAGATCAGCAGGGTCATGCGCAGGCCCCAGTCCAGCGAGCGCGAGAAGCCCTCGCGGTCGGTGCTGACGTGGTGACGGGCCAGCGCCGGCAGGATCACCGTGCCCAGCGCCACGCCGAACACGCCCAGCGGCAGCTCCAGGAAGCGGTCGGCCAGCGACAGCCAGGACTGCGAGCCGTCGGTCAGCTTGGCCGCGATCACCGTATCCAGCAGCAGGTTGATCTGCGCCACCGAGGAACCGAACAGGGTCGGCACCATCAGCGTCATCACCTTGCGCACACCCGGATGGCTCCAACCCCAGCGCGGCAGGGTCAGCAGGTTGATGCCCTTCAGCGAGGGCAGCTGGAACAGCAGCTGCAGGAGGCCGGCAGCCAGCACCGCCCAGCCCAGCGCCAGGATCTGCTTCTCTGGAGTGCCGCCCAGCCGCGGGGCCAGCCAAAGCGCACCGGCGATCATGCACAGGTTGAGGATGACCGGGGTCAGCGCCGGCATGGCAAAGCGCTGGAAGCTGTTCAGCGCGCCGCCGGCCAGGGCGGTGAGCGAGACGAACAGCAGGAACGGGAAGGTCAGGCGGAACAGGTCGACCAGCAGGCCCTGCTTGACCGGGTCGGTATCAACGCCGCTTGAGAAGACCGAGGCCAGCTGCGGCGCGAAGATCAGCGCCAGCGCGGTGACCAGCATCAGCACCCCACCCAGGGTGCCGGCGGTCCGGGCCATCAGTTCGCGCAGCTCGGCGTGGCTGCGGGTTTCCTTCACTTCCGTGAACACCGGCACGAAAGCGGTGGCGAAAGAGCCTTCGGCGAACAACCGGCGCAGGAAATTGGGTACCCTGAAGGCGACCCAGAAAGCATCAGTGATGGCGTTGGTGCCGAACGTGGTGGTCACCACGAAGTCCCGGACAAGTCCGAGAACGCGCGAGACCATGGTCATGCTGCTGAACGACAGCAGGCCCCGCAACAACTTGGGTGAACTCACTCAGCGTCCCTCTTGACAATCGACTTGACGTGCATTTCTTACGCCATCATACTAGCTAGCTTGCTGTTCCCATAACACCGATTTTTTCAGGAAACCACCACCGTGGCCAATATCAAGTCCGCCAAGAAGCGCGCCAAGCAGACCGTCGTGCGCAACGCGCGCAACGTGGCTCAGCGCTCGATGCTGCGCACCGCTGTCAAGAAAGTGATCAAGGCGCTGGACGCCAACGATGCCGCCGGCGCCGAAGCCGCCTTCGCCGTTGCCCAGCCGATCCTGGATCGTTTCAGCGCGCGTGGCCTGATCCACAAGAACAAGGCTGCTCGCCACAAGAGCCGCCTGAACGACCGCATCAAGGCCCTCAAGGCCGCCTGATACGGCGTTGCCGCCCTGCCCTTCGGGGCGCGGGCAGCAGACAAAAGCCCGGCCCCGGCCGGGTTTTTTGTTGCCTGCGATCCGGGCGATCCACGGGGTCCGCGCGACCGGTAGTGCCGGCCGCTGGCCGGCAGCCCCAGCAAATTGCCGGCCAGCGGCCGGCGCTACCGGAAGATGAAAAACCCGGCCGAAGCCGGGTTTTTCGTGCGGAACCACAACGGCATCACTGCGCGTTGCGGGCTTCCAGCTCGTCTTCCTTCTGGCGATCGAAGAAGGCCATGATCCGGCTCATGATCGGGAAGGTCCCTTCGCGGCCCAGCGCGGAAACCAGGAACCACGGCTCCTTCCAGCCCAGCTCGGCGACGATCTGCTCGGCGGCGGCCTTGGCCTCGTCCTCGAACATCAGGTCAGCCTTGTTCAGCACCAGCCAGCGCGGCTTGTTCAGCAGTTCCGGATCGTGCTTTTCCAGTTCGCGTTCGATCGCACGCACCTGCTCAACCGGGGAAATACCTTCCACGCCACCTTCCATCGGCGAGATGTCCACCAGGTGCAGCAGCAAGCGGGTGCGCTGCAGGTGGCGCAGGAACTGCGCGCCCAGGCCGGCACCGTCGGCCGCGCCCTCGATCAGGCCCGGAATATCGGCGATCACGAAGCTGCGGTAGTTCTCCACCTTCACCACACCCAGGTTCGGGTACAGCGTGGTGAACGGGTAATCAGCCACCTTCGGCGTCGCCGCAGAAACGGCGCGGATCAGGGTGCTCTTGCCGGCGTTGGGGAAGCCCAGCAGGCCGACGTCGGCCAGCAGCTTCAGCTCCAGCTTCAGCGTGCGCTCTTCGCCCGGCTCGCCCGGCAGCGCCTGGCGCGGCGAGCGGTTGGTCGAGCTCTTGAAGTGCATGTTGCCCAGGCCACCACGGCCGCCCTTGGCCACCAGCAGGCGGTCGTTGTGCTGGGTCAGGTCGCCGATGACTTCATCGGTGGCAACGTTGATCACCACGGTGCCGACCGGCACGGTGATGGTCAGGTCTTCGCCGCCCTTGCCATAGGCCTGGCGGCCCATGCCGTTCTCGCCGCGCTGCGCCTTGAAGATGCGGTCATGGCGGAAGTCGACCAGGGTGTTCAGGTTCTCGTCGGCGCGGATGTACACGCTGCCGCCCGCACCGCCGTCGCCGCCGTCCGGGCCGCCGAGCGGAATGAACTTCTCGCGACGGAAGCCAATGCAGCCGTTGCCGCCGTTGCCGGCGAACACTTCGATTTCTGCTTCGTCTACCAGTTTCATTGTTTCGATGCCTGCGATGGGCGCGGCCTGCGGGCCGCCGCCTTGAATGTCATGCCGGCCGCGGGCCGGCAACCCGGCATGGCCGGTCTTGCGTTCACTCTAACGAAAAGCCCCGCCGAAGCGGGGCTCTCCATGCAGCGTGCTCTTCATCCAGCACGGCCATGCCAAGGCATGGGCGCCGGCGATGCCTGGATCAGGCGTCGGCCGAGACGATGCTGACGGTACGACGCTTCTTGGCGCCCTTGACCGAGAACTCCACCTTGCCGTCCACGAGGGCGAACAGGGTGTGGTCACGGCCCAGGCCAACGCCCGAACCCGGGTGGAACTGGGTGCCGCGCTGACGCACGATGATGTTGCCGGCTTCGATGGCCTGGCCGCCGAAGATCTTGACGCCCAGGTACTTCGGGTTGGAGTCGCGACCGTTGCGCGAGGAGCCTACGCCCTTTTTATGTGCCATGACTGCTTCTCCTGATGCTTAGCCGGCGATGCCGGTGATCTCGATTTCGGTGTAGTACTGACGGTGACCCTGACGCTTCATGTGGTGCTTGCGGCGACGGAACTTGATGATCCGGACCTTGTCAGCACGACCCTGGGACAGGACCTTGGCGGTGACGGCAGCGCCCTTCAGCGCATCGCCCAGCTTCACGCCGTCGCTGTCACCCAGCATCAGGATGTTGTCAAACTTGATCTCGCTGCCGACTTCGACTTCGAGCTTTTCAATGCGGAGCTTTTCGCCCTGCGCCACGCGGTATTGCTTACCGCCGGTGACCAGTACTGCGTACATGACCAGGCCTTCCTCTGTAGTTATTGTGGTCTGAGCTGCCGCCATCGAGGGCGGACAGGAGCGGGATTGTACGCAGATCAGCGCGCGTGGGTCAAGTCAACCCCTGAACGGTCCGGGAGGCCCGGTCGGAACGGGGTCAGATCCCTTTTCACACTGTGAAAAGGGATCTGACCCCTGCCTGACGGCCTGTCTCACAAGGTGAGACACCGGGCTGGCATTGTCGCCCATTGCCCCCATCTGGTCACCTCGGTAGGCTGACCGATTGCCGTTCCCTGCTGGCCCGGCACCCAGCCAACGCCCCCACAACCGGATCCCCCATGGCGATGGATTTCATCCGCATCCGCGGCGCGCGGACGCACAATCTGAAGAACCTCGACCTCGACCTGCCCCGCGACAAGCTGATCGTGATCACCGGCCTGTCCGGCTCGGGCAAGTCCTCGCTGGCGTTCGACACCATCTATGCAGAAGGCCAGCGCCGCTACGTCGAGTCGCTGTCGGCCTATGCACGCCAGTTCCTGAGCGTGATGGAAAAGCCGGACCTGGACCACATCGAGGGCCTGTCCCCGGCCATCTCGATCGAGCAGAAGTCGACCTCGCACAACCCGCGTTCGACGGTCGGCACGATCACCGAGATCTACGACTACCTGCGCCTGCTGTACGCCCGCGTCGGCACTCCGCGCTGCCCGGACCACGGTTACCCGCTGGAGGCGCAGACGGTCAGCCAGATGGTCGACCAGGTGCTGACCCTGGACCCGGAACAGCGCTACATGCTGCTGGCGCCGGTCATCCGCGACCGCAAGGGCGAACATGCCCAGGTGTTCGATCAGCTGCGCGCGCAGGGCTTCGTGCGCGTGCGCGTGGACGGCGAGCTGCATGAAATCGACGCGGTGCCGCCGCTGGCGCTGCGCCAGAAGCACACCATCGAGGCGGTGATCGACCGCTTCCGCCCGCGCGAGGACATCAAGCAGCGCCTGGCCGAGAGCTTCGAGACCGCGCTGAAACTGGGCGACGGCATGGCCTCGGTGCAGAGCCTGGACAACGCCGAGACCGCGCCGACGCTGTTCTCTTCCAAGTATTCCTGCCCGGTCTGCGATTACTCGCTGCCGGAACTGGAACCACGCCTGTTCTCGTTCAATGCACCGATGGGCGCCTGCCCCGGCTGCGATGGCCTGGGCATGGCCGAATTCTTCGATCCCTCACGCGTGGTGGTGCACCCCGAGCTGTCGCTGGCCGCCGGTGCGGTGCGCGGCTGGGACCGCCGCAACGCCTACTACTTCCAGCTGATCGCCTCGCTGGCCAAGCACTACAGGTTCGACGTCGACGCGGCGTGGAACTCGCTGCCGGAGAACGTGCAGCAGGCCGTGCTGTACGGCAGCGGCGATGAGGCGATCACCTTCACCTACTTCACCGAAGCCGGTGGCCGCACCCAGCGCAAGCACCGCTTCGAGGGCATCATTCCCAACCTCGAACGCCGCTACAAGGAAACCGAATCGCCGGCGGTGCGCGAGGAGCTGTCCAAGTACATCAGCGAACAGCCGTGCCCGGAATGCCATGGCGCCCGCCTCAACAAGGCAGCGCGCAACGTGTTCGTGGCCGATCGCCCGCTGCCGGACCTGGTGGTGCTGCCGATCGACGAGGCGCTGAAGTTCTTCAGCGAACTGAGCCTGCCGGGCTGGCGAGGCGAAATCGCCTCGAAGATCGTCAAGGAAATCGGCGAACGCCTCGGCTTCCTGGTCGATGTCGGCCTGGATTACCTGACCCTGGAACGCAAGGCCGACACCCTGTCCGGTGGCGAGGCACAGCGCATCCGCCTGGCCAGCCAGATCGGCGCCGGCCTCGTCGGCGTGATGTACGTGCTCGACGAGCCGTCCATCGGCCTGCACCAGCGCGACAACGAACGCCTGCTCGGTACCCTCACCCGCCTGCGTGACCTCGGCAACACGGTCATTGTGGTCGAGCATGACGAGGATGCGATCCGCCTGGCCGACTACGTGCTGGACATCGGCCCGGGGGCGGGCGTGCATGGCGGCGAGATCGTCGGCCAGGGCACCCTGCAGGACATCCTGGAGGCACCGCGCTCGCTGACCGGCCAGTACCTGTCGGGAAAACGCGCGATCGAGATTCCGGCGCGCCGGCACAAGCCGAACCCGAAGATGACCCTGCACCTGCGCGGGGCCAGCGGCAACAACCTGAAGGGCGTGGACCTGGCGATTCCGTCGGGCCTGCTGACCTGCGTGACCGGTGTGTCCGGCTCGGGCAAGTCGACCCTGATCAACGACACCCTGTTCTCGCTGGCGGCCAACGAGATCAACGGCTCCTCGCACCCGATCGCCCCGTACAAGGAGATCGATGGCCTGGACCTGTTCGACAAGGTGGTGGACATCGACCAGTCGCCGATCGGCCGCACCCCGCGTTCGAACCCGGCCACCTACACCGGCCTGTTCACCCCGCTGCGCGAGCTGTTCGCGCAGGTGCCCGAAGCGCGTGCGCGTGGTTATTCGCCGGGCCGTTTCAGCTTCAACGTGCGCGGTGGCCGCTGCGAAGCGTGCCAGGGCGACGGCCTGATCAAGGTCGAGATGCACTTCCTGCCCGACGTGTACGTGCCGTGCGATGTCTGCCACGGCAAGCGCTACAACCGCGAGACGCTGGAGATCCTGTACAAGGGCTTCAACATCAACGACGTGCTGCAGATGACGGTCGAGGATGCGCTGAGGCTGTTCGAGCCGGTGCCGTCGATCGCCCGCAAGCTGGAAACGCTGGTGGACGTAGGCCTGAGCTACATCAAGCTGGGCCAGAGCGCGACCACGCTGTCCGGTGGTGAAGCGCAGCGCGTGAAGCTGTCCAAGGAACTGTCGCGCCGCGATACCGGCCGCACCCTGTACATCCTCGATGAGCCGACCACTGGCCTGCACTTCCACGACATCGAAGCGCTGCTGGGCGTGCTGCACAAGCTGCGCGACGAAGGCAACACGGTGGTGGTGATCGAACACAACCTGGACGTGATCAAGACCGCCGACTGGATCGTCGACCTGGGCCCGGAAGGTGGGCATCGCGGTGGCACCATCCTGGTGACCGGCACGCCGGAAGACGTGGCGGCCTGCCCGCAGTCGTACACCGGCCAGTTCCTGGCCCGCATGCTGCCCTCCACCAGCGCGCGCCCCGAGCAGCCGGCCGCCGTGGCCAACAAGCCCGACGCCCGCCCGCCGCGCAAGGTAAAGCCTGAGAAGCCGGGCAAGGTGGCGAAGAAGGCGGTCGCCGCCACGAGTACCGGCAAGGCAAGCAAGACCGCTACTGCCAGCAAGAAGAAGAAGGACGCCTGATGAGCAGCGAACACAAGATCCTGGCCCGCATCCCGATCAGCGTGCGCTGGCGTGACATGGACAGCATGGGCCACGTCAACAACGCCAAGTACATTTCCTACCTGGAAGAAGCGCGCGTGCGCTGGATGCTGGGCGTGGACGGCGTGTCGATGACCGACCGCATCGCACCGGTGGTGGCCGCGACCAACGTCAACTACCGGCTGCCGATCGTGTGGCCCAACGACATCCTGGTCGAGCTGTTCGTCGAGCGCCTGGGCAACAGCAGCGTGACCATCGGCCACCGCATCGTCGACCAGCAGGACGAGTCGAAGCTGTACTCGGATGGCAACGTCGTGGTGGTCTGGATGGACACCCAGACCGGCAAGAGCGCGCCGCTGCCGGAGGCGATCCGCAACGCCTCTACCTGACGCGCCCTGGTAGGTGCCGACCTTGGTCGGCACGCTTCGGCGGCAACGAGGTTGCCGGCCAGCGGCCGGCACTACCGATACCATTCAAAGGACTGACATGATCCACCAGACTGAACTGCGCGACCTGCTGCCCGGCATGGTCCCCTTCCCCGCCGATGTCTTTCCTGCCGATCAGGCGTGGCTCACACAGCACCTGCTGCCGCTGCTGAAGATCGACCTGGGCGTACTGCACCCGGAACTGGCCGGCCAGGTGGCGACGATGATGTGCCCGATCGAGCCGTATGACGGCTGCATCGGCGAGACCACCGAGGCGCACCACAACGATTTCACCGGCACCAACTGGATCGCCTTCGAGCTGACTGCCGGCAACGAGATGCGCTTCCTCGGCAACGAGGGCTATTTCATCGGCGACGCTGCGCAGGACAAGGACGCGCAGGACCACATCGCGCAGATGCGTGAGAGCTACGCCAAGGCCCGCGACTACCATGCCGCGCACGGTCGCCTCGCCTGTTACTCGCGCTATGGCAAAGGTGAGGCCAGCGAGCGCGATTACCTGGATACGCTGGGGGGACCGATCGGCTTCGGCAACTGGACCGAGACTGCAGAAATTCCCGCCGCCTTCGAGCTTGGCTTCACCGAGGCTGCCGATGACCCCGACGCCCCGGACGACGCCGAAACGGTGATCATCACCCGCAATGGCAACAAGTTCTTTGCCGTGGCCGACGTCGCTGGCTACAACTGGTGTGCGACTGGCGCCGATGCGATCGTCATGCTGTACGAGCCGGTGAGCCGCACGGTGCTGTTCTCGTACGACTGGTCGTAAGCCACCGTGGTAGTGCCGGCCGCTGGCCGGCATTCACCACGCTGCCGGCCAGCGGCCGGCACTACCGGATAGTTCGGTCGCGCCGAGCGTCCTCGACGCTACGGCAGCCATCCCACCCCCTCGCTTCAGCAGCAGCGTGCCGTTTCCCCGCGCGCTTACGGCGCGGCCTTGCGCACCGTCAACGCCGCACTGGCTTCACCACCGCCCTCCAGCTGCAGCCGCAGCGGCACCGCCTGCCCCTCCTTCAGCGCGCCCTTGCCCTGCATCAGCATCAGGTGCAGGCCACCGGGCCTGAGCTCGGCACGCGCGCCGGGTGCCAGCGGCAGGCGCTCGATCGCGCGCATCCGACTGACCCCATCGACAATCGTGGTCTCATGCAGCGAGACATCATCAAAGCTGCTGCTGGTCGCACCGGTGATCGCTACCGCCTTGCTGCAGCCGTTGTGGATGACGCCGTAACCAGCGGTCATCGGCATTGCCGGATTCGGTGGCAACCGCGCCCACCCCTGCTCCACCGTGACGCAGGCCGGTTCTGCGGCCGAGGCCGATGCTGCAGCCGCACACAGAACCAACAGTACGCCAACGAATGGTTTGGTTATCATCGCCCAGGTTCCTTCTTCGCAACGAGACCGCAGCATGACGACGCTCATCGAGGTGATCAACCATGGCCCCATCCGCGAACTGCGCCTGGCGCGGCCGCCGGTCAACGCATTGGACACCGAACTGTGCCGGCAGTTGATCCATGCCATCGAGCTGGCCATGGCCGAAGACGCGCATGGCATCGTGCTGTCGGGCAGCGAGCGTATCTTCACCGGTGGCATGGACGTGCCGCACCTGCTCTCGCATGGCGATGACAAGCACAAGTTGTTGGACACCTGGAACGCCTTCTTTGGCGCCGTGCGCACGCTGGCCGAGAGCCGCATTCCGGTGGTCGCGGCGATCACCGGCCATGCCCCTGCGGGTGGCTGCGTGCTGGCGCTGTGCTGCGACTACCGGGTGATGGCGCGCAGCGCCGATCCATCGCGGCCGTATGCCATCGGCCTGAACGAAGTGCAGGTCGGCCTGATCGCACCGGAGGGCATCCAGCGCCTGCTGCGCCGTGCGGTGGGCGTGCACCGCGCCGGCGTGCTGCTGACCACCGGTTCGCTGGTGCCGGCCGAACAGGCGCTGCAGATCGGCCTGGTTGATGAACTGGCCGAAGGCGACCTGGTGGTGGCGCGCGCCATCGCCTGGCTGCAGAACCTGCTCAAGCAGCCACGCCAACCGATGCTGCTGACCCGCGCCATCGCCCGCGCCGACCTGCACGAAGCGCTGCACCCGGACCTGATCCAGCTGGACCGCTTCGTGGAGGCCTGGTTCGCCCCGGATGCGCAGAATGCCCTGCAGGCGCTGGTCGCCCGGCTGGGCAAGTAAATGATCGTGCCGGCGGCTGGCCGGCAACCGCAGGCGCCCCAGAAGGATCATGAGGTTGCCGGCCAGCGGCCGGCACTACCGATGATGGGCTGGCATGCACCGGTATAATCGGGGCCTCTTCATTGCTGTGGCCGCCCCCCTTGAACGACACGCCCGAACCCGTCGTCTCCGAGCTGATCGACCTGCTCACGCTGGAGCGGCTGGAGGACAACCTGTTCCGCGGGCAGAGCCGCGACATCGGCACCAAGTACGTGTTTGGCGGCCAGGTGCTGGGCCAGGCGCTGGCGGCGGCACAGGCCACGGTCGACAACGGTCGCCACGTGCATTCGCTGCACGCCTATTTCCTGCGCGCCGGCAACATCGACCACCCCATCGTCTATGACGTGGACCGCACCCGTGATGGCGGCAGCTTCTCGGTGCGCCGGGTCACCGCGATCCAGCACGGCAAGGTGATCTTCTTCTGCGCGGCTTCGTTCCAGCAGGCCGAAACCGGTGCCCAGCACCAGCACAAGATGCCCGAGGTGCCGCAGCCGGAAGACATCGAGCCGAACCGCCCGCTGCCGGCCGAGGTGCTGGAGCGGCTGCCGATCAAGGTACAGCGCTGGCTGTCCCGCGGCGGCCCGTTCGAGTTCCGCCACGTGTACCCGCGCGACGAACTGAATCCGCCCAAGCGCCCGCCCTACCACCAGGTGTGGCTGCGCCTGAGCGAACCGGTGGGCGATGCGCCCGAGCTGCACCAGGCCCTGCTGGCCTACGCCTCGGATTTCCATCTGCTGGGCACGGCCACCTTCCCGCACGGCATCAGCTACTACCACCCGCACGTGCAGATGGCCTCGCTCGACCACGCCATCTGGTTCCACCGCCCGTTCCGTGCCGACGACTGGCTGCTGTACTCGCTGGACAGCCCCAGCGCGCAGGATTCGCGCGGCCTCGCCCGCGGCCAGTTCTTCACCCGCAACGGCGTGCTGGTGGCGAGCACCGCGCAGGAAGGCCTGATCCGCGTCGTTCCCGACCAGGCTGCGGCCGCCGCCGTGCCGGCCAAGGAGTAAACCCATGCGCCAGATCTTCAGCAGCCAGCGCGTGGAAACCGTCGAAGGCGTGGCCGAGCTCCTGCGCGAGCATGGCATCGACGTCAAGGTGACCAATGGGCGCTCGTACAAGACCCGCCGCCGCGGTCAGTTCAGCTATACCGACCTGGGCAACGCCAACGCCTACCCGGCGGTGTGGATCGTGCGCGCCGACGACCAGCCACGCGCGCGTGAAATCCTGCGCGAGGCGCGCCTGCTCGACACCACCCGCCGCGACCATCCGACCGCCGAATTCGCCTTCCGCGACACCGCCGAAACGACCGGCAGCGGCCGCGGTTGGGCCTGGCGCATCCGCATCGCCCTGCTGGTGGTGATCGCCGGCGTGGCGCTGGTGATCGGCCTGCGCCATCGCGGCACCCCTGCACCGGTCGCACCGGCCCCTGCCCCGCAGGCCCAGCCGCAGCAGGCACAGCCGGCCCCGCAGGCGGCACCGGAAGAGGAAGAAATCCGGGTCCGTATCCAGCCCTCGAAATGACGCACGGGTAGTGCCGGCCGCTGGCCGGCAACCCCATGGCAAAAAAGGGGA
This sequence comes from Stenotrophomonas sp. 78350_Sma, assembly GCF_056482105.1. NCBI lineage: Bacteria > Pseudomonadati > Pseudomonadota > Gammaproteobacteria > Lysobacterales > Lysobacteraceae > Stenotrophomonas > Stenotrophomonas sp. 78350_Sma. The sequence continues at coordinate 1,293,192 of NZ_CM151182.1, read as the reverse complement.
CGGAGGGGATTAAGTCGTTTGTGCCTCAAACGACTTAATCCCCTCCGTCCCCTTTTTGCGGCTGCCGGCCAGCGGCCGGCACTACCGCACAGAATGCTGGTCACATTGGGCGCGCGGCTCCGTCATGGGACACAATCCCAGCAGGAGAGCCGCCGCCATGACGACGTTCGCCGCATCGATCGACCAGACCCTGGAACGCGAACTGCCGGCCGCCGCCAGCGGTTGCCAGCACGCCTATGGCCGCATCGTTCTGGCCTGCCAGAACACCGTCACCGCCATCGCGCTGGCCATCACCCGCGACCGCCAGGCCAGCGAGGACATTGCCCAGGAAGCCTTCGTGAAGGGCTGGCAGCAGCTGCACCAGCTGCGTAGCTCGACCAGCTTCCTGCCCTGGCTGCGGCAGATCACCCGCAACCTGGCCCGCGACTGGCTGCGCGCGCAGCGTGGCCGGCCGCTGACCGGCGAGGCGGCCGAGGTGGCGATGGGCATGGCCGCCGACCCGGCCCCGGGTGCCGCCGACCGCCTGCAGCGGGTGGAAGAAGAGATCGCCGCCGGGGACATCATCTCCGCCCTGCCTGCCGACAGCCGCGAAGTACTGCTGCTGTACTACCGCGAAGGCCAGCGTTCGCAGCAGGTGGCCGACCTGCTCGGCCTCAGCGACGCGGCGGTGCGCAAGCGCCTGTCGCGCGCCCGTGCCCTGGTGCGCGACGGCCTGCTGCAGCGCTTCGGTGAGTTCGCCCGCAGCAGCGCACCCAGTGCCGCGTTCGCTACGGCAGTGGTTTCGATGGTACTGGTGGCCGCGCCCGGCACCGCCAGCGCCGCGGTCCTGCTCAGCACCGGCGTCGGCATCGGCGGCAGCAAGCTGGGCCTCGGCGGCGCCAGTGCAGCGGGCGGTACCGCGATGGGATCGTTGACCGCCACCCTGGGCCAACTGCACGTGCTGCCGGCCGAAAGCTGGGGGGCGGTGATCGGCGGCGTGGTCGGTGGCGCGATCGGCAGCTATCTGGGCGGGCGCTTCCTGATGTCGTACACCGAAACGGCGTCCGAGCGCGCCGACGTGCGCCGTTTCCTCTATCTCAACATCATCACCGGCATGTTCTGGTGCCTGGCGATCCTGCTGGCAGTCATGCTGCATGCGCCGGTCTGGGCGCAGCTGACGGTGCTGGCGGTAGGCCTGGGCGTGGTCAACTACCAGTGCCTGGTGACGCTGCAGCGGGTGATGGCACCGATGATCGTGCGCGATTCGGCACGGCGCGGGCGCAGCGGGACCAACTGGAAGTACGAGTCCATGTACGGCCGCACCGGCATCATCGCCATGAACCTGATGGTCATCACGCTGGTGCTGTACTCGCTGCTGCGCGGCGGCGGCCTGTAACGGACAACGCCGGCAGTGCGCCGGCGTTGTCATCAATCACTGCATTGAACCTCAGCGCTGCGGCTTCGGTGCAGTGCCGTCGCGCGGGCCGCCATGGCGCGGTCCGCCGTGCATCGGGCCCTTGGCTGCGTCGAACTCGGCCTTGCTCAGCTGGCCGTCCTTGTTGGTGTCGGCGGCAGCGAACCAGGCATCTCGATGCTGCTTCATGCGCAGCTCGCGGTCGGCCTTGTCCAGGTAACCGTCCTTGTTGAGGTCGAGCTGGTCGAAGCGCGCGGCCAGGCGCGGATCGGCCTTGGCTTCTTCACGGCTGATGCGGCCGTCCTTGTTGACGTCCAGCTTGGCCCAGCGCTCACCGCCGTGGCCACGGCGGCCATGCTGCCAGCGCGGCAGCTCATCGCGCGAGAGCTTGCCATCCTTGTTCTTGTCCAGCTCGTCGAACTTCGCGGCCAAGCGCGGGTGGGCGGCGGCCTCGCTGCGATCGATGACGCCGTCGCCATTGGTGTCCAGCTTGGCCGGGCGCTGCGCCGGCGTGGTCGGGGTGTCGGCCGCCAGCGCGATACCGGAGGCGGAGGTGCCGAGCAGCAGGGCCAGCAGCAGGGGGGTACGGATCATGGGGTCACTCCTGGGAATGGGAATTGCGTCGGGGCGATCACTTCGCCCTCGGGAGACAACAACGCCCGGGCGCGCCATCGGTTGACGCCGTGGACGGTTCCATTCATCCGGCGGACAGTCGCCGCCACTGCGACGGGCTGGAGCTATGCTGTGCCCATGGCAATACACGGCGACAGAGACGACGAACTGCGGCTTTTCCAGACCGGCGAGCACCCCTGCGGGTACTGGTCGGACCGGGTGGCGCGCGACCTGGTGCTGGACCCGCACGACCGTCGCCTCGGCGGCCTGTATCCGCTGGCCCTGAGCTGGGGCTTCCGCCGCAGCGGTGATCTGGTCTACCGGCCACATTGCGCACACTGCCAGGCCTGCGTGGCGGTGCGTATCCCGGTGGCACGTTTCGCCCCGGACCGCAGCCAGCGCCGCTGTGCTACCCGCAATGACGACCTGGAGGTGCGGATCACCGCCGCCACCGCCCGCGATGACCTGTTCGCGCTGTACCACCGTTATCTCACCCACCGCCACGCCAACGGCGGCATGGACGACCACGGGCCGCACGAGTTCGAGCAGTTCCTGATCGGCAGCTGGTCGCACACCCGCTTCATGGAGATGCGCCTGCCCGGGCACGACGGCCAGCCCAGCCAGCTGCTGGGGGTGGCGGTGACCGACGTCACCGAGCACGGCCTGTCAGCGGTCTACACCTTCTTCGACCCGGACCACGCCACGCGCGGGCTGGGCACCTTCGCGATCCTGCAGCAGATCGAATGGGCGCGCCGCGAGGGCCTGCCACACGTGTACCTGGGCTACTGGATCCGCGGCCATCAGAAGATGGACTACAAGCGCCGCTTCCATCCGCTGGAAGCCTACGATGGCCGCCGCTGGCACGATTTCGACAATGATCTGGACGGGCGCTGACAAACCGCTGACACCGGGCCGGGTGCAGAATAGGGGGATGAACGCCAAACCCCTGATCTTCGCCCTGGCCCTGCTCTGCGGCGCCACCGCCCCCGCCTTCGCCACGTCCCCCGCGATGACCGAAAAGCCGTCCACTGCGCTGCGCCTGGCCACCTACAACACTTCGCTGTACTCCGACGACGCCGGCGGCCTGATCAAGGAACTGGAAGGCGACAGCGAGCACGCGCGCAAGATCGCCGCAGTGCTGCAGCAGGTGCGCCCGGACCTGGTGCTGCTGAATGAATTCGACTTCGATGACGCCCATCGCGCCGCCGACCTGTTCCAGAAGCGCTATCTGGAAGTGGCCCAGCCCGGCGGCGGCAAGCCGCTGCACTTCGCCTACCGCTACCTGGCCCCGGTCAATACCGGCGTGCCCAGCGGACTGGACCTGGACAACAACGGCGTGGTCGGCGGCGAAGGCCGCAGCCGTGGCAACGATGCGTGGGGCTACGGCCTGCACCCGGGCCAGTACGGCATGCTGGTGCTGTCGCGCTACCCGATCGACGAAGCCAAGGTGCGCAGCTTCCAGCTGCTGAAGTGGAGTGCGATGCCCGGCGCGATCCGCCCGGTCGATCCGCGTACCGGCCAGAGCTTCTACAACGACCATGTGTGGTCGCAGCTGCGCCTGTCGTCGAAGTCGCATTGGGACGTGCCGGTGAAGACCCCAGCCGGCGTGGTCCACGCGCTGGTTTCGCACCCGACCCCGCCGGTGTTCGACGGCCCGGAAAAGCGCAACGCGGCACGCAACCACGACGAACTGCGCCTGTGGCAGGAATATCTGTCCAAGGGTGAGAAGCCGTGGCTGTGCGACGACAAGGGCGAGTGCGGCGGCCTGGCACAGGACGCGCGCTTCGTGATCCTCGGCGATCTGAACAACGACCCGGTCGATGGCGATGGCCGTCATGAAGCGATCGTTGAGCTGATCGAGAACGCCCGCGTATTGCGCTACCCCACCCCGCGCAGCGTCGGCGGCGAGCAGACCAGCCTGGCCTATGCGGCCAAGGGCATCGAGCGCAAGGGCGCACCGTTCCACGCCACCGGCGATTTCGGCCCGAAGTCCGGCACCATGCGCCTGGACTATGTGCTGCCCTCGACCGGTTTCGAATACGTGGGCAGTGGTATTTTCTGGCCGGCCAATGAAAGCCCGGAAGCGAAGATCGCCGACGGCAGCGACCACCACCTGGTGTGGGTGGACGTGAAGTAATAAAAAGGGGACGGAGGGGATTAAGTCGTTTGTGCCACAAACGACTTAATCCCCTCCGTCCCCTTTTTGCTTTACGGGCGCAGTTCGACGCCGATGGCGTCGGCGGCATCGCGTGCGATGGCGCGTGCTTCGTCGATGGTTTCCGCGCGCGCCAGGGTCACGCCGACGCGACGATGACCGTGCACGCTCGGCTTGCCGAACAGGCGCACGGCGGTATCCGGCACCTGCAATGCAGCGGCGACGTTGTTGAAGTACGGCACGCCCTCGCCGTGTGCCAGCAGCGCGCACGAGGCCGACGGGCCGCTCTGGCGGATCACCGGGATCGGCAGGCCGAGGATGGCGCGCGCGTGCAGCGCGAACTCGCTCAGTTCCTGCGATACCAGCGTCACCAGGCCGGTGTCGTGCGGGCGCGGTGACACTTCGCTGAACCACACCTCGTCGCCCTTCACGAACAGCTCGACGCCGAACAGGCCCCAGCCGCCGAGGTCGTCGGTGATCGCGCGCGAAATCTCTTCGGCACGCGCCAGTGCCGCGTTCGACATCGGCTGCGGCTGCCAGCTTTCGCGGTAATCGCCATCCTTCTGCAGATGCCCGATCGGCGCACAGAACGCGGTGCCACCGGCATGGCGCACGGTCAACAGGGTGATCTCGTAATCGAAATCGATGAAGCCTTCGACGATGCAGCGACCGGCACCGGCGCGGCCACCGGTCTGCGCGTAATCCCAGGCCGGGGCGATGTCCGCCTCGCTGCGCAAGGTGCTCTGGCCCTTGCCCGAGGACGACATCACCGGCTTGACCACGCACGGCAGGCCGATGGCAGCCACGGCAGCGCGGTATTCGGCCTCGGTATCGACGAAGCGGTACGGCGAGGTCGGCAGGTCCAGGGTTTCGGCGGCCAGGCGGCGGATGCCTTCGCGGTCCATGGTCAGGCGTGCGGCACGCGCGGTCGGGATCACCCGCAGGCCCTGCTCCTGTTCCAGCTGGACCAGGGTTTCGGTGTGGATGGCCTCGATCTCCGGCACCACCAGGTGCGGCTGCTCCTGGGCAATCAGCGCGCGCAGGGCCATTGCATCGAGCATGTCGATCACATGCGAGCGGTGCGCGACCTGCATGGCCGGCGCATCGGCATAACGGTCAGCGGCGATCACTTCCACGCCCAGCCGCTGCAGCTCGATGGCCACCTCCTTGCCGAGTTCGCCCGAGCCCAGCAGCAGCACGCGGGTGGCGGAGGGGGACAACGGAGTTCCAAGCTTGGCCATGACGGTTCCAGCAGCGATGTGAAGGCGGGTGGGCATTCTAGCTGGCCGGGCACCCCGGCCATGGCATCCGACGAACGGTAGTGGACAAGTGATATCACTTTGATATCTTTTCTCCGAACCCTCAAGGACGTACCGCCATGAAAGAGAAGTCACTGTCTTCCCTCAACGGCCTCGGCACGCTGGCCGGCGCCCTGCTCGTCGCCCTCGCCGGCGCCGCCCTGTTCGTGGTGGGCGTGGCAGCGAAGGCCAGTACCGGCTCACCCAACCTGCTGCTGATGCTGCTGGGCGCCCTGCTGGTGGCGCTGGGCGTGTTCATCCTGGCAGGCCTGTACACCATCCAGCCCAACCAGGCGGCGGTGCTGAGCCTGTTCGGCAAGTACGTGGGCACCGTGAAGGACAACGGCCTGCGCTGGAACAACCCCTTCTTCGCCAAGCGCCGGGTCAGCCAGCGCGTGCGCAACTTCGAGAGCGGCAAGCTGAAGGTCAACGAGCTGGACGGCAGCCCGATCGAGATCGCCGCGGTGATCGTCTGGCAGGTGGTCGATGCCTCCGAGGCGGTCTACAACGTGGACGACTACGAGAGCTTCGTGCACATCCAGTCCGAATCGGCGCTGCGCGCGATGGCCACCAGTTACCCCTACGACCAGCACGAGGACGGCCAGCTGGCCCTGCGCAGCCACGCCAGCGAGATTTCCCAGCACCTGAAGAACGAACTGGCCGAGCGCCTGGCCGACGCCGGCGTGCAGGTGATCGACGCGCGCATCAGCCACCTGGCCTACGCTGCCGAAATCGCCCAGGCGATGCTGCAGCGGCAGCAGGCCAACGCGGTGATCGCTGCACGCACGCGCATCGTGGCCGGTGCGGTGGGCATGGTCGAGATGGCCCTGGCCGAACTGCAGAAGAACGGCGTGGTGCAGCTGGATGAGGAACGCAAGGCACACATGGTCAGCAACCTGCTGACCGTGCTGTGCTCGGACCGCGGTACCCAGCCGATCGTCAATGCCGGCTCGCTGTATTGAGCCACACTCGCAACGGGGCGCCCCACCGCCCCGCCAGGAGCCCCCATGAGTGAGAAGAAAGCCTACCCGCTGCGCATCAACGCCGACGTCCTGGCTGCCGCGCAGCGCTGGGCTGATGACGAGCTGCGCAGCCTCAACGCGCAGATCGAATACGTGCTGCGCGACGCCCTGCGCAGGGCAGGACGCCTGCCGAAACCCACGCCATCGTCGGAGGACAAGGAATGAGCAAGCGCTGGAGCTACCAGACCATCGAGGTCAAGACGTCCATGATGGGCCTGCACAAGGCCGAAGACATCCAGGCCGAACTCAGCCGCCAGGGCCAACTGGGCTGGGAACTGGTCAACATCATCATCCCGGCGCCGATGCGCCCGGCGATGCTGGTGTTCAAGAAGGAGGCCTGAACCATGGGCGGCAGCGACCCGAAACCCTTTGACGTGGCCGAGAGTTCGCCGCTGCGCGTGCTCTGGATCGTGCTGCCGCTGCTGGCTGCCTTCGTGGCCTGCCTGTATGCACAGCTGCACAAGGCACCGGCGAGCGCCCCCTGGATCGAAGTAACGCTGTCGCCGCCCTGGTTCCGGATGGGCGGCAGTGCGGCATGGAGCCTGATCGTCATCGCTGTACTCGCTGTCGGGCTGGGGGCCGCGTTCTTCCGCCGCCGCGTGGAGCTGGCCGGCGACGCGCTGGACGTGCGCTCGACGATGTATCGGCGGCGCGTGCCGGTGGCGCAGCTGCGGCTGGACCAGGCCGAGGTGGTCGACCTGCAGCGTGACCGCCGCTATGGCATCCGTCTCAAAACCAATGGCTATTCAATGCCGGGCTTCTACTCGGGCCACTTCCGCCTGCTGGGGGGCGGCAAGGGCTTCGCCCTGGTCACCGACCGTGCGCGCGTCCTCGCACTGCCGGTCAGTGATGGCAGCACGCTGCTGCTCAGCGTAGACCGGCCGCAGGCGCTGCTCGATGCGCTGCGCAAGGTGGCCGCGTCGGCGCCACGGCAGTAAGCTGCGGCGATGCAACGACGCGCGCCCCTGCTGATCAACACCGAGGCCATCGAGCTGTGGCCCGCTCACCTGCTGCGTGCACGCAGCAACCTGGATGCACGCCTGCTGTCGCAGGCGCACTGGGTGCTGCGGCGCAAGCGCGATGGCCGCTACCTGGCGGCGGTGCTGGCGCAGGGTGTGCACGCCATGGTGCCGCGCCTGCCGCGCGAGCCCGGGGTCGAGGAAGCACTGGCGCTGCTGGATGACGCGGCAGCGCGGCCCTTCGGCGCCGGCCTGGAAGATCAGTGGCTGCCCCTGGCCGGGTTGCAGCAGCGCCTGCAGCAGCTTGGCCTGGATGCACAGCGCTATGCCGACGACAGCGGCCTGCCACTGGAATCCGAACCGTGCCTGCTGCACTTCGCCGGTCGCGACCGCTTCGCCCGCCCATTGTGGCTGCGCCGTGCCGCCGCGCAGGGCTGGCGACGGATGCGACTGCAGGCGGCACAGGATGGCATTGCGCTGGACGCCATCTCCGGCTTCCGCAGCCATGCCTACCAGCTGGGCATCTTCGAACGGAAACTGGCGCGCGGCTTGAGCGTGGCGGAGATCCTGAAGGTGAATGCCGCACCGGGTTTCAGCGAACACCACAGCGGCCACGCGCTGGACATCGGCACGCCGGGCGACGCCCCGGCCGAAGAATCGTTCGAAGCCACCGACGCGTTCGCGTGGCTGCAGGCGCATGCCGGCGCGTATGGCTTCCATCTGAGCTACCCGCGCGACAACCCGCACGGCATCGTCTACGAACCGTGGCATTGGTGCTGGAGACCGGCCAACGGCTGAGCCCCTCGTGGCAGCCGCAAAGCGAAATTCATGGAGCTGTCCGGGCGGGTGGGCTGCGCAGGGGACGCCGTAAATACGTCCCTGTAGGCTCGGGCGCGCCATCCATGGCGCTTACGCCCCTGCGCAACCCACCCGCCCGGCCACGGACAGATTCCGCGTGCATCCGCCACGGAATGGAACAAGAGAGCAAAGACCAAAGCGGGTCGCTTCGCTCGAAGCCTCTACAACGGATCAGCGCGCGGCTGCTGGGTCCGCCTTCAAGCGAGCCGAGCACCGCAGGTCCGGCGAGGGCGAAGAGGTGCGTGCGATTCTGTAGAGCCGAGCCATGCTCGGCTGCTCTCCGCACCGCCCCTCGACGGGCCGAGGAGCGAGGGGGACCGGTGCGCAGCACCGGCTCGCGGCCGGCGGCGCGTTTCTTTTGGTTACTTTTCCTTTCGCGCGAAAAGAAAAGTAACGCCCATGAACCTTCACGATCGCATCGGCATGGATCGGAGCGACAGCCCTGCGGCCCTCACCGCCTCAACGCATTGATCGCCAGCAACACCCATCCGGCCATCATGCTGGTGCCACCGATCGGTGCCATCCGCGTCGGCCACTGCCACAGCGCGCCGCCCACCAGGCTGCCGGAGAACAACAGCACTCCCAGCAGCAGCACGTACAGCGCCAGGTGCGCGATCGCGCCCTGCGCGCGCGGCCCGAGCGCCACCAGCACCGCACCGTGTGCGAACGCGTACAGCGCCGCCATGTTCAGATGCTGCTGCGCCAACGGGTCCGCCACACCGTGCGATGCATAGGCGGACAGACCGATCGAGGCGGCCGCCAGCAGCGCGCCGAGACAGGCCAGCAGGGAAGGCTTACGTGCGCGACGTTCCAGATTGAACATGAGGGCTCCTTGCGCAGCGCCCCTTGCCGGGCGCCAGATGAAAAAAAACGCGCCGCAATGAGCGGCGCGTTTTCGTGTCCAGCATTACATGGGTCAGCCGAGGCTTACTTGACGGCCCAGTAGATGTCGTAGGTACCTTCCGGGGTGAACGACTTGTCGATGCCGTCCTTCCAGGATTCGTACGGACGGTCGATCACTTCGTTGCCCGCCGTCACAGCCCAGGCGCGCAGGCCGTTGCGGGCCACGTCCAGACCCGCCATGTGGCCGCTGTAGGCCGCATGTGCCGAGCGGTGCGGAGCGACGTGCACGTACTTGACCGGAGCGCCACCGTCGATCTTGACGGTCAGAGCTTCAGCAGCAGCACCTTCAGCACCCTTCTTCTTCACCGGCTGGGCGATGTCGAAGGCGTACTTCTCCTGACCGAAGTCGGTGGTGATGATGCGGAACGGACCGGCGGCTTCAAGGCCATTGGCCTCCATCACGCGCTTGATCCACTCCTGGTTGTCCTTGATGGACTTGGTGATCGTGTCCTGACCGCGATCCACGTTACCGGCGTTGACGACCAGCAGGTCCTCGGCCGGTACATCGACGATGGCCAGATCGGTCAGCGGCGCTTCCGGGGTGCGGTAGTCGACGTTCGGCACGCTGGCCAGCATGTTGGCCATGCGCGACAGACCCATCTTGATGTCGTCGCCGATCTGGCGGCTGACATACAGGCCGGCGTAACGGCCGAACAGGTCGAAGCCGTACTTCACCGAGTAGTCCTGGGTGATCTTGACGTTACGGCCGCCCTTGCCGGTCGGCTCCAGGGTGAAGGTGGTGACCTTGTCGTGACCCTTGGTGGCGTCTTCGATGGCGATCGCAACGCGCTTGTTCTCTTCGGCGTCGGTGATCTTCCAGGAACCGGTGCCCAGGTCCTTGGAGGTGAAGTCCAGGGTGGCACCCTTGCCGGAGGCCGGGCCGGACAGCTTCAGTTCAACGGCGGGATCGCGCAGTACCAGCGGGTTCCAGTCCTTGAAGCGGCGCAGGCTGCTGACCGTGTCGTACACGATCGTCATCTTGCGGTTGGTCTCGATGCTTTCGGTGATGTGACGCTCGCCCGGCAGACATACGCCAATGATGACGAACAGGCCAGCCACGATCCCCAAGGCGATCAGGAACTCGATAATACGGGTCATTCAGAGAGTCTCCGGGGCCGATCCCACGGCCGGGTTGATTGAAGCGAAGCGCCAATCCTAGCAGGCTTCGCGGGCATTGTTTATCGGGATTGGCGCACCGGTTTCCCTGCCGGCTGCGTATTTGTATGGACAAAGAATTCGAAGGGTAACGCATACCGCTACCCGGCAAGTAGGGGGCAACCTTGGCCGGAACCCCCTGCCACCACCCAAGTCTTTGTACCGAAACGATTTTCCTCAGACCAGCTGGAGTTCGAACGCCTTAGACCAGCTGGAGTTCGAACGCCTTCAGTACCGCGCGCGTACGGTCGCGCACCCCCAGCTTGGAGAGGATGTTGGACACGTGGTTCTTGATGGTGCCCTCGGCCACGCCCAGTGAGTTGGCGATCTCCTTGTTGGAGAAACCGCTGGCCATCAGCCGCAGGATCTCGGTCTCGCGGTCGGTCAGCGGGTCCGGGCGGTCCAGGCTGACGAACTCGTTGCGCATGTGCTCCAGGCCCGACAACAGGCGCTGCGTCACCGCCGGCTGCACCAGCGAACCGCCTTCGGCCACGGTACGGATGGCACCGACCAGCTGTGCCAGGGTCACATCCTTGAGCAGGTAGCCCTTGGCACCGGCCTTGAGGCCGGCCAGCACCAGCTGATCGTCGTCGAAGGTGGTGAGGATGATGGTCGGCGGCAGCTGTTCCTGCCGCGACAGCACCTGCAGTGCTTCCAGCCCGGACATCACCGGCATGCGCATGTCCATCAGGACCACGTCGGGGCGCACCTGCGGGATCATCTCCACCGCCTGCCGGCCATCGCCGGCCTCGGCCACCACCTCGATGCCGTCGTCGAGTGCCAGCAGGGAGCGGATTCCCTGCCGCACCAGGGTTTGGTCATCAACCAGGCAGACGCGAATCATCAACGTACTCCTTCAGGAACCTTGGTAAGGGCGGCCACCAGCACCGTTGCCGGCACCGTCGCCCGCAGGCGGAAGCCTTCGCCGGGACGGGTCTCGACCTGCAGCTGGCCACCACATTGTTGCAGGCGCTCGCGCATGCCGCGCAAGCCATTGCCCACATTGACCATGTCCGCACCGACACCGTCGTCGCGGGCCTCCACCACCACCCGGTCCGGGGCTTCACGGTACACCTTGATCCACAGGTGACGGGCACCGGCGTGGCGCACCGCGTTGGTGATGATCTCCTGCGTGCAGCGCAGCAGGACGTGGGCCCGCTGCGGGTCCTCCACGTTCAGCGGATCCTCGATGTCCAGCTGGATGTCCAGCGAGGGCACATTCTCGGTCAGCGGGCGCAGCGCCGCGGCCAGATCGATGGCGCCGGTCTCGCGCAGCTGGCTGACCACCTCGCGCACGTTGCCCAGCAGCAGTTTGGCCAATGCGTGCGAGCGCTTCACATGTTCCAGCGCCTGCCCTTCGGCCAGGTGCCCGGCCACTTCCAGGTTCAGGGTCAGCGCGGTCAGCTGGTGGCCCAGCAGGTCATGCAGCTCGCGCGAGATACGGGTGCGCTCATTGACACGGGCACTCTCGGCCAGCAGGGCGCGGGTGGCACGCAGCTCTGAATTGAGCCGACGCTGTTCGTCGCGCGCCTCGGTCTGCTGGCGGGCAACCAGGCTGGTCACGAAGATGAACATGGAGAAGCCGCCGTACAGCAGCGACTGCATCACTGCTTCGAACAACGGGAAGCGCAGCAGCATGTAATAGACCGGGGCCACCGCCAGCTGGCTGACCAGCAGCCACAGCACGCCCAGGCGCACCGACAGCATCCACGGAATGACCCCGGCGGCCACCATCATCAGGATGCTGCCCAGGCCCGAGCCGCTGAGGAAGCTGACGCCCAGCGCCGAGATCGTCAGCAGCAACAGCAACCCCCGGTCCAGCCAGCTGGTGGGGCTGTCGCTGCGCAGGATGCGGGTCAGCCAGTAATACGAGGTGCCGAAAGACAGGTAGGCGACGAACAGCAGCACCGCCCAGCCCCCCATGTCGCCGCGGCTGTGCGGGTTCTCGAACTGCGAGTACGCCAACGGCAGACCGACCATGACCCAGGTGAACAGGCCGGCCAGGCGGAGGACGCGGGTATGGCTGAGGACTCCCAACATGGCAGCACTCTACGGGCCCGGCCTGCGCACCGCACCCCACGGAAGTCATGCCTGCCCGGTCGCCTGTTCATGCCGCAGCCCACCCCGGGCATGCAATAATCGTGCGCAGGGTCCCTTGATGGACCAACCGCGTTACCCCACGGAGTCACAATGTCGATTGTCATCCGCGACGTGCGCGAGCACGAGCTCGATTCCGTCCTGGCTTTGAACAACAACGCTGGCCTGGCCATCCTTCCCCTGGATGCGGCCCGCCTGCGCCTGTTCTACGAAACCGCTGAATATTTCCGCGTCGCCGAGCGCGACGGCAACCTGGCCGGCTTCCTGATCGGCTTCGGCAGCGACAGCCAGCACGACAGCAGCAATTTCGCCTGGTTCAAGCAGCAGCTGGACACCCCGTTCTTCTACATCGACCGCATCGTGGTCGCCAGCCGCCGTCGTGGCGGTGGCGTCGGCCGTGCGTTCTATGCCGACGCGCAGAGCTTCGCCGAGCTGCGCTACCCGCAGATGACCTGCGAAGTCTTCCTCGACCATGGCGCCGATGCCGCCCTGCTCTTCCACGGCAGCTTCGGCTTCCGCGAGCTGGGCCAGAACACCATGGCCCAGGTCGATGTGCGCGCCAGCATGCTGGCCAAGGAACTGTGCAGCTACCCGTGGGTCCAGGAGACCTACGGCGACAAGCTGCCGGATGTGGCATGGACACGCGCCCGGCAGCTGCCGGCGCAGGCACAGCGACCGACGGGGACCTGAGCGTGGCGGTGAATTTCGATTACGAACAGGCCGGTGAACTGAAGATCGGCCAGGTGGGCATCGCCAACCTGCGCATCCGTACCCTTGATGTCGAACGCCTCGTGCAGGAAATGCGCGAGCGCGTGACCCGCGCGCCGAAGCTGTTCGGCCGCGCGGCGGTGATCCTTGATTTCGGCGGCCTGAGCCAGGTGCCGGACGTGGCCACCGCGCAGGCGCTGGTCGATGGCCTGCGCAGCGCCGGCGTGCTGCCGGTGGCGCTGGCCTATGGCACCAGCGCGGTCGACCTGCTCTCGCAGCAGCTCGGCCTGCCGTTGCTGGCCAAGTTCCGCGCCCAGTACGAACGTGCCGAAGCCGAGCCTGCTCCGCCGCCCGCGCCGGAACCGCGCCGCGCCGCGCGTACAGAGCCGAAGCCGGCCCCGGCCGCACCGGTGGCCAAGGTCGCCGATGCGGCCGCACCACAGCCAGGCCGCATGCAGCTGGGGAACGTGCGTTCGGGCCAGCAGCTGTACGCGGAAAACTGCGACCTGACCGTGATGGCCACTGTCGGCGCCGGCGCCGAGGTCATCGCCGATGGCAGCATCCACATCTACGGCACCCTGCGCGGCCGCGCGCTGGCAGGGGCCCAGGGCAACACCGCGGCACGCATCTTCTGCCGTGATTTCCATGCGGAACTGGTGGCCATTGCAGGCCACTACAAGGTACTGGACGATGTCCCGGACAACCTGCGCGGCAAGGCCGTGCAGGTCTGGCTGGAACAGGACCAGATCAAGATCGCTGCGCTGGACTGACGCAGCCCCAAACTAATGCAGAACCAGGAGAAGTCCTTTGGCTGAAATCATCGTAGTCACCTCCGGCAAGGGCGGCGTGGGCAAGACCACTTCCAGCGCGAGCCTGGCCTGTGGCCTGGCGCGGCGCGGCAAGAAGGTGGCGGTGATCGACTTCGACGTCGGCCTGCGCAACCTCGACCTGATCATGGGCTGCGAACGCCGAGTGGTGTACGACTTCGTCAACGTCGTGCACGGCGAAGCCACCCTCAAACAGGCCCTGATCAAGGACAAACGCTTCGACAACCTGTACGTGCTGGCTGCCTCGCAGACCCGCGACAAGGATGCACTGACCCAGGAAGGCGTGGGCAAGGTCCTGAAGGACCTGGCCGCCGATGGCTTCGACTACATCATCTGCGACTCGCCGGCCGGCATCGAGAAGGGTGCGTTCCTGGCGATGTACTTCGCCGACCGCGCGGTGGTGGTGGTGAACCCGGAAGTGTCCTCGGTGCGCGACTCCGACCGCATCATCGGCCTGCTGGATTCGAAGACCCACAAGGCCGAATCCGGCCAGAACGTGCCGGCCTTCCTGCTGCTGACCCGCTACACCCCGCTGCGCGTGGAAACCGGCGAGATGCTCAGCATCGCCGACGTCGAGGAAGTGCTGGGGCTGAAGGCCATCGGCGTGATCCCCGAATCGGGCGACGTGCTCAATGCCTCCAACAAGGGCGAGCCGGTCATCCTGGATGTCGAATCCGCCGCCGGCCAGGCGTATGACGATGCCGTCGCGCGCATCCTCGGCGAAGATCGCCCGATGCGCTTCACCAGCGTCGAGAAGAAGGGCTTCTTCAGCAAGCTGTTCGGAGGGTAAGCATGGGCCTGTTCGATTTCCTCAAAGCGAAGAAGACCACCGCCGAAACCGCAAAGAACCGCCTGCAGATCATCATTGCGCAGGAACGCAGCCACCGCGGTGGCCCGGACTACCTGCCGCTGCTGCAGCGCGAGCTGCTGGAAGTGATCAAGAAGTACGTGAACATCGACGTCGATGCGGTGAAGGTCGACCTGGTGAAGGATGGCCAGCACGATGTGCTGGACATCTCCGTGGCGCTGCCTGAAGGCCCGGACAAACCCTGATGCCCTGCCCCGCCCGTGCCTGCATGGGCGGGGCTGCCTGACCCGCATGACCGATACGACAACCGCCGTGGACATCACCTGCGTGGGCGACATCGCCTTCGCCGATGCGCAGTGCCTGCTCGCCGCGCATGGCCTTCGGCTGCACCACGTGGCGGCCGGTGAACCGATTCCCGGTAGCTACTGGGGCGAGCCCGAGGCGGGCATCATTGCCAGCAACGTGTACGTGCGCGATGACACCCCCGTGCATTCGATGCTGCACGAAGCCTGCCACCTGATCGTATTGCCACCGGAGCGGCGCGCGCAGGTGCACACCGATGCCACCGACTCGGTGGCCGAGGAAGACGCGACCTGCTACCTGCAGATCGTGCTGGCCGGGCAACTGCCCGGCGTCGGCAGCCAGCGGCTGATGGCCGATATGGATGCATGGGGGTATACGTATCGGCTGGGATCTACCCGGGCGTGGTTTGAAGAGGACGCCGAAGACGCGAAGGCGTGGCTGATCGAACGCGGATTGCCGGTGGCGTGAAGCCTCCACGCATGGCGTGGCTCTACTGTAGAGCCGAGCCCATGCTCGGCTGCTCTTCGCCGTTACCAGCGCGAGTGCAAAACCCAAAGCAGCCGAGCATGGGCTCGGCTCTACAGGATCACCCCTGCCCGGCCAGCGCGCGCAGGGTGATGCCGACGATGTAGGCCAGGTACGTGCCGGTGGCGTAGCCCATCGTGCCCAGCAGCACGCCCACCGGCGCCAATGCCGGGTGGAACGCGGCGGCCACCACCGGCGCCGAGGCCGGGCCACCGATGTTCGACTGCGAGCCGATGGCGAAGTAGAAGAACGGCACTTTCAGCAGCTTGCCCAGGCACCACAGCAGCACGATGTGCACACTGATCCAGATGATGCCCAGCAGGAACAGCCACGGGCGATCCAGCAGCGCCAGCAGATCCATCTGCATGCCGATGCAGGCAATCAGGAAGTACAGCAGCAGCGAGCCCAGACGCGATGCACCCGCGCCTTCGAGATTGCGCGCACGGGTGAAACTGAGGCTGAGGCCCAGCGTGGTCGACAGCACCACCACCCACACGAACGGTGCGTCCAGGCTGAACTGCGCGGCCCAGCTGACGTTGGCCTTGAACCACGCCGCCAGCGGCGCACCGATCGCATGCGACAGGCCGACGCCGCCGAAGGCCACCGCCACGATCAGCATCAGGTCGGTGAGGCTGGGAATGCGCTCGTGTTCGGCCTGGAAGCGCGCGATACGCTCCTTCAGCTCATCGATGGCCGAGGTATCGGCGCCACTGCGTGCATCGATCTTCGCGGCACGACCGGCCAGGAAGATCAGCGCGGCCATCCACACGTAACCGACACCCACGTCGACCACTGCGAACTGGCCGAACGTGGTTGCGTTGACGTCGAACACTTCGCGCATCGCCAGCATGTTGGCGCCACCGCCGATCCAGCTGCCGGCCAACGCGGCCATGCCGGCCCAGGTATCACCGGCCACTGTTTCCGGATGCACCGCGCGCATCAGCAGGAAGGCCACTACCGCGCCGAGCATGATGCTGGCCGATGCGCCCAGGTACATCAGCACCAGCTTCGGGCCGAGCCGCAGGATGCCCTTGATGTCCACTGCCAGGGTCAGCAGGATCAGCGCCGCCGGCAGCAGGATGTCGCGCGCGATCGGGTTGTAGAGCTTGGTGTTCTGGCCGTCGATCAGGCCGACAGTGTTGTAGATGCCGGGAATCAGGTAGCACAGCAGCAGCGCCGGCACGAAGGTGTAGAAGCGCTTCCACAGGCCCTGCTCGCGCGAGGCGGTCCAGAACACGGCGCCGAGGGTGGCGGCGATCAAACCGAAGACGACGATGTCGTTCTGGATCATGCAGGTGCTCTGGGTAGTGCCGGCCGCTGGCCGGCTGCTGTTGGCGGCAGATCAGGAAGGTGTGCCGACCAACGGTCGGCACCCACCGGTACAGCAGATGGTGAAACAAAAGCGCCGCCCCGAAGGGCGGCGCTGCAGTCATCAGTTGCCGATGTGCTGCTTCAGCCAGGCATTGACGGTGTCGTGCCACAGGATGCTGTTGTTCGGCTTCAGCACCCAGTGGTTCTCATCCGGGAAGTACAGGAACTTCGATTCGATGCCCTGGCGCTGTGCAGCGGTGAACGCAGCCAGGCCCTGCTCGACCGGAATGCGGAAGTCCTGCTGGCCGTGGATCACCAGGATCGGCTTCTTCCAGTCCGCCACGTGGTTGACCGGGTTGAACTTCTCGTAGTTCGCCGCCTTCTGGTACGGGGTACCGCCCTGCTCCCACTCGGTGAACCACAGTTCTTCGGTGGCGTAACCCATCATGCGCTGGTCGAACACGCCATCGTGGTTGACCAGGCACTTGAACGGGCTGTTCCAGTTGCCGGCGATCCAGTTGACCATGAAGCCGCCATAGCTGGCACCCAGCGCACAGGCCTTGTCGCCGTTGAGGAAGGAATACTTCTTCAGCGCCGCGTCCCAGCCCTTCTGCAGGTCTTCCAGCGGGCGGTCGCCCCAGTGCTGGCTGATCGCATCGGTGAAGGCCTGGCCGTAGCCGGTGGAACCGTGGAAGTCGATCATCACCACCGCGTAGCCCTGGCCCGCGTAGGTCTGCGGGTTCCAGCGGTAGCTCCAGCCGTTGCCGAAGCTGCCCTGCGGACCGCCGTGGATCAGGAACGCCACCGGGTAGGACTTGCCTTCCTGGTAGTTGTGCGGCTTGACCACGTAGCCGTGCACGGTGTCGTTGTTCCAGCCCTTGAACTCGAACTGCTCGTAGTCACCGAAGGACACGTCCTTCAGCACGTCGCCGGCGGCCGGGGTCAGCGCGCGCAGTTCGCCGATGGCTTCGCCCGCGGCCGGCAGAAGGCCAACCAGCACCTGGTCGTTGCTCTTCAGGCTGTTGCGGGTGATCGCCACGCTGGTGCCAGCCACATCGACCGAGGTCACGCTGCCGTCGCCGATCAGCTTGGTCGCCTTGCCGCTGGCCACGTCGATCTGGAACAGCGGGTGCTCGCCAAGGTCATCGGCGGTGGTGTAGATGCTGGCGCCGTCAGCGGACAGGGTGATGCCGCCGGCCGAACGGTCCCACTGCGGGGCGATCTCGCGGGTCTTGCCGCTCGCCAGGTCCATTGCCATCAGGCCGAAGCGGTCGGCCTCGAAGCCCGGGCGCTTCATCGCACGGTAGAACAGGGTCTTGCCGTCGGCGCTGAACACCGGGCCGGCATCCCAGGCCGGGTTGGACGCGGTCAGGTTGACCGGCGCCTGCTTGCCGGCAGCGTCGAAACGGTACAGGTCGAAGTTGGTCGACCACGGTTCCTGCTTGCCGGCCACGCGGATGCTGGCCACCACGCTCGCGCCATCCGGCGACCACACGAAATCGTCATTGCCACCGAACGGCTTGGACGGTGCATCACCATCGATGGTGGCGCTCAGCGCCGAAGCGCCCTTGACCGGACCGGCCTTGGCTGCCGGCAGCGGCGCCACGAACAGGGTGTTGCGGCGGCCATCGTTCCAGGTATCCCAGTGGCGCACGAACAGCGAGTCGAACACCTTGCCGCTGGCCTTGGCACCGGCGACATCCTTCAACTTCTTCTCGGTGCAGGCCAGGTCCGAGGCACAGGCCTGGAACACGCCGGCGCTGAACAGCACGCGGTCGTCCTGCGGCGACACGTGGTAGCTGTCCACGTCGACCGGGAAGTCGGTCAGCTGGCGCGGAGCACCGCCGCTGATCGGCTGCGCGTACAACTGCTGGCTGCCGTTCTTGGCACTGAGGAAATACACGGTCTGGCCATCGGCCGACAGCGAAGCGGAATTGACGTTCCAGCCGGCCGGGGTGATCTGCTTCGGCGGCGCCGCATCGCGGGTGCGCAGGTTGCGTGCGAACAGCGCGGTGGAGGCCTTCAGGTTGGCGTCCACACTGCGCTTGGCGAACACCACGGTGCCGCCGTCAGCGGTCAGTACCGGCGCGGAGACGCGGTCCATGGCCACCATGTCGCGGACTTCCAGGCCACGGGCAGCGGCAACGCTGGGCAGGGCAGCCAGCAGGCTCAGTGGCAGCAGGGCATGACGCAGTTTCATCGGGGTCTCCGCAGGACGGCAAAAAACCGATGGTAGGCCCGTGCGGCCGGGGCTGCCAAGGCCATCGGTCATGGCCGGGGACGGGTCGATGCCTTCGCCAGAAAAGGCAAACCGCGCCGTAGCGCGGATTGCGGTAGTGCCGGCCGCTGGCCGGCAATCTGTCTGGTTGCCGGCCGCTGGCCGGCACTACCGGGTCAGAGCCCTTCCCTGCGGGAAGGGATCCGACCCCGTGGGTGTTACGCCACGGCGCGCTTGCCGGTGCGGTAGATCAGCCAGCCGACCAGGAACAGCACGGCCAGGCCGATCCACTGTGCGCCCGGCAGGTGGAACGGCACGGCCAGCACGTCGGCGCGGCTGCTGACCACGATCGGAATCGCGATGGCGATGCCCATCAGTGCCTCACCGGTGATCAGGCCGGCGGCGAACAGCACGCCCGGCTTGTGCACGCGGTCGCGGCCTTCTTCGTCATCCGCGCGCACCTTGTGGAAGCGCTCGACCAGGTAGGCGATCAGGCCACCGAGGAAGATCGGCACCATCAGTTCCAGCGGCAGGTAGATACCGATGGCGGCGGCCAGCACCGGCACGCGGAAGCGGGCGTTGCGCGACTTCAGCCAGCTGTCGAAGGCGATGATGGCGGCACCGACCACGGCACCGATGCCGATGAAGGTCCACGGCAGTTCACCGCCGAACAGGCCCTTGGCCACCGAGGCCATCAGGTTGGCCTGCGGCGCGGCCAGTGCGTTCGGATGCAGCTCGGACTTGACGCCGATGCCGTAGGCAGTGGCCAGCAGGTTCAGCACCGGAGCCATGATCAGCGCGCACGAGAACGCACCGATGCCCAGCATCAGCTGCTGCTTCCACGGGGTGGCACCGACGATGTAACCGGCCTTGAGGTCCTGCAGGTTGTCACCGCCGACCGCGGCGGCGCAGCACACCACCGCACCGATCATGATCGCGGCCACCGCACCCAGCGGCGCACCGCCGGCACCGACCGGCTTCAGGCCATCGGCACCCAGCAGCACCACCAGCACCGCCGAGGCGAACAGGATGGTGGAGATGGTGATACCCGACACCGGGTTGTTGGACGAGCCGATCAGGCCGGCCAGGTAGGCCGAGACCGAAACGAACAGGAAGCCGGCGACGATCATGATGAGGGTCATCGGGATCGACACGTGCCACTGGCCGACGATGGCCTGGTACAGGGCCAGCAGCGGCAGCACGAAGGCCACCAGGGCGACCAGCATCCACTTCATCGGCAGGTCGCGCTCGGTGTGCGCCAGCACCGGGCCGCCGCTCTTGCGGGCAGCCGCGAAGCCGCTCTTGACGCCGTTCAGCAGCGACTTGCGCAGCGAGATCAGGGTCCAGATGCCACCGATCAGCATCGCGCCGACGCCCAGGTAGCGCATCTTCGCGCCCCAGATGGCGAACGCGGCTTCGGTGGACGAAGCGGTGGCAACCGACGCGGCCAGTGCCGGATCGGTGTTCATGAAGAACGCCTGGTAGATCGGGATGGCGATGTGCCAGGTCAGGATCGAACCGGAGACCACCACGATGCCGACGTTGAGACCGACGATGTAGCCCACGCCCAGCAGCGCCGGCGACAGGTTGGTGCCGATGAAGGCGGTGACCTTGGAGCTGCCGACGTAGGCCGAGGTGGCCCAGGCGTCCGGAATCAGGCGCATGCCGCTTTCCGCAGCCAGCTTGACGAAGGCACCGATCACCGCCGACAGACCGAGGATCTTCAGGCCCGGGCCCGGGTTCTCACCGGCCTTGAGCACTTCGGCGGCGGCCTTGCCTTCCGGGAACGGCAGCGGGTCTTCAACGATCATCGAACGGCGCAGCGGCACCGAGAACAGCACGCCCAGCAGGCCACCCAGGCCGGCGATGCCCAGCACCCACCAGTACTTGAAGTCCGGCCAGTAGCCCATGATCACCAGCGCGGGGATGGTGAAGATCACACCGGCGGCGATCGACGAACCGGCCGAAGCGCCGGTCTGCACGATGTTGTTTTCGAGGATGGAGCCACCGCCCAGCAGGCGCAGCACGCCCATGGAAATCACCGCGGCGGGAATGGCGGTGGCGATGGTCAGGCCTGCGAACAGACCGAGATAGGCGTTGGCCGCTGACAGCACCACCGCCAGCACGATGGCCAGGGCCACTGCGCGGAAGGTGAGCTGCTTGGGCGCAGCGTCGTGGTTCATGGAAGCCCCTGCTGGCAAAAAATCCCTGCCACGCTAGCGTTCAGGGCAGATCAAGTCCAGCGTGCCAAAGGATGGGGGCGTGTGCTGCAGCGCAATGGGCCAGTACGTGGACCGGCAATCGACCGACCCGGCAAAGTCCGGCTGGGCGCGCAGCAAATGATATGTTATATCTTAATGCTACCTTGTTGTTACTGCATCGCATGCCCCCTTCCCCCTCCCCTCGCCTGGCCTCCATCGACCAGCTGCGCGGCACCGTGATGCTGTTGATGTTGCTGGACCACGTGCGCGAGACCTTCTTCCTGCAGCACCAGGTGAGCGACCCGATGGACGCGGCGACGGTCTCCCCTGCGCTGTTCGCCTGCCGTCTTCTGGCCCACCTGTGCGCACCCGTGTTCGTCCTGTTGACCGGCCTGTCGGCCTGGCTGTATGGCCAGCGCCAAGCGGATCCGCGCCGGGCCACGGCCGCCTTCCTGCTCAAGCGAGGCCTGTTCCTGGTCGTGCTGGAACTGACCCTGGTGAATTTCGCCTGGACCTTCCAGCTGCCGCCGGACACGCTGTACCTGCAGGTGATCTGGGCCATCGGACTGAGCATGATCGCGCTGGCTGGCCTGCTGTGGCTGCCGCGCCCGGCCCTGCTGGTGCTGGCAGTCGCGGTGGTGGCCGGGCACAACCTGTTCGACAACGTACGGCTGCAAGGCAATGGCCTGCTGGCGGTTTTGTGGAAAGTGCTGCACCAGCGCGACTGGATCGAGGCCGGCGCGCTGCGCCTGCGCACCTCCTATCCGGTAATGCCGTGGATCGGGGTGATCGCTCTGGGTTATCTGATGGGGCCCTGGTTCGCCCACGAGCGCGCGCCGGAGCAGCGCCAGCGCTGGCTGCTGTGGGCAGGCGTCGGCGCGCTGGCCCTGTTCGCATTGCTGCGGTTCGCCAACGAGTACGGGGACGCCCCCTGGCAGTACCAGACCACTGCACTGCGCACCTGGCTGAGCATCCTCAATGTGACCAAGTACCCGCCGTCGCTGCAGTTCCTGCTGCTGACCCTGGGCGTGGGCGTGTTGCTGCTGCGCCTGTACGAATGGCCGCCACTGGCGCGTGCGCTGCGCCCGCTGGCCGATATCGGCGCCGCGCCGATGTTCTTCTACCTGCTGCACCTGTACGTGCTGAAGGGGCTGTACCTGGCCGCGTTGGCAGCCTGGGGGCCGACACATGGCGAGTTGTATGCCCTGGATTCGGTCAGCGGCCTGCTGCTGGTGGCCTGTGCGCTGGCGGTGGTGCTGTACCCGCCAACGCGGGTATTCGCGCGGTTCAAAGCACGAAGGCGCGATCTGCCATGGTTGCGATACCTGTGAGCGGCGGCAGCCGGGGGAGCGCCGGCCATGCATGGCGTGGTTCCACCAGCGGCTGCCTGCCCAGGCCCAGAGGCCTATAATCGCGCCCTTTCCGCTGTCCGCGCCGTCGATGACCGTTGCCGCTCCTGCCTCCGACGACTTCCTGGGCCACCCCAAGGGCGTCTACGTCTGCTTCTTCACCGAAATGTGGGAGCGCTTCTCGTTCTACGGCATGAAGGCGCTGCTGCTGCTGTACCTGACCAAGTACCACCTGTTCGGCGACAAGGCCGGCCTGGACCTGCTCGGTGCCTATGGCGGCCTGGTGTACTGCATCCCGGTGTTCGGCGGCATGCTGGCCGACCGCTGGCTGGGCATGCGCCGGGCGGTGCTGTTCGGCGGCATCCTGCTGGTACTCGGCCACCTGGGCATGGCCTTCGAGGGCCATGCGGCCTACCGGGTCAACGGTGAAGTGGTGCGCGACACCTCGGCACTGGCGGTGACCTACCTGTCGCTGGCGCTGATCATCATGGGCGTAGGCTTCCTGAAGCCGAACATCTCCACCATCGTCGGCAAGCTGTACGCCAAGGACGATCCGCGCCGCGATTCGGGTTTCTCGCTGTTCTACGCCGGCATCAACCTGGGCGCGCTGTTCTCCTCGCTGGTGTGCGGCTTCCTCGGTGAAGCCTACGGCTGGAAATACGGTTTCGGCGCCGCCGGCATCGGCATGCTGGCCGGCCTGGCAATGTTCCTGTGGGGCCAGAAGTACCTGCAGGGCCACGCTGAAGCGCCGCAGCCGGCGGCATTGAAGCAGAAGGTGCTGGGCCTGCCACGCGAATGGCTCATCTATCTGTGCGCGGTGCTCGGCGTGCTGCCGGTGGCGTGGCTGATGTGGGCGGCCGGCAACGGCGCGTTCGCGCTGGGCGGTGAAATCAGCTTGGCGCTGATGCTGATGCTGGTCGTGCTGGGCGGCGTACTGGTCTGGTTCGCCTGGTTCACCGGCACCAAATGCACGCCGGTACAGCGCCAGCAGATGATCGCGCTGATGGTGCTGATCTTCATGGCGCTGGTGTTCTTCACGATGTACGAGCAGTCCTACGGCTCGTGGGTGACCTTCACCGACCGCCTGCTGACCAAGGACATCGTGCCCTCGCTGGTGATCACCGGCGGTACCCCGCTGCCGTGGTCGATCATCTCGCTGCTGCTGGCACCGCTGGGCTTCGTGGTCAGCGCGCGGCTGTCCGAGCGCCGTCCGGGCTCATCTGCACCGCGCACCTTCTTCGCCGCCATCATCGTACTGATGCTGGTGCTGCTGGTGCGCGACTGCCTGGTGATTCCGCAGACCGCCGGCTCGCTGACCTACCTCGGCGGCCTGTTCCTGGTGCTGCTTGCACCGGCCTTCGCCGCGCTGTGGACGTGGATGGACCGCCGTGGTTGGGAGCCAGGCAAGCCGGTGAAATCGGCCTGGGGCCTGGTGATCGGTGCACTCTCATTCGTCCCGCTAGCACTGGCCGCACAGCAGGTCGGCGCTACTGGCGAGATGGCGAGCGTGTGGTGGCTGGTGCTGGCCTACTTCCTGCTGGCCAGCGGCGAGATGTGCCTGTCGCCGGTTGGCCTGTCGGCGGTGACCCAGCTGGCGGTGCCGCGGGTGATGAGCCTGATGATGGGCACCTGGTTCCTGGCCACCGCGTTCTCGGAAACGCTGGCCGCCTTGTTCGGCAAGCTGGCTGCGATCGAGGTGCCGGAAGGCGGATCGCTGGACATGGTGGCCGCAGCCGGTGCCTATGCACACCTGTTCTGGCTGCTGATGTGGATCGGCCTCGGCTGCGCGCTGGCGGCCTTCATTACCGCGCCGCTGCTGAAGAAGATGATGCACGGGGTGAAGTAGGCCCACCCACAGGCAGGAACCGGGGCGGCGGATGAACCATCCGCCGCCCTTTGCCTTACGGCGCCTTGCCCTTGCCGTCCGCAGCCGCAGTCGTGGCGGTCTTTCCACCGAGGCTGCGTGACAGGAAGGCCAACAGCTTGCCGTAGTACTCGCTGCGATGGGCTTCGGTGTAGAAGCCGTGCCCTTCGGTCTTGTAGTACAGGCTTTCCACCGGCGTACCGGCACGCTTGAGCGCCGCCTCCATGCGCTCGGTGTGCTGGATCGGGGCGCGCCGGTCTTGACCACCGGCCGCCAGGAACACCGGAACCTTGATCTGGCCGGCCAGGTTGACCGGCGAGACCGCGCCCAACGTGGCAGGATCGCCCAGCCACTCGCGCAGGTAGCTCATCCCCGAATCCCGGTCCTGGATATCTCCGCCGGTGAACATCAGCGGCAGGTCGTAGACGCCCACATAGCCGGCCGCGCACCGGTACAGCCCTGGCTCGCGGGCGGCACCCATCATCGCCGAGTATGCCCCGTAGCTGGCACCGTAGATGCAGATGCGCCGGGGATCGGCAATGCCTTCGCTGATCGCCCATCGCGTGGCGTCGGTCACGTCGTCCTGCATCGCGCCACCCCACTGTTTCAGTGCTGCCCGGCTGTGGGCACGGCCATAGTTGCCCGAACCGCGGAAATTGATCTGCAGCACGGCGTAGCCAGCAGCGGCCAACAACTGGTTCTCGTGATCGAAACTACCGTTGTCGAATATCCCGATCGGCCCACCATGCGGCACCACCACCATCGGCAGGTCACGGCCGGTACTGCCATGCGGGACTGTCAGGAATCCATGGAGCTCCAACCCATCGCGCGCCTTCAACAGGACCGGCCGCACCGACGCAGTGGTCTCCGGGTCAATCCATTCGCTGCGCGCCATCAGGAAGCGCGCCTGGTTGCGGTCGCGGTCGTACAGGTAGAACTCGCCCGGATTGGAGCCGGACCCGGTTTCCACCAGCAGGCGGCGACCGTCGCGGGTACTTGAGGTAATGAACACTGCACGCCCTGGGAATGCCGCTTCCAGGCTGCGGTACAACCGCGCCTCCTCGGAGCTTTCGTCGAAGAACCGGGTATGCGGTGTGTTTCCCTGGAACAGCGCACCGACCGGCACGGTGCTGCCCGGGCGGCGGATCAGTCGCGCCGGATCGACGACCTCGTCGCGCAGCACGACCTTGCGCTCCTGCGTGGCCGGGTTCCAGCTGACGATGGCATCGGGGCCGCTGGCCTGCTCGCTGAGCAGATAGGCCAATTGGCCGTCGGCGGAAAAGCCCAGCGCCGCCTCGCTGCGGCCACTGCGTTTCTCGTCATTGACCAACACCCAGTCACCACCGTTGCGGTGGTAGAGCCGATGGACATTGTCGGTACCGGCGCCCTGGACGAAACGTACCTCGCCTCGGGCATCCACCACATAGGAGGCACCCGGCATCGGCGCGCGGGCCAGCAGCCGCTGCTTGCCGCTTGCCAGTTCCAGCTGGGCCGCATAGCCGTTGGCATCCAGCCGCGATCCGCCTACCGCGATGACCACGTGGGCATCATCGCCGGGCAAGGCGTCACTGAGGAACGCCGCAGCCGACGTCCGGTACTTGGGCCGCACGCGCAGGCCAAGATCGCGGTAGCCCACCAGTAGCTCCGGTCGCCCGGTGCGCGCATCCAGTGTCAGCAGCTCGCCGGTGGCCCACGGCGCATCGCGGGTGCCGAACTTCTGCGCCAGACCGAACATCACCTGATCGTTGTTGACCCAGTGCATGTTGAAGACATGCGAATTGAGTGGTGGCCGCAGGTTGCCCACCGGCGTGTTGTCGTCCGTACGCAGGATGATCACAGCGGTGAAGCCGTCCGCAGGCACGGTCGCGGCCAGATAGTCGCCCCCGGGAGACAGCATGACATCGCCGAACTTGTCCGCTCGCACATAGGCGCCCAGATCGATCGCAGCAGCGGTTCCACACCAGAGTCCCGCCACGATGAGGGCGGCCAGCCAGCGCTTGTGCATCCATATCTCCCCTGCCTGGACCCCTTGTCCCGGCTGGCCGATTCTAGGCAGGCAGGCGCCCGGGCCGCCAGTGGCGCATAAAAAACGACGGCACCGTTGCCGGTGCCGTCGTTACCACTACCTTGGAGAGAGAGTCAGGACGTGGGTTCTGGGGGCGTGCGCCGGGTCAGTGGACCCCGCGCACCGCCAACGTGAGGGCCAGGATGCTGAGGATCACCGCGATGGTGCCGTCGAGCACGCGCCAGGTGCTGGGCTTGGTGAAAAGCGGCGCCAGCAGGCGTGCGCCGAGGCCCTGCGCGGTCAGCCACAGGCAGCTGGCGGTCACCACGCCGGCAGCGAAGGCCATGCGGGCGTTGCCGAAGTTCTCGGCGATCGAGCCGATCACCATCATGTCCAGCCAGAAGTGCGGGTTGATCAGCGAGAAGCCGACCGCGGCCATCAGCACCGCACGGCGGCTGCCGTCATCGCTGTCGGCCTCGCCCATGCCACCGCCACCGGCGATCGCACGGCGTGCCGACTTCATCGCATACCAGGCCAGGAACGCGACACCGGTCCACAGCACGGCGGTGGTCAGCCACGGCAGCGCCGAGGTGAGCGTGCGCAGGCCGGCCACGCTGGCGAAGATGAAGATGGCATCGATGGCCGCACAGGTGGCGACCACCGGCACGATGTGCTTGCGCAGGATGCCCTGGCGCAGGATGAAGGCACTCTGCGCGCCGACCACGGCGAACAGGCCGATGCCGGTGGCTGCACCAGAGAACCAGGCACCGAGGCCGGTGCTGGCGGAGATGACCGAGAACATGGGATTCACTGCCTTTACTTGCTTGGGGGGACGGTGCCTCGCGAAGGCGGACAGCACCGGAATGGGCGCCATTGTCGCGCCGCAACATGGAAAAGACGAGCTAAACTTCCTAAACCAACATTAGCGGAACTTAATCCGATGCGTATCGACCATGCCCAGCTGCGCGCCCTGGCCGCAGTGATCCGCGAAGGCAGCTTCGACCGCGCCGCGCAGTCGCTGAATGTCACCCCGTCCGCCATCTCGCAGCGGGTCAAGGCACTGGAGGATCGGATCGGCCGGCTGCTGGTCAAGCGTGGCACTCCGGCCACCGCCACCGCAGAAGGGCAGCTGCTGGTACAGCTGGCCGAGCAGACTGCCCTGCTCGAACACGATGCGCTGCACCGGATGGGCCTGGCCGACGAGGATCTGCCACAGGCCAGCATCCCGGTGGCGGTGAACCACGACAGCCTGGAAACCTGGTTCCCGCAGGCGGCCTACCAGTTCGCGCAGACCACCGGCACCACGCTGGACCTGCGCGTGGAGGACCAGGACCACACGGTGGAGCTGCTGCGCCAGGGCACAGTGCTGGGGGCGGTGACCACGCTGGACGAGCCCGTGCAGGGTTGCCAGATCCACGCGCTGGGCAGCATCCGCTACGCGGCGACCTGTACGCCCGAGTTCCGCGAGCGCCATTTTGCCAAGGGCGTGACCGCGCAGGCGCTGGCACAGGCGCCGGTGCTGGTGTTCAACCGCAAGGATGAGATGCAGTCGCGCTTCGCCCGGCGCATGGCCGGCGACGACCTGCCCAGCACCGCGCCGACCTGGTGGATCCCGTCCACCCGGGCCTTCGTGCAGGCCAACCTGGGCGGGCTGGGCTGGACGATGAACCCGCTGCCGCTGGTGAAGCGCCACCTGGATGCCGGGCGACTGGTCTACGTGCGGCAGCGCGCGTGGGAAGACGTGCCGCTTTACTGGCAGCACTGGAAGGGCGACGTGCAGACCATGGCGCTGCTGACCCGCGCGGTGCTGGATGCCTCCTCCGCGCTGATCCGGCGCAAGCGCTGAGTCGCACGCAGGAAAAGGGGACGGAGGGAATTAAGTCGTTTAAGGCTCTAGCGTCATACAGGGCAAAGATGACTTAATTCCCTCCGTCCCCTTTTTGCTCCATCGGATCTCCACGCAACCTCCACACCGGGTCCATGCGTGATGCGGATACTGACGGGCCGACCACTACAAGGATGTCCGACATGCCCATAGCCGTGCGCGATGCGCGCCCCGAAGATGCTGCCGCCTGCATCGACCTGCGCGGGCGCACCCGCGAGAACGCCTTCAGTGCCGCGCAGTTGGCAGAGCTGGGCATCACCGGGGACAGCTGGGCCGAAGGCATCTCCGGTGGCGATTTCATCGGCCGCATCGCCTGGGACGGCGAGCGCATGGCCGGCTACTGCTTCGCCGACCGCGACAGTGGCGAAGTACTGGTGCTGGCGCTGCTGCCTGAATATGAAGGCCGCGGCATCGGCCGCCAGCTGCTGCAGGAGGTCGTCAGCCTGACTCGCGACGCCGGCCACCCGCGGCTGTTCCTGGCCTGCTCGGCCGACCCACGCTCGCGCTCGCATGGGTTCTACCGCCGCCTGGGCTGGCGCCCGACCGGGGAGGTCGACGAGGCCGGCGACGAGATTCTTGAGCTGGTCTGATTGACGACGTCGCCAGGCATGGCCTGGCGCTACTGGGGCTGCGGTCGTCAGGCGTGGCCCGGCGTTACTGGGGCTGAGGTCACCAGGTCGAGCCCGCCCCCCCAGGTGACGGGGCCGCGAAGCGCCGGATGCTGCGTTGCATCAAAAACGGACCGGATCCGGTTAGAATTGCATCTGGATGCTGCAAGGCGTTGTTTCTTCACGCCCTTTCCCTGCCCCACGCGCATCCTGACCCCTTCCCCTCCGCCAACGATCCCGCCCCCATGAAGAAATTTGGCAAGGCCCTGCTCGCCCTGCTCGTGCTGCTGTTGCTGGCCGCCGCGCTGTTCCTGTACTGGCCGCTGACCCAGCGCTCGGTGCCCGCCGCCAGCAACGACAAGCCTGTCGATGTGGTGCTGGTCGGCGCCGGCATCATGAGCATCACCCTGGCCACCTACCTGCAGGAACTGCAGCCGGACTGGAACATCCAGGTCTACGAACGCCTCGACGGCGTCGCCGGTGAAAGCTCCGATGGCTGGAACAACGCCGGCACCGGCCACTCGGCGTTCGCCGAACTGAACTACACCCCGGAACTGCCCGACGGCAGCATCGAGACCAAGCGCGCGGTCGGCATCGCCGAATCGTTCGAGGTCTCGCGCCAGTTCTGGTCGCACCAGGTGAAGGAAGGCCGGCTGAGCCAGCCCAGCGACTTCATCAACCCGACGCCGCACATGAGCTTCGTCTGGGGCGATGACAACATCGCCTACCTGCACAAGCGCCAGCAGGCCCTGGTGAAGAACCCGCTGTTCTACGGCATGCAGTACTCGGAAGATCCGGCGCAGATCAAGCAGTGGGCCCCGCTGCTGATGGAAGGCCGTGACCCGAAGCAGAAGGTGGCCGCGACCTGGATGCCGCTCGGTACCGACGTCAACTTCGGTGTGATCACCCGCCAGCTGACCACCGGCCTGCAACGCAGCCCGAACTTCAGCCTGCACCTGAACCACGAAGTGAGCGCGCTGCGGCAGAACGCCGACAAGAGCTGGAACGTGACCGTGAAGGACCTCAAGGCCGGCACCGAGTCCACCACCCACGCCCGCTTCGTGTTCATTGGTGCCGGTGGCGCTGCGCTGAAGCTGCTGCAGATGTCGGGCATCCCGGAATCGAAGGACTACGCCGGCTTCCCGGTCGGTGGCCAGTTCCTCGCCTTCCAGGGCCAGGACGTGACTTCGCGCCACGGTGTGAAGGCCTACGGCATGGCAGAGACCGGCTCACCGCCGATGTCGGTGCCGCACCTGGATGCGCGCAAGCTGGATGGCAAGCCGGTGGTGCTGTTCGGGCCGTTCGCGCTGTACAGCACCAAGTTCCTCAAGCACGGCTCGTGGTGGGACCTGTACTCGTCGGTCACCCACAACAACGTCGGCCCGATGCTGGAAGTGGGCAAGGACAACCTGGATCTGGTGCAGTACCTGATGGGCCAGGCGCGCCTGAACGATGCCGACCGCCAGGCCGAACTGGTCAAGTACTTCCCCAACGCCAAGCCGGGCGACTGGAAGCTGGTCACCGCCGGCCAGCGCGTGCAGATCATCAAGCGTGACCCGTTGAAGGGCCCGGTGCTGCAGTTCGGTACCGAGATCGTGACCGACAAGGACCACACCCTCGCGGCCCTGCTCGGCGCCTCGCCGGGTGCGTCGACCTCGCCGCCGATCATGCTGGACCTGATGGCCAAGGCCTTCCCGGACCAGATGAAGGCCGGTTGGGAAGCGCGCCTGCGCGAAATCGTCCCGTCATACGGGCGCAAGCTCAACGACAGCGCCGCGCTGACCAACGAGATCCGCACGCTGACCAGCCAGACCCTGCACCTTCCCTATCTGGAAGTGCCGGTGGATGCCAACGCGGCAGCGCCTGCACCGGCCGCAGCTCCGGCTCCGGCCCCGGCCAAGGAAAAGCGCAACGCCAACGAGGAACTGCAGGCACTGTAAGCCCGCAGTTTCCATTCGACGCAGACGGACGGCCACCTACGGGTGGCCGTTCGCGTTTGGGCAACTACGGGTCGGATCCCTCCCGCACGGGAGGGCTCTGACCTGCGCTTGGGCGCCGATGATGGGGCCAGAGCCCATTGCCTGCGGCAACGGGATCCGACCCCGGCCCAGCCACTGCCATGCGCCCAGAAGCCCCTCCACAATGACGCGAATTGTAATGTTGTTAAGAATTATTTACATTTGCATCCTGCGCAGTGACCGCGCCCCTCCCAGATGGACCTGCTGTGCCCGAAGCCGCCGCCCCGGGTGCTGGACGACTGTTGCCGCCCTTCCCCGCTTCCGAGCTTCGAGCCCACCATGTCCCCGACCCTGACCAACCGCCTGCCCCGCCGCGCGCTGCTGCCGGCTGCCCTGCTTTCGTCCTTGTCCCTGCTGGCCGCACCCGGTGCGTTCGCTGCGGCCGATGGCGCCGCCGATGCCAAGACCCTGGACCGGGTCAGCGTGCGTGCCGAGCAGTCCGCGCCACCGTCGAGCACCACGCGCCTGCCGATCACGCTGCAGGAAACCCCGCAGTCCGCCACCGCAATCAGCCTGAAGCGCCTGCAGGACGAATCGCTGTTCAGCATCAACGACGTGATGCGCACCGTGACCGGCGTCAGCGTGTCCTTCTACGACACCCAGCGCCCGCTCTACTACGCACGCGGCTTCGCCATCACTGACTTCCAGGTCGACGGCATCCCGACCTACAGCGGTTCGACCAACCAGGAATACGACACCGCCTTCTACGACCGCATCGAAGTGATCCGCGGTGCCAACGGCCTGCTCAGCGGCGCCGGCGTGCCGTCGGCCACGGTCAACCTGCTGCGCAAGCGCCCCGGCAAGGAGTTCGATGCCTCGTTCGCGGTCAGCGCGGGCAGCTGGGACTATCGCCGCATGGAGGCCGATGTGACCGCCCCGCTCACCGATGACGGCCGCTTCCGCAGCCGCGTGGTCGCCGCCTACACCGATCGTGGCCTGTACTACGACCGCTACGACGAGAACAAGATGGCCGGCATGGCGGTGCTGGAAGGCGATGTCACCGACAGCACCACGGTCACCGTCGGCTACCAGACCCAGGACAACAACCCGACCGGTTCCACCTGGGGCACCGTGGCGTTCTTCGACAACCAGGGCAACTTCGCGCATCTGGCGCGCTCGACCAACCTGTCGCCGAAGTGGAGCTACTGGAAGCGCGAGAGCAGCACCGCGTTCGCCAACCTGGAGCAGCGTTTCGGCGACAACTGGCTGTTGAAGATCAACACCGCCTACACCCGCGGCAACGTGCAGAACGTGCGCCTGTACGGCACCGGCAACCCGGACCCAGTGACCGGCGCGGGCATCTACCTGCGCGCGGCCGCCGGTGATTCCAAGGACACCCGCCGCAACGTCGACGCCTATCTGACCGGCACGTTCCCGCTGTTTGGCCGCGACCATGACCTGACCGTCGGTGCCCAGTGGTCGGACCTGGAAGGCACCACCAATACCGTGGCACTGAACTTCCCGGGCGACTGGGCTACCTGCGGGCGTGAACGCTGTTACTACATCCCCAACGTGTTCAACTGGAACGGCGATATTTCCGAGGTGACCTACACCCGCACCGGCGCGCGCCGCGTGGCCAAGACCACGCAGAGCGGCGTCTACCTGGCCACCCGCCTGCGCCTGGCCGAGCCGCTGTCGCTGATTGCCGGTGCACGCCTGAGCCGCTGGGAAACACTCAGCCGCTCGTACAACGCTGCCGGCGCCTATACCGGCACCAGCGGTGCGTACAAGGTGAGCGATGAGGTCACCCCGTACGTGGGCCTGGTCTACGAGATCACCCCGAACGTGTCGGCCTACGCCAGCTACACCGAGATCTTCAATCCGCAGAACTACAAGGACCGCAACGAGAACCTGCTGGCACCGGTGCAGGGCTCGAACCTGGAAGCGGGCATCAAGACGCAGTGGTTCGATGGCCGCCTGACCGCCAATGCGGCGGTGTTCGAGGCCAAGCAGGACAACTACGCGGTGCGCGACATGAGCGTGCCGGAAGGCACGCTGAGCGACGGCAGCTCGGCCTACATCGGCATCAACGGCACCAAGGCACGTGGCTGGGAGATGGACGTCAACGGCGAGATCCTGCCGGGCTGGACGGTCAATGCCGGCTACACCCGCGTCAAGGTGACCCGCGCCGCCACCGACCTGCTGTACGCCAATCCGCCCAAGGACCTGCTGCAGCTCAACACCCAGCTGCAGCTGCGCGGCGCGCTGGAACGCCTGAGCATCGGTGGCGGGGTGCAGTGGCAGAGCAAGGTGCAGGGTTACAACATCGCCTACCCGCTCGGCGGCACGGTGACGGTGAACCAGCCGGCGTACTCGCTGGTGCAGTTCAACGCCAACTACCGCATCAGCGACAACTGGACGGCAACGCTGAGCGTGCGCAATGCACTGGACAAGAGCTACTGGGCGAACCTGGACTACAACAACTACGGCGAACCGCGCTTCGTGTCGGCCAGCCTGCGCTGGAAATTCTGAGCCAAGCACGTGCCCGGGGTCGGATCCCTTTCCGCAGGAAAGGGCCCTGACCCCAGGCCGCAGGAAAGGGCCCGCCTCCGCGCGGGCCCTTCTTTTGGGTGGGCGCCGACTGTTGGTCGGCATGCCATGCACCTGTCCACGCATGGCGTGGATCTACTGAATACGTGATACCGGGGAATTTGCTGCACTGCGGGTTGCACGTCCCGATGTAATTATGCCGTAATTATCTCAACGCCAATCGGAAGCCGGTCGATGAACCCGAGCTGGGATACGTTGGAACGCAGCCGCCAGGCCCGCCTGGAACGGGCGGCGCCCTGGGCCCAGGGCCGCGAAGTGGCCGCCACCGATGTGGGCGAACTGCTGCACGCGCTGTTGGAGCCCGGCGACAAGGTCTGCCTGGAGGGCAACAACCAGAAGCAGGCCGACTTCCTGGCGCAGGCCCTGGCCGATCTGGACCCGGCACGGGTACACGACCTGCACATGGTGCAGTCGGTGCTGTCCCTGCCCTCGCATCTGGATGTGTTCGAGCGCGGCATCGCGTCCAAGCTGGACTTCTCCTTCTCGGGCCCGCAGTCGGTGCGGCTGGCCAACCTGGTGGCCGAAGGCCGCATCCAGATCGGTGCCATCCACACCTACCTGGAACTGTTCGGCCGCTACTTCATCGACCTGACCCCGCGCGTGGCCCTGGTCGCCGCGCAGGCGGCCGACCGCCACGGCAACCTCTACACCGGCCCGAACACCGAAGACACCCCGGTGATCGTCGAAGCCACCGCCTTCGGTGGCGGCATCGTCATCGCCCAGGTCAACGAAATCGTCGACACCCTCCCCCGCGTCGATATCCCCGCTGACTGGGTCAACTTCGTAGTACAGGCGCCGCGCCCGAACCACATCGAACCGCTGTTCACCCGCGACCCGGCGCAGATTTCCGAGATCCAGGTGCTGATGGCGATGATGGCCATCAAGGGCATCTACGCCGAGTACGGCGTGAACCGCCTGAACCACGGCATCGGCTTTGACACCGCGGCCATCGAACTGCTGCTCCCCACCTACGCCGAATCGCTCGGCCTGAAGGGAAAAATCTGCCAGCACTGGGCGTTGAACCCACATCCGGCACTGATTCCGGCAATCGAATCGGGCTTCGTCACATCGGTGCACTCGTTCGGTTCGGAACTGGGCATGGAGAAGTACATCGCTGCTCGTGGCGATGTGTTCTTCACCGGCGCCGACGGCTCGATGCGCTCCAACCGCGCGTTCTCGCAGACCGCTGGCCTGTACGCCTGCGACATGTTCATCGGCTCCACCCTGCAGATCGACCTGCAGGGCAACAGCTCCACCGCCACCCGCGACCGCATCGCCGGCTTCGGTGGCGCGCCCAACATGGGCTCGGATGCACGTGGCCGCCGCCACGCCAGCGATGCCTGGATCAACGCTGGCCAGCAGGCTGCGCGGCCGGGCGAGATGCCACGCGGCCGCAAGCTGGTGGTGCAGATGGTGGAAACCTTCCGCGAGCACATGGCGCCGGCCTTCGTCGAACGCCTCGATGCCTGGGAACTGGCCGAACGCGCGGACATGCCGCTGCCGCCGGTGATGATCTACGGCGACGACGTCAGCCACGTGCTGACCGAGGAAGGCATCGCCAACCTGCTGCTGTGCCGCACGCCGGAAGAACGCGAACAGGCGATCCGCGGTGTGTCCGGTTATACCGCCGTCGGCCTTGGCCGCGACCGCGCGATGGTGGAAAACCTGCGCGACCGTGGTGTGATCCGTCGACCTGAAGACCTTGGCATTTCAGTACGCGATGCCAGCCGCGACCTGCTGGCCGCACGCTCGGTGAAGGACCTGGTGCGCTGGTCTGGCGGCCTCTACGACCCGCCCAAGCGCTTCCGCAACTGGTAAGGGACAGAGCATGGAAACCCTCGACTATCGATTCGACGGCCGCACCGCCGTGCAGTTCCCGCGCGATGCGGTGCTGGTGGGCGTGCTGGCCTCGGGCAACCTGGAAATCCTGCTGGAACCGGCCGACCTGGACGGCGCAATGACCGTGCGTGTCATCACCGCCGCACAGGGCTTTGGCAGCATCTGGCAGGCGGTGATCGCCGATTTCGCCCAGCGCCATCCGCTGCGCGATGTGCGCGTATCCATCAACGATGCCGGTGCGACCCCGGCGGTGGTCAGCCTGCGCCTCGACCAGGCGGTGGAAACCCTGCTGGCCGGAGGCACGCCATGAGCCACATACAGCGCCACAGCTACTACGAAGCCGATGCGCGCGAACGCATTGCCGGGCTGGTCGACGCCGGTTCGTTCCGCGAGTTCCTTGGCCCGGCGCGGCGGATGATGAGCCCGCACCTGGCCCAGCTGGACCAGCCGGCCGCCTTCGACGATGGCATCGTGGTGGGCGAAGCCCTGCTGCGCGGCAGGCGCGTACTGCTGGCCGCGCAGCAGGGTGAATTCATGGGCGGCGGCGTGGGTGAGGTGCACGGCGCCAAGCTGACCGGACTGCTGCGCCGCGCAGCCGAGACACGACCCGATGGCGTACTGCTGCTGCTGGACACCGGCGGCGTGCGCCTGCACGAAGCCAATGCAGGCCTGATCGCGATTTCAGAAATCATGCGTGCCACGCTGGGCACGCGTGCAGCCGGCGTGCCGGTCATCGCGCTGATCGGCAGCGGCAACGGTGCGTTCGGCGGCATGGGCATCGTCGCCCGCTGCTGCACCATGGTGATCATGTCCGAGGAAGGCCGGCTGTCGCTGTCCGGCCCGGAAGTGATCGAGACCGTACGTGGGGTGGAAGAGTTCGACTCACGCGACCGTGCCCTGGTCTGGCGCGTGACCGGTGGCAAGCACCGCTACCTGATCGATCAGGCACAGGTGCTGGTACCCGATGCCATCGAGGCGTTCGCGCATGCGGCATTCAATGCGCTGCAGCCCGATACCAATAGTGCCGATCCAGATGCTGCACTGGCCACGCTGCAGGAACGCCATGTGGCATTGAAGGCGCGCGTGCAGGCCTGGAGCGATTGCCGCGATGGTCTGGAGATCTGGGCGCGGCTGGGCATTCCCTACCCCGAACGCCTGCCACTGCTCGACACCGATGAATTCCTCATCGCTACCGCCAACCGGAGCCTGCCATGAGCATGCCGTTGCAGACACTGCTCGACGCCCTGTTTCCGCATGGGCATGCCATTGCGGTGAACGACTCGGTGCTGACCGGCAGCGCCACCACCAACGACGGCGACGTGACCGTGATCGGCACCGCCGACAAGCTCGAGGTGGGCGTGGATCACGCACTGGCACTGGCCGAAACGGTGCTGGCCAGCACCGCCGCGCATCCGCAGCAACCGATCGTGATGCTGGTGGATACCGCTGGCCAGCGCCTGGCGCGGCGCGACGAACTGTTGGGCATCAATGGCTACTTTGCGCATCTCGCGCAGACGCTCGATCTGGCACGCCGCCGTGGTGCGCGCCTGATCACCCTGGTCTACGGCGAATCCGTCAGTGGCGGCTTCCTCTCATTCGGCCTGATGGCCGACCACATCCACGCCCTGCCCGATGCGCAGGTGCGGGTGATGGACCTGCGCGCAATGGCACGGGTGACCAAGCAACCGCTGGAGAAACTGCAGGCGCTGAGCCAGAGCTCGCCGGTGTTCGCACCGGGCGTGGAGAACTACGTAGCGATGGGTGCGGTGGACTCGATCTGGAACGGCAACCTGGCTGCCCACCTGCTGCAAGCGCTGCGCACGCCCGCCGATGGCGACCGTCGCGCGATGCGCGGCGCCGAACGTGGCGGGCGCATGCTGGCCGCACGCGTGGCTGTTGCCGTGAGCCAGGGCGATGCCTGAGCGGCTGCCCCGCCATGCGCTGG
This sequence comes from Stenotrophomonas sp. 78350_Sma, assembly GCF_056482105.1. Classification (NCBI taxonomy): domain Bacteria; kingdom Pseudomonadati; phylum Pseudomonadota; class Gammaproteobacteria; order Lysobacterales; family Lysobacteraceae; genus Stenotrophomonas; species Stenotrophomonas sp. 78350_Sma. The sequence goes on along the minus strand of NZ_CM151182.1, from coordinate 1,255,776 downwards.
TGTGGCTGTCAGCGCACGCCGGCTGGCAGGCGGACATCGCCGCGCATGAGTCACGCTTGGCCGACTGGTTTGCGCAGGGATTGCCGGCCATCGTCGCGCGACGTGCCGCCGACGATGCAGACCCCCGCCTGCGTCTCGGTGTGCCGCTGCCGCCCGCCGAGGGCAAACTGCGCCTGGCCCTGCGCGTGCCAGCACACGATGTACTGCGCACCACGCCACCGCCGGCACTTCAGACGGTGCTGGAAGGCGACGTTCCGCAGGACTGGCAGCGGCCCCTTGAGGCGCTGCAGAACATCGCTGAGGCGCGCGTATTCGGTGCCTTCGCGTGGCAGCACCTCACTGGCCTGCCTTATGTGCACGCACGCTCGGACATCGATCTGCTGTGGCAGGTGGAGACCCGTACGCAGGCCAATGCACTTGCCGCACGCCTGAACGCCTGGGAGCACGAGCATGCCCGTCGCGCCGATGGCGAACTGTGCCTGCCTGATGGCGGCGCGGTGAACTGGCGTGAGTTTGCCGGTGACAGCCGTCAGGTACTGGTGAAGCGCCTGGAAGGTGCTGCACTGGACGCCCGAGAGCGCCTGTTCGAGGCAGCTGGAGTGGCGGCGTGAGCGCGGCCTTCCAGTCCCGCCGGCCGGATGCAGGCGCGATCGACAGCGCGCGACTGGGCCGCCTGGCCATCGCCAGTCTGCATGCCGAACTGGCGCTGGCTCCCAAACCCGGCCTGGTCACTCCATTTGATGCCGGAAGCCATCACGACATGGATGCCGGCACCTTCCTGCGCAGCCTGTTCTCGCTGCGCCACTACTTCACTGCGATCGCCCATGCCGGGGCTGACGATGCACCCTTCGCACTGCTGCGCATGCAGGGCATCGCCGCCGAAACCGCGATGCTGCACGCCACCGGCGGCATCAACACTCATCGTGGTGCAATCTTCAGCCTCGGCCTGCTGGTCGCTTCCGCCGCACGCTGCCGGCGCCAGCAGGGCCATAGCGTTTCCGCCGCAGAGGTCTGTCTGGGCGTGCAGCACTGGGCCGATGATTTCGCCGGTGCACCGCTGGATGCGCAGAGCCCGGGCCAGCGGGCACGCGTGCGCCATGGCGTGCCGGGCGTACGCGAGCAGGCGGCGGCCGGCTACCCTGTGCTGCGCGAGCTGGCGATACCCACGCTGCGTCATGCACTGGAGGAAGGCCTGACGCACGATGCGGCGCTGTGCCAGACCCTGATGCAGCTGGTCGCGCAGATCGATGACCTCAACCTGCTGCACCGCGGCGGCGCCGACGGCCTGCACTGGGCCCAGCAGCAGGCACGTGGCTTTCTGGAAAGCGGCGGCGCCTTCACAGTCGGTTGGCAGGCGCGCCTTCACGGCATCGGTGAGCGCTTCGTCGCACGCCGCCTGAGCCCCGGTGGCAGTGCTGATCTGCTCGCCTGCAGCTGGTTCCTGCTGCAGCAGGAGGGTGCATGAGCCTTGCCCTGCTCTGCCCCGGCCAAGGCGCGCAGCACGCGGCGATGTTCGACCGCGTGCGCGATCTGCCGGCCGCGTACGAGGTACTGGAGACTGCCAGCGCAGTGCTTGGACGCGACGTGTTCGCGGCGGCCGCTGACGAATCGCGCTTCGACAATGCCCTGGCGCAACCCTTGCTGTGTGCAGCCAGCCTCGCGCACTGGCAGGGACTTCGCGAAACGGTGCCGGCACCGGTGCTGGTGGCCGGCTACAGCATCGGTGAACTGGCCGCGCATGCGATCGCAGGCAGCGTTGATGCCGCCAGCTGCCTGGCCCTCGCCGCACGGCGCGCGCAACTGATGGACAGCGCCAGCCCCACCGATGCAGGCCTGCAGGCGGTGCTCGGGCTGGACCGCCGCAGCCTGCAGTCGCTGTGCGATGCACAGGGCGCGTACGTGGCCATCGCCAACGGCCAGGATCATTTCATCGTGGGCGGCACGCACGCCTCGCTGCAGGGCCTGGCCGATGCAGCGCGTGCACAGGGTGCAGACATCCGTCCGCTGCCGGTACACGTTCCGGCGCACACACCGCTGCTGGCAGCGGCGGTCGCACCGTTCGCTGCGGCCCTCGATGCCTCTGCGCTGCAGGCCCCGCGCCTGCCGCTGCTGGCCGGTATCGATGCACGGCCGGTACGTGATCGCGCGGCAGCGGTGCGCACCCTGTCGGCACAGCTGGCCCAGACCATCGAATGGGCGCAGGTGATGCGCCAGGCCTTCGAGCGAGGCGCGCGGGTATTCCTGCAGCTGGGCCCGGGCAATGCACTGGCGCGCATGGTCGCGCCGTCATACGCGTGCTGCGAAGTGCGCGCGGTGGAAGAGTTCCAGAGCCTGGACGGCGCCTCGGCATGGGTTCGCAGCGCGCTGGAGCGGCTGCAGTAACGGGTTCGAGCAGTACGTATCACGCAACACGCAGTACGTCGCCTTACCCCGGGATGGCGGGTCTCCATCCGCGCTGTACGTGAGTCACGTGTCTGGGAGGGCGCATGAGTCCACAAATCGCAACGATCATCGGCCTGGTGATCATGTTCATCGTCGCCACGGCGATGCCGATCAACATGGGCGCCGTCGCCTTTGCGCTGGCCTTCATCATCGGCGGGCTGTGGGTCGACATGGGCGGCAAGGAGGTCCTGGCCGGATTCCCCGGCGATCTGTTCCTGACCCTGGTCGGCATCACCTACCTGTTCGCCATCGCGCAGAAGAACGGCACCATCGACCTGCTGGTGCACTGGGCTGTGAAAGCAGTGCGCGGGCACATCGTGGCCATCCCCTGGGTGATGTTCGTGATCACCGCGGTGCTGACCGCCTTCGGCGCGCTCGGCCCGGCAGCGGTAGCCATCATCGGCCCGGTCGCGCTGCGCTTTGCCAAGCAGTACAACATCAATCCGCTGATGATGGGCCTGCTGGTCATCCATGGTGCGCAGGCCGGCGGCTTCTCGCCGATCAGCGTGTACGGCAGCATCACCAACGGCGTGGTGCAGAAGGCCGGGCTGGAAGTGACCGAGATGGCGGTGTTCCTGACCAGCCTCGGCTTCAACTTCATGATGGCGACGATCTGCTTCTTCGCCTTCGGTGGCATCGCCCTGCTGCGCCGCGGCTCGATTACCGCAGCTGGCACTATGGGCAATGCGGAGCTGGCAATGGCCGGTGGCCCGCAGGCGTCGTCGCGCCAGTTCGCGATCGAAGGCCATGGTGCGCTGGTCGCGGCGGGCGGTGGCACGCTCAGCAATGATCCGGCGGCACTGGACGCGGTGAGCCTGACCCGCGAGCGGTTGTTCACCCTGATCGGCCTGCTCGGTCTGGGCGTGGCCGCGCTGATCTACAACCTCAATGTCGGTCTGGTCTCGATCACCGTCGCGGTGGCTCTGGCGCTGCTGTCGCCACAAAGCCAGAAGGGCGCGGTCGATGGCATCAGCTGGTCCACCGTGCTGCTGATCTGTGGCGTGGTGACCTACATCGGCGTACTGGAACATGCCGGCGCGGTGGACTTCATCGGCCACGGCGTCTCCAGCATCGGCATCCCGCTGCTCGGTGCGCTGCTGGTCTGCTACGTCGGCGGCATCGTCTCCGCATTCGCCTCGTCGGCGGCGGTACTGGGTGCCACGATCCCGCTGGCGGTACCGTTCCTGATGCAGGGTCACCTCAGCGCCGCCGGCGTGATCTGCGCGCTGGCGGTGTCGTCCACCATCGTCGATGTCAGCCCGTTCTCCACCAATGGCGCACTGGTGGTGGCCTCGGCCGCGAAGGAAGAACGCGAGACCCTGTTCCGCCGTTTCCTGGTCTACAGCGGCCTGGTGGTGGCCCTGGGGCCGTTGTTGGCCTGGCTGGTATTCGTGGTACCGGGCTGGATGTAACCACCCAACGGTAGTGCCGGCCGCTGGCCGGCAATCCCATGAAGCCATCCAGCGATCATGGGTTGCCGGCCAGCGGCCGGCACTACCTGGCGGTACACTTCCTCCATGGCCATTGCCCCTGCTCCGCGGTCACCGAAGAAACGCGCACCTCTGTACGAAGAGGTGGCCGAACATGTGCGCGAGCGCATCTACGATTACCGGCTTCCGCCGGGCGAGTGGATCGACGAGCCCGCACTGTGCGAGGAACTGGGCATCAGTCGTACGCCGCTGCGCGAGGCGCTGAAGCTGCTGGCTGCCGAAGGCCTGGTGCAGATCGATGCCGGCCGTGGCAGCCGGGTCACGCGACTGACGCTGGAAGACCTCAACCAGCTGTTCCCGGTGATGGCGATGCTGGAAGGCCGCTGCGCGCACGAGGCGGTCAGGCATATCGACGATGCCGGCGTGCAGCAGCTGGAGGAGCTGCATGCAGCGATGGAAGCGGCGGCGGCCGAAGGCAACATCGCCGAGTACTACCGCAACAACTACCTGATCCACGAAACCGTGCAGCACTACGCCGGCAACCCGTGGCTGATCCGCATCACCCATGACCTGCACCGCATCCTGAAGATGCATCGCGGCCGCCAGCTGCTGACCCCGGGCCGTACCGCGCAGTCGCTGGCCGAACACCGCGAACTGATGGAGTGCTTCCGTCGCCGCGACGCGCAGGCCGCCGAACGCACCATGGAGCGCCACCTGCTCAGCCAGGGCCAGGCGCTGGCCGCCTATGTGGCGGCGGGAGGCCTGCTGAACGTGCCAGCGCCGTTGCCGACCGAAGGCGGCGGCTGAGCGGCTGAGGTTGCCGGCCAGCGGCCGGCACTACCCAGCCGAGGTCACGCCCTGGTAGTGCCGGCCGCTGGCCGGCATCCCGGAACATCTCGTCAATCGCCACCACCGCAGCTACCACCGTCACTGCTGCCGCTGTCGCTTCCGCAGTCAGAGTTGCTGTAGCTGTGATGGCTGTGGTTGTCACTGGAATAGCCAACGGAGGTGTCATGGCGTCCGCCCCCCTCCCCCCGGCTTCCCAAGCCATCGGCCGTGGCCACTGCCATGCACAGGATCGCGCCGACCAGCGGCAGCAGCCAGATCAGCAGCAACTGCACTGTCCGGCCGCCCGCCGACAGGCCATCACGCCTGACGATCACCACGGTAGCCACCACGTTCAGGCCCAGCACCAGCAGGACCAGCAGAAGGGCAACGATCAGCATTCGGCGGCTCCATGCCTGGACTGGAGGGCATTATGGGCCTGCCAGCCCGGCAATGGCCCTGCCTGTCATGAAGATGGGACAATGTAGGGCGCGCCGGCCTGCTTCCGGGCCGCCGGCGCCCCCCGCACCACACGGAAGAAGAAGAACAACAACATGCTGAAAGTCATTTTTGATACCGACCCGGGCGTCGACGACGCCCTGGCCCTGCTGTACCTGCACAAGCACGCCCAGATCGACCTGATCGGCGTCACCACCACCTTCGGCAATGCCTCGGTGGAGTCGACCACGCACAATGCGCTGTACCTGAAGCAGGCCTGGGGCTTTGCCGCCCCGGTCGCGCGCGGTGCCGGTGGCCCGCTGCAGCCGGAAGCCACCCCGGAAGCCTGGCCGGTGCACATCCATGGCCACAACGGCCTGGGCAATCACCCGGTGCCGGCCGAACTGGACGTGGCCGCCGACGCGCGCCCCGCCCACCAGCTGATCATCGACCTGGTCCGTGCCCATCCGGGCGAAGTGACTCTGGTCGCGGTCGGTCGCATGACCAACCTGGCCCTGGCCCTGCAGCAGGCCCCGGACATCGCCGGCCTGGTGCGCGGCGTGGTGATCATGGGCGGCGCCTTCCACGTCAACGGCAACATCACCCCGGCCGCCGAGGCCAACATCTGGGGCGACGCCGAAGCGGCCGATGTGGTGTTCACCGCCAGCTGGCCGGTTACTGCCATCGGCCTGGACGTGACCACCCGCGTGGAAATGAACCGTGACGGTCTGGACACGCTGGCCGCCATCGGCGGTGCCGATGCCGAACTGGTGCGTGCGCTGTCGCAGGATTACGTGGACTTCTACCTGCAGGCCGGCCACAAGGGCATGGTCGTGCACGACTGCTGCGCCTGCATTGCGCTGACCCGTCCGGAGCTGTTCCAGTTCGAGCGCGCCAGCGTGCGCGTGGCCACCGACGGCGTCGCCCGCGGCATGACCATTCCCAAGCCGGAAGGCCTGGCATTCGGCCCCAGCGTGTGGGACGGCCACGTGGTGCAGTCGATTGCCATCGGCGTGGATGCGGCCGCGGTACTGGCCGACATCGAGCAGACCCTGAAGGTCTGACCCGCTAGCGCTTGGCCCTGCCCGGGACCGTCTCGGGCAGGGTCCACAGCACCGGCAACACCAGCACTGCCACCAACGCGATCATCGCACCTGGCGCTGCTGCCCAGCCGCTGCGCTCCACCCACCATTGCGCCAGCCAGGGTGTTGCTCCGCCAAAGAATGCAGTGGCCATGGTCACGCCCAGTGCCAGCCCGCTGACCCGGCCTTCACCGGGGAACTGCTCGGCCGTGGCCGGCGCCGCCACCGCGCTCACGCCACCGGCCACGCAGGCCAGCAGCACCGCAGCCAGCGCGATGCCCAGCGCTGTCGCCTGCGCCATCCACGCAAACAAGGACAGTGGCAGCAGCGCTGCCAGCACGGTCAGGCCCAACAGCACCGGCCGTCGTCCGACGCGGTCGGACAATGCGCCGAACAGTGGCGTGATCGCGATCACCGCCACTGCCGCAATCGTCGACAGCCACAGCGCATCGCCCTCATCGTGGCCCCGCGCATGAAGGAATGCGGGCACATAGGTGATACCCACGTAGTAGGTGATCGACCCCAGCGCCGAAATCGCGAACGTGCGCGCCACCGCCAGCGGATGGTTGCGCAGGACATGGCGAAGCGGCGTGGCCGGAATGCTGCCCTCACGGCGCTGACGCTCGAACTCGGGCGATTCGTGCATGCCCGAGCGTGCGATCAGGATCACCAGTGCCAGCGCCGCACCGAAGAAGAACGGGATGCGCCAGCCCCAGCTGTCCAGCTGCGGGGTGGGCAGCAGCGCGACAGTGAGCGCGGAAATCGCCACCGCCAGCAGTGCGCCCACTTCACTGGCCGCCGAGGCCAGCGAAGTGACCAGCCCGCGTCGTCTCTCCGGTGCGCTTTCCAGCAGGTACGCCACCACCCCGGTGTACTCACCGCCCACCGAAAACGCCATCACGCAGCGCAGGATCAGCAGCAGCACGCCCGCCGTCGTACCGGCCGTGGCCACTGTCGGCAGCAGCGCAGTGGCCAGCATTGCGGCTGCCATCAACGCCATCGAAGCCAGCAGCATCCAGCGCCGGCCCAGGCGGTCGCCCAGGTGGCCGAAGCACAGCGCACCCAGCGGGCGCATCAGGTAGGACACCGCAAAGCCGGCCAGGGTGACCAGCAGCGCCTGCTCGCCACCGCCGAAGAACACTCGCGACAGCACCGTGGCGAAGTACAGGTACAGCGTGAAGTCGTACCACTCCACCACCGTGGACAGGCCGGCCACCCACATCGAGCGCTGCCGCGCCGCGGTCATTGCGTGTTCGCCTTCAACAGCCTCGTTCCCGTGGATGCAGGTTGCAGGCAGAGTGTCACGGCCCGGGTGAAATGCCGGTCATCGGTCATCCATCGGCTGCATGTACTGGGTTTCGTGCCCGGTGAAGCGCTCACCGTCAAAGCCGAAGCAGAAGCGTCCTTCCTCGAACACGCGGTAGACGAGCAACGCGCCATCGAGGCAGAACTGCGGCTGGTCCACGCCCGTTTCCAGTGTCCCGTAGCCGGTGGCATCTCCGCCCTTCCCCGCCGGGCCGGTGAAGGCATCGATCGGTAATGGCGTGGCGCGTCCCGTGCGGGTGTCGACCAGCACCAGTGTGCGTTGGAAGAACTCGGGGCGATCATCGACCTGCACCAGCAGGTAGTGCTGGTTGAAATTGGGCTCCTGGTGCTGGAGCGCATCTTCGATGGCGGCCCGGTGCGGCGCATCGCAGAAGTCGACCGGGCTGTAGCGGTAGCTGCAACCGTCGTGATCGTAGGGCAGGTTCATGCCGGAATAGCTGATGCTTCCCCCGCTGTCCACGTCGTGGCCCAGTTCCGGCGTGCTGCACAGCAGCCATGAGCGCTGCGCGTCCTCCGGGTCGGCCATCAGCTTCGGCTCGCGGCCCGCCTCGTACGCCGCACCACCCGGGAATTCCTGCCCGAAGCGCTGGCGGACGACGGGACGCGCCTTCTCCAGCGGCAGACCGATCTTCGCCCCACGGAACGAGACGAACGTCATCGTCGGCAGGACCACCTCCTCCACCGGCAGTCCCTTCCATTGCCCACGCATGCAGAACGTGGCGATCTCGTTCTCTTCGTCCACCTTGCAGGGCTTCGGCGCGTTCGCGGCCAGCCAGGGATGGGCCGGGCGATCGGTCTGAAGGTCGATGTACCAGCCGTCCAGCGCACAGGTCGGCAGCGCATCCAGCAGCGGAGAGAGGTCTGTTGCGGTGGCCGGGGCGGCAAGCGGTGTGCCCGCTGCGGGTGCCCCGGTCGGCGCATCCGATGTGCGTTGGCATGCGGCCAGCGCGAGTAGGCCGGCCAGCAGCGCGACGTGGCGTGGACGCCGGACTGGATGAAGCATTCCCTGCATTGTGTGCTCCCTGATTCCGCATGGACCGTGCAGATGATCGCCGATCCTGGGCCCGCGGCGGGAAGGACACGACCTCCACGCATGGCGTGGCGCTACCCGGTGTGCTGGCTTCCCGCCCTGTAAGCGGCGTAGGCTTCGAGGATCTTCTGCATCCGGGCCTGCTGCTTCACGCCCATCGGCGCCCGCTGCACGCGCTTCAGCAGCGTCTTCCACATGTATCCGGAACGGAAGAAGTACGGGCGCACCTCAAGGAAGGTCAGCACGACATCCACCGTGTGTGGATCGTGTTCGGCAAGTTGCCTCAGCGCGTTGGCGTATCCACCCGGGAACGCAAGCTGTTCATAGCGCTGGTTGTATTCCGCGCAGGCTGCCGCATGCCGCTGCATTTGTTCCGGGCCACGCCAGCGCGCGCCAGCGGCTTCGCGGATGGCTTGGCGCAGCCGGTTGATCTCGTCCGCATTGGCGCGGATCAGGCGTTCCATCGGCGCGCGGGTACGGGACATGGCTCCCTCCATATGGTCTGTCAGGGGCCAGGTCCCTTTCCCTGCAGGAAAGGGATCTGACCCCACTTCAGGTCACGGGGCGCGGCGCAGGGTGATCAGGGTGATTTCCGAAGGCACGCCGATGCGTGCCGGGAATCCGGCCCACAGGCCAGCGCCATCGCTCACGTACAGGGTCATCCCGTCCACCTCGTAGCGGCCGGAGACGTAGCCGCCGTTGGCCCGCTTCACCAGCTGGTCCATGCCGATGATCTGGCCGCCATGGGTATGTCCGGACAACTGCAGCCTCACACCGCGCGCAGCAGCCTCACGCGCATTGCGTGGGCGATGATCGAGCAGGATCACAGGTGCGGAGGGATCGGCACCCTCCAGTGCAGCCTGGAGATCCGGCAACGGCATGCCGTAGCGTGCCGCCACCGGGTCGGTGACACCGGCGATGGTCAGCGCCGCATCACCACGCCGCACCTGCAGATGGCTGTTCTCCAGCACCTGCATGTGCAGCGCGCGGAACGCCTGCATCCAGTCCTGGTACTGCGCGTAGTACTCGTGGTTGCCGGTGATGGCAATGACGCCATCCGGCGCCTGCAGATCGGCCAACGGACGCGCGTCGTCGCGACGGGCCTCGACACTGCCGTCGATCAGATCGCCAGTGATCACGATCAGGTCCGGCTTCAGCGCGTTGCTCTCGTCCACTACCCTGCGTACCCAGTCGCCGGTCAGCAGGCGGCTGGCGTGGATGTCGGTCAGCTGCAGCACGCGATAACCGTCGAACGCGGCCGGCAGATCCCTGATCGCCACGTCGATCTGCCGAGGCTGGGGCACGGCCATGCCCTGGCTGATGCCATAGCCACTCACAAGCAGGGCCAGCAGGCCGGCCAATGGCCGCAGCTTCGGTGCGCGCAGGGCCGCTACCATGCGCGGCCAACGCAGCAGGCGCGAAAGCAGCAGGCCGGCGTCCAGTACCAGCATCATCAAGGCCAGCAGCAGCACCGCAGTGGAGCCGGTGGCCAGCACGGCGATGGCCATCTTCGGGATCTCCGGCGACGCCATCGTGCCCCAGAAGGTGGCCACGATGCGCAACTGCACGGCTACGGCCACCACCAGCAGCGACAGCACGACCTTCAACCCGATGGGCATGCGCAGCGGCCAGAACAGGCGCCAGGCCACATACAGGCCCATCAACAAACCGATCGTACTCAGCACTGCAACCATCCATGACAGAAAGCGGCCCGCCATGGTGAAGGCTGCGGGCCGTGTTGTGTAGAGCCGAGCCCATGCTCGGTGTCCCAACCTGCAGCCGAGCATGGGCTCGGCCCTGCAACAACAGGTGGGTCAGGCCATTTCGTCGAGGCGCTCCACCCGCAGGCGGGCAATGCGGCGCTTCTCCATCGCCAGCACTGTGATGCGCACACCGGCCACGTCCACCGCATCACCGATGTCCGGCAGGCGACCCAACTGCTCCAGCACCAGTCCGGAGATGGTCATGTAGTCGGCACTGCGCGGCAGCGACACGCCGGCCAGGCGCTGCAGATCGTCCAGGGTCAACGCACCATCGGCCTCCCATTGGCCTTCCCCCTGCGCGATCACACCATAGCGTTCGTCCTGGGTGTCGACCAGATCACCGGCAATCGCCGCCAGCAGATCGTTGGCCGTCACCAGGCCTTCCACGCTGCCGTACTCGTCCACCGCCACCGCCAACGGCACCGGATGCTGGCGGATCAGCTCCAGCGCCTGCAGCGCACTGGCGCTGGACAGCACGTACTGCGGCTCGCGCAGGTTACCTTCCAGCTGCAGCGGCTTGCCCTGCAGCAGGTCGGCCAGCAGATCGCGGCTCTGCACCACGCCGCACAGGCTGTCCAGATCACCATCGCCGACCAGCAGGCGGGTGTGCGGTGATGCCACCAGGCGTGCCACCACATCGTCCTGTCCACGCGCAAGGTCGATCCACTGTACGTCGGCGCGCACGGTCATCACGCTCGACACCGGGCGATCGGCCAGGCCCAGCACGCTGCGGATCATCTCGTGCTCGGCCGGCTGCAGGCGTTCCCCGGCATCCACAGGTTCGTCCGCGCCTTCGTCGTCGTGGCCATTGGCCGGGCGCGCGCCGAGCATGCGCAGCACGGCGTCGGCGGTGCGCTGGCGGAACGGCTGGCGGCGCTCGTTGCGCTCACGGTTGAAGCGCACCCACTGGTTGAACGCCTCGACCAGGATCGAGAAGGCGATCGCCGCGTACAGGTAGCCCTTCGGAATCTTGTAGCCCAGGCCTTCGGCCACCAGGCTGAAGCCGATCATCAACAGGAAGCCCAGGCAAAGCACCACCACCGTGGGATGCTTGTTGACGAAGCGGGTCAGCGGCTTGCTGGCCACCAGCATCAGCACCATCGCGATGGTCACCGCGGCATACATCACGCCCAGGTTGTCGACCATGCCGACCGCGGTGATCACCGAGTCCAGCGAGAACACCGCGTCGAGCACCACGATCTGTGCCACCACCATTGCGAAGCTGGCATAGACCTTCTTGCCGTTGTCCTCGTGCTGGCGGCCTTCCAGCCGCTCATGCAGCTCCATGGTGCCCTTGAACAGCAGGAACAGGCCACCGCCCAGCAGGATCAGGTCACGTCCGGAGAAGCTGTGGACGAACAGCGTGAGCAGCGGCTCGGTCAGTTTCATGATCCAGGCCAGCGCGGCCAGCAGCACCAGCCGCATCAGCAGGGCCAGCGCCAGGCCGATCACCCGCGCGCGGTCGCGCTGGTGCGGCGGTAGCTTGTCGGCAAGGATTGCGATGAACACCAGGTTGTCGATGCCGAGAACGATCTCCAGCACGACCAGGGTTGCAAGGCCCATCCATATCGAGGGGTCAGCCAACCATTCCATTTCAGGTCCGTTTCGTCAGTAGGTAAGGAAAAAGGAGAACCACTCAGTCGGCGTCCTGCGCCTGCGCCGGGTCATGCCCGAGCAGGTCGCCAGGCGTGCACTGCAGCTCGCGGCAGATCGCATCCAGCGTGGAAAAGCGGATGGCGCGCGCCTTGCCGGTCTTCAGGATCGACAGGTTGGCCAGGGTGATGTCGATACGCCCGGCCAGCTCTGACAGGGTCATGCCCCGTTCCTGCAGCATGCGGTCCAGGGTGATGACGATCGCCATCAGATGACACCGTCGAGGTCGTCGCGCATCGCTGCGCCCACGGCGAAGACGCGCGCCAGCACGAACAGCATCAGCACGGCGACCAGGCCAGTGATCGACATGCCACCGCCGACCTCCATCCAGGTGAAATCCGGGCCCATCCAGGCCGCATAGGCACCGATCAGGATCGACAGCAGCTCCATCGCCAGCATCAGCCAGGCCATGCGCTGCAGGCGCTGTGCATTGGCATGGGTGAACGGACGCTCGCGCGCCGCCGACTTCAGCAGCCTCAGCAGATGGCGCAGGAACAGCAGGCACAGCACCAGCAGCGCGATGATCGCACCCAGGCCCAGGCAGAAGTGCAGGAACAGATCATTGCCGTGCGCGGCGGCGGCCGCAGCGTCGTGCACGCTGTCGAGCAGCCAGCGACGGTCGTGGGCGACCAGCGGCACCGCCAGCAGTGCGGCCAGGATGCCCAGCCAGCACATCGCCCGGACGGCCTGTACGGCGGCCTGGGCCAGGGTGAACAGGCCTCGCGCGGGTCTTGCGCGGGCGAGACGAGCGGTCAAGCGGCCTCCGGTGTTGGGGTGGCCTCGCCGCCCCGGGGTGGATTTATCGATAAACGATATATCACATCCCACGTGAAAGCCTGAACCGCAGGCGCGGCTCCTGTCAGGGCCCGGACGCGCCCTGCTCCAGCATCGCCTCCCCCGGCGCCGCAGAGGCCATCGCCTGCACGCCCGCATCGGCGGCCTGCCGCGTGACCAGGCGGAAGCGCACCTGCAGCTTGCCCTGCCCCGGCGTGGCCCAGCCGTACTGGATCGCCACCTGATCGGCCGACAGCGGCCCACGTCCCGGCAGCGAGCGCACCTGCAACGGCATCGGTGCGGCCTGCACCAACCGGGCGAATCCCTTCTGCACGACCGCCGCGTCGGCCTTTTCGGCGTAGACCGTGCACGTGCCATCGTCAGCCCAGCTCACCGCATAGCGACCACTGGCCAGAGGCACCATCCAGGCCACGCCCGGTTGCCCCTGCAACAGCGTCGCGGCTTCGGCGGGCTGCAGCGGCGACAGCCCATTGGATTCCATCAGCGACTGCAACCGCGCCGGGGCCCCGATGTGCTGCATGCAGGCGGTATCGAACAGCTCGCTGAAGGGATCCTGCGCCGGAGCTTTGGTCTTGGGAGTACGCGCGGGTTGCGCCACCGCCAGGGTGGGCAGCAGGGCCAAAGCCAGCCAGAACGCAGGACGCATCGGGATTCCACGCTACGGAAAACAGCAGGGAGGATGGCAAAGCCCAGGCGTGCCGCGCAACGGGTCATGGCTTGACAGCCGCCACCGGCGGGAGGAGTATCAGTTAACGAATTAGTTAATTAACTCGTCATGGACCGTATTTTCGAAGCCCTCGCCTCCACCGCCCGCCGGCAGATCCTGGCCTATCTCAGCGCCGGCGAGCTCAGCGCGGGCGAACTGGCCGAACGCTTCGACTTCAGCAAGCCGGCGCTGTCCAGCCATCTGCGCATCCTCGAGGAAGCCGGCCTGATCGAACGCGAGAAGCGCGGCCAGTTCGTGTACTTCCGGCAGGTGCCCGACCGTTTGGCCAACACGTTGTTCTCGTGGGCGGCCGAAGTCTGTCCGGTCGGCGGTCCGCTCAAGCGCGAAGCACGCGCGCGCCGCAAGTCCCCCGCCCGCTGATCCGCCCGCCAAGGAGCATGACAATGCCTGGTTCGACCCGCGATCGCCGTTCGTTTCCAGCAGTGCAGCTTCCGGCACAGGACGGCGGCAGTCCGACCGAAGTCACCCTGATCGCACAGCTCGGCATCGGCGCCGGTGATGCGCTGGTGACCGACGCCAGCCAGCGCCAGCGCCAACACCCGGCCTTCATCGATGCGCTGGACGAGCCTTCGGCGCGACTGGGCGGCATGCATCTGCAGCAGGGAGACGCCTCCTCGCTGTACAGCTTCACCGTCGGTGCCGGTGGCCACCCGTTTCATCGCCATGCAGGCCCGCGCATGTTCACCGCCATTGCCGGCAGCGCCGGTGCCGAGCTGCGTTTCGCCACCGTCTCCGACACGCAGCTGGCAGCAGATCCCGGTGCCTTCGCGCGCACGCTTCGGCGTGTCCGCATCCCACCGGACTGCCTGTTTACCGTGCGCTTCGGCGGCGGCACCTGGCACCAGTTCGCTTCGAACCATCGTGCACACCCGGCGTTGTTCGCGTTGTCCTGCCACAGCGATGAACTGGCAGGCCGAATGAGCGAACAGGCCCGTGCGCAGGTGGAGCGCAATGCCGCCGATATCCCCAGCCTGACCGAGGTGCTGCCGGAATCGCACTGGCCTTCGGGCACCACACTTGCAGCGGCACCGCTGCTGCAACTGTCGCTGCAGGCGGCGCCCCCAAGCCTGTGCGCGCATCTGTGCGCTCGTACCCGCGCCCTGTTCGGTCCGCTGCGGCGGATCCCGCTGCGGCCGCTGCGTGGCTTCGTCGAACGCGCCACGCCGGCCTATCCCATCCATGCACGGTCTGCTGCCAGCGATGGCCTGCTGCCCACGGCACTGCCGCACAGCCACTATCAGGACCTGACCACCCTGTGCCTGGAACCCTCGCAGGTGGCCTACCGTTCCGCGTCGGCGCTGCTGGCCGATGTACTGGAGGGCTTCCTGCGCAATCCACCCAGCGGCGTCGGCCATCTGATGGCCCTGCGCAACCGCCTGGTGGCACCGCTGCGGCTGCGTACGTCGCCGCTGGGATGCCCGGTGTCGTCACTACTGTCGACCGATCGCAGCCGGTTGTTCGCCGGTCGCTATCCAGTGCTGGATTCGCACGTCGATGCAGAAGATGACTGTGCCGAAGTGCTGCTCGGCGCCGACGATCGCCATCTGCGTTTCCGCAGCAGCGTGCGTGTGCAGCGGCGTGCCGATGGATGCATCGAGATCAGCCTCGGCTCACGGGTGCAGACCTGCAATGCGTTCGGCCGCATCTACATGGCGCTGATCGATGCCGCGCACCGGCACTACGTGGCACCGGCGCTGCTGCGGCGGGCGGTGGAGCATGCACTGGCGCCGGAACTGGCTGATCTTGATGCGTGGGCCGCGCGCCCGGTGCACTGGTGATGCCGGCCAGCGGCCGGCACTACCCTGCGCTGTAGCGGTACACCAGATCATCCGCGTCGCTGCGCGCGGCCTTTTCATCCAGCACGCCGCCCAGACGCCGTGCGACGGCCTGCGATGCCAGGTTGTCCGGCGCCATGTAGCTGACCAGGGTCGGCAGCTGCGGCACCACGAAGGCCCAATCACGCAGCGCACCGGCGGCTTCAGTCGCGAAGCCCTGCCCTTCATGGCCGTCGTACAGCAACCAGCCCAGCTCTTTTTCCGGGAACAGCGGGCCGTGGTTGATCCCGACCTGACCGATGCAGGCACCGGTATCGATGCGTTCGATCATCAGCGCGCCGTGGCCGAACAGGTGCCAGCTGGCCAGGTCGTGGCAGAACTGGCCCCACGCCGCCACCTCACCGAACGGCCCGCCCATGCCCCGCGCACGCGGCGAGGCCAGGAACGCGGCATAGACGCCGAAGTCATCCAGCTGCTGTGCACGCAGCCGCAGGCGCACGGTGTGCAGGGTTGGAATCTCAAGCACGACGGCGCACAGGATCAGTACACGGCCAGGTGGCCGCAGCCACGGCGCTGGGGCTGCCCTTCCATCGTCACCTGCACGCTGGCCAGCGTGTCCACGCCTTCGGAATTGCGGCACGACTCGTGCTTGATCTCGACGATGGCCGGCTGCTTGCCCAGCTCGCCGTTGAGAACGATCAGCGAACCGGGTGCATCGGCCGGCTGGCCGAGGTAGCGCAGCACGCCCTTGTGGGTGCGTCCATCGGCACTCAGGCTGGCGTCGTGGTTGCCCTTGCCGGTGGAGGCGATCTCGATGCTCCAGCCAGTGCCACCGCCGGTGAAGGCCGGTACCGGGCTCAGGTCGGCAGCGATGGAAGGATGGCGAGGCGCGTCGGCGCTGGTCTGGGAAGCGGTCGAAGCACAGCCGGCCAACAACCCGGCCAGCAGGGCCGTGGCAACAACAGGGCGAAAGATCATGGACGGCTCCTGCAGCGATCGGAGGGCCAGTCTAGGCAGGACCGCGTGCGCCGGCGATGAATGCCACGATCAGCGGGCGCCACGACCGCCCCCCGCCACCCGTACCCGATCACGCCCCTGCGCCTTGGCCCGGTACATGGCCGCATCGGCGGCACGCAGCAGGGTGCGCCAGCCCAGTGCGTCGGTGCCGCCCTCGGCCACGCCGAAACTGGCGGTCACCCGCAGCACGGTGCCGCCGGCCAGCGCGATGTCCATCTGCTGCAGGGCCAATCGCAATGACTCGGCCAGCTGGCGGCCACCGGCCAGATCACCGTCGGCCAGCAGCACCAGGAACTCCTCGCCGCCATAGCGGGCGATGCTGTCGCTGCGGCGCAGGTGCCGTTGCAGCAACTGCGCCACCTGCACCAGCACTTCGTCACCGGCATCGTGACCGTGGCCGTCGTTGATCGCTTTGAACCGGTCCACGTCCAGCAGGATCACCACGGCGCCGGCGCCTCCTTCGGCATGCCGCTGCTGCACCCTTTCTTCCAGCGCGCGCCGGTTCAACAGCCCGGTCAATTCATCGGTACCTGCCAGCTGGCGCAGTTCGCTGGTCAGCGCAGAGCGCTCGCGCGACTTCTCGCGCAGGACCTCGATCGCATCGAACAGGCGCTGCATTTCGGCCAGCGGGTGGGTGACATGCTGCTCTGGCCCCGGTGCCTCCGAGGCGATCTGGATGACCTGCTTCTGCGCCTGCAGCAGCGGCCGCAGGATCTGCCGATGGGCAATGCGCAGGGCCACGCCCAGCACCAGCAGCGTACCCAGCACCGTCGCCACCAGCACGACCAGGCGCGTCGCTTCGCGGTTGCGGGTGCGTTCAAAGCGGGCGATGGACACGCTCAGGTAACCATCGCGCAGCGCCTCAAGCGACTGCAGAGTGGGCACATAGCGCGTGGTGAACTCCGCGGCGGTCCACGGCGGCGGCAGGCCGCGGCGACCGTCTTCGATCAGTTGCTCGATCATCGGCAGCGACTCACCGAAGAACTGCCGTCGCGCCATGTCCCAGTGCCATGACAATTCCGGGTCACTGCGGAACACCGACTCGTGGCTGCCCGCCAACCGCCACAGCTCCAGCAGGCGGCCCTGGGTCTGCAGCGCCGCGCGTACCTGCTCCTCACGCCATGCCCCTGGTATCGCCACCGGCGCCATCACGTTCGAGGCCAGGCGGCCACCATATTCGCGAAGATCGATCAGCACCTGGCCCTGCATCGCCGGAATCGCCGCTTCGCGATCGGCGCTGACCAGCACGTTGGTCTGTGCCGAGGTCAGCAGGTGCAGGCGATCAACCACGGCGAACATGCCACTGATCGCACGCTCCACCTCCTCCACCCGGCGTGCGTCATGGGGCAGCGCCACGACCCGGTCGACCTCAGCCCGCGCCGACTGCAGGCGACGTTGCGCGTCGGCCAGCAGGCCATGCTCATCCAGCATGCCCGGGTCGTCCTTGAGTACGGTGTCCAGCTGCAGCAGGGCGGTGTCGACCCGCTTGCGCGCGGCCCCCAGCTGCGCGGCCAGCCGCGCCTGTTCGGCGGCGTCGGCCGGGTCAGCCCCCAGCAGGCTGTTGGCCGGGCCGCGCTCGGCCGAAGCCAGGTTGGCAAGATCGAAGGTCTGCCGCAGCTGGCGCAGGCTGGCCAGGTTGTCTTCGGCGCCGGTGTAGCGCAGCGTGCCCTGGGCCAGGGCGATGGCCATCAACGGCAACGTGCACACCACGAACAGCCCAGCCAGGATCCAGACCCAGGTCCGCAACCTGATGGGCGATGCCTTGCCGGCCATGCAGAATTCCCCTGACGTGCGGTTCACTGTAACGACCGGTTCCGGCAGCGCCAAGCCAGCGCCATGCGAACCGTTGCGATAGGTATGGCACAGCGACCGCGAACGCGCCGCCAAGATGGGAAGGCCCGCCTCATCGTAGCGGGAATGTCACATCATGCCGGGTCAGATCCAGCGCTGATCGACCAGTTCGCGCTTCACGTAGGCGTAGAACACCGGTGCCGCCACCAGGCCGGGCAGGCCGAACGCCGCTTCCATCACCAGCATCGCCAGCAGCAGCTCCCAGGCGCGCGCCTGGATTTCACCGCCGACGATGCGCGCATTGAGGAAGTACTCCAGTTTGTGGATCACGATCAGGTACAGCAGCGCGGCCACGGCCACGTAAAACGAGACCGACAGCGCGACGATGGTGATGATGGTGTTGGAGATGATGTTGCCCACCACCGGCAGCAGGCCCGCGATGAAGGTGATCAGCACCAGCGTCTTGGACAGCGGCAGGTGCACCCCGAACAGCGGCAGCACGCCCAGCAGGAAGATGGCGGTGAACACGGTGTTGAGCAGCGAGATCTTCACCTGCGCGAACACCACCTGGCGGAACGCGGTGGCCAGGCGGCTGGTGCGCCCGATCAGCTCCTGCGCCAGCGGCCCCATCTTCGGCAGCGGCAGTTCGTCATACAGCGCGATCATCGCGCCCAGCACCATGCCGATCAGCATCCGCACGCCGATCTGCACCGCCGAGGTCCCGGCCACCCCGAGCTGTCGCTGGTGCTCGGCGGCCCAGTCGTTCAGTGCCGCGCGCAACGTCGGCATGTCCTCGGGAATGTACGGCTGCAGCAGCGCCGGCACCTGGTGCCGCGAGCTGTTGAGGATGTCCATCAGATGGCCCAGCAGCGCATCCGGGCCACCGGTCTCGGTGCGGAAGAACGAGGCCACGCCGATGCCAGCCAGTACCAGCGCGCTGATGATGATCGCCGACAGCACGATCACTGCGATCGCCCGTGCCCGCCCCGGCGGCAGCTTGCCTTCCACGGTGGAGGCCAGCACGTGGGTCAGCTGGAACACCAGCAGGCCGGACAGCAGGGTCACCACAAGGCCCAGCTTCAGCGCCAGCCACATGCCCAGCAGCATCATCAACCATGCCGCGATCCTCGCAACGGGGGGCTTGGGCTGGGCAACGAGGGCGTCTTGCATGGGGGCACGTCCGGGCGGGGTGGCCCATGGTAGAGGATTGGCCGTGCCAACGGATCAAACTACCTTGACCGCCTGCATCGTCATCGACCTTACCTTGATATGCCCTGGCGACACCCTGCAGCACACGGCATCCCATTGATGTTGGACCATATGATCCGGTCCGCGCAAAGACCGAGGGCGGAGATGACCTCCTGCAATGCGATGCGTGGATCGGATTGATTGTCGATCCTCACGGTGAAGCCCGCATCTGGTTCAGCATCATATGCGATCAATTCAGCAACGGTCCCTGACGGCAACCGCATTCCCAGCGACCGCCACGCTCCCATTCCGGGCTCACTCCCCGTCAACAGTGACTGCCCCAGGCGACGCATCAGGAACGCGTCGTCCACCCTTATCACCGCAAGCTCGAAACAGCCGCCGCCCCGCCATGCGTCGCCCGGTCGCATCGCGGCAATCCCACGATCCCCACTGCTCATGAAGTTGCGTTGTCCGAGTACAGGCTCGTCTCGGTGCGCGAATGGTTCTGCGCACTCGCCGCGCTGCTGGCAAGCAGCCGCAGACACGGGCCACGGATCCATTCGTTGTGCATTTCCGCTGCCCTCAAGGAACTGCGGCGCTTGAACTGACGAACTTGACTGGACGATAGAACGTGTCAATGCAGAGCGCATTGGCGCCGGGACCACAGTCAGAGGGAACCCGTCGCTCGAAGTTCACTCCATCCCGTCTGATCAGACTACGGGTCAGCACCGTGATGCTGGTCTGGCCCACGTCGTAAAGCCTGCGCTTCCCCATGTCGTACGCGTTCTCATACGGAAGGGCGTACTCGTAACTGACAACCTGCGAACTTCCAATTGAATGCGACAGCAGCAGGCCTGCGTCCATCCGCGCACGATTGCCGAACACATATCGTTCAACCGTTCCATCCGAGCCAGTGACTGCCGTCGTCCGCGTCACCGGCGAACTTGACGTGCAGACCTCTGCCAGTCCCTGCCCCACTGCCGGCTGATAGCAGGCGTTGGGCGGTCCGTAGTCGATGGAATGAGTCAGCAGTGGCACCCCCGCACCCTGCATCGAACGCGACACCAGTGAGATGCCATCGACATAGTGCGGGAGCTCCGAGAATTTCCCGCCCGTCGGGGATTGAAGGCAGTAGGAGGTCACCTGTGAATAGCCCCGCCGGCGTGGCTCCAGAGCGAAGCTCGCGCTCACATTGGACTCCAGCTTGACGTTCACCGTCAGCTGCCCGCTGAAGGCCATCGGGATCTGCGAGAGACTTCCACACAGGGCGATCGCCCCCCCATCCGGCCTCGCCGCAATGCCCCCCACGCTGCCGATCGACCATGTGGAGCCATCCGGATTGGTCAGCACTCCCCCCTGAAGGCGCCATTGGCGCCCCCCAGCCTCGATCACCGAGCCGTCCGTGCCTGAAAAAGTGATGCTGCGGCCATCACTCGCCGTAATCTGGCTGGACGAGTAATTGACCCAGTTGCCAAACCGGTCTTCCACACGAGTCAGTCGCATGCGATACAGGGAAACATCCAGCCAGGTGTCGGACTGCTGGAAATTGCTCATTATCTGTAGCGTCTCTTCGTCACGCTCGGGACGGCCGAAGTAGTACCTGTTTCCATCCGGACCGTGACCAACGAATCCATCACTACCATCGGCCAGCTGGTAGCAGCTGAAACGCCATCCGCCGTTGGTTGCCCAGCGTACATCGACATTCGGAATGCTCGGTTCCCCCTGATCCAGCCGTCGGATGATTCCGCCACCCTCCGTGCCAACCAGCGAATTCCCATCCCAGTAGTCTTCGGGCAGAAAATTGTCGATCGGCGGCTTGCTCGACCTGACCACTTCGGCGACACCCCGTCTCCGAGGGTCGGAGCATCGACGTCCGGTGTAGGCGTTCGGGCTACCGACCATCCAGCCCAGTTCGGTGGAATGAATGCCCATGATGAATGGTTCCGCGCGCCTCAACGCATACTTGGGCGGCCACCCGAGCTTCTCCTGGACGGTGTACTCATAGTCCGCTGCCACCCTCAGCGCATTATTGCCCGGGAGTTCGACCACGGTTTTGTGGAAGGACACGGCGCCTGAGTAGAAGTCGATGCGCTCGCCGAACTGGCCAAACCCCGCAGGAAGCGCAGTGATGGACTCGCTGCGTGCCAGCTCTCGCCCATACGTCTCGAAAGAGTGAACCTGTGCCTGTACGCCGAAGGCCAGCAGCTGTGCCGCCATTGCCAGGACGATCCGCTTGAAGCGATCCATGTCTATCCTCGAAGAATGAGCCCATCTGCCGGCAGGTCCTCCGCCAGACCAAACGAATGTCACGCAGCTTCTGGACCATGCAGGGAAGCGCGTGCAGCCCCAATGTCGCTCCGTTCAGAGCCGACTGAAGCCAGAATTCCCATCACCCTGCCCATCCCCAAATGGGCGTCACTTCTGCACCTAAGCTTGCCAAGCACCCGGAGAGGTCTTGGTCAGAGCCCGAAACTTCAATCGTCGCGAAGATCCCCCGATCTGTTCACCCTCCTTGGTGAGCAAAGTATATGCATGGATTCCGACTGACCCATGATGCAGCGCAACGACCGTCACGTGCGCACGGCCCGGACGCTATTGCGTTGATTCCGTATGGATATCCAATGCCAGATAGCGCGCCGTACGCACGATCGCCTCGCGCTCTCCGAAACTGGCCAGTTCATCGGCGATGCGCCCGCTGTCACCGGTCAGCGCAATCTCCTGCAAGGTGCGCTGCAGGGCCCGGATCGCGGCCCGTTGCAGATCCGAGGGAATGATCACCAGGCGGTAGTCGAGTTCGGCCAGGCGCTCCACCGGCACCAGCGGCGTCCTGCCACTGTGGAACATGTTGATCAGCTTCGGCCCGGGCACGTGCGGCGAGACGGCGTCGATGCAGAACATGCACCGCCAGGGCCTGTGCTTCGTTGCACTGGAGCTGGGCATGCCGATCACCGCGCTGCAGCTGGTGATGCGTGGCGATTCCCCAACGGCGGCCGCACAGCTACTGGCCTGTTCCAGGGCGGACGCACGAACTCACTCGCCATAGCTGGCGGTGTTCTTGCCCTGCCGCTTGGCGTGGTAAAGCGCGCGGTCGGCCAGGGCCAGCCAGTCCTCCACGCTGCCGCCGCGCGGCGTGGCAGCAATCCCGATGCTCACGCTGAACTCAACGCCCGGGGTCGCCTGCCGTGCCGCTTCGAGCAGGTGCAGGCGAACCCGTTCGGCCACATGCATCGCATCCACGGGCGCGCAGTCGTGCAGCAGCACGACAAACTCGTCGCCGCCCAGGCGCGCTGGTGTATCACCGGGCCGGGCGAAGGCGCGCAGGGTCGAGGCGATGTGCCGCAGTACTTCATCACCGGCGCGGTGCCCGTGCGAATCATTGATGTGCTTGAAGTCATCCACATCGAGCATCAACAGGCAGGCAAAGCCGCCCTGCCCCTGCGCCTTGTCCAGCGCCTGCTGCGCACGCAGGATCAGGAAGCCGCGATTGGCCAGTTCGACCAGCGGATCCATCCGGCTCAGACGCTGCAGCTGGCGGTTCTGCGACTTCACCCGACGCGCCAGCTGCCAGCTGAGGATGCTGAGCCCGATGCCGTAGACGAACAGGAACGGCACGCTGAGCACGATCGTGCGTTGCGACGACACGGGTTGGTAAGGAAACCCGAGCGCCCACCAGGTGAGCGCGAAGCCCACCACCAGAGCCAGCGTTGCCCGCATCGCCAGGCGCACGCCGCCGGCCGCGATCTTGTCGGCCACCAGCAATGCTGCGAACAGTGCACTGGGTACGGCGCTCAAGGCCATGAACGCGATCCAGCCGCCGCCGAACAATGAGTCGGCCACCATGCAGCGGAACTGGACCGCGGCCGGCTTGCGCGAGCGTTGGGTCAGCACCAGCGCCAGCGCCGGCCATGCCAGCGCATTGAGCAGCAACAGGACCCAGGGCAGCGCGCCATCCTGGCGCTCCAGCATGATCGAGGCGATGGGGATCGCGCCCAGGCCATTGCCCACGAAGCGCATCCAGCCAATGCGCCGTGCCGCGCCGGCGCCTTCGACCGCGACCTCCGTCGAGTCAGTCAAGAACGGCATTGCCGACCCCCTTGCGCGATCGCACGTTCCACCCCGGCCCCTGCCGGGCTGCCTGTCGTGAGTCTGACAGCTTTACGTCAATTCGGGATCAAGGACTCGAACCTGCAGCGTCCATGGCCTCACCTGGGCCCAGGCGCAGCCGTCGACCCCCGAACCATCAGGCTGAAATCCAGCGTCTGTTGAAGCGGAACGTCCACCTGTTCGATGATGGCGAGCAGCAGGTTGACCGCGCGCGCGCCGATTTCCCGCATCGGCTGCCGGATGGTCGTCAGCGGCGGCGTGAGGTAGCGCGAAGACGCAAGGTCATCGAAACCGACGACGGACAGCTCGTCCGGCACGCGGATGCCCAGATCGCGGCAGGCCGCCAGCGCACCCAGCGCCATCTGGTCGCTGAAGCAGAAGACTGCGGTCGATGCCGCCCCATCGGCCAGCAGCGCCACCGTTGCGGCATGCCCGGATTCCACCGAGAAATCGCCCGGCACTACGCTCAGCTGGCGCAGGCGGCCGCGCGCCTTGGCGGCGGCTCGCACCCCTTCCAGGCGTTGCTGGTGCAGGGGATTATCCGGCGGCCCGCCGACCACGGCGATCCGTTCATGGCCCAGTGCGTACAAATGCTCCATGACGGCACGTGCAGCGGCGGCATTGTCGATGTGCACACTGGGCAGGCCCAGCGCGGGGTCGAACTCGCATCCGTTGACCACCGGCGCGGCAGCCCCCCTCTGCTGGACAATCTCGCGCGCCGTCGGTGGCAGGCGATGGCCGAGCACGATCATGCCGTCGGCCTCGTTGCGCCGGAGCATCTGCGCGTAGCGCTCCTCGCGGTCGGGTTGGTCCTGCGTATCGCCCAGCAGCACTGCATAGCCGACGGCCTGCGCGGCGTCTTCCGCCCCCTGCAGGATCTGCGCGAAGAACGGATTGGCAATATCCGGAACGGTGACCAGGATCTTGCCGCTGCGCTGGGTCTTGAGCGTACGGGCCACCGTATTGGGCACGTAGCCCAACGCGGCAGCAGCCTGCTCGATGCGCGCGCGCGTCGCCGGCAGCACCTTGTCCGGCCGCGAAAGTGCACGTGACACGGTGCCGGCAGAGACGCCGACGTGCTTTGCGATGTCGTAGATGGTGGCCATGGCGTTAGTTCTCCCGCCCGCTGTGCAGTGCACAACAGGTCCAGCGTAAGCCCCTGCTAGGATAATGCAATCGATTGCATCGAGGGCGAATCACGTTGAAGACGCTCAAGGGTCCAGCGCTGTTCCTGGCGCAGTTCATCGGCGACACAGCTCCTTTTGATCGGCTGGACACGCTGGCCGGGTGGGCCGCGGGCCTGGGCTATTCTGGCGTACAAGTACCGACCAGCGCCCCCCACCTGTTCGACCTGGCCGAGGCCGCACGCAGCCAGGCGTACTGCGACGACCTCGCCGGCATGCTGGCCGGGCATGGCGTGCAGATCACTGAACTGTCCACCCACCTGCAGGGGCAGCTGGTCGCCGTCCATCCCGCCTATGACAGCCTGTTCGACGGATTCGCACCCGCGGACAAACGCGACGATCCCGCCGCCCGCCAGGCCTGGGCGGTGGAACAGCTGATGCTGGCAGCCAAGGCCAGCCAGCGGCTGGGGCTGACCGCGCACGCCACGTTCTCCGGCGCACTGGCCTGGCCGTACTTCTATCCCTGGCCACAGCGCCCGCCCGGCCTGGTGGACGAGGCCTTCGCCGAACTCGGCCGGCGCTGGCGTCCGATCCTCGATGCCTTCGACGCCTGTGGCGTGGACCTGTGCTTCGAGATCCACCCCGGCGAGGACCTGCACGACGGCGCGACCTTCGAGCGCTTCCTCGACGTGGTCGATCACCATCCGCGCGCGAAGATCCTCTACGACCCCAGCCACCTGCTGCTGCAGCAGATGGATTACCTCGGCTTCATCGACCGCTACCACGCGCGCATCGGCGCCTTCCATGTGAAGGATGCGGAGTACCGTGCCAGCGCCAGCAGCGGCGTCTATGGCGGCTACCAGGACTGGATCGATCGCCCGGGGCGGTTCCGTTCACTTGGCGACGGCCAGATCGACTTCAAGTCGATCTTCTCGAAGTTCGCGCAGTACGACTTCCCCGGCTGGGCGGTACTGGAATGGGAGTGCTGCCTGAAACACCCGGAAGACGGCGCACGCGAGGGTGCCGCCTTCATCCGCGACCACATCATCCGCGTGACCGAACGCGCTTTCGACGACTTTGCCGACAGCGGCGCCGACGCCGCATCACTGCACCGCATGCTGGGACTCTGAGCCGATACCGCCCCGGGAGGGCAAGCCATGACGCACGCCATGTCGCGCTTGGGCGCGATGATGTTTCTGCAGTTCTTCATCTGGGGAGCGTGGTTCGTGACCCTGGGCACCTACCTGGTGCAGGGCCCGCTGCAGGCCAGCGCCAGCCAGGTGGCGACGGCCTTCCTCAGCCAGTCCATCGGTGCGATCGTCGCTCCCTTCCTGGTCGGCCTGATCGCGGATCGCTACTTCGCCGCACAGCGCATCCTGGCGGTCCTGCACCTGGCCGGCGCAGTACTGATGTGGCTGGCCTCCACGGCCACCAGCTTCAGCATGTTCTCCACCTGCGTCATGGGCTACATGCTGCTGTTCATGCCGACGCTGGCGCTGGCCAACAGCGTGGCGATGCGGCACATGCAATCGCCTGAGAAACAGTTCCCGCTGGTGCGGGTGGCTGGCAGCGTCGGCTGGATCGTGGCCGGCGTGCTGATTGGCTGGCTGGGCTGGGAACAGGCGCATCGGCTCGAACTCACCTTCCAGATGGCAGCAGTGGCGTCGCTGGTGCTGGGCCTGTACGCGTTCACCCTGCCGCACACGCCGCCGCTGGCGAAGCAGCGCGATGCCGGGCTCGGGCAGATCCTCGGCCTGGATTCGCTGCGGCTGCTGAAGTCGCGTGCCTACCTGGTGTTCTTCCTGGCCTCCATCGCCATCTGCATCCCGCTGTCGTTCTACTACAACTTCACCAACCCGTACCTCAACGACCTGGGCGTGCGCGGCGCCGCGGGCCTGCAGTCGCTGGGCCAGGTCTCCGAAGTGCTGCTGATGCTGGCCATGCCGTTCCTGTTCGTCAGGCTGGGGGTCAAGACGATGCTGGCCGTAGGCATGGCCGCCTGGGTGGTGCGCTACGTCATGTTCGCCTTCGGCGATGCGGGCGGCGGTTTCTCACTGCTGGTGATCGGCATCGTGCTGCACGGCATCTGCTACGACTTCTTCTTCGTCACCGGCCAGATCTACACCGACGCGCATGCTGGCCCCGCCGCGCGCAGCAGCGCGCAGGGGTTCATCACCCTGGCCACCTACGGCGTGGGCATGCTGATCGGCACCTTCCTGTCCGGCGCGGTGGTGGAGCACTTCACCAGCGAGGCCGGCCCGGACTGGCAGCAGATCTGGCTGTTCCCGGCCGGTGTTGCACTGGTGGTGCTGATCGCCTTCCTGCTGCTGTTCCGCGACCGGCCGGCGGCCACCGCCGCGCCCTCCACACCCTGAGGATCCCAGTCGATGCGCAAGCTTGGAATCGCCATCGTCGGCGCCGGCATGATCGGTGCAGTGCATCGTCACGCCGCCTTGCTGGCTGGAGCCGAGGTACGCGGCGTGGCCGCCTCGTCGCCGCAGCGCGCGCATGAGGCAGCGCAATCCTGGAATGTCCCGCGCGCCTACCGGGATATCGAGGACGTGATCACCGATCCGCAGGTGCAGGTCGTGCACGTGTGCACGCCCAATCACCTGCACCGGGCGATGGCGCAGGCTGCGCTGGAAGCCGGCAAGCACGTGATCTGCGAGAAACCGCTGGCGACGACACTGGACGATGCACAGGCGCTGGCGACGCTGGCCGCATCGGTCGGATTGGTTACCACGGTGCCCTTCGTCTACCGCTACCACCCGGTGGTGCGCGAGGCACGCGCACGCATCGCACACGGCGAGCTGGGGCCGCTGCACCTGATCCACGGCAGCTACCTGCAGGACTGGCTGCTGGACCCGGCCAGCAACAACTGGCGCGTGGACCCGGCACTGGGCGGTACGTCGCGCGTGTTCGCCGACATCGGCTCGCACTGGTGCGACCTGGTGGAATGGGTCAGCGGCGAGCGCTTCACCGAGGTCAGTGCGGCGTTCCAGACGGTGATCGCCGAACGCGGCGACATCACCGGCCAGAGCTTCAGCACGCCTACGGCCAGCGGCGCGATGCAGGCGGTCACCAGCGAAGACGTCGCCGCAGCGATGTTCAGGACCGGCGCCGGCACGCTGGCGTCGTTGACGGTCAGCCAGGTCTCGGCAGGACGCCACAATCGCCTCTGGTTCGAGATCGATGGCGCCAGGGCCAGCGTGGCCTTCAACCAGGAGGATGCCGAGCGGCTGTGGATCGGAAGACCCGACCAGCGCGAGGAGATCTTCGTGCGCGGCCCGGGTGCAGGCAGTGCCGAACAACGGCGGCTGTCGGTGCTGCCGGCCGGGCACGCGCAGGGCTACGGCCAGTGCTTCGAGGCGTTCATCGCCGACACTTATCGCGCCATCGGAGGCGAGCGCCCCGAGGGCCTGCCCACCTTCGACGATGGCGTGCGCTCGGCGCGGATCGTCGACCGCGTCATCGCATCGGCCAGGTCACACGCCTGGACCACCATCGGTTGAATCCCGGGAGGACCCGTTGATGAACATCCCTGTCCGTAGAACTGCAACCCTCGCCCTGTTGTTGCTGGCCGCCCTGCCCGCTTTCGCAGTCGAAGCCGCCAGCACGCAGAAGCCGATCGCGGTGCAGATGTACACCTTGCGCGATGCCGGCTCGCTCGAGCAGCAGTTGAAGATCGTCCACGACGCAGGCGTGCATGCGGTGGAAACGGTGGGCACGCAGGGCGTCAGCGCCCCCGAACTCAAGCAGCTGCTGGACCGGTATTCGATCAAGGCGATTTCTTCGCACGTGGCACTGGCCGAGCTGCGCAAGGACCTGGACGGCGTGGTGGCGTTCAACCGCTCGATCGGCAACACGACGCTGGTGGTACCTTACCTGGACAAGAAGGATCGCCCGAGCGATGCCGCCGGCTGGACCGCCCTGGGCCAGGAACTGGGCCAGATTGCAAAGCAGGTGCGCGGCAAGGGTATGCGCCTGGCCTACCACAACCACGACTTCGAACTTGCCGATTTCAACGGAAGGACCGGCCTGGAACTGCTGTTCGCTGCTGCCGGCCCCGACCTGCAGACCGAGCTGGACCTGGCCTGGGTGGCACGCTCCGGACACGACCCGGCGGTGATGCTGGGCAAGTTCCGCGGCCGCCTGTTCGCGGTACACGCCAAGGACAATGCGCCCAAGGGCCAGGCCGAAGATGAAGGCGGATTCGCGGCGGTGGGCCAGGGCGTTCTCGACTGGAACGCGATCCTGCCTGCTGCGGCAGCCGCCGGCGTGCATTGGTACATCATCGAGCACGACCAGCCACGCGATCCGGCCAAGGTGATCCAGACCGGCGCGGACTATCTGCGTGAACACCTGACCACGAATGCGCCTGCCCATGCGCGGCGCTGACGCATCAAGGAGCCCCACATGAAAATGATCCTGGCAACGGCGGTGGCCCTGGGCGGCATGAGCGTTGCGACAGCTGCCTGGTGCAAGGACGACCCGGCTGCCGGTGCAAAGCTCTACACCGCGAACTGCGTGGCCTGCCACGGCGCCGACCGCGCAGGCATGCCGGGCGCGTTCCCGGCGCTCACCGACATCGGCAAGCGCATGCCACCCGCGCAGATCAAGGAAAAGATCAGCAAGGGCGGCGGATTGATGCCGCCCTTTTCCCAGCTGTCACAGCAGGAGATCAATGACATCGCCAGCTACCTGGCGAAGTAAGCGGCCGGCGACCACGCCGGCCGCGTGCCACTACAGTTCGCGCACCCAGATGTTGCGGTAGCTGACCTTGGAGTCATGTTCCTGCAGATAGAGCGGCGCGCACGCATGGGGCGCGTACGAAGGCGCACCGATGTACTCGGTCTTGCCTGCCAGCACGGTGTCGTCCTGTACCAGCACGCCGTTATGCAGCACGGTGATGCGCGCGGGCGACGTCAGGCCGCCGCCCTGCGAGAAGCGCGGGGCCTTCCAGAGGATGTCGTAGACCTGCCACTGGCCCGGTGCGCGCGAGGCGTTCACCAACGGCATCGCCTGCTTGTAGATCGAACCCGCCTGGCCATTGGCATACGTCGGGTTGTTGTAACTGTCGAGCACCTGCAGCTCATACAGTTCCTGCAGGAAGATGCCGCTGTTGCCCCGGTTCTGGCCGTCGAAGCCTTTCGTCTCGGTGGGGGTACGCCATTCGACATGCAGCTGGACATCGCAGAAGCGCTGCCGGGTGCGGATGCCCTTGCTGCCCGGAACGACGGTCATGGCGCCATCAGCAACCTTCCAGGGCACGCGCCCGCCCTGCTCCGATTCCCACGCGGAGACATCCTTGCCATCGAACAGCACGATGGCGTCGGACGGCGCCTTGCCCGCGGGCGTTGCCACGACTGCAGGCACCGGCGTCCACACCTCGGTCTTCTTCGGATCGCGCGCGGCATCGGCACCGTTCTGCGCGAACGCAGGTACTGCGGCCAGCAGGCCGGTGGCAATCAACAGAGAGCGGATCATCAGGGTCTCGTCCATCAGCTGGTCCCCCACGCGGGCGTACCGGGGACATAGGCGAGGTCGCCGTCGTAGCGACCCGGCACCGCGACGTACTGCAGCACCCCTGTTGCACCGACTTTGGAAGTGAAGAAGCCGAAGATGGCCAACTGCTTGAGCATCGTGAAGTAGTGCGGCATCGCCTCGCCCTCTTCAGGCGTACCGGTCTCGGTCACATCGGCCTTGCGTGCCTTGGCCTCCGCATCCAGAGCACGCAGCAGTTCGGTACGGGCTTCCGGCGTGAGCGATACGAACCGGCCACCCGCGCGCTTGTCGATGTCGACCAGTCCGGCGCGGAACGTCGCCTGCTGCCGGGCGGTGTAGCAGTCGGTGACGAACGTCGCCATGAACGCACCGGCGCCCGCGTCCTTCGCCCCGGGCGTTCGGGTCCGCGGCAGGATGGTCTCGGCGATCTCGCCCAGCGTGCCGATTTCGGCATCGGAGAACGCGGGCATTGCCCCGGCAGCCGGCACCTTGCCATGCACCAGCGCCGGCAGCCCGACCATCGCCGCACCGGTGGCGGCCACGATCATCTTCAACAGTTCGCGGCGATCCATCAGAGGTTCCCCGCTTTCAGTTCGCGTACCGCGTGGTCGGCCGCGCGCGCGGTCAGCGCCATGTAGGTCAGTGACGGATTCACGCAGGCGCTGGAGGTCATGCAGGCACCGTCGGTGACGTAGACGTTGGGCGCATCCCAGATCTGGTTGTGTGCGTTCAATACGGAGCTCCTGCGGTCACGTCCCATCCGCGCCGTTCCCATTTCGTGGATGCCCTTGCCCGGGGCATAGTCGTTGTCGTGCATCTTCACGTCCTTGACGCCGGCCGCTTCCAGCATCTCGGCCGCGTCGGCGGCCATGTCCTTGCGCATCGCCAGTTCGTTGGCACGCATGGCAACGTCCATCGCCAGCACCGGCAGTCCCCACTTGTCCTTGCGGTCGTGGTCCAGGCGGATGGTGTTGTCGTGGTGCGGCAGCATCTCGCCGAAACCGGTCATGCCGATCCGCCAGTCACCAGGCACGGTCAGTGCCTCCTTCAGGTCGGCACCGATGTTGAGCTCGGCGATCTCGCGCGACCAGCCGGTGCGGCTGGCACCGCCCTGGTAGCCGAACCCGCGCAGATAGCCGCGCTTGTCGGCAGCGACGTTGCGGAACCGTGGAATATAGAAACCGCAGGGACGGCGGCCGAAGTAGTACTTGTCTTCGTAGCCCTCGACCCGGCCCGAGGCACCCGCACCGAAGTGGTGGTCCATCACGTTGTGCCCCAACTCGCCGGACGAAGAGCCCAGCCCCCCGTCCCAGATATCGGTGGCCGAGTTCATCAGCAGCCACGTCGAGTTGAAAGACGATGCGTTGAGGAAGATCACCTTTGCCGTGTACTGGTAGGTCTGGCCGGTTTCGGCGTCGATGACCTCCACGCCACGCGCACGCTTGCGATCCTTGTCGTAGAGCACTTCCTTGACGATCGAGAACGGACGCAAGGTCAGGTTGCCGGTCTTCATCGCCGCTGGCAGTGTCGCCGCCTGGGTCGAGAAGTAGGCACCGAAGGGACAGCCCAGGATGCACTTGTTGCGGTACTGGCAATTGACGCGCCCCTGCTCGGGCATCGGCTTGGTGATGTTGGCAGTGCGCGAGTGGATCATATGGCGCGTTCCGCCGAAGGCCTTCTTGATCCGCGCGGCCACATCCTTCTCGACGATGTTCAAGGGAATCGGCGGCAGGAACTCGCCGTCCGGCAGCACGTCCAGTCCCTCGCGCGTACCGGCGATGCCGGCGAACTTCTCGACATGGTCGTACCACGGCGCGATATCGGCGTAGCGGATCGGCCAGTCAGCGGCGATACCGTCCTTGAGGTTCGCCTCGAAATCCAGATCGGAGAAACGATAGCTCTGCCGCCCCCACAGCAGCGAGCGGCCGCCGACGTGGTAGCCACGGAACCAGTCGAAACGTTTGGTCTCGATGTAGGGTGAGTCCTGTTCGTTGGCCCACATTCCTTCCAGGTTCTCTGCCAGGCCATAGTCGCGCATCAGCACCGGGAAGTCGGCTTTCATCGCCTGCGTTGGCCGGTTGCGATGCGGGAAGTCCCACGCCTCCTTCATCGCGTTGACGTAGTCCTTGACGTGCTCGATGTTGCGTCCGCGTTCCAGCATCAGGACCTTCAGGCCCTTCTCGGTCAGCTCCTTCGCTGCCCAACCGCCACTGATTCCCGAGCCAACAACAATGGCGTCGTAGTGATTATCTGCCATGGGTTTCTCACCTGGGTGGATATCGTTTCAGACGTCGCAGAGGCAGATCGCCTCGCGCAATGAGGCAACGGGATCGGGCGCTGCAGGCGTGAATTCCTGCGCCAGATACCCCTTGAAACCGGTGTCGCGAATAGCGCGACAGATGGCCGGATAGTGGAGCTCCTGCTGGTCTCCGATCTCGTTCCGGCCAGGCACGCCTGCGGTGTGGTAATGCTTGAAGCATGCGTGATGCTTGCCGATGGTGGCGATGATGTCGCCCTCCATGATCTGCATGTGGTAGATGTCGTAGAGCAAGCCGAAGTTGTCCGAGCCCAGCCGCTGGCACAGCTCTACGCCCCAGGCCGAGTGGTCGCACAGGTAGTCGCGATGGTCGACCCTGGAGTTGAGCAGCTCCATCACCAGCACCACGCCGCGCTTCTCGGCATGCCCGAGGATGCGCTTGAGCCCAGCCTCGGCATTGGCCATGCCGTCATGGGGGTCCATGCCGTTGCGGTTGCCGGAGAAGCAGATGAGATTTCGGTAACCGGCATCGGCGACCAGATCGATGTGCCGCGTGTAGCGTTCCACCAGCTGGTCATGGAATTCGCGGCCGGCAAAGCCTTTGGTCAGGCCCAGCTCCGCGCCGTTGCACATCGAGCTGTACACGCCATTCGCCTTCAGCGTGGGCCAGTCTTCCGGGCCGACCAGGTCGATGGCGGCAAAACCGATGTCCTTCACCGTCGCGCAAAGCTGGGCGACGGACAGCTGCGGGAAGGTCCAGCGGGCGACGGAATGCTTCAGGTTACCCTTGAGCGGCGCCGTGGCGGCGAATGCGGGCAGCGCTCCCGCGGCCGTCACAGCCCCCAGGCCAATGCTGCCGGCAACTGCGATGCGCAGCGCATCGCGCCGCGTGAGCCCCCTCGAAGGAGCCGGTCTGATCGAATGGATGGACATCCACCTTCCGGCCTCCCAACCGGTATCAAACGCAACGATTCACAGCAATGCAATCGATTGCACCATAGGGGAGGAAATTGTCTGTTTGCAAGTCGCGGTGCACGAAAATCGATGCTGCGCGGCACAACGCTGATGTCATCGCGCAAAAAGAAAAGCCCCGCATGAGCGGGGCTTTCTTTTCTGCTGCGAACGAGCGTTCGATCAGAACGGAATATCGTCGTCAGCGAAGTCGTCCATCGGCGGCGCCTGCTGCGGCTGCGGGCGCTGGTTGCCCCCCTGGTTGCCGTAGCCGCCACCCTGGTTGCCGCCCTGGTTGCCATAGCCACCACCCTGGCCGCCACGCTGGCCACCGCCACCGCCGCCGTACTCCTGGCGCGGAGCCTGCTGGCGCTGCGGGCGCTCGCCGCCGTAGTTGCCACCACCACCACCGCCACCGCCGCCTTCACCACGGCCGCCCAGCATCTGCATTTCATCGGCGATGATATCGGTGGAGTACTTCTCCACGCCGTCCTGGCCGGTGTACTTGTCGTAGCGCAGGCTGCCCTCGACGTAGACCGAGCTGCCCTTGCGCAGGTACTCGCCGGCGATCTCACCGAGCTTGCCGAAGAACACCACGCGGTGCCATTCGGTGCGCTCCTGCTGGTTGCCATCCTTGTCCTTGCGGACGCTGGTGGTGGCCAGGCTGATGCGGGTGATCGCCATGCCGCCCTGGGTGTACTTCACGTCCGGGTCGTTGCCGAGATTGCCGACCAGGATGACTTTGTTGATGCCGCGCGCCATAGGTACCTTCGTCCGTTGTCCAGGGGCAGACCGCCAGTGATAGCACAGCCCCGGCCGGGGGTGCAGTACGCTGGGCCGCCCCTGGTGAAATTTGGGGGAATGCGAGAACGATGCATCTTAGCATTGCCGCCGCCATCCGCCCGGTCAGGAGATCCCGACAGCATCGAAGGATCAGGCTGATTTCCTT
The DNA here is from genome assembly GCF_056482105.1 of Stenotrophomonas sp. 78350_Sma. Taxonomy (NCBI): domain Bacteria; kingdom Pseudomonadati; phylum Pseudomonadota; class Gammaproteobacteria; order Lysobacterales; family Lysobacteraceae; genus Stenotrophomonas; species Stenotrophomonas sp. 78350_Sma. The sequence continues at coordinate 1,221,604 of NZ_CM151182.1, read as the reverse complement.
GTCCGGCAATGACTTACCTTCGCTCCGACGAACGCATGCGGGGGCATTCGCGTCTGCCCATGGCATCATGCCCGGGCACCTTCCACCTGGCCCCTGCCACCCGCACATGACCATCAAAGGCAAAGCCACCTCCCTGGACATCGCCCATCTGGCCGGGGTCTCCCAGCCGACCGTGTCGCGGGCCCTGCGTGGCAGCCCGATGGTCAACGCCGAGACCCGCGAGCGCATCCTGCGCATCGCCCGCGAGCTGAACTACAAGGTCGACAAGAACGCCTCCAGCCTGCGTCTGCGCAACGCCGGCACCCTGGCCCTGCTGTTCTTCGAGGACCCGACCAACGACGATTCGCTGATCAACCCGTTCTTCCATTCGATGCTGGGCTCGATCACCCGCGCCTGCGCCCTGCACGGGCAGGACCTGCTGGTCTCGTTCCAGCAGCTGTCCACCGACTGGCAGGCCGATTACGAGGACAGCAACAAGGCCGACGGCATCATCCTGCTCGGTTACGGCGACTACCACGAATCGCGCGACCGCCTGCAGCGGCTGGTCGAACAGGGCACGCATTTCGTGCGCTGGGGCGCCGCCCTGCCCGGCCAGCCGGGCGTGTCGATCGGCAGCGACAACTTCCAGGGCGGGCACGACATCACCACCCACCTGTTGCAGCAGGGCTGCCGCCGCATCGCCTTCCTCGGTCATGCCTCCAGCCATTACCCCGAATTCCAGGAGCGCTACCGCGGCCACGTCGCGGCCCTGCAGGACCACGGCCTGGCCGCCGAACCGGCGCTGCAGCACGATGCGATCACCACCGAGGCGTCCGGCCAGGAGGCCTGCCAGCTGCTGCTGGCGCGTGGCGAACCACTCGATGCGATCTGTGCGGCCAGCGACCTGATCGCCATCGGTGCGATCCGCGCCCTGCGCGAAGCCGGCCTGCGGGTGCCGCAGGACGTGGCGGTGACCGGTTTCGACGACATCCCGCTGGCAGCCTCTGTGTCCCCTGCGCTGACGACCGTGCAGCAGGACACCAAGCAGGCCGGGCAGCTGCTGGTGGAGCGCCTGCTGGCGCTGATCGGCCGACAGCCGGTGGACAGCCAGAGCATCCCGGTGAAGCTGGTGGTGCGGGAATCGTCGCTGCGCTGAGGCGGCAGCGTCGGCTATGCTGCACCCACCCGCCGGGCGCGCCCCGGCATCGCATGCCCCACCCGGGAGAAGGCCTTTGTCCTCCGCCAGCGTCCACTTCCCGCACCGGTAACGGCGGCGAAAGCCACGCTGCGTCACGATTGACGCCCGCGGCCCTCCTCGTGCCGGTCATGCCCGCTTCGGGCACTTCCACCTGTCGAGGCTCCCATGCTTTCACCTGTTTCCGCGCTTGATCTGCGCGCACTGTTGTCACGCCCCTGCTCCGCGGACGATGCCATCGCACCGCTGCCCGTACTGACGATGCTGGCCGACCTGGCCGAGCGCATCGAAACGCTGTTCGCGCCCGCTGCCTGGCAGGTCGTGGATGCCGGCCAGCCAGTTGGGCTGTTCTCACTGACCCGCCCGCCGGAGCAGGGCGTGCTGGATATCGGCTATGGCATCGCCCCGGCACATCAGGGGCGGGGCCTGGCGGGCCGGGCACTGGCCGAACTGGTGACCTGGGCGCGGCACGATGCGCGCGTGTGCTGTCTCACCGCTGAAACGGCTGTGCGCAATGCACGCTCGCAGGCAGTACTGCGCCGCAACGGCTTCATGGTCACCGGTCGGCGCATCGACGCCGAAGACGGCCCAGTGGTGTGCTGGCAGCTGCCGGTCAACAGCGACTGACGCAGCTGCGGGAGCGGGCGGTGGCCTCCACCGCCCCTCCCAACGCACAGCGGCAGGCGCCTCCCCCCATGACCAACGGCGGATGCGCACGGAGGCCGATGCGCGGATAACGCGCAGACACGCTCATGGAAAGGTGTACGTCACATGCTGAAGATCGATTCGCTGTCGAAGACGTACGCTAATGGCGTGCATGCCCTCAACAACGTCAGCCTGGACATCCCACGCGGCATGTTCGGCCTGCTCGGCCCGAACGGCGCCGGCAAGTCGTCGCTGATGCGCACGCTGTCCACCTTGCAGGAGGCCGACAGTGGTACGGCCACACTCACCATTCCAGGCGAGGCGCCGATCGATGTACTGCGCGACAAGGACGCGGTGCGCCGCCGACTGGGCTACCTGCCGCAGGACTTCGGCGTCTACCCCAAGGTCAGCGCGCTGGACCTGCTGGAGCATTTCGCTGTACTCAAGGGCCTGACCCAGCGCGCCCAGCGGCGCGAAGTGGTCGATGGACTGCTGCAGCAGGTAAACCTGTGGGACGCACGCAAGCGCAAACTCGGCACGTACTCCGGCGGCATGCGCCAGCGCTTCGGCATTGCCCAGGCGCTGCTCGGCGACCCGCGTCTGGTGATCGTCGACGAACCCACCGCCGGCCTCGACCCCGAGGAACGCAACCGCTTCCTCAACCTGTTGGCGGCGATCGGCGAGAACGTGGCGGTGATCCTGTCCACCCACATCGTCGAGGACGTGACCGACCTGTGCCCGACGATGGCGATCATGAACAAGGGCCAGGTACTGCTGACCGGGCGACCGGCCGATGCCATCGACGCATTGCAGCAGCAGGTCTGGCGCAAGCAGGTCGATCCTTCGGAACTGACCGACCACGAGGCGCGCTACGTGGTGCTTTCCACGCGCCTGGTCGGGGGACGCCCGGTGATCCACGTGCACAGCGCCAACGACCCTGGCGATGGCTTCGCGGCCGTGGCTCCCGACCTTGAGGACGTGTACTTCCAGCGCCTGCGCCTGCAGGCCCGTGCCCGCGCGGCGGCCTGAGCGGAGCACACCATGATCCTCGACTTCTTCCGCTTCGAGCTGCGCGAGCAGCTGCGTTCCCCGCTGCTATGGCTGCTGGCCGGGCTGTTCGCCCTGCTCGCCTTCGCAGCCGCCTCCAGCGATGCGGTGCAGATCGGTGGCGGCACCGGCAACGTGCACAGCAACGCGCCCACCGTGATCGCGCAGATGCTGGGCATCTTCACCCTGCTCGGCATGCTGGTCACCGCGCTGTTCGTCAGTAACGCGCTGTTGCGTGACTTCGAGCTCGGCACCGCCGAACTGATCTTCGCCAGCCCGGTGAAACGCCGCGATTATCTGGCCGGGCGCATCGCTGCGGCACTGGCGTCCGGGCTGCTGGTCTACGTGCTGATCGCATTCGGCCTGTGGCTGGCGCCGTTCATGCCCTGGGTCGATCCCGAACGCATGGGCCCGATCAGCTGGCAGGGCTATGCCTGGACCTTTGCGGTCATCGTCATTCCCAACCTGCTGTTCACCACCGCGCTGCTGTCGCTGCTGGCCGCGGTGACCCGCTCGATCCTGTGGGTCTACATCGGCCTGGTCGCCTACCTGGTGCTGTTCGGTGCCAGCGCGGCCCTGCTGCGCGACATCGACAACACCTGGATCGCGGTGCTGAGTGAGCCGCTCGGCATGCGTGCGCTGGGCCGCACCATCCGCTACTGGTCCACCGCCGAACGCAACAGCGGCATTCCCGCGCTGACCGGTTACCTGCTGGCCAACCGCGCCCTGTGGCTGGGCGTGGCCGCGGTGCTGTTCGCCGCCACGTTCGCGCTGTTCCGCACCGAACGCAGCGGCAGCCGCCGCCGGCGCTGGGGCCACAGGCAGGCGCAACCGGCTGCCGATGCCAGCGTGGTCCGTCCCACCCGCGCGACGCTGCCGCGCGTGATACCGGCGTTCACAGCCACCACGGCGTGGCAGCAATTCCTTCGCCAGGTGCGTTTCGACACCGGCGGCGTACTGCGCAGCGTCCCGTTCATCGTGCTGCTGGTGCTGGGCCTGGCGAACTTCCTGCCCAGCGCCCTGTTCCGGCAGACGCTGTACGGCACCTCGATCTGGCCGGTCACCTCGCAGATGATCATGGGCCTGCAGGGGGCTTTCAGCTGGCTGCTGATCATCATCGTGCTGTTCTTCGCCGGCGAGCTGGTCTGGAAGGAGCGCGGCGCGCGCATCAATGAAGTGACCGACGCCATGCCGGTGCCGAACTGGGTGCCGCTGCTGGCCAAGTTCACCGCACTGGTGGCGGTGATCGCCTGTTTCCAGGCTGCCGGCGCGCTGGCTGCGATGAGCGTGCAGCTGGCCAAGGGCTACACGCACCTGGAGCCGCTGCTGTACCTGCGCAGTCTGGCGCTGGATTCGGTGGTGTACGTGCTGATGGGCGGCATGGCGCTGGTGCTGCAGGTGCTGACCAACAACAAGTTCATCGGCTACGCGCTGCTGATCGTGGTGATGATCGGCCAAGGCGTGCTGGGCATGCTCGACTACACGCAGAACATCTACAACTTCGGCAGCTGGCCGATCGCCCCCTATTCGGACATGAACGGCTACGGCCACTTCCTCACCGGACAGCTGGCGTTCCAGGGCTATTGGGCGTTGTTCCTGCTCGCGTTGATGTGCGTGGCCTCCGCCTTCTGGGTGCGCGGTGTCAGCCAGGGGCTGCGCCAGCGCCTGGCCCTGGCCGGCCACCGCCTGCGTGGGCCGACCGGTACCTTTGCGGCGTTGGCCGCAGCGGCGTTCGTCGCCGTGGGTGGCTGGCTGTACTGGAGCACCAACATCCGCAACGAGTTCATCTCGCCCGACCAGCAACTGGACCTGCAGGCCCGCTACGAGCGCGAGCTGTCGAAGTACCGCAACCTGCCGCAACCACGCATCGTCGCCGTGGACAACCGCGTGGACCTGTTCCCGGAATCGCAGTCGATGGTGATCGATGCGAACTGGACGATCCGCAACCTGCACGCGCAGCCCATCCAGGAACTGCATGTCTCGATGGGTGACGACAAGCAGCTGCTGGCGACCGATCTTGGCGGGCAGAAGCTGACCTTCCACGACAAGGATCTCGGCTACCGCATCTACCGGCTGGACACGCCACTGCAACCGGGCGAAAGCCGCAGCGTCCATTTCCGGGTGGCGCAGAAGCCCAATGGCATCACCGCCGGCCAGGCGCCGAGCAACCTCGTCGACAACGGCACGTTCTTCAACAGCCGTGTCCTGCCGTCGTTCGGCTACAACGAAGGCGCCGAGATCAGCGACCGCAACGAGCGGCGCAAGCGCGACCTGGGTGAGCCGCGGCGCATGCCCAAGCTGGAAGACGAAGCAGCACGCGCCGACACCTACATCTCCAACGATGCCGACTGGCTCGATTTCCGCACCACGGTGTGCACAGCACCGGACCAGGTCGCGCTGGCCCCGGGCTACCTGCAGCACGAGACCACGGTCAATGGCCGGCGCTGTTTCAGCTATGCCATGGATCGCCCGATGCTGAACTTCTACGCCTACCTGTCGGCGCGCTGGGACGTGCGCAAGGGCAGGTACAAGGGCATTCCGATCGAGGTCTACTTCGACCCGGCGCACGGCTACAACGTGGACCGGATGATCGAGGCAGTGCAGAAGTCGCTGGCCTACTACGAAGCCAACTTCACCCCGTACCAGCACCGTCAGGTACGCATCATCGAGTTCCCAGGCTATGCGCGCTTCGCGCAGTCGTTCGCCAACACCATCCCCTACTCCGAGGCCATCGGCTTCATCGCTGACCTGCGTGACCCGGACAAGGTGGACTACGTGTTCTACGTGACCGCGCACGAAATCGCGCACCAGTGGTGGGCGCACCAGGTGATCGGTGCCAACGTGCAGGGCGCCACGGTGCTGTCCGAATCGCTGTCGCAGTACTCGGCGCTGATGGTGATGGAGCAGGAGTACGGCCGCCAGCACATGCGCCAGTTCCTCAAGCGCGAACTGGACGGCTACCTGTCCGGCCGCGGCGGCGAGGCCATCGAGGAACAGCCGCTGGAGCGCGTGGAGAACCAGCAGTACATCCACTACCAGAAGGGTTCGCTGGTGTTCTACCGGCTGTGCGAGGAGATCGGCGAGCAGGCGCTTAACCGGGCATTGAAGCGCTTCCTGCAGGACAAGGGATACCAGCAACCGCCCTACACCACCTCACGCGAGCTGCTGGACTACATCAGGGCCGAGACCCCGGCCGACCGCCAGCAGCTGGTCACCGACCTGTTCGAGAAGATCAGCTTCTACGACAACCGCGTGATGGCCGCCAGCGCCCGCAAGCGCGATGACGGCCGCTACGACGTGACCTTGGACCTGCACGCCGCCAAGCAGTACGCCGACGGCAAGGGCAAGGAGAGCGACGGAAAGATGGATGACTGGGTCGAGGTCGGCGTGTTCGCCAATGGTCCGTCGGGCAAGGAGCGCGACCAGAAGGTGCTGTACCTGCAGCGCCACCACATCACCAGCACCGATCCGAAGATCACGGTGACGGTGGACGAGAAGCCGGATGAAGCGGGCTTCGACCCGTACAACAAGCTGATCGACCGGGTGAGCGATGACAATCGACGCAAGGTGACGATGTGAGGTATGCGATGGTGCCGGTAGCGGCCGGCACCACCATCGACTGCGTGCATGGGAATGCAATGTGGTTGCGATGATCCATGGCTGAAGGTTCTGCTTTAGCTCACTACCCCGACTGATCGCCGGCACCGCGCGCAGTCCATCTGCAGTGCCGAGCCATGCCCGGCACCATCTGCCTGAAGACACTCCGCTGACGTCTGTCCCAGGCACAACCGCATCAGCAACGATGCCTCCTGCCGCACTTCGGCCCGCGCGCCCGCTTCCCATCTCCTGACATCACGTTGATCCAGAATCCTTGCGCTTCGCGAGCAGACCGCTGATGCAAGGCGGATCGCCGCGCCCGCAATGTGGAGCTACGGAACGACCTCGAACACGAGGCGGGTCCACAGACATGATTCCTCATCCAAGGAGTTCCACTAGATGAAGCAGTGGCTTCTGCTGGGAACACATATCCTGATCGCCATGATCTCCTCCCTGCTGGGAGGGCTCTACGTAATCCAGACGTTTCCCAGCCCGCGGCAGCAGTACAGCAATGAGCTTGCAATGTCGGTCCACCTTCTTTTCGACGAACAGGGGCAGGCGAGGGACGAGGCCGACCTTCGCCGCAGAATCTCCCTGAACATCGCCAACAGCCTGCACCTTTCCGCCAGATCACCGGGCAGGTCGGAGACAGAACTCGAGCGCCTGAGAGCCCTCAGCCGTCGGGTACTGCAGCAGGATCTGCTGAGATATGTCGAGCAGTCTGATGCGCGGCGCAATGCGCTTGACGGGGCCGTCCACCTGACACGCGACCTGCCAACACATGGCTCGCCCCCCGGTTAACGCCGGGACACGCCCGGCGGCTGGCGCCCTGCATGAGGGCATCAGCCGCGTGGCGGCGCCCCGGCCTTCGGCCCCAGCAAGGCCAGCAGTACATAGACCACGATCGAGGCGACAGTGCCCAGCGCCGCCGGCAACCCGAATGCCCACGCCGAACGACCCTGCTGGCGCGCCCACTGGGCCAGATGCCAGGCCGCGCCCAGGTTGATCAGCCAGGCAATGACGAACACCGGCCACAGCACCATGCCCACCGCGCGCAGGAGGGGCATGGACACCAGCGCGGCAGCGATGGCCGCGATCAGGAAGATCAGGGCCGAGCGGGAATGACGTGCCGTGGATACGCTCATGCGGCCAACCTGCGCACCATCACCAGCACGCGATAGCTGCGGTTGTCGGCTTCCTGCAGCGGCTTCCATCCCAGCCGCGCATACAGACCACCGTCCAGGGCCTCGGTCTGCAGGTAGAGATCGGAAACCCCCATCCGCACCGCCTGCGCCGCTGCCTGCTCCACCAGCGCGCCAGCCAGCCCACGCCCACGATGGCTGTCGGCCACGAACACGCTGCCCAGCCAATGTTCGTACTGTGGGAACGCCTGCATTTCCCGCCGCTTGAGCTGCACGGCACCGACCAACTGGTCTCCATCGAATCCTGCGATCAGGTGCGGGAAACCTTCGGCATCCTGCGGCGGATTGAGCCGCTGCAGTTCCTGTTCCAGTGTCAGGCCGGCGTCCTGGCCCCATTCCGCGTGGTACCACTGGGCCAATTGCTGCCGTTCCGGCGCATTGACGGGTAATTCCCTGAATTCCATGGCGTAACCTCGCTGGGGAAGCGCTCTGTAGAGTCGAGCCATGCTCGACTCTACAGAGGTATTCAGCCCCGCGCGAAGTCCTTCAGGATCTCGCCCACGCCGCTGGGCGAGATCTCGAAGCCCAGCGAAGTACCCGGGTTGATCACCACGCCATAGCCACCCGGCACGCGGCGCAGCACGTCCAGCATCAGCCAGCGGATCTGGTGTTCGGCCTGCTGGCTGTAGATGCCCACCCGCGACGGATCGGTGAACACGGCCACGTGCAGGGTGCCCTGCTGGTCGAACAGCAGCGGGTCGAAGCCGCTGCCGTCGGGGGTGACCAGGCTGCCGGTCAGCAGCACCACCTCAGAGGCAACGAAGGCCTCCATGAAGGCGCGGATCGGCACCGCCCCGTCCATCGCCGCCTTCAGCAGGGTTTCGATCGGGGTCTGCGGGGCGAGGTCGGTCATGGCATTACGGCGGGGCGTGAGGGGTGCCTATTGTGCCGGATGCGGCCAAACCCGGTAGTGCCGGCCGCTGGCCGGCATCTGCAGGTACCAGGAATCCTGGTGTTGCCGGCCAGCGGCCGGCACTACCGGCGGGGGTCAACGTCCGAGGCGCTGGTCCCGCGCCCGCTGGTCGGCCATCGCTTTGTCCAGCTCGGCCTGCAGCGCCGGCTGCTGCACGGCGGCGTCCAGCACATAGACCTTCACACCGTGCGCGGGCACGTCGGCCTTCAGGGATGCATCCACCTGCAACGAACCGCCGTCCAGCGCATCACGCCAGCGGCCGGACTGGACGTAACGCGCCACGGTGAGAGTCCTGGCCTGGTCGCCCTTGTTCAACAGCACCAGCGCGGTCTGCGCCACCTCGCCATGCTGCAGCACGCGGAAGAACACCGCCTCATCGCCCTGCAGGCGCTCGTTCACCTGCAGGCCGCGCTGCAGCGCCGGGGTGGCTTCGCGCAGCCTGGCGATACGCTGCAGCGGCGCGAAGATCGGGCTCTTCGGCGCCGCATCCACACGCGGCTGGCCGAAGTACGCACGGTTGCCGGCATGCTCGGCACGGCCACGCATGAAACCGGTCTCCGAGCCGTAATAGACCACCGGAATGCCGCGCGCGGTGAACAGCCAGTTGTGCGCATCGATGAAGCCGTTGTCGCTGGCCTGCAGGCGCGGCATGTCGTGGTTGTCGTAGAAGCTCATCAGCTCATACGGGTTGGCGTACGGCCCCCCGCTCAGGTGCAGCGGCTCGGCCAGGGTCTCGAAGCCCTTGCCGGCGGTGCCGAAGGTCTGCTCCAGTGCGCCGCGCAGCGGGAAGTCGAGCACACTGACATTGGCGTTGGCCGGCCAGGTGTGCTCGGCAATGGTCGCCGCGTTGTAGTCGAAGGCTTCGCCAAACATGAACATGCCCGGGTGCTCGGCGCGGATGCGCTTGACGAAGGCATGCCACCACGGATGCGGCAGCCAGCCGATGGTGTCGATGCGCAGCGCATCCACGCCCTGCGCGGTCCATTGCAGGTAGGCACCGACCAGGTAGTCCATCACCGCCGGATTGTCCTGATTGAAGTCGGACAGCTCAGCCAGGTTGCCATCGAAGATCGAGCCATCCTTGCTGTCGACCGGACCGATGTTGTTGTAGAACGCGTGCAGCGGGTTGTGCTTCGGATCCAGTTTCTGCGGCGGCAGGTTCTGGTGGTCGGCGATCAGCTTTCCGTCCTTGTCGAAGATCTGCCCGAACTGCGGCTGCCGTGTCGGCATGGTCCACGCCGGCGAACCGTGGTTGCCGACGATGTCCAGCACCACCTTCAAGCCAGCACCGTGCAGGCCCTTGGTCAGCCCGGCGAAGTCCAGGTCCTTGCTGGGCAGGTGTTCATCGAGTTTGTAGAAGTTGATGCCCCAGTACCCGTGGTAGCCGGTCTTGCCACGGTCGGTCAGCGTGCTGGTGCAGCTGATCGGCTTGCTGCCGGTGAAGGCTTCATCCGGGTTGTCGACGATGGGGGTGATCCACACCGCACCGAACCCCAGGTTGCGGATGTACTGCGCATTGTCGAGCACGCCACGGAAGTCACCGCCGAGGTAGCCGATGTTGCCGTCCACCTTGTCCGGGCATGGCACCGGAATATCGAAGGTGCGGTGCGCACCCCCCTGGTCACGATGGTCGTTGGACGGATCACCATTGACGAAGCGGTCGGTGACCACGAAGTACACCGCATCACTGGCGAACGGCTCGGTGGTGCCGACGTAGTCCGGGCGCGGCGCGGCCGCGGTCTGGCCGGCGAACAGGGCAAGGGAAACAGCAACAGCCAACGCAGCACGCATCACACCACCTCCGGTCGGGACGGAACCCGCAGCACACACAGGCCGGCAATGAACAGGCTGCAGCCGCCCAGTACCAGCACATGCATCGGCTGACCGCCCAGCCAGGCGCGCAGGGCAAAGCCGAGCGCACTGGCCGCGACCAGCTGCGGGATCACGATGAAGAAATTGAAGATGCCCATGTACACGCCCATCTTCGACGCCGGCACGCTGTCGGACAGCAGCGCATACGGCAGCGACAGGATCGACGCCCAGGCAAAGCCGACGCCGACCATCGACAGCAGCAACCAGTGCGGGTCCCGGATGAACATCAGAGAGACCAGGCCGGCGCCGCCCAGCCACAGGTTGACCAGATGGCTCCAGCGCAGGCCGATCGCACGCACCATCGGCGGAATCAGCACCGCCGCCAGCGCAGCGAAGCCGTTGTAGGCGCCAAACAGCACGCCCACCCAGTTGGCACCTTCGTTGTAGGCGGCCGACTGTGGATCGGTCGAACCGAAGTGGGTACCGGCCACCGCAGCGGTGGTGTAGATCCACATGGCGAACAGCGCGAACCACGAGAAGAACTGCACCCACGCCAGGCGGCGCATGGTGACCGGCATCGCGCGCAGGTCGCCGACGATGGCGGCCAGCATATGGGTGGCAGGCAGCGCGCGGGCCACGGCCAGCAGCAGGCCGTAGCCCGCACACAGCCCCGCCAGCACGTACAGCATCCTGTCACCCTGGCGCCAGGCGATCAGCAGGGCCAGCAGCACACCCAGTCCCAGCCACAACGCCACCTGCGTCCACGGTGCCGGTCCGCTGATCACGCGCGCGGCGTGGTGCGCCGGTGGCTCGGCATCGTCGAATGCGGCCAGCTGCGCCGGCGAGTACTCGCGGGTGCTCACCACCGTCCAGGTGATCGCTGCCAGCAGCACCACCGCGCCGAAGTAGAACGCGTAGCGCACGGTGTCCGGCACTTCACCGGCGGCAGCCGTATTGGCCACGCCGAAGTGGGCGAGGATGAACGGCAGGAAGCTGGCAACGATCGCGCCCACGCCGATGAAGAAGCTCTGCATCGCATAGCCGGTGGGACGCTGGCGTGGCGCCAGCTGGTCACCGACGAAGGCACGGAACGGTTCCATCGATACGTTGATCGAAGCGTCCAGCACCCACAGCGTGCCGGCGGCGATCCACAGCGTCGGCGAGTTCGGCATCACCAGCAGCGCCAGCGTGGTCAGCACGGCACCGATCATGAAGAACGGACGGCGGCGGCCCCAGCGCGTCCAGGTGCGGTCGGACAGGTAGCCGATCACCGGCTGCACCAGCAGGCCGGTGAGCGGTGCGGCGATCCACAGCCCTGGCACCGCATCAATGTCCGCGCCCAGCGTCTCGAAGATGCGGCTGGCATTGGCGTTCTGCAGCGCGAAACCGAACTGGATGCCAAGGAAGCCGAAACACATGTTCCAGATCTGCCAGAACGACAGCTGCGGTTTGGCGGGACGATTCATCGTGCGCCCTCTTCCATCGCCACCGGTGCCACCTTCAGCGCCTGCACCTGCGCCTGGTTGAGCACGCCCTCACGGCCGCCCTTGCCACCGGTGTAGTGCGCGAAGTGTTCAAGCGCGCTCATGTTGAAGCCCTCTTCAAGCGTGACCGTACAGCGGCCCTTGGGCACCGCGAACGTTGCGGAGGTCGATTCCTGCAAGCCCACGCTGTGCGGCAAGGCAACCGTGTGCCGTTGCAGCGGCTGGCCGGGACACTGCAGCGCCAGCTGCTTCACCGCAGCGGTGACGCCGGTGTTGATCGGGCCGTTCGGGTTGGCGTACTGCAACCGCAGCCGTACGTGTCCGGCGTTGGCCGAGGTGAACTGCCAGTGCTGCTCCCCCTTCAGCAGCTGCTCCGATCCGACACAGACCGTCGGACTGTGCAGTGATTCCAGCATGCCTTGGCGATGGGTCAGGCTGAGGCAGTGCTGCAGGCCATCGTCGCTGATGTGCGCCACGCCGTTGCTGGCGGTGACCGTCTTGCCGTCCTGCCACAGCACGTGATGCGCGGCGACCTGGACGTCCCAGCCCGCGCCCTTGCGCAGGGGCTGCGGCGCCACCGGCGTGGCCGGCGCACGCGCGTTGGCATCCGCCGTCGTGGCGGTGAAACCAGTTGCTGCCGGTGCAGCGACCAGCTGCACCGTGGTGGTCGTGCCGCGCGTGGTGGTCCTACCGGCCAGTAGCAGGCCGTCGCCCACGTTCTGCGGGCGCTCCAGCACGTAGCGCTTGCCAGCGACTTCCAGGCTGATGCTGCGCTGCGTGCCGAACAGCTCCGGCACCAGCACCGCCGGCAGCTTGGGCTGCACGCGGCCATCGTCCTGCACGCCGAATACACCTTCGACCACCATCGACAGATAGCCGGCCACCGACCACAGCTGGCGTTCGGAATTGACCACTGGGCCGCTCAGCGCGCCTTCCTCGACATGCACGGCCTGGCTGACCAGCTCGTAGTTCTCCATGTTGGAGCCGGCCAGCGCGGCACCCTGCATCAGCGAGCGGATCTCGGCCGCGATGCGCGGCGCATCATCCAGCTGCCGCGCTGCACGCAGCGAATAGGCGCTGACGAACGGCCAGATCGCGCGGTTGTGGTAGATCGGCTGCTGCGCTTCCTGCGGCCAGACCACCGGGCTGCCAGCCGGCCCCATCGGGTACGCCGCCAGCGCACGGCGCGCACGCTCGGGCGGCAGCACGTCGGCCAGGATGCCCAGTGACAGCCCGAGCAGATCGACCTTGGTGTACGGCACCGGGTGCGCGGCTTCGCCGATGTAGCTCATGTACTGGCCGATGTCCTCGCGCCAGAAGCGCGCATCAATCTGCTGCGCCAACGCATCGGCCCACGCCTTGTACTCGGCCGCGCGGGCATCGCCGTGCTGGCCGGCCAGGCGTTCGGCCAGGCGCAGTGCCTGGTAGTGCAGCACGTTGGTGGACAGCGCATAGGAATCACCAATGAAGCGCACATCCTCGCGGGTCCAGTCAGGATAGGTCTGCTCGCGCCAGTCCAGGAACGAGGTTTCCCCCCGGTACAGGCCCATCTGCGTGTCGAACACCATCGCGCGGTCCTGCGCCAGCGTGCCCTGCAGCGCCTGCCAGACCTGGTCGGCAAACGCGCGATTCTCCAGCAGATGACGTGCAGCCAGGAACCACACCACGCGATCGCTGCTGATCGGCCAGCTGCCGCCGGAACCGGTGTCCTGCGCCACGTACAGGCCAGGCGTCTGACCATCACGGGCTGCCGACAACTTGAACTGCAGGGACTGCCGGGTGCGCTGTGGGTCCAGCCGCGCCAGCGCCAGATCGGCGGCGAAGCTGACATCGCGGGTCCACACATAGGGCCAGCGCGCGCCTGTCTGGAAGCACTCGCATGGCACCGGCCGGCCTTCGTCGAACGCAGGATCGCGGATCGCATCCACGCGATCCTGGTCCATCTCCTGCTGGGCCAGCGCGAACAACGCGTCGAACATCACGCTACCTGTCTGGCTGCGCATCGGCATGGGCGCGATGCGCACCTCACCCTTCGGCGCATGCAGCAGGTAGCTGCCGTTGGCAGCGGCTTCGGCACGCGCATGGCGGCCGTCGAATTGCAGGTCGGCCGCCTGCGCGGTCGATCCCAGCGCTGCCCCCAGGGCAGCGGTCAGGCAAATGATCTTCAGCATCGAAGCGGCGGACCGGCTTGCGCCCGTCGGCCTCCCTCCCTCTCTGCACGCGTTGTAGGTCCGCACCGTCGTTGCCGGCGGGCGGGCGCGGCCCCTCCCTCAAGGTGCCTTGGCCCCATGGTAGACGCGGGGCTGTCGGCTGCGTCCAGCTGCATACGTATTCATGGCGCCACGCGGTAGCGCGCCTGCTGCGCTGGCTTATGGTCCGGGTCTGCCAACGGCGCCTTGGGAGGGGAAATGCCGATGTCACACACGGTTGTACGCGCACTGTTCGCGCACATGCTCGGCGTGGCCCTGCTGGGATTGACCACGCAGGCACAGGCCGCGCCACAGGTCGTCAGCGTCGAATCACCCGGCAAGGTGCTCAAGGTCAGCCTGGTGCTGGACGGCGGCACCGCCCGCTACCGCGTCGAGCGTTTCGGCGAGCCCGTGGTGGCCGATTCGAAGCTGGGCTTCGAACTGCGCGATGGCCGCCTGGACCGCGATTTCGCCCTGCTCGGCCACCAGCAGCGCAGCGTCGATGACACCTGGGAACAGCCCTGGGGCGAGCGCCGGCTCACCCGCAACCACTTCAACGAGATGACCGTGCAGCTGGCCGGGACCACCGGCAGCAGGCGCCGGCTGGATGTGGTGTTCCGCGTCTACGACGATGGCCTGGGCTTCCGCTATGTATTCCCTCAGCAGCCGAACCTGCGCGAGGCCATCATCGATGACGAACTGACCGAGTTCGCCATCGCGCCCGAATCAACCGCCTGGTGGATTCCCGCCGGTGAGCCGATCCACTACGAATACCTGTACCAGCGCACGCCGCTTCGCGAGGTGCCGCTGGTGCATACGCCGATGACCCTGCGCAGCCGTGATGGCCTGCACGTGGCGATCCACGAGGCCGCGTTGGTGGACTACGCCGGCATGTGGCTGCGGCGAACCGAGGGACAACGCCTGCGCGCGCAGCTGTCACCCTCGGCCGAAGGCTGGAAGGTGCGCCGTGCCCTGCCCTTCGCCACGCCCTGGCGCACGCTGCAGATCGCAGACCGTGCCGGTGGCCTGGTCGAATCGGACCTGATCCTCAACCTCAACGAGCCCAATGCGCTGGGCGATGTGAGCTGGGTGAAACCGGCCAAGTACGTGGGCGTGTGGTGGTCGATGCACCTGGACAACGAGAGCTGGGCGACCGGACCGAAGCATGCGGCCACCACCGCCAGGACGAAGAAGGTGATCGACTTCGCCGCCGTGCACGGCTTCCGTGGTGTGCTGGTGGAAGGCTGGAATCCGGGCTGGGACGGCATGTGGGTAGGCAATGGCTACGACTTCGATTTCACCCGTGCCACGTCCGATTTCGACATTGAAGCACTGTCGGCGTATGGCCTGAAGAAGGGTGTTCACCTCATCGGCCACCATGAAACCGGCTGCGCCATCGAACACTACGAGGATCAGCTGGGCGCTGCGCTGGACCTGTACGCACGGCTGGGCGTGGACCAGTTCAAGACCGGCTATGTCTGCGACGACGGCCAGGTCGACCGCCGCAATCCCACGGGGGGCCCGCTGTGGCGCGAGTGGCACGACGGGCAGTTCATGGCCCGCCACCATCTGAAGGTGGTGCAGGAAGCCGCGCGCCGGCACCTGTCGGTGAACCCGCATGAGCCGATCAAGGACACCGGCCTGCGCCGCACCTATCCCAACTGGATCTCGCGCGAAGGTGCGCGTGGCATGGAGTACAACGCCTGGGGCCAGCCACCGAACCCGCCGGAACATGAGGTCAACCTGGTGTTCACCCGCATGCTGGCCGGGCCGATGGATTACACCCCCGGCATCCTCAGCCTGAAGGGCCGCCACGGCCAGGCCATCCCCAGCACGTTGGCCCGCCAACTGGCGCTGTACGTGGTGCTGTACAGCCCGATCCAGATGGCCGCCGACCTGCCCGAGCACTACCTGCAGCATCGCGAGGCGTTCCGCTTCATCGAAGACGTGGCGGTGGACTGGGAGCAGAGCCGCGTGCTCGATGGCGAAGTGGGCGACTACGTGACCATCGTGCGCCGCGACCGCAACAGCCGCGACTGGTTCCTCGGCAGCATCACGGATGAACACGGCCGCGTGCTGCCGGTGTCGCTGGGCTTCCTGGAGCCAGGCGTGCGCTATCGCGCCGAGATCTACCGTGATGGTGAAGGCGCTGATTTCCGCAGCAACCCGTTCGCGTTCGCACGCGAAACCCGCGAGGTGACCAGTGCCGATGCAGTGACGCTGGTGCTGGCACCGGGCGGTGGGCAGGCCATTCGCTTCACGCCGCTGTGAATGCCCCGGTAGTGCCAGCCGCTGGCCGGCAACCCGGTGAACGCGATTGCCGGCCAGCGGCCGGCACTACCGCAAGCAGGATCTGAAAGCGATTACATCCCTGCAAACACCATTGAATACGTATGCAGGGTGATTCCCGCGAAGAACGCGCTGCCTACCATAGCGGCGACGACAGCGGCCACCGCGTCGCACGTCCTCGGCCCGGCCGGGACGCTCACGAATCGATCTGCAACATTGCCTGGGAGGGGAAAATGTTGAACCACAAGCGCAGTGCGCTGAGTCTCGCGCTGGCCGTTGTACTGGCGCCGACGCTGGCGTCGGCACAGTCCACGCAGAGCACCACCACGCCGGCCGGCACCGCCGCCACCAACCTGGACACGGTGCAGGTCACCGGCATCCGCCGCGGCATCGAGAGCGCGATCGCGGTCAAGCAGGACGCCACCTCGGTGGTCGAGGCGATCTCCGCCGAAGACATCGGCAAGCTGCCCGACGTCAGCATCGCCGAGTCGATCTCGCGCCTGCCCGGCCTGGCCGCGCAGCGCGTGGCGGGCCGTGCGCAGGTGATCAGCGTGCGCGGCCTGTCGCCGGACTTCGCCACCACCCTGCTCAATGGCCGCGAAGTGGTCAGCACCGGTGACAACCGCGGCGTCGAGTTCGACCAGTATCCGTCCGAGCTGGTCAACGGCGTGACCGTGTACAAGACCCCGGATGCGGCGCTGGTCGGCCAGGGCCTGTCGGGCACCATCGACATGCAGACGGCACGCCCGCTCAGCTTCGGCGAACGCGTGATCGCGGTCAGCGGCCGGTACCAGAAGAGCTCGCTCGGTCGCGCCGCCAACGTCGATCCGTACGGCAACCGCTTCAGCGCCAGCTATATCGACCAGTTCCTGGACAAGACCCTGGGCATCGCCATCGGCTACGCGCACAGCGACATGCCGATCCAGGAGAACCAGGTCGGCCTGTATGAGCCGTGGACCACCGAGCACACCGACAAGGGCAACCGCCCGGGCGTTGCCGCCGGCACCTACTTCTCCGATGGCATCAAGGCGCTGCGCCGCACCGGCAACAACAAGCGCGACGGCGTGATGGCCACGATCCAGTTCCGGCCGAACAACAGCTGGACCAGCACCTTCGATGCGTTCCACACCGAAGCCGAGCAGATCGACACCGCCAACCAGTTCGAGCTCAACCTGAGCAACTACAACGGCAATTACACGCCCGGCCTGCTGGTCAGCAACCCGCAGATCAACGCCAATGGATCGTTCACCGGCGGCACCGCCAGCGGCGTGTACCCGCTGGTACGCGGCATGTACAACAAGCGCAAGGACAAGATCGACGCGTTCGGCTGGAACAACGAATTCAACTTCAGTGGCGTCAAGCTGGTCGCCGACCTGAACTACTCCAAGGCCACCCGCGATGAGCTGAACCTGGAAAACAACCTGCAGCTGACCCCGATGCCGCAGCTGGATACGGTCGGCGTGACGATCCGCCAGGATGGTTTCTCGCAGATCAGCCCGGGGCTGGACTATTCCAACCCCGGCGCGTTGTTCCTGACCAACACCATCTACGGTTCCGGCTACGGCAAGGTGCCGAAGGTGGAAGACCGCCTGAAGGGTGGCAAGCTGGCCGCCACCATCGCCCTGCCCGATGCCATCGCCTCGTGGGCGCCGGACATCGACATCGGCGTGAACTACGCCGACCGCCGCAAGGTGAAGACCCAGTCCGAAGGCAACATCCTGCTCGGCGCGCAGGGCGACGCCAACATCGCCTCGGACCTGCAGTACCGCCCGGTGGACCTGAGCTTCGCCGGCCTCGGCACCATCCCGGCCTGGAACGTGCCGGCCGCGGTGGGGCGCTACATGACCTTCAACCCGGTCGACAACCTGGACTACCTGATTCCCAAGTCGTGGACGGTGCAGGAAAAGATCACCACCGCGTGGGCGCGCCTGAACATCAACACCGACATCGGCGTGGTCGGCGTGCGCGGCAACATCGGCGTGCAGATGCAGCACACCGACCAGAGCTCGGATTCGCGCTACTGGGACAGCTCGCAGCCGGCTGGCAGCAACATCCAGCCCTACTCCGCTGGCCGCACGTACAACGACTGGCTGCCGAGCTTGAACCTGGCCTTCATGTTCCCGCACCAGCAGACGTTGCGCTTCGCCGCCGCCAAGCAGGTCGCGCGCCCGCGCGTGGACCAGATGCGCGCCGGCCTGGAGTTCGGCGTGGACACCGGCACCGGCCGCCCTGGCGGCAGCGGCGGTAATCCGCTGCTGGACCCGTGGCGTGCCACCGCGCTGGACCTCTCCTATGAGAAGTACTTCGGCGAGAAGGCCTATGTGGCCGCCGCAATCTTCTACAAGGACCTGAAGAGCTACGTCTACACCCAGTCGGTGGACAACTACGACTTCACCGCGCTGCTGGGCAGTTACGTGCCGCCGCCGGGCATGACGGCGCCGGTGCTGACCACCGGCACCTTCTCCGCTCCGCAGAACGGCAAAGGCGGCACGCTGAAGGGCCTGGAACTGACCGCGTCGTTCCCGCTGGACATGCTGACCGACAATCTGCGCGGCTTCGGCGTGCAGGCCAGCGCGACCTTCAACAAGAGCGACATCACCATCCTGGATCCGGAGAGCGCCTCCAGCGTGGGCAGTGACCCGATCAGCCTGCCGGGCCTGTCCAAGCGCGTGTACAACTTCACCGCCTATTACGAGCGCAGCGGATTTGAAGCACGCGTCAGCCAGCGCCGGCGTTCGGACTTCATCGGTGAGATCGGCAATTTCAACGGCAACCGCAGCCTGCGCTACGTCGTCGGCGAAAACGTGACCGATGCGCAGGTCAGCTACACCTTCAGCGACAGCAGCGCCCTGCGGGGCCTGACCCTGCTGCTGCAGGGCAGCAACCTGACCAACGAGCCGTACCGCACCTACGCCGGCAGCAAGGACCGCCCGCTGGAGTACATCGAGTGGGGCCGCACCTACATGCTGGGCGTGAACTACAAGTTCTGACCATGACCAGGTAGTGCCGGCCGCTGGCCGGCAACACAAGGGGAGCAGGACCGGAAACCCGCTGCGCAGGCAGCGGGTTTTCTTTTGCGCGAGTGCCGGCCGTTGGTTGGCAAGGCCCATCCACGCATGGCGTGGATCTACCCAGCGACACCCCAACCAGTAGATCCACGCCATGCGTGGATGAGCGCCATCCCCGGTAGATCGACGCCATGCGTGGATGCCTTTCACCAACCGCACCCACAAAAAAGGGACGGGGCGCTTCGGCCCCGTCCCCGCAAGTACCGCCACCGGAGAAAACGGTCAGCTGCGTCGGGCGCAATACACCGCACGCGGCGGCAGCTGGAGTTCATTGCCCTGCACCGTGCCCGCATCCGGGCCCGGCACCGCCACCTGCTGCCAGTTGCCCGGCGGCAGCGGATGGCTCACCACCTCGGCCGACAGGTTGAAGGCCAGCAGGAGGGTTTCATCTGCAAGCATACGCTCGAACAGCAGCACTGGCTCGGCGCTTTCGATGAATCGGATGCTGCCATGCAATAGCGCCGGCTGGCCATGCCGCCAGGCCAGGAATGCCCGGAACGCCGCCAGGACCGAGTGCGGGTCGCGCTCCTGCACGGCCACCGCCGCCGCCCGGTGCTCGGCCGGGATCGGCAGCCAGGGCTTGCCGGAGGTGAAGCCAGCCAGCGGAGCGTCGGTCCACGGCAGCGGGGTACGGCAGCCGTCGCGGCCCTTGAAGTTCGGCCAGAAGGTGATGCCATAGGGGTCCTGCAGGGCCTCGAACGGCACCTCGGCCTCGGCCAGGCCCAGCTCCTCGCCCTGGTACAGGCACACCGAGCCGCGCAGCGAGCACAGCAGCGCCACCAGCATCCGCGCCAGGCGCGGGTCGGCCGGGTGGCCGCCCCAGCGGCTGACCGCCCGCTCCACGTCGTGATTCGAAACCGCCCAGCAGGGCCAGCCTTCGGTCATCACCGCTTCCAGGCGCGAGACCGTATCGCGGATGTAGGCCGCACTGTAGTCGTTGACCAGCAGCTCGAAGCTGTAGCCCATGTGCAGGCGGCCGTCCTGGGTGTACTCGGCGGTGGTGGCCAGCGAGTCCTCCGAGGAAATCTCGCCGAGGCTGACCGCGCCCGGGTACTCGTCCAGCAGCGCGCGCAGCTGCCCCAGGAACGGCAGGTTCTCCGGCTGGGTGTTGTTGTAATAGTGATACTGGTACGCGTACGGGTTGTCTGGACTGAAGCCGCGGCCCACGCGCTTGTCCGCCGGCTTGGGCGGGTTGTCGCGCAGCTGCGCATCGTGGAAGCAGAAGTTGATCGCATCCAGGCGGAAGCCGTCCACGCCGCGGTCCAGCCAGAAGCGCACGTTGTCCAGGGTGGCCTGCTGCACGTCCGGGTGATGGAAGTTCAGGTCCGGCTGGTCGACCAGGAAGTTGTGCAGGTAGTACTGCTCACGGCGAGGCTCCCACTGCCAGGCGCCGCCACCGAACAGCGACAGCCAGTTGTTCGGCGGCGTGCCGTCCTCGCGCGGGTCGGCCCAGACGTACCAGTCCGCCTTCGGGTTGCTGCGGTCCTGGCGGCTCTCGCGGAACCAGGCGTGCTCGATCGAGGTGTGGCTCAGCACCTGGTCGATCATCACCTTCAGGCCCAGACCGTGCGCCTTGGCCAGCAGGCGGTCGAAGTCGTCCAGGCTGCCGAACAACGGGTCGACGTCGCGGTAGTCGGCGATGTCGTAGCCGAAGTCGGCCATCGGCGACTTGAAGAACGGCGAGATCCAGATCGCGTCCACGCCCAGCGCGGCAATGTGGTCCAGCCGCTCGATGATGCCCGGCAGGTCGCCCACGCCATCGCCGTTGGCATCGAGGTAGCTGCGCGGGTAGATCTGGTAGATGACGGCTCCGCGCCACCATGGATAGTGCGACATCGACAGCCCCCCTCCGGGCATGCGGGGCCCGCCGGAAGCGGGCCGAAATCCTGTTCCGGCAAGCTTAGCGGCGGCCTCCCGGGCATGGCGCAACCTGCATACGTATTCACGCAGGCGGCCGCCTTGGCCAGGCCGCGGACGCCGGTCGGCCCGGTTTGCGCCCGAATTCACGGCCAGCGCCTATAATCAGTGGTGAGCCTGAAAGCCTGATCGCATGACCATCACCGAAGACACCCGTCCCGCCCTGGGCCTGCCCCAGATCCAGTCGCTTGCCGCGGCCGACATGGCCGCCGTCGACGCCCTGATCCGGCGCCGGCTGTCCTCGGACGTCGTGCTGATCAACCAGATCGCCGACCACATCATTTCCGCCGGCGGCAAGCGCCTGCGCCCGATGCTGGTGATGCTGGCCGGCCGTGCGGTCGGCAATATCGGCGCGGACCACCACCAGCTGGCCGCGATCATCGAGTTCATCCACACCTCCACCCTGCTGCACGACGACGTGGTGGACGAATCCAGCCTGCGGCGTGGCCGCAGCACCGCCAACGCGCTGTGGGGCAACGCGCCCAGCGTACTGGTCGGCGACTTCCTGTACTCGCGCAGCTTCCAGCTGATGGTCGAGCTGGAGCGCATGTCGGTGATGCAGATCCTGGCCGATGCCACCAACCGCATCGCCGAGGGTGAGGTGCTGCAGCTGCTGCACGTGCACAACCCCGATACCGACGAAGCCGCCTACCTGCGCGTTATCGAGCGCAAGACCGCGGTGCTGTTCGCTGCCGGTACCCGCCTGGGCGCGCTGGCCAGCGGTGTGGACGAAGCCACCCAGCAGGCCCTGTTCGACTACGGCATGCACCTGGGCTACGCGTTCCAGATCGCCGACGACGTGCTGGACTACTCGGCCAACGCCGAGGAGCTGGGCAAGAACCTGGGCGACGACCTTGCAGAG
Source organism: Stenotrophomonas sp. 78350_Sma (assembly GCF_056482105.1). Classification (NCBI taxonomy): domain Bacteria; kingdom Pseudomonadati; phylum Pseudomonadota; class Gammaproteobacteria; order Lysobacterales; family Lysobacteraceae; genus Stenotrophomonas; species Stenotrophomonas sp. 78350_Sma. Next base: position 1,199,405 of record NZ_CM151182.1, on the reverse strand, counting down.
GGCAAGGCGACCCTGCCGCTGATCCACGCGATGGCCCACTCCGACGATGCCACCCGCGAGCGCCTGCGCACCATCGTGCAGGATGGTGATGCCTCGGCGATGCCGGAAGTGCTGGCCGCGATCCGCGCCACCGGCGGCCTTGAGTACAGCCGCGCCCGTGCAGAGGAATATGCCGAAGCCGCCGAGCGCGCGCTCGATGGCCTGGCTGACAACGACGCCGTGGCCGCCCTGCGTGGTCTGGCCCGTTACGCGGTGCAGCGCTCGCATTGATGGCGTCGCCGGGCATGGCCCGGCGCTACCGCACGCGATCGGGTAGCGCCGGGCCATGCCCGGCGAACACCGCGGCTCAACGCTTCTCGAAGCGTTCCTCGAAGAACTCATCCAGCGCCTTCCACGCACGCTTGGCCGCACGCTCGTTGTACTGGCAGCCGGGCGGATTGTTGGCATCGCGCTCGGCGAAGCAATGCACCGCACCGCTGTAGTTGGTGAACTCCCAATCGACCTTGGCCGCGTTCATTTCCTTCTGGAAACCGGCGATGTCCTCGGTGGTCACGCTCTTGTCGTCGGCCCCGTTGAGCACCAACACCGACGGGTGCGTGCCACCGGCCTGCGCCGGCAGCGGCGAACCCAGCCCCCCATGCAGGCTGACCACGCCGGCCAACGGCGCGCCGGCACGGGCCAGCTCCAGCACCGTGGTGCCGCCGAAACAGAAGCCCACCGCACCGATCCGGCCAGCATCCAGCGGCACCTTGCCGGCCTGCGCCTTGAGCACGTTCACCGCTTCCAGCGCACGCGCGCGCAGCAGCGGCCGATCGTTGCGCAGCCTGGTCGCCACCGGGCCGGCCTCGGCATCGGTCTTCGGCCGCACGCCCTTGCCGTACACATCGGCCACCAGCACCACGTAGTCATCGCCGGCCAGCTGCTTGGCTTTCTCGATGGCCGATTCGTTCACGCCTTTCCAGTTGGGCACCATCACCAGGCCGGGGCGCTTGTCGTTGTCGCCGTCGTCATAGACCAGCACGCCACTGAAGGTCGTGCCCTGGTGCTTCCACTCCACCGGCTGCGTCTTCATCGCCGCCCACGCCGGCATCGCCGCCAGCCCCAGCATCACCGCCACACCGCATCGCCAACGATTCATGCGCCTGCTCCGCAAGAAAAAGGGGACGGAGGGGATTAAGCCGTATTCGCCCCTCCCGCGTCGCATTCTGCATTGGCGACGTGACGCAGGTGTGGTTGGATACGACTTAATCCCCTCCGTCCCCTTTTTTCGCATGAACCTGGTTGATCGCTTTCTGTCTGGTCTGATCCCACGCCTGCCTGCCGACGATGCCCCGCAGTGGGCCCATGTGCAGGGCGCCAGCGCCGAAGACCTGCAGCGCCTGCGTGCGCAGTGGCCGCTGGTGCCGGACAGCCTGGCAGAACTGTTGTCCCGCGTGGATGGCACCCACTTCCGCGAGTACCCCAGCGGTGAGGTCTGCGTGCTGATGCTCGGCTCGGACGTGGAAGACGGCGGCTATCCGTACTACCTGCGCTCGGTCGCGCAGATCTTCGAAGACCAGCAGCAATGGGACGACAGCATCCGTTCCATCTACGAGGAATGGCTGGACGACGAGCCGGAGATCCTGGGTGAAGGCATCGACGCCGATCTGCCGATGAACCGCCGCCTGTGCTTCTCGCACTGCATGAACAATGGCGGCACCTCGATGCTGTACCTGGATTTCGATCCGGCGCCGGGTGGCACGGTCGGCCAGGTGGTGCGCTACCTGCACGATCCGGACAGCTACGCGGTGATCGCGCCCAGCTTCGATGCGTATCTGCAGCAATTGATCGACGGCGGCTACGCGTTCATCGACGAGGAACAGTAGATCCACTCCATGCGTGGATGAATTTCTCCGGAGGTTGCCGGCCAGCGGCCGGCACTACCTTCAAGCGATACCCAGCCCGGGAATTGCGCTGATGCTGTCCGGGTCGAACCCGGCCAGTTCGGCAAAATGACGACCACGCGCCACGTAGTCTCGGTAAGCACCAAAACTCGGCGCGCCCGGCGACAGCAGTACCACCCCACCCTGCACACCCAGCGCGGCGCGCGCCAAGGCCATCGCCTCGGGCAGATCACCTGCAGCGTGCAGGCCGAAGCGACCGGCATCGGCCAACGGCTGCAGCTTCGCGTGGATGCGCGGGCCGTTGCTGCCCATCGTCACGATCTCCACCGGCGGCACGTCGTGGGCCATGTGCTGCATGAAATCGGTCCAGTCCAGGCCACGGTCGTGCCCGCCCACCAGCAACGCGATGCGCTGCCCGGCGAAGCACTCCAGCGCGGCCAGGCTGGCATGCGGTGTGGTGCTGATCGAATCGTTGACATAGGTCAGGCCATCGGCCACGCCGATGCGCTGCAGACGGTTCGGCAACGGACGGAAGTCCTGCACCGCCGGCGCCAGCGCCACCGCGTCCAGGCCCAGTGCTTCCAGCGCGGCCAGCACCGCGCACAGGTTGCCGCGGTTGTGGCGGCCCGGCAGCGGCGTGTTGCGGGTATCGAACACCGCCTGTTCGCCGCGATGCACGATGTCGCCACGCATGTGCCAGCCTTGAGGCTGGTTGAACCAGACCACTTCGCTGTCAGGCAGCGACAACGCAGCCAGATGCGGGTCGGCGGCATTGAGCACGGCGATGCGCGGCGCAGCTTCGGTCACCAGCCGCAGCTTGTCCTCGATGTAACGCTGCTCGCTGCCGTGCCAGTCCAGGTGTTCGGGGAACAGGTTCAGCACCACCGCCACCTGCGGGTGGGCGCCACTGCGCGCCACTTCGCCGGTCTGGTAGCTGGACAGTTCCACCGCCCAGTACTCGGGTGCGGGTTGCGGGTCCAGCACTTCCAGCAGCGGCAGGCCGATGTTGCCGACCAGGCCGGTACGGTGGCCGGCCGCGCGCAACAGGTGGGCGACCAGCGCGGTGGTGGTGCTCTTGCCCTTGGTGCCGGTCACGCACACGGTGTCGTGCACGGTGCCATCGGCACCCGCATGCTCGGCAAACCACAGCGCAGTGCCGCCGATAAAGGTGGTGCCCTGCCCCGCCGCCGCCAGCGCGACCGGCTGGTAGGGGCTGATGCCGGGAGACTTGATCACCACGTCAAACGCGGCCAGCGCTTCAGCAGAAGGCTCGCCACGCACGTCCAGCACGCCCTGCGTTTCCGCACGCGCGGCCTCGACTTCGGCCTCCGGGCAGAACAGGCTCAGCGGCAGCGTGGGCAGGCGCTCACGCAGCACCGCGAACGCGGCGCGACCCTCACGGCCCCAGCCCCACAGCGCAACGCGCTTTCCTTCAAGCTTCGAAATCTTCACGCACCCGTTCCCACAGCGCAGCCGGAACGCGGTGCTCGCCCTGCAGCTGCAGCAGCGGTGCCAGTTCCAGTTCGGCGGCATCCAGCTGCGGCTGGATCTCATTGCAGAAGCGCTTCACCAGCACGTCTTCCTTCCACTCCGGGCGCTGCGCCAGGGTCGCCATCGCCGCACGCGATTCGCGGCCTTCGCCGACGCACTCAAACGGCTTGTGGTCCTGGAATTCCAGCAGCGCATCGAAACCACCGGCCTGCTCGGCATCGTCCAGCAGGTTGCGGCCGAAGATGCGCACCAGGCGCGTCTTGGGCATGAACGGGGCCAGCGCCAGGAACACGAAATGGCACTTCGGGCAGACGCCGCACCAGCGGTTCACCGGACGCTCGCCGAGGATGTGGAAGTTGCGGTTGCAGCTGGAGAAGTGCGCGTCGTAGAAGTCGGTCTTGGCGAACTGGCGGGCCACCGCCAGCTCGGACATCGGGCGCAGCAGCGAGTAGTACTGCAGGTCCGCCGCGACGTGCGCCTGCACATGGCTGCCGAAGGCCTGCTCGAACGCCCAGCCCTTGGACCACTGGTGGTTCACTTCGCCGGTGCCCGGAATCTGGCTGCCGTAGCTGGCCGAACGCTCATTGGAGAACACCACCTGGTCCACGCCCTGCAGCAGCGCGGCCAGCACCATGATCGCCGAGTTCACCGCGGTGACCGGGATATGGCCGTTCCAGGCGCCCTGGCGGTTGAGCTCGAACAGTTCCGGCGCCAGCGCGCGGCCCAGGTTCAGCGTCGGCAGGCCGGTACGCTCGGCACAGGCGCGGATCAGCTGCGAACCGCCGATCCAGGTCACCGTTTCGTCCACGCCGGCACGGCGCAGCGCTTCGATGCTGACCAGCGAATCCTTGCCGCCGCCGATCGCCACCAGCGCGTGCGGCTGCAGGCCCAGCACCGGCGCCTGCACCGCTTCGCCCTGCACCGGCAGGCGGAAGCGCCCGCGCAGGTTCAGGCCGTTGCGGTACGCGAATTCACCCAGGCCGTTGAGGTAGACCGTCTCCACCAGCGCAGCGGTATCGGCATCGATGGCATAGCTGTCGATGCTGACCGTCTCCGGTACGCCCGCCTTGTAGTAGCTGACACCGGCGATCAGGTGCAGCAGCTGCAGCGCGCGCTGCACGGCAGCGGTACGCGCCTCGTCCAGCACGAACGGGGCGCCCGGCACGGTGATGGTCTCCACCATCTCCGGGCCGTCATCAAAGGCATAGACCAGCTTGGCCACGCCGGTCTGCGCGGCGAACTCGCAGCGGACGAAGCGGAAGCGGGAAACCTGGTGTTTGTCGAAAGCAGTCATGGTGTATCCGGTCAGGCACGGGCCCGCGCGATGGCGCGAGGCGTGTCGGTGGGCGGGTGCAGGGCGCGCGCGGCGATCATTCGATCACGTCTTCGCGCGGCAGCATCCGCTGGTTGTAGGTGTTGGCCATCGAATAGCCGTAGGCGCCGGCATCGGCGATCAGCATCACGTCGTCCGGCGCGGTCGACACCGGCAGCTTGCGGCGCTTGCCGAACACATCGCTGGATTCGCAGATCGGGCCAACCACATCGAACGCCGCCTCGGCATACCCACCCTGGCGGCTGAGGTTCTCGATGTCGTGCCAGGCGTCGTACAGGGCCGGGCGCATCAGTGCGTTCATGCCAGCATCCAGGCCGACGCGGCGCACGCCGTCCTTCTCCACCACCTGGGTGACATGGGTCAGCAGCACGCCGGACTCGGCCACCAGGTAGCGGCCTGGCTCGATCGCCAGGCGGAAGGCCGGATGCAGCGCCTTGACCTCGGCCAGGCCCTCGGCCCAGGCATCCAGGTCGAACGGCTCGTCCTCGGCGGAATACGGAATCGGCAGGCCGCCACCGATGTCGATGGTCTGCACGCTGCCGATGCGGCGGGCGAAACCGGCCAGTTCATCGCACATCAGGCGCCAGTGCTGCGCGGTCTCCACGCCGCTGCCCAGGTGCGCATGCAGGCCGACCACGCGGCTGCCCAGATCGGTGGCCGCGCGCACGAACTCGTCGACGCGGGCGATCGGCAGGCCGAACTTGGAGTCCTTGCCGCCGGTACGGACCTTGGCATGGTGGCCTTCGCCACGGCCCAGGTCGACACGCAGCCACAGCTCTCGGTTACGGAACAGGTCCGGCCAGCGCTGCAGTGCTTCAACGTTGTCGACGGTGACGGTCACGCCCAGCGCGAATGCGGCTTCGTACTCGCTGCGTGGGCAGAAGCTGGGGGTGAACAGCACGCGCTTGGGCGACAGTTCCGGCAGGTGCTGGAACACGTGCTTCAGCTCGCCGTGCGATACGCACTCGAGGCCGAAACCTTCGGCTTCCAGCAGCTGCAGGATGGCCGGGTGGCTGTTGGCCTTGATCGCGTAGTAGCGCTGGTCGATCGGCTTGATCGCAGCCAGCGCACGGGCGCGGGCGCGCACCGTCGGCAGGTGGTAGACATAGCGCGGCGTGCCGGCATCGGCCAGCTGCAGCAGGTGCGCACGCTGGCCCCGCCACCACGGCGTGCCACGCGGGCGCACGGTGCCGGCGATCTCGCGCCAGCGCGGGCCGAACACTTCGGTCTCTTCCACTGGCATCGCGCCGCTGTCGATCAGCTCGGCGTGCAGCACCGGCAGCAGACCATCGGCATCGGCCTCGTCGATGACGAAGGTCAGGTTCAGGTCGTTGGACGACTGCGAGATCATGTGCACGCGCTCGCGGCCGAAGGTGGCCCACACATCCGACAGCTTGTGCAGCAGCGAACGCATGCCACGACCAACCAGGGTGATCGCCGCGCATGGCACGATCACCTTCACCTTGCAGATCTGCGACAGGTCGGCCGACAGCGCGGCCAGCACATCGGTGTTGACCAGGTTCTCGGACGGGTCCAGCGACACGGTGACGTTGGTTTCGGCCGAACCGATCAGGTCCACCGACAGGCCATGCTTCTTGAACAGGTTGAACACATCGGCCAGGAAGCCGACCTGCTGCCACATGCCGATGCCTTCCATCGACACCAGCACGATGCCGTTGCGGCGGCTGATCGCCTTCACCCCCGGCACCGGTGCGGCACTGCCATCGATGCTGGTACCCGGCAGTTCCGGGCGCTCGGTATCGAGGATGGCCATCGGCACGCCGGCATCGCGGCACGGCTTGATCGAGCGCGGGTGCAGCACCTTGGCGCCGGTCGTGGCGATTTCCTGCGCTTCGTAATAGTCCAGGCGGGTCAGCAGGCGCGCGTCCGGCACGTCCTTCGGGTTGGCGCTGAACATGCCCGGCACATCGGTCCAGATCTCCACACGGCTGGCCCCCAGCAGCGCACCGAAGTACGCCGCCGAGGTGTCCGAGCCGCCGCGGCCGAGGATGGCGGTGCCGCCGTCGGCATGGCGGGAAATGAAGCCCTGGGTGATCAGCAGGCGGGTCGGCTGCGCGCGGAAGCGCTGCATCCACTCCGCGTCGGCGCGCCACTGGCAGTTTACCGAAAGGCGCTGCGACCAGTCGCTCTGGTTCGGCTGCGGCGGCATCGCATCCAGCCACTGGCGGGCATCCATCCAGCCCATGTCCAGGCCCGACGCGTGCAGATAGGCCGCGCCCAGGGTGGAGGACAACAGCTCGCCATGGCCCAGCACCTCCGCCTGCCAGTCCAACGGACGGGTCGCGGCGCGCGCGTCGTCCAACAGGCCCTGCAGCGCCGCCAGACGCTCGGCCAGCACCTCACGGCCCAGGCCCAGTTCAACCAGGAAGCCCTCGTGGCGCTCGACCAGCGCGGCCACGCGATCACGGCTGTCCGGCGCGCCATCGGCGATCGCGGTCAGTTCGTTGGTGACCCCGGACAGCGCCGACACCACCACCAGCACGCGCGAGCCGGTCTCTTCCGCACGTTTTTTCGCCAGCTTCCCGATCGTGTCCCAGCGATGACGACGCGACACCGAGGTGCCGCCGAACTTCAGTACGATCCAACGATCGACAAGGGGGGAAGCTGACATGGATTGGCTATGTAGAATGTGGGGAAGCCGCCCTCGGGGGCGGAACCTTTGATTCTAAGCGCAATATCCCCGTAGATGGCCGTCCTTCGTTACCTGCAGCTCGATGTCTTTGCCCCCCGCCCCGGCACCGGCAATCCCCTGGGCGCCATCCTGGACGCCGACAGGCTCTCCGGCAGCCAGATGCAGGCCCTGTCCGCCTGGCTGAACCTGTCCGAGACGGTGTTCTTCCTGCGCCCCAGCACGCCCGGCGCCGACTACCACATCCGCATCTTCACCCCGACCCGGGAACTGGCGTTCGCCGGGCATCCCAGCGTCGGTGCGGCGTGGGTGGCGGTGACCTGCGGCCTGGCGCAACCGCGCGGCGGCGCCCTGCTGCAGCAATGCGCGGCGGGGTTGCTGCCGGTACAGGTGAGCGGCCCGGCCGAGGCACTGCAGATCCAGCTGGCCAGCCCACCGGCACGACAACTGGACACGACGGCGGACGCCGCACCGGAGCAGCTGCTGACGCTGGCGGCCAGCGGGCACGCACCCGAATTGTGGGACAACGGTGCACGCTGGTGGCTGCTGCCACTGCGCGATGCCGCCGCCGTGCGCAGCCTGGTGCCGGACATGGCCGCGCTGGCCGGCTGGAGTCGGGCGACCGATGCCACGGGCGTGGCGGTATTCGCCGACGAAGCCGGCGCCGACCACACCCGCGTGGTGCGCGCGTTCTGTCCCGCTGATGCGCCCAGCGTGCCCGAGGACCCGGTGACCGGCAGCGCCAATGCGCTGATTGGCGCCTGGCTGCGGCAGCGCGATGCCCTGCCCGGCCACGAGGGCCGCTACGTGGCCAGCCAGGGCCGTGAAGTGGGACGCGATGGCCTCGTGCAGGTACAGGTCGATGCGCAGGGCACGGTGTGGATTGGCGGCCAGGTGCAGCCGGTCATCGACGGACACATTCGCTGGTAGCGCACGGAAAAAGGGGACGGAGGGAATTAAGTCGCTTATGGCACATGGGGCAAAAGCGACTTAATTCCCTCCGTCCCCTTTTGGGTGCCGCGCGCTACGCTATGCCGCCTGTTTACTGGAGTTTTGCCCCGATGACCACCCGTCGTTTCCTGCAGCTGGATGTGTTCTCCCCGCGCGCCGGCGCTGGCAATCCGCTGGCCGTTGTACTCGACGCCGAAGACCTGGACGACGCCAGCATGCAGGCCATCGCGCGCTGGACGCGCCTGCCCGAGACCACCTTCGTGCTCCCGCCGCAGGCGCCCGGCACCAGCTATCGATTGCGCATGTTCAGCCCGCAGAAGGAAGTCCCGTTCGCAGGCCACCCCAGCGTCGGTACCGCGCATGCGGTGCTGCAGGCGGGCCTGGCCGCACCGGTCGACGGTGTGCTGGTGCAGGACGGCATTGCCGGTGCCCTGCCGCTGCGTGTCAGCGGCGAAGGCGCGCAGCAGCGCATCGCCATCCGCACCCCGCGCGCGCAGCTGGCCGAAACCGCCGAGGCCACCGATCCGCGGCTGCAGGCAGCACTGAAGGGCTGGCCATTGGGCACGCTGCCGCCGGCACGCATGCAGGGTGGCCGCAGCTGGTGGGTGGTGCAGGTGGCCGATGAAGCCGCGTTGCGCGCCCTGCGTCCGGATTGGGATGCGGTGGCGGCATTGGCTGAATCCACCGACAGCATGGGCGTGTTCGCCTATGCCTTCAGCGATGGCCGCGAGGGATTCGACCTGGCCGTGCGCGCCTTCGTCGGCAACGGTCGCCGCTTCGAAGACGCCGCCTCGGGTGCCGCCAACGCCGTGTTGGCCGCGTGGCTGGACCTGCGCGAGGCCCTGCCGCGGGGCCGTGCGCCGTACGAAGTCAGCCAGGGCCGCGAAGTCGGCCACGATGCGCGCCTGACCCTGTTGGTCGATGAGGACGGCGAGGTCTGGTCCGGCGGCCAGGTGCAGACGGTGATTACCGGCACCCTTGACTGGTAAACGCCGCAGGGTAGAGCCGAAGGCAGCGGCAGGAGCCGCTGCCAACGTCGGACGCGACGGCCCGGAGGGTGGCGGCCAGGAAGGCCGCCATAACGCTGGCCGGCTGCCTCTGCAATCATCGATTCATGCAGTTGCCGGCCAGCGGCCGGCACTACCCTGGGTCAGCCCAGCTCGGCTTCCAGGCTGATCGGCACCGCGCTCAACGCCTTGGACACCGGGCAGTTCTGCTTGGCATCATCGGCAATCGCGCGGAATTTCGCCGAGTCGATACCCGGCACAACGGCCTTCACTTTCAACCGGATCTGCGACAGCTGCGGGCCGCCTTCCAGCGACAGATCGACCTTGGCTTCGGTATCCAGCGAGGTCGGGGTAAAGCCGGCTTCGCCCAGCTTGGCCGACAGCGCCATGGTGAAACAGCCGGCGTGCGCGGCAGCGATCAGTTCTTCCGGATTGGTGCCCTTTTCGTCGCCGAAACGGCTGTTGAAGCCGTAGCGGGTCTTGTCCAGCAGGCCACTCTGCGGCGTGCTCAACTGCCCCTTGCCCGACTTCAGGTCGCCTTCCCAGTGCGCGGTGGCGTGTCGCGAGATTCCCATGTGCTGCTCCTGCGTGACGGTGATGAACGATCACCCTCGCACGTGGCGCGTTAGCCCTGCGTCGCTCCGCCGCACGCGCCACGTCGCTCCGGCGCTGGGAAGATGGACACTTCCTCACCAGCCGGAAACGCATTTCCCCCTTGTTTTCAGTGGTTTCGCGCATCCTGCCGATGACCAGGCGCTGGCGGCCAGCCGCGCCCCGACACCCCCGTCCGCCATCGCCGGCCATGTACTGAATCGGCCTGGATATGAAAAAACATGCACTTTCCGCGCTTCGGGCTATTGGCGGCGCCCGAGAGTTGCCCTACATTGCGCTTGCCGACGGGGTTCGGCGCCGACCAAACAACCAACCGTTCACGGAACAGGAAACCATGGCAAAGACCGCTAAGAAGGCTGCCCCGAAGAAGGCAGTGAAGAAAGTCGCGACGAAGGCAGCCGCCAAGCCGGCCGCTCCGAAGCCGATCAAGGAAGTGCTGACCAAGTCCGGCCTGGTTGCACACATCGCTGAAGCCTCCGGCGTCATCGCCAAGGACGTCCGCGCTGTGCTGGCCTCGCTGGAAAGCGCCGTCGCATCCTCGGTGCACAAGAAGGGCGCTGGCTCCTTCACCCTGCCGGGCCTGCTGAAGATCACCACCGTCAATGTGCCGGCCAAGCCGAAGCGCAAGGGCATCAACCCGTTCACCAAGGAAGAACAGTGGTTCGCCGCCAAGCCGGCTACCACCAAGCTGAAGGTGCGTCCGCTGAAGAAGCTGAAGGACGCCGCGCTGTAAGCGCGCGCCCCAACGCGGATTCCGACGGGACGGCTCTGGCCGTCCCGTTTTTTTTGTCCCAACCACGGCCCGCAACACAGCGTTGCCGCATCCCCGGGAATGCCCGTACAGGCCCGTCGCCATTGGCTGGGCCCCGCCTGCGGCGGTGCCGGAACGTACCGGGTGGAACACTGCGTGCAGCGCCGGCCGTCGCCGCCGGCCGTTGCCTTGCCTATCGTTGGCACATCCTCCACAGCTACGGCGAGCATCCCCTCATGGCCAGCCCCTCCACCCGCTACCGGATCTCGGTGACCCCCATCGAAAAGGACGGGGTGCAGTGCACCGGGCGTTGCACCATCGAACTGGAACATCGCGCCAGCCGCGACCTGATGCGCCTGCTGGAAGCGGCACCGCGCACCGCCGGGCTCAGCGGCGATGAACGTGCGACCCTGGTGATTGCCACCCAGCTGCTGCGCGACATCGTGCAGCGCCACGCCGAAACCGATGGACACGCGTTGGCCGCCATCGCCGGGCAGGTGCTGCCGGCGCTGGATGCACTGGAACAGTTGCCCACCTCCCGCTGACCGGGGCGCAGTCGATACACTGCCTTCTCCACGTCGCCTCGGGGAGGAGGCATGCGCAGGACTCTATTCCTGATCGCGCCACTGGTGCTGCTGGGCTGTTCCAGGCCCACTGCACAACCGGACGTTGCGCCTGCGCCATCACCAGCCAGCGCGGGAGCACAGGCCGTTGCAGACACCGACGCAGCGCCCCTGCAGTCAGCAACGATCGATCCGCTGTTCGCCGCGGTCGCTGCCGACGCCGAACCACCTTCGGTGATGCTCAACCGCTACGTGATCGCGCTGCTCAACCGCAACCGCAGCGCCAGCGACGCGGCATGGGCGATGCCACCGGCCGATCCGCACCGCGCAGATGACGCTGCGATACGCCAGTTGCAGGACCTGCGCACGCTGCGCCTGGACAGCGGAACCCCGCTGGCACGCGACGGCCGGCAGCCATCCCGGTTGCTGGAGGTGCCGGTGCGGCTCCGCGCGACCACCGCACAAGGCACCTTCCGCTTCGGCGGCTGGTACCGCGTGCAACCCAGCCCCGATGGCCGCGCCTGGCAGATCCAGTCGGCGCAACTGCGGCCAACGCTGGACTGAACCGTTGCAGCGGCATGCACGCACGATTCAGCCGCCCCGGCTACTCTTTCCTCCATCCATTCCCTGTCCAGCGGTCACCGCCATGCGCCTGCGTTCCCTGATGACCCGCCTCGCCGCCTCCACCGTACTGATCGCAGCCGCGATCGGTGCCCAGGCCGCCCCTTCCATTTCCGGCCGCGAACTGTCGGTGGGCGCCAGCGATGTGCAGCAGTACCTCGATGGCAGCTTCCCGCGCACCCAGGACGCCCTGGGCGGACTGATCGCGCTGACCATGAGCCACCCCCAGCTGAGCCTCCCGGCCGGCGAGCGCTTGAACCTCGGCATGGACGTTGCACTGGCCACCGCCGGTGGCAATCCGGCCAGACTGGGTACGGTGAAGCTCAGCAGCGGCCTGCGCTACGACGCGCAGACCCAGGGTTTCCACCTGCAGCAGCCCAGCGTGGATGACTTCACCCCCGCCAACCAGGGCGGTCGTCTCGACTCGCGCACCCGCGGCCTGCTCAACGCCTGGCTGAGCGACTACGCCCAGCGCGAGCCGATCTACAAGCTGGATCCGGCCGTGGCCGGTGTACTTGGCGCCCTGCAGGTACAGTCGGCGCAGGTGAAGAACGGCAAGCTGGTGGTCACCTTCAACCAGAACCTGGGCAACCTGGTGCCGGCAGGCGTGCTGGGTAAATAAGGTAGTGCCGGCCGCTGGCCGGCACGCTTTTCACGTATGTGCCGGCCAGCGGCCGGCACTACCCATTGCGGGTCAGCGCTTGGGCTGCAGCATGGTGCCGGTGCACTTGGGCGAGCCGCAGCGGCACTCCCAGATCTTCTTCAACTTGGCGGTGTGGCGTTCGGCCAGGGTGATGCCGTAGTTGTAGGTCAGTTCCTCACCGGGCTTGATGTCTCGCAGCGCCTCGATGAACACCTTGTCGCCACGGCTGTCGCCGTCTTCGTCTTCCTCGATCACCGCCTCGCAGTTCGGGTCGCAGCTGTGGTTGATCCAGCGCGCGTCATTGCCCTTGTAGTTGGCATCGATCACCCAATCGTCGTTGAGGGTGAACAGGAAGGTATGGCCACTTTCGACGTCGCCGCTGTCATCGGCATCAACGTCGCCGTGGCTGCGCAGCAGGCCCTTGTACTGGATCACGCGCTCGCCCTGCTTGATCGGGGCCACGGAAAACACACCGTTGCCGTGGATGGCGGACTTGCGGGCTTGGATCTTCTTGGGCATCGGCAAGGGAGGTCTGCAGCGAAAGGAACGTTGATTCTCGCCCATTCCGGGTGATTGCGAAAATCACCCCGTTGGCGCAGCATGGCGCCCTGGCAACGGCCCCGGTGTGTCCTCCCGGCCCGGCCCCAGCGCCGGCTGAATGCCCGGGTTGGATGCCGGCGAATAAAAGCGTACAATTTCAGTCCGCTTTAAGAACCGCTCGCATTCCCATGTTGCGTGTCACCAAGCTCACCGATTACGCCACCGTGGTACTGACCGTGCTTGCCGCCCGTCCGGGCGAGGTACTCAGTGCCACCGAGCTGGCCGAATTCACCGGTCTGGAGCCGCCCACCGTCAGCAAGGTGCTCAAGCCGCTGGCCCAGGCCGGCCTGGTTGAAGGCCTGCGCGGCGTCCGTGGCGGCTATCGCCTGACCCGCCCGGCCATCGAGATCTCGCTGTTCGAAGTGGTCGAAGCGATGGAAGGGCCGCTGGCCCTGACCGAATGCAGCCACGACCACCACCAGTGCGGCATGGCCCCCAAGTGCGGCGCGCGCAGCAGCTGGCGGCTGATCAACGACGTGGTTTCCGAGGCCCTGCGCGATGTCACCCTCGCCCAGATCCTGCCCCCTCTCCCCCTTGCCGATGACGAACAGCGCCGCACCATCGCTGTCGACGTCGTCTCCTGATCCGTAGGCAGCCCCCCATGGCCACCGAAACCATCGAAAACGTCGCCCACGACGACACCCCCAACCGCGAGATCCACGAGCAGCTCGGCCGCAAGTATTCGGCCGGCTTCATCACCGAGATCGAATCGGACTCCCTGCCGCCGGGCCTGGACGAGGACACCATCCGTGCCCTGTCGGCCAAGAAGGAAGAGCCGGAGTGGATGACGCAGTGGCGCCTGGACGCCTACCGCCACTTCCTGACCATGCCGATGCCGGACTGGGCCAAGCTGGAGATCGCCCCGATCGACCTGCAGGCGCTCAGCTACTACTCCGCGCCGAAGGGCCCGAAGTACGCCTCGCTGGATGACGTGCCCAAGGAGCTGCTGGACACCTACGACAAGCTGGGCGTGCCGCTGCACGAGCGCGCCAAGCTGGCCGGCGTGGCGGTGGACGCGGTGTTCGACTCGGTGTCCGTCGGTACCACCTTCCGCAGGGAACTGGCCGAGAAAGGCATCATCTTCTGCTCGATGTCCGAGGCCATCAAGGAACACCCGGAGCTGGTCCGCCAGTATCTGGGCACCGTGGTGCCGGTGGGTGACAACTACTTCGCCGCGCTCAACTCGGCGGTGTTCTCCGATGGCAGCTTCGTGTTCATCCCCAAGGGCGTGCGCTGCCCGATGGAGCTGAGCACCTATTTCCGCATCAACGCCGGCCACACCGGCCAGTTCGAGCGCACTCTGATCGTGTGCGAGGACAAGGCCTACGTGTCCTACCTGGAAGGCTGCACCGCGCCGATGCGCGACGAGAACCAGCTGCACGCCGCAGTGGTCGAGCTGGTGGCGCTGGAAGACGCGGAGATCAAGTACTCCACCGTGCAGAACTGGTACCCGGGCGACGAGAACGGCGTCGGCGGCATCTACAACTTCGTCACCAAGCGTGCCGAATGCCGTGGCGCGCGCAGCAAGGTCACCTGGACCCAGGTCGAGACCGGCTCGGCGATCACCTGGAAGTACCCGTCCTGCGTACTGCTGGGCGACGACTCGGTCGGTGAGTTCCACTCCGTGGCGCTGACCCATCACCGCCAGCAGGCCGACACCGGCACCAAGATGATCCACATCGGCAAGCGCACCAAGAGCAAGATCGTCAGCAAGGGCATCAGCGCCGGCCGCGGCCAGAACACCTACCGCGGCCTGGTGCGTGTGGACCGCAACGCCGATGGCGCGCGCAACTATACCCAGTGCGATTCGCTGCTGATCGGCAAGCAGTGCGGTGCCCATACCTTCCCCTACATCGAGGTGAAGAACCCCGGCGCCACCGTCGAGCACGAGGCCACCACCTCCAAGATCTCCGACGACCAGCTGTTCTACTGCCGCGCCCGTGGCATCAGCCAGGAAGACGCGGTGTCGATGATCGTCGACGGCTTCTGCAAGCAGGTGTTCCGCGAACTGCCGATGGAGTTCGCGGTGGAAGCCAAGAAGCTGCTGGAAGTCTCGCTGGAAGGTTCGGTGGGCTGACCGCCCGCCCCTGCCCCTCGCAAACGCATTCTCTTTACCGGCGGGCCGCGGCCCGCCCCACGGAAATCCCCACCATGCTGAAGATCGAAAACCTCCACGCCCGCATCGGCGACAAGGAAATCCTCAAGGGCCTGTCGCTGGATGTTAAGCCCGGCCAGGTGCACGCCATCATGGGCCCCAACGGCGCCGGCAAGTCCACCCTGGGCAATGTCCTGGCCGGCCGCGACGGCTACGAAGTGACCGAAGGCAGCGTGCAGTTCGACGGCGTCGACCTGCTCGACCAGGACCCGGAAGCGCGCGCCGCCGCCGGCCTGTTCCTGGCGTTCCAGTACCCGGTGGAAATCCCGGGCGTGAACAACACCTACTTCCTGCGCGCCGCGCTGAATGCACAGCGCAAGGCCCGCGGTGAAGAAGAACTCGATTCCATGCAGTTCCTGAAGCTGGTGCGCCAGAAGCTGGCCGTGCTGCACCTGAAGGACGAACTGCTGCACCGTGGCGTCAACGAGGGCTTCTCCGGTGGCGAGAAGAAGCGCAACGAGATCTTCCAGCTGGCCGTGCTGGAGCCGAAGCTGGCGATCCTGGACGAAACCGACTCGGGCCTGGACATCGATGCGCTGAAGAGCGTCGCCGACGGCGTCAACGCGCTGCGCGGCGCCGACCGCTCGTTCCTGGTCATTACCCACTACCAGCGCCTGCTCGACTACATCAAGCCGGACGTGGTGCACGTGCTGGCCGATGGCCGCATCGTCAAGAGTGGCGGCCCGGAACTGGCCCTGGAACTGGAAGCGCACGGCTACGATTTCCTCAAGGATCGCGTGGTGCGCGAGGCGGCGGTCTGATGAGCGCCCTGCTCGACTCCATGGCCCAGGCCTTCTGCGGCAGCGATGCGCGCCGCGAGGTGCTCGACGCGGCCCTGCGTGACGGCCTGCCTGCCGCCCGCAACGAAGCCTGGAAGTACACCTCGCTGCGCCAGCTGGAGCGCCGTGCGTTCGCGGCTGCACCACTGCAGGGCCCTGCCCTGGATGCCGCGCTGCTGGAGGACATCCCGGCACCGCGCCTGGTGTTCGTCAACGGCCGCCTGGATCCCGCGCTGAGCGACGTGCAGGCCCTGCCGGCCGGCGTGCAGCTGCAGCCGCTGTCGGCCGCACTGGCATCCGGCGAAGACGCCGTGCGTTTCCTTGGCCGCCGTTACGAGCGCAGCGAGGAGATCTTCGCCCGCCTCAACGCCGCACTGGCCGATGAAGGCGTGGTGCTGCGCGTGGACGAAGGCGTGCAGGTCGAAGCGCCGCTGCAGCTGGTGTTCGCCAGCGTCGCCGGCGAGACCGACCTGGCCTGGCACCACCGCCACCTGATCGAACTGCGTGCCGGCGCCAGCCTGGGCGTGGTCGAGCACCGCTTCAGCGTCGGCGATTCGGCCCACCTGGACAACACCGTGCTGCACGCCCATGTCGCCCGCGATGCCGTGCTCAAGCACGCCCGCGTGCAGACCGGCAGCGCGCGCCAGACCAGCTTCCTGCGCACCGACGCGGTGCTGGCACGTGACGCGCAGTACCACCGCGTCGACCTGGAACTGGGCGCCGCGCTCAGCCGCCATGAACTGAACGTGCGCCTGGAAGGCGACAACGCCCAGCTGACCGCCAACGGCGTGCTGCTTGGCAATGGCCGCCGCCACGTCGAAACCCGCCTGGGCATCGACCACATCGCACGCGATACGAGTTGCGAGCTGCTGTGGCGTGGCGTTGCCGCCAACCGCAGCCGCGTGGTGTTCCATGGTGGCATCCAGATCCGCGAAGGCGCCGACGGCACCGACGCGAACCTGTCCAACAAGAACCTGCTGCTGTCGGCCGATGCCGAGATCGACACCCAACCGACGCTGGTGATCGACGCCGATGAAGTGAAGGCCGCGCACGGTGCGACCGTCGGCCAGCTCGATGCCAATGCGCTGTTCTACCTGCGCTCGCGCGGCCTGCCGCAGGCACAGGCGCAGGCACTGCTGAGCGCCGCGTTCTGCCACGAGCCGCTGAAGGTCCTGCCGGACGCCCTGCGCGAGCAGCTGGCACGCCGTTTGGACAAGGCCCTGGCCGAGGCGGGTGTGGCATGAACCTGTCCACCCCGCGCCCGATCGAAACCCCCAGCGGCGCCCCCGACTGGGACCGCGTCCGCCTCGACTTCCCGCTGCTGATGCGCGAAGTGCACGGCAAGCCGCTGGTCTATTTCGACAATGCCAACACCGGCCAGAAGCCGGTGCAGGTGATCGGCGCGGTGGACGAGTTCTACCGCCGCTACAACGCCAACGTCAGCCGCGCGGTGCATGCACTGGGCAGCGAAGCCACCGATGCCTACGAAGGCGCACGCAACAAGCTGGCGCGCTTCCTCAACGTGCGCCCCAGCGACCTGGTGCTGTGCAGCGGCACCACCTTCGCCATCAACCTGGTGGCGTACTCGTGGGCGCTGCCGCGGCTGAAGGCCGGCGATGTCATCCTGGTGTCCCGCATGGAACACCATGCCAACATCGTGCCGTGGCAGCTGGTCGCCCAGCGTACCGGCGCCACCATCCGCGTGGCCGAGATCACTCCAGATGGGGCGCTGGACCTGGATGCACTGCGTGCTGCCATGACCCCCGAGGTCAAGCTGCTGGCGGTCACCCACGTGTCCAACGTGCTGGGCACTGTCAACCCGGTGCGCGAAATCTGCCGTGAAGCGCGCAAGCGCGGCATCATCACCGTGGTCGACGGCTCGCAGGCAGTGCCGCACCGCAAGGTCGACGTGGCCGCGATCGGCTGCGACTTCTACGCCATCACCGGCCACAAGATGTGTGGCCCGACCGGCACCGGCGCATTGTGGGCGCGCCGCGAGCACCTTGATGCGATGCCGCCGTTCCTCGGTGGCGGCGAGATGATCAAGGAAGTCAGCTTCGACGGCACCGTATTCAATGATGCCCCGCACAAGTTCGAAGCCGGCACCCCGAACATCGCCGGCTTCATCGGCCTGGGCGTGGCTGCCGACTACCTGCAGCAGCTTGGCCAGGAGAACGTGGAAGCACGCGAGGCCGAACTGCTGGCGCACTTCACCGAAGAGCTGCGCCGCGTTGACGGCCTGCGCATCATCGGCGAAGCGCCGGAGAAGGCCGCCGTGGTCTCGTTCCTGATCGATGGCGCGCATGCCCACGATCTGGCCACCCTGCTCGACCTGGAAGGCGTGGCCGTGCGATCGGGCCAGCACTGCGCGCACCCGCTGCTGCAGTACTTCGGTGTGGCAGCCACCTGCCGTGCCTCGCTGGCGTTCTACAACACCCACGCCGAGATCGAGCGCTTCATGACCGCGCTGACCAAGGTACGCAAGCTGCTGGGCTGAGCCCTGCAGACGGGGTCAGAGCCCTTTCGCCCAGCGAAAGGGCTCTGACCCCACGCCGCTCCCCCATTTGCGCCCGCCCACGGCCCACCTAGAATGGGCCGATGAGCACCCTGACCTACCGCGCCGCCACGTCGGCCGACATCCCCGCCCTGATCACCCTGGTCACCTCGGCCTACCGCGGCGACGCCAGCCGCGTCGGCTGGACCACCGAAGCCGACCTGCTGGACGGTGCCCGCATCGACGCCGAAGGCATCCAGGGCGACCTCGACCGCCCGCGCTCCACCATCCTGCTGGCCGAACGCGAGGGCCAACTGGTGGCCTGCGCCCACGTCGCCGATGTCGACGGCAAGGGCTACTTCGGCATGTTCTCGGTCGACCCGGCCCAGCAGGGCGGTGGCGTCGGCAAGCAGCTGATGGATGCCGCCGAAGCGCACGCCGCGCGCGAATGGAACGTGCCGGTGATGCAGATGACCGTCATCGACGTGCGCGACGAACTGATCGCCTTCTACGAGCGTCGCGGCTACAGCCGTACCGGCATCAAGAAGCCGTTCCCGTATGGCGACGAACGCTTCGGCATCCCCAAGCGCGACGACCTGCGCTTCGAGATCCTGGAAAAGCCGCTGGCCGGAGCCGCCGCGTGAGCGAGGCCTGGACCTTTGTCTGTGCCGGCAACGAGCTGCTGCCGGGCGAAATGAAGAGCGTGTTCGACGAAGTGACCGGCACGCCGATCGTGGTGTTCAACCTCGACGGCGAGCTGTACGCACTGGAAGATCAGTGCACGCATGAAGAATTCGAGCTGTCCTCGGGCGAGTTCAACACCACCGAAGGCAGCGTGGAGTGCGTGCTGCACGGCGCGCGCTTCGACGTGCGCGATGGCCGCGCCCTGTGCGCCCCGGCCTATACCCCGGTGCCCAAGTTCCCGGTAAAGCGGGAGCACGACGCGGTCTGGACCCGCGACGACCGAGACTAAAGCCGCGCCTTGAACAAGGGCATCCACCTGTGGGGTGGACCCACAGGAGGCCCACAAGGGCCTTCCCAGGGCGCTCCAAGGCCGCCCCGGCGGCCCACCACACCCCGCACATGCGAATCATTATCGTTGATGTTATTCTACGTAACATCTTCGTAACGACTCCGCTCCTGCGCCATGGCTTCGCCCGCGCCCGCCGCCACGCTGTGCCAGCTTGCCCGCCAGGGGTGGCCGCTGCTTGTGGCCGTGCTGCTGACGCTGCTGCTGGGCTGGTCGGCGCTGCACGAGGGGCGTGCCAGCGATCCGGCCGCACATGGCTGGCAGGCACACGCGGATGATCTGCTGCAGACCATGCCGCTGCCGGAAACGCCGGCCGACGAATGCCCGCAACACGCCGCCCCTGCCCCCGAGCCACCGCTTGATGGCGAGGGCAGTACACCCTGCACCGGCCTGGCCCCCGCGCGTGCCACCCTGGTCGCACACATCCCGTTGTGGCGCTCCGACGCCCTGCGCTGGCAGCTGCACGATCCCGCACTGCGGTTGAACCCCGGCCACGCACCGCCCGCACCGCACGCCAGCTGAGGCGCCCTGCGGCCTTTGCCGTGCGCCTCATTGCGTTTCGGGCCAGCCGAGCATCGGCTCGGCTCTACAGCACCCGTCTCCTGCCTGCCGCCACGCCTGCGTGCCGGCCCGCACCCTTTCCCGATCCAAGCCACCGCCACCCAGACCATGACCCACATCAAGACCCGCAAGTACGCCCCGCGCGTTTCCCTGCTCGCCTCGGCCACCCTGGCCGCCGGCTTCGCACCGCTGGCCGCACAGGCCGCCGACGGCGCCGCCTCCGGCACCAGCAAGGCCACTGACCTGGACAAAGTGC
Organism: Stenotrophomonas sp. 78350_Sma; assembly: GCF_056482105.1. NCBI lineage: Bacteria > Pseudomonadati > Pseudomonadota > Gammaproteobacteria > Lysobacterales > Lysobacteraceae > Stenotrophomonas > Stenotrophomonas sp. 78350_Sma. The sequence continues at coordinate 1,179,025 of NZ_CM151182.1, read as the reverse complement.
AGGTGCGCGGCAGCTGGTTCAATCCGTCCTCGCCGAAGTTCACCGCTGAACTTCTGGACACCCCGAAGTCGGTCTCGATCGTGTCGGAGAAGCTGATCACCGAGACCGGCGCGACCAACCTGCAGGATGCGCTGCGCATGGTGCCGGGCATCACCTTCGGTGCCGGCGAAGGCGGCAACCCGACCGGCGATCGCCCGTTCATCCGTGGCTTCGATTCGCAGAGCAACGTGTTCGTCGACGGCCTGCGCGACGTCGGTTCGCAGACCCGCGAAATCTTCGACCTGGAGCAGGTGGAAGTGGTCAAGGGCCCGAGCTCGGCCTACGGCGGCCGTGACTCCGGTGGTGGCAGCCTGAACCTGGTGAGCAAGACGCCGAAGCTGAAGAACGAGACCAGCGCCAGCATGGGCATCGGCACCGACAGCTACGCCCGCGGCACCGTGGACGCCAACTACGTGCTGGGCGATGGCATCGCCGCCCGCCTGAACCTGATGAAGCACGAATCGGACATCGCCGGCCGTGATGCGGCCAACGTCAGCCGCTGGGGCATCGCGCCGTCCATCGCATTCGGCCTGAACGGCCCGGCGCAGCTGATCGCCAGCCATTACCACATGCAGAGCGATGACCTGCCGGACGCGGGTGGCTTCCCGTACGGCAACCCGAACGGTGCGCCGGCCTCGAAGTGGGTCGATGGCCGCCCGATGGTGCCGGACCGCAACAACTACTACGGCCTGGTCGATCGTGACTTCCAGCGCACCCGCGCCGACATCAGCACCCTGGACGCCAGCTACGACTTCGGCGGCCACAAGCTGCGCAACATCGCGCGCCTGGGCAACACCAGCAACGATTACCTGTGGACCCAGCCGGACGACAGCCAGGGCAACCCGAACAACTACGGCACCTTGTGGCGCCGTACCAACACCCGCGCCGTTGACGTCAAGAGCTTCGCCGACCAGCTGGGCCTGACCGGCGCCTTCCAGACCGGCGCGCTCAAGCACAGCTACAGCGCGGGCGTGGAGTACAGCGACGAGAAGATGACCCGCGGCAGCTATCTGATGACCCCGGGCACCAGCAACCCGCTGACCGGCAACAGCAAGTGCCCGACCACCGGTGCGGCCACCGGCTACAACTGCACCAGCTTCGCCAACCCGAACCCGAACGATCCGTGGGCGGCTACCCACTCGGTGTACCGCAGCGACAAGGCGCTGGACGTCGAGCAGCGCACCAAGACCACGTCCGCGTATCTGTTCGACACCATCGAGCTCACCGCGCAGTGGAGCTTCAACGTTGGCCTGCGCTACGACGATTACAGCACCACCCTGACCACCCCGGTGGCGGGCGCGGCACCGACCCGCGTGCGCAATGACAACGACTTCCTGAACTACCAGGCCGGCGTGGTATTCAAGCCGGCCGCCAATGGCAGCATCTACCTGTCGTGGGGCACCTCCTCGACCCCGCCGGGCATGGACGGTGGTGACGGTTCGGACGGCCTGAGCGCCGCCGTGGCCGACCTCAAGCCGCAGGACACCAAGAATCTGGAACTGGGTACCAAGTGGGACCTGCTCGACAACCGCCTGAACCTGACCGCCGCGATCTTCCACACCGTGATGAACAACGCACGTGTGACCATCGACAACGGCACCAGCCAGAATGCCGGCAAGAAGGAAATCAACGGCTTCGAACTGGGCTTCAATGGCCAGTTGACCGATGCCTGGAGCCTGTATGGCGGCTACACCTACCTGGATTCGGAACTGAAGGACAACGGCTTCGTCTGCGCCGTGTCGGGCCGCACCTGCCCCTCCAACGTCTACGTGCCGTCGCCGAACAACGGCAACGTGTTCCCGAACACCGCCAAGCACAGCGCCAACCTGTGGACCACCTACCGCTTCCCGATCGGCCTGACCGTCGGCGCCGGTGCGTTCTACTCGGACAAGCAGTACGGTGATGTCGCCAACACCAAGTGGATCGCCAGCTACACCCGCTTCGACGCGATGGCCAGCTACGCGATCCAGGACAACATCAGCCTGCAGCTGAACGTGCAGAACCTGACCGACAAGACCTACTTCACCAAGGCCTATGCCTCGCACTACGCGAGCATCGCCCCGGGTCGCTCGGCCACCCTGGCACTGAACGTGAAGTTCTGATGTAGCTCCGCTCCACCACGGCGGCAGGGTCTCCTGCCGCCGTTTTTGTTTCCGGCGATACTCACTGCATGGCCAACCGCACCCCCATCGACAGCGACGCCCTGGCCGCGCTGCTGCAGCACGACCCGCCTGCCGCGTTCGCGCACATCCGCGATGCCGCGCAGGCCGGGCAGGTCGAGGCACAACTGCTGCTCGCGCAGATGCACATGGAAGGCAAAGGCACCAAACAGGACGCCTCGGCGGCACGGCTCTGGTACGAGACCGCCGCCAACAACGGCGCGCCGATGGCGATGAACATGCTGGGCCGCTGCCACGAACTGGGCCAGGGCACCGCCCTCGACCCGACACTCGCCGCCGTGTGGTACCGGCGCGCGGCCGATACCGGCCTGGACTGGGGCCTGTACAACCTGGCCAACCTGCTGGCCACCGGCCGCGGTGTACCACAGGACCGCGCGCAGGCGCTGGCGCTGTACACCCGCGCCGCGCACCTGGGCCACGCCAAATCGATGAACCTGCTGGCCCGCCATCTCGAGGACGGCCTGGAGATCGGGCGCGATCCGCAGGCCGCGCTGGACTGGTACCGGCGCGCCGCCGAGACCGGCGATTTCCGCGGCCAGGCCAACTACGCATCGATCCTGCTGCAGGACGGCCAGATCGAGCAGGCGGTGCACTGGCTGCGACTGGCGTTGGCCCACGGCAGCCCGGCGTTCATGGCGCACATCGTGCCGGAACTGGCGGCGTCCCCACATCCGCAGGTGCGCGCCCTGGTCGCACCGCCGTCCCCCTGAGGAGTCCTACATGCTGCTGCACATCCCCGACATTCTCAGCGCCGAGCAGGTGGCCGCATTCCGACGTCGCCTGGATGCCGCCGATTGGACCGATGGCCGCGAAACCGTCGGCCATCTGGGGGCGCAGGCCAAGCACAACCAGCAGCTGCCCGAGGCATCGCCGTTGCGCCGCGAACTGGGTGAGACCATCCTCGTTGCGCTGGCCCGGCACCCGCTGTTCTTCAGCGCGGCGCTGCCGCTGAAGTACCTGCCGCCACGCTTCAACCGCTACAGCGGTGGCGGCACCTACGGTTTCCATGTCGACGGCGCGGTGATGAACCTGGCCAACGGCGAGCAGCTGCGCTCGGACATCTCCTGCACCCTGTTCCTGTCCGATCCGGACGAGTACGAGGGCGGCGAGCTGATCATCAGCGACACCTACGGCGAACACGAAGTGAAGCTGCCGGCCGGCGACCTGGTCGTGTATCCGTCCAGCAGCCTGCACAAGGTCAATCCGGTCACCCGCGGCGCGCGCGTGGCCTCGTTCTTCTGGGTGCAGAGCATGATCCGCGACGACGTGCAGCGGCGCCTGCTGTGGGAGATGGACGGCTCGATCGAACGCCTGCGGCAGACCGGTGGCGACGCCGAGGCGGTGCTGCAGCTGACCGGCGTGTACCACAACCTGCTGCGGCGCTGGAGCGAAGTCTGAGTCTTGCCGGGCCGGCCTGCGACATTTTGGCAATCATTCTCATTTGCAACGGCTAACGGCTCTCATTACAATCACGCCCCGTTGATGCCGGCCGCTGCCGGCAGCCCCATGGGGACCCCCGCTTGCTGCGTCCGCTCCGCCCTCGCCCACTGATCCATCGCAAGATGGGTGCCGCCATGCGCGGCCAGCGTCCTGCGCTGGCCAGCCTGCTGGCGTGGGTGGCGATGCTGGCGTTGCTGCTGGGCACCCTGCCGCTGCTGCCGCATCCGGCGACAGCGGCGACCGTGCAGGTACCGCTGGAAGAACGCGGCGGCGAAGGCCCATTGCAGGAAGAAGCCCCGGCCAAGCTGCGCCGCTGTGCCTCCACCCCGGTGAAAGCGGCCGAGAAGGCCCGTTCGCCGCTGCTGCTGGCCAGCCAGTGGCTGCGTACCGAACTTGAACTCGTACCCGCCACGCCGGCCATGCCTGGCGTGCGCACGGACTGGCCACTGGCCGCTCCGGACACGCCCTGGGCCGACGCGCCCGGGCGTCGCCAGCAACGCGGCCAGGCGCCGCCGCTCGCCTGATCAACGGCCCGACGTGACCGCCTGCGCGGTCGCGCCCGCACGCCGCTGCCTGCTTCATCCCTGCCGCCCCTGACCGGGCTTCCCACGCATGCCGCGCCCTTCGCGCCCGGCATCGCACCTCCCTGCATCTTTCGAGGTAACTGCCATGGCCCAGCGCCATCGTGTCCGTTCGTCCCTGTCCCGCCCCCTGCTGACCAGCGCCGTGCTGGCGGCGATGGCGGCCCCTGCTTTCGCGTATGGAGAGGTCGCCGGCGCCCCGCAGACGCTGGACAAGGTGGTGGTCACCGCCTCCGGCTTCGAACAGAAGGTGGTCGATGCACCGGCCAGCATCAGCGTGGTCAGCCGCGAGGAACTGAGCAAGCGCCCCTACACCAACCTGGTCGATGCGCTGCGCGACGTGGAAGGCATCGACGTCGGCCTGGAGGCCACCGACAAGAACGGCCGCGCCACCATCTCCATGCGCGGCCTGCCCTCCGAATACACCCTGGTGCTGATCGACGGCCGCCGCCAGAGCAATGTCGGCCAGCTGTACCCGAACAACTTCGGCGGCGGCCAGTTCGCCTACCTGCCGCCGCTGGATGCGATCGAGCGCATCGAAGTGGTGCGCGGCCCGATGTCAACGCTGTACGGCTCGGACGCGATGGGCGGCGTGATCAACATCATCACCCGTCGCAACCAGGACAGCTGGCATGGCGCGCTCACCCAGGGCTTCACCGTGCAGCAGGACGACCAGTTCGGCGATGCACGCACCACCGACCTGTACCTCAGCGGCCCGCTGCTGAAGGACCGCCTCAGCCTGGCGGTGCGCGGCAGCTACTACGATGCCAAGGCATCGAATCCGGAATGGGATGCACTGCCCCTTCCCGACGGCACGCTGTGGGAGCGCAGCATCGGCTTCGGTGGCGGCGGCAAGTCGGTGGCCAACACCAACTGGAATACCGGCGTGCGCCTGGACTTCCGCGTCAACGATGACCACGAGCTGTGGCTGGACTACGACGTCTCGCGGCAGAAGTACGACAACAGCCAAGGCCAGACCGGCACCCTGGACAGCCTGGCCAGCCTGTGGCGCGTGGGTAACGCAGTCATTCCCAACCCGAACGGCAACGGCACGGTCACCCGCCGCGTGGTGCAGCCGCGCGTGGGCTACACCGCCTACCAGCGCTACGAGCGCGACCAGCTGTCGCTGACCCACCAGGGCCGTTACAGCTTCGGCACCTGGCAGACCTCGCTGACCCACAGCAAGAGCAGCAACCTCGGCCGATCGCTGCCGTTGACCCTTGACGAGCGCGCCAACCTGCAGACGTTGTGGAACGACGTGTGCCGTCGTACCGGTGCCGCCAGCAACTGCGCGGCCGGCCGTGGCAATGCGCTGACCGCACTCAACCCCAGTGAAATGGCGCGCCTGCAGGCCTTCCTGCCGCGTCCGCTGCGCACCATGGAACTGGAAGGCTACGTGCTCGACACGATGCTGGATCTGGACTTCGGCACGCACAAGCTCACTGTCGGCGGCCAGTACAACGACACCGACATGATCGACGGCGTGTTCGGCATGGACGGCGCCGGCTACCGCAGCAACACCAAGCAGAAGCATCGCATGTGGGCGCTGTTCGCCGAGGACAACTGGGCGCTGACCGACACCCTGACTGCCACCTTCGGCCTGCGCTACGACGACCACAACATCTTCGGCAGCCATCTCAGCCCGCGCGGCTACCTGGTGTGGAATGCCAGCGATGCGTGGACCTTCAAGGGTGGCGTCAGCACCGGCTACAAGACCCCGCGTCCGGACCAGCTGTTCCCGGGCATCACCGGCTTTGGTGGCCAGGGCGTGCTGCCGCTGGTGGGCTCGCCGAACCTGAAGCCGGAAACCAGCACCAACTACGAGCTGGCCGCCTACTACGAAGGCCAGCGCTGGGGATTCAACGTCACCGGCTTCATCAATAAGTTCGAGGACAAGATCGCCAGCGGCGGCACCTTCCCGAACTGCGAAGTGGCACCGGCCGGCAGCGGCTACTGCGTGGACATCGGCCCGGGCTGGGCGGCGCTGGGCTACAGCACCTTCACCCAGAGCGTGAACATCGACAAGGCCGAAACCCGTGGTGCCGAACTGGCCGGCCACGTCGACCTGCTCGACACCCTGCAGCTGCGCGGCAACTACACCTGGACCAGGAGCGAGCAGACCAGCGGCCCGCAGAAGGGGCTGCCGATCACCGGCACCACCCCGGCCAAGCACATGGCCAATGCCAGCCTGAACTGGCAGCTCAACGAGGCCATCAGCCTGTCGCTGATCGGCGAGGGCCGCTACGACCGCTACCGCGACACGCTGCTGGACGCCAACGGCGCCAGCCAGACCCGCTACTACGAGGACTACACCATCTTCCACCTGGGTGGCAGCTGGAAGGCCACGCCATGGCTGACGGTCAATGCGCGGGTCAACAACCTGTTCGACAAGAACTTCGTCTCGCAGTCGTGCCTGCTGATCAGCCAGAGCGAGTTCAACTGCGTGGACGATTACGCGACCAAGGACCAGCGCCGCAGCTACTGGATTTCGTTGAACGCGAAGTTCTGACCGCCGCGCACCGGCAGTGCCGGCCACTGGCCGGCATTGCCCTGCTCCGGTGGGTGCCGACCTTGGTCGGCACCGCTTCATCCACGATCCGTGGTAGCGGTAGTGCCGGCCGCTGGCGGAAACCAGCAAGGGCCCCTCCGGGATACAGAACGACACGCAATTGCGAGCTATTCTCACCAATGATGTAATGGGCAGTCCCCGTCCGCCTCGAACCGTGCCGTGAGCCGTCCTGCCTCTTCCGCCGTGCAGCAGCAACAAAGCCGTGGCTTCTGGCTGCGGACGCTGCACCAGTGGCACTGGATCAGCTCGGCGGTGTGCCTGATCGGCATGCTGCTGTTCGCGGTGACCGGCCTGACCCTCAACCATGCCGCGAAGATCGAGGCCAAGCCACAGGTGCAGAACCAGCACCTGGAACTGCCAGCCGATCTGCTTGGCCAGCTCGGCACGCGCGAAGACGGCAATGCGCCGATCCCGCGCCCCGCCCGGCAATGGCTGGATACGCAGCTGGGCATCGCCATCGGCGGCCGCCCGGCCGAGTGGTCGGCCGAGGAGATCTACCTGTCGCTGCCACGACCGGGTGGCGACGCGTGGTTGAGCATCGATCGCGAGACCGGCGCGGTGGAGTACGAATCAACCTCGCGCGGCGCGGTGTCCTACCTCAACGACCTGCACAAGGGCCGCAATGCCGGCCCGGCATGGGGCTGGTTTCTGGACCTGTTCGCCGTGGCCTGCCTGGTGTTCTGCATCACCGGCCTGTTCCTGCTGCACCTCCATGCACGGCAGCGGCGCATGACCTGGCCGCTGGTCGGCCTCGGCCTGATGATCCCGCTGCTGATCGCCCTGCTGCTGATCCACTGACTTTTCCCCGTTTCCGGAGCCGCCCCATGCGCGTCACCCTGACCATCGCCCTCAGCGGCCTGCTGGCCACCTCGCCAGCCTATGCCACCACCCTCGACATCAACGTCGAAGTGCCCAAGCTCAACGTGGCCGAATACCACCGCCCGTATGTGGCCGTGTGGCTGGAAGGCGCCGACCAGAAGGTCGCGGCCAACCTCTCGGTCTGGTACCAGCAGACCAGCAACAGCGAAGGCCACGGCACCAAGTGGCTGCCCGACCTGCGCCAGTGGTGGCGCAAGAGCGGTCGCACCCTGCAGGTGCCGGTGGATGGCGTGACCGGTCCGACCCGCCCGGTCGGCAAGCACGCGCTGTCGTTCAACGACAAGCAGCCGGCACTGAAGCAGCTGGCCCCGGGCAACTACACCCTGGTAGTGGAAGCGGTGCGTGAAGTCGGCGGCCGCGAACTGCTGAAGATCCCCTTCACCTGGCCAGCCACCGCCGCGCAGAACGGCAAGGCGCAGGGCGCCACCGAACTGGGCCAGGTCACCCTCGCCGTCAAACCCTGAAAAGGGGACGGAGGGGATTAAGTCCTAATCCCCTCGCTCTTGTCGCATCACCCCGCATCCACTGGAGTCTTCCGCATGAAGCGCACGCTCGTCCTCGCCGCCGCCCTGGCCGCTGCCCTTCCCTTCTCCGCCCTGGCCCACAAGGCCTGGCTGCTGCCCTCGCAGACCGTGATCGCCGGCAACGCGCCGTGGATCACCGTCGACGGTGCGGTCTCCAACGACCTGTTCTACTTCAACCACGTGCCGCTGCGCCTGGAATCGCTGGTGATCACCGCACCGGACGGCAGCACCGTGCAGCCGCAGAACGCGTCGACCGGCAAGTACCGCAGCGTGTTCGACATCGAACTGAAGCAGGCGGGCACCTACCGCATCGCCTCGGTCAACGACGGCCTGTTCGCCACCTACGAACAGAACGGCGAGCGCAAGCGCTGGCGCGGCAGCGTCGCCACCTTTGGTGAACTGCCGAAGGATGCGAAGAAGCTGGAAGTGAGCCAGTCGGTCGGTCGCGTGGAGACCTTCGTCACCAACGGCGCGCCGAACGACACCGCGCTGAAGCCGACCAACCGTGGCATCGAGCTGGTCGCCGTCGGCCACCCGAACGACCTGTTCGCCGGCGAGGAAGCCACCTTCCGCGTACTGGTTGACGGCAAGCCGACCGCCGGCCTCGAATTCGAGATCGTGCGTGGCGCCACCCGCTACCGCAACGCGCAGGACGAACTGAAGCTGACCAGCGATGCCAAGGGCGAGATCAAGGTGACCTGGCCGGAAGCCGGCATGTACTGGCTGGAAACCGGCACCGAGGACAACAAGACCTCGGTGAAGCAGGCCGCGAAGCGCCGCCTGAGCTACGTGGCCACGCTGGAAGTGCTGCCGCAGTAATGACGTGGACCGCGATGCCGGGCAGGCCCCGGCATCGCCGCCGCAACGCCTCACCATGACCGATTCCCTGCTCGACATCGCCCGCCTCGGCGGCACCACCATGGGCACCACCTGGAGCGTGTCGCTGGTTGCGCCGCGCCAGCGCGACCTGCACCCGCTGCACGCCGGCATCCAGGCGCGGCTGGATGATGTGGTCGCGCAGATGAGCACGTGGGAGCCCGGCTCGGATCTAAGCCGCTACAACCGCACCAACGCCGGCCAATGGTGCGTGCTGCCGGCCGAGACGCGCCACGTTCTGGCCTGCGCACTGGCCATCGCTGCCGCCAGTGACGGTGCCTTCGATCCCACCATCGGCCCGCTGGTTGCACTGTGGGGCTTCGGTGCACATGCCGGTGAACGCCGCCAGCCCGACGACGCTACCCTGCAGGCCACGCGCGATCGCTGCGGTTGGCAGCGCCTGCAGTGGCAGGACGATGCGCTGCTGCAACCGGGTGGACTGGAACTGGATCTTTCTGCGATCGCCAAGGGCTTTGGCGTCGATCACGTGGCCGCCTGGTTGCGTGGGCAAGGCATTGCTGCTGCACTGATCGAGGTCGGTGGCGAACTGGCTGGCTATGGTCGCAAGCCGAACGGCCAGCCGTGGCGCGTGCTGGTGGAATCGGCGCCGGAAGAAGACGCGCACACCGAAACACCACCGCGGGTGCTGGCGCTGGACGGCAAGGCGGTGGCCACCTCCGGTGATCGCTGGCACCAGTACCAGGCCGATGGCGAGGCCTACAGCCACAGCCTGGACCCGCGTTCGGGCAGACCGGTGCGGCAGGTTGCAGCGGCGGTCACGGTGGTGGCCGACGACGCCATGCACGCCGATGCCTGGGCCACCGCACTGACCGTACTCGGTCGCGAACAGGGCATGGCGCTGGCCGAACGCGAAGGACTGGCCGCGCGCTACCTGCAACGCGCCGCAGAAGGCCCGCGGGAATTCCTCAGCAGCGCCCTCCAGCGCCTGCTCGACGAGCAGGACGCATGAGTGCACGACCGTCGCGCGCGCTGCTCGGCAACGCGCTTGTACTGATCCTGCTGGCGCTGATCGCCTGGGCGCTGCTGCGACTGCATCTCGGCGAAGCCTGGTGGCAGGGCGCGCCGCCGGAACGGCAATCGCAGATCGCCATCATCGCCACCGCGCTGTATGCGCTGGCCTGCGCCGCACTGTGGTGGCGTGGGCGACCGCGCGACGATACTGCAACCGGTGACACGCCCCCGATCCTGCTGGTCTGGTCCAGCCAGACCGGCTTTGCCCGCGAACTGGCCGAACGCAGTGCCGAGGCATTGCGTGGTGCCGGCGTGCCGGTGCGCGTGCGTGGCCTGCATGAGGTGGACGCGGCGCTGCTGGCCGACAGCCAGCGCGCGCTGTTCATCGCCAGCACCACCGGCGAAGGTGATCCGCCCGACCACGCCCTGCCCTTCCTGCGCGGGGTGATGGCCACGCCGCCCTCGCTGCAGCACCTGCGCTACGGCGTGCTCGCGCTGGGCGACCGCAGCTATGGCCACTTCTGCGGATTCGGCCACCAGCTCGACCAATGGCTGCGCCAGCACGGCGCGCACCCTCTGTTCGATGCGATCGACGTCGACAACGCCGATCCGGCCGCGCTGCGTCACTGGCAGCAGTTGCTGGGACAACTCGGCGGTAACGCCAGCGAACTGCCCGACTGGAGTCCGGCCGAGTACCAGCCGTGGACGCTGCTGCAGCGCACGCATCTGAACCCGGGCAGCCCCGGCGGCCCGGTGTACTGGATACGCCTGCAGCCACCGGCCGATGCAGATGCGCAGTGGCAGGCCGGCGACATCGCCGAGATCGGCCCGCAGCATGCATCGCACACCGTACGTGCCTGGCTGGACGCACAACGCTTCGATGCGGACATCGTGCTGGATGACGGGCAGACGTTGCTGGCACGCGTCGCGCGCTCGCACCTGCCCTCATTGGTTCCCCCGGGTGATCTGCCCGCATTGCTGGCGACCCTGCAGCCGCTGCCGCATCGCGAATACTCGATCGCCTCGGTGATGGCCGGTGGCGCGGTGGAACTGCTGCTGCGTCGCCAGCTGCGCGCGGACGGTACACCCGGCATCGGCAGCGGCTGGCTGTGCGACCACGCGGTCATCGGCGAGCCGGTGCAGCTGCGGCTGCGTCGCAACGACAACTTCCATGGCGTCGCCGCCCACGTGCCGCTGCTGTTGATCGGCAACGGCACCGGCATCGCCGGCCTGCGCGCGCACCTGCACGAACGTGCCCAGCGTGGCGCACGCCGTACCTGGCTGCTGTTCGGTGAGCGCACCGCTGCGCACGACTTCCACTTCGGTGAAGAACTGCAGGCGATGCTGGCCGACGGCTCGCTGGCGCGGTTGGATGCAGTGTTCAGCCGTGATGGCGGCGTGCACCGTTACGTGCAGGACCGGCTGCTGGCCGAAGCGGCAACGCTGCGGCAGTGGGTGGATGAAGGCGCGGCGATCCTGGTCTGCGGCAGCCTGCAGGGCATGGCCCCGGCGGTGGATGCGGTGATCGAGCAGGTGCTGGGAGCGGACGGCAAGGAAGCGTTGCTGTTGGCCGGTCGTTACCGGCGCGATGTGTATTGAGGTGGCCGCATCCACGCATGGCGTGGATCTACTGTAGAGCCGAGCCATGCTCGGCTGGCCGTGCCCACCGGCGCCAACGAATCATCACCCCGCCGCACTGACCCGGATCGCCAACAGCTCGCCACCGCCCTGCAACGCGTGCCGCTGACGTTCACCGGCTGCCAACCACGCGGTATCGCCGGCCTGCATGGCCGGCAATCCACTGTCCTCACCAAATTCGGCGTGCCCGGCCAACAGGTGCAGCGCCCAGGCCACACCCGGTTCGCAGAAGAAGAACATCGACCCCACCAATGGCCGGTGCAGCAGTTCGGCCTGCAGCAGCTCGCGCTTCCACATCAGGTTGAAGTCGTGGGTGATGCCGTCCACCAGTTCACCGTGCAGTGTTTCCTCACCCGCAAAGCGCACCCGTCCATGCGGTGGCAACACGTCGGCCACGCGGTCATCGTCGAAGCGCAGGCGCACGCCATTGCCCTGCAGCAGCACCAGCTCGCGCTCCACACCAGGGAAGGCGGAGAACGCCGCGTCCTGCTCGATCTCGGCCACCGACAGGCGCAGCGCCCAGTCATCGCCCTGCACGGGCAGGCGCAGGATCTCGCGGGTCCAGCCCAGGCCGTTGCGCCACCGTTCGCGGCGGTAGTCCAGGCTGGAGATCACCTGGCTCGGAGTGTGCAGCAGGGAGTCAATGTTCATCAGCGCATTGCATCATGCCGCGCGCCGTCGTGCATCACCGCGTGGCGAGCGTGCCCTGGCCGCCGCACCCACCGGCCAGCAGCTGCGAGTGCTTCAGCCAATCCTGGTCGGGGTAGTAAGCAAACACCATCGTGCCACCACGCAACGCATCGATCAGCGGCTTGGCTACCGACAGCCGCACCGCCGGACAGCCCAGGCTGCGCCCCAGCCGCCCCTGCAGCTGTGCGGTGGCCGGATTCACGTACGGCGCGCCGTGGATGACGATTGCTCGGTCACGCGCGCGGTCGTTGAAGCCCGGTTCCAGCCCGGCCAGGCGCAGCGAATATCCATTGCCCCCCATGTAGGTCTCCTGCGCGGTGAACGCGCCAAGACTGGACATGAAGCTGCCATCGCGGTTGGAGAAGTGCTCGGTGCGGTTCTCGCCACTGTTGCGGCCATGCGCCACCCATTCCTCGAACAGCAGGCGCTGGTGGGCCAGGTCGAACACCCACAGGCGCGGCTCGGTGGACGGCCGCGAATAGTCGATCACGCTGAGGCGATCACCATTGATGCCCAGCTCCGGCCGCTGCAGTGCGCAGCGCATGGCATGCGCCGCCAGTTGCAGCACGTGGCGGTCGGCCTTGGGTGCGCTGCGCGACAGCAGGGCAGCCAGATCATCGGCAGAGGTGGCGAGGGCGGGCGTCTGTGCCAGCGCCGGGGCGCTGGCCGAGGTCGCCAGCAGGCCGAACGCGGCCAGCCGGCACAGGCGGGATGCAGTCATGGGCACAACGAGGGGACTCAGTTGCCCTTGAGGGTGGACCCTGGCGGCTCGGATTCCAAGACCGGCTGCATTCCGGATTCAGCCGGGCTTGGGCGGACCGCCGGCAGCGAGGTCACCAGCAGGGTGGTGCCCGGCACCAGCACCTGGTACAGCTGACGGGCGAAATCGGTCGGCAGCGCCATCGGCAGCGAGGGCGTGGCCAGCAGGTCCGGCGTGGCCTGGGCACGGTCCTGGCCCAGCAACGGGTAGGCCGTCCACTGGTGCAGGCGCTGGTTCACGTCCAGCGGGCTGGGGGTGTCGCTGTAGCCCTGCCCCATCACGAACAGGGTCGTGCCCTGGAAGGCCGGCAGTGCATCGGCCTTCAACGGCGACTCGCCGATCATCACGCCATCGCGCAGCACGTACAGGCGCTGGTCGTGCAGGCTGACCAGGATGCCGACCTGCCCGGCCGGCGCCGCGGCGTCGTCCCACCAGGCCTGTGCCGGGGCTCCGCCCTCGGTCTCCGGCAGGGCCTGGCCGCGCGCGTTCACCGGCGCCAGCACCGACGGATAGGCCAGGGTCATCGGCGAGCTCTTGGCATCGGCCACGACCACGGTATCGCCGCGCTGGGTTTCGCTGAACAGCTTCTGCGCGAAGGCCTGCGGCAGGCGCACGCAGCCGTGCGAGGCCGGATGCCCGGGCAGGCTGCCGCCATGCAGGGCGATGCCGTCCCAGGTCAGCCGCTGCATGTAGGGCATCGGCGCGCTGTTGTAGAGGTTGGACTTGTGGTCCTTGTCCTTCTGCAGGATGGTGAACACACCAGTCGGTGTTTCGTGCCCGGCCTTGCCCGAGCTGATCGTGGTCAGGCCGATGGCAATGCCGTTGCGGTACACGTAGGCGCGCTGCTCATCGAGGCTGACCACCAGCACGATCGGGCCGCTCGGCGAGATTTCCGGATGCCACAGGTATTCGCCCGGCTTGAGGTCAGTCGGCCCGCGCACGTCGGCCGTGCTGGCGGCAGCGGCGGGCTTGGCAGCCGGTGTAGGCGCAGCGGCATGGGCCAGCAGCGGCAGGGCCAGTGCAAGGGCGAGCATCAGGGTCGTGGGGCGATGCGGAAACATCCAGCGGGTGTCCTTTCCGTGCGGAGCAGCCACCGTACACCATCGACCCGTGGTGGCCGCGGCAAAACCGGGCGCCGCAAATGAAACTGCCCGGCGACACAGCCATGTGTCGTACCGGGCAATCGTTACGTCCCTGTCGGCCTGCTGCCGCCCCCTCGCATCCTGCGCTGTGGGGGTAGCGTTGCATCCTGCACGCGGCCGCGTCTGTCCTGTTTGTATCTCAGCCCCTTCCACAGGTCTGTGATGCCACCATCCTGGTGATTGGTGCCGCATCCTGCGGCGGTCGGTGGTCACAGGCGTCCTGCCCGTGTCCGGTGAACCAGCCTCCTGCCAGTTCCGACGATTCCTGCTGTCAGCGCCTGGGTACGGTTCGCACCGGTACCGATCCGGGTACCGGATCCGCCGGCAACAGCCTGTTGCCTACGGTGATCCGCTGTCGATTCCGTTCGACGATTGCATTCCCTATTCCCTTCACCTGCGTCAGGTCCTCGACGCGATGAAACGGGCCGTGTCTGCGCCGGTGCTCGACAATTGCCTCGGCCTTGGCGGCTCCGACCATCGTCAATCCCTGCTGCAGCGCTTGGGCATCAGCGCGGTTGATGTCGATCGGTTCGGCGGCATGCGCCCCAGCGATCCCCATTACCAGTACCAGCACCCTCAACACGACAAACCAAGGCACGACGTGTATCTCCTTGTGATTCTGGCCGTCCCGACCGGCAATCCCGTCGGTAGGAACAGTGTCCGTCACCACATGTGCACAGCCTATCGGTTTCCCGGATTTCCGTAAGCCAGCCAAATACCCGACGTGATGTAGGAAAAACCCTACCCCAGCACAGGCGTAGAATGGCGCGATCACAGCCCATGCAACCGGAGTTTCAGATGGACAGCGCCAAGCTCGGCCAATTCGTCAATGACAAGTGGGACAGCGAGATCGTCCCGCAGTTGGTCGACTACATCCGCATTCCCAACAAGTCGCCGATGTTCGACGCCAATTGGGTGCAGAACGGCTACATGGAACAGGCGGTCACCTTGATGGAGAACTGGGCCAAGGCCCAGCAGCTGCCCGGCCTGAAGGTCGAGGTGGTGCGCCTGGAAGGCCGCACCCCGCTGATCTTCCTGGAAATTCCGGCCACCGGCGCCGAAACCGGCGACGACACCATCCTGCTCTACGGCCACCTGGACAAGCAGCCGGAAATGACCGGTTGGGACGACGACCTCGGCCCGTGGACCCCGGTCCTGCGCGGCGACAAGCTGTATGGCCGCGGCGGTGCGGACGACGGCTACGCCATCTTCGGCTCGCTGGCCGCCGTGCTGGCGCTGCAGGCCCAGGGCCTGCCGCACGCGCGCTGCGTGGTGCTGATCGAAGCCTGTGAAGAATCGGGCAGCTACGACCTGCCGGCCTACGTCGACCACCTGGCCGACCGTATCGGCAAGCCATCGCTGGTAGTCTGCCTGGATTCGGGCTGCGCCAACTACGACCAGCTGTGGTGCACCACCTCGCTGCGCGGCCTGACCGGCGGCAATTTCACCGTGAAGGTGCTCAACGAAGGCGTGCATTCCGGCGATGCCTCCGGCGTGATCCCGTCCAGCTTCCGCCTGCTGCGCCAGATCCTTTCGCGCATCGAGGACCAGGACACCGGCCGCATCCTGATCGACGGCATGAACGTCGAGATCCCGGCCGAGCGCCAGGAACAGGCCAAGCGCGCCGCCGAAGTGGTCGATACCGAGATCTTCGAGAAGTTCCCGATGGTCGACGGCCTGCGCCCGATGAACGAGGACCTGACCGAGCTGGTGCTCAACCGCACCTGGCGCCCGGCGCTGTCGGTCACCGGCGTCGGCGGCATGCCGCCGCTGGAATCGGCCGGCAACGTGCTGCGCCCGCAGACCTCGGTGAAGCTGTCGCTGCGCCTGCCGCCAACCGCCGATGGCAAGACCTGCGGCGAACTGCTGAAGGAAGCGCTGCTGCGCGACCCGCCGAACGGCGCACAGGTCACCCTGGACCTTGAAAAGGCGTCCACCGGCTGGAACGCCCCGGCCATGGCGCCGTGGCTGACCCAGGCCATCGACGACGCCAGCCAGGCCTTCTTCGGCAAGCCGGCGATGTACATGGGCGAAGGCGGCTCGATCCCGTTCATGGGCATGCTGGGCGAGAAGTTCCCGGGTGCGCAGTTCATGATCACCGGCGTGCTCGGCCCGCACTCCAACGCGCATGGCCCGAACGAGTTCCTGCACATCCCGATGGGCAAGAAGGTCACCGCCTGCGTATCCAAGGTGATCAGCGAGCACTACGCCGCCAGCCTGCGCGGCGAGACCAGCGGTTCGCCGGTGGCCGCCGACAGCGGCACCCGCCACGGCGACCACGGCTGCTGCTGATCCGGCACCCGTGACGGACGCAGCCTGGCCTTGCTAGGCTGCGTCCACACTCAAGCGGAATCCGCGCGCATGAATGGTCTGTTCGGCAGCAGCAGCTGGCTGTACATCCTGCTGGTGGGCTTCTTCGTCGGCCTGCTCGGGCGCTTCTTCATGCCCGGCAACAACCGCATGGGCTGCCTGCTGACCATCGTGCTGGGCATCCTTGGCGCGCTGCTGGCCGGCTGGTTCGGCCAGTACATGGGCTGGTACGCCCCCGGTGAACCGGCCGGTTTCCTCGGTGCGGTGGTGGGCGCGGTGGCCGTGCTGGCCATCCTGCGCCTGTTCAGCGGCCGCCGCTGACCCCGTCCCCTTCCTTTCCTGTTCCCGACGTTGGCGCGCCCGGCGCGCCCGGATATGCCTGCATGACCGAACCCGCCTCCGATCCCCAGCGCAGCGCGCAGCGCCTGCGGTGGGCCCGTACCCAGCTCGATGATGCCAACGCGGTGGTCGAGCGCGCTTCGGTCGATGCCGGCATGCGCAGCTACTGGCGCACCACCAGCACGCGCGGCAGCCACATCGTGATGGACGCCCCGCCGGGGCTGGAAGATCCGCGGCCGTGGCTGCGCATGCGCGGCCTGCTGCACGACAACGGTCTGCGCGTGCCCATGCTGCTCGCGCAGGACCTGGAGGCCGGCTTCCTGCTGCTGGAAGATCTCGGTGGCCCGACCCTGGCGAAGATCCTCGATGAGCGCAACGCCGATGAATGGTTCGGCCGCTCGATCGAACAACTGCTGCGCCTGCAGGCGATTCCGGTGCCGGCCGACTTCGGCCAGTTCGGCGAAGCGCTGCTGCAGCGTGATGCCGGCCTGTTCGACGAATGGTTCCTGCAGCGGCACCTGAACCTGGAGCTGGACTGCGGCGAGATCGAAGGCCTGCAGCTGGTGCATCGCCGCCTGATGGACAACGCGCTGGGCCAGGCCCAGCTGATGACCCACCGCGACTACATGCCGCGCAACCTGATGCCAGTCGACGACGGCCCGGCGGTACTGGATTTCCAGGACCTGGTGCGCGGCCCGATCGCCTACGACGCGGTAAGCCTGTTCAAGGACGCCTTCCTGAGCTGGCCGCTGCAGCGTGTGGACGAATGGCTGGCGCAGTACCACGAGCGTGCGCGCGAGGCCGGCCTGCCGGTGCCCGACCGCGCCACTTTCCTGCGCGATGCCGACTGGATGGGCATCCAGCGCCACGTAAAGATCCTTGGCCTGTTCTGCCGCCTGCGCTACCGCGACAACAAGGGCCATTACCTCGACGACGCGCCGCGCTTCATCACCTATCTGGATGAAGTGCTGCCGCGCTACCGCGAACTGGCACCACTGCAGCAGCTGCTGGAGCACCGCATCAAGCCGGCGCTGGCCGACCTGGCCGCACCGATGCGCGTGGCCCGATGAAGGCGCTGGTCTTTGCCGCCGGCCTCGGCGAGCGCATGCGCCCGCTGACCCTGCACACGCCCAAGCCGCTGCTGGAAGTAGCTGGCAAGCCGCTGATCGTGTGGCACCTGGAACGCCTGGCCGCACTCGGCGTGCGCGAGGTGGTGGTCAACACCGCATGGCTGGCCGAGCAGTTCCCGGCGACGCTGGGCGATGGCAGCCAATGGGGCCTGCGCCTGCATTTCATGTACGAAGGGCAGACCCCGCTGGAAACCGGCGGCGGCATCCTCAACGCGTTGCCGGTGCTGGACGACGCCCCGTTCCTGGTCGTGAACGGCGACATCTGGACTGACTTCGATTTCGCCACGCTGCCGCGCGAGCCGCAGGGCCAGGCGCACCTGGTGCTGGTCGACAATCCCACGCAGCACCCGGACGGGGACTACCGCCTTGATGCGCAGGGGTTGCTGCACCACGACCGCGAAGGGCCCTGCCTGACCTATGCCGGCATCGGCGTGTACCGTCCTTCGATCGTGGCCGACTGGCGCGCAGTGATCGGCGAGGCACCGGGCAGCGAGCGGATGCCGCCGAAGTTCTCGGTGGTGCCGCTGCAGAAGCATTTCATGGGGCAGGGATTGATGACGGGGCAGCACCATCGCGGGCGCTGGACCGATGTCGGCACCGTGGATCGCCTGCGTGCGCTGGATGCTGAGTTGGCGGCGAACGGCTGAGCCCCTCGTGGCTGGGCGTTTTCAGAGCAAAAGCCGTGCTTGGCCGGGCGGGGTGGGTTCGCGGGGGACGCCGTGAACCCATCCCTGGGGGCTTGGCCGCGGCATCCATGCCGCGGACACCCCCACGAACCCACCCCGCCCGGCCTCTGACAGTTTCCGTGGGCGTCCAGCCACGGAAGAAAGAAAGAAAAGCAAAAGCGGGTTGCTTCGCTGCGCTTGCTCTGGTGTCGACCAAGGTCGACACCCACCAACAGTAGTCAGCAGTGCAGTACGCAGTCCCGGCAGATCGCGGGAACCTGTCGAAGGCGGGGCGCTGTGGGTTTGCGGGGTGTGAGCCGCATGGATGCGGCGACCAAGCCCCCATGGACGGGTTCACGGCGTCCCCGCAAACCCACAGCGCCCCGCCATCCCACGGATAGCCCGCTTTTGACGTTGACGTTGCTTCGGCTTCTGCGGGTGCAGGGCGCAGCCCTGCCGAACAACATCCCTCAGTAACGCGGCCGGCCTTCTTCCAGCACCTGCCGCAGGAACGGCACGGTGATTCGCCGCTTCGCCGCCAGCGACTCGCGGTCCAGCCAGTCCAGCAGCGTGATCAACCCACCCAGCTCGCGTCCGGTGTGCGACAGCAGCCACTCGATGGACGCCTCGTCGATCGCCAGCCCACGGCGCAGCGCACGCTCACGCAGCACCGCTGCTCGCCCTTCCTCATCCAGCGGCTGCAGCAGCACGCGCACGCACTGGCCCAGCCGCGAACGCAGGTCCGGCAGCACCAGGCCCAGCGCTTCCGGCGCCTTCTGCGCCGTGTACAGCACAGTCACGCCCGCCGCGCGCGCACGGTTGTGGAAATCGAACAGCGCGATCTCGTCCTCGCGGTTGCCGGCAACCTCGTCCAGGCCGTCCAGCGCCACCAGTTCGCGCGCCTCCAGCCCATCCAGCGCCGCACGCACGCGGCCGGCCGCACTGGCCAGCGGTACGTAGGTCGGCAGCCGCCCGGCCTGCTCGGCGCTGGAGCACATCGCCAGCGCCTGGTGGGTCTTGCCGGTGCCCGCCGCACCTTCCAGGTAGACCCAATCGTGGCTGGCACCCACCGCGATCGCGCGCAGCTGCGCCAGCGCGCCATCCGGCGCGCCGATGAAGGTCTCCAGGCGCTGGTCCCGCGGGTAATGCAGGGCCAGCGGCAGTTGCGGCACACCCATCACTTCAGGTCGGGGCCCTTGTCGTTCGGAATGATGATATGGGGGGCATCGACCACGCCATCAAGCACGATCGCCGGCTTCTCACCCACGTACAGCTCGCTCTGGCGATAACGCTGGTGCGCGTAGCGCAGCAGCACGTTGGTCACTGCGGCCACCGGCAGCGCCAGCAGCATGCCGAGGAAGCCGAACAGCTGGCCACCGGCCATCACCGCGAAGATCACCGCCACCGGGTGCAGGCCGATCTTGTCGCCGACGATGCGCGGGGTCAGCACGTAGCTCTCCAGCAGCTGGCCCACGGTGAACACCACGCCCACCAGGATCAGCAGCTTCAGGTCGAAGCCCTGCGCCTGCACCAGCGCGGCGACCACCGCCATCAGGATGCCGGTGGTCGCGCCCAGGTAGGGAATGAAGCTGATCAGGCCGGCAATCAGGCCGATCAGCAGGCCCAGCTTCAGGCCGACCAGCGACAGGCCACCGGCGTAGATCACGCCCAGCGCCAGCATCACCAGGAACTGCCCGCGGATGAACGCACCCAGCACTTCGTTGGATTCACGCGCCAGCGCGCTGATGGTGCCGATCTGGTTGCGCGGGATCACCGAAGCCACCCGCTCGACCAGCTTGTCCCAGTCACGCAGGAAGTAGAACGCCAGGATCGGCAGCAGCAGGATGTTGACCACCCAGGTCACCATCGCAAAACCCGAGCGCGAGACGTAGCCCATGAACGTGGTGGCAAAGCCGCCGGCCTGCTGCCAGTGGCTGCGCACCCATTCGATCAGGCGGTCCGGGTCCATCCACTGCATCACTTCCAGGCCGGTCTTCTGCTCGAACCAGGGAATCCCCTTCTCCATCAGCCACGCCTGTGCCTGCGGCGCGACCGCGATCAGGGTGGTGATCTGGCGCTCGATCATCGGCACCAGCACCAGCAGCAGCGCCACGATCACCAGTACCATCGCCGCGAACACCAGCACCACGCCGGTCATGCGCGAGCGGCCGGTGGCCTCGATGCGGTCCACCAGCGGGTCACCCAGCCAGGCCAGCGCCAGCGCCAGCACGAACGGGGTCAGGATCGGCGCCAGAAGCCACACCACCCAGCCGATCAGGCCGGCGAACAGGATGTACTTCAGGCGGCGCAGGAACTGCGCGATTTCCGCTTCAGGGGTCAGGGTCATCGCAGGCGGTACTCGTTGCTGACCGGGGCGGCCACCGGGGTACCGGTGGTGTCATCGATCGGCGTAGGCAGGGCCGGCAGCGGCGCGCTCGGCACCAGCACGCCGTTGTCGCCCAGCATGCGGTTGAAGCCGGCCAGGCCGGTGGTCATCTCCAGGCTCAGTTCCAGCTGGCTTGCCGAGGCGTGCAGCGGGGTGACGCTGCGTACCACCGGCACTTCGCGCAGGCCGGCAGCCAGGCGCAGGTAGTCGTCGGCACTGTTGATGCCGGTGACCACCACACGGTAGGTCCCGGCCTGGCCGACGGCAGCGCCCGCCTTGGCATAGCGCTTGACCAGCGCATCGGCGGCGCCGTCGGCACCGGCGGCCATCGCGCGCATGGCGTTGGCGTCCTTGCTGGTCCACTTGTTCAGTTCACGGCCGTTGTCGACGAACACCCAGTCCGCCTGCCAGCCGCCATTGGCGCGGTACAGCTTGCCGATCAGCTGCATCGGCGGCGAGTAGCGCGAGGAGGCACGGGCCACGGCGGCACTGTCCTGGCGCCAGATCGCACCCGCCAGCGCCTGTTCGGCGGCACCACCACTGGGCAGGCCCAGCTTGTAGCCACGCTCGATGGCGCGGTTCAGCAGCGGGCGGGCGGCGTTGGCCTGCTGCACGCTGACCAGGCGCGGGCCGCTGCCATCGTCGACGGCCAGCCACAGCACCGGCTTCGGTCGCGGCTGCGGCCACAGTGGCAGGCCCAGCGCCGACACCAGCGAATCAACGTCGTCCTCGCGGAAGCGGGCCACCAGCAGAGTACGGAAGCTGGGGGCACCGCTGGCGCTCACGCTCTGGTCCTGCTTGTAGTCGTAGCTGGCCACGTAGTCCTTGGCGTTGCGCAGCGCCTGCACCACGCCGGGGCGGGACATCACGCTGCGGTCGCCGGACAGCTTGCCCAGTACCACGCTCAGGGCGCGGGCCAGGGCGCCGTTGCGATCGGCCTCGGCTTGGCTGTTGACGGGCACTTCGGCCTCGTACGCGCCACTGGCGGTGGCGACATCACCCTCGGTGCGAAGGCCGCTCTGGGCCATCGTGGCCACCGGCAGGCTCAGCGCAAGGAGCAGGGTCAGAATCAGGCTGCGGCGCATCAGGACATCCATTGGCTCGACGTATCCGGGGGAATTGTTGCCCGAATACGGCCTTTGCGCCAATGCGGCCTGTTAAAATCGCCCGTTCAACCCCTGCCAGCGCCGACGCCCGTGACCAACACCCCGTCTTCCGCCCCCTCCCCCCTCACCTATCGTGACGCGGGTGTCGACATCGACGCCGGCAATGAGCTGGTCGAGCGGATCAAGCCCCTGGTCAAGCGCAGCTTCCGCCCGGAAGTGATGGGCGGCCTGGGCGGCTTCGGCGCCCTGTTCGACCTGTCCAACAAGTACCGCGAGCCGGTGCTGGTGTCCGGTACCGACGGCGTGGGCACCAAGCTGAAGCTGGCCCACCAGCTGAACCGCCACGATACGATCGGCATCGACCTGGTCGCCATGTGCGTGAACGACGTGCTGGTGCAGGGGGCCGAGCCGCTGTTCTTCCTGGACTACTTCGCCACCGGCAAGCTGGACATCGATACCGCCGCGGCGGTCGTGGGCGGCATCGCCAACGGCTGCACCGAGGCCGGCTGCGCCCTGATCGGCGGCGAAACCGCTGAAATGCCCGACATGTATGCCCCGGGCGAGTACGACCTGGCTGGCTTCACCGTCGCCGCAGTCGAGAAGAGCGAGCTGAAGGACGGCGCCAGCGTGGCCGCCGGCGACGTGCTGATCGGCATCGCCTCCTCCGGCCCGCACTCCAACGGCTACTCGCTGGTGCGCCGCATCTACGACCGCGCCGGCCGCCCGGCCGATCTGGAGCTGGAAGGCGGCGTGAAGCTGGTCGATGCCCTGATGGCACCGACCCGCCTGTACGTCAAGCCGATCCTGTCGCTGCTGAAGTCGCACGGCGAGGCCATCCATGGCATGGCCCACATCACCGGTGGCGGCCTGACCGAGAACATCATCCGCGTGGTGCCCGACGGCCTCGGCCTGGACATCCAGGCGTCGTCCTGGACCCTGCCGCCGGTGTTCCAGTGGCTGCAGAAGGAAGGCGCGGTGGCCGACAGCGAGATGTGGCGCACCTTCAACTGCGGCATCGGCTTCGTGCTGATCGTCGCAGCGGAGCAGGTGGCCGCCGTGTCCGAGGCGGTCAAGGCGCAGGGCCTGGAGCACTGGACCATCGGCCAGGTGGTCACCGCCGAAGGCGCCGAGCGCGTCCACATCGGCTGAGCCCGGCAACCAGGAGCCCGCATGGACGCAACGCCCCCCTTGTCGCCCGCCCCCGTACCGCCGCCGCTGGCGACGGTACCGCCGTTCAGCGCGCAGGATGCCGACCACCTGCGCATGCTGGCCATCGCACACTTCGTGGTCGGTGGCCTGATCGTGCTGTTCTCGCTGATCTTCATCCTGCACATCGTGATCGGCATCGCTGCGTTGACCGGCAGCCTGCCGATGAAGTCTGGCGGCGAGCCCTCCTCGCCGGAGGAACAGCGCCTGATGGGCTGGGTGTTCACTGTTCTCGGCTGCGTCGTTGTGTTCGGTGGCATCGCGCTGGGCGGGTTCGTGGCCTATGCGGGTCGTTGCCTGGCCCGCCGTCGCCGCCATCTGCTGTGCCTGATCGCGGCTGGCCTGGCCTGCCTGTTCACGCCGGTCGGCACGGTGCTGGGTGTGTTCAGCCTGATCACCCTGCTGCGTCCGCAGGTCAAGGCTGCCTTCGACGCTCCCGCCACGGCCGCATGACCGCCTCCAACATGCCGCCGCCGTTGCCGCAGCAGACCCTGGCGCAGCTGCAGCTGGTCAGCCATCTGCAGACACTGGGAGTGCTGTTCTACGCCCTGGCCGGTTTCCACTGGGTCGCCGCAGTGGCGTTCCTTGGCCTCAGTGGATGGGTGGCCCACTCACGCGGCCTGGACGATGCCTGGATGCTGACCACGGTCTATGCCTCGATCGCCGTGCTGGCCATCGTGCTGGGTGTTGTGCAGCTGCATACCGCGCGCCTGCTGTCACGCCGCACCGGCCTGGCCTGGTGCCAGCGCGCGGCGTGGCTGGGCGTGCTGGCTGGCCCACTGGGCATGGCGTTGACCGCCTATGCCTGGGTGTTCCTGTCCAAGCCGGACATGGCCGCGCTGTTCGACCGCGGCGACCATCTCGGCGTCTGAGCCCGCAGGCAGACGACCCGCCCTTCCCAGATCGACTCTCCATGTCCTCGCCTGCCCTCTCGACAACCGCCTCACCCGCCCGCTACCGCTTTTCGGGCCCGAAGAAGCTGGCCTTCGCCGCCGTGCTGGCGGTCTTCGCGATCAGCTGGATCCACCCGCTGTGGCCTACCGAACAGGCCCTGCACAGTACCCTGACCGTGATCGGGCTGGCCGCGCTGCTATGGGTCGACCGCCGCGGCGGCTGGCTGGGCAATGGCGCTTTCATCGCCATCTGCGGTTTCATCGCCCTGCACTGCGTGGCGGCGCGCTGGCTGTATTCGAACGTGCCCTACGACGCCTGGGCGCAGGCGCTGACCGGCTGGTCGCCCAACGCGGCATTCGGCTGGCAGCGCAATCACTTCGACCGCCTCATCCACTTCCTGTTCGGCGTCTGCTTCACCCCCGCGCTGCTGCAGCTGGCGCGCCATGCGTGGCCAGCGCTGCGCCTGGGCCAGGCCTTCGCCCTGGCGGTAATGACGGTGATGTGCGCCAGCCTGGTCTACGAATGGTTCGAATGGGCCATCGCGCTGGCGCTGTCGCCGGATGCCGCCGAGGCCTACAACGGCCAGCAGGGTGACATGTGGGATGCGCATGCCGACATGCTGATGGCGACCATCGGCAGCCTGCTGACCTGGCCATTGATCCGCCGGAGTTCCCTGCAATGACCGCCCCAACCCGCATCGCCGTGCTCGCTTCGGGCCGCGGCAGCAACCTGCAGGCCATCCTCGACGCGATCGGCAATGGCCGCCTGCCGGCCGAGGTGATCGGCGTGTTCTCCGACCGCCCCGCTGCAGAAGCACTGCAACGCGTCGATTCCAGCCTGCGCTGGGCACACACGCCGAAGTCCTTCAGCGACCGCGCCGCCTACGAGCAGGCTCTGGGCGATGCGCTGGCAGCAGTACAGCCGGACTGGATCGTCTGTGCAGGCTACATGCGCATCCTTGGTCCGGCCTTCGTGCAGCGCTTCGCTGGCCGCCTGGTCAACATCCACCCGTCGCTGCTGCCGCTGCACAAGGGCCTGGACACCCACGCGCGGGCGCTGCAGGCCGGCGATGCCGAGCACGGTGCCAGCGTGCACCTGGTGGTGCCGGAGCTGGATGCCGGAGCCGTGCTGGCGCAGGTGCGGGTTCCCGTGCTGCCCGGCGACGACGCGCACAGCCTGGCCGAGCGGGTGCTGGCGGTGGAGCACCCGCTGCTGATCGCCACGCTGCAGCTGCTGTGCGAGGGCCGCCTGGCTGAACGGGAGGGTCAGCCCTGGCTGGACGGTCACCCCCTGTTTAGCCCCTTGGCCCTAGATTCCGCCGGAAACCTGAACCGGTAACGCCCTTGCACACGCCCCGCTGACTGCGGGGCTGGCATCCTGCCCCCTCCTGCGGTCCCTGTCCTCCATGAAGACCACGACGCTGCTGTCCACTTCACTGCTGTTGTCGCTTGCCGTGCTTCCCGGCGTGGGCTGGGGCCAGGCGCAGCCGCCCGCGGCTTCACCGGCACCGCCACCTGCACCCGCTGCGCTGCCACCGAACGAGCCCAGTGTGCCGCTGCTGCCGGCATTGGCTTGGGAACCGCCGCCGCTGCAGCCGTTCACCGCCACCTATCAGGCCTTCTACAAGGGCAAGGAAGCGGGTGATGCCAGCATGCAGGTCACCCACACCGGCGGCACCCAGTGGCGGGTGGACATGCAGGTGGTCGGCCGCCGCGGCTTTGCCAGCGTGCTCGGCCTGAACATCGAGCAGAGCACGGTGTTCGAAGAGCGCAGTGGCGTCTACGCACCGCTCAGCCAGAGCACGGTGCGCAAGGGCCTGTTCCTGGGCAAGAAGGCCGTGGGCACCTACAACTGGCAGGCCGGTACCGCGCAGTGGACCGGCGACGTCAAGAAGGAACGTGCGCAGCCGATCCCGCTGCAGCCGGGCGACCAGAGCGCACTGCTGATCAACCTGGCGATCATGCGCGACGCGCGCCCCGGCGCCGCCATGCATTACCGCTACGTGGACATGGGCAAGGTCCGCCAGCACGACTACCAGGCCGCGCCGCAGACCGAGAACGTCGAGGTCGGCGACCTGTCCTACAACGCGCTGCGGGTCTACCGGACCAATGGCGGCAACAACGAAACCATCCTCTGGATCGCCAACGGTGTCCCCACCCCGGTGCGCATCCTGCAACGCGAAGACGGCGAAGACCGCGTCGACCTGCGCCTGATCGAATACCAAGGAGTCTGAGCATGAGCACCCTGACCCGCCCCCTCACCTGGATCGCCGCTGCCGCGCTGACCGTGGCCAGCCTGCCGGCAATGGCGCTGGAGCCGTTCAAGGCCGACTACCTGGCCAGCTACATGGGCATGCAGGCCAACGGCACCATGACCCTGTCCAGCGAAGGCGCCAACAAGTGGCGCTACAGCCTGCAGGTGAAGAACCAGCTGGCCGACCTCAGCCAGAGCACCGTGTTCGAGGAAGTGCGCGGCCAGCTGCGCCCGCTCAGCAGCCAGGACCGTTCGGCCCTGCTGGTGAAGAAGCGCAACGTGCAGGCCACCTACAACTGGAACAGCAACCAGGCCACCTGGAGCGGCGACATCAAGCCCGACCGCGCCGGACCGATCGCACTGAAGGCCGGTGACATGGATGCGCTGCTGATCAACCTGGCAATTGCCCGTGACCTGGCGGCCGGCAAGCCGCTGACCTACCGCATGGTGGACGAGGGCCGGATCAAGAACATGACCTACCGCGTGGTCGGCAAGGAATCGATCACCGTGGCCGGCAAGAGTTACGAGGCCACCAAGGTATCGCGTGCCGATGGCAACAAGGAGCTGATCGCCTGGATCGTACCGGACTTCCCGGTGCCGGCGCGGATGCTGCAGCGTGAGAGCGGCCGCGATGCGCTGGACCTGACCATCAAGGCGATGAACTGACCGGTAGACCGGTAGTGCCGGCCGCTGGCCGGCATTTTCACGATGCTCCACGAGATTCATGGGGTTGCCGGCCAGCGGCCGGCACTACCGAAAAAAACGCCCGCTTTCGCGGGCGTTTTTTTATTTCTTCGCTTCTTCGGCGGGCTTGAACTCGGTGCGGCAGTCCACGCGGATCTGCTCGCCGGTGCTGCGCCAGACAAACGTGCGGCAATGGCGGTTGCCGTCCTGGCTGTCGTTCACCGCAACCGCATAGAACGACTCGATGATCTCGTCACGCGTGACCGTTCCGTCGCCGTTCCAGTCCATGTCCTTCTGCTCGATGCCCTGGGTGATGGCGATGTTGGCGTACCAGGCATAGCCCAGCCACGCCAGCACGATCAGCACCAGGGCCAGCAGCGCCTTGCGGCGCGGGCTGAACTTGCCGCGCAGGATCATGGCACGCGCCGGATGGTGGCGCCGAGCGAAGACAGCTTCTCTTCGATGTTCTCGTAGCCACGATCAAGGTGGTAGATGCGGTCGATGGTGGTATCGCCGCTGGCCATCAGGCCGGCCAGGATCAGCGAGGCCGACGCACGCAGGTCGGTCGCCATCACCGGTGCGCCACTCAGGTGCTCGCTGCCACGCACGATGGCGGTGTGGCCTTCGACCTGGATGTCCGCCCCCAGGCGCAGCAGTTCGTTGACGTGCATGAAACGGTTCTCGAAGATCGTTTCGTTGATCACGCCCACGCCGTCAGCCACGCAGTTGAGTGCCATGAACTGCGCCTGCATGTCGGTCGGGAATGCCGGGTACGGCGCGGTGGTCAGGTTGACCGCCTTCGGCCGCTTGCCCTGCATGTCCAGGGTGATGCTGTCGTCGGTGGTCTCGATCTTCGCACCGGCCTCGACCAGCTTGGACAGCACCGCGTCCATGGTGTTCGGGCGCGCACGGTTGACGGTGACCTTGCCACCGGTCATCGCCGCGGCCACCAGGAAGGTGCCGGTCTCGATGCGGTCGGGCAGCACTTCATGGCGGCCACCGGACAGGCGCTCGACGCCTTCGATGACCAGCCGGGCAGTGCCCAGGCCTTCGATCTTCGCGCCCAGCGCGATCAGGCAATGCGCCAGATCGGTCACTTCCGGTTCCATCGCGCAGTTGTCGAGGATGGTGGTGCCTTCAGCCAGCACCGCGCCCATCAGCACGTTCTCGGTGCCGGTGACACTGACCATGTCGAAGGTGAAATGGCCACCCTTCAGGCGCTTGGCGGTGGCCTTGATGAAGCCGTTCTCGACCACGATCTCGGCACCCAGCGCCTGCAGGCCCTTGATGTGCTGGTCGACCGGACGCGAGCCGATCGCGCAGCCGCCCGGCAGCGACACTTCGGCCGCGCCGAAACGGGCCAGCAGCGGGCCCAGCACCAGGATCGAGGCGCGCATGGTCTTGACCAGCTCGTACGGTGCCACGTGCTGGTTCACCGAGCGCGGGTCGACCACGATCGCGCTGCCGCGCGACAACGTGCCCTGGTCGATGGTGACCTTGGCGCCCAGCTCGCCCAGCAGCTTCACCGTGGTGACCACGTCGTGCAGGTGCGGCACGTTGGTGATCTCCACCGGTTCATCGGCCAGCAGGGTCGCGCAGAGAATGGGGAGGACGGCGTTCTTGGCGCCGGAGATGCTCACTTCACCGTGCAGCGCAGCGCCGCCGGTCACAACGATCTTGGCCATGTATTCGGGATCTTCTGCGGTTCAGCCGGCTTCGGCCGGGGTCACGGTTTTCAGCGCCAGCGCGTGGATCGCGCCGCCCATCAGGTCGCCCAGAGTGGCATACACCATGCGGTGGCGGGCCAGCGGCATCTTGCCGGCAAAGGCCTCGCAGACCACGGTCGCTTCGAAATGCACGCCATCGTCGCCCTGCACGTCGGCGCGGGCGCCGGGCAGGCCGGTTTCGATCAGATTGCGGATGGTGTCGGCGTCCAACGGGCTTTCCTAATAAAATGTGCGTCCATTCTACTTCCGCTGCGTGGCGTCCGCATGGCCGAATCCCTGTTGCCCCCCCGTTCCGTCGACCCTGCCGGCCTGGTTGCCAGCGGCCGCCGCGTGTTCGAGATCGAGCGGCAGGCGCTGGATGCCGTGGCCGACCGCCTCGGCGAAGCCTTCCAGCAGGCCTGCCAGGCGATCCTGGCCAGCCGTGGCCGGGTGGTCGCCACCGGCATGGGCAAGTCCGGGCATATCGCCCGCAAGATCGCTGCCACCCTGGCCTCTACCGGCACGCCGGCGTTCTACGTGCACCCCGGCGAAGCCGGCCACGGCGACCTGGGCATGATCACCGAGGACGACGTGGTGCTGGCCCTGTCCTATTCGGGCGAATCGGACGAGGTGCTGATGCTGCTACCGGTGCTCAAGCGCCAGGGCAACGTACTGATTTCCATGACCGGCCGCCCGCAGTCCAGCCTGGCCACCGCCGCCGACATCCACCTGGACGTGAGCGTGCCGGCCGAGGCCTGCCCGCTGGCGCTGGCGCCCACCTCCAGCACCACCGCCTCGCTGGCCATGGGCGATGCACTGGCCGTGGCCCTGCTCGACGCACGTGGCTTCACCGCTGATGACTTCGCCCGTTCACACCCGGCCGGCAGCCTTGGCCGCCGCCTGCTGCTGCACATCACCGACGTCATGCACACCGGCGACGACCTGCCCAGCGTGGGCACCGACGCCAGCCTCAGCGAAGCACTGATGGAGATGAGCCGCAAGCGGCTGGGCATGACCGCCGTGGTCGACGCCGACGGCGTGCTGATCGGGCTGTTCACCGACGGCGACCTGCGCCGTGCGCTGGACAGCGCGTTGGACGTGCGCACGGCGAAGATCGCCGACGTGATGACCCGCAACCCGCGCACCATCGGCGCCGACCAGCTGGCGGTCGAGGCCGCCCGGCTGATGGAGACCCACAAGATCACCGGCCTGATCGTGGTCGATGGCCAGGGCCGTGCGGTCGGTGCCCTGAACATTCATGACCTGTTGCGGGCCCGGGTGGTTTAACCGACAGTCCATAGACCCCATTCAGTCTGTAACGCCGTACCCGCCCACAACGAGCCTGCCGCCCTGATGCCCTGGTCCCCCCTGCCCGCCTTCCCCGCCCACCTGCATGCCGCCGCGGCCCAGATCCGCCTGGCGTGCTTCGACGTGGACGGCACCCTCACCGATGGTCGGCTGTACTACGACAAGGACGGCAACGAGAGCAAGGCGTACTTCGTGCAGGACGGCCTGGGCCTGAAACTGCTGCAGCAGCACGGCATCCACCCCGTGCTGATCACCGCGCGCAACAGCCAGTCCGCGCTCAAGCGCGGCGCCGACCTCGGCATCGACACCCAGATCGCCGTGGGCGACAAGCTGGCCAGCGTGCAGGCGCTGTGTGCGCAGCACGGCATCGGCCTGGAACAGGTGGCGTTCATGGGCGATGACCTGCCCGACCTGGCGCCGCTGGGTGCGGTCGGCCTGGCGGTGGCCCCGGCCAATGCCCATCCGTGGATCGCCGAACGCGTGCACTGGCAGACCCGCGCCGAGGGCGGCCGTGGCGCCGCGCGCGAGCTGTGCGACATCCTGCTGGCCGCTCAGGGCCGCGTGGATGCGGTGCTGGCGAGGTTCGGCGCATGAACGTGCCCACCTTGAACTGGCGCACCCTGCTCGGCATCGGCCTGCTGCTGGCCGCCCTGCTGAGCAGCTGGGCGGCGCTGCGCAACCGCGACAAGGGGCCAGCCACCGGTGGCCAGGAAATCGGCGTGGATTACATCCTGCATGACTTCCAGATCGTCGCCCTGGATGAGCACGGCAAGGAATCGACCACCTTGCGCGCACCGTTGCTGGAGCGCCAGCGCGGCGACCAGACCATCAACATCGCCACCCCGCTGTTCGAGATGCCGGACAAGGATGGCAAGCACTGGACCCTGCGTGCAGAGACCGGCTGGCTCAGCGCCAAGGGCGACGAGATGAAGCTGCGCGGCAATGTCGCCGGCGACAGCCCGGCGGGCCCGGGCGTGGTGCCGACCACCTTCCGCACCGACCATCTGGACGTGTTCCCGAAGGACAACCGCGCCCGCACCGACGCCCTGGTAACCATGACCCGCCCGGGCATGGAACAGTCCGGCGTCGGCTTCGAAGTGGATTCGAAGAACAACACGTATCATTTCCTCAGCCAGTCCAAGGGCCGCTACACGCCCAAACGCTGATTCCGCCGCCAGCCTGCGACGTCTCCGGACAGGCGCAGGGCCGGCAGCCCCACCCGCCCGCCCCCGGTCCACCCGGGAGGCCCCCACCGGTAGAACGGACCCCGATGAAGATTCCCTTTGCCGCCGTACTCGCGCTTGGTCTTCTTGTCCCCAGCGCCGCCTTCGCCAAGTCCACCGACCGCAACGAAGACATGCACATCGATTCCGGCGCCCAGTCGGGCACGCTCACCGGCGACGGCAAGACCGTGCTGTCGCAGGGCGTGGTCATCACCCAGGGCACGCTGGACCTGCGCTCGTCCGAGGCCGAGATCTACCTCAAGGACGGCGAAGCCGTGCGCGCGGTGTTCACCGGCAAGCAGGCGAAGATGAAACAGCAGCTTGATGACGGTACCTGGATGGACGCGCTGGCTGATCGCATCGACTACGACATCAAGACCGAGATCATCACCCTGACCGGCAACTACAAGGTCACCAGCGCGCGCGGCACCAATGCCGGCCAGCGCATGGTCTACAACACCCGCACCGGCGAGATGAACTCCGGTGGTGACGGCAGCCGCGTGCGCACCGTCATCCCGCCGAAGAACAAGACCCCGGCCGCACCGGCGGCACAGCCCAAGGCCGCCACGCCGGCACAGCCGGCCGGGAGCAAGAAGTAATGCTCGTCGCCAAGGGCCTGCGCAAGAAGTACAAGCAGCGCGAAGTGGTCAAGGACTTCGGGCTGACCCTCGACGCCGGTGAAGTGGTCGGCCTGCTCGGCCCCAACGGCGCCGGCAAGACCACCTGTTTCTACATGATCGTCGGCCTGGTCGCCGCCGATGCCGGCAGCATCGTGCTCGACGGCAAGGACATCACCGGCGACCCGATGTACACCCGCGCCAAGCAGGGTGTGGGCTACCTGCCGCAGGAACCCTCGGTGTTCCGCAAGCTGACCGTGGCCGACAACATCCGCCTGGTGCTGGAACTGCGCGAGGACCTGGACTCGGCCGGCCGCGAGCGCGAATTGAACGGCCTGCTGGACGAGCTGCAGCTGGGCCATGTTGCCGACCAGCTCGGCGCCAGCCTGTCCGGTGGCGAACGCCGCCGCTGCGAGATCGCCCGCGCACTGGCCGCGCAGCCGCGCCTGATCCTGCTAGACGAACCCTTCGCCGGTGTCGACCCGATTTCGGTGGGCGAGATCCAGCGCATCGTCACCCATCTCAAGCAACGTGGCATCGGCGTGTTGATCACCGACCACAATGTGCGCGAGACCTTGGGTATCTGCGACCGCGCGTATATCCTCGCCGAGGGCAGCGTGCTGGCCCAGGGTTCGCCGGAGGCGATCCTGGACAACGCCGACGTGCGCCGGGTCTACCTTGGGGATTCCTTCAAGCTGTGACTGCGGTCGCCGGGTCCCTTTCCTTCCTTTCGGCACAGGCATGAAGACTCGGCTGCAGACATCGTTGGGACAGCAACTGGTGCTCACGCCCCAGTTGCAGCAGGCGATCAAGCTGCTGCAGATGTCGACCACCGAACTGGAGCTGGAGATCGCCCAGGCAGTGGAGAGCAACCCGCTACTGGACTGGGCCGACAGCAACGACAGCAGCGCCGCCAATGAAGGCAGCGATGTCAACGACAACGAAGCGCCTGCAGAACGCAGCGATGAAGGCGACGACTGGGCGCCGGCCGAACTGGACTGGACGGCGACCGGCAGCGGTGGCAGCTTCGATGATGACGACGATACCGGCAGCGCTGCCGAGCGCGTGGCCGAAACCGAAACGCTCGCCGACCATCTGCTGTGGCAGCTGCACCTGTCGCATCTTTCTGCCAGCGATCGCAGCATCGGCGCGGCACTGATCGATGCACTGGACGACGACGGTTACCTGCGCGAGCCGCTGGCCACCATCGCCGAAACCCTGTTGCCGGCGATCCACGCCGACGAGGACGAGATCCTTGCCGTGCTGCATCGCATCCAGCGTTTCGATCCGGTGGGTGTGGCTGCACGCACGCTTGGCGAATGCCTGCAGCTGCAGCTGGACGTGCTGGCCGATGAAACGCCGGGCCTGCTGCTGGCGCGACAGATTGCCGCAGGACCACTGGAGCGGTTGCCGCGCAGCGGCGTTGCCGGGCTTGCACACGAGTTGAAGCAGCCGCTGGACGAGGTCGAGACTGCCGTGGCGCTGCTGCGCTCGCTGGACCCGCGCCCGGGCACGCAGATCGCGCCGCTGTCGCAGGACACCTACGTGGTGCCGGACGTAGTGGTGTGGCGGCAGAACGGCGTGTGGCGCGCGGCGCTGGCCGGGCACGCCGGACCAAAGGTGGTGATCCATCGTGGCTATGAACAGCTGATCCGCCGCTGCGGCGACGCCGACGCCGGCTACCTGCGCGCCCAGCTGCAGGAAGCACGCTGGCTGCTGAAGGGCCTGCAGCAGCGTGGCGAGACCCTGCTGCGCGTCGTGCGCAGCCTGATCCTGCAGCAGGCCGGCTTCCTCGAATTCGGCGAGCAGGCGCTGCGTCCACTGACCCTGCGCGAGATCGCCGCCGAGCTCGGCCTGCACGAATCCACGGTCTCGCGCGCGATTGCCCGCAAGCACGTTCGTACCCCGCGCGGCACCCTGCCGCTGCGCGCCTTCTTCGCCTCGGGCATTGATACCGAGGGCGGTGGCGAAGCATCCAGCACCGCCATCCAGGCGATGATCCGCCGCCTGATCGACGACGAGAACCCGCGCAAGCCGCTTTCTGACGCCAAGCTGGCTGACCTGCTCAAATCGTCGGGAATTCCAGTAGCGCGACGCACCGTGGCGAAGTATCGTGAAGCCATGAACATTTCCGCCTCGCACGAAAGGGTCAGAATCGCTTGACGCGCCGCCGCGCCCGGCGGAGAGGTTCATTGGCACATCCGAACACAGGAGAAACCCGATGCGCATCGAAACGTTTGGCAAAGATGTCGAAGTCACCCCGGCCCTGCAGTCCTATGTGGAGGAGAAGCTGGCCCGGATCGGCAAACACTTCGACCAGCACTGCGAAGCGCGGGTGACCCTCAAGCTGCAGAAGACCGAGCACCACGTCGACGCCAGCCTCAACATCCCTGGGCAGACCCTGCACGCCGAGGCCGGCGGCCAGACCATGTACGCCGCGATCGACCTGCTTGCGGACAAGCTTGACCGCCTGGTGATCAAGCACAAGGAGAAAAAACAGCAGCACGCACCGCTGCCGGTGGGCGACAATGGTGGCTGATCGCCACCGTTCCCCGCAGACATGCCCCTGACTGACCTCCTGGCGGCCGTGCAGACCCAGCTCTGCACGGCCACCGACCGTGACAGCGTCCTGCAGGCCGCCGCCGGGTTGCTGGCCTGCCGCCAGGCCAACGCCGAACAGATCTATCTGAACCTGTGCCAGCGCGAAGCGCTGGGCAGCACCGCGATCGGCCACGGTATCGCCATTCCCCACGGCCGCGCGCCGACCCTGGACCGCCCCCGTGGCGCCCTGCTGCGCCTGGCCACCCCGGTCGACTTCGGTGGCGACGAGCCGGTGGACCTGGTATTCGCGATGGCCGTTCCTGCCCACTACACCCACCAGCACCTGATGCTGCTGTCCGAGCTGGCCGAATTGTTCTCGGCAGCGGATGTCCGCCAGGCCCTGCGCCAGGCAGGCGATGCCCGGGCCCTGCGCGAGGCGCTGGACATGACCCCACCTGCGAGTGCCGCATGAATACCAGCATCACCGCCCGTGAACTGTTCGAACAGCAGCGCGAGCGGCTGGGGCTGCGCTGGGCCGCGGGCCAGTCGGGTGAAAAGCGCGAGCTCGAGGCCGGCAATACGGTCTCGCGGCGCCCCTCGCTGGCCGGCTACCTCAATGCGATCTACCCCAACAAGGTGCAGATCCTGGGCACCGAGGAACTGTCCTGGCTGGACGCACTTGAACCGCGCCAGCGCTGGGAAACGATCGAAAAAATCATGCAGTCGCACCCGCTGGC
This sequence comes from Stenotrophomonas sp. 78350_Sma, assembly GCF_056482105.1. Classification (NCBI taxonomy): domain Bacteria; kingdom Pseudomonadati; phylum Pseudomonadota; class Gammaproteobacteria; order Lysobacterales; family Lysobacteraceae; genus Stenotrophomonas; species Stenotrophomonas sp. 78350_Sma. The sequence continues at coordinate 1,143,630 of NZ_CM151182.1, read as the reverse complement.
ACTGGTGCTGACCCGCAACCAGGCGTGCCCGGAAGACCTGCGCGCCGCCGCCGATGAATCCGGCACCCCGTTGTGGCTGTCGCCCAAGCGCGGCCACGAGCTGCTCAACCACCTCTCCTACCACCTGGCGCGGACGCTGGCGCCGCGGGTGATCCTGCATGGCGTGTTCATGGAGATCTACTCCATCGGCGTGCTGATCACCGGCGAAGCGGGATCCGGCAAGAGCGAACTGGCGCTGGAACTGCTCAGCCGTGGCCATCGCCTGGTGGCCGACGATGCCCCCGAATTCACCCAGATCGCACCCGATGTACTCGACGGCACCTGCCCGGAGCTGCTGCAGGACCTGCTGGAAGTGCGCGGCCTGGGCGTGTTGAACGTGCGCGAGATGTTCGGCGACACGGCTGTAAAGAAGAACAAGTACCTTCGGCTGATCGTTCACCTGACCAAGCCGATGACCGAACCCACCCCGCATGGCTACGAGCGCCTCACCGGCGATTCGGGTACCCGCCATGTGCTGGATCTGGACGTGCCGCTGATCACCCTGCCGGTAATGCCCGGCCGCAACCTGGCCGTGCTGACCGAGGCGGCCACCCGCCTGCATATCCTGCGGACCAAGGGCATCGACCCGGCGGCGATGTTCATCGCCCGCCACAGCAACCTGCTGGAACGGCGAACGCCCTGACCCCCTGCCCTACGAAGAGCCTGTCCATGAGCACCGTCACCCCCTCCGCCCCGACCCTGATCATCGTCAGCGGCCTGTCCGGCTCGGGTAAATCCGTCGCCCTGAAGACCTTCGAGGACCAGGACTACTACTGCTCGGACAACCTGCCGATCAACCTGCTGCCGGACTTCGTGCGCAGCCTGCTGGCCAATCGCGGCGGCAGTGCACCGCGCCGGCTGGCCGTAGGCATCGACGTGCGTGGGCAGGCCGACCTGAGCCAGCTGGGCGACTGGCGGCAGCTGGCCGCCGACGCCGGCGTGGACGTGAAGGTGCTGTTCTTCGAAGCCAGCGACGAGACGCTGCTCAAGCGCTACGCCGACACCCGCCGCCGCCATCCGTTGAGCCAGCTGGGGCTGTCCCTGCCCGAAGCCATCGCCCGCGAACGCGAGTTGACCGCACCGCTGCGCCGCGAGGCCGATGCGGTGATCGATACCAGCAACCTCAACGTGCACCAGCTGCGGCGCCGGATCATCACCGAGTTCACGATGGACCATGCCACCGGCCTGTCGCTGCTGTTCGAATCGTTCGCCTACAAGCGCGGCGTGCCGGCCGAAGCGGACTTCGTGTTCGATGCGCGGGCGCTGCCCAATCCACACTGGGACCCGGAACTGCGTGCGCTGAGCGGTCGCGAACCCGGCGTGCGCGACTACCTGGAAGCGCAGCCGGATGTGCAGCGCTATCTGGCCCAGTTGACGGACTTTCTCGATACCTGGCTGCCGAAGCTGGGGGATGGCACCCGCAGCTATGTGACCGTGGCGTTCGGCTGCACCGGCGGCAAGCACCGCTCGGTGTTCCTGGCCGAGCGCATGGCACGCCACGCCCGCGAGATGGGCTGGGAAGACGTGGCAACGTACCACCGCGAACAGGATTGAGGGTGGTCGGCCGGGCTGCGCCCGGCACCCGCCGGTAGTGCCGGCCGCTGGCCGGCAACAGCAACAGCAACAGCAACAACAAAAGCGGCATTCCGTGGGATGGCGGGGCGGGTCCAGTTGCGGGGGACGCCGTAAACCCATCCCTGGGGGCTTGGCCGCGGCATCCATGCCGCGGACACCCCCGCAACCGGACCCACCCCGCCTTGGACAGATCGCGGCACGTCGTTTCACTGTTGGTAGGTGTCGACCTTGGTCGACACGGCAGATCCATGCCATGCGTGGATGAATCGCTGTCAGGCATCGAAAAACGGATGGGGTCGGATCTCTTTTCCAACGAAAAAGGGCTCCCACGCGAGCAACGCTGAATACGGGACACAGTGCCCCTCTCCTGCTGCTATCGCCGATTCACCTTGACCTGTTAACGTGCAGTAATGACCTGTGGCATTCTCCTCGTAACACATCCTGGGGTCGGGACCGCCCTGCTTGACGTGGCGACCCGGCTCCTGCGGCAATTGCCGCTGAAAACCGAAGCTTTCGAAGTACCGTTCGACGCAGACCTGGACGCCCTGCTCCCGCTCGCCTCGGCCGCTCTGCGGCGGGTCGACAGTGGTGAAGGCGTATTGATCCTGACCGACCTGTACGGCGCCAGCCCCGCCAACCTTGCCGGGCAGCTGGCCCGGCTGGGGACCCCGGTTCGCCGGGTGTCGGCGCTGAGCCTGCCGATGTTGCTGCGGGTGATGAATTATCCGGAACAGGGACTGGATCAACTGCCCGCCACAGCCGCGGCGGGCACCCGTAATGGAGCGATAGTCGACGATGCTTGAACGAGAACTCACCGTGAGCAACCGCCTGGGCCTGCACGCCCGGGCCACCGCCAAGCTGGTGCAGACCCTGGCGCCGTTCCGCTGCAACGTGACCATGGCCGCCAAGGGCCGTGAGATCAACGCCAAGAGCATCATGGGCGTGATGCTGCTGGCCGCCGGCCAGGGCACCCCGGTCACGGTGCGCATCAACGGCGAGGACGAAGCCGCCGCGATGGAGGCGGTGGTCGGCCTGTTCGAACGCCGTTTCGACGAGGACAGCTGAGCGTGCCACGCGCACGCGCCGGCCAGCCCCCTTCCGGCCAACGGCCGGTACTGCTGCTGGCCGGCCATGGTGCCGCCCGCGGCACGGCAATGGGGCGCGCCCGCGTGCGCCTGCCGCATGCATTGGAAGTGGCCGAGCAGCGCGTTGCCGCCAACCAGGTCGAGGCCGAACTGGCCCGCCTGCACCGTGCGCTGGATGCCGCACGCACGGAGATGCACGAGCTGCGCCAGCGCCTGCATGGAGCGCTGAACCAGGAAGTGGGTGAGTTCCTCGACCTGCATGCGCTGCTGCTGGACGATCCCGAGCTGCTGTATGGCCTGGACGAACTGATCCGCAGCGGACCGTACAGCGCCGGCTATGCATTGCGCCTGCAGCGCGACCGCCTGGCCAAAGTCTTCGACGGCATGGACGATGCCTATCTGAAGAGCCGCATGGACGACCTCGACCATGTGATCGGCCGCATCCATGCCTTCCTGCAGCCCGAGCGCCCGCCGGCGGTGAAAGGCCTGGCCGGGGAAATCCTGGTCTGCGATAACATCGCCCCGTCCGAGCTGGCACAGCTGCAGGCACAGGGCGTGGTCGGCATCGTCACCGCCGCCGGCAGCGCGCTCTCGCACAGCGCGATCCTGGCGCGCAGCCTGCACCTGCCCCTGATCGTCAACGTGCCGCAGCTGCTCAGCCGCATCGCCGATGGCGACGTGCTGATCATCGATGGTGCCGACGGCAGCATCACCGCCAATCCGCAGGCCGACAATCTGCGCGACTACCGCGCACGACTGAAGGAACACGCGCGCGAACAGCGCGAGCTTGGCCGCCTGCGCAGCAAGCCCAGCCGCACCCGCGACCAGGTCGACATCGCCCTGCTGGCCAATGCCGAATCGCTGGAGGACGTGACCCAGGCGCATGCGCTGGGCGCCCACGGCCTGGGCCTGTACCGCACCGAATTCCTGTTCCTGCAGCGCAACGAGCTGCCGGACGAAGAAGAACAGTTCCAGACCTACCGCGATGCCGCACTGGGCATGAGCGGGCGACCGGTGACCATCCGCACCCTCGACCTGGGTGCGGACAAGGCCGACCGCACCGGCCTGACCCTGAGCAACGAAGAGAACCCGGCGCTCGGCCTGCGCGGCGTACGCCTGTCGCTGGCACGGCCGAAGGTAGCCGACACCCAGCTGCGCGCGATCCTGCGCGCCTCGGCCTACGGAAAGCTGCGGGTGCTGGTGCCGATGGTCAGCACCCGCGAGGAGCTGCTGGCGGTGCGCCGGCGCATGCTCAAGCTGACCGAACAGCTGCGCGGCGAAGGCCACATGGTGTCCGACCATGTGCCGCTGGGCGCGATGATCGAAGTGCCGGCGGCCGCGCTGGCGCTGGAGAGCTTCATCGATCTGGTCGACTTCCTGTCGATCGGCACCAACGATCTGGTGCAGTACCTGCTGGCGGCCGACCGCAACAATGAAGCGCTGGGCGAGCTGTATTCGCCATTGCACCCGGCGGTGCTGCGGCTGCTGCAGATGGTGATCGAGACCGGCGCGCGCCACCGCATCCCGGTGGCGGTCTGTGGCGAGATGGCCGGCGATGCACGGATGACCCCGCTGCTGCTGGCACTGGGCCTGACCGAATTCAGCCTGCACCCGGGCACGCTGCTGGAAGTACGCCGCGCGATCCGCGAGGCCGACCTGGCGACGTTGCGTGCACGCGCACCCAAGCTGCTGGCCGCGCGCGACCGCCGCGCGATCGAACGCTGGCTGGCACTGGTGGCCGATACGCCCTGACACCACCCGCTCGCCGGGCATGCACGCCTGGGGTCGGATCCCTTTTCCGCGGGAAAAGGGATCTGACCCCGTCTCGTTGCCGCCGGGGTATCCGGTGAAACATCCCCTTGCGATAATGACGCGCTGAACACCCCTGTTGCCGCATCCTTGCCGGGATCGCGGCTTTTCTTATCCCCGCGGGAGCTGCGATGGCTGAAGCTGTACGCCACGACAAGACTGCACGCCAACTGCGGATGCTGTCCGATGCACTGGACAGCGGCCGGCTGGGCCCGGTGCGGCGCCTGGTCAACACCCTGGCCCCGGCCGAGATCGGCAACCTGCTCGAATCGCTGCCGCCGGGCAAGCGCGAGGTGGTGTGGGGCCTGGTCGATCCGGAAGATGATGGCGAGGTGCTGGTCCACGTCGGCGACGACGTGCGCGAAAGCCTGCTCGCGGACATGGACCCGGACGAGATCATCGCCGCGGTCGAAGACCTGGACATCGACGATCTGGCCGACCTGGTCGAAGACCTGCCGGACACGGTCATCGACGAAGTCCTCAAGTCGATGGACCGCGAGAACCGCGAGCGCCTGGAACAGGTGCTGTCCTATCCCGAGGACAGTGCCGGCCGCCTGATGAACCCGGACGTGGTGACCGTGCGCGCCGACGTCAATGTCGACGTCGTGCTGCGCTACCTGCGCCTGCGCGGTGAACTGCCCGACCACACCGACCACCTGTTCGTGGTCAGCCGCCGCCATCAGTACCTCGGCCGGGTGTCGCTGGCGGCACTGGTGACCCACGAGGACACCACGCCGATCAACCGCCTGATCGACGACGAGCAGCCAGCCATCGACGTCGGCGAGAGCGACCAGGAAGTCGCCCGCCAGTTCTCCGACCATGACTGGATCTCCGCGCCAGTAGTGGACGACAACAACATCCTGATCGGCCGCATCACCATCGATGACGTGGTCGACATCATCCGCGGCCAGGCCGAGCACCAGGCGCTGGGCGCCGCCGGTCTGGACGAGGACGAGGATCTGTTCAGCCCGGTCTGGCGCGCGATGCGCCGTCGCCTGATGTGGCTGTCGGTGAACCTGTGCACGGCCTTCCTGGCCTCCAGCGTGGTCGGTCATTTCGAAGGCACCATCGACAAACTGGTGGCACTGGCGGTGCTGATGCCGATCGTCGCCGGCCTCGGCGGCAACGCCGGTACCCAGGTGCTGGCACTGATGGTGCGCGGCCTGGCGCTGGGCCAGGTGGGCGCCTCCAATGCCCGCACCCTGCTGTGGAAGGAAGTACGGGTCGCGCTGCTGAACGGCGTGATGCTGGGTTCGGTGCTGGGCCTGATCGTGCTGGCCTGGTTCCACTCGCCCGGGTTGTCCGCAGTGATTGCCATCGCACTGACCTGCAACCTCCTGTTCGCTGCATTGGCAGGCGTGCTGGTGCCGTTGACGCTGAAACGCTTCGGCTTCGACCCGGCGCTGGCCAGCGGCATCTTCCTGACCGCCGTGACCGACTCGATGGGCTTCTTCACCTTCCTCGGCCTGGCCACCCTGGTGCTGCTGCACTGAACCCTGCAGGGTCGGATCCCCGCCACGCCGGGCTCTGCCCGGATCCCAACTGGAACACCCATGGCAACGACGATCGAAAACTACTTCCAGCCCGGCTGGCGCGACCAGCAGCACACCTGCCCGGCCTGCGAATGGAAGGGCAGCTCGCGCGCCATGGAAATGGAACTGGACGAGGACGCCACCGAGTACGACTGCCCGGTCTGCGAAAACCCGCTGCTGGTGGTACTGCACCCGGACATGGCGCAGGTGCAGGCCGCCGCTGCCGAAGGCAATGCCGAAGCACGGGAGCAGTTGGAGATCATCGCCAGCTTTCCTCGGCCGGAGTGACGCGGTGCATGATGCTGCGTTGACCCGCCGCGCACTACGATGCAGGTGACCCTACTGCCTCGGGAAGTCCCATGGTCCGTTCGATGTCGCGCTGGCTGCCGCTGCTGGCCGTACTGATGATGTCCGGTTGTGCCTCGTTGCCGGACAGTGCGCGCGGGCATTTCGAGGGCCGCGCGGTGAAGGTGGATGGCGAGACCGCCTACTACCAGGTCTTCATTCCTGCCGGCGTCCGGGCCTCCGCCCCGGGCAGCGCAGCCACGCAGGGCGGACCCCCGGTCATCCTGTTCCTGCATGGCTCGGGCGAGCGCGGCGCCGATGGCGTCAAGCAGACCTACTCGGGACTGGGCCCCTATCTGCGCGAGCATCCCGACTTCCCGGCCCTGGTGGTGTTTCCACAGGCACCGCGCCATTCCGAATGGAGCGGGCGCAACAACCGCATGGCCCTGGCCGCACTGGACGCGATCGTCGCCGAGTTCGGCGCCGACCCGGCACGGCAGTACCTGACCGGCATGTCGATGGGCGGTTACGGCAGCTGGAACATCGGCCTGGACGACCCGCATCGTTTTGCCGCGATCGTGCCGGTATGCGGTGCCGTGTTCGCACCGCGCGCGAAGCGACCGACCCTGTTCGTCGAGCAGGTCGCACAGGAGTCAGATCCGTATGCGGTGATCGCCCAACGCCTGCGGCAGACGCCGATCTGGATCTTCCACGGCGCACTCGATGATGTGGTGCCGCCGGACGACGACCGCCGGCTGCACAGCGCCTTCCAGAGCGCCACCGCGCGCGACGTGCGCTATACCGAGTACCCGGAAGGCAACCACAATGCCTGGGACGCCACCTACGCCGACCCGGCGATGTGGGCCTGGCTGTTCGCGCAGAAGCGATGAACCGCAGCTTCTGGTAGCTGCCAACCTTGGTTGGCATTGACTGCTCTGGTAGTTGCCAACCTTGGTTGGCATTGACTGCTTTGGTAGTTGCCAACCTTGGTTGGCATTGACTGCTTTGGTAGTTGCCAACCTTGGTTGGCATTGACTGCTTTGGTAGTTACCAACCTTGGTTGGCACTGGCCTACCTGAAACCAAGCCTTTCCCCGATGTTCACTGAAAGCAGGCCCGCCCATGCTTGCTCCATGCAGAACACCCGTCTCCTGCTCGGCCGTCACTCCAGCATCGGCCTCAGCTATATCCTCACCACCGTCGTCCATGACCGCGCGCCGCTCTTCACCAACGCCGCAGCGGCCGCCTTGGCAGTCCGCGAATTCCAGCGACTGGATCAGGAAGGCTTCACCCGCTCGATTGCCTACGTGGTCATGCCCGACCACATCCACTGGCTAGTCGAACTACGTGCGGGAACGCTGGAAACCGTCATGAAGCGTTTCAAGTCGCGCACAGCCCAGCAGGCAAACCGATTGCTGGGGCGAGTCGGGCGCTTCTGGCAGGCCTGCTATCACGATCATGCGATCCGCTCTGACGAATCGTTGCACCGGCATGCGATGTACCTGATGGGAAATCCGACCAGGGCCGGGCTGACGACGCGGCTTGGGCAATATCCCCATGCATGGTGCGAATGGGAGCTTGGGGCGTCATGTGATCTGCCCGATGACATTAGCACCGGTGGATAGTGCCAACCAAGGTTGGCATCTACCAAAACAGTGCGCGCACGAACCGGGCGGTGAGTGTGTCAACCAAGGTTGACACCTACCCCACCAGGGCAGGTCAGCCCAGCAGGGTTTCCAGCACGGCCATGCGCACGGCGACGCCGTTGGCGACCTGCCGCAGTACCCACGACTGCGGGCCGTCGGCCACGTCGTCGGTCACTTCCACGCCGCGGTTGATCGGGCCCGGGTGCAGCACCGCTGCATCCTTGCCGGCGCGGGCCAGACGATCATTGGTCAGGCCGTACTGGGCGTGGTACTGCTCCAGCGACGGCACCAGGCCTTCTTCCATGCGCTCGCGCTGCAGGCGCAGCATCATCAGCGCGTCGACGCCTTCCAGCATCGCGTCGAAGTCATCGCCGACCACGCAGCCCTTCAGGGTCTCGTCGTCCGGCAGCAGCGACTGCGGGCCGCACACGCGGATCTCGCCCACGCCCAGCGTACGCAGCGCGTGCAGGTCGGTGCGGGCCACGCGCGAGTGCTTCACGTCGCCGACGATCACCACCTTCAGCTTCGAGAAATCCGGGCCCTTGGCCTGGCGCAGGGTCAGCATGTCCAGCAGGCCCTGGGTCGGGTGCGAACTGCGGCCGTCACCGGCATTGATCAGCGCGGTGCCCTCGCCCGCGGCGTCGGCCAGTGCGGCCACGGCGCCGTCATCGGGGTGGCGTACCACGAAGCCGCGCACGCCCATTGCTTCCAGGTTGCGCAGGGTGTCGCAGGCGGTTTCGCCCTTGCGCGTGGACGAGGTCGAGGCATCGAAGTTCAGCACGTCGGCGCCCAGGCGCTGCGCGGCCAACTGGAACGAGCTGCGGGTGCGCGTGGACGGTTCGAAGAACAGCGTGCACACCGCCGAACCGGCCAGCACGTGGCGCTTGTTGCCAACGCGGCCGACCGCGGCATCGCGGATCTGTCCCGCCCGGTCAAGCAGCTGCAGCAGGGTCTCGCGCGGCAGGCCCTCCAGGGTCAACAGGTGGCGCAGGCGTCCGGAGGCATCGATTTGCTGGGCAGTCATGGCGGGAGTCGGCAGTCAGGGAATGGGGGTGGCGTCGTCCGGCGACGACAGCCAGCGGTCGATGATCACCGCCGCGGCCACGGCATCGAGGGCGGCCGCATCACGGCGGCGCTTGCGCCCTTCGGCGCGCTCGACAGCGAAGCGGCGGGCGGCCTCGACCGAGCTGGAACGCTCGTCGATCATCACCACTGGCAGCTTGAAACGTTCCCGCAGCTGGCGGGCAAAGCCCTGCGCGCGCTTGCGGTTGGGCTGGTCCTGGCCGTCCAGGGTCAGCGGGTCGCCCACCACCAGGCCGTCGGGCTTCCATTCCTTGAGCAGGCGTTCGATCGCGGTCCAGTCCGGGCCGTTGCCGTGCACATCGACCACGGCCACCGCGCGCGCATGCGCGGCGAAGGCACTGCCGATGGCCACGCCGATCCGGCGCGAGCCGACATCGAAACCCAGGACCGTGCCGTCACGGCGGATGGCCGGGGCAGCAGGGTCCGGCGCGGGCGTGACGGGCTCAGACATGGCCGCTGTAGTCGGTCAGCCGGAACAGGTCGACGCCGATGCGCGAGGCCGCACCCTGCCAGCGCTGCTCCAGCGGCAGCTGGAACACCAGTTCGGCATCGGCCGGCACGGTCAGCCAGCTGTTCTCGGACAGCTCGCTTTCCAGCTGCCCTGCGCCCCAACCGGCACAGCCGAGGGTGACCACGGCATTGGCCGGGCCTTCGCCGCGCGCCATCGCTTCAAGAATGTCGCGCGAAGTGGTCAGGTACAGGCCGTCGCCCACGGTCAGGCTGGAATCCCACGCCCGCGCGTCGTCATGGATGACGAAGCCGCGCTCGGGATGCACCGGGCCACCGTTGAGCACCATGCGCGCCTGCAGGTCGCCATCACCGGTGGTGATGTCCATCTGCGCGAGCACTTCTCCCAGCGTGTATTCGGACGGCTGGTTGACCAGCACGCCCATCGCCCCGTTCTCGTCGTGCTGGCAGATCAGCGCGACGCTGCGGGCAAAGGTCGCGTCGAGCAGCGACGGCAGCGCGACGAGCAGGTGATCGGCAAGGGAGGTCGGCGTTACAGGCATGGGCCCATTCTACCTGCTGGGCGCGGGATGGTCGCGCGATGGCGCCGAACAGCGATGGGCTAGGATGGTGCTTTGCCATGGAAGGTCATCGATGCAGTCTTCATCGCCCCTGACCCTGCCGGCACGCAGCGCCATCGTCCTGATTGCCCTGCTGCAGGGTCTGATGCTGTATGCCGCGCAGGAACTGTCCGATGCGTGGCCGTTCCGCGATATCGGCTGGCGCTACTGCTGGTACGCCTGGGCGCTGGCCATTCCCAGCGCGGTGGCGTTGAGCCTGGTCGAGCTGGGCCAGCGCCGCCTGTGGCTGCAGGCCGTGCTCGGCTCGGCGGTGGTGCTGGCGCTGGCCGCCTGGATCGGCTGGAACCTCACTGGCGAGACCGCGCTGGAGTCGAGCGCGCTGCAGTTTCCACTGACCCTGGGCATTGCCGTGGCGGTATTCGTAGCGCTGCCCTGGTGGCAGTTCCAGCTGCAGCACGGGCACTGGCGCGCCAGCTACCCCGAGCTGTTCGAGCGCGCCTGGCAGAACGGCCTGACCCTGGCGCTGGCAACGCTGTTCACCGGATTGACCTGGCTGCTGCTGTGGCTGTGGGCGGCGCTGTTCCAGCTGCTGGACGTGAACGTCTTCCGCGATCTGTTCCGCCAGGATGCATTCATCGCGCTGGCCACCGGCAGCCTGGCCGGCTTCGGCGTGCTGATTGGGCGCACCCAGCACCGCGCGATCCAGATCACCCGCCAGGTGCTGTTCGCGATCTGCCGCGGGCTGCTGCCGCTGCTCTCTTTCATCGCCGTATTGTTCGTGCTGAGCCTGCCGCTTACCGGGCTGGAGCCGCTGTGGAAAACCCGTTCGGCCGCCAGCCTGCTGGTGGTGGTGTCACTGCTGCTGGTGACGTTCACCAATGCGGTCTACCAGCAGGGGGATGACAGTGCACCCTACCCTCTCGTGCTGCGCAGGCTGGTCGAGGCCAGCCTGCTGACGCTGCCGGTGTACGCCGCGCTGGCGCTGTATGCACTGGGCCTGCGCGTGACGCAGTACGGCTGGACCATCGACCGGTTCTGGGCGGTACTCGTCGCATTGGCCGTGACCGGCTATGCCGTGGGCTACGCGCTGGCGGTGCTGCGCCGGCAGCGCCGCTGGTTGCAGATGCTGGAGCCGGTCAACCGCTGGATGTGCTGGGCGGTACTGGCACTGGCATTGCTGGGCAACTCGCCGCTGCTGGACCCGGTGCGGCTGACCCTGTCCAGCCAGCTGGCGCGGCTGCGCGCGGACCCGCCGGCGATCACCAGCAGCGACGTCAACGTGCTGCGCTTCGATCTTGGACGCCGTGGCGTGCAGGCGCTGCGCGAGCTGCAGCGTGATCCAGCCATCACCGCCGATGCCAATGCGCCGCAGGTGATCGCTGCAGCGTTGGCACGTACCTCACGCTGGGACGACGGCCATCGCCTCGACAAGGGGCCGCAGGACGTCACCGCACTGCAGCGTGCGCTGAAGCTGGCCAAGGGATCCAGCTCGCCGCCGGACGATTGGTGGCAGGCACTGGCCACGCGCGCGATCAATGGCGAATCCTGCGCCCAGAGCGAGCGCGACTGCCTGATCGTGCATCGCGACCTGGACGGCGATGGCACCGGCGAAGTGCTGCTGTGCGAGCTGTACACCCACCGTGGGCCGGACTGCGTGCTGTACGCACGTGGCAGTGATACCCACTGGCGCCGGGCCGGTTCGCTGTTCGGCACCGCGAGCGGCCAGGCCAAAGCGATCAACCAGGCACTGCGTGATGGCGAGCTCACTCTCGAACCGCCACGCTGGCCGATGCTGTCCATCGGCGGGCGCCCTGCGCTGGCCATCGATCCCGAACCCGAATCCAACGAGTCTTTCCCATGAGCGGTTACTGCCTCATCGCCCCGGGCCATCCGGTGCACGACTACTACCACGCCAACGAGTACGGCTTCCCGCAGCGGGACGAGCGCGAACTGTTCGAGCGGCTGGTGCTGGAAATCAACCAGGCCGGCCTGAGCTGGGAAACGATCCTGAAGAAGCGCGAGGGCTTCCGCACGGCCTATGACGGCTTCGATGTGGACCGGGTGGCAGCGTATGCCGAGCAGGACATCGAGCGGCTGCTTTCGGACGCCGGCATCATCCGCAACCGGCTGAAGGTGCTGGCGGCGATCCACAACGCACAGGTGATCCAGCAGCTGCGGGCCAGCCACGGCAGCTTCGCGGCGTGGCTGGACGCGCACCATCCGCGCAGCAAGGCCGACTGGGTGAAGCTGTTCAGGAAGACGTTCCGCTTCACCGGCGGCGAGATCACCGGCGAATTCCTGATGAGCCTGGGCTACCTGCCCGGTGCGCACGCCGAGGACTGCCCGGTGCATGCGCGGCTGCTGACGCTGTCGCCGCCGTGGCTGCAGGCCTCCCGGTAGTGCCGGCCGCTGGCCGGCAGCCTCGGAATGCTGCAGGTGCTGCCGGCCAGCGGCCGGCACTACCGTCGAATCGTCACACGCCCATGTAACGGCCCGGGCGGTGGTTGAACATCAGCACCAGGCTGAGCACCACCGCGCCGATGGCCGAGTACAGCACCTTCGACGGCGACAACACGAAGAACGCGGCCACCATCAGGCAGGCGTCGTAGGACATCTGCACCTTGCCCGCGCTCCAGCCACGGGTGCGCTGCAGGTACACCGCCAGGATGCCGATGCCGCCAAGGCTGGCGCGGTGGCGGATGAAGAACAGGATGCCCAGGCCGGACAACGCACCGCCCACGATCGCCGAATACAGCGGGTGGATGTGCGAGAAGTCGATCCAGCGCGGCAGCAGGTCGGTCAGCACGCCACAGGCGGTGACCGCGGCGAAGGTCTTCAGGGTGAATTCCCAGCCCATGCGCCGCAGCGCCACCCAGTAGAACGGCAGGTTGACCAGCACGAACACCACGCCGAAGTTCCAGTCCAGCGCGTAATGCAGCAGGAAGGCCATGCCGGCCATGCCGCCGATCATCAGCCCGCTCTTGGCGAAGATCGCCAGGCCCAGCGAGGCCACCATCGTGGCCAGCACCATGCCCTGCACATCCTCGGCGATCGAGTGGCGCAGCGCTTTTTCGTCGGCGGTGGTACCAGCGCTGTCCGGCGGCGGGGTCAGCGGACCAGCGGTGACCAGGTGGCCGTCAGCGTCGTCGCACGGCGCGGGGCCATGGGAGGGAAGGGACATACGGGTGGGGAACAGCAGGTGGGGAGCGCTATTAGACACGATCCGCATGACAGTTGCAGATGAAATCGTTCAGCTGAATGCGCCCCACCCTGCTTGCCCCCTTGCCGATCAGCCCTTGCCGGCCAGATGGTGCGCCACCAGCGCGTTGGCGTGGCCATGGCCCAGGCCGTGCTCACTCTTCAGGAAGCTGACCAGTTCCATGTGCTTGAGCCCCTTCTTCTTCGACAGCAGGCCGAACCAGTGCGCAACCGGCTGCCCGTAGGTCTTCTCGATGGAGGGGAAGTACGAGGCCGGGCCCTTGGGCTTGGTGTCAGTGCTCATGTGCAGCTCCCGTTGAAGTCATTCATTCGACGAACCACAGACGCAGAAATCGACATACCCACACGTCCGACCCAGTGCCGACCAACGGTCGACACCCACCAAAGCAGAATGCCGTTCCAACAGCTCACGGGAAACTGTCGAAGGCGGAGTGGGTCCGGTTGAGGGGGCGTGAGCCGCATGGATGCGGCGACCGAGCCTACATGGACGTATTTACGGCGTTCCCCTCAACCGGCCCCACCCCGCCATCCCACGGGATGCACGCATTTGACGTTGACGTTGCCTTGGCTTGAAGCAGGTGCCGGGCGCAGCCCGGCCGTATCATCCCGTCATGCCCCGCGAAAATCTCAACGACCTGCAGGCCTTCGTCCACGTTGCCCGCGAGGGCAGCTTCACCAAGGCCGCCGCCCAACTGGGCGTCTCCCAGTCCGCGCTCAGCCATGCCATGCGCGGCCTGGAACAGCGCCTCGGCGTGCGCCTGCTGACCCGTACCACCCGCAGCGTGTCCACCACCGAAGCCGGCGCCCGCCTGCTCGACACCCTGGGCCCACGCCTGGCCGAGATCGAGGATGGGCTGGCCGCACTGGCCGAGTACCGGGAACGCCCGGCCGGCACCATCCGCATCAATGCCACCGGCCACGCCGCCGAGTACATCGCCTGGCCGAGGCTGGCGCCGCTGCTTCAGCAGTATCCGGACCTGAAGGTGGAACTGGCGGCCGACTACGGGCTGGCCGACATCGTGGCCGAGCGCTACGACATCGGCATCCGCCTCGGCGAGCGGCTGGCCCGTGACATGATCGCGGTGCCGATCAGCCCGCCGCTGCGCATGCGCGTGGTCGGCGCACCCAGCTACTTCCGCCAGCATGTGGTGCCACGGCATCCGGACGAACTGGCCGACCACAACTGCGTGACCCTGCGCCTGCCCACGCATGGCGGGCTGATGCCGTGGGATTTCGGCCAGGACGGCAACGAACTCAGTGTGCGCGTGTCCGGCCAGTGGACCTTCAACACCATGGGCATGACCCGCGCCGCTGCGCTGGCCGGCAGCGGACTGGCCTGGCTGCCGGAAGACCAGGTGCAGCCGATGCTGGACGAGGGCCGCCTGCAGTCGGTGCTGGACGACTGGTGCCCGCACTTCGATGGCTACTACGCGTACTACCCGTCGCGCCGCCACGTGACCGTGGCGATGCGCACGGTGCTTGATGCGCTGCGTGGGCCGATGGGGTGAGGGTTGAGGAGTGCGGACCAACAGTCCGCACCCACCAGCGATCCGCACCCACCTGGTGGTCAGCCCTTGGCCTGGGCCGCACGCTGCGGGTTATAGCGCTCGCCGACGATCGACACTTCGTCCAGCGCCTGCGCGATGCGCTGCAGTTCCTCGGGCGCCAGCTGCAGGTCGGCCGCGCCCAGGTTTTCTTCCAGGCGGTGGACCTTGGTGGTGCCCGGGATCGGCACGATCCACGGCGCCTGCGCCAGCAGCCAGGCCAATGCCACCTGCGCCGGGGTCGCCCCCCGCGCCACGGCGATCGTGCTGATGCGATCCACCAGCGCC
The DNA here is from genome assembly GCF_056482105.1 of Stenotrophomonas sp. 78350_Sma. Lineage (NCBI taxonomy): Bacteria > Pseudomonadati > Pseudomonadota > Gammaproteobacteria > Lysobacterales > Lysobacteraceae > Stenotrophomonas > Stenotrophomonas sp. 78350_Sma. The sequence continues at coordinate 1,128,498 of NZ_CM151182.1, read as the reverse complement.
TGGTTGGCACGACGCGCTTCCACTTCGAAACGCGGCACGGTGTTGCGGAAGTCGTTGGCGTCGAAGGTGGTGTCGGCGTTGATCGCACCGGTCAGGAAACCGCGGCCGAGCGGGCTGAACGGCACGAAGCCGATGCCCAGTTCCTGCAGCGTCGGCAGCAGTTCGCGTTCCGGCTCGCGCCACCACAGCGAGTACTCGCTCTGCACGGCAGCCACCGGCTGCACCGCGTGCGCGCGGCGCACGGTGGCGGCACTGGCCTCGGACAGGCCGAAGTGGCCGACCTTGCCCTCGGCGATCAGATCGCGCACGGTGCCGGCCACGTCCTCGATCGGCACGTTCGGGTCGACACGGTGCTGGTAGAACAGGTCGATGTGGTCGGTACGCAGGCGCTTGAGACTGGCTTCGGCCACCGCACGGATGTTCTCCGGGCGGCTGTCCAAACCGGTGTCGACACGCGCATCCTTGAAACCGAACTTGGTGGCGATCACCAGCGTGTCGCGGTACGGCGCCAACGCCTCGCCAAGCAGATCTTCATTGGTGTACGGGCCGTACACCTCGGCGGTGTCGAAGAAGGTCACGCCGCGTTCAACGGCGGCCTGCAGCAGGGCGATGCCCTGGCTGCGCTCGACCGGCTGGCCATAGCCATGGCTCAGGCCCATGCAGCCCAGGCCCAGGGCGGAAACCTTCAGGCCACTGCGGCCGAGTTCACGTGTCTGCATCGTCGTGCTCCAGAGGGGGAGCGCTGACGATACGCCCGCTTGGGCGATGGATTGAACCGACGGGATGGCAGTCGGTCATGACTGGAATTCATCAATCCAGTCACGACCGTTGCCGGCCGGGTCACCGGATCTCCGAGATCTCCACGCCATCCAGCCCCTGCGACAGGGTGCGGGCGTCGCCGCCCTGGCTGAGCTTGATGCGCAGGCGTACCTCGTTCTGCGAATCGGCGTAGCGCAGCGCGTCCTCGTAGCTGATCTCGCCGGCCTGGTACAGCTCGAACAGGCTCTGGTCGAAGGTCTTCATGCCCAGCTGGACCGAGTCCTTCATCACTTCCTTCAGCTTGTGGATCTCGCCGTCGCGGATGTAGTCCTGCACCAGCGGCGTGCCGAGCAGGATCTCCATGGCAACCTTGCGCGAACGGCCATCGGGAGACGGCACCAGCTGCTGCGCGACCACGCCCTTGAGGTTCAGCGACAGGTCCATCAGCAGCTGGTTGCGGCGGTCTTCCGGGAAGAAGTTGACGATGCGGTCCATCGCCTGGTTGGCGTTGTTGGCATGCAGGGTGCACAGCACCAGGTGGCCGGTCTCGGCGAAGGCGATGGCGTGGTCCATGCCTTCGCGGGTACGCACCTCGCCGATCATGATCACGTCCGGCGCCTGGCGCAGGGTGTTCTTCAACGCGGCTTCCCAGCTGTCGGTATCGATGCCGACTTCACGCTGGGTGATGATGCAGCCTTCGTGCTTGTGCACGAACTCGATCGGGTCTTCGATGGTGATGATGTGGCCGGTCGAATTCTGGTTGCGGTAGCCGATCATCGCCGCCAGCGACGTCGATTTGCCGGTGCCGGTGGCACCGACGAACAGGATGATGCCGCGCTTGGTCATCGCCAGCGTCTTGATGATCGGCGGCAGGCTCAACTCTTCCACGGTCGGAATGCGCGTCTCGATGCGACGCAGCACCATGCCGACCTGGTTGCGCTGGTAGAAGCAGCTCACGCGGAAGCGGCCGACACCGGACAGGCCGATGGCGAAGTTGCATTCGTGGGTCTTCTCGAACTCCTCGCGCTGTGCCGGGGTCATCACGTTGAGGACCAGGTCGCGGCTCTGCTGCGGCGTGAGCGGGGTCTGCGTGATCGGCGAGATCTTGCCGTTGACCTTCATCGCCGGCGGCATGCCAGCGGTGATGAACAGGTCCGAGGCGCGCTGGTGCGCCATCAGCTTGAGGAACGAAGTGAAATCGATGGTGGTCGCGGTGGTGTTCACGGCGGGCTCCCAATGGGGCATGTACCAGGAAACGGTCGGTGGAGGAAACGGCGCGGGAACGGCGGCGCACTGGCGCACGCCGCCCCGCTGCTGCCCCGCCTTACTCGAACAGGCGCTTGTCCTTGGCGTACTCGCGGGCCTGGTTGCGGGTGATCAGGCTGCGCTTGACCAGGTCCTGCAGGTGCTGGTCCAGGGTCATCATGCCGTACTGCTGGCCGGTCTGGATGGCCGAGTACATCTGCGCCACCTTGTCCTCGCGGATCAGGTTGCGGATGGCCGGGGTGCCGACCATGATTTCCCACGCTGCGGTACGACCGCCGCCAACCTTCTTCAGCAGCGCCTGCGAGATCACCGCACGCAGCGATTCGGACAGCATCGAGCGCACCATCGGCTTTTCGCCGGCCGGGAATACGTCGATGATGCGGTCGATGGTCTTGGCCGCCGAACTGGTGTGCAGGGTGCCGAACACCAGATGGCCGGTCTCCGCGGCGGTCAGCGCCAGGCGGATGGTTTCCAGATCGCGAAGTTCGCCGACCAGGATGATGTCCGGGTCCTCACGCAGTGCCGAGCGCAGCGCTTCATTGAAGCCATGCGTGTCACGGTGCACTTCGCGCTGGTTGATCAGGCACTTCTGCGAGGTGTGCACGAATTCGATCGGATCCTCGACGGTGAGGATGTGGCCGTACTCGTTCTTGTTGATGTAGTCGATCATCGCCGCCAGCGTGGTCGACTTGCCCGAGCCGGTCGGGCCGGTCACCAGGATCAGGCCCTGCGGCTGCTGGATCACCTCGCGGAACAGCGGCGGGCAGGCCAGGTCCTCGAGGGTGAGCACCTCGGACGGAATGGTACGGAACACCGCACCGGCACCGCGGTTCTGGTTGAACGCGTTCACTCGGAAGCGCGCCAGCGATGGAATCTCGAAGGAGAAGTCCACTTCGAGGAATTCCTCGTAATCGCGGCGCTGCTTGTCGGACATGATGTCGTACACCAGCGCATGGACCTGCTTGTGGTCCAGGGCTGGGATGTTGATCCGGCGAACGTCGCCGTCCACGCGGATCATCGGCGGCAGGCCTGCGGACAGGTGCAGGTCGGACGCTTTGTTCTTTACGGAAAACGCCAACAGTTCGGCGATATCCATGAGCGGCTACTCCCCAATAACGGCTTCGACTGGAAGGATCTTTCCCCGGGCGGCAGTATAGCCTCCTGATTCAACGGAACGCGTTACGTGGCCACTCCCCTGCCCCAGATCCTGAGCAACCTGCATGCCGCCGCCGAGGGCGCGGGCAGGCCCGATCCACGCCTGCTGGCGGTGTCCAAGACCCAGCCGGCCGAGGCTGTGGCCGCGCTGGCCGCACAAGGCCAGCACGCCTTCGGCGAGAACTACGTGCAGGAAGCGCTCGCCAAGATGCAGGCGCTGCAGCACCTGGCGCTGGAATGGCACCTGATCGGCCACCTGCAGTCGAACAAGGCCGATGCCGTGGCCAGCCATTTCGACTGGGTGCAGAGCGTGGACCGCCCCAAGCTGGTGACCGCGCTGGCACGCCATCGCCCGGCCGCGCGCGGCCCGCTGAACGTGCTGATCCAGGTCAACATCGACGACGAATCCAGCAAGCATGGCTGTGCACCGGAAGAAGTGGATGCACTGGCCGCCGCGATTGCCGCCGAACCCACCCTGCGCCTGCGCGGACTGATGGCGATTCCCGCGCCATGGCCCGAGGCCGAGCGCCGTCGGGATGCATTCGTGCGCATGCGCACACTTTTCCAGTCGCTGGCTGCCCAGCACGCGCAGGTCGACACGCTGTCGATGGGCATGAGCAGCGACTACGCCGAAGCCATCGCCGAGGGTGCCACCCTGGTGCGCATCGGCACCGCCCTGTTCGGCGCCCGCCCGCGCCCGGCCTGATTTTCCAAGGAGACTTCCATGGCAGCTGATTCCATCACCTTCATCGGCGGCGGCAACATGGCCCGCAGCCTGATCGCCGGCCTGATCCGCCAGGGCGTGCCGGCCGTGCACATCCACGTGGCGGAGCCGGTGACCGAACTGCGCCAGGCGCTGGCCGCCGACTTCGGCGTGCAGGTGCACGACAACGCCGCCGATGCCGCCGCGCAGGGCGGCACCTGGCTGCTGGCGGTGAAGCCGCAGGTGCTGCGCGATGTCTGCCAGTCGCTGCAGGCACTGGCCCAGGCAAACCAGCCGCTGGTGGTATCGATTGCCGCGGGCATCACCAGCACGCAGCTGGAACGCTGGCTGGGCGGCAATCTGCCGGTGGTGCGTGCGATGCCGAACACCCCGGCCCTGCTTGGCGCCGGCGTGACCGGCCTGTACGCCACGCCCTCGGTGGACGCGCAGCAGCACGCGCAGGCCGAACAGGTGCTGGCCAGTGCCGGGCGCACGGTGTGGATCGACAGCGAACCGCTGATGGATTCGGTCACTGCTGTATCCGGCAGCGGACCGGCCTATGTGTTCCTGCTGGCCGAAGCGATGGAAGCAGCAGGTATCGCCCAGGGCCTGCCGGCCGACGCCGCGCGCACGCTGGTGGTGCAGACCCTGCTGGGTGCCTCGCGCATGCTGGATGAGGCTGGTGAGAGCCCGGCCGAGCTGCGCCGCCGCGTGACCTCGCCGAACGGCACCACCCAGGCCGCCATCGAGAGCTTCCAGGCCGGTGGCTTCGAGGCGCTGGTGGACACGGCGCTGCGCGCCGCGCAGGTGCGTGGACAGGAACTGTCTGCGGCGAATGATTGATCCCCTGGGGTCAGATCCCTTTGCCGAGGCAAAGGGATCTGACCCCATCTACCCGATGATCACCGCCCCAATGTGGTCATGACGAAATCAACGAAGCACTGCAACCGCGGGCGCGGCCTGCGGTCGGGCAGGTAGATCAGGTGCATCGGCCGCGGTTCGGGCAGGTAGCCGCGCAGCAGCGGCTTCAGGCGCCCGGCGGCAATTTCGGCAGCCAGCAACGCCGTCGGTTGCAACACCAGGCCGGCACCGGCCACGGCAGCTTCACGCAACGCGAAGCCATCGTTGCAGGTCAGGCGTGCGTCCCAATCCACCTGTTCGCCATTGGCCAGCTGCCAGCCGTGGCCACCACGCCAGGCCAGGTGGCTCAGGCAGTCGTGCCCTTCCAGATCATCGGGTGTGCGCGGCGTGCCGCGCCGGCGCAGGTACGCGGGCGCCGCGCACAGGCTCATCGCGTACGGCGGCAGCGGTCGCGCCACCACTTCCTGCGACGGCAGCGGCCCCACCCGGATCGCCACGTCGAAACCATCCTCGATCAGGTCCACGCGGCGGTTGCTCAGGTCCAGCTCGATGTTCAACTGCGGCTGCGCGCGCAACAGCGTGGCCAGCTGCGGAGCCAGCACACAGCTGCCCCAGGTGGTCGGCGCGCTGACCCGCAGCAGGCCGCGTGGCTGCACCTGCAGGCCGGCCACATCCGCCTCGGCCTGCTGCACCTGCTCCAGCACCTGCCGGCAACCGGCCAGGTAGGCCCCGCCGGCTTCGGTCAGGCGTTGGCGGCGGGTGTTCCGCTGCAGCAAGGCCGTGCCCAGATGCGCCTCCAGCTGCTGGATGTACTTGCCGACCATCACCGCCGACACCTGCAGCTGTTCGGCAGCCCCTGCAAAGCTCCCGCGCTCGGCCACGGCGACGAAGGCCTGCATGCAGCGCAACGTATCCATTACTAATCCAGAGTTAGGAATCAGCGAAGCATACGCTCCTTACCTAACCCCTTTGTGAGGGTGCAGACTGCGCCCATCCCCCTCCTCAAGGAACGGCCATGAAGATTCTCCTCGTCGGTGCCAGCGGCACCCTCGGCCAGGCAGTCGCCCGCCAGCTCGGCCAGCATCACCAGATCCTTGCCGCCGGTCGCCACAGTGGCGAACTGCGCGTTGACCTGACCGACGATGCCAGCGTTGCCGACCTGTTCGCACGCAGCGGACCGGTCGATGCGGTGATCTCCACCACCGGCGCGGTGCACTTCGGCCCGCTGCAGGCGATGACGCCGGCACAGTTCAACCTCGGCCTGCAGGACAAGCTGCTTGGGCAGGTGCGGTTGGCGCTGGCCGCCCAGCACCACCTCAATGCAGGCGGTTCGATCACCCTGACCAGCGGGATCATCAGCGCGCATCCGATCCGCGACGGCGTCAACGCCACCGCAGTGAATGCCGCACTGGAAGGCTTCGTGCGTGCCGCTGCGCTGGAGCTGCTGCCACGTGGCCTGCGCATCAACGTGATCAGCCCCAACGTGCTGGTCGAGTCGATGGCCGACTACGGCCCCTACTTCCCGGGCTTCGAAGCGGTGACCGCACAGCGCGCGGCACTGGGTTACCAGCGCGCGGTGGAAGGCATCCAGAGCGGCGAGACGATCACGGTCTGGTAAGAAAAAGGGGACGGAGGGGATTAAGTCGTTTGTGCACTTGCGACTTAATCCCCTCCGTCCCCTTTTTCATTCCCAGCGCATCGGGCCGTCGCCGCGTTCGCCGAGGACGTCACCGGGGTTGGCCAGGCGGCAGCGCTGCAGCGACAGGCAGCCGCAGCCGATACAGCCGGTCAGCTCATCGCGCAGCAGCTGCAGCATGTGGATGCGCTCCTCCAGCTCGGCGCGCCAGCGCGCGGACAACTTGGCCCAATCCGCCTTGGTCGGTGCGCGGCCGTCGGGCAGGCTCTCGAAGGCCCGGCCGACCGCTTCCAACGGCATGCCCACGCGCTGCGCTACGCGGATCACCGCCAGCCGGCGCAGCACGTCGCGGCTGTAGCGGCGCTGGTTGCCCGAAGTGCGCAGGCTGCTGATCAGCCCCTTGCGCTCGTAGAAGTGCAGCGCCGAAACCGCCACGCCACTGCGCTGGGAGACTTCGCCAACGCTCAGTTCCTGGGACACCATTGCTTGACCTCAACTACAGTTGAGGTGTCATGCTGCTATCTTCGCCGCCTGTTGACAAGCGCGGCCCGCATCTGACCCGTATGACCCCCACGCTCTCCCCCGCCAACGCCAGTTCATCGGCTGACACTTCGATCCTGTCCGCGCGCTACCGCGCCACCACCATCGGCATGGTCGCGCTGGTCGCGCTGCATGCCTTCGAGGCCCTCGCGGTGGCGGCCGCCATGCCGACCGTGGCCGTGGCACTGGACGGCCTGCGCCTGTACGCACTGGCCTTCGGCGGTACCTTGGCCACCAGCGTGATCGGCATGACCCTGGCCGGGCGCTGGGCCGACCAGCATGGGCCGGCACGGCCACTCTGGTACGGGTTGGCCTGCTTCGTGCTGGGCCTGCTGCTGGCTGGCTTTGCCATGCGCATGGGCATGCTGGTGGCAGGGCGCCTGCTGCAGGGCCTGGGTGCGGGTGCGATCTCGGTCTCGCTCTATGTGATGGTCGGGCGCAGCTACCCGGAGCACCTGCGGCCGAAGGTATTCGCCGCGTTCTCCGCAGGCTGGGTGGTGCCGTCAATGATCGGCCCCGCGCTGAGCGGGCTGATCGTGCAGCATCTCGGCTGGCGCTGGGTGTTCCTGGCCGTGCCGCTGCTGGCCATTCCGGCCGCGCTGCTGCTGCGCCCGGCACTCACGCGCATGCAACCCACCGATGGCGGCCTCGCCGACGATGGGCGAGGCAACGTGGTGCGCTGGGCCAGTGGTGCCTCGTTGGCGGCGCTGCTGCTCTACTTCGGCGGCCAGCAGCAGGGCCTGCCTGCACTGCTCTGCATCGGCGTGGCCATGCTGGCCCTGATGTTCTGCGTGCATCGCCTGCTGCCGGCCGGCACATTGATCCTGCGCCGCGGACTGCCCAGCGTGATCGCGCTGCGCGGCGTCGCGGCAGCCGCATTCTTCGCCTGCGAGGCCTATCTGCCCCTGCTGTTGCAGCGCGAACGCGGGCTCTCACCCAGCTGGGCCGGTGCCGTGCTCAGTCTTGGCGCACTGGGCTGGTTCGCCGGTTCATGGCTGCAGGGCCACCAGCAGCGTGGCTGGTCGCGCCAGCAGCTGCTGCGCGTGGGCACACCGCTGATGACGATCGGTATTGCCGCCACACTGGCCGTGCTGTTCAACGCAGTGCCGCTGCCGGTGGCCCTGGTCGGCTGGGCCATGACCGGCTTCGGCATGGGCATGATCTACGGCAGCCTGTCGGTGCTGACGCTGTCATTGTCCGCACCACACGAGCAGGGTGCCAACACCTCGGCACTGCAGCTGAGCGAAGCGCTGTCGGTGACCACCGCGCTGGCGGTTTCCGGCGCACTGTTCGCGCTGTTCGTGCAAAGCGCACCCCATACCGGCTACGTGCTGTGCCTGGCAATCACCTTCGGCCTGGCGCTGCTGGCCACGGTGATCGCGCGGCGGGTGTAGCGCCGCCGGATTGTGGGATTGCCGGCCAGCGGCCGGCACTACCGGGTGCCAGTCCCCATGTCATCGATATCCCGGTGAAGGATGCGCCGCACCTCCAGCACCGCCTGTGGGGTCTCCTGCACGCTGTGGCCGGAAATGATCACCTTCTCCGACAGTGCGGCCGGCAGGTGCGCGCTCCAGTACGGCACCAGCCCATCATCGGACTTTTCCACCGGCAGCTCCGGCTTGCGCTGGGCGATGATCGAGTGGTACTTCAGGCCCGCTTCGATCGGCAGCTGCGCGGACGCCTTCACGAATGGATCGCTGGCCTTGAGATTGTCGATGCTGTTGGGGATCTTGGGCTTGGCCGTACCATCGACCTGCTGTTCGGCCTGCGCCAGCGCCAGGAACACGTCCTCGAACTTGCCGAGGATGGTCAGCGGCAGGCGCACCAGGCGACCGATCAGGCGACCGACCTTGTTGCCGGCGATGTCGGTGCCCTGGTGTGGCGCGGCGATGAAGATCGCGCGCTCCACGTTCGGTTGCGCCTTGAAATGCAGCAGCGGCCCCAGCTTGTTCTGCACCCGCTTCAGGCGCTCGCCCTTCAGGTCGTAGTTGGCCAGCAGGTCATTCCACAGCACGTCGCCAGAGTCGCTGACCAGCAGGCGCGCCAGCACGCCGCCCATGCTGTGCCCGATGTAGACCATGTCCTTCGATGCACGCGTACTGCCATTGGGATCGAAGTGCTTGAGCGTATCGTTGAACGCATTGGCGATCTCGTAGCGGTTCAGCGCGATCGGCGCATTGGTCGGGTAATAGACCTGCCAGACCTGGAACTGCTGGCGCAGCTCGGGGTCGCCCATGATCTCGTTGGCCAGGTTCACCCAGGCTTCCGGGCTGCTGGCCAGGCCGTGCAGCATGAAGATGATGCGGCGGTTCGGGTCCCACGGCTGCATCAGGTAGATGTGCGGTTCGCCGATGCCCTCGCTCATGCCGAACAGGGTGCGCAGTGATTGCCGGGCGAAACCGCTCTGCGCCAGCCACAAGCCGTAGGCAGCCGTGAAGTTGCCGGCCAGCGGCACCTGTTCGCCGTGCAGGGTGATGCGCTCGGTGGCTTCCGGCGAATAGGCATCCAGTTCGACCCGGCGCGTGCGCATCACATCGTCCAGGCTGCTGCCCTCGAAGCGCAGCAGCGCAGTGACGTTGATCGAGGACATCTCGCTGAACTCAGGTACCGAGTCGTCATGGCGATGGCGGCGGCCACGGCGCGCGTCGTCCTCATCCTCCTGCGGCGTCTCGGCCTTGGGGCCATCGGGTGCGATCACCGGCGCGACCAGCTTCGGCGGGTCCATCACCATCACCAGCTCGGCACCGAACCCATCGCGGCGATAGGTACTGCGCAGGCCGACGAAGCTGACCGTGCCAGCCGGCACCAGCTGCGCGGGAATGCTCTTCAGGTTCAGCTGCTGGTAGTTGGAGGCCAGCGACCAGCTGCCGACCGTGAGCGGCTTCGTATAGTCCTCGCCGGCCAGCGCAGCGGCGCGTGCGCGCACGAACAGCACCACCGCCGCCTTCTCTGCCGCGTAGTTGTAGTAGTCACGCACCTGCGTCTGCCGGTCCTCGAAAGCACGATCAGACGGAGACCGACCGCTGTAGAACAGGTAGGCGTAGGCATAGCGCGCCGCTTCCAGCCAGGCATCCAGCGCCGCATCGCTCATCGGCGGATCGCCGGCAGCGGTCTTCTTCGGGGTCAGCGCCAGCGCTGCCTTCACCCACAGTTCGGACAGCGCCGACAACCTCTGCTCGACATTGAGATCGTCGGTCATCAGCAGCGTGCTGCGGCAGACCAGGAAGTCCTTCTCGCACTGCGACTCGTCCAGGCCTGCCGCGCTGAGCGTCTCGCGCGCGGCCGGGCTGAGCTTGCCGGTGTTGAGCACGTCGGCACGCTTGTTGACCAGCGAATCACTGGATTTGACCTGCTTGACGGTGACCATCGCGCAGCCACTGCTGCCCAGCAGCAGGAAGACGGCGAACAACACCGGCAGCAGGCGCTGCCAGCGGGATGGGAAGAATCGTGTCATTACTGCGGGTCCTGCTCGGTGCCGGGCACGCCCTGGCGGATTGCGGTGGAGAAATTGGCGCCATCGCCCAGGTCCAGCGCACGCTGGGTGATGCGGCCCTTGTCGTGCAGCTCGGCGTACGGCACGCCCGGGGTGAGCGCGCCGACCTCCTGCGCGTACTCGGCCAGGTAACCGGACAACAGCAGGCGGTAATCCAGCGGCAGGCGCGGTGCGATGTGGCGGGCCAGGTCGAAGACGATCGTGGTGCAGTTGCTGGTCAACGTGTTGTAGAAGCCGGGCTTCGCATCCAGTTCACGGGCCTGCGCAATGTACGCAGCGAACAGTTCCTTCAGCTGCGCGCGGTCCATGCCATGCAGCCGGTACAGGTAGACATCCTCGCCACGCGCATTGGTGCGTGTGCGGATGATGTCGGTCTCCTCCGACGCCACCAGGGTCATCTCGAACTTGCGGAAGAAACCGCCCAGTGCCGAGAACGATTCACCGCGTTCCTTGCGGATCTCCAGCGAGAACACCACGTGGCGGCCATCCTCGAAGCCGAACGAGATCAGCGTGTGGGCGATGGCCGGGCCCATCCAGTACGACAGCACCAGGTCGGCCGAGCGCAGCTGGTCCAGGTCGTACTCGCGACGCACCCAGTGCGCGTCATAGTCGGTCTCGGTGCGCCAGGTGAAATCACGCACGTTGTTGAACACCACGTGGCGGCCATCGAAGGACACCACGTGCAGACGCTGCGCGACGTCGTCGGCCCACAGGCGGTCCTGGCGCGGGGTCAGCAGCAACCACCAAAGCACGGCCAGCGCCAGCGACGCGCCGAACATCAGGCCCGACCTGCGTGAACCGCGGCCACGCGCGATCCGCCACGACGCCCACAGGGCAACCAGCAGCCACAGCACGGCCACGCCGATGGCCAACCAGCCCGGCCCCGGCAACTGGTACGCCAGCACCCCGGTCACCCACAGCGCCGCCAGCGCTGTGGCACTTCCTGTCATCCAACGTCCTGCGGCGTTCACTGGCATCCTGTCGCGGTCTTGAAGCCGCATAGTTAGCCACAAGCCGGATCAGCGTGGCATCTACGGTCCGTTCAGGCTGGCCGGCGCAGGGTCGGCAGCGGCCCTTGCGGCCGCCTTCCACCACACAGGAGCAACGATGGGTATCACGTCCGTGGCCGGCGTTCCGGTCCAACCCCGGCACCGCGCCACCTGCCACTGCGGTACGGTCGAACTGCTGCTGGACCTGCCCGACGGCATCGTCGACCCGCGCCGCTGTGACTGCTCCATGTGCCGCCGCCGTGGCGCCATCGCCGCCAGCGTCACCCGCGCGGGCCTGCAGGTGGTGCGCGGGCAGGACCACCTGCAGCTGTACCAGTTCAACACCCATGTGGCCGAGCACTATTTCTGTGGCGTGTGCGGCATCTACACCCATCACCGGCGCCGCTCCAACCCGGACCAGTACGGCTACAACGTGGCCTGCCTGGAGGGCATCGACCCGTTCGCGCTGGGTGTGATCCCGGTCAACGACGGGGTCAACCATCCCGCCGACCGCACCGCCTAGTGGCGTGTGCGCCGCGGCGGTGCGGCGATCTTCTGCCAGGGGGCCATGCAGCTGCGCCCGGCCCGCACCGGGCGCTTCAGCCAGGGCCGGCGGGGCGTCGCCTGCGGTTCGACGGCGACCGGGGGAGGGACAGGTCTGCGGCCGGGCCAGAGATGATCGAGCAGCCACATGGCAGATCTCCGCGGGGGACGGGGACGGCCTACGCTAGCGACACCTGGGCAAAGGACGGGTGATGGTGCTGCGGCAGCCAGATGACAGCCGCGCCCCCTCAGTCCTGCAGCCGTGACCGGCCCAGGCGGCGCACCAGCACGAAGAACAGCGGCACCAGCACCACCGCCAGCACCGTGCCGGACACCATGCCGCCGATCACGCTCATGCCGATTTCACGGCGACTGACTGCACCCGCACCGGTCGCCAGCGCCAACGGAATCACGCCGGCCACAAAGGCCAGCGACGTCATCACGATCGGCCGCAGGCGCAGGCGTGCGCCCTGCAGCGCAGCCTCCACCGCGGAGCTGCCTGCACGATAACGGGCCTCGGCGAACTCCACGATCAGGATCGCATTCTTCGCCGACAGGCCGATGGTGGTCAGCAGACCCACCTGGAAGTAGATGTCGTTGACGAAGCCTGCCGCCGTGGTCGCCAGCACGGTACCGATTACGCCCAAGGGAATCACCAGCACCACCGCCACCGGCACCGTCCAGCTTTCATAGAGCGCAGCCAGGCACAGGAAGATGAAAGCAATCGAGGCAAGGTAGAGCCAGATCGTCTGGTTGCTGGCCAGCCGCTCCTGGTAGGACAGGCCACTCCACTGCAGGTCGAATCCCGGCTGGTCCGCAACCAGCGCCTGCATGCGCTGCATCGCTTCACCCGAACTGCGTCCTTCCGCGGCGCTGCCCTGGATCTGCATCGCCGGCAGACCGTTGAAGCGCTGCTGCAGCTGCGGCCCACGTGCCCAGTGGCTGCTGGCGAAGCTGGCGAACGACGCCATCTGGCCGTTGCCACCGCGCACATACCACTGGCCGATGTCGTCGGGCACGCTGCGGTACGGCTGGTCGCCCTGCATGTAGACACGCTTGACCCGGCCGCGATCGAGGAAATCGTTGATGTAGCTGCCGCCCCAGGCCGCGGACAGGGTGGAATTGATGTCAGCCTGGGACAGCCCCAGCGCGCTGGCCTGGGCATGGTCGATGTCCAGCCGCAGTTCGGCCTTGTCGCCCAGGCCATTCAGGCGCACCGAGGTGAGCCCATCGTCTTCGCCGGCCGCACGCACCACCTGTTCCTGCGCCGCCTGCAGGGCCACGCGCCCGGCGGCGCTGGTGTCCTGCAACCACAGTTCGAAGCCGCTGGACTGGCCCAGTCCACGCACCGCCGGCGGTGCCAGTACATTGACCTTGGCATCCGGCAAGCTGCGGAAGTAGGCATTGGCACGCGTGATGATCGCCGCAGCGGTGTTGTCGCCGGTACGCTCATCCCAGGGTTTCAGTGCGAGGAAGCCCTGTCCGGCGTTCTGGCCGGTGCCGGCATTGTTGCGGCCGACCACCACGAACACCACGTCCAGGTTCTGCTTCTCGTGCTCCATGAAGTAGCGGCTGATCTGCTCGCCCAGCGCTTCGGTGCGCGCCATCGGGGTGCCCTCCGGCGTGGAGAACTGGAAGGTCACCTGGCCCTGATCTTCCACGGGCAGGAAGCCGGTGGGCATGCGCGCGTACAGCGCAATCATGGCGACCACCAGCAGCAGGTAGAACGCCATCCAGCGCCGCGGCCGGGCGACCACGCCACCGAGCTTTCCCTGATAGGCCAACTGGCTGCGCTCGACACCGCGGTTGAACGCCCTGAAGAAGCGGCCCTGCGGTTTCTGCGCCGAAGAGGGCTTGAGCAGGGTCGCGCACAGCGCCGGGGTCAGCGTCAGTGCGACCAGCGCCGACAGCGCCATCGCCGAAGCAATGGTGATCGAGAACTGGCGGTAGATGATGCCGGTGGAACCACCGAACAGGGCCATCGGCAGGAACACCGCGCCCAGCACCACGGTGATGCCGATCAGCGCGCCGGTGATCTCGCCCATCGATTTTTCGGTGGCCTCGCGTGGCGGCAGGTGCTCGTCGTGGATGATGCGCTCGACGTTCTCCACCACCACGATGGCATCGTCGACCAGCAGGCCGATCGCCAGCACCATCGCAAACAGGGTGAGCGTGTTGATCGTGAATCCGGCGACCGCCAGCACGCCGAACGTGCCCAGCAGTACCACCGGCACCGTGATCGCGGGGATCAACGTGGCACGCAGGTTCTGCAGGAACAGGAACATCACCACGACCACCAGCACGATGGCCTCGATGAGGGTATGGATGACACCTTCGATCGAGACCCGCACGAACGGCGTGCTATCGCGGGGATAGGCGACCTGCAGCCCGGGCGGGAACGTTGGTCGCAGGCGTTCGATCTCCTCACGGACCGCATCCGCGGTGGCCAGCGCATTGGCCCCGGAAGCCAGCGTGACCGAGAAACCCGCCGCCGGATAGCCATTGAGATAGCTGCTGGTCTGATAGTTCTCGGCACCGATCTCCACCCGTGCCACGTCGCCCAGGTGTACGGCGGCGCCGCTGGGAAGCGTGCGCAGGATGATCGCGCGGAACTGTTCGGGCGTCTGCAGGCGCGACTGTGCGGTGACGGTGGCATTCAGGCTCTGCGTTGCGCTGGATGGCAACGCCCCCAGCTCACCGGCGGTGACCTGGGTGTTCTGGGCCTGGATGGCCGTGCGCACGTCGGCCGGCATCAGGTCGTAGGCGCGCAGCTTGTGCGGGTCCAGCCACACGCGCATCGCATAGGCCGAGCCGAACACATTGATCTCGCCGACACCCGGGATGCGGCTGATCGGATCCTGCACGTTGCTGACCAGGAAATCGGAAACGTCCACCCGTTCCATGCGCCGGCTGGTGTCGTACAGCGAGACCACCATCAGCGAGTCGCCCTGCGACTTCGCCACGGTCACGCCCTGCTGCTGCACTTCCTGCGGCAGTCGGTTGATGGCCTGGTTGACGCTGTTCTGCACCTGGACCTGGGCGATATCCGGATTGGCGCTCTGGTCGAACGTGACCGTGATCCGCGCCTGCCCCGATGACGAACTGGTGGAGGAGAAGTACAGCAGGTGATCGATGCCCTTGATCTGCTGTTCGATCACCTGGGTAACGCTGTCTTCCACCGTCTGCGCCGAGGCGCCGGTGTAATTGGCGGTGATGTTGACCTGCGGCGGTGCGATATCCGGGTACTGTTCGACGGGCAGCTGGCTGACGGCGATCGCGCCGAAGGCCATGATGCAGATCGCCAGCACCCAGGCGAATACCGGGCGATGGATGAAGAAGCGCGGCAACATGGCTCAGCCCTTCCCGGCGGCTGCCGGCGCGACTGCCGCCGCGGGCTTCACCTGCACCGCCATGCCATCGGAGAGCCCCTGTGCGCCGGCCACGACCACCCGTTCGCCGGCCACGATGCCATCCAGCACCAGCCACTGGTCGCCAATCGCCCGTGCGGTACGGAACAGGCGCAGCTTCGCCTTGCCGCCCTCATCCACCACCCACACCTGCGCCTCGCCCTTCGGGCTGCGGTCCACCGCAGACTGCGGCACCAGCAGCGCCTGCCGCTGCGTGCCCTGCCCCACCTGCGCCCGCACATACATTCCCGGCAGCAGCTGCCCGGCGGGATTGGGAAACCGTGCACGCAGGGTGATGCTGCCGGTTTCCTGCTGCACGTCGATATCGGCAAATTCCAGGGTGCCGGGCAACGGATACTCACTGCCATCGGACAGGCGCAGCCGCACTGCAGCGGTGGTGGCCTGCACGCCTCCGTCGGCGATCGCACGGCGCAAAGCCAGGTACTCGTTGCTGGACTGGGTGATGTCCACGTTCATCGGGTCGACCTGCTGGATCCGCGCCAGCGGATTGGCCTGGCCCGAGGTGACCAGCGCACCCGGTGTGAACAGCGCACGACCGATGCGACCGGCAATCGGCGCGGTAACCGTGGCGAAACCAAGCCGCGTGCGCGCGGTATCCAGGCTCGCCTGTGCCGCCTGCACCGCGGCTGCGGCCTGCTGCCCACTGGCGATGGCGTCATCCACGTCCTGGCGCGCGGCCAGCTGCTCGCCACCCAGCGCCTGCATCCGCTGCGCGCGCAGGCGTGCGGTGACCGCCGCCGCTTCGGCGGTTTTCAGGTTGGCCTGGGCCTGGTTCACTGCCGCCTGGTACAGGGCCGGCTCGATCTGGAACAAGGGCTGCCCGGCATGCACGGATTCGCCCTCTTCGAACAGGCGCTTGACCAGCACGCCATCCACCTGCGGGCGCACATCCGACTCCTGCGATGCGATGGTCCGGCCAGGCAGCTCCTGTTCCATCGCCAACGGCTTCTCCTGCAGGGTCAGCACTTCCACCTCATGAAGCCTGCCGGCCGGCTTGGGCGCCTCCTTGCCGCAGGCCGACAGCAGGCTGAGCAGAACGAGTGCAAACAGCGCCGGCCGGCGCATCCTCAGTGGCCGGGCGGGGCGTGGCAACGGGGTGTGCAGGAGGTTCATCGGTGGCCGGGATTCCACGCGCCGGGGGGAGACGCTCGGCGCCGAATATAGAAGACCCGTACGTGGATTCCGGCGAATCGCGCATGAAACATTTTTCATTTGCAGTCACCGCGCGCGGTTGCGAGGATGGCAGCCATCCAACCTGCACACTGGCCCATGCCGCGCGTACTCACCATCGAGGACGACCTTGTCACCGCGGAGGAAATCGCAACCGAGCTGCGCAGCCATGGCTTCGAGGTCGACGTTGCCGTTGATGGCACTGCCGGCCTCGCATTGGCGCGTGCGGGCGACTACGCGGTGATCACCCTGGACCGCATGCTGCCCGGTATCGATGGCCTGGCGCTGGTCACTGCCCTGCGGCGCGAAGGTATCGTCACGCCCGTACTGATGATCAGCGCGCTGTCGGACGTGGACGAGCGCGTGCGAGGCCTGCGTGCAGGCGGTGACGATTACCTGACCAAGCCGTTCGCCTCGGATGAGATGGCGGCCCGCGTGGAGGTATTGATCCGTCGCCAGAGCCAGGCCGGCCCTGCAGACAATGTCCTGCGCGCCGGCGACCTCGAACTGGATCTGATGACCCGTTCGGCCCGGCGTGGCGGGCAGGAGATCAGCCTGCTGCCGACGGAGTTCAAGCTGCTCGAATTCCTGGTCCGCAATGCCGGCCAGGTGGTCACCCGCAGCATGTTGTTCCAGGAAGTCTGGGGCTATCACTTCGACCCCGGCACCAACCTCATCGACGTCCACATCGGCCGTGTTCGCAAACGCATCGAGCAGCCGGGCCGCCCGCAACCCATCACCACCGTACGTGGAACCGGTTATGTCTTCGATGCGCAACCCTGACCAATGGCGCTCGTCCAGCAGCCGCTTGCTCGGGTTGTACTGCATCCTGTTCGTCGCCTGGTCGAGCCTGCTGCTGGGCGTGATGTACTGGCGCATCTCGGACTACCTCAATGACCTGACCGAATCCGGGCTGCAGCAGCGTGCCCATCTGTTCATGGCGTTCGACGGCCAGGCACTGGACGATGCATTGCGCGACAGCCAGCGCTTCGACCTGCACCAGGTGTACACCTACGGGTTGTTCGACCGCCGCGGTTCACCCATGGGCGGCACGCTGATCGCCATTCCCGAGGGACTGCCACTGGATGGCCGCTCGCATCCGGTGCAGGGATGGACGCTGGCCGGCGGCCGGCACGACAGTGGTGGCAACGCGCTGGGCATTGCGACCCGGGATGGGCGGACGCTGGTGTTCGTCCGCCAGAACGGCAAGCTCACTGCGGTCAACAGCATCATCCTCGATGCGCTGTTGTGGGGGGTATCGCTGACCGTCATTCCTGGCCTGGTGGGCTGGCATCTGCTGCGCCGGCGCCCGCTGAAGCGGATCCAGCAGATCGAAGCCGCCACCAACCGCATCGTGGCCGGTGACCTCGGTCAACGCCTGCCGGTATCCAACCGTCGCGACGAGATCGATCGGCTGTCGAGCATCGTCAATGCCATGCTGGAACGCATCGAACAGCTGATGACCGAGGTCAAAGGCGTGTGCGACAGCATCGCCCACGATCTGCGGACCCCGCTCACCCGACTGCGGGCGCACCTGTACCGCATGCGCGTCGGCCTGGACGAGCAGGATCCGCATGCCGACCCGCTGGACAAGGCATTGGCGGAAACGGACATGCTGATGGCGCGCTTCACCGCGCTGCTGCGGGTGTCCGAACTGGAGAGCCACCAGCGACGTTCGGCCTTCGACGAGGTCGACGTTGCCGAGCTGCTGCAGGAACTGCACCAGTTCTACCTGCCTCTGGCCGAAGAGAAGCAGCAGTTGCTGGAGCTGCAGGTGGACCCACAGGTTGGCCTGCTGCGTGGCGACCGTGAACTGTTGTTCGAAGCGGTGGCAAACCTGCTGTCCAACGCCCTGCAGTTCACCCCTGCGCACGGGCGCATCCTGCTGCGTGCAGTCGACGATCACGGCGCGCCGAGGATCGATGTGATCGACAACGGGCCCGGCATCCCGCCGCAGGACCGCACGCTGATCTACCAGCGCTTCTTCAGAGGCAGCAGCAGCGCCGGCCAGGGGCCGGGATTCGGCCTGGGCCTGTCGATCGTGGCCGCCATCGCCGGCCTGCACGGCTTCCGGCTGCGCGCAGGCAGCGCCCCGGGCGGTGGCGCCTGGCTGAGCATCCGCGGCGCCTCGGACGGCCTGCCCTGACATCCACCCCGGGCAACTCAATCGCATTTGGGAATCATTTGTATTTGCAGGCAGGCATCCGGATAATCCGCCGTCACCGCCCTTCCCGGATTCCTGACGATGCCCGCCCTGTCGCCGCACCGCCCGATGCTGTACGCGCTCGCCCTGCCCACCCTGCTGGCCTCGGCCATCGCCCAGGCCCAGGACGGCCCGGCGGCACGCACATTGGACAAAGTGACCGTGGTGGCCGAGCGGGCCAGCACCGCGACCAAGACCGACACCGCCCTGACCGAAACGCCGCAGGCGATCAGCGTGGTCACCCAGCAGCTGTTCACCGATCGCGGCGCGCACAACCTGCAGGAAGTGCTGCGCTACAGCGCCGGCGTCACTGCCGATGCCTGGGGCCTGGATACCCGCAACGACGCGACCTCGGTGCGCGGCCTGGACCCGGTGCAGTACCAGGATGGCCTGCGCCGCAGCTACGGATTCAGCCCCCTCGCCCGCCCGGAGATCTACGGCCTGGAACGCGTGGAAGTACTGCGCGGCCCGTCTTCGGTGCTGTACGGTGCCGGCGCCACCGGCGGCATCATCAATGCGATGAGCAAGCGCCCGACCTTCGGCGCCCTCGGTGGCGAGGTCGGCGTGCAGCTCGGCAGTTTCGACCGCAGGCAGCTGCAGGGGGACTTCAGCGGTGCGTTGAACGATGCCGGCACGGTTGCCGGACGCTTCGTCGGGCTGGTGCGTGAATCGAACATGCAGACCGATGTACTGAAGGACGACCGCGTCTATCTGGCGCCCTCGGTCAGCTGGCGCGGCGAACGCAGCACGCTCACCCTGCTGGCCAGTTACCAGCATGACAGGACCGGCTCCAGCCAGCAGTTCCTGCCGCTGGCCGCGACCCTGCTGGCCCCCCCCGGGCGCCGCCTGGATCCTTCCACCTTCATCGGTGACCCCGACTTCGACCGCATCGACTCGCGCGTCTACAGCCTGACCGCGCTGTTCGACCACCGCTTCAACGATGTGCTCAGCCTGCGCTCGGCCGTACGCTACATCGACGGCAGGACGACGCTGCAGCAGATGTACGTGGACAGCTACAGCAATCCGGCCGATCCGTTCATCGACGCTGCGCGCCGCGTGGTCAACCGCACCGCCTACGGCACCCGCCCCGACGTGCAGATCTTCAGCGCCGACAATGCGCTGCAGTTCGACTTCGCCACCGGTGCCTTCCAGCACCTGCTGCTGGCCGGCGTGGACTACAGCCAGTACAAGGAACAGCTGCAGCGGCTGGATGCCACCGGCACGCCCATCGATATCTACGCCCCGGTGTCGGTCGCGCCGATCGTGCGTGGCTGGGATCGTCAGCCGGACCAGACCTCCACCCAGCTGGGTGTCTATGTGCAGGACCAGATCCGCTGGGCCGACCGCGTCTCGCTGGTGCTGGGCGCGCGCCGCGACCATGCACGCTCCAAAACCGAAGGCCAACCCAGCCAGACCGACAACGCCACCACCTACCGCGCCGGCCTGATCGGCGACCTCGGCGCGGGCGTGTCGCCCTACCTGAGCTACAGCGAATCGTTCCTGCCGGTGGCCGGCCAGGACCTGTTCGGCCAGGCCTTCAAGCCGATGCGCGGCCGCCAGAGCGAGGCCGGCATCAAGTGGCAACCGGCACGCAACCTGCTGCTGACGATGGCGGCGTACCGCATCACCGAAACCAACCGGCAGACCAACGACCCGGACAACGTATTGAACGTGGTGCAGACCGGGCAGATCCGCTCCAAGGGCGTGGAACTGGAAGGGCAGTTCCAGTTCGCCAACGACCTGACGATCACCGCCGCCGTTGCGCGCAACGAGGCCGAGGTCAGCCGCAGCAACTTCGCGCTGGAAGTGGGCCAGCGCCTCAATGACACCCCGCAGGACCTGGCCTCGGCCTGGGTCTCGAAGGGCTTCCAGCTGGACGATGCCGCACGCCTGCGCCTGGGCTTGGGCGTGCGCCACGTCGGCAACACCGTATCGCTGGGCAATGGCGGACGCATCGTCACGCCCAGCTACACGCTGGCCGATGCCTTGGTGGAAGTGCAGGTGACCGACTGGACGATGGCATTGAACATCACCAACCTCACCGACAAGCGCTACTACGCCCCGTGCCGTACGTTTGGCGACTGCTTCGCCGGCTACCCGCGCGTGGTCACCGGCACCATCAGCTATCGGTTCTGAGCATTGCCAGCGCTGACCGATGGCCGCAGCAGCAGGTGCTGCCTGCACTGCCCACGCACGAAGGGCAGTTCTCGCTGCCATGGCCCGGTGGGCGCCATCCCAGTGCACGCCTGCGGGTGTTCATCGACTATGCCGTTGCCAACCTGTTCCGCGACGACGAGGCGTAGCGGATCCACAGAATCAGTTCGCACCCGCCGTCTGCAGGAAATTGCCCACCACCGGCAACGCCTGTTCCGGGCGCACGCAGAACTGCAGGGCGAAGCGAGCGGCTTCGCCCTCCAGCACGCGATAGGCGATTTCCTGCGGGCGGAAGCTGGCCATGCTGGCCGGGACGATCGCCACGCCGGCGTCCACCGCCACCAGCGACAACACCGCGTGCATGCCCTGCGCTTCCTGCACCACGCGCGGAGTGAAGCCCGACGCGGTGCACAGGCCCAGCACCTGCGCGTGGAAGCCGATGCCCTCGCCCGCCGGCCATGAAACGAACGGTTCGTCGGCCAGCATCGCCAGACTGACCTCCGGCGCGTCGGCCAGCGCATGAGCGCGCGGCAGCGCGATTGCCAGGCGGTCATGGTCGAAATCGTGCAGCACCAACTCGGCGGCGGGAATCGGCGGAATCAGCACGCCGACGTCGATGCGCTGCTCACGTAGCCACAGTTGCTGCTGGCGCGACGTGGCTTCCTGCAGGTGCAGCTGAACGTGCGGGTAGATCTGGCGGAAGCGGCGGATCAAGCCCGGCAGGCGACCATACAGCGCACTGCCCACATAGCCCACGCGCAGGCTGCCGGACTGCCCGGCGGCGGCTTCGCGCGTGCGCTGCAACGCCCGCTCGGCCTGCTGCAGCGTTGCCCGCGCCTCCACCAGCAGCGTCTGCCCGGCCACGGTCAGGCCCAGGGTACGGTTGCCGCGCACGATGAGTTCACTTCCGAGTTCGTCTTCCAGCCGTCGTATTGCCGCCGTCAACGGCGGCTGCGACATGTGCAGGCGGGCCGCGGCACGGTGGAAATGCAGCTCTTCGGCCACGGCCACGAACTGGCGAAGCAGGCGCAGGTCGATCATCTCGATGCAAGCAATGGGAACCCGCCTAGGGTACGCCCTCAGCTGCGCGCGTCCACGCTGGCGCGGGCAATGGCTGGCCATTGCAGCGCGACTGATTCGATGCTGTCGGCACTGACCGCACGCAGATCGCGCGGATACGCCACATGTTCGGCCTCCTGCAGTCGCAGTGCATGGAACTGCCCGTTGCTGGCGCGCAGCACCCATCCGCCGTCGCGGCAACGCGTGGATGCCAGATAGGCCACGCCCTGCGCGACTGCATCCGGATGCAGTTCGTCGGGCTCGCCGTCGATGCCCCACATGCGCGTCTTCGCCACCGGCGAAACCGCATTGACCACGATGCCATGCTCGGCACCTTCCAGCGCCAACACATTGACCAGGCCAAGCGCGGCGAGCTTGCCCATCGCATAGGCGGACAGTCCGCGCTGTGCGTACTGCGGATACAGCGCGCGATCGGAGGTGGTGATGACGATGCGGCCACCGCCCGCCGCGCGCATCGCGGGCCACGCCGCCTGTGCCAACCACAGCGGCGTCTTCGCCGCCAGGCACAGCATCTGCTCCAACGCCTCGTCCTCGATCGCTTCCAGCGTCTGGTACTCGACCCAGCCCGCGTTGTGGATCAGGAAGTCGATGCGGCCGTGCGCCTGCAGCAGTTCCTGCACCAGCGCATGGCAACCGGCGCGATGGTCGATGGGACCGCTTGCGGCCTGCACCGGCAACCCCTGCCGCTGCAGCGCTTCGACGCTGCGCAGGATGCGCTGTGGATCGGCGCCGCGTCCATCGGTACCCGCACCGACGTCGTGCATCACCACCTGCGCACCGCGCTCGGCCAGCAGGCGGCTGTAGGCCAGGCCCAACCCACCCGCGGCACCGGTCACCAGGCCGACCTGGCCCTCAAAGGAAATACGCGACATCGGCTTCATGCGCACAGCTTCAGCCAAGCTCACCGCCCCGGCCAATACCGTTCACCGCCCTCCACGATACGCGCACGCTATCGTCGAAAAAGGGGACGGAGGGGATTAAGTCGTTTCAGGCACAGTGTGGCCAGTTGCGACTTAATCCCCTCCGTCCCCTTTTTCGCTCAGCGGCTGAAGCGGCGCGCGCCGGCGACGCAGATCACCGCGACCACGGTCACCAGCACCATGCTGAGGCTGACCGATTCGTGCAGCAGCAGCGCGGCCAGGGCCAGGCCGAAGAAGGGCTGCAGCAGCTGCAGCTGGCCGACGGCGGCGATGCCGCCCTGGGCCAGCCCGCGATACCAGAACAGGAACCCGAGCAGCATGCTGAACACCGCCACGTAGCCCAGTGCCCACCATGCCGACGCACCGACCGCGGTGAACGAGGCCGGGCGCATCAGCACCGTCAGCGGCAGCATCACCGGCAAGGCCAGTAGCAGCGCCCAGCTGATCACCTGCCAACCGCCCAGATGACGGGCGAGCCGGCCACCTTCGGCATAGCCCAACCCGCACACCACGATCGCCGCCAGCATCAACAGATCGGCCTGCAACGAGGCTTCAATGCCGTTGCGCGCGGCATAGCCGACCACGCAGGCACTACCCAGCAATGAGAACAGCCAGAAGGCAGGACGCGGCCGCTCGCCGCCGCGCAGCACGCCGAACACCGCAGTGCTCAGCGGCAACAGGCCGAGGAACACGATGGTGTGCGCCGACGATGCGTGGCGCAGCGCGAGTGCGGTCAACAACGGAAAGCCGACCACCACCCCGAGGCTGACCACTACCAGCCCCGGCAGGTCACTGCGCCGCGGCCACGGCTGGCGCAGCAGCAGGAGCAGGCCAAGGCCGAGCACGGCGGCAATGGTGGCGCGTGCAGCAGTGACGAATCCGGCATCCAGCTGCAGCACCGCCAGGCGGGTGGCCGGCAAGGAGCCAGCGAAGATCACCACACCGATGAAGCCATTGATCCAACCACTCGCCGACCGTTCCACGCCTGTACTCCTGAAGGTGCCGGACGATGCCCGGCTGGACCTGTATGGAAGCATCCAGCGCGGGACGACCCCAGCTACAATCCAGTACAGTCGCAAGTAACTGTACTTCCCACACTTCCACTACGGTTCCGCCATGCCGCGTCCGCTTACCCGCATCGAATCGGTCATCCAGACCGTCCGCACCCGCATCAGTGCGCGGCTGGATGGCCCCGGCTCACGCCTGCCCTCGGTACGTGCACAGGCGGCGGCGATGGGGGTTTCGGTCTCGACCGTGGTCGAGGCCTACGAGCGCCTGGCGGCCGAAGGCCTGATCAGTGCGCGCGCAGGCTCGGGCTTCTACGTCAGTGGCCCGGCCACACCGCTGGCGCTGGCCGAGATGGAGCCGCGGCTGGACCGCGCGGTGGATCCGCTGTGGGTATCACGGCAATCGCTGGAGACGCCGGCGGGCCACCTCAAGCCAGGTTGCGGCTGGATGCCCAGTGACTGGCTGTATCACGATGGCGTGCGCCGCGGTCTGCGCCGGCTGGCGCGTGCCGATGCCATGCAGCTGGTCGACTACGCCGGCCCGCTCGGGTTGCCCGCATTGCGCCAGCTGCTGCAACGGCGCAGCGCGGCGCTGGGCATTGATGCACCGATGGAGCAGATCCTGCTGACCGAATCCGGTACGCACGCGGTCGACCTGCTCTGCCGTTTCCTGCTCAAACCCGGCGACTGCGTGCTGGTGGATGATCCGAGCTACTTCAACTACCACGCGCTGCTGAAGGCGCATCAGGTGCAGGCCATCGGCGTGCCGTACACGCACAGCGGCCCGGACCTGGAGGCGTTTGCACAGGCACTGCAAGCGCATTCGCCGCGGCTGTACATCACCAACTCCGGCCTGCACAACCCGACCGGCGCGGTGCTATCCGCGAGCACCGCACACCGCCTGCTGGGCCTGGCCGAACGCAGCGAACTGATCATCGTCGAGGATGACATCTTCGCCGACTTTGAACTGCAGCCGGCACCGCGGCTGGCCGCGCTCGATGGACTGTCACGGGTGATCCATGTCGGCAGCTTCTCCAAGACGCTGTCGGCGGCGTCGCGTTGCGGTTACATCGCCACGCGCCACGACTGGATTGAAGCGCTGACCGATCTGAAGCTGGCGACCAGCTTCGGCGGTGGCCATCTGGCCGCACAGTTGATGCACATCGCGCTGACCGACAGCGGTTACCGCCGCCACATGCAGTCGATACGTTCGCACCTGGCCGATGCGCGCCGGCACACGCTGCGGAAACTGCAGACGCTGGGCATCACGCCTTGGCTGCAGCCGGAAGCCGGTCTGTTCCTGTGGTGCCAGCTGCCCGATGGTCGCGACGCCGCCGCACTGGCGCGGCAATGCCTCCGCGAAGGCATCGTGCTGGCACCGGGCAACGCATTCAGTCAGTCGCAGCGCGCGACCGACTATGTGCGTTTCAACGTTTCGCAGTGCCAGGACCCGAGGATCTGGCAGGTACTGGCGCGCGCGCTGCGTTGAGCTGGTAATGCGCGACCAGCGCATCCACCACCACGCGCACGCCCGGCAACTGGCCGCGACGATGCGGCAGCAGCACGCTGGTGGTGACTTCGCCGGCATGCCACGCTGGCAGGACCTGCTGCAGGCGGCCGGCAGCGATTGACGCCGCACACAGGCTGTGTGGCAGCACGGTGATGCCAAGACCCGCTTCGGCCGCCGCGACCAGCAGATGCGATTCATTGCCGACCAGCGCCACCTGCGGCTCCACCTGCACAGTGCGGGCGTCGGCGCTGTGCAGCGTCCAGCGCGTTGCATGGCGCGCGGTCAGCAGGCCGGCATGCGCGCGCAGCTGCTCGGGCGTATCCACTGCCGGCGCGGCTGCCAGATAGCCAGGGGACGCCACCAGCACGATACGCTCGCTACCGAGCATGCGTTGCACCAACCCGGAATCGGGTAGCGGACCGAAGTGGCTGCGCAGGGCGATGTCGATGCCTTCCTGCACCAGGTCGATGAAACGATCACTCACTTCAACTTCGATGCGCAGCCGTGGATAGCGGCGGGCCAACGCGGGCAGGCACGCGGCGAGCTCACCCTGCACCACCGGAATCGAAGCGCTGATGCGCACGGTGCCGCTGGGCTCGGCCTGACGGCCACGGACGATGGTTTCTGCCGCTTCCACTTCCGACAGCGCCGCACGTGCGCGTTCGAAGAACTCCTGGCCGACCTCGGTGAGCGCGAAGCGACGCGAACTGCGTTGCAGCAGCCGCACCTGGAGCTGTTCTTCCAGCAGCGCCACGCGCTTGCTCAGGGTCGAGCGCGGCAGGCCCAGATGGCGCCCGCCTGCAGCGAAGCCGCCCTGCTCCACCGCGGTCACGAACAGGGCCAGATCGTTGAGGTTGAGCATGGACAACGTCCACAGATGTGGACTTCAGGATGCCATTCGAACGGCTTCCGGGGCAATGTCCACGCAGGCACGCTTTCTTCACCCGCCGCATCGCGGCTTGAACCGGAAACCTGCCATGACCCCGATCCTCTTCTACGGCGTGCCCTCGGGCTGCTCGTTCGGCTCCATCGTCGCCCTGGAATGGCTGCGCCAGCCCTATCACCTGTGCCGCATCGACATGCCCGGCCAGGTGCAGGGCGAAGACTACCGCCGCCTCAATCCGCTGGGCGAAACCCCGACCCTGCGAACCGCGCAGGGCGAGCTGCTCAGCGAGAGCCTGGCCATCCTCAACCACCTGGCCGCGAAGGGCATCGCGCAGGGGCTGGGCTTCGCACAGGGCACGTCCGGCTTCGATCGCCTCAACCACCGGCTGGCCTATCTCAACACCAGCTTCTTCGGTGCCTACGCCCCGCTCTGGCATGCGCTGGAACACGCCGGGGGTGATGACGGCGAGGCGCTGCGTGCCTATGGCACCACCAAGGTGCGCCACGCACACCAGGCGCTGGAGCAGATGATCGGCACAGGCCCGTGGCTGCTGGGCGAACAGCGCAGCTTCGCCGATGCGTACTTCGCCGGCATCGCGCGCTGGAACGACTATCACCAGGTGGTCGATCGTCGCGAGTTTCCCAGGGTGCAGCAGCTGTTCGAGCGCCTGCAGGACGACGCCGGCGTGCAGTTCGCCCACGCCATCGAAGCGCAGCAGCCGGCAGCCAGCAGCGGCGGCTTCCTCGGCGAGGTGCGGCTGGAAGACGTGCTTGAGGCAGCAGCGGCCTGAGCCCTGTCCTGCCCGTGCGGCAGCGGCGCGCAATGCCTCTTGCGCGCCGCGCTACAGTGGTATGTCCCCCGTCGCAGGAATCCGCGCATGTCCTCGTTCTCCGATCCGCAGGCGGTGGCCCGCTATGCCGAAGGTCCACTGCGCCAGGTGCCGGGCTTTGTCGCCCTGCAGCAGATGAGCCGCCTGCTGCTGGCCGAACGTGTTCCCGCACAGGGCCGCGTGTTGGTACTCGGTGCCGGCGGCGGGCTGGAGCTGAAGGCCTTCGCCGAGGCGCAGCCGGGCTGGCAGCTGCTGGGCGTGGACCCGGCCGCGCCCATGCTGGCCCTGGCCGAGCAGACACTGGGGCCGCTGATGCCGCGCGTGCAGCTGCTGGAGGGCTACATCGACGATGCGCCCGATCTGCGCTTCGATGGGGCCAGCTGCCTGCTGACCCTGCACTTCCTCGATGCCACGCAGCGCCTGCACACGCTGCGCGAGCTGCACCGGCGCCTGCAACCCGGCGCGCCGCTGGTGGTGGCCCACCACAGCGTGCCGCAGGATCCGGCCGGCAAGCTGCGTTGGTTGCAGCGCTACGCAGCGTTCGCCGAAGCCTCGGGCGTTGCCCACGCCGATGCACAGCGCGCGATCGACGCCATTGCCGAGCGGCTGCCGCTGCTGGCCCCCGAACAGGAAGTGGCGCTGCTGCAGGAGGCCGGATTCGACGGCGTGGAGCTGTTCTATGCAGGCTTCAGCTTCAAGGGCTGGGTGGCGTACGCCGGGTGATGCCTACGGCACCACCGTGATGCCGATGCGCTGCATCAACAGCGCCACCTGCTGCACGTCCAGCGTGGCGCCGCGCAGGTTGGTGCTGCGCAGGTCCAGCTCACCCAGCTCCGAGTTGGTCAGGTCGCAGTCGGTGAAGTTGGCGCTGTTCCAGTCGATGCCCTCGAACTGGCCGCCCGACAGGTCCGAGCCGGCGAAGCTGGCGCCGCTCACGTTCGCACCGTCCCAGCGGTTTTCCCACAGTTCGCATTTCTCCAGCGTTACCCGCGAGAAATTGGCATAGCGCAGGTTCGACTTCTTGATGAACGCACTGCAGAACCAGCTGCGCGTGGTGATCTGGTTCATGAAGCTGGCGTTGCTGAAATCCGCGCCCTGCGCACGGCACTCGCTGATCTCCAGGCCCAGCGCCTTGATGAAACTGAAGTGGCACATGCTGATGTCGCAGCTGCGGAAACTGGCTTCCTTCAGCGTGGCGCCGTTGAAGCGGCAGCCGGTGCGGCTGTCGGCATCGTAGAAACTGCAGTTGATGAACTCGGTGCCGGTCAGGTCCGCGCCGGAGAAATCGCACTCGTGGAACTGCTGGTCGACCACTTTCTGGCCGGTGTACTGGTCCGCGCCGATGCGCAGCTTGCGGTGAACGGTGGGGGACATCGGGGATTCCATGCCAAATGCCCCGCCATGATGCCGGTCCGCGAGGGCGATCCATAGACCCCGGGGCGGGCGGGTTCACCGGCAGTCCAGCCGCCCTGTGCCCACTTCCACCAAATGCACGTTGTTGCACATTTATGCACGAACATGCAGACTTGCGTCATGAGCTCCGATCCCAGCCCCCTCCCCGCCCAGCGCACCCGGCAGATCCTCGAGGAACTGCGCCAGCAGGGCCGCGTGGTCGCCGCCGAACTGGCGCGCCGCTATGCCGTTTCCGAAGATTCAATCCGCCGCGACCTTCGCGAACTCGCCGCCCAGGGACTGTGCCAGCGCGTCTACGGCGGCGCTGTATTGCCGCCACCGAAGGAACGCCCGCTGCGCGAGCGCCTGACCCGCGACCGCGGCGACAAGGCCGAACTGGCCGCCCGCGTCTGCGCACTGCTGCAGCCCGGCCAGGTGGCGCTGCTTGATGCGGGCTCGACCAACCTGGCCATTGCCCAGCAGCTACCCGCCGCCCTCGGGCTGACGGTGATCACCAACGCCCCGCAGATCGCCGTCGCCGCCAGCCTGCATGAAGGTACTTCCGTACAGCTGATCGGCGGCCGCCTGGCCAGCGGGGGGGGCGCGGTCGGCGCCGAAGCATTGGCCCAGGTCCAGCGCCTGCGTGCTGACGTGTACCTGCCCGGCCCCTGCGCGGTGGACGGCGACACTGGCGTGTGGGCGATGGATGCCGAAGAAGCCACGCTCAAGCGCGCGATGGTGGCCTGCAGCAGCCGCATCATCGTCGCCGCCACCACGGAAAAGCTCGGTGCCCGCGGCCACTGGCAGATCGCCAGCCTGGACGAGATCGACGATCTGGTGCTCACCACATCGGCACCGCCCGCACTGGCGGCGCGCTTCCACGCCGCCGGCATCGCGGTACACCCCACTCCGCCCTGAGCGCATCTCCAATGTCCCTCGCCAACCGCGCGCGTGCAGAACAGCACGCGACCCGCGCTGCATTCTTCATTCCCGGCTTCGCCACCGCGCTGTGGGCCACGCTGGTGCCGTTCGCCAAGGCACGCACCGACATCAACGACGCCACATTGGGCCTGGTGCTGCTCTGCCTCGGAGCGGGTTCGCTGCTGGCCATGCCCTTGTCCGGCGTGCTGGCCGCGCGCCTGGGCTGCCGCCGGGTGATGGTGGCCAGCAGCCTGCTGATCTGCCTGACCGTTCCCGGCCTGGCATTGGCCAGCTCGGCGTGGGCGCTGGGCCTGGTGTTGTTCGTGTTCGGTGCCGCCGTGGGTGCGATGGACTGCACGATGAACGTACAGGCGGTGATCGTCGAGCGCGAGGCGCGTCGCGTGATGATGTCCGGCTTCCACGCCTTCTTCAGCATCGGCGGCTTCCTCGGCGCGGCCAGCATGACCGTGCTGATGTCCGCGCAGCTGCCACCGCTGGCATCGGTACTGATCGGCGTTGCCGCCATGCTGCTGGTGATGCTGCTGTCGGCGTCCTACTGGCACAGCGAGCGCATGCCCCATGACACCCCGATGCTGGCCATGCCGCATGGCATCGTGCTGTTCATCGGCGTGCTCGCGTTCGTCGCCTTCCTGGGTGAAGGCGCGATGCTGGACTGGAGCGCGGTGTTCCTCAGCGATGTGCGCCGTGTCGATGCCAGCCTGGCAGGCATCGGCTATGTGACCTTCACCCTGACCATGACCGTCGCCCGCCTGTTCGGCGATGCACTGGTCTCACGCATGGGACGCCAGCGCGCGATCGTATTCGGTGCATTGCTCGCTGCCAGCGGCGTGCTGGTGCTGACCCTGGTCACGCCGTGGCAGATGTCGTTGGCCGGATACGTGCTGGTCGGCCTCGGCTGCGCCAACATCGCGCCGGCGCTGTTCTCGCTGGCCGGCCATCAGAACCGCATGCCCGGTGCACTGGCGATCACGGCCGTCTCTACGCTGGGCTTTGCCGGCATCCTCGCCGGCCCGGCACTGATCGGCTTCGCCGCCAACCACTTCGGTCTGATCGCTGCGTTCATCGGCGTGGCCATAGCCTTGCTGCTGGTGGCGGTCTCCACCCGTTGGCTGCGGGTGTGACGCCTGTACGGAACCGCGCGCCCGAAGGCACGCGGTTCCAGAGCATGACATCAGCCCTGGCTCTCCTCAGTAGGAGGAGAACTGCCAGCGCTGGTTGTCGCCACCATGGCACATCCACATGTGCACCTTGGAGCCATTGGTGTTGCCCAGGCCAGGATCATCCAGGCACATGTTGGTCTGCGGATTGCGGATCTCGCCGACGAGGCGCCACGACTGGTGCGCACCGCCGTTGCAGGTCCACATGCGGATCGCATTGCCGTCATGGCTTGCGCCGTCGGCTGCCTCCAGGCACTTCCCACCCAGCCCACGGATCGACCCATCCGAACCCAGTTCGAAGCGCTGCTGCGGTACACCCGTACAATCCCACAGCTGTACGCGGGTGCCATCTGCCGTGTTGGCGCCTTCCACATCCAGGCACTTGCCGCCGACACCGACGATCGAGCCGTTGGCCGGATTGAACTCCCACTTCTGGTTGGCGGTCTGCGCGTTGCTGTAAAGCTGGATCTTGGTGCCGTTGGCGCTGGAGGCGCCGGTCGCGTCAAGCACCTTGTTGGCCACGCCTACGATGGAGGTATTGGTGAACTTCCACGACTGGTTCCAGTCACCGTGCGCGTCATACAGCTGGATGCGGCTTCCATTGCCGGTGCCGTAACCCACGATATCGAGCACGCGGTTGCTGGGCACGCCGGTGATGGTCGAAGTGTTGGGCTTCACCGTCCACAGCTGCTGCGGGGTACCAGGTGTGCAATCCCACACCTGGATGGCGGTTCCCGGACCGGTGTTGGCACCCTCGGCATCGAGGCACTTGTTGCCCGCACCGCGGATCTCACCAAAGGTCGGAATGTTGCGCAGGTTGATCGGCGCCGACACCGAGCCCCGTGAGAACTGGCCATCGCCGCTGAAGGCGGCGGTGATCGACGCGGTGGTGAAACCGGCGGGCACGGTGTAGTTGATCGCAACCTTGGCTTGACGGCCATAGGCAAATTGGTGCGTGCAGATCCGGACATCACGGAAAGCAGCCCAGCACCCCTTGTTCAGATCAGAAACCGTTCCCAGAAAGGGAGTGTTGGAGGTATTGACCTGGACCTTGCCCACCGGCTGGCCGTTGACCTTGAATTCAACGAAACCACCGATCTGGTCATTTCCGGGAATGTGGTAGAGCCCCAAGGCCTGGGAATCGACCTGTGCGGAAAGCTGGATCACCTGCCCGGGTGCGGGCAGCGCATTGGATACTGAAGCCGTGGTGGTGGTCGGGAAGTTGTACAGGCGCGGGAGGGAATCGGCCTTTGCACCTGCAGATACCGCTGCAATTCCAATTGCGAGAACACCCATTGAAACGTAGTTCATCCTTGCTCCATTTACGCTGTGTGGAAATCCTATCCAGGGACGACCTTTGAAACGCTGCAAACATGGCGTCCCTGCACTCCCCCTGGCCATCGACAGCAACATCGACTGCACGCCGCGGCCTTCTTGGCCAGGAACTCCCGATAGTCTCACAGCCTACGCGCTTGTGGCAGGACGCTACCGCCGCCTTGGCCGCAACTTCATCCGCAAACGGCGGTAGCCAATCACCACGGCCGTCGCGCACAACGCCGCACCCGCAACGCTCAACAGCAGCAGAACAGCCAACCGGGTGCTGTCGAAGCGCAGCATCGCCGGCAGGTCCCAGCTGTGCAGGAAGTAGAACAGCCAGCGCCCGACACGCTCGCGATGTCCCATCGTCAGCAGCGGATCGCCGGTGGCCAGGTCGAGATAGACACGCGTCGCCTCGGCATCACCGAAGTCCGCCACCGCCACCGGGAAGCGGCGTACGGCTGCACCGTTCATCGCTTCGGGTGCGCGCGGATAGAAGTACGCGTCCGGCCCCTGCTGGACCGCGAACGCCTGCATCGGCGCATCGGACATGGCGCGCGCCTTCTGCCGCAGCCAGCCCGCAGGCAGTTGCCGCAGGACCCGCAGCTCTCCATCTGCACTGGACACGATGCGGGTATCGCCCCGTCCATCCAGCAACACTGCGAACAGTTCGCCGCCGATGCGCCGCCACTGGATCTCCACCGGCCTGAAGTTCCGGGCACCCGCCGCCGCCAGCAGCACTGCAGGTTCACCCAGCATTCCATCCACGGCTGCCACACCGCCACGATAGCGCTCGCTGTCGATCGCCTCGCGCGTGCTGCTGAAGACGCCCAATGGATTCATCGACATCAGGCCGCTGAAGATCCAGGTGAACACCAATGCCGCTGCCACCAACCCGATCAGGTGGTGCCAGCGCATCCACGGCTCGACATACGGCGTCTTCGCGCCAGTGCGGTAGTGCCCACGGAAGCGCCAGCGCCACACACCCACCACGATGCCGCTGATTGCCGCCACCGTGCACAGCGCTGAGAGCACGATCACCACCCACGTCCACACCGGATCGACCGATTGCATGCGCAGGAAGTAAAGCCAGTGCAGCCACGCGCCCACGTAGTTCCAGCGCTGCTGCACGCGCGGTGCGTCCAGAACCACTTCGCCGGTGTGCGAGGACACATACACATCCCCCGGCTGCGCACCGCCCACTTCAACCCGGTACAGCGGCCGATGCGCATCCAGCGCACGCGAATGGGTCCAGCGGTCCTCATCCACGCGCATCGCACCAACGAAGGCCTGCCCACCGGCGAACTGCGCGGCCGACGCCTCGGCGCGCTGCGTGGAAACCGGCAGCAGCGCCTTGCCGGTCCGTAGCGACCACGCACCGACGTTGCTGCCGCTGCGCACCACATACGCCGCTTCACCACCTACCGTGGTCAGGGCCACGGCTTCCGGCTCGGCCTGTACAGCGTCCGGCAGCGCCGACAGTCCTCGCCAATCCCTTGCATCACCCAGCACCGGCAATGCCGCCAGCCGTTCGCCAGGCGTCAACTTCGGGTAGCCGATGAACAGCATCACCATGCCGCTGACGAACCACAGCAGCATCAACAGGCATCCACCGATGCCCAGCCAGCGGTGCGCCAGATAGGTCCAGCGCTTGGCAGTGGATCGCAACGACATGGCCAGTGCCCTCAGAACCGATGGTCGACGGTGAACTCGACGCGCCGATCCGGTCCCAGCAGCCATTGCGTACTGGTGTGGTACGCCGTGGCGTAGTACGCCTTGTCGAACACATTGAACAAGCGCGCCGACAACCGCGTGCGCGGTGACGCCTGCCAGGTCAGCGCCAGGTCGGTGGTGCTGTAGCCGGGCAGCTCCAGGGTGTTGGCATTGTCGGCGTAGCGCTTGCCGACGTAACGCACGCCTGCGGCCGCGCTCCAGTCGGGCAGGAACTGCCAGCTCACCCACACATTGGCCAGGCGCTCGGCCACGTTCGGCGGCACATTGCCATCACGCAAGACCACTACCGGCGGCGAACCGGTGGTTTCCAGGAAGTCCTCGAACTCGGCCTTCAGCACCGTGGCATTGGCATCGAGCGACCACCGCGGCGCGAAGCCCCAGTTGAGCGATGCCTCGATGCCACGCGAGGTCTGCGCGCCCACCTGTACCCGGCGATCCGGCACCAGCGGGTCGCGGCTGAGCAAGCCGGTCTTGCGGATGCGATAGGCCGCCAGGGTCCACTCGCCACCGTCGAACGCCTGCTTCAGGCCCACCTCGACCTGCCGTCCCTTGGCCAGGTCGAAGGCGCCGTTGGCCGGGCTGATCATCAGCAGGCCGCTGACCGGGTCCACCGCCTGTGAGTACTGTGCATAGAAACTCAGCGTTGGCTGCAATGCGAACACCGCGCCCACGCGCCAGCCAGTGCTGCTGTAGGTCTTCGAGAACGCATTCTGGCCGCTGACCAGATCCGTACGATCAATGCGCGCGCGGTCGTGGCGCAGCCCGCCCAGCACCGACCAGCGTTCGCTCAGCGCCAACCGGTCCTCCACGAACAGAGCGTACTGCTCGGCACCGTTGCGGTAGCGCGGCAGATTCGGTGCATCGCTGGCGAACTGCCCCGGCACCGGATGGAACGGATCGACCGGGCCGGAGCTGCCGGCGTAGGTATTGTTGGTGTGCTTGAAGTGCGCACGGTTGGCGTCCAGGCCCACGGCAAAACTGTTGGCCAGGCCCGCGATGTTCCCCTGTACCCGCAGCGTCGAGGTCAGCCCGGTCTGGTCCTGGTTGTGGGTGATCCGGGTATTGCCCGAACGGTCGATCAACCCGGTTCCAGGGTTGTAGACATAGGCCTCGGCATTGCGCCAGTCGCGCTGGCTGTCGATCTGGTAGATGCGCGTGCGCCATTCCACGTTCGCGTTCGGTGTCCACAGCGCATCGAGCTGGGTCCAGCGGTCACGAAAGCGAATGTCACTGTCTTCCACGTTGTAGTTGCGGTGGCGCAGTGCGTCCAACTGTCGGCCATCCACCAGGGGCGTACCGAAGTAGCGCATCGGCTTCTGGTGGCCCTGCGCATGGGTCAGGGTCAGCTGCAGGTCCGTGCGTGGCTGCCACAGCAGTGCGCCGGAGAAGGTGGCATCACTGTTCCGCCCGCGATCAACCCAGCCACCGCTGTAGTTGCCGCTCACGTCCAGCCGGTAGGCCAGCTCCGGCGCCAGCGCGCCGCCACTGCCGAAGCCCAGGCGTGCGGTGTCCTCGCTGCCCACGGTCACGCTGATCTCGTTCTCGATGGCACCGCGCGTCGGCTTCTTCGGTACGATGTTGATGACCCCGCCAATGGCACCATCGCCATGGATGACCGAGGCCGGACCGCGCAGCACTTCGATGCGCTCGATGGACCAGGTATCGAACGGGAAGGTGATGCCCACACCGCCGTACTGGCGCAGCCCGTCATACAGGCGCATCACTGAAGCGCCATCGGTGAAGCCACGGCTGGACAGCGCACTCAGGCCATTGCCCGGGTGCGGCATCGCACTGATCGCACCGGCGCGACTGATCGCATCATTGAGGTTGGTGTCGCCGCGCTGTTCCAGCTGCTCGCGCGAAATCACCGTCAGGCTGGCCGGTGTCTGCAGCACGCTCAGGCCCAGCGCAGAGCCTGCGCTGGCGGTGGATGACAGCTCGCCGCTGCGGGTATCGACCACGCGCACGGTATCCAGCGTGGTCGGTGGTGCCGCATCGGCGGCAAGTACAGAGGCGGTGTGCAGGAGCAACGCGCACATGGCAGGCAGCGTCGCCCGGCGCAGGCGCGCGGAGTTGGGGTTCGTTTTCATTTGTTCACGGCATGCAAGGCCACCCTGCAATGGCAGGGCAGCAATCAGAAAGGGACAGACACGCGCGTGCGGGCACCGGCCGTGGCCGGCAACCTCATGAAAAACGATCAATGCACCGCGCGTGTGGCTCAGGCAGCCATGAAGGCCGGTGGCCCGCGTGCTCCCAATGTGCCGCTGACCCGCTGCGGCAACGCCTGCACTGCACCACGCAGCGCACGGCATATCGATACCATCGGTGCCAACAGCAGCAATGCCGCCACCAGCAGGGTGATCAGCCGCGCGGCGATCAGGCAGTAGTCGCAGTCCACGCCCATCTCATGCTCGGCGTGTGGATCGGCGGGCGGCTTCTTTGCGACCTCGCCCTGCTGCATCGCCATCGCGTGGTGGTCGTGATGGCCCTCCATCGCATGCTGCGCATGCTGGGAATGGTCCATCGCCGCTACCGGCACAGCCGCTGCAACGTGACCATGCGCCAGCCAGCGGCTCACCAGCGGGGCAAGCAGCACCAGCAGCATGGCTAGCCATGCCAGGGTCTGGAACCGGCGGTGGAGGACAGAACGACGCACCCGGCCATTCTACGGGCCTGCGGTCAACCTTGGACCACGTTCAGGGTTGCCCGGCGGCCAGTGCGACGTTATGACGCAGCCTCCAGCGCAGGGGATCGTCCACTGCCCGAGGGGGACGGAAGGCAGCCTGGCCGGCCCCTTCCGCCCCCGCACCGGATGACTAGAACCGCGCCGGCTGCTGCACCGCGCGCTCCAGGAACATGACACCCGCCTGCAGGCTGTTGCGGGCGTTCTCCAACCAGCGCTCCGGATCGGCTACCGCGAATCGCTCCTGTGCATCCACATCACCCGAGTCGGCCAGATCAGCCAGCTGCAGATGGATGTGGTTCTCCACCAGGCTCACCAGCACGGCGAGCTCGGCCGATAGACCGGCGATGCGTTCGGTGAAGCCAGCGTCGTTGCTGTTCAGAGACATGTCCCCTGTTCCTATGCGTTGCGGTGTTGATGGATGGCTTCGAAACGCTCGGCACAGGCAGGCCCACAGAACAGCCTTGCCGGATCGTTGTCGAAGTCTTCGCTGCAGTCCGGGTTGTGGCATTCCCCCATGGGAGTGAGAGGGGCAACGTTGCTGGCCCGCGTTGCGTGCTGGGCCAGGGCGCGTTGCAGGTGGCGCGCTTCCATTTCCTGCGCTTCGTCGATGGTGTCCGTCATGCGGGTTGTATTTTATCGAGGGGTGGTCGCACCGATTGAGAACGTCGCAACGACCGTCAACGACATGGACTCCGCGGCGGATTGGTGTTCGTGGTTGCAGTGGATTTCAGGCATGCAGGCTCCTTGTGCACGGGCGCCCGAAGGCGCGATGGAGAGAAACAAAGGGCCGTCGCTGACGGCGATCACATCATCCGAAAACCGGTTCTCGCCAACTGCGACGCACCGGCGCGACCACAGCAATCTGCGGATCGTCATCACAGATCCAACGAGTACCGGCCGGCCTGTTCGCGACCGGGGATGCAAGGTGCTGGAAGGTGTTGCAATTGAACACTCATTCCGACACCATGACCGTGTCACTACCTCCCATCACATCCTGACCACACTGCGTCGGTCGGCCGCTGCGTGGCCTGCGCACGCCAGGTACTGCACAGCACGTTGGCCACCATCGGCCGCCGTGGACCGATCCACGTTCCCAGGGGCCCCGTCGAATGCACACACCGCATCCCACGCAGGACATCGTTCCCGCGTTCCTGCAGGCCATGCACGCGCACGGTATCGTGCCGGACGCGCGCGGCCGCGACGCGCTCAACGCCGATGGCACGCTGGTGCGTTTCCATGTGGAAGGCGACCGTCGTGGCACACGCAATGGTTGGGCGGTGTTGTTTGGCGACCACGTGCCGGCCGGCGAGTTCGGCAGCTGGCGGACCGGCATCCGCCATGCCTGGTGCGCGAAATCGCCGACCGCGTTGAGCGCCGCCGAGCAGCGTGCCATCCGGCAACGCCAGGAGGCGGCCCGCAACGCGCGCGAACGGGATCAGCGCGAGCGCGAGGACGCCGCCGCCAAGGTGGCCAACGTGCTGTGGAACCGCGCCATTCCCGCGGATGCCCACCATCCCTATCTCATACGCAAGGGCATCCACGCACATGGCCTGCGTGTGGCGCCATGGCTGGTGCGCAACAGCGATGGGCTGGTCTTCCGCCACATCGACAATGCCCTGCTGGTGCCGGTGATGAACAGTGCGGGTCGGATTGTCTCGTTGCAGGCGATCTTTCCCCGCATGGATCCGGCACTCGGACGCGACAAGGACTTTCTTTCCGGCGGCCGCAAGCAGGGCTGCTTCCATGTCATCGGCAAGCCGGTCCCCGGCCAGCCGATCGCCATTGCAGAAGGTTACGCCACGGCCGAATCCATCCACCAGGCCACCGGCTGGTGTGTGGTAGTGGCTTGGGATGCGGGCAACCTCGGCCCGGTCGGCCAGGCCTGGCGCGGCGCCATGCCGGACGCGTCGTTCGTGCTATGTGCCGACAACGATCAGTGGACGCGGCAGCCACTGGACAACCCTGGCGTCACTCTGGCCACGCGGACCGCTGCAGACATCGATGCCCGCGTAGTCTGGCCCGAGTTCGCTGCGCTGCATGGCGATGATGACCGTCCTACCGACTTCAACGACCTGCATCTGCGTGAAGGGCTGGACGCCGTGCGTATCCAGCTGTTGCCTCCCGCGCCGCCCGCGGCAGGCGACGACGTGGCGCGGGACGATGCGCCGTCATCGGACAGCGCGCGCTACCAGGTGCCTGGCAACCTGTCCGCATTCGATGCCTTCACCCCGTTTCCCGACACCAGCGCGCGCGGGCGGCCGTTGCCAACGGCCCGCAACCTGGCCGAGCTGTGCCGCCGTACCGGTGTGACCGTGCGCTACAACGTCATCCGCAAGGATCTGGAAATCCTGGTCCCTGGGCTGCAGACGACCGTGGACAACGCCAAGGAGGTCGCGGCTGGAGAAGTGATGGATTGCATGCACCGCGCCGGCATGGCCACCGCCAGCTTCGAGACCAACCTGTGCCAGGTGGCCGAAGCCAATCCCTACAATCCCGCCGCCAGCTGGATCACCTCACGGCCGTGGGATGGCCAGACCCGCCTGCAGGCGTTCTTCGACACCGTGCAGGAAGCCCAGCCCACGCGCATGGCCGACGGCCGCGTGCTGAAGGAGGTCCTGATGCGGCGCTGGCTGATTTCCGGCGTGGCGGCCGCCTTTGAGCCCGATGGCGTGGTCGCGCGTGGCGTGCTGACGTTCGTCTCGAAACAGAACCTGGGCAAGACGCGCTGGGCACGGCAACTGGCGCCGGCGGAGCTGCAACTGATCGCTGACGGGGTGGTGCTCGATCCGGCCAACAAGGACAGCGTCAAGCAGGTCATCTCCAAGTGGATCGTCGAACTGGGCGAAGTCGATGCCACCTTCCGCCGTACCGATATCGCGGCGCTGAAATCATTCATCTCGCGCAGCCATGACGAGATCCGCCGCCCCTACGCGCGCACCGAATCCCGCTATGCACGGCGCACCATCCTGTTTGCCAGTGTCAACGACGAACGCTTCCTGCGCGATGCCACCGGCAACACCCGCTGGTGGACCGTGCACGCCGTAGCGTTGGGCGAACCGGCGCGGATCGACATGCAGCAGGTCTGGGCAGAGGCCCATGCGTTGTACTGCGGGGGCGAGACCTGGCACTTGAGTGCCGAGGAACTGGATGCGCTGAATGCCACCAACAGCGAACACGAACCCATCTCGCCGATCGCCGAACTGATCGATCGCCATTTCGACTGGTCGCTCCCTGCCGAACACTGGAGCGCGCATTACCGCGCCACCGAGATCGTCATCGCGGTGGGCATCGACAAGCCCAACCGTCGCGAGGTGAACGAGGCCGCCGCCTACGTGGTCAAACGCCATGGCGTACGCACCCGCGTGGTGGGCAAGGAGCGTGCCAAGGTCTGGCTGATGCCAGAGCGCAGACGCAGTCTCGCCGAGCATGCGGCAGGCCCGTTCTAGATGCCACGCATCCATGATGGTCGCGACGTTGACAGCAGCAGCGACGACTGGCGCCTGCACTACGAAGCACGTCGCCTGCTGCAACTGGACGGCTACCGGCGCATGGGCAACGACGGGCGCTGGACGGCGGTCAGTCCGCGCCGACATCGCCAGCAGTATCTCGAGGGTGTCCTGGCGGCACGCGGCGCGGTTGAGCGCGAGCGCCTGGCAGCAGCGGCATTGCGGCTGTGGACCGCCAGCCCGTCCGGCCGACCACGTCACGATGAAAGTAGATGAAAGGTGTTGACTGAGACCATCTGCAGAGGCAAGATGGCTGTATCGGCCCGCCACCTTCCAGGAGCGCTTCCGCCATGCCTCATCCCCGACTGCATGCCTTCGAAGGTGAGCAGCTGACCGTGCAGCAGATCCATCAGCGGGTACCGGTGCTGTCCGAGCGGACCATCCGCGACCACCTTGCTGCCGGCCGACGTACCCGCACCGCCATGCTGTGCTTTGACCCGATCGCCGCGGCGGCCCGGGGTGGTCGCATCACCCAGCGCATCCTCCGCGCCCGCAGCCTCGCCGGCCGCGATTCCTGATCCTCCGGCACCTGCCGCATTTCTCCAGGAGTAGATTCCGCATGATTCCCGCCTCCCTCGACAGCGGTCATCGCATGATTGCCGACACACTGGCCGCGTTCCGTGCCGGCCCTGCACTGGGCAGCATCGCCCTGCGGCCGGCGCCGCGCGCACGTGTACCGCTCTACATCGGCATCGCCGGCAGCAAGCGCTCGGGCAAGGACACACTCGCCAATGGACTCGCATCGGCGTTGGCGCTGCCACGCGACAGCTTCACGGCCCCACTGCGGCAGTTCGTCGCCTCTCTCCTTGGGCTCTCCCTGCACGAACTGGACCGCCGCAAGGAGGACGCCATCGACTGGCTGGCCGAACTCACCCCGCGCCACCTGATGCAGGCCGCCGGTACCGAATGGGGGCGTGACCGCGTCCATCCCGAACTGTGGGTACGCTCGCTGTTCGCACGCCTGCCCGAGGGCGGGCTGGTACCCGACGTCCGCTTCGCCAATGAGGCCCGCGCGATCCGGCGTCGTGGTGGTGTCGTGATCCGCGTCAACCGCCCGGGCCATTGCAGCAGCGACCCTCATGCCAGCGAGCAGCCGCTGCCGCATGAACTGGTCGACATCGAAGTCGACAACGACGGTACCCCGGCCGATCTGGTCCGCAGATCGCTGGACCAGCTGCTTGCACGCGGTGTGATCTGATCCGTAATCAGGACCCGCTACCCGCCCCATCCGCTGAACCCACCGCAGGCCACGACCCATCATCGGCGGAAATGATGTAAGGTCATCCCCCATCACCGACGACACCTGTCGTCACCCTGCATCCCCAACCCATTTCGCAAAGAGGAAACGCCATGGAGGTCGAACAGTTCACGTCGACGCGCCTGAAGGCCATCGAGTTGTTCAAGTCCCAGCCCAAGGGCAGCAAGGACAACGTGAGCCTGGATGCGATCTTCATCTCGCTGTGCACGCTGGCCACTGCCCGGGCAGGCGCTGGCAGCGCCCAGCAGGCGCGTACCGTGGCCCGCCCGGGCAACCAGCAACCGCCCGCGCCATGGTTCGTCGAAACCCTCGCGGCCCTGAAGGGCAAGGGCGAGTCGATCACCGTGGCGCGCTTCCTGATGTTCGCCAACCGCTTCCCGGTCAAGCGCATGGACCAGGTCAACGCGGCACGCTGGCTGCGCGACGCCGGGTACATCCCCCGCAAGACCGGCGGCAACCTGGTATTCGATCTTTGATCCAGCGCCTCCTGCAGTCCTGAAGCCCCGGCATCGTCCGGGGCTTTTTTGTTTCCGGCCAGTACACGGCGCATGAGGCCATGCGGCGGGGGGCCGTCCTCACCCTGTACCTGCCCCATCCCCTTGATCTGCCTCTGTTCCTGCCAGGTGAGGACAGCGAGTACGGATCTACAGGAAAACACCAGCGGTCGGTGCAAGCGGATACGGCGCACTGCAAGCAGGCGTGTCGTGCTCCTCACCCGTCCTCGCGCACCACTGAACGTCTTCAGCGCACCGATATAAAAGTAGATGAACGGTTTTGACTGGACAGGCGGGATGGCAACAGTGGAGATCAATGCCACTGAAGACATCCTCCATGAACGCCCTGCCCGACAGTATCCAGACCCTGGCCGAGGTCATCGGCGAATCCGCAGCCCTTACGCTGGTGCGTGCGTGGCCGCCGACCACCTCCAGCACCACCGGCCGTCACCGCGTCATCGTCTACGTCCCCTCCACCCTGCCCGACCAGCATCGGCTGATCGACATCCTTGGCCACGACGCCGCCCGGCGGCTGGTCGCGCACTTCGGCGGCGAACTGTTGTTCCTGGCATCCTGCTTCGCCGCCGGCGCGCACGAACGCCGTGAGCAGATCGCCCGCGCGGTCGCCAGCGGCATGCCGCGCGAGCATGTCGCGCGTGAGTTCGGCGTCTCACAGACCACCATCAAGCGCGCCCTGCGCGGTGCGCGCACCGCGCTGCCACCGGCGGTCCATCCGGCCCTGCTCAAGGGGTACGCACGCGCATGAACGAGAGCGACCTGCTGGCGGGCGTGCCGGATTGGGCCAAGTACCTGGGCGGGACCTCGGGCGTGCTGATCGCGGTGTCGTTGTGGCTGCGCCAGTGGCTGTCATCGGCCAAGGTCGACCGCACCGCCGACGAAGCCACCAGCAACACCCTGCGCACCCTGCAGGAACAACTCGCGGCCGAACGTACACGCGCCGATGGACTGATGCACGAACGCGAGGCAATGGCCCAGGAGATCGGGCAGCTGCGCGGTGAGGTCAGCGCCCTGCGTGCACAGATCGCCCAGCAGAGCGTACAGATAGACGCCCTGCTGGCCCTGGTTCGCAAGCAACCAGGAGCGGCCGCATGACCGTCGCCGCCGCCAGCGCCCTCGGTGGCACCAACGTCGCTGCGTTCCTGGACATGCTGGCCGTGTCCGAAGGCACCGACATTCCGGGCCAGCGCTCACGTGACCACGGCTACGACGTCATCGTCGGCGGCCAGCTGTTCACCGACTACCGCGACCATCCCCGCGTGCTGGTGTCGCTGCCGCGCTATGGCATCAAATCCAGCGCCGCCGGCCGCTACCAGTTCCTACGCAGCACCTGGGACGACCTGCGCGCACGCCTGGGCCTGCCCGACTTCGGCCCGGTCTCGCAGGACCGTGCGGCGGTCGCCCTGTTGAAACAATGCGGTGCCTACGAGCTGATCCGGCTGGGACGCTTCGATGCCGCCGTCACCGCGGCACGACGCATCTGGGCGTCGCTGCCAGGCGCCGGCTACGGGCAGAAGGAGCACGCACTGGAAACGCTACGCGCGGCCTACCGTGCCGCCGGCGGAGCCCTGCAGTGACACCCGGGACACTGAAGCTGGGCATCGGACTGCTGGTCCTTGCCGGCAGCCACGCGAGCTGCGCCGGGCTGGGATGGACCTTGCGCGACCGCAGCGCGGACCTTGCCGCTGCCACCGCCCGGGCAGCGCAGCAGGCGGCCCGCACCGATGCAGCCCAGCGCGCGCACCAGCAGGCCCTCGCCAACAGCGCCGCAGGCGCGCAGGCCGAATCACAGCGCCTGGCCCAGCAGGCCCGGCGCACCGAACAGTTCAACACCCTGCAACGGGACATCGAGACCCATGCCAAGACTCCTGGTCGTGATCGCGGCGACGCTGACGCTGAGTTCGTGCGCATCTGGCGCAAGGCCAACGCCGGCCACGCCCTGCCGCGCTGATCTCAGCATCGCACCTGCCCAGCTGCTTCCCCCTTCCCGCCTGCCGGACCTGCACGCGGCCAGCGATGACGCGCTGCTGCGCAATCACGTTGCCGTCGCACAGCAGTACCACGCGCTGGCCGACCAGCTGAGTGCGCTGCTGTGCAGCCTCGGCAACCAGCGCGGCATCACCATCAATGGCGCCGCGCCGGCAGCACCTGCCGACTGCAGCAGCAGCGCCACTCCCGCGCACTGAGCCTGCCGGATACGGCCACGCCTGCAATGCCACCCCACTGCGGTGATGGCAACACTGGCTGCAGACCGCGCGCGCCGCACAGGCCACGCCCTTCTTCCCTTCCCTGCATGAGCTGACATGGCGAACGATCCCCTCCCTCCTACGCTCGATCCGCTGATTGCCGCGATCGAAGCCGCAATCCGCGCACGCTTTCCGGGGTTTGCAAGCATCGAGTTCCATCGCGACGCCAACGCTGAGGGGATGCCCCTGCCGGCCTGCCTGCTGGCGATGACCCGCTGTGACCGCAGCAGGGAAAACAATGATGGCAGTGGCCTTCTGCAGGCCACGCTGCGCTTCGAAGCACGCATTGTGCTGCCGGCAACCGATGCAACCACAGCGCTGCGGCTGCGCAACGCGGCCCTCGCCCTCGCGACCTGGCTGCACCAGCTCGGCCGCTTTCCCGGCGTTGCCAGCGGCGCGATCGATGTGATCGCGGCATTGCCCGAAGACCCAGCGGCAGCACAGCCGGGCCTGCGCACCTGGATCGTCGAGTGGTCGCTGCCGATCGCACTGGGCGACAACCCGTGGGACGACGCCGGTGGCGTGGTGCCGCAGGCGTCCTACAGCTTCGCGCCGGAGATCGGCCGCGCCCATGAGTCCCGCTACCTGCCGTTGCCGGAGCGCGCACGATGAGCGCCGAACACGCACGGTTGATCGGCAACCTGCTGATGATCGGTGTGGTACGCGAGCTGGACGAAGCGAACGGGCGCGTTCGCGTCGATGCCGACGGCATGCTTACCGACTGGATTCCCTGGCTGGAGCGCCGCGCCGGACCAGGCATGCGCAGCTGGTGCGCGCCCGAACCGGGCGAGCAGGTCGTGCTGGCGTGCCCCTACGGCGACCCCGGCCAGGCACTGGTACTCGGCAGCCTGTACCAGGACCGCTTTCCGCCACCGGCCGACTCGCGCCTGCGGCAACGCACCGAGTTCGCCGACGGCAGCAGCGTCGAATACGACCAGGAAACCACCACGCTCAACGTCCATGTCGGCAGCGGCAAGGTCATCGTCACCTGTGCGAATGCACAGGTGATCGCCAGCGAATCGATCGTGCTCGATACGCCCTTGAT
The DNA here is from genome assembly GCF_056482105.1 of Stenotrophomonas sp. 78350_Sma. Taxonomy (NCBI): domain Bacteria; kingdom Pseudomonadati; phylum Pseudomonadota; class Gammaproteobacteria; order Lysobacterales; family Lysobacteraceae; genus Stenotrophomonas; species Stenotrophomonas sp. 78350_Sma. Next base: position 1,083,571 of record NZ_CM151182.1, on the reverse strand, counting down.
CAAGGCGACCGGCGATCTGGATGTCAGCGGCGCGATCAGCGCTGGCAAGGACATCAGCACACCGGGCGAGATCAAGGCTGGCGCCATCGGTCTGAAGGCACACAAGCACACCGCACAGGGCCCAACCGCCCCGACCACGCCGGCCCAGGCCTGAGCGGCCACGCCTGCAATGCCCTGAAAACCCGCACTCCACGACGATAGAGGCCATGCGAGGAACCGACGCCAACACCGGCAAATCACTGGATGGGCTCGCCCATCTCCACCAGTCCGTGCGTGACATCCTCACCACGCCCCTTGGCTCCCGCGTACTGCGCCGCGAATACGGTTCACGCGTGTTTGAACTGATCGATGCGCCGACCAACCGCTCGCTGCGCATGGACCTGATCGCGGCCACCGTCGACGCGCTGGCGCGATGGGAACCGCGTCTCCACGTCGAGAACGTCGACGTCTCCCTCCCCGCCCCCGGCGTGATGATCCTGGCAGTGACCGGGATCCACCTGCCGGACGGCGAGGCCATCACCATCGAAGGAATCGAGGTTCGCTAACCGTGGCATCCGGCTCGTTCACCAGTGTCAATCTGTCCCAGCTGCCTGCACCGGCGGTCATCGAAGTGCTCGATTTCGAAGCCATGTTCGATGAATCGCTGACCGCACTGCAGGCCCTGGATCCCACTTTCGACGCGCTGCTGCCGTCGGACCCGGCCTTCAAGATCCTGGAGGTCTGCACCTACCTGCGCCTGCTCGATCGCCAGCGCGTCAACGACGCCGCGCGTGGCGTGATGCTGGCGTATGCCGGTGGCAGCGACCTGGACCACCTCGCCGCGATCTTCGGCGTCGTCCGCCAGGTGCTCGACCCGGGCAAACCGCAGGAAGGCATTCCACCGCGATATGAGAGCGATGAGGACTTCCGCCGCCGCATCCAGCTGGGCCCGGAAGGATTCAGCGTGGCAGGGCCGGAGGGTGCCTATGTATTCCATGCGCTGAGCGCGGACCCGCGCGTGCTCGACGCCAGTGCGACCAGTCCCGGCCCCGGCGAAGTGGTGGTCTCGGTGCTGTCGCGCGAAGCGGATGGAACCGCCACCCAGGGCCTGCTCGACATCGTCGAGGCGAAGCTGAGCGCGGATGACGTGCGACCGCTGACCGACCACGTGCTGGTCAAGCCGGCCACGATCGTCAACTACACGGTCGACGCCACGCTGTTCACCTTTGCCGGCCCGGATTCACAGGTCGTGCTTGCCGAAGCACGCACCCGCCTGGACCGCTACATCGGCGAGTCACATCGTCTCGGCCGCGATGTCACCCGTTCGGGGTTGTTCGCCGCATTGCATGCCGAGGGCGTGCAGCGCGTGGAGATCGTCCGTCCGGCTGCAGATGTGGTGGTGGACCGAACCCAGGCCACGCACTGCACCGGCGTGACCCTGACCCACGGCGGCACCGATGAATGAGCCGAGCACGCGCCTGATCAACGCGCGCCTGCGCGGCGCGATCGATGGCCGCAACCGCACCTTCCGCCACCCCGGCGGCGCGCTGGCGAGCCTGCAGGCGGCATACCGCACCGATGCGCAGGGGCGGCAGCTGCTGCAGGGCAGCGTCATCGAGGGCAGCAGGGTCACCCTGGCCGCTGCACCGGCGCCCGGCGAGGTCATCGATGGTGACGCCCAGGTGGTGGTGCCTTCAGCGGCGAACCTGCTGCCCGCCAACGCCACCCACGCCGAGCGCGCGCTTGCCCGCGCCATCGTTGCGCGTCCGTTGCCGGTGGACATCACCGCGCTGTGGGATGCCGACCGCTGTCCGACCGCACTGCTGCCCTGGCTGGCCTGGGCGCTGTCGGTGGACGAATGGAAGGCCTACTGGCCCGAAGCCGTGAAGCGCGCCCGGGTGCGTACGGCCATCGCCATCCAGCGACGCAAGGGCACCGCCGGCAGCGTGCGCGACGTGGTGGCCGCCTTCGGCGGCTCGGTGCTGATCCGCGAGTGGTGGCAGCTGCAGCCCAAGGGCGCGCCGCACACCTTCGAAGCGGTGATGACCATCGCCAACCAGGATGGCCAGTCCGCCACGGCGATGTTCGTCGAGGACGTCATTGGCGAAATCACCCGGACCAAGCCGGTGCGCTCGCATTTCACCTTTACCCAGGGCATGCAGGCCGACGCCGCCGTCGGCGCACTTGCAGCCGCCCACGCCACGGCCTTCCGCCGCCTTCAACTGATCGGAGAGTAACCCCCGCATGCGCTTGAAAATCACCGATGCCGGCTTCGCCAAGCTGGTCAATCCGCCGAACACCGGCACCAACGCCGTGCTGATCACCCAGATCGGCCTGACCTCGACCGCCTTCGTGCCTTCCGCGGGGCTCACCGCGCTGCCCGGTGAGATCAAGCGCGTCGCCACCTTCGGCGGCCAGGCGGTGGGCGATGACACCGTGCACGTCACCATCCGCGACGACAGCGCCACCTCCTACACGCTGCGCGGCTTCGGCCTGTACCTGGCCGACGGCACCCTGTTCGCCAGCTACGGCCAGGCCGATCCGATCATGGAGAAGTCGGCCGCGTCGATGCTGCTGCTGGCCACCGATACCCGCTTCAGCGGGATCGACACGACGCAGATCCAGTTCGGCGATGCCGGCTTCCTCTATCCTCCGGCCACCACCGAGGTCGTCGGCGTGGTCGAGCTGGCCACCAGCACCGAAGCCGAAGATGCGACCGACACCCAGCGCGCAGTTACCCCGCGTGGCGTGCGCGCTTACACCGACAAGCGCTTCGGCGCCAGCGCCCCGACCGCGCTGGCGAAGACACTGCTGTCTGCGGCGAACACCAGCGCGGCCCGCACGGCGCTGGAGCTGAAGAGTGCCGCGCTGAAGGACACCGGGCATGGCAACGGCCTGGACGCCGACACCCTGGATGGCAAGCACGCCTCCGAGTTCGCCCTGGCCGGTGACTTCGCCACCGTGGGCCACAAGCATGTGATTGCTGATGTGACCGGGCTGCAGGAGGCGATCAACGACAAGGCCAACCTGTCGCGTAATGACTTCCGCGACCAGCAGTTCATTGGTGGCACATACCCGCTTCTTGGCTTCGGCAAGTACGGCGCGGAAACCGCGTACATCGGGGCCTGGGAGGGCAAGTCGACCTGGAGGTCATGGAATACCGGCCGGACCGCCGCAGGCGAACTGACCATCGCACACAATGACGTGCCACGCTGGAACGGCTCGGCGATGTGGCACGCAGGCAACTTTTCGCCTGACACGAAGATGGACAAGACCGGCGGAATCTTCAGTGGTCACGTTGCTGTGAATGGAAACTCGCTTCGCTCTTATGGCTGGGCCGGAGTGGCGAACGACGGCGTCCTGGTACTTGGCGATGCCAGTTCCTACATTTTCAAGAACGGGCCGAATTTCACTTTTTCCAACTCCGCTGGCGGCTATGGCGCAACGCTGAATGCGGGCGGCACGATTTGGACCAGCGGCAACTTCGATCCGGCAAGCAAGATAAGCAAAGCCGGCGACACGGTGTCTGGTGCACTGCGCATCAATGCCTATCTGTATGCCCAGGCAGCTGCGGGACACAATCTGATCCGATTCATCAGCAATGGGGCGGGAAACACCGTGCTCCAATCAGTGAATCCGGCCGAGAATGCCTTCGCACCACTTGAGCTGCGCGGCTCCTCCGTTTCCGTGATCGGTCCCGCCTCCTTCAATGAAACCCTCACCGCAGCAGGCTCGGTCATCAGCGCGGGCGACTGCGTTCGAACCAACGCCGGTACCGATGCACTCGCTGGCTACGTCGCGTTCCATCGCGCGGATGGAACACGCATGGGATACGTAGGCTGGGGTGATGGCAATCGGATTCAATACTCAGCGGAGAATGGGTTCACTGGCCATGCCTTCATCGGCAGCGTATCTGCCACGGGAGGCTACGACGTTGGCTCTTCGCGCAAGCTGAAGAACATCGAAGGCACGCTCCCCTACGGCCTGGCGGCTGTCGAACAGATGGAACTGGCAGCCGGCCACTACAAGCCTGAGTACAACGACGACGGTCGTCGCCGCCTGTTCTTCGTCGCCGAGCAGCTGGCCGAACTGGTGCCGGAAGCGGTCGACCTGGAAGGTGTCGAGTTCCAGGGCGAGCGCGTGGCATCGGTCAAGCTCGACCAGCTGCTGCCGGTGATGGCCAAGGCCATCCAGGAGCTGGCCGCCGAAGTGCGCGCACTGAAAGCGGAGCGCTGACATGCCCAGCGGATATCGCTCTTCCGGTGTCGACTTTGACGACCTGTTCGATCCGTACGTCGAAGGTCCACTTGCACAGGATTCGGGCCGCCGTATCGGCGGCACCGACCTGAGCCGCCGCTACGCGCACATCCAGTACGGCAGCAAACGTGCGGACGTAGGCCATCGCATCAACGGCATGGACGTGTCCAACCTGTGGGCGGCCCGCGGCAGCGCCACCTACAGGCTACCGTTCCATGGCAAGGGCTACTCGGCAAGCAATGGCGCCAAGACCAACTCCACCGGCTCCGTGTCGGCAACCGTCTCGATCCTGATGTATGCCGACGGCACCTATGCCATCCGCACAGGCGTCGCCGGTGGCGGCAATGGAGGCAGCTCAGTAGCAGCGTCGGGCCAGTGGCTTCCGGCAGGTGCAAGCGTTTCCGAGTACGAAGTGCAGATCACCGGTTCCACGCCCGCGAAAGCCTCTTTCAGCACCAGTGCTCCCTCGTTCGTTCCGGCATCGGCGGCACCATCGGCAGGCCTGTCGATCAGCGTCCCTGCCAAGTCGGCCAGCTACGAATCAGACAGCGTCAGCATTTCCGTCGCGCTGCGCCGTGCCGGGGGTATCGCCCAGGTTTCAACCTTCAGCGCCAGAGTCAGCGCCTCCGGCTGGGTCTGATCGATCAGCGGGCCACCGCTGCAATTATCCCGACAACCACATTCTCCGAACATTACCCCGTCGCCTACACAAGCCGGCACACACCCACACCGAGGAAGAACCCCGAATGACCGAATTTCTCCATGGCGTACAGGTCGTCAACATCGATACCGGTGCCCGATCGATTGCCATCGCCTCCAGCAGCGTGATCGGCATCGTCGGCACCGCACCGCTGGCCGACACCGAAGCGTTCCCCATCAACACGCCCGTCCTGGTGACCTCGTCGTCGCAGGCTGCCAAGCTGTCGGCCACCACCGGCGCCGATGCCGGCACCCTGCCCGGTGCGCTCGACGCGATCTTCGACCAGTCCAGTGCCGTCGTCGTCGTCGTCCGCGTCGAGAAGGGCGCCAACGAAAGCGCCACCCTGGCCAACGTGCTGGGCGGCGTGAACGCCCAGACCGGCGCCTACGAAGGCGTGCATGCACTGCTGGCTGCCAAGTCCATCGTTGGCGTCAAGCCGCGCATCCTGGTCGCACCCGGCTTCACCCATGTGCACCCCACCGACCCGGCCAAGCCGGAGGCCGTGCTGGCCAACCCGGTCGTCGCGGAACTGCTCGGCATTGCCGACAAGCTGCGCGCAGTGATCATCAAGGATGGCCCGAACAGCAACGACGACGCTGCCAAGTCCACCGCCGCCCTGACCGGCTCCAAGCGCGTCTACGTGGTCGACCCGGCACTGCTGGTGCAGTCCGGTGATGCCATCGTCACCCGCTATGCCTCCGGTGCCGTGGCCGGTGCCATCGCCCGCAGCGACAACGAGCGCGGCTGGTGGGCGTCGCCGTCGAACCTGGAACTCAACGGCGTGGTCGGTACCGCGCGTGCGATCGACTTCGGTCTGTCCGATGCCACCAGCCGCGCCAACCTGCTGAACCAGGCCAACGTGGCGACGGTCATCCGCGAAGGGGGCTTCCGCCTGTGGGGCAACCGCACCACCAGCATCGACCCGAAGTGGCAGTTCCTGTGCGTGGTGCGCACCGCCGACATCATCGCCGACAGCCTGGAAGCCGCCCACCTGTGGGCCGTCGATCGCGGCATCAGCAAGACCTACGTCGATGACGTGCGCGAGGGTGTCAATGCCTTCCTGCGCGGGCTGAAGACCCAGGGCGCGATCCTCGGTGGCAACTGCTGGATTGACCCTGAACTGAACGCAGCGGACAGCGTGGCCCAGGGCCGCTTCTACTGGGACTTCGACTTCACCCCGACCTACCCGGGTGAGCAGCTGACCTTCCGCATGCACATGAACAACAACTACGTCTCGGAGATCTTCTAAGCATGGCGCGCAAGATCCGCAAGAACTTCAACTTCTACGTCGACGGCAAGGGTTATGCCGGCAGCGTGATGTCCTTCACCGCCCCCAAGCTGTCGCTGAAGACCGAGGACTTCCAGGCCGGTGGCATGCTGGCCCCGACCGAGATCGTGCTCGGCCATGAAAAGCTCACCGCCGAGGTCGAGTTCGCCTCGGACGACGCGGAGATCATGACCAAGTTCCACGTCATCGAGAGCAAGGAGTATGGCTTCACCGCCCGCGAAGCGCTGGAAGGCGACGACGGCGAAGTGACCCAGGTCGTGCACAACATGCGCGGCAAGGTGAAGCTGCTGGACCGTGGTGAAACCAAGGTCGGCGAGAAAGGCACGATCAAGGTCAGCCTGGCGCTGAGCTACTACAAGCTGACCCATGGCGCCCAGGTCGTGCAGGAGATCGACGTGGTCAACATGATCGCCCGCCAGGGTGGCGTCGACGTCCTGGCCGGCATCCGCGGCGCGCTGGGCATCTGAGCCCACGCCGCACCGAAGAACCCGGGGGCGCCTCGCGCCCCCGCATCCATCGCACCGCATCGCATTCCAGGAACGCCTTCATGTCCAGCAAGACCAAGACCCCCACCGACACCGTCATCGAGCGCGATGGCTTTGCCGAGATCACCCTCACCCGCCCGCGCCAGGTCAACGGCATGGAGACCGCCGTGCTGCGCATGCGTGAACCGACCGTGGAAGACATGGAGCGCTACCAGGACGACAAGGGCAGCGACGCCCAGCGTGAGGTGCGGATGATCGCCAACCTGTGCGAGATCTCGCCGGACGACGTGCGCAAGATGCCGCTGCGCGACTACGCCCGGCTGCAGGCAGGCGTGGCGCTTTTTACCACCTGACCCTGCCGCAGATCAGGCAGGGAGTGCTTGCCCTGGCCGGGCATACCGGCTGGGGCCTGCGCGAGATCATGACGCTGCGGGTGTCGAAGTTCATCTGGTGGATTCAGGGGTTGCCGGTACATGGCCAATAACGTTCAAACGACAACGATCACGATCGGCGGCTCGGTGTCCAAATCGCTGAAGGACGCATTGTCCTTCGCCAATGATGGCATCAAGCGCATCGGCACCGAGATGACACTGCTGGACCGCAGGCTTGCCCGTCTGAACACGACGAGCAAGGAATACGCTCGCATGCGTGCCCAGGTCGACGCATTGCGTGCCTCGCAGGAGGCACTGGAGAGCATCGAGGCAAAGCGCACCGCCAATCTGGAGAAGCGCGAGAAGCTCGGCTCGGCATTCGGCGAGGCACGTGGTGCGCTTGGCACGGCCGTTACCGCGCTGGCCAAGCCGGTGGAGAACGCCTCCGGCTTTGCCCGCCAGAACCAGCAGATCGGCGTGGCGGCCAACCTCAGCCGGGCCCAGGTGAGCGCCTTGGGTCAGGCCATCCTGGAACAGTCGCGTGCGACCAACCAGGGCGCCAACGCGCTGCAGCGCTCGATCAGGCTGATGATCGACGCCGGCATGGATGCGCAGTCGGCCCAGGCCAGCCTGGGCGCGGTCGGGCGGACCACCACCGTCACCGGCGCCAGCATCGATGATGTGGCCCAGGCCGCAGCCGCCCTGCAGCAGTCGTTCGATATCGACCCCTCGCGCATGCAGAACGCGCTGGATGTGCTGGTCGTCAACAGCCGGCAGGGCGGCCTGGGCCTGAAGGACATGGCTGAAGTGCTGCCTGCCCTGGGCTCGTCGTTCGAAGCGATGAAGCTGCGGGGCACCTCGGCGGCCGCGACCCTCGGCGCCGCCCTCCAGGCCACGCTGGATTCGGCCGGCGGCGCCGACAAGGCCGCCAGCAACATGAAGAACTTCATGTCGTCCGTCCTGTCGCCGGAGCTGCAGAACAAGGCGAAGAAGAGCCTCAATCTGGACCTGCGCAAGATCATCGGTGACGCGCAGACCGACGGTGGCAATCCCTTCGATGCCGCCATGCAGGGAATCATCCAGGCCACTGCGGGCGACCAGAAGAAGATCGGCGCACTGTTCGGCGATGCCCAGGCGAAGAACTTCGTCCAGCCGATGATCGAGAACTGGGACACCTATGTTCGAGCCCGCGACAAGGCGCTGAATGGATCGGCAGGCACCACCGATGCAGCCTATGCCGATGCGATGCAGACCGACCCGCAGAAGATCGAGGGCGCCAAAATCGCCGTGGACAACCTGTCCAAGGCCTTCGGTGCCGCGCTGCTGCCGGCGGTGGGCGAGGCCGCGGTCAAGCTCACCGAACTGCTGAACGGGGTCACCTCGTTCGTGCAGGAAAACCCGAAGCTGATCGCCAACACCACGCAGATCGTGGTCGGCATGCTGGGCGTGCGCACGGCGGTGCTCGGCGCCCGCTACGCCTGGACGTTCCTGCAGGGCCCGATCCTGGCCGTGCAGAAGGCCTTCGAGCTGTTCCGTGGCGGCAGCCTGCTGGCCCAGTTGGGACGCTTCGGGCCGATGGCCATGCGCCTGGCATCTGGCTTCCGTGTGGTTGCTACTGCCGTGGCCGCCATCGGTGGCGGGCCGATCACGATCGCCATCGCAGCGATCACCGCAGGCGCCATCCTGGTGCGCAAATACTGGGAGCCGATCAAGGCGTTCCTGGGCGGTGTCTGGGAAGGTCTCAGCGGTGCAGGCACCGCGGCGATGGGGGAGCTGATGCGCGCGGTCGAACCGCTGCGCCCTGCCTGGGAAGTCATGAGCGGGCTGATCGGGCAGGCCTGGGATTGGCTGTCGAAGATGCTGGAACCGGCGCAGTACACCGGCAACGAACTGTCACGCGTCGGCCAGATCGGCTCACTGGTAGGCGAAGCGCTGCTGACCAACTTCCGGCTGGTCATCCAGGTCATCGGCGGCGTGGTGGGAGCAGTGGTGTGGCTGGGCGAGATGCTTGGCACCGTCGCCGGTTTCATCAGCGAGACGCTCGGCAGCATCTGGGAGTCGATCAGCGAGAAGGCAACGGCTGCGTTCGACCGCATCCTGGAGAAGCTCAAGCCGGTCATTGAAGGCGTCGGCTGGTTCATGGACAAGCTTGGTGGTGGCGTAGGGGCTGCCAAGGACAAAGCGCTGGAGGTCGCCGAGGGCGGGCTGCAGACCGCAGTGGGCGCCGCCAACATCTACAGCAGCATGAAGGCACGCGGTGGTGGTGGCATTGGTGACATGGCACGGGTCGCATATGCCGTCGGCACCGACAGCAACGATGGCTTGAACCGGCGCATGGCTGAGCTGAGCGGTGCGCAGGGACGCACTGCACCGGCCATGCCCTCGCCCACCACCCGTGCACCCACCACCGTGCAGCAACAACAGACCAACAACATCACCATCCACCAGCAACCAGGTGAATCCAGCGAATCCGTAGCACGTCGCACCGCCGACGAACTGCAGCGTCGCAACGCGGTTGCCGCCCGTGGTGGCCTTGCAGACAGGAATTGAGCATGAAGCGCGAGTTCGTAACCGGCACAGTGGACAAGCTGCTGTCGCAGTTCAAAGCCAACGATTCCGGCAACGCCCCGGTACTTCTGATGCTGGGCGGCTTCAAGTTCAGCCTCAACACCGCCGTGTTCCAGGACATCCAGCAGAGCAACGAGTATGGCTGGGCAGCGCAGGAACGCATCGGCCAGATGGCTGCGCTGCAGTACACCGGGCCCGGCAAGGCCAGCATGACGCTGCCTGGCGTCATCCACTATGCGTTCCGCGGTGCCGGCAATGAGCTCTCGCAGCTGCGCAAGCTGGCCGCGCAGGGCAAGCCACAGCGGTTGCTGACCGGCAAGGGCGGGAACCTGGGGCTGTGGGTCATCGACAAGATCGACGCCACCGCCTCCGGTTTCACTGCCGATGCCGGAATCCAACGGCACGAATTCACCCTCTCCCTGCGGAAGCACAGCGATGGCACGAACGTATAACACCCGCGACGGCGACGTCGTCGACCGCATCGCGTACACGCACTATGGCGAACAATCACCGGCCATCCTGCGCGCGGTATTCGACGCCAACCCGGGTCTTGCCGCACGCGGCGCGGTACTGCCCGCGGGCATGGCGATCACCCTGCCGGATGTGCAGCGCCCGGCAAACGAGCGCAAGGGAGTGGCCCTGTGGGACTGAACATCACACCGGCATTCCGCGTGGTGGCCAACAACCAGGACATCACCGACACCATCAGGTCGCGCTTCAAGTCGCTGCGGATCACCGACGAGACCGACAACAACTCGGACATGCTGGAACTGCAGCTGGCCGACCATGATCCTTCCGATCCGATCCAGCTGCCGCCGGCGGGCGCGGAGCTGGAAGCCTTCATCGGCTACGACGGTGACGTGCGGCGCATGGGCCTGTACATCTGCGACGAGGTGGAGATTTCCGGCTACCCGGGCAGCATGACCCTGCGTGCCCGCGCGGCGCCGTTCGAGGCCAGCAAGGGCGGCAAGAACGATCTGCAGACGCAGAAGACGCGCACCTGGAAGAAGGGCACGACCATCGGCGGCATGGTGCAACGCATGGCCGGCGAACACGGAATGGAGGCTGCCGTGAGTGGGTCGCTTGCATCGATCGCGCTGCCGCTGACGGTGCAGTCGCAGGAGTCGGACATGAACCTGCTGCTGCGCCTGGCCAAGCAGCATGACGCCATCGCCAAGCCGGGCGGCGGCCGCCTGATGTTCATCAAGCGGGGTGAATCCACCAGTGCCAGCGGTGAGCGCATTGCCGACGTCACCCTGACCCCGGCCGATGGCAGTGGCTACAAGGTGAGCATCGTCTCGCGCGAGAAGACCGGCACCACCATCGCCTACTATCGCGATGTACGCGGTGCCACGCGCCAGGAAGTGAAGCTGGGCAGCGGTGAACCGATCGTGCGCCTGCGCATGGCCTACGCCGACCGCGAAACCGCCGAAGCTGCAGCGCGCGCCAAGCACCAGGAACAGGCCAGGCAGACGCGTACGCTGAGCTACACGTTGCCCGGCCGCGAGACGTTGATGGCCGAAGCCACGGTGGTGATGCAGGGCTTCCGCGATGGCGTGGACGGGCAGTGGCTGGTCAAGCGTGCCGAGCACAACATCAGCCACGACGGCTACGTGACCAGCATCGAGTGCGAACAACCCAACAGTGCCGACACAGTGAAGGCGGCCCGCAGTGCCGCGGTCACCGAAGGCGAGCAGGTCGGCAGCGAGGTGTAGATCCAGGCCATGCGTGGATGCGCTTCCCGCATCAACTCACGTACTGCGCTACCCCGTTCCCGAACGACCAGTTCTCCTTCTTCACTTCCACCAGGTTGATGAACACATCCTCGCGACGGATGCCCACTGCCGCGTGCAGGCCCTCGGCAATGCCCGCATACAACGCCTTCTTCTGCTCCAGCGTACGCCCTTCGTTCCAGGTGATCTGGATGCAGATGAAGTCGTCGGTGCGGTCCACGCCCAGGTAGCCGGGGTCGTAGATCAGCGTGCCGGGCTCGTGTTCCTGGAAGATCTGGAAGCGGTCGTTTTCCGGCACACCCACCGCGCGCATGGCCTGGTAGATGGTTTCGCCGACGCGTTGCAGGTAGTCGGCGGATTTACCTTTGCGAACATCGATGCGGGCGAGCGGCATGGTGACACTCCAGCGTGGATGGGTACGGCGAGAGGTTGAGACTACGCCTACCCGGGGCGGTGGGACAGCGCAGGAATGGAACCCTCTGCCTTCATTCGTGGCGTGCCCCCCCCCTCCCGCGCGAGGTGACGTGATTGGCATGGCGGCGCGGCTCCGAAGGCGTCATGCGCACGGTCGGCAGGGGCGGCGATTTGCGCCATCAGTGACGCGCCGCACTACTCGCAGGTGTTGGACGGCACACAACGGGAAACGTCCGGCCTGCCTGGAGAAAGTTGGGAACTTTCCTTACAGACCGATGTGATTGCCCGGCGTGATGATCGCCGCGCCGAGGCAGATTGCCTGGGCCGGGATTGGCGTCTCGAATAAACAAACAAGATTTAGGGGCTGCAAGAACAATCGCAGCAGAGAGAATGCACCGACTGCCTTCAATGGCGGCCGGTGCGTGGGGATCGCCAGATCCGCCAGGCATTCTTCTCCCCTGAAGCTTGTTTGCCTTGGTACGCCAACCCGCACCGTCCGCCACCTTCGCTCCGGAAGGTGGACCTACGCCAGTGAGGGTTTCGCCATGACCAACCGCACCGCCATCCATCCCCGCCTGCACGCCCTGATCGGCAACATTGCCACCGACGTGCCTGAAGACCTCGCACGCGAGATCGAATGCGCCCTGCAGGAACAGAACCTGCCCACACAGTCGCCCGCCTTCTTCGCCTGTCTCAACGCCATCAGCCACGCCGATGGCGACGACGGACAGCCGTGCCGCAGCCTCACCCTCGGCGCCAGCAATCACGCCTCGCTGCGCCGTTCGATGTCTGGGCTCACAGCATTGCTAGATCTGCTGCAGGCCGCCGACCGTGCGCGCAACGAAGGGGGCCCGGACGAACAATTGGGCGCTTTCCATATCGACGGACTGATCGTGGCCGCGCGACAGCTGGTGCGTGATGTGAGCAACTGCCTGGCGAGTGACGCTATATGATGATCACAAGCCGCTACGGGTCATTCGGATCCCGCTGGCTTGGTTGTTGGACTCCAGCCCTGCTATGAGCCGCGGCATTTCCAACTGCACCACCCGATCCTGCAGCCGGCCCTGGAGGCTGCGCGCTAACAAATTTCGAAAAAATGGTCGCCACTCTGAAAAGCGAGAGAGTCGCAGCGAGCGCCGTCATCAGTGAATACGAAAGAAGGAAGAAACCGGAAAATCGGAAGATCTTCGTTGCGATTAGTAGAAATAATCCTAAAACAGTCGCTTGATCGAAGGCTGGCACATTGTTCACCAGCCATGTCGCGGGACGCCCGAGCGCCAAGAATGCAAAAAGCACAGCCAGCACTTGAATCATCAAAAAATGAAAAAACCTGGCAGCCAGATCGTTCAAGGTAGAGGCGCTTCCACCACTGCGCTCTCTACCCATTGCAACTTTGAACTTGTCGTCCCCGACAGCCAAAAGAAGTGCAAATGCTGCGATCGAGAACCCCAAAAGCGACGGGAGAACCGAAAGACTCTTCTCCCACCAGTCTCCCGACCACCAGAATGGAGTGCAAAGCAGCGTGAGCAGCACAGCTGCGTGACAGAAGGGGGAGGTCAACACGTATGACATCCCCCCATAGGTGGACCAGTATCGGCGAAACGCAATTCGAACACCGTTGTACGCAGCCGATACTTTCATGTGTTAAGCCCTACTCCGCCGACTTTGAACGATCGTTCGCACTGCCGCTTGCGCCATCCTTACGAAGGCGTAGCCAAAAATCTCAACGTCAGGATCAAAGTACTTTCTCTGCCAGAATGGTGACTCGTCCTTCGTCGATAGTGTCTTGGGATGCCCTTGTTCATCTTGCCCTTTGGCAACCACGAAGCCGTTATCTGCACTGATTGCAGTAAGAGTTCGAGTCCTGTCACTAGGCTGCAAGAACTCACCCTCCATGGCATTTAGCACCAAGTCGACGGAAGCCGCGTTCTGCTCTACCAAGGATTCTTCGAACTCAGCAAGGTCATCTTCATCATAGTCACCGGGGTTCGGCCTTGTGGCGTGGATCGTCAACTTTTTGATCCTCTCCCAGCCCAGGATTTCGTCAACCGCATCAGCATCTGGAATAACAGTGAGCTTAGGCGGCCTTATTTCCGAAGAAATTTCCTCTGCCAAAAATACTCGATCCAGGAAAATTTTCATCAAACGAGGAGATAGACCACCTTTGCGAGCAAGAGTCTCAAAGATGAAAATATGCTGCCGCAAATCGAAGTAGAAAGAACACCCCTGATGATTAGGCTGAAGATGATCCAGGATCGCCAGCCCATCCAAGTCGTCATCTGACGCAGGTTGCGCAGTATCCTCGTTGAACCACGGCAGATTCTTATCAAGCTTCGTAAATGTAGAAATCACACCACTAAAGCCAACAACATCGCCGTTTCTGCCGGCAACTGGATCCAATGCGCTAAAGATTCCCCACTTCCCGCCAAAGATGGGCGCCCTGATACGAGCACGCAAGACGAGCTCAAAAAATCTCTTGTACGCCCCCGTAGGATGCGGAGTGAGCACAACGTTTATTGCACCAAGCTCAATCACTTGATTTACAGCCATGCCTATTCCTTTCGCATCGCTTAGATTTCTTGACCAGAGCGCTGGCATTGCAGCACCAGTATCTGCCCCCCCTCAACTTTAAGCCAAAGGCTCAAAAGCTGACTTTACCGCAAATGCAGGCATTGACGACAGTACAGGAGATTCACTTAACCTGATCGAGGCTTGGCACGCTCTACTCACAATTGAATGCTAAGTTGGCACTACAGCTGCCGATAGCTGACGCACACGAAAAAGCCGGCTCATGGCCGGCTTTTTCATAACACCTGAAAAATCAGGGTTCTATTTGGTGGGCGGTACAGGGATCGAACCTGTGACCCTTGCCGTGTGAAGGCAATGCTCTACCGCTGAGCTAACCGCCCGGTGTGTTGCTGAGCCGCTCATTATAGGGGCTTTTCAGAGGCCGTCAACAGTTTTTCACATTCGTGTTCACGGGTGTTTCGAGGGGCGCCGCCGGGCATGGCCCGGCGCTACCGGGGGCGGCAATCCGCGCCCTGTTACATCGTATGGGTCGGCTTGTCAGAACTGGTCAGGCCAGCCAGCAGGGTCTCGATCTTGTGGCGTACGCCCTCGCCTTCGGCACCGTCGGCCAGCTGCACGCCGATGCCGGCGGTGCGGTTGCCCTGCGCGCCGGCCGGGGTCACCCAGATCACCTTGCCGGCCACCGGCAGGCGCTCGCTGGAATCGGGCAGGGTCAGCAGCAGGAACACTTCGTCGCCCAGGAAGTAACGCTTGGGTGTGGGCACGAAGATGCCGCCGTTCTTCACGAACGGCATGTACGCGCTGTACAGCGCGGCCTTGTCCTTCACGGCCAGGGACAGGATGCCCTGGCGGGCGTTGCTGGCACTCATCGATTTCCCCTTGCGGCAGGCCGCTCGTTCACCTTGTTCCAGGCCAGCAGCAACTCAACCACCGCAAGGTCTGCACGCACCGTGGTGCGCAGCAGGTCGCGGGTGCGGTTGGCCGCATCGAACCAGGCTGCAAGCTTGTGCAATCGCTCCGGCGTGGTCAAGGCATCGGTGCTGGCCTGGGCCAGCGCCAGGTCGGCGGCAAAGCGCAGGCGCAGCGCCGCGTTGTCATCGCCGCACCACTTCTGCGCCAGCTCCACCGCGCCGGTCTTGCCGGCGGCCAGCTGCTCCAGCTCACGGCCTACTTCACGGCGCAGGCTCAGGCCGTCTTCGCGCAGCCAGTTGTCGGCCTGGCCGGGGTGGCCGCGCGCGGCGTCCAGCGCTTCGCGCGCCGATGCTTCACTGTGGCCCTGCTGCTGCAGCCACGCCATCGCTTCATGCTGCGGCGGCACCTTGAATTCCAGGCGCTGGCAACGGCTGCGGATGGTCTGCGGCAGGCGCGCCGGGTCGCTGCTGATCAGCCACAGGTAGCGGCCCGGCTGCGGCTCTTCCAGGGTCTTCAGCAGCGCGTTGGCGGCCGAGCGGTTGATGGCATCGGCCGGGTCGACGATCACCACCTGTGCCACGCCGTACTGCGGCGTCAGCGCCAGCTTGTCGGTGATCTCGCGCACCTGCTCGATGACGATCTCGGTACGCAGCTTGTCGCCGCTCTTGTTCGGAATGAAGCTGACCAGCTGCAGGTCCGGATGGGTACCCGCAGCGATCAGCTGGCGCGTGCGCGTGGCATGCGCGGCATCGCCGCGGGCCAGCACGTGGTCGGCCAATGCCAGCGCCACCTCACGCTTGCCCAGCCCGGCCGGCCCGCAGATCAGCAGGCCATGGCCGAGGCGACCTGCATCGAGCGCGGCCACGGTCTGGTCGAACGCGCGCTGCTGCCATGGCGAGAACGTGCTCATGCGCCCTCCCCGTCCTGCAGCCAGCGCTCGACATGCGCGACCACATCAGCGGCCACGCGCGCCTGCTCCTGGCCCGCATCAATCAACGCAAAACGCTGCGGGTCCTGCTGCGCACGGCCGCGGAATACTTCGCGCACGCGCTGGAAGAAATCGTCCTGCTCGCTTTCGATGCGGTCCGGCCACAGGTCACGGCCGTTGGCACGCGCGCGGCCCACCGCCACGTCCACATCCAGCAGCAAGGTCAGGCCCGGCAACAGGCCCACCGCGCGGCGCTCCAGATCGGCAATCCACTGCGGATCGAGCCCGCGGCCACCGCCCTGGTAGGCGTAACTGGAATCGGTGAAGCGATCACTCAACACGTAGGCGCCGCGCTGCAGGGCCGGCTGGATCACCTGGCGCACATGCTGCGCGCGCGCAGCGAACACCAGCAGCAGTTCGGCCTCGGCACTGAGCGGTTCGGCGGCGATCTCGGCATCAGGCTTCAGCACCAGGCCGCGGATGCGCTCGGCCAGCGGTGTACCGCCTGGCTCGCGGGTCAGTACCACCTCATGACCGTGGCTGCGCAGGCAGTCACGGATGGCGTTGATGGCGGTGGTCTTGCCCGCGCCCTCGCCGCCTTCCAGGCTGACGAAACGCGGGTGGCGAAGCAGCGCGGGACTCATTGCGCCGGGGTCTCCTTGGTACGTTGCTGGCGCAGCTGCTGCAGGTAGCGGGCGACTGCGGCGTTGTGCTGGTCCAGGCTGGGCGAGAACACGTGCGCGCCACTGCCATCGCCCACGGCGACGAAATACAGTGCGTCGCCCGGTGCCGGCTGCGCGGCGGCCATCAGCGCATCGCGGCTGGGCATGGCGATCGGGGTCGGGGTCAGGCCCGCACGGGTGTAGGTGTTGTAGGGCGTATCGGTGGTCAGGTCGCGGCGGCGGATGTTGCCGTCATACGCGGCACCGATGCCGTAAATCACGGTCGGGTCGGTCTGCAGGCGCATGCCGATCTTCAGGCGGCGCATGAATACGCCGGCAATCTGCGGGCGCTCGCTGGCCAGCGCGGTTTCCTTCTCGATGATCGAGGCCATCGTCAGCAGTTCGTAGGGCGTGTTGATCGGCAGGTCCGGCGCACGGCTTTCCCAGGCCTCGTCCAGCGCCTTTTCCATGGCGCCATGGGCCCGCTTGAGCACGTCCAGGTCGCTGTCGCCGCGCTGGTAGACGTAGGTTTCCGGCAGGAAGCGGCCTTCCGGATGCTGGCCACCGAAGCCGAGGCGCTGCATCAGCGCGGCGTCATCGAGCGTGTCGGTGGTGTGCAGCAGCGGCTCGGCGCGCTTGAGCGCGGCACGCAGCTGGCGGATGTTCCAGCCCTCCACGATGGTGACGCGGTGCTGCAGCACCTTGCCGGCACGCATGCGCAGCAGCAGCTCGCGCGGGGTCAGCTCGCCACTGAGCGCGTACTCGCCCACCTTCAGTTTGCCGGCCGCATCGAGCTGGCGCGCCAGCAGCTGCCACTGGGTGTCCTGGCCCTCGTCCACGCCCGCATCGCGCAGCTTGCGCAGCACGCTGTTCATGCCATCGCCACTGGCGATGACCACGCTCTCGGCGGACGGGGTGATCGGGGCATCGGCGAACCGGGTCTGCTGGTAGAAGAACCACGCGCCCGCGCCGGCCACGACGGCGGCCAGCACCACCACCAGCGTTACCACGAACAGACACCCGCGCTTGGCTCCCGCCATGGACTACCTCTGAACTCGATTCCGTCGTGCAGGATACCGTGCCGGTGGTGTGGGGTCATGACCGGGGCCGCACACCCGTGCCGACCAACGGTCGGCACCCACCACAATCCATGCCTGGCGCGGCGATCAGTAGATCCACGCCATGCGTGGATGAACGGCCATGGCGGCATCCGTGCCGACCAAGGTCGGCACCCACCGAAGCCGAACCGGCCGCGTCACCCCTGCTGGCCCAGCGCGCGCAGCAGGCCGCGCGCCTTGGCGCGGGTCTCGTCCAGTTCCTTGTCCGGGTCCGAGTCCACCACGATGCCTGCGCCGGTGCGGAAGCTGACCTCGTGGCCATCCACTTCGGCGGTGCGGATCAGGATGTTCAGGTCCAGGTCGCCATCGCGGTTCAGCCAGCCGAAGGCGCCGGTATAGGCACCGCGCGGCACCTGCTCCAGCTCGCTGATGATCTGCATGCAGCGCACCTTCGGGCAGCCGGTGATGGTGCCGCCCGGGAACGTGGCGGCGATCACCTCACCGGGCGTGACCTCCGGGCGCAGGTGGCCGCTGACATTGCTGACGATGTGGTGCACGTGGGCGTAGCTCTCCACGGTCATCAGCTCATCGACCACCACGGTGCCCGGCAGGCAGATGCGACCCAGGTCATTGCGCTCCAGGTCGATCAGCATCACGTGCTCGGCACGCTCCTTCGGGTGACCGACCAGCTCCTGGATACGCGCGGCATCGTCATCACCTTCAAACCGCGGACGCGTACCTGCGATCGGACGCGTCTGCGCATGACCGGCATGCACCGACACCAGCCGCTCCGGTGAGGAACTGACCACATGGCGGCCCTGCGCGCTGAACAGGCCGGCAAACGGCGCCGGGTTGGCACGACGCAGCTGTGCATACAGTGCCTGCGGGCTGACCGGCGCAGCGAACTGCGCGCTCCAGCGCCGCGACAGGTTCACCTGGAACACGTCGCCGGCACGCAGGTACTCGATCACCCGGCGCACGCCGTCGGTGAAGCGCTGCGGCGCGTCCTCGCCCACCGACTGCGGCGGCTGCCAGCCCTGCCCGGCCTCGGGCAACGCCGCCGAGGCCAGTGCGACCAAAGCATCCAGCAATACCTGCTCACCTGCTTCGGCGATGACGAAGCTGGCGTCGTTCTGATGGTCATGCAGCACCGCTGCGGGGCAGCGCAGCGCCAGCGCGGTCGGGCGGCCGTCCTCGCGAGCACGCGCTGGCAGCACCGGTTCGATCTGGCTGGCCATTTCATAATCCAGCATCAACGCCCAGCCGCCGCGGAACGGCAGGCTGTGGCTGCCGTCATGTGGCAGGCGTTCGCGCTGCCAGGCGCGGTCCAGCACCTGCAGGAATCCGCCAGCGTGCACCACGTCGTGCTGGTCGCGCACCTGGCCATCGGCATCCAGCCGCAGGCAATCGCCCTGCGCGGCCAGCAGCAGGCTCCAGCGGCCCTGGGCGGTGCCCGAGGCAGTGGATTCCATCAGCAGCGGGAAGCGCGCCGGGTCGTGCTGCTGCAGGGCCAGCAGATCGATCGGGTGCGGCAGCGGGTGGATCAGCGGTGCGTGGGTCATGGCGGCCAGTTCAGGGGTTCAGATGCACGGAAGCCGCCTTGCGGCGGCTCCGTGGTGCACGGCATTGTTCCGTTTGTCGGATTGCCGATGGGTCGCGTCGCGACGATGCCGGTCAGACGCGCTTGAAGATCAGCGTGCCGTTGGTGCCGCCGAAGCCGAAGCCATTGGACATCACCACGTCCACCTTGGCCTGGCGTGCTTCGTTGGGCACGTAGTCCAGGTCGCAACCTTCGCCCGGCTGCTGCAGGTTGATGGTCGGCGGAATGATGTTGTCCTGAAGCGCCATCACCGAGAAGATCGCTTCCACGCCGCCCGCGGCACCCAGCAGGTGGCCGGTCATCGACTTGGTGGAGCTGACCATCATCTTGTAGGCGTGGTCGCCGAAGGCGGTCTTCATCGCCATGGTCTCGCCCAGGTCGCCCAGCGGCGTGGAGGTGCCGTGCGCGTTGAGGTAGCCCACCTGTTCCGGGGTCACGCCGGCGTCCTTCATGGCCATGACCATGCAGCGCGCGGCGCCTTCGCCGTTCTCGCTCGGGGCGGTCATGTGGTACGCGTCGGAGCTGGCACCGAAGCCGGCCAGTTCGCAGTAGATCTTCGCGCCGCGTGCCTTGGCGTGCTCGTACTCTTCCAGGATCAGGATGCCGGCGCCGTCGCCCAGCACGAAGCCATCACGGTCCTTGTCCCACGGGCGCGAGGCCTGTTCCGGGGCGTCGTTGCGGGTGCTCATGGCCTTCATCGCGCAGAAGCCGCCCAGCGCGGTCGGCGACGAGCCACGCTCGGCACCACCGACCACCATCACGTCGGCATCGCCGTACTGGATCATGCGCATCGCGGTACCGATCGAATGGTTCGAGGTCGCGCACGCCGACACCGCCGAGAACGACGGGCCCTTCAGGCCGGTGATGATGCTCAGCTGGCCCGGCAGCATGTTGATGATGGTCTTGGGCACGTAGAAGGGCGAGATCTTCTTGCCCTCGTGGAACTCGATGGTCTGCTCTTCGATGCCGAGCAGGCCGCCGATGCCGGCGCCGACGATGGCGCCGATGCGCTCGGCATTGGCGTCGGTGATCTCCAGGCCCGAATCGTGCAGGGCCATGAACGAGGCACCGAGGCCGTAATGGATGAACGGGTCCATCTTCTTGGCATCCTTGCCGCTGACCCGGAACCTGCCGAACAGTTCATTGTCGGCGGTGATGTCAAATCCCTTGACCTCACCTGCAATCTTGGTGGTGAACCGATCCACGTAGGCATCAGCAACGTTGGTCAGCGGACCGATGCCCGAACGACCGTGGGTGATGCCTTCCCAGCTGCTGGCCAGATCATTGCCCAACGGCGAGACGATACCCAGGCCGGTTACGACGACGCGACGCTTCATTGCTGTTTCTCCTGACCCGGATGGTTTCTACGGGCAACTCGGTTTGCTTCGATGTGATGCTCAAACACACGGGGCCGCAACAGCGGCCCCATGGGGTGCGGTGCGCGGCGAGGATGACCCGCACGCGCACTGCCGTCTGACATCAGGCCTTGACGTGGGCCTTGACGTAGTCGATGGCGGCCTGCACGGTGCTGATCTTCTCGGCTTCTTCGTCCGGGATCTCGCACTCGAATTCTTCTTCCAGGGCCATCACCAGCTCGACGGTGTCCAGCGAGTCAGCGCCCAGGTCATCGACGAACGATGCGCTGTTGGTGACTTCTTCTTCCTTGACGCCAAGCTGTTCGACGACGATTTTCTTGACGCGTTCTTCGATGGTGCTCATGGGATCTCGCTCCAGATGGAGTTGTGGTTCAAAAGTGGTCGCCATCAAAGGCGATGGCCGTGGGATAGTGTAGTGGAAACCGGCGCGGCCTTGCATCGCAGCAAAAACCTCAGCAGATCAACCACTTGCGGCGCAATCCCTGCGCCCCTTGCTTACGGCATGTACATGCCACCGTTCACATGGAGGGTTTCGCCGGTGATGTAACCGGCAGCCGGGCTGGCCAGGAAGGCCACCGCATGGGCGATGTCCTCCGGCGAACCCAGGCGTTCGAGGGCGATGTCGTTGATCAGCGCGGTGCGCGCTTCTTCCGGCAACGCCTTGGTCATGTCGGTGTCGATGAAGCCGGGAGCGACCACATTGACGGTGACACCGCGCGAACCGATTTCCTTGGCCAGCGACTTGCTGAAGCCGATGATGCCGGCCTTGGCGGCCGCGTAGTTGGCCTGGCCGGCATTGCCGGTCACGCCCACCACCGATGCGATGTTGATGATGCGGCCCTTGCGTGCCTTCATCATGCCGCGCATCACCGCCTTGCTGGTGCGGAACACGCTGGTCAGGTTGGTGTCGATGATCGACGCCCAGTCCTCGTCCTTCATGCGCATCAGCAGGTTGTCGCGGGTGATGCCTGCATTGTTGACCAGGATCGAGATCGGGCCGAACTCCTTGGCGATGCCGTCCAGCACGCTGTCCAGCGCGGCAGCGTCGGTCACGTTCAGTGCACGGCCGTGACCGCCGTGGGCGGCCAGGCGCTCGCCGATCGCGGCAGCACCGGATTCGGTGGTGGCGGTGCCGACGACGGTGGCGCCCTGGGCGGCCAGCAGATCGGCGATGGCGGCACCAATGCCACGGCTGGCACCGGTGACCAGTGCGATTTCACCCTGCAGGGGCTTGCTCATGATGTTTTCCTCAGGCTGGGGCGGCGGCCGCACCCGTGCCGCGTGCAGCGGCCACCGGTACGGTCGGCAGGAACAGGGGGAGTCAGACCGACCATGCCTCGCGGGCGCCTTCGAAGTCGCCCGGGGTGGCCAGCGAACGGCCGTCGATGGCCTTGTCGATGCGCTTGACCAGACCGGTCAGAACCTTGCCCGGGCCGCACTCGGCGATCTGGGTGATGCCACGGCCGGCCAGCGCCTGCACGCAACCGGTCCACTGCACCGGCTGGTACAGCTGCTGCACCAGCGCGGTACGGATCGCGTCGATACCGTCATGCACCTTGGCATCGACGTTCTGCACCACCGGCAGCTGCGGCGCCTGCCAGGACAGGCCAGCCATCACTTCGGCGAGGCGGTTGGCGGCTTCGCGCATCAGTGGGGTGTGCGAGGGCACGCTCACGGCCAGCTTGACGGCCTTGCGCACGCCCTTCTCGGCCAGCAGCGCCAGCGCACGGTCGACGGCGTCGGCGTCGCCACCGATCACGATCTGGCCCGGCGAATTGAAGTTGGCCGGCACCACCACCTGGCTGCCTGCGGCTTCGGCGCAGACGTCCAGCACCAGCTGGTCTTCGGCGCCGAGCACGGCGGCCATGGCGCCGACACCGGCCGGTGCGGCTTCCTGCATCAGCTGGCCGCGCAGGCGCACCAGGTGGGCGCCGTCATGCAGGCTCAGCGCGCCAGCGGCAACCAGGGCGGTGTACTCGCCCAGGCTGTGACCGGCAAGCACCGACGGGCGCGGACCGCCCACGGCGTTCCAGGCGCGCCACACGCCGATGCTTGCGGCCAGCAGGGCCGGCTGAGTGTATTCGGTACGGTTGAGCATTTCCTCCGGGCCACCCTGGGACAGCGCCCACAGGTCGACGCCGGCACCATCGGATGCCTCGGTGAAGGCTTCACGCACCTGCGGGTGCAGTTCGGCCAGCTCGGCCACCATGCCCACAGACTGCGAGCCCTGGCCGGGGAAGACAAAAGCGAGGGTGGATACGGTCACGCGGTCATCCGCTTGTTGCAATCGAAGC
Source organism: Stenotrophomonas sp. 78350_Sma (assembly GCF_056482105.1). Lineage (NCBI taxonomy): Bacteria > Pseudomonadati > Pseudomonadota > Gammaproteobacteria > Lysobacterales > Lysobacteraceae > Stenotrophomonas > Stenotrophomonas sp. 78350_Sma. Next base: position 1,060,417 of record NZ_CM151182.1, on the reverse strand, counting down.
GGGCCATGATAAGGGCGAATCCGCTGTGTCGTCTGTACGTGCGCGTATGCAGGCGTATGGAGCGCGGCCGGGCAAGCGCGACGGGGTCAGATCCCTTTTCCGCAGGAGAAGGGATCTGACCCCTGCCAGCGATCAGCAGAACAGCTGCAGCACGTCCAGGTCGCCGTCGGCGAGGAAATCCACGCACAGGCCCACCAGCATCAGCACGCCCGCCGTGCTGGCGCCATGGGCGATGAAGATCGAATGGGCCAGCGCGCGCGCTGAACGGCCCAGTTTCATGCACACCCGGGCCAGGCTGCGCAGGCGGCCGCTGACCGCATGCACATGCTCGCGCACCGGCGCCTGGGCATCGCCCATCGCCTCGGCCATCATCGTCTGCAGCTGCTCGGGGCGGTCGGCGTAGTACTTGGCCACGCCGTAACCGAACATCAGCCAGTCGCGGGCCTGCGCTTCGGACAGCTCCATCACTTCCAGCGGATCTTCCTCGAAGTCGATGAAGCCCACCTTCTGCCCATCCCAGGTGAGGTTGCGCGGCAACGGCTGGCCGAAATAGGCGCCGCGCGCATGCGCCTCTGCGATGGCCTGCATCGCCGCCATCACCAGCCGGTCGCGGCCTGCCTCATCGGCCTGGCGCAGGCAGGTATTGAACGAGCTGCCGTTGTCGCCGATCACCAGTGCAGCATGGCCGCTGCCCAGCACGTCGGGCACGTTCACGCCCTGCGCCTGCAGTTCCCCAAGGCGACGGGCTTCGGTTTCGCGCGCGGCGTCACCACCACGGTGCGGCGGTGGGCGCAGGGCATCGAGATGGAAACGGCGGGCAACGAAATTGAGCAGGCCCAGGGCCAGTGCGCGGCTTCCCTTGCCGTACTGCTTCAGCCAGGCGCGCTGCCCTTCGATGACGATGGGCTCAACCATGACAGGTACTCCTATAAACGCGTTACGGCCCCAGAGGGGCCGTAACGACAAAGCTTCACATTGTCGTAACTTGCACTATCAATAGCGCAGCAGGGCCGAACCCCACGTGAAGCCGCCGCCGAAGGCTTCCAGCAGCAGCAGCTGGCCGCGCTCGACGCGGCCTGAACGCACCGCGGCATCCAGGGCCAGCGGCACCGAACCGGACGAGGTGTTGCCATGCTTGTCGACAGTCACCACCACCTGGTCCATCGACATGTCCAGGCGCTTGGCGGTGGCTTCGATGATGCGCAGGTTGGCCTGGTGCGGAATCAGCCAATCCAGGTCGGACTTGTCCAGGCCATTGGCGGCCAGGGTCTCGTCCACGACCGAGTCCAGCGCCTTGACGGCGTACTTGAACACGTCGTTGCCCTTCATGTTGATGGTGCCACCACCGTTGGCGCCGTCCTTGAAGCCGGTCGAGACGCCCACCGGGTTCCACAGCAGTTCCTTCTTGCTGCCGTCGGCATGCAGGTGGGTGCTGAGGATGCCGGTTTCTTCGTCGGCCTTGAGCACGACGGCGCCGGCGCCATCGCCGAACAGCACGCAGGTGGTGCGATCGTTCCAGTCGACCATGCGGGTCAGCGTTTCGGTGCCGATCACCAGCACATGCTTGCAGTCGCCGGAACGGATGAACTTGTCGGCCACGCCCAACGCGAACACGAAGCCCGAGCAGGCGGCGTTGACGTCAAAGGCAGGGCACCCCGCAACACCGAGCTTGGCCTGGATCAGGCAGGCGGTGGAGGGGAAAATGAGGTCAGGCGTGGTTGTACCAACCACGATCATGTCGAGCTGCGAAGCGTCGATACCGGCCGCTTCAAGTGCGCGCAACGCGGCCTGGTAGCCGAGGTCGCTGGTGGTTTCGCCTTCGGCCGCGATGTGCCGTTCACGAATTCCGGTGCGCGACTGGATCCACTCATCCGAGGTTTCGACCATTTTTTCCAGGTCGGCGTTGGTCAGGACTTTTTCCGGCAAATAGCTACCGGTGCCCGCGATCCTCGAATAGATCCGCTTGCTCATCATGTTTCCTGTTGCGCGGGCCGCCGATCACCGGCACGCCCGGGAAAGAAGGCAAAGGCCGCTGCCCAGAGGCAGCGGCCTTCCCGGCACATCAATCTTCTTCGACGGCCGAGGTCTTGGTCTGGATGACCTTCTTGCCGCGGTAGAAACCGTCGGCAGTGATGTGGTGACGCAGGTGCACTTCGCCGGTGGTCGGGTCGGTCGACAGCTGCTTGGCGCTCAGGGCGTCATGGGCACGACGCATGCCGCGGCGGGACGGGGTGACACGGGATTTCTGCACAGCCATGGGATTGCTCCAAACTCGGTTCGATTTGCTTCGTCGTATCGTCGCGCAGGACGCCAGCGCCCAGCACACTTTCGCTTTCGCCGCAGCCGCCGACGACAATCCGGCTGCTATTGTTTCTTCAATGCCGCCAACGCCGCGAACGGGTTGGCCTTCTTCGTTTCTTCTTCGCTCGGCGCCCAGTCCTTGTCGACTGCTTCGCCGTCGGGTGACAGCGGTACCACCGGCACCGCCAGCACCAACTCGTCTTCAACCAGGTCCAGCGGACACAGCTGGCCGTCTTCCGGCACCAGCAACGCCTCGTATTCCTCCGGCAGGGACGATTCCTCGTCCTCGTCGCGGATCAGGCCAAGCCTCTGGGTCACCTTCACCGGCAACAGGAATCGCTGCATGCTGCGCTGACAGGTCAGCGGCAACGCGGTGTCGATGGTCAGTTCCACATAGGATACCCGCAGGACTTCGTCGCGACCGAATTCAAGCGAGTAGGAACACTCGCCGTCGGTATCTGCGACCAGCCCCTGCAGGCGGGTCAATTCAGCCAGGGAGACCTGGCCGTCGAAGCGCCTTCGCGCTACGACCATCCGCCAAGCATCCAGCGATTCGGGCACGTTCGCGGACATAAGCCGCTGAATACTAAGGATCGGGGGGGCTGCTGTCAAATGCCCGCCATACAGGACTTGCTGCTGGCGCTGCGCACAGGCCAGACTGCCGCGCCCTGCCCCGGAATTGTCGCATGTCACTGGCCCTGGCCTCTACCTCCCGCTACCGCCGCGAGTTGCTGCAGCGGCTGGGCCTGCCCTTCGACTGCGCCCGCCCGGACGTGGATGAAACCCCGTTGAACGCTGAGACGCCGCTGGCCCTGGCGACGCGCCTGGCCTCGGCCAAGGCGGCCGAGGTCGCCGCCCGCTACCCCGGCATCTGGGTGATCGGCTCGGACCAGGTGGCGGACCTGAACGGGCGGCCGCTGGGCAAGCCGGGCACGGCCAAGGCGGCCTGCGCGCAGTTGGCGGCGATGTCCGGGCAGACGGTACGCTTCCACACTGCCATCAGTCTCACGCAGGGCGGAGAATCATTCAGCGCCGTGGATCTGACCGAAGTCCGTTTCCGCACGCTGGGGCAGGAGGAGATCGCCCGCTACGTGGCCGCCGAACAGCCGCTGGATTGTGCCGGCAGCTTCAAGTGCGAGGGCCTGGGCATCAGCCTGTTCGAAGCGATCGACAACCGCGACCCGACCGCGCTGATCGGCCTGCCGCTGATCGCGCTGTGCGGGTTGCTGCGCCAGGCAGGGTTCGCGGTGCCCTGAACTGTAGAGTCGAGCCATGCTCGACTGCTTTTCCCGGCCCCCTGCCACCTGGTACAGAAGCAGTCGAGCATGGCTCGACTCTACAAAAGCAGAAGCCTCAACGAACCTCGAACGGCTGCTCCTGCCATTCCTCCACGCTGCCATCGCGGCCGTGCAGGCGCAGGCCCAGCCAATGCCGTCCCGGCGCCAGCGTGCTGGTGTCCAATGAAGCATCGAAGCCCACCGCCGGATGCTGCGGATCGGTGCTGTCCGGCCAGGTCTGGCGCACGTCGAATGCGCGGCCATAGCGCGCATCCCCCATCGAGCGGCCATCGACCAGCACTTCAACCCGTGACAGGCCGACGCCATCCTTGAATGCCCATCCCTTGATGGCCAGCGTGCCAGACACCTTTTCGCCGTTGGAAGGTGTATCCAGCCACGCCATTGCCGGAGTCACGCACGCCCCCGGTGCGCGCTGCGCCGGCAGCCGGAACAGCAGGAAACGCTGGAACCCATGGTCACTGCTGACCACCCGCGGCGCCGGCAACGGCCCCACCTGCTCGCAGATGGCGTGATAGCGCGCCAGCAGATCGCGGTAACGCTGATCGCTGGGTGAAAGCACCAGCAGCATCGGCGCCGAACGCTTGCCCTCATGCAGCAGTTCCCACTGCGCCAGCTGCGCGGTGCGCCCATGCTTGTCGTTGAGCGGATGCGGCAGCACCTCGATATCGCCGTTGCCGAGCTGGAAGCCCAGTTCGGCCCCCACCTTGAAGTTCCCCGCCAGCACCCGCGTGCCCGCGGGCATCTGCTGCAACTCTTCGCGCACCGCCATCGCCAACGGCTGCCAGCCAGCGAAATTGCGCGGGTAGTACTTGCTGCCCGCCAGCTGCTCGCGCAACGCAGGCGTAGAGGCCATCAGGTAATAACCGAACGCCAGCACCATGCCTGCGCCGGCCAGCCACCAGCCGGTGCGCCGCAGCCAGCGTGGCCAGCCGTTGAGCACCACCGGCACCGCCACCAGCAGGGCCAGGTAGCCCGGCAGCGGCCAATGGAAACTGATCCGCTCGACGTCGGTGAAGAAGCCCAGCAGGAAGATGCCCAGCGTGGATACGCCCCCGACCAGGCCGAAGTAGCGCCACTGCACGCGCGTGCCGCCGCCCCTGCGGGTACCGGCCAGCGCCACCTTCCACATCGCCATGCACAGGATCGGGGTGACCAGCATCGGCTGGATCACCAGGAACCACAGTCCGTTCCATTCAAACGTCCAGGGATGGCGCTCGACCACCTGGAATTTCAAACCGGCGTCGTGGTTGTCCGCGTTCCATGCCAGCAACGGCAGCCACGCCAGCACGCCCACCGCCAGTGCGACCCATACGCGCGGATCGGCCAGCATGCGCCGCCCCTGCGGCAGCGCCAGCAGCGCGATGAAGCCAACGCCGATGACACCGATGAAACGGTAGTGACTGAGCGCACCGATCGACAGACCCAGCGCAAGCTTCATCGCCGACGATGCATCAACGTTGTGCAGCAGCCGTGCACCGGCGTGCAGGCAGATCACCGCGGCCAGCGCCATGGGCACATCCGGCACCGCCAGCAGGCCCAGCGTCGCCGACAACGGCATCAACAGCGTGAGGCTGCCCGCCTGCCAACCAGCCACATTGCCGAACCAGCGCGTGGCCGTGCGCACCACCAGCAACGGCAGCAGCGCGCCGATGGCCAGGAACGGGAGGCGCAACGCGAGCACATGGTGGCCACCGATCTCCACACCCAGGCGCGCCAGCCATGCGGTCAGTCCGGGGAGATCCGAATACGCAGCGGCCAGGTGCTGGCCTTCCTGCCAGTAGAACGCCTCGTCAACGAACAGTGGCAGGCGCGCAGCCACCACCAGCTTGGCCGCTGTGACCAGCGTCCATAACCAGAGAAATATTGTCCGCGCGCGCTGTTCGCCTTGCATTGCTCTATGGATAATCGAATGGATTCCAGACCTGAGACGATCATGACAGCCTCGTCCCCCAATCCCAGCATGCTAACCGATCAACTGCGCCAGGCCCTGCGGGAGGCACAGGATCAGGTAAACGCACTGGTGCTGGGCAAGGTGCCGGAAGTCAGGCTGGCCTTTGTCGCCCTGCTTTCCGGCGGTCATCTGCTGATCGAGGATCTACCCGGCCTGGGCAAGACCACGCTGGCGCATGCGTTGGCCAGCAGCCTGGGCCTCAGCTTCCAGCGCGTGCAGTTCACCTCCGACCTGCTGCCCGCCGATGTACTGGGCGTCTCGGTATACGAAGCAGGCAGCCGCCAGTTCCAGTTCCATCCGGGACCGGTGTTCACGCACGTGCTGCTGGCCGATGAGATCAACCGTGCGCCGCCGCGCACGCAGAGCGCGCTGCTGGAAGCGATGGCCGAACAGCAGGTCACCCTGGATGGCCAGACCCACCCCCTGCCCGATCCGTTCTTCGTGATCGCCACGCAGAACCCGGTGGACCTGTCCGGTACCTTCCCGCTGCCGGATTCGCAGCTGGACCGTTTCCTGCTGCGGCTGGCGATGGGCTACCCCAGTGCGCAGGCCGAACGCGAACTGCTGCGCGGTACAGACCGCCGCGACCTGATCGCACGTGCCGTGCCGAAGCTGGATGACACCCAGGTACGCGCGCTGCGTGAAGCCGTCGGCCAGGTCCATGCCAGCGATGCACTGGTCGACTACGTGCAGGCCCTGCTGACCCGCAGCCGCCAGCACGCCGGCGTGCGCGTGGGCCTGTCACCGCGTGCAGGCCTTGCGCTGCTGCGCGCGGCCAGGGCGCATGCACTGCTGCTGGGCCGCAGCCACGTGGCGCCCGAGGACGTGCAGGCCCTGTTCGTGGCAGTGGCCGGTCATCGCCTGGTGGCCGAAGCCGAGTCCAGCTCGGGGCCGGCACTGGCACGGGCCATCCTGCAGACCGTTGCGGTGGATTGAGGGTGACCACACGCTGGGCACGACTGCAACTGCTGGCACGCCCGCGCAGGCCTGAAGTACTGCCGCAGCGCCTGGACCGCCATCGCATCTACGTGCTGCCCACCCGCTTCGGCCTGTTCGTCGCCACGCTGCTGGCGGCCATGCTGCTGGGCGCACTGAACTACAACAACAACCCGGCGTTGCTGCTGGCCCTGCTGCTGGCGGCAGCGGCGATCGCCAGCGCCATCGCCGCGCACCTTCAGCTGTCGGGCGTACAGATCGACGCGATCTCCGCCGAACCGGTTCCGGCTGGACAACCACTGCGCCTGCGCGTGGACGTGTCACTGCGCGATCCGCGCGCACGTCACGGCCTGCACCTGCAGCTGGGTGACAGCGAAGCCTGGACCTCGCTGCCTGCACACGGCCGCGGTGAAGTGGAACTGCAGGTTCCCAGCGAACGCCGAGGCTGGCTGGAACTGCCACGCATCCGCCTGTCCACCACCCAGCCACTGGGCCTGGTGCGGGCAGGGTCGTGGGTGTGGCCGGAACAAGCGCTGCTGGTCTATCCGCAACCCGAGGCGCTGGCTCCTCCACTGCCGGAAAGCGGCAACGATCCGCTGCACACCCGCGCCCATGCCAGTGGCGAGGAACTGCATCAGCTGCGGCCCTATCGTGCGGGCGATGCACCACGCAGCATTTCATGGAAGCACTCGGCACGCCGCGACAGCCTGCTGGTGCGCGAGTACGAAAAGCCGGTCGGCATCGAAGTCATCCTCGACTGGCGCACGCTGGCCCCCCTGGGCCATGAAGCACGCATCGCACGATTGGCACGATGGGTCGACATGGCCGAGCGCGAAGGCCGCCGCTACACCCTGCTGCTGCCTGCACACCCGCCGTTCGGGCCAGGCCAGGGTGCCAGCCACCACCACCTGTGCCTGCGTGCACTGGCATTGATGCCGCATGACTGAGACCACGCCCTCGCTCGACCGCAATGCCCGCAACTGGACCCTGGCCAGCGCGGCGTTGGCGCTGTTGCCGCTGCTGCTGCAGTTGCCGCCCCTGCTGGCCGGCGTGATCGCGGCCGCGGCGGTCGTGACTGCGGCCCTGTCGTGGCGGAAGGTCCTGCCCATGCCGCTGCGCCTGCTGCTGGTGCTGGCCATGCTCGGTGCCATCGTCTGGCAGATGGGGATGGTTCGACCCGGGCGCGATACCGGTTGCGCCCTGCTGGCAGCGATGCTGGCGATCAAGTCCAGCGAACTGCGCAGCCGGCGCGATGCCCGCAGCCTGCTCGGCTTCGCGCTGTTTTCCCCGTTTGCGGCGTTCCTGCTCGACCAGGGACCACTGACCACCGGATTGGCCGCATTGGCGGGGATCAGCGCGTTGCTCGCCCTGCAGCGCCTGGCCGGGGATGAAGGCCACGCCGGCCACCTGCCACTGCGAGGGCAGCTGCGCGGCGTTGGCCGCCTGCTGGCGATCGGCCTGCCACTGGCATTGGCCTGCTTCTGGCTGTTCCCGCGGCTGGCAACGCCGCTGTGGGGCGTTCCCGAGCGTGCCGTCAGCACGCCTGGGCTGTCCGACAGCATGGAGCCCGGCCAGTGGCTGGACCTGATGGCTGACGATGCCCCGGCGTTGCGCGTGCAGTTCTTCGGTGCGGTACCCGAGCCGATGCAACGCTACTGGCGAGGACCGGTACTGACCGCCTTCGATGGCCGGCGCTGGACACGCGACCGCGCCAGCGATCGACGGCCGGCGGCCATGGTCGAGGCCGGCACGCAGGGCTGGGACTATCAGATCGACTACGAACCCACCGACCGGCGCCAGCTGGTGGCACTGGACCTGCCCAGCCGCGCCCCTGCGGGCAGCACGCTGGATGCGGACATGAGCCTGAGCAGCGAGCGGTCACTGGCGTCGCTGAGCCGTTGGCGACTGCATTCAGCGCCCCCACAACGCTTCGACAGCACGCTGTCGCCCTATCTGCGACGGGCCGCGCTGCAGTTGCCCGGTGGCTTCAACCCGCGCACGGCCACACTGGCGCAGCAATGGCGGCAGGATGCCGGCGGTGATGACGAAGCCATCGTTCGCCGCGCGCTGCAATGGATCACCACCGATTTCTCCTACACGCTGCAGACGCCGCCGGCGGGACGCGATCCGGTCGACGAGTTCCTGTTCGGCTACAAGGCCGGCTTCTGCGAACACTTCAGTTCCGCCTTCGTGGTACTGATGCGCAATGCCGGCATTCCGGCGCGGGTGGTGACCGGCTTTGCCGGTGGCACCTACAACCGCCTTGGCGACTACTGGATCGTGCGGCGGATGGACGCCCATGCCTGGGCCGAGGTATGGCTGCCGCAGCGCGGCTGGGTAAGGGTCGACCCTACCGCTGCGGTCGCACCGGAACGCATCCTTGATACCCTCGACGACCGCCTGCAGGCAGGCACCGACAGCCCGCTGCAGCAACGCTGGCAGCAGCTGGGGCAGATGGGCGACTGGCTGCGCCGCGGCTGGAACGACCTGGTGCTCTCCTTCGATGCACGCCGCCAGCAGCAACTGCTCAAGCCGTTGGGGCTGGATGATCTTGGCCCTGCGCAACTTGTCGCTGGCTTCGTGGTGGCAACGATGCTGGCCCTGGCGTGGATGGCCTGGCTGCTGGCCCGGGGCGAGCGCGAACGTGACCCGCTGCTGCGTGCCTGGCGCGGGCTGGGCCGGCGCTATGCCCGCCTCGGGCTGGGACGGCACCCCCACGAAACCGCGCAGGACTGGGCACAGCGGGTTCATGCCCAACGTTCCGATCCCGCCCTGCTCGCACTCAGCCAGCGTTTCGCCGACGCGCGTTACGCTGGAACTTGCACCGACCTCGCTTCATTATTGCGGGACCTGCGCAGGCATCGCCCGACTTCCGGAGCCTCCCCATGAACACCAAGTTCCTCCTCACCGCTGTGGCCACGCTGGCCCTGTCGGCCTGCGCCACGGCCCCCAAGCCGCTGCAGGGACAGTTCAGCCTGGTCTCCCCGCGCGACTCGGTCGCCACCCAGCAGGTCGGCACGCCGGTCCGTTGGGGCGGTCGCATCATCGAAACCAAGCCCGGCCAGGGCGAGACCTGCTTCCAGATGATCTCGCGCCCGCTCAACGCCAGTGGCCGCCCGAACACCACCTCGTCCGACGCCAGCGACGGCCGCTTCATCGCCTGCCGCGCCGGCTTCTACGACCCGGCCGTGTTTGAGGCGGGCCGTGACGTGACCTTCATCGGCAAGATCGATGGCTACCAGAACACCCGCATCGGGGACTACGACTACCGCCTGCCGAAGCTGTCGGCCGATGTGATCTACCTGTGGCCGGAACAGCGCCAGGTCGACGTGGTGCCCTACCCCTATGGCCCCTGGGGCCCTGGCCCGTATGGCCCGTACTGGGGTGGCTACGGCCGCTGGGGCTGGTGGTGATCGCCAACCGGCACGCGTGACGGAAAAGGCCGCCCTCGGGCGGCCTTTTTTCATCCAGCAGCTGCCACTGTAGATCCACGCCATGCGTGGATAGGGGCTTCAACGCCCCGGCGTACCGAAATGCCCCAGCGGCGCACCGGCCAGCAGGTGCATGTGGATATGGAACACGGTCTGCCCGGCATCCTCGCGGCAGTTCATCACGATGCGGTAGCCGTCCTGTGCGAAGCCCTCGCGGCGCGCGTACTCGGCGGCAGCCAGCGCCAGCTTCCCGATCAGGTGCGCCTGCGACGGCTGCAGGTCATCCAGGGTCGGAATGATCTCGTTCTTCGGAATGAACAGCACGTGCACCGGCGCCTGCGGTGCGATGTCCTTGAAGCCCAGCACCTCGTCATCCTCGTAGACGATGGTGGCCGGGATCTCGCGACGGATGATCTTGCTGAAGAGGGTTTCGTTGCTCATGGTCGGCCTCGGCGGGGATGTCTCCCGCATTGTAGGCCGCTCACGCCCGGCCATGCCGGCCGTTGCTCAATCGCGGAATTCGCTGCGCGTCCCGAACGCATGCGACAGCGTGCCACGATCGACGTACTCCAGTTCGCCGCCCAGCGGCAGGCCCTGCGCCAGGCGGCTGGGCCGCACCTTGCCTGCGCGCGCCAGCTGCGCCAGGTAATGCGCGGTGGCCTCGCCCTCGACAGTGGCGCTGGTGGCGATGATCAACTCCTGCACCTCGCCTTCGGCCAGCCGTCGCTCCAACTGCTCCAGGCCCAGCTCGCGCGGGCCGATGCCATCCAGCGGCGACAGCCGCCCCTGCAGCACGAAGTAGACACCGCGGAAACCGGTGGCGTTTTCGATGGCCAGGCGGTCGGCCGGCGATTCGACCACGCACAGCTGGCTGCGCTCGCGACTGCTGTTGGCACAGGTCGGGCACAGCTCGGTTTCGCTGAAATCGCGGCACTGCGCGCAGTGGCCGATGCGCTCCACCGCCAATGCCAGTGTCTCGGCCAGACGCTGGCCACCTTCGCGCTCGCGCTCGAGCAGGTGGTAGGCCATGCGCTGCGCCGTCTTCTGGCCGACGCCAGGCAGCACCCGCAACGCGTCGATCAATTGTTCAAGCAGGGGTGCGGACACGGCGGCATGCTTTCATGGCGTCGAGCAGGCTCGACGGCTACAGGTTCTGTGGCACCCGCTTGCACGGGTGCCACGCCGAAAATCAGAACGGCAGCTTCATGCCCGGCGGCAGCTGCATGCCGGCGGTGGCCGAACCCATCTTCGACTTCGACTCGGCATCGATCTTGTTCGAGGCGTCATTGAAAGCGGCGGCGATCAGGTCTTCCAGCATCTCCGGGTCGCTGGCCAGCGACGGGTCGATGCGCACCTTGCGGCATTCCTTGGCGCCGGTCAGGGTCACGCTGACCATGCCGCCACCGGCGCTGCCGGTCACTTCGATCTTGGCGATCTCTTCCTGGGCCTTCTGCAGGTTTTCCTGCATCTTCTGGGCCTGCTGCATCAGTTGGGCGATGTTTCCGCGCATGGTGTCTTACTCGTCAAAAGAACGGATGGAATCGGAAACAACCCGGGCGCCGTGCTGTTGGATCAGCACCTGCACTTCCGGGTCATCCATGAAAACGGCCTCTGCTTCCTGCTGCCGCTCGCCACGCTGGCGGTCGGCGCGCTGGTGCAGGGTCTCGGCCGGAACGTGTTCGGTTTCCACGGTCTCGACCACGATCTTCGGCGCCTGGCCAAGGGCCTTCTCCAGCATCTCGCCCAGGGCGGCCAGCGCGCGCTCCGAGCGCAGGTATTCAAATCCGGGCGAAAGGCCCAGTTTCAAGGTCCCGTGCTGGCAACTGATGAAGGCAGCGTTGGCCGCCAGCTGACGCGACGGGCCGCTCAGGCCGCTGTTGGCGACCAGATCCAGCCAGTCCTCGGCCGTGGCCAGCTCGCTGACACCTTCCTGCGGCGCGGTATCACGCGCCGGGACCGGCGCGGCCGGCGCGATGGCGATGCCTTCAGTGCGGAACGGGCGCTCGGGCGGCGCAGGCTCGCTGGGAGCCGCGACGGAAGCCGGCGACTCATGCCAGGGCGCCACCATGGCGGCGTCCGGCCCAGCCATCTCGGCCGCCAGTGCCTCGTCACGCGCCTCGGCTTCATCGGTCGCCCACGGCGGCAGGTCGTCGCTCGCTTCTGCTTCAGCGGCCGGCGGCGGCGTCTCTGCTTCGGCCTTTACCGGCGGCGGCGACACGGGCTCTTCCACCGGAACCGGCTCGGGTTCCGGCGTTGGGTCAGGTTCGGGCTGCGGGGCCGGCTCAGGCTCGGGGTCAGGTTCCCGCGGCGCAGCCACCTGCGTCGCCGGGGCCGGGCCCGCCGGAGCGGCGGCAGCGGCCGGCGTCGCTTCGTGGGTACCCGCGCCGCTGCCTCCACCGGCAACGTTGCCGCCTGCGGCGCCTTCAACCGACTTCGGCACCGGCGGTACCGCAGCAGCCGGACGGAACGCCAGCATGCGCAGCACGGCCATTTCAAAGCCCGCACGCGGGCTCGGTGCCAGTGGCAGATCGCGACGGCCATTCAAGGCCATCTGGTACCAGAGCTGCACCACTTCCGGGCGCAGGCGCTCGGCAAACGCGGTGGCATCCAGGCCTTCGGCAACGGCCGCACCCGGTACCAGCTGCTGCACCTGGATGCGGTGCAGACCTTCGGCCAGCGCCTCCAGCACACCACTCCAGTCCGGTGAGAACTCGGCCAGGGCAGCCACCACCTGCAGCAGGCGCGGGCCATCGCCCTCGGCCAGCGCATCGAGCATCGCCGCCACCTGGGTGCGGTCGACGGTGCCCAGCATCGTGCGCACCACGTCCTCGCGCAGTGCACCACCAGCGTAGGCGATCGCCTGGTCCAGCAGCGACAGGCCGTCACGCAGGCTGCCATCGGCGGCCTTGGCCAGCTGCACGATGGCGCTGCCGTCAGCCTCGATCTCTTCTGCTGCCAGGATGCGGGTCATCTGGCCCTGGATCTGATCCTCATCCAGTCGCTTGAGGTTGAACTGCAGGCAGCGGCTGAGCACGGTGACCGGCAGCTTCTGCGGGTCGGTGGTGGCCAGCAGGAACTTCACGTGCTCCGGCGGCTCTTCCAGCGTCTTCAGCAGCGCGTTGAACGCCGCCTTGGACAGCATGTGCACTTCGTCGATCAGGTAGACCTTGTACTTGCCACGCGAGGGCATGTACTGCGCGTTCTCGATCACCTCGCGCACGTCGTCCACGCCGGTGTTGGACGCGGCGTCGATTTCCAGCAGATCGATGTAGCGGCCGGCGTCGATGTCCAGGCAGGCCGCGCACTGGCCGCACGGGTCGGCGCTGGTGCCCTGCTCGCAGTTGAGCGACTTGGCGAAGATGCGCGCAATGGTGGTCTTGCCCACGCCGCGGGTACCGGTGAACAGGAACGCATGGTGGACCCGGCCGCTGTCCAGCGCGTTGCTGAGCGCACGGACCACGTGTTCCTGGCCCACCAGCTCGGCAAAACGCTTCGGACGCCACTTGCGGGCAAGGACGAGATAGGACATCAGGCCACCGTTTTCCATCGGATGTTCCATTGTGCCATGCCTGTCCAGCCCCCTCGCCCCCGGCACGCCCTTCGCAGGTTCCTGGCCGGGGTGCTTGTGAAGTGTCGCGCAGCCCGCTAGAATCTGCGCCCCTGCTGAGGCGTTTGCCGATGGCAGGGATCCGGAGAGGTGTCCGAGTGGTTGAAGGAGCACGCCTGGAAAGTGTGTAAGCGTCTAAACCGCGCTTCGGGGGTTCGAATCCCCCTCTCTCCGCCAGATAACTGAAAAAGGCTGCCCCTTGGGGCGGCCTTTTTCAGTTATCTGGCTGGGGACGCGAAGTGCGCTGCGCGCGCTTCGCCCCAAACGTTGCTGCGCAACCTTTGGGCCCCTCCCTTTGCCTGCCTCTCCCCGCCCCTGTCGGGGCCGCCCCTCAACAGAGGGGCTTGTTCCTCCAGATACGCGATATGCACGGACAGACCACCCCAGGCGGGTCCCGGTGCGCAGCGCACGCCGGTATCCGGTGCATGGATGCACCCGATGGATGCACCCGACAATCCCCCTCTTCGGCGCTCTCGGGGACAGATCAGTAGATCCACGCCATGCGTGGATGCTTCCGGTCGCCTTCCGCACGCTCTGCCCCCCAAACAAAACTGAACGAATCCTGAAAATTCGCTATCGTAGGCGCCTTCAACCGACGCCTGGCCCATTGCCCATGAGCTCGACCGACAGCGCGCACGCCGCCTGCGAGAACTGCGACACCGTCCTGCATGGCCACTACTGCCATCGCTGCGGGCAATCGGCGCACAACCCGCTCAAGCATGTGGGCCACGCCATCGAGGAAGTGTTCGAATCCTTCTGGCACCTGGACGGGCGCATCTTCCGCACGCTGCGCGATCTCTGGGTTCCCGGCCGCATCGCACTGAACTACCTCAAGGGGCGTCGCGTGGGATACGTACAGCCCCTGCGGCTGTTCGTCATCCTCACCCTGTTTACGTTCTTCATCGGCAAGCTGTTCGTGCATGTCGACGACATCCACATGGGCGGCAGCAGCGGTTCGGCGTACACCAGGGCCACAACCGTCGAGCAGGTCGAAGCCACGCGCGTGGAACAGCTCGCGACGATCGATCGCCAGCAGGCCAACTCACCCGCCACCGGCAACGCCGGCTTCGCCATGGCCAGGGCTGCAGTGAATGCCGCAGCCGCGCAGCGCAAAGCCGAGCTCACCGGTGCCGGCAAGGAGGCCGCCACGACGGAGCACGGCACCTTCTTCAACCACACCGTCAACGGCAAGCCCTGGGATGCGGACACCAATCCCGTCGTGGTTGCCGGCTGGCCGACGTTCGCCAACAACTGGCTCAACAAGCGCCTGCACAATGGCAACACCAACATCCAGCGCATGGGCGGCAAGACCGATCTGTACATGCAGGCGATCCTGACTGCATTGCCCGGTGCCCTGTTCTTCCTGATGCCGGTGTTCGCGCTGGTGCTGCGTATCGCCTACATCCCGCGGCCGATGGGCTATCTGGAACACCTGGTGGTGGCGCTGTACAGCCACTGCTGGCTGATGATGGTGCTGTTGGCAACCTTCCTCCTCGCGGGCGTCAGCAGCGCGCTCGCATCCCCCGCATTCGGCGCCGTCAGCCAATGGCTGTATGCACTGCTGTGGCTGGCGGTCCCGGTCTACCTGCTGTGGATGCAGCAGCGCGTCTACGGCGGCAACAAGGTGCTGACCGTGCTGCGCTACCTGGCCATCGGCGGCGTCTACCTGTTTCTGGTCAGCTTCGTGGTGATGTATGCGGTGCTGGCGGGAATCTCGGCCTGAACGAAGCACGCACGGCATCCGGCCCATGAATCCACGCATGGCGTGGATCTACTGACGATCGTCTATCGTGGACCCATGACACTCCGCCTCTACCACCACACGGATGCCAGCGCCTGCCTGTCGATCTTCGACAGCAACGTACCCACCTACTTCGCACCCGAAGAGCGCAGCGATTTCGAACGCTTCCTGCATGAGCAGGCCACGGACTGCGCGTTCCAGGTCATCGAGCGCGATGGCAGCATCATTGCCTGCGGCGGGCTCTCGCGCCGCGGCGATGGCAGTGCCGGCTTCTGCTGGGGCATGGTCGAGCGCGCGCTGCACCGGCAGGGAATCGGCCGTGAACTGGCGGTGGCACGACTGCAGCAGGCCGAACGTGATGCCTCGATTGCACGCATCACGCTCAGCACCAGCCAGCACACCCGGGGCTTCTACGCTGGCCTGGGCTTCCAGGTGACACGGGTGGTGCCGGATGGCCACGGCCCCGGCATCGACGCCGTGGAGATGGAGCGGAGGATGTAACCCTCCGCCCCGACCCGGATCCACGCAGCGCGCGGATCCATTGCGGCCCTGCTCCCCTCAGAAGCCCACGCGCAGGTTGATCTGCCCGCCGACATCGCGGCGACCATCGCCGTGCTGGCCCTGCACGAACATCGACAGCTGGCTGTTGCGGCCGAGCCCAACTGCCACGCCGACCTGGCTGACCAGCGCGTTACGCGCCATCACCGTGCTGTAGACATCGAACGCGTTGCCACCCACGGCGAAGCGGTTGCGGCTGGCCACATCGGTATCACCCGACGCGTGCTGCCAGCCCAGGCCAACCGTCAGCTGCGCCGGGAAGCGCTCGCCGCTGCCCACGTCCCAGCGTCCACGCACGCCCACGGTGCTGACATTGAGCGTGTCCTTGCCGCCTTCCAGCTCCAGTGCAGCAGTGCCGCCCTGCTCCACTGCGCGATCGCTGTCGACCCAGTGCTTGGTGAACTGCACATACGGCTGCAGTTGGGTCTTGCCATGGGTCCAGGTCCAGCTGCCCTCCACCTGCGCGATGGTCACATCCGAGTCCTGGCGGCTGTACAGGGTCTGGCCCAGCAGCGGCACCTCACGCGTGGTACGCGTGCGGTAGTCACCGCGCGATACGCTGCCACCGACCGCGAAGCCGTTGTTCCACTGGCCCTGCGCATACAGGCCGAACGTATTGCCGCGCAGGCGGGCCCGCGAGCTGCGATCGTACAGGCGCGTATCCAGCCGCTCGTTGCCTGCGGCCGCACCCAGCACCACGTGCTCGCCCAGCTGCCAGTCCACGCCCGCCATCAGCGCATTGCGGTTGGAGCGGATGTCATCGCCGTTGCCGTCACCGTCCTGGCGGAACACCTTGCCACTACCGGCCAGCCAGGCCGAGGCACGCTCACCACGCACGGTCGGCAACTCACTGCCCAGGCGCTGGCGGATGCCCTCCTCCAGGTAGTTGTCGTACAGCAGCACCGCACGGCTGGCCGCATGTACTTCACCGGACAGCTGGTCGAACGCCGCGCGCGCGGTACCCGCGTCATACATCAGCAGCGTGTTGTACAGGCCCAGTGCCGAACCACTCTGCGGCAGGCTGTCCAGCGCTGCAGCGGTGTTGTACTGGTTGCGCGTCTTCGCCGCCGTGGTGAATGCCGCGGTCTGCGCCACATCGATCTGCAGGTTGGCCGTGTTCGCGGTATAGACCGGGGTGATGGTCAGGAAGGCCGACGGCGTGGTTGCCGAGGCGAACTGCCCGCTGACGCCACCACCCGCGTTGATCACGGTGTACTGCTGGCCCTGCTGGTAGCTGGTGCTCGGCGAAATGGTGTTCACCTGCACGATGCTGCCACCTACGCTGGCACTTCCCCCCACCTGCACCGTGTCGCTGCCTGTAGCACCCAGATCGATGCCCAGCGTGCTGCCCGGCGACAGGGTCAGGTTGCCCCCCACCGTGATCGTGCCGGTGCCATTGCCCGCACCGCTGCCGTTGCCCGGGCCATTGCCCGGCGACAGCACGCCCCCGGTGGATACCGTCACGCCACCGCCAGTGCCACCGATGGTGCCGGTGCCGGACAGCGTGGTGCCGCTACCGATGGTCCACTGGCCGCCGATGTTGCCGGTGACATTCAGGCCGCCGCCGGTGACCTGGCCGGTACCGCTGAAGCCACCGCTGTTGCCGCCCAGGTTCAGGCCTCCCGGACCGGCCTGCACGATGCTGCCGCCACCGCTGATGGTGCCGCCCAGCGTGGTGGTGCCGCCGGTGTTGATGACCAGGCCACCGTTGTTGGTGATGTTGCCGGTGACCGAACCGCTGGCCCCGCCGTTGCCGACCTGCACCGTGCCACCCGCATTGATGGTGGTGCCGCCGGTGTAGGTGTTGTTGCCGGTCAGGGTGACCGTTCCGGTGCCGGCCTGGGTCAGGCCACCGCTGCCGCTGATGGTGCCACCGACGGTGGTGTTGCCACCTACGTTGAACACCAGGCTGCCATTGTTGCTGACGTTGCCGGCAATCGATCCGCTCGCGCCGCCGTTGCCAACCTGCAGCGTGCCGCCGGTGTTGATGGTGGTGCCGCCGGTATAGGTGTTGTTGCCGCCCAGGATCAACGTGCCGCTGCCGGCCTGGGTCAGGCCACCGCTGCCGCTGATGGCGCCGCCGACGGTGGTGTTGCCACCCACGTTGAACACCAGGCTGCCGTTGTTGGTGACGTTGCCGCCGATCGCGCCGGTCGCACCGCCGTTGCCCACCTGCAGCGTGCCGCCTGCGTTGATCGTGGTCGGCCCGGTGTAGGTGTTGTTGGCGGTCACGGTCAGTGTGCCGCTGCCGGCCTGGGTCAGGCCGCCGCTGCCGCTGATGGTGCCCCCCAGCGTGGTGTTGCCCGCCACGTTCGACACCAGCGTGCCGTTGTTGGTGATGTCGCCGACGATCGAGCCGGTCGCACCGCCATTGCCCAGCTGCAGCGTACCGCCGGCGTTGATGGTGGTACCGCCGGTGTAGGTGTTGGTGCCGGTCAGCACCAGCGACCCACTGCCCGCCTGGGTCAGGCCACCCGTACCGCTGATGGTGCCACCCAGCGCAGTATTGCCGGCCACGTTGGAAATCAACGCACCATTGTTGGTGATGTCGCCGGCGATGGCGCCGGTTGCCCCGCCGTTGCCGACCTGCAGCGTGCCGCCGGCATTGATGGTGGTGCCGCCGGTGTAGCTGTTGTTGCCTACCAGGGTCAGCACGCCGGCGCCGGCCTGGGTCAGGCCACCACTGCCGCTGATCGCACCGCCGACCGTGGTGTTGCCGCCGACGTTGAACACCAGGCTGCCGTTGTTGGCGACATTGCCGGTGATGGCACCGGTCGCACCGCCATTGCCCACCTGCAGCGTGCCGCCGGTATTGATGGTGGTGCCGCCGGTATAGGTGTTGTTGCCGGTCAGGGTCAGCGTACCGTTGCCGGCCTGGGTCAGGCCACCAGCGCCGCTGATGGTGCCGCCCAGCGTGGTGTTGCCGGCAACGTTGGACACCAGCGCACCGTTGTTGGTGATGTCACCGACAATCGCACCGGTCGCACCGCCGTTGCCGACCTGCAGCGTGCCACCGGCATTGATGGTGGTACCGCCGGTGTAGGCGTTGTTGCCGGTCAGCACCAGCGTGCCACTGCCGGCCTGGGTCAGGCCGCCGCTGCCGCTGACCACAGCACCCACGGTTGCCGTGGTGCCGAGGTTGTAGACCAGGCTGCCGTTGTTGGTGATGTCACCCAGCACCGAGCCGGTGCTGCCGCCGTTGCCGATCTGCAGCGTGCTGCCGCCATTGATGGTGGTGCCGCCGGTATAGACGTTGTCGCCGCTCAGGGTCAGCGTGCCGGTGCCGCTCTGCACCAGGCCGCCGGTGCCACTGAGCACGCCGCCGAAGGTGGTGCTGCCGTTGTTGCCGCCGGTGGTCAGGGTTGCACCACCCAGCACCACGCTGGAGCCGGTTACGCCAGCCAGGCCACCGATGCTCTGGCTGCCACCGGCACTGATGTCCAACGTGCCAGCGCCGGCCAGGTTCACCGTGCTGGCACCGGACAGGCTGCCACCGGCCGCCACCGCCAGCGTGCCGCTGTTGATGGTGGTGGCACCGGTATAGGTGCTGGCACCGCCCAGGGTGACCGTCGCTGCGCCATCCTTGAGCAGGCCGCCAGCGCCGCTGATCGGGCCGTTCAAGGTCAGCGTGTTGCCGCCGGCCAGGGTCAGCGTGCCGCTGGCCAGCTGCACGGTGTTGGCCAGGGTCAACGCGCTGGTGCCGTCCAGGCTGGCGTTGCCGCCCACGGTCAGCGTGCCGGTTCCCAGCGCACCGTTGTCGCCCAGCACCAGGCCACCGGCATTGAGTGCCACGCCGCCGCTGAAGGTATTGCTGCCGCTCAGGGTCTGCACGCCAGCGCCGTTCTTCACCAGGCCACCGGTGCCGGTGATGTCACCAGCGAACGTAGTGTTGCCCACGCCATTGAGTGTCAGCGTGCTGCCACCCAGCGCCACGGTGCTGCCGGCCACGCCTGCCAGCGAGCCGATGGCCTGCGGGCCGCCCGCGCTGATGTCAAAGGCGGTACCGGCGTTGGCCAGATTCACCGCACCCGTGGCAGCCAGGCTGCCACCGGCGCCGATCGCCAGCGTGCCAGCGTTGATGGTGGTGCCACCGGTGAAGGTATTGGTGCCGGTCAACGTCTGGGTGCCCGAACCTTCCTTGACCAGGCCACCGGTGCCCGCCACCGAACCACTGAAGGTGCCATTGGTGGCGTCTCCGATCGTCAGCGTGTTGGCGCCCAGATTCACCGTACCGTTGCCGATCAGGGTACCGAACTGCTGCGTGCCGCTGCCCGCCGACAGATCGAACGTCGCACCCGAGGCCAGGTTGACGATGCCACTGGCGTGCAGGCTCGCGCCAGCACCCAGTGCCAACGTACCGGCGTTGATGTTGGTGCCACCGGTATAGGTGTTGGTGCCGTTCAGGGTCAGCGTCGCCGCACCCTCCTTGGTCAGGCTGCCGGTACCAATCAGGTTGCCGTTGAGGGTCAGATTGTTGCTGCCGAGGACGGTCAACGCGTTGTTGAGGATGAAGTTGTTGGCCAGCGTCACCGCGGTGTTCGAATCGAGCGTAGCCGCGCCACCGACCGTCACCGCACCGGTGCCCAGCGCAGCGTTGTTGCCGACCACCAGGCCACCGGCGTTGAGCGCCACGCCACCGCTGAAGGTGCTGGCCCCAGTGAGCGTCTGCACGCCCGCGCCGTTCTTGATCAGCCCACCATTGCCGCTGATCGCACCGTTGAAGGTGCTGTCCACGGTGCCGCCCAGGGTCAGCGTGCTGCCGCCCAGCGCCACCGTGCTGCCGGCCACGCCGGCCAGCGAACCGATGGCCTGGTTGCCCGCCGAGATGTCGAGCGTGCCGGTACCGGCCAGGTTCACCGTGCCGGTTGCGGCGAGGCTGCCACCGGCACCGATCGCCAGCGTGCCGCTGTTGATGGTGGTACCCCCGGTGTAGGTGTTGGCACCGCTCAGGGTTACCGTGGCCGCACCGTCCTTGATCAACCCACCTGTACCCGAGATCACACCGCCCAGCGCCAGCGCCTGGCTGCCGAGCAGATCAAGATTGGCACCCGCTGCCAGGCTGATGTTGTTGGCCAGGCTGGCAGCGGTCGATGCATCCAGTGTTGCGTTGCTTCCGACCGTCAACGCACCGCTGCCGAGCGCAGCGTTGTTGCCGACCACCAGGCCACCGCCGTTGAGTGCAACGCCACCACTGAACAGATTGGCACCGCCCAGCGTGAGGATGCCGGCGCCATTCTTGACCAGGCCACCCGTGCCGGAAATCGCGCCATCGAAGAGGCTGTTGCCAACACCACCGAGTGTCAGCGTCTGTGCCCCCAGGCTCACCGTCGAGCCGGCCACGCCGTTCAACGAGCCGATGGTCTGGTTGGCCCCTGCGGTGGAGATATCGAAGCCGGTGCCTGCTGCACTCAGCGTCACCGCGCCGGTGGCTGCCAGGCTGCCGCCCGGACCAATCGCCAGCGTACCTGCATTGATGAAGGTGCCGCCGGTGTAGGTGTTGGCACCGGTCAGCGTCTCGATGCCCGTACCAACCTTGGTCAGGCCACCCGTGCCTGCGATCGAGCCACTGAAGGTGCCATTGGTGGCGCCGCCCACTTCGATCGAGTTGGCACCAAGGTTCACCGTACCGTTGCCGACCAGGGTGCCGAACACCTGCGTGCCGCTGCCGGCAGACAGATCCAGCGTGGCACCGGTAGCGAGGTTCACCGTGCCGCTCGCCGCCAGGCTGGCGCCGGCCCCCAGCGCCAGCGTGCCGGCGTTGATGTTGGTGCCACCGGTGTAGGTGTTGATGCCGTTCAGGGTCAGCGTTGCGCCGCCATTCTTGGTCAGGCTGCCGGCCCCGGAAAGAACACCGTTGAGTGTCAGCGCGTTGCTGCCGAGCACGGTCAGCCCGGCGTTGAGCGCGATGTTGTTGGCCAGCGTTGCCAGGCCGGTGGTATCCAGCGTGGCGGCACCGCCGACGGTCAAGGTACCCGTGCCCAGCGCCGCGTCATTGCCCAGCACCAGCCCGCCTGCGTTGAGCGTCACGCCGCCGCCAAAGGTGTTGGCGCCGGACAGCGTCTGTACGCCCGCGCCTACCTTGATCAGACCGCCGCCGCCACTGATCACGCCGTCGAACGCGGCGTTGCTGGCCGTACCGAAGGTCAATGAATTTCCGCCCAGCGCCAGCGTGCTGCCGCCCGCACCGTTGAGCGCACCGATGGTCTGGCTGCTGCCGGCACCGGAGATATCGAAGCCAGCGCCCGCGCCCAGCGTGACATCACCCGCTGCGGCGAGACTTCCACCCGTGCCCAGCGCCAGCGTGCCGGCGTTGATGGTGGTACCGCCGGTGTAGGTATTGGCACCGGACAGCGTCAGCGTGGTAGCGCCGTTCTTGACCAGGCTGCCGTTGCCACCGATCACACCCGCCAGCGTCAGCGCGTTGCTGCCAGGCAATGTCAGTGCAACGCCCGAGCCCAGCGTGATTGCATTGCCGAGCGTCACTGCCGCGCCTGCATCCAGCGCGGTACTGGCATTCACCGCCAGCGCGCCGGTACCTAGCGCACCATTCGCACCGACCACCAGGCCGCCACCATTCAAAGTCAGGCCGCCACCGAAGGTATTGGTGTTGTTGAGGGTCAGCAGGCCCGCACCATTCTTGATCAGGCTGCCGTTGCCGGCCACCACGCCACCAAGGGTGACATCGTTGCTGCCGCCCAGCGTCAGCTGCGTACCGGCACCAAAGTTCACCGCATTGGCCAGGTTCAGCGCCACGGTGCTGTCGAGCGTGGTGGTGCCGCCGATACCGAGCGCCCCCGTCCCCAGCGCGCTGGCGTTGCCGAGAATCAGGCCACCCGCATTGAGCGCAAGGCCACCACTGAAGGTGTTTGCACCGGACAGCGTCTGCACGCCCGTGCCGTTCTTGACCAGGCTACCGGTGCCACCGATCACGCCGGCAAAGCTGCCGTCGCTGGCACCGCCGAACGTGAGCGACTGCGCGCCCAGTGCAAGCTGGCTGCCCGCCACGCCGTTCAGCGCACCGATGGTCTGTGCCGCGCCGGCTGCGGAGATGTCCAGTGTCGCTCCCGCACCGGCAAGATTCACCGCACCGGCTGCGGCAAGGCTGCCACCTGCCCCCAACGCCAGTACACCGGCATTGACCGTGGTGCCTCCGGTAAAGAGATTGGCACCGGACAGAGTGAGTTGCGCCAAGCCATCCTTGATCAACCCGCCTGCACCGAATACCGGACCGGTGAGCGTCAGGTCATTGCTGCCCAGCACGGAAAGATTGGCACCGGCAGCGAGGCCGATGTTGTTGCTTACGGTGAGCGCCGATGCTGCATCCAGCGACGCGTTGCCGCCCACGTCCAGCTGGCCGGTACCCAGTGCCTGTGCATTGCCCAGCTGCAGTAGGCCCGCGTTGAGGCCAACACCCCCGCTGAAGGTATTGGGCCCGTTCAACGCCAGTGTCGCCGCACCGTTCTTGACCAGGCTGCCGGTGCCGGCAATGACACCGCCCAGTGCTACATTCTGGCCGCCCAGCAGGTTAAGCACTGCCCCTGCTCCAAGATTGACGCCGTTGGCCAGGCTCAGCGCCACCGAACTGTCCAGCGTGGTGTTGGCGCCCACCGACAATGCACCGGTGCCCAGCGCACCGGCATTGCCCAGCACCAGTCCGCCACCGTTGACGGTCAACCCACCGCCGAAGGTGTTGGCGCCATTGAGAGTCAAGGTGGTGGCACCGTTCTTCACCAGCCTGCCCGCACCGGAGAGCACCCCGCCCAACGTGATGGCCTGCGAGCCCGGCAACGACAGCGCGGCTCCCGCGCCCAGGGACACGTTGTTGGCCAGATTCAGCGCGGCGCCACCATCGAGCGAGACGTTGCCGCCGATGCCCAGCGTCCCCGTACCGAGTGCGCCGCTGTTGCCCAGCAGCAGGGCGCCAGCGTTTGCACTCAAGCCACCCGTGAAGGTGTTGGTGCCGTTCAAGGTCAGTGTCGACGCACCGTTCTTGACCAGGCTGCCAGTGCCGGTGATGTCGCCGCCCAGGGTCAGGTTCTGGCTGCCCGGCAGTGTCAGCGCTGCGCCGAGGTTGATCGCATTGCCCAGGTTCATCGCTGCGGTGGTGTCCAGCGAACCGTTGCCACTGATCGACAGTGCGCCGCTTCCCAGCGCACCGGCGTTGCCCAGCACCAGGCCACCGGCCGCAAGATTCACCCCACCGCTGAAGGTATTGGCGCCGGTCAGCGTCTGGATGCCGGTCCCTTGCTTGACCAGGCCGCCGGTACCACCGATCGCGCCCGCGAACGTCTGGTTGGTGGCATCACCAAAGGTGAGCGTGCTGCTGCCCAGCGAAAGCGTGCTGCCAGCCACACCGGACAACGCACCGATGGTCTGGTTGCCGCCGAGTGAGATATCCAGTTCGGCGCCGGCCCCGGCCAGGCTCACCGCCCCGGTTGCCGCCAGGCTGCCGCCACTGGCCAGCGCCACCTTGCCGGCATTCACGTTCAGGCCGCCGGTGAACGCGTTGGCCCCACCCAGCGTCAGCGTGGAGGCGCCGTTCTTGACCAGGCTGCCGGTACCACCGATCACGCCACCCAGCGTCAGCGCGTTGCCCCCCAGCACATTGAGCGAACCACCCAGTCCCAGGTTGATGCCGTTGCCCACGGTCAGTGCCGAGCTGGCATCAAGCGTCACTGCACCACCGACATTCAATGCGCCGGTTCCCAGCGCACCGCCGTTGCCAAGCACCAGTCCACCGGCGGTGAGCGACAGCCCTCCACCAAACGTGTTGGCGTTGTTGAGGGTCAGGGTGGCCGCACCGTTCTTGACCAGGCTGCCGGTACCACCGATGACGCCGTTGAAGGTCAACGCCTGGTTCCCGGACAGATTGAGGATGCTGCCCGCGCCCAGATTGACCGCGTTGGCGAGAGCAAGCGACCCGGTACCATCGAGGGACACGTTGCCGCCGACACTGAGCGCGCCGGTGCCCAGCGCGCCTGCATTGCCCAGCAGCAGGCCGCCGCCGTTGAGCGCGACGCCACCGGTGAAGGTACTGGCACCAGACAGGGTCTGGGTACCCGTACCGACCTTGACCAGCGCGCCACCGACACCGCCGATGACGCCGGAGAAGGTGGTGTTGGTGTTCAGGCCGCCCAACGTGAGGCTGCGCGCGCCGAGGTTGAGCGCACCGGATCCGGCAAGTGAGCCGATGGTCTGGCTGGCCGCAACCGAGAGATCGAGGTTGGTGCCTGCGCTCAGCGAAATCGCACTTGTAGGCGACAGGCTGCCACCGGCGCCCAAGGCCAGCGCACCACCGGTGACCGCGAAGGAGCCCGTGAGCAGGTTGGCACCATTCAAGGTGAGCGTGCCCGGACCGGCCTTGACCAGGTTGCCGGCGCCGGAGATCGATCCGTTGAGGCCAAGACTGTTGTTGCCGAGCAGGTTGAGCGTGCCGCCCCCGCTGACGATCAGGTTGTTGCTCAGGTTGAACGCGGCGGTGGTGTCCAGCGACGCCGTGCCACCCACGGTGAGGGTGCCGGAGCCGAGAGCACCCGCATTGCCCAGCAGCAGGCCACCGGCATTGAGATTGACGCCGCCGGAGAACAGGTTTGCGCCGCCCAGAGTGACGATGCCGGTGTTGTTGACGGTCAGCCCACCAGCGCCTGAAAGGACGCCCCCCAGGCCGAACGCATTGGTTCCGGACAGAGACAGATTGCCACCGAGGCTGAAAGCGTTGGCCAGGTTCAGGCCGGCCGTGGAGGAGGCGATGGCACCGCCGTTGGCGGTGAACAGCCCTGTACCGAAGGAACCGGCATCATTGAAATTGACCAGGCCGTCATTGAGCGTCGTCGCCCCGGCTCCCGTCCATGCGCCCTGCAGATTCCAGGTACCACTGTTGACGGTCAGCTTCCGGAAGTTGAGGTACTGGTTCCAACCCAGCGTTGTCACCGCTCCACCGGTGCCGGATCCCGTACCGGAAGCGCTGTTCTGCAGCACCAGTGTGTTGTTGGTGGCACCGCTGCCGGTACCGGCATCGACCGATCCCGCAGCCGCAACCTTCACCCCGGTGACACCGGTAATCACGCCGGCAATGGCGGTGCCGCCGCCTGCCACAACGCTGGAACCCGACACTGCGGTGAAGGTATTTCCGCCGGTTGAATCACCCAGGTGAACGCTGCCGCTGACCGCCCCCGCATTGAGGAACGCATTTCCGCCGGAAGCACCCAGGCCGACCCGCCCGTCGATGGTGCCTGTGTTGGTCACGTTGGCTGCCGCGCCACCATAGGTCACCACCGTGGTCGCGTCGGAAACGCTACCTACGCCGATCAACGACGTACTGATCAGGCCGGCATTGTTGATGGTGGTGATGCCGTTGACATTCTGTGCCACCAGTGCCTGGCCACCGAAACCCAGCAGCGTTGCGATGTTGACGACACCCTTGATCTGCCCGCCGGAATTGTTGTTGACGAGGATCGCGCTGTTGTTGGCCAGACCATTGCCGACCACCAGGCCGGGCGACGCGAGGATGATCGAGCTCGGATCGATCGTGCCGCTGTTGTTGACTGTCACGTTGTCGCCGGTCAGCGTTGCTGCGTTGCCGCCACCTACGATCGGTGGCGTACGCAGCAACGCACCCGAGGCGATGTTCAGCGTGAGGCCGTTGGTCGCATTGGAGTAGTTGTTGATGTTGGTGGTGCCGTCGCAGTCGACGGTGGTGGTGCCTGTGCACGCTGCGAATGCCGAACCGCTGGCCAGCGTGGCCGCCAGTGCGACCGCCAGCTGGTGCGCCCGCAATCGCGGCACCCGTGCCGTGCAGACCGCGCTTCCGCCGGGATTCTGGGCGACCTCCGATGCAACCTGCATTACGCCGAGGGCGCGATTGAAAACCAGACGGTAAATGCGGTTCATCGGTAAATCTCCATGAAAAGACCAGATGGCACTGCAGGCAGGTTTTTTTGAAGACAATGCGGCCCACCCCGGCTCCCGGCAGGGGAACAAGGCCTGGCTTCATTAACTTCTGAAAATCTTCACATCTTCACGCGGCCGCACCTGGAACAGGCAGGCCAACGTGTCCGTCAAGGCGAAAACTCCCCGGTTTCGCATGACGAATGGCGGCACTGTGCGACCGATGGCGCCAGCGGCATGTGAATCACGCTCGTTATTTTTATGACGTACGTCAAATAAAGCGGGCGGACAAAATGATTTTGCCGAAAATGCATATACCTGCAGAACGCGGAGATTCCTTTCTCCGCCATAAGTAAATGCATTCAGCTGCTGGAGAGTTTCATCAGCACCAGGCCGGAAACGATCAATACCGCTGCGCCGATGCGCATCGGGTTGACCTGCTCGCCGAGGAACACAATGCCAACCACGAACGCGCCGACGGCGCCGATGCCGGTCCAGATCGTATAGGCGGTGCCCAGCGGCAGGCTGCGCATGGCCACCGCCAGCAGCCAGAAGCTGGCGATCATGCCGATGATCGTGACCACGGTGGGGGTGAGCTTGGTGAAGCCTTCGGACTGCTTCATGGACACGGCCCAGACGATTTCCAGCAGGCCGGCGAACAACAGATAGATCCAGGCCATGACGGCCCTCCTCTTGGTAGGGCCAGGCCGTCCTGGTCTTTGATTCCCGATGTGGGGGAGGTCGTTCCTCCTGGCCGGCATTCTAGCAACGGGGGCCGGCCCCGGCCGCCGTGGCCGGGAACGGGTTACAGGCGATTCAGTGCGTGAAGCTGGCGTCGATGCACCTGCCTGCGCTAGACTACGCGTCTGCCATCGGCCAGCCGATGCGCAGTCCGGCTGTGGTCTCTGGCGCATCGCGCGCTGCTTCCCCTGATCCGTGAACTGGCCGCCCACCGGGCGGCCAACGTCTCTATGGTGGCCCCGTCGGCCCCTCGCGACGCTAGGTCGAAAACCCCGCCAGGGCCGGAAGGCAGCAACGGTATCGATCGACGCGGGCGCCGAGGTCAGCCGGCGGGGCCACCGCCTTTTCGGGCCGTGCCCCGCTCTGGTAGATGCCAACCTTGGTTGGCGCCCCTCGCCCCTCGCTCTGGTAGCTGCCAACCTTGGTTGGCGCTCTTCGCCGGGCATGGCCCGGCGCTACCCCGCCTCCGGCGTTCCCTGGTGGAACACCACCCGCCATCCCTGCGCATGCCGTCGCCACAGCGAGCTGCGCAGCACCCAGCCCTGCGGCTGGCCATCAAGGTGATGGCGGCTGCGGTAACGCACCTGGGCCAGGTCCTGCGTCAGCAGCGAGACTGCGTACTGTTCCGACTCGATCTGCACCTGCGCCCGCTCCAGCGGGATCTCCGCCAGCGCTGCCGTACGGCCGTAGCACTGGCCGGAGCTGCCGATCTCGCTGAAATCCTCATCCAGCAGTTCCGACAGCCGCGCGCGATCGCCGCGCACCTGCGGGGTGTGCAGGGCGCGCTCAAGATGTTCCAGCTCTGCAGCCAGCGTTGCATCAGCAGGCTGGACAGTGGTGTTCACGGCGGATCCTGTGCCAGCACGTTCGGTGCGGTCGGGAAAGCCAGCGGCACGCACTGCCCCGGTTGCGCCACGCGGTGGCCGCGCGCGGCCAGCGCCGCACCGTCAGCCACGCTGGCGTAGTGGTAGAGCATCATCCGCGACTGCAGCTCGGCGCTGTACTCACGCTCCAGGTCGTCCACGCCGGTATGCGACGGGTTGCCGTGCAGGCCGCAGTCGTGGGCGATCAGTTCGTTGTCGTTGGCATAGCGTGCCAGCATCTCCGGAATCGGCCGGGTATCGCCGCTCCAGGTCAGCGCGCCCTGCAGGCGCAGGCCATAGGCGGTCTCCGGCCAGTGATGGCGCACCGGAAACACTTCCAGGCGCACGCCCTCATGCCAGAACGCCTCGCCCACCACGATCAGCTGGAAGGCATCCCAGAAGTTCGCACCGCCCTCGGCCAGCACGTTCGGGTAGTCGCCGATGCGCTTGTGCAGCAGCGGTACCACCGTGGCCGGCACGTACAGGCGCACCTTGCCGCGGCGGTGCGTGCTGAAGAAGGTATCCACGAACAGCCGCTCGAAACCGGCCACGTGATCCAGGTGCACATGGGTGACGAACAGGGCCTGCGGCATGTGCCCGTAGTGGGCCTTGAACGCGGTCAGGCCTTCGCCGCCACAGTCGATGGTCAGCCACGGACGCCCGTCCCGCTCGATCACCGACATCGGCGACCCCAGCTCGACCGCCGACGCGTTGCCGACGCCGAGGAAACGCAACGACCAGTCCATCAGGTGCCCCGGTTCCAGGCCATGTCATAGGCGCGGCGCAGGCGCGCGTAGTCCTTCTGCACGTCTTCCACGCTGCGCTCGCCGCGCAGCTTGATCAGCGAGCGCAGCAGGCGCTTGAGGTTGCGTTCGCGCCAGGCGGTGGCCGGAATGCGGATCACCCCGCGGTCGAAGTCGATCAGCCAGCCATGGCCGTTGCCATCGAACAGGATGTTGTGCGCGTTGAGGTCGGCATGGTCCAGGCCGGCACGGTGGAAGCGGGCGATCAGCCGCCCGGTCTCCTCCCAGGGCGCGCCCCGGCCGGCGACCAGCGCACGGTCGGCCAGCGAGCGTACGCCCTCGATCCGCTCCATCAGGATCGCGGCGCGGTAACGCAGGCCCTCGCGCATGTAGTACGCGGCGATCGGCCGGGGCACCGGCAGCTTCTTTTCGCGCAGGGCGCGCATCAGGCGGAATTCGGCAAAGCTCCGGGTCCGGTCCGACCCGCGCCAGAGGTACTGGTCATGGCTGATCTTCGCTGCCAGACCGCCGCGCAGGTAGTGGCGCAGCACGCTGGCGCCGAACGGCGCATCGATGAACCAGGCGCTGCCGCGACCGCCCTCGCCGACCGGCCGGGCCTTGCTGCCCCAGTGCTGGGGCGAGAACAGACCAACCTCGGCTTGCCGCAGCCGCTCGCGGTCGAACAGAATGGCCCCGATGCCGCGACCCTCGCGGCATGGCGTCAGCGCTTCATTGGCGTCGAATGCGACCATTTCAATGAGTCTAACAACACATGGCATCAGCGTCCTCCTCCTTGTGCCTCCTGCGCCTGTCCGCACTCGGCGATGTCACCCACGTGGTGCCCCTGGTGCGCACCCTGCAGGCTGCGCGTCCGGACACGCCGATCCACTGGATCGTCGACAAGGTCGGCCACAAACTGCTTGACGGCCTGCCCGGCGTCACCTTCCACGCCTACGACAAGAAGAGCGGCATGGCAGGGGTCAAGGAGCTGCGCAAACAGCTGCCACCGGGGCGTTTTGAAGCGCTGCTGCAGATGCAGGTGGCGTTCCGTGCCAACCTGCTGTCGGCGTTCATTCCCGCCGAGCGCCGCATCGGCTACGACCGCAGCCGCTCCAAGGACCTGCACGGGCTCTTCATCAACGAGCGCATTCCCGACCGTCCCGGCATCCATGTGCTGGATGCCATCGGCAGCTTCTGCGAGCCGCTGGGTCTGCGCCAGACCGAGGTCAGCTGGGACCTGGCCGTACCGCCGTCCGCCTTTGAGTGGGCCGCCGCGCAATGGCAGGACGATGGCCGCCCTGTGCTGATGATCTCGCCCTGCTCCAGCCACGTGCGCCGCAACTGGTATGCAGACCGCTATGCAGCCGTGGCCAACCACGCCGCACAGCGCGGTTGGCAGGTGGTGCTGTGCGGTGGCCGCAGCGAGCTGGAGCGCAGCATGGCCGATGCCATCCAGGCACAACTGCACACGCCGGCACTGGACCTGGTCGGCAAGGACACCTTGAAGCAGCTGCCTGCCCTGCTTGCCCGCGCCAACCTGGTGATGACCCCGGACTCGGGCCCGATGCACATCGCCAACGCGATGGGCGCCAAGGTGCTGGGCCTGCATGCGGCCAGCAACCCGAACCGCAGCGGCCCGTACTCGGACCGCCGCTACTGCGTGGACCGCTACGACGATGCCGCGCGCAAGTACCTGGCCAAGCAGGCCGCCGATCTGAAATGGGGCACCAAGATCGAGTTCGACGATGTGATGGAACTGATCACCGTTGAAGACGGCATCGCCGCATTCGAACGTTACGTGGCGGACCACCTCACCTGAGCGGATGGATCATCGATAGCGCCGGGCCACGCCCGGCGGGTCCACCTCACCCACGCTGCGCGTAATCCTGGTAGGACTTCTCTTCCACGTACGCCGAGCCCAGCGCCAGGTTGATCGCCTTCTTGATGCGCGCACGCTCATCGTTGCGCAGGTAGACGCTGCGCGCCAGGTCGACGAAGCCCTGGTCGAACGCCTGCGCCTTTTCCTTCAGGCGGATGTCGTCCTCGATGTCCCACAGCTGCTCGTTGACCGCCTTCAGCTCGGCACGCAGCTTGGCGATGTCCTTCACCGCCGCCGGGTGCGCCATCCAGGTCTGCTCCAGCGCCGACAGCTCCCTGCGCACGTTGGCCAGCTTGCCCTCGTCGCTGATGCGCTCGGACTTGATCTGCAGAATCGAGATCTTGTCCAGCAGCTCGCCGAAGGACACGGGGACGAGGATTTCAGCGCTCATGGGGGAAGGCTCCAGCAAGTGATGCACACATGGTAACCCGCGCGGTGCGAACGCTCCGCCCCTGCACCTGCATTTTCCCGCGAGAACGGCGACTGGGGGAGAAACCCCCGCACCTGCGTTAGCGGTCTGGAGAGGCGGCCTGCCGCCCTCCACGCCCGGCCAGTCCAACGGCCGAGCGCGCGCGACCCGCCCTGACCAGATGCAGCAAAAGAGGGCGGCAACCGCACTTCACTCCTTTCCGTGGAACTCCGCATGCATCGATATCCCGCCCTCCCCGCCCGTCGCGCCACCGTCCTCGGCAGTGCCCTTGTTGCAGCACTTCTCGGCATCGCTGCCGCGCCGCAGGCCCATGCCAGTGCCTTCCATGTGAATGGAGACACGCTCTACTACACCGGCAACGTGCTGGCGACCGATCCGCAGACGCTGGAGGCCTACATCCTGGCCGCGCAGGCCCGTGGTACGCCGCTGCGCCAGGTGGTGTTCCGCAACTCGCCGGGCGGGGCCGCCTCCGGTGGCGTGGGCATGGGCGCCATCATCCGCCAGCATGGGCTGGATACCGTACTGGACGGCGGCTGCTACTCGGCCTGCGCCGACGCCTTCGTTGCCGGCGTGAAGCGCAAGGTGACGCAGTTCGGCCTGCTGCCGGCGCACGGGAGCTACACGGAGACGGTGCTGGGCATCCATGGCGAATCCGGTCCGAACGGCCCTACCCCGTACCCGGGGCAGGACAAGTACATCAAGTACTACCGGGACATGTTCGGCCCGACCGACTTCGCGGTCATCGAAGCGCGCATCGTCCAGGCGCACTATGAACTGACCCAGCAGTCGGGCTTCCTGCGCTACTTCGACCCGAACGTGGCGGCCGTGGCCACGCGCTTCTGCCCGACCCGCGACCAGAGCGCGGCAGGCAACTGCACCGCGTATCCCGGTGTCACCTTCTACAGTGATCGCGTCGTTACCGAAGCCGGTTACGTCCAGCCTGGCGACGTGCTTTCCATCGACAAGGAAGTGAGCGGAGACCTCAATCCGAACCTGGCCGTGCGCGGGCGCTACACCAACGCGCTGGCCAACCTGCGCTACTTCCAGCAATCGGCCCCGGACATCCGGCTGGACGACGCCTTCGGTGTGATCCGCATCGGCAGGGGCGGTGTCTGGTCACTGGATACCGCCTCCGCCGCCCAGTATGTGGTGGCCGATGGCGGCACCCTGCGCCTGCAGCAGAATGGCTGGATCCACCACGCCGAAGCCATCGGCGCCCGCAATGGCGGGCGCATCGAGCTGCAGCAGGGCGCACTGCGCAGCCTGACCGTGGTCGAACGCGGCGGCGTGCTGACCGGACACGGTTCATTGAATGCCACGATCGACATCAACGAGGGCGGAACGCTCGCGCCCTCCGGCATCGTCATGCGCCCCTACTCGCTGGAAGCACTCGCGCCGGGTGGCGACGACGTGTTCACCAGCGAACGCTTCCGGATCGGCAAGGGGCGCTACATCAACCTCAAGGACGGCGCGAACCTGGCCTTCCAGGTCGACAGCCAGCGCACCGCACCGGCACTGACGCTGGAAGAAGCCCGCTACTTCCTCGTCGAAGAGGACCGGCGGTCCGGTGACTACAACCTGTACGGCAACATCAACCGCGCCGTGCTGAGCATTGCCCCCAGCGCCAGGCTAACGCTGGACGTCAAGCAGGCGTTCTTCCCGGCAGGCCAGCAGAACCATCTGGTCGGAACCCAGGTGGATTCCAGCGCCCTGCAGCTGCCCGTCGCCCCCTGCGGCCCGTCGAACGGTGAGTACGCCGGCTTGTGGTGCCGCACCGCTACGCCCGATACCCTGACCCGCGCAGCGCCGGTGTCGGACTTCATCGAAGGGCGCTTCCAGTACGTCGAGCGCAGTGGCGAGGCCGGCAGCGCGGTGGATCTCACCGCTCCCGGCGCGGTGTTCCGCCCTCGCCACAATTCACTGCTCAGCTTCACCGTCAACCAGACCGGCAGTGGCCTGTGGCTGACCGCCAATCCTTCCTTCGACGACACACACTTGTTCGGCAATGCCGCGTCCGGCGACGGCCTGGGCATCGCACTGCAACAGGCAGCTGCGCAGCGCACTTCCTCGATGAGTGGACTGCTGGGCGCCCTGCAGTTCGCTGACCGCGATGACATCGCGCGCCAGGCGGGAGCATTGCGTGGCGACGGGCATGCCAGCCTGCGCCTGGCCGATTCCGCACTGGTCGGCAGCATCGGCAACGTCGTGCAGCAGCACCAGGCAGCATCGCGCAGCGGTGGTGATGCGGACGGCCTGGCTGCACAGGCCGCACAGACGGCCTCGGCACAATCTGCGATGACCGGCAATCGCCTGTTCAACCAGCTGGCGATGCACCTGGTCGCACCGGCGGATGCGGGCAGTGATGCGGGCGACGCCGGACGCAACCGCAGCTTCTGGGCGCGGGGCTTCGGCAGCCACGGCCGTATCGAGGGGGATGCCGGCGTCGCCGGCCTGAGCCACACCATCGGCGGCATCGTACTTGGTGCCGATACCCGCCTGGCAGACGACCGTGTGACACTGGGCGTGAGCCTTGCCGCGGCCGACATGTCGACCCGGTCCAGCGAAGGTGCAGGATTCAGCGGCGATGTCCGCGCGCTGGATATCGGCGGCTACGTGGACGCGCTCTATTCGCGCGGCTACCTGTCCGCCGCCGTCCGCTACACCGATCTTCGCCACGACACCCGTCGCAGCATCGAGGGTATCGAGGGCCTGCAGGCACCGCTGCGTGCGAAGTACAGCAACGACGCGATTTCCGCGCGCGTGGAGCATGCGTTCTCGTTCACCACCAGCAACGGCGTGGTGATCCAGCCGCTGCTGCCGGTGATCGACTACACGCGCACCTCGGCCACGCACTTCAACGAAGGCCGGGACGCAGCCGCACTGGTCGGCCGCAGTGGCAGCCTGGAGAGCATCCGCGTGGGCGCTGGCCTGCAGTTGTTCAAGACCTTCGACGGCAACAACGGCGAGCGCATCACCCCGCGTGCCCGCGTGGTCTGGCAGAAGGAGCTTGGCGATACCCAGGCCCGCTACAGCAACGGCTTCGCCGCCGCCCCGGACCTGCTGTTCAGTGCCAGCAGCCAGACCGTCGGCGAACAGGTCCTCGCCTGGAACCTGGGCGTGACCAGCCGTGCCAGCAAGCGCCTGTCGGTGATGGTTGATTACGTGGGCGAGCGGCGCGACGGCCAGACCCAGAACGGCATACAGCTGGGGCTGGGCTACACGTTCTGAGCACACGCCATTCGCACAGGGCATGGATTCCCACCCTGTGCGAATGGCCTTCCCTCGCACGCCATGCGTGGATGCGCCCAGCGGCAACGTCTCGGGCGACGCGCGCTACGCGCGGCGCATCCCGCGCCAGATAAAAGAAATCGGGCTGCCTTTCGGCAGCCCTCCACTGCTCCTGCAGAGACAAGGAACTCATCAATGCAGCAGCCACCACGCACGGAACGATCTGGAGCAACAAGCCCCTCTGTTGAGGGGCTGCCCCGACAGGGGCGGGGAGAGGCAGGCAAAGGGAGGGGCCCACGCGTTGCACGGCAACGTGTGGGGCGACGCGCGAAACGCGCGTTGCGTCCCGCGCCAGATAAAAAAAAAGGGCTGCCTTTCGGCAGCCCTTTTTTTTATCTGGCGGAGAGGGGGGATTGTCGGGTGCATCCATGCACCCGACCCTTCCGCGCTACGCGCTCCAGGGCCAGCCTACGGCTGTCCGGTTCTGCTCCTGCAGAACCGTCGAACCCCGTCGGGGGTTCTCATCCCCCCGCATCAGAGGTGTCGATCACTACAACAACCGCCTGCATCTCCCGAACGTTGGCCAAGAAAAAAGCCGCCCAGTGGGCGGCTTTCTTCTTTATCTGGCGGAGAGGGGGGGATTCGAACCCCCGAGGCGCTATAAACGCCTGCCTGATTTCGAGTCAGGTACATTCAACCACTCTGCCACCTCTCCGGGTGGTCCCCGGCGGACCGGGGACGCGCATCATACGAGGAAGTGAGGCCGACGACAAGTGATTCCGGCCAACGAAGTGAAAATTTCCTGGGCGCATGCCTTGCCGGATGCCTGCGCCCACCCGATGATGCCTGTCTCCCCCGGCAATACTCCGCCCTGCCCACCATGATCGAATTCGGACACCTGACCCACCCCGGCATGCGCCGCGAGCTCAACGAGGACACCTACTACGGTGACAGCGAGCTGGCCCTGTGGCTGGTGGCCGACGGCATGGGCGGGCATGCGTGCGGCGAAGTGGCCAGCGCACTGGCACGCGAAACCATCGTGCGCGAGATCCGCCGCGGCGCACCGCTGGCACAGGCCATCCGCACCGCCGACGAAGAGATCATCCGCGCCTCGCGCCGGCGCAACGACACGTTGCCGATGGGCACCACCGTGGTGGCCGCGCGCGTGCAGGGCAACCGCTATGAAGTAGCCTGGGTCGGCGACAGCCGCGCTTACCTGTGGCGCGACGGCCAGCTGGCGCAGCTCAGCCAGGACCACAGCGTGGTGCAGGAACTGGTCGCACAGGGCAACCTGACCGCTGAGCAGGCCCGCGCGCATCCGCACCGCAACGTGGTTACCCAGGCACTGGGCGTGACGGATCCGGCACACCTGAACGTGGCCACGACCAGCGGCGAGCTGCGCCCCGGCATGCAGCTGCTGCTGTGCAGTGACGGTCTCACCGAGGAAGTGGATGACCGCGGCATCGCCCGCACCCTGGCATTCGAAGATGCCAGCGCGCAGGAATGCGTGGATACGCTGGTCGCCGCCGCACTCGACGGCGGTGGCCGTGACAACATCAGCGTGATCCTGGTGCGCTGCCACTGACCGGTAGATCCACGCCACGCGTGGATACGGCGCTGCCGGCCAGCGGCCGGCTCTACCTCATTCCAGGCATTACGCGCTGGCGGGCTCTTCCACCTTCGGGCCATCCCACAGTGCGTGGCCGGCCTTCTTGCGCAGTCGCTCCAGGCGCGCGGTGTGCGCTTCCAGTTCCGACGGCGTAGCCACCACGCGCGGACGCGGCAGCAGTTTGCTGGTATCGAAAGCCTGCAATGCCGCGCCGGCACCGCCGCCATCTTCATCGCCCAGACCGAAGCCGATCTCTTCCTGGCCCGAGGTCAGCGCGATGTAGACATCGCCCAGGATCTGCGCATCGAGCAGGCCACCGTGCAGCGCACGGTGCGAGTTGTCCACGCCCAGCCGCTTGCACAGCGCATCCAGCGAATTGCGCTGGCCCGGGAAGCGCTCGCGCGCCATCACCAGGGTATCGATCACCGTGCAGCGATCGGTGATCTTGCCGTACTGCGGCCCCAGCAGCGACAGCTCGTTGTCGAGGAAGCCCAGGTCGAACGCCGCGTTGTGGATGATCAGCTCGGCGCCATCGATGAAGGCCAGGAACTCATCGGCGATCTGCGCGAAGTCCGGCTTGTCATCGAGGAACTCCAGGGTCAGGCCGGTGACTTCCTGCGCGCCCTGTTCGAACTCGCAGTCCGGCTTGATGTACTGGTGATAGTTGTTGCCGGTCGGGCGGCGCTTGAACAGCTCCACGCAGCCGATTTCGACAATGCGGTTGCCCTTCTTCCACTCCAGGCCGGTGGTTTCGGTATCGAGGATGATCTGACGCATGGGCTCAGTTTACCGGGCTGGCGTCGCGGATCTGGATCGCCGCGTTGCGCGCCAGGGTATCCACCCGCTCATTGTCCGGATCGCCGGAGTGGCCCTTCACCCACCGCCAGTCGATCTGATGCCGCAGCGTGGCCGCCTGCAGGCGCTCCCACAGCTCGCGGTTCTTCACCGGGTCGCCACCGGCGGTCTTCCAGTTCTTGCGGATCCAGCCCGGCATCCACTGGGTCAGGCCCTGCCGCACGTACTGCGAGTCGGTGTAGAGCACGATGTTGCACGGCTCGGTCAGCGACTCCAGCCCGGAAATGGCCGCCATCAGCTCCATCCGGTTGTTGGTGGTGTGCGCCTCGCCACCACTCAGTTCGCGCTCGTGGCCCTTGTAGCGCAGCAGTGCAGCCCAGCCGCCGGGGCCGGGATTGCCGAGGCAGGATCCGTCGGTGTGGATTTCGATGGTTTTCAATACAGCTCCAGAATCAAGTAGCTACGGTGCCGTGCCAGCGCACCGGCAGCGGTTTCGGCCCGGGCAGGGCCAGCGTGCGTTTTTCCGCATGGAACAGGCAGGCCGCGCGCAATGGCGCCCAGCCCCCCGGGCGACGGCTGCCGGCACCGCGCCAGAGCGGGCCGAGGTAGCGCACATCGTCGCACTCCAGGCCATGGCGGCCGAGCAGCAGGCGGATCCGCTGCGGCGTACGCACCACCAGCCCATGCTGCCGCCAGTGGGTGCGGTACGGGCTGAACGGATTGAGGCTGCTCAGCCACAAATGCCCGCCCGGCATCAGTACGCGCTCGCACTCGTCGAGCAGCTGGTCGGCATCGCCTGTGGTGACATGCTGCAGCACGATCGCATTGACGCTCTCGTTGGCCAGGGGCAAGGGCAGCCCGCAGCGGGTATCGCCGTCATAGCCCGGCCCCTGCCGGTACAGGCGCAGACCGCGTCCGCCCAGCTGTGCATCGTCCAGCCAGGCCACACTTGGTGCGATCCACAGCCAGGGCTGCGCCGGCAGCACCGACAGCTGTGGCAGCAGCAATTGCCGCTCCAGCACGCGCAAGGACTCCGCCGGTTCACTGTCGAACCACGGGGTCTGGCTCGCTTGACGGGTGCTCTGCAGCGCGGGCATGGTCCAATTCTATGCGACTGACTGCCCTGCCCGCATTTGCGGATAACTACATCTGGACGCTGATCGACAACGATGGCGCCGCCGTGGTCGTCGACCCCGGTGATGCCGCGCCCGTGCTCGCGCTGGCCGATCAGGGCCTGCGCGTGGACACGATCCTGCTTACCCATCACCACGACGACCACATCGGTGGCGTGCCGGCATTGCAGGCACGTTTCCCCGGCGCGCGGGTTGTCGCGCCGGTCGAGGAACGCATTCCCACGGCGACCGAGCGGGTCGGCGAAGGTGAACGCGTTCAGGCACTGGGCCGGACGTTCCACGTACTATCCGTGCCCGGGCATACCCGCAGCCACATCGCGTTTCACACTGCTGAACATCTTTTCAGCGGAGATTCGTTGTTCAGCCTGGGCTGTGGACGCCTGTTCGAAGGTACGCCGTCCCAGCTGCTGGCGTCGATGCGCAAGCTGGGTGCCCTGCCCGCGCAACTGCTGCTTTGTTGCGCTCATGAGTACACCGTGTCAAATGCCGTCTTCGCGCGGCATGTCGACCCCGCCAACGCTGCCTTGTGGCAGCGCCAAGAGGAGGCTTTGGCCATGCGCCGCGATGACCGTTCCACCCTGCCGGTAACCCTGGCCAACGAATTCGACTGCAATCCCTTCCTGCGTGTGCACGCTGCACCGATCCGTGCGTCGGTATCGGCACACCTGGGCCGTGACGTCGTGGACGACGTCGACGTGATGGCCGGTCTCCGGCACTGGAAAGACGGCTTCCGCGCATGATGCGCCGAAGTCTGCCGCTGGCCCTGGGCCTTGCCCTGGGGCTGGCCGGAACCGCAGGCGCACAGTCGCTGGGCGCCGGCATCAGCCAGAACCTGACCGCTGCCGCGGCCCTGCCGCTGGATCCCTCGGCGCTGCCGGCCGCTTCGGTGCGCAACGGCCAGGAGATCTTCACCAGCTTCCGCGACGGCCTGGCCGAACCCAGCTGCGACGCAGAGGCCACCAGCCCGCGCTGGCAGAAGCAGTTCGCCCACGCCCCCTCGCGCCTGGCCAACCAGGATGACGATGCGCTGGTGCTGTTCGGCTATGTGGTCGAAGAGCTGCGCAAGGCGAACCTGCCCACCGAGTTCGCGCTGATTCCCTTCGTGGAAAGCGGCTACCGGCCCAATGCCCGCAACGGCAGCGGCCCGACCGGCCTGTGGCAGTTCATCGCCACCACCGCGCGCAACCACCGCGTGCCGATGGCCAACGGCTATGACGGCCGCCTGTCGGCAGTCGATTCGACCCAGGCCGCAGTGCGCTACCTGAAGACCCTGCACGGCATGTTCGGCGGCGACTGGCGCCTGGCCACCATGGCCTACAACGCCGGCGAGTACCGCGTGCTGCAGTCCATGCGCAAGGCCGGCATGAACGCGCAGAACGCCAAGCCGTCGGCGCTGCCTGGCCTGTCGCCGGTTACCCATGCCTACGTCGAGAAGCTGCATGCCCTGGCGTGCGTGCTGGAAGACGTGGAAGACCAGCCCGGCGTGATGGCCTCGCTGGACCGCACCGTGCCGGTACTGAAGGACCACACCCTGCCTGCGGGCACCAGCGTGCAGCAGTGGGCCGCACAGCGCGCCCTGGACCCGGCGAGGATCGCCCGCCTCAATCCGGCCCTGGCCTCCGGTGGCCGCCCCTCGGGCACCACCCGAGTGCTGGCACCTGTCTCGGCTGCAAATGCGACGGTGACGGAGACAGCGACCGCG
This sequence comes from Stenotrophomonas sp. 78350_Sma, assembly GCF_056482105.1. NCBI lineage: Bacteria > Pseudomonadati > Pseudomonadota > Gammaproteobacteria > Lysobacterales > Lysobacteraceae > Stenotrophomonas > Stenotrophomonas sp. 78350_Sma. The sequence continues at coordinate 1,020,584 of NZ_CM151182.1, read as the reverse complement.
CTGGTCGCCAGCGCCGCACCGGTGGCGGCCGCTGTACCCGCGCCGCAGGCCACCAGGACCGTCGCCGCGATCGCCGACCGTCCGCGCAGCCGCCGCCACACCGTGCGTGATGGCGAGTCGGCCTGGACGATCGCCCGCCGCTATGGCATGCCGGTGAAGGCCCTGCTGTCGCTGAACGGCCTGAGCGGCAGCAGCGTGCTGAAGCCTGGCGCGGTACTGCGCGTGGAAGACTGACGGACAGGCCAAGCGCCTCCCCACGTAGAGCCGAGCCCACGCTCGGCTTTTTTCTTGCCTGCGACTTGCCTGGATTCATGACAAGCCGAGCATGGGCTCGGCTCCACAGTTCAACTTCCAGCAACGCTCCAACAAAAAAGGCCCGGCATTGCCGGGCCTTTCTCGTCCTGCCCACCGCGAGGCTTACAGGTTCGCTTCGGTGGTCTGGATCACGAACTTCTTGCGCATCGCCTCGACGTAGGCCTTGGCCGCAGCCATGCCATCGATCTGGCTCAGCTGGTCCTTCAGCTGCTTCTGCTGCTCGGCGGTCACTTCCTTCACGTCGCCCGGGTTCACCTTGTTCACCGCGAACAGCAGCGCGTGGCCGTTGACGTCGACCTTGCCGTAGCTCGGCTTGCCATCCGCCGGCACCGGCGCGCTGAAGATCGCGCGGTTGATTTCCGGGGTCGGCACCGGCTGGCTGCGCGGCAGGCCCGGCATCGGGCTCAGCTGCAGCTTCTCGCTGGCCGCCAGCGACTGCAGGGTAGCGCCCGCCTTCAGCTTGGCCAGCACGGCATCGGCCGCCTTGTCGCTGGCCTGGCGCTGACGGTCGGCACGGATCGCGGCGATCACCTGCTCGCGGGCCTTGTCCAGCGGCATGGCCTGTTCCGGGGTGTGCGCGGCCACACGGATGACCACACTGTGGTTGGTCGCACCGCCCAGAGCGATCGGATCGCTGGCGGTCCCGTCCTGCACCAGCACGTCGGAGAACGCGGCACGCAGCACGACCGGGTCAGCGGCGATGCCACTGGCGGTGGCACGGGTGATCGGGCCCAGGGTCTGCAGCGGCAGGTTCACTTCCTTGGCCGCAGCCGCCAGATCGCTCGGGCTCTTGTTGATGGCGTCGACCAGACGGCCGGCCAGTTCGTTGAAGCCGCGCTCGCCGTCGGCCTTCAGCTGCTCGGCGGCCAGCGTGTCACGCACTTCCTCGAACGACTTGCCCTGGCCACCACGGACCGCGGCAACCTTGATGATGTGATAGCCGAACTCGGTCTTGACCGGGCCGATCACGTCACCGGCCTTGGCAGCGAACAGTGCATCTTCGAACGGCTTGACCATCGCGCCGCGTTCGACCCAACCCAGGTCACCGCCCTGGTCCTTCGAGCCCGGGTCTTCCGAGTTGGCCTTGGCCAGTGCAGCGAAGTCGGCGCCGGCGGCCTTGGCTTCGGCGGCAATCTTGTTCGCCTTGGCTTCGGCACCGTCGCCGGTGATCAGGATATGCGAGGCCTGGCGCTGCTCCGGCGTGGTGAACTTCGCCTTCTCGTCTTCATAGCGCTTGCGCAGGGTGGCTTCGTCGGCTGCGGTCGCTGCCGGCAGGTTCGCGCCATTGATCTCAACGTACTCGAGCGAGACACTCTCGGCCTGGCGGAAGTCCTTGCCATGGCTGTCGTACCACTGCTTGATCTGCGCATCGGTCACCGGCGCGGTGTCGGCCGGCACTTCCGGCAATGCGGCCAGTTCGACGTCGCGGGTCTCGCCCAGCAGCTTCAGCAGGCGCTCGGTCTCGGACTGGGTGACGAAGCCCGAGTTCTGCAGGCCCGACGGAATCACCGACTGCTGCAGGCTCTCACGCACCAGTTCCTGGAACTGGGTCGGGGTACGCGGCGGATTGCCACCGGCCAGCGCCAGGCGGTAGTTGTTCTCGTTGAACTTGCCGTTCGAATCGAGGAAGGCCGGGATGGTGGCGATGTACTCGCGCACCGCGCCATCGCCGATCACGACACCGGCCTGCTCGCCGACCAGGCGCACGACCTGCTCGTCGATCAGCTGATCGAGCACGGCCAGCTTGTTCTCAGTGCTCTCGAACGCGCGCGGGTCGAAATTCTCGCCCTGCTGCTGGCGCTCACGCATGCGCTCCTGCTCGAAGCGGGTGCGGAAATCCTGCGCGCTGATCTCATGGTGCTGCCACAGCATGCGCACCGGCCACCACGACGGTGCCGAACGCCACCAGGTCGGGGGCGCGGAAACCTTGGCCACGTTCTGTGCGCCAACGCCACCAAGGTAGCTGTTGTCGATCACGAACAGGAACGGAATCATCAGCAGCCCCAGGATCACGGTGACGATCCAGCCTGAGGTCTTGTCGCGGAGTTTCTGCAGCATGGTGAGGAATCACAAGGCCTGATTGGCGAGCCCGGCAGTGTAACCCGCTTCGCCGCAGGGACCAAAAGCAGCGCCCGCATGGCCTGCGCGCGCCTTCGCGGCAACACGCGGCGGGCAGATCCCCCCCGCGCGTGCGATTGCACGCATGACACAAAGAAAAAGCCCCCGGCTTGCGCCGAGGGCTTTTAGAGTTGGCGGAGCGGACGGGACTCGAACCCGCGACCTCCGGCGTGACAGGCCAGCATTCTAACCAGCTGAACTACCGCTCCGCGCTGAAACTTTGCAGGCGCCCAGTATATCCGAAGACTCCCTGGAAACCCAGCCCGATGAACACTTTTTTCAAAGTTTTTTCACAGGGACTTAAGAATTCTGCAATGGCGGAGCGGACGGGACTCGAACCCGCGACCTCCGGCGTGACAGGCCAGCATTCTAACCAGCTGAACTACCGCTCCGTTCTTGCAAAAACCTTTTCGCCTTCTTCCCGAACCTTCCGGGGAGAAGACAAGGCCCCCGGCTTCAGGCCGGGGGCCTCGATGTAGTGGCGGAGCGGACGGGACTCGAACCCGCGACCTCCGGCGTGACAGGCCAGCATTCTAACCAGCTGAACTACCGCTCCGCGTTGTTACCTTTTTTGTTTTCAGCCGGCCTGGACCGGGGAGAAAACAAAGCCTCCAGCTTTTGGCCGGAGGCCTCGTTGAATGGCGGAGCGGACGGGACTCGAACCCGCGACCTCCGGCGTGACAGGCCAGCATTCTAACCAGCTGAACTACCGCTCCACACTCAAACTTTTACCGCGGTGCTGTGGTGGGTGCTGAGGGTTTCGAACCCCCGACCCTCTCCGTGTAAAGGAGACGCTCTACCGCTGAGCTAAGCACCCCAGCGAGCCGCTTAGTTTACAGCATCCTTCAGGGCCTTACCAGCCTTGAACGACGGATTCTTCGAAGCAGCGATCTTGATGGTGTCGCCGGTCTTCGGGTTGCGGCCGGTGCGTGCAGCACGGTCGCGGACCTGGAAGGTACCGAAGCCAACCAGGGTGACCGCATCGCCGTCCTTCAGCGCCTTGGTGACGGCAGCAACGACGGCATCGACAGCGCGGCTGGACTCGGCCTTGGTCAGGTCGGCAGCTTCAGCAACGGCATCGATCAATTCGGTCTTGTTCATTCTCTACAACTCCTTTGGCGGTGGGTTCCGCTTATTCGACAGGGAAGCAACCGCACGCCTTCTGCATGCGGCCGCCATGTGGAAACGGTTCGCCGATTCAGTCATCGCTGACAGCGATCACTCATTCGCGAGTGCTGCTTTTATACCAGTGGCCCTACCCCCACGCAAGCTGGAAAGCCAGCAACGACGCGGGTTTCGGGCCATTGGACAGCGCGCGTCAATGCTTGACGCGCGCGCTTCCACTCGGTTTGGCCTTGCTGCGCACCGTGACACGCTGCGCACTCTTGCGCGCCTTCTTCGGTGCCAACGGACGCTCCAGCGCCAGGTCCAGGACTTCTTCGATGTACTTCACCGGCACGATCTTCAGATCGCGGGTGACGTTGGCCGGAATGTCGGCCAGGTCCTTGCGGTTCTCTTCCGGGATGATCACCGTGCGGATGCCACCACGCAGTGCCGCCAGCAGCTTTTCCTTCAGGCCACCGATCGCGGTGACGCGACCACGCAGGGTGATCTCGCCGGTCATCGCCACGTCAGCACGCACCGGCACCTTGGTCAGCATCGACACCAGCGAGGTCACCATCGCCGCGCCGGCACTCGGGCCGTCCTTCGGCGTGGCACCATCGGGCACGTGCAGGTGCACGTCGTGCTTCTGCAGGAAGTCGCTGTCGATGCCAAAGCCCACGGCGCGCGAACGCACCACCGACAGCGCCGCCGACGCAGATTCCTTCATCACGTTGCCGAGCTGGCCGGTCAGGATCAGCTGGCCCTTGCCCGGCACCAGCGTCGATTCGATCTGCAGAAGATCGCCGCCGACCTCGGTCCAGGCCAGGCCGGTGACCAGGCCGATCTCGTTCTCTTCCTCGGCACGGCCGAAGTCGAAGCGACGCACGCCCAGGTACTTGTCCAGGTTCTTGCTGGACACGCTCACCAGCGCCTTCTTCTTCGCACCCTTCTTCGCCTTCGCCGCCGGCTGCGGGCCGGCCAGCGCGATCTCCTTCACCACCTTGCGGCAGATCTTGGCGATCTCGCGTTCCAGGTTGCGCACGCCCGATTCGCGCGTGTAGTAACGCACGATGTCCTGGATGGCATCGCTGCCGATCTCCAGTTCTTCCGGCTGCAGGCCGTTGGCCTTGATCTGCTTCGGCACCAGGTAACGGGTGGCGATGTTGAGCTTCTCGTCCTCGGTGTAGCCGGGGATGCGGATCACTTCCATGCGGTCCAGCAGCGGGCCCGGAATGTTGAGCGAGTTCGAGGTCGCCACGAACATCACTTCGGACAGGTCCAGATCCACTTCCAGGTAGTGGTCGTTGAACGCGTTGTTCTGCTCCGGATCGAGCACTTCCAGCAGCGCCGAAGACGGATCGCCACGGAAGTCCATCGACATCTTGTCGATCTCGTCGAGCACGAACAGCGGGTTCTTGCTGCCGACCTTGTTGAGGTTCTGCACGATGCGGCCCGGCATCGAACCGACGTAGGTACGGCGGTGGCCACGGATCTCGGCCTCGTCGCGCACGCCGCCCAGCGACATGCGCACGAACTTGCGGTTGGTGGCCTTGGCGATGGACTGGCCCAGCGAGGTCTTGCCCACGCCCGGCGGCCCGACCAGGCACAGGATCGGGCCCTTCATCTGCTTCACGCGCGACTGCACCGCCAGGTATTCAAGGATGCGCTCCTTGACCTTCTCCAGGCCGTAGTGATCGGCGTCGAGGGTGTCCTGCGCGGCCTTCAGGTCCTTGCGCACCTTGCTGCGCTTCTTCCACGGCACGCCCAGCAGCCACTCCAGGTAGTTGCGCACAACCGCCGCTTCGGCCGACATCGGCGACATCTGCTTGAGCTTGTTCAGTTCGTTGCGCGCCTTGGCTTCAACCGCCTTCGGCATACCGGCTTCGGCGATCTTGCGGGCCAGCTCTTCCAGCTCGCCCGGCGCGTCGTCCAGGTCACCCAGTTCCTTCTGGATGGCCTTCATCTGTTCGTTGAGGTAGTACTCGCGCTGGCTCTTCTCCATCTGCGACTTCACGCGGCCGCGGATGCGCTTTTCCATCTGCTGCACGTCGATCTCGCCGTCGACCAGGCCGACCAGCATCTCCAGGCGATCGCCGACGGCCAGCGTTTCCAGCAGGCGCTGCTTGTCGGCCAGGCGCACGCTGATGTGCGCGGCGATGGTGTCGGCCAGGCGCGCCGGCTCATCGATGCCCGACAGCGTCTGCAGCAGTTCCGGCGGCAGCTTGCGGTTGGTCTTGACGTACTGCTCGAACAGCGACATCAGCGAGCGGGCGATCGCCTCGACCTCGCGGGCCTCGCGTTCGTCGGTGGCGTCGATTTCCACCGCCTGCCCGTGCAGCGAGCCGTTGCGCTCGTCGACGTGGGTGACCTGCACGCGCGACAGGCCTTCGACCAGCACCTTGATGGTGCCGTCGGGCAGCTTCAGCAGCTGCAGCACCTGCGCCAGCGTACCGACCTGGTAGAGGTCGGCCGCATGCGGGTCATCGGTCTCGGCCGACTTCTGCGCCAGCAGCAGGATGCGCTTGTCCGATTCCATTGCCTGTTCGAGCGCGTGCATGGACTTGTCACGGCCGACGAACAGCGGGATGACCATGTGCGGGAACACCACTACGTCGCGCAGCGGCAGGACCGGCAGGTCGAGGGTTTCACTTGGGGAACGGGCCATGGGGGCTCCAGGGAAGGGGAAAACCGCCTCCGGGAGGGCATCTTCCGGAGACAAAAAAAGCCGATGGCCCCGTTATGGGGCCATCGGCTTTCAGATGCAAGGCATTCCTTGAAAATCCTTTCCAATCAACAACCTGGAAGGATCACTCGGCGCCTGCGGCCTTCTGTTCAGGGGCCGCCGGGGTCTGGTAGATCAGGTACGGCTCGGACTTGTGCTCGATCACCGACTCGTCCACCACCACCTTGCTGACGTTTTCCTGCGACGGCAGGTCGTACATGGTGTCCAGCAGGACCGATTCGACGATGGTGCGCAGGCCACGGGCACCGGTCTTGCGCTTGAGCGCCTTGCGGGCAATGGCCGACAACGCGTCCGGACGGAACTCCAGCTCGACGTTCTCCATCTCGAACAGCTTCTTGAACTGCTTGGTGATGGCGTTCTTCGGCTCGGTCAGGATCTTGATCAGGGCCGGCTCGTCCAGCTCCTCCAGGGTCGCCACCACCGGCAGGCGGCCGACGAACTCGGGGATCAGGCCGAACTTGATCAGGTCTTCCGGCTCGACTTCGGCCAGCACCTTGCCCACTTCCTGCTTGCGCTCGCTGCTCTTCACCTTGGCGCCGAAGCCGATGCTGCCGACGTCGGTGGAACGGGCCTGGATCACCTTGTCCAGCCCGGCGAACGCGCCGCCGCAGATGAACAGGATGTTCTTGGTGTCCACCTGCAGGAATTCCTGCTGCGGATGCTTGCGGCCGCCCTGCGGCGGAACGCTGGCCACGGTGCCTTCGATCAGCTTCAGCAGGGCCTGCTGCACGCCTTCACCGGACACATCGCGGGTGATCGACGGGTTCTCGCTCTTGCGCGAGATCTTGTCGATTTCATCGATGTAGACGATGCCCTGCTGCGCCTTCTCGACATCGTAGTCGCACTTCTGCAGCAGCTTCTGGATGATGTTCTCCACGTCCTCGCCCACGTAACCGGCTTCGGTCAGCGTGGTGGCGTCGGCCATGGTGAACGGCACGTTGAGCAGGCGGGCCAGGGTCTCGGCCAGCAGGGTCTTGCCCGAACCGGTCGGGCCGACCAGCAGGATGTTCGACTTCGCCAGTTCGACGTCGTCGTTCTTCTGCCGGCTCTCGATGCGCTTGTAGTGGTTGTACACGGCCACGGCCAGGGTGCGCTTGGCGCGGTTCTGGCCGATCACGTACTGGTCGAGCACCTCGAGGATCTCGCGCGGCTTCGGCAGCGAACTGCGCGCCGACTGCGCCTTTTCCTCAAGTTCCTCGCGGATGATGTCGTTGCACAGCTCCACGCATTCATCACAGATGAACACGCTCGGACCCGCAATCAGCTTGCGCACTTCATGCTGGCTCTTGCCGCAGAAAGAGCAGTAGAGGATCTTGCCGGTGTCCGTGGAACGACCTTGGCGGTCTTCGCTCATGCTTCGCTTACCCAGTTACCCCACCCGCTGAACGGGGGTTCGATTCGAGAATAGCACAGGGCCGAGGGGACACCAGTCCCGCCCGACCCTGCAGGAACGGGGCCTCCATGGCCCCGTGAAGGCCGGTCAGCCGGCCTGGATCGACTCATCCGGACGACGCTCCAGGACCTGGTCGACCAGACCGTAGGCCTGCGCCTCGAAGGCGCTCTTGAAGTTGTCGCGCTCGGTGTCACGGGCGATCGTCTCCAGCGACTGGCCGGTGTGCTTGGCCAGCACCTCGTTCAGGCGCGAACGCAGGGTCAGGATCTCACGCGCGTGGATGTCGATGTCGGTCGCCTGGCCCTGGTAGCCACCCAGCGGCTGGTGGATCATCACGCGCGAGTTCGGCAGCGCGTAGCGCTTGCCGGCTTCGCCCGCGGCCAGCAGCAGGGCGCCCATCGAGGCGGCCTGGCCGATGCAGGTGGTGCTCACATTCGGCTTGATGTACTGCATGGTGTCGTAGATCGCCATGCCGGCGGTGACCACGCCACCCGGCGAGTTGATGTAGATGTTGATGTCCTTTTCCGGGTTTTCCGATTCCAGGAACAGCAACTGCGCCACCACCACGTTGGCCATGTGATCGTCGATCGGGCCCACGAGGAAGATCAGGCGCTCCTTCAACAGGCGCGAATAGATGTCGTAGGCACGCTCGCCGCGGCTGGTCTGCTCGACCACCATCGGAACCAGGTTCAGGGCTTTGGTTCGGTTGTCCATTACGTGAGGTACCTATCTTGGGGGGCAACAACCCCGCGCCGGCAAAGGCGCGGGGCATCCGGTGATCCGGCCGGGCTTACTGGCGGATCGCGTCCTGGAACGACAGCTTCTCTTCGGTGTGCTGGGCACGCTCGGCGATCCAGTCGATCACCTGCTCTTCCATCACACGGTTCTGCAGGCCAGACATCAGCTGGGGGTCGTTGCGGTACATCTCAATGACCTGCTCCGGCTCTTCGTAGGTCGAAGCGATCAGGCGCATCGTTTCGTTCAGGCGCTTGGCTTCCAGGCGCAGGTCGTTGATGCGGGCCACCTCGCCGACCAGCAGGCCGACCAGCACGCGCTTGGCGGCGGCGTCCTTGAAGCCTTCGTGGGCATCGGCCGGGATCTCACCGACGTTCTGGCCGTTGCGGCGGATCTGCTCGACCTGCTGGGCCAGCATGGCGCGGGCCTCGTTCTCGACCAGGCGCGGCGGCATTTCCACCGACGAATAGGCGGCAATCAGCTGCTCGCCCACTTCGCGGCGCAGACGGTTCATCAGGGCGCCCTTCAGCTCGCGCTCCAGGTTGGCACGGATGTCGCTGCGGAACTGCTCCACATCGCCCCCCTTCACGCCGAAGCTCTTGATGAAGGCTTCGTCGACCGCCGGCACGACCGGCTCGGAAACTTCGGCAACCTTGACGGTGACCTGCACGGTCTTGCCGGCCAGCACCGGCACGCGCCAGTCCGCCGGGAACTCGACGTCCAGGGTCTTCTCTTCGCCCTTGGCCAGGCCAACCAGGCCCTTTTCGATGGTTTCGAACATCATGCCCTGGCCGAGCACGATCGAACCCTTCTCGGTGCCCTCGGCCGGCAGGCGCTCTTCGCCGGCCTGCGACCAGGTTTCCACGGCGACCAGATCACCGTCCTGTGCGCCACGGCTGACCGGGGCCCAGGTACGACGCTGGTTCTGCAGGTTCTCGATCATCTGGTCGATGTCGGCGTCGGTGATCTCGGCGCTGTGGCGCACGACGGTCAGCTTGCTGACGTCGATGTCGCCGAAGTCCGGCACCACTTCCACGGTGGCGACGAAGGAGAACTCACCCTCGTCGCCCTTGTCGATGCGCGGGCTGCCGACGATGCGCAGGTCGTGCTCGCGCACGGCCGCGTCGAAGGTTTCGCGCAGCAGGCCGTCCAGCGCCTCGCCACGGACCTGCGCGCCGAAGCGCTGCTCGATCACCTTGGCCGGCACCTTGCCCGGACGGAAACCCTTGATGCGGGTGGTACGGGCGATTTCGCCCAGGCGGCCGACGATGTGGCTCTGCAGACGCTCTTCCGGCAGCGAGAAGCTCAGGCGGCGTTCCAGGTTGCCGGTGGATTCGATCGAAGCTTGCATGTTGACTCCTGCCACCGGTGGCCCAGGCCCCCGGCTCGATGATTGGGATGAAACGGTTGTAAGGACACGACGTCTGGGACGCGCCTGCTTGCCGCAGCCCTTTAGTTTCGCCCAATTCGGCCTGCACTGCCAGCGCGTGCCGGTCAAGGGGGCGCAGATGGCCCGATCAGGGCGGGGACAGGCCGGCACTGGTGCGAAAGGGGGGACTCGAACCCCCACGCCTTGCGGCACTGGAACCTAAATCCAGGGCGTCTACCAATTCCGCCACTTTCGCGTGGCCGGCACAGACGTTCATTGTCGCAGGCGATGCCGGGAAGCGAAAGGCCTGCACAAAGCTGAACATGGCAGCTCGTGCACAACCGGCGCTTTCAGTAGATCCACGCCATTCGTGGATGAAGGCCGGGCGACGCCCGGACAAGAAAAAAGCCACTTGGCGAACCAAGTGGCTTTCGTCTGGTGGGCTGTCAAGGATTCGAACCTTGGACCTATTGATTAAGAGTCAACTGCTCTACCAACTGAGCTAACAGCCCGAAATCGGGGCGCGAATTATGACCCGATCCGCTCGGTGGGTGCAAGCACTTTTTTCAACATCGTTGAAACCAGTCCTGCTGTCCCGCTGCCTCTGCAGACCCCCGCCAGGCGGAGCGCTTCAGCGTGTGATCCATCGAAATGATGGGGTCACACTTAATAAGAAAAAAGCCACCTGGCATACCAGGTGGCTTCCGTCTTGGTGGGCCGTCAAGGATTCGAACCTTGGACCTATTGATTAAGAGTCAACTGCTCTACCAACTGAGCTAACGGCCCGTAAAACCCAGACGCACATTGTAGCGTGCATTCTGTTTATTGCAATACCGTTTCGGCTGCGCCGATGCGGTTGAATCAGTGGGGTGGCTGAGGGGATTCGAACCCCCGACCACCGGAATCACAATCCGGTACTCTAACCAACTGAGCTACAGCCACCACTGAAACTTTTGTTCCTTCGCCGCTATCCGCTGGCGCTGGAACTTCAAACCTTTGCCTGGGGACTGTCACCGAAGTTCCGGTCTGCCGAAGCGAGTCCGATATTCTGGTGGAGTCTTTACGCTTTTGCAAGCACTTCTTCACATCCGCCGATGCGATCCCAGTGCCTCGCCGATGGCGCGCCCGACAGGAATCGAACCTGTAACCGCCGGCTTAGAAGGCTGGCGGACTGTGCATTGTAGTCAACAACTTAGATTGAGTTCAATTCAGGAGGCCATCGGGAAAGCGCCTAGTCCTGCAAGGGGCAGGCATGGTGTATTCGGGAACCTCCCCCGTCACCAACCGCGTAGATCGCGAAGCCCTGCCCTCACCCATGCTTTGCTACGGATGTCCCGCGCTCGGGGCTTCGTCTCTGCCGGCGGCTTGCGAGGTTCGAGTGCTGCCTTGATCCGCTCGACCTCCTTCGCTCCGGCCTCGGCCAGGCGTCGAGCCTGTTGCTGCTGCTCGCGGGTCGGCGGCAGTCCGGGCAATTGCGGGGGCAACTGGATCGGCGTGCTGTCGGTCAGCCGGGCAACGGCCTCACGCAGAGGCAGCTCGGGATACAGTCTGGCGGCGCACCAGCGCTCGGCGTAGCGCTTTGCCTGTCGGATGTTGGCGGCTCGAGCTTGCTTCACTTCCCAGAACTTCTGCCCCTCCATCCACATGCGCACCCCATGACCGCCATCGGGCGTAACACTGGCCGTCTCGCGGCCGTTGTACCAGAGCGCCCAGCGCTCACCAGTCTGGACCCAGCCAGTGGGGATCGGGGCAGTGCGGAAACCTTGGTAGCCGTGCGAGGGAAGCATGGCCGGAAGGATACGACCGGCGGTCGCAGATCCTGCGAACGCGCCAGCGACCTGCCTGAATCGTTCGGGCAGAGTCGAGTCATAGTCGACCCTGTGCCGGCGCAGCGCTGCTCACGCGCCCCCGGGTTGAGCAGCCTGCGGCCCCGGGTCCGGCAAGGTCAGGATGCCCGTCTTGGCCGGCTGACACCATCGGGCGACCTCGCCCTGTTGTGTCGGGCTGTCCCTACACGCCCCGGGCACGGCCAGCCGGACTACCCTGCGGCCATGTGCGGCCGATTCGTCCAGCTCCCCGTGATCGACTTCGGCCAGCCGGGGCTGGCTGACCTTGCCCCCGGCCTAGCCGAGATCCAGCCCAGCTATAACCTGGCGCCGACACAGCGCGCATCGGTGATCCTGGACCGAGGCGAAGGTCGGCAGGTCACCCGCCTAGCGTGGGGCCTGCTGCCGTTCTGGGCCAAGGCCAAGGGCCTGCAGGGCTCGACTATCAACGCCCGTATCGAGACCGTGGCCACCAAGCCCGCCTTCCGGTCGGCTTTCAAGAAGCGGCGTTGCGTGATCCCTATGGCTGGCTACTACGAGTGGTCGGTGAACCCGGAGGACGGGAAGAAAGACCCATGGTTCATCCACGCCACCGAGCCGCTGCTGGCCGCTGGCCTATGGGAGGACACCAGCCCGCTGCTGCCCGAAGGCAATCTGGGCACCTTCACAGTCATCACCGGCGACAGCAGCGGCGTCTCAGCCGACATCCACGACCGCATGCCGGTGTGGCTGCAGGCCGGCCAGATCGATGACTGGATGGCCGCCAGCCCCGACGATGCCATGGCGATGCTGCTGGCTAGCTCGCCTCCGTCCATGGAGGCGTATAGGGTCAGCCGCGCGGTCAACACACCACGAAACAACCGCGAAGACCTGCTCCAGCAAGTTGCGTGATGCCTACAGCAGGGAGGCCTGGCTGTCGTCCCAGCTCTTGATGATCAGCTCCCCGAACTTCTTCGGCGCCGGTGGCGTAGTCGAGCTGCAGCGGCACCAAGTCGAAGCCGGCGAACACCTCACCGGTCACTGATGATCACCGATTGCTCATCTGATAAACCACAGGTGGACGTTAAAGTTTTAGTGGTGTCGGCCGCTGGCCTGTGAACGATCATGGACGAGGACCAACAAGAAGTGAACAAGCCAGCAGTCAACACGCCTCTCCACCGTCGGGCGCAGAAGCGCAATGTGCTCGGCATCATCACGACAGTGGCCGGACTAGCATTTTTATCCTGGGCATACAAACAGTGGCGACTTGGAGTATCAACTGCGCCGCAAAGTTCTCGCACCCGGCCGGAGCCGGCGAAAACGCACACCGTGGAAAGCTCAAGTAAGGCCGGCCCATTACTACCCACCATGCCTGAACTAAGGCGCTCTCTAACAGACTTCCTGGGCACCGCCTTTGCTTCATACGTTTCAGTAGGAGTTGCGGCCGGGCTTCTCATAGTTGCCGAACTTTTCCTCCGAAAAGATATGGCTAAAGTGGCTTCACAAGCCTTGGCCGGGCTCTCCTCAGTACCCTTGATGGCTGTCTCAGTTGCACTCATCTCGGCAAGCTCACTTTTGCTTATTGCCATAACAGCGGGACTCCAGCTGACCTGCGCCAAAGGTGCAGCCTTCCTCAATAAGTCGTTCAAAGAGATAGTTACTTTCTCGACACAGCTTCCCTTCGCAATAGCGGGGGTCGCCTTGGCGGCAGCCGTCAAACGAACTGTCACCTTCGGCGACGCAGCCCCCCTCTACTACCATCTTTGGCTAGTTGGCATCTGTGCCGGAATAGCAATACTGGAGAGGATTATCGCCTACTTGGTAGACCGAATTTGCCGCGCGGATAAAGACGTTTACCAACGGATAGGCACAGTCGCTATCGCATTGATAGCATTCGGCCTCTTGCTGATAGCCGCGTTCAAGGTCATTGACTGGGGACACGTCACTGAACAGGAGAAAATCTGCCCAAAGATCGACGCAAGAACATGACTAAATCTTGATCTCAATCACCGGAAGGTTGGGAGCCGCCTCGACCAACCGACCACCGCGAACCCAGACGTTGTAGGGGAAGGCCTGCTGCAGCTGGCCGAACGCCCGCATCTGTACACCGTCATACGTCGTCAGCGTGCTGGTGCCATCACTGTTGTGTGCGGTGACGGTCGCCAGCAGTCGAGGGTTGCTGCTGACCAGTTCGCCGAATTGATCCCAAAGATCAGTCCGCATCGCTGTAGTGCCTCTCAAGGGTTACGGTCTGCTCGATCACCACTGCCTGCTGATCGATCACAACATCAACGCGCAGCGACTCGCACTGCCCATGCCATCTCTCCGCAGCGCCAACGACCTCCACCAGGTCCAACGGCATGATGGGACCGACCTCACCTGGTCTAAGTGGCTTGGGAAACAGCGGCATGGTGAGGTCGACAGCGGCTTGCTCACCGCGATCGCTGAGGATGTTCCGACCGCGCTCGGCGCCGGCAGCAGCAACATTGATCAGCGGGCTGCTGACCTGTTGCGCGAACAGCTGACCTGCCTCGCCGTCCTTGCGCACTTTGCAGGTGACGCCCTTCCCAGGCAGCTCACCGGTGACCACCACCGCATCGTACAGCGGCGCGCTGCGCATCTGGAGGCTCTCAGTAAGGACGATGTCCTCCTGCACAACATGGTCAGGAGGTGATTCCCTCCAATGCCACGGGCTGACTGGATAGCTGGCCCTGACCCGCAACACCGGCTGCGCTGGATCGGACTGCACCACCGCGCCACTTGCCCCGGCCAGGCCACTGATGGCATCGAGAGGCGTGTTAGCGTCGTAGAACCACGCACCCGCAGGAACAATCCAGTCGACCGTTCCGTACTGGCTTGTGAACCCCGTATCGGCGAGCTCCTCCGCCACCAGCTGCGACACGCTCCGATCATCGCCGGTGACCTTCACCCGAGCTGGCGCGTAAGGCGCGGCGAGAAGCGCAGTGCGCGACCGGCCACTGAGGCGTACCGCCCCATCCGCGAACTCGCGCTGCTTCTGATAGCTCTCCACGATCCCAGTCCAGGCATGGCCATTGAGCACAACCTCGAACTGGCGCGGGCCCGCCGCTGTGGGTTTCAGGAGATCCAGCTGCGCCGGATCGGCAAGCTCAAAGTCAAACGTCCAGCCCCATGCGCTACGGCCCGATTCCAAGGTGATTCTTGTTACTTCGATCGGCATTCGGTCCGGCAGCCGTACGAATGAGACGGTGTTGATCACGACATACGTCCTTCGTTGCGGGCGCACCGCGTAGCACGCGGCAACGCCGAGATTGAGTGGAACAACCCCGAAGCCACCTACCACCGGGCAGCCCAAATTCAGTCCGACCATGTTGCCGGCCGGCCAACCGGGCTCGGGATCAGGATCGGGTGGAACTGGAGGCCGCACTATCCATGGAAGCTTGGCTGCAGTACCCCAGCGCAGCCGCCAAGAGCGGGGCAAACGATCCCCACACCCCCAGGTCCCCCGCCATTGGCTTCGCGCTGAGTTGCTTGAAAGCCAACGCGCATCTGTCGACGCGCTCACCTGCCCCCGCGAAGACCAGCGCAGAGCGCCGCCCACGCCGAGGATGCCTGGCGTGCCCCATCGGGACAGTAGCGACACGCTCTCGAAGTCCATGGACCGCCACGGCTGGGCATTTGACCTCCGAAGGATGCCCTGCGAAGTCCGCCACCGCAGGGTGCCTCCACGGCTCAACAATGGAGTAAGACCCCACCCCATGGCTGTGGCTCTCCCCTGCAGGCGCGGCGCGCGGCGCCAACCGGAAGAGGCCACAATCGATGCACTACCCTCGCCTCCCCAACCAACCAGAATCATGGCTGCGTGCGGGCGAGCCACCGACCATGAGAGCGAGGAATTCGTCCGAAGGTAGGCGCGCTCGGGTTCCGGCGGCTCCTCCGTCCACCAGTCGACGCCCAGGTTCAGGCCGACCAGGGCACCGCCCGCCGCAGCGAGCGGGCCCAGGTTCAGCACTACCCTGTTGCCCAGCTGGTCCATTCGCTACTCGCGCGCCGCCGGCGCAATCCAGTCCTGGATTGCGGCATTCTGCCGACCGAGGTCATCGAAGCCGATGACCGTGAAACGGAATGCCGGATGGAGACGATCTACTCTCCAAGTGCCGTCCGCGCGGCTCATCGTGGACGCCACGCAAATGCCACTGCCGCGCTCAAAGACCATGATCCGGCCCTGAGCGGGCTGGTTCAGAATGCGCAGCCTCCCGTCTGGCTCAGCTGGATCGCTCGTCTTCGGCGCCTCACCGGCGAGATAGCCGGGCCCTGCCCACGCTTGTCCAGAGGAACTTCGGCATCCAAGCAGTACCGCAGCACGGGGTACGTTCCAGGTAACCCGCGCCCACCTCACGCCGTATCGCTCTGAAGCAATAGCCATGACTAAGCCCACGCGTTAGTGATATCGATCAGGATCTGGCCGGTGTACGTTTCGCTGAAGCCACCCGCGAAACTATCGACCGTCACGCACTTCGCCAGAAGCTGGGTACCAGCTGGCAACCCATCCACATCGGTAACAACGGTCATCTCAGGGAAGGGCCGGCGATGGATGGGAGCAAATGCACCAGGCAAAAAGCCGCGTGGCTGCATTGCATTCTCAAGAACATCGACGGGCGAATACAGCAGCCCACCGTTGCCTGCATACGGATATGTCGGGTAGTTCGACTGGCTACCCAGTGCAACACCGTTGGTGGTGGCAGCTGACGCCGAGACAAACGCGCGAGTAGAGCCAGGAACTCCGGACATCGACCGACCAATGAAGGCGGATGTCTGCGTGTCCGCGCTTCCAAAATCACTCCATGCTCGCGCTCTGAACCCGTAGCCAACCGTGCTACTTGCTTCGCTATCGCTTCCTTTGTAGGAAACAGTGAAGTGATGCCTATCTCCTGGCTTCATCGACGTGATGTCACCAGCATAGTGGCCGTGCGTGCCCGAGTACCCTTGCGTTCCGTAGTTGCCGCCAGTGTCAACGAACAGGTAGAAGAACCGCTCCGTACCGATCGCGATCCAGTGCCGGAGCGCGCCGCTCGCGACGTTGGACTTCTCCCACATTGATCCATTCGCTTTGAGGGCAGCCGAGGGGGTCGCATCCTCCCCCGTGTTCAAGTCGCTCATGGACGAGTACCCACGCAGCAACGCCGATCTTGCTGCGGTGTCATCCACCCTCAGAAAGTAACCAGTGCCGAACGACTGGGAGTTCTGATAGGCACGAATATTTACCCCACCGAATCCCTTCTTCCACCCGAGGCCGTCCTTTCTTCCCGCGCCGACGCCATAGCCATCGACCAGGACGGCATCGAGCAGCGCGATCAGTGCGCCCGGCACACCTGAAAGCAGCGGAGCGCCTGGATCGGTGCTTCGAAAAATAGTTGGAACGAGACTCATGCTTGAACTCCTGCGACATTGCCAATGACCTGGAAGCGAGTCGAATCCACGACGCTTTCAGGTGTACCTGGGAGCGTGGTCCGTACCAACCAGATCGGCGCCAAGCCGCCGACTGTGTTGAAGCGAACCACATTGTTGGTAGACCACCCGGAGCCCCAGCCTGCTCGAGGGATCGTGAAGTAGGGGCGGCCCGTGCGCGGATTGGTAGGTGCGCAATCGGCGGTGACCGCCCCTGCCGTGATGGTGCCGACCGTCTCCCCCATCACCTCGAACGTCGTGGAGCTGTTGAAGCGAATCGCCCATCGCTCGGTAATGGCATCCGCGTTGGTCACCACCAGCGGATAGTCGGTGTCATTGAACGTGCCAGGTGCGGCGCTGCCGATCAGCAGGTCGCTCCACACACCAGTCCAGGCTGCCTGGTCGAACAGGTTCACCGTGCGTGCCTGCAGATCGAGTGACCCGTTCGCCTCGCCAAGCCGTAGCGCAGCACTGATCATCGCCTCCCCTGCAGGGAAGTCATGCGTAAGCCCACTATTGAGCTCAATCTCCCCCGTGATCTGAGGCTGCACCACCAGCCGGCGGTCCTCGACACGCTCACTGATCACGATGGGCAGGGTATAGGCGGACAAGTTCAGGGGGTCGCTGAAGGTCAGCCGACCCAACGCGGGATCCACTGCATACCAAGCACTGTCGACCGGAGACCCCTTGGAGTCCCTGACCTCGACACCGGCGATCCGCGTGCGGCCGAAAGGCACGACCTGGCCCGCCTGCGGCGACGTGACGCTGTGCTTGGCTGTGTGATGAATCAGCACCGTTTGGCCGGGCTTGAATGCCGGCACACGGCCATCACTGGGCAAGCGGACCGACGACAGGCCGATTACCACCTCGGAGAGCGGAATGGACCGGTAAACCACCGCTCCCATGTAGATTGAGCCGGCTAGCACTAAGGCCGGGCGCCAGACCTGGTCGCCTTCCACTTGGCCGGGATCGAACCACGTTTGGCCTTCATTACCGGCGACCGGCACCAGCTGACCGAACTTTACCTTCGCAACGCCGCTTTCCCAATCCACGTGGCCGCGGATCTGGGCGCTGGTGATGTCACCGTTGATGTCAGCTGTCGCCGTCAGCAGCTCGCCGTCCAGGCGGTTGGCACGCAGCGTGAACATACCCGGACGAAGTGGTGAGCCTGGCGCGCGGAAGAAGGAGTACGCCACGCCCGGGTCAGCGATCCGGGTCAGCAGCGAAAGCACCTGTACGGTGTTTCCGCCACCGGGCTGCCACTGAGTGAGGTTCACCATACCCGACGTGTAGTCCACAGTGCCGGCGTAGACGCCGGCTCCAGTCTGTGGGTCGATGCTGTGGTACAGCCCACCGCTCCGATCGATGTAAGTCCTACCACGGAAGCCAAAGCGCACGCTGCCGGGCACAACACTGTCGCTGATAGTCGGTGTCAGCTGCAGCTGCATGGCGGGCAGCGGCAACGATTCCTGCGCCTGCTGCGAACTCTCCCCTGCAAGCAGCCACGCCGCAGACATGATCGTGCCCGCCGAGAACTGTGAAAGCACGTCCAGTCGGCCGTACCCTACAACTCTGAGCCGCCCGGACCTGTTCTCGTACTGCGGATAGGAAACCTGGCGCACCAGGAACTTTCCGGCCTGCACGGACACCGCGCCGGTGCTGTAGTTCACGGAACCGAGCACCGTCGTAGATGCTGTGTCGCCCACCGAGACGGCCACGATGTTGCCGTTCCCGTCGTCCTTTGCGACAACCCGCATCGGCTGAGACGCAGACGTCAGGTCGTCCCGATCACGGGTAACGCTGACCAACCAATCGAGAAGAACGGAGCCGGCGCGCACCGGCCCCTGAGGCAAGGTGAAGGAGACGATGCCTGACGCGTCCGGTACCGGCTGCGGAGCAGCATGCAGCGGCTGCCCCCAATCGTAGGTGATTGCCAGGCGACTGTCCGCATCCGGCAGGGTGCCAGGCCGCAGCGATACCTCACCCGTCGAGTACGCGATTGACCCGCGCACCTGACCGCCGATCAGCATGCCGCCCACCCCATTGTCGGTGACCGCGACGTCTGCACCACCGATCCGCAGGGTCATGCTGACGGTGCCCGGGACAGCCGAGCCCTCGCCCAGAACGAAGTGCAATGCCGGCGGCTGGATGGCCGCATCCCCCACACGGGATTCAGCGATCACAGGCGTGCCCCACGCGGCGATGATGCTGCTTTTCAGGTCGGGCAACGCACCAGCAGTGAGCACGATGGACCCAGTCGAATAATTGACCGTGCCACTACCCTGCCCCGGCTTGCCAACAAGTTGCCCCCGACCATTGTCGGTCAACCGAATCCAGCGACCGAGTGCCCGGTAATCCACGATCACCGTACCAGGCGCAGGCAAGGGCGTCGCTTGGATCAGCCACACCATGCCTTGGTTGTTCTGCGTCACCGCGATCTCATCGGTAAAGCCCTGCATAGGGATCGCGCCGGCCGGGGTCGCCGTGACACTGATAGAGGTGGCGCTCGCGCCAGAAGCATGGGTGACAGAGATCACGCCCGCCTGATAGTCGACCGTTCCGCCCCAGGGCGTGACCGCCACCGAGGTCAACGATCCGGAACCATCGTCGGCAAGCTCCACGCTCCCGGCGACTACCTTCACGCTGCCGACGGCCATTCCTGTGCCCAGGTAGCGGGTAACCGGTACGCCTGCCTGGAAGCTGGACGCAAAGTTGAGCGCCAGGCTTCCCGCCGCGCCGGAAGGAACGAAACTCATCATGCCCAGACCGGCAAGCACGTCGCTCACCGGGGTTTCAGCGGTAGACGTGGGTACGATTGGCACGTACGGCGTGTCCACCAACACGGAGAGATCGCCGGGCTTGCCAGCAGCAGTAAGGCGCTTCACGCTGTGATAGCTGTTGGCATCCACCACGTTCGTATCGTAGACACGGGTGGCCGGCTTGCTTGCGGTGTAGCGGACGACTTCCTGGCCGTAGAAATTCCGCAGCAGGGCATTCACCAGCTCAATGACCAGAACGTCCCGCTCGAAAGCCCCCTGATCGTCCGTGAAGGTTCGGGTCGTGCGCGAGAGCACCGACTTCACCCGCACGTACTGCTCGCCCTCATCATGCCCCGAGCTGGCAGGCGTCAACAGCGACAGGTTGTCATTGATGTCAGGGCTTGGCGCATCTGCGGTCGTGTACACCAGCAGCGTCATCTGGCCGATGAAGTGGTTCCCCATCAGAATGAATCGCGACTCGGTTCCACGGGTGATGTAGCTCTCAACCCTGTTCTTGGCGTCCAGGCGCACATCACTGTAGGACCCCGTTGCGAACATGCTCACCGTCACCTTCGGGTCAGACGGCGGCTCAATGAGGACGCCGATAGCATCTTTCAGCACATCAACGTTCGAAGTGTCCACGTGCACAAACATCTTGCGCAGCGTGGCACGGCCGGTAGTCCGCTCCTCATCGCCGATGTCAGGGAAAAGATTGTTCATGGCGCCGTCCTGGACTTCTGCCTGGATCATCCGGCCACCACCATCCGGATTGTCTGTGAGGCGCTGCGACTGGCGAAGCTTGATGTCGGTTGCGGAAATGGGCATTAGTTACACCGTCATGAGGCGAAGAGTGATTGAGAAAAGGTCCGAATCCAGCGCGGGAACAGCGAAGCGAGTAGGCTCGACCTCGATAGCTGGCCCGTCGACACGACGCCACCGAACCTGGAAAGTGCGATCGCCGCCGTTATGGGCTGGCATAACCAACTCCAGAGGCGACAGGCGCGCCTCGCCCTCACTGGCCTGAAGTGCGCGGACGGTGGACAAGGCAACCACACCGACGTACGCAGTGCCGTCGCGGGTTGTTTGAAGCGTGATGGGGCGACCGGCCTGCCGCGCGGACTCCTGCACGATCATTGCCCCATTGAGGCTGTTTCGAACCTGCTGGCCCACCCTCCACGCCGTGAACTCATCGGTCCACTGGAGATCGGCCGGCAGCTCTATCCCGGCGAGCAGAATGCGGGTCATCAGCGCCGCCCCCTGACCGAAACCGAGCGGCTTTTCTGGACAGCGGTCAGCACCATCGGCGTCACCAGGTTCGCGATCCTCTGGGCCTGCTGGAGCTCTTGGGCGGTCGCCCCGGCCACCACTTCTTTGCTGGGCACTTTCCAGTCGATGATCAGCACTTGTTCCTTGTCGGCGCCTGCCTGTATCCGCTCCGCATCGAGCTTCGCCTGAGCATCTGCCTCGGCCTGAGCGGCCCTGCGCCGCTCCTTCATCGCATCGGCGGCCGCACGATCCTGCTCGGCGCGCTTCCTTTGCACCTGGGCTTCCAGCGCCGCGACCTCGGCAACCTCCTGTTTGCCGAGGAAGTCGTACTGATACTCCAATCGGCTCTTTGCGGAGGAGGCAAACTCGTCCTCGGTCTCCGCCAATCCCTGAAGCTCTTTCTTGTACGCCGCAAGCTGCTTGCGCTGGGCGGTGACCCTATTGAGGGCATTCGCGAACTGTTGAAGCGGATTCGGACCACTCAGGTTGCGCATCGCCTTGAGCGCTGCATCGGAAACCTCGCCGATG
Source organism: Stenotrophomonas sp. 78350_Sma (assembly GCF_056482105.1). Classification (NCBI taxonomy): domain Bacteria; kingdom Pseudomonadati; phylum Pseudomonadota; class Gammaproteobacteria; order Lysobacterales; family Lysobacteraceae; genus Stenotrophomonas; species Stenotrophomonas sp. 78350_Sma. Next base: position 999,022 of record NZ_CM151182.1, on the reverse strand, counting down.
CTGAACGCCATGCTCTGGGCCGCTTTTCCAGCGCTGCCCATCTGCTGTCCAGACTTCTCCGCTCGATTGCCGAGGTTTTCCATCTGATTGCCAGCTTGGGACGTTTCCTGAGCCAACTGCCCCACGGCCTGCCTACCTTCCTGCGCGCCGGCCTGGACCTGCTGCATTGCAGATTTTCCGCTTCCGCCCATCTCCTTCAGGTGCTGCCCGGTCTGAAGGATCTTCCCCTGCACCTCGAGCTGTGACTCCACCTGGCCCCGGCGCCAGCTATCACTATCGGCCACCGCTGCGCGAGCAGTGCTCGCATAGGCCTCGAATGCACGGCGGACATCCTCAATGCTGGCCTTGCCCTGCGAAGCGCCCCGTTGGATCGCCTCAAACGCTGCCTTCGCAGAATCACGGGCATTGTTCAGGGATTCTTGCGACTGGATCCCGAGGCGGGCGAACTCATCGGCCAGAGGGTCCACCGATGCCTGGATGTCACGAATTCGGGCGTTGAGTGCCGCTGCAGAACGCGCCGCCGCGTCGAACCCGATTTTGCCCTGCGTTCCCGCTGCTTCGAGCAAGGCGCCCAAGGCCCTCGCCTCGTCCAGCGTAGCGACCTTCCCAAGGGCTGCCTTGAACGCCTCTTCGATCTGAACGCCGGTGGCAACAGCGCTCTCGGTTACGGCACCGAACGCGGCGATCGCGTCCCGGCCGGCTCCGGTGAACTGCACACCCAACCTGGACGCGGAGACGCCCAGCTTCTCCATCGCGGCAAGCAACGTCGTCTGCAGGACTGCGGCTGCATTGGCAGCACTTTGAGGCAGCGCCTCAAATGCCGCCTGGGATGCAGCCTGAAACCTTGCCAACTCCTCACCCGAGAGCCTCCGCAGCGATTCCAGAAGCCCATCCCGAACATTGCGCTCCGCAGCCGCGCCCTGCGACGCTACATAGCCCAGCGCCGTGCCAACGGCGGCCAAGCTACCCGTATCAGCAAAATTGAGCCCCGCCATCATCTTGCTGATCGAATCGGTGGCCAGGCGCGCATTGCTCTGCACGCCCTGAAGCTGCTCGACCACCAGCTGTGCCGCGCCCCCGATACCACTCTTCATGGCATCCGCAGCGATGTTCACCGCCTTGGAGAGTCCTGCGTATCCCGTAGACACGGCCAGCAGCTGCTGCGTCACAAGGCCAAGTTCCTGCAGTTGAGCGGCCGTAGCAACGCCAGCCTTTTGCTGCATCAGCAGGAATCCCTCTTGGGCTGTCAGGTACTGCTCAAGCCCAGCCAGGCGCTGTGCATAGGCTTCCCGCTCAGCCTGCCCCATTCGAGCGACTTCCTCAGTGGTCTTAACCACCACGTCGCGGTACTCAATGAACGAGACGGCCTGGCGGCGAAGCTCCAATGCGGAGTCCCGAACCTGGCTGATGTACGCACGCTGCGCATCGCCGGCTCGCTTCAGGGCAGGATCGTGCTGCTTCCAGATGTCCTGAGCAACAGTCTTGAGGACGCCAAGGCCACCCATCGCGGCCTCCAGCCCCAGCACCGATACCGCGATCGGAACTGCCTTCGGCAGGCCCCTGAGCAACAGCCCAAAGCGCCCGATGCCAGAACTGCCCGCGGCAACTGCAGCGTTGTTTGCCAGCTGCGCGCGCGTGGTCGCAAGCAACGCCGCCCTCCACGCGTTCAGCTGAAGGAGCGCGCCTACCACCTTGAACTGAGTGTAGGCCGCAGCCATGAGGCCAATTACACGCGCATGGTCAGCCACCCACCGCGTAGCCCCTTTGACCGCCTCCGCCATCCCGATAATGGCCTGCGAGGTCTGCTTGGCCCAGCGGGTAAGGCTCCCATCCTGCGCCAGACGATCCAGTGTCGCCAGAAGCGTCGTCAGCTGATCCTTGAAGTAGGCAAGCACGCCCTGGTCCGCGACTTCCTGCTTCCAGTCCTTGAAGCGATCGGTGGCCTCCTTCCAGAGACCCGCGATCGTTCCGACCTTGGCTGCCGCCGCTGCGCCACCGTAGGACTCGGTGAGAAGGTCGATAATGATGGTCTGCGCCTCTGCAACGCGACCGGTTGCCTCGAGGTTCTTGATCAACTCCTTCTGACTGTCGGACAGGGTGAAGCCTTGCTTGCTAAGACTCTCCATCGCCTTCGATGGCGTCTGCAGTGCCTTGCCTACGATCTCCGCCGACGACTCCAGTGACAAGCCAAGACGTTGGGCCTGGTCAATGGTGATTTGCATCGCGGCGGGGAACTGACTGCCGACGATGTTGGTATAGGACAACATGCGCACCATCGCACTGTTGACCTGCCCTCCATCGAAAAGGCCTGTCTGCAGTTGCTTACCCAGCTGCAGCAGCTTCGCAGCAGTGAACTCACTGCTACGGCCAGCCGCCTGGATGGCGGCATCGAGCTGGTTGACCTCCTGCTCCGCGTCACTTCCTTCCGTGATGATCGACTTGATGCCTTCAACCACTCGGTTCAAGCCGACGAACGCGATCGCGCCGGCGGCAAGGCCCTTCAGCTTACCCAGCCAACCTGCCGCGCCTTCAGTTGCCCCGGCCAGGTTCGCGCTCCCAGCAGCAGCATCGTCAGCACGCTCGCGGTACTCTGCCAGAGCCCTCTGCGCTGCGCGGGTCGTCTCCGCCTGCTTGCGCATCGCGGCGTCGTCTTCCGCGAGCTGCTGCGTGCGACGGCGGTTAGCGGTGGCCTCATCGCTGACTGCTTTTGCCTGCGCGCTCAGTGCCGCAGTGGTACGCGCCGCCTCGGACCGCAGGCGCTGCTGGCTGCCGGCCAGGTCAGCTGTACTGACCCCCAGCGCCGCCAACTCCGAATCTACCTTGCTAACTTCGGCCCACTGCTCGTTCAGCGCCCTCTTCAGGCGCTCCCCTTCCTTGCGCAGATCGCGCTGTGACGCCAACACCTCGCGCGACGGCTTCTCCATCTCACCGATGCTGAGGCTCAGCTCAAGCGCCGCCCGCTGGTTGGCGTTGAACTCCCGCTCCAGCTCGCCCAACTGGTCCAGCATCGCCTCAAATGCGTCGGCCTTTGCCGCAGCCGAGGTCAAGCCCGTCAGAGAATCGAGCAGCTTAGAAGTCTTTCCCGCCGTCTCGACCGAGACATCACCCAGCTCGCCAAATGCCGAGCGCAGGTCATCCACACCTTCGCGCCCCTGGGTTTCAATGACAACCCTGATTGCTTCTTCCAGCCGGTCAGCCATTGCTCTTTCCATTAACGCGCCACTGGCGGCGCAACTCAGCCAGGTAGGTGGTGTGAAAACGTTCGATCAAGCGTCTGCGCGCTGCGAGAGCCCGGCTGTTGCCGTCAGCGCCTGAGAGCATCTCGAAGGGGCTTGGGCCCCGAAGAATCCGAACGGGGCCTCGCCCCGCCCGCCTTTGGGTCGCACGGTCCCAACTTCGCACGCGAATGGCCCTTCGGCCCTTGATTGTGGCGATGAACGCTCCGTCATAAGTCCTGGTCTCGCCGAGACCGATGCTGGCCGTTGCGCCGACCGATCGCCTGCCAGCCCAACGGCCACCGAATTCGATAAGCGAGATTTGCCGGGTACTCGCCCAGATCGAAAGGAAGTCGTCCCTGCCGCGCTTGCCCGTCGAGTAGCCGCGCTCACCGGTCTCCACGCGGTACTTTCCCCTCAGGGCGGCCGCGCGGATGTTGTAGGACCCGCGCACCTCCTGCGTGGTCGCAGGGCCTGCCCGCCGCTGCAGGCCGATGAAGGCCCTTTGCACTGACAGGTCGTAGCGGTTAAGAACGTCGCCAGCAAGATTGGTCAAGCCATGGAGGCCCTTCGCACGGCGCCCGCTGACGAAAAACTTGAGCAGGTTGTTGTTGCGATTGGTCGCCATGGCACCCTTCCTAGTTCGAATCGGGAGGGCGCCGTGCTGGCGCCCTCCTCATGCTGGAGTCAACCCGGCGATCAGCCGCCTGACTGCGCCGCGATCTTGAAGGTGTACAGGTCGCTCTCGCCGGCCTGGAAGATCACCGGGCCGGTCAGGGTCACCTGGATGGGCTCATCACTGAACCAGTCCACGTCACCGTCCACTGTCAGGTCGACGTTCGGGATGGTCAGCAGGCCCTCGTCACCGCTGATGCGGTCCTGCATGTCGCCCAGGATCTGGAAGGATTTGCTCGGTGTGGTGCCGCCGCTGATGGCGGTTTCCAGGTACGCGTCGTACTTGTAGTTCGCCACAACGGTATCGCCCGCCTGCAACTGGCCGCCGGACTTCGGAATCAGCAGGCCGTGCGCCGGATCGAGGGTGTAATCGGTGCCCTTGACCAGGTCGACGGCCCCCTTCTTGAAAGTCGGCTCGGTGTCGGCCAGAAGGAAGTTGTGCGGCAGCTTCACCGGCGTGTCCACGCTACCCACGGTCACGGAAGCGTCGGTGGCGGTGCCGGCGGCAACCTGGGTGGCCACCAACGTGCCGTACAACATGCGGGCCAGGATGGCCGGCGGCACTTCCAACGCGGTGATCGAAACGCTGGTGACGCCGGGGTTCGAATCCTTGTGGATGATCTGCTGATAGCGCGCATCACGGCGCTTGCTCTTGATCTCCACCGAGTCGCCGGCTTCGTAGCTGAACGTCAACGACGACTGCTCCAGGGGCTGATTTCCGAACTTGTCAGTGGGCTCGGGGATGACGGGAATCCTGGCGCCGTTCGCGCCGTGCTCCCAGAAACGCAGATCGCCTGCGAATTTACGGACCTTGGGCTGTGCCATGGTGGTGCTTCTCCTACGGGTTGGGGACGGGCTCAAAGGTCTCGGTCAGACCAGCCCGCGCGGTGATCTGAGCGACGACAGCGGAATGCCCTGCGTCGTCTTCCAGGGATGCCATCTGGGTTTCAAGCAGATCGAAACTGGTAATGCCCTTGGGCAGCGTCTTCACGTTGAACGTGAGCGCGCGGATCAAGTCGTGCCTGGCACGGTGCACAAGCAGCCGCGGATTCGCGAGGTTGCTGGTACGCGGGACTTCGAACTCGATGGTGATCGCGGCATCCGAGGTAACCTGCGCGCTTCCCCCACCACTTCGCGACAGTTGCCTGACAGAGATCAATGTGGCCGGGCCCTCGAAGTCTTCATCAACTTCGCTGTCGTCAACGACGATCAAGCCGGTGCCGATGTCGGTGCGGAAGCCAGCACTCTCCCGGATCAGCTCCACGCGGCCGCGCAGGAACTCGACCAGCTGCCAGGACAGCGGCTCGGCCAGGTCAACCACGGTTCACCAGCCACCGGCTGCGGGAGCCGTCGTCGCTGAGCTTCTTGCTGTTCACGAACACCTCCACGCCAAGCCCGCTCCCTGCTACTCCCACTTCCAGGCGGTCGCCCTGCTCTGGCTCAACGTCAGCACGCAGGTAAGCGATCTCGACCCGCCCGGCAACGAACTGACGAAGCTCACCGATGGTCTCAACGTCACGGGCGATGTAAACACGGACGTTTGCCGTCACCGCACCGTCCTTCTTCGCTGTATGCGTACCAATCGACGCCATGCCGGCAACGGCGAAAGCTGCATGCAGGGAAGCATCCAGATCCCGCAGGAACTCGACTTCGCTCACTTTGAACCTCCCGTGCAGAGCAGCGCGTATGCCTGCAGCGCCCTCACTTGTGCGTCGCACTGGGCTGCGGCGCCAATAGCTCTGCCCGCACTCTCAATTCGGTCGTCGGCTCGACCATCAGGCTGGCTGGCGGCAGCGGCGGCTGCGGACAGCTCGGCGGTGGCGACGGCCGCTTCCCAGCGCTGGTGCAGGCGCTGATTGCCAGCGCGGAGATCAGCGACAAGGCGATCAGAGCCTTTCTGCGCATCGTCCTTTTCCTTTTCATATGTGGCAGCCAAGCGATTGGCTGCTTGAGCACTAGCACGCTCCAGCGCCAGCACAGCGTTTGCATCAGCCAGTGCTGCCGCAGCGGCGTCACGCTCATCACGAGCTTTGTCTCGGGCAGCCGAGGCGATGTCGGCAGCTCGGTGCGCCTGGGCAACCGAACCCCTTTGCCAGATGACCAGGGCACTCAAGCCAAGCAGCAGCGCCAGAAGCACCCGATTCATGACACAGGCTCCTCGACAGGCGGGACGACTACTCCCAACTGCTTCAGAGCTGACTCCAGCGAGATGACCCGAAGCCTCAACCGATGAGCGTCCTCCTGCGCCTTCATGCGCAAGCGAACCTCCTCGTTGTACTGCTTCACCACCTCCGCCTGGGAGGTCTCCAGGGACTTCACCCGCTCAACGAGCCCGTTGAGCAGATCCACATTGGCATCGGTTTCGGTGCGCTCTTTCCGGCGCGCCAGAATGGCACCCCACGTCTCCCTGAGCAGCCACAGCGCGACTGCGCTGGCAGCCAGCCACCAAGGAGCGCCGTTTCCGTCGACGCCCCCGATCACTTGAGCGCCTCGGCGATGCCGGCCGCAACCACGTCCTTGTTCCAGTACATGCCACCGTTCTCATGCTTCGCGATGGCGGTCGCGAGGCGCCCCAATGTCACCGGGTTGTCCAGGCGAATGACTTCGGACGGCGACACACCTACTGCAGTGGCAACCTGCTGGACGTAGGCACCGGTGTCGTTCTCCACAGGGGGGGCCCAGCGTCCGATGATCTCCTTCACCGTGCGCAGGCCGTGCTTGCGCTGGTAGGTGAGAAGGGTCTTCCCCAAAGCACGGAACCCGGCCTGCGGAGTCAGGAACACGCAGAAGCGCTGCTCGCGGGCGATAGCGGCGACGGAACGATCCTCACCTTGCCACGGCGTGCTGGTACGGTCGATGTTGCCAGGATTGTTGTTGCGTACGCCGCGCGGCGTGCTGGTGGTGCCCATGCGATTCCCCGTTGTCGCTGTGGAAGAACCGGCACCGCTCACGCCACCTTGGCATTTCTGAGCGGTGCCGGTCTGTTCGGTTACGCCTTTGTGGCGTTGCCCGGCGAGAGCCGCACCTCGGCCGTCGCCTGACCGGCGGAGCCGGCAGCCCAGGCAAACGCCGCACCAGTGATGTCGCCGGCAGCAGCTGTCGCAGCGCTTCCGTCGAATGCCTTGGCGCTTGCGCTCCACAGGAGCTTTTCACCCTGTTCGAAGACCGCCGTCTGCACCTTCGGCAACGTGAACACGCCGCCCAGGGCCACGCTACCGGTTGCACCGACTGCGATGTTGACCAGGGCAACCCCCAGCTGATGACCGACGACAACCGCCTGACCCGATGCAACCTGCTGTTCGGTGGTGTTGGTCCAGGGGATCACGTCCCCATCGGATACGAAGTTCTGTGCCATGTCTCAGTGCTCCAGTTGGGGATCAGCCGCAGCGCTGCACGCCGCGATAGTCGAGGGCAGCGATGCCGAAGTCGAGGCGAGCCTTCCAGCGCACACCGTCGACGGTGAAGCCTTCCTCGTAGTCCAGGAAGGGCTCGGTGATCCCATCGAGGAATGCGACCTCGATGGCCGGGCAGTCGTTCGGATCGGCGAACAGGTACCACTTGTCGTCCTTGATGCGTGCGGTGTCGACGATGTCGCGGAAGAGACCCTGCACCGCGTTCGGGCGCTGGAGCTTTCCCTCAGCGTCCGGGTCGTACTCGGCCTTGTTGGTGACACGAGCGGCGCTGCCGTACTTGGTCGGACCGAGCCAGAGTGCCGGCGACAGATCCAGCACATCATTCCCCCCCACATCCTTCTGCTGGGCCAGTTGGACGCGCATCGCGTCGACCGAGGTGACGCTCGGCACTGCTGCCGCCAGGATGTTGCCGTGGTCGGCGTGGAACAGCGTCTTGTTGGAATCCAGCTTCGGATTGCTGGCGAGGAACGCATACGCGTCGGCCTCAATGGTCCGCTTTGCGGCACGACCGAAGGCGGTCGCCAAGCCGAGGAACGCACCCAGGTCGTCGTTGATGATCGCCTGACGCGTCAGGTTGATGGTGTTGCCCTTGGTGCCAGCGGTGATCGTTGCTTTCTCGCCGTCCGGGATCTTCTTGTTCTTGAACTCGCCAGCCTCGGTCAGCTTGTCCAGGTTGCCAATACTGCCCACGCGATAGCGCGAATGCTCGCGGAAATCACTGACGGTGCCGGTGACGCACCAGCGGGACCAGGTGTCCGGCGCAACCGCGTAGGCCGCCTGCAGCGCCTTGTGCATCGTGCTTTCGAGCAGCACCGGGAAGTCACTACCGCTCTGCGTGAACGCGCGGCCGACCAGCTCCAGTTTCGCCATGCCATCGGTACGTACACCGCAGCGCTCCAGGCTACGACGGGCCAGGTCCATCAGGGTCAGGCCTCGCACTGGATTGTCACCGGTGAGCGCGAAGATCCGCTTGGTTGAGGGATCGATCACCTGGGCTCGGTGCAGCAGCGCGTGCGTCACAGCGGATCGCTGCAGATCCTGCTCGTCCTCGGTGACGCTGATGCGGTTGATGTTGCCGCCAGCAGCGGCGTCGCGCTGCTCCAACGTGGTCAAGATCAGGCCACGCACGTGATCGACCGAGTGACCAGCGCGAATCCAGCCAGCTGCATGCTCGGTCTGGCCGTGGCGGGTTGCCAGCTCCACGATGTCGGCTGCGCGCGTGTCACCTTCCGGAGCCTGAGCTGCGGCCGGCGCTACTGGAGCCGGGGTGTTGTTGATGGGTTCCTGCTGGACCGCCGATTCGGCGGCGCGGGCGGCGGGCTGAGGCATGGTGTGCTCCTGCGACGATGCGCTACGGGTGAATACACAGGGGGTCCCCTGTGCGGGTTGATTGCTGCGGGTACCTGCTGCCGGGTCGGCCGGCACAGTGACGAAGCTGATCTCGCTCGGCGTCCACTCCACTGCGCGGTAGATCGGCAAATCACCGGGGTTGACCGCGCGCTCGATCTCATAGCGCTGCACGGTGTAACCAACCGAGATATTGCGAATGATTCCGGCACCGATATCGGCGATTACGCCGGCCAACTCCTCGCGACCGGAGAGACGGATAAGGGCGTGGCCTTCACCATTGGAGAGCCAGGCGCGATCAACCACTCCCATCTGTGAGCCGATACCCCAGGTGTTATGGCTGTCCAGGACCGGTGCAGCGCCAGACGACAGACGCTCCATGTTGCAGGCAGCCTCATCAACGACCAGCTCCTCCCAGTAGTACGTGTCGTTCCACCAGTCATAGCGGCGCACTCGGGTACCGGCGGTCCACTGGAGTTCGATCGTGCGTGCCTCGCTATCGAAGCTGGTCGGCTGCAGCTCGGCCTCACGCAACTGCGTGGGCATGAGGCGTGTCGTACCGTCCTGCGTCAAAGCCTGGATTGGCTGGGGCATGGTCATTCCTCGTTGGTTGTTGAGGCGTCGACCAGGCCGGTCCGGGCGCCACTGGATTGAAGGAAAGTCATCAGACCGAGGGCGCCGGTCTCTTTCATCCGCATGAAGTCCTTGCCCATCTCGACGTAGACCGCATCCGGGTCGTAGCCACGCCGACGCAGCGCTTCACTGGGTGAGTTGAGCCCGGCGCCCATCGCTGCGATTTCCGACTCGATGTCCTGCTTGGGGTTGACGTAGTCCCAGCGCGGCGTGCTCCAGTCGGCAGTGCTTCCCGTGGAACGCACCCCACCGCCAAGCGCAGCTGCTTCGTCAAACCAGCGCCAGATTGGCTTACACATCTGCGGGACTAGCACCAGCCACTGCATCTGCTCGCAATCACGACGGAACTCCATCTGCCGGATGCGGGCACTGGAGAAGTTCACCTCACGCATATCACCGGTGGCCGACTCGTACGGGACACCGATGCCAGCAGTAATGATGTGCGCGTTAAACTTGCAATATTCGACGTAGCCCCCTGCCGGCTTTGGCTCGACAGTCTGGAAGGCTGTGGCACCAGTGATGTGGGTGACGCCACCGCTGGGCAGTGGCCCAAGGTCGGTGACCTGGTCGCGATTTGAGCCGAGCTGCGAAGGGCCGTCATCGTCCGCGTTGGACATCGAGTCGATGTCGCCACTGACGATCACACCAAGCCGCGCTTCCAGATTCTTCCGCGCCAGCTCGGCGTCTTCGTACAGCATCAGGTCGCGCACTCGCGCGATCACCGGGGCGAAGCGCGTAATGCCGCGTCCCTGCCCGGGGCGGACGGGGTTGTAGAGGTGGATGATGTCGGATGCCGGCACCAACGAACTGCTCAAGCGTACAGAGCCACGCACCGCCTCACCGGGGTGCGCTCCGAACAACCAGTAGCCTCGAATCCGACCGATCGCGTCGTACTCAATGCCGTTGATGATCTGACCACCGCCCGACGCAGACCCGTTCTTGTTCCCGTCCAGCCAGTCGATCTCCAGTACCTGAAGCTGCAGCGGGACTGCGAGACCGTCCGACTGACGCCTGGTGCGGCGGCGAATCATGACCTCACCGTCCTGCTCCATCGCGCGATACGCGGTAGCCATGAGGCCGTAGATGTCCGACTTTCCATCAGCATCCGCCACATCGGCCCAGCGGCCCCACAGGATGTCCAGCGCGGAAGCGTTTGGACCTTCGGCCTTGGGAGTAATGCCGGTCCCGATCGTTGCGCTCACCAGCACCTGGAGGGACCGCGCGCAGTACGGAACGTTCTGCACCAGCGCCCGAGCGCGGTTGCGCAGCTCGCGGGCGTCTGCCAGGTGATCGGTGTTCGCGCTGGCCCCCGCCCTACGAACACGCCAACCGTCAGTTCGCGAGGCGCCCTCGTAGGCTCTTACCGCATCCAGCGTTGCCCTGGCGCGGTGACGCTTCAGGGCTGCCTGCGGAGAAATGGCGCCGATGACCCTGTCCAGCAGCGAGGCCGCCATGTCAGAAGCCCCTCAGCGTCGTGAAGCGGTAGCGGCGTGTGGCCGACTTCCGTCGGCCAGCCGTCGTGACGGCAACCTCAGCTTCCATGCGGTCCAATGCCGTCAACATGGCTTCGACGGACTGATACGTGATCTGACGATCACCATGCCGAACGGACAACTGACCGCTGGCGATGGCGGCCTTCAGCCTCTGCACATCGTCTTTGGTCCAGCTCATAAGTGAGGCATCCGCGAGATCATGGATGCCAGTTTCCTGATCAAGTGCGGGTGAGTCTCGGGGAACTCACCCGCACCTACTACTCATTGGCGCAAGGCTCATCAAGCAAGCGGTACAGCGTCCGTCTGTCAATCCTGAACCTCCTGCACAGCGACCGTACAGACTCCTGTTCCTGCATCCCTTTTCGGATCTCATCTACAGGGTAGGCACTGATCTGCATGCTGGCAGGGATGTACAGGTCCTGTGCTGGGTACTCTTCGACAAGGTAGGCCACCACGGCCTCCACTACGCTGCGTATATCGTCGCTGTCACATCGCAGGCGCAGCGCGGCGCCGACCGCGAGCTCCTCCGTCAGCTCACTGATTCGTACCTTGTTTCGGACCGTGTTCCTGCTCACCACTGCCTCCCAGTGCTGCGAGGCTGCGCGGGACGTTGCCGGCGAGGCAAGCTCGATGTTTCACGGGAATCGGTACGCGCGGCGTCCTCAGTCACTTCGGCGGGCGTTTCGCGTGGAACGTTCACGCTAGACGGGCCGGCGAGCCTCTGTTCCAGCAAATCCCAATCCGCACGCGTGAAGCGGTTGATTCGAACCTCTGGGTGATGGGTCGCAGCGTAGGCATAGACCCATGTGTCCAAAGGCTCATTTCGAGTCACTTTCTTCTCAAAACGATTCTTCACAGGGTTGTAGACCTCTGACACTAGGCCCGGGAAGAACTCTTCCGGCAACTGGTCGCTGAGGTGGACCATCCGATTCTCGGGCTTGCGCTCTGCATCAGCGGAGAGGCGGCTGTAGAGGTAGTGCTTGGCCGCAACGGTACCCACGTGGTTGATGGTGATGCCGCGCTTGTCAGTCTTGCCCTTCCAGGTGACGTCAGCCAGCTTGCCCTTGGACAGCACGGGAGCGTTGTTGGGTACAGCACCAAAGATGCACATTGGTCGGGTGGTGCGCCGCTGACGGACGTAGTTCTTGACGGCCTCGGTGCGGTGGCCACCAGCGTCGATGGCCACTGCCATCGGCCGGAGCAGCGCGCCATCTTCGCGCTCAATTGCGCGGTTGAGCAAATCGGTCAGGGCTACCCACACCGCTTCCTCGGCTGGATCGCCCTGCAGCTCCACATAGTCCAGCGTCCATGCGGTCATACCCCGTCCCCAGCCGACGACGTGAACAGCAAGACGGTTGTCCTGCGTATCCACACCTACGGTGATAGCCAGCACACCTTGCGGAGCCGAGCGAAGCGCATAGGGCTCGGCACGATCTTTGATGACATTGTGCTTCACTGCCCGCATTGCCGGGTCTTCCCACGTCTCGGCCAGGCGATCATTGACGAAGGTCTTTAGGGAAGCTGGATCGCCCTGCGCCTCCAGCCATTCCTTCACCAGGTCCAACCAGCGCGGCCCCAGGCCGAACTGGTAGTAGAGGCAGTTGATGGTGTAGCCGCGAATGGGCGAGTCAGGGTTGGCCGCGACCCAGCGCCCGTTGGCGATCATCTCGGTCTTGAAGTGTTCCTCGATGGCGACGCCGCACTCGCAGCACGCATACCATGCGTGTCTCTTGTCGGGCGACCACACCAGGCCACTCCACTGCAGCGCCTGAAAATGGCCGCAGTGGGGGCACGGCACGTGATACCGGCGCTGATCGCTCTTGTCGTACAGCTTGGCAATGCGGCTGAGCCCAGCGATGCCAGGCGTGCTGATGTACTGCCGCTTGTAGGTCGTCGGGAAGGACGACGTGCGGCCGTCCAGCATCTTCACAGGATCGTCGCCCGTGGAGAGCTGCTGCGGCGCCTCATCGATCTCATCCACCTGCAGGTACTTCACCGTCGAGGACTTCAGGCGCTGCGGGCTGCCCATGTGCTCCACGAACAGCTGGCCGCCTGCGAAGTCCTTGAACGTGCGCTGGTTGGCGCTGTCGCGGCTGGCAGTGCTGGTCAGTGCCTTCTTGACCGCTGCGCACACCTCGATCATCGGGTTGAGTTTCTGGGCGATCCACTTGTTCATGGACACCTCACCCGGTAGCGCGTACATCATCGGGCCTGGCGCATAGTCCATCCAGTAGGCCATGGCATTAGTCGCCAGCTGGCTCTTGCCGAACTGGATCGGGAACATGCAGACCTGGTCATGTACCGGGCTGCGGGCGGACATGTTGTCCATCGGCTCCCGCAGCGGCGGATTCCGATCCGTCACCCACCGGCCAGGCTTGCTGCCGCTCTTGGTGGACAAGCGCATGTGCTCATCGCACCACTGAGACACGCTCATGGGCCGCCGCGGCTGCAGCGAGCGCGCCAGCACCGACGCCAGACAACTCTGTGCCTCCATCATTCCGCAGCCTCCGCCGCCTTGGCCGCCAGCGTTCGGAAGCCCTCGCTCAGCTCCTCCAAGGCATGGCTCACCTCATCCCAGACCAGGCGCCGGCAACCGGCCTCATCCAGCGTTGCCGCGAGCTGTGGCGCCAGCGTGTCGGCCAGACGTTCCATCGCACCCCGAAACGTCGTTGCATGCTCAGCGAGGAAAGCCTCCACGTCTGCGCGGGGCAGTAGCAGCCCGAGCTCCTTCTGCAGCGCGATGTGGGCCATGTGCGCGTCGGTCTCGGCCTTGTCAGCCAGCGCCTTGGCCTTGCGCGCGGAATCCGGTGTTTGTGGGCGGCCGGGGCGCGATGGCCTGGCATCGTCGTCGTCACCGTCCTCCTCATCGTCGTCGATGTCGGCGTCGAGGGCATTTGCACCCTCCATGCTCCCCACCAGCGAGCTGCCACGCTGATCTGCGTGGCGCTGGGCTACGCCGGCATAGACCGGATCAGCGGTGCGAGCGTAGAGCTCCAGGGAGGCGTTCTTCAGGAATCCCTTCCCGCCAGCACCCACCACCACCCTTCCCTTCTTCCTGAGCTCGACCACGTAGGACGGCTTGCAGCCGATCAGGGAGGCCAGCTCTTTCCCAGTGATCGTCACGTCATCCTCAGCCATTGCTACCCCCCACTCCATTTCCTTCGAAGACCGTTAAAACGGAAAATTGCGCGCGCGCGAGCATGTGCGGGCTGTGCGGCGGCGTGTGCGGGACGCGACGAGCCCCAGATGGCTGTGGCACAAGGCGTGTGCGGCGTGTGCGGGATGTGCGGCCACCTACATACGCACGCGAGGCACATCCTGATGTGGCAGTTGGATACCCGTTCGCGCCCGCGCACGCCCATGTAGGCCGTCGCCCGCACGTCCCGCACACGCCTACTGCTGCAAGCGATTCACAGCAATTCAGTGCCCGCACATCTGCCCGCACATCCCGCACACACCGCACATTGATGGGCATAGTGATCACGCGCGCCCCTTGTAGTCGGAGAACATGCGACGGAACGACACGACCTGGTCACCCAGCCATGCCGCCTCTGTCTTGCCGTCTGGCACGGTGCAGTTGCCGAGCATTAGGAAGCCGTGAGGCCCGTTCACGCTCTGCTCGATCTGGTAGCGCTTCCGCGCTCTGTCGGGGTGGATGATCTGGCGCTTGCGCACCAGCGCATTGATGAACTTTGGCGAAGGTGCCGGGCGCGGCAAGCCCTCACGCGCGCACCAGGCCTTGTAGACCTCGTACCACTCTTTCGACAGCGCTGGCATGGGCTTTAACCCCGGGATGTCATCGCCGTAGAGCTCGTCCAGGAATCGCTGCGGGCTGTCTTGGCTCAGGCCAATCAGCTCCTCTTTCGCCTGGGTCATCGGTGGGTTGGTGCCATTGGTGAAGCCGGTCAGATCCACCTGCAACAAGTAGTGGTGCAGCGCAGCCGTGGCGCCATTGCGGATTTCGGCCAGCACCTCGGTGTAGAACTCTTGACTGAGCTTGTCCGGCGTCCAGATCACTGCGTGGCGCCGGTCATCCTCCTCCAGCACGACAGGCATCGCCTCGTTGGAGAGGAACACCAGGTTCGCGTGGTTGTCCTCCTCGTAGGCCTGGATGTTCTTCGGGTTGATGCGGATGCGGTCGCCAGTGATCAGCGCCTTGAGCTTGTTCTTGAGGTGGTACACCTCGGTGCGTGCAACTACCTCATCGGCCAGCAGGAACAGCTTACGGCTTGCCCAGTCATTGAACTTGTCTTCCAGCGCCGCCTGGTCAAGCACGCGACCGTAGTCACCGTAGAGCTTCATGTACTCATCGAAGAACATGTTCTTACCGGTACCCTGCGGACCATGAATGACGATGGTCGATTTCATCTTGGCGCCAGGATGCTGCAGCGGGTACGCAAGCCACTTGACCACCCAGTCGTACAGCGCCTTCTGGTTGGCCTCGTTTCCGCACATGTGCCAGAGCAGCTGCAACAGCCGGTCGCAGTTGCCCTCCTGCGGTACGGTCGGCCACCCGGCGAAGAGATTGCAGGTCACCCCAGGTTTCTCGCACGACGGGTCAAAGTCCACTTCCCGCACACGTACGATGGACCGATCCGAGTGCTCCATCCATGCTCGATGCAGTTCCTTGCGCACACAGGCATCGCGCATGTCGCCCAGGGCAACTAGCATGTGTTCTTTGTGGTCGAACACCGTGCCGCCTTGCCCATAGACCAGCGCGAAGCGCTCGAGAAGCTCGGTTAGCGAATGGATGGGGGCCAAGCGATCATTCCCCTCGCCCCCGTCGTTGGTGATGGAAGGCGCGCGTTTTTCTGCAGGCACCCGCCATGAAAGCTCCGTGAGACGGGCTTCGACCTGCGCCCGCACGACATGCAGGCCCTCTTGTGCGTGCAGATCGTTGAAGTCGCTGACCTTACGGCCGTTGTCGATGAAGCGCTCACGCCTGGCCGGCTCGTCGGCGAAGACCGGGTGCAGCACCGCGCCGCCCACGTCTAGCGCAGCGGCCTCTGCACCGAGCAGGCCGGCATTCGACGCGCCGTGCGGCTGCGCGCACGATGGGCAGAACTGCGGATGGTCGGCCAGCACCAGGCGACTCTTGCAGTGCCTGCACTTCTGCAGTACGTCGTCGTCGGCGCACAGCAGCATCTTGATGCTGCGATAGCGCTTTGCCAGGGCCGATGCGACGGCCAGCATGTTGCCAGCATCGAAAGCCACGGCAACCGGGTAGCCCGTCGCCATGTGCAGCGTGGCCGCAGTGGCATAGCCCTCGGCCACCAGCAAGATCCACTGCGGGCTTCCGCCGATTAGGTGGAAGTGGCCCTTCTTGACCATGCCTGCCGGCCAGTATTCCTTGGCCGGCTTGCGCCCTGCGGCCGCCAGCTTGGCGCTGCGCAGTACCTGCAGGCCATGCACTTGGCCGTTGACGTCCAGCAGCGGGACAAGTGCGGCACCAGTAGTGCCATAACGCAGGCCGAAGCCCTGCACGCCCTTGCTGACCAGGTAGTCAGCATCGCCGACTGCATTCGCCTTGGCCCAGGCCGACGACGCCCGCTCGGCCGCACGCTTCGCTTGGGTCTGCCGGGCGGACTCCGCCTTGCGACGATCCTCGGCCAGGCGGTTGCGCAGCGCTTCGCGCTGTTCATCGGAGAAGGTCTTGTCGCGCTTACGCAGATCGACCTTGGTCGCGCCGTTTTCGTTGCCGTGCCAGACGCCGTAGGTGCCGACGACCAGCACTTCCCCGGCCGAGGTGTTCAGTTCGTGGAGCGCGTACCAGCCCCGGCGCTCGCGTGAACCTTCGACGCGGCACCGGACCATGCGCCCGGTGGTGTCCAGTTCGGTGACCAGCAGGCCAGCAGACTGCAGCTGCTGCAGCACATCCCCATAGTTTTCAGACATTCAGTAGTTTCCCGAGCCGCTATGTACCCAGGAAATGCGCGTCTGATTACCCGCGTCCGAAGTGCCCAGGAAGGACCCATCGCTGGTATCGAGAATCGCTCTCGATTCCAGGGCGGATTCAGTGGAGTGGGTAGCACGCGGCCTTTCACAAGCCACCCGGGGGGATGGGGCCGATTCAATGCTTGCTTGATACATCTGGGTTCCCCAAAGGCAGGCAGTGCTGCCGGTTGTCTTGCTGCTCTTGTCGCCGGCGGATGCGCTCGCGCTCCGCCAATGCTTCGTCGCCCACCAAGCCTGGCACCGCATCGGTCAACGCGAGTGCTGCAAGCTCCATTGCTTGCCGCGCGGAAGCGCTGGCTGGACCACGCCATCGATACTTAGATCGAGGGGCGTGATGAATCGCCACGTCAGTCCTCAGCTCCCTGCAAACCAGCAGCCCGGCATGCATTGCGCTCCAGACGGAAGCAAAGCGTGCGTACCTCGCGGGAAAGGTCTTGGATGCGATCAGCCTCGGGAACAGTCAGTCGACGATCCGCCAGAGCGTCGATGCCGGCGCCAGCCAGCTGACCAGTCAACTTGTGCAACTCCAGCAGCTTTGCCTGGATTGCAGCCAGTTCATCCGGCCAACCGTTTGCGGGCGGCGCTGGCACGTAATCCACCATCAAGCCAAACTGCCCAGCCAGCGAGCACACCCAGTCAGTCGCCATCGCCTGGGTGCCAACGAAGCGCTGCAGATACTCGGTGAGGATCTCGGCCATCTCCATCGATATGGACTCACCCTCGATCCCACGAAGCTTCTTCCGCAACGTCTCGGTAGTGATTGACTTCCCACGGCGTTTACTGATGTGGGCAGCCGCGTCGTGCACTCCACCCGGAGCGCACGAAACTGCGTTGTTCAAGGCGTCCCGCCAGTGAAGATCAGAGCGAAGGCAGGTCATGCGCTCTCCCCCTGAAATGCCGCGCATTTCATCGTTCCGCGCTCGGCAGTGCGGCGATCAACATTGCTGCCATGCCAGAGATCATCACGTTCCCTCAGCGCATGCGCTTTCAGGCCATCCGATCCTTCGACGTTCGCACCGGGGCAGGCGGGGTTGTTGCCATCCTGTGGGCGCCGCGGCACTCCCAGCGCAAGCACGGCAATCATCGCCAGGAGGACCACCATCACCCCGCTCTTGCGGATCTGCTGCCGGGTCCGGAACAGGCGGTAGCGCTGGTGGCCGCGCACCCAGCCATAGCGACCTATGAAGAGGACTAGCGCTGGGTCACGGGCTGGCACTGGCTACCCCCAGCGAACCGCTGACGCGCTTGAAGTAGCCGACGATGGCGCCACCAGCATCACGCTCCCAGCGCACGTCCGGTATCAGCTCGTCGGCGGTTACTCTGCCCCCGAGGGTAGCGGCCCGGTTCGCGGCATCCTGGTTCTCGGCCATCGCCGAGGCGACCGCCCTCTCGATGGCGATCGCCACCTCCTCGGTCACACCGTTCTTTCGCCAGTGATAGACGTAGCCAGTCGCAGGCTTCCCGGTCACACGCCGCGCCAGCTCACTCTGGGTCCCACAGATCGCGATAGCCCGTTGCAGAGGGGTCATGAAATGCCAGTTCACAAGAATTCTTGCGATAAACTAGCGCAATCTTTCTTGCGAATCAACAGTGCAAGATTGCTTGCATGTTGATCGGTGAAATCACACGGGGCCTGATGGAGGCCCACGGACTTGGCGTTGAGGCTCTGGCAGCCCGCGTCCGCGCTGCGGGCGCGCCCAACGTGAAGTACCAGCACATCCAGCAGCTGCTAGACACTCCAACACGCCGCCCCAGGTACATGGTGGAGCTGGCACGCGCGTTCGGCATGACGGTCGAGCAGTTCCTTGGCTGGCACAAGGATGAGCCACTGAATGCGCTCTCAACACCCCGAACTGCGCAGTCTCAAACCGTGCAACTCGACGCCCCTACGCTTGCCGCGTCGTACCAACTTGTCCGCTTGGCCTGTCTTGCTCTTGGATCGCCGTTCGATCCAGAGGATGCCAGCGACGCCTCGATTGTCATCTTGGCTCACAGCTATCTGACTGCCCGGCAGGAGAAGACAGTCACGCCGGACAACGTGGTCGACTTTACCGCGCACCTGCGGAAGCGCCAGATTTCAAAGGGGGTTGATCATGAAGGAAGCGGCAGCACTGGAAGCTCTCGCGCAGGCACTCGCTAACAAGGTCCGGCAGCAAGCACGGCCGCCCGACGCAAGATGCCTGCGCCAGTGCCACGCAAATGAGCCAAGCGACGCTACGGCCTTTGCATACATTCGACGGATTCGCATGCTTTGCGACGCATTCCAGCTCGCCTGGCTTGTCGACCAACACCTGGTTCTGAGACAGCGCCTTAGCGACCTATCAACGACAGAGCTGCGCGCATTGCTCTGCGAAATGGAAGAAGCGAGGGAAGCCATCATGGAGGGCTTCCCTCTCGAACAAACCGGGCTCATCAAGAACATGGCCGCAGTTTTGCCGCGCCCTTGATTGCTGCTCTTACGGCCTAAGCCCATCACGCTCGCGAATGAAGTCCTGCAGCGTCTGCGGCTCACCATCATCTCTGGACGTGGCTACTCCTGCCACGTCCTCCGGTTCAATGCCCTGATCTCGCAGAAGCTGCCTAGCGAGCAATCGGTTGTTCCTGCGCTGCTCCTCAATGAGCACCCGCAAAAGAGGTTTGATGCCGAACACGGCCAATGGCATAAGCAGCCCCATGACGGCCAAAGCAAGCACGGCCAGCGCCACGAGCCACACACCCAGAGCACCCAGCGTGCTGAAGAACACTTCCATACACCTCCCCTCCCTCCTTAGAAGGTCCGGAGGTTAGCACCCGTTGCCCCGTTCAGCTTCGACCCAAGTAGCCCGAAAGTTGGGGGCTCCGGGCGACATCGCGCTCCGTCGCAAGTTTTCTTGTTGACGGCCACGCAAGTTTGTTTGTAGAGTCCGCCCTGCCAGCTGTGCAGCTGGCGGGCGACCGGCGGGTCGCCACCCTGCCGGCCCCTCCCGTGACCGGCGGTAGCCGCCCCCTCGGCCACTGACCCGCCGGCGCCCTCCTTCGAACAGGAGCGCGCCATGTCTCATCGCTACGCCGATACAAGCCCCTGCCTGCTGCCGCTGTTGGCCGTGAAGGCCCTGCGGGCCGTGGCAGCACGCGATCACAGCACCGCCCGGACCCTGTGGGCTCGCAGCAAGGGCGAACACAGCCGCAACCAACTCCGTCGCTCCCGGCGCATGGGCGTCGCAAGCCTCCGTCTGGAAGCCTGCTCGCGCGATATGTCTGCGGAGGTGCGGGCATGAGCGCGTCTGCAGCGAAGAACCACCACCTGTGGTGCTTCAACTGTGATGAGCACAGCCCAGGCGCCACAAGCACGGACGACTGCGAGGATCTCGCCGGGCGCGAGGGCTGGGTGCTTGGGATCGACATCGACGGCGGCGGTGGAGCGCAGTACGCATGCGCCGACTGCGCCGAACTCCTGGATGAAGCGCTTCCTGTCAAAAGCCTGCGGGCAATGCGGCAAGAGATTGGCGGAGGCGCAGCATGAGCCGCCGTGTCCGACTCGCCTGGGCAGCCGTCGTGGTGTTGGCTGCGGTTGTCGTGCCGCTGCGCATCGCCGAGATCCACCAGGCGCACGCAGACCGCGATGCGGCCAAAGCGCGCTGGGCGCTCAGCACTTCGGTGAGGGGCTAACCATGCGACAGACCGCTCGCCCGCTTCCAGACTCAGTCCCCCTCTGCGCACCCGGCCATCGACCGCAAATCGTCGTGACCGAAGGCGCTCCGGCCGGACACCGCCTGGGCGCGCCTTGCCCACCGCTGCTGCACATCGAATGCCATAGGTGTGGTCTCGCGACCCGTCCGGTACCGATGGAAAAAGCCGCGTTGGCCGAGCTGCGCTGGACCGATCCGAGCCTGGCACACCTGCGCATACCGATCTCCCTGCTCGCCCGCCATCGGGGCGAGGTCTTGACAGAGATCGCCGCCGCCTCCCCTTCCACGCCCATCGCTGCCTGACCAGGAGAACTGCCCATGGCCGCTCCACTGAAGCCGAAGGAAAAAGCCGCGTTGCTCGCAGCGCATGGCGCTTCCGACTTCACCCTCCACCGCACCGCCAACGGGTTCGCGCCCCGCAACCGTCCCGAGAAGCTGTTCACGCGCCGCGTTATGAACTGGCTGGATGAGCGCGTGCTGATCAGGTACGACGACCCGCAGCTGCCGCGCAAGGCCACCTTGACCGCCACTGGCATCGCTGCCGCCGAGGCCGAGATCGCCAAGGCACGCGACCTGGCACTCACGGCATGAGCATGCAGACCGCTCTGCCTGTGGAGCAGCAATTCGCCACCGGCCATCAAGGCGAGTTGCTCGTCCTCATGGTGTGCCAGGGCTGGCTATGGGCCGGTCTTTACACCGCCGCCCCCCGCGAGTCGCTCCTCAAGGTCGCCGCCAGCGCCAGCCGGAGCGTGGGGGTATCGCACCACTCGATCACCCTCGGCGGCGTCACGTTTTCCCTCAACCGCCTTGCCGCACAGGCCGCGCACCGCTGGCTCGACCGCCAGGGCGTGCGCGTTCGGTCGACCTCCCCCATCAACCGCGCTACGCACCGCACGCGAGGAATCCCGGCATGAGCCGCTCTGTTGTGATCTATAGGCCGCACCTGTGCGGCAAGAACGCCAACGCGCAGGAGCTGCGCGAACACTTCGGCCTGCAGGCCGTGATTGAAGACTGGGATGGGCACAGCAGCTATCCGTTGGACAACACGCTGGTCCTGACCGAGAACCCCGACGCTGTCGCCGACAGCTCATCCAGGGTGATGCATCACGGCTGGGCCATGCGCGAACTACTTGCGGAGGCCCGCGCATGAGCGCTCGCCCACAGCAAACCGGCCGCGCTGCCGAGGTGCGTCGGGTCCTGTCTATGTTCCCGCAAGGCGCCACGGTCGCGCAGATCAAGACCGCTGGCCGTATCAATGGCACCCACCAGGCCATCGGCCACACGCTGAAGGGACTGGCGCGCAGCGGACAGGCGATCTGCCACCGTTCCGGCGTGCGTGGCATCTGGCGCCTCTCCAGCCACACGCAACATGCGATCGCCCCGCTGCGCGCTGCACCTGTCCGGGTGAAGCCGACCTACACGCCCGGTCCACTTACAGGGGTCAGTGACGCGGCGACCACGGTCCGACACAGGGAACTCGACCGGCAGCAGCTGGCCGACGACCTGGAGGCCTTCCTCGCAGCGGGTGGGCACATCGAGGTGCTGGGGCACACCCCAATTCGCCCGCTGATGAGCCGTCACGCCGCCAACCACGGCAGCTATGCAGAGCGCATGGCAGCCCATGACATCGACTGAGGCTCGCATGAGCAGCGAATCGCACACAGCTACCGTCATCGAGCCCGGCAGGCCCGGTAGCACCTATTCGGACGGCCCGGCATGGCATGCATTCGGCGTGAGCCGCGCCGCCTACCACGTAGTGCCGCGCCGCACCCTGCAGTCGATGCCGGTCGAGTGGCAGGCGCGCTTTGTCGCGCTGATGGAAGAGGCACGCGAAGCCCTACCTGATGAGGCATTCCCTGAGTACCAGGTGATTCGCATCGAAGGCGGCAAGTTCGCATCGGACCCCAACCGCCGCTATCGCCACGCCGCGCCCTTCCCCCTTCGCCCCGCTGGCGCCGTGCAGGCGTCCCAGGTAGCGCCGCTCGCTGGCGCGGTCATCAACACCGACACCCAATTCGAGCAGGCCCGCCGATGAACGAAAAACTTACCACTCTTCCCACGAACTGCCCCGTTCTGCGTGACGCATTCGATACGATCAGCGCGATCGCTGTCGAGGCTGTGTGGCTCCCCAACCAGGCGAAGGCCATCACCCTCGGCCAGGCCCAGACCGCGCTGCGTGATCTGCATCACCGCCTCCCGCGCTTGCAGGATCTGCGCGTGTTCGAAGCCGCCGCGGCCGCCTATGTCTCGACCCTGCGCAGCAGCATGCAAGACGGCGACACGCCGCTCTGCGATACCACCCGGGCCCGGCTTGCGCAGGCGACCGAACTGCTTGAGCTGGTCAGGAGTCAGACACGCACCGTAGTCGATCCGGCAGACCCGTGGCGAGGTCTGTACCACCCAAGTCGCCTCCCAGCGCGCAATGCCGACGGCGAGATCCTGTGCCATCCGGACGTGCCGGCGTGGGCCGACGGTCGCGAGGTATCGCTGCGACCGTTGTTCCTTGCGCAGGGCTTCGACCTGGTCGTGGTTGAGGGCGAGTTCTCTGAGGAAGGCATCGGATCGGGTGTCTACAGCGCCACGCAGGAGCTGCACGATTGGAATCCGGAGGCACCCGGCGGTGACTGGCGTCTCGCGTGGCTGGGCGAGACCGAGGACGGCCCAGCCGCGTGGTTCGTGCGACCGCTGGCCCTCTCCGCAATGGCGTCGAAGGAGGCAGCACATGGCTGACGGCTCCGGCGGTTTCCGATTCCCCTTGCATGACCTGAAGTCGCGGCTGCGCGCGGACGAGATCACAGTTGATCTGTTCGCCGGCGGAGGTGGTGCCAGCCACGCGATGGAAACAGCACTGGCCCGAGCGGTGGACATTGCGATCAACCACAACCCCTGGGCTGTGGGACTGCACTCCGCCAATCACCCCTTTACTCGCCACCTGTGCCAGGACGTGTGGGAAGCAGACCCGCGCGTCGAGTGCGGCGGTCGCCCTGTGGGCGCACTACATGCCAGCCCGGACTGCACGCACTTCAGCCAGGCCAAGGGCGGTCAGCCGCGCAGCCGAGCAACCCGCTCGCTTTCGTGGGTTGTGCCCCGGTGGGCCGGCACAGTGCGTCCGCGCATCATCACGCTGGAGAACGTCAAGCAAATCCTGAAGTGGGGCCCGCTGATCGCCAAGCGCGACAAGGCGACCGGCCGCGTGATCAAGCTGGACGGCACAGTCGCCGCTGCCGGCGAGCGCGTCCCGCTGGACCAGCAGTTCCTGATCCCAGACAAGAAGCGCGAGGGCAGCACCTGGCGTCGCTTCGTGGCTGTGCTGCGGACGCTCGGGTATCAGGTGGAGTGGCGTGTTCTGCGGGCTTGCGATTACGGCGCAGGTACGACGAGGGAGCGGCTCTACATGGTCGCCCGCTGCGATGGTGAGGCGATCGTCTGGCCCGAGCCGACCCACGGTCCTAACCGGGCACAGCCGCACGTGTCGGCGGCATCCAGTATCGACTGGTCCATTCCGTGCCCAAGCATCTTTGGCCGCAAGAAGCCGCTCGCGGACGCGACGCAGGCGCGCATCGCCCGAGGCATCAAGCGCTTCGTGCTGGATGCCGCTGAGCCGTTCATCGTCCACGCCACCCACGGCGGGGAACGTAGGCCGCACGGAATCGGTGAACCGATGCCGACCATCACTGCAGCCTACCGTGGCGAGATGATTATCGTGTCGCCCACGATCGTGCAGTGCGCGAACGCATCCGCCAACGGCGTCGCTACCGGAAGTGATCCGCTGGGCACCATCACCGCCTGGCCGCGCGGTGGTTCCCACGCCGTTGTGGCACCTGTGCTTGTGCAGTCGGGGTACGGCGAGAGGATCGGTCAGGCGCCTCGCAGTCTCGACATCGATAAGCCATTGGGCACTGTGGTCGCGGGAGGCACCAAGCACGCGCTGGCCGCTGCAAGCTTAGTGAAGTTCCGGGGCAGCAGTGATGGCGCGGACGCCGGCCAGCCGATGCCGACCATCACCAGCGGCGCTGGCGCGGCGCGGCCGGCCGGTGCCGCCCATGCCATGGGGGTCATGGCAGCGTTTCTGGAACAGGCCAACGGCGGGTTCTACCAGGGCGCCGGCAGTGCCGCCGATGAGCACTTGCCGACCATCTGCGCCAACGGGAGCCACCAGCGCCTCACGACCGCGAATCTGGTTACGCTGCGCAGGAACCTGGACGGCCAGACAACGACTGATCCGCTCAGCACCATTTGCGCTGGTGCAACTCACCACGGGGTGATCCAGTGCGTCTTGAGCCCTGAGCAGGAAGCCGGCGCACTGCGCGTTGCCGCGTTCCTGATGCGTTACTACGGCGCTGGCGGACAGCACGGGGAACTAAACGAGCCGCTGGCGACCATCACCACGAAGGACCGGCTGGCGCTGGTCACGGTGCATCTGAGCGGCGTGCCGTATGTGATCGTGGATATCGGGCTGCGCATGCTCAAGCCGCATGAGTTGTTCCGCGCTCAAGGCTTCCCGGCCAGCTACATCATCGATCGCACGCAAGATGGCCGACAGGTCAGCAATAGCCGCGCGGTTGCCATGGTTGGCAACAGCGTGAGCCCGCCGCCGCTGGTCGCCATCTTGGAAGCGAACGTAGGCGCAGCTGTGCAACCGCAGCTGGAGGCAGCCTGATGGACCCGACGCTGAGCGAGCGGCACCACCGATACCGCGTTAAGGCTGGCAGAACAAAGGCCGCGCTTTACGCCCGCGTGGTCGAGAACAAGCGCTACACGATGCGCCAGATCGCCAACGAACTAGGCGTGTCGATGACTACTGCAGACACGCGGGTGAAGCGTGGCCCCTATCCCCTTACCTGGGAATCGCTGCGCCTGGCGCGCCCTCCCGCCAACAGCAAGGACATGCAGGCATGAGCAACGACAACAAGACCCTGGCGGACGTGCAGCCCGGTGGGATGGTGAGGCTGGGGGGTTTGCTGCCGGAAGACGTGGCCCAAGCCCTCGCTGCAGTGAACGAAGTAGCCAACGATGCTCGGCACGCTGGCAACTACAGGGTGGCGAATGCACTGGTCACCGCACGCGTCACCCTGAGCAAGCAGCTGCTCGCCCTCTCCGCCCAGTCCTCCCCGGGTGGTCAGGGTGTCGGCGTGTCCATCAGCGACGACGACCGCGCAGTGCTGCAGCGCCTGCAGGATGTGCTACCGACCGCAGGGATCAATGGCTGGGCCAAAGGCGTCGAGGTGCTGGAGCGCCTGCTGCGCGACTCCCTCGCCGCCCGCCAGCCGGTGGGGAAGCCGATAGCGTTCGACTACCCCATGTTCAACGCGGTAGGCATCGCCTGCGTCCTTGAAGATCGAGGCGTGCATTTCCTCTCTGAGGCGGCGCGATACGGCTTCGATGAAGCGCTGGATCAGATGAAGGCCATCCTCGAATCCATCGGCCCGCTCTACACCGCCCCGCCCGCGCAGGCCGTGGACCTGGGAACCGGCATCAAGGCGATCGCTTCTGAGCGTGAGCGACAGCTGTGCATGGAAGGCTTCTCCAGAGATTCCGACCAGCAGTATCGCGAAGGCGAACTGGCCAGGGCTGCGACCGCTTACGTGCAGTTGGCTGCCATGGATCTCCAAGTGGGAAGCCGTAAGCACATTGCCTCGCAGGAACCGCCGTTCTTCTGGCCGTGGGCACCGGAGTGGTGGAAGCCGGTCGACGCACGCCACGACCTGGTGCGCGCTGGCGCCCTGATCGCCGCGCAGATCGACCTGATCGACAGCCATGCGGCAGGAGGCCAGCCGTGACTGATGCAGTCAAGCACGCAAAGGCCGCAGCCAAGGCGGAGGCGTATCTGTATGTGTGGGCGGCTGTCGTGCAGTTGCTTGAAGGCCCCACTTCGCCCGACCGCGACATGAGGGCTATCAAGCCCATCAACCGCGTGATCGCAATCGCCAAGAAGGAGCAGCAACGGCTCTTGGCGAAGTACGACGGCGAGCTTTCCAAGATCGACAGCCAGGCGGTGGGCAATGGCTGATCCCAAGTACATCGCCAGTGGCGACCTGTACGAAGCGAACGCAGCGCTCTGCGAGTTTGCGGAGCGCTGGAGCATGGATGGCGACTACATGCGCTGCCGGATCTGCCAGCGGCCACAGCTGACCAGCTACGCACGATACCCGTTCCCGCACGATGCCGGCTGCTTGGGCGCCCAAGCCCATGAGGCACGTCCGTGGATCACGTTTGTGCAGCTGCTGGCTCCGCTCAGCAAGGCGGTAGGCAATGGCTAAGTTACGTACTGGAGTGAGCCGTCTACCGATCAGGATCGAACGCTGTGGCGGCGCGTGCAGTCACAACATCAGCCAAGCCGAGGCGCTCCATAGCTGCTGCACAGGCCAGTTGCACGACTGCAAGATCTGTGCGGATCAGTGGAAGCAGAAACTCCAGGGCTTCATACACCGTGGCCAGATCCTCGGCAGACGCGTCGTCAGGCAGAACGCTGTAGCCTTCTTGTGCAATGGACATGAGTCCTGTTGCACGCAACAGGCAGCCGGCGACCTTTCGGTCCAGGTAATGCAAGCGGTCTCGGGCCGCTCCAGTCATTGGGAATTTAAGCCGATCAAGATCTGCGAAGAGCGGGTTCCGGTAGCTGCTGTCTGCCAAGAAGAGCTGCTTACCGACTCCGCCGCCTATCAGAATCCTAATCGCGTTGCTGATGAGCCCAGAAGCGACTCCTACCTCTCCAGTGATCTGAGCAAGGACCAAAAGCTCTTCGGTTTCCTCCCGGTACTCTCGGCGGACCGATTCACTGGCGTTACGGCTTGCCTCTCCTGCAGCGATGCGCGTTGCCTCTGCACTAGCGTCGTTCGCAGTAACTCCGAGCTTCCACACGGCGAAGGCCGAGGCAGTTGTAACGCCTATGCCAATCC
The DNA here is from genome assembly GCF_056482105.1 of Stenotrophomonas sp. 78350_Sma. Lineage (NCBI taxonomy): Bacteria > Pseudomonadati > Pseudomonadota > Gammaproteobacteria > Lysobacterales > Lysobacteraceae > Stenotrophomonas > Stenotrophomonas sp. 78350_Sma. Next base: position 971,724 of record NZ_CM151182.1, on the reverse strand, counting down.
AAGAGACAACCAGGGCCGCAATAGCGATGCCGGCCGCACTTCCACCAAACAGCGCTGCCCAGGCGTCCCACCACACAACGCAATCGCCCTCACCCGGTGGCCAACATGTACTGAGGCCATTCCACCAGCTCATTCCCTGATTCCCCTGTGGACTGCCGGGGATTCTGCCATGGCAGGCGTCTCGATGGAGCCCATCCATGGCTGACCAGCTGCTCACCGTGAGTCCCATTCGCGCAGTGGTGAACGCGAAGTTCATCGCGAGCCCCGGAGTGTCCGTGCTTGACGGCCGCTTCCAGTGTGAACTGGATTGCGGCCACATCGTCATCCGCCCCGGGGAGCACGTGCGTGGAACCAGGTTCTCTATTCGGGCGCCCCGCAGTGCCCCGTGCAACCAATGCAAGAAGGAGCCCGCCAATGGCTGAGCGAAACCCGTACGGCCGCACTGGCAACGATATGGATCTGCCCGAGGGCAAGAACTGCGGCGACTGCGTGCATTGCCGGCGCTGCACCGCCATGTTCGGCCACATCCCTGCAGACGAAAGCTGTGACTGGTCGCCGTCTCGATTCCGGGCGGGCGAAGGAGCCACGCCTTGATCGGCGAGATCCTCCAATTCCGCGACCTGCAGGAACTCTGCCAGCCCGGGAAGCGCCCGCGACTGGCGACGGTCGAGCGCTGGGCGCGCGACCGCCGCATCCGCTTTCAGTACGACGCCTGCGGCGGAATCTGGACCACCACGACAGCATTGAACGAGGCCCTCGGCCTGACTGCACCCGCCAGCAATGGCGACACCTATTCCACCGACCTGCTCTAACGGAAACAGCGACGAAACATGGCACGTCCCCGCAAGGTTCCATCGAACCTCCCCAAGCACATCGACTACGGCAAGGTTCCTCAAGGAATCTACTGGGACGGGACCGGCCGTGGGCGCTGGTATGTGCGCGATCAACACCCGGAGGGATTCGGGAGCAAGTGCAAGACCGTCGCTGGCCCGGCCGCACGCCTATCGGACCTGCATGCGATCGCCGAAGCTCGCGCGGGCGAGGCACAGAGAGGCACCGTCGCCTACGTCATCGATCAGCACGCCAAGAGCCTCGCGTTCTCCCAGCTCGGGGCAACCACGCAGCAGCACTATCGAGACTACGCGAAGGCGATCAAGGTGTTCCCGCTAAAGAACGGGAGCAAGCTGGGGGATGCCGTCGTGGACCGCCTGTCACCCGGGTTCATCCGTCGGCTGATCGACATCATTGCCCAAGGCCGGCCGGGCACAAAGCCTGGTGATGCATCCGTTCCCGGCTACCCGACCAAGGCGAACCACTGGCTCAGCTACCTGCGCCGCGTCTTTGGCTGGGCGCGCGAGCATGACCATGTGGCCACCAACCCTGCCGCCGGCATCAAGAAGGTCAAGGAGAAGCGCGATCACCGCATGCCCGAGCGCGACGTGTTCCGCCGGGTCCAGGACTACGCACGCCGATGCAGCGAGCGTGGCGCGCGCGAGAAAGGAGCGCTGCCGGTCTACCTATGGGCGGCCATGGAACTAGCCTATCAGGCACGCTTGCGCGGCATCGAAGTTCGAACGCTGACCGATCACCACGTTGAGGGAGAGGTTCTCCAGACCAACCGACGAAAAGGCAGTCGCGATAACCTGGTGCGCAAGGGTGAGCAGACTGAGGTCGCGATCCAGGTTTTGCAGAATCGCCGCGCCGCCATCTGGGCCAAGCGCGGCATCACTCAATTCAATGCCCCACTAGCGTCCAAGATGCGGCCGCTGTTCGTCAGCGAGGACGGGGAAATGCTCACCGCCCATGGCTGGCACACCGCCTGGGGCCGACTGATGCGGAATGCGGTGAGGGAAAAAGTAATTGCGGCGGACGAACGCTTCGCCCTACACGGACTGAAGCATCGAGGCGTTACCGACACTGATGGCAACAAGAAGGAGGCTAGTGGCCACAAGACTGATGCAATGCTCCACGTCTATGACCACTCTCTACCTGTAGTAGAAGAGTCGTCCAGCGGTGCTGCAATGGAGAAACTATCGACCAAGCCATTGAGGCGCCCCCCTTAAGGGATAGGGACAGGACGGCGCATACGACCGTCCTTCCCATGCGCCATCTAACTTAGCGAAGTCCCACTGCCCAACCTGGCAACTCGCGCGACTGCGGGATGCCTCGGTCACGTCGCCGGGTAGCTCGCAATGACTTTGCAAGACTTGCGTCTCGCTCCAACAGCCACCGACCGTCTACGTCAGTAAGCCGTTCGGCGCCGCTACCGCGGATGGATAGCACCGACACCATGCGATCTCTGAAAAACTGAGCTTCGTTAACGTCGCGTTCGATAACCAGCTCGCGATCGCGCAAGGCTCTAAGCCTTGCACTAACTGCAGCCAATTCAGCAGTCCAAGCAGCCAGCTCATTCTCTGAATCGTGCTCCTGTCTAGCACGAACCTGGGCATCAGCCAACGCTGACTTATCGCGGATAGCCCGCATTTCTGCAAGCATCGACTCCGACTTCGTGACAGCAGCTTCAAGCTCTGCATCCATCCGACGCTTCGCCTTGCCGCTGACAATGCCTACGCCGAAGGCTGCCAAGACAGTGATTACGGAAAGGATGGTTGTCAGCATATGATCATGGTATCCGACGAGCGATGTCTTTTAACACTGCGAGCTGTTCATCTTGGATGTGAGCGATCATCCGGTTCAGTGTCCGAAGCTCAGGTGAACCACCTCTCCATTCGCGGATATGCTTCACAAGCTCGTTAACCACGACCCCTGCGGCAGCGAACGCGGAGGCTGCCTGAACGACTTCCGCCAAGGTCATGCATTCGCTCCCCTGATGGCGGCGAGCTCCCTTTCCACTTTGTCGGCCGAGTGGATCAGACTATTAGCGATAGCTCGAATTTCTCCACTGCTCATGTTGAGCGAGATGGACTGGTCATTGTTGCCACCATCAAGGTAATTGATGGTGACGCTAACGCCCGTGAAGGGCTCCCCGTCCAGATGGAATGTGACGATGCTCTTGGTTTCGACGCTCGCGATAGTGTTCCCGAAAGTGAAAGCCTCGCGCTCGCGTTCCTCTGCCCGCAGCTGGGGCTCCGGCACTAGGATCGCGGCCAACGCCTCCCGATGGCGCGGGTCGAAATCGGCTTTGCCTGCCAATTCAGTAAGGTCATCTACGAACTCGAGCGGGTCGCCGCCCTCCGCCAATCGGCCCGTGAGGAATCGGAACATGACCGCCATGCGCTGAGCTTCGGCCTGAGTAGCCTCAAGCTTTGCAGCCGCATCAGTGAGGTTCTCCCCGTATAGCAAGCCCTGAACGGCTTCAATGCTAGCCTTCTTGGTGGCCGGCCATGCATCCGGTCCCAGCTCCAGGAACTTCTGAAGGTCCTCTCGGAACTCGACACTGCGTCGCAGTGATCCCTTGATGAAATGCGCCTTTTTCTCCATGGCTTTCCCCTGTTCAACCAACGCGTATCTTAGCCAGCCCCGTCGAGCTGTCCATTAGTTTTCAGGAGAATTTTCTGGAGAATTCGGTCACCAGAGCCGAAAAAATGGGTAAACCATTGATTTTAATGGCGCGCCCGACAGGAATCGAACCTGTAACCGCCGGCTTAGAAGGCCGGTGCTCTATCCAGTTGAGCTACGGGCGCCCGAACCGGAACGGCGTCCAATCCGACGTGATGTGGGATTGGTCGGGGTAGAGGGATTCGAACCCCCGACATCCTGCTCCCAAAGCAGGCGCGCTACCAGACTGCGCTATACCCCGGTCTTGCAATCCCCTCGGGCCAGGCCCGGGGAGCTGGTCATTGTGGCCAAGCGCATCATGAACTGTCAACGCGGGCGACCCGCATCCGAAGCCTGACACCGCACCACGTGCAACCATCGGCTATGCTCCCGGTCATCGGCCGGATGGCCGTCCAGCCCCTCATTCGCACGGAGAACACGCATGCGCAGCGGCAACCCGGCTCTTTCCGAGTCGACCTTCCTCGACCTCGCCAGTGGCTCGGTGGTAACCAGCCCCGACCAGGCCATGACGCTCAACGGCACCGTCAACAAGACCGGTTTCCTGCTGCTGCTGACAGTGTTGACGGCGGCCTTCGCCTGGAACCAGTCGATCGACGAGTACGACCAGGTCATGGACGCGGCCAGGCTGTACGCCATGGGCGGCGCGATCGGCGGCCTGGTGCTGGCACTGGTCACCGTCTTCAAGAAGGAATGGTCCCCGGTCACCGCACCGATGTACGCGCTGGTCGAGGGGCTTTTCCTCGGCGCCATCTCGGCCGTCTTCAACGCCAAGTTCCCGGGCATCGTGTTCCAGGCGGTGCTGCTGACCTTCGGCACCCTGTTCGCGCTGCTGATCGCCTACCGCAGCGGCGTGATCAAGGCCACCGAGAACTTCAAGATGGGTGTGGTCGCCGCCACCGGCGGCATCGCCCTGCTCTACCTGGCCTCGTTCGTGCTCGGCTTCTTCAACATCGATGTGCCGGTGATCCACGATTCCAGTTGGCTGGGCATTGCGTTCAGCCTGTTCGTGGTGGTCGTCGCCGCGCTGAACCTGGTGCTGGATTTCGACTTCATCGAAACCGGCGTGGCCCAGCGCGCACCGAAGTACATGGAGTGGTATGGCGCATTCGGCCTGATGGTGACCCTGGTCTGGCTGTATGTGGAGTTCCTGCGCCTGCTGTCGAAGATCCAGCAGCGCTGAACCCCATCTGGTCGTAAACGACAAGCCGTGGTCCGCGAGGATCACGGCTTTTTTTTGGAACCCTGCCCCATGTCCTGCACCTTCCACAGCTACCGCCCGGCAGACGGACACCGCCTTCCGCACGACCCGTTCAACGCCATCATCGGCCCACGCCCGATCGGCTGGATTTCCAGCTGCGACGCCGAAGGGACACTGAACCTGGCGCCGTACAGCTTCTTCAATGCGTTCAACTACACCCCGCCGATCATCGGCTTCTCCAGCCAGGGCCGCAAAGACTCGCTGCGCAACATCGAAGCGACCGGTGAGTTCGCCTGGAACCTGGCGACCTTCGACCTGGCCGAAGCAATGAACGAAAGCTGTCGTGGGGTCGGGCCGGAGGTCGACGAGTTCGCCCTGGCCGGGCTGACGCCACTGGCCTCCACACAGGTCGCGCCACCCCGCGTGGCACAGAGCCCGGTGAGCATGGAGTGCCGCTGCACCCAGATCGTGCGCCTGCGCGATGCCGCCGGGCAGGACACCAACGGCTGGCTGGTGCTGGGCGAAGTGGTCGCAGTGCACATCGACACCCGTTTGCTGGTCGACGGCATCTACGACACCGCTGCAGCGGCGCCTATCCTGCGCGGCGGCGGCCCCGCCGACTACTTCCGCATCGGCACCGAACAGCGCTTCCGCATGTTCCGCCCAGCCTGAGCCTCAGGCTGCCGGCGCACGCGCCAGCAGCGTCGGCAGCGACGAGGCCAGCAGCGCGATGCCGGATGCGGTCAGCAGACTCAGTACGATCTGCCGGAAGCGCGCCTCGCTGATACCGATGTAGACCCGCGCGCCCAGCAGGGTCGGCACCAGCATGGCCGGCGCCACGATGGCGAAGTACGGCAGCATCTGCCGCGTCACCAGGCCAGTTCCGACATAGGTGGCCATGGTCACCGCCAGCATGGCCAGGTTGAAGTTCTGGATGACCGCGCGCTGCTCGTCCTTGCCGAAGCCGCGCAGCGTGCTCCACAACGTCGGCACCGGGCCGGCGAAGCCACCGATGCCACTGAGCACGCCACCAGCCATACCGGCAATGGCATCACCCACGCGCCCTCCGACGGTGATCGGCGGCAACGAGCGCGCCATCAGCATCACCGGGCACCACAGCGCCAGGAAGCCGCCCAGCAAAGCCTTGAACCAGTCCATGTCCAGCTGCGGCAGCAGCATCACGCCCAGCGGAATGCCGGCCAGCCCACCCAGCACGAAAGGCAGCAGCAGGCGCGGATTGAAGCCGCGGCGCACGGTGAACACCGCCACCAGCTGGCCGACCAGCGCGCCGAACACCGACAGTGTGGCCGCCAGTCGCGGCTCCAGCCCCCATGCCCAGAACGACATCGCCACCATGCCGAAGGCGAAACCCGACAGCCCCTGCACGAATCCGGCGACGATCGCGCCGAGCGCGACCAGCAGGTACACCGATTCCATCACCACCTCGGTTGCAGCGGCGCGGCTACCCTGCCGCGCCCACCTGTGCAGCGTAGTGCGCCGCGAGGTGCTCGACCAGCGCACGCACCTTGGGGGCAAGCGCACGCGCATGTGGATACAGCGCGAAGTAGCGTCGCTGCCCCGCATGCCACGCTGGCAGCACACGGATCAATCGACCGGCGCGCAGATCTTCCTGCACCGTCAGCGCGGTGAACAGGCTGATGCCCATTCCCGCCAGCGCGGCGGCATACAGCGCTGGCGTGGCATCCACGCGCAGGCGCTGGCCAGCCTCGATGTTCATGCTGGCACCACGCGGCCCCTGCAGCTGCCAGGGCGGCATCGACGGCGTGGGACTGAAGCCCAGCAGGGCGTGCTGCGCAAGGTCGGCCGCCTGCCGCGGCAGGCCGTGCCGGGCCAGATAGGCTGGCGCGGCCACCAGTATGCGCGGGCAGCTGGCCAGTTCACGTGCGACCAGTTGGCTGTCCGGCAACGCATGCGCGATGCGCAGGGCCAGGTCGAACCCACCGCCCACGACATCGACCAGCTGATCATCGGCCGACAGATCCAGCGAGACCTGCGGGTAGCGCTGCAGGAACGACGGCAACCACTGTGGCAACTCCTGGCTGGCGACCACCTGCGGCACGCTGATGCGCACTGAGCCACCGGGCTGGGCCTGTCCTGCGCGCGCGCGGTCATCCGCCTCCTGCAGACGATCGAGCAGCGCGCCGGCCTCCTGGTAGTAATCGCGTCCGGCTTCGGTCAATGACAGCCGGCGGCTGTTGCGATCGAGCAGGCGCACCTGCAGATGGTCTTCCAGTTGCCGCAGCTGCCGAGACATCGCCGAGTGGGTCGTGCCCAGGCGTTCGGCCGCAGCAGTGAAGCCGCCTGCGTCGACGATGGCGCGTAGCGCACGCAGGGCAGCGAAATGATCCATCAGCGGGCAACTCCACCTGGCGGGGGCCCACGGCATGCGGGCCCTACCAGCTTATCAAGCGCCGTCGCCGGCCTTGCGCACCGGCAGCGCCAGGATTGCATCGGTACTCAGAACGTCACCAAAGGTATCCTCGATCTGCGCCAGCGAGGCCTCGTGCAGCGCGCGATGATCCATGCGCTGGCCGCCGGCCAGATCCAGATCGCGACTGGCCGTCGCATCGGACGACACGATCACCCGGTAGCCGCGCGGTGCGGCGGCAGCGTCACGGGCGGCGCCGGCCACGCAGGCATGGGTCTGCAGGCCGGTGACGATCAGCGTGTCGATGCCGGCGTCCTTCAGCACGGTGTCCAGCACGGCAGCCGAGGCGCCGGCGAACACGCTCACGTTGTCCTTCTGCACCACGGCCTCGCCCTGGCGCGGCAGCAGGCCGCGATGAAAGGCGGCGTTGACGCTGCCCTGCGCGAACAGCGGCGCGCCGGCCGGCAGCACATGCTGCACGTGGATCACGCGGATGCCGTTGGCATCGGCGAACTCGACCACCCGCTTCGCCTGGCGCAGCGCGGCTACGCCGTCAGGGATGACCATGCGGCCACCAGCAAAGCCGGGCGCGGCACTGGCGTCGAAGTATTCGTTCTGGAAGTCGATCACCAGAACCGCGGTCTTCGCGGCATCCAGCGAGGCCGCGACCGGCGCGCCGGCCATATGGCGGATGGTGGGATGGGCCGGTTCGGCAGCGGCGACCGGCGCAGCGGCGGCCATGCCGATCAGGCTGGCCAGGCCGAAGGCGGAAAGGTTCATGGGGCGTCTCCTGTGCGGTGGGAAGTGGGCACAGGATGCGGAGCGGAAGGCGCACGAACCAGCGGCTTCGTGGCACATGATCTGTGCGATTCACGCACAAATCGCTCTTGTAGAGTCGAGCCATGCTCGACTGTTCCCGCGTAGTCGAGCCATGCTCGACGCTACGAGGCCAGCTTGACCCCATTGAGCCGCACGACCATCGCGTGGTCACGCCCCAGCACCACTTCAGCGGTATTGCTGCCCGCGCGCGCGGCACCTGCAAGCCCCGCCGGATACTTCACCGGCACGCCTGCCAGCGTCTGCACATGCTGGGCCGGAGGGGATTTGCCCCTGACAACGAACGCCGCGCAGCTGCCTTCAAGCAGATACACCGGCAACCCTGCAGGAAACTCGATCAACTGCAGGACGCGCGCCTCGCTCACGCGCAGGCTGCGGAGGGGCACCCCATGCTTCCGCAGGTGACGCAGCGCACGCTGGGCCCGGGACCACGGCCAGTAGAAAGTGGCGTAGATGGCCACACCTATGGCATAGACGGCAACGGCCGCCACGACCCACACAGCCGCCTCAGGCATCTGAAAAAGTCCTGTTGATGAAAAGCCGCAGTTGAAAACGCAGACGGGCCGTACAAGGACGGCCCGTCTTCAACGATGGTTGCCCCGGCTGGACATCGCCTGAGACGATCTCCAGCTCCAGCCGGAACGCCAGCCGTTTACAGGCGGGTGGCGATGGCCTTGGCGAAGCTCATGGTGGTGCCGGTGCCGCCCAGGTCGCCGGTCAGCGAATCCTTGGCTTCCATGGTCGCCACGATGGCCTTGCGCAGGCGCTCGGCGTTTTCCGGCTGGCCGATATGGTCCAGCATCTGCGCCGCTGCCAGCAGCAGCGCGCACGGATTGGCCTTGCCCTGGCCGGCGATGTCCGGCGCGGTGCCGTGCACGGCTTCGAAGATCGCCGCGTCCTTGCCGATGTTGGCACCCGGGGCCAGGCCCAGGCCGCCCACCAGGCCGGCGCACAGGTCGGAGATGATGTCGCCGAACAGGTTGGTGGTAACGATCACGTCGAACTGTTCCGGACGCATCACCAGCTGCATGCAGCAGTTGTCGACGATCATTTCCTGGAACTCGATGTCCGGGTACTGCGCGGCCACTTCACGGGCGACATTCAGGAACAGGCCCGAGGTCGACTTGATGATGTTGGCCTTGTGTACGGCGGTGACCTTCTTGCGGCCGACGCTGCGGGCCAGCTCGAAGGCGTAGCGCACGATACGCTCGGAACCCTTGCGGGTGATGCGGGTGCCGGAGAAGGCGGTCTCGCCATCAGCCGACACTTCCTGGCCTTCGGCCAGGTACGCACCTTCGGTGTTCTCACGAACGGTGATCAGGTCGACGTTGTCGAAACGCGACTTGGTGTTCGGGAAGGTGTGGGCCGGACGCACGTTGGCGTACAGGTCGAAATGGCGGCGCAGGCTGACGTTGATCGAGGTGAAGCCACCACCGACGGGGGTGGTCAGCGGGCTCTTCAGCGCGACCTTGTTGCGCGCGATCGACTCCAGGGTCACCGCCGGCATCAGGTCGCCGTGCTTTTCCAGGGCCACCAGGCCGGCGTCGGCGTCTTCATACTCCAGGCCAGCGTTGAGCTGGTCGAGCACGAACAGGGTGGCGTCCATGATTTCCGGGCCAATGCCGTCGCCGCGGATGACCGTAATTTTCTGCGTCATTGATCGATGTTCCGAACAGGGGGAAAAACGCCGTCCGGACGTGCCCGGAAACGCCGGCGCAAAGGAAGTTTCACCCGCAATTATGCCTTAGCCGGGGGCGGCTACCCAAGTAGACGATGGTCCCGGCCCCGGCCAAGACATAATTGCCCGCGCATTCCTCCTCTACCCCCGCCTGTCGGCGCGCCCCTTCAACAAGAAGGGGCTCCTGGGCTGAGAGATAGCGGTAAAGGCCCCTGCGCGCGTCCGGTAGCGCCGGGCCATGCCCAGCGGCCGTTTGTTCAGGTATCCGCCGGGCATGGCCCGGCGCTACCTCAGTGCTCGTGCGCTGCCGGGGCGGCCGCGCCGCCTTCAAGCTGGTCGAGGAAGTCGACCGCGCGGCGCAGGTGCGGGATCACGATCGAGCCGCCGACCACCAGGCCGACCGAGAAGGTCTCGAAGAACTCCTCACGGGTCACCCCGGCGTCCTTGCACTGGGCCACGTGGTAGCTGATGCAGTCGTCGCAGCGCAGCACCATCGAGGCCACCAGGCCCAGCAGTTCCTTGGTCTTCACGTCCAGCGCGCCGGCCTGGTAGGTCTGCGTATCCAGCGCGAAGAAGCGGCGCACCACCTGGTTGGGTTCACCCAGGATGCGCTCGTTCATGCGCTTGCGGAAGTCGGTGAATTCGGCGATGCGGTCCTTGCTGCCGTCGTCGGCCGTGCTCATGCCTGGCCCTGCCCGGCCAGCAGCGGCTCAAGCTTGCCTTCACGGTGCAGGGCCATCATGTCGTCGTAGCCGCCAACATGGACGTCGCCGACGAAGATCTGCGGCACACTGGTGCGGCGGGTCAGCGCCATCATCTTCTCGCGCTCGGCCGGGTCCAGGTCGATGCGGACCTCGGTCCACTGCTGCCCCTTGCTCTTGAGGAAGTTCTTGGCGGCCACGCAGTACGGGCAGACGGCGGTGGAATAGATGGTGATGGCGGGGGCACCGCCGGCGGTCTGGGCTGTCACGGGAAACTCCACGATGGATCGACGGTCTACATATGGTACCGGTGCGCTGGAATTTCCACGCCACCGCCGCAACACTGTGGATTAACGAATGGTTGCCCCCTGCCCTGCCACGCTTGGCGCGCCCTGCCCGAGGACCTTCTGCTTGCGAGCCCTGCTGCTGACTACCGCCGTCACCCTGGCCCTGGCCATGCCGCTGGCCCAGGCCCAGGAGAAGCTGCCCGACATCGGCTCCTCGGCCGGCGAGCTGCTGACCCCGGCGCGCCAGGCCGAGTACGGCGCGATGATGCTGCGCGAGCTGCGCAACTACGGCTACCTGCTGGACGACCCGCTGGTGAACGATTGGCTGCAGACCATGGGCACCCGGCTTGGCTCCAACAGCGACCAGCCGCGCCAGCCCTACACCTTCTTCGTGATGAAGGACCGCCAGATCAACGCCTTCGCGACCCTTGGCGGCTACATCGGGGTCAATGCCGGCCTGGTGCTGACCGCCGAACGCGAGGATGAGGTGGCTGCGGTGCTGTCCCACGAAATCGCCCATGTCACCCAGCAGCACGTGCTGCGCGGGGTCGAGCGCGCCCAGCGCGACCAGATTCCGATCCTGCTGGGCATGCTGGCTGCAGTGGTGGCTGCCCAGGCCAGCAACAGTACCTCCTCGGGCAACGCGACCATGGCCGCGATCAGCTCGGGCATGGGCCTGATGCAGCAGCGGCAGATCAACTACACCCGCTCCAACGAATCGGAGGCCGACCGCCTCGGCATTCGCACCCTGTCGCGCAGCGGCTATGACGTGGACGCGATGGCCGGCTTCTTCGAGCGCATGTCGGCGGCGATGCGCGGCAACGAGGGCGGCTACAGCGTGCCCGAGTTCCTGCGCACCCACCCGGTCAACATCACCCGTATCAGCGAGGCCAAGGCCCGCGCCGAGCAGATGAAGAAGGACACGGTGCTGCTGACCACCAGCACCCCCAGCGGCGAACGCAAGGAGCGGGTGAATCCGGCCGATCCAGGGCTGGCCGAGCCGCTGCTGCGCGGAAACAACCCCTTGCTGCCCAGCAGCGTGCTGCGCATTCCGGTCGGCCAGCTGGCCCGTGGCGCCAGCGGCGACTTCGAGTGGGCACGGGAACGCCTGCGGGTGCTGAGCGCCGATTCCACCGCCGAGCTGGAGCGCGAATACGCGGACATGGCCAAGCGGCAGAAGGACGGCCTCAACGACGCCCAGCGCTACGGCCAGGCGCTGGCTGTCATGCGCGGCGGCCGCAGCGGTGCCACGCAGGCCCGGCAGACCCTGGCCAGCCTGCTGCAGACCCGCCCGGACAACCTGTGGCTGGCACTGGGCCTGGGCGAGGCCGAATCGCGTGCCGGGCTGGGCGCGCAGGCCAACACCCGTTTCGAGCAGCTGCTGCGCGAGCACCCCAACAGCCGGCCCGTGGCCCTGACCTACGCCGAGATCCTGAACGAACAGGGCACCCGAGAGGCGGGCCAGCGCGCGCAGGCCATGCTGCGGCCCCTGCTGTCGCAAAGTGGTAACGATCCGGTCTTCCAGCAGCGATACGCCCGCGCCAGCGAGCTGGCCGGTGACAGCGTGCGCGCCAGCGAGGCCTATGCCGAGGCCGCCTTCCTCAGCGGCCGCCCGGAGCAGTCGCTGATGCAGCTGCAGGCGCTCAAGCGCAACCCGGCGCTGGACTACGTGGGCCGGGCACGGGTGGACGCACGCATCGAGGCGATCACCCCCACCGTGCTGGAGCTGCGCCGCCAGGGCGTGCAGGACCCGGACCTCGACCGCCGCTGAGTGCTGCATGACCGGTCGATGGCAATCCCGGCCGGTTCCGGCCAGGTAGTCACAAACATGTCATCAAACCGTAGTCTACTGGCACCACTCCAGTAACCGAGCCCTACGGTGTCCTCGTGCAGAAACGCATCCTGATCGTCGATGACGAGCCCGCGATCCGTGAAATGGTCGCCTTCGCCCTGCGCAAGGGCGATTACGAACCGGTCCACGCCGGCGATGCCCGTGAGGCCCAGACCGCGATCGCCGACCGCGTTCCCGACCTGATCCTGCTGGACTGGATGCTGCCCGGCACCAGCGGCCTGGATCTGGCCCGCCGCTGGCGCAAGGAAACGCTGACCCGCGAAGTACCGATCATCATGCTGACCGCCCGCGGTGAAGAGAACGACCGTGTCGGTGGCCTGGAAGCCGGTGTCGACGACTACGTGGTCAAGCCGTTCTCGGCGCGCGAACTGCTGGCCCGCATCCGTGCGGTCATGCGCCGCGCCCGCGAGGACGACGAGGACGGCAGCGTGGCGGTCGGCCCGATCCGCATCGACGGCGCCGCCCATCGCGTGTTCGCCAACGACCAGCCGGTGCCGATCGGCCCGACCGAATACCGCCTGCTGCACTTCTTCATGACCCACCCCGAGCGCGTCTACACCCGCGCCCAGCTGCTGGACCATGTGTGGGGCGGCAGCGTGTACGTGGAGGAGCGCACCATCGACGTGCACATCCGCCGCCTGCGCAAGACGCTGGAACCGTTCAACGCCGAGAACATGGTGCAGACCGTGCGCGGCGCCGGCTACCGCTTCTCCACCGCCACCTGAGTCTCGTCGTGCCGGCGCCGCGCACCCGCGGGTGCCGGCACCGGCAACTCTGCTATAACCCTCGGTTCACCCCAGTGAACCGCCGCACCTCAACGACGAGATCGCAATGCCCCGCCACATCCGCTCTGCCTGGTTGAAGACCCTGGCCACCGTTGCCGCGGTACTGCTGTTCTCCGGACTGGTGGGGTGGTTCACGGGTCACCTGTGGTTGTGCATCGCACTGGGCGCGCTGGCCACCCTGGCCTGGCATTACTGGCGGCTGCGCAGCGTGCTGCGCCGGCTGACCGCGCGCCAGCGCTGGGACACCGCCGAGGAAGGCACCGGCGTCTGGAACGAGCTGGACCGCCTGCTGTACCGCAACCAGGTGGAAATGCGCGTTCGCAAGCGCCGCCTGCTCGACATGCTGCGCAGCTACCGCGCCGCCGCCGCCGCGTTGCCCGATGCCGTGGTGGTACTGGACCGCAACAGCCAGCGTGTGCAGTGGTTCAACGAAGCGGCCACCGCCCTGCTCGGCCTGCATCATCCGGGGGACCTCGGCGAAGCCCTGGTCGAACGCCTGCAGCCGATGCCGCTGGCACACTGGCTGGCCGGTGGACGTAATGCCGAGCCGATCCTGGATGTGCCCTCGCCGGTCGATCCGGCGATCCGCCTGAACCTGCGCCTGATTCCCTATTCGTCGGACTACTGGCTGCTGATCGCCCGCGACGTCAGCAAGCTGCTGCGCCTGGAACAGGTGCGCCGCGACTTCGTCGCCAACGTTTCACACGAACTGCGCACGCCGCTCACCGTGGTCCACGGCTACCTGGACATGATGGACCCGGAGGATTTCCCGGGAACCGGACCGATGCTGGAAGAAATGCGCAAGCAGAGCCAGCGCATGGCCCAGCTGGTGGAAGACCTGCTGACGCTGTCGCGCCTCGAATCGCAGGAACACAGCGAGGAAGAAACCGTGGCCATGCAACCGATGCTGGCCACGCTGCGCCGCGAGGCCGAGGCGCACAGCCAGGGCCGCCACCAGATCAGCATCGACGATCTGGCCGGCGTCGACCTGCAGGGTTCCACCAAGGAGCTGCACAGCGCCTTCTCCAACCTGGTGACCAACGCGGTGCGCTATACCCCGGCCGGTGGCCGCATCGCGGTGGAATTCCGCCGCGAAGGCGACGGCGCGGTGCTGGCGGTGCGCGATTCCGGTTACGGCATCCCGGCCACCCACCTGCCGCGGCTGACCGAACGTTTCTACCGTGTCTCCAGCAGCCGTTCCCGCGAAAGCGGCGGTACCGGCCTGGGCCTGTCCATCGTCAAGCACATCCTCGGCCTGCACCACGCGCGGCTGGAGATTGAAAGCGAGGTTGGCAAGGGCTCGGTGTTTTCCTGCCATTTCGATGCCGACCACGTGCGCCCGCGCGAGTCCGCCCCCCTGACTTCCATCGAAGAATGACGCCATGAGCAGCCTCGGATCCCTCCCCCTCCCCGTGAGCCCGGACAACGATCCGTTGCGCGACCCGGCGCTCTACATCAACCGCGAGCTGTCGCAGCTGGATTTCAACTTCCGCGTGCTGGCCCAGGCGATGGACCCGCAGGTGCCGCTGCTGGAGCGCCTGCGCTTCATGTGCATCTCCTGTACCAACCTCGACGAGTTCTTCGAAATCCGCGCCGCGGCCGTACGCCACGCGCAGGAGTTCGGCCTGCCGCCGGCACCGGACGGAATGAGCCCGCAGGCCATCCTCAACGCCATCCACGACCGTGCCGCCGAACTGGTGGACCAGCAGTACCGCTGCTGGAACGAGACGCTGCGCCCGGCACTGATGGAGGCCGGCATTGGCGTACTCGGCCGGCATTCGTGGACCCACCGCCAGAAGCGCTGGCTGCGCGCGTACTTCCGCAACGAGATCATGCCGGTGCTGTCGCCGCTGGGCCTGGACCCGGTGCATCCGTTCCCGAAGATCCTCAACAAGTCGCTGAACATCGTGGTGGTGCTGAAGGGCACCGACGCGTTCGGCCGTGCCGGCCACCTGGCCATCGTGCGTGCGCCGCGCTCGCTGCCACGCATCATCCAGCTGCCGGAGAAGCTCGGCGGATCGCAGAACTTCGTGTTCCTGTCGTCGGTGCTGTCCACCTTCGTCGATGAGCTGTTCCCGGGCATGGAAGTCCAGGGGGCCTACCAGTTCCGCGTTACCCGCAACTCCGAGCTGGTGGTGGACGAGGAAGAAGTGGAGAACCTGGCGCTGGCATTGCGCGACGAACTGGTCGACCGCGGCTACCGGCCGGCGGTGCGGCTGGAAATCGCACAGGACATGCCACGCGACATCGTGCGCACCCTGCTGCAGAACTTCGGCCTGACCGAGAACGCGGTGTACCGCATCGACGGCCCGGTCAACCTCAACCGCATCATCCAGCTGTACGACCTGATCGCGCAGCCGGACCTGAAGTACCCGCCGATGACCCCGCGCACGCTGCGCGACAGCGACGGCATCTTCGAGACGGTCGCGCGCCAGGACCTGCTGCTGCACCACCCGTTCGATGCATTCACCGCAGTGCTGGACCTGATCCGGCAGGCGGCGACCGACCCCAATGTGCTGGCGATCAAGCAGACCCTGTACCGCACCGGCAAGGATTCGCTGATCGTCGACGCGCTGATCCAGGCTGCACGCAACGGCAAGGACGTGACCGTGGTGGTCGAGCTGCGCGCGCGCTTCGACGAGGAGGCCAACCTGGGCCTGGCCGATCGCCTGCAGGAAGCCGGCGTGCAGGTGGTGTACGGCGTGGTCGGCTACAAGACCCACGCCAAGATGCTGCTGATCGTGCGCCGCGAGGGCCGCAAGCTGCGCCGCTACGTGCACCTGGGCACCGGCAACTACCACAGCGGTACCGCCCGCGCATACACCGACATCAGCCTGATCACCGCCGATGCGGACATCGGCAACGACGTGCACCTGCTGTTCCAGCAGCTGTCCGGGCTGGCCTCGAAGATGAAGCTCAAGCGCCTGCTGCAGTCGCCCTTTACCCTGCACACCGGCATCCTCGGCCGCATCGAGCGCGAAACGCGCATCGCCGCCGCCGGCCGCCCGGCGCGGATCATCGCCAAGATGAACGCGTTGAACGAACCGCAGGTGGTACGCGCGCTGTACGCCGCCTCGCAGGCCGGCGTGCAGATCGACCTGATCATCCGCGGCGCCTGCACTCTGCGCCCGGGCGTGCCGGGCATCTCGGACAACATCCGCGTGCGCTCGATCGTCGGCCGCTTCCTGGAGCACAGCCGCGTCTACTGGTTCGGCAACGACGGCGCACCGGAGATGTACTGCGCCAGTGCCGACTGGCTGGAACGCAACCTGCTGCGCCGGGTCGAGACCTGCTTCCCGATCCTCGACCCGGAGCTGGCCAAGCGGGTGTACCGCGAAGTGCTGCAGAACTACCTTGACGACAACCTCAACGCCTGGGAACTGGATGCCGACGGCATCTACCACAAGCGTGCACCGGCCCACGACGAAGCCCCGCATTCTGCGCAGATGGCATTGATGCAGGGGCTGTAACCCGGTGTGTCGACCAAGGTCGACACCTACCAAGAGCAGTAGGCACCGATTTTGGGCGGGATAGGATCAGTGCCGACCAACGGTCGGCACCCACCATCAGATCGCAGCGAACTGTCGAAGGCGGGGTGGGTCCGGTGGCAGGGGTGTGAGCCGCATGGATGCGGCGACCAAGCCCCCATGGACGGGTTCACGGCGTCCCCTGCCATCGGACCCAGCCCGCCATCCCACGGATAGCCCGCTTTTGCTTTTGCTTTAGCCGTTGCCGTTGATTCGGCAGGTGCAGGGCGCAGCCCTGCCGCACTCCCCTCTTCCAAAATGTGAAGGCCACGCGGTGACGAGCACACCGCCCCTTCGGCTAACATTCGTCCATGCCGCACACCACCACGACTCCGCCCGCATTGCAGGATGGCGACCTGCTGGCCGCCATCGACCTTGGCTCCAATAGTTTCCACATGGTCATCGCGCGCTACACGCTCGGCCAGCTGCGGGTGATCGACCGCCTCCGCGAGACGGTGCGCATGGCCGACGGCCTGGATGGCAAAGGTGGCCTCTCTGCCGCTGCACGGCAGCGTGCGCTGGAATGCCTGGCCCGTTTCGGCCAGCGCATCCGCAACGTGCCGCCGCACCGGGTACGCGCATTGGCCACCAACACCGTACGCCAGCTGCGCTCGCCGCAGTCGTTCCTGGTCCCTGCCGAAACCGCGCTGGGGCACGCCATCGAAGTGGTCAGCGGACGCGAAGAAGCGCGCCTGATCTACCTGGGCGTGGCCCATGCGCAACCGCCCAAGCCCGGCCAGCGCCGGCTGGTGATCGACATTGGCGGTGGCTCCACCGAATTCATCATCGGCATGGGCATGCAGACCCTGGAGCGCGAGAGCCTGCAGGCCGGCTGCATTGCCAGCACCCGGCGCTTCTTCCCCGGCGGCAAGCTGAGCAAGAAGCGCTGGAAGGACGCGCTGGCGGAGATCGGCCGCGAGTTCCAGCCCTTCGCCAGCAAGTACCGCGCGCTGGGCTGGCAGGAAGCACTGGGCTCGTCGGGCACGCACAAGGCAATCAGCGAGATCTGCGCGACGATGAAGCTGAGCAAGGGCGCGATCACCGCCGAGGCCCTGCCCCAGCTGCGCGACGAACTGCTGAAGGCCAAGAAGATCGACGACATCCAGCTGCCGGGCCTGTCCAGCGACCGCCGCCCGATCATCGCCGGCGGCATCCTGGTGCTGGAAGCGGCCTTCCAGGCGCTGGGCCTGCAGAAACTGCTGGTCAGCAAGGCGGCGATGCGCGAAGGCATCCTGTACGACATCGTCGGCCGCGCCGGTGAGAACGACCTGCGTGACGAATCGGTGGCCGCGCTCAGCCAGCGCTACGACATCGACACGGTACAGGCCGACCGCGTGCAGGACACCGCGCTGTCGCTGCTGGAGCAGGTGCAGGAGCGCTGGAAGCTCGATGCCGACGACGCACGCATGCTCGGCTGGGCCGCGCGCCTGCACGAACTGGGCCTGATGATCGCCCACAGCGGCTATCACGTGCATGGCAGCTATGTGCTGGAGCACTCGGACATCGCCGGTTTCTCGCGCCAGGAGCAGCAGATGCTGGCCGCACTGGTACGCAGCCATCGCCGCAGTGTGACCAAGACCGCCTTCGACGCCCTGCCCGAGCGACTGCTGTCGACCGCACGCCGGTTGGCTGCCCTGCTGCGCCTGGCGGTACTGCTCAACCGTGCCCACGAGGACGATCCGCTGCCGGCGTTGGAACTGACCGCCGACGACAACCGCCTGTCACTGATCGTGCCGCAGACCTTCATCGATGCCCGCCCGCTGCTGCGCGCCGACCTGATCGGTGAGACCGACGGCCTCGCTGGCCTGGGCATCCAGTTCCGGCCGTTCGTGGCCTGATCCCTACTGCCAGGGCGGCGCGTCACAACGCGTCGCCATAGGCCTCCTCTGCGCGTTTTCCGCGCAATTCCTGCTGCATCGCAGCAGTTGAAGCCCGACGCTGGCTATGCCGAAATGGCATAAGCATCTGCTTTTGTTCATTTTTCGTGAAATCACGTGAAGTGAAGCGACACCTTTCGACACGCTCTCTTTACAGGATGTTAACCAACGAGACTACTATCGGTCGTCGGTCTGATTAACGACCGGCTTCATCGACGTCCGGAGTGACGTCTCGCGCACGACCTGAGAGAGAGATCGTTAATGACTTCACGTACCACCGCGCTGGGCCAGGCCATCCGTTACGCCCTGGCGACCACCGCTACGCTGGCTGCCCTGCCGGCCTTCGCCCAGAGCAGCAGCACTGCACCGACCACCCTGGACCGCATCGAGATCACCGGTTCGCGCATCCGCCAGGTTGACGTTGAAACCGCCCAGCCGGTGCTGGCCCTGTCCCGCCTGGACATCGAACGCCAGGGTTTCAGCTCGGTGTCGGACATCCTGCAGAACGTCACCGCGATGGGCAGCCCGACCATCAGCCGCGCCAACGTGCTGTCGGCCGGTGAAGATGCCGGTGGTACCTACGTCAACATGCGCAACCTCGGCACCCAGCGCACGCTGGTGCTGGTCAACGGCAAGCGCCTGGGCATCAGCACCTCCGGCTTCCAGGACGTGTCGACCCTGCCGGTGTCGGCAGTGGAACGCATCGAAGTGCTGAAGGACGGCGCCTCGGCCATCTACGGCTCCGACGCGATGGCCGGCGTGATCAACATCATCACCCGCACCAACGTCAGCGGCATCACCGCCAACGTCTACCACGGCCAGTACGGCGAAGGCGACGGCGCGCGTGACCGCTTCGACGTGGTTGCCGGCTGGTCCAACGATCGCTTCTCGGCCACGTTCGCTGCCGAACACTCCGAAGAAAAGGCCGTGTGGGCGCGTGACCGCGGCTTCAGCCGCTACAGCAACACCGATCGCCACCCGACCGATGGCTGGACCACCAACAGCCAGTGGGGCCAGTTCTATGGCGTGAAGGGCGGCCCGGGCTGCACCAATGCGAAGGAAGGCTGCAACTACGCACTCAACCGCGGCAGCGACCCGACCAACCCGGCCAACTACCACTTCACCGATCCGACCGCGTTCACCGGTGACGTCAGCAACACCAATGATCAGATGCACCTGAGCTATCCGATCAAGCGTGATTCGCTGTACTTCTCGGGCCAGGCCAACATCACCGACAACGTGCGCTTCAAGGCCGAACTGGGCTACAACAAGCGCTCCTCGACCCGCGTCACCGCCGGCTATCCGTTCGATGTCGACGTCGCCAAGATCGACCCGATGTCGATCGACAGCTACTTCAACCCGTTCGGCAACCAGCATGGCTATGCCACGCCGACCGCAGTGAAGTGGAACCGTCGCCTGTGGGAGCTGCCGCGCACCAGCACCAGCGAACTGAAGACCTACCGCGCCGTGGCCGCGTTCGACGGCTCGTTCGAGATCGGCGAGCGCTACTTCGACTGGGAAGTGGGCTACCAGTACAACAAGAACGAGCTGCGCCAGCACACCACCGGCAACCTGCACAAGGGCCGCGTGCAGGCCGCTACCGGTCCGTCGTACTACAACGCCACCACCGGCAAGGTCGAGTGCGGCAAGCCCGGCGCGCCGATCGCCGGCTGCCTGCCGTGGAATCCGCTGGTTCCCTACGGTGTGGACAGCCCGTACGGCATGACCAACAACCAGGCCCTGCAGGACTGGCTGTTCCCGGCCGAGAACGCGACTGGCCGCACCACCTCCAAGAACGCCTTCGCCACCATCAGCGGCAGCCTGTTCACCCTGCCTGCCGGTGACCTGGGCTTTGCCTTCGGCGTGGAAAACCGCGAGGAAACCGGCAAGTTCGTGCCGGATGCACTGGCCCAGACCGGTGCCACCACCAACCTGGCCGCTGGCCCGACCGGTGGCTCGTACAAGGTGAAGGAAGCCTACCTGGAGTTGAACGTGCCGGTGCTGGCCGACCTGCCGGGTGCCCGTGAGCTGAGCCTCAACGCCGCGACCCGCTTCTCGGACTACAACACCTTCGGCAACACCCTCAACAGCAAGTTCGGCTTCAAGTGGAAGCCGATCGACCAGCTGCTGGTGCGTGGTACCTGGGCACAGGGCTTCCGTGCCCCGACCATCTCCGACCTGTACGGTGGTGGTTCGGAGACCTTCGCCAACTTCTCTGACCCGTGCGACAGCAAGTACGGTTCGGCCAAGAGCAGCGCCGAAGTCCGCGCACGCTGCGCGAAGGACATCGCCGATGTCGCCAACTTCCGCCAGCTGGACAGCAGCAACAAGCCGACCGAAGGTTCGGTCGCCGCTACGCCGACGCCGTTCATCGGTGGCTCGAACCCGAACCTGAAGCCGGAAACCTCGACCAGCCGCACCCTGGGCGTGGTCTGGAGCCCGACGTTCGTCAGCAACCTCAATGTCTCGCTGGACTGGTGGAAGATCCGCATCGACGACACCATCGTCGACGACAGCCCGAACCAGATCCTGATCGACTGCTACGAGCAGGGCCTGGCCGATCGTTGCGCGCGCTTCACCCGCAATCCGTCCAACGGCATCGTCACCGGCCTGAGGTTCGGTGGCCGCAATGCCGGCTTCGCCGAAGTCGAAGGCTACGACATGGACCTGTCGTACCGCCTGGAGACCGACTACGGCAAGCTGAGCACCTCCTGGTCGACCACCTACGTGGCCAAGGACATCTCCCGCTCGTCCAACGACAGCTCGATCGTGCCGACCGTCAGCAACGGCATCGTCACCAACTCGGGCATCGGCTTCCGCGTGCGTTCGAACCTGACCGTCGGTTGGGACCTGGAGAACTTCGGCGTGAGCTGGACCGCGCGCTACTACTCCAGCGTCAAGGAACAGTGCGTCAACCCGACCAAGTACGCCGATGAGTGCTCCGATCCGGGCGTGATCGCGCCGTGGTACAAGGGTGCGCGCAACTACAACGAGCGTGGCGCAGTGACCTTCCACGATCTGCAGTTCCGCTACAACCTGCCGTGGGATGCCACCGTTTCGGTGGGCGCCAACAACGTGTTCGACAAGCAGGGCCCGGTCATGTACACCAAGCCGCGCTCGGTCTTCTCGTACTACGGCGGTTACGACATTGGTCGTTTCATCTACATGAAGTACACCCAGCGCTTCTGATCCATCCGCGCTGTTGAAGCTCCACGACCACGGCCCTTCGGGGCCGTGGTTTTTTCTGTTTCCACG
This sequence comes from Stenotrophomonas sp. 78350_Sma, assembly GCF_056482105.1. Lineage (NCBI taxonomy): Bacteria > Pseudomonadati > Pseudomonadota > Gammaproteobacteria > Lysobacterales > Lysobacteraceae > Stenotrophomonas > Stenotrophomonas sp. 78350_Sma. The sequence continues at coordinate 949,819 of NZ_CM151182.1, read as the reverse complement.
CAGGTTGTCGCTGCCTGCAATTGCCATGACGCATTCGATCCAGAGTCGCGGCGAGGGGGCTTCGTCCATCGCTCCCACGTCGATCACATCAATCGATTGATTCACTTCCGGTTTGTGCGGAAGCGTCATGCCGTTCCATGGCGATTTCGTCCTTTCCCCATACCTCTCCCTCTCCTCCTTCACTAGGTTCGAACAACCACCGCCCGCGGTGGCGTTGGCGCAGCCCGCTTGGCCGCGCACCGAAGACTTCGAAGACTGAGAGAGAGAGACCCATGACCATCCGTATTCCCGCACTGGGGCTGGCGATCCGTCGCGCACTTGCGATCACGGCGACCACAACCCTGGCCGCTCCCGCACTCGCCCAGCAGGCACCGGAAGCCACCACGCTGGACCGCATCGAAATCACCGGCTCACGCATCCGCCAGGTCGACCTGGAAACCGCGCAGCCGGTGCTGACCGTCAGCCGCGCCGACATCGAGCGACAGGGCTTCAACTCCGTTGCCGACATCCTGCAGAACCTGACCGCGACCGGCAGTCCGGCATTGAGCCGCGCCAGCCCATTGAGCGCCGGCGAAGCCGCCGGCGGCAGCTACGTGAACATGCGTGGCCTCGGTGCGCAGCGCACCCTGGTGCTGGTCAATGGCAAGCGGCTGGGCATGACCACGTCTGGCTTCCAGGATATCTCCAGCATTCCTGCCGCTGCGGTGGAACGCATGGAAGTGCTCAAGGACGGTGCCTCGGCCATCTACGGGTCCGACGCGATGGCCGGCGTGGTGAACATCATCACCCGGCGCAACGTCCAGGGCGTAACCGCCAACGTTTACCATGGTCAGTTCAGCGAAGGCGACGGTGCCCGTACCCAGTACGACGTGGTTGCCGGCTGGTCCAATGACCGTGCTTCCATCAGCATTGCTGCCGAGCATGTCGAAGAAAAGGGCGTCTGGGCGAAGGATCGTGGCTTCAGTGCCTACACCTATACGGATCGCCATGCGGATGAGGGCTGGACCACGGTCGGCCAGTGGGGTCGCATCACCGGCTTCAAGGGCCCCGGTTGCAACAACAGCCGGGGCTGCAGCTACTCGCTCGACCGTGGCAGCCAGCCAGGTGGGCCGGACAGCTTCCACCTCAGCGACAACACACCGTTCACCGGCGATGTCAGCAACAGCAACGAGCAGATGCATCTGCAGACGCCGATCAAGCGCGATTCGATCTTCGTCGACGCACGCGCGGATCTGAACGACCAGATCCGTTTCAACACCCAGCTGGCCTGGAACCGGCGCACCACCACCCGGCAGGTCGCCGGCTACCCCTTCCAGTCCGGCCCAGCCGAAATCACCCCGATGTCGGCCGACAGCTGGTTCAATCCGTTCGGCAACCATCACGGCTATGACACGCCCAGCGATGTGCACTGGAACCGTCGTGCCTGGGAAATTCCGCGCGTCAGCACCAGCGAACTGACCACCTGGCAGGGCGTGGCGGCATTCGAGGGCAGCTTCGAATTCGGCGGTCGCGACTTCGACTGGGAAGCGGGTTACCAGTACAACCGCAGTGAGCTGACCCAACGCACCACCGGCAACCTGCACAAGCAGCGCGTGGCCGATGCCACCGGTCCTTCGTTCTACGACCCGGCAACCGGCAAGGTCGAATGCGGAACGCCGGATGCGCCTATCGCGGGCTGCAAACCCTGGAACCCGCTGGTTCCGTATGGCCAGGACGACCCCTATGGCCTGACCGGCAACCCGGAACTGCAGGACTGGCTGTTCCCGGAAGAACTCACCCGCGGCCGCACCACCACCCGCAACCTGTTCGCCAACCTCAGCGGCAGCCTTGCCAGCCTGCCCGCCGGTGAGCTGGGCTTCGCCGTGGGTGCCGAGAGCCGCCGCGAGGACGGCCGCTTCATCCCTGATGCGCTGGCGCAGGCCGGTGCCACCACCAACCTGGCGGCAGGGCCCACCGGTGGCGGCTACCGCGTCGACGAGGCCTACCTGGAACTGAGCGTGCCGGTGCTGCGCGACCTCGCCGGTGCCCGCGAACTGACCTTCAGCGCGGCGACGCGGTACTCGGACTACTCCACCTTCGGCGGAACCCTCAACAGCAAGTTCGGCTTCACCTGGAAGCCGATCGATCAGCTGCTGGTCCGCGGTACCTGGGCCCAGGGCTTCCGTGCGCCGACCATCGCCAACCTGTACGGCGGCGCCTCGGAGACGTTCACCACCGGCTTCCGTGATCCCTGCGATACGGTCCATGGCGCAGCCGCAAGCAGTGCCGAGGTTCGCGCCCGCTGCGCCGCCGACATCGCCAATGCCGACGCCTACCGCCAGCTCGGCCAGGGCAATGAACCCATCACCGGCAGCAGTGGACAGACGCCCGTGCCCTTCACCAACGGCTCCAACCCGGACCTGCAGCCGGAAACCTCGACCAGCCGCACCCTGGGCCTGGTCTGGAGCCCGACGTTCGCCGAAGGACTTCACATCGCACTGGACTGGTGGAAGATCCGCATCGACAACACCATCGTTTCCGACCATCCCAATGACATCCTCCGCGACTGCTACGAGCTGGGTATTGCCGAGCGCTGCAGCAGCTTCACCCGCGATCCGGAGCTGGGCATCGTCAACAAACTCAACTTCGGCAACCGCAACAGTGGCTTCCGCCAGGCAGAAGGCTATGACCTGGAGATCGGCCACAAGGTCGAAACCAGCTGGGGCAAGCTGAGTGCCGACTGGAAGACCACCTACGTGGTCAACGCCGAAGAGAAGACCACCAACGAAGCCGGCGTACCGGCCATCCCCAGCAATGGCATCGCCACCAACGGCGGCATCGGCTTCCGCGTGCGCTCCAACGCATCGCTGGGCTGGGAGCGTGGCAATCTCGGCCTGACCTGGGGCCTGCGTTACTTCTCAGCGGTCAAGGAACGCTGCCTGGGTGCCGAGGACTATCCGAACGAATGTTCCCATCCTGGCCAGCGTGCGCCGTGGTTCAGCGGTACGCGTGACTACAACCGTCGTGGATCGGTCACCTTCCATGACGTGCAGGCGCGCTACAGCCTGCCGTGGGACGCCACCGTTTCGATCGGCGCCAACAACGTGTTCGGCCGCCAGGGTCCGGCCATGTACAGCCAGCCGAGTTCCAACTTCTCCTACTACGGTGGCTTCGACATCGGCCGTTTCATCTACATGAAATACCAGCAGCGCTTCTGATCCACGCACCACGCACGGTGCCCACCACGGCCCTTCGGGGCCGTGGTGGCGTAGGCTTCCGACCGCGTCATCTGCCGGTCGCAAAGCGGTCACATCGGCTACATCGCCAGGCCCGAGCATGCCGGAAACCCGGAGGCCCGCCATGCGCTATGCCATCGTCACCGAGACCTATCCGCCGGAAGTGAACGGCGTTGCCCTCACCGTACAGGGGCTGGAGCAGGGACTGCGCAACTCCGGCCATGAAATCGACCTGATCCGGCCCCGCCAGGCCAACGAAGCGCTGGACTCCGCACCGGGCACCCTGTTGGTTCCTGGTGCCGCCCTGCCGCGCTACCCCGGCCTGCGCTTCGGCATGCCGGCACCGATCCGGCTCGGTCGCCACTGGCAGCAGCAGCGCCCGGATGCCGTCTATGTCGCCACCGAAGGCCCGCTGGGCTGGTCGGCGGTGCGCACCGCACGGCGCCTCGGCATCCCGGTGGCCAGTGGCTTCCACACCCGCTTCGACGAGTACCTGCCCGACTACGGCGTGGCCTGGCTGCAGGCCGCCGCGATGCGCTGGATGCGCCGCTTCCACAACCAGGCCGATGCAACCCTGGTACCCACCCGCGAACTGCAGCAGTTCCTCGGCGAGCAGGGCTTCGAACGCGTGCGCCTGCTGGCACGCGCGGTCGACAGCCAGCAGTTCGATCCGAACCGTCGAGACCCTGCCCTGCGCGAAGAGTGGGGTGTGGACGGCAACGGCCTGGTGGCGATCTACGTCGGCCGCATCGCCGCAGAGAAGAACCTCGGGCTGGCGGTGAAGGCCTTCCGCCGGCTGCAGCAGATCCGTCCCAAGGCGCGCTTTGTGTGGGTGGGTGATGGCCCGGCCCGCGAAAAGCTGGCGCATGAAAATCCCGACTTCATCTTCTGTGGCATCCAGCGCGGCGAAGCCCTCGCGCGTCATTTCGCCAGCGGCGATCTGTTCCTGTTCCCCAGCCGCAGCGAGACCTTCGGCAACGTGACCCTTGAAAGCATGGCCAGCGGCGTGGCAACGGTGGCCTTCGACTACGGCGCTGCGCGCGAGTACCTGCGCAATGGCGAGAATGGCGCCGCAGTGGACAACGATGAGCAGTTCATCGAAGCAGCCGTGCAGCTGGCCGCCGATGACGCGCAGCGCCACGTGCTGGGCGGCAACGCCGCACGCGCGATGAAGCGCCTGCATCCGCAGCAGGTGGTGGCGGAATTCGACGCCCTGCTGGCCGAACTGGCCCAGTCGCGGAGGACCGGCCATGCGCACAACGCGGCTTGAACTGCTGGCCGACCGCGAAGCACGCCTGTGCCGGCGGGCCAACCACTACTGCCGCCGCCGCCGCGTGCGCCGCCTGTTCGCGGTCATCAGCCGGCTCGGTGATGGCGTGTTCTGGTATGTGCTGATGGGCGCCCTGGTGCTGCTTGATGGCTTCGACGGCCTGCGCGCGTCCGTGCACATGGCCGCCACCGGCCTGGCCGCGTTGTTGCTGTACAAGGGCCTCAAGCGCTGGACCCGGCGCCCGCGCCCGTATGCTGCCGACCTGCGCATCCGCGCCTGGGTGGCACCGCTGGACGAGTTCAGCTTCCCCTCCGGGCATACACTGCACGCGGTGTCGTTCACCATCGTGGCGCTGGCCTACTACCCGTGGCTGGCGCCCCTGCTGGTGCCGTTCACCGTCGGCGTGGCGCTGTCGCGGGTGGTGCTGGGCCTGCACTATCCGTCCGATGTGCTTGCCGCCACCGGCATCGCCATCGGACTGGCCTCGGCCAGCCTGGCCTGGTTGCCGTTGCCGGTGTAGCCCCTGGGGTCAGATGCCGGCGGCGCTACCGACATCGTTGATGCCCTAGAATGACCGCATGACCACGCTGTTCATTTCCGACCTGCACCTGGACCCCAGCCGTCCGGAGATCACCGACCTGTTCCTGCGCTTCCTGCGCGAACAGGCGCCCGGCGCCGATGCGCTGTACATCCTCGGCGACCTGTTCGAAGCCTGGATCGGCGACGACACGCCCTCGCCCGCCGCCGATGCGGTGGCCGACGCGCTGAAGGTGCTCTCCGACAGCGGCGTGCCGGTGTATTTCATCCGCGGCAACCGTGACTTCCTGCTTGGCGAGGACTACGCGCGCCGCGCCGGCCTGCGCATCCTGCCCGACCCGTGCGTGATCGAGCTGTACGGTCGCCCCGTACTGCTGCAGCACGGTGACCTGCTGTGCACTGATGACATTCCTTACCAGCAGTTCCGTGCACAGACCCGTGACCCGGTGTTCCAGGCACAGTTCCTGTCACAGCCGCTGGCCGCGCGCATCGCATTCGCGCAGAAGGCGCGTGAAGCCAGCCAGGCCCGCCAGTCGGAAATGAAGCAGGGTGATCGTGCGCAGTTCGAGACCGTCACCGACGTGGCTCCGTCCGAAGTCGATGCCACCTTCGTGCGCCATGGCGTGGACACCATGATCCATGGCCACACCCACCGTCCGGCGATCCACTCGCTGCAGGCCGGTGGTCGCGCCTGCACCCGCATCGTGCTGGGTGACTGGTACGAGCAGGGTTCGGTGCTGCGCGTGGATGCCAGCGGCTGGTCGCTGGATACGCTCGCGCGCGCCTGAGCACGGCGGCAACACCCGCGACCGCGCAAGGCGGCCGCGGGCGCAGCACTCAGCGGAAGGCCGCGATGGTGGCCTTGGTATTGACCAGTACGCGCTGGTTGTCGGCGGTACTGGCATTGCCCATCGGGATGCCGTTGTAGCTGATGTTCGGGTTGGACCAGTAGTTCAGGCGCGGGCAGCCGGCCGAGCAGTCATAGGCCATGATCGTGCGCCAGCGCGAACCAGAGGACGGCTCGTAGCGATAGCCGTGCCCATAGGCATAGGGCGACGTGCTGGGATCACTGGCGATATCGTGCCGCGCACTCTGCAGATGGCCGATCTCATGCGCGAAGGAGTAGTAGCCGGTCGCGCAGTCCCAGTACACCGCCGCGAAGGCCGTCGATGCCGTCGAGCCGATGCCCGAGGCCAACCCGCAGTAGCTCGTGTTGTTGATCAGCAGGACACCGACATCGGCCGCGGTGTTGTTGCGGCTGGTGTGGATGCTGTCCATGTAGCCGTCGCTGGTGTTGCGGAAACGGGTCAGGTCGGTGGTGAAATTGCCGGACTCGGTGTAGTTGGTGGTCTCGTAACCGGCCAGCTGCAGGGTGATGCCGACGTTGCTGTTGACGTAGCCCTGGTTGGACTCGGCCACCGCCAGCTGCACCAGCGACTGCATGTTGCCGCCATAGGCAGTGACCGCCGCATTGGTCGCCACCACCAGCACGCGGATGGTCGCCGGCGATCCCGACGAGGCCTGCGCGATGCCGATGTGGTCGTTGTCGGCCATCGGGATCTTCGGCAGCTGGTTGTAGTCGGCCGGATGATCGGCCGGCATCCGCGATTCATCGACCTCGACCAGCACGTGGCGGTTACCCAGTGGACGCAGGCGATAGAGCTTGCCGTCCTTGCGGATTGAACCGGTGAGGGTGTTGCCCGAACGCACCAGGATCAGCGAATTGCCCGGATCGTCCTGGCCATTGGACGTGGCGGCGGTCAGCTTGTCCGAAGGTGAGCGGAACTGGCCGTACCAGATGCTGCCACCATCGGGCAGTGCCTCGACCTTGCTGCGTACCGCCTGCACCTGCTTGCCGAGCAGTTCGAATTCGAGCTGCGGCTGCGCCGTAGCCGTCGCGTCGACACGTACTTCCTGCACCGTCGCCGTGGACGGGGTGGCCAGCAGCTTGCCCAGGGCAGGCTCACTGTTGGCCGATGCCCGGCTGATGACCGTTACCGGTTCGAACAACGGTGCCGCATGCGCGGCAGCCGCCACCGACAAACCCAACACGAGGCCACCTGCCGCTTTGCCAATCGATCTGGACAACATTGCGTCGCTCCTTGAATGATGTGAACAGCGTTGATGCAGCACGCCCGGGTTTGCCGGGTTTGGCCATATGGCCTGCGCGGGTCGTGTGAATTCAATAGAAGATGGGAATGAAAATCAGGAACTGTGATCGACCGCATCTGCGTTAAGTAAGGTCAAAAGCGTCACTACACTTCGCCAACACATCGCTTTCGCGCTACCGTGACGTAGCCACGACGGGACATGCACATGGCACCATCGCAGGACACGGACGAAGATGTCGGCTTGCTGCGGATCGGCCTGTTCTTCGACGGCACCCGCAACAACGCGCACAACCTGGCGCGCGGTCGCCCGCAGGTCCCGCAGCCGCGGCCGGCGCAGCTGCGCGCGGATGATGATTCGACCTACCAGAGCCGGCTGACCAGCAGCTACGACAACGGCCTGACCAACATCGCGCGCCTGCAGCAGCTGTATCCGGACAGTCGCCGTAATGCGGTGGCCGCGCCCTCGCTGTCGATCTATATCGAAGGCGTGGGTACCCGCGATGATGCCGACGACGATCTGATCGGGCTGGCCTTCGGCATCGGTGCCAGCGGCGTTCGTGCGAAGGTCCAGCGCGCGCTGCAGGTGCTGCTGCCGGCGGCACTGGCCGAGCTGTCCGCACGCTGGCAGCGACCGCTGCAGGGTGTGCAGCTGGACCTGTTCGGTTATTCACGCGGTGCTGCTGCCGCACGTGACATCGCCCACCAGTTGCAGGGCTGGAACAGCGCGCGCTGGCGCCAGCTACTGCAGGGCGCCGGCCTGTCCTGTACCGCGAACTTCGCCCCCGCCACACCGGTGCTGCGCTTCATCGGACTGTTCGACACCGTGGTCGCAGTCAATGGCGGCCGCGCCGATGAGCAGCCGCAGCTGGCCCTGCACAGCGGCATCGCCGGTCGCGTCGTGCAGCTCACTGCACGCGATGAACATCGCCAGCACTATCCGCTGACCAGCGTGGCACCGCCGTTCACCGAGATCGCCCTGCCCGGCGTACACGCCAACATCGGTGGTGGTTACAACCAGCTGGAGGAAGGCCCAAAGCTGCTCAGTCGTCCACGCCGGCAACAGCTGCGTCGGCCAGCAGTGGCTGACTACCAGACGCCACCGCTGGCCCTGCTGCAGGCGACCACGGTCTACGCTGAAACACAGGCCGATGCCGAGCGCTGGCGGCAGCAGCTGGGCGTTGGGGAAAAAGAGATCTGGGTGGATGTCTGGCACCAGTGGCAGCAGCAGCGTCGTGCCGGCAGCCGCAGCGTGCTGCTGTCACCGGTGCTGTACGTGACCGCCGCAGTGGTACTGCGCAGACGCATCGACTGGCGCTACCAGCTGATCGCACTGCAGGTGATGCAGCAGCAGGCCATCGAGGCCGGCGTGCAATGGACCGCCAATGCCGCCGAAGTTCCCGGCTGGGAGCTGCCGTCGGCCCTGCAGCCGATCGCGCGGCGGCTGGTGGACGGACAGGCATTGACCCAGACCCAGGAAGCATTGCTGCGGCGGCGCTACCTGATGCAGTCGGCACACTGGAATTTCGATGCGTTGGGCGACACCGCACTGACCTACGCCGCCGATGCCGGCGTCAGCGAACTGCCGTACCGGCCGGGTCCCGGCTTGTTCTACATCAACCGGCCGACGGTGGATGGCAAGCGCGTGGTGTTGCCAAACGCCTGAAAAAGGGGACGGAGGGGATCAAGTGGTTTGTGCCACAAACGACTTAATCCCCTCCGTCCCCTTTTCTTCAACCGGCCTGCTCGACCAGGTTGGCGAGCTCATCCGCATCGAAACCGGCCAGCAGGCGCGCTTCCATGTTGAACGGCCCGTGCAGGTAGCCGCCGGCGTACTCCACCAGCAGTTCCTTGAAACGTGCGCGCGGCTCGACGCCGGCGCGGTCGCAGTACCAGCGGTACCAGCGCGAACCGGCAGCCACATGTGCCACTTCCTCGCGCAGGATCACTTCCAGCACATCGGCGGTCTCGCCATCACCGACGTTGCGCAGCTTCTCGATCATGCCCGGGGTGACGTCCAGGCCGCGCGCTTCCAGCACGCGCGGCACCAGTGCCATGCGTGCCAGGCCATCGTGCGCGGTCTTTTCGCACATTTCCCACAGGCCGTTGTGCGCGGGGAAATCGGCGTAATCGTGGCCGTGTGCCTGCAGGCGCTCGCGCAGCAGCATGAAGTGCCGCGATTCGTCGTCGGCACAGCTGACCCAGTCGGCATGGAACGCCGGCGGCAGGCCACGGAAGCGGTACACCGCATCCCAGGCCAGGTCGATCGCGTTGAGTTCGATGTGCGCGATGGCGTGGATGAAGGCAGCACGCCCTGCCACGCCCCCCAGCCCGCGCCGGGGTACTTCGCGCGGATGCACCAGCACCAGCTGCGCCGGACGGCCCGGCATGCAGATCGGCTCCGGCGGCGGCACATCGGCCGCGACCTTCAGGCGGCCGGCGCGGAACGCAGCAGCGTAGGCCTGGGTCAGCGCAACCTTGCGCAGCGGGTCGGCTTCAGCCAGGCACTGCTGCGCCGCGCGCAGCAGGTCGCCTCCAACGTCGGGCACGTCAACCACGCTTGGACCTCAGGCGCGGCGCTTGTGCTTGGCATCGTCCGAACGCAGCTGCTGGATGCGCTCGAAGTAGCCCGGCTCGATACCGGTCGGGTAGTGGCCGTTGAAGCACGACGAATCGAAGTTGCGCAGCGCCGGGTTGCCCTCGCTCACCGCCGCTTCCATGTCTTCCAGATCCTGGTAGATCAGCCAGTCGCAGCCCAGGTGGGCTTCGATCTCTTCCACGGTGCGGTTGTGCGCGACCAGTTCCTCGGCCGCCGGCATGTCGATGCCGTAGATGTTCGGGTAGCGCACCGGCGGCGCCGCGCTGGCCAGGTAGACCTTGCGCGCGCCCGCGTCACGGGCCATCTGCACGATCTGCTGGCTGGTGGTGCCACGCACGATCGAGTCGTCCACCAGCAGCACCACACGGTTGCGGAACTCCAGGTGGATCGGGTTGAGCTTGCGGCGCACCGACTTCACGCGTTCGCCCTGCCCCGGCATGATGAAGGTGCGGCCGATGTAGCGGTTCTTGATGAAGCCTTCGCGGTACTTCACGCCGAGCACGTTGGAGATCTCCAGCGCGGCATCGCGCGAGGTGTCCGGGATCGGGATGATGGTGTCGATGTCGTGATCCGGGCGCAGGCGCAGGATCTTCTCGCCCAGCTTGATGCCCATGCGCATGCGCGCCTTGTGCACCGAGACGTTGTCGATCATCGAATCCGGGCGCGCGAAGTACACGTACTCGAAGATGCACGGGGTGTGCTCGGCCGGCTCGGCGCAGATCTCCGAGAACAGCTCGCCACGCGCGGTGATCACCAGTGCTTCGCCCGGCTGCACGTCGCGCACGCGCTGGAAGCCCAGCACGTCCAGCGCGGCCGATTCGGAGGCCACGATGTACTCGTCGCCCTCGGCATGGCTGCGCTTGCCCAGCACCAGCGGACGGATGCCATGCGGGTCGCGGAAGGCAACCAGGCCCAGGCCCAGCACCACGCTGACCACCGCGTAGCCGCCCTTGCAGCGGCGGTGCACGCCGGCCACGGCACGGATGGCCGCTTCCGGGCTGAGCTGGCGCTGCTGTTCCAGTTCGTAGGCGAACACGTTCAGCAGCACTTCGCTGTCCGAATCGGTGTTGACGTTGCGGCGGTCCTGCTCGAACACCTGCTGGCGCAGCGCTTCGGTGTTGATCAGATTGCCGTTGTGGGCCAGCGCGATGCCGTACGGCGAATTGACGTAGAACGGCTGCGCCTCGTCCATGCCTTCCGAACCGGCGGTCGGGTAACGCACATGAGCGATGCCGACGCTGCCTTCCAGGGTGGACATGGTGCGGGCATCGAACACATCGCGGACCAGGCCGGTGGCCTTCTGCACGCGCAGGCGGCTGCCATTGGCGGTGGCGATGCCCGCCGCGTCCTGGCCACGGTGCTGGAGGACGGTCAAGCCGTCATACAACTGCCCGGCGACGTTCTGGTTGCCGACGATTCCGACGATGCCACACATGGTGCGAGGTCTCCGCTGGGCTGTGCCCAGTTACAAGGAAGGTGGCCGTGCCTGGCCGCGGTGGTCGCCGCGCCTGCGGTCGACATTGGCCGGATCGCCCGGCTCGATACTGTCCGGCAGTGCTGGGGCGTCCGGACGCACTTCGGCCGGATCGTAGGAATCGCCCTGTTCCGCTTTCGCAGGCCGCAGCCATCCGCTGCCTGCCACTACCTGGTTGAGGATGCCATTATCGCCTGCCGCGCCCGGCTTTCCCAACCCGGCGCCTGCGTTCTTGCCCAACTCCATCAATGCAGATGGGGACAGCGCGTCGGTCGGCAAGGCCTTGGGCAGCAGATCGGCCCCGGGAACCTCCCAGTGCGGCAGCTTGCTGTTCATCCAGGCAACGGTGGGGTTCAGCAGTGGGCGCACCGCCGAACGCTGCCAGGAAGGCTCGGCAGTCAGCGGGGTGAAACTGCCCAGCAGCAGCAGGATCGCGGCGATCAGGCCGCCACGGACCACGCCCAGCACGCCACCCAGCAGGCGGTCCAGGCTGGTCAGCATGCTGCGGTGGACCAAGGCCTTGATGACCATGCCGACCACGGCGACCACGATCATCACGCCGATGCCCACCCCCAGGTAGCCACCGACGAAGTGTTCGCCACCGGGGGCCGCCGGGGCAGCCCACCAATGGGCAGCATCATTGCCGAAGGCGAAGGCCGCCCACGCGGCCAGCAGCCACGACAGGGTGCCGATGACGATTCCCACGAAGCCGCGCAGCATCCCCAGCAAGGCCGAGGCGGCGATCACGATCAGCAGCACCACGTCGATCATGGCGCCCCGCTCCTTCGGCGGCGCTGGCAACGGGGCTGCGCGTGGGTCATGGGTGCGGTCGCACCATGCCGGCCACGCCGACCTTGGCGGCGACCTGGGCCTTCAGCTGCTCGGCATCGGCGCGGTTGGCCACCGGCCCGACGCGGACGCGATGCAGAGTGCCCTTTTCAGTGCGCACCTGCTCGACAAAGGCGCTGAAACCAGCGGCGCGCACCTTGTCGCGCAGGGCGTTGGCATCGTTGGCCTGGCCGAACGCGCCCAGCTGCACGGCAAAGCCGACGCCGCTGGCCGCCGGTGCTGCTGGCGTGGTCGGGGCCGTTGCCGGCTTGCTGGCGGCATCCGGCTTCGGCTCCGGCTTCGGGGTTTCGGGCTTCGGCGCCGGCTTCGGCGGCTCGGGCTTGGCAGCCGGAGCGGTCGTTGCGGTCGGCGTACTCGGCGGCAGGCTTTCGCTGCGCACCGGGTTGCTACCGGCCGACGGCGCGGTGGCTGCGGACGGGGTGCTGGCGCTTGGCGTGGCCGCTGCCGGGGTGGCGGCCACCGGGGCGCTGCTGGCCGCTGCGGCATCCAGGGTGATCACTTCAGCCTTCACATCGGCACGGATCTTCACCGCCTGCAGGCGGGCGGCCTCGGCCTGTGCGCGGTCGGCGTACGGCCCCACGCGCACGCGCCATGCCTGACGGCCATTGATGGTGGCCGTTTCAGCGAAGCCCGGCAGCTGCGAGCGCTTCAGGTAGGCGATCACTGCGTCGGCATCGGCCTTGCTGCCGTAGGCACCGAAGGTGACCGCATAGTTGCCGGCGGCAACCGCCGGCGAGGTGTCGACGGTCGGCGGTGTGGCAGGTGCCGCGGCATCCGCAAGCGGCTTGGCCTGGCCGGTCTGCAGCCCCGTGGCGCCGCCCGCAGGGGCCACCAGCGGCAGTTCACGGGTTTCGAACTGGCCATCGGCCGGTGCATCCGGCGCGGCGATCGGCACATTGGCGACGCCGCTGTCCGGTGCAGGTCCCTTGACCAGCATCGGCAGGAAAATCACGGCCAGTGCCACCAGCACGATGGCACCAATCAGACGCTGTTTCAGAGGCGTATCCACGTGAGGCAGGCAACTGTCCGGAGATTGCCATCGATTATACGGGTGCCGGACCGGACGGCGTCGGCGTTGGCTGAACGCGGATCAGGCATCGCCCTGCAGCATCTGCAGGGCCGCTGCGGCGGTATGGAAGGAGCCGAACACCAGCACGCGGTCGCCGCGCTCGGCCTGGGCCAGCACCTGCGCCAGTGCCTGTTCGACGGTATCGGCCAGCTGCGCCTTGGCCGCGGCCGTGCCGGCCAGGCGCGCCTGCAGCTGGGCGGCGCTCTGCCCACGCGGGCCATCCAGCCCAGCCAGGATCCATTCGCCCACCACATCCTGCAGCGCCTGCACCACGCCCACCGCGTCCTTGTCCTGCAGCGCGGCGTACACCGCCAGGGTGCGTCCGGCCGAGACCTCGGCCTTCAGCGTGCGCGCCAGCTGGCCCGCCGCCTGTGGGTTGTGGCCGACATCCACGCGGATCTGCACGCCCTCCCGCTCGAATGCCTGCATGCGGCCGGAAATGCGTGCTGCCGCGATACCGGCAGCCCAGGCCGCGCGCGGCACCGGCTTGTCCAGCGCACGCATCGCAGCGATGGCGGCACCCGCATTGGCCAGCTGGATCGGGCCGGCCAGCGCCGGGGTCGGCAGCTCCATGCGCAGGCCGACATCACGCCAGCGCCAGCGCTGGGCATCGATCGGTTCGTAGAAATAATCGCTGCCGCCGCGGATCGCGTTGGCACCCACCAGATAGGCACGCGCCAGCACGCTGGACGGCGGATCGGTCTCACCCAGGATCACCGGCTTCCAGCCGCGGATGATGCCGGCCTTCTCGGTGCCGATCGCTTCGCGGTCCTCGCCCAGCCACTCGGCATGGTCGATGTCCACGGTGGTGATCACCGCCACGTCGGCGTCGACGATATTGACCGCATCGAGGCGGCCGCCCAGGCCCACTTCCAGTACCGCCAGGTCCAGCCCGGCGTCGGCGAACAGCTGCAGCGCAGCCAGCGTGCCGTACTCGAAATAGGTCAGCGTGATTTCGCCACGCGCGGCCTCGATGGCGTTGAACGCGGCGACCAGCGCCGCATCGTCCACGTCCTGCCCGTCGATGCGCACGCGCTCGTTGTAGCGCAGCAGGTGCGGCGACGTGTAGGCACCGACCTTCCAACCGGCAGCACGGCCGATGGCCTCGATGAAGGCCACGGTGGAGCCCTTGCCGTTGGTGCCACCGACCACGATGGTGCGCGTGGCCGGCGCGCCCAGGCCCATCGCCGTGGCCACGGCGCGCACGCGCTCCAGGCCCATGTCGATGGTCGCCGGGTGCTGGCGTTCAATGTAGTCCAGCCAGTCGGCCAGGGTGGTCGGGGTGTTCGTCACGGCAGCGGTTCCAGCAGAAGCAGTTGATGCGGGGGATGGATCAGAGGGCGCGGTGCTTGGCTTCGCCGAAGAACGGCGTGTGGTGGGCGCAGTCGTTCAGGCGCACCACTTCCAGGCTGTCCAGGTCGGCGCCTTCGAGCAGGTTGAGCGTGGTCGGTGCCTGGCGGAAGGTCCACAGGCGGGAGATCGGCAGGCCCAGCACCTTGCACAGGATCACGCGGTTGACCGCGTCATGGGCGACCACCAGCAGGGTGTCGTGCTCGCCGAGGCCTTCGGTGGCGCGCGCCAGCCCACGCCAGCTGCGCTCCAGCACCAGGCGCAGCGATTCACCGCCGGGCATCAGCACGGTATCGGGTTCCTCGCGCCAGGCCTGCAGGCGCGACGGATCCTTTTCGTTGATTTCGCTGGCCAGCAGGCCCTCCCACTCGCCGTGGGCGATTTCCTGCAGCTCCGGCTCGGTCAGCAGCATGTCGGCACGGGCGGCACCGAGTGCCAGCTGCGCGGTGCGCTGCGCGCGCGACAGCGGCGAGGCGACGGCACGGGTGATGTCGACCGAGGCCAAGCGGGCACCCAGTGCCTGGGCCTGGGCTTCACCGATCGGCGAAAGCGGAATATCGATCTGGCCCTGGTAGCGGCCTTCGGCGTTCCACGGCGTTTCGCCGTGGCGGGCAAGCAGGATGCGCATGCGTGCAAGGGGTCCTGGGGGGAGGAGGTTTCCGCGTTTCGTTCACATCCTGTGAAGTACGCGGAACACGGATGATACCTGTTCGGCGCACCGGGCCGGGCCGGGCCGGGCATGAAAAAACCCCGCGACGTGGGTCGCGGGGTTTCAGGTTTCCTACGGATTCCGCCGGGCATGGCCCGGCGCTGCCGGAGGCGGCCAGTAGAGCCACGCCATGCGTGGATAGACCGCCAGCGACCGCAAACGGATCATTTCGCCAGGTTCAATTCCTTCAGCAGCTGCGGCGCCGGCGCCACTTCCTGCATGATCCACTGCATGTAGCGGCTGTCGACGGCGATCATGCGGGTCATCACCGGGTCGAACACCCAGTTGGAGCTGACCGATTCCCAGTTGCCGTCGAATGCCAGGCCGACCAGCTTGCCATTGGCGTCCAGCACCGGCGAACCCGAGTTGCCACCGGTGATGTCCAGGTTGGACAGGAAGTTCACCGGCACCGAACCAATGCGTTTGTCTTCCAGGCCGCCGTAACGCTTGGCCTTGACCGCATCGAGCAGCGCCTTCGGCGAATCGAACGGATCCTCACCGGTTTCCTTCGCCGCCACGCCTTCCAGGGTGGTGAACGGGGTGTACTTCACGCCGTCCTTGCCATAGCCCATGACGTTGCCGAAGGTGATGCGCAGCGACAGGTTGGCGTCCGGGTAGACGAACTCACCCTGGCTCTTCTTGTAGTCGGCCACGGCCTGCAGGTACAGCGGACGTGCGGTCAGCGATTCGCCTTCGCGGATCTTCTTCTGCTCTTCCTGCTTCAGCAGTGCCGGCATGACAGCCACGGCGTACTGGATGGCCGGATCGCTGCTGGCTTCAAACGCGGCACGGTCGGCCTTGAACCACTTCAGGCGGGTGTCCAGGCTGCCCAGTTCGGTACCGCCCAGCTTGGCCACCAGCGACTTCACCGCAGCAGCATCGCTGCCGGCCAGCCACTTGTTCAGCACTTCGTTGTCGCGCTGTGCGGCCGGCAGGGCCACGTACTGGTCCAGCCAGTAGGTCTGCAGCTGCTGGTCCATCTTCGCCACGTAGCGACGATCCATCTGCTTCAGGCCACCTTCGATGGTGGTCAGGTCGCGCTCCTGGTAACCGGCTTCGCGCTCGGCATCCGGCTTGCTGCGCTCGATCGACAGGCGGTACAGGGTGATCGCTGCGCCAACGGCCGAAGTGTTGTTGAACTGACCGACGAACAGGTCGCGTTCGCGGGTCGACTTGCTGGTATCCAGATGCTTGAGCAGCTGCGCGTGTGCAGCCAGGGCCGGCTTGCCGGCAGCGCCCTGCTTTTTCAGCCAGGCCAGCACGGCGGCTTCCTCAGCCTGCTTCTGGCCAGCGGCGTCGATGCGCTTGAAGCCTTCCAGCTGGCCCAGGTAGTTCTTGGCCACGTTGTTCATGCTGGCCGCGGTGGCGGCGTACTTCACCTTGACGTCGGCGTCGGCCTTGCCGGCATCGGCGATCATCTTCAGCACCGCGTTGTAGTGCTTGGCGATGGTCGGGTAGGTGAAGCTGGCGGTTTCGTTGAACTCACCAGCCAGGGCATAGCGGTTGGTGCGGCCCGGGTAGCCGGCCACCATCACGAAGTCGTCGGCGCCCAGCGGCTGGTCGGCGAACTTCAGGAAGTGCCTGGGCTGGTACGGCACGTTGTCGGCGGCGAAGGCGGCCGGCTTGCCGTCCTTGCCGACGTAGGCGCGGTAGAACGAGAAATCGCCGGTGTGGCGCGGCCACATCCAGTTGTCGACGTCGCCGCCGAACTTGCCGACGCTGCCCGGGGGCGCGTAGACCAGGCGCACGTCCTTGATTTCCATGTTGCGGAACAGGCGGTAGGTATTGCCGCCGGAGAAGCTGTACAGGCGGCAGCGGAAGCCGGCATCGGCTTCACAGGCGGCGACCTGGGCCTTGTCGAAGGCGTCCAGCGCGCGGCTGCGGGCCAGCGGGTCGTTGCCGGCGCCGGCGATGGCGGCCTTGGCCTGGGCGGTGACGTCGGTGATCTGGTCGAGCACGAACACGCGGGCGTTCGGGCCGGCACTCAGCTCGTCCTTCAGGGTCGGCGCGTTGAAGCCGTCCTTGATCAGGTTCTTCTGCGCGGTCGAATTCAGCTGGATGGCGCCATACGCGCAGTGGTGGTTGGTGACCACCAGGCCCTGCGGCGAGACGAAGCTGGCGGTGCAGCCGCCGAGGGCGACGACCGCGCCCATCGGGTCGCCGGTCAGGTTGGACAGCTGTTCCGGGGACAGCTTCAGGCCGGCCTTCTGCAGCGGGCCGGCGATTTCCGGCAGCTGCTGCGGCACCCACATGCCTTCAGCGGCATGGGCGACCTGGGCCAGCCCGAGGCTGGCGACGATGGAGAATGCAAGCAGGTTCGAGCGCATGGAGCGGCCCCTGGTAGTGGAACCCTCGATTGTAGCCCGCCGCCCTGCCCCGCCCCGAACCCCGGAAGTCATGGGCCGGGCGCACCGATGCCCCGGTAGCAGCCAACCTTGGTTGGCACCCGCGCATCCACCGGGCATGGCCCGACGAGCACAGCGGCCACGTTCGAAACGCCCGCCGGCGCACGCCTTTCGTTCCGCCACTGCACCCGCAGCGCAACATGGGAAATCCGCGCGGCACCCTATAATCCGCGCTTTCCCCCTGATGAGTTCCACCCCGATGGCGCAGCAAACGATGAAGGCCCTGGTCAAGCGCGAAGCGGCCAAGGGCATCTGGCTGGAAGAAGTTCCGGTTCCGACCCCGGGCCCGAACGAGGTCCTGATCAAGCTGGAGAAGACCGCGATCTGCGGCACCGACCTGCACATCTACCTGTGGGACGAGTGGAGCCAGCGCACCATCAAGCCGGGCCTGACCATCGGCCACGAGTTCGTCGGTCGCGTCGCCGCACTCGGCTCGGCAGTGACCGGCTACGAGATCGGCCAGCGCGTCTCGGCCGAAGGCCACATCGTCTGCGGCCACTGCCGCAACTGCCGTGGCGGCCGCCCGCACCTGTGCCCGAACACCGTCGGCATCGGCGTCAACGTCAACGGCGCCTTCGCCGAATACATGGTGATGCCGGCCAGCAACCTGTGGCCGATCCCGGACCAGATCCCGTCGGAGCTGGCTGCGTTCTTCGACCCCTACGGCAACGCCGCGCACTGTGCGCTGGAGTTCAACGTGATCGGCGAGGACGTGCTGATCACCGGTGCCGGCCCGATCGGCATCATCGCCGCCGGCATCTGCAAGCACATCGGTGCGCGCAACGTGGTGGTGACCGACGTCAATGATTTCCGCCTGAAGCTGGCCGCCGACATGGGCGCCACCCGCGTGGTCAACGTGGCCAACCAGTCGCTGAAGGACGTGATGAAGGAACTGCACATGGAGGGCTTCGACGTGGGCCTGGAAATGAGCGGCAACCCGCGTGCGTTCAACGACATGCTCGACTGCATGTACCACGGCGGCAAGATCGCCATGCTCGGCATCATGCCCAAGGGCGCCGGCTGCGACTGGGACAAGATCATCTTCAAGGGCCTGACCGTGCAGGGCATCTACGGCCGCAAGATGTACGAGACCTGGTACAAGATGACCCAGCTGGTGCTGTCCGGCTTCCCGCTCGGCAAGGTGATGACCCACCAGCTGCCGATCGACGACTTCCAGAAGGGCTTCGACCTGATGGAAGAAGGCAAGGCCGGCAAGGTGGTCCTCAGCTGGAATTGATCCGGCACACGGCGACGCCGGGCATGGCCCGGCGCTACCGAAACGAGAAAGGCGCCCATTGGGCGCCTTTTTCTTTGGTGTTGCCGGCCAGCGGCCGGCACTACCCGTAACGCCTGCGGCGTTATTTGCCGACGGCCACGCTCAGCATCACCCGGCTGTGGGCCAGCTTGCCGGAGTTGTCACGGCCGTTGCCGTCGGTGCCGTAGTAACCCAGGCCGACATTGAACAGGCCGAACTGGCGCGCGACGCCGACGTTCCAGTCGGTGTAATCCTTGGCGATGCCGTCCTCGAAGGTGCTGCGACCGACATTGGCATTCAGGGTGAAGTCCTTCGGCAGGCCCCAGCTGCCGCCCAGGCCGAAGTACCAGCCATCGGTGCTGCTGTTCCAGACATCGTTGGTGTAGGCCACCGTCAGCTTGTAGGTGTCATCCAGCGTGGTGGTGGTGATCAGCTCGTTGTAGTTCTGGTGGCTGGACTTCAGGTAGGTGTAGCGGTTCAACAGCACATCGACGTTGACGCGCTCGGTGACATCCACGCCATAGCCGATCAGGTAGTCGACCTCGGTCTTCGGGTCACCCGTACCAAAATCCACGCCCGAGCCCCACACGCCGGCATACAGGCCAACCGGGCTGGTGTAGGTGAAACCGGCCTGCAGGGTCGGATCCTCGTCGGTCTGCGACACACCACGGAACAGGTAATCGGAAACGGCGGTGACGTTCCAGCTGTACGGCGATTCGTTTTCCTGGGCGCTGGCGGCGAACGGGGCGGCCAGGGTCAGGGCAGCGGCAATGGCGAGGCAGGCACGGGCGTGCTTCATGAGCGTCTCCGGTGGGGGCGGTGGCGTGGAAGGCGGGGAGCGGGCGTAGCGGCCGGAGCGGGACAGCTCCGGTTCACGAATTTTTAACCAGTTTGCTATTGCGATGCAACATGTGCCGGCCGTGGCGATGCCCGGCCCGGGCCGGTCGGCAGGCGGCGATGCCCGGTAGAATCAACGGTTTCCCCGTTCAGAGCCGTGCCCACGCCATGACCGACGCCTCCTCCGCCCTGACCCGCCACTACGCCGAGGAACTGGACGCCATCCGCGCCCAGGGCCTGTTCAAGTCCGAGCGGATCATCACCAGCCCGCAGTCGGCCGAGATCACCCTCGACGACGGCCGCAAGGTGCTGAACTTCTGTGCCAACAACTACCTGGGCCTGGCCGACCACCCGGACCTGATCCAGGCCGCCAAGGATGCGCTGGATACGCACGGCTTCGGCATGGCCTCGGTGCGCTTCATCTGCGGTACCCAGGACCTGCACAAGCAGCTGGAGAAGCAGATCGCCGACTTCTTCGGCAAGCAGGACACCATCCTGTACGCCGCCTGCTTCGATGCCAACGGCGGCCTGTTCGAACCGCTGGTCGGCGAGAATGACGCGATCATTTCCGATGCACTGAACCACGCCTCGATCATCGACGGCGTGCGCCTGTGCAAGGCCAAGCGCTTCCGCTACGCCAACTGCGACATGGCCGACCTGGAAGCCCAGCTGCAGGCCGCCGATGCCGCCGGCTGCAAGACCAAGCTGATCACCACCGACGGCGTGTTCTCGATGGACGGCTTCATCGCCCCGCTGGACGAGATCACCGCGCTGGCGAAGAAGTACAACGCGCTGGTGCACATCGACGAATGCCACGCTACCGGCTTCCTGGGCGCCACCGGCCGTGGCTCGGCTGAAGTGAAGGGCGTGCTGGAGAAGATCGATATCATCACCGGCACCCTGGGCAAGGCCATGGGTGGTGCGCTGGGTGGCTTCACCTGCGCCAGCGCCGAGGTGATCGAACTGCTGCGCCAGCGTTCGCGTCCCTACCTGTTCTCCAACTCGCTGCCGCCGCACGTGGTCGCCGCCGGCATCAAGGCGTTCGAGATGCTGGCCGCCGCCGATGACCTGCGCGACACCCTGGTGGAGAACACCCGCCACTTCCGCGAGAAGATGGTCGCCGCCGGTTTCGACGTGAAGCCGGGCGTGCATCCGATCAGCCCGGTGATGCTGTACGACGCACCGCTGGCGCAGAAGTTCGCCGAGCGTCTTCTGGAAGAAGGCATCTACGCGATCGGCTTCTTCTTCCCGGTGGTGCCCAAGGGCCAGGCCCGCATCCGTACCCAGATCAGTGCCGCGCACACCCGCGAACAGCTGGACCGCGCAATCGATGCGTTCACCCGCATCGGTGTCGAGCTGGGCGTGATCAAGGGTTGATCATGGCCGGGGTCGGATCCCTTTCCTGCGGAAAGGGCTCTGACCCCACCGGTCAAGGCGTGTCGACCAAGGTCGACACCCACAGGCATCACTTCTTTTTCTTCTTGCCCTTCGGCTCGTCCTTGCTGGCCACCACCACCGGCTTGGCGGCAGCGTCCTGGCCGTTGCCCTTGGCAACGCGGATGCCGTTGGCCTTCATCCAGGCATCAAATTCATCGGCGGTCATCTTCTTGTCGCCGTTGCTCATCAGGAAGCGGTAGCTGCCGCGACCATCCAGTTCCGGCGTCTTCACTTCCACCACCGGGGTTTCGGCCGGCGTTTCCGCCTTGGCCACCTTCTTGTGGCCACCACAGGCGGTCAGCAGCACCATCGGCAGCAGCAGGCCTACGCAGCGCAGGGTTTGGTTGAGGGTCGGGTGGTACATGGGCAGGCTCCGTTCGGGAAATTCAGCAACCAGGCGCCCCCTACGCCTGGAACGGTGGCCGGCAGCTGCCGGCCGCGGGCGATGATCAGCCCGGTGCAGCGGCCCCCAGCCGCTGCTGGTCACTGACCTCCAGCACCCGCCACTGCCCCTTGCCGAGATCGCCGAGCTGCAGCCCACCGATCGCGACCCGGACCAGGCGCAGCACCTGCAGGTCGAAGGCCGCCAACAGGCGGCGGATGTGGCGGTTGCGGCCCTCGTCGAGGACCACCTCCAGCCACGCGGTCTTGTCGCCGCTGCGCAGCACGCGCACGGCCTGGGCGACGAGGAACTCGCCCTCGTCCTCGACACCGGCGCGCAGCGCAGCCAGGGTGTCCTCGTCGGGCAGGCGGTCCACCTGCACGTGGTAGGTCTTCTGCGGACCCGTTTCCGGATCGGTCAGGCGCGCGGCCCACTGCGGATCGTTGCTGAACAGCAACAGCCCCTCGCTGGCCTTGTCCAGACGCCCGACCGGCGCGATCCACGGCAGCCCTGCACCATCGAAGCAGCGGTAGACGGTGTCGCGGCCACGCTCGTCCTGCGCGGTGGTCACCACCCCGCGCGGCTTGTTGAGCATCAGGTACAGGCGCTGCGGCGCGCCCATCGGCTGGCCATCGACCTCGATCGGCGGCGCCGGCTGGCCAATCGGGAACTCTGGATCCCGCACGATGCGGCCGGAGACGCGTACGCGGCCCTCGGCGATCCAGCGCGCGGCCTCGCTGCGCGAGCACACGCCGGCCTTGGACAGCACGCGCGCCAGGCCATGACGGACACCGGCGGCTGTGGCACCGGGAGTCGCACGCCCACGCGATGCGTGGGAGCGGGCGGCGGGG
Source organism: Stenotrophomonas sp. 78350_Sma (assembly GCF_056482105.1). Classification (NCBI taxonomy): domain Bacteria; kingdom Pseudomonadati; phylum Pseudomonadota; class Gammaproteobacteria; order Lysobacterales; family Lysobacteraceae; genus Stenotrophomonas; species Stenotrophomonas sp. 78350_Sma. Next base: position 927,472 of record NZ_CM151182.1, on the reverse strand, counting down.
GCGGCAGGCGGGCGGCGCGTGCGCAAGCCTCTGCTCCCCGCGGCGCTTACTTCTTGTCGACCGGCTTGGTCTCAGCCGGTGCTTCAGCCGGTGCCGGCGTGGCGGCCGGAGCCGGACGCGCCTTGACCACGCGCACGCCGCGCGCCTTCATCCAGGCGTCGAACTCTTCGGCGGTCATGCGCTTGCCGTTCTGGCTCATGTCGAAGCGCCAGGGCGTGTTGTCGAATTCGGTCTGCGGCTTGTAGGCCGCCGGATCGTTCGGCTTCACCGCCGGTGCGCTCGGAATGGCCTTGGCGATGTTCTGGCAGCCGTCGATGCGCAGGCGCTGCAGCACCTGGTCCAGCGACTGCGACGGATCATAGTTGCTGCTCAGCACACCGGCCGGCATGCCCAGCTGGTTGCCACGGATGTAGAGCTCGTCGGCCACCGGCGCGATGGTCGTGGCCGGCAACGGCAGCGGCGAGGCGCTGGTGTTGACCGAGCAATCGACCGCAGCGTGGGCGGCGGGAACCAGGGCCAGCGCCAGGAAGGCAGCCGATGCAGAGCGCAGCATGAGGAGCATCCACGAAAGGAAGTGACGCGGCGAGTTTAGCAATGCCGCGACAGCTTTCAAGCGCCACTTTCAATGAATACGGCAACTCATTGGTTTTACGAACAAAAACCCGACGAACGGTTGTTCCCGGATCAACAGATGCCTGGATTCCGGACCTCAGAAACAACAAGACCCGGCCGAAGCCGGGTCCTGCTGTGTCTTGCGGGCAGAGCGTCAGAACTTAGTTCTGGACGTTCAGCTCGGTACGACGGTTCTTGGCGCGACCTTCCGGGTTGTCCGAACCATCCGGGTTGGTGTTCGGAGCAATCGGACGGCTCTCGCCGTAGCCGATCGGGCCGACCAGGCGACCGGCGTCAACGCCGTTCTTGGTCAGGTAGTTGTACACGGCGGTAGCACGACGCTCCGACAGCTTCTGGTTGTAAGCGTCGGTACCCTTCGAGTCGGTGTGACCGGCGACTTCAACGCGCAGATCCGGGTAACGCTTCAGGATCTCGGTGGCTTCGCTCAGGATCGCCACGGCGTCCGGACGCAGGTTCGACTTGTCGAAGTCGAAGTTGACGCCCTTCAGGTCGATGGAGACCGGCACCGGGCAACCGTCCGGACCGATGGTCTGACCCGGCTGCGAGTTCGGGCACTTGTCGTCGCAGTTGTTGACGCCGTCACCGTCGTCATCCAGGTCGGCGCAGCTCGGGGCAACCGGAGCCGGGGCCGGAGCAGCCGCGACCGGAGCCGGGCCCAGCGGGATCACGACGCCGACCGAAGCCAGCACGTCGCCGAACCAGCTTTCATCGTTGCCGGCACGCTTCGGGTTCACGCTCTGGTCGTCGAAATCAGCGCGGTAGGCGACTTCGGCGCGGACAGCAACGCGCTTCTCGAAGGTGGTCTGCAGACCGACGCCGACCTTGGCGGCAAAGTTGCCGTCCTTGCGGTCAGCCAGGCCACCGCCGATCGGGTTGTACTCTTCTTCCGACTTCTGGTAGCCCAGGCCGGCCAGCAGGTACGGGTTCCAGCCGCGGCCTTCCTTGATGAAGTGGCGACGCAGGTCCAGCGAGACGCCGTACTGCGACCAGTTCATGTCCTTGTTGGCGTCGAAGTTCGGGTTCTGGTAGTTCAGCTCACCGTCCAGCGACCAGTTCGGGCTGATGAACTTGCCCAGGCCAAGGGTGACGAACGGAGCGTCATTGGTCAGGCGGTCGCTGTCCTGGAAGTTGAAGCCGGCCGAACCGGTCAGGTACCAGCGGTCATCGAACTCCTGCGCGGACGCAGCCTGGGCAAAAGCCAGACCACCCAGCAGCGCGGCAGTAAGGATCTTCTTGTTCATTGAGTACAGCTCCTATTTCGGGGGTATGAAACCGGTAGAGGCATGGGCCAGCACTAGTGCGTCGATGTTCGACAGCCGATTCAGCACGCCACCGCCGCGAACATTATGCTCAGGCGGGTGAAGGTCATGTTAACAGTCCCGTAACATGTGAAGTGTTGTGCCCGACCCTCCACCGGTCCGACGTTGAAACCCTATACAGGATGATGAAAATCCGCAAGACCCTCACGCTGCAAGGGTTTGACGGGGTTTAGGTGCGGAATACGACATATTGCTCAACAGGTTGCTCCACGCGATTCAGCGCATCTGCTGAAACGTGAGGAACTCTATGATGGAGCCACGAACCCAGCCGGAGCCGAGATGAAAGCCGTCGCCCTGAGTCGTGAATCCGCCCCCGCCCTCTGCGATATCCACCTGCCCCCGCCGCTGCCTCCGGGTGGCCGCGACCTGTTGATCCGGGTCGAGGCCGTCTCGGTAAACCCGGTCGACGGCAAGCAGCGGGCGGCCACCGATCCGGCCACGCTCGACGCACCCCGCGTACTCGGCTGGGACGCCGCCGGCGTGGTCGAAGCGATCGGCGAGGACGCCAGCCTGTTCGCGTCCGGCGACGAGGTCTACTACGCCGGTGATGTCACCCGCCCGGGCTGCAATGCGCAGTTCCATCTTGTGGACGAACGCCTGGTAGCGCGCAAGCCGACCACGCTCGACTTCGCCGAAGCGGCCGCACTGCCATTGACCACGCTCACCGCGTGGGAACTGCTGTTCCAGCGCATGCCATTGCAGCTGGATGATCGCCGCCATGCCGGCCAGCACCTGCTGGTCATCGGCGGAGCAGGCGGCGTTGGATCGATGGCGATCCAGTTGGGCCGGCACGCCGGATTCGAGGTGATCGCCACCGCCTCGCGTGAGTCGTCGATCGACTGGTGCCGGCAGATGGGTGCCCAGCATGTGATCGACCACCGGCAGCCGCTGCTGCCCCAGCTGCAGGCATTGGGCATCGACGCAGTACAGGTCGCCCTCAACCTGGCCGACACCGACCAGTACTGGGATGCGTTGGGCCAGCTGCTGGCGCCACAGGGCCATGTCGGCCTCATCGTCGAACCACGCGGCGCGCTGCGCATCGGTGATCCCTACAAGGCAAAGTGCATCAGCATCCACTGGGAGTTCATGTTCGCGCGTTCGCGCTTCGCCACTGCGGACCGCATCGAACAGCACCGCATCCTCAGCCGCGCGGCCAGCATGATCGATGCTGGCCAGCTGCGCGGCACCCTCAGCGAGACGCTGGGCACGATCAATGCGGCGAATCTGGACATCGCGCATCAGCGCCTGGCCAGCGGACGCACGGTGGGCAAGCTGGCGCTGGCGGGCTGGGGCGATTGAGCCAGGCTGGAACGCCGATGTAGAGCCGAGCCCATGCTCGGCTGACGGGGCCAGGCAAAGCAGCCGAGCATGGGCTCGGCTACGGATTCTGCCTGTGGCGGCGGATTGGCCCGCATCTGTATCTATGGCGGCGGATGAATCGGGAATACGGTGGAAACAGATCCCCCCTCTCCCCGAGCGCCGCCATGCCCACCGCCCTGCCCCTGCGTCTGCTGCAACTGATCATCGGCCTGTTCCTGTACGGCTTCGGCGCCTCGCTGATGATCCGTGCAGCGATCGGCGTGGCTCCCTGGGACGTGTTGTCGCAGGGCATCGCCGCACAGACACCGCTGTCGTTCGGCCTGGCCACCAATGTGATCGGCGCGCTGGTGCTGCTGCTCTGGTGGCCATTGCGACAGAAGCCGGGCATCGGCACCGTGCTCAACGTGATGTTGATCGGCCCGTCCGCGCAGTTCGGTCTGTGGCTGCTCCCCCCGGCGGTCGGCCTTGGCTGGCAGCTGGCGATGTTCTGCGCCGGCATGCTGCTGGTCGCCCTGGCCACCGGCCTTTACATCGGCGCCAGGCTGGGGCCCGGCCCGCGCGACGGCCTGATGACCGGCCTGCACGCCCGCACCGGCTGGCCGATCTGGAAGGTACGCAGCCTGATCGAGGGCAGCGTGCTGCTGCTGGGCTGGTGGCTCGGCGGCAATGTCGGTGTCGGCACCCTCGCCTTCGCCCTGCTGATCGGCCCCCTGTGCGGGGTAACGCTGGGCTGGTTCGGGATTGGCCGGCCGCTGCCGGTAGTGCCGGCCGCTGGCCGGCAACCGCAGTCGCCCTGAGCTGACTGGAATGCCGGCCAGCGGCCGGCACTACCGCCCCCGGAGTTCGGGGGCAGCGCCGCAGGCGCGGGGGTTGGAGGCCGGTAAGTGGGGCCCGCGGTTCGCGCAGCGAAATGCGGGAGCGACAGCACGCATGTGCCGAGCGTACCCGGCCAGTGGCCGGCACTACCGCCCCCGGAGTTCGGGGGCAGCGCCGCAGGCGCGGGGGTTGGAGGCCGGTAAGTGGGGCCCGCGGTTCGCGCAGCGAAATGCGGGAGCGACAGCACGCATGTGCCGAGCGTACCCGGCCAGCGGCCGGCACTACCCCCGCGCCCCTTGCCCCGGCCGCCGTTTCCCGGCACGCTTCGCGCTTCCGTACGCAAGCGTATCGACCATGTCGCCAGCCAACGAAAGCGCCTATCCCCACCTGTTCGCCCCGCTGGACCTGGGCTTCACCCAGCTGCGCAATCGCGTGCTGATGGGTTCGATGCACACCGGCCTGGAAGATCGCGCCCGCGACTTCCCGCGCCTGGCCGCCTATTTCGCCGAGCGCGCCGAGGGCGGTGTCGGCCTGATCGTCACCGGCGGCTTCGCACCGAACGTGGTGGGCTGGTTGAAGCCGTTCGGCGGCAAGCTGTCCTGGCCCTGGGAAGTGCGCCCGCACCGGCAGCTCACCGCCGCCGCACACCAGCATGGCGCGAAGATCTGCCTGCAGCTGCTGCATGCCGGCCGCTATGCCTACCACCCCCTGTCGGTGGCACCGTCGAAGCTGAAGGCGCCGATCAACCCGTTCACCCCGCGTGCGTTGTCGGCCAGCGGCGTCGAGCGGCATATCGCCGACTACGCACGCAGCGCAAAGCTGGCCCGCGAAGCCGGCTACGACGGCGTCGAAGTGATGGGCTCGGAGGGCTACCTCATCAACGAGTTCATCGCCCCGCGCACCAACAAGCGCTCCGACCGCTGGGGTGGCGACGCCAACCAGCGCATGCGTTTTGCGGTCGAGATCGTGCGCCGCATCCGCGAAGCCTGCGGGCCCGACTTCATCATCATCTACCGCCTGTCGCTGGTGGACCTGGTGGAAGACGGCAGCAACTGGGAAGAGATCGTGCAGCAGGCCCAGGCCATCGAGGCCGCCGGCGCGACGATCATCAATTCCGGCATCGGCTGGCACGAGGCGCGTATCCCGACCATCGCCACCTCGGTGCCGCGCGCGGCCTTTGCCGGTGTCACCGCCAAGCTCAAGCCGCATGTGAAGGTGCCGCTGGTGGCAACCAACCGCATCAACATGCCCGAGGTCGCCGAGCGCATCCTGGCCGATGGCGGCGCCGACATGGTGTCGCTGGCGCGCCCGCTGCTGGCCGACCCGCAGTGGCCGAACAAGGCGCGCGCCGGCCGCCCCGAGGCGATCAACACCTGCATCGCCTGCAACCAGGCCTGCCTGGACCACGTATTCGAGAACAAGCTGGCCAGCTGCCTGGTCAATCCGCGTGCCGCACACGAGACCGAGCTGGTCTACCGTCCAGCTGCCACGCCGAAAAAGGTCGCAGTGGTCGGCGCCGGCCCTGCCGGCCTGGCCTGCGCCACGGTGGCCGCCGAGCGCGGCCACCAGGTCACCCTGTTCGATGCCAACGACGAAATCGGCGGCCAGTTCAACGTGGCCAAGCGCATCCCCGGCAAGGAAGAGTTCCACGAGACCCTGCGTTACTTCCGCCACAAGCTGGCTGAAACCGGCGTGCAGGTGCGCCTTGGCACGCGAGCCGATGCAGCCAGCCTGGCTGGCTTCGACGAGGTGGTGCTGGCAACCGGCATCACCCCGCGCAAGGTCGACTTCCCCGGCGCCGACCACGCCAAGGTGGTCAGCTACCTGGACGTTCTCCTGGGCCGGGTCACGGTGGGCGCCAATGCGGCGATCATCGGCGCCGGCGGCATCGGCTTCGATGTCGGCGAGTTCCTCAGCCACGCCGGTGAGTCTCCCTCGCTGGACCCGCAGCGCTGGATGGCCGAATGGGGCGTCGATGCCAGCTTCGAATCACGTGGCTCCCTGGCCCGGGCGCAGGCCGAGGCCTCGCCGCGCCGGCTGTGGCTGCTGCAGCGCAGCCCGGGCAAGCCCGGTGCGCGGCTGGGCAAGACCACCGGCTGGATCCATCGCGCAACGCTGAAGGCCAAGGGCGTGCGCATGCTCGGCGGCGTCGAGTACCTGGGCGTGGACGACGAGGGCCTGCGCATCCGTGTTGAAGGCAGCGAACAGCTGCTGCCGGTCGATCAGGTGGTGATCTGCGCCGGGCAGGAACCGAACCGCGCATTGCAGGCCGAACTGCAGGCCGCCGGCATCAACGCGCAGCTGATCGGCGGTGCCGATGTAGCCGCCGAACTGGATGCGAAGCGGGCGATCGACCAGGGCAGCCGGGTCGCCGCCGCGCTCTGATGAGCGCCTGAATGGGGGGCGGAATGTGATTTCCGTCACCCCGCCCGAACCTGAATGTCAAGCCGGGTGGTTCACGATGCGTTCGGCTATCCCCCCCTACCTTGCGCCATCTTCCGCTCACCAGCCAGTTTCCGGTGAGCCGGTGCGGCCCCCTCGATCGGTACTGATCGTTTCTTTTGGGGCCGCCCACGGGGCGGCCCCGATGGCCGCCTCCCCATGACGCCAAGTCGTACCCCGCGTCCTGTCGCCCCCCGCGACCGGAGGTGGAGAGTGCGGCCCATACGGAGCAAGGAGTTATATGAAACTGGCCTGGATTCTCTGGCTGTCGCAGTTGTTGCCGCAGCCGGCCGCTGATTCATTGTGTTTGAGCACCACCGTTTACCTGGAAGCCCGCGACCAGACCCTGCGCGGCCAGCAGGCCGTTGCCGAGGTCGCCCTGCGCCGTCTCGACAGCGGCCTGTGGGGCGACTCGATGTGCCAGGTGGTCACCGCGCGCAAGCAGTTCGCACCGACGATCGTCTCCCCCGGCACCCAGCTGGGCAATGACGCTGCCTGGAGCGAGGCGATGAACGTAGCCTTCGACGCCGAGCGCAACTGGGCGCTGCCGGCCGGCGAGCGCCGCGAGATCGTGCCCGGTGCCAGCCACTTCGCCGCGTTGTCCATCGCCAGCCCGAACTGGCGCAACGCCTACCAGGTGGCCACCATCGGCGATCACACCTTCTATAAGGTGCAGAACCTCAAGCCGCGGCAGTCGTAACAATCCGTGCTGGCGGCAGCGTTGCCGCCCGCCGGCAGGCTCTGGGATAGTGGGCGTTTCCCGCCCGCATCACCTGGAGTTCCCATGAAGCTGTACAGCAAGCCCGGTGCCTGTTCCACCGCTGACCACATCGCCCTGCAGTGGACCGGCCAGTCGTTCGAGGTCGAACTGCTGAACAAGGACACCCTGAAGGGCCCGGAATTCCTCAAGATCAATCCGGCCGGCGCCGTACCCGCGCTGGTCGACGGCGACTTCGTGCTGCTGCAGAACGCCGCGATCATGGGCTATATCGCCGACACCTACCCGCAGGCCGGCCTCGGCGGTGACGGCAGCCCGCGACAGCGCGCCGAAGCCACCCGCTGGCTGGCCTTCGTCAATTCCGACGTGCATCCGGCCTTCTCGCCGCTGTTCGCACCGGGCAAGTTCATCGCCGACGAAAGCCAGTTCGATGCGATCCGTGCCGCCGCGCACAAGCGCCTGCGCAGCCTGTTCGAGACCGCCGACAAGCAGCTTGCCGACAAGCCGTGGCTGGCCGGCTTCCGCAGCTTCGCCGACCCGTACTTCTACATCACCCTGCGCTGGGCTGCCGGCACCAAGGTCGACCTGTCCGGCCTGGACAACCTGGCCGCCTACAAGGCACGCATGGACGCCGATGCCGGCGTGCAGGCCGTGCTGAAGGCCGAGGGCCTGGCCTGAGGATGACCCGGGGTCGGATCCGTCTGCACAACAGGCGGCTCCGACCCCATCGGTTTCATCGGTGCAGTCAACCGATCTGGCGGATCACTTCACCGTTGGCGTCGCGCAGGTAGGTCGGCACCACCTCGATACGCAGCGTTCCCGCCACCGGGTAGATGCCACGTTCGGCACGCACGCCAGCCAGGGTCTCCAGACCCGTCTCGTCCAACGCCCAGCGCGCGCTGTCGGCCGACACGTCGCCCACCTCACCACGCCCGGCTGGAATGAACTCCCACTGCCGCTCGCGGCTGGCCAGTTCCAGCGACTTTCCGTGGCGCAGGCGCAGCGGCAGCAGTTCGCAGACGCTCGCGACCTGGCCCGCGCCGAGCACCAGTGTGGTGACGCCAGCCTCCTGCCTCCAGTCCAACGTCTCGATGAACAGCATGCCGGTGCTGGAGCCCTCGCGCTCGCTGCCGGCCTGCACCTGGGCTGCCAGTGCCGGATCGTCCAACAGGTTGCGGCGGTGCAGATCACTGATCCACAGCGGCATCGCCGGCTGCAGCGCCTGCAGCACGCCGCGCGTCGACCAGCGCTTGACCGCCTCCATCTCTTCGTCGGTCAGCCCGACCAGCTGCAGGAACTGCAGGTGGCCATTGGCGGTGTCGCGCGCCGGCAACTGCGGATCGGCAATGAAGGCCAGGTGGCACAGGCGCGTGCCGGTCTCCAGCGCGATCGGACCGTTGGCATTCAGATGGTGACCATCCTCGAACACGTTGCCGCTGCCAAACACGTAGCGCGCCAGGTTCTGCAGCAGGTTCATCGGCCACACCGGCGGCGTGCTGCCGGCGTGCTCACCGGCTTCGGCAGCGAGGCGGAAGGTCAGCTCGAAACCATAACCGCTGGCGGCGGCATCGCTGCTCTCCTTGGTGTACAGCTCGGAGAAGCCGTAGGTGATGTAGTGCCAATGCGGTACCGGCGCATCCACCCAGTACACGCTGATGCCATCCAGCGGATCCCGGCCACCGAGCGTGTAAGGCAGTGCGGTGCCGAAATGACGCGGCTCCTGCCCGGCATACAGGGGCGCCAGCGCCGCATTGATCGCATCCCAGCCGGGGGTATCGGTGTCGTCGTGGTCGTCCTGCACGCGGGACTCCTTGTGGGGAAGTGAACCGATCACTTTACGTGGTGATTCAGGCCTGCACGACCTCATTGCCAGCGCTCACCACGGCCGCCTGGGTTTCCTGCCACCAGCGCTGCGCCAGCGCCGGGCTGCGCGCCTTTCCCACCGCGGCCAGCAGCTCCGGGCACAGGCGCTCCAACGCCAGTGCATCGGTGCAGCGTTCAATCTTCAACTGCATGAAATAGCCCTTCAGGCCGAGGTGGCGTCGCACCGCCTCGCTCATCGCGTCGTACAACTGCTGGTACAACGCCGGATCCTGTTCGCGGCCGGTGCTGATGCCACGTACCGGTGCCACCTCGGCATTGCCACCGACCACTTCGATCAGGCCCTGCGCTTCCAGCTGCTCCAGCGCATCGGCCGGCGCGCGCAGGCCCTCGAACAGGCCGCGCAGTTCAGTGTCATCGCGATGGCCGTCGACCATCAGCAGGATCGAACGCAGTGCCGCCGGCAGGCGCCGGCCACGGTCTTCGATTTCCTGACGGCCAGCGGCCGTCTTGGCGTGCAGCAATGCCATTGCATCCCCCTCCCTTGATGCGCCATGCCAGCGTGCCCTGGTGGGCACGCTCCCCTGTGTGCCATCCCCAAGCGGCACGCGCGTTCCCCGGCGCGCGCCGCGTGTTGCAGGTCAATGACAGGCCGAGCTTAGCGCATGTACCGCGGGTAGTGCCGGCCGCTGGCCGGCAACCTCCGGATTGACGGGATTGCCGGCCAGCGGCCGGCACTCTCGGGTCAGCGCCCCAGCGCCCGGCGGATCTCCTCCAGCGCACTGGGATCATCCAGCGTCGACAGGTCGCCCGGGTCGCGCTGTTCGGCCAGCGCCTGCAGCGAGCGCCGCAGCAACTTGCCCGAACGGGTCTTGGGCAGTGCGTTGACCACATGCACGTGCGCCGGGCGCGCGACCGCGCCGAGCGAGGTGGTCACCGTGGCCATCATCTCCGCCACCACCGGTTCCGGGTCCTCACCGTTGAGCCCCTGCTTGAGGGTAACGAACACCAGCGGCACCTGCCCCTTCAGCTCGTCCTTGACCCCGATCACCGCCGCCTCGGCCACGCGCGGATGGCTGGAAATGGCTTCCTCGATCTCACGCGTACCGAGGCGATGCCCGGCCACGTTGATCACATCATCGGTGCGCCCCAGGATGAAGGTATAGCCATCGTCGTCGCGGATCGCCCAGTCCAGCGAGCTGTACAACAGTTCCTTGAAGTGGCTGAAGTAGCTCTGCAGGAAGCGGCTGTCATCATTCCACACGGTGCTCATGCAACCCGGCGGCAACGGTGGCGACACCACCAGTACGCCCTTCTGCCCCGGCGCGACCTCCTCGCCGGTGTTCTCGTCGATCACCTTCATCCGGTAACCGAGATTGGGGAAGCCGGGCGAACCGAAGCGCACCGGCTTCATTTCCAGGCCTGGCAGCAGGGTCAGCGCCGGCCAGCCGGTTTCGGTCTGCCAATAGTTGTCGATGATCGGCTTGCCCAGCGCTTCGCTGATCCAGTGCGCGGTGGGTTCGTCCAGTGGCTCGCCGGCCAGGAACAGGTACTTCAGCGCGCCCAGGTCATGGCGATGGATGAAGTCCGCGTCGTGCTTCTTCAGCACGCGGATGGCGGTCGGCGAAGAGAACATCGTACGCACGTTGTACTGCTCGCACAGCGCCCACCAGATGCCCGGGTCCGGATTGGTCGGCAGCCCTTCGTACAGCAGCGAGGTGCAGCCACCAATCAGCGGGCCGTAGACGTTGTAGGAATGGCCGACGGCCCAGCCGACATCGGAGGTGGAAAACATCACCTGCCCCGGCTTGCAGTCGAACACGGTCTCCATCGACTGCGCCATCGCCACCGCATAGCCACCGACATCACGCTGCACACCCTTCGGCTTGCCGGTGGTGCCGGAGGTATACAGCAGGTAACTCGGCTCGCTCGCTTCCAGCCACTGCACCGGTACATCGACCTCACCGATCTGCGCGCGCAGCGTGGCGTACTCCACGTCACGGCCCGGCACGCGCGGTTCGGCCGCGTCCAGTCCGCGCGACACGATCAGCACGTGCGGCGGCGGCGAGGCCGCTTCGGCGCAGGCGGCGTCGACCATGGGCTTGTAGGCAATCAGCTTGCCACCGCGCATGCCGGCATCGGCAGCGATCAGCAGCTTGGGCCTGGCGTCGTCGATGCGCAGCGCCAGGTTGTGCGCGGCGAAGCCACCGAACACCACCGAGTGCACCGCACCGATGCGCGCGCAGGCCAGCATGGCGAACACGGCCTCGGCCATGTTCGGCATGTAGATCACCACGCGGTCGCCGTGGCCGACACCGAGGTGCTTGAGCACCGCGGCGAAGTCGTTCACTTCGCGGTACAGCTGGCGATAGGTGATCTCGCGTGTGCTGTTGGTCTCGGTGGAGATGGCGACCAGCGCGAGCTGGTCGGCGCGCTCGGCCAGGTGGCGGTCGACGGCGTTGTAGCAGAGATTGGTTTCGCCGCCGACGAACCAGCGCCGGAACGGCGGGTTGCTGTAGTCGAGCACCTGCTGCGGCGGTTTATGCCAATGGATGCGCTTGGCTTCCTCGCCCCAGAAGGCCTCCGGCTCGTCGATCGAGCGACGGTAGGTTTCCTCGTAGTTCATGACGCAGCCCTCCCAGACAAAGTCATGGGTTCGAGGATAGTCCGGCGCTGGCGCGCGGGCCGCCCTACCTTGGTAGGGGGTGGGTTTTTCATGCAGGGCTGCGCCCTGCACCTGCAGAGGCCGAAGCCGAAGCCGAAGCAACAGCAGAAGCTGGCTTACTGGGGGATGGCGGGGTGGGTCCGGTGGCGGGAGACGCCGTAAACCCGTCCATGGGGGCTTGGCCGCGGCATCCATGCCGCGGACACTCCCGCAACCGGACCCACCCCGCCTTCGACAGATTCCGCGATCTGTCGGAACGGCATATTGTTCTGGTCGGTGTCGACCTTGGTCGACTGCTCTGGTAGGTGTCGACCTTGGTCGACACGGTAGATCCACGCCATGCGTGGATGATTCATTCGATATCTGAAAGAAAAATCGTGTCGACCAAGGTCGACACCTACCAACAGCTGCGCGGAACAACGGCCAGCGTTACCAACAGCCGAGTGAACCTGTCGAAGGTGGGGCGGTGTCGGAGTGCGGGGCGTCAGCCGCATGGATGCGGCTGCCAAGCCTACAGGGACGTACTTGCGGCGTCCCCGCACTCCGACACCGTCCCGCCAACTCACGTATAGCCCGCTTTTGACGTTGACGTTGATTCTGCGGGTGCAGGGCTGCAAGCCCTGCCGAACCCCTAGAACGGAGTCGCGGACTCGAACGCGAGCGCCTCGCCCGTCAGCGGGTGGGTGAACCGCAGGTTGCGCGCATGCAGATGCACACGCTGCGCCGGTGCGGCGCCATACAGCACGTCACCGACGATGGGATGGCCAAGACTGGCCATGTGCAGGCGCAGCTGATGGCTGCGGCCAGTGATCGGTTCCAACGCCACCCGGGTGTGCTGCGCCTCAACATCACGGGCCAGTACGCGCCAGCGGGTCAACGCCGGCTTGCCACGCTCATGGTCGACCATCTGCTTCGGCCGGTTCGGCCAGTCCACGATCAACGGCAGGTCCACTTCGCCGGCATCGCCTTCCATCACGCCCTGCACCACGGCTTCATAGCACTTGCCAACCTGGCGCTGCTCGAACTGCATCGACAACGCCGCCTGCATGTCCTTGCCACGCGCATGCAGTAGCAGCCCGGAGGTCACCTGGTCCAGGCGGTGCACGGTCAAGGCATCCGGGTACAGCGCCTGCAGGCGCGCGACCACGCAATCCTGGTTCTCGGCGCTGCGGCCAGGCACGGACAGCAGGCCGGCCGGCTTCTCGGCCACCAGCAGCGCGTCGTCGATGTAATGCAGGTGGATCATGCGGTTCCAGGAATTCCAAATGAAAACGGGGAAGCCGAAGCCTCCCCGTTTTCTGCGGTGAGCATACCGACCAACGGTCGGTACCCACCATCGCGGTGGAGGTACCGGCCGTGGCCGGTACCGCCTGCATCAGCCCAGCAGGTGGGCGACGCCGGCGCGCTCTTCTTCCAGCTCGGCCAGGGTCTTGTCGATGTACTTCTGGCTGAAGTCGTCGATCGGCAGATCCTTGACCAGGGTGTACTTGCCGTTCTCGGTGGTCACCGCGAAGCCGAAGATCACGCCTTCCGGAATGCCGTAGGAACCGTCGGACGGCACGCCCATGGTGACCCACTTGCCGTTGCTGCCCAGCACCCAGTCACGCACGTGGTCGATCGCTGCGTTGGCGGCCGAAGCAGCCGAGGACGAGCCACGGGCTTCGATGATCGCCGCGCCGCGCTTGCCGACGGTCGGGATGAAGGTGTTGGCGTTCCACTCCTGGTCGTTGATCGCATCAGCGATCGACGCACCATCGGCGGTGGCGAAACGGTAGTCCGGGTACATGGTCGGGCTGTGGTTGCCCCACACGACCAGCTTCTCCATGCCACCGACCGGCTTGCCGAGCTTGGTCGACAGCTGGCTCAGCGCGCGGTTGTGGTCCAGGCGCAGCATGGCGGTGAAGTTTTCCGGCTTCAGGTCCGGCGCCGACTTCATGGCGATGTAGGCATTGGTGTTGGCCGGGTTGCCGACCACCAGCACCTTCACGTCACGGCTGGCGACCTTGTTCAGCGCCGCGCCCTGGGCGGTGAAGATCTTGGCGTTTTCCAGCAGCAGGTCCTTGCGCTCCATGCCCGGGCCACGCGGACGTGCGCCAACCAGCAGGGCGATGTCGGCGTCCTTGAACGCGACTTCGGCGTCATCGGTGCCGACCATGCCGGCCAGCAGCGGGAAGGCGCAGTCTTCCAGCTCCATCATCACGCCCTTCAGGGCGGCCTGGGCCTTGTCGACCGGCAGTTCCAGCAGCTGCAGGATGACCGGCTGGTCCTTGCCCAGCATTTCGCCGGAGGCGATGCGGAACAGCAGGGCATAACCGATCTGGCCGGCGGCGCCGGTCACGGCAACACGAACGGGTGCTTTCATGGGGGTTTCCTCTTGCTTGCAAGCGTTTGATGGGACGCCGCGGGCGGAGCCACGCAGGCCTGGCGGGCGGCGGGGAACAGGGAAACGGCCACCCGTGGGTGGCCGTTTCGAAGGGGGATCAGGCGGCGAGGTGCTTGTTCCACTCGGCGACGCGGTCGGCCTGGGCGGCCAGCACGGCGTCGACGTCGCCTTCCAGGGTGATCGAATGGATCACGTCACCCTGCTTGACCGAATCGACGATGGCCTGGCCTTCCAGGACCTTGCCGAAGACGGTGTGGCGGCCGTCCAGCCAGTCGGTCTTGATGTGGGTGATGAAGAACTGGCTGCCGTTGGTGTTCGGGCCGGCGTTGGCCATCGACAGCGAGCCGACCTCGTGCTTCACGCCATTCTTCTCGTCTTCAAACTTGTAGCCCGGGCCACCGGTGCCACGACCCTGCGGGCAGCCGCCCTGGATCATGAAGTCGGCGATCACGCGGTGGAAGATCAGGCCGTCATAGAAGCCGTGCTTGACCAGGTTCACGAAGTTGGCCACGGTCAGCGGCGCCTTGTCGGCGAACAGCTCGACCTTGATCGGGCCCTGGGTGGTGTCGAAAGTGGCGATGAGGGACATGAAGATCCTTGATGCAGAGGGGAACGCGTCTAGCCACCTAGTTTACACCTGCCTCGTGGCGGCGGCGGCTTCGACCATCGGTGAAGAACCCGGCTTCAGCCCGCGGATGGGAAGCCCCGTCTCCCGGCCCTGGCCGCCCCGGCAGAGGCAGCGGACAGCCACCTGAATGGGTCCCGCGACGGGTGTGAAATCCACCTTTTCGCGAATCGTCAAGTTCGACGTATAATGTTGGACTTCTTTTTCCAAATCCGGCGCCGACTGGCCCCCTTTCGTATGTCCATCGAAAATCTTCGCAACATCGCCATCGTCGCCCACGTCGACCATGGCAAGACCACCCTGGTCGACCAGCTGCTGAAGCAGTCCGGCACCCTGTCCGAGCGCACCGTCCTCGCCGAGCGCGTGATGGACAGCAACGACCAGGAAAAGGAACGCGGCATCACCATCCTGGCCAAGAACACCGCCATTACCTGGGAAGACAAGAAGACCGGCATCAAGAACCGGATCAACATCGTCGACACCCCCGGCCACGCCGACTTCGGTGGTGAGGTCGAGCGCGTGCTGTCGATGGTCGACACCGTGCTGATCCTGGTCGATGCGATGGACGGCCCGATGCCGCAGACCCGCTTCGTGACCCAGAAGGCCTTCGCGATGGGCTTCAAGCCGATCGTCGTGGTCAACAAGGTCGATCGTCCGGGCGCCCGTCCGGAATGGGTGATCGACCAGGTCTTCGACCTGTTCGACAAGCTCGGCGCCACCAACGAGCAGCTGGACTTCCCGATCGTCTACGCCTCGGGCCTGAACGGCTACGCCGGCCTGGAAGACACCGTGCGCGACGGCGACATGACCCCGCTGTACGAAGCGATCATGCAGCACGCGCCGCGTCCGGAAGTTGACCCGGAAGGCCCGTTCCAGATGCGCATCAGCCAGCTGGACTACAACAACTTCGTGGGCGTGATCGGCATCGGCCGCATCCAGCGCGGCACCCTGAAGAAGAACATGCAGGTCGCGGTCATCGACCGTGAAGGCAAGAAGCGCAACGGCAAGGTGCTGCAGGTGCTGGGCTTCATGGGCCTGGAGCGCATCGAGCAGGATACCGCCGAGGCCGGCGACATCGTGGCCATCTCCGGCATCCAGGAGCTGACCATCTCCGACACCATCTGCGCCCCGGACACCCCGGAAGCCCTGCCGGCGCTGACCGTCGACGAGCCGACCATCTCGATGACCTTCCAGGTCAACAACTCGCCGTTCGCCGGCAACAAGGACCTGTCCGGTGGCAAGTTCCTGACCAGCCGCCAGATCAAGGACCGCCTGGACCGTGAAAAGGTCCACAACGTGGCCCTGAAGGTCGAGCAGCTGGAAGACGCCGACAAGTTCCTGGTCTCCGGCCGTGGCGAACTGCACCTGTCGGTGCTGATCGAGAACATGCGTCGCGAAGGCTACGAGCTGGCCGTGTCGCGCCCGGAAGTGATCATCAAGGAAATCGACGGCCAGATGATGGAGCCGATCGAGCAGCTGGTGGTGGACATCGAAGAAATCCACCAGGGCGGCGTGATGGAAAAGCTGGGCACCCGCAAGGGCCAGCTGAAGAACATGGAATCGGACGGCAAGGGCCGCGTGCGCCTGGAATACTCGATCCCGGCCCGTGGCCTGATCGGCTTCCAGAACGAGTTCAAGACCCTGACCCAGGGTTCGGGCCTGCTGTTCCACGTGTTCGACCACTACGGTCCGAAGGAACAGGGCGCGATCGCCAAGCGCATCAACGGCGTGATGATCGCCAATGCGCCGGGCACCACGCCGGCCTACTCGCTGGGCCCGCTGCAGGAGCGCGGCAAGCTGTTCGCTGCTGAAGGCGACAACGTGTATGAAGGTCAGCTGGTCGGTATCCACTCCAAGGACAACGACCTGACCGTCAACGCGATCAAGACCAAGCCGCTGACCAACATGCGCGCTTCGGGCAAGGACGATGCGATCCAGCTGACCCCGGCGATCAAGTACTCGCTGGAACAGGCCCTGGACTTCATTGAAGACGACGAGCTGGTCGAGATCACCCCGAAGGAGATCCGTCTGCGCAAGAAGTTCCTGACCGAAAGCGACCGCAAGAAGGCTTCGCGCGGCGGCTGAGCCAGCACCCCGTGAACCAGAGCGGCTACAACCCGGATCCACACCGGCATCCGGGTCTCCATGTCATCGCCCTGCTCGAAGCGAGCAAGGCGATGCTGGCGCTGTTGGCCGCCACCGGGCTGGAAGTGCTCGGACCGCAGCCGCTGCGGCACGGCATCATGGTCCTGATCCGGCGTTTCAGCCTGGATCCGGACCATGGCACCCTGCCCTCGCTGCTGCACATGATCAGCCCCGACGCGGTGCACCTGGCCGCGGCGGGGATGATCGGCTACGGCCTGCTGCACCTGGTCGAAGCCTGGGGCCTGTGGCGGGCCAAGGCCTGGGCCTCCTGGCTGGGTTGCCTGACCGCCTCGCTGTACCTGCCCTTCGATATCTTCGCGATCATCCGTCATCCCGGCTGGCCGTCCTGGACGATCCTGGCGATCAACCTGATCGTGGTCTACGTCCTCGCCCGCGACCTGCGCAAGCGCCACCGCTGAGCAGCGGCTACACTGGGGATTGGAGCCGACCAAGCCGCCCCATGCGCCCGTCCTTGCCGCCTCTGCTGACCTGCCTGCTCGCCGCGCTGCCTGCGCTGCTTTCGGCTGGCTGCAGCCCGGCCACGCCCAGCGCGCATGCGGCCGAACCTGCGAGCCGCAACGTGCCGTTCCCGTACGCCGAAACCGATGTCGCCGACCTGCAGGCGCGGATGACCGCCGGTGAGCTGGACAGCACCACCCTGACCCAGGCCTACCTGCAGCGTATCGCCGCGCTGGACCGCACCGGGCCACGCCTGCGCGCGGTGATCGAACTCAACCCCGATGCCCTGAAGGAAGCCGCCGCCCGCGACCGCGAGCGCCGCGAAGGCCGCCTGCGCGGCCCGCTGCATGGCATCCCGCTGCTGCTCAAGGACAACATCAACGCCGCGCCGATGGCCACCAGTGCCGGCTCGCTGGCGCTGCAGGGCTTCCGCCCGGACGATGCCTACCTGGTGCGGCGCCTGCGCGAGGCCGGCGCCGTGGTGCTGGGCAAGACCAACCTCAGCGAGTGGGCCAACTTCCGCGGCAACGATTCGATTTCCGGCTGGAGTGCCCGCGGCGGCCAGACCCGCAACCCCTATCGCCTCAGCCACTCGCCCTGCGGCTCCAGCAGCGGCAGTGCGGTGGCGGTGGCCGCCAACCTCGCCAGCGTGGCGATCGGTACCGAGACCGACGGCAGCATCGTCTGCCCGGCAGCGATCAACGGCGTGGTCGGCCTGAAGCCGACCGTTGGCCTGGTCAGCCGCGACGGCATCATCCCGATCTCCTTCAGCCAGGACACTGCCGGGCCGATGGCACGCAGCGTCGCCGACGCTGCCGCCGTGCTGACCGCGATTGCCGGCCGCGATGATGCCGACCCGGCCACCGCGACCATGCCCGGCCGTGCGGTCTACGACTACACCGCGCGACTGGACCCGCAGGGCCTGCGCGGCAAGCGCATCGGCCTGCTGCAGACACCGCTGCTGAAGTACCGTGGCATGCCACCGCTGATCGATCAGGCGGCGACCGAACTGCGTCGCGCCGGCGCCGTCGTGGTACCCGTCGAACTGCCCAACCAGGGCGCCTGGGCCGAGGCCGAGCGCACGCTGCTGCTGTACGAATTCAAGGCCGGGCTGGAGCGCTACTTCAGCACCCACCGCGCACCACTGCGCACCCTGGCCGACCTGATCGCCTTCAACCAGGCGCACAGCAAGCAGGAACTGGGCCTGTTCGGCCAGGAGCTGCTGGTGGAGGCCGATGCCACCGCCGGCCTGGCCGACCCTGCCTACATCCGCGCGCGCAGCGATGCGCGCCGCCTGGCCGGCCCGGAAGGCATCGACGCCGCCCTCGCCGCCCATCAACTCGATGCGCTGGTGGCACCGACCACCGGCGTCGCATGGGCGATCCGCAGCGAAGGCGACGACTTCCCCGGCGAGAGCTACAGCGCCGCTGCCGTGGCCGGTTACCCCAGCCTGACCGTGCCGATGGGCCAGATCGACGGCCTGCCGGTCGGCCTGCTGTTCATGGGCACCGCCTGGAGCGAACCGAAGCTGATCGAAATGGCCTACGCCTACGAACAGCGCACGCGCGCGCGGCGCCCGCCGCACTTCGATACCGATGCGCTGATCGACGCCGGCGAGCCCTGATCCGGTAGTGCCGGCCGCTGGCCGGCAGATCCGGGGTCGCCGGCCAGCGGCCGGCGCTACCGTTCGGGCTCCAGCTCCACCGGCACGATCGCAGCCTCACCATCTTCAGCACCTGGCGAACGCACATCCGCGGTACGCGCACGTGGACCACGCGGCATATCCAGCTCATCTTCGTGTTGCAGCCGCGCACGTACCTGCGGCAACGACTGCGGATGCTCACGTGCGAGGAAATCGAGCATGCGCTCGCGCACCAGGCAGCGCAGGTCGAAGGCATCGCCGGAACTGCGCGCGCTGACCAGCAGTCGCACCTGGATCGCACGCTCGCTGGTCTCGGTCACCTGGGTCACGCAGACCCGGCCATCCCACAGCGCTTCGCCACGACAGATGCGCTCCAGCTCGGCGCGGATCGCCGCGATCGGCGCACGGTAGTCCAACCACAGGAACGCGGTGCCGAGCAGGTCGGCGCTGCGCCGCGTCCAGTTCTGGAACGGGTTCTCGATGAACCAGGTCAGCGGCACCACCATCCGCCGCTCATCCCAGATACGCACCACCACGTAGCTGCTGCCGATCTCCTCGATACGCCCCCACTCACCTTCAACGATCACCACGTCATCCAGCCGGATTGGCTGCGTCACCGCGATCTGCAGGCCGGCGATCAGGTTGCCGAACACCGGCTTGGCCGCGATACCGGCCACCAGGCCGATCAGGCCCGCTGAGGCCAACAGGGCGGTACCGATCTTCTGCACCATCGGGAAGGTCAGCAGCACCAGCGATGCGCCCAGCACGATGATGCCGCCCATCAGCACACGGCTGAGCACCCGCGTCTGGGTCTGGATGCGGCGCGCTTCCAGGTTGTCGGAGACATCGATGGGATGGCTGCGCAGGATCGCGCGCTCGCCCGCCGCCACCACGCGTACCAGCAGCCAGATGAAGCATGCGGTCAGCGCGATGTGCAGCACATGCTGCAGATTGCCCAGTACAGGATCCTGCAGCGGCGTGGCCTGCAACGCGGGGATCAACAGCAGCAGTGGCCACGCGGTGGCCATCGGCAGCCCGAGCACGCGACCGATGCGGGCGCGCCGGCGATCACGCCCTTTCAATCGATGATAGATCCACAGGATCAGCCACGCGCCGATGCCGCCCACTACTGCTGCCAATCCCAACGGCCATGCGTAGGCCTGTGCGCTTTGCCAGTGCACCGTTGCCACCTCCACTCGAACAGCAAGCGGACAGCCTCGCGCATGCCGCATGAGCGTCACGTCAGTCGTTCGTAAGAAGGGTGTTGGTCGGCAGGGCTTGCAGCCCTGCACCTGCTGCGTGCTGGAGCAACAGCAACAGCAACAGCCGAAGCAGAAGCGGGTTTCCTGTGGGATGGCGGGGTGGGTCCGGTTGCGGGAGACGCCGTAAACCCGTCCTTGGGGGCTTGGCCGCGGCATCCATGCCGCGGACACTCCCGCAACCGGACCCACCCCGCCTTCGACAGATTCCCGCGATCTGCAGTAGATCCACGCCATGCGTGGATGAATCTCCATCGGAATCGAATATTTCGAATTGGAATCCCAAAGCATCCACGCATGGCGTGGATCTACCGTGTCGACCAAGGTCGACACCCACCAACAGCCGCGGGAATCTGTCAAAGGTGGGGCGGTGTCGGAGTGCGGGGTGTCAGCCGCATGGATGCGGCTGCCAAGCTTACAGGGACGTACTTGCAGCGCCCCCGCACTCCGACACCGCCCCGCCATCCCACGGAATCCATGCTGTTGCCGTTGCTTCGGCCGTTGCCGTTGCTTCGGCCGTTGCCGTTGCGTCCGCAGGTGCAGGGCTGCAAGCCCTGCCGCAACACACTTACCGCACTTGCTCCTGCTTGCGCACGATCGCCATCGCAATCTCCAGCGACTGCTCGTAATTCAACCGCGGATCCACCGTCGAACGATACGCACGTTCCAGGTCACGCTCGGTCAGCTCGCGTGCGCCACCGGTGCACTCGGTCACGTCCTCGCCGGTCAGCTCCAGGTGCACGCCACCCAGGCGCGTGCCTGCGGCCGCATGCAGATCGAACGACATCTCCACCTCACCGCGCACGTTGTCGAAGCGACGTGTCTTGAAACCGTTGGCGGTGCTCTCGGTATTGCCATGCATCGCATCGCATACCCACAGCACGCGACGACCATCGCGCTTGACCGCGTCCAGCAGCGGCGGCAGCTTCTCGGCAATCTGCGCTGCGCCCATGCGGTGGATGAAGCTCAGGCGGCCCGGCTCGTCATGCGGGTTGAGCACGTCAATCAGGCGCAGCAGCTGGTCCGGCGTCACCGACGGGCCCACCTTGATCGCAATCGGATTGCGCACGCCACGCAGGTATTCCACGTGTGCGCCATCCAGCGCAGCGGTGCGCATGCCGATCCACGGGTAGTGCGTGCTCAGGTTCAACCAGCCCTGCTGGCGCGGCACCTGCCGGGTCAACGCCTGCTCGTAGGGCAGCAGCAGTGCTTCATGCGAGGTGTAGAAATCGATCCGGTTGAGGTTGTGCACGCGAGCCCCGGCGAGGGTCTCCATGAAGTGCACTGCATCGCCGATCGAGGCCACCATCTTCTGGTACTCGGCCGCCAGCGGCGAATGCCGCACCCACTCCAGGTTCCAGTACTCGGGGTGGTGCAGGTCGGCGAAACCACCGTCGATCAGCGCGCGCACGAAGTTCATCGTCATCGCCGAATGTGCGTGTGCCTGCAGCATCCGCTTCGGGTCCGGCAGGCGTGCCGCTTCGGTGAAGGCCGGCGCGTTGATCACATCGCCGCGATAGCTGGGCAGGGTCACGCCGTCGCGGGTCTCGGTGTCGGCCGAGCGCGGCTTGGCGTACTGGCCGGCGAAGCGGCCAACACGGATCACCGGCTGGCGCAGGCCGTGCACCAGCACCAGGCTCATCTGCAGCAGCACCTTCAGCCGGTTGGAGATGGTGCCCGATTCACAGTCGCTGAAATTCTCGGCGCAGTCGCCGCCCTGCAGCAGGAAGCGCTTGCCTTCCTGGGCCTCGGCCAGCTGCTGCTTCAGCGCCAGGATCTCCCATGAGGTGACCAGCGGCGGCAACCGCTTCAGCTCGTGCAGGGCCGCGTCCAGTGCCACCGGGTCGGGGTAGGTCGGCATCTGCAGCGCGGTCTTGCCACGCCAGCTCTCCGGCGACCAGGCAGCGCCGGCGACGGTCGCGGCGGGATCGGGGACGGGCGGAACGGCGGACAGGCTCATTGCAGACTTCCGGGATGGGGGGCGGTCATGGTCGCAGAGCCAGCCGCTGACGCAAAGGGCCGATCCGGCCGGCCTGCTCGCCTGAACGGCAGGGAAAGGCCGACGCCAGCGGCCAGATCCTGCATGGTCAGCCGCCCGGGACAGGCGCATGCTTTGTTACGGAGTAACACTTCCATGTCATGGACCGGCCCCTTCCACATCCAGCCGCCACCTCTCCCACCATGAAGCCCTCGCCCCTCGCTACCGGCATCACCTTCGCCCTGGCCCTGGCCAGCCTGCCCGCCTTCGCCTCGGCAGCCGACGACACCTCTTCGTCCGTCAAGGACCTGGACGCAGTCACCGTCCACGCCCAGCTCGACCAGGCGCGCAACACGCTGTCGCCGGACATCGGCAGCAGCCAGTACCAGATCACCGCCGAGGACATCCAGAAGCAGCCACTGGGCGCCTCCGCGCCGCTCAGCCAGGTACTGCTGCAGGCCCCGGGCGTGGTCCAGGATTCCTACGGCGGCGTGCACGTCCGCGGCGACCACGCCAATCTGCAGTACCGCATCAACGGCGTACTGCTGCCGGAATCGATCTCCGGCTTCGGCCAGACCCTGGACGCGCGCACCATCAAGAGCATCCGCCTGATGGACGGCGCACTGCCGGCGCAGTTCGGCGAGCGCACCGCCGCGGTGGTCGACATCACCACCCGCAACGGTGCCGAACTGGGCAACGGCGGCAGCGCGGGGCTGACCACCGGCTCGTTCGGCAAGGTCAATCCGGACGCCTCCTGGTGGGGCAACCAGGGGCGCTGGAGCTGGTTCCTGACCGGCAACTACGACCAGAACGACGTCGGCCTGGAGAACCCCACCAGCACGCGCAAGCCGTTGCACGACGACACCCACCAGGGCAAGGCATTCGCCGACCTCACCTACCTGGTCAATGAGAACACCCGCCTGAGCGTGTTCGCCGGCTTCGCCAACAACCGCTTCCAGATTCCGGTCAATCCGGGCCAGGCACCGCAGTTCGGCTACCTCGACACCACGACCTTCGACTCAAGCCAACTGGATGAGACCCAGCGCGAGACCACGCGCTTCGGCATGCTGGTGCTGCAGGGCACGCTCGGCAGCACCGCCTACCAGCTGTCGGCCGGGCAGCGCTACAGCGATGTGGCGTTCAACCCGGATGTCATCGGCGACCTGGTGTTCAGTGGCGTCGCCTCGCAGGTCCAGCGCAGCAACCGCGCCAACACCCTGCAGGCCGACTTCTCAACGCCGTTGGGCAACGACCACACGCTGCGCTATGGCCTGTACGGCAATTACGAGAACGCGCGGGCGAACAGCAACAGCTGGGTGTTCCCGGTTGATGACGGCGGCCAGCAGTCCAGCACCACACCGCTGTTGATCCCCGACCGCAGCGCCTTCCATGCCAGCACGCTGGCACTGTACGTACAGGACGAATGGAAGATCGGCGACGACTGGACCGTCAACTACGGCCTGCGTGGCGACCGCTACAGGGCCTTCGGCCGCACCGAGGGCCAGCTCAGCCCGCGCGTGGGCGTGGTCTGGAATGCCAGCGACAGCACCACCGTGCATGCCGGCTACTCGCGCTACTTCACGCCACCGGCCAGCGAGCTGATCGCCAGCGGCGACATCGCCCTGTACGACGGCACCACCAACCAGCAGCCCAGCGGCGGCAACAACACACCGCTGGCCGAGCGCAGCGACTACTACGACATCGGCGTCTCGCAGCAACTGGGCGAACACCTGACCCTGGGCCTGGATGCGTACGATCGTCGCGTCGCGCGGCTGCAGGACGAAGGCCAGTTCGGCGCCGCCTACATCTATTCGACCTTCAACTACCGCCGTGGTCACATCCGTGGCCTGGAGTTCAGCGCCGACTACAGCAACGGTCCGTTCAGTGCCTACTTCAACGCCGCGCTGAACAAGGCCATCGGTACCGACGTCATCACCAGCCAGTACAACCTCGACCCGGAAGCGCTGGCCTATGTGGCCAACCACTGGATCCACCTCGACCACGACCAGAAGCTGACGTCGTCCGGTGGGCTCAGCTACGCCTTCGCCGGGCACAACCGGATCGGCGCCAACTACGTGTTCGGCAGCGGCCTGCGTTCGGACATCGAAGGCGTGCCCAATGGCGGCGAGCTGCCGTCGTACCTGCAGGTGAACCTCAGCGCCGGGCACGACTTCAACGCCGACAGTGGGCATCCGCTGCACGTGCAGCTGGCGGTGATCAACGCGCTGGACCGCAGCTACCAGCTGCGCGACGGTGGCGGTGTTGGCGTGTTCGCGCCGCAGTGGGGGCCGCGCCGTGGTGCTTACCTGAGCCTGCAGCAGGACTTCTGAGGTAGTGCCGGCCGCTGGCCGGCATTGCCACGGTGTGCCGGCCAGCGGCCGGCACTCCCCTGCTTCAGCGCTTGACCTTGCGCAGCGACACCACCAGCGCCCACAGCGCCAGCAGCACGAACCACACACCCGACCACATCGGCATGGTCAGGCCCAGGAAGGTCCAGTCGATGTTGCCGCAGTTGCCGGTACCGGTCAGCACCGTGCGGAACACTTCCAGCGGCCCCATGGTCTCGCTCAGGAAGGCCAGCGGCGGGCCACAGGTGGAACCCATTTCTGGCGGCAGCATCTGCACGTAGACGTGGCGCGCGGCGATGCCGACGCCTACTGCCGCGGCGATGAAGGCCAGAACGCCATAGGTCGCCCGGCCGGGGCGGTTGGACGGTCCGTGCAGCGCACCGATCAGGAACAGCAGGCCCAGCGCAGCGAACGCCAGGCGCTGGAAGATGCACAACGGACACGGTTCCAGGCCCATCTTCAGCTGCAGGAAGATGGCGTAGCCGAGCAGGCCTGCGCAGATCAGGAAGCCCAGGAAGAACTGGGCACGGAAGGGCCAGCGCAGTGGATTCATCGTCAACGCTCGAATGGATCAAGACGCCAAGCGTAACCGAGAGCGCGCGCCATTCGAACCGCCACAGGTGACGCCTGTCGGAACGGTGTGGGTCAGAGCCTGCTGCGGGTAGCGCCGGGCCATGCCCGGCGGGCGCAGCAGAAACGGAAACGCCGGGCATGGCCCGGCGCTACCAGAACGCAAAAGCCCGGCAGAGGCCGGGCTTTCGCTGTGTCGCGTTGGAGCGGTCCGATTACTCGGCCACTTCCTCGGCCACGACCGGACGGTCAACCAGCTCGACGTAGGCCATCGGCGCGTTGTCGCCCGCGCGGAAGCCGCACTTCAGCAGGCGCAGGTAGCCGCCCGGACGGTTCGCGTAGCGCGGGCCCAGGATGGTGAACAGGTTGCCCACGGCTTCGTTGTCGCGCAGGCGGGCGAAGGCCAGACGGCGGTTGGCGACCGAGTCGACCTTGGCCAGGGTGATCAGCGGCTCGGCAACGCGGCGCAGTTCCTTGGCCTTCGGCAGGGTGGTCTTGATCAGCTCGTGCTTGAACAGCGAGGCAGCCATGTTCTTGAACATCGCTTCGCGGTGGGCGCTGGTGCGGCTGAACTTACGGCCAGACTTCTGGTGACGCATGGTGATATTCCTTGGTTAATGATGGGGCTGTGTGGATCGTTGTCGCCATCCTGGCGTTGCTGCGTGGACTGCGGATGGTCCTGGCCGCCCATCCTGGACGACCTGCCGCGCGAACCTGGGGTTCGTCGTGGCGTGTTGTGTTGCGTTGAAGGCTCCACCGTTGCCGGTGGAGCCTCCAGGCATTACCGATATCAGCCCAGCATGCCGTGGCTGGCGACGCCGGCCGGCGGCCAGTTCTCCAGCTTCATGCCGAGCGACAGGCCGCGCTGAGCCAGCACTTCCTTGATCTCGGTGAGCGACTTCTTGCCCAGGTTCGGGGTCTTCAGCAGCTCCACTTCGGTCTTCTGGATCAGATCGCCGATGTAGTAGATGCTTTCAGCCTTCAGGCAGTTGGCCGAACGCACGGTCAGCTCCAGATCGTCGATCGGGCGCAGCAGCACCGGATCCACGCCGTTGTTGGCCGGCTTCGCCGCACCGCGGTCGCGGTGGGTGAAGTCACCGAACACCGACAGCTGGTCGCTGAGGATGTCGGCGGCGGTGCGCACGGCTTCCTCGGCATCGATGGTGCCGTTGGTCTCGATATCGATGACCAGCTTGTCCAGGTCGGTACGCTGTTCGACGCGGGCCGCTTCCACGGCATAGGCGACGCGGCGGACCGGCGAGAACGAGGCATCCAGGACCAGGCGGCCGATGGCACGGGTTTCTTCGTCCGGACGACGACGCGCGGCAGCCGGCTGGTAGCCGAAACCACGTTCGATCTTCAGACGCATGTTGATTGCCGTGTCCTTGGTCAGGTGGCAGATAACATGGTCGCCGTTCAGGATCTCCACATTGTGGTCGACCTTGATGTCGGCAGCGGTGACAACGCCCGGACCCTGCTTGGACAGGGACAGGGTGGCGCTGTCGCCGGAGTGCATACGGATGGCCACGTCCTTGAGGTTCAGCAGGACTTCGAGCACGTCCTCCTGCAGACCTTCGACCGTGGTGTACTCATGCAACACGCCGTCGATTTCGACTTCCGTGATGGCGAAGCCCGGGATGGACGACAGCAGCACGCGACGCAGGGCATTACCCAGCGTATGCCCGTAACCCCGCTCCAAAGGTTCGATAACGACCTTTGCACGGGTGTCGGTAAGGCGTTCGATCTGCGGACCGCGAGGACGCAGAACCTGGTTGGCGGTAACCGTCATGTTGCGGGTTCTCCTAGTGAACCCCCGGCCGTCGCCGGGGGCTCTCCAATGTGAATTACTTCGAATACAGCTCGACGATCAGCGCTTCGTTGATGTCCGCAGGCAGATCCGAACGATCCGGAACAGCCTTGAAGATGCCGGTGAACTTGCCGGAATCCACTTCAACCCACGACGGGCTCAGGTCATGCTGGGCGGCGACGGTCAGGGCTTCCTGGACGCGCAGCTGCTTGGCAGCCTTTTCAGACAGGGCGATGGCGTCGCCAGCCTTGACCTGGTACGAAGCCAGGTTGACCGACTTGCCATTCACGGTGACGCCGCGGTGCGACACCAGCTGACGGGCAGCCGGACGGGTCACGGCGAAGCCCATGCGGTAGACGACGTTGTCCAGGCGGGTTTCCAGCAGCTGCAGCAGGTTCTCGCCGGTGTTGCCCTTCTTGGTCGAGGCCTTCTTGTAGTAGTTGCGGAACTGACGCTCCAGCAGGCCGTAGATACGCTTGACCTTCTGCTTTTCACGCAGCTGGGTGGCGTAGTCGGACAGCTTGCCCTTGCGGGCAGTGGCGCCGTGCTGGCCGGGCTTCTGCTCCAGCTTGCACTTGGAGTCCAGCGCACGCGCCGGGCTCTTCAGGGACAGGTCGGCGCCTTCGCGACGGGCGAGCTTACAGGTAGGACCGATATAACGAGCCATTTCTTATCGCTCCCTTTAGACGCGACGCTTCTTCGGCGGACGGCACCCGTTGTGCGGGATAGGCGTCACGTCGATGATGTTGGTGATCTTGTAGCCGACGTTGTTCAACGAACGCACGGCCGACTCACGGCCCGGACCCGGGCCCTTGATGCGGACTTCCAGCGACTTCACGCCGTAGTCCAGCGCAGCACGACCGGCCTTTTCAGCAGCCACCTGGGCAGCGAACGGGGTCGACTTGCGCGAACCACGGAAGCCAGCGCCACCGGAGGTCGCCCACGACAGAGCGTTGCCCTGGCGGTCGGTGATGGTGACGATGGTGTTGTTGAACGAAGCGTGGACGTGGGCAACGCCGTCGGTGACGACGCGCTTGATCTTCTTCTTGGTCTTAGCAGCGGGCTTAGCCATTTCTCAGTCCCTTACTTCTTGATCGCCTTGCGCGGACCCTTGCGGGTGCGGGCGTTGGTACGGGTGCGCTGGCCACGCAGCGGGAGGCCACGACGGTGACGCAGGCCGCGGTAGCAGCCCAGGTCCATCAGGCGCTTGATCGCGATGCCGATCTCACGGCGCAGATCGCCTTCCACGATGTACTTGCCGACTTCGGCGCGCAGGCGCTCGATTTCCGGCTCCGACAGATCGCGGATCTTGGTGGTCGAAGCAACGCCTGCGACTTCGCAGACCTTCTTCGAACGGGTACGGCCGATGCCGTAAATGCTTTGCAACCCGACCCAGACGTGCTTCTGGGCTGGCAGGTTGACGCCTGCAATACGCGCCATGACGCGGTTCTCCAGCTGAGTGATGGCCGACAGCGCGCCTCGGGCACGCCAATCCGGCAGGATGGATCAAAAAAGTGAACTAGCGATACTAACAAGGTTCCGGTTTACATGGAAGCCCGTGAAACCATTGGTTTCATGAACCCGGCCTGGGGAGTGTGCCCAGGCTCCGGCGCCGGATGGGGTTGGACCTGGGGTTTCCCCCGGGGCCGCCCGCGCTACTCCAGCGCGGGACCACCTCATCACACCCCCACCCGGAACCGCTGCGGGGGCCGCCCTTCGTTTGTGTGGCCGGAGTCCGCGAAGCGGAGGGACCATCACGTCAGGAAGACGAAAGTATAACAGGCCAATCAGCCGCGGGCAAAACCGCCGCGGTTGCCACCCTTCAGGTTGGCCTTCTTCAGCAGGCTCTCGTACTGGTGGGACATCAGGTGCGCCTGCACCTGGGCGATGAAGTCCATCACCACCACCACCACGATCAGCAGCGAAGTACCGCCGAAGTAGAACGAGGCGTTCAGCTGCGTGCGCATCAGTTCCGGCAGCAGGCAGACGATCACCAGGTAGGCCGAGCCGGCTGCGGTCAGGCGGGTCAGCACGCCGTCGATGTAGTCGGCGGTTGCCTTGCCCGGACGGATGCCCGGAATCAGCGCGCCCGACTTCTTCAGGTTGTCGGCGGTTTCCTGCGAGTTGAACACCAGCGCGGTATAGAAGAACGCGAAACCGGTGATCAGCGCGGCGAAGACGATCATGTGCAGCGGCTCGCCCGGGCCCAGGGCATTGGCGACCTTCTGCAGGATCTGGCCCATGCTGCTCTGGTTGGCAGCCTGGCCGGACCACATGGCCAGGGTGGCCGGGAAGGCCAGCAGGCTCGAGGCGAAGATCGCCGGGATGACGCCGGCCATGTTGAGCTTCAGCGGCAGGAACGAGGTCTGGTTCATGTACGCGTTGCGACCGCCCTGGCGGCGCGCGTAGTTCACCGTGATCCGGCGCTGGCCGCGCTCGACGAACACCACGAAGAAGGTGAAGGCGAGCACGACAATGGCGATCAGCAGCAGCTGGATGAACTGGATGTTGCCGTCGCGGTAGGCGTCGAAGGTGTGGATGACCGCACCCGGCAGGCCGGCGACGATACCGGCAAAGATGATCAGCGACACGCCGTTGCCGATGCCGCGCTCGGTGACCTGCTCACCGACCCACATCAGGAACATGGTGCCGGCGGTCAGCGCGACCACGGCGGTGAGCACGAAGCCCATGCCCGGCGCATACACCACCGGAGCGCCCGACGGCGAGACCTGGCCCTGCAGGGCCAGTGCGATCGAGCCGCCCTGCACCACTGCCAGCAGCACGGCGCCGATGCGCGAATACTGGGTGATCTTGCGGCGGCCGGACTCACCTTCCTTCTGCATCGCCTTCAGGGCGGGGAAGATGTGCACGGCCAGCTGCATCACGATCGATGCCGAGATGTACGGCATCACGTTCAGCGCGAAGATGCTGAAACGGTGCAGGGCGCCGCCCGAGAACATGTTGAACATGTCCACGATGCCGCCGCCCTGCTGTTGCATCATGGCAAGCATGGCATCGGGATTGACGCCCGGCACCGGCACGTAGCAGCCGATGCGATAGACGATCAAAGCCCCGACGACGAACAGCAAACGTTGGCGAAGTTCAGTGAACTTGCCCATTCCGCCCGCGAGGTTACCGATGCCAGCTTGCGCCATGATTTTCTTACTCCGTTACGCTGCCGCCGGCAGCTTCGATCGCGGCCTTGGCACCAGCCGTGGCAGCAATACCCTTCAGGGTGAACGCCTTGGTCACTTCGCCCTTGACGACGACCTTGGCCTTCTTGGCAGTGCTCGGGACCAGCTTGGCAGCACGCAGGGCGGCGAAGTCGATCTCACCGGCCGGCAGCTTGTCCAGCGCGTACAGCAGCACTTCAGCGGTGTCCTTGGCGATCGGCGAACGGAAGCCGATCTTCGGCAGACGACGCTGCATGGGGGTCTGGCCGCCTTCGAAGCCAGCCTTGATCTTGCCGCCACCCTTGCGGGCGAACGAACCCTTGTGGCCGCGGCCGGCAGTCTTGCCCAGGCCCGAGCCGATACCGCGACCGACGCGGGTGCGCTCGGTGCGGGCGCCCGGTGCCGGGCTCAGTTCATTGAGACGCAGAGTCATGATCGATTACTCCTCAACCTTGACGAGGTAGTGAACGGTGTTGATCAGACCGCGAACCTGCGGGCTGTCCTTCAGTTCACGCACATCGTTGAGCTTGTTCAGGCCCAGGGCACGCACCGACAGGCGGTGACGCGACTGGGTACCACGCAGGCCACGCACCAGGCGCACCTTCACAGTCTTGTTGGACTCATTAGCCATGGTTGAGTTCCTCCACCTTCTTGCCGCGCTTGGCCGCGATGCGAGCCGGCGACTGCGCAGCAGACAGGCCCTTCACGGTGGCACGCACCAGGTTGATCGGGTTGCGCGAACCGGTGGCCTTGGCCAGCACGTTCTTCACGCCAACCGCTTCCAGCACGGCGCGCATGGCACCGCCGGCGATGACGCCGGTACCTTCGGAAGCCGGCTGCATGAACACGCGGGCTGCGCCGTGACCATCCTTGATGGTGTGCCACAGGGTGCCGTTGTTCAGGTCAACGCTGACCAGGTTCTTGCGGGCCTGTTCCATCGACTTCTGGATGGCGACCGGCACTTCGCGGGCCTTGCCATAGCCGAAACCGACCTTGCCTTCGCCGTCGCCGACAACGGTCAGGGCGGTGAAGGTGAACTGGCGGCCACCCTTGACGGTCTTGCTGACGCGGTTGACCGCGACCAGCTTTTCGATCATGCCGTCGTCGACTTTCTCTTCGCGGTTACGGTCGCGATCGCGACCCCGCTGCTGACGCTCTTCTGCCATTTTGATTCCTTGGTAGTTTGGGTATGTACGGCTCGGGGCCGCTTATGGTTGTGGAATGTCGCGTTGTTCCGGTGGGCCACTGCAGAAGAGTGGCGCCGTCCAGCCTCACTCAGGCTGGCGAGCAGGCGGGCAGGAGACCACAGGTCCCCTGCCCTTATCCCTTAGAACTGCAGGCCGGCTTCGCGGGCGGCTTCTGCCAGGGCCTTGATGCGGCCGTGGTAGCGGTAGCCCGAACGATCGAAGGCAACCTTCTCGACGCCGGCGGCCTTGGCGCGCTCAGCGACGATGCGGCCGACCTTGGCGGCGGCGTCGGCGTTCTTGCCGTTCTTCAGGCCTTCCATGACGTCGGTCTGGGTGGTGTTGGCGGCAGCCAGCACCTTGGAACCGTCGGCGGTGAAGACCTGGGCGTACAGGTGCTGGCCGGTGCGCAGCACCGACAGGCGGGCGACGCCGAGCTCACGGATGTGGGCGCGGGTCGACTTGGCGCGACGCAGGCGGGCGATGTTCTTGTTCATTTTGATTATTCCTTGAAAGCTGAAGGATGGGCTTTTCCCTGAGGAGTCCGCACAGGGATGTGCGGGCTCTTGCGAGGGACTCGCGCTTACGCCTTCTTGGCTTCCTTACGGATGATGACTTCGTCGGAGTACTTCACGCCCTTGCCCTTGTACGGCTCCGGCTTGCGGAACGCGCGGATCTTGGCGGCAACTTCACCGACGACCTGCTTGTCAGCGCCCTGGACCAGGATCTCGGTCTGGGTCGGGGTGGTGATGGTGATGCCTTCCGGCGCCACGAACACGACCGGGTGCGAGAAGCCCAGCGACAGGCTCAGGTCCTTGCCCTGCATGGCAGCGCGGTAACCCACGCCGACCAGCTCCAGCTTGCGCTCGAAGCCTTCGGACACGCCCTTGACCATGTTGGACAGGATCGCACGCACGGTGCCGGTCAGTGCGACCAGGTCGGCGTTCTCGGTGCTCAGGGTGGCAACGCCGTTGTCGACGTTGATGGCAATACCGGCCGGCTTGGCCAGCGACAGGGTGCCCTTCGGGCCCTTGGCGGTGACGCTGTCCGACTGGACGTTCAGTTCAACCTTACCCAGGTCGATCGGCTTCTTGGCTACGCGGGACATAGTTCTACTCCTTTCGCCTTAGGCCACGAAGCACAGGACTTCGCCGCCGACGCCCAGCTGGCGCGCCTGCGCATCAGTCATGATGCCCTTGGAGGTGGAAATGATGGAGATACCCAGGCCGTTCATGACCTTCGGCAGCTCGCTCTTGCCGCGGTACTGGCGCAGGCCCGAACGCGAGAAGCGCTTCAGGGTCGCGATGACCGGCTTACCTTCGAAATACTTCAGCACGATTTCCAGCTCGGACTTGTTGTTTTCCAGCTGGGTCACGCGCAGGTCGGTGATGTAACCCTCGTCCTTCAGGACCTGGGCGATCGCAACCTTGATCTTGGACGACGGGGCTTTCACCGTCTGCTTGCCAACCGCAGCCGCATTCTTGATGCGGACCAGCAGGTCGGCGATGGGATCAGTCATGCTCATATGAGTACCTTTGAGTGCACCGATATCCGCTTTCGCGAAAATCTGTTGTCTCCTGGAAACGGGCCAGGTCCCTTGATGCAGCGGGCCGGAAGCCCACTCCTACAACCCCGTTTGCACAGGGCAAGACGCGGGAGTATACGCCAAAAGAGCCCGGCTTGCGCCGGGCTCTTCGGTTTTTTTGCGTCGGGAAGGCTGAATGCCTCCCCTGCCCGGTTCAGGAACCCCGGTGGGGCTCCCGATCGCAGGGCCGGCTGGGATTACCAGCTGGCCTTGCGCAGACCCGGGACGTCGCCACGCATGGTGGCTTCACGCAGCTTGTTACGGCCCAGGCCGAACTTGCTGTAGACGCCACGCGGACGACCCGACAGCTCGCAACGGTTGCGCTGGCGGCTCGGCGACGAATCGCGCGGCAGCTTGGCCAGCTTGGTTGCGGCGTCGATCTTCTCTTCGTAGGTCGCGTCCACGGAGGACACGATCTTCTTCAGAGCTGCACGCTTTTCAGCGTACTTCTTTGCCAGCTTTTCCCGCTTGATGTCGCGGTTGACCATGGAGGTCTTTGCCATTTCGGTTTCCTCGACAGATCAGTTACGGAACGGGAACTTGAACGCTGCCAGCAGCGCCTTCGCTTCCGCGTCGGTCTTCGCAGTGGTGGTGATGGCGATATCCATACCGCGGATCGCGTCGACGGCGTCGAAGTCGATTTCCGGGAAGATGATCTGCTCCTTCACACCCATGTTGAAGTTGCCGCGGCCGTCGAAGGAACGACCGGAAACACCACGGAAGTCGCGCACGCGCGGCAGCGAGATGTTGATCAGGCGATCCAGGAACTCGTACATCTTGTGGCGACGCAGCGTGGTCTTGCAGCCGATCGGCCAACCATCGCGGATCTTGAACGACGCAACCGACACACGCGACTTGGTGACAACCGGCTTCTGGCCGGAAATCTTGGTCATGTCGCCGACGGCGTTTTCCAGGATCTTCTTGTTGGTGGCCGCTTCGCCGACACCCATGTTCAGGGTGACCTTAACCAGCTTCGGCACTTCCATCGGATTGGTGTAGCCGAACTGCTTCATCAGCGCCGGCACCACTTCGTCCTTGTAGAACTTTTCGAGACGGGAACTCATCTTCTCATTCCTCAGGCGTCGAGCGCCTCACCGCTGGAGCGGAACACACGCAGTTTGCGTCCATCCTCCAGCACCTTGAAGCCAACGCGTTCGCCCTTGCCCGAAGCCGGGTTCAGAACATTCACGTTGGAGATATGGATCGAAGCTTCGCGCTCGACCACGCCGCCGGCAACACCTGCCTGCGGGTTCGGCTTGGTGTGGCGCTTGACGATGTTCACGTTGGCGACGACCACACGGTCGCCGTCGACGCGGACGACTTCGCCCTGCTTGCCCTTGTCCTTGCCAGCGTTGACGACAACCTGGTCGCCCTTCTTGATACGGTTAGCCATGATTATCTCCTGTCGCTCACAGCACTTCGGGAGCGAGCGAGACGATCTTCATGAACTTCTCCGAACGAAGTTCACGGGTCACCGGCCCGAAGATACGGGTACCGATCGGCTCCTGCTTGCTGTTCAGCAGAACGGCAGCGTTGCCGTCGAAGCGGATCAGCGAGCCGTCGGCGCGACGCACACCCTTGCGGGTACGCACCACGACGGCGTCATACACTTCACCCTTCTTGACCTTGCCGCGCGGAATCGCATCCTTCACGGTGACCTTGATGATGTCGCCGATGCCGGCGTAACGGCGCTTGGAACCACCCAGCACCTTGAAGCACATCACCTGCTTGGCACCCGAATTGTCCGCGACGTCAAGGTAGCTCTGCATCTGGATCATGATTCAGACTCCTTATTCAGCCGCACGCGTGATGACTTCCACCACGCGCCAGTTCTTGGTCTTGGACATCGGAGCAATCTCGGTCACGCGGACGACGTCGCCTTCCTTGCAGGCGTTGTCGGCATCGTGGGCGTGCAGCTTGGTCGAGCGCTTGATGTACTTGCCGTACAGCGCGTGCTTGACCTGACGCTCAACCAGGACGGTAACCGTCTTGTCCATCTTGTTGCTGACGACACGGCCTTCGACCGTGCGCAGCGTCTTCTTTTCAGTATTGTCGCTCATAGCGGCCATCCTTACTTCGTGCTGCCGAGCAGGGTCTTGACGCGAGCAATCTCGCGACGGACCCGGCGAATGTCGTGGGTCTTCGGCAGCTGGCCGGTGACCTGCTGCATACGGACAGAGAACTGTTCCTTACGCAGGTCGATCAGGTGGGCCTTGAGTTCGTCAGCCGACTTTTCACGGAGAGTTTTGATATCCATCAGCGCACCGTACGGGTCACGAAAGTGGTGGTGACCGAGAGCTTGGCGGCGGCCAGGCGGAACGCCTCGCGAGCCACTTCCTCGGAAACACCCTCGATTTCATAGATCATGCGGCCGGGCTGGATCTGGGCCACCCAGTATTCCACGTTACCCTTACCAGAACCCATTCGGACTTCGATGGGCTTCTTGGTGATGGGCTTGTCGGGGAACACGCGGATCCACATCTTGCCGCCGCGCTTGACGTAGCGGCTGATCGAGCGGCGGGCCGCTTCGATCTGACGCGCGGTCAGCTGACCGTGTGCGGTTGCCTTCAGGCCGTATTCGCCGAAGCTGACAGCGTTGGCGCTCCAGCTCAGGCCATCGTTACGGCCCTTGTGTACCTTGCGGTACTTGGTTCGCTTGGGTTGCAACATTGTCGTTACCTCGCTTCACGGGCCGGGCGCTGACGGTCACCACGGTCGCCGCGATCGTGACGATCGTTGCGCGACGGGGTGTCGTCCTGCTTTTCCTGGCCAACCTGGGAGAAATCGAAGACCTCGCCCTTGTAGATCCAGACCTTGATGCCGATGATGCCGTAGGTCGTCTTGGCTTCAGCGAAGCCATAGTCGATGTCGGCACGCAGGGTGTGCAGCGGCACGCGGCCTTCGCGGTACCACTCCGAACGGGCGATTTCTGCACCGTTGAGGCGGCCACCCACGTTGACCTTGATGCCCAGGGCACCCAGGCGCATCGCGTTGCCGACCGAGCGCTTCATTGCGCGGCGGAACATGATGCGACGCTCCAGCTGCTGGGCGATCGACTCGGCAACGAGCTGCGCGTCCAGTTCCGGCTTGCGCACTTCGGTGACGTTGATGTGCGCCGGGACGCCCATCATCTCGCTCACTTCCTTGCGCAGCTTCTCGATGTCCTCACCGCGCTTGCCGATCACCACGCCCGGACGGGCGGTGTGGATCGTCACGCGAGCGGTCTTGGCCGGACGCTCGATCAGGATCTTGCTGATGCCGGCCTGAGCCAGCTTCTTGCGCAGCATTTCGCGCACTTTCAGGTCGGCTGCCAGGTAACCAGCGAACTCGGCCTTGTTGGCGTACCACTTGGAGTTCCAGTCCTTGGAAATGCCGAGGCGGATACCAATCGGATGAACTTTATGACCCATGGTCTTTTCCTTATCCGCTTACTTGGCGGCGCCCACAACCACAGTGATGTGGCTGGTGCGCTTGAGGATGCGGGTACCGCGGCCTTTCGCCCGCGCCATGAAACGCTTCAGGGTCGGACCTTCATCAACCATGATGGTCTGAACCTTCAGCTCGTCGACGTCGGCGCCCTGGTTGTTTTCGGCATTTGCAATAGCCGACTCCACCACCTTCTTGATCAGGTGGGCAGCCTTCTTGTCCGAGAACTTCAGCAGGTTGACCGCACGCTCGGCCGGCAGACCGCGCACCTGGTCAGCGACCAGACGAGCCTTCTGCGGGGAGATGCGCGCAGTGCGCAGGATGGCTTTCGCTTCCATTGTCATCTCTCCTTACTTGCCCGACTTCTTGTCACCACCGTGACCCTTGAAGGTCCGGGTGATGGCAAATTCGCCGAGCTTGTGGCCGACCATGTTCTCGTTGACGAGAACCGGGATGTGGTTCTTGCCGTTATGCACGGCAATGGTGACGCCTACCATGTCAGGCAGGATCATCGAACGGCGCGACCAGGTCTTGATCGGCTTCTTGCTGCCCGCAGCGGCCTCCACCTTCTTGACGAGGTGGTGATCGACGAACGGGCCCTTCTTGAGTGAACGTGCCATGGTCGATTAGCCCCTACGATCGCGGACGATGAACTGCTGAGTGCGCTTGTTATGGCGCGTCTTGTAACCCTTGGTCGGGACACCCCACGGGGTGACCGGATGCGGATTACCCTGGCCGGCCTTCGCCTCACCACCACCGTGCGGGTGGTCAACCGGGTTCATGGCTGCACCACGAACGGTCGGGCGGACGCCGCGCCAACGCTTGGCACCGGCCTTGCCCAGCTTTTCCAGGCTGTGCTCGTCGTTGCCGACTTCGCCGATGGTGGCGCAGCACTCGACCGGAACCTTGCGCATTTCACCCGAGCGCAGGCGCAGGGTGGCGTAGATGCCTTCGCGAGCCACCAGCTGCACGGCCGCACCAGCGGCGCGAGCGATCTGAGCGCCCTTGCCCGGCTTCAGTTCGATGCAGTGGATGGTGGTGCCGACCGGGATGTTGCGCAGCGGCAGGGTGTTGCCGGCCTTGATCGGGGCATCCGAACCAGCGATCACCTGATCACCAGCCTTCAGGCCCTTCGGGGCGATGATGTAGCGACGCTCACCGTCGACGTAGCACAGCAGAGCGATGTGGGCGGTGCGGTTCGGATCGTATTCGATGCGTTCCACGCGCGCCGGGATGCCCAGCTTGTTGCGCTTGAAGTCGATGATGCGGTAGTGCTGCTTGGCACCACCACCGACGTGACGCACGGTGATGCGGCCATGGTGGTTACGACCACCCGAGCGGCTCTGCGACTCGACCAGCGCAGCGTGCGGAGCACCCTTGTGCAGGTCGGGAGTGACCACGCGCACGGCCGAACGGCGGCCGGGGGAAGTGGGCTTGAATTTCATCAATGGCATGGGATGTACCTCAGGCCTTGGCCGTTACATCGATCGACTGGCCATCGGCCAGGCGAACGTACGCCTTGCGCCAATCGCCGCGGCGGCCAGCACGGTTACGGAAGGACTTGTTCTTGCCCTTGACGTTGACCACGTTGACGGCTTCGACCTTGACGTCGAACAGCTGCTCAACCGCGGCCTTTACATCGGCCTTGGTGGCTTCGTTCGAAACTTCGAAGACATACTGGTTGGAGAGTTCCTGCAGGCGCGCGGTCTTTTCGGAGACACGCGGGGCACGCAGCACGCTGAAGATTTTTTCGTTGCTGTTCATGCCAGCCACTCCTCGACCTTCTTGACCGCGTCAGCGGTGATGACGACCGTGTCGGCACCCACCAGCGAGACCGGATCCAGACCCTGGACGTCACGCACCTGCACGTACGGCAGATTGCGGGCGGACAGGTACAGGTGCTCGGACGCTTCTTCGGTGACGATCAGCGGGCGCTTGCCCACTTCCAGGCCGGCCAGCTTGGCGATCAGACCCTTCGTGTTGGTCACTTCGACGTCGAAGGACTCCACGATGGTCAGACGGCCCTGACGGTTCAGCTCGGACAGGATCGCGCACATGGCGGCACGGTACTGCTTACGATTGACCTTCTGCTCGAAGCTGCGCGGCTTGGCCGCGAAGGTGACACCGCCGCCGACGAAGATCGGAGCCGTCAGTGCGCCATGACGCGCGCCGCCGCCCTTCTGCTTCTTCGACTTCTTGGTGGTACCAGCCACTTCGGAGCGAGTCTTCTGTGCCTTGGTGCCGGCGCGACCGGCGTTGCGGTAGGCAACGACGACCTGGTGGACCAGATCTTCGCTGAAATCGCGACCGAACACGGCGTCGGAGACCGAGACCTTGTTGTTGCTACCCGTGATAACGAGTTCCATCGTCATCTCTCCTTATGCCTTGCTCGCCGGACGGACGATCACGTCGCCACCCGCCGCGCCCGGAACGGCGCCGCGAACCGCGATCAGACCGCGCTCGACGTCGACCTTGACCACTTCCAGGTTCTGGGTGCTCTGCTGCACCGCGCCCATGTGGCCCGACATCTTCTTGCCCGGGAAAACACGACCCGGGGTCTGGCGCTGACCCAGCGAACCCGGCGCGCGATGCGACAGCGAGTTACCGTGGGTTGCATCGCCCATACGGAAGTTGTGGCGCTTGATGGTGCCCTGGAAGCCCTTACCCTTGGTGACACCCTGGACGTCGACGATCTGGCCGACTTCGAAGATGTCCGCCTTGACTTCGCCGCCAACGGCGAAATCGCCGAGCTGCGCGTCTTCAACGCGGAATTCCCACAGGCCACGACCCGCTTCCACCTTCGCCTTGGCGAAGTGGCCGGCTTCCGGCTTGTTGACCAGGGCAGCGCGACGCGCGCCGACGGTCACCTGCACGGCGCTGTAGCCGTCGGTTTCGACGGTCTTGATCTGCGCGATGCGGTTCGGGGTTGCTTCGATCAGGGTCACCGGGATGGAGCGGCCATCTTCAGTGAACACGCGGCTCATGCCAGCCTTGCGGCCCACGAAGCCCAACGAATACTTCTTCGTCATGGTCGTAGTCCTCAGGTCAGCTTGATCTGAACGTCGACGCCGGCAGCCAGTTCGAGCTTCATCAGCGCGTCCACGGTCTTGTCATTCGGGTCAACGATATCGAGCACGCGCTTGTGCGTGCGGGTCTCGTACTGGTCACGCGCGTCCTTGTCGACGTGCGGGGAAACGAGAACGGTGTAACGCTCGATCTTGGTCGGCAGCGGGATCGGGCCACGCACTTGCGCGCCGGTCCGCTTTGCCGTTTCAACGATCTCGCTGGCCGAACGGTCGATCAGACGATGATCGAACGCTTTCAGCCGGATCCGGATCTTTTGGTCCGCCATGGCGGTAGGTTCCTTCGTTAAAAGAGCGACAGACAAAGCCTCTGGGTTGCTTTGTCCCATGAAATTCCTGAATACGGACGGCCCACAGTCCTGCAGGCCGCCAAGGTCACTCCATAGACCTCAAAAACGTAGGCAGACCAGTTACCCGGCCTGCCCAGACGTAGAAGCATAATGGCACGCAAGGCAGCTGTCAACAGTCGCCTGTTGACGCCGCCTGAATGGCATTGACCCTTCCTGGTCCGGGGAACACAAGGCACATCCTGTGCCTGCTTTCCCATTTGATACGCCCCGATGCCCTACCCAGGCAACATCGGGGCGCAGATACTACCAGATTACTCGATGATCTTCGAGACCACGCCGGCGCCGACGGTACGGCCGCCTTCGCGGATGGCGAAGCGCAGGCCTTCGTCCATTGCCACCGGGTTGATCAGGGTGACGACCATCTTGACGTTGTCACCCGGCATCACCATTTCGACGCCTTCCGGCAGAGCAGCTGCGCCGGTGATGTCGGTGGTGCGGAAGTAGAACTGCGGACGGTAGCCGTTGAAGAACGGGGTGTGACGGCCGCCCTCGTCCTTCGACAGGACGTAGACTTCACCTTCGAACTTGGTGTGCGGCTTGATCGAACCCGGCTTGGCCAGGACCTGGCCACGCTCGACGTCGTCACGCTTGGTGCCGCGCAGCAGCAGGCCAGCGTTGTCGCCTGCCTGACCCTGGTCCAGCAGCTTGCGGAACATTTCAACGCCGGTCACGGTGGTCTTCTGCACCGGACGGATGCCGACGATTTCGATTTCGTCGCCAACCTTGATCACGCCGCGCTCGATACGACCGGTCACCACGGTGCCGCGGCCCGAGATCGAGAACACGTCTTCCACCGGCATCAGGAACGGCTTGTCGATCGCGCGCTCCGGCTCCGGAATCCAGCTGTCCAGGGCGTCGACCAGCTTCAGGATGGCCGGCACGCCGATGTCGCTCTGGTCGCCTTCCAGCGCCAGACGGGCCGAACCGGCGATGATCGGGGTGTCGTCGCCCGGGAAGTCGTACTTGCTCAGCAGCTCGCGCACTTCCATCTCGACCAACTCGAGCAGCTCGGCGTCGTCAACCATGTCGGCCTTGTTCAGGAACACGACGATGTACGGCACGCCGACCTGGCGCGACAGCAGGATGTGCTCGCGGGTCTGCGGCATCGGGCCGTCAGCGGCCGAGCACACCAGGATCGCGCCGTCCATCTGGGCGGCACCGGTGATCATGTTCTTGACGTAGTCAGCATGGCCCGGGCAATCCACGTGGGCGTAGTGACGGACCGGGGATTCGTATTCGACGTGCGCGGTCGAGATCGTGATGCCACGAGCCTTTTCTTCCGGCGCGGCGTCGATCGAGGAGTAATCCTTGAACTCGCCACCGAAGCGCTCGGCACCGATCTTGGTCAGTGCAGCGGTCAGCGTGGTCTTGCCGTGGTCGACGTGACCGATGGTGCCGACGTTGACGTGCGGCTTGGTGCGCTCGAACTTACCCTTTGCCATTGTTCTATACCTTGATTGTTCGTAAGTGGTTTCAAGAGAGGCTGAGCGAGGCTCAGCCCTTCTTCATGACGGCTTCGGCGATGTTGGTCGGCGCCGGCTCGTAGTGATCGAATTCCATGGTGAAGGTGGCGCGGCCCTGGGTCTGCGAACGCAGCGCAGTGGCGTAGCCGAACATTTCACCCAGCGGGATCATCGCGTTGATGATGCTGGCCGAACCGTCACCGGTGGTGTCGGAACCCTGCAGCACGCCGCGACGACGGCTGACGTCGCCCATCACGTCACCCTGGTAATCCTCCGGGGTCACGATCTCGACCTTCATGATCGGCTCCAGCAGCACCGGCTTGGCCTTGGCGAAGCCCTGCTTGAAGGCCATCGACGAAGCCAGCTTGAACGCCATTTCCGAGGAGTCGACGTCGTGGTACGAACCGAACACCAGCTTCACCTTGACGTCCACGACCGGGAAGCCAGCCAGCGGACCGCTGGTGATGGTTTCGCGCAGGCCCTTTTCAACCGACGGAATGAATTCCTTCGGGATCACGCCGCCGGTGATGTCGTTGATGAACAGGAAGTCGTCCTTGATGGCCGGAGCCAGCTTCGGATCGGCACGGTCGGCAGCGGTGATCGGCGACAGTTCGATCACGACGTGACCGTACTGACCCTTACCACCGGACTGCTTGGCGTGCTTGTAGTCCGACTTGACGTCGGCCAGGGTGATGGTTTCGCGGTAGGCCACCTGCGGCGCGCCGACGTTGGCTTCAACGTTGAACTCGCGCTTCAGGCGGTCGACGATGATGTCCAGGTGCAGCTCGCCCATGCCCGAGATGATGGTCTGGCCGGATTCTTCGTCGGTCTTGACGCGGAACGACGGATCTTCCTGCGCCAGGCGGCCCAGGGCCAGGCCCATCTTTTCCTGGTCCGACTTGGTCTTCGGCTCGACGGCCATCGAGATCACCGGCTCCGGGAACGTCATGCGCTCCAGGATGATCGGGGCGTCCACGGCGCACAGGGTGTCACCGGTGGTGGTGTCCTTCAGGCCCACGGCAGCGGCGATGTCACCGGCCAGAACTTCCTTGATTTCCTCGCGGTTGTTCGAGTGCATCTGCAGGATGCGGCCGATGCGCTCCTTCTTGCCCTTCACCGAGTTCAGCACGGTGTCGCCACCGTTCAGGGTGCCCGAGTAGACACGGAAGAAGGTCAACGCGCCGACGAACGGGTCGGTGATGATCTTGAAGGCCAGCGACGAGAACGGAGCCTTGTCGTCCGACTTGCGGGTCATTTCGACAGTGTCGTCGTCAACGTCCACGCCCTTCACGTCCGGCACGTCGACCGGCGACGGCAGCAGCTGGATCACGCCGTCCAGCATGGCCTGCACGCCCTTGTTCTTGAAGGCCGAGCCGCAGTACATCGGCACGATCTCGGTGGCCAGGGTGCGGGTACGCAGCGCATTGATGATTTCAGCCTCGGCCAGCTCTTCGCCGCCCAGGTACTTTTCCATCAGCTCTTCGCTGGCTTCGGCAGCGGTCTCGACCATGAACTGGCGAGCCTCTTCAGCCGGACCCTGCAGCTCGGCCGGGATTTCACCGTACTCGAACTTCATGCCCTGCGAAGCCTCATCCCAGTGGATGGCCTTCATCTTCAGCAGGTCGACGACGCCCTTGAAGTTGTCTTCAGCGCCGATCGGCAGCTGCATCGGCACGGCAACCGCGCCCAGCTTGGCCTTCAGCTGGCCGACGACCTTCTGGAAGTTGGCACCGGTGCGGTCCATCTTGTTGACGAACGCGATGCGCGGCACGTGGTACTTGTTGGCCTGGCGCCACACGGTTTCCGACTGCGGCTGCACGCCACCGACGGCACACAGGACGAAGACGGCACCGTCGAGCACGCGCAGCGAGCGCTCCACTTCGATGGTGAAGTCGACGTGCCCGGGGGTGTCGATGATGTTGAAGCGGTGCTCCGGCAGGGACTTGTCCATGCCCTTCCAGAACGCGGTGGTGGCAGCGGACTGGATCGTGATGCCACGCTCCTGCTCCTGCTCCATCCAGTCCATGGTGGCGGCGCCGTCATGCACTTCACCGATCTTGTGGCTCTTGCCGGTGTAGAACAGGATGCGCTCGGACGTGGTGGTCTTGCCGGCATCGATGTGAGCCATGATGCCGAAGTTACGGTAACGCTCGATGGGAGTGGAACGGGCCACGGGAGCCTCTCAGATTTCTTGGATTTCGGATGGCCGAACGCCGCCTTTCGGCGGCCTTCGGATTGGCGCAGTCCTTCTGGGACCGCGAGGCAGCACGCACCGAAGTGGTGCTGCCCTGCCTGTTTTACAAGGCCGTCAAACTCACCAGCGGTAGTGGGCGAATGCCTTGTTGGCTTCGGCCATGCGGTGGGTTTCTTCGCGCTTCTTGATGGCGCCGCCACGGTTTTCCGAGGCGTCGATCAGTTCAGCAGCCAGCTTCTTCGGCATGGTGTTCTCACCACGCTTGCGCGCGGAGTCGATCAGCCAGCGCATGGCCAGAGCCATCTTGCGCGACGAACGCACTTCGACCGGCACCTGGTAGGTGGCACCACCGACGCGGCGCGACTTGACTTCGACCGCCGGAGCGACGTTGTCCAGAGCCTTCTGCACCAGCTCAATGGCGTTGGCGCTGCTGTTCTTCTCGGTGATCACGTCCATGGCGCCGTACACGATCTTTTCGGCGACGGACTTCTTGCCGCTCTGCATGACCATGTTGATGAAGCGGGCGATGGTTTCGCTTCCGTGCTTCGGATCGGGCAGGACGGAACGCTGCGGAGTATTACCCTTACGCGACATAGTGCTCTCTCCTTATGCCTTCGGACGCTTGGCGCCGTACTTGGAACGGGCCTGGCGACGCTTGGCAACGCCGGCGGCGTCGAGCGAGCCACGAACGGTGTGGTAACGCACACCCGGCAGGTCCTTGACGCGACCGCCGCGGATCAGGACCACGGAGTGCTCCTGCAGGTTGTGGCCTTCACCACCGATGTAGGAAATCACTTCTTCCTGGTTGGTCAGGCGGACCTTGGCAACCTTGCGCAGAGCCGAGTTCGGCTTCTTCGGAGTGGTGGTGTAGACACGGGTGCAGACGCCACGGCGCTGCGGGCACTTGTCGAGCGCCGGCGAGGCACTCTTGTAGGTGGTCGCTTGCCGCGGCTTGCGGACCAGCTGGTTGATCGTCGCCATCAGTAGGTTCTTCTGATTGGTGGCCGGAAAATCCGACCAGAGATGCGGAAATGTTAAAGCAGGCCAAAATTCTGGCCTGCTGAGACAGACGATTGTAGCAACCTGCCAGGAAAGCAGTCAAACGCCTCCTGTCAAGCCCGTTCCTGATCCTGGAACGTTACTGGGGGGCCTCCATGTACCCCGTTCAGGTTGGCGGGGAGGATCGCGGACGATCCCCCTGCCCTTTCCCTACCCGTCGATGAACCGACGGGATGGTCCGGCCTTGCGGCCGGACCGGATAACTCATTCTTCGCCAGACACCTGTTCAGCTTCAGCTTCAACGGCCGGAGCCTCGACCGCGGCCGGGGTGCCGGCCAGGGTCTGCATTTCCGACTCGGTGAGACCGGAAG
The DNA here is from genome assembly GCF_056482105.1 of Stenotrophomonas sp. 78350_Sma. Classification (NCBI taxonomy): domain Bacteria; kingdom Pseudomonadati; phylum Pseudomonadota; class Gammaproteobacteria; order Lysobacterales; family Lysobacteraceae; genus Stenotrophomonas; species Stenotrophomonas sp. 78350_Sma. The sequence goes on along the minus strand of NZ_CM151182.1, from coordinate 882,694 downwards.
CGCCGCGACGGCGGTTGCTGTGGTACGCCAGGCCGGTACCGGCCGGAATCAGGCGACCCACGATGACGTTTTCCTTCAGGCCACGCAGGTTGTCCGAGGTGCCGCGGACGGCCGCTTCGGTCAGCACGCGGGTGGTTTCCTGGAACGACGCGGCCGAGATGAACGATTCGGTCGCCAGCGAGGCCTTGGTGATACCCAGCAGGACCGGATCGAAGTGCGCCGGCAGCTCGTTGCGGGTCGACAGGCGCGCATTCTCCTCGATAACGCGCTGACGCTCCACCTGTTCACCGTTCAGGAACTTGCTGCTGCCCTGGTCGGTGATCTCGACCTTGCGCAGCATCTGGCGGGTGATCACCTCGATGTGCTTGTCGTTGATCTTCACGCCCTGCAGGCGGTACACGTCCTGGATTTCCTTCACCAGGTAGGCGGCCAGCGGTTCGACACCCAGCAGACGCAGGATGTCCTGCGGGCTCGGCTCGCCGTCCACGATGGTTTCACCCTTGGTGACATGCTCGCCTTCGAACACGATGACCTGGCGGTACTTCGGAATCAGCTCTTCGTGCTCCGAACCATCGGTGTCCTTGATGATCAGGCGCTGCTTGCCCTTGGTGTCCTTGCCGAAGCTGATGATGCCCGAACGCTCGGCCAGCACCGCCGGATCCTTCGGCTTGCGCGCTTCGAACAGGTCGGCCACGCGCGGCAGACCACCGGTGATGTCGCGGGTCTTCGACGCTTCCTGCGGGATCTTGGCGACCACGTCACCCACGCCGACAGCAGCGCCGTCCTGCAGGTTGACGATCGAGCGCGGCGGCAGCAGGTACTGCGCCGGCAGATCGGTGCCCGGGATCGACAGGTCGTTGCCCTTGGCGTCGACGATGCGCACGATCGGGCGCAGGTCCTTGGCCTGGGTACCACGACGCTTCGGATCGGTGATTTCGCGCGAAGCGAGGCCGGTCAGCTCGTCGGTCTTCTCGATGACGGTGATGCCGTCGACGAAGTCGATGAAGCGGATGAAGCCGGCCACTTCCGACACGATCGGGTGGTTATGCGGATCCCAGTTGGCCACGGTCTGGCCAGCCTTGATCGCATCACCGTCCTTGGACGTGATGGTCGCACCGTACGGCAGCTTGTAACGCTCACGCTCACGACCGTGGGCATCGAGCACCGAGATTTCGCCCGAGCGCGACACTGCCACCAGCGAGCCGTTGGCATGCTCGACCGACTTGAGGTTGCTGAACTTCACCGAGCCGGTGGTCTTGACGGTGATGTTGTCGACCGCAGCAGCTCGCGACGCCGCACCACCGATGTGGAACGTACGCATGGTCAGCTGGGTACCCGGCTCACCGATGGACTGGGCGGCGATGACGCCGACCGCTTCACCGATGTTGACCAGGTGGCCACGGGCCAGATCGCGGCCGTAGCAGCGCGAGCAGACGCCGAAGGCCGATTCGCAGGAGATGGTCGAGCGGACCTTGATGGTCTGCACGCCGGCATCTTCCAGCTTGGCGACCCAGGCTTCGTCCAGCAGGGTGTTGCGGGTGACGATCGGATCTTCGTCGTTGCCCGGCAGGAACACGTCCTCGGCAACCACGCGACCCAGCACGCGGTCCTTCAGCGGCTCGACCACGTCGCCGCCTTCCACGATCGGGGTCATGATCAGGCCTTCGGTGGTACCGCAATCCACCTCGGTGATCACCACGTCCTGCGCGACGTCGACCAGACGACGGGTCAGGTAACCCGAGTTCGCGGTCTTCAGCGCGGTATCGGCCAGACCCTTACGGGCACCGTGGGTGGAGTTGAAGTACTCCTGCACGTTCAGGCCTTCGCGGAAGTTCGCCTTGATGGGCGTCTCGATGATCGAGCCGTCCGGACGCGCCATCAGGCCACGCATGCCGGCCAGCTGACGGATCTGCGCCTGCGAACCACGCGCACCGGAGTCGGCCATGATGTACAGCGAGTTCATCGACTTCTGGTCGATGGTCTCACCCTTGGCATTGACCACCTTCTCGGTACCGATGGTGTCCATCATCGCCTTGGCGATGCGCTCGTTGGTGCGCGACCAGATGTCGACCACCTTGTTGTAGCGCTCGCCGGCGGTGACCAGACCCGACTGGTACTGCTCCTGGATTTCCAGCACTTCGGCTTCGGCCTCGGTGAGGATGCCCTTCTTCTCGTCCGGGATCAGCATGTCGTCGATGCCGATCGAGACGCCGGCGCGGGTCGCGTAGGCGAAGCCGGTGTACATCAGCTTGTCGGCGAACACGACCGTGTCCTTCAGACCCAGCTGGCGGTAGCTGGAGTTGATCAGGCGGCTGATGTTCTTCTTGGTCAGCTCGGTGTTGGCCAGCGCGAACGGCAGGCCTTCCGGCAGGATTTCAGCCAGCAGGGCGCGACCGATCGTGGTGTCCACGATCGAGGTCTTGTTCTGCTTGATGCCGTCCTCGTCGGTCACCACCTCGGTGATGCGGACCTTGACGCGCGCGTGCAGTTCCACCACGCGGTTGTCGTAGGCGCGCTTGACTTCCGCGATGTTGGCAAAGGCCATGCCCTCGCCCTTCTTGTTTTCCAGCGAGCGGGTCATGTAGTACAGACCCAGCACGACGTCCTGCGACGGCACGATGATCGGCTCGCCGTTGGCCGGCGACAGGATGTTGTTGGTCGACATCATCAGCGCACGCGCTTCCAGCTGGGCTTCCAGCGAGAGCGGCACGTGGACGGCCATCTGGTCACCGTCGAAGTCGGCGTTGAACGCGGTGCAGACCAGCGGGTGCAGCTGGATGGCCTTGCCTTCGATCAGCACCGGCTCGAACGCCTGGATACCCAGGCGGTGCAGGGTCGGCGCACGGTTCAGCATCACCGGATGCTCGCGGATGACCTCTTCCAGGATGTCCCAGACTTCGGCTTCTTCGCGCTCGACCAGCTTCTTGGCGGCCTTGATGGTGGTGGCCAGGCCACGACGCTGCAGCTTGGCGAAGACGAACGGCTTGAACAGCTCAAGCGCCATCTTCTTCGGCAGGCCGCACTGGTGCAGGCGCAGGTACGGACCGACCACGATGACCGAACGGCCCGAGTAGTCGACGCGCTTGCCCAGCAGGTTCTGGCGGAAGCGACCCTGCTTGCCCTTGATCATGTCGGCCAGCGACTTCAGCGGGCGCTTGTTGGTGCCGGTGATGGCACGGCCGCGACGGCCGTTGTCCAGCAGCGCATCGACCGATTCCTGCAGCATGCGCTTTTCATTGCGCACGATGATGTCCGGCGCGCTCAGTTCGAGCAGGCGGCGCAGGCGGTTGTTGCGGTTGATGACGCGGCGGTACAGGTCGTTCAGGTCGGAGGTCGCGAAGCGGCCGCCATCCAGCGGAACCAGCGGACGCAGGTCCGGCGGCAGCACCGGCAGCACGGTCATGACCATCCACTCCGGACGGTTGCCCGATTCCAGGAAGGCCTCGATCAGCTTGATGCGCTTGGTGAGGCGCTTGAGCTTGGTTTCCGAACCGGTAGCGGCGATTTCCTCGCGCAGGCGGGTCATTTCCGACTGCAGGTCGATGGTGCGCAGCAGTTCGTACACGGCTTCGGCGCCCATGGCGGCGTCGAAGTCGTCACCGTGCTCCTGGCGGGCCTGCAGGTACTGTTCTTCGGTCAGCAGCTGGCGGCGTTCCAGGGCGGTCAGGCCCGGCTCGGTCACCACGTAGGCTTCGAAGTACAACACGCGCTCGATGTCGCGCAGGGTCATGTCCAGCATCAGGCCGATGCGCGACGGCAGCGACTTCAGGAACCAGATGTGCGCGACTGGCGAGGCCAGGTCGATGTGGCCCATGCGCTCACGACGCACCTTGGCCAGGGTCACTTCGGTGCCGCACTTTTCGCAGACCACGCCGCGGTGCTTCATGCGCTTGTACTTGCCGCACAGGCACTCGTAGTCCTTCACCGGGCCGAAGATGGCGGCGCAGAACAGGCCGTCGCGTTCCGGCTTGAAGGTACGGTAATTGATGGTTTCCGGCTTCTTCACTTCGCCGAAGGACCACGAACGGATCAGGTCCGGCGAGGCCAGCGCGATCTTGATCGCGTCGAAGTCCAGCGTCTGGCGCTGCTGGTTGAAGAGGTTGAGCAGGTCTTTCATGGTGTTCTCCAGAAGGAGGAATGCTGTGTCGATGGGCTTTCAGTTCACTGCCAGCGGCGCGGCGGCGGACCGCCGCGCCGGCATGGATCAGTTGTCTTCCAGTTCCATGTTGATGGCCAGCGAGCGGATTTCCTTCACGAGCACGTTGAAGGATTCCGGCATGCCCGCGACCATCTCGTGCTCACCGTCGACGATGTTCTTGTACATCTGGTTGCGGCCCTGCACGTCATCGGACTTCACCGTCAGCATTTCCTGCAGGGTGTAGGCCGCGCCGTAGGCTTCCAGCGCCCAGACTTCCATTTCACCGAAGCGCTGGCCGCCGAACTGCGCCTTGCCGCCCAGCGGCTGCTGGGTGACGAGCGAGTACGGACCGGTCGAACGGGCGTGCATCTTGTCGTCGACCAGGTGGTTCAGCTTCAGGTAGTGCATGTAACCCACGGTGGTGTGGCGATCGAACGCTTCACCGGTGCGGCCGTCGTACAGCTGGGTCTGGCCACTGCTCGGCAGGTCGGCCAGTTCCAGCATGCGCTTGATTTCCGCTTCGGTGGCGCCGTCGAACACCGGGGTGGCCATCGGCACGCCGTCGGTGAGGTTACGGGCCAGACGCAGCAGTTCCTCGTCGCTGAACTGCGACAGGTCGACACGGTTGGCCACGTTGGTGTCGTCGTGGTTGTAGATGTCGTCCAGGAACTTGCGCAGGTCGGCAACGGCGGCCTGGGCTTCCATCATCGCCTGGATCTTGCGACCCAGGCCCTTGGCCGCCCAGCCCAGGTGCACTTCCAGGATCTGGCCGATGTTCATACGCGACGGCACGCCCAGCGGGTTCAGCACGATGTCCACGGTCTCGCCCGAGGCCATGTACGGCATGTCCTCGACCGGCACCACGTTGGAGACCACACCCTTGTTGCCGTGGCGGCCTGCCATCTTGTCGCCCGGCTGGATGCGGCGCTTCACGGCCAGGAACACCTTGACCATCTTCAGCACGCCCGGGGCGAGGTCGTCACCGGCGGTGATCTTGCCGCGCTTGTCGGCGAAGCGACGCTCGAATTCCTTCTCGTGCGCCTGGATCTGCTTCTGCGCGCGCTCGATGGCTTCCGAAGCGTCCTCGTCCTTCATGCGCAGGGCGAACCAGTCAGCCTTCTTCAGGCCGTCCAGGAAGGCGTCGGTGATCACATCACCCTTCTTCAGGCCAGCGCCACCGTTGACCACCTTGCCCACGATCTGCGAACGCAGACGCATGTAGATGGCGGCTTCCAGGATGCGGAACTGGTCGTCGAAGTCCTTCTTGACGCGCTTGATTTCGGACTCTTCGATCTGGCGGGCGCGCTTGTCCTTCTCGATGCCGTCGCGGGTGAAGACCTGCACGTCGATGACGGTGCCGTCCATACCCGGCGGAACGCGCAGCGAGCTGTCCTTCACGTCCGAAGCCTTCTCGCCGAAGATCGCGCGCAGCAGCTTCTCTTCCGGGGTCAGCTGGCTTTCGCCCTTCGGGGTGACCTTGCCGACCATGATGTCGCCGGCGCGGACTTCGGCACCGATGTACACCACGCCGCTCTCGTCCAGGCGGTTCAGCGCCTGCTCGGAGACGTTCGGGATGTCGGCGGAGATTTCCTCCGGCCCCAGCTTGGTGTCACGCGCGACGCAGGTCAGCTCTTCGATGTGGATCGTGGTGTAACGATCCTCTTCCACCACGCGCTCGGAGAGCAGGATGGAGTCTTCGAAGTTGTAGCCGTTCCACGGCATGAACGCGATCAGCATGTTCTGGCCCAGGGCCAGTTCGCCGATGTCGGTGGACGGACCGTCGGCCAGCACGTCGCCGCGGGCGATGACGTCACCCACCTGGACCAGCGGACGCTGGTTGATGCAGGTGTTCTGGTTCGAACGGGTGTACTTGACCAGGTTGTAGATGTCCACGCCTGCGTCGGTGGCACCAACGATCTCTTCCTCGTTGACCTTGACCACGATGCGGGCGGCGTCGATCTGCACGATCTCACCACCACGACGGGCGTTCACGGTCACACCGGAGTCACGCGCCACGGCGCGCTCGATGCCGGTACCGACCAGCGGCTTCTGCGCACGCAGGGTCGGCACGGCCTGACGCTGCATGTTGGCGCCCATCAGTGCACGGTTCGCGTCATCGTGCTCCAGGAACGGAACCAGCGCGGCCGCGATCGACACGGTCTGCATCGGCGAGACGTCCATGAAGTGGACTTCCGCCGGCGGCTTCAGCAGCGATTCGCCCTGGAAGCGGCACGGAACGAACTGCTCGGTCAGCACGCTGTCGGCATTGGTCAGGGCGTTGGCCTGCGCAATGACGTACTCGTTTTCTTCGATGGCCGACAGGAACTCGACTTCGTCATAGACCTTGCCGTCCACGACCTTGCGGTACGGGGTCTCGAGGAAACCGTACTGGTTGGTGCGGGCGTACACGGCCAGCGAGTTGATCAGGCCGATGTTCGGGCCTTCCGGGGTTTCGATGGTGCAGACGCGGCCGTAATGGGTCGGGTGCACGTCGCGCACTTCGAAGCCGGCGCGCTCACGGGTCAGACCGCCCGGGCCCAGGGCCGAGACGCGACGCTTATGGGTCACTTCCGACAGCGGGTTGTTCTGGTCCATGAACTGCGACAGCTGCGAGGAACCGAAGAACTCCTTGATGGCAGCGGCGACCGGCTTGGCGTTGATCAGCTCCTGCGGGGTCAGGCCTTCCGACTCGGCCATCGACAGGCGCTCCTTGACCGCGCGCTCGACGCGGACCAGGCCGACGCGGAACACGTTCTCGGCCATTTCGCCGACCGAACGCACGCGACGGTTGCCCAGGTGGTCGATGTCGTCGACCACGCCGCGGCCGTTGCGGATCTCGGTCAGGACCTTGATCACGTCCAGGATGTCGGAGCTGTCGCCATGGGCGGCGACCAGGCGCTTGGACTCTTCGTCGTTGCGCTCACCGTAGTACTTGCGGTCGTACAGCACGGCTTCGCCGGTGGTTTCCTTGCGGCCCACGCGACGGTTGAACTTCATGCGGCCGACCGCGGACAGGTCGTAGCGCTCGAAGGTGAAGAACAGGTTGTGGAACAGGTTCTGCGCGGCATCCTTGGTCGGCGGCTCGCCCGGTCGCATCATGCGGTAGATCTCGACCAGGGCTTCCAGCTGGGTCTTGGTCGGATCGATGCGCAGGGTGTTGGACAGGTACGGGCCACGGTCCAGATCGTTCACCCACAGGGTGCCCACGGCATCCACACCGGCCTTGCGGAAGGCCTGCAGCTGCTCGTCGCTGATTTCGTCGTTGGCCTGCGCCAGCAGTTCGCCGGTCGAGGCATCGACCACGTCGTGCGACAGGATGCGGCCGACGATGTAGTCGTCCGGCACGGCCAGGGCGGCGATGCCCGAGGCTTCCAGCTGCTTGATGTGGCGCGCGGTGATGCGCTTACCGGCTTCCACGATGACCTTGTCGCCGTCGGCGAGGTCGAAGCCCAGGGTTTCGCCACGCAGGCGCTCCGGCACCAGCTCCAGCTGGACGCCTTCATCCGGGTTGATGTGGAAGGTGTTGATCTCGAAGAACTCGGCCAGCATCTCTTCGTTGCTGTAGCCGAGCGCGCGCAGCAGGATCGACACCGGCAGCTTGCGGCGGCGGTCGATACGGGTGAACAGCGCGTCCTTCGGGTCGAACTCGAAGTCCAGCCAGGAGCCGCGGTAGGGAATGATGCGGGCGCTGTACAGCAGCTTGCCCGAGCTGTGGGTCTTGCCACGGTCGTGGTCGAAGAACACGCCCGGCGAGCGGTGCAGCTGCGAGACGATGACGCGCTCGGTGCCGTTGACGATGAAGGTGCCGTTCTCGGTCATCAGCGGGATTTCGCCCAGATAGACCTCCTGCTCCTTCACGTACTTGATGGCCTTGGTCGACGACTCACGGTCGTAGATCACCAGGCGCACGGTCACGCGCAGCGGGGCGCCGTAGCTCATGCCACGCTGGCGGCACTCACGCTCGTCGAAGACCGGCTCGCCCAGCTTGTAGCCGACGTATTCCAGGGCAGCATTGCCGCTGTAGCTGGCGATCGGGAAGACCGACTTCAGCGCAGCGTGCAGGCCGTGGTCCGTGCGCTTGGCCGGATCGACGTTTTCCTGCAGGAATTCACGATAGGAATCCACCTGGATGGCGAGCAGGAACGGCACTTCGAGAATCGAGCGCTGCTTGCCGAAATCCTTGCGGATACGCTTTTTTTCGGTGAACGAATAGGACGTCATGAGGTCTTCCACCTTGTTGTGCGGATCGTGCGCCCACGATCCGAAGGGAACTTGAAATTGTCAGTTGGAAGTCGCTGGTATTGCCGGCACCAGCACGCCTTCTCCCGCTACTTCCAACTGCCAACTCGTCTGCATCCACTCCCCCGCTGCCGCGCTCTGCGCTGGCCTGCCGGGGTCTGACCGCAGCCCGTGTTGGGCTTTTTGCTGCTTCCTGCATCCACGCATGGCGTGGATCTACCGATTACATCCACGCATAGCGTGGATCCACAACACCGCAACAACGACCAAAGGCCGGGGGCTTACGCCCCCAGCCTTGGCTGCATCGCCGTGAATCGGTGACGATGCAAGGTAACTGCTTACTTGACTTCGACAGTCGCGCCAGCAGCTTCCAGGTCCTTCTTCATCTTCTCGGCGTCTTCCTTCGAAGCGGCATCCTTCAGGACGCCACCGGCTTCGGCCAGGTCCTTCGCTTCCTTCAGGCCCAGGCCGGTGATGGCACGGACGGCCTTGATGACTTCGACCTTCTTGTCGCCGGCCGACTTCAGGGTGACGGTGAACTCGGTCTGCTCTTCAACAGCAGCGGCCGGGCCAGCGGCAGCAGCCACGGCAACCGGAGCAGCGGCGGAGACGCCGAACTTCTCTTCGATGGCCTTGACCAGCTCCATCACTTCCATCAGGGACTTCTCGGCGATGGCGTCGACGATCTGTTCGTTGGTAAGGGACATGATTAATACCTTTGGATGATTTTCTGGGTTGAGGTTCCGTCAGGAACCACGGTAAGTCGAAACTCAGGCGGTCTCGGCGGCCGGCTCGGCAGCGTCGGCGGCGACGTCGCCACCACCCTGCTTCTCGCCAACGGCCTTGATGGCGCGGGCAAACATCGTGACCGGCTCGGTCAGGACGCGGGCCAGCATGGCCAGGGCCTGGTCGCGGGTCGGCAGCGAGGCCAGCACGTCGACGTGGCTTGCCGGGAACACTTCGCCACCGATGGCGACGACCTTAGCCTTCAGCTTGTCGTTGCCCTTGGCGGCTTCCTTGATCAGGCGACCGGCAGCGCCGGGCTCCTCGAGCGAGAACGCGTACAGCAGCGGACCAACCATCTGGTCCTGGGCGACTGCGAACTCGGTGCCTTCAACGGCGCGCGAAGCCAGGGTGTTCTTGACAACCTTCAAGAAAACACCGGTTTCACGAGCCTGCTTGCGCATCGCGGTCATCTGGGCGACCGTGGTGCCAGCGTATTCGGCTGCGATCAAGGAGTGGGCCTTGGCGGCGACGTCTGCCAGCTCGGCGACTACTTCTTGCTTCTGGGACAGATTGAGAGCCATTGCACTCCTCCTATTGAACTCCGCTTACGGCTCCTGCCGTGTGCGGTCCTGTGCGGCATCCGTCCTGGACGCCGGGAACATCGGGATGATGTTCCGGGGGGTGGGCCGTTCTAGACCTGGAGTGGGCCAACCTGGGAAACCCAGACGTGCGTGAACCAGAAAAACTCCAGAAGGGCACCATCTACGCAGGGTGATTCCTGGGAATCGATTAAGCGCTCATGACTGCTCCGGCGGCGACTCCTTGCCAGATCGAGCTTCCGTGCCCGTCGCCGGTATTGCCACGACCGCGCCTGCGGTCTTTGACGGCTACCGCGGGCGATGCACTGCCAGCGATGCCTTCAAATGTCACGGTCACGGCACCGAAGGTACCGTGACCGCTTGAAACAATTACTTCAGGGTCAGCGACGACTGGTCGACGGTGACGCCCGGGCCCATCGTCGAGCTGACCGAAACCTTCTGCAGGTAGGTGCCCTTCGAGGTGGCCGGCTTGGCCTTGATCAGGTCCAGCAGCAGCGCGGTCAGGTTCGACTTCAGCGCGTCTTCGGCGAAGTCGGCCTTGCCGATGGTGCAGTGGATGATGCCGGCCTTGTCGGTGCGGTAACGGACCTGACCCGACTTGGCGTTCTTCACGGCTTCACCCGGGTTCGGGGAAACGGTGCCGACCTTCGGGTTCGGCATCAGGCCGCGCGGGCCCAGCACGGTACCCAGCTTACCGACGACGCGCATGGCGTCCGGGGTCGCGATGACGACGTCGTAGTTCAGATCGCCGGCCTGCATCTTCTCGGCCAGATCATCCATACCGACGGCTTCGGCGCCAGCGGCCAGGGCTTCGTCAGCCTTGGCACCGGCCGGAGCGAACACGGCGACGCGGACCGACTTGCCGGTACCGGCCGGCAGCACGGTGGAGCCACGGACCTGCTGGTCGGACTTCTTCGCATCGACGCCCAGGCGCACAGCGACGTCGATCGACTCGACGAACTTGGCCTTGGTGGCGCTCTTCAGGATGTTGATCGCGTCCTCGAAGGCGTATGCCTTGCCCGGAACGACGGCGGCCTTGATGGCCTTCTCACGCTTGGTCTGTGCCATCTTATTAACCCTCCACCACGAGGCCCATGGAACGGGCAGAGCCAGCGATGGTACGCACGGCGGCGTCCAGATCGGCGGCAGTCAGATCCGGTTCCTTCGCCTTGGCGATCTCTTCCAGCTGCTTACGGGTGACCTTGCCGACCTTCTCGGTGTTCGGGCGCTTGGAGCCCGACGAGATGCCAGCGGCCTTCTTCAGCAGGGTGGTGGCCGGGGTGCTCTTGGTGATGAAGGTGAACGTACGGTCCGAGTAGGCCGTGATGATCACCGGAACCGGCAGACCCGGCTCGAGCTTCTGCGTGGCAGCGTTGAACGCCTTGCAGAATTCCATGATGTTCAGGCCGCGCTGACCCAGCGCAGGACCGACCGGCGGCGAGGGGTTGGCCTGACCGGCCTTCACCTGCAGCTTGATGTAACCGACAACTTTCTTTGCCATGAGTATGCTCTCCGGGTGCTAGCGCCTTTCGACAACAGGCTCCCCATCGGACCGGGAATCACGCGTCCCGGCATCGCGTTTTGAAATCATGCTGAAGGCCACCCCTTGCGGCGGCCTCGTCCTGCTGGCTTCCCAGCGGGGAGCCGCGCACTATATCAGGTTTTTTCTTCACATGCCTGAAGCGGCACGTAAACGGAAGAAACCGGGCAAGGCCCGGCTCCCTTTGCAGCGTCGAGCCTTGCTCGACTACCACACCATCCAGCCCCCGGAGTCGAGCATGGCTCGACTCTACAGGACAGGTCAGACGGCCTTTTCGACCTGGCCGAACTCGAGCTCGACCGGGGTGGCACGACCGAAGATCAGCACCGAGACGCGCAGACGGCTCTTCTCGTAGTTGACTTCTTCGACGACGCCATTGAAATCGTTGAACGGGCCGTCGGTGACACGGACCATCTGGCCCGGCTCGAACAGCACCTTCGGACGCGGCTTCTCGACACCTTCCTGAACGCGATTCAGGATGGCCTCGGCCTCGGAATCGGCGATCGGCAGCGGGCGGTCGGCAGTACCGCCGATGAAGCCCATCACGCGCGGGGTTTCCTTGACCAGGTGCCAGCTTTCGTTATCGATGCGCGGAATACCGGCTTCTTCGTGGGTCTCGATCTGGACCAGCACATAGCCCGGGAAGAACTTGCGCTCGGAACGGCGCTTCTGGCCAGCGCGCATCTCGACCACTTCTTCGGTCGGGACCAGGACATCGCCGAAGCGCTCTTCCATGCCGTCACGGACGATGCGATCGCGCAGAGCCTGCGCCACCGACTTCTCGAAGCCCGAATAGGCGTGAACGACGTACCAACGCTTCATGCAATTCTCCTTAGCGGCTCAGGAACAACTGAACCAGCCACTGAATGACGTAATCGAACCCACCCAGCAACAGACTGAGAATGGTCACCACCACCATCACGACCCAGGTCATGCGGATGGCTTCCTGGCGCGTGGGCCAGACCACCTTGCGCAGTTCGAAGCGCGACTCGGAGAGGAATTCGCGGGTGTCGCGCCCCTTGCCGGTCAGCATGAACACGCCGATACCGCCAACCAGACCGACCACGACCGCCAACGCACGCAGCTGACCCGCCCACGCACCCAGCTGGGTTGCGCGACCGGAGTCGGCGGAGAACCAGAACCAGACGAACAGACCGGCCAGCACCAGCAGCGATGCGGCGACATACTTGACGATATCCCCACCGTTGGCGGAGTTGTCCTTGGAGTGTTCGATCTTGCTATTCATCAGGCTGTGTCTGCTTTAGCGGCCCAGGCCGCTGGATAAGGTGGGCAGATGGCACGCCAGGAGGGACTCGAACCCCCAACCTGCGGTTTTGGAGACCGCTGCTCTGCCAATTGAGCTACTGGCGTACGTTTTGAAACTTGCCTTCCCTTAGACGGCGAAGGCGGACCGAGGTTCCCGGCCCGCCATTCGCGTAACCGGCGGCGCTATGCAACCACCGGTACTGCAGGCTTACTCGATGATCTTCGAGACCACGCCGGCGCCGACGGTACGGCCGCCTTCGCGGATGGCGAAGCGCAGGCCTTCGTCCATTGCCACCGGGTTGATCAGGGTGACGACCATCTTGACGTTGTCACCCGGCATCACCATTTCGACGCCTTCCGGCAGAGCAGCTGCGCCGGTGATGTCGGTGGTGCGGAAGTAGAACTGCGGACGGTAGCCGTTGAAGAACGGGGTGTGACGGCCGCCCTCGTCCTTCGACAGGACGTAGACTTCGCCTTCGAACTTGGTGTGCGGCTTGATCGAACCCGGCTTGGCCAGGACCTGGCCACGCTCGACGTCGTCACGCTTGGTGCCGCGCAGCAGCAGGCCAGCGTTGTCGCCTGCCTGACCCTGATCCAGCAGCTTGCGGAACATTTCAACGCCGGTCACGGTGGTCTTCTGCACCGGACGGATGCCGACGATTTCGATTTCGTCGCCAACCTTGATCACGCCGCGCTCGATACGACCGGTCACCACGGTGCCGCGGCCCGAGATCGAGAACACGTCTTCCACCGGCATCAGGAACGGCTTGTCGATCGCGCGCTCCGGCTCCGGAATCCAGCTGTCCAGGGCATCGACCAGCTTCAGGATGGCCGGCACGCCGATGTCGCTCTGGTCGCCTTCCAGCGCCAGACGGGCCGAACCGGCGATGATCGGGGTGTCGTCGCCCGGGAAGTCGTACTTGCTCAGCAGCTCGCGCACTTCCATCTCGACCAGCTCGAGCAGCTCGGCGTCGTCAACCATGTCGGCCTTGTTCAGGAACACGACGATGTACGGCACGCCGACCTGACGCGACAGCAGGATGTGCTCGCGGGTCTGCGGCATCGGGCCGTCAGCGGCCGAGCACACCAGGATCGCGCCGTCCATCTGGGCGGCACCGGTGATCATGTTCTTGACGTAGTCAGCGTGGCCCGGGCAATCGACGTGGGCGTAGTGACGGACCGGGGATTCGTATTCGACGTGCGCGGTCGAGATCGTGATGCCACGCGCCTTTTCTTCCGGCGCGGCGTCGATCGAGGAGTAGTCCTTGAACTCGCCACCGAAGCGCTCGGCACCGATCTTGGTCAGTGCGGCGGTCAGCGTGGTCTTGCCGTGGTCGACGTGACCGATGGTGCCGACGTTGACGTGCGGCTTGGTGCGCTCGAACTTACCCTTGGCCATGGCTGCTTATCTCGAATTCGTCTGAGAGGTGATGCTTAAGATGGTGCTCACGAAAGGAATCGAACCTTCGACCTCTTCCTTACCAAGGAAGTGCTCTACCGACTGAGCTACGTGAGCCGAGTTTTGCATTATGACATGAACTCGATAATATTCAAAGTTCATTCAATGGAGCGGGAGACGGGAATCGAACCCGCACCATCAGCTTGGAAGGCTGAGGTTCTACCATTGAACTACTCCCGCGCCGGGAATGTCACAACGTGAAACTGGTGGAGGGAGGTGGATTCGAACCACCGAAGGCGTAAGCCAGCAGATTTACAGTCTGCCCCCGTTGGCCGCTTGGGTATCCCTCCTTACCACCCCATCCCGTTGCCGCCGAAGCGTTGCGGTGTGTGGTGGTGAGCCGCTTATTCTGCTGATGGGACGGGGGCCTGTCAACGCTTTTTTCCATCTTTTTCACACGTTGTCGCAAACCCATTGATACGCAAGGTTATTGCCCGGGGACCGGCAGGGTCTCGTTGGCGAAAATAGCGACATGAGGCACACCGTCGGCGCCGATCCAGCCCCGATACATGCCCAGGGTGTTGAACGGCGTGGCCATTTTTCCATCTGCGGCGAGCACGATCGCACCGCCATCGCCGCCCATCTGCGGGATCGTCTCGTTGATCACGCCCTTGCCGGCCTGCTCTGGCGTCTGCCCCTGATAGCGCATGCGCGCGCAGATCTCGTGCGCCGCCGCGGTGCGGATGTAGTACTCGCCCCACCCGGTGCCGGACACCGCGCAGCGCGCGTCGGCCCAGGTACCGGCACCGATGATCGGCGAGTCACCCACCCGGCCGTAGCGCTTGTTGGTCATGCCGCCAGTGGAGGTGCCGGCGGCCAGCTGCCCCTGTGCATCCAATGCGACTGCACCGACGGTCCCGAAATGCTTTGCGGTCTCCAGATCGGCATGCGCCTGGCCGCTGGCCTCTTCCTTCAGTGCACGCTGCAGCTGCTGCCAGCGCTTGTCGGTGCGGAAGTACGACGGATCGACCAGGGTGATGCCCTGCTCCACCGCGAACGCCTCGGCGCCCTGCCCGACCATCATCACGTGCCTGGATTTCTGCATCACGGTCTGCGCCAGCAGGATCGGATTGCGCACCCGCTGCACGCCGGCCACCGCGCCGGCCGACTGTGTCGCACCATCCATCACCGCCGCGTCCAGTTCATTGCGGCCATCGTGGGTGAACACGGCGCCCTTGCCGGCATTGAAGGTGGGGTCATCCTCGAGCACGGTGATCGCGGCAGTGACCGCGGCCAGCGCGGGACGGCCGGCGGCCAGCTCGGCATGGCCCTTCAACAGGGCGGCCCGCAGCGCCTCGCGCGCCGCCTTCTCTTCGGCCGGCGACAGGTCCTTGCGCTCGACGCCGGCACCGCCGTGGATGACCAGCAGCGGCGCAGGGGCCGGTGCGGCCTGGGCGAGCAAAGGCAGTGACAGCAGCGCGGACAGCGCCAGGCGCAGTTTCATCGGGTACGTCTCCAGCAGAACGAGGGAATGGATTGCAGGATAGTGCCGACCGCTGGCCGGCAGGGGGCGTATCGGGAAAGGCGAGTTGCCGGCCAGCGGCCGGCACTACCGAAGCGTGAACTCCATCTCGCCGTCGCTGACGTCGGCCACCGCCTGGTAGTCGGCCTCGGCCTGGAAATCGTCCAGGCGCATGCGGCTGCCACTGGCGACCACCGTCACCGGCACTGCATGGAAGCGCAACGGCTCACCTTCGACCAGGCGGTCCGCATCACGCCCGGGGCTGACCACCCAGACCTTGCCTTCGCCATCGGCGCTGTAGACCTGCGCCTGGCCATCGGGCTCGACGCACAGGGCAGTGTCCTCATCGACGCCGATACCGACGATGTCGGGGTCGCCGCTGTCCTGCGCGGCGCGTGCCACGAACACGATCAGGCGACCGAGCCGGTCACGCTTGTCGAAATGGGTGTCGGTGACCACGCGCTGCAGGTAGGGCATCTGCAGGAAGCCGCTGTCCATGGTCACCGCACTGCCCATCGGGTCGGCCAGCGCACCGGCGGAGGTGATGCTGCCGCCATCCATGGCGCCATAGGCATAGCCACCGAGGATGGCCAGGCCAGCGCTGGTACCGGCGATCGGCTTGCCGGCGCGCACGTGGGCGTTGAGCGCGCGGTTGAGTGCGGTGCCCTTCCAGAAGCGGATGTAGCGCGACTGGTCGCCGCCGGCAATGAAGATGGCATCAGCGGCGGCGACCACCCGCAGCACTGCCGGATCGTCGGCACCGCGACGGCTGTCGAAGACCAGGGTCTGCACTGCGGTGGTGCCGCCGATCTCGCGGTACAGGCGGTCCTGCAGTTCGTCGCCGCCAGAGGCACGCAGGATCAGCACACGGCCATTGCCGGCCTGCTTCAGCCACCACTGGAAGGCGTCCGGCACCCATTCGCCACCGCCCATCAGCATCATCGCCGGCGCGCGCGGCCCGGGGCGCGGGGCCTCCAGATCGCCGACTTCGTAGTAGGCAAAGCCCGGGCCCTGCAGGTCCTGCGCGGGCGTGGCCAATGGCCAGGCCAGCACCAGCAGCGCCAGCCAGGCGAAGGGGCTACGCAGGGTCCGGTCGAGGCGTCGCATCTTGATCTCCCTGAACAAAATCGACTTGCAAGCGTTTTCACTCTTTGCCAGATAGGGACCCAGTAGTCAAGGACATAAAAAAGGCGTTAAATGCGCGCGCCCATTCCAGAAATCTGAATGGGGGACAGGGCCCCTCCTCTGCGGGCCGGCATCATTTTTGAGAATTCCTCATGCGTAGACAGGCGATGGCGTGGTCGATCCAGCTGGCGTTGATGGGCGTGGCTGCTTCCGCGGCGGCCCAGGCACCGGCTTCCTCTTCGGTTCAACAGCTGGACGCGGTGCAGGTCACCGGCTCGCGCATTCCGCGCGCCCAGGTGGAAGGCCCCGCTCCGATCACGGTGATCAATGCCGAGCAGATCCGCTCCAGTGGTTTCACCAGCGTGCCGGACGTGTTGCGTGCGATGACCCAGAACGGCGGTGAGACGCAGAGCCAGCAGTCTTCCAGTGGCGCCGATTTCTCGCCGGGCGCCCAGCAGGTGGACCTGCGCGGCCTCGGCCCGAACCACACCCTGGTACTGGTCAACGGCCGCCGCATCGCCGACTTCCCGATGCCGTTCAAGGGCCGCAGCAACTTCACCGACGTTTCCAACATCCCGCTGGGCATGATCGAGCGCATCGAAGTACTGACCGGCAGCGCCTCGGCCATCTACGGTTCGGACGCGATCGCCGGCGTGGTCAACTTCATCCTGAAGAAAAAGGCCGACGGCACCACCATCGACATGCGCATGGGCACCACCACCGAAGGCGGTGGCGAGTCGTTCGACATGAGCCTGGCCAGCGGCTTCAGCCGTGGCAACTTCAACGCCGTATACAGCGTCGAGCTGCAGTCGCAGACCCCGCTGTGGGCCTATGAGCGCGACATCCAGGACTCGACCCAGGATGGCCCCACCGAGGGTTCGCGCATCGCGCGCCGCGCTTATCTGCGCACCGACTACGACGACAACTACCTGGACCCGGGTGCCGCCACCTGCGAAGCCCTGGCCGGGCAGAACCAGGGCAGCACCTACCGCGCCTACCGTCCGAAGTACGGTTACTACTGCGGCAGCGACGCGTCGATCGGCTACGGCACCATCCTCAGCAAGCGCCGTGGTGCGAACGGCTACGCATCGCTGAGCTACGACTTCGACAATGGCCAGCAGTGGTTTGCCGACGTGCAGCTGGGCTACCACACGATGTCGCTGATGCGCGATGTCACCAAATGGGGCCGGATGGATGCCAGCGGCGACGAGTCGGGCTACTTCAACAACCAGGCCACCGGCGAGATCGAGTTCTGGCAGCGCCAGTTCTCGCCCGAGGAGATGGGCGGCCTGCGCAATGCGATGGTACGCAGCACGCAGAAAACCTTCAGCGTGACCACCGGCTTCAAGGGCAACCTGATTGGCAACTGGGACTACGAAGCGGCCCTGAGCTACTCGCAGTACCAGTCGCGGATCAGCTGGGCGCAGATTATCGCCGCCAAGGCCAATGACCTGTTCCTGGGCCCGCAGCTGGGTGTGGATGATGATGGCTTCCCGATCTACAACGCGGATCCGTCGCGGCTGTACCGGCCGCTGACCCGCGCCGAGTACGATTCGATTGCCGCACGCACCACCTATTCGCCGAAGTCGCGCACCGAGACGGCAGCGTTCACCCTGACCAACTCGGCGCTGTTCGGCCTGCCGGGCGGTGATGCCGGTTTCGCCGCGACCGTGGAAGTGGGCCAGCAGGCCTACGCGCTGAATCCCGATCCGCTGGCCACCCAGTATTACTACTACAGCTGGAAGGATTCGGACGGCCAGGGCTCGCGCAACCGCTGGGCGACCGCCGCCGAGCTGCGCATGCCGCTGCACGAGACGGTCAACCTGAGCGTGGCCGGCCGTTACGACCAGTATCGCTATTCGGGCCACACCATCGGCAAGGCGACCTGGAGCGGCGGCCTGGAATGGCGCCCGATCGACACCCTGCTGGTACGTGGTTCGTATGGCACGGCGTTCCGCGCACCGGACCTGCACTACGTGTTCGCCGGCCCCGGCAATGACGAGACCACTGCAGAGGACCTGTACAGCTGCCGTGCCGACGGCGCCAGCGACTGCTCCGACTACGAGCGCAACCTGATCCGCAGCCGTACCGGCAACCGCCAGCTCGACCCGGAAACCAGCACCTCGTGGAGCGCTGGCTTCGTCTGGTCGCCGGCGATCGGCCTGGACCTGTCGGTGGACTGGTTCGACATCGACATGCGCAAGCAGGTTCAGGACATGGATGTGCGCACCATCCTGGCCAACGAAGCGAACTGCCGGCTCGGCACTGCCGACATCAGCTCGCCGACCTGCGTGGATGCGCTCGACCGCATCACCCGCACCAGCGATGGCCGCCTGTACGGCGTGCGCGTGGCCCCGATCAACGTCGCCCGCGAGTCCACCTCCGGCATCGACGTCGGCCTGCGCTACCGCCTGCAGACCGGCATCGGCGACTTCATCCTCAATGGCACCCACACCTGGGTGAAGAAGCACGATTTCCAGCGCTACCCCGGCGATCCGACCCTGGACCAGTTCGCGGTCAACAGCGGATTCGACATCCCGCGCACCAAGACCAGCCTGAGCGTGACCTGGGAGAAGGACGCGTGGTCGGCCACGGTCTACGGTTCGCGCCTGGGCAAGCTGCCGACCTCGGACAACTACGACCAGTCGTTCGACTGGGAAAGCGGTGACAGCCCATACGTGAAGGCGACCTACCGCTACAACGCGTCGGTGCAGTACCGCTTCGACGACCATTCGCGCCTGTCGCTGTCGGTGGTCAACGTGTTCAACAAGATGCCGCCGAAGGACGCCACCTACACCGCGTACCCGTACTACGACGTGTCCTGGTTCGACAGCGTCGGCCGCACCATCAACCTGCAGTACACCCACAAGTTCGGCGGCAGCGCACTGTAAGTGCCTGGCCAATGCCGTTACAGGAGACCCCCGCTTCGGCGGGGGTTCTTTTTTCCGCCGCCTGAACAGTACCCACGCGCAGGCTCCGGCCCGACCGGCCAGCGGGGGATTTTAGGAAACAGCTGATTCCGCGCCGTCCGCGCCGCTCCCTAGCATCGTTGCATGTTCCGCTTCCCCCGCCCTTCGCTGCAGCAGACCGTGCCATCGACCACCGCGTCGGTGTTGCTGCGCTGCCTGACCGTGTGCGTCTTCATCTGCCTGGCCGCCGCGGCCGGGTTCTACCTGCTCACGGCATTCACCGAGGACATCTCGACCCATCGCCGCGAGATGAACGCAGCGGCCTACAGGGCCCAGATCTATTTCGACCAGCGCGAAGCCCTGCTGCGCTACCTGGGCGATTCGGTGCTGGCCGGCAACCCGGATGCACCTGCCACGAACAGCGAAGGCATGCGCCAGGTGCCGCTGGATGGTCCCGGTGGCCAGCCGGGCCAACGGCTGCTGCTGTCAGCGCGCGCCGAACACACGCTGCAGGCACTGCAGACGCATCTGCTGCTGGTCGATGCGCACGGCGCGCACTGGCTGGCCGGCGGCGAGGTCGACGTGGACCTGGCCCACCTGCCATCGCTGCGTGCGCTGCAGGCACGCAGCGGCAGCCTCGACGGGGCCGATCCGGTGTACTGGCTGCGTCCGGGCGACAGGGGCGTTGCACTGGCGCAGCCGGTACAGGCAGGCCCCCATCCGACACAGTGGCTGGTGCTGCTGCTCGATGGCGCGGCAGCGGCGAACATGATCGACGGCCAGGGCATTGGCGGTTATGCGCTGCTCGACCGTGCCGGGCAGCCCGCATTGTCCAGCCAGGCCCCGCGGCTGGATGGTGCGGGCTGGAAGACCCTGCGGGAGCGCCAGGACGACAGCTTCGGCATGTTGTGGAGCGGCGGGCTGCCGCGTGGGGTGGCGCTGGTGAAAAGTGTCGGCACTGATGGCTGGCGGCTGGTCTACCACCTGCCACCGCAGCTTCTGCTGGGCGACCTGGCGGTGTCCCTGCTGGCCTGCATGTTGTCGCTGCTGCTCGCTGCCATCGCACTGCGCCTGCTGCGGCATCGCGTGGACCTCCAGCTGATCCAGCCGGCCCTGCAGCAACACCGCCGCCTGCTGGAGAATCTGGATTTCAGCTCGACGGTGATCGACATGGCGCCGGTCGGCATCTGCGTCCTGCGCCGCAGCGACCGCGCGCTGCTGCTCTCCAACCAGTTGCTTCGCGACTGGCTTGGCGAAGAAGGCGAGCACAGCGACTGGCAGGCGCCATGGCGCGGACATGCCGGCGAGCGCGGGCGTGGACTGGAATTCACCACCCGCGACGGGCGCCAGCTGCAGGTGCTGCACGCAGCCTGCCGCTATCAGGGCGACGACGTCCTGCTATGCGTCTTCCATGACATTTCCCGGCACCGCCAGGCACAGGCCGCACTGTCGTCGGCACGCCAGGCCGCCGATGCGGCCAACCAGGCCAAGAGTGCATTCCTGGCCACCATGAGCCATGAAATCCGCACCCCGCTGTACGGTGTGCTCGGCACGCTGGAGCTGCTGGGCCACACCTCGCTGGATGCCCGGCAGTCGCAGTACCTGCGCACGATCGAGAGTTCCTCGTCGGTCCTGCTGCAGTTGATCAGCGATGTGCTGGATGTTTCCAAGATCGAGTCGGGGCAGCTCAGCCTGGAGCCGGCGGCGTTCTCGCCGCGCGAGCTGACCGAGAGCGTGCTGCGCAGCTTCGCCGCGTCGGCCACCTGCAAGGGCCTGCAGATCCTGGTCTGTACCGATCCGCGCCTGCCCACGCGCGTGCTCGGTGATGCCGACCGCATCCGCCAGGTGCTGGGCAACCTGCTCAGCAACGCGATCAAGTTCACCGAGCATGGCCGGGTGGTGCTGCGCGTGCGCCAGGTGCAGCGCGAAGGTGAATCGAGCGTGCTGGCCTGGCAGGTGACCGATACCGGCGTGGGCATCGCTGCGGAGGAACAGGCACGGTTGTTCGAACCGTTCCGCCAGGTCCGCGGCGCGGCCAGTGCGCAGGGCACCGGCCTGGGCCTGTCCATCAGCGACCGCCTGGTGCGCCTGATGAGCGGCGAGTTGCAGGTGGTGAGCGAGCCCGGCCTGGGCAGCAGCTTCAGCGTCCGCCTGCCCTTGCCGGTGCTGGCCGCTGCCGAGGATGGTCCCGCGCTGCTGCCGGAGCCGCCGATCCTGGTGCGTGGCCGCGACCGCGAGCTGGTCGACAGCGCCTGTGGCTGGCTGTGTCGATGGGGTGCCAATGCGCAGCCCTTGCTGGGCGACCCGACGCTGCTGGACCATGACGGCGCGATCCTGATGGATGGCGAAGCCGGAATACCGCTGGCCTGGGCGGGCCCGCGCGTGGTGGCATCGATCGAGGGCGGAGACCAGCCCATCCTCGCCGCCGATGGCAGCCTGGTGGTGACCCTGCATGGCATGACTGCGATCGGCAATGCACTGGCCAACGTGCAGAAGCAACGCGCGGCGCAGCCGGAGACCACCCGCGTGGCAACGCCGATGCCGCTGGGCCTGCGCGTGCTGGCCGTTGAAGACAATCCGATCAACCGGGTGATCCTGGCCGAGCAGCTGCGCACCCTCGGCTGCGATGTGGAGCTGGCACAGGACGGCGTGGAAGCCCTGCAGCGGTGCCGCGAGCAGTCCTTCGATCTGGTGGTGACCGACATCAACATGCCGCGCATGGACGGCCATGCGCTGGCCCGCCAGCTGCGCGATGACGGCAACCCGGTGCCGGTGATCGGCGCCACCGCCAATGCCACCGCCGAGGAGCGCGAGCGCTGCCTGGCCAGCGGCATGCAGGGCTACCTGAGCAAACCCATCGACATCGCCCGCCTGCGCAAGGCGCTCACCGCTTTGCGCCAAGGAGACCCCGCATGACCCTGCGTGTCCTGATCCTGGAAGACCAGCCCTTCCAGCGTGGTTTCCTGGCCAATCTGTTCGGCAGCCACGCCGGCGTCCAGGTCGACGCCTGCGAAGACGTGGATGCCGCCATCGCACTGTGTGCCTGCCAGCCCTACGACCTGGTGGTCAGTGACCTGCTGATGCCTGGGCAGGACGGCATCCAGTTCATCCAGGCGCTGGCGGCACAGCCACGCCCGCCCCGCCTCGCCGTGGTCAGCGCAGCACTGCGGCGGATGATGACCTCGGCGCGGCTGATGGCCGAATCGCTGGGGCTGGATGTGGTCGGCCTGCTACCCAAGCCGGTGGCGGCCGCCGACGTGGACGCGCTGTTCGAAGCCCTGGCGCAGGCGCGTCCGGTCACCGGCAAGACACCGTCAGGCGCGGCGGCGGCAGCCCCCGAACCGGACGCGTCGCAGCTGCGCCAGGCCATGGCCGATGGCAGCCTGACGGCCTGGTTCCAACCGAAGAAGTCACTGCAGTCCGGGCGGGTGGTGGCGGCCGAAGCACTGGTGCGCTGGCGCCACCCGCAGCTGGGTACGCTGGCCGCTGGCAGCTTCCTGCCGGCGATCTGCCGCTACGGGCTGGAGGGCGACCTGTTGCGGATGATGCTCAAGGCCAGCATCAGCGCACAGGCCCGTTGGCGCAAGCAAGGCTTCCGGGTACCGGTATCGATCAACCTGCCGCCTCATCTGCTGGAGCAGTCGGACCTGCCCGATGAGCTGCTGGCGCTGACCCTGGCCCACGGCGGTACGCCCGGCGAGTTGTGCTTCGAACTGATGGAGAACAGCACCACGCGGCACGTCAGCGACTTCTATGCCGGTGCCTGCCGCCTGCGCATGAAGGGCTTCGGCCTGGCCCAGGATGATTTCGGGCAGGGCCTGAGTTCGGTCCACAATCTGGTCAATACCCCCTTCACCGAGGTCAAGATCGACCGTGCGCTGGTCAGCGGCTGCGCCCGTGACCCGGCCCTGCATCTGACCCTGTCGACGGTGATCGCACTGGCCAACCAGCTGGGCCTGACCATCGTGGCCGAAGGCGTGGAAAGCGATGCCGATCTGGCCGCACTGCGGCATCTGGGGTGCAGCCAGGTGCAGGGCTTCCTGATTTCGCAGGCGCTGCCGTCGGACGAGTTCACCCGTTTGCTGGACGAAGAAGCACCGCAACTGGACGAAAGACCGCGGGCCGCCCTGCGCTGACACGGATTCCACGGCGGCTTCACAAAATCATCAAGCGGCATTGACGATCCTGTCTGTGCAGTGGCGGCGGACTTTGCGCTGCCGCCACCGGCGCCGCTGCCCGCCCCCTGCTCTGAGACCTGCCATGCCGGCCGAGGCCGCCCCTGTACGCCGACTCGCTCGCCGCTCGCTGCGTGTCCACGCCCTGCTGATCGGCGTGGTGGTGCTGGCGACCCTGCAGGCCGGACTGCTGCTGTCGGCCGGCTCGCAGCTGTTGAACGAAGAGCGCAGCAAGATCGAGTACCACTTCCGCCGCCTGGACGGCACGCTGCGCGAGCAGGAGCGTTTCCTGCGCCAGTGGCGGCTGCATGATGTCGGCGCGCGTGGGCAGCCGGTTGCCGATGCCAGCGTGGAGCTGCAACGCGGGCCGTTGTTCGCCAACTTCGCGGTGATCGGAAGCGAGGGCGCCAGCCTTTCGCCACCGACCGAGCTGGGCGACCGTTTCCTGCGCTTCTACGGCACATTCTGGTCAGCCTCGCGCTACCCACCACCGCAATGCCTGCTGGTCGATGGCCAAGGCACGCGCGGCGTGCTGGCGCCGGTGCAGATGACCGGCGCTGACGCCAGCCAGAACAGTCCGCACCACCTGCGCCCTGCGATCAGCGACATCCACCGGGTGCTGGCCACGCAGCCAGCCCTGCAGCGCGGTGGAATCGTCTGGGTTGACGTGCCCTGGCGCGATGGCCAGACCCGTCTGCTGGCGATTGCGCATGCGCCACAGGACGCGCGCCTGTGGGGCGAGCCCAGCGATGGCTCGCTGGCCGCCCTGGCCTGCCTGCTCGATCCGGCACGTGTCGATGACTACCGTCAGGTGCTGGGTGTGCCGGTGTTCCAGCGGTTGTCGCTGTTCGATGCCAACGGCCAGCGCCTGCTGGGCGATGCTGCAGACGCCAGCGGCGCCAGCGACGCGGGCACCTCCTGGCAGGCGGGCCTTGAAGGCCTGCAGTTCCGCATGCGCAGCGAGCGCGGCTGGCTGGCGGTCTACCACGTCAGCTGGCGGCAGGTGTTCCAGCATCCCCAGGGGCCCTTGCTCGGCGCGACCGTGGTGGCCCTGCTGCTGGCGTTGGGTGGCACGCTGGTGCTGCGCGCGTATCGGCGTTCGGTCATCGAGCCGCTGCGCAGCAATCACGCGCGCCTGCTGGAAAGCGAAGCCTTCAGCCGTACCATCCTGGACAACGCACCGATCGGGCTGTGCCTGCTGCGCCGTACCGATGGCAATGTGCTGCTGGACAACGCCCTCGCCCGCCGCTGGCTGGGCGAAGACCATCACAGCGGAGGTTGGCATGGCCCTTGGCGGCGCAGCGTGCTGGCCGCCGGGGGAACCACGCTCGGCGATGGGCTGGCCTACACCACACCCGAAGGCCGCCACCTGCTGGTGACGGCGACGCCGGCGCGCTATCGCGGCGAGCCGGCGGTGCTGTGCCTGTTCATCGACCTCAGCAGCCAGCACGAAGCCGAACAGGTGCTGCAGCAGGCGCGCCGTGCCGCCGACCAGGCCAACCGGGCCAAGAGCCAGTTCCTGGCCACCATGAGCCATGAAATCCGCACGCCGCTGTACGGCGTGCTCGGCACCCTCGAACTGCTCGGACTCACGCCACTGGATGCGCGGCAGCAGGACTATCTGGCGACGATCCAACGTTCCTCCTCGACCCTGATGCAGTTGATCAGCGACATCCTCGACGTCAGCAAGGCCGAGGCCGGGCAACTGAGCCTGGAACCCAGCCCGTTCGACCCGGTGCGGCTGACTGAGGATGCACTCGACTCGTATGCTGCCGCGGCCGCCAACAAGGGGCTGCAGTTCTACGCCTGCATCGATGCCGACGTGCCACCCGTGGTGTGCGGTGATGCCGCACGGATCCGCCAGGTACTCAACAACCTGATAAGCAATGCACTGAAGTTCACCGACAGCGGGCGCGTGGTGGTGCGCGTTTCGGCACGCTGGCAGGAGCAGCACTGCTGGCTGCAGTGGCAGGTCGCCGATACGGGTATTGGCATTGCCAGCGAACACCAGGCGCACCTGTTCGAGCCGTTCTTCCAGGCCAACCCGGGCACCGACGCGATGCGCGGCACCGGCCTGGGCCTGGCCATCTGCGCGCATCTTGTGGCGTTGATGGAAGGCCAGCTGCGCGTGGTCAGCGAGAGCGGCCTGGGCAGCAGTTTCAGCGTCGAACTGCCGCTGCCACCGGCGCCGGAGGATCCGCTGCAATCCCCTGCGCCGCAGCTGCCTGCGGGCCTGCAGGTCCAGGTGCGGGGCAATGTGCGCGAGCTGGTGCAATCGCTGTGCGAACGCCTGCAGCGGCGCGGTGCACACGCCAGCGTGTACCGGGAAGACAGCGCGGCGGACTCGCCCGCGGTCGCCGTGCTGCTCGACCTGGTCCTGGACGGCCCGCTGCCGGACGGTGCCAATGGCGCGCGCGTGATCGCCTGCCGCGAAGGCGGCGTGCGGCCCCGGCACATTGATGGTTTCTGGCAGGTTGGCCTGCACCGGTTCGATGCGATCGTGCTCGCCTTGGCCGCGGCCAGTGGCCAGCCGCTGGCGGCAAGCGCCGAAGGGCGCCTGCCGGCGACGCGCCGTTTCGGCCTGCAGGTGCTGGTGGCCGAGGACAACCCGATCAACCAGGCGATCCTGCGCGACCAGCTGGAACAGCTCGGCTGCCGCGCCGTGGTCGCCAGCGATGGCAACGAAGCGCTGGGCTACTGGCAGCAAGACACGTTCGCGCTGGTGCTGACCGACCTGAACATGCCCGGGCTGGATGGTTACGGCCTGGCCCGTGCCTTGCGGGCACGTGGTGTCAGCGTGCCGATTCACGGTGCCACCGCCAACGCCGACCCCGCCGAGCGCCAGCGCTGCCAGGAATCCGGCATGCAGGGCGTGCTGGTCAAGCCGATCACGCTGGAAGCGCTGCAACGCCTGCTGACCCGGATCGCCCACGGCGATGCACCGGCAGCCGCAGTGCAGGAAGCTCCTGTATCCACCGCTACGCACGACGGTGATCTCCCGCTGCAGGTTCCGGTGAAGATGCAGGCGCTGTTCGTGCAGACCATGCAGGCCGACCTGGACAGCCTGCGCCAGGCGATCACTGCAGCCGATCCGGCACGGGTGGTTCAGGTGCTGCATCGCATTCGCGGCGCGCTGGTCATCGTCGGTGCGCCTGCGCTTGTGGACAGCGGCCTGCAGATCGAACAATGCCTTGATGGCGGCGACGATCTGGCCACCCAGGCCACCGCCCTGACCGGCTTCCAGCGACACCTCGAACAGCTGCTGCGCCCGTTGCTCGAGACAGCCTCCTCCTCCCTTTCCGACGACCCGACCCTGCCATGACCACACGGATCCTCATCGCCGACGACCACCCGATCGTGCTTGCCGGCATCCGCGACGTACTGGCCGGGGAGCTGGACCTGGACGTCGTGGGTGAAGCCGCCGACCCGGCCACGCTGATCGAGCTGATGACCCGGACCCGGCCACAGGCGGTGATCACCGACTACAGCATGCCCGGCGGTGACCGCTTCGGGGACGGTATCAAGCTGATCTCGTTCCTGCGCCGCAGCTTCCCGGAGACGCGCCTGCTGGTGCTGACGATGGTGTCCAACCCGTCGCTGGTTGCGGCGATGTATGCCGCTGGCGCGCGGGGCGTGGTGCTCAAGAGCCATGGCTTGGGCAGCCTGGTGCAGGCCCTGCGGGTGGTGCTGGCCGACCGCGTCTACCGGCCCCCGGGCCTGCTGCCGGTAGCGGCGAGCGAGCCGGCCGATGCCGATGCGGTCCGTGCACGCCTGTCGCCGCGCGAGCTGGAAGTGATCCGGCTATTCACCGGCGGCATGAGCGTGGGCGACATCGCTCGCCAGCTGCAGCGCAGCGCCAAGACGGTCAGCACGCAGAAGATCAGTGCGATGCGCAAGCTCGGCGTGGACAGTGACCAGGCGCTGATCGAGTACTGCCTGCAGGCCTCGTTGTTCGCCTGAGGCCGACTCCGGGCTGAACCCTGCCGGGCCTGCACAGGGCCTGTCGTGGCTTTAGGAAACGCCTGATTCCATAGGACGGTGCCGATTTCTAGGCTGGACGCATCCCGCCATGGTGCGCCTGCCGGCCGTTGCTGCGTCGCCGTGGGGGACGGAAGTCCGATGGCGCCTGCAGCCGCCATTGCGAGTGGCTTCCGCAGCGACGCGGCCCTGCCGCGCCAGTTCGCGCAGCCGCGCTGCGCCCTGCCACAGGAAGTCCAACAGCATGTACGCATCCCCGACTCGGCGCCGCCGTGCGTCCGCGCGCGCGCGCCTCACGCCTGCCCCCCTCCTTCCCAGCCTGCTGGCGACCGCCCTGTGGGCGGCACTACCCGCCCATGCCGCCAATCTGACCGGCCCCGTGCAGATCAGCGACGGCAACAGCCTGCAGCTGGGTGCCGATGATGTCCTCACCCATAGCGCGGGCGGCTTCGCACTGACCGTCACCGGTGCTGGCAGCAACGCACTGATCGACGGCAGCCGCATCAACGTGACCGGCAATGGCAGTGCCGTGTCTGCCGCCAATGGCGGCCAGGTACAGCTGCGCGGGGCGACGCTGTCGATCGCACCGGCCACCGGCGTGGGCGTCTATGCGTTGTATGCCAATGGTGCCGGCAGTGTGATCGATGCGCGTGATGTCGACATTGAGACCACGCGCAACGCCAGCGGATACGGCAGCGTGCAGGCCTACAACGGCGGCGTGATCCGCTACACCGGCGGCCGCATCGCGATGACCGGCGGCGTCGGCACCCTGGTCGGTGCCAACGGCAAGGGCAGTGAAGTGCACCTGGACAACCTGCAGATGAGCGCTGACAGCGGTGCCCGCCTGCGCGCCGACAGCGCTGGCCTGCTGATGATCCGCAACAGCCGGATCACCCTCGCCCCCGGCGGCACCCTCGCCGGCGTCGCCGTCGATGGCGTGGGCAGCCGCGCCGAGCTGTACGACACCTACCTGCAGAACGGTTGGTTCGATATCGACAGCGGTGGCAGCGTGCTGCTGGAGAACGTCGAAGCGCACTCGGTGGGCGGCAGCATGCGCCTGCTTGGCAGCCGCATCAACAAGACCTATTCCAGCGCGGTGATCAACGGCGGCAGCTTCTACACCGTGGGCGGCTATGGCGTGAACATCAACAGCTGGGGCCAGCTGACCGCCCGCGATGCCGCGTTCGATGTCCGCGACGGCTACTCCGGATTCTGGCTGGCCAGCGATGAGTCGCGCCTGCAGCTGACCGACAGCAGCATCGACACCTGGACCGACACCTACGGCTACGGCGTTGAGATCGCCGGCGGCGTCGCCACCGTGCAGGGCGGCCGGATCACCACGCACGGCGATGCAACCTATGGCGTACGCGTGACCGGCTCCACCGGCAGCACCGCCAGCCGCATTGAAGCCAGCGGCAACGTGATCGACGTGCGCGGCAATGGCGGCGGTGGTGTGTTCATCGGTGGCTCCACCGCCACCGCGCTGCTCGACACCGTTGCGATCCGCAGCGACGGCGAGAACGTGTTCGGCATCGTGCACATGAACACGGCGCGGCTGACCCAGGCCGATCGCCTGGACATCCGCATGACCGGCAGCAACAGCGGCGGCTACCGCTCCTACCTGACCGCGTTCGGCCCGTACTGGAACCGTGCCACCTTCAATGACAGCCACATCGAGACCGCCAGCGGCGCCGCGTTCTGGCTGCAGGGCAGCAACCATGCGTTGGCCGTCAATGGCAGCGATGTGACTGCAGGCGACGGCAGTGGCCGCCTGCTGCGGGTCAGCGACACGGTATTCACCGATGGCAGCAGCGTGGCGACCAGCCGCATCGACTTCAGCGCCAACGCCAGCACGCTGCGCGGTGACGTGGTGGTCGACAGCGCAACGGCTGACGTGCACATGGTGCTGGGCAACGGCACCACGTTCAGCGGTGCCCTGCGCAACGACTCGGGCTATCAGGTCGCACAGCTGGCGCTGGATGGCAGCAGCCAGTGGAACGTGCGTGCCAGTTCCAGCGTCGGCGCGCTCGAACACGCCGGCACCATCGCCTTCGATGCGCCGGCGGCGGGCGGCTTCAAGACCGTCACCGTCAGCGGCGACTATGTGGGCAACGGTGGCCAGTGGATCTTCAACCGCGCGCTGGGCGACGACACTTCGCTGGGCGACCAGCTGGTACCCCCACACCCCCGCCCCCCCCCCCGCGGGCGCGCGCCCCCCCCGCCGCGCCCGGGCCCTGCCCCAGGAGGGCCCCCGCCTGATCACCGTGGCTGGCCAGTCGGATGCACAGTTCAGCCTGCAGGGGCGCGCGGTTGCGGGCGCCTACGACTACTTCCTGTTCAAGGGTGGCGTGTCGACCCCGGATGATGGCAACTGGTACCTGCGTTCGGAGTACGTACCGCCGGTCGATCCGCCGGAACCGCCGGAGCCCCCGGTTGATCCGCCGCAGCCGCCGGAACCGCCGGTCGATCCGCCGTCACCGCCGGAACCGCCGATCGATCCGCCGTTACCGCCGGAGCCGCCGATCGATCCGCCGCGCCCGCAGGTGGAACGCCCGGAACCGGCGGCCTACCTGGCCAACCGCAGCGCCGCACTGGACATGTTCCGGCACAGCCTGCATGACCGCGCCGGTGATCCCGCCGCCGAGGCCGGCGCCAGCGGCGATGCCGTGGCCTGGATGCACCTTCGCAGCGCGCAGCCTGACAGCCACGGCCGCACCCGCCAGGTCCAGGTCGATGGCCAGATCAGCAGCGTGCTGGTCGGCGTCGGCCACCGCTTCGAGGTGGGTGGCACCGGCGAGCTGCAGGCGGGTGCGATGCTCGGCCACGGCCGCGCGCGCAATGACAGCCGCTCGCAGGTGACCGGCTACGCCGCGCGTGGCGTGGTCACTGGCACCAGCGTGGGTGCCTATGCCACCTGGCTGCAGGATGCGCGCATGCAGGGCGGTGCCTATGTGGATGGTTGGCTGCAGTACGGCCGCTTCCGCAACAGCGTGCAGGGCGAAGGCCTGCAGAAGGAGCGCTATGACGCCCGCAACTGGAGTGCGTCGGCCGAGGCCGGCTATGTACTGCCCCTGCGGCGCACCGCGCAGCGCGGCATCTACCTGGAACCGCAGCTGCAGGTGGTGCACAGCCGCTATGACAGCGACCGCGTGGTCGAGGCCAACGGCACGGTGGTCGAGGACCGCGGTGGTGGCGAGACCAGCACCCGTCTCGGCCTGCGCCTGTACAGCCGTGGGTTGAGCCCGGCGCAGGGCCAGGTGCACCCGTACGTGGCGGTGAACTGGTGGTCCGGCGGAAATGGCGCGGGGCTGGCGATGGACGGCGAGCAACTGCGCCGCCAGCTGCCGCGTGACATCTACGAGGCCAAGGCCGGCATGCAGCTGAACCTGTCCGGCGGATGGCGCGGCTGGGGAGAGATCAGTCGGCAGAGCGGTGGCATAGGCTTCCGCGATGTCGGCGCCCAGCTGGGCATCTCGTACAACTGGTGATGCGGGAAGAACCCGGCAAGGGAGTGCCGGGCGCTTTTTCCACATGCCGCGTGGAAAGCGATGGGGGTTTGGTGTGGACAAGTGGCGGCGAGCGCCACGCACCAGGCATTTCAGGGAGTGGTGAATTTTTGTCCATACCCACCCGTGGTTTTCCACACCCGGCGTGGAGAGTGGTTGGGATTTGATGTGGACAAGTGGGTGGGAGCATTACCACGCAAGCGTTTCGAAGCATGGCGAATATTTACCCACGTTGCTCGGGCAAGCCGGGTAGAGCCGAGCCCGCACTCGGCTGATGCCCCCCCCTAAGCCGAGCGTGAGTTCGGCTCTACATCAGGTTCGCCGGTTTTCCACACCCGGCGTGGAAAGCAATGGGAGTTTGCTGTGGACAAGTGCCGGCGAGCGTCACACCGCAAGCGTTTCGCAACGTGGTGTTTTTTTGTCCACCCGCGGAAACGCGAACGCCCCGCGCAAGGCGGGGCGTCCAGGGTCGATCCGCTGCCGCAGGATCAGACGTTGAAGCGGAAGTGCAGGATGTCGCCTTCCTGCACGCGGTATTCCTTGCCTTCCAGGCGCAGGCGACCGGCTTCCTTGGCGCCAGCTTCGCCCTTGTACTTGATGAAGTCGTCATACGCGATGGTCTCGGCGCGGATGAAGCCCTTCTCGAAGTCGGTGTGGATGACCGCGGCGGCCTGCGGGGCGGTAGCGCCCTTGCGCACGGTCCACGCGCGGACTTCCTTCACGCCAGCGGTGAAGTAGGTCTGCAGGCCGAGCAGGCTGTAGGCCGCGTTGATCACGCGGTTCAGGCCCGGCTCGCTCAGGCCCAGGTCGGCCAGGAAGGTATCGCGGTCTTCGTCGTCCAGCTGCGACAGCTCTTCTTCAATCGCGGCCGACACCGGCACCACCTGCGCGCCTTCAGCGGCGGCGTGCGCGCGCACGGCGTCCAGGTGCGGGTTGTTCTCGAAACCGTCTTCCAGCACGTTGGCGATGTACATCACCGGCTTCAGGGTCAGCAGGAACAGATCGCGCACCAGCGCCTTCTCTTCCTCGTCCAGGCCCGCCGAGCGACCGGCCTTGCCATCCGACAGCGCGGCCTGCAGCTTGGCCAGCACCGGCTTGCGCGCCGCTGCATCCTTGTCGCCACCCTTGGCTGCGCGTTCGGCACGGTTCAGTGCCTTCTCGACGCTGTCCAGGTCGGCCAGCGCCAGCTCGGTATCAATGGTTTCGATGTCCGAGATCGGATCGACCTTGCCGGCCACGTGCACGATGTCGCCGTGCTCGAAGCAGCGCACCACGTGGGTGATCGCATCGACTTCGCGGATGTGCGCCAGGAACTTGTTGCCCAGGCCTTCACCGCTGGCGGCACCGGCCACCAGGCCGGCGATGTCGACGAACTCGACCGCGGTCGGGATGACCTTCTGCGGGTTGATGATCGCTGCCAGCTCACCCAGGCGCGGATCCGGCACCGGCACGATGCCGACGTTCGGCTCGATGGTGCAGAACGGGAAGTTCGCCGCGGCGATGCCCGCCTTGGTCAGTGCATTGAACAGGGTCGACTTGCCGACGTTGGGCAGGCCGACGATGCCGCATTTGATACCCATGGGTGACAGCTCTCTGGGGTGAAAGTGATTGGGGAAACAGCGACCTGGGCGCTGCTTTTCCAATCATTCTCCGTACCGACCAACGGTCGGTACCTACCATTCATTTCGGGGTGTGCAGCTGCTTCATCGCTTCGCTGAAATCGCCTTGTACCGCCAGCGGCATGACGTCGATCGCATCGTCGATGGCGCGCGCGATCAGCCCGTCGTCGTCCTTCGACGGGCGGCCGAGCACCCAACCCACCACGCGGTCCTTGTGGCCGGGGTGGCCGATGCCCACGCGCAGGCGGTGGAACTTGCCGTGGCCGAGCAGGCGGATGGTGTCGCGCAGGCCGTTCTGTCCGCCGTGGCCACCGTCGAACTTCAGCCGCGCCACGCCGGGCGCCAGGTCCAGTTCGTCGTGGGCCAGCAGGGTTTCTTCCGGCTCGATCTTCCAGAACCGCTGTGCGGCGGTGACCGACTTGCCGCTGAGATTCATGAAGGTGGCGGGCTTGAGCAGCCACACCGTCTGCCCGGCGATCTCGACCTTGGCGGTCTCGCCGAACAGCTTGCTGTCCACATTCCATCGCGCACCGGCTTTTTCCGCCAGGGCCTCAACGAAATGAAACCCGGCATTGTGCCGGGTCCGGGCGTGTTCCGATCCGGGATTGCCCAGACCGACGATCAGTCGCAGTCCTGCCATGGTTCCTTCCAACACGGTGCCTGCCCGGAGGCAGGCACCGTAGCGGTATTACTCGGCGGCAGCCGCTTCTTCGTCAGCCGCGTCGACCTTGCCGGCCTTGGCGGTGACGATGGCGTCGTCGTGGTCCTTGCCCAGCGCCAGGGCCGGGATTTCCACGCCCTTCGGCAGCTTGATGTCGGACAGGTAGACGATGTCACCGGCCTTCAGCTCGCCCAGGTCGACTTCGATCGACTCCGGCAGGTCCTTCGGCAGGCAGCTGATGGTCACTTCCTTCAGTTCGTGGGCGACCACGACGTCGGCAGCCTTGCCAGCCGGCGAGGTGTCTTCGTTGATGAAGTGCAGCGGGACCGAAGCGGTCAGGGCTTCGTTCTCGTTCACGCGCTGGAAGTCCAGGTGCATGATCAGCTGCTTGTACGGGTGGCGCTGCATGTCACGCAGCAGCACCTTCTGCACCTGGCCGTCCAGGTTCAGGTCCAGGATCGAGGCATAGAACCACTCGTTCTGCTGGGCCAGCCAGATTTCGTTGTGGTCCAGGCTGATGGCGACCGGCTCGGCGTTGCCGCCGTACACGATGGCCGGGATCACACCAGCGTGACGCAGGCGGCGGCTCGCACCCTTACGCTGCAGTTCACGCTTGGTGACCTTGATTTCATGGGTCTTCGACATTTTCGACTACTCAGGTTGTTGCCTCGCCTTGCGGCGTGGCGGTTGAAGATGCTTCCGCGACCAGAAGCACCCGGGGTATGTCCCCGCCGTCGCCGGCGGGGACGAAAAACTCAGTCGACGTACAGCGAGCTGACCGACTCGCCGAAGGCGATGCGGCGCATCGTTTCGGCCAGCATTTCCGCCACGCTCAGCTGGCGGATCTTGCTGCACACCCGCGCCGCGTCCTTCAACGGGATGGTGTCGGTCACCACCAGCTCGTCGAGCTGGGAATTGGTGATGTTGTCCACTGCCGGGCCCGACAGCACAGCGTGGGTGCAGTAGGCGGCGACCTTGAGCGCACCGCGCGCCTTCAGGGCAGCGGCAGCGGCGCACAGGGTACCGGCGGTGTCGACGATGTCATCGACCATCACGCAGGTCTTGCCTTCGACGTCACCGATGATGTTCATCACGGTGGAGACGTTGGCGCGCGGGCGGCGCTTGTCGATGATCGCCAGGTCGGCGTCATCCAGGCGCTTGGCCACGGCACGGGCGCGGACCACGCCGCCCACGTCCGGCGAGACGACGATCAGGTTCTCGGTGCCGTAGGCGCGCCAGATGTCGGCCAGCAGCAGCGGGGACGCATACACGTTGTCCACCGGAATATCGAAGAAGCCCTGGATCTGGTCGGCGTGCAGGTCGACGGTCAGCACGCGATCAGCGCCAGCGGTGCTGAACATCTTGGCCGCCAGCTTGGCGGTGATCGGCACGCGCGAGGAACGCATGCGGCGATCCTGGCGCGAGTAGCCGAAGTACGGCACCACGGCGGTCACGCTGGCCACCGATGCGCGCTTGAGCGCGTCGATCAACACCAGCAGTTCCATCAGGTTTTCCGCGCTCGGCGCGCAGGTCGGCTGGATCACGAACACGTCCTGCTTGCGGACGTTCTCTTCGATCTCCACCTGCACTTCACCATCGGAGAAGTGCGAGACCAGCGCCTTGCCCGGGCGAACCCCCAGTTCCTTGCAGATGTTCTGCGCCAGACGTTTGTTGGCGTTGCCGGAAAAGACCAGCAGGTTCGGGGACTCTTGCATCATGATTGTCTCGGGCGGGGACGAGTGGCGGGGATCCGGAGTCGGCAAGGACCCTGATGGACCCTTGCTGCTGACAACACCGCGGCTGTTTCCACGTCCCGCGCAGGCAATGCGCTGGAAGGCGCGGACACAGCCGCTATTGGCAGGGGCGGTAGGATTCGAACCTACGAATGCCAGGATCAAAACCTGGTGCCTTGGGCCTCTTGGCGACGCCCCTGCATTGATAAATCAGTGTTGCTCGAGTGCATCCAGCAGTGGCGAACGCGCAACGCCCGCTGCCACCCTTGCCCGCAACTCCTTCGGCAACTTCGACCGTCCCTGCTCTGCGGCAGACTGCGATGCGAACTCGACGAAACAACCACTTCCCGAACCGGTCAGCCGCGCGGACCCGATCTTGCTCAACGCGACAAGCGCCGCCTCTACGGCAGGCTCGCGGCGGCGCAGCACCGGTTCGAACGCGTTCCCGACCAGGGTCCCGGAAGCGAAGTCCTCTATTTTCGCAACTGGGCTGTCGCGCGTCAAATCCGGGTCTGCGAACAGGGCCGGGGTGGGAACATGAACACCCGGTTCGACCACCACGTACCAAGCCGGGCCCAGGGTGATCGGCTGCAGGCGCTCGCCCACGCCTTCGGCCCAGGCATTGCGGCCGCGCACGAACACCGGCACGTCCGCGCCCAGACGCAGGCCCAGCGCGGCCAGCGCATCCTCGTCCAGACCGGCCCGCCAGAGCCGGTTCAGCACAACCAGCACGGTGGCCGCATCGGAGGAACCGCCGCCAAAACCACCACCTGCAGAAACGTTTTTTTCGACGATGATGTCGACACCTTGCGCGACATTGACCGCCTCTTTCAGCAGCTTCGCTGCGCGCACGGCCAGATCGTCGGCCTCGGCCACGCCCGCCAGGCCGTCCCCCTGCCGGCGCACCTGGCCGTCCTCACGCAGGCGCAGGCCGATGCGATCCCCCCAGTCCAGCAGGCGGAATACGGTCTGCAGTTCGTGGTAGCCGTCGGCCCGGCGGCCGGTGATGTGCAGGAACAGGTTCAGCTTGGCCGGGGCCGGCCACCAGGACCAGCCCGCGCCGTCGACTGCCCCACTCATGGGGTGCCCTGCCCCCACTGGTCCACCAGCAGGCGTACCTTGGCGTCGCCATTGCTGGCCTCGATCCGGCGTGGCACCGCCGGGCGCCCAGCCTCGGCCGGGTACCAGTCCAGATACTGCACCTGCCAGCCCATTTGCTGCATGCGACGCGGCCGGCCTTCACCGTCGCGTTCGACCTTTTCCGGACCAGCAGCATCACCGGCCACCAGGCCACGGATCCACGCCGGCAGCTGGTTGACCGGAATGTCCCAGCCAGTCGCTTCCAGCAGCAGCTGCTGGGCGTCCTCGCCGTCACGCGGCCCGCCGGCCAGTCCCTCCAGGCGACCGGCTTCGGAATGGGTATCGCCGGTCAGCTTCCAGCTCTGCCGGGTCACCGGCGCGCTCAGCTCGACCACATAGCGGCGCCCTTCCTGCTTCCAGTCGATGCGACCGCTGCCGCCGTCCTTGCCCTTGCTGACCGCGACCCGGCCCTGGAAAGCCCAGTCCGGCTGCGCGTGCAGCACGGCCACGCGCGCCGCCTCGACCTGCGCCGCTTCGGCCGAAACAACCTCGACCACCGCCGGCGCCGGGGTCTTCTGCGTGCCCACGCTGGTACAGGCAGTCACCGCCAGGGTCACGGCCGCCAACAGCAGCGGCCGGATCAGGGAAACACTCATGGATTGAATTTCTCGCGGGCGCGCAGCAGCGCGCGGTTTTCAGGATCGAGCTTGGCCGCTTCCTCGAAGAAATGGCGGGCCTCGTCATGCTTGCCCAGCACCCACAGCACTTCGCCTACGTGGGAAGCGATCTCCGGGTCCTTGGCCAGGGTCCATGCCCGACGCAGCTGCACCAGTGCTTCTTCCTTGCGACCCAGGCGATACAGCACCCAGCCATAGCTGTCGACGATGGCGGCGTTGTCCGGTTCGGCCACGCGGGCGCGGTCGATCAGCTCCAGCGCTTCCTGCAGGCGACCGGTGCGATCGGCCAGGGTGTAACCCAGCGCGTTCAAAGCCGGCACGTTCTCCGGGTCGGTCACCAGGATCTTGCGCAGATCGGCCTCGGCGCGCGGAATGTCGTCGCGGCGTTCCCAGGTGAGCGCACGGGCGTACAGCAGGCCGTTGTCATCCGGGTAAGCGGCCAGGCCGCGGGCCAGCGCATCCAACTCCCCGGCAGTGTCGTCGGCGCGCTGGCGCAGTTCGGCTTCCAGCAGGTAGGCGTCGCGGCGCACGTCGTCGTCAACCACCGCATCGGACTGGATCGCGTGCACTTCATCCAATGCCTGCGGCAGGCGCCCGGCCAGGGCCTGGGCGTTGGCCGCGCGCAGGCGCGCCTCACTCAACTCATCGCCACCGGGCACGCTGTGGTACCACTGCACGGCCTCGGCGTAACGCTTCAGGTACTCGGCGATCTTGCCCAGCAGCAGGCGCTGCGCCGGGTCCGGCTTGGCCGCCTGCCGCGACAGCTCGTTGTAGAGGTTGGACAGCGCGGCCTTGTCACCCTGCTTGGCCAGCAGCGAGGCACGCATGCCCCAGGTCTGCACGTCCTGCGGGCCGAACGCCAGCACGCGCTCGGCGGCGGACGGCTGGCCGAGGCTGTCATAGGCAATGGCCACCGCATTGCGCAGTTCCGGGTCCTGGCGGGTCTTCGGCTCCACATCGTGCAGCAGCGACAGCGCCTTGCCGGTCTCCCCGGCCTGCTGCAGCTGGCTGGCACGCAGCAGCGCCACGCGCGGTTCTTCCGGGAAACGCTTGACCACTTCATCGATCATGCGCCGCGCCAGGTCGGGCTTGTCCATGCGCAGGGCAAGGCGACCGAACTCCTGCCAGGCCTCGATCTTCGGCGGAATGGCGTTGACCTCGACCAGCTCGCCCAGCACCTGCGCGGGCACCGCCGGATCGCGGCCACCGCCGATCAGGGCCGCCAGGGCGAACTTCCAGCCGCGCTCGTCGGGGTCGGCCAGCAGGCCCTGCAGTTCGGTGCGGGCAGCCTTCACATCGCCCTGGCGCATGGCCAGCGCACCGGCCGCACTGCGCAGGGTCAACGAGCGCGGGGCCCGCTGCTGCCACAGGGCCAGGCCCTTGGCGGCGCTGGCATCATCGTTGGCGAGCATGGAAATGCGGGTCGCGCGCTCGGCCAGGCCGGCGTCGCCGTCGGTCTGCTGGGCGGCCTGCAGGTACCAGCGCGCGGCCTCGGCCAGCTTGCCGGCCTGCAGGGCGAACTCACCGGCCATCACCGGTTCCAGCGCCAGTTCCTCAGTGGCCGGGGCCCGTACGGGGGCCTTGGCCGGCACCGCCGCCAGGGCCTGGCTGCAGGCCAGGGACAGCAGCAGAACACTGGGGATGCGAATCAATGCGGGCATCGTCGGCATCGGGGCCTTAAAATGTCGTCCAATGGCCAGCAGCTTATCGCAAGCAACTGAACAATGACCCTGTGGGTGCTCGGACTGAATCACCAGACCGCACCGGTGGAGCTGCGCGAGCGCGCGGCCTTCGCCGGTGAGGCGTTGCCGCGCGCGCTCGGTTCGCTGCGCGATACTCCGCAGATCGCCGAGGCGGTGCTGCTGTCCACCTGCAACCGCACCGAGCTGTATGCCGTGGCCGATTCGGCACAGGCGCTGGACCAGTGGCTGCACACCCAGGCCGGCGACCTGCAGGGCTACCTGTATCAGCACGCCGATGCCGAGGCCGTGCGCCACCTGTTCCGGGTCGCCACCGGCCTGGACTCGATGGTGCTGGGTGAACCGCAGATCCTCGGCCAGGTGAAGGATGCCTGGTCGACCGCGCGTGACCACGGCCTGCTCGGCCAGCGCCTGGACCGCCTGTTCCAGCAGACCTTCTCGGTCGCCAAGCGTGCGCGCACCGACACCCAGGTCGGCGCCAATCCGGTGTCGGTCGCCTCGGCCGCAGTTCGCCTGGCGCAGAACGCCTTCGCACGCCTGGACGATTCCACCGTGCTGCTGGTGGGCGCGGGCGAGACCATCGAGCTGGCTGCACGCCACCTGAGTGAAGGCAAGGTGCGGCGATTGCTGATCGCCAACCGCACCCTCGCCCACGCGCAGGAGCTGGCCAGCCGCCACGGCGGCGTGGCCCTGCCGTTGACTGAACTGGACCGCCACCTCGGCGAGGCCGACGTGGTGTTCTCGGCCACCGCCGCACGCGAACCGGTGATCCACCGCGAGATGGTGGCCAATGCCCTGCGCGCGCGCCGGCACAAACCGATGCTGCTGTTCGACCTGGCCGTGCCGCGTGACATCGAGGCAGAGGTCGGCACGCTCAACGACGCCTTCCTCTACACCGTCGACGACCTGGAGCGCGCGGTGGAAGACAACCGCCGTGGACGCCGCGAGGCGGCCGCCGAGGCCGAGGCGATCATCGACCTGCAGGTCTCGCGTTTCGTCGAAACCCTGCAGGCCAGCGCCCACCAGGCCCCGCTGCGGCAGCTGCGCGCCTTCGGCGAGGCCACCCGCGCCGAACTGCTGGAGCGCGCGCGCCAGCAACTGGCCAACGGCAAGCCGGCCGATGAAGTGCTGGAACTGCTGGCCCATGGCCTGACCAACCGCCTGCTGCACCCGCCGACCGCCGCCCTGCGCGCAGCCGCGCTCAGTGGCGATGCCGACCTGACCCGCGCCGCCGAGCGCCTGTTCCCGGCCACGCCGGGTTACCGCCACCCACCCGTGAGACCCGATGACGCCGACCCTGCGCCGTAAGCTGGAAGCGCTGGCCGAGCGCCGCGAAGAACTGGAACGCCTGCTCGCCGAACCCGATGTGGTCGCCGACAACACCCGCTTCCGCGATCTTTCGCGCGAATTCGCCCAACTTGAGCCGGTCGCCACCGCACTGGCCGACGAAACCCGCGCCAAGGCCGACCTGGCCGCGGCCGAAGGCATGCGCGCCGACCCCGACCTGCGCGAACTGGCCGACGAGGAAATCGCCGCGGCCCAGGCCCGCCTGCAGGAACTGGAACAGGAGCTTGCCCTGCTGCTGGTACCGCGCGACCCGCGCGATGAGGGCAACCTGTTCCTGGAAGTGCGCGCCGGTACCGGCGGCGACGAAGCAGCGATCTTCGCCGGCGATCTGTTCCGCATGTACGCCCGCTATGCCGAACGCCAGGGCTGGAAGGTCGAGATCGAATCGGACAACCCCGGTGAGCATGGCGGCTACAAGGAAGTAGTGGCACGCGTGGTCGGGCGTGGCGCGTTTTCGCGCCTGAAGTTCGAATCGGGCACGCACCGCGTGCAGCGCGTGCCGGCCACCGAATCGCAGGGCCGCATCCATACCTCGGCGGCTACCGTGGCGATCATTCCCGAAGCCGACGAAGTCGATGACATCGTCATCAATCCGGCCGACCTGAAGGTGGATACGTTCCGCTCCTCCGGCGCCGGCGGCCAGCACGTCAACAAGACCGAATCGGCCATCCGCATCACCCATGTGCCAACCGGCGTGGTGGTGGAATGCCAGACCGAGCGCAGCCAGCACGCCAACCGCGACAAGGCGATGAAGCGCCTGAAGGCGCAGCTGCTGGACGCCGAGCGCCAGCGCCAGGATGCCGCGCAGGCCGAGTCGAGGCGCCTGCAGGTGGGCAGTGGTGACCGCAGCCAGCGCATCCGAACCTACAACTTCCCGCAGGGGCGCATCACCGATCACCGTGTGGAAGGACTGACCCTGTACGACCTGCCCAACATCCTGGCCGGTGACCTCGACCCGCTGCTGCAGCGGCTCAGCCACGAACACCAGGTCGACGCCCTGGCCCAGCTGTCGGCAGGCTGAGCACGATGTCGGCCTGGCAGCAGCGACAGCACCTGCAGCAAGCGATTGCCCGCCAGCCCGACGACTTCGTCGCCTGGGTGATGCTGGCCGACGTGGAACTGGAAGCCGGCGACATCGCTGCCGGCGAACAGGCCGCGCGACGTGCCCTGCAGCTGCGCCCGAACCACCCCGAAGCACTGGCGCGGCTCGGCCGCGTGGCGTGGATGGCCGGTGCACATGGCGATGCAGCCAAGCTGCTCGGCCAGGCCTCGGCACTGGCACCGCAACATCCCGGCATTGCGCTGTGGCTGGGCCACGCACTGGAAGATGCCGATGATGCCGAAGGTGCGTCGGCGGCCTATCGACGCGCACATGGGTTGATGCCGGCCGAACCTTACATCGCCGCCCAGCGCCTGGCCTGGCAGCGTCGCCTGTGCGATTGGCAGGACGTGGACTCGCTGGCCGCACAGGTGCGCGCCGCCGTGGCCAGCGGCCAGGGCGTGGTCGAGCCGTTTGCCTTCCTCAGCGAGGACGCCAGCGCTGCCGAGCAGTTGGCCTGCGCACGCACCCGTGCGGTGGCTGTGGCTGCCTCGGTGCGGCCATTGCCGCCGGCAACGGTGCGCCCGCACGGCCCGCTGCGCGTCGGTTTCCTCTCCAATGGGTTCGGCGCACATCCGACCGGATTGCTGACCGTGGCGCTGTTCGAGCAGCTGCGTCACGACCCCGCACTGCAACTGCATCTGTTCGCACTGAACCGCGACGATGGCAGCCGCATCCGCCAGCGCCTGCAGACAGCGACGCAGCTGCATGATGTGGCCGGCCTGCGTCATGCCGATACCGCCGCACGCATCCGCGCACAGGGCATCGACCTGCTGTTCGACCTGCGTGGCTGGGGCGGTGGCGGCGCGCCGGAAGTGCTGGCGATGCGCCCTGCCCCGCTGCAGCTGAACTGGCTGGCCTATCCGGGCACGTCGGGGGGGCCGTGGATGGATGCGGTGATCGGCGATGCCTTCGCGCTGCCGCCCGCACTGGAGCCGCACTACAACGAACGCGCGCTGCGCCTGCCGCGAGCCTTCCAGCCGTCGGACAACACGCGCGTGCTGGAGCCTGCGCCGACGCGTGCCGACTGCGGTCTGCCCGTGCAGGGCGTGGTGTTCTGCTGTTTCAACAACAGCTACAAGCTCAACCCGCGCAGCATGGGCCGTGCCTTTGCAGTGCTGCAGGCGGTGCCCTGCAGCGTGCTGTGGCTGCTGTCCGGGCCCGGCCAGGCCGACGCGCGCCTGCGTGCCGCCGCAGAGGCCGCGGGCCTGGACCCGGCGCGCCTGGTGTTCATGGACAAGCTGCCGCATCCGCAGTACCTGGCCCGTTATCAGCTGGCCGACCTGTTCCTGGACACGCATCCGTACAACGCCCACACCACCGCCTCCGATGCGCTGTGGGCCGGCTGCCCGGTGCTGACCTGCCCGGGCGACACTTTCGCCGCGC
Source organism: Stenotrophomonas sp. 78350_Sma (assembly GCF_056482105.1). Taxonomy (NCBI): domain Bacteria; kingdom Pseudomonadati; phylum Pseudomonadota; class Gammaproteobacteria; order Lysobacterales; family Lysobacteraceae; genus Stenotrophomonas; species Stenotrophomonas sp. 78350_Sma. The sequence continues at coordinate 840,270 of NZ_CM151182.1, read as the reverse complement.
GCGTGGCCGGCAGCCTCAACCATCACCTTGGCCTGGCCCGGCTGAACGTCGCCGACGATGCCGCGTTCATCGCCACCGCCAGTGCACTGGGCAACGACCCGGCTGCGCTGGCCGCGTTGCGTGCTGAACTGGCGCAGGCACGCGAGCGCAGCGGGCTGTTCGACATGGGCGGGTTTGCCCATGATCTGTCGGCGTTGGTGCAGCAGCTGGCGCGCGAGCACGGCTGGCTGGGAACAGCGGAACAGACTGGGTAATGTCTACTGGAAAATGCCTGCTGGGTAGAGTCGACTGTCAGTCGACTGCTCTCGGCCGGAAGCCGAAAACCCCGCGCTGCGCGCGATAGTCGACTCTACCCAGTCGGCACCCAATCGATACCCAATCGATCTCATCCCAGCGGCGGTCGCCCTGCCTCTACATGCGGTGACGCGACGGTGCGCTACGCTCGGGCTTCCTTCCCGCGTGGTGTGACGATGGCCAAGCTCAAGCGCAAGGACTACGACGAACTGCTGCTGCCACTGCAGCTGGAACTGACCGCGATGGCGCGCTGGGTGCAGCACAGCGGGCAACGCCTGCTGGTGCTGTTCGAAGGGCGTGACACGGCGGGCAAGGGCGGCGCGATCCAGGCCATCAGCCAGCACCTCAACCCTCGCCAGTGCCGGGTGGTGGCACTGCCCAAGCCCACCGACCGAGAAGCCACGCAGTGGTACTTCCAGCGCTACGCGTCGCACCTTCCGGCCGCCGGCGAGATCGTGCTGATGGACCGCAGCTGGTACAACCGTGCCGGCGTGGAGCGGGTGATGGGCTACTGCAGCGAGACCGAGTACCAGCAGTTCCTGCGCCAGGCGCCGGTGTTCGAGCAGCTGCTGGTGGACGACGGCATCCTGCTGTTCAAGTACTGGCTGTGCGTTGACCAGGAGCAGCAGGAAAAGCGCTTCGCCGAGCGTCATATCGACCCGCTGAAGGGCTGGAAGCTCTCTCCGGTGGACCTGAAATCACGCAGCAAGTACAGCGCCTACACCGAGGCACGCGAGGCGATGCTGCGCGCCACCCACCGCGAAGCGGCGCCGTGGACGCTGGTGGATTTCAACGACCAGCGCCTGGGCCGGCTGACGCTGGTGCGCAACCTGCTGGACCGGCTGCCGGATACGCGCGTGGATGCGCCGTTGCCGGAGCTGCCGAAGCTGAAGGGCAAGCTGCACCGCGAGCACTACGATGTGCTGAAGCCGATCGAGGACTTCCCGGTCGAGGAATAGGGTTTGTTCGGCAGGGCCTGCGGCCCTGCACCTGCCGAAGCCAGAGCAACGGCAACAGCAACAGCAACGGCGGGCTTCCTGAGGGATGGCGGGGCGGGTCCGGTTTCGGGGGACGCTGCAAGTACGTCCATGTAAGCTCGGTCGCCGCATCCATGCGGCTCACGCCCCCGCAACCGGACCCACCCCGCCTTCGACAGATCTCCGCGATCTGTCGGCATTGCATTCTGTAGATCCACGCCATGCGTGGATGCTCTTTGTCCGATTGTCGAAGTATTCGAACTCGATGGAGATTCATCCACGCATGGCGTGGATCTACCAGATCGCAGAAATCTGTCAGAGGTAGGGCGGTGTCGGAGTGCGGGGTGTCAGCCGCATGGGCCCGAGGCATGCCTCGGGCGGGTTGGGCAGGACGCCCAACCCCGGTCTTGCCGTGTGCGCAGGAAAGCGCACACGAGCAAGCGGCTGCCAAGCCTACAGGGACGTACTTGCGGCGTCCCCGCACTCCGACACCGCCCCGCCCACCCACGGAATGCACGCTGTTGCTGTTGCTGCCGGCCAGCGGCCGGCACTACCGCGGGTGCAGGGCCGCAGGCCCTGCCGACCAACCCACTACTTGGCAGCCGCGATCTGCTTTTCGATGTCGGCGGCAGTCACCGGGCCGAGGAAGCTGTGCGCCAGCTTGCCCTGCGGATCGATGAGATGCGTCAGCGGCAGGCCGCGCGGCGTGGCGAAATCGGCGGGCGGATCGAACGGGTCGACGATCACGATCGGATAGGTCACCGGATGCTTGGTCAGGAACGCCTGCATTTCCGGCGCTTCGATGTCCTCATAGGCCAGGCCGACCACTTCGATGTTGCTGCGCATCGCATGCAGCGCCGACAACTCCGGCATTTCCTTGCGGCACGGCGCGCACCAGGTCGCCCAGAAATTCACCACCACCCACTTGCCGCGGTGCGCGGCCAGGTCGTAGTCGCTGCCATCGACCGCCTTCATCTTCAGCGTCGGGAACTCGGCGGTGATGCGTTCGGCCGGGGTCTCCTCGACCGGTGCCGGCGTGCTCGGTGTCGGTGCCTGCGCCGGCGGCTGGCTGCTGGCCGGGGTCGGCTCCTGTGCCGGCTTGCAGGCCGCCAGGGCCAACAGGAGGGCCAGCGGGAGCAGCAGCAACGGGGTCTTGCGGGTCATGGCATGTCTCCAGATTCGGTGTAGATATCGCTGACCTTGCGCTTGAGGCGTTCGCGCAGGGGCAGTCGCAGGTCGTCCAGTGCCGCCAATGCGGCGCGACCCAGGCTGTCGTCCCGGTACGGCAGATGCTGCTCGGCCACCGGGATGCGCAGCTGGGTGCATTCGTACAGATCGGCCAGGCTGACCTGGTCCAGGTCACGCGACAAGAGCCATTCACCACGTTCATCGCGGCGCAGCAGGCCGATCTCCTGCAGGTTGCAGGCCAGGTCCTGCAGCAGCGAATCGGTCAGCATCGGCTCCAGCCGCAGGATTTCATCATCGGCCAGGCCCTTGCCCTTGGCACGTGCATGGTGGAAGCGGCCCAGCAGGCGCAGCAGGCCATAGAACTCGTAACCCTGCGGCAGGCGCAGTTCCACCGGCTGGTAGCGGAAGGCGGCCATCGACGAAGACAACGATGCCCCCAGCAGCACTGCCACCCAGCACAGGTAGATCCACAGCAGCAGGATCGGCACGAAGGCCACCGTGCCATACAGCTTCTGGTAGGACTGGAAACTGCCCAGGTAGGCACCGATGCCCCATTTCACCAGTTCCAGGATGACCGCCGCCAGGATCGCGCCGGGCACCGCGTGCCGCCATTTCACGGTGTGGTGCGGCACCACCCGGAACATCAGCGTGATGCAGACGAACTCGATCAGGATCGGCGCCAGCCGCAATGCGAACTCGGCCAGCCAACGACCTTCCTGGGTCCCGAACAGTGGCATCGCGAACACCCGCGCCGACACCGCCAGCGAAGCGGCGGCGAGCATCGCGCCCAGGGTGAGTACCGTCCAGTAGACCAGGAAACGGGTCAGCTTGGGCCGGGTCGACCCAACCCGCCAGATCTGGTTGAAGGTCTCTTCAACACTGTTGAGGGTGATCAGCAGTGACACCACCAGCGCAATGAAGCCGGCGGCGGTGAGCTGGCCGGCACTGGCCGAGAACTGCCGCAGGTAGCCCTCCGCCGCGCGCGCGGCATTGGGCACGAAGTTGGAGAAGACGTAATCGCTGAGCTGGTCGCTCCAGCGGTCGAAGACAGGGAAGGCCGAGAGCACGCCGAACACCACGATGGCCAGCGGCACCAGCGCGAACACCGTGGTGTACGCCAGCGCCGCCGCTGCCTGGAACAGGCGGTCGTCGAGGAAGCGATGCCACAGGAAGCGGCCGAAACTGATGGCCCGTGCGCGATCCCGCGCGCGCTCCATCCACAGGTTGAGCGTATCCAGAGGTTCCATCGGTGGAAGGGTACCCGATGCGGAATGCTGGCAGGATAGCCATACTGGTGGCCACACGACGAGGAGAAGCGGGCACGATGGGCGAGATTCTGGTGCTGTACTACAGCCGGGGCGGTTCGGTGGCACGGCTGGCGCGCCAGATCGCGCGGGGCATCGGCGAAGTGCCGGGCATGAGCGCGCGCCTGCGCACGGTGCCGCCGGTGGCCGCGGTGACCCAGACCGCGCAGCCGCCTGTACCCGACGATGGCGCCCCCTATGTGAGCGTGCAGGACCTGGTCGAGTGCCAGGGCCTGCTGCTCGGCAGCCCGACCCGCTTCGGCAACATGGCCGCGCCGGTGAAGCATTTCCTCGACGGTCTCGGCGCCGAATGGGTCAACGGCACCCTCTCGGGCAAGCCGGCCGGGGTGTTCACCTCGACCGCCTCGATGCATGGCGGCCAGGAATCGACCCTGCTGTCGATGCAGGTACCGCTGCTGCACCACGGCTGCGTGATCGTCGGCATTCCGTTTACCGAACCGGCGCTGAGCCATACCACCAGTGGCGGCACGCCCTATGGCGCCAGCCACGTGGCCGGTGCCGCCGACGATCCGCAGCCGACCGACGACGAGGCCGTGCTGGCCCGTGCGCTGGGCCGCCGGGTGGCCGACATCGCGCAGCGGTTGGCCCGATGAACCGGCCGCCGCGCACGGTCCTGCTGCTGGCCCTGATGGGGCTGGCCGCGCTGTTCGCCGGCTGGTTCATCAATGACAAGCACTGGCTGGCCACCCAGCTGGTGTTCACCGCGCCACCGCTGGCGCTGGCCATCGCACTACGCCTGGGCTGGCGCAAGGCGGGTTTCTGGGCCTCGGTGCTGGCGCTGGGCTGGTTCAGCCACGGCGTGATGAGCGCCTGGAGCCACCCGGAGACGCGCTGGCTGGCGCTGATCGAGATCGCGCTGGCCCTGCTGGTGATCTTCAGCGCCAGCCTGCCAGGGCTGCGCGCCCGCTTCGGCAAGCGACGCTGACGCTGCGCCCGCCGGGCCGTATCATCTGTGTTCCTGGCCCCGCGCCGCTGTACCTGTCCTGGTTTCGCGCATGCACATGATGGAAGAGCTCCTGGTCGTCACCACCGGTGGCACGATCGACAAGATCTACTTCGACGACAAGTCGGACTACCAGATCGGCGACCCCCAGATCGGCATGATCCTGCGCGAGCTGGGCGTGACGTTCCGCTTCAACGTGATTCCGATCCTGCGCAAGGATTCGCTGCACATCAACGATGAGGACCGCGAACTGATCCGCGCCACCATCGCCGCGCAGCCGACCCGCCACGTGCTGGTGACTCACGGCACCGATTCGATGGTGCAGACCGGCAAGGTGCTGGCGACGATCCCGGACAAGACCATCGTGATGACCGGCGCACTCAGCCCGGCGCGTTTCCGAGGTTCGGATGCGGAGTTCAACATCGGCTGCGCGATCGGTGCGGTGCAGTCGCTGCCGAGCGGCGTGTACATCGCCATGAACGGCCGGATCTTCGACCCTCAGCACGTACGCAAGAACGTGGCCGCGAACCGCTTCGAGTCGGTCTGAGGAACAGCGTGCCGGCCAAGGTCGGCACCTGCCCAAAGCAAAAACGCCCCGGCCTAGGCCGGGGCGTGCCCATGGAGAGGGGCTTGGGCTCAGTACTGGGCGTTGAGGGTCAGGCCCGAGAAGGTGCTGTACGCCTTCACCCGCACGTACCAGGTGCCGGCGGCAGGACTGTTGATGGTGCAGGTCTCGCTGTTGCCGCTCAGGTACGGACGGCAGGTGTAGGTGGTATCGGTCGGGGCACTGCCCTGGCGCACATACAGGTCGGCATCACCGCTGCCGCCACTGATCGCCACGCGCAGCTGGGTGCTGCCAGCCGGAACCGCAACGGTGTAGTTCAACTCGGCACCGGTCGCAGCACCCAGGCCGGTCACCGGCACGTTATTCTGCAGCACATTGCCACCCGGGTTCGGATTGCCGCCACCGTTGATCGCCGCAGCCACGGCGGCATTGGCGTCGATGATGCCGGCGCCGCAGCCACCCGAGCAGGCGCCCGGCAGCGGACGTGCGGTGCTCTTGATGATGCTTTCGACCTGCGCCGGGCTCAGTGGGCTCGGAGCGACCGACTGCATCAGCGCGACCACGCCGGCCACGTGCGGTGCCGCCATCGAGGTGCCGTTGTACGAGGCGTAACTGGCGCTGCCCGGCGTGGTGGTGCCGCTGTTGAGGGTCGAGAGGATGCCCTGGCCCGGTGCCGAGATATCGATGCCATTGCCATAGTTGGAGAAGCTGGCACGCGCACCGGCCGAGGTGGTGGCCGCCACCGCGATCACGTTCGGGCAGTTGGCCGGCACCGACGAGGACACGTTGGTGTTGCTGTTGCCAGCGGCAACCACCACGGTGGTGCCACGGCCGACCGCACCATTGATCGCATTCTGGTAGGTGGTCGAGCAGCTGCCACCGCCACCGAGCGAGAGGTTGATGACCTCGGCCGGGTTGGCGTTGGCCGGTACGCCGCTGACGGTGCCGCCGGAAGCCCACACGATCGCATCGGCGATGTCGGAGGTGTAGCCGCCGCACTTGCCGAGCACACGCACCGGCACGACCTTGGCGTTGAACGCGGTACCGGCCACGCCGGTGCTGTTGTTGGTCACTGCTGCCACGGTGCCGGCGACGTGGGTACCGTGCCAGCTGGAGTTCGAACCCGGGTAACCGGCCTGGCACTCGTTGTCGCCGTACCAGTCGCCCTCATCGTTCGGGTTGTTGTCGCGGCCGTTGCCATCGCGCGCCATCGCCGCATCGCTGATGAAGTCATAGCCGGGCAGGATGTTGGCGTTGAGGTCCGGGTGGTTGGTGATGCCGGTATCGATCACCGCGACAACGACACCGGTGCCGGTGGCCTTGTCCCAGGCCGGCCGGATGTTGATGCCGGCATTGGTGGTGCCGAAGCCCCACTGCTCACTGAAGCGGGTGTCATTCGGGGTCAGGGTCGCACGCATGATCTGATCGACCTCGACGTATTCCACGTTCGGGTCGGCGGCCAGCTTGCGCATCAGCTGCTCGGATTCGGCCCGGTCCAGCGGACGATCGGTCCTGACCAGGGTCGGGCCAACGGCCAGCTTGCGGACCTCCTGCAGGCCCAGCGCGCGGCCCTGGCTGCTGGCCAGGCCAGCGGCGGCCGTCTTCAGCGACGAAGCCAGCGCAGTGGTGCTGGCCACGGCGGCGCTGCCGTCGCGGTACTTCACGATGAAACGCTGGTGCGTCGGAGCGGACTGCAGGCCGCTGAGCTGGACATCACCGGCCAGCGCAGGCGTGGCCAGCAGCAGCGATGACAGAACGGACGCACCAAGGACCACCCACACTCGACGCACACGCGGTTGCGTTACCTGGGACATCGTATTTCCCTTTCTTGTGGTGTGAATGCCGGAATCGGCAGAAGCACCGGCCCGAACCATGGGCTGGCTTGCATTGGCGAGGTTCGAAGTCCGGTGAGTCAGCGGATCCCCCTAACGATCCGCCGTGCAGATGACGCTAAAGGCCGAAACCGGACACCACAAGATTTTCAGCGTCTTTTCAGCAAGATGAAATGTTCGTTCTGAGACTTTTCGGGTCGAGGGTTTGTGAAGGTGAAGGAACTTTCTCGTGTCCTGCACAGACCTGACTGGGTCGTCACGTGTCCTGGAATGACTTTGCCGACATCGGCGTCGACTGCCCACACCAGCGGTCGCGCAGCATCCGCACGGTGCCCTGCCCGCTGCGTTGGACGCGCTGGCTATTTCGCCTGCGCAACGCCGGCAGGCCGGATACGCTGCCCCTTGACCGGTTCACCGCGTACAACCGGCTGGCCATCGGCCACGTAGCCGGAGAACTGTGCCGGCAGCGCTTCGCCGACACCGAACACGGGCCCGGCCTGCAGCTGATAGTGCAGGTGCGGCTCGGACGAGTTGCCGCTGTTGCCACAGTCACCGAGGTGCGCGCCACTGCGGACCACCTGTCCCTGGGCGACGCGCACACTACCCTGGCGCAGGTGCGCCAGCACCGAGTACTCCTCATTGCCGTGATCGAGAATGACGCGGTTGCCGGTGAGCTGGGCGGCATTCATCTGGCCCGGCACGTTGTCGGCGACCCCCTCGATCACCTCCACCACCGTGCCGTCGGCCGGTGCGAGAATCGGGCGACCGAAGCAGTAGTAGTCATCGTTGCGCAGGCCATCGCCACGGTGCGAACGGCCATCGCGGATCATCAGCAGATCCAGCGCGAAGCGCTGGCCGGCATGGGCCGCATGGTAGTTCTGTTCGACAGTTCGCCCGCCCCAGAACACGAAGTATTCATCATCGAACGGCAGTTGCAGCCGTGTGCGGGTCTGGTAGTCGAGGAACCCGCTCGCCGCGGCCTGCGGCGGCGTGGTCTGCAGCGGGCGGATGTAGAAGCCGCCGATCCGCCCGTCGGCATCGATGGCCCACAGCACCTGGATGATGGCCGGGCTCCTGGCGAAGCGCGCCTGCCGCAGATAGGTGTCGAACCCATCAACCTTCTCGACCTTCTCACTGACCAGCTCGGTTTCCGTGCCCCAGCCCGCCAGCACCTGCTCGCGAAGCGCCACCAGGCTCTGCGGGGACTGCAGCCCCGCCTGCATCTGCGGGGTCATCCGTTCCCACAGGGCATCGATGTGCCCTTCGTAGAACTGCGCGGTCAGCGCGGCTCCCTGCTGGCGCGGATCTGCGGCCGCGGCCACGCCGGTGAGGGCAGAGAAGGAAACAACCAGAACTGCAAACAGGCGCGGGAGCAATGTCATTTCAGGAGTCCTTTCGATCCGGATCGGGAATGCCGGCAACGATCGCCGCCAGCTGCGTGCGGTACTCGGCCAGGGCAGTGCGGCCCATCGGCGTCAACTGCAAGGTGGTCAATGGGCGCTTGCCACGGAACGACTTGTCGATGGCGACCAGCCCTGCCGCTTCAAGCTTGCTCAAATGGCTGGAGAGGTTGCCCTTGCTCAACCCGCTGAGATGCTCGACAAAACCGAACTCGGCGGATTCGGCACCTGCCAGGATCGACAGGATCAGCAGCCGTGCCGGCTCATGGATCAAGCGGTCGAGCTGGAGCAACGCTCTGGAATCAGGCAGCTGGGTCATTCGACGTTCGTCCGCGCCGCCATGAACGCGCGCATCTCCACCTGCAGCCGCTGGAAGCGCTGGTGGTCACGCCAACCGACCACGATCAGCGCGATGGATGCCAACGGGAACACGGCGGTGCTCGGGCCGAAGCCATACGCCTGCCCGGTGAAGGCCAGCGCGGCCTGGCACAGCAGGAACACGCCCACGATGAACTCCAGCGGCGTACGCAGCCAGCGCCACACCATCCAGGGCAACAGTGCCACCACGACCAGATAGCCGATGGCGCGCAGATCCCAGGGCAACTCGCCCATCGGCACCATCCGGGGCAGCACGCTGCCGATCACCAGCACGCTTACCAGCGCGGTGAAGGCGATGAAGAAGCGCTGGAAATTGCGTTCAACCGGCGTGACCTGCTCCTCGACCTGACCCAGCCGCTGGTAGTAACGGCGTGCCAGCCATTGCTTGCCGACGATCCACAACACCGGCAGGGCAATGAGCACGATGCGCAGCGCCAGGGTGGTCGGCAACAGGGCGCCGGCAAGGAACGAGGCCAGGCAGGCGAAGCCGCCTGCCATCGCCGACAGGCCCCCGGCACTTCGCGAGTACCGGGAGTACTCACGGGTCAGCGCCTGCAGGCGCGAGGAAGGATCAATGACGGACGGCTGCTGCATGACACGCTCCACCGGGGTCGCTTGAATTCAGTTTGCATCGCAAACCTATTTGCGTCAAGCAATCACCTGCTGCGGTCTGGCGGGCGGGCCCACAACGCAGAAAGCCCGTCACTGGGACGGGCTTTCCGGAAAACCGGCCGAGCGTGGGCTCGGCTCTACAGTTGACCGCGGGCGATCAGCCCAGCTTGACCAGCCAGTTGTGGCGGTCCGGCAGGCGGCCGTACTGGATGTCGGTCAGTTCCTTGCGCAGCGACATGGTCACCTCGCCGGCCGGGGCGTTGATATCGCCCACCGAGAAGCCCTCACCCTTCAGCTGGCCGATCGGGGTGACCACCGCGGCGGTACCGCAGGCGAACACTTCGGCGATGTCACCGGAGGCCACGCCGTTCTTCCACTCGTCGATGGTGACCTTGCGCTCTTCGACCTTCATGCCGCGGTCGCGGGCCAGCTGCAGGATGCTCTCGCGGGTGATGCCCTCGAGGATGCTGCCGGACAGTTCCGGGGTCACCAGCGTGCCGTCCTTGTAGACCAGGAACACGTTCATGCCACCCAGCTCTTCCAGGTACTTGCCTTCCACCGGGTCGAGGAACAGCACCTGCGAGCAGCCCTGCGCCTGCGCCTTCTGCTGCGGCAGCAGCGAGGCAGCATAGTTGCCACCGCACTTGGCGGCGCCGGTGCCGCCCTTGGCCGCGCGCGCGTATTCGGTGGACAGCCAGATCGACACCGGGGCGACGCCCTTGGCGAAGTACGGGCCGGCCGGGCTGGCGATGACGTAGTAACCGGCCTTGTGCGCGCCGCGCACGCCAAGGAAGGCTTCATCGCCAATCATGAACGGACGGAAATACAGGCTGGACTCATCAGCCGACGGCACCCAGGCACTGTCCACGGCGATCAGCTGCTTCAGCGATTCGACGAAGATCTCCACCGGCAGTTCCGGCAGCGCCAGGCGCTGTGCCGAACGCTGCAGGCGGCGGCCGTTGGCATCCGGACGGAAGGTCCAGATCGAGCCATCGGCATGGCGGTAGGCCTTGATGCCTTCGAAGATTTCCTGACCGTAGTGCAGCACGGCTGCGGCCGGATCCAGCTGCAGCGGACCGTAGGCACGCACGTTGGCGTTGTGCCAGCCGGCATCCTTGTCCCAGCGCACCTCCACCATGTGATCGGTGAAATGCAGGCCGAAGCCCGGCTTCTCCAGGATCTGGGCGCGCTCTTCAGCGCTGCGCGGGTGGTCCGAACGGGTGACGGCGAAGCTGGGGATGGACTGGGACACCGGAGGATTCCTGTTCTGGTTGCGGGTAGTGCCGGGCCCGCGTCACTGCGGGCCCTGGGTCAAAGCATGCCGGTCTCGAGCCGGGCCGCCTCGGACATCATGTGCTGGTTCCACGGCGGGTCGAACACCAGGTCGACGTCGGCCTCGGCCACCGTCGGGATCATTTCAAGCTTGCTGCGCACGTCGTCGACCAGGATGTCGCCCATGCCGCAGCCCGGTGCGGTCAGGGTCATCTTCACGTCGATCTCGCGCTGGCCTTCATCCAAGTGCTTGATCTCGACCTCGTAAACCAGGCCGAGTTCGACGATATTGACCGGAATTTCCGGATCGAAGCAGGTGCGCAGCTGCTGCCATACCAGCTGTTCCACCTGTTCATCAGTGGCGTCGGCCGGCAGTTCCAGCGGTGCCGGCGCCTCCTTGCCGATGGCGTCGCCATCCTTGCCGGCGATGCGGAACAGGTTGCCCTCGACGAACACCGAATAACTGCCGCCCAGCGCCTGGGTGATGTACCCATAGCTGCCGGCGGGCAGGGTCACGGTGTCGCCCTGCGGGACCATCACGGCCTCGCAATCGCGTTCGAAGTGGACAGGTTCGCTGCTACGGGAATACATGGGTACCGATATGGGGCCGTGGCCGGGGCCACGCAAGACGGCATTCTAGCCCAGCCGCCCCGCGGCCGCCGGTGCACTGCGGCAAACCACAGTATCCTGTGGCTGATCTTCAGGGAGCTTCGATGTCCTCCAATGCCGCGCGTGCCAGGACCGTGACCTGGCTCTGGCCCATCATGCTGTTGCTGGGTCTGGTTGTTGCTCCCCTTGCCTGGATGGTGCTGGCGCTGATGACCGGCCGGCAGGTCGGCTGGATGGCGGTACTGACCGCCCTGGAACTGGTGTTCATGCTGCGCATGGGCACGCTGGGCCCGGGCCGGCTGCGCATTGCCCTGGTCGTACTGGGCACCCTGCTGGTGGCCGCCGCGGCCAACTGGGCCATCGCCAGCGCCTGGATGGGCGGCTCGATCGGGCTGGACCTGTGGGACGCCAGCCTGCGCATGGGCCCGCACCTGGCCTGGACCCTGATCACCCTGGCCAATGGCGCCGTGGAATGGCTTTGGCTGGCCGTGGGTGTCGCCGTGGGTGCCTGGCTGGCGCGCTGAGCGTGCCGCTTGCTGCGCCCGCCGGGCATGGCCCGGCGCTACCGGGGATGCGCGGGTAGATCCATGCCATGCGTGGATGGGAGGGTAGTGCCGGCCGCTGGCCGGCAAGAGCGTGCGGACCAAGGTCCGCACCCACCGGATGCAGCCGGACCTCAATGCCCGCCGTCGAGCGCCTTCAGTTCGCTCACCAGCGACGCTGCCGCTTCCGCACCATCGCCGTACAGCATGCGGGTGTTGTCGGCATAGAACAGCGCATTCTCGATGCCGGCAAAACCAGTGCCCTTGCCGCGCTTGATCACCACCACGTTGCGCGCGTTGACCACGTCCAGCACCGGCATGCCGTAGATCGGGCTGGCCGGGTCGGTGCGTGCCACCGGATTGACCACGTCGTTGGCACCGATCACCAGCACCACGTCGGTGTTGGCGAACTCCGGGTTGATGTCGTCCATGTCGGCGATCAGGTCGTAGGGCACGCCCGCCTCGGCCAGAAGCACGTTCATGTGCCCAGGCATGCGCCCGGCCACCGGGTGGATCGCGAACTTCACCTTGACCCCGCGCTGGCCCAGCCGCTGCGCCAGTTCCCAGATCTTGTGCTGGGCCTGCGCCACGGCCATGCCGTATCCAGGCACGATCACCACGCGCTCGGCGTAGGCCATCATCGCCGCGACATCCGACGCCTCGATCGGCTTCTGCGAACCGCTGATCGCCTGCGCTTCCCCGCCAGCACCACCGCCGAAGTTGGAGAACAACACGTTACGGATCGGCCGGTTCATCGCCTTGGCCATCAACCGGGTCAGCAGGATGCCGGCCGCGCCGACCATCATGCCGGCGATGATCAACGCCTCGTTGCCCAGCACGTAGCCTTCGAACGACACCGCCAGGCCGGTGAAGGCGTTGTACAGCGAGATCACCACTGGCATGTCGGCGCCACCGATCGGCAGCGTCATCAGCACGCCCAGCGCCAGCGCCAGCACGAAGAAGGCAACGATCGCCCAGGTGTTGAGCGTGCTGGCCGCGATGATCGCCAGCACCACCACCGCCAGTGCCACCAGCAGGTTCATCACCTGCTGGCCGGGCCAGGTCACGCGCTTGTCCAGCCGGCCATCCAGCTTGGCCCAGGCAATCACCGAACCGGACAGCGACACCGCACCGATCGCCGCGCCGACCACCGCCAGCAGCAGCACCATGCCCGACGGCTGGCGCGCGGCCAGGTCGGCCAGCGCCTGCGCACTCCAGTGGCTGGTATCGCGATTGGCAAGGAAGGCGTAGCGCAGCAGTTCCACCGCGCCGATGGCCGCCGCCGAGCCACCGCCCATGCCGTTGTACAGCGCCACCATCTGCGGCATGTCGGTGATGGCCACCTTGCCGGCCGACCACCAGGCCAGGCCCGCGCCCAGCAGCAGCGCCACCAGGATCAGCGGCACGTTGTGCAGTTCGGGAAGGAAGACGGTCGCCACCGTGGCCAGCAGCATGCCCAGCCCGGCCCAGCGGATGCCGCTGCGCGCGGTCAGCGGCGAGGCCATGCGCTGCAGGCCCAGCAGGAACAGCGTGGCGGCGACGAGATAGCTGGCCTTGACCAGCCAATCGAGCAGTTCGACGGTGCTGATGTTCAAGCCTGCGGCTCCTTCGGCTCGTCCTTGCCGCCCTTGGGCGCGCTCGGCTTGAACATTTCCAGCATGCGCGCGGTGACCACGTAGCCACCGGCGGCGTTGCCGGCACCGAGCACCACGGCGAGGAAGCCCAGGGCTTTTTCCAGCGGTGTCTGCGCGTGCCCCAGCACCACCATCGCGCCGATCAGCACGATGCCGTGGATGAAGTTGGAACCCGACATCAGCGGGGTATGCAGGATCACCGGCACCCGCGAAATGATCACGTGGCCGGCGATGGCCGCCAGCATGAAGATGTACAGCGCCACGAACCCGTCACTCACTGGCAACGCTCCCGCTCTGTCTTCGTCGTCCCATCATAACCATGGGCTGAACCCGGTGCGCACCCGGCGTCAACCGAAGCCGCACTCACGCGTTGTCGATGGTGACCCCGAGCGAGGAACCGTACCCTGTGCTGGTGAGCAGCCCCGTCCCCCCGAGCGCCGAGACCGATGCACTGCCAGCATCGCTGGAAGCGTTCCTGGCCAGTGTTGGCCCGCGTGCGTTCCGCTTCGCCGAGGCCGGCCTGCGCCAGCGCGACGACGCCATGGACGCGGTGCAGGACGCGCTGCTGCGCATGCTGGACTACGCCGACAAGCCGGCTGCCGAATGGGCGCCGCTGTTCTGGAGCATCCTGCGCCGGCGCGTGATCGACGTGCAGCGCCGGCGCCGCTTCCGCCTGCCGTTCTGGCGCGACAACCAGGATGCGGAAGGCGGCGAGATCGATTGGGCCGATCCCGGCCCGGACCCCGCACAGGCGCATGAACAGCGCCAGCAGTACCAGCAGCTGGTGGACGCGTTGCGCACCCTGCCCGCCCGCCAGCGCGAAGCCTTCACCCTGCGCGTGCTGCAGGACCTGGACGGGGCCACCACCGCCCGCGCCATGGGCTGCAGCGAAGGCGCGGTAAAAACCCACCTGGCACGCGCCCGGCAGGCGCTGCAGGACTACCTGGAGACCCACCCGTGAACCGCTCCCTGCCCTCCGATGACATCCTGCGCAGCCTGCACGCGCAGTCGCTGCAGGCGCTGTCGCCGGCCACGCTGGCACGGCTGCGCCAGGCCCGCCACGGCGCCACGGCCGCCCATCGCGGGCGCTTGCGCTGGTGGCTGGCCAGCGCCTGTTCGCTGGTGGTGGCACTGGGTATCGGCCTGCAGTTCACTGGCCATGGCACGCTGACGGGCCCGGCGCCGGCACCTGTGCTTGCCTCGGTGGAAGACAACAGCGCGCTCTACGACGAAAATCCCGATCTGTACCTGTGGCTGGGCGATACCGACCTGGCGATGGAGTGAATCATGTCCCGACTGCACACCCTGCCCCTGCTGATGACTCTGTTGCTGCTGCCGGCCCTCCCGGCGCTGGCGCAGAGCGCCGCGCCCGCCCCTGCGGCACGCCCTGCGCCGGCCACGCCGCTGCCGGCCTGGGAACAGTTGAGCGAAGCTCAGCGGGAATCGCTGCTGGCGCCGCTGCGTGACCGCTGGAACAGCGCCGATGCCGGCCAGCGCCAGCGCATGCTCTCGCACGGCCAGCGGTGGCAGACGATGAGCCCTGAGGAACGCGACAAGGCCCGCCGTGGCCTGCGCCGCTTCGAGCACATGAGCCCGGAACAGCGTGAGCAGGCCCGGGCCCTGTTCGGCCAGATGCGGGAACTGCCCCCCGCGCAGCGCGACGCACTGCGCGAGCGCTGGTCGCAGATGACGCCGGAACAGCGAAAGGACTGGGTGCGCGACAACCCACCGCCGGCGAAGCCGCGGTAACGCTGGCATCCGCAGGGTGGGTGCGGACCTTGGTCCGCACACGGGGCCGTTCATCCACGCATGGCGTGGATCTACCGACTCACGCCAGCCAGCGTGTCTTGGCCAGCAACTCGTCTTCCCAGTCGAACGCCAGCTGCCCCTCGTGCACGAACAGCGCGACGAAGTTCAGCAGGTTGCGCGCATACATCTCGCTGGCCTGGGTCGCGCCGCGGCTGGCCAGGCCCAGCGGGCCATCGATGGTCACACCCTGATGCTCGATGCACTGCCCCGGCTGGGTCAGTGCGCAGTTGCCGCCGCTCTCGGCCGCCAAGTCCACGATCACGCTGCCGGTGGCCATGCCTTCCACCATTGCGGCAGTGACGATGGTGGGTGCCGGGCGCCCCGGTACCGCCGCCGTGCAGATCACCACATCCACACCGCGCAGGTGGTCGGCCAGCCGACGCTGCTGCTCGGCGCGCTCCTCGTCGGTCAGCGCGCGCGCATAGCCGCCCTCGCCGGCCGCGCTCACCCCCAGGTCCAGGAAGCGCGCGCCCAGCGACTGGATCTGCTCGCGGGTTTCCGGGCGCACGTCGAAACCTTCCACCTGTGCGCCCAACCGGCGCGCGGTGGCAATGGCCTGCAGTCCGGCCACGCCAGCACCGATCACCAGCACCTTGGCCGGCCGCACGGTGCCGGCAGCGGTGGTCAGCATCGGGAAGAAGCGTGGTGCGCGTTCGGCGGCGATCAGCGCGGCCTTGTAACCGGCCATGCCGGCCTGCGAACTGAGCACGTCCATCGCCTGCGCACGGGTGGTGCGCGGCAGCTGCTGCAGCGGGAACAAGTGCAGGCGGTCATCGGCAGCCAATGCCGCCAGGGCCGGATCACTGGCAGGAGTCAACAGGCCAACCACGGTGGCACCCGGCTTGAGCTGTTCCAGCAGCGCCGCCGCCGGCGCCTGCACGCACAACAGGATGTCGATTTCGGCCCAGCGGCTGGCATCGAACGCGCGGGCACCAGCATCGTCATACGCTGCATTGGTGAAACCCGCGGCCAGTCCAGCACCGGGCTCGTACCAGACAGTGATGCCCAGGGCGCCGAGCTTGCGCGCGGTTTCCGGCGTCAACGCCACGCGCCGTTCGCCCGGCGCGGTCTCTTTGATCCCCAGCAACGCCACGGCCATGCAGGTCCCCGCTGATCGGTGAGTTTTCCCGATCCTAGCAGGCGGCCACGGCTCAGTGCAGTGTTGCGCTGCCCGGGTCCAGCCGATCGATCACACCCTGCATCGCGCTGTCGAAGGCACCGTCATCCACGTGCGCACGCAGCCGTCCCAGCCGCACCATCACCGCCAGCTCCTCCGGCGAAGCCACGCAGAAGCGCACGCCGCGGCGGTTGACGAACAGCAGGCGCGAGGAAATCGGGCTGACCCAGGACAGCTTGCCTGCCTGCACCTTGCCGTCCTTGTCGACAAAGTCCAGCCAGTTGCCGATTTCCATGCGGCGGAAGCGATCGGCGTCGGCATTGTCGAAATCATCGGCATCGATCTGGCCGCTCAACTCCACCGCCGGCGATTCAGCCACCGGCGGCGCCGGCAAGGCAACCTGTGGCAGCTCCGGCAGCGCGCGCTGCAGTTCCGGCCGCGATTCGGCAATGCCCTGCAGGGTGTAATGCAGGGCGTCGATGGCACCGGTAGCGGCATCGCCGTGCACGCCCACGCTGGCGAACACCTTGGCCAGCACCGGCTGCCAGGCCTGCAGCCACGGCTTGCCGACGATCTGGCGGCGGGCCTCGGCCACTTCCTCCAGGAGGCCGTCGCCCAGGCTCAGTGCCTCGGTCACCGACGCGCCCTCCTCGCCCTCGCGCAGCAGCGCCAGGGTCAGGTGGTGCTGCCATGGCTGGCGCAGGAACCCGGCGATGGCCGGCGGCAGGGTGGCATCGCCGATGCGGCGGTCCAGTTCGGCACCGGCCCGGCTGCGGGCCATTTCCAGCTTTTCCTGGCCGCGCTGCGTTTCGGCTGCGCGGCGCTCGGCGATTTCCACGCGGCGGCGGTGCTGCACGAGGAACTCGCGGAATTCTTCTTCCAGGGTCAGGAAGATCGCCAGGTTCTCGTTGAACTCGGCGACCAGGCGCTCGATGATCTCCTCGACCTTGGCCATCAGCATCCGCTCGGCCTGGCTTTCGCCAGTGTTGCCTTCGCAGGCCTCGGCCAGCGAGTTGAGCAGCTTGCGTGCCGGGTGGGTCTTCTGCACGAACATGCGGCGGTCGAGCATCGCGACCTTGACGAAGGGCACGACCAGGCGGCCGATCAGCTCGCGCGAGCGACCTTCCAGCTCGCGTTCGTCCAGCATCACATCGAACAGCATGCCGACCAGATCAATCGCGTCCTCGTCCTGCGGGTCCAGCCGGGTCTGGCCAGGATCGACGCCGAGACGGGTGGCGCTGGACAGCACTTCACTCTTCAGCCGCTGCGCCAGGGATTCGCCATCCTCGCCGATGGCCGCACGCAGCGTCGCACTGGGCGTGGCCTGCAGCAGCGACAGCACCGACATCATCTCGCGCTGGCTGAGCGGACGCTGCTGGCCGATCGCCACCTGTGCGGCCGACGTCGCGTCCTCGCGCACGTGGCGGGTCTGCTGCAGCAGTTCGTGCAGCGCCTCCAGCAGCATGCCCTGCTGGCCCGCATGGGCCTCGCCGGTGTCGCCGTCTTCGGCGCCCAGGTGCTGCTGCATGTGGCCACGCCGCTCGGACCAGCGCGCGGCAAAGCGCTGCGCCCAGGCCGGTGCGGCCTGTTCATCATCGCTGAAGTCGGATTCGAAGCCCGCCGCGTGGCGCGGCTCGACCAGATCGTCCGCGCCCGGCGCCATGCGCGGGTCGGGCGCGGCCGACAGCGGACGCCGCGGCGCCCCCATCTGCGACATCACGCCAGCGGCGGCCAGCTGCTCGTCAAGCTTCTCGTAGATACGGCCCACCGGCGCGCGCAGGTCGCGCTCGCACAGCTTGATGAGCACCAGGTGCACTTCCGGCGCCAGCTCGCAGCCGGCAAAGGCCTCATGGATGGCCACGCCCAGGTGTTCGGGGCTGACCGGGTTGTGGTCGGCATCCAGCTCGGCGCCGCCGATCAAGCGGCCCAGGCGCCGGTCCAGCCGCGCCAGCACCGGCTTGAAGTCGCGCAGCAGCACGGTGGCGAAATTGCGCACCGCCAACCGCGACTCCAGTACATGTTCAGCCAGCAGGCTCAGGCCATCCTCGGCCGGCCCGGACAGGGTGGCTTCGGCCGACAGCGGCTCGCCACTGGCCAGTGCATCCCAGGCCCGCTGCAGGTGGCCGGCGAAGGCGGCGGCGATGTCCTCACGGCGGCGGCGCAGCTCGCGCATCGCATCCAGGAACAGCAGCTGCGACGAGCCTGCATTGCCGGCCCGATCGAACAGTGCATCGTCGAAACGCGCCAGTGCGGCCCCGAAAGCCTGGCACAGCGCCGGCAGGACCATGTCCCGGGCACGCTGAAGCTGGGCCGGGTCACGGCCCGGCGATCCCATCGGTGTGGGCGCGCTCATCATTCGGGAAGGCTCCCCACCTTCTCTGGTACGACAGACAGCATGGACATCGCGACGGCCGGTACACCCCATGTACCGGTACGTCGATGGTAGGCCGGCCAGCCCGTCACGGACAGTGAAACAGTCCTCACTTCAAACCTCATGACCGGCGGCCCGGCAAGATAGATATCGTAAGCCGTGCGAGGCCCACGAGGCGAGAGGAAGCGGTCGTCCCTTTCCCGCCAGTGGCATGATGTTCATCACAGTTTGATATTCAGGGGCAGGACGCGACACAGACGGCGTCATTGACCACCCCGACTATAATCAAACACCCGTGATGACCGGTTCAGACTCCATGCCCGACCCCGCTGCCCTGCTTGCCCTGGATGCCCGCCGCTCCGTGCCTTCGCGGCAACTGGCCGAGCCCGGCCCGGATCCGGCCACCCTGCAGCGGATGCTGGCTTCGGCAGTGCGCGTGCCCGATCACGGCAAGCGCGTGCCGTTCCGCTTCCTGAAGATCGCCGGCGATGCACGTCACACTCTGGGCGACTTCCTGGCCGAGCGCAGCCGCCAGCGCGACCCGCATGCCGGCGAGGCGGTATTCGAGAAGGACCGCCAGCGTTTCAGCCATGCGCCGCTGGTGATCGTGGTGGTGGCCAGCCCGCGCCCGGACCCGAAGGTGCCCGAGCAGGAACAGCTGATGACCGCCGGCTGCGTCTGCTTCGCCCTGCTGCAGGCCGCACAGGCGCTGGGCTTCGGCGCGCAGTGGCTGACCGCCTGGATGGCCTTCGACCCCGCCGTGCACGCCTACCTGGGCCTGGCCGAGGGCGAAGGCATCGCCGGTTTCATCCATGTCGGCACGCCGAAGGCCGCTGTGCCCGAGCGCGAGCGTCCGGATCCGGCCGCCCTGCTGCGCGACTGGACGCCACCGGCATGACCCTGCCGGTACCACCGCCGTCGCTGTACCTGGTCGACGCCAGCATCTACGTGTTCCGCGCCTGGCACTCGCTGCCGGATCAGTTCCAGGATGCGCAGGGCTGGCCGACCAATGCCGTGCACGGCTTCGCCCGCTTCCTGCTGGACCTGCTGGAGCGCGAGCGCCCGCGTCACATCGCCATCGCCTTCGACGAAGCGCTGGACAGTGGCTTCCGCCACCGTCTGTACCCCGCCTACAAGGCCAACCGCGACCCGGCGCCGGAGGCGCTCAAGCGCCAGTTCGTGCACTGCAAGGCGCTGTGCGCGGCGTTGGGCCTTGCCGTTCTGGCCCACCATGAATACGAGGCCGATGACCTGATCGGCAGCGCCCTGCATGTGCACCGTGGCAGCCACCGCGGTGTGATCATCTCCGCCGACAAGGACCTGTCGCAGCTGCTGCTGGACCACGACGAACAGTGGGACTACGCACGCAACCAGCGCTGGGACGTGGCCGGGGTGAAGGCACGACATGGCGTGCATGCGCACCAGATCGCCGATTACCTGGCGCTGTGTGGCGACGCGGTGGACAACATTCCCGGTGTCAGTGGTGTCGGCAGCAAGTCCGCCGCCGTGCTGCTGGCCCATTTCGGCAGCATGGATGTGCTGTACGAACGCCTGGACGAAGTGCCGTTCCTGCGCCTGCGCGGCGCCGCACAGATGGCAGTGCGCCTGCGCGAGCAGCGCGAGCACGCCCTGCTCTGGCGCCAGCTCACCACCATCGCGCTGGACGCGCCGCTGGAAGGCAGCCAGCCCGGCCTGCTGCGCCAGAACGCCGATCCCGAGCTGCTCGGCGGCCTCTGCCAGACCCTGCGCTTCGGCCCGATGACCCGCCGCCGGCTGTTCGATGCCGCCGGCGTGCCCGATATTCTTCCCACCCACAGCGAGCCCGCATGAGCCAGCGCAATACCGAAGCCCCGCGCGTCGTCTATGAAGGCAAGTACCAGCGCATGCTGGTGCGAGGCACCTGGGAATACAGCGAGCGTACCCATGCCGGTGGCCTGGCGGCGATCATCATCGCGGTCACCCCTGACGACAACGTGCTGTTCGTCGAACAGTTCCGCGTACCGCTGCAGGCGCCCACCATCGAGATGCCGGCCGGCCTGGTCGGCGACATCGATGCAGGCGAATCGATCGAAGTTTCGGCCGTGCGCGAACTGGAAGAAGAAACCGGCTGGACCGCCGATCACGCCGAAGTGCTGCTGATAGGCCCGACCTCCTCCGGCGCCAGCAGCGAGAAGATCGCCTTCGTGCGTGCCACCGGCCTGCGCCGCGTTGGTGAGGG
Organism: Stenotrophomonas sp. 78350_Sma; assembly: GCF_056482105.1. NCBI lineage: Bacteria > Pseudomonadati > Pseudomonadota > Gammaproteobacteria > Lysobacterales > Lysobacteraceae > Stenotrophomonas > Stenotrophomonas sp. 78350_Sma. The sequence continues at coordinate 819,184 of NZ_CM151182.1, read as the reverse complement.
CGGTGGTGACGACAGCGAAGACATCATCGTGCATGAGATTCCGCGCGCGCAGGCCGCCGCGTGGCTGGTGCAGAAGATGGGCGAAGGCTACGAGCTGGACGCCAAGCTGTGGGCCGGACTGTGGATGATCGAGCACCACCTGGATGGACGCCCGCGTGGCTGACGCCGATCTGCACGCGCTGCCTGCGCTTCTGGGCACAGACGACCCGGCGATCCACACGATCCACCGGCCGCAGGGCGCCTCGCCGTTCCTGCTGCTGGCCGATCATGCCGGCCAGCAGGTGCCGCGTGCCCTTGCAGGCCTGGGCTTGCCGCAGGCCGAACTGGACCGCCATATCGGCTGGGACATCGGCATTGCCGGCACCACCCGTGCACTGTCCGAACGGCTGGATGCCTGGGCGATCGAACAGACCTATTCGCGGCTGCTGATCGACTGCAACCGCCCGCTGGTGTCGCCAACGCTGATTCCGGAAGTGAGCGACCACACCGTGGTGCCAGGCAATGCCGGGCTGTCGGCAGCGCAGCGCCAGCAGCGCATCGATGCGATCCACGCGCCCTACCACGCGCGCATCGACGCCGAGCTTGATGCACGCCGCGATGCCGGCCGCCCCACCCTGCTGGTGATGATGCACAGCTTCACCCCGGCGATGAACGGCACGCAGCGTCCGTGGCATGCCGGCGTGCTTTACCACCAGGACACGCGCTTTGCGCATGCGCTGCTGCACGCACTGCGCGACGAGGGCGACCTGGTGGTGGGTGACAACGAACCGTATTCGGTAAGCAGCACCAGCGACTACGCGGTGCCGGTGCATGGCGAAGGCCGTGGGCTGGTGCACGTGGAACTGGAAATCCGCCAGGACCTGATTGCCGATGTGGCTGGGCAGCTCGCGTGGGCGGATCGGCTGGCGCGGATCTTCAGCGCGTTGCAGCCTCAGTTGCTGGCGTTCGGTTGAACGCGCGTGGATCCATTCCTGATCGGTAGTGCCGGCCGCTGGCCGGCAACCTCAGGGTAGTTGGATCATTGCATTGCCGGCCAGAGGCCGGCACTACCGCAACGTTGGAGCCTCCATCCACGGGAACGGCTTGAACCCGTATACCTGCACGGTCGCACCGATCGCTTCGAACTGATCCTTGATCGCCTGCGCGCGGTTGCGGTCCAGGGCTTCGCCCAGCAGCAACGGCAACGCGCGGCAGCGCGCCAATGCATCGCCCACCGGAATCTCCAGCAGCCGCGCCACGCGTTGGGCTGCAGCTTTGATCCGCACCTCCGGGCACGCGTTCAACGCCAGATCGAAGGACGCGAAGATGCCTGTGCCCACACCTGCCTCGCGTGCAGCCACCTGTTCCGCAGCTTCCGCTTCACCCAGTGCCTCGTCAACGCCTTCCACCTGCTGGAACGCGTCGTACTCGGCGTAGTACGCCAGCGCCTGCGCGTAGTCGTGCAACGAAGACAACGGACGCTGCCGCTTCTGCACGTCGAGCACATCCGCAAACGTCGCAGGTTCCAGGAGCGTGCCCAGGCCCAGCGCGCGCGCTTCGACCGGCACCTCGCTCTCCTCATCGAAGGCGGCATCCTCATCGGGTGGCAACCAGAAGCGCGCCTGCAGCAGGTCGTCATCGGTGGCGTGCACCCAACCGAAGGAGCCGTACACCTCATCATCATCGTTGCAGGCTGCGAAGGCGTGCAGGGTCTGTCGCAGGTCCAGCAGCGCAATCATGCTTCGTTGCTCAGGCAGGTAGTTGCAGCCGAGTCTACCGGCGCCGGCCGCAGGCCCAGCGCGATCACCACGCCGAGCGCGGCGAACAGCGCGGCGCCGTACTGTGCATTGACCATGCCCTGCAGGGCATCGGGACTCGTTGCCGCCTGCGCGCCACGCGCGGCGTTGGCGATCATCACCAGTACCGCCAATCCCAAAGCGCCACCGATCTGCTGGGCGGTGGCCGCCATGCCAGACGCGACGCCTTGCTGCGGCCCCGGCACACCCTGGCCGGCCACGATCCACATTGCTGTCCAGCTCATGCCCTGGCCCACGCTCAGCACCACGATGCCCGGCAGCAGCGGCCAGTAGCTGGCGCCATGCGGCATCGCCAGCGCCACCGCGGCAATGCCGATGGCACCAGCGGCGAAGCCCCAGGCCAGTACCTGTCGTGGCGAACGGCGCCGCAGCATGCGTTCGGCAATACGGATGCCGAAGGTGCACACCAATGTCGGCAGCAGGAACGCCATGCCGGCCTGAAGCGGGCTCCAGCCGTAGCCATCCTGGAAGTAGAGCGCCAGGAAGTAGTACTGCACGCCATAGCTGCTCATGAAGGCGAAGGTCAGGCCGAGTGCCGCGCGCAGGCCCGGCAGGCGCAACAGCGAAAACTGCATCAGCGGGTCACGGCTGCGCTTTTCGATCTGCACGAACACCGTGAGCAGTACCGCTGAAAGCAGCAGGCAGATGAGCGTGGCCGGCGCCGTCCAGCCCCACTCCGGCCCTTGCACCAGGGTGGTGACCAGCAGGCTGCCGCCGGCGGTGACGGTGAGGCAACCGGCCAGGTCGAAGGAGCGGCCTCGCACCTGCGGGCCATCGGCCGGTAGCCACGCACCAGCAGCGACCGCACAAGCGGTGGCCAGCGGCACGATTACAGCCAGCACCGCCGGCCAGCCGAACGCCTGGGTCAGCACGCCACCCAGCAGCGTGCCCAGCGCCAGGCCCACCGCGCTGGCCATGCTCCAGATCGCCAGCGCGCGGTTGCGCACCGGGCCTTCGGCGTACAGCGTGTTGATCAGTGCCAGCGTGGCGGGGAACAGCAGGGCCGCACCGACGCCCTGCGCGGCGCGCGCGATGATCAGCAGGGTGGCATTCGGTGCCAGCGCACCGAGCAGCGACGCCAGTGCGAACAGCAGCATGCCCAGCCGGTAGAAACGGCGGCGGCCGATCAGGTCGGCGGCACGGCCTCCCAGCAGCAGGCTGCCGCCGAAGGCGACGGTGTAGGCACTGACCACCCATTGCAGCTGCTGCGCATTGATCTGCAGCGCGCGCCCCATGTCGTGCAGGGCGACGAAGATGATGGTGGCATCCAGGGCGATGATCAGCTGTGCGGTGGCCAGCAGGGTCAGCGCCCAGCGCGGGTATTTGAGGGGAGGCATCGGCGGTCTGGATCGGTGGGGGAGCGCAGTCTCATTGATGCGGCCGAATCAATAAACCCCCTACCCGCCATTTCTGTCATGATTTTCCGCATGAATGCAGCCTCGATGGACCTCAATGCGGTGCGCATGCTGGTGCAGGTGGCCGAAGCCCGCAGTTTCACCGTGGCCGCCGGCCAGCTGGGCCTGAGCCAGTCCGGCCTGTCGCGTGCGATCGGGCGGCTGGAAGTATCGCTGGGGGTGAAGCTGCTGCAGCGGAACACCCGCAACGTGGCGCTGACCCCGGATGGCCGCCAGTTCGTGGAACAGGTGGCACCGCTGCTGGCCGGCCTGGACGATGCCGAGCGGCAGCTGGCCGATCGCCCGTGCACGCCCTCAGGCACGTTGAAGATCAGTGCGCCGTCGATGTTCGGGCGCAAGGTGCTGGTGCCGATGCTGGCACCGTTGCTGCAACGGCATCCGCAGCTGCAGGTGGAAGCCGTGCTCAGCGACCGCCTGGTCGATCTGGTCGAGGAAGGCTTCGATGCCGCGCTGCGCACCGGCGTCATCGCCGACCAGCGCATTGTTGCGCGGCCATTGCGGCCGCTGCGCTGGGTGACGGTGGCCAGCCCGGGCTATCTGGCCCGCTGTGGCGCACCGGACGATGTGGCCGCGCTGCAGGATCATGCCTGCCTGGCGGTGCGCAACCTGCGCAGTGGCCGGCTGGTGGACTGGCAGTTCCTGCAGGACGGGCAACTGCGCGAGGTCACGCCACCGACGCGCATGGTATTCGACAGCGGCGATCCGCTGGTGGAAGCGGCCATCGCCGGCATCGGCATCGTGCAGGTGATGGATTTCGCGGTGGCCGACGCGCTGGCCGATGGCCGGCTGCAGCGCGTGCTGCAGCCGTTCGAAGGCCGCAGCCGCGAACTGTCGTTGATCTACCCGCCGTCGCGCCAGCATTCGCCAAAGCTGCAGGTGCTGGCTGACGCCTTGCTGGCCGGCGATTGGTAGCGCCGGCCGCTGGTCGGCGTCTGCGCGATCCAACCGTTTCCCGGTTGCCGGCCAGCGGCCGGCACTACCAGGCTGTGGTAGATCCACGCCATGCGTGGATGGGGTTCCGGACCGGGGTCAGAGCCCTTTCCGTGGGAAAGGGCTCTGACCCCGTGGGTATCAGGCAAAACTATCGGTGGCGCGTACCAGCGCGTCCACGTTCTCGGCCTCGAACGCCGAATGGCCCGAGGCCGGTGTGATCTCCAGCTTGGCCTTCGGCCAGACCTTGGTCAGGTCCCAGGCGTTGGCCAGCGGGCAGACCACGTCGTAGCGGCCGTGCACGATCACGCCGGGAATATCGGCGATGCGGTGCGCGTCACGCAGCAGCTGGTCTTCCACTTCGAAGAAACCGCCGTTGACGAAGTAGTGGTTCTCGATGCGGGCAAACGCCAGCGCGAAATGCGGGTCTTCGTGGCTGTTGATGAAGTCATCATCGACATGCAGGAAGCTGGTCGCGCCTTCCCACACCGCCCAGGCCTTGGCTGCTTCCAGGCGGGTGGTCTCGTCTTCGCTGGTCAGGCGGCGGTGGAAGGCCGAGATCAGGTCATGACGCTCCACCGACGGGATCGGCTTGAGGTAGTGCTCCCACGCATCCGGGAACAAGCGGTTGGCGCCTTCCTGGTAGAACCATTCCAGCTCCCAGCGACGCAGCATGAAGATGCCGCGCAGGACCAGTTCGGTCACGCGCTGCGGGTGGGTTTCGGCATAGGCCAGGGCCAGGGTCGAACCCCAGCTGCCACCGAACACCTGCCAGCGATCGACCTTGAGGTGCTCGCGCAGTTTTTCGATATCCGCAACAAGGTCCCAGGTGGTGTTGTCCACCAGGTCCGCGTGCGGGGTGGAACGGCCGGCACCGCGCTGGTCGAACAGGATGATGCGGTACTTGGACGGGTCGTGGAACTGGCGCATCTTGTCGCTGCAGCCACCGCCCGGGCCACCGTGCAGCATCACCACCGGCTTGCCGTCCGGGTTGCCGCACTGTTCGAAGTACAGCGTGTGGCGGTCGTCGACCTTCAGGGTGCCGACGTCGTAGGGGGTGATGGCGGGGTACAGCGTACGCATGCTTGCAGCTCCAGGGTGATGCCCTGCCGGGGCAGGAGAACCTCCATTCTAGGCCGGACGCCGACCCAGGGTGATGCGGTCGCGCTGCTCCAGATCCTGCACGGTCTGCACCTCGGTGAAACCAGCAGCGTCGAACAGCGCGCGGATCGCCTCGCCCTGGTCCCAACCGTGCTCGATCAGCAACCAGCCGCCGGGCAGCAGGTGGGCCTGGCCACCGTCGACGATGCGACGGATGTCATCCAGGCCATCCACGCCGGAGGCCAGCGCGGTAGCCGGTTCAAAACGCAGGTCGCCCTGTTCCAGATGCGGATCGTCGCTGGCGATATACGGCGGGTTGCTGGCGATCAGGTCGAAGCGCGCGCCCTGCAGCGGCGCATACCAGTCGTGCCCGCCCTCGGCGAAGCGGACGTTGCGCAATTCATGGCGGGCCGCGTTGCGCGCGGCCACGGCCAACGCGCCCGGGCTGGCATCGGTGGCCAGCACCTGCGCCTGCGGCCGTTCGCTGGCCAGTGCCAGTGCAATCGCACCACTGCCGGTGCCCAGGTCGGCCAGCTGCAGCGACTGGTCTTGCGGCAGGCGCTCCAGTGCCAACTCGACCAGCAGCTCGGTTTCCGGGCGCGGGATCAGCGTGGCCGGGTCGACCTCCAGGTCCAGCGTCCAGAATCCGCGGCGGCCGGTCAGGTAGGCCACCGGCTCACCGGCCACGCGGCGGGCCAGCAACGCCTCGAAGGCGGCCTGGTCATTGGCGGCCAGCGGATCGGTGGCGTGGGCGAACAGCCAGCTGCGCGGGCGGTCCAGTACGTGCAGCAGCAGCAGTTCAGCCTCGTGGCGGGCTTCGATGCCGCCCAGGCGGGCGCTGGCATCGGCCACGATCTGGCGCAGGGTGGGTTCGGTTTGGAAAGACATTCCGCAATTGTAGAGCCGAGCCCATGCTCGGCTGCTTCTGGAACATCCGAGCGTAGGCCCGGCTACAGGTCCGCAGCCGAGCATGGGCTCGGCTCTGGAAAAGCTGGAATCCGTTCAGGTTTCGCCAGAGGGCATAAGGAGGGGCTATCAGCCCTCTTCACCCGCTCAGGACGATTTCCCTTGTCATACAGGCAGTTGCACGATGGGAACGGCAAGATTCAGTGCCTGCTCATGGCACTTTGATAGACTCCATCTATCAAATAGATGCAATCAATGGATTGTTCTTATCGCAAGCGAATCGGTAACCTAGGTCCTGTCGATTCACCCACTCCCCTTCACCAGAGGAAAAATGATGTCCCTCATCAACACCCAGATCCAGCCGTTCGAAGCCAACGCTTACCACAATGGCGAGTTCATCAAGGTTTCCGACAACAGCCTGAAGGGCCAGTGGTCCGTCCTGATCTTCATGCCGGCCGCCTTCACCTTCAACTGCCCGACCGAGATCGAGGACGCGGCTGACCATTACGCCGAGTTCAAGAAGGCCGGCGCCGAGGTCTACATCGTCACCACCGACACCCACTTCTCGCACAAGGTGTGGCACGAAACCTCGCCGGCCGTCGGCAAGGCCCAGTTCCCGCTGGTCGGCGACCCGACCCACCAGCTGACCCGCGCTTTCGGCGTGCACATTGAAGAGGAAGGCCTGGCCCTGCGCGGCACCTTCATCATCAACCCGGAAGGCGTGATCAAGACCCTGGAGATCCACTCCAACGAGATCGCCCGTGACGTCGCCGAGACCCTGCGCAAGCTGAAGGCTGCCCAGTTCACCGCCGCCAACCCGAACCAGGTCTGCCCGGCCAAGTGGAAGGAAGGCGAGAAGACCCTGACCCCGTCGCTGGACCTGGTCGGCAAGATCTAACGCAGTACCGGCCTGCCGTGGCCCCACGCCACGGTGCGCCCTTCATCCCCGTGCCGGTCCCCCCGCCGGCGTGGGGGTGAACCCAAGACAGCCAACGCCCGCTCGCTTTGGCCAGCCAGCCCCTTCCACGGTCGCTGTCTTGGGTTCACCCCTACCCCCTGCTGGTCCGCTACCTTCTACAGCGGTGCCACGCCCCCTGTTTGCCTGAAGCCAGGAGAAGACCCGATGTTGGACGCCAACCTGCAGTCGCAGCTGAAGACCTATCTGGAGCGCGTGACCCGCCCGATCCAGATCACCGCGCACGCCGACGATGGCGCCAAGTCGCAGGAAATGCTGGAACTGCTGCAGACCCTGGACAGCCTGTCGGACAAGATCTCGCTGCAGGTGCTGCGCGACGGCCAGGGCCGCGTGCCCTCGTTCGACCTGGGCACCCCGGGCCAGGACATCCACCTGACCTTCGCCGGCCTGCCGATGGGCCACGAGTTCACCTCGTTGGTGCTGGCACTGCTGCAGGTGGGCGGTCATCCGTCCAAGGCCACCGCCGAGCTGATCGAGCAGGTGCAGAACCTGGAAGGCGACTACCGCTTCGAAACCTACTTCTCGCTGTCCTGCCAGAACTGCCCGGACGTGGTGCAGGCCCTGAACCTGGCCGCGGTGCTCAACCCGCGCATCCAGCACGTGGCCATCGACGGTGCCCTGTTCCAGGACGAAGTCGAGAAGCGCGAGATCATGTCGGTGCCGACCGTGTACCTCAACGGTGAAGTGTTCGACCAGGGCCGCATGACCCTCGAGCAGATCGTGGCCAAGCTGGATACCAATGCCAGCAAGCGCGATGCCGAGAAGATCGCTGCCAAGGACGCCTTCGACGTTCTGGTGGTGGGCGGTGGCCCGGCCGGCGCTGCAGCGGCAATCTACGCCGCACGCAAGGGCATCCGCACCGGCATCGCCGCCGAGCGTTTCGGTGGCCAGGTGCTGGACACCATGGCGATCGAGAACTTCATTTCGGTGAAGGAGACCGAAGGCCCGAAGCTGGCCACGGCGCTGGAACAGCACGTGCGCGAGTACGAGGTGGACATCATGAACCTGCAGCGCGCCAGTGCGCTGGTGCCAGCCGGTGAAGACGGCCTGGTGCAGGTGCAGCTGGAAAACGGCGCGGTGCTGAAGTCGCGTTCGGTGATCCTGTCCACCGGCGCGCGCTGGCGGCAGATGAATGTGCCGGGCGAGGACCAGTACCGCAACAAGGGTGTGGCCTACTGCCCGCACTGCGATGGCCCGCTGTTCAAGGGCAAGCGCGTGGCGGTGATCGGCGGCGGCAACTCCGGCGTGGAAGCGGCCATCGACCTGGCCGGCATCGTGTCGCATGTGACCCTACTGGAGTTCGATTCCAGCCTGCGCGCCGATGAAGTGCTGCAGAAGAAGCTGCGCAGCCTCGGCAACGTCACCGTGCTGACCAGCGCGCAGACCACTGAAGTGCTGGGCGACGGCAGCCGCGTCACCGGCCTGGTCTACAAGGACCGCGTCGGCGGCGACGCCCACCGCGTCGAGCTGGAAGGCATCTTCGTGCAGATCGGCCTGCTGCCCAACACCGAGTGGCTGAAGGACACCGTGGCGCTGTCGCCGCGTGGCGAGGTCGTCATCGACGACCGCGGCCAGACCAACCTGCCGGGTGTGTTCGCCGCTGGCGATTGCACGACGGTACCCTACAAGCAGATCATCATCGCCATGGGCGCCGGCTCAACCGCCGCACTGAGCGCGTTCGACCACCTGATCCGCTCGTCGGTGAGCAACAGCAGCGGTGCCGTTGCTGAAGCGGCCTGATCCACCGTTCCCAGATCACCGGGAACTTTGTCTGCCTGTCGGGTAACCACGCCGTCAGCCGGTCCGTTACCCCTGGGGTGTAAGGATGAACCTACGTGATCTGAAGTACCTGGTAGCCCTGGCCGACCACAAGCATTTCGGCCGGGCTGCCGCTTCATGCTTCGTCAGCCAGCCCACGCTGTCCACGCAGATCCGCAAGCTGGAAGAAGAGCTGGGCCTGCCACTGGTGGAACGCGCACCGCGCAAGGTGATGCTGACCCCGGCCGGCCAGGAAGCGGCGGCACGGGCGCGTGTGATCGTGTCCGAAGTGGAACAGCTGAAGGAAGCGGCGCGACGCAGCCGCGACCCGGAAGCCGGTACGGTGCGCCTGGGGATCTTCCCGACCCTCGGCCCGTACCTGCTGCCGCATGTGATCCCGCGCATCCGCGAGCGCTTCCCGGAGCTGGAACTGCTGCTGGTCGAGGAAAAGAGCGATGTGCTGCTGGACCGCCTGCGCGAAGGCAAGCTGGACGCCGCGCTGCTGGCCCTGCCGGTGATCGACGACCAGCTGCATGCCGAGTTCCTGTTCGAGGAACCGTTCCTGCTGGCCGTTTCCGGGCGCCACCCGCTGGCCCGTCGCGAACACCTGGACGTGCAGGAACTGGCCACGCAGAAGCTGCTGCTGCTGGAAGACGGGCATTGCCTGCGCGACCAGGCACTGGAGGTCTGCCGCCTGTTCGGCGCCAACGAGAAGTCCGAGTTCCGCGCCACCAGCCTGGAAACCCTGCGGCAGATGGTCGCCGCCGACGTCGGCATCACCCTGCTGCCGAGCCTGTCGGTGCAGCCGCCGGTCCCGCGCTCGAACAACATCCGCCTGCTCGACTTCACCGGTGAAGGCCGTCCCAGCCGCCGCATCGCCATGATCTGGCGCCGCAGTTCGGCCATGAACGACTTCCTGATGGAGCTGGCCGACCAGTTCAAGCGCCTGCCGCAGGCGCTGTTCACCCTGGAGGCGGTCAACGCCGCCGGCGACACTGCCGCCCTGCCCGGCCCCGCGCTGAACGGCTGAACCCCCGCAGCACCGGCCTGGAATCGGCAGGAGTCGATTCCGGCCGCATTTGTCCCCACAATACAGACAGGCGGCGCCAGCAGGTGCCGCCTTTTGCATGGCTTTCAACCAAGGAGCTTCACCATGAGTACCGCCAGCGGCCTGCCGCCGTCGATCACCGTTTCCACCTTCGACATGGACCGCCTGGACGCCATGCTCGAATCCCCCGCGCTGAGCCAGACGCCTGCCGCGCTCGCGCTTGCTGAAGAACTCAACCGTGCCACCGTGCTGGCACCGGACCAGATTCCCGAAGGCATCGTCATGATGCATTCGCGCGTGGAGTGCGAAGATGAAGTGTCGGGCGAGAAGCACGTCCTGACCCTGGTCTTCCCCCGCGAAGCCAACGTCGATGAAGGCAAGGTTTCCGTGCTGGCCCCCGTCGGCAGTGCCCTGCTCGGCCTTTCGATCGGCCAGAGCATCGACTGGAACGCGCCCGGCGGCCGCAAGCTGCGCCTGCGCGTGACCGCGGTCCACAACGACCGCCCCTGATTACCGCTGCGCACCGCGCGCGATTCGATCCCCCTGCACCAGGAGCCGTAATGAGTACCCCGTCCAAACTGTCCCAGCTGCGCGAACTGTCCGTGGTCGTTGCCGATACCGGTGACTACGAGGCCATCAAGCGCCTGCAGCCGGTGGACTGCACCACCAATCCGACCCTGGTGAAGAAGGCGCTGGACCTGCCGGTCTACGCCGAGCTGATCGAACGCGAACTGGCCTGGGGCCGGCAGCAGACGGGCGACCGCGAAGCCGTGGTGCATGCCGTGGCCGACCGCCTGACCATCGGCGTCGGCGCGCTGCTGAGCACGCTGGTGCCGGGCCGCGTGTCCACCGAAGTGGATGCCGACCAGGCCCACGACACCGCCGCCACCGTGGCCAAGGCCCGCCAGTTCATCCAGATGTATGCCGATGCCGGCGTGCCGCGCGAGAAGATCCTGATCAAGATCGCCGCGACCTGGGAAGGCGTGGAAGCCGCGCGCATCCTGCAGGCCGAAGGCATCGACTGCAACCTGACCCTGATCTTCAACCCGACCCAGGCGCTGGCCTGCAGCGAAGCCGGCGCGTTCCTGATCTCGCCGTTCGTCGGCCGCATCCTGGACTGGTACGTGGCCAACGGCCAGGCCCCGGCCAGCATCGACGAAGACCCGGGCGTGAAGTTCGTGCGCGGCGTGTACGCCGAATTCAAGCGTCGCGGTTCGCCGACGGTGGTGATGGGCGCCTCGTTCCGTTCGACCGCGCAGATCGAAGCGCTGGCCGGCTGCGACCGCCTGACGATTTCGCCGGACCTGCTGGAGAAGCTGGACGCCGACCACGGCGAGCTGCCGCGCAAGCTGGTGGCCGGTGCCGCCGACGGCGTGGCGGTGACCCCGATTGATGCGGCGAAGTTCGCGGCGGATCTGGCCGCCGATCCGATGGCGACCGAGAAGCTGGCGACCGGTATCGATGCGTTTGCCAAGGATCTGCAGGCGCTGCGCGAGCGCATTCGCTCGGAACTGTAATTCCGGCCAACGGCTGAGCCCCTCGTGGCGGGTCGGTTGGTCGCGAAGAGCAAAAAGCCGCGCTGGGTCGGTCGGGTTGGGTTCGCGGGAGACGCCGTAAACCCATCCGTGGGGGCTTGGCCGCCGCATCCATGCGGCGGACACTCCCGCGAACCCAACCCGACCGCCCTCTGACAGTTTCCGGTGGCCGCCCGCCACGGAAGAAAGAAAGAAGAGCAACAGCGGGTCGCGCGCTTCGCTTGCTCGCAGCCGAGCATGACTCGGTTCTACAGAAAGCACTGCAGGATCAAACAAAAAGGACGCGGCGAACGCCGCGTCCTTTTTGTTTTTCTTCAGTTCGTCAGTAACCCATGCTCTCGCCCACCGTCACCGGGAAACTGTCGAAGGTGGGACGGGTGCAGATGGCGGGACCGTCCACGGCATGGATGCCGTGGCCGAGCCCCCAAGGACGGGTTTACGGCGTGTCCCGCCATCTGCACCCATCCCGCCAAACTCACAGCAAACCAGAGCCGCTTTGGCTTTGGCTTTGGCTTTGGCTTTGGCTTTGGCTTTGGCTTTCAGCCGTTGACGTTGCCCGCCGCAGGCGGACCACCGCGCGTCAGCGCGGCGCCTCCACATCCAAACCGATCGGGCAGCTCACGCCGGTGCCGCCGATGCCGCAGTAACCGTTCGGGTTCTTCGCCAGGTACTGCTGGTGATAGTCCTCGGCGTAGTAGTACTCCGGTGCCGAATACACGATCTCGGTGGTGATCGGGCCGTAGCCGGCCGCATCCAGCTGCGCCTGGTACGCCTCGCGGCTGGCCAGCGCCGCGGCGTACTGTGCCTCGTCGGTGGCGTGGATCGCCGAGCGGTACTGGGTGCCGGTGTCGTTGCCCTGGCGCATGCCCTGGGTCGGGTCGTGGCTTTCCCAGAACAGCTGCAGCAGCCGCTCCAGGCTCACCACCGCCGGGTCGAACACCACCTGCACCACTTCAGTGTGGCCAGTCAGGCCCGAGCAGACCTCTTCATAGGTCGGGTTCGGGGTGATGCCGCCGGCATAGCCGACCGAGGTGCTGTACACGCCCGGTTCGGTCCAGAACTTGCGCTCGGCGCCCCAGAAGCAGCCCAGTGCGAAACGGATCTGCTGCAGGCCGGCGAAACGGTCCTTCAGCGGATGGCTGTTCACGAAGTGTTGGTTGCTGTGCAGCGGCAATGGCTGCTCGCGCCCCGGCAGCGCCTCTTCCGGGCGCGGCAGGCGCTGCTTGAAGGCGCCGATGCCGAGGATGCCCTGGCCAATTCCCAACATGATGCGCTCCTACGCCGGCAGGCCGGCTATGTCGTCTGCATCTGAAATGGGGTCGGATGGGGCTTGGCCCAAGTCCAGCGCGGCAACGATGTCCTCGGCCTGGGTGCGCGCGGCATCGGGGATTCCCACCCGCAGCACGCCAAACAGCGGCAGTTCGCCCATGCCGCCCAGCAGCGACTCGCCGAACACGAAGGCCGGGATGCCGGCATCTTCCAGCGCGTGCTTGACCAAGTGGGCGTCGAACAGGTTGTCGGCCTTGTACACGATGTGCATGCGGCGGCTCCGTGGGACAGGGTTCCAGCATACGCCCGGGGGCTGAATGGTGGTGGTGACGGCGCATGACCGTTCTGCCGGCCAGCGGCCGGCGCTACCGGAAGATGGGTGGGTAGTGCCGGCCGCTGGCCGGCATCCCCACACCCCACCGGGCAGCCCTGCCCCGTACGCGCTAGACTGTTGGTCTTTCTGCCTTTCTTTTCGCCGACTCATGTCCGAGCACACCCCCGCCAGCCCCGAGACCCCCGCCGACAGCCACGAAAAGCGCGATTTCATCCGCCAGATCGTGCGCGAGGACCTGGCCAGCGGAAAGCACCAGGCGATCAAGACCCGCTTCCCGCCGGAGCCGAACGGCTATCTGCACATCGGCCATGCCAAGTCGATCTGCCTGAACTTCGGCATCGCCGGTGAGTTCAGCGGCGTCTGCAACCTGCGCTTCGACGACACCAACCCGGCCAAGGAAGATCCGGAGTACGTGGCCGCGATCCAGGACGACGTGCGCTGGCTGGGCTTCAGCTGGAACGAGCTGCGCCACGCTTCGGACTACTTCCAGACCTATTACCTGGCCGCCGAGAAGCTGATCGAACAGGGCAAGGCCTATGTCTGCGACCTGTCGGCCGAGGAAGTGCGCGCCTACCGCGGCACCCTGACCGAACCGGGCCGCCCGTCGCCGTGGCGCGACCGCAGCGTCGAGGAAAACCTCGACCTGTTCCGCCGCATGCGCGCCGGTGAATTCCCGGATGGCGCGCGCACCGTGCGCGCCAAGATCGACATGGCCAGCGGCAACATCAACCTGCGCGATCCGGCGCTGTACCGCATCAAGCACGTCGAGCACCAGAACACCGGCAACGCGTGGCCGATCTACCCGATGTACGACTTCGCCCACGCCCTGGGTGATTCGATCGAGGGCATCACCCACTCGCTGTGCACGCTGGAATTCGAAGACCACCGCCCGCTGTACGACTGGTGCGTGGACAACGTCGATTTCGCCCATGACGATGCGCTGACCCAGCCGCTGGTCGACGCCGGCCTGCCACGCGAAGCGGCCAAGCCGCGCCAGATCGAGTTCTCGCGCCTGAACATCAACTACACGGTGATGAGCAAGCGCAAGCTGATGGCGCTGGTCACCGAGCAGCTGGTGGATGGCTGGGAAGACCCGCGCATGCCGACCCTGCAGGGCCTGCGTCGCCGTGGCTACACCCCGGCCGCGATGCGCCTGTTCGCCGAGCGCGTGGGCATCAGCAAACAGAACTCGCTGATCGACTTCAGCGTGCTGGAAGGCGCGCTGCGCGAAGACCTGGACAGTGCAGCGCCGCGCCGCATGGCGGTGATCGATCCGGTCAAGCTGGTGCTGACCAACCTGCCGGAAGGCCACGAAGAGCAGTTGACCTTCAGCAACCACCCGAAGGACGAGAGCTTCGGCAGCCGCGAAGTGCCGTTCGCACGCGAAGTGTGGATCGACCGCGAGGACTTCGCCGAAGTGCCGCCGAAGGGCTGGAAGCGCCTGGTCCCGGGTGGCGAAGTGCGGCTGCGCGGCGCCGGCATCATCCGCTGCGATGAAGTGATCAAGGATGCCAACGGCACCATCACCGAGCTGCGCGGCTGGCTGGATCCGGAATCGCGTCCGGGCATGGAAGGCGCCAACCGCAAGGTCAAGGGCACCATCCACTGGGTCAGCGCCGTGCATGGCGTGCCGGCCGAGATCCGCCTGTACGACCGCCTGTTCTCGGTGCCGAACCCGGATGACGAATCGGAAGGCAAGACCTACCGCGACTACCTCAACCCGGAATCGCGCCGCACTGTCACCGGCTATGTCGAGCCGGCCGCGGCCAGCGCCGCGCCGGAGCAGTCGTTCCAGTTCGAGCGTACCGGCTACTTCGTCGCCGACCGCCGCGACCACACCGAAGCCAAGCCGGTGTTCAACCGCAGCGTGACCCTGCGCGACACCTGGTCGGCCTGAGGATCTGCGCGGGCGCCAGGACGGCGCCCGCACGACCGCGACCATGATCACCGCCCTCTCCGCCCTGCTCTGGTTCATCTCGCAGCATCCGCTGCTGACGTTCTTTTCGGCGATGGTGCTGGCCGGTCTGGTCTCGTGGTGGCGGCGCTTTCCGGGCTACGCCATCGTGGTGTTCCCGCTGGCGATGCTCAACATCTTCCTCGGCCACTTCCTCAACGCCGCGTTCCTCAACGTGGTGGGCGAGCGTGGTGAAGCAGTGATCGTCAAGGCCGAGGAAACCAATTCCACGCTCAACGAGCAGTACATCTGGCGCTACGAAGCGGTGCTGCGCACTGCCGAAGGGCGCGATGTGGAGGTGGTGTTCCACACCAATACCGCTTCGTTGTGGCCGCTGGAAAACGCCATCCGCATCCCGGCGCAGGACCAGCCGTTCGTGGTGAAGTACACGCCGGGCTTCCCGCGCAACTTCGTCATCCTCACCAACGAATCACCGCATGGCATCGCCCAGGCCCGGGCCAGCGCGCGCGAGCGCGTGGAGGTGGCGGCGCGCAAGCTGCACTTCAGCCCGGGCAATGCCGATTTCCGCGCGGACTATCGCCGCGAGCTGGAAACCTGGCTGCGCGACCACGGCAACGATCCGCAGCAGCAGCCCGACGCGCAGCGCTATCGCGCCGAGCGCGACGCACTCGACCATTGACACCCGGCCCAGGCTGGATGTCCCACCCGATCCATCCAGAGGCCTGACATGACCACCTCCTCCACCGCGCTCCTCCCACTGCTGCAGCAGGTCCTGCAGGACGCCGGCATCGCCTGCCGCGTCGACGGCGGTGCACTGCTGCTGGAAAGCGGACTGCGCCTGACCCCTCACGCAATGGCCGCGCACGCGCGCGACAATGGCGGCTGGCAGACGTCCACGGTCATCGAGGCACAGCACCCCATCCTGTTCGCTGATGGACTGTTCGAGTACCAGCACGCCAACGGTGCCGACGAACGGACCTCGCTGCAGTCCGGCTTCCAGACCTGGGTGCGGGTGGACCTGGCGACCCTGCAGACTGCGATCGGCGCCGAAGATGCACAGGGCCTGCCGATGATGGGCCTGACCTATCCGGCCGGTGACGATGGCGAGGAACACGAACGCACCGTGGTGCTGGGGCCGTTGGCGCACTACCGTGCGCAGGAAGTGGATGCCTCCACCTGCAGCGAAGACGATCATGGCTCCTGCCCCTGCTGCCTGTTCACCCGCAGCATGGACGCCTTCGACGAGCTGCTGAAAGCCCGCCAGTTCCTCGCCATCCGCCTGTTCGCCTCGCGCGATGCCGGTGGCCTGTGCGAGGCCGATTGCCGGGTCAACGGCCACGACTTCGCCGCCGCCCTGCCCCTGCTGCGCGCCTACGCGGCCAGCTGGCCGCAGGCCGGGCTGGAGTTCCGCAAGCAGTACGTGGTGATCCGCACCGGCTCGCCGGGCTGACCCGCCGCCACACCCGATACAGGCCGGTGCAGCTACACTGCGCGCCGGTTTCCCAAGCAACCGCACTTTCTTCCATTCCACTACGAGGCACCCCCGCGATGCTGTACGCGCAAGTCCACCTGACCCTTCCCGCCTGGATCCACGACCAGATCGACCTGGATCGTCGATATCCGGGCGATGAGGCCAAGGTCGCGCTGGCGATCGAGCTGTCGCGGCTGAACGTCGAGCACGCCAGTGGCGGCCCGTTCGGCGCGGTGGTGTTCGGACCGGATGACAAGGTCATCGCCGCCGGCGTGAACCGGGTGATGCCGCATGCGACCTCGCTGGCGCACGCCGAGAACATGGCCTACATGCTGGCCCAGCAGCGCCTGCAGACCCCGCGCCTGAACGCGGTGCTGTCGCCGGTCACCCTGGCCACCAGTTCGCAGCCGTGCTGCCAGTGCTATGGCGCTACCGTGTGGGCCGGCATCGACCGCCTGCTGATCGGTGCCAACTCGGCCGACGTCGAAGAGCTGACCCCGTTCGATGAAGGCCCGCTGCCGGCCGACTGGGTGGGTGAACTCAACAAGCGCGGCATCGAAGTGGTGCAGGGCCTGAACCGCGACGCCGCGCGCAGCGTGCTGCGTGCCTATGGGGAAAGCGATGGCGCCCGTTACTGAGACCGGCATCGGCCTGCTGTGCCTGTGCCGGCAGGGCTTCGAGCCCGAGCTGGCCGGCGAGCTGCAGTTCCGTGCCGGCGAAGCCGGTTTCGCCGGTTATGCGCGTACCCAGCGCAATGACGGCTATGTGCTTTTCATGTGCGACGAAGCTGCGGCACTGGCTCCGCGCCTGCGCTGGCGCGAGCTGATCTTCGCGCGGCAGAAGCTGGCCGTGCTGGCCGAGCTGCCGCAGTTGGACCCGGCTGACCGGATCACCCCGATGCTGGAGGTGCTGGCCGATGCGCCGCGCTTCGGTGACCTGTGGGTGGAGCACCCCGATTCGGACGCCGGCAAGCCGCTGTCCGGGCTGGCCCGTGCCTTCGGCAATGCACTGCGCCCGGCGCTGCGCAAGGCCGGCAAGCTTACTGACAAGCCAAACAATCGCCTGCCGCGCCTGCACGTGGTGTTCGTCGACGGCACCCACGCCTTCGTCTGCGTGGCCGACCCGGCCGACAGCGCGCCGTGGGCATTGGGCATCCCGCGCCTGAAGCTGCTGCCCGAAGCGCCCTCGCGTTCGGCACTGAAGCTGGACGAAGCGCTGCTGACCCTGCTGACGCCGGAAGAACGCGAAGCGCTGGCCAAGCCCGGCATGCGCGCGGCCGACCTCGGCGCCGCACCCGGCGGCTGGACCTGGGTGCTGACCCGCCAGCACATGCACGTGCTGAGCATCGACAACGGCCCGCTGCGCCAGCACGTGCTGGACACCGGCCTGGTCGAGCACCTGCGCGCCGATGGCTTCCACTGGCACCCGGAGCAGCTGCTGGACTGGATGGTCTGCGACATGGTCGAGCAACCGCGCCGCGTGGCCGAACGCATGGCCACCTGGTTCCGCGAAGGCTGGTGCAGGCATGCGATCTTCAATCTGAAGCTGCCGATGAAAAAGCGCTGGGACGAAACCCGCTTGTGCCTGGACCTGTTCCAGGACCAGGCCGGCAAGCCGCTGGTGGTACGCGCCAAGCAGCTGTACCACGACCGTGAGGAGATCACGGTACTGGCCTCGCCGCTGCGCTGACGCTGCGGTGTCCGCCGGGCATGGCCTGGCGCTACCAAGGAGGAAGAACCCATGCAAGGTCGTTCGATTGCACTGCTGGCCGTCCTGCTGCTGAGTACAACGGCGATGGCCCAGCAGCTGCCGCACACCCCTGCACAGAGCCAGCCGCTGGGCCCGACCGGCGGCGCGATCCGCCAGCAACCGCTGGATGCCGGCCGGGTCAGCGGCAGCGTCGAGATTGCACAGCCGGCTGGCGAGGCACAGGTGACCGTACGTTCGCTGGAACCGAGCAGCGTGGTCGGCCAGTACCGCATCCACTTCGCTGCGCTGGATGTGAACGGCGATGGTTTCATCAGCCGCGAGGAAGCGCAGGCGAATCCGGCGCTGGCCGATGAGTTCAATGCGTTGGACGTGAAGCGTCGCGGCAAGCTGGATCGTGCCGACCTGGCCGGTTGGCTGGTTGATTGAAAAAGGGGACGGAGGGGATTAAGTCGTATGTCCACATACGACTTAATCCCCTCCGTCCCCTTTTTGCGTCAGACGCCGGCGGCGCGCTTCCAGAACGCCTGCACCAGCGGCGGCCATTTGCCGACGCAGCCCAGCGCGCGGCCGCGGGCCAGGGTCAGGTGCATTTCGTCGTTGGAGAACAGGCGGTTGATCGCGTCAAAGCTGTAGGCGGCGATCTGGTTGTCGCTGCGGCGTTCGCGCGCCCAGCGCTGCAGGCGCTGCGGCGACAGGCGCGGCTGGCCGCGGCGTTCGGCCGACGGCGCCAGCCACTGCTGCAGAGCAGCCACATCGCGCAGGCCCAGGTTCACGCCCTGCCCGGCAAGCGGATGCACCACATGCGCTGCATCCCCCAATGCCAGCACACGGCCGGCCACGTAGTGGCGTGCCAGCTGGCGGCGCAGCGGGAACGCCGCACGCGGCGAGGCCAGCCGCAGGTCACCCAGCCGCGCCGCAAAGGCGCGGGTCAGTTCGCGGTTGAACGCATCTTCGTCCAAGGCCAACACGCGCGCAGCCTCGTCCTCGGGCAGGGTCCAGACAATCGAGCTGCGGCGCTCGGCCACCGGCAGCAACGCCAACGGTCCGGTCGGCAGGAAGCGCTGCCAGGCCGTGGCCTGGTTCGGCAGTTCACTGTCGACATAGGCCACCACGCCACGCTGGTGGTAGTCATGCGTTTCCACCTCGATCCCGGCCAGCTGGCGCAGGGTCGATTCGGCACCGTCGGCGGCCACCGCCAACGACGCTTCGAGGCGACGACCGTCGTCCAGGCGCAGGCGCACGCCGTCCTCGTCCTGCTCCAGCGCTTCCACCCGTGCCGGGCAATGCAGCTGCACGCCCGCCGCGGGCAGCGCCGCCCACAGGCGGTCCTGCAGCAGTCCGTTCTCGACGATGTAGCCCAGCTCACGACGACCGAAGCGATCGGCGTCGAACAGCAGATCCTCGCCACCGGCCGCGTCCCACACCTGCATGCGCCGGTAGGGCCAGGCGCGGGCCTGCGCGATCGCCTGCCATACGCCGAGGCGGTTCAACAGCTGTACGTTGTCAGCGGCGAAGGCGAACACGCGCAGGTCGGGCTGAGCGGCCTGCCACGGCGCGGGCTCACGACCTTCCACCAGCGCAACCGACAAACCGGCATCGGCCAACGCCAGCGCGCAGGCGGCACCGACCACGCCACCGCCGACGATGGCCACGTCCAGGCGCGCACGCCGGCTCATGCCGCTTCTCCACGGCACAGCCGCGGCACTTCGCCACGGAAGCCCATCGCGCCACCGACCAGCATCGACTGTACCGAGGCACGTTGTGCGGCCACCAGGCCGAGACTGCGCAGCGGCCGCATCAGCGGCGCCGGGTTGCTGGTCAGGCGCGCCAGGCCTCCGGAAAACGCCACGGTCTGCCGGCGGTCCTCCTCACGGCGCGCGACATAGGCCTGCAGCAGCGCATCGCTGCCGGCATCATCGATGGAATCTTCCAGCAGTTCGGCCAGGGTCAGCGCATCGCGCAGGCCCAGGTTGAAGCCCTGTGCACCCAGCGGGTGGATGGTCTGCGCGGCATTGCCGAGCAGCACCGTGCGTTCACCGGCCAGCGCACGCGCCAGCACCTGGATGAGCGGGTAGGCGCTACGCGGGCCAGATTCGAGCAGGCGGCCGGCACGCCAGCCGATCGCGCTCTGCAGGCGTTGCAGCCACGCCGTATCGTCCAGCGCCATCACCGCATCGGCCTGGTCCCGTGCCACGCCATGCACGGTGCCGAAGTGGCGATCGCCACGCGGCAGCAGCGCGGTCGGGCCGGTATCGGTGAACCGCTCCCACGCGGTGCCATCCGGCGCGCGCTGGCTGCGCACGCGGGCCACGAACAGGGTCTGCTGGAAATCATGGCGGTCGACCTCGATGCCCAGTGCACCGCGCACGCCACTGGTCGTACCGTCGGCACCCACCACCAGCCGTGCCAGCAGCACGCGTTCGCCGGCCTCGTCGGCGACCCGTACCTGGCGGTAGCCATCGACCACCTCGCCCAGGCCCAGGAACCGCATCGGCCGGTAACGGTGCAGCCGCGGCAGCTCCTGCAGGCGCGCTTCCAGCGCTTGGCCGAAGTCGCGGGCGACCACCACCTGGCCGAACCACGGCCGGTCATAATCGGCCGCTTCCAGCTGCACACGGCCGAAATCGCCGGCGCGGCTGACGTGGATGCGCCGGATGGGGCCCGGCGCCATCGTCAGTTTCTGCATCACCCCCAGCGCGGTCAGCGCATTGACGGTGGCTGCGGCGAAACTGAGGTTGCGCTGGTCGAACACCGCCGGCAGCTCGCCGGCGGGGCTGGCCTCGAGCAGGCCCACGTCGCGGCCGAGGCGGTCCAGGGCAATGGCCAGGCTGGCGCCCACCAGGCCACCACCGACAATCAGCACGTCATGTCGTTCACTCATGTGTTCATGATACGCGCTCGCCCCGACTGTACGCCGAACGGGCGGCACCTGCGCCAACCCGCGCGGCGGGCTAGAATGAAACCTGAATCCGCTCCGGGCCCGCCTCCATGTCCGACACTGCCAACCGCGCCTTCGTCCTGTCCGTGCTCGTTCTGGTGCTGGCAGCGACCCGGGTCAACCACTTCGCGGCAATCCCCGATGCGTCGTGGGCGGTGTTCTTCATCGGTGGCTTCTACCTGGCGCGCTGGACGCGCTGGGCGTTCCCGCTGCTGATGGTGTTCGCGGTGCTGGTCGACTGGATCGTGATCCGCAGCAGCGGCCTGGATTTCTGGCAGCACTACTGCGTGTCGCCGGGTTACTGGCTGCTGCTGCCGGCGTACTTCTCGCTGTGGGCCGGCGGCATGCTGCTGGGCCGCAACTACCAGACCGCGCGCTGGCCGGTGCTGGCCAAGGGCGCGCTGCTGCTGGTCGCGTCGGTGGCGGTCTGCCACCTGCTGGCGCAGGGCGGTTTCTACTGGAGCAGCCGCAACGTGGCCGAGCCGACCCTGGCCGGCTGGGCGCAGAACTACGCGCAATGGTTCGGCCCCTACCTGCGTACCACCGCCATCTACGTGGCGCTGGCCGCCGCGCTGCAGCTGGCCGTGGAGCAGGTGCTGAAGCTCCAGCAGGCCCGCCGCGACATCCGGCACTGAGCCACGCCATGGGTCATCGCCTCTCGCGCATCTACACCCGCACCGGCGACGACGGCAGTACCGGCCTCGGTGACGGCCAGCGCGTGGCCAAGGATGACGCCCGGGTGGCGTCCTACGGCACCGTCGACGAAGCCAACGCCGCGCTCGGCCTGCTGCTGGCGGCACCGTTGCCGGAGGACGTACGCGCACTGGTCGTGCACCTGCAGCACCAGCTGTTCGACCTGGGTGCCGAGCTGTGCATCCCCGGCCACGCCGCGATCCACTCCGCCGATGTCTCGGCACTGGAACAGCAGTTGGACCACTTCAACGCCGGCCTGCCGATGCTGAAGGAGTTCATCCTGCCGGCCGGGGGCGAGGCGGCAGCGCGCTGCCATCTGGCGCGCACCATTGTCCGCCGCGCCGAGCGCGAGACGGTCACCCTGGCCCGCCACGAAGCCGTGCGCAGCGAGGCGCTGCAATACCTCAACCGGCTGTCGGACCTGCTGTTCGTGCTGGCCCGGGTGCTGGCCCGTGCCGACGGCCAGGGCGAGGCGCTGTGGCAACCGCAGCAGCGCCAGCGCTGAGTCGGCACGATGCTGGTCTACACCCATCCGTCCTGCCTGCTGCACGACCCCGGCCCCGGCCACCCGGAGTGCCCGCAACGCCTGCAGCACGTACTCGATGCGCTGCATGCGGCCTTCCCTGGGCAGCTCGAATGGCGCGAGGCGCCGCCGGCCAAGTTCGGCGAGCTGACCCGGGTCCATGACAGCACCCTGCTGGACTTCGTGCTGCAGCCGCAGACCGTGCCGCTGCGCCAGCTGGACATGGACACCTGGACCTCGCCCGGCTCGGCCAGCGCTGCCGTGCACGCCGCCGGTGCCGGCGTGGCCGCAGTCGATGCGGTGATGCTGGGCGACGACCCGCTGGCCTTCTGCGCGGTGCGCCCCCCCGGCCACCACGCCACCAGCAGCACGGCGATGGGCTTCTGCCTGCTCAACAACATCGCCATCGCCGCCGCCTATGCCCGCGACCGTCATGGCCTGGAGCGGATCGCGGTGGTCGATTTCGACGTGCACCACGGCAACGGCACCCAGGACATCTTCCAGCACGATGCCCGGGTCTCGTACTACAGCACGCACCAGGCCGGCCTGTTCCCCAATTCCGGCCTGCGCCGTGACCGCGGCGCAGGCAACCTGATGAACATCCTGCTGCCCCCCGGCAGCGGGGGCTTCCGCTTCCGCAACGTCTGGGCCGACGAGATGCTGCCGGCCATCGACGACTTCCGCCCGCAGCTGTTGCTGATCTCGGCCGGCTTCGACGCCCACCTGCGCGACCCGCAGGCCGACCTGATGCTGGAGACCGAGGATTTCGCCTGGATCACCGGTGAACTGCACGCGCTGGCACGGCGCCACGGGGCCGGCCGGGTGGTGTCGATGCTGGAGGGCGGCTATGACCTGCAGGCACTGGCCGAGTGCAGTGTGGCCCATGTCCAGGCCCTGATCTCAGCGGCTGGCGGCAACGCTGCCGGATGAACCCGAACCGGCAACCTCCGGCGCCCTTCATTGCCCCTATGCAAGGGATGGGGCAAGCTACCGTCCGTTTTCGCCCGAATCCGAACCGCGTGCGCCGAGCCCTCCGCCTGCTTCCCCTGCCTCTGAGCATCGCCATCAGCCTGCCGGTGATGGCCGATGAAAAGCCGCTCAACTGGGGCCTGTGCCCGGCCACCGACGTCATCCCCGCGTTCACCGACGCCCCGACCCCGGTCCCCGGCCAGGACAAGGCCAGCGCCGCCGCCGCGCGCGAGCAGCAGCCGACCGACATCGAGGGTGACCAGCTGCTGGGCACCACCACCGTGCCGCAGTACGAAGGCAACGTGGCGCTGCGCCGCGGCGACCAGTTCGTCGGTACCGACAAGCTGAGCTTCGATACCGAGACCGGCAACTACATCGCCGACGGCAATGTGCGCTACCAGGACGGGTCGATCCGGATGGTCGCCAAGCGTGCCGAGGGCAACCAGGAAAGCGACACCCACAAGATCACCGACATCCAGTACCAGCTGGTGTCGCGCCGCGGCAACGGCGATGCCGAATCGGTCGACCTGCAGGGTGCGGTCGGCCAGATGCACCGCTCCACCTACACCACCTGCGACCCCTCGCAGCCGGTGTGGAAGCTGTCGGCACCGCAGATCGAAGTGGACAACGACGAGGGCTTCGGCACCGCGCGCAACGCCGTGCTGCGCATCGGCAAGGTGCCGGTGCTGTGGGCGCCGTACTTCAAGTTCCCGATCGATGACCGCCGCAAGACCGGCCTGCTGTTCCCGCAGCTGGGCATGTCCGGGCGCAACGGCTTCGACTACGCCCAGCCGATCTACTTCAACCTGGCGCCGAACTACGACGACACGCTGACCCCGCGCTACATGAGCCGGCGCGGCCTGCTGCTCGACAACGAGTTCCGCTACCTCTACAACGGCGGCCGCGGCGAGGTGTTGACCTCGTTCATGCCCAACGACCGCCTGCGCGACCGTGACCGCGGCCGGGTGATGTTCAGCGGCTACCACAACGTGGACAGCCACTGGCAGGCCCGTGCCAACCTGGCCTGGGTCAGCGACGAGCGCTATGTCGAGGATTTCGCCAACCGCCTGGTGGGGGTGACCGCCTCCAACCTGCAGAGCACGGTGGGCCTGTATGGCACCGGCACGAACTGGACGGCCGGCATCATGGCCGACCGCTGGCAGCTGACCGACTACACCCTCGACGAGCGCGCCCTGCCCTACAACCGCCAGCCGCGCCTGTACTTCAACTGGGACAAGCCGGTCCGCTCATGGCTGGAAACCGGCATCTACGCCGAAGCCGTGCGCTTCACCCACGACGACATCAACTTCAAGAACGCCGTCGGCACCGGCGAGGATCTGCAGTACACGCGGACGGGCCAACAGCTCACCTCCGGCGTTGGTGTCAGCGGTGGTTCGCGACTGGACGTGAAGCCGTATGTGTCGTTCCCGATCAGCGGCGCAGCCTGGTATGTGACCCCGACCCTGGCCTACCGCTACACCGCCTACCAGCTGGATCGCGGCCTGGTCGACGGGGTCAACGGCATCCAGGCCCAGATCCTGCGCTCGCAGGGCATCGACCCGGCCACGGCCACGCCCGAGCAGCTGCGCGGCAATACCTCGCCCAGCCGCAGCCTGCCGATCGGCAGCATTGACGCCGGTCTGTTCTTCGACCGCGAGACCCGCATCGGCGGCAAGTCGTTCCTGCAGACCCTGGAGCCGCGCCTGTTCTACCTGCGCGCGCCGTACCGCAACCAGGACGAGCTGCCGATCTTCGATACGCGTGACTTCACCTTCAGCTGGGGCCAGCTGTTCCGCGATTCGCGCTATACCGGCGCCGACCGCCAGAACGATGCCAACCAGCTGACCCTGGCGCTGAGCACCCGCTTCATCGACCAGAGCACCGGCAAGGAGCGCTTCTCGGCCTCGATCGGCCAGATCCAGTACTTCGATGAGTCGCGGGTGACCGTCACCCCCGGCGGTGAGCCGGTGGAAAAGGGCAAGTCGGCCTGGATCGCCGACGGCAACTACATGATCAACGACCGCTGGACCCTGGGCGCCACCTACCAGTGGGACCCGAAGTACAAGCGCGAGGATCTGGCCAGCGTCCGTGCCCGCTACCTGATGCCCAACGACGGCGTGGTCAATCTGAGCTACCGCTACCGCATCAATGCCGGTGCCCTGCCGGGTGCCAACAAGCATGACCGCACCCTGCTGGAGCAGGCCGACCTGTCGTTCCTGTACCCGCTGAATGCGCGCTGGAGCCTGGTCGGCCGCTATTACTACTCGCTGCAGGACAAGGAGCCGCTGGAAATCATCGGCGGCGTCCAGTGGGACAGCTGCTGCCTGGCCGTGCGTGTGGTCGGCCGCCGCTATGTCCGCAATCGCGAAGGCGAGATGAACAACTCCATCCAGGTGGAGTTCGTCCTGAAGGGCCTGAGCTCCATCGGCCAGGACACGGACCGCACTCTGCGCCGTGCTATCCTCGGCTACAACCGCGACGACCTCTATCTCGTGCCGCCCAGCAACACCGGAGCGACCCGCGATGACTACGATCCGAATCTGATCCCATGACCAAGCGCTTCCCCGTTCTACTCGCCTCGCTGCTGGCGGTGTCCAGCGTGTCCGCCCCCCTGCAGGTGCTTGCCCAGGAGGCGCAGCCGCTCGACCGCATCGCCGCCGTCGTCGATGAGGACGTGATCCTGCAGAGCGAACTCCAGCGTGCGATCGCCAACATCAAGGCGCAGTACGCCGGCCGGGAAAACCAGCTGCCGCCGGAAGACGTGCTCAGCCGCCAGGTGCTCGAGCGCCTGGTGCTGGTCAAGCTGCAGGTGGCCCGCGCCCAGGGCAGCGGCATCCGTGTCGGCGACCAGGAGCTGAACCAGGCGATGAACTCCATCGCCCAGCAGAACGGTTCGAACCTGGATGCCCTGCGCCAGCGCCTGGCGCACGACGGCATCGATTTCAACGATTTCCGCGCCTCGGTGCGTGATGAGATCACCGTGCAGCGCCTGCGCCAGAGCTTCGCGCAGAGCCGCATCAGCGTCAGCGAGGGCGAGGTCGATGCCGCGCTGAAGCAGCAGGCCACTGCCGGCAACCAGTATCACCTGGCACACATCCTGGTCGCGCTGCCGGACGGCGCCAACGCCGACCAGATCGCCACCGGCCAGAAGAAGGCCGACGGTGTGAAGGCGCTGCTGGACAAGGGCGAACTGGACTTCAACGCGGCCGCCGTGCGCTATTCGGACAGCCCCAACGCGCTGGAAGGCGGCGACCTGGGCTGGCGCAGCCTGGATGAGATCCCGCAGGCGTTCGCGCAGATGATGGAAAAGATGAAGCCCGGCGAAGTGGTCGGCCCCATCCGCGGCCCCAGCGGCTTCCAGCTGCTGAAGCTGGTGGAAGTGCGCGATGCCAGTGCCGCTGCCGGCGCCAGCACCGTCACCGAGTACCACGGTCGCCACATCCTGGTGCGCGTGGACGATCATCAGACCGACGCGGCCGCCAAAGCCAAGATCGATACCCTGCGTGCCCGCATCGCTGGCGGCGCGGACTTCGAGACCGTGGCCAAGGAGTCCTCCGAGGACAACAACAGCAAGGGCCAGGGCGGCGATCTGGGCTGGTTCCCGGCCGATGCATTCGGTCCGGCCTTTGGCCAGCAGGTGGCCGGTATCCAGGACGGCGGCGTCAGCCAGCCGTTCCGCACTGATGCCGGTTGGCACATCCTGCAGCGCGTGGCCACTCGCCAGACCGACGTGACCAACGACAACCAGCGTGCCCAGGTCCGCGAGACCATTGGCCGCCGCAAGCTGGAAGACGAGTACAACCGCTTCCTGCAGGAACTGCGTGGCGAAGCCTACGTCAGCTTCCGCAGCGGTGACCGTGCGGAAAACACCGCCACGCCGCCGCAGTCCTGATCGATGCGCCCCGAGCTCGCTCTGGTACCGGGCGAGCCCGCCGGGATCGGCCCGGAGCTGTGTGTCCGCCTCGTCCAGCAGCCGCGTGAAGATTGCCGGCTGCTGGCCTTCGCCGACCCGGATACCCTGCGCGCGGCTGCGGCCGCGCTGAACCTGCCCCTGCAACTGCTGCCCGAGGACGCCGAAGCACGCGTCCCCGGCGATCTGCGTGTGCGCGTTGTGGCCAATGCCGCCCAGAGCCACTTCGGCCAGGCCAACCCGGCCAATGCCGGGGCGGTCATCGGCGCCCTGCTGGGTGCCGGCCAGGCCTGCCTGTCCGGCGAACTACACGGCGTGGTCACCGGCCCGGTGCACAAGGCGGTCATCAACGAAGGCGGCATCGCCTACAGCGGCACCACCGAACTGCTGGCCGACCAGGCCGGCGTGAAGGTGGTGATGATGCTGGCCAACCCCATCGTGCGCGTGGCCCTGGCCACCACCCACCTGCCGTTGCGCGAAGTGGCCGACGCGATCACCGCGCCCCGCCTGGAACACACCCTGCGCACCCTGCATGCCGCGCTGCGGCGCGAGTTCGGCCTGCCTGCACCCCGCATCGCCGTGCTCGGCCTGAACCCGCACGCCGGCGAAGACGGCCATCTGGGCCGCGAAGAGCTGGACCTGATCATTCCCCTGATGCAGCGCCTGCGCACAGAGGGCATGGACCTGATCGGGCCGCTGCCGGCCGATACCGCGTTCCTGCCGGCCAAGCTGGCCGGCTTCGACAGTGTGCTGGCGATGTACCACGACCAGGGCCTGCCGGTGCTGAAGTACTCGGGCTTCGAGCAGGCGGTGAACCTGACCCTGGGCCTGCCCTACCCACGCGTAGCAGTGGACCATGGCACCGCGCTGGACCTGGCCGGCCGCGGCATTGCCGATCCTTCGAGCCTGCAGGCGGCAACGACGTTGTGTGCGCAGCTTGCGCGGCAACGTACACTGAGCGCATGAATTCCCCGCATTCCCCCTCCGGCCCGGTGTTCACCGCCCCGGCCAAGAAGCAGCTTGGCCAGCATTTCCTGGCCGATCGCCACTACATCGACAAGATCGTGATGGCGGTCAACCCGAAAGACGGTGACCGCCTGGTCGAGATCGGTCCCGGCCAGGGCGCTATCACCCTGCCGCTGCTGCGCGTGCATCCGAAGCTGACGGTGATCGAGTTCGACCGCGACCTGATCGCGCCGCTGACCGCCGCCGCCGAACCGCTGGGCGAACTGACCATCGTCCACCGCGACGTGCTGCGGGTGGACTTCACCGAGCTGGCCGATGGCCAGCCGATCCGCCTGGTCGGCAACCTGCCCTACAACATCTCCTCGCCGATCCTGTTCCATGCACTGGAGCACGCCGCGGTGATCCGCGACATGCATTTCATGCTGCAGAAGGAAGTGGTCGACCGCATGGCGGCCGGCCCCGGCAGCAAGGTGTACGGCCGGCTCAGCGTGATGCTGCAGGCCTACTGCCAGGTGACCTCGCTGTTCGTGGTGCCGCCGGGCGCATTCCGGCCGCCGCCGAAGGTCGATTCGGCCGTGGTGCGGCTGGTGCCGCGCGACCCGGCAACGATCAACATCCTCGATCACAAGCGCTTCGCCGACGTGGTCAAGGCTGCCTTCGGCCAGCGCCGCAAGACCCTGCGCAACGCCTTGAACAACGTGGTCTCCGCCGAGCAGTTCGTTGCCGCCGGCGTGCGTCCCGATGCCCGTGCCGAGCAGCTGGACGTGGCCGAATTCATCGCCTTGGCCAATGCCTCCTGATTACACTGCCGGTATGGAAGACGCTGACGTTTATGCCATCTCCGTCGAAGTCGCACCGCGCTTCCTCGACGATCAATCCGCGCCGGAAGACGGGCGCTATGCGTTCGCCTACACGATCCGCATCCACAACCAGGGACGTGTTGCCGCGCGCCTGGTCGCACGCCACTGGCGCATCACCGATGCCAACGGCCGCGTCGAGCATGTCGATGGCGACGGGGTGATCGGCGAGCAGCCGCGCCTGCGCCCCGGTGAAGACTTCCATTACACGTCCGGTGTCATGCTGGGGACCGATCACGGGACCATGCAGGGCCACTACGACATGGTCGCCGACGACGGCACCGAATTTGCCGCGCCGGTCGCACCTTTCGTGCTGGCCATCCCGCGTACCCTGCACTGACACGGAGGCCGAACGATGAGTGTGTGGGCGATCGGCGACCTGCAGGGCTGCTATGACGTCACCCAGCGACTGCTGGAGAAGATCCGCTTCGACCCGGCGCAGGACACCCTGTGGTTCTGCGGCGACCTGGTCAACCGCGGTGGCCAGTCACTGGAAACACTGCGGTTGGTCCACTCGCTGCGCGAGCACAGCGTGGTGGTGCTGGGCAACCACGACCTTTCGCTGCTGGCCGTCGGTGCGCGCACCGAAGAGGAACAGCGCAAGGTCAACCCGGACCTGCTGCGCATCGTGCAGGCCGAGGACCGCGACGAACTGCTGGACTGGCTGCGCCTGCAGAAGCTGGTGCACGTGGACCGCGAGCTGGGCTGGATGATGGTGCACGCCGGCCTGGCGCCGAAGTGGACCACGCAGATGGCCGAGAAGCACGCGGCCGAAGTCGAGGCACAGCTGCACGGCGCCGGCTACCGCAAGTTGTTCCGCAACATGTACGGCGACAAGCCGAGCTGGGCACCGAACCTGTCCGGCTACGACCGCTCGCGCGCGATCATCAACGTGCTCACCCGCATGCGCTACTGCACCCCGCGTGGGCGCATCGGCATCGAGGACAAGGGCACGCCGGGCACGCAGGAACAGGGGCTGTATCCCTGGTTCGAGGTGCCGGGCCGGGTCGAGCGTGACCTCAAGGTCGTCTGCGGCCACTGGTCGGCGCTGGGCCTGACCATCACCCAGGGCGTGCACGCCATCGACACTGGCGCGGTGTGGGGCGGCAAGCTCACCGCGATCCAGCTCGATACCGATGAACTGCGCGTGGTGCAGGTGCCGGGCCGCGATGTACCTGCCCCTGTGCCCAACGCCCGCCCGCCAGCGCGGCCGGCGCACGAGCGCCCGGCTGCACCGGCGCAGGGCAAGGAACAGGGCGGCGGCAACGCTCCGGCCGCCAACCCGGGCAACCGCGGCCCGCGCCGTCGCCGCCGCCGTGGTGGCGGTAGTGGTGGTGGCTCTGCGGGCCCCGGCAACAACAGTCCCCCGCCGCAGGCATGACGCGGCGCGGCTGGGCACCATGGATGGTGCTGCTGACGCTGGCCCTGGCCAGCGGCTGCCAGCCCACTTCGGCCCCTGCCCCCAGCGGTGGCGGAAACGCCGACCACACGCCAACGCAACCGCAGGCGCCATCGCCGCCACTGGTGGCTGCAGCGCGCGCGCAGATCGGTGTCACCACCCGCTACGACCCTGCCTATCAGGTGCTGGCCTATCCCGGCGGAGACGTCCCGGTTGATCGCGGCGTGTGCACCGACGTAGTGGTGCGCGCCCTGCGCAGCCAGGGCCTGGACCTGCAGGCGCGCGTGCATGAAGACATGCGCGGCAACTTCAGTGCCTATCCGGCGATCTGGGGCCTGTCACGGCCGGATCGCAACATCGATCATCGCCGCGTGCCGAACCTGATGCGCTGGTTTGAACGGCAGGGGTGGCAGCAGCCGATCACCGCCGCCGCCGACGACTACGCAGCCGGCGACATCGTTGCATGGAAGCTCAACGGCAACGGCCTGCTGCATGTGGGCATCGTCTCCGACCGGCGGCTGGCCAATGGCACGCCGTTGGTACTGCACAACATCGCGCGCGGCACGCGCGAAGAGAACCTGCTGTTCCAGCACGCGATCATCGGCCATTACCGGATGCCCTGAACGTTGCAACGGCCGGTTCTGTAGAGCCGAGCCATGCTCGGCTACGCCATGTGTCCACCAACAGCAGCCGAGCATGGCTCGGCTCTACAGGAAACCGCCCTCAGCGGCGCACGTAGTGCACGAAGCGGAACGCATACGCGTGGCGCTCATCGGCCGGGTGCGGCTCGCTGCTCACTTCCTGCCAGTCCTGCGCATCCACCTCGGGGAAGTGGGTATCGGCCGGGACTTCGGTATCCACCCAGGTCAGGTACAGATCACTGGCCTGGTCGAGCAGCTGACGGAAGATCTCGCCGCCGCCGATGATGCACAGCTCGCTGGCACCCTCGACTTCGGCAATCGCCTTGGCTTCGTCCAGCGACGCCACCGCGCGCATGCCCTCGAATGGCACCTGGCCGCTGCGGGTCAGCACCAGGTTGGTCCGCCCCGGCAGCACGCGGCCGATCGACTCGGCGGTCTTGCGCCCCATCAAGATCGGCTTGCCCAGGGTGAGCGCCTTGAAGTGCTTGAAGTCGTCCGGCAGGTGCCAGGGCATGGCATTGCCCTGGCCGATGCCACGGTTGCGGTCCAACGCCACGATCATCGAGAGCTTCATCGCACTCATACCGCCACCGGCGCCTTGATCGCCGGGTGCGGGTCATATCCATCGATGCGGATATCGTCGAACTGGAAGCCGAACAGGTCGGTCACCTCCGGGTTCAACCACAGCTTCGGCAGCGCGCGCGGTTCACGCGACAGCTGCTCGCGCGCCTGCTCGAAGTGATTCGAATACAGGTGCGCGTCGCCCAGCGTGTGGACGAAATCGCCCACACCCAGGCCGGTGGCCTGCGCCACCATATGGGTCAGCAGCGCATAGCTGGCAATGTTGAACGGCACGCCGAGGAAAATGTCGCCGCTGCGCTGGTACAGCTGGCAGCTGAGCTTGCCGTCCACCACGTAGAACTGGAACAGGTTGTGGCACGGCATCAGCGCCATCTGCGAGAGCTCGCCCACGTTCCAGGCGCTGACTACCAGCCGGCGCGAATCGGGGTTGCGCTTGATCTCGTCCACCAGCCACTGCATCTGGTCGATCTCGCGACCATCGGCGGTGGCCCAGCTGCGCCACTGCTTGCCGTACACCGGGCCGAGATCGCCGTTCTCGTCGGCCCACTCGTCCCAGATGCGTACCTGGTTGTCCTTCAGGTAGCCGATGTTGGTGTCGCCCTTCAGGAACCACAGCAGTTCGTGGATGATCGAACGCAGGTGCAGTTTCTTGGTGGTGACCAGCGGGAAGCCGTCGGCCAGGTTGAAACGCATCTGCCAGCCGAACACGCTGCGGGTGCCGGTACCGGTGCGGTCGCTTTTCTCGGCGCCGTGTTCCAGCACGTGCGAGAGCAGGTCCAGGTAAGCCTTCATGCCTTGCCCTCGGCAGCCACCGGCAGCTGCGGCTGCAGTACCGGCGCGCGGCGCGACATCACCAGCAGCACCAGGCCGAAGGCGATCAACGGCAGGCTGAGGATCTGGCCACGGGTCAGCCAGTCGAAGGCCACGTAGACGCCATTGTCGGGCATGCGCACGAACTCCACCGCGAAACGGAACAGGCCGTACAGCAGCGCGAACAGGCCACCCACCAGATAGCGATGGCGCGGCTTGGCCGACACCGTCCACAGCACCACGAACATCACCAGGCCTTCCAGAAAGGCTTCATACAGCTGCGACGGATGGCGCGCGAACTGGTTCAGCGCGCCGGTGGCGAACTGCGCCTGCAAGGTGGCGTGGTCGAGCTGGTTCAGCGGTGCCGGCAGGCCGGACGGGAACACCACGCCCCAGCTGCCGTCGGTGTACTTGCCCCACAGCTCGGCGCCGATGAAGTTGCCGATGCGTCCGAAGCCCAGGCCCAGCGGCACCAGCGGCGCCATGAAATCCATGGTGTCGAAGAAATGCAGCTTGTGCTTGCGCGACCACCACCAGCAGGCGGCAATCACGCCCAGCAGGCCGCCGTGGAAACTCATGCCGCCATCCCACACCTTGAACAGCAGCAGCGGGTTGTGCAGGAAATCGCCCAGCGCGTAGAACAGCATGTAGCCGATGCGCCCGCCCAGCACCACGCCGAGCATTGCGTAGAACAGCAGGTCGGAGAAACCATTGGCATCCACGCCCGGCAGGCGGCCGGCGGCGATGCGCTTGCGGCCCAGCAGCCAGGCCGCGGTGAAGCCCAGCAGGTACATGATGCCGTACCAATGCACCTTGATCGGCCCCAGCGAGAGGGCGATGGGGTCGATGTCGTGGAAATAGATCATGGAAGGTGCCTTGCGGTTGAACGCCTATTCTCGGGCCAGTGCCGCCCCGGCTCAACCAAGGAGCTGGGGCGAGTTCGGCAACGCGTCATCGTTCGACCGCGTCGAGGCCGGAAAGTGCCCTTCGATCAGGCTCGAGACCTCGTCGATGGCATCCTGCAGCGCTTCCACCGGATTGGGCCCGCGCAGGCCCTCGCGCAGGTGGGTGCAGACCCGCTGCCACTGCGCCGGGCTGACCCGACCCTGCAGGCCACGGTCGGCAACGATCTCGATGGCGTGGTCAGCCAACAAGAGGTAGATCAGTACACCATTGTTGTGGGTGGTATCCCAGGCGCGCAGGCGGGCAAAGGCATGTTCGGCAGCCTGGCGCGGTGTGACCTTGTGCCACAGCGCCGCCAGCGGCAGGTCCGCTTCCACCGCGAACATCACCTGCCCACCGTGGCGCTGCTCACCGGCCGCGATGGCCTCGGTGATCGCCTGCAGCGTGGCCGGCGGGAACGCGCGCCGTACCGACGGTGAAAACACATGACGACACAGTCGTTGGATCATCACCAGCCCCCCGAAGCACCGCCACCGCCGGAGCGGCCACCACCACCGCCCCAACCGCCGCCGCCGAATCCACCACCGCCACCGAAGCCGCCTCCGCCGCCCCAGCTGCCACCGCCCCAGCCGCCGCCTCCGGCAAAGCGGCCCGGGTGACCGGAGAGCATGGCAACGATCAGGCCCACGACGCCTGCCAGGCCACTGGCCAGCAGCGTGGACGTGAACAGGAACGCCGCCAGTGCTGCACCAGCACCGCCGAGCAGGCCACGCAGCGGTCGCGGCACCCGCGAGAACACGCCGCGCAGGATGCTGCCGGCGAACACGCCGATGAACAGCGCCAGGAACCAGGTATCGCCGCCACCGCTGGGCTCACGCCCGCGATGGCCACTGACCGGTGCCGGCAGCGTTTCGCCGTCGATCAGCTTGACCAGCACCGCCGTGGCGTCGGTGATGCCACCGGCGTAGTCGCCGCTGCGGAAGCGCGGCACCAGGTATTCCTGGATGACGCGGTTGGCGATGGCATCGGGAATTGCGCCTTCCAGGCCGTAGCCCGGCTCGATGCGCACGCGCCTGTCTTCCTTGGCCACCACCAGCAGCACGCCATCATCCACACCCTTGCGGCCGATCTGCCACTGGTCGAAGACGCGCGTGGTGTACTGCGCGATGTCTTCCGGCTGGGTCGTGGGCACCACCAGCACCTGCAGCTGGCTGCCCTTGCGTTGCTGCAGCTCGATCGCCTGCTGCACCAGCGCCTGCTTCTGCGCGGCGTCCAGCGTGCCGGTGGTATCCACCACGGGCGAATCCAGCGCCGGAATCGGCGCCAGCTGCTGCGCCTGCGACGCCAGCGGCAGCCACAGCAGCAGGGCCAGCAGCGCAGTGGCCAGGCGCATCGGTCAGTGGCCCGGCTGCGGTGCCGGCTGCTGCTGCGGCGCGTTGCCGAAATCGACCGCCGGCGCGTTGGAGATCTGCGCCTCGTTCTCCACCGTGAAGTTCGGCTTGGTCTTGTAGCCGAAGAGCTTGGCGGTGATCACCTGCGGGAACGAGCGGATGTAGGTGTTGTAGTCCTGCACCTGCTGGATGTAACGGCCGCGGGCGACGGTGACCCGGTTCTCGGTACCTTCCAGCTGCGCCTGCAGGTCGCGGAAGTTCTGGTTGGACTTCAGCTCCGGGTAGTTCTCGGTGACCACCAGCAGCCGCGACAGCGCGCTGCCAAGTTCGCCCTGGGCCTGCTGGAACTGCTTGAGCGAGGCTTCGTCATCGGCATTGACGTTGATCTGGCCGACACGCGAACGGGCGTTGGTGACTTCGGTCAGCACGCGCTCTTCCTGGCTGGCGAAGCCCTTCACGGTCTGCACCAGGTTGGGCACCAGGTCGGCGCGGCGCTTGTACTGGTTGATGACCTCCGACCAGCTGGCCTTGACCGCTTCATCCTTCTGCTGGATGGCGTTGTAGCCGCAGCCGGAGAGCAGGGAGGCCAGCAGCATCAGGGGAAGGACACGGGTGAACAGGCGCATGGCGGAGGTTCCGGGTGGACTGGGCACCGAGCATGCCATGGTTCGGGTGAAAGACCGGCCATCGGGCGCCGCCCCCTCCGCGGTGGCCATGCTCATGGATCGCCTGAGTAGTCCGGGCGGGTGGGCATGGCGGGGGACGCCGTGAATCCGTCCCTGGAGGCTTAGCCGCGCCATCCATGGCGCGGATACCCCCGCCACGCCCACCCGCCCGGCCACAGACAATTTCCTGCGCACCGCGGGAAGATCAAAAGAAAAATCAAAAGCAAAAGCCGGTTCTTCAGGCATTCGTGTCGACCAAGGTCGACACCTACCAGAGCAGAGCGCCGTTCCGACCGATCGCGGCAATCTGTCGAAGGCGGGGTGGGTCCGGTTGAGGGGGCGTGAGCCGCATGGATGCGGCGACCGAGCTTACATGGACGTACTTGCAGCGTCCCCCTCAACCGGACCCACCCCGCCAACTCACGGAATGCAGGCTTTTGCCGTTGACGTTGATTGCAGCGGGTGCAGGGCTGCAAGCCCTGCCGGAACCCCACATCACTCAGCAAGCCTCGGCCACCGCAGTGCGAGGACGCCCCAACCATGCCAGCAGCAACCCCGCCGCCGCCAGCAGGCCACCGGCCACCGGAATCGCGGCGTAGCCCAGCCCCGAGCTGATCACCGCACCACCCAGCGCCGCGCCTACGGCATTGCCCAGGTTGAACGCACCCACGTTGATCGACGACGCCAGCCCCGGCGCTTCGCTGGCCGCTTCCATCACCCGGATCTGCAGCGGCGGCACGATGGCGAACGTCGCCGCGCCGAACAGCAGCACACCGAGCGCCGCGGTGGCGTGGCTCATGAAGGCCAGCGGCAGCACGAACATCAGCAGGGCCAGGACTGCCAGCAGGATGCGCGTGGCACCGTCCAGCGACCAGTCGGCCATGCGCCCACCGATGCCATTGCCGAACGTGAAGCCGATACCAATCAGCGCCAGCGACATCGCGATGAAGGCGTTGGAGGCACCGGTCAGTTCGGTCAGCACCGGCGCCACGTAGGTGTAGAGGGTGAACATCGCACCCGCGCCGAGCACCGTGGTGCCCATCGCCAGCAGTACCTGGGGCTGCAGGATGGCCTTCATCTCGCCGCGCACGTCCGGACGCGGGCCCGGTGCCGATGCCGGCAGGGCCAGGCCCAGCGCGGTGATCGCCACCACGCCCAGCACTGCCGTGCCAGCGAAAGACAAGCGCCAGCCCAGCTGCTGGCCGACCCAGGTGGCCAGCGGCACGCCACCGATGTTGGCGATGGTCAGGCCCATGAACATGGTCGCCACGGCGGCGGCCTGCTTTTCCTTTGGTACCAGGCTGGCGGCGACCACCGCACCGATGCCGAAGAAGGCACCGTGATTGAGGCTGGTGACCAGGCGCGACAGCAACAGCAGGCCGTAGTTTGGGGCCAGTGCCGAGAGCAGGTTGCCCACCACGAAGATCGACATCAGCAGCATCAGCGCGGTGCGCTTGCCGAACCGTCCCATCAGCAGGGTCATCACCGGGGCACCCAGCATCACGCCCACGGCGTAGGCGGTGATCAGCATGCCGGCGGTGGGAATGCCCACGCCCACGCCGTCGGCGATGACCGGCAACAGTCCCATCGGCGCAAACTCGGTGGTTCCGATGGCGAAGGCGCCGACGGCAAGCGCCAGCAAGGCGGCTCTGGAATTCATGGGAGGGTTTCCTGGGGGCGGGAATCGGGAGTGCGTAGCCTGCGCGCTTTGCTGTAGCGGATTAAGCCTCGCCCCGGGAAAACACTGTTGATCCTGATTCACAAGTGGAGGCCAGAACCCCGCTACAGGTGCAAAAACCGCAGCCCGTAGCAGAGCCGGGCTCCCACAACGCAGAACCCCCGGCCAGGCCGGGGGTTCTGAGGGACTCACACGCCAGCGGCGCGCTTACCAGTCGCCGGCACCCGGCACGTGGTGTTCGCGTGCGCGGCGGCGCATCAGCAGGTTCAGCCACTCCACCAGCACCGAGAAGCCCATGGCGGCGTAGATGTAAGGCTTGGGAATGTGCACGTCCAGGCCATCCAGGATCAGCACCGCACCGATCAGCAGGATGAAGGCCAGCGCCAGCATCTTCACGGTCGGGTTGGCGTCGATGAAGCGGCCCAGCGGGTTGGCGGCCAGCAGCATCACTGCCACCGACAGCAGGATCGCGGCGACCATCACCGGCACGTGGTCAGCGATGCCGACCGCGGTGATCACCGAGTCCAGCGAGAACACGATGTCGATGACCGCGATCTGCGCGATCACGTAGCCGAACACGGCCGAGGTCTTGGTCGTGCTCGGATCTTCATCCTCGCCACCGGTGATCATTTCCTTGATCTCCATCCAACCCTTGATGATCAGGAACAGGCCACCAACGATCAGCACCAGGTCGCGGATGGAAATGCCCATGCCGGCTACGGTGAACAGGTTCGCCTGCATGTGCGCCAGGTACGCCAGCGATACCAGCAGGCCGATACGGGTGATACAGGCCACTGCGATGCCGAGCCGACGCGCGAACGGGCGGCGGTGCTCTGGCAGCTTGCTGACGGCGATGGAGATGAACACCAGGTTGTCGATGCCGAGCACGATTTCCAGCGCACTCAGCGTGAACAGGGTCAACCAGACATTCGGATCGGCAAGAAACTCAAGGGACATGGGAAGTCTTCAACAAGGGGGAATGGGGATCAGCCGTAAATGCCGGCCATTGCATGCGGGACCACGACCAGCGCCCAGCACAGAAGCACGTTCATCATCAGCACGAAGACCGCCGCCGAGCCCATGTCCTTGGCGCGGCCGGCCAGCTCGTGGATCTCGCTGCCGTAACGTTCGATCACCGCTTCGATGGCCGAGTTGGCCAGTTCCATCGCCAGCACCAGCAGCATCGAGCCGATCAGCAGCGCGCGCTCGACCGGGGTCTGCCCCAGCCAGATCGCGATCGGGGCCAGCAGGATCAGCAGGTAGACCTCCAGCCGGAACGACGATTCGTGCAGCCAGGCGGCGCGCAGGCCCTGCCAGGACCAGCGGGCGGCCTGGAAGATGCGGCGCGGGCCGCGGGGCAGATGGCCGAACTGATCAGCCACGGGGGGAACATCCAGCAACAGGGGCGCGGCGCAGCGACCGCTCAGACGCACGGCAGGGAATCATGGGTGCACAGGGATAGGCAGATGGCTGCCATTTTGCCACAAGGCCGCCAGCCGCATCCCGGCACCGGCCCGGTGAATGGACTGCCAGGGGCAAGCCCCGGGCCGCCCCAGCTTCTATGATGGCTTTCCCCTTCCCCGCTGGAGCGCCTGATGTCCCATCGCCGTACCTGCCTGCTGATGCTGGGCCTGCTGACCGCCGCCCCCCTGGCCCAGGCGCTGAGCCCGGCCAAGCCGCCGCGCGTGCCCGAGCAGGTCTCCAACGTGGCCTGGGCCGACGACATGGCCCACTTCGCCAGCGCCGACCAGGCCAACCCGCCGCCACGGGGCGGCATCGAGTTCATCGGCAGCTCCTCCATCCGCTTCTGGGAGAGCCTGGCCACCGACTTCCCCGGCCAGCCGGTATTCAACCGCGGTTTCGGCGGTTCGGAAGTGCGTGACAGCACCTGGTATGCCGGCCAGATCGTGGTGCCGTATGCGCCGTGCAAGGTGTTCTTCTACGCCGGTGACAACGACCTCAACAGCGGCCGCAGCGCGACCCAGGTGCGCGATGACGTGGTCGCCTTCGTGCAGCGCGTGCACCGCGACCTGCCGACGACCAGGGTCGAGTACCTGTCGATCAAGCCGAGCCCGTCGCGCGCGCACCTGCTGCCGGCGATCAACGAGGCCAACTCGCTGATCAAGGCCGCCCTGGCCAAGCTGCCCAACACCGGTTTCACCGACATCTACACGCCGATGCTGGGCGCGGATGGCCAGCCGGATGCGAAGCTGTTCCGCGAGGACATGCTGCACATGACCCCGGCCGGGTATGCGATCTGGACCAGGGCGCTGGCGCCGAAGGTCAACTGCAACTGAGCAACCCCATCCACGCATGGCGTGGATCTACTGCGGATCGCGGGAAACTGTCGAAGGCGGGGCGGTGTGCGTTTGCAGGACCGTTGGCGCCATGGATGGCGCCATCGAGCCCCCATGGACGGGTTTACGGCGTGTC
Source organism: Stenotrophomonas sp. 78350_Sma (assembly GCF_056482105.1). Classification (NCBI taxonomy): domain Bacteria; kingdom Pseudomonadati; phylum Pseudomonadota; class Gammaproteobacteria; order Lysobacterales; family Lysobacteraceae; genus Stenotrophomonas; species Stenotrophomonas sp. 78350_Sma. Next base: position 779,662 of record NZ_CM151182.1, on the reverse strand, counting down.
CTGCAAACCCACACCGCCCCGCCATTCCACGGAATGCCCGCTTTTGATGTTGCCTCGGCGGGTGCCGGGCGCAGCCCGGCAAAATCCCTCTACCGGAAGATCACCGTGGCCTCGGTGCCCTGGCCCGGCTCGCTGGCCAGGCTGACCTTCCAGCCGAAGCGGTCGCACAGCCGGCGTACGATCGACAGGCCCAGGCCGGTGCCCTGCGGGCGGCTCGGCTCGGCGCGGTAGAACGGCTCGAAGGCCCGCGACAGCGCGTCGGCCGACATGCCGATACCGGTATCGCGCACCACCACCCGGTCGTTGTGCACATGCACGTCGATGCGCCCCTCATCGGTGTAGCTGCAGGCGTTGCGCACCAGGTTGCTGACCACCACCTGCAGCACCCGCGGCGGCGCATGCAGCTGCACCGGGCCATCGCTGTGCAGGTGCACCGACACCGGGCGAGACCCCAGCAGTTCGTTGGCGTTGTCCACTTCATAGCGGACGATGTCGTTGACGTCGAACAGCTCGACCTGGGGCTCGACGTCGGCCTCGCGGGCCAGGATCAGGAACGCATCGATCACCGCCTCCATGTCACGGCCGGCACGCTGGATGCGCTGCAGGCTGCGGCGCAGGCGCGGCTCCAGGCTGTCATCGCCAAGCGCCATGTCGCTGGCGACGCGGATGACGGTCAACGGCGTGCGCAGTTCATGGCTGGCGTCGCGGGTGAAATTGCGCTCGCGCGCCACGTGCGCGCTGACCCGGTTGGCCAGCGAATGCAGTGCGGCCGCCAGCTGCCGGGTCTCGCCCTGCATGTCGGCGGGCAGCTTGTTGGGCTCCAGGTCGGCCGCTTCCGGATGCCCCGGGTCCCAGCGCGACACGCGCCGTGCCAGCCAGTTCACCGGCGACACCAGGCGCTTGGACGCGCGGTAGGTCACCCAGCTGGCGCCATACACCGCCAGCAGGGTCAGCAGCACCGGCACGATGCCGAACCAGAACGCCAGCATCTCCGCGCGCGAGCGCAGGAACACCAGGTACAGGCGACCGGCCGGGCGCACGTCGACCAGCACCAGCTGGTCATCCTTGGGCAGTTCGTGGAAGCCGGGCTCCAGATTGCGCAGGTTGGCCGGCAACGACAGTGCCGACTGCCCGCTTTCCAGCAGGTAGCCGCGGATGTTCTGGGTATTGGGCGGTGGCTGCACCGGCGACGCTTCGTGCAGCGTCCAGTAGTACGCCGCCTCCTCGCGCAGGGCGGCACCGACCAGGCTGTGCTTGATCACCAGCGAGACCAGCCACGCACCCAGCAGGATGCCCAGGCTGGCCAGCACTGCCTGCAGGATGAAGGCGATACGGATCTTGCGCGGCAGGCCGTGCGGCATTGCGGGGTCCCGGTCAGAGCGCTGCGATTATAGGCAGCGCGCCACGCCGTGCGGGTGCATGGGCGATGACCGGCGACAACGCCGGCCGGTCATGCCCCGCCCTCGTACGTGGCCACAACCCGGCCGGGCCTGCCACTGCACCGGCGAGTATCCTGCTCAGGCCATCGGCTGGGCGATGTCGGCAATGCGGTAGCCGGCACTCTGCACGGTGTGCAGCAGCGGACGGTCGAACGGCTTGTCGATGATCTTGCGCAGGTTGTACAGGTGGCTGCGCAGGGTGTCCGAATCCGGCAGGCCGTTGCCCCAGATCTCGCGTTCGATCTCCTGGCGGGTGACCACGCGCGGCGATTCGCGCATCAGGATGGTCAGCAGCCGCAGGCCGATCGGCGAAAGCTGCAGCTCGGTGCCGGCACGGGTCGCGCGCATGCTGACCGGATCGAGCACCAGGTCGGCCACCTTCAGCACTTCCGAACCAACCTGGCGACGTTCGCGACGGATCAGCGCGCGCAGGCGGGCTTCCAGCTCCTGGATCGCGAACGGCTTGGTCAGGTAGTCATCGGCACCGAAACCCAGGCCGGTGAGCTTGTCGTCCAGCGTGTCGCGTGCCGTGAGCATCAGCACCGGGGTGGACTTGCGCGCATCGTTGCGCAGGCGACGGCACACTTCGATGCCATCCAGGCGCGGCAACATCAGGTCGAGCACCACGACGTCATAGCTGTTTTCCGCCGCAAGGCGGTAGCCATCCAGGCCGTCCTGTGCATAGTCGACTTCGAAGCCGCGACCTTCCAGGTATTCCCCGATCATCTCGGAGATGTTGCGGTTGTCTTCGACCACCAGCACCAAGCCGGAGGTCTCCTTCGTCTGACGCATGTGATTCCCTCTAACTTCAGCTTTGTGAAACATGCCGCATCGACGGTGGACGTGATGTGAAGTTCCGTCAAGAGGGAATCAAACGGTTCAGAGCAGCGGCCTGAGCAGCGGCCAGACGTTGTCCAGCACCTTCGGCTGCGCCTGCGCGGTGGGGTGCAGGCCGTCGGCCTGCATCATGCCCGGCTGCAGGGCCACACCCTCCAACAGGAACGGCAGCAGCGGCACCTTGTACTGCGTGGCCAGCGCCTTGTAAGCCGCCGCCAGGCGCTGGCGGTAGGCCGGGCCATAGTTGGGCGGTACGTCGATGCCGAGCAACAGCACCTTGGCCCCCGCCTTCTGGCTGGCCTGCACCATTTTTTCCAGGTTGCCCTGCACCTGTGCCGGGGTCAGCCCGCGCAGTGCGTCGTTGCCGCCCAGGGCAATCACCACCACGGTCGGTTTTTCCTTCGCCAGCAGGCCCGGCAGGCGGGTCAGCGCGCCCGCGGTGGTCTCGCCGCTCATGCTGGCGTTGACGATGCGCGCCGGGGTTTTCGACTGCTGCCTGACCCGCTGCTGCAGCAGGCTGACCCAGCCGGCGTCGGCGGGGATATTGTGGGCAGCACTGAGGCTGTCGCCGAGCACCAGCACGGTGCCGGCCGGACCTTTGGCACAGGCCAGCCCGGGCAGCAGCAGGAACCCTAGCAGCAGCACCATCATCGCGCCGGCTCGCCGGCTCCATCCCGTCTTGCGCATTGGAGTCTCCTCATCGACAGCCTGTCCCCCCGCAGCGCGCCCGTTGCCATCGCCGTCGACCAGGTCGGCAAATCCGTGCAGGGCCCGGAGGGTGAAGTCCACATACTGGACAACATCACCCTGACCGTCCATGAAGGCACCAGCGTGGCCATCGTCGGCGCCTCCGGTTCCGGCAAGACCACCCTGCTCGGCCTGCTGGCCGGCCTGGACCTGCCCAGCCGCGGCCACATCGCGCTGGTGGGCCAGGACCTGGGCCACCTTGACGAGGAAGCACGTGCCCAGCTGCGCGCGCACGAGGTCGGCTTCGTGTTCCAGAGCTTCCACCTGCTGCCGGCGCTGACCGCCGCCGAGAATGTCGCGCTGCCACTGGAGCTGGCCGGGCGCGAGGACCGCGCGCGGGTGGACGAGGTGCTGGCCCAGGTGGGCCTGGCTCATCGCGCCCGCCACTACCCGCGCCAGCTGTCCGGCGGCGAGCAGCAGCGCGTGGCGCTGGCACGTGCCTTCGTTACCCGCCCGCGCATCCTGTTCGCCGACGAACCGACCGGCTCGCTGGACCATGCCACCGGCCAGCACATCAGCGACCTGCTGTTCGAGTTGAACGCAGGCAGCGGCACCACCCTGGTGCTGGTCACCCACGACCTGCGCCTGGCCCAGCGCTGCCAGTACATCCATCGCATCGACGACGGCCGGCTGCTGCCGGTTGAACATGGGGCCCAGGCATGAACCTGCTGCGCCATGCATGGCGCGCGCTGCGTCGCGAGGCCCTGGCCGGCGACCTGCTGACCGTGTTCGCCGCACTGGTGCTGGGCGTGGCGGTGATGACCGCGGTCGGCACGCTGGTGAACCGGGTCAACCTGGCACTGACCGGCAGCGCAGCGGAAATGCTCGGTGGCGACCTCGGCATCGCCGGGCGCGATGACCCGCCGCAGGCGTTCGCCGACGAGGCGCAGCGCCGTGGACTGGCCTTCACCCGCATCGCCAGCTTCGGCAGTGTGCTGTTCAACGGTGATGCCAGCCAGATGGCCAGCATCAAGGCGGTGCAGGCGGGCTATCCGCTGCGTGGCACGCTGAGGGTGCGCAGCACGCCCGGTGGCGCGCTGATCGCCAACGCCGGCATGCCGCCCAAGGGCCAGGCCTATGCCGACCCGCGCCTGCTGCAGGGGCTGGGACTGAAGGCCGGCGATGATCTCGAGTTCGGCGCTGGCACGCTGCGCATCGCCGGCATCATCGAGGCCGAACCGGATACCGGTGGCGACCTGCTGACGCTCTCCCCCACCCTGCTGGTCAACCGCGCCGATGTGGAAGGCACAGGCCTGCTTGGCCCCGGCAGCCGCATCAACTACCGGCTGATGTTTGCAGGACCGGCAGGACAGGTCGCGTCCCTGCGCGAGTGGCTGCTGCCACAGGTGAAGGGCCTGCGCCTGCTGAACGTGGATGACACCCAGCGCGGCGTGCGCCAGGCCTTCGACCTTGCCGGCCGCTTCCTCGGCCTGAGCGCGCTGCTGGCGGTGCTGCTGGCAGGCGTGGCCACCGCATTGGCGGCCAACCGCTTCGCCCTTCGCCGCATCGACCAGGTGGCGATCCTGCGCTGCCTGGGTGCGCGCCAGCGCGACATCCTGCTCGGCCTGGCACTGCAGCTGCTGATGCTGGCGGTACCGGCCTGTGCGCTTGGCATCGGCCTGGGCATGGCTGCGCAGGAAGGGCTGGTACAGGTGCTGGGCAGCCTGGTGCCGCAGCGCCTGCCGCTGCCGGAAGCGATGCCGGCGCTGACCGGTGCCGGCATCGGCCTGTTGCTGCTGTTCGGCTTCGGCCTGCCACCGCTGCTGCGTCTGCGCGGGGTGCCGCCGATGCGCGTACTCAACCGTTCCTTCGCTGCCCTGCCGCCAGCCTCGCTGCTGGCCTATGTGGCCGCGCTGGGGGCAAGCCTGTTGCTGGCGGTGCAGGTCACCGGTGACCTCAAGCTGGCCCTGTGGGTGCTGGGCGGCCTGGCCGCGCTGGCGGTGGCGGCCGGGGTGGTCGGCTTCGTGCTGCTGCAGTTGATGCGCGGCCTGCAGCATCGCCTGCATGGCAACTGGCGACTGGGCCTGGCCGCACTGACCCGGCGCCGGCTGCTGGCGGTGATGCAGCTGGTCGGGCTGTCGCTGTCGCTGTGCGCGTTGCTGCTGCTGGCGGTGACCGGCCCAGGCCTGCTGCAGCAGTGGCGCGAGCGGCTGCCGGCGGACACGCCGAACTACTTCCTGATCAACATCCAGCCCGAACAGCGCGACAGTGTGCTGGCAACGCTGCGCGGGCTGGGTGCCAACGACGCCAGCATCGAACCGATGGCCACCGGGCGCCTGATCGCCATCAACGGCAAGCCGCCGCTACGCGTGGACCGCGAGCCCGGTCAGGACGGGCAACCGGCGCAGGGCGGCCAGCGCGATGACGACGACGAGAACCGGCCGTTGAACTTCAGCTGGCGCAGCAGCTTCCCGCCGGCCAACACGCTGATGAACGGCACCTTCTGGACGCCCGACAGCACGGCGGCGGAGGCGTCGGTTGAAATCGGCTGGGCCAAGCGCTACGGCGTGTATCCGGGCGACCGCATCACCATTGCAGTCGGCGAGCAGGAGCGCGAGTTCACCGTCACCAGTGTGCGCAAGGCCGACTGGAACACCTTCCGGCCGAACTTCTTCGTGCTGCTGAATCCGAATGCGGTGGGCGATACCCCGCACAACCTGCTGTCGGCGTTCCATCTGCCGGCCGGCAAGGCGGCCGGGCTGGGCGAGCTGGTGCGCGCGCAGCCCAACCTGTCGCTGCTGGACGTGGACGCGGTGATCTCGCAGGTGCGCGATGTGATGGAACGGGTGGCACAGGCGGTGCAGCTGGTGATGGTGTTCAGCCTGCTGGCCGGCGTGCTGGTGCTGCTGGCCGCGCTGCAGGCCACGGCGGGCGAGCGTCGCTACGACAGCGCAGTGCTGCGCACGCTGGGCGCAACCCGGCGCCAGCTGCGCGGCGCGGTGCTGGTGGAATTCGGCGCGCTGGGCATGCTGGCGGCGATGCTGGCGGTGGGCGCGGCGGCCGCCATCGGCGTGGCGGTCTCGCAGAAGGTGTTCGAGCTGCCGTTGCTGCCACCGTGGCCGGGCCTGCTGATCGGCGGCGTGGTCGGCATCGGGTTGAGCCTGCTGGCGGGCTGGTGGGGTACGCGGGCGATCCTGCATACGCCGCCGGCACTCGCCCTGCGCGAAGCCTGACGCGCTCGTGACACGCTGCGGGTGGGGCCGGCTGTATGCTGCGCGCCCCACCCGATGAGATCGCCCGGATGCCCGGCACGTCGTTCGCTGCTTACCTGTACCCGGTGTTGTTGCTGCTCGGCAGCAACATCTTCATGACCTTCGCCTGGTACGGCCACCTGAAGTACAAGAGCGCGCCGTTGATGATGGTGATCCTGGTCAGCTGGGGCATCGCCTTCTTCGAATACTGCCTGCAGGTGCCGGGCAACCGGCTGGGCAGCGCGGTGTATTCGGCGCCGCAGCTGAAGGGCATGCAGGAAGTGATCACGCTGTTGGTGTTTGCGGTGTTTTCCGCGTTCTACCTGGGCCAGCCGCTGAAGTGGAACCACTACGCCGCGTTCGGGTTGATCGTGGTGGCGGCGTTTCTGATGTTCAAGGAATAGGAATGAACTACGGCTTCTGCCTGCGCGTCCTTCTGGCCGGCGTGCCACTGCTGGTGGCGATGCCGGCCGTATCTGCCCGCACTGCACCGGGCCTTGTCCCGGACCCGGTACAGGCCTTCATACTGGAAACGGTGCTGGCCGATGAGGTGCGCGCCTTCCACGATGGCCACCCGACCTATCTGGTTCCGGCCAGCGTGTCACGCACGCGCACCGATGCCGAGGTGATGGCCGACCTGCGCGCGGAGTTCAACCGGTTCTACCAGGGCCAACCGAAGCCAAGAAAGGAAGTGGCGCACATGGCGATCCTGGTCTCGCAGACCGCGCTGCTGCTGCCGGACCGGAGTGCCTGCAGTACGGATCAAGTGCGTTGCCACGAAGCTGTCATGGGCGTCCGCACCCGCGACGACGAGGCGAGCCTGCAGGTCACCCTGCAGGCTTTCCAGGATGCAGGGCTGGACCTGACCACGCTGGGTGGACCGACGTCCTGAGTGCAGTGCATCCACGCATGGCGTGGATCTACTGGGCCTTTTCCACGTACTTGGCGAACACTTCGTCGATCTGCTTGTCCTTCACTTTCTTGCCGGACTGGATCTCTTCGGCCTGGGTGAACAGCGGAATGATCATCGCCATGCCGTCGATCTTGGTCTTCAGGTGCACGCCCGGGGCCTGGCCGAGGAAACCGTCCCAGCGCTGGCGCACCTTGGCCCAGTAACCGGCAGTAGCCTTCCAGTAGTTGCGCGCCGGGGTGAAGTCGACCTCGGTGGTCTTCACGTAGTCGTTGAAGCCGAACTCGCGTGCGATCTCCACCTGGCTGCCATCGTCGTTGCGCTGCACCTTGGTGTTGAACTGTTCGTGGGTCCAGCCGTTCGGGGTCAGCGTATGGCGGTTGATCACGGCCAGCGCGTTGTAGTCGCTGCGCTTGGTGTACTCACGGCGCGGCAGCGGGCGCCAGCTCAGATCGCTGGTCCAGCTCGGCACGTTGTTGGTGTAGGTCCAGGCGCCGGTGCCGCAGTAGCGCGGTGCGTCGCTCACTTCGTACACGCACTGGGTCCAGGCGCCCTGGTTCACCGCCGCCGGAATGCTGCGTACGTTCCAGGTCTGGTCGGCACTGAACTCGAAACGGTTCGGTGCTTCGTACACCCAGTCCTGGCGCCAGTGCTTGGTGATGTGGCCGCTCTTTTCATCCAGCAGCAGGTGCTGCAGCACGATGCGCTTCGGGGTGTCCTCGACCACGATGACCACTTCGCTGCCGCCGCTGCGCATCGCCGGCGCGCGCTCGTAGCCCGGCTTCAGCAGCACGGTCTCGTCGAAGGCGAAGTCCACGGTGTACTCACCCTGCATGGCGAGGATGCTGTCGTGGTCGCGGGCGATATCGGAGGGCTGCGCGCTGGCCACGCCGCTGGCGGCGAGCAGCAGCATGGCGCTGGCTGTCTGGAGCTTCATCGGGGTCTTCCTTCGGGGTTGCAGATTCATTGAGGGGCCATCCGTGGCCAACGGGCGTTCCATCAGGAGAGGGTCACAAACGGATCAGCGGCAGGTCGCCGGGGATCCGCGGCGCCGGGCGCCGCGCAGCGTCGGCACAGCAGCAGTCGTCGATCGCCAGCTCGCCTTCGGCACCTTCCAGGCGTGCGATGCGGCGCGCGGTGGCCGCGCCCAGCGAGGACAGGGTCGACAGGCTGGCAGCCAGGGTGCGGCCGTCGTCGGCGGCGTGCAGGCGCAGCGCGCACAGGCGCCAGCGCTGGCCGCCGAGATGGCCGGCCAGGCGCCGCCACAGGCGTTCGCCAACGCTCGCCTCGCTGTCGTGTTCCGGTCCCGGCGGCAGCGCCGCGACCAGACGGTCCCAGGCCAGGAAATCGCTGTCGGGCAGCAGGTACAAACGCCACACGCAGCGACCGCGGCCATCGAGGAAGCACAGGCTCTCGCGCAGGCCTTCACTGTCCACGCCCTGGCAGGCGTGCACGCGTACGGCCTGGCGCCAGCCGCCCAACTCGTTGCCGTCGGCGTGGTACAGGCACAACACGGTGCCGAGCGTGGCCAGCTGTGCCGGGGTCGGCCAGGCCGCGCTGTGTGGCGCGGCGATGGAGTCATTCCTGCGTGCGGACAATGCTCGGCTCATGAGGTCACCAGGAAACGGCAAGGCTGGCGGAGAAGGTACGGCCCGGGCTGCTGAAACGATCGCTCAGTGCGCGATTGGTGATCAGGCTCGGGGTGATCGACGACCATTCGATGTAGCGCTTGTCGGCCAGGTTGAACACGCCGACATTGAAGGTGGCACCCGGTGCGAAGTTCCAGTGCGCCATCAGGTCCAGCACGCCGTAGCCGGCCGGCTGGTAGACGAACGGCGCCGGTGCGTTCGGATTGGTCTGCGCAGCAGGCGGCGGCAGGCGCTTCTTGCGCTGCACGAAGGTACCGGCCAGTTCGACGCCCCAGGTATCGGTGTCGTACATCAGGCCCAGCGTGCCACGCAACGGATCGACCGAGGCCAGCGGCTCGTCATCGGTCCGGTTGTCACCACGCGACCATGCCAACGCACTGCGCAGCGCCCAGCCCTTCAGCGCCGGGCTGAGTTCGCCGAACTCGATGCCGGCCTTCATTTCCGCGCCATAGATGCGCGCGTCGGCGATGTTCTGCGACTGGAACACGGTCAAACCCTGTGCGTTGCGGCCGGTATCGACGTTGGACTGGATGAAATCCTTGTAGTCGTTGTAGTAGCCGCTGACGCTGACATACACCGCCGGCGCGATGAAGCGCAGGCCCAGTTCGTAGCCGTCGCTGGTTTCCGGCTTCAGGTCCGGATTTGCGATGGCGGTATAGCGGAAGGCGACGTTGGTCAGGCCGATGTTGACGTCGTTGTACGGCGGCGAACGGAAGCCACGTGCATAGCCTGCGAACAGCGACCATTCGTCGGTGAAGCGCCAGACCATGCCCAGCTTCGGCGACACGCTGGTCTTCTTCAGCTGCGCCACGGCCGTGGTCGGGTTGTCTTCGGCGAAGATACCGTCCACTTCCGGCTTCAGCTCATAGCGGTCCACGCGCACGCCCGGCACCAGCGACAGCCTGCCATCGGCAAAGCGCATCTCATCCTGTGCGTACAGGCCCAGCTCGGTGGTCTTGCTGATCGGGAAGTCACGCACCGGGAAGGTGTCCGGCACCACCGTGTTGCTGACCACGCCGGCCTTGCTGACCTGGTAGCCGTCGCGCTTCTGGCGGATCTCGGTACGGGTGCCTTCGAAACCGTAGGTCAATGCGTGCTCGACGCTGCCGGTGGTGAACGCCTTGTTGAACTGCGCCTGCAGGCCATAGGCATGCTGGTCGAAGGAGAACACGCGGTGGCGGCTGGTGCCGTCGGTGCGGGTCTCGTCGGTCTGTTGCCGGGTTTCGCTGTTCTGCGCGTACACCTGCCAATGCAGGCTGTCGGCGAACGGCTGGTCCAGCGCATCCATCTCGTGGGCGAAGGACACGCGGTTGCGCTTCTGGGTGTCGTGGGACTTCATGCCGGTGGCGGCAGCAAGTGCGCCCGGACGCGGCGCGACGCTGGCGATCGCCGACAGCACATTGGTATCGGTGGTGTCTTCGTTGCCTTCCACGGTCAAGCGGAAGCGCTGGTCTTCGCTGGGTGCATAGACCAGCTTGCTGAGCAGGCTGCGGCCGTCGCGATCCTGCGGATTGGACGCGGTGCGGGTGTCGTTGTCGCTGCGAACCGTGCCCTTGTTGTCCGTTTCCTGGCCCTGGTGGTGGTTGACGTTGACCAGGCCGCTCCAGTGGTCGCCACCGAAGGCGGCCGTGGCACCGCCGAGCAGGCCCTTCCACTCACCGTCGTAGCCGAACTTCAGGCCGAAGTAGCTGTTCTTGCCGTCCTTGAGGTAGTCGGCCGGGTCCTTGGTCACGAACGCGACCACGCCACCGAGTGCGTCGGAGCCGTACAGCGAGCTGGCCGGTCCACGCACGATCTCGACGCGCTTGAGCGTATCGAGGTCGGTGAAGTTGCGGTTGGAACTGGCGAACGAACCGATGTCGAACCGGGTCGGCATGACGATGCCGTCGGTCTGGATGCGCACGCGGTTGCCGTCCAGGCCACGGATGCGGAAACCATCCAGGCCGAAGCGGGTCGCGCTGCGGGTGACCGACAGGCCCGGCTCGTAGCGCACCAGATCCTTGATGTCCTGCACCAGGTGCCGGTCCATCTGCTCACGGTCGATGACGTCCACGGTGGCCGCCACGTCGCTCACGGCCCGCTCGGTGCGGGTGGCGGTGACCTGCACCCGATCGAATTCGCGCGCATCGGGGGCAGCAGTGGCAGCAGCGTGGGCGGACAGCGGCAGCGCCATCCAGACAGCAAGGCAAAGGGCGGTATGGCGGGTCATCGGGATCGTTCGGTCAGGCAGGGGAACCCCCGGTTACCGGCACACCCGGAAGGTGCACGCGGTAGACCGAGGGGGAGAGAGCGGGAGCGGACGGGTCGCCCACCCTGTCGGCGCTGCCGGCAGGAGGGAGGGAGGCGGGCGACCAGACCGCGATTACTTGGTCAGGATCAGCTTGTCGTTGCTGGTGTGCCGCAGGCGATAGAAGCGGTCGCCGTGCTGGATCAGGATTTCACGACGGCCCTTGAGCAGGGCTTCGCTGTCGATGACCTCTTCCGGCGGAACGACGCGGACCGGACGATCGCGGAGGGTCAGCGTTTCGGGGCGCAGCAGTACAGGTTGAGCATTCATGAGCATCTGGACTCGTGCGAGGGACGAGTTAAATGATAATGATTCTCAGTTGACAATCAACAACCATTCTCAATTTCATTGATGAGATTAATGATCGAATTCTGAAATTCGATAGATCACGTCAATCAAATTGACGACACAGATGTGTAGAGGCGACTGCTGCTGCTCGAAGCAGTCGACTATCCGAAGCAGTCGACTCTATCGATCACGATCCCGAGCAGGCCCGACCGAGGCCACCGAGGCCCGGTCGGCCCCGGGGTTCAGCCGAAGACGGCCTCGACCTCGGCCCAGCCGGCGGCATCGACCTGCTCCAGCACCTCCAGCGCCTGCAGGTTCTGCAGCAGCTGGCTGACCCGGCTGGCGCCGAGGATCACGCTGGAGACATTCGGGTTGCGCAGGCACCAGGCGATGGCCAGCGTGGCCGGGGCCTGGCCCAGCGCCCGCGCGACTTCGCTGAAGCGGCGCACCTGGCCGAGGCGGGCCTCGGCGTCGGCGCCCAGCACCAGGTCCTGCAGCCATTCCATGCCTTCCCGGCCCAGTCGCGCATCGGCGGGAATGCCCTGATCGTACTTGCCGGTCAGCAGGCCCGAGGCCAGCGGCGAGAAGATGGTGGTGCCCAGCCCGGCGCGGGCGTACAGCGGTGCGTACTCGACCTCCACCCGCTCGCGGTGCAGCAGGTTGTACTGCGGCTGCTCCATCGACGGGCCCTGCAGGTTGTGTCGTTCGGCGAAATCCAGCGCCTGCTGGATCTGTATCGCCGACCACTCGGAAGTGCCCCAGTAGAGGATCTTGCCCTGCCTCACCAGGGTATCCATGGCGTGCACGGTCTCGGCGATCGGCGCGTCCGGATCCGGGCGGTGGCAGTAATAAAGGTCCAGGTAATCCACCCGCAGGCGTTTGAGCGCGGCGTGGCAGGCATCGGTCACATGCTTGCGCGACAAGCCGCGCTGTGTCGGCCGCGGGTCCTTGGCGCTACCGAAGAACACCTTGCTGGACACGCAGAAGCCGTCGCGCGGCAGACGCAGGTCGCTGATCACATCGCCCATCACCTGTTCGGCGCGGCCGTTGGCGTAGCCCTCGGCGTTGTCGAAGAAGTTGACGCCATGATCCCAGGCGGCGGCCACCAGGTTGCGGGCCTCATCGCGCGGGATCTGGTCACCGAAGGTCACCCAGGCGCCGAAGGAAAGGGCGGAAACCGGCAGGCCGGTGGAGCCCAGGCGACGGTATTGCATGCGAATCTCCTGCTGCGGGCCCGCATCCGGGCCGGGATCGATCCCCATTCTACCTGTCGCCGCCGGCCGCAAGCCCTTGCCGTTGCTGGCCTGATCGGTACCGATGGGTGCGCGCACGCTGCTTTTCCTTGCCCCGGCCCCGGCCCTGCACTAGGCTTCCCGTTTTTCGCGACGCCCCAGGGGAGTCACTCACATGGTCGAAGGTTTGGGCAGGATCGGCTTCGGCCTGTTCGGGTTGGCGGTGCTGATCGGCATCACCTGGTTGTTTTCCAATAACAAGCGTGCGGTTGACTGGAAGCTGGTTGCCACCGGTATCACCCTGCAGATCGCCTTCGCGGCGCTGGTGATCCTGGTGCCGGGCGGGCGCGACGTGTTCGACGCGCTGGGCCACGGCTTCGTCAAGGTGCTGAGCTTCGTCAACGAGGGTTCCGGTTTCATCTTCGGCTCGTTGATGGACACCAAGAACTACGGCTTCATCTTCGCCTTCCAGGTGCTGCCGACCATCATCTTCTTCTCGGCGCTGATGGGCGTGATGTACCACCTGAACATCATGCAGGCGATCGTGCGCGTGATGGCGTGGGCGATCACCAAGGTCATGCGTGTGTCCGGTGCGGAAACCACCAGTGTCTGCGCCAGCGTCTTCATCGGCCAGACCGAGGCGCCGCTGACCGTGCGCCCGTACATCGCCAAGATGACCCAGTCCGAGCTGCTGACCATGATGATCGGCGGCATGGCACACATCGCCGGCGGCGTGCTGGCGGCCTACGTGGGCATGCTCGGCGGCGGCGACCCGGCGCAGCAGGCCTTCTACGCCAAGCATCTGCTGGCGGCGAGCATCATGGCCGCGCCGGCCACTCTGGTCGTGGCCAAGCTGTTGATTCCGGAAACCGGCACCCCGCTCACCCGCGGCACGGTGAAGATGGAAGTCGAGAAGACCTCCAGCAACATCATCGACGCGGCTGCGGCCGGCGCCGGCGACGGCCTGAAGCTGGCGCTGAACATCGGCGCCATGCTGCTGGCCTTCATCGCCCTGATCGCCCTGCTGAATGCCCCGCTGACCTGGATCGGTGAAGTGACCGGCCTGGCTGCGCAGATCGGCAAGCCGACCAACCTGTCGACCATCTTCGGCTACCTGCTGGCCCCGATCGCCTGGGTGATCGGCACGCCGTGGGCCGATGCCACCACCGTCGGTTCTCTGATCGGCCAGAAGGTCGTGATCAACGAGTTCGTGGCCTACACCGAGCTGTCGCAGATCGTGAACGGCCAGGTGGCTGGCGTCAGCCTGTCCAGCGAAGGTCGCCTGATCGCGACCTATGCGCTGTGCGGCTTCGCCAACTTCAGCTCGATCGCGATCCAGATTGGCGGCATCGGTGGCCTGGCCCCGGAACGGCGCCACGACCTGGCCAAGTTCGGCCTGCGCGCGGTGCTGGGCGGTACCATTGCCACCTTCATGACGGCGACCATCGCCGGCGTGCTGACGCACTTCAGTTGAACCCTTGGTTGAGAAAAGATTCCCTATGAGCAGCAGTGTCGTTGTCGTCGGTTCCTTCAATGTCGATCACGTGTGGCGGTGCGAGTCGCTGCCGGCACCGGGTGCGACCATTGCCGGCCGTTACAGCACCGGCCCCGGTGGCAAGGGCTTCAACCAGGCCGTGGCAGCCTGCCGCGCCGGTGCCGACACCCACTTCGTGTGTGCGCTGGGCGACGACGCCGGTGGCGCCACCGCCCGTGAGCTGGCCGCACAGGACGGCTTCGGTCTGATCGCCGAAGCCAGCAGCGAACCGACCGGCACCGCCGGCATCTACGTCGATGCCCGTGGCCGCAACACCATCGTGATCGGCCCGGGTGCCAACGCCGCGCTGAGCACCGACTTCCTGCAACAGCAGCAGGCCCTGCTGACCCGTGCCAAGGTGGTGCTGGTGCAGCTGGAATCGCCGGTGCAGACCATCGAAGCGGCACTGGCCACGGCCCGCGAGGCCGGCGTCACCACCGTGCTCAACACCGCACCGGCCGATGCCCCCTCGACCATCGGCCTGCTCAAGCTGGCCGATGTGATCACCCCGAACGAGACCGAGTTCGCCGCCCTGCTCGGCCGCCATGTCGGTGAGCGCGTGGATGCCAACGACGTCGCCGCGCTGGATGGCGCCAGCCTGCACGCGCTGTGCCGCAAGCTGGTCGGCAACGGTACCGTAGTGGTCACGCTGGGTTCGGTGGGTGTGTTCGTCTCGCATGCCGACGAGAACCTGCGCGGCGATACCCAGCCGTACTACCGCGTGGGTGCGGAACAGGTGCAGGCGATCGACACCACCGGTGCCGGTGACGCCTTCAACGGTGCGCTGGCCGCGTCGCTGGCGCAGGTGGCCGATGCCCCGTTCGCCCGCCACGTGCGCTTCGCCAACCAGTTCGCCGGTCGCTCGACCGAGAAGGAAGGCGCTGCAGCGGCGATGCCGCGCTTCACCCCGGCCGACGCTGAAGCAAAGTAGATCCACGCCATGCGTGGATGAAGAAGCCCGGGTGTGCAGACACCCGGGCTTTTTTGTTTGCCTTTCAATGAGGCAGATCCACGCCATGCGTGGATGAGCGAGACCGGGCAAGCCGCCGCAGCAGCAGGCCCGCGACGATTGCCAGAAGCGCCACGGCAGCGGCCACCACGCCCAGCGAGGCAAGCCCGAAGCGTTCGATGGCCCCACCTCCCAGCAGCGCGCCCAGGCCGATTCCGGCGTTGGCCGCGGACACATTCAAGGTTCCCGCCAGCGCCTGCGCCTGGGGCGCCGCACGCATCACCCGCACCTGGCACAACGGGAACAATGCGGTATGCGCCACACCCCACAGGGCCAGTGCGATCAGCACGAACGTGCCGTGGCCGGCCAGCCCGACACTGGCCAGCATGCCCAGCGCCAGCACCGCGCAGAACACCAGGGTCGCGCCCAGCGGCGCACGATCGACCCAGCGCCCCCCCAGTGCATTGCCGATCAACCCGACAGCTCCGAAGCCCATCAGCCACCAGCCCACCTGTGCCGCCGGTACCTGCATCAGCCGCTCCAGCACATCGGCCAGGTAGGTATAGGCAGCGAACATCGCGGTGAACACCAGCACCGACAGCAGCACATGGCCCAGCAACTGCGGCTGGCGCAGCACTCGTGCCTGTTCGCCCAGCGCGCGCCGCGGTCCGGCAACGGTATCGGGCATCCACAACGCCAGTGCAGCGGCCATCAGCAGTGACAACGCTGCCAGCAACCAGAAGCTGCCACGCCAACCGATGGCATCGGCGGCCAACGTGCCCAGCGGAATCCCGAACAGCATCGCGGCGGTGATGCCCAGATAGACCCGTGCCACCGCACGCCCCCCCTGCCCCGCAGGTGCCAGCTGCGCAGCGGTCTCGCTGGCCGTGCCCCAGAACACCGGCAGCGCCAGCGCCGGCAGCACCCGCGCCAGCGCCAGCAGCCATGGCTGCGTGGACATCGCGGCCAGCGCGTTGGAACCCGCGAACAACAGCAGGATCGCCACGAACAGGCGGCGCCGGCCAACGTGTGACAACAGCGCGGTCAACGGTGGCCCGGCCAGCATCACGGTGAACGCGAACAAGGTAACCAGCTGCCCGGCACGGGCGATGCCCAGGCCCAGGTCGCGCGCGAGCGCGGGCAGCAGGCCGACGATCAGGAACTCGGTGGTGACGATGACGAAGGCGGACACCGCCAGCAGGACGACCGAAAGGCGTGCGCGGGCATTTGCGGGGACAGCGGCCACGGCGGAATCGAGGGAGGACATGAGCGGGCATCAGAAAAGGGGCCGTCAGCCTATTTCCTCCCTGGATTCCGATTGCTGCTATGTTTTCCATCGATTCCGGACAGAAATTCCCCATGCTTCCCACCGAGCGCCTGCGCGGCATCGAGGCCTTCGTCGCCACCGCCGATGCCGGCAGCTTCACTGCCGCCGCCGAACGCCTGCACCTGACCAGTTCGGCGGTGGGCAAGACCATCGCACGGCTGGAGGCACGCCTGGGCGCGCGGTTGTTCGAACGCAGCACGCGCCGCCTTCGCCTGACCGAGGCCGGTGAGGGCTTCTACCGCACCTGCGTGCGGGTGCTGGGCGAACTGGCCGATGCCGAGTCGGTGCTGGTCGCGCACGCAGACGCGCCCGTGGGCCGCCTGCGGGTGGATGCGCCGGCCACCTTCGGGCGCCTCAAAGTCTGGCCGTTGCTGCTGCAGCTGGCCGCCGAGTTTCCACAGTTGCATCCGCAGGTGACCTTCAGCGACCGCTTCAGCGACCTCGCCGAGGACGGCGTCGACCTCGCCGTGCGCATCGGCGGTCCCGAGCCGCTGCCCGCCCCTCTGGGCAGCCGCCTGCTCGGTTACGAATGCCTGCGCTTCTGCGCCTCCCCGGCCTACCTGCTTCGGCATGGCCAGCCCCGCTCGGCCGCCGAGCTGGCCGGACATGACAGTGTGCTGTTCGGACGCGCGGACGGCAGCATCGGGCCGTGGCAGGTGGCCGATGGCGGGCAGCGCACTACACCGCTGCAGGCCCGCGCGCGCCTGGTGGTTGGCAGCGCCGAGGCCCAGATGGCGGCGGTCGAGGCCGGCTTCGGCATCGCGCAGCTGGCCACCTGGCTGGTCGATGACGCGCTCGCGCGCGGCAGCCTGGTCTCGATCCTGCCGTCGCTGGACTGCCGCGGCCTGCCGCTGCGCCTGCTGTGGCTGCAGGGTCGGCAACGGCTGCCACGCGTGGACGTGGCCCTGGACCGTCTCGGTGCCGGGTTGCAGATCGATCCGCCGCGCTGAGCGCAGCGCCTTCAGCAGCGGTCGCATCGAACGGCTGCGACTGCCGGTCGCATTGCCCGCATCCTGCCCCTCACCCACCATCCGCGCAGCGTTTCAGCGTGGGCAGGACATGGACCGATTCCCCTGGTTGCTGGTTGCCGCCGCCGGCAGTGCCATCGCAGCCTTGCTGCATATCGGCTGCATTGCCTTCGGCGCCGCGTGGTACAGGTACTTCGGTGCTGGCCAGCGCATGGTCCGGCTGGCACAGGCCGGGCATTGGTGGCCACCGCTGATGACCGCCGGCATCACTGCCGTACTGGTGGCCTGGACGCTGTACGCACTGGCAGCCGCGGGCTGGCATTCGCCGCTGCCGGCCAGCCGTCTGGTCCTGTCGGGCATCGCCCTGCTGTTGCTGCTGCGCGCGGCGATGGGCTTCACGCTGGCCCTGCTCCGTCCCGGCTACAACGGCCGGCGCTTCTGGGTGGTCAGTTCACTGGCCTGCCTCAGCCTGGGGCTGGCCTTCGCGCTGGGTACCCGCGAGGCCTGGCAGAGCCTGGGGTAGCCGCCTACGATCGCCCGCCCTTGGGGGCGGCGGAAGCAACCGTCAAGCATCTGTTGATGCCGGTACGGCATGAGCTGGGTGCGGATCGGCCTGAACCGGAACGCCCCCGACACGGCCGTACCGCCGCCCGCGCCCTACAATGGGCGCATGCAGATCGGCCCGT
This sequence comes from Stenotrophomonas sp. 78350_Sma, assembly GCF_056482105.1. Taxonomy (NCBI): domain Bacteria; kingdom Pseudomonadati; phylum Pseudomonadota; class Gammaproteobacteria; order Lysobacterales; family Lysobacteraceae; genus Stenotrophomonas; species Stenotrophomonas sp. 78350_Sma. Next base: position 761,618 of record NZ_CM151182.1, on the reverse strand, counting down.
ACACCATTGCCCCCAACGTCGTGCTGGCGCCCATGGCCGGCGTCACCGACAAGCCCTTCCGCCTGCTGTGCAAACGGCTGGGCGCAGGCTTGGCCGCCTCGGAAATGACCATCAGCGACCCGCGCTTCTGGAATACGCGCAAGTCGATCCACCGCATGGACCATGACGGCGAGCCGGCACCGATCAGCGTGCAGATCGCCGGCACCGAACCGCAGCAGCTGGCCGAGGCCGCGCGCTACAACGTCGACCACGGCGCGCAGATCATCGACATCAACATGGGCTGCCCGGCCAAGAAGGTCTGCAACGCCTGGGCGGGTTCGGCGCTGATGCGCGACGAGCAGCTGGTGGCACGCATCCTCGAAGCCGTGGTCAACGCGGTGGACGTGCCGGTCACGCTGAAGATCCGCACCGGCTGGGACTGCGACCATCGCAATGGCCCGCTTATCGCGCGCATCGCCGAGGACAGCGGCATCGCGGCGCTGGCGGTACATGGCCGCACCCGCGACCAGCACTACACCGGCCAGGCCGAGTACGGCACCATCGCCGAGATCAAGGCCGCGCTGCGCATTCCGGTGATCGCCAACGGCGATATCGATTCGCCGCAGAAGGCCGCTTACGTCCTGAAGGAAACCGGCGTGGACGCGGTGATGATCGGCCGCTCGGCGCAGGGCCGGCCGTGGATCTTCCGCGAAGTGGCGCACTACCTGGCCACCGGCGAGGAACTACCACCCCCATCGCTGGCGGAAGTACGCGACATCCTGCTTGGCCACCTGCACGCACTGCATGCGTTCTATGGCGAGCCCCAGGGCGTGCGCATCGCGCGCAAGCACCTGGGCTGGTATGCCAAGGACCGGCCAGAGAACGCCGCTTTCCGCGCAGTGGTCAACCGTGCCGAAGACCCGCAGAGTCAGATCGCACTGACCACCGAGTACTTCGACCGCCTGATCGCCGGGGAACCGGCGCTGTCTTCGGCGGCCTGAGCCGTCAGCCCCGCGTTTCCGAACAGTCGAGCCAGCTCGACGCTACAAGAGCCCGCCGTCATGACCCCGCCGATCTCCTCCCCGACCTACCTGCACGGGTTCTCCGGCACCGAGCAGCAGCGCCTGATGACCCAGGCGCGGCTGCTGGAATCAAGCATCTTCGGCCAGATCGACTACAGCGGCGCGCGGCGCCTGCTGGAAGTCGGCAGCGGCGTGGGTGCGCAGACCGAGATCCTGCTGCGCCGCTTCCCGGAACTGCACGTGACCGGCGTGGACCTGAGCGAGACCCAGCTGGAAACCGCGCGCGGGAACCTGTCGCGCACACCCTGGTGCAGCGACCGCTATACCCTGCAACAGGCTGACGCCGGCGAACTGCCCTTCGAGGCGCGCAGCTTCGATTCGGCGTTCCTGTGCTGGGTGCTGGAACACGTCCCGTCACCGGCACGCGTGCTGAGTGAAGTGCGCCGCGTGCTGGCCCCGGGGTCGCCGGTCTACATCACCGAGGTGATGAACGCCTCGTTCCTGCTCGACCCGTATTCGCCGCATATCTGGCGCTACTGGATGGCCTTCAACGATTTCCAGTACGACCATGGTGGCGACCCGTTCGTCGGCGCCAAGCTGGGCAACCTGCTGCTGGCCGGTGGCTTCCGCGACGTGCACACCGAGATCAAGACCATCCACCTGGACAACCGCGAGCCAGCGCGTCGCAAGACGATGATCGCGTTCTGGGAGCAGCTGCTGCTGTCGGCCGCTGATCAGCTGCTGCAGGCCGGCTCGGTGGACGAGGAAACCGTGGAAGGCATGCGTCGCGAGTTCCGCCTGGTGCAGAACGATCCGAACGCGGTGTTCTTCTATTCGTTCGTGCAGGGCCGCGCCACGGTGTATTGAGGCCCGGTCTCACCCGAGGGCGGCCAGCGGCTGCGATGGCAACCGGCTAGAATCCCGCAGTCCCGGCCTCGGAACGGCGCGTGCCGGGGCCTCTCCCCGTGCGGCAGCAGAGCATCGGTGCGTGAGCTTGTCGCGCGCGGATGGACCTGACCTGCGGGAGCATGATGAACGACAACGGCCGAACGCCTTTCCCTGCCCAGGACCCGGCCCAGACGGGCGGGCTTCGACCTGGCCAGGTTCGCCTGCTTGCCGGGATCATGGCGCTGCTGTGCATCCTGTATGTCGCGTTCGCGCTGACGCCTTCTTCCTACTCGCTGGCCTACGAGTATCTGGGCCTGGCGCCACAGCAGCCGTTGCTCGGCACCGCCCGCTACATCCGCACCGACGAATGGATGGTGTTCACGCCGTACATCCAGATCGCGGTCAACAACGACTTCGGGCAGGTCAATGCGCACTCGGCGTACCACGAGTCACTGCGCACCTTCCAGGCGCTGCCGCTGCTGGACTGGGGGCTGCTGTTCAAGCCTTACCACTGGGCGTTCTTCCTGCTGCCTGCAGCGAACGCCTATTCGTTTTTCTTCATGTTCATGGCCATGGCCTTCCTGAGCGGATGGGCTCTGCTCCTGCGCCAACTGCGGATGCCGACACCGGCCGCAGTACTGGTTTCGGCCACGCTGTTCTTCGCGCCGTTCGTGCAGGTCTGGTGGACCAGCAATGCTGGTGCATTCGCGCTGGCGCCCTGGGCTGCGGTGGCATGGCTGGGCATCGGCCATCGCGCGCTGCGCATCGCAGTCAGCGCCTATGCACTGGCGGCATGGCTGATCGCAGTGTCCTACCCGCCGTTCATCATTTCCTCGGTGCTGGCCCTGGCGGTACTGGTGCTGGCGGTCCGGCGCGATGCCATCACCGTTGTACGTCTGGTCGATGCCGCCATCGCAGGCGCGATTGCACTGGCGGTGTTCGTCGGCTACTTCCACGACATCATCCCGATCGTGCGCAACACGGTGTACCCCGGCCAGCGCCAGAGCGCCGGTGGCGGTGTCGGCCTGACCAGCCTGCTCGCGCACCTCTTTCCGAACCTGATGACCTACCGGTTCGCCCCGCTGCCGCTGTTCAAGGCGTCCAACGATTGCGAAATCGCGGTGCTGGGCAGCCTGCTGCCGCTGTTCACCCTGGTGCTGGCCGATGGCACACGGCTGCGCGAATGGGCGAAAAGCCACCGCAGCTCCCTGCTGATCCTGGCCGCCGGCCTGCTGTTCATCGCCTGCTGGATCTTCCTGCCTGTGCCCGCCGTGGTTGGCAAGCTGACCACCCTGTCGATGGTGCCCCCCGCGCGCGCGCTGCTGGCCTTCGGCCTGTTGCTCAACATCGCCTGCGCGATGATCCTGGTGCACTGCGGCGTGCGCCTGCAGCGCTGGCGCCTGCTGCTTCTGGCGGCGCTGCTGATGGTCGGCAGCCTGGCCAAGTTCCTGTTCGGTGAAGGCCAGTTCAGCCGCCTGCACAGCGCTGCCGATGCCATTCCCTATCTGTGCCTGGCGGCGCTGGCCGTTGCTGCCCGCCGCCCGCAGCTGTCGATGCATGCAACCAGCCTGGTGCTCGCCGCGGCCGCACTGGCCAACCTGCTGGGCAACGGCCTGTTCAATCCGGTGCAGCCGGCCGGCCCGATCTTCGCGATGGACCGCACTGCTGTCCTGCACTCCCTGCAGGCCCGCGGCTCAGCCACCACGACCGAAGGCGTGCTGGTGGCTCCCGGCGGGTTCGGGGGCCTCCTGCCGGGTGTTGGCATTCCCGCCGTGAACCATGTGCTGTACCTGCCACAGATGGATTACTTCCGCCGGTACTTCCCATCGATGTCCGACGAGGCGTTCAACTTCACCTTCAACCGCTACCACCACATCACCGTAGCGCCTGAGGGCGACGCACCACGGGTGCTGCAGGGGGATCTGGTGGAACTGCCGGCAAAACCGCTGCTGGCCCACCCAGCCCGATGAATCCGATGACCACCACTACGCCCTCCGCATCCGCGCCGGCACGGATCGCCGTGATCATCCCCTGCTACAAAGTGACCCGCCAGGTGCTGTCCGTGCTGGCGGCGATCGATGATGCGGTAACGGCAATCTACTGCGTGGACGATGCGTGCCCCGACGGCAGCGGCCGCCTGATCCAGGCCGAAGCCAACGACCCGCGCATCACCGTGCTGTTCCATCAGCACAACCTCGGCGTCGGCGGCGCGATCAAGACCGGGTACCGCGCGGCCATCGCCGATGGCATGGATATCCTGGTCAAGGTCGATGGCGATGGGCAGATGGACCCGGCGCTGCTGATGGACTTCGTCGCACCCATCGCCGACGGCCATGCCGACTACACCAAGGGCAACCGATTCTGGAACCTGACCCACATCCGCCGCATGCCCCCGGTGCGGCGCCTGGGCAACCTGCTGCTGTCCTTCATGACCAAGGCTTCGTCCGGGTACTGGCAGGTGTTCGATCCGACCAACGGCTACACCGCCATCCATGCCAAGGTCGCCAGCCACCTGAAACTCGAGGCGGTCAGCGACCGTTATTTCTTCGAGACCGACATGCTGTTCCGACTGAACACCGTGCGCGCGGTCGTGCAGGATGTGGCAATGGATGCCCACTACGGCGACGAAACCAGCAACCTGCGCATCGGTCGCATCCTGGGTGAGTTCACCTTCAAGCACCTGCGCAACACGCTCAAGCGCATTGCCTACAACTATTTCCTGCGCGACCTCAGCATCGCGTCACTGGAGCTGATCGCCGGCAGCAGCCTGCTCGCCTTCGGGGGGCTGTTCGGGCTGTACCACTGGGTGCGGTCGGCCCAGGCCGATGTCGCCACGCCGGTGGGTACCATCATGATCGCGATGGTCGCGCTGATCTCCGGGCTGCAGTTCCTGCTGGCGTTCGTTGGCTTTGACATCGCCAACGTGCCGCGCCAGGTGCTGAACCGTTCGATCAAGCTCAACCGCCAGCCGCAGTAGAGCCACGCCATGCGTGGCTGTTGTTTGCGCCATCCACGCATGGCGTGGATCTACGGGTGTGCAGCTCCGGGCGCGGCGGCTGCCGGCTCGTGCCAGATCCGCTGCCACATCGCCACCAACCGGCGACCGGCATCAGCGCGCGCGGCGGGACTGCTGTAATCCGTCCGCACCTGCTCGGGCGTGATCGGCCGCCACTGCCCGTCGACCTGCTGGGCCACGGCGAAGTTGAAGGTGTAGTCGGGCTCCAGCCCCATGCGCAGGTCGCTCAGGACCAGCCGCCCGTCCAACACCTGTGCACGCATGAAGCCACGGTTGAACCACGTCAACTGCTGCACCGCCGGAATCGCCTGCGCCTCGCGCAATGCCTGCACGTTGGAGGGATGGCCTTCGAACTGCATCGGCCCATGGTCAGCCACCAGCGAGCGGTCGCCCACCACGTAGCCGTTCGGCGTCATCGCCACCACGCGCCACAGCAGGGTGTTGAACGGCATTGGCACCGAGAAGCGCGGCGCATCGCCCAGGCCCATCGCCGCCAGGCTCTGCTGGGCAGCACGGTCGACCTGGGCCTTTGCTATCAGGCCCCAGCCCAGGTAGGCGCTGCTGACCAGCAACGCCACACCCAGCACCTTGCCAGCCCAGGGGCGGGCGCGGCCAAACCAGGCCAGCACGCAGGCCAGCAGCAGCCACACCGTGTAGCCAAGATCGATGATGAAGACACTGGAACCCATGGTCGGATGTGGGCGCAGCGGCCACCACAACTGGGTGCCGTAGACGGTGAACGCATCCAGCACGGGATGGGTGACCAGCGCCAGCTGGATCGCCCAGAACCAGCGCACCGGTGACTGCGCGACGCGGCCATTGCCGAAGCGCTTGAACAACCACCAGATCAGTGCAGCCACCCAGGGCAGCACCAGCAACGAGTGGCTGAAGCTGCGATGCTCGATCATGTTCGCCACCGGGTCGGCGGCGGTGAAGCCGAGCCACAGCGCGTCGAGGTCCGGCAGGGTGCCGAGCGCGGCACCGGCAAGCAGGGCCGCACGGCGATGGCCGGGCGGAGCGATGGCAGCGGCGACGGCGCCACCGAGCACGATCTGGGTCAGGGAATCCATGGGCCGATGCTAGCGCGATGGCCACACGTTTGTGGGGGTTCTTTGTAGAGCCGAGCCCACGCTCGGCTTGCGCGCGCAGCGCGGTCTGTACGAAGAACAAACAGCAAGCCGAGCGTGGGCTCGGCTCTACAAAAGGCAGGTTACGCCGCCTGCGACATGCGCGCGCCCGGTAGCTCCACCAGAGTCTGGCCGTTGTGGTCCAGCAGGCGCAGCGCGCCATCATGGTCTTCGGCCAATGCGGTCAGGCTCTCCACCCAGTCGCCGTCGTTGGCATAGACCAGGCCATCGCGTTCGATCAACGCAGCGCGGTGAATGTGGCCACAGACGATGCCATCCAGTCCGCGCCGGCGCACGTCGTCCAGCCCGGCCTGCACGAAGCGCTCGATGTAGCGTTCGGCCGCGCCGCTGCGCTTCTTCAGGAATTCCGACAGCGACCAGTAGCGCATGCCCAGCCGGCGCCGCACTGCATTCAGCGCCTGGTTGCCGGTGAGGATGCGGTAGTACAGCCAGTCGCCGAACTTTTCCTGCAGGCCGCCGAAGTGGGTCACGCCGTCGTAGTCGTCGCCGTGCGCGACCAGCAACCGGCGGCCATCGGCAGTCACGTGGATGGCGCGGCGGCGCACCTGCATCGCCGGCAGCATCAGCCCGCACACCTGGCGCAGCGAGGCATCGTGGTTGCCGGGGATGTAGATGATCTCGGTGCCTGCACGGCGCAGCGCGTGCAGGGCCTGGATGACTTCGCTGTGCGACTGCCGCCAGTTGGCACGGCGATGGGCCATCCACCACAGGTCGATGATGTCGCCCACCAGGTACAGCCGTTCGCAGCGCAGCTGCGAGAGAAACCGCGCCAGCTCGGTGGCATGGCAGTGACGTGACCCCAGGTGCACATCGGAGACGAACACTGCGCGCCGGTGTGGCGACAGGTTCGCCAGCGCGCTCATGCCGGCGTCCCCGCGTCGCGCAGGTAGCGCTTGCGCTTGTTCGGCCGGATCGCGCACAGGTCCACTTCGATCAGGCCATCGATCGAATCGCTGAAGTCCGGATCCACGCCGAAGGCGAGGAAGCGCGCTCCCCCCGGTTCGCACAGATCGGTGTACTGGCGATAAAGCGTGGGCACGCCGGTGCCGAGTGCAGCCAGGTTGGCTTTCAGCACATCGAACGCGGCGCCTGCATCCAGCTCGCCGAAACTCGGCGGTGCGGCGAAGTACTGGAACGGGCGGTTCGATTCAGCCAGGCCAGCGGTACCGCTGTAGTAGCGCTGGTAGTACGCCACCAGCTGCTCGCGCGCATCGCGCGGCAGCGCCGCGCTGATCGACACCGCGCCGAACAGGTAACGGATGCCGGGCCGGCACTGCAGGTAGGCGCCGATGCCCTGCCACAGGTAGTCCAGGCTGCGGCTGCCCCAGTAATCGGGCACCACGAAGCTGCGGCCCAGTTCCAGACCTTCGGCGATGTGGGTGATCGCATCGTCGGAATAACGGAACAACGATGCGCTGTAGAGCCCGGACAGGCCGTGCCGGGCCAGCGCCTGCGCACCGCGCATGATGCGGTAGGCGCCGGCGATGCGCTGTGCGGCCGCGTCCCAGATCACGATGTGCTCGTACTGCGGGTCGTAGTCGTCCAGGTCGCGGCTGCGACCGGTGCCCTCGCCTACCTGGCGGAAGGTCAGTTCGCGCAGCCGGCCCAGTTCCAGCAGCAGCGGTGAATCGGCGCTGCAGGTGGCCAGCAGGATCTGCTTGCCGTCGGCGGTCTGGCCCAGCTGGGTGGCTGCAGCAATGCCAGCGGCAACCCGCGACGGTGGCACCGGGGAGGCCAGCGGCTCGGGGCCTGCAACGGCAGCGGCACCGCCCGCCGCGCCATTGCGGCCCAGCGCATACAGCGCGCGGCGCACAGCCAACAGCTGCGCGCCCGGGTCGCCGCCCTTGCCCAGCTGCATCGGCTCACCGATGCACAGGCGCAGCGGACGGCCATGTCGGGTGAACATCTCACGCGCCAGCAGCGCGGTGCCGGCCGGCTTGAACAGGGTCGAGGCGCCGTAGAACAGCGCCGAATTGCGTGCTTCCACCCGCACCGGCAGCACTGGCGCGCCCGCGGCACGGGCGAAACGCACGAACCCCCGCTGCCAGCGACCGTCGCGGATACCGCGCAGCGAGAGGCGCGAGACCTCGCCGGCCGGGAACACGATCACGCACTGCTCGGCGGCCAGCGCTTCCTCTACGGCGTGCAGGCTGCCACGCTGTGCCTTGCCGCCGAGGATGCGCACCGGCAGCAGCAGGTCCTGCAGCGGCGCGATGGCTCCCAGCAGGTCATTGGCCACGATCCGCACATCGCGGCGGATGCGGCCAACCGCATCCAGCAGCGCCAGCGCATCCAGCGCCCCGGACGGATGATTGGCAACAATCAGCAGGCGGCCCGTGGCCGGGATCTTCGCCAGCGCGGCCGGGTCCACCTGGTACTGGCCATCGATGAACTCCAGCCCGGCGGCGACGAAGCCGAAGCCGCGCAATCCTGCACTGCGCTGCAGGAAAGCTTCGATCTGGTCCAGCCGCGACCAGCGCCCGACGCTGCGCAGCAACGGCCGCGCCAGCTGGCCACGACGGCCATGGAACCAATCGGGAAAGCGTTGCTGGAGACGCTGTTCAAGTTCCTGCATGGCGGATCCACTCATGCCCGGCGGCCGGATTGGCCGACAGCCTGCGCCCGGCAGACGGCAGCCAGATGGCGGTTCTGGGGCAGAACGATGACGGTCGACCCTGCCGGAGCGGGGCCGCAACCGACCCCCTGGCCACCCGGCCCGTTGTCACGCTGGTGGAACACTGGGCCTCGAGGCTGGGGCCCAATCCCGTCAGGACGGCCCTTGCCGGGCCTACGCGGGCTTAACCACCGGCAACCGGTACAGGTTCACAATGCACAGGCGGCGCACCCCGTGTATCATGCGCGCCCATCTTTCCATCCGAATCAAGGGATATTACGCCTGATGTCCAGCTATCTCTTCACCTCCGAGTCGGTCTCCGAAGGCCATCCGGACAAGGTTGCCGACCAGATCTCCGATGCGGTGCTGGACGCGATCCTGACCCAGGACCAGCGCGCCCGCGTGGCCTGCGAGACCATGGTCAAGACCGGTGTTGCCATTGTCGCCGGTGAAATCACCACCAGCGCCTGGATCGACCTGGAAGCGCTGACCCGCAAGGTCATCACGGACATCGGCTACGACAGCTCCGACGTCGGCTTCGACGGCGCCACCTGCGGCGTGCTGAACCTGATCGGCAAGCAGTCGCCGCACATCGCCCAGGGCGTGGATCGCAAGAAGCCGGAAGAAATGGGCGCTGGCGACCAGGGCCTGATGTTCGGCTATGCCACCAACGAGACCGACAGCTACATGCCGGCCGCGATCCACCTGTCGCACCGCCTGGTCGAGCAGCAGGCCAAGATCCGCAAGAAGAAGAACTCGCCGCTGTCGTGGCTGCGCCCGGACGCCAAGAGCCAGGTCACCCTGCGCTATGAAAACGGCGTGGTCTCGGCCATCGACGCCGTGGTCCTGTCGACCCAGCACGCCCCGGGCATCAAGCAGAAGGACCTCATCGAGGCCGTCCGCGAAGAGATCATCAAGCCGGTGCTGCCGGCCAAGTGGCTGCACAAGGGCACCAAGTTCCACATCAACCCGACCGGCAAGTTCGAGATCGGCGGCCCGGTGGGCGACTGCGGCCTGACCGGCCGCAAGATCATCGTCGACACCTACGGCGGCTGGGCCCGTCACGGTGGTGGCGCCTTCTCCGGCAAGGACCCGTCCAAGGTCGACCGTTCGGCAGCCTACGCGGCCCGCTACGTCGCCAAGAACGTGGTTGCCGCCGGCCTGGCCGACCGCTGCGAAGTGCAGGTCTCCTACGCCATCGGCGTGGCTGAGCCGACCTCGATCTCGGTCACCACCTTCGGCACCGGCAAGATCAGCGACGACAAGATCGAGAAGCTGATCCGCAAGCACTTCGACCTGCGCCCGTACGGCATCATCAAGATGCTGGACCTGGTGCACCCGATGTACCAGCAGACCGCGGCCTATGGCCACTTCGGCCGCAAGCCGAAGGAGTTCAGCTACCTCAACGGCGAAGGCGAGACCGTCAGCGCCACGGCCTTCTCCTGGGAGAAGACCGACCGCGCCGCCGCCCTGCGCGCCGATGCGAAGCTGAAGTAAGAAACACGAAGGGCCGCGCAAGCGGCCCTTCCGCTTTCTGTAGAGCCGAGCCATGCTCGGCTTTCTTTTTGCCTCCGGGCCAGGCCAATGCAGTCGAGCATGGCTCGACTCTACAAGGGCGATGCGCGCCCGATACAATCGCCGCATGTCGACCGAACTCAAAACCCACCAGCTGTCCATGACCGTGCTGATGTCGCCGGAGATGGCCAATTTCTCCGGCAAGGTCCACGGCGGCGCCGTCCTGCGCCTGCTCGACCAGGTGGCCTACGCCTGTGCCAGCCGCTATGCCGGCAGCTACGTGGTCACCCTGTCGGTGGACCAGGTGATGTTCCGCCAGCCGATCGCAGTGGGCGAACTGGTCACCTTCCTGGCCTCGGTGAACTACACCGGCACCTCGTCGATGGAGATCGGCATCAAGGTGGTGGCCGAGGACATCCTCAAGCGCAGCGTGCGCCACGCCAACAGCTGCTTCTTCACCATGGTGGCAGTGGACGAGGAAGGCCGGCCGACGCCGGTCCCGCCCTTGCAGCCGGCGACGTCGGACGAGAAGCGCCGCCAGGCCGCGGCGCAGATCCGCCGCCAGCTGCGTCAGGAAATGGAACAGCGCCATCTGGAACTGCTGGCATCGAATCCGCCGTCGCCGGAGGAATGAGGTAGTGCCGGCCGCTGGCCGGCAACCTCGCGCGCGCTGCCAGACATCATGAGGTTGCCGGCCAGCGGCCGGCACTACCATTTCGAACTCGCCGGGCCATGCCCGGCGGATGCGGATCAACCGGTGTTCTGCACGCCCTGCGAAACACCGTTCACGCACGCCACCAGCGCACGCAGCAGATCGTCATCCTCGCGACCGCTGGCCCGCCAGCGCTGCAGCAGATCCACCTGCAGCACGCTGATCGGATCGACGTAGGGATTACGCAGGCGGATCGACAGCGCCAGCCGCGCATCGTGGTCCAGCAGTGTCTTCTGGTCCATCAATGCCAGCAGCCAGTGCCGGGTGAGTTCCAGTTCGCGCTGCACCTGCGGGAAGAAGCGCCCGTGCAGGTCGCCCGACAACAGCGAGAACTGCTCGGCGATGGTGATATCGCCCTTGGACAGCACCATCGCGATGTCGTCCAGGAAGGTGCGGAAGAACGGCCAGTCACGCGCCATTTCGCGCAGGGTCTGTTCGTGGCCGGCATCAACCGCCGCCTGCAGGCCACTGCCCACGCCGTACCAGCCGGGAATCACCGCCCGCGCCTGGCTCCAGGCAAACACCCAGGGAATCGCACGGAGGTTGCCCAGCCCGGCGTCCTGGCCGAGCCGGCGCGATGGCCGCGAGCCCAGCGTCATGCGTTCGATCACGTCGATCGGCGTGGCGGTGCGGAAGTAGTCCATGAAACCGGCCTGGCCGACGAAGCCACGGTAGACCTCGCTGCTGGCCGCAGCCACCGCGTCCATCACCGGTCGCCAGTCACCCTCGCGCGGCTCGGCGGCGCGCGGGCGCAGGCTGGCGCGCAGCACCGCACCGGTGGCCTGCTCCAGCGAGCGCAGGGCCAGCGCACGGATGCCGTACTTGCGATGGATCACCTCGCCCTGCTCGGTCACCCGCAGGCGGCCATCAATGCTGCCGCGCGGCGACGCATCGACCGCGTGCGTGGTCTTGCCACCGCCACGGCTGATCGAGCCGCCACGGCCATGGAAGAAGGTCAGCCGGATGTCGGCCTCGGCCGCCACTTCCAGCAGTTCCACCTGTGCACGCTGCAGGCCCCAGCGCGAGGCCGCGATACCGCCGTCCTTGCTGCTGTCCGAATAGCCGAGCATCACCATCTGCACGTCGTCGCGTGCTTGCAGGTGCGCGCGATAGATGGGGTCGGCCAGCAGGTCACGCAGGGTCGCGGTGCCGCGCTTGAGATCATCCACCGTCTCGAACAGAGGGGCGATGTCCAGCGGCACTGCACCGCCCTCGTCTACCAGGCCGCCACGGCGTGCCAGCGCCAGCACCGCCAGCACGTCGCTGCGGTCGTGCGCCATCGAGATGATGTAGCTGCCCAGCGCATCGCTGCCATGCCGCGCACGCGCATCGGCCAGCGCGGCGAACACCGCATCCAGCCGCTGGTTGCCCTCGTCGTCGCCGTTGGGCAATGCCGTTTCACCGCTGGCATGCGGGCTCAGCAGCCGCGCACGGCCCACCGCATCCAGCGCCTGCCAGGCCTCCTCGCCGCCCAGCACGGCGGCCAGTGCGCGCGCATGCACGCTCGACTCCTGGCGCACATCCAGCCGCGCCAGATGGAAACCGAACGTCTTCACCCGCCACAGCAGGCGCTGCACGGCAAAGCCGCCGGCATGTTCGCCGCGATTGGCGCGCAGGCTGTCGAGGATCAGCTGCAGGTCGTCGATCACTTCGGCGGGGCCAGCGTAGGCACCCTCGCCATCGTCCAGCGTCGCCTGCAGGCGTGCGCGCATGCGGTCGTTGAGCAGGCGGTACGGCATGTCGGCGTGGCGCGGGCGCGACTGCACCTGCGGCAGCAGCTGCTGGTACTGCACCACGCGCGCCTGCAGCGCATCGTTCACGCCCACCCGCTCGGTGGACTGGCTGAGCAGGCTGGCCAGCTGCAGCAGTTCCTTCTGGTAGCGCCCGAGCACCGCCTGCCGCTGCGCATCCAGCGTATTGCGGATGGTGTGGGCATCCACGTTCGGGTTGCCGTCCATGTCGCCGCCCACCCACGTACCGAAGCGCAGCAGGCGCGGCAGCGGCAGTTCTTCGCCGTAGGTATCGCGCAGTGCCTGCTGCAGCGATTCGTACAGCACCGGAATCACCCGGTACAGCACCTGCACCAGATAGAAGCCGACGTGCTCGCGCTCGTCATCGACGGTAGGCCGCACCGGCGAGGAATCGGTGGTCTGCCACGAAGCGGTCAGCGCCATGCGGAAGCGCGCAGCATCGGCGGCCGCTTCCCCCGGCGTGCGCTGGCCGTCGAGGTTGTCGACCAGGCTGGCCACCATCAGCTGCTCTTTCTCCAGCAGCGCACGGCGCACGGCTTCGGTCGGGTGCGCGGTGAACACCGGTTCGATGTCGATGCGCGGCAGCCACTGCGCCAGCTCATCCAGGCCCACGCCCTGCGCCTTCAGGTGCTGCAGCGCATCCTGCAGGCCGTCGGGCTGCGCCCCAGCGGTACCGGCGCGCTGGTAGTCACGGCGGCGGCGGATGCGATGCACGCGCTCAGCGATGTTGACCACCTGGAAGTAGGTGCTGAAGGCCCGCACCATGGTCTCGGCCTGCTGCGGCGTGCGCCCGGCCAGGCCATCGGCCAGCTCCGACAGCGGCGCCTGGTTTTCGCGGCGGGCGATGGCACGGGTGCGCACGTCTTCGACATCGTCGAGGAAGGCGGCGGAGACCTGCTCAACCAGCAGGTCGCCGACCAGTGCGCCAAGCCGGCGCACGTCATCGCGGAGCGGAAGATCGGGAGAAGCAAATTCGATGCTGCTGCGGTACTCGTTCATCGGCGACGCACAGGCCTCGGTCAACGGATCCAGGCCCCAAGCCTATCCCAGATCGGGCGTCGTGCTGCGATGCAAAAATGGTTTCATCTGGTAGTGCCGGCCGCTGGCCGGCAACCTCAGGTTGCATGGCTCCATGAGGTTGCCGGCCAGCGGCCGGCACTACCGGGTCACGTCAGCGCTTCTTCTTCGCCTTGCCCTGCTCGGCCGGGCCGATGGTATGCTCCAGCCAGCGCTCGCTCTCAGCCAGCATGGTCATGATCGATTCGCGTGCGCGATAGGCATGCGATTCGTTCGGCAGCATCACCAGCCGCGCGGTGCCACCCAGGCCCTTCACCGCCGCGAACATGCGCTCGCTCTGCATCGGGAACGTGCCGGAGTTGTTGTCGTCCACGCCGTGGATGAAGAGGATCGGATCCTTGATCTTGTCGGCGTAGTTGAACGGCGCCATCTTCTGGTAGACGTCCTGCGCCTGCCAGTAATTGCGTTCCTCGGCCTGGAAACCGAACGGCGTGAGTGTGCGGTTGTAGGCGCCGCTGCGGGCGATGCCGGCCTTGAACAGGCGGGTGTGCGCCAGCAGGTTGGCGGTCATGAACGCACCGTAGGAATGGCCGCCGATGGCGATGTGATCGCGATCGGTCACGCCACGACGCACCACTTCATCCACCGCTGCCTGCGCGTTGGCCACCAGCTGTTCGATGTAGGTGTCGTTCGGCTCCTTGTCGCCCTCACCGATGATCGGCATCGACGGGCTGGCCAGAACCACATAACCCTTGGCCAAGAACGCCTGCGGGCCCCAGTAGCTGACCGCATTGAAGCGGTACGGCGAATCGGTCACCTGGCTGGCCGCAGCCGCGCTCTTGAACTCGCCCGGGTAGGCCCACATCAGCAACGGTCGCGGGCCGTCGCGCTTCGGGTCGTAGCCCGGCGGCAGCAGCAGGGTCGCGGTCAGGTCGACGCCGTCCTTGCGCTTGTAGCGGATCTGCTCCTTCTGCACGCCCTTCAGCTGCGGCAGCGGATGGGCGAAGTGGGTCAATGCGCGCGGCTGGGTGGCCGCATCGGCCAGCGACTGCACGTAGAAGTTGGCCGGCTCGTCCGGGCTCTCGCGGCTCAGCAGCAGCGAGCTGCCCTGGTTGTCCAGCAATGCCACCGGCAGCGAGTAGCTCGGCGCCTGCGAGTGGAACAGGCGGGTGGCCTTGCCACTGGCGATGTCGAAGCGGTCCACGAACGGACGGTCACCTTCCGGCGATGCACCGGCACCGGCCAGATACAGGCTGCTGCCATCGGCGCTGGTCTGCAGCAGCGAGCGACCACGATCGTCGCTGGACAACTGCGGACGGCCCGGATCGGAATAGCGGTCCTGCGCGTCACGATCCCACAGCAGGCGAGGCTCGGCACCGGCGTTGTCCGGGGCGATCAGCCAGGTCTTGGTCCTGCGGGTCTTCCACCACGACTCGGTCAGCAGGGCCAGGTCACCGCGGCCCCAGCTGATGCTGGCCAGGCGGCTGCCAAGCTGGGCCAGGGTGACCGGCGGTTTGTCGAACGGGGCGGCCTGCATCAGCACCGCATCGCGCACCTTGGCCTCCCTGTTCGGGTCGCCGCCGTCCTGCGCTTCGGCCCAGACCAGGGTGGCATCGGCATCGCCGCGCCAGCGGATGTCACGCACGCCGGTCACTTCGGCGTCGTTGCCGGTCGGCAAACCTTCCACCAGCGGGCGCACGGCCACGGTGTGCACCAGCTTGCCGCTGGCACGGTCGATCACTTCAATGCGTCGCGGGAAGCTGTCCACCGGCACCACGTAGGAATACGGGCGCTGCACCGGCTGGCGCAGCACGAAGCGGCCATCCGGCGACACTGCAAAGCCCATGAAGATGCCGGCCGCGCCGATCGCGCGGGTGCTGCCATCCAGGCTGACTTCCATCGGCTGGGTGGTGGCGTAGTAATCGAACTGGCGCGCGTCGGCCTCGTTCTTCAGCAGGTCCTGGTAGGTACGGATCGACACCACGCCGCCGCCCTGGCTGGTCTGCTGCACGGCCGGGCCGGTCGGAATGCCGTCGGCGGCCGGGGCCGCACCGAGGTTGGCCGGGCGGGTGAACACCACCAGGCCGCGGCTGTCCGGAAGCCACTGGTAGCCGCTGCCGATCACCGTGTTCAGGCCGGCAACCAGGCGGCGGGCACTGCCACCGGCCACGTCCACCAGCCACAGTTCATTGGCGCCACTGGCGGCGTCGATCTGGTTGAAGGCCAGCCACTTCTGGTCCGGCGACCACATCACACTGGCAATCGACAGCTTGGCCGGCAGGCCGCTGATCTGCCGCTCCTTGCCGTCGGCCACGTTCATCAGCCACAGCTTCTCGCCGAAGCTGAAGCGGCTGTCGGAGAACGTGCGCGGGTTGATGCGCAGGCCGGCCAGCTTCAGTTCCGGCTGCGCCACCACCTGGATCGAAGGCAACGACGGCATCTGCATCATCGCGGCCACGTCGCGGCGCGGCGACAGGTACAACGAGGGCGCACGGGGCGCATCCACCACCGCCTGCAGCGCGGCCGACGGCAGTTCGTAGCCGTTGACGCCCTGGGCCTGTGCGGCCGCGGGCTGCGGCGATGCCGCCCAGGCCAGCGGGGCCACCGCCAGCAGTCCCATCGACAGGACCAGGCCGGTCCAGCGCCGGTTGCGGCGCGCGTGCATGTTCATCGTTCCACCTGTGTGATGCGTGAAAACACCGACCTTAACAGGCCGTGCACGCGATCCCACCTGCCGATGGTTGGGTCATCCCGATGTCATGCCGGGGCCGCGATATAATGGGGGTTCTCCCCTGCCGAGGGGCGCTGCGACCGGATCCCATGAGGCCCGGCCAGGCTCGGTAAGGTGGCTTTGTAACAACGGCGCCCGGCTAGATGCGAGCACCCGCTCGCCCACAACCGGAGCACACGAATGAACGCTGTTGCCAAGACCTTCTCCACCGAAGGTGATTACAAGATCCGCGATATCACGCTGGCCGACTGGGGCCGCAAGGAACTGGACATCGCCGAGCACGAAATGCCGGGCCTGATGTCGATCCGCCGCAAGTACCAGGCCGAGCTGCCGCTGAAGGGCGTGCGCGTGACCGGCTCGCTGCACATGACCATCCAGACCGCGGTGCTGATCGAGACCCTGAAGGACATCGGCGCCGACGTGCGCTGGGCCTCGTGCAACATCTTCTCGACCCAGGACCACGCTGCCGCGGCCATCGCCGCCACCGGCACCCCGGTGTTCGCCTGGAAGGGCGAGACCCTGGAAGAGTACTGGGACTGCACCCTGGACGCGCTGACCTTCACCCTGGCCGACGGCACCCTGACCGGCCCGGAGCTGGTGGTGGACGACGGCGGTGACGTGACCCTGCTGATCCACAAGGGCTACGAACTGGAAAACGGCAGTGACTGGGTCAACACCGCCTCGTCCTCGCACGAAGAACAGGTCATCAAGAACCTGCTCAAGCGCGTCGCCAAGGAGCGCCCGGGTTACTGGGGCCGCGTGGTCAAGGACTGGAAGGGCGTCTCCGAAGAGACCACCACCGGCGTGCACCGCCTGTACCAGCTGGCCCAGGCCGGCACCCTGCTGATCCCGGCGATCAACGTCAACGACTCGGTCACCAAGAGCAAGTTCGACAACCTGTACGGCTGCCGCGAGTCGCTGGCCGATGGCCTGAAGCGCGCGATGGACGTGATGCTGGCCGGCAAGGTGGCCGTGGTCTGCGGCTACGGCGACGTCGGCAAGGGCTGCGCCGCCTCGCTGCGTGCTTACGGCGCGCGCGTGATCGTCACCGAGATCGACCCGATCTGCGCCCTGCAGGCGGCGATGGAAGGCTATGAAGTCAACACCATCGAATCGACCCTGGGCCGTGCCGACCTGTACGTCACCACCACCGGCAACAAGGACATCATCCGCATCGAGCACCTCAGCGCGATGAAGGACCAGGCCATCGTCTGCAACATCGGCCACTTCGACAACGAGATCCAGGTCGATGCGCTGGTGTCGTTCGCCGGCATCAAGCACGTCAACATCAAGCCGCAGGTGGACAAGTACATCTTCCCGAACGGCAACGCGATCTTCCTGCTGGCCGAAGGCCGCCTGGTGAACCTGGGCTGCGCCACCGGCCACCCGAGCTTCGTGATGTCCAACAGCTTCGCCAACCAGACCCTGGCACAGATCGACCTGTGGGCGAACAAGGACAGCTACGAGAAGAAGGTCTACCTGCTGCCGAAGAAGCTGGACGAAGAAGTGGCTCGCCTGCACCTGGAAAAGATCGGCGTGAAGCTGACCACCCTGAGCCAGGAACAGGCCGACTACATCGGCGTACCGGTGGAAGGCCCGTTCAAGCCGGACCACTACCGCTACTGATGCCCTGCGCGGTGCCCGCCAGCGGCCGGCACTACCGGTGCATGCAACACACGGAACGGGCGCCTTCGGGCGCCCGTTCTGCGTTCGCGTGTGGTCATACACCACGTATCCACCCAACCCACAGTAGATCCACGCCATGCGTGGATGTTCCCCACCAGAGCGGGGACAACAGCCTCGGTCAAGGCAAGGCCTTCACCCCGCGCTACGATGCGCCCATGACCCCGGCCATCAACCTCCTCAAGCGCGAGAAGATCGCCCACACCGTGCGCAGCTACGTGCACGACGCCCACGCCGAATCGTATGGCGGCGAAGCCGTCGACAAGCTCGGCCTCGATCCGGCCCAGGTGTTCAAGACCCTGCTGGCCAGCACCGAAACCCATGAATTGCTCGTTGCAATCGTGCCGGTGGCCGGCCAGCTGGACCTGAAGGCATTGGCCGAAGCGGCCGGCTGCAAGAAGTGCGAGATGGCTGCTGCTGACGCCGCACAGCGCGCGACCGGTTATCTGGTCGGTGGCATCAGCCCGCTCGGGCAGAAGAAGCGCCTGCGCACCTTCCTGGACGCCAGCGCGCAGGCATTGCCCAACCTGCATGTCAGCGCCGGACGCCGTGGCCTGGAAGTGGAACTGGCACCCACCGATCTGCTGCGGCTGACCGCCGGCCACTACGCCGCGATCGGCAAGGCACGTTGATGCGCTGGCCGTGGTCCGCAACGCCGTCGCCCCGGCTTGAGGATGCTCAGGCCGACGCCCTGCTGCAGGACCTGCTGTCGCGTGACGGCAAACGCATCACCGACGCCGCGCGCACGGTTGCACGGCTGTTCACCGCGTCCTCGCTGGATGCATTGGCCGCGCATGCAGACCTGATCGAACAGCGCTGCCAGGGCGTCGCGCTCGGCGGCATGCTGATCAGCAACCAGGCCCACCTCAAGGCCGCGCTGCAACGATTGCGCTACTGGCAGGCGCGCGAAGGATGCCTGTGCGCACTCAATCCCCGCTACCCGTTCTTCGATCCGCGTCGCCTGATCGAACAAGGGCAGATGCGGCGGCTCTCGTTGCAGGAGGCCGAAGATGGTTGGGGCGATTGCCATACCGTTGCCTGCACGCACTGCAGCCGGCATTGGCAGGCCATCGACCGCGAGTACCACTACCCGTGGTGGGAATGGAACGCCGTCTGAAGGCCAAGCAGCCACGCATGGCGTGGCTCTACTGCGGTCCGTACATCCACGCCACACGTGGACGGCATAGCCTCGCGTTGATCCACGCCATGCGTGGATCCCGTTCAATCCACGAACTCATACCGCATCGGCACGCGAACGATGGTCAGCGCCGGCACCGTGCTTTGGGCATCGCCACGCACGAAATGCCAACCACGCAGCTCTTCCACGGCCGCCTCGTCCAGCACCGCATGGCCACTGGAGGTCTCCACGATCACCGCAGCCACTACGCCGTGCGAATCGATCAGTGCCTTGAGCAGGCTGCGCCCGGAAAGCCCCTGCTCCATGGCTTCGCGTGGATAGCGCGGCAGCTTTCCGCGCGGTTGCATCCAGGGAACACCTTCGCCGGCGAACAGATCCTGGCTGCTACGCGCAGCACATCGCTTCGGTGTGCGCAGCAACAGTGATGGCCGCAGGTTGTCTACCGTCACCTCCGCGGGCGCCTCGCAGGCATGCTGCGTGAGCACTTCCAACATCTGCCGCTGCCGAAGCAGCCCTTGGCTGTCGCTGGCCGTCACCTCGACAAGGCAACGACCGTCGCTGGGCTGCATCGACAGCGCGGTCACCCCGGCATCGCGCAGCCCAGGCAGGGCCGCCAATGGCGCGCACGCGGTGTCGGCAGCGGGCTTGGCCGCCAGCACCGTGGCGGCGGGCAACACGCCAACCAGCAACACCGGAATCATCCTTGCCCAGATATCCATGCCCTGCCCTTTGGGGGGTCTGCCTGCCCCGATCATAGCGGGCGCATGGGGCCGGATGACCGGGCCAGAGCCCAGCGGTGCAGGGGGTCCGACCCAGGCCGGTTACGGCCGCCAGTTGGCGTTGCTTTCCCAGAAGGCGACCGAGCGCTGATAGGCCTCGCGATCCAGCGACACGCCGGAGCCACCCTCCTCCACCCCCAGCGCATTGCGCATCATCGTGATCGGCGCCATCGGCACCTCTTCCGGCTCGGCGGTGTAGATGCAGCCGACGATGCCCCAGTCGGCCTCGATCGGTGAACCTTCCCTGGCCAGCTGTTCGGCGCTGTACAGGATCACCACCAGGTAGTTCGCACGCGGCGATTCCACGCCTTCGAACCAACGCACCAGCACCGGCAGCTCTTCACGATTGCGCGCCTCGTAGCCGCTGCGCAGCAGGTGACGGTTGGCATCGGTAATCGGCACCGTCAGGCAGCGTGTGCTGGTCCAGTTCTCGTAGACGAACAGCTTGCAGAATGGCGCGTAGCCCTCGAGCACCTTCATCGGCGCGTGTGCGTTGAGGTGGGCTTCAAACTGCTCGGCAGTGCAGTCCTGGATGGTGTTGCCGCGCGGCACGCGCGGGAACAGGCGGGGACGGGCGAATTCGGTGAGGACGATGGACATGGCATGCCGCGTACGGAAACAGGCACTCAGGGTAGCGCCCGCAGGGCTTGAAGTCTGCTTCACATCGACCAGCCACCCTGCTGGCACATCCCCTGGAGAACCCTGCATGCGCCGCTTCCGCCACGCCCTGCTGTCTTCGCTCCTTGCCGCTCTGCCCCTGCCCGCTCTGGGCGCGCCTTCACCGCCTGATGCATCGCCACGCGTCCTGTTGGTGGTCAGCAGCGAAGGACGTGATCAGGGCAAGTCCCGTCCGGGCTTCGAGATGGACGAGTTCGCCCAGGCCTGGCTGATCCTCAGGCAGAACGGATTCGAGATCGACGTGGCGAGCCCCAAAGGGGGCGCTGTCGAAGCAGACAAGTACAACCCCGATGAGGCCTTCAATGCCGCTGTCATTGCCGATTCGCAGGCCATGGCCAAGCTGGCGGCAACCCTGCCCACCGCGCAGCTGCGCGCGAACGACTATGAGGGCGTACTGGTGATTGGCGGCAAGGGCGCGATGTTCGATCTTCCCGCCGATCCCGCGCTGCGCGACACGATTGCCGCCATATGGGAATCGGGCGGGCTGGTGGCGGCGGTCTGCCATGGTCCGGCGGCGCTGGCAGGGGTACGCCTGGCCGATGGACGCTCTCTGGTGGACGGCCGCGCCATGACCGGCTTCACGGAAGAGGAAGAGTCGTTGTTCGGCAAGCGCTGGGCGAAGGAGTTCACCTTCCAGCTTGAACCGCGCATGCGGGAGCTGGGCGCACACTGGCAGGAGGCACCGCTGATGATGCCCAAGGTCGTAGTCGATGGACGCCTGCTGACCGGTCAGAACCCGTTCTCGACCGCTGCACTGGCTGACGCCTTCGTGCGCGCCAGCGGGCGTGTGCCACTGGCACGCCAGGCATGGCGCGATGAACGCAGCATGGCGCTGGTGGAGCAGCACCTGCAGCAGCGCGATGGGCAGGCGGCGCGAATACTGGCACAGCGCCCGTCCGACCATCACGTCGAGCTGATCGGCATGCTGGGCTTCTACCAGCTGAAAGCGGCAAAGGACGCCACTGCAACCACCGACGCGCTGGCCATCATGCAGCTGGCCAGCCCGCATATGGACGAGCCAAGGCTGCAGGTCGCGATGGCAGAAGCACACTGGCGCCTGGGCCGGACCGATCTGGCCCGTTCGCAGGTACTGGCTGTGCTGGAAAAGCAGCCCGGTCTGGACGAAGCTAGCGCTCTCCTGGCCCGCATGCAGCCCTGACCATGGACGCCGAGCGCCTGCGCCTGCAGTTGATTGAAGACAACCTGCCGTTGGCATCGACCATCGTCGACATGCTGCAGTCGCACGGCCATCTGGTCGATTTCGCCGCCGACGGCCAGGCTGGCCTGCGTCTGGCGCTGGCGTCACCGCCGGATGTACTGCTGCTGGATATCGGGCTGCCCGGCATCGACGGCGTCACCATCTGCCAGAGACTGCGTGAATGCAGCGACCGGCACATCCCCGTCCTGATGCTGACCGCACGCGACGCGATTGGTGACAAGTTGCAGGGCTTCGCGGCCGGCGCAGACGACTATCTGGTCAAGCCGTTCGATGACGCGGAGCTGCTTGCCCGCTGCCTCGCCCTCGCCCGTCGCCACCGCGTTGGCCAGGCGAACCTGCTGCAGGTGGGCCCGCTGAGCATCGATCGCCGCAGCGGCCAGGCATCGCGTGCGGGCACGCCGCTGGAGTTGCCACAGGTGGCGCAACGCATCCTGCTCATTCTGGCCGAGGCGTGGCCACGCACCGTCACCCGCAGCGAGCTGGTGCAGCGGTTGTGGGGCGATGAAGCGCCGCCCTCCGATCCACTGCGCTCGCATCTCTACCTGCTGCGCCAGGCGCTGGACAAGCCGTTCGAAGGCGAGATGCTGCGCACCGTTCACGGCGTCGGCTTCCGCTTGGAGGCAGCGCCATGAAAGCACGCCCGGTCCAGCACCTGCGCCGCCGCCTCGCCGTCGCCTTTACTGCGTTCGCCCTGCTCATCGCCACGGTGTTCGGGCTGTACTCGCTGGTTTTCATGTATGCCGTCGAGGACAGCCTGTTCAATGCCCAGCTGGCGCGCGAAGCTCAGGCACAGCTTGCCCACCATGCGCGCGATGGTCGCTGGCGCACGCCGGCCGACGCCGCCGTCCAGCTGCATGCCTCACCGTCGACATTTCCCGCCGACCTGCACCGGGTGTTCGCCGATGAACCCTGGCGCTCGGAATTCGCTGGCGATGACGGGCGCCATTACCATCTCTTGCGGCTCACGCCAGCGGCATCGGCCCCACCGGCGTGGCTGGTGTCTGAAGTCAGCAGCCAACTGGTGGTACGGCCGATCCGCGACAACGTGGTGATGCTGCTTGCCGGCACTGCGCTGGTGATGGTGCTGTTGGCGATCCTGCTCGGCAGGTGGCTGGCCCATCGCGTCACACGCCGGCTGTATGCGCTGGTCGAAGAGGTCGAGATACTGCAGCCGATGACCGGCCACGGCACGGAACTTGCCGCACGCTTCGATGGCGACGAGATCGGCGTGCTGGCACGTGCGCTGGACGGACTGTCGGCACGGGTCGCCGCCTTCGTCGCGCGCGAGCATGCGTTCACCCGTGATGCCAGCCATGAACTGCGCACTCCGCTGACCGTCATCTCCAGCGCGGCGGGCCAACTGCTCGGCGAACCCGGGTTGTCGGAGCGCGGCCGGCAGCACGTGCAGCACATCCGCCTGTCTGCACTGCAGCTGCAACGGGCTGTGACCGCGCTGCTGGCCCTGGCGCGCGAGGAACCCGCAGGTCACTGCGCCGGGCCGGTCAGGCTGGTTCCGCTGCTGGAACGTGTGATTGTCGAACAGTCGCCCTTGCTGGCGTCGCGGC
This sequence comes from Stenotrophomonas sp. 78350_Sma, assembly GCF_056482105.1. NCBI lineage: Bacteria > Pseudomonadati > Pseudomonadota > Gammaproteobacteria > Lysobacterales > Lysobacteraceae > Stenotrophomonas > Stenotrophomonas sp. 78350_Sma. The sequence goes on along the minus strand of NZ_CM151182.1, from coordinate 738,163 downwards.
CGGTGCAGGTACAGCTTGTGGTACCCGACGACGCCACGCTGCGTGCTCCCGAGGCGGCGCTGCACGTGGTACTGGCCAACCTGATCGGCAATGCCTTCGCACACACCGCCCATGGGCAGGTGCTGATCGCGTTGGACGCAGGACACCTGCTGGTGCATAACACCACAGACACCACACCATCGCTGGGCAATTGGCCCGAACCACGCCCGTTCGACAAGCGCGCGGGAAGCAGGGGCAGCGGATTGGGCCTGGAAATCATGCGGCGGCTGTGCAGTCACTATGGTCTGCACCTGGACATCCGGGTCGAACGCGATGGTGTCAGTGCACGCCTGCGCGGCCAGGCCAGCGGCCCATGAGGCGCCTGCTGCGCGCACTGCTGGCGGCCCTGCCGGTGCTGCCCTTGGCCTTCGTGGCGGCGCTGCTCTGGCCCCTGCGCGGAGCACCGCTGCCGGAGGCGGGCAACAGCCGCGTGATCGCCAACGTGCGGGTGGTGGACATCGCGCGCGGGCAGGCCAGCGAACCCACCACGGTGACTGTGCGCAACGGCCTCATCACCGCCATCGGCGAAGACGCACATGACGCGGCATTGCCCGTGCTTGATGGCGGTGGCCGCTGGCTGTTGCCGGGCTTCTGGGACATGCACACCCATGCGCTGCAACTGTCACCGCAGTTGCAGTTCCCGCTGATGCTGGCCAACGGCATCACTGGTACCCGCGACATGATGGACTGCCCGCAGGCTACCGATCCGCTGATCGCCTGCGTGGCCGACAAGCGCCGCTGGACCGCACAGGCCATTGCCGGGCAGCAGGTTGCACCGCGCTTCGTGCAGATCGCCAGTTTCTACTTCGAAGATCCGTCACTCGCGCCGGATGCCGCGGCTGCGCGTGCACGCACGTACAGCGCACGCGGTGTCGACGCGCTGAAGGTCTACAACCGGCTGCGTGCGGATACCTACCAGCGGCTGGCCACCGAGGCGCAGCAGCTGCGCCGTCCGCTGGTCGGCCACCTGCCCAGGGCCGTGCCTCTGGAAGACGCGATGCAGGCAGGCCAGCGCAGCTTCGAACACGCCCATCTGTTCGTGCGGCATTGCTTCGAAAACGCAGCCGCCTGGCGTGGCGGCGCGCTCGACGGCGAAGACCCGACCAAACTGGCCGAACGTATGGTGGCCAGTCACCAGCCCGCGCTCTGCAACAAGGCGTTCGGTTTGATGCAGGCCAGCGGTGCCGCGTTCGTACCGACCCATGTCACCCGCGAAGAGGACGTGCGCGCACGCGACCCCGCCTTCGCCGACGACCCGCGCCTGGCCTATCTGGATCCGCTCTCACGCTGGGCGTGGCGTGATGACCTGCAGGCCACCGTGGCGCGCTACCCCGGCCCGCGCGGTGAAACTGCATTGAAGGCCTACTTTGAGCATGGCCTGGTGCTCACCGGCGCCGCGCATCGCGCAGGCGTCCCCGTGCTGGTCGGTACCGATACCGGGTTGGGCGGCTTCCGCTACCACGATGAACTGCAATGGCTGCGGCACGCCGGCATGAGCCGGGCCGACGTACTGCGTGCGGCCACGCTGCAGGCCGCGCGTCATCTGCAGCTGCAGGCATCACATGGCAGCGTCGAGGTCGGCAAGGCCGCCGATCTGGTGCTCCTCGATGGCGACCCGCTGCAGGACACCGCAAACACCCGTCGCATCCACGCGGTGCTGCTGGCCGGCCACCTGTACGATCGCCCGCGGCTGGATGCCCTGCTGGCGTATGCGCGTTCACAGGCACGCTCACCAGCGGTGATGGCGCGCCTGCTGTGGGGCTTCCTCACCAGCCCGGTCAGCGCCGAGCTGTAGCCGCAGCTACAACGCCATGCGCTCGCGCAGTTCGCGCGCCTGCCGCCGCGACACGTCCACTTCACTGCCGTCGTCCAGCGTCAGATCGTAGCCATCGGCAATACTTGGCGTTACGCCACGAATGCGGCGCAGGTTGACCAGCGTATTGCGGTTGGCGCGGAAGAACAGCTCTGCCGGCAGGCGTGCTTCCAGCGCACTCAGGCTGCGGGTCAGCAGGGCATTCTGGTCGCGGAACCACAGCCGCGTGTAGTTGCCATCCACCACCAGCCGGCGGATCTCGGACACCGCCACGAACCAGCAGCGTTCGCCCTCGCGCACGAACACCTGGTCCTGCGCAGCCAGCGTGCTGCGCGAATCCGATGCTCCGGCCGAAACCACTTCGCGCTGACGTGCCCGCTCCAGCGCCTCCAGCAGCCGCGGCGCTTCCACCGGCTTCACCAGATAGTCCAGCGCATTGGCCTGGAAGGCGCGCACGGCATAGGTGTCGTAGGCGGTGACGAATACCACCGCCGGCACCGTCTCCAGGCCGTCCAGCACATCGAAACCACTGCCGGAAGGCATCTGCACGTCCAGCAGCACCAGGTCCGGCGCCAGCGTGGCGATCGCCTCGCGTGCGGCGGGCACGTCGTCGGCTTCGCCCACGCACTGCACCCAGGGCAGCGCCGACAGCAGCGTGCGAAGCTCCTGGCGCGCCAGCCGTGCGTCATCGACGATCAGTACACGAAGTACGCCACTCATTGCGGAATCTCCAGCAGGGCCTGCATGCGATCGCCGACCGGCTGCAGGTTGAAACGCCCGCGCGAACCGAGCTGCGCACGCAGATAGGCCAGGCCGACGCCATGCCCGTGGGTGGGCTCGCCGGCGCTGCCCAGCGGGTTGTCCACCTGCAGGCGCAACACGTGGTCGTCCAACGTGGCCCGGATCTCTATCCCGCCACCGCCGGGGCGACTGGCTATGCCATGCTTGATCGCATTTTCCACCAGCAGCTGCAGTGCCATCGCCGGCAATTGTGCCTGCAGTGCGCCGGCATCGATGTGCTGGTTTACCTGCAGGCGCTGCTCGAAGTGGATCGCCTCGATGGCCAGGTAATCGTCCACTACCGCCAGTTCCTCGGCCAGCGTGACCTGCTCGCTGCGGTTGTGCGCCAGCGCCTGGCGCAGCGTGCGCGACAGGCGGGTGACCATGTCGCGCGCACGCTCGGGATCTTCCAGGATCAGCGCGCGCAGGTTGTTCAGCGCATTGAACATGAAATGCGGGTTGAGCCGTGCGCGAAGAGCATCGCGCTCCAACGTGCTGCGCTCGGCCTCGGCGCGCAGGCGGGCCAGCTCACTGTGGCGGGCCCGGCGCAAACCGTGCAGGCCTGCCCACAGGCCCGTCCACATCAGCAGGAACAGTGCGGTGTTCATCCAGTACACCAGCAACGACGACCACTGGTAATCCGCGTGGCCGCCAGGCAGCTGCACCCAGCCCAGCGCCAGTGCCGGCAGCAGCAGCGCGGCAGTCACCGCCTGCGCGACGCTGGCGCCGAGCACCACACCGGCAGCCAGTTTCAACACCAGGCTTCCCAGGCTGCCCTCCCACCAGTGCTGGCGTAGTGCAACCGCGCGCAGCGTGCCGCTGCACAACCACAGGCAGGCGGCCACGCTGACGGTGATCAGCACGATGCCGCTGAACACCACGCCGCCACCGATCCGCATCCCGACCCACAGCCCGTACATCGCATAGCCAGCCCATGCCAGTGCATTGAGCGTCCAGAAGCGGCGGGATGACGTGGTGGCGTCCATGCGGGCTCTCGGCGATGGCAGGAGGGCGGACAGCGGTCAGGGATGCGCGGCGAGGAAACGCTGCACCTGTTCCTGCAACCAGCGCGGATCATCCCACATCAGGAAGTGGAATCCCTGCGCGCTCATCTCGATCTGCACGTCCTGCAGTTTCGCGTACTGGGCCTGGAACACCGCGCGGGTGCTTTCCTCGGTGCCACCCATCGGCTGGTAACCGGCCCAGCTGCCCAGCACCAGCGTCGGCACGCTGATCGAGGCGATGCTGTTACGCAGGTCGGTGGTCATCACCGCGTGCATGGCGTCAGCCGTGGTCTGGCGGTCGCTGGCTTCGCCCCAGCGACCCAGTTCGGCCTGGCGCTGCGGATCGCGGGTCATGCCTGGCAGGCCGGCCTTCAGCTGCGCTTGCCACTGCGCGGCATCGGCGGCGAGCATGCCCTTGCGCAGCTGGTCGGCCATCGGCCGCACGCTGTCTGCGGTGGCGTTCGGGTCACGCGCCGCCGGCAGGAACGGCAATGCATCAACCACCACCAGCGCGCTGACCGCCTTCGGCTCGGCCTGTGCCATCTGCAGGCCCAGCAGGCCGCCGAGGCTGTGGCCGACCACCACCACCGGGCCCAGCTGCTGGTCATGCAGGTAGGCCAGCAACTGGCCGCGCATCGCCGGCAGGAATCCAGCCGGGCGCGGATCGGCAGGAGCCGCGCCGGCAAAGCCCGGCAGCTGCACCAGATGGCACTGCACGTCCTTCAGCGCCAGGCACGTCTCGCGCCAGACCTCGGCACTGCTGTTGAGGCCGGGGATCAGCAGCAGCGGGCGGCCCTTGCCGACCACCTCGACCTGCACCTTGCCGGTGCCGGTGGCGGCCGTCGCATGGGCCGAACCGGAGCCCAGCACGGCCATCGCCATGCCGATCATCGCCAGCCGGGCCAGCGCCTTCATTGCGTACCAGAGTGCCAGGAAGATCTTCATCGTCTGCTCCTTCATCGGGTGGATGTTGCCGGGATGGGAGCAGCGTGGGCCGGGCCGAGGCATACAGGTTGCGATTTCGGAGCAGCGGCCGCACGGTGGGGCGAACGGTCGCAGGCGCCGGACGGCATTTGCTCACGCGCCATTCGCACATCCATCTTGATGAAGCGATATACTTACTCAAACCCGCCGCCGCCCCGCGCCATGACCGCCATCAGCTTCGAGTTCTATCCGCCCAAGACCGACGAACAGCGCAGCCAGCTGGACCGTGCCGCGGCCAAGCTGAAGGACTACGCCCCCGAATACGTGTCGTGTACCTTCGGCGCCGGTGGCTCGACCCTGAGCTATACCTCCGAGACCGTGCGCCACCTCAGCCAGCACCACGGGTTCGACGCCGCACCGCACCTGTCCTGCGTCGGCGGCACCCGCCAGGAGATCCGCGAACTGCTCAAGCTGTACCGTGCCATCGGCTGCCGTCGCCTGGTCGCACTGCGCGGTGACCTGCCCTCGGGCATGGGTTTCCCCGGCGACATGCGCTATGCCGCCGAGCTGATCGACTTCATCCGCGCCGAGCACGGTGATGCGTTCCACATCGAAGTGGGTGCGTATCCGGAAACGCATCCGCAGGCGACCGATGCGCTGGCCGACCTGAAGCACTTCAAGGCGAAGATCGACGCCGGTGCCGATGCGGCAATCACCCAGTACTTCTTCAACCCGGATGCCTACTTCCACTTCGTCGATGAAGTGCGCCGGCTCGGCGTGCAGGTACCGATCACGCCCGGCATCATGCCGATCGCCAACTTCAGCCAGCTGCGCCGCTTCTCCGAACAGTGTGGTGCGGAAATTCCGCGCTGGATCGGCCGCAAGATGCAGGCCTACGGCGATGACGCCGAGTCGGTGCGTGCATTCGGCACCGAAGTGGTAGCCAGGCTGTGCCAGCGCTTGATCGAAGGCGGCGCGCCCGGCCTGCACTTCTACACCTTGAACCTGGCCAGGCCGACCACTTCAGTGCTGAAACTGCTGCGAGGCTGAAAGCACGCCATGCGGACCTGATCAGCGCTACCCTTCGCTGATGATCCGCCTTTCCCTCCTGCTGGTGCTGTTGCCGCTGTGCGCGATGGCCCACGTTGCCCACGCGCAGTCCACGCGCCTGAACCGTTGCACCGATGCGCAGGGCCAGAGTGTCTACACCGACCGTCCCTGTGACAGCGTGGGCGCACGGTCACGGCTGCCGCCGCCCGCCCCTACCGGCAACACCGCACCGCGCGACACGCTGGGTGCACGCTGCCCACGCCGGCTGAGCGAGCTCGTGGATGCATTGCGCAACGGCATCCTCGGCAACGACGTCAATCGGCTGTCTTCACTGTACCTGTGGGGTGCGGTGTCCGACGCGGGCGCGCAGCGCATTCTCGGTCAGCTGGAATCGCTGGCGCGGCGGTCGCTGGTGGACGTGGTGCCGGTCTATTCCAGGCAGGACCAGGTCGCAGTGCCGGAGGAGGGGCAGAGCCCTGCTGCGCAGGAATCCGACCCTGAGCCGCCGGCCGTGCGGCATCCGGTCGGCCTGCGCCTGGAGCAGACGTTGCCGGGCAGCGTGGCGCGCGCCTCGACGGTGCTGGGATTGCGGCGGCAGTATGGGTGCTTCTGGATCACGCTGTGATCGGGAGGGGTCGGATCCCTGCTGCGCAGGGATCTGACCCCGCGTGCCGGCTCACTCCGGCCACAGCCCACGAATGGCGGCGATGCCCTGCCCGCCGTGGCGGCGCGCTTCGATGATGTGGCCGCGGCCCATGCCGCCCAGGGCGTAGATCGGCAGCGATACCTGCGCTCGCAGTTCGGCAAAGGCATCCCAGCCCAGCGGCGAGGCATCGGGATGGCTGGCGGTGGCCTGCACCGGGCCAAGCACCGCGAAGTCGCAGCCCAGCTGTTGTGCGGCCTGCAGCTGCTGCAGGTCGTGGCAGGATGCGGCCACCAGCTGGCCTTCGGGAAGTGGACGCTGCGACAGTTCCTGCAACTGCTCGCTGCCCAGGTGTACGCCCACGCCCAACGCACGCGCCAGTTCGATATCGCGATTGAGCAGCCATTGCACGCCGCTGCGGCGATGCGCACGCACGGCCTGCTCGACCATCGCCTGCCGCTGCGGATGCGCCGGCGGCAGGCGCAGCTGGATACGCTGCTGGCCACCTGCTACCGCACGCTGCAGCTGCTCATGCCACTGCTGTACGCCGCCATCATCATCGGCCGGCGCCGGGGTGATCAGGTAGCGGTCGGGCTGGCGCAGGGCGGCCACCACCGGCAGATCGGCCGGCGGCATCGAATAGCGGCCCAGCTTGTCCGGCGCCACCCAGGTGATCGCCTGGCCCTCGCGCCCGCGTGGCGTGCCCTTCCAGCTGCGCACATGGCGCACTTCCAGGGTCAGGTGCTTGTCCGGGTAGCGCTGCGGCACGTCCATCAGCCACTCGCCGATATCGGCCTCGATGCCCAGCTCTTCGCGCAGTTCGCGCACCAGCGCCTGTTCGGAGGTCTCGCCGGATTCGCGCTTGCCGCCCGGGAACTCCCACAGGCCGGCCATGTCGCGGTTCTCGGTTCGGCGGTTGAGCAGCACGCGGCCACGGGCGTCGGTGATGACGGCGGCCACGACATGGATCGATCGGGTGGGGGAAGGCATGGGGGAAGCATGCCCAGAACAGGGCGGCCCGCGCAATCGCGGATCTGGCCAGGATCATGCACCACAAAAGAAGAGCCCCGCTTTCGCGGGGCTCTTCGGGATCAGCTCAGCTGGCCGTGGCAGTGCTTGTACTTCTTGCCACTTCCGCACGGGCACGGATCATTGCGGCCGATCTTCGGCTCGTCGCGCTGCAGCTGCGCCACGCCCTGCTGGGCGGCCTGCACCTGTGCGGCTTCCTCGTCGGCGCTGTAGCCACCCACGTCCTGGTGCTGGAACTGCGACTGGCGCAGGCGGGCTTCCACCTGCTGGCGCTCGGCCGCTTCCAGCGCCTGCACTTCCTCGTCGCTGCGCACGCGCACGCGCGACAGCAGGGTCACCACTTCGCGCTTGACGTTCTCCAGCATGTCCGAGAACAGCTCGAAGGCTTCCTTCTTGTACTCCTGCTTCGGCTGCTTCTGCGCGTAACCACGCAGGTAGATGCCCTGGCGCAGGTAGTCCATGCGCGCCAGGTGTTCCTTCCAGCTCTGGTCCAGCACGGTCAGCATCACGTGCTTCTCCAGCGCGCGCATGGTCTCTTCGCCCACGCCGGCTTCCTTCTCGGCGAAGTGCTGGTTCACGCGTTCCTGCACCTTGGCGGCAATTGCTTCGGCGTCCAGTTCCTCGTGTTCCTTGACCAGGCCGGTCAGCGACATCTGCAGGCCGAAGTCCGACTCGAGGGTCGCCTCCAGGCCACGCAGGTCCCACTGCTCGTCGATCGAGTTCGGCGGCACGAAGCGGGCCACCACATCGAAGATCACGTCGTCGCGGATGCCGTCGACGTTGCCCTTCACCGACTCGGCGTCCAGCAGCTCGTCGCGCTGGGCGTAGATCACCTTGCGCTGGTCGTTGTTGACGTCGTCGAAGTCCAGCAGGTTCTTGCGGATGTCGAAGTTGTGGGCCTCGACCTTGCGCTGCGCCTTCTCGATCTGGCGGCTGACCAGGCGGTCCTCGATGACGTCGTCTTCCTTCATGCCCATCATGCGCATGGCCTTCTGCACCCAGTCGGAGGCGAAGATGCGCATCAGGTTGTCTTCCAGCGACAGGTAGAAGCGGGACGAACCCGGGTCACCCTGGCGGCCCGAACGGCCACGCAGCTGGTTGTCGATACGGCGCGATTCGTGGCGCTCGGTGCCGACGATGTGCAGGCCGCCGGCAGCCTTCACCGCATCGTGGCGCTTCTGCCATTCGGCCTTGACCGCGGCCTTCTGCTCGTCGGTCGCGTCCTCGCCCAGGGCGTGGATCTCGGCTTCCAGCGAACCGCCCAGCACGATGTCGGTACCGCGACCGGCCATGTTCGTGGCGATGGTCACGGCGGCCGGACGGCCGGCATTGGCGACGATGGTCGCTTCGCGGTCATGCTGCTTGGCGTTGAGCACTTCGTGCTTCACGCCGGCCTTGCTCAGGTGCTCGGACAGCATTTCCGAAGTTTCGATCGAGGTGGTACCCACCAGCACCGGCTGGCCGCGCTTGGCGCACTCTTCGATGTCGGCCAGCACCGCATTGAACTTGCCCTTGCGGTTGAGGAACACCTGGTCCGGGCTGTCCTTGCGGATGGTCGGGCGGTTGGTCGGGATCACCACCACTTCCAGGCCGTAGATGCTCTGGAATTCGAACGCTTCGGTATCGGCCGTACCGGTCATGCCGGACAGCTTCTTGTACATACGGAACAGGTTCTGGAAGGTGATGCTGGCCAGCGTCTGGTTCTCGCGCTGGACCGGCACGCCTTCCTTCGCTTCCACCGCCTGGTGCAGGCCGTCGGACCAGCGGCGGCCGGCCAGGGTACGGCCGGTGAATTCGTCGACGATGACCACTTCGCCATCGCGCACGATGTAGTCCACGTCACGCTGGTAGATGGCGTGCGCACGCAGCGCGGCATTGAGGTGGTGCACGACGGTCAGGTTCTGTGCCGCGTACAGGCCTTCGGTCTCGCCATCGAGGATGCCGGCTTCGACCAGCAGCTGCTCGGCGTGCTCCATGCCCGCTTCGGACAGGTGCACCTGCTTGCCCTTCTCGTCGACCCAGAAGTCGCCTTCGCCGTCTTCCACTTCCTGCTTGACCAGGTTCGGCACGACGCGGTTGACGCGGATGTACAGCTCCGGGGAATCATCGGCCGGGCCGGAGATGATCAGCGGGGTACGCGCTTCGTCGATCAGGATGGAGTCGACTTCGTCGACGATGGCGTAGTGCAGGCCGCGCTGGTAGCGGTCGGCCTTGGACAGCGCCATGTTGTCGCGCAGGTAATCGAAACCGAATTCGTTGTTGGTGCCGTAGGTGATGTCGGCGGCGTAGGCTTCGCGCTTGTCGCTGTGCGGCATGCCCGGGTAGACCACGCCCACGCTCAGGCCCAGCCAGTTGTACAGCTTGCCCATCTGCGCGGCGTCGCGGCGGGCCAGGTAGTCGTTCACGGTGACCACGTGCACGCCCTTGCCTTCCAGCGCGTTGAGGTACACCGGCAGGGTCGCCACCAGGGTCTTGCCTTCACCGGTGCGCATTTCTGCGATCTTGCCCAGGTGAAGCACCATGCCGCCGATCAGCTGCACGTCGTAGTGGCGCATGCCCAGCACGCGGCGGCCGGCTTCGCGGCAGACCGCGAAGGCTTCCGGCAGCACCTTGTCCAGGGCTTCACCGTCAGCGATGCGCTGCTTGAACTCCGGCGTCTTGGCCTGAAGCTGCTCGTCGGAAAGCTTCTCGATCTCCGGCTCCAGCGCATTGATCTTGGCGACGATGCGGTTGAGCTGGCGCAGCTGTCGTTCGTTACGACTGCCAAATACGCGGGTAAGCAGGCTGTTGATCATTGAAGGAACCGGGTTGGATGGACACGACGCCCGGCCTCCCCCTTGGGATCCGTCCGCCGCAAACGAAACAGGGCGCCTGGCGCCCTGTCGATGGCAACACCCATTGTAGCTTGGGACGGGCGGCTGAGGTTTCAAGCGCCGATCCGGTCGCGATCGCCCCGGATTCGGCAAAGAAACACGAATGCGGGGTCGGATCCCTTTCGCCATGGCGAAAGGGCTCTGCCCCCTGCCCTCGACACCAGCCCTCAACCAGATCAGGTCAGAGCCCTTCCGCGGCGCGGAAGGAGTCCAACCCGGGATTCAGCCGCGGCTGATGCGCCCGACCGGCGTGTTGCCGCCGTCGCCGAGGAACTTGCGCGGGTTGACCACGTTGCCGTTCTCCCACACCTCGAAGTGCACGTGGGCGCCGGTCGAACGGCCGGTGGAACCGGCCTTGGCCACTTCCTGGCCCGCACGGACCAGGTCGCCGACCTTCACCACCAGGCGCGAATTGTGCGCGTAGCGGGTGACGTAGCCGTTACCGTGGTCGACGTCGACCACGTTGCCGTAGCCGCCCTTCACGCCGGAGAAGCTGACCACGCCTTCGGCCACGGCCATCACCGGGTCACCGACCCTGGCGTGGAAGTCCATGCCCTTGTGGGTGGCGGCACCGCGGCCGAACGGGTCGGCACGGGTGCCGAAACCGGAGGTCACGTAGCTGTTGCGGATCGGCATGCGCGAGGGCACGGCGTTCTGCTGCAGCTGGTGGTCGAACATCAGCGATTCCATCACCGACAGCTGGCGGCCTGAAGCAGCGAAGCGCTGCTCCAGCACCTGTAAGTCGGCGTTGACGTCCTTGACTGGGATGTCGCTGGTCGGGCCGCCGGCATCGCCATCACCGAGGCCAGGGGTCTCGTTGAAGTCGAATTCGCCGTCTTCCAGCTTGCCCATCTGGGTCAGCCGTTCGCCAAGGGCGTTCAGGCGGGTGGCCTGCGCCTGCAGCTCGCCGAGGCGGGCCGCCAGTGCGTTGACCTGGGTCTGCGCATCGCGCTTGACCTTGGCCAGCTCCGCATCCTGGCGCTCGACCTTGGCCTGCAGCCGGGAATCATTCAGCGCGCTGGCGCCAATGCCGCCAGCAAGGCCGATAATGCAGCCTACCCCGAGTACGCTGCCCAGCAGGGCACGGGGGCGGTCCTCGAAATAGAACCGCAAACGCGCGATCGGCGACGACTTGGCCTGTCCTTCACGCGTTTTGATTACGATCTTTTTGAATGCCATCAGTGAGTTTTCATGTCTGAGCCGAAATCCAGCGTTCGCCCCGCGTCAGTGCCGAAACCGGCGCTGGATGCGGTGATGGCGGACAAAAGCGGGAACCCGCTGCGGCGTGCCTTGTGGCTCGACGCGCTGGACCGTCAGTTGCGCCCCCAGTTGCCGCCACCTCTGCGCAGCCGTTGCCGGCTGGCCAATGTGGACGGGGAACACCTCGTTTTTCTCGTCGAATCCCCGGTCTGGCATGCCAAGTTGCGGCTTGCCGAAGCCCAGTTGCTCGACGCGGCCCGTTCCATCGGGCTGAAGGCCACCAGGGTGACCATCAAGACTGCGTCTCCCACTCCCACGCGCTCCCCAGCGCTCGACAACCGGAATGGACCCCACGCAGTTTCAGCCGCCACGCACAAAGGGCTACGCGACGCCTTGGCTTGCCTGCAGGACGTTCCTTCGAAGCCGAAGAAGCGGTCCTGACGACAACGGAGCATCCGGCTCCGCTCCCCGTCGCACGTGTCACCACGGCGTGAAACATTTCGGGGGCCGGGTCGCATCCTAGCTGCCATCCGGGGGCCTGTCGTTAGATTGTTGTTAAAACCGCGTTAAATTCAGGCTTCCGATCCAACAGGTTCACAAAACCGTGACCTCCAACCGGCCTTGACGCGCGTCAAGCGTGCTGAATGCGATGCGCGTTGCGGAAACGACAACGCCGCCCTTTCAGGCGGCGCTTTTGTCTTTAAATTCAACGATCTACAGAAATCAGGCGTACGCCGGGGTGGCGTATTCGACCGGATCTGGCGTGGCCGGCGAGTCGAAGCTGACCCATTCCCAGGCGGTGGCGTCGGCCATCAGTGCGCGTACCAGCTTGTTGTTGAGCGCGTGGCCGGACTTGAAGCCCTCGTAGGCGCCCAGCACCTGGCCACCGGCCAGATAGAGGTCGCCGATCGCGTCGAGGATCTTGTGGCGCACGAATTCGTCGGCGTAGCGCAGGCCGTCTTCGTTGAGCACGCGGAACTCGTCCAGCACGATGGCGTTGTCCATCGAACCGCCCAGGCCGAGGTTGCGCTCGCGCATGTATTCCAGGTCGCGCATGAAGCCAAAGGTACGCGCGCGGGAGATTTCCTTGGTGTAGGCCAGCGTCGAGAACTCGATTTCCTGGCGCGACTGCTTGGCCGGGATCATCGGGTGGTCGAACTGGATGGTGAAGCCCAGCTTGTAGCCCTCATAGGGGGTGAAGCGGGCCACCTTGTCGCCCTCGGTCACTTCCACGGTCTTCAGCACGCGGATGAAGCGCTTGGGCGCATCCTGCTCCACGATGCCCGCCGACTGCAGCAGGAACACGAACGGGCCGGCCGAACCGTCCATGATCGGCAGCTCGGCCGAGGACAGTTCGACGATGATGTTGTCAACGCCCAGGCCGGCCAGCGCCGACATCAGGTGTTCGACGGTCTGGATCTTGGCGTCGTTGCAGGTCAGGCCGGTGCACAGGGTCACTTCGGTGACCAGCTCGGCCTTGGCCGGCACTTCCACGACTGGGTCCAGGTCCACGCGGCGGAACACGATGCCATGGTTGACCGGTGCCGGGCGCAGGGTCATGTAGACCTTGTCACCGCTGTGCAGGCCAACGCCGGTGGCGCGGATCGTGTTCTTGAGGGTGCGTTGCTGGATCATGGGGGATGGACCGGAAGTGACACATTAGATTAACACGCACGGTCCCCTACCCCGGCTGAAAGGCAGGCAGGACACACCGGCGCGCCAATGGGACGCACATGAAGCAGGGCGGCCGGGCCCATCCTGGCCCGGCGCCCGCGTTTTCAGGACATGGTGGCGCACCCCGGGGAGGACAACCCCGGGAAGGCCCGCTTAGTCCGCCTGGCGGCGCAGGAACGCCGGGATGTCCAGGTAATCGTTGGGCAGTTCAGCTGCCGCCGGAGCCGAAGCGGCCGGAGCCGACGGCGCAGAAGCGGAAGCGGTATCGCTGCTGGCACGACGCAGGCCCAGGCCCATGCCGCCCACGGCCTTGGACACGGCGTCGCCGCCGTTGTCGAAGTCGCCGAACTCCGGCTGGCCGGTGGTGGCGTTGCGGACCAGCTTGATCGGCGCACGCTCGCCCGGACGCTGGGTCTTGCTGGCCGACACGCGGTTCAGGCCGGTGGCAACCACGGTCACGCGCACTTCGTCCTGCATGTCCGGGTCGAGCACGGTGCCGACCACCACGGTGGCGTCTTCCGAAGCGAAGCCGTCGATGGTGCGGCCGATCTCGTCGAACTCGGCCATGGTGAAGTCCGCACCGGCGGTGATGTTGACCAGGATGCCGTTGGCACCGGCCAGGTTCACGTCGTCCAGCAGCGGGTTCTGGATGGCCGATTCGGCAGCGGCCTGGGCGCGGTCATCGCCACGGGCGGTGCCGGTACCCATCATTGCCAGGCCCATTTCGGACATGACGGTGCGCACGTCGGCGAAGTCGACGTTGATCAGGCCCGGACGCACGATCAGGTCGGCGATGCCCTGCACGGCGCCCTGCAGCACGTCGTTGGCGGCACGGAAGGCCTGGATCATGGTCGCATTGCGGCCCAGCACGGTGATCAGCTTCTCGTTCGGAATGGTGATCAGCGAGTCGCAGTGCTGGCTCAGTTCCTCGATGCCCTTCAGCGCCACCTGCATGCGGCGACGGCCTTCGAACGGGAACGGCTTGGTGACCACGGCCACGGTCAGGATGCCCATTTCCTTGGCCAGCTGCGCCACCACCGGTGCAGCGCCGGTGCCGGTGCCACCGCCCATGCCGGCGGTGATGAACACCATGTCCGCGCCCTGCAGGGCGTCCATGATGCGCTCACGGTCTTCCAGCGCGGCCTGGCGGCCGACTTCCGGGTTCGCGCCTGCGCCCAGGCCCTTGGTCACGTTGGTACCCAGCTGCAGCTGCAGCTTGGCACCGCAATTCTTGATGGCCTGCGAGTCGGTGTTGGCGGTGATGAATTCCACGCCATCCACTGCCGAGTTGACCATGTGCGCCACGGCATTGCCGCCGCCGCCGCCCACGCCAACCACCTTGATCACCGCATTGGGTGCCATCTTTTCGATCAGTTCAAAATGCGCCATGTCCGTGTCCTCGTTGTATCCGCTTTGGCTGGCATGGGCATTCGGGCGTCCTGCCGTCCTGCTGCATGCCGACGTTGCGGCTGTGTGGGTTGTGTGTTGCCGGTGTTGCGTTGTGATGCGGGTACTGCGGGTACTGCGACCGGGCCAGGCCCGGCATTACGGGTTCCGCGTCAGAACTCGCCGCGGAACCAGGTCTTGAGTTTCTTGAACATGCTTCCGGCGCGCCCGGTCGGCAGCGACGGCCGCCGCGGGTGCTCGATCTGGCTGCCCATCAGCAGCAGGCCCACGCCGGTGGCGTGCACCGGGTTGCCCACTACTTCGCCCAGCCCGGTGACGTGCTGCGGAATGCCCACGCGCACCGGCATCTGCAGCATTTCCTCGGCCAGCTCGACCACGCCTTCCATCTTCGAAGCGCCACCGGTCAGCACCATGCCGGCGCGCACCAGTTCCTCGAAGCCGGAGCGGCGCAGTTCGGCCTGCACCATCTCGAAGATCTCCTCGTAACGGCCCTGCACCGCCTGCGCCAGCGAATGGCGCGGCATGCGGCGCGGCGGGCGGTCGCCCACCGACGGCACCTGGATGCTTTCCTCGGCGGTGGCCAGCTGGGCCAGGGCGCAGGCGTAGCGCACCTTGATCTGCTCGGCTTCCGGGGTCGGCGTGCGCAGCATGTGCGCGATGTCGTTGGTCACGTGGTCGCCCGCGATCGGCAGCGAGGCGGTGTGGCAGATCGCGCCCTGCACGAACACCGCGATATCGGTGGTGCCGGCGCCCATGTCGACCAGCACCACGCCCAGCTCGCGCTCGTCGGCGGTCAGCACCGCCACGCTGGAGGCCAGCGAGGACAGCACCAGGTCGTCCACCTGCAGGCCGCAGCGCTGCACGCACTTGCTGATGTTGGCCGCGGCAGACTGCGCGCACACCACCAGGTGCGCATGCACCTCCAGGCGCACGCCGGTCATGCCGACCGGGTTGCGGATGCCTTCCTGCGAATCGTCCAGCACGTACTCGCGCGGAATCGCATGCAGGATCTTCTGGTCGGCCGGAATCGCCACCGCCTTGGCCGCATCGAGCACGCGATCCAGGTCACCCCAGGTCACTTCCCCGTCGCGGATCGGCACGATGCCCGGCGAGTTCTTGCACTGCACGTGGTTGCCGGAAATGGAGGCGTACACCGAGCGGATCTCGCAGCCGGCCATCAGCTCGGCTTCTTCCACCGCGCGCTGGATCGACTGCACGGTCGATTCGATGTCCACCACCACGCCGCGCTTCAAACCGCGCGACTCGTGCGAGCCGATGCCGATCACTTCGATCGGGTTGCCAGGCGAATACTCGCCCACCAGCGCCACCACCTTGGAGGTGCCGATGTCCAGGCCAACGATCAGCGATTTGTCACCCTTGCGATTCATGTCCTTTCCTGCGTCCTGCTGGCCGGGGTCGCCGGCGTTTTCGCCGGCGTGGCCGGGGTACCCCAGCTCAGCGTGAAACCATTGGTGTAACGGAGGTCGGCGCGCTCGATCGGCGCGTCCTGGCGGTTCAGCTGCGGAAGTACCTTGACGAAGCGCTGCATGCGCGAGCGCGCGTCGTCACGGCCCACCACCACTTCGGTGCCGTTGCTCAGCACCAGCGACCAGCTGCCGCGTGCATCCATCGTCACCCGGCGTACATCGACGCCAGCCGGTGCGAACAATGCACGCGAGTCGCTGTACAGCTTCATCACTTCTTCGGTCTGGCTGTCCGGGCCGTCCAGTTCGGGCAGCGCCAGGTCGGCCAGCTTCTTCGGCGTGGGGAACAGCTTGCCCTGCTCGGAGACCAGGCGGTCGTTGCCCCAGCGCGCGAACGGCTTGTGCTCGACCAGGGTCACTTCCAGCACGTCCGGCCACTGCTTGCGCACCTGCGCGCTTTCCACCCAGGGCAGCTGTTCCAGTGCGTCCTGCGCGTCCTGCAGCTTGACCGCGAAGAAGCCCGCGTGCGCATACGGCAGCAGCACCTGCTGCAGCTGCTCGGCCGGCACCCGCTTGAACTCACCATGCACGCGCAGCTTCGCCAGCGGCCAGCGCTCGGCGCCGACCCAGCCATTGACCACCGCAACGACCGGCAGTGCAACCACCGACAGCGCCAACAGCCAGACGAAGATGCGCAGCACCGCGTTCATGCGTGCGGGGCCTCCAGGGTCTGTTCCAGCACACGCCACACCAGCTCTTCGAAGCTGATGCCGGCCTGGCCGGCCGCCTTGGGTACCAGCGAATGGCTGGTCATGCCCGGTGCGGTGTTCACTTCCAGCAGGAAGAATCGGCCGCTCCTGCGATCACGCATGACATCCACGCGGCCCCAGCCACGGCAACCGGCGGCACGGAACGCGGCCAGCGCGATGCGCCGGATTTCTTCTTCGTCGTCACCGTCCAGGCCCGGGCACAGGTACTGGGTGTCTTCGGCAATGTACTTGGCGTTGTAGTCGTACCACTGGCCCTTGGGCACGATGCGGATCGACGGCAGCGCAACGTCGCCGAGGATGGCCACGGTCAGTTCGTCGCCGACCACCATCTGCTCCATCAGCAGCTGGCCGTCGTAGCGCGCGGCCAGCGCCACCGCCTCGTCGAGGCCGGCGTCATCGGTGACCCGGCTGATGCCCACGCTGGAGCCTTCGTTGGCCGGCTTCACCACCACCGGCAGGCCCAGTTCGGCCGCCAGCGCATGTACGTTCGAAGCGTCGACCTTCCGGTACTGCGGGGTCGGCAGGCCCAGCGACAGCCACACCTGCTTGGTGCGGATCTTGTCCATGCTCAGCGCCGAGCCCAGCACGTCCGAGCCGGTGTACGGCACGCCGAAGGCGTCCATCAGGCCCTGCACGATGCCGTCCTCACCACCACCGTTGTGGCCGTGCAGGATGTTGAACACGCGATCGATGCCACCGGCGGCCAGCGCCTTGGCCAGCGCCGGAATGCCGTCCACCGCGAACGCATCGACGCCGCGCGACTGCAGGGCTGCCAGCACGTTGCGGCCCGAATCCAGCGACACTTCGCGTTCGCTGGAACTGCCGCCGAGCAGCACGGCGACGCGGCCGAACCCGGCCGGGTCGGTCACGCGCAGCGGCGGGAAGGTCAGCGTGCTCACGCCTCGCCCTCCCCCTTGAAGCCTTCCACTGCGATATGGGTGGCCACGGCGCCGATGTCGCCCGCCCCCATCATCAGCAGCAGGTCACCGTCCTGCAGCACATCCGGCAGCACGCTGGCCAGTTCGGCAGCCTTGCCCACCACCACCGGCTCGCTACGGCCACGCGCACGGATGGCGCGGGCCAGCGCATGCGAGTCGGCACCGGCAATCGGTTCCTCACCGGCCGGGTAGACCTCGCTCAGCACCAGCGCATCGACGCTGGACAGCACGGCGGCAAACTTGTCGAACTGGTCGCGGGTACGGCTGTAGCGGTGCGGCTGGAAGGCCACCACCAGGCGCTTGTCGGCCCAGCCACCACGGGCGGCGGCGAACACTGCTTCCAGCTCGCTCGGGTGATGACCATAGTCATCGATGATGCGGACCTTGGCACCACTGGCGGTGGTCACCTCGCCCAGATCGTTGAAGCGACGGCCGACACCGGCAAATGCTTCCAGCGCGCGTGCGATGGCGTCAGGGGCCACGCCCAGCTGCCAGCCCACTGCGGCGGCGGCCAGTGCGTTCAGCACGTTGTGCTTGCCCGGCAGTGCCAGTACCACTTCCTGGCTGGTGCCCTGCGGCAGGCGCAGGGTGAAGCGCATGCGCGAACCTTCCTGCACCACGTTCTCGGCCCGCACGTCGGCCTGCGGGCTCATGCCGTAGCTCATCACGTGGCGCGGGGTCTTGGCAGCCAGCGCAGCCACTTCCGGGTCGTCGATGCACAGCACCGCCAGGCCGTAGAACGGCAGGCGCTGCAGGAACTCGGCGAACGCCGCCTGCACGCGGGCAAAATCGTTGCCGTAGTTCTCCAGATGATCGGCGTCGATGTTGGTGATGATCGACATCAACGGGTTCAGGCGCAGGAAGCTGCCATCGCTTTCGTCAGCCTCGGCCACCAGCCACTGGCCACCACCCAGCTTGGCGTTGGCACCGGCGGCCAGCAGCTGGCCGCCGATCACGAAGGTCGGGTCCAGGCCGCCTTCGCTCAGCACGGCGGCGGTCAGGCTGGTGGTGGTGGTCTTGCCATGGGTGCCGGCCACCGCAATGCCGCGGCGGAAGCGCATCAGTTCGGCCAGCATCGCCGCACGCGGCATGATCGGAATGCGCTGGCTGCGCGCTTCCATCAGCTCCGGGTTGTCTTCGCGGATGGCGCTGGAGACCACCACGCAGTCGGTGCCCAGCACGTTGGCCGCCGAGTGGCCGCGCATGATGCGCGCACCCAGGCTGGCCAGCCGGCGGGTCGCGCCGTTGTCGGCGTTGTCCGAACCGGACACTTCATAGCCCAGCGTCAGCATCACTTCGGCGATACCGCTCATGCCGGTGCCGCCGATGCCGACGAAATGCACGCGCGGGAACGCGCGCACCAGGTCGTTGGTGTCGTGCAGGCGACGGATCATGCGCGGCCTCGCGCAGGGCAGGCGCGGTGGCATGCCTTCTTCATACAGCTTCCTCGAGAATGATATCGGCGATGCGCTCGGCGGCATCGACCTTGGCCAGGGCACGCGCGGCTTGCGCCATCTGCATGCGGCGGGCGGGATTTTCGAACAGATCGCGCAGCAGTGCGGCAATGCCGTCGGCCAGCGTTCCGTCCTGCTTCAGCAAAACCGCCGCGCCGCGCTCGACCAGATACTCCGCATTGCGGGTCTGGTGATCGTCGACGGCAGCGGGGAATGGCACCAGCACGCTGCCGACACCGACCGCGCACAGCTCGGCCAGGGTCGACGCACCGGCACGGCACACCACCAGATCGGCCCAGGCGAACGCCTCGGCCATGTCGGCGATGAACGGGGTGATCTCCGCCTGCACGCCGGCCTTGGCATACGCCTCGACCGCTTCGGCGTGCAGTTTTTCGCCGCTCTGGTGGCGCACCTGCACCGGCACTGCAGCGCCCAGCGCAGCGATGGCCTGCGGCACGCCGGTGTTGAGCGCGCGTGCGCCCTGGCTGCCACCGACCACCAGCACCCGCAGCGGGCCGTGGCGGTCGGCGAAGCGCTGTTCCGGCGGTGCGATGGCGGCGATCTCCGCACGCACCGGATTGCCGACGAACTCCTCGCGCGCGGCGAAGGTGCCCGGGAACCCGGTCAGCAGGCGGCGCGCATAGCGCGACAGGATGCGATTGGTCAGGCCCGGTGCGCGGTTCTGCTCATGCACGATCAGCGGCAGGCCATGCAGGCGCGTGGCCATGCCACCCGGGCCGGAGGCGAATCCACCGAAGGCCACGACCGCACGCGGCTGGCGCTTGCGGATGATCATGCCGGCCGCACGCAGCGCGCGCATCAGTCGCCACGGCGCAGCCAGCAACGCCAGCTTGCCCTTGCCGCGCAGGCCGGTGATGGCCAGCGTGTCGATCGCGATGTCGTGCTGCGGCACCAGGCGGGTTTCCATCGCACCTTCGGCGCCCATCCAGGTCACCGGCACGCCACGCTCGCGCAGCACGCGGGCCACGGCCAGGCCGGGGAAGATATGACCGCCGGTACCACCGGCCAGGATCATCACCGGGCGTGCAGTGTCATGGGCTGCGCTCATGACAGCCTCCCGAAGGTCGGTTCGATGCGCGACTGCAGGCGGCTGGTGCCACGCGCAGCGTTCGGCACAGTGGCAGCCACCGGCTCGGCGCTCATCGGTACGCTGGCGGCCACCGGCGCGGCCGGCTCGTCGCTCGACTCGGCAGCAACGTCTTCGGCGCCACCGATACGCACGGCCTGGCGGCGCTCGGCGCGCTTGAGTTCATAGGACACGCGCAGCAGCAGGCCCATCGCCACGCAGGTCATCAGCACCGACGAACCGCCGGAGGAGATCAGCGGCAGCGTCAGGCCCTTGGTCGGCAGGATGCCCAGGTTGACGCCGATCGAGACGAAGGTCTGCATGCTGATCCACAGGCCGATGCCGAAAGCGATGTAGCCGGAGAAGTGGCGCTTCATTTCCACGCAGCGCATGCCCAGCCAGAAGGTGCGGCCGACCAGCAGCGCGTACAGGGCCACGATCACGCAGGTGCCCAGGAAGCCGAACTCCTCGGCGGTCACCGAGAAGATGAAGTCGGTGTGCGCTTCGGGCAGGTAGTACAGCTTCTGCACCGAATTGCCCAGGCCGACACCGGTCCACTCGCCACGGCCCACCGCCATCAGCGCGTTGGACAGCTGGTAGCCGTCGCCCTGCTGGTCGGCCCACGGGTCCAGGAACGAGGTGATGCGGCGCATGCGGTACGGCTCGATGATCGCCAGCGCGCTCATGCCGACCAGGCCGATGATCACCGGCATCGACATGCGCGGCATGTTCACCCCGCCCAGCACCAGCATGCCGGCGGTGATCGCCAGCAGCAGGGTGGACGAACCGAAGTCCGGCTGCAGCAGCAGCAGCACCACCAGCGCACCGGCCACGCCCAGCGGCTTGAGCATCGCCGGCCAGGTCGCGTTGACCTCGTCGCGGAAACGCACCAGGTAGCTGGACAGCCACACGATGTAGAGCACCTTTACCGCTTCGACCGTCTGGAACTTGGAGATGCCCAGGTTGATCCAGCGGCGCGCGCCGTTGACGGTGCTGCCCAGGCCCGGCGTGAACACCGCCAGCAGCAGCACGAAGCAGCCCAGCAGCAGCATCTGGTTGTACTGCTCGATCGACTTCAGCTCGGTGCGCGCGGCAATCACCGCCAGCACGATGCCGACCGCCAGGAAGATCAGGTGGCGGTTGAGGTAGTAGAACGGACTGCTCATCAGTGCGATCGAGCTGGACGCCACCATCACCACGCCCACGCCGGTGAGCGCGATGATCGCGCCCAGCAGCCACTTGTCGTAGCTGCCTTCGATGGCTTCAAGGCGTGTTGCCTGGCGGGACAGGTCGTTCATCTCAGCGCACCTTCAACGTGGCCAGGCCGATCAGCACGAGCACGACGGAGATGATCCAGAAGCGCACGATCACGCGCGGCTCGGGCCAGCCCTTCAGTTCGAAATGGTGGTGGATCGGCGCCATGCGGAACACGCGCTTGCCGGTCAGCTTGAACGAGGCGACCTGGATCATCACCGACAGCGTTTCGATGACGAACACGCCGCCCATGATCACCAGCACCAGTTCCTGGCGGGTAATCACCGCGATCGTGCCCAGCACCGCGCCCAGCGCCAGCGCACCGATGTCGCCCATGAACACCATGGCCGGATAGGTGTTGAACCACAGGAAGCCGAGGCCCGCGCCGGCGATGGCCGCACAGATGATGACCAGCTCGCCGGCGCCCGGAATCTGCGGGATCTGCAGGTAGTTGGCGAACACCACGTTGCCCGAGGCGTAAGCGAACACACCCAGCGCGCAGGCCACCAGCACGGTCGGCATGATCGCCAGGCCGTCCAGGCCGTCGGTCAGGTTCACCGCGTTGGAGAAGCCGACGATCCAGAAGTAGGCGATGGCCACGAAACCGATGCCGGCCAGCGGCAGCGCGATCGACTTGAACATCGGGATGTAGAAGGTCAGCGCGGCCGGCACGTCGGCCGTGTAGAACAGGAACAGGCCCGCGGCCAGGCCGAAGATCGACTGCAGCAGGTACTTCCAGCGCGACTTCAGGCCGTTCGGGTCGCGGCGGACGATCTTGATCCAGTCGTCATACCAGCCGATGGCGCCGAAGCACAGCATCACCGCCAGCACCAGCCACACGTAGCGGTTGCGCAGGTCGGCCCACATCAGCACCGACAGGGTGATGGTGAGCAGGATCAGCGAACCGCCCATGGTCGGCGTACCGGCCTTGGAGAAATGGGTCTGCGGACCGTCCTTGCGGATCGGCTGGCCGCCCTTGAACTGGGCAAGCTTGCGGATCATCGCCGGGCCGAGCCACAGCGACAGGAACAGGGCCGTCAGCGCGGCAAGGATGGCGCGGAACGTCTGGTAGTTGAACAGCCCGAACAGGCTCTCCAACTGCTGCAACCATCGAGCCAGTTCATACAACATGCGGGGATTCCTCTCCTTGCGCCAGCAGCGCTTTGACGATCAGGTCCATGGCACTGCCACGGGAACCCTTGACCAGGCAGCGCACACCAGCGTGCAACTCATCCTGCAGCGCCTGTGACAGCGCACCATGGGTAGCGAAATGGCGACCGCCTTCGCCGAAGGCGGCCGCAGCGGCGGCACTGAGCGGACCCAGCGCATACAGCCGCTTCAGGCCGGCAGCACGTGCGCGGATGCCGGCCTGCGCATGCAGCGCTTCGGCGTCCGGGCCCAGTTCGCGCATGTCGCCCAGCACCAGCCAGCCCTCTTCCGGCGCTGCGGCCAGGGCGTCGATGGCCGCCGCCAGCGAGCCGGGATTGGCGTTGTAGCTGTCATCCACCAGCACCGCGCCGTTGCGCAGCTGATGGGCGATCTGGCGGCCCGGCACCGGCTGCGCTTCGGCCAGGCCGGCAGCGATCAGCGCCAGGTCGACGCCCGCGGCCAGCGCCAGGCTGGCTGCGGCCAGCGCATTGCTGACGTTGTGGCGACCCGGCAGGCCGAGCACCACGCGTGCTTCGCCGGCTGGCGAAACCAGGGTGAACTGGGTGCCCTGCGCGCCGGCGCGGATGTCGCGCGCGGTCACGTCGGCGGTATGTTCCAGGCCGTAGCGCAGCACGCGGCAACGCGGCGGGGTGCCGACGAAGTGCTGTTCGAACCAGCGGCCGTAGGCATCGTCGACATTGATCACCGCCACGCCATCGGCCGGCAGCGCGGCATAGATCGCGCCCTTGGTCACTGCCACGCCGAGCAGGCTACCCATGCGTTCCAGGTGTGCCGGGGCGATGTTGTTGACCAGCGCATAGCGCGGGCGGGCGATGTCGGTCAGGTAGGCAATGTCACCGGGCTTGCCGGCGCCCATCTCGTAGACGGCGTAGTCGGCATCTTCCGGCGCATCGATCACCGCCAGCGGCAGGCCGATCTCGTTGTTGCGGTTGCCCGGGTTGGCGTAGACCACCTTGTGCGCGTGCCGTGCCACCTGCTGCAGGATCGACAGCAGCAGGCTCTTCACGCTGGTCTTGCCGTTGCTGCCGGTGATCGCAAACACCTCGGTGCCGCGGTCGCGCTGCATGCCGGTGGCGACCTTCGCCAGCGCCAGTTCGCTGTCAGCCACCAGCACCTGCGGCAGTTCGATCGGCAGCAGGCGCTCGACCAGCAGCGCACTGGCACCGCGCGCCAGCGCATCTGCGGCGAAATCATGGCCATCGAAACGCTCGCCACGCAGCGCCACGTACAGGCTGCCCGGGCCGAGGCTGCGGGTGTCATTGCTGACCGCATCGATGGCCACGTCATCGCCGTGGATCTCGCCGCCGGCCCAGTGTGCGATCAGCGAAAGCAGGGTGCGCTTCATGCGGCGCCCTCCCCAGCCTGGGCCGCTAGAACACCGGCCTTGGCTGCCAGTGCAGCGGCAGCCACTTCGGTGTCGTCGAAGTCATGGCGCACGCCGTTCACTTCCTGGTACGGCTCGTGGCCCTTGCCAGCGATCAGGATGATGTCGCCGGCAGCGGCACGCTTCACCGCCAGGCCGATCGCACGCGCGCGGCTGCGCTGCACGGTCACGGCGGAGGCATCGGTGAAGCCGGCCAGGATGTCGGCCACGATCACATCGCCATCCTCGCCACGCGGGTTGTCGTCGGTGACGATGACCTGGTTGGCCAGACGCTCGGCGATGGCGGCCATCTGCGGGCGCTTGCCGGTATCACGTTCGCCACCGCAGCCGAACACGCAGAACAGCGTGCCCTGCAGATGGCCGTGCAGGCTGTCCAGCGCCTGTTCCAGCGCGTCCGGGGTGTGTGCGTAGTCGACCACCACGGTCGGCAGGCCGTCTTCGCCACCGAGGCGGTTCATGCGGCCACGGATCGGCTGCAGCGCCGACAGCACCTCGGCGATGCGCGGCAGCGGCTGGCCCTGCGCATGCAGGGTGCCGGCCACGGCCAGCAGGTTGTCCACGTTGAAGCGGCCCAGCAGCGGCGACTGCACCGCCGCGCGCTGGCCGTCGATGACCAGGTCGAACGCAATACCACGGCCGTCCAGCTGCAGCGCTTCGGCGCGCACACTGGCATCGGTGGCACCGCGCGAGCTCAGGCCGATCGGCTGCACGCCCGCCGGCAGGCCGGCGAACAGCTGGCGGCCGAAGGCGTCGTCAAGATTGATCACCGCGGACTTCAGGCCCGGACGATGGAACAGCCGCGCCTTGGCCGCGCCGTAGCTGGCCATGTCACCGTGGTAGTCCAGATGGTCGCGGGTGAGATTGGTGAACACCGCCACGTCGTAGTGCACGGCATCCACACGGCCCTGGTCCAGCGCGTGCGAGCTGACTTCCATCGCCACCGCGCGCGCACCGGCGTCGCGCAGCTGCGCCAGCAGCGCATGCATCTGCAGCACCAGCGGCGTGGTGAAACCGGTCGGTTCAACCGCACCATAAAGTCCGGCGCCCAACGTGCCGATACTGCCACTGGGCGTTCCGAGCAGGTGCCAGGCCTGGGCCAGCAGCTGCACGGTGGAGGTCTTGCCGTTGGTACCGGTGACACCGACCATCGCCATCGCCCGCGACGGTGCGCCATGGAACTGGTCGGCCATCGCACCCATGCGCGCGCGCAGGCCCGGCACGGCGATCGCATCGGTCGGGGCCGGCAGCTCGGCAGGTGCCGGCGGTTCGAACAGGATGACGCCGGCGCCGGCCGCACGGGCCTGCTCGACAAACCCCAGGCCATGCGCGCCGAAACCGGCAATGGCGACGAAGGCATTGCCGGGGCGCACGGCGCGGCTGTCCAGCACCAGGCCGGTCAGAACGGGGTCGTGCCCTGCAAGAGCGACGTCCGGAAGCAACTGCGAAAGCAACATCGAAGGACTCATTGCGTGCCTCCCATAGCGGGCGGCGTCTGGGCGTGCGCGCTGGGCAGCGCAGCATCGAATTCAGCGGCGGCATCGGCCGGCAGCGCGGCCTCGGCCGGGGGCGCGGGCAGGATCGAGGCCGAGTGGCCGACCTTGCCGGACTGTTGTGCGGCCAGCCACGACTGCAGGTCGTCCAGCGGCACGTCCATCAGGCGCAGGGTGCCTTCCATCACGTTGTGGTAGACCGGCGCCGACACCAGGCCGCCGTAGAACTTGCCGGCCTGCGGGTCGTTGATGACGATGACGGTGGCGAAGCGCGGGTTGGTGGCCGGCACTACGCCGGCGAACAGCGCGTTGTAATGGCCGCGCTCGTAACCGCCGGGGCCGGTCTTGCGCGCGGTACCGGTCTTGCCGGCCACGCGGTAACCCAGCACCGCTGCCTGCTTGGCGCCGCCCTGGGTCACCACCGTTTCCATCATCGCCACCACCTGCCTGGCGACGCTCTCATCGATGATCTGATGCGCTTCGTTGCGCTGGCCTTTGACGAAGGTCGGCGCGATCAGCTTGCCGCCATTGGCTAGCGCCGAGTAGGCGGTGGCGATCTGCAGCGGCGTCACGTTCAGGCCGTAGCCGTAGGACATGGTGGTCTTGGTGGCGCCGTCCCAGTTGGCCGGGCGCCGCACCACGCCACCGGATTCACCCGGGAAGCCGCTATGCGGCACCGAGCCGTAGCCGAAGCGGCGCACCCCATCGTAGAACACCTGGTCCGGCATCTTTGCCGCAACCTTGGCCGCGCCGATGTTGGAACTGCGGGTGATCACACCGGTCACGTTCAACACGCCGTTGTTGCGCGGCACGTCGCGGATGGTGAAGCGGGCCACCTGCATGTAGCCCGGGTTGGTGTCGATGATGGTGTCCTTGGTCACCGCACCGGCCTGCAGCGCGGTAGCGATGGTCAACGGCTTCATCGTCGAACCCGGCTCGACCAGATCGGTCACCGCACGGTTGCGGCGCGCATCGGGCAGCGCGCCGGTCAGCGAATTCGGGTTGTAGGTCGGCAGGTTGACCATGGCCAGGATCTCGCCGGTGGTCACGTCCATGATCACCATCGAACCGCCGGCCGCCTTGTTGGCCACCAGCGCGTTGCGCAGTTCCTTGAACGCCAGGTACTGGATGCGGCGGTCGATGCTGAGGGTCAGGTCCTTGCCCGGTTCGGCGGCGCGCAGCAGATCGCTTTCGACGGTTTCGCCCTTGCGGTTGCGGATCACCCGCTTGGCACCGGCCTTGCCGCGCAGCCATTCGTCGAACGCCAGTTCCAGGCCTTCCTGGCCACGGTCGTCGATGTTGGTGAAGCCCAGCACGTGCGCCATCGCCTCACCCTGCGGGTAGAAGCGGCGGAACTCGCGCTGCGCGGCCACGCCCGGAATCTTCAGCGCGACCACCTTCTCTGCCTCGTCCGGATTGATCCGGCGACGCAGGTACATGAATTCCTTGTCCGACTTCTGCGACAGGCGGCTGCTCAGCTCGTCCACCGACATGCCGACCGCCTGGGCCAGCTCCGGGATGCGCTCGGGCGAACGCAGCAGGTCCTGCGGGTTGACCCAGATCGAGGCGACCGGCGTGGACACCGCCAGCGGTTCGCCGTTGCGGTCGGTGATCATGCCGCGCGAGGTCTTGATCGGCAGTTCGCGCAGGTAACGGGCCTCGCCCTGGCGCTGGTAGAAATCGCTGTTGATGATCTGCACGTAGGCGGCGCGACCGACCAGCGACACCGAGCACAGGCCAAGCGCCAGCGCGACCCAGCGCAGGCGCTGGCGCAGGTTGAAGGCGTTGCGCGGGCGGTTGCGGCCGGTCTTGCTCATGGCCGCACCACCACGATGTCAGCAGCCTCGGGGAACTTCATGCCGAGCTTTTCGCGGGCGATGCGATCGACACGGTTGGCTTCGGCCAGGGTCGCCTGCTCGAGCTGCAGGCGGCCGAATTCGAGGTTGATGTCATCGCGCTTGCGCTCGGCGCGCGACAGCTCGATGAACGTCTGCCGGTGACGGTGACGCACGAACACGACGCCGATCGCCGAGGCCACGGTGGAGGCCAACAGGATGATCAGCAGCAGCCGGCTCATGCATCGGCCTCCCGCTTCTGGGCCACGCGCAGCACGGCGCTGCGGGCGCGCGGGTTGGCCGCCAGCTCTTCGTCGGTGGCCTTGATGGCGCCACCGATCAGGTCCAGCGTCGGCACGAACGCGACCGCCTCGGGCAGGCGGCGGTTGGCCGGCGGCGCCTTGGCCAGGCGGTTCATGTACTGCTTGACGATGCGGTCTTCCAGCGAATGGAAGCTGATCACCGCCAGCCGGCCACCGGGCTTGAGCCGCTCTACCGCCGCGTCGAGCCCGGCTTCCAGATCGGCCAGCTCGCGGTTGATGTGGATGCGGATGGCCTGGAAGCTGCGCGTGGCCGGGTGGATCTTGTCCTTTCCACGCGGCATCACCGAGGCGATCAGCTCGGCCAGTTCGGCGGTGCGGGTGAACGGCTGCTTCTCGCGGCGGGCCACGATGGCACGGGCGATGCGGCGGCTCTGGCGCTCTTCGCCATAGGTCCACAGCACATCGGCGATCTCGCGGTCTTCGACGCGGTTGATCCACTGCGCGGCGCTTTCACCGCTGTCCGGGTCCATGCGCATGTCCAGCGGGCCGTCCTTGCCGAAGCTGAAACCCCGCTCGGCCACGTCCAGCTGCGGCGAAGACACGCCCAGGTCGAACAGCACGCCGTCCAGGCCTTCAGCCGTCGCATCCCACTGCAGCAGCTGGGCGAAGCTGCCACGGAAGATGGACACGCGCGGGTCCGGCGCGAAATCGCGCTCGGCAACGGCGATGGCTTCCGGATCCTTGTCCATGACCAGCAGGCGCCCCTCGGGACCGAGCTGGGTGAGCACGCCACGTGCATGACCGCCACGACCGAACGTGCCATCCAGATAACGTCCGTTTTCGATCACCCTCAGGCCTTCAATGACCTGGGTGTACAGGACCGGCAGGTGCACCGCCGGCGACTGCGACACCGGAAGGTGACCGGCCTGCGCTTCTGGGCGCATCCGGGCACCCCGGCTCACAACTTCAGGTCGAGCAACCCATCACCCAGATCCTCGTCAGACAACGTCTGCTGGATCAGGGCCCGATGCGCCTGCTCGCTCCACAATTCGAACTTGTCGCCCATACCGAGCAATACCGCCTTCTTTTCAATGCCCACCGCACCGCGGTGGCTGGCGGGGATGCTGATGCGACCGTTGCCGTCCAGTTCCAGATGGGCGGCCGAGCCGACCAGCTTCTGCTGCAACAGGCGCACGACGCGCTGGGTGTTGGGCTTGGACATGACGTCGTCGCGGACCCGCTCCCATTCCGACTCTGCATACAGCCACAGGCAGCCGGCTTCGAACGGGTTGTAGGTCAATACGAGACGGTTGTTGCTGGCGCGCGCGACGAGGTCGCGGTAAGCGGTGGGAACCGCCATGCGCCCTTTATCGTCAACTGTGATGGCCGTCTCGCCCTGGAACACGACGCGTGCACCTATCCTTCGCCCGGTGAAACATTGAACCACGAAAACCCACAAAACACCCGGATTTCCCTCTGATGCCCACCTTAGCAGCGGCCGAAGGGTTGTCAACAACTTTTCAGCGGGGAAATCGCCAGCCGCATCAATGGCTTGCAACAACCTTTAGAGAATTGTTCAAGGCTTATCCACAAGTTGCTGATCCGTCTCAATTTTTGAGATTGAACGGAAGTTCAGGGCTGTAGACAGGGCGTGAAACATCGCCCGCGCATTCATCCGGAACCGGCCGGAAACACCGCCGGACTGCGCAAACCATGCACAATGAGGCCATGTGCCTGCTCGCTCTTGGCTGGATGCACCACCCGCGCTGGCGGCTGGTGATGACCGGCAACCGTGATGAGTTCCACGCCCGCCCGACGGCGGCGCTGGCCCCCTGGCAAGATGAGACCTCCGTCATCGGGGGACGCGACCTGCGCTCCGGCGGTGGCTGGGCCGGTGTCGGTGCCGGCGGCCGCATGGCCGTGGTCACCAATGTCCGCGATCCGCTGGCCGCACAGACCGGCCCGTCCCGGGGGGCGCTGGTGGCCGACTTCCTGCGCGGCCGCGACCCGGCCGCCGTGCATATCGACCGGCTGGCGACCGTGGCGGGCGCGTATGCGCCCTTCAACCTGCTGCTGGCCGACGGCCACAGCCTGGAGTTCCTGGGCAACCACCCCGCCGAGCGGCAGAGCCTGGGCCCCGGCGTGCATGGCATGTCCAACGGCGCACTGGACGCGCCGTGGCCGAAGACCCGGCGGCTGATGGCTGCCCTTGAAACCTGGCTGCAGGAAGATGGGGTCAGATCCCTTTCGCAAAGCGAAAGGGATCTGACCCCAGACCTGACCCCGCTCTGGAACGCCCTCGCCGACGAACATCGCCCCGCCGACAGCGACCTACCCGACACCGGCATCGGCCTGGAACGCGAGCGCTGGCTGAGCCCGGCCTTCATCCGCGGCGACGACTACGGCACCCGCGCCAGCACCGTGCTGTTGATCGACGCCGATGGCCACGGCGAAATCCACGAGCGCCGCTTTGGCCCGCAGGGCGCAGCCAACGGACAGAGCCACGTCATTTTCTGACCCGGTCATGCTGGCCGCTGCCCGGAATCCCTTTCCAGCGGGGTAGTGCCGGCCGCTGTCCGGCAACTTCCGGATCTTCGGGCAAGCCACGCAGCGGCCGGCACTACCCGCTCCAGGACTGCCAACGGCGTCATTCAGCTTCCCGACGCAGCGCCTTTCCGCCCGCACCACAGGGCCTGCGCTGCTGCGGCCACCCCACTGTGCCCTTTTTGCGTCTGGCACTGTGTCTATAAATGCCGCCCCCAACCTCCCAAAGTGGTCGTGCCCGGCACCAGGCCGCGCGATCCACATCCACATGGAGGCCCCATGCGCCGCACCCTCATCCTGCTCGCCACCCACCTGCTCACCCTCGGCCTGGGCTTCGGCCTGGGCATCTACCTGCTGCCAATCCTGATCGCTCCCGATGACCCGCCGGTGGCGCAGGTGCAGGCCGCGATGAACGACGCCACCTACCACGCCACCTTCCGCCGTGACCTCAAAGGCAGCGACGCGGTGCACTGGGCCGACGGCAAGGTCAGCGTCAGCGCACGCCAGGTCGCGTTCGACGGAAAGATGGGACCGGGGCCGGACTACAAGGTCTACCTGGTCCGCGACTTCGTCGACAACAAGGCCGATTTCCTGAAGATCAAGGCGCAGGCCCAGCGCATCGGCGAGGTGAAGACCTTCAACCGTTTCCTGGTGGACGTGCCTGAAAGCGTCAACGTGGACGACTACAGCACCGTCGTGGTGTGGTGCGAACGCTTCGAGCAGTTCATTTCCGCCGGGCAGTACCGCACGCCGGGCTGAGGCCGGACATCATCCCGGTAGTGCCGGCCGCTGGCCGGCAACAGCACGATGCGTCTGCTGGTGAGGAGGTTGCCGGCCAGCGGCCGGCACTACCGATGCGCGGTTCATGCATATGGAAGAAGGAGGCGGAGCCGGCCGATAAGCCGGGTTCTGTCGTGGACAGTCATTCCTCTAGGCGTTACGTCACCGCAACGCTCAAGCAACCTACCCGGATCCAACGCGGGCCGCGCCAAAGGATCCCTATTTGGTCTTGCTCCAGGTGGGGTTTGCCGTGCCGGTCTGTTGCCAGACTCGCGGTG
Source organism: Stenotrophomonas sp. 78350_Sma (assembly GCF_056482105.1). Lineage (NCBI taxonomy): Bacteria > Pseudomonadati > Pseudomonadota > Gammaproteobacteria > Lysobacterales > Lysobacteraceae > Stenotrophomonas > Stenotrophomonas sp. 78350_Sma. Next base: position 707,056 of record NZ_CM151182.1, on the reverse strand, counting down.
CGCTCTTACCGCACCATTTCACCCTTACCGGCCTTCCGAAGAAGACGTAGGCGGTATCTTTCTGTTGCACTTTCCGTCGGCTTGCGCCGCCCAGGCGTTACCTGGCACCTTGCCCTATGGAGCCCGGACTTTCCTCGGCACCCCCGAAGGGATGACGCGACTGTCTGGCCGGCTCCGCCAGCGCACATTCTAGCCTACGCACGCTCGTCCTGCCGTGCTGATCGCGGCGTCCGGTTCATCCATCCACGCAGGGCGTGGATCTACTGGAGGTCTAACCCATCCACGCATGGCGTGGATCTACCGATTCCGCCGCTTTGGTGAGTGCGGACCTTGGTCCGCACGATCCATCAACTGCCGTACAACGCCTTGCGCGGTGCGCCGGTCAGCTCGGCCGCCAGCTTGGCCGCGGTCGACGGCGGCAGGTGTTCGCTCAGCTTGGCATACACACGGCGGCCATGCGCCAGCTGCGCTTGCTCATCGTCGCCGGCGCCCTGCACCATCACCACGAACTCGCCCTTGCGCTGGTTCTCGTCGGCTTCCACCTTGGCCAGCAGGCCGGCCAGGTCGCCATCGAGCACGGTCTCGAACAGCTTGGTCAGTTCGCGCGCCAGTACTGCCGGGCGCTCGCCGCCGAAGATCGCCGCCATGTCCGCCAGCGACTCGGCGATGCGATGCGAGGATTCATAGAACACCATCGTGCGTACTTCACCGGCCAGCGCCTGCAGACGGTCGCGGCGGCCGCTGGCCTTGGCCGGCAGGAAACCCTCGAAGCTGAAGCGGTCACTGGGCAGGCCGGCCACGCTCAACGCGGCGATGGCGGCACAGGCGCCAGGAATCGGGCTGACCTTGATGCCGGCCGCGCGCGCGGCGCGCACCAGGCGGAAACCGGGGTCACTGACCAGCGGGGTGCCGGCATCGCTGACCAGCGCCAGCGATTCGCCAGCCTGCAGGCGCGACACCAGGCGCTGAGCCAGGGCTTCTTCGTTGTGTTCATGCAGGGCCACCAGCGGTTGCTGGATGCCGAAATGCGACAACAGCTGACCGCTGCGGCGGGTGTCCTCGGCACAGATGGCCGCCACCGACCGCAGCACCTCCTGCGCGCGCGGGCTCAGATCGGCCAGGTTGCCGATCGGGGTGGCGACGACGTACAGGGTTGGGACACTCATTTCAGCGGTACTCACGGGGCAAGGGTAGAATCGTAGCGTGTACCCGGCCAAGGCCGCTGCCCTCATCGCATGGACCCGATCATGAACAAGCCCGCCGCACGGATCTCCGCCCTGTCGTTGTCGCTGATGCTGCTGGCCGGCTGTGCCACCACCAGCCTGACCAGCGCGCCCGAATCGCCGGCGCAGAGCCAGGCGCTGGCGCTGATCGAACAGGGCAAGCCGCGCGATGCCGCGCTGCAACTGGAAGGCCTGGCCGCCACCCTGCGCGGTGGTGCCCGCAGCAATGCGCTGGCCGACGCGGCCTGGGCTTGGCACCTGGCCGGCGACAGTGCCCGCGCGCGCAGCCTGCTCGGCCAGCTCACCGCCCGCCAGCTGTCCGGCCCCAGCCTGCAGCGCTACCAGCTGACCGGCGCCGAGCTGGCACTGGCCGACAAGCAGCCGGCGCAGGCCCTGGCCCTGCTGAAGGAACATGGCGACAACGTCTTCCCCGCGCTGCGCACGCGCTGGTACGTGGCCCGCGCCAACGCGCTGCAGGGCACCGGCGACGCGTTCGGCGCCGCCACCGAGCGCGCCCGCGCCCATGCCAGCCTGACCGGCAGTGCGCGCAGCGAGAACCAGGCCGCCATCTCCGGCCTGCTCGGTACCCTCGACGACGCCACCCTGCGCAGCCGTGCCGCCGCCCTGCCGGCCAACGACCCGCTGTACAACTTCGCTGGCCGTGCGCTGATCGCACGCGGCCTGCCGTTGCCGCGTCCGTTCGACCGCGATGGCGCCGCCCAGTTCGATACCAGCAAGCGCCCGCCGGCGATGAGCGACGGTTACCGGCCGCCGGCCAAGCTGGCCGTGCTGCTGCCGCTCAGCGGCCGCCTGGCCACCGCCGCACAGCCGGTGCGCGATGGCCTGCTGAGTGCCTACTACGGTGAAAGCCGCCGCCGCCCGGACATCAACTTCTTCGACACCGCCGGCACCCCGGCCGGCGCCCTGGCCGCCTACGACAAGGCCGTTGCCTCCGGTGCCGACTTCGTGGTCGGCCCGCTGGGCCGCGACGAAGTGGACGCAGTGTATGGCCGCCAGCAGCTGCAGGTGCCGGTGCTGGCCCTGAACCGCGGCAAGGATGCACCGCCGGCCGGCAGCGCCGGTTTCTCGCTGGCGCCGGAAGACGACGGCATCGTCGCCGCCGAATACCTGCGTGGCCGCGAGCGTGGCAAGGCGCTGGTGATCAACAGCGCCGACGACACCGGCCGCCGTGCCGCCGCCGCCTTCGCCCAGCGCTTTGCCCAGCGTGGTGGCCAGGTGGTGGCCTCGATCGGCGTCAGCGATGCGGTGGGCGACGTTGGCGCACAGGTGCGCAATGCCGGCCAGGTCGATGCCGTGTTCCTGGCCGTGCGCGCGCCGCAGGCGCGCCTGCTGGCGCCGCAGCTGGCGCTGGCCGGTGCCGGTGGCGCGACCCGCGTCGGCACCTCGCAGCTGACTGTCGGCAGCGGCAAGATGGAAGAAGACGTGGCGCTGGATGGCATCGTCTACCCGAACGAAGCCTGGAACGTGCGCAGCGTGTCCGGCCTGCCGTCGGCCAGCCAGGTTGCCAGCGCGCTGCCCAGCGCCCGCGGTGCGGCCGGTCGCCTGTTCGCCTTCGGCGCCGATGCCTGGAAGATCACCGCCTACCTGGACAAGCTGTCGAATGAAGGCGGCCTGGACGGCGCTACCGGCACCCTGTTCCTGGACAGCAACGGCAACATCCTGCGCCAGCCGGCATGGTCCACCTTCAATGGCGGCCGGCCGATGCCGATCGTCGGTGGTCGCTGAGCGCAGCCAACGTGGCTCGGCGGTGGAAGTCGCCGCCGAGCAGCATCTGCAACAGGCCGGCCTGCAGCCACGCGCGCGCAACGTGCGCTACCGTGGCGGCGAACTGGACCTGGTGATGGATGACGCTGGCACCGTGGTGTTCGTGGAAGTGCGCTATCGCGCACGTTCTGACTTCGGCGGTGGCGCCGCTTCGGTGGATGCACGCAAACGCCGGCGCTTGGCGCATGCCGCACAGTTGTACCTGCAGGACAATCCCGCTCTGGCCGATGCACCCTGCCGTTTTGACGTGGTTGACGCCACGGGCGAGCCGCCGCAGCTGCGGTGGCTGCGTGATGCGTTCCGGCTGGATGATTGCTGATGGATACCGTCCGCTCTGGTAGAGGCCGACCTTGGTCGGCGCTTCTGTGCCAACCAAGGTTGGCACCTACCAGAGCGCGGCCTGGCCGGCACGACCACGGTGCGTGACTGATGCCGTCGATCATCACCCATGCCGCCGTACCGCTGGCGCTGTGGTGCGCGGCGGATCGCGGCCGCATCCCGCCGCGCCTGCTGGTTGCCGGCGTGATCGCCGCCATGCTTCCCGATGCCGATGTGCTGGCGTTCGCCCTGCACATTCCCTATGCCGATGCGTTCGGCCATCGTGGGGCCAGCCATTCGCTGCTGTTTGCCTGCGTGCTGGCGGCGATGGCGGCGGTGTTGGCGTTCTTTGCTGGTCGCCGACCTTGGTCGGCACCACACAGCTCCGGTAGTCGCCGACCTTGGTCGGCGGTTTCGTGCCAACCAAGGTTGGCACCCACCAGGGCGCGGCCAACGGTGGCATCTACCGTGCAAGCCGCTGTATTCGTCTTCATCTGCGCGGCCAGCCACCCGCTGCTGGATGCGATGACCTCCGGCGGCCTCGGCGTTGCCCTCGCCTGGCCGTGGAGCGAACAACGCTTCTTCGCGCCGTGGCGACCGATCCGCGTTTCACCGTTTGCCGCGCAGTTCTTCAGCGCACGTGGCCTCGCCACGCTGTTGTCCGAACTGCGCTGGGTCTGGCTGCCGCTGGCCGGCGCCGTTGTCGCCTGGAAACTGATCCAACCCGCTCCCGTTGCCCCACGAGATCCGTCATGAGTACTGCCCTGCCCGCTGCCCTGGTTGCCGAACTGTCCGCCCTGCTGGGCGCGGAGGGCTGGCGCATGGATGACGGCGCGCTGGAGGCGAACGCGCAGGACAACTCATGGCGCCACCAACGCCCCGCCGCTGTTGCGTTGCCCGCCGATATCGAACAGGTGCAGGCACTGGTCCGCGCCTGCCGTGCACACCACGTAGCGCTGGTTGCACGCGGCGCAGGCACCGGTACCACCGGCGCGGCCGTGCCGTTGCCGGGCAGCATCGTGCTGTCGTTCACCCGCATGGACCGCATCGTGGAGATCCGTGCCGGCGACCGCTGCGCCGTGGTGCAGCCCGGCGTGTTGAACGGCGCCCTGCAGCAGGCGCTGGCTCCACACGGCCTGTTCTGGGCGCCGGACCCGTCCAGCGCCGAAGTCTGCAGCATCGGCGGCAACCTGGCCTGCAACGCTGGCGGCCCGCGCGCGGTGAAGTACGGCACCAGCCGCGACAACGTGCTGGGCCTGGTGGCGGTCACCGGCACCGGCGAGGTGATCCGCTGCGGCGGCGCCTACACCAAGGACGCCACCGGCTACGACCTGACCCACCTGCTGGTGGGCAGCGAAGGCACGCTGGCGTTGATCGTGGAAGCCACGTTGAAGCTGACCCCGCTGCCGGTCAGCCAGGCCGGGCTGCGCGTGCTGTACCGCGATGCCGATGCGGCCGCTGCGGCGGTATCGCGCCTGATGTCGCAGCCGGTGGTGCCCACGCGCCTGGAATTCATGGATGCACGCAGCCTGGAACTGCTGCGGCTCAATGGTGCCGAAGTGCCGCAGGCCGGCGCCATGCTGCTGGTCGAAGCCGATGGTGACCACGACACCCTGCCCTACCTGCTGCAGGCACTGGCCACCGCCGCTGAAGGCGACGGCATGATCGAACTGGATGTGGCGATGGAAGGCCGCGCACGTGACCAGCTGTGGGCCGCACGCAAGGCGCTCTCACCTGCACTGCGCAGCGTGGCCCCGGGCAAGATCAATGAGGATGTAGTTGTACCGGTGTCGCGCATTCCCGATCTGGTGGCCGGCGTGCAGGCACTGGCCCGCGACTACACGCTCACCATCGTCACCTTCGGCCATGCCGGCAACGGCAACCTGCACGTCAACATCCTCTACCACCCGGATGACGCCGACGAGAACGCACGTGCGCATGCCGCGCTGCCGAAGATCTTCGAACTGACCCTGGCGCTGGGCGGCACGCTGTCCGGTGAACATGGCATCGGCCTGGCCAAGCGCGATTTCATGGCCCGCGCCTTCACCCCGGCCACGCTGGCCACCATGCGCGCGATCAAGGCCGCGCTGGATCCGGATGGCATCCTCAACCCTGGCAAGGTGTTGCCGCCGGTGTGATGCCCGGCCCGGCGCTACCGATTGCCCGGGAACAGATCCCATCCCAACGGTGATGTGCTCTGCCCCGGCAATTGCGCCCAGCGCACTGTAGAGCCGAGCCCACGCTCGGCTGCTTTTCGGTCAGGTCGCCAGGAAGCCGCGCTGGGCGCGGTGAGTCGAGCAAGGCTCGACTCTACAAGGATGACGCTTTTGGCACGGTGCTGTGCATCACGCGATACGCATGATGGGGGATATCAATCTTCGAAATCTGAAACGTCCCTCATTGGAATCACCTGCGTTGCATGCGAATCATGGATCACCAGCGACGGCGGATGGCACGGGCTTGCAATCACGTTTGATCGATGGTGTTTGCGCTTGCCTGTTGGCGCCGCCTTCTTCCCCTGTACCTGGACGGCGTCGGCACGCTTTCCGTAAATGCCTATAGGGCGGGCGATGACCAGCAGCTGGGCGACGATGCCCGCGAGCGCCTGTCGCAAGCCGGGGCACGGCCACGGCCAGCAGGCCAGGCCTGCGCTTGCACGGGCGTGTCGTGCCCGGCACTCTGTGTGCGGGCCCCGATCTGCAGGGTTGTGCCATGGCGTCACCCACCGACTCCGTGCTTGCCACCCTGCGGCACCTGCAACGACGGGTCCTGTTTGGCGGCGGCGCAGTACTGACCGTGCTGCTGCTGGCTGCCGGCGCTGCGGCCCTGTGGCTGCGGCTGGAAACCGTGCACCAGGAAGAACGTGACGCCCTGCGCCGTGGGCTGCAGACCATGGACCGCTACATCGGCGAACGCCGACGCGCCTACGTCGCCAGCCTGAACACCAACGCCACCCTGTGGGCCACGCAGCAGCCGCTGCTGGCGGCCCGTGGCATGCCCCTTGCCGAACGCCTGGCGGCCCAGCGGGGCCAGGTACAGGTGCTGGCGCCCGGCGCGCTGTCGGTTCCCTGGCTGGCGGTGTCGCCACCGCAGCCCCGCCTTGCCCCGCAGACCCAGGCTGCTTTCCTGGGCATGGTGGAAACCTATTCGGCCTACATGGCCGCCACGGTAGCGGCGCAGGATTCGCCCACCTCGCTTATCTCCTACACCTACGAACCGGAAGGGCAGCTGTTCGCGGTGGCCGGGCTGCAGGACGAAACCCAGCTGCTGCGCGCCATGGGCATGCAGACCCGCGAACAGGCCCTGGCCGCACTGCGCCGTACCGCCGATGAAGGCTGGCAGGGCGCGGGAACAGGGACCGACATCGCTCTGCCCAGCGGGCACCTGCGTGTGTACTACGGCCGCAATCCATTTACCGGACAGGACGCGCTGGTGACCCAGATGCGCCTGTGCAGCGAAGGCACGCCCTTTGCCCACCGCCTCACGTTCGAGCCGCTGGATGCCCTGCACGAACGGCTGACCGAGGCGGCTGCCGGGACATGGCAGGTGGTGGACCGGCAGGGCCGCGAAGTACTGCATGCCACGGCCACAGAGGCACCACCGGCCCCCCAACTGTTGAACGGCAACCACCGCTTCGAGGTATCAGCGCCGCTGCGCGGTGTGGACTGGGTGCTGGTGCGCCCCTACCACTGGGCCGATGTCTGGGCCACGCAACGGGCCTACCTGCTGGCGGGCATGCTGATGCTGGCGGTGCTGCTGGGCGCGCTGTGGGTGGTGCTGCTGCGGGTGGACCGGCGCGTGTTGCGGCCGGCGCTGGAACAGGCCGCACGCGTGCATGAAAGCGAGGCGTTGAGCCGCACCCTGATCGAAACCTCGCCGGTGGGCCTGTGCCTGCTGGACCAGCAGAGCGGGCAGCTGATCCTGCACAACCAGGCACTGGAACAGCTGGCCGGTGGCACGGTGCCCGGCCTGGCATCCGTGGTGCAGCGGCTGGTGCAGGATGTGGGCGCGCCAGAGCCCGGCCAACCCTTCGCGGTTGCCGCCGCCGATGGCACCACCCCGCCGCGCTTCCTGCGCGCCATCGTGGCACCTTCGCGCTACCAGCGGCGAGCGATCTGGGTGTGCGCGGTGACCGATGTGACCGCACAGGAAGAAACCCGGCAACGGCTGCTGGACGCGCGCCATGCGGCAGAAGCGGCCGACCAGGCCAAGAGCGCCTTCGTGGCGATGATCAGCCATGAAATCCGCACGCCACTGAGCGGCGTGCTGGGTCATCTGGAACTGCTGGCACGGCAGCCCATGTCGGCGTCGGCACAGACGCACACGGCACGCGCGCGCAGCGCCGCCGGGGTGCTGCAGGGGCTGGTGGACGATACCCTGGACCTGTCGCGCATGGAGGCCGGCCTGATGCAGCTGCAGCCGGTGGCGTTTGATCCACGCGCGCTGCTGCAGCAGACCGCGACGCTGTTCGGGCCGCAGGCCGCCGACAAAGGCCTGCAGCTGGTGGTACAGGCAGGCGATGCGATGGCACCGGCCTATACAGCCGACGCACGCCGGCTGGCGCAGATCCTCCACAACTTCGTCGGCAACGCAGTGAAGTTCACCACTGCGGGAACGATCACGATCCGCGTGGATGCCCGTGTTCGACCCGAAGGAACCGAACACCTGTACTTCGAGGTCTGCGACACCGGGCCTGGCATCGCTGCCGAAGACCAGGCCACGCTGTTCTCACCCTTCGTGCAGGCCCATGCCGGCCGCGAACAGGGAGGCAGCGGGCTGGGCCTGGCGCTGTGCCGGCGCTTTGCCGAACTGATGGGTGGCACGGTGGGCGTGCACAGCACACCTGGGGCGGGCAGCCGCTTCCACGTGGACGTTCCTGTAGAACGTGCCACTGTCGTGGATGCGGATGTGCCCGGTGGGGATACTGCTGCAAGCAGGCCACCGCCGGGCGGCCATGCTCTGCTGGTGGATGACAGCGTGATCAGCCGCGATGTGACGCTGGCGCAGCTGCAGGCGCTGGGCTGGCAGGTGACCACCGCCGCAGACGGCAATGAGGCGTGGGAGCGCTGGTGCCAGGGCCGATTCGACATCGTCCTGACCGACCTGAACATGCCGCGCATGGATGGCCATGCGCTTGCTCGCAGGCTGCGCGCGGACAACGCCCGCGTGCCCATCGTGGCACTGACCGCCAGTGCGTTGCCCAACGACGCAGAGCGGGTACGGGCGGCCGGCATGACCCAGCTGCTGTTGAAGCCGCTGGACCTGGGCGCACTGCAGCGCGTGCTGCATTCCCTTGAACCGGATCCGGCCACGGCGGCGGCAGCTGCACCGCTGATGAGCGAGGCAGTACAGGCGCAGATGCGCGCAGCGTTCCTGAAAACGGCACGCACGGATCTGGCTGCACTGCGCCGGGCGCTGGAAGCGGGCGATGGCACGGCGATGATCGATCTGCTGCACAGCTTCAGCGGCGCACTGGTCTTCCTGGGGCAGGCGCAGGCCGCGCAGCGTTGCCAGCAGGCCGAGCAGGCACTACGCACCTGCGGTACCGCCGATGCGGCGGCAATGGCATGCGTTGCCGAGGCCATCGCACTGACCACGGCCAGCGTGGACGCGATTGAGGCCCTGCGCTGACACTGGCCTCAGTCGTAGGCGGCGGTGACCACGATCTCGGTCGAAATGTTGCCGGCATTGATCCCGCTGGTGGTGGTGATGTAATAGCCCGCACGCAGCGCGAAGCTGGCAGTTGCACCGGTGACGGCCACGGGGATATCGGCATCACCTTTCTTCAGATAGGTGTTGCCGCTGGTACCGGACAAAAGCGCGATGGATACCCCGGTGGCGGGTGTGGCGGTGGCGGTATTCTTCCAGCGCTGCGCATCACCGTCGGCAGCCGTACCGTCGAACGACAGGCGTGCGCGCGAAACACCCACGCAACCGGTGAAGTTGAGCGCGCCGGTCTTCAGCTTGCTGGGCGTGGCCGCGGTCATCTCATCCGCCTTCACCGGGTCCAGGGTGATGGTCGGGGCGGACAGCGTGCAGGTGCCGGGCAGCACCCGCCCGCTGATGGTCAGGGTGGCGGTATCGGCAAAGGCCGCAGCGGGGGTCAGCAGCAACAGTGCAAGCAGGACGTGTTTCATTCGGGCTCCAGTCATCGGGGGGTGGCCGCTTGGCCATCGTGGTCGGTGGGTTCGGCGTGCAGTTGCCGGGCATTGACCTGCAGCGCGGCGGGCAGCGGCGGGTGCGGCAGGCACTGCGCCTGGGTCCACGACAGGCCGTAGGCGTCGGGGGCGTCCAGCAGCTGGTAATCGAGGCGGCAGCGCGCGGGGCCTTCCGGGTCGACAATCAGCGCACCGGCCTCCTGCGCACCGCGCAACTGGATGACGCTGCCCTGCCCCACGGCACCGCGCGGCTGGCCGGCGTCATCGACGATGCGCGCGGCGAAAGGCAAGGGCTGGCCCAGCGCATCGGTGGCATCGATGAACAGCGTGCGTTCGCGGCGCACCTCGAACGCAACACGCACGATGCCGCCCGCGGTGGGCGCAGTGCGGTGCGAGGTCTGCAGCACGTCCACATCCAGCGGCAGGCCTGCCGGGTCCAGGTCGATCTGGTTCCATCGGTACGGCGTGATGTGCGGCAGCAGCGCATAGCCGTTGCGGCCAACACGCACGCTGTGGCCGGCGCCGATACGCGCGCCTTCGGCGCCCTTGGCCTGCACCAGCGCGAAGCCATTGCCCAGCGGCGGGCCGAAGTTCACCCCGCCCCGGTGCAGCACCACGCTGCCGCTGGCACCCAGGGTCTGGCTGCGCTGGCCTGCGGCATGGCTGTAGCCGGCGTTGAAGTGTCCATGTGCGCCCTGGTGCCCCACATAGGCGCTCTGGTTGCGGACGCCATCACTGCCGTGGCCGGCCGACAGGCTGTAGTGGGTGTTGCGCTGTGCGCCCAGCGTGCCATTCAACGACAGCTGGGCCTGGTCCGTGCGTGGTGAATGGCTCAGCTGGGTACTCAGGCGCGGCGATTGCGGTGCAGTACCCAGTGGCACGCTGACATTCAAGGCATAGCGCGTGTCCTGGTCGCCGCGTTCGGAACGGTAGCGCTGCACCGACACGCCCACATTCGCACGCCGCCAGGATGTCTGCAGCGCCAGCTGCACGTCGTTGCGGCGCTGTCCGCTGTCCCAGTAGGCCACGTGGCCACCGCTCAACTGCAGCGAGGTGCGTTCGCCCAGCCGCTGGGAGAGATTCATCTGGTAGCGCTGGCGCGTGCGCCCGGTATCGACCCACGCGTCATCCGCCCGCGTAGCGGTGTCGTTCAAGGTGCGGAACCCGCGCGTGCTGAAGCGGTAGGCGGCCAGGCCGACATGGGTGCCGCTGCTGGCCAGGTAGCGTTGGTAATTCAGCCGGTAGCTGTTGCCGTACACCTGCTCGCCCGTGCCAGGCCGCGCACGCGAGTGGGTGATGTCCGCGCCGAACGCACCCACTGGCGTATTCACCGCCGCGCCCAGCAGGGCGGCCTGATAGTGCTGCGCCACCTGGGCGCCGCCCAGCAGCGTCAGGTGATTGCTGATGCCATGGGCGTAGGTGCCTTCGGCGAACGGCAGCCTGCGCAGGCGCGCGCCGTCATCACGCAGGTGGCCGGCGGTGGCGCTGAAGCGCGATGAACCGGCGCGCAGTGCCTGCGGAACCGCTGAAAAGTTGACCGTGTAGTGCTGGCTGCGGCCATCGGCTTCGGTGACGGTCACCTGCAGATCGCCGCCGAAGCTGGTGGGATACAGATCGTCAATGACGAACGGGCCCGGAGCCACCGTGCTTTCGTGGATGACGGTGCCGTTCTGGCGGATGCTGACGACTGCGTTGCCTTCGGCGATGCCCTGCACGACCGGTGCGAAGCCGCGCAGCGAATCGGGCAGCATGCGTTCGTCGGTGGCCACGCGCACGCCGGTGAAGCGCAGGCTTTCAAACAGTTCGCCCCCGGTGCTGCCCTGGCCGAGCAGCAGCTGGCTGTTCCAGCCGGGAAGATCGCGCTGCAGGTCGCTGCCCAGGGTGCGGGAACGTAGTCCAGCGGCGCCCTGGGTGATGGAGGCGCGGTGGCGCAGCCGCCAATGGCCCAGATTGACGCCGGCACGCAGGCCCAGATGGCCATGCTGCCGCCCCTGGCTGCTGTAGTGGTTGGCGGCGTAATCGACAAAGGCCGCGCTGACACCCGCATCGCGGTGCGCTGCGGGTACATGCCCGCGCGGCAGGCGCTCCTGCGCCGCCTGCGGCACGGTCAGGCGCAGCTGCAGGGTGCTGCTGTCGAAGGTGACCGTGGCACCCGGCACGCGGGTGGGCAGGTCCACGCAGGGGCCCTGCTCTTCGGCACCCGCTTCAAGATACCGCGCGCCCAGGCCCAGCAGCGGCAGCAGCGATGCAGGCAGGCAGGCCTGCGCATTGAGTGGGTCATCGCCTGCAATGAAGGCAATGTCGGCCTGCTGCAGGAATGCATCATTGAGCAGCACGTCCACGGCGTATTCGCCAGCCGCGATGGGATTGCCCTGCGCGTACCGCGAGACATCGATGGCACTACCGCCCAGCAGGAAGCCGTCACTGAACTCCACATCCGCAACCGGGGCCGCGTGGGTGGAAGTGAGTGCAAGCGAAGCTGCGATGGCCGATGCAAGGCGCACCATGCACGGGAGACGGGGCTTGGAGGAAATCATGGGTCTGCAGGAGCACGGCAGGGAGCGTCCGGAGGCGGAAGTCTAGGAAGGCGCCCGGCGGCCGACCATGCAATAAGTTGCAGAAGCAGCGCTCCCACCACGGCAGGGCGCACGACCCAGCGCCCAATCCCTCAATTGCAATTAGTTGCATTCCCGCTGGAGGCAGCCGAACGGAAACTTGCGCATCGTTGCGGTCGGGTATCGGCCCGGCGTGCATCGAGTTCCATTCATCCATCGAGAAAACAAAATGAAAATCACGCATTCCGTCCTGCTGGTTGGCCTTGTCGCCGCCGCTGCATCGCCGTCGGCAATGGCTGAAAAGCTGGAGATCACCGGCGAACTGATGACCTCCACCTGCACAGTGCAGTCCACCGGCGGCACCGTGACCGTGCCCATGGGCAAGGTCGACCTGGTGTCGGTCAACGCCAATACCCGAGCGGGCCAGAAGAACTTCAGCATCCAGCTGGACTGCACCGGTTCGGGTGCAGCGCAGGAAGTCGGTGTGCGCTTCGGCGGCACCCCGCACGGCAGCACCGGCAACCTGGCACTGACCGCAGCGTCGGCGGCCACCAATGTGGGTGTCGCGCTGTACGACGCCGCGGGCAACCACCAGAAGATCGGTGATGACCCGACCTATACCGTCACCATCCCGGCCGGCGGCAGCAGCCAGCTGGATTACAGCGCCTGGTATGCATCGCCGGCGCAGGACGCCACGGCCGGTACCGCCAATGCATCCGGCGATTTCGTGGTGATCTACAAGTAAGGCCACCGGCGGGAAGCCCGTGCACAACGGCTTCCCGCCCTCTTCCAGGAATGCCCATGAATCGTCGCGCCACCGCGTGGCTGGTCGCACCGCTGGCCGCCGCGCTTTCTTTTTCCACCGCTGCGGCAGTAACGCTGCAAGGTACCCGCATCGTCCACGATGCCGGCAAAGGCCGGGATGTCACGGTGAAGGCCACCAATGTCGGCACGTCACCTGCACTGACCCAGGTCTGGATCGATGCCGGCGACAGCCATGCACGGCCTGAAGACGTGCGTACGCCCTTCCGGCTGACGCCGGCCGAGCCACGTCTGCTTCAGGCGCAGCAAAGCCAGGCCTACCGCATCACCCATGCGCCGCGCCCCTCGGATCCGGCGCTGCCTTCGAGCCGTGAGTCGGTCTTCTATTTCAATCTGCTGGATGTGCCACCCAAGCCTGTCGGCAGCGACGGCAGCAACCTGCTGCAATTTGCCGTGCGCACCCGCGTGAAGCTGTTCCACCGGCCCGCGGGCCTGCCGGGCCGGCCCGACGAGGCCGCCGCGCAGTTGCAGTGGCGCCTGCAGGCGGGCGCGCTGCACGCCTACAATCCGACGGCTTACCACGTGACGCTGGGCAAGGTGACCCTGGCCGATGGCCGCACGCTGGACGCAGACATGGTCGCGCCCGGCGCCGTGCTGCAACTGCCGATGCCTGCGGGCGATCCTGCCCCGGCGACCCTGTCGTTCCAATGGCTGGACGATTACGGCACCGCACGCGATGCGCAGGCAACCATCGTTCACTGAAGCATGATGCGGCCGGGAACCTGTGGGTTTCCCGGCCTTTTCATGTGTCAGCGGTAGTCCGCGGTCAACACGCCCTGCACCGTCAGCTCACCCGGGGTAAGCGTGCCGGTGGTGCGCAGGTAGCGCGCTTCCAGCGGAATCCGGTTGGTTCCGGCCTCGGAGACCCCGTGATCCCATTGCTGCCCAACCGTGATGGGCGTGCCGCCCCGGCGCAGCTGCACACGTACGCCCCCGGAAGTACTGCCGGGTGCGGGCAGCAGCCCCGTCGTGCGGTTGCCCGGCTGGTTCACATCGGTCAGGGTCAGCTTGACCGGCGTGCCGGCGAAGGGGCAGTTCATCAGCACATCGAAGGGCTTGGCACCGGCGGTGCTGCCGCCACCCTGCAGTTCATCGGCAGAGACCGGATCGAGCGTGACGCTGGTATCGGACAGGCTGCAGGTGGGCCCCTGCACGTCCACTCCCACCATGAGGTGCTGACGCAGCTGGCTGGCAGGTTGCTGGCGGATGGTCGTGGTGATCGTACCCAGCGCGGAATGTGGCACGGCCCGGACCGGGCCTCCCGGGGAGTAGAGTTTTACGTCCAGGCGGAACTGGATCTCGCCAAACCCGCCCGACCAGCGGTAGCTGGAAGGGCGCCCGGCCTGCAGGGCAGCCTGATACTCCACGCCTTCCTCCCACTCGTCGTCGGGATCGTCCGGCGGTGGCGGCGTGCTGCTCATCCGCATCGACAGCGTCACCAGCGGCGAGCCCGGTACGCCGGCAATCTCATGGGCAGGCTCGCCATTGATGGTCCGCACGTAACGCAGGCCAGTCAGCAGCGGAGCGAAATCCAGATCGACCGTTCCCGTGCACTGATCCAGTGCGACGTAGGCAGCCCCTGAATGTGAGGCGAGCAGGATATCAGGAAGATCGGTGTACTGGACCGAGTACACTTCATCGAGCACACCCACCGGCACCGCTACCGGACAGGCTTGGGCGCAGGGCAGCATGCCGGCGGCCAGGATGAGTGAGACGACCGCCGCCAACGGCTTGGGTTTGAAGAAAAGCATCTGGGGCCTCGACAGCATTCACAGGCACGGAAACGTGCGTACTGCTCAGGCTAGGCCCGCCACAACAGAAAACCCATTCAACTAATTGCAAACGCATGCAATCCGCATGCCTCAGCGGAAGTGCTGGTAGCCGCCGTCGCTGGGTTCGCCATCCACCTGCACGCCCTGCCCTTCGGCAATGCGGCCGATGCGGGTGAGCGGAATCTCCAGCGATTCGGCCAGGTAGTGCAGCGCGTCGCGCTGGCTGGCGGCGGCGGTGAAGCACAGTTCGTAATCATCGCCGCCGCGCAGTGCGCAGTCGCGGGCGTCGTCACGGCCCAGCAGTTCGCGCAGCGCGTGCGAGATGGGCAGCAGGTCGGCATCGACCTCTGCAGCGACACTGCTGCGCGCGGCGATGTGGCCCAGGTCGGCCAGCAGGCCGTCGGACACATCCACCGCCGCATGGGCGAAGGCACGCAGGCGCAGGCCCAGGGTCACCCGCGGCGTAGGCCGCAGCAGGCGCTGGCGCAGGCTTTCGTAATCGGCAAGCAGGGTGGCGGTGGCCACGTTCAATGCGCCCTGCTGCCACAGGCGCAGTGCACCGGCGGCATCGCCCAGGGTGCCACTGACCCAGATATCGTCACCCACCTGCGCGCGGTCGCGGCGCAACGCCTGGCCACGGCCGACCTGGCCCATCGCGGTGACGGTCAGCGATAGCGGGCCACGCGTGGTATCGCCACCGATCAGCGCGATGTCGTGCTGGTCGGCCAGGGCGAAGAAGCCATCGGCGAAGGCATCGATCCAGTCTTCGGATGCTTCCGGCAATGACAGCGCCAGCGTGCACCACGCCGGGCGCGCGCCCATCGCGGCCAGATCGGAAAGATTGACCGCCAGGGTCTTCCAGCCGATGTCGAAAGCCGGGGTTTCAGCTGGGAAATGCACGCCGCTGTTGAGCGTGTCGGCGGTGACCACCAGCTGTTCGTTCGCACGCGGCTGCAGCAGCGCGGCGTCATCGCCGATGCCGAGCAGGATGTCGTCGCGCTCGGTGGTACGGGCGCGGATACGGTCGATGAGGGCGAATTCGGCCAGGGACATGGGGGCGTTCTGCTTTCATGTAGAGCCGAGCCATGCTCGGCTGCAGTTCGATCACGCGCCGCACTGCCGGACGCAACCGTGCGCTGCACGGTGAGCCGAGCATGGCTCGGCTCTACAGAAATCGGGTCAGTGACCCGATTCGACCTTGCGCCATTCCACGGCGGCACGATCCAGCACGCCGTTGACGTAGGTGTGGCCATGTTCGGAACCAAAGCGCTTGGCCGATTCGATGGCTTCGTTGATGACCACGCGGTACGGCACGTCCAGGCGGTAGCGCAGTTCGTAGGCGGCCAGGCGCAGCACCGCGCGTTCGATGGCGTCCACTTCTTCGATGCCACGGTCCAGGTACGGGCCGAGCGCTTCGTCGATGTCGCGACGGTTGTCGAGCACGCCGTGCAGCAGCGCCTCGAAGTACGCCAGGTCGGCGATTTCGCGGGCCTGCTCGTGGGCGAACTGGGCGATCAGCGACTGTGCGTTGCCGCCGGAGATCTGCCAAGCGTAGATGGCCTGCACGGCACGACGGCGGGCGCGCGAGCGCAGCACCGGATCGACGCCATCGCGGCGGACGGGTTTACCGGAGGGCTTGCCCTGGGTGTTCTTGTTCATGGCAGCTGCTCCAGAAGATTGACCATTTCCAATGCGGCGAGTGCGACTTCCTCGCCCTTGTTGCCGTGGCTGCCGCCTGCGCGGGCCTCGGCGTCTTCAACGCGTTCCACCGCCAGCACGCCGTTCAGCACCGGCACGCCGAAGTCCAGCTGTACGCGCATCAGGCCTTCGGCGCAGCGGTCGGCCACGTGTTCGTAGTGGCGGGTATCGCCACGGATCACGCAGCCCAGTGTGAGGATGGCGGCATGTTCGTGGGCGGCGGCCAGGCGCGCGGCGACCAGCGGCAGTTCCCAGGCACCCGGCACGCGGATCACGTCGATATTGGCTTCGGTGATGCCATTGCCGGCCAGGCTCTGGCGGGCGCCAGCGACCAGCGTATCGGTGATGCGGGCGTTCCAGCGGCTGGCCAGGATGGCGAAGCGCGCCGACTCGGGAGTGCGAAGATCGCCTTCGTAGTGGCTCATATGCGGCTTGGGGGACTCGATAAGGGGGTAATTCTAGCGTGGATGGGCCCCGGCCGTGATCGGCGGGGCCCAGGGCGTGCCGACCAAGGGTCGGCACCCACCGTTGGCGGAGGTGTGGTAATGCCGGCCGCTGGCCGGCAATCCCGGGGATGCGGTTGCCGGCCAGCGGCCGGCACTACCCATTACAGGGTCACCGTCTCCACCACTTCCAGGCCATAGCCGGCCAGGCCGATCTGGCGGCGCGGGGTGCCCAGCACGCGCAGCTTGCCCAGGCCCAGGTCGGACAGGATCTGCGCACCGGCACCGTTGCGGCGCCACTGGCTCACATCCTTGTCCTTGCCCGGCACCACCGGCGCCGGCTGCTGGCGCAGGCGGGCCAGCAGAGACTCACCATCGCGCGGGGCCTGCAGCACCACCATCACGCCGGCGCCTTCGGCATCGATTGCGCGCAGGGCATCGGTGGCGGCCACGCCGAAGTCGTCACGGCGCCAGTGCAGCAGGTCTGCCAGTGGGTTTTCCACCTGCACGCGCACCAGGGTCGGGGTTTCCGCATCCGGGGTGCCGCGGACCAGGGCGAAATGCAGGTCGTGGGCGATGCGGTCGCGGTAGGTGACCAGCTTGAACGGGCCGAATTCGGTATCGATCTCGCGCTCGTCCACGCGCTCGACGGTCTTTTCGGTGGCCAGGCGGTAGGCGATCAGATCGGCGATGGAGCCCATCTTCAGGCCGTGCTCGCGGGCGAACACTTCCAGCTCCGGGCGGCGCGCCATGCTGCCATCCGGGTTCAGGATCTCCACCAGCACGCCGGCCGGTTCCAGCCCGGCCAGCATGGCCATGTCCACGGCGGCTTCAGTGTGGCCGGCGCGGGTCAGCACGCCGCCCGGCTGGGCAATCAGCGGGAAGATGTGGCCCGGCTGGTGCAGGTCCGACGGCTTGGCATTGGGCTTCACCGCGGTGCGGATGGTGTGGGCGCGGTCATGCGCCGAAATGCCGGTGGTGACGCCCTCGGCGGCCTCGATGCTGACCGTGAAGTTGGTCTGGAACTGGGCGGTATTGGCCTGCACCATCGGCGCCAGGCCGAGATCGGCGGCGCGGGTACGGTTCAGCGGCAGGCACACCAGGCCCCGGCCATGGGTGACCATGAAATTGATGTCACTGGCCTTGACCAGCTCGGCGGCCATGATCAGGTCGCCTTCGTTCTCGCGGTCCTCGTCATCGACGATGACCACCATGCGGCCCTGGCGGATGTCTTCCAGGATTTCCGGAATCGGGGCGAAATTCATGCGACATCTCCCTGTGGGTGCTGACCGTTGGTCGGCACACTGATCAGCCGCTCCACATAACGGGCGACCAGATCGATTTCAAGGTTGACCGCGCTGCCCACGCCGGTGGCGGAGAACGCAGTGTTGGCGACGGTGTGCGGAATGAGGGCGACTTCGAAGCCTTCATCGTCCACTTCGTTGACGGTGAGGCTGACGCCATCCACGCAGATCGAGCCCTTCCTGGCGATGTAGCGGCGCAGCGAGGCCGGTGCGGCGAAACGCCAGCGCTGGGCGCGCGCATCTTCGTGGATGGACAGCACCTGGCCGAGGCCGTCGACGTGGCCGCTGACCAGATGACCGCCAAGGCGGTCGGTCGGGCGCATGGCGCGCTCCAGGTTGATGACCGCGCCCTCGCCCAGCTGGCCCAGCGTGGTCAGGCCCAGGGTCTCGGTGGAGGCATCGGCCTGGAAGCTGCTGGCGTCGAATGCGATGACGGTGAGGCAGACGCCGTTGATGGCGATGCTCTCGCCCATCTGCACGTTGTCGAACGGCAGATTCCCGACGTTGAAGGTGAAGCGGACATCGCCGCCGATGGGTTCGCGTGCGGCCAGACGGCCGACGCCTTCGATGATTCCAGTAAACAAGTAACGTTCTCCGCGGAATGTGAGCGAAAAACGCCGCAAGGCAAACAGGCGCACACAGGGCATGAGCCCTGTGGCACCGTCTTCTTTCATCCGGACTATGACCGTCGGCTCCGGCATTGGACCGGATCTGCTGACCCCCGGCCGTGGGCCGGGGCGCTCGCGGGCTCGTGCTTGCGCACCTACCGCCGGTGGGGAATTGCACCCCGCCCTGAAGACGTTTGTGTACCGGCGAACCGGCGTGGCCAGTGTACCAGCCCGGGCTGAACGGGGTCGGATGCCACAGCTGTGACGGCCGTCGCTCGCAATTTGTAAAACTTTCATTAAAATTCTGCCCCGGACGACATGAGGTCGCCACGGGCAGCCCACTGGGCAGGCCCGCCAAAGGACTGAAACTCACAGGAATTCCCATGCGCAAGATGCTGATCGTGGCCGCCCTGCTGGCCGCCGCCCCGTTCTCGGCTTCGGCCGACGCCCTGAGCTACACCTACGTTGAAGGCGGCTGGACGCAGGTCAAGGTTGACGACAACGCACTGGACGACCCCAAGGTCGACGGCGGCTACCTGCGTGGCTCGGTGGCCATCGCCGAACAGGTCTACGTGTTCGGTGGCTGGTCGCGCACCAGCAAGACCCGCCATTACGGCGAAGATTCGCTGAAGCTGGAGCTGAACCAGCCGGAGCTGGGCATTGGCTACCACATGCCGTGGAGCGACCGCGTGGACTTCACCGCCGATGCCGCCTGGGTGCGCCAGAACGCCGAATCGACCCTGCGCTATGACGGCGTGCGTTACCACGGCAAGGACCACACCAATCTGGGCCGCATCACCATGGGTATCCGCGGCAAGCCGTCGCGCATGACCGAAGCCTGGGCCAAGGCCGGCTACATGGATGGCGGCAACAACTTCAAGGGCACCTGGGTCGGCACCGTCGGCGGCCAGGTCAACTTCACCCGGACCTGGGGCCTGGTGGGCGAGATCTCCGGCTACCGCGACGTCACCCAGTACTCGGTCGGCGTGCGCGCCAGCTTCTGATCCAACGATCGCTCCTCGTCGTGCGATCGAACGGGCCCCGCAAGGGGCCCGTTTTTTTGGCCGGAGTAAACCGCCATGTGACCTCGGGCCGCCATCGAAAGTACCGCTGGATGCGCTAGGCTTGCGCGCCTCTGGAACAGGAAAACACCGTCATGAAGACCTTCACCCGTACCCTGCTGGCCAGCGCCCTGCTGTGCGCCCCGCTGATGGCCGGCGCTGCATCGGCCCAACTGCCCCCCGAGCAGGCCTTCGACCTGTACGCGCGTACCCTGCTGGAAGACGACGCTGCTGCTACCCGCACGCTCAACGACGCGCTGAAACCCGCCTTTGAAGGCCAGGACGCGGTGACACCGACCCCGGGCGCGCTGGCCAAGGCATTGGCCGAACCCTGGCAGACCGTACTTGCCAGCACCGGTGCCCAGGCCGACGCAGCGGCCACCGAAGCGCTGTATGCCAAGGCGCTGCGTGATTCGAAGTGCCGCGCGACCAAGAGCGTGATCGAAGACAACGAATACGTTGAAGACCAGAAGCTGGCGCGCATCAGTTTCAGCTGCCAGGTGCCCGACCTGGGCAAGGTGCGCCCGCTGTTCGCCGCCAGCCTGGCCGCCGATGCCAGCCCGGCCGCGCGCAAGCAGTTCACCGATGCCTACACCCAGGCACTGCAGAGTGGCGCGCGCGTGCCGGTCAGCGGCACCTTCACCCTGTACCCGGCCAAGGACAACGGCTACTGGTACAGCGGAAACTTCGATGACCTGGTGGGCACCGTGGCCGGCGCGCTGGCACCGTTCGAAGACTGGATGCAGGACGCGCAGGCGGCCAACGCGCCGAAGGTAACCGGCGTACCGGGCTGCGACCTGTTGCTGCAGCAGCACCGCAGCTGCGTGGCGAAGATCGCACCGGACCAGATCGGCGGCGTGGACGCGATGGCCGAGGAACTGAAGGCCAAGGCCCAGGTGAAGTCGGCCGACGAGATGACGCAGGAGTGCAAGGCGCTGCGCCCGATCGCCGAGATGATGTGGACCGACGCGTGCGCGTAAGCTGACGCGATGGCAACGTCAGCGATGCACATCGCTGACGGCAACGGCATCGACATCTGCAATAAATTGCATGGACCGCCAAGAGCAGGGGCAGCAGTCTTTCCGCCCCTGCCTTGATGGTGCCACCATGCGCCGCTACGCCCTGTGCTTTCTCATTGTTCTGGCCATGCCCCTGCGCCTGGCAGCAGCGCGGGAGCCGACGCCCGAGCAGACGTTCGATCTCCTGATCAAGGCAATGTACGAGAACGACACCGGCGCCGTGCAGGCGCTGGGCGGGCCGCCAGCCGATGCGGACACCGACACGTTCACGCTGCCAGGCCTGTTGGTCACACGCCTGGAGAGCCTCAAGCGGAACACCGGCCCAGACGCTGCCGACGCTTCGGCACACCAGACCTGGGCGTCAGACGTTGTGGCCGGCTCCCGATGTAGGGCCGAGCGCAGCGAGATCTGGCACGACGTGATTGCCGGCACGCGGGTGGCCGATGTCCACTTCACCTGCCGCGTGGGTGACGTGGAGCGCCTCCGCCCCTTGTCTGATGCCGCCCTGTTCGGCGGAACCGATCAAGGCCAGGAACGACTCTGGAAGGCGTACATGACGATATTGCGCGATGGCCCCTACCGCACCATCAGCGGCTCCACCCGGCTTGTATCTTCTGCAGTCGATCACGGCTGGCAAAGCGCACAGGATGGATACCGGGGTGAACGACTGCGTTACGGCCGCATCGAACGCGATGTGGGAGAGGTGCTGATTGAAGCGCTGATCATGCAACTTCGTGACCAGTCCAACGAGACCATGCGCACCGCCATCATGCACGCCACCGGCCTGGACGAATGCGACAACCTTGTCGATCGGCATCGTCGCTGCATGGCCCGCATCGCGCCGCAGGAACTGGCCGGCGCCCACGAACTGGCCCGGGCACTGAGCACAAAGCACAAGGAGGTTTCCGAGACCGAGCTGGTACAGCAGTGCATAGCCCTTCGCCCCAGAGTGGAGGCATTGTGGAACCGGGATTGCAGATGAGCAGCCCCCGGCATCTGTCACCTGACAGGCTTTCGGATGTTCTGCATGGCAGCCGGAGTTGAATCGTTGCATGCTCTGCTGCGGTCCACGCGCGGACCCGTTCGTGCGGCCGCGTCATTTCCTGATACTGACGTTGACACCCCTGGCCCCCGGACTTCACGCTCAACTGGCGTCCGCAACCGACCCTGCCTCGGAAAAGATCGTGATCGCCAACGTCCGGCTGCTCTCGCCATGGACGAGGACCAGCTTGTCGACTACCGCAACATCCCCGTCGCATCCTTCGTGCACCGGCAGCTCGAGCGCCGTCAGCACCAATAGAAGGCAAATGCGAGATTCACTCCCACCGCGGCGCGATGTCGGAGCCGCCATCGAAGCGTGGCTCTTCAGAGTGCCCGTTCAGTCCCTGCATTGTGAAGAGGCACCGGAAGGGTGGCAATGATGATTTCAAGGGCAACGGCTCGCTGGACGACAACACGGATGCAGGTCGCATCACTTATCCTGAGCGTCATATCTTGCGGTGCTTCGGGCGCATCATTGTCACCCGAACAGGAGTACACCCTCCAAGCACACGTGCTCCTGCAGGATGATGCCGAAGCCCGGCAGGTGCTCAGGACGCAGCATGGACACGCCGAGCCCTCCCAGGCCATCGACTGGCAGCCCATCATCGAAGATGTGCCTGCATGGCTTTCGCGCCAAGCCTTCCCCACGCCTGCAGTGACTACTACCGTGACCTTTGCGGAAGCATTGGCCGCCCGCCTCACCAGGGTTCGCTGTACTGCGCTGGACTTCACCCCATTGGGATCACCGGAAATCGGCCTGTACCGTCTGGTGTGCCAGCTTCCGGACATCGAGCCGCTGCGGAGCGACTATCTGGCGATGCATGCGGCCCCGGACAGTGAGCGGCTGGCGCGCGTCGATGCATTCTTCCTGCGCTGGGCGTCGCTGCTTCGCAATGCGCCGGACGTGGCGCGCTGCACTCCGGTGATCAGCAGGTACCAGGCGCGGTCCGGATCTGAACACGCCCAGCGCGCGCAGCAGTTGTACCAGACCATTCTGGGGCGACTGCTTCCATTCGATTCGTGGTTGGGTGCACCTCTGTCGGAAGGCGCCGAAGAGACCTGCGATCCCTGATGGCTTCCGCCGGGCATGGCCCGGCACGACCGGATTCGACTACCGGCGCAGCAGCAACCGCAGGTCATCCCCCACCTGGCGCTGGTCGACCACGCGCAGGCGGCGCTGCTGGTCCATCGCCTCGATGCCAAGGCCGGCCAGCAGCGGACGACCGCTGTCGCCCAGCAGCGTGGGCGCCTGATACAGCAGCAGTTCGTCCACCCAGCCGCCGCGCAGCAGCGCGCCCGCCAGGGTGGCGCCGGCTTCGGTATGCACTTCGTTGATGCCACGCTCGGCCAGCAGCGCCAGCACCGCGCCCAGGTCCAGCCGCCCATCAATGCAGGGCACGCTGGCGAATTCGGCGTCGGCCGCATCCGGGGCGCTCACCGCTGCATCGTGCAGGTACAGCGTCGGTGCCCCGCCCTCGCGCACGCGGCTGCATTCAAGCGAACGCAGGCGCGAATCGAGCACGACGCGCAGCGGCGGCATCACCTCGGTGTCGGCCAGGCGCACGGTCAGCATCGGGTCGTCGGCCAGCACGGTATCGGCGCCGGTCAGGATCGCGCCCGCACGCGCGCGCCAATGCTGCACATCTTCGCGCGCGGCTGGACCGGTGATCCACTTGGAGCTGCCATCGGCCATCGCGGTACGGCCATCGAGGCTGGCGGCCAGCTTCACCCGCAGCCACGGGCGGTTGCGCTCCACACGCGACAGGAAGCCCTTGTTGATCTCGCGCGCCTGTGTCGCCATCAGTCCTTCGGCGACCTCGATGCCGGCGTTGCGCAGCAGATCGAAGCCGCCGCCATCGACCTTCGGGAACGGATCGCGCATCGCGGCAACCACGCGCGACACGCCCGCCTCGATCAGTGCCAGCGCACACGGTGGCGTGCGACCGTAGTGTGCGCAGGGTTCCAGCGTGACATAGGCGGTGGCACCGCGGGCCTCGTTGCCGGCCTCGCGCAGCGCGAACACTTCGGCGTGCGGTCCACCGGCACGCTGGTGCCAGCCCTGCCCGACCACACGTTCGCCATGGGCGATGACACAGCCGACCATCGGGTTCGGGCGGGTGGTGTAGGCAGCACGCTCGGCCAGGCGCAGCGCGCTGGCCATGTGCAGGTGGTCGAGGACGGAGAACGGGGTGCTCATGCGGCCATGGTAACGCCGCCGGTGTTGATCCATGCCATCAGTGCCAACCAAGGTTGGCACCCACCAGGGCAGAGGTGGTCAGCCCTTCTTCTTCTTGGTCAGGGCAATCACGTCGCCCAGCAGCTGCAGCTGTTCGGTACTGGACGGCAGGTCGCGTTCCAGCTTCTCGATCTCCTCGCGGAAATCGGCAACGTCCTCGAAGCTGCGGTACACCGATGCGAAGCGCACATAGCCCACATGATCGAGCTTGCGCAGTTCGTTCATCACGAACTCGCCGACCTTGATCGAGGGCACTTCGCGCTCGCCGCTGATGCGCAGCTGGTGAACCACCGCGCGCACCGCTGCTTCGATCTTGTCTTCGGCCACCGCACGCTTCTGCAGCGCGCGGTCGAAGCCAGCGCGGACCTTGCGCTGGTCGAACGCCTCGCGGGTGCCATCGCTCTTGACGATGGCCGGCAGCTTCAATTCAACCGTTTCCATGGTGCTGAAGCGCTCGCCGCAAGCCTCGCACTCACGCCGACGACGGATCGTCGCGCCGTCTTCAGAGACGCGCGAGTCGATGACCCGGGTATCGGCATGTTGGCAGAAGGGGCAATGCATGGAACGCCTGGCTCAGGGGGCAACCTAAATGCCACGGTCATGGCGGCGTCGCAAAGGTACCTGAGAAAGGCCCCCGCAGCAAATGCTGTCTGCGCGGAAGTGCCTGCATTTCAGCCGAACAGAGCCCTCAGCGTGGCCAGGGCTGTGCGCTCAACCGGGTGCCGGCGGCGCCGCGGCCGCGCGTGCCCAACGCAACCACACCAGATGCCCTGCCATCACCAGCAACGGCGGGCCAAGCCCGAGGAAGCCCAGCGTCGTTATCTCACCATGCTTGAAGGTGAAATACAGCGTGGCGGCGACCACGCCCAGCGCGGCGAGGGTCCCCAGCAGCAGCCCAATCCAAGCGACAAGCGGGGATTGGCGCAGACCATCGCGGCCGCGCCACAGGAAGAGCCCGGTCAGCCACATCCATGACAACAGACCGAGAAGTCCGGCCAACGACCACAGCGCGATCACCGTAGACTCGTTGCCGGCCAGGTACTTGCCGTCCACCACGTATATCAGGCCCAGCACCGCCACGGTGCCTCCTGCCGCCGCGGTGGGCAGGCCTACCAGCAGGCCTGCTATCCCCATCCATCGTTTGTGCTGCTGCTCATCCATGCGTTCCATTCCCTTTGATTGGCCGCGTCAGGCGCGGCGCTTGAGCCACACCAGCATGGCGGCCGGTACCAGCATCGACGGCCCCAGCAGCAATAGTTCCAACGCGGCGCCCCCCTGCTGGAAGCCGAACCATGCGGTCATCCAGAGAACCGGCAGCGCGGCCAGCCCACCGGCCAGCAGCAGCCACCACCAGATCGCGCGCACCTGCAGGCCGGCCCGGCCCTGCAGCAGGTAGCCGGCGCTGATCCACAGCCAGGCCAGGCAACCCGCCACGCCGGCCAGGCCCCACAGCAGTGGCACCAGATCGGGGGAGCGGTTGCCGCCGAAGGATTGCAGGCCAACAACCAGGAACATCACCGCGACCGCGCCGCCCATCGCCAGGCTGGGCAGGCCGAGCAGTACCGCCAACGCGGCGTACAGGTATTTGAGGCGACGCTCATCCATGCGCGGTTACTCCGATACCCGTGCTCGCACGGGCGGCACATCCACGGCATCGGCACGCGCACGCAGGAGCATCAGCATGCCGGTGGGCACCAGCAGCGACGGCCCAGCGAAGAGACCGCTCACCACCGCCGGGCCCAGCCCGGAGAAGGTATATATCGCCAATCCCAGCAACGGCAGGCCCGCCAGCACGCCCATGCCCAGCAACCACCACCAGCGTGGCGAGGCCGTGCGCAGGCCCTGCAGTCCATCACGCAACCAGATGACGCTGAGCGCGGCCCAGGCCACCAGGCCGGCAAGCGCGGCCGTTCCCCAGACACACATGACGGCAGCGAACCACAGCTTGTCAGCATCCAGCGAGACCAGGCCGATCACCCCCATGACCAGGGCGATGCAGGCGCCGACGCCGCCCATGAAAAGGCTGGGCAGGCCGAACAGCACGGCCAGCACGGCGTACACATATTTGAGGCGGCGCTCATCCATGCGCGAACACTCCGGTGCTGGGGTCAGAGCCCTTCCCTGCGGGAAGGGATCCGACCCCTGTTTCGATCAGCCGTAGACCGGGTACTTGCGGCACTGCGCGCTGACGGCGTCGCGCACGCGGGCGATGACAGCGTCGTCGTTCGGTGCATCAAGCACGTCGGCGATCCAGTTGGCCAGGTTCACGCAGTCCTGTTCGACGTAGCCACGGGTGGTCACCGCCGGGGTGCCCAGGCGCAGGCCCGAGGTCACGAACGGCGAACGCGGGTCGTTCGGCACCGAGTTCTTGTTGACGGTGATGTGGGCCTTGCCCAGCGCGGCCTCCGCGTCCTTGCCGGACACGTCCTTGCCGATCATGTCGACCAGCATCAGGTGATTCTGGGTGCCGCCGGAGACGATCTTGTAGCCGCGCGCGATCAGCGTGTTGGCCATCGCCTGGGCGTTCTTCACCACCTGCTGCTGGTAGGCCTTGAAGCCCGGTTCCAGTGCTTCCTTGAAGGCCACGGCCTTGCCGGCGATGACGTGCATCAGCGGACCGCCCTGGATGCCCGGGAACACGATCGACTGCAGCTTCTTGACCAGGTCTTCGTCGGCGCCCTTGGCGACGATGATGCCGCCACGCGGGCCGCGCAGGGTCTTGTGGGTGGTCGAGGTGACCACATGCGCGTGCTCCAGCGGGCTCGGGTAGACGCCAGCGGCGACCAGGCCAGCAACGTGGGCCATGTCGACGAACAGGTACGCACCGACCTTGTCAGCGATTGCGCGGAAGCGCGCCCAGTCGATCACCTGGGAGTAGGCCGAGAAGCCAGCCACGACCATCTTCGGCTTGTGCTCCAGGGCCAGGCGCTCGACTTCGTCGTAATCGATCAGGCCCTGGTCGTTCACACCGTACTGCACGGCGTTGAACAGCTTGCCCGAGGCGTTCACCTTGGCGCCGTGGGTGAGGTGGCCGCCGTGGGCCAGGCTCATGCCGAGGATGGTGTCACCCGGCTGCAGCAGGGCGAAGTACACGGCCTGATTGGCCTGCGAGCCGCTGTGCGGCTGCACGTTGGCATAGTCCGCACCGAACAGCTGCTTCAGGCGGTCGATCGCCAGCTGCTCGGCGATGTCGACGTATTCGCAGCCGCCGTAGTAGCGCTTGCCCGGGTAGCCTTCGGCGTACTTGTTGGTCAGCTGGCTGCCCTGGGCTTCCATCACCGCCGGGCTGGTGTAGTTCTCGCTGGCGATCAGCTCGACGTGGTCTTCCTGGCGCTGGGTCTCAGCGGCGATGGCCTTGGCCAGTTCGGGATCGTAGGATTCGATGCGGACGTCACGCGGGAACATCGGGTACTCCAGCAGGCAGGGAAAAGGGGTACGGCTCAGCCCCCGATTGTAGCCCCGCACCGCGCCACTGGGGCCGAAATGGACGGGGCCGGCATCCCCGAAGGAATCCGGCCCCGTATGGTTTCGATTGGCGTTGCGGGGTCAGCGCCCGCTGAGCACGTACTGGGCGATCACGCCGGTAGCGATGGCCACCAGCAGCATGTTGCCGCGGTCATCGCGGATCCAGTGGTGCCCGTACGGCGGACGGCGCAGGTGGTAGCGCGGGTAGTCATTCACCACGTAGACCGGGCCACGGTAGTAATCGCGGTAGGGCGAACCGACCCGCCAACCGTAGCCGCCATAGCGCGGCGGCGGCGGTGCCGGGCGATAGACCACACGCGGCGGTGCCGGGCGGTAGTAGCGGTCATGGTCGCGGTGCCAGTCGCGGCGGTCGCGTTCCCAGTCGCGCCGGGCCTCGCGGCGGTCGCGCTCCCAGTCACGGCGATCCTGGCGCCACTCACGGCGGTCCTCCCGCCACTCACGGCGGTCACGGTGGTCGTTGTCGGCGAATGCCGGGGCCACGGCGCCCAGCGCCAGCACAGAGGCCACGGCGCCGGCCATTACTCGATTGATGCGCATGTCAGACCTCTGCTCGGGTGGGTGGTGAACCCATATTGCGCACCCGATCTGAACCGTTTCCGGCTGGAAACGCTTCCCGCTGCAGGACTGTGACGAAGTATTCAGGCCACGGCCAGCCCGGGGGCCCCTCCCGGGCGCGGCCCGGAACCGGTTCCGGCTATAATTGGCGGTATTCCATTCCAGTCTGTGCCCGCTGCCGTAACGGGATGTTCCCGTGACGGGTCGGGCGCAGGGCCGCGCCTACGGAGACCGCATGTCCTCGCAATACATCTACACCATGAACCGCGTGTCCAAGGTGGTCCCGCCCAAGCGGCAGATCATCAAGGACATCTCGCTGTCCTTCTTCCCGGGCGCGAAGATCGGCCTGCTGGGCCTGAACGGCGCCGGCAAGTCCACCGTGCTGAAGATCATGGCCGGCGTGGACACCGATTTCGAGGGCGAAGCCCGCCCGCAGCCGGGCATCAAGGTCGGCTACCTGGCACAGGAACCGGAGCTGGACCCGACCAAGACCGTGCGTGAAGCGGTCGAGGAAGGCGTGGGCGAAGTGCTGCAGGCACAGGCCGCGCTGGACGCGGTGTACCTGGCCTACGCCGAGGAAGGCGCCGACTTCGACGCGCTGGCCAAGGAACAGGAGCGCCTGGAGGCGATCCTCGCCGCCGGCGATGCACACACGCTGGAAAACCAGCTGGACGTGGCCGCCGATGCGCTGCGCCTGCCGCCGTGGGATGCCGTGGTCGGCAAGCTGTCCGGTGGTGAAAAGCGCCGCGTGGCACTGTGCCGCCTGCTGCTGCAGAAGCCGGACATGCTGCTGCTCGACGAACCGACCAACCACCTCGACGCCGAGTCGGTGGAATGGCTGGAACAGTTCCTGGCGCGCTACACCGGCACCGTGGTGGCCGTTACCCACGATCGCTACTTCCTGGACAACGCCGCCGAGTGGATCCTGGAACTGGACCGCGGCCGCGGCATTCCGTGGAAGGGCAACTACACCGACTGGCTGACCCAGAAGGACGAGCGCCTGAAGCAGGAAGACAACCAGGAAAAGGCTCGCCAGAAGGCGATCCAGAAGGAACTGGAGTGGTCGCGCCAGAACGCCAAGGGCGGCCGCACCAAGGGCAAGGCCCGTCTGGCCCGCCTGGAAGAGCTGCAGTCGGTCGATTACCAGAAGCGCAACGAGACCAACGAAATCTTCATCCCGCCGGGCGAGCGCCTGGGCAATGCGGTGATGGAGTTCAAGAATGTCTCCAAGAAGTTCGGCGACCGCCTGCTGTTCGACAACCTGAGCTTCCTGGTGCCGGCCGGCGCCATCGTCGGCATCATCGGCCCGAACGGTGCCGGCAAGTCGACCCTGTTCAAGATGATCACCGGCCAGGAAAAGCCGGATACCGGCGAGATCGTGGTCGGCCCGACCGTGAAGCTGTCCTACGTGGACCAGAGCCGTGACGCGCTGGAAGGCAACCACAACGTCTTCCAGGAAATCGCTGGCGGCCTGGACATCCTCAACATCAACGGCATCGAGATCCAGTCGCGCGCCTACATCGGCCGCTTCAACTTCAAGGGCCAGGACCAGCAGAAGATGGTCGGTTCGCTGTCCGGTGGTGAGCGCGGCCGCCTGCACATGGCCAAGACCCTGCTGCAGGGTGGCAACGTGCTGCTGCTCGACGAACCGTCCAACGACCTGGACATCGAAACCCTGCGTGCGCTGGAAGATGCGCTGCTGGAGTTCCCGGGCAACACCTTCGTCATTTCGCATGACCGCTGGTTCCTGGATCGCATCGCGACCCACATCCTGGCCTTCGAAGGTGATTCGCACGTGGAGTTCTTCCAGGGCAACTACCGCGAATACGAAGAGGACAAGCGCCGCCGCATGGGCGACGACGCTGCGCCGAAGCGCCTGCGCTTCAAGGCGCTGAAATAAGAAAGAAAGAACGGCCGCGCTCTGCGCGGCCGTTCTGCATTCTGGTAGGTCACCACCGTTGGTGGTGACGGAAGGCGTACCGACCAACGATCGGTACCCACCATCAACGGTCGGTACCCACGACCAACGGGTTGAGATTTCCCCATGTCCCTGTTCGAGCGCCTGTTCCAGCTGCAGCAGCACGGCACCACCGTGCGCACCGAGCTGCTGGCCGGTGTCACCACCTTCCTGACGATGTCCTACATCGTCTTCGTCAACCCGGAAATCCTGGGGACCACAGGCATGGATGCCGGTGCGGTGTTCGTTGCCACCTGCCTGGCCGCTGCGCTGGGTTCGGCAGTGATGGCACTGGCGGCCAATTTCCCGGTGGGCATGGCGCCGGGCATGGGCCTGAACGCGTTCTTCGCCTTTACGGTGGTGGGCGCGGCCGGCCTGCCGTGGCAGCAGGCGCTGGGTGCGGTGTTCATTTCCGGCTTGGTGTTCCTGGTGCTGTCGCTGACCGGTGTGCGCGCATGGCTGGTGTCGGGCATTCCCTCATCGCTGCGCTCGGCCATCGTGGCCGGTATCGGCCTGTTCCTGGCGATCATCGCGCTGCAGAAGTCCGGCGTGATCATCGGCAATGAAGACACGCTGGTGGCACTGGGCCCGTTGAACACGGCACCGCCGCTGCTGGCCCTGGCCGGTTTCCTGCTGATCGCGGTGCTGGAAGCACGGCGCATCCGTGGTGCGATCCTGATCGGCATCCTGGCTGTGACCGGCGCGGGCTGGGCGCTGGGCGACGTGCAGTACCAGGGCCTGGTCTCGCTGCCGCCGAGCCTTGCACCCACCTTCCTGCAGCTGGACCTGCCGGGCCTGCTGCACCATGACGGCGGCGCGCCGCTGGCGGTGCTGCTGCAGGTGGTGCTGGTGTTCGTGCTGGTGGAAGTGTTCGATGCCACCGGCACCCTGTATGGCGTGGTCGGCCGCGCCGGCCTGCTGAAGCTGCCGGGCGCGCAGAAGCGCTTCGGCCGTGCGTTGCTGGCCGATAGCACCGCGATTGTTGCAGGCTCGATGCTGGGCACCAGCAGTACCACCGCCTTTGCCGAAAGCGCTTCGGGCGTGCAGGTGGGCGGCCGCACCGGCCTGACCGCGCTGGTGGTGTCGGCGCTGTTCCTGGCCGCGCTGCTGTTCTCGCCGCTGGCAGCGATGGTGCCCAGCTATGCCACCGCGCCGGCGCTGCTGTTCGTGGCCGGCCTGATGCTGCGCGAACTGGTGGAAGTGGACTGGAGCGACCTGACCGAATCGGTGCCGGCGGCGCTGTGTGCGCTGGCGATGCCGTTCACCTACTCGATTGCCAACGGCCTGGCGTTCGGCTTCATCGCCTATGCCGCGCTGAAGGCCGGTACCGGGCGCTGGCGCGAAGTGCATCCGGCGGTGTGGCTGGTGGCGGTGCTGTTTACCCTGCGCTACGCGTTGGAGTGATGCCTGGCTGAGGGTCAGAGCCCATTGCTGCGCAATGGGATCCGATCCCATCGGTAGTGCCGGGCCATGCCCGGCGGATAGCACGCTCAGCGCTTGGGCTGCAGGCGGCCGTCGGCGGCGAAACGCCATCGTCCTTCGGCCCAGCCACGACCGAACAGCGCCAGCATCTGCGAGTAATAGGCCGGTGCGTCAGCACGCTGCTGCTCCGTACTGGGCAGACTGGCCAACAATGCATCGGCACGCTCCGCTTCGCCCTGCGCGATCAGATACGGCAGCAGTGCAGCGCGGAATCCGTAGTTGCCTTCACCCTGCCCCTGGCCACTGCGGGTGTCGATCTTCTCCCACATCGGTGCACCACTGCGCAGGCGCTGCAGCGGCCCGGACAGGGCCGCCAGCTGCGCACGGAACAACGGATCGCGCGGTGCGGTCATGCCTGCCCAGGTGTAGCAGCGGATGGCATCGTAGCTGCCGACCGCGCCACGCACCGGATCGACGACGAAGCGATCGCCTTTCCACGCCGCCCAGTCCGGTGCGAACCCGTGTGGGCTGGTCTGCTGCAACAGCTGCACGCTGTTGCGCGCCAGCGCCTGCCACGGCCCGCTACGATCCTCCACTGCAAAGCGGCGCAGCAGCGGCAGTGGCAGATAGCTGGGGTTGACCCGCGTGGCGTCCCCTTCGGTGAATCCCTGTGGGCCCGGCAGCAACATCGGGCCGAGCCCGGGCAGGTCCACGATCTCGCGTGCCCGCACCTGCGCGAGCATGCCCTCGGCGATGGCCTTCAACGCGGGACGCCGCCACAGCCGCGCGCCTTCCAGCAGCGCGTAGGCCAGCCAGAGATCGGAGTCCGAGGCCGGGTTGCCGTCCAGTACCCGCCAGCTTCCCTTGTCATCCCGCCCCCACAACCAGGCGGGCAGATGCTGGCGCATGTCGCCACCGGCGAGGTTGTTCTGGGTCCAGCCCAGGATGCGGTCGAACAGCGCCTGGTCGTTGTCGGCCAGGGCGAAGAACAACGCATAGGACTGGCCTTCGGAAGTGCTGCGCTGATCGTCCTGGCTGCGATCGATCATGCGTCCGTCGCGGCTCAGGCTGCTGTCGACCAGTACCTGCCAGGCCGGCCAGCGCGCTGCGGGTGCGGCCTGCGCATGGCGCCAGCCAAGCAGCGGCAGCGTGGCGGCCGCCTGCAGCAGGCGCCGTCGCTGCAGGTCAGCGGAACTCGCCATATGGCACCAGTGGCGATACGGGCAACGGCAGGTTTCCCTGCCAGGGCTTGAAGGTGTAGCGCAGGTAGAGCTGGAACGAGTTTGGTGAGAAATCGCGGCTGCGCTGCAGGGTGCCGGCGGCGCCAAGCACGAAGTGGTCGCCCAGGCGGCGCTCGACCGCGCCGTACAGACGGTAGCCGGTGCCGGTGCTCTGGCTGTCGCCGGTATACAGGCCGGCCTCGTCCAGCCGCAGCGGGCCATACTGCGGC
This sequence comes from Stenotrophomonas sp. 78350_Sma, assembly GCF_056482105.1. NCBI lineage: Bacteria > Pseudomonadati > Pseudomonadota > Gammaproteobacteria > Lysobacterales > Lysobacteraceae > Stenotrophomonas > Stenotrophomonas sp. 78350_Sma. The sequence goes on along the minus strand of NZ_CM151182.1, from coordinate 674,143 downwards.
TCCAGCTGCTCGATCACGCGATCGATCAAGGCCTGGTCGGGGAAGCGGCTGATCGAGGACGTGCGCGCGCTGGACACGCTGACCGAGCCATCCACGCGCACCGACCACACGTCGTTGCGCCAGGCGAAGCTGACCGGCAGGCTCAGCGACGCATAGCGCTGAGGACTGTAGTAACCGCCCTGGCCCAGCGAGTAGCCGCCCAGGTCCTTCTGGTAGCGCCAGTACATCGCGGTGGTGCCCACGTCCAGCCGCATGTCGGGGCGCTGGATCAGCTTGTGATACCAGCCCACCATCGCGCGTGCGCGGGTGTTGTCGGCCACGTTGTGGCCGGTCAGCCGATGCCAGCTCCAGTTCGACCACACCCCATCACGGCCGCCCTGGTCGTAGCCGAGGCTGAAGGTCACGCCGTTGGCGGTGACGCCGCCCCAGCTGATGCCACTGCGCGGATCAACCGCGCCGGCCTGCGACAGCAGCGAATTGGTCATCGGCCGCCGCGACACCGTGGCACCCCAGCCGAAGCGCCCGAGGTCGCCATTGAGGGTGACACCGCCGAGCCAGTTGCCGACCACGTAGTTGGATGGGGTGTGGCCGATATCCAGGTTCCAGCGGTCGTCCAGGGTGCGCCAGCCGACGGCGAAGCCAGCGCCGGAGGTGCGCCGCTGATGGACGAAACGGGTGCACCCTGGTGCGCGCAGGCGGCTGTTGTCGGCCTGCAGCAGATCCAGGTCGCAGCTGCCGAAATCCTCGTCGTAGGCGCCGTTCCCGTCGGTCTGGAAGCGGCCGGCGTCGAAGCTCACCTGTTCGATGCGCGCCCAGCCCAGGCCACCGGCAAACGGTGCGTCGAGATGCGCGATGCGGGTATCACGCGACAGCCGCGAGATGCCGGGCGTGCCGTCGCTGCGGCGGCCCGTATCCTGCATCACCGTCAGGGTGGGGTTCTCCTGCTGGTACAGGGTTTCCACGTCGCTGCGCAGGCTGCGCCGCAACCAGTCGTCGCCTGCGGTCTCGCGGCTGGCCAGGGTCAGCGCGCGGTTGTCGCGCGGCGTGGCCTGGCTGGAAGCCAACAGGCCGTTGTCGGCCATCGCCTGCGCGTACATGTCCAGCGCCTGCTGTGGATCATCGCGGCGCACCAGTCGTGCCGCGTCACGCCAGGACTGTGCATCGGGCCCGGCCTTGCGCGCCAGCAGCGCGCGCAGGATCGCCAGGGCCTTCGTGTCCTCGCGCAGGTCGGTCCAGATGGTGGCGAGCTGGCGCTGCTGGCCGATCCCGGCATCGTCCACTGCCGGCGGTGCGTCGTGCATCTGGCGGCGTGCGCTGGCCAGATCGCCGGTGCCGATCCAGGCCTGTACCTGGCCCAGCTGCGCATCCACATTGTCCGGCTGTGCAACAAGCACGCGCTGGTAGTAGTGCAGTGCCTGCGCATGATCGCCGCGCAGGCGCGCCCACTCGGCCATCAGCAGATCATTGTCGGTGCTGGACGGTTGCTGCTGCAGCAGCGCGATGGCTTCGGCCTCCCTGCCCTGCGCACGCAGATCCCACAGATGATCGACCAGCTGCTGCCGCTGCAGGCGCGCCGACAGCGCGCGGATGTCGTCGTCCCACTGCGCCTGCGGCAGCCCATCGAGCACCGCCAGCGCCTGCGGCAGCCGATCGGATCCCGACAGATAGAGCGCCTGCGCGTAGCGCGCCTCGGCACTGTCGTTGTGCGTGGCCATGTCGGCCACCACCACGTCGGCCTCCTCCTGCCGGCCGGCGGCGCGCAGCTCGTTGCCGAGCGCATAGGCCAGCCATGCATCGCCCGGCAGTTCGCCGCGCAGCTGCTGTCCCAGCGTGATCGCGGTGCTTGCATCACCGGCAGCCAACGCCTGCTCGCGGCGTTCACGCAGTCGACTGATCTGCAGCTGGCGCAGGTCTTCGGCATACAACCTGCGCTGGGCGGCAGGCAACGCGTTGATGAAGGCTTCCAACCGCTGCGGGTCGGTGCGGCCGTAGAGCTGCACCAGCTTGCGGATCACGTTGGCGTCGTTGGGCGCCACCCGACGGGCAACCTGCAACTGGCGTTCCGCTGCAGCGTCATCGCCGCGGGCCACGGCCACGTCGACCAAGCCCAGTGCAGCAGTGACGTCGCGGGGCTGCTGGCGACGCGCCTGCGCATACAGTCGCTCGGCCTCGTCCAGCCGGCCGGCCGCCAGCGCCGCATCGGCCTGGTCCAGCTGCAGCCAGTAGCGGGTGCTGGCAATCAGGTCACGCCATTTATCGTTGCTGTCACCGGCCGGGGTGGCCTGGACCGCACGCTGGAAATAGTTGATGGCCTGCTCGCGGCGGCCCTGTCGCATCAGCGCCATGCCCAGCCCACCCAGCAGGTCGGGCTCGCGCGGATAGCCGCGCAGCGCCTGCAGGAAAGCGCGCTCGGCTTCTTCATTGCGGCCGGCATCGAGCAACTGCTGGCCGCGCAGGCCGGCGCGCCACGCCGGGTCGCTGACCCGCTTGTGCTGGTCGGTGTAGCGCTCGCGCACCAACGCGATGTCGGCAAACGTCGGGTTGCGGGTGATGAAGTCCTGCAGCCTGCGCACACTGCGGTCATCGGCCGGCTGATCCTTCAGGTAGGCCCACTCGGCATCCGCCGCCATGCCGCGGGCTTCCGGATTGCGCCCCATGCGCTGCAGCGCGGCCAGCGCCTCGGCATCGCGGCCGGCAGCGAACAGCATCTGCGACAGCGCCTGCAGCAATGGCACATTGCCCGGATAACTGCGGTCCAGTTCGCTCAGCGCGCGGATCGCCTGTGCACGCCCATCCGCCTGGGCGCCGCGCAGGCGCCAGTACTCCAGGCCCAGCTGCAGGCCGGGCGGATCATCGTTGAACAGGCGCCGGTAGATCGCCAGCGCTTCGGCGCTGCGACCACCGGCAGCGAACAGACGCGCCTGCTGCAGATCCTGCTGCAGGTCACCGCGATAAGCCTGCCAGAGGCGCTCGCCGGCGGCCAGTTCACGGGTACCCGTGCCGATCTCGCGCAGGCGCTTCAGGGTCGCCTCGGCATCCTGCAGCTTCTGCTGCGACAGCTGCACTTCCAGGATCGCCACCAGCGTGCCGCGATCATCCGGTGCCAGCATGCGCAGCCGCGCCAGCGCGTCTTCGATCAGGCTCTGGCGGCCGGTGGCCTCGCCAATGCGCACCTGCTGCAGCAGCCACTGGCGCTGCTCGGCGACGGTTCCGCCCGGTGTATCGGGCAAGGCCTGCGCCGCGCAGGGCCCGGCACCGGCCAGTCCCAACAGGACCAGGCCGGAAGCGGTGATCAGCGGATGCCGCGTACGTACCATCAGTGCCCCGGGTCCAGGCGCTTGGCCGCGACCCAGCGCAGCGTGCGCCACAGCAGGAAGGCGACCATCAGCACCACCACCGTGGCCAGCACCGCCAGCAGCGCCGGGTGATCGGCCAGGTGGTACCACAGCAGCAGCCACCACGGCAGCGCGCCAACGTAGTAATGATCGCCGACGAACTGGCTGTGGATGCCCGAGGTACGCAGGATCGCCACCGAACCGGCAATGGCTTCGCGCTTGCCGGTATCGCTGAGTGCATCGTCGAGCAGGCCGTAGTCGGCGGCATTGCTGGCGGCCAGCGAAACGATGCTGCGCTGCGCATGCTTCGGCGACTGCATGCCGATGATCGCGGCAAACGGTGCCTGCGCGCTCACTGCCACTTCGGTCACCGCCGGGTCGCCATCGCGGCTGCCACGGCGGGCCTGTTCCATCGCCTGCTGCGGCGACGGCGACTGGCCGTTGAGCAGGCGCGTGCGCTGGTCATCGATCAGCAGCGACAGCTGCTGGCTGCCGCGCAGTTCGGCCGGCAGGGCGCCCAGCATCAGCAGGTCCGCATCGAGCGCGCTGGCCTGCTTCCAGTCATCGGACAGGCGCAGGCCATAGGCTGGGTAGCCACTCTGCACGCCCAGCCCACCGATGAGGTTCAACAGCAGGCTGACCTGTGCTTCGCTGGCGCTGGAGGGCACCAGCACGACGGTCTCGGACAGATCGGCCATGCGGGTGAAGGGGAAACCACTGAGCGCGAATGCGGACAGGTCCGGCAGGCCCATGTAGTGATGGAAGCCGGAGAAGTCGATGGTCGAGTCTTCTTCGATCGCTGCCTGCAGGTTGGGCGGCAGCACGGTCTGGCAGTGGTCGCGTTGTGCACTGCCCATCACGCTGGCGAAGTTGAAATCGAACCGCAGCTGGTTGCGGTCGCCCAGTTTGAGCGCCGGAATCAGCAGACGCCCGTCGTCGGCACCGGCATCGCCGGCCAGCACCGGCAGGCGGATTTCCTCCAGGCCCTGCTTGCCGTTGCGACGCACCAGCGGGAAGCTGGAGATGAACTGATCGTTGATCGCCACGCCCAGCCGCGATTCATCGCTGCCGAACGGCGGCGTGTAGCGGTAGCGCAGGTTCAGCGGAATGCCCTGGTTGCGCCAGATGAACAGATCTGGCGGCAGGTTGAGGTTGACCGTGATCGGCTGCGGCGACACGCCGTTGGCGTGCAGCTGCCGCGGGTAATCGAGCAGTTCGGCCAAGCGGACGGCGCGGTCGGTACGCACCCAGTTCGGTGCGTCGTACGGCTTGCGCGGGGCCAGCGGCTTGATCTCGTCGACGCTGACCTGGCGACCACGGAACAGCACGTTGCCGGCCGCCATCGCGGCCACTGCCTTCAGCAGGTCGTCATCGTTGCGGCCCAGCACCAGCAGCAGCTTGCGCTGCGGGTCTTCCGGCAGCGACATCAGTTCGATCACCGGGCCCTTGACCGGGGCATGGTTGGCGATCACTGGCGGGAACCTGCCGTTGACCGCCAGCACCACCGCGTGGCCCTTGTCCGGCAGCGTGCCGAAGCTGACCGGGAAGCGCGCCTGGCGCCACCAGCCGGACAGGCTGCCGAAGTACGAGGACATCACCGCTGCCGCACGCTGCTGCGCCAGGCTCGGTGCGGCAGCGAACACCACCGGCAGTTCCAGCCGTGCGGTATCGCGCGGATCGAAGAACGGCAGCGGGAAGTTGGCCAGGTCGTCCTGCATCGCCAGCGGCTGGCCGCCCAGGCGCAGCGTGCTGTTGCTGGACAGGTTGACCCACAGCGAGCTGTGCGTCGGCTCTTCGCAGATGTCGGTGTAGTGGCCGACGAACTCCAGCCGGACCTGGTTGAAATCGGCGATCAGGCGCGCGTCCAGCGGCAGCTTGGCCTGCACCGGGCGGCCCAGCTGGTCGTTGCTGATCGGCACCACGCCCATCATCGCGTCGTTGAGGTAGACCCGCAGGTGCGACAGGGTCGGCAACAGCGACGGTGACGGCGTGAAGCTCAGATCCAGCTCGGCATCGCGGACCAGGCGGTCACGGCGGACCTGGAACTCTAAGGTGGTGGCGTTGCGCACCCCCGACAACAGCGTGTCCTGGCGACGCCCCAGCTGCGCGAAGGTGTTCTGCCGCTGCCAGGGCCAGGCGCTGCCCGTCCAGGTCTGCGCCAGCGCGGGCTCGGCACCGGCGGCGGGAGGGGTGGCTGGCGCGGCCGGCACGCTCGGCACCGGCGGCGCGGCAGGCGCTGTGGTGGGAGGGGCGACCGGTGCCGGAGCAGGCGCGCCGTTGCCTGACGCCACGGGCAGGGCCAGCAGGGGCAGCAGCAGCCAGCGCAGAGAGGACGGAAGGGTCATGGACGAAGCCCTGGATCAGCGGCTGGGTCAGCCGGGTGGGAAGGAAGCGGACGTTGCGGAGCAAAACTGGCCAGCCATCGCAGCAGGCGACGGTTCCAGTGTGCCGGGCGGTCAAGGTCGAACGGTGCGAAATCACCCATCCGCCGATAGCCGCGCCAGCCCAGGACCAGCACGCTCCACAGGCTGCGCGGCAGGCTCTTGGGTTGGTAACCGGCGTGCCAGTCGAGCCAGGCATCGGCGCGGGCAAACGTGCACTAGGCGAACTCCACGCGCTGGCGTTCGTCCTCGAACAGCAGCAGCAGGCCCAGTCGCTGGCCGACGGTGCGCTGCACCCGCGCCGGGAACGCGAATTCGCGGCGGCCCCGCCCCAGCAGCACCTGCACGCGCTGGCCCTCGGCCAGCTGTGCGTCTTCGCCGAGTTCAACGCCTACGCCATCGTTGGAATAGTCCTGCAACACGCCGCGCAGGCGGCGGCCATCAGGCACCTGCAGCGCCATCGGCAGGTGGGTGGTGACGCGATGCGTGCGCCGCACCTGCTGTACTTCTGCGGCCACCGCCAGCGCACCGCCGATGATCAGCAGGTTGTACAGCACCCACAGCGAGCTGACGACCACCGTGCCGCGTTCATCGAGCGGCCCGTGCATGAAGCGCCACACGGCAAAGCACAGGCCAAGCACGTTCAGCAGCGCCAGCACCAGGTAGGGCTGCGCCACGCGCCAGTCGAATCGGTCGCCGGCCTGGGTGCCGCCCTTGTCGGTGACGTTGAATTTGCCACGGCCCGGGCTGAACAGTGCCACGGTGGTGGGACGCGCGATGTACCAGGCCAGCACCGTCTCGTACACCTCGCCCCAGAACGGCCGCCGGTACTTGCCCTGGATGCGTGCGTTGGTGAGGCTGGCGTGGGCCATGTGCGGCACCACGAACAGCAGGATGGCCAGCGCCGGCGCATAGATGATGTAGACGTGCAGCAGCAGGAACGCCAGCGGCGCGGTGAGGAACACCAGGCGTGGAATGCCGGCCAGGAAATGCAGCATCGCGTTGGCGTAGCAGAAGCGCTGGAACAGGCTCAGGCCTTTGCCCAGCAGCGGGTTGTCGATGCGGAAGATCTGCACCATGCCGCGCGCCCAGCGGATGCGCTGGTTGACGTGCGCGCCGAGGCTGTCGGTGGCCAGGCCGGCCGCCTGCGGAATGCGCAGGTAGGCCGAGTTCCAGCCCTTGCGATGCAGGCGCAGCGCGGTGTGTGCATCTTCGGTGACGGTTTCGGTGGCAAACCCGCCGATGGCATCGATGGCCTTACGCCGCAGTACTGCGCAGGAGCCGCAGAAGAACGCCGCGTTCCACAGGTCGTTGCCGTCCTGCACCAGTCCGTAGAACAGCTCGCCTTCGTTGGGGTCGCTGCGGAACACCTGCAGGTTGCGTTCGAACGGATCGGCCGAGAAGAAGTGGTGCGGGGTCTGCACCAGTGCCAGTTTCGGGTCGCGCAGGAACCAGCCGCAGGTGATCTGCAGGAACGAACGCACCGGCAGGTGATCGCTGTCGAAGATGGCCACCAGCTCACCATCGATCAGGGTCAACGCATGGTTGAGGTTGCCGGCCTTGGCGTGATGGTTGTTCGAGCGGGTGATGTAGTTGACCCCGGCGCGCTCGGCGAACTCGCGGAAGTCCTCACGCTTGCCATCATCGAGGATATGGATGCGCAGCTTGTCGGCCGGCCAGTCCAGGCCCATCGCTGCGTACACGGTGTGCCGCACCAGCGCCAGGTCTTCGTTGTAGGTGGGAATCAGCACATCCACCGTCGGCCACTGGTGGATATCGGCCGGCAGCGGCGCCGGGCGGCGACGCAGCGGCCAGGCCACCTGCACGTAGCCCAGCATCAGCACCAGCCACGAATAGGTTTCCGCCGCCAGCAGCACCACGCCACAGACCAGGTCGAAGGTGCTGTTCCAGTTCAGCGTGGCGGTATAGCGCCACCACAGGTAGCGACAGGACACGGTGATCGACAGCACCACCAGCACCAGCGTCGCATAGCGCCCCTGCATGCGCCGTACCAGCAGCGCGATGACCCACAGCAGCAAGACGAACACGAACTGCGCGAGATAGGTGAACGGCTGGGTGATGCACAGCGCCGCCAGTCCCAGCGTGGCCAACCCGACCAGCAGGGTCAGCACATGCCGCGAACGTGGCGACAGGCTGCCCACCTTGCGGCCGAACCAGGCCGCCACACGGCTGTTCCAGAATTCACTGGGCGCATCGCGCATCGCGCGCAGATAGCGCAGGCGGCCGCGACCGGCCGCGCCACGCAGTTCGGCAATGCGTTCGCGACGGGCCTGGGCCAACCGTTGCCGCCTCAGCGAAGGCTGCGGTACCAACCGCACCACCGACAGCCACATGGCCTGGATCAGCAACCGCAGTGGATCGCCAGGGCGCCAGCGACGGTCGCCCTGGATCTGCGGGAAGGCGTTGCGCAGGCGCGGGGCCTGTGCCTGCCACGCTGGCCCTTCCAGGCGCAGGAATGCCCAGCCCACGCATTGCAGCAACCACAGCAGCGACCGGGTCGGCCAGGACGCATGCACGCGTTCGCGCAGGCGCCCCCAGCCCAGGTAGTAGACGCGGGCGCCCATCAGCGTGCCCCCATCGCGGCCTGGCGCCGTGCGGCCTCGGCCAGGCACCACAGCACCAGGCCATCGACATCGGCAGCGGCCAGCGAATCGGTCGCATAGCGCCCCAGTGGCTGCTTGCTGGCCAGTGCGGAGGGCACCCGCGCATCCTCGTGCAGCGGCTGCGGCACCAGCCGCGCGCCGTGCGCGTGCAGCCACAGCTGCATCAGGTCGCGCTGCACCGGAATGACCGGATCGTAGCGGTTGGCCAGCAGCAGGCGGGTGTCATCCGGCTGCCGTTGCAGGAACACATGGCTGACCGGATCGACACAGGCCAGGCGCAGCGGCAGCGTGCAGCGCGCGTGCTGGTTGACGGCCGCAGCGTGCGCCGGCAGGCGCTGCGGCAGGTCGAACAGGATCCAGTCGAACTGGGTCTCCAGCAGCGGAATGCGCTCGGCCCAGGTGGCCGGTGCCTGCTGCAGCTGCTGTTCGATGCGCATCGCGGCCTCGGCGTCGACACGACCATAAGGCAGCACCGCGAGTCCTGCTGCGACGGCGTAGGCGGCATCACGCCAGTCCGTACCGTCCAGCTGTGCGCGCGCCCAGCCGGTGTCCACGTCGACAGGCAGGCCGAGGTGCAGGCCGAGCATCTGGTCCGGGCTGCATTCGACCAGCAGCACACGCTGCCCCTGGGCATGCAGGCCCTGGCCCAGCGCGGCCAGCACCGTGGTGACGCCGGTTCCGCCATGGATGCCCTGCAGCGACAGCAAGGTGTTCATCGGCGCGGCTCCAGCTCGGCCAGCAACGGCCAGCGCGCCAGTGCCCGTGCGCGTTCCCGCTGGGCCGAGAAGTCCACATAGGGCAGCCCCGGCATGTCCAGGCTGCGGCGCAGCAGGTCGATGTCGTCCTCTTCCACGGACAGCGTGACCGGCACGGCAAGAATGTCGGCAGGCATCAGCGGGCCTCCTCCGGGTAGGGGCTCCAGGTCTGGCTGCCCTGCAGCTGCAGCCAGGGCTTGCCGGCGTACTCGATGACCTTGGCGCCTTCGTTCTCCGATACCGACGGCGTCTGCGGCAGCCCCTTCAGCAGGCTGTCCCAGTTGCGCTCGCTCGGCGGCGACTGGGCGTTCAACGCGTACACGCGCGACACCAGCTCGGACACCGCCAGGTAACTGCTCGGTTCGGGGACATGACGCGGGCCGCCGGCCGCCGGTGCGCCCATGCCGATCAGCTTCACGCCCACCGGCACGTGGGTGATCGACGGGCTGGGGATCTCACGCATGCCCGGAATCTGCATGCGGTCGCCATGCAGGGCCGCGCCATGCTCGGGCACCACCACGATCATCGCGCGGCGGCCACTCTTTTCCACCGCGTCGACGAATCCGGCCATGTCGCCCAGCACCATTTCCGCACGTGCCTTGTAGTCGGCGGCGTTGGAGCGGCCATCGGCACCAACGATACGGTTGCCATCGTGCAGCGAGATCGTGTTGTAGAACAGCGCCACCTGCTGGCTGGAACCGGCCATCCTCTGCTTCCACCAGGCCATCAGCACATCGCCATCGCGGCGCAACGGCGACTTGTCGAAGGCCACCAGCGCGGTCGGAAATGCGCTGATATCCATCGGCTGCGCCTGCAGCCCGCCATACTGGTGCAGTTCACCGATGAAATCGTCGAAGTGGCCGTCATGGTTCATCGCCAGCTCGCTCTGGAAGCCCAGATGCTGCAGGTTCGAGAACAGCTGGCACTCGGCCGGCACCGGATCGAACAGCCCGGTATGCGAGGTCTGGCCACAGCTGGCGCGCAGCAGGCGGATCGCCGCCGGACCGCTGTAGGCCGTCGCCGAGTTGAAGTCGTCGAACACCACGTCCATGTGATCGAGCAGGTTGTTCTGGCGCAGCCCCACTTCATCCAGATCGCTCCATGCCAGCGAGCAGATGTTGAGGATGATGACGTCGAAGGGCGCGCCGCTGCCCGGTGCCGGGAAACTGGTCTTCAGGCTGGCCTGCTGCTGGTAGAAGCTGGCCAGCCATGCATTGAGCGTCTCGTTGTTGGCCGGCGGCAGGCCGCCACCTGGGGTGCCGCCGGCGCTGGCGGTAGCCGCGGTGGCGGTACCCTGCCCCCAGTTCCAGCCCGCCGGCACCGGTACCGCCATCACTGCCAGGCCAAGCATGCCCAGCACGCTCAGGGTGGTGATGCGCAGCCACGGCTTCAGCAGTACGTAGGCCAGCACCAGCATCGCCAGCACCGCCACCATCTGCCAGTTGATGAAGCGCTGGGCCAGCTCAAGCCAGTAGTCCGCCGAGAAGTCCAGCACGCCAGGCTGCACCAACAGGCGCCGGAACGGCGGCCACCAGGTGTCCTGGTAGTACAGGGCCACGCCTACCGGTACCGCGACGACAGTGCGCGCGATGCGTGCCCAGCGCCAGCGCAGTGGAATCAGCAGCGCGCCCAGGAACAGCAGGTTGGGCAGGATCTTCAGATCCAGCGCGCCCATCCAGGCCAGTACCACCTTGGACAGGAAATACAGGTTCCAGCCGCGCAGGTCGGCCCAGGCAAAGGGAGATGCGGGAACTGCCTGCGGACTCATGCCACCCTCAGCGGTGCGCGCTGGCGCACACCGGCACGGCGCAGGTGGCGGGGCGGCAGCCAGCGCGCGACACGGCGGCGCAGCCCGCGCCACAGCGTACCGAGCATGGCACCGAAGGGAATCATCACCAGTGCGCAGGCGACGATCAGGGTCCAGAGTTGCTGGTCGGTAGTCATGCGCGATCTCCCAGTCGCAGCGGCTTCGGGGCGGTGAGAACCGGCGCCTCGAGCGCCGGGGCCACGGCCGGCAGGACCGCAGGGGCTTCAGGCAGTACCTCGGCCTCCGGATCGCTGCTGCGGGCATTCATCGCTGCAATGTCGTACTCGGCCAGACGCTGGTAGCCATCGAACAGTTCGCGCCAGGGCAGGCGGAACAGATTGCCCAGGGCCTGCTCGACCGCATCACGCCGGCAGCCAAACAGGAACAGCCGTACCTGCCCGCGATAGACGCAGGCCAGATCGCCCTGGCGGCGGATGCGCAGCTGCTGCAGGGTCTGCTCGGCACGCAGGCCGGCCACCGGCTGCAGCGCCAGCACAGCGCTTTCCACCGCGCTGCCATCCTGATCGATGCGTTCACCTGCGACCTGACGGAATCGTGCGGCGTTGACCAGGCCACTCACCGAAGGCGGTCGATGCGCACGGATCAGCGGCTCTGGATCTTCAGCCAGCTGCCCCTGCCAACGCTGACGCTGCACGGTTTCCAGCAGGGTCAACAGACGCGGCAACGGGGTGTCGGCGGGCACCACCAGGCTGCAGCCGCACTGCATCAGCAGGCGCTCATCGGCATAGCGCAGGCAGGGCTGCAGCTCGCGCACCACCAGTTTCAATGCGTTGCCACGTTCGCGGCGCAGGCGGTGCAGCAGGCGGGCCAGTGCATCCACCTGGGCATTCTCGTCGATGGCCAGCACCACGGTGGCCTCGCGCGCCTGCAGCGCGGCGGGCAGCAATCCACCCCAGCCGTCATACAGGCGCCAGGCCGCCGATAGTGGCGGCGCACCTTCCAGTACTTCGGTCTGGGCCAGGTAGACATCGCGGTCACTGCCGCTGGCCGAACCGATCGCCGTCCCGGCGGCATCGGCCTCGGCCAGATGGCGCAGCCCTCGGCTTTCCTGCTCGACGCCGAACGCTCGCTGGGCCACCACACCATGACTGTTGGACCAGTAATGCAGCAGCAGCTGCAGGGCGCCGCGATGCGGATGCAGCTGGGCCACGCCGGCGCAGCTGCGGTTCAACGCCAGCAGACGTGGCGCAAGCGTCGCCACTTCGCCATGGCACAGCAACAGCAGCACCTGCTGCGCCTGCACGGCCCATTCCTGCAGCTGCTGGCACCAGCGCGCCAGGCGGGCATCATCCCAGCCGTCCAGCGCCGCCACCGGGAACTGCACCAGGCTGAGCCGGGTACGCGCCGAGGCGGTGCGCGGCAGATCGCCGATCAGCCCGCGCAACGCCTGCTGCATGCCGTGGTGCGAGCGCTGGAACAGGCGCAGGCGGGACGGTCCCTGGTCGGCAGGCAGCAGCGCCAGCATCGCTTCGGCCCCCCGCCCCAGCGTGACCAGCACGGCCTCGTCCAGTGCGTCGGCCGTGGCCAGCACGCCGGCACCAAGCAGGTCCGTCGGCGCGCTGCCGGCAGCCACCACCCAGTACAGGCCTCCGCTGCGCATCTCGACGAACTCGGCGGGCAATCCGGCAATGGCAAGGTGGGTCGCTGGCACGCCGGATCCTTTCATTGCCCCTCATCCGGGCGGGAAGCCCGGCAGTGGAGGCATTGCGGTGAAAAGGAGGTCATTTCCATGACGTACATCACATTCATGTTTCTGTACGGCAATGATAGCCCCGATCTTCACGTTTGCGGGATCAAGACGCAGTCAACGCCGCCCGCAGAACGGGCGACGTGAGGCTCGAAACTCAGCAATGGAAAGCGCGTACTACTCGTACTGGATCGTGAACGTCGCCTGCCCGTTGGCGGTGCCCGCACCGACGGTACCGGCCTGGGTCTGCACGTAGCGGGCCCGCAGCGGCAGGCTCATGACACTGGTACCGGTGGTGGTGGTGCCGACACTGATGGTCTGGCCGAAGCGCACTTCGCGTTCGGTGCTGCCGTCGCGCTGGACCATCTGGATGCCGATGCGGGTGGCGCTGTTGGTGGCTGCGCTCAGCTTCAGCACGCCGGGCATGTTCGAACTGTCCTGGTCGGCATCCAGGCGGATGCCGATCTTGCTCTGGTATGCGGCCACATTGCTGCCCTGGCAGTTCAGGCGGATCTCGAAGTCACGGTCGACGGCCTTGGAACCAACACCGGTAAAGGTCGTATTGGCCACGCTGCCGAAATCGACCGCGATGTTGCGGCTGCCGGCCTGCACTTCACAGGTCGGGCTGACCACGGTGGTGCCCGAGCCCCTGAAGGTCGAGGTCAGTACCGGGCGGCTGGGGCCATCCCCGTCGAAGTAATAGGTGGTGAAGCGGCCATTGGGTGCGATCACGCCCGAACCGGTCTGCGCGGCGGTCTTGATCAGCTGGATGCGGAACTGGCCACCGATCAGCGAGATGGTGGAGTTGGCGCCGAAGTTGATGGAATGCGGGTAGTAGGTCTGGATCGAGCCGGAGTCGCGGAACAGTCGGATACCCACGCCAGAAACACCGGTCTCGTAGACGTTGGCAAAGCCGGCCACCGGCCGCTTCTGCGGCGCATTGACATACTCGCCGGTCGAGCTGCCGCCATACCAGTAGTCGCAGCGGGCGACGCTGTTCTGCTGGTTGATCGGCACGCTGATTTCCTTGATCACGCCGCCGACCGGTGTGCTGGGCAGAATGACGATCTGACCCATGTCCATCTGCACGTCCTGCGCAACAAATCCATTGATCTGGATACGGCACGCGGCGCTGGCCTGCTGAGCCAGCAGCACGCCGCCCAGCAATGCAAGGGCACTCAGCGCCTTGCGGCCACGGGAAGAGATCATCGGCATGCTGCCTCCAGCGGGATGAAGCCGGTCTTGGACGCATCAGCGCCCGCCGGAACCTGGTAATCGACGGTGCAGCGCTGGTCGGCGCCGGCGCCCCACTCCACCAGCAGGCGGCCCTGATTCTTTTCACTGCGCACGTACAGGCGGCCGCCCTGGCTGACCATGCCCACCGGCTGGCCCTGCTCATCCTTGACCTGCGCACCGAACGGCATGGTGCGGCCATCGGTGTTGCGCACCTGGATCAGCAGCGCGTTGCCCTTGCGGGTATCGAAGCGCAGGTAGCTGATGGCACCGGCGAACGGCGCGATCGCCTGGCTGGTGCTCTCCAGTTCGACGTCGTGGGCCATGCCCTGCGGGTCGAGGGTGACGGTGTTGAGGCGGTACGGCGAGACATACGGAACCACGGCGTAGCCGCGGCCGTCCACGCGCAGGCCCGGGGCGTTGCTGACGATGGCATCGCGTGCGCCCGGCGCTTCCACCAGCACCATCGTGTCGCCGCGCTGCGGGGTGAAAGTGAAGCCGCCCGGATGCACGACCACGCTGCCGTTGGCACCGACCGAGGCCTGGCGGAAATCACGCGAATGGCTGTAGGTGGCGTTCAACGCGGAGTAGCGGCTGCGGTACTCGACGTTGCCGACCGCGGTGGTGCCACCCTCGCGCGAGTCGGACAGGGCTGCGCCATAGCTGAAGTTGTTGTCGACGCCGGCCGAACCGGTGATGCCGACGCGGCTGTTGTCGTAGCCACCGCGGTCGCGCACGCCGAGATCGGCGCTGAACGACACCGGGTGGGTGCCACGGCCCAGCGGCACGCTCATCGACAGCAGGTACTGGGTGTCGGAACGGCCCAGCACGCCCTCTTCGGTGCGCAGCGCGGAGAAGCCATAGTTCACCGAGCGCCAGGCGTTGTTGTAGCCGACCTGGTACTGCTTGGAGGTGCCGGGGCGATCGTAGAAGTCACGCACCGAACCGGTCAGGTACAGCGCGCCGCCACGACGACCCAGCGGCTGGTTCAGCGTCACCTGGAACTGGCTGCGCTGGCGGCCGCGGGTGGTCGGATCGATGCCACGCTTGTCCGAATCACGACCGTACAGCGCGTCCTGCAGGCTGTAGAAGCCTTCGGTCGAATAGCGGTAGGCGGCCAGGGTCAGGTTGGTCCCGGTCTCGCCGATCATGTTGCTGTAGCTCAGGCGCACACTGGCACCGGTGTGGTTGCCGTAGTGGTCGAACGTCGTACGGGCGTGGGTGACGTCGGCGGCGAACGCGCCAACCGGCGTGGACAGGCCGACGCCGTACAGCAGCGACAGGTAGCCATCGCTCAGTGCGCTGCCGCCGTACAGGGTCAGCTGGTTGCCGATGCCGCGCTGGTAGGTGCCCTGCACCAGCCACGGCTCATCGGCCAGCAGCTTGTTGCGCACCTGGCCGGCCGTCAGCGAGTAACGCGACACGCCTTCGCGCAGCATCTGCGGCACCGAACCGAACGGCACCTTGAATTCGCGGCGGCGGCCATCGGCCTCGATCACGCTCACTTCCAGGTCGCCGCCGTAGCCGGTCGGGTACAGGTCGTCGATGACGAAGCTGCCCGGCGATACGGTGGAGGAGTAGATCAGCTGCTGGTTCTGGCGCACTTCGATGCGCGCGTTGGTCTCGGCGATACCGCGCACGACCGGCGCGTAACCGCGCAGCGAATCGGGCAGCATGCGGTCGTCGCTGGCCAGGCTGGCACCGCGGTAACCGATCGAATCGAACAGCTCGCCGGTGGTGTAGGCCTCACCGATGGTGAGCATGCCACGCACCTGCGGGATGCCGCGCTGGGCGTAGGTCGCGATGCTTTGCCAATGGCGGCCGTCACCCTCGGACCAGGTCAGGTTCGAGTCGTGGCGGAACTGCCAGCCGCCCAGGTTGAGGCCGGCGTTGAGGCCCAGGTAGGCGCTGCGGTTGCGCTGGCCGCCTTCGACACGGCTGTCGCTGTCGATGGCATTGAAGCTGTAGCCGACGAAGCCGGCATTGATGCCACGGTCCCACAGTGCCGGGTTGACGTAGCCACGCGCCTCGCGGCGCAGGAACACCTGCGGGATGCTGAGGTCGTAGCGCAGGTTGCCGCTGTCATAGACGCCATAGGCATTGGCCATGCGCTGCTGGACCGGCACGCAGCTGGTCTTGTCGGCAGGCACGGACGGATCCTGCTGCAGCAGCACGGCCTCGCTGTCCACGCCCATTTCTTCCAGCATCGGCAGCGGCAGGCAGGCGTCGACACGGCCCTGCGCATCGGCCTTGAACTGCAGGTCGCGGCGGCCCTGCCAGGCACCGTTGACGTACACGTCGACACGGTAGTTGCCGGCCACCATCGGATTGCCGTTGCTGAAGGCCGCCAGGTCGACCTGCTTGGCCTGGCCGGACAGGAAGCTGGAGTTGAACTGGGCCGATTCCGGTGCACGCGCGTTGGCCGCACCACTCTGCGCCATCAGCGCCTGTTCGCCGAGATTGGCCGGGGCAGCCAGCGCCCATCCTGGGCAGGCCACGCCAGCAACCAGCAGGCAAAGCGCCTGATGGATCGACAATGTCAATCTGTTTCCGATCACACTGACATTCCTTCAATTCGCCGCACAGCGGCGGTGGCGGGATGCGCAGGCCAGGGGCCAGCGCGGCGCGTTCAGCCCCCGGTGCTGCCGAGGCGGATGGTGTGTTCCACCCGGCCGCCGTAGTCGTTGATGGTGATGAAGCGGACCTGGTCGGTGCCCGCCGGTGCGGCGAACTCCAGGCTCTGCTTCGGCGCGACCATCGCGCCCTTGTCCTCGACGGCCTTTTCACTGCTGCCGGTCACGGCATGTACTTCGGCCAGAGTGACGTGGAAGGGGCTCGGGTTTTCCACCCGCAGACGGTCGCCCGTACGGGTCCAGCGCAGCGCTGCCGGCGCGTCGTTGGCGACGCCCTTCAGGCCCTGCGGCCGGTAGAAAAGCTTCAGGCGCGAACGGAACGCGACCTGCAGGTAATTCTGTTCGCCGCTGTCGGCGTTGTCCGGGGACGGCGGAACATCCAGCACGTTGAGCCAGAACACCGACTCACGGTCGGTCGGCAGCTGCGCGCCGGAGAAGATCAGTCGCAGCGCCTGGCTGCGGCCCGGCTCGACACGCGCGATCGGCGGCGTCAGCACGAACGGGGCATCGCTGGTATCGGCGGTCTGGTTGGCGTCGCCGCTGTCGATCCAGGCCTGCACCAGCGCCGGTGAATCGCCCACGTTGTCGACCTGCACGGTGACTTCGCGCGCCTGCGCCGGATAGATCACCCGCGTGCCATTGACCACCACGCCGGCCAGTGCGTCCTGGCAGAAGGGCAGCGTGAACGCTGCCAGCAGCAGCGCCCGGGGAAAGAGTGCTTTCATCGGAAGTACTACGCTCGAGGTATGGGGCCAAAGGCCGCGAGGCACTGGCCGGCGCGTACGCCGGCCAGTGCGGGTACGGCTACGATCAGTTGTAGATGATCGTGTACTTGACGCTGCTGGTGACGTCGCCCGGGGTGGCGGCGGCAGTGGCGTAGTACTCAGCGTAGTAGTTCAGGTCGGCCGAGCCGTCGGTGCCGACGGTGACCCACTGCGAGTTGGTCTGGGCCTGGCCAGCGCCTGCAGCCTTGATCGGCAGGACCTGGTTGTTCGAGCCCAGCAGCTGCAGCTGCACGTTGGTGGCAGCGTTGGCCGAAGCCTGGTTCAGCAGGCGGCCGGTGTTGAAGTCAACGGTCGAACCCGGCTCGAAGTAGGTCGCGACGTTGCCGGCGCTGCACTTGGTCAGGTTGATGGCGAACGGGGTACGACCGGCAACGTTACCGGCGGCGGCCAGGGTGTTCTTGGACACGGTCGGCAGGTTGACGGCGAAGTCCTTGCCGCCCGGGGTCGAGATGGTGCAGGTCTTGTCGGTCACCTTGCCGTTGAAGGTGATGGTGCCGTCGGCGGCGTTGGCGGCCAGCGGAGCGGCGGCCAGCATCAGAGCGGCAATGAGGTTGATCTTGTGCATTCGCTTTTACCTAACCCTACTGAAGAGATGGAAGTAGAGGAGGAAGCAAGGAGCACTGCCGGGCGAACAAGACCCATCCTTGCGTCTCACCTGTGGCCGGATTCGGACATACGTTCCCCTGAATCCGTGACGCAAGTATAGGCACAACTGTGATGAAAGTCTCATTATTTTTCTGAACGCCAATTCATTGACGCAGCAAATGTGACGTGTTACGCGAAATGTTGGCCTTGCAGGTGCGGGAATTTGACGGTCGCCGGATCAGGTCGGAAACGACCTTGGATGACGCTTCGGGTGGCGCTTTCGGCATGCACGGAAACAGGCCTTTTTCAGGTCGAAATTGGCTTCTTTGATGCGCATCACTCTTTCTTGGTGATGGGCCTAGCAGATTCGGAATCGTCCTATTAAAGGCTGGTCGAAGCTGTCGCTAACTAGGACACACCGAACCAGAGAACGTGTCATGAGAACCTCCCTTCTGCTGTGCGTGGCCCTGATGTCCCTCAGTGCCGTGGCCCAGGCCAGCAGCGGCAGCATCCGCTTCAGCGGCCGCATCGTCGAACCGGGCTGCACGACCAACCTGTCCCAGGGCGAGCTGAGCCTGGCGGCCTGCCCGCCGTCGGCCAAGGGCTCGACGGTGGCTGTGACGGCGCTGGCCGATGGCCAGGCCGCAACGCTGCGCGATGGCAAGCGCCAGGGGCAGAAGCTGTCGGTGTCGGCCAGCGCGATGCGCGCCGGCGATATCGCCTTCTCCGAGCGCTACAGCGTGCAGGCCTCGAAGCAGCAGCCGTTGCAGGGCGCCTACCTGGTCGTGGTCGACTACCTGTAAGCAGCACTGAAGGCCGGCGGGTTATGCCGGCTGCGGCAGCTCGAAGACCTGGCGCAGGTAGGCCAGGTAACCAGGGTCGTCGCACATGCTCTTGCCCGGCGAATCGCTGAGCTTGGCCACCGGCTGGCCGTTGCAGCGGACCATCTTGATGACGATGTTGAGCGGCGTCGGACCCAGATCATTGGTCAGGTGGGTGCCGACGCCGAACGCGACCTGGCAGCGACCACGGAAGTAGTCGTACAGGCGCATGACCTTGGCGATGTCCAGGCCGTCGCTGAAGACCAGCACCTTGCTGCGCGGGTCGACCCGACGCTGCTGGAAGTGCGCCAGCATGCGGTCGCCCCAGTCGAACGGATCGCCGGAGTCATGCCGGACGCCGTCGAACAGCTTGCAGAAGTACATGTCGAAATCGCGCAGGAACGCGTCCAGGCCGACCACGTCGGACAGCGCGATACCCAGGTCGCCGCGGTACTCGCGCGCCCACGATTCCAGTGCCGCCACCTGCGAATCGCGCAGTCGCGGGCCCAGTGCCTGGAACGCCTGCAGGTACTCATGCGCCATCGTGCCGTGCGGGGTCATGCCGTACAGGCGCGCGAAGTGCACGTTGCTGGTTCCCACCAGCTGCGGGCCCAGCGCATCGCGCAGCAGCGGCAGCAGGCGCGCATGCCAGTCGCGCGAGTAGCGGCGGCGGCTGCCGTAGTCGGCGATGCGGCACTGTTCGAAACCGGGTGTATCGCGCAGCAGCGCGGCCTTGGCCTGCAGGCGGCGCTCGCCTTCGGCGAAGTCAGGCGTGGTGGTGTTGCGGAACCAGACTTCGTTGATGATCGCCAGCAGCGGCACTTCGAACAGGATGGTGTGCAGCCAGGGACCGGTGATGTCCAGTTCGATCTCGCCGGGCACGGTTTTCGACGCACGCAGCTGGATGTACTTGCGGTCCAGGTGGAACAGGCCGAGGAAATCGGCGAAGTCGGGCTTCACGAAGCGCAGCCCACGCATGTAGTCCAGTTCCGCGCTGCTGAAACGCAGGCTGCACAGATGGTCGATCTCTTCGTCGATCTGGTCGATGTAGCGGGCCAGGTCGATGCCGGGGGTGCGGCACTTGAACCGGTACTGCACCTGGGCGCCGGGGTGCTGGTGCAGCACCGCCTGCATCATGGTGAACTTGTACAGGTCGGTGTCGAGCAGGGACTGGATGATAGGCATGGGGCGGATTATGCGCCCGGAGAGGTGAACCGGGGCGCCGCCAGTCGATCCACGCCATGCGTGGATGGGTGGCCCGAACGGTAAAGCCGAGCGTGGACCCGGCGCTACAGCGACCGTCGCAGCAGGCGCGGCACCAGCATCAGCGCATGGGCCCAGATCGCGCCCCATACCGCCACCCGCACCGGCAGCGAACGCTGCTTCGCTTCGAACTTCTGGAAATAGCGCCACAGGCCCTTGTGCTTGTGCCATTCAACGAAGAACGGTCGTGAGCGGCTGGAGACGCCGCGCACATGGGTGACCTGCAGGTCGTTGGCGATCGCCACCACCGCGCCAGCCTCACGTGCGCGCCGGCACAGGTCCAGGTCTTCGGCGTGCAGGCGATAGCCAGCGTCCCAGCCACCGATGCGGTCGAACAGCGCACGCGGCATCATCAGCAGCGCACCGGACAGTGCCGGCACCCGCTGCAGCGACTGCTGAGGGTCGCGCGGGACCGCCAGCTTCGAGCCTTTGCCGGGCGAACGCAGCATCAACAGGAAATCCGGATCACGACGGCGCACCGCCTCGTCGGCATGGCCATGCTCGTCCAACTGCTCGACACCCAGCAGGCAATCACCCAACCCTTCGGCACGGCTACGCAGCTCGACCAGGGTATCGGGCTCGACCATCAGGTCCGGGTTGATGAAGGCCAGCCACGGGCTGTGCGAATCGGCCACCCCCTGGTTGTTGGCAGCGGCAAAGCCGGGATTGTCAGGATTGCCGACAAAACGCACACGGGGATCGTGGCTGGCATGCCGTTGCACGATGTCCAGCGTGCCATCCAGCGAGCCGTTGTCGATCACCCGGATCTCGGCCACGTCCTGCGCCTGGCGCAGGCGCGAGAGGCAGGCATCGATGGTGCTGCCACTCTGGTAGGTGACGACGATGGCGGCGATGGCAACATTCAAGCGGGTGGCTCCGGCGCGGAAGGAACGAACAGGTCGCCCTGTTCCTTCGGCATTATCGCCTGCCGCATGCGCTGCTGCAGATCGGCGCGCAGACCGTGCAATGGATCGTGCATCAGGAAATCGGCCAGGCGCGGCACCCAGCCAGGCCAGCGCGCAGCCAGCGCCTCGAGGTCGCCATCGCGGCTGACCGCTTCGCCCGCCCGGCTGACGAAGGCGGTCTCGCACAGCACGTTGCGCCAGCCCAGACCAGCCATGCGCAGGCTGAGGTCGACCAGGGCCGCGTTCCAGCCGGCGTAGCTGTCCACGTCCAGGCCACCGGCGCGACGGCGCGCGTTGCCACGCACCAGCACCGCATGGGTGACCGCCGATGGCAGCTCCGGGTGCAGCGCCGGCAAAGCGGCGCAGGTCTGTGCCAGCAGCGCCGCATCGTCCGGTTCCGGATTGATCTCGCCCAGCCGTGGCCACGCAGCGGTTTCGCCGGCATTGCACCACGGGGTTGCGGTCGCGATGGCGGCATCGCGGGCGAAGGCGTCCTGCAGCTGCTGCAGCCAACCGGGTGCCGGCACGCTGTCCGGCGCCAGCACGGCCACGTCCAGGCCGTCGCAGGCGCGCAGCATCTCGTCCAGGTGGGCCACCTCGCCCAACGGCCGCGCGCGGCGGGTGTACTCGGCCTGCAGTGGCGTATGCGCCAGCCAGTGTTCGACCACCGCCTGCGCACGCGGACCGGTCTGTGCGTCGTCGGCCAGCCAGACCGCGGTGCCCGGCGCGGTGCCGGCATCCAGTGCGGCCAGGCAGCGATCGAGCGCAGCATCGTCCACGCACAGCGGCAACAACACGATCGCCCCCATCCCGCCTCCGTGGTTGTCGGTGGTCACAGCCTAGCACTGGGAGGGTATCGGCCGGGTTGCACCCGGCACCCGCTTCAGGCCAGGGCCGGAGCAACAGCAACAGCCGAAGCAGAAGCTGGGTTCCTGGGGTTGGCGGGGTGGGTCCGGTTGCGGGGGACGCCGTAAACCCGTCCTTGGGGGCTTGGCAGCCGCATCCATGCGGCTGACACCCCCGCAACCGGACCCACCCCGCCTTCGACAGATTTCTGCGAGCTGCGGTAGATCCACGCCATGCGTGGATGAATCTCCATTGGAATCGAATATTTCGAATTGGAATCGAAAAGCATCCACGCATGGCGTGGATCTACCGTGTCGACCAAGGTCGACACCTACCAACAGCCGCAGGAAACTGTCGAAGGCGGGGCACTGTGGGTTTGCGGGGTGTGAGCCGCATGGATGCGGCGACCAAGCCCCCATGGATGGGTTTACGGCGTCCCCGCAAACCCACAGTGCCCCGCCATCCCTCAGAAGACCCGCTGTTGCTGTTGCTGTTGCTGTTGCTCCGGCTCTGGCTCTGGCCTCTGCGGGTGCCGGGCGCAGCCCGGCCGTAAACCCCTTACTTCTTTGCGCGCGGCTGGTTCAGCGGTTCCATCGCTCGGAAGCGCTGGCTGTACTCGTCGGTCAGCGTGCGTGCTTCCTGGCCGTTGCGCACGATGCTCGGGGTCAGCAGCACGATCACTTCCGAACGACGGCTGGTGCGCGTCTTCTGCCCGAACAGGGCGCCCACCACCGGAATCCGGCTCAGGCCGGGAATGCCGCTGCTGCCATCGGTCGCCGAATCGGTGATCAGGCCGGCCAGCATGATGGTGTCGCCGCTCTGCACCGCCGCTTCGGTCGACAGCTTCTTGGTGGAGATGCGCGGGTTGCAGTTGCGCTCGGTCGGGTTGCAGTTCTCCGGAACGTCCGAGGCACTGCTCACTTCCTGCACGATATCCAGGAACACCGTGCCATCGCGGGTCACGCGCGGGCGCACCTTCAGGATCACGCCAGTGTCGATGTACTGCACCGAGCTGTAGCTGCTGGTGCCAATGCCGGTGTTCACCGTGGTGGTGTTGATCGGCACCTTGTCACCCACGTTGAGCGTGGCCTCGGCGTTGTTGCGCACGAATACCGAAGGCGTCTGCAGCAGGCGTACGTCTGTGACCTTGTCCAGCGCACTCACCACCGCCGCGCCGTTGTGCCCGGTGAACGCCCAGCCAAGGCCTTCGCCACCGGTTACGGCACCGGCGAAGCTGCTCCAGGAACCGCCAGCGGCGGCAGGCAGGGTCACGCCGCCCAGGGCGCCGGTCAGCTTCTGCCCGAGCACAGCATTGTCGAAGAACCAGTTGACGCCGTACTTCAGGTCTCCGGTCAGCGCGACTTCGGCCACCTGCGCTTCAATGTGCACCTGCAACGGCATCACATCCAGCTTCTCGATCACTTCCCGGATCGAGCGCCAGGCCTGCGGGGTCGAGCGCACCAGCAGGGTGTTGGTTTCCTCCACCGCCGACACGCCCACGCGATCGCCCTCCACTTCCAGGCTGACGCTGACGTTGCCGGACTGACGCTGCGGCAGGTTCATGCTTCCGCTGTTGCCGCTGCCGGAGCTGCTGCCCGGGGTCGAACCGAAGCTGCTGCTGTTGTTGCTGTCCATGCCGCGCTCGCCGTCGCTGCCCAGCTGCGATGGAATCGCGCCCGGTGCCAGCGATGCGGGGCTGGAACCGCCACGATTGCCGCTGCTGGCGAATGCTTCACTGAGGCGCTCGGCCAGGTCGCGCGCCTTGATGTAACGCAGCTCGTAGGAGAACAGGCGGGCGCTGCCACCGGCGGTATCGATGCGGTCCAGCCATTGCTGGATCTGGTCCAGGTAACGCACCTGCGGGGTGATCACCAGCACCGCGTTGGCGTTTTCCAGCGGCAGGAAACGGAACATGCCGGCGCTGGGGGTCTTGCTCTCCTCGCCGAACACCTTCTCCAGATCGGCAGCGACCTGCTCGGCCTTGCCCGACTGGATCGGGAACACGCCCACCGACATGCCCGACAGCCAGTCGACATCGAAGATCTCGACGGTGCGCATGTAGTTTTCCAGCTCGGCGCGGGTGCCCCCGAGGGTGATCACATTGCGGCCGCTGTCGACGTTGACGATGGCGTTGGGCCGCGCATACGGCTCCAGCACCTTCTTCATCTCCGTGGCGGAGATGAACTGCAGCGGGATCACCCGCACTTCGAAACCACGTGCGCTGGCCGCCGGTGCGGTACTCGGCGCGACGGTGCCGGCCAGGGCCTGGTCGGCGGCGACGATGTTGTAGCGGCCACCGCTGTAGACCATGCGGGCGTTGTTCCAGCCCAGCACCATTTCCAGCAGGTTCAACGCCTGTGCCGGCGACACCGGCTTGGGCGTGGCCAGGGTGACCGTGCCCTGCACGCCCGGTGCGATCACGTAGTTCTGGCCCAGCATGTCACCAAGGATGGCCTTGACCACCGCATGCACGGACTCGCCTTCGAAGTTGAAGGTCGCCTCGCCGGTGCTGGCGCCATGCAGCGCCGGTGCCGGCGCGCGTGCGGCTTCGCGGTTGATCATGGTGCCGGTACCGCGGCGGATCACGGCCTGCGGAGCCCCCTGGGCGTCACGGGCGGCATCGGCAGCGACCTCGGCTGCCTGGCCGGCCTCGGCAGTGGGCGACAGGTTGCCCTTGCGTTGCACATGCGGCGCGGACACGGTGCTGCAGCCGACCAGCAGCGCGAGGGCAAAGGACCAGGGAAGAAAACGCAGGCTCATGCATTCACTCTATCGGTTGGTGCCATCGCCCGGGGGCGGCGACGGTTGTTGCTGCTGTTGTTGCTGCAGCTGGCGGCGACGGGCCTGGATGCGTTCGCGGATGGCCTGCATCTGCGCTTCGCTGGGGCCGTTGTTGTTGGCAGGAGGTGCCGCGGCGGCGGCTGATGGCACGCTGCTGGCGGGCTGCGGCTGCGCGGTTGCGGTTGCAGCAGCCGGAGGTGGGGGTGGCATCGGCGCTGCGCCCGCCGGCGGCGGCACAACGACCGCGCCCGCCGGTGGCGCGCCATTGGCACCCCGCAGTACGGTGGGTGGCTCGCCACCCTGGCCGTTGAACACGGCCAGTTCCAGCACCTGGCTGCCACTTGGGCCGATCACCGTGGCCTGGCGCGGCGCCAGCCCCACCAGTTGCCAGCCGTCCACCGCTTCGCCATTGAGGCGCAGGCGCAGCGAACGATTCTGTTCGGTGGTGAAGGTAGCCATGCCGAAGTCGCCGGTCAGCAGTACGCCGGTCAAGCGCAGCGCGGCGCTGGCGGCAGGCTCGCTGCCACCGAGCAGGTAGGGCTTCGGCCTGCGGTCCTCGGCGAACAGCGGTCGCTCGCCGATCACGCTGTAGCTGTCGGCGCTGGGCATGCGTTCTGCGGCCAACGGCGGCAGCACCGGCAGCGAAGGCGCCGCATCGGCATCACCGTCGGCACCGGGTAGCTGGCTGCCCAGGCCAAAACCGGTGGCCAACCAGACCGCCGCGGCCCAACCGGCCAGGGCCAGCAGGAAACCGGTACGCAGGCTGATCTGCTCAAGTTTCATCGGCCACCTCCTGTCCCTCGACCGGCGCAGCCGGTGCGGGGGCTGGCGCAGCTGAAGGCGACTGCGGCGCGGACACCGGTTCGGCGGCAGGTGTCGGGGCACTGCCATCGGCAGCAGCGCCCGGCAGCAGGTAGCCGGCCAGCTCGAACGACACATCCAGACCAAGCCCGGATTCATTCGGCGATTGCTGGAAGCGCTGCGCGATCAGGTTGAGGTTGTCGACGAACAAGCGCGGGCTGCCGGTTTCCAGGCTGTGCAGCACCGTGGCCAGCTCGGCCACGCCACAGCGCAGGCGCACCTGCATGGCCACGCGCACGAACTCGGCGTCCCGGCGGTTGTCGGTGAGCGGCGTGCGGTTGCTGATGGTGCAGCTGCGGTTGCCCGGGCTGGCCATCGCCACTGCATCCTGCAGCTTCGCGCCCAGTGCGGCGGCGGCGGCCTCGGCTGTGCCCTCACGCAGGAAGCCCGGCCGTTGCTGCAGGGCTTCGCGGGTGGCTCGCAGGCGCTGCTCGATCTGCGGCTTCTGCTGCAACTGTGCCTGCACGCGCGATTCGCGCTCACGCAGCGTCGCAACATCGGCATCGATCTCGCGCAGCGGCTGGGTGAACCACGGGTGCACCAACAGCAGATAGGCCAGGCCCAGCACTGCCAGCAGCAGTGCCAGCGCCAGCCAGCGGTCACGGCGTGCGCTTGGCATCGGCATCGGCCGCCTCCCGGTTCGGGGCTGCCGCCGGCAACGGCTGCAGTTCAGCGGTCATGGTGAAGCGATCGCGGCCGCTGGCGGCACCATCGGCCTGCAGCACGCCGGTCAGATTCACTTTGCGCCACTGTGGCGCATCCTGCAGCAGCTGCACCAGCTGCGATGCCTCGCGGCTGAGCCCGATCAGCTGCAGGTTGTTGTTCTCGATGGCCAGTTTTTCCAGGTACGTTCCCTCCGGCAGGCGCCGGGTCAGTTCGTTCCAGATCTCCACCGTACCCGCGCGCTGGCCGCGCTGCTTTTCCAGGAACGCAGCACCGTCGATGAGCGCCTGCAGCTGGGCACGTTCGCTGGCCACGCCACGCGCACTGCGCGCGCTGCGCTCCACCTGGGCACGCAGTTCATCCGCTGCCGCGCGGCGGTTGTCGAGCAGCTGCAGGCCAGCCAGAACCAGCATCACCACCGCGGCCACCGCCAGCAGGAGGTTCCAGCGCCGCATCGGGTCGGCCTGCAGCTGACGCTGCACGGGCGGCAGCAGGTTCACCTGCAGGATGTTGCCCTGCGCATCAATGGCATCGACACCGGACAGTGCATCGGCCCATTGGCCCACAGTGCTGCGCCAGGCCTCAAGCTGCCGCAACGGCCAGGCCACCAGTTCGACCTGCAGCTGGCCCTCGCCCGCCGCACCACGTTCGCGCACGTCATAGCTGACCTGGCTGGATTCGAACGGCGTCTGCCGGTCGATCTCGAAACCGACCACCGCACGCAGGCGGTCAGCCGCCGCCGCTGGCAGGCGCAGCTGCCGGCGCAGCACATCGCCGGCAGGCAGCAGCCACACCCGCGGCAAGCTGCGCAGGCGGGCTTCCAGCACGCGATCCAGTTCGGCCGGGGACAGCGGCCACGGCAGCCGTACCACCGGTTCGCGGCGCTCCCCCGCCTCACGCCAGACCTGAAGGTGGTCGCCTTCGCGCTGCAGCAGCAGGCGGGCCTGCGCCCAGCCCAGCGCCCACTGCCAACGGGCCGGCACCCACGCCAGCAGCGATTGCCGCCACCAGCGCAGGAAACGGCCGGCACCGGGGCCGATCCGGCCCTGCACCTGCCGCACACTGTCCTGCCAAGCCGTCATCTTGCTGTCATTCCCTGCTCCCAGCGAAGCACTGTGTAGGACCGCCCGGGAACCCCGCCCGAGCCATTGCGTACCACTGCCTGCACTACCGACCGGCGTCCACTGCCGTCCGTTGCACGAGACTCGATACTATAGGTGCCACTGCTGCTGGCAAGCGTTGTCGTACCGCCAGCGGCATCTGCATCACGCTCCTGCTGGGCGCGCTGCGCCAGCACGGTGTCCGCATCCATGCCCAGTGCGGTCAGCACCGGTGCGCTGGCGAACTGCGGATCCGGTCGCGCCTGGCGGCTGTACAGGGTCAGGTGCGGCAGCATGGCCTGGTACAGCGGCCCGCGCATGCCGAGTACCCGCTGCAGCTCGCCCAGCGTCTCGAAACGCTTGTTGCGGGGGCCATAGGGCAGGCCTGCTGCGGCATAGTCGGGCGCTTCGGCACCACCGCCGGGCTGCAGCAGGCTGTCCTCGTCACGCCAGTCGACGATCGCGCCGGCCAGCTGGCGGGCCTGGGTTTCGTCTTCACCCAGTGCCTTGAGGAAGGCGCTCAGCAGGGCCACGTCGGCCAGGTTCAGGTTGATCTTGCCGTTCTCGTCCAGCACCTTGATCTCGATGCTGGCGTCATCGAACTGCCAGCGGTAGACACGGCCGTCGGCGCGCCAGGGCGCCCGCTGCGGATCGGCGGACAGGCGCGTCAACGCGTACTCCAGTCCCGCTCGTGCACGCTCCTGGCCACGCGCATCATCACCCAGCACCCGCTGCTGCAGATGCTCGACCCGCGCGCTCAACGCGAACGCCCCCACCAGCGCCGTCATCAGGGCGATCAGCCACAGCACCAGTACCAGCGCTGCCCCTCGCACCCGGCTCATCGCGCACCTCCACTGCCGCCGGCGCGTGGAGCGACCACCAGTGCAGGCCAGGGGGCACCCTTGGCAGGCACGATCTGGATCTCCACCAGCATCGGCAGGCGACGGGTATCGTCCCAGCGCGGCATCCAGTCGCTCATCTGGCCGGTACTGGCATCGATGCCGCGATAGCGCAGCTGTACCGACTTCAGGTTCTCCACCAGCACTTCCGGCGGGCGCGGCGGGTTCTCGGCGATGCGCTCACCTTCCTGCAGCAGCACCAGGTCCAGCAGCAGGCGCTGCTGGCCATCGCGTCCGTCCACCTGCAGCGCGTGCAGGTAGGCTCCGCCACGGCCGAGGTAGCCCGGCAGATCGGCGGCGAACAGCATGCGCTGCTCTTCGCCCTGGAAGAAGATCGGTTCGCGGGTGGGATCGGGTACTTCCAGCGGCGTGCGCAGCGCACCGGCCAGTTGTCGCCGCAGCAGGGCTTCGACCGCACGCATGCGCTCACTCTCGGTGGCAATCTGCTCGCCACGCTGGCTGACCGCCATCGCCGAGCGCACGCTGGCGAACGCCAACGCCAGGCCACCGGCCAACAGCACCGTGGCCAGCATCACTTCCACCAGGGTAAAGCCTGCGGCGCGTCGCTTCATCGCGCGCTCTCCAGGTCCGGCGGCAGCAGGCGCAGGCTGCGCCAGCGCAGTTGTTCGCGTTCGCTGTCACCCCAGCGCACCTGCAGCTGCAGCTCGGCCAGCCAGGGAGCCCCCGGCGATTGCGCCTGCACCTGTGCCGCGTTGCCGGCACGCGGCTCCACCCATGGCTGCACCTGCAGCTCCCAATGGTATCGGCCCTGTTCCCAGTCGCCCTGCTGGCTGCCGACCTGCAATGGCGAGGCGACACCGGCTTCGGCCAGCAACGACTGCGCATGCAGCACCGCACGCGTGCGCAGCTCGGCTTCGCGGACCTGTTTCGCGCCACCTGACAGGCTGCCCAGCAGCAGTGTCAGCGCCAGGCCCAGCAAGGCGAAGGCGATGATCACTTCCAGCAGGGTGAAGCCGCGGGCGCGCCGCTTCATTGCGCCCGCCAGGGGCCGGAGCGGACCTCACCGGTCAGCCAGCCCACGTCGATGCGCCATTCGGCATCATCACGCTGCAGCCGGATGCGGCCGCCGCTGGAGCCGCCGTCGGGATGGAACTCGATCACGCCCTGCCCTGGCGCGGTGGCCAGCTGCGCGGCGCCTTCGAACTGCACCTGCAGCTGTGCCGGCACATCACCCTGGCGCCGGTTGGCGCCTTCCCAGCGCCGCTTTGCCGGCTCAATGACAAAGCGCTGCGGTTCACCGCGGGCGATGGCCTGCGCGCGCACCATGCGCAGCTGGTTGGCGATGTCCTTGCCGGCGCTGCGCAGCTGCATGCCGGCAAAGCCGCGCGACAGACCCGCGGCGGTGATCAGGCCGATCGCCGCGATCAGCGCGATCACCAGCAGCATTTCCAGCAGCGACAGGCCCACCGCGCGCCTGCCGTGCAGGCGCGGGCGAGGCAGCCGGCGCGGCAGGAAATGCGTCATGCCCGGTTACGGCTGGTAGCGGATGTCGGCGTCGACGCTGCTGCCACCGGCCTTGCCGTCCTTGCCCAGGCTGATCAGTTCATACGGCTGGCCTTCGCCCGGCGCGCGGTACTCCAGTGCGTGGCCCCACGGGTCATTCAGGTCGGCCGGCTTGGCGTACGGGCCCAGCCAGCCGCCGACACCGGCCGGTGCGGTCACCAGATCGTTGAGCGAGCCCGGCAGCTTGCCGGTATCGATCTGGTAGTTGTCGACCTTGGATGCAACGGTCTGCACCTGGGCCTTGGCGATGTTCGCCTTGCCACGATCGGCACCACCCAGCACGCGGCTGGCGACCAGGGTCAGCACCGCACCGATCAGCACGATGACGATGATGATCTCCAGCAGGCTCATGCCCGACTGGTTGCGCGCGGCGGTGAAGGAAAGGCGGATCGGTCGACGGGAAGCAATCATGGTCGGTCCTTTCAGTTGCGGAGTGTCGGGGTTGCGTAGGGAGCCATCATCAGCCGATGGCATTGGTCAGGTCGTACAGCGGCACCAGCACGGCCACGATCACCGCACCGACCACCGAGGCCAGCACCAGGGTGATCGCCGGCACCATCGCCGCCAACAGACGGTCGATGCGACGCGCGCTGTCCTGTTCAAACGTGTCGGCAGCTTTCAGCAGCATGGTATCGAGCGCGCCGGACTCCTCGCCGACCTGGATCATCTGCAGCGCCAGCCGCGGGAATCGCTTGCCACGTGACAGTGCCAGCGACAGGCCGGCACCATTCTTCACTTCATCGGCGGCCGCTTCCACGTCGGCGGCCAAGGCGCGGTTGCCCAGCACGTTGCGTGCGATGCCCAGCGCCCCAAGCAGCGGTACGCCATTGCGCAGCAGGGTGCCCAGCGTGCGCGCCAGCCGTGCGGTTTCCAGCTCACCCAGCAGGCGGCCGATGCCGCGACGCTGCAGCAGCCATCCATCCAGCGCCAGCCGGAACGCCGGCTGCCGTACCTTGCGTTCGAAGAACAGTGCCAGCACTGCGGGCACCACCAGCAGCAGCACCCACCAGTCCCGCACGAACAGGCCCAGCTGCAGCACCGCGTTGGTGAACCAGGGCAGCGCCACGTCCAGGCTTTCGTACATCTGCGCGAACTGTGGCACCACGTAACCGAGCAGGAACAGCAGTGCACCGCCCACCACCACCAGCAGGATGGCCGGATAGACCAGTGCGTTGATCACCTTGCCCTGCAGCGCGCGGCTGCGTTCGAGGTAGTCGGCCAGCCGCTGCAGGGTCTCGTGCAGGCTGCCACCCGCCTCGCCGGCACGCACCATGTTCACGTACAGGCGCGAGAACAGGCCGTGCTGGCGTTCCAGCGCGGTCGACAGCGGTGCACCGCCGCGCACCACGTCGCGGATGTCGGTGATCGCACGCCGCGAGCGTTCGTCTTCCGGCAGACCGAGCAGGATCGACAGTGCACGGTCCAGCGGCTGGCCGGCGCCAAGCAGGGTCGCCAGCTGCTGGGTGAACTGCAGCAGCGCCGCGCCCTGCAACGGGCGCTGGCGCAGCAGCGTGCGCCAGCTGCTGCCGCCAACCGCGCCGCCATCAGCCAGCTGGGTCTCCATCGGCAGGTGGCCCTGATCCTGCAGGCGCGCGACCAGTTCGGCCTCGCTGGCTGCTTCCATCTGCCCGTCGAAGATCTCGCCGTGCGGATTGAGCGCCTTGTAGCGGTAGTTCGGCATGTCAGCCCCGGCGTCCTGCGCGCATCAGCTTTCCTCGGTCACGCGCAGCACTTCCTCGATGGTGGTCTGCCCACTGAGCGCTTTGGCCAGGCCATCCTCGTACATGGTGCGCATACCGGCTTCACGGGCGATGCGTTCGATCTCGCCCATGCCATCGCGGCGCATCACCGCGCGGCGCAGCGCGTCGTTCATCACCAGGAATTCCATGATGGTGGTGCGGCCCAGGTAACCGGTCGGCGCCAGTGCCGAAGGCTTCGGGCGGTATAGATGGATCGGCCCTTCCGGTTGCAGACGGCGCAGCTCGAAGCGCTCGATCTCCTCCGGCGAGGCTTCATAGCGCTCGGCGTGGGTCGGCTCCAGCCGGCGCACCAGGCGCTGGGCCAGGATGCCGTTGATGGTGGACGTGAGCAGATAGTCCTCCACGCCCATGTCGAGCAGGCGGGTGATGCCGCCGGCCGCATTGTTGGTGTGCAGGGTGGACAGCACCAGGTGGCCGGTCAGCGCCGACTGGATCGCGATGCGCGCGGTTTCCAGGTCGCGCATTTCGCCGATCATGATGATGTCCGGGTCCTGGCGGACGATGCTGCGCAGTGCGTTGGCGAAGTCCAGCCCGATCTGCGGCTTGGCCTGGATCTGGTTGATGCCTTCGATCTGGTACTCGACCGGATCTTCCACCGTGATGATCTTGACGTCGGCGGTGTTGAGCTGGCTCAGCGCGGTGTACAGCGTGGTGGTCTTGCCCGAACCGGTCGGGCCAGTGACCAGCAGGATGCCATGCGGTTGTTCCAGCACTTTGCGGAACTGCGGCAGGAACGCATCGGTAAAGCCGAGCCGATGGAAATCGAACACCACCGTTTCGCGGTCGAGCAGGCGCATCACCACGCTCTCGCCGTGCGCGGTCGGCACCGTGCTCACGCGCAGGTCCAGCTCCTTGCCCTGCACGCGCAGCATGATGCGGCCATCCTGCGGCAGGCGGCGCTCGGCGATGTTGAGGCGGGCCATGATCTTGATGCGGCTGATCACCGCTGCGGTGAGGTTGGCCGGCGGGCTTTCGCCCTCCACCAGCACGCCATCGACGCGGTAACGCACCTTCAACCGGCTCTCGAACGGCTCGACATGGATGTCCGAAGCGCGCAGTTCCACCGCACGCTGGATCACCAGGTTGACCAGGCGGATCACCGGCGCTTCCGAGGCCAGGTCGCGCAGGTGCTCGATATCGTCGACCGCGCCGCCCTCGCCGTCTGCGGTTTCAACGATCGCGCCCATCGCGCTGCGGCCCTGGCCGAACCAGCGCTCGACCAGGTCATCGATCTCCGCACGCATGCCCAGCACCGGCGTCACCGGTACGCCCAGCGCCAGCTGCACCGCCTGCTGCGGATAGGGATCGTGGGCGTCAGCCAGCCACAGCCGTACACCCTGTTCATCCAGCGCCAGCGGGCATACATGGAACTGCTTGAGGAAACGCAGGGACAGCGGCAGGCCCTCGGCCAGGCCCTGGGGCGGTGAATCCGGCAGCTGCTTGCCATCCAGCAGCGGCAGACCCAGCACCTCGGCGCTGGCCTGCGCCTGGTCACGTTCGGACACCAGCCCCAGCCGCACCAGCAGGCCAAGCAGGCTGCCGCCCGCCTCCGCGTGCAGCGGCCGTGCCCGTGCAAGATCGCTCTCCTTGAGGCGGCCACGCGCCAGCAACGCATCCAGGATGCGACCTTCGGCGTCGTCGGCGGCGGTTGCAGCAAGCGCGTTCACGTGACTCTCCTGTCAATCGGCTCGACTTTAGCAGTTACGCCGTGATTTCCGTCGCCCTGCCGCCCGCTTTCGTAAAAAGACGAAGCCCGTCACATCAGGTGACGGGCTTCGGCCATTCAACTACCGCACTGCGCGCTTACTGCGTGGCGAGAATGCTCACACCGCTGTAAGCCGCCTCACCCACCACCTTGATGTAGTAGGTGCCGGCGGTTGCTGCAGTCACGCGCACCGTTTCCGAGGTGCCCGGGCGGGTCGAGCGCGCATCGTTGTCGGTGGCACTCGGCTCGCGGCCCTTGGCCAGGTAGACCGAGACGTTGCCGGTGCCACCGTAGGTGATGACGCTGAGCTGCTTGCCTGCCGCAGCCTCGAAGCTGTAAAGCACGCTGCTGCCGGCGGCACCACTCAACCCGCCGATGGCCACCTTGTTGGTCAGCGGCTTGGCCACCGGCCCGCAGTTCTCGGTGCATGGCTCTTCCAGGGCCTTGTCCAGCGCGGCCTTGGCGTCGACGATGCCGGTACCGATCGGCGTGGCGGACGGAATG
Organism: Stenotrophomonas sp. 78350_Sma; assembly: GCF_056482105.1. Lineage (NCBI taxonomy): Bacteria > Pseudomonadati > Pseudomonadota > Gammaproteobacteria > Lysobacterales > Lysobacteraceae > Stenotrophomonas > Stenotrophomonas sp. 78350_Sma. The sequence goes on along the minus strand of NZ_CM151182.1, from coordinate 640,665 downwards.
CTGACCGGGAACGGGCGTGCCGTTTCCTTCAGCAGGGTACGCATGCCTGCCGGTGCGAGCGGGTCGCGGTTGGCGGCGATCAGTGCGCTCTGCACCAGCGCGGCGACGGCCGCCACATGCGGTGCCGCCATCGAGGTGCCGGCCTTGCCGCCAAGGGTGTACCCCTCGGTGGAACCGGCTGCCGGCGGCGACGTCTTGCTGCTGGACACCGCCTGCCAGACATAGCCGTTCGGATTGCCGTCGGTGACGCCACCGCCCGGGCCGGACAGATCGATGCGGGTACCGAAGTTGGAGTAGTAGGCCATGGCGCCGGTGATGCCGGTCGCGCCGACCGAGACCACGCCATCGCAGTTGGCCGGGCGGGCGTTGGCGACATTCATCGAGTCGTTGCCGGCTGCCACCACCACCAGGGTACCGCGGTTGGTGGCACCGGTGATGGCCGCCTGGTAGGCCGGATCACAGCTGCCGGAGCCGCCCAGGCTCATATTGATGATCTCGGCCGGATTCTGGTTGGCAGGGATGCCGGCCACGGTACCGCCCGAGGCCCAGGTGATGGCGTCGGTGATGTCCGACAGGGTGCCACCGCAGTAGCCGAGCACGCGCACCGGCAGCACCTTGGCCTTGTAGGCCAGGCCGGCGGTATGCAGGCCGTTGTTGGTGGCCTCGGCGATGGTGCCGGTCACATGGGTACCGTGCCAGCTGCTGTCACGTACCGGCGAACCGTCGTAGCAGGCATTGGCGGTGGGCATCCAGTCACCGTAGTCGAGTGCACCCGGCACGCGGCCATCGGCGGCACGACGCGAGCGGCTGGCCTGGCTGATGAAGTCGTAGCCCTCCAGCAGGGTGCCGGCGGCGAAATCCGGGTGCTCGGGCAGGATGCCGGTATCGAGCACCGCCACCACGATGCCCTCGCCCTGCGAGACGTCCCATGCGGCCGGTGCGTTGACGCCGCCGACCGGGTTGTGGAAGTGCCAGTTGTGGCTCTGGTAGTACGGATCGTTGGGCACGAAGCTGGGCGACGCATCGGACTTCGCGACAGCGGCCGCGCGCGGCGACGACGCGGCATCGATCGGATACATGACGGCGTCGGCCACCGCATATTCGACGGTCGGGTCAGCCTTCAGTTCGCCCAGCACCTTGTCCAGATCAGCGCGCGCGATGCCGCCCTGCAGGCGGATCAGGTCGGCGCCGATGCCGAGCTTGCGGGCCACCTGCGGGCGCAACGCGGCACTGCGCGCAGCCGCGTTGGTGCCTGCCGGCACGGCGCGCGCGATGGCCGAGTTGACCACCGCCAGCTTGGCGTTTGCATCGGCAGCTGCGGCGCTGCCAGCGCGGTACTTCACGATGATGCCATCAACCTGCTGCGTCTTCGGGCCGGACAACGGCGCATTTGCTTTCAGGTCGGCGGCCTGTGCCAGGCCAACACCGGTCAGCGACAGCACGGCGGCTGCCAACACATTGATGCGAAGGTTCTGCTTCTTGATCACGTCGAATTCCTCTTCTGGGTCATGGATCGAACCAACACTGCGGCCATCATTCCTTGACGACTCCCGGCCGGCCCAGCCGGGATTGCCGTGACCTCCCCCCAGGCCCTCGTTGCAGGTGCTGCGCCGGCGTGGGTGGCCGCCGGCGCGATGGAGTGGCTTACCAGCCGAAGCCGGCACCGACGCCGACCGAGCTGTCGTCGCTGCTGAAGGCACCGCCGACCGTCACCGTGGCGCGGTCGCTGATCGCACGCTGGTAACCCAGCGACAGTGCCGATTCACCGCCCTGGAAACCGATGCCGACGCCGACCCGGTTCTGGGTACGGATGCCGGCAGCACTGGTGGCCATGTTGAGCATCGCCGCGCTCATCGCGCCCTGGCGGTCGATGCGGCGATCCATGTGCCGCAGGCGCCCGTCGACCTCGCCCTTGAACACATCGAAGCTGTCGGCGACGGCCTGGACGCGGCTGTCGGTGTAGCTGTTGGCGGTGGCCATGCCACGATCGAGCTGGCCCTTGTTGACCGCATCGGTGGCAGTGGTACCGGCTGCCACGTTGGTGACCTGGCGCTCGTTGCCTTCGCTGCCCACCGACACCGTATTGGCACGATCGGCAACCGAGCCCTGGCCCAGTGCCACAGCGTTGGCAGCGGTGGCACTTGCGCCCTGGCCGACGGCGGTGGACGCGGCACCGCTGGCCACTGCGCCGTCACCCATGGCGACCGCGTTGAGCCCCGATGCCGGGGTGCCCACCGGGATGCCCGCACCCGCCGCCGCCGCGGTCGGCGTGCCCTGCACGCGCGCGGTGCTGGCCGGTGCTGCATCGGCCGCCGTCGGTGCTTCGGCAACGCTGGCCAGTGCGCTTTCATCCAGCGAGGCACTCATCGAGCGCAGGCTGGCCGTTCCCGAACGCGTACCACCGGCGGTGCGGCGGTCGATCTCGCTGACCTTGCGGTCCAACGCACCCAGCGCATCACCGACGTTGCTGTAGGTGGCACCCTGGATCACGTAGTTCGGCGCCACGAACACGCCCTGCATGCCGACGCTGGCGCCGCCACCCAGGAAACTGGCCGCATCGCTGAGCGACTGGAACAGCTGGCCGCCATTGATCGCCTGGCGGCTGCCGGCGGCGATGCTGCCGGCACCGACGTTGTCGATGGTGGTGCCCTGGAAGCCGGACAGGGTCAAGCGGTCACGGCTGGCGTCGTCGTAGCCGACCGCACTGGCCGCCGTGGTCTCCACCGTGGCGATGCGCGAATCGAAATCACCGACGCGGGTTTCCACTGCGCCCACGCGCTGGTTGGTGACATTGAGCTGGGAACCGGTGACCGCGTCACTGCTGCCGGCCGCGATGCGGCCATCAGCCACGTTGACGATGCGGCGCGTGGCCGGGCCATCGCTGCCGTTGCCACCGCCGACCGACACCACGTTGGCATCGAGTGCGCGCGAACCTGCACCCAGTGCCACCGAGTTGGCACCGGACGCACCGGCGCTGCTGCCCAGTGCCAGCGCACCGTTGCCGATGGCTGCCGCATTGGCACCCAGTGCGTTGCTGCGTGCACCACTGGCGCTGGCTCCCGAACCCAGCGCTGCCGCGTCACTGCCGCTGGCACTGGCGGTGCCGGTACCGCTGGCCTTGACGTAGCGCGCCGTGCCATCGGCGGTTGCAGCCACCGCGTCAAGCTGGCCGCGGTTGACCGCATCGGTGCGCTCGGTACCGGCGGCGACACGGGTGATCTGGCGATCGCTGGTGGTGCTGCCCACCGAGACGGTGTTGGCACGATCAGCCACCGAGCCCGAACCCAATGCCACGCTGCCCGCAGCACTGGCGGTGGCACTGACACCCACTGCCGTGGCGTTGGCGGCGGTAGCCTTGCTGCCGTAGCCCACCGCAGTGCCGAGGCGACCGCTGGCATCGGCGTAGCTGCCGATGGCCGAAGCGCCGTCAGCCGAAGCACTGGCGCGGAAACCACTGGCCTGCGCCTGCGTGCCGGTGGCCGTGGCCTGCGCACCGTTGGCGGTGCTGTAGGGGCCCTTCGCCTGGGCCCCGGCACCGGTGGCGCTGGCGCCGGTTTCGCTGGCGCTGGCACCGCTGCCCAGCGCCACGCTGTCGACACCACTGGCCTGCGCAGCATTGCCCAGTGCGGCAGCGTTGCTGCCGGTGGCCAGCGCATCGAAGCCGACCGCCGTGGCATTGGCGGCCATGGCGTTGGCGCCGCTGCCCAGCGCGGTCGCACCGTTGCCGATCGCATTGGCCGCATTGCCCGCCGCCAGCGCATTTTCACCATCGACCAGTGCACCGGCCTCGCCATCGGCATTGCCGCTGGCCTGGAACTGGCGGCTGGTCTTGTCGGCGACACTGGCAACGGCGTCGAGCTGGCCCTTGTTCACCGCATCGGTGGCTTCGGTACCGGCGGCAACGTTCGTGACCTGGCGTTCGCTGCCGGCCTTGCCAACGGCCACCGTGTTGTCGCGGTCCGCCTTGGAACCGGCACCGAGCGCAACGCTGTTGCTGCCATTGGCGGTGGCGTTGGCACCCAGCGCCGTGGCGTTGGTACCTGCCGACCAGGCATTCCAGCCGATGGCCGTCGCGTAGTCCTCGGTGGCCCACGCACCGGCACCGAATGCTGCCGCACCGGTGCCACTGGCGCGCGACGGGATCAGGCCGAAGAAGGTGCTGCCGCCGATCGCTACGCTTTCCGCGCCGCTGGCTTCACTCGACTGACCCACCGCAACCGCGCCGGTGCCCGCCGCTGCTGCCCCGAAGCCCACCGCCGTGGTGTTGGCGCCGCTGGCAGCCGAGCCGTAGCCCAGTGCGGTGCCGAGGCGACCGGTCGCTTCGGCATAGCCACCCACCGCGGTGGTGCCATCGGCGGAGGCCGCGCTGCGGAAGCCGCTGGCAACGGACTGTGCGCCACTGGCGTTGGATTCAGTACCGTTGGCGGTGCTGTAGACACCGCTTGCCTGTGCGCGCGCGCCCACCGCGCTTGTCCCCACTTCGCTGGCGCTGGCGCCGCTGCCCAGGGCCAGGCTGTCCTCGCCGGTGGCCTGTGCTGTGCTGCCCAGTGCCGCCGCGTTGTTACCGGTCGCCAGCGCATCGATGCCGACTGCGGTGGCGTTCGCGGCCAGCGCATTGGCACCACTGCCCAGCGCGGTGGCACCGTTGCCGATCGCGTTGGCCGCATCACCGGCGGCCAGCGCATTGTCGCCCTCCACCAGCGCTCCGGTTTCACCATCGGCATTGCCGCTGGCCTGGAACTGCCTGCTGGTCTTTTCCGCGGCGGCGGCTACGGCATCGAGCTGGTTCTTGTTGACCGCGTCGTTGCCCTGCGTACCATCGGCCACGTTGGTGATCTGGCGGGTGTTGCCGCCGCCGCCCACCGACACGGTATTGTCGCGGTCCGCAATCGAATCCGCACCGAGCGCCACGCTGTTGGCCGCGCGCGATTCCGCCGCGTTGCCCAGCGCGGTGCTGTTGATACCTCCCGACCAGGCGCCACCACCCACCGCCGTGGAGTAGTTGCCCGAGGCCTCGGTGGCCAGGGTGCCGAACAGCGAACCACCGACGGCGACGCTGTTGGTGCCGGTGGCCAGGCTGCCCTGGCCGGTGGCAGTACTGTAAGCACCGGACGCTTGCGAATCACCGCCCAGCGCCACGCTGTTGGAACCCGAGGCGTTGGCGAAGTTGCCAAAGGCGGTGGCATTGAAGGCCGAGGCCTGTGCATAGCCGCCGATGGCGGTGCTGTAGCCACCGGTGGCTTCGGCACCGATACCGAACGCTGCCGCGGCCGTGCCGCTGGCCACGCTCTCGCTGCCGACCGCGGTGGCGCCGCTGCCACTGGCGTTGCTGAAGTAGCCCACGGCTACGGCTTCTTCGCCGGACGCTTCGGACAGGGCACCGCTGGCGGTGCTGCCCGCGCCGCTGGCGATGCTGGCCGCGCCGAATGCCGCACTCTGCTCACCGCTGGCTTCGCTTTCCGCACCCTGCGCGGTGGCGTACTCGGCGGTGGCCTGTGCGTTGGCGCCTACGGCACTGGCATTGGCGGCGGTCGCCAGCGCGTTGAAGCCGATCGCCTGCGCGTTTCCGGCCAGCGCATTGGCACCGCTGCCGAGCGCGGTGGCGCCATCGCCGATGGCGTTGGCCGCATCACCGGCGGCCAGCGCGTTGTCGCCCTCCACCAGCGCACCCGCCACATCGTCGCCGTTGCCGCTGGCCTGGAAGAAGCGGCTGGTGGTTGTGGCGGTGCTTGCCACCGCATCCAGCTGTGCCTTGTTCACCGCATCGTTGGCCTGGGTACCGGCGGCGACGTTGGTGACCTGGCGCTCGTTGCCGCTGCTGCCCACCGACACCGTGCGTGCGCGGTTGGCGACCGAGCCCGCGCCGAGTGCGACGGCATTGCTGGCACTGGCATTGCTGCCCGCACCCAGCGCGATCGCACTTTCGCCGCCGGCCACCGTGTTGGTGCCGATGGCGATGCTGTTGATGCTGTTGCCCAGCGCCTGGAAGCCGAGCGCCACGCTGTTGTCGCCATAGCCGAAGGCGCCGCGGCCAACTGCGGTGGCGCTGGTTCCGTTGGCCCAGCTGTTGTAGCCGATCGACGTGGCGCCAGCCCCGCTGGCCCACGCCGCGTTGCCGAACGCCGAGGCGTTGGTGGCGGTGGCCCACGCACCGGAACCAAAGGCGCTGGCGCCGCTGGCGGTGGCCCAGCTGTAGCCGCCTACTGCGGTGCTGTCATCGCTGCTGGCGAACGCACTGTCACCCACCGCCACCGCATACGCGCCGGTCGCGCGTGACTTGCCGCCGGCGGCGAAGCTGTTGTCACCGCTGGCCTTGGCCGCATTGCCGAAGGCGCTGCTGGCAGCGCCGGTGGCCTGCGCAGCGCTGCCGACCGCCGTGGCATCGGCCACGGCCGTGGTGCCCACCTGCTGCGCCTTGCCATCGGCACCGATGATGGGCTGGTTGAACTCGTCGTAGGCCTGGCCCAGGCCACCAATGGCGACACCGCCATTGCCGGTGGCCGTGCTGTTGCGGCCCACCGCCACGCTGTCATCGCCGATTGCCGAGGCGGCCGCGCCATGCGCGACCGCACCGGCACCGATCGCATTGCTCGACGAACCAGCGGCGATGGCACCCTCGCCCTCGGCCAGCGCACCGGCATCGCTGCCGGCTTCCGGCTGGGCCTGGAAGAAGCGCGCGGTGCTGTCGGCGGTGCTGGCCACCGCATCCAGCTGCGCCTTGTTCACCGCATCGGTGGCCTGGGTGCCCGCGGCCACGCTGACGATCTGCCGCTCGTTGCCATTGGTACCCACGGCAACCGTGTTGGCGCGGTTGGACCCGGAGTAGGCACCCAGTGCAACACTGTTCTCGGCGCCAGCGGTAGCGTAGTAGCCGATGGCGGTGCTGTCCTTGCCGACAGCCCAGGTCTGCGCACCCAGCGCGCTGGCGTTCTCGCCCGGTGCATAGGCGAAGTAGCCCACCGCGGTGGCTTCGATGCCGGAGGCTTCGCTGAGGGTGCCGTTGGCCACCGCGCGGTCGCCGCTGGCGATGGCGCCGGCACCCACCGCAATCGCGGCTTCGCCGCTGGCCTGGGTCTGCACGAAGAAGCCCATGCCCGGAACCAGATCGGCCGGGCCACCGATGGCGACGCTGCTGGTGCCCGTGGCATTGCTCTGCGTACCCAGTGCCGTGGAGTAATCGCCGATGGCATTGGAGACCGCGCCGAACGCCGACGCCTGCGCGCCGGACGCATAGGCCCCCACGCCATAGGACGATGCGGCAAAGCCGCTGGCATCGGCACTTGCGCCGACCGCCGTGCCACCCACGCCGGCGCTGGTGGCGCCGGTGACCACCGGCACGCCACCACTGGTGATCAGCGGGTTGCCGTTGGCGTCCACCGCAGCGCCACCGACGGCCACGCTACCCGGGCCATTGGCCTGCGCGTTGTTGCCGAACGCTGCGCTGTTCTGGCCCGAGGCCAGCGCGTTGTTGCCCACCGCGGTCGCGTTCTGCGCAACGGCGGTGGCACCGGCACCGACCGCCGTGGTGCCGGTGCCGATGGCGTTGGCGGCCTCGCCGGCCGCCAATGCGTCATCACCCTCTGCCAGGGCACCGGCATCGCTGTTGCTGCTGCCGGTGGCCTGGAAGCGCTTGGCGGTGGCATCGGCCACCGCTGCAACGCCCTTCAACTGACCAACATTGACCGCATCGGTATCCTCGGTGCCGGCGGCAACGCTGGTGATCTGGCGGGTCAGGCCGTATTCGGCGGCACCGACGGACACGGTATCGACACGGTCGGCCAGCGACCCGGCGCCCAGCGCCACGCTGCCGGTGGCCACCGCGGCCGAATTGGAGCCCAGCGCGGTGCTGTATTCACCGACGGCCGTGCTGAACGCACCGACTGCAATCGAGGCTTCGTTGGCCGCGGTGGCGCCGCGGCCCAATGCGGTACTGCCGGGGCCCATCGCCACAGCACCGCCACCGACGGCGGTCGCACCATCAGCGGTGGCTTCGGACAGTGCACCCAGTGCCGTTGCTGCACCGTTTTCGCTGGCGGCATACGCGCTGGCACCGACGGCGGTATCGCCAAGGCCGAAGGCTGCTGCGCTCTGCCCGACCACTACGCTGGCATCACCGATCGCCAACGCGCCCTGGCCGAACGCGCTGGCGCCGATGCCTGCGGCAATGGCCTGGATACCGATGGCGGTGGTGGCGTTGGCCAGCGACTGCGCACCGGCACCGGCGGCCAGTGCGCCCTCGCCCTGGATCTTCGCCGCGTCGCTGTCATCGCCTGCGCCGTCGGCCTTGAAATAGCGGTTGCCGTCTGCGGCAACGTTGGCCAGCGCGGCCTGCGTGGCGCGCGCCTGCGCATCCAGCTGCGCCTTGTTCACTGCGTCGGTCGCCTGCGTGCCTGCGGCGACATTGGTGACTTGCCGTTCCTTGCCGGCATCACCGACGGAGACGGTGTTGGCGCGCGTGGCCTTGGATCCCGCGCCCAGAGCCACGCTGTTGGCCGCACTGGCACTGCTGTTGCTGCCGATCGCCACCGCGTTGCTGCCCTTGGCCGTGGCCGAACCTTCGATCAGGCACTTTTCGAGCAGCTTGCCGCTGAATGCCACGCAGGTGGCGCTACCGCCGATCTGCACCGACTGTGCGGTGGCAGAGCCACTCATGCCCAATCCCAATACCAGGCCCAGTGCCACCGCCAGCAGTGCGGGCGTGGCCTGTGTCGCATCGCGGCGCTGGTCGACGACCCCACCGCTGCTGCTGTCGGAGGAAGCCAGTTCCGAGGCCACCACCAACTGACCCAATGCTTTGTTCCAGACCTTGCGATAAATCCGATTCATCGGTACGGCTCCTGATTGGACTGGTTTTGGGCAAAGCAACGCCACCGCTGGGCTTTCCGGCCCAACGTCCCCTGGGGGCGTTTATTCGCGTGATTTACTGCGGGGTATTGCCGAACGGCGCGCAGCGACAGAAAACCGAGCGCGTGCGCCAACCGGTTACTGCGAAATGAATGATTCTGAAACGGGGTTCAAGTGTTAACGGCAACTTTGCAGATCGTCAAGACTTTGACACGACAAATCCTATTGCCGTGAAGCAGTTCACTCTTTCGCCTGTTTATAAAATGATTTTGTTAGCGACGCGTGACGATACTTTGTCGCCTGAAAATCCATGTAACTAGCGGGCACATCAGGATTTTCACGCGCGCAAAGAAAAAACCCGCCGATCAACGGCGGGCTTTTCCATACGCGGCGGCATTGATGCCTGCGCGATGTGGTGCGATCAGCCGCACCACACCCGCGCGTTGCGGAACATGCGCATCCACGGCGAATCACCCTGCCACTCGGCCGGGGCCCAGCTCATGTTGAGCGCGCGCGGAGTGCGTTCCGGGTGCGGCATCATGATGGTCACGCGGCCGTCGCTGCTGGTCAGGCCGGTGATGCCGTCCGGCGAACCGTTCGGATTCAGCGGGTACTGGCTGGCAACGTTGCCGTGGCCATCGATGTAGCGCAGCGAAACACGGGCCGCGGCCTGGTCGACCGCGTTGTCGAACACCGCCTGGCCTTCACCATGCGCCACTGCCACCTGCAGGCGCGAACCGGCCATGCCACGCAGCAGGATCGATGGAGATTCCACCACTTCCAGCAGCGCGGTACGGGCTTCGAACTGCTCGCTGGCGTTGCGGCGGAACTGCGGCCAGTGTTCGGCACCGGGAATGATGTCCTTCAGCTGGCTCATCATCTGGCAGCCGTTGCACACGCCCAGGGCAAAGCTGTCCTCGCGCGCGAAGAACGCGGCGAAGGCATCACGCAGCGCACTGCGCTCCAGGATCGAAGTGGCCCAGCCACGGCCAGCGCCAAGCACGTCGCCGTAACTGAAGCCGCCGCAGGCGACCAGGCCGGTGAAGTCCTGCAGGGCGACGCGGCCTTCGATCAGGTCGCTCATGTGCACATCGAAGGGGCGGAAGCCGGCACGTTCGAAGATGTTCGCCATTTCGATCTGGCCGTTGACGCCCTGCTCGCGCAGCACGGCCACGCGCGGACGCGCACCGGTGCTGATGAACGGGGCGGCCACGTCTTCATTGATGTCGAAGCTGAGCCTGGGCTTCAGGCCCGGTGCGTTGAAGGCACGGGCGATCTCACGCTCGGCATCGGCGTTGGCCGGGTTGTCGCGGCGCTTCTGCATGGCGTGGGTGACCGACCACCAGGCGTCGAACAGCGTTTCCCAGCGCCATTCGGCCAGGTTCTCGCCAGCCAGCGACACGCGCACCACCGGTGCGGTGGTCGGCTTGGCGATGCGCTGCGCGCACTCGGTCAGTGCATGGCGCTCGACCAGGTCGGCAAATGCCGCGCGGTCTTCGCGCGCGATCTGCACCACCGCGCCCAGTTCTTCGTTGAACAGGCTGCGGAACGGATCGTCGCCCCAGGCGTCGAGGGTGATATCCAGCCCCAGGCGTGAAGTGAAGGCCATTTCGCACAGCGCGGCGAAGGCACCGCCGTCGCTGCGGTCGTGGTAGGCCAGCAGCAGGCCGGCCTGGCGCGCATCGCGGATCAGTTCGAAGAAACCGCGCAGGCGCTGCGGGTCGTCCAGATCCGGGGCAGCACCGGCGAACGCCGGCAGGTCACCGTGGTCGGCATGCACCTGGGCCAGGATCGAACCGCCCAGGCGCTGCTTGCCAGCGCCGAGGCCGATCAGCCACAGCTCGCTTTCGACGTCGCGGTCGAGCAGCGGGGTCAGCTGCTGGCGCACGTCGGCCACCGGCGCGAACGCGGAGATCACCAGCGACACCGGCGACACGCTCTTGTGCGCTTCGCCCTGGTCGTGCCACTGCGCCTGCATCGACAGCGAGTCCTTGCCCACCGGGATGCTGATGTCCAGCTGCGGGCACAGTTCCATGCCCACCGCCTTCACCGCGTCGTACAGCAGCGCGTCTTCGCCCGGGTGGCCGGCAGCGGCCATCCAGTTCGCCGACAGCTTGATCTCATCCAGCGCATCGACCGGGGCCGCGCACAGGTTGGTCAGCGCTTCACCCACCGCCATGCGTGCCGACGCTGCCGCATCGAGCAGGGCCAGCGGGGTGCGCTCGCCGATCGACATCGCTTCGCCGGCAACGCCGTCGAAGTCGGCCAGGGTGATCGCCACGTCGGCCACCGGCAGCTGCCACGGGCCGACCATCTGTTCGCGTGCGGTCAGGCCACCGACGCTGCGGTCACCGATGGTGACCAGGAAGTTCTTCGAGGCGACCGTCGGGTGCGCGAGCACGCGCAGGCCGGCTTCCTGCAGATCCAGGCCGCCGGTCTTCAGCGCCGGCCAGCGCGGTGCCGGCGGGTGTGCGGTGTCGCGGTGCATCTTCGGCGGCTTGCCGAACAGCACGTCCATCGGCAGGTCAATCGGCGCATCGGCCGGCGTGTGGCCCGGCACGGCACCGTAAGCCACCACCAGGTGTTCCTCGGCGGTGGCCACGCCGACCGCAGCGAACGGGCAGCGCTCGCGGGCGCACAGCGCGGCGAACTCGGCCAGGCGCTCCTGGGCCACGCCCAGCACGTAGCGTTCCTGCGATTCGTTGCACCACAGCTGCATCGGCGACAGCGACGGATCATCGGTGGGCACCTTGCCCAGATCGATCACGCCGCCGACCTTGGAGTCGTGCAGCAGTTCGGGGATGGCATTGGACAGGCCACCGGCACCGACGTCGTGGAAGAACTTGATCGGGTTGTTGGCGCCCATCGCCACGCAGCGGTCGATGACCTCCTGGCAGCGGCGTTCCATTTCCGGGTTGTCGCGCTGCACGCTGGCGAAGTCCAGGTCCTCGGCGCTCTCGCCGGAGGCCACCGAACTGGCGGCACCGCCGCCCAAGCCGATCAGCATCGCCGGGCCACCCAGCACGATCACCGCATCACCGGCCTGCAGCTGGATCTTGTCGACCTGCACGCGGTCGATGGCGCCGAGGCCACCGGCCAGCATGATCGGCTTGTCGTAGGCGCGGACCAGGTCGGCGCCTTCAGGCAGCTCGAAGCTGCGGAAGTAGCCGAGCAGGTTCGGGCGACCGAACTCGTTGTTGAACGCGGCGCCGCCGAGCGGGCCATCGGTCATGATTTCCAGCGCCGGCGCCATGCGCGGGTTCAGCGCGCGCGGCGCCTCCCACGGCTGCGGCAGCTCGGGAATGCGCAGGTGCGAGACCGAGAACCCGGTCAGGCCCGCCTTCGGCTTGCCGCCGCGGCCGGTCGCGCCTTCATCGCGGATTTCACCGCCGGCGCCGGTCGAGGCGCCCGGGAACGGTGCGATGGCGGTCGGGTGGTTGTGGGTCTCCACCTTGATCTGGAACGCGCTGGGCACCTGCGGTTCACGACGGTACTCGCCGCTGGCCGGATCCGGGCGGTAGCGCGAGGCCGGATGGCCTTCGATCACCGCGGCGTTGTCGCTGTACGCGCTGAGCGTGTGCTGCGGGGTCTGCTGGTGGGTGTTCTTGATCATCCGGAACAGCGAGCGGTCCTGCTCCTGGCCGTCGATGGTCCAGCTGGCGTTGAAGATCTTGTGGCGGCAGTGCTCGGAATTGGCCTGCGCGAACATCATCAGTTCGACGTCCGACGGCGAGCGGCCCAGCGCGGTGAAGCGTTCGCGCAGGTAATCGATCTCGTCCTGGGCCATGGCCAGGCCGAGGCGCTCGTTGGCGGCCTCCAGCTGGTCCACCGGCACGCGTTCCAGTTCGCCACGGGCGGGCGCCGAGAACAGCGCCTGGCCCTGCTGCACGGTCTCCAGCACCGACTGCGTCATCGGGTCGTGCAGCGCCTTGACCAGCGCCTGCTGCACGTCGGCATCGGCCGGCCAGCCCTGCACGTCGATGCGCAGGCCTCGCTCGACCCGGCTCACCGGCTGGCCGGCACCGCGGACCAGTTCGGTGGCCTTGCTCGACCACGGCGACAGCGTACCCAGGCGCGGCACCACGATTCGGCTGACCGCGCCTTCGGCCACGGCCTCGGCCTGCGGCGCAGCTTCGAGGATGCGGCACAGGGTGGCGAGGTCGGGAGTGGCGCTGCCTTCGGGCTGCACGAAGTAGACGTGCCAGGCACCACTGATGCGCAGGGAGGGAGCGATGGACTGCAGGCGGGATTCAAGACGTTCGCGGCGGAACGGCGACAGGGCGGGCGCGCCCTCGAGGACCATCATGTCCGGGGAACCGTAGTTGGGAAACGGGCCCGACATTGTACCGGAAGCGGGGGATGGGCTTTGGCCGGGCGGCGCCCGGCACCCGCCGAGGCCAAGGCAACGGCAACGGCAACGGCCAAAGCAAAAGCTGGGTTCCCGTGGGATGGCGGGGTGGGTCCGGTTGCGGGGGACGCCGTAAACCCGTCCCTGGGGGCTTGGCAGCCGCATCCATGCGGCTGACACCCCCGCAACCGGACCCACCCCGCCTTCGACAGATTTCCGCGATCTGCGGTAGATCCACACCATGTGTGGATGCTCCCCGGTTGTGCCGGCCGCTGGCCGGCAACCAGGGAAATCTCAGAAGTCAGGCATTGGAGAGCGAAGCGACCGGCTTCTGCTTTTGATTTTTTGTTCTGTCTTTCGTGGCTGGCCGCGCAGGAACCTGTCCGTGGCCGGGCGGGTGGGCTGCGCAGGGGCGTGAGCCGCATGGATGCGGCGACCGAGCTTACATGGACGTACTTGCAGCGTCCCCTGCGCAGCCCACCCGCCCGGCCACCCCCAGAACCCCGCTGTAAGCGACCCATCCCAGCCACGAGGGGGCTCCGCCGATGGCCGCCGACCGCGCGCAGCGCCGCTCTCCGCCCGAATCCCGGAACCATGCGCTTGCTCACGGATTGACCACACGATTGATGACAACGTTGTCCCCACCTGGTGCCGGACTCTCTCCCCGGCCTCCCAGGTACCTCCGTCCGCCCCCCTCCGTCGCCTTCCCGGGCGACGCCCGGACCTGCGTCACGCGCGGCGCCATCGGGGCCCGCGCGCCCTTTGATCGGAGACTTACCCATGTACGACCCGATTGTGCGCAGTGCCGAACGTTCGACCCGATGCTGTCGTCCCCGCCGCCTGGCCTGGCTGCTTGCCCTGGCCGCCGGTACCGCCGCCCTGCCCGGCCTGGCGCAGGCCGCCAGCTGTGCCGGGGTGGCCCAGTGGGACCAGGCCAAGATCTACCGGGCCGGCGATACCCTGCAGAAAGGAGGCGTCCTCTATCGGGCGAACCAGGACATCTGGAACGCGCCGCCGGACCATCCGGCCGGTGCGCCCTACTACACCAACCTCGGCGCCTGTGATGGCAGCGGCGCCAACCAGCCGCCGGTGGTCAGCCTGACCTCGCCGGCCAACGGCGCCACCTTCAGTGCCGGCAGCACGGTCAACGTGACCGCCACCGCCAGTGATCCGGACGGCAGCGTCGCCAAGGTCGAGTTCTTCCGCGATGGCAGCACGCTGGGCGTGGCCACCAGTGCGCCGTATGCGGCCAGCTGGGCCAATGCCAGCGCCGGCAGCCACACCCTGCGCGCGGTAGCCACCGACAACAACAACGCCACCAGCAGCACCGCGACCATCACCATCACCGTCAACGCCGCCGGCGGCGATACCACCGCACCGAGCGTGCCGGGCGGGCTGGCGGTCGGCACCCGCACCGCAAACAGCATCGCGCTCAGCTGGAGCCCGTCCACCGACAACACCGGGGGCAGCGGCGTGGCCGGCTACGACGTGTACCGCAACGGCAGCCTGGTCGGCTCGCCGTCCAGTGCCAGCTACGTCGATGGCGGGCTGACTGCATCCACCACCTACCGCTACCGTGTGCGTGCCCGCGACAACGCCGGCAACGCGTCCGCCCAGGGCACCGAGATCAGCGCCACCACGCTGGCCGGCGACGGCGGCACCACCGGCAAGCGGGTCATCGGCTACTTCACCCAGTGGGGCATCTACGGCCGCAACTACCGGGTCAAGAACATCGACAGCAGCGGTTCGGCCGCGCGCCTGACCCACATCAACTATGCGTTCGGCAACGTTCGCAACAATCGCTGCGAAGTGGGCATCACCCAGCCGTCGGATCCGAACAGCGGTGCCGGTGGCGATGCCTTCGCCGATTACACCAAGGCCTTC
Source organism: Stenotrophomonas sp. 78350_Sma (assembly GCF_056482105.1). NCBI lineage: Bacteria > Pseudomonadati > Pseudomonadota > Gammaproteobacteria > Lysobacterales > Lysobacteraceae > Stenotrophomonas > Stenotrophomonas sp. 78350_Sma. Next base: position 625,589 of record NZ_CM151182.1, on the reverse strand, counting down.
AGTGCCGCCGAGAGTGTCAGCGGCAGCGCCGATACCTGGGACCAGCCGCTGCGCGGCAACTGGAACCAGCTCAAGCAGCTCAAGGCCAAATACCCGGGCATGAAGGTGCTGATCTCGCTGGGCGGCTGGACCTGGTCGCGTGGCTTCTCCAGCGCGGCGCGCCCGGAAAACCGCCAGGCCTTCGTCGCCTCGTGCATCGACGCCTACATCAAGGGCAACCTGCCGGTAACCGACGGTGCCGGTGGTGCCGGTGCCGCACTGGGTGTGTTCGACGGCATCGACGTCGACTGGGAATACCCGGTGGCGTGCGGCATCGAATGCGGCAAGCCGGAAGACAACGCCAACTTCACCGCGCTGATGGCCGAGTTCCGCCGCCAGCTCGATGCGGTGCGTCCAGGCCTGTTGCTGACGGTGGCGGTGGGTGCCGGCATCGACAAGATCCGCGTCACCGATCCGGCCGCGTATCACCCGTACCTGGACTACATCAACGTGATGACCTACGACTTCCACGGCGCGTGGGATGCGAAGACCAATCACCAGTCGGCGTTGTTTGATTCGCCGAATGATCCGTCCACCGGCGACCAGAAGCTGTACAACAGCAACGACGCCATCGAGGCCTTCATCAGCCGAGGCGTGCCTGCGGCCAAGCTCAACCTGGGAATCGGCTACTACGGGCGCGGCTGGACCGGTGTGGCCAACGCCAACAACGGCCTGTACCAGACCGCGACCGGCGCCGCGCCGGGCACCTACGAGGCCGGCATCGAAGACTGGAAGGTGCTGAAGAACCTGGCGTGGCCGGGTTACACCGACAACACCGCCGGCGCCACGTGGATCTACAACGGCAGCACGCTGTGGAGCTTCGACACCCCGGCCAACATCACCCGCAAGATGGGCTACGTGAAGACCCAGGGCCTGGGCGGCGCGTTCGTCTGGGAGTTCAGTGGTGACGATGCACAGGGCACGCTGACCAAGGCGGTCAGTGATGGCCTGAAGTAAAAAAAAGCCGGGGATGCGACACGCATCCCCGGCCTCGAATCCGTGGAGCCGAGCCCTGCTCGGCTGCCACATGTGGAACCGCAGTCGAGCGTGGCTCGACGCTGCCGTTCCGCGTCAGCGCTTCCCGGACAGCTTGTCCAGCGCCGCGCGCAGCTGCGCTGGCGGCAGGTAACCACCCAGCTGGGTGCCATCCGGCGCGAAGATCGCCGGCGTGCCGTTCACGCCCAGCTGCTGGCCCAGTGCGTACTGCATCGCCACCGGGTTGGTGCAGTTCTTGGCCGGCACGCTGCCACCGCGCTTGGCGTTGGTCAGTGCCTGGCGACGATCGGCCGCACACCAGACCGAGATCATGTCGGTGTAGTCCTTGCTGCCCAGCCCCATGCGCGGAAACGCCAGGTACTCGACGGTGATGCCGTTGCGGTTGAGCTCGGCGATGTCCTGGTGCAGCTTGCGGCAGTAACCGCACTCGATATCGGTGAACACGCTGATGGTGTACTTGGCGTTCGGCGCGGCGAACACGATGCGGTCGCCATGGTTGGCCTTGGCCAGCAGATCACGGCGGTAGCCGAGCAGGCCTTCGCTGTTGGCCGGGCCCTTGGCACGGGTGTCGTACGGCTGCGACTGGAACAGGTAGCGGCCGTCGTCGGAGACGTACAGCAGCTGACCGGAAACGACGACCTCGCGGAAGCCGGGGAACGGCGCGGCGCCGATGTAATCCACCTGGAAACCGGGGTTCAGCGCGGTCAGCGCGGCGCGTACCGCCTGGTCGGCGGGCGCATTCGCGGCCGGGCTGGCCTTGGCCGCAGCAGCGGCGGGTGCCTTGGCGGCCGGCGGGGCCGGCTGGGCGCAGGCGGTCAGGCTGAGCGCACCGAACACGGCGGCGATGGCAAATCGGAGCATGGAGCAGTCCGCGACAGAAGAAGACCCCGGATTCTGACACAGCCACCGGCACCGGGCCGCGACGCCGCGCACCGCCCGGGGCCAGGGTTCAGGCCGCGGCTCAACCGCGCGGATGATGCCGGGCGTGCAGTTTCTGCAGGTGCTCGCGCGCCACCAGGGTGTAGATCTGGGTGGTCGACAACGAGCTGTGGCCAAGCAGCATCTGCAGCGCGCGCAGATCGGCGCCACGATTGAGCAGGTGGGTGGCGAAGCTGTGGCGCAGGCCATGCGGGCTGATCCGCACCGGGTCGATGCCGGCCACCTGCGCATGGCGCTTGACCAGGTGCCAGAACGCCTGCCGGGTCAGCGCATGCAGCGTCGGCTCGACGAACAGTGGCGTCTGCCCATCCGCCAATGCCTGCACCCTGCCCTTGCCGACCAGTTGCGGCCGCGACTGCTGCAGGTAGCGCTCCAGCCAGTGCTGCGATTCCTCGCCCAGCGGCACCAGCCGTTCCTTGCTGCCCTTGCCGGTGACCCGCAGCACACCCTGGCGCAGGTTGACGGCGGTGGCCGGCAGCAGCACCAGTTCGCTCACGCGCAGGCCTGCGGCGTACATCAGCTCCAGCATGGCGCGATCGCGCAGGCCCAGCGGGCTCTCGACATCCGGCGCCGCCAGCAGCGCGTCGATCTGGCTCTCAGCCAGCGCCTTGGGTAGCAGCCGAGGCAGCTTGGGGGGATCCAGCAGCGCGCTGGGGTCTTCACTGCGGTCACCCCGGCGCACGCCATCGGCGAAGAACGCGCGCAACGCCGACAACAGGCGGGCATTGCTGCGCGGCGACCAGCCATGACGGGTACGCCAGGCCAGGTAGTCGAACAATCCCGGACGTTCGATGCCGGCCAGGCCGCCATCGCGCCCGTCCATCCAGCGTGCCAGGCCTTCCAGATCGCGCCGGTAGCTGTCGAGGGTGGCGCGGGCCAGACCATTCTCGGCCCAGATCGCATCGAGGAAACGCTGGATGCGCACGCTGTCATCGGCGCGCAGTTCCGGCAGTTGCTGCACCAGCTGGCGGCGTTCGGCGGGGGTGGAAACAGAGGCCATGCGTGCAGGATACGAGGGCGACTGCGGATGCGGCCAGCATTGCGTATGCTCGGCGCATGTCCCGCCCTGCCATTGATTCGGCCCCTGCGGCCGCGACCGAGCTGCCCCGCCCGCGCGCATTGCTGCTGTGGCGCGTGCTGGCGATGGTCTACGACGCGCTGCCGGTGCTGGCGCTGTGGATGCTAGCCGGCACCCTGTTCACCCTTGCCTACACCCTCAGCGGCCACGCCCAGCGCGAGAACATCGCACCGTTCAGTGCCTGGCAGTGGCTGCTGTGGGCGGTGTGCTGGCTGATCACGGGGTGGTATGCCACGGCCAGCTGGCGCCGCGGCGGGCAGACGCTCGGCATGCGGCCGTGGCGGCTGAAGCTGGAATCGAGCGATGGCGCGCCCCTGCGCCGCGCACAGCTTTGGCTGCGTTTCGCCGTCGGCACGCTGTCGCTGCTGCTGGGCGGACTGGGATTCTGGTGGGCGTGGGTCGATCGCCAGCATCTGACCTGGCACGACCGCGCCAGCGGTACGCGGCTGGTGCGGATGCCGAAGCGTTGATGCACTGTCTGTAGCCGAGCCCATGCTCGGCTGCTTTCCGCACTGTACGCGACAGCCGAGCACAGGCTCGGCTCTACAACAACCAGAATCAGCCTGATTTCCGCCGGAACAGCAATCCCGATACTGCCAGCATCACGATCGGTGGCAACGCGTAGGCGATGCGGTAATCGAACTTCAACGCGCCGGCCATGCGGCCGAAGAACAGCTGCAGCAGCCAGAAGCCCAGCGCGAACAGGATGCCGAGGAACAGGCGCTTGCCCATGCCACCACTGCGCAGCGAGCCGAACGCGAACGGCACCGCGGCCAGGCACAGCGCCAGCACGTTCACCGGGTAGAACCAGCGGCTCCAGTACACATCCTCGTAGTCGCGCGCATCCAGACCGTTGCGCTCGCGGTATTCGATGCTGGTGCGCAGTTCGGCCACGCTGAGGTTGCGCGGCTTGGCGATGCCGGTCGCCAGCGCCCCGGCGTCCAGCTTGGAGTTCCATGGCTCGCGCGCCACTTCCTCGCGCGTGGCCGAACGTTCACCGAAGGTATCGCGGCGCACGCCGGTCAGCACCCAGCCGTCACGGTCATGCTCGGCCGTGTCCGCATGGGTCAGCGAGGCGATCCGACCATCCTCGGCGATGCGATACAGGCGCACGTCACGCAGGATCAGCCGCGTGCCCTTGTCTCCCACCAGCTGCTCTTCGCCACCGGCAGCGCTGAGGAAGGTATCGCCCTCGCGCGCCCACAGGCCGGAATAGCGGGTGGTGGAGATGTCGCGCCCCCACTTGGCACTGGACTTCAGCGCGTCGGCCCGGTCCTGGCCCCAGGGGCCCAGCGTCTCGGCGCTGAGCACCATCACGGCGGTCAGCAGCGACAGGGCGATGGCCACCGATACGCTCAGGCGCTTGCGCGACAGGCCCAGCGCACGCAGCGCGGTCAGCTCAGAGGTCGCGGCCAGCTGGCCCAGCCCCATCAGCGCACCAATCACCGCAGCGGTGGGGAACATGGTGTAGGCACGGCGTGGCACCGTGTACAGCACCCAGGCGGCAGCATGCCCCAGGGTGTAGCCGTTCTTGCCGATGTCCTTGAACTCGCCGGAGAACGCCATCACTACGTCCAGGCCCACCAGCACGGCCCAGGTCAGCAGCACCGTGGTGAACACCGACTGGCCAAGATACAGGTCGAAACGCATCGGGCGCAGCCTCATGCGCGGGCTCCCTTCGGGCGGCCCAGGCGGCCATCACGTGCATACATCCAGATCGCCAGCGCCAGCAGCGGCAGGGTCAGCCACCAGAGGCCGAGCGCAGGCGGAATCTTGCCGTTGGCGATCCAGCCACTGCCGATGAACATCAGGTTGGTACCGACCATGTAGGCCATCAGCGCCAGCATCATCCGCCCGTAGCGCTGCTGGCGCGGCGAACTGCGGCCCAGCGGCACGGTCAGCAGCGCAAATGCCAGTGCGATCAACGGCGGAGCAAGGCGGCGATGCAGCTGTGCCTGCGCCTCGGGCCGGTCATCGCCGAACAGCTGCGTGGTCGGCATCAGTTCCGGATCATCCCCGGTACGGGTCTGCGCACCGTCGGGCAGGGCCACATCGTTGCGGGCGAAGGTGGCCAGACGGTAATCCAGCCCCCCGGCCACCGGGCCTTCCACCTGGTGGCCATCATCCAGCTCCAGGAAGCGCTGGCGCGCGCCTTCGAAGAACATGCGCCCCCCTGCGGCGGACACCACTTCCAGGCGGTCGTCCTTCTGCCGCTGCAGGAAGACCCGACCCAGCTGGGTACCATCGGGCGAGATCGAAGACAGGTAGACCACGCCGCCATTGGGCAGCTGGGTGAATCGGCCCGGCTCCAGGCCCGCCATCAGCACGCTTCGATTGGCCTCGATGATCATCTGCTCGGCCACCCGGCCGGCCCATGGGCCCAGCCACAAGGAGCAGGCGCCGACCAGCAGCACCACCGGCACCACCAGCATCAGCAGCGGCCGCAGCAGGCGCCTGGGACCCACGCCAATGGCAGTGATGACGGCCATTTCCGAGTCGCGGTAGAGGCGGGCCACCGCCAGCAGCAGGCCCAGCATCAGCGCCAGCGGCAGGATCAGTGGCAGGTAGGCGATGAACTGCAGGCCCAGCTGCGAAAACAGCAGCTTGGCCGGCAGGCGCCCGTCGGCGATGTTGCCGAGGATGTCCACCAGCACGCCGCCCACGCTGACCACCAGCAGGACGATCAGGGTAGCCAGGAAACTCTGGACGAAATCGCCCAGCAGGTATCGGTCGAGCTTCAACATGGGGCGGTGGTTTAAACTCTGGGGTTCGTTCGCGGTGCCGCCCAGTCTACTGTCTGGGCGTAAACGGTCCGCGATTGTACGGACTTGCCAATGGAATCTGCTCAATGGCCCTCGAATTCACCCTGAACCACGTTGCTCCGGCCGCCGCCACCGTTGATTGCCTGGTGGTCGGCGCGTATGCCGACCATACCCTGACCCCGGCCGCACAGGCCCTGGACGCTGCCAGCGGCGGCCGACTGGCCTCGCTGGCCCAGCGCGGCGACCTGTCCGGCAAGACCGGCGCCACCACCCTGCTGCACGACCTGCCGGGCGTGTCCGCCCCGCGCGTGCTGGTGGTCGGCCTCGGCGACGCCGCCCGCTTCGGTGTGCCGCAGTACCTGAAGGCCGTTGGCGACGCCGTGCGCGCGCTGAAGGCCGGCGCTGCCCGCAGCGCACTGTTCACCCTGTCCGAAGTGGCCATCAAGGACCGCGACGCGGCCTGGGCGATCCGCCAGGCGGTGATCGCCGCCGATCATGCCGCCTACCGCTACACCGCCACCCTGGGCAAGAAGAAGGCCGACGACGCCGGCCTGGCCCAGCTGGCCATCGCCGGTGACGACGCCCAGGCCCTGGCCCAGGGCCAGGCCATCGCCGCCGGTGTCGAGTTCGCCCGCGAGCTGGGCAACCTGCCGCCGAACTACTGCACCCCGGCCTACCTGGCCGAAGTGGGCGTGAAGTTCGCCGGCGAGCACGACGGTGCCGAGGCCGAGATCCTCGACGAGCACCAGATGGAAGCACTGGGCATGGGCTCGCTGCTGGCCGTGGCCCGTGGTTCGGCCAACCGCCCGCGCCTGGTGGTGCTGAAGTGGACCGGTGCCGGCGACGCCAAGCCCTATGTGCTGGTCGGCAAGGGCATCACCTTCGATACCGGTGGCGTCAACCTGAAGACCCAGGGCGGCATCGAGGAAATGAAGTACGACATGTGCGGTGGCGCCAACGTCATCGGCACCTTCGTCGCCGCGGTCAAGGCCAAGCTGCCGCTGAACCTCGTCGTGGTGGTGCCGGCGGTGGAAAACGCCATCGACGGCAACGCCTACCGCCCGTCCGACGTGATCACCTCGATGTCGGGCAAGACCATCGAAGTCGGCAACACCGACGCCGAAGGCCGCCTGATCCTGTGCGACGCACTGACCTACGCGCAGCGCTTCGAACCGGCCGCGCTGGTCGACGTCGCCACCCTGACCGGTGCCTGCATGGTGGCCCTGGGTCACCAGACCGCCGGCCTGATGAGCAAGCACGACGATCTGGCCAACGAACTGCTGGCCGCCGGCGAGCACGTGTTCGACCGCGCCTGGCGCCTGCCGCTGTGGGACGAGTACCAGCCGATGCTGGATTCGACCTTCGCCGACGTCTACAACATCGGCGGCCGCTGGGCCGGTGCGATCACCGCTGGCTGCTTCCTGTCGCGCTTCGCCGAAGGCCAGCGCTGGGCCCACCTGGACATCGCCGGCGTGGCCAGCGATGAAGGCAAGCGTGGCATGGCCACCGGCCGCCCGGTCGGCCTGCTGAGCCAGTGGCTGCTGGACCAGGCCGCCCGCGCCTGATGCCGTACCCGACCCTGGCCGGCTCCCGCCGGCCGGGGCCTCGCCCGGCACCGCCGGAACCCTGCCTGACCCGGACCCTGCCATGCCCCGCGCCGACTTCTATCTGATCGCCAAGCCCCGCTTCCTGACCGAGCCGTTGCGCCTGGTCTGCGAGCTGGCACGCAAGGCCAACGACGCCGGGCTGTTCACCCTGGTGCTGGCCCGCGACCAGGCCCAGGCCGAAGAGCTGGACGAGCTGTTGTGGGCGTTCGACAACGACGCTTACATCCCGCACCAGATCGCCGGCGAGGACATGGACGAGGAAGAAGCCCTGGTGCTGATCGCCGTGCCCGGCACCGAGGCACCGGCGCGCCCGCTGGTGATCAACCTGCGCGACGAGCCCTGGCTGGGCCAGTGCGAGCGCGTGCTGGAAGTGGTTCCGGCCGATCCGGAAGCGCGCGAACCGCTGCGCGAGCGCTGGCGCCAGTACAAGGCCGCCGGTTACGACCTGAACAAGCACGACATGTAAGTCCCGCGAGGACCCCTTGATGCGCCTGCTGATCGCCCTGATTCTTCCCTGGCTGTCCTTTTTCACCATCGGCCGGCCGCTGGCCGGGATCGTCTGCCTGATCCTGCAGATCACCCTGATCGGCTGGTTGCCCGCCGCCATCTGGGCCGCCTACGCGGTCAGCCAGTACCACACCGACCAGAAGATCCGGCGCGCCCTCGGGTCGCGCTGATCTCCCTTCCGCCTTGATTACCGGTTCCCCCGCATGACCCAACTCGCCTCCAGCTACGACCCGAAGTCCTTCGAGACCGACCTCTACGAGGCCTGGGAGAAGGCCGGCCACTTCAAGCCGTCCGGCACGGGCGAGCCGTACACCATCCTGCTGCCGCCGCCGAACGTGACCGGCACCCTGCACATGGGCCACGCCTTCCAGCAGACCCTGATGGACGCGCTGGTGCGCTACCACCGCATGCGCGGCTACGACACGCTGTGGCAGGTCGGTACCGACCACGCCGGCATCGCCACCGAAATGGTGGTCAGCCGCAACCTGGCGCTGGAAGGCAAGGGCGAGACCCGCGATTCGCTGGGCCGCGAAGGCTTCATCGGCAAGGTCTGGGAGTGGAAGCAGCAGTCCGGCGACACCATCGAACGCCAGATGCGCCGCCTGGGCACGTCGGCCGACTGGTCGCGCAGCACCTTCACCATGGACCCGCAGCCGTCGGCGGCAGTGAACGAAGCCTTCGTGCGCTGGTACGAACAGGGCCTGATCTACCGTGGCCAGCGCCTGGTCAACTGGGACCCGGTGCTGAAGACCGCCATTTCCGACCTGGAAGTGGAGAGCGCCGAGGAAGACGGCTTCCTGTGGTCGATCGCCTACACGCTGGATGACGGCCTGAGCTACGAGCACGTCGAGCGCGATGCCGACGGCGTGGAAACCCTGCGCGAAACCCGCGACTACCTGGTCGTTGCCACCACCCGCCCGGAAACCCTGCTGGGCGATACCGCGGTGATGGTGCACCCGGAAGACGAGCGTTACGCGCACCTGATCGGCAAGAGCGTGGTGCTGCCGCTGACCGGCCGTCGCGTGCCGGTGATCGCCGACGACTACGTGGACCGCGCGTTCGGCACCGGCGTGGTCAAGGTCACCCCGGCGCACGATTTCAACGACTATGAAGTGGGCGTGCGCCACAGCCTGCCGATGATCAACCTGTTCACCCCGGTGGCAGCGCTGAACGAAAACGCACCTGAGCGCTTCCAGGGGCTGGACCGCTACGAAGCACGCAAGGCCGTGCTGGCCGAGCTGGAAGACCTGGGCATCCTGGTCGAGACCAAGGCGCACAAGCTGCAGGTGCCGCGTGGCGACCGTACCGGCCAGGTGATCGAGCCCTACCTGACCGACCAGTGGTTCGTGAAGATGGACGACCTGGCCAAGCGTGGCCTGGAACTGGTCGAAGACGGTTCGATCTCGTTCGTGCCGCCGAACTGGATCAACACCTACCGCCACTGGATGAACAACATCCAGGACTGGTGCATCAGCCGCCAGCTGTGGTGGGGCCACCGCATCCCGGCGTGGTTCGACGAAGCCACCGGCAGCTGCTACGTCGGGCGCAGCGAAGAGGAAGTGCGGGCAAAGCACAACCTGGGCAGCGAGGTGGTGCTGAACCAGGAAAGCGACGTGCTGGAGACCTGGTTCTCCTCGCAGCTGTGGCCGTTCTCCACCCTGGGCTGGCCGAACGAGCAGGCCATGGCCGAGCGTGGCTTTGATCGCTACCTGCCGTCGTCGGTGCTGATCACCGGCTTCGACATCATCTTCTTCTGGGTGGCGCGCATGATCATGGCCACCGACAACCTGGTCGGGAAGATCCCGTTCAAGGACGTCTACTTCACCGGCCTGATCCGCGACGGCCAGGGCCAGAAGATGTCCAAGAGCAAGGGCAACGTGCTCGACCCGCTGGACATCATCGACGGCATCACCATCGACGACCTGGTCGCCAAGCGCACCGGCGGTCTGATGCAGCCGAAGATGGTGGAGAAGATCGAGAAGGCCACCCGCAAGGAATTCCCGGACGGCATTGCTGCCCATGGTGCCGATGCGCTGCGCTTCACCATCGCTGCGCTGGCCACCCACGGCCGCGACATCAAGTTCGACATGAACCGCGCGGAAGGCTACAAGAACTTCTGCAACAAGCTGTGGAACGCCAGCCGCTTCGCGCTGATGAACACCGAGGGCGCGGCGTTCACCGGCGTTCCCAGGCCGCGTACCGATGCCGAGCGCTGGATCCTCTCGCGCCTGGCCGCCACCACCGCCGAAGCGCAGGGCCACTACGCCAACTACCGCTTCGACCTGCTGGCGCAGTGCCTGTACGAGTTCGCCTGGAACGCGTTCTGCGACTGGTTCCTGGAACTGAGCAAGCCGGCCCTGAACGGTGCCGACGCCGCCGATGCCGAAAGCACCCGCCACACCCTGCTGTACGTACTGGAAGCGCTGCTGCGCCTGCTGCACCCGCTGACCCCGTTCATTACCGAACAGCTGTGGCAGCAGCTGGCCCCGCGCCTGGGCCTGGCCGAAACCACGCTGTCGCTGCGCCCGTACCCGACCGCGGCCGAGTTCGAAGGCGATTTCGCCCAGGCCGAGGCCGACGTGGAATGGCTGAAGGCGGTGATCAGTGCCGTGCGCCGCGTGCGCAGCGAACTGAACGTCGCCCCGTCCAAGCTGGTGCCGCTGCGCCTGCAGGCCGGGCTGGAACAGGACCGCGTGCGCATCGAACGCTTCAGCGCCTCGCTGTCGTTCCTGCTCAAGCTGGACAGCATCCAGTGGCTGGCCGAAGGCGAAAGCGCACCGCCGGCCGCCGCCGCGATCGTCGGTGAACTGAAGCTGCTGGTGCCGCTGGAAGGCCTGGTCGATCTCGATGCAGAGCGCGTGCGCCTGGACAAGGAAATCGCCCGCGTCGAAGCCGAAAAGGAAAAGAGCGAGACCAAGCTGGCCAAGTTCACCGACAAGGTGCCGCCGGCCGTGGTCGAGCAGGAGCGCGTGCGGCTGGCCGACTGGAACACCCAGCTGGCCGGCCTGCGCGAGCAGCGCGCGAAGCTGTAACGTCGCACCCTGGTGCGTGCCAACCAAGGTTGGCACCTACCACAGTGGAAAACGTTGGCACCCATCGAAGCGGAATCGGAAACGCCGGGCAATGCCCGGCGTTTCCATTTCCCCCGCATGGCATCATCGCCCGATGCCTCTTTCCATCTTCCTGCTGGTCCTCGCGGCGGCGGCCCTGCACGCCAGCTGGAATGCGATCGTCAAACGCGGGCCGGACAAGTTCCTCGGCACCGTGCTGGTCACCGGCAGCGCCGCGCTGCTGTCGGCGGCCGCCCTGCCCTTCCTGCCGTTCCCGGCCGCGCACAGCTGGCCCTGGCTGGCTGCATCCGTGCTGCTGCAGGTGACCTATTACGGCCTGGTGGCACGCTGCTACCAGCAGGTCGACATGAGCCTGGCCTATCCGCTGATGCGTGGCAGCGCGCCGATCCTGGTTGCGCTGGCCGGCACTCTGCTGGGCGAGCAACTGCCACCTGCCGCGTGGCTGGGCGTGGTACTGGTGAGCACCGGCATCCTGTGCATGGCACTGGGTGCACGGGGCGGCCAGCTGCGCCTGCCACTGCTGACCGCGGCAATGATCGCCACCTACACCCTGGTCGATGCGCAGGGTGCGCGCCAGTCCGGCAGCGCGCTCAGTTACACGCTGTGGCTGTTCCTGCTGTCCGGCATTCCGCTGCCACTGTGGGCGTTGTACACCCGGCGTGGTGCGGTGTTGGTCTATGCACGCCAGCATTGGCCACTGGGCCTGGCCGGCGGCATCGGCACCACGGCGTCCTATGCGATGGCCTTGTGGGCGATGACCCAGGCCCCGGTGGCGATGGTCTCGGCACTGCGTGAATCGTCGATCCTGTTCGCGCTGCTGATCTCGGTGTTCCTGCTGGGCGAGCGGATCCCGCGTGCGCGCTGGCTGGCGGCGTCGCTCATCGTCGGCGGCGTATTGGCCTTGCGGCTGGCGTAGAGGCTGTGCCGGCCGCTGGCCGGCAACCCTTCTCCACTACAACGGCGGCATCGCCTGCAGGTCGCCGTCGACCAGCTCGATCGCCATCACCACCGCATCCTCGCGGCCCTGTGCCGCCGGGTAGTAGCGTGGACGGCGGCCGATCTCGTTGAAACCTTCGCTGTGGTACAGGGCCAGCGCAGGTGTATTGGACGGACGCACTTCCAGGAACACGCGGTGGGCACCCCGGTTGCCCGCCAGCTGCACCAGTGCGCGCAGCAGTTGGCGACCCAGCCCACGCGACTGCGCCAGCGGATCGATGCAGATGTTCAACACATGTGCCTCGTCGGCGGCAATGCTGAGCACGCCGTAGCCGATCAGCTGGCCATCGCGCTCCATCGCCAGGCCGGGATAACCGGCACGCAGGCAATCAACGAAGATGCCGCGGGTCCATGGAAACGGATAGCCACGCACTTCGATCGCCATCACCGCATTGAGGTCGCTCTCGCGCAATGCGCGCAGGCTGACCGGGCCGGGCTGGCTGACCGCGCTCATGCACTGCCCCGCTTGCGCAGGGCACGCAACTGCGGCCACAACGCACGCTTGGCGGCCGGATCCCGGCGCAGCTGGTCCAGCGGCCAACTGTCCATCAGCGCCTGCGTGGCGGGATCGCTGGGATTGCAGCCGGAGGCACGCAGCAGTGCGATCTGCAGGCGATCCGGGAGCCGCACCACCGGTTGCCGTGCATTGCCTCCCGGCAGCGGACGGACCGGTGCCGGCGCGGTATCCGGTGCGGTGACGGGGGTCTCGCGACGCGGCGGTGCCGGGCGTTCCTGGCGAGGAGCGGGTGCGGCTTCGGCAGGGTGTTCCCGCATGGAGGCCGAACCCGCCCGCACCGGCTCCACCGAAGCCGCTGCGGCCGCATCGGCTTCGGCCACGCTCAATTGCAGCGCGGCGTCCAGTTCGGCGGCCAGCTGGCCGTCGTGATACACGGTGTAGCCCATGGCCTGCAGCCAGGCCTGCTGGGCCGGTGACCACAGCACGGGCAGGTCCTGGCTCACGCGGCCTCGGGCTTCTTGCGCAGGCGCTGCACGGCCCACATCACCGGGCCGGACAAGGCGTACAGGATGCCCACCACGAACAGCACACGCGGCAGATCAATGACCGCGATGGCGATCGCCACCGGCACCAGGGCCAGCACCAGGAATGGCACACGGTCGGAACGGCTGCCCTTGGCGGCACCGCCCTTGAAGCTCCAGAAGCGGATGCGGCTGACCATCAGCAATGCCGCGACGATCGTCACCGCCAGCGCCACGTAGCGCAGCTGGTTGCCGTCCCAGCCCAGGTTGCCATCGGCAAAGGCCCAGACGAAGGACATCATCAGGCCTGCCGCAGCCGGGCTGGCCAGGCCGACGAACCAGCGCTTGTCGACCACCGCCACCTGGGTGTTGAAACGGGCCAGGCGCAGTGCCGCGCAGGCGGCATACAGGAACGCCACCGCCCAGCCGACCCGCCCGAGCAGCGGGTCATCGAACTTCAGCCACGACAGCGACCAGTGGTACATCACCAGTGCCGGGGCCATGCCGAAGCTGACCAGGTCGGCCAGGGAGTCGTACTGCACGCCGAATTCGCTGCTGGTGCCGGTCAGGCGCGCCACGCGCCCGTCCAGGCCGTCCATCACCGCCGCCACGAACACGGCGATGCTGGCATTGACGAAATCCCCGTTGGCCGCGGCGATGATCGCGTAGAAGCCGGCGAACAGGCCAGCGGTGGTGAACAGGTTGGGCAGCAGGTAAATCGTGCGCGAACGCGGCGGCGGTGTGATCGGGTCCATGGAATCCAGTTTAATCGACTTGCCAGTGCTCGGCGCCAATGCTGCAATCGGCGTTCTACGCCCATTCCATGGAGTTTGCCATGCGTGCCCTGTCCTGCCTTGGATGCCTGCTGCTGTTGGCCAGTGCCAACGCCGTGGCCGGCCCGGTCTACAAATGGAAGGACGCCAATGGCGTGACCCAGTACTCGGAGACCCCGCCGGCCGGCAAGAAGTTCGAGACCCGCGAGCAGGCCCGCAGCCCGCAGGCCGCGGCCAGTGCCGAGACCCCGGCCACACCCGTGCCGGAGCAGTGCAGCACCGCCCGTGCCAACCTGGCCCTGCTGGAAGGCTCCGGCCAGGTGATGCAGGACACCAATGGCGACGGCAAGGCCGATACCGCGTTGACCCCGGAACAGCGCAGCGCGCAGAAGGGATTGGCTGAAGCGGCCATCAAGGCGTACTGCCCGGCGGAGTGAGGGTATCGGCAGGGCTTGCAGCCCTGCACCTGCCGAAGCAACGTCAACGTCAAACGCGGCATTCCGTGGGATGGCAGGGCACTGTGGGTTTGCGGGGCCGCCGTGAACCCGTCCATGGGGGCTTGGTCGCGGCATCCATGCCGCTCACACCCCGCAAACCCACAGTACCCCGCCTTCGACAGTAGGCCGGTGGCCAGTAGATCCACGCCATGCGTGGATGAAATCTGTCAGATCTCGAATTGAATCCGGGGGGTCAGATCCGTTTTCCTGCGGAAAACGGATCTGACCCCCCGGAGCCATTCCGATAGCTCGCAGGAAACTGTCGAAGGCGGGGTGGGTCCGGTTGCGGGAGTGTCCGCGGCATGGATGCCGCGGCCAAGCCCCCAGGGATGGGTTTACGGCGTCTCCCGCAACCGGACCCACCCCGCCATCCCACGGGAAGCCCGCTGTTGCTGTTGCTGTTGACGTTGCTTGAGGCGGGTCCAGGGCGCAGCCCTGCCGATACCCCTCCCCCCGGCCGGGCTGGCAGAATAGGCGTCTCTGCCGTTATCCGAAGCCGACGATGCGCCTCTCCCAGTTCCACCTGCACACCACCAAGGAAACCCCCAGCGACGCCGAGCTCACCAGCCACCGGCTGATGCTGCGCGCGGGCATGATCCGCAAGCTGGCATCGGGCCTCTACACCTGGTCGCCGCTGGGCCTGCGCGTGCTGCGCAAGGTCGAGCGCATCGTGCGCGAGGAAATGGACCGTGCCGGTGCCGTGGAATTCCAGATCCCGACCATCCAGCCGAAGGAACTGTGGGAGCAGACCGGTCGCTGGCAGAAGTTTGGCCCGCAGCTGCTGAAGATCAAGGACCGCAAGGACCAGGTGTTCTGCTACAGCCCGACCGCCGAAGAAGCCGCCTGCGATTTCGCGCGCAGCGAGCTGTCCAGCTACAAGCAGCTGCCGGTGAACTTCTACCAGGTGCAGACCAAGTTCCGCGACGAGATCCGCCCGCGCTTCGGTGTGATGCGTTCGCGCGAGTTCCTGATGAAGGACGCCTATTCGTTCCACCTGCACGATGAATGCCTGGTGCGCGAGTACGAGAACATGAAATCGGCCTACAGCCGCATCTTCACCCGCCTCGGCCTGGATTTCCGCATGGTGCAGGCCGACTCCGGTGCGATCGGCGGTGATGCTTCGCAGGAATTCCACGTGATCGCCGATTCCGGTGAAGACGCGCTGGTGTTCTCCACCGGCTCGGACTACGCAGCAAACATGGAGGCGGCGATTGCGGCCGATCCGGCTCCCCGTGCGGCCGCCAGCGAAGCAATGCGCAAGGTCGACACGCCCACCCAGAAGACCTGCGAGGACGTCGCCGCCCTGCTCGGCATCGACCTGCAGCGCACGGTGAAGTCGGTGGCGCTGATCGCCGGCGAAGGCGAAGCACAGCAGTTCGTGCTGGTGCTGGTGCGCGGCGACCACGAGGTCAACGAGATCAAGCTGGCCAAGGTTGCTGGCCTGGACGAGCAGCGCTTCGCCAGCGAAGCGGAGATCGCCGATCACCTGGGCAGCGTGCCGGGCTTCCTCGGCCCGGTCGCACCGGCCAAGGCCATCCGCGTGGTGGCCGACCGCGAAGTGGCAGCGATGTCCGACTTCGTCGTCGGCGCCAACGAGGCCGGTTTCCATCTGGCCGGCGTCAACTGGGGCCGTGACCTGCCGGAACCGGAAGTGGCGGACATCCGCAACGTGCGTGCCGGTGACCGCGCGCTGGACGGCGGCGAACTGAAGATCGCCCGCGGCATCGAAGTCGGCCACGTATTCCAGCTCGGCCGCAAGTACGCCGAAGCGCTGGATGCCACCGTGCTGGACGAGAACGGCAAGGCCGCGGTGATGGCGATGGGCTGCTATGGCATCGGTATCTCGCGCGTGGTGGCTGCCGCGATCGAACAGAACCATGACGATGCCGGCATCATCTGGCCGGACGCGATGGCGCCGTGGCAGGTGGTGGTGTGCGTGATCAACCCGAAGGGCGACGCTGCCGTGGCCGACGCCGCTGCCAATCTGCTGCAGGAACTTCGCGACGCCGGCC
This sequence comes from Stenotrophomonas sp. 78350_Sma, assembly GCF_056482105.1. Taxonomy (NCBI): domain Bacteria; kingdom Pseudomonadati; phylum Pseudomonadota; class Gammaproteobacteria; order Lysobacterales; family Lysobacteraceae; genus Stenotrophomonas; species Stenotrophomonas sp. 78350_Sma. The sequence goes on along the minus strand of NZ_CM151182.1, from coordinate 609,334 downwards.
TCGACGCCGCGCTGGACGACCGTGGCCTGCGCCCGGGCGCGATGTTCGCCGACATGGAACTGATCGGCATCCCGCACCGCGTGGTGGTGAGCGAGCGCGGCCTGGCCGCCGGCACCTACGAGTACCGCTCGCGCCGCGCCAGCGAAGCGGAAAGCCTGGACAAGGCCACCCTGCTGCAGCGACTGCAGGGCTGATCGTAGAAAGACCGGGGCATGCCCCGGTCTTTTTTTGCATTCCCGCCACGTCACCGATATTGCAGCGGACATAATCCGGTCAAAATCGACGCGATGCAGCCGGCATGCCGCCAAGCCCTGTCCCGTCTGCATTTGTGCTTGGAATAATTCATCTCTATTCTGTGCTGCGACGCCATGGACTGGCTCGTCCCGTCCACACATTAGTTTCCGGAGTAACCGTAAATGAGCATTGACCTGACCGGCCTGTCGGCACGCGAACTGGGCGCCCTGATCCGCACCGCCAAGAAGCAGCAGACCATCGTCGCCAAGCGCCGGCCGATCACCAAGGTCCGGGCCCAGCTGTCCAAGCTGGCCAAGACCGAGGGTTACACCATCGAAGAGCTGTTCGGCGGCGCCCCGGCCCCGCGCGCGCGCAAGGCCGCCCCGGCAGCCAAGGCACCGTCCAAGACCGCCGGCCGCAAGCTGGGCAAGGTTGCACCGAAGTACCGCAACCCGGCCAACCCGAAGGAAACCTGGACCGGCCGTGGCAAGCAGCCGCGCTGGATGGCCGAGCTGACCGCCAAGGGCAACAAGAAGCCGGAAGATTTCCTGATCAAGAAGGCCTGAGGGCGGATCGGGTTGGAATGAAAAACGCCGGCGAAAGCCGGCGTTTTCCTTGGATAGCGCCGGGCCATGCCCGGCGAGCGCAGCGGTTGGTTTCCCGATCCGCCGGGCACGGCCCGGCGCTACCGTCCTTCGATCACAACGTCTTGCGGGCCGGCATCAGCAGGTTGCCGAACAGCAGGCCGGCCACCAGCGCCATCACCACGTTGAGTACGGTGAGGAACACGCTCTGGCCGGCACCCACGTCCTGCTGCTGGACCAGGGTCAGTACGCCGCGCAGGCTGGTGCTGCCGGGCACCATCATGATGATGCCGGGCAGGCGGATGATCGCACCCGGGCGGCCAACGAGGCGGCCAAACAGATTGCCACCGGCGGTCAGCAGCATCGCCGACAGGAAGATGCCGGCCGGCGCCCCCCAGGCGTGGCCACCGAACTTGGAGATCGCATAACCAGCCACCGAGGCCGCGATCACCCACGGATAATCGCGGCGGTTGGCCTTGAACAGCATCGCGAAGGCAAACGCCGCGGTCAGCAGTGAACCCCACTCCACCCACGGCCCCTGCGGCCGCGTGGCACGAATCACCGGATCAAGGCCGAGCACATCGGCCAGGGTCACCGCGATCATCGCGCCGACGCTGAGCTTCATGATGGTGGTCAGCGCACCGGCGAAGCGCGCGGTCCCCGATACCCAGTGCTGACTGGCCAGTTCATTGACCGCATTGGTCAGCGACATGCCGGGCAGCAGCACCACCAGCGAGGCGATGATCACCGTGTTGAGGTTGAGTGCGCCGACAAAGGACGCGACCAGGGTTGCGACCATGCCGGCCAGCAGCGCCGCCAGCGCCTCGGCCGCTTCGCGGGTGGCCGGGCGACGGTCGGTGACCATGCCGAGCAGGCCGATCATCAGGCCGATGACTCCGGCGGTCGCGATGTCCAGCCACGGCAGCTTCCACATGCCGGCCACGCCGGCCGCGCCGAGGGTGAACGAAAGAATGGTGCGCAGCTTGCCGCGCCGGCCCGGATCCTTGTCCAGCTGGCGCAGCGCGGTGTGGCCCTGGGCAATGCTCATCCGCCCGTTGGCCACTTCCTCGGCGATGTGGTCGGCGACACTGAGCTTGTGCAGGTCATTCTCACCGGGTGCCAGGCGGATCACGCGGGTGATGTCGCTGGAGCCGATCGCCTGCGCCGGGTCGCTGAAGCTGAGGATGATACCGGTGGGATTCGACCACGGTTCACAATCCAGATCGAGCTGGCGGGCCAGTGCCACCACCGCCGTTTCCAGGCGCTGGGCCGTTGTGCCATAGCTGTGCAGGCGTCCGGCGATCTCGGAAACGAAGGCCACGCGCTGCGCGTAGGTGGCCTGGGGCGTGGGGATCGTGTGAGCGTCTGCGGACATGCGCCGTAGTATTACCTAGGCTGGGCCTTACCGGAGAAATTCATCCGAGTTCGACGCGAAGCCCGATACAGAACGGTTATGCTGCGACCCGAATGGCCCAAGTGACCCCGAACCACGCCCCCCAGCTCGAACAGGATGCCCATGACCCGGGCCTGATCCGCCTGTCCGGCACCTGGACCTTGAAGACCGCGCTGGCCGCGGCCGAAGTCCTGCGCGGCGTTCCCGACACGCTGACCGGCATCGATGCCACCGGCATCGAGAAGATGGATTCGGCCGGCGTGCTGCAGGTACTGCGCGTGGCCCATCGCGCCGACCTTGGCGAGGACGCACTGCAGTTCCGCCCGGATCACCAGGCGCTGGTGTGCACCATCGAGGAAGTGGCCGACGACCGGCCCCGACCCAAGCGCGATTTCGGCGTGCTGGCCGCGCTGGAACGGCTCGGTGTCAGCGTCCATGCCACTGGCCACAACATCAAGGCGCTGTGCAGTTTCCTCGGCGAAAACCTGGTCAAGGCGGCCCGGCTGGTCAAGGAACCCCGTCGCTTCCGCCTGACCGCGACCGTGCACCAGATGGAGCAGGTCGGGCTGGACGCAGTACCACTGGTGGCGCTGCTGTCGTACCTGGTCGGTGCTGTGATCGCCTTCCTCGGTTCGACCATCCTGCGCGACTTCGGCGCCGAGATCTACGTGGTCGAGCTGGTCAACATCGCCTTCCTGCGCGAGTTCGCCGTGCTGCTGACCGCGATCGTGCTGGCCGGCCGCACCGCCAGTGCCTTCACCGCGCAGATCGGCGCCATGAAGGCGCGTGAGGAAATCGATGCGATGCGCACGCTGGGCCTGGACCCGATCGACCTGCTGGTGCTGCCACGCTTGATGGCGCTGCTGGTCACCCTGCCCCTGCTGACCTTCATCGCGATGGTCGCTGGCCTGGCCGGCGGTATCACTGTCGGCGCGTTCGACCTCGACATCCCGCCGCAGATGTACATCGCGCGCATGCACGAGACCATGGAAGTGCGGCACATGCTGGTCGGCCTGTCGAAGGCGCCGGTGTTCGCACTGGTGATCGGCCTGATCGGCTGCCTGGAAGGCCTGAAGGTGGAGGGCACGGCGCAGTCGGTCGGTGAACGCACCACCTCCAGCGTGGTGCAGACCATCTCGCTGGTGATCATCATCGACGCCTTCGCGGCGTTGTGGTTCATGCACATGGACTGGTGACATGAGCACGCATACGACTCCCGAAGAAATCCCCATGCAGGACGGCGAAGGACACGACCTGGCCATCCGCGTGCGCGGGCTGGACAACCGCTTCGGCAGCCAGACCGTGCATGAAGACCTGGACCTGGACGTGCGCCGCGGCGAGATCCTGGGCGTGGTCGGTGGCTCGGGCACCGGCAAGTCGGTGCTGATGCGTTCGATCCTCGGCCTGCGCACGCCCGATGCCGGCCAGATCGAAGTGCTCGGCCGCGATGCGCGTGCCGACGATGCCGAGAGCCGCCTGCACATCGAGCGCAATACCGGCGTGCTGTTCCAGGACGGCGCCCTGTTCTCGTCGCTGACCGTGGGCGAGAACGTACAGGTGCCGCTGAAGGAACACCACCGCGAACTGCCCGAGCGCTGGCACTACGAACTGGCGCTGCTGAAAGTGAAGCTGGCCGGCCTGCCCGCCGATGCGATCAACAAGCTGCCCTCGCAGCTGTCCGGCGGCATGCGCAAGCGTGCGGGCCTGGCCCGGGCGCTGGCGCTGGACCCACCCCTGCTGTTCCTGGATGAACCCACTGCCGGCCTCGACCCGATTGGTGCGGCGGCATTTGACCGCCTGATCAAGACCCTGCAGGAAGCGCTGGGGCTGACCGTGTTCCTGATCACCCACGACCTGGACACGCTGTATGCGATCTGCGACCGGGTGGCGGTGATCGCCGACCGCAGGGTGGTGGCCAACGCGCCGCTGCCGGACATCGAGAAACTGGATCATCCGTGGATCCAGGAATACTTCCACGGACCGCGTGCGCGTGCCGCGCGCGGCGAACAGATCGAGAGTGCCTGAGCCATGGAAACCAAAGCCAACTACGTGCTGATCGGCGCGTTCACCCTGATCACCGGCCTGGCCCTGCTGGCCTTCGGCCTGTGGGCGGCCAAGTACTCCTCCGACCGCACCTGGCAGGAATACCGCGTGGTGTTCCGCGAGGCGGTGACCGGCCTGTCGGTGGGCAGTCCGGTGCAGTACAACGGCATCGCGGTCGGTTCGATCATCGAACTGAACCTGGTGCCGGACGACCCGCGCCAGGTGGTCGCGCGCATCCGCCTGAACTCGACCACCCCGGTCAAGACCGATACCCGTGCCAAGCTGGCGATCACCAGCCTGACCGGGCCATCGATCATCCAGCTCAGCGGCGGCACGCCGCAGTCGCCGGCGCTGACCACGGTCAACAAGGATCCGGCCCCGATCATCCCGACCACGCCATCGGCGCTGCAGAACATCACCGACGTCGCCAACCGCATCGTCGAGCGCATGGACCAGATCCTCAGCGACCGCAACGTGGCCTCGATCAACGCCACGCTGGCCAACCTGGAGACCATCAGCGGCGGCCTGGCCGACCGCGATCAGGGCACCCAGGCGCTGCTGCTCAGCGCGCGCGATGCCGCACGCAGCCTGGACACCACGCTGAAGACCACCAACGGCACCATCGAGCGCCTGGACAAGAACCTGGTGCAGCAGCTGCCGGGCATCATCGACAAGCTGGACGGCACCCTGGCCAAGCTTGACTCGGCCGCCGGCAATGCAGATTCGATCCTTGGCGAGAACCGCGCCGCGATCAACAGCTTCGCCAACGATGGCCTCGGCCAGCTCGGCCCGACGCTGACCGAACTGCGCGGCCTGATCCGCGACCTGCGCCGGGTCAGCGACCGCCTCGAGAACAACCCCGCGCGCTATCTGCTGGGCCGCGACGCACCGAAGGAGTTCGAACCCAAATGAGCCCGATGCCCCTTCCGCGCCTGCTGCTGGCCGCTTCGCTGGTCACCCTGCTGGGCGGCTGCTCCATCCTTGGCAGCAGCGAGAAAACCGCAGTGACGCTGTACTCGCCCGCCGTGCAGGTGAAGGCCGATCCGGCGTGGCCGCAGGCAAGCTGGCAGCTGGTACTGGCCAAGCCCAGCGCCGCACGCATGGTCGACAGCCCGCGCATCAACGTGCGGCCGACCCCGTCGCAGCTGGAGATCTACAAGGGCGCCAGCTGGGCACAGCCGGCCACCGACATGATCGAGGACACCCTGCTGCGTGGCTTCGAGGACTCCGGCCGCATCCGCGGCGTGGCCCGCAGTACCGCCGGCATCCGCGCCGACTACAAGCTGTCCACCGACGTACGCCGCTTCGAATCGGACTACCAGGGCCAGGCGACGCCGACGGTGGTGATCGAGGTCAACGCCAAGCTGATCCACGTCGCCGACCAGCGCGTGGTGGCCGACCGCACCTTCCGCCAGGCACAGCCGGTCGGCAGCACCGATGTGCCGGCCGTGACCGCCGCGTTCGAGCGCGGCCTGCAGCAGCTGGCGCAGGACATGGTGGGCTGGACGCTGGTCAGCGGGCAGAACGACACCACGGCGGCCAAGCGCTGACCCCCGTCCGTATCAACGCGGCGTGATCCAGCGGAACGTCAGGTTGATCCGCTCGCCCTTCACGCGCGCCATCTTCGGCAGCGCGTGCTGGTAGAAGCGCTGGGTCTGCCCCGCCATCACCAGCAGGTCGCCATGGCCAAGCAGATACTCCGCCTTTCGCGCCGGATCATCGCGCCGGCGCAGCAGGAAACGCCGCGGCGCGCCCAGGCTCAACGAGGCGATCACCGGGGCCGGCCCCAGTTCGGGCTCGTCGTCACTGTGCCAGCCCATGTAGTCGCCGCCGCCGCGATAGCGGTTCAGCAGCACGCTGTTGAAGCGGCCGAGGCCATCGTCCTGCAGGCGCTCGCGCATGCCCAGCAGTGACCGCGGCCACGGCTGCGGCACGAATTCCGCCCCCGAGTAGCGATAACGCGCCTGCGGGTCGCCAATCCAGCAGCTCAACCGTGGCGAATCCACCCAGTTGCCGAACATGCGGATGCGATGCACCTCCCACGGCACGCCGGCCTGCAGATCGCGCTGCAAGGCATCGGCCTCGGCGGGACACAGCCAGGCCTGGCGGTGCTGGACGTCGGCATCGGGAAGGTCGTGGGGGAACAGCATGGCGGCACAGTAGCACCTGGTGGATTTGCTGTTGCAGCGGCGATTGCCGGAAAATGAGGACAGTCCCGCTGCTGGCCCCGAACAATGCGCACTCTTTCCCTTGCCAGGCTTCATCGATGAGCGGTGCGGCGTCCGGAGTCCGGCAGCTCACCTTCTCGGTCCTGCGCACACTGTTCCGCGCCCTGCCGATGCCGGCGTCGCTGCGTGATCGGCTGCGCAACCGGGGCCTGGACCGTATTGGCAGCTGGAGTCCGCCTCCGCCGCGTGGTCGCATCGGCGCCACTGCCGACGGCATCCGTCCACTGCAGCGCGCCGATGAACGTGCGATCGGCTACGCCGCTGCGGAAGAGGCGCCCCTGCCGGCAGCACTGCCGGCGACATTGGTGGCCTTCTACCTGCCGCAGTTCCATCCGTTCGAAGAGAACGATGCCTGGTGGGGCAAGGGCTTCACCGAATGGCGCAACGTCAGCCGTGCCCTGCCGCAGTTCGAGGGACATGTGCAGCCGCGCCTGCCCGGTGACCTGGGCTTCTACGACCTTCGTGTTGGCGAGACGCTGCGCGCGCAGGCGCGGTTGGCGGCCGACCATGGCATCGGCGCATTCTGCTTCTATTTCTACTGGTTCAGTGGCCACACGCTGATGGAGCAGCCCCTGCGCCAGTGGCTGGCCGACAGCACGATTGAACTGCCGTTCTGCCTGTGCTGGGCCAACGAGAACTGGACCCGACGCTGGGATGGGCGCAACCAGGATGTACTGATCGGCCAACAGCACAGTGCCGGGGATGACCTGGCGTTCATCGCCCACGTTGCCGATTACCTGCGCGACCCCCGTGCATTGAAGGTCGAGGGACGACCGGTGCTGTTGCTGTACCGGCCGCAGTTGCTGCCCGATCCCAAGGCCACGGCGGCGCGCTGGCGTGGCTGGTGCCGCGACAACGGCATCGGCGAGATTCATCTGGCCTACGTGCAGAGTTTCGAACGCCCGGATCCGCGCGATATCGGCTTCGATGCCGCGGTGGAATTCCCACCGAACATTGCCGCCCCGCGCCAGCTGAGCACCACGCAGTTCCTGCTCAATCCCGAGTACGAAGGCGACGTGCGCGACTGGCGTGAACTGGCGGCACAGATGCGCCGTGCACCACTGGCGGACTATCCGTTGTATCCAGGCGTCAACCCGGGCTGGGACAACGAAGCACGCCGCCCGGGACGCGGCCGCGTGCTGCTGCATGCTTCGCCGCGTGGCTACAGCGACTGGTTGCACGACACGGTGCACCAGCGCCTGCGTGATGTAGCGCCCGCTCGGCGTCTGGTGTTCATCAATGCCTGGAACGAATGGGCGGAAAGCGCGGTTCTTGAACCGGATGCCCGTCTCGGCCATGCCTGGCTGCAGGCCACCCGGCGCGCGTTGGTCCCCTCGCAGGCCGCTCCGTCGCGTCCCTGCATCGTCATCCACGCGTGGTACCTGGATGCGCTGCCGGAGCTGTTGCAGGCGGTGAAGGACAGCGGGCTACAGGCACGCCTGGTCATCACCACCACAGGGGAGCGCCAGGCGCAGGTGCAGTCGATCATCGACGCGCAGGGCCTGACCGCTGAAATCTGGGTCTACGACAACCACGGCCGTGACATCCTGCCGTTCCTGCACGCAGCCGACCGGTTGCTGCAGCAGAACGAATCACTGGTGCTGAAGCTGCATACCAAGCGCTCCAGCCATCGCGACAACGGCGATCAGTGGCGGCGCGAGATGGTCCAAGCGCTGCTGGGCACTGCCCAGGCTGCTGCGAACCTGGCACATCTGCAGGCCGATCCACGTATCGGCCTGATGGCTCCAGCAGGCCACCTGCTGAACGTGGCCGACTACATCGGCGGCAATGCACTGCGCATGGAGCGGCTCTGGGCATTGCTGGGCCTGGACAGCGCACCCGGCGATGGACAGTTCGCGTCCGGCAGCATGTTCTGGGTACGCCTCCCGGCGCTGCGCCCCCTGCTCGATGCCCATCTACTGCCGAGCATGTTCGACACCGAAGCCGGGCAGATCGATGGCACGCTTGCGCATGCCATCGAACGTGCGACCGGAGCCGTCGTGTCCGCTGCCGGGTTCACCGTGGCCGACACCTCCGAGGTGGAAGGCGCTCCCCCGCGTGCTTCCTCCTCGGAATATGCTTACGCCCGAGGACGCTGAGGCCGCGGCCTCAGCTGCGCGCAAACGCCACGCCGGTCTTCTCCTTCAGCTCCTCGTCGCCCACACCCGGCGCCGCTTCCACCAGGACCAGACCGGCATCGGTGACGTCGAACACGGCCAGGTCGGTGATGATGCGGTCGACCACGCCGACGCCGGTCAGCGGCAGCGTGCATTCGGCCAGGATCTTGTGCTCGCCGTTCTTCGCGGTGTGTTCCATCAGCACCACCACGCGCTGCACGCCGGCCACCAGGTCCATCGCGCCGCCCATGCCCTTGACCATCTTGCCGGGCACCATCCAGTTGGCCAGGTCGCCCTTGTCGGTGACCTGCATGGCGCCGAGGATGGCCAGGTTGACGTGGCCGCCTCGGATCATCGCGAAGCTGTCATGGCTGCCGAAATAGCTGGCACCGGCACGCGCGGTGACGGTCTGCTTGCCGGCATTGATCAGGTCCGCGTCGACTTCGGCTTCGGTCGGGAACGGGCCGATGCCAAGCAGGCCATTTTCCGACTGCAGCCACACGTCCACGCCCTCGGGGATGTGGTTGGCGACCAGGGTCGGCAGGCCGATGCCCAAGTTCACGTAGGCGCCGTCAGTCAGTTCCAGAGCAGCGCGCGCTGCCATCTCGTCACGGGTCCACGCCATGTCAGTTGCCCTCCGCACGGATGGTGCGCTGTTCGATGCGTTTTTCAGGGTTCGCGTTGTGCACGATGCGGTGCACGTAGATGCCCGGCAGGTGCACCTGGTCCGGATCGATGTCGCCGACCGGCACCACCTCCTCCACCTCCACGATGCAGACCTTGCCGGCCATCGCGCAGGCCGGGTTGAAGTTGCGCGCGGTCTTGCGGAACACCAGGTTGCCGGCTTCGTCGGCCTTCCACGCCTTGACCAGCGCCACGTCGGCGCGCAGTGCGGTTTCCATCACGTAGTGCTTGCCGTCGAACTCGCGGGTTTCCTTGCCTTCGGCCACCACCGTGCCGTAGCCGGTGGCGGTGAAGAATGCCGGGATGCCTGCGCCACCGGCGCGCAGGCGCTCGGCCAGGGTGCCCTGCGGATTGAATTCGAGTTCCAGTTCGCCGGCCAGGAACTGCCGCTCGAACTCCTTGTTCTCGCCCACGTAGGACGAAATCATCTTCCTGATCTGCCGCGTCTCCAGCAGCTGGCCCAGGCCGAAGCCATCGACCCCCGCGTTGTTGGAGATCACGGTCAGGCCCTTTGCCCCGCTGTCGCGCAGCGCGGCGATCAGCGCCTCGGGAATGCCGCACAGGCCGAAGCCTCCGACAGCCAGGGTCTGGCCATCGGCGATGACGCCCTGAAGGGCCTCCGCCGCGCTGGCGAAGCGCTTGTTGCGCTTGCCGGTGGAAGTCACGTGTTCCATTTCTACAGCCCCACACGGGAAGAATGAGCGCATTCTAGCGCTACACCTGCCTACCGCTGGGATGCGCCGCAGCATGGCGCCACGGCGCGTTCCGACTCAGCGGGTGCGCGGCATCTTCGCCGCGACGCGATGTTCCAGCGCCAGCAGCACCGCAAACCCGAGCAACAGTGTTACCGGCATGCGGACACGGTCGACACTGGTGCGCAGGTGCCAGTCCAGGTCATGCGGTGTTCCGAGGTAGACCAGGAACAGCACCGCTGCGTACGCCAGCGCCACCAGCGCGGCGGCCGATGCCGCCGGAACCCGCAGCACCGGGCGCCAGAGCACCGCCAGCACCAGCAACGGCACCAGCACCCACACATCCAGCAGCAGGCGACCGACGATCGGCAGGGTACCGCCCTCGCTGCCAAGCCGCGCCAACAGCTGCGCCTTCATGTCACTTCCCGCCAGGTCATTGCCCACCCCTGCCTGCCCGACGGCCAGCTTCCATGCCGGCAATGGCAGCAGGGCCACAACCGCGGCCAGGAGGATGCGCCAGCCCAGACGGCGCTCACGCAGCACGCCTTCGCCCAGCACCACGGCCGTCAACAGAGCCGCAAGCACGGCGCCCTCGTTCTTCAACATCGACAGCACGGCCACCAGCAAGGTGAATGCGACCAGCTCACGACCACCACCATGCTCCCCGGACATGCGGTGACGCATCGCTGTCGCCACGGCAGCGACGGCGTAGACCGCCACCAGCGGATCCATGTAGCCGTTGATCAGCATGTCGCGCCCCAGGCGCAGCAGCAGCACTGCGAACAGCACTCCGCACCAGCGCCATCGGAAACTCGGGACGATCAGCAGCAGCGCCGGCAGCAGCAGCAGCGGTGCCACCGCCTTGGGCAGCAGTTCGTTCCAGTGCCCGGCCAAACCTGCTGCACAGGCCATCAACAACGGAACCAGCGCGGGATAGTCGTTGTGGCTCCACGGCGCGTAATCATCCAGCTGGGCGTACAACGTGCCCTCCAGGTAGATCCGCTTGGCATGGAAGAGCCAGATTGAACGCGGGTCCCAGCCATCGCTGGGGCTTCCCAGTGCGATCAACACCAGCACCAGAACGGCCAGGACCAGAGGTGCGGTACGCAGGTCACGCACGGCTGGCAGGGCGAGCAGCGCGCTGAGCACGACCGCGCCGAATGCCACCTGTACCGGCCAGCCCATCAGGCCCACGGCGGCCAGGCCGTAGCAGAAAAGAATGGAGACCAGCATGGCCAGCGCCGCACGGCGCCCTGGTTCAGCGGCAGTCAGCAAGAACGACATCTCCGCTCCTCCCCTGGACGTGGCACTGGTCAACCAGCGGATCACCGGCCCTAAGCAGGCGCTGCGGGGTATCGGTATCGCTGAACCGGACCGGATACAGCGCCTCCCACATGCGTTGCTGGATCAAGGGATCGTCCTTCAGCCCCTGCCCGAGCGAAAGCAGCGAAGGCGCGATCGGCTGCGCGCGTACCAGATCGCGTGCATCCACCACCTCACGTGGTACGGATGCGTCGAATCCCGCGTCCTCAGCGAAGGCCTGGCGCAGCAGCGACGTCTGATAGTCCGATCGCTTGGCGACCGATACGAGGGAAGCGGCCAACAGCAGCACCAGGACCCCGGCAATCGCCAGGTCCCGGCGCGTAGTGCGCAGGGGGGAAGAGGTGGAGGTCATGTCATCCATGAAACGTTTCAGGGAACCAACGGAAAAACCAATGCGCCAGCAGCACCCGGGCTATTGGCAACGGTAGTCGGACGGCATCCGGCTGTCGCGGAAAGGATCAGTGAGCGCATCGGTGTACTGCCCCATCAGCAGGCGGTGGGTCGGCAGCAGGTTCTGCCGGTAGAAGCGGCCGAACGATGCGAGGCGCTCGCCGCGCGCGGTCAACCGCACACAACCATCATGGATCTGCACGGTTCCGGACTGCAGCTGCTCGGTCAGGCGCACTTCCACCAGGTGATGCTCGCGGACGTACTCTTCAGTGAACACCTGGCGGAACGCGTCTTCGCGTATCCCACCACCACGCTGTTGCAGCTTCTCCAGGATGTAGAAGGACAGCGAGCGGTCGATGACGGTCGGGACCGAGATCGCGAACACATAGCCTCCCAGCAACCAGATGGCGGCCAGCTGGATCAGCTCGAGGCGGCTGAAATCCCTGAACCACTTCAACATGTACAGGCCAGCAAACACCACCACCGCTGCGATCACCGCGTCGAGGATGCTGGCATACAGCACCACGTTCACGCGGAACTGGCGCATGTGGACGTAGTAGACCAGCAGCAGGGCGGCAATGAATGCAAGGGTTGCCAGCGCGGCACGCAGATATTTGTTCATTTGAACACCAAGAACTTGTTGGCGACGAAGCTGACGGCCATCTGCATTCCGGTCGCCAGCACGAACCCTGCGCGGTAGTCCAGGCCCAATCGATCGGCCCAGACGTACATCACCAGCGCATGCAGGACGGCGATCGCGGCGTAGATCAGCAGGAACAGCGAACCCTGCCGTGCCAGGCTTCCCTGCCTGCCATGGAAAACGAAGTAGCGGCTGCCGAGGAACGACACGGTGATGCCGAAGACCGCTGCAATCGCGTTGGCCATCGCGGCCAGCGGGACGTGCAGCACCTCGATGTTGAAGTGCAGCACTCCATAGTGCACTGCGGTGGCGACCAGGCCATTGATCACGTAGCGGACGGCCTGTCCGCCCAGCGCATCCTTAGCCACTGCGGCGGCCGGCATGCAGGACCTCGTCGACGAATTCGCGATAGCTGCCCACGCTCATGACGCCACCGCCGCGCATCATCCCCGACAACATCAGGATGATCAGCGTCAGTGCCGCAGTCTGCAGGAACACCAGCACCAGAATGCCGAATGCCAGCGAGAACCAGCCCTGTGATGCAAAGCCCAGCATCTTCAGCCCGGTGGCGACGATGCCGCCGATGATCGACAGTGCCGCCACCAGGGTGCAGGCGATGCCCACGCGTACCAGCACATCCTCGGCAAACACCATCAGTGCACGGAATCCGTGCAGGGCCAGGCCGACGAAGTTCATCTTGCTGCGGCCGGCATAGCGCGGACCACGATCCAGCGCACAGGTCTGCACGCGCAGCTTCGAGCCCAGCACGCAGGCGGCAACGTGGATCCACAGCTCCTGCATCGATGCCAACCGGCGCACCGCCGGCATCTTCGCCGCCATGAAGTTGCCGAAGCTGATCTGGCGCCCGCTGAGCAGCGAGAACAGCAGCTTGTAGACGATGTAGAACGACTTGAACTTCAGCGATTCGACCCGGCTGCGACGGCTGGCCACCACCACGTCGACATCGGCCGAATCCAGGCCCGCCACCAGCTCGGTGATGCTCTCCGGCGTATCCTCGCCATCGGAATCCATCACCACGACAATGTCATTGCCATCGAAGTGCTCGGCCACATAGCCCAGGCCGATGGCGATCGCACGCTGATGCCCGACATTGCGACGCAGGCGGATCACCACGCCCTCCAGCCCCGAAGCCTCAATGGCGCTGATCGGCAATGGCTGCCGCACCGAGCCGTCGTCCACGGCCACCACATAGGTGTCCGGACCCTGGGTGCGGGCGAGCTCGACGAACAGCTTCGAGGAGGCTTCCAGGTCCTCGTAGACCGGCATCACCACGATCTTGCGCATCGTCGCCACCTCAGGCCTGCAAGCGATGGCGGAAATAGGCGATGGTCTCCTTCAGGCCGTCCTCCAGGCCGACCTTGGGCTCCCAGCCCAGATCCGCTTTGGCCAGGCTGATATCCGGCTGGCGTTGGCGTGGATCATCCGAGGGCAGCGGGCGGTACTCGATCTTCGACGCGCCGCCGACCAGGCGGAGCACGGTCTCGGCCAGTTCCAGCATGGTGTACTCGGACGGATTGCCGATATTGATCGGACCGGTGAGATCAGCCGGTGAGTCCATCAGCCGCAACATGCCTTCGATCAGGTCATCGACATAGCAGAAGCTGCGCGTCTGGCTGCCATCGCCATAGATGGTGATCGGCTCGCCCTTCAGCGCCTGCACGATGAAGTTGCTGACCACCCGGCCGTCATTGGGATGCATGCGCGGGCCATACGTGTTGAAGATGCGCATGACCTTGATTTCCAGCTGGTGCTGGCGCCAGTAGTCGAAGAACAGCGTTTCGGCGCAACGCTTGCCCTCGTCATAGCAGCTGCGGATGCCGATCGGGTTGACCCGGCCCCAGTAGCCTTCCACCTGCGGGTGGATTTCCGGATCGCCATACACCTCGCTGGTGCTGGCCTGCAGGATACGCGCGCGCAGGCGCTTGGCCAGGCCGAGCATGTTGATTGCGCCATGCACGCTGGTCTTGGTGGTCTGCACCGGGTCCTGCTGGTAGTGGATCGGTGACGCCGGGCAGGCCAGGTTGAAGATCCGGTCCACTTCCACATAGAGCGGGAACGTCACGTCATGGCGCATGAGCTCGAACCGTGGGTGGCCCAGCAGCCCATCCACGTTCGCCTTGCTGCCGGTGTAGAAGTTGTCCACGCAGAGGACGTCATGGCCGCCCGCGATGAGCCGATCGCACAGATGCGACCCGAGGAAGCCCGCGCCACCGGTCACCAGCACGCGTTTCTGATCGTGAGTGAATTTCAAAGCAAACCTCGATCCTTCTGGAACAGCAGGCCAATCGGCGATGGCCACTCGGGCCATGTCCTCGGTCGTCAGCGCGCAATTGTATGCGAACTGCCTGCTGGCCATGGCCCATCGACGGGGAATCGGCCGGCCCCACTCCCATGCCAACGCTACTGGCCGGGCGCCCCTGGCTCACCGGCCGTTTGCAGACCCTCCCGCTATAATCGGGTTTCTCTATCCGGATGGACTGGTTCGATGCCCCTGCCCGCCTTCAAGGCCTATGACATCCGTGGCCGCGTGCCCGAGGAACTGAACGAAGACCTGGCCCGCCGCATCGGTGTGGCACTGGCCGCCCAGCTCGCACCGGGCCCGGTGGTGCTGGGCCATGACGTGCGCCTGACCAGCCCGGCGCTGCAGGACGCGCTGGCGGCAGGCCTGCGCGGCACCGGCCGGGAAGTGATCGACATCGGCCTGTGCGGCACCGAGGAGGTCTATTTCCAGACCGACCACCTGGGTGCGGCCGGCGGCGTGATGGTCACCGCCAGCCACAACCCGATGGATTACAACGGCATGAAGCTGGTCAAGGAGAACGCACGGCCGATCAGTTCCGACACCGGCCTGTTCGCGATCTCCGATGCGGTCGCCGCCGACACCGCCAAGGCCCAGCCGCCGCGTGCCGGCCAGGTCGCCCGGCATGACAAGAGCGCCTACATCCAGCACCTGCTGAGCTATGTCGATGCCGGCAAGCTGAAGCCGCTGAAGCTGGTGGTCAATGCCGGCAACGGCGGCGCAGGCGCTATCGTCGACCTGCTGGCGCCGCACCTGCCGTTCGAGTTCATCCGCATCTGCCACGCGCCGGACGGCAGCTTCCCCAACGGCATTCCCAACCCGCTGCTGCCGGAGAACCGTGCCGCCACGGCCGATGCGGTGCGCGAGCATGGCGCCGACTTCGGCATTGCATGGGACGGCGACTTCGACCGCTGCTTCTTCTTCGATCATTCCGGCCGCTTCATCGAGGGCTACTACCTGGTCGGCCTTCTGGCCAAGGCGATCCTGGCGCGCAATCCGGGCGGCAAGATCGTGCACGACCCGCGCCTGGTCTGGAACACGGTGGACATGGTCGAGCAGGCCGGCGGTGTTGCGGTGCAGTGCAAGAGCGGGCATGCGTTCATCAAGGAAAAGATGCGGGCCGAGGATGCCGTGTATGGCGGCGAGATGAGCGCCCATCACTACTTCCGCGAATTCGCCTACGCCGACTCCGGGATGATTCCGTGGCTGCTGATCGCCCAGCTGGTCTCCGAAAGTGGCCGTTCGCTGGCCGACTGGGTGGAAGACCGGATGGCCGCCTATCCGTGCAGCGGCGAGATCAACTTCAAGGTGGACGATGCCAAGGCCGCAGTGGCGCGGGTGATGGAGCATTTCGCGGCACAGTCGCCGGCACTGGACCATACCGATGGCATCAGCGCGGATTTCGGCAACTGGCGCTTCAACCTGCGCAGCTCCAACACCGAACCGCTGCTGCGCCTGAACGTCGAATCGCGTGGTGACGCTGCATTGATGCAGGCGCGCACCGACGACATCTCCCGCCTGATCCAGTCGTAACCGAGGCCCGCATGAGCAGCATCCAGCCCGTCATCCTTTCCGGCGGCTCCGGAACCCGCCTGTGGCCGCTGTCGCGCGAGGCGTATCCGAAGCAGTTCCTGCCGCTGGCGGGCGAGCTGACGATGCTGCAGGCCACCTGGCAGCGCGTCGCCCCGCTTGCGGCGCGTGGCCCGCTGGTGATCGCCAACGAAGAGCACCGTTTCGTCGCTGCCGAGCAGTTGCAGCAGGTCGGGGCCGAGCCGGCCGCGATCATCCTGGAACCGGTGGGCCGCAACACTGCACCGGCGATTGCCGTAGCCGCGTTGGAAGCCACCCGTGACGGTGCCGACGCGCTGCTGCTGGTGCTGCCCTCCGACCATGTAATCACCGACGAGGCGGCGTTCCGCAGTGCGGTACAGGCCGCTGCCGGTGCCGCCGAGGCCGGCAAGCTGGTGACCTTCGGCATCGTGCCGACCGGCCCGGAAACCGGATACGGCTACATCAAGGCGGCCGATGGGCAGGGCCTGCGCGCCGTCGAGCGCTTCGTCGAGAAGCCCGATCTGGAGACGGCCTCGGGCTATGTCGCCAGCGGCCAGTACTACTGGAACAGCGGCATGTTCCTGTTCAAGGCGTCGCGCTACCTGCAGGAGCTGGAACGTTTCCAGCCGGAAATGCTGGCCAGCAGCCGCCAGGCCTGGCAGCAGGCTCGCCGCGATGCCGACTTCACCCGCCTGGACAAGGACGCCTTCACCGCCGTGCCCTCGGACTCGATCGACTACGCGGTGATGGAAAAGACCGCCGATGCAGTGGTGATCCCGCTCGATGCCGGCTGGAACGATGTCGGCTCGTGGACCGCACTGCGCGATGTCTCGCAGCAGGACGGCGACGGCAATGCCCACCAGGGTGATGTGATCGCCATCGATTGCCGCAACACCTATGCCTATGCACAACGCCTGGTGGCGCTGGTCGGGCTGGACGATGTGGTGGTGGTGGAAACCGACGATGCCGTGCTGGTCGGCAAGGCCGACCGCATGCAGGACGTCAAGACGGTAGTCGCGCAACTCAAGGCCGAAGGCCGCAGCGAGGCCACCTGGCATCGCAAGGTCTATCGCCCGTGGGGTGCCTACGATTCGATCGACAACGGCGAGCGCTTTCAGGTCAAGCGGATCACGGTCAAGCCCGGCGGCACGCTGAGCCTGCAGATGCACCACCATCGCGCCGAGCACTGGATCGTGGTCAGCGGCACCGCCGAGGTGACCCGTGGCGATGAAGTGATCCTGCTCAGCGAGAACCAGAGCACCTACATTCCACTGGGCGTGACCCATCGCCTGCGCAACCCGGGCAAGCTGCCGCTGGAACTGATTGAAGTGCAGTCAGGCAGTTATCTGGGCGAGGATGACATCGTGCGGTTCGAGGATACGTACGGGCGCACCGGGAACTGAGTTGGAAATTCCATGGCGGCCCCGTCCGGTCCGCCACGACGAACGATCAACAGGGTCGCTGTGTGGGCTGCCGCCCCTATACTTGCCCAATTGAAGCAATGTGGGACTACAGTGAACAGGCTACCTGCCCTTGCGGCCCAGGCTCGCGCACGCCTGCTGAAGATGCACTTCCAGACCCGGTCCGGTCATGTGGGTGGCAACCTTTCCTGTCTGGATGCGCTGATCGCGCTGCATCACGGCGTGATGCAGGAAGATGATCGGTTTGTCCTTTCCAAGGGCCATTCCGCAGGCGCGCTGTACGTCACACTTTGGAGCCTGGGTCGACTGAGCGACGCGGATCTGGACACGTTCAGCCAGGATGACAGCCTGCTGCCTGGCCACCCCAGCGGTAGTGGCATTCCCGGCCTGATGTTCTCCACGGGCTCGCTTGGCCACGGCCCCTCGCTTGCGGCCGGCCTGGCCCTGGCTGCACGCCACCAGGGGTCGTCGCGGCGGGTGTACTGCCTGTGCTCGGACGGGGAATGGCAGGAAGGCAGCTGCTGGGAAGCACTGTCGTTCGCCGTTCACCATCGCCTGGACAACCTGACCCTGCTGATTGACCAGAACGGCCTTCAGGGGTTCGGCAGCACGCAGGATGTCGTTTCCTGCCCGGACCTGGGCCCCCGTCTGCAGGCGTTCGGTGCCCAGGTGCAGCGCGCCAACGGCCATGATCCCGATGCCCTGGCACAGATCCTCCACCAACCGGCCGCCGGTGCCCCCACTGTGCTGGTGCTGGATACGGTGAAGGGCCTTGGCACCCATTATGCCGGCCTGCTGGAATCCCATTACCTGCCGTTGGCGGAAGCCGAGTACGAACAGGCAATTGCATTCGGGAGCGATGCAGCACGATGAGAAAGGCCTTTGCCGCCGCAGTCATTGCCCACTGCGCAACCCCACAGCATTTCTTCCTCACCGGTGACCTCGGGTTCATGGCACTGGAAGAGGTCCAGGCCGTGTTCGGCAACCGTTTCATCAATGCTGGCGTTGCCGAGCAGAACATGATCGGTGTTGCCGCCGGTCTTGCCCGCGAAGGCAACACGGTTTTCGCCTACAGCATCGCCCCCTTCTGCTACGCGCGGCCGTTCGAGCAGATCCGCAACGATGTATGCCTGCCCGGTCTGCCTGTCTGCCTCGTGGGCAACGGCGGTGGGTTCGCCTATGGGCACATGGGGCCGACCCATCATGCACTGGAGGACTGCGCGGCGATGATGGCGCTGGGCATGGACGTCAAGGTGCCCGTTTTCGACGAGGATCTACCAGCCCTGCTGCAAGACCTGCACCGCCCTACCTACCTGCGGCTGGGCTATGACGCCCGTCCTTCGGGACACCCGGTACCTGCCTACGCCCCATGGCGCCAGCTGCTGCCCGGCGAGCGCGGGGTAATGGCTGCACTTGGGCCGATGGCCGGGGTTGCCTGGTCGGCATTGGCGGAGCTGCCGATGGCCGCCCGGCCAGCGGTATGGGCGGTGGCCGAACCAGACGTACGGCAGCTGCCGGATGCGATGATCGCCCAGCTGCGCGGCGGGCCACTGTATGTCGTCGAAGAGCACGTGCGCGAGGGAGGTCTCGGCATGTCGCTGGCTGCTGCCGTGCTGACCGGCGGCCATGCCGTCGGCCCGTTCATCCATCGCCATGCCCTGCGCTATCCATCCGGCCGATTCGGTTCACAGCAGTTCCATCGCCACGAGTGTGGCCTGGATGCTGAATCGCTGCACGCGATGGTGAGGGAGCAGACCGCATGAGTCTGGAAAGAATGATCGCCGCGCTGGAAGGACCGGTCCTGGTGATCGGTGCCAGCGGATTCATCGGTGCCAATCTGCTGCGCAGCTGCCTTGCGCAGCGCAGCGACGTGGTGGGCACCGTGTTTTCCGGTGACTCCTGGCGCCTGCAGGGCATACCAGCAGCCAACCTGGCTTTCCTCAACCTCAACGATCCAGCCTCGGTCGCCACGGTGCTGCGCAAGGTCGCGCCACGAACCATCTTCGACTGCTCTTCGTTCGGCGCCTACGCCTTCGAGGATGATGCACAGCGCATCCATGCTACCAACTACAGCAGCTTCATCAGTCTGCTGGAACAAGCCAGGTCCCTGCCACTGGCGGCCTATATCCGCGCCGGCTCGTCCTCGGAATACGGACTCAATGCATCCGGTCCGGCCGAGGACGCGCCCCTGCTGCCCAACAGCCACTATGCGGTGAGCAAGGCCGCCTGCAGCCAGGCCGTCAGTTACTACGGCAAGGTCCTTCACCAACCGATCGTCAACCTGCGACTGTATTCGGTCTATGGCCCCTATGAAGACAGTTCGCGTCTGATACCCAACCTGTGCGCACACATCGCCCGTGGCGAGCTGCCGATGTTTGCCCGCCCCGACGTATCGCGCGACTTCATCCACGTCGACGACGTCGTCGCCGCCTTCGTGACGGCGGCGGCCCGGATGTCGCCAGCAATTGCCGGCGAGTCCTTCAACATCGGCACTGGAAACCCGACTCGGCTGGACGCGCTGGCCGCCCAGGCAGTCTCCCAGTTCGGCCTGGCCGCAACGCCGGAGTTCAGCACTTCGGCAGGGCGAGCCTGGGATCTCAGCGATTGGTATGCCAACCCGTCAAAGGCAGCCCGCATACTCGGCTGGCAGGCCCGGATCACCCTCGAAGATGGGTTGCGCCGCAGCGTGGACTGGTGGCGTGATCAACTGGGCCACAGCATTTTTGGCGAACTGACCAAGAAGGCCCCCCGGCAGGCCGAACGCAATTCGGTATCGGCGGTGATCGCCTGCTACCGGGATGCCCAGGCCATTCCGGTGATGCACCAGCGACTGACCGAGGTTTTCCAGCGCCTGGCCGTCGACTACGAGATCATCTTCGTCAATGACTGCTCGCCGGACGATTCGGCTGACGTCATCCGGCGCATCAGTGCCGAGGACCCCCATGTCATCGGCATTACCCATTCGCGCAACTTCGGCTCGCAGGCTGCATTCCGCAGCGGCATGGAGTATGCCAGCAAGGAATCATGTGTCCTGCTGGATGGCGACCTGCAGGACCCACCGGAGCTGATCGAGGACTTTGTCCGCGAATGGCGTGCCGGTGCGGAAGTTGTCTACGGCAGGCGCGTGAAGCGTGATATGCCGGTGATGCTCGAAGCCTGTTACCGCGCGTTCTACCGCGTGTTCGCAGCGATGAGCGAGGTCCCCATTCCGAAGGATGCCGGCGATTTCTCGCTGCTGGACCGTTCGGTGGTGTACTGGATGCTGCAGTGCAAAGAGCGTGACGCATTCCTGCGTGGCCTACGCGCCTTCGTCGGATTCCGCCAGGTCGGTGTTGACTACGTACGCCCTGACCGGATGTTCGGCACCAGCACCAACAACTGGATCCGTAATATCGGCTGGGCCAAGAAGGGCATCTTCTCGTTCTCGCGCATTCCGTTGCACCTGCTGACTGCGTTCGGCGGCATCGCCTGCGTGCTCACCATACTGCTTGCCGTGTTCAGTATCGGCGTACGCGTACTGCACCCGGAGCTGGCTCCGCGCGGGGTGACATTCGTGGCATTGCTGGTGATGTTCTTCGGCTCGGCCAGCATCCTTGGCATCGGCCTGCTCGGCGAGTACATCGGCAAGATCTTCGAGGAAACCAAGGCACGTCCGGCCTTCATCCGCCGCAACCTGATCGTCCATGGTGAAGTCAGGGTGCTGACCCCCGGAAATGAATCATGAGCACACCCATTGATTTCGACCACGTACGGGACCGCCCGTGCCCCGGCTGCGGCGCCCGCGACGCGGTTCCCTTCGCCGACGAAAAACTGGATCCGGCGCGGGTCAACGATTTCACATACGCATCGCGCAAGGATCCGGAGTTCATGTGCCTGTGGCTGGTGCGCTGCCTGCGCTGCGACCTGGTATTCGCTCCGCGCCCGCCCAGCCATGACTTCCTGTCGCAGGCCTATGCGGATGCCGCCTACGATTCCACTCCGGAAGCTGCAGCCGCGGCGGCCAGTTACGCGCGCGCCCTGGCGCCGCACCTGCAACAGCTTGCGCACCGGCGCGGCGCGGTTGACGTAGGTGCCGGCAGCGGCCCGCTGCTGCCCTATCTCCAGCACGCTGGCTTCTCTCCTGTCATCGGCGTCGAGCCGTCACGTGCAGCAATTGATGCCGCACCGGCAGCTGTAAGGCCCATGCTGGTCGAAGCCATGTTCGATCCGGACCTTCTGGCCGACCAGTCCATTTCGCTGGTGTGTTCGTTCATGACCCTGGAGCATGTCGCCGAACCGGGGGACTTGGTTCGCTCGGCGCACACCCTCCTGCAACCGGGCGGCAAACTGGCGGTGGTCGTCCACAACTGGCGCGCGCCGCTGAACCGTCTACTGGGGCTGCGTTCTCCCATCATCGATGTCGAGCATCTGCAGTTGTTCAGCGACCGCTCGGTTGCCGCGCTGCTTGAATCCAACGGCTTCCAGCTGGTGCGCGTGGACTCGATCCGCAATGCCTATCCGCTGCGTTACTGGGTCCGCCTGACGCCGCTACCCGGTGGCGTGAAGTCACTTCTGCTCAGGTGCCTTGAGCGTATCGGCCTGGCCGGGATGATGATTCCGCTCAGAGTCGGCAACATCATGGCTGTCGGCACCAAACCTGCGAGTACTCCTGCATGAAATCCTCCCAACACCCGCGGGTGAAGAAAAACGTCGCCCAGTTCGATGACGACGTCCGTGCGACCGGCTCCTACCGCTATACCACCGATCGCCTGTCCTCCAACCTGGCCAACGCGCGCATCAGCAGCGCGGTTGCTGCCGCTTTCCCGTTCCAGGGCAAGCGTGTACTCGACCTGGGATGTGGCGATGGCTCCTATACGCTGGAGTTCCCGGGCATGGGTGCAGCCCATGCACTGGGAGTCGATCCCGCTGCCGTCGCGATCGAGGCTGCCCAGGCGCGCGCGGCCACGCATGGACTTGCCTCCCGGGTCGAATTTGCCGTCGGCAACATCTATGACATCGGTGCAGTGCTCGAGGAAGGACGCTTCGACTGCATCGTGCTGCGGGGCGTACTGCATCACCTCCCCGATCCCGCCGGTGCCATCGCCGGCCTGGCGGGCTTCAAGGGAAGCATCGTGGTGGTGGAGCCGAACGGGCTCAATCCGGTGCTGAAGCTGCTGGAACGCTTCTCCCGCTATCACATCGAGCATGAAGAGCGCTCGTTCACCCCCTGGGCGATCCGCGGTTGGCTGCGTGCCGCTGGTTTCAACAGGATCAGCACCTCCACGATCAACCTCGTACCCTTCTTCTGCCCCGACGCAGCCGCGCGTGGCCTGCGCGTCCTGGAGCCTCTGGTCGAGCACCTGCCTTTCGCCCGTGACATCGCCTGCGGCCAGAACGTGATGCTGGCGCAGCGATGAGCCATGCGGCACGCAATCGCTCTGCCCTGGCGGCCATGATCCTGTTCATGACCGCCGCCCAGGTCGCGTTCAAGTACGCCGGCCTGCGTTCCTCAGGCGAAAGCGGAATCACCGTGCATACGCTGCTCAATCCCTGGCTGCACGCTGGTCTTGCTGCTTCTGCGCTGGGGTTTGTCTGCTGGTTCATCACGCTGCGTGCGATGCCTCTTTCAGCCGCCTATCCGTGGACGGCGCTGATCTACCTGCTTACGCCACTGGCCGCCGCTGGCCTTTTCGGCGAAGTCCTGCCACCAGGCTTCCTGCTCGGGGTTGCACTGATCGTGATCGGCCTGTTCATCATCAACGGGGTCAATGGCAAACATGACACCCGCTGAGCTCTCCCTCGGACTAACCTCCGTCTGCGCCAGCACCCTGTCACAGCTGGCAATGAAGGCCGCTGCCCGCACCCACAGGCGAGGAGGAAAGTGCCTGCTTCTGATGTTCGCTGTCGGATTGCAGCTGGCTTCTGTCCTGCTGGTGATCGTACTGCTGCGTACACTGCCGCTATCGATGCTGGTGGTGTTCGCCGCCCTGGCCTACCTCACGGTTCCCGTGCTGTGTGCCTCCCTCTTCAACGAACGTTTGACCCCGCGCTTCTGGTTGGGCGCGAGTCTGGTCTGCGCCGGTGTCGTCCTCGCGAGCCTGCACTGATGGAACACGCACGTCCCTCCTTCCGCCTCCCTGTCGGGCTGTCCTGGCTGGTGATCGTGGCGCTGACCATCGCCCTGCCGCGTCTGCTGCTGCTGCGTTCACCACCGGCCACCGACGAAGGCTACATGGCCTATTTCGCGATGAAGGCGCACCTGCTGCTGGGGGGCCCAGGGCAGCTTCCCGAAGATGGGCCGCTGATGCTCTATCCCATCCTGCTGTCGTGGATCAATGCCCTGCCGGGCGAATCATTGCTGATGCTCCGCCTGGCCGATCTGCTGGTCGCCTGCGTGGCCGGCCTGTTGCTGCTGGCCATGATCGCCCGCGAATCCGGAAGCCGCGGCTGGGGACCGTTGCTGCTGGGCATGCCGTTCCTGATCGGCATGAACCATACCGAGTTCATCCAGTATGGTTTCAAGAACAGCTATCAGGCCGCCTTCATACCGCTGTTCGCCGCCATATTGCTGTGGCAGCGCATGGACACCGCGTCCTCCCGCAGATGGTTGCTGATGGGAACGCTGCTCGCGCTGGGCGTGCTGCTGCGCGAGACGCTGGCGCCGTTCGCCGTGCTCGCAGTCGCCGCGGCCTGGATCGGTCACGGCCACCGCCAGGCCTGGGCCATGTGTGCCGGCGGCGCAGCATTGGCGCTCCCCCTGCTGGCGCTTGACGTCGCACTACGTGGAGATCCGACCAGCCTGCTGGACGCTTATCGGGGCTCCGGCGCGGTCTATTCGGCCCAGCCGCAGACGCTGGACCTGTTCATGCTGGCAGCCCGCCGCAGCGTCGCGGCGGTGCCTGTCCCATGTGCACTGTCAGTCATGGCTACGGTTGTACTGCTGGCTGTGGTGGTCACACGCAGGGATCGCCAGCTGTTGTCACGGTCACTGTTCTGGTTCGCATGCGCGCTGCTGCCGCTGATCGAACCTGCCACGAAGGCCGGTTTCCCCTATCACTTTGCAGTGATGCTGCCGGCCATGGCGATGCTCTGCGCACTGGCATGGCGGGTCTTGCTGCCAGCCGGCCCGAAGCGCACCTGGCTGACCATCGGCGTGCTTGCCGCCGGCGAAGCAATCCTGTTGGGACCACCGGTGATCGCGCAGGTAAAGGAAAGCCGCCAAGCGGTGGCCGAGGTTCGTCAACTGGTCCGGCACAGTTGGCCTGCCGACCAGGTCGAGCAGTCCAACTACCTGCTGGCCGCACGCATGCTGCGTGATGCCGCACCGCCTGGCGCCTCTGCCAGCATCAGCGGCTTCATGTTCAGCGTGTATCCGCTGTCCGGGCGCCTGCCACCGTCGGGTGAACTGAGCAACCTCAGCGCGCGGATCATCCAGCTCGATCTGGATCCGGTACGGCTCGCGAAGGAGCTCGTGACCTGCTCTCCCGACCTGGTGTTGACCACCACGCGCACAGACTGGCCTGGGGCTCCGGAGCTCGAGCAGGCCGTCGCGATGTCTTCGTTATACGAGCGGATCGGCGTTCTTCCAGCTGATCCGGCCAAGCACTACGGCATCTTTGGCGGCACGCTGTACCGGCGGATCAAGCCCGGCGGCCACCACTGCGTGTATTGAGATTCAGCGCTGCAGTGGTCGCAGTCGCCGCATCACCGCGTGCAACCCCTGGCGCCAGTCAGGCAGCCGGATCCCCAGCGCGTCCTGCAGGCCACGGTTGTCGAGCACCGACCACGCCGGTCGCCGGGCTGGCGTGGGGTAATCGGCAGAGGTGATCTCCTCGACAACCGGCACCCGTTCCAGCACGCCCAGCGCCAGTGCTTCGGCAAAGATCGCTTCCGCGAATCCGTACCAACTGGTCTGGCCGTTCGCCGTCAGGTGCCAAGTGCCCGACAAGGACGGTGATCGCTGCAGCGCCATTGCGGTGACGTCCGCGATCAGCGCGGCCGGCGTTGGTGTGCCGATCTGGTCGGCCACCACCCGCAACGCATCGCGCTCGGCACCCACGCGCAGCATGGTGCGCAGGAAATTCGCGCCGTGCGAGGCATAGACCCAGGCCGTGCGGAAGATCAGGTGGCGACCACCGGCCGCGCGTACGGCCTCCTCGCCATCTCGCTTGCTGGTGCCATATACACCCAGCGGTGCGGTCGGCTCGTCCTCGCGGTAGGGCGCGGTGCCCTGGCCATCGAACACGTAGTCTGTGGAGTAATGCACGAATGGCACGCCTTGTGCCGCGCACCAGCGCGCGATCACACCCGGAGCCTGCGCATTGGCGGCAAAGGCCGCGTCGACCTCCTGTTCGGCACGGTCGACCGCAGTGTAGGCAGCAGCATTCACCACAACCGACGGCTGCAGCCGGTCCAGCAGCGCCGGCAGGCTGTCAGGCTGGCCGAAGTCGGCCACTTCGCAGGCGCTGCCGTCAGGCAACTGGCCACTTCGCGTAGTCGCCACCACCGTACCCAGCGGTGTCAACGCGCGCAGCAGTTCCTGACCGACCTGGCCGTTGCCGCCAAACACCAGTACCGTCATGGCATGTAGACCGGCAGGTGGTCTTCGGCAATGTCCTTCAGGAAAGGAGCGTTCTCGTCCTTGGCCGACAGCGTCGGTGCACTGACCGGCCAGTCCACGGCAATGTCGGCATCGTTCCAGCGCACGCCGGCGTCGAAGTCCTTCAGGTAGACCTCGGTGCACAGGTAGCTGAACACCGCCCGCTCGGACAACACCGCAAAGCCGTGCGCAAAGCCTTCCGGAATCCAGAACTGCTTCTTGTTCTCCGCACTCAGCACCACCGCTTCCCACTGGCCGAAAGTCGGCGAGCCGCGACGAATGTCCACGGCGACGTCGTAGACCTCGCCCTCCAGCACCGACACCAGCTTGCCCTGCGGACGCGGCCACTGGTAATGCAGGCCACGCAGCACGGCCTGCGCGGACGTCGACACGTTGCTCTGCACGAAACGGTCCGGCAGGCCCAGCGCGGCGAAGCGCTCGGCGTTCCAGGTTTCGAAGAAGTAACCGCGGGCATCGCCGAACACGGCCGGTTCGATCACTACGCAACTGGGCAACCTGGTTTCAATCACTTTCACGGAACAACTCCACGCAGCGCGAGTTTGTGCAGGTACTGGCCATAGCCATTCTTGATCAGCGGCGCGGCCAATGCTTCCAGCTGCTCGGCAGTGATCCAGCCCTTGCCGAAGGCGATTTCTTCCGGACAGCAGACCTGCAGGCCCTGGCGGGTCTGGATGGTCTCGATGAAATTGGAGGCTTCCAGCAACGATTGGTGGGTGCCGGTATCCAGCCATGCGTAGCCGCGCCCCAAGGGTTCAAGGTGCAGGCTGCCCTGCTGCAGGTATCTGCGGTTGAGATCGGTGATTTCCAGCTCGCCCCGCGCGGAGGGCTTCAGCTCGGCAGCGTAATCGCTGGCGTTGCCGTCATAGAAGTACAGGCCGGTCACCGCATAGTTCGAACGCGGATTGGTCGGTTTCTCGACGAGGTCAATGACCTTGCCATCGCCGTCGAACTCGGCCACGCCATAGCGCTCGGGATCGTTGACCCAATAGCCGAACACCGTGGCGCCCTGATCCCGGGCATCAGCGCGCCGCAGCATTTCACTCAGCCCATGACCGTGGAAGATGTTGTCACCCAGCACCAGGCAGCTCGGCTTGCCGGCCACGAAATCGCGACCGATCAGGTAGGCCTGCGCCAGCCCATCCGGGCTCGGCTGCACCGCGTACTGGATGTCCATCCCCCACTGCGAACCGTCGCCCAGCAGCTGCTGGAACAGGGCCTGCTCGTGCGGGGTATTGATGATGAGCACTTCACGGATACCCGACAGCATCAGCACGCTGAGCGGGTAATAGATCATCGGCTTGTCGTATACCGGCAGCAGCTGCTTGCTGACGCCCTTGGTGATCGGATACAGCCGGGTGCCGGAACCGCCGGCGAGGATGATGCCCTTGCGCTGGGACATAAGATCTCCTGGGTTCAGGCCGCCGTGCCGATGCGCTGCAGCCTGTAGCTGCCGTCGAGCACACCGTTGACCCATTCCTGGTTGCCCAGGTACCAGTCCACGGTAAAGGTGATGCCCTGCTCGAAGGTGTAGGCCGGTTCCCAGCCCAGGTCGTTCTTCAGCTTGGAGGCATCGATCGCATAGCGGCGGTCATGGCCGGGGCGGTCGGTGACGTAGGTGATCTGGCTGCTGCGCGGCTGGCCGTCCGCGCGCGGGCGGCGCTGGTCCAGCAGTGCGCAGATGGCCTGTACCACTTCGATGTTCTGCTTTTCCGAGTTGCCGCCCACGTTGTAGGTCTCGCCGACCTGGCCCTTGGCCAGCACGGTGCGGATCGCTTCACAGTGGTCGGACACGAACAGCCAGTCACGCACCTGCCTGCCATCGCCGTACACGGGCAACGGCTCGCCAGCCAGCGCCTTGGCGATCACCAGCGGGATCAGCTTCTCGGGGAAGTGGTACGGGCCGTAATTGTTCGAGCAGTTGGTGGTCAGCACCGGCAACCCGTACGTGTGATGGAACGCGCGCACCAAGTGGTCCGAGGCAGCCTTGGACGCCGAGTACGGCGAATTCGGGGCGTACGGCGTGGTTTCGCTGAACTTGCCGGTCTCGCCCAGGGTGCCGTACACCTCGTCGGTGGACACGTGCAGGAAGCGGAACGCCGCGCCCTGCTCGGCCGGCAGCGCCTTCCAGTAATCGCGCACGGCTTCCAGCAGGCCCAGGGTGCCGACCACATTGGTCTGGATGAACGCCCCCGGGCCGTCGATGGAGCGGTCGACATGGCTCTCGGCGGCGAAGTTCAGCACCGCGTCCGGCTGGTGCTCGGCCAGTAGCCGGCTGACCAGGGCCCGGTCACCGATATCGCCCTGCACGAACAGATGGTTGGGATCCCCCTCCACGCTGGACAAGGTCTTCAGGTTGCCGGCATAGGTGAGCACATCGAGGTTGACGACCTTGATGCCGCGGGCGACGGCTTCGAGAACGAAGTTTCCGCCAATGAATCCGGCGCCGCCGGTGACGAGCCAAGTGGGCACAGCCTTTCTCCTGTCGATCATGGTGCATCAGCGCACAGCAGGGCTGAATGCAGCTCTGCAGGATACATCGGGGCTGCGCTCAAGGATGCCCTCATCAGCTGAACAACCCAATGTCGAAGCGCATTTTTGCGGCGCCGCAGCAAAACCATACGCATTCGCATGGTCACCCCAAGCCAGCTAGAATCGGGGTCCCACCCCCGAACCGGTTGCTGTTCCCGGACCGGATGTTCTCCCTGTTTAGTGAAGGACCCCGTACCAGATGAAAATCCTCGTCGCGTACAAGCGCGTGGTGGACTACAACGTCCGCATTCAGGTCAAGCCGGACGGTTCCGGCGTGGTCACCGATGGCGTCAAGCTGTCACCCAATCCCTTCGATGAAATCGCCCTGGAAGAAGCCCTGCGCCTGCGCGACAAGGGCATCGCCAGCGAAGTGGTGGTCGCCACCATCGCGCCGGCCGACGCCCAGGCACACCTGCGCAACGGCCTGGCGATGGGCGCCAACCGTGCCATCCACGTCGTCACCGACCAGGCCATCCAGCCGCTCACCGCTTCGCGCACCCTGCTCAAGCTGATCGAGAAGGAACAGCCGGACCTGGTGATCCTCGGCAAGCAGGCCATCGACGACGACGCCAACCAGACCGGCCAGATGCTGGCCACGCTGTGGGGCCGCCCGCAGGCGACCTTCGCCAGCAAGCTCGAGATCGCCGACGGCAAGGCCACGGTCACCCGTGAAGTCGACGCCGGCCTGGAAACGCTGGAAGTGGACCTGCCGGCGGTGGTCACCACCGACCTGCGCCTGAACGAACCGCGCTTCATCAAGCTGCCGGACATCATGAAGGCCAAGGCCAAGCCGTTGGAAACCCTGCAGCTGGCCGACCTCGGCGTTGAAGCTGCCGACACCTTCAAGACCACCCACTACGCCGCGCCGTCCAAGCGCAGCAAGGGCGTGATGGTCAAGGACGCGGCCGAACTGGTTGCCGCACTCAAGCAGAAGGGGCTGCTGTAATGAGCAAGATTCTCGTCATCGCCGAGCACCACGACGGCAAGCTCAACGCCGCCACCGCCAAGACCGTCAGTGCCGCCGCCGCCATCAGCGGTGCCAGCATCGACGTACTGGTGCTGGCCGCAGACCCGGCCGCTGTCGCTGCTGAAGCAGCGAAGATCGCTGGCGTCGCCAAGGTCCTGACCGTGGCCAACGCCGCCAACGCCCAGGCCATCGCCCAGGTGCTGGCGCCGCAGATCGCGCAGCTGGCCAAGGGCTACACCCACGTGTTCGGTCCGTCGACCACCTTCGGCAAGGACCTGATGCCGTGCGTGGCCGCCCTCCTCGGCGTCAACCAGGTCTCCGACCTGATGAGCGTCGAAGGCAGCCACACCTTCAAGCGCCCGATCTACGCCGGCAACGCGATCATCACCGTGGAAGCCCCGGCCGACCAGATCGTGGTCGCCACCGTACGTGCCGCCTCGTGGCCGGAAGCCGCCCAGGGCGGTAGTGCCGCCATCGAAACGGCCAGCGTCGATGCTGCCCTGCCGACCCACACCCGCTTCATCGGCCTCGCCGCTGGTGCCAGCGACCGCCCGGACCTGCAGAGCGCCAAGCGCGTGGTTTCCGGTGGCCGTGGCGTCGGCTCGGAGGAGAACTTCAAGGTCATCTTCCAGCTGGCCGACAAGCTCGGTGCCGCCGTCGGTGCTTCGCGCGCCGCGGTAGACGCCGGTTACGTGCCCAGCGACCTGCAGGTCGGCCAGACCGGCAAGATCATCGCGCCGGAACTGTATGTGGCGGTCGGCATCAGCGGTGCGATCCAGCACCTGACTGGCATCAAGGACGCTGGCACGATCGTGGCGATCAACAAGGACGGCGACGCGCCGATCTTCGAGATTGCCGATATCGGCCTGGTGGGGGATCTGTTCGCGATCCTGCCGGAGCTGGAAAAGGCGCTTTGACCTGCAGCAACTTAAGGCCGGCCCGGACAGGGCCGGCCTTTTTCATGCCGTACTCATCGTCCCGGTCCGACTCCGGCAGAGAGCTCCGGCTCAGGTCCGCCCAGCAGGCGCATCACTAGCATGACCCCGAATGCCATATAGGCAGAAGCTTCAAGCGTAGCCAGCAGCGAGGGATAGCTCATGCCCAGCACCATGATGTGATTGACGCGTTCAGGACTGAACAGTGTTCCCCCGAAAATGGCCGCCACATCCCCCATCTCTCCGGTTCCCCAGCCCAGCAGCAGCAGAATGGGTGCCAGCCAGACGCCTGCGGCACGCCATCGGTCTTGGGTATCCAACACAAGCAGCATCAGGGCCGGGAACATCAGCATGGCCATGCCGAAGGTGTGTGCGTAGGACGCCTGGAACCAGGCGGTCAACGCAGCAGTTGCTAGGGCAGCGACCTGCCAGACGCCAATGCCATCCGCCACATGCTTGACCCGATACGCGAGTACCAGGAAGGTGATAGCCAGGAATGCCAAGGGTCGGTTGACTACCAGCGAATCTCCAAGCAACTGGAACCAGGTCGCCCAACCTATGCGCTGCGACTGCGGGTTCGTCGCCAAGGAAAGAACAAACGCCGGAACCCGCGTGTAGAGCCAGTAGATCACCAGGCTGATCAAGGTCACTGTGATCGTGATCAGAATGACGCGTCCCTTCAGCGCCTGTGTGCGAGCCGCCATCATTGCAATGGCCAGGGCCGGCAGCACCAGCATATGCTGGGGCTTGGCGAACACCAGGCCCAGCACGATCATGCCCAAAGCGACGAACAGCCTTCCCGGCACGAAAACCCGTCGGGCGCCCGCTACCAGCAGGGCCACGACGATCACATCCACTTGTCCAAGGAACAGTGAATAGTAGAGACCGAACGGATTGAGCAGCAACACGAAGAACAGCATGCGCGTGCTTCCACGCCAACGCTCATTGAGCAGCACCGTCAGTTCCAGGCACAGCCAGATGTAAGCGGCTGCGATCGACAGGCTGACCAGCCCATAGGGGCGAAGATTCACTCCGATCAACTGCAGATCACCGTGCATACCCGACAGTGCCTGCATCCAGATCAGGCTCGCCGGGTTGTACGGATAGATCGTCAGCTTTCCGCTGGCGCCGATCAACACGTCATGAACGTAGTAATTCAGGCCGAACTGCAGACCCTCGACAGCACTCCCCAAGGCCACCATGTCGATGATGCCGATCTTGAGCACGGAGAACATCAGCAGGGCAATGACCAGCAGCAGATCGGGCGGCCGCAGCCATTGGAAAGAGCTTCGTGCACAGGCAAGCCAGCGCTCTGCAACCCGCCGTCGCCATATCATTGCCGTCACCGCCAGCACCGCAGCAAGGCCGAACCAGCGGATCGTGGTCGACTGCAGCAGGCCACCATCACTCGCACGGAATACCCGGACCTCGCCATCGGAGTAGGAGGCCAAGGCCTGTCCGTTCCTGGTCAGCACATCACCTTCCCAGCGCACTCCCTGCCTATCCAGGGCCGCTTCGGAAACATGACGCGCGCGCTGATCGACGACCCTTCTTTCGGCATCGGCCACCAGGACGTAATAGCTCTTGCCCCAGGTATTGTGCTGGTAGGCCAGAAGCGCACGTGCGCTCACCAGGCACAGGTATGCCAGCAGCAGCGTCAACAGAATCCGCGCCACGATGGCCATGATTCAAGCCTCCAGCATCTGGCGGGCCACCTTGCGCCCCTCGCGGATCGCATAGTTGGTACCACGGTCTTCCGGGTAGATCTGTGCCATCGAACACAGGTAGAAGCCCCGTTCCGGCCCGCGCACTTCCGGAATCAGGCGACTGTAGAACTTCTCGACAACCGGCTGGGACCAGCGCGCGCGCCAGAGGTGGTGCTTGGTGATCCACTCTCGGCGCAGTGCAGGGAACATCTTCTGCAGATAGGGCAACGCGAAGTCGAGGAACTGATCACAGTCCATCGAGTACAGCGCATCCGTATGCGGCAGGTACTTGGACAGGTAGACGATATGGCTGCCACCATAGGTCTCGGCACGCTCGAAATTGGTGTGTTCGATGACGCCGACGAACGGGAAACTGGGATCGTTGACGTTCAACCAATAGGTATCAGACAGCTTGCGGTCCATCTCCAGCACCAGGCAGACATTGCCGATGTACTGGATGCGCTGCAACGACTGCACATACTCCGGCGACGCCCAGCCGGAGACCATGTCGGCCACCAGCGGCAGCGCGGTGGTGGCCAGCACCTTGTCGGCATCGATCGGGCCGGCACTCGTCTGCAACTGCCAGCCGTCCCCCTTGGGGGCGAAGCTGTCGACACGGGTACCGGTGATGACCTTGCCCCCCAACGCCACGATGCGGGCCGCCAACGCCTCGGCAAGGCTCGCAAAGCCACCGCGGAAATAGGCCAGGCGCTCTTCGCCGCCCTTGCCACGGCTACCGCCACGCAACTTCAGCTTGTTCCAGAACCATACGGCGGAAACCGTGTCGGCGTAAGGGCCGAACTTGCCCTTCAGCAGCGGCTCCCACACCACCTCATAGACCTTCTCGCCGCCCAGGCTCTTCAGCCACTGGGACGCGGTCAGGCCCTCCAGCTCCATCCAATGCTTGACCCTGCGCGCGCGCAGGGCGAGCAGGCCCAGGCGGATGCGATCGACGAACGAAAGCGGTGTGAAGTTGAGCAGGTCCCAGGGCGTGGACAGGCGGAAGAAGTTGTTGGCGTAGTACATGCCGGTATTCGTCGGATTCACTTCAACCCGATCGTTCAGGCCCAGCTCGTCGATGAGCTGCATGACCTCCAGGTCGTTGGTGAACCAGTGGTGATAGAAGCAATCCAGTTTCTCCCCACCGACGTCGAATGCCGCTGCCAGGCCGGCAACATCGGTTTCTGCCTCCAGCACCGTCACCTGCACGCCATTGCGCGCTAGTTCATAGGCGGCGGTAAGACCGGTGAATCCGCCACCGATGATGGCAACGCTCTTGTTCTTCATTTCCTATCCTCGGAAGACGGCTTGCCCCGCATCGAGCGGGTCATCAGGAACAGACCGCCGATCACTGTCGGCGGCAGCCACAACATGAAATGGACCAGCAGGGCATAGACAGTCGATTCGGCAACACCGTTGCCCATCGCCTTCATCGCCCTGACCACGAAGTAATCGAAAGTACCCACGTAACCAGGTGTACCGGGGAGCAGCGTGGCCAGGGTTCCCAGCGGCAAAGCCAGCCAGGCTGCTGCGGCAACCGCGAGGCTGGCCAGCGCCTTGGCGCACAGGTAGAACACCAGCCCCTCACCGGTCCAGGCCAGCACCGACCACAGCATCAGGCCGGCCATGGTGCCCTTGCCGGAAAGATGGCCGAGGGTATCGACCCCCTTCAACAGCTCACCCTGCACGCGGGCTCCGATGCGGGGCGAAATGCGCGAGAGCAGGCGACCGCCCCAGGCCAGCAACGGCGAGAACGCGCCTGGGAACAACAACACCAGGGCAATCACCAGCCCTGCCGCCGCCAGCGTCCAGATCCCGACACCGCCGGCCAGCGAATCACTGGCGCCACTGACCCACAACGCAATGCCAAGCAGCAGCACGACCATCAGCAGATCCAGCAGGCGCTCGACGAACAGGGTCGCCACCACAACACCGGAGGTAACGCCAAGACGGTCATTGAACGCAAAGGCACGGAGGATGTCGCCAGCGCGCATCGGCAATACGTTGTTCATGGCGAAACTGCCCATGAATGGTCCCGCACAGTCGCGCCAGCGCAGGGCGGCATTGTCGCGCGCCAGCATCCTGCGCCAGCGCTCGATGCGTGCCGAATAGCCCAGCAGGAAACACAGCAGGGCCAGTCCCAGCCAGCCCCAGCCGACGTTGGCAAATGCATTCCTCAGCTGCTCGTAGCTGACCTGGCGCAACACCAGCCAGCCGAACAAGCCTGCCACCCCCACCCCGACCAGCAGTCGCAGGACCTTTCGGGTCCCGCTCATTCGCCAGCCTCCGCCTGCCTGACGAGCGTGGTGCCATCCCTTGATTCCTGCACGATGTACAACGGGCGACGCTTGACCTCACGGTAGATGCGGCCGATGTACTCGCCCAGGATGCCAACGCAGATCAGCTGCACGCCCCCCAGGAACAGCACCGCGATCATCAGTGCGGTCCAACCCGGCACCCATTCCTGAGTAAACAGGCGCATGACCAACGAATAGATGATGACCAGCATCGCGAGCAACGAGCTCAGCACGCCCAGCGTCACCGAAAGCTGCAGTGGTTTGGCCGAGAAAGACAGGATTCCGTCGGTCGCGAAGCGCACCATCTTCCGCAACGGATATTTGCTTTCGCCGGCAAAGCGCTTGTCGCGGCGATAGGGCAACGCGATCTGGTTGAAACCCACCCAGCTGACCATCCCACGAACGAAGCGATCCTGCTCCGGCATCGACTTCAGCACCTCGACGACATTGCGGCTCATCAAGCGAAAGTCACCCGTATCCAGCGGGATCGACACATCGGACAGGCGGTTGAGCACGCGATAGAAGACCCGCGCGGTAGCCAGCTTGAACCGCGATTCACCCGGGCGGTCCGTGCGGGTTCCATAGACAACGTCGAACCCCTCTTCCCAGCGATCGACCATTTCCGCGATGACTTCCGGCGGATCCTGCAGGTCGGCGTCGATCAGCACCACTGCATCGCCGCGCGCCGCGTCAATGCCAGCGGTTACCGCCAGCTGATGGCCGAAATTGCGTGCAAAGCCCAGCATGCGGACCCGGCGGTCGGCGGTGGCATAATGCCGCAGCAGCTCGCGGGTACGGTCACGGCTGCCATCGTCGACAAACACCAGCTCTACCTGTAGGCCACGGGCCTCAAGCGCCCGTGCTGTCCCGGAAAGCCTGCGAAAGGTTTCGGCCAGCACTGCTTCTTCGTTGTAACAAGGCACAACGATAGACAACAACCTGCCACTCGAACAGCTGATGCTCATTCAATGCCCCGCGTCCAGATCCTTCGGATGGGCGACAAATTGGCGGTTCAGGCCTTGTCGCATTCGACTGGTCATGATATTCGACGTGCGTCCCCTTTGCGCTACCGCGGTCCCCAGCGACGCTGATACCATCCCGCTCCCTCTAATGTAGTCCGTTCCCCCCGTTACCGGCCATTCACGACAGTCCATGACCCAAGAGCATTACACCGATATCGACCCGAAGGGGGTCATGAGTGAAATTGAACGCATTCAGCCTTCGGTGGTCTGCTTCGACTACTTCGATACCCTGGTATCCCGGGGCATCCACCCGGAGGATGTAAAGCGGCTGTGGGCCGAGGGGATTGCCCGCGTGTTTCCCGGCGGCCCGGACGGCCCCGAGTTGTATCGCCAGCGCAACGCACGCGAGGCCGCCCACTGCGCCATTGATCGTGGCCCCGGACTGGACAGCGAATTCCGCGCCAGCGAGGTCTATGCCGAACTCTGGGACGCCAATGCAGGGCTGCGGTCGATGCCTCGTGCCGCGTTCACTACGGTGGCGCTGGATCTGGAAGTGTCGCTGGAATTGTCTACCCAGCAACTGGACGAGCAGGTCGTCGGCCTGGTGCGGGAGCTTTCGGCGAAGGGCGTCGAATGCTGGCTGGTCAGCGACTTCTATCTTGAAACCGACGTCTTCCGGCAGTTCCTTGCCCATCATGGGCTGGATTCGGCGTTCAAGCGCATGTTCGTATCATGCGATTCGTTCACGACCAAGCGCGGCAGTGGAATGTATGCCCGCGTGCTGGCGGAAACGGGCATCGCTCCCGGCCAGGTGGTGATGATCGGCGACAACGAACACGCAGATTTCAACAACGCCAGGGCCGCAGGCCTGCACGCCATTCACCTGGATCGCAGCCAACGCCATGCCCACTACCAGGTACTGGCAGAGCGCGCCGCCGACCTTGCCCGCACCCGTACCGACATCAATCGCCTGCTCGACGGCGGTCCCGGCGTGTTCCGCGAGCTTGCGCTCACGCTCCACCTTTTCATCGACCGCCTGCATGCGCGCCTGGTCCGCGAGGGCGCCCGCGATGTGTTTTTCCTGGCCCGTGAAGGCCAGTTCCTGAAGCGCCTGTTCGACCATTACCAGAACACCCGGCAGCTTCAGGGCGCAGTCCGCATCCGCAGCCATTATCTTGAGGTCTCGCGCCGCGCCACCCTGCTGCCGTCACTACAGCCACTGGCACAGGAGACCTTCGAGACGCTGTTCCGCCAGTACCGGCGCATCTCGCTCAACGACTTCCTGTCCAGCCTTGGCCTGCATTCGATGTCTGCCGAACTGGCCGAGCGCCTTGGCGTTGATGCCGATGCCATCCAGGAAGACCTGCCGTCCAGCGAAGTCTTCGCCCGCCTGCGCACCGACGCGCTGTTCGAGCAGACCTATGAGCAGGAACGCCTTGCGCGCCGCTCTGCGTTCCTCGCCTATCTGGACGCGTTCGGTGCCGCCCCCGCGTCCCCGACCCTGCACCTGGTCGATGTGGGCTGGAAGGGCACCATCCAGGACAACATTTCGGCCATCGTGATCGGCGCGGATACCGGCCTGACAGCCGTACAGGGCCACTACATCGGCCTGGTCGCCAGCGGCTCGGCTTCGGACCGGAACCGGAAGGATGGTCTGCTGTTCTCCTGCATCGGCGGCACCAGCCGCAACTTCGCCATCTTCAACGAGAATCGAGCCCTGTTTGAAGTCGTGCTCGCGGCCGACCATGGCTCCGCATTGCGCTACGGCTTCGATGCCAGCGGCCTGCCCGTGGTCAGCCACCAGGAATTCAGCGAGGAATCGCTGTTCCGCAGCAAGGTCGCACCGTTGCAAGCCCAGTTGTGGGACCTGTTCGTCGAGCTGGACCGCGTCTTCCGCCACCACAACATCCCTGCCCGCGAGCTGGAACGCCTGGCTACGCACGCGCATGCACGCATGCTGCTGCAGCCGGACCAGGCCGCAATCGAGTGGTTCGAGAACGTTTACCACGTCGAGAATTTCGGCGTGTTCAATCATTCCACCTTCGATGTCGGCGCACATCAACCTTCGTTCATCGACAAGCTTCGTTTCTACCTGTCATTGCGCCGCAATGGCGTGGACAACCTTGGCTTCTGGCCCCTGTTGACCTGCCTGCAGCGCGGCGGCCGCTGGGTTGCCTCGCGCTACGCATCAGGTCGACTGCGCGGCATTGAAGATTGATCACCAGGAAGCATGAATGAAAATTGCGTTCTTTGTCGGCTCTGCCGACATCAGCGGTGGTACTTACGTGGTGTTCCAGCATGCACTGCATGCGATCCAGGAAGGGCATGACGTCACCCTGGTCCTGCAGTACCCCTATGTCGCGAGCCAGCGCAAATGGCACCCCGCGCTTGATGTCCTGCGGATCGTGCAGATCTGGGACCTGGGTGAAGAGCACTTCGACCTGGCGATCGCCACCTGGTGGCGTACCGCCACCGAACTGCACAAGATCAATGCCGACCAGTATGCCTACTTCGTGCAGTCCATCGAATCGCGCTTCTACCCGGACGCGGAACGACCGCTGCAGTCGCTGGTCGACAGCACCTACGATCTGGGGCTGCCGGTCGTCACCGAGGCGACCTGGATCCAGGAGCACCTGCAGGAACGCCACGGCAACGATGCCCGCCTGGTGCGCAATGGCATCCGCAAGGACCTCTACCGCCTGGACGGCCCGACCCACGCACCGCGTGGTCGCGATCTGCGCGTGCTGGTCGAAGGACCCTTCGGCGTGTTCTTCAAGAACGTCGGCCGCAGCCTGAAACTGGCCAGGACCAGCCGTGCCGATCAGACCTGGCTGCTGACGTCCAGCCAGTTGCGCTGGTACCCGGGAGTCGACCGCCTGTTCTCAAGGGTTCCGATTGACCAGGTTCCCGCGATCTACCGCTCGTGCGATGTGATCGTCAAGCTGAGCTATGTCGAGGGCATGTTCGGGCCGCCTCTGGAGATGTTCCACTGCGGCGGCACCGCGATCGTCTACAACGTCACCGGCCACGACGAGTACATCCGCAATGGCGAGAACGCCCTGGTCCTGCAGCGTGACGACGAGGCCGGCGTGGTCAATGCGCTGAATCTGCTGAAGGACTCTCCGGACGAACTCCAGCGACTGAAGCACAACGCGATTGCCACAGCCGAGGCCTGGCCCGATTGGGATACCTCCTCGACCCAGTTCGAGGCAGTGCTTCGCCAGATGCACACGATGCCCGCGGTCGACCGCATCGAACTGCGCGAACGTAACGAGCACTTCTGGGCGCGCTATGTTGCCGACGAGAACGAGCGTCTCAAGCACATCCCGCAACATGTCAGCCTGCGCAAGCGCGTGGGCGCGCGCCTGTACCGCATCCGCGCCATCCACGACTTCCGTCAGTGGTGCCGCTACATCGGCGAGGGCTGGTTCTGAACCAGCCCACCACCCAGGACGCTGATCAAGCGTCCTGGTAGCCTCTCGGATACTGCGTCTGCCAGCGCCAGCTGTCCTCACACATGCGCTGCAGGTCGAACTGCGCCTTCCAGCCCAGCAACTGCTCGGCCAGGCCCGTATCAGCAAAGCACTCGGCCACGTCACCTTCCCGGCGCGGCGCGAAGTCCACCGCGATGCTCTGGCCCGACGCCCGCTCGAATGCATGCACCACCTCAAGCACGCTATAGCCGCGCCCCGTTCCCAGGTTCACGGTGAAGCCCCGCGGGTGTTTCTGCAGGGCATCGATGGCACGTACATGGGCCTCGGCCAGGTCGACCACATGCACGTAGTCGCGCACTCCCGTACCGTCACTGGTGGGATAGTCATTGCCGAACACGTTCAATGCGGCACGACGGCCAATCGCAACCTGCGAGATGTAGGGCATCAGATTGTTCGGCGGGCCGTTGGGATCCTCGCCGATCAATCCGCTCTCGTGGGCACCGACCGGGTTGAAGTAGCGCAGCAGCGCTGCCCCGAACTCCGGCATGGAGGCGGTCAGATCGCCGATCATCTGTTCCATCACCAGCTTGGTACGGCCATAGGGATTGACCGCACCAAGGCCAGCCGACTCGGTGATCGGCGAGGTGTTGCCATCGCCATAGACCGTGGCCGATGAACTGAACACGAGTTTGCCGACACCTGCGTCCTTCATGGCCCGCAGCAGGCACAGGGTGCCGGTGATGTTGTTGTCGAAGTAGGAAAGCGGATCGGCGACCGACTGGGCCACCGACTTGAGCGCGGCGAAATGGATCACCGCCTCGGCACCGCTGCTGCGCAGCAGCTCGGCGAACGCCGGCTCGCGGATGTCCATCTGATGGAATTCGGGAGTGAAGCCGATGATCCTGGCCAGCTGGTCTACCACACGTGCCGACGAGTTGCAGAGATTGTCCACCAGGCAGACATCGTAACCCTGCTCGACCAGCTTCACGCACGTGTGCGAGCCGATGTAGCCGGTGCCGCCAGTTACCAGGATCTTCATCCTTGTTCTTCCTTATTTCTTCGTACTTGCCGTTGGGATGGACTACTTGCCGAGCTTCTGGTTGAGGCTCGCAATGATCTGGTCACGCGCCGCGATTTCGGTATCCATATGGGTCATCACCTTCCAGCGCGCTTCCAGGAGGTCGGTCTGCCCCTGCAGGGCCTCATCGCGCGCGTCGATCAAGGCAGTCATCGAACGGATCGATTCATCGCGGACATCGATCAGGTGTCCCTGGGATTGAATCACCTCGTCACGTTCGGAAACCATCCGGTCGAGCGAGGTGATGGCCTCATCCCGCTCGGACACCATCCGCTCCAGCGCCCGAATGGCAACGTCCCGTTCGGACACCATCTGGTCCAGCGACTGCTGGATCTGCCAACGCTGGTCCAGCAGGCGCGCCTGGGATGCGATCGCGTCGGTACGCTCGCGGATCATCCATTTCCAGCATTGCCGGCTCTGCTCGAGCAGCCGCTCCTGGGGCATTTGCCGCGCCGGAGAGGACCAGCGCAGCGCCTTGATGCTGCGCGTTGCCGAGTCCAGAAGTTCCACGCCGACGATCGACGCGAACTGCTGTGGCTGCTGCGAATCACCCAGGTAGGCCTCATGCCCACACGCAAGCATCTCGAACGCGACTTCACTGGCCATGCGCCAACGGGCCCGGGCCTGCTCCAGCCTACCGGCCGCGGCCAGCAGCTGTCCGGCCTCGTAGGCAGCATCGACAATCTTGGTACCGATGGTCGGGCTGAACGAGCGCCAGTCAACGGCGACAACCACATCAAGCGCTTCCAGCGCCCCCTCCAGGTCACCGATACGACGCAGCAGGGACGCGCACAGATAGCGCAGCGAGATCGACCAGCGCACCGCGTGTGGCGACGGGATGGCGCGGTCCAGGTGCTCCGCCATCCGCGTGACGAGGGCACTGACCTCCGTGGCTGCCAGCTCCTGACGCTCAAGCATCTGGTAGCCGAGCACCGCCAATGCAGCCGCCACGTCCGGGGCACCCTCGTTCGCAGGCTCCCCCAGCACGCGCCGGGCAATATCGGCGAGTACCTGCGGATTGCGTGCGCGGAACGGGAACTCCACCAGCGCACGCAGCAGCCAGGGATTTCGATAGTCGCGGGCGAATTCCAGTACTTCAGCCGGCCTGTCACTGGATCCATACACTGATTCGCGGTAGATGAACCCTGTCGCCAGCGGATCCCGCATCACGACCAGCAACAACTCGGCATCCTTCGGCACCGTGACCGCGGACTCCAGCCCGCAGGGAGAAAATGCACGGACCGCACCGCCCCTGCCCCGGGGAATGCCACCGAGCAGGCTGAAGGCCTGTTCCAGGTACCAGCCGGGCGGGAGCAGATCCTGCAGCTCGGGCCATGACTCGGCAGCGTCGCCTCCGTCAGCCAGCAGCGACAGCAGTACGCGACCTCCAGGCGAGACCCCATCCTGCAGGGAGCCCAGCAGGCCCTCCAGCGTCCCGCGCGTCACCGGTTCACCAAGCGCCGCGACAAAATCGACTTCAGGCGCTGCGCCGGCCAGCGTCGGGCGAAGACGGGGCTCCACCGCGGCGTAGGCCGCTTCAAAGAACATGCGTGCGGCGGGATCGATCACGCAGTACAGCGTGTCCGCTTCGGAGCGGCGCGACAGCAGATAGCTGCCTGCTCCAGTCGCTGCCGCCAGGTCCAGCACCCGGTCACCCGGCCGTACATAACCGGCCGCCCAGTGGTACTTGTAGAGTTCAGCGTCTGCCGCGATACCCGTGCTGCAGCAGGAGTCGTGCATTGCATCGCCCACCACGGTGGGCATCGCCTCCAGCGCCAGCAGAATCACACCATCGTCGAAATTCAGCGACTCGAAGTTGATCAGGTCGAAGTAGCCGGGGTGCTTGCGGAAGCCTGCGTCGAAGCACTTCTGCTCCCACCAGCTGCGCCCCTGAATGACCTGCCGGCCATCGCCCTCCGCCACGACCGCCGACACCTGCACGCGCACCAGCAGCGGCCCTCGGCAGATCCGCCGCAGCTCGGAGAGCACGCTCGGCACATCCACTTCATCCAGATACTCGATGAGGCCGTTGGCCACGACACAATCGAAATGACCATCGGGATAGGGCAGTGACGTTGCTGCGGCGCAGATGAAGCGATCCGGCGCACGTTGCTGCGCAGCAGTGATCGCGACCTGTGATACGTCGACACCATGGGCGTCCAGGCCCTGCTTGAGCAGCTCGGTGACCAGCCCGCCGCGGCCACAGCCAACATCCAGCACCCTGCCTGCACCGGCAGTGGCCAGGATGGTCTGCGCGAACGCAGCAATTGCCGGATGGTCATCCTCCACTCCGGCACTCCAGCACCGGTCCCAACGCAGCTGGTAGACCGCTACGCTCTCGTTCTCACCCATGTCCACACACCCATCGCTAACGATCCCAATCGGCCTGCATCCTCAGGTCGATGACACCGCCAAAGAAATGCTCGTCCCTGCGCATCAGCACCTGGAAGAACGCCGCTTCATCCATCCAGTGCAGTATGCGCTGGCTGGTGTAGTCCGGCCGCTCTTCAAACGACACGGCGGCCTGGATTTCATACAGATTGACACCGAGATCGCAATCGCAGGTGAACGTGACGCTGAACCTCTCCCCCGCGGCGAACTGGCGGTTCCAGAAGACCTCGCCCTCTGCCAGGCCTGCCAGGCGCTTCATGTCCTGATTCAGGGTGCCCCACGAATAGATCTTGAAGCCTTCCTTGTTTCGAATGCGGATTCCGACATTCAAATTGCTGATCGCGACACGACTCTCGCATTCGACACGAATGGTGATGCGCTGCGAGGGGTAGTACACGGATACGTTGTCACCCGCCTCGTCCAGCGTCTCCACCTTCACCACGAAGGCCTGCTGGTCGCCGAAGGACATGTTGCCCGAGCGTGCGCCCTGGGCCACCTCTTCCTCTCTGACCGGCGGCGACGAAGCCGCATCGGCCTGCGTGTCGAGGGGCAGCACGGGAAGCGAGGGCTCCGATTCCTGCTTGTGGAGGGCTGCCGACGCCGCGATCTTCTCGGTCAATGACGAGAAGTAGCGCGACTCCTCCTCATGCAGCAGTCGCCGGTAGCTCACGATCACTTCCGAAGACGTTCCCCAGCCGATCTGCCGGCCATCGCGCAACAGCAGCGCCCGATTGGTCAAGGTGCGCACCGATTCCTGATCGTGGGAAACGAACAGCAACGATACGCCGTCACTGACGAGGCGCTCGATCTGCTGGAAGCAGCGCTTCTGGAACAGCGCGTCACCCACGGCCAGGGCTTCGTCAACGATCAGGATGTCCGGCCGCAGCTGCACCTGCACGGCGAACGCCAGGCGCACCAGCATGCCGCTGGAGTAGGTCTTGACGGGTTGTTCCAGGTGGTCGCCGATATCGGCGAACCCGGCGATGGCATCAAACTTCTCGTCGATCTCGGCCGGTGTCAGGCCCAGCAGTGCGCCGTTGAGATAAACGTTCTCACGTCCGGAGTACTCGTGATTGAAGCCCGACCCGAGCTCCAGCAGCGCCGCGATGCGCCCGCTGGTGCGAACTTCACCAGTGGTCGGCGACAACGTACCTGTGATGATCTGCAACAGCGTGCTCTTGCCGCTGCCGTTGCGACCAACGATGCCAACCGCCTCACCGCGCTTGACCTCGAAATCGATGTCGCGCAGCGCCCAGAACTCACGGAACTGGTCGCGGCAAAGGCCCGGCGAGACACGGTTAAGTGCCGGCACGAAGAACTGCTTGAGCCGCTGACGCGGAGTGTCATACATCTCATAGCGCTTGCTGACGCCACGGACACTGATTGCTACTTCATCAGAGGACATCGGCAAACCCCTTCCTGGTCTTCTGGAACCACCAGAAGCCGAATATGGCAACAACACCGGCGATCACCGTACCCACCAGCAGCTGTCGGAAGTCAGGATAGGTTCCAAACACGATCACCTTGCGCGCATTCTCGATGATGAAGGTCAGCGGATTGAGCATCAGCCAGCCACGGTATTTCTCGGGAAGCGCACTGATGGGATAGAACACCGGTGACAGGAACAGCAGGATCGTCATCACCGTACCGGTCATCTGCCCCACGTCACGGACGAAC
Organism: Stenotrophomonas sp. 78350_Sma; assembly: GCF_056482105.1. Lineage (NCBI taxonomy): Bacteria > Pseudomonadati > Pseudomonadota > Gammaproteobacteria > Lysobacterales > Lysobacteraceae > Stenotrophomonas > Stenotrophomonas sp. 78350_Sma. Next base: position 565,139 of record NZ_CM151182.1, on the reverse strand, counting down.
ACGCCCAGTGAGGCCAGGATCCATGACAGGCCCATGGCCGCAAGGACCAGGGGCAACATCACCAACGGCAGGAACACCACCGTCCAGTGCATCTCCTGCATGAAGGCCAGCTGCGCGGCAAACAACGCCAGGAGACTGATCGCCGCGTGGAACAGCGCCGAGCCCATCGAGATCAGCGTAAGAATCTCCAATGGAAACACGACGCGCTTGACATAGTTCACATTGCCCACGATCAGACCGGGAGCACGGTTGATGCATTCGGCCAGGAAGGTATGCATGATCAGGCCGGAGAACAGGATGATCGCGAATGCAGCCTTGCCGCCCGGGGCATCAGTGCCCCAGCGGGCGTTGAAGATCACCGAGAAGAAGAACGTATAGATGACCAGCATCAGCAACGGGTTGAAGAACGACCACGCCAGGCCGAGCAACGACCCCTTGTAACGCCCGGTCACTTCACGCCGGGTCATCTGCACGATCAGGCTGCGATGGATCCAGATGCTCCGCGCCAGCTTCCTGGGCGCATTGAAAAGGTTGGTACGCTCGGAAATCGAGTTCGGTGTATGGACGACAACGTCTTTCATCGATGTGTGTACTCCGGGGCTGGCCGCTGTGTCACGCGCCCAGCGCCCTCTCCAGATCCACCTGCAGATCCCCCAGATCCTCCACGCCCACGCTCAGCCGCACCAGCGCATCGCTGATGCCCAGCTGTTCGCGGCGCGCCACCGGGATCGACGCATGCGTCATCACCGCCGGGTGGTTGACCAGGCTTTCCACGCCGCCCAGCGACTCGGCCAGGGTGAACAGCTCGGTCTTCTCGCAGAAGCGCTTGGCCGCCTCGAAACCGCCCTTCAGCACGATCGAGACGATGCCGCCGTAGCCGGCCATCTGCCTGCCCGCCAGCTCATGCTGCGGGTGCGACGGCAGGCCCGGGTAGATCACCTTCTCCACCGCCGGGTGCTTTTCCAGCCACTGGGCCAGGGCCAGCGCGTTGGCGCAATGCGCCTTCATGCGCAGCGGCAGGGTCTTCAGGCCACGCAGGGCCAGGAAGCTGTCGAACGGACCCTGCACGCCACCCACCGAGTTCTGCAGGAAGGCCATCTGCTCGGCCAGTTCGGCGTTGTCGCCGACCACCACCATGCCACCGACCATGTCCGAGTGGCCGTTGAGGTACTTGGTGGCCGAATGCAGCACCAGGTCCGCCCCCATCTCCAGCGGACGCTGCAGCATCGGCGAGGCGAAGGTGTTGTCGACCACCACGATCAGCCCATGGCGCTTGGCGATGGCGGCGACCGCGGCGATGTCCACGATCTTCAGCATCGGGTTGGTCGGGGTCTCGATCCACACCATCTTCGTCTTCGGCGTGATGGACGCTTCAAAGGCCGCCAGATCGGTCAGGTCGACGAAGCTGAAATCCAGCCCGGCGGTGCGGCGACGCACGCGCTCGAACAGGCGGAAGCTGCCGCCGTAGATGTCATCCATCGCCACCACGTGGCTGCCGGCGTCCAGCAGTTCGATCACGGTCGAGCTGGCCGCCATGCCCGAGGCGAAGGCGAAGCCGCGGGTGCCGCCTTCCAGCGACGCCACGCAACGCTCGTAGGCGAAGCGGGTCGGGTTGTGGGTACGCGAGTACTCGAAGCCCTGGTGCTCGCCCGGGCTGGACTGCGCATAGGTCGAGGTGGCGTAGATCGGCGGCATCACCGCGCCGGTGCTGGGGTCTGGCGACTGGCCGCCGTGGATGGCCAGCGTGGCCAGGGCCAGGGCGCGATCCTGGGAAGTAGCGTTGGACATGTTCTTTCCTGAGGGGCGCCGAAGCTCGGCGCCGTCGAAGGTGCGGAAGTCTACCAGCGCGGCCTTAACGACCTTTGACGCAGATAAACCGGGATTCAGTAGCGAACGTCTGCGATCAGCGGCTTACTGCACGCGACGGCGCAGGTAGTTCAGCAGGTCGATACGGGTGATCAGGCCCAGGAAGGCATTGCCGTCCATCACGATCGCCACCTGGCCGCGGTCGAACACCGGCAGCAGCGCCTCGATCGGCGACTTCACGTCCAGCCGGTCCAGCTTGCTGACCATCGCCGTGGCAACGGTGTCGCGGAAGCGTGCTTCGTCACCATAGACGTGCAGCAGTACGTCGCTTTCGTCGACGATGCCGACCAGCTGGTCACCGTCCATCACCGGCAGCTGCGACACGTCGTACAGCTTCATGCGCTGGTAGGCGGTGGTCAGCAGGTCGTTCGGTCCGATCACCACGGTGTCGCGCTGGCCGTACGGGCGCAGGATCAGGTCGCGCAGGTCGCCGTGCTGAGGGCGCTGCAGGAAGCCGTTGTCCAGCATCCAGTAGTCGTTGTACATCTTCGACAGGTACTTGTTGCCGGTATCCGGCACCAGCACCAGCACCTTCTTTGGCGTGGTCTGCTCCTTGCAGTACTTCAGGCCGGCGGCCAGCAGGGTGCCGGTGGACGAGCCACCCAGGATGCCTTCCTTGCCGAGCAGCTCGCGTGCGGTGTGGAAGCTCTCGGCGTCGCTGATGGCATAGGCCTTCCTGACGCGGCTGAAGTCGGAGATCGACGGCAGGAAGTCCTCGCCGATGCCCTCCACCAGCCAGCTGCCCGACTTGTCGTTCAGATTGCCGTCGTTGATGTACTCGGCCAGGATCGAGCCGACCGGATCGGCCAGCACCAGCTCGGTCTTCGGCGACAGCTTGGCGAACGCGCGCGACAGGCCGGTCATGGTGCCGGAGCTGCCGCAGCCGAACACGATGGCGTCCAGATCGCCGCCCATCTGCTCCAGGATTTCCGGGCCGGTACCGAATTCATGCGCGGCCGGGTTGTCCGGGTTGCCGAACTGGTTGATGAAGTAGGCGCCCGGGGTCTGCTCGGCGATGGTCTTGGCCAGGTCCTGGTAGTACTCCGGATGGCCCTTGGCCACGTCCGAGCGGGTCAAGCGTACTTCGGCGCCCATCGCCTTCAGGTTGAAGATCTTCTCGCGGCTCATCTTGTCGGGAACGACCAGGATCAGCTTGTAGCCCTTCTGCTGCGCGACCAGGGCCAGGCCCAGGCCGGTGTTGCCGGCGGTACCTTCCACCAGGGTCGCACCCGGCTTCAGGTCGCCGCGCTGCTCCGCCGCCTCGATCATCGACAGGCCGATGCGATCCTTGATCGATCCGCCCGGGTTGGCGCTTTCGAGCTTCAGGTAGAGCTCGCAGACGCCGGTGTCCAGGCGCTGGGCCTTGACGATCGGGGTCTGGCCGATGAGTTCGAGGACGGAAGAATGAATGGGCATTCGGAGGACTTTCGGTTCGCGCCGCAGAGGGCCGGACCGGTGATTATCCGTCGGATGGCGATGAATGTCAGGTCGGCGCGGCGACGGCCCACAAGCCCGCAAAAAGAGATGCGGACGGCCCCGGATCGACGAGGAGACCGGTACCGCCCGCATCGGTGAGTTTTGCCTGCAGGCCAAGGCACCACCGCCTGTGGTGCCTTGGCGCGGCCGCCTCATCGGCGGTGCCGCGATGCCGGGGCAGGAGCGCCCGGCGGGGCCATCGATGGCCGGGTCACGCCGTTCCGGGCGTGACGGGGTGCGTCAAAGCGTGGGGGACGTCGTTGGGAGCGGTGTTTCGTACATTCGCAGAAGTCGTTGCTTGGCCAGCAGCTTCTCGCGCTTCATGCGACCCAGGGTGACATCATCGATCGGGAGTACACCCAACTCCGCGTCCATGCACTTCTTGTTCAACTTGCGGTGCTGGTCATGGAGTGCCCTGAACTCCGGATCACGCGCGCGACGGGCGTCGATCTCGCTCTGGGGCTGATCTTCAAACATGATGGACCTCCTTCGACAGATACACGAACGCCCCGGCCGCAAGGCACGGGGCGTTGTTCATGGAGGAGCGCCGGTCGATGGCCACCTGGACGCCTGCAACGACCTGCGGCACTGGCCTGCGCACGTCGATCTGCTGCGGTTCGCGCCCTGCTTGCATCGGCCCGGCCCTCCCATCGTCCGGTCCGCGGCATTGCGTCCCGGACGATTGACCCTACGCCTGCTCAAGGCGGGGTACAAGACCCCTGCGTCAAAAAGACCGAACCCCGCCGGGGCGGGGTTCAGGCTGAATGCTCATCACAACGAAAAACAAACGATATCAAGCAATTACGGGGCGATGATGACCTCGGCCGAACGTGCCTGGGTGGAGGCTGCCTTCTTGCCGGCGAGCTGGATCCGGTTGCTCGCGACACCCGCAGCAACCAGCGCGTCACGCAGGGCCTCGGCACGCTTCTGGCCTACGCCGTTGGCACTGTCGTAGGCCTCGATGCGCAGGCGGCCCTTCTTGCCGATGTTCAGGTATTCGGCCAACGCCTTGGCCTGGTTGCGGGCACCGCCGGACAGGCTGGAGGCGCCGGCGGCAAACGCATCGCCACGGAAGGTGAAGACCTCGCCGCGGCCATCGAACTTCGAGCCCGGCAGCTTCTGACCGGACACCAGCTCGGCTTCCTCGCGGGCCAGCTTGGCGGCGTTCTGCTGGGCGGCGCTGAGGCGCTGCTGCTGCTTGCCGGCTACGCTGGTCAGGGCGTTCTCGGCGTCCTGGCGGGCCAGGGTCTCGGCCTCGGCAGCCTGGCGCAGGCGTTCAGCCTCCTCGGCCTGCATCTGTGCCTGCATGCGCAGCTGTTCGGCTTCCTGGCGGGCGCGCGCGGCGTCGCGGCGGCTGGCCTCGATCAGCAGGTCGCTGCGGGTCCGCTCCAGGCGGTCGACCTCGCGGGCGGCCAGCGCGGTACGCACGGCCGTCTCGGCGATCTCCACCCGGCGCTCGGCCAGGTAGGTGGCCAGTTCCTGGTCGCGGCGCTTGGCCTTGTCCAGGGTGGCGATGGCCTGCTGGGCCTGCATGCGCTCGAAGGCGCCCAGCTCAGCGGTATCCGGGTTGGCCTGGATGGCCATCAGGCGCTGGCTCAGCTGCGCCACCATCGGGTTGTCGGCGGCCACGGCCAGGGTCGGCAGCGCCAGCAGCGCGGCCAGGGTTGCGGCAGTCATCGGCTTCACCGGCGGTCCTCCCCGGTCGACAGCTGGCGTTGCAGCTGGTTGACCTCGTTGCGGCGCAGCTGCAGCTGGGCGGTCACGGTGGCTTCCTCGCTGCGCACGCGGGCAAGGTCGGCGTCGGCGGCGGCACGCAGGGCCATTGCCGGGGCGTTCTTGCGCTCACGGCGGTCGCCGGCGGCGCGCTGGGCCTGCTCCAGCCCCTGCCGGGCCAGCCCGATCAGGTCCGGGGCGTACTGGTCGGCATCGGCCTGGGTGGCCTTGTCGACCGCCTGCCGGGCCTGGGCCAGTTCCATCGCGCCATCCTGCGCCCAGGCGGGGGCAGACAGTGCGAATGCAAACGCCATCACATACAGGCTGTGGCGCATTCGTGCGAAGCTAAGTCGTTTCATTGGGGAGGCCGTACCGGTTGTCGGTTCACGGCCATTGTCGTCAAGCCGACACCGTGCTGGCAACGGGCGTCGGCCGTTTCGTTGGGGAAAATTCGCAATGGATATCGGCTACTTCCTGAAGCTGATGACCGAAAAGAACGCTTCGGACATGTTTCTGACCACCGGGGCACCGGTCTACATCAAGATCGAGGGGAAGCTCTATCCGCTGGGCAATACCGGCCTGCCGCCGGGCATGGTCAAGAAGATCGCCTACTCGCTGATGGACGAAGGCCAGGTACCGCAGTTCGAGCGCGAGCTGGAACTCAACATGGCCATCGCCCTGCCCGATGCCGGTCGCTTCCGCGTCAATGTGTTCAAGCAGCGCGGCGAAGTCGGCATGGTCATCCGTGCCATCCGCAGCCGGATCCCGAGCATCGAAGAGCTGAACCTGCCGCAGGTGCTGAAGGACGTCATCATGACCCCGCGCGGGCTGGTGCTGGTGGTCGGGTCCACCGGCTCCGGCAAGTCCACCTCGCTGGCGTCGATGATCGATCACCGCAACAGCACCACCACCGGTCACATCCTCACCATCGAGGACCCGATCGAGTACCTGCACAAGCACAAGATGTCGATCGTCAACCAGCGCGAGGTCGGGCTGGACACCCATGCCTTCCACAACGCGCTGAAGAACGCGATGCGTGAAGCACCGGACGTGATCCTGATCGGCGAGATCCTGGACGCGGAAACGATGGAGGCGGCGATCGCCTTCGCCGAGACCGGCCACCTGTGCCTGGCCACCCTGCACTCCAACAACGCCGACCAGACCATCGAGCGCATCCTCAACTTCTTCCCGGAAAGCGCGCACAAGAACGTGCTGATGAACCTGGCGCTGAACCTGCGTGCGGTGATCAGCCAGCGCCTGGTAAAGAACAAGGACGGCCGTCGCCTGCCGGCCACCGAGGTGCTGCTCAACACGCCGATGATCCGCGACCTGCTGCGCCGCGGCCAGGTGCACGAGATCAAGGCGGCGATGGAGGGCTCACTGGAAGAAGGCATGGAGAGTTTCGACCAGTGCCTGTTCCGGCTGGCCAAGGCCGGCACCATCGAGCAGGAGGAAGCCTTGCGTGCGGCCGATTCACGCGATGGCTTGGCGCTGAAGTTCCGCCTGTCCGAAGGCAGCAGCGGCGAGCACGACCCCTACGCCGATTTCTCGGCCGGCGCCCCCAGCATCACCCACGGCTTCTGACCGCACGAAAAAGGGGACGGAGGGGATTAAGTCGTAAGTGCACAAACGACTTAATCCCCTCCGTCCCCTTTTTCGTTCAGGCGGCGTCGGCCTGGTTTTCCGGGCGCGCGCGGTCGAAGGCGTCCAGTGCCTGGCAGGCGGCCTCGATGCGGCGCAGGGTCGGGTACGGCCCCAGGTCCAGGCCGAAGCGGTGTGCGTTGTACAGCTGCGGCAGCAGGCAGAGGTCAGCCAGCCCGGGGCGGTCGCCGTGGCAGAACGTGCCCGTAGCGCTGCTGTTGGCCAGCAGTGCTTCCATTGCCTGGAAGCCCTCGGCGATCCAGTGCAGGGTCCACTGCGTGCGGGCATCCGCCGGCAGCTCCAGGTCGCGTTCCAGGTACTGCATCACCCGCAGGTTGTTGATCGGATGGATATCGCAGGCCACCAGCTGAGCCAGCGCCCGCACCCGCGCGCGGCCGGCAGCGTCGGCCGGCAGCAGCGGTACCTGCGGGAAGCGCTCTTCCAGGTACTCGACGATCGCCAATGACTGGGTCAGCGTATGCCCGTCGTGCAGCAGGGTGGGCACCAGCTGCTGCGGATTGAGCGCGCGATAGGCGTCCAGATGCTGCTCGCCGCCCTCGCGCACCAGGTGCACCGGGCGCGCTTCCCAGGCCAGGCCCTTCAGCTCCAGGCCGATGCGCACGCGGTAGGCGGCGCTGGATCGCCAGTAGGTGTACAGCACGATGCCGTCGTCGACCGGGCCGTCGTCAACCAGGATGTCCATCGCCGCCTCCATGCTCAGGGCTTGGCCGCCTGTTCGATGCGCTGCTCGATCGCACCGAAGATGCTGTTGCCGGCGGCATCGAGCATCTCGATGCGGACTACGTCACCGAAGGACATGAACGGCGTGCTCGGCTTGCCGTCACGCAGGGTTTCGACCACGCGCTGCTCGGCGAAGCACGACGCACCCTTGCTGGTGTCTTCGTTGGCGATGGTGCCGGAGCCGACGATGGTGCCAGCACCCAGCGGGCGGGTCTTGGCCGCATGCGCGACCAGCTGGGCGAAGTTGAACTGCATGTCCACGCCGGCTTCCGGTGCGCCGAACCACTGGCCGTTGATGTGGGTCAGCAGCGGCAGGTGCACCTTGCTGTCCTGCCACGCAGCGCCCAGCTCATCGGGGGTGACGAACACCGGCGACAGCGCCGAACGCGGCTTGGACTGCAGGAAGCCGAAGCCCTTGGCCAGCTCGCCCGGGATCAGGTTGCGCAGCGAGACATCGTTGACCAGGCCGACCAGCTGGATGTGGCCCGCCGCCTGTTCCGGGGTGGCGGCCATCGGCACGTCGTCGGTGATGACCACGATCTCGGCTTCCAGGTCGATGCCGTACTCCTCGCTGACCACCTTGACCGCATCACGCGGGCCGTAGAAACCTGCGCTGGTGGCCTGGTACATCAGCGGATCGGTGTAGAAGCTCTCCGGTACCTCGGCGCCACGCGCGCGGCGCACACGCTCGACGTGCGGCAGGTAGGCGCTGCCATCGACGAATTCATAGGCGCGCGGCATCGGCGCGGCCAGTGCCTGCGGGTCGAGGTCGAACACGCCATCGGCGTCGCCGGCGTTGAGCGATTCGTACAAGGCGTTCAGGCGCGGCGCGATATGGCTCCAGTCTTCCAGGGCCTGCTGCAGGGTGGCGGCAATGCCGGTGGCGCGCACGCCGTGGCGCAGGTCACGCGAGACGACGATCAGGGTGCCGTCGCGGCCGCCTTCCTTCAAAGAACCAAGCTTCATGGGTGGGTGTCCGGAGTCGTGGGCAAACAAGTTTCAAGTGTAATCAAATCTGCGGCGACGCCAAGCTGCAGCGCGGCATCGGCCCACCCTACCGTAGTGAGGGGTTCGGCAGGGCTTGCAGCCCTGCACCTGCTCAATGCAACGGCAACGGCAACGTCAAAAACGGCTCTGGTTTTCTGCTGGTTGGGCGGGGCGGTGTGAGTGGGCAGGACACGCCGTGAACCCATCCATGGGGGCTCGATGGCGCCATCCATGGCGCCAACGGTCCTGCCCACCCACACCGCCCCACCCCCAGACAATTTCCCGATGACGGATCGAACATCCACGTCATTCATCGTCGAAATCCATCAGATATCGAGATAAATCGGATGAGATCTGACAGATCGCGGAAAACTGTCGAAGGCGGGGTGGGTCCGGTGGCAGGGGCGTGAGCCGCATGGATGCGGCGACCGAGCTTACATGGACGTACTTGCAGCGTCCCCTGCCACCGGACCCACCCCGCCTACCCACAGGAATCCGGCCTTTGCCGTTGCTTCGGCCTCTGCGGGTGCAGGGCGCAGCCCTGCAGAGAGAACCCCTTACCTGAACAGGCCTTTTTGCGTGAAGTCTCAAACATCGTTTAGACTTGCGGAGTCTGCAGCGGCCGTCCGTTTCCCTCCGGGATCGCCGGCGACCAGGGTCCGCCCTCTTCGCCCGCCCCCACTCCGACGCCGTTCGTCACGCATTCCAGCCTGCGCTCCGTGCCGGCTGCACCCAATTCTCGCAGCGCGGTTCACGGGAACGCTCCGAGTCAGCCGATCAGTTTGATCTGCCCCCGTCTGTCCGTTCGGACAGGCGTTTCTTGTACTTGGAGCAAACTCAATGTCTTTTGAATCGCTGGGCCTGGCGCCCTTCCTGCTGCGTGCGCTTGCCGAGCAGGGCTACGAAAACCCGACCCCGATCCAGCAGCAGGCGATCCCGCTGGCACTGGCCGGTCGCGACCTGCTGGCCGGTGCACAGACCGGCACCGGCAAGACCGCCGCCTTCGGCCTGCCGCTGCTGCAGCACCTGGGCACCGCCTCGCAGGAAGTCCGCAGTGGCCCGCGCAAGCCGCGCGCGCTGATCCTGGCCCCGACCCGCGAGCTGGCCACCCAGGTGCATGACAGCCTGCGCGGCTACAGCAAGTACCTGCGCATCCCCAGCGCCTGCATCTACGGTGGCGTCGGCATGGGCAACCAGCTGGACATCCTGCGCCGTGGCGTGGACCTGCTGGTGGCCTGCCCGGGCCGCCTGATCGACCACCTGGAGCGTCGCAGCATCGACCTGTCCGGCATTGAACTGCTGGTCCTGGACGAAGCCGACCGCATGCTCGACATGGGCTTCCTGCCGTCGATCAAGCGCATCCTGGCCAAGTTGCCGAAGCAGAACCGCCAGACCCTGCTGTTCTCGGCCACCTTCGAGGACAACATCCGCCAACTGGCGCTGGAGTTCATGCGCAACCCGGAACAGATCCAGGTGACGCCAAAGAACACCGTGGCCGAGACCATCACCCACCGCGTGCACCCGGTCGATGGCAGCCGCAAGCGTGACCTGCTGCTGCACCTGCTGGCGCAGGACAGCCGCGAGCAGACCCTGGTCTTCGCCCGCACCAAGCACGGCAGCGACAAGCTGGCCACGTTCCTGGAAAAGTCCGGCATCAAGACCGCGGCGATCCACGGCAACAAGAGCCAGGGCCAGCGCCTGCGTGCACTGGGTGACTTCAAGGCCGGCCGCGTGACCGTGCTGGTGGCCACCGATATCGCCGCGCGCGGCATCGACATCAACGAGCTGCCGAAGGTGATCAACTTCGACCTGCCGATGGTGGCCGAGGACTACGTGCACCGCATCGGTCGTACCGGCCGCAACGGTGCCACCGGCCAGGCGATTTCGCTGGTGGCGCAGGACGAAGTGAAGCTGCTGCGTGCGATCACTCGCCTGCTTGGCCGTGACATGGACATCCGCGACGTGCCGGGCTTCGAGCTGCAGACGCCGATCCGCTGGGGCAACAGTGCACCGGGCAAGGCCGAGCACGATACCGGCGAGCGCGCACCGCGCAAGAGCCACGCACGTCGTCCGCACGGTGATGCGCCGCGCCACGCACATGCCGGCCCGAAGAAGGCCGGTGGCGGCCGTCGCGAGGGCGGTGGCAATGGCCAGCAGCGTGCCGGTGCGGGCGCCGGTCAGGGCCAGCGTCGTGGCGGTGGTGGCAATGGTGGCGGCCGTGGTCGTGGCCAGGGCGGCAACGGCGGCGGTCGCGCCGGCTGATCCCAGCTGACATGGATGGTGCTTCCCGCTGCGCGGGGGCTATCGGGGGACGGCGCTGACGCGCCGTCCTTTTTTGTTGCGGGCTACCGGGTGATAAAGCACGCGGTGGCAGTACCGAGGGCGAATGGGCATGGGGGCAGCGCAGAACACGCTGTAAATACGTCCATGTAAGCTCGATGGCGCCATCCATGGCGCCAACGGTTCTGCGCTGCCCCCATGCCCATCCGCTTCAAGCATTGCCTGCGCCTTCTTCTCCCGCCGGGTAGCCGGGAGAAGAAAGATCAAATTCAAATTCAAATTCAAATTCAAAGGCAAAAGCCGAAGTCGCAATTCCTGGCTTTGCTTTTGCTTTTGCCCTTGCTCCCGCCTTGGGGTTCGATGCATCCGCGCCCGCAGGAAACTGTCGAGGGGAGGCCGGGCGGGCTGCGCAGGACCGTGAGGCGCATGGATGCGCCGATCGAGCTTACATGGACGTATTTACAGCGTGTCCTGCGCAGCCCGCCCGGCCTCCCTACCCATATATCAACTGAAGCGCGTGCAGCCTCAACCCCGCGCTTTACTCGGATTCACCAGATTCCCGAAGAAGATCGCGTTGATCAGCAGTCGATCCGTCCCGTGCCAGTACTTGCGGTGCGCCGGATCATCGGCAAACAGCACCACGTTGCCCTGCCCCTGCGCCGACACCAGCAGCCACGCGCTGCCTGCCACCCTCGCGCGGTTGCGCTCGGACAGGTAGCCATTCACCCGCGGCGGGGTGTCGATGCGTACCACCGTCGAGAACGGGTTCGTGCTCGGCTGCAGCGTCACCGTGTTCTCCTTGTTGATCGCCAGCTGCCGGCGCGGCACACCGAATGCCAGCGGATGGCTGGTATCGACATCGGCACTGAGGATGTTGCCGCTCACCCGCTCGATCGCGGCAATGTCGCGCTGATCGCCGAACGCGCGGCGGCTTTCGTCAGCAGCGTCTTCTTCCTTGCCGAGCTTTTCGCCGTCGGCCAGCTTCTGTTCGATCGCCCACTTCGAGGCGCTGCCATAGGTCACCAGTGAACCACCGGTCTGCACCCAGCGCTTCAGTGCAGCCACCGCCGTGGCGTCGACGCCGGTATAGGTACCACCGGACAACACGATCGTGGTGTAGCGGTCCAGCGGCACCTTGCCCAGCTGCTGCGGGTCCAGTTTGCTGGCCGGCAGTTGCAGCTGCTGGTCGAGCAGGAACCACGCCGATCCGATTTCGGTGGCGGCCACGCCCTCGCCCATCACCAGTGCCACCGCAGGCTTGCGCAGCGCTTTGACACCGTCACTGCCGAGGTCGATGCCTTCGCGGCTGCGGCCGCTGGACAGCGCATGCACCTGCACACCTGCCTCGCGCGCGGCGGACGTCACTGCCTCAAGCAGCGGTGCACCCTGCAGCGACTGCCCGGCAACCGGAATGACCAGGCTGCCGGCGGCGAAGCTGAAATCGCCCTGCGCGGTCGCGGTGGTGAACGGCTGGAACGCCGCACGTGCGCTCACGCCCTTGCTCTGCAGCGCGGCCAGCGCACGCCCGGCGTTGTAGTCGCGCCAGTCGATCGCGTACGCGAACCCGGCCTGGCCGCCCAGCACCGCGCCCTGGTCCGCCGGCAGCGCGGCCACGCGTGCGCCGCCTTCGATACGGCTGCGGCTGCCCGCGAAGGCCACGCCGTAGGCCGGTGCGATTGCATAGCTGGTGCTGCCGTAGAACACATCACCCTTGATCGGCGGCGTCTCGGCAAAGATCGAATGCACCAGGCGGAACTGCGCCTGCTGCACTGGTACCACGTAGGCGCTGCCGGCATCGAAGCGCTGCCCATCCACGGTCACCGCACGATCCAGCGCGCGCACCTCGATGCGATGCAGCAACAACAGTTCAAGCAGGCGACGGGTCAACGCCGGGTCATGCGCATCACCGAACACGAAACTCTTCACCGGCTGCTGTGCGGCCTGCTTCAGCGCGCTCTGGAAGAACTGCTTCTGCAGGTCGAACAGGCCGCTGCGCTCGGTCACTGCACCGCGCACGGTGCCCAGCCCGGTAGCGACCTGGTTGCGGATGGTGAACGGGAAGGTCAGCAGGCCATTCACCGATTCCTGTACGCGGCCACGCGAGCTGGCCTGCTCGACGGTAACGCCGACGGCGCCATGGAAGTCCGGGTAGGTAGAGCCGTACACCGGCGAGAAGTTGTCGAAGTTCTCGCCGGTGTAGTACAGCGACCCCAGCGCATCCAGCGCCTGCGCGTGGTACTTGGCCAGGGTCTTGTTGAACTCGTACGACGCCGCCGGAATCAGCGGGCTGTGCATGCTCTTCGGCGAGGGCTCGAAGTAGTAGGTGCTGTCCTTGCCCATTTCGTGGAAGTCGATCTGCACGTTCGGGTACCACTGGTGGAACACCTCCACCTTCGGCCGCGAGTCCTGCTGGGTCAGGGCAAGCCAGTCGCGGTTGAGGTCGGTGAAATAGTGGTTGGTGCGGCCCTGCGGGAACGGCTCGACGTGCTCCTTGTCGGCCGGGTCGGCCGAGGCCGGATCGGAGGCCCACGCGTTGTGCCAGTTGGCGGCACGGTCACGGCCGTCCGGATTCTGCGCTGGATCGAACAGCACCACCGCCTGCTGCAGCCACTGCTGGGTTTCGGCACTGCGGTTGGCCACCAGGTAGTACGCCGTCAGCATCGCCGCCTCGGCACTGGAGGTCTCGTTGCCATGCACGCTGTAGCCCAGCCACACCACCACCGGGCTGTCACCGGCGGCGCTGCGCGGCTGCGCCGGATCGGCCAGGGTCGCGTGCTGCTGGCGGATCTGTTCCAGCCGCGCATGATTGCCTGCAGCGGTGACGGTGGCGATCAACAGCGGGCGGCCTTCATAACTGCGGCCGATCTCGCGCACGCTGATCTTGTCCGAGCGCTTGGCCAGTTCCTGGAAGTACGCCACCAGCTGGTCGTGCCGGGTGTAACGGCTGCCGATCGGGTAGCCGAGGAACTGCTCCGGCGTGGGCACCGCTGCATCGAACGCCGCTGCGTCGGTGACCTGCGGGAAGAAGTACGCGCTCTGTGCCTGCGCCGGATGCGGCGAGGACAGTACGGCTGCGACGGCAAGCAGCAACGGAAGAACGGCACGGCGATGCAAGGACACGGTGACTCCCCTGGAACACAACGGCAGACAGTCGCGCGGCCGGTCCCTTCAGGTGACCGGCCGCGGCGGATGGATCAGAAGCGGTAATCGAAGCCCAGCGTGAAGTAGCGGCCGCGCAGGTCGTACTGGCTGAAGTCGTACGGCGCGCGGATGCCGGGGAACGAGGCGTCATACGGCGGCGTCTTGTCGGCCAGGTTCTGCACCTTGGCGTACACGGTCAGCTTGTCGACGCCGGTGTAGGCCAGGTAGAGGTCGTACTGGCTGTAGCTGCCGACCTGCTGCTGCACGGCCTTGGCGGCGGTGCTCGCTTCCTGGCGATAGCTGCTGGTGTAGTACCAGGTCACCGCCGCGTTGAAGTCGCCGTACTTCCAGTCCAGCGTGGTGGTGGCCTTGTCCTTGGGCAGGGTCGCGCCCAGGTTGCTGCCGGCGTAGTCCACCAGCGGGCCACCGACCACGGTCGGGCGACGGTAGTCGCGCACGTGGGTGTGGGCCGAGGACACGGTGAAGTCACCCAGTGCCGCGGTCGGGATGCGCTGACGCAGCTCGACATCGATGCCCGAGGTCTTCAGCTCGCTCAGGTTCTGGTAGCGGTTGTAGACCGCCTGCAGCTTTCCACGCTCATCGCGCTGCACGGCGCCGGCCACGTTGTCGTTGACCAGGGTCTGGGTGTTGTTGGTGCCAACCAGGTTGTCCAGCTGGATGCGGTAGTAGTCCACGCTCAGGTTGGTGTTGGCCCACGGCGACAGCACCACGCCGAAGTTCACGCTCCTGGTACGCTCGGGCTTCAGTTCGTTGTTGCCGACGGTGAAGAAGGTCGGGTTCTGGCGCGAGCCCGGCACGTCCGGATCACGCGGATCGACCACGCTGCCGTAGGCGATGCTGGTGCTGTTGGAGTTCTCCGACAGCGATGGTGCACGGAAGCCCTTCGACGCCGACGCACGCACCAGCAGGAAATCCAGCGGCTGCCAGCGCAGGCCGATCTTCGGCGAGAACGCATCGCCGAAGTCATCGTAGTGATCGGCGCGCGCGGCGGCGGACAGCTCCAGCGTCGAGGCCAGCGGCACGTTTACTTCGGCGTAGGCGGCACTGACCTGGCGCTGGCCATGCACTTCGGCAATGGCCGGGCGCACCTGCAGGCCGGCATCGATCTGCCACGGGTTGTTGGAGTCGAGCTTCTCGCGGCGCCATTCGGCACCGGCAGCAAAGCCGATCTCGCCGGCCCAGGTGTGGCCCAGGCTGCCGGAGATCTTGGCGTCGATCCCCTGCAGCTTGGACTCGGCCGGGCGCAGCGTGGCGATGTTGATGGAATCGCGCACCGACTGCGGCGTGGCCGCCGGGTTCAGCAGGTTGTAGCTGCCGGTGGCCAGCGCATCGGCCAGCGCCCAGCGATTGGCGAAGCCGCCGGACACGCTCTCGCGCTCGCTGCTGCGCGCACCGAATGCAGCCACTTCCCAGTCCCAGTTGGCGGTGGTGCCACGCAGACCGAACACACCGCGATAGGCGGTTGAGCGGTTGGTCTTGATCGTGCCGCCGAGGTCGAAGAAGGTGTATTCGATCGGAATCGCACGGCCATACGGGTTGTACGGATTGTTGGCCGGCAGCAGCGACGACACCGGCTCGGCGAGGCCGCTGTTCGCGTTCAGTGCGAAGCGGCCGCTCTCCAGGGTGAAGAACGGGCTGCTACCGAACCACGCGGCGCTCTTGATCTGGCTGTACAGCACTTCGCCGAAGGCTTCGACGTTGTCGTTCAGGCGGAAAGTACCGTTGGCGTAGGCCTGGTAGCGCTTGGTCGAAGGAATCAGCGTGGTGAACGGTGCCTGGTTGAAACCGCAGGTGTCACCGGCGAGGCCGTCGATCGGTGCGCTGGCAACGCGGGTGGTACCGGTCGGGCAGTTGCCGTTGGCATCGAGCATCGGCACCGACACGCCGTTGACCAGGTAGCGCGCGCCCTTGGCCGACCAGCCGTTCCAGCGGCCACCCGGCGCATCGGTGTAGATGCCGCTCTTGGTCAGGTTGCGCTCGTCCTGGTCCAGGCGCTCGCGGTTGTAGCCCTGCAGGCTGAAGAGGATGTTGTAGCCATCGGTGTCGAGATCACCGAGGCCGCCGACGAACTTCAGGTTCTGCTCGTGCAGGCCGCCCTGGTCGGCACCGCCGAAGCTGCCGCCGATCTCGGCGCCTTCGAAGTTCTGCCGGGTGATGATGTTGACCACGCCGGCCACGGCATCGGAGCCGTACACCGCCGAGGCGCCGTCCTTGAGCACTTCAATGCGCTCGACCGCGACCAGCGGCAGCGCGTTGAGGTCGACGAAGGTGTCGGACAGGCCACCGGCCGGGAATCCGTAGTTGGCCAGGCGGCGGCCGTTGAGCAGCACCAGCGTGTTTTTCTGCGACAGGCCACGCAGGCCGATGCCGGCCGAGCCGGAGGCCCAGCCGTTGTTGGTGGTTTCGTTGCTGGCGTTGCCGGTGTTGGCCGAGATCGAGCGCAGCACATCGGCCACGGTGGCCTTGCCGGTCTGTTCCAGCTGCTGGCGGCCGATCACCTGCACCGGGTTGGAGGCCTCGGTATCGGTGCGCTTGATGTTGGAACCGGTGACGCGCACGGCGGCCAGGGTGCTGGCTTCGCCACTGGCGTCGGCGGAGGTTTCGGCGGCGGCGGACAAAGGCGCGGCCAGAGCGACGGCCAGGGCCGCCACGAGCAGGGTGTGCTTGGGCATGACGATGTGGGGGAGGTGGAAAGGGCGACGTAGTTCCGCAGTAATCCATGCCTGGCCGGGGTCCGGCCAATAACATCTCTTCATACGGATATAAGAGAAGCTATCATCTCTTCATCCGGATGGAAAGAGTTACTTCACGAAAGCCCAACATCCGCTCAGGATGGCCGGCCACCTGCGGCGTACAATTGCGCCATGGAAATCTTCAAAGTCTTCATGCTCGAGGCGGCGCACCGCCTCCCCAACGTGCCGCCGGGGCACAAGTGCGCGCGCCTGCACGGCCACTCGTTCCGGGTGGAACTGAAGGTCGAGGGCGAGCCGGGTGCACAGACCGGCTGGATCATGGACTTCGGCGACGTGAAGGCGGCCTTCCAGCCGATCTACGACCGCCTGGACCATCACTACCTCAATGACATCCCCGGCCTGGAGAACCCGACCAGCGAGAACCTGGCGGTGTGGATCTGGAACGAACTCAAGCCCAGCCTGCCGGCGCTGAGCGAGATCACCGTGCATGAAACCTGCACCTCGGGCTGCCGTTACCGCGGCCCGGCGGCCTGATCAACCCATTGATCTGAAAGGTGTTTCAAAGGTGCCCTGGGCGCCTTTGTTATTTTTGTTGCAATGCGGCATCAAGGGCGTATGCTGCAATGCATCAAGCCACTTCCTGATGCCCATGGCCGCCGCCTTCAGCGATCGCTTCAGTGATGCCACCCGCCAGCTCGCCGCCGCGGCAACGCGCGCGAACCGGTTGGCATTGGAGAACGCGGAAAGCATGTTCGGCGTGCAGCTGAAGGTGATGGAGCGCAACCTGACCGCGACCGGCGGCTGGCTGGGTGAACTGGCCCGCGGTGAAGACGCGGCCGGGACGCTCAACAAGGGCACGCAGCTGTGGCAGGACAACCTGCAACGGCTGGGCCAGGCCCAGCAGGACATGGTCGGCCTCGGCCTGCAGGCCAGCAAGGCCTGGTCCGAACTGGTGCAGGGCTACAACCAATCAACGGCGGACGCGAACAGTCACTGACGCGACGCAACGCTCATTGCATGGGTCCCTCCCCCCATGCAATCCGGACCCGGCAGATCCCTCCCTCTGCCGGGTCTTTTTTTGCCTGGCGTCTGCATTGAAGAGCGCTCCCTCGTCTGGATTCGCCGCAAACTGAAGGGCCCCGCCGGGACAGGCAGGGGCCTGGGCAAATGTCCCCCGGTGCCGGCCGTTGGCCGTCACCTCCTCCTTTACTTTGCCCAGACCCCTGCCCGCCCCGACGAGGCTCGGCTTGCGGTGGGTAAGGCTGCGAACAATCTGCCTTCAATGAGGCGCCGACGAACTCCGAACGCAGGGCGGATGCCCTTGCGTACGAAGTAAAGGGGGAGGTGACGGCCAACGGCCGGCGCCGGAGGACATTCGTACGCAAGGGCATCCGCCCTGCGCCACGCAGAACAAACCGCGAAGGAATCTCAACGCCCGCGATTGACGTGCCAGTGCTGGTGCCACGCCTGGAACATCAACACGTTCCACAGGTGCGTGTGCCACTTGCGCTCACCGCGCAGGAACGCCTCCCAGATACCGCGCACGCGCGCCGCATCGAAGCAGCCCTGGTTGCGCAGCAGCTGCGGGTCCAGCAGCGCCTCCGCCCAATCGCGCAGCGGGCCGGCCAACCAGCGCGCCATCGGCGGCCCGAAGCCGCGCTTGGGGCGATACACCAGCGGTTCGGGCAGGTAGCGCGCCAGCAGGTGCTTCAGGATCAGCTTGTGCTCGCCATCGTGGTACTTCAGGTGCTGGGGCAGGCGCCAGGCCAACCGCACCACCTCCATGTCCAGCAGCGGTGCACGCGTTTCCACACCGGCCGCCATGCCCGCACGATCGACCTTGGCGAGGATGCCCTCAGCCAGGTCCATGCGGAAATCCAGCAGCTGGATGCGCGCCTCGGCCGGCAGCGCGGTGTCCTGCTGCTGGAAGATCGTCATCGGCTCGCGCGCGCCCAGCACCACCTGCGCCGGCTGCCGCCAGCGGGTCACACGCTGCAGGTAATGCCCTTCCACGTCGTTGGCGGCAACCTCGGCTACCAGCGCACGCCAGCCACCCAGGCGGCCACGCTCGACGTTCATGCGGTTGCCACTGCGCCGCGCCAGGTCGCGCACCCAGTCCGGCAGGCCACCGCACAGGCGCGCATTGCGCAGTGCGCGGCCATAGCTGGGGTGGCCGAAGAACAGTTCATCGCCACCGTCGCCGGTGAGCGCCACCGGCTTGCGCGCGCCCAGCAGTTCACTGGCCAGCAGGGTCGGCAACTGCGAGGCGTCGGCGAACGGCTCGCACCAGACCTGCGGCAGGCGCTGCAGCAGGTCCAGCCCCTGGCGCGCGTCCATGCGGTGCAGGTGATGCTGCACGCCCAGGTGGCGCGCGACCTGCGAGGCCCAGTCGCTCTCGTCATGGCCGGGATCGTCGAAGCCGACCGTCCACGCCTCGATCGGCAGGGTCGACTGCGCCTGCATCATTGCGGTTACCAATGAAGAATCGGTGCCACCGGACAGGAACGCGCCGCAGGCCAGCGGCGAGTGCATGCGTGCGGCAATGGCCTTCTGCAGTACCGCTTCCAGCTGGTCGGTGGCCTGCTCCAGGCTGGGTGCCGGCTGCAGGGGTTCCTGCAGTGCACTCTGCATCGCATCGCGTGCGCACCAGTAGCGTGAGCCGCCCTGTGCGGCCTGGCTGGAACCGCCAGCCGCATGGTCATTCAGATCGATGCGCAGCATCGCGCCTGCCACCAGCTTGTGGATGCCGCGGTAGATGGTGTGTGGTGCCGGCACGTAGTCATGGCGCAGCAGCAGGCTCAGCGCATCCTGGTCGATGCTCGGGGCAAAGCCGGCGAAGGCCTGAAGCGCCTTCATTTCCGAGGCAAACAGGAACTGGCCCTGGTACCAGCCGTAGTACAGCGGCCGCTCGCCGACCGGGTCGCGGGCCAGCCACAACGCACGCGACTCACGGTCCCAGACGCTGAAGCCGAACGCGCCTTCGATACGCGACAGCGCCCGCTCCACGCCCCATTCGACGATCGCCTGCAGCAGCAGCCGCGCATCGCTGCAGCTGCGCGGCAGATCGCGCAGCTGCGACTGCAGGTCGGCCCGGTTGTACAACCGGCCATCCAGGCACAGCACGTAGCGGCCACAGTCCGAACTCAGGGGCTGCAACGGCGTATCGGTTGGTGCTCGGCAATGGCCCAGCGCCAGGCCGGCCTCGGCGTCGGTCCAGTAGCCGATGCGGCCCCGGCCCCGCTGCTGCAGGGCGCGCAGCATCGGCGCCAGCTGCTGCAGCAGGTGCTCGTCCGCGGCGGGCGGCAGCCAGGCCCCGACCACGCCGCTCATCGGGCACCTCCGCAGCGGCAGCGGCGGGACGGGTTCAGCAGACAGAGGGCGGCGGGCGACATGGGAACGGCACGCGGAGCGGAGGAGACTCCATGCTCGGCGCCCCACCTGCCCCGCGTCAGTCGCTTTGCTGTCAGCGATGGTCACCAGACGTATCACGAAGGTAACGTTTTGTAACAGCAACACGCTATGCTGGACGCCAAGTTGTTGCCAGGCCTGAGGCCCGGCCCGAGCGCCAGCAACCCCGGCTGAATGGCGCCCGCCCCCGGGACCCGGGCGGCCCGCAGGCTGGGATAGCATCGCCGCGCTCGTGCCGTGGCGGTACGTTTGCGCCCACGGAGGCCTTGAAAATGCTGGATATCGTACTGGTCGAAGACGATGCCCGCCTGGGTACGATGGTCAGCGACTATCTGCAGCGGCATGGCTACCAGGTGGCCCACGAGCGCAGCGGTGAGCGTGCGGTGACCCGGATCCTGACCGAGAAGCCGGCCCTGGTCCTGCTCGACGTCGGCCTGCCCGATCAGGATGGTTTCGAAGTGTGTCGGCAGATCCGACCCCACTATGACGGCATCATCTGCGTGCTGACCGCCCGCACCGACAACATCGACCAGGTGCTGGGACTGGAGCTGGGCGCCGACGATTACATCGGCAAACCCATCGAACCGCGGGTGCTGCTGGCCCGCCTGCGTGCGCACCTGCGCCGCCATCGCCGGGTCGAACCACGCGACGGCAGCCTGCGCTTCGGCGAGCTGAACATCGACCCGTCCACCCGCAATGTGCACCTGCAGGGCGCCCTGCTGGAACTGACCACCGCCGAGTTCGACCTGCTGTTCCTGCTGGCCAGCAACGCGGGGCAGATCCTCGACCGCGACGCGCTGCTGCGCGGCCTGCGTGGCATCGCCTTTAACGGCCTGGACCGTTCGATCGATGCACGCATCTCACGCCTGCGCCGCAAGCTGGGCGACAACCCTGAACAACCGGAGCGGATCAAGACCGTGCGTGGACGCGGCTACCTGTTCAGCCGCTCGGCATGGGGATGAAGCGCACGCCCTCGGCGATGCGCGGCCACGCCTTCCACTTCCTGCGCTACGGCATCGGCTTCCTGGTCGCCCATCTGCTGCTGATCGTGCTCGGCCTGTGGGCCTGGGACGCGCTGCTGGAAGACCGCACCGAAGCCGGGCTCCAGGCCGAAATGCGTGGCACCCATGCCCTGCTGCAGCACCGCTTCGCCGAAACCCCGCGCGAGCAGTGGCCGACGCTGGCGCGCCAACTGGACGCTGATTTCGCCTATGCCCTGCGCATGGTGCCGTTGGCCGAGGCGATGAAGGAGCTGCCGGCCAGCCAGCGTCCCCCCTTCAACAACGGCCGCGTGCAGATCGACCTGGAGCACATGCGCAGCCTTCAGCGGATCGGCGACAGCGACTACGCGGTGATGCTGGGGCCGTTGGACGAAGCGCTGCCCGACGAGGGCTGGCAGGACAGCGAAGTGTCCGGCGTGGCCATCCTGCTGCTGATCCTGATGGTGGCCGTGGCACTGCCGATGTACGTGATGGTCTACCGCCTGTGGCGTGACGTCTCGCAGTTGGCACAGGCGGCCCGGCAGATGCGCGACGGACAGCTGGACACGCGTGCGCCACGCGCCGGCACCGCGCTGGTGCGGCCGCTGGCCAATGCCTTCAACCATATGGCCGAGCAGCTGCAGCAGCTGCTGGAAAGCCAGCGCGTTCTGGCGCAGGCAGTGGCACATGAAGTGCGCACCCCACTGGCGCGGATGCGTTTCGGCCTGGCCGACCTGGAGGACACCGCGCTCGACGAGATACAGCGCGATGCACTGGGCGGCCTGCGCACCGACGTTGATCGACTGCAGCACCTCACCGATGCCGGCGTCGAGTACGCCGCACTCGGTCGCTGCCATCAGCTGACCCGGCAGCGCCTGCAGCTGGCGGCACTGGTACGCGGGGTAGTGGCCCAGTTCGCGCCGTTGCCGATGCCCGTGCAGCAGGCGCTGTCGCCGGTCGGCCTGGTCAACGTCAACCGGCACATGCTGGAACTGGCATTGCGCAACCTGCTCGGCAATGCCCTGCGCTACGCACGGCGGCAGATCCGTATCGCCAGCACCGTCAACGACGGCTGGCTATGCCTGCAGGTGGAGGACGACGGCCCCGGCATCGCACCCGAACTGCGCGGCCAGGTGCTTCAACCCTATGTGCGGCTGGATCCGGGCAGCCCCGGGTTCGGCCTCGGCCTGGCGCTGGTGCAGGTAGTGGCCGACAAGCATGGCGGCCACGTTGAAGTGACCGATTCGGAGCTGGGTGGTGCCTGCATCCGCCTGCACCTGCCGCTGGAAAGCGGCGGCGTGGTGGTGTGCGAGGCGGCCTGCTAGGCCGCCGGTTCCGCGCGCGGCAACGCAAACACGAACAGCGCGCCGCGCTCGCTGTCACGCAGTTCGATGCGACGGCCGTGCAGCTGCACGATGCGCTGCACGATCAGCAGGCCCAACCCGCCGTTCTCGCCACGTCGCGCGCCCAGCGCGGCCGGTGCCTGGAACAGCTGTGTGCGCAGTGCAGGGGCAACACCAGGACCATCATCGGCCACGCTCACTTCCACGCTGTCCGGCGTCGCGCGCAGACGCACCTCGATCCGGCCACCGTCGGGCGCATGCCGCAGCGCGTTGTCGAGCAGGTTGGTCAGCACTCGCTCGACCAGGCCCAGATCGGCGCGCACCAGCGGCAGGCCTGGCGGGAACTCCGCGAGCAGGCGCTGGTTGCGCGCCTGCGCCGCCAGCTCGAACTTCTGCAGCACGTCCTGCAGCAGCTCCGGCAGCGCGAACACTTCCCACTCCAGCCGCACTTCGCCGTGCTCCAGCCGCGCCAGCTCGAACAGCGCGCGTGCCAGCCGACCGACCTTGGCACTCTGCGCCAGGGCGATGCCAAGATAGCGGCGGCGCTCGTCCGGTGACAGCGTGGCATCCTTCAACGCCAGCGTTTCCAGGTAGCCGTGCAGCGACGACAGCGGCGTGCGCAGGTCGTGCGAAATATTGGCGACCAGCTCGCGCCGCTGCAGGTCCTGCTGGCGCAGCTGCTGCCATTGCTCGCCCAGCCGCTGTGCCATCTGCGCGTGCGCGTGTTCCAGGATCACCAGCTCGTCGCGCTCACCGGGGCGCAGCGGCTCCGGCGCCGGCAACGGCGTGGGTGCATCCATGTCGAAGGCCTGGATGCGCCGGGTCAGCCGCCGCAGCGGACGGGTCACCCAGTAGAACGCTACCAGCCCGGCCAGCAGGCCCAGGCTGCCGACCAGCATCACCGACCACAGCGTGGTGTTCCACTGGCTGCCGGCGGCAAGGTCGTCGGACAACATCTGGCGGTGTTCGCCGACCAGCACCACGTACACATAGCCAGCCTGGCGACCCTGCACGATCAGCGGCGCGGCACTGAACACCTTGCGGCCATCCGCGCTGCGCGGGTCATCGCCGAGGATCGGCAACGGTGCACCGGCCAGCAGCCGGCGCAGCGGTGCCACGTCCACCCGGTTGCGCACCAGATGCCCACTGGGTGCATCGTGGCCAAGGATGCGACCCTGGTCGTCCAGCAGGTAGACCTCGACGCTGGGGTTGACCGCCATCAGCTGGCCGAACAGCGCGCGCACCGCGGCATCACGCATGCCGCTGGTATCCATCAGCTCGCTGCGCTGGGCGATGTGCTCGGCCAGGCCCAGCGACAACCGCTGCACCACTTCCTGCTCGTGGCGGGTATTGGCACGCATCTGCAGCGCCAGCAACGCCATGCAGCACATCAGCATCAGCGCGGCGATCACCGCCGCCAGCTTCTGCCACAGGTTCGGCTTGATCATGCCGCCGCCCCGGCCGGATCGACCAGCTTGTAGCCGCGTCCCCACACCGTCAGCAGGCGCCGCGGGTTGGCCGGGTCCGGCTCGATCTTGCTGCGCAGCCGATTGATGTGGGTATTGACTGTGTGCTCGTAACCGTCGTGCTGGTAGCCCCAGACCTGGTTGAGCAGTTCCATGCGTGCGAACACCTGGTCTGGATGGCGGGCGAAGAACAGCAGCAGGTCGAACTCGCGCGGGGTCAGCTCCAATGGGTTGCCATCCACCGAGGCGGTGCGTGCAACCGGGTCCAGCTGCAGCCCACCCAGCTCGATCGCGCCGGCATCGATGCGTGCGCTCTGCGCCATCGCCTCGGCGCGGCGCAGCAATGCGCGCACCCGTGCCACCAGTTCCGGCATCGAGAAGGGCTTGGCCAGGTAGTCATCCGCACCCAGTTCCAGGCCGACGATGCGCTGGGTTTCGCTGCCGCGCGCGCTGATGATGATGATCGGCACATAGCGCGCCATCGCGCGTGCACGCTGGCAGACCTGCAGGCCGTCCACGCCGGGCAGCATCACGTCCAGCACCAGCGCATCCCACGGGCCGTCCTGCTCAAGCAGGCGCAGGCCGGCATCGCCACTGGCGGCATGGGCGACGTCGTAACCCTCATCGCCCAGATGCATGCGCAGCAGGTCGGCGATGTGGGCATCGTCTTCAACGATCAGCACGCGTTTGG
Organism: Stenotrophomonas sp. 78350_Sma; assembly: GCF_056482105.1. Lineage (NCBI taxonomy): Bacteria > Pseudomonadati > Pseudomonadota > Gammaproteobacteria > Lysobacterales > Lysobacteraceae > Stenotrophomonas > Stenotrophomonas sp. 78350_Sma. The sequence goes on along the minus strand of NZ_CM151182.1, from coordinate 540,692 downwards.
TCGACATCGGCAGCTCGGGGCCAGTGGGGAGGCTGGCTGCATTGTGGCGCGGGATTGCCGCCGATACCTCACGAAAAATTGAATCCTGCGTGAGGATTCGTTGACCCGGGCGGGCGCAGCATGGCCCCGTCGCCCCTTCCCGGAGTCCGCCATGTCCCTGTCCCGCCGCCATCTGCTGGGCCTGGGCGGTGTTGCCACCGCCGCCGGCCTGTTCGGCCTGGGGGCCTGCAGCCGCGCCGCCCCGGCGGCCGCCGAAGCGCGCCCGTCGCGACAGTTCGAGGTCATGCACAGCGATGCGCAGTGGCGCCAGCAGCTGACCCCGGCGCAGTACGCGGTGCTGCGCCAGCAGGCCACCGAGCGCCCGTACAGCAGCCCGCTCAACCAGGAACACCGGCAGGGCACCTTTGCCTGCGCCGGCTGTGCGCTGCCGCTGTTCTCCTCCTCCACCAAGTTCGAGAGCGGCACCGGCTGGCCCAGCTTCTGGGCGCCGCTGCACAACGCCATCGGCGAAGACCGCGATGTCACCTTCGGGATGCTGCGGGTGGAGGTGCACTGCCGCCGCTGCGGTGGCCACCTCGGCCATGTGTTCAACGACGGCCCGCGCCCGACCGGGCTGCGCTACTGCATGAATGGTGCGGCGATGGTGTTCGTTCCCGGTGCCGCCGAGGGCGGCACTGCCGATGGCTGGCGGGTGCCGGTCGGTTCTTCCCCTGCTTCCGGAGCCTGACGATGCTGCTGTTGCTGCTTGCCTACCTCGGGGGCGCGCTGACCCTGCTCAGTCCCTGCATCCTGCCGGTGCTGCCGTTCGTGTTCGCGCGTGCCGACCGTCCGTTCCTGCGCAGCACGCTGCCGCTGCTGCTGGGCATGGCGCTCACTTTCACCGTGGTCGCCAGCCTGGCCGCGGTGGGCAGCCAATGGGTGGCGCAGGCCAACCAGGTCGGACGCTGGATCGCCCTGCTGCTGATGGCGCTGTTCGCGGTGGCACTGCTATGGCCACGACTGGCCGACCATCTGCTGGCGCCGTTCCAGCGCGTAGGCGCCCGATTGAGTGCGCGCGCCGATGCCGCCGACGCAGCGGGGCGTGGAGGTGCGTGGACCTCGCTGCTGATCGGCATCGCCACCGGCCTGCTGTGGGCACCCTGCGCCGGGCCGATCCTCGGCCTGGTGCTGACCGGTGCTGCCCTGCATGGCGCCAGCGTCGGTACCAGTGCGCTGCTGCTGGCCTATGCGCTGGGTGCAATCACCGCACTGGCGCTGGCGGTGTGGGTGGGCGGCCGCGTGTTCCGTGCACTGCGGGCGCGGCTTGGCCTCGGCGATGTGCTGCGCAAGGTGCTGGGCGTGGCCGCGCTGCTGGCGGTGGTGGCGATCGGCATGGGCTGGGATACCGGCCTGCTCACCCGCCTTTCAACGGTCAGCACCGCGCGCATCGAGCAGGGCCTGCTGGATGCGGTGCCCGGCGCGCAGCCGGCGGCACCGCCGATGATGATGATGGCCGGTGCCAACGCCGCTGCCGATGCACCGCTGCCGGTGGAAGGCACCCTGCCCGCGCTGGACGGCGCCACCGGCTGGCTCAACAGCCCGCCGCTGACGGCCCAGCAGCTGCGCGGCAAGGTGGTACTGGTCGATTTCTGGACGTACTCGTGCATCAACTGCCTGCGCGCGATGCCGTTCGTGCACGAATGGGAACGCCGCTACCGCGACCACGGCCTGGTGGTGGTCGGCGTGCACACCCCGGAATTCGCCTTCGAGCGTGACCCGCGCAACGTCATGAAGGCGGTGCAGCAGCTGAAGGTCGAGTACCCGGTGGCGCTCGACAACCAGTACACGATCTGGCGAGCGTTCAACAACCGCTACTGGCCGGCGCAGTACTTCGTCGATGCACAGGGCAACATCCGCGGCCACCAGTTCGGCGAAGGCAACTATGCGCGCTCGGAACAGATGATCCGCCGCCTGCTGACCGAAGCCGGCCAGACCCATCTGCCGCCACCGGCCGATCCCGCTGCCGCCGACCTGAAGGGCGTGGCCGCGCAGGCCGACATGGGCAATCTGCGCTCGCCGGAAACCTATCTGGGCCACGCCCGCGCCGAGCAGTTCGCCTCGCCCGGCGGGCAGCGCAGCGACGCTGCGTTCGACTACACGTTGCCAGCCACCCTGGCGTTGAACCAGTGGGGGCTGTCCGGGCACTGGACCGTCACCGATGAAGCGGCACAACTGCAGCAGGCCGGTGGCCGCATCGCCTTCCAGTTCCATGCGCGCGACCTGCACCTGGTGCTGGCACCGGCCCACGACGGCACGCCGGTGCGTTTCCGGGTCTGGCTGGACGGCAAGCCGCTGCCCGCCGCCGATGCCGGCAGCGATGTCGGAGCCGATGGCAGCGGCGTGGTCGACGAGCACCGCCTGTACCAGCTGATCCGCCAGCGCGGCACGGTCGGCCCCCACCGCTTCGAGATCGAGTTCCTCGATGCGGGCGTGCAGGCCTATGCCTTCACCTTTGGTTGAAACGGGAGGACATGATGAAACTCTCCTTTGAACAGGGCGTTGCTGCCGGTGTTGCAGGCCTGGTGGCCACGGCATTGATCGCCGGTGTGCTGCTGGTTGACCACGGCGCCATCGCGGCACCGGTCGAAGCCAGCGCACAGACCGGCGCGCTGCCAGCCCCCAGCGGCGATGCCGCGTTCCGCGATGACGCCACCCACGCCAGCGTGGTGTTTGCCGGTGGCTGCTTCTGGGGGGTGCAGGGCGTGTTCCAGCACGTCAAGGGCGTGAGCAATGCCGTCTCCGGTTATATCGGCGGCAGCGCCGCCAACGCGCGTTACGAACGGGTCAGCAGCGGCCAGACCGGCCATGCCGAGGCGGTGAAGATCGACTATGACCCGCGCCAGGTCAGCTACGGGCAGTTGCTGCAGGTGTTCTTCTCGGTGGCACACGACCCGACCCAGCTCAACCGCCAGGGGCCGGACCACGGCAGCCAGTACCGGTCGGCGATCTTCACTGACGACGCCCGCCAGCAGGCGGCCAGCCGCGCCTACATCGCCCAGCTCGGCCAGGCCGGCAGCTACCGCGCGCCGATCGTCACCCAGCTGGTCAGCGGCCAGCGCTTCTACCCGGCCGAGAGCTACCACCAGAACTACATGACGAACTACCCGCAGGCGGCCTACATCCGCTACTACGACGCACCGAAGCTGGCCGCGCTGGGCAGGCAGTTCCCGGCGTTGTACCGGCGCGATGCGGCGCTGGTGCCGATGCGGTAACGACGCTCATGTAGAGCCGAGCCCACGCTCGGCTGCTCTTCCGCCAACAGCAGCCGAGCGTGGGCTCGGCTCTACACAAAAAAGACGCACGGCCATCCAGCCGTGCGCTTGGAAAGTACCGGCCACGCCCCGATCAGGCCCGGCCGACAACGACATGCTAGGCTCGCCATCATCATGGGTACAGCACCAGATGGCGGGAAATTCGATGGATACAGATGACCAGAGCGCGATGATCCCGCCCCGCTACCAACGGCTGTCCGACGAACTGGCCGAGGCCATTCACGGCGGTCGCCTTCCGGTTGGCAGCCGCCTGCCCTCGCTGCGGCAGATGGCCTCACAACGCAGGCTCAGCCTCAACACGGTGATTGCCGCCTATCGCCAGCTGGAAGACGCTGGTCTGGTGATTCCCCGGCCCAAGGCCGGCTTCGAGGTCGCGCCACGACTGTCGGTGCCGGAACGCTCGTTGCGCGATGTGCCCTCGGCACCCACTGCACCGCTGCAGCAGGTGTTGATGGCGCGCGTGCTTGAGGCGCAGCGCCGCCCGGGCGTGATCGATCTGGCCTTCGCCGGCCCGCGCGGTCGCCAGTTCTATCCCGGCGCGCAGCTGGCCAAGCACACCGCGCAGGTACTACGCCATGGCCAGCAGACGGTGGAAACCTACGCGCGCCCGAATGGTTCGCCGCGGCTGCTGGCGCAGATCGTGCGCCGCGGTCCGCGCATGGGCCTGCACACCCACGCCGGGCGCCTGCTGCTGACCCACGGTGCAATGGAAGCGCTGCAGCTGGCATTGCGTGCGGTGACCCAACCCGGCGACGCGGTCGGCATCGAGGCACCGTCCTACTTCAATCTGTACCCGTTGCTGGCCAACCTCGGCCTGCAGGCCATCGAACTGCCCACCCATCCGCAGCAGGGCCTGGATGTCGATGCGCTGGACACGCTGCTGGAGCACACATCGCTGGCCGCGCTGGTGGTGATGCCGACCGTGCACAACCCGCTGGGCTGCACCATGCCGATGGACGCCAAGCAACGCCTCGCCGAGCTGGTCAATGCACGCCAACTGCCGTTGATCGAGGATGCGGTGTACGCCGAGCTGCAGTTCTGCGAGCCGCCGGCGCCGCTGCTGAAGGCGTTTGATCGCGACGGCTGGGTGATGGTGGTCGGCGGCTTTTCCAAGACGCTGGCGCCGGACTATCGCATCGGCTGGCTCGATGGTGGCCGCTTCGCCGAACGCATCGCACTGCTGAAGTTCCAGTCCACCGGTGGTGAGCCGCAGCTGCTGGGTGACGCGGTGGCGGCCTATCTGGAAGCGGGCAGCTACGAGCACCACCTGCATCGCATGCGTCGCCTGTATCGCGAACAGGTCGGACGGCTGCGCCAGCTGGTGGCCGAGCACTTCCCGGCGGGCACCCGCGCCACTGAACCGCAGGGCGGCTTCCTGCTGTGGCTGGAACTGCCGGGCATCGATACGCGCGAACTGTTTGAGCGTGCGCTGCAGGAGGACATCGTGTTCATGCCCGGCCAGGTGTATTCACGTGGCGCGCGGTATCGCCATTGCCTGCGGCTGTCGTGCTGCCAGACGCTGGATGCGCGCTTCATTGGGGCGGTGGAGCGGCTGGGCGCGATCGCGCGGGAGCTGGCGTCTGCAGCACGGTAGTGCCGGCCGCTGGCCGGCAACATCGGGATCACCGGATCGAAGCAGTTGCCGGCCAGCGGCCGGCACTACCCTCAGCCATCGCCAAGGTGCACTGCGAGCTGTGCACCGTCCGCACCCGGCAGATGTGGCAGCCGGCCCCGGCACGGCATCGGCAGGCGCTGCTGCAGCGTGGCGAAGTTCTCGTCCTGGCGCTGCATGGCCGGGTCGATGTGGTTGCCGATCCAGCCCAGGCACTCCACGCCACTGGCCTGCAGCGACTGCGCGGTCAGCCGCGCATGGTTGACGCAGCCCAGCCGCATGCCCACCACCAGCAGCACCGGCAACCGCAGTGCGCGCACCAGGTCGAGCTGGTCCAGCGTGGCCGAGACCGGCGCCAGCCAACCACCGACGCCCTCCACTACCACGATGTCGGCCTGCGCGCGCAGGCGTTCGAACGCGGCCACGATCGGCGCCAGCTCCACCTGCACGCCGTCCTCGGCAGCGGCCAGCTCCGGTGCCAGCGGCTGCCGCAGTGCATACGGATTCAGATCGGCGTAGTCCGGCACCGGCCAGCTGGCTGCCTGCAGCGCCAGCGCGTCCTCGTTGCGCAGGCCCTGTCCCAGATCCTCGCTGCCGCTGGCCACCGGCTTCATGCCGACCGCGCGCAGGCCACGCCGGCGCAGCGCATGCAGCAGCGCGGTGCTTGCCGCGGTCTTGCCGATCTCGGTATCGGTGCCGGTAACGAAGAGGGCTGGCGGCAGCGGGGTGGGCAACGGCATCAAGGGCTCCAGCAGGGCAACAGTGCGTGCATTATCACCGGCCCGGCGCGCTTGCTAGACTGCTGGCATGTTCGCCAATGCCTCGCTCACCGGCAGCAAGCCGGAACAATACGCCCAGCTGCTGGAACAGGCCCGTGGCCTGGTCTACGGCGAGTCCGACCGCATCGCCAACGCGGCCAACCTCTCTGCGCTGGTCTACCATGCCCTGCCCGACCTGAACTGGGTGGGCTTCTATCTGTACGACGGCAAGGAACTGGTGGTCGGCCCGTTCCAGGGCCTGCCGGCCTGCGTGCGCATCCCGCTGGACAAGGGCGTGTGCGGAGCCGCCGCCAGCCAGCGCGTGACCCAGCGCGTGGAGGACGTCGACGCCTTCCCCGGCCATATCGCCTGCGATTCGGCCTCGCGCTCGGAACTGGTGGTGCCGCTGCTGCGCGGCGATGAACTGATCGGCGTGTTCGATATCGACAGCCCGAAGGTCGGCCGCTTCGACGCAGAAGATCAGGCCGGCCTGGAAGCCATCGCCCGCGTGTTCGTCGAGGCGTTGGGATGAGCGCACCGAAGCTGCGCAACATCGGCCCGAAGAGTGCGGCGTGGCTGCGCCAGGTCGGCCTGCGCAGCCGCGACGACCTGGTCGCGATCGGAGCCGTCGGCGCTTTCGTCAAGGTCAAGCGCGCCGGCTTCAAGCCCAGCCTGAACCTGCTGTACTCGCTGGAAGGCGCGTTGCTGGACTGCCATTGGCAGGAGCTGAGCGAGCCACAGCGTGAAGCACTGGTGCAGGATTACGAAGCGCGCATCGCTGCGCATCCGCTGAAGGCAGCCGGCCCGGCCTCGGGCCCGGTGCATGAGCAGCGCTTCGATGCCGACGATGACGCTGAGGACAGCGTGACCGAGGACGCGGACGAGGATTGACTGCACCGGTAGCGCCGGGCCATGCCCGGCGAGTGCAATCAAGGCTGCTGCAGCTCCAGCAGCTCACCCACCAGCCCGACCTCGCCACGCTCCAGCCACACCCGCAGGCGCGTGCCGTGGTCGATACGCAGGGCCCAGCAGAGCGACATCGGCAGGCCGCAGACCTGCGACAGCACCATGCGCAACGGGCCACCGTGGCTGACTACCAGCGTCGGCACCGGGTCATCGTCATCCAGCAGGCGATCCAGCGCGCGCGCGATGCGCCGCTCGAAATGCCCCCAGCTCTCGCCGTTCGGCGGTGGGAACGCATGCGGATCGGCGTGGAAGGCGGCCAGCGCATCTTCCGGCAGGTCGAACAGCGATTGCCCGTCCCAGTCGCCAAAATCCAGCTCTTCCCATTCCTCGTCCGCTTCGACGTCCAGCCCGCGCGGGGTGGCCAGCGCCATGGCCGTATGCAGCGAACGCAGCCGCGGCGAACTGACCACCCGCTCCCAGCGCTGCCCGGCATAGGCCTCGACCAGCTCCTTCGGCAGGCCGGCCAGCTGCGGTGGGTCGCTGCGGCCATCGAGGTATTCATCACGGCCGTTGCCGGCATGGCGGACCAGGTCGAGGATCATGCGCGCGTCCCGGACGGGCAACGCAGGTACAGCGGAAAACGGGCGGACATCGGCAACGGCACCACGGGATCGAGCAACCATTCTAAAGGCACAGCAAAGGCAGTCGTGCAGGCGCGACGCAACGGCACTGCCTGCGATGCCGTAGACTGCGCGCACTTCCAGGTGACCTGCGGCCCCGGCCGGCAGGTTGAAACGGGAAGCCGGTGACGCGTGATTCCACGCCAGGCCGGCGCTGCCCCCGCAACGGTAAGCACGTCAGTTCCAGGCAACAACGCCACTGTGCCACAGGCATGGGAAGGCGCCTGGACGGTGGCCTCGCGCCACCCGGCGGCGAGCCCGGAGACCGGCCCGGAAGCCTCAGGTCGCGATGCGGTGGGCATGGCGCTGGATGACCGTGGCGCGCGCTGCGGCGTCGGCGCGTGCCTGCCTTCGCGGCTCCTCCCCTTCGCCACGCGGGCGTGCGTGGCACCTGGAGTCCCCCATGAAGCTGCAGTCCCGAATGCTGTCCCTGGCCGTGCTGGCCGCCCTGCCCGCGCTGGCCCAGGCCAGCGAGGCCACCACCGCGCTCGACCAGATCCTGGTCACCGCCACCCGCACCCCGATCGCCCTGCAGGACAGCATCGCGCCGGCACAGGTGATCGACCGCGCGCAGATCGAATCCAGCCAGGCCACTTCGCTGCAGGAACTGCTGCGTGGCCGCGCCGGCATCAACCTGACCAACTCCGGTGGCCTCGGCAAGCAGAGCTCGCTGTTCCTGCGCGGTACCAATTCCGGCCACACCGTGGTGCTGGTGGATGGCGTGCGCATCAACAGCGCCGACCTCGGCCTGGCCATGTACCAGGACCTGCCGCTGGCGCAGATCGAGCGCGTGGAAATCGTGCGTGGCCCGCAGTCGAGCCTGTACGGCGCCGACGCCATCGGTGGCGTGATCCAGATCTTCACCCGCCGCAACCAGGGCGATTTCGCCCCGCACTTCCAGCTCGGCGGCGGCAGCAACGGGCTGCGCGAAGCCAGCGGCGGCATTGGTGGTGGCAGCGAACGCGGCTGGTTCGGTGCCGACATCGCCTACCAGCATTCCGATGGCATCGATGCCTGCCGCGGCTCGGCCACGCTGTTCACCGGCTGTTTCGCCGACGAGCCCGATCGCGACGGCTACCGCAACCTGTCCAAGAGCCTGCGCGGTGGCTACACATTCAACGACCAGTGGAACGTGGAAGGCAGCGCATTGCGCGCCGACGGCAAGAACCACTACGACGGTTACTACAACCATTCGGAAACCCGCCAGCAGGTGCTGGCCGGCAAGGTGCGCTACACCCCGTCCGAGCGCTTGGCATTCACCGCCAACGTCGGCCGCAGTGACAACGAGTCGGACAACTTCGGCGACTTCGGTGCACGTGGCAGCGCACAGACCCATCGCGACAGCGCCTCGCTGCAGGGCGATTTCGGCGTGGCCGAGGGCCAGCTGCTGAGCGCAGGCGTGGACTGGAGCGAAGACAACCTGGATGGCAGCAGCGCGGGTTACCTCGTCGACAGTCGCCGCAACACCGGCGTGTTCGTGCAGTACCAGGGCCGCTTCGGACGCCACCAGCTGCAGGCCAGCGCACGCAACGACGACAACCAGCAGTTCGGCAACCACGCTACCGGCAGCGTTGGCTGGGCCATGGAACTGGGCCACGGCCTGCGCGTCAACGCCAGCTATGGCACAGCGTTCAAGGCACCGACCTTCAGCGATCTGTACGACCCGTGGAGCGGCGTGCCTACGTTGAACCCGGAGAAATCCAAGAGTGCCAACCTGGGCGTTTCGCAGCAGGGCCAGGGCTGGCACTGGGGCCTGGATGTGTATGAAACCCGCATCGATGATCTGATCACCTACGATGCGGCGACCTTCAAGATGCAGCAGGTGGAGAAGTCCCGCATCCGCGGTGCCGAACTGACCGGCGGCGTGCTGCTGGCCGGCTTCGACATCAACGCACAGCTCAGCTACACCGACCCGCGCAACCGCACCGGCGGCAGCACCCAGTTCGACAACTGGCTGCCACGCCGCGCGCAGCAGACCGCGCGCCTGGACATCGACCGTCGCTTCGGCAACTTCCGCGCCGGCCTGACCGTACAGGGTGCCGGCAAGCGCTACGACGATGCCGCCAACATGGTGAAGGTGGGAGGTTACGGCACGCTGGATCTGCGCGCCGAGTACGCGCTGACGCCGTCGTGGTCGCTGCTGGCACGTGCCGCCAATGTGTTCGACCGCAGGTATGAGACCGTGGCGTGGTTCAACCAGCCCGGCCGTGAGTACCAGTTGAGCGTGCGTTACCAGCCGAAATGAAGGAGCGCGCCGGGCATCTCCCGGCGCCTCCTGATGCCATCGACGCATGGCGTCTACTGTAGAGCCGAGCCATGCTCGGCTCATGCATTCAAGCAGCCGAGCACGGGCTCGGCTCTACACCGGGATACCGGCGACCAACCCCGGCAGTTCACGCAGGTCATCGATCACCGCCACCGCATGCGCGGTGGCCAGGTCCAGGCCGCGCGGATAGCCGTAGCGCACCAGTGCGATCGGCATGCCGGCATCTTCGGCGGCGCGGTAATCGGTCAACGAATCACCCACCATCAGGCAGGACTCCACCGACAGCCCGAAGTGCGCGGCGATGTACCGCAATGGCTCACCGCTGGGCTTGCGCTGCGGCAGCGAATCTCCCCCCAGTACCAGCGCGAATACATCACCGATACCCAGGTGCTGCAGCAGCGGCGGCACCAGTGCTTCAGGCTTGTTGGTGCAGATCGCCAGTGGCACGTTGCGCGCACGCAGTTGCGCCAGCGCTTCGCCCACGCCATCGAACAGCCGCGGGCTGCGCAGCAGGCACTCACGGTAGTGCACCATGAACACCGGCATCACCTCGGCCAGGTCCACCTCGCGGCCGGCGGCCTGCACCGCCTGTTCGACCAGACGACGCACACCGTCACCGATCCAGCCCAGCACGGTGGCTTCCGGCACACGCGCCACGCCGATGTCCTCCAGCGTGCGGTTCAGCGCTTCGGCAATATCGGCAGCGCTGTCGACCAGCGTGCCATCGAGGTCGAACACGACCAGCGGATACGGATACGACAAGGGACGGCACCTGCATGACGTGGGGCCGTCCATTGTACGCCGCTGTTTTTTGCGCCGATCCGCCTCAGCCGATCCGGCGCGCGCGGGTAGCCAGGAAGGTGGGCAGGTAACGGTCGATCAGGAAACGCGGCTGCGGCTGCCAGTCTTCCATGAAGCGATCGATGATGAAGCCGGCATCGAGCTGGCCACCGATCAGTTCGGTCAGGCTGTGGCCGAAGGTCAGTGCGTCGCCCCGTGCCAGTTTCGCCTCGCGCTCGGCCGGTGGCAGGTCTTCCAGATCCGAATAGGGAATGGCGTACTGCGGCCGGATCAGGCCCTGTGCATCCAGCTGCGGATCGCGCGCACCGACGAACAGCACCGGGTTGTAGAAGCTGGCCATCAGCATGCCATCGCGCGCCAGCACGCGGCGGCATTCGGTCCACACCGGCCGGACGTCGGGCACGTACAGGTTGGAGATCGGGTGGAACACCACATCGAAGCTGTCGTTGGCGAAGGCGTGCAGATCGCGCATGTCGCCCTGCACCGTGCGCAGTTGCAGGCCATCACGCGCCGCCACCTGACGATCCTGCTCGAGCTGGCCATCGGACAGATCGAACACGGTCACCTCCGCCCCGGCCGCCGCCAGCACCGGGGCCTGCTGGCCACCGCCCGAGGCCAGGCAGAGGATGCGGCGGCCGCGCACATCACCCAGCCAGTCCAGCGGCAGCGCGCGCGGGGTCAGGTGCACCTGCCAGCGGCCATCGCGCGCGGCGGCAATCGTTGAGCTTTCCACCGGGCGCGACCATTCGCGCACTTCGCTGGCCTGGCGGTCCCAGGCAGCACGGTTGTGGTCGATCAAGGCCTGTCCATGGTTCATGTGTTCTCCTTGCCCGGTGGGCGCCAATCCAGATCCTGGAAGGCCGGGCTGGCGAAACACTCGCCCAGGAAATCCAGGAATCGCCGCATGATAGCGGGCTGCTGGCGCCGTGATGCGTACACGGCATGAATGCCGAGTTCGTCCAGACTGAATTCGGGCAGCAGTTCGATCAGCTCGCCACTGCGCAGCAGCGGCGCCACCTGGTAGGTCGGCAGCATGGCGATGCCGGCGCCGGCACGCACCGCTTCCAGCAACAGCGAGGCTTCGTTGGCGCTGATGTTGCCGCCCACCGCCACCGACAGTGAACGGCCAGCGCGGTGCAGCTGCCACAAGCTCTTGCCCACGTAGTGATGGGTCAGGCAGTTGTGCGCGGCCAGGTGTTCCGGTGCGGTAGGCGTACCGCGTGCCTGCAGGTAGGACGGCGTCGCGCACAACACCGAGCGGCAGGTGGCCAACCGTCGTGCAATCAGGCTGGGATCGATCTGGCGGGCGATGCGCACCGCAAGGTCCACGCGCTCCTCCACCAGGTTCACGGTGCGGTCGACCAGCAGCAGTTCGATGCGCGCCGCCGGGTGGCGTGCGACGAAAGCGGCCACCGCCCGCGCCAGGTGGCTCTGCCCGAACGACACGCTGGCGGTCACCCGCAACGTGCCGTGCGGTTCGGGATCGTCGCTGGCCAGCTCACCGTGCAGTTCCTCGCCGATGGCCAGCATCTGCCGGAAGCGCACCAGCGCCGCCTCGCCGGGGCCGGTCAGGCTGACCCGGCGCGTGGTCCGGTGCAGCAGGCGCGCGCCCAGCCAACCCTCGACCTCGGCCAGGTAGCGGGTGACCATCGCCCGTGACATGTCCAGCACCTCGGCGGCGGCGGTGAGGCTGCCGCGCTCGGCCACCTCGACGAACACGGTCATGGCGGTCAATCGGTCCATATGCTCGATCCATGCAACAAACAAGCGCGTTATACGCTGTTTTTCGAGCGACTGCAGCGGCCTAGAGTGGCCCCATTCCCACCCCATACCACCCCACGGAGTCCTGCCATGAAGATCGCCCTCGTTGGTTCCACCGGCAACATCGGCCGCCAGATCGCCCGCCACGCGCTGGCCAACGGCCACGAACTCACCGTCATCGTGCGCAGCGCGCAGGATCTTCCGGCCGAACTGGCCGGTGCCCATCCGGTGATCGCCTCGCTGGATGACCAGGATGCCCTGGTCGCCGCCATCGCCGGCCACGACGTGCTGGCCAGCGCCTATGGCCCGCGTCCGGGCGATGACATCGGCCGCGTCGGCGAAGTGGCCGCGCAGCTGGCCGCCGCCGCGCGCAAGGCCGGTGTACCGCGCCTGGTGGTGGTCGGTGGCGCCGGCAGCCTGGAAGTCGCGCCGGGCGTGCAGCTGGTCGATACCCCCAACTTCCCGGAGGCCTACAAGCCGTACGCGCTGGCCCATCGTGAAGCCTTCAATCGCCTGCAGGCGGTGGACGACCTGGACTGGACCTTCTTCTCGCCGGCCGCCGAAATCGGCCCGGGCGAAGAGCGCGGCCAGTACCGCGTGCAGCCCAAGGCCTTCCTCGCTGATGCCAGCGGCCACAGCCGCATCAGCTACGCCGACTACGGCGCCGCGTTCGTCGCCGAGCTGGAAGCGCAGCAGTACCCGAAGCAGATCATCACGGCCGCGTACTGATCATGGCGTCCGCCGGGCATGGCCCGGCGCTACCCAGCTGTAGAGCCGAAGGCAACGGCAGGAGCCGTTGCCAACGTCGCTTGCGACGGCCCGCAGCGGGCCGAGCAAGGACGCCCGGCATAGCCCGCGCTCCGCTCCCCATCCGACACGAGGAATTCCCAATGCGCACCGCTACCCTGCTGCTTCCCCTCGCGCTGGCCGCCGCCTTCGCCAGTGCTCCGCTGATGGCCGCTTCGGCCACGCCGGCGCCGGCCACGGCGACCACATCCCAGCTGCACCTGCAGACCTTCCATCCGGGCCCGCAGGCGATGTTCTCGGTGTCTTCGGTGCTGATCGAAGGCCGCCATGACGCGATCCTGGTCGATGCGCAGTTCGGCGCCAGCGACGCGCGCAAGCTGGTCGAGCTGATCCGTGCCAGCGGCAAGCAGCTGACCACGATCTACATCAGCCACGGTGATCCGGACTATTACTTCGGCCTGGCTACCCTGCAGGACGCGTTCCCGCGGGCACGCATCGTCGCCACCGCGCAGACCGTCGCCCATATCCAGCAGAGCCAGGCCGGCAAGCTGGCCTACTGGGGGCCGAAGATGGGCGCCGACGTGCCGGCACGCATCGTGGTGCCGCAGGTGCTGGACGGTGATGCCCTGCAGCTGGAAGGCCAGCGCCTGCCGCTGATCGGCCTCGATGGCCCGACCCCGGACCGCACGGTGCTGTGGGTGCCGTCGCTGCGCGCGATCGTCGGCGGTATTACGGTGATGGCCGGTGAACACGTGTGGATGGCCGACACGCAGACGCCGAAGTCGCACACCGACTGGCTGCAGACCCTGCAGCGGCTGCAGGCACTGAAGCCGAAGGTGGTGGTACCGGGGCACTACGCGCCGGGTGCGGCGCTGGATGCCAGTGCACTGGCGTTCACGGCGGACTACATCCGCGCGTTCGATTCCGAGGCAGCCAAGGCCAAGGACGGTGCGGCGCTGGTGAAAGCGATGCAGGCGCGCTACCCGAAGCTGGACGGCGTGGCATCGCTGGAGCTGAGTGCGAAGGTGGCCAAGGGCGAGATGCAGTGGCCATGAGGTAGGGGGGGCTTTTGCAGGGCTGCGCCCTGCACCTGCTCAATGCACGGCAACAGCCGAAGCAACAGCAACATCCATGGCGCTCACGCCCCCGCAACCGGACCCACCCCGCCTTCGACAGCTCTCTGCGATCTGCCTGGATGGCATGTCTGCGCAACCTGTCGGGATGGAATGCCCTGCTCTTGGTGGGTGTCGACCTTGGTCGACACGTAGATCCACGCCGTGCGTGGATGAACGATCAGGAGCGATCGGTCTGGGTGTGCTCGAACAATTCGCCCTGCACCACCGGTTCCTTCTCGCGGAAGCCACCAAGGCCGACGCCGACCAGGCGGTAGCGGGTCTCCGCCGGCAGGTCGACGCGGGCGCGCAGGGCCAGTGCGATGTCACGCAGTTCTTCCATCGATTCCGGCGGGCGCTCCGGGGTGAAGCTGCGGGTGAGAATGCGGAACTGCGCGGTCTTCAGTTTCAGCACCACGGTGTGACCAACGCGTTCGGTCTTGCGCGTGGCATTCCAGGTCTTCCCAGCCAGCTGCACGATGGCCTCGGTCAGATCTTCCAGCAGCAGGTCCTCGGCGAAGGTGTCCTCCGAGGAAATCGACTGCACCTGCTGGTCCGGTTCCACCGGCCGCTCGTCGATGCCACGTGCGCGGTTGTACAGGCTGCGGCCGAAGCTGCCGAATGCTTCTTCCAGATCGATCAGCGCCCACTGCCGCAGATCACCGCAGGTGACGATGCCGCGCGCGGCCAGCTTGCCTTCCATGACCTTGCCGACGCCGGGCACCCTGTTGACCGGCAGCGGCGCCAGGAACGCATCCACGCGCTGCGGCGGAATCACGAACTGGCCGTCGGGCTTGCGCCAGTCCGAGGCGATCTTGGCCAGGAACTTGTTCGGCGCGATCCCGGCTGAAGCGGTCAGGTTCGTTTCTTCGCGGATCTGCGCGCGGATGGTGCGGGCGATGTCGGTGGCCAGTTCGATGCCACTCTTCGGCTCGGTCACGTCCAGGTAGGCCTCGTCCAGCGACAGCGGCTCGACCAGGTCGGTATGGCGCAGGAAGATCGCGCGTACCTGCTGTGACACCGCCTTGTAACGCGCGAAGTCCGGCGGCACGAAGACCGCGTCCGGGCACAGGCGCTCGGCACGTACGGCGGGCATCGCCGAACGCACGCCGAATACGCGCGCCTCGTAGGACGCCGCGCATACGACCGAGCGGGCGCCACGCCATGCCACAACCACCGGCTTGCCGCGCAGTGACGGATCGTCGCGCTGCTCCACCGACGCGTAGAACGCATCCATGTCAACGTGGATGATCTTGCGCAGTCGGGTCATGTCAGGCGGAAAGGGCGGGGGCATGCCGAACGGGCCACACGCCGAAGTATGGTCGTTGCACATCAACAGGATGCGCGTATTCCATTGAAAACACTACGGTTGCGTACGGTTGAAATGTTTGATCGGCACAGTTTCCACGGGCATCCTCGAGCGCTTGTTTCCCTGTTTCCCCGCTTCCAGGATTGTGCTTCATGACCCGTCTCCACGCGTTCAACCGCGAACAGCTGCTGGCCAGCGCACGCGGTGAACTGTTCGGCACCGCCGCCGGCCGTTTGCCCAACGACCCGATGCTGATGTTCGACCGCATCACCGACATCCGCGAGGACGGCGGACCGCATGGCAAGGGCATGGTACGCGCCGAACTGGATATCCGCCCGGACCTGTGGTTCTTCGGCTGCCACTTCATCGGCGACCCGGTGATGCCCGGCTGCCTCGGCCTGGATGCCATGTGGCAGCTGACCGGCTTCTTCCTGACCTGGCTGGGCGCCCCCGGCAAGGGCCGCGCACTGGGCTGCGGCGAGGTGAAGTTCACCGGCCAGGTGCTGCCGGAGGCCAAGCTGGTGCGTTACGAGATCGACATCAGCCGCGTCATCAACCGCAAGCTGGTGATGGCCCAGTCGGACGCCCGCATGTACGTGGATGACCGCGAAATCTACAGCGCCCGCGACCTGCGCGTCGGCCTGTTCACTGAAACCGGGAGCTTCTGATGCGTCGCGTCGTCATCACCGGCATGGGCATCACGTCCTGCCTCGGCAATGATCTGGATACTGTTTCGGCCGCGCTGCGCGAAGGGCGCTCGGGCATCACCGCGCTGGCCGACCACGCCGAAGCGGGCCTGCGCAGCCAGGTCGGCGGCCGCGTCGATCTCGACCTGGACGCGCTGATCGACCGCAAGCAGAAGCGTTTCATGAGCGACGCAGCGGCCTTCGCCTATCTGGCCATGCGCGATGCCATCGCCGATGCCGGGCTCAGCACCGAGCAGGTCAGCAGCCTGCGCACCGGCCTGATCGCCGGCTCCGGTGGCGGCTCCAGCGAATGGCAGATCGGCGCGGTCGATCTGCTGCGCGAGCGCGGCGTTCGCAAGGTCGGCCCGTACATGGTGCCGCGCACGATGTGCTCGACCGTCTCGGCCTGCCTGGCCACTGCCTACCAGATCAAGGGCGTCAGCTACTCGCTGTCGGCCGCCTGCGCGACGTCGGCGCACTGCATCGGCGCGGCCGCGGACATGATCCGCCATGGCGCGCAGGACATCATGTTCGCCGGTGGCGGTGAAGACCTGCACTGGTCGATGAGCGTGATGTTCGACGCGATGGGCGCACTGTCGACCAGCTTCAACGAGACCCCGGCCAGCGCCTCGCGTCCCTACGACAAGGACCGCGACGGCTTCGTCATCGCCGGTGGCGGTGGCATGCTGGTGCTGGAGGACTACGACCACGCCGTTGCGCGCGGCGCGCACATCCATGCCGAGCTGATCGGCTATGGCGTCACTTCCGATGGCGCCGACATGGTTGCCCCGTCCGGCGAAGGCGCGGTGCGCTGCATGAAGATGGCGCTGCAGGGCATCGATCGCCCGCTGGACTACCTCAACACCCACGGCACCTCGACCCCGCTGGGCGATGTCACCGAGCTCAACGCCATCCGCGAAGTGTTCGGCGATGCGGTACCGCCGCTGTCGTCGACCAAGGCATTGTCCGGCCACTCGCTGGGTGCAGCCAGCGTGCATGAGGCGATCTACTGCCTGCTGATGATGCGCGACGGCTTCGTTGCCGGTTCGGCCAACATCGGCGAGCTGGACCCGAAGGTGGAGAGCTTCCCGATCCTGCGCCAGAGCCGCGAGCAGAAGCTGGACACGGTGATGTCCAACAGCTTCGGCTTCGGTGGCACCAACGCCGCGCTGGTGTTCGGGCGGGTGTGATGGGGCA
This sequence comes from Stenotrophomonas sp. 78350_Sma, assembly GCF_056482105.1. Classification (NCBI taxonomy): domain Bacteria; kingdom Pseudomonadati; phylum Pseudomonadota; class Gammaproteobacteria; order Lysobacterales; family Lysobacteraceae; genus Stenotrophomonas; species Stenotrophomonas sp. 78350_Sma. Next base: position 523,546 of record NZ_CM151182.1, on the reverse strand, counting down.
GGTGTGCTGACCCACGGTCGGCACCCACCAATGGACGTAGAGCCGAGCCATGCTCGGCTCAGTGCCAACCAAGGTTGGCACCCACCGGGGCATTGGGGTGTGCCGGCCAACGGCCGGCACCCACCTTATTTCGGCAACAGCGGCAGCAGCAGCCCGTGCGCGTCCACCAGCGATCCAACGATGCGGTGGCCCAGGGCACGCAACTCTTCATCCGGATGCATCAGGTCCGGCACCTGGATCACCGTCATGCCGGCGGCCAGCGCCGCGCGCGTACCGGCCGGTGAATCCTCCAGTGCCAGGCAGCGTTCCGGCGCCTGGCCCAGCCGCCTTGCGGCCAGCAGGTAAATGTCCGGCGCCGGCTTCGGCTGCGCAACGTCGCCACTGGTGATCACCGCATCGAAGTACGGCCGCAGTCCGGCCGCCGCCAGCTTGCGGTTGGCCCGCGGCTGCCGCGTGGTGGTCGCCACCGCGCGCGGAATCGCGTGCGCCTTCAGCAGTTCCAGCAGTTCCAGGATGCCCGGCCGCAGCGGCAGGCCCGTCTGCGTGCGTGCTTCATACAGCTCGTGGCAGCGCGCGGCCACCGCCTCGATCACGCTGTCCTCGATGCCCTGCGCACGCAGCAGCGCGTGCGTGTCGCGGTCACCGAGGCCGACCATGCGCAGGAACACCGTCTCATCCAGGCCCAGTCCGAACTCGTCGGCGGCCTGGCTCCAGCAGGCCAGCGAGACCCGCTCGCTGTCGATCATCAGGCCGTCCATGTCGAAGATGACGGCGTCGGGGAGGAACGGCAGCGCAGCGATGGTGGTCATGGAGCGAACAGCGTATCCAGATCGGTGGAAGTGAGCTGCCGCCACTGCCCCTCGTCCAGCCCCTGCAGGTCCAGCCCGCCAACGCGGCTGCGATGCAGGGCCTGCACGTGGTTGCCGGTGGCGGCGAACATGCGGCGTACCTGATGGTAGCGGCCTTCGTGCAGCACCAGGCGCGCGCGGCGCGCATCCAGCACTTCCAGTTCAGCCGGCAGCAGGGGCGTCTTCTCGGACTCCAGCATCAGCGTGCCGCTGGCGAACAGGGCCACCTCGTCGCCGCGCAGGTCGTCGCTCAGCTCCACTTCGTAGACCTTGGGCAGCTTCGACTTCGGCGAGATGATCCGGTGCAGCAGGCCACCATCGTCGGTCAGCAGCAGCAGGCCACTGGTCTCGCGGTCGAGGCGGCCGACCGTGGACAGCACCGGATCGCGGTCGCGAAAGCGCGGCGGCAGCAGGTCATAGATCAGGCGGCCGGTGTCCTTGGTCGAGCAGGTGTAGCCGGCCGGCTTGTGCAGCGCGATCGACAGTCCCACCGGCGGGTCCAGCGGCTCGCCATCGACACGGATGGCCTCGTGCGGCACCTGGTCGTCGGCGTACAGCACCTCGCCGTCGGCGTCGGTGACGCGTCCCTCGCGGAACATCCACTGCACCTGCTTGCGGCTGCCGTAGCCCAGGTTGGCGATGTGCTTGACCAGCTTCACCGGCCCTTCCCCTTCACCGCTTCGACCAGCTTGAAGCCATCGCGCTCGGCAATCACGCGCACGGCACCGAAGCTCTCGTTGAGCGTGTATTCGTAGGGCAGGTGGCGGTTGGCCACCACGTACAGGCGCCCACCCGGACGCAACGCCTGCGCGGCCACGGCGATGAAGCGCTGGCCGATGTCCGGGCGATCGGCACGCGACGGCGTGTGGAACGGCGGATTGCTGATGATGACGTCGTAGCCCGGCTCGATGCCGGCGGTGACGTCCTGCCACAGGAAGCGCAGCGGCAGCGGACGCGGCGGCGGCGCCAGGTTCAGTTCGGCCAGCGCCAATGCACGCTGCTCGGCCTCGTACAGGTCCAGCGCGGTGATCTTCGGGCAACGCTCCAGCAGCTCGCGCGACAGGTAGCCGTAGCCCGCGCCGAGATCGGCGGCACGCCCGGCCAGGTCGGCCGGCAGGTGCTCGGCCAGCAGCGCCGACGCCGGGTCGATGCGATCCCAGGCGAACACGCCCGGGCGGCTGAGGAAGCGACCGCCCACGATCGGGCGCACCGCATCCAGCGCCAACCAACGCCTGGCCAGGTCGGCGTCGTGCTGGCCCTGCAACGGGGCGGTCCAGTACACGCGGCAGTGGTTCTTGGTCAGGCTGCCACCGAGGCCGGCCAGCTGCTTGAGATCGCCCTCGCCCGAGCGCGCACCTTCGTTGTTGGACTGGCAGGCGACGATGCGACCGCCGTCGGCGACCAGTGCCAGCGCACGGGCGAACAGCGCACGGGCCTCTTCACGCTGCCGCGGCGGCAGCACCAGCACCAGCGGATAGCGGCCCTTGCCGGCGGCATCGTCCAGCTGGCCACTGACGGTCCAGCCGGCGGCCTGCTGCAGCGGCTGCGCGAACGGGGCAAAACTCTGCTCGCAGTGCACCTCGCGGTTGCCCGCCACTTCGCGCAGCGGCCAGCCATCACGGGCACGCAGGAAGGCCACCGGACCCTCCGGCCAGCGCAGGGCACCTTGGGAGAACGGCAGGAACAGGGTCTGCAGGGGGGCGTCGTCGCTGGAGGCCATCGGCGCGGGTACTTCAAGCGTGAGGGCCGTCCATTGTACCGGCTTGGCCGGGCCGGCCCCGCCAGGCCGCTTTGCGAAACCCGAACGGGGCCTTGATCCGCCAGCAACATTGGAACGTTCAGGGTAGAGGCTCCCCCCGGAAACCCAGGAGAACCTGCATGCGAGCCTTGTTCGTCGGTGGCGTGGTCGACAACAGTGAAATGGACCTGGAAGGCAGCCATCCGCCCGTGCACTACCCCGAGGACACCGGCGGCGGCCACTCGCGCTACCGGCTGCACCAGGTCGGCCATGGCGCCGACGGCAGCGTGGCCTACGCGGTGTATGGTGCGCCGGACCTGGCCGACGACGAGGTGGCGCGGGTTGCGGAGGAGCGCGCCTATGCGCGCCGGTTCGAGGCGACGCCGACCCTGTTCGAGCACTGAGCGCAGCAGCCACGCATGGCGTGGCTCCACTGCAACCCCAGGTAGATCCACGCCATGCGTGGATGGACCCGGCAGGTTGCCGTCAAACCCTCGGCGGCAACCTGCGGATGCTGGCGATCTCGTCCAGCCACACATGGTGCTGCTGGACCGGCGTGTCGTAGTCATCCAGGCGCAGCTGGCCGTTGCTGCCTTCATCACCGGCGTCGTTGCGGTACTGCTGCACGGTCGGCTTCACCGCCACCGTGCCGAGCAGGCGCCGGCCATCGTGCAGGGTCAGTTCCACCTGCGTTTCGCCTTCCAGCTGCGGCAGCAGGGCTTCCAGGCGCGCGATCTGCGCCGGGTCGGTGTGGATGCGGGGAGCTGTACGGGACATCGGCGACCTCCTGCGTGCAGGGTCGCCGATCGGCCGTGAATGCTCAGTGCAGCGCGCTGTCGGCGCGCGGCACCTGCACCTTGCGCACCGCGGCCACCAGCTGCGCGACCGAATACGGCTTGGCCACATGCTCCTGGAAGCCCGACGCCAAGGCACGACGGCGGTCATCGGCACGCGCCAGCGCGGTCACCGCCACCGCCGGCAGCATTGCTGCGTCCACGCCCATGTCCTCGCGCAGCGTGCGCACCAGCCCGTAGCCATCCATGCCCGGCATGCCGATGTCGGTCAGCATCACGTGGTACTGCAGATGGCCGGTGTCGGCCAGCAATGCCAGTGCCTCGCCGGCCGAACTGGCCGCCGACACGCTGGCGCCCTGCTCTTCCAGCATGCGCCGCAGGTATTCCAGCACCTCCGGCTGGTCTTCCACCGCCAGCACATGCATGCCCCGCAGCGGATACGGCTCGACGATCACCGGCTCCAGGATCGGCCCGCTGATGACTTCGCGCAGCGGCCGCCGTTCGGCATCCGGCAGGTGCTGGGGCAGGCGCACGGTGAACGTGGCGCCGTGGCCATGGCCTTCGCTGGCGGCGGCAACGGTGCCGCCGTGCAGTTCGACCAGCTGCTGCACGATCGCCAGGCCCAGGCCGAGGCCGCCATGGCGGCGCGTCGTGGTGCCATCGGCCTGGCGGAAGCGGCTGAACAGGTGGTTGAGGAACTCCGGTGCGATGCCATCGCCGGTATCGCGCACCGTAATCACCCAGTGGTTGCCGTCGGCCTGCAGCTGCACGTCGATGCGGCCCTCAGCCGGAGTGAACTTGATGGCGTTCGACAGCAGGTTCCAGAACACCTGCTGCAGGCGGGTGGCATCGCCGAGCACGGGGCTTGGCTCCTCGGGCAACTGCAGGTGCACGTCCAGTGCCTTGCCCTCGGCCACCAGTTCCTGCGCGCCGATGGCTTCGCCAAGCAGCGTGCGCAGGTCCAGCACTTCCACCTCCAGCTGTACCTTGCCCAGCAGCATGCTGCTGAGATCGAGCATGTCCGAGATCAGCCGCTTCTGCGCGCCGGCGCTGTTGGCGATAACGTTCAGGCCCTTGTACAGCGGGCTGGTGTTGTCCACCCGCTGCAGCAGCAGTTCGCTCCAACCGAGGATGGTGGTCAGCGGCGTGCGCAGCTCGTGCGACAGCGTGGCCAGGAATTCGTCCTTCAGCCGCGCCATGTTCTCGGCGGCACTGCGCGCGGCGCGCTCGGACTGCAGCAGTTCCTCACGTGCCAGTTCGATCTCGCGGCGCTCGGTCACGTCCGGACTGCTGCCGGCCAGGCCGATGAAGCGGCCCATGCGCGAGAAGCGCGGACGCGCATTCATCTCCAACCAGCGCCATTGGCCATCGGCGCGCCGCGCGCGTACCAGCGCATGCATCGAACGCTGCGCCTTCAGTGCTTCCTGCAGCTCGTACTCGAATACGGACGCATCGTCCGGGTGTACCAGGCCACGCCAGACATCTTCCGGCACGCGCGTTTCGTCGCCACCGAAGAACTCGCTGAAGGCGCTGTTGACGAAGCGGGCGTGGCCGCGCTCGTCGAGCACCCATACCGGCATCGGCAGGCCATCGGCCAGTGCGCTGAAGCGGGCTTCGCTTTCGCCCAGCTCCACTTCCATCTGCTTGCGCGCGGTGATGTCGAAGAACAGGATGCCGACCTTGTCTTCTCCCGGTCGCCCCACGCGCACCGCGTCGACCGCAAAGGAACGGCCCAGCGCCCGTGCCTCCATCTCGAACTGCGCCGGCCGGCCGCTGCGTGCGACCTCGCCGTAGATGCGGAACCAGTCCTGCTCGTGGTGCGGCTCCAGCACCGTCATGCGCTGGCCCCGGGCGTCCTTCAGGCCGGTATGGCGCTCGAACGCGTCGTTGACCTCGATGAAACGGTAGTCCACCGCGCGGTCACCCTCGAACAGCACCTGGATCACGCAGAAACCGGCGTTGATGCGCTCAAGCACGCCATGATGCAGGTCGGGTTCGGGCGCCGGCACCATCATCGGTGGGCGCTCCACTAGGGGCGGCAGTGTGGACAAGGGCGTCTGGACGGGCCGGATTGGAGGCACAGCATCTTCCAGAGAGCGTATTCACAGCGTCAAGCGCCGTCAGTCAGGGTTGACGACGATGAATTGGCGGCAACCGCTCTTGCGCATGACGCATTCGGCCATTGCCGTTGCCCTGGAGCGGGATCACACTCGATCCGTGATCAATATCGTCCCCCTCAGGGGATGCAGGAGACCGTCATGAACCGCTCACTTGCTACCGCCCTTCTGCTGGCCGGTGCCCTCGTGGCAGGCGGCGCCAATGCTGCGCCACGCGCGGTGACCGATCCGGAAGCCCCGCGCGCGCTGCAGGCCGATGGCCCGGTCAGCGTGAAGTGGGACGATCCGGCCAAATTCACCGAGATCCGCCAGAGCAGCAACCGCTTCGAGGCCGAACGCGGCGACTGGGTCCAGCAGCTGGCGCGCTACGTGCAGACCACCGCAGCCAAACCACTGCAACCGGGGCAGACCCTGGATGTGACCCTGGTCGACATCAAGCGAGCCGGTGACTACGAGCCGTGGCATGGCCCCCGCGGGCGCGACATCCGCATCATGCGCGACATCTACCCACCGCGGATCACCCTGCAGTACACGTTGAAGGACGCCAGCGGCCGCATCGTCAGTGAAGGTGACGCACGCCTGAGTGATACCGGCTACCTGCACAACGTTGGGCTGAAGAGCGAAAGTGATCCGCTGCGCTACGAGAAGCGCCTGATCGATGACTGGGTCAAGCGCCAGCTGGCCAGCCAGGCCACCGCCGCGCGTTAGGCCCCTCGGTCGACACGCATTCACAGGGCCGACCAAGGTCGGCCGCTACCAGGGCCGCGCATGGCGACCGCTGCGCGCTAGGCCCCTCGGTAGGTGTCGACCTTGGTCGACACGCACTCACAGCGCCGACCAAGGTCGGCCGCTACCGAAGCCGAGCGTGGGCCCGGCTCTACACGTACACCTTCGCCACGCGCTTGACCGCGCACGGCAGCTGGTACGCGCTCACGCCGCAGCGCGGCGCCAGCTCCGACAGCGTCGGCGCTGAACCCCACAGTTCCACCACGCTGCCGATGCCGGCCTGCGCATGCGCGGTCAGGTCCACGGTCAGCATGTCCATCGACACGCGCCCGATCAGCGCACCGGGCTGGCCGTCGATCAGCACCGGCGTGCCATTCGGGGCGAACTGCGGATAACCGTCGGCATAGCCGAGCGCGACCACGCCTACGCGCGTGCGTGCCTTCGAGACAAAGCGCGCGCCATAACCCACCGGTTCACCTGCCTCGATCCAGCGTTCGGCGATCACCTTCGACTGCATCGTCATCACCGGGCGCAGGCGCGCGGTGATCTCCGAAGCCTCCGGCAGCGGGTTGGCGCCGTACAGCATCAGGCCCGGGCGGACCCAGTCGCTGCGCACGTCCGGCCAGCCCAGCAGCGCCGGCGAATTGCACACGCTGGTCTCGCCCTCCAGGCCGTCGATGGCCCGCGCGAAGGTCGCCGCCTGTTCGTGGGTGCGCTCGCTGTCCAGCTCATCGGCACGTGCCAGGTGGGTCATCAGCACGATGCGCTCGACCTGGGGCAGCGCTGACAGGCGCGCATGCGCCGCGCGGAAGCTGTCCACGTCCAGGCCGAGGCGATGCATGCCGCTGTCCAGCTTCAGCCACACCGTCAACGGGCGCGGGCTGTCGAAGGCGGCGACGGCCTCCAGCTGCCACGGCGAACCGACGGCGAACCAGAAATCATGCTCGGCCACCAACGCCATGTCGCTGGGTTCGAAAATGCCTTCCAGCAGCAGGATCGGCGCACGGATGCCGGCCTGGCGCAGTTCCAGTGCCTCTTCGATGGTGGCCACGCCGAAACCATCGGCCTCGCCTTCCAGTGCCTGCGCACAGCGCACCGCGCCATGGCCATAGGCATCGGCCTTGATGATCGCCAGGGCCTTGCCACCGCCCAGTTCACGGGCGAGCCGGTAGTTGCTGCGCAGGGCGCCCAGATCGATCAGCGCGCGGGCAGGACGCATGTGCGGTTCTCGTGTTGCGGCGCGTGACCGTACTGGCCGTAGCGGAAAATATCCAGACCTTCGGTGCTGATCTGCGGCTGGCGCGCGCTCATCAGGTCGGCCAGGTAGCGGCCCGAACCGCAGGCCATGGTCCAGCCCAGCGTGCCGTGGCCGGTGTTGAGGTACAGGTTGCGGAACGGCGTGGCGCCGATCACCGGCGTGCCGTCCGGCGTGGCCGGGCGCAGGCCGGTCCAGAACTGCGCGCGCGACAGGTCGCCGCCCTTCGGGTACAGGTCGCTGACCACCAGTTCCAGGGTCTCGCGGCGGCGCTGCGACAGCGACAGGTCGAAGCCGGCCACTTCGGCCATGCCACCGACGCGGATGCGATCGTCGAAGCGGGTCACCGCCACCTTGTAGCTCTCGTCGAGGATGGTCGAGGTCGGTGCCATCGCCGGGTCGGTGATCGGCAGGGTCAGCGAGTAGCCCTTCAGCGGGTACACCGGCAGGCGCATGCCCAGCGGTGCGACCAGCGCTGGCGAGTAGCTGCCCAGTGCAACCACGAAGCGGTCGGCGGTTTCCAGCTTGCCGTCGATGCGCACGCCGGTGATGCGGTCGCCATCGAACTCCAGGCCGGTGATGTCCTGGTCGAAACGGAACTCGACGCCGGCGTCCACGCACATCTGCGCCAGGCGACGGGTGAACAGCTGGCAGTCGCCGGTCTGGTCACGCGGCAGGCGCAGCGCGCCGACCAGGCCATCGACGTGGGCCAGGGCCGGTTCGGCCTGGATGATGCCGGCACGGTCCAGCACCTCGTACGGCACGCCGTACTGGGCCAGGATCTCGATGTCCTGCGCCGAGGCATCCAGCTGCTGCTGGGTGCGGAACAACTGGGTGGTGCCCAGGTCGCGGCCTTCGAACTCGATGCCGATCTGCGCGCGCAACTCGTTCAGGCAGTCGCGGCTGTACTCGGACATGCGCACCATGCGCGCCTTGTTGATCGCGTAGCGCTCGTGGGTGCAGTTGCGCAGCATCTGCCACAGCCAGCGGTACTGGGCCAGGTCCATGCCCGGGCGGATCGCCAGCGGCGCGTGCTTCTCGAACAGCCAGCCGATCGCCTTCTTCGGCACGCCCGGCGCCGCCCACGGCGAGGTGTAGCCGAACGACAGCTGGCCGGCATTGGCGAAGCTGGTCTCCAGCGCCGGGCCGGGTTGGCGGTCGATGACCGTGACTTCAAACCCGGCCTGTCGCAGGTACCAGGCACTGGTGGTGCCGATCACGCCGCTGCCGAGAACTAGGACTCGCATGGGACTTCTCCAACCCGATCATTCCCTGCACTGGAGCGTGCCGGGACCATAATTGGGGAAGTATAGACAGCCGATACCAGTTGATTTGCCTGATTTGCAATCAACCGGCAGGATGTTCTCCTGAGATTCACTCCCCAAGGTTGACGGCCATGGCCACCCGTACCCGCGAACTGGACAAGATCGACCGCAAGATCCTGCGCATCCTGCAGGCCGAAGGCCGCATCTCCTTCACCGAACTGGGTGAGCGGGTCGGGCTGTCCACCACCCCGTGCACCGAGCGCGTGCGCCGGCTGGAGCGCGAGGGCGTGATCACCGGTTACCACGCCCATCTGGACCCTGCGGCGGTGAAGGCCAGCCTGCTGGTGTTCGTGGAGATCAGCCTGGCCTACAAGTCCGGCGACATCTTCGAGGAGTTCCGGCGTGCCGCCCTGAAGCTGCCGAACGTGCTGGAGTGTCATCTGGTGTCGGGCGACTTCGATTACCTGCTGAAAGCACGGATCAGTGAAATGGCCTCCTACCGCAAGCTGCTCGGCAGCACCCTGCTGACGCTGCCGCATGTGCGTGAATCGAAGAGCTACATCGTGATGGAAGAGGTGAAGGAAACGCTGAGCCTGCCGATTCCGGACTGAGCTGGCTGCGGGGGTGGGGTCAGAGCCCGCTGTGCGGGATCCGACCCCGATCAGGGGGCTGCGTGCGAAGGTCAGATCCCGCAACGCGGGCTCTGACCCCGGATCCGTCAGCGCTGCTGCGGATGCTTCTGCGGGCGCTGCTCCTGCTGCTTGCCGCCCTTGTGCGACTGCTGCGGTTCCATCTGTTGCTGTTGCTGTTGCTGTTGCGGGTTGCGGCCCTGCGGTTCCTTGCCGGGATGACGGTTCTGCTGGTTCTTCATGATCGCGATCCAGTGGACGAAGGACATGCGGCGGCGGAATGCCGGCGCAGGGCCACGGTGGTCCCGGAACGGTTAATCGCAGGCGAAAAAGCAGTGATCGGGAAGGTGTTGTTTTCGGAGGTTCAGCTGCGCCGCCGGGCGCGGCCTTACCGGATCTGCTGGCCGTCGCCCTGCGGCACGCTGTCGAGATAACGCCCGGTGCGCGAATCGAACACGCGGTTGGGACCGGCCGGGCGCACGCCGGGAATGATGCGACCGTTGCGGTCGTAGACCTTGTCGGCCGGCTTCGGCACCGGCGTCGGCGCGACCTGGGCCGGCCCCGTGGACTTGATCGGCTGCGCCGGCTGCGGTGAGGGCAGTACCTGCGGCTGCGGGCGCGCGGCCTGTGGTGGCGGTGCCACCGGGGTGGGCGCCACGGTGGTGCTGCTGCGGGTGGCGGTCGGATCGGCGGTCGGCACCTGGGCCAGCGCCAACGCAGGCAGCAGGGCGATCAGCAACAGGGGAAGGGGCGATTTCATGGCACGCTCCGGCGTGGATCGTCTTCACCATGCGCCCCCCCCTGTGTGCCGCCCATGAACGGCCATCACACTTGCAAGGTCGCTCCATCACCCCCACGTTTTCCCGCATCCCCAGGCCATCGACCCCACGGAGCGCCGCCATGACTGCCTTCGATCTGACGCCCCCCACCGCCACCCAGACCGAGGCACTCGTCGCCGGCCTCAGCAGCGAGGAGCGCCGCGTGCTGCTGCAGCACGGCACCGAAGCGCCGTTCTGCGGGGTGTTCCTCGACAACAAGCGCGAGGGCGTCTACTGCTGCCGGCTGTGTGCGCTGCCGCTGTTCCGCTCCAGTACCAAGTTTGATTCCGGCACTGGCTGGCCCAGCTTCTTCGCCCCGTTCGACCCGGCGCACGTGCGCGAGATCCGCGATACCAGCCACGGCATGGTGCGCACCGAGATCACCTGTGCGCGTTGCGGCAGCCACCTGGGCCATGTGTTCCCGGACGGCCCGCCGCCGACCTACGAGCGCCACTGCCTGAACTCCGTCTCACTTTCGTTCACCGGCAATGGCGAGCCCTGGCCCGATCCACTGCAGCGTGGCGGTGCCGAGGCCGGCGTGGCGGGCTGAAATACCCCGCTGACCGATTTCACAGAATTCCCTCTTCAGAAAACCAGGCGACGGGCCGACAAGGAGATATCCCCTCTCCTTGCGTCGCGCCATGCTCATCATCGTTGGATTCCTGGTCGTCATCATCAGCGTGATCGGGGGCTACCTCGGTGCCCACGGCCGCCTAGGTGCCCTCTGGCAACCCTACGAACTGGTCATCATCGGCGGCGCCGCGCTCGGCGCATTCCTGGTCGGCACCCCGGCCAAGACGGTCAAGCAGACCCTGCAGGCGATGGTGGGCGTGTTCAAGGGCCCACGTTACAAGCAGCAGGACTACATCGATGTGCTCAGCCTGCTCTATGAACTGCTGAACAAGGCGCGCCGCGAAGGCTTCATGGCACTGGAAGACCATGTCGAGCGCCCAGCCGAGAGCGCGTTGTTCGGCAACTACCCCAAGGTGCAGGCCGACCACCACCTGATCGACTTCATCACCGACTGCCTGCGCCTGATGATCGGCAGCAACATCGAGCCGCACGAGCTGGAACCGCTGCTGGAACTGGAGCTGGAAAAGCACCACGCCGAGGCGATGGCACCGTCGCAGGTGATGAACAAGGTCGCCGACGGATTGCCCGGTTTCGGCATCGTGGCGGCGGTGCTGGGCATCGTCATCACCATGGGCTCGATCGGCGGCGATATCGTCGAAGTAGGTGGCCACGTGGCCGGTGCGCTGGTCGGCACCTTCCTGGGCATCCTGCTGGGCTACGGTTTCGTCGGCCCGATGGCAGCGGCAATGGAAGCGCGCGCCGAACAGGACAGCCGCATCTACGAATCGGTGAAGACCGCCCTGCTGGCCTGCCTGCGCGGCTACAACCCGAAGATCGCACTGGAATTCGCCCGCAAGACGCTGCCGTCGAACGTGCGCCCGGCCTTCTCCGATTTCGAGCAGCACCTGAAGACGGTCAAGTAAGCCATGGCCGAGAACAAGCCCACCGTCATCGTCCGCCGGGTCAAGAAGGCCGGCCACGCCGCCCATCATGGCGGTTCATGGAAGGTGGCCTATGCCGACTTCGTGACCGCGATGATGGCCTTCTTCCTGGTGCTGTGGCTGATGGCCACCACCAACAAGAACGACCGTGCAGCCATTTCCGAGTACTTCCGCAACCCCAGCCCGCTGAGTGGCCAGAACGCCACGCCGGCGCCCGGCATGGCCGGCCCGGGCGGCGCCAGTACTTCGATGATCAAGCTGGGCGGTGCCACCGACATTTCGCGTGGCAACAGCAACGATCCCTTCCAGAACCAGAAGGAAGCAGTACCGCAGCCGGTGGACCAGCAGCAGCGCGACAAGCAGCAGCTGGAGCAGCTGATGAAGGAGTTGCAGGAAGCGATCAGCAGGAGCCAGGCGCTGGAACCGTTCAAGGACCAGCTGCTGCTGGACCTGACCCCGGAAGGCCTGCGCATCCAGATCGTGGACAAGCAGAACCGGCCGATGTTCGACCTTGGCAGTGCCACGCTGAAGCCCTACACGCAGCAGATCCTGCACGAGCTGGCCGAGTACCTGAACCATGTGCCGAACCGGATCAGCCTGACCGGCCACACCGACATCACCGCCTATTCCGCCGCACGCGGCTACGGCAACTGGGAACTGAGCGCCGACCGTGCCAATGCCGCACGCCGCGCGCTGGTCGATGGCGGCCTGGATGACAGCAAGATCACCCGCGTGGTCGGCCTGTCCTCGTCCGTGCTGTTCGACAAGACCGACCCGCAGAACCCGATCAACCGCCGCATCAGCATCGTAGTAATGACCAGGGCCGCCGAGGAGGCCGCCCTGGCCGGTGCCGGCCCGCAGGTGGGGCTGTCGGCGCCGACCGTCGACCCGGATGTGCAGGCCGCGCAGGGCAAGGCACCGGCAGAGGCCGCCGCGCCCGCCGTGGCGCGCTGATTGAACCGGGGTCAGATCCCTTTCCATGGAAAGGGATCTGACCCCATCTGCGTGCGGCCGCTACAATGGCGGTCTTTCCGTTTCCAGGTGACCCCACCCCATGTCCCAGAACTCCAAGGCCAAGCGCGACAAGCGCAAGAAGCAGCAGGCCAAGCGCCCGTTCCTGCGCCTGAACGCCCAGCAGCAGGTGCAGAACCATGCCGTGCTGACCAACGAAGACGGCCAGGTGGTCGCCGCCATCGGCCTGCAGGGCCGTGAGTGGCTGCTGGCCATCGGCGGCCAGACCATGGGCAACGCCGAGAACCCGGTGCCGATGCTGGCCATGCTCAAGCACCTGTCCAACGTGCAGGAAAAGGAAGGCCGCAAGGTCAACCTGGAGTACTCCGAACTGCTGCAGAAGCTGCTGGACACCCTGGCGGCCGAATCCGGCCAGACCGCTGACGAATATCTGGACAAGCTGGTTGCCGAATTCGAAGGCGTCGACGCTGCTGAAGGCGAGGAAGGCGAAGCCGCCGAGGGCGACGTGGCCGAAGCCGCTGCTGCCGACGCCGAGGCCGCGCCGGCCGCTGACAGCGACAGCAAGCCGCAGGCCTGAACCGGCCGCGGCGGTGACGGTCTACGTCGATGACGCGGTGCATCCCTGGCGCGGACAGCGCTGGGCGCACCTGATGGCCGATACCCTGCCCGAGCTGCACGCCATGGCGGCGCAGCTCGGCATTCCAGCGCGGGCCTTCCAGAACAAGGCCAGCGGTGCACACTACGATGTCACTGCCGAACTGCGCGCACAGGCGATCGCGCTCGGTGCAAGGGCCATTTCCCGGCACGCCGACCGCGAGCTGGTCAAAGCGGTGATCGCCAACGCCCGGGCGCAGTACCGGCCATAGGCCGGCGTTGGGGGCTACCCCTTGCTGTGGTGGGTGCGGACCTTGGTCCGCACATCGGCACAGGGCATGCCAACCAAGGTTGACATCCACCTATAGGCGGGCTCCGCACCCACCTACCGGCCTCAGAACGGGTCGCTGCCCAGCCGGATTTCCACGTTCAGCAGCGAGCACAGCGCCAGCATCGCGTCGTCGTCGCGGGTCAGTGCCATCATCCCGGTGAAGCCGTCGCTGCCGGCATCCACGCTCCACAGCGTGTAGTTGTGCTCGCGCAGGCGGTCGAAGGCGGTGGACATCAGCTGCACGCCGTCCAGGCCTTCGGCGAAGTCCTCGTCATCCAGGTCACCGCCCCAGTCCAGCTGCAGGTTGAAGCGCGCCGACAGCTCGTTCACCGCCGACTGCAGCGATTCCAGGTCATCACGTTCCACCTCGAAACCGGACTGCCAGGCAATGGCCGTGAACAGGGCCGGCAGCCAGTCGCTGTCCGCTTCCAGCGGCTGCCCGTCCTCGGCCAGATGCTCGCGCCAGCGGTTGAACTGCTGCAGGGCCAGCTCTTCGTCGCCCGGGTTGACCAGCACCAGCAGGTTCCAGACCCGGGCCTCGAAGCCGTCTTCGTCGAAGTCGTGGATGTCTTCCTCGAAGTCGAAATAGTCGCTGTTGTCGGGCATGGTGGAACTTCCTCTGGGGCAGGCCGGCATTCTACGGTTTATCCTGTGCCGCTGAAGCCGGCCTTGGTGGCCGTCACTGTGAATGAAGCGATGAGCGATACCCCTCCCGACCACCTGGCGATCAACCCGGCCAGCCCCTTCCATGATGCGCAGGCGCTGGAGCGCGGCGTTGGCGTGCGTTTCAACGACGTCGAGCGCGACAACGTCGAGGAATACTCGGTCAGCGAAGGCTGGATCCGCGTTCAGGCCGGCAAGGCCCGCGACCGCCGCGGAAACCCGATGACCATCAAGGTCAAGGGCAAGGTCGAGGCGTATTTCCTGGAAACGAAGCCGGAATAAGCGCGGCTCTCGGATCCTGGGGTCAGATCCCCTTCCTGCGGAAAGGGATCTGACCCCGATCGACGCCGCCCGACCGCAGCGTCATTCGCGCTTGCGCGATTCCAGCAGGTCCAGGTTGCGGATCAGGCGCCGCGAGATCTCGTCGGAGATCACCCCGCGCCGGGTCAACCGGAACAGCTCCTCGCGCTCGGCATTGAGGCCTGCGCTGCGCAGCTGGCGGTAGCCCATTTCCATGCGCCGGACCTTCTCCGGGTCCACGTCGGGCCCATCACTGTCGCGCTCCAGGTGGCGCTGGTACAGCAGGCTCACCCGCGACGCAGCGTCGTTGTACAGCTGCACGTTCTCGGTGTTCTGGTTCATCACCAGCTGCTGGCGCATGCGCTCGACCCCGGCCAGAGCGGCCTTCGACGACAGCCGGCGTGCCAGGTCCTCTTCCTTGCGTTCGCCTGAATCGGCCGGCAGCTGCAGGCCCTTCAGCAGCTGTGGCAGCGCGATGCTGGCGCCCAGCAGCGAGAACAGGATCACCGACGCGGCCAGGAAGATCACCAGGTCACGCGCCGGGAACGCACTGCCATCGGGCAGGAACAGCGGCAGGGTCAACACACCCGCCAGCGTGATCGCACCACGCACGCCGGCCACCGAGGTGGCCACCACGATGCGCCAGTTCGGTGCCTCGCCGCGCTCCAGGCCGCGGCGCCGCGCGCGCAGCAGGTTCCAGCGCAGCGACAGCCACACCCACAACAGGCGCAGCACCACCAGCGCCAGGTTGATCACCACCACGTACACCAGCAGCCACCACGCACTCTGGTGGCCGCTCTCGTTCATGGTGGTGGTGGCGCGCTCGACGATGCCCGGCAGCTGCTCGCCCAGCAGCACGAACATGATGCCGTTGAAGCTGAACTGCAGCATGTTCCAGACCCCGGCGCGCTGCACGCGCATGCTGCCGGAAACGCGGCCGGTCAGCTCGACATAGCTCATCGCGATGCCGGCGGCGACCGCGGCGAGAATGCCCGAGGCATGGATCTCTTCGGCCAGCAGGTAGGCCGCGAACGGAATGAGCAGGTTGACCAGCATCGCCGCGCCCGGCTCCTCGCCGAAGCGGCGCCACAGCCAGCGCTGGAAGGTCGACACACCGAGGGTGACCGCCACGCCCACCGCCAGGCCGGCCACCGCCACCCACACGAAGGTCAGCGAGGCCGTGGCCAGCGAAAAGGTGCCGGTCATCACTGCGGCCACCGCGAAGCGGAAGCAGACCAGGCCGGACGCATCGTTCAGCAGCGACTCGCCTTCCAGGATGTGCATCAGGCGCTTGGGAATCGGCGCCTTGGAGGCGATCGCACCGACTGCCACCGGATCGGTCGGCGACACGATCGCCGCCAGTGCGAAGCACACCGCCAGCGGCATCACCGGAATCAGCCAATGGATCAGGAAGCCGGCGCCGATGACGGTGAACACCACCAGGCCGAACGCCAGCTCGAGGATTGCGCCCTTGTCGCGGAACAGGCCCTGCTTGGGAATGCGCCAGCCATCGAGGAACAGCAGCGGCGGCAGGAACAGCAGGAAGAACACTTCCGGCTCCAGCGCATGGCCGCGGTTGAATACCCCGGCGATGACCGCGCCCAGCCCGATCTGCACCAGCGGCAGCGGCAACGAGAACGGCAGGACGCGAACCAGGTAGCCGCTGGCGACAACGGCCACCAGCATCGCCAGGACGACTTCAATGGTATGCATGCTTCTTCCAGGAAGCGGCGCGTGGGGAGGCTCGGAAGGCCAGCGCCGGAAACCCGGAAAAAACTACCACATGCGGCTGCAGGCGCGACGACGGGGATGGCCCGGCGTCAGCCCCGGCTCATGCCGCCCCATCGAAGCGGTACAGGTCCATGGCCAGGAAACCGGCGTCGATGCCGGCATCGATGCGGCGTGCACCGAAGCCGCCCTCGCCCGCCGCGCCCATCGCGAAGAACAGCGGCAGCAGGTGCTCGTCGGTCGGGTGCGCGCGCTCGGCGAACGGTGCCTGCCGGCGATAGTCGAGCAGGGCCTGGCGGTCGTCGGCAGCCAGCCGCTGCTCCACCCACTGGATGAAGGGCCGCACGTAAGGCGCTTCCTTGCCGTCCTGGTAGTCACCCCAGTCGTGCAGGTTGTGGGTGATGCTGCCCGAGCCGACCAGCAGCACGCCCTGTTCGCGCAGCGGCGCCAGCGCACGGCCCAGCGCGAACTGATGCTCGGGCCCGAGCAGCGGCTGGATCGACAGCGGCACCACCGGGATGTCGGCCTGCGGGCGCAACAGCCGCAGCGGCACCCAGGCACCGTGGTCGAGGCCACGCTGCGGGTCGAGCGCCACCGGCAGGCCGGCGGCGGCGATGCGGCCGGCCACCTCTTCGGCCAGCGCCGGATCACCTGGCGCCGGGTACTGCAGTTCGAACAGCGCGCGCGGGAAGCCGCCGAAATCGTGGATGGTCGGCGGCTGCGGATGCGCACCGACCAGCGGCTGCCGGCCCAGCCAGTGCGCCGAGGCCATCACGATGGCGCGTGGCGTCGGCAGATCGCGCGCCAGCTCGGCCAGACGCACGCCAACCTGGCCCGGATGCAGGGCGGTCATCGGCGAACCATGCGAGATGTACAGCGAAGGCAGGCGGGACATGGAATTCTCCAGTTGCAGGATCAGGCGACGATCAGCGCGAACGCAGGGTCCACTTGCCGTCGCCGACCAGGAACAGCACCACCAGCGCCAGCGCCCAGAACGCCGGGTATTCCCAGCCGCCGCCGGCGTTGGCAAAGCCGAAGCCGTTGGCGCCGTGCACGGTGACGATGGTGCCCAGCAGCAGCGGCACACCGACCAGGCCCACCCAGCGCGCATAGATGCCCAGCAGCAGCGCGACGGTGATCACCAGTTCTACGCCGATGGTGAGGTAGCCGAGCACGCCGGGCAGCCCCAGAGATTCGAAGAACGCCGCCGTACCGGCCGGGGTGAACACCAGCAGCTTGGTCAGCGCATGGACCAGGAACAGCACGCCCAGGGCCAGGCGCAGCAGGGTGGCGCCATGGGGGGCCAGCGGCGAAACAGGAGCGGTCGTGCTGTGCATGGGGAAGCACCTTGAAGGAAGTGGGTACAGGTTATTGCGCCTTCACGGGCCGATAAATACGATCGTTTGACCGTATTTATTTCAAAAGGCGCAACAATGGACACCCTCGAGGCGATGCGCGTGTTCGTGGCGGTGGTCGAGCGCAACGGCTTCAGTGCCGCCGCCCTGGCCCTGGACATGTCCACCGCCGGCGTCACCCGCCAGGTCGCCGCGCTGGAGAAGCGCCTGTCCACCCGCCTGCTCCACCGCACTACGCGTCGAGTCAGCCCGACCAGTGCCGGTGCCGCCTACTACGCCCAGTGCGTGCGCCTGCTGGCCGAGTTCGACGCGCTGGAGGCCAGCATCGGTGCGCAGGCGCTGGAGCCCTCGGGCACGCTGCGCATCAACGCGCCGGTCAGCTGGGGCATTGCCCGCCTCGGCCCGTTGCTGGCCAGCTACCGCGAACGCTTCCCGCAGGTGGAACTGGACCTGGCGCTGTCCGACCGCCTGGTGGACATGGTCGAGGAAGGCTACGACGTGGCCATCCGCATCACCCGCGAGCCCGGCCCCACGCTGATCGCACGCCGCCTGGGCGAATCGCGGGTGAGCCTGTGCGCCGCGCCGGCCTACCTGGCCGCACACGGCACCCCGCAGACCCCGCAGGACCTGCAGGCACACGCGTGCCTGAGCTACAGCTACTGGGCCGCCGGTGATCACTGGCCGCTGCAGGGGCCCGCTGGAGAAGTGAAGGTGGCGGTGAGCAGCCTGCTGCATGCCAACAACGGCGACGTGCTGCGCGAAGCGGCGATTGCAGGCATGGGGGTGATCCTGCAGCCGGACTTCCTGTTGCAGGATGCGTTGGCCGATGGCCGCCTGGTGCGCATCCTGCCCGAATGGGAGGCCGCGCCGATCGGCATCTTCGCGGTCTATGCCAGCCGCAGCCACCTGGCACCGAAGGTGCGCAGTTTCATCGACCACCTGGTGGAGGCCGGGGTGTAGCCGAGCCTGGCGTTTGCCGGTAGTACCGGCCGCTGGCCGGCAATCAGACACATCCCGGTCCTGGGCGAATGCCGGCCAGCGGCCGGCACTACCACTTAGGCGGCCACCTCATCCAGCGCATCGATGATCCGTTCCAGCGGCGCCGGCCGCCCCAGCAGGTAGCCCTGCACCTGGTCGCAGCCGTGTGCGGCCAGCCAGTCCAGCTGCCCCGGCGTCTCCACGCCCTCGGCGATGATCGTCAGGCCCATGCTGTGGCCCAGCGACAACAGCGCGCGGCAGATCGAGGCATTGCGTGGATTGGTTTCCACATCGGCAACGAAACTGCGATCGATCTTCAGGATGTCCAGCGGCAGGTGCTGCAGGTAGGACATGCTGGAATAGCCGGTGCCGAAATCATCCAGCGACACGCTGATGCCCTGCTCGTGCAGGCGCTGCATGGTCTGCATCGCCTGCGCCGGCTTGCGCATCAGGCTGCTCTCGGTCAACTCCACGTGCAGCGCGCCGCGGGCCAGACCGAACTCCTGCTGGGCGCGGGTGAACTCGGCCACCAGGTCGCTGTTGAAGAACTGCACGGCGGACACATTGACTGCGATCGGCAGCTCGCCCCAGCCGGCCTCGACCAGCCGCCGCTGCGCCTTGGCCGCCGCACGGATCACCCAGCGGCCCAGCGCCAGGATCAGCCCGGTCTCCTCGCACAGCTGGATGAACTCGTTGGGCGGAATGAAGCTGCCATCGGCCTGTGGCCAGCGCAGCAGCGCCTCCAGTGCCGCCGGGCTGCCATCGCTGGCGTGCCGGATCGGCTGGAAATACAGCTGGAATTCGTTGTCGATGGCCGCATGGATGCGCCCTGCCAGGCGCAGGCGGTCGGCCAGGCGCGTGGTCACTGCCGCGTCGAACCAGACCACCACGTTGCCCTCGGCACGCGCGGCATGCGCGGCCTGTGCAGCCATGCCGATCACCTGCTCGGCGCTGTGGCCGTCGCCGGCAATGTGCACGGCCACACCGATGCGCGGCTCGAACTGGTGCAGTGAATCCTTGCCGCGCATCGGCGCCGACACGATCTGCAGCAGGTCGTCCAGCACGCGCTGGGTATCGTGCCCGGCACCGATGGCGAACACGAAGTCCTCCGCCGGCTGGAAGGCCAGCGTGCCGCAACGCGCGCCCAACCCGCCCAGGCGGGTCGCCATCGACTGCAGCACCGCATCACCGATCTCGCGTCCCAGCGTATCGGCCACCAGCTGCAGGCCGCGCAACTGCACGAAGGCGATGGTATAGCCCTCGTCCTGCTCATCCAGCTGGTCGGTCAGCGCACGCACGTTGAGCAGGCCGGTGGCCGGGTTGTGCCGCGCCTGGTAGGCCAGGTCGCGTTCGTAGGCCAGCCGTTCACTCACATCCTCGGCCAGCACCAGGCAGGCGGGCTGACCATCGAAATCGAGCTTGGACAGGTGCGCGCGCACTTCGAACACACTGCCGTCCTTGCGCCGGTGCAGGCGCACGGTGGCGTCCTGCAGTTCGCCGACACGGGCCTTGGCGATCGCCCCCTTCACTTCGTCCCAGCCTTCGCGCGGACGGATGTCGAGGATGCTCATCGCCAGGAATTCCTCGCGGCTGTAACCGTACTGGCGCACCGCAGCGTCGTTGACCTCGATGAAGCGCAGCGTGTCCGGATCGAACACCCAGAAGGGCGCCGGGTTGCGGTCGAACAACAGGCGGAAGCGGCGCTCCACTTCGCTCATCTGCTCGCGCGCCTGGTAGCGTTCGCTCAGGTCGGTCAGCGCGCCGATCATGCGCCGTTCGCTGTCGGCCACTTCCACCCGCTGTCCGCGCGCCCCCACCCAGCGCACTTCACCCCCGGGCAGCACCAGGCGGAACACCTGGTCGAGCACCGCACCGCCGGCGAAGGCCTGGTCAAAGGCCTGCTGCAGGCGCGCGGCATCATCGCGATGCACCCGTGCAAAGAAATCGGCGACCGGCAGGGCATCGGTCTGCACTCCAAAGATCTCGCGCGCCAGCGGCGACCAGCGCAGCAGTGCGGCGTCCTCGTCCACGTACCAGGTGCAGACACGACCGACCTGGTGCGCAAGACGCAGCTCGGCGTGGCCCGTCTTCAGTTCCTCGGCCATCGCCTGCTGGCTGCGGGTGCTGCGCCGCACGGCGTACAGCAGTACCAGCAACACCGCGATATAGGCCAGTACGATCGCCACCGACGCCTGCAGGTACGGCCACCAGGGCGCGAGCACGTCTTCGTCGGCCAGGCCGACCTGCACCGCCAGCGGGCTGCGTTCCAGCGTGCTGATGGTGGTGATGCGCGGCACACCATCGACCACGCCGGGCAGGCTGCCGAGCTCGACCACGGCCTGCTTGCCGAGCAGGTCGCGGTGCGGAAGATCGTAGCGACGACCGACCGTGCCGTGCGGGTCTGGCACGCGGGCCAGCATGTAGCCTTCCGCATCGCTGATCGAAACCAGCCCGTTCGGGCCAACATCGAGCCCGCCGACGATGCGCTGCAGTTCGCCGCAGCGCAGCCGCGCCAGCAACCAGCGGTCACCGGCCATCGGCAACGCCAGCGGCACCACCCAGCCACCATCGCTGGCGCGCAGCGGCGGGCCGATATACAGCGAACTGCCCAGGCCGCGGCGCTGCGGGTCGGTCCACAGCGGCAGGTTCAGGTCACCTTTGCCGGCCGTCAGGGCGCGGCCATGGCTGTCCAGCACCACGATGCTGTGCAGTTCAGCGTGGCGGCGCAGCACACCACCGACAGCGGCATCCAGCAGTGCCGGCGCCTGCGCCGGCACGCTGCGGAACAGTTCAGCGGCATCGGCAGCGATGCCGGACATCGCCCGCTCCAGGTTGCGCAGCTCCAGCGCAAGCAGGCGCTCGCTGCCCACCGCCAGCGCGCGGCTCTGCCGCTGCGCGGCCTCCAGGCGGCGGTGATGGTCATTGGCCAGCATGGTGGCCAATCCGGCCACCAGCAACAGGCCCAGCAGCACGCCGCCCCAGGTGATGGCGCGCAACGGACGGGCCAACGCCCGCTTCAACGCGGGCATCGGTCGATCTTCCTTGTGCAGTCGGCTGGCTTCATGCGCGAACGAATCCTCCACATCCCCGACCTCAACGGCCGGCGAACGCCATTCTTGACGCCTGACCCCGTCCTGCATGGCCACCTCCCCGTGTCCGCGCAGGGCTCCAGGGCCCAGCATGCACCACCCCGGTGACGGCGTGAAGATCGCTTCGGCGCGTTCAGCCAGATCCTGCACAGGACCGGCCGGCCACAGGGACGGCCAGCCGGACCGCGTCGGATTAGACTTGGGGTTTTCCGCTGCAAGAGAAGTCCATGTCCAAGCTGCGCCGTCCCACCCTGGCACTGGCCATCGTTGCCAGCCTGTCCCTGGCTGCCTGCGACCGTCCGGCCGATCCGGCCGCTGGCACCGCCAAGCCCGCCGAAGCTGCACCCGCTGCGGCCAAGCCGATGCTGGGCAGCTTCGGCTTCGATGCCAGCGGCATGGACCGCAGCATCGCGGCCGGCGATGACTTCTTCGGCTTCGCCAACGGCACCTGGGTGAAGAACACCGAAATTCCGGCCGACCGTTCGCGCTTCGGCAGCTTCAACGTCATTGCCGAGAAGACCCTGGCCGACACCCGCGCCATCCTCGAAGGCGCGGCCGGCAACGCGCAGGCCAGCGGTGACGACAAGCTGATCGGCGACTACTACGCCGCCTACATGGACGAAGCCGGCATCGAGCAGCACGGCATCGCCCCGCTGCAGCCGCAGCTGAAGGCGATCGATGCGATCGCCGACAAGGCCGGCCTGGCCCGCACCCTCGGCGGCGACATGCGCGCCGACGTCGACCTGCTCAACGCCACCAACTTCTACACCGACCGCCTGTTCGGCCTGTGGGTGTCGGTGGACATGCTGCAGCCGGACCGTACCGCGCCCTACCTGGTCCAGGGTGGCCTGGGCATGCCTGACCGCGATTTCTACCTGGGCGGCGGCCGCATGGCCGAGCTGCGCAAGCAATACCAGGCCTACATCGCGCAGATGCTGCAGCTGGCTGGCGTTGCCGACCCGGCCGGCAAGGCACAGCGCATCCTCGCTCTGGAGACCAGGATCGCGCAGGCGCATGCCACCCAGGAAGAAACCAACGACGTGACCAAGGGTGCCAATCCGTGGACCCAGGCCGACTTCAATGCCAAGGCGCCGGGCATGGACTGGAACGCCTTCCTCGATGCAGCCGCGCTGGGCAAGCAGCAGGACTTCATCGTGTGGCAGCCCAAGGCCGTGGCCGGCCTGTCCAAGCTGGTCGCCACCGAGCCGCTGGACGTCTGGAAGGACTACCTGGCCTTCCACGCACTGGACCGTGCCGCCGCCTACCTGCCGAAGAAGTTCGCCGATGCCCGCTTCGCCTTCCATGGCACCGCGCTGAGCGGTACGCCACAGCAGAGCGACCGCTGGAAGCGCGCCGTGGATGATGCCAACCATGCAGTCGGCGAGGCCATCGGCAAGCGCTACGTCGAGAAGCACTTCGACGCGAAGACCAAGGAGCGCGCGGACGAGATGGCGAAGAACATCATCGCCGCCTTCGCCAAGCGCATCGACGCACTGTCGTGGATGTCGCCGCAGACCAAGGCACATGCCAAGGCCAAGGTCGCCGGCCTGACCGTGGGCATGGGCTACCCGGAGAAGTGGCGCGACTACACCGGCCTGGAGATCCGTCGCGATGACGCGCTGGGCAACGCACAGCGCGCCGAGCTGTTCGAGTACCAGCGCAACATCGCCAAGCTGGGCAAGCCGGTCGACCACGGCGAATGGGCGATGCTGCCGCAGACCATCAATGCGATGAACGTGCCGCTGGAGAACCGCCTGGTGTTCCCGGCCGCGATCCTGCAGCCGCCGTTCTTCGACGGCGCCGCCGACGACGCGGTGAACTACGGTGCGATCGGCGCGGTGATCGGCCATGAGATCAGCCACGGCTTCGACAACGCCGGCGCGCTGTTCGATGAAACCGGCAAGCTGCACAACTGGTGGACCGCCGAGGACCTGAAGCAGTTCAACGCCGCCGGTGATGCGTTGGCCGCGCAGTTCAGCAGCTACGAGCCGTTCCCGGGCGTGCATGTGAACGGCAAGCTGACCCTGGGCGAGAACATCGCCGACGTGGCCGGCCTGGGCACTGCCTACGATGCCTACCAGCTGTCGCTGCAGGGCAAGCCGGGCCAGACCCTGGAAGGCTTCACCCCGGACCAGCGCTTCTTCCTCGGCTTCGCCCAGGCGTGGCGCAGCAAGAGCCGCGAGCAGGCGCTGCGCAACTCGCTGCTGACCGATGTGCATGCACCGGGCCAGTTCCGCGCACTGACCGTGCGCAACATCGACGCCTGGTACCCGGCGTTCGAAGTGAAGGAAGGCCAGAAGCTGTACCTGGCCCCGGACAAGCGGGTCAAGGTGTGGTGATGTAACCGGAACGGGCGCTGCAAGGCGCCCGTTTCATTTCCGGTAGCGGCCGACCTTGGTTGGCACATGCCTCGCTCTGGTGGGTGCCAACCTTGGTCGGCATATCTACAAGCCTACAAGCCATCCACGCATGGCGTGGATCTACCGGCGCGTTGTGGCGATCACCAGCGTGGCGACCATGGCAAGCCCGGCCGCAGCCCACAGATTCGCGTGCAGGCCCATGCCATCCAGCAGCCGGCCACCGGCCCACGCCCCCAGCGCGATGCCGATGTTGAACACCCCCACATACAAGGCGGTGGCGATCTCCACGGCCTGCGGCACCGCTTTCATCATCCAGCTCATCAGGCCCACCGATACACCGCCATAGGCCAGGCCCCACAGCAGCAGCACCGCAATGCCGCCGGTTGGCGTGCTGCCCAGCCAAAGGAACAACAACGGCGTCAGCAGCAACCCGCACGCGATCGCCACCAGCACCCCGCGTGGATGGCGTGCGGCCAGCGGCCCGGCGATGAAGTTGCCCGCGATGCCCGCCATGCCATAGGCGAACAGCAGCGCGCCGATCCAGGCAGCATCCACGCCCGATTGCAGGGCCAGCAACGGGCGTACATAGGTGAACGCAGTGAAGTGACCCGCTACCAGCAACAGGGTCAGGCACAGGCCGCGCTGCAGGCCACGGTGGCCAAGCAGCTGCACGAACTGCGCCAGCCGTACCGACGCCGCCACCGGCAACGCGGGAAGCACTGCAAGATGCAGCAGCAGGACCGCCGCGCCGAACAGCGCCATCGCCGCGAACGCGAATCGCCAGCCCAGCGCGTCGCCAATCAGTGCACCCAGCGGCACCCCCAGCACCGACGCTGCGGCCACGCCGCCGAAGATGATCGAGGTGGCCAGGCCGATGCGAGGCGCCGGCACCAGGCGCGCGGCCAATCCACCAGCAATGGCCCAGATACCTCCCATGCAGAACCCTACCAGCACCCGCGCGGCCAGCAGCCAGGCGATGCCCGGCGCCAGCGCGGAGGCGATGTTGGCCACCATCAGCAGGCCGAGCAGTACGCACAGGATGCGGCGACGATCGATGCCACCGGCAACGATCACCACCAGCGGCGCAAACAGCGCCGCCAGCAGGGCCGGTAGCGAGATCATCAGCCCGGCGGTGCCGATGGACGCACCAAGGTCATCAGCGATCGGGGTCAGCAGGCCGACCGGCAGCATTTCGGTAGTGACGACTGCGAAGGTCGCAAGGCCGACCGCCGACACCGCCATCCATGGGCGACGGAGCACAGTCGCGGGCTGTGCAGGCGAAGCAGCGCTCATCGCGTGGCCTCCGCAACACAGGCCGGTACACGCGTTCGAGGCAGTGCGTGCTGCGCGAGCACGGCGATCAGCAGCACGCAGGCGCCCGCGAGCAGCGCGACCAGAAAGCCCGGGCGCACGCCAGCGGCATCGACCACCTGGCCCGACACCGCCGCACCCAGCGCGACACCGATGTTCAGACCCGCCAGCAGCCAGGTCATGCCTTCGGTGAGCCGTGCTGCCGGCACGCATTGTTCGACCAGCGACATCGCCACGATCATCGTCGGCGCGAAGAACACCCCGGCCAGCAGCACCGCCACGGCCAGTCCAGGCAGGCTGCCGACCCACAGCAGCGGCAGCGTGGTCATCGAAGTGGCTGCTGCACCGAGCAGCAGCAAGCGCCGCAACGGCACCTGCAGTTTCAATGCACCAAACAGCAGGCCCGCTGCGCAGCTGCCCAGCGCATAGGCCGACAGCACCGCGCTGGCGGCCAGCGGCTGCCCACGCTGCTCGGCGAACGCCACGCTGGTGATGTCGACGGTGCCGACGATCACGCCCATCGCCAGCATCAGCAACGCCAGCAGGCGGATCTCCGGTTGCCGCAGCAGGGAACGTCGCGGTGTTGCGGCATCGAGAGCCTGCAGCGGTGGTTCGGTGCCCCGCTGCAGCACCAGCGCGACGACGCCGACCACCAGCAACAGGGCCGCCGCCAGCACGCCAGCCTGCGGCCACACCGCCACCGACAGCCCGACCGACAGCGGCGGCCCGGCGATGAAGGTGACTTCGTCGAATACGGTTTCCAGCGAATACGCGGTCTGCAATTGCGGGCGACCGCGATGGATCGAGGTCCAGCGTGCGCGCACCATCGCCGACACGCTCGGCATGCACCCAGCCAGCATGGCAGCGACGAAAAGCGCCCAGTCCGGCGCCCGCAGTACAGTGCAGACCAGCAACACCAGCAGCCCGGCCGCACTGGCCGCGGTAGCCCACGGCAACACCCTGCCCTGGCCGTGGCGGTCGACCCAACGCGACACCTGCGGTGACAGCAGCGCGTAGGTCAGCACGAAGGTGGCCGACACCGCACCGGCCAGGGCATAGCTGCCGCGCAGCTGCGACAGCAGGGTGATGATGCCGATGCCGGTCATCGGCAGCGGCAGGCGGGCCAGCAACCCGGCCAGGGCAAGGCCGGTGGTGCCGGGGGCGGCGAACAGGTCGCGGTAGGGGGTGGCCATCAGGTTCTCCAGGGCAGCGGCTTGCCTGGCGCACCCGGCGCCACGACAATACATACAGAGCGTATGAATAAGAGGCTACATTCATACGTGTCGTATGTAAATAATCATGCACTGCGTATGTAAGGAGCTCAGGATGGTCCGCCGCACCCGCGCCGAGATGGAAGAAACCCGCGCCAGCCTGCTGGCCACCGCCCGCCGGGTGTTCAGTGAACATGGCTATGCCGCCACCTCGATGGACGACCTGACCGCCCAGGCCGGACTGACCCGCGGTGCGCTCTACCACCACTTCGGCGACAAGAAGGGCCTGCTGGCAGCGGTGGTCGCCCAGCTGGACGCGGAGACCGACCTGCGCCTGCAGGCGATCAGCGACGGCGCCGACGATGCCTGGGAGGGTTTCGTGCAGCGCTGTCGCGCGTACCTGGAGATGGCGCTGGAACCGGAAATCCAGCGCATCGTGCTGCGCGACGCGCGCGCGGTGCTGGGTGGCGCCTCACCGGAATCGCAGCGCCACTGCGTGCATTCGATGCAGCGCCTGATCGAACAGATGATCGCGCAGGGCGTGGTGGCGCCGGTGGATGCGCAGGCGCTGGCGTCATTGATCTACGGCAGCCTGGCCGAGGCCGCGTTCTGGATCGCCGAAGGGGAGGAGGGTGATGCACGCCTGCGGCAGGCGACGGCCGCGCTGCAGATCCTGTTGCGCGGGTTGAAGGTAGGCGGGTAAGGCCCATCCACGCATGGCGTGGATCTACGGCGGAATCCGCTCTGGTAGAGGCCAACCTCGGTTGGCGCTTCTGAAGCATCGCGCGAAACGCGTGCCAACCAAGGTTGGTACCTACCGGAGCACTTCGGGCCACTCCCGCAGGACTTCCACCGGCACGCTCATGCGTGCGCAGGCGCGGCTGGCCAGGCCATCGGGCAGCGCGCGGCGGAACAGCGGTGCCATGCCCTGCATCAGCTTCGCAGAGGCTGCGGCCTGCGCACGCTGGCGGCCATTGCGTTCCAGCATGCCCTCGGCCCAGTCCGGCAGCAGTGCCGCACCCGCGCCAAGGAACACCTCGCGCGACAGCCCTGGCACCGGAACCGGCAGGCGCACCCCGGACAACACCTCCAGCACTTCCCGCGAGCGCTCGTCCACACGCAGTTCCGGCTGCCGTGCACAGAAGTACGCCGCCACTTCGGCTTCGCTGCGTGGCACATCCACCGCGCCCAGTGCCTCGGCCACGCAGCGGTACTCGTCGTAGTAGCGATCGGCGATGTGCTCCGGCACCTCGCGCCCGTAGCGGCGGAAGCCCTGCAGGAAACCGAAGGCCTCGGTTACGTGCACCCAGGTCAGCAGTTGCGGATCATCAGCAGCATACGGCTCGCCCTGCGCGGTCTGGCCACGGATCTGCGCGTGAATGCGACGCACCTTGGCCACCAGCGCTTCCACCTCGCCGCTGGGCGCATAGCTGGTACCGGCAACGAAGGCGGTGGTGCGACGCAGGCGTCCCACCAGGTCCTGGCGGAAATTGGAGTAGTCGTAGACCCCGGCCAGCGCCCGCGGATGCAGGGTCTGCAGCATCAACGCACACAGGCCACCGGCCAGCATCGAAGGGAATTCAGCATGCAGCCGCCAGGTGACGCTGTCCGGGCCGAACCAGCCCCGGTCACCCAGGGGGTGGTCGTAATCGATGCCACTCTGGCCACGCGGGAACGCCTCCAGCACCCAGCGCCGGATCGGCGCGGTGACGGGGCGGGAGAGTCGCTGCAGCAGAGCAGGCATCACAGGTCCAGGAAAGGCGGAAGTACGGCCACGCGTTGCGCGGTCGGCCCCGATTCTGGGCGATCACGACGCTGGCGGCGAGTCTCCGCGCTCAGCCACGGTTTCATGTGCGGCCGCAGCACATTTCACCCTGCGACATCCTGTCGCAGGCTGCGACCGCGATGCTGCGATGCACCAACATTCACCCATTCAGACAAAACCCTTATGCCGCTAGGCATTGCGCCCATTGCACGGCTCGCTGGAAGTGCTAGAACTGAACCCGCCACACCGTCCAACGCTGATCGACGCACGTTCCACAAGGAGCCAGCCATGATTGCTTTGTTCAAGGGTTTGGGACTACTGCTTCGCGACAACGAGCTCTACAGCAGCCCGTTCGAAAAACAGGTCGCGCACTGGCGCAGCCTCAGCGAGCAGCAGATCCGCGATGAAGTGGCTGTGCTGGCCCAGGCCAAGTGCCAGTGGTTGATCGCCTCGATCGTCGGCTGGCAGGCGGCCTCGCTGCTGATCCTCGGCCTGATCACCAACTACCTGTGGCGCGACGATTACCACATCACCTTCACGCGCGTGGTCGTGGTGTTCGGCTCATGGATCTCGATCCTGTTCGTGATCTGGTTCATGGCCAACATGTTCGACCGCACTGCCGGTTTCGAGCGTTGGATGAAGGCCTTCAACAGCCGCGCCCGCATCAGCTCCAAGGCCGACAGTGTCGAGCACGTGGCCGAGGCACTGGACCTGGCCGAGCATTACCCGGAAGTACTCGATTACAAGCAGGCGGTCACCGCCAAGCGCGAACTGCGCCATGAGGACATCCGCATCATGACCGAGATCGGGCGCATGAAGCAGCACTCCGAACTGGTCGGCCGCCTCAACCACGTGGGCGAGAACGAGCACCACCACGACCTGACACTGCAACCTGCCTACTGAGCCTTGAGGGAAGCGGGGGGACCCACAATGCCACCGTGCGCGATCACGGTGGCATTGTTCTTTCAGCAGCCTGCGTGGATCACATGCCGCGGAACAGGCTCATGAACGGTTGGCTGACCACCAGTGTTTCCGTGCGACCCCGCAGCCGCAGCACACCGCGCCCGGTATCGTCGCGGCTGACCGCCGCCACCGCCTTCATGTTGACGATGGTCGAGCGGTGGATCTGGCGGAAGTGCTGCGGGTCGAGTACTTCCAGCAGTTCGCGCAACGGCGTGCGCAACAGACTCTCACCTGCGGCAGTCACCACGGTGGTGTACTTGTTGTCGGCACGAAAGTAAGCGACGTCCTCCAGCATGATCAACTGCGTCTCGCGGCCGTTGCTGGCGGTGATCCAGGCCAGCGGCGGGCGTTCGGCAGCGCCCTGCGCTGGGCCCAGCCGCTGCAGCAGGCGTTCCAGCACGGCGTCATCCTGACGCGTCGATGGCAACCGCGAAAGGATGCGCTCACGCGTCGCCAGCAGGCGTTCGTCACTGACCGGCTTCAGCAGGTAATCCATCGCGCCCTGCTCGAACGCGTCGATGGCGTACTGGTCGTAGGCGGTGACGAACACCACCTGGGTGCGCGGGCTCAGCTCGGACAGCGAGCGCGCCACCTCGATACCACTGATGCCGGGCATGCGGATGTCGAGGAAAGCGATGTCCGGCTGCGTCTCGGCCAGCTGCTCCAGCGCACTGGCGCCGTCCTCGCACTCGGCCACCAGCTTCAGTTCCGGCCACAACCGGTGCAGCTGTTCCACCAGTGACTGCCGCAGCAGTTCCTCGTCTTCGGCGATCAGGGCTTCAAGCGGCATGGCTGCGCTCCTTGTGTGTCTGCGGCAAGGTCATGGTCGCGGCCACACCGCTGGGGAAGTTGGCGACGATCGCCACGCCAGCCTGCTCGCCACAGGTCAGTCGCAGTCGCTCGCGCAGGTTCTTCAGGCCGATGCCGGTGCCGCTGGTGCCCTGTCCGAAGCCGAGGCCATCGTCGGCCACGGTTACCGTCACGTGGTCATCGAAACCGCGCGCCAGGATCCAGATCGTGCCGCCGCCTGGCTTGGGTTCCAGGCCGTGCTTGATCGCGTTCTCCACCAGCGTCTGCAGCGCCATCGCCGGCAGGTGCACGCCATGCAGTTCATTCGGCACCTGCACTTCCACCGCCAGCCGCGCGCCCATGCGGATGCGCAGGATCTCCAGGTAGGCGCGCGTGCGCTCCAGCTCCACGCCCAGCGTCGACACCGATTCATCCACCTGTGGCAACGAGCTGCGCAGGTACTGGATCAGGTGGCCGAGCATCTGTTCGGCGCGCGCCGGATCGGTGCGGGTCAGCACCTGCGCGTTGGCCAGCGTGTTGTAGAGGAAGTGCGGTTCCACCTGCGCGTGCAGCAGGTTCAAGCGCGCGACCGACAGTTCCTTCTCCACCTGGGTCTGCTCGGCCGCCGCCTGCTCATCGCGGCGCTGGTCGGCCACGCGGCGGCTGATCGCGCGGGTGACCGCTTCGGCGTTCTCGAAGTTGCTGCCCTCATCCAGCGCCAGCAGGTCGGCCCACCAGCCAGCATCCGGTTCGAACAACAGGGTGACAGTGCTGGTGCCCTGCCCCGGCGTGACCGTGGCCAGCACGCTGTTGCGCTTGATCGCCAGCCGCGCCGGCAGGTTCCAGCGCGAGGGCTGTCGGCCATTCCAGAGGTCGACCCGGCGCACGTAGGCGCGCACCTGCAGGCTGCCGGCCGAGCTTTCCACATCCTCCACGCGCGGAAGTTCGGCAATCGCCGCTTCCACCACGGCGTAGGCCTGGCCGGCGTCCATCGGCAGTTCCACCTGGCGGCGCTGGCGGCCCGAGAGCGTGGTCGAATCCAGCCGGCCAGCCACCAGCCAGACCCGGCGTACATGGGTGATCGCGCTGCCCAGCGCAGAGATCATCAGGAACATCGCCAGCAGGCCGAACACCCAGCCCGGGCCATCGTTCATGCCGCTGAAGATGCCGCTCCAGACCATGCCGGCGACAACCAGCGCGGCGGCCCAGGCCAGCAGGTGGCGGATCAGGAGAGAGAGGCTGGCGAACACGGCGGCGCCTTGGAGGAAGGGGGTGAGCCGAGCATAGGGCGGCCCGCCGGGCAAACAAGCGGACTGCGACGAAGGGCCGGAAAGCGGGGATGGAAGCCGTTACCGGAACGCCGGGCATGGCCCGGCGTTTCTGGGGGCGGCAATGCCGGCCAGCGGCCGGCACTACCCAACGCCGTTACTTGCGCTGGTCGGCGCTGGCGTCACGCACGGCGCGGAACGATTCGTCCTTGCTCCAGTTCGGCCAGCTGCGCGAGTTGGCCAGCTGGTTGCCCAGCGTGTACAGCACTTCCAGGTCGCGGGCGGCACCGGCGAACACCCAGTCCGGCTGCCATTCGTCGCCCTGCTGGTGGTAACGCTTGGCGGTGTAGTCCTCGGAGGCCTTCTTGCCTGCGGCCACGCCGCCGTCCACCCAGTCCTGGCCGGCAGACCACGACAGCGCCGGTACGCCACGCTTGGCGAACGGGAAGTGATCGGAGCGGAAGAACAGGCCCGCTTCCGGCTTCGGGTCCGGGGTGTAGCGGATGTCCCAGCCCTTGGCCACGTCCTTCAGCTGGTCCAGCAGCTCGAAACGTGCGGCACCGTAAATGCCGAAATCGCGCGACGGACCGAACGGCGCCATGCCATCCATGTTGATCACCGCCACGGTCTTTTCCAGCGGATACAGCGGGTGCGTGGCGTAATACTCCGAGCCCAGCAGGCCCTTCTCCTCGGCGGTGACCGCCAGGAACAGCAGCGAACGCTCCGGTCGCTTGGCCTTGGCGAAGCCACGGGCAAGCTCGATCAGCGAAGCGGTGCCGCTGGCGTTGTCCAGCGCACCGTTGAAGATGCGGTCACCGCGTGCGTCCGGCTCGCCCACGCCGATGTGGTCCCAGTGCGCGCTGTAGACGATGGTCTCGTCCGGGTGGCTGCTGCCTTCCAGGCGTGCGGCCACGTTGTGCGAGGTGATCACTTCGGTCTTCACCGCGTACTTCGCGTCCAGGCTGGCGCCGCTCAGCACCACCGGGGTGAAATCGCGCTGCTGCGCCTTCTTCTTCAGCGCCTCGAAGTCCTGCCCGGCCGAGCGGAACAGCTCCACCGCCAGGTCGCGCTGGATCCAGCCTTCCAGCAGCGGATGGCTCTCGGACGGGTTGTCGCGCACCACATCGAACATGGTGTTGGTGTTGGAGCCGGCCACGGTGGCCCAGCCGTACGACGCCGGTGCGGTCTCGTGCACGATCAGCACGCCCAGCGCGCCCTGGCGTGCGCCTTCCTCGTACTTGTAGGTCCAACGGCCGTAGTAGGTCATGCCCTTGCCGTCGAAATCGCCCTGGCCGGTTTCGAAGTCCGGGTCGTTGATCAGCACCACGGCGATCTTGCCCTTCAGGTCCACGCCCTTGAAGTCGTCCCAGTTGCGCTCCGGCGCCTTCACGCCGTAGCCGAGGAACACCAGTGGCGCCTTGCTGATGTCGACGTTGCTGGCACCGTTCATGGCGGCACGCACGGCGATCTGCTTGCCCTGCTCCAGCGGCAGGGTCTTGTCGCCCTGGTGCAGCGCCAGCTGCGGTGCGCCGACGATGTCGCCCTTGCGCAGCGGCACGGCCTGGGTCCACAGGCGCTTGCCGTCCTTGAGGTCACCACCCGGCTGCAGGCCGGCGTCGGCGAACTGCTTGCTGAGGAAGGCGATGGTCTTCTCTTCGCCGGCGGTGGCCGGGGAGCGGCCTTCGTAGGCGTCGGAGGCCAGTTCCTTGACGTCGGCGGAGATCCGCGCGCCGTCGAATTTCGGGGTGGCCGCCATCAGTGCGCTCGACACTGACAGGGCCAGCAGGCCCAGTGCTACTCGTTTCATTGCTCTCTCCAGCAGGGAAATCTCTCTGGAGTGTAATGGGATTCGGCAGGGCTGCGCCCTGCACCTGCAGAGGCCAGGGCCGAAGCAACAGCAACAGCGGGCTATCCGTGGGATGGCGGGGTGGGTCCGGTTGCGGGGGACGCCGTAAACCCGTCCTTGGGGGCTTGGCCGCGGCATCCATGCCGCGGACACCCCCGCAACCGGACCCGCCCCGCCTTCGACAGCTTCCCGCTGCTGTTGGTGGATGTCGACCTTGGTCGACACATCGCTGTTGGTAGGTGTCGACCTTGGTCGACACGGACGGAAACACGAAGGGGTCAGATCCCTTTCCCGGCAGGAAAGGGCTCTGACCCCATCTGTGTGTTGCTTGAGTCTGTTACCAGTTCGGGTCTTCTGCCGGGGCTGCAGCGGCCTTGGGCTTCGGATTGGCCGCCGGGCGTGCGGCTGCGGGAGCGGCCGAGGCAGTCGCGCCTGCGGCAGCAGCAGCCGGCTTGCTGCCCAGCTTCTGGCGCAGTTCGATCTGCCCCGGACGGAAACCGCCGCGCATCGCGTCGACGCCGTCTTCGATGGTGCCGTACGAGGTCTGTGCGGCCACGCGGTCGATGCGGATGGTGCAGCACGGGTGTTCGCTGCGGCCCAGCGAGCGGCCGGTCTGCGGGTCCTTCAGTTCTTCGCCCAAGCGTACGGCTTGCCAGCGCTGGCCAGCCTGCAGCGTTTCGCCGCCCTGGCTCAGTACCACCTGGTCGCCGTCCACCGAGACCACCGACACCGGGAACAGGGTGGTGACGATGGTGGTACCGATCTGGCCGGACAGCGATTCCATCATCGCTGCGGCCATGTTGCGGCCGTTGACCACGCGCGGCAGGGTGCTGGGGCCGGTCGACGCCAACTGGTGGTCGAAGCTGTCGGACATCACCACCTGGCCGGTGGTGGCGTTGATCAGGCGCAGGGTGATGCGGCCGCCACCGGAGTACGAGGTCACCTGGCGGTCGGACATGCGCAGGTTGCGCACGCTGCGCGGGTACTCGAAGCGTTCGATGGTCGGGATCAGGATCAGGTCGGTCGCCAGCTGCTGGCCTACGCGTGCGGTGTCCTGCAGCCGCACGTTGCCGCTGTTGATGTGGTCGATCTCGGCCTGCAGCTCGTCACCGAACTCGCGGTCCAGCACGATGAAGCGCTGGGTCTGGGTCAGCGTGTCTGACAGGCGCGCACGGATCGCGTCGGCCACTTCATCGGCATCCACGCGGCCATCGCCCACGGCGTAGCTGCCGGCCTTGGTGCGCGGCAGGGCGACCACGATCTTCGGCTTGCCCTGCTCGTCCGGCGCACGGTACTGGGCGATCTGCGCGCGCACGCGCACCTTCCAGTAGCTGCGCATGCTGCGATGGGTCACGTCGGAATCGAACGAACTGGCGCCACGCTTGGCATCGACGTTGACCTTCTCGTCGTAGCTTTCCCTGACGCTGGCCGAGGCCGAACCGCTCTTGGCCGAGGCTTCGCCGGATGCATTGGCCGACGCCGAGCCCTTGAAGCTCCAGCCTTCGTCGCTGGCGCGCACGCGGGCGATGGTTTCCTCATCCAGCTGCCGCACTTCATCCTGCGACAGGATTTCATAGCCCAGCACCGCGCCCTGCGAGCCGGCGATCATCTGCTGGGTGAACGCGTCGGCGCGGATATCGCCGACGTGTTCGCCATCCACATCCACATGCAGGCCCGCACGCAGGCTCTGCATCTGGCTGGCCACGCGTACGCCGTTGACCTGCGCCACGGCCGACTGCAGCGCTGCCAGCACCGCCAGTTCCGGGGTGCTGCCGATGCCATCGGCTTCACGCGCAACCTGGGTGGTGCCGCCGAAATCCGGCGTGCCACGCAGGGGCGCTGCTTCCACTGGCGCATTGCTGGCCAGCGCACTGGTTGCCTTGTCCTTGGCGGGTGCGGGCGCGGCGGCCGGGGTGTCCTGCTTGCCACAGGCTGCAAGCAGCGCGGCGGCCAGGCCCAGGCCGATCAAACGGGTTGTCGTACGCATGGAGATTCGCCTCGGATCAGATCGAGTCGAGCATCGAGTCGGCGTTGGACGGCACCTTCACCTTGCTCTTCCTGGCGAAGGTCACGGCCGACTTGGTCGAACCGTACAGGCCCTGGATGAAGCCCGGCGATTCCTTGGCCACCCATGCGCCCGCTGCCAGCTTGCGGCCGACGGTGGCCAGCTGGGTCGCACCCAGGTTCTTCATGCCGGCGGTGAAGTTGCTGGCTTCGCCGCCCAGCTTCTGTGCTTCGGCAGCCGAAGACAGCAGCGAGACCAGGCCTTCGGCGTAGTGCTGCTTGGATTCAGCGTTCAGTTCCGGCTGTGCGGCCTGGCGCTCGTTGATCGCGGCCTGCGCAGCTTCGCTGACCGACACCGACTTCTTCATTGCATCGACGCTGACCGAACCCGACGACAGCGCCTGACGCTCGGCTTCCAGCAGCTGCACCTGCTCGGCCAGGCCGAAGGCGCGGGCGAACGAGGTCTGGGCCTGCAGCGAGTGCGACTGCGAGCTGACGAAACGGCGCACCAGCGCTTCCTGCGCGGCTTCGTCCGGAGCGGCGGCGCTGGAGGCGCTGCTGCTGGAGGTACCGGTGGCGGCACCGGCCAGGTCCTTCAGCTTGCCCAGGCCAGCGTGGGCCGGCATCGACAGGGTGGCGGCAGCGATGGCCACGACAAGAGCGGTATTGCGGATCATGGAAGATTCCTTTGGGAGAGACGGCCGCGATGCGGCACGTGGAAACACGCGGGTAGCGCCGGGCCATGCCCGGCGCGGTATGCCAGGGGTCAGCGGACTGCCTTGACGTTCAGTTCGTTGATCATCTGCTGGGCGGCCTTCTCGGCGGCCAGCTGCAGGGCGTTGGTGCGGGCGACGGTTTCATTCGGGCCGGTGCCGGAGAACTGCACCGGGCCCACCGACGACACGGTGCGCGGGAAGCGACCGGTCACGTCCAGCACCTTGCCGGTAACGGTGACGAACACGCGGGTGTTGCCGCTGGCCGGGTCGCGGTCGCGCATGCCGACGTCGAGGGTACCGACGGCGATGTACGGGATGTTGGCCGCACGGATGCCATTGGCGGTGTCACGCAGGGTGGCGGCAGACAGGTCGTTGCCGGTGCTGAAATCCTTGCGGATGCGCTCGATGCTCAGCAGGCCGCGCGATTCGCCTTCCACGTACTCGGCCTCAACCACTTCGTAGCCGGCGGCGCTGAAGGCACCGGTCATCGCAGTGTTGACCTCGGCCGCGTTGGCCACCTTCCAGCTGATGTTGTCGCTGCGCTGGGTGGTGCTGCCGCCGCTGGTGACCGACACCGAACCGTTCTGGTTGATGCTGCCGTTGGTGCTGACCGAGTTGCCGCGGAAGCTGTCGCCTTCACGGGTGTTCTCGCTGTAGCTGCTGCTGGCGTCGACGCGGCGGTATTCCTTGTCCTGGAACGACTGCACGGTGTCCTGCGAGCGTGCCATGAACAGGAAGGTCAGCAGCGAGCGCTGCGCGGCGGTGGCACCGGCCACGGCCGAACCCGCATCCAGCTTGGTCTGCAGCAGCGTGGTGTTGATCTCGGCGCGGACAGTGACGGTGTAGGTCTTGGCCTTCTTGTCTTCGGTGTCCGACAGCGGCACGGCGCTGAGCACATAGCGGTCGATCTCGCCGATGAACTCGGCGCGGCGGGCTTCGAACAGGCGCAGCTTGGCCGCACCGGTTTCAGCGATGTACGCCTCCAGTGCATTGACCTTGGCCTTGTTCAAGGCCTGGGCGCGGGTGTCGGCACTCAGGCGCAGGCCGTAGCTGGCCGAACCGGTACCACGCGAACTCGCGGTCTGCGCGGCGACCGGCGAGGCCACCACCAGGGCGATGAGGATGAGCAGGATGGTACGCATCAACGACATGACTTGATCAACTCCTGGAGGGCTTGGGTCTGCTGCTGCAACGGGCGGCCGCCCGGCTTCTGTTCGTCCAGCCATGCGCGCGAATCGGCACGCTTGGCGGCGGCGCCGGCGAAGGCATCGAAGCCGGCCAGCAGGGTTTCGTAGCTGGCCGACCACTGGTCGACCTGCCACTGCGTGACCGGAACCACCTTGGTGGCCCCCTTGCGCAGCGGCTGTTCGAAATAGACCTTGCCCGAGAACGGTTCGATCACCTTCGCGGTGAAGAAGGCGCCGAACAGCATCGTCTTCATCGCCGGGGTTTCTTCAATCACGCCGTTCTTCAGCGCATCGACCTGCACGCTGATGACGTAGTCCGGCTCGGGAATCTTCAGCTGGTAGACCTTGCCGTCGGCAAAGCGCGCGGCCATCGCACCGCCGATCGCCTGGCCCGAGGCCGGCGGCAGCAGGCCGACGCCGGTGTTGGACGACAGCGTCTTGGACAGCTCATGGGCCAGCGTTGCACGCAGCGGGCCTTCCCACTTCGGATCCGGCAGCTTGCCGCGTGCCGCATCGGACAGCGTCACGCCACCCACCTGCAGGCGGCGCACCGCCGCGTCGGGCAGGCGGGCCTGGGTGAGGCTGGTGGCAAGGACCTGGGACAGGCTGGTGGCAGCGTTGCCGTACAGCAGATCGGCGACGATCGCGTCGATATCGTCGTTGTCCGGACGGTAATCCTGCACATCGATGCGCTGCAGGGTCAGCGGATAGGACGCGATCACCTGGCGCTCGCGGAAATCGAAGAACAGCGCCTGCAGGGCCACTTCCACCAGTACTTTGTACTGGTTGCCGATCGGCTCGACCGAGACCAGTTCGCGGTCCAGCGCTGCTGCCAGCACAGTCGCGCTGGTGGTGCCGTCGAGCATCGCCACCGGCTGGTCGATCAGTTCCAGGTTCGCCGGCGGCCGGCGCTTGAGCGCCTGCGCCAGGGTCTGGTTCAGCGGGATCAGGCCGCGCTTTTCCAGCACGGCATGCGCATGCGGCGTGGTCGCCTGCACGGCAGCGGCATCAGCGGTATAGGCAAAACCGGCCCAGTAGGCCTGCTGCGATCTGTCTGCAGCCTGCGCAGCCATCGGCCATACGGCCAGGCACAGGGCACAGGCAAGCAGGCGCGCAAAAGCGCGCGATGCGCTCTTCGTCCTTGAATACATCCAACCGCTCCTCGGTCAATACGCACGGAACGTGGACGCTCATGCGCCCACTGGGCGCGAAACATAGCCGCTCACGCGCCTGCCGACAAGTGCTGCGTTCGTCGCAGTCACTCCTGGGGTGGCAGTCCGGCCCGTCGCCGCAGCAGGCCCCGCTCCGCCTGGTTCTGGCTGAGTCTGGCGGCTTCGGCGAAAGCGTGACGTGCGTCGAGGTCACGTCCCAGCGCCTGTAGTACCTCCCCGCAGACTACCTGCAAAGGGGCATAGTCGCGCAGGCGTGCATCAACCAGCAGCGGCTGCAGTTGTGCCCATGCAGCGAACGCGCCCTCGCTGCGCAGCACCGCCACTACCCGGTTCAGTGCGACAACCGGCGAAGGCATCACCCGCAGCAACTGGGTATAGAGCGAAGTGATACGTGGCCAGTCGGTGGCTTCAGCCCGACGCGCAGCCGCATGGCAGGCAGCAATGCGCGCCTGCAGCACATAGGGATCGTTGCCTCCACCGGCCGCCAGCGCGCGGGCCAGCACCTGCTGTCCACGCTCGATCTGCAGCCAATCCCAGCGGGCTCGATTCTGCTGGTCCAGCAGCACCGGCGCGCCCTGCGCGTCGGTCCGTGCCGCAGCGCGCGATGCCTGCAGTTCCATCAGCGCCAGCAGGCCCAGAACCGGCGCGACCGGCAGCCGATGGGCCAGGACGCGTGCCAGCCGCAGTGCCTCCTCGCACAACGCCGGTCGCATCCAGTCATCGCCGGCGCTGGCCGCATAGCCTTCATTGAAGACCAGGTAGATCGCCTCCAGCACTGAAGCCAACCGCTCGGGCATTGCCTCCGCGCGCGGCACTTCATAAGGCACCTGCTTCTGCGCCAGGGTGCGCTTGGCGCGCACGATGCGCTGGGCGATGGTCGGTTCGGGCTGCAGGAAACCACGCGCGATCTCGGTGGTGGTCAGGCCGCCGAGCAGGCGCAGGGTCAGTGCCACCCGCGCATCGGCAGGCAGCACCGGGTGGCAGGCCACGAACATCAGGCGCAGCAGATCGTCACCCAGGTCATCTTCCAGCGCATGGCTGTCATCCGGCGCTGGCAGGGGTGCCGGATGCAGTTCCTCACCCCATTGCGCATGCTGCTGCGCCACGCGCTGGTGCTGGCGCAGCACATCGATGGCGCGGTTGCGCGCAGTGGTCATCAGCCAGGCTCCGGGATTGTCCGGGATGCCCTGCTCCGGCCAGCGCTCCAGCGCGGCCAGCCAGGTGTCCTGGGCCAGCTCCTCGGCACGGCCGACATCGCCCCCGAGCAGCCGCGCCAGGCGCGCGATCAACACCGGCGACTCCATCCGCCAGAGGGTTTCCAGACGCTGCGTCAGTGCGGGATCGAGCATGCGCCGATCACAGCACGCACGCCCGGCCCGCACAAGCGCCACAGCTCACGCTTCGACGATGGGCTTGAAGCCACCCCAGAACATGCGCTTGGTATCGAACGGCATGTCCTTCGGGCCCAGCGACGCCAACCGTGGGTCGGCCATCACTTTCGCGTTGATGCGGTCGCGTGCCGCACGCGAGCGGAACAGCACGAAGGCGACGATCACCGTTTCACCGGGCCTGGCTTTCACCGCGCGCGGGAACGACGTGCTCTTGCCTGGTTCCACGTCGTCGGCCACGCACTCCATGTACTGCAGCGCGCCATGGTCCTTCCAGACCGTGCCGGCCTTGCGGGCAAGGCGGCGGTAGGCCGCCACCTTGTCCTGCGGGCACGGCAGAACGTAAGCATCCACGTAAGCCATGAGGGTTCTCCCTGCGGCGGCCGTCAGCCCGGCTCGCCGTCCATGTGTGCGATTTCCCAGAGATGGCCATCCAGATCCTGGAAGCCGCGCTGGTACATGAAGCCGTAGTCACGAGCCGGCTGCGGTTCGCTGGCACCCGCCGCGAGCGCCTTGTCCACCAACTCGTCAACTGCCTTGCGACTGGGTGCCGAGAGCGCATTGATCACTTCCGTGTGGGTGTGCGCATCGGCAATCGGCTTGTTGGTGAACTGCTGGAAAAAAGGTTGGGTCAGCAGCATCACGTAGATGCTCTCGCTGATGACCATGCCAGCCGCATCGTCATTGGTGTAGGTTGGATTGAAGCTGTATCCCAACGCGGTGAAGAACGCCTTCGACTTCTCCAGGTCCTGCACAGGCAGGTTGACGAAGATCATCTGCGGTTGTGGTGCACTCATCGGTGAAGCTCCTTGTGGATGAAGAGAAGAGGGATCAAGGCTGCTTCATGCAGTTGACCATCCACGGCTTGCCGTAGCGGTCGATCAACATGCCCCAGCGATGCGCCCAGAACGTTTCGGCGATCGGCATCTGCACCTGTCCAGCTTCGGCCAGCGCGGCGAACACGCGCTCGGCTTCCTCGATGCTGTCGACATCGACATTGATGGTGGTCGAGCCACCCTCGCCACCGCCGGGGCCGTCGGCGGCCATCAGGATGGCGTTGCCGATCTCCAGCTGGCTGTGCGCGACGTGGTCGAGGGTTTCCGGCGGCATTTCGTTGCAGCCCGGCGAGCCATCGGAGGGCGGCATGTCGCGGTACTTCATTTCCGACGTCACCTGGCCACCGAGTGCCTTGGCGTAGAACGCCATCGCGTCGTGGGCCTGGCCGCTGAAGCCGAGGAAGGGAATCAGTTTCATGGCATTGCTCCGTTGAGGGTTTCAGGACGGTAGCGCCGGGCAGTGCCCGGCGGAGAAATGGATCGGATCAACCTTCCAGCTGTACACGCAGACGCTGTTCCTGCTGCTGTAAGTCGGGGGTGAAGGCTTCACCGAAGTCTTCGGCGGTGATCAGGGGGCGCAGTTCCAGCGTGCCGCCACTGCCGAACGGCGCGCGGCTGGCCCATTCGACGGCCTCGTCCAGCGAGCGCACGTCCCACAGCCAGAAGCCGGCGATCTGCTCGCTGGCGGGGCCGAACGGACCGGCCTCGACCCTGGGTGCGCCGCTGCCGAAATGAATGCGACGGCCGCGCTGGGTGGCGTGCAGGCCTTCACCGGCCAGCATGATG
The DNA here is from genome assembly GCF_056482105.1 of Stenotrophomonas sp. 78350_Sma. Classification (NCBI taxonomy): domain Bacteria; kingdom Pseudomonadati; phylum Pseudomonadota; class Gammaproteobacteria; order Lysobacterales; family Lysobacteraceae; genus Stenotrophomonas; species Stenotrophomonas sp. 78350_Sma. Next base: position 482,230 of record NZ_CM151182.1, on the reverse strand, counting down.
CCGGCGGCCACGAGTTGTTCGTTGAAGGCGCCCATTTCGGACAGTTCCTGTTCGCTGGGCATGCGGCCGGCTTCGGAGTCGGCGTTGGCCTTCACGATCACCATCACTTTCATTGCAGTCTCCCGTGGGGACGCGTGGTGCGTGCCCTTCACTGGGTACAACGAACCAGGGGGCTGGGAATCGACACGTCTGTTGGAAATTTTTCTTCCGCGGAAAGCGTGCCTTCGGCGGAGGTCGGCGAACGGCGGAGCCCCTCCGTGGTGGGGTTGGGTTGGTCGCTGAAAGCTCGGGTTCATGGGTTTGGCCGGGTGGGTAGGCGGGTCGGGGGACGCCGTAAACCCATCCATGGGGGCTTGGCCGCGGCATCCATGCCGCGGACACCCCCGCCCCGCCTACCCACCCGGCCCTGGACAGTTTCCTGCCTCCGGTACCCACCACGGGAAGATCAAGAGAAAAGGCAAACGCAACAGCAACAGCAAAAGCAACAGCAACGGCGGCTGGCTGGCGGCCTCTGCTTTGCGAGCGAAGCGACCCGCTTTTGCTCTTGTTGTTGATTTCCCGTGGTGGATCGGCCGCCGGAATCTGTCTGGGGCCGGGCGGGTGGGATTGGCGGGGTATCCGCGCCATGGATGGCGCGGCTAAGCCTCCAAGGACGGATTCACGGCGTCCCCGCCAATCCCACCCGCCCGGCCCACCCTCAGGAAACCCGCTTTCAGCGACCAACCCAACCCCACCACGGAGGGGCTCCGCCTTTCGCCGATCCCCGCCGAAAGGCGCCGCCTCCCGCGCTGCAACATGCCCACGCGCAATCCTGCGCCATCATGAGCACCCGTCCCCGCCTGGACCGTGCCATGCAGCAATACCTGCTTCTGATCTATATCGAGCCTGCCCTGCTGCAGGCCCTGCCCATCGAAGAATTCAACGCGCTGATGCGCGACTGCCTCGCCCATGCCGACAAGCTGCAGGCCGAGGGCACACTGCTGGCCGCGCAGAAGCTGCAGCCGGTCGACACCGCGCAGACCCTGCGCGTGCGCGATGGCAACAGCCGTGTACTGGATGGCCCGTTCGCCGAAACCCGCGAACTGCTGGCCGGCTTCAACCTGATCGTCGCCCGCGACCGCGACGAAGCCATGCGCATCGCCCGCGACTTCCCGTGGGCGCGCTTCGGCAGCATCGAGGTGCGGCCGCTGGAAGACATGGACGCCGAGCGCGAACGCTGCGGCGCCCCGGCTGCGGCTATGGCAGCAGCCGTACCCTGATCTCGCGCGGGCCTACGCCTTCGTTGCCGCTGTAATCGCGCACGCTGGCGCGCACGGTGTACTCGCCCGGCGGCAGCGACGCCGGCTGCCAGCGCCCGGTTTCCATCAGGCCATCACGCACGGTGTTGGTGGCCAGGTAGCGGAAACGGGTCATCGCACTGCCATGCACGGTGATGCCGCTGTCCGGTGCGTAGGCCACGCGCACCGCTTCCTTCTGCGGCGGCATGCGGTTGAACACGATGTTCCAGCGCGGCTGTTCATAGCCCTGCAGCGGCTGTCCGCCGGCATCGAGGATCTGGTAGCCCACCTGGTACATGCCCAGACGGCGTCGCGGCAGGTTGTTGTCGACCTGGTCCCACGCCTCCACCACGATCTGCACGCCGCGCCCCTGGCGCGCCACCATCACCACGCCATCGCTGCCGGCGGCCATCGACTGGTCGTTGTCGTCCAGCAGCGCCACATCGGTGATGCGCGGTGCGAAGTGGTCGGCGTAGTTCTGGAAGCCCAGCGCCACGGCATTGGTCTCGAAACCACCGGTACCCACGGCCAGGTGCACGTGCGCCTGGTTGTTGATGCTGCCCAGGCGATCGCCGACGTGGATGCGCATGCCGCGGCGCACGCGCATCCGCTGCAGCTTGCCCTGCTCGTCGTACAGCGCCTGCCAGCGCGCATCGAACGGTTCATTGCGCGGGGTGCGGCCCACCCGCATGTGGATGTACTTGAGGCGGTCCACCGCCAGGCCCTCGGCCTGTTCACCCAGACTCCATGCCGCCATCGGGCTGCTGATCTTGCCTTCGGCAATCGCCAGCACGGTCTGGCCCACATCACCGCGCACGTCGAAGCCGCCATGCAGGTGGTGGCGGCTCTCGCCGGTGAAGTTGCCGCGCACCTCACCCAACGTACCGACCACCTCATGCCAACCGTCCTGCGGTGCCAGCGGCCAGCGGCCGCCCGTCTTCGGCAACGCCGCATCGGCAGCCGGGCCGACCAGTGCCGGTGCCGGCAGTTCGCCCACCGGCAGCGGGCGCAGGCGATGCAGACGGTAGCTGGCGGCGTCGGCCACCAGCACGCTGCCATCGGCGTCCATTGCCAGGCCACTGGGCCGGGCCAGGCGCGGCAGGCGACCATTGCCGACCAGCGCGATCTGGTGGCCCTGCGGCGTCACCTGCACGATGCGGCCATCAAGATCGCCCACGTACAGCACACCGTCGTGCGTGGTGGCCAGCGACAGCGGCCCATTGATCACGCCACCGGCGGAGACCACGGTGCTGACCGTGCCGTCGGCGCCTACGCGGCGTACCGCGTTGTTGAACAGATCGGCCACCAGCAGCGCGCCCTGCGCATCGAAGGCCAACGCCACCGGCGTATCGAAACGCGCAGCGGCGCCCACGCCATCGGCAAAGCCCGGCCGATCACCACCAGCCAGGGTGCGCACGTTGCCATCGGTACCGATCACCCGGATGCGGTCATTGAAGGTATCGGCCACGTAGACCTGGCCCTGCGCATCCACTGCGATGCCCATCGGCGCATCGAAGCGTGCCTGCGCGGCCGGGCCATCGGCGTGGCCCTGTTCGCCACCGGCCAGCGTGCTCACCTGGCCATCGATGCCGATGCGGCGGATCGCATGGTTGCCGGTGTCGGCCACGTACAGGTTGCCCTGCGCGTCGGCGGCGATGCCCGAGGGCGTATTGAAACTGGCCTGCAGTGCCGGGCCATCAACGCGCCCCTCGCCCTGCCCGGCCACCGTTTCAACGCGGCCATCGGGCAAGCGGCGGCGGATCCGGTTGTTGTCACCGGCATCGGTGAAATAGACGCTGCCATCGGCGCCGCGCAGCAACGCGTACGGATCCGCAAAACGTGCCTGTGCGGACGCGCCATCGCGGTCACCCGGGTGGCCATCGCCGGCCAGTGGTTCGATCTGCGCGGTCCACGCCAACGGCGTTGGAGCCGGACCCGCCGGTTCAGCCAGCGTATGCAGCGGTGTCTCCCACCAGGTTGCGGCCAATGCCACTACCGTCGCCAACGCTACGCCTGCCGCCATCCATTGCCACCGTGCCATCGTGCTGCGCTGCCTGCCTGCTGTCTGAAGAGGCACCGACAATAGACGCTGACCGCACGATCCGCCATGGCCAATCGTGCGGTCAAACGCCAGAGTTCCATCCATCGCGCTTGTTCTCGCTGGCTCCAGCAGGTTCAATGCGGTTCCCACGGATGGAGATCCTCCATGCCCCGCATCCTCCCCCTCGCCGCCCTGCTGATTGCCGCATTGGCCAGCACATCCGCCTCCGCCTCGATCACGGTGGCGCCGCAGAAGCCGTCGGTCACCAGCGACGCAGTACACATGGCCTATGCCACGCGATGGGATGAGGCGATCCAGCAGTCGCGCAGTGGCAACACACTGGGCGCGCTGATCGCGATGGAGCGGCTGATGGAAGACCCGCTGCTGGACGACTTCGATGCCGAGCACCGCGGCCGTGCCGCGCAGGTGGCCGGCTGGACCGCACTGATGCAGAAGAAGCCGGCCCAGGCCCGCCGCTACCTGCAGCGGGCGCAGGAGGCACTGCCGGAGGATGCGCAGGTCCTGCTCACCCTGATGTCGGTTGAACTGTCCGAGGACCAGCCTGCAGCGGCCACCCGCCATCTGGTGCAGGCACTGAAACATGCCGAAGCGCCGCTGCCGCTCGAACACCAGACGATCGGCTACCTGCAGTACCGCCTGCGCGATCAGCCGCGGCAGCGCATGGACCTGCTGCAGGCGCTGTTCGACAACGGCTGGAAGAGCGGTGGCCTGGAACCGACCGGACTGTGGCTGACGCTGGCCACGCTGCAGGCCGAGAACGGCCTCGGCGACGCGATTCCGGCCACGCTGGCCCGCATCGACAGCCCAACCGAGATCATCCAGCTGCGCAGCGACAAGCGCTTCGACCGCTATGTCGACCGCGCCGATCCGCGCTTCGACCCGGTACAGGTCGCGCAGAAGCACCTGGACGACCTGCGGGTGTCCGGCCTGCTTGATCGCAAGCTGGACGCGCGCATGGCCCAGTTCAGCGTCACGCTGCTGATGCTGGACCGCAATGAGGAAGTGCTGGCACTGACCGACGGCATGGCCCGGGCGGCTGCCGAAGGCGAATCGCCGTCGGCGGAGGAAGCCGAATGGGTGGCGTGGCTGCTCAACAGCCGGTTCACCGCATTGCGCCGGCTGGGCCGCACCGACGATGCCCTGGCGGCGGCGCAACAGGCGGCCCGCATCGGAGCACTCGGCCCGGACGACATCGAGCACCGGTTGAATGTCGGCTTCGTGTTCACCTCGCTCGGCCGCATGCAGGATGCAGCGCAGGCCGTGAAAGATCTCCCCGACCTCGGTGGCTACGGCAAAGCCGCACAAGCCCTGGTGCAGTTCGCTGCCGCCCGCGAACGCGGCGATGCCCAGGCAATGGAAGCCGCACGCTCGGTGATCCTTGCCCAGCGCGACGACGCGCGCCTGTTCCATCGCGAGATGCTGCTGGACGAAGGCAACCTGGACGGCGCAGCCGCAGTGCTGATCGAACAGCTGCGCTCCCCCACCGACCGTGGCGAGACGCTGGCCAGCCTGCAGGACATGCGCACCTATCCGTCATTGCCGGGCGACGTGAAGATCGATGCAGCCTGGCGTGCGCTGAAGCAACGTGCCGACGTGCAGGCCGAGGTTGCCCGCCTGGGCCGCGTCGAGCGCTACGAACTGGTCAGCACCTCGACCTCGCGCTGAGCAGACGCCTTGTAGAGCCGAGCATGGGCTCGGCGCTACACGACACATCCAGCACCGCCAGCCTAGCGTGCAGGCACCTCGGTGCGGATGCCCATCGCTTCGCGGTAACGCGCGTACAGCGCCATCACCTTGTCCACATAGGCCAGGGTTTCGGCATACGGCGGCACCCCCTTGTAGCGGGTGACCGCACCGATACCGGCGTTGTAGGCCGCTGCGGCCAGCGGCCGATCGCCGTTGTAGCGGCGCAGCAGCGCGCGCATGTAGCGCGCGCCACCCTCGATCGACTGCTGCGGCGAGAACGGATCGCGCACGCCGAATTCCTGCGCGGTCTCTGGCATCAGCTGCATCACGCCCTGCGCACCTTTGCTCGAGACCGCCAGCGCATCGAAATTGCTCTCGGCATGGGCGATCGCACGCAGCCAGGCGTCGTCGACGCCGGTGGCCTTGGCGGCGGCCTTGAACTGCCTGGCATGCTGGGCCAGCTGCGGCTTGCCGACCTTGCCAAGGCCCTCGTGGGCGGGCTCACCCGGCGGCGTGGCCACGGTGAACTTCAGGAACACCCGCGAACCGGGCAGGTTGCGGGTGGAATAGACCAGCACGCCATCCTGCTCGCGCTCGTACAGCACACCACTGAACACACCCATGTTGCCCCACAGGTTCGGGGCCTGGATGGCGTTGTCGTCGATTTCCTTCGGGGTGCAACGTGAACCGGGTTCCGGGGCGGTGGCCAGGCTCACGGTGTTGCCCTGCACGCAACGGTAGACGGTGCGCGCGGCGGCCAGCCCCGGCCACAGGCTGGACAGCAGCGACAGCGCGAGCAGGAGGGAGCGACGGGACATGGCGGCCGGATGATCCGGCCGCGCCCGCTAACGCCGGGTGAATGGGGGCCGGCAGGGCTGCGCCCTGCACCCGTGGTAGTGCCGGCCGCTGGCCGGCAACCTCAACAGCAACAGCAACGGCAACGGCCGATTTCCTGTGGCTGACAGTAGATCCACGCCATGCGTGGATGTAACTCTCTGGAGACGATGGGCCAATCGATGGAACGGAGACGTTGGATCACTTCGCGGTCCTCCGGCGCACCCAATACCCCACACCCAGCAGCACGAACCACGCCGGGCTGGCGATCAGCGCCTGGCGGGTGTCGCCCTGCAGGCTCAGCAGCACCAGCACGCCGGCGAAGAACACCAGGCAGGCCCAGCACATGGCAACGCCGCCGGGCATCTTGAAGATCGAGGCAGCGTGGCGCTCCGGGTAGCGGCGGCGGTAGACCATGTAGGCCACCAGGATCAGCGACCAGACGAAGATGAAGAGCACGGTGGCCAGCGTGGTCACCAGGGTGAAGGCGGTCACCAGGTTCGGGATCAGGTAGATCAGCAGGGTGCCACCCAGCAGGCACAGGCAGGAGAACAGCAGGCCGCGGGCCGGCACCGCCGCGCGCGACAGGCGCGACAGCCCGCGCGGCGCGTGGCCTTCCTCGGCCAGGCCGTAGAGCATGCGGCTGGTGGAGAAGATGCCGCTGTTGGCAGACGAGGTGGCCGAGGTCAGCACCACGAAGTTGATCAGGCTGGCGGCAGCGGGAATGCCGGCCAGCACGAACAGCTGCACGAACGGGCTCTTGTCCGGCACCACCTGGCGCCACGGCGTGACTGCCATGATCGCGATCAGCGCCAGCACGTAGAAGATGATGATGCGCACCGGGATCGAATTGATCGCCTTGGGCAGGTTGCGCTCCGGATCGGCGGTTTCGGCGGCGGTGGTACCCACCAGCTCGATGCCGACGAAGGCGAACACCGCAATCTGGAAGCCGGCGAAGAAGCCCACCAGGCCCATCGGGAACATGCCACCGTCATTCCACAGGTTCGACAGCGCCGCGGTGTGGCCACTGGGCGAGGTGAAGCCCCACGCCACCAGCCCGGCACCGGTGATGATCAGCGCGCAGATCGCAACGATCTTGATCAGCGCGAACCAGAATTCCATTTCGCCGAACAGCTTCACCGTCACCAGGTTCAACGACAGCAGAAGCATCACGCACGCCAGCGCCGGTTTCCAGGCTTCAAGCCCGGGGAACCAGAACTGCGCATAGGCGGCAATCGCGATCACATCGGCGATGGCGGTGACGATCCAGCAGAACCAGTAGGTCCACCCACAGAAAAAGCCGGCCCAGGGACCGAGCAGGTCGGTGGAGAAATCGATGAAGGATTTGTAGTTCAGGTTGGACAGCAGCAGCTCGCCCATCGCGCGCATCACGAAGAACAGCATCGCGCCGATGATCAGGTACACGAAGACGATGGATGGGCCTGCCAGGCTGATGGTCTTGCCCGACCCCATGAACAGGCCGGTGCCGATGGCACCACCGATGGCGATCAGTTGCAGGTGGCGGTTGGACAGGCTGCGGCGCAGGTGCTCGGGGGGCGTTGCGGGCTCGGTCATGGGCGCGGGCAAAAGGGCGGGCGAAGCGTTCGACGGTAGTCCTCCACAGGCCGGAGCGCCAGCGCTGGATGGGCCGATCCCGTCAAACTTGGCCGCTTTCATCACAATGTGACGAAATGCCGGGTCGCGCCCATTCCGCCCGGCCCGGCGCCATGCTCAGATAGCCGCACCTGCCCAAGGATCGGCCCAGTCCATGCACCCTGCCCTGCCCGCCCTGCTGGAGCCCCGGCCATGAGCCGGCTGCGCGTGATCATTGGCGCCACCGCACTGGCGCTGCTGGCTGCGGCTGTGCCGATCGCGGTGATGGCCTATGCCACCTGGGACCGTGCGGTCAGCGTCGAGCAGCAGCGCCTGCGCGACATCGCCGGCCGCACCCTGCGCCGTTCCGACCAGTCCTACATGGAAGCGCTGGCCGCGTTGAAGTCCGCCGAGGCCGGCGCCTACGATCCGTGCGGGCCGGACCACATCCGGCGCATGCAGACTCTGGTGATGACCACGTCGTCGGTCGACCAGATGGGCTATTTCGAGGGCGGCAAGCTGCGGTGCACGTCGTGGGGGCCGTTCCCATCCGACGTGAACCAGCCCAAGGCCGACCATGTCACCAGTGACGGTGCGGGGATTGCGGTGGATATCCGGCCCGAAGCCAGTGGCCGGAGGCAGATGCTGGCCATCCTGTACGGCAACTACGATGTACTGGTCGATCCACGCCGCTTCGTCGACGTCATCGTCGATCCACACGTGCGCCTGGCCCTGGCCAGCCCCGACGGCCGCCTGCTGGCCAGGCAGGAGGGCATGGAACCGGCGCTGCTGGAAGCGCTGCTGCGAACACCGGGCGAAGGCCTGGACCAGAACACGCTGTACGCGACCGCACGCAACGAGGAATGGCTGGCGATCGCCACCACACCGCGCGCCGCACTGGCTGCCACGTTCCGGCAGCAGGCGTGGTTGTTCGTGCCACTGGGCGTCCTGCTGGCCGCTGCCGGTGCCGGCCTGGTGATCTGGCTATCGCGGCGCCGCCTGTCGCTGCGCGGCGAACTGGCCACCGCCATCCGCCGCCGCGAGCTGTACCTGCACTACCAGCCGATCATCGAACTGGATACCGGCATCTGCGTCGGCGCCGAGGCGTTGATCCGCTGGCAGCGCCCGGATGGCACCCAGGTGCGCCCGGACCTGTTCATTCCGTTGGCCGAGGAAGCCGGAATGATCGCCGACGTCACCGACCTGGTGATCGAGAACGTGGTGCGCGACATGCGCGAGCTGCTGGTGGCCGATCGCAGCGCGCACATCGCGATCAATCTCGCTGCCGAGGACATCAGCAGCGGTCGTGCATTGAAGATGATCTCCAGGCACATGGCCGGCAGCGGCATCCTGCCGCAACAGATCTGGATGGAGGCCACCGAGCGCGGCTTCCTCGATCTGGACCGCGCCCGCACGATGCTGGCGCAGGCACGCCGCGCCGGCCACAGCGTGGCCATCGATGATTTCGGCGTGGGCTTCTCCAGCCTGCAGTACCTGGAGCAGCTGCCGCTGGATGCGTTGAAGATCGACAAGTCGTTCATCGATGCGATCGGCACCGAGAGCGCCACCAGCCCGGTGACCCCGCACATCATCGACATGGCCAAGGAACTGGGGCTATGGGTGGTGGCCGAGGGCGTGGAGACCGAAGCCCAGCTGGCCTACCTGCACAGCCGCAAGGTGGAATTCGGACAGGGCTGGCTTTTCTCGCGGCCGTTGCCACGCGATGAATTCGTGGCGTTCCATCACAAACGGCAGCAGCGCTATGGCGCAGCGCGGGAGGACATGCAGAACCCGCGCAGCGTGCCGATCGAGCGTGAGCCAGTGGAATAGGACGGCGAACGGCGGAGCCCCTCGTGGTGGGTCGCGTACAGCTATCCCGGAGTTGGCCGGGGCGGTCGGGTTCGCGGGGGACGCCGTAAACCCATCCATGGGGGCTTGGCCGCGGCATCCATGCCGCGGACACCCCCGCGAACCCGACCGCCCCGGCCTCTGACAGGGTCCGGCGGCGTCCCGCCACGGAATCAACGGAAGAAGGCAAAAGCAAAGGCAAACGCGGGTCGCTGCGCCCGGTAGATCCACGCCATGCGTGGATGGCGTGGACCACGGTAGTGCCGGCCGCTGGCCGGCACTACCGTAACGTCTGGTCTGCGCCTACGCCCACGCCTTCGGCCGTGCCAGCAACCATGCAGCAGTCACCGCCAGCAGCAGCAACGGCAACCATCCCAACTGGGTGGGCCCACTGGTCTGCAGCAGCACACCACCCGCCACACCTCCCGCCGCAATGGCCAGGTTCCAGCCGGTCACCAGCATCGACTGCGCCAGATCCGCTGCGGCCCCGGCTCGGCGTGCGAGTGCGGTCTGGAACAGGGTCGGCACCGCGCCGAAGGCCACGCCCCACAGGACCGTCGCCAGCAGCAGTGCGGTCGCGTTGCCCGGCCACATCAGCAGCGCCAGCACCGGCAGGATGAAACCGATCACCGCTGCCCACACCAGCGTGTGCAGGTGGCGATCAACGCCCCAGCCGGCAATACCGATACCCGCGATCGCCGCCAGGCCGAAGGCCAGCAGCAGGCGATCCAGCCACGGGCCCGCCCCCGCCTCCACTGCAAGCGGTTCGATGTAGGTGTAGAGCACATTGTGCGCGAGCACGTACAGCACCATCACCAGCAGTGCGCTGCGCACGCCGGGCGTGCGCCACACCGTGCCCAGCGAGGTGCGCTGGCCGGCACCGGCGGCGGGCAAGGCCGGCAGTGCCCAACGCGCATACGTCAGCAGCCCCACGCCCAGCACGCTCATCACTGCGAACGCCCAGCGCCAGCCGATCTGCTGGCCCAGCAACGTGCCGGCCGGTACGCCCAGCGACAGCGCCAACGGCGATCCGACCATCGCCACCGCAATCGCCCGGCCCTGCAGCGAGGGCACCACCATGCGCGCCGCGTAGCCAGCCACCAGTGACCACAGCAGCCCGCCGCTCACGCCCGCCAGGAAACGTGCGGCGAGGATCAGTGGATAGCTGCCGCTCAACGCGGTCAATGTATTGACCACCACGAAGCCGGCGATGGCTGCCAGCAGCAGAGGGCGTCGTGGCAGGCGCTGGGTCAGCGCGGTCATCGGCAACGCGGCCATCACCGAGCCCAACGCATACACGCTCACCAACTGCCCCACCGCCGCATCACTCACACCCAGGCTGTCGCCCATGGGCCGCAATACACCGGCCGGCAAGGTCTCGGTCAGCAGGGTGATGAAGCCACCACCGGCCAGTGCCAGCAGGCCGGCCCATGGCAGACGCGTGGCTTCACCGGCCGGGCTGGCCGCATCGATGGCATGGCCGCTCATCGTGCAGTCCCCAGATCGGCATACACCGCATCGCGCAGTTGATCGACAAAGGCACCGTCCATGCCTTCGTACAGCGTGTTGGTCAGCGCCACCACGCTCAGGCCGCGCGCAGGGTCGACAAACCAGCTATGGCCGTAGGCACCGCCCCAGCGCCATGTACCTGTGTTCTGCGGCGTGCCGCTGGCGGCCGCATCGCGCAGCACCGCAAAGCCAAGACCGAAGCCCCAGCCAGCCGGCTCCGGTGGTCCCTGCTCGCCGACCTGCGGGGTGGCCATCTCTGCCACGAGGTGGGGCGGCAACAGGCCGGCGTGCTGCCCGTCGCGCAACGCCTCCAGCACCAGCACCACTTCATCGGCGGTACCCACCAGGCCCGCGCCGGCCGAAGGGAACCGGCTGCCATCGGTTGCGCGGGCAAGGCTGTACTCGATGCCCACCGTGCCCTCGAACGGGGCGACCACCTCGCCTTCGCGCAGGCGGTGTGGCTGCGGTGTGTCGGTGACATAGGGCGTGGCCAACCGTGACGCATCGTGGGTAGCGAAGGCGGTATCGCGCAGGCCCAGGGGCGCAGCCAGCAAGCGTGCGAACAATGCCTGCAACGTTTCCCCGGTCGCCGCTTCGGCCACGGCACCGGCCACGTCCACGCCCAGCGAATACATCCACTGGCTGCCCGGTGCGAACAGCAGTGGCGCCTGCGCGATGCGGCGCACGTTCTCGGCCAGGTTCAACGGCCTGGCGTCCATGCCATCGCTGACACCGGCCCGCGCGTAGGGGCCGTCCGCATCGGCTTCGAGGAAGCGATAGCCCAACCCGCTGCTGTGGCTGAGCAGCTGGCGCAGGCTGATGGGCGGCGTGCTGCCATCGGCCATCGCCGGGCGGAAGTCCGGCAGCCAGCGCTGTACCGGCGTATCGAGGTCGAGCACGCCCTGGGCCACCAGGCGCAGGATCACCGTGGTCAGCAGCGGCTTGCTCACCGAGGCCAGCCGGAACAGCTGGTCGCGTTGCATCGGCGTGGCCGACCCGCGATCCGCCAGGCCCGTGGCGCTGGCATGGCGCAGCACGCCGTGCTCGCGCACCAGCACCACCGCACCGACCAGACGCTGCGGGTGGACCTGCTGCAGCAGCCGCTGCACCGACGGCAGTGTCGGCTCAGGTTCGAAGGAAGGAGTGGCATTCATCGCGGTGATCCGTGGGGGAGAAGCCGCCACGTTAGGCAGCGGGCGTCCGCGCAAAAAGCCGGTTGCCGCTCCGGGCATCATGGACCCCGTAGTCCGCAATCGGCATGATGACCGGACCTTCAAGGCCGCAACGGTCCCCGCTCCGCCCGCACCACAGTGTTGCGATGGCGGAGCCACCCGCAGCGGTCGCGCCGACCTACCCTGCCGCTTTCACCACCCGCACGCCCATGTCAGTCCTGGACAACCTCGCCAACCTGCAGACCTTCGTGCATGCCGCCGACACCCGCAGCTTTGTCGAGACCGGGCGCCTGCAGGGCATTTCCGCCTCGGCAGCGGGCAAGTGTGTAGCGCGGCTGGAGCACGCACTGGGCGTGCGCCTGTTCCATCGCAGCACGCGCAGCATCACCCTCACCGCCGAGGGCCAGCTGTTCCTGGCGCGCTGCCGCCGCATCCTCGACGAGCGCGACGCCGCCCGCACCGAACTGGCGCAGCCACATGCCTCACCCAAGGGCACGCTGCGCATCAGCCTGCCCCTGGTCGGCGACCTCACCCTGCCGTTGATGGCCGAATTCATGGCGGCGTATCCAGACATCCGCCTCGACCTGGATTTCAGCGACCGCCTGGTCGATGTCATCGAGGAAGGTTTCGATGCGGTGCTGCGCGTCGGTGAGCCCAGCGACTCGCGCATGAACGCACGGCGGCTGGGCGTGTTCCCGCGCCGCATCGTCGCCTCGCCCGCCTACCTGCAGCGCCGCGGCATTCCGCGCACGCCAGCGGAGCTGTTGCAGCACACGCTGTTGCACTACCGCTTCCCCAGCACCGGCAAGCTGGAACTGTGGCCGATCCACTGGCCCGACCATGAAACACCGCAGGAGCTTCCGGTGCACATGGTGGCCAACACCATCGAAGCGCGGGTGGCACTGGCGCTGCGCGATATCGGCCTGGCCTTCGTGCCGGTGCACTCGGTGCGCGATGCACTGGCTGACGGCCGGCTGGTGACCGTGCTCGACGATCACGTGCACTCCTGCGGCATCTTCCACCTGCTGTGGCCCTCGGGCCGCCACGTGCTTCCGAAGCTGCGGGTATTCATCGACTTCGTCAGCGAACGCCTGGAAACCGTACCGTAGGCCAACCACTCCGCGCCATGCCCGCCCCACAGTAGATCCACGCCATGCGTGGATGCCCGTGTAGAGTCGAGCCACGCTCGAGTCACCCGTTGCCAACCCGACCATTCAGCCAACCCCGCTATACTGGCCGCTCATTCCTCCCAGAGGCTCGCGACCAATGCGCCATTGATGCCGCCGTCTTCCCGATAGACGGCCTGACTCTTCCCGCCCCTGCGCGTAGGGGAGAACCCGGCATCCATGGAGGTCGCATGACCACACATTCCCTCACGCTCGATCGCGTGACGTATCGGCTGGCCGACGGCCGCCCGCTGTTTTCCGATCTGTCGTTTTCCTTCGATCCGGTCGCCACCGGCCTGGTCGGTGCCAACGGCGCCGGCAAAAGCGTGCTGGCACGCCTGTTGGCCGGCCGCCTGCCACCCGACAGCGGCCAGGTACGCGGCAGCCGCCGCGTATTCCTGTTGCCCACGCCCGGCTATCCACCTGCCGGCACGGTCGGTGAACTGGCCGGCGTCGGCGCGGAACTGGCCGCGCTGCAACGCATCGAAGCCGGCAGTGTGGACGAGGCCGACTTTGTCTGCGTCGGCGACCATTGGGATCTGCGTGATCGCCTGCAACAGCAATGGCAGGCATTGCGCCTGCCCGATGATCTCGATCCCGCCCAGCCTGCCGCGCGTCTCAGCGGTGGCCAGGCGATGCAGGTGGCGCTGTCCGGCGCCTGGGCCAGCGGCGCTGATTGGCTGATCCTGGACGAACCCAGCAACCATCTCGACGTGCGGCATCGACAGCAGCTGTACGAACAGCTGCAGCAGTGGCGTGGCGGCCTGCTGGCGATCAGCCATGATCGCGGGCTGCTTGGGCACATGCAGCAGATCGTCGAACTGGACGCGCGCGGACTGCATCGCTATGGCGGGCCATGGCAACACTACGCCGACGCGCGCGCGGCCGAGCGTGAAGCCGCCGTTGCCCAGCTCGACCACGCCCGCACCCAGCACCGGCAGCAGCAGCGCAGCGCGCGTGAACAGCACGAACGGCAGCAGCAACGCCAGTCGCGCGGCAACCGCGATGCGAAGCAGGCCAACCAGGCGCCGATCCTGCTGGGCCGGCAGAAGCAGCGCGCCGAGGCCAGCCATGGTCGATCGCAGCAGGTCCAGGCCGAGCGCCTGCAGGTCAGCGCCGACCAGCTGCGCGCTGCGGCATCAGCGGTTCACGCTGCGCCGGAACTGGCGCTGTTTGCCGTCGAAGGCGAACGCGGCAGCGCGCGCCTGCTGCAGGCAGAGTCGCTGGTGCTGCCGCACGGCTGCGCCGCCCCCTTGCAGCTGGAGATCCGCCGGGGGCAGCGCATCGCTGTGGTCGGTGACAATGGTGCTGGAAAATCTACCTTGCTGCGTGTGCTGGCAGGGCAGCTGCCTGCACGCAGTGGCACTGTGCAACGGCATGCGCCATTGGCACTGCTTGACCAGCAACTACTGGGATTGTCCGGCGGGCGCAGCATCCTGGAGACCGTGCAGGCGGCAAACCCGGGTGCCGATGCGGGCGATCTGCGCACGCGGCTTGCGCTGCTCGGGCTGGACGCACAGCGCATCCAGCGGGCAGCCCACAGCCTCAGCGATGGCGAACGCGTAAAGGGTGCGCTGGCCAGCGTCCTGTATGCCGATCCCGCACCCCAGCTGTTGCTGCTGGACGAGCCGGGCAATGCGCTGGATCTGAGCGCGTTGCAGGCATTGGAGGAACTGCTTGCGGCGTGGCCGGGTGCACTGATGATGGTCAGCCACGACCGGCACCTGCTGCAGGCGTTGCAACCGACCCACGTGCTGCAGGTGAGCACCGGGGGCTGGCAGTGGCGTGACGCCTTGTAGATCCACGCCATGCGTGGATCGATGCAGGGCAGGTGTGCCGGCCGCTGGCCGGCACACCTCGAACCCTCAGCGCCCGCTCAGCGCTTCCACACCGGGAACGCCTGCGGCAACTGCTGCCACAGCAATGGCCCCGCACGCAGCTCCTGGTCGTTGAGCAGGCAGGCATCCAGCTCCGCACGCACGGCGCGCTCATCCATGTGCACGCCAATCACCACCAGCTCCTGGCGCCGATCGCCCCACAACGGGTGCCACAGCCGCTGCATCGCCGTGTGTGCGGCCGAGTCCGGAAATTCCTCAAGCCCCGGCAACGGCGCGCTCCAGCAGTCGGCCTGCTGCCGGGCCCAGCCCAGGTCGCTGTAGGGCAGCGGCGTGGGCGGCAGCAGCGGTGTGGTGTCCTCGATGCCCGCACGCACACGATCGCGCGCGGCGTACCAGAAGCCTGCCGCCTGCGTGCGCGTCGCTGCGCCCACCGTGTTCAGCTCACCCACCCAGTCCATGCGGTTGGCCAGCCAGAACCAGCCCTTGCTGCGGATCACGCCTGGCATGCCCGACTGCAGCGCGCGCGCGAATCGCGCGGGATGGAACGGACGTCGCGAGCGGTAGACGAAGCTACCGATGCCGTACTCCTCGGTCTCCGGTGTGTGCTCGCCGCGCAGTTCCTTCACCCACCCCGGCGCACGTTGCGCACGCTCCATGTCGAAGCGACCGGTATCCAGCAGCTCGGCCAGCGGCACATCACCGAAGCTGGACAGCAGCAGCTTCGCGTCGCGGTTCAACCCGCGCAGCACGGCCAGCGTGTCCTGCAACACTTCGTCGTCCACCTGGTCCACCTTGCTGACCACGATCACGTCGGCGAACTCGACCTGCTCGCACAGCAGGTCGACCACACCGCGATCGTCCTCCGGGCCAGCCTGCTGGCCGCGCTCGGCCAGGCGCAGCGTCGAACCGAAATCGGCAAGGAAGGCGCTGCCATCGACCACGGTCACCATCGTGTCCAAGCGCGCGATGTCACTCAGGCTGAAGCCCTGCTCGTCGCGCACCGCGAACGTGGCCGCCACCGGCATCGGTTCGCCGATGCCTGTCGATTCGATCAGCAGGTAGTCATAGCGACCCGCATCGGCCAGGCGCCGCACTTCCTGCAGCAGGTCATCGCGCAGCGTGCAGCAGATGCAGCCGTTGCTGAACTCCACCAGCGTCTCTTCGGTGCGGCGCAGTTCGGCGCCGCCTTCACGCACCAGCTGTGCGTCGATGTTGACCTCGCTCATGTCGTTGACGATGACCGCCACGCGCAGGCCCTCGCGGTTACGCAGGATCTGGTTGAGCAGGGTGGTCTTGCCGGCCCCGAGGAAGCCGGACAGCACGGTGACCGGAAGGCGACGGTCGGCGCGGGAAACAGTGTTCATGTCGGAGCGGGTTGGCTGCGGAACAGAAATGTTACTGTATAACACTTGTTGTGCAAGGAACCTCCCCCGATGAAGTCGCCTTCTGCCGCCCTGCTTGATGCCGGCGCAGTCGCCCTGTCCAGCCTGTGCCTGCTGCACTGCCTGGCGCTGCCACTGCTGGCCGCTGCGCTCCCCCTGTTCGGCACCTGGGCCGAAGCGGAATGGGTCCACCTGCTGTTCGTGGCCATCGCCCTGCCGCTGACCGGCTATGCGCTGTGGCGGGCCGAGCGCCGTCATCCGCTGCCCGTGCTGGCCTGGGCCACCGCTGGCGCCGGACTCGGGCTGCTGCTGGCCGGCGCGCTGGCGCTACCTTCGCATGACTGGGAAACGCCGATGACCGTCACCGGCAGCCTGCTGCTGGCGGCGACGCATATCTGGAATGCGCGGCACCGGCACGGGTAGTGCCGGCCGCTGGCCGGCAACTGCAGGTTGATTGCGGAATTCATGGGGTTGCCGGCCAGCGGCCGGCACTACCCTTGCTATTTGCCGTAGCGGCGCAGCAGCTCGACCAGCACCGCGGCCTCGTCCGCCCGCTGCTGCGGGTCATCGGCACCCACCACGTGCTCCTGCAGGTGCTCGTGCAGCAGCTCCATCAGCAGGCTGTGTGCGGCACCGCGCACCGCCGCGACCTGCACCAGCACGTCCGCGCAGTCGCCCGCTTCGCCCTCGGGCTTGTCCAGCGCCTGTTCCAACGCCGCCACCTGGCCGCCGATACGGCGTACCCGGGTCAGCAGCTGCTTTCGATTCTTGTGTACATGGGCCATGGCGGGATCGTATACCCTACGGGGGTATCTTTCCATCCCATGGTCTGCCCATGCATCTGGACGCCCTCGCCGCCGCCCGCCGCCACGAACACCGCTTCGACGACGGCAACCCGCTTGCCGAACGCAATACCCGCCGCGCGCTGTGGCTCACCGTCGGCATGATGCTGGTGGAGATCGTCGGCGGCTGGTGGTTCAACTCCATGGCCGTGCTCGCCGACGGTTGGCACATGAGTTCGCACGCGCTGGCGCTGGGCCTGGCGGTGTTCGCCTACCGCTGCGCGCGCCGCTACGCGCACGACCCGCGCTTCGCCTTCGGCACCTGGAAGATCGAGATCCTGGCCGGCTACACCAGCGCCATCGCCCTGCTCGGCGTCGCCGCGCTGATGGCCGTGCAGTCACTGCAACGGCTGTGGGTACCGGCGCCGATCCACTACAACGAAGCCATCGCCATCGCTGCGGTCGGCCTGGGCGTGAACCTGCTCTGCGCATGGTGGCTGCACGACAGCCCGGGCCACGCGCATCACCACCACGGGCATGACCATGGCCATCATCACGGGCATGACCACGAACACCACGATCACGGCCATGCGCACGGTCACGACCTCAATCTGCGCTCGGCCTACGTGCACGTGCTGGCCGACGCCGCCACCTCGGTGCTGGCCATCGTCGCCCTGCTCGGCGGCAAGCTGCTGGGCCTGACCTGGCTGGACCCGGTGATGGGCCTGGTCGGCGCCGTGCTGGTGACGGTGTGGGCGGTGGGCCTGCTGCGCGACAGTGGCCGCATCCTGCTCGACGCGCAGATGGACGCACCGGTGGTGGCCGAAGTTCGCGAAGTGATCGAACAGGGCCCCTGGCCGGCGCGCCTGGCCGACCTGCACGTCTGGCAGGTCGGTCGCGGCAAGTACGCGGTCAGCGCCAGCGTGGTTACCAGCGACGCCCGCCTGGATGCGGATACCGTGCGCAAGGCGCTGGCGATCCATGAGGAGCTGGTACATGTCACCGTGGAAATCCACCGCAGCGCGTGATCCACGCCGGGTAGTGCCGGCCGCTGGCCGGCAACCTCATGGGCTCCGGAAACAATCCAGCGGTGCCGGCCAGCGGCCGGCACTACCGCTAGAGCTTCAGCATCATCCGCAGCAGGTACATCAGCAGCGGCAGCGCGCTGATCACTGCGCCAGCAATGCCGATCCCCGGCCAACGCTCACCCCGCACGCGCGAGGCCACCGCCAGGCCGCCGCCAACCAGTGCCGCACCCAGCACGCCCACGCCCAGCCCTGCGGCCATGCCATTGCCGCCTGCGGCCACCGCGGCCTGCGCCGCCAATGTGCCAGCCCCCCAACCCACAGCGATCCCCAGCCAACTGGCCACGCCGCACCACGGTGCCTTGCCCTGCGCCATCCGAAAACCCCTTTGTTCTTGCCGAATTTCTGTACGGGCTGTGCCCGCATGCTGCCTACACTAGCCGCACCTGCCCCTGTAGGGACATCCCATGCGCACGCTCCGCCTGCTGCTGCCCGGTGCCCTCCTGCTGCTCACCGCCTGTGGGGGTGACGCCGGGCTCCCGTTCTCCGCCGATCCGCTGCAGGGCTGTTTCGCCACCAGCGCGCGCAAGCCGGCCGACTTCCGCATCGACAAGGAAGGTGGCCAGTACTTCGTTTCCTTCAGTCGCGGCGACCAGTGGCAGCGCGAACCCAATGCCCTGCACAAGGCCTCCCGCAGCGAGATCAGCCGCTATTTCCGCGATGACGCCGAGCAGATCGACAGCGCGCTGGTCCGCATGGCCGGTGGCTTCGGCATCTTCCACTTCAACAGGGGCGCATCGCTGAAGGGCAAGGCCAGCGACAGTGACTACATGGCGTTGATGCTGATCGGGGCCGGGCCGGTGTATGCGGTGAAGTGCCCGTAAGACGACATGATTCTGATGGCGGCTCAGGGCACTATGGGCGCATCCTGTCTTCTTTGAGGAGCGATGCCAATGCTGCTGTTTCTGCTGCTTGCGGTAAGCGCACCGAAGACCCAGGGTGCCTATGACGAAGTCCGGCAGCTGCCCGATGACCAGACCCTGATCATGCGCACCCTGGACTGGGATCTCGGTGATGGTCGCCACGAGCGCGTTACCGTGCATTGGCTGCTGCAGGAAGACGGCAGCCTGCGCTACGACTTTGATCGGCAGCCACCGGAAACCCAGGACGTCCATCGTCGGTCGTGCGCCCGCGTAGGCATGCAGCCGTCGCGTGGCGTCGGCATGCTCTCGGGGGAAGGAACCACGCACGGCTTCAGCTGCACCCGCCAGCGATAGCGTCGAGCCCACGCTCGGCTCCTCCCGTCTACATCCACGCATGGCGTGGATCTACTGCAGCAGCCACACGTGGCCCCTGCAACAGCTGCGGTACCATGCCCTCCCCCGAACCGCCCCGGTACCCGCCGTGCCCCATTACACCGGCCCCCTGCTGACCCGCGACAGCGCCGACACCCTGCGCCGTGCCCATGACAAGGGCGCTGCCGACTGGCAGGGCTCGCTCGACCTCGGCCGCAGCGAGGACAGCGTGGCGCTGGATGGCGACGGCTTCCACTTCCGTGGCCAGGCCTACCCGTGGCCGGGCAAGCTGAAGGACCGCACGCTGTACTACTGGGACGGCGAGGAGTTCGCGCCGATCTCGCGCTACAGCGGCTCCCTGATCAAGCTGGTGCCCACCGAATGGGGCGCTCCGACCTTCGAGATCGACGGCATCAAGATGCTGCCGACCTCCAGACTGTCACCGTTCGAGGATGCACGCCGCAAGGTGGAGCTGGTCGCCCCGGCCGGCAAGGTCATCCTCGATACCTGCGGCGGCCTGGGCTACTTCGCCGCCTGCGCACTGGAGGCCGGTGTCGGCCAGATCCGATCGTTCGAGAAGAATGCCGACGTGATGTGGCTGCGCACGCTCAACCCGTGGTCGCCGGATCCGGACTCGGCCGCGGCCGGTGGCCGCCTGCAGTTCAGCCACGGCGACGTCTCGCAACAGATCGAACAGGTGGCCAGCAACAGTGTCGACGCGATCCTGCACGACCCGCCGCGCTTCGGCATCGCCGGCGAACTGTACTCGCAGGTGTTCTACGACCACCTCGCCCGCGTCATCCGCAAGGGCGGGCGCCTGTTCCATTACACCGGCGCGCCGAACAAGCTGACCAGCGGCCGCGACGTGCCGCGCGAAGTGGCCAAGCGCCTGGAAAAGGCCGGCTTCAAGGCCGAGCTGGCGCTTGACGGCGTGCTGGCCGTCAAGCGCTGAGCTTCATTCCGAGTCCACTTTCGCCAGCTTCATCACCCACGCCGGCACCACCGGCTCACCGGCATAGAAGTCCTTCGGTTTCTTCTCCGCCATCGCCCAGCGGTGCAGCCAGCTCGGGCCGTAGCGACCGTTGTAGCCCTCGGCCCCACGTGCATAGGCTGGGTCACGCATCGCCTCGTCCAACGAAATGAAGCGATAACCCCGGCGCTTCGTCGCCGCAACCAGTTCGGCAAACGTCGCTGCATTGAGTTCGTTCGCGTGCATCAGCCAGACCTGCGGCAGCGCATGGCCCAGCAGTGCCTGCGACTGCTTCTCGTAGTAGTCCAGCTTGTTCAGCATGTAGGGCACATAGCCCTTTCGCAGCTGTGCCAGCGTCGCCTCACGCACCGGAGAATCGGGCTGCTCGTTCATGACGTTGGCGTAGGCGAACGCCCAGACCCACTCGCCGTTGTCGACGGTCACCGGCGCCACGCGGTAGCCGTGCTCCTTGAAGAACACGTCCATCTGCGCGCGCTCTTCCGGCGTGCGCCCAGCCCGCAGGTAGGGATGGCGCATCCACTGCGGTTTCAGACCGCGCTCGGCCAGCAGCGGCCGCAGCACCGTCTCACCGCGCAGGAAATCCTGCTGGAATGCAGGCACACCCTTGGCGTTCAGATCCATGTGCGAATACGTGTGGTTGCCCAGCTCATAGCCGGCGTCCAGCCAATCGCGCAGCATCTGCACCCGCGCCGGCTGCACCTGCCCGTCGATTTCAAGCTTGTTCTCGTTGACGAAGCCGACCACCGGCACGCCCGCCTGGCGCAGCTGGCCCATCAATGCCTCATGTCGTGCCTGCAGGTCCGGCGGCACGATCTCGTCCACCCGCGCCCATGGCAGGTCGTCGATGGTCACCGCAATCCGGCGGTCCACCTCGGCGGCGTGTACCGCCAACGAGCACAGCAGTAGCGGTACAGCGCGAAGCAACCAACGCATCAGCACTTCCTTGCAGGGGCGAAGTGCGGACTTTAGCGCGATTGCGGATGCGTGGCCGGTCACACACCCACTATGGGCTGGACGACTGCGCCCGGCGCTCGCGCACGATCGCCCGCCACAGCATGAATCCCGCGGCCATCGCCATCAGCATCAACGCGGCCAGCACCAGCGCCAAGTCATCGGGATTACGCAGCAGCGGCGCGTGCTCATGGGTGAGGATCTCGAACACCACCTGCTGTGCCTGTGCCAGCGGCAGCCGGCCCTGCTCACCCAGTTCCACCAGGCATGCCGCCGGGGACAGCTTGGCTACGCTGGTCCACGCCATGTCGTACAGGTGCAATGCCCTGAGGGCCAGCGCCAGGATCGCGGCGTGCAGCGCCATCAACCCCCAATTGGCGCGTCGCAGGCGCTCCGACAGGCGCCCCAGCCGGTAGACGCAGATCGACATCGCGCCCAGCAGCGCCAGTACCACGCCCGCCATCGGAATCCACTGCAGCGGCTGCCACGGCGCCAAGGCCGTGGAACGCGCCAGCAGCTGTTCGGCCACCTGCATGCGCGCGGCAGGATCGGGGCCACCACAGGCTTCATCCACCGGCTCCAGCAGCAGTCCCACGCGGTAGTGGAAGAAGCCGGCGGCCAGCGTCACCGCCAGCAGTGCCACCACCTGCAGTACCAGCAGGATCGGGCCAGGACCACAGATACGGCAGAAGCGGGTAGCAGCAGAGGCCATCGGTTCATCCATGACAACAAAGGACCATCCTAACCAAGCGCCCTGTGCTTGTCGGCTGGCGGATACGACAACCGCCGCGTGGTCCCGGTAGGATGTGGATAAGCATGGATGGCCGTATGTAGAGGTGTTGTGGATGGTCACGCTGTATCTGTGGGTGCGAACGCTGCTCCCGCTGCTGGCGTTCGTGATCGCGTGGATGCTGCTGTCGCGCCTGATCAAGGCCCGCGTGGCGCGCCTTCCACGGGTTCCTTTGAACCTGCCGGAACACAGCAGCAGCCCACGCAGGAAGGACCGGCGCATCTACGCGCGCAAGCTGCGGCGCAAACCCAGCCTGCGCACCGCAACTCGCCCGGCCACCGCGCCGCGCAGCTGGAACCTCGCGGCGGTGTTCGTTTCGCTCTGCGCGCTGGTTGCCGCCGTACTTGTCATGCCAGATGGCGCGCGTTTCCAGGTCATGGTCGAGAGCATCACCGGCTACCCGGCCACCATTGCTGAAGTACATGTTCCCGCAGCAAGGCAAACGCTTGTGCTGCAGGCCTGGCAGCCCACGCTGGTGCAGCTCTCACAGCCGGTAACGATGCGCTACCCGATCGGTCGCACCGGCGGCGAGCATGACGCGCACGCCACGCTACCGGTACAGGTTAGACATCAGGGTGATCGGCTGCAGGTGGCTACGGCCGTGCCTGTGGACGGCGACGTGATGCGTGCGGAGCTTACGCGCCTGGCTGGGCTGCCGACGGAGGCAATCACCGTCCGCCAGAGCGAGATCTCACCCTGGCGGGAACCCGGCTGGAAGCCGCTGGCCGAACGGTAAAGCCGAGCGCGCAAGCCGAGCATGGCTCGGCACTACACGCAGCACCGGAACCAGGCCAGGCTGCTGTTGCAGTAGATCCACGCCATGCGTGGATGGACGCAGTGCGGAGCCGAGCATGGCTCGGCTCTACAGATCAGGATCACCGCGGCAGCTTCGCCGCCCACATGTTGTCCACCAGGTTCGGGTAGCGTCGCCCGTTCTCTTCCGCACGCTGCCGTGCCGCCGCCTTCTGCGCAGGCGACAACGGCTGCGAAGTCTGGCCCTTGGGGTTGGGCTTCTTCCACGGGGGTGTCCTGGTCTGGCGCATGGCCGCAGCTTACCGCTTCAGGAAGTTCAGCAGCGCCAGATTGAAGTGGTCTGCATGGCTCGTGTTGCAGCCATGCGGCGCGCCTTCCAGAATCACCACCTCGCTGCCCGCAATCGCCTGATGCGTCCGCTGCCCGGAACCTTCGAACGGCACGATCGCGTCGCTGTCACCGTGCAGGATCAAGGTTGGCACCGTGATCTTCTTCAGGTCTTCGCGGAAGTCGGTAGTGGCAAACGCCTGCATGCAACCCAGCGCCGCCGTCTGGTCGGATTGATGGCACAGCGCGATCGCCGCCTGGCGCTCGTCCTCGGTCACCATCAGCTTGCCATCGGCGCTGAAGAAATCGCGGGTGAAGCCGTCGAAGAACGCTTCGCGGTCCTTCTCCAGGCCACTGCGCATTTCGTCGGCCTTTTCGGCGGTCAGCGGGCCGTCCGGGTTGTCGTCACTACGCATCAGGAACGGTGGCACCGCCGCAGCGAACACCACGCTGTGCAGACGGTCCTGGCCGTGGTTGGCCACGTAGCGCGCCACCTCACCGCCGCCCATCGAGAACCCGACCAGGGTGACATCGCGCAGATCACGTTCCTCGATCAGCCCGGCCAGATCCGCCGCCAGCGTGTCGTAGTCATAGCCGTCGGCCGGCTTGTCGGAACGACCGAAGCCGCGGCGGTCGTAGCTGATCACCCGGTGCTGGGCGTCGCGCAGGATCGACACCTGTTGTTTCCACGCATCGGCAGACAACGGCCAACCATGGATCAGGATCACCGGGCGGCCGTCGCCACCGGTATCTTCAACGTGCAGGCGGATGCGGGAGGCGGGCATGGGAGCTCCTGTGGAAGGGGAGGATTTCAGGCTAGAGACCGGGCCCTATCGCGGTCGTGATGGAATCGCCGGCGGCCATGACACCCTCTGCACAGCCCACGCCACCCGGCCGATCCACCAATGCGGGCATTCACTCCCTGGAAATCCCGTTTCGTCGCAGAGCGGCTGCGGCCCCCAGAGCGGCGTGCGAGCCTGCGCGAATCCCGCCCTGGAGCCTCGCCATGCTGCTGCTCACCCTGCCCCTGCTTGTTGTCGGTCTGGCCGCCACGCCGAATGCTGCCGAAACACTGCGTGAGCAGATCCGTCAGGCCGACGCGCAGCTGTTCGCCGCCGCGTTCGACGACTGTGACGCCGACAAGGCCGCGGCCATGACCACTGAAGACTTGGAGTTCTTCCATGACAAGGCGGGCAAGTCCGCCAGCAAGCGCGACGACTTCCGCCGCAGCGTGGCCGCCCTGTGCGAGAGCACGCGCGCCAACCACACCCACCTGCGCCGCGAACTGGTGGAGACCTCGCTGCAGGTGTTTCCGCTGCACGACGATCGCGCCCTGGAGATCGGCGACCACCGCTTCCACGAGCGCGATGCAAAGGGTGTCGAGCACTGGACCGGCCAGGCGCGCTTCATCCAGGTCTGGCGCCGCGTGGACGGGCGCTGGCTGACCGAGCGGGTGATCAGCTACGACCATCGGCCGGCGGACTGAGCGCCGCGAAGCGGTGGTTCACGGGCCGGTTCTATACTGCCCAGGTCCATCACCACCCACCGCTGCAGATCGACCCATGGCAGAGATCACCCCCAACCATCCCGAATACGGCCTCAACCAGCAGATCCGCCAGGGGGTGGCCGCTCTGGACGCGCAACATGGCCGCCCGTTCGACCAGACCAGCGAACGTCTGACTGCCAGCTTGACCGTGCTCGCGCGCGAACAGGGCCTGCAGCAGGTCGACCACGTGCTGGTCAGCCATGCCACGGCCAACCAGCCGGCGGGACACAACATCTTCGTGGTACAGGGCGACCCGGCCAATCCGGCGCATCTGCGGGCGATGATGCCGACCGCAGTGGCCGCACAGACGCCGGTCGAGGAATCGATGCAGACGCTGGGCATTGCCCCGCAGCAGCCCGCCATGGGGCAGCTGCCCGAACAACAGGCCCGTGAGCAGGAGCAGCAGCAGAACCCGGCACACCGCCTGGGCTGAGCCGGCTCCAGTGTTACTGGCGGCCCAGCGCGAGAACGTCGGCTCGCCGTACGCTTGCCGCCCTACGCCATGCGAGGCCCGGACTGCTCCTGCACCTGGCGCTGCTGCAGCTCATCCTGCGAGCGCGCCTGCCCAGACTGCGACAGCTGCTCAGCGCGCTCGAAGGAGATTTCTGCGGGTGTCTGCGCGGCTACCGCCGTTAGCATGCTGGCCCGCAACTGTGCCGGGTCGTTGCGCTCCCCCTGGACGATGAAGATGCTCTGCGCCACATCCGCCTGCGCTGTGCGATCGCTCAACAGCACATGGTTGACCTGGGTCAGACCGTTGGCCTTGGCCAGCGCGTACAGGCTGGCACTGATGTTCTCGCTGGTGGCGTCGAAGGCACGGCCACGCTCTGCATCGAGCTGAGCCACGCCCTGATGGATCTGCGAGAGCAGCGGGTCATTGCTGTGCCGGGCCAGATGATCACCGCTACGCTCGCCGGTGCCCTCGGCGTCGCTCAGGATGCGCTGCTGGAAGCTGCGCGCGGGCATGGGGTTGGTTTTCTTCTGATTGAGTTCGCTGTCTGGAAACGGCGGATCAATGCTGTCCACGCCGTGGATGTTGCGCAGCGGCCGGAAGCCATCCTTGCCTGCGCCCTTGCTCTCCAAGGGAATGCGGACATCGGGAAGCAATTGGCCAATACCGCCGCCCAGCGCGTTCACGTCGATGCTTCTTTTCCGCTCGATGCCCGCGTGGTTCAGCGCTTCCCAAGTGAAGTCCACGCAGTTGTGGCGCACATCCTTGTATTGAAGATCGAAACCGTACTTGTCCGGGTGCGAGCCGAAGGCTTCGAGTTTTCTGTACTGTTGCTCGCTGATCTCGAGGGTGCGGCTGTAATGGGGGTTCTTGTACTCGCCCGCATCGGTCTTCATGACCTCGCCCGGCCCGTTCGTGCTTCCATGCTCGGAAGGCGCGAAGCCGAAACTCCGCGTCGTCTTGTCCGGCCCATGCAGCACGTAGAACATGTGCCCGGGCCCGGATGTCTGCGGAACCCCGTCCACAATTTTCTGTACCCCTCTCTCGTCCACCAACGGCGTTCCAGGTGCGGCAATGACGATTTCTACGGTGTAGCGCGGCTTATCCATAAGAGAAATCCTTCAGTTCCTTCCAGCAGTGGGATGGCGACTATTTTCCAGAGAGCGGGTCGGCATGAACCCGCAGCTGCGCCGGGTAATGCTGGAGCGCAGCGGTGGGCTTCACCGTGCGCACATCCAGGCGGTAGCGGGCATCGGTTTCCATCGGCAGGGCGACGATGCTCAACCTGTATCGGCTGGTGTCCATCGATACCTCATGCGCGTAGCGCCAATTCGCCGATGCATGCCATTCGGGGAGCGGCTCCCCCAGATTGCGCGCCCTTGCCTGATAGACATCAGAAGTTGCAACGTCCTGCCAGGCATCTGCGACCCAGCGCTGCAGGGACAGCTGGAAGGGAACATGGACATTGTCCATGTCAGGCTCACTGCCAGGCCCGGGCCCATGTCGCTGAACCTCGAGATCCAGCACATAGGGTCGACCCGAATAGAAGTTGCGGGCATTCGTCTCGAACTCGAACCGCACCGCTTGCCCGGACTCGGCAAGGTTGATCGGCTTGACCAGATCCAGCGGCTCCGGCGCATCCGGTACGCGGCTGCTGCAGGCGCCGAGTGCGCTCGCCAGCGTGAAGATCAGGCCGGCACGTAGCCAGCCGTGGATACCCAGCATGATTCAGATCCTTTGGCTCCCTGCCATGGGGTTCAACCCTAGCGGGTTGGCGTTGGGCACTGCAACCGGGCAATGAAAAAGGCAGGGCCTGCACCCTGCCTTCTTCACGCGGTAAACCTCCGGGAGTGGCCCGGCGTCATCGCATCAGAGCTGAATCCGCGCCACGCTCTCGTCAGCGCCCTTGTCATCCTTCTCGCCGTTCTTGATGCTCACGAACAGCACGTTGTTCTTCGCATCCAGCGCCAGGCTGTTCGGGTGGGTCGGCACCGTGTAGGTGGCCACCTTCTGGTAGCTGTCACTGTTGTACGCGGTCACCGTACCGGCTTCGCGGTTGGTCACGTACAGGCGCTTGCGCGGCGCATCCAGCAGGATGCCCAGCGGGCCGGCATCGGTCGGGATGCTGGCCAGTTCCTTGCCGGTGCTGCGGTCGAGCACCAGCACGCGCTGGCCCGGGTGCTTGCTGACCAGGCCGCTGCTCTTGGCCTGGTAGCCACGCAGGAACTCCGAGCCCTGGTCGGTCACGAACAGGCGCTTGCCGGCCGGGTCCAGCGCGATGTTCATCGGCTGCTCGGCGGCGATCTTGTGCTGCGCCACCACCTTGTTCGAATCGGTACCCACCACCACCAGGTCGGCCAGCAGGTTGCTGGTGTAGACGCGCTTGTTGGCCGCATCCAGCGCCAGGCCCGGTGCCTTCGCATTGCCCAGGCCGTCAATGGTGTTGATCACCTTCAGCGTGTTCGTATCGATCACGAACAGCACGCTGCTCACGTCCGGCTGGCTGCTGTGGCCGGTCACATACAGGCGGTTGGCGGCGCTGTCGACCACCAGCTCGCGCAGGTCATGGGTGTAGGCGGCCTTGCCGTCCTTGCCGGTCTTCTTTTCCATCAACTGGATGGTGCCGAGGGCCTTGTTCTGCGCGGTGTCGACCACCGTCACCGACAGGTCGACGGTGTTGCCCACGTACAGGCGATTGTGGGCGTCATCCAGCACCACGCCGAAGGCTTTGCGCTCCAGCGGGATGCGGGTTTCCACGGCCAGCGTGGCCGGGTTCAGGCGCAGCACCTGGGCCGGTCCGGCGTCATCGCCGAAACCGCCGGAGGAGGCCACGAACACGGCGTTCTGCTTCGGGCTGTAGGCCAGCTCGTACAGGCCCTTGGCCACGGCCTGGCGCTGTACGGCGGCGACGGCGCTGGCGGCGGGTGCGTTGTCGGCGAATGCGGAGGGCACGCCGAGGCTGAGCGAAACGGCAACGGCCAGGGCGGCCGAGCGGAAGAGAGGATTACGGAACATGCGAGCGTCCTTGAATGGGCACGGGAGAGTGTCCTGGCTCGCTGGGCCGTTCTACGACGGCCCGACCTGCATCTGTCTGCGCGGGGTGGGCTGGCTGGGTAGCGGGGGAATGGTAGCAGGTGGGGGACGTGGCGTGCGTCTGCGCGCGTATGGCAGGCGCGCGGATTACTGCTCTTTCAAGCGCAGCGAATCGGCCACATCGGTCGTGGCCGCCACCTCGGTGGCGATGCTGGCGCGGCGGTGCCCCGGGTCATTGCGATCGCCCTGCACGATGAAGATGCTCTCGGCGGCATGGCTGCTTTGGGTCGGCTGGCTGAGCAGCACGTGATCCACCCGCGAGAGATTGTTCTGCTTGGCCAGCACCAACAGGCTGGCGCTGATGCGCTGGCTGGCAGCATCGAACGGGCGGCCATGCGCGGCGTCCAGTTCGGCCACTTTCTGGATCAGCTGCGAGAACAGGCGATGGTCCGGGTGCGAGGGGTCCAACAGCGTGCCGGCCACTTCAATCGGCGTCGGCGGCGGCTCATCGCTGGCGCGGTCGCCCTGGCGATGATGTTCGGCCTCGCGCTCGGGCATCGCATGGTGGGTTTCTGCATTCAGATCGCTACCAGGGAACGGCGCGGCAATACACTGGATTTCCGGCAGGTTGAACAACACCGCGAACTCACCCAGGTTGCTGCCGCCATCCAGCGGCGCCGGCAGCGGATGCAGGCCGGCATAGTGCAGCGCGGCCCATACGAAATCACTGCAGCGGTTGATGGTGGCCGGGCGATCCACATCGAACTCGAACTCGGCCGGTTCCTCGGCGAAATCACGCAGGCAGCCGTAGTGCTCCTCGGTAATTTCCAGGGTGCGGCTGTAATACGGGTCCAGATGCTCATCGGCATCGTCGTGGCGCACCTGCGCGTACTCCACGCCGGTGCGGGTTTCGCCCGGCACCTGGCGCGGTGGCGCGAAGCCGTAGCTGTGGGCCTCGTCGCCCGCGGCCACCTGCAGGTACATGTGGCCGCGCGGCGAGATGCCCCCACTTTTCAGCGGGGTGCCGGGTGCGGCCAGGTACAGCGTTGCGGTGTAGCGTGTTGCCTGCTCCATGCCTGTTCAGCCTTGATGGGTGCTGCGGTCCTGGCCGGATGATGGCATAGGTGGGATGGGAGGCAGGTGGAGAGGCCCAAGCTGCGGGATCGGCTTTCTGAATGTGTGAACCAGCGTGCATTCCGGCAGCGTAAGGCCGAGGATGTGAAGTGCGGCGGAAGGGAGTCGTATATTCTTCAGAAACAGAGCAATGGAATTGCCGATGAACACATCTTTGCAAGTCCGCGTGCCGCAATCTGAGCATGATGAGCCCCCCAACGGGATAGCGGGCAGAATGCGCTCTGTCGTGTGTGGTCAGGAGGATCTTTGTGGGTACAAACCTTGGCCACAGACGCGACACCTACTCCACCTCCTTGCAACGGTTTCGGCCGGAGTTCGTGTATGGGCGCATGTCGTGATTCCTGGCACTGCGCAGCTACAGCGCCTGTAGGCGGAAACTAGCAGCGCGCAGGCGCGCCAAATTCATCACCAGCACCAATCAGTACCAATCCCAGGAAAAGACGATGCCCATTGAATTCAGGCCCGACTCCAACTCTGCATTCGATGCACCCAGCGCGGTGAGAATTTCTTACCCGCGGGTTCTACCTGCCACGCTGTCCGATGGACGCGAAGTCACTGAGTATCAATACACTTTCCGTCGTGACGGTGAGCGGGTAGCGTCGCTTGGCATCTTTGGAACAGAAACGCTTGCGATTGACGAGAACGGCCGTGAGCGAATTTACACGTTGGACCTTAGTACCAGTGAAGTACTGAAATCGATCATCGATTTCAAAGAGGAAATAGGAAATCCCGATGAAGCTTCTGCATTCATCCGCGCCGTCGCGCAGGGACTGGTTAATGTATTTTCCAATCAACCCAGCATTTTTGAGAGCATTCGCTACATCGCAGTCGCTCGGATTAATTCATTGCTTCAACTTGGCATCGCAATGCCAGCGGACAGAATTCAGCTACAGAACGAAGAAGTAGTTCTAGGCAGCTTGTTTGTTCCGCAGAAGCAGGCTGAGGCAGGGTGATATGCCCCAGTTCTCATTTGAAAATTTCGCACTGACGACCCTGACGCCTGCCACAGATGCGGCCAGTGGGGCACTGCTTACCGACCAGCAGAAGGCAGAGGTGGTCAGCTACCTGAAATCCCCAGGCTCCGGGCCCGACGGAGTAACGAGCTACGAAGAGTTCGTCAACTCAAAGCTGCGCACCTTCCCCGCTGAACTTCCGCCCGGCGTTGACTATGTAGCGTTCTCGGGTACTGACAGCTTCGACAAGGGAAACTATTTCAATGCAACGGACTACGGTAAGAATTTACAGGGAAGGACAGGTATCATCGGGGATACCCCGTGGGGAAAGTACATTGAAGAGATTGTAGACAAACCTGAAGCCCATCCGGACTTTCATTCGGTTGCCGACAAGTTCCAGGCATTCATGGATGCCCGGGGCTTCAAGCCGATGGGCAACGGCGTTGGCGCGCTCCAGGACATGATGTGGAACGCTGGCAGCCCCAAGTTTTTCGAGAACGCCATCGCCACAGGCAAGCCCTTGGTGGCATTTGTGGAGAATGCCAAACTCGAGCGTGGCTTCCACAAATTTGAGCTAGCCACCGCCCTCGACCACCCCACCGTCCGCATCAACGGCTACCCCATAAGCGCCTTCGGGCCCGAGCCGCTGGCCTTCGCAAGCCAGTCCGCCGCCGAGTACCAGGCGCTTGAGCGCAGCCTCGCGCAGCATGCCACCACCAACAGCGCGCACCCCGTCGACGTCGCGCAGGTGCGCCTGCATCTCAAGCCCATCGATGGCTATGACGCTGTCAGCAAGACGCTCTTCGAACGACCCCTGCACGACTACAGCGCGTTGAACCTGAGCGAGATGTCGACCACCCGCGCGAACTGGGTCGCCGCGCATGCCAGCCTGGGCACAGGACC
Source organism: Stenotrophomonas sp. 78350_Sma (assembly GCF_056482105.1). Classification (NCBI taxonomy): domain Bacteria; kingdom Pseudomonadati; phylum Pseudomonadota; class Gammaproteobacteria; order Lysobacterales; family Lysobacteraceae; genus Stenotrophomonas; species Stenotrophomonas sp. 78350_Sma. The sequence goes on along the minus strand of NZ_CM151182.1, from coordinate 450,929 downwards.
GCGCCTGTTCGCTGACCTGCCCGAACCACCATCGCACGCGCCCCTGCAGCCGGGCGCTCCCCGCGGCCCTCCGCATGCGGCAACCATTGCCGAGACAGTGGCCGACGTTGCACCGCATGGCGTACATGCCGGAATCAATCCCGCCATCAAGGTTGCCGGCGTCGCGGGCGTCGCACTGCTTGCGCACGACTTCGCCACCTCCGGACACAAGTGGATTGAGCTGAACTCGCAGGGCAATGCCGCAGGCGCAGATTCCACCGCTGCACACTTCGCTGGCCGCAACGTCGGCGGTGCAGTGGGCGGCTTTCTTGGCGGCGCCGGTGTCGGCCTTGCTTCGGGCTCGTGGACGGGCCCCGGCGCCATTGCAACGGGTATCGGTGGCGGCGTCCTGGGAGCCTATCTCGGCGAACGCTGGGCCGAGCAGAAAGACATCGAACGCGTCTACTCCCAGGTTGACCTGATGGGGCGCACCTGGACACGCGACCCGGCCGACCCCAATGGGCGATGGCTGCGAGCCGGTGAACAGCAGCAGGTCCAGAGCAGCGACCTGGGCACCGGCGTCGAAGTCCGTCCGGTGCAGACGACACAGGGTGACGACGTCACCTTCCGCACCAGCTACGTTGCCACCGGCACCTTGGAGCGCCAGTTGAACTGGCAGGCGGCTCGGGCCTCGTATGAGTTGGGCCTGTCGAACCCGCCGCCACCACAGAATCCCTACCGGCTGAACGCCAATGGCTTGGCCGAGCCCGCGCGAGGTGCCTTCGAAACCGATCGCGCCTTTGTACGCGATGCCAGCTCAGGGCAATGGGAACTGGAAATCAAGGAAATGGTGGATGGGCGAGTGCCCAACAGCCGCCACTTGCCGGTCTCTGCGGAGCAGGCACTGGCACTGGATGAACAGTCACGCACGGTCATCGCCCAGAATGCCTCAAACACCAAAGCCGCGATGGCTGCGCGCTACATGGTTGCCCACGCGCAGGGGCGATGGAGCGACTTCGGCGACGCCAACAATCCATCCATTCCCCGCGCCATCCAGGATGCGGAAGCTAGCGCCAACACGCTGAACGCGAGCGACGGCAGCGCCTATACACGGCAGGCGGACGGCCAATGGGTCAGCAAGGGCATGATCTTTGACAGCATCGCCAACCGGAACCTCAGCGACGAGCTGGAGATCACCTGGCAAAGCCAGAATGAAGGTGTCGCCGGACTGCATGACATCGCCAAGCAGCTCAAAGACACCGCGCAGCTTGCACCCGAGGGTATTCGCGGCCAGGTGGATGCGCTGTATGTGCGGCACGGCATCGAGCGCACCGAGCAGCAGCTTGCGGCTACGGCCGTCGCTGTGGAGCAGACGCTGAATCTGCAGGGCAGAACGGGCGACGTGGTTCTGGAACTGATGCCAGACCCCCGTACCCACGCGCCCAGCGCAGAAAGTGCCATCGCCACGTTCGGTGATGCGGGCGGCAACCGGATGATGCTCACCGGCACCACCACCATTGAGGACATTACGCGGGCTCAGTCGCAGCTTCGGCCTGAGGCCTCACTGGCTGCCCAAGGCGCTACACCTGCAGATCAGGCAACGACGCCCGACGTGCCCGAGCTACGCATTGCTGCGTTGACTGCAAAGGAGCAGGACGCACATCGGCAAGCGCTGCAGGAGGCCAATCGTCAAGGCAGTGCGGCGGTGGATGCGCAGCAGGCAGCGTCTGCAGCCGTACTGGAGACACGAGGGGTGACGATTGACCCTGTTGAGGCGCTGAAGGTCGACACTGACCCGCAACGGGGTGCGGCAACCAGTGCTGCCGTTGAACCCGCTCGCGAGCCCACTCCGGCGCCCGCTCCTGTCGTCGCGGCGCCCTCGGTGTCGATTGTTGAGCCAGAGCGCACGCGTCCCTCGCGTGAGAGTGAGCAGCCAGTGGAGAGTCGCCCTGGACGACAAGCCGACTCGGCGCAGCGTGCAGAGGATGCCGCCCGGCAGGACGTTCGGAAGGAGGAGCCGGCACCGACTGCACCAGCAGTGGGCCCTCAAAGTGCCTCGCAGCATGAACCGACTGTAGAGGTGGCCCGTGAGGAGCGGAATGCCTCGGTCGTAAGCACTGCGGCCAGTGCAGGTTCAACCCAGCCAGTTCACATGAAGGAGCACAAGGCTGAGGATCCCGCGCACCAGGGCAGTGCTGAGCCGCAGAAGCTTACGGATGCACTGCCGACGCAGCCAGCCATCGCTACAGCTCGAGACAAAGCAGAGGAGCAACCTTCTCAGAACGAGCAGGCCTCAAGGACCGTGCAGGAAGTCCCGTTGGATCCCCCAGTTCCGCCACCACCGGCCCGGGACAATCCAGAGCTGGAACCTGCTCGCCCCAGAACGGCTGACGTTGGTGGGGAGGCTACCCATCAGGCAGCGCTTCCCTCTTCCCCTTCAGATGAGGAGCGCGACCTCCCTGAGCGTGTAGAGCCGCAGCCAGCCGCTCTGGCTCAAAGCAATCCAATGCAGCCCGATCACCCCGATCACGCGCTCTATCAGCAGATCCGCGAGAGCGTGGCGGAGCTGGACGCCAAACACGGCCGAAGCTTCGATGCGACCAGCGAGAGAATGACCACCAGCCTGCTGGTTCTGGCCAAGGACAATGATCTGTCCCACGTTGATCATGTAGTCGTAAGCAACGCCACTGCAACGCATCCTGCCGGCCATACCCTCTTCGTGGTTCAGGGCGAGGCGAACGATCCTGCCCATCTGCGCGCTTCCATGCCAACGGCAGAGGCAGCGCAGACGCCTGTGGAGGATTCACTGCTGCAGTTCGATTCGGTCAGCAGGGAGGCACAGCAGCGCGCACTGGCCAATCAGCAGGAGCAGCAACTGCAGGACGAGCGAGCACAGCAGGACATCCAGGTGCGGGCAGCAAACGCGTGGTAGTCGCGAGGATCCGCCGGCACGGCGATCAGCTGTTGGACCACCGCTGGCCCTTCGCGATCACATGGCAACTGCAGAGGCCGCCCAGCGGCCAGTGCAGGAGAGCCTGAACCAAGTGGATGCAATCGGCCACCGCCAGGCGCGCGAGCAGGCAGACATGCAGCCACGCAGGAGCAACAGCAGCGGGTTTCAGCGCCGTCGATGTAGGCTACTGGCCTCAGCTAGCTCGACTGTTCCACCGGTGCCCTCCCCTCGATGGCCCGGCGCTTTTCTTCATCGAAGAGAAGACACTCGGCAAAGGTTTCATCGAGCCGCAGCACTTCCTTCTGCAGATCCGGGACATCGGTAAGGATGGCGAGGCGCTGCCCCGCCATCATCGATAGGTTGTTGCTCATCCGGATGACGTTGACCGCCAATGGCGCGGGGAAGCCATCGCGACTCCGGCTCATTGCGTGCACCCCTGCGTGTACGAATGAGTTCAACGGAGACCATGCATGCACCTTCAGCTCAACAAGGTGCGGGAGCAGATTGCCAAGCTCCGATACTTCCGCAAATGCCTCCAGCATCTTCGACAGCATCGGCAGCCCCTTTTCGCTCATTCCAGCTTCCGGTGGCAGGGACAGCAGTTCAACCTGCTCGTCGGCTGCGCAGTGCAGGATCCAGACGGACCGCGTGAAGGCCTCGTACTGGCAGCGCATCAATGCCATTGCTGAGGACGCCATGCGGGCCTGCAGCAGCGTGCGAAGGGCCTCTGCGTGTTCAAGGCTCAGCAATGCTGCGTCCAGTGACGCCAACAATCTGGGCGAGTCATCCGCCAGCGGATGATCCACCGTAGAGAGGATCGCCTGGCGAAGCAGCGCGGATCGATTGAGCAGGTCTTCCATGACGATGACTCCTGGTATCGGCGGGTGGAGCATATCCAGCGGAGGGAGCTGTCCGCCAGAGTCCATGCGGAACTGATCCCACGCTGTGAGACAGCTCCAGACCATCCTCCCCTCCCCCCCACTGGAGGATGCCCATGACCAAGATCGACCCCACATGGCTGGAAGCCTTCGACAAGGAGCTCCTCCACATGTTCGCCATCGACCATAGCGATGCCGGCATGGATGAGTACTTGCTGGGCTGCTACGCAGACCTCCCGCCACGTGAGGCTGCACTGGCGTTCGGCAGCGACTACGACCTGGAGCGCGACGATGCGCTGTGGCCTCGGCCGGGCGTGTCTGTGTGAACCGCGCAGCCGTCCGGCACGGCGGCATTCAAGGCAAGCGATGCCAGAGGATGGCCGCTATGCTGGCAGCGCACGGGAATGGAAACCACGTATGCCCCGCTTCAACACCGCCCTGGCACTGAACCTCGCTCTGATGCTGCTGGGCGCTACACCCGCCATGGCCATGGCGGCAGACCCGCAGGTTTCCACTGAAGTGTTCGTGGAGCGCGGTGACAACCCCACCTTCGAGCTGCAGCAGGCGCCTGCCATTGAGTATTCAACGGCCCCTGCCACGCCGCCCGATACCTTCCTGCAGGCTCCCATGCAGGTGCTGCTGGTTGCTCAGCTGGATGAGCTGGGCCACGTTTCCAACGTGATGGTGGCGCGGTCCAGCGGACTGCGGGAGATGGATCGTGCGGCCCTTACCTCAGTGCGCCAGTGGCGCTTTGATCCGGTCGTGGTTGAGGGCGTCGCGCTGCATGCGCGGGTTCGGGTACGTCTGACCTTCGCGCCTTCGGCAGAGGCGCCTCCTGGCTGAGCCGCTGGCTCAGTCTGTCGTAACTGGCTCTACACCGCGGCCTTGGCTGCGGGCATTTCTGTGCTTGAGGTCAAAAACGCCAAGCGCTTCAAGACCATTGCGGCGCAATCGCTTGCCGGCTTAACACCGTGTGCGACAATGCCGAAAGCGTCAGGGCTGGCAGTCGCCGGTTCTGCAGTTTCTTGGCATTTGGCTGCTGCGCGGGTATCTCTTGGCGTGCCACCGGAAAAGGGTGGCGCGGGCGTCGAAAACCCGTTTTTCAGAGTCAAGTGTTTACGCTTGTCAGCCGGCGTCACCTCTGTGTGGCGCCGGCTGGCAATCCGTTCGCGTTCCATGGCGGGCGGTGCGTGGGGGCCTTCGGGTCCGCCGACTGACTCTGATCGGTTTTCGAGCCACGCATCGTCCGCCGCCTTTACTGGTGGCGCTGCTGTCTGTCCTGTACGGAGCATTGCCATGAACACATCGGACTTCCGTTCCCTGCACGCGCAGTACGATCCGGACAACGCCGAACCCGAGCGCGAACCGCCTGTCGATCCCAACGCCTTCGTCGCCACGCTGCACCGCATCGGAACCGGTGCGGCTGCGGATGGCCAGCCTTGGCCGGAGCGGCATCAACTGCCTGGGCGTTGCCTTCAGCTGGCGGATGCGGATTGCGCGTTGGCCGGATTGCGCCTGGTGGCGGAGCTGATGCTGGCGGCGGAGCGGACTCGGCAGAATGGTGCGCCCGAGGAGTACGTGGGGGATCGGGTGATGGAAGGGTTGAAGATGGCTTGTGTGGCGTTGACTGCGCAGGTGACTGAGCGGTTGCACGTGCGGGAGTAGCGCTGGCGGTTCGCAGCACCAATCGCAATTAGGAGCGCTGTTGATGGAGCATCGCGGCTAACAGCACTTCTCCGTTCGTCATCGCCCCCCGTTCTAGCGTGAATGCCCACAATGCCTGTACATCCCCGCGCGCCAAGTACGGCGCTCGATCTTCGAATTTACAGGGAGGTCCCCAGCACTGAGTTCGCAGATGTGCGCGCGTTCCGTCTAGCTTACTGCGGTCTGCCACTTGTCCGGCCTAGGTCTTCCTGACAAGAAGCCCTTGGGCGGCGTTCCTGAACATATAAACCGCCCCATTTCATGACGTCCTGCAGGAGGCGCTGACGGTACAACACATCCACGAGCCAGGCCGTTAATGACTCCGCACGTCGTTTACGGCACACTTTCCCCGAGACATCATGAACGGTCAGGGGGACGCTGTGATTGGATGGACCGAGGACGAGCTGGCCGCCGCTGTTGAGGCCTATCGCGGCATGGAAGAGCGTCTTGCCAGCGGATCAGACATTGGTAAGGCCAAGGTCTATCGAGAATTGGCTACCCGATTTGGGCGCTCAGTCAAGGCGTGGGAGTACCGGATGCAGAACATCTCCCATGTACTGGATCAAGCTGGTGAGCCCTGGTTGCCGGGTCTTCGTCCCGCTGCGAACGTTGGGACAAAGGTTGAGCTGCAGCTGGCGAAGCTGCTTGCGATTTCTGGTGATGGGACTACAGCCGTGGCCGGCCCCACGAAAGATCTGTTGCAAAGGACGGCCAGGGATGTCGAAGGTGCAGGCGAATTCGCTACAGCGGATGAGGCCGACGAACGGCGCCGGGTGCTCGCGGCAATCATACAGCGACGTGGTCAGCCATCGTTCCGCAAGTCTTTGCTGGCCGCGTACGGCAGTCGCTGCGCAATGACAGGTTGTGATGTGGCGGATGCACTCGAGGCGGCCCATATTCGACCCTATTCTGGCCAATCTAGTAACATGGTGAGCAACGGGCTATTACTGCGCGCTGACGTCCACACGCTGTTTGATCTATATCTCATTTCGGTAGATCCGGCCTCACTCCGGATGTGTCTGGCCCCCGAGTTACGACGGTCGAGCTATGGCGAGCTTGAGGGCAAAGCGCTAGCTATCCCGGCGTCGGTAGGCCAGACCGCCAACCCGGACTGTCTGGCTTGGCATCATTCGCAGTGCTCGTGGGTTTAGGGGCAGTACCCTCAGTGGCTTGAGAGGCAAGAACTGCACCATGTGCGCCTCAGCTTAACCGAGCCTTCCCCAGCTTCTGTTCGAAGTACGCGAATGACTGTTCATCGGACACAAGTATCACCAGACGTGTTCTTGCCCTCGTACACGCAACATAAAGATCTTCTAATGTGAAGTATATTTCACCTACTTCCGGCGAAATAGCGTCCATGACAACCACGCAGTCGGCCTCAATTCCCTTGAACCCCTTGACCGTGGAGAAAAGTACTTTATGGGGGTGCTGAAGCTCCCCTATGTCCTCAGTCAAGCCGATACCGTGGCCGATCCAACTACCAGACATCGCCGAATCTGCCATCACTCTTGGGCTAAGGATAGCAACGCTGTTATTGGAACTCTCCTTCCACTCCTTTGCGAACCGGAAAGCGCGATTGGCCATTTGTTGCTTTCCGATCTTCTCCACGACAACCGCGACTCCGTTCGGCATGCCGGGCATCGATGCAACTTCACTTCCGACGCAGGCATTCGTGGCCTTGTTGATGGCCACGGTATTCCGGCAATTGTGCGACAGCCTGTACAAGACATCGGCATCAACATGCTCTTCCGCATTCCGCTTGTACAAATCCTGCTGTTTATCCATAAATGCCGCCCACCCTCCCTTATTCTTCTTGAAGGCCTGAAGGGCAATAAGCTGATCCTCACTGAGATCCTGCGCCTCGTCCACAATCACGACATCGAATTTTTCATCGTCGTCCCATGCCGAAACCTGATCGAATACTGCATTCGGAAGTATCGTGCGGAAGAACTCGCTTAGAGACCCACTCCCTCTAGCAACACCTGGGCAGGTCTTGCCGAAAAAGCTATCGACACTCTGGATATGCTCCTTGAGGCCTGGATTCTTCAGCCGCAATGATTCGGCTAGGTTTTTGTTGTAACAGGCGTAAAACCCTCTCCCGCCAGCATCGATTACCGACTGCAGGTGCCACATGGCCAGAATGGTCTTCCCGGATCCCGCGGGTCCAACCACGGCGACGGAAGGCAACTCAAATAGTCCCTTCAGGGCGCTGAACTGCTGGTGGGTCAAGCGCTCGATGGCATCCTTGTCTTCGCTTACCTCCTTGGCGCCATCGGCGGGCACTATACGGAACTCCGAGCTGGTCAGCACCTTAGCCGCGATTTCTTGTACGCCTACGGTGAAGTTCTCGCCAATGCACTCGCTTCCCTTGGCAAGCAAGGCACTCTTAACCTTAGCCTGAAGCCGCCCCATGTCTTGCCTCGTGGCTAGCGTAGTGGCGTCAACCAAACCCGGCACGACGTTGGCGTGGCCATTGGGATAAATCACTAGCCAACCAAACAAGCCAGGGAATGAGTCCTTCCATCCATTGGCATCACAAAGTAGGCGCTTGAGCTCATGTGCATTCGAAGTTGCTTGCTCCACCGGCGAACGCCCAAGGTCCAGCCATCGCCCAGCTTCAAGGCGTTGCCAACCCGACTCGGTCACCCTTATCTCGCGCGATCCTTTCACCTCAACAACTAGCATGCCGAGGTTAGGTACCAGAACGACGACGTCAGCCTCCCCGTCCATGACTGGGCCATTTCCCCTGCGTTTGGCCCACCGAACACCGGGTATAACCAACCAATCTGCCGGAGCCTGCCCCTTTAAGGCGACTACGACTTCCTTCTCGGCGAAATTCAAGGGCAACTTGCCAAATACCTTTGCCACTCGTTAGCTCCCATCTTTCTTTCTAGCGACGACGGCAATGCCATGGACAGCCGCTTCGACCAACTTCAAATGTCCGTCATCCACGCCAATGCGCTTGATCCGGCGGTTCGAGCCGGCAACCGTCACCTGCAGGCGATAGACGCCACCATAACCTTCCTGGGTAGCCAACCAAGTACCGGTTTCACCGCTAACTGAATTGACGTCCTGCGGACCTGTTTTCTCCCACGACATGCCTCCCCATTGAAAAGCATCGCCGGGTGCCAAGGCCATGATTTCTTCGAAAGTCCTGCGCGCCTGCGTGGGCACGGCAGGCTTGGCCACCCTCGCCGTCGTTGAAGATGCATCAGTCAAGCCAAATGCCGTATCGACCAGAAACGGGGGCCTCTCGCCCAAAAGCTGCGAGCGCACCCATGCCATGCGCCTCGACAGGTTGAAGGTGTCCACCAGGCAAACCTGCTTGCTTCCCTTAACACCGGCCGCAGCGATGAGTTCGGCCACGCCATTCAGCCGCCCTGGGAGGCTCGCCCACAGCGGATGTATGATGCCAACGAACATGTCACCCGTAGTCCATCCTGCAATCTTGCCCTCTTCTTCAAGTCGCGCATCCGGGAACGCGCTGCAATAGCTACGCGCCAATGCCAAAGCTTGCGTCATAAATGCAGATTCCATGCCAGGAGCATGATTTTCGTTCTTCAAGCAGCGGAGCAAATCCAGACCAAGCTCGCAATCCAACAATCCGTGTATGTGCCGATTGCGGAAGCCCTTCAGTAATCGGTCCGGTGATCGCCAACTGTCACCAGACTCATTCGCCTTCCTCTCCTCTACGACTCGGCGACCGAATTCACCAGCCTCGCCCAAGCAATCATCCAGCAATTCCATCCAGTGTTCTCTAGCCCAAGCAACGATGCCAGCACCATTGGCATGGGCATCGGCAAGATATAGCTCGCCATCGCCTGGCTGCAAACCATGAATAGACGCGATCTCGATGTCCATGGAATCCACGTCAAGCTTCAGGGCAATAGCCCGCTGCAGAATCGTCGCAGCGGAGTACCAAGCCGCGCGATGGCGTGTCGAAGCATGAGGCATGTCCAAATTCCAATTAAAGAACTCGATGCCATCACGTGCTTTCGAGCTAATCGCCAAGATGTCCGTGATCTTCGGCGATGACAAGGCCACCCTGTACCCACCAGAACTCCCAGACTCATCAAGCTTGAGGATGGATTCCACATCATCAGCTCGATTCAACCACTCGCCTCTGGATGACGGGATACCTCTAGCCAACTCAAAGGAAAAAAGTCGATTCCCGCTCGCCTTGCTCTTCCCGTTCGTGTTGATGCGCATGACTTGCTGCTGTGACCCGAACGAAATGTACGCTCCAGCAACTTTCTCTGTCTTGGGATCTGAGAGCGCAGGTGACGCTATCGTGGTTCTGCCAGATCGACCGGAGAAATCTCCTTTCCTTGGCTCATGGAATTTCAGGTCGGTGGCATACGCCCTTGGCACCACGGCGGCATATCGCCACGCAACTCCACCACATGCGGAGTTTTGACAATCAACTTGGCCAGGATTTAGGTTTCCTTGCAGATCATCCCGGATGCGCTCAACGAACAAAACCTTGCACTTCTCGCAATGAACGTACTCATATACGCCGAGTATGGCCTGATTGACAGTCTTCCAATCCCTGCCTCGTTTCTGAATATCTCCAACAAGCGCCAGTGGCCGCAGGGTCCTTTTGTCCCAAGTGCGCTCGGAGCCCGGAGCAAAATCAGCCACGGCTTGATCAGCCTGCCTATCCAAGGCCATGGCCTTCTCGCTGGCCCGGTCCAGATCAAAATACAAGGGCTTGACGGTTGTTGGCATACCAAACATGGGAAGGATGCCTGCCTCGGCCAGGCGTGCCGCCAAAGTTGTTGCCGTGAAGACCGGATCCTTGCATGCCTTGCCAATCCTATCTGGCAAATCCAGTACGCGCCTTGACAAGTCTTCCGAGCTGATATCGCTTGCGGCGCTCAATACGCTCGCAATGCTCTGGATTCGCTCCATCTCCTTGCTCATCCAGACCGCGATCTCTTGCACCAAAGCAGACGGATCATCGGGAACCATGCCCATCTCGCCATGCGTATCCGGGTCTTCAGCCGTATCTACCCAAGCGGCCCTATCCTCGTCGAGGAAAAATTGCCGCAACAGTTCCTTGGCCATCAGGCGGTCAGCTAGAACCTGCTGTCCCTTGGTCATCGCTAGACCGGGCTGCGGCGGCACGCCCCCCGTCATCTCCCCTGGATGATCGAAATGCAGGCGATCGTGCGTCTGTCCACGAGAATAGGTCAGCACCACGGCAAAGGGCTGACCTGCACGACCAGCGCGACCAGCACGCTGCTGGTAATTGAAACGCTCTGGAGGCATATTCGCTTGCAGCACTGCTTGTAGAGAGCCGATATCCACGCCGACTTCCATTGTCGTAGTCACCGACAAGAAGTCGATCTCATCCACCAGTGGCATGACATCGCGCTCGCCAATATCGCGGACCTTTTCGCAATCAAGAAAGATGCCACGGAAATGCCGCTGGCGCTGGGCCTGGTCTTGTGTTTGACCAGTCAACTCTTCCGCGTGTAGACGGAAAAGCTCACCCTCGCCACCGTAGTAGTGGCCCGACCGAACTTCGTTGCTGATTGGTCCTTTCGCCTCCGCTGCCAGGTCATGGCAACAGCGGGAGCAAATGCCGGCAGACGCGTGCCAATGGATCTGCATGCAGCGCTCGCACTGCCAACTACCATCATCACCGCCGACAACCTTAACGTACGTCGACATCAAGTTGACGACGCCCCACTGATGACCGGTACTCTGGAGTGCCGCACGTACCGCGCCCCGGATGGTCTCGAATCCAGCCCCAGACTTCCTGGAGACAGCTTCAAGATAGGCGCGAACCCGCTTCTTCGCCGCACCCCAAGACTTGTCATTCGGAGAGTCTTCTTTCCACTCCTCGTCAGGCTGGTTACCCCAAGGGTTGGGGTCGATTTTGTACTGCTCAGTCAGAATACGAAGTACGGAATGACACGCCTGAGCGAAGGTCTCGGCCTTCATCCCGGAAGGTGCCTTGCTTCCAACGTCAGGCCTCAGGCCCAAATGGCCAATGCCACGCGCTTCCAAGTCGTAAAGCAAGCGACCTGACAATGCACCCCAAGCCCGCTTCTTGAGTCGGCGATTCAACTCCTTCGCCTCTTCCTCCTGGGTTTGCGATCCTCCGATACGGCGTACATTACCGGCCATATCAAAGACAGTCGTCCAATCACGCGGCTTGTTCCTGTCCCCAACGATGCGATCGTGATATGAGGCGCCTCCTGGATTTGTCCCAAGTCCCGCGAAGACTTTCCACAGAACAGGCAATATCTCATCGCGATTTGGCTGCGCGAACAAGAAATCGAGAGGTACCCAACCCGGCTTCGCACTTGCCAAACCGTTTAACTCCAACTGGAATGCGGGGTCAATGCCCCGACTCTTCTTCCGCCCAGCAATCGCAATGAAGTTGTCAAGCGAGCTTCGAACATCCTGCGGAACTTCCAGTTCCGCGAGGATTTCGTCAGCCCTTTCAGCATGGCCCTCGTCAATCAAATCCCAGAATTTCTTTTTTAGAAGATCCAAGCTCAAGGATGATTTTTGCCTCAACTCGGAGTGCAACATGCTGCGGAGCAAGTGGCCCCAATGCTCTGTCTCTACGTCCAAGGCCAACTTCGCTGCTGATTCACGGCTATCCGAAAATGCCACTAGCTTCCGCCTATCCCCTGCCGGAAGCTGGCCAACCAGCGAAGTCGCCAACATGTGCGAGACCTTCGACAAGCCAGTCGCGAACGCACGAATCGGAGCCAAGCGTCCGCCACGTTTCTCGGAATAGTCGATGCCGCAATTTGGACATCGCTGCGGCATGGCAGGAATGAGATCGTGATCCCCAGCCTTCATGTCAAGCCAATAGCAAGGCAACCCTTCTGCCTCGCCTCCATCCAGAGTGACGACGCCAGAATCCTGCTGGATTCTAGCCATCCTCCATTCCGCCTTCCGCTTGATCCCGGAGCCTCTTTCGAAGCCGACTTGATCCCAAGCCCCATCGATACCTGAGCCATCCTTGCCCATCCATACAACTCCTAGGGAGTCATACGCTTTGGCATCGGTACGCCCATCAGTAGAGCGTTCCGGTAGGTCATCAATGTCCGAGGGCAACGCCGTTAGCTCGAATCGCGTCCTGGTTTTCCTCGCCGGGCCTTTCGTTGTCTCCCGGAATTCGGTCTTGTTTCCGCAAAGCAGCTGGGTTCCGCAGCACTCGCAGTACAGGACCTCTAGTACCCGGCCCATTCCTTGGCTGCCGGCGTTCAGGCTTGGCTCCGGGGAAAGCGTGCCGACTAACCGACGCGGGTCCTCCGGGGTGCCTACTGGCCTGATCGTTGCCCACAGCCCGTCGATGTTGCGCGCCATCCAATGGAACCGGAAGCGCGGCAAGGCGCTTTTGAAAGTGTTCTTCTGCGAAACCTCGGCCAGCATCAGGAAAAGACCCTCAGCGGCCTTCGATCTGTCCTCCTCCCCCAAGCGCGGAAACCAGAATCCCGCCACGTTGACCAACGAAGTCGCTATCAGCCTGTTGCCGTGAGAAAACGGGGCAAGCAATCGCTCTTGCCATTCCCAATCTTTAAGCAATGCACTGGCAGCAAGCGCTGGTTCCTTCCATTGCCCAGCGTCGTATGCGGATACAAGGCCAATCAATTCCCGTGCGACTTCGTCACCAAGATCAGCCGAGCTACCAGGATCAAACTTGGCCTCCCCCTTTTCGATGTGAAAGGCTGCTTTAGCGTCATTGCCGCGACCAATACCGAAGAACTGCCCGAGAAAATCGTAAGCCTCCTCGCCTTCAAGTGATGCACTAGACGCAAGAATGCGCAGTTGCTTATGGCCGGGCGACAGCCCCAGCCTACCCAATAGCAACCTAACTAAATACGCCACCTCCGTGCCCGCGGATTCACGATACAAATGGAGTTCGTCGACGACGAGTTGGAATACGTGTCGCTCGTCCGCGGCGAGCCAGGCTTTGGTCTTATCGAAAATATCTGCGTCGGCCGTATCGTTGGCATACTCCGGATGCTTATGGCGCATCAGCATGATGGAAAGCATGCTGGTGTTTGTGACAAGGATATCCGGAGGGTTCTGCTGCATCTCCCAGCGGTGGAACATCTCCCCGGAATCGATCGAGAGGTTCGGCACAAATAAGCGAGCTTGGAGTGCCTTCTCGTATTTGGACTTGGCCTCCTTCACCTCATCCTCAGCAGGCCTGTCTTGATGACCAACGGGGAGTGCACCCAGCTTCTCGGCCAACGATTCATATTCGGCCTTCCTTCGGGCGACCAAGACATCGATCGCCTCGCTTTCCTCAATCGCCTTGTCTATGGCGCCGTTGCACTCGTCGATCTTGCTTCTATTCCTCTTTCCGCTTGTGTCGATTGGATGACCGGAAACCGGTGTATTTCCGTTATATCGACCAAAACGTATCCGGTTGCCTCCCAAAACCTCGTCCAATGCCGCGCGGACCGGTGAAGAGTCCAGAGCTTTTCGCAACCTGGACACTTGATCCTCTACCAATGCGTTCATTGGGTACAGCACAAGTGCTCGCACGGCAGCTGCGCGGGACTCGCGGCGCAGGCAATTTCTTTGTACCTGATGCCGCAGACTTCTTTCCGGCCATGGACTGGCAAATGATTTACAATCAGCCCAAATGTCGATCCCCTCCCGAATGATCGTGCCCAGCACTGGCAACAGGAAGGATTCGGTCTTACCCGAGCCAGTACCCGTCACCACCACGCAGTGCTTTCCCTTCATGGATTCCATGAGCATGCGCTGCTGGTGTTTGTACAATGGAAAATTACTGTCGAAGAGCCCGGCACCGACGATACGCTTGAATGCATCGACACCTGCTTCGTCCATGCCCGGAAGATCTCCAGCCTCAAGATCCTTCAGACTCTTTCCGGAGGCATATGCGGGGACGGGTTCTAAATAGGCGTCCTGAAACAGGACGCCACTCTTCTTAAGCAGTTTCTCGCGATCCGCCTCGAAGCTTCGAGAATTGGTCTTGAACGCGCTCTGGATATAAAGGCGAATGCCTTCCTTGATTCTCTCGTATGCCTTGACTGGATTGTCCATTGCATTGTCCTTGTCTTATTTGCCTTTCGAATAAATTGCCTTCATGACGGCAGTCGGCACGTTGTCATAACACAACCAGACTCCATCTCCAACGCCCTGACAAAGGCGTTCGTCAAACTGAAAGAGCACCGTGTCAGCGTGCTTTATTCCGAACTTGATGTCCTTTCCGTCTTCCCAGGCATCTAGGCGATATTCGACGGGAGGGGAGCCACTGCACAGCAGAAGCGCGCGATCGATCACGATGGGAAGTCGCAACTTGGCTGGCACATACAAGCACCTCTTTTCTTGATCATGGAAGATAGGGGCGCGACCAAAGCCTCGCGCGACATAACCCAACGCGATCCATTTCGACCATTGTTCGTCAAGTGCGAATGACGCCCCTTGCCGCGAGACAAACATACTTCTGTGCCATCCCTTGCGCCGCGCATCCTCGAACTTGTAAAGAACAGCCTCCTCTCGGCCCTCAGAAGGTGAAGGATGCCCGGACTTGATATCTATGTAGCGAATGGCAAGTGGATCGAACCGCCTGAGCCCCATGAATTGGATAGATTCACGGAGCTCCTTGGTCTCAGCCAGCATCGCGGAGCGGACGTCGCGTTCCGTGGCAGCCCAATCAGCAATGGCTAAGCCTTGCATTGGCAACACCCCCAGGCCGATCGGATCCAGCCGTTGCTTTAGCAAGGTCGCCGCCATCTTGCTCCTCAGCCTTAAGACCGGGAGTGTGCCCTCTTCACTCAGGCCGAAATCGTTCTTGAGAATTTCCCAAGCCAGAGATTCCTCGCAGAGCCCCCCCCATTGGCTTAGGTTCAACGTACCAAGTAGTCCCAGGACATCCCATCCATCGACCTTCAGTGGTATTAGGTAGGCTCTTGCGGGCACGGAATGTACATACTCGATGCCGCCGTCCTTGCCACGTTCAAGTTCAACATAGCCACGTCCCCAAAGATCGAGAAGCACCTTCCACGGTGCCTGGCTGCTCCCCGCCCTTGCTAAAAGCCTGTTGAGCTTTGACTTGGCACGCCCGTATGAATAGCCGCCCGTGCTGGCGAGTGAATCCAGGAACCGCACAGCTGGGTTGTTCCTAACTTCTTCAAAGGTCACCGGCTTCCCTACATCCAGACGCGACCTTGAACTCGCCATTACTTCGTTACCTCGCCCCCTCTCGTGCACGCGTACGAGATGTTCTGGTAGCCCACCACGCAGTCCCTCTACTCCCTTCACGATCCTTCCGAATCGATCCATGCAAATTTCGCCACTCTCCGCTGTAGATGCAGCAGCTTGACTGCGGACACCCAACGAGCAGCTGCCTCTCTCCTTGCCTGTTTCATCCAGTACGAAAAACCTGAATTCCCCGCCTCTCTCAAACGCAGGCGGAAGTCCGTAGCATCTGGTAACGACAGCATTCCCGCGACGTCCTGACGGCCCGGCTCTTGTTAGGGGTGTGTAGGAATCTTGCTCCAACTCAAGATCGTCACGCCCTACAACTCCAACCCGCCACTCAGGTGGCCCTCTATAGACAACATTGGGTAGGTCGTAGTGCAAGTATCCCCCCTCGCCCCTGCTCCCACCCTGCAGCACCAGCAACCTGACTCGCCTCTCACTAGGCTCCACGATCGCGCGCTGCTCTTCCGTAAGGCGCTCGCAAGCTTCCACGTAATACATCGCCCAGCGAGATGGCAAACCTTCCATCTCGTCAGGCTTGTACCGACTAGCGTCGGGGCAAGTAGAAATGAACAGTGCATGCGCCTCATCGCTCGGGTCCGGAAACAAAACAACCGCCGCGCCATACTCGGGCCATCCGCTATCCCACAACTCGTAGTTCTCGTCGCCGTTCTCCGTGAGTACTCTGGCTTTCCCGGCCCGCTCGACAGAAAACGATCCGCGCAGAGTCTTCAGAGTCCACGAATCCTGCATTAGGAAGGATTTCGACTCTTCGACGGAAAGCGGCAAGGCCCATCCACCTAGCCGGTGACGCCGCATCGACAAGCCCGTCGGTGTGGCGTTGTCGCCCGGCTCTCCCAATGACTGGGAGTCTTCAACCTCGGCAAGATCGATTGCCTCGTCTTCAATACCGATAATGACCCGCCATGGAAGTGACTCACCGGGGCCGAGCGTGAGCCCAAATCTCACTCCACTCCTCTTCTCAGTGCGCCTGCCTGCCCGACTTCTCCTTGCTTCGTCGGGACTAATCTCGGGCCCTTTCCACTCACCATGGACATCAACCAGCCGCGCCTCGAGTACGTCCTTGTAGTCAGGATCAGATGCCGCCTGGCGCAGCCCCCTCGATACACCCGAGCCATCTGCGCGAACCTCTTCAAGAACATCCCCGAGTCTGGTAACAGCTTTCCCCCGCCCAACCTCCAGCCCAAGTCGTTCGAACATTTCGTGCAACACCAGAATGTCACGTGCGGCAATCATGATCTGGGACTTGGCCAGACCAACGAACTGGTGCGCTCCTAAACTACGGAAAGTGAACTTTCCGTAACGTTCGCCGGTGTCTTTTGTCCACTTCTCCAGGTCTGCCCAAGCAACTTCGGTGCGGCTCATCTGGCTAGAGCCCCAGTTCGGAGGCAACCCTAGGTCTTTGCGCAAACACGCGTAGTAGCCAGCTACGTCGGCGACAGCAGCACCTCTTGCTAGTGCTGCAAGATACGGCAGATAGGTTGGGGCGGATTTTTCAATCGCCCCACCTGGCATGAACTCGCAATTGCGCTTGCCCGGGTCCGTGTATCCCAACGCTCGAGGCGCGCTCCTTTTGCGTCGCTCCACAAGCTCCCGCAATCTTGACTCAATTGTCGGCAGCTTATGCTTCCACCTCCAATCCGGCCCTGCCTTGACTGCCTCAAGGAATCCCACATCGCCGCCCAAGCCATCACCTATTTCATCCAGCACGTCAGGCGGCGTACTAATGAAGATTTCTTTGCCTATCTGCCCCGGCCAGAAGAAGTACTCCAAAAGCCGCAGGTTCCAAGCTTCGAATGCATTTATATCCATGATTTAGCAATCCCCCCTCCCCAGATTGCGAAACATCGCCTCGCATCTCTGGGCGAAACAACCAAACAAGCGGATCCATATCCGCACCACTTGGCTACCTACGATCTATTTCCACGTAGAATCTTGGCTAGATGTTCACCGATTGCGCGCCCCATCGGCACGGGAACGGCGTTCCCAATCTGCGTGTACTTAGGCAGTTCCCGAAAATGGATTCCTTCAATCGGATTACCTGCGCGACGAAGCCCGCCCGTAGTTCGCTTGCCCTTAAATTGGTACCAGTCAGGAAACCCTTGCAGGCGAGCCCATTCCCGAACAGTCAATGTGCGGGGCTGTTCGTAATGCACGTAATCATCCGGTAACGAAGTTGCCGTGATCGACGGACCTGTCGCTCCCCACTCTCGCGGAAGCACACGTTGTGAGAACTTCCTTGTCGCCTCGAAATCCATGCCATCGATCATGGCTTTGAACTTCTTGACCACCTTAGGGTGGTGTTTGCTGTATTCGTGCTCGGTTACCGGCGCCCCTTTTCCGGCCACACTCTTACCATCGGCAGACGTTCTAAACTTTCGCTGCGTTTCGCATATGACTCTTGAGGGATACTCGGTCGTCTTCCCGCCACTTTCTTGATGGTTTGGATCGACGAGGTCCCCCAATAGCTCAGCGATTGACGGCCACGACCCAGGGCGTCCGGCCGGCAGGAAGCCACTTGATATGCCAGTTCCATCGATCAAGTCGATTTCATCCTTTCGCGTAACGGACCCTGCTATGTCCTCGCGAATTCCAACGAGCATGATCCTAGGCCTATTTTGCGCAACGCCATAGTTCTTGGCGTAAACCAACTCCGCAGCGAGCCTATATCCACCTATATTGACGAACGCCTTCTTTACATCCTTCCAAATCTCTCCATTTTCACCATCAAAAGTCCAACGCCCAGTCAACAGGCCACGGACGTTCTCAAAAACGAAGGCTCGTGGCCGGAGGTGACTGATGATACGCGCCATATCTTTGAACAGATGATTCGATGGCAAGTCTTCTTTGGCTACAGAATACGAGCGCCGATGTCCAATGCCTGAGAAGCCCTGACACGGCGGCCCTCCGACTACGAGGTCAATCTCACCGTGGGAAATCCCGAACTCGGACTTGAAGCTACTTTCGAGTCTTTCAAGGTAGCCCTTCTTCGTCATCTTCCTCGCATCGGTCGAACAAAATGGATTTATCCATTTTTCTTCATCCAGCCCGCGAGCGAAGTGTGGATGTCGATCTTTTCTGTTGAAGACATACGTGCCGCGCGCGTCGACGTTTATTTCATTGACGAATATCGGAGTAAAGCCCGCCTGTTCCAACCCAAGGCCAAAGCCGCCGCAACCCGCAAACAAATCTACGACGCTCAAGAAGTTCTTACGCAAGCAAATCCCCCAGGGTATCAATTCCTAGCCACGAATCGCGCAAGCCATAATTCGCGGAACCAGCCTAGCAAAGACCACATTCCGCGTCCCATTTCTAGTGGACTGGCACCCCCATATACAGATGACCCGCGAACCCCACCGCCTCAATGAGCAATGAATTCGCTCATCGCAATCCTTATTAACGTCCGCCTTGAACTGCCAGAAGGCCGGATTTATGTGAGGCATCCGCCTCTTCTGGCACGAGTGACCGCACCCAAAGCAACCCTCCACGAAAACTACCAAATCGTATTTTGGCAGAGCCAGATTTGGTCTGCCAGGCAGTTCTCGAACGTGCAAGCGAAATCTGGATCCCTTCCCATGTAGAAAACGCCGGACCACCATCCCAGGCTCGCATCTCGGCTGCGGATGCGCAACGTTCTTTCGCTCCGCAGTGCGGGCGTAATGATGTCAGACATTACTGTGTTCTCTTCAGCGCCCCCCTTAGCTGAACCTCCCAGTGGAACACTCTGCTATCACATAGGGGGGCTCGCATCAGAAAACAGTACAGGCATTTGAGTTCCGTGTGGAACCCCTCGGGCTATAACGGCCTGCAATAGAGAGAGGGCGACCACTTGGCCGCCCTCGCATGCAAAACCTAATCAAACCCCAACAGGATTAGCCTTCTCCGGATCAATCTTGTACTGCTTGATCGCCCGGGCCACATCCTTCGCGGTCATCTTCCCTTCCTTCGCCAGCGCCGCAATCGCGGCATGCGCGATGTAGTACCGGTCAACCTCGAAGAACCTACGCAGGTTCGCACGCGTATCCGAACGGCCGAAACCATCGGTACCCAGCACGGTGTACGACATCGGCACGAACGCACGGATCTGGTCCGCATACGCACGCACGTAGTCGGTGGCGGCAATCGCCGGGCCCTGGCGGCCTTCCAGCAGCTCGGTCACGTAGGCCTTGCGCTGCTCGCCTTCCGGATGCAGGCGGTTGGCACGTTCCACGTCGAAACCATCGCGACGCAGTTCGTTGAAGCTCGGGCAGCTCCAGATATCGGCGGTCACGCCGAAGTCCTTGTCCAGCAGCTCGGCCGCGGCAATGGCTTCGCGCAGGATGGTGCCCGAGCCCAGCAGTTGCACGCGCAGCTCGCCCTTCTTCGGCTTGCCGGCGTCGGTCAGCAGGTACATGCCCTTGACGATGCCTTCGGCCGCGCCTTCCGGCATTTCCGGGTGGGTGTAGTTCTCGTTCATCAGGGTGACGTAGTAATACTCGTCAATCTGATCTTCCATCATCGCCTTGGTGCCGTGCTGCAGGATCACCGTCACTTCGAAGCCGAAGGTCGGGTCGTAGCTGCGCACGTTCGGGATGCCACCGGCCACCAGATGGCTGAAGCCATCTTCGTGCTGCAGGCCTTCACCGTTCAGCGTGGTGCGGCCGGCGGTACCACCCAGCAGGAAGCCGCGGGTACGCATGTCGGCGGCCTGCCAGGCGATGTCGCCCACGCGCTGGAAGCCGAACATCGAGTAGTAGATGTAGAACGGCAGCATCGGCACGTTGCTGACCGAGTAGCTGGTACCGGCGGCCATCCACGAGCTGATCGCGCCCGGCTCGCTGATGCCCTGCTGCAGCACCTGGCCGCTCTGGTCTTCGCGGTAGAACATCAGCTGGTCGGCATCGACCGGCTTGTACTTCTGGCCGAACGGCGCGTAGATGCCGATCTGACGGAACAGGCCTTCCATGCCGAAGGTACGCGCTTCGTCGGCCACGATCGGCACGATGTGCGGGCCCAGTTCCTTGTCGCGCAGGGTGATGTTCAGGCTCTGCACGAACGCCATGGTGGTGGAGTAGCTGCGCTCGCCGCTGCTCTTCAGCAGGCGCTCGTAGGCTTCCAGCTTCGGCGCCACGAAGGTCTTGTCGGCCTTGCGGCGGCGCTGCGGCAGGTAACCGCCCAGCGCGGCACGGCGTTCCTGCAGGTACTGCACTTCCGGCGAATCCGGGCCCGGGTGGTAGAACGGCACCTGGCCGTCGGCCAGCTGCGCGTCGGTCACCGGAATGTTGAAGCGGTCGCGGAAGTGGCGCACCGCTTCGTCGTCCAGCTTCTTGGTCTGGTGGGTCGGGTTCAGCGCTTCACCGGCGCTGCCCATGCCGTAACCCTTCACGGTCTTGGCCAGGATGACGGTCGGCATGCCCTTGGTGTTCACGGCCTGGTGGTAGGCGGCGTACACCTTGTGCGGGTCGTGGCCACCACGGTTCAGGCGCCAGATGTCGTCGTCGCTGAGGCCGGCGACCATCGCAGCGGTTTCCGGGTACTTGCCGAAGAAATGCTCGCGGGTATACGCGCCGCCGAAGGCCTTGCAGTTCTGGTATTCGCCGTCGACGGTTTCCATCATCAGCTTCTTCAGGACGCCGTCGCTGTCCTTGGCCAGCAGGGCATCCCAGTAACCGCCCCACAGCAGCTTGATCACGTTCCAGCCGCCGCCACGGAACACGCCTTCCAGTTCCTGGATGATCTTGCCGTTGCCGCGCACCGGGCCGTCCAGGCGCTGCAGGTTGCAGTTCACCACGAAGATCAGGTTGTCCAGGCCTTCACGGCCGGCCAGGGCGATGGCACCCAGGGTTTCCGGCTCGTCGCTCTCGCCGTCGCCGATGAAGCACCACACCTTGCGGTCGGACTTCTCGATCAGGCCACGGTTTTCCAGGTAGCGCATGAACTGCGCCTGGTAGATGGCGGCCAGCGGGCCCAGGCCCATCGACACGGTCGGGGTCTGCCAGTATTCCGGCATCAGCCACGGGTGCGGGTACGAGGACAGGCCACCGCCGTCCACTTCCATGCGGAACTTGTCCAGCTGCTCTTCGCTGATGCGGCCTTCCAGGAAGGAACGCGCGTAGATGCCCGGAGCGCTGTGGCCCTGGATGAACAGCAGGTCGCCCGGGTGGTTTTCGCTCGGGGCGCGCCAGAAGTGGTTGAAGCCCACGTCGTACAGGGTGGCGCCGGAGGCGAACGAGGCGATGTGGCCGCCCAGGTCACCCGGCTTGCGGTTGGCGCGGACCACCGTGGCCATCGCGTTCCAGCGGATGATCGAACGGATGCGCCATTCCAGCTCGGCATTGCCCGGGCTCTTGGCCTCGAGCTGCGGCTCGATGGTGTTGACGTACTCGGTGGTGGGAGAGAACGGCAGGTAGGCGCCCGAACGACGGGTCAGTTCCACCATGCCTTCCAGCAGCTGATGCGCGCGCTCGGAGCCCTCGACATCAATAACGGCCTTCAACGACTCGATCCACTCCTGGGTTTCCACAGGATTCGGGTCGTTGTTCAGCACCTCGTTCAACCAGTTCATTAGCGCTCCCATAACCGCACGCACGCGCGCGACTGTTGTATAGATTTCTAGACCGCAAAGTGTAGCGCACCAAGGGCTTTCGTCACTTGGCTACGCAGGCGTATGGATGCAACCGGCCAGTGTCCGCAAGGGGCTTGCCGGGCCCGCTGAAGGCCCTGCGGCGGGCCTTGGTGGCTGCGCGGGCTGTCGCTTGCGGGCCGCTGCGCCCATGTGCAGGACGCAGTGTTACCGCTGCCGATGACGGTTGTAGGGCAACTCCGGCACCGCTATGGGGGCGGTTCGGGCGGCGGTACTGAACCGGCGACAACGTGTCGCACCTGCCTCTGGATCGGTGCCGGCAGCGGGTCCAGCGTGGGCCGCGAGTGATGGGCCTGTCGGCCCTGCTCCCTTCCACAGTACCGCCGGGGCGCCCTGCAAAGGGCGCCCCTTTTGCTGTGGGCCCGCGGCCGGCCATGGCCCAAAACTGACCCGCTTGTGGCCGGATCGATGATTGTCGTCTTCGATATATCGATATATCGTTTGCACACTCGTTTACCGATATATCGAAATGAGCCGTACCGCTTCTCCCAGAGCCCGTTCCACCCATCCGGAAGTGCCGCGCCGCAACGGCCAGCCGCGCGTGCTCAGCCGCGGCGACCTGCGCCTGCTGGTGCTGGCCCTGATCGGCGAGCAACCCCGCCATGGCTACGAGCTGATGCAACTGATCAGCAACCAGTTCATGCAGGCCTACACGCCCAGCGCCGGCACCATGTACCCGCTGCTGGCCAGCTTCGAGCAGGCCGGCTGGATCGAGGCCGAGGAAGTGGACGGCAAGCGGATCTTCCGCATCACCGCCGCCGGCGAGTTCGAGCTGAAGGTGCAGCGCACCCAGGTGCGCCTGGCGCAGCGGCGCGCCTTCGACCGTGCCCGCGAGATCACCAAGGCCTCGCTGCCGCCGCCGCTGGCCGGTGCCCTGCGCGAGTTCAAGCGGGCGCTGGTGCATCACCACGGCCGCTGGGCCGAGGGCGAAGCGGAAGAAGTAGCAGCGCTGCTGACGCGGGCGTCTGCCCTGCTCAACGGTACGGCCGGTAGCGAGAGCCCACCCATTTCAATGACCCAGCCAGACTGACTCCAGCCAGGTCTCCCCTACGCCGCGCGCCCCCGCGCGACACCTTTGCAGGTAACCCCATGACCGAACACAACAACACGCGCCTGCGCCTGGATGTGCGCTTCCGTGAACTGACCGTGCTGCGCTCCGAAGAGGTCACCCCGCACATGCGCCGCATCGTGCTGGGTGGCGCCGAGCTGGCCGGTTTTGATTCGCCCGGCGCCGACGACCACATCAAGCTGTTCTTCCCCAATGCCAGCGGCGAGATGGTGCTGCCGGTGGTCACCGCCGAAGGCCGCAGCTATCCGGCCGGCAAGGAGCCGTCGCCGGCCCGCGACTACACCCCGCGCTGGTGGGACCACGAGACCGGCGAGCTGGCCATCGACTTCGTGCTGCACGACCAGGGCATTGCCGGGCCGTGGGCCGAACAGGCCAAGGCCGGCGACACGCTGGTGATCGGCGGCCCGCGCGGTTCGTTCGTGGTGGCCGACAGCTTTGATGCCTATGTGCTGATTGGCGATGAAACCGCGCTGCCGGCCATCGCCCGCTGGCTGGACGTGCTGCCGGACGGTGCCGAGGTGCAGGCCTTCATCGAAGTGAGCGACGAAGCCGAACGCCAGGACCTGCCGCAGTACGAGAACGTGCGTATCCACTGGCTGGAGCGCAATGGCTTCCCGGCGGCCAGCAGCACGCTGCTGGAAGACATGCTGACCGACTTCGAGGCACCGGACGGCGATGCCTTCTACTGGATCGCCACCGAATCGCGCCGCGCACGGATGATGCGCAAGTTCATCGAAGGCCACCTGGGCGTGCCGCGCGACTGGATCCGCTCGACCGGCTACTGGAAGGCCCACCCGGACGAAACCGACGGCGATTGATCCAAAGACGGTGGGTGCGGACCATTGGTCCGCACGCCCTGCAACTGGTAGTGCCGGCCGCTGGCCGGCACCCTCATGAACCCTCGGCAGGAACCTGCAACTGCCGGCCAGCGGCCGGCACTACCCCCTGCCGCGTCCACCCGAACCGCTGCGCGGCCCAGATCTCCAGCGCCACCAGCAGCGCGATGATCAACAACGGCAACAACAGCCCGAAGTACACGCCGGGCATCATGCCGTTGATCTGGGCCTTCACCAGCCGCAGCACACCACGGGTGTGCAGCAGCTCATCCACATGCATGGTCAGCGCCTCACGCACCACCTTGGGCTCCAGGCCCACGGTGCCGGCCTTATCCACCAGCGTGTCTTCCACCAGGCCGCGCAGCAGGCCTTCGCGCACCTTGCCGATCACCCAGCCGGTGCCGCGCGCCAACGGGCCGTTGCCAAGACGATCCAGGCCGGGCAACGGATGTTCGCTCAGATAGGCAGAGGCAATGGTGTCGGCGACGTCGCCCACCGTGCCCTGGCTGCGCAACGCCTCGCGCATGCGCGGGTCGTCCAGCGAATCGGTGAAACCTTCGCTCCAGCCTTCCACCAGGGTCTGCAGGTGCGGCTGGAAATGATCGAGCTGCTTGAACAGCGCGCGATGCGCACCAGCAGTGAAGCCCAGCTGCAGGCCGAAGAAGGCGGTGGCCAACGGCAGCAGCACCACGTAGCTGGCCAGCAGCCAGCGATGCCAGCGCTTGCGCCGCTGCAACCAACCACGGCGGTGCAGCCCGCGCCAGGCGACGATGCCCAGCACCAGGCCAAGCAGCGTACCGAGCACGCTGCCGCCCACCAGATCGAGCACGCTCAGGCCCGACCAGAATTCGTTCAACCAGTACTGCGCGTCCTGCATGGGTCTTCCTTCCGTGGGTGATACAGCGGGCCATTGTAGAGCCGAGCCCACGCTCGGCTGCTCTTCGTTCCGCCATCGGAGAACCCTCGCGCTGCGCGCGATGAGCCGAGCATGGGCTCGGCTCTACAGGGATTCCGACACCCGGTTCAACGCATTACCCGGCAAGCAATGCGACAATCGCGCTCCTTTCCTGCAGCAACGAGGCCCACATGGCCAAACTGACCCTGGCCAGCCTGGACGCGCTGCGTACCCGCTTTGCCGATGACGCCGCCTGCGATGCGGCACTGGCCGCGTTCGCCGACACCGCTGCACTGCGCACGCCGCTGCGTGAGCTGGTGGAGGCACAGCACCGCTACCTGCAGGCCGAGTTCGAAGTGGCGCAGGTGGCCGATGTGCTGCGCCGCGACCAGAAGTACGCGCCGGTGGGCCGGCCTTCGATCAACATCGTGCAGTTGCGCAAGCAGCAGGCCGCGACCAAGCAGGCGGCGCTGATCGCACGCCAGGTGGTGGCGCAGGCCGCGCAGACCTTCGTGCGCGTAAGCGGGATGACGGTGAAGGCCAAGCAGAGCCCGAGCGAAGCGTGCGTGGCATGGTTGGGCGCGCTGCGCTGAGCGATCGTACTCGGTAGTGGCCAACCTTGGTTGGCCTGCGGACTACCCGTGTGCCAACCAAGGTTGGCATCTACCAAGGCACTCTCCGGCCCCGCATGAACCGGTAGTGGCCAACCTTGGTTGGCCTGCGGAGTGCCCGTGTGCCAACCAAGGTTGGCATCCACCAAAGCACTCTCCGGCCCCGCATGAACCGGTAGTGGCCAACCTTGGTTGGCCTGCGGAATTCCCGTGTGCCAACCAAGGTTGGCATCTACCAAAGCACTCTCCGGCCCCGCATGAACCGGTAGTGGCCAACCTTGGTTGGCCTGCGGAGTGCCCGTGTGCCAACCAAGGTTGGCACCTACCAAAGCACTCTCCGGCCCCGCATTGAACCGGTAGTGGCCAACCTTGGTTGGCCTGCGGAGTGCCTGTGTGCCAACCAAGGTTGGCATCTACCAAAGCACTCTCCGGCCCCGCATTGAACCGGTAGTGGCCAACCTTGGTTGGCCTGCGGAGTGCCCGTGTGCCAACCAAGGTTGGCATCTACCAAAGCACTCTCCGGCCCCGCATTGAACCGGTAGTGGCCAACCTTGGTTGGCCTGCGGAGTGCCCGTGTGCCAACCAAGGTTGGCATCTACCAAAGCACTCTCCGGCCCCGCATGAACCGGTAGTGGCCAACCTTGGTTGGCCTGCGGAGTGCCCGTGTGCCAACCAAGGTTGGCATCTACCAACGCGTGTTCCCCGGAACCCAAAAAGAAGGCCCGCTTTTCAGCGGGCCTTCTGCCTTCTCACGACGAGTGAGCGGGGTGCATCAAGCAGCCGGCTTTTCGCCGGTGGCTTCGGTGGTGATGCGGATCTTCACTTCATCGCTGACGTTCGGGGCATACGCGCCGACACCGAAATCGCTGCGCTTCAGGGTGGTGGTGGCATCGAAGCCGGCGGCCGGAACCTTGGCCATCGGGTGCTCGCCGCCGCCGTTGACGGTGACGTCCAGGGTGACCGGCTTGGTGATGCCCTTGATGGTCAGGTCACCGGTGACGGTCAGCTTGTTGGTGCCAGCCGCTTCCACCTTGGTGCTCTTGAAGGTGGCATCGGCGAACTTGGCGGCGTCGAAGAAGTCGGCGCTCTTCAGGTGCTCGTCGAACTTGGCGGTGAAGCTGTTCAGGCCGCTCAGCGGCAGCTTCACTTCCACGGTGGACTTGGTCACGTCGGCGGCGTCGTACACCAGGGTGCCTTCAACGTTGCCGAAGTGCGCGCTCGGGTTGGAGAAGCCGAAGTGGCTCCACTGGGCCAGCACGTCGGTGTGGGTCGGGTCCAGCTTGTAGGTGCCCGAGGCGATCTTGATCGCTTCGGCGGCCGGGGCGGCAGCAGCGGCATCGGCAGCCGGGGTGGCGGCCTGCTCGGTGGTGGCCGGGGCGGCGGCATCGGCAGCCGGGGCAGCGGTGTCGGCCGGCTTGGAGCAGGCGGCGATGGCCAGGGTCAGGGCCAGCGGCAGCAGCAGTTTACGGGTGGCGCTCATCTCAGGAACTCTCCGGATCGTAGGGTGGGTACACGGTGCAGCAAGAGCCTGCCACGGGACGGCAGGCCCGAAACCGATACAACGACTTACGCGATGCGCGCCGCTTCGTCGAACGACAGGCGCGGCAGACGCGGGAACAGGCCCGCCGAGTCACCGTAACCCAGGTTGACCAGGAAATTCGACTTGATGGAGGTGCCGGCAAAGAAGGCTTCATCCACCTTGGCCGCATCGAAGCCCGACATCGGGCCGGCGTCCAGGCCCAGCGCGCGTGCGGCCAGGATCAGGTAAGCGCCCTGCAGGCTGCCGTTGCGGATGGCGGCTTCGTGGCGGCCTTCCTGCGGGCCGTCGAACCAGGCCTTGGCATCGGTGTGCGGGAACAGGTACGGCAGCTTCTCGTGGAAGTCCAGGTCGAAGCCGATGATGACGGTGACCGGGGCGGCCATGGTCTTGTCGTGGTTGCCTTCGGACAGGGCCGGGGCCAGCTTTGCCTTGGCTTCCTTCGAGGTGACGAAGACGAAGCGGGCCGGCGTGGTGTTGGCGGCGGTCGGGCCCCACTTCACCAGGTCGTACAGCTCCTGCAGCAGGCTGGCCGGGACCGGCTTGTCGAGGAAGGCGTTCTGGGTGCGGGCAGTACGGAACAGCTGGTCGAGGGCAGCAGCGTCGAGCGCGTGGGACATCGGTGGATCTCCAGGGCGGCTAAGGGAAGTCAGTGCCCGCGGGCGGCGCGGGGCGAAACGACGAGCCGCAGTGTAGAGTGTCGCGACTGTTGCAACACCCAGCAGGGCTGAAACGAATTAATGCCAATGGTGAAACGATCGAGTGCGCCCTGGACGGTCACCGACGGCCGCGCGGGCAATGTCCGCCAGGCGGTCGCGCTGGCCTCGGCGCTGCGCCAGGGCACCCATCGGCCGCTGGTGCTGCAGCCCCGCGCCCCCTGGCGCTGGGTCTCACCACGGCGCCTGCCGGGCGATGTGAATGGCTACGGCGAGGCCTTCGCGACACTGGCCGCCGAGGCCCCGCCGCTGGCGATCGGCTGTGGCCGCCAGGCCGCCGGCGCGCTGCGTGTGCTGCGCGCCCGTGGCAGCCAGGTGGTGCAGATCCTCGACCCGCGCATCAACGCCCGCCACTGGGATGTGGTGGTGGTGCCCGAACACGACGCCCTGCGCGGCAGCAATGTGTTGACCCTGCTCGGCAGCCTCAACCCGGTGGACGATGACTGGCTGGCGTGGGGCCGCGCTGCCTTCGCCGGCTTCAGCACCCTGCCCGGCCCGCGCACCGCGCTGCTGGTGGGTGGGCCAACCCCGCTGGCGCCCTGGGACGAGGCGCGGATGGTCGGCGTGTTCCGGGTGCTGGCCGATCAGATCCGCAGCGAAGGCGGCAGCCTGCTGGCCACCACCTCGCGACGCACGCCGCCGGCCTTGGCCGAGATCCTGCGCGCGACGTTCGCCGACCTGCCGCACGTGATCTGGGGCGACGGCGGCGACGGTGTGAACCCTTATGGCGGGTTGCTCGGCTGGGCCAACCGCGTGGTGGTCTCGCCCGATTCGGTGAACCTGCTCTCTGAAGCCTGCGCCACGCGCATGCCGGTGATGGTGGCGCTGGCCGATACCGTGCAGGGCCGCCTGGCACGCTTCCAGCAGCAGCTGCGCGAGCGCGGGCGGCTGCAGGCGCACTGGCTGGACTGGCAGTACGACCGCATCGAGCCGCTGCGCGAGACCGCGCGGGTGGCGGCAGAGGTGAAGCAGCGCCTGGCATTGGGGTAGTGCCGGCCGCTGGCCGGCAACACGGCACGCATTACCGAACACCGTTGCCGGCCAGCGGCCGGCACTGCCCGGGTGCGCAGCGATTTCTGAACATTTCGATCCGGCTGCACGGTTAGAGTCCAGCTTCCCCCCATCACGCTGAACGTCTTCATGCGCACCCTGCTCCTGCTGCCGCTGGCCCTGCTCGCTGCCTGCTCCACCACGCCCACCGAGCTGGATCCGATCTCGTATCAATGCCAGCAGCAGCTGGACGCATACCGCGAACAGCCGGCCCTGCGCGATCCGAAGACGGGCGAGCGCCCGCCGCTGCCGATCGCGCCGATCAGCGAGGCCTGCGACAAGGAACTCCAGCGCAAGGGCCTGGACCGCCCGCTGCGCTGAGCGGCGTATGATCGGCGCGCGGGCCTGCCCGCCGTTGAAGGTACCGACATGGATTGTTTCTCCCGCCTGCCCCGCGCCGCCCTGCTGACCGCCAGCCTGCTGGCGACCGCACCTGCATGGGCCAACAGCACCGAATGCCGCGAGCGCTACCCCAGCGTCGCCTCGCAGGCAGCGATGCTGGACGTAGCCTGGACCACCGCCGAGCGTCTGGATGCGCTGCCCGATGTGGACGTGGTGGTCGCCGCACGCGGTGGCCAGGACCTGAGCCGCTACGGCCTGCGTCACAGCCACCTGGCGTTCCTGGTGCGCGAGGATGATGGCCGCTGGCGCGCGATGCACCTGCTCAACCGCTGCAAGACCGACAGCTCGCAGCTGTACCACGAAGGCCTCGGCAACTTCGTCGGCGAGAGCGGCGGGCATACCGACCTGCGCATCGGCGTGCCCTCGGCTCCACTGCGCGCGGCGTTGAAGGCGATGCTGGTGTCGCCCTCGATCCAGCCCAAGGCGCTGCACGAGACCAGGTACAACGTGGTCGCCTACCCCTTCGCCACCGACTACCAGAACTCCAACCAGTGGGTACTGGAAGTGCTGGCGGCGGCGATGGCGCAGGCCGACGGCGCCCCGGTCATCGTCAAGCGCGAACAGGCGCAGCAGTGGCTGCGCCAGCAGAAGTACCAGCCCAGCGTGCTGCATATCGGCCTGGGCAAGCGCGTGGGTGCGCGCCTGTTCGTAGCCAACGCCACCACCACCGACCATCCGGCCGGCGAACGCATCTCCGGCAACTATTCGGTGGTGACGGTGGAATCGGTGTTCGACTTCCTGCACCAGCGCAGCCAGCTGCAGCAGGAACTGGTGATCCCCCATGTGCCGGTGGCCGGTGCTGCTGCCGCCACACCCTGAATCCCGCAAGGAGAACGACATGCGTCCGCTGCTGGTTTCCCTGATGCCGATGGTGATTGTTGCCGGCCTGTTCGGCGCGAGCACCGCCCATGCCGAACGCCGCATCATCATCCTGCAGGACCCGGGTCCGCAGGGGCCGAGCCTGGAAATGTCCGCGCCCCTGGTGGCTTCGGCGCGCGCCGCCGCTGCCAGGGAAGCCCAGGATGCGGGGCTGCCGCCCGGCCATGGCGCATCGGTGAAGCTGCCGCAGATGCAGGTGAGCGCCATCGCCACCACCGTTGACGGCCGCCGCGAAGTGCTGCTGCGTGATGCCAACAACCCGCAGAACACCGCGTCGATGCAGTGGCCGAAGCGCCCCGGCGATCCCGCCGTGCAGTTCACCGTGGGACAGACCGTGAACTTCGAGCCGACCGGCACCGACCAGGGCTGGCAGGTGAAGGACAACCAGGGCCGCCCGCTGGAATACCTGCCCGAGGCCACCGGCCCGCGCGACATTTTCGATACCCGGCGCTGAGCCGCCGTCCCCACCCTGACCAGGAGGTCTCCATGTTCCGTTGCCTGCGCGTTCCCGCGTCCGCCCTGCTGCTCTCGGCACTGCTGGTGCCCACCGCCCATGCCGGCGCCGCGCCGCAGTTGAACAGCGGCCAGACCAGCGTGCTGGTCACGTCGCTGATCGTGCTGTCGATTCCGTTGGCCACGTCGATGGGATTGGCCGAACTGTCCAAGGCCCCGTTCAAGGCCAGCGAGCGCAACGGCAAGGTCGCAGCACGCACGCCGGCGGTGCCGCTGCCGCCGATGGAGGTGAAGCAGGTCGCTACCACGCCAGCCGGTGATCGCCAGGTGCACCTGCAGGTGCCCGGCAAGGCCGACCAGACCGCAACGCTGCAATGGCCGGCGGCTGCAGGCGATGACCCGATCGTCGGCTTCGTCGTTGGCCAGCAGGTGCGCTTCGACCCGACCGAGGCCGGTGCCGGCTGGACCGTGAAGAGCGCGCAGGGCCAGGCGCTGGCCTATGTGCCGACCGCCTACGCCGCTGGCGACGTGATGAGCGAAGCGCTGTAAAGCTGAACAACCGGTTTTGGCTTTGCGGTGGGCCGGGCGGATAATGGGCGATCCCCTTTGTCCCCCTGGCTCGCCATGTCCGTGCGTCCTGCCCCTGTGTTTGCCCCGCTGACCCCGCGCGCCCTGGTGCTGGCGGTGCTGGCGATGGGTGCGGTGGTGCTGCTGTCCAACGTACTGGTGCAGTACCCGATCAACGATTGGCTGACCTGGGGTGCCTTCAGCTATCCGGTGGCGTTCCTGGTCAGCAACCTGATCAACCGCCGCTTCGGCCCGGGCCCGGCGCGCCGCGTGGCGTGGATCGGCTTCCTGGTGGCGGTGCTGCTGTCGATCTGGGTGGCCACGCCGCGCATCGCCATTGCCTCGTGCTCGGCCTTCATCGTGGCCCAGCTGTTGGACATCACCGTGTTCGACCGCCTGCGCCGTGGCAGCTGGTGGCGCGCACCGATGGTGGCCACCACCTGCAGCGCGACGGTAGATACCACCATTTTCTGGTCGATCGCGTTTGCCGGTTCCGCCCTGCCGTGGATGAGCTGGGCCGCAGGCGACCTGGCGGTGAAGCTGGCGATCGGCGTGTGCCTGCTGGCCCCGTTCCGCGCGTTGCTGTGGAAGATGGCGCCGCTGCGCGCGACCAGCTGACCGCACATGCTCTGGTAGGTGCCAACCTTGGTTGGCACGCTCCATCGGAGTTCATCACCGCTGACAGCGTGCCGACCATCGGTCGGCACCCACCACGAGCGGGCATCGCCGGGCCATTGATCCGGTAGTCGCCAACCTTGGTTGGCGCTTGGCACTCATGCCAACCAAGGTTGGCACCTACCAACAGCAGGCCAACGGTCAGATCATTGATCCGGTAGGTACCAACTGCAGACCTCCGCCATCCGCCACTCAGGCGAACGGCAACTCCGCGGCTCTGCACGCTGCCGTAATCGCGGCACACGCCTCTTCAATCGCGGGCGTGGTCGGCGCCAGTCGCGGACGTCGATCCAGCGTGCAGGCCAGGCCCACCTCCAGCAACGTGGCATGTGCTCCATGCAACGCCTGCGCCGTGTCTTCCGGCAGGAAGCCGGCAACCGCCAGCGCATCGATCAACGAGGGCGTATCGCGCGGCTGCAGCAGCGCCGCATGCTGTGCACTGCGCGCCAGCACGCCGGTCTGCAGCAGGAACTCCAGGTCCACTACGCCACCGGCACCCTGCTTCAGGTCCAGCCGCGCGGCATCGCTGCGGTCCAGTTCGGTGCGCATGCGGCCGCGCATCTTCAGCACATCGGCATACAGCACACCCGTGTCGCGCTCACGCCCCAGCGTCTGTGTACGCACCTGTTCGAAGTCACCCAGCAGGCTGGCATCACCGGCCACGCCGCGTGCACGCACCAACGCCTGGTGTTCCCAGGTCCATGCGCGCTCACGCTGGTACTCGGTGTAACTGGCCAACGAAGACACCAGCGACCCCTTGCCGCCATCCGGGCGCAGGCGCACGTCGATGTCGTACAGGCGCCCGGCAGCGGTGACCGCGCCGAGCAGTGCCATCACCTTCTGCGCCAGGCGCGCATACCAGCGCCCCGGCTCCAGCGGACGTGCACCATCGCTGGCGTCCACGCCGGCCGGATTGTCGTGCAGGAACACCAGGTCCAGGTCGGAACCGAAGCCCAGTTCAAGCCCACCGAGGCTGCCGTAGCCGATGATCGCGAAGCGGCCACCGGGGATTTCGCCGTGCGCGGCGCGCATGTCCGCCTCGGCCATTGCCAGCACGGTGATCACCACCGCCTGCGCCAGCTCGGCCAGTTGCCGGGTGCTGTCCACCGCGCCCTGGCGCCCGTCCAACGTGGCCATCGCCATGCGGAAGCTGAGTGCCAGCCGCGTTTCATTGAGCCAGCGCAGCGCGGATTCGGGATCTTCCACCGCCAGCACCTGCTGGCACTCGGCAAGCATGCCAGCGGCATCGGGCATCGGCCCGGACACGCGTACGTCCAGCAGTTCGTCCAACAGCAGCGGATACGCCGCCAGGCGCTCGGCCAGCAGCGCGCTGCGCGCCAGCACATCGACCAGCCGCGCCAACGCGCTGGGCTGTTCGTCCAGCAGCGCGAGATAGCTGGTCCGGCGCAGCACCGCCTGCAGCAGGCCGAGCACGCGCTTGAGCGCGGCATCCGGCTGCGGCGAACGCGTGGCGGCATGCAGCAGCGCAGGCAGCACGCGATCCAGGCGTGCACGCGCGGCATCGGACAAGGACTTCACACCGGTGCCTTGTGCGAAATCGCGCAGCGACTGGTCAGCGCCGTTGGCATCGAGGAACCCGGCTTCGGCCAGCAGCGGCGCGTTGCTGCCCTCGGGCAGGCTGCGCCAGTAGTTGGCCAGCGCGTCGGGCGCGGCCTGGCCCTTGCGCGGTGCCAGCAGCGCGGCGAACTCGGTGCTGACCCGTTCCTGCTGCTCGGCGAGTGCCGCGCGCAGCACGTCCCAGTCCGGGTAGCCCAGGCCGACGGCGATGCGCGCACGGTCAAGCGCGTCGCTGGGCAGCACGTGGGTCTGCGCGTCGCGCAGCATCTGCAGGCGGTTTTCCAGCCGGCGCAGGAACAGGTAAGCCTCGCGCAACGCGCTGCCATCCTCGGGCGCGATCTGCCCGGCAGCCACCAGTGCGTCCAGCGCCACCAACAGGCGACGTTCGCGCAGTGCCGGCTCACGGCCACCCCGGATCAGCTGCAGCGCCTGACACAGGAATTCGATTTCGCGGATGCCACCGGCGCCGCGCTTGATGTCTTCATGCAGTTCACGGCGCGCGACTTCGGCGGTGATGGCCGCCTTCATCTCGCGCAGGCCGTCGAGCGCGGTGAAATCCAGGTAGCGGCGGTACACGAACGGGCGCAGAGTCTGCAGCCACGCTTCACCGGCCTCGATGTCGCCGGCCACCGCGCGTGCCTTCAGCCACGCATAGCGCTCCCAATCGCGGCCCTCGCGCTGGAAATACTGGTCCATCGCCGCGAACGAGAGCGCGACGCGGCCGGCGCTGCCGAACGGGCGCAGGCGCAGGTCGACACGGTGGCTGAAGCCATCGACAGTGGTTTCATCCAGCAGCTTGGCCAGGCGCTGGCCGAGGCGGGCGAAATACTCTTCGGCGGCCAGCGCGCGCGGGCCGTCGGATTCGCCGCCGTGCGGGTAGGCGTAGACCAGATCGATATCGGAACTGAAGTTGAGTTCGCCACCGCCGAGCTTGCCGAGGCCGAACACCACCAGCTGCTGGGGGGCGCCTTCGCCATCACGGACCACGCCGTGGCGCTGGGCGAATTCCTGCTGCAGGGCGTCCAGCGCCAGCCGCAGGCAATCCTCGGCCAGGGTGGTGGCGCCGGCCAGGGTCTGTGCCACATCGTCCAGCCCGGCCAGGTCGCGCCAGATCAGCCGCGTCGACATCGCGGTGCGCCAGCGCCGCAGCTGCGCCGGCCAGTCGCTGGGCTGCAGCGGGTCGAGCACCGGCGCCGGGATCGGCGGGCAACCGGGGGCGGCCAGCTGCGCCAGCAGCGCCGGTTGCCGCACCAGGGTATCCAGGGCGAAGTCGCTGGCCACCGCCAGCCGGGTCAGCAGCGGCTGCAGCTCAGCCGGGGTGGGCTCAGGCAGCACCTGGGCCAATCGCGACAGGGCGCGGTCGACAACGGGCTGGAGGGCGGCGGACAGTTCGGCGGGGGCGAGGGTCATCCCCTGATTGTATCGACCCGGTCGACCCGGTCGGGACGCAACGGACCCGGTAGTGCCGGCCGCTGGCCGGCAGATCCGATGACCTGGTAGTGCCGGTCGCTGGCCGGCAAATCCGATGATGCCGAAGGTTACCGGGGTTGCCGGCCAGCGGCCGACACTACCGATAATGGGAACCGCGTATTCATACTGGGCGACAGGCAATAAAAAAGCCCGCTTGCAGCGAACTGCCAGCGGGCTCTGCTCCCTCCCCCACGTCGGGATGCAGGGCCATCGTGCGGGCTCCGAAAGCACTTTGCACGCTGCACTGCAAAACAGAACCGGCGGGTTTGGGTGACCCCTGCGGGAAAAGCCATTCCACGAAGGTAGAACCCCCCGTACGGATGAGGATGGCCGATAATCGGGATTCCCCCCAGCAACACGTGTCGTCATGTCTGTTGATCGCATCGCCAACGCGCGTCTCCGTGACCGCGTGGTCTCCGCAGAGGCCGCAGCCGCGCTGATCCAGCCCGGTGAAACCGTGGCCATGAGCGGCTTTACCGGCTCCGGGTATCCCAAGGCCGTTCCCGTCGAACTGGCCCGCCGCATCGAAGCGGTGCACGCCCAGGGCCAGCCCTTCCAGATCAGCCTGATGACCGGCGCCTCCACTGCACCGGAACTCGATGGCGCGCTGGCCAAGGCCGATGGCATCGCCATGCGCATGCCGTTCCAGAGCGACCCGGATGCGCGCAACCGCATCAACGAGGGCAAGCTGGATTACATCGACATCCACCTCAGCCACGTTGCCCAGCACGTGTGGTTCGGCTTCTACGGCGAGATCGATACCGCCGTGATCGAGGTCTCGGCCATCCGCGAGGATGGCTCGCTGGTGCCGTCCACTTCGGTCGGCAACAACAAGACCTGGCTGGACCTGGCCAAGAAGGTGATCGTCGAGGTCAACGAATGGCAGCCGGCCGGCGTCGACGGCATGCATGACATCTACTACGGCACCGCGCTGCCGCCGCACCGCAAGCCGATTCCGCTGGTGAATGCCAACGACCGCATCGGTGACACCGCGCTGCGCTGCGACCCGGACAAGATCGTGGCCGTGGTGCGTACCAATGGCCCGGACCGCAACAGCCCGTTCAGCCCGATCGATGCCACCAGCGAACAGATCGCTTCGCACCTGATCGAGTTCCTGCAGCACGAAGTGAAGAAGGGGCGCCTGCCGCCGAACCTGCTGCCGCTGCAGTCGGGCGTGGGCAACATTCCCAATGCGGTGCTGGCCGGCCTGGCCAAGAGCGGCTTCCGCGATCTGGCCGCGTTCACCGAAGTGATCCAGGACGGCATGCTGGACCTGCTGCGCGACGGCGTGCTGAGCTACGCCTCGTGCACCGGCTTCGCGCTGAGCCCGCAGGCCAACGAGACGTTCAAGGAGAACATCGATTTCTACCGCGAGCGCATCATCATGCGCACGCAGGAGATCTCCAACCACCCGGAACTGGTGCGCCGCCTTGGCTGCATCGGCATGAACGGCATGATCGAGGTGGACATCTACGGCAACGTCAATTCGACGCACGTGATGGGCACGCGCATCATGAACGGCATCGGCGGTTCGGGTGACTTTGCCCGCAACGGCTTCCTGTCGGCGTTCCTGAGCCCGTCAACCGCGAAGAACGGCACCATCTCGGCGATCGTGCCGATGGCCAGCCACGTCGATCACACCGAGCACGACGTGTCGGTGATCGTGACCGAACAGGGCCTGGCCGACCTGCGTGGCCTGACCCCGCGCAAGCGCGCGCAGGTGCTGATCGACAACTGCGCACACCCGGATTTCCGTCCGCAGCTGCAGGATTACTTCGACCGCGCCAGCCGCGAGAGCTACGGCAAGCACACCCCGCACCTGCTGCCGGAAGCGCTGTCGTGGCACCAGCGTTGGCTGGATACCGGCACGATGAAGGGCTGATTGCCACCGGTTCGCCGGGCATGGCCCGGCGCTACCGCCGCATCACACCTTGGTAGCGCCGGGCCATGCCCGGCGGATGTCCCGGTTTACCCGCGCAGCGCCGCCAGCGATTCGGCCTGCAGGCGCTCGTAGATTTCGAACTCGTCGTTCACCGCCACGCCCAGCGCCTGTTCGAAGGCCTCGCGGTTGGCATGCGCGGCATAGGCACGCTGTTCTTCGCCGCCAAGGTTCGACTGGAAGATGCCCGCGGCGCTGACCGGCAGGAAATCCTCGTAGACGATCGGGTCGGCGGTGGCCAGGCCTGTGGCCACCAGCACTTCGGCCGGCAGATCGGCCACGCGCTCCGGCGCGGCACGGCCGGCGTCGGTCAGCTGGTAACGGTAGTAGCCCAGGCCTTCCTGGCGCAGGGTGTCGTGGTCATCCGGGAAGCTGGTGAACACCGCCTGCAGGCGCTGGCCGTAGTCGCCTCCGGTACTGCCTTCGCCACCGGCGTCGCGTGCCTGCGACAACAACTGGTCGTACAGCGCGCGGCCCTTCGGGGTCAGCGCAAGCCCGCGTTGCTCGATCTCGCCGAAGCGCGCGGTATGGGTGCCGGCATCGCCGCCCTCGCTGTCCGGGAAATGCACGGCTTCTTCCAGCGCCTTGAAGCTGGTCTGGCGCAGCAGGATCGGGCAGGCACGGCGCGGCGGGCCTTCGATCACCGCCTTGGCCGCCATGCCGTGTTCGATCATCGCCGCCTGCGCAGCGTCGATGTCCAGCGTGCGCGGTGTCAGGTGATTGATGTGCGGGCCACGGAAACTGACCACGTCGGCCACCAGGCGGTGCGCGTTGTGCAGCGCGTGGTAGGTCGGCAGATCGACCGTGGCATCACCGTGCCAGCGGAAGGTTTCCAGCGCTTCGCCGACGAAGCGCTCGGCGTCGGCCTGCGACAGGCCACCGTCACGCTCGGCCTGGTCGATCAGCGCCAGTGCGCCCTCGGTGAAGATACGGCGGCGCGCAAGGATCTTCGCCGATTCGGCACGCAGCGCTTCGTCTTCAATCAGTTCCAGGCGGAGCAGCGAGGTGAACACGCGGAACGGATTCTGTGCCAGCGCGGCGCCGGTGAGCGGGCGGAATGCGGTGGAGTGCACCGGCACGCCGGCCACCGACAGGTCGTAGTAGCCCACCGGGAACATGCCCATCACCGCGAACAGGCGGCGCAGCGTGGCCAGTTCCTGCACGGTGCCAACGCGGATCGCGCCATGGCGCTCTTCGTCCAGGCGTGCACGCTCGTCGTTGCGCTGCAGCTGCGCGGCCAACGCCGGGTCCTGGGCAAGCACCTGCGCGTTGATCCGCTCCACCAGCTCCACCAGCGTGCCGTACAGCGGCACTTCGGTGCGGTACATGCGGGACATGGCCTGTGCGAACAGGCGGCGGATCACATCAGGCGAAACGAAAGAGGCGCTCATCAGTCACTCGATTACGGGAACGGGGAACAGCTCGGACACGTATTGTCGCCGGAGCGCGGCGCGGCGGCGATATGCAGAGCAACATGACGGAAATCGGTAGCGCCGGCCGATGGCCGGCAATCTCCGGATGCCTGGAATGATGCAGTTGCCGGCCAGCGGCCGGCACTACCGCTTGAGCTGGCGCTTCAGGGTGGCATCCAGGGTGATCGGCCGGTCCCAATGCCCGTAGCTGGCCACGATGGCATGGCGCACGACGCGGTAGTGCAGGTTGTCCGGCTTGGCGGACATGCGCTTCACCACCGCTTCCCAGCCGCCCTCCGGGTCCTGGCTGAAGGCGCGTACGCTGTCGCGGCAGGTCTGGCCGCTGGCCTTGGCCCAGAAACAGGCGAAGTAGATGTCCCCGGCCTGCCAGCCGTGAGTGGTGAACAGCGCACTGACGTAACCACGCGGCACGTCGGCATAGCGCGACACCTCATCGAGGAAGGCATCGGGGTAGCGCTCGGCGTAGTGATTGATGTCCTGCAGCTGGGCATCGATCCAGCTGTCACCGGTTTCCACCTCATACGCAGCCGAACGCTCGGCGGTCTGCTGGGCCAGCACGGTAGCCGGCGCCAGCAGCAGGGACAACAACAGCGCGCGCAGTCGGACGTTCATGCACCGATTCTGCCGCAGCCGCCGGGTCCTGTCAGGCCGCCGCGGCGGCCTTGGCCTCGATCGCGGCCAGTGCGGCCGGCCAGTCGTGGGCCGTATCGGCAGTGACCATGCGCGGTTCGTCGTCGGCCACGCCGTGCTGGGTCTCGTGGGCCCAGGTCACTGCGTACGGCGTATGCACGCCCCAGCCGCCCAGAGTCACCACCGGCTCGATGTCCGAACGCAGCGAGTTGCCGACCATTACGAAGCGCTGCATCGGCAGGTCGAACTCGGCCAGCACGCGGGCGTAGGTTTCCGGATCCTTCTCCGAGACGATCTCGATGCGCGGGAACAGCTCGGCCAGGTTGGCGACCTTGATCTTCGCTTCCTGGTGGAACAGGTCGCCCTTGGTGATCAGCACCACCGGATAGTGCTCGGCGATCGCCGCCACCGCCTCGCGCACGCCGTCGATCAGCTCGACCGGGTGACGCAGGGTGTCATGGCCGATGTCCAGGATGCGCTGGATGTCCTTCGCCTCGATGCGCTGGCCGGTGATGTCGATGGCCGCTTCGATCATCGACAGCGTCATGCTCTTCACGCCGTAGCCGAAGGTGCCCAGGTGGCGCTGCTGCACTTCCAGCAGGTGGCGCGCGGTCTGGGTGTCATGCACGTCGAC
Source organism: Stenotrophomonas sp. 78350_Sma (assembly GCF_056482105.1). Classification (NCBI taxonomy): domain Bacteria; kingdom Pseudomonadati; phylum Pseudomonadota; class Gammaproteobacteria; order Lysobacterales; family Lysobacteraceae; genus Stenotrophomonas; species Stenotrophomonas sp. 78350_Sma. Next base: position 411,192 of record NZ_CM151182.1, on the reverse strand, counting down.
GTAGCGCGACAGCAGGTCAAGGTAATCCTGCTCGGCCTTCCGGTAGTAGTCCTCGCTCTTCCACAGCGTGTCGTCACCGTCAAAACCGACCAGGCCGATGGCGCGCGACGGCGCAGGCGTGGAGGTGTTCATTGCGCAAGGATACAGGGGCCATGGTGACGAAAAAAACCCGGGCGGCCGAAGCCGCCCGGGTTCCCATACGCCCCGATGCAGGCCTTACCGGCCCTGCGCACCCTGCGCTGCGCCGCCGGCGCCGGCCTGCTGGGCGGCCACGTAGGCCTTGTACTCATCGGCGCTGAGCTCGCCGTCCTTGTTGGTGTCGGCCTGGTCGAACACCTGAGCCAGGCCCGCGTTCACCTGTGCCTCGGACTTGCTGATGGTGCCGTTGCCATCGGTATCGATGCTGGCCCAGGTCTGGCCACCGCCACTGGCCTGCGCCGACGCCGCTGCGGCCGCATTGGTCGCCTGGTCAGCAGCCTGGCCGGCCTGTGCAGCCGCCTGCTGGGCCTGCGCGGCCTCGTTCTGCGCATGCGCCGCCTGCTGCTTGGCCGACTGCGCCATCGCCGGAATGGCCAGCACGCTGCCGGCGGCGACGATCAGGGCGATCAGGGGCTTGCGGTTGCGAATAGTCATCAGGGGTGTCTCCTACCGATTGGGTGGTGTTGCGCGGCGTGTTGTCTCCGCACGGCACCTACCCTGCCACCGCCTTTCTGAATCGATTTTGCGCCGCGACCGGCATCACCACGCACGATTAACCACTCGCCACCGCGCATGCTTTAGCACGGTGGTTAGCGCGGAGTGAGTGGCTCATAAGCTGCGCATTCAGCGCGCTGGAATTTAACCGGCAACGAACGAAAAACCTGCGTCAGTTCGCGGTCTGGGCCGATGACCGCGAACTGAACATCACCCATCCCAGCGCAACACCGGCGAGCGCGCCGGCGATTTCCAGCACCACGCGGCTGCCGAGTTCGTTCGGATCATGGATGGTGGACAGGAACAGGCGCGCGTACAGCGGTGACTCCAACCGCACGATGCCCATGTAGAACAGCTTCCACGCATCGATGCCGGCCGAAGCCACCACCGAAATGACGCAGGCCCAGCCGATGGCATGCCCCATCGACCAGTGCAGCAGCCGGCACAACCGCGACCACAGGAAGTACACCAGCAGGCCGACCAGCAGGGCGATGGCGCCGGCTTCCAGGGTGCCGAGCAGGCCGAAGTGCAAGGGAAGGTTCATCGGGTACGCAGCGGTGGGAATGCGGCCAGTGTAAGGGTATCGGCAGGGTTGCACCCTGCACCCGCAGAGGCTTCAGGCAACGGCCAAAGCCAAAGCGACTCTGGACTGTTGATGGTTTGGCGGGACGATGTGGGTGGGCAGGACACGCCGTAAACCCATCCCTGGGGGCTCGATGGCGCCATCCATGGCGCCAACGGTCCTGCCCACCCACACCGCCCCACCTCCGACAGATTCCTGATGACGGTTGGTGGTAGATCCACGCCATGCGTGGATGAATCTCAATCGAAATCGAATATTTCGAGAATTGAACGAAGAGCATCCACGCATGGCGTGGATCGGCCGTGTTGACCAAGGTCGACACCTACCAACAGCAGCGACCCACTGTCGAAGGCGAGGTGGGTCCGGTGGCGGGAGTGTCCGCGGCATGGATGCCGCGGCCAAGCCCCCAGGGATGGGTTTACGGCGTCTCCCGCCACCGGACCCACCCCGCCATCCCACGGAATGCACGCTGTTGCTGTTGCTGTTGCTGTTGCTCTGGCTTGTAGCGGGTGCAGGGCGCAGCCCTGCCGATAACCCCTAAAGCACCGGCACGTCGTACGCGGTGCCGGGATCCGGCTCGGGTTGCAGGGTGTAGTGCCACCACTCCTGCGGATAGTTGACGAAACCACGGCGCGCCATCGCCTGCACCAGTTGCCGCCGGTTCGCCTGCTGCGCCTCACTCAGCCCGCTGGTCTGGGTATGCGCGCGCGGGCCAAAGAAATCGAAGTCGGTGCCCATGTCCAACGGCACACATGTACCGCTGCGGCAATCCAGCAGGCCCAGATCAACCGTCGCACCACGGCTGTGGCCCGAACGCTCGGCGATGTAGCCATCGACCAGCAGGCGCGGCTTGTCCAGGTCCGGGTACTGCAGCGCCTTGCGCGTGAGTTCGCCCGGATCGTTCACCCAGGCCATGAAGGCCTGCACCGAGCGCACCGGCCGATAGCAATCGTAGAGGCGCAAGCCAAAGCCTTGCGCTCGCAGATCCTGTTCCACCTGCGCCAGCGCTTTCGCCACCGGCGCCAACAGGTAGCAGGACGGCGCCTCGTAGCCAGGCACGCGCGCACCAGTGAAGTTGTTGGCACCGGCGTAACGGATATCCATGTCGATACGCGGCGCCACCGACCGGATCTCCACCAGCCCTGCATCGGCCGCATCGGTGGCAGGCGAAACGCGCGGTGGTTCAGCGGCGTTGGCGGTCGCCGCCAGGGCAGTCGCCAGTGCGAGTGAAATGCAGGTCCTGGAAGTCATAGCTGAAGTCGATGTCGGGATCGATTGCACGCAGGTCCAGTGTCGGTGCCGGGCCTTCACCTGGCTGCAGCCACGCCTGCGCGTCATCGCCCAGCGTATCCCAGCGCAGCAGCCAGCGCTCCTGCAGTTGCAGCACGGCACCGTGCAGGCGCGGCGATCTTTCCACGCTGAAGCGCAGGCCGTCCTTGCCCGGGCACAGCGATGCGGGCCCCAGCCAGGGATCGCTGTAGCGACCCTGCCAACGCGGCAGGTCGTCTCCGCGTGCCGGCTGTGCGGCTGCGGTCGCTGGCCGTTGGTGGCCAGATGCTGCCTGCGCTGCCTGGTCAGCCTTCAGTTCGGCCAGGTACTCCATCGCCGGGCGCGTATCGCCTGGTGCGGTGAAGCGCTTCAGCATCGCCTGCATCAACGCCGCGCGTGCATCCTCGCCTTCACCGTTGATCAGCATCACCACGCCCACCCTGCGGTCGGGCAGCAACGCCAGCGATGAGTACATGCCTGACAGCGTGCCGGTATGCGCCACCTTCCACTGCCCGTCCATGTCCGACACGCGCCAGCCATAGCCGTAGCCGTAGAAATGCGCGTTGTCCCAGCGCCGCTGGCGTTCACCCAGCGGCATCGGCATGTGCAGGGTCCACAGCGTGCGCCGCTGCTCGCTGCCCAGCCAGTCCGGCACCAGCGCGGGATCCAGCAGCACCTGCATCCAGCGTGTCATGTCGCGCAGCGAACAGCGGATGCCGCCGGCCGCCATCGACGGCAGGTCCGGGCTGATCGCAGCATCGGCGTTCACGACCTCATTGCGATCACCGCGCCAGGCATGAGGCTGCGCCACGTTGCCCACGCGTTTCACCGACCACGTACCCACCTGGCAGCGCGTCATGCCCAGCGGCTCGAATACCTGCTCGCGCATCAGCTGGTCATACGGTTTGCCACCGGCCGCCGCCGCCACTTCGCCGGCCACCACGTACATCAGGTTGTCGTACGCATAGCGGCTGCGGAAACTGCTGACCGGCTTGAGATGCGCCAAGCCGGCGATGATGTCGGCACGGGTGAACGCGTTCGGCTCCGGCCACAGCATCAGGTCACCGGCGCCCAGGCCGAGGCCGCTGTTGTGGATCAACAGGTCACGCACCTGCATCTGCTCGCCCACCCACGCATCGTGCATGCGGAAACCCGGCAGATGCCGCTGCACCGGATCATCCCAGTGCAGCCTGCCCTGCTGCACCAGTCGCGCCAGCAGCGCAGCGGTCATCGCCTTGCTGTTGGACGCGATCTTGAACAGCGTGTCCTCATCGATGCGGCCGCCATCGCCGCGCGTGCCTTCTGCATGGCGATGGACCACCTGTCCGTTTTCGACCACCGCCATCGCCAGCCCGGGCAGATGCTCGGCCCGGATCACGGCGGCGACGTCGGCCTCGATGGCTGCGTTGTCGACCGACGAAGCGGACGGTGCGGCCAGTGCCGCCGCGAGGATCAGCAGGTGGTGCATGCGGGCGGCCCCTCCATTGCCCGCGCCGTCACGATGGACGGCGCGGAGCGTGGCCTCAGAAGTTCCAGGTCACCACCAGCTGGGTATAGCGCGGTGCCTGCCAGCGCGTGCCGGTAGCGAACGTCGCCTCGCGGTACTGGCCGGGCTGCGCCTCGTAGCGCTGGTGCACGTTGATGGTCTTCTGGTTGTTGAACAGGTTGTACACCGACAACCGGGCGCTGAGGTCGATACCCTCCACCGGCAGGCGCCAGGTCACGTTGGCGCCCATGGTCCAGGTCCACGGCAGGCGGCCAAATGCGCCGCGCGGGCTGTACTCGAACTGGCGCTGGTTGTACGGGCCCGAACAGTTGGCGACGCACAGCCAGCCGGTGCCACCACCACTGCCTTCACTGGACGTGCTGCCACCGGCGATGGAGTCGTTCGGCCACATCACGCCGTAGGCGGTGATCGGGCCACCGGACTGCACCTGCAGCGTGGTGCCGAACGACCACTGCTTGTTCAGCGCATACGCGGCACGCAGCTTGAACTGATGGCGGAAATCGTTGAACAGAACACCATAGCGTTCATTGGTGGCCGGGTGGTCCCAGAACTGCACCATGCCGGTGTCACCGTAATTGGTATCGGAGTTCACCGGGCCTTCGAAGTTGCCTTCGCTCTTCGACCACAGGTAGGACGCGTTGAACATCCACTTTTCGTCCCAGGCACGGTCGATCTGGAACTCCAGCGCCTTGTAGGTACGCTTGGGCTTGGAGTAGCCGATCACCTCGCCACTGCCGCCCTTTCGATAGCCGCTGTTGGCGGTGTCGATGGTGATCCAGCCTTCGTTGGCACAGCCGATGCTCTTGTCGCCCCAGATCGTCAGGCTCTCGCCCGGGTTGGCGATCGGCCACAACGTGCTGGGGGTCGGGCCGCACGGGGTGTAGTTGATGCGGATGTCATCCAGCGCGCGGGTCATGCGCCGGTAGGTGGCGTTGACACCCCACGACCAGGCCTGGTTGATCATGTTCTGGAAACCCAGGATGTACTCGTCCTGGTAAACCGCCTTGAGGTCGCGGTCCACGCTCTGGCGCAGGTCGGCACCGCCGGTGTTCATGCGGGTGTCGGTCGGCCCGATCTGCTGGCCGACGATCGGTGCCATGTACGGCGAGCCGGTCGGCGAGGTCTTCTGCTCCCAGCCGTTGAGCACGTAATAGCTGTATTCGTCGGTCAGGCCACCAGCGAAATTCACGTTGATGTTGTTGGTGACCGGCAGGTAATAGCGGCCGGCGTTGCCGAACAGCTTGGTGCTGCCATCACCGCGCATGTCCCACGAGAAGCCGACGCGTGGCGCGATCAGGTCGTCCATCTTGATGAACGCCTTGCCGGCTGCGGTCCGGTTCTCGAAGCGGTCCCAGCGCACGCCGAGGTTCAGCATCAGGTTCGGGGTGATGTTCCAGATGTCTTCCAGATAGAAGGCATTGGCCTCGGTCTCGAAAGTACCGCCCGAACGGCGGTTGCGTGCACGCAGCATCTCGGTGACGCCGGCCGGTACATAGGCGTTGGCGCCATCCCACACTTCATCGCCGGGCCGCGCCACGTAGGCGGTGTAGCTCAGCTCGGTCGGCCCTGGATAACGGGTGGACTGCTTGGTGGTCATCAGTTCGCGGTCGACACCGAAGCGCAGCAGGTGATCGCCGAGCTGCCATTCGAAGTCCAGGCGCGCGACATCGCGGGTGTCATCACGTTCGGCCACCGCCGCGCCGGTCGGGTGGCAGCCGGCGCGCAGCCCCTGCAGCTTGCCCAGCCGCGGGCCGTAGGTGCTGTCGGTGAACACCGGGCTGCAGGCCTGGTCCAGCGACGAGTTGGTGAAGGCACGCTGCTTGTTCTGGCCGACCATGGCGCGCGCGGTGAAGTTCTGGCCGAAGTGGCCGGTGTAGGTGGCCGACCAGTTGCGCCCGCCGGTCTCGGTGACCGAGTCGCCGCCCCAGGAACCGATCCGATCAGCATTCCAGTTGTAGCCGTACGAGGCATTGGTGACGTCGCCCTCGTCGGAGAACGCCAGCAGCGCCAGGCTGTGGTTGTCGTTGATGTTCCAGTCCAGCTTGGTGCCCCAGAAGCCGTTGCCGGAATCGTTCTTGAACCAGGTACTGCCATCGGACGAGGTGTTGTGGCCCTTGTCGCTGCGGTCCTCGTACATTGCGAACAGGAACAGCTTGTCCTTGATGATCGGCCCCGAGCCCCAGACGTTGGTCTTCAGGAAGGAGTTGTTGTCGCGGCTGCCGTAGGAATGTGGGGTGCCGTCGCGGTGGAAATGATCGCCGCCACTGGCGCGCCACGCACTGGGCTCGGCGGTGACTTCAACACCGCCCTCGAATTCGTTGCTGCCCGAACGGGTCACGGCATTGATCACGCCACCGGTGGAGCGGCCGAACTCGACCGAGTAGCCACCGGTCTTGACCTGGAACTCGTTGAAGAACGCGAACGGCGCGGTGCTGAAGCCACGACGGGTATACATGTCGGTGACATTCAGGCCGTTGATGAAGACCGCATTCTCGGCCACCGATGAACCGGCGAACGACAGGCCACCGAATGAGGAGTTGCCACCGACCACGCCAGGCGCCATCAGCGCGACCGCAGACAGGTCCTGAGCCACCGGCAACCGCGAGATCTCCTGGCGGTTGATGTTGAACGAGGTTTCGGTGGAGTAGACATCCACGCGGTTGATCACGCGGGTGCCGAGCACCTGCAATGCATCCAGGTTGGTGACACCGCCGCCGCTGGCCAGGTTGACCGTGGTGGTACCACCGACGGCAACGCTTACCGACACCTGATCGCCGAGCTTCTGGCCATCGCGGCTGAGCTGCAGCTGATAGTCACCCACCGGCAACTGGCCGAGGCGGTAACTGCCATCGGCGCCAACGGTGACGGTACGGGTCAGGCCGGTGCTGCTGCTGACCACGGTCACCTGGTCACCGGCGGTTGCACGGCCGGCGACTGCGCCGCTCACGTTCTGTGCCATCGCGATGCCGGGCAGCACGACGCCCAGACACGCCCCGAGGGCGACGCACAACGCCGCCCGCTTGATGCTGTAAGCCTTCATCCCCTGCTCTCTCCTGCAAGAATTGAATGGTGTGGAATGTGATGTGTCGCGCTAGCGTTGCCTGGCCGGCAGTACCCGCCACTGGAAGTCGTAGCTCCATTGGTCGAAGTACAGGTTGCCGCCTGCCCACTCGGCCTCGCCGCGCTGCGAGTCGACCGTTTCCGAGCGGAAGTGCTGCTTGGCCGGCACGAAGGGCTGGCCGAAATCGTCGTTGAAGGCGATGCGGTAGCCATCGAGGCCACCCAGGTAGAAGTCGCGCAGCGCCGGCACGTCGCTGACCAGCGCGCCGGTGGTCACGTCCATTGGCAGCCAGCCGTACGGCGCCAGGTAGACCTGCCCCCAGTCGTGCAGGTTGTTGTAGCCGCTGCCGTCGTCGGAGAACACCATGCCCGACTGCCAGCGCGCGGGAATGCCATTCAGGCGCAGCAGCGCAATCAGCAGCAGGGTCTGCTGGCCGCAGTCGGCATGGCCGGCGCGCAGCGCATGATCGCTGATGTTGCTGAGCGTGGAGTATTCGCGTGCACCGGCCCACGGAATACGATCGACCGCAGCGAACAGCCTGCGCACCACTTCATAGGGGCGTGTTTCGCCCTGCAGCACCTGGTCGGAGAACAGCTTCAGCGCCGGAGTGAAGCGCACATGCGGCAGCTGTTCGGCCAGGTAAGGCTTCAATGCGGGATCATTCGGCGCGGCCTGCACCTTCGCCGGATCGATCGCGGTGTGCCGCGCGAAGACCGTCACCGCGTAGCGGATCTCGAACCGGGTCGGCTTGCCGGCTACTGCTTTGGCTTCCAGGTAGGCGGTGCGCTGAAGGGTACTGGCCGGGGCCACGCGCGCCTTGCCCGGTGTGCTGCCCAGCCACTGCACCTGCTCCTGCTGGCCGGGAATCTCGCGCGGGTAGGGAATCCAGGCGCGAACGGTTTCGCCGGCCGGGACGGCATCGGCTTTCACCGTGAGCGACTGGGTGAATTCAATGCGCTGCGGCAGCACCGACGCCTGGCCACTCTGTTCGGCCGCGGCAAGCACGCGCGCGTGGTGTGCGTTGAGCACCTCGTTCGGGCCCGGCGGTGACATCGGTGCATCCGCGCGGCGGCGTGCGCGTGCTTCGTCGCTGAGCAGGAACAGGTTCGACGGTGCGCGCTTGAAGTACCAACGCTCGCCATCGATGTCGAGATGCTCGATCAGGCCGAGCTGATCCCACCGCGCGAACTCCTCGTCGGTGAGGTCGGGAATCCAACGGCGCACGGCCGCCTTGGCGGCAGCCTGGTCGAGGCTGAAATCCAAGCGGATGCGGCGCATGCGCTCGCGCTGGAAGGCCCCTTCGGCGCTATCGCCTGCCGTTGCCAGCAACGCTTCGGCATCGCTGAAGCGACCGCTGTCGATCAGGTCGATCACCTGCGCCTGGCGCGCCCCCTGCTGGCTGCCATGCCCATCCGTTGCCTGCGCGGCAGACGCCCACAGCAGCAGCGCGGCACACAGGCCGGCGGCGGCAGGCAGACGCGGTTTGCGAACGGCAGGATCCACAGCGACACTTCCCCAGCGCGGGTGGTAATGGCTGTGTAACACGGGCCGGGATGCCGGTCAATAATTTATTCTTGCTTTCTATGCCAAAAGGAATAAATATTCCAAAAGGCATTCGAGGAGGGTGTGCTGCGCATGATCCTGGCTTCCCGCGAACGGCACCGGCATTGGCCGCGCCGGTTGACCCTGGCCCTGTGCCTGCTGGCCGCACCGGCCTTTGCGCAGGCGGCACCACCGCCCGATCAGGGTGCGCCGCTGCCCTATGTGATCGGCCTGCACGAGGCCTACCTGACCCCGCAATACTGGGCCGCGCGCCTGGACAACGCCGATGCGCCGATCCTGGATCGCGCACAGATCGAGGCACAGAACGCACGGATGCGGGCGCAGGACAGCCACATCCAGGACATCGCCGCACTGCCCGCCCAGCTTGACGCGGCGGCGGTGCGTGCCAGCATCACCGCGCTGTCGAGCTGGCCCACCCGCGCCCTCTATGACGACAAGGGCCAGGCCATCGCCCCCGCGCTACGCAGCGGCATCGAAGCCAACCTCGGCCTCGATGCGATTCCCACCCAGGTAGCACCGGCTTACGGGCTGGTGGTGAAGCGTGCCGCACTGCGCACCTTCCCCACCCGCGAGCGCGTCTTCAGCACCGTCGGTGACACTGACATCGACCGCTTCCAGGAATCGGCACTGTTCCCCGGTGACAAGGTCGCCGTGGTCCATCGCAGTGCCGACGGCCGCTGGCTGTTCGTGCACAGCGAGCGCTACAGCGCATGGATCGAGGCCGATGCCATTGCCAGCGGCGACAAGGCCACGGTGCTCGGCTACGGCGCGCAGGGACCGTACCGGATCATCACCGGCGCCACCGCACAGACCGCCTACACCCCAGAGGAACCGCGCGTCTCGCGCCTGCAGCTGGACATGGGCGTGCGCCTGCCGGTGCTGGCCGACTGGCCCGCCGCCGAACCGGTGAACGGCCAGCAGGCGCATGCCTCGTGGGTAGTGCAGCTGCCGGTGCGCGAAACCGACGGCCGCCTGAAGCTGGTACCGGCCCTGCTGCCGCGCTCGCAGGACACCGCCGCCGACTACCTGCCGCTGACCCCGCGCCTGCTGCTGCAGCAGGCCTTCAAGTTCCTCGGCGAACGCTACGGCTGGGGCCACGACTACGACACCCGCGACTGCAGCGGGTTCGTATCCGAGATCTACCGCAGCTTCGGCGTGCTGCTGCCACGCAATACCAGTGCACAGGCGGTCAGCCCCGCACTGGATCGCCTGCCGTTCACCAGCAAGGACGGCAAGGCATTACGCGACCGTGCCGTCGCCGACCTGCAGGTGGGCGATCTGGTCTACATCCCCGGCCACGTGATGATGGCCATCGGCCACGTCGACGGCCGCACCTGGGTCATCCACGATACGGCGGGCGGCAGCTGGTTCGGTGCCGACGGCACGCGCGTGCAGGCCCATCTCAATGGTGTTTCGGTCACGCCGCTGGAGCCGATGATGGCCAGCGATACCGTCCGCTACATCGACCGCATCACCAACATCCAGCGCCTGCGGGCCAAGACTCCTGAATGAAGATCACCGCCATCGAACTGGGCATGCTGCGCGTGCCGTTGAAGACACCGTTCAAGACCGCCCTGCGCACGGTGGAGACCGTGGAAGACGTGGTGGTGCTGATCCGCACCGACACCGGCAACACCGGCTACGGTGAAGCCCCGGCCACCGCCGTGATCACCGGCGATACGCACGGCTCGATCATCGAAGCGATCCGCCACTTCATTGCCCCGCGCCTGATCGGCCAGGACGTGGTCAACCTCAACCGACTGTGCGGGCTGGTGCAGACCGCGATGGAGCGCAACACCAGCGCCAAGGCCGCGGTGGAGATCGCGCTGTACGACCTGTGGGCGCAGCTGCACGGTGCGCCGCTGTACCAGATGCTCGGCGGCGGCGACCCGGTGATCACCACCGACATCACCATCAGCGTGGACTACATCGACAAGATGGTGGCCGACTCGCTGTCGGCGATCGACCGCGGCTTCGAGTCGCTGAAGATCAAGGTCGGCAAGGACATCGGCCTGGACATCGAACGGGTCAAGGCGATCCACGCCGCCGTCGAAGGCCGCGCCCTGCTGCGTCTGGACGCCAACCAGGGCTGGACTGCCAAGCAGGCGGTGCATGCGATGCGCACCCTGGAGGAAGCCGGCGTAGTGCTGGAGCTGCTGGAGCAACCGGTGAAGGCGGCTGACATCAGCGGCCTGAAGTACGTCACCGACCGCGTCAACACGCCGGTGATGGCCGACGAAAGCGTGTTCAGCCCCAGCCAGGTGATGGACCTGATCCAGCAGCGCGCCGCGGACATCATCAACATCAAGCTGATGAAGACCGGCGGCCTGTCCAACGCGATCCGCATCGCCGATATCGCCGGCATCTACGGCGTGCCATGCATGATCGGCTGCATGATCGAATCGAGCATCAGCGTGGCTGCCGCCGTGCACCTGGCGGTTGCCAAGAGCGATGTGATCACCAAGGTCGACCTGGACGGCCCGTCACTGGGCCAGTTCGACCCGGTCCGCGGCGGCGTGCATTTCAACGAATCGGAGATCAGCATCAGCGACGTGCCGGGGCTGGGCATCACCGAAGTGCGCGGGCTGGAGATGCTGGGTTGAACCGCGCAGTCGAGCATGGCTCGACTCTACAGCGGCCACGGGTGACTGACGCTTGGTCGGGCGTTACTTTTCTTTTCGCGAAAAGAAAAGTAACCAAAAGAAACGCTCCGCCGGCTGCAAGCCGACGCGCTGCGCACGCCGGTGCCCTGCGCTCCTCGGCCCGCCGAGGGACGGCGCGGAACTCGCTGCGCTCAGACACCCGCGCCTCTTCGCCCTCGCCGGACCTGCGGTGCTCGGCTCGCTTGAAGGCGGACTCAACGGCAGCTCCGGGTAGATCCACGCCATGCGTGGATGCTCCTGCTTCTGCTCTACCTCGTATCCTCTTCGCGGCTGGCACGCGCGCGATCTGTCCGGGGTTGGGCGGGTGGGGTTTGCAGGGGTGTCCGCGCCATGGATGGCGCGGCCAAGCCTCCATGGACGGATTCACGGCGTCCCCTGCAAACCCCACCCGCCCGCCCCATTCCATGACACGCTCTACGCTGCCAACCGCAACGCCTTTGCAGACACCCGGACGTCCCGTATGCCGCCCCTGCTGAAAATCCGCACCGAGCGCGGGCAGATGTCGGCCATCGAGCGCCGCATTGCCGACTTCATCCTCGACAACGCCCACCTGCTGCGCGACTACTCGTCCCAGCAGCTGGCCAGTGCGCTCGGCATCAGCCAGTCCAGCGTGGTGAAGTTCAGCCAGAAGCTCGGCTTCAAGGGCTACCCGGACCTGAAGTACTCGATCGGCCAGGATGTGGCTCGCGCCGGTGCCGATCCACAACAGGCCCCCAGCGAACCTGACAGCGGCGATGACTACCTGCGCCTGGGCGACGCCCTGCGCCGCAGCAAGGCGCAGGCCGAAGAAGAAACCCGCCAGGCCAACCCGCGTGAAGAGATCGAGCGCATCGTGCAGCTGCTCGACGGCGCACCCAAGCTGTTCGTGTACGGCCTGGGGGACGACGGCCTGTTCGCGCGCGAGTTCGCCATGCGGCTGTCGCTGCTCGGCCTGCTGGTGGTACCGCATACCGACCCGATCCTGATGCTGGCCAACCTGTCGGCCGCGCGCCCCGGCGATGCGCTGCTGGTGTTCTCCGAATTCGGCAACCTGCCACAGCTTTCGCAGCTGTCGCGCCAGTTCCAGGACATGGGTGGCAAGGTGATCTCCATCACCCGCCACACCGCCAACCCGCTGCGCGCGCATGCTGATGCAGCACTGGTGGTGTGTGCGCACGATCGCACGCCGCAGGTCGCGCAGCTGCTGTACCGTAGCGCCATGCACGCCCTGCTCGATTTCCTGTTCGTGCTGCTCTGCCACACCAATCCGGATCGTCAGCAGCAGCTTGCGGTGAACCTGGAGCGGATCGACCACCTGCTGGATTCCTGACCGGAGCGCACGTTGATGAGATCGCTGGTCCGCCTTGCCACCACTGCACTGCTGCTTGCTGCGGCGGTATCCGTTCACGCGGCGCCGCTGGATGGCGCGCGGCAGCTGATCGTGGTCACCAGCGAAGGCTGGGACAGTACCCAGGGCCAGCTGCAGGCCTATGTGCGCGATGGCAGGGGCTGGCACACGCACGGACAGGCGTTCCCGGTCGCGCTCGGCCGTACCGGCAGCGCCTGGGGACTGGGCCTGCATCCGGCACAGGCCGATGGCCCGCAGAAGCAGGAAGGAGACGGTCGCAGCCCGGCCGGCATATTCGCGCTCGGCAGTGCGTTCGGCTATGCCGTCACCCGCCCCGGCACCGCGATGCCCTACCAGCCGATGCTGGACAGCAGCTACTGCATGGACGTACCCGGTTCGCCGTTCTACAACCGCATCGTTGATGAAAAGAAGGTCGGCAGTGCGGCGGTCAAGGGCTCCACCGAGCCGATGCGGCTGGACCTGCACAACAAGGGCGACGTGCGCTACCAGGAAGGCTTCGTGATCGCCCACAACCCGGACAACCAGCCCGGCAAGGGCAGCTGCATCTTCGCCCACCTGTGGCGCACGCCCGGTGAGGCCACCGCCGGCTGTACGGCCATGCCACAGGAACGCATGCAGGCGCTGATGAACTGGCTGCGCCCGCAGGACGCGCCGCGCTTCGTCCTGCTGCCGCGTGCCGAGTACAAGCGCCTGCAGGCGCAGTGGCAGCTGCCCGCACTGAGCGGAGACGCCCGTTGAGCGCGCAGGACGAACCGCAGCTGCAGCGCGCGGTCAGCCGCTGGCAGATCGTCGGCCTGTCGATCAACGATGTGATCGGCAGCGGCATCTACCTGCTGCCGGCCGCCACCGTCGCCCTGCTCGGCCCCTTCAGCCTGTGGGGCGTGGTCGCTGCTGGCATCGTGGTCGCGCTGCTGGTGCTGTGCTACGCGCAGGCCGCCAGCTACTTCGATGAACCCGGTGGCAGCTACCTGTACGCCCGCGAGGCGTTCGGCCGCTTCGCCGGGTTCGAGATCGGCTGGATGATCTGGCTGACCCGCATCAGCTCGGCGGCCGCATTGAGCAATGCGCTGGCCGATGCCGTCGCGCGCTTCTGGCCGTGGGCCGGTGCCGGCATGGGCCGCATCGCGGTGATCGTGGTGTCGCTGGGCTTCCTGACCGGTGTCAACATCATTGGCGTGCGCTCGGCCGCGCGTACCGGCGTGGTGCTGGTGATCGGCAAGATGCTGCCGCTGCTGCTGTTCGTGGCCATCGGTGCGTTCTACATCGACCCGCAGCTGGCCTTCTCCGGACAACGCCCTGACCCGCACGACCTGCAGCGCATGGGCGAAGCCGCCTTGCTGCTGCTGTACGCCTACGCCGGCTTCGAGAACATTCCGGCCGCGGCCGGCGAGTACCGCAATCCGCGCCGCGACATTCCGTTCGCGCTGATCACCATGATCATCACCGTCACCGTCATCTACGGCGCGGTGCAGGTGGTGGCACAAGGCACGCTGGCCGGCCTGTCCAGCTCGGCCACGCCGCTGGCCGATGCCGCCGCCGGCTTCGGTGGCGAAGCACTGGCGCTGATCCTGACCATCGGTGCCACCATCTCCATCCTCGGCACCAACAGCAACACGATGATGATGGGCCCGCGCTTCCTGTTCGCGCTGGCCCGCGATGGTTACGGTCCGAAGATCCTGGCGCAGGTGCATCCACGCTTCCACACCCCGGCCGCATCGATCCTGTGCCAGGGTTTGATCGCACTCGGTCTGGCGCTGTCCGGCTCGTTCGTGCAGCTGGCGCTGCTGTCGATGACCACGCGCCTGTTCGCCTACATCGGAACGGCCGCTGCGGTACTGGTGCTGGCCAAGCGCTATGCCGACCGCCCCGGCGCGTTGAAGCTGCCGGGCGGCCCGCTGATTCCGGTGCTGGCGCTGCTGCTGTGCCTGGCGCTGTTCGCCAGTGCCAGCTGGCAGAACATTGCCGCTGCACTGGTCGCGTTCGCCATCGGCGCGGTGATCTACAAGTTGCCGCGCAAGGATGCCGACGCCGGGTGACCGGCAGCGCCGGGCCATGCCCGGCGGATTGATCTGGCGATCACACTGCCGGACCGGGCTGTTAACCGCCACGCAGGCACGATCAGGCTTCGTCCTCAACGGAGCCTTCCATGACCGAGTACCAGATCCCCGGCCGCGTACCGGACGACAGCACGCCGCGCGACGCGGTCAGCAACTACTGGCGCGAACGCTACACGGCCGAGCCCTATTACGATGACCAGTTGTTCTTCGAGGACTACGAGCCGGCCTACCGCATCGGCCACGCCGCGCGTGCGCAGGACGTGATCCGCGCCTACGAACAGGTCGAAGCTGAACTGGAGTCGCGCTGGGCCAGCGAGCGTGGCCGCAGCCGGCTGGAATGGGCGCAGGCACGCAATGCGGCGCGCCGTGGCTGGGAAGATGCACAGCTGGCGGATCCGCAGCTGGCACGATAGCGCCAGGCTGTTGTAGAGCCGAGCGCGGGCTCGGCTCTACACACTCACTCCTGTTCCGGCAGCGGTGGCACGATCGCGCCGCGCTTGCTCTCGCCACCACCGGCGGCGATCAGGTCGCGGGTGTTCTTCTGCACCGCCACCGCACCGAACAGCGACAGCGCATACGCCATGCCGTAGAAACCCTTCTCGCTCGATGCCAGGGTGGCATTCCACAGGCCCACCAGCAGCAGCATCAGCGCCGACAGCAGCGCGAACCAGCACAGCGCGTAGTACAGCGCGCTCACCGGAATGCCCTCGACGCGGTCACGCACGCTCTTCTGCAGCGACACCGCCGCGAACAGGCCAAACAGCAGCAGGGTCAGGTAGTAGCCCTTCTCGTTGAGCGCCATCGTGGCGGCGTTGAACAGGCCGACAAGGTAGGCCGCGGCGCCCAGCAGCAGGGCCACCCACGAGGCGGCGATGAAGGCGGTGGACGGCTTGTGGGGCATGGCAGTGTTCATTGCAGATCCTTGGCAGGCAGACGGGCACGCTTTGCCCGGGCGTGCCCACCCTAGACGATCCCGCCGCCCTCGCACAGGGGTTGCAGGACCTTCGGGCCACGACGGTCACGGCTGCAGTGGTATACAAGGGACAGCCCGGCCATCCGCATCCCCGCCCTGGAGATACCCATGACCCGCATGCCCCTGCTGCTCGCCCTCGGCCTGGTGCCGATCCTTGCCACCTCCGCCTGCAATGCCGCCGACCCGGCCGCCAACGGCGCCCCGACCGCGGCACCCGCAGCCTCCACCGCTGCCGACCAGCGCCCGTTCACCGCGACCGAAGTCAGCCGCTTCGATCAGCCGTGGGCCATGACCTTCCTGCCCGATGGCAGCCTGCTGGTCACCGAGAAGCGCGGCACGCTGCAGCACCTGGACCTGGCCAGCGGCCAGAAGCACGAGATCACCGGCGTTCCCAAGGTCGCCTACGGTGGCCAGGGTGGTTTCGGCGACATCATCCTGCATCCCGATTTCGCCCGTAATCACGTTGTGTACCTCAGCTATGCCGAGGAAGGCACGCTGGACACCCGCGGTGCCGCCGTGGCCCGTGCCACGCTGGCGCTGGACGCCAACGGTGCCGGCCAGCTGAAGGACCTGAAGGTGATCTGGCGGCAGAGCCCGAAGGTCAGTGGTGAAGGCCACTACGGCCATCGCCTTGCCTTCGGCCCGGACGGCAAGCTGTGGATCAGTTCCAGCGAGCGGCAGAAGTTCGATCCGGCGCAGGACATGGGCAGCAATCTCGGCAAGATCATCCGTCTCAACGACGATGGCAGCCTGCCCGCAGACAATCCGTTTGCTTCGCAGGGCGGCGTGGCCGCGCAGGTGTGGTCGCTGGGCCACCGCAACATCCTCGGCATGGCCTTCGATGCCAACGGCAAGCTGTGGGCGCATGAAATGGGCCCGGCTGGCGGCGACGAACTGAACCTGATCGTGCGCGGTGCCAACTATGGCTATCCGATCGTCTCCAACGGCGACCACTACGACGGCCGCCCCATTCCCGACCACGACACGCGCCCGGAATTCGCCGCGCCCAAGGTGACCTGGACGCCGGTGATCTCGCCGGCCGGCTTCGTGATCTACAGCGGCAACCTGTTCCCGCAGTGGAAGGGCAGCGGCTTCATCGGTGGCCTGTCGTCGACCTCGCTGGTGCGCGTGGCCTTTGATGGCGACAGCCCGCGCGAAGCCGAACGCTTCAACATGGGCGAGCGTATCCGCGAAGTGGAACAGGGTCCGGACGGCGCACTGTGGCTGCTGGAAGACGGCAGCAAGGCGCGCCTGCTGAAGCTCACCCCAAAGGCCTGAAGTAATGCCGGCCGCTGGCCGGCATCGCCCCCTGCCCAACGGCCCCGCATGCGGGGCCGTTCTTGTTTACTGGATGGTGCCGACCTTCACCTCGGAACGCGCACAGGCTTTGTCCAGGCACTCGCCGGTCAACCAGACCTGTCCATCGCCGACCATCACGCCCTGCTGGTTGACGAAGACCTTGCCGAAGTCCTGCTCGGACACCGCCTTGACCACCGCCGGGGTGATGATCGTCTCGTAGTTGCGCTGGAACTCACCGGGGCCGGTGATCTTCTTTCCATCCGCGATGTTCAGCGGAAAGCGCACTTCCTCCACCACGGCAGCGCGATCACCACCGACCACGGCGGTCTTGAACGCGTTGAAGACCTTTTCGTACTGCGCGGCATCACCAAGCACGCTCTCGATGCGCGCACGCGCGTCTTCCGCAGGCGCATCCGCCGGTGCGGTTGCGGCAGGTTCGGCAGCCGGCGTCGCCGGTTCAGCCGCAGGCGTCGCTGCAGCGCTGGCCTCCATCGGCGGCGGCGCATCCACCGCAGGCGCGGCCGGCGGCGCCGCCGGCTGCGAACAGGCCGCCAACAGCAGGGCGGGAATCAACACGGCGATCGTACGCATGCGCGGGCATCCATCGGTCCAAGAATGCCGATGGTAGCGCCACACCAGTGAGGACAACAAAAAAGGGGACGGAGGGGATTAAGTCGTTTGTGCCACTAACGACTTAATCCCCTCCGTCCCCTTTTCTTCGATCAGGCCTTCAGCAGCTCGAACTGCACCGCTTCACCGGCGGCCGACGAGGCGCAGACCCACAGGTCGAACTGGCCAGGCTCCGCGCGCAGCACGCCGTCGCGGCCGGTGAAGGCCAGCTGCTCGCGGGTGAGGGTGAACACCACTTCGGTCGACTCACCCGGCTGCAGCGCCACCTTGCGGAAGTCCTTCAGTTCGCGCACCGGACGCACGCGGCTGGCCACGCGGTCGTGGATGTACAGCTGCACCACTTCCTCGCCGGCCACATCACCGCTGTTGGTCAGCGTGGTGGTGATGGTCAGGGTGTCCTCCCAGCCGAGCTGCGCCGCACTCAACTGCGGCACGCCGTAGGCGAAGCTGGTGTAGCCGATGCCGTGGCCGAACGGGTACAGCGGCTCGTTCGGAATCTCGCGCCAACGGGCCTTGAACTCCGACATGGTCGGCAGTTCCGGACGGCCGGTGCGCGGGTGGTTATAGAAGTACGGCTGCTGGCCGGACACCTGCGGGAAGCTGACCGGCAGGCGGCCGGACGGGCTGTAGTCGCCGAACAGTACGTCGGCCACGGCATGGCCGGTCTGCGTGCCCAGGTACCAGGTCACCGCCACGGCCTGTGCATTGCGCACCGCGCCCTGCAGTGCCAGCGCGCGGCCATTGCGCAGCAGCACCACCAGCGGCTTGCCGGTCATCGCCACGGCCTCGGCCAGCGCCTGCTGGGCCGGCGGCAGGGTGATTTCCACGCGCGACTGCGCTTCACCGCTGTAGCGCTGCGGCTCGCCCAGCGCCAGCACCACCACGTCGGCGCGCAGTGCGGCGGCCACGGCCGCTTCGGTGCCACCGGGGATCGCCACTTCCAGTTCGCAGCCCGGCACGATCTCCAGCAGCGCTTCGTCGCCGATGGCGGCACGCACGCCGGTTTCCAGGTCCACGTAGCGCTGCTTGTCGCCAAACAGCGTCCAGCAGCCTTCGATGTTCTCGCGGTCCTGCACGAACGGGCCGATCAGCGCGATCTTCTGCCCGGTCTTCTGCAGCGGCAGGACGTTGTCGCGGTTGTTCAGCAGCACGATCGAACGGCGTGCGGCATCGCGCGACAGCTCGTCATGCGCGGCGAGGTGCGAGGTGTCGGCTTCGCGCGCCGGATCCAGCGAACGGTACGGATCGTCGAACAGGCCGATGGTTTCCTTCAGCCACAGGATGCGGCGCACGCCTTCATCCAGCACCGCCATCGGCACGTCGCCGCTCTCGACCAGGCCCGGCAGGTGCTCGGCGTAGAAGCCGCTCTGCATGCTCAGGTCCAGGCCGGCGGTGAACGCCTTGGCAGTGGCATCGCGGTCATCGGCGGCATAGCCGTGCGCGACCAGTTCCATGTCGGCGGTGTAGTCGGAGATCACCACGCCCGGGAACTTCCATTCACCGCGCAGGATGTCGGTCAGCAGTTCGGCATTGGCACTGGCCGGCACGCCGTTGATGTCGTTGAACGAGGACATCACGGTGATCGCGCCGGCGTCGAAGGCGGCCTTGAACGGCGGCAGGTGCACGTCGCGCAGGGTCTGCGGCGAGATGTCCACCATGTTGTATTCCATGCCGGCCATCACCGCGCCATAGGCAGCGAAGTGCTTCGGCGTGGCCAGCAGCGAATCGGCGGCGCGCAGGTCGCTGCCCTGGAAGCCGCGCACGCGGGCGGCGGCGAACGCACAGCCCAGCACCACGTCCTCACCGGCACCTTCGGCGCCACGGCCCCAGCGCTGGTCGCGCGCGATGTCCACGGCCGGAGCATAGGTCCAGTGCAGGCCGGCAGCGGTGGCTTCGATGGCGGTGGCGCGCGCGGTGCGCTCGGCCAGCTCCGGCTCGAAGCTGGCGGCCTCGCCCAGCGGGATCGGGAACACGGTGCGCATGCCGTGGATGACGTCGGCAGCCAGGATCACCGGGATGCCCAGGCGGCTCTCCTCGGTGGCGACCTGCTGGATGCGGCGGCCCAGTTCGGCGCCCACACCATTGAACAGGGACCCGACCTTGCCCTCGCGCACCTGCTGCAGCACCTGGTCGGCATTGCGCACGTTGGCTTCCGGGTTCACGTCCGGGGCGAACGGGCGGACCATGTCCGCGAAGACACCCAGCTGGCCGACCTTTTCCTCGACGGTCATCTGGGCAATGAGGGATTCGATGCGATCGGAGGCCACCGGCAGTCCTTGATGAAAACGTTTACAAGCCCGGCATTCTAGCGATCCCGAGCCGTTTGGCGAGAGGTTTCTTCATTCAGTTTCAGCCACCAGCGGGGTCCGTATGGCCCCGCCGGGGGCACCGCAGCTTACTCCGAGCCAGCCAACTGGCGCTGCCCGGCCATCAACATGGCGTCGCTGGAGGCCTGGAACACCCGCAGGCCGAAGGCCGGCAGGATCGCCAGCAGGTGGTCGAAGATGTCCGACTGCACTGCCTCGTACTCGCCCCAGGCAGTGCTGCGGGTGAAGCAGTACAGCTCCAGCGGCAGGCCTTCGGTCGTCGGCTGCAGCTGACGTACCAGCAGGGTCATATCGGTATGGATGCCCGGGTGGCTGCGCAGGTAGCGCTCCACATAGGCCCGGAAGGTACCCAGGTTGGTCACCCGGCGGCTGTTGACCTCGGCCACGCCCTGCTCGCGCAGGCGCCCGTTCCACTGCCCCAGCTCCTGCTCCTTGGCCTGCAGGTAGTCGCGCAGCAGCGCAAATTCGCCGAGGAAAGCCAGATCACCCTCATCCAGGAAACCGACACTGTGCTGGTCCAGGTACAGCGCGCGCTTGATCCGGCGGCCGCCAGCCTCCTGCATGCCCCGCCAGTTCTTGAATGACTCGGTCACCAGCTTCTTGGTCGGGATGGTGGTGATGGTCTTGTCGAAGTTCTGCACGGTGATGGTGTGCAGGGCGATGTCGATCACATCACCGTCGGCGTTCTGGCTGGGCATCTCGATCCAGTCGCCGATGCGTACGCGGCCATCGCCACTGATCTGCACGCTGGCCACCAGCGACAGGATGGTGTCCTGGAAGATCAGCATCAGCACTGCCGTAGCAGCACCGAGGCCGGTCACCAGCGGGCCCAGCGCTACGCCCAGCAGGGTGGCGACGATCGACAGGCCGGCGGCCACGAACACCACGATCTTGACCACCTGCAGGTAGCCCTTGATCGGCTTGTTGCGCGCATCGGGCTTGCGCTCGTACAGGCTGTTGGCCGCGTCCAGCGCATGCGAGAACGCCATCGACACCGTCAACACGGCCCACACGATGCACAGCTTGATGATGACCTTGACCAGGCCTTCCGGCAGATCGGGGATGAGGGTGACGCCCGAGGCGATCACCTGGCTGGGCACCACGTTGGACAGGCGCGAAATCACCCGCATCACGTGGCTGCCGCGCCCGGACTCGGCGCCCGGCAGGCGCTGCAGCAGGCGCCGCAGGCCGCGCACCAGGATGCGCTTGGTCACCCAGTTGGCGAGGCCGGCTGCGATCAGCAGCGCCGAGATCATCAACGCCAGGTAGGCGCCAGGATAGGGTTCCAGTGTGTTCTGCAGCTTTTCCAGCCACTGTACCGCCACCACCGCGTCCACCATCAGTTGTCTCCTTCTTCCTTCATTGATGTTGAGGTTGCCGGCCAGCGGCCGGCACTACCGGGGTTGTCGGCCAACAGCCGGCACGACCGGGTCAGTCCCGCGTGCGTTCGATGATCACGCCCACCGCGCGCGCGCCGCGCACCGCGCCCGGCTTGCTCAGCTTCAGGCGCAGCCACTTCACGTCGAATTCGTCCAGCACGATCTGCGCGCAGCGCTCGGCCAGGGTTTCGACCAGGCCGAACTCCGATTCGCGCACGAACTGTTCCAGGCGCTTGCTCACCGCCTTGTAGTTCAGGGTGTGGGTGATGTCATCGGTAGCCGCAGGGCGACGGTTGTCGAAGCCCATCTCCAGGTCGAACACCAGGTCCTGGCGGATCCGTCGTTCCCAATCGTAGATGCCGATCAGGGCGTCGATCGTCAGCCCTTCGATGAAAACCTTGTCCATTGCGCTTACCAGCCCGAATACAGGCGGCCATGGTAACGGCACGGCGGTGAGCCTGCCCGGAACAGGCGGTGGGTAGCCGGCAGGGACGCGGCTCCAGAAAAGACAAAGGGCCCCGCTAGCAGGGCCCTTTGGTACTACCGTTTGTCCCCGGGGGGAGCTGGAATCCAGCCGCGAGTCCCGGTGGCGCAGGCACGCAGATTAGGCAAGGACCAGATCGCCGGTCAAGGCCAGTTCCGACAGAGCGGGTCAGGTGTTCGTCCGAGGCAAAACGCAGAAAATCAGCCGCGCGGACAACGACGTTCCCTGATGGTAGTCGCCGCCCACTCTCGCGAACATCGATCCCTCCTTCACCACCGCACATGATGATGGCTCCATACGATGTACTGCGGCGCGCGTTGTCAGCGGAGCGTCTGTCTACTTACGAGAGAATCGCATCGACCTGCAGCCCCGACGTCACAGCCGAATCCCTCTACCTCTGGAACATGCGGCTGTGCGGTGCACTGATGATGCCGGTCCATCTGTGCGAGGTGGTCATCCGCAACGCCGCGGCTATGGTTCTTGTTCGGCAGCACGGTCCACGTTGGCCCTGGAATGATGCCTTTAGACGCAGGCTGCCAACTTCGTCCAGTACTTCTCCACGCACGGCACTGGAACAACTTGCCAGTCGCGTAAGCGATACACCTGAAATCGTCGCCAACCTGCCTATGGTGTTCTGGCAGCAGCTATTCACATGTCGCTTCGATTCCACGCTGTGGATACCGGCACTCAGCGGAGTCCTGCGGCATGCGCCTTGCGCCCACCCCAGTGTCATCCGGAAAGCCATCCACGCGGATATTGGCCGCATCCGCCACCTGCGCAACCGCGTCGCGCACCACGAACCCATCCTGGAGCGCGACATCGGCGCCGACCTGGCGGCTATCGGGCGGCTGATCCATGCCCGCTGCCCATATACGCTGGGCTGGCTGCAGCGCCATGAGCGGGCGACGACGGTGTTGGCAGCATCGCCATTGGCAGGGCGTCTGTAATGCGTTCGCCGGGCATGGCCCGGCGCTACCGGTTCACACCGCCGGCAGGGTCGCCATGTCCCAACGCGGGGTCACGTCCACCTTCGGCGGGCTGTGCTGGCCGGCCTGCAGGCGCAGCGCGCCGGCGAAGGCGATCATCGCGCCGTTGTCGGTGCACAGTGCCGGCCGCGGGAAGCAGGCGCGGCCGCCGAGGCGCTCGGCCATCTGCTGCAGGCGGGCGCGCAGGCGCTTGTTGGCGCCAACGCCGCCAGCCACCACGATCACGTTGGTCCCGGCCGCTTCCAGCGCGCGCTCGCACTTGATCGACAGGGTCTCGACCACCGCATCTTCAAAGCCACGGGCGATATCGGCACGGGTCTGCTCGCTCTGGTCGCTGTCGCGCCAGGCCATCAGGACCTGGGTCTTCAGGCCGGAGAAGCTGAAATCCAGCCCCGGGCGGTCGGTCATCGGCCGCGCGAAGCGGTAGACACCCGGCGTGCCCTGCTCGGCCAGCCTGGCCAGCTGCGGCCCGCCCGGATAGGGCAGGCCCATCAGCTTGGCGGTCTTGTCGAAGGCCTCACCGGCAGCATCGTCCAGGGTCTCGCCCAGCAGGCGGTACTGGCCGATGGCGTCCACTGCCACCAGCTGGGTATGGCCACCGGACACCAGCAGCGCCACGAACGGCGCTTCCGGCGGGTCGTCTTCCATCAGCGGGGCCAGCAGGTGGCCTTCCATATGGTGTACGCCCACCGCCGGTACCTCCAGCGCCCAGGCCAGCGACCGGGCCACGCCGGCGCCCACCAGCAGTGCGCCGACCAGGCCGGGACCGGCCGTGTAGGCCACCCCATCGATGTCGCCTACACCCAGACCGGCTTCGGCCAGGGTCTGGCGCACCAGCGGCAGCAGCTTGCGGACGTGGTCGCGGCTGGCCAGCTCGGGCACCACACCGCCGTATTCGGCGTGCAGGGCGATCTGGCTGTAGACCGCATGGGCGCGCAGGGCCGCGCTGCCGGACAGGTCGGTGTCATACACCGCCACGCCGGTCTCATCACAGGAAGATTCGATGCCAAGGACTCGCATGCCTGCTATTATGACGCCCCTGCCGCCCCCTCGGGGGATGTGCAGATCTCACTGCTTTCGAACTTCCGACCCGTATTCAGGGTTGGCCGCTTGCAGTTTGTCTATTCGCCGCTATAATGTGCGGCTCGCCGGGCGTGACCCGGTTCTACTGTGTCCCGGAGATTCCATGCCCAGCGTCAAAGTCCGCGAGAACGAGCCCTTCGAGTTTGCTCTTCGCCGCTTCAAGCGCACTTGCGAAAAGGCCGGTGTGCTGGCCGAAACCCGCAAGCGCGAGTTCTACGAAAAGCCGACCCAGGAGCGCAAGCGCAAGGCCGCCGCTGCTGTGAAGCGTCAGCTGCGCCGCTCGTCGCGCGACGTCACCAAGCGTCAGCGCCTGTACTGATCGGACGCATCTTCATTGCGGCAGGCTTGCCTGTCGCGATGGAGCCGAAGCCGGCACGCGCGAGCGTCGCCGGCTTTTTGCGTTTCCGGGTTCGGGCATCCGCCCCGCCCCACCTACCACCACGAGGTTCCTCATGAGCATGAAGCAGCAGCTCACCGACGACATGAAGGCCGCCATGAAGGCGGGCGAGAAGCACAAGCTGGGCGTGATCCGCCTGATCAACGCCGCCATCAAGCAGCGCGAAGTGGACGAGCGCATCGAGCTGGACGACACCGCCGTGATCGCCGTGCTCGACAAGATGGTCAAGCAGCGCAAGGACTCGGTCAGCCAGTTCGAAGCTGCCAACCGTGAAGACCTGGCCGAGATCGAGCGCGCCGAGATCGTGGTCATCGAAGCCTACCTGCCGGCCAAGATGGGCGAAGCCGAGATCGTGGCCGCCATCCAGGCCGCCATCGCCGAGACCGGTGCTTCCGGCCCGGCCGACATGGGCAAGCTGATGGGCGCACTGAAGCCCAAGCTCGCCGGCCAGGCCGACATGGGCCTGGTGTCCAAGCTGGTCAAGCAGCTGCTGGCATAAGCCAATGCCGGGGTCGGATCCCTTTCGCATCGCGGAAGGGCTCCGACCCCATTGATGCACCCGCTTCACCGCACCTTCGACCCCCGGCTGTTACAACACCCTCATGGTCGAGCAACCGCACTCCCCCGCCGACACGCGTCCCCACGGCATCCCCGCACGGCTTCGCCACTACGCTGACCGCCTGCAGGACAGCTTTCCGATGGCCGTCGCCAAGCGCTTCGTCGAAATCGACGTGCTGACCCAGGCCGCCTCGGTCTCCTTCTACGCCCTGCTGTCGATGGCACCGCTGCTGGTGCTGCTGCTGTGGCTGACCGCCTCGCTGTACCCGCCTGCACAACAGACGCTGATCAGCCAGATCGGTTCGGTGGCCGGCAGCAGCGTAGCCAGCGTCGCCGACACCGTGCTGCACAACGCCAACAGTCAGCCCAGCGTCGGTTCGCTGGCCGGACTGTGGAGCACGTTGCTGCTGTTCGTTGGTGCCACCGCCGTGTTCGCCCAGCTGCAGAACGCGCTGAACCGCATCTTCCACACCAGCGGGCAGCGCCTGGAGGGCGTAAAGGCGTGGCTGCGCAAGCGCGTGTTCTCGTTCGGCGTGGTGCTGGCACTGGGCTTCCTGCTGATCCTCTCGATGACCGCCACCACTGCACTGCAGGTGGTGTTCGCGCAGCTGCCCTCGGTGCTGCCGGCGATCGGCTACCTGACCTCGCTGCTGCTCTACACGCTGGCCTTCGCCTTCCTCTACCACTACCTGCCCGACCGCCGCGTGGCCTGGCGCCAGGCCTTCATCGGCGGTGCCATCACCTCGGTGCTGTTCACCCTGGGCCGCTACGGTATCGGCGTCTATATCGCCACCGTGGCCCCGGGCAGCGCCTACGGCTCGATGGGTGCGCTGGTGATCGCGCTGGTCTGGATCTACTACGCCACCGCCGTGTTCTTCGTCGGTGCGCTGATGACCGCAGTGATCGACGAGCGCCTGCATGCGCGGGCGCAGCTGGCCAGGGCCGGGGTCGATGCGGAACAGGCCAGCCCCGACGTCGCCAGCGAGTAAACTAGGGGAACCTGCCGCCCCTGCTGCGCGCCCTGGCGGCCGCGCCCCGTTCTGTTGCCCATGGCCCGTATCCCCGACGCCTTCATCGACGACCTGCTCGCCCGCACCGACATTGTCGAGGTGGTGGGCAGCCGCGTGCCGTTGAAGCGCCAGGGCAAGGAGTACGCAGCGCGCTGCCCGTTCCATGACGAACGCTCGGCCTCGTTCACGGTCTCGCCCACCAAGCAGTTCTATCACTGCTTCGGTTGTGGCGCGCACGGCACCGCGATCAGCTTCCTGATGAACTACGACCGCCTCGAATTCCTCGACGCGGTGGATGAACTGGCCAAGCGCGCCGGCATGGAAGTGCCGCGCAACGAGAACCCGCGCAGCCCGCAGCAGCAGGACGACAGCCGCGAGCTGTATTCGGCGCTGGAGGCGGCCACCAAGTTCTTCCAGAACAACCTGGAAGGCAGCGACAAGGCACGCAGCTACCTGGATGGCCGCGGCGTGGACGAAGAGAACCGCGCACGCTTCCAGATCGGCTACGCGCCGGATGGCTACAGCGGCCTGCGCGATGCGCTGGGCAAGGACGAGCGGCGCATGAAGCTGCTCGACCGCGCCGGGCTGTTCTCCAAGAACGACCGCGGCCACGTCTACGACAAGTTCCGCGACCGGGTGATGTTCCCGATCTTCGACCGCCGTGGCCGGGTGATCGCCTTCGGCGGCCGCGTGTTCGAGAAGGACGACGGCCCCAAGTACCTCAACTCGCCCGAGACCGCGCTGTTCCACAAGGGCCGCGAACTGTACGGCCTGTGGCAGGTGCGCCAGGCCAACCAGAAGATCGAGCGGCTGATCGTGGTCGAGGGCTACATGGACGTGGTCTCGCTGTTCCAGTTCGGGGTCACCCAGGCGGTGGCGACGCTGGGCACGGCCACCACGCCGGACCACGCCGAACTGCTGTTCCGCAACGCGCCGGACGTGTTCTTCTGCTTCGATGGCGACGCCGCCGGCCGCCGCGCCGGCTGGAAGGCGCTGGAGTCGGTGCTGCCGCGCATGAAGGATGGCCGCCAGGCCTTCTTCCTGTTCCTGCCCGATGGCGAGGACCCGGACACCATCGTGCGCAAGGAAGGCGCCGAGGCGTTCAACGAGCGCCTGAAGCAGGCCACGCCACTGTCGCAGTTCTTCTTTGACGAACTCACCCGCGAGATCAACCTGGGCACGCTGGACGGCAAGGCGCGCCTGGCCGAGCGCGCCAAGCCGATGCTGGCGCAGATTCCCGACGGTGCCTTCGGCGACCTGATGAAGCAGCAGCTGGCGCAGCTGACCGGCCTCGGCGGCAATGCCGCGTCCGCGCGCGCATCAATGCCGCAGCGCCAGCCCGCGCGCACGATCCAGCCAGTGGCCAAGCGCAGCCTGGTGCGCGGCGCGATCGCCGTGCTGCTGCAGCAGCCCTCACTGGCGCTGACCCTGGGCGGCCAGCACCACTTCCAGGGCCTGCGCCTGCCCGGCGTGGAACTGCTGCTGGAGCTGTTGGGGCTGGTCGAACAGCGCCCGGACATCAGCACTGGCGCCCTGCTGGAACACTTCGACGGCCGCGAGGAACAGGCCTCGCTGCATACACTGGCGGCACAGACGCTGCCCGGCACCGAAGCCAGCTGGACCCAGGAACTGCACGACGCGGTGGCCCAACTGGAGAAACAGCTGCTGGTGCAACGTCTGGAGGAGTTGTTGGCAAAGCAGCGCCAGCAGGGTCTGGACGATACTGACAAATACGAACTGCGCGAGCTGCTGAAGGCCCGCGCCGGGCTGCGCCTGTAGAGGGGCAGAACGCTTTCACGGAGAGGACCATGCTGCTGCGCCTGACCTGCCTGCTGTTGTTGTCGCTCTGCCTGCCGCTGACGGCCCTGGCCGAAGAAGCGTCCCTCAACGAAGTCCGCCCTGGCCTGTATGCCGGTGGCCAACCCAGCGCCGCACAGCTGCAGGCCTTGGCCGCGCAGGGCGTACGCACCGTGATCGACCTGCGCCAGCCCGGCGAGGACCGCGGTTTCGATGAAACCCGCGTGGCCGAATCGCTGGGCCTGCGCTATGTGCGCATTCCGGTGGCCGGTGCCGAGGGGCTGGATGCGGCCAATGTGCACGCCGTGCATCAGGCCCTGCAGCAGAGCCAGGGGCCGGTGCTGCTGCACTGCGCGTCCGGCAACCGCGCCGGTGCCGTGCTCGGTCTGGTCAATGCACGCTACGAACATGCCAGCCCGGAACAGGCCCTTCAGCTCGGCCAGCGTGCTGGCCTGAAGTCGCTGGAAGCCGCCACCCGCCAGCGCCTGGCCACGCCATCCACTTCGCCCTGACTCCACCGCACCAAGGACTCTGCCCACCATGACCCGCTGGTGGTCGCGCCTGCGACCGGACAACTTCACCCTCGCCCTGCTGTGCACCGTCGGCCTGGCCTCGCTGCTGCCGATGAAGGGCGCCGCCGCCATCGTCCTCGACGATGTCACCACCGTCGCCATCGCCGCGCTGTTCTTCCTGCATGGTGCGCGCCTGCCGCGCGAGTCGATCATCGGCGGCATGCTGCACTGGCGGCTGCACCTGACCATCCTGGCCTGCACCTTCATCCTGTTCCCGCTGCTGGGGCTGATGTTCAAGCCGCTGTCGGGCTGGCTGCTGACCCCGGAGCTGTACCTGGGCGTGCTGTTCCTGTGCACCCTGCCATCCACCGTGCAGTCGTCCATCGCGTTCACCTCGATGGCGCGCGGCAATGTACCGGCAGCGGTGTGCAGTGCCTCGCTGTCGAGCATCCTCGGCGTGTTCCTGACCCCGCTGCTGCTGACCGCGCTGGCCGGTACCTCCGGCGGCATCCACGATCCGCTGCATGCGATCGGCGGCATCATGCTGCAGCTGCTGGTGCCGTTCGTGGCCGGCCACCTGCTGCGGCCGTGGATCGCTGGCTGGGTGGAGAAGCAGCGCGCGCTGCTGCGCTACACCGACCAGGCGACCATCCTGCTGGTGGTGTACTCGGCCTTCGGCGAAGCCGTCACCGAGGGCCTGTGGAGCAAGACGCCGCTGCTGTCACTGCTGGCCGTGGCCGTCGTGGCCGCCGTGCTGCTGGGCATCGCCATGCCGCTGATCACCTTCATCGCCCGCCGCCTGCGCTTCAACCGCGAGGACGAGATCGCCATCGTGTTCTGCGGCTCGAAGAAGAGCCTGGCCACCGGCGTGCCGATCGCCAAGGTGCTGTTCGCCGGCGGCAGCCTAGGCGCCATCGTGCTGCCCGTGATGATCTATCACCAGATCCAGCTGATCGTCTGCGGCGTGATCGCGCAGCGGTATGCGCGGCGCAAGCCCTGACCTGGAAATCCATCAACGCGTGGCCTCGAACTACAGTAGATCCACGCCATGCGTGGATTCACGGCTCCACCAGCGTGCCGACGCTCAGCTCCGGCATCCACACCCATAGGTCGTATTCGCGGCTGGCATGGGTGTTGACCTCCGGCGCACGGGCTGGCCGTTCGAGCAGGGCCAGCGCCTTGCAGCGGTCCATGCATCCCCAGAAGTGGCCGCGCAACGCTTCCAGCCGCACGCTGTAGATATCCAGGTCGCGCAGTGCCGATGCCATCGGCTGGGTCTGCATGTCCGGCGGAGCATCGGCGGGGCGCTGCAGCATGGCGTGGACATTGCCGGTCAGCACGACCATGCGTGCGCCATCGGGCAGGCGCCGGTACAGGCGCCGTAGTTCGGCGGCCATGCGGTCATCACGGGCCTGGCTGCCGCCGTCACTGTGATTGACGTCGTAGCCAACCACCTCGATCGCGCGGCCCTGCGCCTTCAGCGCGCGCAGGCCTTCGATCATCGCCAGCATGTCGCGACTGCGGCGACCATCGTGCTGGTCGTCGCGCACGGTCCAGAACGCGCGGCCGTGCAGGTGCTGGCGTGCCGCGGCCCCGCCATCGGACTGCAGATAGTCGCGCAGCGTGGGGTTCTCGGCACGCGGCAATTCCAGCGCCAGCAGTACCGGCGCGCCATCGCGGCTGTAGTCGTCCACCAGCTGCCGCACCAGCAGTGGCGTCTCGCGTGTGCCGTGGAATTCGCCCAGCACCAGCATGCGATGGTCAGCGGCGTATTGGCGGATCTGCGCGGTAGCGTCGTCGGCATGCGCGGTCACGGCCATGCCCAGCGCCAGCAGCAGCGCGGAGGTCCAGCGGAAGATCGAATGCATCCCTGCGCCTTCCTTTCCTTGGGGGTCAGGAACAGCAATGGCGACGCAGCAACCGCGGTTCAAGTAGATCCACGCCATGCGTGGATGTCCGCGCGATCAGGTGGGGTCAGAGCCCCTTCGTGGATCCGACCCCGAGGTCACAGCCAAGGCAGGATCCAGTGGTCCACCAGCAGGAAGGCGAACAACGCCATCAGGTAGACGATGGAGTAATAGAACATATTCATCGAGAACAGCTCGTCCGGCGGATTGAGCATGCGCCAGGCGTACCAGAGGAACACCGCATTGAGCACGATCGCGCCGCCCAGGTAGAACGCGCCGCTCATGCCCACCAGGTACGGCAGCAGGCAGACCAGCGCCAGCACCACCGAATACACCATGATCTGCTTGCGGGTGTGCACCACGCCGTGGGTCACCGGCAGCATCGGGATCTCCGCCTTGGCGTAGTCCTCGCGGCGGAAGATCGCCAGCGCCCAGAAGTGCGGCGGGGTCCAGATGAAGATGATCAGCACCAGCAGCGACGAGTACGCCCAGTCCGACGAACCCTGCATGCCGGTCACCGCCGCCCAGCCCAGCATCGGCGGCATCGCGCCGGCCAGGCCACCGATGACGATGTTCTGCGAGGTCGCACGCTTGAGGTACACGGTGTAGATCACCGCGTAGCCGATCAGCGAGGCGAAGGTCAGCACCGCGGTGATCAGGTTCACCCACAGCACCAGGATGACCATCGACAACACGATCAGCACGCCGGCGAACACCAGCACCTGCCAGGGTTTGACCTTGCCCACCACCAGCGGACGCCACGAAGTGCGCGCCATCTGCGCATCGATGTGCGCATCCAGCAGCTGGTTGATCGCAGCTGCGGCCGAGGCCGCCAGCCAGATGCCGAGGAAACCGAGCACGCCGGCGCGCACCTGCTCCCAGCTGGGCACGCCCGGAATGGCCAGAACCATGCCGACCAGGGCAGTGAAAACAATGAGGGCGACGACCTTGGGCTTGGTCAGGTCCCAGTACTGGCGATAATTGGAAAACATGGAATCAGTCCGGGGCACGCAGGCGGGCCAGCAGGCTGACCAGCACGAACAACAGGGCAACGGCCACGCCGTTGTGGGCCACCGCCACTTCCAGCGGCAGCGCCAGCTTCACATTGAGGATGCCGAGGGTGACCTGCAGCACCAGCAGTGCGATCAGCGCACTGGCCCAGCCACGCATGCTCGGCAACCGGAACAGGCGTACGCCCAGCCACAGCAGGTAGACCGCCACCACCACCGCGAACATGCGGTGCGCCATCTGGATGGCGATACGCGAGGCGCCATCCAGCACGCCCCCTTCGTAGTCCACGCCGATGCCGCGCCACAGGGTGAAACCCTCGACGAAATTGTGCTGCGGCCACCACTGGTTGGCGCAGCGCGGGAAGTTGTCCAGCGAGGCGCTGCCGCCGCCGCAGGCCAGCGCCGCGTAGTTGGCACTGACCCAGCCCCCCAGTGCGATCTGGGTGACCAGCACCGCCACGCCGATGCGCAGCAGCCACTTCAGCTTCGGCGCTTCGGCCAGGGTGATCGGCATGTGCGTTGCGCGCCAGGCCATCCACACCAGCAGGCCGAACATCAGCATGCCGCCCAGCAGATGGCCCATCACCACGATGGGTTTGAGCAGCAGGGTCACCGTCCACATGCCCAGCAGGGCCTGGAAGATCACCACCGCCAGGGTCAGCAGTGCAGCGCGCGCCAGGTCGATGTTGCTCCAGCGCAGCGCGGCGATCAGCAGGATCGCCTCGCCGATCAGCGCCAGCACGCTGGCCGTGCCATGCCAGCCCATCATGTACAGCGGTATGCCGGCGGCCACCAGAACGCAGGCGGTCACCACCGCCGTGCTTCCGAATCGCCGCTTGCGCGTGGCCAGCAGCGCCAGGGTCAGGATCTCGATGCCCAGCGCGCCGGCCAGGAAGCGGTGCACCTGCTCACGCCAGGCCTTGTGGGTCTCCAGCGGACGGATCTCCGCCGCCGGGTGGCCGATGGTCTCTTCCACGTGCTGCGGCCAGGTGGCCTGGCCATAACAGGTCGGCCAGTCCGGGCAGCTCAGGCCGGCATCGGACAGGCGCACGAAGGCGCCGAACATGATCGTGCTCGCGGTCATGATCATGGCGAACCACGCCAGGCGGTGGAAATTGCGGTGCAGCGCCGGACGCGCGGAAAGGCTCATCAAACGGGACTCACTTCAGTTTCAGCAACGTGGCCATGTCCTTGCGCAGGCCACCCAGGTCGGTGCCCGGGGCATGACGCATGATCACGAAGCCGTTCGGATCGATCACGTAGACCGGCAGGCCAGCCGGATCGTCGACGCCGGGCAGGGCCGCGCGCAGTGCTGGCGACGGAGCCAGCGGCCGCAGCGCGGGCAGCGAGGCGATCGACGCCGGTGGCGTTCCCAGCCACAGGATTTCGACATTATCGGCGTTATGGCCGAACAGCTGCCACACCTTGCCCAGTCCCTGCGACAAAGTGACGCACTGCGCGTCGCAGGCTCCGGCCGGCGCCACCAGCAGGCGCCAGGTACGGGCTTCGGGGTTCCACGGGTAGGCCTGGCCATTGGCCAGGGTCGGCGCCTGCTGGCGCAGGTCCACCGGCGGCTTCAGCAGCTGGCCGGCATTGCGGTGCCCGGTCGGCTGCCAGCCGGTGAAGCGCAATACCGCAGCCAGCGCCATCGCCCCGAAGAACACGGCAAACAGCAGCACCAGGGTCCGGCGGCCGGAGCCGCGCGCCTGCGGGGACGTAGCAGTGTTCATGCGGTGCATTTTCTCATGGTTGGGTAAGGGATGCCGGTCGGGCCACGGCGCGTCGCCTGCGCCATTCCAGCACCAGCGCCACCACCAGCACGGTCAGGGCCAGCCCGAACCACTGCACGGCGTAGCCCAGGTGGCGCTGCGGTGGCAGCGTGTTCGGCAGCAGGTCCAGGTCGCGTTCGTCGCCGAACGGCAGCGTCGGGTCCAGTCGAAGGACCCGCTCGGGCAATGCCGGCAGGCCAAGCGCCGCCGCGAGGCCCTCTGCGGGCAAGCGGCTGGCCAGCCAACGCCCGGCCTCGTCGGTAGCGGAGAACGCAGGGCCCAGTGCCAATCCGGCCGACGGCGGCGGCGCCAGCAGCCCACGCACGGCCACCGGCGAAGGGGGTGCCGGCAGCTCCGGCAGGGTGCGATCCGGCGGCAGCGCGCGCCAACCCAGATCGACCAGCAGCACGCTGCCCTCGTCACTGCGGAACGGGCGGTAGATCTTCACGCCCGCGCGGCCGTGCCGGGTCTGGTTGTCCAGCAGCACCACGCCGGGCAGGAAGCGACCGTGATCGGCCACGCCATGCAACGCACCGGGCGCCGCGAGCGCCCGTGCCAACGACAGTGCCTGCGCTGCGGCTGGACCTTGTGCATCCAACATTGCCTGTTTGGCATGCATGCGCTGCAGCTGCCACAGCCCCAATGCGGTGAAAGCAGCCATTGCCAGCACCGCCAGCAGCCATCCGATCACGCGCGTGTGCTGGCGCATCATGACAAGTCCGCGCAAACGCGGTCAGATAGGCGCATCCACCCTGCCCTCGAGCCGCGCATGAGTGATTCGCTGAAGACCCTGCTGGTAATCGCGTTTCTGATCGTCATCGTCTGGAATCTGGGCGCCGGCCTGTATTACCTGGTGGTCGACCGCGGCCAGACCAAGCGCACGGTCAACGCACTGACGCGCCGCATCGCGGTGTCGGTGGCCCTGATCGTACTGGTGATCGTGAGCATCTACATGGGCTGGATCAAGCCGCACGGCATCGGCGGCTGAAGCCACCGATGCGTGCGCGGTCAAAGCACGTAGACGAACAGGAACAGCATCAGCCACACCACGTCGACGAAGTGCCAGTACCACGCGGCGGCTTCGAACGCGAAGTGGTTGTCGCGGGTGAAATGGCCCTTGGCCGAGCGCAGCCACATCACGATCAGCATGATCGTGCCCAGCAGCACATGCGCGCCGTGGAAGCCGGTCAGCATGAAGAACGTCGAACCGTAGATGCCCGAACCCAGGGTCAGGTTCAGCTCCTTGTAGGCGTGGATGTACTCCTCCGCCTGCAGGGTGAGGAAGCCCAGGCCGAGCAGCACGGTCACGCCCAGCCAGACCAGCAGCTGGCGGCGGTTGCCGGCCTTCAACGCATGGTGGGCGATGGTCAGGGTCACGCCGGAGGTCAGCAGGATCAGCGTGTTGATCAGCGGCAGGCCCCAGGCCGGGATGGTCTGGAACGCACCGCCGATGGCGGCCGGCCCGTTGGTCGGCCAACCTGCGGAGTAACCCTGCCACAGCAACTCATTGGTCATCACCCCGCGGCCTTCGCCGCTGAGCCACGAAAGGCCCAGGTTGCGGGTGTAGAACAGCGCACCGAAGAAGGCGCCGAAGAACATCACTTCGGAGAAGATGAACCAGATCATCCCCATCCGGAATGATCCATCGACCTGGTGGTTGTAGTTGCCCGCCTGCGATTCGCGCACGACGTCGCTGAACCACCAGAACAGGGTCAGCACCAGCATCGCGATGCCGATGTAGAACGTCCAGCGCCCCCAGCTGGCATCGTTGAGCCAGCTGGCCACGCCCACCATGGTCACCATCATCGCGATGGAACCCACGAACGGCCATTTGCTCTGGGCCGGGACGAAGTACACGTTGGCGTCGGTCGGTGTCTGGGCCATGTCGGTATCCGGGTCAGGGGGCGGCGTGCGCGCCTTCCGAGGTGGCGGCCGGGGCCAGCCGATCGGACAGCGCGTCGTTGCGGTAGAAGGTGTAGGACAAGGTGATCGTCCTGATCTCCGGCGGCAGGTCCGGATCGACGATGAAACGCACCGGCATGTCGCGCTTCTCGCCAGCCTGCAGCGTCTGCGCGGTGAAGCAGAAGCACTCGGTCTTGCTGAAGAAGCCCGAGGCACGTGCCGGCGCCACCGAAGGCACCGCACTGCCGACCACCGCCTGCTGGCTGTCGTTGCGGGCGAAGTACAGCGCTTCGTTGAGTTCGCCGGGCACCACGTCCATGGTCAACTGCTCGGGATGGAACGACCAGGGCAGGCGCGAATTGACGCCGCCATCGAACTCCACGCGCACGGTGCGCTTGCCAGCTGCAGCACCCGCACTGGCTTCGCCACCGGGGCCGCGCTCCAGGCGAACACCGAACACCTTCTCGCAAGCGATGCGGTACAGCGGCACCAGCGAGAACGTGAGCAGGAACACCGCCACCGCCACACCGATCAGGCGCGGCAGCCCCGCACTGCGTGACGGTGTGCTGGCTGGCGCCTCGCTCATCGGCCGATCACCCCGCTGAGGATGAAGCCGACGTAGACCAGCACGGCGATGGCGCCGACCCACATCGCCGTGCGCCTGGCGCGCTGGCGCTGCTGCTCGATGCTTCCGCCCTGGTAGGGCCGACCGCTGGTCGGCTGCTCTTCGTTGTTGTAGAGCCGACCGCTGGTCGGCTGCTTCTCGTCAGCCGAGCATGGCTCGGCTCTACAGGTCTGCAGCGGGCTCTCGTTATGCATGCGCCACCTCAATGCGTGATGTCGTCATGCGCCAGATCCCCCGGGCGGATGGTCGGCGGCGTGGTGAAGGTGTGAGCCGGTGCCGGCGACGGCAGCGTCCATTCCAGGCCACGCGCGCCTTCCCAGCTGCGCGCTTCGGCCTTCTCGCCGTTGCGCAGCGACGACAGCAGGATCGCGGCCATCATGAACGGGGTGACGAACATGCCGAACGCACCGATCGAGCTGATCAGGTTCCAGTCGGCAAACGCCACGCTGTAATCGGGAATGCGGCGCGGCATGCCGGCCAGGCCGAGGAAGTGCTGCGGGAAGAACAGCAGGTTGACGAACACGATCGACCACCAGAAGTGCACCTTGGCCCATTTCTCGCTGTACATGCGCCCGGTCCACTTGGGCCACCAGTAGTACACCGCGGCGATCAACGCGAACACCGCACCGGTCACCAGCACGTAGTGGAAGTGGGCGACCACGAAGTAGGTGTCGTGGTATTGGAAATCTGCCGCCACGATCGCCAGCATCAGGCCGGAGAAGCCGCCGATGGTGAACAGGATGACGAAGGCCACCGACCACAGCATCGGCGCCTCGAACGTCAGCGAGCCACGCCACATGGTGCTGACCCAGTTGAACACCTTTACGCCAGTTGGGATCGAGATCAGCATGGTGGCGAACATGAAGTAGATCTCGCCACCCAGCGGCATGCCCACGGTGAACATGTGGTGGGCCCAGACGATGAACGACAGGAACGCGATCGCGGCGGTGGCGTACACCATCGCCTGGTAGCCGAACAGCGGCTTGCGGCTGAACGTCGGGATGATCTCGCTGACCACGCCGAAGGCGGGCAGGATCATGATGTAGACCTCGGGGTGCCCGAAGAACCAGAAAATGTGCTGGTACATCACCGGGTCACCGCCACCGGCGGCGTTGAAGAAGCTGGTGCCGAAGAACTTGTCGGTCAGCAGCATGGTCACCGCACCGGCCAGCACCGGCATCACCGCGATCAGCAGGAATGCGGTGATCAGCCAGGCCCAGCAGAAGATCGGCATCTTCAGCAGGTCGATGCCCGGCGCGCGCATGTTCAGCACGGTGGCGATGATGTTGATCGCGCCCATGATCGAGCTGATACCGGCCACGTGGATGGCGAACACGCTGAAGGCGACGTTGTAACCGCCCTGCAGCGACAGCGGCGGGTACAGCGTCCAGCCACCGGCCGGCGCGCCACCAGGCAGGAACAGGGTCAGCAGCAGCAGGCTGAAGGCCACCGGCAGCAGCCAGAACGACCAGTTGTTCATGCGCGGCAGCGCCATGTCCGGCGCGCCGATCTGCAGTGGGATCATCCAGTTGGCGAGGCCGACAAAGGCCGGCATCACGCCGCCGAAGATCATCACCAGCGCATGCACGGTGGTCATCTGGTTGAAGAACTCGGGCTTGACGAACTGCAGGCCCGGCTGCGCCAGCTCGGCCCGGATCACCACGCTCATCGCCGCACCGATGATGAACATGATGAAGCTGAAACCGAGGTACAGCGTGCCGATGTCCTTGTGGTTGGTCGAGAAGAACCAACGCTCGAAGAAGCTCTGGTGGTGATGGTGATCGTCGTGCCCAACTGCCGAGTGCGCCATTGCAAAACACCTCTCAGAATCGGTTGTCACCACGGCCGCTGGCGGCCGCGGGCTTTACATCACGCGCCGCTGGCTGCGGTGGCAGGTGCGCTGCCGGCTTCGGCAGCAGCAGGTGCTGCCGGTGCCTCGCTCGCAGGAGCAGCCGGTTCTGCAGGTGCCGCCGGCGTTGCCGGCTCGGTGGGCGGCGCCGGCTTGCGCTGCGCCAACCACTGCTTGAAGTCTTCCTTGGACACCGCCTCGACCACGATCGGCATGAAGCCGTGGTCCTTGCCGCACAGCTCGGCACACTGGCCGCGGTACACGCCAGGCTGTTCGATGCTGGTCCAGGCTTCATTGATGAAACCGGGAATGGCGTCCTGCTTCCAGCCCAGCGCCGGCACCCACCAGGCGTGGATCACGTCGTCGGAAGTGATGACGAAGCGCACCTTGGTATCGACCGGCAGCACCAGGCGGTTGTCGACATCCAGCAGGTAGTGCGGATGGCTTTCGCGGGTCGGCACGATACCGCTCTGCCGCACCCGGTCGGACTCGCGGTCCAGGCGGCTGGTGAAGGTGACGTTCTCGCCGAGGTATTCGTACTTCCACATCCACTGGTAGCCGGTGACCTTGACCGTCATCTCGGCATCGCGGGTGTCGTACATCTTGATCAGGTTGGCCGTGGCCGGCCATGCCATCACGATCAGGATGATCACCGGGATCACCGTCCAGATGATCTCGGCCTTGGTGTTGTGGCTGAAGGTGGCCGCGACCGCGCCCTTGGATTTGCGGAACTTGAAGATGGCGTAGGCCATCGCCCCGAACACGATGACGCCGATCACCGTGCAGATGATCAACGAGAGGTTGTTCGATTCCCAGGCCAGGCGCGAGGTCTGGGTCACCCCCTTGCCCATGTTCAGCTGCCACGGCTTCGGATCGGCCGCCTGGGCCCAGGCCAACGCCGGCATCAGTCCCCCGGTCGCCAGCACTGCGGCAACCGCGTTCACGCACTTCGTGCCCCACCTGCTGCTTTGCTTCATTGCCTAGACCCTTAGCGTCGTCGGTTGCCGCCATCGCTGGCGGCGAGCAAGCTTTCAAGTGTCTCTGCGAGCGTCTGACGTTCGGCCGGCGCGAGGAAACTCCCCACCTCCACCTGCCGGCCGCTGGATGCCAGCCGGACCCTCTCATCGTCGGTGAGCAGGCGCACCCAGTGGGGATGGGCCCGGAACACCGGCGATCCACCGGGTACGGGGATGACCTCCACGTACGCCGGCACTACCCGGATCTCCTCCTGCCGTTCACCGCTGCGCCACAAGGCACGCAGCGCCGCCGCCAGCACCAGGCTGTACAGCAGCGCGAACAGGGGGGCGAATGCATTGCCGGCCAACCACCCGAGGGCGGACACCAGCCACATCGCACCCGACAACACGGTGA
The DNA here is from genome assembly GCF_056482105.1 of Stenotrophomonas sp. 78350_Sma. Taxonomy (NCBI): domain Bacteria; kingdom Pseudomonadati; phylum Pseudomonadota; class Gammaproteobacteria; order Lysobacterales; family Lysobacteraceae; genus Stenotrophomonas; species Stenotrophomonas sp. 78350_Sma. The sequence continues at coordinate 372,580 of NZ_CM151182.1, read as the reverse complement.
ACAACAGGACGAACTGCCGGGCATCGAGCGCCCGTGGGGGACGCAGCCGCAGCTGCGTACCTGACCCATCCGGAGCTGGAAGCACCTCGATCATGTCGCAACCGCGTTCCTGCCGCGGGAAACGTCTCGATGGTAGCCCCGCCGTCTCGCCGGTAGCAAGGGTGCATTCACACTTTTTCCCATGCTGCAACACAGCATGCGGTCGGCGGCGCGAATGACGAATTCGGCACAAATATGGACGGGTTTTATGAACACGCCGAATCCACCACCGTTAGGGGCTATCAGCCCTTCATGAAGGTGTCTGTGCGGCACTTCCGAAGGCCGCAAAAATGTTTAAAATCGCCAAGTTTTCCACTGGCCGGACCGGCATGAACGCACCTTCCTCCTCCCCTGCCGCCCACGACGCTCCGCGTCCCGGCGCGCTGCTGTCGCCGGAACTGCCGGCGCCCCCCAACCCGTTCCGCCAGGCCATCACCGATGCCTGGTTGAAGGACGAGGCCAGCCACGTGCGCGAGCTGCTGGCGCAGGCCCGCCTGCCCGCCGATGAGCAGGCCAAGGTGCAGGCGCTGGCGGCCGACCTGGTCGGCCGCGTGCGCGTGCGTGCCAAGGACCAGGGCGCGATCGAAGCCTTCATGCGCCAGTACGACCTGGGCAGCGAGGAAGGCGTGCTGCTGATGTGCGTGGCCGAGGCGCTGCTGCGCATTCCGGACCAGGACACCGCCGACAAGCTGATCCGCGACAAGCTGGCCGATGCCGACTGGGAAAAGCATCTGGGCGGCAGCGACTCGGTGCTGGTCAACGCCTCCACCTGGGGCCTGATGCTGACCGGCAAGTTGGTGCAGATGAACGACGCTACCCGCGCCGATGCGCCCAGCGCGTTCAAGCGTCTGGTCGGCCGCGTGGGTGAGCCGGTGGTGCGCCTGGCCGTGCGCCAGGCGATGAAGATCATGGGCCACCAGTTCGTCATGGGCCGCACCATCAGCGAAGCGCTGTCGCGCTCGCACAAGGGCGACAACGCCAGCTACCGCTATTCCTTCGACATGCTGGGCGAAGGCGCGCTGACCATGAAGGACGCGCTGCGCTACCTGGAAGACTACCGTCGTGCGATCCACGCCATCGGCGGCGATCACAAGGCACGCGGCGGCCGTCCGGACGGCGACGTCAACAACGCGCCGGGCATCTCCATCAAGCTGTCGGCGCTGTACCCGCGCTACGAGCACGCCAAGCGCGAGCGCGTGCTGACCGACCTGGTGCCGGGCGTGCTGGAACTGGCGCAGCTGGCCAGGAGCTACGGCATCGGTTGCACCGTCGACGCCGAAGAATCCGACCGCCTGGAGCTGTCGCTGGACATCATCGAGCAGGTGTTCTCCGACGCCTCGCTGGCCGGCTGGGATGGCTTCGGCGTGGTGGTGCAGGCCTACCAGAAGCGCACCCCGTACACGATCGACCACCTGGCCGACATGGCACGCCGCGCCGGTCGCCGCCTGCAGGTGCGCCTGGTCAAGGGCGCGTACTGGGACGCCGAGATCAAGCGCGCGCAGATCGAAGGCTATCCGGGCTACCCGGTGTTCACCCGCAAGCAGAACACCGACGTGTCCTACCTCGCGTGCGCCAAGCGCCTGTTCACCCATGCCGACGCGATCTACCCGATGTTCGCCACGCACAACGCGCACACCATCGCGGCAGTGCGCAGCATCGCCAACGGCGGCGTGTACGAGCACCAGAAGCTGCACGGCATGGGCGACGACCTGTACGCCGAAGTGGTGCCGGCCGACCGCCTAGGCCTGCCCTGCCGCGTGTACGCGCCGGTCGGTTCGCATGAAGACCTGCTGCCGTACCTGGTGCGTCGCCTGCTGGAAAACGGTGCCAACTCCAGCTTCGTCAACCGCATCACCGACGAGCGCGTGCCGATCGCCGACCTGATCCGTGATCCGGTCGAGATGGTGTCCTCGTTCGCTTCGATTCCGCATCCCAAGATCCCGCTGCCGGTTGACCTGCTGCGCAGCCAGAACCACGACAGGAAGAACTCCATGGGCGCCAACCTCGCCAACGACAACGAACTGCGCGCCCTGGCCGAGCAGATCAACGCGGCTGTGAAGCCTTGGCAGGCCGCTCCGCTGGTGCCGGGTGCCAACCCGGCCGGCGCCGCGCTGCCGGTGACCAACCCGGCCGATACCCGCGAAGTGGTCGGCCAGTGGCTGGCCGCCGATGCCGCCACCGTGCAGAAGGCGCTGGCCAACGCCGTGGCCGCGCAGCCGGCCTGGAACCGCACCCCGGCCGCCAGCCGCGCCGCCATCCTCGAGCACGCCGCCGACCAGCTGGAAGCGCGCATGCCGGAGTTCATGGCGCTGTGCGTGAAGGAAGCCGGCAAGAGCCTGCCCGACAGCATCGCCGAAGTGCGCGAAGCCGTGGATTTCCTGCGCTACTACGCCAAGCAGGCGCGCGAGCAGTTCAGCCACGCCGAAAAGCTGCCGAGCCCGACCGGTGAATCGAACGAGCTGCAGCTGCACGGCCGCGGCGTGTTCGTCTGCATCAGCCCGTGGAACTTCCCGCTGGCGATCTTCCTGGGCCAGGTGGCCGCAGCACTGGCCGCCGGCAACAGCGTCATCGCCAAGCCGGCCGAGCAGACCAACCTGATCGGCTACTACGCCGTGAAGCTGCTGCACGACGCCGGCGTGCCGGCCGAGGTGGTGCAGTTCCTGCCGGGCGACGGTGCCACCGTCGGTGCCGCGCTCACTGCCGACCCGCGCGTGGCCGGCGTGGCCTTCACCGGCTCCACCGACACCGCGCGTGCGATCAACCGCGCGATGGCCGCACGTGACGCCGCCATCGGCGTGCTGATTGCCGAGACCGGTGGTCAGAACGCCTTCATCGCCGACTCCTCGGCACTGCCGGAACAGCTGGTCAAGGACGCGATCGGTTCGGCCTTCACCTCCGCCGGCCAGCGTTGCTCGGCCGCGCGCGTGCTGTTCGTGCAGGACGACATCGCCGACAAGGTGATGACCATGCTGGCCGGTGCGATGAAGGAGCTGAAGGTCGGCAACCCCGGCCAGCTGTCCACCGACGTCGGCCCGGTGATCGATGCTGACGCGCTGAAGATCCTGCAGGACCACGCCGCGCGCATGGATCGCGAAGCGCGCCTGATCGCCGCGGCCGAACTGTCCACCGAAGCCGCCAATGGCACCTTCTTCGCACCGCGCGCGTACGAACTGACGGACCTGGGCCAGCTGCAGAAGGAAGTGTTCGGTCCTGTGCTGCACGTGATCCGCTGGAAGGGCGACCAGCTCGACGCGGTGATCGACCAGATCAACGCCACCGGCTACGGCCTGACCCTGGGCGTGCATTCGCGCATCGACGAGACCGTTGATCGCATCAGCAACGGCGTCCACGTCGGCAACGTCTACGTCAACCGCAACCAGATCGGCGCGGTGGTCGGCGTGCAGCCGTTCGGCGGCCAGGGCCTGTCCGGCACCGGCCCGAAGGCCGGCGGCCCGCACTACCTGCTGCGCTTCGCCACCGAGAAGACGGTGACGGTGAACACCACCGCCGCCGGCGGCAACGCCTCGCTGCTGACCCTGGGCGACTGATCGTCCGGTTGATGCAGTAAACGAAAAACCCCGCGAAAGCGGGGTTTTTTGTGCTTTCTTCCTGTAGTGCCGAGCCATGCTCGGCTTGTACGGTGCAGCCGAGCGTGGGCTCGGCGCTACACCCGCATCAGGCCGCGCCAGTGACGCAACGCCACCAGTGCGTTGATCCAGAAGCCCACGTACAGGATCGAGGTCAGGTGCAGGCCTCGGCTGTAGTACAGCGGCACCGCCACGGTGTTCACCAGCAGCCACACCCACCACGATTCCAGCTTGCGCCGCATCATCAGGATCTGGGCGATCACGCTGAGCACCAGCACCGCCGAATCGATGTAGGGCGCGTAGGCGTTGGTCAGGCGGGTCAGCATCCAGCCGTAGCCGAAGGTCGCCACCACCGCCAGCGGCGCCAGCCAGGCCCACGCGCGTGGTCGCAACGCGGTGATCGGCAGCGGTGCACCATGGTCGCCGCGCAGCCATTGCCACCAGCCCAGCACGCTGATGGCAATGAAGAAGAACTGCAGCACCATGTCCGCATACAGATGCGAGCGCTCGAACACTGCCGCGAACAGTGCGCAGCCGACAATGCCCAGCCACCAGGTGTGCACGTTGTTGCGGCCGGCCAGCAGGATCGAGCCGGCGACGGCGATGTTTGCGGCAAGCTCCAGCTGGAAGTTCGGATCGGACAGGTTCATGGCGCCATTGTCGTGGATCCGTGCGCTGCGTGGACAACCCGGTAGATCCACGCCATGCGTGGATGCCCCGAACCATCCCCACACAAAAAAAGGCCCCGCTTGCGCGGGGCCTCCTTCGTACTGCTTCAGGCAGTCGCCCGAATCAGAACTTGTACTGGAACGAAGCTGCCAGTACGTCGCCACGGACCTTGTACTTGCCAGCCAGCGAGTTGCCCTGGTTGTTGGTAGTCGGCTTGATGTTCACGTTCGGGTCGCTGGTGAACAGGTGGGTGTAGCCAAAGTTGTATTCGGTGTTCGCAGACGGGGTCCAGCCCACGCCCAGCGACAGCCACTTGCGGCTGGTATCTGGCACGCGGACATCGCGATGTGCGTCGGTAGTCGGGGTCTGGTCCAGCGCGACACCACCGCGCAGGGTGACGGTATCGCTCAGCTTGTAGTCCGCACCCAGCGACACGAAGGTGGTATCGCGATAGCCGAAGTCCAGCACAGAGTCCTTCTGGGCCGAAGCATAGTCGATGGTGACAGCGTCGAATGCGGTCGACCAAGCGGTGCGGGTGACGTCACCCATCACGGTCCAGCGGTCGTTGACCTTGTGGGTCACGCTGAGGGTTGCCGACGCCGGCAGCTTTACGGTTGCCTTGCCACTGGTGCTGACGAACTGGCCCGGCTGAGTCTGTCCCAGGATGGTCGCGGTGCGGCCATTGTCGTTCGGCATCAGGAAGGTGGCATCGCCACCGGTGATCTTGTGCGTAACCTTGGAGCGGTAGCTCAGGCCGATGTGGGTGTTCTCATCGATCGAGAACAGACCACCGACCGTCCAGCCCACTGCATTGTTGTCGCCTTCGACGGTCAGCTTGCCATCGGCACTGCCCGGGGCGTAACCCGGCACGCGGGCCTGGGCCAGCGCAGTACCGAAATCGATGTTGTTGCTCAGCTCGATAGTCAGGTGCTCGACGAACACCGACGCGCCAAAGGAGACGTACGGGTTCACGTCATAGGATGCGGCGAAGCCAAGATCGATGGCCTTCAAATCGGTCTTCAGGCCGCTGTAGCGACCCACCCAACCATTGTCGTACTGGGTCTTGAAACCAAACGGAGCAGTCAGCGACACACCGAAGTGGGCCTTCTCACCGACCGGCATATGGAAGTACGCGGCCGGAACCGGGGCGATCATTCCTGCGTCGCCGCCGTCACCGCCGGTCTGCGCGGCGCCGGTCGGCTTACGGCCTTGGCCTTTGAACTCGGCCTTGAAGCTGATGGCGCTCAGGTCACCCTGAATCAGGGTGCCATCCAGCTGGCGCATGCCGGCCGGGTTGACGGCGATAATGGAGGCGTCGCCTTCGGCGCTGCCGGAGCCGGCGAACGCGCGGCCGAGGCCCTTGGCGCTGTTTTCCTTCAGCTGGAAGGCAGCGGCGTTGGCGTCGGCGGCGGCCAGCGCACCGGCAACGCCGACGGCCAGCAGGGTCAGACGGGCAATGGTGGAAGCGGTTTGCATCGTAGTTCTCTCTCCGGTAAGCGGTGATGGTGCTCTGAGTGCGCCTGCGCCCGCCAGGCCCGGGGGCCCGTCGAAGCGCGCCGGATTCCCCTCCCGACATACGACGCCGTATGCGAGTATTACCCAGAGCCGTTAATGAAACAATAACGGCGCAGGCGGTTTTTTCGTCTCAAAAGCTGAACAGGACAATCCCCGTCGCAAGCGCCCGCACGCTAGGCTAGTGCCATGTTCGTCTCCCTCCCGTCGCGCAAGAAGGCGGCCCTGCGCTGGGCCACGCCCGTGCTGTTTGCGGCACTGTGGCTGGCGTTCCTGTGGTCGATCTCGCGCCCGGACGATGCCCGCGGCAGCCTCTGGCTGGACTGGGGCGCCCTGTCCACCGGCCTGACCCACCCGCTCGACTGGTGGGCGACGCTGCAGGACGGCAGCGTGCTGCGCCTGTTCACCGCCCTGTTCCTGCACGCGGACTGGTCGCATCTGCTGGGCAACCTGGTCTTCCTGCTGATCTTCGGCCTGCCCGCCGAGCGGGTGCTGGGCCCGTGGCGGTTGCTGCTGCTGTTCCTGGTCGGCGGCGCGGTGTCCAACCTGGTGGCCATCTACACCATGGGCAGCCCGGACCAGATCATCATCGGTGCCAGTGGCGCGGTCTCGGCACTGATCGGCGCCTACCTGGCCCTGTTCCCGGGGGCGCGGCTGGGCGTGGTGATCCCGCTCGGCCTGTTCCTGGAGTTCGTGCGGGCCCCGGCCTACCTGCTGATCGGCGTGTGGGCCGCGCTGCAGGTGGTGTTCGCCCATATCGGCCCGAGCTTCGGCATGGTGGCATGGTGGGCCCACATCGGCGGCTTCATGTTTGGCCTGGTGTACGGAGTCTACGTTCGTGCGGCGATCGCACGCCGGCTGCGCAAGCGGCACGGGTTCTGACCGCCCCGGTAGTGCCGGCCGCTGGCCGGCATTTGTGTTCTTCTTCCGCCCTTGAGCCGACGCCGGGCATGGCCCGGCGCTACCTCACGGCTTGGCCGGGGCCGGTGCGGGCTTTGCTTCCGGCTTTGCTTCCGGCTTTGCTTCCGGCTTTGCTTCCGGCTTTGCTTCCGGCTTCGACTCGGCCTTGGCTTCCGGCTTCGCCGCAGCGGCCTTCGCGGCCTTGGCCGCATCTGCCTTCGCCGCTTCGGCCTTCAACCGTGCAGCCACCGAACCGGGATTCTTCAGTTCGGCCAGCGCATCGTTGATCGGGCCGTCGCCCGGCAGCACCGCGCCGGCGTGGTAGCCCTCGGTGCCTTCATCGTCGCCACGCAGATGCCCCGGCAGCGTCGCTTCGCTGTAATCGCTCAGGCTGGCCGGCAACGCGTCATCTTCGGGGCGCGCGGCAGGCTTGAATTCGACCTCCGGCACGATGCCGGTGGCCTGGATCGACTTGCCGCTGGGCGTGTAATAACGCGCGGTGGTCAGCTTCACCGAGTCACCGTTGTCCAGCGGCAGCACGGTCTGCACCGAGCCCTTGCCGAAGGTGCGGCTGCCGACCACGCGCGCGCGCTTGTTGTCGCGCAGCGCACCGGCCAGCACTTCCGAGGCACTGGCCGAACCGGCATCGACCAGCACCACCACCGGCGCGCCCTTCAGCAGGTCGCCCGGAGTCGCATCGAACCGTGCATCGCTGATGCTGATGCGGCCGCGGGTGCTGACGATGTTGCCCTTCTCGAGGAGGTCGTCGGCCACCTGCACGGCGGCGGTCAGCAGTCCACCCGGGTTGCTGCGCAGATCCAGCACCAGGCCCTTGAGCTGGCCACCGGACTGCTTCTGCAGCTGCTGCACGTGCTTCTGGAAGTCCGACCCGGTGTCGGCCTGGAAGGTGCTCAGGCGGATGTAGCCATAGCCCGGCTCCAGCAGGCGGCTGCGCACGCTGGTCACGCGGATGGTCTGGCGGGTGAGGCTGACGTCGAACGGCTTCGGCTTGCCCGCACGCACGATGGTCAGCACCACCTTGCTGCCGGCCGGGCCACGCAACGGTTCGCTCGCATCAATTGCGCTGATCGGCTTGCCGTCGATGGCGATGATCAGGTCACCGGCGAGGATGCCGGCCTTGGCTGCCGGCGTGTCGTCGATCGGCGAGATCACCTTCATGCTGGCGTTGTCGGGCTGCTGCTGCAGCTCCACGCCGATGCCTTCGTAGGCGCCGTTGGCCTGCTCGTCGAAGGCCTGCGCGTCTTCCTTGTTGAAATAGGTGCTGTGCGGGTCGAGGTCGAGCAACAGGCCGCGCACCGCCGACTGCATCAGCTTCTTGTCATCGACCGGGTCGACATAAGCGGCACGCACCGCGTTGTACACGGCCACGAAGCGGCGGATGTCCTCCAGCGGCACCTTCGAGGTCACCGCCTCCTCGCTGTTCGCTGCCTGCCCGCTGGTTTCCTGGCTCGGGGCGGGCGCAGTCTGCTGCGCCCAGGACAGCGCCGGCAACAAGGCCAGCAAGAGGGTGGCGGTACGGGCTGCGCGCATGGATCACTCCTGTCGACGTTGGCATCGTGCCCAAGGCACATGCACCGATTATGCGCGAAGCACAGCTAAATTCCCGTTGAATCCGCCCCGTACGCGGCGATGCCGGATTCAGCGCCGCTGCAGCCAGCTGTCCGGGTTGACCGGCTGCCCACCACGACGCAGCTCGAAATACAGCGCGGTGACGCCCTGCCCACCCGAGTTGCCGACCTTGGCCACCGCATCGCCGCGGCTGACCCGGGCACCCGCATCCTTCAGCAGGGTGTCGTTGTGCGCGTACAGGCTCATGTAGCCGTTGCCGTGATCGACGATCAGGATCATGCCGTAGCCGGTCATCCAATCGGAGAACACCACGGTGCCGTCGGCCACGGCGGTGACGGTGCTGCCGGCGGGCGCGCCGATCAACACACCGCTGCTGGTGCGGCCGTCGGGCAGCTTTCCGCCGTAGCGGGCCAGCAGGTTGCCCGACAACGGCCAGCCCAGGCCCCCCACCTTCGGCGCCGGCGCGGAAGCCACCGCAGGCGGGACCTTGGTGGGCGGCGGTGGCGGGCGGCCCTGCGCGGCGGCCTGGCGTGCGGCACGCTCGGCAGCAGCCTTTTCAGCGGCTGCCCGACGCGCGGCGGCGCGGCGCTCGGCTTCGGCCCGGGCCGCTGCGGCACGCAGGTTGGCCAGCAGCGTTTCCAGTGCCTTGGCGTCCTGGCCCAGCGCCTGTTCCTTCTCGCGCCGGTCCTTGAAGCGTTCGTCCAGTGAGGCCACGGTCTGTGCGCGGTCGCGGCGGTCGGCGGCCAACGTGGCCGCCTGCTGTTTCTGGTCGCGCTGTGCGCCCTGCAGCTTCTGCTGGCGTTCGGCGATCTGCGCCTGCAGCACTTCCAGTTCCTTCAGGTCCGCGGTCAGCGTAGTGATGCGCTGCGCACGTTCGCGCTGCAGGTAGCGATGGTAGGCCAGGGCACGGTTGGCGTCGGCCACCGTGTCCTGCGACAGCAGCAGCTTCAACGGTGCATGGTTGCCCAGCTGATAGGCCGCGCGCAGCAGGCCGGCCAGCTCGCGGTGCTGCTGGGCCAGGTTGGCCTGCAGGGTGCTGCGGCGCTGCTCGGCTTCGGCCAGCGACCGGCTCTGCTCGCGCAGCGCGGTTTCGGTCTGCGCAAGCGCGCGGCCACTGCGGGCGACCTTCTCGTCGGCCTCGCGCAGTTGCTGTGATGCCTGGCCGCGCTGGCCCTCGATCTGCCGGCGCTCCTGCGCCACGCCCTTCAACTCGGTACGCAGCTTCTGCAGCCTGCGCTCGGTCTCGCGGGTGGTCTGTGCGGCGCCCTGCAACGGCAGCGCCAAGGCGATGGCCAGCCCCAACAGCAGGCAGCGCCCGCCGCGGACGGCGGCGATGTGATGTCGGCGTGATGGGAAGGCGTTGTCGCGCAAGGGCTTTCCAGTGACTTCAGGCAGTTGCAGGGGGTACCCGGGAATGGTGACATCTCCGCACGCGGCCTGCCAGCCGCACATCCATCGAGGTCCCCATGAAAGCTCTCTCCATTCCGCTGCTGTTGGGCGTACTGCTGGTCACCGCGCCGGTGGCAGCACAGGAAAACATCAGCAAGGTCAACGGCAGCATCAGCGCCGAACCCGGCCAGCGCTACGGCAAGCTGGATACCGTCAACGGCGGCATCCGGGTTGGTGAAGGCGTCGAGACCGGCAGCATCGACACCGTCAACGGCGGGGTCAAGGTGGCCGACCGTGCACGTACCGGCAAGATTGAAACGGTCAACGGCGGCGTACGCCTGGGCCGCGAGGTGATTGCACGCGGCAGCGTCAGCACCGTAAACGGCAGCATCTTCAGCGATCGCGGCAGCCAGATCGAAGGGGGCGTTGAAACCGTGAACGGTGGCATCGGGCTGGTCGAAAGCCGCGTCGGCAACGACGTGGAAACCGTCAACGGTGACATCACCGTGGGCATCGGTTCGCAGGTCAACGGCGGTGTGCACGTGCGCAAGCCGAACTTCAGCGTCTCGCTCACCGCCAGCCGCAAGCCGCGTGTCATCGTCGGCCCGAATGCCGTGGTCAACGGCCCGTTGCAGTTCGAGCGCGAGGTGGTGCTGTACGTGCACCGCACGGCCCGTATCGGCCCGGTCACCGGCGCCGAGCCGATCCCGTTCGACACCGAAACCGCCCCGGCGGACTGAGCGCACCGGACCGCCCGGTTCGGTGATACTCGCTGATACCGGCCGTGCACGACGTGCGGCCGCCCTTTGTTTTCCAGGAATCGACGATGCCCCGCAAACTCCTCCTGTGCCTGGCCGCTGCGGCCGCGCTCAGTGCCTGCAAAGGCGAAGACACGCCGGCGCCCGCGCCGGCCACCGACACCGCCGCTGCCAAGCCGGCGGCCCATGCGTTCTCCCCCGAGATCAACGCTGGCGACTTCGCCGAGATGGTGAAGACACTGGCTTCGGATGAATTCGAAGGACGCGCCCCGGGCAGCAAGGGCGAGGAACTGACGGTCAACTACATCCGCGACCAGATGCAGCGCATCGGCCTGCAGCCCGGCAACGGCGACAGCTGGTTCCAGGATGTGCCGATGACCGAGACCACGGCCGACGCGTCGACCGTGCTGAAGATCACCCAGGGCGGCAAGACCACCGAACTGAAGTTCGGCACCGACATGGTGGTGGGTACCCGTACCGGCCAGGCCGAGGTGAAGGTCGATGCCAGCGACCTGGTGTTCGTCGGCTACGGCGTCGATGCACCGGAGCAGAAGTGGAACGACTACGCCGGCCAGGACTGGAAGGGCAAGACGGTCGTCATGTTCGTCAACGACCCGGGCTTCCATGTCGATGACGCGAAGCTGTTCGACGGCAAGCGCATGACCTACTACGGCCGCTGGACCTACAAGTTCGAGGAGGCTGCGCGCAAGGGCGCCGCCGCCGCGCTGATCGTGCACGACACCGCCGGCGCTTCCTATGGCTGGGATGTGGTGAAGAACTCCTGGGCTGGCCCCCAGTACGACCTGCCGGCCAAGGATGACCCGGAGGCCCGTATTCCGGTGCAGGGCTGGCTGAGTGCCGACGCGGCCAAGGCGCTGTTTGCCGGTGCCGGCCTGGACCTGGCGCAGGCTTACAAGGATGCGAGCAAGCGCGGCTTCAAGCCGGTGCCACTGAAGGCCACCGCCGCGGTCGACCTGAAGAGCCAGATCGCGCAGAAGCAGTCGCGCAACGTGGTGGGCGTGCTGCCGGGCAGCAAGCGTGCCGACGAGGCCGTGCTGTACATGGCGCACTGGGACCACCTGGGCAAGCACGAGGGTGAAACCGGCGACAACATCTACAACGGTGCGGTCGACAACGCGACCGGCGTGGCCGGCATCCTTGAGGTGGCCGAAGCAATGGCCCACCAGGATCCGAAGCCGGAACGTTCGGTGGTGTTCCTGGCGGTGACCCTGGAAGAATCCGGCCTGCTGGGTTCGAAGTACTACGTCTCCCACCCGACCTTCCCGCTGGACAAGATCGCCGGTGTGATCAACATCGACGCGATGTCCGTGGCCGGCCGTGCCAAGGACGTGACCGTCACCGGCTTCGGCAGCTCGGAGCTGGAAGACATCCTCAAGCCGCTGGCTGCGGCCCAGGACCGCACCCTGCATGGTGAGACCTCGGTGCAGAGCGGCTTCTACTTCCGCTCGGATCACTTCAACTTCGCCAAGGCCGGCGTGCCGGCCCTGTACGCCGATGGTGGCGAGGATCTGCGCGAGGGTGGCGTGGACGCCGGCCGCAAGGCCGCTGCGGACTACGGTGCCAACCGTTACCACGGCCCGAAGGACGAGTTCGATGCGTCCACCTGGAAGCTTGACGGTACCGTCGAAGACCTGCAGCTGATGTACGGCGTCGGCAAGGAACTGGCCGGTGGCGATCGTTGGCCTAACTGGTATGAGGGCAACCCGTTCAAGGCGGCCCGCGACGCGATGATGAAGGACAAGGCTTCGGCGAAGTAAGCCGGGCCATTCTCGACTGAACATCGTTGAGAGCAGAGCGGCGCCCCACGGGGCGCCGCTTTTTTTGTGCGCTCCGCCATTGGTGGGTGGCAACCTTGGTTGGCACCTCTTTACACGGCGAGCGCCCCATCCACGCATGGCGTGGGTCTACGGGTAGTGCCGGCTGCTGGCCGGCAAACGATTGGTAGCGGCCAACCTTGGTTGGCGCCATGGTTTCTCGCAGAGGGCATCCACGCATGGCGTGGATCTACCGGGCGATGTGACGCCATCGGGTTGCCGGCCAGCGGCCGGCACTACCCGCATTTACTGCGCACAAAGAAAAACCCCGCTGCGTGAGCAGCGGGGTTTTGGGTGTAAACCCTGGCGATGACCTACTCTCGCATGGCTTGAGCCACACTACCATCGGCGCAGCTGCGTTTCACTTCCGAGTTCGGGATGGGATCGGGTGGTTCCACAGCGCTAATTTCACCAGGGAGACGGTTGCAGCAGCGCTTGCAGCGCCAGCTTCGCGATCTTGCCCTTGGGGCGGAAGCCACCCGGAAAATGCAGTGCCTTCACTTAATAAGAAAAACCCCGCTGCGTGAGCAGCGGGGTTTTGGGTGTAAACCCTGGCGATGACCTACTCTCGCATGGCTTGAGCCACACTACCATCGGCGCAGCTGCGTTTCACTTCCGAGTTCGGGATGGGATCGGGTGGTTCCACAGCGCTAATTTCACCAGGGAGGCTTTTGGAGAGTCGCACTCGTCCTGTGGGACAAGGCGCCAGCCTCGCATAGTTCTTGTGACGTAGCGTGCACTTGGATGCTCTTACGACGTTGTCGTAAAGCCAAGGCAACTTGAGGTTATATGGTCAAGCCTCTCGGATCATTAGTATCAGTTAGCTCAATACATTGCTGTACTTACACACCTGACCTATCAACCACGTAGTCTACATGGTTCCTTCAGGGGGCTTGTGCCCCGGGAGATCTCATCTTGAGGCGCGCTTCCCGCTTAGATGCTTTCAGCGGTTATCGCTTCCGAACATAGCTACCCGGCAATGCCACTGGCGTGACAACCGGAACACCAGAGGTTCGTCCACTCCGGTCCTCTCGTACTAGGAGCAGCCCCTCTCAAATCTCCAACGCCCATGGCAGATAGGGACCGAACTGTCTCACGACGTTCTGAACCCAGCTCGCGTACCACTTTAAATGGCGAACAGCCATACCCTTGGGACCGACTACAGCCCCAGGATGTGATGAGCCGACATCGAGGTGCCAAACACCGCCGTCGATATGAACTCTTGGGCGGTATCAGCCTGTTATCCCCGGAGTACCTTTTATCCGTTGAGCGATGGCCCTTCCATACAGAACCACCGGATCACTAAGTCCTAGTTTCCTACCTGCTTGATCCGTCGATCTTGCAGTCAAGCACGCTTATGCCTTTGCACACAGTGCGCGATGTCCGACCGCGCTGAGCGTACCTTCGAGCTCCTCCGTTACTCTTTAGGAGGAGACCGCCCCAGTCAAACTACCCACCATACACGGTCCCCGACCCAGATAATGGGCTTCCAGGCTAACGTCAAGCACGACAGGGTGGTATTTCAAGGATGGCTCCACTGCAGCTAGCGCCACAGTTTCATAGCCTCCCACCTATCCTACACAGACGAACTCAACGTTCAGTGTAAAGCTATAGTAAAGGTTCACGGGGTCTTTCCGTCTTGCCACGGGAACGCTGCATCTTCACAGCGATTTCAATTTCACTGAGTCTCGGGTGGAGACAGCGCCGCTGTCGTTACGCCATTCGTGCAGGTCGGAACTTACCCGACAAGGAATTTCGCTACCTTAGGACCGTTATAGTTACGGCCGCCGTTTACTGGGGCTTCGATCAAGAGCTTCGCCTTGCGGCTGACCCCATCAATTAACCTTCCAGCACCGGGCAGGCGTCACACCCTATACGTCCACTTTCGTGTTTGCAGAGTGCTGTGTTTTTGATAAACAGTCGCAGCGGCCTGGTTACTGCGACCCTCTTCAGCTATAGCTCGCACGAGCCACCAAAAAGGGTGCACCTTCTCCCGAAGTTACGGTGCCATGTTGCCTAGTTCCTTCACCCGAGTTCTCTCAAGCGCCTGAGAATTCTCATCCTACCCACCTGTGTCGGTTTACGGTACGGTCTGCGTAAGCTGAAGCTTAGGAGCTTTTCCTGGAAGCGTGGTATCAGTGACTTCGCCATAAAGGCTCGTCTCGGTGCTCGGTCTTAAAGGATCCCGGATTTGCCAAAGATCCAAACCTACCGCCTTTCCCGCAGACAACCAACGCCTGGTACACCTAACCTTCTCCGTCCCTCCATCGCACTTACGCGAGGTGCAGGAATATTAACCTGCTTCCCATCGACTACGACTTTCGTCCTCGCCTTAGGGGCCGACTCACCCTGCGCCGATTAACGTTGCGCAAGGAAACCTTGGGCTTTCGGCGTGCGGGTTTTTCACCCGCATTATCGTTACTCATGTCAGCATTCGCACTTCCGATACCTCCAGCAGACTTCTCAATCCACCTTCAACGGCTTACGGAACGCTCCTCTACCGCGCATAACAAAGTTATGCACCCCAAGCTTCGGTTCTGTGCTTAGCCCCGTTAAATCTTCCCCGCAGACCGACTCGACCAGTGAGCTATTACGCTTTCTTTAAAGGGTGGCTGCTTCTAAGCCAACCTCCTGGCTGTCTGTGCCTTTCCACATGGTTTTCCACTTAGCACAAAATTTGGGACCTTAGCTGTGGGTCTGGGTTGTTTCCCTTTTTCACGACGGACGTTAGCACCCGCCGTGTGTCTCCCATACAGTCCGTCTCGGTATTCGGAGTTTGCAATGGTTTGGTAAGTCGCGAT